>JADJAG010000001.1 GCA_016704325.1 Chitinophagaceae bacterium
TTTTGAACAGTAATAACAGAACTTGGCTGAAGTACGCCGGTCATCGTAACTATGTTAGATGTAGCTGAACAGCCAAAGCTATTGGATACAACCGCTTTAATGGTGGTGTTATCGTAAAGTAATGTGTAGGTGGAATTGGTTTGCCCGGAAACTGAATTCGGGTTTGTTCCTTTATACCATTTATAGCTGGTAATATTAGTACCGGTTGCTGTAAGTGTAACCAGGTCACTTTTACATCCAGTCAATGACCTATCGGTGTTACATTCACTGTTATTGCATTTTCATCAATAGTGCCATTACAGTTATTATCTATACCATCACACATATCAGGGGCTGCAGGATTAATATTGAATGCAGCATCATTACAATCTGTATTGACAGCAGCATATCCGGGTGGCGGTGTGCAATAAGCAGTTTCGGCAGTTCCAACGGCACCAAATCCATCCAGGTCAGCATCAGGATAATACTGAATTTTTCCGGTTGATGAAGGATCAGCATCGTCAGACAAGCCATTGCAGTTTTCATCTAGGTCGTTTGCATCGCAAACTTCCTGTGCGGCAGGATGAATGTTCGCATCCGATTCATTGCAGTCTGTGTTGTTACTTACCAATCCAGCAGGTGGATTGCAGTACACGGTACCCGGATCAGCTGATGAGCCGTATTGATCCTGGTCTGCGTCGGCATAATACAAAGCCTGGCCGGATGCCGAGGTATCGTCATCATCGGCAAGGCCATCACAGTCTTCATCCACGTTGTTGATGTCACATACTTCCTGCGAAGCAGGATTCACGGTACTGTTTGCATCATTGCAGTCCGTATTATTTGATGCGAAGTTTGCGGGCGCACTGCAATAGGCAGTTGCAGATGAATTTACATCGCCAAACCCATCACCGTCAGCATCTGTATAATAGGATGATTTACCGGTGGCCAAAGGATCGCCATTATCAGCAACGCCATTGCAGTCTTCATCCGTATTATTTGGATCGCATATTTCAATGCCTGCCGGATTGACGGATGCATCTGCGTCATTGCAATCTGTTGCATTGGAAACTACACCCGAAGGCGGTGTGCAATAAGAAGTGCCGGCATCGGATGCATCACCATAACCATCTTCATCATCATCACTGAAATACAAGGCAGCTCCTGCTGCAGATGGATCCAGATGATCAAGCAACCCGTCGCAATCTTCATCAACTCCATTAGCTGCACATAATTCTGTTGCAGCCGGATTGATCGTTGCATTGCCATCATTACAATCTGTATTATTAACAGTCATTAGAGGAGGCTGCAGGCAAAATGCAGTTCCGGTAGCATTGGCATCGCCAAAGCCATCTACGTCCGCATCTAAAAAATAAACTGTTTTTCCCGTAGCAGCTGGATCAGCATCATCGCTCAGGCCGTTGCAGTTTTCATCAATCGTATTGGCATCACAGATTTCCTGCGCATTAGGATGAATACCAGCATTCGCATCATTGCAATCCGTTTTTATTGTCACGTAACCGGCCGGCGGATTACAAAACAGCGCACCTGTTGCCGTCACTGCGCCAAATCCATCCAGGTCAGCATCGGCATAATAAATACTTTTGCCAAGAGAAGAAGCATCTGCATCATCAGCCATTCCATCGCAATCTTCATCAACGTCGTTTGCATCGCAAACTTCTTGTGCCAGAGGGTTTATGGCGACGTTGTTGTCGTTGCAATCACTGTTATTGGAAACCAGGCCATTGGGAGCAGTGCAATAGATCGTGCCTGCATCTGTTGATGAACCAAATCCGTCATGATCGCTATCTGCATAATAAGTAACCGTGCATCCCGGAACGGACATGCTTATATTACTGCCTGCCCGGTAGATCTTTACACCATAGAGCGTAATAGGTCCGCCGGCATATAAGGTAGTGCCGGATTGAACTACATCGCCACCATTTTTTCTAACCGACCAGGTAATAACCTGTCCGACAAAGGGTTTGAATTGCTGAAGTCTCCGGAAGGTAATATCAGTGGTGCAGGAATCGTACTGATTAGACATCAGCACACCGCCTGCCACCATATCTTTTACAAAACAGGTAATGTCATAATTGGTGTTATTGTCAACTATGGATTGATCGTTCCAGTCAAGATAGCCATTTAATGCACCAATGGGATCTCCGTTAGAAGGGGTACCATCACCAGGATTTTGATTGATTGAGCAATAGGAGAAGGCAGGATAGGAACGTGCCATCGTGAACCTTTCGTAGTTGACGGTAGTCTCCGTATCTGTAAAAGTTAATCCGTTGTTATTGTGTTTACGCTGATCCCAATACCATGCACCTCCGTGACGTGCAATATTTACTGTATCATACCAATAATATTTCTGTACCCAGCCAACGGTAACATCTTGTTTACCATTTATTCCACCCATAAAAGGGATGCTTCTAGGTGCATTCACAATATACATATGCCCGATATCGAACAATTGCCAAAGCGGAATGGGTATTCCTGTATTTGGATCAAGGAAATCTGAATTGGGGTTTTCAACATTATCGCTCCATTGTTCTTCACGCGCCGAATTATTGATCGGCTTAATTACCGTTGGCGGATTTTTTACCCAGACAGCGGTTACCTGGCCTGGCCACATTTGAGAAGTTAATAATGCACCATACCCATTATGCGAAACACCTGTCAGGTAAACCCTATTGCTATCTGCGGAAATACTTTTACGCACCCATTCCAGCGTTTCCTTTAACCGGTATTGAGTATACATCTTGACTACACCGGTGGTGGGAACAGGATTTGTAGTTGAATACATATTGTAGTTCTCATTCCAACCGCTCCAATAACTGTCTACACCATTTGGCAACCTGTCATCTATTTTAAGCACATTACAATCAGTACAAAGTTTAATGCCCGCAGTAGAGAATGGATTATCGTCTTTAAAGAGCACATAGATTGATTTGTTGGTGCTGTTGCCACTTTTGAAGACGGTGAAATTGTGCGCATATGATCCGGCATTGTTGAATGCTGGAAAATGCGGAGTTTGCTGATTGTTCCCCCATAGCGCATATTCATATCGTAAGGTGCCGTCATTTTCAGTTGCCTGGTGTTGTAATACAGGTTGCGGGTCAGCTACTGTTTCATTAACAGGTATTGCCAATGAGTTGGCACCACTGATGCTCGATTTGTCTTCGATGTTATTGCTGAGCGTAACCACCATTACGGCATAATAGTAATTGGAGGCATTGGTGCAGGTTGCTACATAAAGCCCCCGGTCGCTGGCGAGCGGATTGCCTGATGAACTTGTCTTGAAATAAAAATTCTGACCGTAAAGCGTCGATTTTCGAACGTTTTTGCCTGAATTATCACGAACAAAGCCAATGTAAGTGCTCGTGTTCAGGTCTGCCGCTGATAAGAAGGGGCTCGTGGAGCGATACACATTGTATTGTAGGTTGGTAAATGAAGGGTTTTTCCAGGTAAGAAAAACCTGGCCATTCGAATAAGTGGCTTGCAGTTCTGTTACGAGATATGCATTTGCAACTTGGCTGGTGCCGGTAATAAAGAGGACGATTGACAGGGGCGAATCGCAAAAGAGACCGATAGTATTTTTGCTTCATGTAGAGGGGATTTATAATATCCGGAATAACGGCAGGCTACCTATAAAGGTTACGAATTAGTAAGATTTGATAGTGTTTATGGACTAACTATTTATAGGTATGGTCAATTTTGATATTAAAATAGTTGGTCATGGACTGAGAAATTGACACGCAGAAAAATGAAATGTTCTAAATAGTCATCTAAATAGCTGTTATCCAAAGTATTAGACATTCGATTTTCCTGTGTCATTCTTCATGTTGTGTTTCTAATAGTGTAACCTGATTTTGAAGCCCATCCGAGGGAATGTCTTGCGAGCCCGGTGCATTAATTTGACATAGGATATTCGCATAAAACAAAAGGGAGGTTGCCTTTCAGGAGGATTTTTAAATGATCCTATGTATGTATTACAAATCTTGTTGGCTGGCGCTTACACCGGTCTTTCAAATGAATTTTGCGTGTTGAAATTCAAAGTTCCAGGTTCTATAGATGGATGTGCGACAAATTGGATATAGATTATTGGGTGTTGAATTTGAGTATTGAGTCGTGAGTAGTGAGCATTGAGTAAGTGAGTAAAGCAGAGTCGTGAATACAGAATAGCAAGTGACCGGCTTCGCCGCATCAATTTAACCATTTAGCCATTTAACAATTTAACAATTAACCATTCCGTGAATAACTATTTTTGCACAGTTATTTTTTCAAACAGCATTCTATTACCTTCGCTTCACATTCATTCATCAACAACCTTACTTCTCAATGGATTTATTTGAAAAAACTGCTTCAGAACAGGGGTCCGATAGGGCAATACTCTAAAATTGCACATGGATACTTTTCCTTTCCAAAACTCGAAGGCGAGATTGGAAACCGGATGATCTTTCGCGGAAAAGAACGCATCATCTGGAGTTTGAACAACTACCTGGGTTTAGCCAATCACCCGGAGGTGCGAAAAGCGGATGCTGATGCTTCCGCCCGCTGGGGACTCGCTTACCCGATGGGTGCCAGGATGATGTCGGGCAATTCAGATCTGCATGAACAGTTGGAAAAGGAACTTGCCAGGTTCGTGGGAAAAAAGGATTCCATCCTTTTGAACTATGGATACCAGGGTATCATGTCTGCCATCGAATGCCTGGTTGACAGAAGAGACATCATCGTATATGATGCCGAATCTCATGCTTGCATTATTGATGGATTACGCATGCACCTTGGTAAACGATTCGTGTATGCACACAATGATATTGAAAGTTGTGAAAAGCAGTTACAACGTGCTACTGATCTTGCCAATGAGTCTGGTGGTGCCATCATGGTAATCACGGAAGGCGTATTCGGAATGGGTGGTGACCAGGGTAAATTGAAAGAGATTGTTGCATTAAAGAAAAAGTATTCCTTCCGCCTGATGGTTGATGATGCTCATGGTTTTGGTACCATGGGAAAAACAGGTGCGGGAACAGGAGAAGAACAGGGCGTTCAGGATGATATTGACTTATACTTTTCCACCTTCGCGAAATCAATGGCCAGTATCGGCGCATTCATGGCAGGAGATGAACAGGTAATTGAATACCTGCGTTATAATTCGCGGTCGCAAATATTTGCCAAAGCATTGCCTATGCCTTTTGTGGTGGGCAATCTGAAACGGTTAGAGTTACTGCAAACCCGTCCTGAATTAAAAGCAAAACTTTGGGAGAATGTAAATGCATTACAAGCGGGACTGAAAGAACGTGGATTTGATATTGGAAACTCGAACACGCCTGTAACGCCTGTTTATTTTAAAGGCACGCCTTCCGAAGCAGCCAATATGATTATGGATATCAGGGAGAATTACAACATCTTCCTGTCTATCGTAGTCTACCCCGTAGTACCTAAAGGAGTTATGTTACTTCGTTTAACACCGACTGCTGTGCATACCAAACAGGATATTGATGAGACCTTGCATTGTTTTAGTGAAGTGGCAGAAAAGTTGAAAGCGGGGGTTTATGAGACGCAGAAATTGGTGGGGGTGTAGATGTTGGTTGGATGGCTGAATTGCTAAATTGTTGCATTGCTAAATTGTTAAATGGCTAAATGGCTAAATGGTTGAATGGCTCTGGTGGGGATTCGAAACAACTTTTTGAAAACGTAATGGAAGTGTGAGATAATAAAGTTTCTCCTCTTATCGGGTATGTTCTTTTGGCAGGAATGATAGCTATGCAACCATCGATTTTATACCGGCAGCAATTTTTTGATGGAGCGTTTCACTGACGGGTACCAGGGGTAGCCGTACAATGTTTTCACAAATGCCAAGGGTATTGAGGGCAGATTTCACACCGCCGGGGCTGCCTTCAGCAAAAAACCATTCCATGAAGTCAAGCAGTTGATAATGCTGCTTTTGCGCTTCGTTAAAGTTTCCTTGCAATGCCTGCTGAACCATAGCTGAAAATATTTTTGGAAAAGCTTGTGCAACAACAGAGATCACGCCATCCATGCCGAAAGCAATCATGGGCAAGGTAATGATGTCGTCGCCTGAGATTACTAAGAACCCGGCAGGCTTTTCCTTAATGATATGCATGCACTGTGAAAAATTCCCGGAGGCTTCTTTCATACCAATGATCCGTTCATTGGCTTTTGCCAGCCTGATTGTAGTTTCTGCAGTCATGTTTGAACTGGTTCTTCCGGGTACATTATAAAGAATAATTGGCAACCTGCTGACTTCAGCAAGCGCCATATAATGACGGTAGATGCCTTCCTGCATTGGTTTATTATAGTAGGGACTAACCGATAAAATGGCATCGAATCCGTTGTCATGGAAACCTGAAATTGTATCCAGCAATTCTGCCGTATTATTTCCACCAATGCCGGCAATCAGCGGCACTTTACCATTAACCGTTTTAACTGTGAATTTCCAAACTTCCTCCCTTTCTTTTTTATTCAGGGTAGCAGTTTCGCCGGTGGTGCCGAGGGAAACGAAATAATTCACTCCATTATCCATATTGAAATGGATCAGCTTTTCCAGTGCAGCAAAATCAACGCTGTTATCTGATCGAAAAGGAGTGATCAGTGCTACTCCTGTACCGCGAAATTTTGAATCGGCCATCGTTAATGTTTTATTACTGTTAATGATTTTTGTAGTTGCTTTCCAAGACTTAACTTCCGGAAAGTGGCATTTTTTTATGATTGAAATTAGCTGCACTATACCATCTCAATATAGTACTTCACCTGATCCATCAGCTTGCGCAAATCCTTTTCACCTTTCAAATCAATCATGAAATCGTAAGCATACGTCTTGTTCTTATCATATTGACCTACCCGGAAGGTAGACTGTGACATCGTGGAAATATACTCCAGCGGGAGGTTCTCTTCAATATGTGCGCTGATGAGGATATCGAACTTGCGTGCAATAAATTCTTCAACCAGCAATCCATTGGGCTCGTAATACCAGGTTACATTTTTTCTGTTGAAATAGGGGAAATGCAGGTTGATGGCAGGTTTGGGAAAATTGTAGTATCCCAGCATGAAAATCTTCTTTCTTTCTTTACGCAACGATTCTGCAAACAGGTTTACCTGTGCTGTCACGTCGGTATCGGAAGCGTCAAAGAGCAATCCTATCTCACGTGCATTCCGGAGGTTCACCACTTTTCTTTCCACCTGTGAAATTTCAATTCCTTCCTCAGCAGATAGAAATGAATGAGCTTACGTATTTTCTTTAACATGTCATAGCCGCTTATTCTTCAAAAAAAAAGCCCATTGCAGAAAATTTCTTAATCCGGTTGTCGATTTGCTCTTGGGTGTAAAATCTTTCAGATCAATCAGGTGTTTCTTGATTTCACGCTTCAGTATTTTTGCCATCTCTTCCGGGTTGTTATGCGCACCACCCAAAGGTTCCTTAATTACACCATCGATTAGTTTGAAATCAAACATGCTTTTTGCATCCAGCTTCAGTTCTTCTGCAGCCTGTTCTTTAAAATTCCAGTTTATGCCACAATATAGAAGAGCAGGATTCAGGAGAGATTACAGAGTACCAGGTGTTTTCCATCATCAACACCCGATCGCCGATGCCAATGCCTAATGCGCCACCGGATGCACCCTCGCCGATAATGATGCAGATAACAGGTACTTTCAGTAAGGTCATTTCGTAAAGGTTCCTGGCTATTGCTTCGGCCTGGCCGCGTTCTTCAGCCTCTAATCCCGGAAAAGCGCCCGGCGTATCAATAAGTGTTACAATAGGAATGTTGAATTTCTCTGCAAGCTTCATCAGACGCAAAGCTTTGCGGTAGCCTTCCGGGTTGGCCATACCGAAGTTGCGGTACTGCCTTTGCTTGGTGTTAACTCCTTTTTGTTGCCCGATAAACAGGATGGATTCATTATCAAGTGTGCCGATACCACCAACCATAGCTTTATCGTCGCCCATGGTACGGTCGCCATGCAATTCGATAAACTTGCTGCACAGTTGAGAAATGTAGTACAATGTATAGGGCCGCTCCGGATGCCTCGACAGTTGCACTTTTGCCAGCCATTGAGGTGGCTGTAAAATGCCTTTGCGGGTTTCCAGCAATTTATCTTCCAGCTCTTTAATGGCAGAAGCCATATTTACCTTGCCATTTTCACCAATCTTCCTGAGTTTATCCAACTGTTCCTGTAAGTCCTCGATAGGCTTTTCAAAATCAAGATAAGTCATTCCATTTTTTTTGTGGGAAACAAAAATATCAAAATATGAAGGAAAACACGGGGAATAGTTTTTTTGAAAAGAAGAAAAGTTTACTTTTGCGAGCCATCAAAATTTGGTCCGGTAGTTTAGTTGGTTAGAATGCCGCCCTGTCACGGCGGAGGTCGTGGGTTCGAGTCCCATCCGGACCGCAGCAAAAAGTAAGATGTTTAATTGTATGGTTTAGCTATCCGGCCTTTACTTTGTCGGATTTTTTATGAAAAACATGTCGCTCTGGCATTTAAATAACTCCAGATTAGTAGTTCCTGCTACTTCGGATATTGTCGTTACTCTTCTATTTATTAATCCCTAGCATTGAAATACCCACATTCTGACAGTACTACGAATTAATTAGCATCTCAAAATCAGGAGAATGACTATCAATTTATTCCGGATCGCTTACATGGATAGTCAGTTGCTGAAATAAATGCAGCATGGCGATATCCCCGATGGTCGGGGAGATAGCCAGCATTGCTTTTCACTACCTTTAAAATTGTTACTTTGAGGATTGGTAAATGTCGGAGGGAGGTTAGCAAATGCAAAAAAGCGGACGCTTTATATTGGAAAGCACAAGGACGCTTGCGCTAAACAGGGGCGGGTGCTCCAAATGATGAGAAAACAGTAGCGGAGTACATCGGATGACTTCAGACAAGTTACATTTATACAAACGCAAATTGAATTTTCATGATATTAACGCACTACTTCATGATCACTATCTTTCCTGAAATTATTTGTTCATCTGTCCTAATTTTCAGATAGTAAACTCCACCCGAAAATTTTTGTACGTCAATAGTTGTGCTATGTTGTCCTTTATCAAAATCATTTGATATTTCCCGTAACTTATTTCCCAGCACATCATACAATTCAATAGTAACTGATGCTGCAGTGGAGAGTGAATAGCCGACAAAAACATTTTGTGAAGTAGGATTAGGATAAATAGAGAATGATTCAATAACACTTTCATTTGCGATTCCTGTTGAATTATCAGGAATGGAATCCACTACATCCACGGTAATGATCGTATTCATCTGTTCAGATTTCTGAAGTTCATAACCAACGCAACTACTGTCTGTACAACCTGTGGCATCGTTGATGAAAAGGCAGATATTGTAGAACCCTGCTGTATCACAGGAATGGTTTGATAGGCAATGGTATCTGTGCTTCCATCACCCCAGCTCCACACATAATTTATAGGAGCAACCCCTTCCACCTCACTGATCAGAAAATAATGGTGCGGAATTAATGTGTCGGCTACTAAGGAAAAATCTGCAGAACAGAACTCATCAATCAATCCATCGCAATCGTCATCTATGCCATTGCTTAAATTTTCAATTACACCAGGATGAATATCTGAATTGTCGTCATTGCAATCTGTACTATCCGTCACATAGCCGGCAGGAGGATTCCCCTGGCAGATAGTGACTGAGGAACCCGGATCACCATAGTCGTCATCATCCAGATCAGGAAACCATTCAATCGTTTGCGTAATCTTTAAATTTTGAAAAGATGATGCACTTATCGCTGCCGGCGAGCTTCTTACTATGCGTATTTGATATGCCAGACCAGTTGGAATGCTCATAGGTATGGTGCATGAAATACTGCCCATAGATGCAACAGATGTTAAAGAACCAATATCAACCGGATTGTTAAAAGAACCGGTTGAATCACTCAGTTGTGCTGTGTAAATATTACCCGCCACTGCAGAACCAATAAAATTAAAGGTTACATCTAATGTTGTTCCTGAGCAAATAGAACAAAGTGAAACCGTACAACCACTGTTCGATTCCGGAACCGGAATTTTGTAAAGCTCTTCTCCCGCAGGATCGTTTGGATTACCACCATACATGAATATTGTTCCATTCACATAGCCAAAACAATTCGTAACAGAAGGTTTGATTAATGAAAAGGAATCGCTGGTAACTGCATAAGTGCCAGCCTCTGTGCCGTCTGTTCTATAAAGTCGTAAATGGCCATCCATCGTATCAGAAGAAGTGAAATAACAAATACCATCAGCACCCGGAATGGCAACAAGATATTCTCCCCAATTTCCTGTTCCCTGAAAAACATCTTTGGTCATACTCGTGCCCGCTGCGGTCCCATCCGTTTTCCATACTTCCATCCCATGTATTCCATCATCGGCCCAGAAAAAGACGGTATTGCCTGCGACGACAAAACCATGTGGATCTGATGATGCGCTGCCGGAATTAATATCCTTCAAAAGCTTTGTACCTGATGTAGTACCGTCGCTTATCCAGGGCTCTGCACCTTTTGTTCCATTGTCTGCCTTGAAGTAGAAATTGCAATTAGCAGGAGTTATAAATTCAGGATCTGAGGAGCCCGAGGGATTAATATCTTTAAGCATTACGGTGCCATTGGCAGTTCCATTACTCTTCCAAAGTTCATAACCATTATCATCATCATTATAGCCAAAGTATAAAACATCATTCATGTTGATTAAATAGCGTCCATCAGTTGGATACGGAAAGCTGTAAACCTTATCTGTTCCTGACACCGTTCCGTTCGTTTCATAAAGACCTGAGCTCGCCTGCCAAACTAAAAAGTATAAGTTATTGTGCAAGGGGGCTAAATAAGTTGGATCGCCAACCCCCAGGTCTGTTAGCTCAATGGTGCCTGAATTCGTACCATCTGTTCGCCAGAGTTCATAATTAGGAGCTCCTACAAAATAGAGGTATCCATTGTGGACCATCCAATGATATAACGTATACGGAGAGTTTGAACCCATTATGTCACTAAGAGCATTGCTTTCTGAAGTCACCATGGAAGTTCCAGGAATGGTGCCATCGGTTTTCCATAAAACTCCTGTGGAATCAAACGATGTAAAAAACAATACGTTATTATACAACATCAAATGGCGCATATCAGCCGACGCTTGATTATCCGGCCAGTAATCCTGGATGAGGTAAGTGCCGGTATCCGTTCCATCGCTTCTGTATAAGGCAGTCCCATCTATAGCATTGTAGCCTGAGAAGAACATTAATCCATTGCTGGCAGTAAAGTTCTGCAAGTAGGAGTCACCTTCTTCACTGTTAATGTCTTTAACAAGTTTAATGGTATCGTCATTGCTCTTAAAGCCGAAAAGCTCCTTGCCGTAATAACCATTGTTAGCAGTTGTTATTATAATGCTGTCTGCTGTCCCACCAAAGGACACAGTTGCGGAGCCTTGAAATCCCGGCCACAGATCATCTACCATTTCTGTTCCTGCAGCAGTTCCATCGCTTCTCCATACCTCGTCTCCATGAATACCATCATTAGCCGAAAAGTAGAGTTTGCCATGCAGAGAATATAGGGGAGGCTCAACGGAGCCCCACATGCCTGCATAAATATCTTTGACAATGGTGGTTCCGGATGTGGATCCATTCGTTTGCCAAAGTTCCTTTCCATTGGCAGAAGTAGTACATACGAAATAAAGAACATCATTCAGCAGGGTAAATGATCCAGGATAGGAGGTCTCACTGCCCGGTTGCAGATCTTTTACCATTTCGGTTCCTGAAGACGTGCCATCACTTTTCCAAAGCTCATAGCCGTTTAAAGTATTGTTAGCTTCAAAGTAAACTATGCCATTGGCATCAAACAATTCATCGGGATTTGAAGAAGCCGTTCCTGTATTGACATCCTTTACCAGTACTGTACCGTTTTCAGTCCCATCGCTTTTCCATAGTTCGTACCCGTAAGTGCTGTTATACGCGGCAAAATAAAGTACATCATTTGAAGCACATAAATTAATTGGGGAGGAACTGGCATTTATTCCAGGTTGAATATCCTTAACCATGACTGTTCCGGATTGTGTCCCGTCCGTTTTCCAAAGTTCTATGTAATGCGTGTTATCTTTGCCCGGGAAATAGACAAAGCCATTGATATAGCAAAGCGCATCAGACTCCATTGCGTAGTTATCGAAGTGCTTTATAAGTTCCGTTCCTGCCTCCGTTCCATCGCTTACATACAAATCCGTTTCATCAAACCCTTGAGTGTTTATTGAAATAAAATATAAGGAATCACCAACCGTCATCAGCGAAGCCAGATACATATCAGAAGCGTTAGGGTTTGGAATGATATCTTTTAATAGGGTTGTTCCACTTGACGTTCCATCACTTTTCCATATTTCATAACCTGAGCCGTCATTTGCTTTAAAATAAAGAAGACTGTCGCCCACTGTAAGTTGTACCGGATCTGAGTCATCAATGCCTGGATGGATGTCCTTAACCATAAAAGTTCCGGCTTCCGTCCCATCAGTGCACCACAACTCTGTTCCGTGAATCTTATCATCTGCCACGAAAAAAACCTTCCCCTTGAAATTGACTTGCCTCACAGGAGATGAGCCCGACTGATTGTTGGGGTAATGATTGATGTTTTTTACAAAGATCTCCTGGCAATGTGCATTTACAGAGTAAAGTGCTACTAAGAAAATCAGCACTATAGGTTTTAACATGTGATGGTTAGTTGGTGATTGAATAATGATAGAAATTTAACTGTGTAAAGATATAATTATGATATTAATGTAATAATTTGAACGCATTTCAAGATATCCTAAAACGAAGGATAACACTTACCATACTATATAATGAATGATATAAATCAAGAGAACGTCCATTTCAATGAATTTTTCCAGTACATCCTTAGCGCCAACAATTGCTATTGATCAGTAAGTGTGTTGAGAAAGTTCAGTAAGTCTTCCTTCTCACCGGCTGTAAGATGGAGTGGTTTTATCAGCCCGCTTTTATTTGGATGAGGTTTGCCGCCACTATTATAATGCTCCACAACATCTGCTAATGTAGCTAATGAACCATCGTGGATGTAGGGTGCTGTCTTTTCAACATTTCTTAATGAAGGCACTTTGAATTTTTCTACATCAGAAGGCAGCAATATAATACGCGCCCTTCCTGAATCCTGATACACTAAATACAATCCGTTGATTCTAAAACTATTATCGGTGAAGTTGAATTCATTATGGCAATGAAAACATTCGCCCTCTTCGCTGAAGAAAATATTTTTCCCGTTTAACTCTGAGGCAGATAAGGCATCTAGTTTATTGAAATACTGGTATTCATCATACTTAGATTTCCCGCTGAAAAGCGTTCGTTCATAATTGGCAATAGCACGTGTAAGAGTAAACACTGTTGGGGGATGGTTGCATGCTTTTTCAAAAAGATCAGGATACCCTTACTCCAAACTCACCGAGTCTGAGGATTTAATTCATCACCAAAACCTTTTTGGAAACAATATGATCACCAGCATGGATCTTAAAAAGATAAACCCCGTTGGATAAGCTCTTAGAATCAAACAATAAATGGGATTCCCCTTTCTCCACCGTTCCATTTAACAGTTGCTTTAGTTCGATTCCCAGGCCATCATAAACTTGAATGCTCACGAATGTCTCAGCAGAAAGCGACCAGCGCACAAACGCATTTCCTGAAACGGGATTCGGAAATATTTCGAAAGATTGGAGGTTTGATGTGCTTTCAATAGCCGTCGGTATATCACCAACAACATCTATTGTTACTATCGTATTTAATTTCGCTTCAGACGACATTTTTTGAACATCATAAGAAAAACAATAATTGCTTTCACATTCTGCAGTATCTGTTGTTGTTAAGCAAATAGTGTAGAAACCCGCTGAAGCGTATGTATGACTGGGAAATGCACCAGTTGAATAAGTACCATCGCCCCAATTCCAGTTATAAGTAACAGCAGGTGGGGTGGTTACTATCGCCCAATAATGATGTGGAACCAACGAATCGGGATATACCTCAAAATGAGTTGTACACGGCAATCCATCCATACCAGCGGTATATAGTCCGCCCGGAAATACAATGGAATTAAACTTGCAGTTATCAGCTACTCCCACCATGGCAATATTTCCTGAATCATCCACTGCAATTTCTTCAACATGATCATCAGAGTTACCGCCCACTCTTTTCGCCCAAAGTGTATTTCCATTGCCATCATACTTTACCAGGAACAGATCCTGAAGACCTTTATTCTCTAGTGTATCTGAACCAAAAACAAGGAAATCGCTGTAAAATTCTCCTGAAACATAGATATTTCCCGATGCATCCCCTTGCATGGAGAGAGGTTTATCCCCTGATAAAGAGCCAGCTTTGTTGGCCCACAATACGTTACCTGCCGAATCATATTTTACAACAAATATATCGGCGTATATGGGAGCTGTATTATTGGGAGATGCATTATTAAGCGTGAGGGTGCCAAACGTTATAGAGGCGCTATTAAAATAACCACTTAAATAAACATTACCTGACGGATCAGTGGCAACAGCAATAGCAGCGTTTGACCAATTCCATCCTATAGCAATAGTTGCCCAAATTTCATTGCCTTCCGAATCGTATTTTAATAGCAGCACATCAGAGCCGGATGACGGATTTAATAGGGTAATTCCTGCAAAAGTAATTGAGGCACAATCAGTTTGTCCTGCAACATAACAATTTCCGGCAATATCTGTTGCTACGGCGTATGCCCAAGTGCCACATTCTTCCCCTACTGCAGCTTTAGCCCATTGTAAATCGCCATTTGTGTCGTATTTAACCACAAAAATGGTAGTAGCATACATTGCATCTAATACTGTTGTATCGAATGTTATCGAAGTCGTAAAGTGTCCTGTAACAATCACACTACCTTCCTGATCGATAGTGACTTCGTTTGCATATAGAGCCTCTATGCCATTAAAATTTGATCCGGTTTTTATCCAAAGTGCATTTCCTTCAGAATCCAACTTAAGCGTATATACATTAGAGGATTCCGAAGTGTTTACAGTAATCCCATCAAACGTAATGATCTCTGCAAACCTTCCGCATACATAGATATTTCCCAGATGATCAGTTGTAACCGATGCTGGTGTTTCATAATGTATCGAGCCGGATCCTTTTGCCCACAAGACATTTCCTTCGGAATCGTATTTTACAACATATGTATCAGAACCACCAGCATTTGTTAATGTCGTTGTGCCAAATGTGATTGTAGGCGCCGTGTACGATCCCACTGTAATAGTATTTCCCTGATTGTCGATAGCCACTGAATAATGATATGCAGAATACCCCGCCTCCGCCCCTGCCACCCATTGCCAGGTAGGTGCTTGTGAAAAGGCGTGCATAGAAAAAGGAAGAATACTGAAACAGCATTTAGTATTAATTTCATCATGGGCATTGTTAAGGTTAAAAGTATTTTTTCGATTTATAAAAAATAAAGGTAACCATTGACAGTCATATATAAAAATTGGCAATGGCTATGTGGTATGAATAGAACACTTCAATAGGGGTATGGAAAACAATGGATTGAAGCGACGATAAAAAGGAAGGTGGGGAAACTGGTGCTCGCGCGCGAATGCAGTTTCATGCCGCCACCGTGTCCCGCTTGCTCCCCTCGAAACCTTGCCGGCGGAGACCACGGCGGCGGTGTAGAATGGTATTTAAACCAACGCATCTTTCTAATCGGTTATTCTTACGATAACAAGTTATTCGGGCAACTTTACGGGAAAAAGCTAACCTCGAAAAACTTCAAAAAACTATTTGCCAAAGTAAACGGCAGCGTGTTTTGTTACGGACCGGATACCGGCATGCTGGAAAAGTTCTTCAAATGGAAATTCCGGGATAAATTCCGTTGCGTGAACCTGATGAAGGTTTTTAAAGACCATATAAAAACCGGCAGCTTTAAATTAAAGGACCTGGAGCACAAATTCGGAATTCGCAGGCAGGTTGTGAAATACAAAACAAGCATCTTTCAAATTTGGAGGGACTGGCGCAATCCAACCAAAAAGAAAGCAGTATTGCTTTATAATAAGGAGGATGTTGTAAACCTGGTAAGGCTTGCTTTGAAGATTTTTAAAATGTTCAAAATAACAGATGAGTACCTGGATAGTATAAAACTCAAATAGATTGGACTAAAGCATTAATGCTGCACCACTACCTTCTCACTCCAAACCTTTTCTCCTTGCAACTTACCGCAGCAAGATAAACACCGGGAGGTAATTCACTCACATTAAGCAGACGGTTTTTGAAGTAGTGGAATAAACTGATGGCTCCTACTTTTTTACCATAAAAATCGAAGAGTTCAAAAAGAGCATCTTCATTGGATTGGTAAATGATGTTGAGCCAATCGGAAACAGGATTTGGTGCAATACTAAATAAACTGGTTTTCAAAGATAATTGAGGAGGAGTAGTATAAACTGCATTGCAGGTATCTCCACCGGGTGCTGCGCCAAGGTCATAGTTTGGAAATGAAGGTATATCAGTATGATATTGTGGTAAAACAAAAGAATGAGGCGAAAAGTCACATTCAAGTCCAAGGCTATCAGGTGAGTTGATAACGTTAAAATAAGAAACACCATTGAAGGCGCTGATGTAAATTTTACCATCTGCGGCGAGCTGATGAATGAAAAACAGGACAGGAACCTGCAGTTCAGTAAACGAATCCCATTCGGCAATATGAATTACATCCTGAACCATTTCTTGATTCCAAGTATCATACTGATAAAGATTATACTTTGAAGAAGCGTATAAAAATCTACTATTGGGGGAAAAGGAACAACCATAAGTTCCAATTGAATCTGGTATAGTAAAAGATTTTAAGTTGAAAAATTCTCCGTTGCATCGGTTAAATTCCATATAGTCCAATATATTACTGGCATTCATCATTGCGAACTTATTACCATCGGGTGAAAAAGCCGTTTGGCCATCAATGTCATTAGAGCCTATTTCTGACCCGATCTTTTGACCAAATGGGCCCCTTTATAGAATCGGTGGTTACAAGGAGTTTATAATAAACATCATTGAAATATTCGTGAGTTATCACCCACCAATCCTCACCATTGGAATGTTTTACCGCACTGATCCTGCCCAAGATTAAGGTATCATCAATAGCATGTAGATTTTATGGCCACCCACAATACCTCCATTGCCACCGTCAAGATCCATATCTATCAAACTAAAACTGAGGTATAATGGGTTAATATCATCATTACCATAGGCAACAATCGGCTCAGCAGTTACATGAAACAAATAATATTGTGTATCAGACTCAGGCATTGGTATAATTAATGTACCCTGTACTATTCCCATTCCTTTTGTCTCATAAAATGAAGTCGCATAACCAGCATTAAAATTCAATGAGTTCAGCATTGTATCGTAATTCCTATTACCGATTGTTATTCCATTCGTATAAAAAAAGTAAATTGCCCACTGTATCACATATTGTTGAATTAGTTACAAAAATGGCATAGTCCTTAAAACGCTTTGTGTATCTGCAACGCCATTTGAAAAAATCATCCTGCTATTAGGATACAACATGTTGGTGGAATAAGACAACTCCCAAACATTTGTCCTGTTTTGTGCTAGACAAATAGTTGAATTAATAATCAATAGAGTGCAAAGCAATCTTCTCATTGTACTTTCACGAATTTCTGAATCCAAATTACTTTATCTTCTTGAATTACCGAACACAAATATAACCCAGCAGGAAGTGTTTCTGTAGAAAACAATGAAATAAAATCAGATTCTCCCAACATCCTTTGAGTCATCTCGTGACCAGTTAGATCTGTAATTTTAACTATGATATTTTCTGTATCAGCATTGTTACAAAGAAGGATGAACTGATCATTACTTGAGTTCGGATAGAGGTAAAATGACTCATTTTTATTAGATTGCGAATCAAGTTTAGGAGGTAAGTCGCATAAGTCCCTATCATCAAAATCCATTGTATCTATTCTTAAATTATATAAAGTACGTGCTAGATAAACTGATCTCCCATCTAAATATGGACACTTAAAAGCAATTTCATTAATGTAGTCCAATTGATAACTGCTATACGAAAATATTTTTTTGCCACTGTATTTAAATAGACATCATTGATTACTTTTTGGTTTTCCTCGAAACTAAAATCTGGATCAATTGAATTATTTACTGCAAGAGCAGTATCGATCCAATACTTATCTGATTTTGAGGATCCGGTATCAGACAACTTACTTATATATTCATCAACAAGTGCAAATTGACGGATATTATTGCTTTCAATTGTGTCAAAAAAATTGCTGAAAATTATTCTACTGTTTCTAAGAATGGGATCTCTTCGAAATCTCTCAAATAGATTCATCTTTAACGTAAATGAAAATAAGTCCCCCAAACTCGCGCTCGTTTGCAGTAAAGCCTTGAGGGCAGCGAACGAGTGCGCTTCCAATCGATACCACCACTATGTTTCCGCATCAAGGTTTTATGGCCAAGCAGGTGGAATTCAAAATGATCAAGCATCAAATTTGTTTTTCACTACCCGCATAGTACTTGTTCAAATGTGTTAGTGGAAGTTGACAAGGCTGTCACCTGCCACAATCTTGTTAAGGATAAATGCAGTCATTTTTTTGCTAAAGCGTTTCCTCCTCTGAGATTCGTTGGGCACTCAATCTACACTATAATCCTGTTGAAGCAGGCTTTGTTTGGAAAGCGGAGGGTTATTGTCATAGCCCGGCATTTGATTATGCAGGAGGAAAGGGGTATCTTGATGTGGATTTGATTTAATAGAAAACAAGTTTCTAATGTTGAACTATTTTTCAAGCATTGCGCTACAGGAAAAAGTGATTAACGCACTCGTTCGTTTCCCTCAGAGCTTGACTGCAAACGAGCGCGAGTTTAGGAAGCTGCGCAAGGATACAATTTGCTTATATCTACATATGTTAATTATACTGGAAAATTGGGACTTTACGTGTATAAGCAATACATTAAAAAGCCATGAATAAACTATTTGCAATAATATCCTATGTTTTTACGGCATTGTTCATTTTTATGATAATCTATTCCTATGTAAAAATCGAAATTGTGAACAAGAATCAATTAAAAACTGATCACCGTATTACGATTGCAAATATTTATGAGATTAACGCAGTTTTAAACGGGGAACCGGAAATTAATTATAAATTCAATTATGATGGAAAAGAATTTACATGGTCTGTTCCAACAGAACGTTGGAGAGAATTTAGAATAGGACAGCGGATCTATGTAATTTTTTATCCTAAAAACCCCAAAAATAATGAACTGATATTCGATGTAATCGTTCCTGATAGTATAAAGCAAATTCCGGAAAAGGGATGGCTTGAAATTCCTTAGATTAATAAATCTAGCCCATCATCCATGCATGGTCTTGATTTTGAGGAAAGGTATAGAGTGGCGTACATACCATAAAGAAAAGAAGTGCAGATTTCTTCATCGAATAATATTTAGTTTTAAAACCCAAACTCGCTCGTTTGCAGTAAAGCTTTGAGGGCAGCGAACGAGTGCGCGTCCAATCGATACCACCACTATATTTCCGCATCAAGGTTTTATGGCGAAGCAGGCGGAATTCAAAGTGATCAAGCATCAATTTTGTTTTTCACTCTCCGCATAATACTTGTGCATATGTGTTAGTGGAATTTGACAAAGTTGTCACCTGCCACAATCCTGATAGTGATAAATGTAGTCATTCTTTTGTTAAAGCTGTTCCTCATCTGAGATTCGTTGGGCACGCAATCTATACTCTAATCCTGTTAAGGCAGGCTTTGTTTGGAAACCGGAGTATTATTGTTATAGCCCGGCATTTGATTATGCAGGAGGAAAGGGGTATCTTGATGTGGATTTGATTCAATAGAAAACAAGTTTCTAATGTTGAACTATTTTTCAAGTATTGCGCTACAGGAAAAAGTGATTAGCGCACTTGTTCGCCTCCCTCAGAGCTTTACTCCAAACGCGTGAGTATAATTTAGTATTCCCCAAAAAATGTCATGCTTCGACTCCGCTCAGCAGGACATTTTTTTACTTCTGGTCAATTAATCATCTGCATAAACTTAATCGTTCAAGGTTTCGAACACTTGTGATTACAAATCCAGGCTAACGGGAAGAATTCACAATTTTTTATTGATTTGAATCTTCAAGGTGCCTTCCGTGGTAAGATGACCGAAGTTGGTGCCGCTACATTTTAGCGTTACTGCGCCATGCTGAAAATTCAACCCGGTGGGGCAAACCAGATAGGTGGTCACATCAAAGCCTACCGGGAAAAGGGTAAGCGCATTGCCATGGGAATCGAGGCCAAGGGGCATTGATTGGTTCACCGGTCCAAAAAAGGGAGACTGCAACCCGAACCCGTTAGTATAACAATCCCAATTATACAGTTGCGAAGTATGTACTTCATCAATGCCACCTTCATCTTTCACCACGGCCATTACATGAATGCCTTCCGCAAAGTTTGTCGCATAGGTGCCGTTTCCTTCAATGGTGTCTTTTTCGCCTGTTGCCGGTGTGATGATCCATTGGACTGTTGGAGGGGTTTTGTCATAAACATCAGGCGTGGTCTGACAAGAATCACAGGAAGAAATGAATGAGATCACAGAGAAAAAAAACGGCAACCTTAATATGGAATCTTGCAGGAAGAAAGGTATTTTGTTTTTCATACTTGACGATTTTGAAAAATAAATCAGCGTTAAACCGAAGATAGCTATTCATATCAGAAAAAATGATTTATTTGATGCAGCAGATGGTACAGATCTTCTGATAAGCAAAATGAAACGCCGATCAGCATGCTCCATCGGGAGGCTTTACCCTGCACAAACATGTTAGTTTGTTAAACTGTCAATTTTGTACTTTGATCATCATTTTCGAAAAGAGATATGAAACCCAACAGAATTATATTGATCCGGCATGGAGAATCAGAAGGAAATATCAACCGTTCCATCTATGCTGAACGGCCCGACTATTCATTGGAACTGAGCGAGAAGGGTAAAGAGCAGGCCCGGGAAGCAGGCCGGCACCTGGCTGCATTGATCGGCGTGGAAGACGTGATGATGTACGTGTCGCCACATTGGAGAACCCGCATGACCTGCGAAGAGATTATGCTGAGTTTTTCTGAGACACAATTGAAAAGTAGGGAGGAACCACGCATCCGCGAACAGGAGTGGGGACACTTACGCACCGAAGACCTCAACAAAAACATTGACGTGGAGCGGGATGCCTTTGGTACTTTCTACTATCGTTTTCCCGATGGGGAATCCTGCGCCGATGTGTATGACCGCGTAAGCGGCTTCTTCGATACGCTCTTCCGTGATTTTGAGCGGGAAAATTTTCCACGTAACGTAATAATTGTAACGCATGGCATGACCATCCGCGTTTTCCTTATGCGATGGTATCACTGGACCGTGGAAGAATTCGAGCGGGTTGCCAATCCCGGTAATTGTGAGTACTTTATCATGGAAAAACAACCTGACCATAAGTTTGCTTTGATTACTCCGTTGCAATACCATCAGCCACGGCATTCCTACCAATACCCTGACAGAAGGAATGACCGGTAACTTCTTTTTCAGGAAGTACATAACGTATTAAACGGAGCATGAAAAAAACAACAGTAGCAGCCTGTTTGCACCAGATGATTTTTTATGCTTCAGGAAGCTAATAATCATTGATATTACAACAGCTCCTTATTACCTTTAGCCAGTAATTAAATAATTGCTCACAATTTTAAAAGATTGAATTATGAAAATGAAATTGCTTTTTCCATTGATCCTTATTGCATTCATGATTGCCTGTTCACCGGCTACAAAAATTGAGAAGAGCTGGTATGATCCTTCCGTTGATCCGGCCAGCATAAAGCCATTCACCAAGGTGCTGGTAGTTGCAGGTGTTGCCGATGAATCATCTAAAAGAATTGCAGAAGACAAACTGGTAGCGGCTATGAAAAGTGGAGTAGGTGTACAGGCTTACAGTTACCTGTTGCCTTCCGATACCAATGACCGTCAGCTTGATGCAAAACTTAAGAAAGACGGTTTTGACGGTATCCTGCTCATGCGACTGAAGAACGTAGATAAGAGTGTTTCTTATGTAGAAGGAACGGGCTATGGCGGGTGGTATGGTTATCGTTATTCTTCTCCCGGATATTATACTGAAGATAAGACCTACCTTATTGAAACAAATGTGTATTCTCTGGAACCCAATAAGCTGCTTTGGGACCAGCACTACTCAACCCTCAACCCTTCCAAATTTGGAACGACCATGGATGCTATTATTGCTGTCAATAAAGCGGAACTGCAGAGTAAAGGATTTCTTCCAAAGTAGTTTTGCATAAGCAGAAATGTTGGCGTTGAAGCAGGATGTCTGTTTGAGATAAAATTTGTGGAATAGGTCGTAAGTCGTAAGACTTAGGACGTAAGACATATGACGTAAGACATAGCTTAAGGACATGCTGCCTCTTAGTTGAGCTACTTCACGAATATCTTTGCTATTAAGCCGGCTTCCCATTTCTTGTAGTGTGCTTATTTTGACGTAACTACTCAGTAGATGAAGATTCAAAATGGAACAGGGATGACACTGATCGGACCGATTTTTACGGATTTAATTTTTACCTGATCATTTTCAATTCGCTTTTATCAGAATAGTTCTTGCATTGAGCATTAACTCAAAATTGTTTTTATCAGTGCTGATCAGTCAAATCCGTGTCATCAGTGTGCTATTTTTTCCTTCGGCTGAGTAGTTGCATTTTGACTTATGCTTAATTTCAGAAGGGCAAAGCTTCATCGGGGAAATCATCACTCATTATATCATTGGTATCGTCTTCTAAATCTTTGCAAATGCAATGTTCTTCAAATGGGCAAGAGGGAGGGTCATAATTGCAAAAGTCAAAAGTCAGGAAGCCGATGCTAACGATATCAGTTTTTTCGCCAAGGATACTAATCAATAGGGCATACTTTTTATTTAGCGGAACATTAGCCGGAATGTCTGCATTTAAATTCCAGGTGAATAAAAGATGAGAGAATGATTTGATTACTTGCTTCAATTGTTTTTCTGTTAGTTTTTCAGCGGGTGGAAACTGTTCCTGTTCCAATCCGCAGTAGTAACCAAAGGTATGAGCAGGTCCCTGTTCCAGCCAGCGTTCTATCTCTGCAAATTCTTCCTCCAATGTTTGCGGCTGTCCGAAATTATCTCTTGTATTCAGTTCTTGTGATCTTTCGGCTTGGGTAATATCTTCAATAAGGTGGTTGATATAAGATTGCATATATAAATTGATTACAGGGTTATTACTGTCAATAGTTCCACTTTAAAATGGCTGATAATAATCTAATCAGCTTCTGTTGGTCAGAATGATAGTCGCTTCATAATGAGCTTTCCGATTATAAATTTGTTTGCATGGTCAATCATTTGATCGATTGAGGAAGCAAGATAGCAATAATCGGAATTATAATTTACTTGCTTTCCAAATTAGCGGAGCACGCGGGCGCTGGGAATGTATCACAAATGCCGTCAACCTGGCGGGGTTCTACTACTTAGAAATATCTTTCAGCAACAGCTTGTATATCTGTAAATATTTGCTCAATCTCTCCACGTCCGAATCACTGATCTTTGGCAGGCGGCGAATATCCATGTTATCTTCCAGGTCATTGAGCTTTACGCGAATGGCAAGCGGGTTTTCCTGACACGACCGATATAATGTGCTTTGGTCTTCCCTTATTTTGAAGTGATAGCAGCCACTGCCGCCAGCACCTTTCGCTAAACCCTTCTTTTCGCAGATCATCTATTGAGGTGGAAGTATCTTCAACCACATCGTGCAATGCCGCTACTATTTTTCTTCTTCCGTTTTGCAACGTTCCATCACGCGCATCACGTGCGTGATATAGGGTTTGCCGACTTTATCTTTTAATCCTTGATGCGCAGTTATTGCAATATCAATTGCCCGTGTGAGATTCATATTGCAAAATAGCAAATTACAATTGCAATTACTGTGTTATCGGATTCAAAGACCGAAGCTCATTAGGATGGGATTACAAATCCCGACCAACGAGGATGAATGCGCTATTAAGGGCAGGAGGTAGAGGATAAGACGTAGGACTTAAGACGTAAGACATAAGACAATCGGGATTTGCAATACTTTGTTTTCGAAACTTGGAGTAATGAGAGAAGAAGGAACGTTTATTCTAATCGTATTCGAATTGATGTTGCACTGATCGGAGTCGAACCAGGACATCTTATTGGGACATGATTCAACAAAAAACAAGGATTCGTTTCAACTTAACATATGATGACATGGCCGTATTCTCCTTGTAATTCTTAATTTCATTTGATGAAACAAAATACATTTCCCTTCGGTTACCGGCAGCGATCGGTTCTGTTTCCGGTAAGTACATCATTCCTGACAAGTCGGTCTGTACGATGACACTTGCCCACGGTGCAGGTGCCGGCATGGAACATCCTTTTATGACAACGCTGGCCACCTCATTAGCTGAAAACGGAATTGCCACACTAAGATTTAATTTTCCTTACATGGAGCATAAAAAAGGAAGGCCTGATGTACCGGCCGTGGCGCATGAGGCCATTGAAGCAGCGATTCATCATGCGAGGAAGCATTATCCTGCTCTTCCGCTTTTCATTTCCGGCAAATCATTTGGCGGAAGAATGAGCTCCCAATATTTATCTGATCACCACGATACCGGCGTGAGTGGAGTTATTTTTTACGGTTTCCCGCTTCATAAGCCCGGTACTCCTTCCATCGAAAGGGCAGTCCATTTAAAAGAGGTAAAGGAGCCGATGCTCTTCCTGTCGGGCACGCGTGACGAATTTGCTTCCGCAAGTCACCTCAAAAAGGTTTGTGCTGCTTTACCAAATGCCACGTTGACCTGGATCGAAGGAGCCAATCATGCCTTCAAAGCAGGAAAAACCAATACCCTGGAAATTTTAGTGGCTGAGACAAAAAATTGGATCAGTAAAAATGGGGGAGGTTGCTTTCAGGAAAAAAGCTAACGGCGAAAGCGTTTGGTTTCAGCAGAAAACTTTACTGGCAACGTTGGTAAGTGTTGGGTGTAGTTTGTGTTGGTGGGCTTATATTGAAAATGAAGGATTGAGAATCTTGTTCTCAGGAGAAGCGGATTGCAAATCTGATATCGCAGGCGTAGCGTGCTATCGGATTCAAAATCCGAAGCTCAATAGGACGGGATTACAAATCCCGACCAACGGCGATCCTTTAGAGAAACCTTGCAAGGCATTTGAAATCCTTTGTTTGAGGTCTAACTTATTTCAGCTTTTTCAATTGTTTATTTCCCAGCAACGATTTCATTTGAGTAATAGCAATGCTGTTGAGTTGTTTCAACCGTTCATGCTGTCGCAAGCCCTGATGGATTAAAACAGCATTGATGCTTTCCATATTACTCAGTACAACCAACTGTTCAATGTTGGCTGAATCACGAATATTACCTTCCCCGCCTGAATGACGAAGTCGGGCAGGTGCTTGGAGTTCGCATCTCTCCATTGTTTGGCTGTCATGCCAAACTAAGCCATGTTTAGCAAATCGGCCTCATCAGCATACACAAAATTTATCTCCTCTTTGGAAAGCGTAGGTGGAATCAGGTTTTCTTTGATGGCATCGGTGTGGATTCTGTAGTTTACTTTAGCTAAAGTGCGTTGGAGATTCCAGGTTAATTTCAATCTGTCGCTCTCATCTTCTTTTGAGCCGTTGAAATTCTTTGATGATGTAAAGTTTGAATTCGATTGAAATCCAGGAAGCAAATTCAAATGCGATATCTCTGTGTGCGTAGGTGCCGCCATATCTGCCTGACTTTGATATAATACCTAGTGCATTGGTGGATTCAATCCACTTTTTGGGAGTCATGGTAAAACTATTAAGACCGGCTTGTTTTCTAAAACCCGTCGAATTCGACGGGTTTAAAATCCAGGTTGTGCATTTGCCCCAGAATCCCAATAGTTCAATGGTATTTCGGTTTCTTAGCCAGTTCTTAATTATATCATCTGTATGCGCTGCATCTTTGCATCTGGCGATATCAGTAAGGGAAATAAAATCTTCTTGCCCGCCCTGATAAATAGTAATCTCAGTTCCTTTTACATTGATAGATTGTTTTGTTGCCATATGGTAGTGTTAATTGTGGCGAATCCGCCATAGTTAAAGTATATTTCTTAAAGCCATCGAATTCGATGGATTTAAAATTTTATTTTATCACCAACCACGTCACCTATTCAAAGTGGTTAACTTCCTCAGCTTGTTTTTCCTTTGGTATGAGTTAGGCATTGCAGTTGTTAGTGAGCGATTGCAAATTTCTTTCTTTAACAAGCGACTAATTCCATTCACGACTGATTTTAAAAGTACCGAATATTTTTCCATGTCTGCCCCGTTGTTTGTTCCCTGACTCGAGCTCGTTTGCAGACAAGCTATTGGGGGAGGCGAACGAGTGCGCTTACCATGTTTAGTTTTGAATTTCCCGTGTCTCATTGGCTTGCTCTTATGCCTCATCATGAAGACACGGTGGAATAGTAAAAATCCATTTCTCAATAAGTCAGGTTACAAATCCGGACTAACATGTGAGTTAGTAGGAAATAGCCTTTTATGGGAGTATTTTTACACCTGACTACTGATTGGGTTTCCCCGAAGTATCCTCGGCGTTACTACGGCTTTACCTCGGCGTTGCCCCGGAGTATCCTTTGAATAAGATTGGTTGTCTTATCCTGGAAAAGCCCTATAACTGATTGGAAAAAAATCCATTCCTGAGATCGCATTAACCCTGAATCGCGTTCTTTTGCAGACAAGCAATTGAGGGAGGCGAACGAGTGCGCTTATTGTGTAAAGCTTTGAATTCCCCTGTATCTCATTGGCTTGAACCTGTGCCTCATGATGAAGACACAGTGGTGGTGTATGTTTTCCCCTTACTTTTTGTATCTTCGTTTAATGCAAAAACGATCGAAGGTTTACAAGCCCGGCAAGGATGAAATCCTTAAACAGGTATTGCAATCATTTGAAATTGAAAACATCATTATTGCTTCTTCCACAGCAAAAGCTATCTTCAAAAAAGTGCTTTCCAAAACTAAAAAAGTGAGCGGATGATTTTCTCCATCTGCGAGTAATCTCCCGTAGCTGCCTGCCTGATTGCGCTCACATAATCACTGAATTTTTTCTTCCTGAAATCTTCCAGATTCAAAAAATGGTACCCTGCTTTTCCCGCCATTAAATCGGCAAGAAGACGTGCTGTTCTACCATTTCCCTCACGGAAAGGATGAATGAATAACAACTCTGCATGTATACGCGCAATGTCGCTGCTGAGTGTGTCAACAGATTTATAGTGAGCGGGTAATTTTTTTAAAATTGTCTTTTCAAATTCATCCATTGTTTGCTGAAGAAACTTAGCCGGAGGAAACAGGAAGCCGCCTTTTGAAATATTCACTGTGCGCAACTTTCCTGTGAACGAATAAAGATGTCCCAGGGCAAGCTGGTGAATTCTGAAAATGTAGTGAAGGTCGAAAGCAGTTTCTACACTGAGTTCATCAAACAACACGTTGTAAGCGTGAAGAAATCCTTCGAGTTCTGCATGATCGATTTCTTTCGCCTTCGTGAGTTGAAGCTTGTTTGGCAGCACAGCACCTTCCGCTTCTGCTTTCGGAACACTATACTTCTGGCTTTTGGCTTTCTTTTTCAAACTGAATGCTCTTCGTTAATTTCCCTATTGCTTCTTTGATTTCAGGTGATCAAACCCACACTACGTAGTACTAAGTATGTTGTTGTTCCGTCACATCGCAAAGGTAGTAAGGTCAATACCAATTCAAAAGTATCTAACTTTTCCTCTTGCACCCGTACTCGAACTCGGTTGCAGAAAAGCAATTGAGAGAGGCGAACGAGTGTACTTACCGTGTTTAGTTTTGAATTTCCCGTGTCTCATTGGCTTGCTCTTATGTCTCGTCATGAAGACACAGTGGAATAGTAAAAATCCATTTCTCAATTAGTCAGGTTACAAATCCTGACTTAAGAGTGAGTTAGGAGGAATTAGCCTTTTATGTGGGTATTTTTACACCTGACTACTGATTGGGTTTCCCCGAAGTATCCTCGGCGTTACTACGGCTTTACCTCGGCGTTGCCCCGGAGTATCCTTTGAATAAAATTGGTTGTCTTATCCTGGAAAAGCCACAAAGCTGATTGGGAAAAAATCCATTCCTGCGATCGCATTAACCCTTGCTCGCCTCGTTTGCAGACAAGCAATTGAGGTTTGCTAACGAGTGCGCTTACAGTGTATAGCTTTGAATTCCCCCGTGTCTCATTGGCTTGCACCTGTGCCTCAAGATGAATACACGGCGGCGGTGTAGGAGGGCATCTCTAAAAACCCTTTCTTTATGTCCTCATCCTGTGTCCTTCTCCGAAGGAGAAGGGGGACTTTAATTCGTAAGCTTTGCTACTGAAAATTGGAGTCTGGAGGTTATTCATCAGAAAGTGGACTGTATACGCACTGTCTTTTCCTGACAAAGCTTTACAGTCTACAGGATTGAAAATCCTGAATCTTAAACGGTCCGGATTAAAAATTCATCTGACAATATCAATTTTTCGTGTTTGCGTCCAATCATTTGTACTAACACGAAGTAAGTATGCTCCTGCCGGGAGGGATCCCACGTCCACTTGAGTAATTCCATCTGCTGGTGCAATAGTGTTATAAACCCTTTTACCTATCAAGTCAAACAATTCAATACTTCTTTGGCTAGTGATGCCATCAAGTTCGATCGTGATCATGTGATTTGCAGGACTGGGGTAAACATGGAATGCAGTAATAACTTCTTCTTCCTCTTTACAGGTAATGTTGACCACACATGATTTAGAAGTCTTGCTGCAATTACTGGTATTCGTAGTAGTTACAGTATAGTAACCTGCCTGAGTTGCACCATAATAACTGTTAGTTGCATTGCTAATGTTCATGTTATTCTTTTGCCATTGATAGGTACAACCGCTGCACGTTTTCGCATTAAGCGTTGCAGTTTGACCTGCACAAATATTAACAGGACTTACTGTTTTTATTTTTGAAGCGGGAAGCGCAAGAACAGTAACGGTAATAGAGTTTGAGGTATTGGGCCCACAGCTATTTGACACTCTACAAGAATATGCGCCTTGATCTTTTGCATTGTACGTTTTCTTGGTAGCACCTGAAACATCTTCACCATCTTTCTGCCATTGGTAGGTTGAGCCACTTGAGGCAGTCGCTGTGAATTTTACTTTGGCCCCGTTACAAAATATGATTGGCCCATTAGCCGAAATGGAAATAACGGGGACACTACAAGGTGAATATTTTATTAAGCCAATAGAATAGTTATCAGAAGCAATAGCGTAAAGTTTATTGTCAGGATTCACCAAGATTGGAGTAGCAGTATAATGAGAAGGATCAGAATATGTCCAAAGTAAGTTACCCGCACTTGAATACTTTTTTACCTGACTCCCATACGTTTGTACTGCATAAATATTTCCTGAACCATCGGTATCGAATCCGTTATCATAGGGAAACTCAAATTGAAAAATCCCTGCTGTAGAATATTTCCTCACAATTCCACCATAACCCCCACCAATTGGAAAATAAACATTACCAAGTCCATCAAGACTGCATGCGGTTCCCCAGCCAACATTCGTTGTAACACTATCAAACCAAATCATGTTGCCATTATTTGGATCAATTTTTTCAAAAAAATAAGTGGCTGGAGCTTCTCCCCGGTGAATAAAAAGTGAAGCCGACCCTTGATCGTATGCAAGTCCATAAACACCATCTCCAATAAGGCTACCATATTGAAATATGCCACCTCCATCAAGTTTAAGTAAATAAAATGGAGAATTCTGACTACTTCGATTGGTTAAGTAAATGTTACCATACTGATCAATTGTTAAATCATATACAGTGTAAGCTGTTGAAGCATAATTCCATTGAAAATCACCATTCGGGTTATACTTAACAACGTACAAGTAAGACACGTTCAGATGGTTCCAATTGCATGTAACGATAATATTTCCGGACACATCAATTCCGATTTTGCTGCCACCATATATACCCTGGAAATCACTCAAAACTTTTTCCCATTGAGATGTCCCGTAGACATCATATTTTATCGTATAAACCTCCCACGAGGATGTTGTAAATGTGACATACGAGTTGCCATTATTATCTATAACCACATCATCAATGCTTGCATTCGTTTTAGATATTGACCATAATTGACTTCCACTTGAATTAAATTTGGTCAGGCTTAATTGCGACAGAACAAATAAATTATCTGCATTATCCCGCATCATTTTGCTTGCTCCACCATTAATTTCCAAACTTGGAGAGTACCAATCAACAGTTAACTGTGCTTGTGCATTTTTTATTTGAAATGAAAGAGTAAAAACCACAAATATGATTGCAAGTATTTTTCTCATATTATTTTAATTTAGGGTTACGAATTAATCTAAGCATTGCAGTTAATATTTTGATTAGACAAGGTATATAATTCTGGAATTTGGTTTGAAATTTTTTTATGGCACAGAATTCCACAATATCTCTTTGGCTTGCCACTGTGGCTTATGATGAAGACAAAGTGTCGGCATAAAAATCCTAAATCTCAAACGGCTTGATTTAATAAATCCGTTTCAACTTGAAAGGTATACCATAACTAATAAGGTTTCGAACACCTATGATTACAAATCCAGACCAACAGGGGTAAGTGTGGCGATGATACGGCGTTGGTATAAGATAAGTAGGGTGAAGGAGGGTAGTTTGTCCCGGTTGTCTTATCCTCAAAAAAGCAGGATTAAAAATCCTGTTCTCAGTAGAACCGGATCGTAAATCCGGTCCAACGGGTGGAGCCCAAATGCGACATGGCTTTGTTCTACATTTTCTTCCAGACTAAATGTAGTCTAGGACTTCTGCAATAAGGAATTGAGTGGATCTTATGTGTTCGCTATCAGTAAAAAGTTTTGTGGCATGCGCATGTTATTGTGATTGCCAAAGGCGCCATCCACATTTCTCCTAACAATTCTTAATTTCATCTGATGAAAACAAAATCCATTTCCCTCTGGTTGCCGGCAGCGATCGGCCTTTACTCGAGCTCGTTTTCAGACAATCTATTGAGTGAGGCGAACGAGTGCGCTTACCGTGTTTAGTTTTGAATTTCCCGTGTCTCATTGGCTTGCTCTTATGCCTCATCATGAAGACACGGTGGATTAGTAAGAATCCATTTCTCAATAAGTTAGCATACAAATCCGGACTAACGTGCGGAACCAGAGATAACTATCTCTTTCTCTTGTGTCAAAAGTAAATTATTTAGTACAACGAGGCTAAAGTTTGAACATAAATTAAGGCATCTAAACACTTAACACACCCAACAGTAATGAATTTTACACGTAAGTAATCAAAAGAATAAATTTACGTGTAAGTTATTTCAAAACAAATCCAAGTATTTGACACGTTCTTTAACAGGAGATCAAAGTAAAAATGCCCAAAGAAGGGGATTAGACTTCAATGGGCATTGCGTATTTCTTTTTGGCGCAATCAATGGGCTACCAGAACAAATTAATTACAGAGGCGGTAATCAGCACTTTCAGAAGAAGTGCCAAAAACCTCTCGCTAATGATTAGTTTCATTAGTAAGGTATTTACTGTGACGAATAGTAGATAAGCAAATCTGTAGATAAGCAACTTTGGTAGTAAATCAGAAAAGACCGACTGGCATCAACCTTTTCATCCTGTTAAAGGGGACGTGTCAAATATACGGAATCATGAACAAATTAACGAAACAGCCAAAAGGGTGTATTAGGTCGTTAGATTAAAACCGGATTATAATACATCTTTTGATCTTATATAAGAAAGTACGCCATTTTTTTTGGTTATATTTTTCAAATGATGTTAGGGCTACTTTTGAAAAAGCCGGAATAAAAAATCCATCAGAAATAGAGATTAGGATGTTAACATTTGCTACTGAATGCAATGGTTTGGTTAAAAAGGGCTTCATATCGGAGAGAGATTTTTCGTGGTTAACTACTCTGTTTGGATTTGATATGCTTGGCAAGCGGCATAAATAAATGACCTGTTAATGGGAATTTTTGATTTACATATTGCTCGTATTCCTTTGCATTCTTCCATAAAGACCCCGCAGTTATGAATCCATAATTAACAGAGTTAATAAATGTTGCTATTTCTATAAATTCCTTGTCAAATCTTTCCCTTTCAATTTTTGTAGTTTCTAAATGCAGTCTGATTTGTTCTTTATACTGTTCTCTCATTGGTGCAATATCTGAAACGAAACTGCTATAAAATTCAAGAACTTCCCTTTGAGATTTTATTTGCGTTTTTAAAATTTTGCCTATCCAAATAGCACTTCCAATTACGGCTACAATATTGGCGCAAATTAGAATTGTATTAATTGTTTCTGGTGTCATGTTAAAAATGGATTAACTTTGATTAAGAATTTAGGAAATATATGAATACAATCCCAAAGAAGAAAGCAAAGCCAAAGAGTAAATACGAAAAGGTCATGAAGATAGACATGACCTTTGAAGAAGCAATGAAGAAGATAGCTAAGGCAAAGCCACCGAAGAAGAAGTGAGGTTTTTTGCTTTCCAATTTTTATCCTTACCTGTAAGACCTATCCAATCCAGTTTTCCATCTGTCTTACCTAAAGTCTTAGTGAACCTGTCAGTATCAACTAATCTTCGTGTATTGAATCGGTAAGTAAATTCATTACAATATTTGTCTAAATGTTTCGGGGAAACTTGATGGTAAATTCCATAAATCCCACGTTTGAATAATGACCAGAAGCATTCCATTGTATTTGTGTCAACAAAGCCACGAACATACTCACCTTTTCCATGATCTATTGTAAGGTGCGCATAGTCCACAGAAAGACCGTTGTAAGAGCGCAATTCATCAGTAATGACAATAGCACCTTTTTCAATCATGTTCTTTATTAGAGGCTGTAATGTACTTTTCTTAACGTTTTTAATAGGTGTGGTAAAGACATCACCACCACGTTTAGCAATTCCAAAGACGGCTGTTTTCTTCTTGGTGTTTCTGCCTTGTGTTCCGGCTGTACGTTTGTCCTTATGCTTATTCTTTTCAAGTCCACCGAAATAGCTTTCATCAGCTTCAAAAACACCGTCTATTGGTTTCTCAAAAGAACCTTGACGGATAGCAAACCTAATACGGTGCATCATGAACCATGCAGTTTGTTGAGTAACTTCAATATCCTTTCCTAACTGAATAGAGGAAATGCCTTTTTTATGGGCTGTCAGGATATACACCGCCATGAACCATTTAGTTAAGGACAATGGACTATCTTCAAATATTGTCCCTACCTTAATGGTGAACTGTTGACGGCATTTAGCACACTTGTAAATAGCACCGTCACGAATTTTGTAAATCTTTTCGTTTGAACCACATTTTTGACAAACAATCTTTCCATCAGCCCACCGCAATTTCTCAAAGTATTCACGTGCAATAGTCCGGTAGTTTTTTGCGGATGTGTACACAATGTAGGTCAATAAACAGGTTAGTGTTGAATTCAGGGTAAGGGAGATTGCAAGATAAAAGAAGAAAGTCTGTGATTTTGTGTGCCAAAAACTAAACAGACTTCCTTCGGCCATACGGGATGTATGGTTAAGGCAATATTATCACAAATTGATAATATCAAAAAGCCGGTTGCAAAATTTATTTCAACACTGTGTTTGCAATGGTGGAGCATCAGCGGCAAATATAATTTCACTAACATGTCGCGTTACATGAGCTATAGTGAACAGGCAATGCGTAATGCCTACAAGCGAGGCTTTGAATTTTCTGCTTTCAATTGGGAATTGATAAAAGATCATTGCTCGGATGAATTGATATTGGCATTTGATCCTAGCTATATTTTCAAGAGTGGCAAGCACACCGAAGGACTGGATTATTTCTGGAGCGGACAAGACCAAAGGACAAAAAAGGGACTAGAGTTTGGCTGCCTGGCAGTGGTAGATGTAAAAAATGAAACCGCCTTTCATTTAAATGGAATTCAGACCCCGGATAAGCATGCCAGGAAAAAAGCAAAGCAGAATTTGATCGACCATTATGTTGATTTCATTTTATCGTCTTTACCTGCGTCAGGCAGTTTGAGTACATATCTGACCGTTGACGGGTACTTTATGAAAAAAAGAATTTATCAATCCCCTGTTGGCAGCAGGTATGCAGGTGATCACCAAAATGCGAAGCGATGCCAACTTGAAATATTTATATAAAGGAGCACAACGTACGGGTAAAGGCAGAAAACGAAAACATGGACAAAAAGTGAACCTGAAAGATATTGACAGAAAACAATGGGAGACAGTTTATGAAAACAAAAAACAACTTTGCCTCACGGCAGAATTATATTGTGTGGCTTTGAAAACAAACGTACGCATCGTTTACCTTTACCATAAAAAGCACCAGTCTTATGAAGTGTTTTTAAGCACCGATATTGAACTCTCGGGAGCAAAAATTGAAAAATATTACCGGCTTCGTTACCAGATCGAATTTTTATTCCGTGATGCTAAGCAACATTCAGGGCTAGAAGATTGCCAGGCCCGGGACAACAAAAAACTGAACTTTCATTTTAATCTCTCCTGACTACCGTAGGAATTGCCAAAGCACAACATTACCTTTCTATTCCCAAAGAGCAAAGAGGCAGTTTTTCATTGCAAAACATAAAACGGATGTCCCACAATAGGCATATTACAGATTTAATTTTTTCAAACTTAGGTTTAGACCTGAATTGCAAACAAATAAAACGCCTCTACGACGACTGCATTCAAATTGGCAAAATGGTTGCTTAAAAAATAACGGACTATTGCACGTGCATGTTTTTCAGTAGGGAACTGTTTTACCACGTCCATCAGGTTGTTAAACTCTGTAGGCTTAACCTTTTTAAAACCACGATTTGCCTGAACTGTAGTATTCATTTCTTTACCTTTTTAGATTCCACTAAAATTTCAAGTTGTACCCGAACAAAATCGGATAGTTTACGTCTGTCAGCATCAGCTAACTTTTGCAATGACTTTTTCAAGTCCTGCGAAATGCGAATTGTCAAGATTGTTTCCATGTGATTTATTTATTACAACAAATATACAACGTCATACAATAGAATACAAGTGTTTCGTCGAAAAGTTTTAAAATAATTTTCAATACCTTTCTAATCTAAATTGACCTATATGAATTTACAGGAATTGTTAAGTTACATGGAAGGCAAAAGAAGATGGGTAATAGCATTAACATTTAATGAGAGGAAAGATATTGATAGATTGGTTGAAAAAACCGAACAGGCTATTTCAGAATTGGAAATATTTCAACATATTAATCCTGATATAAAAACCAATTTTAAAGTACACATAAAAAATTTCAGGCAAGATATTGCAGTAGCATCAAAACTGGATAGAAGGCATACAACCGGAAAGAGTACGGAGTATCATTTTAAGGAAACTAAAAAGGAAGTGTTAACGGATTTACACAACATCATTACAGAATTGACGCAAAGAGTGGAATCTATCAAAAAGAAAGGGCAAATCTGAATCTGACCTAAGTTCTATCCCACGAACCAAATAATGATGACTTTCAATGTTATCAGCGTACCTAATGGCAATTCTACACAAATTATCACACAAGGTAATTTCGCAAATTGTTTTTTGAATCTTTTTTTGAAAAATAGAAACTTCATCTTTATCAGTTTTTTTTAAAACTCTAAACCCATTTTTTTTAAGAATAAAGGGTAATTATTGTAGTCTTTTAACCCTAACTCTCCTTCTTTGGGTGTGGCAAGTGTGTAGTTACCTAAATTAAAGGTGAAATCTGAACGTCTGATTTTTGCTGGCGAACCAAATATTTATGTAAATGATGAATTTCTCCCCATTAATAAATATAAGAATGAAGGTTCTTTTAATAAAACATCCGCGATCGTATTAGCTAATTATCTAGATCATCGTTACTCTCCAAAGATAAGAAACTATGAATACAATAATGATTCTATGACGCACGCCTCAGCTGAAAAAATAACGCAATACGGTATCAGCATACTTTATATTCCACTGTATTTAATTAAGGAGATTAAGCCTAATATTAGCAAGAACCAATTGAGAGAAATATTCCTTCATTTATTTCGAAGTGAATAATGTGTACTTAGCTGATTATTTCAACTCAGGCATTCCATCTGAAATCCATTCAAAAAACCTAAGTGTTTCACTGGGAATATGAACTGGATCCATATCAATATCTTCCTGATCAATATTGTCTTCAGAAGAAGGATCATAAAAACCACCAAGAAAAGTCATTATATCAGCATCAGAATGGTATTTATCTCTTATCTTGGATATTATTAGATTTCGATCTGAAGTGAGTAATTCGCTAATTGCATTTTCAAACAATTCTTCACTGTCGCAAGAATCATTGGGCATGAATTTGACTCCCATAAATTGTGCAATACGAAATTTATCAACTCCTGCTTCATCAGCCCATGACTCGCAAGAATTTTCATAGTCTTCATCACATATCACATAGCTGCAATCATTTACGAAATGACAGACAGCAATTGCCCGAACTAGTATTCTATTCAACTCGATTTCATTTTGATACCTTGTGAGCTGAAATTCCTCCAAGAGCAACCATATATTTTCACCACATTTAATGTCAGCATTATCATTGACACCCGAACAAATGTATTTAGCAAATTTTTCTACTTCTAACCAATTGAGATAAGGCATGTCTTTTAAATTGTTATTCATTTAATTACTCATTAGGCTCATTTTCTAATCCCTTTAAATGTGGCATGTTTCAGAATTCAAATCATGCAAGTACAGCATCCAGGTATTTTATTACACTTGCCTGAAAAGCAAAGGTAGGGAATGATATATTTTTTTATAGCACGGAATTCCACCGAGTATTCTTATTGCCTTGCACCTATTCGTCATGATGATGACACGGTTGTGGTGTTAATTGCGCTTCGGTTCGAAAGGTAAGAGCGGAGCAACCTTCACAGGAAAGATTCAATATGAATGCATCATTATTCATCCAACTTTTTGAACGAGCCAATCAATCAATCCGAAACGAAGAACCATGTCACTGATTTCTTTCTCACGCCAAAGCGAAAATGTTTCCGGTCTTGCTTCTTCATAATTTGTCAGGTCGTCGTAGGGGCTGTGAACAGTGAAATAGTACCGTGTGAGGTCATCCTTTTTTATTTCAACTTCTTTTTCCACTCTTCATAAATATCAATTCCTGCTGCTGACTTAATCTGGACAAGTAATTTTTCGTTGGTGAGTGGATGCAATAAGCTCAAATCAATGCTTTTCTGTTGTTTGCCAACTACACTCAGCCGTTGAAATCCTGCATTACGAAAAATCAAATCAATTAAGTGCTCAAAGTCTTTCCATGTGAGTTGCTGAATTAAGGCAACGGTACTTTTTTTCAGAGCTGCTAAGTCTTTTTCAAACTGGATTGTTTCTTTCGATTGTTTGCAGTAAATCTTATTCAAAGCATACTCTTCGGCATCGGGAACACAAATAGTGCTGGGATACAATTTTGTTTTCGTTAATGCACCACTGAGGTTATCTTCCCATAGAGTGTTTCCCTTTACATCCTGGTCTGACCAACTGCCGATGACTTGTTTGTACTTGGTATTGTCCTTATCCAAAACATATCCGGGCTTTGCTTTACACCACCACATTTTCTGTTGATGAAATGTTATCCAAATTGTGTTTTTATCTGCCTGAAAAAATGAATTGAGCTGCGACCAATACATGTCAGCTGCGCGGTTACTATAACCTTGCTCGGTGTGTTTGTACCACATCTTATCAAGGTCTTCAGTTTTGAAAAGCTTGTTTGGAATATCACGAAATCCGATGCGGATAATTCCTTTCTCCAAACATTCATCGGCCCAATTGCTGCCTTCACCTAGTTTGATATAAAGTAAACGTGCTGCCATTATTGATTTTTGTTATTTACAAGTAGCATTTTATTTTCTGCTGCCGCGGTTCGTGTCCTCACGAACCGGAAATGTAAGGTATTCTTTGATATTAATCTTGAATTCCCAAGATCTAACTAAACTTTTGGTGCATGATGAGTCCCATCTTGGAATTAGATCTCCTTTAATAGAATGATGATTCTATGGGATGGTTTGCTGATGTCTTAGGAAAATTCAGACAACTATGGAGTATTCATAAGTTATAGATCGTTTGAAGGGATGAATTTGAAGATAAGGGCTAAAGAGACGGAATGATTTACTATTTTATAGCTCGGAATTCTCCCCCGTGTATTCTTATTGCCTTGCACCGGTGTTTCATGTGAACACACGGTCGCAGTGCTGAATAAAAACATAGAGAATACTTATAACTCTTGAAATACAGATGACTGATATACATTCTGAAGTAAGGAATAAGAAGCTGATCCAACAGTACGAAATGAAGGATGATAAAAATCAATTATTTTCTTGTTCTGATACGAGACTATAAATGCGGACTAACGTGATTACAAATCAATCAAAGAGTAGAAACTTGAAGCCACACTTGTCAAAGGGTTAATTTAGTAGCTTTCATTTCAATTTTAGTTATAACCTTTTCTAATGAGCTTTCGTTCTTGATATGGCCCCATAGAATTTGGAAAACTACATTTATTATTCTCATGAAATTCCAGAATACTGTTTGATAGCTCAAATCATTTTTAATATTATTGTGTACCTCCAGGTTTCTCTCAGCATAAACATGATTAATTGTGTATTCACACCAAGGGACAATTTTTGTCTCGTAAAATAATTTCCTATTTGCGGTCTCTTTTTTAAAATCATTGTAGAAATAAATAGATGGTGCTTCATGCTTCGTGTAAGGGAGGACTATCGTCTGAGTAAAAGCAATATCTAAAAATTGACTATTTATATTATTGAAGTGCTTTTTTACGAATATTTTGTAACAATTTTTAACAAGGTTGATAAGGTCAATTTTTTTTTCTTCTACGGTTTGTTGATGTGCGAAAAGTGATTCAATACTAGTCCAGAACTCTGCTATTGAAACAGAACTTGTATCTCTATCAAACTGAGCCATCAACGTTATAATCCTCCGAAATCCACTATGCAAATCATTTCCATTCCGAAGGCTATTATATCCTTCAATCGCTTTAAAATTTATATCTCCAATATTAATTTGTTTCCAAAATGATCTATACTTTGTAACCATTCTGTACCTATCTTGAGTAAGCGTAGTCAATACAATATTATCTTCATCAATAGAACAATTGGTGTGAAATAGAGTATTAATGCCTGAAATACATTCCTTCGCCTTTTGCGTTACCGAAAAAGGCACTGAATGGAAGTCAGGAGACTGGAAGTTTACTACTAATAGACAATTGGAGTTTTTTAAAAATGTGTTAACCTTAGAATCTTTAGTGAAGCCTAGGGAATTTGATTTAAGCAATTCACATTCCCATAGGTTTATTGATTGATTGATATTTAATTGTAGATTGCTTACACGAAATATTGCTTTGATATTATGCTTTCTTGCACTTAATAAGTTTTTCAAACTTTCGATTTGTTTCGAAAGCGATAAATCTTCTATCTGACTTTTAACATAGCTTCTGAAACTGGTTCCGTCATCTGGGAAATCCAACTCAGTCTTATCAAATGGGACATTAAAAGATTGGTCCATTGGGTGGGCCTTTAAAGCCACTGCTGTTATTAAAAACCGAACAAAATCTTTATCATATCCTAATTCTAGGAGCTCGGCAATAAAAGCATTTATTAAAAATTGTATATCCCTCGCCTCTTGAAGGGTGAGAGGTTTATTTTTCTTAATTATGTGATAAAGACTTAAAGATAGGCGAGAGGAATAGTTATGTAAAATATACTTCTTTAGAGTTTTGAAGTTATTTGTTACTCTTTCAACATCCCAATTCTTAGTAGATAGGAGATCATTTTTTAATTCGGTAAATGCGCCACGGAATTTATCTGAGTGGATTCTCCTTATCAACAAATTATTATCACTAAAAAGCGAATTCTTAGTAAACAAAACGAGATTTAAGGTTTTTTTGCATTGCTTACCATGATATTTAATCTGAAAGAAAATTTTATTGAATAAGGTACGGTGGGACTCATACTTAGAAATCGTAGTATCGAGGTGATAGTTATCGGAAAACAAATATGTCCAATAGTGCAAAGCATATTCAAGCCGGAACCGGATGTGCTCTTGCTCCTTTCCATTTAACAAATATTTAGTCCTAATTCTTTCAAAGAGCATCATAGATGTGCTTATTTATTTAGATTGGTCGCAAGAAAAAGGAGGGTCATGATTCCTCTAAAATCCAGATTTTTTTCAATGGAACTTTAATTTTAAATTCTTGAGAGAATTTATTGTAATGTTCAAATAGCTCACGAATTATATCATCAGAACTCCATAACCGGATGTTAAAGTATTTTTCTCTTGATTCTCTTATAAGTTCATCTGAAAAACCACTCCATGAAACCAAAAGACCAAATTCAGCTTTGAAAGTTGCCATAACTCCTATAAGTTCTCTTAGTTCTTTTGGTGGTAATTTTTCTTGCCCTGATTTAACTTGAACACATAAACGCGGTTCTTCAAAGCCAAGTGCTCCCTGCGAAGCCAAAATATCTACTCCACCGTCTGCACCTTTTTTTGATTTTTTTGCAATTTCTCGAGTCCTGCTAGTAGTATATCCATGCGCTTTCAAAATTTCACGAATCAAATCTTCTAATTCATAATCTTTGAAATTGTTTTGAATGTAGAGTTCAATCTTGGTATAAGCCAATTCTTCAGTTTGAGCGTTCTCTATTGATTCGTCTGACTCTTCAGTAACCTTTTCAAGTTTTGGAATTTCCCTGCCTTCTACCTTTGCTTTAACCCGTTGCAGAGCTTCATTTCTCGAAATCCTGCTCACAGTTAGTAAAGAACCAAATGAATAAAGAAGGTCTTCTTCAAATGATGAACGTGGAACTGATTTCTTCCACTCAACGGGTATTGAATGATAAATTCCATTCTTTCCATTCTGATCGTAAATATATTTTCCAGATACTATTCCTAGGTGGATCTCTGGGCTAAATTTGGATGGTAATGCCACTAAATCTCCCTTCTTAATTTCATTTGCAAATCTCCAAATTTGACCAACTTTAGAACCTACAGAATAAGGGCTTTTTTCCTTATAGACTCTTACATATTCCTTGTTTAATAGCGTACGGGCTTTAAAACTTCTTAAGTCCGGAAGGTCATCCCACCCGATTGTAATTATTCCATTCTGTAAGCAAATATTTTCTTGCTCGCCATTTTTTCCAGCTCTAACCATCCATAATTCCATAAGAAGACGTTTTAGGTATTTAATTTTAGATCTGTATAATTCACTTTTTTTTGCTTTCTATTCCAAATTCTTTAGGTTAACAAAACTCTGATAAAAGTTGAACCTTTTATTTCCAAAATATATCTTTTCAAGTTCATTGGAGATGAATAATTCCGATTTAATGAGATTTTTGCAAAGCGCCTCTAGCTTGGTAGTTTTGTAGTCTTTTGCTGCTATAAAAAAATCCAAGTGTTCATTGTGAGTAAAGAATCTATAAGGAATTTCAGCTAATTCACTAGCTACTAAGCCATATCTCAGTACAGGATAAATGAGTTTGTGTTTACCTGCTTTTGCAGAATATGTAAGAATATCATGGGTAGTAATTTTGGTTTTAAATTCCAGCACTAAACGAGGAAACTCAACATTTTGTACAGCCTCATAAATACAACAATCGACTTGGAAAGCGGAATTTCCTCTTTTAGGAACCTTCACATCCTTAATTGGAACTTCCAATTTCTTATTGAGATAAAGTTCATACAGCAAATTTGGTTTTACTTTAACAAGGAAAGGAGGCTTTAGGACTATGCTTGCCGATTTCGCAAAAACGTTAATGAAGGTAGATTCTTTCATTTTGGGTAATTACTTTATAAATCGCCTTGAAGCACGAACAAAATTATAGATCATATATGATGACCATATTCGCATTATAATATCCATGATAGTTGCAAAACCATGGAATTCTTCTTCATCTCTCCTAAGGGGATTAATCAATTTAAAATAGTATTCAACACCACAAACAAAACCATCAAATGTAGGCCCATCTGTCGAAATCTTCAAATCCGTAAAGTGATCGCCTATAACAAGAAGCATGAATAGAATCCAATGAATAGCAAGTAACCATAGTAAGGGTTTTGAAATGCTTTGACCAAAATCACTGAACCAGTGACTAAAATTTATAATTAATCTTGTATTCTCATCCTCGCTTCTTACTAGTGTTTTAACATAAGCCATCATTTCTCGCGAATGAAATTTTTGTTCGTTAATTACATCGCCTTGCTTGCTAAGTGCATACTTTAATTGGCGTAGTGTTTCTCGACTTTTGAAGTAGTACTCCAGAACAGTAGAATCCTTCTTCAATTTCTCCTTTTCAGTATCATTGATGTATTGGCCTGTCTCTATTTTCTTTATTTTTTCCTTGATAGCTTTATTGTCTTGTGAATTGCCAATATTTTTACCTTTGAACGAACCTAACGTAAAATTCCAGTCAATGTTTACGAAGGAGCAATCTACTAAACTTGAATCGACAATATTCACTTCTGAGAATAAATTCAGGAAGAATGAATAGAATTCTGACTTACCCATGTATGATTCAAAAATTGAAACCTCGGATCTAGAACCATTCTCCAACGGCCTTATATTCAATAACCTAAATGATTTTTCATTTCTAAAACGGTATATGCTCAGATAGTTAACATTTGCATCCTCAATTGAAATAGAAACATCTGAAGAAGATTCTTCTAAGTGTAAGCTGCCAATATCTCCTCTAACTTTGATATCTCCTTTTATATTTGCGAAATTGAGGCTTAAGTCTCCAATTTGTGATGGACTAAAAAAGCCTATGATCAAACTTCGATATTCTCCACCTTCGATTTTAATTTCGGGATTTTCTACAAAACTCCATCTGCAATTTTCAAATTTACCCCCGATAATTATTACTTTCTTACTTATTGCTGCGTTTACAATTCTAAGCTCTGAATTGAAATCTGTATTGAGACCAAAATATATTTGCGAATCAAAAAAACAATGATCAAAAATGAGGTCACCTTTAAAAATTAAGTCAGAAAATCCAACTTCTCCCCTGAAATAGCAATTCTTAAATTTCAAACCAAACAAATACGTTCCATTAAAATAGACGTTATTGATGAATATCTTTCGATAGATATTAAGAGTTATTCTTTCGGAAGGTGTCACTGTTGGTGCTGTGTAAGAAGAATAATGCGCAGCCCAGTCTGACACGTCAGTATAATTCTGGCGATCTGCTTCGGGAATTTTATCAACAAAACTCATGTCGCAGTGTATTGTATTAGTTTATCGAATTACAATAAACGATTTTATCTTCAAGAATTATTGTATTTTAAATTAAACTAAGCGCGTAATATCCTCTTCAAAGTATCTTGCATAGCCACCTTAAAAGCATCATCCTTAGAAATTAGCCGGTATAAGTCAAGTTCGCTCTTGCGTTGTTTTGCCATCACGTCCTCAAATATTTTGCGAAAGGCAATGTCTCTGTTTTGAACGTCAGGGTTTTCTTCGTACTTATCCTTAAAGTCAGGATGAGCTCTCATGTTTTGCGCAAGATTTACAAATTTGACTCTTTGTTCTTCAGGTGTTGCTTCCCATCCTTGAAACCATCGTTCATTGAAACTCCTGATGATTAAATCCAATGGATCTTCATCTACACCGTCTCCATGGGCACCTCTTGGGTTTGGGTTTTGAGGGTCAAGTTCTGTTTCAGAGGAATCTAAACCAATGGAAGCATTTAGCTTTACTCTCTCAAGGCCATAGGTAGAAAGGTCAACGGCATTCAATAATTCATCGAGTGAATCTTGAGATGGATCAACTATGATTAGTTTTGGAATTAGAAATTTCAGAAACCAAAACAGCTTTTCCCAACTTACTATTTCGTAAGGCATGATAGATGCCATCTGGCCGTATATTTTTACGAATTGTTTCGCTTTAATCTTATAATCAGCTTTTGCTTTATCGTCTAATTCAAGTTCTGCATTAAATCTATCGGCTGCTATATCAATGATGGGACTCAATTCCTGAGCATTTACTCCTCTGAAATATTTTTCTACAAAATCTTCTACCTCACTCCATTCGTAAACACCTGCATTGTCAAGATTTGTTTTAAGTTCATGCAAAACATTTATATCTGTGGCTTTGCTTAAAGAGGTTGAAGTATAAAATGGGTCAAATGACTTCTTGATTTCTTCTGTTGAATTGTAAAAATCCAGTATAAACAAGTCTTCAGTTTTTTTCCCCAGTTTGTCAGCAGAACGGTTTAGCCTTGACAATGCTTGCACTGCAATTACACCCTGTAATCGCTTGTCCACATACATAGCGGTTAGTTTGGGTTGGTCAAAACCTGTAAGGTATTTATTGGCTACGACCAAAATGCGGTACTCGTCCATATCAAAATACCTTGCAATTTTATCACTGATATAGCCAGGGTCAGTTGGCTTTGCGGTATCTAATGAAGCCGGGAAATCGTTTATGTTATCTTCTGTATATTCAATTCCTTTAATTTTTTTTGAGCCAGAGAAAGCAACGGCTATTCTAAATGGGTTTCCTCTTGCTTCCAGCAGCTTTTTGAGGGTAAAATAATAGTTGATAGCTGATTCAATACTTTGAGAAGCCACGATAGCCTTTGCCTTGCTCTTTAATTTCTTAGTATTTACCAACTTGGAAATAAAATGATCAAGCATTATATCCGCCTTGGTGCCAATGGTTTGTTTGTTTTGCTCAACAAATGTTCTCAATTTCTTTTGAGCCCTTAGTGTATCGAACAGAGGATTTTCCTCTATTGACTTTTCTATTTCATAATAGCTTTTATAAGTGGTATAATTAGCCAATACATCTAGAATAAAACCTTCTTCTATTGCTTGTTTCATCGAGTACAAATGGAAAGGTTTGAATTTGCCATCAGGTTGCTTTACACCAAACTTTTCCAATGTGGAGTTTTTTGGCGTTGCGGTAAAGGCCATATAGGATGCATTGCCTCGCATTTTACGTGCACGCAAGGCTTCCAGTATCTTTTCCTGGGGGTCACCGTCATCCTCTTCTTCATCTGAGGAATTGTTTCCCATTGACTGATTCATTTTTCCTGCTGCAGTTCCGCCTTGACTACTATGGGCTTCATCAATAATGACTGCAAACCGCTTATCACTTAGATCCGCAATTCCATCTACTATAAACGGGAACTTTTGAATGGTTGTAATGATGATTTTTTTACCCCCTTCCAAACTTGCTTTTAATTCGGCAGATGAATATGCCGGAGCAACGATATTCTTTACTTCCGAAAACTCTTTGATGTTTTCCCGAAGCTGTTTATCCAATAATCTTCTATCGGTAACTACTATTACTGAATCAAACAAGGGGTTAGAAATACCTTTGCTTCCAGGAATGGAATCATTTTCAGGATAAGTTTCAATTAACTGATATGCAGTCCACGTAATGGAGTTGGATTTCCCGGAACCTGCTGAATGCTGTATGAGGTATGTTTGTCCAATCCCTTTTTTACCGGCATCAGCAAGTAATTTTCTTACCACTTCCAATTGGTGATAACGAGGAAAGTATAGTGTCTTTTTGCTTAATGGATCGGTGTCTTTGCCATCGAACCGCACAAAATGCTGAATGATATTCGCTACGCTTTGGCGCGTAAAAATGTCTTCCCATAAATAAGCTGTTTTATGTCCAAATGGATTGGGCGGATTGCCTTTCCCAAAGTTGTGGCCCAAATTGAAAGCAAGAAAGAAGGTGCCCGGCCCATTTAGCTTGGTGGTCATATACACTTCATCGGTATCAACAGCAAAGTGAACAATGCAACGACCAAAATTCAGCAACGGCTGTGCAATATCTCTTTTGAACTTGTACTGATTCTGTCCGTGGACTTTTGCGGTTTGACCTGTCCATGGATTTTTCAATTCCATGGTGGCGAAGGGCAAACCATTCGCAAACAAAACCATATCAATTTCTTTGAGCGGATTATCAATTGAATAGCGCAACTGACGAGTAACACTGAAAGCATTGCTTTCAAAATTCTTTTTTATAGTCTCACTGCTGCTGGCAAGCGGTAACGGATACAACAAAGTAAAATGAGCATCATCCACATCAAGACCTTTGCGAAATATTCTGATGATGCCATGCTTTTTTACCAACCGCTCAAGGCGCTCAAGTATTTTCAGTTTCCAATCTGCTTGCTTTTGTAGCTTGGCTAATTCATCTTTTTGTGTGCTCTCCAAAAAAATCCAAAACCGGTGTTCATCTACCGCATACTTAGCAGTGAAATGATCGGGTGAACCAATGTAGTAGCCATTACCTGCGCGATACAATTCTGCTCTTTCGGCGAATGCGTTGAAAGCAATTTCTTTCTCTTTGAGTTCTTCCAAGCAAGTTCCCGTTAGGCGTTTTTCTATGGCTGACTCAAGAGCCTGTTCATTGGTTTGGCTTACCATTACGACAACTTTAGTTTGTTGATTAGGTATGCAACAAATTTATCTATATCATCACCATTCCTTATTAATCTTTGAGGTATTGTTGCTCTGTAATCCCCAGTTAAGGTTATATCGTTTTCAGTATCTATTGCCTTCATGATGCCGCTAATCAGAGGGTCAATTTCCTCCCCAATATTGTTCAGAATTTTTATTCTGTCAAATATTATATTAACGTCATCCACTTGATAGCGCTCAGGACTGCCAACCTTATAATCCGACATTTCTACACAGCAGAGTGAGTACTTATTTTTATTAGTGGCTGCGTTTGTAAATTGAGGCATACTCATTGTGATAGAATTAGCAGAGATCCATCTTGATTTTACTTCCACGTAATATATTTCCTCTTCATTCCTACTTATTACTATGTCCTGACCATTTTGGACATCTTTAACCTCAAGAGACAAATTCTCTAATTCTTTTCTAACTTTTCTCTTATCAGGGTTTCGATTCGTTTTCCAATAGCGTGTTTGAATTGAAAATCAGAATTCATTTTGGATTCATCCTCGAACTCTCTCAACCCTAATTCAATAATCCGATCTCGATTTTCATTTCTTGCAAGCACACCGAGTTTATTGATTTCAGAAGGCTCAAGACTTACAATTGAAAAAACATCGCTCTTAATCTCTTCGTCCGTAACTCGATCCAACATGACATTAGCTCGCTTACCATTTAATATAGGAAAGTAATGGTTCCAATTTTCATCACTGCTAATTCTTTTAATAATTTCAAGAATTTCTTTTTTAAATGGGTGCTCATTAATACTTGTATATTGTCCATCCGCTGAGAAAGCCGCTTCGATTTTATCTGTCAAACTACGCACTGTTCTTTTTCTTTGTTTTCAAGCAAGTTAGCAAAATCGGGATGAACTAAACTTGCCCCTTATTGGGTACTTTGGCTTTATCACTTTGTCATACAAATTCTTAATTTCATGCGGAATACTTTCTTCATTCTGCAGGAAATTCTGGCTTGAGAGTTCATTTAGTTGATTTGGGAAGACCGACATGGTCTGAAATAGTTTTTTGTATTCAACATAGTTGCCTCCCGTCTCAATAATCTCATGTAAGAACGTAAGATGATTTCCCACCCACTCTGGTTCCTGTTGGCTAACATCATTCAGAAACAATTGCAGGAGTTTCATTTGTGGCGATCTAATCTCAAGTATATCTTCGGCTATTGTTTCAATAGCAAATAAATCCTCACCGCGATTATAATACCTGCTGATCAGCTTCATCATTCTATTTGGAACACTAACTGAATCAGGTGAAGTTGAAATTTTACAATACTTTATTAGTTGAATCAGGAATTTTTTTCTGACATCCTTACCTGTAGTTTTTTCTCCAATCTGCTTTGATATGTAATCATTTATTTCTGTAGCATAATTTTTCCTTGAATAAGCTGTAAACTTCAGATTGAATTTGAAATCCAGATGTACAAGACGCTGTGAAATGTCAGGTAATATGACATCAGCTATTTCAATCAAAACGTCAGGCAAGTTTAACCTGCTATTCAATCCAGTTGTTAATTGCCTAAAGTCACCTTTGATGTTTGGAAGTAATTTATAATTGTTGAAGAGTGCACCATGTTCTTGATTGATGAGATATTGATAGAATGTCTTCAACTCTTCATCTGCATCAATCGCAGACAACTTTCCAGAAGTTTGAATTGCGGAAACAAGGTCCCCAATCTTTTTGTAGGTATCAGATTCGACGTTCCACTCGCCAACTAAAGTTGTCCAATCTTTTGCTACTTCCCTTCTGGGAATATTCTTCCAAAACTTTTCTGAGAGCTTGTAAATAGCAGCGTACGAATCTTCTTCTTTAAGGAGTTCTGCGTCAAGAAAGGCTGTAGCTGATGGTTCAATGTGATCCGTTGCCGTTTCAACCAAATAGAATGTCTTGAACTGAACTATCCAAGTTGTTTTTAATTCCTGGAAATATTGATTCAGGAGAGGCTTGTCGCTCGTCACTTTGAAATTTATCCTAGCAAGATTAATCGGATTGAGCGTTTCTTTCGCATATTTTTGAACATACTCAAAAATAATTTCTGAGGCTCTTGTTATCAATTTTTGATTAGCCTTCTCGCTCTCTTGAACTTGTTCATTTGTACTTCTTAAATGAATCCCATTTCTTTCATCTATTGGCGCGAAGTTCTTAGAGTGTATCAGAAAATTGCAGCCAAAATTTTCTGTCCCGATCAAGGGATAATACAAAAACAGTCTTGCTACATTATCGGCAAACGGAACTGCTTCATTATTCTTTGATATTGGTAAGATTACCTCAATGTCGTTGGACTCATCGCGTAAGGAATAGATTTCAATCGCATCATTGCTGGTTTTTATTGTTGTTTTATATATGCCTTTCTCAGGTACCTTATTCTCTTTTGTGTAAGTAATTGAAGTGCCGGCTTCATCAATGACTTCCACAGAAACCAATCTATCATTCAATGTTAATACTATTGGTGCGTAATTAAGCAGACTGAGGCTTGATGTTTTGATGCTTTCTTGCTGTGTTTTGCTTTCCGGAATGAACGTGAAGGTTGTTGATGCCTTGGTGCTGTCAACTATTTCACCCCCTTTAATGAGTTCATAGACCCTATCTGTCTGCTCAATGATATTGCTAACAAGACTCTTCCATTCCTTTGGACTTCTATCAATCAAAAAATCCTTGACCTTAAGAAACTGACCGCTGACTTCGAGCAGAGAGTCAATCTTGAATTTTCGTCCGAAGGCATGGGTTGTTATGAATCCAGTACCAAATTTTCCTACTTCGTCTCCATCATATTTACTGCTCACTTGCTTAATAAGAGAAATGAGGGTTGCTGAAGTGAACGGTTTTCCATTATGAGAAAACGAAAACCCGTTGTTACTATAGTCAATGATTACTTCACACTTCGAGGTAAGATCACAAGCATTTTGAACAAGCTCCCAAACTGCACGATTAGCTGATGAGGAATCAATATCTTCAAACCCACGAAGAAGTTTATCAGCGTGTTGCTTGTTATCCGCTTTCTTTGATTCCAGCTCAGCATCTTCGGTAGCTTTGTTTCTATCAAGTGCTGCAGTTATCTTTCTTTCATCAGTCATTCCTAAGAGTTTCTCAATCGATAAGATTAAAGTTGAATTGAATAGAGTATTTTACCAGCTTAAGATTTGGGATTTGTCTTGCCGCCAATTTTACTCTGTCAGCAAAGTCGCTTGCAACAATAATTCCTCTCACTTCTTTCTTGTCCTCTGTTTGTACAGCTTCCATGTACGCAAGTGTTTGAGCAATTACTTCGGGTTTTGCGATTGGTGCTTTCAGTTCAATAACTACGATGCGACCTTGAGCATCACATGAAGTGATGTCAACAAAGCCTGCAATTGTATGTCTCTCCTGTCCGCCATCTGTTATTTCAAGTCCTTGCTCAAGAGACCGAATATTTCTCCTTAATGCTTCTTGCAAGTCTCGCTCTAATGTGAATGTCACTTCCTCTGCTTCTTCACTTTCATCCTCAGATTCCTCTATTTCGGTTTCTAAGTCTTCCAAATAATCCTTTACATATTCAGTACTGTTATTAGCATCAGGTTTAATTACATATACTGTATCGGTTCCTTCTACTTTTTTCCAACCCAAGCGCAGAAGGTTTGTTCTGAATACCCGTGTTGTTCCTTCTTGAGGGAAATCTGAGGCAATTCAGACAAGTGTTCTCTAACCCATGGCTTAAAAGGAAAACGGATTGGTTCTCCTTTTTCATTAGCGACTATTGCGAAATGTTTTGCCATACTAACATACTTTTATTTTACCTGTTACCGCACTATTTACTAATGTGGCTTTGTATTCTTTCAGTTTTTCTATTTCTTTTTCTTTTAAGGAAATTGCTTTTTTGATTTTTACTTCTATCATCCTGAGGTATTCTACAATTTGAATTTGTTCATCCAAAGGAATGACAACTATAGGCAACCTTTTAAAATCATCGAAACTCAAATTCTGCCTTAAGCCTGAACCGAATTTGTATAGAATTTTGGTTATATCTAAAGCATGTAAATAGTAATGAAGAAGTTCTGGATTAGTTCCATTGGTTATTCCAAGATTTATATACGCACTCGTAATTATTCCATCATTTTTAGCTAAACCAGTTCTTAAACTTGTTTTGTCATTTTGCAGATCGGTACCTCTAATAATTATATCATGGGGATGAACAATTTGATAAGTTTCAAATGATTCAGGTACAAGACCTACCAACTTTTCAATTGGCTTAATAATTACTTCTCCATAGCTCAATGATAGAACTACATTTTCTTTCATTCCAATGTTATTTACTTTGTTCTCTTTAAAGAATCTTAAGCCAGGTAAAACTTTCCAATTTTCGGGTATCTCTCCAATCCATTCTACGCCACTGTATTTTAGTCTTACATTGGGGTTTAAGCCACGGGTAACAGCTTTGTGTATGAGTATTCGCCTCCGCTCTTTGAGCAATTCTATTTGTTTTTCTTTGATGCCAATGGCTTGATCAATTAAAACTGTTTTACGTTTTAGAAATTGGACAATGGCGGTTTGTTCTTCTTTGGGAGGGACATTCAACAGAAGTAGTCCAAAATCATTAAACCGAAAATCAGTTGAACGTTCTCTTATACCTTTAGCTAATGATTCTATAAAACCACTTTTAGCTAAGTCCCTTAGAAGGTAGGCGTAATAATAAGGATTAACATGATTAAGTATGCGAGGTGCACAAACTGAATATACTGGAGTCGATTTGCCATCTGCATCAGAAACTCCAATCGCGCCAGCAAAAGCATCCATATTGTGAATTACTAAATCCCCTTTACGAATTCCTTGATAACCGTGTTCTTTTAATGCGATCGTAAATCCATCTGTTTTTCTATTAGTGCGAAGAGTAACTTCTCCATCTCTAAAACAGGTAATAATTCCATCATCATTTCTAACCGGCCTTTCTTGCTTAGTAAATAACCACTTTCCTTTTTCGATTTTCCAATGAGTTGGAATTACCCCAAGCCATGCGACATTTGAATCTTTGTAAGAAGCATATCTTTTTATTATTACTTTATCCATCAGTGCTTCCATTAGGCTAAGTTTAATATTTCACGAATTAAGCCATCGCTTTTTTGTTCCAGTTGCAAAATATCAGTGCTTACTTCTTCAATAGTGCGTAATGGTTTATGGCGGTAGAAGTATTTATTAAAACTTATTTCGTAGCCAATTTTAGTTGCATCTATGTTTATCCATGCTTCGGAAACATGAGGTTTCACCTCCTGTAAAAAATAATCGTGAATGTTTTCTTTAAGTGGTACATTTTCATTATCACGTAAATCACTTTCGGTTTCGTATTCCAAGTATTCACCATTTTTTTCAGATAGATAGTATCCGTAATCTGCCAACTGGTTTTCTTTACAACCTAAATGCTGAAGCAATTGTGACAATTTATCTCCTACTAATTTTACCGTTCCTTTTAGCACTTTTTCGGCATTTGCATCATACCAGCTTACAGCATTAAGAATTGCATTTTTTTCAGGAGCAGATAGTTTGGCTTCTTTTGTTTTTAATACGTCATCCACTTTATTCCTGAGAATATTGAAGTCGTTGTACTCATCAGTACCAATAATGAGCATCAATTCCGTGGCAGAATGCATTAATTCTAATTGTCTTTGCCATGTAGCAGAGTTTGTTAATGTTTTGCTTTGTTTAGTATTAAGATTCAGTTCCTGCTTTTCACACCATTCTAAAATTTCCTTTTCATGCCTGGCCAGTTCAGTATACACTTTATCGCCAAAGTTTCGTAAGCCCAAACCATTGGTTCACGAAGTGATTTATCGAAACGCAACTCTACAATGCGTTCTTCAGTAAATTGTGCTTTCAACCGCTTAGGGCGTTCAATTGTTACCTTGTAATAACCAAAATCTGTATTGTCAAACAATTGCGAAGCAATGCCTTCTTCTTCTTTGGTGTGCAGATTTATCTTTCGTTCAATCAGCTTCATCTCGTTATATACAGAAACAATTTCGCGAATATGCTCAGGAGCAAATTCACAGTTTTTGTTTCCCAGATTCTTTCGCAGTTTACGGAACAGTAGTCCTGCATCAATTAATTGCACCTTCCCTTTACGATTAGGAGACTTGTTATTACTCACTATCCAGATATAAGTGGTGATACCGGTATTGTAAAACAAGTTGTTTGGCAATTGTACAATTGCTTCGAGCCAATCATTCTCAATAGTATACCTGCGGATATTGCTTTCGCCTCCGCCTGCATCACCTGTAAACAAACTGCTCCCATTGTGAACCGAGGCGATACGAGAACCCATTTGACCTTTTTGGAGAGGTTTCATTTTGCTAACCATCTCCATTAAAAACAGCAATTGTCCATCAGAAGAGCGCGGCGTTGCATCCGCATCTTCTTCATTGCCCCAATAATCTTTGAGCTTGATTTGAAAACGAGGATCAATAATGTCTTTGCCGTCTTTGATATACTTTAAATCACTTGCCCAGGACTTGCCATAGGGCGGATTAGAAAGCATGAAGTCGAAAGTTGTTCCGGCAAACTCATCTGTTGAAAGGGTAGAGCCCACCCGAATATTTTCAGGATTGTTGCCCTTGATCATCATGTCCGATTTGCAAATGGCGTAGGTCTCATCGTTTATTTCCTTGCCATACAAATACACATCACCTTTTGCCTGGATTTCTCCTTCTTCGTCCTTTATAAAGTTTTGTGATTCCGTAAGCATTCCACCACTCCCACATGCCGGATCATAAATTGTAATAACAGGAGGAAGCTTCTTCTGAACAGGTTCAAAAATAATGTGTGTCATCAGGTGAATTACTTCACGAGGTGTGAAGTGTTCTCCAGCTTCTTCATTATTTTCTTCATTGAATTTACGGATGAGTTCTTCAAAAACATAGCCCATTCCCAAATTCGTTAATGGAGCAAGTTTTCTTCCATCAGGATCATTCTTTTCAAAAGGAGTAAGGTTAATATAAGGTGAAGTGAATTTCTCCAATACATTGAGTAAAACATCTTTCGATGCCATATGCCTTACTTGTGCTTTGAGTTTGAACTTTTCAATGATCTCTTTTACATTATTACTAAAGCCATTTAAATAGTCTTCAACATTAGCCTGAAGAATTTGCTGGTTGTTAGTAGCAGTGTCGTGAAGGCGTTGTAAAGTCCATTGACTGATATTATAAAATACATATCCGGAAGCTTGTCTTAAACCGTTCTCATCCCATTCGGTAAATTTGGCTTCATCTTTTTGAAAAGCCAATTCCTCCATTACTGCCTCTTTGGTAGGTTCAAGTAAAGCATCTAACCTCCGAAGAACAACCATCGGTAATATTACATCACGGTATTTGCCCCGAACATATACATCACGCAGGCAATCGTCTGCAATGGACCAAATAAAGGAAATGGATTTGTTGTGTACAGCGGTGTTCATATTATATTGCTTTCAATTTATTATTTGTATCTATCGTTAGGGCTTTAGATTGTTAGCCAAGCAATAATTCATTTTGCACTAAATTAAATTTCTGTTGCTCTAACTTAATTGTTACAGTGACTAGTTTTGTTTTCTTAATGAATAATTTCATAATTTAAAAAAAACACTAATTTAGACTCAAGGGTTAACCCTTAGGTCCCTTTAAACTTAAGGTGCGGATGCTGAAAAGCAAATAGAGTAAGCAAAACTTTAAATTTTAAAAATGGCAAAATCAACGAAACCAGTTAACAAGCCAAGTACAACTGGAAAACCTTCAGGGCGTGGAAGAGGAAATAACCCTCCTTCACCTGCTCCCAAGCCAAAAAAATAAGTACGTAATTGAAGGAGGAGTGATCCTCCTTCTCTCATTCCTTCACCAACATCTCCGTAAACACCTTCTCCCCAACCTTCACCTCCACCAAATACATCCCCGCAGGCAACTCTTTAACCGGCACTACCACCTGATTGATGCCTTCGGAAAGGTTCAGTGGCAGGGATATACGACTTTGGCCTACGATGTTGCTTATGCGTAAGGTAGCAGCGGAGTTGCCTGTGCTTTGTACTTCAAGGGTTACTAGATTGGTGGCAGGATTAGGGTACATGGTAAAGGCTCCGTTGCTGAGCGTGAGTGATGCAGTTTGTTTGGCAGCAAGGGTCGTAAATGTCTTCACCCCCGTAAACTTCGATTTGGTAGAACCGCTGGTAGTACAGAATGTTTGCACCTTGTATTCATAGTTGGTGCTGGCCAACAGGCTGTTCAGTGTTTTATTGGTGGTGGTGGCATTTACCTTTGTCCAGGTAGGGTTGCCCACTACACGGTACTGCACCTTGTATTTCGCGGCACATGACATGGTGTTCCAGGAGATGGTGGCGGAGGAGGCGGTAACGCTTCCGGAGCCTACTCCTGTCGGCTTGGGACAGGCCTGCACTTCAAAGTTGCTGCCGTTGTCGGTTCCGGTAACTACCGGATCGCTGCTCACCACGCGCACACGGTAGGCGGTGCCTGCAATGGCTGATTCGGGTAAGGTTGTCGAGATATTGCCGGAGTTAGCTGCAGAGGCCAGGGTTCCGATTGCTGTGGGTGAAGTGAAGTCGCCGGTTTCATCAGAAAGTTCTGCCGAATATACATTGCCGCCATTGAAGGTGCCTACAGAAGTGAAGGGCACATTTAAGGGTACTTCAGGACAGAAGGTGCTTCCTGCCAATGCATCGGTACTGATGGTATTATCACTCGGAACTGCTACGCGGCCAAAAGTGAATGGCTTGTTGAAAGAGCTGGTATTAATAGATTGTATGTTGCCTGAAGTGGCATCACCGGTGGAGGTGGATTTCGCTACTTCTGCCCACTTGGTGCCGCCCCAACGTGCTATGCGAAGTCCCAGTGTATCGGCAAAGCCGCTGCTTGCGCCCCAGTATAAACGGATTGCAGCATCTACAGCGCCACCACTGCGGTCCATCTGCCAATATTCGAGGTCGGAAACAGCAATCAGCGGAGCATCAACGGTAGTGGTATTCACATAAGGGGCATCAAAATATTCTGCGGTAAAGGTGGAACCGGTGGCTGCCGCAGGTTGAATACCAAGCTGTCGGTAGGTGGCATTTTTCCCGGTAGGAAAAACAAATTCTGTAGTGGAATTCACGGTCTTCGACACCGGGCCATTTACAAAACTGTTGCTGTTGCCTCCTGTATAAGTGCCTGCTGTGGTGAAAGTAAGCTTAGCACTTGCATTGGTGGTGAGCAACCCTGCATCAAAGTTGATGGTGCCGGAAGTGTTCACATTGTTGGAACAGGTGGCTCCTGCACTGTTGTTCAGTTGCAGGTTGCCCCAATCACTGCCTGTACCACTGAGGGATTGATTGGTGCTGCCTCCTAAAATTATTTTTCCGCTGCCGGTATGGGTTGCATTGTTCACGATAGCACCTGAAGTAGTGCAGTTAAAACCACCATTGGCAATCGAAGTGCCTGTGCCGATGGTGAGGGTTCCATTTACTGAGATGGCATTGGCCATTGTTTTGGCACCGCTGGCGGAAGTGATCAGATGGTTATAAGTTCTGTCGGTAATGGTTTGCGCACCGGCTGCCGCATATTCTACCGTGCCTGCGCTGCTGATGCCGCCGAGGTTCCAGTCGATGTCGGAGGTTCGGTTTTTAAAAGCGACTGCAGCAGCGGCTTCGGTGAGCAAACCTTTGCCAAGTCCGGAGCTGTTCTCTACATAAATAACGCCACTTCCACCCATCACGATGGTGGGTCCAACGGTAGGCACATAGCCGAGGTCTTCCGATTCTGTTTCAGAGCCTGCCACTTCGCCGCCATTTGCAATACGCAAGGAGCCGTTGATGGTAAGGGTGTTGTCGGAATGTACAGCAAGGCTGGAACCGTTGAGTATCTTCCAGTGGCCGTTTACCGTCCAGTTCGACATGGATTCGGAGATCTGTGCCAGCGTTTCAGAACCCAATGGACTCGATGACTGTACCTCACCATCATATACATCGAAGGCTACGTTTAAAGTTTTTGGAGCGATAACAGAACCACCATTGAGGTTGAACTGTGGGAAAGCCCCCTGCGCATCAAACAAGCCGAAGAAGGTGGTTTGTACATAGAAGTCGTCGGAAGTAAAGGGAAGGTCGATGGTATGTGTTTCGGTGCTGGCCCAATCCACATTTCCTGATAAGTTGATCACAGGATTTTTGGGCTCCGTGCCTCCGAAAACCTTCGTGTTGCCTACAAACACAAAGATGTCAGTCATCAGCCAGTCGCCGTTGATGGTAACGGTAGTGGCATTGCCTGCACCGCCAAAACAATTCGGTCCCATTACGCCAAAAGCGGAGGCCGCATTGGACTGCGACATGGCAGGAGAGGTGAAGGAGCCGTTTACCGTCATGCTGACATTGGAGTTGGTGGCATCATTTAGTATCAAAGCCGTATTCACGGTAAGTGTTACTATCGAAGTAAAGACATTGACGCTGGAAGTAATTTTTGCTGTACCGCTGCCCATCTTGAAGTTGGCGAAGGAATGAGAGATGGTTGCATTGTTGGTTGCACAACCAACCAACAAACCTTGTTTAATAACCATGGTATCGGCTGTAGTTACGCCTACATTCAATTTGGTAGGTGCGGTTTCAGAAGGTGTGAAGATGCCGTCTCCATAGTCTATCACAAATTTTCCACCGGTATTGTTGAGGGTGAGTTTATTGAGGTTGAGGGTATTGGTACCACCGATAGTTTGGGTCACAGAACCACCGATTACCATATTGCATTTGTTGGTGCCGTTTACCAGGTTCACGGTTCCGTTGTTGGTGAAGGAAGCACCGTTATAGTTGAAGGCATGTGTGGTAGCTGTTCCCGGGGTAATGCAGGTAAAGCTTCCTGTACCACTTACCGTGAAGGAACCGGTGACTGTCCAGGTGCGGGCAGTTCCGGTTGCATCCCATCGCAGTATGCCATTCACGGTTACATTCACTATGCTGTTTGGGTTAATGTTGATCGTGACAGTATGGGCGCTGCTGATCACTACATCATCACCGGCCAGCGGTATGGTTCCGCCCCAGGTGGAATTATTGTTCCAATCGCCGGAGGAGGCAGTGGTACGAACTACAGCAAAGGAAGAGAAGGAGAGGAGGGTAACAGAGAGGCAGAGTATGGCAAACTTTTTCATGCGCAGGGGATTTTGGAGTTGGAAAGTAAATGTAATTTTTTATTTAACATGATGGTAATGGATTAATGAAATGGGTGCATGACAAATTGCAGTTCCTGGCGATAAAAATATACAAGCGCGAAGTCGCAAAGACGCCAAGAAAAGTAAAATTGCAATTTATTCTGTGTGATTTTCTTAGCGGCTTAGCGTCTTTGCGCTAAAAAAAATGAGCTAAGGATTCCCCAATGAGTAATAGGTGCAATTTGTCATACACCCAATGAATTAATGAATGGGAGATAAATGGATGGGTGATGGGATGTGAATGCAGGCTACGAATTCTTTCCAGAATGGATTGTTGCGGGGGGATTGCTTCATCCGCCATGAACATTATCCTTTATTCCAAAAGTGATTTTGGCGGATTCGCAATGACGGTCATTATTACCGTTTCGCAATGACGGTCATTATTACCGTCATTGCGAATACTGCGGGTTGAAGTGTTGCCTGATGCTACGGACTTGCTTCCGCAGTATGACCTGTCCCGATTTTTCTTCGGGAAGCAATCCCCTGATAAAAGGAAAGTTACCTTTCGATGGAGTGGTTCTATGACTACAGGCAATTCCGGTCCGCAAAGGTGCATTCAACCTACACTCCATTTTTTAGTCTTCCAACTATGCTTATATTTGATTGAACTCAAAAATTTTAGCCATGCACCATAAATTTTTACAACTACTCTTTCTCACCGGTCTATTCGTTTTTTCCATTGATAATGCAAAGGCACAATGCACACCCAATAATGATCCGCTTACCGGTATTGAACCGGATACACTTTCCACCGTGTATGTGGACATTCCGTATGAGCAGATCATTTATTTCAAGCTGCCGCTTGATACTGTAGTGGAGTTTTACGGCATTCCGCTTTCGCTGTTGGTAGATTCGCTGATCATTACGGGTTACACCGGTTTGCCACCCGGATTTTCACTGGCCTGCAATGTCCCATCCTGCACGCTGCTTGGTGGTCAGAATGGATGCGCAGCTATCAGCGGCACGGCAACGGCAGCTGATGTTGGCATTCATCCGTTAAAAGTGTATGTCACCACTTTTGTGTCAGATACATTTGGCACAACCGTCGGGGGATTTCCTGATTCTATTGATTTTTATTTCCTGGATATACAAATACAATCTGCAGTTCAGGAAACCGGTATGGAAAATTGGTCTGTGGGTGCTGTCTATCCCAATCCTACAGGAGACATTGCCGGCATTCCAATTCATTCAAGTATTCCAGGTGAACTGGTGGTTTCTGTGTTGGATTTTTCCGGCAGACAAGTGGCACAACATACCATGGAAACAAAGATCGGTGACGCCACTTACCTACTCGATGTTTCGCAGTTACCCATAGGTTTTTATATGCTGAAGATAATGCAGGGTGGGTACAGCGGATACCGGAGTATGGAAGTCGTCAGATGAAGTAATGGTTGTTTTGTTTACAATGACGGCACGGAATACCGTCATTGCGAGTACTGCGGGTTGAAGTGTTGCCTGATGCAGGACTTGCTTCGAAGTATGACTGTCGATTTTCTTGAAGCAATCCCTGATACACTAAGCGCTTTGAGAATGGATTTTGAAGTTTGAATTTTATTCTGAAAGGTTGAAGTCGGTTTTGAAGTTTTAAGTCTCTCCGAAGCGACACATATTTCAACAATTCAACCATTTAGCCATTTAGCCATTTAGCCATTCAACCATTCAACCATTCAACCATTCAGCCATTCAGCCATTTAGCAATTTAGCCATTCAGCAATTCAGCAATTCAACCATTTAGCATTCCAACCCCATTTTCAAACTTCCTTCCCATTCCTTCAATCCAACGATTATTTTTGCAACTCAATTTTGTGAGCACATGGAGTTATCGAAGACATTTGACCCTGCCGGATTAGACGATCGCTGGTATGAGCGATGGATGGAACATCGTTTGTTTGAATCGAAGCCGGATGACCGTGAACCTTATACCATCGTGATTCCTCCGCCCAATGTGACAGGCGTGCTGCACATGGGTCATGCATTGAATAATACCATTCAGGATATCTGTATCCGCCGCGCGCGCATGATGGGCAAAAATGCCTGCTGGGTGCCTGGAACGGATCATGCTTCTATTTCTACAGAAGCCAAAGGTAGTGGCCATGCTTCGGGAAAAGGGTATTGAAAAGAATGATTTGTCGAGAGATGAATTTTTGAAGTATGCCTGGGAGTGGCGTGATAAGTACGGTGGCATCATCCTGAAGCAGATCCGCAAGCTGGGCTGCAGCTGCGACTGGAACAGAACCACCTTCACGATGGATGATGATTATTATCGTTCCGTTATACATGTGTTCATCGATCTGTATAATAAGGGACTGATCTACCGTGGCAATAAGATGATCAACTGGGATCCGAAAGCCAAAACATCGTTGAGTGATGAAGAGGTGATTAAAAGGGAGGTGAAGTCTAAACTCTATTTTCTCCGGTATAAGCTGGACACTATGCAGGAGGAAGCTGCATACATTACCATTGCCACGGTTCGTCCGGAAACTATTTTGGGTGATACAGCCATCTGTGTGCATCCGGATGATGACCGTTATAAAAACCTCGTGGGGAAATTTGCTTTTGTTCCCTTGCTCAACCGCCGTATTCCCATTATCGCCGATGAATATGTAGAGCGTGATTTCGGAACCGGTGCATTAAAGGTGACTCCTGCGCATGACATGAACGATTACAACCTCGGACTGAAACATGGCCTTGAAGTAATCGATACCCTCAATGATGATGGTACGATGAGTGCTGCCGCGAAACTGTACATCGGCCAGGATCGTTTCGAATGCAGAAAAAATATTGTGAAAGACCTGGAGGCGCATGGCCACCTGGTAAAGGTGGAAGATTATACAAACCAGATTGGTTTTTCTGAAAGAACAGATGCTGTGGTGGAGCCGCGTATCTCCATGCAATGGTGGTGCAGCATGAAAACAATGGCACAACCTGCACTGGAAGCCGTAATGCATGATGAAATCAAATTCTATCCTTCAAAGTTTAAAACTACCTATCGCCTCTGGATGGAAAATATCCGCGACTGGTGTATCAGCCGTCAGCTTTGGTGGGGACATCGGATTCCGGCATGGTACACTGCTGATGGCAAGTTTGCAGTGGCGGAGACTGCGGAAGAAGCGGTGATTTTATTGAACCAGGAATCAGGAGACAGGACGGCGGACATAACGATCAACGATTTGAAACAGGATGAGGATGTGTTGGATACCTGGTTCTCTTCCTGGTTATGGCCGTTTGAAGTCTTTAAAGGATTGAGCAATCCGGGTAATCCGGAAGTGAAGTACTATTATCCAACACAGACATTGGTAACTGCTCCCGAGATTATTTTCTTTTGGGTAGCGCGCATGATCATGAGTGGGTATGAATACCAAAAAGAAAAACCATTCGATCAGGTGTACTTCACGGGTATCGTTCGTGATAAGCAGGGCAGAAAGATGTCGAAGTCGCTGGGCAATTCTCCCGACCTGCTGGAACTGATTGATAAGTACGGCGCTGATGCGGTACGATTTGGAATACTGATCGCATCACCTGCTGGAAATGATTTATTGTTTGATGAAAAGCTGATTGAACAGGGCCGCAATTTCAACAACAAACTTTGGAATGTACTGAGGTTGATAAAGGGTTGGGAAACCAAGGATGGACGTGAAAATGAAAATGCTATTGCCTGGTACGAAGCGAAACTGAATGCATCACTGGAAGAAATGGAAAGATTGTATGCCGACTTTCAATTATCGGCTGCACTCAAGGTGTTGTATTCGCTGATATGGGACGATTTCTGCTCGTGGTACCTGGAGATGGTTAAGCCGGAATTCGGTGCACCCATTGACAGTTATACTTATAATAAGACCATCGGATTTCTCGAAAAACTGATGCAGATGTTGCATCCTGTTATGCCATTTATTACGGAAGAGATCTATCAGCTTATCAGGGATAGAAAGGAAGATGATTTCATCACCGTTTCTAAATTTCCGGTTGCGGAAGTGGTACATCAGCATGCTATCATGGAAGGTGAAAAGGCCAAGACCATCATCACCGCTATTCGGGATATCAGGAATAAAAATCAGATTAAGCCGAAAGAGAGACTGCATTTATATGCATCCATTCAGCTCAGCCAAAGCACTTCAGCAATTATCATGAAACTCTCCGGCATCAAAGCCATTGAAGTAACCCATTCAGATCCGGGCAATACCATTCCCTTTCTGGTGGCCACGGATAAATTTTTTCTTGAGTCACCGAATGTAATTGATACTGCCGGTGAAAAATCACGTCTTGAAAAGGATTTGGCCTATCAACGTGGCTTCCTTGAATCGGTGATGAAGAAGCTCGATAATGAACGGTTTATTTCAAAAGCTACCGCAGAAGTTATTTCCAATGAAAAGAAAAAAGCCGATGATGCGCAGGAGAAGATCAGGTTGATGGAAGAGCGGTTGAAGGGTATGTAGGCGCAATTTTTTTTGGACCCTGAGCGAAGCCGAAGGATGCATTTTTGCTCCCTGAGCGTAGCCGAAGGGCGCAAAAATTATCGAAAGAGTTTCAAAAAATCCGGCACTTCGGCTCCGCTCAGTGACCGGATTTTTTTTTTTTGGACCCTGAGCGTAGCCGAAGGGCGCAAAAAATTCTAGACCAATTTCAAAAAATCCGGCACTTCGGCTCCGCTCAGTGACCGGATTTTTTTCAACCCTATCAAAATCTTTACTACCAGTTAATTCCTTCATTAGCTTTACAAGCAGCTTAACTGCCTAATTGTACTGCATTGAAAAAGTTAACCGCTTTGTTTTGTTTGATGTTTGTTTCAGGCTTTGTGCATGGACAAATTTCAACAGACACCACTGTCAGCACAACTTCCAATACTGCCGCAGATGATCCATCGCAGTTTTTTACCCGCGCCGAACTTTTCAGCGAGTTGCAACACTACAACCGAAATGGCAACGAGTTCAACCTGAATCAAACAACCTTGCGAACAGTAGTGAAGCTTGGGAAAAGGTTTACGACGCGACTGGATGTACCTGTTGTGTACAATTCTTTTGATTCACCCAATAACTTTAAGCAGTTTGGATTAGGCGATATTTCATTTCGTTTGCTGGGATACAAATTCCTTCAAACAAAAAAATCCGCCATCACTGCATCCATGGAGATCAGCTTAAATACAGCACAATCACCCTTGCTGGGTACCGGAAAAAACATACTGCTGCCAATGTTCACCTACACCACAGCGGTGATGGACAAAAGAATGTTGCTGGCATTTGTTTTCCAGGAGGCCATTTCTTTCAGCGGTGATGAAGCAAGAGAACCGGTGAGTTTTTCAAAATTACAGGGCATTTTACTGTACTCCTGGTCAAGAAGGGTATGGACGGTTTTTGCACCTGAATTGTATGTGGATTATGTGCATGGAGGTGCATCGATGAATCTCGAAGGAAGGGTAGCTTATGCTCCCGCAAAACGCATTAACTTGTGGGCTCATACGGGAGTGGGCCTGTTTGGCGATTTCGCCCCTCGTTATCAATGGACTGTGGAAACAGGTTGCCGTTATTTCTTTTTAAGAAATACCTTGATTAAAAGAAAAAGCAATAATTGACAGAAATAGTGAAAACAAGTGAACCGGTGAAATCTTACAAAGAATAACAATATTGTCCGACTAAAATATTGGGATTTAGGCTGAAACTCAATACTGGCGTGCATCCTATAACCCCACGCTTCAGCGTGGGGTTATAGGATGAAACCCGCTCCTGGCGGGCTTTAGCCCACATTAGTCGGACATTAGTGAAAGAATAACTTAAAAAAATAGCATAATATAATGGAAACAGATACAAATAAACCAAAAGTGAAACGGTCAGGAAAGAAGAAGTTGTTATGGATTTTAGGTGGAATTTTACTGTTCTTTTCAGTTATCATTTTTATTGTCTACATCCGTTTTAACAGTTTGCTAACCGCTGCATTGTTGAAAAATTTCAATTCTACTTCAATATCGGAAGTATATGAATTGAAGTTTGAGAGGTTGAGTGTCAATTTAGTCCTGGGAAATATTAAGGTATATGATGTTCAATTTCATCCAAGGGAAGTTCCGCTTCGTAATTATCCTTATATCAACACTTCATTAAAACTCAAGACGAACAAAATTTTGTTGACCAATGTGGAGATTTTCACCTTGTTGAAATCCAACATCCTCAAACTTGATCGCGTGGAGATAGCGGAGCCCTCTGTCTCTTTATTCATAACTGATGATATTCCCATTCTTTTTCCATTCAGAGATACTACGCATGTCGATACGACTGTGGCTAAAGACGCTAAAAGTCCGGTGGGCTCATTCTTGTTAAAGGAGTTTGAATTGGTTGATGCCTCCTTTGAAGTCGTCAATTTGGCGAAGGAACGGGAATTCAGTATTAAGAAATTTAATATTTCCCTGCAGGATCTCCTGATTAGTCAGCTAACAGGGTATGATGTTATTTCTTACAAACATATTGATATATCCATTGAAGGTGCGAAAGGAAAATTACAGAAGGAGTCGGTCAGGCATGCCAGTTTCAGTGAATTCAGGATAGCGATTGATTCATTGGAAGTTCGTAAATCCATTGATACTTTAATTTATGATTTCACGGATCTGCGTACCGTTTTGAAAGACCTCGATCTGCAAACAGCCGACAGTGTTTTTCATATTGCAATGAAGTCATTTGATCTCCACTACAAGGATAAATCCATAAAACTGGAGCAGGTACTCTTCAAGCCGAATATAACAGAGGCAGCTATGCAGGCACGATATAAGTATCAGAATACACAGTTTTCCGGTTCTGTCGGATCATTGCAATTGCTTGGTGTCAACTTTGATTCATTAATTTATCAGAAGAAATTGCTTATTGATGAGGTTGTGCTTGATTCCGTTTTTGCTTCCTTATTCAAAGACAAATCGAAACCCATGGACACCGGTAAATTTCCCGAATACCTTGGACAGACAGTCATGGCTATCCCTATGCCGCTATTGGTAAAGCAAGTGAAGGCAACCAACGTAAACCTGGTGAACAGGGAGCGCAATCCTGATGGAACGTATGGCAAGGCCAATGTAAACCGCGCCACACTAATGGTTGAACATGTTAGCAATCTTTCACCCGGTGAGCCCATGGTGATTCATGCAGAGGCATACCTTGAAAACAAGGTTCATTTTAAAGCGACATTAGGATTTAGTTACCAAAAGCCGGAGTTCAGCTTTAATGGCAGATTAGGTAAATTCAATTTGCCTGATTTGAATCCCATCATTCAGGCATATTCTCCGGCAGCCATTAATGGAGGCACAGTGGATGAGATCACTTTTTCAGGCATTGCATACAAAACCTTTTCTGAGGGCAACATGAAATTTTTGTACCATGATCTGAATATTGCTTTAGAATTACGCGAAGAAGCCAAATGGAGAAACTCTGTGCTTGCATTTGCTGCAAATACTGCAGTAGCCACTGCTAATCCCGCTGAGGGACAGCCTGCCCGTGAAGTGAAGTTTCATGCCGACAGGGACATGAATAAAGCCTTTGTCAATCTCGTAATCAAATCAATTTTGGATGGGTTAAAGGAGACCATTGTGATGTCGAAAGAAAACCGGAAAATTCAAAATGAGAAGAAAAAGGAAATGAAGCAGGAAGAGAAAAAGGAGAAGAAAAAATAATGTATCATTATTGTCCGACAAAAATATCGGGGTTTAGGCTGAAACCCATACGGCAGCCACCCAGGGGGTTAGGATGAAACCTGCTCCTGGTGGGCTTTAGCCCACATTAGTCGGACAGTAGCGATAATGTATCTTCTTTTCATGATAGAATAATTCAGAGTATGTAAATCCAACCCAACTTCATTTTTCGTAGGTGCGCTAAATGCATCACCTCAAATGAAGTTCAGCCCTATTTTAAGTTCTGCAGCAAAATGCAAATTATTGCAGCTGTCAAGGGCAGTGGGTATACTGTTGGTAGTTGCTGTAAATGCATTCGTTTTTCTGTCAGATACCAACACAACGGGTTCTTCGGCATTTAGGGATATTGTCTTATTTGTTGATCATGCCAGTGAAGAACATAAGGTGAATGAAACACCATTTTCCCTTACTTTAAACTTCAGTCAAGCAGCTGTTTCTGTTATGGAAAATATACCTGCCATTCCTTTAACGCTGCCTCAATTCTCACCTGCGTTAATAGGTCAGCTTCTATTTGGATTTATGAGCATTGCAATATGTTTTTATTTATTCAAGGGTGAAGAAAATAAGAACTCGCAATTCTATCCCAACGTGATGGTGCCGCCACCAAGGTTCCTTTGATATCATAATCAAACCAACGGGTGTTTGACAAATTGCACTTAATGCTGTAGCGTTTACCTTAGCGCCTTGCTTTTTTAGCGCCAAGACGCGAAGTCGCGAAGAAAATCACAAAGGATCAATAAGCTACGTTTTTTTGGCGTCTTGGCGTCTTCGAGCTTGTATTATTTTATCGCTGAGAAATGCAATTTGTCATACACCCAAACCAACATGGCATTTTTATCGCTATGCTGATTTTTTCCTGCAGTAATCAGGCAAGTACCCCGATTGTTTCTTCGGGGCTTTCATTTGCCTGATTCGAAACTGCTCTATACACACCATCTGTTAATCCCTTAATTCATTTCAACCATGAAATGGTTACTACACTCATTTTTAATTTTGATTTGCTTTTTGATCCCGGCTTATGCAAATGCGCATACAGGAACCCTGGAAGGAATCATCACCGATAATATTACTAACCATCCAGTTGAAGGGGTTACTGTTTTATTAAAGGATGAACACTTGCAGGCGACATCGGATGCAAATGGAAAATTTATTTTTGAAAATATTCCGGCTAAAGCCTATACGCTTGTTTTTCAGAAAGAGGAATATTTATTGAGAGAGACAAGACTCAGTTTAACAGAGGCAAAGACAACAACGCTATCCATTACAATAACTCCCACAGTAATTAATCTGCCCGACCTGGTGGTGCAGGGAAATGTGCCGGTTTCCGCAGCTTCATCTGAGATACTCAGTATGGTTGATTTTCAGCTTCGTCCTAAAAATTCCGCACAGGATATGCTGCAGCTGGTTCCGGGACTCTTTATCGCACAGCATGCCGGTGGTGGAAAGGCGGAGCAGATATTTGTCCGCGGTTTCGACTGCGATCATGGCACAGATGTGGCCACCTATGTAGATGGTATGCCTGTCAATATGCCGTCGCATGGCCATGGCCAGGGTTATGCCGATCTTCACTTCCTGATACCGGAAACAGTTCAGGATATGGATATCACCAAGGGTCCCTACTTTGCACAAAACGGAGATTTTTCAACCGGTGCAACGGTTCGATTTAATACGTTGAATCAGCTTGATGCAAATTCTTTTACCACAGAACTTACTACTGTGCCCACGCAACGTGCATTAAGCGGCAGCAGGGCATTGTTGATGCTGCAGATGCCACTTCAGTCATCCGGAGTGAGCTCTTATATTGCCGCTGATTTTATTTATAACCCTAGCTATTTTGATGCAGCCCAGCATTTTCAGCGGTTCACATTGTTTAATAAGAATGTGATCAAACTGAGCGAAAAAACGACAGCAAGTATTTCTTTTAATGGCTTCGGATCTTCCTGGGATGCATCAGGGCAAGTTCCCGCACGGGCTGTAAATGATGGATCAATAGATCGCTTTGGAGCCATTGACACTTTAGAAGGCGGAACTACTTCCCGCAACAACCTGAATTTTGAGCTTCATTCAAAAGTCGGCGGCCATGATTTTTATTCGCAGTTCTATTTTGGAAACTATCGCTTTAAGTTGTTCTCCAACTTTACATTCTTTCTCAACGATCCTCTAAATGGGGATATGATTGAACAAACCGACGACCGGACTTTTCTCGGCTACAACGGGCACTACGTAATCAATGGATTCCTGGGAAGTATACCGATCAGCACTACTATTGGAGCCGGATTCCGATCAGATCGTACCAATGTAATGTTGTGGCATTCGCCTGACCGTAAGCGCAGGTCAGTTACAGCCAACTCCAACGTCTTTGAGCGTAATATGAACGGCTGGATCAGGGAAGAAATCAGCTTCAGCGAACGGTTCAAAGCGGAATTGGGTTTGCGTATTGATTACTTCACTTTCGACGTAGATGACCTGGTTGCAGGAGATACAGCACATGCTGATCTTTCAGGATACAATTACCAGGTATTGGCAGAACCTAAAATAAACATCATCTATTCGCCACAGGATAACATTCATTTCTTTCTCAATTCAGGCATTGGATTTCATTCCAATGATGCACGCAGTGTAGTGCAGGACAGGAACAATCATCGTCTTCCACTTGCTGCCGGTGCAGAATTGGGATCGCAAATCCGGCTGGGTGATTTATTGTTTTCCGTTGCATTATGGACACTGGAATTGGAGAATGAACTGGTGTATGTGGGAGATGAAGGTGTTACCGAAGATAATGGCCCAAGCCGTCGCAATGGCATTGATGTTTCCTGCAGGTACCAGGTACTTCCCTGGTTGTATGCAGATGCAGATTTGAATTATGCCAGGGGTTTTTTGCTGCAGGATTTCTTTGGTGAAAAACTTTCTGAAGGAAACATCATCCCGCTTGCACCGCGCATTACGTCAACCGGCGGACTTACCGTGAAGCGGGCTGCAGGCTGGGAAGCCGCCTTACGCTATCGCTTTATGGGCGACAGGCCTGCAAATGAAACCAATACCGTAACTGCAGAAGGTTATTTCTTATTGGATGCCGTCTTCACCTACCATTGGGATAAATTCAGAATAGGACTTAACATTGAAAACATCACCAATACCGAATGGAATGAAGCACAGTTTGATACCGAATCAAGGTTATTTGATGAACCTGCCCCGGTCTCTGAACTACATTTTACGCCTGGAGCACCGGTGGCTGTGAAGGGTACTGTGACAGTGGTCTTTTAGGGGATTTAGGTTGGTTAAATGGTTAAATGGTTAAATGGTTAAATTGCTAAATTGTTAAATTGTTAAATTGTCATGCAACCATGCAACCATTCAACCATTCAGCCATTCAGCCATTCAGCCATTCAGCAGTTCAACAGTTCAACAGTTCAACAGTTCAACAGTTCAACAGTTAATCCAATCCACCCCAACCCATACTTTCGTACCTTTCCAACCATGATCTCCGCCCGAAGTAAAGACGACATATTAGCTGCTGCCCGAATAGAGGAGGTAGTAGGTGATTTCGTGAACCTGAAGAAGAGAGGTGCCAGTTTCGTTGGGTTATGTCCTTTCCATACGGAGAAAACACCTTCCTTTCATGTTTCTCCTGCAAAGGGCATTTATAAATGTTTTGGATGTGGCAAAGGTGGCGACTCCGTGAGTTTTGTGATGGAACATGAAAAATTTAATTACCCTGAAGCACTTCGTTACCTGGCACAGAAATATAATCTTGCCATTGAAGAGACCGGTGACATTGCTAAAGAGCAGGGAGATAAACTGGTTAAAGATTCTTTGTACATCATTAATCAGTTCGCGCAACAATATTTTCATGATAACCTGCTTAAGGTTGAGGAAGGAAAAAATATCGGGCTGTCCTATTTCAAAGAGCGGGGCTTCTCTGATGAAATGGTGAAGAAGTTTATGCTCGGATATGCTTTGTCTGATGTGGAAGCATTTACGAAAACCGCTTTAAAAAATGGCTACCGGCAGGAACTCTTACGTCAGGCAGGACTGATCAAAGAGAAAGGGGAGAAGGACATTGATTTTTTTCACCACCGTGTAATCTTTCCCATACTTAACTTATCAGGAAAAGTGGTGGCATTCGCCGGCCGTATCATGGTGAAAGATGACAGGGCGCCAAAGTATATTAACTCGCCCGAAACAGAAATTTATCATAAGAGCCAGCTGGTCTATGGAATCTATCATGCAAGAAATGCCATACGCAAAGACGATGAATGTTTTCTGACGGAAGGATATACCGATGTCATCTCCATGCACCAGGCTGGCATAGAGAACGTGGTTGCCTCTTCAGGTACCTCCTTAACACAGGAACAGATTAAACTCATCAAACGCTTCACCAACAACATCACCATCCTGTACGACGGTGATGTAGCCGGTATTAAAGCAGCATTGCGTGGATTGGAATTGATGGCAGAGGAAGATGTGAATGTGAGGGTGGTCTTATTGCCCGATGGTGAAGATCCTGACTCTTTCCTTCACAAAAAAGGAAGCGCTGCTTTCCGGGATTTTATTGCCCGCAGCAAAAAACATTTCCTGGCATTTAAAACGGAATTGCTTCTTGCCGAAGCTGGTACCGATCCGCTTAAGAAAGCAGAGGCCATCAAAAATGTGGTGGAAACGCTTTCTAAAATTCCCGATCCTATTAAACGTTCGGTGATGATAAAGGAATGCAGCCGCATGCTTGATGTAGGTGAGCAGGTGCTGATCACCGAAGTCAATAAAGTGAAGCGGCGACAGTTCAAAAAAGAAACCGGTGCACCCGCCTATGAAGCAGATAGTCTTTATAATGAGCAGTCAGTTCCCGAAGACCATTCACAACAGCAGGAACAGCAGGCAAAAGATTTTTACCAGGAGATGGGTATCCTGCGGTTATTGCTGGAATATGGAGAAGAGACCTTAGAGGATGGACAAAAAGTGATTGACCTCGTGCTGGATGAATTAAAAGAAGCGCCACTGTACAATCACGATTTTCAATTGATGATACATGAGATGGAAGATATGGTGAAACAAGGCGGGAAGGTGGATCATCATATTTTTCTCAACCATGCGGAACAGAAATTCAGGGATCTTGCCATAGAGATTATTTCTTTTCCATACAACCTCAGTGAAAACTGGGAAAAGAAACATGAGATATTTGTGAATACCCCTCAGAAAAATTTTAAGAAACATGTAGTCAGCACCCTGCACCATTTCAAGTTGCATAAGCTGATGAATATGAAAATGGAAAATCAGCAGCAGTTGAAAACAGTGAGCGGTAATGAAGAAGATGAACACCACTTCATGATTGTAAATATCAAACTCGATGAGTGGATCAAAGAGTTGGGAAAATCACTGGGCACGGTAACGGTTACCTATTTCAGGTAAAATTATTGGAAGACATAGGCCGTCATATATTCTTCAAGGCGTTCATAGTGAACATCCGGTTCAGCATAGTAGGCTCCTTTAGAAATTTTTCCTTTGAGCATTCCGCTTCCTGTGTAGGTAAATCGATCGACAAACAGGTGCGCCCGAAAATCCAGTTTTTTTTCACCATATAACTTATACATCGCTTCTTTAGCGCACCATACTGAATAAAGCTGGGCGATGGCATCTTCTGTCGAAACCCATGACAGCTCGGTTGCGCTCATAAATTTATGCTTGATGCGTAACACTTTAGGATCCATCTTTTCAATATCAATTCCAACCTTGTATTTTTTGCTGATGAGCAATGCGGAAAGGTCAGCAGAGTGGGAGAGAGACAGTTCTACGGGAAAATTGTGGATGACAGGCTTGCCGTTCAGGTCGTTTTCCAGATGAATAAACTGGTCTGTCTGCATCATGGTTCTGATTAACACCCTGCTCGACAACCAATGCAATTTCCGTTGCGGATGTTTGATGGCATCAATCAGTGTATTTTCATTTTCATCAAGCATCAATTGCGAGCGGAACCAATCGGCACTTTCTTCAATGCGCCAGATGCCCAGCCAGGTTTCTTCCGCAACTTCTTTTGCAAAAAGCAATGCCATAGGTTGTAAATATAACTTTTCGGATTTGTTGAATGGCTATATGGTTGAATGGTTGAACTGTTGCACTGTTTAACTGTTTAATTGTTTAACTGTTTAACTGTTTAACTGTTTAACTGTTTAACTGTTTAACTGTTTAACTGTTTAACTGTTTAACTGTTTAACTGCAAGACCAAACAGCAATGTAGCAATTTAACAATTTAACAATTTAACCATTCAGCCATTCAACCATTCAACCATTCAACCATTCAACCATTCAACCATTCAACCTCCTAGCCATATAGTCCCTATCTTCACCAACTCAATCAACTCCTTTTGCAAATCAACCAACTGGTAAAATTCTCATTTCATAAAGGTTCTGTTTATGCTTTAGCACAAGGACAGGATGCGGCTTCTTTTTTATCTGCCGGATCGGATGGCATCATAGTGCAATGCAGCATCCATGATAGTGAAAGTGCAACGGCCATTGCAAAAGTGGAAGGCCAGGTTTTCGCATTGCTTTTGCTACCTGAAAAGAATCATTTGGTGATTGGTACCATGTCAGGAGGATTACATGTGATTGACTTGAATCTCAGGAAGGAGATTCATTATATAACCTATCATGAACAGTCCATATTTGATATTAAGTATTTTCAAAACCAGCTATTGGTAGCTTCAAAAGATGGGACGCTTTCAGTTTGGTCTGTCGCTGATTACGCTTTGCAGCGCACCCTCTCCATCAGCGAGCTGAGTTTGCGTATGATTGATATTAGCCCTGACCGCAATGAAATGGCAATAGCCTGTAGCGATAACAGCATCTACCTTGTTGACTTGCAACGCTGGAAAGTCAAGTCTGTGCTGCATGGTCCCACTAATTCCGTATTCTCTGTTGCATTTCTTCCGGGTACGGAAAAACTGTTGGCCGGCTCCCGTGATGCACAAATCTATTGCTATGATTTGAAGAGCAATCACCTGCTTCAACAGATAAAAGCACACCTCTATACCATCAACGATTTGGAATTGATTTCGGACAATAAATACATTGCTTCCGCTTCGCGTGATAAATCGGTAAGGATCTGGAATACGGAAAACCTGTCACTGGTAAAATCTTTGGATCGGGACAAAAACAATGGGCATATCAATTCGGTGAACCGCTTGCTGTGGATGCCATCTCAGTCGGTTCTGCTCTCGGCAAGTGACGACCGTTCCATCATAGCCTGGAAAATTGAGGAATAAAAATGTGATCTCCTTTAAGCTTAATATGCACTTTACTATTCCAATTATTTATTTGCTGGAGTTACTTCAATTTTTCCAGTCTAATCGTAGCCGAAGTGCGCAGAGTTCAGGGCGCCGGTGAGGCTGAACCCTGAGCGGAGTAGAAGGGGACGGACGACTATAGGCAACTTTTTAAATCCTTTACCAGCAGCTTGTAAGGGTTTCTATGCGAGCTTAGCATGAAACATGAAAACGAATACTCCTCATTTCCGGGTGTTCGACAAATTGGATATAGATTAGTGGGTGTTGAATTTGAGTATTGAGTATTAAGTATTTGAGTAAGTGATTAAAGTAGTGTAGTGTAGTGAATACAGAATAGCAAGTGATCGGCTTCGCCGCAACCATTTAACCATTTAACCATTCAACCATTTAACCATTTAACCATTCAACCATTCAACCCCCCAACCATTGCTTGACAAGATATACGAATTGTCCTACACCCACTTTTCCCGCCATCTGCATTATTTCAATTACAAATTCTATTTTCGCACCCCACATTAAAGCACTATGATACTATCAGATCGCCAGATACTTGCAGAAATTGAGAAAGGAACCATCCTCATTGAACCCTTTAAACCGGAAGGGTTGGGCTCCAACAGCTATGATGTTCATCTTGGAAAATACATAGCTACTTATAAAGACCGCATTCTCGATGCAAGGAAGCATAACCAGATTGATACCATTGTTATTCCTGAAGAAGGCTTCATTCTCTATCCCGACATGCTGTACCTGGGTGTTACTGAGGAATACACGGAAACGCATGCCCACGTACCCTTCCTCGAAGGGAAATCCAGTGTTGGAAGACTTGGTATCGACATACATGCTACAGCCGGCAAAGGAGATGTAGGTTATTGCAATACATGGACATTGGAAATATCGGTCAAGCAACCGGTTCGCATTTATCCCGGAATGCCCATCGGACAACTCATTTATTTTGTGGTAGAAGGCACGGTAAAAAATACCTACAATAAGAAAGGCACTGCCAAATACAGTAAACGCACACTTAAACCGCTTGAATCTATGATGTGGAAGAATAAGTGGTGACCAGCTTACGTTTAAAGACCCTCATGAAACTAATCCGATCGCCGTTTATTTTGTTGCTGCTGCTTGTGGCAACCCTGTCATCCTGTTCATCGCTGAAACCGCTTGAATACCGTTCAATAAATAATATTTATATAACCGGAAATTCAGGCAAAGCGCAGCTTGCCTTTGACCTCAATCTGTACAATCCCAATTCCGTGGGTGCTAAACTGAAAGAATTTAATGTGGAAGTCGAACTGGATGGGGTTAAAATTGCCACTGCGCAATTGTTAGATGTAACACATGCAGGATCACAATCGGAATTTACGATTCCGGTGAGTCTGAATTCCTCTCTTCAAGATATGATGAGATTTCTTCCGTCAGGTATAAGCATGCTTTCCGGTGCTGATATTCCCATTCATCTTAATGGAAGCCTGACCGTAAAGAAGTTTATTTTCAAAAAAACTTTTCCGTTTGATGTGAAGGAAACTTTGGATACCGGGAAGATCAGGCTTGGTAAATAGCAATAAGCGCTTTAATTTTTTTTATAGATTACGTTGATATTATCCTTCAAAATGCAGCGTAAACATGATACTACGTGCGCGTAATTTTTCAATTACGCTGGAAAAGTTAAGGTTGTCATCCGGTTTTAATACATTCAAAAGGCCATAAGAAACTTTTATTTCAGGTGAAATAATCACCAATGGTAAATGGAATTCCACGCCCATTCCATATTCAAATGCCACATCATTTCTGTAAACTTTTACCAGGTTCTCTGCCAGTCGGGCTGTGGCATTAGACTGCATATCAATACTGTACTTAAACCCTGACAAAATATATAATCTTATGTCTTTATAAGGACGTGACCTGTATTTGAGATGCACCGGAAATTCCAGGTAAACAGATTCAATAGTTTTAATAGGTATGGTATCCGAAGTGCTTAGTGCATACTGAATACTTCTGTCAGCAAAGGCAAGATCAGGAATAAACCGCAGCTCAAATGATTTTGATAAGTGCAGATCTGAAATAATACCCAATGCAAAACCGGGATTTGATAAAGCGTGCACTTCAAGAATCTCATTCTGCTCGAGGTAGTTGGGGTCGAGTGTGATTTTATAGTTTGAGCTGTTAACCGCAAGAGAAATGCCGAAGTGAAACATCCTGCTTTGGTATACCTGCTCATCTTTATAAATATTGACCTGTGCATACGAATGCCTGCCTTGTAATAAAAGCATCATCAGCAATAACAGTGGTGTTACTGTTTCTTTCCTGAATAGATAGAACTGATTCCGAAAGTTAGTGGTATGCATTGCGTGCTAATGAATCCGTTTTTAATCAGTAAATCCGTAAAATTTTTCCCATCCGGAAAAGCCGCTACCGACCGGTGAAGATAGGTGTAAGCCATTTTATCTTTCGTAATCCATTGTCCGAGAACAGGGCAGATGTAAGTAAAGTAAAGGCTAAATAATTGTTTAAATGGAAACTGCTTTGGTCTTGAAAATTCCAGTACCACTAAAGTTCCGTTCTTTTTTAGTACCCTGTTCAGTTCCTGTAAGCCTTTTTCAAGGTGCTCAAAGTTTCTGACGCCGAATGCAACGGTGATTGCATCGAATTTATTATCTTCAAAGGGAAGATTCTCCGCATCGGCCTGCAGTAAGGTGATCTGCGATTCCAGCTTTTTCTCCTTTAATTTCTGTCGCCCGAGCTGAAGCATTTCTGCTGAAATATCAATTCCCGTAATTTGTTCCGGGTGCAATGCAGCTAATTGTATGGCAACATCAGCAGTACCTGTCGCTACATCTAAAATGATCTTTGGCTGAGCAGGTTTCAGAATGGCCAGTATGCGCTTTCTCCAGCCAACGTCGATGCCAAAAGAAAGCAGCCTGTTCATCAGGTCGTAACGGAAGGCAATACGGTCAAACATCATCGTCACCTGCTCTTTCTTCGAGAGGTTCAGATCAGTATAAGGTACTACTTCCTGTTTCATGTTGCCGGCAAAGTTAAGTAAAGAGCAACATTGCACGCTTTCTTTCTGTTTCTTTGCCAATGTCGGGCAGACTTAGAAAAGGTTTGATCGTGTTTCATTAAGGAAGGTTTGTGCGCAACACTTTTGAGGTGATGGGAAGTATCTTAATAAAGAATAGCTATCAAAGCATGTTGATTCAATCCGCGACGTTTATTGGCAGTTTTGTGAAAGAGAAGGAATGCCCGAAAACGGGATTGCCGGAGTTTGCCTTTATCGGCCGTTCGAATGTAGGAAAGTCTTCCCTGATCAATATGCTGGTGAACCGAAAAGACCTGGTGAAAGTGTCCCGTGCACCGGGAAAGACACAAACCCTGAATTTTTTTAACATCAATGAGCGATTGTATTTCGTGGACCTTCCCGGGTATGGTTATGCGAAAGTTTCCCGAAGCCTGCGCCACCAATGGACTGACATGATTAGCCAATACCTGCAACAACGAAGGACATTACAGTGTGTTTTTATTCTGGCAGATGCCAGGCTGGAGCCACAGCAATCCGACCTCGATTTTGTAAACCAACTGGGAACGTGGCGCATTCCCTTTGCAATTATCTTCACCAAATCAGATAAAGTAGGCAAATCGCAGGTAAGCAAACATGTGAGTTTGTTTCATGCAGCATTAAAACCGGTATGGTCTACATTACCTGTCACCTTCATTTCATCCACGGTTTCTAAAGCCGGAAAAGATGATATTTTGAAATTTATAGCTGAAGCCATCACCCCTAAAAAGCCAAAATCGTAGTTAGTCGGAAGTAGTTAGTAGTTAGTCGGAAGTTGTTAGTCGTAAGTCGGAAGTTGTTAGTCTTAGCTCCTGCGTCCTGAGTCTTAAGTCCTACGTCCTACGTCCTACGTCCTACGTCCTGCGTCTTGGCTCCTGACTCCTGGTTCCTGCCTTACATCCCCCAAAATGCATAACTCCCAAAAATATTTTTCCCAAAACACTTGACATCGCCTGTTTGATGTTGTATATTTATACCTCAATAAAAAAAGAAATAACAGACACAAAATTTCTTCAAGAAACTAAAAGAGATGGGTGCTTTCACACACCCAGGGTTTTGTTCAACGTTGCAAAACCAAAATTGAAACAGGCGACCAGAGTACTTACTCCGTCGCCTGTTTCTATTTCATTTACTACTGAATCCGTATATTCTACTTCTACTCACACTCTCACTACTCATTACTTCCGACTATCTACTTCCTACTTCCGACTATCTACTTCCTACTTCCGACTATCTACTTCCTACTTCCGACTATCTACTTCCGACTACCTCACACCACCTTATTCGCACAACTCGAACTCGCAAATGCCTCCGGCTTAGCCTTAAAAGCAAAACCCATCCCCAGTATATATCCCATGGCTTCTTTCAATGCGGTATTGGATTGAAAATGCGGATTGGTATTGATGTCAGCATGCACCTCCAGGTCTACATCATAGGCATCCAGTAAATCGCACAGGCCATAGGCCGTTTGAACAGATCGTGATACCTCATCAAGCATGCGTTCTTTTATTGTCAGCTTATTCGTCGTTTTTTCATTGTTGATGAACATAAATCCACCTTTCTTTTCCCGCAAAAACACAATCACCGTGGCAAATTCGGTGACGGTACCACGTACCTGCGAATCCGTGCCGATGCATACTTTTAGCTTGTTGCCAAGGCCGGATTCATAGCGGATTGCCTGCTCCACCGCTTTCTTAATGGGAATCTTGATCTTTTCGCCGTTAAATTTTCTCCACAGCATAATCAGAAGGTTTGTTCAAAAATAGCGTATTCCGCGTAGAATTAATACAGGTATAACCTGTAGGTAGCTGATCCGGTTGTATTAATCCGAGGGTGTACGTCAAATTGGATATTGATTATAGGGTTTTGAAATTGAGTATTAAGTATTTAAGTAAGTGAGTAAAGCAGCGTAGTGATTACAGAATAGCAAGTGATCGGCTTCGCCGCAGCAATTTAACCATTTAGCAATTTAACCATTTAACCCACCAACCGTTGCTTGACAAGTTTTGGTACACCCTAATCTAATCTGATTTGGCTATCTCAATTGTTTTTCTATATCTTTGTGCTCCCAAAAAAATGCGCATTATCAAATGAGAAAAGGAATTCACCCAGAAAATTACCGGTTTGTAGTGTTTAAGGACATGTCGAACGGAACCGCTTTTGTATCCAAGTCAACAGCCGCTACCAAAGAAATGATTACCTGGGAAGATGGTAAGGAGTATCCGCTGATCAAGCTTGAAATTTCCAATACTTCACACCCTTATTATACCGGTAAAATGAAGTTTATCGATACTGCCGGACGTATTGATAAATTCAAAAAGAAATACGCGAAGAAAAGTTAGGCTGAATTACTTTCAGCTTACCGTCAAACAGTCCGTAATAAGAGCCCTGCAGTTGTAGGGCTTTTTAATTGCAGCGAATGGCAGATAAAAATTTTATCCTTTTTGATGATGCATGCAGGGATCAACTCCTGCCCTTTACCTTTACCAGGCCGGTTAGTGAAATAAGGGTTGGCATCTATACGATTGCCGAAAAATGGAGACAGTCGCTAAGCATCCGACCCGGATACCTTACACTGAATTACCTCCAAAACAAATTTACATTTGAAAAGAAGCCGCAGAACTACCTCATTAACGGTTCTGTTTTGCCTGATCCCAGGCTGGTGGCGCAGCTGGTTAGTTTGCAACCAAATGAAGCCATTGTAGAAAACGACTTGCTGATTGCCTGTTGTGTAGCAGATTTTTCAATGGCTGATGGCCTGCTGAATACTCAGGAAATCATCAGTCAGAGCAAAGTATTGGTTCCGGCAACACCGGTTCGCACAATCAGGAAGCTTACGGATATCTTTTCAAAAAATGGCGAGGCTTTGCGTGATGATTATAAGCTGATAACTTATAAACGCCGGTCTGCTACCATCTTTGAGTCAAATAAAGTGATCAACCGGCACGACATCTTTATCGAAGAAGGTGCCATTGTAGAATTTGCCTATCTCAATGCATCTAACGGACCTATTTATATTGGTAAAAAAGCAGAGATTATGGAAGGTGCCATGATTCGCGGCCCTTTTGCTTTGGGAGAAGGAAGTGTAGTGAAGATGGGTGCTAAAATCTATTACCCGACTACCATAGGTCCGCATTGTAAAGTGGGTGGAGAAATCAATAATGTGGTGATGTTCGCCAATTCCAATAAGGCGCATGATGGCTACCTTGGCAATGCAGTGATTGGCGAATGGTGCAACCTTGGTGCCGATACCAACAATTCCAACCTCAAGAACGACTACAGCAATGTGAAACTGTGGAATTACCCGGCTCAAAAATTCGAAGATACCGGCTTGCAATTTTGCGGATTAATGATGGGCGACCATTCGAAATGTGGTATCAATACCATGTTTAATACCGGAACCGTGGTGGGTGTGTTTGCCAATATTTTTGGCGATGGCTTTCCACGCAATTACATACCATCGTTTTCCTGGGGTGGTGCAGCAGGCTTTACCGACTATAAAGTAGAGAAAGCATTGAAGGTAGCGGAACTGGTTATGGAGCGGAGAGGGGTTACGCTTAATGAAACGGAAAAAGAAATTCTGCGGCATATTTACAACTTGCCAAAGAAGTGATTGGACTTATCTTGGGTAATGCAATAAAAACTTTGTGCCTTAGAAGCTGTAAGGAAATGGTTTGAAAAGCGTATTCTTTATACTGTTACTACCCTTCGACTCCGCTCAGGGTTCGCCGTACCCTGAGCGGAGCCGAAGGGTATTCTCAGAAATGATAAATCTAATTCATTCCCTAACAACCAGTTAGTGCCTTCGTGGCAAAAAAATATTACCACTGAGGCAACAGGATTTAAAAAGAAATGATACATCATCACTTCACTATTTTGATAAGCAACAAACTGACTTAAAATATTTCTTCAGATAATTAATCTACAAAATACTCCAAAAAGAAAAACCATAACCATGCGTAAAAACATCATTGCCGGAAACTGGAAGATGAATAAGACACCACAGGAAAGTACTCAACTGGTGGAAGAAACTTTGCAATTGCTGGCTAAGGAAAACATTGGGGAAACGATAGTCATTTTTTGTCCTCCTTTTATAGCGCTTGAAAGAGTAGCCGGTTTAGTAAAAGGTAAGAAGAATATTTTCGCCGCTGCGCAAAACTGCCATTGGGAAAAGTCAGGTGCTTATACCGGAGAAGTGTCGGCTGCAATGATTAAGGCTGCCGGTGCTGCCTATGTGATAATCGGACATTCTGAAAGACGATTATATTTTAATGAAACGAATGAACAACTGGCTAAGAAAGTAAATGCAGTGCTTGCGGAAGGACTTCAACCAATCTATTGTTGCGGTGAACCATTGGAAGTTCGCGAAGCCAATAAACATTTCGAGCTGGTAGCACAGCAAATCAAAGAGGGACTTTTTCACCTCTCAAAAGATGATTTTTCTAAAGTGGTGATTGCCTATGAACCTGTATGGGCGATTGGAACAGGCAAGGTAGCAAGCGATGAGCAGGCACAGGAAATTCATGCCTATATCCGGAAATTGATCACCGAGAAATATGATGCGGCAACTGCAGCCAATACCACGATACAATATGGTGGAAGTATGAAGCCTTCCAATGCCAAAGGATTGATGTCGCAGCCTGATGTGGATGGCGGATTAATTGGCGGAGCCGCTCTGGTGGCTGCTGATTTTGTGGGTATTATTAAAAGTGCTTAACGAATTTTCACGTAATATTTAGCCTGCCTGATAAAGGTGCCTGATGATTCTTCAGCAGGTTGCTGTTGAAGAACGACAAGTACTCTTACCTGTTTGTTAAAAAATAATTATTGTCCGACTAAAATATTGGGATTTAGGCTGAAACCTAATAATGGCGCGCATCCTAGAACCCCACGCTTCAGCGTGGGGCTATAGGCTAAAACCCGCTCCTGGTGGGCTTTAGCCCACATTAGTCGGACAATAGTATTAAACATTAGTAAGTTCGCTGAGTTCATTGGCTTTAGTGAGAAAATCATTTCCATGAATTATATCTCCATCACTTTTCAAATCAGCGAGAACTGGCAACAGGAAATAGTGATTGCCCAACTGGATGCAATAGGCTTTGAAGGATTTGAAGTAACAGAAAAAGAGTTGATTGCTTTTATTGCAACCGGGGACTATATTGAAGATGAATTCCTGGTGGCTATTACTCCACTCAGAGAAGAATATGGATTTACATTCAATCTAACAGAAGTCGCCGAGCAGAATTGGAATGAGGCCTGGGAGAAAAGTTTTCAACCGATCATCATCAATCATGACATTGCAGTGCGTGCCTCTTTTCATCCTCCTTTTCCCGGGGTGAAGTACGATATCATTATCGACCCTAAGATGTCTTTCGGTACCGGCCATCATGCTACTACGAGCATGATGATGCAACTGATGCTTCTTGAAGATTTCAATGGTAAAAAGGTGCTTGACTTCGGAAGTGGTACCGGCATTCTTTCCGTTCTTGCTGCAAAGTTGCATGCGGCCTCTGTTCTTGCCATTGATCATGAAGAGTGGGCCTGTAACAATGCAGTTGAAAACTTTGGATTAAATAAGGTGTTGATGGCTAACGTTGTAAGAGGAGATGCTGCATTATTTCAAACGGAACAGTTCGACCTGATCCTCGCTAACATAAACCTAACTATCATCACCGGTACTATGCTGCAGTTTAAGTCGGCACTTTTGAATGGCGGAAAGTTATTGATCAGTGGTTTCCTGGAATCAGATGAAAAAGCCGTTATTGAATCTGCCGGTGAAGCCGGATTTAGCGTTGGCAACAAGTTGCTACAGGAAGGCTGGCTTGCCATGAGCTTGTACTGCGAATAATACATCAGCAAAAAGGGTGTGGATAGTATATACCCTGATACCAACTGCTGAAAATTTTTATTATCTAATTTCGTTGCTTTCTGAACAGAACAGCACTGATGCAGCGAATTTCCCTTCTTCTGATTATTTTTTTTCTATCCGTATCGGCCGTTTATGCGCAATCAAATGCCGGTTTCTCCAACGACCCGGCCGTGTTTATTAAGGAAGCAAGTCAGTTACTTACCGACACCAAGCGTGATGACTGTCAGCAGACCGCTAAGGATCTGCAGGTGGCCTGGCAGGCATTTGGTCCGTCACAACAAGCGGACATTATTGCAATAGCAACAACCATGAAAGAGCGGAAAATGCTGGTGACGCCTTATTTTCAAAAGTTTTTTGCGGCAGCCGCAGCCTTTAAGACAAGCGGACAGAATGATGATTTCTTTGATAACTGGCAGGAAGTAACAACAGAAGTAATCAGCACACAGCGACAGGGCAATTATAAAAAGTATGAGGACTACCTCGATTTCTCATTCGCATTTTTAACGAGGCGGGCATTCTTTATTTCAGAAGGCCGTATGTGGAAATTTGACGGTGATGTGTATGAACTGGTGATGGTCAGTAACAACCCGGTGTTGAATATCGATGATTGTACCATAATCGGTATTACTGCAAAGGATTCCCTTCGTATTGAGAATACCAATGGCAGCTATTATCCGATGGAGAGTAAATGGAAAGGATCGAAAGGCCGTGCCGACTGGACGCGGGTTGGTTTTGGATCTGATGAAGTGTATGTTACTTTCGGCAACTACACCATTGATTGCCGGCAATCGGAATACAGCGCCGATTCAGCACGTTTATTTTACGAAGCCTACAACAAGAAGAATATCACGGGAAGATTTTCTGATAAGCTGTTATCTGTTACGAATCCGGAAACAACAACCTACCCTCGTTTTGAATCCTATCGTAAAGACCTGCTGTTCGATAATATTGCGCCACATGTAAAACTGTATGGAGGCATTGCATTGCAAGGCGCGAAGATGAATGCCAGCGGTACGCCGGAGCAGAAAGCCATGATTAAGATTTTCCGGTACGATAAATTGTTAGGGGTGGTTGCGCAGTCGGTCAATTTTGATATCAATAAAGAGAAAGAGATCAATGCTTCACAAGCTGAAATAAAACTATTATTAGGAAAGGATTCTATGTTGCATGGTGGCATTGACCTGCGTTACGACAGTGAAAAACGCGAACTCTACCTTTTTCGGGGAAAGAATGGCATCCAAAAATCACCATTCTACGATTATTACCACAGCGTGGAAATCACTCCTGATGTGGTCTTTTGGGATATGAATGAACCAACACTATACCTGCGTAACATTTCACAATCAGGGCAAAGCGAGGTCGTTTTTGAATCATTCGATTATTATTCAGCCGGTAAAATGGAGAAGTTTCAACACATCGCTGATTATAACATCATTGAAAAATTACGCGCTATCGCAGAGGCTACCGGTGAAACAGAGTTTACCACGGAGGACCTTGCCAGGAAAATTGATCCCAAATATTCAGCAGAAACCATCAAAGGCATACTCTATAAACTGGTGGAGGATGGTTTTGTTGATTATGATGATCAAAAGGAATTGGTTCGTATTCGTTACAAGACTTTTCATTACATCGATGCAAAGAAAAAGAAAATTGACTACGATAATATCCGGCTTGATTCCAAAACGGATAGTGTGAATGCAGAGATTGACATGCGCAGTATGGATATGCAATTAAGGGGCGTGCGTGATATTGCATTAAGTGATTCCAATTTTGTGGTGGTGTTTCCGAGAGAGAAGAATGTGACCATGAAACGCAACCGCGATATGGATTTCAGCGGAATGATGTTTGCAGGCAGAATTGATCTTTCAGGAGATGGATTTGGTTTCGATTACGATGATTTTAAAATTGAATTGTCTACAGTAGATTCTGTTTTGATCAATATACCTACCGGGAAAAGAGATGAAACGGGTAAGCCCACACTCGGCCCAATAAAAAGTATTATTGAAGGAGTAACCGGTAATCTGCAGATCGATTCAAAAGGGAATAAATCAGGCCGTATCCGGAATAAGCAGTATCCTATCCTTACCACCACACAAGCCTCCTATGTGTATTACGATCAGCGACGCACACTCGGTGGTGTTTACGACCGGACTAAATTTTATTTTCAGCTGGAACCATTTGTCTTTGATTCGCTGAATAAATTCAGTCCTTCAAAAGTAGGGTTTAATGGAAAGCTGGTTTCAGCAGGTATTTTCCCGGATATTAAAGACAGGGTAAGCATTCAGCAGGACCTTTCGCTGGGCTTTAAAACCAATAAGTCAGACATGGCCGTTTACGAGGGCAAGGGAACTTTCAGCAATCAGATCACGCTTGACAACAGCGGCTTGCGAGGTAAAGGAACCATTAAATTCCTTCCATCTGTAAGCAGCTCAAAAGATATCATTTTCTTTCCCGATTCCATGAATGCAAAGGCTGATACTTTTACCATTAAAGCCACGGTGCTCAATGGTATCGAGTACCCAAATGTGAATGGAAGAAGCAACCGGATACATTGGATTCCATACAACGATTCCATGGTGGTTAAAATGGATACCGTGCCATTCCGGATTTTTGATGGGAATACTACGTTAAAGGGATCATTGGTGTTGCAGTCGGAAGGACTTTCCGGCAGCGGCAATGTAGACTGGAGTGATGCAACGCTTTCCGCAATGGATATTGATTTTGGTAAAAACAAAATGAAGGCCGACTCCGCTGATTTTACCATCAAATCACTCGATCCGAAAATGTTTGCGCTAAAAACAAGTGATGTCAGCGCCACAATAGATTTTGATAAACGCATCGGTTCTTTTAAGTCCAATACCGACGATATCTCTACCGTATTTCCATACAATCAATACCGGACTTCCATCAATGAATTTAAGTGGGAGATGGATAAGAAGAGAATGACTTTTGTTGCGCCGCCTGAAACGGAAGCTTTGTTTACCTCAGTCCATCCCGATCAGGATTCTTTATCCTTTACCGGCCGGTCCGCAACTTATGATATGGAAAAGTATGTATTGAAAATTAATAAGGTTCCTTACATCGCCGTTGCGGATGCCCATGTTTTTCCTGACAGCGGCAAAGTGGTTATTGAAGCGGAAGCCAGGATGAAGACCCTCAACAGGGCGAAGATCGTAATGGATACGATTGATGAATATCACCGGTTTGATAGTGTGGCAGCAAATATTTATGGTTTGAATAGCATGAAAGCAACAGGTATTTATTCTTATATCAATAAAACCGGCAAAGCGCAAAAGATTAAAATGGATGACATTGGTGTTTTCCGTGATTCAACAAAAGTAAATTATCATGTATACGCGAAAGGAGTGATCGATACAGCACAGCGTTTCACCCTGCTTCCGAAAATATTTTATAAAGGCAAGGTGAATATTGCTTCTGATGCCGAACCAATAACATTTGATGGCTTTGCAAAACTGGACATCAGTAATCCGAAAGTGAAGGCGGAATGGTTTTCCATTAACAACAAAATGAATAAGGATTCTACCTATGTGAAGTACACAGACCCGGAAAATGAATCGCATAAACCGATGACGGCAGGCATGGTCTTCGATGCCGATTCCTCTGACCTGTACACTTCTTTTTTTAATGCAAAGAAAAGCTCAAGAGATAAAAATCTTTTTGTAGCCAATGGTATTGTCTACTACGATGAAAAAACGAAAGAGTTTATTGCCGGTGATCCTGAAAAAATACTGAATGAAGCGCTGCGGGGAAATGTGTTGCGTTATAACGATGCCACAGGCAAAGTAAAAGCAGAAGGAAAGATGAACCTGGGAATGAATTTTGGAATGGTGGAAGTAGCCAGTGCCGGGGAGATCACCACGGATGTAAACAAGAACAATCCTGTTTTTAATGTAGCACTCGGTATCAGTTTCGACCTTGATAAGGATTTGATGGCGATGATGACGAAAACTATTCTGCAGGGAAATTACGATGAACCGGATGCAGATTTCTCTACCGATGCATTTCAGAAAGCATTGCCGGAATTTTTAGACCCTAAAAAGGAAAAAGCTTTTTATGATGCATACAATGCATCAGCAAACATTGTAAGAAGTGAAGCATTGCCATTCACCATCTTCTTTTCAAATGTGGAGTTGAAGTGGGATAAAACCAGCAGGGCATTTTACAATACAAAACCTTTCAGCATTGCATTTATTGATGATAAGTCTATTGCCAGGGTAGTGCCAGGTTACATTGAGCTTGGGTTTAAACGCAGCGGCGATTACATCAACCTCTATATTCCTGCAGGAGATGAAGATTTCTGGTATTACTTTTATTACGCTGCAGGGAATATGCAAATTGCTTCAGGTGAACCCGAATTCAGCCAGGCATTGGTAGATATCAATCCTGATAAGCGACGAACCGAGTCTAAAGACGGAAAAAATTATCAATACAATCCGGGATCTGAGAACAAAAAAAATACATTTGTCAACCGAATGAAATTTTTAGCCGGTGAAGAAGAATAGTCGGAAGTAGATAGTCGGAAGTCGGAAGTAGTTAGTCGTCAGTCTTAAATCTTACGTCTTACGTCCTGGCTCTTGGCTCCTGCTTCCTGGCTCAGTAAATCAGCAAATCCACTCAACCCTTGGACTACCAAATCATCATAGCATTCATCCTGGCTTACCTGATCGGGGCAATTCCTTTCTCTGTTTGGGTAGGAATCCTCTTTTACCAAAAAGATGTGCGGAAGTATGGAAGTATGAATGCAGGTGCAACAAACACATTCAGGGTACTGGGTGCGCAGGCAGGCATTGTTGTTTTGTTTCTCGACATCGTAAAAGGTTCTGTTGCAGTTTCACTGGCCTATTACCTCGGGCATTTGTCTTTTAGTTCCGCTAACTTTATTTACTACGAACTGGGACTGGGCATGATTGCCGTATTGGGGCATATTTTTCCCATCTACCTGAATTTTAAAGGAGGCAAAGGTGTGGCAACATTTTTGGGTGTAGGTGTATCTGTGTTTCCCGTAGCGGCGCTTACCTGCGTTGCAACTTTCCTGGTCGTTTTTTTGATCACCAGGTATGTTTCGCTCGGATCCATTCTTGCATCAATTGTATTTCCTTTAATGTTAATTTTTTATGAACATATGGATCAATGGCCGGTGTTAGCATTTGCAATGGCAGTTCCATGTATTATCATATATACACATCGAAAGAACATAAAACGATTGATGAAAGGAGAAGAAAATAAAATCCTTTTTTCAAAAAGTAAGGAGTCCTCATGAACTTTAAAAAATCAATTGGCTGGCTGATCGTAATCATTATTGTATTTTCCTGTCAAAAGGTACCGATCACAGGCAGGAATCAACTCCATATTATTCCTGAGTCGGAATTGATATCACTTTCTGTAGTACAATACAAGGAAACCCTTCAGCAAAGCAAAATAGTAACCGGAACGGCAGATGCCGCGTTGGTGAATAAGGTTGGGAAGAAGATCGCAGACGCCGCTGTTTCATTAATGAATCAACAAGGTGAGTCTGACCGCTTGAAAGGATTCGCCTGGGAATATCACTTGCTGGAAGATAAAATGGTAAATGCCTGGTGCTTGCCCGGAGGTAAGATTGCAGTATATACCGGTCTGCTTCCCATCTCTAAAACAGAAGCAGGATTGGCCGTGGTAATGGGACATGAAGTAGGCCATGCCATTGCGCAACATGGCAACGAACGCATGACGCAGCAACTGGCAGTACAGGGAGGAGGAATGGGACTTGCTTTATACCTCTCTGAGAAACCGGCTCAAACACAAGAGATTTTCCAAACAGCTTATGGCTATGGTGCACAATACGGAGCATTGCTTCCTTTCTCAAGACTGCAGGAATCAGAGGCAGATAAGATTGGTATGGTACTGATGGCGATTGCAGGATATGATCCTGCTGAGGCTATTGGATTATGGGAACGCATGAAGGCAACACCGGGTGCCGGTGATATCCCGGAATTTATGAGCACGCATCCCAGTGACCAAACACGAATTGATAATATCAGGAAGTTTTTGCCGGAAGCAATGAAATACTATAAAAAGTAAAATTATTATCCTGAAAAAATGATGCGATTTACGTCACCATTCAGAAGGAATTAAATCCACTAACCCCACGCTTCAACCTTCAGGAGTTTGATATCTCGGATGAAATTGCTGCAGGGTTTGCCGTAGAAAATCGCTGTCGAGATGGGTATAGATTTCTGTGGTAATAATAGATTCATGTCCAAGCATTTCCTGCACCGCGCGTAAATCAGCACCACCTTCCACAAGATGTGTGGCAAATGAATGTCGAAAGGTATGCGGGCTGATGGATTTCTTTATGCCTGCTTTTATGGCCAGCGCTTTTATCATCATAAAAATGTAAACCCTTGTCAGCATGCTGCCATTGCGGTTCAGGAACAAGGTGTCTTCAAATCCATTCCTGATGTTAAGTTTACTGCGCACGCCTTGTCGGTAGAAGTTTATATGCTTAATGGCTTCACTGCCTATGGGAATGAGTCGTTCTTTATTTCCTTTACCCGTAACTTTAATAAAGCCTACATCAAAATACAGATTTGAAATCTTTAACGACACCAGTTCAGTAACCCTTAGTCCGCAACCATAAAGTGTTTCCAGTATCGCCCTGTTACGCACACCGTCAGCTTTGCTGTGATCAATTGCTGAAAAGAGCTGATCAATTTCATTCACATGCAAAACATCAGGTAACTTTCTTCTAAGTTTTGGTCCTTCAAGTAACGTAGTGGGATTGTCTTTTATCAAATCCTCCATCAAAAGGTACTTATAGAAAGCCCTGATACCTGATAAGATCCGCGCCTGCGACTGATCACCCAATCCCATTTCATTGATGAAAAGAATAAATTCCTGCAAGTGTGCAGATGAAACAGCATCCGGTGTAAGGGAAGGATATTTAAGTTCCATAAACTGTTTCAATAGGGCAACATCATGCAGGTATGCTTCCACCGAATTGCCGGATAGCGATCGTTCCAGTTGAAGGTATGCCTTAAAACCTTTTATCGTGCTATGCCAATCCATATTGGTAGTGGTTACTCATTACAATTGTTAAATTCCAAACGTAGCAGCTCTGCCAGGAGTATGGCCATGCTCGTTTCAACAGGCTGACAAATTGCACCTGATTATCTGAAAACAGTAAAAGCAAAGTCGCGAAATCGCAAAGAGTAAATAGTAACTTCTTTAATTGTTGCTAAATGGTATTGGATGATAAGCAATCAGCCTGTTATTTTCTTTGCGCCTTCGTGTCTTTGCGCTAAAAGGTGTACGACAAACCGGATATTGCTTATGGGGTGTTGAATTTGAGTATTGAGTATTGAGTATTGAGTATTTGAGTATTGAGTAAGAATTTGAGTATGGGAGTAAAGTAGATTAGGGATTACAGAATTGCAAGTGATCGGCTTCGCCGCAACAATTTAACAATTTAGCAATTTAACAATTTAGCCATTTAACCATTTAACCATTTAACCATTTAACCATTTAAGCAATTAACCATTTAGCAATTAACCACAACCCTTCAACATCAACTGCAACAAGTCAAAAACTTCTATTGTTATCTTTACAAAAATCCGTTTTCCCTTTTAAACACGTGCATAACCTTTTCCACAATGAACATCCTCATTATTAATGGTCCTAATCTGAACCTGTTGGGTAAGCGTGAACCTGAAATCTATGGCAGCAAATCTTTTGAATCTTATTTCGAAGAACTGACTGCCCGTTTCCCTGCGCACTCATTAAGTTACTTCCAAAGTAATGTGGAAGGAGAGATTATAAACAAATTGCAGGAGGCCGGATTCCGGGAAGGCGCAATCATCCTCAATGCCGGTGGTTATACGCATACTTCTGTAGCAATTGCTGATGCTATAGCAGCTATAGAATCGCCGGTGATTGAAGTGCACATTTCCAACCCATATGCAAGAGAAGAATTCCGGCAGAAATCATTGCTATCCGGTAAATGCAAAGGATTGATTGCAGGCTTCGGTCTGAAAGGCTATGAGATGGCCATACGGAGTATTGTTGAACCTGGTTAATCCTTGTTCACTTCCCTTAGTATTTCCCTGAAATTTTTTCGGCCTTTCAGGAAATAATCCCAAACAATCGAACCTTTATAAACACCCTTCATCGATAGAAAAGGGGCTATCGACGTTGTTCGTTTGCTGTTGATTTTTCGCAGTTGTAGTAAGAAATGAAAATGCGCCTGTTGCACTGCCCAAAAATCTTTAAAGTGAAATGCAGCCAGGAAGCGCAATGCTGCCAGTTGATCCAATGCCATACGCAGCAGCAACGTAGTAAATCTCTTTTCATTCAGGTTTTTTGCAATCATCGCCAGGTTATTGCGGAAGTTAAGATGCGTCTTAAACGGATTGCCATGAGGAAGGCTTCCTCCGCCAAGATGATACACAACAGAATGTGGGCAATACATCACTTTGTATCCTGCATTCTTCAACCGCCAGCAGAAATCGATCTCTTCCATGTGAGCAAAAAAGTCGCCGTCAAGTCCGCCGGTTGATTCAAAAATTTTCTTTCTAACCAGCAGGCAGGCACCGGAAGCCCAGAATATTTCTTCCGGAAGCGCATACTGATTCCTGTCTTCTTCAATCGAATCAAAAACCCTTCCCCTGCAAAAGGTATAACCGTACCGGTCTATCCAGCCGCCTGCAGCTCCTGCATATTCAAAACAGGCCGGCTGTAAGTGGGCATGAATGCGTGGCTGCAATGCACCGATGGAAAGGTCCTGTTCCATCATTTCAATCAGGGGAGGCAGCCAGTTGTCGCTCACACGCACATCCTGGTTGATCAATACAATAAATGGGGCATCAATTCTTTTAATGGCCTGGTTATATCCTTCGGCAAAACCATAATTCTTTTCAAGCAATAGCAGTCGCACAGCGGGGAAATGCTTCTTCACAAAATCAACGGAGTCATCTGTAGAAGCATTATCTGCCACAATAATCTCAGCCCGTTCCGGATTATTTTGAATAAGGGAAGGCAGAAATTCTTCCAGGAATTTTTTCCCGTTCCAGCACAAAATCACCACAGCCGTATCAGGCCCGTTGCTTGTTGGCATTTATTTTTTTGTTGGGCTAAAGGTATCGGTTGTTACAGAAAGTTGTAGCTGCGATAAAATTACAGCTTCATTTTTCTGAATAACACCGGGCCTCATCGTCTTAATTAGAAACTGCAGGCTGCAAAACACTACTTCCCGTAATATTGATCTACCTGGCTGCCCCAGGTACTGCGGAAGTAATCAATATCAAAATTCCGATAGCCATTGCCATCTTTGAAGGTATTGTAAATCTTAAACCTCCACCTTGGATCATTTAATTCACCAAGCGCATCGGAATGTATCAATGCATAATCATTGGTGACCAGATCAGCGTTGCAGAAGACAAAATGAATATTCGATTGATTGTTGGACAACTTATAGTATTGCCATATCTCATAAGGATAAGCACCGGGTTCCCTGTCCGAACCATCAATATGATTCGGAGGGCCATATTGAAGATACACTCGTCCGCGGTCAGTTTCGAATCCATAATCAATGGCTGTTTTGTAATTGTAAGCCGCATAGCTGACCATCCGTTTGTAATACGCCCATTCTTTCTCAGGTTCTGTCGGATTTCTTTTCTGCCAGAAATTATAGAAGAATTGCTGCATCAACTTAGGGTCATTTTTTTGCAGGATGGTGGAGATATATTCCCGCTCATACATTTCCGCAGTTGGGGAAAGGGATTTCACAAAATAGACCATAGAATCCGGGTCAATCTCTGTAACGAATGTATGGTTTACATCCAGCAAACTGATGTTGCTTAGTTCTCCTACTGAATTTTTATTTGATCGCTGAAAGAAAACGTTCTGTTCACCCAGTTGCACATTTTTCCTGTTTCTTACATCAATATGCAACAGGTAGTTACCGGAAGGAAGATCGGTAATATCAAATTCCGAAAAGACAATGTTAACTGCAGCTGCTTTTTGTTTTGAGAAACGAAACAAATTGCTTGCAACAGCATCCTTCTGAACATGTTTAACGGAATAATTGATGATGACATCTTCATCGCCAACCATCTTGCTCAGATTATAAATCTCATTATAAAATGAAATCTTATTGACGGAAGTAGGGTAGTAGTTGAATACATATGGTTTGATATCATAGCCGTTTTTAGAAAAAACATTTTTAGTGGTGGTTGGCGCATAGCTGTCAATCAATTCAATATTTGAGAAGTCAATAGAATCGCGGTGGAAATGCATATTAAGTCCTTGCGAAAGGGTTAACGGTTCCTTGTCTGTGCTGTTTATATCCAGCACCTGCATCTGCACATTGTAAACGCCATCGGGCAACGACACCCGCCTGATATCGAGCATATTGAATGTAATATTTGACGTGTCATCAATTTCAGGACTGCGCAATATGTATTTATCAAAGGCTGCTACTGTATTGCTGTCTTTAAGATAAAGCAGGGTTACTTCAAGTGCACCCTCGTATTTTCCATTAGCGCCGGTCTTATAAACGATAGAATTGCCAGGCACAGAAAGATAAGTTTCCGCATAAGGTGTATCAGTTTGCAGGGAAAGGAAACCACTGTTTTGCATAAAGGCGCGCAGGTTTTGCGCTTGTGCCTGTCCATTCAGTAAAGTGATGGTAATAATGCAAATTGCAGTCAGGAGAAGATGCCTTTTCATGGTTAGGACGATTGAATTTTTAAAATTACAATTTTATAATTCAAAGATTCACTTTCTTCGACAAGTGCAATCAGATAAATGATGAACGCCGGCAAGGTACCTTCCACTATGATCATAGATTCATTTTACCTGCCTCCGGTTGCGTTGCTCTGCCATTTGAATTCCGCGTTAAGCATATTGATCAATACAGAAGTGAAATTTGCTAAATCAGGCTGGCATAACCGATGCAAAATAGCAGGACCAAACGGACCTTTGCTGTTAACGGTGCCTGTTACCGGCGGAAGAGGAATAAAAAAACCTTTGAAGGAAGTTTGTGTCAGTTATGAAGAAAGATGGCAACAGGTTCATTGGGGTAGCATTTGTGCTGCGTATCGAAAGAGTTCCTACTTTGAATTTTATGAATATTTATTCCGCCCTTTCTATGAGCAACGCTTCGATCTTTTAACAGAATTGAATGATGGACTACTACAGGCTGTCTTGAAAGCCTTAACCTTTTCAGGCAGCATAAAGCAGGCGAATTTGGATGAGATAACTATAGTTGCCGGAACACAGGATAGTGTGATAAATGCTCCCACCATGCTAAACCAACGTCCCTATCAGCAGGTATTTCAGCACCGGCATGGATTTTTGCCCGGCTTAAGTATTATTGACCTTATTTTCAATGAAGGGCCCGCCGCACGCGCATATCTTTCTGCGGTATCTCAATAGTTAGATTGAATTGATAATTGATAATTGATAATGGAAAATTGATAATGGAAAATTGATAATTGATAATTGATTGCCATGAGTTGAAATTTTCAGTATCCAGTATTTATCCATTATCCAAATTGTCATAATCCTTAACTACGGGTCTACGACAAATTGGATATTGATTATTGTGTGTTGAAATTGAGTGTTGAGTATTGAGTATTTGAAAAATTGTCGTTTGATTAAGTGAGTAAAGTCGAGTAGTGATTACAAAATAGCAATCGATCGGCTTCGCCGCAACAATTTAACAATTTAACAATTTAGCCATTTAGCCATTTAGCCATTTAACCATTTAACCATTCAACCCACCAACCATCGCTTGACAAGATGAACGAATTGTCATACACCCTCTACTACTATTAACCATCCTTTCACAAATAGATTTTTTTAACTTCACCGCGCATGAAGTGTTGCATTACCATTGCTTTAGGGATGATTTTTTTTGCCGGCAAAAGCTTTGCACAGCCTTCCTTTGACCGACAGGTGATTGCTGTAGGAAATCTAGGACTTTCCGTAACCAATGCAGGTACCATTGGCCGGCCTGATGTGGTAAGCGATCCGCAAGGTCCTCCATCAATGGAGTATCCCCTGAACTCAGGTATTGAACATTTGTTTGAAGGCGGTTTATGGATTGGTGCATTGGTAGAAGGACAAACCGCTGTGTCAACGGCTGCTGTGGATGCGCCCACAGGTTATAGCACCGGTGCTTCCGGGTTCGAGTTTACATCGGCACCCGGTAACCTGATTCAACAACGTTCCACTCTTTCCTATAGTGATTATTTTTCAGTGAATGCCGTCTCTCACCTGGATATGCTGATTGACTTTACTGATGCAAATGTCATCGTTCCGGGTACTACCATACCGGTTGCTGACCATGCATTGCCATTGGGCGCGGTGGTACACCTGGAGACCTATGCGTATAATTATTCCTTCGCCGATTATTTTGTAATACTAAACTATACGATCACCAATAATTCTTCAAGCAGCTGGGATTCTGTCTGGCTGGGCATCTGGACCGACCTGGTGGTACGTAACGTAAATGTGGCCACCGACAATGGTTCTGCATTTTTTAATAAAGGAGGTGGTGGCTTCATCGATTCATTGGCAGCCATTTATGCATTCGATGTGAATGGTGATCCCGGCTATACCGGCTCCTACGGTGCTTCCCAGTTTTTGGGAATTGAATGGCGCGATCAGTTTATTCACCCTGTCAATGCAACCAATGTGATAGCAGCAGGTTGGCCTGCGCCGGCAGTGCATGCTAACTTCTGGAATTTTAAAACCTTCGATGGCTCGCAGTATGGAGCTCCGGAAGATGATATACAACGCTATAAAAAGTTAAAAGCAGGACTCGATTTTACGGATCCTGCAACGGTCTCTTTTCTCCAAAATCCATCTAACCGTGTACAGCTTATTTCAGCAGGGCCTGTGATAGAGGTAGTTCCGGGTGAATCTTTCAAACTGGTAACAGCGGTCGTTTGTGCTAAACAATTACCTACCGGTGGCACATCCGGGCCTGAAATGGATACAGAATATGCGCGCACAGAATTAAGCAACCATCTCGATTGGGCTAAGAGAACCTACCTGGGAGAAGATGCTAATGAGAATGGCAAGCTGGATGCCGGCGAAGACCTTATTGTTAATGGCGTATTAGACAGGTATATCCTGCCGGAACCACCTGCTGATCCTAAAGTGAAAATTATTCCTGCTGCTAACAGTGTGAGTATCTACTGGGACAATAAAGCAGAATTGTCCATTGACCCGATTTCAAGGGAAGAAGACTTTGAAGGGTATCGTATCTATCGTTCAGCAGCGGGTGATGATGTTCAGCAGATAAATGATCCTGATCTGCTGGCACAATGGGATGTTCAGGGAAATAATGTCGGTTACAACAATGGATTTGAACCGGTCCGGCTTGCTGCTCCCCTATATTTTGATGGAGATACAACAGGATACTATTACAAGTATGAGCTCAGCAATTTACTTAACGGGTGGCAGTATATTTTTATAATTACCTCGTTTGATAAAGGGGATGCTGCTCTCGGACTTGCCTCATTAGAATCTTCTTTTGTTGCCAATACTTTCAGGACATGGCCCGGTTCGGCTGTAAATAACTTTACAAATAAAAACCCGGCAACGAAAGTAGGAGTGTACCCGAATCCTTACAGGATAAAAGCGGCATGGGATGGACAGCCATCAGATACCAGGAAGCTTTATTTTTTTAATCTTCCCCAACAATGTGAAATCAGGATTTATACATTAGCTGGTGATGTTGTTGCTATCTTTGAGCACGATGCCGGCAATTACAATGGATCAGACATCAATTGGTTTGAGAATTATGCAGGCAGTACGGATCAAAGGGTTTTTCCGGGAGGTGAACATGCCTGGGATCTTCTTTCTGAAAGCAGTCAAACCATTACACAAGGAATCTACCTGTTTTCTGTAATGGACCTGGCAAGTGGCTTTAAACAAGAAGGGCAGTTTGTGGTGATTCAATAGTCAGGCAGGCATGGTGATAATCGTAAGTGCAGCAATTCGTTTTAACATTCTATCTAAAATCAAATACTCATGAGAATAATTGTACGCTTCGCTACTTTGTTAGTGTTCTTTCATCAGTGCGCCTTTGCACAGTATCCCCTCGTCAGCATCTATGATTTGCAATACATTGATCCGCAAGGACTCTCTGATGGCATTGATACCAATAGCTATTACCTTGATACGGTGCAGATTGAAGGGATCGTGGCTTTCGATCCATGTGATTACGGATTGAGTACAACAGGAGGGCGCGTAGGCACCTGGCTGCAAGGCACTTCAGGCGGAGCTTTTAACGGAATACATATATTAATCGATGCAGCAGCCATAGGTTATAGTGCCGGCTTAAATGCATTGAACAACGATGTACAATTCATAGATAATTTCCAGTTAGGCAATAAAGTGAAATGCACAGGTATCGTAAGCAACTTTGGCTTGAGCAGCGCACCGGTACCGGGTAACAGCCAGATTCTGATTCTGCCTGTTGCATCTGCTATTACCGGCATCGGGCAAACGATTCCTGCTCCGCCTGTAGTAAACATCAGCCAGTTTAGTCTCAATGATGGAACCGGCGGACAAATTATTCAACGTACAACCGGAGAACAGTGGGAAGGCACTTATGTACAGTTTAATAATGTGCAGGTAGTTGATGTATCCTATGGAACCGGCAGCAGCACAGGAAGAATATTCTGGAGTATCCAGGATCAGAATGGAAATAAGATTCAGATCAGGGATGTATCCGGCTGGATGCGCAACGATACCAGCGATAATTTTTGTACCGCTTCCGGATCAAATACTCCGGCGCTTTGGGATATTGAACCCTATGCCAATGCAACCGTTTCATTTGTAAAAGGGCAGATCGTTGAGTATTGTTCTACCACAACCGGATGTTCCTACGCCTTATCTCCCCGTGATTTTAATGATATTGGAGTGATCACGGCTGCTCCGCCTATTGTAGATAATTTGCAACTCAGCAATCCCGTACCGTCAACTTCCGAAACACAAACAGTGTCTGCCGGAATCACAGATGCCGATGGTACAGTGGCAAGTGCTACATTATATTATTCTGTGGGTCTGGGTAACACCGTTTTCTCTGCTGTTTCCATGACGGGTAATGCCGGCATATGGAGTGGAATGATACCTGCAATCACGCCTGATAGTGTTTATGTGAATTATTGGATCAAAGCTGTTGACAATGCCGGCAATCATACCAATTATCCTGATTCTCTTGCCACGAATTCTTTCTATTGGGTAATCAACAGCGGAATCAATTCGATCAAGGATATTCAGTGGAATCCGACCGGCAATGGTACGCCTGTCTATGCTAACAAGACATTGAGCGACATCAATATTCAAGGTATTGTGATGGCTACAACAGGCTTTCTTGACCTTGGTTATGTAACGTTGCAGGATGGAGCAGGTGCATGGCATGGAATATTCATGCGCGGACAAAACCTGAGTACCCTGCAAAGAGGAGACAAGATCCAGGTTACCAAAGCAAAGATTTATGAAAATTTCAATGTCACTTATCTCGATAGCACTACCTACACGCTTATTTCCGCAGGCAATCCTCTTTATAACAAGCACACCGGACTTAGCCCGGAATCGGTACGGCTTGGTGTTTTTGAACAAACAGAACCCTATGAAGGTGTTTTAGTGGGCTTCAACAATGTGTATGTGGTAAACCAGAATCCGGATGCACCTGGAACCTTCGGAGAATGGTCAGTAGATGACAATACAACCGATAACCTCGGAATGCGCTGCGATGATTACTCCAACGACATTGGCTTTGACTTTGGCCTGGATTCTTTATCCCTGAATGAAAACCTGGGATTTATAGATGGAATCATGTATTACAGTTTTAGTAACTGGAAGTTGCTTCCCAGGAATAAAAGCGATATAGAAGGCTATCAGACAATAACAGGAATTGAGCAAGTTCAGCAGTCCCGGTTTTCGACAATGCAATTATTCCCTAACCCGGCAAATAATCAGCTGAATATCACCTTTGAACTAAAGAAGGCGGAAGCCCTCAAACTGGAATTGTTTGACATAAGCGGTAAACTGATATACAGTAGCAATATCAATGGTGTAACAGGATTCAACCATCTGAATTTCCCGCTTTCCGTTTTTTCAAATGGCATTTATACACTTCACTTGAATGCTGACGGCTTTGCCGGCGTTTCGAAAGTGGTAATTGCCAGGTGAGTGTAAAGGTTCTTGATTTTAGCGATTGCTTTCGGAATTTCTCTGCCTGATTGTTGTAATAGTTGCTTGGTGCTAATTTTCTGCGCTGACAGGTATCTAACGAGCTAGGCCGTTTACAAGTATTTTTATCATTTCCTGACAGACCGAAGTCGATTTTATTTTTGAGGCTGAAATCTTGTCAGATAGCCATTGCCGACTAGTTGCAACTTTTACCTTTTCGTGCCATTTCATGCCAATATGTTCCAATGGCACACTAAATGCTACTACCTTCGCCGATTAAAATTCTATTTTCAAATCAAAATCAACTAATAACTATGTCTAAAGTAAGCCTAAAGCCATTGGCCGACCGCGTATTGGTAAAACCAGCGGATGCCGAAGAGAAAACTAAAGGTGGTATCATCATCCCGGATACTGCAAAGGAAAAGCCTATGAAAGGGAAGGTAATTGCCGTAGGTAATGGCAAGAAAGATGAACCGATGACTGTAAAGGCAGGTGATACCGTTCTGTACGGTAAATATGCCGGCACTGAAATCACGATTGACAGCGATGAATATCTCATTATGAGAGAGTCAGATATTTTTGCTATCGTTTAACAGCAAATCCGGACGGCTTGCTGCCGGCCGCGTTTTAAACGCATCCTTCAAAAAGAATAATCGTTAAACCTCAAATTAAAAATAATTAAGTTATGTCGAAATTAATCAACTATACCACGGATGCCCGTGACCGCCTGAAAAAAGGTGTTGATGCACTGGCTGATGCCGTTAAAGTAACCCTCGGTCCTAAAGGCCGCAATGTGGTAATCGAAAAAAAATATGGCGCTCCGCTGATCACTAAAGACGGTGTTACGGTAGCGAAAGAAATTGAACTGGAAGATCCCATTGAAAACATGGGTGCCCAAATGGTGAAAGAAGTTGCCTCGAAAACAGCCGATGTGGCAGGTGACGGTACTACTACCGCTACAGTACTTGCGCAATCTATGATCACAGTTGGTTTGAAAAACGTAGCAGCAGGAGCCAACCCAATGGACCTGAAGCGTGGCATGGACAGGGCAGTAGAAAAGGTGATTGATCACCTGAAATCCCAATCTCAGAATGTTGGAAACGACAATAAGAAGATTGAACAGGTTGCTACCATTTCTGCCAACAACGATACAGAAATCGGCAAACTGATTGCGGAAGCAATGGCGAAGGTGAAGAAAGAAGGCGTAATCACTGTAGAAGAAGCCAAAGGCACAGAGACCACCGTTGAAATCGTAGAAGGAATGCAATTCGATCGTGGATATCTTTCACCTTACTTCGTAACAAATCCGGATAAGATGGAAGCCGACCTCGAGCGTCCTTATATCCTGATCTACGATAAGAAGATCAGTTCAATGAAAGACCTGCTTCCGATACTTGAAAAAGTTGCCCAAACCGGTGCTCCGTTATTGATTATAGCGGAAGACCTGGAAGGCGAAGCACTTGCTACGCTGGTAGTTAACAAAATCCGCGGAACCTTGAAGGTGACTGCCGTTAAAGCTCCGGGCTTTGGTGATCGCAGAAAGGAAATGCTGGAAGATATTGCCAAACTGACCGGTGGTATCGTGATCAGCGAAGAACAAGGTTACAAACTGGAAAGTGCTACCGTAGCTTACCTCGGTAAAGCTGAAAAGATCGTGGTGGACAAAGACAATACCACCATCGTAAATGGTGCAGGTAAGAAAGCCGATATCCTTGCCCGTGTTAACCAGATTAAGGCGCAGATCGAATCAACAACCAGCGATTACGATAAAGAAAAATTACAAGAGCGTCTTGCTAAGTTGAGCGGTGGTGTTGCGGTTCTTTATATTGGTGCTGCTTCAGAAATTGAAATGAAAGAAAAGAAAGCGCGTGTGGATGATGCATTGCATGCAACCCGCGCAGCGGTGGAAGAGGGAATCGTTCCCGGTGGTGGTGTTGCATACATCCGTACGATTGAATCTCTGGAGAAACTGAAATCAGCAAATGATGATGAAGAAACAGGAATTCAAATCATTCGCCGTGCACTCGAAGAACCCCTTCGCCAGATTGCAATTAATGCAGGACTGGAAGGTAGTATTGTAGTGCAGAAAGTGAAAGAAGGCAAAGGAGATTTCGGTTTCAATGCCCGTACTGAAGTGTATGAAAAAATGTTCGCTGCCGGTGTAATTGATCCGACTAAAGTTACGCGCGTAGCTTTGGAGAATGCCGTATCAATCGCTTCCATGCTGTTAACTACAGAATGTGTAATTGTAGAAAAACCAAAAGAAGATAAAGCCCCTGCAATGCCTCCCGGCGGTATGGGTGGTATGGACTACTAAGCCACATTTGATCATTAAATCAACGACCCTTTCTGCTTTGTGGAAAGGGTCGTTTGTTTTGGGAGAGAATGGTTGAATGGTTGAATGGTTGAATGGTTGAATGGTTGAATGGTTGAATGGTTGAATGGTTGAATGGTTGAATGGTTGAATGGTTGAATGGTTGAATGGTTGAATGGTTGAATGGTTGAATGGTTGAATGGTTGAATGGTTGAATGGTTGAATGGTTGAATGGTTGAATGGTTGAATGGTTGAATGGTTGAATGGTTGAATGGTTGAATGGTTGAATGGTTGAATGGTTGAATGGTTGAATGGTTGAATGGTTGAATGGTTGAATGGTTGAATGGTTGAATGGTTGAATGGTTGAATGGTTGAATGGTTGAATGGTTGAATGGTTGAATGGTTGAATGGTTGAATGGTTGAATGGTTGAATGGTTGAAATAAACTTAGCAAAATAGCAATTTAACCATTTAGCCATATAACCATTTAACCCCCTAATTCCGACTCTTATTCCTATAAAACTGCTTCCCCTTAATATGATTAAACATCTGATTGCCCGCCTTCACCCTATGCGGAAAAATAAAATTCCGCTTGCCAAAGCCGGAGGAAGAAACACTGTTGTTGAAAATTAAATAGGAGAGGGATATCTGAATCATAAAATACTGATCGTTTTCACTATCACCTCTTTGCTGTCCTGGTGCAGTGATGTAATCATAAATTCCTTCAGGGTCCAGCTCATCCGATCTTACTGATAATTCATAAGCAAGTGCTGCCGTTGCCGGATCAGAAAAGTTAGCATAGAAATCTGCCTGAGAAGCATATTCCGTACTCACATCATCAATGTAATCTGTCAGTGTGAAATAGTTTCTGAATTCAAAACCAAAGATCAATGTAGACGAAATGTTATACCGTAGTCCCAATCCTACCGGGAAAACGGGTTGTGTCAGTGAGTAGGTTTTTCGATCCAGGCTGTCAAAGCCCTGACCTTCTGTATGCAACGGATACAGTTCGACCAATGCACCGTTGTATTCTGTTTTAGGATTGAAATGCATCACGCCAATACCAGCCAGCAAATAAGGGGCAATCCGGTATCTTTTAGAGCCGGGCTGAAACCGTTTGAAGTTAAGTTCCGCCGTAATTGCACCTTCAATAAGGCTCGATTGAAAACTAAGATTGCGATACTTACGAAACCATTCCGGAGAAAACTCTGAAGTAGGCTGAATGAGGGAGTCATTGCCTGCTACTCCGGAATAAGTGAATGAACCACGGATAGAAAAATAATCTCCTGCATAATAGCGGAAATGTAGTGCGCCCAATGGTTTCATCAGTGAAGTTTCCAGGTCAAAGAAGAAAGGCCTGCCGATATAATTTGCACCGCCAAGATCACCTAAGAAACCGGTAAGTCCGGTAGATATTCCGATATCCATACTCTGCGATTGTGAATAGGAGGCCTGCAACAGAAATGCTGATAGCAGTAACAGGCGTCGGAATCCAGATAATCTCATGTAGGACCGGTATTTTTCCAAATGTATAAAATTTGTAAGACTCCATATTTTCTGGCGAGTTCGAATGGGAATATTCAGCTCCCAACGGGGAGAATTGATGTCTGAAAGGTCAACATATACTGATAACAGTTAAGCTATATGAACTGTAGCTGTCAGGTAGTTATTTATATGATTATAGAGGAGCAATTGCACATAATGCCGGAATGCGCTTAACTTGGGTATTACAATTTACACTTCCTGTTAATAAAATAATTAAGCCCAAAGACGTGAAGGCACCGGGATAAAGTTCAATCCGCGATGATCCGTCAAACCCATATCATCCGTATGCTATTATTCATCAACTTCACATTACTTTTTAGCATTTCGCTCGCTGGCCGCTTTAATCAGATTCAAAGCACTTCCCGCCTTAAACCATTCAATCTGTGCGTCATTAAATGTTTGATTTACATGAAAGGTATCTGAGGAGCCATCAGCATGGTGCAATTTGATTAACAAAGGCATTCCCGGTGCAAAATTGGTGAGGCCTATAATATCAATCAAATCATCTTCGCGTACTTTATCATAGTCTGCTTTGTCGGCAAAGGTGAGCGCCAGCATTCCTTGTTTCTTTAAGTTCGTTTCATGGATGCGGGCAAATGATTTCACGATTACTGCGCGAACACCTAAATGCCTTGGCTCCATTGCTGCATGCTCGCGCGAGGAACCTTCTCCATAATTTTCATCGCCTATTACCACGGAGCCAATCCCCGCAGCTTTGTAAGCACGCTGCACATTGGGCACACTGTCATACTTTCCGGTTAGTGCATTTTTTACGGTGTCAGGCTTTTCATTGAAGTAGTTAATGGCACCGATCAGCATGTTGTTGGAAATGTTGTCGAGGTGCCCGCGGAATTTTAACCAGGGACCGGCCATGGAGATATGATCAGTCGTACATTTTCCTTTGGCTTTAATCAGCAATCGCAATCCGGTCAGGTCGGTACCTTCCCAGGGTTTAAATGGTTCGAGTAATTGCAATCTGTTGGAGGAAGGGTCTACTACAATACGCACTGTGCTGCCATCAGCAGCAGGAGCGAGGTAACCGGCATCTTCCACAGCAAAACCTTTTACCGGTAATTCAATACCCATTGGTTCTTCAAGCTTTACCTCTTCACCTTTATCGTTGATCAGGACATCAGTTAGCGGATTAAATGATAAGGAACCTGCCAGCGCCAGTGCCGTTACAATTTCAGGCGATGCCACAAAAGCATGTGTGCTCGGGTTGCCATCATTACGCTTTGCGAAATTCCTGTTATAGGAAGTGAGTATGGAATTCTTTTTATTCGGATCGGTCGTATGCCGTGACCACTGACCGATGCAAGGCCCGCAGGCATTGGCAAGCACCATTCCTCCAATAGCCTCAAACGTGGCCAGCATGCCGTCGCGCTCAATGGTATAGCGTATCAGTTCCGAACCGGGCGTGATCGTAAATTCAGAGGCTGCCTTCAGGTTTTGTTCTACAGCCTGTGTGGCGATAGACGCTGCACGAGACATGTCTTCATACGAAGAATTCGTGCAGGAGCCGATCAGCGCTACTTCCAGCTTATCCGGCCATCCGTTTTGCGCCACGGCATTCTTGAATTGCGAAATGGGCCAGGCAAGGTCAGGTGTATACGGGCCGTTGATATGCGGCTCCAGCAGGTTGAGGTCTATTTCAATCAGTTCATCATAATATTTTTCCGGGCTTATCATCACTTCATCATCCGGACGAAGATGTGCGGCCACTTTATTGGCACTGTCTGCGATTTCAGCCCGTCCTGTTGCCCGCAGGTATTCTTCCATCCTTGCATCGTATCCAAAAACAGAAGTGGTGGCACCTATTTCTGCACCCATATTGCAGATCGTACCTTTTCCGGTACAGGAAATATTCTCTGCACCCGGCCCGAAGTATTCTAAAATAGCACCGGTTCCGCCTTTAACGGTGAGGATACCTGCTACTTTGAGGATTACATCTTTTGCGGAAGTCCAGCCATTCATTTTACCGGTCAGTCTTACGCCAATCAGTTTTGGAAACTTCAGTTCCCAGGCCATACCACTCATTACATCCACCGCATCTGCACCTCCTACACCAATGGCAATCATACCTAATCCGCCGGCATTGGGCGTGTGCGAATCAGTACCAATCATCATGCCTCCGGGAAATGCATAGTTTTCTAACACTACCTGGTGAATGATGCCTGCACCCGGTTTCCAGAAACCGATGCCATACCGGTTAGATACGGAAGCCAGGAAATCGTACACCTCTTTATTTGTATCCAGAGCTGTCTTCAAATCAGCCTGCGCACCTGTTTTAGCCTGTATGAGGTGATCGCAATGAACAGTGGAAGGTACAGCAGTCTTATCTTTTCCGGCCGTCATAAACTGTAACAACGCCATCTGTGCGGTGGCATCCTGCATGGCTACCCTGTCAGGAGCGAAATCAACATAATCCTTGCCGCGTCCGAATACAGATTCCGCCATGGAGCCAAATAAATGGGAGTAAAGTATCTTTTCAGCTAATGTAAGCGGGCGGTTGAGCAGTTTGCGGGCGGCATCTAGTTTTCCGGGTAAAGCATCATATACCGACTGAATCATTGCAAGATCAAATGCCATAAAAGATGGTTTTAGCTATGGGTAAGGGAATTAATTGTGCGCAAAGTTAAAAAGAAACAAAAGTGATGGCAGCAAAAAGAGAGAAAAGTCGCTGAGAAATTCAGGAAGGAGGGAAGAAATTGGTTGATAACTTATGCTGCATCCTGTAAAGCTGACTAAATGGTTTATCAGAAATTATCTGTAGGCCGGAGAATTTATGATGATTTAAGGCAATTCAGTTTTGCAAACTTTTATGCATGCAAAGGAAGAAGAGTGTTGACTGACCAGATAGTAATGCATCCACCCATTCTCTTCTTTTGGGGCTGCAATAAAATCAGAAAGAACATTTGTAGACTGAGATCTATAGAGGCCAGATTGAATGAGTTGAATTGATCCGGCAATAAATGCCAGGCTTTGTTATTAAACTGCCGGGTAATCTGCCATTATTCAATGGCAACCTTTTCTACCAACAAGTGATTATCGACACGGATGTGAAGAAAATAGATTCCGGAAGGAAGATCAGGCAGGTTAATTTTAAAATTGTTTGTGCCTTCTGCTGCTGTTAAACTCTTTTGTTCAAAAATAATACCCTGCAGATTCCGCAAGGCACACTCCACCTTTTGTTGCTTTATCGATTCGAATCGCAGATACAATACCTCATTGGCAGGATTCGGAAAAAGCATAAACTTTGCAATGTCATTTTCAGGAAGGTAAGCTTTCAAAGGTGCCGTTTGAAAGGTATGTATTTTTGTATAGGGTGATTGACCATCTTCACAAATACTTCTTATCCTCCATTCATAATTGGTTTCAGGTTGAAGATTTTTTAGCGTCTTCATGTTACCCACAGGTTTTACTGACTGCCAGGAACCGGCGCCCGAAATGCGATATTGCACTTTATATTTAACGGCACCTGTTCCTGTGCCCCATGAAAGTTTTTCTTTTGTTGCAGAAAGGGGAGTGGCTACAAGCGTATAATCAGTTGGACGGGAACAGGGATTCCAATTGAATTTGAACATGCGGTAGCTAAAGGTTTCATTCTCTGTAAAGCGGATCTCCCAGGCTATTTCTCCTGCCGGAGTGACTTCTGTTGCAGAAGGCATTCCCAAATTAAAGTTCGATAGCAGACCATAATTTACAAGTGTATTGCCATTAGCCAATCTTTGCGCATTGCCTGCGGCAAGACCAAAAACTTCTTTGTTGTTTATCAAAGGATGCTTATAACTCCATACAAGTGTGGCAGTCTTATTTACTTCATCCAATGCATATTCCTTCGCATATGAGATTTGCGGAAAACGCAAATTGCCATTGTCAAATAAGGTGATATTTCCATTGGGAAGACGACGTATATCGTGCTGATGAGAATAATGCGGTGTCAATGGATCATTCACAAAAGTAAACTGATTGTTTTCTCCGCCCATTCGCCATAGGATGTTACCGGTTGTATGATCAATCTTTGTGATTTCATCCATATAGCGGCTACTGATTAACAGGTTGCCATCGGTATCCAGTTCAATTGCATTGGTATGAAACGGGTCAATGGTTGCAGCAGTTAACGGAACATCAAAAGTTGCATCTGTTATGTTAAAATGATCCCAGGAAGCCCATTCAAATACCACATTTCCGGCAGCATCCTGCTGCTGTATTACCGGAAATTCTACCATGGCATGGGCATTGCCACCTGCAACTACCTGACTCATGTCTACAATTTCTTTATGACTGATAAGAAAGTATTTACTTCCATCAGGGAAAATCAGGAACTCATGGTTGTCGAGTTCGGTTTCATAACCATTCTTGCAGGCAAAGGAATCGAGCAGGTAATAGTTTGAATCGAGCAGGTAAAATTTGTTATCAGGCGGACTGTAATAACTCAGATATCCATTTTTATTTATTTTAAAATCTGCTCCGTCTTCAACTACGTTTCTGGATAGTGAGAACGTACTGTCATTATTCAGGATACAAATCAATTTGTCGTTTTGAGGCGTCAGATTGTATTTAGATGCAAAGAAAGCGGCGCCATCAAAAGCCAGCGAGGTATCTACCGTCATTGAAAAAGCCGGAGGATTGTCGTCTGGCTCCTTTTCATTTCGACCATCAGATAATTGCTCTTTATTGTATGGTCCATAACGGTGGATTGCATTCATCGATGACGGGTGAGTGTAGGCATTCATCTTGCTGGTATAAAAAGCGAATGACAGGGAAGGCAATGGAATCCCGCCTGCATCTGTAACGCCCTCCTTAACAGAAATCAAAATCTCTTCATCATAGTCAAACTTTCGGACAGGTGTAATAATCATACTACGTTCATCCGCGGACAAATGAAGAGTGAATTGATGTATTCCGCTTTTTGATCCTGTTACCTGAATAAGATTCATGTTAACTCGTGCCATAGGCGAAAGTTGAGCCATTGATTTTAACAGGATGCTGGTTTCCGGATTTCTATACCGGCTTGCACTTGGGGGATTCGTATAGATCCATTGTGCAGCGGCTTCTGCAAAAGCCATGCATAAAAACAGCAGGAAGAAAATCCATTGGTAATGCTTTCTCATCAAAAAAATCATGTGGCATGAAGATAATACTTTGCACATACTTAATTGTTTTGTTTGCGAAAAGGGGTGTAACAAAATGTACTTCCTTATAATAAAAGTTATTAAATGCAATGTTGCTAACATTTGTAATTCTATTTATATTAGTGCTAATATTCCGTCACATCGCCAAGCCGAAAACCATTGCCAGCAGCCAAGGCAAGAGGGCTATCTTAAAACACGCTACGAGAAACCAGCTTTGAGAAATGATTTTCAGACAGACCATTTGGACGATTATAATTATGGCACTGTCTGTTCGACCAAATTTATATGGGCGAACAGTTGACAGGATATTTTCTACAAGTGAGTTGCAAACGGACTTTAAGTTTTTTAAGAGATAGATATGAAAATAACCTTGCAAATCTCTAGCTCTACCCATCAAAGCAACGGTTGGATAAATTGTTTGAAAGTTTGTATTTCAATCTTAAACCTTTGACAGCGTAAGCATTTTACAGCTATATCACTCCTCTTTCATCAGTTATCAAAGACGGACATTCAAACATTTTCTTTAGTGAACAATCAATACAGCACTACAATCAGAATTCAAATTTTTTCCCTTTCAATATTTATTGGACAGGCAATAAAATATTTAACACAAAAAACTTTTCTGATGACACAACCATTCACATAGGCGCAGAAATCTTATCTATTAACGATGTAGGATCAAAAGAAGTAATGGCCTATTTACTGATCAGGCAAGGGAGAGATGGAAACAATGAAAATTATGCTTTGTGGATACTCAATAATTACTTCAGAGCGTATTACAGCTATCATTTTGGACACCCGGACAGTTATTCTTTAGTAGTCAAAACTACAAATGGTACAGAAAAGAGAGTAATTGTAGCAGCAATGAAAATGACAGATGGGAAATAGGTGCAGGAACTGGAGTAAGGATAAACAACTCCAAACCAAAATGAGAAAAACTAAAATATACAAAGAGGGAGCACTTAGAGATAACAGGCGGTTACAGTTTAGCTAAAACACCCGATGAATGTTTTTACATGAAATGAACTAAATCATCTTTTCTTAGTAAAGAGCCTTTTATCTTACCCGACAAATTGCTTTGCCATATGTCGTTTCTTTCAAAAGAGGCTACCATTGCACCTGCCGGCTTCAACCGCTGGAAAGTACCGGTGGCAGCACTATGCATTCACCTTTGTATCGGGCAGATCTATGCATTCAGTGTATTTAACAGACCACTTACACAGCTCATTGGCGTTACTGCTCAATTACCTGATGATTGGACGCTTACTCAGCTGGGCTGGATTTTTAGTTTTGCGTTGTTTTTCCTGGGTGCTTCGGCCGCCATCTTCGGCAAATGGATGGAAAGGGTGGGTCCAAGACGGGCTATGTTTACAGCAGCACTTTGCTTCAGCAGCGGATTCTTTCTTTCTGCATTGGGTATTTACCTGCACCAACTCTGGCTGTTGTATTTTGGTTCAGGCGTTTTGGGTGGTATAGGGCTGGGACTCGGCTATATATCACCGGTATCTACTCTCATAAAATGGTTTCCTGACAGACCGGGTATGGCAACCGGTATGGCTATTATGGGTTTTGGTGGTGGTGGAATGATTGCTTCTCCATTATCAATGTACCTGATGGACCGTTTCCGTAGTGATTCATCAACAGGGGTTTTTGAAACCTTCTTAATAATGGGAGCAATTTACCTTGTGGTGATGTTGTTTGGTGCATTCCTTGTGCGGGTGCCTGCTGAAGGCTGGAAACCAAAAGGCTTCGATCCATCCAGAATACAACAAAAGAAAATGGTTACCTCCCAACATGTGCTGGTTGATAATGCTGTGAAAACCCGCCAGTTTTATTTGCTCTTTGGTGTACTCATGCTCAATGTAACAGCAGGGATTGGCGTACTCGGACAAGCTTCTGTAATGATACAGGAACTATTTTCCGAAGCATCAGTTGGCGCAGCCAAAGCAATTGATGCAAAGAAAGCAGCCGGTTTTGTTATGTTGCTTAGTCTGTTTAATATGGCAGGCCGTTTCTTCTGGTCATCTTTGTCTGATTATATTGGTCGCCGTAATACGTACATCCTCTTTTTTTCGCTGGGCATATTATTGTATGCTGCCATTCCTTCTATTGGTGCTTCGGGTTCAGTCGTGTTATTCATTGCAGCTTTTGCCGTTATCATAAGCATGTACGGCGGTGGCTTTGCAACCATACCTGCCTACCTGCGTGATTTGTTTGGCACCAAACAGGTGGGCGCCATACATGGACGGCTGCTGCTGGCATGGTCGGCGGCTGCTATACTTGGTCCCGTACTCATTAACTACCTGCGGCAATACCAATTGGAGGTTAAGGGCCTTCCCTGCTGCTGAAGTGTATTCTGTTACTATGTACATCATGGCAGGATTACTATTCATAGGACTTCTCTGCAACTTGCTGGTAACAGCTGTACATGGAAGCTTTCATGAAAAACAAAAATGAAAGTGAGCGTTTATAGTGCAGGTACTACGGGGTTTTCATATCACTTTAAGCTATTATCGGGTAAACGTAATTCTATTTAGCGTTTAGTTGCTTTAGGAGGCAACTGTGAAAAAAGCCAGAGGAGATTAAATAATTAATATATGAAAGTAAAAAATATTTTAAGGACACTGATTATTTTGACAATGCTGACTTTAAATATCGGATGCGACCAGATTTCAAAAAGTATCGTCCGGCAAAGAATTGACTACAATGAAAAGATAAACTTGGTAATGGATTATTTGATACTAACGAAAGTTGAAAACACCAGAGCATTTTTAAGTATTGGACATTCATTGCCGCAACCTTTGAGGATGTTACTCTTGACCATTTTACCAATAATCGTACTCTGTATCGCACTTTTTTATTTGTTAACAAAAAAGAGTTTATCCAACTTGACAATTTTGGGAATCTGTTTTGTAGTTGGTGGTGGAGTTGGAAATATTTACGACAGACTTGTTTATGGTTCAGTGACTGATTTTTTGCAAATGAACTTTGTAATTGTTCGAACCGGAATTTTTAACATGGCAGATGTTTCAATCATGGCAGGAATGTTTATGATTTTACTAGCGGCGTACCTTAAACAGACCAAATTCAATTATGAGACAGTTGACAAAATAAGTGAAGAGTAAGAGGCAAAGCTGCTAACATATGTTGATGATAAATAAGTGGGAGCTATCCCGACTTCGAGTCGGGATGACCCTCCCGACTGATGGTCGGGATGCTCTGAACTTTGCTGTCGATTAATTTAATCCAAAAAAAAGATCAGGGCTCTTTTTGTTTATATTATAATATAGGACTCAAAATATCAAAGTGGGAGCTACAGGGCTCGAACCTGTGACCCTCTGCTTGTAAGGCAGATGCTCTGAACCAACTGAGCTAAGCTCCCTAACGGGATGGCAAAAGTAATTTCAATTTCCGGATTTGCAAACAGAATCTTTCAGACCTGCTCATAATCGTATCTTACCTGAAGATTCTACCTTTGCTGCATGAGTGTCAAATCACTGTTAGCGCGGCCTTTTGCAGCAGTTATTGCAAACAGGGTTTTAAAGGGTAGCTCCAGGGCCGTCTATGCCCAGGAAATCATTTTCAATAAACTGTTAAAAGCAGGTTCCACCACTGCTTTTGGCAGGGAGCATGGCTTTGCACGGATAAATTCCTATGATGAATTTGTGAAGCAGGTGCCTGTGAGGGAATATGAAGCATTTAAACCATACATTGAAAGAGTTAAACAAGGGGAGGAGAATGTATTGTGGAAAGGTAAGCCCTTGTATTTTGCCAAATCTTCCGGAACCACCTCAGGCGTAAAGTACATTCCCATTACAAACGATTCTATCGGAAATCATATTAATACGGCACGGAATGCCCTGCTGATGTATATTTCGGAAACGGGTAATGCCGGGTTTGTAAACGGCAAGTTGATATTTTTATCCGGAAGTCCTGTGCTGGAGAAAACAGGTGGTATTTTAACAGGAAGGCTTTCCGGCATAGTAAATCATCATGTGCCCGCTTACCTGAGAGGCAATCAATTGCCTTCTTATGCTACCAATTGTATAGATGATTGGGAAGAGAAGGTAGACCGAATAGTGGAAGAAACCTGGAATCAGGACATGACCCTGATAAGTGGCATTCCACCGTGGGTGCAGATGTACTTCGAAAAGTTATTACAGAAAACAGGCAGTAAGAATATTAAAGAAGTCTTTCCGAATTTATCATTATTAGTATATGGTGGTGTAAACTTTGAACCCTATCGCGCTAAGTTATTTGCTACCATCGGCGAAGAGATAGATTCGATAGAAACGTTTCCGGCATCGGAAGGATTTTTTGCTTTTCAATCATCGCAGCAGGAAGCAGGGTTGTTACTCAATGCTGATTCCGGAATATTCTTTGAATTTATTCCCGCTTCTGAAATTGATTCCACCAATCCGACGCGACTGAGATTACAAGATGTAGAAGCCGGTGTAAATTATGCTTTGGTGGTAAGTTCCAATGCCGGTCTTTGGGCTTATTCAGTAGGGGATACCATTAAGTTTGTTTCACTCGATCCATACCGTTTGGTGGTTACCGGAAGAACTACCCATTTTATTTCCGCATTTGGAGAACACGTAATAGGAACAGAAGTGGAAAATGCGCTGATGACGGCAGCTGCAGCAGCAAAAGCGGAGATTGTGGAGTTTACTGTTGCTCCGCAGGTAAATCCGGTAGCTGGTGAATTGCCTTATCATGAATGGTTTGTAGAGTTTTCGAATGCGCCTGCCGATATTAAGGGCTTCAGCAAACAAGTAGATGATGGGATGAGAAGGAAGAATATCTATTATGATGACCTCATAACCGGAAATATTTTGCAGCCATTAAAGATCCGGTTGATGCAAAAAGATGCATTCCGGAATTATATGAAATCAGTTGGCAAATTAGGCGGACAGAATAAAGTGCCAAGACTAAGTAATAACAGGTTGCTGGCAGATGCATTGCAGCCTTGGATTGTATGAAAGCAGGATTGAAGGTTGATAAGTACTCCCTCTCCATACATCTTTTTCACAAATTCGCTTTCGGAATCATTAAGTTGAGATGCCGATCCGCCACTGGCGCGACGGCATGACGATTCGAATGGAGATACTAGTTAAGTCAAATGAATGTCTCGCATGAAATCATTATCATGGCTTTTGTCATGACCACCCACCAACATGTCATCAGTAGCGAGTTTGACTTTACAAACTGATCTAGTTAATTGAATGGTAAGGAAATGTATTTGACAGTAGAGACTTTCTGTTTTGCTATTTCTCAGATGAATCAGATGACTTAAATCATCCGAAAAAAATACCATGCCGTACGTTTTATATTGGTTTATGATTTATTTTTGCCTGCAAATGAAGTTTCCAAAAACAATAGCAGCATGTAGCATGGCCGCCATTATGGCTTTGCAATCACTCTCTTTGCTATTTGTGCAGTTGGAGTTTTCTGTCAGTCAGCCCTACATCGCCAAAGTACTTTGCGTGAATCGGGATAAGCCGCAAATGAAATGCGACGGCAAGTGTTTCCTTACAAAAGAATTAAGCCGCAACGCAGACCTTGAGACCAATAGTCAAAAGGGAGTTTCAGGGTTCAATGCAGTTACTTTATTTATCGAACAATCGGAGTACCAGACTTTCTATCCGGAAAAGAAAGAGATGATGATATCATTTAGTCAATATTATTTTGATTCCGGATTTCTTAATTCCACAGAACGCCCGCCCACAGCATAAGGTTGATGCAGCCAGAGGCTGTAGATATTTTTCAACCTTAACATTTCAATCATGTGCAAGTATTTCTTGATTGCACTGGTTGCAGGTTCGGTTTCCATCCGAAGTTTGCATGCACAATGCCTGGGAGGATGTTGTTCATCGGCCAATACGTCGGGACTGTCACAACAAGCGAACATTCCGGAGCGTGGCAAATGGATCATAGGAACAAACCTGTTAACCATGCAGTATCAACCATTAAGTGATGAGGAATTGCTGAGCTATGCAACACAGGATGCGTCTGTGTACAGCGTCCGAAGCCAGGGAAGCCTAAAGGGGACACTAAGTTACGGCCTGAGCAGAAAAATAGTACTTACAGCAATGTTGCCCTATAATTATTCAACTGATAATAAAGAAGGACATTATCATGAAGAAAAACAATCGGCAGAAATTCATAGCTACGGTTCCATTCATGGGTTAGGAGATGGGGTATTGGCTTTTTCGTACCGGCTGATTGAAAATCAGGAAAGTGGATGGAAGGCTTTTGCAGGTGCCGGGATAAAAGTTCCAACCGGTACTACCAGCGCCTATTCCACTTATGCTGTGGTATTGCCGGTTCACCTGCAACCGGGTACGGGCTCATGGGATCCGGTTGTTTCGGCAAGCGTACAGAAAGCATACAACCGCTTGATGTTTCAAACAGAAGCCCGTGTACGGATTGCAACAACAGCAAAGGATCACAACATGGGAACCTATGCTAATGCCGGCATTCTTGCCGGGTATGACCTTATTGCAAAGCCGAATAATAAATTCATGCCGTCCTTGAATTGTTCAGGAGGATTAGCTGTTGATTACAATGCACCTATGAAAATAGCAACAGGCAACGAACATCTTCACGGTAGCGATACTATGGCAACCGGTACGATGGTAATTGATCCAAATACCGGTTTCACCAGGTTATTGATCAATTTTATGGCCACTGCATTCATTACCGAAAGACTTTTCATACCACTTTCTTTTTCCATACCAATGGCGCAACAATTGCAGGGCTATCAATCATCAAGCAAATTTACTGCATCAATTGGAGTCTCATTCATTATTAACTAAAAACAAAATCATGAAAAATTTGATCATTGTATTTTTTGCATTAATAACTTTCTCCGTAGCATTTTCCTCATGTACCAAGCCCGGGTTGGGTGGAGAAGCCAGCATTCTTGCCTATCCCAAACATCATGACGATCCAATTCCCAATGCCACCATTTACATTAAATACGATGCGAAGGAATTTCCAGGCACGGACCTGAGCGTATATGATGATGCAGCAGTGGCCACGGCTGACCCCGGTAAAGATCCGCATGCACATTTCTCAAACCTGGAGAAAGGCGATTATTACCTATATGGTGTGGGCTTCGACAGTTCTATCAACGACATTGTTACCGGTGGAATTCCGTTGGAGATCACTGAGAAATCAGGGGAAATTGAAATAGTGGTTCCGGTTACGGAATAATTCTAGCGTAGCAATTGCCTGGCTGAGACAGGAAGCAACAAAGAATAATCAACTAACAAATCAATCAAAATATAAACCTATCAATCATGAACAACAAACAAAATTATTTTGGCATACTCATACTGGTAATTGCTATGATTGCATTTGCAGGATGTGAAAAGGATGCCGATCCTGTTCCAAATGCAACACAAAAACTTTCCATTCACCTGCATACCAATGTGGGTAATACAGAAGCTGATTACGTTACCACTTTCAGTGATGGCAGTGGTCGAAAATTCACACTGTCCGATTGCCGGTACTATCTTTCCAATTTGGTACTGATAAAGAGTGACGGATCAGAATTACCATTAACAGATATCGTTTTGTTGGTAAATCCGGCAGATCAGGACTATGAATTGACAGATGTTCCGGTAGGTGATTACAAAGGAATCAAAATGTTATTTGGGCTTGATTCAGTAACTAATCACACCGATCCTGCTATATATCCTGCAGGAGATCCGTTGGCCATTCAAACGCCGGGCATTCACTGGGACTGGAATTCAGGTTATATTTTTTTAAAGATGGAAGGGCTTTGTGATACTACCATTGCGGGCAACGGAGTTGCTGACTATCCGTTCTTTTACCATGTTGGAATGGATGCTTTGAAGCGGACTATTGATTTGAGTAATCAACCCTTTTCAGTGGTATCCGGAACGGATAAGGAATTGTTTGTAGAGGTAGATGTATTGGAAGTGCTGGCAAATGTAGATTTAAGAACGGAGAACGAAACGCATACCTTCAATAATATGCCGCTTGCAACGAAGATTGCGGATAATTTTCCCGCCTCGATTGTAATGGAGTAGTATTTGAAGAACAGGCTGCTGAAGGTAATGTAATTTAAAGTAGGATTACGACTCATAAATAGTCGAATCATTGAGTGATTGAATTTATTACGATCAATTTCAGCAATGCAGCAGCTGCGTAAAAAATGCCACCGTTTGACTCGGATCACTGTGGCATTTTTTTATATTTTTTTCTTAGTGCGTGCAGTGAATTGATCGCCATAAATGAAACAGGAATTTTATGTTTCGAACGGCGTTGATTCCTGATGAAACCATAAGTTTGAGAGGAGATGATTTTAATCTTGTATTTGGATAATGCATTGTTGTAATTTTGGACGTTCTCATAAAGTCAAAACCACGTTTGCCTGTATTATGTTTTCAGGATGGAAGAAATACATATTGGGTGTCTGTTTGCTGGGAATGCACTATTCCTGCACGGTTGATCCTGATATCTCAGATCAAATCTCGGGCAATGAAGTGCTGACACTGGATGTGCCGAAGGGTTTTCCGTATCCTGCTATTCCTGCTGACAATCAGCCAACACAAAACAGGATTGATTTAGGTAAGCTGTTATTTTTTGACCCTATACTTTCCAGAGATAGTACTATTTCCTGCGGAAGTTGTCACCATACTGCGCTCTATTTTACAGATGGTTTAGCGCATAGTATAGGAATTGACAGTCAGCTGACACCGAGGAATGCGCCATCCATTATTAATGTTGCTTACCAACCATACATGTTTTGGGATGGTGGCGTACCAACAATTGAACAGCAAGTGCTTGCACCTATATCGAATCCGCTTGAAATGGATTTTGATGTGAATGCCGTCGTAGCACGATTAAACAATCATCCTGCTTATCCGGCATTGTTCGAGAAAGCATACGGTCAGCCACCCTCTGTTTTCACGCTTACGCGTGCCATTGCAAACTATGAACGGTCTCTTTTCAGCGGGACTTCCCAATTTGATGAATTTCAGTATTACAATAAGACAGATGCCTTATCGCCTTCGGCTTTAAATGGAAAGAGCATTTTCTTTGGTGAATCAGGGGAGTGCTTTCATTGCCACAATGAGTTCAATTTTACTGATAACAGTTTTAAGAACAACGGGCTTTACCTCAATTATGCAGATTCAGGAAGGGCAAGAATTACCTTGTTGTCCGGTGATGTTGGCAAATTCAAAGTGCCTTCGCTGCGAAACATTGCAATGACTGCACCTTACATGCATGATGGCTCTATTGCTACACTTGAAGAAGTAGTAGAACATTATAACAGCGGAGGCAAGCCACATCCCAATAAAAGTGGTCTTATAAAACCATTGAACCTGACCATACAGGAGAAGGAAGACCTGGTAAATTTCTTAAAAGCACTGACGGACCAGTAGTCAGCAGCATCACTCAAATGATTCGCTATCGGATAATTGTTATGTTCCCTTTATAAATTTCTTCATAATCGTACGCTGAGCATTTAAAAGACCTGGAACACAAATTCGGAATTCGCAGGCAGGTTGTGAAATACAAAACCAGCATCTTTCAAATCTGGAGGGATTGGCGCAATCCCACCAAAAAGAAAGCAGTATTGCTTTACAACAAAGAGGATGTGGTAAACCTGGTGAAACTTGCTTTGAAAATATTTAAAAAGTTCAAAATAAAATGGAGATATCTTGAAAAAATAAAATTGAAATAATGATGCTTTTTAACGGTGAATTACAATCTTTTCACTCCAAATTTTTCCCCCAGCTGCACTCACTACACCTAAATAATAACCTGAAGGAATTGATCCCACATTGATAAGTCGATTATTGAAATAATGAAAAAGGCTGATAGCAGCCATTTTTCTTCCACTATTATCAAATAGTTCAAATAAAACATTCTGATCCGACTTATAAACGATATTTAACCAATCACTGGATGGATTTGGGTATATTTTACACTGAAGCGAGAAACTTAGAGACGTGGAATTCAAGTATAAGGTATCACACGGAGAATATTGTAAAGGACCAAGATCGTAATTCGGGAAATTAGGAACAACAGTATTAGGCGTTGGTAGCTGGAAACTATGCTGTTGAAAATCACACCCAGCACCTAAACTATCCGGTTCATTGATAACATGCAATACTCTTGTACTATGCCATGAACAGATATATATTTTCCCATCCGGCCCAAGTTGATTAAGAGAAAAGTAAGGTGGCAAATTTGCGGATTGTGGATCTGTCCAGCCATCATATTCGGCAATTACATTCATTGATGCAGGTATATCGTTAGCCCACATGTCAAATTGATAAAGGTGTTCAAACTGGGTTACGTAAAGAAATCTGCTGTTAGGCGAAAAGGAACAACTGGTGGAAAGCGAGTCAGGCAATAATATTTTTACATCTTCACTGAATTCACCAGTACACCGGTCGAAATTGAAAATATCCAATGTATCGTTGGGATTGATGCAGGCAAATTTACTGCCATCGGGACTGAACTGACACATACCGATAATATCAAAGTCAATAAAAGAGCCGATATCCTGTGAATATGGTCCTAGGATTGTATCGGGTGTGATCAAAAATTTAAAATATCGATTGGAAAAGTATTTGTGAGAAATCAACCACCAGTCACGCCCGTTTGCGTGTTTACAGGCAGTAAGCCTTCCCCACACCAGGGTATCTTGCATTAGAAAAACATTCTTGAAATCCGGCGAAATACCACCTAACCCTCCGTCTAAGGTCATATCTATTTTACTACAGCTTAAATGAATTGGAGCACCTGCTTTTCCATTAAAATTACCCAATTCTCCACTCAAACTTGCTAAATAATATTCGTTAGAATTTGAAGGCCGAGGCAAAACTATTGAGCCTTGATACATTCCAAATCCTGATTGACTATATAAGTCAGACCAAAAACCATCATTAAATTTATAACAATTCTGAAGCGAATCATGATTTCTATTTGCGATATAGGTTCCATTTGTGTAAAAAAGCAAATTACCTTCTACATCACATATCGATGCATCGGTGAAAAAAAAAGGTAAATCTCGGATTAGACTAAATGTGTCTGCAACGCCACTTATAAAACTAATTCCACATTTAGGATAATTATTAAATGACATTATTCCAATCATCCAAGCATTGGTTCTATTTTGAGCATGAATAAATGTGCAAAAAATTAAAATGAAAGCTAAAAGAGGGAACCTTTTCATTTAAAAAGATTAATTTTTATTGGAATCAGGAAAGCTGAATTTATCTTGCACAAATACATACCCGACCCCAAACTCGCACTCCTATGCAGTCTAGCTTTGAGGGTAGCGAACGAGTGCGCGTACAATCGATACCATCACTATGTTTCTGCATCAAGGTTTTATGGCCAAGCAGGCGGAATTCAAAATGATCAAGCATTAAATTTGTTTTTCACTACCTGTATAGTACTTGTGCAAATGTGTTAGTGGTAATTAACATGGTTGTTACCTGCCACAATCCTGATAGTTATAAATGTAGTCATTTTTTTGCTAAAGCGTTTCCTCATCTGAGATACGTTGGCACTCAATCTACATTATAATCCTGTTGAAGCAGGCTTTGTTTAAAAAGCAAAGAATTATTGTTATCGCCCGGCATTTGATTATGCAGGAGGAAAGGGGTATCTTGATGTGGATTTGATTCAATAGAAAGCAAGTTTCACATGTTGAATTTTTTTTCAAGTATTGCGCTTCAGGAAAAAGTGATTAGCGCACTCGTTCACCTCCCTCAGAGCTTGACTGCAAACGAGCGCGAGTTTAGGGTTATGCCGGACAGAAAGGATTGTTAAAAATTATTTTGCTTGACAACTTTTAAAAGTAAGCGGACGCTCTTTCGCTAAACGGGGCATTTTGAATTGAAGCAAATAACCCTTCATTGGTCGTGGAGATAGCCAGCATTGCTTTTCACTACCTTTAAAATTGTTACTTTGAGGATTGGTAAATGTCGGAGGGAGGTTAGCAAATGAAAAAAAGCGGACGCTTTATGATGGAAAGCACAAGCGGACGCTTGCGCTAAACGGGGTAAAATGGAGCAGTTGATAGTAAAAACTCAATAGTTTATGCGGGTATTGTGTTTTGCTAAATTAATGTTGTTGATCTATACGGCTTGTTTTGCTCAAAATAAAGCAACAATATGGGTAGGAGGATTTCACGGCGGAATTGATTTTAATGAGAGTATTGCAGTTGCATTTTTCAGACCAGATGATAATTCGTTTTGGATTTGGAGGACATCATCCAGCATATGCGATTCCATTGGAAATCTTTTATTTTATACCAATGGTTTTCGCGTCTTCAATAGGAATTTCGAGATCATGCAAAATGGAGATAGCCTGGATATTGGAGACTATTTGTTGTGGGGGCTTGACTTATCACCCACACCCGATGGAGCCGTTATTATTCCTGTACCCAATAATGCATCAAAATATTATGTTTTTTATATGAATTTGAATTTTATTCAATCGTCAGCCGGATTATCACTATTACCAACTCACTTAATCTACAGTAAAATTGACATGTATTTGGAAGGTGGAGTAGGGGGTATTGAAAGTGAAGAAAAAAATATTCCAATACTAAATGATACCCTCGCACAGTTTGGAGTAAAAGCAGTTAAACATGGCAATGGTAGGGATTGGTGGCTAATATGTCATGAATATGGCACAAATGGCTACTATACATTTCTAGTAGATTCTTCTGGAATCTACGGGCCCTATAAGCAGGAGATTGGGATAGTTTATAAAGTAGTCAATGCGCAAATCAGTAGCATTATGAAATTCAGCAGCGATGGAAAGTTATTTGTTCATCAGTCAAGAGATTCAAATATTGTCGAGCTGTTTGATTTTGACAGATGTTCTGGACAACTAAGTAATTATCGGACATTTCAAATCAATGAAGCATCTGTTCCTGTCAGAGGAGTGTCCCTATCATCTTCTGACAGGTACTTATATGTAAGTTCAGATTTTAAGGAAATACTTCAGTTCGATTTACAAGCTACTGATATTTATCAAAGCAGGATTGTTGTCGGTGTAGACGATGGAGTAGCTGATCCTTTCCCGGCTCACTATTATCTTCATCAATTAGCCCCTGATGGGAAAATTTATGTAGTAAGTTATGATGGAGCTTATTCTCTCCATGTAATTAACAATCCTGATTCTGCTGGGCTTGCATGCAATTTTGTTCAAAGAGGATTTCCGCTCGTAAACGGATCACAATGGGTAGCATCTGCACCCAATGTTGTTAATTATTCATTAGGGCCGCTGGAAGGTAGTGAATGCGATACTTTAGTTTCTGCAATTGAGTCAACTCAATCCGTTTTCACTTACGGTCTCTATCCAAACCCATGCTTCAACTCAGCACAATTAAGTATCAGTGGTGCAACAGAAAAAGCAGAAATATTTCTATACAACACCTTTGGGCAATTGCTGTATAAAACAACAGCATTTCCCAGTAACAATTTTATTCACACTCAATTGCCGGTGCGAGATATTGTAGCAGGAATTTATCTTGTAAAGGTGAGTATGGGTGAAAAAGAAATCGCGCAGAAATTAGTGAAGAGGTAGCCAGATGTTTTTCATGTATAACGCCTTTAATTCGGCATTCCCCTTCGGGTCGGGGACGAAATGCCCAGGCCGTGCGCAGCCTCACCTCTGCAACACAAGTTTTTCCGTAGCGATGATCTCATCCCCCTGCATAAGCGTTACCTGGTACATTCCTTCAGGCAAATGATTGGTATAGATGATCCGGCTGGTGAAGTAGGGATAAAGCATCTGCAGAAGCACTGCCTTACCGTACATATCTGTAATAGTTAGCAGTGCTTTCTCCTCCAAGTTGTAATTTATTTCTACCCGATCCGTGGCCGGATTTGGAGCCAACGAAAGGCCTTTGTTTTCATTAGATGCATGCTCCATCCCTGAAAAAAGCGTATCGCAAGGTGAGCCTTCTAATTTGCCAAGTTGATAGTTTGGAAAGTTTGGAGTAGTCGTATTATGTTCCCCCAAAGCAAATGAATGCTGGGAAAAGCTACAGGCCAGCCCTAGGCTGTCTGGGTTGTCAATAACGTGAAGATACTCAGTTGAGTTATATGTAGAAATATAGATTTTACCATCCGGCGCCCTTTGCGGCAAGAAAAACCAGGTTGCTGTAGGAAGGTAAGTGGTATCCCATGTGGCAATCTCAATTACCGATTGCTGAATGTCGGAAGACCAAAGATTGTACTGATACAGATGTTCAAAGGTATTAATGTAAAGAAATTGTCCGCTCGATGAAAATTCGCTACCTAATGTATAGGGTACTATTGATAGACTATCTGGAACTTCCAACCTTTGATGATTGGACAATTCTCCTGAGCAACGATCAAAATCAAACAAGTCGAAAGTTAAGTCATAATTCATGTAGCAATACCTGCTTCCATCGGGTGAAAATTTGGCCATACCCACAATATCGTTAGAAGTCTGAACCGGTCCAACGGCTTGGCTTGAAACCACCACAGTATCAGGCTGTACAAGCACGGTGTAAAATACATCGGAGTAGAACTTATGTTGAACCACCCACCAATCCCTGCCATTTGCATGCTTAACTGCAGTTATCCTGCCTTGGGTAACGGTATCTTCCACAATTGGGATATTCTTCTTGTTTACAGGAATGCCACCCAATCCTCCGTCGAGCGTCATATCCACTTCACTCATACCTAAATGCAGGGGTTGAAGCTGGTTCTCACCATATGCCTCGAACTCTTCCCCACTGACATGAAAGATCAGGTACTTTTCAGGATAATCAGGCCGAGTTAAAATGATGGCACCTTGCGAAAATCCTAAGCCGGGATACCAGTAATAATCAGAAGCATAGCCGGGATTGAAGTTTCCAGAATTCCATAAGGTATCATGATCTCTATTTGCCACATAAATTCCATTGGTGTAAAACAATATATTGCCGCTCGTATCGCAAATGGATGCATTCGTAATGATGAACCCCAACTTCCGATAGTCAATGAAGGTATCTGCTGGCAGTACATTGAAATCAATACCACACTTATCATCAATATTGATACTATTGATGGATAAAAGCCAGATCGCATCCTGATTTTGCGCTAAAGTTTTAATGGCAAAACAGATACTGAGTAGACAGATCAATACACTATTTTTCATGGCTAATCCGTGATCTTGACAAACTTCTCTGCAAAAACAATCTGCCTATTCCCAAACTCGCGCTCGTTTGCAGTCAAGCTTTGAGGGCAGCGAACGAGTGCGCATACAATCGATACCATCACTATGTTTCCGCATCAAGGTTTTATGGCGAAGCAGGCGGAATTCAAAGTGATCAAGCATTAAATTTGTTTTTCACTACCTGTATAGTACTTGTGCAAATGTGTTAGTGGTAATTAACATGGTTGTTACCTGCCACAATCCTGATAGTGATAAATGTAGTCATTTTTTTGTTAAAGCTGTTCCTCTTCTGAGATACGCTGGGCACCCAATCTACACTATAATCCTGTTAAGGCAGGCTTTGTTTGGAAAGCGGAGGATTATTGTAATAGCCCGGCATTTGATTATGCAGGAGGAAAGGGGTATCTTGATGTGGATTTGATTCAATAGAAAACAAGTTTCTCATGTTGAACATTTTTTCAAGTATTGCGCTGCAGGAAAAGTAATTAGCGCACTCGTTCGCCTCCCTCAGAGCTTGACTGCAAACGAGCGCGAGTTTAGGTTACTTTATCATTACATTTTCTTCATTGCACCACCATCGTCTTGCTGATCAGGTTGCCACCACTTTTCAACCTTACCAAATACATTCCGGGAGCAAGGTTTACATCAGCATTTAATATGCTGCTCCACATTGGTCGCTTAAACACGGCTTCTATTCTTCCCTGCATGTTAATGATTTCGATAATTCCTTCCTTGTTTTGAGGTAGATGGTAGTGAAGGGTGAATTTACCTTTGTTCGGGTTTGGAAGAATATCAACCTTGATTTTGCTAACCTGATGCTGGGAAAAATCAGATGAAACAGAAATTGTGTCACACAGACTGCCCTCAAGAGGACCCAAATTGTAATTGGGAAAATTGGGTACACAATGGTTGGTAGATGCTATTGGAAATAGTAGGCCTTCAATTTCAAAGTTGCACAACGATCCTAAGCTGTCAGGTTTGTTTATAACAGATAGAAATGGTTGTTGGCCATTGCTGTTGAATGTGGAGATGTAAATTTTCCCATCAGGAGCAAGTTGCTGCAAAAACTTGTCTTCAAAATTATCGGTACTATCAATCAAAATCTTTGAATCTTGAATATCCATTGACCATGTATCAAATTGCCAAAGTCGCCGATACGAGTTCACATACAAGAAACGGCTGTTGGGTGAAAACTGACAACCGAGTGCAGCAGATAAGGTGTTTGAACTATCTCGCACTGAGAGCATAATTGGAGTACTGAACTCCCTGAGCATCTATCAAATTGCAGAAGATCAATGGTATCATTTGTGTTTAAATGCGCATACTTTGAACCATCTGGAGAAAACACAGCCATACCATTCGCATCAAAAGTTTTAAATTGATTGCCGATATGTTGAATTTCTATTGAAAATGAATCACCCTGAAAATAGATCTTATAATATTTATCTGAATAAAATTTGTGTGTAATTATCCACCAATCCCGTCCATTTGCGTGTTTGCAAGCGGTAATCCTTCCCCACATGATGCTATCTTCTACAACATGAATATTTTTTTCTATTTAAGGGAATTCCTCCCAGACCGCCATCCAAATTCATATCCACTTCGCTATAATTTAGACTCAAGGGCATGAAAGTTTTTCCATAAAAATTTCCATACTCACCACTCACTGAAAATACTCCATACTTTGATAATGAGCCTGGCACATCCAGGATTAAAGCTCCTTGGGGTATTCCTAAACCATCGTCATAAAAATCTGTCCAATATCCAGGATTGAAATTATGACAATTCAAAAGAGAATCATGATTTCGGTTGGAAATATACACACCATTACTGTAGAATAAAAGCTTTCCGGACGTATCACATATACTTGCGTTAGTATTGAAAAGGACATTTTTCTAACTAACGTATCAGCATCAGCTATTCCTGAGCTAAAATCGATATAGTAATTTGTTTGGGCGATGTTTGAGGGATTGGTGCCCAACTGCCATAAATTATCCCAGTTTTGACCTTTTAGATCAGTGACAAATATTAAACAAGCAATTATCAATAGATTTTTTCGCATCTATATTAAAAATTAATCGCTACTTGACAATAACTAACTTCTTTGCATTTAAATATTGCTTTCCCCGTTTGGCTTAAGCGTCCGCTTGTGCCTTACATTTAAAAGCGTCCGCTTTTTTAACTTTTTTTCCAATCTTCATCAGATAATTAGGTTAAAGCTATTCAAATAATTTTACCTTTAAAATATATTTTAACCACTATTATATGAGTAGAAAGTATAAATTTCGTGACAACAGCAAATTGTACTTTGTCAGCTTTGCCGTCATTAACTGGATTGATGTCTTTATAAGAAATGAATACAAACAGGTGCTCCTTGACAGCCTTGATTATTGTCCCGGCTAAGCCGGGATGACAAGCCATGTACATTTGATAATAGGCAGCCGTGGAAATCCGATGCACAATATTATCCGCGATATGAAGAGTCATACTTCAACACAATGGAGGCAACTATTGGCGGTCATTCACAGGAAAGCAGGAAGGAGTGCCTGTCCCGATTTCTCATGAGATGTTATGGATGATGGGCAGAGGCGGGAAGAAGAATTCTAATAACAGGGACATTCAATTCTTGCAGCAAAACAATGAGCCTATTGAGCTGAACAAAAATGGTTTGTTGAACAATACCTTGCACTACACACACTACAATCCTGTTGAGGCAGGATTTGTCCCATAAGGGATCCCTATGGGATGAACCAACCGGAGGATTGGATTTACAGCAGTGCAAGGGATTATGACGGAGAGAAAGGATGGTTAAAAATTATTTTGCTTGACAACTTTAGAAACTAAGCGGACGCTCTTTCGCTAAACGGGGCATTTTAAATTGAAGCAAATACCCCTTCATTGGTCGGGGAGATAGCCAGCATTGCTTTTCACTACCTTTAAAATTGTTACTTTGAGGAATGGTAAATGCTGGAGGGAGGTTAGCAAATGAAAAAAAAGCGGACGCTTTATAATGGAAAGCACAAGCGGACGCTTGCGCTAAACGGGGTCCATTGTGAAATTACAGTAGTATATGAAATTTATTAGCCAAATATTAATGACATGTTTATTCTCAATTGCTATTGCGCAACATAAGGAAACTATCTGGATAGGTGGTGATAATGGTGCAATTAGCTTTAATGGTGATTCTGCAATTTCTTTTTTCAGGACTGAAAACAGTAAATTTTCGAGAACCTCCGCCAGTATTTGTGATCAAGAGGGCAGTCTTCTTTTTTATTCGAACGGGTTTAATGTTTTCAATAGGAATTTTGCGTTGATGGAAAACGGTGACAGCCTTAGCATTGGAGAATACATTGAATTCAATTATGGACTTATGCCTACGCCTGACGGTGCGGTAATCGTTCCCATGCCTGGTGATTCCAACAGATACTATCTGTTTTATATGGATCTCAATTGGATTTTCACACAACTAGGTTATTTTCTATTTCCAACTCATTTATTTTATTCAGTAATTGATCTTTCGCTCGATGGCGGAAATGGGGCAATTGTAGATGGATTAAAGGATATATCTATTCTCAATGATACTTTGACGCAAGCGGGCATGCAAGTGATTCGTCATGGAAATGGACGAGACTGGTGGCTCGTTTGTCATGAGTATGGCAACAATAATTACTATAAGTTTCTGATTGATGATTTGGGAATTCATGGTCCAGATTCACAGCTAGCTGGAATCCGTTATTGGCTGGTAAATGCTGGTGTGAGTAGTTCAATGAGGTTTAATAGTGGTGGAGATTTATTTATTCATCAATCTAGAGACTCTAATATTGTAGAGCTTCATGACTTTGATCGTTGTACCGGCTTGTTTAGTAACTACCGTACCTTTAAAGTAAATGATCCATGGGTACCTTTGCGTGGAGTTTCAGTATCACCGCAAGGAACATATTTGTATATAAGTTCCAATTACACTGAGATTCTGCAATTCAATCTTGATGCAATTGATATTTATCAAAGCCGTACCGTGGTTGGCTTGGATGATGGAATTTTGAATCCGTTTCCTGCAAAGTATTTTTTACATCGATTAGGTCCTGGATGGAAGAATTTATATCTCCAGCTATGATGAAAATTTTTCATTACATGTAATCAATAATCCTGATATTGGTGGTATAGGTTGCAACTTTGAACAACGAGGATTTCCCTTGGTGAATGGTACTACCTGGCGAGGTGGTGTTCCTAATATTCCTAATTTTTCACTTGGAGCATTATCAGGAAGTTCCTGCGATACTATTACCTCAATACCTGAAATGGAATCAGTTTTCACTTACGGTGTCTATCCAAACCCATGCTTCAACTCAGCACAATTAAGTATCAGTGGTGCAACAGAAAAAGCAGAAATATTTCTATACAATACCTTTGGGCAGTTGCTGTATAAAACAACAACATTTCCAAGTAACAATTCTATTCACGCTCAATTGCCGATGCGAGATCTTGTAGCGGGAATTTATCTTGTAAAGGTGAGTATGGGTGAAAAGGAAATCGCGCAGAAATTAGTGAAGAGATAGCCAGATATTTTTCATGTATAACGCCTTTAATTAGGCATTCCCCTTCGGGTCGGGGACGAAATGCCCGGGCCGTGTGCAGCCTCACCTCTGCAACACAAGTTTCTCCGTAGCGATGATGTGCTCCCCCTGCATAAGCGTTACCTGGTATATTCCTTCAGGCAAATGATTGGTATAGATGATCCGGCTGGTGAAGTAGGGATAAAGCATCTGCAGAAGCACTGCCTTGCCGTACATGTCCGTGATAGTTAACAGTGCTTTATCCTTCAGGTTGTAGTTTATCTCCACCCGATCCACCGCCGGATTGGGAACCAATGAAAGACCCGTGTTTACATTAGATGCATGCTCCACCCCCGAAAAAAGCGTATCGCAAGGTGAGCCTTCTAATTTGCCAAGCTGATAGTTGGGAAAATTTGGAATGGAGGAACTAGATTCCGGTATATCAAAAGAATGCTGTGTGAAGTTACAAGCCAGCCCCAGGCTATCGGGCTGATCAATCACATGCATATATTTTGTTCCATTATACGTAGAAATATATATTTTCCCGTCCGGTGCCCGTTGCGGCAGGAAAAACCAGGTCGCTGTTGGAAGGTAGGTAGTATCCCATTCAGCAATTTTAATTACGGACTCTTGAATCTCGGATGCCCCAAGATCATACTGGAATAAGCCTTTATATGTATTCACGTACAAAAACCTGCCGTTGGGTGAAAATTCGCAGCCTTGCGTCAATGGCAGGCTCGAAAGTGTATCAGGCACTGAGTAGGTAACCGGGTTGCTGAATTGGCCTGTACACCGGTCAAAATCGAACAAATCGAAGGTGAGGTAATGATTCAGGTAACAGTATTTGCTTCCGTCGGGTGAAAATTTGGCCATACCTAGGATATCATTGGTCGTTTGTACGGGCCCCACGGCTTGGCTTGAAACAAACAAAGTATCAGGCAGTACAAGCACGGTGTAAAATACATCGGAGTAAAACTTATGTTGAACCACCCACCAATCCCTGCCATTTGCATGCTTTACTGCAGTTAGCCTGCCTTGGGTAACAGTATCTTCCACAATTGTGATATTCTTCTTGTTAACTGGAATGCCACCAAGGCCCCCGTCGAGGGAAATATCTACTTCACTCATACCTAAATGCAGTGGCTGAAGTTGGTTCTCACCATATGCCTCGAACTCTTCACCACTCACATGAAAGATCAGGTACTTTTCAGGATAATCAGGCCGAGTTAAAATGATGGACCCTTGAGAAAATCCTAAGCCGGGATACCAGTAATAATCAGAAGCATAGCCGGGATTGAAGTTTCCAGAATTCCACAAAGTGTCATGCTCTCTATTAGCCACATAAATCCCATTGGTGTAAAACAAGATGCTCCCGTTACTATCGCAAATAGATGCATTTGTTATAATAAATCCGAGTCTTCGATAATCAATGAAGGTATCAGCAGGCATAACATTGAAATCAATACCACACTTATCACCAATATTGATACTGCTGGTAGATAAAAGCCAGATCGCATCTTGCTTTTGCGCTAAAGTTTTAGCGGCAAAACAGATACTGAGTAGACACATGAGTCCATTTATTTTCATGGCTAATCAGCTGTTTTGACAAACTTCCCAAACTCGCACTCCTATGCAGTCAAGCTTCGAGGGCAGCGAACGAGTTAGCGTACAATCAATACCACCACTATGTTTCCACATCAAGGTTTTATGGCGAAGCTGACGGAATTCAAAGTGATCAAGCATTAAATTTGTTTTTCACTACCTGTATAGTACTTGTGCAAATGTGTTAATGGAAATTGAAAAGGCTGTCACCCACTACAATCTTGATAGTGATAAATGTAGTCATTCTTTTGCTAAAGTGGTTCCTCATCTTAGATACGCTGGGCACTCAATCTACATTATAATCCTGTTGAAGCAGGCTTTGTTTGGAATGCGGAGTATTATTGTTATAGCCCGGCATTTGATTATGCAGGAGGAAAGGGGTATCTTGATGTGGATTTAATTCAATAGAAAACAAGTTTCTAATGTTGAACTATTTTTCAAGCATTGCGCTGCAGGAAAAAGTGATTAGCGCACTCGTTCGCCTCCCTCAGAGCTTGACTGTAAACGAGCGCGAGTTTAGGTATAATTAGTGGTTTGTACTTTTAGAAGATTTACTCTGAAGATGATGAATTGAATTATTCCGGCAAACTTACTATAGTTCACTAAAAATCTGACCGGGTGAAGATGATCCGGTAGTATTTTTTATGCGACGACTTATTTATTTTGTTTGGCTTACTTTGCTAGCATCAAATGCATATTCTCAAAAGCGGGATAATGTTTGGATGCTAGGTACTCAGTTATCTGGTAACAATGTTGGGCTTGAATTTTTAATAGTGATATAAATATCATGTCATCATTTCATGCATTAACCTTTTTTATAACGGATGCCAGTATTTGCGACACTGCTGGCAATCTCCTTTTACACTAACGGGACATACATTGCTAATAAAAACCACGATACTCTTTACAATTCTAAAGATTTTAACCTTGGATACTTGACGGATGTATATTATGAAGGCATTGGATTGGGAATGCCACAAGGTGCTATTGTTTTACCTGTACCACAAAGCAGCACCAATTACATTGTTGTTTACATGTCAGGAGAAGAAATTGAATCACCTTCGGGCAGTGATTATGTAACTGGTTTGGAATTGCGGTATAGTGAAATTGATATGGCTCTGGATGGAGGTTTGGGAGGCATATCAAATGATAAGAAGAAAGAAGTTTTAGTAACAGATACGATGACTTATGGCCAATTAACTGCTTGCAAACATGCCAATGGTCGAGACTGGTGGATTATTTCACACAAGTATTATTCAAATAAGCACTACAAGTTCCTGCTTACGCCTGAGGGTATTCTTGGACCCTATTCACAACATATCGGCTCTGAATATCGGATTGGTTATTTTGGCAAAAATGTCTTTTCTCCAGATGGTTCAAAGCTTGCGCACGTGGGTCAGACCGATACACTTGATCTTTTTAGTTTTGACAGGTGTACCGGTGAATTAAGCAATAATATTTCTTTTAAGATTCCTGATAGCATTCAATGTAATTCATGCGAATTTTCAGCAAGTGGTAGATTTCTTTACGTTGCAACTTTGCTGAATGTTTTTCAGTATGATATGTGGGCGAATAATATTGAAGCATCCGTCATAAAAGTTGCTGAATATGACTCCGTGCCTGGCTTTCCGTTTTGGTTTGGTCTAATGCAATTAGCACCTGATAATAAGATATATATTTCAACATATAGTGGATCAACTTTCCTACACAAAATTGATAAGCCAGATAGTCTTGGAATAGCTTGTAGTTTAGTTCAATCAGGGGTTCTGCTACCATCATACAATTCTTTAAGCTTACCAAACTTCCCTAATTATGATCTTGGCCTTTTACAAGGCTCACCTTGTGATACACTTTATTTAAACAATATAAATCCACAAGAAAGGAATGCACAATTGAGAATTTCTCCAAACCCAGCCGTTGATTGGTTTAATATTGTTTACGAAACAGATGATGATATCAGCTTTGTAATAACAGATGGCTATGGAAGGGAAGTGAAAAGATTGACACTTTATCCGTGGTTTAAAAACCGTATTGTGTATGTAGATGATTTGCCTGCTGGTGTTTATCTTTTGACTTTAACCTCACAGAGCCGGAAGCAAACGATGAAGCTAATTGTAGCGAAGTAAAATGATTTAGACTTTGCATTTTAAAAAAAGAAAGGAAAAAAAAAAACCCCCCCCCCCCGAGGGAATGTGTTCCAGCTATAATGTAAATACCTAGTTTAAAACTTTTGGGGCATTCCCCTTTGGGTCAGGTTTTTGCTGCAATTAGCGAAACTAAAGTGTAAAAATGCCCGATTCAGAGCTGAAATAGGTAAGAACTCTTTCCTTTTGTAGAAACATCGGGCATTTTCACATTTAAGTACAGCAATTCATTCTTAAAACCTATCTGAAGTGGTAGAACACTATAACAGCAGAGGCAAGCCACATCCTATAATAGTGGCCTTATAAAACCATTGAAACTAACTATGCAGGAGAGGGAAGACCTGGTAAATTTCTTAAAAGCACTGACGGACCAGTAGTCAGCAGTATCGCTCAAATGATTCGCTATCGGATAATTGTTACGTTCCCTTTATAAATTTCTTCATAATCATACTCTGAACATTTAGCACGGATGTAATAGATGTATGTTTCCATTGGTTGCGGCTGGCCTAATAGCGTACCATTCCAATCTGAACCACCGGCAGCTTTGTAGCTGTACAAAGTCTGTCCCCACCTGTTGTAAACAAATGCATCCAGGATTTCATAACACGGATTCACTATCAATTGCCAGGTATCATTCCTGCCATCGCCATTGGGAGTGAAGGCCGTAGGTATCTGAATGGAAGGTTCCGGAATAGTCACATTTACGGTTACGCAAGCTGTGTCGATACAGCCATTATCACCAACAGCAATTACGCAATAGATGATGGTATCAATGGGTGTAGCAGTAGGATTTGGGACGGTATCATTGTCAAGTCCGAAAACCGGGAACCAGGAATAACTGGCATTACCCAGTGTATCGGCAGATAGCTGTGTGCTTTGTCCGAGGATGATAGAATCAGGAAATGCAAAAGCGATAACACTATTGGATTTCACATCAACTATTACTTCGCCGGTAAGTGAACAACCTCTTGAATCTGTAACTGTTACAGTGTATGTTGTAAGCGAGGTTGGAGATGGATTGATGTTGGGATCTGTTGAACCATTGCTCCAATCATAGGTTAATGTACCGGTTCCGGTAGTGAGTGTAGTGAGTGATGCTTCAGTCCCAATACAGACGATGGTATCGCTGAAAACCTCAAGTGTTAACGGTACAAAAATCGTTGTGCTTTCGGGTATCACCAGTCCGGTGAGTGTACCTCCGGCACTGCCGGCAGTAGCGCCATTTGAGGTTCCGTTGCATAGTGCCGGAGCGTTCGCATTAAGTGTGAGGCCTGCCTGTCCGCCGGCAGCATTCAGCACTACATTCGCAGAAACAGTGCCACCACTGATCCAAAGTATGCCGGCACCACCGCCTGCACCCGGACCAAAACAAGAATCGGCAATTCCTCCGTTGTCAACGTTACCCCCATCACCACCTTGCACTTCCACGTTCAGGGGTGATGCAATGGATTGAACATCTAACAAGATGGCACCACCGCCACCGCCGCCGCCGCCGCCATCACGGTTAGCAGTAGTCAGTTGACTGGCACCATTTGCCAGAATGGAGAATCCATTACCATTTAAAGTTGGCGTTTTGATTAAAATGATACCACCGCCATTTGCTCCTGAAGTGCCTTCGCCGGTATTGTCATCACCGCTGCCGCCGCCGCCACCGGCAAATACTTTATTATCAGCATTGCTATAGATAAGTGCATGACCGCCCAATCCCGGATTAGGTCCTTTGCAATCAGCAAGCCCGGTATTGAGTCTTTGTCCGCCAATACCTGCGGCTCCAAAATTACTGCCACCACCACCTCCTGTATTATTATCATTTCCTCCGCCTCCGCCGTTTGCCGGTGCCCCTCTTCCCAATTCAAATCCACCATTATTGCCAATGCCTTCACCTTTATTACCTCCGCAGAGGTCAATGATATCACAGCGGTAGTTGGCTGAACCGGCACCTGCTCCAAAGCAGCCTGGTTGATTTTGTACAATGCCGCCACGGAAGCCTTTGCCGGAGGCATCGATATTTGCATTCATCGTAACTGTGCCGGAAGCCTGAAAGGCAATAACACCGCCTGTTTTGCCATCCCAGGCAGGTGCGATTACATCACTCACAATATCTGCATCGGTGTATTGCGGCACTGAAACCAATTGTACCTTTCCGTTGAATGCATCATAATTTTTTAACAGGGCTTCATTGAAAGTGATCACATTATTATTCACATCAAAAATAGTGAGCAATTCATAGTTACCGGCTTCGAGATAGTCTGTAACAGTGCCATAAGTTGGAGCATCGGTTATGTCTGTTTCAGCACCGGTCATTTGAATCAGCATCACTTTGTCGCCATTGGCAATACCAACAGCAATGCCGGGCAATGCAACACGGTTATTGCAAAAATCGACGGAGATCACTTCCCAATAGCTGTTGATGATACCGGATATCGCTGTCTGTCCAAAAGACAGGGCAGGAATCAGCAGCAAAAACAGGGCAAGAGCATAAACATGCTTAACAGGAGTGCATATGTATTTCATATGATGTTTGATCTGGGTATCAAAAAAGCAACTAAACGGACAGGTGCAATCATGCAACTAATAAGACCCTGGTAAGAGTACGAGTTTAAAGGTTTTATTAAATCCGGGGAATGCAAACTGCAGCATGTACATGCCCGGGGCAAGATCTTTGTCTTTCATGCTCACATTCAGGTTGTGTATGCCGGGCTGTGTCAGGGAACCGTCATCAGCAATCAGGTCTTTAACCAGTTGTCCTGATAAGGTGTAAAGATTGATCCTAAGGTCGACCTGGTTTTTCAACTCGAATGATAATTGAAACTGATCGCTGGTAAGTGTCGGATAGACGTAAAGGGAAGAAACTTCAATGTCATCTATACCCACTAAAGTTTTAAAATGCCCTAAAACAGCATCCCCTGATGCGAGTGAGAAATAAACATTGGGATCAGTAGAGTTTGGATTTACAAAATTATTATCGAGGCTCCAATAATCGAAAGTATAACCCGGTTCCGGTATTGCGGAGAGTTGAACGATCTGTCCGCTGAGATAGGAAGCCGCGTACGGATAGGTGGTTGGAATAATGCCCTGCACTTTTATATCGCCTGATCCTGCAGGTGTAACATTTACAGTCAGGTCATAGGAGGGAAGCAGGTTTTGAAAATGAGCAATTACGGTATCCCCTGCCTGCAGATTCAATGCCATGGTATCTGAGTTCAGGTTAGGTGCCACCGTATTATTCGCTACCTCCCAATGAGAGAAAACCATATTTGTAACTGGCGTTGCTTTAAAACTCAGGTCTACATTTCCAAAATAGGTTCCGGTCCACGGGTAACCCTGTGGCTGTAAAGTGCTGATCGTAACATCACCGGATAAAGGTGGATCCACCAAAACAGTTATATCAAAAGGACCGCTCACGTCATAGCAATCAACCAAAGCAGAATCGATATATCCGCATCTTCCGTCAATGTAATTTTGTATGAAGGTGAGATGGGATTGCCATTCCGTCATTGTTCCGCCCCATCGTGCGATCTGTGCGGGCATTTCAGGGGTAAGTATGTCAATAAATTCCGAAAGAACTCCCTGAACAGTATCGCAATCAAGCACTGTATTCATAAGATCTGCATACCGGTTAATGTAAGCACTCTTGAAATCGTCGTTCAACATCAGTTTGGTGAGAATGTCCATTGTTCCCATCTGTGGCCCTGCATTTGAAAATACAGATTGCAAATCACACGGGTCTGCCGTATAGTTGGTGGTAGGCCATCCGGAGTAGTTTTGCCCGAGGCCAAAAACATTATCCTGGTCCCATAAAGAATAGGTCCACTTGGTGCGTTCTCCATTTGGGTTCCTGCCGCGCCACCACATGGTATTCCAACTAATCCAATCGCTGTTTACGATGTAGGTATTGAAGATGCAATAGTCAATAAAGCCGGGAATGTTTAAGCGGTCGTTTACATGTGCATAATTTGCAGGCACGGTTAAGGAATTAGCCATGGTGAAATTGTACAGATTATTCCATGCTGTATCACTGCCATATTTGATATTCAAACCACCCCAAAATGCAAGTACGTCGATGTCTTCTTCTCCCTGGTTATAATAGTGGTTGGTGTAATCGGGTTCATCCATCTTTTCACGTACTTCATAAAGTCCCCAGTATTCACCATTAATATAGATGATGGCTGCTTCATAGGTACGGTAGTCCATATCGAGCTTAAACTTTTGAGCCAGTGTTTGTACAAATGCATCACGAAGATGACAGCCTCCGCCACTGCCCCAGGTAAAAGGGTAGTTGTCGGATGCGCCGGCTTTCAGAATAATATGGTCATATGTTTCACGATCTTGTATTTCAAAAATCGGGTAGTCAATAGTATGGGTATATCCATAATCATCTTCCATTTCGAAGTCTATGCCTTTTTGAGGGAATGCCCAGGAGTCGTTGCCATGAGGATCTACTTTTCCTTCACCTTCTGAAACAAGGAGCCTGTCCTTACTATAAAATTCAAGATAAGAATCTATATCCCAGGTGCCCCAACTGTTAAACAAGGCATCAAAATCGGTTGATGAAAGGGAAAGAATATAATATCGGGGGTCATGTGTTACGTTAATGAAATAGGTATTGGTTTCTGTGAAACTGGGCAGGATTCCGGTCTGTGTACTGAAAGCGGCTGCTCTTAATACTTTCGTGCTGGAAATTGTTATGGGAGTAGAATAGATGGCGGATGCCGCGGTAGGTGTTGAGCCATCCAACGTGTAACGGATTACTGCACTCGGATCTGCGTCAGAGATAGAAACAGTTTGGCTGCCGGAGAAGAAGCCCTGAGCGATGTCCATAACCGGCATTGGTGTATAAGCAGTACTTGCAGCAGAATTAGCATTGCCGGGAGTGGGGGAAGTGAAAATACCCCATGTTGCTGCGCCATTTGTTGTACGACCACGGGAGTGATTCTTTTTAGTGAGTTGCATGGATACACTATCCAGGATAGTACCGGAAGCATCACACAAAGCAATTTGTTCGAACTTGGTTTGCGTCAGTTTGAAATTGGTGTGTATGTGGCTGCCGGCAATCTTATCTTTTGAAGATGCCCAAATACGCAATACCCCATTAGCCGAAATGTTTACAGAAGCAGGAAAGGTCCACTTCAACAGGTCATTGAAATCATCAGACAGGTAATAACCACCAAGGTTAACCGGGCTGGAGGTGGTATTGTAAAGCTCAATATAGTCTTCATAATCACCGTCCTGGTCAGCCTGAATGTTTCGGTTTGAGGCGGAGTATTCATTGATTACGATTTGCGCATTTGCACTAACTGGCAACAACATCCAGAGTACGGCGGCGAAACTCAAGAGTAGCGGTTTCTTCATAGTGTGTTATTTCAATTGGAAAGAGCTTAAAGTTAGACATTAGTGCTGAGAATAAAAATCAAAATCAGGACCGGTGGTTTATCAGGAACCTTCGACTGTTGATAATCCGGGGTTTTAGCATTTTATAATCCTGATGCGGCCATAAATAAATTTCGTAATATGGTGCACAGGTATTAGTAGCCGGTGCGAATTTTTTACATTAAAGAGTGATGGAATATCCGGTGGTCGGTTTCTTTTCAGGAATGAATTTCTGATTTGCAGGTAAATTTTAATAAGTGAATTTGAACTTGCTGCATTGAAATTTGTTAGCAGAAGTTCTAAATGATCAAGGAGAAACAGGCAGCAACTTTTTCTAATTGATGAGTTGAAGTACAAGCGATAATTGATCTGAATGCCATGATTGTTGAATCAAATGAAATACGTGATATGAGCACACAAGCTGGGATTTCTCTTGCAACTTTTGGTTCCGGATGCTTTTGGTGCACGGAAGCAATTTTTCAGCGCATTAAGGGAGTTGTACAGGTTACCTCCGGATATACCGGAGGTACTGTGGATAACCCAACCTACCGGGAGATCTGTACGGGCACTACCGGGCATGCAGAAGTAGTGCAGGTGGAATATGATCCGGCTATCGTAGCATATGAAGACTTGCTGCAGGTTTTCTGGAAAACCCATGATCCGACGACGTTGAACAGGCAAGGTGCAGATACAGGCACGCAGTATCGCTCCGTTATATTTTATCATAATGAAGAACAACGGCAACTTGCGGAATCGTATAAGGAGCAGTTGACAACAGCTAAGGCATACACTAAGCCCATAGTAACTGAAATTTTGCCTGTTAAAAGTTTTTATAAGGCGGAAGCATACCACCAGGATTATTACAATGCTAATGGTGAGGCACCCTATTGCCAGTTTGTGATAGCACCAAAGATTGATAAATTGGAAAAGCTGTTGAAAGAGCGGATGAAGTAACTTTTGTTAGTGATCCGATTAATTGTTTTACACACCATTGACAATCAGATTCTCAAATAAATTATGCATCAAACCTGGGAATGAATTTTTTGAATTAAAAACAGTAAAACAGATTCAAATGAAGAATAACAGGAGCGTTAAAGCAATACTCTTCGCAGAAGAAGTAGATATGGGTGGTTTAACGGTGCGACAGCCTTTTCCAACTTTTAATTTTGAGCAGATTGATCCGTTTCTTCTGTTGCATCATGCTACTATTGAACTATCACAGGACATCAATCCTGCTGATAGTGGCGTAGGACCTCATCCACACAGGGGTTTTTCTCCGGTAACTTTTATTTTTAAAGGGGGCGTGCATCACCGAGATAGCCGGGGCAACAATAGTGTAATCTATGAAGGAGGCGTGCAATGGATGAATGCCGGCATGGGAATCATTCACAGCGAGCGTGCGCCGAAAAATATTCATGAAATCGGAGGCAGGCAGGAAATTATTCAACTATGGGTTAATACACCGTCAAAACATAAGATGGATGTACCGGAATATTTTCCATTAAATGCAGATGAAATGGCTGAGATTGTAAGTGACGATAACCTGGTTACCTTAAAGGTTGTTGCAGGGAACTTTAGCGGGAAAGCGGGAAAAATTCCTACGCTATCGGAAGTAAATGCAGCAACGATTTCGTTTAAGAAAAATGGCCGGATTGTTATACCGCTTCCGCAGGAGCACAATGCACTAATTTATTTGTTGAGTGGCAAACTTACTATGGAAGGTTATGGATTGGTGGAAGCACTCAATGCGGTAGTTTTTGAAAATGATGGCTTCGGTATAACCCTTGAGGCAACTGAAGACACTTCTGCTTTGTTGATTTCCGGTAGGCCGCTAAATGAAAAAGTGGAGAGTTATGGACCTTTCGTGATGAATACGCAGACAGAAATTATGCAGGCATTAAAGGACTACCAAATGGGTAAGATGGGCGTATTGATAGAAGATTAAATGACGAATTGCCGTGAATTTGTGCGATATAAAAGTCGTGGCACAAAAGGTCTTGACTCCTGGTTCCTGGTTCCTGCTTCTTAGTTTCTCATCTCCAATCTTAATGAGTCCACCTTCTAACTCCTCAACACAATCCTGAACGTAGTACCTTTTCCAACCTGTGATTCTTTCACAAATATTTTGCCTTTGTGAAATTCTTCCACAATGCGTTTAGCCAGTGACAACCCAAGGCCCCAACCTCTTTTCTTGGTAGAAAAGCCCGGTCTGAAAACGGCTTTTAGTTTTCCGGGTGGGATGCCTTTGCCGCTGTCTTTAATATCAAGGAAAGTCTGCTTGCCCTGTTGTTGCAGATAGATATCAATCTTGCCGGAACCACCAATAGCATCCAATGCATTTTTTAAAAGATTTTCAATCACCCAGGCAAAAAGCGGAGGGCTTATTTTTGCTTCAACGTGATTCCCTTGTGGCGCATGCAGTTTGATGTGCACTTTTCCTGAAGCACGCCTCCTGATATATTGAGTGCTCTTTTCCACTTCTTCATAAAGATTAGTGGTGATCAGGTCAGGAACAGAACCAATCTTTGAAAACCGTTCTGCAATTAATTCCAGTCTTTCAATATCTTTTTCTACTTCAGGGATCACTTTAAGTGTTTCATCGCCTTCTTTCAACTGAAGTTTCATATAATCAACCCATCCTGAAAGTGCAGAGATGGGAGTGCCTAACTGATGTGCTGTTTCCTTGGCCATGCCAGCCCACACACGGTTTTGTTCGGCGCGCCGGGCAGTACTGAAAGTGAGGTAGGCTACAGCAAGAAAAAGAAGGATGATACTGAATTGAATGAATGGAAAATAACGCAACTGCACGAGCAAGTAGGAATCACGATAGTAAATATATTGGTGGGCATCTTTTGAATACTCGATATCGATTGGCGGCCTGTCCGCTTTCATCAGGGATAACTGCTTTGGCAGGTAAGTGGTATCGCGCTCAATTCGCAATGAATCCAGGTTTTTATGACCTATGATGGTGCCTGTTTCATCAGTCAGTATTAATGGAACGGTTTCATTGCTTTCTATAATGTGAAACATGAATCCGAGGTCTACATTTCCGCTTGTGGCATTCAGGAGTTTGTATACATCAGCCAGCAATTCCATTTTCTTGCGCTCTTCTTTTGCCAGTTTGCCTGCAAGAAAGTTGGTGTATAAAATGGAGGTGATGATAATCAGCAACAGGGCGATGAGCAATATGATCTTCCACGTATTTTTCTGTTCGTAAATATTCATCGCTTTATTTTGGAGCAGGGTCTTTGGGTTTGAAAATTTTCTTAAAGTTATCCAATTCTTTTTGCTGGTTTTCTTTCGTGACGGTTGGCACTTCGTCCGTTTCCTCTGACGACGGCAAAGTATCTTCTTCAAACTCCATATATTCAATCTCCTTTGGTGCTTTCCAGTCTTTGATTTGTTGCTGATCTTTTTCCTGTTCGTAGAATTCCTGCTCCAATACTTTCTTCAATTCATTCTTTTCTTTCTTTAGATCTGAAGCAATTTTTTCTTTTACTGCCGACTTATCGTATTTAATAATTGGATTATCTGCAGGCCCGGTCATGGTAAGATAGAGGTTCAGGAATCCTTCCGTGGTTTTGTCTGCTTCAGCCAGGTCGTCAGTAGATTTTTCAAATTTGGAAGTAAGCAGTTTAAGCAGGTTTAGTTGAATCTTGTAGTCAATAATATTTTCAAATGAATGTGATCCCTGTAGTTGCAGATTCAATGCATTGGTCAGAATTTTCATTTGAGGAATATAAATTTTCTGATTTTTTATCTCTACCTGGTTTTGCAATTTGGAGAAACGGATATTTTTCAACTCACTGATCTTTACAAATTTTGCCAGCGCCATCATCGGCTCAAAATTGTTCAGTTCACCATTGTCAATACTAACATCTGCCACCGCATACAATTTGCTTTTGTTAAATACCTGTTCATCCCAGGTAGCCTGCAGTGCCAGTTCTGTCGTGAGTTCTCCTTTAATGTTTTTATCGGTTAATGAATTTTGTCCGAAATTGTTAAACTCATAAAACAGTTGCGTAATATCCATTTTCTGAAGTTTGGCCGTCAGCTCGAGTTTGTTGCGTTTCCTATTCGAGATATCCAGTTTGCCATTTACGGCAACAGTTCCTTTCTCTGCATTCATTCCAAAGTCATTAAAGTAGATGGTGTTGCCGAGAAACAGGATGTTTCCATGCACATCTGAGGCTGAGAATTTATCATACCTGAACTGGTCAATGTGCCCTGAAATGGAACCGGTGAACACGTAAAATAGCGATGGAATAGAATACTGCTGACCTGATTTTTTGCTTTTTGCAGTGGCAACCGGTTCACTGCTGCCTACCAGGTCCAGCCAGGATAGTGACCCGGAGGAAAGTTTAATATTCAAACCAATCTTTTGCCTGTTGGGAAGGGTATCCGTCATGGAATGAAGTAAATAGGGAATAAAATTGTTGATGTTACCCGTGAAGCTCAAATCACTTTCATTGGCATTGAACGACAGGCGATTGATCACCACCTGGTTATTCCTGATATCAAACTCGCCATTCAGATGATCGTAGCGGGTACGGTCAGTAGCTATGAGTACTTCATTTAGTGTAAAACTACCGCCAGCTTCCAGTGTTTGAATGGATGCTGTTTTTGTAAGATGTGTTAGTGGCCCTTTGAAATAGAACTGATTAAAAGCAACAGTTCCGCGGAGCTCGGTGATATATTCCGATGGAAAAAGGGGCGTGATCTTTTCAAGACTTACTTCACCGTCCAGTTTTATGTCAAGGTGAGGGGTAACAAGGTTTTGCAGCACGATGTTACCCTTTACCGGATTGCCACTGAATAGGGTTGAGAAGTTTTGAATATTGAGGTACGACGTAGTCAGGTTGTTGCCAGCACCATTGGAGAATTCTGCTTTCAGCTGAACATTGTTGAATGATTCTATCAATTTATCATGCGACAGGGTGCCATCTTTTATTTCAAACTTTATATCCACATGAGGTTTTGAAGTGGTAGACATCAATCCAGAGATATGGCCATCAAACCTGATAGCGCCTTTACTTTTAAAATGCTCTATGTACACGGCATATTCCCCGGGAAGCAAAGCAGCCAGTTCTTCCATTCTCAAAGAAGAGGCGTTCAATTGAAGATCGAGTTGATTTCCTTTTGGAAGCAAAGCCACTGAACCGGAAACATCCAGTAAGTTACCAGCCAGGTCAATGGTTGCGTCCTCTATGGTATAAATATTTTCATTCAGATCAACACCAAGCGTTCCGGTTAGCTCAATTGGGAGGTTGGGAAAGTAGTCGATGTTGGCAACAGACAATCTCTTATTGTCGAAGCTTGCGTTAATTTTCAGCAAGAATTTTTCCGTTGAAAAATCACCGGATAAAGTTGCAGACTTCGTTGCAAAGAGATAATGCTGATTAGACCACTCATCATCATAGCGGATTAATATGTTGGAGAATATCGCTTCTTCAATCTTTAAGGTGAATTCTTTTCCCGTGCTATCTGCAGAAGGTTTGAAAATGTTGTAATTCCGTTTACCATCAGGAGCAATGCGCAAGTGTAATGTTCCATTATGTGCAATCACCTTTTTCATGGAATAGTTACTTCCGAACAGGTTCCAAAAATTAAACAAGAGAGAAATCTTTTCACAAACGAGGAGATTGTTTTTTTCAGGCAGCATCTCTTTCAAAATCACATCATTGAAACTGATAGAAGCGGAAGGAAAATTTGATAAGACTGAAAAATCAATGTTGCCATTTACGGTCACTTCTGTGGCAAGCCTTTTATTCAGCTCCCTGATAGCGAGTTGCTTTATTTTCTCACCGAAAACAACACCGGCCAGCATACCGGCAGCGAACAGCGAAAGCAATACAATCAGCGTTGCTTTTAAAAGGTTAAGGACAGTTTTTTTCCAGGAATTTTCCACAGGGATGTATAACTGTTATTGGGGGAAAATATTTTCTCAAAGTTAGTCCTTCGAAAGCGGAGGGACGTTTATTACGGGCGGGGTTTTAAACAGCGCAATTGTTGATTGTGCTGAAAGACAAAACAATGCAGTAGAAAAGGTATGACCTGTAGACTTATATTTCGTTACTCATAAAGGCATGATAAACTGATTCACCCGAATCAGGTCTTCGGGTGTATCAACGGATATCGTTTCCAGTTCAGTTATGGCTGTTTGTATCCTGTAGCCATTGGCAAGCCATCTCAATTGTTCCAATGACTCAGCTTGTTCAAGTTCGTTGGGAGGAAGTTTTACAATTTCTTCCAAGGCATTTTTTCTATAGCCATAGATGCCGATATGTTTATAATACATTCCGGAATTTAACCATTGCTCAACCGGGATATTGCGTTGGTAAGGAATGGCGCTTCTGCTGAAATAAAGTGCCTTCCGTTTTTCATCTAACACCACTTTAACCGTGTTTGGATTTGATAATTCTGATGCTGCAGTAATTCTTTTCACAAGGGTTGCAATATCCGTTGTTTCCTGCATAAAGCAATTTGCCAGTAAAGCAATCTGTCCCGGTTGAATGAAAGGTTCATCTCCCTGCACATTAATTACTACATCAAAATCATCTTCGATATCGGCGGCAACTTCCGCACATCGTTCAGTACCGGATTGATGTGTGCCGGAAGTCATCACCACACGGCCATTAAATTGTTTTACAGCCTGTTCGATTCGAAGATCATCTGTTGCCACAACCACAGCGTTCAAGGCCTTGCATTTTTGCGCCTGTTCATAGACACGCTGAATCATACTTTTGCCTTGTATGATAGCAAGCGGTTTTCCCGGGAAACGGGTAGAGGCATAGCGGGCAGGTATCACAGCGAGTATCTTCATCACAGGTTTCAGACTTTTCTAACTACCAGTATATTTCCGCTGATCTCAATTACTTTCACTGCTGTACCGGCATCAAGTAACCCACTCTCTGCCATGGCATCGTAGCGTTCTGCTTCTATTTCCACTTGTCCCGACGGGCGCAAAGAGGTAATGGCAACTCCTTGTTTATGCAACATGTTATGTAACGTAGCTGTAGTTTCATGAAAACTGGTGGTGGATTCCTGCGTTTCTGTCAGCACAAATCCTTTCAGCATCCTGCTCTGTAAAATGCTTCTTCCAAAAGCGATGAATACAAAAAAGGAAAGTCCCAATGGAATTACTACACGCAATAGTGCCAGCCACACTTCAGTAGAATCGGTGAGTGAAAAGTCGAAGTTGATATTGCGTATGAGTGCAAGCGTAAGTCCGGTAATCACTAAAACAATGCCTGAAAAACCGGGAATGCCAAAACCGGGCGTGACGAATACTTCAACGGCAATCAATGCAAGGCCAACGATGAAGAGCAGTATTTCCCAGTGTTCTGCAAGTCCGTCGAGGTATAAGGGTGCGAAATAAAGAATTGCCGCAACTGCCGAAGCAATGATTGGGAAACCGAGACCGGGTTGTTGAAATTCAAAATAGATGCCACCTAAAATGATCATAAGCAAGATGCCATTGACAATTGGGTTCAACAAAAAGGCAATGAAAGCATCGAGCCAATCGATCTCATGAACGATCACGGCATAGTCACCAATCCCTGCCTGCTGCAAAACTGATTCCTGTGTTTCCGCCAGGCCATCGCAATAACCATACTTCAATGCTTCGTTTGCAGTGAGTGTAATGATCTTGCCGGAGTCTGCAATGTCTTTTAGGTAGCTGTTTGGGGAAACCATGCCTTCTGCAATCATAGGATCACGGCCCTGTTGTTCTGCTGTAGAGCGCATCATGCCTCTCATGTACGATTGGTATTTATCAGGCATTACTTCTCCTGTCTGATTTACCACAGATGCTGCGCCGATTGCAGCCCCTTTCTTCATATAGATGCTGTCGCATGCAATAGCGATCAGCGCGCCTGCCGATGCAGCATTTTGGGTGATCCATACGATTACCGGCAGTCTGGCGTTTAACAACCTTGCACGAATAGAATCGGCCATCGATAATTCACCACCATAGGTATTTAGTTTGATGAGTACGTAATCACAATCAGCCGCTTCAGCTGCTTCCATAGCTGTTTTTACTAATCGCCAGGCCGCCGGAAAAATTTCCTGGTTGAGCTCAAAAACATACACTTTTTTTGGCGCTTCCGGGGGAATGCTTTGAGCAATGGGCACACTGTGTATAATAAAATACAGCATCAGTACTATCGTTAATAAGTTCTTCTTCATAGCTGGGTTAATCCTGCAAAGGCGGGATACTTTTACAACGGTTAATTTTTAACAAATACAACGTATTGATTCATTCCAACCTGTTATTTTTTTGGATTAATGTTTGTACATCATGATTATCAAAAGAATGCACTCTAAAACCATGGTAAAGTTAATTTTTTCTAGCATGCTGCTGTTTTCGATTAGCAGCCTGTGCTTACCACTTGCATCATATGCGCAAACGGTGAAGGTGAATTCAGTGAAACCAGCGGATCAGCCAACAGATTATCATGTAGTGCAAGCAGGAGAAACTTTATACAGCCTGTCAAAGAAGTATAATACCACCATAGCAGTATTAATAGAATTGAATCCTGAAATAGTAAACAATACTCTTTCTACCGGAGTAAGTATCAAAGTGCCGGCAGTACCTGGTGTTGGTACTACTACGAATTCTGTAAAAGGAAATGCTATTTTATACACAGTACAAAAGAAGGAGACCTTGTATTCCCTGAGCAAACGATACAATACCACCGTTGAAAACCTCATGCTGTGGAATAATCTGGAAGAGCCCACGATTGAAGAAGGAGCGCTTTTGATTGTGGGATATGAATCACCAAACCTGTTGATAAAAGGACCGCTGACCGTTGATGGTCCCACACAGTTATTTCCTGAGGATGAAGTGCCTTCAGTTGTACTTGAATCTAAAACACAGGTTATGGATTCTATACCCGGTTCACCTGCTTTTCCGGATGACTTAGCGATAAAGGGCATTGCTACCTGGGTAAAATCATCAGGTGGTGAAGAAGATTTTTTTGCATTGCATCCAACGGCTCCGAAAGGAACAGAAGTGTTGGTAAAGAATATGATGAATGGTAAAACAGTAACTGTTAAAGTAATTGGCAAATTGCCTGCTACTTCTGAGAATGAGCATGTGCTGATTAAAATATCAAGTGCCGCTGCTAATAAGTTGGGCGTGCTGGATGAGAGGTTTTTGGCGGCTTTGTATTATGACGGAATGCATGATGAAAATGCAGAATTGATAGAGGAGTTGAAGTAGCTAAGCTGATGTACAGAAAGCAAGCAATTGCAGACTATACTTTAAGAAGATTATAAAAGCAGCATATGATTGGCCAGATGCCATTGGTTAAACGAATATTGGAAAATAGCTTTTAGCATTACTATTATTAAGTTTCTAAAAATGCTGGTGTTCTTCCACTGCGTTCTTTGTGGGTGCTTCGTAAAAGTTGCACCCGTAACCCTTTACTCCGTTAATCTTAGTGTGACATAATAATGCAGATCTCTATTTGAAACATCAATAACCATTTCCGAACAGCCTCAATGTTTGAAATCCGCAATCAGCAAAACCTAAGATTTTACTGCACAATCACTTTTTCTACAATTACACCATGCAACGTTTCAACTTTTATGAAATAAATTCCTTTGCCAAAAATTCCGAGGTCAATAGGCAACTGTTGTCCGGGTTTATAAATTTCAGAAGGATAGTTCGACACAATTTTACCAACTGCATTCAAAATTGTTATCTGCATTACTCCCTTTTTAAATGATTGTGGTTTCAGGATAAATTGACCATTGTTTGGATTAGGAAATACTTGAAATACAGCATCATCGCCAGCTTCGGCAATTCCACTGATGGTTGAAGAGGTTACATTGATATTGTCTATATACATTACATTGCCATAGTAACCGATATTTCTGAATGCAAGTACTACCTCGGGATTTCCTGCGAACAGATCAAGAGAAACGGTATCGGTTCTCCATTCATCATTTTCAGGAATAAAATAGTTGGAGTTATTGCCATTCACGGTAGCAAGGTCATTGCCACCATGTTTATAGAGTGAGGTAAAGGTATTGCCGCAATCCGTAGAAGCCAATATTTCAAGGGTGTCAACATAGGGAAAGCCGTAAGGTTGATACGCAATATCAAATACCAGCGATGCATCTGTAAATCCGGTTAATGCATATTTGCCTGTTTGTACATCAGCAAATCCACCTTGCAGGTCGCTGTTGTAATTGTCGAAAAACATACAATGATCACTTTGGCCGTATCCACCTACAGCATCTTCCAGATTCCATTGTGTTAAGAGCCAGTTTGGATTGAACTGACCGGCCTCAAAGTCTTCTACGATGGGCAATGGCTGAACAATGACGCCATCCACGACATATGTTTTTGTGATATTTTCGGTCAAACTTCCGTCATTGATGGTAAGTGTTACATCGTACGTTCCCGGAACTGCATAAACAACGGCAGGATTCTTTTCAACGGATGTTGAAGGAATTGCACCAGGAAAACTCCATTGAAAAGTAGCGGCCGCACTGGCAACAGAATGATCCGTAAAGAAAATGGTATCGCCGGAACAATAGATGGTTTGATTACCTATTGCAAAATCCGCAATCAGCTCCGAAGTTTCATAGAGATCATTTTCCCATACACCCACATGCCAGGTGGCCAGCCTGATTTTATTTCCTTTATAAAAGGGAACAATTCTAAGTGGTTCGGCTACTGCAGGAAGGCCATCACCGTATACTTCCCAATCGGGCATATTATTATTTCGGTAAAAAACTATTCCCTGTTTCATGGCGAGGTAAACCCCGCCATTGGTTCCGAACTGATGAGCAAGGCTCCATATATTGAAATTGTTGAGTGCGGCAGTGGTCAGGTTGGTCCAGCCCGTGCCACCATTATCTGAATAATAAATCTTTGAACCATTTCCTCCATTGGTAAATGATAACCAGAGTCCATTTTCATCGGTGCCGCTCAATGTAAAATTCAGGTATTTCTGATTGGCAAGCGGTAAAGTTACCTGTGACCAGTTGATGCCTCCATCCACGGTCTTCCAGAGGACACTCTTGGAGGATTGCAATTGTTGCACATAAAGTATTTGGGTATTTACCCTGCTTTGCTCGATCCACAATACCCGCTGATTGCTGTTTGTTCCGAAGGAATAGATACTGTAGAAACTGGACCCGCCATCATTGCTTTTATACAATTTGTTTTCTTTGCCCATATATGCAGTATGGTAATTATTCCAGTCGAAAACGATGCGGGAACTCTCTCCCTGGTAATAACTCTCATTCGGCTGCCCTGATGAACCGGAATAATCGGTGATGCCATCGATGGTTTCAGGTAAGGTAACACTGCCGATATCAGAGAAGTAAACTTTTCGTTCATGGCTGTAGTTAGCATAACCTGTGGGTGCTTCGCCACCACCCAATGCCAGGAACTCACGTTCCGGATAGCCTTCTAAAAATCCCATATTACCATTGTGATACCTGCCACCAACCATGATGTCTTCATTCCAGCCCTGGTCATATCCCCAAAGTTCTGTTGCCAAAATACCTTTGCATTTTGACTGATGGGTTTCCAAAAAATCGGTGGAATGGTTGATGCCTCCATCGCTGCTCCACCATACTTCTTCTGTAGTCTCGCTTGTTTTGTAATTGCGCATTGTTTGAATATCGACATGCATCAGTGGCAATCCTCCTATATAACCGCCCACACCCTGGTAACTGGCAGCACCATCATCGGATCGCCACATGTTAAGTCCACCTATGAGAATCCTGTTTTCATCAAGGTGAGATGCGATGATAAACGTGTTGTAGTAGATCTGGTTATAATCTGCTGAATGGCCATCAAAATCCATCAGGCAGGGATGGGTATCAAAATCATAGGGAGCACCAATCAGTCCATGTGGGTTGCTCCAGGATTCTCCGGCATTGTTGCTCACATAAGTACCAATAAATCCACCCAGCTGCAGTTGAGCTGAAGTCTGACTGGAACCAACAAGCAACACATACACTTTTTCGGGATTCGCTTCCGTCACAGCAATCCTGCCGCCATAGCTTTCTATTTTGCCGGCATCTGCCACAGGTACTTCAAACCAGCCATCGCTATACTTTGTGAAAGTTGCACCAAAGTCAATGGATTTATAGAAATAAGAAATCTTTGTAGCAGGGTCGTATTGCAGTGCATAAATCACGGAAGGATCTCCGGGCTTGACATTGATAGAGATGCAATAGTTTAAAAGGATTTCAGTCCAGTTTAACCCGCCATCCGTTGTGCGGAACATTCCTTTATCAGTGCCGATATAGATGATATCAGGATTGCCCGGATTATACAGGAGGTCATCTGCCCAGAAATTTAGGTTTTGAAAAGCAGGGTCTCCAATTGTTGCCCATGTAGCGCCACCGTCACTTGTCTTATATAATTTGCCTCCACCCGCAAAAAGCATTTCATTTTCATTGGTAGGATGAATGCGGACAGCACGTGACGTGAATATGAGCAAATCAGGGGTTACCAAGTTCCAATTCTCGCCTGCATCAACTGATTTATAAATGCCTCCGCTTTCACTACCCGCAATTAAAACATTCGGATTGCTTAATGAACGGTCAACGCCATAAATGTTAGCGTGTTCTGAGATTGGTTCAAAAGGACTCGTTTCACTTGATTTTGCCGAATAATGAATTTCCGGACCTGCGTGTTGCCAGTTGCTGCGGAGGGTACTTTGTAAGCTATTCCGGTAAGCCAACTGAAGATTGGTTTCTTCGGTACCCGGGTAATGCACATATCCTTTTTCGTCAAGAAAGGGGCTCACTTTCCTGCGCCAGTTGGTATACCAGCGTGCATAAATATCATTGTGAGGCTTGTTGCCATTATAAAAAGCCTGGTATGCACTGTCAACCAGGAATACGTTACTTTTTTCATCGTACATCATTTTCACCCAACCCGGCAATGAAGGATCAGAAGCATTGATCTTTGGCAATGTGTTTTGTGCATGCAGCAAAGAGGCGATGAACAGTAAGACTAGCAGGAGGGACGTAAGTTTGTACATGGTGGAAAATTGTGCGGCAAAGCTGATATTTTTTTCCATTGTACAACCCGCATTTGAGTTAGTCCGCAGTCAGCGGCTCGCTTTTGAATACCTTAATCAATGGTTTGTGTCACAAATGCCAGGAAAAACCATCATGCAAAACATCATGCCTGACGTTGACTCGATTCTTTTCGTAGTGGTTTTGCGGAATGGCGGTAATATAATTTCCTTTTTTAATGACTACAAAGTCGTGCATCTATAGCTAAAGAGTACTATGAATGGCAAACGATTTCTTATTTTTGGGATTCTTTCAACAAAACAAATTATATTCACATAACATATTTCGAAAACAAGAAAGAATTATTTTAAACCGACCTATTTTTTACGTCATAAAAAAACACCATGATGCGTATCTACTGCTTTTTACTCCTGTTTCTGTTAATTGGAATTGATGCTCTTGCACAGGATTGCGTGCTTGATCCTCCTAAAGGCCTTAAGGTTGTTGATATTACAGCATGCAGTGCAAAACTGCAATGGAAGTTATCAGCAGATGTATCAAAGTACCAGGTCAGGTATAAACTGGCATCAGGTACACAATGGTCGAACTGGATAAAGGTTAAGCTCGACACCTTTTATGTTTTCAACAATTTACAACCCGGCAAGAAATATGATTTTAATGTGCAGGCAAAATGCACGGATGGTTCAGAAAGTCCGGCAGTAAGCAAATCAGCAAAAATGCTTTCCTGTTCGCTGCCTGACCAGGTAACTGTTGAAGCAGTGGGCAGCACTTCACTGAAGATTACCGTAACAACCGCTTGCCCTTTTTCTATGTTGCAAGTAAGGTATACCACACTAGCAGGAGTGGCTACCATTGAATCTTTTTCACCGGCTTCTACTTACCAGATTAATGGATTGATACCAGACTCTACCTATACCATTGAAGTAAGTACCTGCAAATTGAACATGAATACCTGGACAACGCCACAAAATATTCAAATGCCTCAGCGGCCAAACATTGTCTTAGTTATTATAGATGACAGCCGGGCTGATTTCTTAAGCTGCTGTGGAGCGTATCCGTTTTTTCAAACACCGAATATTGACCGTATCGCTGAGGAAGGGGTTAATTTTCGTAAAGCCTTCGTAGTTACTTCCATGTGCGCGCCAAGCAGGGCTGCCATTGCCACCGGACTGTTTACACTTAAAACCGGCGTAATTGAAAACGGAACGGAACTGGATACCTCGGTGACTACCTTGCCACAGGTTATGCAACAGCATGGATATTATACGGCACTGATCGGAAAAAATCATGGAACATTCCTGCAGGATGGGAAGGACGAATTTGATTATTCTCTTGAATCGCATGATGAGAACCAGGGCCAGATCAACTACCTCTACAATGGAGCCATTAAGATTATTAATAAGCCCAATGTCGAAACCCTGACAGATTCTGCAATTGCAATAATAGACCGGGTTGATGATCCCTTATTTCTATGGCTTGCTTACCGGACACCACATTATCCGAATGACCCGCTTGATGCGTATGATGGTAAACTGGATGATGTGATCATTCCCTGGAGGCCGGATACTGCAAAATTTTCCATCAATTATCCATCTTTCCTGTATGCAGGTGCCAGTGAAGAGTTGACGCATGGTCAAGAGATGGACTCCATTTACCGCAATCTCCTCGAAGTGGTGATGGGCCTGGACAGTTGCATGGGAATACTTTATGATGCATTGGAGAGCAGTGGCAAACTGGATAATACCTTGTTGATATTCATGTCAGATAATGGGTTTACGTTGGGCAGTCACTGGCTGAACGGCAAATCTCTGCCATATGAACCCTCTATGAAAATCCCGCTATTGATCAGGTATCCGGAATGGTTTACTGCAGGAACAACGATTTCTGACCGGATGGCGTTAAATCTTGATATTGCTCCCACTATTTATGAAGCTGCCGGGATTACGTACAATGAACCGCTCGATGGTTATTCACTAAAAAGTTTGTATGATGGTTCGGTTACACGGACTGAAATGTACTACATGATGCAAAATACACAAGGAGGGCCGAGTTCTTCCCCTTCCAAGCGAGCCATACGTGACATGCAATACAAATACACGCATTACAGCTGTTTTTCTGATACGGTAGAAGAATTTTTTGACATGGTGAATGACACCCTTGAAATGAATAACCTGATCAACAACCAGGCTTACAATGTATTGGTTGAATTGTATCGTGAGAAATTCAATACGATAAAAACCTTCTATGGAGATACCTTTCCTGACCTATTAAAAAACTGCTTCATTGCCAATCCGTATGTATTAAAGGAAGTTGTGGAAGAAGCTGAATATCCTGTTTTACAACCGATGGTATATCCGACCATTACTCGTGAATCAGTAGAGTTGTATATGCCTTGGACCACAGCAACAGCTATCTTGTACAATGAATTCGGGCAGGTGGCAGGAAGGTGGGAAGTAAGTGAAACTTTCAGCAGGTTAACTTTTGCTTCTTTACCGGCAGGTGTTTATTACCTGCGACTTTTCAATGAGAAAGAATCGGTGACACAAAAGCTAATCATCACCGGTGATTAAACGGCTATTCAGATAATACCGGCAAGCATCAACTGTTTGGCTTTCAGTACGGCAATGATGGTGGGTGCATCCATCACTTCATTGTTCATTACCATTTGAAACAATTCTTCAAAAGGAATTTTTCGTACATGTAATATTTCTGTTTCTTCCGGCGAAGAATCATGAAAGCTTAATCCTTTTGCTACATACACAATAGCCCTTTCATCCGTTCCTGAATTCGAAAGATGGCAAGTGGCTATTTCTGTCCATTGCCGGGCAATGATGCCGCATTCTTCCAGCAACTCGCGTTTGGCTGAATCCAAAGGATCGTCTGCTAATGGGCCACCACCTTCCGGAATTTCCCAACTGTATTGCTCCACAGGAAACCGGTATTGACCTACGATCCAGGTATTATTGTCATCATCCAGGGGCAATACACAGATCGCGAGATTCTTAAAGTGCACAACACTGTAAATGCCCGGATTCCCTGCAGGATTGATAACCTGGTGCTCTACCACATTCACCCAGGGATTGTCATAATGTTCTTTGGTTGATTTTATCTTCCAGGGATTTTCAGTCATAGTTTAGGTTGCATTTAAAAGGGACATTGTTTGTGATGCGTACCATTTCATTTTTTATAAAGCTAAACCAAAGATTGATCATACAAATTCGTGATTACAAACTATTGTAAGAAATCAGTTGATCCGGCTAATTTTTTCTTTAAACCTATTATGAGGTGAGCATTCGGTTTCTGCATCGTGAACTTAAATTGGTTGCGTCTATCACCATGCTGTTGTGCTTCCTCAGAAGCGTATTCAATATTTTGAGACTGCAATTAATTTTTCAACCAAAACCGGTACGCCTTCTGTTGCTTTTGCCGCTATTACTTCCAGGTTTTTCATGCGGGGCATGGAATCAACATTCGGGTCGACTAAGTATTTCATTGAACTGTATGGTGCATAGTTTATCAAACCTGCAGCAGGATATACCTGCAGGGAAGTACCGATCACTACAAAAATGGCTGCTTCACCGCTTATTGCTGCAGCCGGCTCCATCATGGGTACCGCTTCATGAAACCACACTACATGTGGTCTTAATTGTGAACCGAGTTCGCAAAGTTCTCCCATTTTTATGTCACCGCGGCATTCATACAATAAATCTTCATCCTTGGAACTTCTTGATTTCAGTATTTCTCCATGCAGGTGAATGATTTTTCCGGAACCGGCCCGTTCATGTAAGTCATCAATGTTCTGAGTGATGATGGTTACATCGAAATACTTCTCCAGCTTCACCAATGCTATATGTGCTGCATTGGGTGCTGCATTTAAAACGTCCTTTCGCCGTTGATTGTAAAATTCCAGTACCAGTGCAGGGTTTTTCTTCCATGCCATAGGTGTGGCCACATCCTCCAGTTTATACATTTCCCACAAACCATCGCTATCGCGGAATGTTTTCAGTCCGCTTTCCGCGCTGATGCCGGCACCGGTCAGTATTACCAATTTCTTTTTCATGTTTGGAATGCTGTAAAGATTACATGTGCAAAAGTAAGACAGCGCAGGCTTTAATTAGGGGTGGTTTAAGTTAACTTTGTCACAAATAAATAATCACTTTGCGAACCTGTAACCGCAGTTCTTTTGTTTTCAATCGATGCCTGCTACTTGCATTGTATTTTTTTGTTGCGGTATATTGCAAGGAAGCCCGGGCACAGAATCCCGGACTTCCACCAACCACTTCACAACGGCCCCCAAGTCCGCCTGTTTATCTGCTAAACCTGACGCCAATGGATGGCGGGAAGCCATATACTTTATTCAGAAATACGAAGGTACATGCAACACTCATTAATGGAGTAATAGTTTCCGGAAAGGTGAAGGCCATCAGTAAAGATTCCATTTATATCGACAGCCGTTTTATTGCTTTAAATGATATTACAGAGTTCCGGTTTAATCCGGGTACGGCTCTTGGTGCAGCTGCTGCCATTGGGCTTGCTGCCGGCATTGCCACTATAGCATTTACAGCGAATGGCGGCAAAGACGGGGAACGATCGGATGGCGAAAATATCGCTTTCTGGAGTGGTGTGGGCGTAACAGTTGTAAGTGGTGCATTGCTGATTCCTAATTACTTTATCAAGAAAAAATTTCCACGAACAAAGTATGACTACAGAACCATACAGGTAGGAGGGTATTGAGATTATTGCTGGTCAGTAAGTGATTTTTCGCATGCATACCTAATTGCGGTAATGTTCAAATGCATATCGTGTGTTGCTTATAATGCAGTGGTTTAATGTCAAATAGTTATATCTTGTTATTTATTGGTAAATGCTAAATCAGATTTTGCTGCTATTGAATTTTACCATTGCGCGTGGTTTTAATTACAATGGCATTGCGTGCAAGAGATCTTTTCGCAAATAATTTTTCTAAGTAGATTATGCAATAGTTTCCTTTCGATAAGTAAACAGGTAATAATAATAGCTGTATTAGCCACAATTTTAATCAGCTGCCTTTTGAACATATCAATGATCACTCAATGAGATTAGTGCTCAACGTTTTAATAATCCTTGTTTTCGTAGCACATTTTTGCAAGGCGAATATGGCCTCCCCGTTGGAAGAAGGTACAATGGCAAGCTCTGCTATCTCAAGCAAAGACATTAACATCTTGTCGGAGTCGATCGATATAAAGATTGACAGCGATTTTAAAACGGCCAGGTTTTTAGTGGAGTATCAGATACAAAGTGATATGGATGGCTTGCAAATTCCATTATTGTTTTATGCACAGGATTATAAAGACAGTTTTTTTATTTGGGTAGACAACGAGAAAGTTCACGTTCAAAATGTTCCGGAAAGATATAGCGAATATTCACCCTTTAGGGGCTTTTCTGAATCATTTGAAAAAAATGACACTGGTGATGAAATAACAATCTATTGGCAGTCGAATGCTGGCTACGTTTACAAATTAAGCGATCTTAAGTATTTTGAAGCAGACATTGGAAAGGGGATTCATACAGTAAGAGTGGAATACATTGCCAATGTGTGGACTGATTATTCAGACTGGATAAAGGCATATAGCTTTCGATATTCATTATCACCTGCTAAGTTTTGGAAATCTTTTGGAACTTTAAGTGTCACCCTGGAGCAGGAGGGTATTGTGAGGCAATTGTCAACTAATCTCGGTGAGCCGCTGGAAAAAGCATTTCAATCAAAAAATAGCTGGACTTTTACCAAACTACCTGGCGAATACCTGGAATTTTCATATGACCCTAAGCCCGGCAAATTTGCGGCGGTGTTAATTTATGTTCAACCATTAGGAATAGCAATCGCAACGGGAATTGCACTATTTGTCTTGCATTTGTTTCTTGTTATGCGTTATCGTCGAAAATTTGCAACTAAAAACTATTCTCCTGTGGTGATCGCAGGAAGTTTCCTGGTTCCTTTCCTATTCTTATTAAGCTATACTTGTTCGTATCCCTTAATTGATTTTTTGATTGGAGAAGAAGCAGGCAAGAATCATGGATATGTTTTTTTGATTTTCGCTATATATCCTGTGCTTGCGTTAGCTTACGGGATGATCATGTGGTTATTGGACAGACTCCAAAAAAGAAAGATTAATTCAGGAGCATAAAGAACAGGCAAAGTAATTTGAAGATTGCATGTACGAACTTGTATTTGTTTTTATTTGGAATCCAGGCAAATGAAATATTAATGACATGAGAAGAATTTTGACCTATGCAGGATTGTTGCAGCTGACCGTTATGCTTATTGTTATTATAACGGTAGCTCGGGGGCAAGAAGCGGCAGGTAATAAAATTCTTTGGACGGCGAACTGGAGTCCCGACGGCAAATACATTGCGGTGGGTGGCGCAGATAAAAAGATCAGCATTTTTAGCGGCAAGACGTATGAACTTTTAAGAATGTATAACAATGTCACTGATGTTCAAAGAATGAGCTGGCATCCGCATTTGAATTTATTGGCTGTTGCTGCAACGGGAGAGGGTTCCAAAATAATAAACATCGAAAGGGATTCCATTATTTCTTTGAAGGGTATCAGTTCAAGTGGAACAAGAGCAGTTGCCTGGAATTATAAAGGGGACTTACTTGCCAATGCTGACTACGAGGGTGTGATTACGATATGGAATCAGTCCGGAGAATTGATTCGGACTATAAATAAAGAAAATACAATCAGCAATGTGGCCATTGACTGGCATCCCAGGAAGAACGAATTTATTGTATTAAGTGAATCGGTAAGAATATACGATTCAGAAGGAAAGCTTCTTAACAAATTTGAACACAGGAATGAGAACGTGCTAATGCTTTGTGTGAAATGGCATCAGTCAGGTGACTTCTTTGTGCTAGGTGATTATGGAGATGCGGATAAAGGTTACAAGCCATTACTTCAATACTGGAAGCCGGATGGAACATTAATGAAAGAGATAAGTAATAGCAAGTCAGAATACAGGAATCTTAGCTGGACAAAACAAGGAGACAAATTAGCTAGTGCAAGTGATGCATTAAGAATCTGGACCAAACATGGAGATTTGGAAGCGGAAGGTTTTTCGGAGGATAATTTATGGGGCGTTGATTGGAGTGCAGATGGAAAATTTATTGTGACCTCAAGTTTTGAGGGACATGTCAAAATTTGGGATAGCGATGCAAAGCTGGTGAGAGAATTAAATTACCGAAAGAAGTAGGCATCAGCGAGTTTAAGACAAATTGGATATTGAATATTGAGTGTTCAATATTGAAAATTTTCAACACTCAATTTTCAACGTTCAATATTCAATTTACCTTTGCGGCAACCGAATACGGATCCACACTCAGTTCCGGTCGGTAATCGGGGATAAACTCCAGCGTGTTCAGGTCAATAAATTTCATAAAACCATTTCTTCCGCCACAATCTGAGCTATGATGCGGTGCCGGCCCACTTGGATTAACGTTTCTGTTTGAAACCATAACCACTGCTGCGCCATCATCAACAGCAATGCCGTGTGGTTCAAAAAGCCCTGATTGCAATGAAGCAATAACGGAAAGATCGTTGTAATTGATTACATACACCGATCCTTTGCAAACGGGTTCACTGCACGGATCTTCTTCGCAAACTACAAACAAGTAAGGCTTAGTTAAGGATACTGCCATCTCCAGCGGATAGTTTCCTACCGGGATCACCGCAATCAGTGTATCTGTTGCAGCATCCATTACACGCACTTCATCGGAAGCCTGGCAGGTAACAAAGTATTTCGTTTCGTCAGGAGAAAGTACAATCTCGTGCGGGTCATAGGTCCCTTGAATGTTATTAGGTTGCTGTCCCGGTTTCAGCACTACCTTTTCAATATCGGGGAAAGCCGGATTGGTAATGTCTACTTTATAGATGTAGTTTCCATACTGCGAGGTAACATATAAGGTGGTGAAGGCTGTGTTTAACCAGCTGCCATGCGGCTGTGTAAATAATCCGCTGCCCTGGTAGTATTGGATGAACTGCATCTGCTCCAGGTCAACGTAAGCCACTTTTCCTTCATCATCCCAATCCACTACAAAAGCTTTAGTTCCATCAGAAGAGATGGCCATCGTATTCCAGTTGCCCGGGCCGATTTCTATTTCACCGGCAAATGAATCATCAAATGTATTGAATCGTTGCAACACGGTGCCCGCAACAAAACAAGCATACCAATATTGACCATCCGGGGATACTTTTAACTGATGCGGTACTTCAATGCTTGGCAGTTTGCCAACATCAATGCAGCGCATTGCCAGCAGTGTCTTTGTATCAAATGCAGTTACGAGGTCACAACCCTGGCTGGAGACATAAAATTTCTGCCGGTCCGGATCATTTGGAAAAGGAATCTTTCCATTCACATCCGGAGCACCTGATGTAATCCAGGCAAGCAACGTGTTGTAGTCGGCATCGGAGAGGGGAGGTTTGTTAAAAGGCATGGTAGGTGTAAGAGCCACACCACGGTTGGTATCGGTGTTAATATAATACATCAGCCAGCTTTGATCCGGCCGATAGGGAATAACAGTTGCTCCGCCACTACCACCTTCAAATAACTGTTCCCATGTTTCCATGGATAGTCCACCGGCAGCAAGTTTAGATTGCTGATTGTGACAACCACTAACGGCGCAATTTGTACTAATGATTTTGGAAATATCAGCAGGGTAGTTCGACTGATCTATCTCGTCGGATTTATCTTTTTTACAACTTACAAGGGCAATCAATATCAGAGAAACAAATACTATAAACTTTGGCATTTCAATCACGATTTTTCAATAGAAGGTATTCAAAACTACGTAATAATCACTAAAACATACTCATTTGTATGTTTTGATTCTAAGTTCAGATTTGTCAAGGTCTATCACTGCATGATAATCCACCAATACATCGCAACCCAGAACGCCATCTATGTGAGGTAATTGTATCATGTCATAGGTCTCATTCACATGGCGGAGGTCGAGTACAGCGACTTTATAGTTTTTGAGTTTTAATTTTCCCATGCGTAGTAAACCAATTGCAGCAAATTCACTTTGTATCGAATTAGTGCCCACTCCGGTTGTGAGTTGTTCATTGGCTTCCAATACCAGTTCCGGAAAGTTTTCTGTCAAATATTTTTTATCAATTACGGTCTTGGAAGCACCGGTGTCAATAAGCAATCGCATGGAATGCTTGCCGAGTTTGGCTTTCACGAAGAGATGAAATCCTTCTTCCTGGAGACTCAATGCTTTTAACGGGATTCGTATTTTTTTAGACATACTAATGAAGTGGAAATCTATTGATGAATTTTTATTGCAGGATAATGGCGGGTAAACTACTAAAAAATGCGAGGCTGAATGGAAAGGCCGGAATTGGTTTCATTGCTTCTGGTTAACTGCCAAATTATTATAAAATATTTTGGTAAGCGGAAGACGCATTGTTTACATTGAAATTTAAATGCTGTCAATACCACAGTACCTGCGCTCCTTTTATCAAACTTCTTTCACTGTACCTGTTAAGGTCTTTCAATCCTGTTGAAATCATTCTATAAGGATCTTGAAAAGGAATGAAATAGTCAGGATTACATTTTTCATTCAGCTGTGAAGCTCATTTAGTAAAAATAGAAGTCTGCCTCAACATCAACGAACTACACGACAGAACCATAATTAAATGAAATGCAGATAGGTCTCATAATTGTGGGCAAGTGATTTTTCGACAAGCCAGGTGCAAAAAAAATTAATACCGCCACAACACGGAGCAAATTAATTTGACAATCAATCCACGTTTCTTTGTGTTTCAACTATTGCGCTCTCCTGTTATGATTCAGATCTGCGAAGTAGTGCTAAATGGAGTTTCAACCATTCGCAAATGTTTTTTAAACCACAGCGCACACAATGATTTTTTTATTCTCTATGCACGCTGTGGTTAAATAATTTAGTTGCGCGAAAAAATAAGAAATGCCCGGGCACTATTTATCACATTAGTATGCAAGCTTAGCTTGATAATATCAGGCGATCAACTTCATATTATCCAGCACGCCCATCACTTCTTTGACCGCTTTAGCTGAGTCAGTTAAAAGCGCCATTTCCGCATCGTTCAGATTCAGTGTGATGATTTCTTCTATACCTTTTGTGCCCAGTTTAACAGGAACGCCCAGGTAAATGTCTTTCAGACCATATTCTCCCTGCAACCAGGCACAACAAGGATAAATACGTTTCTCGTCTTTTATGATCGCTTCTACCATTTGTGCAGCAGCTGCACCGGGAGCATACCAGGCACTCGTGCCCATCAGGTTCACCAGTTCTCCGCCGCCTTTTTTAGTACGTTCTATAATCGGATTAAGTTTTTCAGTAGAAATCAGGTCCGTTACCGGAATGCCGGCAACAGTGGTATAGCGAGGCAGAGGAACCATGGTATCACCATGTCCACCCATTAATACTGCCTGGATATCTTTTGGGGAGCAGTTCAGTGCTTCTGCAAGAAATGCTTTGTAACGGGCAGTATCCAATATGCCGGCCATTCCGAAAACCCTGCTGGGGTCAATCTTGGCTGTGAGGTAAGCACAATAGGTCATTACATCAAGCGGATTGGAAACAACAATGATGATGGTATCCGGAGAATATTGCATCACCTGCTCTGTAACTGATTTTACAATACCGGCATTGGTGGAAATAAGGTCGTCTCGGCTCATGCCAGGTTTTCTTGGAAGTCCGGATGTAATAACCACCACGTCAGAGTTTTTTGTGGCTGCATAATCATTAGTTACCCCTTTCACCCGAGTATTGAACATGTTGATGGGGGAAGTCTGCCAGATGTCGAGCGACTTGCCTTCGGCAATGCCCTGTTTAATGTCAAGCAATATTACTTCATGAACAAAATCATTTCGTGCAATAACATCAGCGCATGTTGCGCCAACATTTCCGGCACCTACTACTGTAACTTTCATGTGACTTTAGTTTTATGGGTTATACTTCGCGCAAAAATAGAAAACAAATTGAACGTGGAGCGTGTGATAAATCATGTGATAGCAAATTCAGATTCTTCTGAATGCAGCTTGGCAGGTGATGGTATTGGAAGCGGACGGTTTTAGCAGTTATGGCGATCTGGAATTTGAAGGCGTCAGTCATCGGATGACTTTTCTAAAATAACATTTCATCGTCAGTCATCCTATCTTTCAAAGAGAAGTTACAAACCACTCAGGTGAATGTTGATTAGTTGCCTGTAAATGTGAAACATCTGCATGGTAATTTGGGTCTGATTTTATACTTTTGTGCTTTCGTTTTAATACCACCTGCGCTATGAAATTATCTTACCTTCTCTTATTTATGTTTCTTATAAAAATTCCCGCATATGCTCAGGAACCCTGTGGTACTGAGTTTGGGGATGAAATGAAGGCACAGTTGCTGGAATATCATCAATATAAACAGGAATTTGGCGGAGCCGGTACGGAAAGGGTGACTCGTTTTGTTCCGCTGAAATTTCATATTGTGGGACGATCTAATGGTACCGGTCATTATCGTAAGGCAAATTTGTGGTTGTTGCTCTGCGAGTTGAATACAAAATTCGCGTCCACGGGTTTTTATTTTTACCTGTACGGGAGCTTAAATTATATTGACAACGATGATTATTTCGATATGGATATCAGTTCGGGAGACGAGATGATGTATCAAAACAATGTAGAAGGCGTAACCAATGTATACATCGTAAATAATCCTGCCGGCTATTGCGGTTATTATACTTACGGACCGGATGCGTTAACAGTAGCCAAAAACTGTAACAAACCCGGTAGCACTACACTGGCCCATGAGTTAGGTCATTATTTTTCTTTGCCGCACCCTTTTAATGTGGTGGGTGGACAGAAAGAATATGTAAATGGAAGTAACTGCGATTTCGCCGGAGATATGTTTTGTGATACCCGCGCTGATTTTTTGAACTACCGGTGGAGTTGCCCATATACCGGCAATCAGACCGACCCGAATGGAGATGAATACGATCCGGATGAGACATTGTTTATGAGTTATTCATTCGATGAATGCCAGGATAAATTCAGCAATGAGCAAATGGGTGCCATGAATTACAATCTTACCTTTAACCGTACCGACCTGTTGAATCACCCGGCTCCGGATGTAGCACCTATTACAGAAGCTGTACAATTAACATCACCTGTTGATGTTGCCAATGATGTGCCGCATGATTTCATTGAATTTAGTTGGGAGCCGGTTGCAGGTGCCGAATATTATCACATTGAAGTAACCCGCGCACCTACATTTGGTGCCGAACCGACAGAGATTGATCAATTGGTAACTGAAACGTATTTAACTACATCGCTTAACCCCGACAAGCTTTATAAATGGCGGGTGCTTCCGCTAAAGAACGGCTATACCTGCGGCACCTGGTCAGTACCTGATTCGTTTTACACCGTGCTTGGCACAGGCGTAAAGGAACTTGATTTGCAGGCTTCAGCTCTTCAGGTTTATCCCAACCTGGTGGCTGCCGGTAACACGCTTTCAGTTAGTGTAAATACATTAAGTGAAGGAGTAGCTGAATTAAGATTGATGGCCATTGATGGCAGAATAATGACCAGTCAACTCGTGAATTTTAAGCCAGGTGAAAATAATTGGAAAATCAGTACCAATGGATTGTCCGAAGGCTTATACTTTGTAAATTTATTTGCTGAGAATAAATGGTATAACCAAAAGGTAGTAGTGACTAAATAAAATCAGAATAGCGTCAGAAGCCGATTTTGTCGGCGACCTCTTTATTCTTTGCCTGTGCGGCAACAAAAGCGATAATCATTCCCGCTATATCAAGCCCTGTTGCCTGTTCAATCCCTTTTAATCCCGGAGAAGAATTCACTTCAAGTATCATCGGTCCCCGTGAACTGCGCAGCATGTCAACACCTGCTATTTTCAGTCCGAGCACTTCCGTAGCTCTTATCGCAGACAGTTCTTCTTCTACAGAAAGTTTCACCACCGTTCCAACGCCTCCACGGTGCAAATTTGACCTGAATTCGCCTTCCGGACCTTGCCTTTTCATAGCGCCCACTACTTTTCCGTCAATCACAAAAGCCCTGATGTCAACGCCCAAAGCTTCTTTGATGAATTCCTGGACCAGGATGTAAATATTCTTTCCGAGAAATGCTTCGATGATAGATTTCGCACCTCGGTTAGTTTCAGCAAGTACTACACCAATACCCTGCGTGCCTTCTAAGAGTTTAATCACTAATGGAGCGCCTCCTACCATTTTTATCAGGTCGTCCACATTGCGGGAACTGTCAGCAAATACTGTTTTGGGAATTCCAAGGCCGGCCCTGGAAAGCAGTTGCAGACTTCTGAGTTTATCTCTTGAGCGCACAATGGCTTGTGATTCGTTGGCGGAAAATATCCGCATCATCTCAAACTGACGCACAATGGCTGTTCCATAGAAGGTAACAGAAGCGCCAATCCTGGGTATTACCGCTTCAATATCCTGCACTTCCTTTCCGCCATAATAAATGGCCGGCCTTGCTTTCTCTATGGCCACATAGCATTTCGTATGATCCAATACAACCGGATGATGACCTGCTGCATTGACAGCTGCGATAAGCCTTGCTGTGGAATACAGCTTTGGATTTCTGGAAAGGATGGCTATTCTCATAATGCTGGTATCTCGAAATTAAATAAACGTGTGGCAGCTATTAACCCGTAACCGGATCTAAATTACTATTTGGTTTCATTGTGTTGTTTGCTGCTTTTCGAGAACTTCTTTTTTTCCCGGTAGGAAAGATTCTGTTTGGTTACATCAATAATGAAACGGTCACGCAAAACTTTCCTTCCCAGCAATACCGGGTTTTTCATCGTTGAACGATTAGTTAAAGCAAGCTCTATGTTGTATTTTTTACCGAAAAGCATAATAGCAGTCTTGACAGCATAACGGTATTCCATTTGCCCAAATGAGTTCTTTACCTGCTTGCTTGCAAATACCTTGCATTGCTGCGCGAATTTTTTTCCTGCACCTTGAACCGTAAACCGAACCTGGTGTTCATCGTTCACATAAAACGCTTCAATATCTTCACAATGGATAGAAGAAGTATAGGCACCACTGTCAATTTTGGCATCAATGTCGAATAAGCCCCATTCCGGAAAATCAATCTTATCTGTTCTCCCAATGGTTTGCTTTTGCGCATCCTTCATCTGGTAAAGATTGTAAAATTTGGTTTTAATTGAAAGGAACTTAAGCCCTGTTCAAATTGTATCTTTGCCCGCATTACATGCAGGGCTCCGCTAGTTGCATCTCTGCAAAGTGAATACAACATTGAAATTTGTTTATGAGCAAACACGGGAAAATACTGGTAGCAATGAGTGGTGGTATCGATAGCACCGTGGCAGCTGTAATGTTGCACCAGGAAGGGTATGAAGTGGTGGGCATCACTATGAAGACATGGGATTATGCCTCAGCAGGTGGTAGCAAGAAAGAAACCGGTTGCTGCAATCTCGATTCTATGAATGATGCCAGGCAACTTGCTGTTGACCTGGGCTTTTCGCATTATATAGTAGATATTCGGGAAGAGTTTGGAGATGCAGTAATCGAAAATTTTGTGGAAGAGTATATTGCCGGACGTACTCCCAATCCATGCGTGCTTTGCAATACGCATATCAAATGGACTGCCCTTATCAAAAGGGCCAGGCAGATGGATTGTGAATTTATTGCTACCGGTCATTACGCGCAGATAAGAAATGAAAACGGTCGGTATGTGATTTCAAAAGGCGTGGATGAATGGAAGGATCAATCCTATGTATTGTGGGGACTGGCGCAGGAAAATATGGCCATCAGCCGTTTCCCGTTAGGAGGATTTCATAAGAAAGATATCAGGAAAATGTGTTTGGAATGGGGTTATACTGATCTTGCTAAGAAGAGTGAGTCGTATGAAATCTGTTTTATTCCGGATAATGACTATCGTGGATTTCTGAAACGCAGGGTGCCCGGACTGGAAGAAAATGTATCAGGGGGCACTTTTGTGAATACACGGGGTGAAGTGATCGGCAGCCATGAAGGATATCCCTTCTTCACGATTGGTCAACGTAAAGGACTGGGCATTGCCCTTGGAAAACCAATGTTTGTAACAGATATTATTGCCGAAACCAACACCGTAGTGTTAGGCGAAGAAGACGACCTTCAACGCAGCGGTATGATTGTAGGTGGTATTAACCTGCAAAAGTATGCAGGCATCAGGGATGGAATGGAAGTGATTGCGAAAGTGCGTTACAAGGATGCAGGAACGCCCGGACGTTTGTATAATGAAGGCAGTAAAATAAAAGTGGAATTCGAAGGATTGGTAAAAGGTATTGCACCGGGACAATCAGCAGTGTTCTATGAAGGCAACGATGTAATCGGTGGTGGATTAATTCATTCTAGTTTTAATCTCTGATAGTAAAACGACCGGCAACTATGCGCGTATCAGGGCAACACTTCAGGACAAAAAGACTTTTTCCGGTTATTTTTTTCCTTATACTAATTACTTCTTCCTGTCAGGATTCCACCGTTGAGCCTGTTCCATTCGACACCAGTTATTTTCCGCTGAGCACAGGCAAATTTATTATTTATGAAGTGGATTCTATTGTGATGAGTGACTTTTTCAATACCACTGATACCGTTCATTATCAGTTAATGGAAGCAGTAGACAGCGCGTATACCGACGCCGGTGGCAGGCAGGCATTCAGAATTGTAAGAAGCAGGTTAGACTCATTAAATGGTGCGTGGAGAATTATAGATGTCTGGTCAGCAAACGTAACTGAAACAACGGCTGAAAAAGTAGAAGAGAACCTCCGTTTCATCAAGTTGAGTTTCCCGGTTTTGTTAAACAAAACTTGGGCCGGCAATAGTTACATCAATACCGACAGCCCATTGGTATACCTGGATGATTGGGAGTATAAATACACAGATGTTAATGAAACGTTCGATACCTATGCCGGCACATTTGATTCGGTAATCACCGTGTTACAGCATGAAGATATCAATGCGATACAAACGGTGCTTTACCAGGAAAAATATGCAAAACAGGTAGGGATGATTTACAAAGAAGAACAAAATTTTGAAACACAGCCAGGATCTTATCCGAATGGGTATATATTAAAAATGACGATTGTGCAGCATAACTGATAAGGAAAGGAAATGGAATTGAAAAGGTAATACTGTGCCCGAAATTCTTTCAAGTTGTTACGCTGTTTTCCTGATAAGAAAGTAATTCAAAAGAGGAGGTCAATTACATTTTAGTATTTGGTGCACTTTTCAATTTGGCATAATTTGCTGTTATGGTTTACAAAATTTAAAAGACAACCTATCATATCTACTTTATGCAGAAAGCCATTTAATGCATTCTTGAATTGTTTTCTGCTTTGCATTCAATTTCCATCAATGTAATTCCTTTAATTATTTCCTGTAACTACAAATTCAATTTTTGTTTGTCCTGTTGACGTGGTCATTACACAGTAATAAACACCGGAATTCCATGTGGATACATCAATCACTTCCTTATAACTGCCGGCATGCATCATTCCATATTCCGATCCGCTCACTTTTCTGCCAAGCACATCATACATGTTAATAGTCACCTTCGAACTATTCGTTAGCACAAAGGGAATATTCAGATCTGCTGAGGCAGGATTGGGATAGGCGGCTTTAATTGTTTCTCCGCCAATAAATGCTTCCACTCCGCTCATATTGTCAAGGCTTACATCATCAATGATGTAGTGCGAGCCGCTTACAACACCTGTTCCATCTAATGTGTCAGAAATTGCAAAGCTTATAATTCCACCTGCCGGTGATCCTAAAATATAAGAAATGGGTACATGCGCCAATGTATAGACCTCCGTATTCGCATTAGCGTACAAGGACAATTCACCTGCTCCTATGCCACTTCCTTCCGCATTGGAGATTACCACAAATGCCGAAAAGAATTCACCGGTGCCCTTCAAATTCAGTTGATAGTAAAACGACAATTCAGAGAATAACTGGTTTACCGGAAATGGATCTCCGCTTGAGTTGCTGCTCACGAGGTAAGGCGTCCAAAGCAGTCCGCCGGTAAAGGGTACCATTTCTCCTTTCATGGCATAATTGCCGGAATGGCTGTCATCAGTTTTTTGGCAGGGAACAGCCACCCCCTGAATATTCAGGGTGAGCCAATTGTCCGGTTCATTATTGGTCCAATTTTCAAATCCCGCATTCAATACCGGGTTCTGTGCTAATGCAAGCGAGGAAATGAAAAAACAACAGATAATAAATAGCTTTTTCATGATTCAGGTTATTTGATTGTTAATTTATATGTCTATGTAAAAGTCGGATGATCGGCTGTCCTAAAAAACGATTTGGATCAGCTACTATAAGGATGTGTATCATGTTTCCCGGCCTGCGAACCGGGCGCAATAATAAATGGCAGAGGAATCAAAAAATGAAGAACTAATGCTTCAATAATGACACGGGTATTTGCGCTAGAAGGCTGACTACATTTAAATAAATTATAAGATAGAATATTTGTTAATAAGAGCAAGATCAGCGCTCAAATAGCGGAGCATATCAGTTTATATTCTGCCTTCAAAGGGTATGGTAATTTTTTATCCTGATCCGGAGGTGTCTTCACGAATGTTCTTCTTTTTTAAAGCCATAGTCTCGCTCTACCAAACAAATGCGTGTTTTATATGCTTCATACCATTGTGCTTTTCCGGTTTCCTGTGCAAGGAGGTGTTCGCTGTTATTCTTCCAATGCCGGATTGCTTCCAGGCTTTCCCAATAGGAAATTGTTATTCCGGTCTCCTCACGCGCCGATTCCATGCCAAGATATCCGGGTTGTTGTTGCGCCAATTCAGCCATGCGGACGGCCATCTGTTCATAGCCAGTATTGGAACCTGTTTTTATACTGGTAAAAATCACTGCATAGTAGGGTGGAAGAGGAGTTTTTGCGATCATGGTTTATTATTTATTGCTGGCATTGAGTCAAAGTTATTCATATGCCCGGCGATTGAAGTATATAAAAATGAAGGGCTCTTCTGCTAAGAAGAGCCCTTGATGATGTTTTTTATTTTTTTTCTTATTCAATCACTACTCTTTGCGTTACAGTTTTATCACCGCCGATAACACTTACCAAATACATTCCCTTTGGCCAGGATGTAACATTTACCTGCATTGAAATTTCTTCACTGTCTTCCAGTTGTCTTTCATACACCAATTGGCCCACCATATTTTGAATCATTAAAGTGCTGTTTGCAGAAGGCATCGCGAGACTGATCGTCATGTAATCGCTGGCAGGTACCGGGTAAACCGCTATCGAAGTTTTCGACTCCAATTGGGTGTCTGAAACTTTCTGAGGCGTAAAAAACATTTTAGTTTCTGAATAAGCAGAAGCCAGTAATGGATTCTTATCGCAAATGGTTTTAATGTTCCATTCATAAGCGGTGCCGGGCATCAGTCCCAGTAATTTGATCTTAGGTGCTTTGATGTTTTTCGTAATCCAGGTGCTGGAACCAACCTGCCTGTAATTCACGAGGTAACTGATAGCACCTGTAGCAGGTTGCCAGCTAAGTTGGATCATACCTGGCTTTTTTGCAGCCTTCATCGTGAAAGCTGAGACACGGCTGCATGGATTCCAGTCAAACTTAAAGGCACGGTAAGTTTTCTGGCCAGATTGATCGAAGGTCATTTCCCAAACGATATTCTTATCGGGATCAACCTCCGTCATATTCGGAAGGCCTTTATCAAAAGTGATGGTTCCCCAGCTAATCATGGTATTTCCATTTGGGAGCCTTTGTGCATTGGCTGATCCTTTGGCGAAAACTTTTACGCCATCCACATCAGGATGTTCATAGTACCAAATCAATGTGGCTATCTTATTCACTTCATCAAGATGGTATTCTTTGGCACTTGAAATCTGGACAGGCAAAAAGTTTCCATTGTTCAGCAGCGTAACATTACCGTTTGGAAGTCTTCTGATATCGTGTTGTTGCCTGAAGTGTTCCGGTATGTTATCATTTACAAAAGTAAACTGGTTGTTTTCACCTCCCATTCGCCAAATAACTTCACCGGTTTCCCGATTGATTTTTGTAATCTCATCCATATTACGGCTGGAGATCATAATGTTACCATCAGTATCCCTTTCCACAGCATTGCCATGCACATAATCCACATTCGAATTGGTAAGTGGTGTAAATTGATTCGCGTCAGTAAAAAGAAAATGATCCCAGCTTCTCCATTGAAAAACAACATCCCTGTTCTCATCAAGTTCCTGGATGATTAACCCTTTCACTGTTGCATTAGGCTGGCCTCCATATGCTGTCATGTCAATGGTCTGATTATTCAAAGCCATCAGCAGCATGTGCCCGTCAGCATACATTTGCACATCATGGCCATTGGTTTCTAATTCATATCCATTACCGCATTGTACAGAGTCAATCACATTGTAGTTTGAATCAAGGATTCTCCACCAGGCATAACCATAGCGGTAATAGCTGAGGTATCCATTCTTTTGCAGTTTGAAGTCATGACCGTCAATGCCCTGGTCTCTTGCCCAAACCAAAGTGCCGTCATTTTCAATAATGGTTGGGAAGGAATTGGTATCACTTTCATCCATTTCCTGTTGGTTGCAGTAGAAAACACGGCCTGGTGAAGCATTGTTGTTTACATTAATCACAAATGAGGGAAAGGAATCAGGGGTTTCAAATTGCAACCCTTCAAGTTTTTTTAACGGGTCGTAACCAAAAGACTCAATAAAGTCAGTACGCCTGCTTTCTTCATATGCTGCGGCTTGTTCAGGTGTTATTGGCTGGCGGATTTCAAAGCTGAAATGGGTTCCATTTACATGGTTGCCATCAGTTCTTTTTAATTTTGAATGTATAGTAATGGAAACCGTTTCACCATAGGCAAATGCCGGAATTGGTTTAACAATCACACTCTTGCCATCATCAGATAAACGTGCAGTCCAGCTATGGTTTCCACTCAGAGACCCTGTAATTTGCAGCAACTCTTTATTGGAAACAGATGCCTTGTCAAGGTACTGGCCATTTTTTAAAATAATATTGGTGGTTGGGTTGTGATATCTTGATCCGGGCAAAGGGCTGATGTAGTTAAACTGTGCATTGACAGAATGCATTGCCACAAAAAGAATGAGCAAACTGATGTAAATTCTTGGATTCATGTGAAAGGGTTTGTTATAAAAAGCGTAAAATCATTTAATGGTGAACTGTTTTCCGGAATCGAACATACTTCAGCCAACGTACCTGTAACAAAACAACTCGGTTAACCAATGTTGAGCAATGTGCTGAAAATGGTAGTCCAATCTTTTCAGGAACTATTGAATCACCAGTTGTTGCCTGCTTATGTTGGTTCCTGAAGCTAATTGAACCGTGTATACCCCTTTCGGTAAATCCAACAAATTCACATCCTTCTGAAACCTGCCGGCCGGTGCTGAAAAGGTTGTTTCAGACACTACCTGGCCTAAGGGGTTAATCAATGACAACGTGATATCATTTCGGACTTGCTGAAACAGGGTAAAAGTGAAGACTGAACTGGCAGGATTCGGATAAATTTCAAAGGCCGATGCGTCCTGTCCATTTATTAATTCCGAACCGGTACTTAACGTGTTAAACGGTAGTTGCACAGAAAGGTAAGAGGTGTCGGTAAACTTTTCGCAAATGGCCTGAATACGCCAGTCATAAAATGATTCCGGCGTAAGGTTTTCAAGCAGTAATGAATTCTCCGTAGTAACAATGGAAGTCCAGTCTGATTGTGATGTTAATTTGTATTCAACCAGGTAGGAAGATGAATTATTGGAAATGCCCCACTCAAGCAAAACAGAATCTGTAGAAAGGGTGGTAGCGGTGAGTGTACTGTCGGGAGGTTGCGGACAACGGATGAATTCGAATTTGTAAGTACGGTAGCTTTTTTGTCCTTCTTCATCAAAAGTCATTTCCCATACTATGTTTTTATTGGAGTCTACTTCCGTCATAGATGGAATGTTTTTGTTGAAGAAGATCGTACCCCAACAAATTATCGTATTACCGCCAGGTAAACGCTGTGCGCTTCCTGATGCCCGTGCAAAGACTTTATTAGTACCGACATCGGGATGTTCATAATACCAAACCAAGGTGGCGATCTTATTCACTTCATCAAGATGATACTCTTTTGCACTGCTGATTTCTGGCGCTAACTTATTGCCATTATTAAAGATCGTGATATTGCCATTTGCTATTCGGCGAAGGTCATGTTGCTGGCTGAAATGTTTTACGATGTTATCGTTCACAAAAGTGAATTGATTATTGTCTCCGTTCATGCGCCAGATGATCTCACCTGTTTCCCTGTTGATCTTGGTCAGTTCATCCATATTACGGCAGGAGATGAGGATGTTACCATCAAAATCACGTTCCACAGAATTTCCATGCACGTAATCCACCTTTGCATTTGTTAGCGGAGTCCATTGATTGGCATCCGTAAACTGGAAATGATCCCAACTTCTCCACTGAAAAATCACATCTTTATTCTGATCGAGTTCCTGCACAATCAACCCTTTTACCAAAGCATCCGGTTGGCCTCCATATGCAGTCATGTCTATTACAAGATCATTGTATGCAATCACATAATAGTGTCCGTCTTCAAACATTTGAAAATCGTGGCCGTTAGTTTCAATTTCATATCCATTACCACAAACAATAGAATCGATTATCACAAAATTTGAATCAAGCACCTTCCAGTTTGCATAGTTGTAGCTGTAGTAGCTGAGATAACCGCTGTGATTGATCTTGAAATCGTGACCATCCCTTCCTGCATCACGGGCCCAATACAAGGTGCCATCATTTTCAAGAATGGTTGGAAATGCATTTGTATCCGTTTCATCAAGTTCCTGCTGTGAGCCATAGAATATTCTGCCGGGTGAAGCATTATCATTCACATTGATGGTAAACGTTGGAAAAGAATCAGGGGTCTCAAATAAATCGGGATCCGGATCCTCCGGGTCATATCCAAATGATTCAACAAAATCTTCATGCCTCCATTTCTTGATTTTTTCTGCTTGTTCAGAAGTGAATGCATCTTTCGTTTCAAAGCTGAAACTGGTGCCATTGATCAATTCGCCGGTTTCTTTCCGAAGCACATCTTTAACGGTAACATATACGGTTTCGCTAAAAGCAAATGCTTCATCAGGCCGGATCACCACTGTTTTCTTATCATCGGAAAGCCGGGCATGCCAGGAATGAGTGCCGCTTGTTGAACCGACAATCTCCAATAAGTCACCCTGGGAAACAGATGCCACATCTATAAAACTCCCGTTTTTCAGAATGATGTTTGTTTGGGGGTTATGGTATTTAGAACCCGGCAACGGACTCACATAGTTGAATTGTGCTGATACAATTTGGATGCCCAAAGCCAGTACAAATAATGTAGCGCAGATTTGCTTATTCATGTTCATGTTGGCGTTTAAGACGGTTGATTTGAATTCGTTGATGATAATTTTTTGGTAAAACAAGTTGCTTGCTTATTGTATTACCAATTGCTGCCTGCCCAGGTAATCACTTCCAGACACTTGAACGGTATAAATACCTTTTGGCAATTGATTAATGCTTACAGGAAATTTATTACTACCAACAGTTGCTTCCCAATGTTGTTCAAAGACATTCTCTCCTAAAGTATTTGAAATTGCAAGGGTTAATTCCATTGACTTCTTAAGGTGCGTATTCACGAATACCAGTTGCGTGGCAGGGTTGGGATACAAGCCAAAAGAAATACCTTGTAACATGTTGCCTTCTGAAGAAACGCCGATTGTATTAAATGTATTTATTTCGGAAAAGTCAGTGGAGTCATCAAATGCTATGCAAATGCTTTTTACCCGCCATTCATAGACTGACTGTGGAATAAGTCCATTGAGTTCAATTGAATTTGAATCCAGCTCAATGGTGATCCAATTTGGAGCAGTAGCCAGTTTATATTGAAAGAGGTAAGATGATGCATTGTTAGTAGCTCCCCAACTGAGTTTGGCAGAATCGGCATCTGTAAAAATGGTCTGAAGAGAACTGTCAGGTATTACCCCACACCTTATAAAATCAAACTTGAAGGTTCTGTAAGAAACGAGGGTGCTGTCTACATACCTCATTTCCCAAACTACATTTCCGGCAGTATCTACTTCTGAAGCATTGGGAAAAGGAGCCAGGTTGGTATTGCTCAATAATCCCCATCCAATCAGGAAATTACCATTCGGCAATAGCTGAACACTTCCCATTGCTCTTCCATACAGGTAGAACCCATCAATGGTTGGGTGAACATATTCCCATTTAAGCGTAGCAGTCATTGCTGTCTGATCAAGCTCATAAATCTTAGCACCGGAAGCTTGTGGTATCTGAAAATTGGCATTGTTGAACAAAGAATAGGTGCCATCAGGAAGTAGTCTGAAATGATGCTGATAGTAGAAGTGATTTAGACCGGTCTCATTTACAAAATCAAAATCATTTTTTTCACCACCCATTCGCCATATTACTTCGCCGGTTGAGCGGTCAATTTTGAGAATTGAACTCAGGTGGCGGGTTGATACGAGAAGGTTATTGTCAAAATCAATATCAATTGAGTTTCCATGAATATAATCAACTTCAACGCAGGTGAGACAAACTTGCTGTACGGCTTCTGTTATTTCAATGTGATCCCAGCTACGCCATTCAAAAACCACATTGTCGTCTATATCAAGCTCCTGGATAACCAGTCCGGTTACAATTGCTTCCGTATTTCCGCCTGTAACTATAACTGACATATCAAGCAATTGCGCATCATATGCCATCAAAAGGGCAGTACCATCCGGATAAACCAGAAACTCATGCTCATCAGTCCGGTATCCATTTCCCATTTGGTACTTTTTCACCAGGTTAAAGTTAGAATCTGCCATTACAAAAGTGCTGTCGCTTTTGTCCCAAAAGGTCAGGTATCCATTCAGGTTAATCTTAAAGTCAATACCGGCAAATTCATCAAAAAAAGCATAAATAGAATCACCATCGTTACTCATAATATGTCTCGAAAAGCATAGGTTATCGGAGAGGCGTTGGTTACGTCCGAATACAGACGCCACATATTCATCTCCTGTCGACATGATTTCTGCTTCCGGAAAGGTGCACTCGGGTAGTAGTCCTCCGGTATTTCCATCATCGTCTTTTACAGCTGTCTCTTCACCGAAAGCCTCTTTGCGTATGTTTTGTGCCGCTCTTTCCATTGCAGCAAGTTGTTCAGGAGTGCGTTCAGGGAGAATGGTAAAGTTGAATACAGTTCCTTGAATGATTTCACCTGACTTCTTTCTGAAACCATCTTTAATAGTGACGCTTACCGTCTCTCCAAACATAAATTTTTCATTGGGATAGAATAAAATCGTCCGGCTATCGGCACTTAGCACGATCCTGAAAGTGTGAAGGCCACTTTTTGATCCTGATATTTCTACCAGCTCTGGTAACAGTGACTTTTGTTGCATCTCACTTCCGGTTTTCAGAATGATATTAGTTTCCGGGTTGTGATAAAGGCTATTAGGAACAGGGGAGATGTATTGAAACTGAGCGAAGGCTCCGGAATATGAAAAGCAGCAAACATTCAGCGATATTAAAAGCAAGTACAAAAATTTCATAAAGAACGACTCATTGGTTGGTTAAAATAATATCAAATGCATGCTTTATCAGGTTTTCAGTTTACCATGAATTTCATCTATGAGAAAACTGGTTGCACGACATCAATTTCGGCTCAAGACGCCGTATGCTGTTGTGCAATAGCCCTTTAAAGCGCCGCAAATTAAGCCATTTTTAAGAATTGATTTCATAGGTAATCCACATTATCTGTGGCAGTGTCTTAAACCGGACATCGTTTTGTTAATTTTTTAAAAATTGTATGCTGAGCCTATTGATTATTGCTTTTTGAAATTTGACAATTCAATAAGCAATAATCAACACTTAATTTTCAATCTGGTTGCAGGTTTTGATGACTGATCTTGCTGAAAGTCGAGCCGTAAAAGGGTTGAAGATTTCAGCCTTTCTACTATTCAAGACTTTGTTTTTAAGGGCTTTTTCCTGTTAATAGTTTTTTAAAACATTGATAAACAAGGTATTCGGTAAAAGGGCAGCTTGCTTTATAGCACATCCTGTAAGCGGAAGTATATGCCGGACACGAGCTGAAAAGTTGCTACCCGTCTATTGGGTTTAGCTTCCACCCGTATTATCTGATGCTGCTATTTAGGACGGTTAATGCATGAATGAGCTTGTAAACAGCAAACATCATTTATTGCTTAATAGGCCGTTTGTTTAGCCTGCTCTTGATCAATTAATTTTTTCGGTCGGCATTTCTTTATATTTTTGGTTCTATACTCAACTAAAACAAACAATAAACCATGAAAAAACTTTTTCTCTCATTTATTATCATTGCCATTGCTTTCCCTTCATTTGCACTTACTTCTATTTATACCAAGAAAGTGCTTGGCGGGCCATTTTGTGCAGGTACTACTATAAGTGTTGCTTTCCTGACGGATACCCCTGCAGAAGCCGGTAATGTTTTTACTGCGGAACTCAGCGATAAAGACGGCAATTTCGGTTCTCCGCTGCCGATTGGTTCTATCGTGAAGACAACCAGTGGATTAATTACCTGTGAATTACCTATCGGTCTTGAGTCCGGCAGCAAATACCGTGTCAGGGTAGTAGCAAACAATCCTGCAGTAATCGGAACAAGCAGTGAGAATAAAATTTCTATCAATGCGAAGCCTAAAGAACTATCAGTAACCAATATCAAAGCTTGTGAAGCAACGCTTAACTGGGCATCACTTGCTTCTGCTGCTGCTTACAAAGTACAATACAGGATTGCAGGTAGTGGCTCCTGGTCTTCTACTTTTGATGCAGGCACTGCAACCAGCTATACTTTTACAGGTTTAAATGCATCTACCAACTACGATTTCCAGGTTAGGGCCATTTGTGCGAATGATCAGAAAAGCGATTGGTCAAAAGCTTCTGCTGCCACAACTGCTTGTCCTACTCCTGCCAGTTTGATCGTTACCGCTGTTGGCTTAACCACTTCAAGCCTTGATTGGGCAGATGCTGCCTGCACCACAGGTTATCTCTTCCAGTATCGTGCTTTTGGTGAACCAACCTGGATACAACTTACTTCACCTACCAGCAATATCAATTTGACCGGACTTTTTGCTGCTACCTTATACGAAGCGCAGGTTGCTAACGATTGTGGCACTACCAATTCAGCATGGAGCGTTTCTTCAATCTGGGAAACGGAATATTTCCGCCTTGCTGGTGATGCTGCTACTGTTTCTTCATTCAGTGTATATCCTAATCCTGCTTCCGGAGCTTTTACAGTAAGTTTCGACAGTGGCAAAGAAAATGCTGAGGTAGAGATTTTAGTGCAGAATATGTTCGGACAACTGGTTTACAAAACAAAAAATATAGCCAATGCCGGAATAAATCAGCAGATGATAGATTTAAACAATGCAACTGCCGGTGTTTATTTTGTAACTATTAAGGCTGATGGAAAAGAACTCAAAACTTCTTTGATGGTCAATTAATGTCATCATTGATATACTTTCAAAAGTCCCGGTTATGCCGGGACTTTTTTTATGGCATTCTCTGCTGTCATCTTGGGAAAATAAAGATGATGGATGCTTCAATTCATATCTGATTTTCAGATGCGGTGTTATAAGACACATCATTTTTGTTTAATTGTTGATATCAAGCCAAAAACCAACTGTTATTCAAGTATTGCAAGAGGAATTTTATAGAATCCGGATTTTCCTGAAAAGCACAAGTGATTATTTGGAAAACTTTGTGTGTCTGTGATTCAAATGTGAAAGAATGAAGAGCGTTTAAGAGTTAAATGCTGCAATGACTTTTTAAGTTTACACCAATTGAATATTTATTGAATGGAATGTTGAATATTGAATATTCAATCAATTCATTTTTCATTTATAAGAATTCTGCTTAAAAATTGAGGAAACTCCAGTAATATAATTCTATAACTTATTCTGACACCTTTTTCCATGCATTCTCTTCCATTCTCAGCATAAAAACAGATTTGTTTTCATAATACCATATCTCTTCAGTACTGCCTGGCAATCTCTTTGGTTCAATCGCAAAGTGTTCAGCAAGCCCGGAGGAGTTGTGTTTGCTGAAAGCCCCATCTAAACCTGTTCCATTTTGCAGCAGTAACTCACCGAAGTAAAGCACCTGGTCATAACCTTTGATGGCAAAATTGGCAGGGTTCATGGCGTATTTCCCGGCATAGGCTTGTTGAAACCGGATGACGGCCGCATTTGATTTGTCGAGCCAGAAATTCTGCGTGATATGCGTGGAAACTTTAGCAAATTGTTCTGTGGTGATGTGTTCAAAGTTCGTCCAGGTGGGCATGCCATAGACCGTAATCAGGTATTCTTCTGCAAGGCCATTGAGTTGTTTAATCACTGATCGCACAAAAGTTTCATCATTGGAAGGAATGATGATAATATTTCTGCCGGAGTCAGACAGCACATTCTTAACGTGCGTGTATTTAATTACGCTGCTATCGGTTAATTCAACAAATTCAATTGCCCGTTTGCCTTCTGCTTGTTGACTTAATTGATACTCCTTTAGATAGGATGCAAGTTCAGTTTCCCACGGTCGCTTTTTGTAAATCAGAATCAATTTATCTTGATAAGGAGTCTTGTTGATGTAGTCAATTGTTTTTTCGCAATGGGTTTTCATGGTCGCGTTTGCCAGCACGTAATATGGACTGGGTGTACTTCCGATAGCAGTAGTGGAAAAAGGTGAAACGAGCCAGGTTTTGTTCCTGGTAGCGTATTCAGTGGTAATTCTTAAACTGTTGTTACCAACAGGACCTATGATCAGGTCAGCATTTTTTAATTCGCCATTAAACAATTTCGCGCGCAATGCCGTGGTATCCATGCCCACATCATATACCAAAAGCCTGGCCCTCATCCCTGATTTTGCTAGACTGTCGAGTGCAAATACACAACCCTGGTAATAAGCTGCAGCAAGCTGGCTTTCCTCAGGAAAATAGTACGTGGAGGGATCGTCTAAATTATTAATAAAAGCTTTGCTTCCTTCAAAAGGCAGCAGGAGAGCGATTGTGAATTCCTTTTGGCCCGGTTTGAAATTAGAAACTGCAGATGCAGTATCTGAAAGTAAGGTGCTGTTGCTATTCTTTGTATTAACTGATGTTACCTTAGCAGCATTTCCGGTAGTTTGGGAATTCGCGCTATTGCTTAAAAAGAATATACAAACCAGGAAAAGGATGCTACTCCCATTCAATGGTTGCCGGCGGTTTAGAACTGATGTCGAATACCACACGATTGATTCCTTTAATATTATTAATGATCTCATTGGATACTGATGCAAGAAACGGATAGGGCAGGTGGCTCCAGTCTGCCGTCATGCCATCTGTAGACTCCACAGCCCGAAGGCAAACGACCTTTTCATAAGTACGCTCATCACCCATCACACCTACCGACTGTACCGGCAGCAAGATAGCACCTGCCTGCCATACTTTGTCGTAGAGGTTTTCTTTTTTAAGTGCGGAAATAAAAACATCATCAGCTTGCTGCAACAGGTTGACTTTCTCTTCAGTAATATCACCAAGAATGCGGATGGCAAGTCCCGGCCCCGGAAATGGATGCCTGTTCAGAATTTCGGCTGGAATCTTAAGCGCTGCGCCTACATTTCTAACTTCATCTTTAAAAAGCAACCTGAGTGGCTCTATTAGTTTAAGGTGCATCTTTTCCGGTAGTCCGCCAACATTATGATGGCTTTTTATGGTCTGAGAAGGTCCATGCACGGAAACAGATTCGATCACATCAGGATAGATCGTGCCCTGTGCCAGCCATTTGATATGGTCGAGCTTGCGGGATTCTTCCTCAAAAACACGGATAAACTGTTCCCCAATAATTTTTCTCTTCTCTTCCGGGTCGCTGATGCCTTTCAGTGCGTCAAGAAATCGTTTGCCGGCATCTACTCCATCAATATTGAGGCCCATCTGCTCATAGGTTTTCAATACCTGCTGGAATTCATTCTTGCGCAGCAGACCATTATTGACAAAAAAACAAAATAGGTTTTTACCAATGGCGCGATGAAGTAAGCCTGCAACCACGGTAGAGTCAACGCCACCTGAAAGCGCCAGCATAACATGCTCATCACCAACCTGCTTTTTTATGGTAGCGATTGCTGATTCAACAAAAGAATCAGGCGTCCAGTCTTGCCGGCAACCGGCAATGGAGACACAAAAATTCTGAAGCAATTTCTTCCCTTCTGTGGAGTGTATCACCTCCGGATGAAACTGCAGGCAATAGACAGGTTTATCATATGCACCTTTATTGCTTTTGTAGGCAGCAATATCAATAGTGCCGGAGTTGGCAATCAGTTCAAAGTTGGGAGGTATAGCGGAAATCGTATCTGCATGCGACATCCAGACCTGTGCATCTTCCTTCACGTCCTTAAGAAACGGATCGTCCGTCATAAGCAGGTGTACCATGGCCCTGCCATATTCTCTTTTTTGCGAGCGCATCACGTTACCACCCAGTTTTTTGGCAATCAGCTGTGCGCCATAACAAATTCCAAGAATCGGGTATTTGCCAAGTAAGGCATCAAGATCAATATCAGCAAAATGGGCATCATATACGGAGTAAGGACTCCCGGAAAGAATAATACCCTTTACATCCTGGTCCGGTGCCGGGAAATGGTGAAAAGGATGGATTTCGCAGTAAACATTCAACTCCCTTACCCGGCGGGCAATTAATTGGGTGTATTGCGATCCAAAATCAATGATCAGGATTTTTTCCATGGCTGGCAAAGGTATTGTAAAGAGCGGATGCTTCAAAAGTGGATTCCGTTATTGTTTCAACAACCGGATGTTTTTTAATGAATGCAGCAGATGAATACCTAAGTTTCAATGGTCATCCCACCTCTATTATAAATCATTGCATGCAATTGATACGCTGGAGGTATTCCTGCTAAGATTTGCATACCAAATAAAAAAAGGCTGCCGAAACAAGGCAGCCTTTTTACTTTAAGTTTAAAAATTCTAGTGCTGATAGACTATTTGTCCATTGAACAGTTCTCCATTGAAGATCACCCGCACAAAGTACAATCCTGCTCCATCGCCGGTTTGTAAATGAATTTCCTGAAGCAGTTCACCATCCGTTACCGGCAGCGTTTCGCCAAGTACCGACTGACCGAGCGAATTGAAGATCTCTACAGTTGCATTGCCGGTTTCTGCACTATTTAATTGAAGATGCAACATGAACCGTCCGTCAGTAGGATTGGGATACATGGTCAAATCGGCCTTTTGGAGGTCAGCAATTTCAACATCCTTACAACCGCTGAATACCGTTGTTGCAGCGGATAACTTACTGCAACCTGTACTCATATTCGTAACCGTTAACCGGTAATTACCGGCCACGGTGGCAATGTAATCCCTGTTTGTTGCACCGATGATATCATTGCCATTATAATGCCATTGGTAGCCGAGTGTTATTCCGGAAGCACCATTTCCGCGCAACTTAACCTTACCGTTTATACAGAGATCAGGATTGTCATCAGGATTTACAATCAGGATGGTTGCATTAGGTGTAGCCAGCCTGTTTATATCCACCACGTTTGAAGTATCGGTGCAACCATTAATGTCTGTGATCACCACTTTGTACTTCTTCTTGCTGTTACCACCTACAAGATAGGTCGAGTTGGTTTCACCCGGAATCGGATTTACGAAGTTGTACCATTGATAGCTCACTGCTGCTCCGGAAACTTCCGATAGCAGGACAGGTACTCCATTGCAAAGCGAATCAGGAATCGCCGGCGTAACACTTGCAACCGGGCTGTAGTTGATGATCACATTAGCTGTAACCAGACTATCGCATCCTGCTGCATTGGTGTAGGTATTTGAGTAAGCACCACTAACTGTTACCGAACCTCCCCATGGCAGCACGTAGCTATTACAAGCGGTTGCATTGAAGAATGTTGAATTGGAATAGTTGATAGTAACATTTGCAGTCACCACACTATCACATCCTGCTGCATTGGTGTAAGTATTGGAATATGCGCCGGAAGTGTTCACTGAACCTCCCCAAGGCAGTGTGTAACTATCACAAGCTGTTGCTGAGAAGGAAGTAGGCGTGCTTGAATAGTTGATAGTAACATTTGCTGTCACCACACTATCGCAACCTGCTGCATTGGTGTAAGTATTGGAATACGCACCGGAAGTATTCACTGAACCTCCCCATGGCAGTGTGTAACTATCACAAGCTGTTGCTGAGAAGGAAGTAGGCGTGCTTGAATAGTTGATAGTAACATTTGCAGTCACCACACTATCGCAACCTGCTGCATTGGTGTAAGTATTAGAATACGCACCGGAAGTATTCACTGAACCACCCCATGGCAATGTGTAACTATCACAAGCCGTTGCACTAAACGAAGTCGGAGTTGAACTGTAATTGATGGTGACATTTGCAGTCACTACACTATCACATCCTGCTGCATTGGTGTAAGTATTAGAATACGCACCGGATGTATTCACTGAACCACCCCATGGCAATGTGTAACTATCACAAGCCGTTGCACTAAACGAAGTCGGAGTTGAACTGTAATTGATGGTGACATTTGCAGTTACCACACTATCACATCCTGCTGCATTGGTATAAGTATTGGAATAAGCACCGGAAGTAATCACTGAACCACCCCATGGCAGTGTATAACTATCACATGCTGTTGCACTAAATGAAGTCGGAGTACTTGAATAGTTGATAGTAACATTTGCAGTCACTACACTATCGCATCCTGCTGCATTCGCATAAGTATTACTGTAAGCACCGGATGTGTTCACTGATCCACCCCAAGGCAATGTGTAACTATCACAAGCCGTTGCACTGAATGAAGTAGGAGTGCTGGAATAGTTGATGGTAACATTTGCAGTCACTACACTATCGCAACCTGCTCCATTGGTGTAAGTATTACTGTAAGCACCCGAAGTATTCACTGAACCACCCCAAGGCAGTGTGTAACTATCACAAGCTGTTGCACTGAATGAAGTAGGCGTTGAACTGTAGTTGATAGTAACATTTGCTGTCACCATACTATCACAACCTGCAGCATTCAAATAAGTATTGCTGTAAGCACCTGAAGTATTTACTGAACCACCCCAAGGAAGTGTGTAACTATCACAAGCTGTTGCACTGAATGAAGTTGGAGTTGAACTGTAATTGATGGTAACATTTGCAGTTACCACGCTATCACAACCTGCTGCATTGGTGTAAGTATTGGAATAAGCACCGGAAGTATTCACTGAACCACCCCATGGCAGTGTGTAACTATCACATGCCGTTGCACTGAATGAAGTCGGAGTTGAACTGTAGTTGATGGTAACATTTGCAGTAACCACACTATCGCAACCTGCTGCATTCGCATAAGTATTGCTGTAAGCACCGGAAGTATTTACTGATCCACCCCATGGCAGTGTATAACTGTCACAAGCAGTTGCACTAAATGAAGTAGGAGTTGAACTGTAGTTGATGGTAACATTTGCAGTCACCACACTATCGCAACCTGCTGCATTGGTGTAAGTATTGGAATAAGCACCGGAAGTATTTACTGAACCACCCCAAGGCAGTGTGTAGCTATCACAAGCTGTTGCTGAGAATGAAGTAGGAGTGCTGGAATAGTTGATAGTAACATTTGCAGTCACCACACTATCACAACCTGCTGCATTGGTGTAAGTATTACTGTATGCACCGGAAGTATTCACTGATCCACCCCATGGCAGTGTGTAACTATCACAAGCTGTTGCACTAAATGAAGTAGGAGTTGAACTGTAGTTGATGGTAACATTTGCAGTCACCACACTATCACATCCTGCTGCATTGGTGTAAGTATTGGAATAAGCACCGGAAGTATTTACTGATCCACCCCATGGCAATGTGTAACTATCACATGCCGTTGCACTGAATGAAGTAGGAGTTGAACTGTAATTGATAGTAACATTTGCTGTCACCACACTATCGCAACCTGCCGCATTCAAATAAGTATTGCTGTAAGCACCGGAAGTATTTACTGAACCTCCCCAAGGCAGTGTGTAACTATCACAAGCTGTTGCACTGAATGAAGTAGGAGTGCTGGAATAGTTGATGGTAACATTTGCAGTCACCACACTATCGCAACCTGCTGCATTGGTGTAAGTATTGGAATAACGCACCGGAAGTATTCACTGAACCACCCCAAGGCAGTGTGTAACTATCACAAGCTGTTGCACTGAGAATGAAGTAGGAGTTGAACTGTAATTGATAGTAACATTTGCAGTCACCACACTATCGCAACCTGCTGCATTGGTGTAAGTATTGGAATAAGCACCGGAAGTATTTACTGAACCTCCCCATGGCAGTGTGTAACTATCACAAGCTGTTGCTGAGAAGGAAGTCGGAGTTGAACTGTAATTGATAGTAACATTTGCAGTTACTACGCTATCACAACCTTCCGCATTGGTATAAGTGTTGTTGTAAGCACCCGATGAAGTCACCGATCCACCCCATGGCAAATCATAACTATCACAAGCAGTTACATCAAATGAAGTAGGCGTGCTGGAATTATTGATGGTCACATTTGCTGTAACTAAACTGTCGCATCCTTCCGCATTCGTGTAAGTATTGCTGTAAGCACCTGAGGAAGTTACTGAACCGCCCCAAGGCAATTCATAACTATCGCAAGCAGTCACATCAAATGAAGTAGGAGTAGAGCTGTTGTTAATGGTCACATTAGCGGTAACTATACTGTCACAACCATCTGCACTGGTATAGGTATTCGAATAAGCATCGCTTACAGTCACCGAACCACCCCAGGGTAAGGTGTAACTGTCGCATGCAGTAACATCAAAGGATGATGTATAACTATTTTCAACGGTCAGCACATTGCAATCATCATCGATGCCATTACAAATTTCAGTTCCTCCCGGATTAATATTTTCATCTGAATCATTACAATCAACAGTTGAATCATATCCGTCATTATCATTATCGATGGTAGGGGAAATGGTTCCTGTTAAGACTACATTCAACAATTGTAATATTCCTGTTGTACTCGAAGCATTGAAGCCGTATATCCTGAATTTTACAGGGAGTGAAGTGGAGAAATCAGCGAAGTCCCACGATCCGGTTGCAGTAATTCCACAACTCGTATTGCTCGGAGCCTGATCACTTCCCTCATCGATCCAGGAAGTGCCGCCATTAATACTGTATGCATACCTTACAGATACCGGACCAGTAGTACTTCTTCTTAATCCTGCTGAAAATGAATTGGCATCTACTTTAAAACCGCTATTTGGTGTTATGGTAAATTCAATGGCAGCGAGGGCATCGTTATAGGTAAGTGTGCTTGAAAAACCGGAATTTGAAAATCCTGTGCCGCATGGTGATCCCGGCGTATTCGTTCCATTTACCCGGGTCAATGAACTGCCAACGGCATTGGCATCAACATAATTCGGAACTCCTGTAGTTGCCGAAGTATAATTGTAAATGCCGTAAGCAACTAAGTTATCTGTAGTACCATCGCAATTATCATCGATTCCATTATAAACTTCCGGTGCTCCGGGATAAATGCTTGCATTTCCATCATTACAATCGGTACTGTTGGCTACATAACCTGTTGGTTGTGTACAGGACATTGAATCAATGCCAATATTTCCATAAGTATCACCATCAGCATCTGCATACCAGGTTGATTGGCCGGTAAGGGCAATTGTTGCCGATAGAGAATTCGTGCAGCCGCCGCCATCTGTAACCGTTATGGTATAGGTTCCTGCTGATACACCGCTGATATCTTCTGTTGTTGCTCCATTGGACCACAGATACGTGAATCCGGAGCCACTGCCAAGCGTAATTGTAAAATCATCCACCCCTAATCCGTCATCTGAGCCGCTTGCATTTAAGTCAGTCCATCTGATATAAAAAGTAGCCCCATCCGGAATCGATAACCCTGTTATTGAATTTGAAATGATTGACCTATTAGCAATCAGATTTCCATCGAGTGCACCTACTGTTCCGCTTGTTACAGGCGCAATAAAATCAAGTGCATCAACATCTATCCAGGTTCCTGATGTAATACTTGTGGCATTAAGGCTGTATTGAAAATCAAGTCTATCAGTCCTGCCAAGTGCACCTAATCGCCATTGTTCACCGGTATATGCAATAGTAAGTGTTGTGACTGTACCTCCAGTGGAATTTGTAAATGTTGCACCAATAGTTGGAATAACACTTCCTGATTGGAGTGCACCAATTGCACGATCTGTATTTGCACCAGTACCGAAACTATAGGTATCTCCTGTAGCTAGAGTTCCTGACCCTGCTGAGTATATTGCGTTAGCGCCAGTTCCGCTTTCAACAAAGCTCCAACCTGCGGGCATTGCAGATGATGAACCGGCATTTGCAAGTGAGTTGAAGTTTTCCGAATAGCTTTGTGAAGCAGGAGCACCCGCTACCGTAATATCAATGGATCCATTCGCACCACCTCCTGCACAAGTAGCATCTACATGTGTTTCGGAAATTCCAATGGCATCAGGTTGTGTAATGTTTATACTGGTAGTAGCAGCGCAGGTATTTGCATCGGTTACCGTTACCGTATATGTTCCCGCTCCAATGGAAGTAAGATCCTGCGTAGTTGCCCCGTTGGACCAGAGATAACTGTAAGGAGAAACCCCGCCGCTTTCTGATAAATCTATGGAGCCATTGCTGCCACCATTGCAAGTAACATTTACATGTGTTTCCGACAAGTTGATTGTCGGGCATGTCAAAGTGAAGGTTCCCTTATAATTAGCTCCAAAGTTGGTATCGTAGTGTGTGCCGTCGCTGCTGGGCGCATCCCAATACACTTCCAGGTAATAGGTTCCGGGCAAAAGACCCGTAAGCATATTCACATTGGCATTGGTGGTAGCCCATTTTTGATCACCGCCTCCAAGATCTGCGTTGAAACCTAATCCAATAGCGGTAAAAGATCCGGGTGAGCCGGATGTTGAATAGATCCGGTAATTGATATTTGCACCGAAGACATCGGAGCCGCCATTCTTGTACGTCTTTACTTCCCCACCATTTAGTTTCAGGGTAGCTCCATAAACAAAGGAGCCAATATCTATGCCACTAAAAGGTGTCCCGGGATCTGAGTTAATACCGCCTGCACGGTACTCATTACCTGAACCACGATCAAATATTACATAGGTCTGAAAGATGCCGCTTCCGGCATAGGTAGCAAGGGTGCTACCTAATAAAGTGATCAGCAACATAAAATGCTTTGCAATACGGAAATTCAGTTGCGGTCGAGTTTCAGCAATTGAAAACAGACCTTGCTTTTCGGGTAAAAAATTCTTCATGGGCAGCATGATTTTTTAATGGGTGATTTGGTGGATCGAATGTTAAAACAGGCTAAAATTTTCCATCACGGACAAGCCGGTTATCCTGCGATTTATTTTACAATTCATAGTAGCAATGGTAATAGGAAATGATTGTGAAATTAAGTTCATTATTAATAGATGACAGCACAATTTTCTTACGATTCTTACTTGTTATATACTAATGTGGATAATTGACAGACTATTGCTTTCTCAAAAGCATACAATGGCCGGAGTCAGTTATATGTGGTCTGTACTAAACGCCGGATTATCAATAAAATACACTAATCGTGATACACAATCGTCAAAGCAGTTTCAACACCGGGGATTTCCAAAGTCACTTATTCTATAGCCCGGCATATAAAAACATGCCACCAAGTAGTCAGTAGAAAACAGGAATGACGAAATACTCTCAACTACATAACATTAATGACTGTCAATCAGCAATAGCATTACATTGCTGCATGGACATTCAATAAGGAAATCATAAGGCTTTAAACAAACAATTATTGCTTAATTGCAACCGGTACTTCCAGATTTTCCCACTTCAAAACAATCCCATTTTCATTAACCTCATATACCAACCTTTCATTCATCTTTTCAGATTTGCGGGGCTTTACTGATACGCGCAAAGCATCTTGTGTTGCATCATATTTATAGGCACCCCACTGACCGGCAGTTTTATTGAAGATAATGGTCCATTCTTTCTCATTAGGGATAACGAAGAAGGCATATTTTCCAGCAGGCAACAATTTGCCTTCTACCTTTATATCTTTATCTGTTGTAAATGCTGTTGCCTCATTGGCACCTGCCCGCCAAACCTGTCCATAGGGAACCAAATCACCCCAAATGGTGCGGCCTTTCACCGAAGGACTTCCATAGTCAATAGTAATGGTTGCAGCATTGATTTTTCCCGTAGCCGTTGCAGGAGGACTTGGCCGGCTGGAAGGATCCTGTGCTCGCAAGTTGGCAGTAAAAAATACAAACATCAACAAAACGATATAGCTGAAATTACGCTGCATGATTGTTTTCATAGGTTTAGTTTTTAGGGTGTCTTTCATTAAATTAAATTAATTCACTTTGTACTTTCGACTAAGTTATAACAAATCGGCTTAATAAAAAACCGGATGCGATCTCAAAACATTTCTTTTTAGCAATCATGCTGAACCTATTTTATAACCGGTTTTCAGTTGAAACTATCGTGAAGCAAATTCAGAATAACTCAATTGATGAGAGAACGCTTTACTAAACCAAGGTCACTTTCTTCCTCAAAATGCGCTATTACCTTGCAAACTATAAATATTTTATGGATCAACACAGTACCGGAACTGTTGGGGTTTAGGAGAAATTGGATATTGATTAAAGGGTCTTGAAATTGAGTTTTGAGTATTGTGAATTGAGTATTTGAGTATTTGAGTAAGTGAGTAAAGCAGGGGGGTGATTTAAGAATAACAAGTGATCGGCTTCGCCGTAACAATTTAACAATTTAACAATTTAACAATTTAACAATTTAACAATTTAACAATTTAACCATTTAACCATTTAATCATTTAACCATTCAACCATTTAACCCACCAACCAACTTTATGTCTTAATGAACAGCCACCGCCATTTTTTAATGCATAAACCTTATGGCTATCTCAGCCAGTTTGTTTGCCCGTTGAAAAGCAAGAAGCTATTAGGCGAACTATATGATTTTCCACCCGGAATAATGGCAATTGGCCGCTTGGATGAAGACAGTGAAGGCTTGTTGTTACTTACCACCGATGGCAAAGTGAGTGAACAAATCCGCAGTGAAAAAATTGAAAAGGAATACTATGTACAGGTAGATGGTTTGATTACCAATGAAGCAATTCAGCAATTGCAGCAAGGGGTGGAGATTGGCATCAGAAATTTGAAGTATCAGACTCAAGCCTGTTCAGCCTGGAAACTCGACATTGTGCCTGATTTTCCACCCCGAACCAAAAAAATACGCGACGACCGGCATGGACCAACCAGTTGGCTATCCATTACATTAACAGAAGGTAAAGAACGTCAGGTTCGGAAAATGACTGCAAAAACAGGATTTCCTACACTAAGACTCTTAAGAGTCCGTGTTGGCCAATTCCTGCTGGAAGGATTGGAAGCAGGTGCGGTAAGAGAAGTAGAAAATTTTTAAGAAGTCAATAACGGCGATTCCTAACTTTATTAATTATCCACATCAACAGTCTTACCTCTTAAGTCTTACGTCTTATATCTTATGTCTTAATAGCAAATCCCAATGATCATCAAAAAAATATTCCCCCTACATAACTCCCAGGTGTAACTTCTAATCCCGTTCTTCGTCCCAAAACAAACACCTCAGATAGTTTATTTAATTTTCACGAAAAATAATTTCCAGTGGTAAAGCATTTTGCAATTATTGGTTGCTTTTTTTTATTGTGTTCCTCTTCAGCCTTTTCGCAAGGGTACTACCTGGCATCAGCCGGCGAATCCATATTTTCAGTTGGAACCGTTGATGCGGGCGATGCAGATATTCGGCCCGTACTTCGTTGGTCACCGGTTTTTAATTTCCAGGAACAATTGCATTTTGACTTCTCCCACAGCTTTGGAATTTATACCGGATTGGGAATCAGGAACGTTGGTTTAATCAGTAAGGTGGACTATTTGTTTACGGATGACGTGGGCGGCACGCTGCAGAAGACTGTCACAATCAAGGAAAGGTCGTATGCACTGGGATTGCCATTGCTCTTTAAACTGGGTGATATGAAGGAAGGCGTATATTTTGCTGCCGGTGCAGAAGCGGAGTTAATGTTTGCTTATAAACGGAAGATCATTGATGAAAATACAAAAAACAAAACCTCAAGGTGGTTTGATGATAATGTGAATATTTTCAACCCTTCTGTGATGGCTGAAGTACATTTTCCAAAAGGCCAATACCTTCGCTTTAAATATTATTTACTGGACTTCCTGGATTACAAAGGTATTAAGCTGATTGATGGAATGGAATTGCCTGAATATGGAGACAGTAGCCCTTTATTTTATATTGCCTTTGGAACCATCCACCTGAACAAAAAAGAAAAGGACGTTGAGGTGCAGGAATCGATACAGACGGCCTACTTCAGATCGAAGTAAATTCATTTATTGATGACTGGTCTTTGTGGGCAGTATCGCAGCGTTTATGCTTTTCTTTAAACAGGAAAATGAAACGGGTGAATACCAACATGACACACCAATGGATGAAATTTATCAAGCGGCAAGTTGATCCCGAACTCATTTGTATAGTCCTCATTTTATGAGAATCCTGCCATGCAGAAAAGCATACCGATCAGACGGATCTTTATGCGTTTCTTGTTTATTGATTTTTATTAAGGATCTTTTATCCAACGAATCGATATAGTGGTTAGTAGCAGTGAATCACCATTGCTTTATTCTGATTATACCTGTCAAATCCATGGTATCCGTTCGCTGTTTTTACTTTCCTCAGAGTTGCTACAAAAAAAATAATTTTGATACCATTCAAATTATGCCTATTTTTTTGCTATTCTTACGAAGGAGTTTAGATTGAGTTGACACGATTTCTGAAAATGAAAAGTTTCACGAGGCAAGGATTGTGTTTCCATTTATAAGTGGGTTTGCTGCTTAGCAACAGGCAACCGGCTTATCATTGAAATGAATTAGTAATAAAGCCGTCATATGTCATTATTGGTTTCTTTTATACGGTTTTTAAATGAAGCGGAGCTGGCAAGAATCAAAAAGTTGCCTCTTGCCGGTAAGGAAAAATTGGTGATGTATACCATCATGCAGCAACCTGCTCTTGAAGAAATTGAGAAGGCCGATATGCTGCTGCAATTAGGGTTGACCTCAACGCATTACGATAAGATCGGAACCGTATTACTGAAGAAAGCATATAAAGCAGTAGCAGGTGAGGATGAACTGGAGCAGTTGAATTTCCTCAGTAAGAAATTCATGTTTAAGCACCTTTTTCATGAAATACGACACCTCACTTCCAAAGTGGAAAAGAATAGGATGGAGCCGGTTGCAATGGAAAAGTATGCTTCGGCCCTGTTTAATTTCTCCATCAATGTTCCGGCAAAATATTTTGATGAACAATTTGTAGAGCGAAGTGCGGCCCTGTATTTAGACCGGATTATTGAAAACAAGCAGGCTAAAGAGTTAGAGGTACGTTCAAAAATACTTTTCGCCACATTGAACAAACTCACACAACAGGCACCGGATCCACGTGCAACAGGTAAAATTCATAAAGAAGTTGCAGAACTTGAAAAACAGTTCAGCGAGCTGACTGCGATTGAACCAAAGACGGTGCTATACCATATCATGGTGAATTATTACAGGCTGGTCGAGACTAATGCCGAGGAGCGCAAAAAATACCTGGTGAAAATTGCTGATCTCTATGGTGGTTTTGAAAAAATGCCTGCGTTTGAACAACTGATAGCCGAGTGTCATTTTGCAGAAATGATGTTCGAGAAGGGTGATTATGAAAAATCATACCGGATGTATCAGCAACTGTTCAGCACGAAAATGGAATTGCTGAAAAATCAATTCCATCATTTCGCCCGATGTATTGAACTGGCCATTGTTCTGAATGATTTCCCGATAGCGCATCGCATGCTCGACACGCTCTTTAAAGTTTATATCGTGAACAGGCATGAAAGCACCGGTGTATTGGGCGCCATACTTTATGGTCATCTGTATCTGAAATCAGGGGAGCTTGATAAAGCCTTTGAATATATCAGCATTGCCAAGTCGCTGAATTCAATACAAGTGTATTTTCACTATGAGATCAGGATCAGGATGCTGGAAACATTGTTCTTTGCCTTCACAGAAGATTATGATTTCGTCACCCGGTTGTCGCAAAGAAATATCCGTTACATTCAGTTACAGCATCTTTCCCTGAAAAAATATAAGAATGCGCACTTCTTCTACCTGCTTAAAGACATACGAAGTATCCGCAAATCATATCCGGACCGATTGCCTCCAAAAATTCTGACTTATTTAAATGAGTTCCAGCATGGATATGAATTATTGCTCGGGCAGTTGTTGCATAAACTGTTGTCGGCAGGCCAAAAGCAAACGAATTGAATAGGCAATTATTCACTGTTGATGAGATTATTGCTGAAGCAGATGCAATAGCATCATATACTTCCGCTAACCGGGATGGGTTGAACGCGGGATTTCAGTAATTCAATAAACTCGTCACTGCTCTTAAATGTGTTGTTAATGTTTACGGCATTTTTTGCCAAAGCAGCATAATCATGTCTCATCAGGTACCAGAAAATACTTAGAAACCCGATTCCCTGGAAAACAATTGCCTTATTTTCCATATACCTGTTTAGCGTGTTCATGAAGAATTCAGGATGCTGTGTAAAATGCATTCCTTGTCTTACATGATGCGATGCATGATACCCGTCATTCCAGCATTTCTTATTGTACTTTGTATTCACGCAGGTAACAGAATTCATATAAGGATTAGAGGGATCTTCTGCCGCAATAAATGCATGTTGTGTCCAGTTTCCAACCATCATTACAAAACGCGAAAGGAAAAACGGAATAACGAAAACTACCATTGTTGCTGGAAGACTAATAAAGGAAAGACCGATACACAAAAAGAGAAAAAGAAATTCACCCATCAGGCATTTAACGATCAGCAGGTTCCGGTTTTTTTTATGGAAGTAACTAACCAGCCGGAACATACCAAGAAACAGGAAATCAAAAAAGTAGCGTAGAAAATCAACGAAGCTGTTTCTCTGATAAGGCATGGTGGTGCTTCTGTCGTCCTGCAGGTTATTTTCAGGATGATGCATCCAGATGTGATGACTGTAATAGGTTTCCGGTGTTTGTCCAAAGAATGGCCCAATCACCCATGGAAGATAGTGATTGAGTAACCTGAACCGTTTGTTAAAGAACTTCCGGTGGCTGGTACAATGCAACATCAGACCGAAAGGGCCTTTGAAAGTAATATTGTTGAGGAATAGATAAACGGCTGCAATTACCCACCACAACGGACCGGATACCACCGGCAAAAAAAGTAAAATGGCCAATGGTATAATCGTTACAGAAATCTTAATAGTGACATAGAGAAACGGCAAGTCTCTTTTATCATTAATGAGTTTTAACAAAAGTTTTTCGAAAGTATTACCGGGTGTATCTGTGAAGGTGGGATCAGTTATTGGCTGAAGAATTTGCATTACTTGGAAGAGATTGTTGATTTAGTTAAAGGTGATTATATCAAATCTAATGCTTTCTTTCCGCAATCCGGCATTATGCCAGCCTTTCGTGTTGAATTAATTTGGTTTTAATATGTTGATTTGCCGGCTTCTGTAGGAAAAGTTTGTTGTAATTCAAATGAAAAAAGTTGAATGTTGCATGCAAATCCTGAAGCGAACATTATAAAATAGGGGTGGTAAAAGGAAGTCTTAACGCAGCAGGAAAGGTTTTTTTATTTAATCAATCGTCAGGCGATATGACTTTGCCGGGCTTCCAACGCCAGAAACGCAACAGCTCTTTGTTCTGAATAGTAGATTCCTGAAAACAGGTCAACGCAAAACCCAACATGGCCCCCTGCTTCAGGAGTTTCCAGGTAAACCTTTGATGAAAGACTACATTCATCAAAAGGAAAACAGGAACTGGTAAAGAACGGGTCATTCTTAGCAGTGAGTACGAGGGTAGGAATAGTAATGCGATGAATAAATTGTTTAGAACTGCATTGCACATAGTAATCAACCGCATCCCTGAAGCCATATAGCTGGCTGGTGTAGTAATCATCGAACTCGAGGAAAGTGCTGATTTTTTTTAGTTGCTGATGATTCAGTTCAAAAGGCAAATTGTGAATTCTGGATGCAGCCTTTTGTTTCAATGTTCTGAGAAACCGGTCGCGGTAAAGGAAAGGAATTCTTGAGTCAAGATGAATGGCACAGGAATGAAGATCGCATGGCACAGAAATGGCGACAGCAGCAGTAATGATTGATGGTATGGTAATACGCTCTCCGAGGTACTTAAGTACTAAGTTGCCACCAAGACTAAACCCAATTAGAACCAGGTTCTCACAGGCAGTGTTGCGGAGGATGTGATGTATCACGGTTTCCACATCATCTGTACTGCCACTATGGTAAGAGCGAACCTGATGATTGATTTCTCCGCTGCATCCGCGTAAGTTCATGGCGGCTACTTTGTATCCGGCAACATGAAGTGCTTTCGACATGCCTTTGATATAAGCACTTTCAGCAGAAGCTTCCAACCCATGAATAACCAATGCTACCTTTGTAGATGTGGTATCTACCCAGTCAATATCAATAAAGTCATGATCCGGTGTCTTGATTCTTTCCCGACGGTATTGAACTCCCTGCACTACTCTTGCTATGGCAGGAATGATTGACTGAAGATCACCGCCGGGCAGGTAAACAGGAGGTTTGTATGGCGAATCAATCAGTGGCAAAGTATAATCAACGTTGGATGAAAATCATTTCAAAATTACCAGCTGTCTTTTTCATTCGTCAATTTAAATAAGTGCAAGCAGCAGGATGGAATAGCAGCAGAGCATGAACTAAATCATTCTTAACAACAATAGCTCTGCACCACCTAATAACAACCCGAGAATAGCAACAAAAATCTTTAGCTGTAAAATCGGTTTACCGGCTTGCTGGTAGAAAATGCGCTCCAGGCTTGCAGGATCAAACGCTGTCATTTTTTCAGCAATCATTTTTTGTACATCATATTTTTTCTCGAGGTCATCTGCAAAAAAACCGATCAAATCAGGGATCATCTTTTCCAGCTCACCCATTAATGTTTCTTTCATCTTCTCAATCATGCCCTCTGTTATAAACATGCCGAATACCGGAATCTTTTCCTTCAGTTTGTTTCTAAGAAAATCATCTACTTTATCTTCCAATACATCATTAATCTGTTTAAGTTTTTCCGGTTCAAGCAGGTTCTGCTTCAGCTTACTGATATTGATGAAATTCTCAGCTGCATAGCTGCCGAGCTGTACTCCCCATTCCGGTAACTTCTTCGGGATAAGCCCTTGCATGTCTACTATAAAAAAATCTTTCCTTTTTAATGGATGAAAGAGTATTCGAAAGAGCAAGGTGATGATAAGCCATCCGAAGGCCGCATTGAGTATTGGAATCAGGTAAATCAGGTAAATCATTTCAATCCCTCCCACGTTGATGGTGAAACCCGCCATTGCTGCAGGCTCTGCAATTCCGCAGTTGAAACAGTATTGTTTGATCTGGACATTGCAATTAATGTTTCATAGTCTGTAAGTGTAAATAACGGGCAACCTGCTTCTTCAAAGGATTGTGTTGCCGATGGGAAACCATAGGTGAAAATAGCCATCATCCCCAATACTTCACATCCGGCATCGCGCAAAGCATTTACCACGGCAAGACTGCTGCCTCCTGTAGAAATCAGGTCTTCTATCACCACTACCTTTTGACCGGGCAAAGCCAGTCCTTCAATTTTATTTCCCATACCATGACTTTTAGCTGAAGAACGCACATAGCAAAAAGGAGTGGCGAGGTTGTCAGCAACTAAAACTCCATGGGCAATACCGGCAGTCGCCACGCCGGCAATGAGTTCTGCCTGTGGAAATTTCTCCCTGATCAATTCCACCAGTGATTCTTTTATGAATGTCCTGATCTCAGGAAATGACAGCGTAAGCCTGTTATCGCAATAGATAGGTGATTTCCATCCGCTTGACCAGGTAAAAGGATCTTGCAGGTTTAATTTAATGGCCTTTATTTGCAAAAGCAGTGCTGCCATTTTCCGCGCTGTAGTTTCAGACCCGATCATTCTCTTATTTTTGCGTGGCAAGATAAGAATGTCTGATCATACGGCATGAAATTGAATGTCTATTGATACTTTACATAGGTTGACCCAAACAAACAATAAAAATTGAGAAAGATATTTGTTCAGAACAGCACACTCTACCTGGCAGGTAAGAACGGTGCGAAAAAGATTTTTGAAAAGCTGGATGCACAGAATAAAAAGTATTCTATACATCATTATAAAAACAAGACCGACCTTCAACAACATGTCTCCAGGTTATCAGCTGCCGTAAAAGAAGATACGGTGGTTTTTATTCACGACTCTTCCATTACACTTGAAAAAAATTTCTTTGCTGCCTACCGGTTGATTCATGCAGCAGGGGGGGCTGTTTTTAATGAAGAAGGCAGGTTGCTGATGATTTTCCGGCGTGGCAAATGGGACTTGCCCAAAGGAAAATTGGATAGAGGTGAAACCATTAAAAAAGCTGCGGTAAGGGAAATTGAAGAAGAAACCGGGGTTTCGCAATTAAAAATTGTAGCGCCGGTTAAGTTTCTGTTTGACAGTCAGCCTTGCACTTTACATACCTATGAATTGAGTGGTAAGAAAATACTAAAGGCAACGCATTGGTTCAAGATGTCAACGGTCGATCGCCACAAACTGGTGCCTCAGGCTGCTGAAGGAATAGAGAAGGTAGAGTGGTGCTCCAAACGAAAGGTGCAGGAATACCTTAAAAACTCATTTCATTCTATAGAAGAGGTTGTTGAGATTGCGATGAGGTGATTCTAATCAGCCCTTTTTGATACTTGGAGTGAAATGGTGAGGTGCTGTTTTATTAATATTTCTTAGCAGTAAACTTTGAATTCTTTTTAAATCAAGTTCATTCAAGCAGCAGGTTCACCGGCCAGATCAATTACCAGGGCATCCTGGATAGCATAAATAGAAGTGCCAGTCCGTAATAAAGAGTGCCTCGTTTAAATTTCCCGTCGTCGGTAGCGGATTTTTTTACCATTACACGACCTGCATGGGCAATAATAATTGCAAGCAGCATTGTAAGTGGATGTTCTACTGCGTACAAACGGGCAGTGGCATCGCCCATCGTATTTTCATGTTGAAAAGCACTGATTCCTGATGGACTCAGGAAAAAATAAAGCAATAGTCCCAGCAATAGTTGAACATCCATGGTGCTTACAAAATATAAGCTCAGCTTATTATCGAGCGACGTAAAAAGCTTTTTACCCAGCCACGAAGCCATGTACTTTAGAAAAACGATTACAGCCAGGGCTAAAATGAGCCATCGTAAATAAAAATGTATGTCTTTAACAACCACGTAAAACTGATCCATAGGTGTAGGTTGGGTGTTTTGCTTATTTTAAGAGGTTAACGATTCTGTATTGTTGAAATGGCATTCTCAATTCTTCCGCCTGACGGGAAAAATATCAGCAGTAATTAAAATTCACGTTTAGGATCAAACGCCTCCATGTTATCAGCCACTTTTCTGAGGAATGATCCTCCAAGAGCGCCATCAACAATTCGGTGGTCGTATGACAGGGAAAGGAACATCATATGCCGGATGGCGATCACATCTCCCTGTGAAGTTTCAAGCACAGCCGGTTTTTTCTTAATAGCTCCGGTGGCCATAATGGCTACCTGGGGCTGATTGATAATAGGAGTACCCATCAGGTTACCAAAAGTGCCAACATTCGTAAGCGTGAACGTGCCACCTTCTATTTCTGTAGGCTTTAATTGTCCCGCACGTGCACGTCTTGCCAGGTCGTTCACTTCCTTGGTTAATCCTACCAGGTTTTTGGTATCTGCATTCTTAATAACAGGCACAATCAGGTTACCGCTTGGCATAGCAGCCGCCATGCCGATATTGATATCCTTTTTGCGGATAATCTGTGTGCCATTAACTGAAGAATTCACCAGTGGGTATTCTTTAAGCGCTTTTACCACTGCTTCAATAAATAAAGGGGTAAACGTGATCTTTTCTCCTTCCCGCTTTTCAAAGGCTGATTTAATCCTTTCGCGCCACAATACGAGGTTGGTAACATCTGCTTCCACAAATGAAGTGACATGTGCGGAAGTACGTTTGCTCATCACCATATGATCAGCAATCAGCTTGCGCATCCGATCCATCTCAATGATCTCTACATTACCTCCAACATTTATGACCGGTGCAACTGGTTCAACCGGCTTTTCTATTTCCGGAGCAACAGCTTGGATGCTCTCTGCGCCACCTTTTTGTACGAATGCAAGAATATCCCTTTTAGTTACCCTGCCTCCTTCACCGGTACCCGGAATAGTATCCAGCACACTCATTGAAATACCTTCGCTTCGGGCAATATTCAATACAAGAGGAGAGTAGAAACGGGCTTCGTTTGAAACAGGTTTTGAATCCGTCTTTATCGGCGATTTAACTTCTGCTGTTTTAGGCATTTCCGGGACAACTGCCACAGGCTTTATTGCCGCTGCTGCATCAGTTTCCAATATGGCAATCACTTTGCCAACCGGCACTACATCGTTTACCTGGTAAAGAATTTTAGCGAGTTTTCCGGCATGTGTGGAAGGAACCTCAGAATCAACTTTATCTGTAGCAATTTCCAACACCGGTTCATCTACAGCTACGGGATCACCTACATTTTTCAGCCACTTCAAAATTGTGGCTTCCATAATACTTTCACCCATTTTAGGCATTATCAGTTCCACTTCAGCCATAGCATTGATTGATTTTTTTGTAATGCTCAAATGTAAAGCGAAAGAGGGGATTAAGCAAACACCCATTGGCTGCAGAAAAATGGACGGGAAAAATGCCATTGAAATTTTTGCCCTTGAAATCTAGTGGATACTAATAAAGCTTTTAGCTATTGTTACTGTTTAAGATAGGATTGAGATGTAGGATTTAGGGATTTTCTGCAGTAGCGGATGGGAAAATTTCTAAACCAGCAGACCTTTATTCAGCCATTTATTTCCTCATGAATTCTTAAGAGTCCCTAACATAAACTTCCGCAAGAGGCTTAATGCATTGATGGCAGCTAAGTCCATATTTCTTTCACGATTTCCGGGGAAGTGAAAATGCCGGGTAACTGTTTTTTCACGATCTGCCACGGCAATCCAGGTTGTACCAACCGGCTTTTCCGGCGTTCCACCATCAGGCCCGGCGATTCCGGAAACTGCAATTGCATAGTCTGTTTTCATAGCTGACAGCAGTCCTGTAACCATTTCGCGGACGGTTTCTTCACTAACAGCTCCTGATTTTTGAAGGGTTTCATCTCGTACTCCCAACACTTCTTTTTTCACCGTGTTTGAATAACTAACTACACTGCCATAGTAATATTCAGATGCTCCGGCTACAGATGCAAGCCGGTAGGCAATAAGTCCACCGGTACAACTTTCAGCAGTTGACAATGTCTTATGCCGGTCTAAAAGTATTTTCCCAACTACTGCTTCAAGTTTGTCATCATCATAACCCCAAATATATTCGCCGATTCTTTCATGGAGCCTTCCTGATAATTCATCGATGGTGTGTTGAAGCGTTGCCACATCATCACCATGTGCGCTGATTCTTAGACGCACGGAGGAAAGGTAGGGCAGGTAGGCCAATTTAAAACCGGGTGGAAAGTCATTTTCAATGTCGCTGATTCTTTCTGCAAGCAGTGATTCTCCAATCCCCTGAGTCAGAATGGTTTTATGAATGATATGTGGTGTTTCAAACCGCTCAGTAAGTCGGGGCACTACAAAATCCTTCATCATGAGTTTCATTTCCCAGGGCACACCGGGCATAGAGACAAAAACCTTTCCTTCTATATCGAACCACATACCTGGAGCAGTGCCATTGTAATTCTTTATCGGAATACAATTGTCGGGCACTTCAGCCTGCCCGCGGTTGCTTTCAGGCATAGGCCGCTTAAACCGGTCAAAAAATCCTTTTACCATCTCATAAATTGCCTCATCAAACACCAGTGTACTGTTGAAGTATTCGCATAATGTATGCTTGGTGATATCGTCTTTTGTTGGGCCAAGTCCTCCTGTAATCAGAATAATATCACTGATGGAACGGGCAGCATCTAAGGCCGATATGATCTCTTTTTTTTCATCTCCCACGGCAAACCTGCGGATTACATCAATACCCGATCTGCTCAATTCCTGACCCATCCAGGCGGAGTTGGTGTCAATCACCTGACCAATTAATAATTCATCACCTATAGTGACTATAGTTGCATTTACCGACATAATCTGGTGGCTTTTAGGAGCATGATACTTTTAAAGGTATTAGATCAAGGTATAAACAGGCTTTTATAATGGCACCCCGAAATTACAATTCAAAGCGAGAATCCACAGTTGGGTAAACTTGTTCAGCATTAATTTATTCCAGCTGATTCAGGCAATCAAATACATTTGGCATGATTTTGATAATTTAAACGCCAAATCCAAAATTGATGAAGCACATTCTTGTTCTACTTAGTATTGTTGTTACTTATTTTTCAACGGAAGCACAGATAAGCCGACCTTCCGGCAGCACTACAGGCTCAACAACAACTGTCAGCAATCCATTGACAGGAACAGGTAATGAAACCCTTGTTTCAGGTTTAAAAGAGGCACTTTCCGTGAGTGCGATAAAGAGTGCAGATATCCTTTCTGCAACCAATGGTTTTTTTGGAAACCAGGCGATAAAAATATTGATGCCTCCGGAAGCAAAAGCGGTAGAAAGCAAGCTGCGTTCATTTGGCCTTGGAAGTGAAGTCGACAAAATGCTTTTAACAATGAACCGTGCTGCAGAAGAAGCAGCAAAAGATGCCGCACCTATTTTCCTGGATGCCATTAAAGGAATGTCAGTAAATGATGCAGTGGCCTTAGTAACCGGACCCAACGATGCCGCCACACAATACCTCAGAAAATCTACCTCTGCCCAGCTTACAGAGAAATTTACACCGGTAATTGACAAGGCACTCGATAAAACAGAAGCTACAAAGTATTGGTCAGATGTATTTACAACGTATAATAAGCTACCCTTTGCCACACCAATAAATCCTGACCTTGAAAAGTATGTAACAGAAAAAGCATTGGACGGATTATTTTATACCATGGCTCAACAGGAGGCACAGATCAGGAAAGATCCGGCTGCTACGGCAAATTCATTGATTCAGTCTGTATTTGGAAAGAAGTAAAGCTCAATTGAAAAAGAGCATGCAGCATGATCATTATAGCATCAATAACTGATTTTTCAGAAGAATGATATCTAATGCACGATGAACTCTTTAGTAAATCAGCGAGGATTATATCATCTCGAATTATACTTTAGAATTCATTCCAGTCGCTTCGCTTTGGCAACTTCAGATCCTGGAGTACAGACGCTTTTACACGCAGTACGAAACTATAGCTTGGCCTGACTCCGAAAGGAACCCATTGGATGCTCATCTCCCAACAATGCAGGTCGCGATAGATACCAAGTGAGGCAGTAGGAAACTCTTTGTTTACAAAGTCATAGGATGTGCTTGCGGTGAGTTTCCAGTTCTTGGTCAGGTTTAGTCCGCCGCTAATATTCAATGTTTGCGTAAAGGTGAGAGAATCATCACCGGCTTCTGAGTTAACCGATTGCAGGAACAAACTGTAAGAAAGTGCAAGATTCCAGGGTACATCAAAACTGATGTATTCACCGGTTGAATAAGAAAGGTAATCACGTTGTAAGTCTGTGAGTTCAGTGGTAGTGCCTTTCTTTGATTGAAAGGATGTGCCCACACTCAGGTTGGCATTGGTAAGCCGTGCAAGGCGGTTATTTACATTCCATTCAAACTGGTTAAGTCTCCGGCCATTGGAATCGGCAATGTATGGATCAAACCGGGAGCCGAAATTGATATCAAATTTATCAAAAAGCTTTGTACGGCCTGAAATTGAAATCACAGAAAGATTTAACGAATCCGCGGCAAGATTGTAAGAACCACCCAGGTTCAAAGCATCCAGCAGTTTCACTTTCCTGGTTTGTTGCAGGGTATCCTTCTTTGAAAAAACCTTCATCTCCAGGTTATTCGCAAGCGAGAAGTTGATACTCCCTGATTTGCCCTGGCCTGGTCCTCCATAAATGGTATTTCCGAAAATGGAGTAGCGTTGCGTAGCGCCTTCCTCATTAATTTGTACCGTCTTATAAGTATTCCATTGCGGCTCACTGAAATCGGGATGATAGGACAGGCCTATGCTTGGTGTTATCACGTGGCGAATGGCTTGCAGTTTGCCTTTTTTAAACTTCACAATACCATAAACCCTGGTGGAGCTGCTGACTGAAAAATTGAAATCACGTGTCGTAGCAAAGCCCTGAATGGTATCATAATCAATCGTTGATGTTTCAGGGTCCCAGTTTTGACGCGTGGTTTGCAGCGACCAGATTTCACTGTAATTAAAGCCTGGTGTTACTGTCAGGAATTTGAAAACCTGGAAAGGAGCGCTCACCGGTATATTATGGCGGAAACCGGTTTCGAGGTTTTGAAAGGTTGAAGGTGAAAAAAACAAAGAATCCGCATTCGAAACCTGGTTCTCTGCATTCATGCTATAAGAGAACCCAATCTTTTCATACCATTTTTCACTGCCAATAGCCAGCGGCCTCCTGAAAGGATAGATCGTATTCATGTTAAAAGCAAAAGTGGGTAATGATACATTCACAAGATGTGTCAAAGTACTCTGTGTATGATCTGCTGAAATGGTGAAGTTGAAAGGCGAATAGGGGATAGTCTGTGAATAAGAAATGGAAGACTGGTAGGTGTTGTTAAGGTAATTGAAATTAGTATTGGAAGCAAAGAGCTGGTTGAATCCTGATGTTCCGAAATTCACCGTTGCGCTGAATCGGCTGTTCGGGCGCGCTTTGCCATCCTGGTTATATCGGGCGGCTACATTAAATTGTTTATTCGACGTGTAATCATTTAGCTCCGTACTGAATGAACGCTCATTGGCAAAGGTCATGCGCATATCGCCGTTAAACTTATAACGTTTGTTGAAACGGCTGGCAGCACTGGCCTTCCAGGAACCTTTGGAGTAAATATCGGCTGTGAGGGCAAGATCTACATTGTCGCTGATACCAAAATAATATCCGCCGTTCCTCAGGAAGAACCCCCTGTTCTTATCCTCACCATATTCAGGAAAGATGATGCCCGATTTTCGTTTTGCATTGAGTGGAAAAATTCCAAAGGGCAGAAACAACGGTGTTGGCACATCGGCCACTACCAGGTTGGCAGGGCCTGAAACAATCGATTTGCCGGGATTGATTTTAATTTTTGATGAACCGATGTAGAAATGAGGATGGTCAAGGTTACAAGTGGTGTATATGTTATGACTCCCAAACAATACATCATCCGGCATTCGTTTCACCACTTCACTTCTTACAAATCCTTCATCTTCCTGCGTCAGAATCTCACTGATCTTGCCCTTATTTGTTTTGAAATTATAGTAGATCTTATTTGCATCATAGTGACGGTCCCCCTGCTCAAACGAAGGCCGATTAATAGTTTTACCGGTGCTGTCTTTTCTGCCAATAGCGAATACAATGTTGTTTTTCCAGTCAAAAACAATGGAATCAGCTTTAAGCGTTATGTCTTTGTAAGTCACCTGCGCATCGCCTACAAGATGAACACGCTGATTCGAGATATCATACCAGATCGAATCCCTGGCTGCATAAGTCACCTTCGCATCAAGTCCGTCTTTTGATTCTTTAACATTGCGCTGTAGTGATGTATCGGATATGGAAGAATCCGGAAGTATTTGGAATGGTAAGGTGTCGGCAGGAAGTGTATCAGGCAGTGTTTCCGTAATAATCTGCGTAGTTGCATAGCTGCCGTTTGTGTCCCCATATGAGTACAGGGAACACAGTATTAACAATAAAATGGGGAAACGTTGTAGGCTATATCTCTTTTTCAAAAAAATATCAGGTATAAATTTGCGTTTAATGCTGATTTTTGCAACAAAACTACTATAAAGCATTCCATTTGTGAAACGATCGATTCTTATCATGTTGCTTTTAAGCCTGTACTGCAGTACTGCGGCATTGGCGCAATCAGGCTCTGATTACAAATTTAAAACCATTGTGCTCGATGCCGGTCATGGTGGGCACGACACCGGTTGCCGTGGAGCAATTGACAACGAGAAGAACGTAACGCTGGACATAGTCTTAAAATTGGGAGCACTCATCAAAAAAACGTATCCCGGAGTGAAAGTGATCTATACCCGTCAGACGGACACTTTCATTGAATTGTATGAACGTGCGAACATCGCCAATAGGGCAAAAGCAGATTTATTTGTTTCCGTTCATTGTAATGCCAGCAAATCTACCTCTGCCTATGGTACGGAAACCTGGTTAATGGGACTGCATAAATCTGATGGCAACCTGGAAGTATCTAAGCGCGAGAATGATGTAATTATGCTGGAAGATAATTACCAGGAAAATTATGATGGCTTCGATCCTAATTCGCCGGAGGGTTACATCATTCTTTCCATGAACCAGAATGCACATATTGATCAGAGTATCAACCTGGCATCTAAAGTGGAAGAAGAGTTTGTAAAAGACGGCCGCCAAACAAGGGGTGTCAAGCAGGCAGGATTTCTTGTGCTTTGGCGAACTACGATGCCGGCGATATTAATAGAGACCGGTTTTTTGACTAATCGGGAGGAAGAACGATACCTGGTTTCTGAGAAAGGAAAAAATGAAGTAGCCTCATCGATACTGCAGGCAGTAGCACTTTTTAAGGCGGAAGTAGAAAATGATTATAGTCAGCTGGCCTTTGTTGAGGAACAAATTACCAATGCAGCCACAGATGCAAAAGCAGGGACACCACCTGATATTCCCCATGTTACAAATAGCCATTCAGAGGTGGCGGCTGCCGACAGCAATTTGAAAGTATCTGTAACTCCATCAGTCATATACAAAATACAGATCACAGCTTCCGAAAAAGCAATTGCTTTAAATGATCCGCGCTTTGGAGGGACTAAGGATATCACAAATGATAAAAGTGAAAAAGGCGTAAACAGGTATGTTGTCGGAAATTACTCCGATCTGCAGGAAACACAACATCGGTTAGCCTCGCTCCGTCAGAAAGGGTTTAAGGATGCATTTATTGTTGCTTATAAAGAAGGCAAGCGCATTCCGATGAATCAATTGCCTTAAAGCAGACTCCCAATGAGAATAAAAGCGGGTGTACGACAAATTGGATTTAGATTATTGGGTGTTGAAATTGAGTAGTGAGTATTGAGTATTTGAGAAAGTTAGTAAAGTAGCGTAGTTAATACAGAATTGAAACTGATCGGCTTCGCCGCAGCAATTTAACCATTTAGCAATTTAGCCATTTAACCATTTAACCCAGCAACTATTGCTTAACAAGTTGAACGAATTGTCATACACCCATAAAAGCTAATTAAAGCAGTTTGTTTTTTTAAGTCTTAATTTCGCAGTGTTAAAATAATATTCTTTTGAAATTATCAAACGAAGTAAAGGTAGGCGTACTGGCCACAATTGCAATCGTTTTGCTGGTCTTGGGGTTTAACCTGCTGCGTGGAAAAAATGTCTTCAGCCGCGACAACGTTTTTTATATCCGCTATGATGATGCAGGAGGTGTGTCGCCTGCCGGTTCTGTACTCTATAAGGGAATGAAAGTAGGACACGTAATTGATATCAAACTTGCTGACGATGCCTCCGGAAAAATTGTGGTGGCAATTGCCATTGACCGTGAGGTAAGAATCCCGAAAGGATCTACCGCCACTGTAATTAGTCCGGATATAATTAGTCCTAAAGCAATTCTGTTGGAATTTACAACTGCAACAGCGTATTATGTCGACCATGATACACTGGTAGCAAAAATTTCAAGGAAAGGTTTGGAGGAAGTGCAGACAAAAGCTGAAGCTTTGATTGTATCGCTCGATTCGGCGATCAATTCCATCTCCAGCATATTTAACAGCGAAACGAGATTGAATCTTCAAAAGAGCATAAAAAGCATACAGACCACTTTAATTACACTGGACAGGGCAACTACTAAGGTAGATGTAATGCTCAATGATAATGTGAGCAGGCTTGATCGTATTTTTGCGAACATCGAATCCATTACCGCGAATCTCAATCAAAACCATGATGAGATTAATACCATTTTATCCAACCTAGCCACAATCAGCGACACGCTTAGGCAAAGTGAAATAAGTGCTACCATTCAACAGGCTAAGGAAACCCTGGAAGAGCTAAGTGTCGTGATAGAGAAAATTAATTCAGGTGAAGGATCATTAGGATTACTGGTCAATGATGATAAGCTTTATAATAACCTCGAAACTTCTTCAAAATCACTGGATTCCCTGCTGGTAGATTTTAAAAACAACCCTGACCGGTATGTTCAGGTTTCCGTATTCGGAAAGAAAGACAAATCCACAAAAGATTCTAAAAAAAAGTGATGGGGCTGCTTCATTGCTCCTGATGTGAAAACCAACTGGATGAATATGCTCGGAGTGAATGCGGAAAGGGTTTTACCCGGCATATTATTTATATGGAGGACGATATTTATATCTGCATCGTGTTTAATGGTTGGTAGTGACTTTGTATTGGCACAAACCGGAGAGCCGATTGAAATCATAAATGCCGACGAATTGCAATACAGTGAATCCGGTGGAGTTGGACTTAGAAAACTGGTAGGCAATGTGCAATTACAACAGAACGATGTCACACTCTTTTGTGATAATGCAGATTTTTATTTCGACCAGAATATAGTTGATGCCGTTGGAAATGTCCACATCAGGCAGGGCGATACCATACACATTTATGGGGAAACATTGCACTATGATGGTAATGTGAAACAGGCAAGATTGAAGAACAAAGTGAAGTTGACGGATTCGCGCATGGTGCTCACTACCGAAGAACTTGACTATGATCTTAATACACGCGTTGGTTACTACCTGACAGGAGGAACACTGGTAAGTGATGATGCTGTACTCACCAGCAAACATGGCTATTACTATTCGAACACAGCTGATATGTACTTCAAGAAAGATGTAAAACTTACGCATCCGGACTATGTGCTAACCACTGACACGCTCATTTTTAACACATCATCGCGAACAGCATATTTCATTAGCCCAACCAATATTGAATCCGATTCTTTCAATGTCTATTGTGAAGGAGGGTACTATAATACGCAATTCGACATTTCTCAATTTGAAAAGAATGCCCGCCTGAATACACAAACGCAACAGTTGAAGGCCGACACCATTTTCTACCAACGTAAGCGTGGATATGGGTATGCCCGATCGAATATCCGTTGGGCAGATACACTTAATAAAATCTTTATGCGGGGGAATTATGCACAATACAATGAGAAAAATGACCGGATAATGGCTACCAAACAAGCGGCGCTTATTTTGGTAATTGATGACGACTCTATGTTTGTTACGGCAGATACTTTATTTTCCTACAAAGACTCAATAGGTGGCTATCGTAACCTCTTCGCCTTTCACCAGGTCCGGATTTTCAAAAGCGATCTCCAGGGAATCTGCGACTCTATTGCATTCAGCTATAGAGATTCCGTATTCAGGATGTTCGATCAACCGGTACTTTGGGTGGATGAAAATCAGTTGAGTGCAGATACCATGCGAATGTACTTGCGGGGAGAACAACTCTATAAAATGGAATTGCTGCAAACCGCACTTGCCGTTAATGAACCGGATTCAGGTTTATATAACCAGATACAGGGTAAGGATATGTTTGGATATTTTGCCGATGGCCAGTTGGAACGGCTCGAAGTTATTGGCAATGGAGAAAGCATCTACTACGCCAAAGATGACAGTAACAGTTATATCGGAGTAAACAAAGCCATTTGCAGTAACATGAATATCTACTTTACCGATGACAAACAGGTAGACCGAATATACTTTTTAACCAAACCGGATGCCGCACTGTATCCGTTGAGTCAGTTTCCGAAAGAAGAAGCCAGCCTGAAAAATTTTCAATGGCTGATCGGCAAAAAGCCGAAATCAAGAGAAGAACTCTTGCAGCCGATTTTGAACAACTAAAAGTTGTTGAGGGAGCTTGATTCATAGTTTCTGTTGTCATTGACCCTCGGTGGGGATAACTTCTGTGATATTGTTTTTCTAGTTCCGCTCTTAAATACGAATTTTGCTTCCGGTCAGCAGGCGTCCGGACACTATGTACATCATCAAGATTCAGGGCAAAGTAAAAATTCCCGATTACATTCAAATACGTGACGATCAGTTTACGTTGCTTTCTTATTTTCGTGCAGATCGGCCTGAAGATGCACTTAGAAAAATCGGATTAGGGGACAGGGAAGCAGCAGTAAAAAAAATAATTGAATCGTTGCCTTATGGTAAGATTCAGAAAATGGAACTATAAGAATTTAAGGAGAACCATTTGAATAAAATGGAAGCTTTATGGAAGAACAGGTAATCATAGAAATAAAGAACGGTATTATTTATCAGCAGGAGACATTGATATTAAACAATGTAAACCTGACGATACGAAAAGGTGAGTTTGTTTATCTTATCGGAAGAACAGGGAGCGGCAAAAGTTCGTTGCTGAAAGTATTGTATGGCGATTTGCCATTGGCCGGCGGTTCAGGTTTTGTGGCCGGGCATGATCTAAAAACGATCACGTGGAAGAAACTGCCTTTTCTGCGAAGAAATCTCGGTATCGTTTTTCAGGATTTCCAGTTGCTCACAGACAGGACCATTGATGCAAACTTAAGTTTTGTGTTGCATGCAACCGGTTGGACAGATAAAGAAAAGATGCGCGCACGCATTGCCGAAGTTTTAGAAATGGTGAACCTGAAAACGAAAGGGTTTAAAATGCCGCATGAACTATCTGGTGGTGAACAACAACGAGTGGTGATTGCCAGGGCACTGCTGAATCATCCAGCCCTCATCCTCGCCGACGAGCCTACTGGCAACCTTGACCCGGATACTTCAGACGAAATACTCAGGCTGCTGATGGAGATCAGCAGGGAATCCAATACGGCCGTGCTTATTGCCTCTCACGATTTTATGACCATACAGAAATTCCCGTCGCGTACATTGAAATGTGAAAATGGAAAGGTGCTCGATACCAACGTATTTGAGACGGTATAGATTACCCGTGTTTTAATAGTGTTTTATTGACTAACCGTATATAAAATGTCGATAAGCTGCGCAGCATTTGCTGCATTCGAGTAGGATTTTCCTAACACCACTTTTCTCTTCTGGATATCTGATGCTTCAAAGGACTGTTCCATCAATTCAACAACTGCCTGTTTCATCTCTTCTGATTTTTCTCTGACAATACAAAGGTCACCCAATCCGGTATTTTCGACCATCGGGGAATTAACCAGCACAAACCTTCCGTTAAACAATGCATTCAGCAACTTCAGCTTAGTGCCCGTATTTTGAAAAGTCGGCAGCAGGTTGACATGTGCATTACGGATTAAACGCATCATTTCAAGTTCCCCGGGATTGATACGTAATTCAATATTGCGGTTTTTCTTCACCAACTCAACAAGCATGCTGGAAGGGTCAGACCCTGCAATAATCAGTTTTATTTGCAGGTCGTTAAAAATTTTGCTTACCAGGAAAAGTGCTGCCTGGTTATTCTCCACTACAGACAGGTTCCCATGATACAGTACGTAGGTACCTTTTCCCGGTAGCGACAAAACTTCTTCATTGGGGTGAAAAGCCGGTAACCAGGTTACGTTATCAAATTTCTTCAGAAGGTATTCATGATCATTTTTTGAGATGGGCAGCAGGTGGTCAGCATTCGTTAATATTTTCTCAAAATTCTTCAGTTTAATAGATTCCGTAAAAAAGTAAAACCTGCGAAACATACTGGTTTCATTCTTTCCAAGATGCCGGTAGTAATCCCATTCCACATTATGCATTCGGACAGTCTTTAAGCGGTTCTTGATTTCATCATGAGAAAGATAATAGCAGGTATGCAGCCCTTCAAATAATATCGGCGCTTCATCTACTGCGAGATTCTTCAGCAACTCACTTGATTTCCTGGTCTTAACGATGTAAGGAGTGGGCGAAGTGAAATCACGGAAACTATGCTCCCGCTTGTAATAAAATACCTGGTGACATATCTGGTTCAATACGTCCGCTTCTTTACGACCATATTCAAAGCAATGCAGTGTGATCTTGATACCATACGCATGTAAAGCCACGAGCTTATAAAATACATCCATCACGCCGCCATAGTCTGGTGGGTATGGTACATTGAATGAGATAATGTGTAAATGCTTGCTCATTGTAGCGCCCGGTAGAAGGCAAGCAATTTAAGCGCTTCCTGCTGCCAGTTCCATGTGTTTCGTGCACGAAGGCAATTTTCCTTCAGGCGAAAATAAGCATCTTTGTCCTGTTCAAGCATGGTTATAGCTTGTACCAAGGTCTCCTTTTGCAGATCATTAACAAGAAGCGCTACTTCAAACTGTTTATTGAGTTTGATGTACTCCGGAAAATTCATGGTAATTACAGGCACTCCGGCATGAACGCAATCAAAAAATTTGTTGGCAAGAGAATAGTAATAACTCAAGCCTTTATTCTCAAGCAGGTTGACACCAATAAAGCTTGAGTGCGTAAGTTGCCTTAACTCACCGGGCAACTTTTGTCCAAGGAATTCTATTTTTTCATTGTACCCGGAATTGCGTGCCATTTCTCTTAGCGGAATCGATAAATCGCCTTCTCCGGCCAATTTTAGTTGAAGCGGCAATTCCTCCATTGCTTTAATCAGTTGCGACAAACCTCTTCCTTCATTCAATGCTCCCTGGTACAAAATGTACCGCCTGCTTTGCGGAACGTTTGCAGGTATTTTTTCCTCCTGTAGTAGCGGCACATTTCTGATTACCTCGAAGTGCCTTTCGTACTTTTGTTGGAAGAAGTCAGCAAGGCCATCACTCACTGTGTAACAATTCCTCACTCTTCGTATGGCGAATTTCTCCACCCTTCGCCATATTTTTTGAATGAAAGGACGTCTTACGACCTCTGGCACCTCTGAAAAAAGTTCATGTGCATCATAAACACACTTCTTCCGTTTCCATTTGGAAACCAGGTAACAGGGGAGGATCGTATCGAGATCAATACCGCAACATATATCAAACTTCTTAAACAGGAGAAAACAAAAAAGACGGACGTTATACTCAAGATAGAACAGTTTGCCTTTCTTGAAAACCAAGTGGAGCCGCTGCTGCGCATACGGTTCATTGTTTAATGGAATGCTGTTGGGTAACTGCCTTCCAACGAGTAGTACCTCATAGCCGGCATGAGCAAGCGATCCGCATATGCGTTTCATTCGCTGATCGTACGTCAGATCATTAACAACAGTGAAAATGATTCGGCTCAATGGATTTCGAAAATCGAAGAAGAATTAAGGAAGTTATGTGATGGTTTCATTGCTTCGCTCTTTCAAGAGTCACAAATGTAATTAAACAGCAAACCACATCGATCCAGTCAGCTCAAAAACATCAGGTGCTATACTAACAAGCAAACTATCTTCCAGTGAAATCGCTATTTTCGGAAAGTAAGTTGATTTTGTTCATTCAGTTTTAATTCTTCACTGTCAAGCAACCACTGAATGGTTTCCAGTAATTTCTTTTCCTGCGTTTTTGGCGTTTTGCTGACAAGTTCTGAAATGGTATAATGCCGTTGTTTAACCAACGATTTAACCTGTTCAGTAATCCGGGAAAATTCTAATTCGGAAAGATTGAGTTTGTTGCGGTTTAAGCAAACATCACAGATGCCACAGCGTGTTTCATTCTCTTCACCAAAATAAGCTAGTAGCATTTGGCTGCGGCACCGGTAGCCTGTTATCAAATAGCGTTTCATGGCAGTCACCCGTTTCTCATGTGCCTCCTTCCTTTGCTTTAGCAGTTCTATGTTGAAAGGCATCCGTTCACTGTCAGCTCTCGGCAAAATAAAGGTAATCTGCGGAGCATCCTTTTGAGGTTCATATTTCAGTAACTGAAAATTTTCAAGATCCTTTAGCTGCTGTATCACTTCACGATAGTTTAGTCCTGTATATTTTGACAGATCACTCTCATTAATCATTACAAACGACTCGAATATTCCGGAATATGCCCTCAGCAACGTTCTGATCAAAATCTCGTACTTCTTGTTTTCCACTTCAAACTTGTAAAGCATTTCCTTATTCACAATCAGCAATATCCGAGATCGCATATATACCGATTCCGTAACAGCAATATAGCCTTCCTGCTCCAGTACTTTTAATGTTTGCAATGTTTCGGGTGGTTTTAGTTTAAAGGCCTTGCAAAAGGTGGCAATGTCAAAATCGAAACTTGCCTGCTCGCCTGCACCGATGGCCAGCTGAAAATGGTTCGCCAATGCCTGGTATGTTGCCCTGATTTTAGCAATAGAAGGAAGATAATTAGTTAAACGCTCTTCTAATTCAGCAATATCTGCATTGTTATAGAGCAATACGGCAAACGACTTTTTACCATCACGCCCGCCACGACCTGCCTCCTGGAAGTAGGATTCAATGTTATCAGGAACATCCATATGCACCACCAGTCTTACATCCGGCTTATCAATACCCATCCCAAAGGCATTGGTGGAAACCATTACACGTGTTTTATTCCTGGTCCAGGAATCCTGCTTCTTCGAACGGGTTGCATGATCCAATCCGGCATGATAATAATCGGCACTTATCTTATTCTTTACCAGGTAGTCGGCAATTTCTTTTGTTTTTCTCCGGTTGCGTACATATGCAATAGCCGTTCCCGGCACCTTGTTAAGCATCTTGACCAGCCGTTCATACTTACTGTCTTCAAAAAGTACAGAGTAAGAGAGGTTAGTGCGCTCAAAGCTTTTTTGAAAAATATTTTTTTCTTTAAACGCCAGCTTATCACAAATATCATCTACCACGGGTGGTGTGGCCGTAGCTGTTAACGCAAGCACGGGAACAGCAGGAATGAGTGCACGGAATGCAGCTATCCGCAGGTATTGCGGCCTGAAATCATAACCCCATTGTGAGATACAATGTGCTTCATCAACGGCTAACAGGTTCACGTTCATTTTTGTAACCCGCACCATTAGAATATCCGTGCTCAGTCGTTCGGGTGATACATAAAGAAATTTAATATTGCCATAAACACAATTATCAATAGCCATGTCAATTTCTTGTTTGCTCATTCCACTGAAAATGGCAACAGCTTTAATCCCTTTAGCAGTCAGGTTAGCTACCTGGTCTTTCATCAGGGCAATTAAAGGAGAGATAACGATGCATATGCCATCCTTTGCAAGAGCCGGTACCTGGAAACAAACGGACTTACCTCCACCGGTTGGTAAAAGTGCCAATGTATCTTTCCCTGAAAGCACTGATATGATGATGTCTTCCTGGACATCACGAAAATGACTGAAGCCCCAATATTTCTTTAATATATCCTGTATGGTCATCAGTATAAATATAATGAAGTGTCACAACAAATTTCATTCTAATGTTGCGCAATAGTTCCATCCTTCATGGTTAGTTTCCTGTCAGCAAGGTCAGCCAGTTCCGTATTATGTGTTACAATAATGAATGTCTGGTTGAATTGCTTTCTTAACTGAAAAAAGAGTTGATGCAATTCCCTTGCTGCATCAGAATCCAGGTTGCCGGAAGGCTCATCTGCAAGTACTACTTTTGGGTCGTTGATCAAAGCACGCGCCACAGCCACCCGCTGTTGTTCACCACCGGAAAGTTGTGATGGTTTATGATGTAACCTATCTTCCAGTCCGAGATATTGTAATAATTCCGCAGCTTTTAATTTTGTGTCGGCAACATTCATTCCGGCAATATGTGCCGGTATGGAAACATTTTCAATCGCTGTAAATTCCGGCAACAGATGATGAAACTGAAAAACAAACCCTATTTGCTTGTTACGGAAGCGACCCAGTTTCTTGTCACTCAACTGAAAAACGTCTGTACCCTCATAAATCACTTTGCCCTCATTTGCACGGTCAAGGGTGCCAATAATATGCAATAGGGTGCTTTTCCCCGCGCCGGACGGACCCACAATCGAGATTACTTCACCCTGCTCAATATCAATCGAAACTCCCCTTAATATGTGAAGATCACCATAGTATTTGTGAATATTGGTTACATGAATCATTGAGTGCTCGGGAATGCTGTTTTGAAATGCAGGTAAGGGAATATTCCGGATTTATAGCAAATCATAACTCGGAAACAATAGCTACAATAATGCCAGCCACTTGTCAGGCAATTGGCCAGGTCGGATGAAGTGTGTGGCACTAACAGCATAACCTCAAAGAAACACATTTTGTGTCACTCAACTGTCACAATGATTTTTGTTCGACGATAGAAAAACACCATTTGCCGAAACCGGTTTCAGTTTTCAGATTATTCAGGCTATTTTTGCCCGTCATTCTAAATACATTCCAAATGAATCTACACGAATACCAGGGGAAGGAATTATTGAAGCGGTTTGGAGTGCCTGTGCAAGAGGGTATTGCCGTAGCATCTGTTGACGCAGCTATTGATGCGGCAAAGCAATTGAAGAATGAAAGAGGCACTACGATTTGGGTGGTAAAGGCGCAAATTCATGCCGGGGGCAGGGGAAAAGGTGGTGGCGTTAAAGTAGCGACCTCGCTGGACAAACTTAAAGAAAAAGCCGAACAGATCATTGGTATGCAGTTGGTGTCTCCTCAAACTGGTCCGGCAGGCAAAAAGGTAAATAAAGTTTTGATTGCGGAAGATGTCTATTACGGGAAAGAAGAAGAACGCAAAGAATTTTACCTGAGTGTTTTGTTGGACAGGGAACGCAAGAAAAATGTAATTATCTATTCTACAGAAGGTGGAATGGACATTGAAGAGGTAGCCGATAAGCACCCTGAAAAGATAAACAAGGAGTGGATTGATCCAAAAGATGGTCTTCAGCCATACCAGGCAAGGAAAATTGCATTTAAGCTGGGGCTATCAGGCGATGCCTATAAAAACATGGTCGCTTTCGTAACTAATATTTATCGTGCCTATGTGGAATTGGATTGTGCACTGATAGAGATCAATCCGGCTTTGAAAACCGCCGATAATAAAATTCTTGCTGTCGATGCCAAAGTGAAGGTTGACGACAATGCCTTGTATAGGCATAAGGAATATGCGGACATGCGTGATGTAACCGAAGAAGATCCTACTGAGGTAGAGGCCAGCAGATACAATCTGAACTTTATTAAACTTGATGGCAACGTTGGCTGTATGGTAAATGGTGCCGGACTTGCCATGGCCACTATGGATATGATTAAGCTGGCAGGTGGATCTCCGGCAAACTTTCTCGACGTTGGCGGAACAGCCAATGCACAAACCACGGAAGCCGGCTTTAGAATCATACTTGCAGACCCTAATGTTAAAGCAATCCTCATCAATATTTTTGGAGGTATTGTCCGCTGCGACCGCGTTGCACAAGGTATTGTCGACGCTTACAAAAATATTGGAAACATAGATGTTCCGATCATTGTCCGTTTACAAGGAACCAATGCCGAACTCGCCAAGGAACTAATTGATAAGTCGGGACTGAAAGTGTTTTCTGCTATTGAATTAAGAGAAGCTGCCGAACTGGTTAATAAAGTAATTGCCGCATAACCGGGACAGCCTGCATAATGTTACTCTTTGGATCGTTGTAGTTTAATTGATTTGGTAAAACACAATCATTTTGCTGTTAAAAATACTTCCGAATAAAATCAGTGAGCAGAAGATCAGTATGGTCGTCGATCAATTGAAGAACGGTGGACTTATTGTTTTTCCAACAGACACAGTGTATGCTTTCGGTGGCGACCTGTATCAGCCAAGAGCAATAGAAAGACTCATCAAACTGAGCGGTAAGAAGCGCCCGGACTTCTCCTTTATATGTAATGATATTGCACAGGCCCAGGAGTATACTGCAGGACTGGATACGCCGGTATTTAAGGAAATGAAACGGCTGTTTCCCGGACCTTATACAATGATTGTTAATGCAGCGCCGCAGGTTGCCCGGTTCTTTCAGACTAACAAGCGTACTGTCGGCATCCGTATCCCCGATAATGCGATCGCACGAGCAATAGCAAAGGCGCTCGGGCATCCGATTATTTCTACTTCACTGCACGATGAGGATGTTATTCTGGATTATATCACAGATCCCAGGGAAATTGAACAACGGTTTCATAGCCAGATTTCAGTAGTAATTGATGGCGGTGTGGGAGGCAATATGCCCTCCACCGTAATTGATTATACAAAGGATGAACCCCTCTTGGTCAGAGAAGGGGCTGGAACGTGGTAACATCACCATTTTTTAATCAGTGTTTCAGTAAATAGTAAAGATTACAACAAAACCAATTGAAGCAAAATAGATTATCGAATAAACACAATACAATCAACTTAGAACTAATGCGATTTAGATTTGCTACTCTCTTTATTTTGATTTGCAGTTTTCCGGCAGCCCTATGGGCACAAAATGCCACAGTCCGGGGATTGGTGTTTGACAAAGGCACCGGTGAACCGGTTCTTTATACAAATGTGATTCTTAAAGGGAAAGCATTAGGTGCACAAACCAATGAAGATGGTCTTTATAATATAGCTAATGTTCCCCCGGGATCCTATATCATATTTTGTACGCAGCTTGGGTATGATTCCGTTGAAATACCAATCACAGTAAAGCCAAATGAAATACTGAATCAGAAAATTTTCCTGGAGAAATCTGCCATCGAGCTGCAAAATGTAAATATTAGCGCGATCCGCGAAGAAAAGAAATCGGAAACATCCGTTTCCATGACAAGGATTACTGCAAAAGATATTGCGCGAATACCCTCAGTTGGTGGTGAGGCCGATTTGGCGCAATACCTTCAGGTGCTACCCGGAGTAGTCTTCACAGGAGATCAAGGGGGCGAACTTTATATTCGCGGCGGATCACCCATTCAAAACAAGGTGCTTTTAGATGGCATGACCATCTATAACCCGTTTCACTCTATAGGGCTTTTTTCTGTTTTCGAAACAGATATTATTAGAAATGTAAAAGTTTTTACCGGTGGTTTCAGTGCTGAGTATGGAGACCGCCTCTCTGCTGTTTTGGATGTTACTACCCGCGATGGAAACAAAAAACAATTTAGTGGTAAAGTTGCGGTTAATCCGTTCCTTTCAAAAGTAGTTTTGGAAGGTCCTATCAAAAAAATAAATGATGCCGGATCAAGTGTGTCCTATATGTTTACCGGCAAAACTTCCTACCTGGACCAATCCTCTAAACTTTTCTATAGCTATATTGATACCGGTGGTTTGCCTTACAGCTTCACTGATCTGTATGGAAAAATATCATTGAATGGATCTAATGGAAGTAAATTAAGCTTCTTTGGATTTAATTTTGATGACCATGTGGACTATCAGTTTGTTTCTGAATATGACTGGAAATCGTTTGGCTTTGGTACCAATTTCGTAATTGTACCCGGTGGATCCAAGGTTTTAATCGGAGGCACCATTTCCTATTCTGACTATGAAATATCCTTGCAGGAAGGAGACGGGTTACCTCGTACAAGTGGTATAAATGGCTTTGACCTGAATATCGATTTCACCTACTTCGTGCCGAATGGTGATATCAAGTATGGGTTTGATATCGGTGGTTTCCGTACAGAATTGCAATTCTACAATTCGCTGGGACTTAAAATTGAGCAGAATAACAACACCACGGAGCTATCAGGATTTATTGTATATAAGCACATCTTTAATGAAAAATTTATCCTCGAGCCCAGTCTTCGCCTACAATACTATGCTTCACTGCCGGCATTTTCACCGGAACCCAGGATATCATTGAAGTATAACCTGACTGAAAATGTAAGACTGAAAGCTGCTGCAGGCCTGTATTCGCAGAATTTTATCAGTACCAAGTCTGACCAGGATGTGGTGAATCTTTTCACCGGTTTTCTTACAGCACCGGATGGACAATTGTATGATATTAATGGAGAACCTGTGAACAACAACCTCCAGCGTGCATCGCAGGCTGTGATTGGCGTAGAAGCAGATCTGCTCGACAATCTTGAACTGACTGTAGAGCCTTACTTCAAAAATTTCGGTCAGTTGATCAATATTAACAGGAGCAAACTGCTGCCAACAGATCCTAATTTTGAAATCGAACAAGGGCAGGCGTATGGGCTCGATTTCCTGGTCAAATATGATTATCGCAACTTTTATCTCTGGGTAGCTTATTCATTAGGATATGTAACACGTGACAATGGAGAACAGGAATATCCGCCACATTTTGATCGCCGGCATAATCTCAATATCGTGGCATCCTACACATGGGGTAAGGATAGGAGTTGGGAAGTTGACGCGCGGTTTAATTTTGGTTCAGGATTCCCATTCACACTTACACAAGGATTCTATGAACAGATTAATTTTCTGGATGGTATAAATACCAATTATACTACACAAAACGGTGACCTGGGAATCGTGTATGATGATAGTTTAAATACAGGCCGCTTACCTTACTATCACCGGGTCGACATTGCCATCAAAAAGAAAATACAAATCGCAGAGAATAGTATGCTTGAACTCAATGCAAGTGTGATTAATGTCTATAACAGGGAAAATATTTTTTACTTCGACAGGGTTAATTATGAGCGTGTCAATCAACTCCCCATACTACCGAGCATAGGTGCTTCGTTAACCTTCTGATCCTCAACATGCAGTTATAGAACTTCATGTGTTAAAACCATTTTGCCTTCTGGTATAACATTTATACGCCATCGTTCCATCCGGGTAACTTAGCCGTAAATGCAATGGTATCGGGCTTTTTCCAATAGAATGGTGTAATGTCCTGCATACAACAATGCCGCCATGTGTGCATATCATTTTTGCTGATTCAATGAAAAAGTTAGTGGAAGGCGTGATTTTTGAACGCTTGAAAATTAAAGACCTTTTGATTTTGAGAAAGAGTAACGGCTTGCTGATGATCCTGATCATCGCCTCATTGATCTGCTATGACACTGTCAAGGCGCAGGAAACAGGGGTGTATTCCGATCCTGCTTTAAATTTTAAACAGGGAATAGAGCTGTTTCAACTGCAGAAGTATGGTGCTGCCCGGGAAGAATTCAGACAGGCCATTGCTGAATTTCGAAAAGAAGGGGAAAACAATAACCACCTCCAGTTGCTTGATGCATTGTATTATGATGCACTAACCAGCAAACTGCTAAATAGACCGGATGCAGAGAAATTATTTCTTGACCTGCTCGATGGTTATGAAGAAAATACGACCACAAGGCTTGCGTCATTTCATCTAGCAGGTTTGTATTTTGAAAAAAAGAAGTACGACAAGTCTATCGTCTGGTATAAGAAAGTAGATCCGGCAGATCTAAATGCAGCTGAAAGGATGGAGTTCAGCTTCAGGTATGGCTTCTGTTACTTCTACAAGAAGGATTTTGAGAAAGCGAAACCTCTTTTCAATGAAATCAGGAAAACGAAAGGAACTTATTACTATCCTTCCAACTATTACTACGGTTTTATAAGTTATAAAGAAGGGGATTTTAAGGAAGCCCTCGGAGCTTTCCGCGAAATTGACAGCTCTGATCTTTACCGGCCAATGGTGCCCTACTATATCGCAAATATTTATTTCAATGAAAAACGTTACGATGAAGTAATCAAATACGCATCCGGCTTCAACGAAGCAGATCAGGTGCAATACTATCTTGAACTTCAGCAGTTGATTGGCAAATGCTATTTTGAAAAACAACAGTATGATAAGGCAATCCCTTATTTCACGAAGTATAAAAATGGCACCGCTAAGCTGACCAAAGAAGACATTTACCAGATTGCTTTTTGTGAGTACAAAACAAAAAATTACACCGAAGCGATAATCAGCTTCAGGGAATTGAATGTGCTGCGGGATTCAATGGGGCAAAGTGCCCTTTACCTGCTTGGAGATTGTTACCTTAAAATCAATGAAAAGGAAAATGCACGATTTGCATTTGAGCAGGCTTCAAAAATAGATTTTGATCTGTTTGTCAAAGAGAATTCCTCTTTTCAATATGCAAAACTTTCTTATGAATTGAACTTTCATGATGTCAGCATTTCAGCATGGCAGCATTTTATTAGCACTTTCCCCCGTTCGTCCTATGTTGCCGAAGCAAAAGAATACCTGTCGTTGGAGTTTCTGGCAACACAGAATTATAAGGAGGCACTGGAAGTGCTTCGTACAATGGATGTGAAGAATACCGCTGTCAGAAGAGCGTATCAAAAAGTAGCTTACTCGCGGGCTACCGAGCTTTTCAATGCAGGAGAATCAGTGGAAGCTGTTGCAATTTTCGATGAATCATTGAAAAACCCGGTTGATCAATCACTGAAAGCAGCAGCCTACTTTTGGAAAGGACAGGCTCTATACAATCAACGATTATATAATGAAGCAATAGGCAGCCTGGACCTTTTTGTTGAATGGGCAGGCACAGGCATAACCCTTCCGGAAAATGTATCTCTTTTCCTTGCCGACTATACAAAAGGATATTGCCTTTTGAAGCAGTCAAACTATGCCGATGCGATAAGCTACTTTCAAAAAGTTTCGAAATCAACTGTTAATACAGAAGACCCCATTCTAAACAAAGTAATTGTTGATGCTACACTTCGGGCAGCTGACTGTGGTTTCGTATTGAAGAACTATGAGTCAGCTATTACAGGATATGAATCAGTAGCCGGCAGGAAACTGCCAGGTGCTGACTATGCATTATATCAGAAATCCATTATACTGGGATTGCAAAATAAGTCAACAGCAAAACGCGAAGTGCTTACCCGCATTATTAAAGAATACCCCAAAAGTATTTACATGGACGATGCATTGTATGAATTGGGCATTACAGAATTGTCGGTACCGGCATACCAGGATGCCGCTGCAATTTTTAAACAAATCATAGAAACCTATCCGCAAAGTAACTATGTAGGCAAAGCACATTTGAAATTGGGTCTCATCTATTTTAACCTGAACCAGGACGAACCGGCTTTATCAGAATATAAATGGGTACTCAACAGGTATCCTAATTCGCCTGAAGGTGCTGAAGCCTTAAACGGGGTAAAGGAAATTTTCACGGAACAAGGAAATGCGCAGGGCTACCTTGATTATGTGAAAGGAATTGCAAACATCAATATTTCAGATGCCGTTAAAGATTCGGTAATGTATCTGGCTGCAGAAAACAAGTATGCCAAAAATGATGTTTCCGGCGCTATACGCGAATTCTCTAATTACATAACGGCATTCCCTTCCGGTAATTTTTCGTTGAATGCCCATTTTTACCGCGGTGAATGCTTGTTCAGCCAGGGAGATTTTATGCTGGCATTGAATGACTATGACTTTGTTATTAATCAGCCACAATCACGCTTCGCTGAAAAGTCGTTGCTCAATGCAGCTAGAATCAGCTATTCACACAAAAAGGATTATGAGGGGGCCTATAAGTACTATAAAAGATTGCAAGAGCTCGCAGAACTGAAAGCAAACAAATTGGAAGCGGCAAAGGGCATGATGTATAGTGCATTTTATTTGAAACGTTACAATGAAGTGCTAAGTGCAGCACAACTCGTTCTTGCCACAGATGTAGCAAAAGCAAATGACTTGCTGGAAGCACATTATTATCAGGCCAGGGTATTCGAATCTCACAATGAATTGAGCAGGGCCTTTACGGAATATGCCATTGTCGCAAAAGAGAAATCAGCGATAGGAGCAGAGGCTAGTTACCGGATGGCAGAGATCTACTTCAAACAACAGAACCTGACTGCAGCAGAAGAGCAATGCTATGCCTTGGTTAAAGATAAACCGGGTTATGATTACTGGATTGCCAAGTCATACCTGTTGATTGCAGATATTTTTGAAAGTGACAAAGATTATTTCCAGGCTAAATCAACCCTGCAAAGTGTAATAGACAATTATAAAGGTGCCGATGAGATTGTTGCAACAGCAAAGGCGAAGCTAATCAGCATAGAGGAACAGGAAGCGCTGCAATCAAAGCTAAAGCAGGATAGCCCGGCAGAAGAAATGGAATTAGATTCCATCCCGGAAATTAAAGTGAATTAACTAACAAGACTAAACTAATCGAGTTGAGAATGAAGTGCAAATCGGATTTGAAGAAAGGAGATCATGCATGTTTATTTAAGCAAGCCCTGACTTTCCTGCCTTTGATGGCATTTGGTCTCCTGCTTTTTTGTTTTTCCAACCATTCCTATTCGCAAGGCAATATTTCTATGGAGCAGGTAGATATTGTGAAAGCCTATCAACCTTTGCTTGCAGATGCGGAGAAGATCGTATTCAATGCAGAGCCGGTGATTGCAGATACCAGCAAGACTGAACTAACGTATGATGTGAAACCACACCTGGTGTCAGTTCCTTTTGTTCCGGCAGAGATTCGCGCAGTATCGCTGCCGGTGCAGGAAGCAGAAACGTTACAAAACAATCTATTGAAAGCAGGTTTTGGTATGCAACTTACCCCATTACTCGAATTGAACCTGCATAACGGGCATTCAGATAAGTTCAGTTACGGTGCAAATTTTCATCACCTGTCATCCAATGGCAGCAAGATTGACTACCAGGATTTCAGCCATACAGGCGGAGATCTCTTCGGTACAGCTTATGTTGGCGGATCTTCATTATCAGCTTCAGCAGGGTATGATCACCGTAAAAATTACTATTATGCTGATACGCTTTCCGATACAATTAATAATCCAAAGAAGACATTAAAACGCACCTATAATTACCTGCCTGTTGAGCTGACCTTCCAAAATACACGAAATGCCAAGGAGAATCTGAATTACCGTTTTAACTTCAAGTATCATCACTTTGACGGAATGGCCGACGCCTCATTTCTCCTGCCGGAAAAGGAAGACTATTTTAATTTTAATTTATTGTTAGAAAAAGAAATAAAGAAGATTCATACTGCCAATCTCTCTTTTGCATTTGAAAATATGCAGAACAAACTGGTAGGTCTGCTGGATACCTCGCAAACGGCTGTAGCAATAACGCCTTACTACGGCTTACAATGGAAAAATCTACATCTTAAAGCCGGGATAAATATTGGCATTTTCGATAAAGAGGCTGGTTTCTTCCCGATTGTTCATGCGGAATACAAACTGATTGGCGAATACCTGATTCCCTATATTGGGTGGGAAGGAGGATGGCAACCTGCTACGATGCAATACCTAACCATCGTTAACCCCTATCTTGGAAATACCCTTACCTCATATTCCAAAATAAATGATGGGTATGCAGGTTTTAAAGGAAGTTATGGAAACAGTATTTCCTACAATATAAAAGGAGGCATACGCACACAAACTAACCTTCCAATGTATATACCCGAAGAACAGAATCCGGCTTACTACAAAGTAACATATTATTATAATGTTAATATTATCAATGTCCATGCAGAGGTTGCTTTCCGTCAATCAGAACGCATCAATCTCATGCTAAGCGGCGAAACCAATTCATATGATATGGATTTTGACGATCAGCCATTGGGGATACCAAAATCTACGCTAATGGCCTCGCTGAACTATAATATTCAGAATAAAATATTTACACAAGTTGACTTCTTCGCAAACAGTGGAGCCTATACTAAGTTGGGAACAGATAGTATTTCCACCCAACTTAAGGGAAGAGCAGATGCCAATATCTCAGTAAGCTATGATTATAAAAGAAATATTGCCTTCTGGCTATCGCTGAATAATATTTTCGGGGCAAATAATTCACGCTGGTATAATTATCCTACGTATGGTTTCCAGGCAATGGCAGGAGTAAAACTCAAGTTTTAACACTTCATTTTTAAATTCATTGCTAAAGTTTCGATGCTTTTTCCGTCATCACCTTTCTTAAAAATATAAGCATGTTTTATCTTGGTAAAGTATTGGAGGTGTTGCTTTTGTATGGGTACCGGCCCGGGATTACTTGCAGCAGCAATTTTCAACTTCAGCCGGTATCTTAAAATATTCATTTTTCTGCTGATGGTATTGATTTTTTTGAGAAACCTGAAAAATGAACGCAAACTATCTAATTTTGAATCATGTCTTTTCGCTTTACGAAGCATCCCTTCTTTAAGGTATATGAAATATTATTTTTATTTCTGATTCCGGTAGCATTTGGTACAGCAGGGTACATGTATATTGAACAGTTTACTTTTATTGAAGCCGTTTACATGACCGTGATTACCATTGGAACGGTTGGTTTTGAAGAGGTGCATCCACTATCCACAAATGGAATGATTTTTACGATCGTTCTTATCATCGCAACATTCATCACCGTCTCTTTCTTTCTGGCATACATCACACGTTACTTTTTGGATGGTCATTTTCGTCAAACCTATAAACTGTTTAAGATGAAGCAAAAAATTTCCAGGCTTAGCAATCATGTGATCCTGTGCGGCTTTGGCCGAAATGGCCGATCCGCGGCAAATCTGTTACGGATAAATAACATTCCTGTGGTCGTTATTGAAAAAAGCCTTGAACAGATCGAATTGGATAGCAGGTAACTTGAGTATTATCTTGTTGCTGATGCTACGATGGATGAATCACTGATTGATGGGGGTATTATGCAGGCGCAGGCTATAATTGTTACCCTTCCAAATGATGCCGACAATGTTTTTATCGTACTCACGGCAAAGGCATTAAACCCGTTGATAAGAATAATATCCAGAGCTTCCAATGATACCTCTGTAAATAAAATGAAAACCGCCGGGGCAACCAATGTAATTATGCCCGATAAGATAGGCGGAACACACATGGCCACCCTCGTGGTAAACAGCGATGTAAAAGAATTTTTGGATTACTTATCAACTCAGAGTAACGAAAACTTCCAGGTTGCCGAGATTTTGGTGAACAAAAATCTTACGCTTGCAGACGCTGATCTGTGGAAAGCAACAGGTGGGGCTACCATATTGGGCCTTAAAAACAATGCGGATGAATACCTGTTGAATCCGCCTCCTGGCACCATCTTGCGCGATGGAGATCGCCTTATTGTTATGGGTTCACACAAGCAACTCGCCAATATCAAAAATATGGTGAGCTAATATTTTTCTATCCAATGGAAAAAGGCTTGGTGTATTTCTTTTTTACTTTCTTAACTTGCAATTTCATTGATAGAAAGAATGGAACAAGGCGTATCCTCAATGCAAATTGGCATTCAGCAACATGATTACTTAAATCCGGTACCTGGATCAAATGAGGAACGGAACCGTTTTCATGCGCTCCAACAGACATTTGCATCCGAATATGAGGATATTTTCCCCAATGTATTGGCCGAGAAAACTATAGTAATCATACCAAGTCTTACGATTGATCAGGAAATCCTTTCCAAAGTAAAAGGTTCTGTATATTATGAAGAGCGCTTGCTATGCCTCTTGATGTTATTGCGTATGCCACGTACACATATTATCTACTTGTCAAGTATTCCAATTGACCCCGTTATAGTAGATTATTACCTGCATTTGCTGCCTGGTATCACCGGCTATCATGCTCGCCAGCGCCTTACAATGTTGAGTTGTTTTGACGCCTCTTCGAAGTCACTTACAGAAAAGATACTTCAGCGGCCCAGGCTGATCGAACGCATTCGTAACAGGATTTCCGGCGGGCATTTAGCACATATCGCTTGTTTTAACATGACAAACCTTGAGCGAACCCTGGCCGTACAACTCGAATTGCCCATTTATGGCTGTGACCCCGATCTGCTGCACCTGGGAACAAAGAGCGGTAGCAGAAAAATATTCAGAGAATGTGGCCTTGATACCCCGCAAGGTTTTGAGGATTTAAGAGATGAATTAGACATTATAGGTGCACTTGTTGAATTAAAAAGAAATAATCCGCAATTGGAAAAGGCAGTGGTAAAACTGAATGAGGGTTTTTCCGGAGAGGGCAACGCCATTTTCTCATTCAGCGACTATGATGAGTCAAGAAATCTCAAGAGTTATGTCCGGGATTCCATTGCCGCAAAGTTGGAAGTAGTGGCCGATGATATAACCTATCAGAACTTTATAGATAAATTCCGCTCAATGCAGGGCGTTGTGGAAGAGTTTATACCGGGTGCCATAAAGCATTCCCCGTCTGTGCAGTGCCGAATAAACCCTTTAGGAAAAGTCGAAGTGCTTTCCACTCATGACCAGTTGCTTGGTGGTGAAAGTGGTCAGGTTTTTATCGGAGCAAATTTTCCTGCCATTCCCGAATATGCACGTGAAATAGGTTTAATGGGCAGGGATATTGGAATTAATTTGAAAGAACATGGCGTGATCGGTCGTTTTGGGGCCGACTTTATTTCAGTAAAAACTGAAAAAGGGTGGAAACATTATGCCCTGGAATTAAACCTGAGAAAAGGAGGGACCACACATCCTTTTTTGATGCTGCAAGGCCTGACCGTTGGAAATTATGATTTAGAAAGCGGGATTTATAGCACAGCGAATGGGCAAAAACGCTATTACTTCAGTTCCGATAATTTAAAAAGTGATGTATACCGTGGACTTACACCGCATGATCTGATGGATATTGCCATTACCAACAGGCTGCAATATGACGGCAGTCTGCAGCAAGGCGTAATGTTTCACCTTATGGGTGCTTTATCACAGTATGGAAAGCTGGGTGTCGTTTGTATTGGGGATACCGCCAACAGAGCAACAGCATTTTATAGACGCACTGTCCAGGTATTAAATAGAGAAGGCAACAGCACCTATAGTTAAAAAGACGATCAGGATATTCAGACTATAGCTACCACTTCTTTAGTTTTCCTTGCTCGCTCATTATGATCAAGCACAATCTTTCTCATTCTTATTGACTTAGGTGTAATCTCTACAAACTCATCTTCCTGTATAAATTCTAGTGCTTCCTCCAATGAGAAATTGACTTTGGGAGCAATCCTTACCGCTTCATCAGTACCGGAAGCACGCATATTGGAAAGCTTTTTCGTTTTAACAACGTTGATCACAAGATCGCCCGGTCTGATGTGCTCTCCGATAATCTGCCCGCCATAAATCTCTTCTCCCGGTTCAATAAAGAATGTGCCCCTGTCTTGTAAAGCATCAATAGAGTAGGCTGTGGCAATACCTTTCTCCAGGCCAAGCAATACACCATTGTTGCGTCCGGGAATGTTTCCTTTCCATGGTTCAAATGCTTTAAACCGATGTGCCATGATAGCTTCTCCTGCTGTAGCAGTGAGCATATTATTTCTTAAACCCACTAATCCTCGGGAGGGGATATTAAACTCAAGGTGCTGCACATCACCTTTTGGTTCCATAATCGTCATTTCACCCTTGCGGGCAGAAACCAATTCGATTACTTTGCCTGCAAATTCCTGGGGCACATTCACAGTTAGAACCTCCACAGGCTCACATTTTACGCCATCAATTTGCTTTACAATTACCTTGGGCTGGCCTACCTGTATTTCATAACCTTCGCGGCGCATCGTTTCAATAAGAATTGAAAGATGCAGAATACCTCTTCCATAAACCAGGATAGCATCAGGCGAATCAGTATCTTCCAGTCTTAGTGCAAGATTCTTTTCTGTTTCCTTTTCCAGGCGCTCTCGTACGCGTTGTGAGGTGACTAATTTGCCTTCCTTACCAAAAAACGGGGAGTTGTTTATCGTAAACAACATATTGATGGTCGGCTCATCGATAGCTATAGGCTTCAATCCTTCAGGATTCTCAAAGTCTGCTACCGTATCTCCGATTTCAAAATCTTCAATGCCGAAGATGGCGCAGATATCACCCGAACCAACTTCTGTAACACGCTTTCTTCCCAGTCCTTCGAAAGTATAAAGCTCTTTGATTCTTGATTTTAAAATTTTACCATTTCTTTTCACAAGGCTTACAGGCATACCCTCCTTAATAGTTCCTCTCAGTATCCTTCCAATCGCAATTCGTCCAGTATAAGAAGAGTAATCAAGTGAAGTGATTTGCATCTGTGGCGTTCCTTCCATAGTAGGTGCCTCAGGGAAATAGTTAATAATGGTTTCAAATAATGGAATCAGGTTTTCCGTGGGTTTCTGCCAGTCATCACTCATCCATCCCTGCTTGGAAGATCCGTACATGGTTGGAAAATTTAATTGCGCTTCTGTTGCATTAAGATTGAAGAATAATTCAAAAACCTGCTCATGCACCACTTCCGGATGACAATTGGGCTTATCCACTTTGTTAATTACCACGATCGCTTTCTTACCCAATTCCAATGCTTTTTGCAGTACAAAACGAGTTTGCGGCATGGCACCTTCAAATGCATCTACAAGAAGCAATACGCCGTCTGCCATATTTAATACCCGCTCTACTTCACCTCCAAAGTCTGCGTGGCCGGGCGTATCAATAATATTAATCTTGGTGTCTCCATATCTTACAGAAACATTCTTTGCGAGAATAGTAATACCGCGCTCACGCTCCAGCGGATTGCTGTCAAGAATCAAATCTCCGGTTTCCTGGTTATCACGAAACAGGTTTGATTGGTGAAGTATCTTATCTACTAAAGTGGTCTTTCCATGATCGACGTGGGCGATAATGGCTATATTTCTGATGGATGACATGCGCTGGATTAAAATTTCGAGGCGCAAAGATAGGCTTATAATTCGGCAAAAAGAAGGGAGGCATAACTGCGTAGCATTTACAAGTATCCATATGCCCGGTTTTTTTTACAGTTGTAACAAAAACCTCAGATATACTGAACGAAGCCATGAGGCCTGAAAAAAACTGCAAATCACTTTCTACATTCTTATGACAGTACGTGATCTTACCATGAAGGTCATTCTGTTTAATTTCTCCTAAATTTACCGATTATGAAATTTGAAAGGTCATTACTAATGTTTGTGTTTGTAATACTATGCATTCGACAGGATAATGCATTTGCACAGTCAGCTCCCTTTCATCGATATATCATTGAATTTCGGGACAAGAATAACAGCCCGTTTTCTATAGATGATCCGGCAGCATTTTTATCGCAGCGTTCCATTAACCGCAGAATACGGTTTGGTATCCCCGTAACCGAAAACGACTTGCCTGTCAACCTAAACTATATAGCGCAAGTTGTTGGTGCAGGCGCTAAGCTGATTAACAAATCTAAGTGGCTAAATTCTATTTCTATTGAAGTCGAAGACTCCACCATACTTGATCTGATAAATGAGTTACCATTTGTTAAATTATCTTATCCCATTGCACCCAGATATGCAAATCCAATAACCAATATAAAGCAGGAGGTAACAAATTATTCACAGAAGCTGCAAGCAGAGAATGTATTGGATTATGGAAAAGCCTCCAGCCAGATTGATATGCTTCACGGTAGCAGCCTGCATCAACAGGGCTATAAAGGAGAAGGAATCATTATTGCCGTGATGGATATTGGCTTCTATAATGTACCGAACTTAAAGGTGTTTGATAGTCTGATGGTACAGGGGCGATTTTTAGGCGGATGGAATTTTGTAAAGAATAATGATAGCATTTTTTATAGCGGAGGTCATGGAACATCGGTGCTTTCCACTATCTCAGCAAATAGTCCCGGCACTATGATAGGGTCTGCTCCAGGCGCAAGTGTATATCTCTTTGTAACAGAAGATGGTTCATCTGAATACCCCATTGAAGAGCATAATTGGGCAGCCGGCGCAGAGATGGCAGATAGCCTGGGCGCTGATATGATCAGTTCATCACTTGGTTACAGCGAGTTTGATGATGCAGGATTTAATTATACCTATGAAGATATGGATGGCAACACCACCATGGTTACCCGTGCAGCAGATTTCGCTGCTGCCAAAGGAATGATCGTCTGCAGTAGCGCAGGAAATCAAGGGAACAGCAATTGGTTCTATATTACTGCTCCGGCCGATGCGGATAGTATTCTTACAGTTGGCGCCGTTGATTCAGTAGGATTACTTACTTCATTTAGCTCTAATGGACCATCATCTGATGGCGCTGTGAAGCCGGATGTTGTGGCACAGGGAATCAGGGCTACTGTTGTTGAACCATTTTCCGGCACCATCGTCTCCGGTAATGGAACATCTTACTCTAACCCGATAATTGCAGGTATAACTGCATGCCTTTGGCAGGCACATCCCGATAAAAGCAATATAGAAATTATAGAAGCAATAAAGAAAAGTGCCAGCTTGTATTTTAATCCGAACGATTCAATGGGATATGGAATTCCGAATTTTGAAATAGCAGACCTAATGCTTTCTGATAAGGCGCCACAAGATCTTTCTCTTTCAAAGCCACTCGTTTACCCTAATCCCTTTCAGAAGGAATTTGGAGTGCTCTACTATACAGCAAGATTACAAGAATTGGATATTGAAATCTTCGATATAGTAGGAAAGAAAGTACAATCATTCAGTACCGTATTTAATATTGGATATAACTATCTTCCGGTGTACTTGTTTGAAAGCGCAGCAAACGGGCTCTATTTTCTGCGCCTGAATTTTGACGACCACCAGGAGGTAATTAAAGTAGTAAAAGAGGATTAACAACAACCGATAAACGGCATTGCCGAAAACAACGGTTGCTTCCCTTATCTTAAAGGGCGATTAAGCTTAACGCCCCGCCTTTACAGCCTTCAGAACAATACTTGACTGTCCGTCAATTATCATCTTCATCAGGTAAACACCTTCCGCAAGATTGTTTCCCCAGTTAATAGTTCCTGCAGTTGTATGAATAGGGTAGCTTTCCACTTCCTGTCCAAGAATCGTATAAACCTTAAAGAATGCAGTTGAAAATGTTTGCGATCCAATGTTATACGAGAATGTGTTAGCGTTGGAAAAAGGATTTGGATAGGATGAACAACAATCTTGAAACTCCACTGGAACAGAAACGCCGGTAGCAAATCCATTTCGAACCTGAAACTTATCAATGGCGGCCTCCAGCAAATGCCCCGTGCTCGCCAAATCAATTGTTGAAAAGATAATTTTCATTGAAGAATTTGGTGTAATGAAGTCGCCTACATTGTATTCATGATACACCCATTGAAACATTGGATTCTTAATCTTGGCTATGTCAACAGTGGTAGTTCCGTCACTTAATGAAATCGTCAGGGTATCATTAGCTGTACCGCTACCTCCTCCATTTGCAAACCAGGAATAAAAACTCACAACAGGACTTTCATAACTACTTAGATCCATTACAGGAGAAGTGAGTATCGTTTTGCCATTATCTACATCGTCAAAGCCTGCATCGCCACCACCATTGCCGGTAACAAAACAAAAATTACCATAGTCTGAATCAATATCAAAATCAGGGTTATATAAAGAAGAACCGGAAGTGGTCCCGACTGGTTCACCACGCTCCCAATCACCGGTCGCTGCATTTCCTGAGACAACCCAATCATTGTTTAAAATAAAATCGTCATAATAGCCTTTGGCAATTTTTAAGTTTATAGGCCCGCTTGATTGGTTAAGTGTCGTATTGATAACCGCATCTTCATGGTAGCCCCATTTTCCGGCAAATACATCATAACTGTCTTCATAAATAGAAGCAATGCTGAACGACCCGTTTATATCTGTAGTCACTTCATAAGTTAATCCAATATTCAAAGCACGTAAGAACACCTGCGCACCCTCGAGTAATTCATTGGTCGCCGAATCAACAACAGTACCTGTAATGGTAGCCGATACCAAAGGAGTCAATGCTACATCAAGTATGGTAGTAATTCCGCTGGTGAGGGTTACATTCTGCAATTCCTTTGTCAGATATCCTGCTCTGCTTACAACTACAGTATAGCTACCTGGTATTCCGGTTCCGGTTTTATAAGTTCCACTTAAATCAGAATAGTCCGTTTCGGAAGTGGAGAGAATTTGTACATAGGCATTATTAATTGGCGATGTGGTAACGGCATCGGTAATGTTGCCTTCCAGCCAACTTGCAGAAACATAGGTAGGAGTGAGAATAGTAAGTTTTCCATTAGTAGAGGCTGTGTAAAGATCTGAAACAATAACATTACCGGAAGGAAGATACGGATAAACACCCCAGGTCCCGCCATAGCCTCCGCCAGATTCCTGCGGATCAGTATCATAGCTGCCCACTTCAATCATATTATCAGGTTTGGAAACATCAAAAAGAACTACCCCATCTTTATAGTAAGCGGTATAGGCAAACTGATCATTATATAAATGAACGTTATGAACAATAGAACCGGAACCCGGATTTGATTGCACACGATCAACTTCTGTAATGTTGCTCAAGTCGGAAACATCATATGCGGCTAAAAAACTGTTATCAACTTCATCGGTAGTAAAGGCATACTTGTTGTTCTTCGTGGGCCATGAGTTATGCGTGAAAAAACTAGGCGTACTCACAGATGCCAGGGGCACGGGGTTCGCAGGATTCGAAACATCAACCAGTTCCAACTTGCCGGCATAAATTTCAGATGCCCACAAAGTGTCGCCACGTACATAGCCGTCATGGATATATTGCTGCTGGTATGATCCTAAAAACGGAGGGGTTACAGGATCAACAGTTAGGTCGAAAATGGTTGCTCCGCCAATTCCATACGAGCCGCCAAAAATAAATAGTTTGCCAAACTCATCAATCCAGAGGGTATGCCCGGTTTGCTGTACATTTCCACTTTCGTCGGTATATTTAAATGTTGTTTTTGAAACACTGTTGGGTAAGTCACTCAAATCTATAATCAGAAGGCCGTCACCTACTTCATTGGTTGCATAAGCATAATGCCCGTAAGTTTTAATCTCTCTCCAGAGATTGGGCGTATGCGCCACATCAAACTTAACTTGCGGATTATCAGGATCAGAAACATCAACTATGGAAACACCTTCATAGGTTCCAACCAATGCATATTCAGTTCCGTCAGTATCCACATAGCCCCAGATGCTGGCGCATGAATAGGGATAAGAAATTTCGCCCCTTAGTTGAAGGTTAAAGTCTTGTGCTAAAACCGGTGATACGCCGCTGATGATAATCAGCAGGATGCGTAAGAGTTTTTTCATCAGATAAGTAATTTTTTTAGGTGAGGTGGCGTAAAACTTCCGCAAATTAACAAATAATTTAGCTAATGGAGAGGGTAGGATTCGATTACGGGTTATTATTAAAATGGCAATCTCATCGTCACATGTGCATGCAATCATCTGTTTACAGCAACTCCTGTGAATGCAGAATAACAGGACTGCTTCAACGGAAGGAGTACGACAAAAGGTGCTTCCTTGTAATAAAGGTTATTAAGCGTAAAGCCGATAAGACGTAGTCTTGGCGGCTTTATGCTTAGCGTTGATTTTTACCCTTTTCAGGATGTACTAATTGTCAAATTGGGAATTGAAATGAAGATCCAAGATCCAAGACCCAAGACTAATGACTTAAGACGGAAGACATGAGACGGAAGACCACACCGGCTTTGCCGCAACCATTTAGCCATTTATCCATTTAACAATTTAACCTACCAACCACTGCTTGACAAGTTGAACGAATTGTCGTACACCCTCCGAATACTCCCATATCTAAAAATACTATTACAAGACTATCTTTGCAGCATGTACTATAATCACATTACTGAAACGATTGGAAATACGCCAATGGTTAAATTGAATGTTGTAACCAAAGGCATTAAAGCTACAATACTCGCTAAGGTGGAGTCTTTTAATCCGGGAAACTCGATCAAAGATCGCATCGGACTGAAGATGATTGAGGAAGCCGAAAAGAAAGGGTTGTTAAAGCCCGGGGGAACAATAATTGAGGGAACTTCCGGGAATACAGGAATGGGGCTCGCACTGGCTGCTATCGCTAAAGGCTATAAGTGCATTTTTACGACTACGGAAAAACAATCAAAAGAGAAAGCAGATATTCTTAAAGCTGTAGGAGCAGAGGTTATCGTCTGTCCTACTAATGTTGATCCAGATGATCCACGTTCCTATTATTCGGTATCAAGGAGATTATCAGAGGAAACACCCAATTCGTGGTATCCGAATCAATACGACAATCTTAACAACAGGCTGGCACATTACGAATCAACAGGGCCTGAAATCTGGAAACAAACGGAAGGCAAGATCACGCACCTGGTTGCAGGAGCAGGAACTGGAGGCACTATTACTGGTTGTGCACAATTTCTGAAGGAAATGAATCCTGCGATAAAGGTTTGGGCTATCGACACCTTTGGTTCTACCCTTAAAGCTTATCATGAAACTGGCAAAACGGATGAGAAGGAAATATATCCTTATATCACGGAAGGAATTGGCGAAGACATCATACCGCAGAACTATGATTTTAGTCTTATAGATCATTTTGAAAAAGTAACAGATAAGGATGCTGCATTAATGGCACGTGAAATTACCCGTAAAGAAGGCATATTTGTGGGCTATTCTTGTGGCTCAGCGCTTGCTGGTTTAATGCAAATGAAACACAGCTTGAAACCGGATGATGTGGTGGTGATCATTTTTCCTGACCATGGCAGCCGTTATGTTGGAAAAATCTATAACGATGAATGGATGCGGGATCGCGGTTGGCTTTCAGTTAAAACATTACGCGATATTATCGAATCAAGAACAGGGTCCCTGTTGCTTTCTATAGAGGCGTCTCAACTAGTAGCGGATGCAGTGCAGAAAATGAGTATCAACAACATCGATCAAATGCCTGTTATGGAGAAAGGTACTATGATAGGTTCTATAAGTGAAACCGGCTTGCTATTAAAACTGATTGGCGATGCAGGATTAAAAAATCATGCGGTGAGTGAGGTAATGGAAAAGCCATTCCCTGTTGTTCCTGCTGAGACAACTATTGAAAAACTGAGTGGCATGATAAGCAAGGAAGTTCCTGCCGTTGTTACCCATGATAGTCTGAATAATCTTCACATTGTTACTAAATCCGATATCATCAGGGTATTATCGAAATAATCCTTGGCAACTTATTAAATTGTATTCACTGACAAACTATATTTTACATGTCGGACGGTTTGCACTTTTTAGATCAGATGAACCGGGACGTCCGGTTGCCGCAATTTCCCGGTCGCATAGTTTCTTTAGTCCCATCACAAACTGAATTGCTTTTTTCGCTGGGCCTTGCTGACAATATTGTTGGAATAACAAAATTTTGTATTCATCCGGAACAAGAGTGTGCAGGCAAAACCAAGGTAGGGGGAACAAAAAATATTGATCTCCAAAAAATCAGAACGCTGAAACCTGACCTGATCATAGCAAACAAGGAAGAAAATGAAGCAATTCAACTGCAGCAATTGATGCAGGAGTTTCCGGTTTGGGTAAGTAATATACAATCGTTGGCTGATGCATATGGAATGATAGAAGCGATAGGAAAACTTACAGCAAGATCAACGGAATCAATTCAACTCACCATTGCAATAAAATCAGCTTTTGAAAAGTTGCACTTTTCTCAAAAGAGGGCCGCTTACCTGATTTGGAACAATCCATTAATGGCAGCAGCAAATAATACGTTCATTAATGCTATGATGGAGTTAGCAGGATTCAACAATGTGTTTAATAATTTTACCCGTTATCCGGAGATTGATCTGTCCATTCTGAAAAATGTAAATCCGGAGTATGTACTACTTTCTACTGAGCCCTTTCCTTTCAGAGAATCACATGTTCATGAAATGCAGCAGGAGATTCCCGGAACCAAGGTCATATTAGTTGATGGAGAGATGTTCTCGTGGTATGGTAACAGGTTGTTAAAGTCAGCAACCTACTTTCAGCAATTAAGAGGGCTCTGGTGATTTCCTTGCAATAATAAATAAGCAACTGGCAGAATCAGGGCCTCTTGAAGATTCAATGCAACTTAATTGAGCAGCCAGGATTGCCGTAAAACAGCTTGAATACGATGCCAACGCAACCGAACTTTGTTATATTTGCCCACAGAAATAAATCCAAAAATCAATCTCCCTATGTCGCTAAGTAAGATTACCTCATTACTCGAAGACAAAGCAGAATACCTGCTAAATCACATCAGCGGAACAGTAGATAAACAATCATTGCATGCTCCGGGTCCTGATTTCATCGATCGCATTTTTGCCGGCTCAAACCGAAGCAACCAGGTAATGCGAAGCCTCCAATCTATATATGGCAGTGGTCGTCTTGCAGGTTCTGGCTACGTGTCCATCTTGCCGGTTGATCAGGGAATTGAACACAGTGCAGGAGCATCTTTTGCTCCTAACCCGATTTACTTTGATCCGGAAAATATTGTAAAACTCGCAATGGAAGGAGGGTGTAATGCTGTAGCTTCTACATACGGCGTGCTTGGAATCGTTGCCAGAAAGTATGCCCATAAAATTCCTTTTATCGTAAAGATCAATCACAATGAGTTCTTATCATACCCAAATAAATTTGATCAGATCATGTTCGGCACCATTCAGGATGCATGGAATATGGGAGCGGTTGCCGTTGGTGCAACTATTTACTTCGGTAGTGATGAATCCACCAGGCAATTGCAGGAAGTTTCGCAGGCTTTTGAATATGCGCATGAACTGGGAATGGCCACTATCTTATGGTGTTACCTTCGTAATTCAGGCTTTAAAAAGGATGGCATTGACTATCACACAGCTGCAGATCTCACCGGACAGGCTAACCATCTCGGCGTTACTATCCAGGCGGACATCATCAAACAAAAACTGCCAACCAACAATGGAGGTTATGAAGCGCTGAAGTTTGGCAAAACCCACCCAAAAGTTTATCGTGAACTAACGACCGACCATCCGATTGACCTTTGCAGGTACCAGGTTGTCAATTGCTATATGGGAAGAATTGGCCTGATTAATTCAGGCGGAGAATCTAAAGGTGCATCCGACATGGCTGAAGCAGTATCTACAGCAATTGTTAATAAAAGAGCAGGAGGCCATGGACTTATAAGCGGCCGCAAAGCTTTTCAAAAACCGATGAAGGATGGTGTGGAATTGCTGAATATGATTCAGGATGTTTATCTGGAAAAAAAGATTGACCTGGCTTAAGTTCATTAGAAATGACGAAACTTCAACCTTGTGGGTAATAAGATTTCATTGACAACTCAGAGTAGATACTCTGAAGTCAAATCATTAAACCTCAATCATGGCTTGGTTCAAAAGAAGTAAAGAAGGCATTACCACTACAACAGAGGAGAAATTAGAAGTTCCGGAAGGGCTTTGGTGGAAATGCCCTTCCTGTAAGAAAACCATTCCTACAGCCGACTTGAAAGAAAACAAGTATGTCTGCAATAATTGCAATTACCATCCTCGAATCAATTCCGTTGAATACTTCTGGATCCTTTTTGACGATAACGCATACAAACCATTATTTGAAGATTTGCGACCTACAGATTTTTTGGGTTTTAAAGACTTGAAAAGTTACCAGGACAGGTTGAATGATGCGGCACAAAAAGTAAATGTTTCGGAAGCAATTTCTGTTGCTGCCGGATTAGTACATGGGCATAAATTGGTTTGCGCATGTATGAATTTTAACTTTATAGGTGGTTCGATGGGTAGTGTAGTGGGTGAGCGCATTGCTTTGGCGATTAACCACTGCATAAAAACCAAATCAACCCTTCTTATTATTTCAAAATCAGGAGGTGCCCGGATGATGGAAGCTGCTTTTTCTTTGATGCAATTGGCAAAAACTGCTGCAAATCTTACAAGATTGTCTGAAGCTAAACTACCTTACATCTCTCTGATGACAGACCCAACCACAGGTGGAGTAACGGCCTCGTTTGCAATGTTAGGCGACCTAAATATTGCAGAACCGGAAGCACTTATCGGTTTTGCCGGACCAAGGGTCATTAAAGAAACTATTAAAAAGGACCTTCCAAAAGGCTTTCAACGATCCGAATTTCTGCTCGAACATGGGTTCCTGGATTTTATTGTAGATAGAAAGGAACTAAAGGATAAACTTGCCGAGGTAATGGCCATTCTTTTACAGGAAAAGTAGTTGCATGTTGCTTATTGATCGCCAGAAAGCTTCAAATTTTGCTAAGAAGATAGTTTAAGCGGTCCTTGAAAAATGGGTGGGTATTAATGAAGTTGAAATAAGAGAGGCGCTGTAAAGAAAAAACCATATATTTGCGCCGTCAAAAAATCAGAAAAGAAGTAATTCAAATGGAATTAACGAAAGAAAAAAAAGTAGAAATTATTAAGAGTTTCGGCGGCTCAGAAAAAAATACTGGTTCTGCTGAAGCCCAGGTTGCCATGCTTACAGAGCGGATCAATCATATCTCTGGTCATCTGGACAGCCAGAAAAAGGACTATAACTCTTCAAGATCACTGCTGAAACTTGTTGGCCAACGTAAGCGCCTTTTAAAGTATCTGCAGGAAACAAATCTTACCTCTTACCGGAAGCTTATTGAAAAGCTTAACCTCCGTAAGTAACAATATCTCTCAATGCCTTCAGTAATGCTGAAGGCATTGTTAGTTTTTCTAACACCCTATGAGAAGCAGGTTGTTATCGCATTCCTGATTACATCAGAAATCTTCCTGCTGCTTCATCCAACAAAAATACACAGCTATCAATATGAGTAAAATTGCAATCAGCAAAACCTTTGATCTGGGCGATGGTAAGCCAATAACAATTGAAACCGGAAAATTGGCAACGCAAGCCGATGGTGCTGCCTTGGTCCGCCAGGGAAATTGTATGATATTGGCCACTGTAGTTTCCAAAGACGAGGTAAAGGAAGGGCAGGATTTCTTCCCGCTATCAGTTGACTACCAGGAAAAATTTGCTTCTGCCGGTAGAATCCCGGGCGGCTTTTTCAGGCGGGAAGCTCGGCTTTCAGATTATGAAATTTTAATCAGCCGTTTGGTGGATAGAGCTTTAAGACCTTTATTCCCAGAAGATTACCTATATGATACTCAAGTAATCATTTCGCTTATTTCAGCCGACCAGTCAATAATGCCTGATTCATTGGCAGCGCTCGCAGCTTCAGCTGCGCTGACGGTTTCCAATATACCATTCAACGGGCCAATTTCTGAAGTAAGGGTTTGCCGGATTGATGGTAAGTACCTGGTGAACCCATCAAAACAAGATATTGAGAAAGCTGACTTAGACGTAATTGTAGCAGGATCATCCTCCAGTATTGTAATGGTGGAAGGGGAAGCAAAAGAAGTAGCAGAAGCCGATTTGCTGGAAGCAATTCGTATTGGTCATGAAGCAATCAGAATCCAATGCCAGGCACAAATGGACCTGGCAGCACTCTGTGGAGGAAAGAAGCCTTTTCGAGAATATGAAAAGGCACCTCACAGCCAGGAAATTAAGGATAAAGTTTATGCAGCTTTTAAGGATAAGGTCTACCAGGTTGCAAAATCAGGTGCCCCAAAGACAGAACGCAAATTGCGATTTTCCGCAATCAAAGAGGAGCTCAAAGCATTAGTGGCTGAGTGGGAGAATGAAGCAGATGTTAAATTGGCTAAAAAATACTATAGCGACCTTGAGTATGATGTGATCCGTAACCTTATTCTTGATGAAGGAATTCGTCTGGATGGCAGAAAAACTGACGAGGTTCGGGCAATTTGGACTGAAATCGATTATTTGCCTTCTGCACATGGTTCGGCAGTTTTCACTCGCGGTGAAACACAGTCACTAACTACCGTTACACTAGGTACCAAACTGGATGAATTGATGCTTGATAAGGCCATGGAATTGGTGTATACCAAGTTTATCCTGCATTATAATTTTCCGCCATTTTCTACTGGTGAAGTGAAGCCAAATCGTGGACCGGGCAGACGTGAGGTAGGGCATGGAAATCTTGCTATGAGATCTCTTAAAAATGTGCTCCCATCCGGTGATGATAATCCTTATACCATTCGGGTGGTTTCCGATATTCTGGAATCCAATGGATCCTCATCCATGGCAACGGTATGCGCAGGCTCTCTGGCTTTGTTTGATGCAGGCTTGAAAATGAAGAGTCATGTTTCAGGTATTGCAATGGGGCTTATTACAAGAGAAGACGGTAAAGTGGCTATCCTTTCAGATATCTTAGGTGATGAAGATCACTTAGGCGATATGGATTTTAAAGTAACGGGAACAGCAAAAGGTATCTGTGGTTGTCAGATGGACATTAAAGTACAGGGACTTAGTTTCGAAACCATGTTTAAAGCGCTGGAACAAGCTAGACAGGGCAGGTTACACATATTAAATATTTTGAATGAAACCATAGCTGCTCCTCGTGCCGACTATAAACCTCATGCACCGCGTATTATTAAAATAATGATACCACGTGAGTTTATTGGTGCAGTAATTGGTCCTGGTGGTAAAGTTATTCAGGAAATGCAGAGAGAAACCGGTACTACTATTAATATATCGGAAGTAGGGGATGAAGGCGAAGTGCTTATTGCTTCCGCAAATAAGGAGTCAATCGACAAAGCCCTTTCACGTATCCGGGGCATTATCGCTGTTCCACAACCGGGAGAAATATATGACGCCAAAGTTAAATCAATCATGCCTTACGGTGCATTTGTAGAATTTCTTCCAGGTAAAGAAGGGCTTTTGCACATATCTGAAGTTTCCAATAAAAGACTAGAAACATTGGAAGGGGTTATGAACGTCGGCGATATTATAAAAGTAAAACTGCTGGAAGTGGATAAAAAGACCGGAAAATTCAAACTTTCCAGCAAAGCTTTAATTGAACAAGCAACTTCTAATTGACTCATTTTCAGAGACCAAGAATATTATCAACAATGAGCAACAGGCTTCCTGATTTCAGGAAGCCTGTTTTTATTTGGATAGGATCATGCTGCTGCAACATATGCGGCTCATGTGCTGTCTTGCTGTCGCATTCATCAGCTTAGTGACTTTTTCAATTGTCACATTAAAGTAATTCTTTGAATTTCATAAACTATGGCGCCTTTTTTGTGTCTGTAAAAGTCACTTAAGTGTAAAAATCAATAACCTTAAGAACTAAAAGTCATTTTTTGGCGTATTTCATCTGTCTAAAATAATCTTTGATGAGACAACTTAAGATTACCCAGCAAATTACCGCGCGCGATAACGACTCTCTGGAAAAATATCTGCAGGAGATCGGTAAAATGAGTCTGATAACTCCCGAAGAAGAAGTATCGTTAGCCAGGAAAATACGCACCGGCGACCAGGAAGCTTTGGAGAAAATGACTAAAGCCAATCTGCGTTTTGTAGTCTCCGTTGCAAAACAATATCAACATCAGGGATTGTCGTTGAGCGACTTGATTAATGAAGGTAACATTGGCCTGATTAAGGCTGCACAGCGATTTGATGAATCAAAGGGATTTAAGTTTATCTCTTATGCTGTTTGGTGGATACGGCAATCAATATTGCAGGCACTGGTGGAACAGTCAAGAATGGTTCGCTTACCTTTAAATAAGGTGGGATCGCTCAGTAAACTGAATAAGATTATGATTCATTTTGAACAGCAACATGAAAGAGAACCTAGTCATGATGAACTTGCTGAAATTATGAATGTAACGGCCAAAGAAATTACAGAGATGATGAAAGGGGCAGGCAAACATTTATCGATGGATGCTCCCATCAAAGAGAATGAGGAAGGCACCATGATTGAATTTTACCAGGATGCTGACTCAAAACCGGTTGATGAAGACCTTGCTAAAGAATCATTAAAGAAGGATATCAATAGAGTGCTCTCTACCATGAATAAGCGTGATGCAGATATAGTAAGTTGCTTTTTTGGCGTAAACGGAGAGTTACCCATGAACCTGGACGAAATTGGTCAACGTTTTGGCTTAACTCGTGAGCGCGTTCGCCAAATCAAGGAAAAAGCTATTCGCAGGTTGCGTAAGTTAAAGTCTGCAAGGACGCTTAGAACCTATCTTGGCTAACCTTATTGTCTAATCAGTTTAAATCCATCGCCATTTTAGTGATGGATTTTTTTTTGAAGAAATGAATTTACCAATTTGTTGCTAAATTTCCCCATTTGGCAATTGGAAACGTCCCCTGAAGTATGCGCTACTCCAGATAACCGGATTCAATATAATCGTAAAATCAAAAAGTGCTTTATTGAATATCTTTGATGGCATAGAATTCCAAAGTGCGCAATTATTACTCCAAAGCAGAAGTGGAAATTTCGTATCCCATTGATACAATTCTTCAAGAATGCTTAACAATAACTTGCATGCCGTCTTAAATCATATCTTGATTTCACTGAAGGTGTGAAGTGGCTTTTGCGGAATTTGAAACAATCATAGTTTTCTGCTTTTCAAAATAAGTCCAACAAATTTCCGTCCCTGTTGAAAGAACGTAACTTTGTGACAGCAACTTATAACGTATCATCATCAGGATAATCTACAAACAGGCAAGTGAAAACGGAACCAACGAAAGCGAAGATTAACAGAGAAACATTAGGAGAGGCCTTACACCTGTTCAGTTACCTAAAGCCATACCGGTGGAAATTCATTCTTGGTTTGATATTTATAGCGCTTTCAGCATTCTCGACCAGCATTTTCCCTTTTCTGATTGGCAAAATGATTGACGCAGCATCTCAAACTGCCAATGTGGTGATTTCACCATTAGACAACCAGGGATTCTTGAATAACCTGGGCTTAGGTGAAAATCAAATATCATGGAGTCTAAACACCATCATTCTGCTAATCTTCATTCAGCTAGCTGTTCAAATGGTGTTTTCATTCATGCGGGTTTATCTCCTTACTGAAGTTGGAGAGAAATCACTGGCAGATATGAGGGGCGATGTATATAAAAAGCTGCTGAGTATGCCGATGGTATTTTTTACTGAGAAAAGGGTTGGGGAATTAAGTAGCCGTATTTCAGCTGACTTATCTCAGATTCAGGATGCATTATCTTTTACACTTGCAGAATTTCTACGTGGTATTTTCACGTTGATCATTGGTTTGATTTTTATTTTTTGGATCAGTGCAAAACTTGCTTTTGTGATGCTTGCTGTGGTTCCGGTAATAGCTGTATTGGCCGTTTTTTTTGGTGTGAGAATCCGAAAAATGTCGAAAAAAGCGCAGGATCAATTGGCTGAAAGCGGAACAATTGTACAGGAAACATTTCAGGGAATCTCCATTGTAAAATCCTTTACCAGTGAGTTTTTTGAAATTACACGCTATACAAAGAGCATCTACTCTGTGGTAGATACTGCGATAAGAAATGCCCGGTTTCGAGGCGCATTCATTTCATTTATGATTTTCAGTGTGTTTGGCACTATTGCATTTGTCATGTGGGTAGGTGCAGGTATGATCCAAACAGGCGAGTTGACAATAGGTTTACTTACGATGTTTGTGATTTTTTCAGTGTTTGTAGGAGGAACCTTTGCCGGTTTCGCCGATATGTTCAGTCAATTACAGAAAACATTGGGTGCTACACAAAGTGTAAGGGAGATACTTCGTGCAAAGGGTGAAGCGGTAGAACTCGGCAATAACCCTATTGATCCGGCTTACCGCCTGAATGGAAGGGTGCAACTGGAATCGGTAGCATTTAGCTATCCTTCAAGAAAAGATGTAACCGTTCTCCGACAGGTCAGCTTGAATGCGGAAGCTGGAGAACAAATTGCACTAGTTGGTCCCAGTGGTGCAGGTAAAAGTACTATTGCTTCCCTGTTGTTGAGATTTTATGAGCCGGATAGCGGAAAACTTATTTTTGACGGAAGGGATGCTGCAGAATTCCCACTAAGCCAGTTAAGAAAACAGATGGCATTTGTGCCACAGGATATCATCTTGTTTGGAGGCAGCATACGTGAAAATATTGCATATGGAAAATTTGAGGCAACAGAAGCTGAAATTATTGAGGCTTCAAAAAAGGCTAATGCCGATGAATTTATCAATCGTTTTCCTGAAAAGTATAATACCATAGTAGGTGAAAGGGGTATTAAATTATCAGGTGGTCAACGACAACGTATTGCGATAGCAAGAGCAATTCTAAAGAATCCTGCAATCTTGATTTTAGATGAAGCAACAAGTTCACTCGATAGTGAAAGCGAACAACAGGTGCAAGAGGCTCTGGATAATCTGATGAAAAACAGAACTTCATTTGTGATCGCACACCGGTTGTCTACCATTCGAAATGCAGATAAAATAATTGTGCTTGATAAAGGAACGGTAATAGAATCCGGTACTCATGAAACATTAATGAATACTGATAGTGGCCTTTATAAAAGGTTAAGTGAGCTCCAGTTCGAAGTTGTTGAATAGCCAACGCCATTGGTTGCAATTATTCATAGTGGTTGGATTTATTATTGCGCTGTTATATAGACTATGGAATAGCCATTGATACTTCCGTTTGACGAATAGGAGGACCATTCTGTTGAAGTTGGACCAGGGCTTGCCAGTGCTTCCTTTATATGTATTGTTAATAGTCGTCCATCGAAATTAATTTCCTTTGGGAGCTGTACCGCCTCCTCCTGATCATTCAATAATATCAACTTGTATTGATTTCCTGCCTTTACACCGAACATAATAGTACCTGCCAGCACACTCTTGATATCAAGTACATTGGCAGGTTCAGAAAAAAGGTTTGCAATCATCCTTGTTACTTCAAACTCCATGCTTTTTGTTCCTTTGTTGCCTATCAGTTGTTTCAGGTTTTCATATTTCGCTGACGCGATAACATCATTATGGTCACGGTTGAATTCAATCATAAATTGAACCATGCGAGGAATATAACTTGTTCCAAAAAATGTTCTTTTATAAGGATTTCTGCCTCCATCTCCGGTAAGAGAAACACTCCATTGGTCAATAATCAATTCTTTACCAGGAAAAAGTCGTTTATTTTTCGCAATTAGTTCCGGCAGGGTAGTGCTAAAAATCGAATACATCACCTGCTTGTCCTTTTCATAATTACCACTAAACTGCCCTCTGCTCATCCAATGCAAATGCCAATAATCTCTTACTCCATCAGCCTTTAGTCCGGTTTGGAGTTCTTTAATCCATGCCTGATCAGTTTGGTTATTGGAATGCGATGGAGGAATATCAGCAATTATTTTTACGCCCGGATAAACAGTCCTGATGGAGTCAGCCCAAATGTTAAACTTCCGCTTATATCTAGAAGGATCTTTATTCCAGTATTTAGTAAAAGCTTCTCCTCTCATTTGTTCAAGTCCAAGCTGCACATATTCAGGATGTGTTCTTTTAATCATCCAAATTACCTCTTTGCAGGTGCCGGTCATAATATTGCCCAGTATGTAACCTTTTGAAGGCAACTCATGAATTAGCTTGACATAGGCATTAAAGAAATCATATGATTTCCCATCAATGAAGAACTTATGGGAACTCATGCCCTGCAAGATGTCTGAAGGTACCCAGGAAGGGATGTTAAATCCATTCCCTGCACCTCCTAATACAATTGTATCACCAACAACCTGGCGTGCCCAATCACTTGTCTTTCCTTCCGAAAAAGCAACGGCATAAGGATGTAGCAGGCGAATAGTTTCCACATAATCTTGCCTCGTAACATCAAATGGCGTTAATGCTTTACGAAAGAAAATATCTGAAGTAGAAAAAGTCCAGATACTTCGGTTTAATGCTCTTCTGGAATCATAAACCATGATCTCAGTAGCTATGGTATCCTGACCTATTAAACGATTATCCCACGGCTCCACGCTAAGTATACAGGTTGCATTTTTTGGGAAGTGGTTAAACGGGGCATCTTTGGCATTTACCTTACCTATAAACATCAAGAGGAAAAAAGCCTGCAACAAATAAAAAGCGCGTAGCGATTGCATGAGGAATGTTGAAGTTCAAATTTACAGAAGAGTAAATTGTCTATTGAAAGAATCATGCCCTTTTTCTTAATCAGACCTTTTTACAGAACCGATTCCAGCTGACTGTTGCAACTAATATGACCGACAATAATTATTTTTGGAAAAATCACATACCTGCATGTTACCAAGAATAAATCCAATTGAAACAATATCCTGGAAGGCACTGGAAGCCCATCATTTAGCAATGAAGGAAATCCACCTGCGTGAATTATTTAATGCAAATACAAACCGCTTTGAAGAGTTTTCAATTCGGCTAAATGACTTGCTTTTCGATTACTCCAAAAACCTGGTATCACAGCAGACCATGCAATTATTGATTCAATTGGCAAAAGACTGCAATTTAAAAGACGCCATTGACGCTATGTTTTCAGGCGAAAAAATCAATGAAACGGAAGGTCGATCGGTGTTGCATACGGCATTAAGAGATTTTTCAGGAAATCCGGTCTTCCATGATGGAGCAGATGTAATGCCTGATGTTAAAAAAGCATTGCTTCAGATGAAATTATTATGCAACAAGGTTCATAATGGTGAATGGATAGGGTATACCGGAAAAAAAATACGATACATCGTTAACATTGGAATCGGTGGAAGTGACCTGGGTCCTGTTATGGTTACGGAGGCACTAAAGCCGTACAAAATAGAAAGCATTGAAACATTTTTTATTTCAAATGTGGATGGCACTCACATTGCCGAAACACTTAAAAAGATAACCCCGGATGAAACGTTGTTTCTGATTGCTTCTAAAACTTTTACCACCCAGGAAACAATGACGAATGCGCACACTGCCCGTGATTGGTTTATGCAATATGCTAAAGATAGTTCCGGAATTCCATTGCATTTTGTGGCATTATCAACTAATGAGGAGGAGGTTGTTAAATTTGGAATTGCTCCGGAAAACATGTTCGTGTTTTGGGATTGGGTAGGAGGTCGCTATAGTTTGTGGAGCAGCATCGGGCTATCTATAGCCTTAACTATTGGTTATGAGAATTTTGAAATGTTACTAAAAGGAGCTCACGAAACTGACAAACATTTTAGAAATACCCCTTTTGAAACGAATATCCCTGTGATCATGGCATTGCTGGGTATTTGGTATGTCGATTTTTACGGTGCAGAAAGCGAAGCAATTTTGCCCTATGACCAATACCTTCATCGTTTTGCGGCGTATTTTCAACAGGGTAATATGGAAAGCAATGGGAAACAGGTTGACAGAAACGGATACAACATCGAATATCACACGGGGCCCGTGGTTTGGGGAGAACCGGGCACCAACGGTCAACATGCATTTTACCAGTTGATACATCAGGGCACTCACATGATTCCATGCGATTTTATCGCAACTGCCATTAGTCATAATCCATTGGGAGATCATCATGTTAAGCTGCTGTCAAACTTTTTTGCACAAACGGAAGCTTTGATGAACGGCAAAACAATGGAAGAGGTGAAGCGTGAGTCTGATGCCGGCGAATCGAAGACTTTAGAATCGGTACTTCCATATAAAGTATTTCCGGGCAACAAGCCAACCAACTCCTTTTTGTTAAAGAAAATAACACCTTTCTCTTTGGGACAATTGATCGCACTTTATGAACATAAGATTTTTGTTCAGGGCGCAATCTGGAACATCTTCAGTTTTGATCAATGGGGTGTCGAATTGGGTAAACAACTGGCAAATAAAATACTACCGGAATTGATTTCAGATGCGGAAGTAAAATCCCATGACAGTTCTACAAACGGTCTAATTAATATGTTTAAAACGCTCAGAAATCAATAGTTCTCTATCACAATAAATATAATGATGAAGAACGCTTTTTCATGGGATCATTACTGGCTTCAGTCGGTATTACCTTTCCGTACACCCGGTTTATTTCACCATTAGCAGTATCCTAAATTCAGGTTATCTTCGCCGCATGAATCCAATAATTGCACCATCCATACTTTCTGCTGATTTTGGCAAATTGAATGAAGACATAGAAATGATCAATAAGAGTGCGGCTGACTGGATTCATTGTGATGTGATGGATGGGCGATTTGTTCCCAACATATCATTTGGTTTTCCTGTACTAAAGGCCGTGAAGAAAGTTGCCAAAAAACCTCTTGATGTACACCTGATGATATTGGAACCTGAGAAGTACATTGCTGATTTCCGGAATGCAGGTGCAGATATCCTGAGTGTGCATATTGAAGCATCTCCACACCTTCACCGAACCATTCAACAAATTAAGGAGCATGGAATGATGGCTGGAGTGGCTATCAATCCACATACACCTGTTTCCCAACTGGAACATGTTATTGCAGCTATCGACCTGGTATGCCTGATGAGCGTGAATCCGGGTTTTGGAGGGCAAAAATTCATTGCTAATACCTACATAAAAATAAAGCAACTTAAAGACCTGATTGTTGCCAGCAATTCAAAAGCAAAGATTGAGATTGATGGTGGTGTGGACCTCCGGAATGCCGGTGCATTGTTAGCCGCCGGCGCTGATGTCCTTGTCGCCGGGAACACCGTTTTCAGCGCTGAAAATCCTGATCAAACGATTTCATTATTAAAGAATACTGTCAGAAATACCATTGCCGTCTAAGTGTCGTTTGGCCTACTTATGATCAGAATCTTTTTAGTCTTTTGTTTTCTTTTATTCTTGTCTCGATTTTCTTATTCGCAGACAGCTACAGTATATGGAAATGTAAGGAATGAAGCTAACCAGGCACTGGAAGCAGTTTCCATCAAGTTTTCAGGTACCGGAGGAGGCATGAGGTTTAGTGATGCTGCCGGAAATTTTGAATATTCAATCCCGGCTGACAAGGAAATCACCATAAGTTTTTCTTCCCTTGGTTATGAAAATTTTGAGCGCAGGGTTAACCTGAAAGCAGGACAACGATTTCCATTGTATGTTGTATTGGTTCAGCAAACTTATGTTATCGACAGTATCACTATTGAGGATAAAGAGTTGAGAGATCAGCCAAGCATGGTACGTATTGACCCAAAGTCGTTTGAAGCACTTCCTTCTGCATCAGGTGGGGTAGAAGCTATGCTTCGTGTACTTGGTGCATCATCCAATAATGAACTCTCATCACAATATTCCGTTCGAGGTGGTAACTTCGATGAAAACCTGGTCTATGTTAACGACTTTGAAATATATCGGCCATTCCTTATCAGGTCAGGTCAGCAGGAAGGGTTGAGCTTTATCAATCCTGACCTGGTAGGTTCCTTGTTGTTTTCAGCCGGTGGGTTTGCAGCAAAATATGGCGACAAGATGTCGAGCGTATTAGATATTGATTACAAAAGACCTCAGAAATTTGGCGGGAATGCTAGTATAAGTCTATTGGGAGGCGGATTAAGTCTTGAAGGGGCATCGAAGGATCACCGGGCACATTTTCTATTTGGAGCCCGCTATAAAACAAATCAATACCTGCTTAATACATTGGAGACAACTGGTGATTATCAGCCTTCATTTATAGATATCCAGGCCGATATCACTTTCGATCTTTCAGATAAAGTAACATTGGAAGCCATAGGTAATTACTCGAAAAATAAGTACCAATTTATACCGGAAGATCGTGTTACCACCTTTGGTACCATACAAAATACGCTACGACTTACTGTTTATTTCGACGGACAGGAGATTGATGCATATAGTACAGCTATGGCAGGTGTTTCATTAACTTATAAGCCCAGGAAAAATCTAAGCCTGAAGTTCCTTGGATCTGTTTACGGTGATCGTGAAGATGAAACCTTTGATGTTATAGGCGAGTATTTTTTAGGTGAAGTCAATAACAACCTGGCTACCGAAGATTTTGGACAAACGCTTTATTATTTCGGGACTGGAACGAATCAGGAATGGGGAAGAGATTATTTAGACGCCTACCTGATCAAGTTTGCGCATAAAGGCACTTTTTTTCAGCGGAATCATTATTTACAATGGGGAATTGATGTAGGCAGGGAGCATATTGAAGATAATTTGAGCGAATGGACAAGGGTGGATTCTGCCGGATATACATTGCCTTATTCTACATCCCAAATTCACTTACAAGAGATCATACGAACACAAAATACTTTTTCAAGTTTGCGCTACAGTGCTTACTTCCAGGATAGCTATACCATAAATGAAGATAGAAATTTTACGATAACTTATGGAAGCAGATTTAGTTACTGGGACTATAATCAACAGTTTCTCATTAGCCCAAGGGTACAAATCGCTTACCAGCCGATGTGGCAACGTGATATTGTTTTCCGTGCAGCAATAGGTGCTTATGATCAACCTCCCTTTTACCGTGAACTGCGTGACCTCGAAGGAAATTTGCATCCGGAAGTCTTAGCTCAAAGATCTATTCATTATGTAATTGGTGGGGACTATAATTTTAAATGGTGGGACAGGCCCTTCAAATTTGTTTCTGAAATTTATTATAAACAGTTGTATGATCTTAATCCGTATGAATTAGACAATGTGCGCATAAGATACTTTGGCGAAAACAGCGGTGCCGGATATGCTGCAGGAATAGATTTTAGATTAAATGGTGAATTTGTAAAGGATGCGGAATCATGGATTTCGTTGTCATTGTTGTCTACAAAGGAAAATATCGACAATGATTTTGTTTATACAGTTGATACCACCTACATTGATCCTGAACAGAATGAATACATTCTTGACAGTACCCAGGTTTATCCGGGGTTTATACCGAGGCCTACAGATCAGTTTATAAATTTTGGAATGTTTTTTCAGGACTACATTCCCGGAAATGAAAATTTCAAAGTCCATCTGAATTTTCTTTTTGGAACCGGATTGCCTACCGGACCTCCAGACCATGTCAGATCACGTGATACGCTCAGGCTTTCACCTTACCGCCGGGTAGATATTGGCTTTTCTGCCCTGTTGTTAAATGGGGCGAAACAAAAGATACGCGAAAGCAAAGTGTGGAGCAACTTTGAAACGATCTGGATCTCACTCGAAGTTTTCAATCTCCTGGGCGTTTCAAATGAAGTTTCCTATACCTGGGTAAAAGACATTAACAATACCGTATATGCAGTGCCTAACTATTTGACCGGCCGAAGGCTCAACCTGAAATTGAATGTCCGGTTTTGAAATATCAGCTTGAATCAAAGATTAATTATTATATATACGTTTTCGGTTATATATTGCCAGTGACAATTAAGAAAGTTCGTATTTATTCATTCAACAAGTTTTGAAACATTGCGATGCTTCCCTTTCCGGGCACTGACCTATCTCTTATGTACTAACCAATAGTTCGTTCTAAGCGGCTAGTACGCTGCTAAACTTAAATTGACACCTGTTTTGATTGCTTTTAATAATTGGCCAGAATAAGCTCTTTACAAAACAGCAGCATGATCAAATATTGAATGTCCCCATTTATGGGATTGCAAACGGGCTGTTGTGCGGATACCTTTATCCTATTATTAATCATAAAAACAAACACTATGAAAATCAACTTGAATGCTATCATTATTCTTTCCTTAACAGGATTGACAATTATTGCAAGTTCTTGCAGGAAGGAGGAAGATTATGAACCGATAGAAATGGAACGTCGGGCTCCGCTATTTGATCTTGAAGCTTCAGGACCAATAATCCCCGTGCTTGAGTACAAAAAATCACACGATCCTATTGCCGCGGATACCATAAAGCATTTCATTTTGCCGGAAGGAGTTACCCTGTCAAATGATGGAAAGGTTAAGCTGGAAACACACAATACAGAACCCGTGCTGGTCAAAAAACTGCATAGCGACTGATCCGTGATTTGATAGGAATCTATAATTAAAGTAGGTATGGGAATTTTTCATGCCTGCTTTTTTCATAGTAATCAATGGCCTGGAAAAGCAAGCAATTAACGTGGGAAGTAAGACTATTTCCAACTATTCGATTGCTTCTATTGCATTTGCTTATATCATTTTTTCAACCACTCGCTCAGTAATTGATCTGCAAAACTTGTTGCCGGTCGTTCATAATATCCTGCAATACTTCTTTGCCGGTAAGCTTCATAAACACTCACTGCACAGGCAACAGAGATGTTTAAGCTTTGTATCATACCAACCTGTGGAATAATGAAATTGCCGTCTGAAAGAGCACTTGCTGTCGGGGAGACTCCTTCCTTCTCATTCCCAAATACAAGAGCCATTGGCTGGTTAAAGTTGATATCATACAACGACATAGCACCGGGTTCCAGTTTGGTGCTATATATTTTAAAATTTCTTGCCCGTAAGATTTCAAAACATATTGCTGCTTCATTGAAATGATGTATCGTAAGCCATTTTCCTGCACTTGCTGAAGACTTTTTGCCAATCTTAGATTCTCTTTTCTCCCTTGGGGAGATAATATAAACGTCTTGTATGCCAACGGCATCGCAGGACCGAAGTACTGCTGAAACATTGTGCGGATCCCAGACATTCTCCAATACAACTGCGAGGTCTTCCTGTCGCTTTTGAAGGACATTCCTGAAACGTAGTTCTCTTTCCGGGGTCATAAAGGGTAAAGATAGATTTCACCAGGAAATTTCATCTCAGGCCCGTTTTTGGGAATCAGAAGTCCGAAGCATCCGGTTATAAACATTTCGGCAAATGGCGGTGCAAATTTAGCCATCAGCAAACGATGAAATCCACATTCGACAGCAGTTTTCCACACAGGGGTATTTCGTGACCTTTTGCCGATTTATCATACTCAATATTGCTTACCTTCGTAGTCTCAAATTTTAGCCAGGTTTAGGGCTTACAATTGAGACTATTATTCCTTGAAAACTAATTAGTTAGAATGGCAAACGGAGAGAAAATTATCCAGGTAAATATTGAAGAAGAAATGAAGACAGCCTACATCGATTATTCGATGTCGGTAATTGTAGCAAGGGCTATTCCTGACGCACGGGACGGTTTAAAACCTGTTCATCGCCGTATCCTTTTCGCAATGAATGAATTGGGGCTGGCTTCCAATCGGCCTTATAAGAAATCTGCCCGTCTGGTGGGAGAGGTGCTTGGAAAATACCACCCGCACGGTGATGCCTCTGTCTATGATGCCATAGTTCGAATGGCTCAATGGTGGTCTATGCGCTATCCTTTGGTAGATGGTCAGGGTAACTTTGGTTCTCTTGACAATGATCCGCCTGCAGCAATGAGGTACACGGAGGTGCGCCTGCAAAAGATTGCCGAGGATATGATGACGGATATTGACAAAGACACAGTAGATTTTCAATTCAACTTTGATGATACGTTAAAGGAACCGACGGTAATGCCAAGCCGCATTCCAAATTTACTGGTCAATGGTTCATCAGGTATTGCAGTTGGAATGGCGACTAATATTCTGCCGCACAATATTTCTGAAGTAATAGATGGAATCAATGCCTATATCGAGAACAGGGATATTGCAGTAGAAGAATTGATCAAGTTTGTGAAGGCTCCTGATTTTCCAACCGGTGGTACCATTTATGGCTATGATGGTGTGAAGCAGGGATTGCTAACCGGTAGAGGTAAGGTAGTAGTAAGGGCAAAAACAGTTTTTGAAACATTAAAGAATGGAAAGGAAAGGATTATAGTAACTGAATTTCCTTACCAGGTAAATAAAGCCATGGTTCATCTCAAGATCCATGAGTTGATGGTAGAAAAACAAATTGATGGCATTTCTGAATGTCGCGATGAATCAGACAGGGATGGAATTAGACTTGTAATTGAGCTAAAGAGAGATGCAATTCCAAATGTAGTGCTGAATCAACTGTATAATTTTACGCCACTTCAAAATTCATACAGCGTAAATAATATAGCCCTGGTAGGCGGAAGGCCCAAACAAATGAACCTGAAAGAAATGATCAGTGTGTTTGTTGATTTCCGCCATGAAGTAGTTGTAAGACGAACTAAGTTCGAATTGGCCGAAGCCGAAAGACGGGCTCATATCTTAGAGGGCTTGCTGATAGCTCTTGATCATCTTGATGAAGTAATTGCATTGATCAGGGCTTCGAAAACGCCGGATGAGGCACAGACAGGATTGATGACACAATTTAGCCTGACTGAGATTCAATCTAAGGCTATCCTGGAAATGCGGTTACAAAGATTGACAGGCCTTGAACGCGACAAGATTCGCGAAGAATATAAAGAACTGATGAAAACCATCGAATACTACAAAGATGTTCTATCAGACGAAAAGCTCAGGATGGATATCATTCGCGATGAGATGAATGAAATGAAGAAGAAATATGGTGATGAGCGCAGGTCCGAAATTGTGTATTCCGCGGAGGATATGAATATAGAGGACCTGATTGCTGACGAAGAAATGGTAATCACCATCAGCCATTTGGGGTATATGAAGCGGACTACATTATCCAGTTATAAGCGGCAGTACAGGGGAGGAAAGGGCTCGATGGGAAGTGGATCGCGCGAGGAAGATTTTATTGAGCACCTGTTTATTGCATCAAATCATAATTACCTGCTTTTCTTCACGGAAAAAGGACGATGCTACTGGATGAAAGTATATGAAGTACCGGAAGGCAACAAGACCGTTAAAGGAAGGGCTATACAAAACCTGATTAACCTGCCTACTGATGATAAGATACGGGCTGTAATTAACGTGAAGAAGATTGATAACCCGGAATTCCTGGCTTCCAATTATCTCATTTTCTGTACAAAGAAGGGAATTATCAAGAAGACTACCTTAGAAGAATTTAGCAGACCTAGGTCATCAGGTATTAATGCAATCTCTATTCGTGAAGGTGATGAACTGCTGGAGGTAAAGATGACAGACGGTAAGAAGGAAGTTTTGATGGCGGTTAAGTCGGGAAAAGCAATCCGGTTTAATGAAGAGAAAGTCAGGCCCATGGGCAGAAATGCCGCAGGCGTAATTGGTATTGATTGTGCCGAAACGGATGAAGTGGTTGGTATGATTTGTGTCGATAAAGATGATAAAGAGCAGTCAATTCTGGTGGTATCAGAAAAAGGATATGGCAAGAGAACAGATATTGATGAATACCGCATAACCAACAGAGGAGCGAAAGGCGTGAAAACACTAAATATTACCCCTAAAACCGGTACACTGGTTACAATAAAGAATGTCACGAATCTGGATGACCTGATGATTATCAATAAAACAGGTGTGACCATTCGTATGTCAGTTTCTGATGTAAAAGTAATTGGAAGAGCTACACAAGGAGTAAGGCTGATTAAACTCACAGCAAATGATGAAATTGCGAGTGTAGCAAAGATTGAGATGGAGCCTGATAAAGATATTGATAATGAAGGTGATGCAGGTAACAAATCAAATGAAAAACAAGGAGACATGTTTAGTCCGAATTAATAATACTATAACCAAACTTTAAGTTCGTCATGAAAAAAGCACTGTCGTTAGTTTTGTTGATTACTGTTTGTGTCGGAACAGTATTTTCCCAGTCGTCACAAGTAGTAAGCGCTTGGAATTATGTTAAGTACGGCCAGTTTGAAGAGGCTAAAACAGCCATAAATCAGGCAATAAATGATCCCAAGACAAGTACATGGCCTAAAACCTGGTTTTACAGGGGATCAATTTACCTGGCAATATATAATGATAGTAGTTTTAAGAAGAACAATCCTGATGCTTTACCGGAGTCGATCAGGTCTTTTGAAAAGTCAATGGAAGTGAGTGCCGGAGGTAAGAATGAGTACAAAGATCAGCTTCAGGCAGGGTTACAGGAATGTGCCTTAAGCTCTTTTAATGAAGGAGTTACTCCATACAATGAAAAGAATTACCAATTGGCATACAATTCATTTAAGCAGTCTGCAGATGTGTATGAATACATTAACAAAACATTCCAAACTAAGACGGTAGATACATTGGCCACCTTGTATGCTGCTCATGCTGCAACAAAGCTGAAGAAATACGGTGAGGCAGAAGTTTTGTATCAGTCATTATTGGATAAAGGCATTTCTCAACCTGATATATATGCCAGTATGGGTGAATTGTACGTAGGAATGGGAGATACAGCCAAGGCCATTGCGATTATTTCAAAGGGAACTGCCTTATATCCAAACGATAAAGGGCTAATGATTCAGGAATTGAATGTGTACTTATTTTCAAAGCGCTTTGATGAGGCAGAAGTGAAGCTCAAGGAAGCCATTGAGAAGGACCCAAAATTTGTTCCCTTGTATGTTCAGCTTGCCAATATTTATGAGTTAAAGAAGGACACGGCTAATGCCAGAAAGACCTATGAACAGGCAATAGCTATTGAACCCAATAGCTTTGATGCGCAATACCGGTTGGGAGCTATGTACTATAACCAGGCTGTTGAACTTAATAATACAATGAATAAGCTGGACCTGAATCAGCAGAAGCAATATGACTTATTGAAAGTACAGCGAGATGCAACTTTCAGGAGATCATTACCATACCTGGAGAATGCACATTTACAGGATCCAAAGGATATGGATACCATGATTGCATTGAAGGAGTTATATGCCAGGTTAAATATGACTGAAAAGCTGGATGACATCAAGCGGCAGATTGACGCAGCCAAAGGGTAGGCATTAATATCAATGAAAAAGGGAATCCGGCAATAGTAGCCGGATTTTTTTTGTGAAGAAAATGACGCAGAACTTAGTCTAAAATGCCAAATTTTAATACTTAACATAATATTAATTATAGGCAGGCGGTAGATATTTAACTGGCGGCAACTGGTCAATGATTGATTGCATTGTTGGCTACGAAAAAAATCGCAATGCTACATCTTGGTTTTGCCCATACTCAATATTATATCAAATTCGACTGCAGTCACCGGCATAACTGAAAGTCTTGAAATAGTTACCAACGGAAATTTTTCTAACCCCTTCATCTTTTTTACCTCCGATAGTGTAACAGGATTTGCCAGTTGTTTAACGGAAGTAAGCTCAACAGCAATCCAACCGGGCTCGGACGCTGTCGAATCATCAAAAAATTCTTTTGAAACTTTTGCGATGCCTATTATAGATTGACTTTTCTGACTGTGATAAAACAATACCAGGTCTCCTTTTTTCATTGCCCTCAGATGCAATCTTGCAGCATAGTTCCTGACACCGGTCCATTCCGTTTTCTTATCCTTCACCAATTCCAGCCAACCGTAAGTTTCAGGATCTGATTTTACCAGCCAATAGTTCATATTTCAGTTGTTGATTTTTGTAAAAGTACTTCGAATACTAATCCTTAACTATTCACTAAAGGAAGATATAAAATGAAATACGGATAACTTAATAATGGCGCACCACTGTGCAAAGCTATATTTCTTAGTCAAGTCCATGTCATCTGTGCGCCTTATGCCTTTAAGAAGCGTTTTAAGAATCCATATTACTGGAATATTTGCTATTGAAGATGAAAAAAGAGATATAGAAAGCTATAGCGCTTCCAGGAATTTTATCAATTGTTCACGTTCCTTTTGACTGGCTTTCTTAACATAATCTCTTGAACCAGTGGCTTCTCCGCCATGCCACATAATAGCTTCCATCAAACTGCCTGCTCTTCCATCATGTAAAAATCGCTGATGTCCGTTCACTATTTGTGTCAGGCCAATACCCCAAAGTGGTGGTGTCCGCCATTCACTTCCAGTAGCTTGAAAATCCGGCCTGTTATCTGCAAGTTCAATTCCCATATCATGGAGCAACAGGTCAGTATATGGATAGATGATTTGATTAGCTAACTCCGGCTGCGTCATAATTCCGGTTTGGTGCCTGGGTACATGGCAGCTATTGCACTTTGCTGCCATAAATACTTTTTTACCGGCAATTACTTCAGGATCTTCCAAATTTCGAGGTGCCGGTACTGCAATGGTCTGAACGTAGAAAGTTGCAGCATTAAGGAGCTCGTTTGTCAGTTCAACGTCATCCTGCATTCCGTCGTATTGCATTTGTAACTTCGATGATTCTTCGGGAAACAGTTTATTTGTAATACCCATATCTTCATTATAGGCTGCAGCAGTTTGTTGCAGCAAAGAAGGTTGATTTGCTTTCCATCCAAAACGCCCAAGTGTGGCGGAAAGGGTTTCCTGGTTCCAAACATAGTTTGGTTTACCGGAAATTCCATCTTTGTCGAGGTCAAATGGATCGGCATATTTTAAAATATCCTCATCTGCAATTGCTTCAAGCAACCCTAAGCCAAAAACCGGAGGAGCCACACGTGGAGAAAAATGGAATCCGTTTGGCAATGGTTGGTAAAGATTGATGAAAGAATAAATTGGCTGCTGTAGTACTATTTGATCGCCATCATCAAAATACTTTAGTAACGCTTCATATTGCATGATTACTTCACCTTCGGCCACAACAGATGCAACAGCAAGATTTTGAAGCTGCCCTCCAAAACCGGGAATAGCTAATGGGCCGCCATTAGTATCAAATCCTGTTTTGCTTAACCTGAATACAGAGGGTTCTGCTCCCCTGCCGTCAAGTACATGGCAACTATTACAGGCTGACTGGTTGTAAACCGGCCCCAAGCCACTATTAACAGGTGCCGGTGCAGTAACAAAAGTCGCCTCAAACGCGGCATCGCCTTCCATATGGAGCAATAAGCGTTCGGCCGACAAATTTGTGGCTGGTCCGGAGAATGCTGCACTACTGACATCAAAAACAGTAGTAGCTCCGCCTGCGTAATACTCTTCTTCCGTAAAATCAGGATTGGGCGCAGCAGGGTCTTTAGTGCATGCGGACAAACCGATAGAGATTAAAAACAATAGTATAAATTTCTTTCTATAGAATGCTATTGAAAACAGGACAATGGTATCAATAAAATAAAATCGAGCTCGCTTGCAATGCTTTATCAATTGATGTTCATTATTTTCAGCGAATAGTATCTCTTGATTCATAAGTAATTTAAATGGCATCATGCATCCGTAATTATACTGGCAAGCCAGAGTTATATCGATTTTACAAAAGCCCTTTTACTACAACTTATCAAGTAATGGCTTCACCTCGCTTTCCAATGTTTGCTGCAGCAGTCGCACAGCATCTTGCGCTGCCTGAACAGCGGGCTTGTTATTAAAGACTGCTTCACCAAATGTGCCCGGAATACTCTCTATTTTTTCAATTGCATCAGCTATCTGACTTTTTACTTTGGTATCCAATTCCTTATCCTGTTCTATAACAAAATCTGAAAATCCTTCAGCCGAAGTCCCGTCAAGAGATCCCGTATATACATTTTCGATACTCCTGATGTTATCGGCGAAGTCTGCCTTTGAATTATTACTGAACCTGCTTTCTTCATATAAAAGATTCTCCTGGCTGAAAGGATCATTGATTTTTCCATTCCCTACTTCATCAGCAATACCAATCATTCCATTAACGAGCTCTTGCAGCGCAGATTTCTGACTTGGATAGATACTTCCTGATTTGCCGGCATTTATCAGATTCATTTGAAAATTCTCTCCAGCGGGACTCCATGAATCCGCTAATTGTTTCGTGGCCCCTTGAAGGCTTTGGGTAACTGCTTTCAGGTATTCAAATTCACGGATGGTAATATCGCCGGGTTGCTTGTTGCCATCAGTTCCGAAAAGCAGGTATTCTGTAGTGTGAAATCCTTTTAGTGTGCCATCAAGACCATCAATATAATCCTTAGTTAATACTGCTGCACTGGCCAGTACGGCATCCAGGTCCACAGTATTCACCGGCCAACTATCTATAGAAGGGTCAATACCTTCGGTCTCAACCGGGCCAAATAGAAATCCTTCTGATTGTTCCCAGGGTGTGCGCGCAAGTCGCCAGGCTGATTGTGCTGCAAGCAGATTACCTGAAGTGGGATTTGCTGCGAGTTCTTCCACGGCTATCACTAAATTTTCAGCGCCAAGATCCAGGTCAGTGTAGGTCGCAGTAATTACATTTACAGGTATATTTTCGAGTACCTGTGTTGCGTCGAACTTAACGGATGTGTCAATGTTGTCATCATTTGCGCAAGATGCAATGAAGAGGGTCAGGCTTAAAATAAACAGCGCTTTTTGAAATTTCAGCAGTGTATTTGTCATAGTTATTGTTAGGGGTTTAAGTTTAGAATTGAAAGCCAAATCCGATGGTGTAAGTATCTTCTATGTTATCTTCCGGTATGCCGAGCCAGCGATGGGCATAATCTGCTTTTGCGCTGACCTGGTTATTAAAAATGTATTGAAGACCGGCCCGCACTTCATTTCTCTGCCATCTTGGATTATCGAAGACATCTCCTGTCACCGCAGCCATTGTATCATAATAGTAAAAGCCACTAAACACATTAAGTATTGATTTCTTTGCTGGAAAAAAGGATAGTATGTTATAACCGGCTTCCAGGTAATAGCCAAGTGATGCACTGCCCACCGGTGTTCTCTTGGCATTCAGGTTATTAGACAAATTGCGGTTTGCTTCCGAAACTTCATCTGCATGGGTGAGCGTACCAAAAAGCACCAGGCTTCTCAAGGTCAGCGCATTCAAAAACAGTTCTGCATGAGCATCGTAAAAACCCACAAATGCGGGACCCTCCATATCAGGTTTCGGGCGGTTCCCTGCACTATTACCATAGTAAGCACTTAAGCCAATGATGCTTAATGAATTTGGCAAACGGTAATCAAGCCGACTAACGAATGCAAAATTATCTGCACTTACAGTCTCAAACTTCAGTTGATAGCCATTTCGTACCCAGTTCGCAGAACTGAATCCGGATGCATCCAGGCCATTGACAAGAAGAATTTCTCCATGAAACTGATTATTGCCGCCAAATAAAAATTCCAAACCAAGCCCGTTTTCATACCATTTTGTTGGCAGTAATACGCTTTCAACACTATTATATGTCGTAGAAAAATAGTCTACAGGCATAAAATTGGAAGTGACCAATCCAACGGGCACCGGTATCCGTCCGGCTTTCAAAGAAAAATGTGAATTGATCTGATAGGATAGCTGCAACTCCTCCAACTGCACTTCCCCACCCTTTTCCACATCAATTTCGAATTCTCCGAATTCTTCTTCATTGTCAAACTCCATGGTGACACCCGTTCCTCCGTGTTCAAATTCAATCTCAATTTCAAGGAAGAGTCTCTTCGTGAAAGCATATTCCGGTTCAATTACTAACCGCTCATTGTCAATGGAATTGTTTTTATCTCTAAAGGTCTGCCAGTTAAAATGTTGATAGACCATCGAGCCATAAGCACTCAACGAAAGTTTACTTAATGAGAATAGTTGTGAGGTGTCAGAAACCGGTGTTTGGGCAGACGATAGAGCCGGAAATGTGACAATCAATAGAAAGAAGAGAATGGATTTCAATGCTGCTTGTTTAGATTCAATCTAAAGAAGCAAAGGAAAGACTTTATTTGGAATTGTTCTAAATAACAGTCCTGATTTTTTAGACATTTTGTTTCAATGGAAAATGAAAGTGCTTGTATTAAAACCAAGCATTGCGCCTGTTAGCCATTGTTAATGCAATTGGATAAAGCGGGGGCTCTTTTTCGCAGGTTGCAAAAACTACAATGGGTTGAGTTGATAAGAATTATTAGTGGAAGCACAAAAAAAGTCCTGGCTAATTGCCAGGACTTTCCCTATTTCAAATTAACGATCGGCTAGTCTACTTTTGAAGGCTCATCAGATGGTGTTTCCGCTGTTGTATCGGTAACAGGAGTTGAAGGTGTGCCATCATCCGATGCTTCCAGTTCAGCATCAGCTTCCAATTTAGCATCAGCATTTCCCTTTTCAATCTTTGATTTTAACTGAGAAAGGACACCTAAATCGCCGAGTGTTGACTTCTCAACTTTGCGATTGATGTTTTTCAATTCTGTACGCTGATCTTTACGCTCCACCGATTTCTTCTCACGCACTTCTTCTTTATCCTTCTCTACTTTTTCCTCCCATACTTTAGCATGTGAAACGATAATCTTTTTATTGCCTCGATCAAACTCCAATACTTTTACCGGCAACGTTTCATCTACCTCTACTGCTTTACCATTTTCCTTCTTCAGATGCTTTGAAGGCGCAAAAGCTTCGAGTCCGTAAGGCATGAGCACAATGGCTCCTTTATCATCTTTCTTGATAATGGTACCCTGGTGTTCTGAACCCATTGGGAAAACACTTTCGAAAGTATCCCATGGATCTTCTTCCACTTGCTTATGTCCCAGCGAAAGTTTCCGTTCTTCTTTATTGATATCAAGTACTACTACTTCAAGATCATTCCCCACGCGTGTAACATCATTGGGATGATGAATGCGCTTAACCCAGGAAAGGTCAGAGATATGAACAAACCCGGTGATACCATCTTCCAATTCAACAAATACACCATAGCCGCTGACATTCTTAACCACGCCTTTAGTGCGGGTACCAACAGGATACTTTTGTTCAATATCACTCCATGGATCTTTGGTCAGTTGTTTCAGGCTTAACGACATTTTACGCTCAGCACGATCCATTGTAACGACCATTGATTCGTACTCATCCCCTACTTTAAAGTATTCCTTAGAGTTAATTGGTGTATTACTCCAGGATATTTCAGATACATGGATAAGTCCTTCTACTCCGGGTTGAATTTCAAGGAAAGCTCCATAATCTTCAATATTAACAATCTTGCCCTTCACTTTGGAACCTACTACAATTGCAGCATCAAGGACATCCCATGGTTGCGGAGTTAATTGTTTCAGGCCAAGAGAAATGCGCTTTTTCTCTTCATCATAATCGAGTACAACAACTTGCAACTTCTGGTTGAGTTTCAGCACCTCCGTCGGATGGCTAATTCTGCCCCATGATATATCTGTTATGTACAATAATCCATCTAATCCACCCAGGTCAATAAATGCACCGAAGTCAGTGATATTTTTGATAGTTCCTTCCAGGATCTGGCCCTTTTCCAACTTGGAAATGATCTCCTGGCGCTGATTTTCAAGGTCACCTTCAATCAATGCTTTGTGAGACACCACAGCATTTTTGATGGTTTCATTGATCTTTACGACCTTGAATTCCATCATCTTGCCTACGTAAGAATCATAATCTGTAATAGGCTTCACATCAATCTGAGAACCCGGAAGGAAAGTTTCCAATCCGAACAAATCAACGATAAGACCTCCTTTGGTTTTGCTGGTGATGGTACCGGTCACAATTTCGCCGGTCTTATAACCATTCACAATTCGTTCCCAGGCGCGTTCCATCTTCGCACTCTTACGGGACAGCATTAACTGGCCTTTTACATTTTCTTTTTCAACAACCAGCACTTCCACTTCGTCGCCCACTTTCAATTCGGGCATATCACGAAATTCAGAAAGCGGCACAAGCCCATCAGATTTGAATCCGATGTTCAGTACCACATCTGTTGGCGTTAACGACACAACGGTACCTTTCAGGATTTCATTATCCGTGATCGTTACGAAAGTATTGCTGTAAATTTCCTCTAGTTTTTCGCGCTCGTCCTTTGTATATGTTTTGACATTGCGCTTTGATACATTCCAGTCGAAATCATCGTGCGATGTTTCAATAATTACCGGTGCTGCGGGTGATTCCATTTCAGGAGTGGATACTCCATTTTGTGTTTCGTTGGTAGTTTCTGTTTGTGGAATTTCGTTTTTGTTTTCTTCCAATTTTTGTGTCCTCCTTTTGTGGTGAGATTTCCCGTGTTTTTTGAACGGGATTGCAAAGGTAAATGAATTAAGGAAAACGACAAATAGTTCAGTAAAAATGCACCTTACCGGGTGACAGGTTAATATTGTGGCAATCAGATGATGCTGCGGCAGTTACGAAGAGCAATTTCAATGGATTCAAAGTTTCATCAGATCCAACTAAACCGCCTGCAATTATATTACCCTAAGTCAGGGGAGAGATTTATTGGCATGCTTGCTCCTGATTGTTTCAGCTACTTTCTCCATTTGCCATAATGGTGTTGATGTTGCCCCACCAATCCCAACACTATCGGCATTTATAAACCATTCATCCTGCAACTCGCTATCATCGGTAATAAAATGGGTATTTGGATTTACAGATTTACAAACACCATATAAAACTTTTCCATTTGAGCTTTTCTTCCCGCTTACAAAAATCACAACCTCGTGCTTTGCAGCAAATAACCTTAATTGAGGCTCCCGGTTTGACACTTGCCGGCAGATTGTATCATTTGACCGTACATTGTTATTTCCCGCATTTGCAGCACGCTGCTCGATCAGGTTTTTCATCCGGTAAAATTTCTCAGTGCTCTTGGTTGTTTGTGAGAAGAAAACGATAGGCCTCGAATAGTCAAGCTTATCAAGGTCTTCTTCCGTTGTTACAATAATGCCATTCTGGTCGGTCTGCCCCATTAAACCATTTACTTCTGCATGACCGGGTATACCATAAATCACAATCTGGGCATTATTGTCAATCAGCTTATCATACGCCAGTTTCACCCTGTTTTGCAGTTTCAGCACTACAGGACAAGAAGCATCCAGCAGCTGGATATTGTTTTCCATTGCAGTGATATAGGTCTGTGGAGGCTCCCCATGTGCCCTGATCAGCACTTTACAATCATGGAGTGATCGAAGGTCCTCATGATTAATAATTTTTAGTCCTTTGGCTGTCAGCCGATTTACTTCTACATCATTATGAACAATATCTCCAAGACAATAGAGCTGTCCGCCAGAATCAAGTTCATCTTCCGCCATTTGGATTGCATATACCACTCCAAAACAAAAACCGCTATTTTGATCTATTGTGACTATCATTTTTTCAAAGGCAGTTGAATGCCGTGTTAATTGCGTTCAGAAATTTTTAATCGGGCAAGTTTTAATACCTGTTCAAGTTGCTGCTGTTTTGTCAGGTTTGTATTATCCAAAACGATGGCATCGTCAGCTTTCCTCAGTGGAGCCATTACCCTGGTTTTGTCTAACAAATCACGGCCTGCAAGGTTTTCGGAAATTTGTGATTCCGTCACTTCAACCCCTTTACTTTTCAGTTCCCTGAATCTGCGTTCACTCCTGACTTTTTCGTCAGCAGTCATGTATATTTTCAGTTCCGCATCAGGAAAAACAACCGTACCGATATCACGGCCATCCATAACTATCCCTTTTTCATTTCCATAACGCCTTAGTTTTGAAACTATAAAACTCCGCACTTCCGGTATTGCACTTACTTCACTTACAAGGTTTGAGATGGTAATTCCCCGAATCTCTGATTCCACATTTCTACCATTCAAAAAAGTCTGCCATTTATCAGTTGAAGGGTTATAGGAATTGCTAATGTGAATATCTTTAAGCGCAGCGATCAATTGCTGATGCTGTTGCAGATCAAGGCCCAACTCATGAAAGTAAAGGGTTGCTGCGCGATAGAATGCGCCGGAGTCAACATAGTTATACTTAAGAGTGGCTGCCAATTGCTTTGCCAGTGTGCTTTTACCGCTGGATGAGGGTCCGTCAATGGCAATAATAATTGATTGCATGTGGCAAAATAAGCAGAAAGAAAATAACAGGAATATTTAAACACATAAAAGGCGCTAACGGAATTTATAATTTATATTTTTAGGCAGTTGCGTCTCTATGATTCACCTGGTTGGCTGCAAATATTTAGATGGCTTTGAAGTCAAAGAACGACACCGGAAAGCACAATTGCAAGCGTACTATTTTTTACCATCATAACATTTCCAATTACATCTTTTTACCAAAAAGTTCATCCAGGTTTACTCCAAGGCTGAAGTGATTTATTCCACCGGCAACATTGTAGATTGCCCTTCCATAGCTTACATTGAATCGGTTGATTCTAACACCCGCACCAAAGCTAAATCCTGAAAGTCCCTTTCTAAGTTCAACAGCTAATTCCTGCCTGCGTTGATGGTTGTAAGCAATGTTGATACGGACGTTTCTTCCAATATAAATTTCAGTCCCGATAATGGTATGAAGGAATAGATTATCTACAAAATAGCTTTTCTCATTGGTTACCTGCGAGGAGTCTATGATAATTGCGCTTTGATCACTTTCATTTGGATCATTATATCGAAGGTCCCACCGGTACAGGTCGTGCAACACCAATGAAAAAAGAAAAGGGGTATGTGTTAATCTCTTAGAAATCCCGGCCTGAATATCAAAAGGAAGTGGTTCCTTGTTACCGCTTGTATAGGTCTTAAACTGCGTGCCCACATTTTTAAACATAATTGTAGCAGTAAATCCCTGTGCGGAATCATGATAAGCACCCGCGAGTGATAAGGCAGCACCGTTTGAATGGTATGACTCAAATTGTGAGCTGATGAAAGTAATATTAGCACCATATGAAAATCGTTCGATATACTGACGGCCTGCACCTATTGTAAATGCATATTCCGCACCATTGAATTCGCCGGTGATATTGCCAATTTCATCTGTAGCAGTAAAATCGCCATAGTTGGCATACTGAATTCCTGCATTAAAAGTAGTTTTCAGGTTGTCAAAAGAATGAACAAAACCTGCATAACCTTTGGTGATATCAGCAACATTATCCTGGAAGTTAATTGAAAGCCTGTTATGCATGGAACCATTTAGCAAAGCAGGATTCTGATATCCTAAAGCCGGGTCATCATCGAATACGGAAATAAAATTGCCTCCCATAGCAGTTATCCGGGCTGATGGTGATTCATTCAGAAACAGGAATACTTCATCACCGCCTGTTTGTGAATACGCTATTGGCAATAATGTCAACAACATTGTCCATTGCAAAAAGAGATGGGTAATGAGTTTCTTCAAGGATTATTTTTTTGTTAGCGTTCTTTGCAACCAAATCTATTCAAAGTTTCCAGCCGTTTGCTGAACGCCATTAACAGATCATTATTTTAAACCAGCCAAAAATATACTTTTGCAAAGGATCGCACAAAATGAATTATGAAGAGACCATAGCATATTTGTATAAGCAGCTGCCCATGTATTCACGCATCGGCAAAGCTGCATATAAGAGCGATTTAACCAACACCATTCGCCTTTGCAGCCTCCTGAACCACCCTGAGCATGGTTTTAAGAAGCATTCATATTGCCGGAACAAATGGCAAAGGTTCTACCAGTCATATGCTTGCAGCTATGTTGCAACAGAATGGCTATAAGACCGGTTTGTATACCTCACCACATTTAAAAGATTTCAGAGAACGTATCAGGATAAACGGAGAAATGATTCCTGAAACTCGTGTTGTGGATTTCGTTGAGAAGTACCAGCCAGCCATTGCATTGATTGGTTGCTCCTTTTTTGAATGGACAGTGGGTTTAGCTTTTGATTATTTCAGGCAGGAAGAGGTGGATATTGCAATCATTGAAACCGGCCTTGGGGGAAGACTCGATTCCACTAATTTGATTACTCCCCTCCTTTCAGTTATTACCAATGTGAGTTATGATCATACTGACTTGCTTGGGGATTCTCTGAAAAAAATAGCCATTGAAAAAGCGGGCATTATCAAACCGTTTGTACCGGTAGTTATTGGTGAAAGCAATCCGGAAACAGCCGATATTTTCAGACAGACTGCCGAAGAAAATAATGCTTCCATCACCTTTGCTGACGAACAATGGCAATTGATCAGCCTGAAGGTCAATGAGTCTTTCAACGAAATTGAACTTTGCCACAGGGATGACCCTTCTATAACAGTTCAGCTTGATCTGTTAGGCCAATACCAGGAGTTGAACATGCTGACTATTATGGAAGCAAAAAGGCAATTATTGCTACTTGGATTACGATTGGATGAAACAAAATGTCTTGAAGCACTTCAGAAAGTTAGACTGCTTACGGGACTTCGGGGACGATGGGATATTCTATCGACAATGCCTAAAATTATTGCCGACGTAGCGCATAATGAAGCTGGTCTGTCCTGCTCAATCAGGCAACTCATGAAGGATTCGCCGGGTCAATTGCATTTTGTACTTGGCTTTGTTCAGGACAAGGATCTACAAAGCATTCTGCGCCTGTTTCCCGAAAATGCAACCTATTATTTTTGTAGACCGGATATCCCAAGGGGACTGAATGCAGAAACATTACAAATGTCTGCTGCGGAACATGGTTTATTTGGCAAATCCTATGATTCTGTATCCCTGGCCTACGAAGCAGCTAAAAAGAATGCAATTGCTCCGGATACTATTTATGTGGGTGGAAGTACTTTTGTTGTGGCCGAGATCATTTAGTTCCCTTATTCATTTAACTTGGTCTGCCATTCAGACTTTTTTCTGTTTATTTTGCAGGCGTTTAACATAAGATTACGACCTCAAGTTTGCATGGAAAACAAAGGACTGGTACCGGAATTGAATCCGTTGATAGCTCAACTCGAGTTACAAACTATACTTTTTCATAATGCGGTGATCGGTATTTCTGATCATGACGCTAAGCGTCAAATCAGTACCAATACCAACCATGTGGCATGGCTTACCGGGCACCTGGTATCCAGCAGATATTTTTTAGCAAATGTACTGGGTCTGCGGGTGCAAGAACCTTTTCCTGAACTATTTGCAGAGCGAAAAGGCATTCAAAAGCATGCCGATTATCCAGATCAACTGGAGTTAACGAAGGATTGGGATACAATTTCTGACCTCTTACTAGCAAAAATTAAGATGCTAACAGCTGATGCATTGAATGAGAAGCTCGCTTTTCCTGTGCCTACAGGCGACACCATTGAAGCACTTATCGCATTTATTGCCCATCATGAAGCCTATACCATTGGTCAGATTGGATTATACAGGCGGTATTTTGGTTATCCGGGGATGAAATATGCTTAGTCTGAATTAATATACTTCAAGTCTAAATAAGATCTTTCATTCTCAAAAAGATGTATCTGAATTCCTCGCCGCTAATTACTTTCAACATGATGTTTTTGGTTTTTGGATCGCTAAGTATCTTGTCAATATTACCCAGTTCCATGTTTTTTACAGGTTGAAAGTTAATCTCCACCAATTCATCATCCGGCTTAATATCTGCCTCTGCTGCCGGAGAGTTAGGCTTTACCTGGAAAATTATGAAACGATTATAATTCGCTCCTCCACCAACAACTTCAATACCTACCCGGTCATAATCAAAGGAGTCATTTATCCTCGAATTGGGTTTGATGTACATTTTTGAGTTATTATAATCGAAGATGATACTAAACCTTTTCAGTAAGAAATTGCCAATGCTTCCATTTCGCTTGCTGGATTCAGACTTACTACCCCAATTGTCAAAATCAGGAAATGAGGTTACCACCTGGTTAAACGTATAATTTCCAATCGTCAGACTATTGGTACGGGCAAGGTTACCATGAACAATCCCATTCAAACCGAGTCCAAGCGTTGTTTCCAGCCTTTTTTCCGGAACAACCAGGCGACTATCAGAAAATCGTTGCAGCGATAACGGGAATCCGGCGCCTGTGTCGATCAACAGGTCCAGTGGTATCTCTTCCATACTTTCCAGCAAGCAACTTCCCTTGATAAATGGTTTATTTGATCTGATCTCAATGGGTAATGCCTGATACTTTTTGCCGGGACTAAAATGAGCCACATCGTATATGCTCAACACTTTTTCGATATAATTTATTTTTACCACAAAACTGCTAAAGAATTCATAGCCCACAATTCCGGTAACTTTAATTCCAAGATAGGTCGACAACAGGAACGGATCCTCATGAAATATGACTGCTGTCATAGGGAGGCTTTCAATTCCATGCATGGAAACTGAAATACCGCCAACCATTGCGGCTTTTACACCATCCAATTCACCAAGTCCTTTGATAATTATTTCTTTTCCAAGCTTTAGCTTTAGCAGGTCTTTAATTGCCGGATCTGTTATCGTAAAAACGCCAACGCCTGTGTCCAAAACAAAATTGAAAGGTCCTTTGCCGTTAAGCATCACTGGAATAATAATCAGGTTTCGATAAAATTTGTATGGGATGGTGACCTTCTTCTGATTTCCTGAAAAGCGAAAATAAGATTGGGCGTAGCTGCTATTGAAAACAAAGGACAAGGCTGCACAAACCAATATGGTTTTACAGAACGAAGTTCTTAGCCAATGTACAGATCGTTGCAGGCAGGCTTGAATTAGCATGGTGAATAACAGGTAGACGCAAAGATTGCATCAACCGTTGGTTACATGCCAAATTAGTATGATTCTTTAATAAAGCCTAAAATGCCGCTGCTAACTTAAAGTATCAACATACAACAAAATTTTCAGCTGGCACGTGTCAAGCAAAGCTACTTCCCGCCTTTCAATAATTTGTGAAAGACCTCTTCATACTGATCAGTAATATGTTCCCAGGTATACCTTTCTGTTATCCTGATCCTGGACTTATCGCGATAAGATTGGGCAAGATTTTCATCGCCATCGATGCTATTGATCTTCTCTGCCAGGTCGCTTATGTCTTTCTTATAAAGTATGCCATACTCCCCATCCTTTAATACTTCGCGATTGAATACGGTATCTAATGCTATTACACAATTTCCATATGCCAGCCCTTTTAACAATGCCGGATTGGTGCCACCAAACTCATGACCATGTGTATATGCATACGCATTGGCATGAAGTTCTTTAATCAGCGTGCTGTCATTAATATGACCCAGAAATTTGATTCGCTCGGGATCAGCAATTGCACGCAATTCTTCTTCAAATGGATTTTTGTAGACCGTACCACCTGCTATCGCTAAAACCCGTTTCGAATTTGATTTCAAAAAAGCTTTTACAATGATATCTGCATTATTGTCGGGTACCAACCTGGAAGCGATAAGATAATATTGAAATGGTTCCAGACCGAGTTTACGGATTGCATCAGGATTCTCAGCATATTTCAAATCAGCACCATAGGCAATATCTGTGGAGGTACAATTGAATTCCTTTTTATAATAATCCTGCATGCCTTTAGCATCCGTAATTACTACATTAAAGAACTTTGTGGCACACCAGGCACCGAAATAAAAATACTTTTTGCCGGCATTGCTCCATTTCGGACGCATCCATTCCAAGCCATCCACATTGATACAGTTGCGTTTACCAAACATACTCAACAACAATCCAAAAGGCCCATTCGCTGCATTGCAAAACAATACAACATCGGTACCTGAGAAAATTACTTTCCAGGTAGATAAAAAGGAATGCGAAAATTGCGAAGTATTTTTCCCTTTCATTGAAGGGATATACTTCAACTTGATTCCACGGTATTCCGGTTGGAAATCCGTGAACATATTTTTGTGAGCATAGACCGTTACTTCATGTCCCCTGTTGACCAGGCGGACACCAAGTTCTTCTGCAAAGGCTTCGTATCCGCTATAACCTGAAGGAATACCCCGTGTACCAAGAATGGCGATTTTCATGCTCTAAGTAGGCTGATCTTTTAAGTGTAGCACATTGGACAAACAACCTGCTATTAATAATTTTCTTTCAGAAATGCGGTAAGTGCATCTTTCCAATGCGGCATTGTATTGAGGTTGATCTTTTTCAAATTTGCGTTCTCTAAAACGGAATAAAAAGGTCGCTTTACCACCAGGGGGAAATCTTTTACACTGGCCTCAAACAATGGTGTTTTTAACTGAAGCGTATCAAAAATAGTCCGGGCAAACTCATACCATGATACTTCCCCTTCACAAGTCATATGGTAAACATCGAATGCATCAGATTCTATGAGTGATAAGGTATTCTTGGCGATCTCTTTGGTTGGTGTGGGTGTAAGAATTTCATCCTTCACTACGCGCACTTCCGGTTTCTCTTTAGAAAGTTTCACCATGGTGGAGATGAAATTGCCTCCTTTTGCTCGGCAAGGCACTTTACCATAAATGCCGGATACACGAATTACGAAATGCCTTTCAGAATAGTTTAAAATAAACTGCTCGCCGGCATATTTGGTAACCGCATAAACACTTTGAGGAAATACTGCATCGGTCTCTACGTATGGCTTCTGTTTCCGGCCATCAAATACATAATCGGTTGAGTACTGAACCAGTTTATAGCCAAGGTCAGCAGATACTTTAGCAAGGTTTAATGAACCGATACCATTGATTTTGAAAGCACCTTCAGGATCCGTTTCACACTTGGGAACATTGTGGGCTGCTGCAGTACATACAACAGCGTCAGCTTTTATTTCTCCAAGTACTTTTTTTACATTATCAATGTCGGCTATCTCAATATCCTGGTGTGTTAGTGGAAAAATTTCATGTTTTGACGCAAACACTTCACAAACATCAGTACCGAGCTGGCCATTTGCGCCTATTACTGCAACTTTCATAGAAGAAAAAATTTCCTGTTGAGGATTACAATTTTAATTCAATAATTCACCTGAATGGTACGATTCCTGATTTTTGACTGCGATCAGATTTTCTTGAAGACTTGAATGTTATAGTAATTTGGATTCTCAAAATCCTTGAACTTATCAAAGTTATGAACGAGTTCATCAAGAATTGATTCCACACTGTGTGTCGGCTTAAAGCTCAGCATGTTTGTAGCTTTCTCACTGGTAACTTTGTAATTGCGAAAATCCTGCACATTCTTGATATTCAATTTAATCTTCTTCTTCATTTTGGTATCTACGGCTTCCTTAACAAAATCCGCAACCTCTCCTACTGTATAGTTTCCTGAAGCAATATTGAAAATGCCTGAAATTTCCGATGCAGATTCAATGGCACGGATATAGGCGCTTGTTGCATCCTGCAGTGCAAGAATGGGGCGCCAGATAGATGGATTGTTAATGATAATTTCTCCTGTAGCAACGGCGGTTTTGAACATGGTATTGACAATCAAATCCAGCCTCATACGCGGGCTATAGCCACTTACCGTGCCTTGACGAAAAGCAATTACAGAAAAATTCTTATCACTCATTTGAATTACTGCCTGCTCGCCCTGGAGCTTTGATATTCCATATGGGTAGTTTGAGACAGCAGGAGAACTTTCATCATACAATTCATTTACAGTATAACCATAAACCGAACAGGAACCTGCATAAATAAACCGTTTTGCGCCTGCACGTTTGGCAATGTAAGCCAGGTAGGCTGGTGAAGAAGCATTACTTACAAAATTCTTGGCTGGAGAAAATTCAGCCATGGGATCATTAGAAAGACCGGCCAGGAAAATTACTTCGTCATAGCCTTCCAGTTCCTTTTCGGTCAAATCAAAAATATCCTTTTGAATCACTTTCACTTCCTTCGGAAGGTTGTTTCCAAACCAAAGCAGATCCACCACATCTACTTCGTATCCTCTGTCGAGCACTTTCGGAATGAGCGCAGAACCAATGTAACCTGCTCCACCGGCAATTAAAATTTTCATTGTATCAGTTGATTAATTGTTATGAAAGAATCTTTTAAAACGTACTTAATAAAATCAGCACTTTAATGATGTTGATTCGGGTTTCCGTTAGCATCAGAACTTGAAAAAATCTGACTCCGGTCGGGCACTCCATTCTGCCAGCGTCTGGGCCACTTCATCTTTTTTTGAGAGAATTGGATTCTTTACAGGCCATTCCACATTAATTGCCGGATCATTCCAGCGGATACCGCTCTCCCCTTTGTTGTTGTACATGCCTGTACAGATATACTGTATTTCAGCATAGTCACTCAGCACTGCAAAACCCCTGGCAAAACTTGGAGGAGCGTATATCATGAGTTTATTTTCTGCAGAAACCTCACGACCGTACCACTTTCCAAAGGTTGGAGATCCTTTACGTATGTCAACCGCTACCAGGAAAGCAGCACCTACCGGTACCCGCATTAACTTTCCCATTCCGGGTTCCCATTGAAAATGCAAGCCCCGCACCACATCTTTAACTGATCCGCTATGATTGTGTTGCACGAAATCGTGGGGTAAACCCATTTCTTTGAATTGATCCTGCCTGAACGTTTCCATAAAGAAACCGCGCTCATCCTGGAATACTTCCGGCTGCAAAACAACTACCCCGTCACTGAGGTGCTTTGATTCAATACTTATCTTCATACCTGATGATGTTAAGGATTTTTTAAAGTTCGCGCAAAGATAAACGAATCGATAAGAAATCCGAATGATGCAGGATTTTATAAGGTGCGATATACCAACTTAATAACATGAATAATACTCCGAGAGGCAATGAGGATGTCAAAGTCCTATGATTTCATTACAGGCAATAACATTTAAGCAATAAACGATAGCATGCGCCTTGTAGTAAATCGTGGATTTCCATGAAATTTTTTTGCAAAACGTCACGTCATGTCAATTAAATTATCCGGCAGACCTCTAATGAAAAGGGAATAACCAAAAGCTAAGCTTTTAACTTAAAAAAATGATAGCTGCTTTAATGTACCCCAATTGCAGAGAGATATCTTTCTGCATCAAGTGCTGCCATACAGCCTGATCCGGCTGCAGTTACAGCCTGCCTGTAAGTTTTATCCTGTACATCACCGGCTGCGAAAACCCCTGCCACATTGGTTCTGGTTGAACCGCAAATTGTTTTAATATATCCCTGCTCATCTGTATCAATGTAATCTTTGAATGGCAAGGCATTCGGCTGATGCCCAATTGCAACAAAAAATCCTTTTACGGGAATATCGGTGACTTCGTTAGTCACATTGTTTATTATGCGAACACCTTCCACCAATTTATCTCCCAATATTTCCATCGTTTCACTGTTCCAATAGACTTTAATTTTGGGATTCTTCAAAACACGCTCCTGCATGACAGCAGATGCCCTCATTTTATCTCTTCGAACGATCATATGAACCATTGGAGATAAATTTGAAAGATAGAGGGCTTCTTCACAGGCAGTATCTCCGGCTCCGACAATGGCCAATTCCTGTCCCTTATAAAAGAATCCATCACAAACTGCACAAGCTGAAACCCCGCTCCCATTAAGCCTTTGTTCTGATGGCAATCCGAGCCATTTCGCAGCTGCACCTGTAGCAATTATTACGGTATGGGCAAGCAACTCTTCTCCGGAATCAAGATAAAGTTTGTGTATGGGACCTTCAAAATTCACTTTGGTGATCAAGCCAAATTTTATATCTGCCCCCATTCTTTCAGCCTGTTGTCGAAACTCTTCCATCATTTCAGGACCCTGCACCCCTTTGGGATAGCCGGGATAATTCTCTACTTCTGTTGTCAGCATCAATTGCCCTCCGGGTTCTATCCCCTGATACATTACAGGGAAAAGATTTGCCCGCGAAGCGTAAATAGCTGCTGTATAACCGGCAGGGCCAGAGCCTACTATAAGACATTTATGCACTTTTGAATCGCTCATCTTGCGTTTTTATTTTGTTCTATGATCAGGTTGAAAGACAAAAATCCATAATAAAAAGTTTCCTTAAACAATTTCTCGGTAAAAAGAATCAACATCAATACAACTCTGTAAGGTTGGAATTTAAGAAGCGAGTACTGGCGGAAAGCTGACTATTCAGGCACAATTAATGATTTAAAGGTTGATGAATATCCACCCCAAATGCCTTGCCCACCATTGATATTAGACTGAATAATGACCGGTGTAGCAAATGGACTACCCTGCCCACCAAGTTCAAATTCAACAGTGCGCCAAAAATCAAAGTGCGCTTTATCAATAGCCGCCCATTTTACGGAAATGGTATCTCCCTTACGGAATAGTCCATAATTATCAAATGCTGCAGTATCGTTTCTGTCTACACCTCTGTCGAGAGGAAAATCAAACGTATTGCCATTAATTAATACGTCTTCGAATACTGAGTTAAAGCCGGGTAAGTATCTTTCATTATTAACGCTGGTAAAATAGCGGATATACTGCCCTAATTCCTGAGGATCAGAAAAACGGCAAATAAGTTCTACCAACGTGTCGTTGTCCTGATCTGCTCCCGTTTGATACCAGATTGAATCAAGTGGTAAGGGCTGAGGAATGGTAGTAATGGCTGTTAACAGTTTGCCTTCCGTTTCAATATTTAGTGTATAGGTTTTGCCTACTTCACCTATCATTCCAAATCCAACATATGCTGAAATCGATGTGCCCAGGGTATCAATATTAAATTCTGTAAGCTGTATGGTTTGTGTGCCATCAGAGACGGTAATCACAGCATCATGCACAAAGATTTCAGAAAGCGAATCAAGATAAAACGTAGAGTAATATTCAGTAGTTTTGGTGAGTAAGAGGTAAGGTGGCAATCCTGATTCAATATATCCTTCTACCACAAACTGTGCTTCACCACTGCCGGTTTCAATCGTAATATCTTTCTCGCAGGCTGTCAGTAATAGCAAAATCTGCAAAAGCAAAATATTGCCATACCAACCGAAAGAGAACGTAGGCTTATCACCAAACCTGGCGAGTGTACGCTGCAACAAATTTAATAGCTTATTAAGTATCTTCCCTTGCTGCATCAGAACTTAAAATTGTAGGTAATAGATGGAATGATTGGAAACAAACTCACTTGCTTTGCCTGAACAGTTATTTGTTCATCCTGAAGGAATGTACCGTCGTAGGATGTATAAATAAAGTAAGGATTCGCCCTGTTGTAAACATTATAAATGGAGAAACTCCATCCCGATTGAAACTTCCTGTCTTTTCTGCCTTCATATGTTGCAGCAATGTCTAATCGGTTATATGCCGGTAAGCGGGTAGTGTTTACTCCACTATAATAGGTTAGTATATTGCCTTCAATAAAATACTTTGAATCAGGTAACGTAAATGCAATGCCTGTCTGGAAAACGAAAGTTGCACCAAAGGTCCAGTGTTCATTCAGACGGTATGATCCAACCACTGAAACATTATGGCGCCGGTCGTATCGGTATGGGAAAGCCTCTCCTTTATTAAGATCTTCAAAAACACGATCCGTAAAAGCGAGTGTATATCCTACCCAGCCGGTGAAGTCTCCTAACTTTTTATTTACAAAGAACTCAATGCCATAAGAAGATCCTTCACCGAAAACAAAACTCTCTTCGAGGTTTTCATTGGGGGTAGGTGTGTAACCTTCCCTGTACTCAATCTGGTTTAACAATTTCTTATAATAAACTTCCACAGAAGTTTCAATTGCATTTTCCATAAAGTTCTTAAAAAAACCAAGTGAATATTGATACCCGATCTGTGGTTTTACAAGGGTCGAACTTGGTACCCAAATATCTGTGGGCAATGTAGTACCGTTGTTAGAGACCAGGTGTATATATTGATTGTTAATTGTTACCGCAGCTTTGAGAGAAGAAGTTCTGTTCAAAGCGAAACGCGCCATAAGCCTTGGCTCTAATCCACCATAGGTTTTTATGTGTTGCCCGGGAGCATAAATAATGGTGTCCTCCGGCAAACCGGTAAATTGATCATAAATTATTTGCGATGACGGACCTACCTGCTCAAAAGCTGAAATCCTGATTCCGCCATTGAGCTGCAGGCTTTCCGTAACATCAAACTGGTCCTGAACATATGCAGCAGCCTCATGCGCATACAGTTTCTGTGTTCCTTCAGGATTAAACTCTACATCGCCACTCCTGCCTGAAACACTGCTTGGCTGAAAAATATGATAGATGTAATTGAACCCGAATTTCATCTGATGTCGCACATTAGGGAAATAATCGAAATCAAGCTTTGTATTAAAATCCCGGATGCCCGAAAGAAGCGAGAATTCAAAAATATCCTGATTGGCACCCAGTTCAAACTGGTAGTCCTGGTAAATTACAGAAGCATTCAAAAACAGTTTATTGCTGAAAAGATGATTCCAGCGTAATGTTGCAGTTGAGTTTCCCCATGGAATAGAAAGGTTTATATCATCGCTTTTGAAAGCGAAAACATCACGCCCGAAATAGCCGCTGAGAAAGAGTTTATTATTATCGGAAAATTGATAGTTGGCCTTTGCATTCAGGTCATAGAAATAATAAGTAGATCCTTTAAAGTCAGAATTCTGAATAAAAGGCCTGGTAATTACATCGAAGTATGTTCTTCTTCCTGAAATGATGAAGGAACTCTTTTCCTTTACAATAGGTCCTTCAAGTGTCAGTCGTGTTGCTATAGTCCCAATACCTCCTGAACCATGAAAGGATTGGTTATTTCCGTCCTTCATGCTGATATCCAATACGGAGGATATTCTTCCGCCGTATTCAGCAGGCATGCCTTCTTTATACAAGGTAGTATTATGGATCGCATCAGAATTAAAAACAGAGAAAAAACCAAAAAGATGTGAAGCATTATAAACTGTTGCTTCATCAAGCAGAATCAGGTTCTGGTCTGGTCCGCCACCACGGACATAAAAACCGGAAGATCCTTCTCCTCCGCCTTGTATTCCGGGAAGCAGTTGAATGGTCTTCAAAATATCCTGCTCACCGAAAATTACGGGAAGCGTTTTAATTCGTTCCATAGACAAGTCAAATTTGCCCATTTGAGAACTTCTGACATTATCGTCTTTTGTATCAGCTGCGTCCACAACAATTTCCTGAATCTCATTGACTTCCGTTTCCATATTGATATTCAATCGCAGGTTCTGACTGATGAGGATGGTCGAATCAATCTGCACAAAACCCAAGAATGAAAACACAAGCGTGTAGGTACCCGGTGACAATGAAAGAGAATAGAAACCATAATCATTAGTTGATGCGCCTGTGGTAGTGCCCTTAACTCCAATGGTGCATCCAATCATACTCTCCCCGCTTCCGGCTTCTTTCACAAAACCACTGATCGTCAGTTTGTCTTGGGCGAATAGCAGATTCGGGGCGTGCGCAAAAAGTATCAGCAGAAAAAATGGAAAACAAAAAAAGCACCTATTCATATTTTTTATCTCCGTACATGCGCAACATGCTTTTTTGTCTTAAACCTGATACCGTTGAATAAATTCATTTCAGGGTTTCTGAAAATGAATCAGCAAATTTATGTTAGTTAGACGGATTCATCAAAATCATCATTCCTGTTATTGTGGCCTGCCAGAATGGTTTCACTCAACAAAATTTATGGTAGAAGGGCCACTTTCCATGGGTGATAGCGATGAATCGCTATATGAAATAGCATAGAAATTCAGCGTTTTTTCATTTCCATATGTTATTATCCTGAAAAACAGCCCCCTCAGATTGTAACAGGCTGTTTTATTGATTCGAAGAATAATTCCATTCCTGATTTCATCTCCTCTGTTAACCGGAATTTTACTTTATTGTTCAGGTAGTCGTCAATATCAATTCCTTCAAATGCGGGCTGATTCGTTTTCACGATTGTTGCGATATTTTCAATCCCGTTTTGAAGTGCACTTTCAAAAGAAGCAATGAAATTTGCCGGTAGTATTTTATTAGTTACCCAGCAAGCAAAGATGAAAGGCAGGCCGGTATGTTCTTTCCAGACTTTTCCAAGATCGTAACAATACCTAAACTGTGATTTCATAGTTAGCGACCGGTCCCCAATAATCAGTCCTGCTACAGTATCATTAATTAGAAATTCATAGCCGGGCTGTGCTGCTTTTAATTCAGGATTCAATTTCCAGTAATCGCGCAACAAAATCCTGGCAAGTTCAAGTGAAGTACGTGATTGATAATCCAGGTAAAGTGTTTCAACGGATGCAATTGGTACTTGTGAATAAATACAAACAGAACTTACTTCACCATTGCTTCCTATTCCATAGTCTGTGATAATATTTGCATTAGTAATAGACGGAATAGCTGCAACCGGCACCAGGCCAATTGTAGCGTGGCCTGTGATCAAATCCTCAGCAACTTTTGCCGGAATTTTCTTGCTAAGGTTGATTTCCCGGAGAATGGCACTTTTTTCCAACCCATACAAGAATGGTTTGGTATTTAAATACGATACTGCTGAGACATTTATTTTATTCATCATTGGGTTATCCGTCTTATCTGGATACAAATTCAACTCTATGCTTCGTGTAAATGATCCAGGTTATTAAAAAGTTCGACGGTAAAACGCTCTTGTGCAAAATTAAGTTTATAAAGGGTTAGATTATGATGCGGAAACTCATCCATCGTCAGCAATGATTTTTGAAGCATTGTTGGAAGGAATATCCGCATAGCCCTGCCATGCATGCAAATCAAAATCTTCTGCTGTGGTTGCTGTAACATAGAATTAAGGAATAGCGATTGCCGCTGTTGCACTTCAATAGGACTTTCTCCTCCGGGTGCTTTTAAGTCAAGGTCTCCCATATTCCAGCCATCAATAAGTTTTCGGTATAAAGCCTTAAAGTCTAAGGTAGCGTGTTTTCCTTCAAAGATTCCCCAACTGATTTCATCCAATGCTGCTGACTGTTCCCATTTTATACCTTTTGAAATAAATGCTTCTACAGATTCATGCGTTCTTCGAAGCGTAGAAGTATAGATCACCTCAAATGATTCATCCTGATAACGATTAAAAAACAACTGCGCTTGTCTTTTTCCTGTAGTATTCAGTGATGGATTAACACCCCTGCCTTGTACAATACCCTGCAGGTTAAAATCTGTTTCTCCATGGCGAATAATAAATATTTCTTTATTCAATAGAACGGTTTGTGTTATTGGCCCAGAATTGGCAAAGCATGAAAATCACTTTTCTTTTCATCAAATTCCACCTGGCTGTAATCTCTTACAATATTGTATAAGGTATCCCTTTCAACCGGAAGCCTGCCCACTCCCTTTATCAATTCTACCAGGTCCTTTGTAGTCATCGCCGGGTGTTGATCTTCCGCTCCTGCCATTGCGTAAATTTTTGTAGAATCATCGATGGTACCATCAATGTCATCTACACCAAAATTCAGCAACAACTGTGTGGTAGACTTTCCAATCATTGGCCAATACGCTTTCAGGTGTGTAAAATTATCAAGGAAAATTCTTGACATCGCATAACAACGCAAATCCTCTGTTACCGAGACTTCCCTGATATGCGACATTTCATTACCGGCATTACGAAATTTCAGCGGAATAAATGTATTAAAACCATGAGTTCTGTCCTGCAATTCCCGCAGCCGGTTCATATGATCAATCCGGTGCGCATAGGACTCAATGTGCCCGTACAACATGGTTGCATTGGAATGCATGCCCAACCCGTGCGCCGCTTCATGAATATCCAGCCATTCTTTAGCTGTTGCTTTGTCTTTACAAATCAGGTTTCGAACTTCCTCATCAAAAATCTCAGCCCCACCACCAGGAAGCGAATCCATACCATGATCCTTCAACAATTTCAGCCCATCTTCATAGGAGAGCTTTGCTTTGCGAAACATATACTCTAATTCAACGGCAGTAAAGGCTTTAATATGAATTTCAGGACGAAGTTCTTTGATCTGCCGGATTAAATTTGCGAAGAAATGAATGCTCATTTTGGGATGAACACCGCCAACTATATGCACTTCCGTAACCGGAATTCCATCGTATTTACGCACAATATCAAGCATCTCTTTTTCACTCAGTTCCCAGGCATCCTCAGACTGTTGAATCAATCTTGAATAAGAACAAAACTTACAGGTAAAAACACATTTATTGGTAGGTTCAATATGAAAATTCCTGTTAAAGTAGGTGAAGTGGCCATTTTTCGCTTCTCTGATTTGGTTGGCTAAAGCACCCAAAAGACCCAAATCTGCTTTTTCATATAAAATCAAAGCTTCGTCCGGAGTAATACGGACGGTGTGCGTAATCTTATTAACGATTTCAGTCAAATCATCCTGTAATTTGCCTGAAGAAAATAACTCTTGAATTAGAATGGATTCTTTCATGTTACCACTATGCACTAAAATTCGGTTAATCAACCAGTTTCAACAATTAAACTATGCTATTGTTTCCGATTCACTGCGTATATGCAGTTACCATTATTATTGCTTCATTTCGATTCCAATCGCTTCATCAAAGTACTTTTTCCAGGTACTTATCTCTCCCCAATTTTCCTGGTCTATGATAATTTCCGAATCTGTTACTTCACCCAACATGCTAAACTCTACATCGCCGGAGAGCAATTGTTCAATAAAATCATCCTGTTTGTCTTTCGATACAGATACCACGATTCTACTTTGCCGTTCTCCGAAAAGAAAGGCATCCTTTCGCAAAGATTCATCAGAAGAAATATCAAATCCGCAGTTGTCAACCATTGCCGATTCCAAAAGCGTAACAAACAATCCACCATCGGAGCAATCATGAGCAGATTGTATCAGTTTCATTTCAATAAGTGAACGCACCGCTTGCTGGACATTATATTCTTCTTGCAAATCAAAATGAGGTGCCGGAGAATAAGTTATGCCGCAGATGTTGGATAGGTATTCTGAGGAGCCCAGGTCGTTAGATGATTCTCCAATAAGGTAAATCAGATCGCCAGGATTTTTAAAATACAAAGTCATCCTTTCATCGAAATCCTCCAATATGCCTACCATCCCTATAGTTGGGGTGGGGAACACTGGTCCATCGTCTGTTGATTGATTATAGAAACTCACATTCCCTCCGGTTACAGGCGTATCAAACATCCTGCAGGCTTCGCCCATTCCTTGAATAGCATTTACAAACTGCCAATAGACTTCAGGGTTATATGGATTACCAAAGTTCAGGCAATTCGTAATCGCCACCGGACGTCCTCCGGAGCAAATGATGTTTCTTGCTGATTCGCTTACTGCAATTGCTGCACCTTTTTTTGGGTCAGCAAAGAGGTATCTGGAATTGCAATCTACTTTTAAGGCTAGTGCTTTACGAGTACCGCTGATTCTGATTATTGCAGCATCAGAAGCAGCATTTGATGAGGTATTGCCAATTCCAACCATTGAATCATACTGTTCAAAGATCCATTTCTTTGAAGCAATGTTTGGGAGCTGAACCAGTTTCAGGGCAGCATCTTTCAGGTTGTCCGGTTCCGGAATTGATGCGATTGAAAATTCACTTATGCGGCTCAAATAGGCCGGTGCATGGTACTCCCGTTCATAAACAGGAGCCCCGCCACCTAGTACTAATGAATCTGCATTAACAGAAGCAACAATCTCCTGATTCATGAAATACGTAAGATGGTCGCCTTTCGTCACTTCGCCAATTTGAACACAGTGGAGATCCCACTTTTCATAGATGTCATAAACTTCCTGTTCGCGTCCCTTTTCTACTATTAGCAGCATTCTTTCTTGTGATTCCGAAAGTAATATTTCGAATGGCTTCATATTTTGTTGTCTGGTCGGAACTTTATCCAGCCAGACATCCATTCCATGTTTTCCTTTGGCAGACATTTCTGAAGTGGAGCAAATGATACCTGCTGCACCCATATCCTGCATACCCACTATTGCTCCGGTTTTAATCGCTTCGAGTGTTGCTTCCAGAAGCAGTTTTTCCTGGAATGGATCACCAACCTGAACGCTGGGAAGATCTTCATGAGAATCTTCCGTTATATCCTGCGAGGCAAAGCTGGCACCATGAATACCGTCTTTACCGGTTGCAGAACCAACAATTATTACCGGATTACCGGCTCCAAGTGCAATGGCAGAAACGGTTTCTCCTATTCTTACTATGCCCACACTCATGGCATTTACCAGTGGATTGGTATTATAGCAGGCATCAAAAAAAACTTCCCCCCCCACCGTTGCTACACCAAATGCATTCCCATAATCGCCAATACCTTTTACAACACCCCTAAGCAGATGCTTTGTCTTTTCCTGTGTGATATCTCCAAATCTTAACGAGTTTAAAGCTGCGATAGGGCGAGCGCCCATCGTAAATATGTCACGATGGATTCCGCCGACACCGGTAGCAGCGCCCTGGTAAGGCTCAATGGCAGAAGGATGGTTGTGTGATTCAATTTTAAAGGCACAAGCCCATCCGTTGCCAATATCTATCAACCCGGCATTTTCTTCCCCTGCTTTTGCGAGGAGACCTGAACCTTCCCGGGGCAGCGTCTTTAACCATTTGATCGAGTTTTTATAGGAACAATGCTCACTCCACATGACAGCATAAATGCTGATTTCTGTGAAGTTTGGATTACGTCCCATGATCGTCTTAATCAACTCATACTCCTCCTTCAATAATCCGAGGTCACGGGCAATATCAAGGGAAACTTCCGGTTCATTTGCTACTATGCTCATACAGGTTATTTACGTGGCAAAATTAGGGAATCGACGATTAGCTTCAGAAGGAAAATGTCAACATTGTTAATGAATCTTAGTTAATTAGTCAATTGTCTGTTGCAAACCTCAGAATCAATTTGACTATTGTCTTCCCGGATTGTATCTTATTCAATAGAATAACAGGCTTCAATTTAGATTACTGTCACTCCATTATTTCATAGACTAACTTACATTTGAGTGATCAAAATCATTTCCTATTCTTGTGAAATATGGATACTACTTACGAGCAAACATTTGAACATTTTATACCACTTGAAGATTTCTTCAGAAATCCGGAGAAAACAAGATTTCAGATTTCACCTGATGGAGCTTATCTGGCATATATGGCACCCTGGGAAAAGCGGTTAAATGTTTTCACTAAATCTATTGGAAGCAGTCAGGAATGGAGGGTTACCAATGAATCAGCCCGCAATGTTGCCGGCTATTTTTGGGGAAGCAATAACAGAATTGTCTATCTAAAGGATAAAGGCGGCGATGAAAACTTTCATCTTTTTTCGGTTTCGATTCAGGGCAGTGAAGAAAGAGACCTCACACCTTTTGATGCAGTTACTGTACAGGTAATAGACGAATTGAAAGACCTTGATGATGAACTGATTATTGGAATGAACAATCGTAATCGTGAAATATTTGATGCTTACCGTCTTAATATCATCACAGGCAGTCTTACACTGGAAGCTGAGAATCCGGGAAATGTTACTGAATGGATTACAGACCATCGGGGAAATATCAGGCTTGCTATTGCTACCGACGGAGTGAACCAAAGTTTATTAAGCCGGCGACACGACAGTAATGAATTTGATACGATTATTACCACAAATTTCCGCGAAACCCTTCAGCCACTATTCTTCACATTTGATAACAAGGATCTTTATGCCCTTTCAAATATTGGGCGGGATAAGTCTGCCATTGTCTTGTTTGATATAGCAACCGGCAGAGAAAAGGAGCTGTTGTTTCAGCATGGAGATGTGGATCTTGAAGGACTAAGCTACTCTCATCATAGAAAAGTGCTTACCAGTTACTTCTACACAGACTGGAAGAGATCAAGAGTTTTCCTGGATCCTGAAACAGCATCCATTTTCAAAGAATTAGATAGGAAGCTTGGAAATGATGAAATTGTCATCGTTTCGCAAAGCAAAAATGAAACATTGCATCTGATCAGAACCTATAGCGACAGGACGCTTGGTGCCTACTATCTTTTTAATTCAACGAACGGCCATTTAGAATTGCTTGCAGAAATTGGTCCTTGGCTTAAAGAAGAGACCCTTGCACCTATGGAACCAGTTTCTTTTATTTCGAGGGATAAATTGACGATTCACGGCTACCTTACTTTGCCTGTTAGTAGCACAAGAAATCAATTACCTGTTGTAATAAATCCACATGGAGGACCATGGGTACGCGACAGTTGGGGTTTTAATCCTGAAGTACAGTTTTTAGCAAACCGTGGTTATGCCGTTTTCCAAATCAATTATAGGGGTTCAACCGGATATGGAAGAAAATTCTGGGAAGCTTCCTTCAAACAATGGGGAAAGAAAATGCAGGATGATTTGACTGACGGAGTCAACTGGCTGATAGAACAAGGTATCGCAGACCCTAAGCGAATTGCAATTTATGGAGGAAGTTATGGTGGCTATGCTACACTTTCGGGATTAACATTTACACCGGATTTATATGCTTGCGGAGTAGATTATGTTGGGGTATCAAATCTGTTCACTTTTATGAATACCATTCCTCCCTATTGGAAACCATACCTGGAAATGATGTATGAAATGGTTGGAAACCCGGATACTGATGAAGAACTTTTGCGAAGTGCATCCCCGGTTTTTCATGTTGATGAAATAAAAGCTCCGCTCCTTGTAGCTCAAGGAAAAAATGACCCGCGGGTTAACTACAATGAGTCAAATCAGATTGTTGATGCCCTGAAGAAAAAAGGAGTTGATGTACAGTACATCATAAAAGAAAATGAAGGGCATGGATTTCACAATGAAGAAAACAAGTTTGAGTTCTATTATGCGATGGAGCAATTCTTAAAAAAGCATCTGCAATAAGAACACGTCATGTACCAATTAAAAAAGCGAACCGCCTGGCAGTTCGCTTTTTTAGTTAAAGGCTAAAGAATTAGCTCAGGTGCTTGTTAATGAGTTTAGTCATTTCAAACATGTTAACTGTTTTCTTTCCGCCAAAAACTTTTTGCAGAGCAGCATCAGCATTGATGTTGCGCTTTTGTTTTGGATCTTGCAAGTTGTTTTTCTTGATGTAAACCCAAACTTTCTTGGTGACTTCAGTGCGCGGGATAGCTTTGCTTCCAACGATTGCCTGAAGATCAACACTAATGTTCATTGGTTTCATGAAAGCAGCATTTGGCGTTCTTTTAGCCTTGGATTTTGGAGCCGCTTTTTTAGCAGCCTTTTTTGGAGCTGCTTTTTTTGGTGCTGCTTTTTTAGCAGCTTTCTTTTTTGTTGCCACAGTTAAGTCTTTTAAAAGGTGAAAAATAAAATTTGAGAGTGAAAAATTAGGAACACCCCGCGTACTTTAAGAGAAATGGCATTAAAAGTTATCAACAAGCAAATGTAAATTTCATAGGGAAAACTGCATTTTTTTGACGTTTCACTTCTACAAAAAATATGGAATTACTGCTTTCCTTTCACTCGGATACGATGGGAATTTTTGCTTATACCATTTATGATGTGCAATTGACCGAGGCAATAAATTTGCAACCGTCCAGATGAAGAATGACCAGGCAGGCAAATTTGAACAGATGAGCGCAAACCCAAGCCACTCAAGCATTTCACCAAGATGATTCGGACAACTTACCCACTTAAACAGGAAAGCATTGGGTATTGAATAACCAGCTTCGCCCGGCTTTCTGAGCCTGATAAGTATGCTGTCTGAAACAATGTTAATAAAAGCTCCGGCTATGAAAATAATTAGTCCGGTAATAAACTGTGGCGTCAGCATCCAGGCATATTCATAATGTGCGAAATTGTGGAAATAGTATCCCAGGAAGAAGCCATTTGCCAGGTTGAAAAGTATAGCCGAACACATAATAACTACCGGCATTTGCTTTCCCTTAGTTCTAATTCTTAAAGGAAACAGGAGACTACGATGTAAATAATGCAGGCAAAAAAGCCCGGCCATAATGAAAACGGGAATGGATAAATTTTCATTGTTGTAGAATGCGCCAAATCCTACTATAAGCAAAACAGGAATCTCCATCAGGAACCATGCTAATTTGTTACTGATCAATGGCCCCCAATTCCTGTTAGTGTACCGGCCATAGGGGGCATTAATTCTAAGCAGAACCAAGAACGTGATGATTCCAATTGCAATCCAGATTGCATTGAGCAGCAGAAAACTATTGTATGATACTGATGGAAAGTTCATTTCACAAGTAAGCTAATTTTTAATATATCCGTTTTTGAGAAACCAATTATAAATATCATGCAGCGTTTCCTCGAATGGCCTGGCTGCATAATCAATTTCAGTTTGAGCTTTTGATGAATCGATAAACCGGTTGCCATTAATTAATGCATCGATAGATTCATTGGTGTATAATGGCTGTTTGCCGGTGAGACGTGCAAACAATCCCGTGAATGGAACTCCGGCTCTTGCAATCATTACCGGAATAATTGGTAATGAAATTTTTCGTCCTGAAATCCTGCTTAACATACTCGTGATATCTTTAATCGAATACCATTTTCCGGATAGCAGATAACACGCTCCTTTTCTACCCTGATGCATTGCATTGATAATTCCCCCGACAACATCACGGACATCCACAAAATCAAACCCCCCATTTAATATTGCAGGAATCGTTCCATTACACATTCCAATAATTGCCTGCCCCATTAAAGAAGGACGGTAATCAGGCGGGCCTACAATACTTGTTGGATTTACAACGGTTACATCCAATCCCTTGCCGACAAAAGACAATGCTAAAACCTGTGCATTTTTCTTTGAACGATCATATGCCGGTGCACCTTCTGATACTAAAGACTTGTATTCATCTAAGGGTTTATCTGATGGTGCTTGTTGAAAAGCATGTATAGAGCTGACTTGTATGAATTTTTTAACTCTTGCTTTCAATGCTGCCTCCAGCATTATTCGTGAACCATCAACATTTACATGGTGAATTTTATCAGGGTTCCTATTCGAAACAGATATCAATGCTGCTGCATGAATCACGGCATCACATCCAGTTAACAACTCTGTAACAGCAACCACATCATTGATGCTGCCCACTACCTCCCTGAGCTTAACATGAGAAAAACGATTAGCATGCTCATGTGTCAGTATGCTGACATCATGATCTTTCCGTAGCAGTTCCGGAATTAGAACGCCACCAATATGACCTGAAGCTCCTGTGATTGCAATCTTCAAAATAAGAGAGTGTTTGCATCATCCTATTGCTAAAGCAATTGATTGATTTAGTGAGTGAATACTGTTTCAGTCATATTGTTTAAAACCCTGCACTAGCTTCGTATGAGTGTACACTTCATGAAATCATTTCCGGGGCCTGCTTTCTTGCTACAATTAGCATACTCACTTCTCGATTATTGTAATTGCAGGAATTCCGGCTTTTTCAACCATAGTGTTAAACTCAGGAATTTTCGTTTGGAATATTGCATTAAGCTTTTGAAGTTGAATGTCAATTCTATTTGAAATATCCTTATACGCATCCACGGAAGCAATCGTAGGCTTCGTATCTGCAGAAGACACTACCGAAGCAATACCAGCAAGTTTATCATTAAGCATTACCGGGTTAGCAAGGATGTCTTGTGGTGCTGTAGCTTTGTATTGGTACAATTGGCCTTTTATGGATGTCAGTGAATCCAGCACCGGTGTTAAAAACTTTCTAAATGCAGCAGCTTGAGCAGTATCTGTAATATTGCCTAAGTAGGCACTCATCGTCTTAGTTGCACTATTAAGTTTATTGATTGCCGTATGCGTTTCTGAGAGTTTAGCATTGATCTTCATCAATAATTCAAATTGCGCAGCATAATCAGCATCCGTTGTTGTATAACGGGGATCCTTTAAAATGGTGAACGACTGTTCTTCGATTAGTGAATCAGCTATATACATTTTCATTTTGTATTCGCCCGGTATTGCGCGTGGACCAATTATGCTTCCTGCCCACATAACATTGGTACCATCAACTTTTTTAGCATCCGGATACCGCATATCCCATCGAAAGAGATTCATACCGGAATCAACTGTTAAAATACCATTCCGTTTCAACTTCTTATCCTCATAAAATTCCTTAGAAATTTTTATTGGCTCGCCGGATTTGTCCCTTATGCTTGAAAAAGTAATAATTGAATCCCCTGCAGCAGTAAAGAACTGCAGTTTCAGCTCCTTTTTCGGTTTGTTCTTTAAATAATAATGCACCAACACGCCTGATGGCGCATTTTCACCAGTTTGCATATCGGGTGAATAATAGCTTCCCCCATCAGTTCTATAGGTATCTCTTGGTTTAAATAAATGTGTAGCTGAGGCTTTTGTTTCATCATTAATTTGATACAATGCAGAAAGATCATCCAGTATCCAGAAAGATCGTCCATGGGTAGCAACAACAAGGTCCATATCCCTTTTCTGTATTTGCATATCATGCACAGGAGAATTAGGAAGGTTAAGCTGCAATGATTGCCATTGATCACCTCCATTAAAGGAAACATACACTCCTGTTTCTGTTCCTGCATATAACAATCCTTCCTTGTTTGGATCTTCCCGTATACATCGGGTATAGTCACCCGCTCGTATTCCATTCACAATCAATTTCCATTTCTTACCGAAATCTGTTGTTATAAAAAGATATGGTTTTGTATCATCACTTTTGTAACGTGTAGCCGCCACATAGGCTGTGCCTTCCTTAAAACGGGATGGCTCAATGATGGATATCAAAGCCCAATCTGGCAGTTGTGTTGTTGGAATGGACACATTGCTCCAATTCTTCCCATCATCTGTTGATACATGAATTAGCCCGTCGTCACTACCTGCCCAAAGAATGCCTTGCTTAACATAGGATTCAGCAAATGAAAAGATATCAGCATAGACTTCAGCACCGGTGTTGTCCTTTGTAATAGGCCCTCCGCTTAACCCTATTGTTTTCGGGTCCTTACGTGTGAGATCAGGTGAAATTATTTCCCAACTGTGTCCGCCATCAAAACTTCGGTGCACATATTGCGATCCCACAAACAGTTGCAAAGGATTATGCGGAGATGCCGTAATTGGAAAGGTCCAGTTAAAACGGAATTGTTTGCTTTCGGCACCGCTTCCAATCCATGTTTCAGGATAAACCGAAATCATCTGATACTGGTTATTCCTTTTATTGTATTTGCTTAGTTGCCCATCATACTCTCCTCCATAGGTAATATCAGGATCGCGTGGATCAGGTACAATGTAACCTGCTTCACCACCGGCTACAGGGTACCAATCACTTTCATCAATATCGTAGCCGTCTGTCCGGCTTTTGATTTTTATAGAAGAATTATCCTGTTGTGCACCATAAATACCATAAGGGTAATCATTGTCAAGGTTAACATGATAGAATTGCGCTGTTGGAAAATCAAGTTCGGAAAAGGTCTTGCCGCCATCAAAAGTCACTTCACCTCCACCATCATCAGCCAGTATCCAGTTATCACTGTTATTGGGGTTCCACCATAACTCATGATTATCGCCATGGTGGTTGTTTATTCTGCTAAAAGATTTTCCTGCGTCTTTTGATATCCATGCTTCCACATTCAGGACAATGATTCCGTCTTCATTAAGTGGATCTGCATATATCTGCGAGAAATACCAGGGCCGCTGGCGGAGATTTTTATCACTATTGATAAGTGTCCAATGTTCACCCGCATCTTCAGACCTGAAGAGACCTCCATTTTCATTCTCTATCATTGCATAAACCCTGTTGGAATTCATAGCCGATATGGCTACCGTTATCTTTCCCAATAATCCAACCGGTAATCCGGGTTTTTTAGAAATATCTATCCAGGTGTTGCCACCATCAAAGGACTTGTACAATCCACTACCCTTTCCACCGCTGCTCAAAGAATATGGAGTTCTGTGGGCCTGCCATAGAGTCGCATAGATGATTAAAGGATTATTTGGATCAAATTTTACATCATAACAACCGGTACTGTCGTCCTTAGCAAGTATTTGTTCCCAAGATTTACCGCCGTCTTTTGACCTATAAACGCCTCTTTCCTTATTAGCGCCAAAAACTTTTCCCATACATGATGCATATACGAGTTCCGGGTGTTGAGGATGTACAATTATATTTTGAATGACACCGGATTTCTCAAGCCCGGAATGTTTCCATGTTTTGCCGGCATCAAATGACTTATATATTCCATCACCAAAGGAGACGTTGCCTCTCATTTCAGCCTCACCCATGCCGACATAGATGATATTAGGATCTGAGGGTGCAACAGCAATTGCACCAACTGAACTTGATTTAAAAGAAGTATCTGAGATTGGCAGCCAGGATTGTCCACCATCCTCTGTTTTCCAAACCCCACCTCCCACCGCTCCAAAGTAATAGAGATTCGGATTGTCAATTACCCCACAAACCGCAAGCGATCTTCCACCTCTCCAGGGACCGATTGACCGCCATTTCATTCCCTGAAGCAGGATGGGATCATATACTCCGGTCTGTACATCCGTTGATTTTGTTGACTTTTCCCTGGACTTTTGTGCCACCATTTCCAAAGATGAAAAACAAAACAAGGTCAAGGCAATGCCTGAGATTAACACTACTTTCATTTTGAACGTATTTAATCGTAAATGTAGGAATGAAAACCAAGTTATGGTATTTCAGAAAAAGAAAATTCTAAGGCTATGCATAGTTGCCTTTAATGAAAATGCTATCTGTAGGTTTGTCAAAGATTCAACTGTCCAATTGATTCCAGGTGTGCTATTCTCCTATCAATTGATTCCACCCAAAAAACTCACTATACCAATATTTGAGGACTGATAGAGAAGCGTTTGAATTTCCTTTGGTAATGTCTGAAAATACACTGCAGGATGCTTATTCCAGCTATCTGAAAAAAGCCACCCTGCAGTTTAATATATATAATATGATAATCCACTACCTGTGCCGGAAAAATGTATACTCTGTTATATACGGTTAACAGTTTGTTATAATAATGATGTTCAGGCAATAAATTATCCGGAACAAAGATGACTACAAATCAGCCCTGCGTCAATACTCAAATAGGGTGATTTTTTCGAACGGGAAGGGCGAGCTTACTTTTGATAAAGATTTCTTCTTGATTTATTGAGGGCTTCTACTCTAGAATTTACCTGCAACTTATCGTAGATATGGCGGATATGGGTTCGAACAGTATTCACTGATACAAATATTTTGTCAGCTATTTCTTTGATTCTTCTGCCTTCAGCTAGCAAGTCCAATATCTCATTCTCACGGGTGGATAATGTTGCAGCCTGTGTTGTGAGATCAGGATGCGGCATAAATGAACTAACGACTTTACGGGCAATCAATGGCGTCATTGGTGAACCGCCATTGCAAATATCATTTATGGAAGAAAAGATCTCATCAATTGCTGATCGTTTCAACAAATATCCATTTGCGCCTGCCTGAAGTGCTTGAAAGATTTTCTCATCATCTTCATTTACAGTACACATCAATACTTGAATTTCCGGATACTTTTGTTTAATACGCTTTGTACAATCAATTCCAGACATTCCGGGCAGATTGATATCCATGATAACCACATCTGGTATGTCTTCATCCAATTTTTCCAGCGCATCCTCTGCCTTACTATAGGCATTGCACCTGAATGCCTCATTCGAATTGAGCAGAAAGCTCAGGCTTTCCCGAAAATCGCTATGATCTTCAATAAGAATAATGCTTATAGCCATTGGCCCATTTATTAATTTTCCAAGTTTTATTAATAGTCCTTAAATCCGTACGTATCATCTAAAAGGATGATGTCAAATGTATGCTACATCAATTCTAATGCTGCTTCCTGCACCAATTTCTGAATTTAGAAAGAATTTGCCGCCTAACTCCTCTATACGTTTTTTCATATTGAACAATCCGTCAGCGCCAGTTTGAGTGGTATTCACATCGAATCCTTTACCATTGTCTTCAAAAAACACTAACAAATGCCCTTCTGCAATATCAAATGTCAACGTTAGTTTGTTTGCAGAAGAATGATGATGAATATTATTCAGTGATTCCTTGACAACAAGAAAGAGGCTTCTTCTAAATTTAGCGCTAACCGGGTCTACAGGCAAAACTTCAGGAATGGAAACAAACAGTTCAAGACCAATAAGTTGTGATGTCTTTGAAACATAATCTCTTATGTATTCTATGGTACCTTTCAACGTATCATTTCTCGGGTTCAATGCCCAAATTATTTCATCCACTTTACCAATTAATTCACTTACATAGTTTTCAAATCTGCTTGAATGTTTTGCTTCAGCAGGTTTAAATGACTCGTTCGATTCAGACATTCTGCTCATTAATAACAGATTACTAAGATCTGCACCCAAATCATCATGCATATCGGCAGCTATCCTGCTTCTTTCATCAGCAAGAACTTGCTTTTCCCTTAACACTCCGAGTTGCACCTTATAGCGTCTTTCAGCGGCAAAACGCAAGGTGAGGTAGGTTAAACCGGCCAAAAACATAAAGATTAACGATCTGAACCACCATTGCTCCCACATAGGAGGAACCACAGTAAACTGAAGAGTTGTGATTTTGCTCCAATCAGAATTGTATTTTTTGGCACGCAATTGAAAAGTATAATCGCCAGGTGACAATGACGAGAATGCTATAGATGAATTATTAGTTTCGATCCAGTCACTTTCATTTCCGGAAACATTGTATTGGTATACGATTTTTTCAGGCTGCTCAAATGTTATTGCAATATAGTTCAGGCTAAAATCAGCTGCATAGGAAAACCTTAGTTTAGTGAGATCCTTCATTATTGAATCTCTTGAGAATACCGAAGTAATATAGACAGGTGGTGGGACGGAAGAAGTTTGTGCAATACTCTTTTTTACAATGCACAACCCTGCAGAGGTAGCAAGATAAATGTTTTCTCCTCGTGCACATATGTCTTTTACATCGTTCGAAACAATGCCGTCAGCCATGGTAATGGTTCTTATGTCGCTAATCACATTATTTTGATAATTAAAAAAACTAAACCCCTGATTGGTAGCAACATAAATTGTAGTAGAATCAACAAAAACCTTTCTGCATAAATCTCCAGCTAAACCATCTGATGTGGAAATATGGTTGATAATTTTGCCGTTTCTGAAAAAATGTACTCCATTGCCGTAGGTTGAAATAATTAATGTAGAATCTACTAAACCAGCAATGTCACTTATTTGACATAGAAACACTTTGCTATACTCTTCAAATGATTGAAGATGGTCATCTTCTGTCAAACAGTAAAGTTTATTGAAATTTTCAAACCACAAACGATTACCAATATCAAAATACATACAATAGATTCTTTTCTTCATAACAGCATCCACATCCCAATATGAGAGATACTTATTACTGCCGGTATGCGAAAATTTTGTCAACCCTGAAGTTATTGAAGCAACAATACTATCATTCTTGTCTATTGCCAAATTCTTGGCGCCATACGCGTCACTAAGTAATCCTGGAAGGTATTCTACTAAGATAGTTACATACTTGACCTCATCTTTTAATAGATCCTTTCTTTCAATAAATCTAAATGCAGTACTGGTTACAATCCAAATATTGCTCGCTTTATCGAATCTTATTTTTGTAATTTTTGGAACTTCCGGTAGAACAAATGTTTTTAAGATATCCTTTTCAAGACAATTGAGCAACCCAGGCGCTGAGCCAAACCAAATCTTTCCAGCAGGATCAATGGAAACACTTTCGATTAATTCAGTTCCCCTGAAATGCTCTACGCTTCGAGTATTCGCATCGGAGTTTTCCGGCTTCTCAAGAAAAACACCACTTCCTGTTGTACAAAACCACTTACTCCTCTCTGCATCTATGAATATATTTCCAACTTCAATACCATCAAATTGAATACTGAATTCATTATACCCATTAGCTCCTTTGGCAAAAAAAATGGTTTGAAATGTTTTCGTAAAGAGAAAAATATTCTCCCTTTGATCCACAAAAATTCCGGCAATACTATTGTAATTAGAAACCTTGCTTTTGTCAATTAGCTTTTTTGAAGTTCCCCTATCAATTTGATAAACTCCATCTACAGAAAAATAATAGGAACGAACCTCATTGAATTTGAACAGTTGGAATCTTGTTCGAATAGGTTTTAGTGTATTAACAGAATCTTTTATTCTCATTTGCCCATCTTTGTAAATTAGAATTGATCCTGGAGTATAGAACTGGACTTCATCCTTGTTAAACTGGTATGGGAAAATCCAAGACCTCCTAAAGCCTTCATCCAATGAATGGAAATCATGCATTAAAACATGATTATTTCTTTGAATCTGAACAAGTTGACTCCCATAACCGCCCAACCACACATTACCGTTGGTATCTTCAAGAAAGGACATGAATTCATATTTAGCATTAATATTTGCCAGCATAGCGTCATTTGATGCATTCATGAATTTGCCTTTTTGAAAATAGCAGATTTTTCCATTCAATGTATAAAACCAGATTCTATCTCTAGAGTCTCTAAACATATTTAAGACTTCATTATCAGTAAGACCATCTTTCATAGTATAATTCTCAAAATGCTTTCCATCAAACCGGCTTACCCCCGCATCTGTGCCAAACCACATATAACCCTGATGATCCTGCAAAGCGCAGTAAACAACCTGACTTGGCAAACCGTCATTCACGGTATAGTTCTTATATACAGGAGATTGCGCCCAAAGACCTTCACAAATCAAGCAAGAAAAAAAAATAAAAAATAAGCACAACATAGCATTCCTATATAGCGCGCATCTTTTGACAATGTCGTTTTTCCTGCAATCTGAGATTCGAATCATAGAGTATCCTATCAATAGCCGCATCAATATAATTGACATCCGCATAACTTATGCTATAAATTAAATGCCGCTTAAATATAGCAACTAAATAATCAATTGTTAACACGATAAAAATAAGAAATAAATATTTCGAATTGACTTCCACCTGTTTTATTTAAACAATCGGGGATTTGCATTTTTTCTGGTATTCAAAACAAAATAAGTTAATGCTGCAAATTTAGAATATCAGCGTATCAACTTCTTCTTTACATAATACATATCTGTATTCACATCAAAATTTTCCGGTTTAAGACCCGGTAAAAGTATCGTCTGCCATTCTTTGGTAGGACTTATCCGTACGTAAGTTTTGTTCTGTTTTCCGAAAGAATAATCGTATGAGGAGGTTACCTCTACCGGCATGGCAAAGTTATTCACGGCAACGTTCCAGCGGTATTCCAGTTTAGCATCCGTCCCCTTTTTTTCTATCCGGTATTCTAATACAGGCGGTGATGCATGACGCAGGTATTGATCAAAAAAAGGAGTAAAATCCTTTCCTGCCTGTTCGTTAATATACTCAACTATAAGGTCTGTTGTAACCGTCGAATGCCTGAAATGTTCCTGGATTCCTTTAATAATCTTGAAGAACAAGGTATCATCTGCTAACACATTCCGAAAGGTGTGCAACATCCAGCTTCCTTTATAATACAAGTCGTTATCCTGTTTCGCTCCCTGGTAATTTACATTGTATGGTCCTATAATCGGATAGGCATCTGTAATTTGCCACTTTTGACTAACGAGATAATCAATGGCTGCCTGTTTACCTTGCATACACTCTACATAGAGCGCTTCTGCATAGGTTGCAAATGATTCGTGAATCCACAGATCAGCCATGTCGGCACATGATATGTTATTCCCCCACCATTCATGAGCACTTTCATGGATAATTATGTAGTCGAAGCCACTCTTATTGTTTTCATAATTGTTTCCGTAGGCTATGGCACCCTGGTGCTCCATACCCCAATAGTTTGTTTCCACCAGGGCAAATCCATCATCCATAAAAGGATATGGCCCGAAATACTCTTCAAAGCAGGCAAGCATGGGTTTTACCTGTGAGAAATGTGATTTAGCCTGACCGATATTAGCCGCAAGTACATAATAGTCGAGATTTAAAGTATCGCGATCTTCTAAGTAGAGGTCTTCAAAATGACTGTAATCTGCAAGATTCAAGGTCACGTTATAATTGTTGATTGGGTATGAAACAAACCAGTTCCACTTTGTTGTCCCATCTTCATACTTCTCAACACCTCTTAAGTTACCATTTGAAACACAAACTAAATCAGAAGGTACAATAAAGGATATTGCCATACTGTCCGGTTCATCACTCAGGTGGTCTTTACATGGCCACCAGGTTGATGCACCTGCTCCTTCGCAAGCTACCCCCACCCAATCTTTGTTATTGGCATCCTTTTTCCACACAAATCCGCCATCCCATGGAGGTGACTTGGCAACTATAGGAGCACCTGAATAGTAGCACCTAATAATTCCTTTACTACCTTTAAATTGCGTTTCAGGAAACTTCACTATAACTGCATTTAAGTCTCTTCTGTAAATCAATTCACTACCCTGGTAAGTGATCTTTTCTATCTTGAATTTTTGCGTAAGATCTATTTGTAATGAATCAAAATTTTGCACTGCCTCAAAATATATCCCATTATTCCCGGTAATAAAGCGTCTTTTGACATCTACTCTTAATTCAAGTTCATAGAACTTCACATCGTAACAACTCCTCATTGGGGTTAACATTCCCCGCAATGTATCGGCACGCGTAAACGTTGCATTTGCTGCCAGTTGTGCTTGAGCTGCAGCACTTAGCTGAATAATTACAACAGTCAGAACAAGGCAAATCAAATGTCTTATTAAATCAGAAAAAGTTCTGTCAACCTTTGGAATCATGGCAGCATTTGAAAATTTAAAACTCCTGGTTTGTATCTGCATTTTGGTCTAATTCAGTAAAAATACAATTGTCGGATATTAAAAATATCCTCTCCGAGTATGCGTCTATGGTAAAGTTCGCTATTCGAAAAAATCAGAACTTTCTGTTTAAATGGTTGTTTGAGCAGTTTTACATCTGGCTGAATCATGAACTCATTTCTAAACCATTACACCTTGCTATACTCTAACAATTAATGCAATGAGCAAATATATTCCCTTACTAATTGGCATAACCATTATTTTCCTGATTGATATTTATGCATTTCAGGCTATTCGACATTCTACCATCAATATGTCAGTGTTTGCAAAACGATTTTTCACCATTGTCTATTGGTTGATTTCTGCAATTACCGTGGGGAGCATGTTACTTTTCACCTTTTACAGCCCTTTTAATTTTCCACAAACAATACGCATCATTTGGTTTGGAGCCTTTGTTATTTTTTATCTGCCTAAACTGGTACTTTTTCCGTTTCTGCTCTTGGATGATGGAGGTCGTTTAATTAGATGGATAGCATCTACTTTAACACAGAAGGAAACAATTAGCGGGGGAATAGCAATAAAGCGGTCAGCATTTCTCATGCAAGCAGGCTTATTGCTTTCAGGTTTTATGATGGGAGGATTGATATATGGCGTCTTTAAAGGCGGGTATAATTATACCGTTAGACGGGTTTCTCTAAAACTACCTCACTTACCGGAAGCATTTAATGGTCTCAGGATTGTTCAGATTTCTGATATCCATAGCGGAAGTTTCACCGGAACAAGTCCATTGAAACGTGCTATTGAAATGATTAATGCAGAACAAGCAGACCTTGTTTTCTTTACGGGCGATATGGTTAATAATGAGACTACAGAGGTACTGCCATATAAAGATGTACTGAGCAAAGTAAATGCAAAGCTTGGAGTTTATGCTGTTTTGGGGAATCATGACTATGGAGATTATCATACCTGGCCAGATAAAGAAACCAAGCAGGCAAATCTTCAACATTTATCAGATACCTATCGTGATATAGGATGGCGGCTCCTGCGCAATGAGAATGTGCTGATTGGAGACGAAGGAAAGCAATTGGCAATTATTGGAATGGAAAACTGGGGAACACGTTTTCAGAAATATGGTGATATGAACAAGTCAGCCGCCGGCAGTGAAATGGCAGCAGTGCGGCTTCTACTCAGCCATGATCCTTCTCATTGGGAAGGAGAAGTTACCGATAAATTTAAAAATGTTGATGTGACCTTTAGTGGTCATACGCACGGTGCGCAAATGGGAATTGAGATTCCCGGATTTATAAAATGGAGTCCTTCACAATACCTCTACAAGCAATGGGCAGGATTGTATCAAAAAGACAATCAATATCTGTATGTAAATCGTGGTCTTGGCTTTTTAGCCTACCCGGGACGATTAGGAATCTCTCCAGAAATTACGGTCTTTGAATTATTGAAAGGTTAAATTCAACCAACTCAGCAAAAGTTCATACAAGGAAAATGGTTGTGCTTCAAGTATTAGCACAACCATTATTATCAATTTTCAAGTTAAAACTCCAGTGCTAAGCCTGCTGATGCCGGATATAAAACAGGGCCAGTGCCGGATTCAAAAAGCTCTGACAAACTGTAGTTGACGAATAAACTGGCCCATCCGTATCCAATCCTGCCGGTAACTCCATATCTAAACCGATTAAGATTGAAGTCATCATGTTGTTTTACTTTATCATTACTTGTTGATTTTGTTTTTGTATGCGATCCGATCAGGTATTCTCCAAAGCCTCCTGCCGCGATATGAAAAGATCTGTTCAGATCTCCTGGTTTGGTTTCAAAACGAAGCATGATAGGAATTCCAACGTAGGTAGCTGCAAGCTTGTTTTTCTTCAATGAAACCTCGCTTGACTCCAGTGCAACAGAATCAATTCTCGGAATCATGACGTCTTCATTATTATACTTATAAGAGTTGAATTCAAAGAAAACACCATAAGTAAACCATAAGCGATGTTCAATAAGGTTGATACGTTGATTAAACAGATGCAAGTTAACTACCCATGATTTCCCCGGATTAGGTTCCAAAGACTGATAAGGTGACGGAAAATTTGAACTTAGTCCCTCTGCAAAATAGTTGTTAAGTCCGATGTCAAACAGAAGGAATTTGGTTTGAATATTTTTAAGATCCTCCTCTAAAACTTCTTCGTCGCAACAATTCTCATCTTTGTAAAATCTAACTCTGTCATCACCATATCCTTCCTCTACCGTCATTTTCCATTTACCTATACGAACTTCAGTACTGTCGTCGCCCGCATAAATTTCCATATGGCTAAAATCATCACCAAACATTTCTGGTACGGCAGGCATTTCTGGCACTTCGGGAATGCCTGCATTCCATTCTAAAGAGTCAAAAGACTGCCCCTGACCTTCTTTCAGCTGTGATTGCATTTGCTGGAGAGAGTCATGCAATAATTCCATTTGCTTGTTCAACTGAACTTTAAAATCTTCCATTTGTTTTTGAAACTCCGCCTGCTGCTCCGGCGTCCATTCATTAACCTGTGGATATGCGAACAGTGGCGATATCAAAATCAACAGGTGTAATACTATTTTTTTCATGGTGATTATCTAAAATGTTAAAGATGGTTTAGTTAACTCTTAAAAAAATGATAGAAAGGAAGCATTTCAAGAAATTTATTACTTTGTTTCTCAGGAAATTCCAACCGTTCCAATTCTTCTAAATCTTGCATAATAAAATTCCAGCTAAAAGCATTTTCCGCTGTTTCAAAGGAGTGATTGAACCCAAATTGCCATTCAAATTCTGTGAAAATTGGATTTTCAGAAAGATTATGAAACGTATGACAGCGATCCAATAAATTTGGGATTGTTTGCGGCATAGGAGGCATCACTGGAATAGGTGGTAGAGGCGGCAAAGGCGGCATTTCCAATAATGTTTGTTGGATCTGTCTAATCTCCTCCTGTTGTTTCAAAGGGCGAAAATCTTGTGCCTGGGCAATTGCGAAAATGGGAACACTCATCAGGCAGAGATGTAGGATTAGCTGCTTCATAAAATCTACTTTTTAGGTGTGGCTTTTTCTTTATTCATGAATTTATGATAGAAAGCGAACTTCTTTGTTTGAATTGATAACGAAAAAGGTTCCTTCACTTTTTCCTGTTCTTCAGCTTCCGTTGTCTTGAGCAAATCGCCCCGGCCACTGAGTTTTAGAATTTCACTGCCTACTACAGAAGCTATTGATAACACGCTTCCTAACTGGTTTGAGATATTGTTTGTCCCCGACTCTTGAGTATTGGCAGCCATCTCATAGACCGGAACTAAATAAGGTGCCCTGGCAGTCTTGCGGTAAGCAGTGAGTGGCTTTGGATCGTTAACTTCCATTGGCGTCATATCGGCCAATAGATTATAGTTATCCTGGCTTGAACTTATTTCCTTCAATTTATAGTTTGTTTTTGATGCCAATGGCATTTTATCCGTAGAAATATTGTGAATAGTAACGGAAGAATCAAAGGCGTTACTAACCAATGCTTCAGGCGAATGCATCTGAGATGCCGGTGCATTTAAAAGAGTATCTATCGGAAGCACTTTATTATCTACGATTGGTGCAGTAACATTACCGGGCAACCATTGAAGGCCTTTGAGAAGCACCACTACTACCAGGGCAGCAGCTACAGATGCAGATAGAATATACCTGGCATAAAGCGGAATTACGCCGATTCTGCCATTTTTCTTCAGTCCGGGCTTATCAGGATAAACAACAGTTAAATCAGCAACCAATTTAGTCTTCAAATAAACATCAAGTTGCTTTCGGTAAGCAGGATTTTGCTGAACAAAATGTTCCACTTCCTGTAATTCATTGGAGGCAAGATCATGGTCCACCAATCGTGAAAAGTACTCTTCAAAATTGCCTTCATGAACCGATTGTTTGAGCTCAATTTTTCCGGGGAAAGTGAAATCAACATCAGGCTGAAGAATAGCCATTCGAAAAGCATCAAGATCTGTTTGAAGTTCAGGGTGTTGTTGCAGAAATAATTGCACTTCTGACGCTTCCACGACCGATAACTCGTCGTCAATTAAGCGGACAAAGTACTCTTCATAATTCTGCAGGGTGATCTTCATTTCAGATCGCATTTTCTTGAGTTACTAAAAAGTTCTTTAAGGCTGTTCTTGCACGAAATATGTACACTTTCACTTGTGATTCATTCAATCCGGTAATTTGTCCAATCTCTTCATAACTGTATCCTTCATAATCTCTTAACAATACTGCTGTTTTTTGCATCTCCGGTAACCTGGATAACCCCAATTCAAGGGCATCTTTTGCCCCTGTAAATTGATTACTTCTGCCCTGCACCTGGTTGTGTTCGTCTGTAATATCGGCTTCATTCTTTCGCTTTCTGAACTGATCAATCATATTATGGTAAGCTACTGTAAACAAGTAAGAGCGGCTTTTCATGTATTCTACATTTAGGTGATTCTTCCACAATATCTCAAATGCATTCTGTACAATGTCTTGTGCATCATCTTTGTTTCGTGTGTTTTTCGCAATAAAGCGATACACACGATCAGCATAAAGATCAACGCATTTGTTGTATTCCTGCGGCGTCATCCGGTAATACGGCGGTTAATGGTTCCGAAAAGTTACATTATTCAGGATATTTTCAGAACAATGCACCTTTCCAATCTCCACACCCCCTTCCCTCACCGGTAATCGTTCCCCAATCTCCTTTGATTAGCTGTAGAAATTTAGCAGCTTTCGCTTTTGATTTTTGATTTTGCTTTCCTGCTTTTTGTAACAGGAAACTTCTTATTAATCAATTTGGCCATTGAAACAACTGATGCCGGCATAATTGCAAGAATTAGATCCTCCGTTTCCTGTTGTAACTTATCTAAGCTGAATGTATGATTCCTGACTGCCGATTGCTGGGCTGTCAATAAATAGTCAAGATTATTATGGTTTTTGACCGTTACAAAACTTTGCGCATTTACAGCCTGGCTGGAAAGGATGATTGCAAAAGTGGTAGCTAGTAGTAGATTTTTCATGGTTAGTTTGTCTGAATTTGATGTCTGACGATTGTATTTCCTCAAAAGTTACAATTCAATTTGTTTTTTTTCAGGCATTCTTGTTGCCAGGAATTCAAAAACAACAGTAATTTTTGAGCAAGTGCTGTTTTTGAATGTAAAACAGCCTCGTTCCGGTATATAATTTACAATGCTCGCATACTTTTTTTACTGGTTAGCCGTTCAGAAAACATTTATTATCAATTGGGGGTTGCCCTTATGACGGGTCTTTATGGTTATTAAGTAACAAAAATTTAGTTCAGACGCTATAGCAGGATTCTACATTCATCAAATCCCTTTTCATGAAAGAATCTGCCTACCGTTTTCTGATCTGGTGTTCCGGATCTAACCCAGATATACTTGACAAGTGCCCCCGATCAGAACATATTAAGCATGCAGGATATGGAACCCTCATTATTATTCCTTCTATTCTGGCACTTTTTACCATGACCTACGCGATTTCTACCTTTATCCCAGAATGGTTTTTTTATGTTCCTGCAGGTATTTGTTGGGCAATAATCATCTTTTTTGCAGACCGATTTTTAATCTCTTCATTCAGAAAATCCAATAACCTTCGAAAACCAGGCATCACCCAACAAACGATAGACAGAAAGAACCTCCGGCAAGATTTCTTCTCCTTTGCCTTCCTGAGTCGTTTTGTACTGGCTTCTTTTATTGGCGTTGGGATTGCGCACCCGTTTACGCTTCTCTACTTTCATAAAGATATTGAACAGGTAATGGCGGCGAATAAGGTACAAGCCGAAGAAGCCATCCGCAAACAATATGATGATCAGGCAAATACTTTAAGCAGCAAGATTGCTGAAAAAGAAGCCACAATAGACTGCCTTAGAAAGTTACTCATCTATGAACAATCTGATGTAAAAATAAATACGGAGTGTGGTTCGACTTCCGGAATACCCGGCTTCAAGAAAAGAGCAGAAACCATCAGTCAACAACTGGCTCAAACAGAACATGAATTGAATGTGCTGTATCACAATGACAGTATGAGCAAAACAATGTCACAGACAGAAAAACAGGCTGCATTAGCAAATTATGCGAACACATTCAGCAATGGCTATATCGCACGTGAAAATGCATTGGTGCAGTTGGAAAATATGCCCGGATCAAATGCTCGAAATGTGAGATATTTTTTAATACTCTTCCTCGTCTTGATTGATACGCTTGCTGTTTCGTGGAAGGCATTTGCTAAAAGAGGCCCATATGACGACTATCTATCAGTACTTGAAGATGATGTTTCATTGGAAACACAACTTCATCTATTGGAAAATATGCAAACTATGGAAACAAAAGCCCCCGGCATCTGGAAGACTATTAGCTAATTCGAAAGTCTGAATTCATTAACATCAAAAATATCGGCGGCTGAAACCAAAGACAATCTTTCTACTCAGTATTAGGTGACTGAATGGGTTGATAAGGTTTTTAATTGAAGACCATTTTGATGAATACTTGGTAGAAAAGGCATTGTCAGTGTCTGGCTGGCTTCAGGAACAAGCTTTATGCACCGAATCAAAACAGTTATATAATCAATCAGATGCGAAATTGCTTTCTTAGATCATCCATATTTGTTGCACTTGCACTTTGGCTGTTGTTATTTTTGAGTTGCGCCGGCATTCGAAAAGACTGTCAGGGACATAAAAAGTACAAACAGGAAAATGGAATCTGGTTTTAGGGCAACGATGTATTGATTAGGTGGTAATCATATATAACCCCCCAATGCATGTTGTATAAATCATACACCAATTGAAAAGCTATTCAATCAATACAGTAAATCCATTGTAACCAACTACAAAAGTGGGCATAATCTTATTGCGTCTTCTTTTCTCCACTACACCATTGACATTAACCAGGCCTTGATCAATTATAGTATTTGCTTCGGCGCCTGTTGCACACCAGCCTACTATTTTTATCAATTGATTAAGTTTAATGAATGGGCCTTTAATTTTGAATGTTTCCATTGTAATATTGGAGAATCGGATTAAAAACTCACTAAAAAATTAGCCAAGTCCGAAACGGTCAGGGACCACTGCTCCCTTTTTTACTACGACTATTCCATCCTTCACCGTAAGTATGTTTGTATCCATATCCGGAAGATGGATACCACCTTTTATGTGAACATCATTTCCGATGTAACAATCTTTATCAAGAATGGTATTTTGTATATAGCATCGATCGCCTATTCCCATAACCGGAATTCCTTTGCGTTTAGATTCATTAATTGATTCGAGTGTTTGAAAAGCTTCATTACCCATGATATAGCTATTAACTATCACACTTCCTTCGCCAATTCTTGATCGAATGCCTATTATTGACCGGTCAATCTTTGCTGCACGGACAATACTTCCTTCCGCTACAATGGAGGCGTTTAATGTAGTACCCGATATTTTTGCCGGTGGCAGCATGCGTGCATGTGTATAGACCACGTTTCTATTGTCAAATAAATTGAAATCAGGTATTTCATCTGTTAGTGCCAGGTTCGCATCAAAGAAAGAACGGATATTGCCGATATCAGTCCAATAGCCTTCATGCTGGTAACTCAGCATCTTATACTTGCCAATGGATTGAGGAATAATTTCCTTTCCAAAATCTGTTGCATCGATTTTGTCTTCCAGTAATTCAGCCAATACTTTACGATTAAAAATGTAAATGCCCATGGAAGCAAGGTAATTCCTGCCTTTGCTCTTCATTGTATCACTTACTTCTGAGGTCCATTCCGGTAACAATTCGGCTTTGGGCTTTTCAATAAAGGAGTCAATAAAACCATCGCTGCTGGTTTTCATTATCCCAAACTCAGGTGCATCTTTTGCATCAACCGGGATGGTAGCAATTGAAATATCGGCGCCCATCTTTTCATGAAAATCCAGCATATCCATAAAATTCATTTGGTACAATTGATCCCCGGACAAAATCAAGACATATTCATAGTCATTGTTATTCAGGTGGTGCAGTGACTGACGGACAGCGTCTGCTGTCCCCATAAACCACTTCGGATTATCAGGAGTCTGCTCAGCTGCCAGAATATCAACAAAAGCTTTGCTAAACGCACTAAAGTGGTAGGTATTCTTAATATGCTTGTTTAATGAAGCAGAATTAAATTGCGTAAGCACAAACATTCTTTGGATGCCTGAGTTGATACAATTAGAAACGGGGATATCAACGAGCCTGTATTTACCTGCGATAGGTACTGCAGGTTTGGAACGATACGTAGTCAGAGGTGACAAGCGGCTACCCGCGCCTCCACCCAAAATCACAGCAAGTACTCTTTCCTGTTGCATATCTTTATGTTTATCCCCAGTTAATAATCTTTAATTTTTAAAATTACGGATTGAATTCGACGCTATGGCAAAATTGCTACATAGATTCGTATAAATCTATGTATTCTGAAGCTGCATGTTCCCATGAATGGTTAAAGGTCATAATTTGCTGTTTAATTTCTTTCATTTTATCAGCGTCCTGAAATAATGTCAGTGCTCTTTCAACAGCAACATCAATTGCTGCTACGGTGTCGTGTTCGAAACGAATGCCAAAACCACCAGGCTCATTAATGTCCATTATGGTATCTATCAAACCACCGGTGCTTCGAACAATTGGAATTGTCCCATAACGCAATGCATATAACTGGTTTAGACCACATGGCTCTATCCGGGATGGCATAAGCAGGAAATCGGCGCCTGCATACATCAGGTGTGCGAGTTTTTCATGATATCCTATATAGCAATTAAAATTATCAGGCATGGCATCCTTTAATTCATTCAAGGCATTCTCATCTTCCTTTCGGCCACTGCCAAGTACCAGGTAGTTGATGGCTTTATGCTGCATCATTACGGATTGCCTGATCGCATCAGCAAGCAGATCCCCGCCCTTTTCATTTGCAAGCCTGCCAATGAAAACAACCAGGGGCCGGTCCGGATTGAGCTGAAATGAGTTGCAAAGCGCTGTTTTATTGATTGACTTACCGGTTTCAACATCCTCCTTATTATAACAAGCCTCCAGCCACTTGTCGGTTTCAGGATTCCAGACATCTGCATCAATACCATTCAGGATACCACTTGCTTTTTTTGTTTCACTGTTGATTAAAGACTGAAGCCCGGATTGGCTGTGATGAAGGTCTTTCATATAGGTTGGAGACACGGTAGTAAATCTCCAGCAGCATTTGATGGCGCAGGCCATTGGGTTAATAATATTATTCCACTCAAGCATACCACGCTTCCAATCGTCAAAATAGGGAATGAGGTGGATCTTATCCATGCCAAAAGACCCCTGATATTCACCATTATGAATCGTGAAGACCGTCTTCATCTCTTTCAATTGGGCATAACGATAACAATAACTCATCATAAACGGGATAAGTCCTGTTGGATGATCATGACAATGCAGAATCTGCGGCCGTTCCTCAATTTTGCTTAACCAGTCTACAATAGCTATCTGAAAGCCAAGGTGGCGCTCCACATCATTTGGATAGCCATATGGCAATTCCTCATCCAACAAGCCAGGAATTTCCGTTACATACAATGCAAAGCCCAACTCATTGCTACTTTCCTTTTTTATCTTATAATCATAAACTGACACGTTCAGTTTAAAATCACCTTCAAAAATGGTTTCCCAGTTGTGCTCCCTATAGAATTTATTGTGGTAGTGTGGCATTATAAGGCTGGCGTTAGCCCCTACCCTGTTTAAATACTTAGGAAGCGCTCCGGCAACATCTCCTAATCCGCCTACTTTTGCAGCAGGATAGCATTCAGAACTTGCATGTAAAATGGTCATTCCCTGGTTTAAATTTTGGTTGATTGGACAATGATAGGAAAAAGAATATGAGTGAACAATGAGCAATCCTTTTGTTACTGAAAATCAATAAAAAAATTGATGCTTCTTAGATTTTGAAGTTGCCGGACTGATAGGTTAAGCAAATTATGTTCTGCATCTTTACGACGCTGTTGTTTGCAAGCATGAATCAGACCATTCTAAAACTCCTGAATATCAAGCCAACTGAAGTATGGTTGGTAAAAAACCTATTTATCTTAAACCTATTCCAAAGTATTGGAATGGCGATGCTGTTTACTTTGTCAAATGCTCTTTTTCTGGCCCAGTTTGATGTTTCGGAACTTCCAAGGATATACATGTTATCAGCAATTATACTGCTGCTCGCCAATTTCATCTATGCAAAACTTGAACATAAGATACCGATTCAAAAGTTAATATTATACGTTCTGTTATTGGCAGTAGTCTCCATCCTGTTGTTACGATTGATGATCTACAGGATGCATTATGAATTTGCGCCCGTGTTGCTGTTAATCTGGTACCAGGTGATTTATTTATTGTGCGGGAATTCGTTTTGGGCATTGGCCGCGCAAGTATTTGATGTAAGAGAAAGTAAAAGAACATTCAGCATTCTGAGTGCAGGTGATACGCCGGCTAAATTGCTTGGCTACCTCTCCATCTCAGCCTTTGCAGGGACGATTGGGCTCAATAATTTTTTATTTATAGCCGTATTGTGTTTTGCCATGGCATTCCTTTTTATGCAAAGAATTGTGAGAGCTAACAGGGTAGATTTTAATCAACTGTCAGTACAGACTTCGCATACTTCATCCATTCATAATAATGGAACAAAAGGCGGTTGGAATATTATTGAAGGCATTTTTGAGAATAGGCTGATTCTGTTAATTTCCCTGCTGTCGTTTATTGTAGCCGTGTCACTTACTGTTGTTGACTTTACTTTTTTAAGCGAAGTAAAAACCAAGTATAAAGACGACGTAGCGCTTGCATCTTTTCTGGCAAGCTTTCTGGCTGTCGGGCGATTAATTGCAATATTGGCAAAAATGACCCTTACCAGTCGCATCGAGGAGCAACTCGGGATTAAGCGATCCCTGTTAATTCTGCCGGTCTTATTGATTTTTTTTGCCGCATTCATTTTGATCAGCGAAAGAGTGGAAAATGATTTTAAGTATTTCCTCTACATTTTTGGGAGTATGGTGGTCATGACTGAAGTGCTAAAATCAGTTCTGCAGGAACCACTCATTCTCGTCTTATTTCAACCCCTTAAGCCGCTCTTGAGATTGAAAGGCCACACTGTTTCCAAAGGGATTCTTGCTCCGATAGGTTTGTTCTCTGCTGGACTATTTATCTACCTGAATATTGAATGGAGCGGCAGCATGAATATTCTGAACACTTCCTTTTTACTGCTTGTGATGTGTACCTTATGGATAATCGCAATATACCTTCTCGATGTTTCTTATGCAAAAACCCTCATTAGTTCATTAAAGCAGGGATTCTTCCGTGGCAATGTATTTCTTTCCAATGACATTGAAGTTAAATCGGTTTTGCTTGAAAAACTGAAGAGTGACCGGCCATTGGAAGTTATCTATGCAGCAGATACTTTAGAGAAAGTAAGCCAGTCAGATTTCAATTCTTCAATAAGTTTACTGCTAAGCCATGATAATGATGATGTAAAGAAGTATGCAATTAAGAAAATTCAAGTGAAGAATTTGCAACAATTGATGCCTGAGCTGAGGGCGATGCTCATGGACGATATTTCAATCGAAGTGCGGATTGACTGCCTGGTTACCCTTTCAAATTTTGGAGAAAACAAGGTTTCCTCGTTGGCAGCATGCCTTGATCAAAGTGACCACACGATTCAGCAACAGGCTATTGTTGCTCTTTTTGCCAGCGGCGACCTGGATGGATTATTGACAGCGGGAAAGAAACTTTCTTCCTGGATCAATTCCTCTGAAGAAAAGGAAAGAATACTTGCGGCAGAGACTATCGGAAAATTTAGCGACCAAGGTTTTCACCATTCAATATTACGATTACTTAATGATCATTCTATTGCCGTACAGAACACGGCAATTAAATCCGCTTCAAAAGAAAAAAGCTTGAAATTGGTTCCTCTGCTTATTGAAAAACTTAAGCAACCCACTGCTGTTTTAGCAGCAGCAGACTCGCTGGTTGCTTATGGAGAAGATATAATCAGTTATTTGCCGTCAGTGAACAACTTGAAAAGTACGGATACTAAATTGGCAATAAAATACATAAAGATTGCCACACATATTAAGGAGAAAATGCCACTGCTTACCTGGAACAAGTACTGCTTGCCGGTCAGGGACTGAAATCGGAAGTTATTGCAGCGCTCAAAGAAAGAGGTTATATAGCAAGTACAAATATGAGACCTTCCTTATTCCAAATTTTGCTTTCCGAGCTGGAGATTGCGATGGCAGTAACAGGTTATATCAAGTCATTAAAGCAAGCAAATAGTGCAAAGATTGTTTCTTCTGCATTATTTTCAGAACTAAAGAAATGCGAATTAAATATTTTCTATTTATTGTCTTTCCTTTATGCACGCCAGAAACTTTTGCAGGCGTATAACAGCATTTGTACCGGTAAAAAAGACAACATTGCTAATGCTATTGAAACTATTGACATTGGAGTCTCAAAGAGTATCAGTACAAAATTTATCCCAATAATTGAATTCCTTCATTATGATCATCCGCATATTTCAGATTTAGTACCTGAAAAAGCATACATCATAGGTCAACTGAAGGATATCATACATTGCTATCCTGCAAAAATTGGATCCTGGACAACTGCCACTGCAATCTACACGCTGCACCAGTTCCATACACCGGAATGCTCCACTATTCTCGCTAATTTTAATTCAAATGGTAACCAGCTTTTAGAGGAAACCAGGAATTTTGCATTGTCAAATCAAACATAGCATATGTTGTTAATTGAAAGAGTACTCATTTTGAAATCTCTCAGCATTTTTGAGGAAACTCCGGAGCCTTTACTGGTTGAAGTAGCTGCTATTCTGGAAGAATTGGAGTTGGAAAGCGGCACTACCCTTTTCAAGAAGGGCGATACAGGCAACTGCTTATATATCATTTTTAAAGGGCAGGTTAAAATCCACAGTAATGAACATACTTTGGCGGTATTAACGGAAAATGATTTTTTTGGCGAACTGTCGCTATTGGATACAGAAACGCGTTCCGCATCTGCTACCACCACGAGCGAGGCAATACTGCTGAAGCTTGACCAGGAGCCTTTCTTTGAACTGATGTCAGACAGGCTGGAGGTGGTAAAAGGAATTCTACGGGTCTTATGCAAAAGGCTTCGTAAGCAGAATGATCTTAATGCGGAATTAAAATCGAGGCTCCAGTCAATTTGATCAGGAGTAAATACGGCTTCAATATTGGCGGTCAGGCTGAATTCGGCAGGTGTCAAAAAAATCCCCGCCATTTCCGGCAGGGATTAAAATTTATCAGCTAACCTTTGTGATTATTCCGATATTACTTCGAAAGCAACTTCCACATTGATATCCTTATGCAAGCTGATGTTTGCTTTATAATCGCCTAAGACACTGATTTCATCAGGCAAGGTGATTTTTTTGCGATCAACGGGAAGATTTGATTGTTTCTTGATGGCATTGGAAAGTTGAATGGTGGTAACACTTCCAAAGATCTTGCCACTGGTTCCTGTCTTAGCTCCAATGGTATATTTAGTATTCTTCAGTATTTCCACCACACTGTTGATCTGCTTTAAGAGCTTGTCTTCACGACGTGTTTCCTGCTTCATGCGCTCGTCCAACATTTTCTTCTGGCCTGCATCAGCCACTACAGCCAATCTGCGCGGGATCAGGAAATTACGGGCAAAACCAGGGCGAACTTTCACAAGTTCATTTTCCCGGCCTAACTTATCTACATCTTGCAATAATATGAGTTCCATGATCCGTTTACTTTAAAAGGTCAGTTACGTAAGGCATTAATGCCAGTTGCCGCGCCCGCTTAATGGCTTCAGCCACTTTACGCTGGTATTTAAGTGAATTTCCGGACAACCTGCGAGGTAAGAGTTTGCCTTGTTCATTGACAAACTTTAACAGAAATTCGGTTTCCTTATAATCTATATATTTGATTCCGTTCTTCTTGAATCGGCAATACTTCTTTTGCCTTTTTACAATTTTAGGTGCAGTGAGATACTTTATCTCTTTATTCCCGCTCCCCGTAGTTCTGCGCTTAGGCTTCGGCTGAAACGCCGTTGAGTTCTTTTTCATCTTTGGTGTCCTTCTTTTTTCCAACTAAACCTTTGCGGCGCCGATCGTTATAGTCGATGCCGTATTTGTCAAGTTTCACGGTGAGGAAACGGATGATATTCTCATCCCGTTTGTATTCCACTTCCAGCTTACTTATGAGCGTGGAGGGACCTGCAAATTCCATGATAAAATAAATACCATTGGATTTTGACTGGATTGGATATGCCAGCTGGCGAAGACCCCAGTTTCGTTCTTCGACAATGGTTGCGCCGGCATCTGTTACCGTTTTGGTAATCTTGGCAATCTCCCTCTTCACATCTTCTTCTGCAAGAAGTGGTGAGAAAATGACTACCGTTTCATAGTTGTTTGGCATCGTAAATGCTAAATGATTTTAAAATTCGGGACGGCAAAGATAGTTAATGACATTGGAAAAACAAAGAACGACCTCTTTTTTGCTAACAATGAATATTCAGACTGTCACGGGGCAAATCATGACCGTATCCGCCAATCTGTTGAAAAGCGGGGCCGACTACCCTCACTGCTTGGCCGGAATATCGACTAACTTGAGTTTAACCGTAGCCATCGAGGTTTCAATAGTTACCGTCGTACAGACACCATTTACGTAGGTATAGTGATTGATATTGCCATCAGGTAACTCTAACTGATAAGTTGATGGCCCTGTTTTAACAAGGGACACCGGTTTAAGAAATGCTTCTGAAAAAATGGAGGATAGGTTAACCGGCTCTTCAAAATAGAGTTGTGAGACACATTTGCCAATTGTTCCGTTATAAAATGTGGTATCCTTATCCATATTGATCATTTGATACCTTTTTTCTGACCTTACTATCGTATTATTAATTTTAACACTTCCATTGATTACTCTCCTTACCGAAGCTTCAGAAAGCGCTTCATCCACAAAATTATTTTTCACAACAACATCAACTTTCACAGTAAACAAGACTCTTACGTCGATATGTGTTTCTATACGAATGAACTTCTTCTTACCATCGGTAACCGTTATCGCAACTACCTGGCCTATCTTGTCATTGCCTTTGTAAATCTCATATACATGCGATTTTTCACTTTGCTGAGCAAGAATACTTTCAGAATTTGTCAGTAAGACACTAAAAAGGAATAATTGGCAAAGCAATAAGCGAATCAGGAATGTGTACGTTGTGTGTTGGTGACCCATATTGAGACAATACTACCAAAAAATCCAATTAGAAGAATCAGACAGCTAACTTCAAGTTATATCCAAATTACTTGAAGCCAAAAATTTATTTCTACATCTCATCTATGGACAGACTAGTTTTTATGTAATTCCGGTTGGTGGCTCCGGGTTGAATACTTTGAGCTAATTACAAATCTAACTATTGATACTAACCATAAAACAATACTTGATGAAAACTAACCAATGAGCGTTTTAAGCATTTAGTTCTAGTGTTATGTTAATCATGAATTGACGGATAGAGTCTTTTCAATTTCACTCTGGCATCCTTGTTTGTGAACTGCCAATTTATTTTCTTGTTTTTATAGTTTCTATTGGTTTGCCATGCTTCAACTTCTTCAGTAATTTTTCCGCTGGTGGAAATATGTCTGTTTAGGCATTGGCCGTTTAGCACATGTAATTCTATTTCGGCCATGTTTAGCCAACTGCCATGTTTAGGGGTATATATAAATTCAAATCTATCCCAAAGTCTTTTTGCTTCTGTCGGTTCAAATGTTTCATAAAATGCCGAGGCATCATGTGTCTTAAAATTGTCCATTACTAATTTTATTTTTTTTGCTTTGGGATACCATTCGTCAGCAATTCTTTTTACAAACCTGGCCCAATCCTTTTTGGTTTTAAATTCTGTCACTTGTACATAACGCTTGCCCTTCAACGGTTCATTAGCCATAAATATATTGACCACCCCATGTCTTACATACTCATAATCTACCCTTGCATCCTGGCCAGGTTTGATCGCAACAGAAGGCTTCCCTTCTTGTATCAGTTGCTTAGGCGATTCATCCATGCAAACAACAGGAAATTCAGCACTGTAAGACTCCTTATACACATCCAACACTTTTTCCATGTTCGCAACAAAGGCGCTATTGTTTTCCGGGGCGATCACCCAACCTTTTACCTTCCAAGGCTTAAGTTCGTTTTTTTTAAAACGCTTCTTACCGTTACGTGAGAGATGCTTTCTACATATTTTAATTCCACCATCTTGTCTGCCAACAATCGTAACGACCATTTTGAATAACCCTTTGGAGGTTCACTGCAGCAAAGGGTTACTAATTTTGCTTCCAGATCTCCATCTGCCTTGATTTCATAAACGCGTGTTGTAGGTCTGCGTTCTAAAACAGATTCCATTCCTTCTTCCATAAATTGTTTCTTAACCCTGTCAATTGTACGCATTCCAACTTTCAGCACCTTGCTTATTTGCTCATTGGTGACTTTGTCTGAATATTTTCCTTCATCACAATTCAAAAGTATATACGCCGCTCGAAACGTTTGTGATGTATGCGAACCCTTGTTTATGATCACCTGTAATTCTTCTACTTCGGATTTTGTAAGTTTGACAGTATAGCGTATTACCATTTGAACAAAGTTTTGTCAAATGTACAACTAATACGTCATATTACACTTAACTTAACACTAGAAGATTAACGAAAGCAAATTGGGTCCCATCAAAAAGTCCCTTATCGCTAAGTTTCAATTGGGGAATAACTAACAGCGCCATGAATGACAAGGTCATAAATGGTGCAGTTAGTTTTGACCCCAGTGCCTTTGCGCTCGCATCAATTTCTTCATAAGCAGTCGCAGTGGTGAATGCATCAACATTCGTCATGATACCTGCCACAGGCAATGGTAATACCAGTTCTTCACTTTCTGTTACTACAGCTAATCCGCCTTTGGTACGAATCAAAGCATTAACGGCCTTACAAATCAACTCATCAGAAACTCCGGTAGCCAGAATGTTGTGGCAATCATGAGCAACAGAAGAAGCGATGGCCCCTCTTTTAATTCCCATATTTTTAATGAATGCCCTAGCAGGCATTGCATCAGTGTACCGGTTTACCACTGTCAATTTCAAGATATCATTCTTAATGTCTGGCACCATGCATCCATCATTTCCATATAATCCAGTCAATGGAACCATTGTTGTTCCGGTAATCAGTTGCCCGTCTGAAGCTTCAATTACTCTTACGGAAAATCGATTGAGATTCAAATCGTCTTTTTCAGCGGATAGCAAATTATGATCGAATCTAATCTGAAAGTCTGCCGGTATCTTTTCCTTACAATTGAATTGATTCACTATTGGAGAAGTAATCGGATGCATAAGACTTTTGCCTTCTTCAGCCACTTTATGTCCCTTGATATAAGTCTGGAGTACCTTAAATTGTGTCAGATTATTCACCACAATAAAATCTGCGGAATCACCTTCATTCAGAAGGCCACAGGATAAATTATAATGCGTGACAGGATTCAGTGTAACTGCCCTTAGCACCTTCCAAAGATCTATGTTGAGGGCAAGGGCCTTGCTGACCAGTTGATTGATATGTCCTTTCACCAGGTCATTCGGATGCTTATCATCAGAACAAAACATGATCATATCAGGAAAATCATTCAGCAATGGTATCAAAGCATCAAAATTTTTAGCTGCACTGCCTTCCCTGATCAACACTTTCATTCCATGCATTATCTTAAAAAGGCCTTCCTCATAGGTGAAGCATTCATGGTCGGTGGATATTCCTGCAGCAATATATTTTTCAGCCTGAGCGCCTGTTAATCCGGGGGCATGTCCGTCAATCGGTTTCTTTAATCTATTGGCTGCATCTATTTTTTTAGTAACGGCCTCATCCCCTGCTAAAACACCAGGATAATTCATCATTTCTGAGAGATATCCGATTTCCTTTCTTTGCAAAAGTTGTTCGACTGCCCGTTCATCTAATGTTGCTCCGCTGGTTTCAAAACTGGTAGCAGGCACGCATGATGGTGCCCCGAAATGGAAATGGAAAGGTACCTGAAGGGCATTTTCAATCATGTATTCAACGCCTTCAATACCCAGGACATTAGCTATTTCATGTGGATCAGATACTGTAGCTACCGTTCCATGAATAACCGCTATCCTTGCAAATTCCGAAGGCACCAACATGGAACTTTCAATATGTACATGTGCATCCACAAATCCCGGCATGATAAAATGATCAAATTGGCATTCATCTAATTGCCTGATTTTCACTATTTGTCCATTTTCAATAGTAATTTCACCTGGAAAAATTTGCCGCATTGCTACATTGACGATATTGCCACTAATTTTCATTGTACTTGATTTATTCAATTGATCCTAAGTTTTCCGGATGTTTTTCCCTGTTGCTACTGCACGAATTATCCCAGCGCAAGTTAGGAAGAAGCCAATAACAATACTTCCAAATACCATACTTAATGACTGCATCAGGTCGTGCTATATTCATTTGATCTTTTTTACCGTATGCAAAAAGAATAAATAGGAACTACCCTGTTTAAGTCCCGAGAACGCTGGTGAAAAAGTCCGGCAATTTTGCTGATTACGGGTTGAATTATGGTGCAGCAGTAATTTCATAAATTTGATCAACCATTGAAGCCTTGGACTACTATTTAAAGCTTTTTACATTATTGCTTGTCATGCTGCTATCCTGTTCTGTTGACAGATCAGATACGCAGCATTTTCAGAGTCCCCAATTCGGCCAATTTTCGGCTGGTATCAAAAAGATTAATGGCGTTAGTATGGTAGGTTCATCAAAACCAATCGATGAGACTGAATTCAAGAGACTGGATTCATTGCACGTTAATTTTGTTTGTCTATTGCCTTTTGCTTTTGTGAAATCCGGAAAACCAAAGATCTACTATAATGAAGACTTTCAATGGTGGGGCGAACGTCCTGAAGGCATTGCTGCCTGCATTAAAATGGCGCATGCACATGGAATGCAGGTGATGATTAAACCTCAATTATGGGTAAGTGATGGGAAATTTACCGGTGAGCTGTCATTTGAATCAACTGCAGATTGGGAGCATTTTGAAAGAGATTACTCAACGTATCTGTTTCAATTGCTGAGCGTAGCCGATTCCCTGGATGCAGCATATTTCTGTCTTGGTACCGAACTCAGTTATTTTGTACAAGCCAGAAAAAGTTATTGGGAAAACCTGATTGACTCAGCCAGGAAGGTTTTTGGCGGTAAGATCACTTATGCTGAAAACTGGGACACCTACCAGGATTTTCCATTCTGGGATAAGTTAGATGTTATGGGTGTGAACGCTTACTTCCCGTTGTCTGATGCGATTACCCCACCTATCAATGAACTTTTAAAGCAATGGGATCCGCATTATCGGCAAATGAAAAATTTCTCAGCATTAAAAAGCAAGCCAATACTTTTTACTGAATATGGCTACAGGAGCATAGACTATGCTGCAAGAAGACCCTGGGAATCTTATACTGACGGCATAGTAAATCTGCAGGGGCAACAGAATGCCTATGAAGCGTTGTTTCAAAAATTCTGGAATGAGCCCTGGATTGCAGGTGGCTTTTTCTGGAAGTGGTTTGATGCGCACACTCCTCCTGATGTACCCATAAATCTTGACTTCACTCCTCAGAATAAACCTGCGTTGGAAGTTATTCAACATTGGTATAGGCAATAAGAATTTTGGCAATAGGAATATGCTTTAAGAATGTAAGAATTGCGCGTTTACAAACTCAATCATGAACACTATGTGCACTACCTAAATTCATGTGCTCTCTTTTCACTTACTTTACACCTTCTGTTTCTTCTGAATAAATGAAAAGTATTTACGCCGCTGTAGTTGCTGTGATCATTAACCTGTGCTGTGCAATTACTTATGTTGCGGCTCAGCCTGTTGCTTCATTTATTCCTGTCTTTTCCAGCCCACTATGTAACCCCGCAACGGTTAGCTTTATCAATAATTCTTCAGGCGAAGGCGAATTAAGCTATAACTGGCAATCAGGAATTGAAACAGAAGCTGACACCTCGGGTAGCCCAATCTTCGTGTATGATACGTGTGGAGTATTTGAAGTAATACTTACTGTTACTGATACTTTGGGGCTTAGTGCAGCAGATACACAACAAATACAAATATACTGCGCTCCACAAGCTTCCTTCAGCTTTGTGCCCACTTTTGTCTGCGATACTTCAACCGTGCTGTTTATTGACGAAAGCCAACCTAAGGATTCTATTGTTGCCTGGTTATGGAATTTCGGCGATCCTGTTTCAGGTGAACTGGACACCTCAGACCTGATTAATCCATCACATTATTATGATGAGGCCGGGGTGTATGCAATAACGCTTACAATAAGCAGCATTCAGGGTTGTAAAGCCAGTTTCCCGGATACCCTAATTCTTTTTGATCCGCAAGTTGATTTCGGACTAATTGATTCCGCTTGTGTAAATGATTCTGCCTTATTTGCAGACCTGTCCACATCACAGGATTCCATAATAGCCTGGTCATGGAATTTTGATGACCCCACCAGCGGGGCGAATGTTTCAATTAAAAAAAATCCAATTCATATTTACAAAGTGGCCGGTGATTACAATGTCAGGCTTACAATTACAACTGAAAATGGTTGCACCCAGTCCTTAAAAAAAAGCATCCATGTATATGGACTTCCGGTAGTTAGTGCCGGAACCGATGTTACCGTTTGCACTGGTGATTCCATACAGCTTGCAGTACAGGGCGCCTTGCAATATGTATGGAAGCCATCTGATTTTGTTAGTGATAGTGTGGCGCAAGATCCGTTTGTTTTTCCGTTATCAACCACAGATTTTATTGTTACCGGCATAGATAGCAATGGCTGTAAAGCTTCCGATACAATTATTGTAATTGTTGCACCGCTTCCTGCTACTGATGCAGGAAGTGACACTTCCTTATGTGCAGGCACTTCTGTTACGTTGCACGCTTCCGGCGGGATATTTTATTTATGGTCGCCTTCGGTTTACCTTGATAATGACACGTTACAACAGCCCATTGCAACCCCCCCTGTTAGTACCACCTTTTTTCTTACCGCAACAGACGCTCTCGGATGTTCGGCAACTGATTCAATGATTGCGACAGTTGTACCAACTCCGGAAGTGTCCATCACCGATTTTGAGACTTCCTATTGTACAAACAGCAATGATGTGTTGTTAACAGCAACACCTGCAGGAGGTTTTTTTGCCGGCGATGGTGTGCTGGATAGTCTTTTTCAACCCGGCAGTTTGATTTCCGGTGGTCCCTACACTGTCATATATTATTATATAGATTCAATCGGTTGTGCAGGGAGTGATACTGCTTCAACCACTATTTATTCTCCTGCAGCAATAGCTGTTTCAACAATGGATTCCATATTATGCAGTAATGCGCTTCCAATTTCATTCGAACTACTGCCAGTAGGTGGTATACTTGCAGGCAATGGAATAAGCGATGGTTTGTTTGACCCTTCAATTGCGGGTCCGGGTAATCATGAAATTTACTATACCCTCACAGATTCGAATAGTTGCTTGTCCACCGACTCTTTGCAACTGACAGTTAATCCTTTGCCTTTAATCAATGCGGGAATTGATACTTCCATTTGTGCCGGCGACTCCGTTCAGCTTTTGGCGCATGGTGGTGAAAGTTATAGTTGGTTTCCGGGATCCACTCTTACGGACTCACTTGTTAATAATCCTTTGGCATTTCCTCCGGTTAGCACACAATACACGGTGACCGCAAATGATACCAATCAATGTATGAACAGTGATTCGGTATGGGTGTTTATTTTGGATGCGCTTGCTGCTGATGCCGGTTTAAATGATACCATCTGCTATGGCGATACAACAAACTTACTGGCCACCGGTGGCGACAAATACAGTTGGCTACCCATTGATGGTTTAAGTGCTTCAAATATTTCTGATCCCCTGGCCTTTCCATTGGTTACTACAATGTACACGGTAACCGTTAATCCGGATAGTGATTGTCCGGGAGTTGATTCTGTATTAATAATTGTAAATGCCAATCCAATAATTGAAGTGATGAGTGATACTGCATTGTGTGATGGTGATTCTCTACAGTTGCAGGCAGCAGGTGCCACTTCATATGTATGGGAACCAGGAACCTTTCTTAGCAATCCGTTAATCAGTAATCCTATTGCTTTCCCATCAGCAACAATTAATTATGTTGTTACAGGAACAGCAGACAATGGCTGCTCAGCTACTTCAAGTATCACTTTAATTGTTAACGAACTTCCGCCAGTCGATGCCGGGCCTGACAGTTCTATCTGTACCGGAGATACTATTCAATTAACCGGCAGTGGTGCTGTTGACTATCTATGGTCACCCGAAGCGTTTCTCAGTCAGGCTGATGCAGTAATGCCACTGGCTTTTCCTGACAGCACTATTACTTTTTATCTAACCGGAACAGCTGCCTCAGGATGTTTCAATACAGATTCGGTTCAGATATTAGTAATCTCTGCTGAATTGGTTGATGCAGGAATGGATACTTTTATTTGTATTGGAGACAGTATCACTTTAAATGCTACAGGGGGGGCTCAATATTCCTGGTCACCTACTTCATCTTTAAGCGACCCGTTGATTGCAAGCCCCGTTGCATTTCCTGCTGTAACGACCATCTATACAGTTACCGCCGGCATTGCTTTGAACTGCAGTTTTACCGATACCATTGTGTTGCAGGTGAATGCATTGCCGGTTGTAGATGCCGGAACGGACACCCTAATTTGTTTAAATGATACGCTGCAATTGAATGCAAGCGGTGCCAACAATTTTTCATGGAGTCCCTCTACCTATTTAACAGACCCAACAATCAGCAATCCATATGCATCACCTGCTCAAACGACTACATATATTGTTACCGGCACAGACCTAGCTGGCTGTATCAATACAGATACCATAACAATTAATGTATTGCCTTTACCATTCGCCTCAGCCGGGTCAGATACAGCAATTTGTACAGGAGATAGTGTTCTGTTACAGGCAGGCGGTGGCAGTAATTATTTGTGGCAGCCAACAGGTTCTTTAAGTGATAGCGTCATTTCTAATCCAGTTGCAAAGCCAACAGTAACCACTATTTACATTGTAAAAGTTACTGATGATAGTGGTTGCTACGATTATGATTCAGTAACAATAGCCACTTATCCACTACCCATAGCAAATGCCGGTGAAGATCAATTCGTATGTTTAGGCGACACCATTAAGCTACAGGCAACTGGTGGTGTACAATTCTTATGGGTACCTGCAACTTCTCTTTCTTCTGCTACTGTTGATAATCCTGTTGCCACAATTTCAGGAAGCATCACCTATACTGTTTATGTAACAGATGAGAATCAATGTACTGGTTCCGATATGATACAGCTTGAACTGATACCTCCGCTCGTGACAATGGTGAGCAGCGATACTGTCATCTGCACTGGCGGAGCAGCTCTTTTGAGTGCAAGCGGGGGAAATCAATATGCCTGGTTTCCTTCGGAATCGTTGGATAATCCATTCACAGAAAATCCTGTGGCAACACCTATTAATACAACTACTTATTCAGTCATTATAAAGGACGGCATATGTTATTCCGACACTTTGCAGGTAAAAGTATTTGTCTCAGAACCATACGTAACCGCAGGAGAAGATGCAGCAGTATTAGCAGGAACCTCTTTTCAGCTTAATGCAACAGCATCTCCCGGTCTCTATTCATGGACACCCTCAGAGAACCTAAGTTGTGCCGATTGTTTGAACCCCATAGCCAAACCGTTGATAACCACAACTTACACAGTCAGCGTGACCGATTCCTCCGGTTGCACGGCAAGTGATGAAATCACCCTTTCAGTATCATGCACCATTGATGCCCTTTATGTTCCAAATGCTTTTACGCCGGACAACAATGGCCATAATGATGTTTTGTTTGTTCGCAGTAATGGCATTATTGATATTACCTATTTCCGCATCTTTGACCGTTGGGGAAAAATGTTGTTTGAATCAGATGAAATAGAATCAGGTTGGGATGGAACCTTCAAGGGTGCAGCAATGCCTGCAGGAGTTTATCTTTATACTTTGCAGGCTTCCTGTGGGAGTAACAATCCAATCTTGAAGCAAGGGAATGTTACATTACTGAGGTAGTACTGCAAAAAAGGAATACTAGTTAATTATCTGTAAAATGAAATAACACGACTCAAGAACTTTAACCAAGTAAGGAACTCCCAATTGAATCACCGCTGCCAACATATAAAATCACGATTTCTGCTTACAGCGGCGATATTTGTTTGTACTGCTTCAGTAGCAGTAGCACAGGACAGTCATTTTTCACAGATTTATGAAATGCCTGTTTTATTGAATCCGGCGCGTACCGGTTTTTTTAAGGACAATTACCGTCTTACCGGAATATACCGAAGTCAATGGAAAGAAATTACGCAACCATACAAAACTTTGTCAGGTGCCTTAGATCTAAATGTTCCTGTTGGCAGAAATAAGAACAACATATTTGGTTTTGCGATCATGGATTTTGCTGATAAGGCAGGCGATGCAGATTATTCTACTAACTATATAGAAGCCTGTCTCTCCTATCATAAAAATTTTGGATCCAATTTTTCTCATTACATAGGCATGGGCTTGCTTGGCGGCTTTGCCAGTACTTCATTTGATGCCTCCAAACTTACCTTTGATGAAGATTTTAATGGAGGCACCAATACTGATATTCCTGTTACGAACAATGCCGGCTATGCAGACCTTTCAATCGGTGCGGAGTATAATTACCTGAATGAAAAAACACACTTGAATATTGGCATGTCTGTATTTCACATTAATCAGCCATCAGTCAGTTATTATGGCAATGAATATTCAGTTGTTCACAGAAAATTTGTGATAAATACCGGGCTTGCAAGAGCTATTTCCGAAATGCTTGAAATTGAGCCACGAATTGCATACTGGAAACAGGGAAAATTGAATGAGTTGTTACTTGGAGCTGATCTGAAAATTGTACTTGCTAAAAATGCTTCTGCTAACTATGCTATTTATTTGGGAGGCTATTACCGCGTTGGAGATGCATTAATTCCGAAACTACGCATTGATATGGGCGACCTTACATTTGGACTCAGTTATGACTTCAACATGGGTAGCTTGTCAGAGATCAACCAATTGGCTGGTGGTCCGGAATTAACCATTGCTTTCACAGGAAGCATCAAGGGTGTTTCTGCCGGAAGAATATACAATCCACGGTTTTGATCTTTACAATGTTAAAACCGAAACCAAATAAATCTTCTTTTCTTTTTTCCCGGTGCAACTGATTTTTGTGCATATCCTGAAATATTCTCCGGTCGTAATACCGGTGCTGAAATGAAATCATTCAGTCCATAAGAGCTTAATAAGAAGTTATTTGTATTGTCGGCAAGAAATTGTTGTTGCTTCTCAATATCAAAATAAAACTTTCCAATACCCGGAGCAAGATAACTGCCCTTCTGGACAAGGTCTCGTTCAATATCCGTCACGAAATCTGAAACCTTTTTTTTCGCAGCTTCAAAACTGATGTTTTCAAAATTGGAAATATAAAATATCAAAAGGTCATCCTGAGCCGCCACATCCTTATCAAATGAAAGCGATTTATGCGGTGGTTGGAACAGATGCTGCGTTGGATGTATGCTTGCCGGTGCGTAAGCAGCTACCAGGGCTCCAAAGCCTGGAATCACAACTTTATCATTTCTTAATAAGAGTTTACAGAGGTATTCCGGAACATTCATATGCATTACACAATTAGCCGTTAAAAATAACTATTTCGATGTGAGGATATTTATAACGTTAAGTTTTGGTTAAATTGAATAAATTAGCCGATTCCAAAATACAACACCTTTAGACTTTGCATGATATGATACAACGTTTGGTTTTCCTCTTATTGCTGTTTGCTTCTGTCGGTGGCAAAGGTTATGCTCAATCCGTCACTTTTTCAGAACTTAATTACAATTCAGATTCTACTACAAATTCAAGTAATTGGGTGGAACTCTACAATTATGGTTCATCTTCTGTTGATCTCACCGGTTGGTTTCTGAAAGACAACAATAACGCCAATCTCTTCACCTTCCCGTCAGGTACCAACGTCGCAGCCGGTGCAAGACTTGTTGTGGTGAACAATGTTGCAGAGTTCACCGGGCAATTTCCACTCGTAACAAATTATTTAGGAGCGATGGATTTTAGCTTTGGAAATGATGCTGATGAAGTGAGGCTTTTTGATAATGCAGGTATCTTAAAACTCTATATGAGTTATACCGATACACTACCATGGCCTGAAGGTGCAGATGGAACAGGGAGAACTATAGAACTTATCGATGCACTTGTTTCCCCTGATACGCCAACCAATTGGTTTGTGGGTTGCATGAAAGGTTCTCCGGGAAAGGCCTTCACTCCTTGCGATGATCCATTGGTTTTCTCAGAAATAAACTACAATTCCGATACCTTGCTTGATTCCGGAGATTGGATCGAATTGTATAATCGCTCAACAGGAGGTATCAATTTAACAGGTTGGAGTTTTAAAGACAGTAATGACGACAACCCTTACTTCTTTCCGGTTAACACCCAAATTGCTGCTGGTGCGCGTCTGGTAATTGTCCACGATACTGCCAAATTTAAAATCCGGCATCCTGATGTTACAAATTATGTAGGCCCTTTTACTTTTAATCTAAGTAATGATGGCGAGATGGTCAGGCTATTTAATTTCCAGGGCAAGCTTACTTTCTCAATTGTTTACGATGACGACGGAGACTGGCCTGCCGGTGCAGACGGTGGTGATTATACACTGGAATTATTGAGCGCAACCGGCAATATGAATAGTTTTTCCAATTGGTTTACCGGTTGCCCGGAAGGGTCACCCGGACAGGAATACGATCCTAATTGCAATGTTGGCATCGAATCCGTTGTGAATAATCCCCTGGTGGCAATGGTTTCGCAACAAGACGATATTATTCTTATTCAGTTCAGTCAAGAAGTTCAAAATCAAAAAAAATCAGTCTCACTCTATAATTTGTTTGGTCAGGAATTTCTGAAGAAGGACAGTACAGGATCTGAGATCTCTCTAGAAACCCGGAATTTACCATCCGGAATTTATGTGTTGTCAGTACGATCCGGTATTTCATTTTGGTCAAAGAAATTATTCATCCATTAAAACACACGGTTTAATTTGAAACCTGAAATTAAGATTCTGTTAATATTTCTGCTATTAATTGGTGCATTGTTTCCAATCAGTTCTTGTAAGAAGGGACCTGGAGAAGGAGGAACTTCCATATTACATGGCAAGATTAGGATTGAAGATTATAATGGTGCCGGCGTATTACAAGCTACTTATTATGCTCAGGAAGAAAGGGTGTACCTGATATTTGGCGATGAAGGATTTTATGGTCTGGATACCAGGACCAGTTTTGACGGAGTTTATGAATTTAAGTACCTCACAAAAGGAAGCTATACCGTGTTTGCCTATGCAGATTGCGATACCTGTGCTTCTGGTGTAATCGCGGTTTCTAAAGAAATTGAAATCACTGAAAAAAATGCAACCACGGAAGTTGATGAAATCGTTTTGAGAAAATAGAAAATTTATATCAATGAAGAGTAATTGGATACTTACAAAAGTAATAGCACGGATATCGCTCCTTATTCCGCTTATGGCGATCATGCTCCTTGGAAACAAATTGCAGGCACAGGAACTGCCTCAAACTGGCAAGATCAAGTCGGTCACTGAAGTAGTGATCGAATCCAAAGGTGGAAAGGAAACAGAGGTTCGAAAGTCGTTCAGGGCATATAACGAAAAGGGCAATCTGACGGAGGAAATTGAATATGATGATGATGGAAAAATAAAAAACCACACCACAAGTGAATACAATGAGAAACAACAAAAAGTAAAAGAAACTGCTTTTCTACCTGATGGTAAAATTGAAAGTATTGCATTGTATACTTATGACCCTGAGGGTAACAGAATTTCTAAAACTACCATGAATAAGGATGGCTCTGTAAAATCAAAGAAAGTATTTCACTATGAATACCGTTGAGCAAGGAAGGGAGCGTGAGGAGCTGACACGATTGTTGTCAGCATTTAAGCCAATTACACTTAAAGAAATGGAATCGGTACAGTTGATGAGCCGATTTGATATGAAGTACGTTTTCCGCCTTTCGCAATTGCCTGCTTTCTTAAAAACGGTAGCTGAAGATTACCAGGTTCTTTTAATTGACGGCTTGCAGCTGTTTCGATATGAGAATCAATATTTTGATACTGCTTCACTTAAATCATACCATGATCATCATAATAGCCGTTCCAGCAGGTACAAGATCAGATATCGAAGATACCTCGACAATGACAAGTGCTTCTTAGAAGTAAAACAGAAAATCAATACCGGTCTTACGAAAAAATCAAGGCTGCGGGTTGCCGAATTCAAAAACGAACTTTCTTCTTCTGAAGTTGAATTCACCAGAGAACAACTGGGCGTTAATCCCGAACAACTGTTTCCACAGATCGCCAATAATTTTTCACGTATAACATTGGTAAACATTGCTGCAGGTGAACGGGTCACCATTGATCTGCTCATCAGCTTTAAACGTGGTGTGGCTGAAAGGACGCTGAATCAACTCGTTATCGCCGAAGTAAAACAACAGCATGTCAGCTCCCTATCGGTTTGGAAAAAATTAATGCAATCAAACCGTATCTTTCCGACCCGCATCAGCAAGTATTGCCTTGGCACCTTGCTCACCAATCCGGGAATTAAATACAATCGCTTCAAACCAAAATTAACTGTACTAAAAAAAATCTGTGATGTTGCTTATTGAATTGTTCTTTACCACTGTCAACTATATTTTCTGGGATTCCGCCGACCTGTTGGACCTATTACTTCGATTTGCTTTTAATTTCCTCGTTGCTTACGTGATCATCAGATGGATCTATTATCCTACCCATAAAAACAAGGATTATCTCTTCACCTACTTCCTTTTTAACATCATAATTTTCATGTTGTGCTATATGATGCGTAATACGCAACTGGAGATTGGTGTAGCATTCGGGTTATTTGCGGTATTTTCTATTCTCAGGTACAGAACACTTAATGTGGGTGTGATGGACATGGCCTATCTCTTTCTGATTATAAGCGTTGGTGTAATCAACTCGCTCAGCAATGAACAGGTAAGCATTGCAGAAGTGCTATTCGCTAATTTGCTTATTGTTGGCGCCATTTTTATTCTTGAAAAAGTCTGGCTCGTAAGAATTGCTGCCAACAAGGTTGTCATTTATGAAAAGATTGAAAATATCCGTCCGGAGAATTATGAGAAGTTGCTCGCTGATCTTAAAGAACGAACAGGCTTAAATGTGCACCGTGTTGAAATAGGCAGGGTCGATTTCATGCGTGATATAGCACGTATCCGGATATTTTATTTTGATTAGCTGGTTTAAAAACGAAACCCCTGTTCCGTAAATATTTCTGTTTTTTCTTTTGGTTCCTGCTCTTAACCAGCAGTGTGGCTTATGCACAGGAAACTATTTTCCAAACATGGACAAGCGCCGGGATAGAAAAGAAGTTATCTAAGAAACTTTCTTTGCTGGTATCTGAAGAACTCCGGTTAGGTTATAACAAACCTAATGAGTATTCTTTCCTGTCTGAAGCAGGCATGAAGTATAAATTGGGGAAGAAAATGGATGCAAGTTTTAATTTCAGAGTAACAGTCAAGGCAAATGAAATTGCATACAGGCCATATATTGACCTGAGTTATGAAATAGATATTCAAAAATTCACCATAGAACCCAGGTTGCGATATCAGTATCAGCTGCAAAAAAATGAGCCTGCGGAAAATTATTTCAGAGCAAAAACAACTCTTAAGTATGAGATAAACAAACAATGGCAGCCATATGTGTCCGGTGAATTGTTCTATCATGCATTTTACTATAAGGGTAGTTTATTTGACGAATACAGGCTTGCGGCAGGCATTGAGCATACCTACAAGAAAGCGCATACCATAAAGCTATACTACCTGTTTGACCAGGAGTTCAATGTAAATAATCCAACACAACGTCATGCAGCAGGACTTGCATATGAATATGAATTTTAATCATTTGAGCATCATCTTCAATCTATCATTATTTCAGAGGATTCAGAACCACCATCCAAGTTTAATATTCATGAGTCCTCCAGGTTCATCATCGGAGAAGGCATAAGTAGCTGACAATACCGCTAGCCCGAAGGGGCTTAACCAAATGCCCCCACCATAGCTTGTATGGATTTTATTGGATGTATCATTCTTAACCCATACCCTGCCACTATCAAACAGTCCGATTATTCCGAAATCAGCCGGAAAGATATAGGCGTTAAAATGAAAAAGCTTGAGGCGTGCTTCCAGGTTATTGTATAAAGCGGCATCACCGGAATAGCGTTCTCCTCTTAATCCCCTAACATTTTCATTTGTTCTTCCGCCTATGATATTGGCCTGATAAAACTCAAAATCACCGACATTAATGCCGCCTCCAAACCTGGTAGCTAATACCAGCCTTTCATTTTTTCGACTGTCATAAATATGCAAGAAAAGAGATACATAACCGCGAATGAAACCAAAGTTGACCGTGTTTTCTTCCAATTGCTTTAAATAGCCTGTATTCACAAGAAACCTAGCCTGGAAAATCGGTAAGGAATCTGTGCTAAAAGGATTGTACCTGAATTGCGTGTTTAATCCGAGGTAGTGCTTCCTGGAAACATTATCTTCCGTTAAATCAGGAAACACCTCACCAAAGTTATCAATGGTATCAGATGAAAGTTTTGCCTGCTGATAAATAGGTCCGAAAAGAAAACGCACCTTGTCAGCCTGGCCCGCTTCAAGAGCCGGGTACAGTAATGCCTGGTTGATTCGTAACCGGTAATCTTCATCAGGAAAATTTTTTACTGTTTCATTACCATAACCAAAGAAGTTCTGTTGGTAGTTTGGAGCTAGTACATTTGCCTGAATATTGAAATTAAGTTTGCCGATTACATCCGTAAAATCTCCCTGGTAAGAAAAACTAAATGCACCTGTTCTGAATGCGGCCTGTCCGCTGAAAGATTGCTTCGACTTATATGGAAATTTTTTAAACCCATGTGTAATGCGAGAAACACTCGCTCCTAAAAAAACACCATCATCCGTATTGAATCCAAAGACAGGAAAAAATCCATTGAAATTGTATTCAAAACTTTTTGTAGTATACGTATTGAAAACACTATCTGCAAAAGTCTTATCCTTAGCTTCTGTACCCAACTGCAGGTAATTTCCATCTTCACTGTCATATACTTTTGTGGATTTTCCAAAACCCGACACCCTGGATAGATCAATGATGCTGTCACGGCCTTCGCCACCCACAATCCGCACTTTGGAATTTGCGCCGGATTTACCTGACACTTCCACAATGTCGCTACCGTCAAGTCCATAAAGAATCAATTCCTTTGTCTCACTTTTTACAAACTTCCGGTAATAAGAAAGTTTACCAGGTTGGTCATTTCTCATCTGATAAACGAAGACCTCCGTTTGCCCGCCGTCTGATCTTTTAACCTGAAACAAATCGGCCTTGTTGGTTCCAACGATGGCTACGTTTTCTGCCAGGAAAAAATAATACTTGTCGGCTATGATTGACAGATTGTCCCTTCGCGCTTTCAAAACAGCAATAATCTCAGGGGCTGACAGTTTATAAACGGTATCCGGCCATATCCTGAAGGCTTTTTCAATATCAGCATCAGTAAGCAATTGCTTTAACGTATCAGCAGCCAGCATCCAGTCATTCCGAGTCAGGCGTGTCATAAAATTATGATCGAAATAGCGAGCGCCGTAATTGAACCATTTGGTGCTGATAGGCATAGGTTTGTAATGCTGCATTTTACGCGTCGACATAATATTCAGACTCGCATAAGTGGGAAGTATCCCATCAAAATTAAAAAAGGCCTGGTCCCTGTCTCTTGGTATCGGCCGGTACATTTTCTTCCCGCCGTCCAGGTTAAATTGCGCCCATCTCCACTGATCCTCGTGACGATCCCAATCGCCGATCATCATATCAAACAACCTGGAACGTACAACAAAATGTTCATCCACAAAGTAGTCGCTGCTTTTATGCAGGTTCTCATAAAGGTCTAACGTGCCTATAACTTTCCTGAAGCCGGTTAATCCTGATTCAACTCCTGCATTGCTGAGTTCCCGCTCTTCAAAGAGGACAACCTGGTGCTTAAATATATCGCGGAACTCTCCTAAAAGCGAATCATCAGGAACATACAATACCATTGGATTTGCATGATAAATACCGGCCGGCTTTGCCAGTTCAGCAGCCACCAGGAAACCGTAAGGATGAGAGGCAGAAATCTGATCCTGAATAGCATCTGTGATGATGGTTTTCCTGAAGACACTGGCAACTGTTTTTGAAGGGTCCTTATCAATCGTCCGGATAACATATTGATTGCTATCGGCTCCCATCAATCTTAACGATAATGTTTGAAAACCTCCGCCGCGCTTAAGCGGCGTTAGGCCCCCTTTCATATGCTGCAAATCAAGATAGCGCATGGTAATAGGTGCAGACCAGACTTCACGATAGTGACTTCCCAGAAATAACCGGCCAATGAGTTGCGCTCTATACTTATCACTTGCAGGCCTTGTAATGAGGCTGTCACGGTAATCGGTAACCTGTGCTTTTGCAGAAAAGGTTATGATGACTATAAATAAAATGAAGATCAGAAATGGCAGATTATTTTTCATTCCGATTGTAGTTGAACTTCAGGATGTTAGCACGACCATCACGACCTTCATCAGAAATGTACATCGTTCCATCAGCTAAAAAAGTGAGGCCTTCCGGTTGCTTCAGCACTTCCGTATTCAGTTGAGTAATGTATTGGATTGTATTATCGCGATTGAGCACGAGCATTAAATTGCCAACAGAAGAAATTAGATAAACCTGATCGGTAACAGGGTGAACATGTACTTCTGAAGGCTGAAAGGCAAGGTCTCCTTTCCCGGGGTCAAGTAAAGATTGCAGTTCATTACTTATGGATTTCAAACGGTCGGTTTGTGCCAGGTAGATTTTAATAGCCTCTATTTTTATGGTGTATACCGGAGCTGCAGAAATCATATTGGTTTTAAGATCAAATCCATAGATAGCCCTGGTTCCTTTCATTGCTGCTCCAGGCTTGTCTTTGCAGGCAATCAGCAGCCTGTGATTCTTCCTGTCATAGCACAGACCTTCCGTATCATTGGATTCATTCAAAGGTGTTTTGAATTCAATAGTTTCTTGCTTTTGAGAATTGAAATTCACGATGCGCCGGAGATTGCCATCACTGCTCAGCACCCAAATGGTATCCCGCACAATAGCCACTCCTTCATAGTCTCCTTTCTCTCCAAACTTTACTGATTCTTTCAGTTCACCCTTTTTAATATCATAAACATACACCTTACCCACTTCATCCTGAACACAAAGGATTTCAGACTTCTTATTGAAATCAATTCCGGAAATCTCCATGAGTTCCTCGGGCAGCTTAAATTTCTCCGATGGGCTTTCAAGATTGTAAGGGAAAAAATAGGCTGAAGACAATTCATTATTTAAAGTATCGGTTGTTTCAGCGCCTACTACACTTTGAATCGCCTGAGTTGAATTATCCGACTTACATGATAATAATACCGGAAAAATGATCAAAAAAATTATTAATGCATTTTTTTTCATACTACTGGTAATTGGATTCTTGAAAAATAGCAAATTTCTTTTCAAATCAACTTATATGACCATACGATTTTTAGGCTTTTAAAGATTCTATCAAGCATCCTATCCTATGAATTTCACAAATATGCTATCTTGAACAACGATATAGGCGTACCACACAACTTCACAATCAATGCAAAGCGATGGATTCCTTCAGAAATCGAAATAAGGTACGGGCAGTCAATCGATGTAGGACATACGACTTAAGACGATGTTTGTATCATATCCGGTTCTATGCGATCCTAATTTTTTCGGGCTTTTCAAATGTATTACTTGCCCAACAGCCGAATATATCCGGCATAATAACAGACCACACAACGAATGAGCCTATTGAAGGCGTTACAGTTAATACGAATACAGGTATCGGCACAATTACGGACATGGAAGGCCGATATGAAATTTCAATACCTCCCGGAGAATATCTCCTGCAATTTTCATCTATTGGTTATGAAAATAAAATACAAAATATCAATGTCTTGGCCGGGCGCAATTTAGTAATAGACTTATCACTTCAACAAATTACCAATGAACTGAACCTGGTAGTGGTAACTGCCAGCAAGTATGAGAAGAATATCACCAGGGAGACTGTTTCAATGGAAGTCATCAAGCCCGAATTTCTGACAAATGCCAACACTGTTGACCTTGATGAAGCAATACAAAAAGTACCCGGCATGACGATGATTGACAACCAGGCCAATATTCGCGGTGGCAGTGGTTTTTCCTATGGAGCAGGCAGCCGTGTGCTGGTGCTGGTTGATGGTATTCCTGAATTAACAGGTGATGCCGGTGATGTAAAATGGGAGTTTCTTCCAATTGAAAATCTCTCGCAGGTGGAAATCATTAAAGGCGCCGCCTCTGTACTTTATGGTTCTTCTGCATTAAATGGCGTAATCAATTTAAGGACCCGTTATCCCGGGGCCGTTCCTGAAACCAGGATCACAGCCTTTCAAGGCATTTACCAGAACCCTCCTGACAAAGGCAAGGTTTGGTGGGGAAACCAGCAGCCGTATTTTGGAGGAGGCAATTTCATGCACAGCAGGAAATTCGGGCAGTTGGATTTTGTAGCCGGCGGTAATATCAATAATGAACGAAACTTCCACCAAGGGCAGTATAACCTTCGCGGAAGAATTAATGCAAATACCCGATATCGCTTTAAAAAAGTAGAAGGTCTTGCCGCAGGCTTAAACGTTAATTATATGTATTATCAATCCGGCACCTATTTTTTATGGGCCGATGATACAACCGGAGCCTATAAAGCACTTGGAGGTCTGGACTCAGCTTCGACTACTGTTTCTGAAGGCAAAAACACCAGGATGACCATTGATCCATTCGTCACTTATTTTTCTAAAAACGGCAGCCAGCATGATCTCAAGTTCAGGTACTTTTATACTAAGAACAATAACAATACTGACCAGGGATCTATTTCAAACTACTACTATGGTGAGTACCAGTATCGTAAATCATTCAGTTTCGGAATGAACCTGGTAGCAGGCGCCCTGGCAAGTTATACGAGTGTGAATGCTGAATTGTATGGTGATCATTCAGGTGACAATTGGGCGCTGTATGCGCAACTAGATAAAACTTTTGGAAAGCTGATTGCTGTTGCCGGTGTCAGGTATGAAGCGTTTCATATTGATACGGCCCGGGGAAATTCAGATCCGGTATTTCGAGCCGGATTGAATTATGAATTAACAAAAACAACATTTTTACGTGGTTCCTTCGGACAAGGATATCGCTATCCTTCTATCGCAGAAAAATTCGTGAACACCTCTGTTGGCGCATTGAAAGTCTTCCCAAATCCGTCGGTGCAACCCGAGTATGGCTGGAGTGCTGAACTTGGCGTTAAACAGGCTTTCAAGATAAGTAACTGGCTCGGGTATATTGACGTTGCAGCCTTCATGCAGCGCTATCACGATATGATTGAATTTAAATTTGGATACTATAATCCAAACCCTGTCGAAGGTGAATATGACCTTAACTATTTAGGATTTGAATCAGTAAATATTGAAAATGCGCGCATTTCAGGCATGGAATTGTCGGTTGTCGGACAGGGCACAACCTGGGGAATAAATACGTATTTGCTTGCCGGAATTACGTATATCAATCCGATAAATGTGGATCAGAAAAATTTCGTAGACAGTCTCACTAATGCCGACAATACTTTAACACAGGCAGAGACCGATTCTCTGGAACAAACAATCATTCTGAATTACAGATTCAAGACCACTATTAAATTCAACCTGGAGCAATCTTATAAAAAGTTCAGTTGGGGAATTGAAGCGCGATACAATAGCTTTATGATTAACATTGATCCGTTTTTTGAAGGGAATGACCCCTTGGTTATATACTTGTTTGGAGAACCCACAGAGTTTATTCCGGGTGTCAAATCCTGGCGGGAAGCGCATCATCATGGAGATTTTGTAATGGATCTTCGGCTGGCATACAACATTACAGACAACATACGTATTGCACTGATCACAAAGAACTCGTTAAATCATGAGTATTCAATCAGACCGGCACTGCTGGAAGCACCAAGGAGTTACACTGCTCAATTAACAATCAAAATGTAAAATGAATTGTAAATGGATTGAATGAAACAGACTGCCTTCTAAAGCATTTTCTTAAACACAAATTTGATTCACTGATTCATAAGAACAGTCCAAAACACTCTCTGTATTTTCCTCACAATTAAATTTAAGACTATGGAAGCTCAATTGTTTGTTAAAATGGTATTAAGTAGTTGGAATACACAATATGCTGAATTATGGAAGTTGCTTGACCAACTGTCTGATGAACAGTTACAAAATGAAACTTCACCGGGCAGAAATCGGGGCATTTATCTTTTAGGTCATCTTGTTGCTGTAACAGATGGCATGCTTCCATTGCTTGATTTTGGGCCAAGAATGTATGCGCAACTGGATGGTATTTTTGTACATCTTCCTGATAAGTCAGGTCAGGAGATGCCTACAGCCACTACGCTCAAATCAAATCTGAAGGAAATTAATGAGGTGCTCAGTACTTCCTTCAATAACCTTCCGGCTGAACAATGGTTTTCAAGACATACAGCGGTATCGGAGTTTGATTTTATTAGTCAGCCGTATAGAAATAAGTTAAACATCATCATCAACAGAAGCAATCACATGGCATATCATGTCGGGCAGCTGGTTTATTTATTGAAGTAAGTAGTATGTATTCCATTGAATTAGCAATTTAAAAAATGATACCGACAAAAAATTGTTCAGCATCATTTGCAAGATACTCTTTGCAAATATTAATTGAAGCTGATAAATGATTAGCTTTATACAATCGTAAATCCAACTTTCAAATGAGGACATTAACAGCTCTGATTTTGGTACATGCCTTATTTACAGGTAATGCCTATACACAATGTATTCCTTCAGTGCCATCGAATGCGGTCGTTGTGAACTCCACCCAAACTATCAATGGCGGTTTTGACCCAATATGGGTATGCAGTGGCGATACGCTGCATTCAGATGGTGGCTTTCACAATATATTCCTGGAGTCCAATGCTGTGATGACCACTTCAGGGGGCATTGACACAATTTATGTGAAAGCGGGCGCGAAGTTCTCGATGAACGGAGGCATCCATGTAATCTATTTTATAAATACAGCGGATATTGCAATAAACGGTGGTATTCCAACCCTTAATAATTGCAGCTCCATCGCATTTAATTACGCGAACGCACCAACTAATGGATGCGAACTAGTTCTAACAGCTTCCTTTGAATCATCAGATACTTCAATTTGTACAGGCGATTGCATTGACTTTCAAAGCATAAGCAGCAATGCAACTACCTGGCAATGGCTGTTTCCAGGAGCATCACCTTCAACAAGTACTGATGAGCATCCATTATCTGTTTGCTATAATACGGCAGGTATTTATGATGTTACGCTTATTGCCGGCAATGGATCTGAAAGCGATACTATTACTTTGGAAGGATTAATTACAGTCGAAGCACCCCCTGCTGTGCCTGCACTATTTCAAAATGAGGATACTTTGTTCACAACACAAGGATATGCATCTTACCAATGGTATTATGAAGGTGTTTTGATAAGCGGCGCAACCGATTATTTCTATGTTGCTTTACAAAATGGAATGTATAGCGTTTCAGTAACAAGTATCAAAGGCTGCGGAGAAGCAAGCGCATCCATTTCATTTGTATTTACGGGAGAATTGCAGGCTATCCATAGTGGCACATTATTGACGATCTACCCAAATCCTGCTGACTCTTATGTTAACTTTAAGTTTTCTCCAATTGAAATTTCAGAAGGAAAGATTTCAATAAGGGATTGCTTCGGCAGACCGATGAATGCTACCTCATTTCGAAAAGTATCCGGCCAAACCGAAATTACCATTGACGTTACGAATTTCCCTGCAGGAGTTTATTTTGCAAGCATAGAATTGGACGAATCGCATTACACAAGGGTTTTTACGATTGCGCGTCATTGATCCTTTGTCCACTTTGCAAGAAAGTATTGGATAAATGAATGAAATCTTTTTAGAGGAAGACTTTATATTAAGTATCGCAATATTGTTCTATGATGCTCAAAATTGTGCCTTCTTTCTATAGCTGAAAATGCCCGTACTTTTGTTACTTTTCCCGAATGAACCCAATTAATTCTGTCCACTCAAAGAAAATGACAATGACAACTTTAATAATTCTCCTGATGATTGGCGTGCTGGCAGGTGTATTCAGCGGATTTATAGGCATTGGCGGAGGCCTCATTGTGGTACCATGCCTCGTATATTTTATGGGCATGGGACAGCATGCAGCTCAAGGCACCTCCCTGGCCATGATGCTCCCTCCTATCGGAATAATTGCGGTGTACAATTACTACAAAGCCGGACAGGTTGATTTTAAGATTGCCGCTATCCTTTGCGCCAGTTTTATTATTGGAAGCTTTTTTGGAAGTAAGATTGCCATTGGTTTACCGGCCGATCAGATTAAAAAAGCGTTCGGTATCATCATTATTTTATTGGGACTGAAAATGGTATTCTGGAAGTAATTCCAATTGGCCTATTTTTGCAAATTCCGCAGACTACCCGCTGCATTTTAAATCAATGAAACCCAATTTTCAATCTATGATCAGGAATAGGATTCTGGCATTTCTTATCGTGATGGTGTCTATCTCTTGTAACAAAAATGATGGAAATTGTCCGGATGTAACGGATACGGCACCCGCTTCTGAAGTAGCTACATTAAAAGCGTATCTGGATGCAGCCAATATTACTGCAACGGAAGATCCTCGTGGCTTTTTTTATACGATAATCTCCGCTGGTTCAGGAGATCAGCCAAGTGCATGTGATGGTGTAACAGTTGATTATACTGGTGAATTGACCAATGGAGTTGAGTTCGACAATGGCACTGATGTTTCATTCAATTTGTCGCAGTTGATTACCGGATGGCAAGCCGGAATTCCATTGATAGCACCTGGCGGACAAATTATTTTGTACCTGCCTCCAAGCCTGGCGTATGGTTCATCAGGATCAGGAACCATACCCCCTAATGCCAATCTTATTTTTACGATCAAACTGATTGATGTTTACTAGTGATCAATCAGGTTTGCATCTATTTCTGCAGCTATTCATCGATTCAATTTAATTTTATTTTGTAACTGAACAATAGGAATATGCGCAATTTTCCATACTTAAGTACTGCAACATGGTTGGTAATTTTCCGGATTGGAGTAAGCCTTTTAATGGTGGCGCACGGCTTGATTAGACTTTATGCTGATACCTTAGGAGGCTTCGGGGAATTTTTAGAAGGCAAAGGTTTTCCCGGAGGGACGTATATAGCCTGGGCAATCACCCTATTTGAAATTGTTGGTGGATTAGTTCTTGCATCAGGTTTTTTAAGAAAGCTGATCAGTGGTTTATTCATAACGGAACTTGTATTCGGCATTCTGTTGGTACACTTGCAAAACGGCTGGTTTGTTGTTGGTTACTCGTCAGGTGGAATTGAGTACAGCGTATTGTTGATTCTATGCTTCTTTCTTATCGCTTCAACAGGAAGGAATAAATGAAACAAGTGATTATGTTACAATACACATCTTCCAGCAACATTTACAAATGCTCAGGATTCTTTTGATGTAACTTAGGAGTCGCGAAAGAAATGAGTGAGATCTCCCTTTGACGAAATTTTTGCCAACGAATAGATTAATATATAGTTTAGTTAATTTGAGTGTTCCAGCAATACAGCATACCCTTGCCCGACGCCAATACACATAGCGGCAAGTGCATAATGTTGCCTTTTTAGTGATAATTCAAGCGCAGCGCTATAAACGATTCTTGCTCCGCTCATGCCTAAAGGATGGCCCAGGGCGATAGCTCCTCCATTAATATTAATTCGGGGATCATCATCATGCAAGCCCAACTCACGGATACAGGCAAGACACTGCGATGCAAAGGCTTCATTTAATTCAATCACATCAATATTATCTAAAGAGATAGCTGATCTACTCAATGTCTTCTGAATGGCCTTTACCGGGCCTATACCCATTATGCGTGGCTCCACGCCCACTACCGCGCTGCAGATAATTTTCGCTTTTGGTAACAGTCCATATTTCTTTACAGCTGTTCCTGATGCAATATACATGGCAGCAGCTCCATCATTCAATCCTGAAGAGTTACCTGCAGTAACCGTTCCGCCCTCCATTTTGAAAACGGGCTTAAGCTTCGCCAAGGCTTCCAGGGTTGTGCCTGGCTTAATAAATTCATCGTGATCAGCGTGAAGTACTTCCCCCTTTCGTTGTGGCACTTCAACTGTCAATATCTCGTGCTGAAGGCGCTTCGAAACATATGCAGCACCGGCCTTCTGTTGTGATATCATCGCAAACCAGTCCTGGTCTGCTCTGCTTATTTTGTACAATTCTGCTACATTCTCCGCGGTTACACCCATGGCATCAGTGCCATACAATGCCTTCATTCTTGGATTGACGAAACGCCAGCCAAAGCTGCTGTCATACATTTGGGCATCATTGCCAAATGGCTTACTGGTTTTTGAAATGACCCAGGGGCCGCGTGTCATGCTTTCTACGCCACCTGCTATAAACACCTCACCGGCTCCGCTTTTTATGCCATGAAAGGCATGCACCACTGCACTCATTCCGGAAGCACAAAGCCTGTTTACAGTTTCTCCGGGAATGGAAAAAGGCATTCCTGCAAGCAACAATGCCATACGCGCCACATTTCTATTATCCTCACCCGCCTGATTGGCACAACCAATTATCACATCATCAACTGCTTCTACCGGTATACCCGGATTCCTGGAAACCAGTTCCTTGAGTACCAATGCAGCTAAATCATCTGTGCGGATGCCCGATAACATGCCACCAATAGTTCCTATCGGTGTTCTGATACCATCAATGATATAAGCTTCTTCCATCGCCCAAAAATACAGGAATTTGTATGTCGATGAACAAGAAGCATCATTTTCAACTCTGGAAATGCCTCATTAATTAGGTTTATTTTTGCTGCAAATTGTATGCATGCGGTTCGACATCATTACGTTACTACCCGGTTTATTAGCAGGTCCTTTCGAGCATTCTATCCTGAAACGAGCTGCAGATAAAGGACTGCTTGAAGTTGAACTGCATAATCTCCGGGACTACACTACTTTTAAACATAAGCAGGTTGATGACTACCAATATGGAGGTGGTGCCGGCATGGTTTTGATGATAGAACCGGTTGTGCGTTGCCTGGATTTCCTGAAAGCGCAACGCGAATATGAGGAGATCATCTACATGTCACCTGATGGCGAATTACTTAATCAGTCATTGGCCAATCAACTATCCCTTAAAAATAATATTATCCTTCTGTGTGGGCACTATAAAGGGATCGATCAGCGTATCAGGGAACATCTGATTACACGTGAAATTTCCATAGGTGATTATGTATTAAGCGGCGGTGAATTGGCTGCTGCCGTGTTGGTTGATGCAATAGGCCGGCTTATTCCAGGTGTTCTAAATGATGAATCTTCTGCGCTATTTGATTCCTTTCAGGATAATTTGCTGGCACCACCCGTATATACACGCCCAGAAACGTTCAACAACTGGCGTGTTCCTGAAGTACTTTTATCCGGCGACCAAAAAAGAATTGATGCCTGGCGAAATGAGCTATCACTGGAAAGAACCCGTCTATTACGTCCTGCCCTTCTGAATAAATGAATGGTGGTAGTATGGATTGTTTAGGAGAACTTCTTCACCCAGTTTTTTATCCAGCCATCATTTCATAACTTTGCGACCTAAATTTCTAATGGTTGTGAAAAGTTATTGTTTCCTGCTTTTTGTTTTTTCAGTGTTTTTTGTTGCTTGTCAGCAAAGTGAACATAAAGCTGACAGTGAAAAAATTGATGGCGGCCTGGTTCAAAATCCTGCAACGATCTCCGGAGATACAACTGATCAAAAGGTTGCTGTAATTTCTTTCGAGACAATGGAGCATGATTTCGGCAAAATAAAAGAGGGTGACAAAGTGACTTATGATTTTAAATTTACTAATACAGGCGAAGTTCCTCTGCTTATTTCTGCAGTAAAAGCTTCATGTGGCTGCACAACACCTGAATGGCCGAAAGGCTTAGTTAATCCCGGTGAATCAGAGAAGATCCGCGTAGCCTATGATAGTAAGGGTCGCGAAGGTGAATTCAACAAGGGTATTGTGGTTACTGCCAATACCTATCCCAATACAGTAACCATCAAAATTTCCGGAGTCGTTTTTAAGTAGATTAAGGCACTCCGGTTTCAAGGTATTTAGCTTGATTTTGCTAAGTGCCGTTTCGGATATTCATCAACTAAACAGTGAAATAAAAACGTATGAACCTGAATTGCATTTTCCTGATGACTACACCTTCCGGCTCCAGTAGTGGTGCTGGATGGATGAACTTAGTATTACTGCTTGCAGTTTTTGCAGTGATGTATTTTTTTATGATTCGCCCACAATCAAAAAAAGCGAAAGAGCAACGCACTTTTTTAGAGACCTTACAGAAAGGCGATAAAATTGTTACCGTTGCCGGAATACACGGACGCATCTCCAAAGTAAATGAAAGTGGCACACTGGAAGTGGAAATTGATACCAATACGAAAGTGATTATGGAGCGGAGTGGTATTTCGATGGAATACACCCGCAGCCTTCAAGGAAACGCCACTGCACAGAAGTAGCAGCGCGATATTCACTTACTCGTTCGCAACCCACTACCTTTTCTGATTTTATTCAGATTATGGTTATTTGCCTTGAGTACTTCAATTTTATGATATGTTAAAAGTCGGCATTACGGGAGGAATTGGCTCCGGTAAAACTACCGTTTGCAGAATATTCGAAATGCTGGGCATTCCTGTTTTCTATGCTGATACCGTTTCCCGGAATTTAGTACAGCAAAATCCTGAGGTAATCGCTGCAATAAAGGCTTCTTTTGGAAATGGCATTTACCAGGATGCGCTTTTAAACACAAAAGCACTTGCTAAAATTGTGTTTAACGACCCCGAAAAATTGAGAAAACTCAACTCCATTGTACACCCTTCCGTGTTTAGAATGTTTAACGAATGGATAGCCAAACATGCCGGTTATGCTTATGTGCTAAAGGAAGCAGCCCTGATTTTTGAAACGAATGCACACTTGACATTAGATGCGGTAATCGTAGTGACAGCACCTGAATCTATGCGCATAAAAAGAGTAATGCAACGGGATGGGGCAACTGAAGCTGACGTGCAGCAGCGGATGAAACAACAAATGCCTGAAGCAGAAAAACGAAAACAGGCTACTTTTATCATTCATAACGATGAAAGTGAGTTGCTCATCCCTCAGATATTAGCAATTCATAAAAAACTGCTGCTTCTACATCCAAAATAATCCACTTTTCAAATGCATGCGAACTGATACTTTAGCAACTGTTCAAAACAGTTGTTGCGATACTCTTTTGATATGGTGCTATGAATGCTTTTAACTGTTATGCTAGGAGCAATGTGAAATAGTATATTTGTCAGGGTGAATTACAGACTTATGAAACGAGCATTAATTGCATTGGTAATAGGCTGCCTGGTTTCCTGTACCAATAATGCATCAAGGGAAACAGGAACAGTACCGGTAATTGGATTCCTGGATGCATTCCAGGATGAAACTATTGACCAGGCAAAGCAAGGTTTTTTCAAAGCACTTGCAACGCATGGATTTAGTGAAGACAGTGGTACTATCAAAGTAATATACCGTAACGCACAGGGCGATATTCCAACCCTCACTCAAGCAGTTGATTTTTTCATATCTGAAGAGGTAACACTTATTGCAACCAATGCAACACTGGCAACTATTACGGCTGCTCAAAAAACGTCTGTAATTCCCGTTTGCATGATGGTTGCCCCGACTCCGGAAATGGCCGGACTTACCGATAGTACGGGCAAAGCTCCAGGTAACCTTTTTGGGGTGTATGAAACACTTGCTTATATTGACAGTTCAGTAGCATTAATCAGGCAGGTGTTACCCTCTGTAAAAGTGATTGGAACAGTATTTAACCAGGCTGAACCGCAATCTATGGCTGCATTGTCAGTCATCAAAGACCAATGTAATCGTGCAGGGATGAAACTAATTTCACTGCCGGTAAATAATTCTTCCGAAACGCAACTGGTAGTCAACTCACTGCTCTCTAAAAATATCGAAGTGTTTTTTGCGATGCCCGACAACACCATCTTTGCATCTTTTGAAACGATTGCCAAAATTTGTAATGATAAAAACATTCCCATTTTTACCTCAGAATCAGGATTGGTAAAACGCGGAGCATTGGCCGCATATGGCGCTGATATATTTGAATGGGGTTTCCAGGCCGGTGAACAGGCAGCACTTTTCCTCAGGCAAAGCAGTATGAACGGATTGCAACCGGAATTATTAAAAGTTCGCAAACGAATCTACAATGAGGATATGGCTACCAGATACAACATCATCTTCCCCTCACCTTTTGAGCCAATAGATTAGATGGATTTCTATCTCTCTGCCATTTTGCTTGGACTGGCTTATTGCGGAATGGGGTTGGGAATCTATATCACGCTCAGGATCTTCAACATCCCGGATATAACGACTGATGGCAGTTTCACACTCGGTGCATCTGTAACGGCGGCACTGCTTTCACAACAGTATCCCATTGTTACTGCCTTGTTGATGTCAATGATTGCAGGATCGCTTGCAGGCTTAGCTACAGGAATCATCCATACACGACTTAAAATAAATCCGCTTTTGTCTGGCATTCTGGTAATGACAGCATTGTACTCTGTGAATCTTTCCATTATGGGGAGATCAAATATACCATTGATCAATACAGCCAACCTGTTGCAACTGACAAACTGGTTTCAGCGCGAACAATACAACTGGCTTTTACTGATGGCTATCGTGGCGCTTGGTTTATGGTGCCTTATTTCCTGGCTACTAAAAACAGATTTTGGACTCTCGATGCGGGCTACAGGCAATAGCGAAACCATGATTCGTGCACTTGGCGTTAACACCGACGGCATGAAAGTGATTGGATTGATGATTGCAAATGCCCTCACTGCCTTGAGCGGATTTCTTGTTTGTCAGTTTCAGCAGTTTGCAGATATCAATATGGGCATAGGAATTGTCATATTCGGACTCGGCGCGGTAATGATGGGGGAATCCCTGCTAAATGCACTGCGCATTCAATCTATTCCATTACGTTTGGCGGGAGTGATTGCAGGATGCATCCTGTTTAGAATAATTATCGGAGCAGCTTTAACCTTTGGCATAAATCCAAACTGGCTGAAACTGGTGACGGCAGTTATTGTATTAGTTGTTGTTGGACTTCCAAACATTAAAAGAAGGGCTGGCAATTAATTTAATTTATGCAACCCTGAATATTCATACGCATCGCATGCTCAACTTAACCCATCTGAAAAAACATTTCAATAAAGGCACTCCAAATGAAGTGCTTGCATTGGATGATTGTACATTAACAATCGAAAAAGGGGAGTTTGTTTTATTGGTTGGATCTAATGGATCGGGTAAATCAACTTTGCTAAACCTTGTAGCTGGTACCTACTTTCCTGATGAAGGAAATATATTCATTGAAGGAACAGATGTGACAAGGCTGAAAGATTATCAGCGCAGCAAATTCATTGCAAGAGTATTCCAGGATCCTATGGCAGGTACTGCGGCCGATCTGAGTATCATTGATAATTTCCGGTTAGCTGCATTAAGGACGAAAAGAAAAACTTTCAAAACAGGCGTGAATGATTCGTTTAAAATGAAAGTCAGTGACCGTTTGTCCATTCTTGAACTCGGACTTGAAAATAAGCTGGACACATTGGTTGGGAAACTTTCCGGAGGTCAAAGACAGGCATTGACCTTGCTGATGTCCGTAATGGATGAATCAAAAATATTGCTGCTCGATGAACCAACTGCTGCACTTGATCCGAAATCAGCAGAAAAGATCATGAAGATTGCTGAGAAAGTGATTCAGGAATTAAATTTGACTGCCATGTTGGTTACGCATAATATGCACTATGCTGTCAGTTATGGAACACGCCTGGTTATGCTGCAGCAGGGACAAGTAATAAAGGATTATCCGTCAGTGCTCAAAGAAAAATTATTGGTAACCGAATTATATAGCTGGTTTGAAAGGCCATAACTGACAAAATGAATGGAGTAATGCTATTTCAAGCAAGCACCTTTCATAGCATACCAGGGATGAATTTCAACGATAAGCCTTCCGGCTACTACGGCAGGATCTGCACTTGCCAGGTTCCTTGCTTCTTCCATTGTAGTCGTATTGTAAACACATATACCCCTGATATCACCGTCTTCCAGCAAGGGGCCTGCAAGATCCATCTTACCTGTGCTTGCCATTTTAGTAAGGTGGGCAAGATGATTCTCCTGTAGTCTTTCTAATGCAATAGAATCCTGAGACCGATTGGGTCCCTTTTTAAGAAATACCAGGTAATATGTTTTCATACCTTCATCAGGATTAGGTTGCTGCTGACCGAGTACAAAAAAGGAAGATGCGACAAGCAGACAAAAGACCAGTACTTGTTTCATTAGGACAAAAATTATAAGATTAGACAATTCATGCTTGTTACAGGTGAACAGCTGTTGCTTTAAATGCAATTGCATGTTTTGCTTCAGTTGTGTCAATATAGGCATATCCAGCTGCAATTGCATGGCGGCCCGTTATGTCAAGTGGCGTGTTGAATTTTTGATCCCAATCAACGAAAACCGAATTACCACTTTCATTTGCTAAATTTAGCCAGCATCCTTCAGATTGACAGGACTTCTGAATGGTACCATAGATAACTGCTTCCATCCTGTCCTGGCCTTCCATTCTAGCAGTTAATTCCCCAATGCTAATTGCTTTTGTAGTGTCAAAATCCACTCCATAGAAAGCCGGTGCTATCGGCGCATTATTACATGCGGATAGACTAATTATTATAAAAAAAAGAAGAATGAGATTTCTCATAGTCAAATCTTGTTTCAGTAAAAATAAAGGTTTTTGACAACTACATTACCGCTTAAAACCAGGTTGTTTACCAAACAATCAGCATTTGTCAACCTTGATTCCATCCAATTTTTGTTGCTTTGCAATGAAAAGAAAGCAAAGTTTGAAACCCCGGTATTAGTATGTCTCAAAACAAAGCAAGTCATTGGTATGCATTCACTCATGCGAAATGTCCGCATTGCCATCATGGAAATATGTTTATTAATAAGAATCCCTATGCATTAAATGACCTCTCAAAGATGCCGACTCATTGCCCGGTATGTGGCATTTCATTCTTCCCGGAAACGGGTTTTTACTGGGGTTCGATGTATATGTCATACATGATCACCGTCTTATTCTCTGCTATAAGCGTTGTGATATTGGGTTTAATCTCAGGATGGCAAATATATGTGCTGGTCATAGGCAATACCATCCTGCTCATATTAGGGTTCCCGGTATTTTTCCGATATGCAAGGGTTGTCTGGCTTCAACTTAATGTGCCTTTCAACAAAGAACTTTTTATTAAATATGAAACCAGTACCAAAACCTGACCTATTTCACCAATGCTATTTCAAGTACCTGCATCATATCATCTACATAATGAAATACGATGCCTTTGATAAACTCAGGGTTAATTTCTGAGATATCTTTTTCATTCATCCTGCAAAGTAATATCTCTTTCATGCCGGCACGTTTGGCCGCCAAAATTTTTTCCTTAATGCCTCCTACCGGCAATACTTTGCCACGAAGTGTTATTTCGCCTGTCATCGCGAGGAATTTCTTCACTTTTCTACCGCTAAATGCAGAGGCAATAGCCGAAAGCATGGTAACACCGGCAGATGGGCCATCTTTTGGAATTGCACCTTCGGGCACGTGTATATGAATATCCTTTTTGTCAAGATCATCTTGTTTGATCCCGATCTTATCAGCATGCGATTTAATAAAAGTAAGTGCAGTTGAAGCAGACTCTTTCATTACATCACCAAGATTGCCGGTAAGTTTAAGGTTACCTTTTCCTTTACTCAAAAGCGTTTCAACATACAGAATTTCTCCTCCTACATAGGTCCATGCCAGTCCAATAGCTACTCCCGGAGGATTTTCTTCCTGGTACATCTCCGCATCAAACCGTTTAATGCCAAGTATGCGTTTAATATCATCAAGAGATAATTCTGCGCTGCGCCGTTCATTAAGTGCAACATCCTTTGCTATGGAACGCATTACACCTGCCAGCTTTCGATCCAGGTCTCTCACTCCCGACTCCCGGGTATAATCTTCAATTATTTTCTGTATCACCGGCTTTGAAAAGTGCACATGCTTATTTTTCAATCCATGCGCTTCCAATTGCTTCGGAATTAAATGTCTTTCTGCAATTTGAATCTTCTCTTCCACGCTGTACCCACTGATATCAATGATCTCCATCCTGTCGCGCAAAGCAGGCTGAATCGTTGCCAGAGAATTCGCCGTGGCAATAAACAACACCTTTGAGAGATCATACTCTAACTCCACATACTGATCGTAGAATGAATTATTCTGTTCAGGATCCAGCACTTCCAATAGTGCGGAGGAAGGATCGCCCCTGAAGTCTGCTCCCACTTTATCTATTTCATCCAAAACAAAAACAGGATTGGATGTTTGCGCTTTCTTCAACGATTGGATAATACGTCCAGGCATAGCTCCAATATAGGTCTTGCGATGGCCACGGATTTCTGCTTCATCATGCAAACCACCAAGTGACATTCGAACATACTTGCGGTTCAGCGCCTTGCCAATTGATTTTCCCAAAGAGGTCTTACCTACTCCCGGAGGCCCTACAAAGCAAAGGATGGGTGATTTAAGGTCTCCTTTTAGTTTTAAAACGGCGAGGTATTCCAATATACGGTCTTTGACTTTTTCAAGGCCGTAATGATCCTGTTCCAGTATTTTCTTTGCACGCTTTAAATCGAACTTATCCTTGGTGTAAACGCCCCAGGGAAGGTCCAACAGCAATTCCAAATAGTTTAGAATCACCCCATGTTCAGCTGCAGCCGGATTCATGCGTTGCAGTTTACTTACTTCCTTTTCAAAATGCTCAGCAACAGGCTTTGTCCATTTCTTTTTTGCTGCCCGATCTCTTAGGTTTTGGATTTCTTTTTCAATAGAATCAGAACTGCCAAGTTCCTCCTGAATCGTTTTTAGCTGCTGCTGCAAGAAATAATCCTTCTGTTGCTTTTCAATATCTGATCGTACTTTGCTTTGAATCTTATTCTTTAACTCCAATACCTGAATTTCTGATTCCAGTTGAACCAGAACGGCTTGTGCCCTTTCTTTCAGGTCATTCAACTCCAGCACTTTCTGCTTCTCTTTTAATTCTATGGATAGATTATTTGCAATAAAATTAATCAGGAAGCCGGGAGAGTCAATGTTTCGTAACATGATGCTGGCTTCAGTCGGTATATTCGGCGACAGTTTAATGATGTTACCAGCCATTTCTTTCAAAGAAGAAACCATGGCTTCAAATTGCTTATCCTCTAAATAAGGGATGTCACTTAAAACGTCAATGGTAGCTTTAAAGTAGGGATCGGATGCAATGAATTCGCGTATAGAAAACCTGACCTTGCCCTGAATAATAGCTGTTGTACTCCCATCAGGCATCTTCAGCATTTTGAGGATCTTCGCCATCGTTCCTACTTTATGAAGGTCTTTGAACTCAGGCTCCTCTACATTTGAATCCAATTGGGCGATAACACCAATAAAGCGATCGGCAGCATATGCATCCCGTACAGCCTTGATCGACTTATCCCTGCCAACCGTAATAGGAATCACAACACCCGGAAATAAAACCGTATTACGAAGCGGGAGCACCGGAATTACATCAGCAAAGACGTCTTTCTTGCCATCCCCTTCCTCTTCCAATGTTATTAATGGCATGAATTCAATGTCTTCTTCCATACCCTGCAATGCTTTTAACGAATTCTGAAAGTTCATCATCTTTGGTTGTAATTACAACTTTTATATAGTTCATGCTCCATTTAGAACAGCAAACTTAGCATTTGAAATTCTATAAGCATATGAACGGAGTCAAATACCCCGCCATGCTGACTTTTATAGGTAAATCGGAAATTTTGGCTGAAAATGACTTAATTATTCACGACTTATTTGCTGAATGCTGGGAATTGCGATCACTTATGCAGTTCATTAGCTATGCATTGGTTACCTAATAGGCCTTTCCGGAGATTAACTATCAAGCAAAAAGTATCTTCAGGCAGACTCCCTCATTAATTTCGATAATCCGTTCTTACAAAAATATTGGCCTGCTGCCTTTTTCTTTTCCAGTAGCTGAAAATTTAGCTTCGTGTCTTCTTCTCTTCCGCTCCTGCCATGGAATAAATGATATTGCCTGGCAACATATTTCATTGACTTTAGTTTAATGCCAGCTTTCAGCAGCCTCCATTCCAGGTCAATATCCTCTCCCACACCTATCCTCACATAATCTTCATCAAAACCATTTACCATCAAAAGGTCACTTTTCATGATTCCCATGCTACACCCCCAAAAACCTACTTTGGCTCTTTGAAACTTCAGCACCCATGGCATGTAAAATGCATGCTTTTTTTGCTCGCTTTGCGATAACAGAATATTACACAAGTTGAGTTTCTGAAGGTTTCCTGATTTAAGCAATTTATCGGTCAGTTGCCTGTCCAGATATACCCTTCTGCCAAATAAGCAATAACCTTCCTTCGCTTGCTGAACAAATTCCATCAGGTAGTTGTGATGAAGCACAGAGTCGCCATCAATAAACTGGAGATACTTTCCGTTAGCTGCTAAGACGGCTTTATTAAGTATCTTGTTTTTGAGGAATCCTTCATCTGGTTGATGTACATGCAATATCGGAAAACTGAAATTATTTCTTGCTGTAATAATAAAATCTTTCATGTTGCTGTCTTCATCATCTTCAGCAATTATAACCTCAAAATTTCGGTAAGATTGCCTTTCAAGTGATAAGAGTACAAGTTCAAGAAACGGAACATTCTTATAAACAGCCACGATTACCGAAGTATACGGAGCAGATGATTCCTTGTATGCATGGGTTCCCAAATTCACAAATTGGTATTTTTTGCAATAATATCAATTTCCGTCATTGAAAAATAACAGTTCATGAGAGGAATGAAAATAAAATCTTTTATCATGCCGTCTCTGCTTCCATCTTTAGTTTTCCTGCATTTTTAAACTTAAATTCCCGTTTGCCATTCGTAGTCACCAGGATATCATCATCGCTGCTGATTGTGCCAGCCAAAAGTTTCTTAGACAATTCATTTACAATGTCCTTTTGAATCACTCTTTTTAATGGCCTCGCTCCAAACTGAGGGTCATATCCTTCATCAGATAGCTGCTCCACCACTTCTTCGGTAAATCCGATCCTGATATTGTTCTTTAATAACATTTTTTCCAATCCCTTCAATTGCAGACGGACTATTTCTTTAATCTCGCTTCTCATAAGAGGTGCGAATAGTATGATATCGTCTATCCGGTTTAAGAATTCCGGACGTACCGATTTCTTCAGTTGTTCCATCACCTCCAGCTTAGTGGTTTCCATAATGCTCTGCTTATTCCTTTCATCTACTTTTTCAAAGTTCTCCTGTATAATGCCTGAGCCGAAATTGGATGTCATAATAATGATGGTGTTTTTGAAATTTACCACCCGACCTTTGTTATCCGTAAGCCTGCCATCGTCAAGTACCTGTAGCAGAATGTTAAATACATCAGGATGAGCTTTCTCAAATTCATCCAGCAGGATTACTGAATATGGCTTGCGTCGAACGGCCTCTGTCAACTGACCTCCTTCATCATAACCAACGTAACCGGGAGGAGCTCCAATCAATCGCGAGACAGCATGTCGCTCCTGGTATTCGCTCATGTCAATACGAGCCATAGCGCCATCATCGTTAAACAGGACTTCAGCCAATGCTTTGGCAAGTTCAGTTTTCCCTACACCTGTTGTCCCAAGAAATATAAAAGACCCAATCGGTCGTTTTGCGTCTTGCAATCCTGCACGGCTTCTCCTGATTGCATCACTCACTGCAACAATAGCCTCTTCCTGGCCTACAACCCTGCGGTGTAACTCATCTTCAAGATGCAGCAGCTTCTCTTTCTCTGATTGCAACATCCGGGAAACGGGCACGCCCGTCCACTTTGAAACGATTTCGGCAATATCTTCTGCATCCACCTCCTCTTTCAGCATCCGGCTTCCTTTGTTTATCTGCTCCAACTGCAATTCAAATTCTTTCAGTTTCTGTTCTGCTTCACGAATCTTTCCATATCGCAATTCAGCCACTTTTCCATAATCACCGATACGTTCAGCTTGTTCAGCCTGTAGCTTAAATTCTTCAATGGATTGTTTAGTTATCTGAACCTGGTCGGCAATATCCTTTTCTGATTGCCACTTTGCTTTTAAGTCATTTCTGTCAGCAGTCAGGTTCGCGATCTCTTTGTTCAGCTCATCCAGTTTCTTTTTATCATTTTCTCTCTTAATAGCTTCCCGTTCAATTTCCAATTGCCGGATGCGGCGTTCAATCTCATCCAACTCTTCTGGCAACGAATCCATTTGCAGCCGAAGTTTGGCAGCAGCTTCATCTATCAGGTCGATAGCCTTATCAGGAAGGAAACGATCGGAAATATAACGGTGAGAAAGTTCTACTGCCGAAATGATGGCTTCATCCTTGATTCTGACTTTGTGATGTGTTTCATAGCGTTCTTTTAATCCCCGCAAAATGGAAACGGCATCCTCTTCATTAGGTTCGTCAATCATTACCTTTTGAAAACGGCGCTCCAATGCTTTATCCTTTTCAAAGTATTTTTGGTATTCATTCAAAGTCGTCGCGCCAATAGTTCTTAATTCTCCACGTGCAAGAGCGGGCTTCAGAATATTTGCTGCATCCATTGCGCCTTCTGTAGCACCTGCTCCAATTAGCGTGTGTATCTCATCAATGAATAAAATAATTTGTCCGTCACTATCTGTTACTTCTTTAATTACTGCTTTAAGCCGCTCTTCAAAGTCTCCTCTGAACTTTGCCCCGGCCAGCAATGCACCCGTATCAAGTGCATATATATTTTTCGATTTAAGATTCTCAGGAATATCTCCATTAACGATACGGTGCGCAATGCCTTCCGCAATGGCTGTCTTTCCAACGCCCGGTTCACCAACAAGGATCGGATTATTCTTTGTTCTCCTAGATAGAATATGTAATACTCTTCTGATCTCTTCATCACGGCCTATTACTGGATCCAATTTGCCGGATTGTGCAAGCGAATTCAAATTCTTCGCATACTTGTTGAGTGCATTGTATGACGATTCCGCACTCTGATCTGTCACCTTTCTTCCTTTGCGTAGCTCAGCGATGGCCAGTTTGAGCTCCTTCTCATTAAGGCCCGCATCCTTCAGAATTTTCGCTGTATTATCTTTTGCACTTAACAATGCCAACAACAGATGCTCAACTGAAATAAAATCATCTTTGTATTCTTTCAAATAGCTCTGTGCTTTCAACATTACCTGGTTGCACTCATTGGAAAGGTATTGACCACTACCTCCACTTACTTTAGGATACGTATTAATCTGATCATCAATTTTTGCTTCAAGGTGTCCGGGATTTACGCCTGTTTTCTTAAGAAGAAAATCCACAACATGTTCATCAACTAACAATAATCCTTTCAGCAAATGCGCTGTTTCAATCGATTGATGTTGATTTGCGAAAGCTAATTCCTGTGCTTTTTGAATAGCTTCCTGCGATTTTATAGTCAGGTTATTTGGGTTCATTCCATTTTTTATTATGATGCTGTTTCGTCAAATACACTGCCAGCTACTTCATTATCAGATGTATCCTGCAATTTTGGCGCATAACTGTTAAAACAGGAGACTTTATGTCAATAGTGTATCGATTAATAGAATCAAACAAAGTAATAGTGTTGGCAGATTCCCTCCCTTTTTCAGCCAGATTAGGTGGTTTGCATGAAAGCACCTAACTTTAGAAGTCCAACTTGAAGTAAGCGTAAATTATATGTTGCTTCTCCGCAACCTGGCAGGGCCTGAATAAGAGGAGTTGATTAGATCACAATAGTCAATCAGCCTCTGATAGATTGATCGTTTCGAAAATTCTTTTATTCATCTCAATAAACAAGGAGATCATGAAAAGCAAGAAACCGATTCATTTCCATTTTAGCCACTACATCTGTGTGATCTTACTACTAGCAACTTTGAGTTGTAAGAAAGCTCCAGCTACATATAAAGTAATGTTGGTACATGCATCAACAGGTACGGCCAAAGTAGACTTCTACCTTCAGGGAAATATTGCCGAGCGCAACATCCTGTTTGGAGAAAACACCGGTTACCTGGAAGCAATTGTTGAAGGAGATGATAAGTTTGTTGCTGAGATCAAAGCTTCAGCCACAGGTTCCCTTTTGGCTACTGAATTTGACCCTCAATTGATTGCAGATGCGCATTACTCAATGTATATTTTTGGCAATACTGCTGAACTTTCCAAAGTGTTACTTAATGATGAATATGAAGAACCGCAAACCGGCCATGCGCTGGTCAGGTTTGTGCATATGAGTGCAGATGCCCCTGCATTGGATGTACTGGCAAATGGAGTTCCTGTTGTTACAAACAAGGCCTATTATGGCAATAGTAAGTTCAACGGTGCAACCGGATTTCAAGAAGTTCTTTCCGGAAAATATACCATCTCATTTCAGACTAATGGGACCGGGGATATGATTATGTCAGCAGCTGATATCAATTTGGAGGCCGGAAAAGTTTATACTTTGTATGCCAAGGGATTGTTAAATGGAACAGGAGCGCATGCATTAGATCTGGGCGTAGTCAGAATGAAATAGTTTAATGCAGTCGGCATGGTCAGTATATATATTTGTACCAAAGTGTTTCTAATATAATAAGCTCAAACACCTATCTAGCCCTGAATGCTTATTTTCGGGGATAGCTCGTAATGCTTGAACTACAACCATCCACTCTGAACAGCAGTCAACATACCTTCCTGATCAAGCAAGAAGCACAACGGCTTCAATTTGACTTTTGCGGTATTTCAAAAGCAGTCCCACTGAATGACGATGCCCGCAGGCTGGAATCCTGGCTTAATAAAGGATTTCATGGAAAAATGAAATACATGGAGAATCATTTTGATCTTCGGACCGATCCCACTAAACTGGTTCCGGGTGCTAAATCAGTCATTTCATTGCTATACAACTATTACCAGAATCAAAGCTCACTTGATAAAACAAAACCTAAAATAGCTAAGTATGCATTTGGAGATGACTATCACTTCATCATCAAAGAAAAGCTATATGAATTATTGCATACCATCGAGAATAGAATTGGCAATGTAACAGCAAGAGTGTTTGTAGACTCCGGACCTGTCCTTGAAAGAACCTGGGCGGCAAAAAGTGGTTTGGGTTGGGTCGGAAAAAACGGGAACCTGATCAACAAACAGCATGGATCATTTTATTTTTTGGCTGAAATTATTCTCGATGTTGAATTAGATTACGATGCTCCAATTAAGAACTATTGCGGTACGTGCACGCGTTGCATAGATGCTTGTCCAACCGATGCAATTTCAGAACGGAATGTAATTGACGGAAGCAAATGCATTTCCTACTTCACCATTGAACTAAGAGAAGAAATCCCCCTTGAAATGAAGGGCAAATTTGAGGGATGGATGTTTGGATGTGATATTTGTCAGGATGTTTGTCCCTGGAACAGGTTTGCCAGGCAACATGAGGAATCGAAGTTTCTCCCTTCTGATCTACTCACCGCAATGAAAAAAGAGGATTGGGAAGAATTGACAGAAGAAATCTATGAACGGCTTTTTAAGAACTCCCCATTAAAACGCGCGAAGTTTGAGGGAATCAGACGCAACCTCTTATTTCTGAAGGATGACTAATCTTCTGTAATAATATGATTGTCAGTATTCAGATCTGTCATGCTATAATTTCTTAGGATTCATAAACCTGCCAGGATGGTGTCATCCTAAACCAATCACAACGCTAGTGAATTCTTGATCCGCTAACCTCCAGGGTCTGCAAAATCCCCTTCTCTTCTTCCAGCATACTTTTCCACCGCTCATTCACAACTTTGGAAGGCATATATCTCTTAGCAAGCTTCATAAATAATGTATAATGTCCGGCTTCCGATTCCATAAAGTGGCGATAGAATTTACGAAGCTCAGGTTGCGGCAATTTTTCTGACAAAAGTCTGAATCTTTCACAACTCCTGGCTTCAATCAGTGCCGAAACCAGAAGTTTGTCCATGAGTTGACGCTCAACCCGGTCACCTGTTCGTATCATCTTTCTAAGTGCAATTACATAGTCATCTTTTCTTTGCCTACCCAGTTTTAGTTTTCTTTTCTTCAGTTCTGCAATTACCATTCTGAAATGTGCCCATTCTTCTGTTACGATAGGCGACAATTGTTGCACTAACTCTTCGCGATCAGGATAATTCTGTATCAATGAAATGCAGGTTGATGTCGCTTTCTGTTCGCAATAAGCATGGTCAGTAAGTATCTCTTCAAGCGACATGGAAGCAAGATCTGCCCACCTGGGATCAGTGGGAAGTTTAAGTCGAAACATGTTTTTCCTGCGAAGATAAGGGCATTCATCAAACAGGCATATTCCTAACAATGATCTTGCTTCTTATAGAATGATCATCGTTTCATTGAATGAACAGGATTTCCATTTCATTTTATGCTGCTGATTACGGATTTTTACAGCGATGAAGATCCTGATCATCCGGTTCAGTTCCATTGGCGATATCGTACTTACCAGTCCGGTAGTAAGGTGCATACATCAACAAATAGCCGGAGTTGAAATCCATTACCTGACCAAATTCGCATACAGGGATATCATTGCATCTAATCCGTACATCACCAGAAAAATTTATGTAAAGGAAGATCTCACTAATGTGCTGAAAGAACTGAAAAAAGAGCGCTACGATTTCATACTTGACCTTCACAACAGCATACGTTCATTCCTGGTAAGGTTATATTTAGGGCGGCCTTCAGATGTTGTAAATAAACTGAATATTGAAAAATGGCTTTATGTCAATTTCAAATGGAAGGTATTGCCTGACATTCATATAGTTGACCGTTACCTGGAACCGGTTCGAAAACTAAGCGTACTAAATGATGGCAAAGGTTTAGACTACTTTATTCCATCAGCAGATTATGTTTCAGCGGATCACCTACCGCTCACGCACCTTCATGGCTTTGTTGCGTTAGTAATTGGTGCGCGGCATGCTACTAAGAAGTTGCCATTGTGGAAGTTGCAAAGGCTTTGCAGCCTTTTGCCATTGCCTGTAATTTTGATTGGTGGACCGGAAGATGCCGCCGACGGTTTGATTTTATCGGCTGCCGACCCTCTCAAGATATACAATGGTTGTGGAAAATACTCTTTAAATCAGTCCGCCTCTCTTGTTAAGCAATCGAAATATGTGATTACACACGATACCGGATTCATGCACATTGCAGCCGCATTCAGGAAAAAAATTATCTCCATTTGGGGTAATACGGTTCCTGAATTTGGCATGTATCCATATTTTAGCAATGGCCATATGGAGCCTGGAATGGTAGAGAATAAGAAATTAAATTGCCGGCCTTGTTCAAAAATCGGCTATGAAAAATGTCCAAAAGGTCATTTCAATTGCATGAATCAACTTGAAGAAGAGCATATCATTGCAATCAGTCATACTTTTTGAAGAATAGGCTACACGGATTCAATAGTCGCCCTCCAAAGAACGAACGATAAACTCTATCTCCTTTTCTTCCTGTGCATCATACTGGTACCGAAGGCTATAGCCCAGAAACTGGCTCATCTTATTCCAATAGAAGGCAGAAAATGGATTCTTAAATTCCCGGATTAAATCATAAACACTCAATCCGGTCTCTCTGGCGACAAGCTTACAGAGTATCTCGCCCTGGGTAATAGTCAGGTTTTTAAGTTCCCCTTCAAACAATACATTCAACTGGGCTTCCTTTTCCTTCATAAATTTTTTTCTGTCTTTTCGCTTATCCAGTGCTTCCATTGTATAATTGATCTCATTAAAGATGCTGCCAGCTTCTTTGGCAAACGGATATACAATCATCACATTCTTCTTCAAGGCATTGAACCTTGACTGTTCTTCAGCATTCTTAAAGATTCTTTTTGATACAACTACAATGTCTTGCAATTGATAAGCAGGAAGCGTATCCCGGCCAATTATCACTGCAGGCAGCAATAAGCCAGTTTGTGCCATACTGGTAAAATGGGAAAATAATAAGGCTATGAATACAAGACGGATCATGAAAGAAAATTAATGTACTTTGAATGAAATCAACATCCGTTCCAGTTTTCTAAACGCACTTTTTAACAGCAGATTACCTGCTGCCTCAAAATGTGGAAAAGATAAACAATTGATTGCTAAATGACACGTAAATAGCCTACTTTTGTAAAAACTTTAAAATCTTAATAAAATGAAAAGACTTTCCTACCTCCTTATCGGGGGAATACTTCTATCAACAATTATCATAAGTTGCGAACAAGGGCCTAAGCCATTAGACGCAACTGCACTTGCCGCCAAGGCGGATTCTGTGGCACGTTCACAAATGCAGGCTATAGCAGAAGCATCAATGATTGAATGCAATGCAAACCAGGCAATGATGGTTCAAATGAAAGCAGATTCGCTTTATAACGTTGCAGTTGCAGCAATGAACCATTAATATTTCAACTTCATTTTCTTCTAAAAAGCCAATTTTTCATACCATGAAAAACTTTCTGAGTGTATTTACATCCTTACTAATACTTGTTTTTGCAATACAAAGCTGCAATCAGCCAAAGGTTGATACAGCCAAAGAATTAGCCACCATCGATTCGCTGGCCAATGTTAAACTAACGGCTTACAGTGATTCATTAAATATGATCTGTATGGATAATATAATGGTTTTGGCACAAGCCAGGGCTGATTCTATGATGACAGCTGCCATGAAAAAAAGCTCATCCACCGGTGTTAAGCCAAAGCCAAAGCCTGTAGCAAATCCGGCTAATCCAACCGTAACCAACAGGCCTGGAACTACAGACGCAGCGAAACCTACTGTTACAGACAGACCGGGAACAACGGATGCGGCTAAGCCTACTATAACTAACAGGCCGGGGGCAACAAATCAACCAGCAACGGTAACGCCTCCTAAACTCTAGTTTTATTAATCATTCTGAAAATCTAAAAAGCCATTCAGTTATCTGAATGGCTTTTTTTATTTCCCGTTTAGGCTTTTACTAACCGAATGAAATTCTTGCTTATTGAATGTATTTGAAAAAAATTAATTAAGACTATTGTTCAGTCACATTATTGCACTAATTCAGAATAGTCTTGAAATCAGTACACTATCCACCAATCTCATTCATCTGATCCTGTAAGTAATTCAATATACCTTATATCACAGTCAATATTCAACCGGAACCAATTCAGACTATCTTTTCCAGACAGAATCAACACAGTCATTTGGAATTCCGGTAGCGGCAACAATTGTATAATTCCAGGTTATGGTTGAACCACCGCTGAATAGTCCAATACCTGACACTGCCCTCCCGTTTGCATCTGGCGATTGAACGGGTATTTCAATATAGTTTCCGGATATGATGGCATTAACCGGATTGGAGAAATCATTATTGAAGTTTGCAATCTTAACCATGGTAACACTGGTATCAACAGCACTGATATTGACCGTATACATAGCATTACCGGTAATTGTGCAATTATCTGTTACATTATAAGTGCCCATAAATTTCTCGCGCACTTCCAGGCTGCAATCTTCGCCTTCATAACCGGTTGTACATCCACATAAACCATCCAGACAAAGCGCGCCATTATAACAGATAATCTTTTTGCATTCATCGGCGCATGACTGAATAAGCAAAATTTGGCAAACCAATAAAACTAAAAAAGGCACCATAGTTACCTTTATAAAAAAAACTTTAAATCTGGAAACCATTGCTTTTTTGTGATAGTTCGGCATCGAAAAAAAGGTAGTCAATTCATTATAGTTATTCAACTTTCCTTTCAAAGATAATCTTTGATCAGATTCAACATAAAAAAAGATTCACATTATAAAAAAAGCCGGCCTGTCAAGCAGGCCGGCTTCAAAAAAAGGAACTCAGTTTTTATTGCAAATCCCAGGTGCCAGTGCAAACAGCAGTATTTGAGCCATCATCTGCTATGTAGTCGAACTTAATCTGAGTAGCAGAAGCATTAATTGTGCCTGAACCACTGACAATAACTCCGCCAATGCTTTGACTTGGAACAGTAATGGAATTTTCATCTACTGTAGCAATAGCAGTAAGTGTTGATCCAAATCCTCCGAAATTAGTGATAATCAAACCATTAACAGTAGTTGAAGAAGCCGCAATTATTGAATTATAACTGTAAGTACCTAAGGATCAGCATACATCAATAACAGAATAACTTCCTACAAATTTAGTAACGCTTTTGATGCCGCAATCAGTACCTTCATACCCAAGATCACAAGCGCAAACACCGGATACGCAATCACCATTCACGCAAACCACATCTTTACATGCATCTTCATCACAGGAGTTAAAAAACATTACGGTTACTAAGGCGATCATAGAAAGAAAGGATACGCCAAGGATTGAGATTTTTTTCATAGGAAGTTTTAATTTAAAGTTTTGGGATTTGTAAAAAGATTTGAAGGTGCAAATATAGTCTGATTTGTTTGAATTGTCAACTGATTGTCATTTGCTTATCCACGATCGGCGTTGATAACCTTCGTATCGGTATTTATTTAGGTTTCCCCAAGCCTACCCCTCATGCAAAATCTTATTGATCAGGATCATTTCCAGTAATACCGGACAAAAAAAACAATCCGTTGTGTCAGCATTTAATTAAGGCGCACGAGATTGAAGTACAATTTGTATCCCGCATTTTAATTACCTTGACCGAAGCGTTTGCCACCAATAAAAGCAGGTAAATCAATACTGCGATAGTGATCAATAAGTTGAATAAATATATTACAGAAATGGGGCTTTTTTCTCGCAAGGATCCCATACTTCTGGCGGTCAGCGGAGGCGTTGATTCTACTGTTATGGTACACCTGTTCAAAAAATCAGGGTATAGGTTTGGTATTGCTCACCTTAATTTTCAATTACGGGAAAAAGATTCTGTAGCTGATGAATTATTCGTAAAAGAATTAGCTACGGAAAATGAAGTGCCGTATTTTGTTTCCGTTGCCGATACCTTGCAATATGCCAAAGAACACCGAATTTCCATTCAGATGGCAGCAAGGGAAATACGCTATACCTGGCTTGAAGAAATCCGATTAACTAACAACTTCCATTTTATCGCCACTGCGCACCACCAGGATGATGTGATTGAAACCGTCTTACTTAATATTTTTCGCGGCACCGGCATACATGGTTTACATGGAATTTCTTCAAAACAAGGTAAAATTGTTAGACCCTTGTTGCCATTTTTCAAAAAAGAATTGCTGGAGTATGCTTCAAAAAATGCAATATCATTCAGAGAAGATGTTTCTAATTCGGAGCCTGGTTATGACAGGAATAAAATCAGGTTGGAGATTATTCCATTTATTGAACAAACCTATCCTGTTTTTGCACAAACTTTTTCTGAAAATATTAGCAAATGGAACGATGCGGACCTGCTTTATACATCTTATATCAAGCAATTAAAAAGAAAAATGGTGCAGGTCAATGAGGATGGTCATTTCATTTCCATTCCTGCCATAAGCCGGTTGCCTGGTGCACAAACTATTCTGTATGAACTAGTAAAGGACTATGGATTTACGTCTGACCAGTCTGCCGATATATATAAAGCATTTGGAGCTATTTCAGGAAAGGTATTCCGCTCTTCAACTCATCAACTGATAAAGGATCGCAATCAGCTTATCATTTCAACACTTGCCTCGACCACTGTTTCAACCATACTTATTACGGAAACTGACCGCCACCTGCAACTTCCTTCGGCTAAGTTAAAGATAGCAGTGCATGATGCAGTTTCATTTGCCATTCCAAATGACCCTTCAGTAAACTGCCTCAACTATAATTTATTAGTATTTCCATTAGTGTTGCGAAAATGGAAGAAAGGTGATTACTTCTATCCATTAGGAATGAAGAAAAAAAAGAAGGTCAGCGATTACCTGATTGACAGGAAAATGCCGATTTCATATAAAGAGAAACTCTGGTTACTGCAATCAGGAGATAGCATTGCCTGCATCATCGGCGAAAGAATCGACGACCGGTTTAAAGTTACCTCCGGCACCGAGAAAATTTATGTTATCAGATAGAAACACCGGGCAGCTATTCCATACTAAGGGTAATAGAGCGGCTTGAGTTTGGTCCAGCTACCTATCAATAAATACTTTTGTTTTCCTTTGTAGTGATAGCCAAGAATTCCTGCAACATCTGCTTTTACCGGAAAAGGGACAGGGAGGACTTCCTTTGACGCATTATTCATATCATCTATATTTCGAATACTCTGCGTCATATCAGTGACTGTGAGTACAAGCGTGTCGCCGGCAGATCGTCTTTCATCAATTGCAACGGGAAGCCTTTTTTCCTGGACCCAAAGTGAGTCGAAAGTATAGTCAGAGGTGTTTTTCATGTTGAGGTAGATGATGTAATTAATGCCCCTTCCCGAGCCGGCAGCACCGCCTGACCATGCCTGCGAAGTGGCTCCGGACAAAGGCAATTGCTGGTCTTGCTCACAACCTTTACCGGCTGAGAGTAAAAGAATGCATATCATGATACTTTTCATAGTTGTCCTTTTTTTGAATGCTCTCAATACAAATCTAATGCAGAATTTTATATACCAATTCCTTCAATAGCGCAGCTTCATCAACTCCTGAAGTATTTATGCCTTTCGACATAAGATCATACTGATGCAAAAGTGCAATCACTTCTTCTGTTTTTTGCTTTGGATAGTTTCTGGCAGTGGTCTTATACTCATTTATTATCATTGGAAAGTTGCTTACGCCGAGCACGGCGGCAATCTCTGCATCAGTTTTTGGTTTTGCCTGATGCATCAGGTATATTTTAGAAAAGTATCCAAAGAGCGAACCAATGGTTAATACGAGCGGATTGGGTTTGGGATTGGCTTTAAAATAGTTAATAATACGATTGGCTTTAAGTATATCCATCTGTCCAATTGCTTTATTCAATTCAAAGGTATTGTACTCTTTGCTGATGCCAATATTTCTCTCAATATCGTCCGCTAAAATTTCCTTCCCCGGTTTAACATTCAGTGTAAGTTTCTCCAATTCATTGGCTACACGCGAAAGCTCATTGCCTACATATTCAACAAGCAAAGCAGATGCCTTTGGCTCCATTTTAAAGCCGCGGTCTTTCAAATATTGATTGATCCACTCCGGCACCTGGTTGTCGTATAGTTTCTTAGTAGTTAATAAGACACAGTGACTACTTTCCTTAATCTCTTTACCTACCTTGGTTCGCTTATCAAATTTTTCATGCCTGTGGCATAGCACCAGGATGGTGGACTTAACCGGATTTAACACATATGACAGCAGCTCATCCCACTTCTTGAGCATTTGCGCTTCCTTCACAATCAAAACCTGGTAATTCGAAAACATCGGGTAATTCATTGCGCGCTGCCTTATCTCATTTACGGTCGTATCCTTTCCATAAAGAATGGTTTGATTAAAACTTCGCTCTGATTCCGGCAACAGGTTATTTTCAATATAGTCGCTGACCTGGTCGATAAAATAAGGCTCCTCTCCTTCCAAAAGATATATAGGATGAAAAATTCTGTTCTTCAGATCCCTGAACATCACTTCATATGTATTCGTCATGCGTATTTTGGGAATTAATTGTTAAGTCTCACTACGGCTGTTAACTAATTACACATTACTGCTTCTGGTTTGTATTTTTTGCTATTTCCATCCTTTTTACCACAGCAATGTATCGCATCGAAAAGAATTCATAAACAACTTCTTACTACTTGAAAGACTTCTAAAAACGCAAGTGCTTCACAGTGTCTCCGTTATTGATCAGTTGTTTTAGCGAGTCAATACCAATCTTAAGGTGAAGTGCTGTAAACTCATCCGTTACTTTCTTGTCGCTCTCCTCCGTTTTCACTCCTTCCGGGATCATTGGTTGATCCGAAACCAGCAATAATGCTCCGGCAGGTATCTTATTCTTAAATGCAGTAATAAAGAGGGTAGCTGTTTCCATATCAATTGCCATGCATCGCAATTGTTGCAAATACTTTTTAAATGGCTCATCGTACTCCCAAACCCTCCTGTTTGTTGTATATACCGTACCGGTCCAGTAATCGCGTTTATAATCCCTTATGGTGGTTGAAATAGCTTTCTGGAGGGCAAATGCAGGCAGGGCCGGCATCTCTGCCGGAAAATAGTCATTAGAGGTTCCTTCTCCCCTGATAGCGGCGATCGGAAGTATCAGATCACCGATTTCGTTCTTTTTCTTCAGGCCGCCACACTTACCCAAAAATAAAACAGCATTGGGCTCAATCGCCGAAAGCAAATCAATAATTGTTGCTGCATTCGCGCTACCCATTCCGAAATTAATGATAGTAATGCCATTGGCCGTCGCATTAATCATCGTTCTGTCCTTCCCAATTATTTTCACATTATGCCATTTGGCAAAAAGCGCTACATACCTGCTGAAATTAACGACGATTATGTATTTCCTGAAATCCGCCAACGGCAAACCGGTATATCGAGGCAGCCAGTTGTCAACAATCTCTTTCTTTGTCTTCATGAAATCAAAAATACAGTAATTTGTTGCTGTTTCAAATCAGCGGATGGGCTAGTTACCACCGGAGCCTGCTGTTTTCTATCCATGAAAATTACCATACCCCAATACAATTTTGTTATAAAGCATGAAAATGGCCAGGCCAGGATATTTGATTCAATACGGAAAAAGTTTGTAGCATTTACCCCTGAAGAATGGGTGCGGCAACACTGGCTGCGTTACCTGGTTGAAGAAAGAAATTATCCGAGATCACTGATAGCAGTAGAACTATCGCTAAAGCTAAATAGCCTTTCGAAACGTTGTGATATTGCTGTTTATGGAAGAAACGGCAAGCCGCAACTGATTATTGAATGTAAATCTGCAAGCATCAAACTCACTCAAAAAGTATTTGATCAGATTGCACGATATAACCTCGCGCTAAAAGTGAAGTATCTGGTTGTCTCAAATGGCGAAAAAAGCTATTGTTGCATCATCGATACAGAGAATGGCAGTTATCAATTTATTGAAGAGCTGCCTTCAGCCAGTGAATTCATCTGATCAATTAATACGACATGAAAAAGGTAATCATAGTTGGAGCTTCGTCAGGTATTGGCAGGGCCCTTGCTATTCTTTTTGCCAGACAAAATTGGATGGTTGGCGTAACAGGCCGAAGGAAGGAATTACTGCATGAGCTTTATGATCTGTATCCGGAACATGTCGTACCTCTTGCGTTTGACAATACCGGGGAGGATGCTACTGATAAATTGCAACAGCTGATCTCAAAACTGGAGGGTTTAGATTTGCTGGTGTTAAGTTCAGGAACCGGCAATATAAATACCGCGCTGGATTGGTCCATTGAAGAAGAGACCTTAGTACTTAATGTAGTCGCATGGACACGGATTGCAGACTATACGTTTAATTATTTCAAAGCACAAGGAAGCGGGCATTTCGCAGCAATTACTTCGATTGCAGCAATACGAGGTGAAGGAAGAGCTCCTGCTTATAATGCAAGCAAATCATTTCAGGCAAACTACTTGCAAGGGTTAAGAAAAATGGCCATTCATAAAAAATTACGAATTTCTATTACGGACATCCAACCGGGATTTGTACACACGACCATGGCAAAGGGAACAGGTCGCTTCTGGGAAGCCACTCCTGAAAAAGCTGCAAGGCAAATGCTACCGGCAATACTCCATAAAAGGAAGAAAGTCTACATTACAAAACGGTGGTGGTTTATTGCACAAATGTTGAAGATACTTCCTGACTACCTCTACAACAGGTTATAAGTAATACACGCTATCATAAACCTTTAGGTAAAAAAATACCCCTGTCAAATTGGAAAGACAGGGGTATTCAGTAATCTCAGCCAATGGAATATTACATAGTTCCCATGTGGTGGTGGTCCATATTGGTGGTATCTCCTGCAGCCATTCTGCGTTCCATGGTTTTAAATTCAAACGGTTTAATTTCCCATGGTGTTAGCTGCTTATCGCCTTCCTTAGCCTTGTAAATTTTATTTACAGCAACGTTGGTGTAAATATCCTTTTGACCGGTAGCCGGCCAGGTTACTTCAATTTCATCGATAACTGTTGCTTTTCCAACACCGGCCTGCAGGCGGATTGGATTTCCGCCAAAGCTTGCACCCTTGCTTACAGTCAGGTAAGTTGACCGTTTTGTTCCATTATCTGAAAAGGTCAGCTTAACGCGTGCACCAATGGCTGCTTTATTGCTTTTAACACCTTCAAACTTGATATTTACCCAGTTATTATTGAAACCCGGATTTTCGTACAGTGCATTTTCATAAATGTCGCCATAGTAGAATCCTCCAAAGTCAGCATACACATCCTGATCACCATCCATATCAAAATCACAGAAGGCTATTGCATGTCCTTTCTGCAACTGGCCAAAACCTCCGGAGATAGTGCAATCCTGGAAATTTTTCCCTTCATTGTTGCGGAACATCCTGTTTGGGAAAATTGCTTTGTAATCAGGTGCACCAATACCCAAATAGAAGTCAAGCCAGCCATCATTATCCAGATCACCAAAGTTACAGCCCATCGTGAATGTTTCATACTGAATGTTTGCCTGTTTGGCTACATTGGTAAATGTTCCATTCTTATTGTTCAGGTAAAGACATGGGAATAAGGTTGAATCCATTGGCAATCCCATAAATTCACGACAACTGTTGATAGTATAGCCGGGCTGATAGGCAGATACATATAGATCATCATACCCGTCATTGTTATAATCAAACCACCAGCAAGGGAAATTGGAAGGTGTACCTGAACAACCGGCTTCCTTGGTTACGTCTGTAAAATGCACCTTACCATTCTTCAACCCGTCATTCCTGTAAAGTCGTGCCGGTTTCTGAAAGCTTGAAGCATACAAGTCCGGATATCCATCATTATTGTAATCGCCCCATGAAGCCCCTTTAATATAAAGTTTGAAGTCGATTCCTGACTCATGTGAAATATCTGTAAAGGTTTCATCACCATTATTCAGGTAAAGATTGCTTTGATAACCCATTTCATGTCCAAGAAACAAATCAACGTCACCATCTTTGTCGACATCAGCCCATTCCGCACTTTGTGTCGGGTTATAGTTCATCAGGCCGGCTTTAATGGTTACATCACTAAAGGTACCATCACCATTGTTGCGCATTAGGGACGGAGGTAAATGGCCTGCTTCATATTTCCAGCCACCTCGCGGAATAAAGAAATCCATATTGCCATCATTATTATAATCCATATGCACCACATTCAGTCCTTCCATTTGACCTTTTAACTTTGCACGTTCTGTATAATCGGTAAATGTTCCGTCACCATTATTGTGAAAAAATTTTACATTATCATCAAGAATGGCGCTTGAACTAATGATATCAATATAACCATCATTATCAAAGTCTTCGGCACAAACACCACCGGCCCAACCGGTATTCTCAATACCCAGATCCATCGCCACTTCATTGAAACGCGGACACTCCCATTCATTCTTATAGAGGGATTCGTCTATAAGCAACTTCTTTGGTACTTCAGGTGGCACAGATCCATATGCCTGGCAGGCAATATTCAGCAGCCAGATGGATAGGTAATCTTTAGGCTTCTTTTCAATTATTTTTAAATAACGCCGGATTGCTTCTTCAACTGGTTTCTTCATTTCATGAACACCGGTGCCGGAAATAGGAAAAGCGCAGGAAGCATCATTACGATTTTCGAGGCAATTTTGCTGCTCTCCCACTCTCAAATAGGCAATTGCCAGAAAACTCTCCAGGGAATCGATCTTTGACCAACCTTTTTCATTTGCTTTAACATTAGCTGCATTGCTCATATAGGCCGGATCATTTTCCAATACCAGTAAATAGTCAATGCCTTTTTGTGTGGTGCCGTTAAAAATATGCTGCAATCCTAATGAAAACTGCAGTTTTTGATTAGCAGGATCCTTTTCCAGCCGCTTTTCAAGAATCGGAATCATTTCATTATTCCTGCCATACAATGTAAACGGATCTGATTCCCTTATTATCTCCAGATAAATCTCCGGCATGGTAGTGCTTTCAATCTTCAGGTTGGCATAAGCTGATTTAGCCTTCAGCTTCATCTTAAAAAAAACAAAACTTCCCATCAGAACGATGGCTACTGCGGAAACAAGGAAGATAATTCTGCCCTTTTTCATCTTGGTTTGGTTTGTGTGAAATAAAATTTTGAAAGGGCAAATATAAGACGAGATTTCAAGCCTCTTTTTTTTACACGTAAATTATGCTTAACAGGATGTAAATGTTTGTTAAGGAAAAGCAAAGAGGTAGCTATAAATTAAAGAGAATGACTTCTACACATTATCAATATTTTCAAACCGACTGTTAAAACAATTATTGCAAACTTAAATAGGTCAACGTAAGAATGGTCTATTAAATTAAATTGCTCAGGAAGTGTTTTTCCGTTCGTGATAAAAACAGTAATCATCCCCGCTTTCTTTCCAAATTCCATATCGCTCACAGAATCGCCTACCATAATTGAACGGGTAAAGTCTATTTCGGGAAAATCTTTCTTAGACTGTAATGCCATACCAATTCCCGGTTTCCTGAAGTCGCTGTTTTCCTGTTTAAGATGTGGTGAGTAATAAACATGATCAATTCTTCCACCTGTTTTTTTTACCTGATTAATGATATATGCATGAATTGATTCAACATCCTCGCCTGACATCAATCCTTTACCAACACCCTGTTGATTGGTAACAATAATTATTCTGCCAAAAACTGATGCCAGCTTTTTCAAAGCTTCCTGCACACCCGGCAACCATTCGAATTGAGGCAGGTTACGGACATAATCACCATCTATCTTTCTATTAATAACTCCGTCGCGGTCAAGGAATAAGGTCCAACCGCTATTGATGTGTAAATTTTTCCAATTCATTTTTTGCACGTTCATAGTCCTCAGGAATTCCGATATCGATGAAATAATCATTAAAAGCTACTCCGAGAAACTTCTGTTTGCTGCAATAAGGTTCCATGAGGTCTTTCTCGAAGGAAAATTTTTCCGGAAACAGCAATATTTCAAAGAGTTTTCTGTCAAGCAGATAGATTCCGCCATTAATATTTCCGTGACTGTAATATTTTTTCTCCTCAAAAGAACTTATTACACCTTCATTATCAGTAACCACTACCCCATATCGATCGAAATCTGACATGCTTTTTAGTGCAATAGAAAGCATCAACCGGCTCTTATGATGTTCCAGGTAAAAATTTTCCAGGTCAATAGCAAAGAAAGTATCCCCGTTAAAAACAAAAAAGGAACTTTCCTCCACACTCTTCACTGCTTTCATAATGGCTCCACCGGTACCGAGTGGCGCATCTTCAATACAATAGCTTAATTCAATAGAACGATACGAACTTCCAAAATAGTCACTAATCGTTTCCCACTTATACCCGACTGACAGGATGCATTTATTTATTCCCTGTATGACCAAATAGTCGAGCAGGTGCTGAAGAAACGGTTTACCATTGATATCGGCCATAGGCTTAGGACGGTCCTTTACAACTGCCTGTAGCCTGGTGCCAAAGCCTCCTGCCAAAATTATGGCGGTGTTAATCATTTCCCATGGTTGAAAGTTTCAAATAATACCTATCCTGATGTAATAACAATCGGGATCCTTTTATTACTTCCCTCTTTCAAACATTCTTTCTTCTACCAGTTCGCAGATAATATGACCCATCATAATATGCGATTCCTGTATCCGGGGAGTATCACCGGAAGGAGCATTAAGTAATATTGTTGACAACGATTTCATTTTTCCTCCTGATTCACCGGTCATCCCAACTGTTATCATTCCAATTTCATTCGCCAGTTCAAAGGCTTTAAGCACATTACCTGAATTGCCAGAGGTTGAAATACCTACCAGTACATCCCCTTTCCTGCCCCTGGCCTTGATTAAACGTGAATAGACCTGGTCGTAAGAATAGTCGTTGGCTACTGCGGTGAGATAAGAAGTATTTACATGCAAAGCTTCTGCATCCAATGGATCACGGTCGAAGTAAAAACGCCCGCTTAATTCCGCAGCAATATGTTGTGCGTCGGCAGCACTTCCTCCATTACCACAGAAAAGCACTTTACCATCATGGGCATAGCAATTGACAATTTCGTCGGCGACCTTCTGAAGGGCTGATATCAGCATTGGGTCATGCAGTATTTTTTCTTTTACTGAAATCGAAGCGGTAATAATCTCTTTTATTTTATTCATTTTGAAGCTTTATCGTTTAGTTACAAATTAATCTTTTAACAATTTTTATGAATCTACCTGGCAAGCCATGAAGTCATCCCGGTCTTTGTAAACTGAAACCTCCTAAACTCACCGCCAAACTGATGCAACCGGTCAAGAACTGCATACCGTGTGTGCTTAGGGCAATAGAAAAACATGAATCCTCCCCCGCCAGCACCTGAAATTTTTCCTCCGCTGGCTCCAGCAGTTAAAGCCGCTTCATAAATTTCATCAATCATCGGATTAGAAATTCCTTCCGCCGTTTGTTTCTTAAACTGCCAGCCGTAATTCAGGATTTCTCCAATTTCACCCAGGTTACCTTGTAATATGGCTTCTTTCATTTGCACTGCCTGCTCTTTCAGGTTATGCATGGCGTCGATTGATTTCTCCTTTTTGGCAGTGATGTTGACACTCTGCATTTCGATAATCTTTGATGAAAGGCGGCTGGTGCCTGTGTAGTATAGCAATAGGTTGGCCTGCATTTCATTCAGGTAGTTCTCTTTTATGCGAAGCGGATTTACGATTACTTTATCGTCTTTATAGAATTCCATGAAATTGAATCCTCCGAAAGTTGCTGCATATTGATCCTGCTTTCCCCCGGCCATGGCAAGGTCTTTACGTTCTATATCGAAGGCCAACTTTGCCATATCATACTCACCAAGCGGAAGCTTAAGCCATTCTGCAAAAGCGCCGATTATGGCTACTACCAACGTGGATGAGGTACCCAATCCGGAACCGGCAGGTGCATCCACATAAGTTGATAAGCGAAAACTCAACGGCTTATGTGTGTAATCCTTTACAATACGGTTATAGATGCCCTTTGCCAAAACCAGTTCTCCATCAACAGGAAGCTCTTCCGTTGCATCAAACTCAATTATCTCTTTCTTATCTATTGCATGAATAATGATTTTGCCGGTATCGAGGGGTTCTATTGTCGCGTAGGCAAACAGGCTAATGGTGGCATTTAATATTGCTCCTCCATACTGGTCTGAATAGGGACTTACATCTGTTCCTCCACCTGCTAATCCAATTCGTAACGGTGCCCTGCTTCTTATGATCATGCTTTTCATTTGGCGACAAAAATAGAAAAAGGGAAGTAAGTTGGCGAGCAATATTTGATAAGGTCATCTTCAACCATTAAATACGCTACGATTCCTTAACAGATTTCCCTTCTGGGAATATTGTTCTATCATTCAACTGCAGCGTATATTCCATATGCCTCGCAACTTCTTTGGCAAGCTCTATACCATGGATTTTGCCAACCACCATCACACTCATATCAATACCTGCGGATATACCGGCTGCTGTTATTATTTTTCCGTTATCGATATATTTTACTTCCCGAACGAGCTTCGTTTTCGGAAATGTCTTTTCAAATTCTTCATAAGATTCATGGTGTGTTGTAGCAGATAATCCATTAAGCAGACCCGCATTACCAAGAATGAAAGAGCCTGTACAGACACTTAAGACGAGACTGGCTGTTGATGCCTCATGCTTCACCCAGTTAAGCACAGGAACCTGATGCATTTGAATTTTACGACCATTGCCGCCCGGAATCACCAGTATATCAGATGGTGGACCCTCTGCAAAATTATAATCAGGAAGTATCCTGAAGTTGTTTCTTGCAAACTGCATTTGTTCCGATTCAGCGACCAAATAAACATTAAACAGCTGTTTACCGGCCACCGTATTTGCCACATTAAAGACCTCGAACGGCCCTGCAAAGTCAAGCACCTCTGCATCATTGAAAATAAAGATGGCTACATTAAGTGGTTTCATAGTCTTTACTCTTTCTTTTCTTTACACATCACATTAAAATTTAAGTTTAACAAGACTTAAGTTCAACCTACTCTTCCGGTATTGTCACGAATTTGGCCGGTGTATTATATCTGTCTTTCATCAAAAAGATAAATTAGCTACTTCCTGTCCCCTTTCCGGATTACGAGTTTCAGTGCTGACCAAATGTCATCCACGGCACAAACTTTTATATCCACCAGGCCTATTGACAAAGCTGCTTTACGGATTAACGCTTCATTTACTGTCGTTTTAATTTTAGCTGCTGATTTATACCAAGAAACCCACAACATACCATTAGATGACATTTGCTGCTTCAATTGTGGCAATTGTTCTTCCAGCTCTGCTACATCATTAACAAAAAAGTGAATGAAGTCAATGCTGCCCACATTACCTGTTACCAGGCTTGCTCCATTCGGAAGGTGGCCAATCAAAGCAAAATAATTATTTGGTGGATGTATGAGTAATACACGCGCACCTTCTTTAAGACCTAACTTTTTCACAAGAGGTGATCCTGAATATCCTGCCATAACTTTTTACTTTAATACAAAAATGAAATGAAACTTAACAATATGAACCCCCATTATCAAAATAGCCATTAGAAATTTAGTAGTGAGCATTCAATTGATCTTCGAATGTTTCCCTAAATAATCCTTGAGTAATACTAAGATACTTCGTCATAAATTTCGTGAAATTTTATTTACGAACCTATATGCAGGCAAATGTCCAATTCCGAAACTATATCTTTGTTTAAAATCTTTGAATGGGTAACACGATTTATCAAACCAACTTTCAGTTTCCACAACAAACATCGGTTTATCATGGTAAAGTTCGGGATGTTTATACGATTCGGGATCAATACCTGGTAATGATTGCAACGGATCGCATTTCCGCATTTGATGTAGTCCTTCCAAGGCCTATTCCACATAAAGGCCAAGTACTGAACCAGGTTGCTGCCCATTTTCTGGAAGCCACTGCCGGTATTGTTCCAAATTGGGTAGTGAAAACACCTGATCCTAATGTAACAATTGGCAAAAAGTGTAACCCATTTAAAGTAGAGATGGTAATTCGCGGATACCTGGCAGGACATGCAGCCCGTGAATACAAATCAGGAAAAAGAATACTTTGTGGAGTGCCGTTGCCAGAAGGTATGAGAGAGAATGATCCGTTTCCGGAGCCTATAATTACACCAAGTACCAAAGCAGCTGCCGGGCATGACCTTGATATTTCAAGGGAAGAAATTATTAAGCAGGGTATCGTTTCGGCAGAAATATATGAACAGATGGAAGACTGTACCAGGAAGCTGTTTGCTTTTGGCACACAGTATGCCCTAAAGCGTGGCCTGATTCTGGTAGACACGAAGTATGAATTTGGTGAGGTTGATGGCCGGCTCTATCTCATAGATGAAATACATACTCCTGATTCGTCCCGTTATTTTTATAAAGATGGTTATGAACTTCGCCAGCTAAGAGGAGAACCGCAAAAGCAACTTTCCAAAGAGTTTGTTCGTGAATGGCTGATTGCAAATAATTTTATGGGCAAAGAAGGACAGCAGGTTCCTGCTATGAGCGATGAATGGATCAATATTATTTCGGAACGGTATATTGAATTGTATGAACAGATTACCGGAAAAAAATTCGAAAAACCACTTAATGAAAATGTGCTCGAACGGATAGAAAAAAATGTATTGACGGCACTCCAGGAAATATGATTACCGGTTTAGTTCCTATTCATTCAGTAATAATGAGGAAGACAGGTATCGTTTATCAGGAGCATATACAAACAGGCAGGAACCATTTTTCAACGTTTCTATGATTGCCGGGCACTGTTCAACCGGAAGTGCGGGACAACCCTGGCTTCTTCCCAAACGACCATTCTGTTCTATGAAGTCTTCCTTTACATAATCTGCACCATGTATTACAATTGCTCTTTCCAGGGCCTTGCTGTTAAAACCGGGCTCTTCGCCAATCAATCGTAGTGATAAGCCATGCTGACCGGTATACGTTTCGCCTGTGGTGTAAAATCCCAGGCTTGACATATAAGAAGATGGTTGATTTGAGAAAACGTTGGCAAACTCTTCGCCTGAATTCCGACCATGTGCGACATAGGTCTGATAAATTATTTCTTGCTTCACCAGGTCAATTACATATAACCTCTTTTTTGTTGATGACTGGCTTAAATCCGCTATGCTGATGATGTGGGTTTGTGAAAGGCGTCCAAGTTCAGTTAGTCGCTTCATGCCCTTCAACGCCGAATTAAAAGCAGCATAAGACAATCCCTGCTGCTGCAAATCAAGCGAAGCATACATTACGGAAGTATTCAATCCTACCCTTCTTGATTCAGCACTATTTACAGGGCTTTCTACCCCGGAAGTAAATGAAAGTAAGCCCTGAACAGCTATCAGTAAGGACAGTGCAAATGCAAACTTTAACAATTTCAGCATAGATTTTTTTAGTATGAATGGTTCGCAGATAAAAATTGAGCCACTAATTCCGGTGCGCAAAGATAACACTTATCCTTCCGGTCACTCCCTTATACATTATTAATTGCGAGTTAGTTCCTTCGGCAGTTAATTAACATTAAACAGCAACCCTTTACGATACTGTTGATGATTTTTTTACATTTACTCCAATCATTTCAGAACACATGGAACAACAACAAGGTACTTTTAGAAGAGAAATCAAATTAATTGATGGGGTGATGCTCGTAGCCGGAACAATGATTGGATCGGGAATTTTTATCGTGAGCTCCGATATCGCACGAAATGTTGGCTCCTCAGGCTATTTGTTGCTTGTTTGGATACTTTCCGGTTTACTTACTATCATTTCAGCGCTTTGCTATGGAGAGCTAACCAGCATGTTTCCCAAAGCCGGCGGTCAATATGTATTTCTGAAAGAGTCTTACAACCCGATGATGGGCTTCTTATTCGGGTGGACCTATTTCCTGGTAATACAAACCGGCACCATTGCAGCAGTTGCTGTTGCCTTTGCAAAGTTTACAGGTGTATTTATCCCATTATTCAGTCCTGATCATTTTGTTGCAGATCTTGGATTTCTAAAAATTACCACTCAGCAAGTACTCGCCATTGTGGTAATCATTATGCTAACCTATATCAATATTCAGGGAGTGAAATATGGAAAATGGATACAGACTTATTTAAGCGGAACAAAGATTCTTGCCTTGTTTGGACTTATAGCAATCGGAATATTTGTAAGCAACAGTGAGGCTATCACTCAAAACTTTACCAATATGTGGGATGCTAAAAAAGTGGTGATGGAGAATGGGCAACTGGTCGAACGGCTACCCATCAGTGGATGGGCATTGATTGTGGCGATCGCATCTGCCATGGTTGGAAGCATGTTTGCCATGGATGCCTGGAACGGGATAACCTTTGCCGGCGATGAGGTTGTTAATCCAAAAAGAAATATTCCATTGAGTATGGCCATTGGCGTTGGATTAGTTTCGCTGGTTTACTTGTTATTGAATGTAGTTTACCTGATTAACCTGCCTTTGGAAGGGATTCCGGGTGGGCCCACCCGGGTTGTATTTGAGCGGGGCATTCAGTTCGCAACCGACGACCGTGTAGGGGTTGCTGCAGCAGATGCTATGGCAGGTCATACTGCTGTTTTGTTAGTTGCCGGATTAATAATTCTGTCGACCTTTAGTTGTCTTAATGGGTTAATCCTTACCGCTCCGAGAATGTTTTACAAAATGGCAGAAGACAAACTCTTCTTTAAAAGAATGGGAAGTCTGAACAAGAATGGCGTACCTGCTGTCGCTACTGCTTTTGCGTCAGCCTGGGCATGCATCCTTTGCCTGTCAGGAACTTATGGCAACCTGCTTGATTATGTGGTTTTCGCTGTATTGTTCTTTTACATTTTCACAATTTTCGGCATCTTTATTCTTCGCAAGAAAATGCCTGATGCGCAGCGGGATTACAAAGCCTTTGGGTACCCGGTGTTTCCATTAATTTACATTGCCATGATTACCATGCTCTGTATCATACTGCTCATCTATAAACCACAGTATACCTGGCCCGGATTGATCATTGTTGGACTCGGAATTCCTGCATACTACCTTTTTAAAAGATCAGGAAAACAAAATATTTAGCCAGGAAATTTAATATTCAGTACAAGAACTCTTTCTTACTTTTCTAACTTGCTATTACAAATAGCGACGCATCAATTCAATATCACCGGTGGAACAATAACCACTTTTGATCATGAATGTACCCACATTGCTCAAGGTATTATTATCAAGTTGCGTGAGAAGCTGATCAAAATGGAGCGCAATAACATGTGCGTCTTCTTTTAAATTTTTGCTAAGCCCCAGGAACCTGGGAACATAAAACTGAATAGAAAAACGTATGAAGCGTATCTCTGTATTCTGAGGATCGAGATCAATAGATCGCTGTAATGTTTTCATTGACTTATCCAGGTACTCCAGTTTCGTATATGGATTCCAGGCATGCTTAGCCAATAGGGCTTCAGCCCCACCACGATAACCCAGCAACAGCGGATCATTCTGGTCGATGGCACTAACCAAATCCAGTAATTTTTTTGCAGCAGCTTCATCCTCTACTCCTTGCCCATAGAGGTTTCGCACCTGGGCAATTGAATAGCCAGTATTTGCATAAGCAGCCGTTGCAGACATTAATACTGCAAGAATAATCATCCTGGAAAAACCAAATTGAATCATTACAGCAGGTTTAATTTCACTCTTAAAAATGTTTCGCAGAGCAGGATCATTTTTTTATTTTGAGTTACACTGATACGCTCTTTCAGAATCCTGGCCGGCTGCACTTGCTGAATTTGTTTGAAAAGCTCCATGTAATAGATATAAGCAAGATATACACCAAACCGAGACGACTTAGGGAGTTGCAGAATTCCGAAATAAGCAACACTGAAGTCTTCTTCAATTTCGTTTTCAATCCGTAACTTCATTTCTTTAGTGAATGCTTTAAAGTCAACATCGGGAAAATAGATTCGCCCTCTATCCTCAAAATCACTCTTTACATCACGCAGGAAGTTCACCTTTTGAAACGCTGCGCCAAGCCGCTGTGCAAACGGCCTTAAAGTGGAATAAGCTGATTCATCCCTCTCCGTAAACACCTTTAGACACATCAAGCCAACTACTTCCGCAGAACCGTATATGTATTCCGTAAAATGAACATTATCGTAGTTCGACTGATATAAATCCATTTCCATGCTTTTGAAAAATGCATGTACCAGTTCCACATCAATCTGATATTGGTGAAGAACAGACTGAAAAGCATGCAGTACAGGATTTAGTGAAACCTTTCGGTCTATCGCTTTAAAAGTCTCGCTTTTAAACTCCTCCAACAGTTCACGCTGATTGAACTGATAGAAGGTATCTACAATTTCATCTGCATACCTTACAAAGCCATAGATTCCATAGATAGGATCATGAAATTTTTTATGTAATGCACTGATCCCCTTGCTGAAAGATGTACTGTACAGTTGCGTTATATTGCGACTGTTAGCAAATGCAGATTGTTCAAATAGTTCGAACATAGTTCAGGATTCTTTCTGTTACCAATTTTGATCCGATAATAACCATGGGCAAACCTGTTCCGGGAATGGTTGAAGCCCCAACGTAGAACAAATTTCTAAATTCTTCATCCTTATTTGAAGGACGAAACCCTCCAACCTGACCCATTCCATGCGCCAGCCCTAAGCCACTTCCTCTATAAAGATTAAAACTTTTCTCCCAATCCAGCGGAGTTAAAACAGTTTTTGTTACGGTTTGTTTATGAAAATCAAAATTTACCCTTTCAGATAAATCATTGATAATGTTATCTGCCAGCGCGGTGGCATCATTCCAATCCGTTTTGTGCCTTAAATCGGGAACCGGACAGAGTATGAAAATATTCTCGCATCCTTCCGGCGCGCAGTTTGGATTTGATCTGGAACTTACATTTACGTAATAATATGGCTTTGCAGGCGCTACGGAGGTCTTGAATATTGAATTGGAATATTCTTTGAAATTATCCCCCAGGAAATAATTGTGGTGACTTAGTTGTTCGGCTTTTCCTTTAACACCCAGGTAAATAGTAAATGGTGCAAGCGTCCATTTCAGGTTATCCAGTTTAGTTTCTGAATACTTTTTCCGGTTGAGGATCTTCCCGCGAAAGGCAGCTGCATCAGCATTTATAATAAAAAGATCTGCCGTCCAACGCTTTCCTTCCTTATCAAAAAGGGCATTTACTTTTCCATCTGACTCTTCTGCCCTAACTATTTCAGTGTTATAGTGAATTTTAACCTGGCGGTCTTCAAGTAGTTTTATCAACTCTGTGGTTATCATATACATTCCACCTTCCACATTCCAATAGCCATCATGCTCCAATTCCATATAGTTAAGCAAACTATATACTGCCGGAGTGTCGAAAGGAGTTGCCCCAAGAAAAAAGGATACGAGAGACATCACTACTTTCACCTCTTCGGCATCAAACTGACTGCTTAACCGATCCCACATACTAGTGAACATTCCGGGTGCATGTTTTAGCGGAACCTTTGTTAATCCAAGTAAATAACTTGTATGAGAATCAAAATTCTTCTTCACTACCCGGTATTCCGTATCATGAAAAACAGCTTTAGCAGCGGCAAGATATTTTGCAAGTTTTGCCTTAAATCCCGGCTCAATATTTCTAAACGTCTCTGACAGCTTTTCCTTATCCTTATAAATCAGCAGCGGTTGTTTCAAGTGCCGGAAGTACACTGCATACAAAGGATCAAGCGGCCTTATTTTAAGAGGATTGGTCACACCACAATCATCAAAAAACTCTGTAAACTCGTAGCTCATGCTAAAAAAAGAAGGGCCCAAATCGAATTCAAAACCATCCTTCACCATCCGATTTAGTCTTCCGCCGGGCTGATGGTACCTTTCTACCATTTCTACTTCATAACCTCTCGTTGCCAACCTCAATGCCGTAGCCATTCCACCAAGTCCGGTACCCACAATAAGTGCTTTTGGTTTTTGCATTTGGCTAACTATTCATTTTAACTTAATATAAAAATAATTTTAACATTAAACCCGTTCCAATCCCAAAATATATAAAAATGCATTAACAGCGTTTTATTGTTTTTGTTGAAGCATCGTTTATCTTTTTTTCATTTAAAAATATCATAAACTATTACCCTGCTTTAACAACTCATCAATCATTACATTCTGAAAGGCGAAATCTGCTGATGAAGTTGAATTGCTTTGAGAGAGAACCTTATGCCAAGAAGAAGTGAAACAAATGCTCCAACTGCCAATAGCGGAATACTGTTTATCATTAAAAAGAAGTCATATGCGCCATGCAGGATGATTGCCAGCAGCAAACCCTGAAGTTGAAGCAGTACGGCGTTATTCCTGAATTTTGCCAATCCTACATAATATCCCATCACTACGGCAAAACTGGCATGCGCCGGTACGGCAGTAAACATTCTTACTATTGCATTACCCATACCATATTGACTTACATACATGATATTCTCCAGTGTAGCAAAGCCCATAGAAACCATTACAGCATACGTGATTCCATCAAAAGGTTCGTTAAATTCCTTCTTTCGGTAGGCATAGAACCGAAGCATTACAAACTTTGAAAACTCTTCACTTGCTCCTACTACTATGAAGGCGATAATAAAAACCCGCAACATTTCACTAACCGGCGGAACCCACGAAAGACCCAACTCTTCCAAATAGATTGCAGGCAGTATCGCTACCATTCCAAGAAAAAATGAAAATATCAGGATATTTCGCGGCTCGCTTTCAAACTTATCTTTCCAGTATACAAAAATTGCAATAGCAAGTCCTGGTGCAACTGCCATTGCAAGTAGAATCCAACCACTCATCAGCATGTTTTGGAAAATATAAGCAGAATAACCAGAACATCAAAATGACATTTCACTCACAGGTAATATTTTGACCTGATGATATACTTAATCGTAATTATTTGGAGGATGATCTGTAAAAAAAGTTATAAGGTATTTTAACCGAAAAATTCAATAAATATTCCTTACCGATTATGAGAATCGCTTTACTGTTCGTTGCAATTCCTTTCTAGCGAAGAATATCCTGCTTTTTACAGTGCCTAACGGAATTTCAAGCTGAATGGCTATTTCATGATATTTAAATCCTTCGAAATAGAGCATGAAAGGAAGGCGTATACTTTCATCAATATCAGCAAGTGCTTTTTGTATTTCCTGCATTCCGAGGCGTGTCTCTCCATCATTATGAGTGGTTCGCGCAAGTGAATTGAGATAAAACTGATTTTCTGTTTCATCGGTTACCACTTGCCGCTTCGATTCGCGACGGTAATTATTAATAAAGATATTCTTCATGATGGTATACATCCAGGCCTTCAGATTTGTATCCAACCTGAATTTCTCACGATTTAATAAGGCACGATAAACTGTTTCCTGAATGAGGTCCTTCGCATCTTCAATATCCTTTGTAAGATTGTAGGCGAATGCGTAAAGTGATTCAGAAGATTGTGCCACTTGTTTATTGAAATCTATTGTTTGCATATGCTTAGTGTTTATTTATTTAGTGATTTGATTAAACAAAAGTACTGTGTCTGTTTAACTTTACAAAATAATTCTTAAACATTATTAAATTTTTTTTCAGTTACCGTGAAAATCTGATCCTTCCTATATCAAAGTGAACCGCCTGCCTTTAAATAGGGACGGTATGTCTTCAGTTGAGCCTATTGCCAAAGCATAAAACCTAATTGCGCCAATAAATCGAAAAACATATGGTAATGCGCAGCACAAAACAATTGACGTTACATCTGAAATCAAGAAATAAAAAGGAGGTAAATTTGAAACCTTAACTGCTGATAATCAACAAAATAAAATAATAGTTTCCTGTTTGAAGCAGACGTTTTATCTATATAAAAAGGCTATTTCTCACTGGTATTAAGTATCAACCCCAATTTGCTATTGATTACTGTTCGAATGTCAGCCATTTCTTTTATAAGGACTACGTTTTGGGGAACCTTAGCTGCATATAATTGAAAAGCATACCCCGACAAATAAATTTGACCCTCAGACATTATTTTCGATAAATCAGCAATATATCCGGCAATTTGGGATGCAGCCGGAACGCTCGTAAAAATGCTAAACACCTGATCAGGTTTAAATATATCAACCACTTTTTCTACATCACGTAATGGAACATTTTGTCCGAGGTACATCACCTGGTGATGATTTTTATGCAATAAATAATTGAGGTACAACAATCCAAGTTCATGCATTTCACCTTCAGGCAAAAATAATAATGACTTACTGATGGCTTCATTTTTTGCAACATTCATGCGATCAATTGCGACAATTAGTTTCTGTCGGATCAGGTTTGAGATAAAATGTTCCTGTGCCGGATTGATGGTACCCGTCTGCCATAAAATTCCGAGGTTTCTTAGAAAAGGAAAGACCACCAGTTCCATTGCTTCTTCAAAACCCAATTGGGCGATATTAACATTCAACACCCTGTCGAACTCATTCTCATCGAGTTCGAGCATGGTAATGGTCAATGCATCAACCTGATTTGCATGTTCGAGATTTGTGGTTGTAATGCTTCGTACTTTTTGCTCAATTTCAGCACGACTCATTTTAGCAACTCTTGAAATCTTAAAACCGTTTCTATTCAACATAGAAATATTCAAAAGCAAAGTGAGTTCGTCGTCACCATACTGACGAATATTGGTTTCTGAACGCGTAGGTTTCAACAAGCCATAACGCTGCTCCCAAATCCTGATGGTATGCGCTTTGATTCCTGAAATCGCCTCAAAATCCTTTATGTGATAATGTCCCATGCTTTGTGCTTTAGCCCCTATTCACTTCACCCAAAATAATCCCTAATAACTCACCATCACACTGCCCGGATGTTTATGGTGTATTTTGTATGTTTAGTTCAATGCTACCATTTTACGACGACAGTTTATAGAGCATTTATAACATGCCTGCTTTATTAAATCATGGGAAAGGAAAATTCCGTTACCAAAATTAACAATGGCTGCCTAACAAAGAAAAGACGGAATTGTTTTCGGCATCTAATTCTATACATACTTCTTGCGCATCGGAATAAATTGCCGCGTCTATTCAACCGAAATTTTCATCCAAGGAAGCCAACCGGTAAAATTGAAGAATCCAGTTCTGTAAGATAAAGAATTGGTTAAGACATTTTGTGTGATTCCTTTTACTGAAGCGATACCCCAAAAAAAATTTTGTTGTCTATTCAACTGAAATCTTCTTCAACCAATGCTGATCGCCTGTATTTGCAAATAACAGGTAGGTACCTGCAGCTAAATTGCTGACATCAATTGATAAAGGCTGGCCTGTTTCAAAAGGTTCAAAGTGCGATTCCGATAAAGAAACACCCAGTATATTCAGTATTTCAACAGTCAGGGATTGCTGAAGTTCGTTAGCTACCATTACCTGAATGCTATTAGTAGCTGGATTGGGATAAACTTCAATACTTGCGGCAGGCTTTATCATTCCAAATGACTTTTGTGGCAGTGTAGAAAAAGTGGCCAGGTCTGAAAAAGTTGATATCATACCATTACTGCAAATAGTCTGCACATGCCATTCATAGCCCGTACCCGGAAGCAGGTTGTTAAGTGTTTTTGAAGAGGTGCCATCATCGATGGTCTTATTCAGCCAATTGGATTCCCCAATCTTGCGATGCTGCAGTTTATATTCTGATGCTCCATTTGCTGCCGTCCATTTTAGTACTGCCGAATTGGAAGTAATCTCTTTTGTTTTCATATTAGCAGATAGTGGGCGCGGACATGGATTCCATTCATACTTATGGGCACGGTAAATGACATCATTATACGTATCCTTAAGGCGCATTTCCCAGACGATCTCATTATCCGGTGTAACTTCCGTCAGGTTAGGAAATTCTTTATCCGGCAGAATAGCTCCCCAGTTGATGAGTGTATTTCCATTGCTTAACCGTTGCACACTACCCAAAGCAGAGCCATAAACATTCTGTCCATTTACCTGAGGATGCTTATAAGTCCATACTGCAGTAGCTATTTTATTCACTTCATCAAGGTGATACTCACGGGCATAAGAACATAAACTGCCATGAAAATTTCCATTATCGAACAGGGTAATATTCCCATTCGCTAACCTTCTTGCATCATGTTGATAGGTGAACCATATAGAGTCATTAACCAGTGTAAATTCGTTTTTGACACCTCCCAGGCGCCAGATGAATTCACCGGTATTCACATCAATTTTATTTACCTGGTCGAGATGGCGGCATGATATGATGATATTTCCATCAACATCTTCTTCTATTGAGTTTCCATGTACGTAGTCGATCTTAGAACTTGTAAAAGTTGCGTGAGGTGCTTCAATCACCGGAATATGGTCGAGGCTTCTCCATTCAAAAAGCATATTCTTATCCTTATCAAATTTCTGTATCACCAATCCTGTAATAGAGGCATTTGGATGATAAGACGGGTCATATACAGTAAGATCCATGAAAGTATAAGAATAGCCCTGCACATAGTAATGTCCGTCGGGGAAAATCTGAAAATCATGTATGTCAGTAATGTATCCATTCTTTGTAGAGAAGTTTTCCATATAAACTAAAGAAGAATCAAATAGCTGAAACTTAGCCGGGAATTTATAATACATACTTATATATCCATTCTTATTGATTTTAAAATCCCATCCGCGGACATCTGATCCGCTGGAATAGATTGAATCACCATTATTGGTCATGATACAATGATGGTAGGTCTCATACCCATAGAAATTATAGTTGTGAAAAAAAATCTCTCCGGGCGATGGATTTGTGTTGGTGGTTATATACATCGGCGGCAAAGATGCGCCTGCGTTAGGGCCTTTCTTCTGAGCAGGTTGATCGGCATAACCCCTTCCAAATTCCTCCTCCCATTCCTGTTCTCTGGCGCCGGCTATTCTTTCTTTTTCCTCCTGAGTATAGGTTCTATGTATGGAAAAGCTAAAACTTGCAGGTTTTACAAATGTGCCATCTGTTCGTCTTAGTGAATTGCCTACTGTTACCGTAACCTTTTCTCCTTCGGTAAATGGAACAAGCGGATTGAGAATAATAGTCCGTTGATCACGACAAAGCACAAGCTCAAAATCATGTTTCCCGCTGATCGATCCCACTAGGGAAAAGAGATTTTTTTTATTTATCGAAGCGGCATCAATCAATGCACCATCTCTGATAATAATGTTGCGTTCCGGATTATGATCAGCCGAGCCGGGCAGCGGTGAAACAAACTGCATTTGTGCTGAGACATAATTGCTGGCCAGGAAGCACAAAACAAGGTAAAGTGTAAAAGGTATTTTCATACTGTGGAATTAATTAGAGTAAGTGGTAAAATACGTGTCGGGAAAGTTAGAAAACTTCTGTGATAGAAACTCCGCGCCAAATTCGCAGCCGGTGTAACCAAAACAACACCTGTCTTAAAAGACAATCACCTTCTCGATTTTACTGAAGCGTTCACTTGTAATACTCAAAAAGTAACAACCCGGACTAAGATGCCTGATATCAATCTGGTATTGCTGATCACTATTTTGAACCGGGGCATTTACCTGGCATCCTGCCGCATCAATAATCGTCAGGCTCACATTTGCCTCCTGCAATCCGCTAACGGTAAGCCATGCATTAACAGGATTGGGATACACCTTACAAGTGACTGCAATATCCACCCCGTTTTCAATTCTAAGCGGTAATGTTTCAAATTTTTTAACCTTGCTGCCAGTGGAAAGAGGGATAATGTTTGTATCACATTTAGATTGAATAAACCATTGATACTTTGTACCAGGAGCCAGATCATTCAATAGTTTAATATTGTCCGGTGAAGATTTTGTAAGCCAGCTGCTATCTGCGACTTTTTTATAGTAGATCGTATAACCGGTTGCATTGGTCGCATGTCCCCAACTTAACTTAACAGAGGATTGTGTGATGTTGGATGCTTTCAGTGTTTTCTCGCTTGGACGTGCGCAGGGTGTCCAACTGTAACGATGTGCTCTGTAGATCACCCCCTTTTTGCTTTCATCAAGTGTCATTTCCCAGACAATATTTCCAAGGCTGTCTACTTCCGTAAGGTTTGGGGAACCCTTTCCTAACGAAGTTCCAGCATAGATAGAACCCCAATTGATCAAAGTATTCCCATTTGGCAGGCGCTGCACATTGCCCATTGCAAAACCTCGCACAGGTTTACCATTTATGAAAGGGTGTACATAGGACCAGACTTTCGAGACCGTCATGTCAGCTTCATTAATCCGGTATTCCTTGGCAAAAGAAGCTTTTACAGGATGGTAATTCCCATTATCATACAGGGTAATATTTCCATTGGCGATTCGTCTTGCATCATGCTGATAGTTGAAGCGAAGGGTATCATTAAGAAAAGTAAATTCATTTTTTACTCCACCCAGTCTCCAGATAAAATTGCCGGTAGCACGGTCAATCTTGATCACCTGATCCAAATTCCTGCAAGACAATAATAAATTCCCGTCAGTGTCTATATCTATGGAGTTGGCATGTACATAGTCAATAAAGCCGAAAAACAAAGTTTCATGAAGCGCTTCTGTTATTTCAATATGATCCCAGCTTCTCCATTCAAAAATTACATTTTGCGAGGCATCAAGTTCCTGCAATATAGCACCCACAACGGTGGCATTAGCGCTGTAGTCAGGGTCATAAACAGTCATATCAATAACCTGATAATCGAGGCCAATAAGGAAGGAATGACCATCAGGCAAAATGAGGAAATCATGAATATCGGTTATATAGCCATTGGCTGCCTTAAACGACTGAATAGTATTAAAGGAAGAATCAAACATGTCATAGGCATCGGTAGTTTCATTATAAGAAGTTAAATAGCCGTTACGGTTGAGATCAAAGTTGAGTCCCTTTTCCTGCGATTCATGCCTGAAAATAAAATGACCATCGCTGGTCATAATCTGAGCCTGATCTATATTGTAACCCAGGAGACTAAAGTGGTGATAGAACAGGTCGCCTGGCGCCGGGTTGATATTGACATTAATTGTAAATGGCCCATTCCCTTCCTGCGGGTCATCAAAACCTGTTTCCTCCTGTACTCCAAAATCTTCCAGCAAAACTTTCTTTCTGTAAGCTGCAAACTGTTGCTCAGCTTCTATTGTACGATGAGGGCGGGTATAAAAATTAAAGGTGTATTCATTCAATGCTTCTCCTGACAGTTTATAGATTCCTTTCTTAATAGTAACGGTAACTTCTTCCGAAACCACAAAAGGCTGAGCGGGGATCAGCAAGATGGTTTTACCATCGTCAGCAAGTTTAATATCTAAAACATGGGTTTTACTTTCCGACCCTACTACCTCAAATAATTCAGGATTTCGAATAGTAGATTCATCAATCAGGCTGCCGTCGCGTATTATTATTGTGCACTCAGGATTGTGAAATTTTGATCCGGGTGCCGGAGAAATAAACTCATACTGTGCTGATGCCGGTTTAATGCACCAAATCATGGCAATAAAAATGTAAAGTTGCGGTTTCATCATATTAATTTGACTTCAAAATAATAAATTCCTTTTGATTGATTTTCCATGCATTTATTAGGAATGCATCCGTTAATTCCAATGCAAAATGTTATACCGATTGAAGTAATGATAATTGCAATACAGCGCAAATACAAGCTGTATTTTGTAAAATGCTGTTTGGAAAAATAAAATTGAAACAAAAAAAGAATTATGCAAAAATTGCTTCAGTTCAGGATTATATTAAATAATCGCTGTTGGTTGCTATAAGTCATTTTCAGAATGTACAAACCTCGAGGCAATCCTCCTACCGGAACAGCAAATGATTTACCGGCTTCCATTGTTTCGAACTCTTTGTGATACCATTCTTTGCCTAATACATCGATCAGCACTAATTGCGCATCTGCAATTCCGGATCTCTTAACGATGCAATTCAACTGATCTCTGGCTGGATTTGGAAACACGATAATTTCAATTCCTACCGTGCCTGTATCAACGGGGATTGACATCGTAGTGAAGTTTTGTTCACTAGTAGCGGCGAAAGCATCTCCTTTAGCATGGCATAGTGCCTGTATTCGCCAGTGATATGTTGTAGCCGGAACCAGATCTTTCAACAGTAAGAAAGTGGAAGTTGGAGGTAGCAATAAACTGTCCCAATCGAAGGCGTCAACGGACTGATACTGTATAAGGTAAGAGCCTGCATTTCTTACAGGCGACCAGGAAATGATGGCTGCCACTTCAGAAATAACCATTGCATTAATAGAATCTATTTCCGTTGGGATACAAGGACTCCATTCATAGCGATGTGCCCGATAGACCACTAAGAAATTAGTATCCGTGAAATGCATTTCCCAAACAATATTTCCGACGCTGTCAATCTCCGTCATATTTGGTGCTTCTGATCCCGGTGGTATGTAGCCCCAATTGATAAAGGTATTTCCATTGTCAAGCCGTTGTGCATTACCCATGGCCCAACTCTGAAGATTGGCACCATTGATCAACGGATGCGAATAGGAGAAAACAAGGCTGGCCGTTTTATTCACTTCATCCAATTCATACTCTTTGAAAGAAGCCACGGGTGGTATGTGATAGCAACCATTATCGAAAATGGTGATGTGGCCGTTTGGCAGGCGCCTGCAGTCATGCTGATAGTTGAACTGCAATGGATCATTCAGGAAATCAAACTCATTTTTCTCCCCTCCCATTCTCCACATGACCTCACCTGTTGTCCGGCTTATTTTTAATATCTGATCAAGCTTCCTGCATGAAACCAACAAATTACTGTCATCATCCAGTTCAATAGAATTTAAATGAACATAGTCAATGTAATCTCCCCAGAAGTAAGTATGCTGCGCTTCTGTAATTTCAATATGATCCCAGCTTCTCCATTCAAAAACAAGATTCTTATCTGCATCCAGCTCCTGCAGGATAGCGCCTACCACAGTCGCATTCTCCTTATAATTGGGATTGTAGATAGTCATGTCAACTATTTGCGGATCATATGCCATTAGGAAAGAATGGCCATTTGGCAATAGAATAAATTCATGCGCATCCGTAGTATAACCTTGCGTTGCATACTTATCAATTATGTTATAGGTGGAATCCCATACTTCGAAATAGGAAGAATCCGAATTAAATACTGTTAAATATCCATTTTTATTGATATCGAAGGTGCCGCCCTTTTCCGTCGTTTTTTGAGAATAGACAGAGTCCCCATCACTCGACATGATGCAGATATGGTTTGTAGGTTCTCCTTCGAAATTAAAACTATAGAAGAAGATATCTCCCGGCGCAGGATTAGTATTGGTATCTATTACAAACCGAGGAAAATCTTCAGCACTCCTCACTTCCTGTGGAATTTGGCGAATAGCCCCAAAACTTGCCGCTATCAGGTCGCGCTTTGCAAATTCCAGCAACTTTATTTCTTCCAAGGAGTAATCGGGTCGAACCTGGAAAGAAAAAGTAAATCCTTCAATAAAGTTGTTTTGTACTGTTCTTAAGTAGTTATCATCAATGGACACTGTGACGATTTCTCCAGGAGTAAAGGGATGCACCGGCTTCAAGAGTATTGTTTTATTACCTCCGGTCAATTTTGTTTTCATGTGGTGCAATCCACTCTTTTCACCGATAACGGAATACCAATTCTCCCCGTTGATTCCTGTTGCTATCAACGGATCACTGGTCTTAAGAATTATGGTTCTGTTCGTCAGATGATACTTAGATCCGGGAACCGGTGCAACATAAACAAACTGCGCTACCGATGTTTCAAAAAAGAAGATTAATAGGAATGGAAGTATTAGTAATCTCATACTATATAAAATGTACTCTACCGCAAAACAGCTGAAGTGGTTCAAATTCTCGCTAGTATTTTGACCAGACAGCGAAAATCAGTCCAAACTTCTACAATGTGGGAATGAGGATAAGGATAGCTATGAATCAGTCATTTATAACCACCCTAACGTATCAGCCACTCTTTCGACCGTCCAATATATGGCAATAAAAGCAATAATAGCGGAAAGTGGAATTACAATTCTTTGACGATACCAGGGCTGATTTGCAAACCATTTACCGAAAACCAGGAATGCAAGAAGTATAACAGTCATCTGTCCAAACTCAACGCCAAGATTGAAAGTTAGCAGTGCCGTAAGAAACTCTTGTTTTGGTAATCCTAAACCGATAAGCACACTGGCGAACCCCATACCATGCACCAGTCCAAAAATGAATATAATAAACACGCGCCAGGGATGGAGTTTTGTGGCAAACATATTTTCAAGGGCTACCAGCACGATGGAGAGCGCGATTACCGGTTCGATAATATCAGCCGGTGGTGTGATTACGCCATACAACACCAATCCAAGTGTAATTGAATGTGCAATAGTAAAAGCAGTTGCCTGCCAGATTACCGTACTCAGTTTCGGGCTAAGCAAGTAGATACAAAGCACAAAAAGAATATGATCGGTGCCTTTTGGAATAATATGTTCAAAACCAAGCAGCAGGTACGCCAATCCTATTTCTGTGCGCGACATGTTACTGAAATCATAATCCAGTGCATGTGCGAAGGAGATCATTGTTCCGGTAAACAGGAAGAAAAAAGTCAGGATGATTCTCTTTCTAGATAATGACATTAGTGAGCAATAAAAAAATTAACTAAAGATATCATTTGATATTTTGATGTGTCTTAAATCGCTTCAGCAATTTATTAAATCACAAGCACAATAGAATGAAAAAAGCAGGCTACAAATTGACTTTCCCTTTGTTTTGTTCATCCAGGTAGGTCATCGATTCCTTAAGCAAATCATGTTGCAGGTATGGATTTGTCGATATGGCCTCACGAAGTAACACTAATCCCTTTTCGGGCTGATTATTTTTACAATAAATCAACCCGGCCCGGCACAACAGTACCGGATTCCTTGAACCGATACGCATGGCCTGCTCCAGGTATGGAATGCATTGATCATACTCCTTTCGCTGGTAGTGTACCCATGCCATCAATTCATTAACCTCCATATTAGCAGGCCGTCGTTTGTATTCAGCCAATGCATGTTTAAGTGCTGCCTCCCGGTCATTGGTTTTCAGGTATGCATAGGCAAGTTCTTTGTCCGCATAATGACCTGCCTCCTCATCTTCATCATGCGTATTTGCATGTTCGCTTAGCAGTTTGATCACTTCCTTCCCAATTGAATCAGCCTTTCCAGGTTCATTATTCAGGCGATATAAATCTATTAACTCATCGCCGAATGAATAGTCTTGGACCAGAGAAGCTGCCTGTTCATATAAGGTAATTGCAGCAGCATAATTTTTCTTTGCCAGTTCAATCCTTCCCAATGCAGCGAGGGCATAGGCATAGTTAGGTCTAAGTGTGTTTGCAGCTTTATAATACATTTCTGCGGTATCAATACTTCCGGTTATTTCATAGAGCCTGCCTAAATACAACCGCACCCATTCTGTTTGTTCAAGTCCGGGCAATCCTGCATCAAGAGCCATTTTCATTACTTCGATAGCTCCCGGTATATCGCCATAAATTTCACGGAGATAAGAAACGCGTGAGTAGGATCTTAAATCGGGCCTGATGGCGCACATGCTGTCTACCATGTAAACGGCACTGTCATACATACCAAGTTCCACATAGGCATCGGTCAAGACTCCATATACAAAGGCCGCATGCGGATTTAGCGCCTGTGCCCTTTTACCCAATTCCAATCCCTCTTTAAAATGGTGTTGTGAGAGATATACGGTGGCAAGGGTTGCCATAGCTTCATAGTTTTCAGGCTCCTGCTTTAGGGCACTAGTGAGTAGTTTTATGGAAGCAGCATCGTAATAATCGTAATCACCTGTAATGCGTGCTTCCTGGATGTAAGCCTGAGAAAGTTGAATTTTCGATTTTACATCATCAGGATTCTTTCTCACATTTTCTATAAGGCCTTCGATTGCCTGTTTTGTATTCAGCCATTCATTCCCCATTGAAGTACCACCAATCCTGTTCTTTAGTGGCAAAATGTCGGGTTCATTTTGTCGAAAGGCAACTATTACCCCTACAAAAAGGAGAAGTATTGCTATAGAAAGCAGGTAAAAATTTTTTTTGATGAATTTCATAGAGCAAGTTCGATTCTGATGATCAGTAAGCTTTTTCTTAAAGAACATTAGAAATACGGATTTTCAATAGGCAATGGTTTTCAAGTAATTGAAAAAAGTAGCAAAAACATTGAATTGGGAAAATCAGGGAAGCTAATTTGGGTGTTGCTAATTTTTTTTCAGTGATATTAGTAGAAAAATGGGCGTTTTATTTTTTAAAGAAAGTAATATCTTGGACTCACAAATGCTCAACCAATGAAAAATAAAGCACTTCAAAAAAAAATAAATTCTTATGCCGCCCTTGCAAGCGCAATGGTGACGCCGGCAATTGTTGAAGGGCAGGTGATCTATCATGATTTTGATCCCGATATCCTGATAGTTGCTGAAGACACCTTCGCATTGGATCTAAACAATGATGGAATCGTTGATTTCAATCTGCATACTTTTGTGAATGCAGGTGCTTTTACAAAAGCAGAAGTATATGTAAACTCTACACAAACCAATAATGCAGTAGATGCTTCAACCGGTCCGCTTGGATATTATTATCCCAGAGTCTTGTCTAATGGTGATCCGATCGGCCAAAGCAACAGTTGGATTGCTCCAATTCCCTATGCAACATTTGTTATTGCCTATACCACCGGAAATGTATATGGAAATTGGAGCGGTACCGACAATGGTTACATGGCCATGCGTTTTGCTGCTGGTTCCAACATACACTATGGTTGGTTGAGAATGGATGTATCGGTTGATGGCAGCACGATCACAGTTAAGGATTATGCATATCAGGCAACTCCGGATGAAGGACTTAATGCAGGGGAGCAAAGTGTTGGTATAGGGAGTATCCCTTCAAAGCTGGCCGTTTCCGTTTTTGAGTTTGACCGGCAACTCACGATTGACCTTCCTCAAACATATACAAAACCGGTTGTAACCATAATGAATAGCCTTGGTCAAAAAGTGTTTCAAAATTCAATTGATAACGCGGGGCTTACACAATTGGATGTTTCATTTCTTGCAATAGGAAATTACCTGGTTGCCATTTCCGCAGCAGAAGGCATTTTCTCAAAAATGATTTCCCTTCATTAACCTGGAGAATTGTACTGCAATGCATTCAGAAATCAAGTATTTGTTCTGTAAATAGATTGCAACGAACCGCTCTAAATTCCAAGTGATACGCTACAGGGTAGCTGCTTTTTCTCCTCTTCCATTCAAGTAAAAAAGCCGGATATGCATGGCGCACATCCGGCTTTTAGTAATGCCTTTTAAGCTTTTATTCAAACCTATTTATATTGCTGGCTATTTTACATAATTCATTTTCATAGTTGCTGTAACCACACCGTTGTAAGCTACTGTTGCAATGTAGACACCTGCAGGGAGTCCTTGAGGTGCTTTCCAGCCTACAATATGGGTACCTGCCTTTTTCGACTGGTCTTCTACCATAGCAATAAATTTACCACTGAGATCAACCACTCTTATAGTAACCCTTGAATCACCATTAAGGTGATACTTAAAGTTGGTTACATCGGTAAATGGATTCGGGTAATTCTGCACACTCACTATTTCAGGTGCACCAATATCCAAACCACCTGCTCTCATTCCCGACATATATACTCCAGCAGGTCCACTGCATTTGCCATAACCACTCCAGGGTACCTGCACATAAGGAAATGCAGCACGAAGGGAAGTATCATTGGTTTCCACGCCGGTAGTATAGGTCAATACATCCAGCAAGTCGGTTGTAACCGGACTTTGTCCTGTTCCAATGTTGTAGTCATCATACCATAAGCCAATTGCGGCAAGTGCCACGCCTGCTACAGCCTGCAGTTCAATACGTGTTACATCATCTTCCAGTCTTCTTCCGTTAGGAAATCCATCCATATTTGGAATAAACTGAAGACTGGTGGAGGTATTGTATGCAGGATCGGTCAGACCAAGAACCGCTGCCTGAATAAGTCCTAATGAACTGAACTTTGGATCGTTACGCGGAGTAACCGGTACTGCCATATTTAGGCGTAGCATATCACCGAAAGTAGGCAGGAAATTATTTACAAATGGTTTGCCTGGTGCAAGCGGATTGCCATCCGGTTTACCCACAGCTAATTGGTAAGGTGCAAGATTAGGAACACCTGTGTAGAAGATAGGTAGTAAATCAACTGATCGTGGCTGATTTTCACGAAGCAAATAGGTACCGAAAATTGCAGGGTCAAGTGCGGTACCAATCGTTGCCGGGTGACCAAAAAGCACATACAATCCATCAGCACCATTGGTGAAGTCTACATTACCCAAAATAGTTTGAGATGCTTTTTGAATACGCAACGGTGCAAGTCCTGGCACAGCACCACCAAAGAGATCGTCATCCATATACAATCCAAGTTCCGGATTGGTAAAGTATGCTTCAAAAGCTGCATCATTGTAAGGCGTAGTAGAGTTCCAGTAATCTTTATCTCCTATTGGTATCACCGCTTCATTGGTTAATGGCATACCAATCCGGGATACCTGCACCATAGGAGACTGGCCAGAGATGGTAACCGTTGTTCCATTTGATTTAAGGGTAGTCACTTTCTTACGGCTTGCCGAGGCCCAAACACCTATCACAAAGTCACTGTCGAGTATATTGGCTGCCTGGCTTACCGATTTGCCATCTTTTTGCAGTGTAGCGATAGGAATCTTCATCGCAATCACATGCACATTATGACAAGCAACAGCATCTACTGGTGCATTTACACCTGTGCCACCTGCTCTTGTTTGACCGAGATCAAAAACACCACCGAGATCCACGAAGAAAGGATCATCTGCGGGTCCGCAATACACGATTTCTCCGCCTGAACCAGTTGCAGGAGTAACTGCTTCTGTATAGAGTTGCTCATAGGTTTTACCAAGGCCCAACACCGGATCTTCGATAGACCGTGGTCCAATGTTTGGTGGTGGTACAATGCCATTCGAAACGATAGCTTTCGATATGCCATTTTCCGTTTTCCAGCAAGAGTAGGTAGTTTTCAGATTCTGAGCCCCAAGCCTGATGTTAAAGAAGGTGGTTGGATCTTCATTTTCTCTCCTGAACCTGAATTGATACTTTATATCATCACCGGTGGTAGAAGCATCATTCTTAATATGGATTTCATAAAAAACATCTGTTCCAAAGGAATAGTAATTGGGTCCCCCTTGCGGCAATTGCAGTGGAACATATCCTGCAATGATGGTGATGTATTCAGGGTCATCCGGACTTCTGAAAGCGTACAGATCCGTATTGTCTGCAAGCGGATCGTTCGCAATCATGGGTGCTTCGCGGTGGCTGGATGCTTCGATGTTGGTAAACCTGGAAGTAAAAAACATCAATGCTCCGATTACACCTGCTGCAAACACCACTTTTGCTGAAATATTTATGATTGATTTCATGTGGTTTAATTTATATCTGGTTTACAAAAGTGATTAGTAAGTATAGTTGTAATGGTAATCGTATCCGCTCCATGGACTGGCTGCAAAAGGGAATGAAGTTTTAAAAGGTGCATCATTCGATTCCACACCGGTTGAATACGTCAACACATCCAATAAATCCTGGGTTACAGGACTTTGTCCAATTCCAATGGTATGATCATCATACCATAATCCGATTGCAGCAAGGGCAACTCCGGCCACTGCCTGCAGTTCAATGCGCGTAACGTCATCTTCAAGGCGCCTGCCATTTGGAAAGCCATCCATATTGGGAATGAATTGAAGGTCGGTACTGCCGTTGTATGCAGGATCAGTCAAGCCAAGTACTGCTGCCTGTATCAATCCTAAAGAACTGAATTTAGGATCATCACGCGGGGTAACCGGAACAGCCATATTCAGGCGCAGCATATCGCCAAACGTGGGAAGAAAATTATTTACAAAAGGTTTTCCGGGCGCAAGCGGATTACCATCCGGCTTACCTACTGCTAACTGATATGGTGCAAGATTAGGGACACCGGTATAGAAGATCGGCAGAATGTCTACTGATCGTGGTTCATTATCCCGCAACAGGTATCCGCCAAATATAGCAGGATCAAGGGCCGTTCCTATAGTAGCCGCATTACCTGCAATTACGAATAACCCATCATTGCCGTTTCCAAAGTTTACATTTCCTAAAACAGTTTGCGAAGCTTTCTGAATACGCAATAATGATAGTCCGGGCACTGCAGTGCCAAACAATGCATCATCCATATAAAGAGCGAGTTCCGGATTGGTAAAATATTGTTCAAACTGCGCATCGTTATAAGGCGTGGTCCAGTTCCAGAGATCCTTTTTACCTATCGGGATGATTGCTTCGTTAGTTAATGGCATACCCAATCGGGAAATCTGCACATATTTTCCTGTACTGGTTTGTCCGCCTACTCCATCTAATGTTTTTACCTTCTTACGGCTGGCAGAAGCCCATACACCAATCACAAAATCACCGTCAAGAATACTGGTTGCCTGTTGTACGTTTTTACCATCTTTCTGAAGTTTTGAAATCGGAATACTCATGGCAATAACATGTACATTACGACCTGCGATACCATCGCGAGGCGCATTAATTCCTGTGCCACCCTGACGAGTCTGTCCCAGGTCAAAGATGCCTCCGAGATCTACGAAGAAGGGATCATCAGCCGGTCCGCAATATAAGAGTGATCCGTCATCGGCAGTTGTTACGGCATCGCTGATTAGCTGATCATAAGTCGTACCTAATCCAACCACAGGGTCTTCAATAGAACGCGGACCGATGTTATTTGGCGGAACAGGTCCTTCCGCAATTTTTACAAATGGACTTCCGCCTACACTCTTAAGGCATTTGTAGGTGGTCTTAATGTTTTGCAATCCAAGGCGGATATTGAAGAAAGTGGTAGGATCTTCATTAACTGCCTCGAATTTAAACCGGTAGGTGATGTCATCACCCGCAGTAGCTGCGTCGTTTTTGATATGGATCTCATAATTGATATCCTCACCAAAAGTGCTGTAGTTTGGGCCGCCCATTGGCAACTGCAATGGGATGTAATTGGCCATGATAATGATCCTGTTTGGATCCTCCGGTGACCGGAAACAATAGAGATCTGTATTATCCGCAAGCGGATCATCAGAAATCAGTGGTGCTTCTCGATGACTGGAAGCTACCAATTGGTCACGGTTGCTGCCTGCGTAGAGGAGACCCCCGACAACCAATAGCAGCACCGTAACCTTTCCTAAGGCGTTGAGCTTTTTTTTCATAATCGTTTTTTTAGTTGGGTGAAGAAAACCTAACTACGAAGGCCGGGACGGGTTGGATTTTAAGATTTGAAATAATTTGCAATGTGATTGCAGGACGAGATGGCTGAATGGTTCTATGGTTAAATGATTGGTTTTTACGAAGTGCATATTTTGTGCTCTTTGTTTAGGTTAGTAAAAAAATACTTTAAAGAGTGTAACCTTTTGTCAGCATATGCATTTAACATGTTAACCTCATCAATACCTCTTCTCAGAATAATTGTAAATTGTCCCATGCGATTTTCTCCTTTGATTCTTTTTGCTGGTTTGCTATCCTGTTCCGTTTGGTTCGGATGCGACAAGAATCTTACAGAGGATATTCACATTGACACTACCATTAGTAATAATGAACCACCACCTTACACAGGAGTCTCTGCCGTACAGATAACCAACTATATAAACAAGCTTTACATTGATTTACTCGGCAGGGCCCCCGGCCAGGCAGAACTGTCTGCAGGAATTGATTATCTGATCGACCATGATTTAAGTGATTCAGCCAAAGACACACTGATAGCACAATTAATGGATCAAAAAGAATATTACAAAGTGTTCTTCAGCACTACCAGCGCCGATTTTATTAATGCCGTTGACAGTGCAACCATTGATTATCAGATTCAGATTATCAAACTAATTTATTATGTGGATTCGCTCGATGGAAACTCCGGGAATTTTATCTACTATCAATACGAATTAAACAGGTTATACCGATTGCAAGACATAACCCATCATTTCATGATGGGATCCGTTACCATAAATGAATATTTCGCTGCCTTCCTCGACAACTATTTTTATGACCAGGTGAATATGGGATCGGAAAATTTTGTAAAGGGTTCTTTCAGCGACTTGTTTCGCCGAATCCCGACGGAATCAGAATTAACAAATGGTGTTACTATGGTTGATAACAATCCTGCTTTACTGTTTATGAAAGATGGTGACAGTAAAGGCGACTACATATCCATTGTTACAACCAATCATGAATTTTACGAGGGACTGGTAATAAAGGCTTATAGTCAACTACTGTTACGGGATGCAACCTCACAGGAGCTGACTATTGGAACTTCTTCACTGGAACTCAGTAATGATTATCCTGCATTTCAGAAACAGTTGATGAAATCCATTGAATACGCAGGATTCTAAAAACATAAATAAGCCGGTCATGAAGATTTTTGCAACCTTCCGATTAATGTTTCTAAGTTCCATTATTTTTTTGGGATGCAAAAAGGATATCACTCAACAAACGGTGTACGACAACGTAATTTATGAGGTAAATCCGGTAGAGGTTTATGCAAGCAATGCAGAAAAGACCAAGCAAAAAAGTTCGCAACAATTTATCTCTATACTCTATTCTAATCTCACAAATAAAACCATTCCGGGTGATGAGTTAAGCAAACTGTCTGAACTGTCCCTTTCCTTTGGCGATAAAGAATTAATGAACCAGGTATTACTCGAAAATTTCCTGGGCAATCCGGGCATCATCATTCCGACAAATGATGAAATGCGCAGCAATCCTGATGCATTTGTAAATGAAACCTACCTGAAATTTTTTCTTCGTTATCCAACGGAATACGAAAAATACTACTTTAAGGATATGATCATCAAGGATCCGGATATCACCAGTGAAATGGTTTATGCGGCTTTTGCGCAGTCTAACGAATACCTCTTCTATTAACCCATTTAAAAAAATTTATGAAGAGAAGAACATTTATCAGGAAAGCAGGATTAGCTACAGCAGGCATGTTTGCCGTGCCCTACCTCCTGCCCTCTGGAAGATTATTCGCCGGCACCGGCGACCGCCTGGTAAATCATGTAGTGGTGGTTCTTTTTGCCGGTGGTGTGCGCCACCAGGAATCTGTTGATCAGTCTTATTTAGCTGCGCAGGGCTTTCCAACTACCGGAAATTTACTGCAAAACATGTTGGCAGGAAATGCTCCTACCAACAATCTTATCTATACCCCCTGGCAACCTATACTCTCCACTCCTTTGGCAAAGCATGGTACGCTATTCAAAGAGTTGCGTTATGCTACCGGTCCGACAGGACATTTTAACGGCCATACCGCAGCCATCACCGGCAACTATACAGATGTTTCACTTGACCTTAATGTGAATCCGGATTATCCAACCGTTTTTGAATATTACCGCAAGCATACCGATCCGGCAAGAAGTGCCATCAACAGCTGGTGGATGAGTGAAGGACTCGGCCCTTATCCGGCATTGAATTACAGCAGGAATGGAATGTATGGCCCTATGTATGGTGCGAATTATTTAAGGCCGGCTACCACTTTCGGCGGTTATGGACTTGAATACCTCTCGGAAGCAATAACTTTTCAACCCGATGATGTAACTAAGATTTCATCTATGAAAAATTTTCTGGATAAAAACTTCGACAAGACGGCGGCAGATTATCCGGGGATTCTCAATACTTCTGAAGATCGTGAAAAGATAAAAAGTTTCATTTATGAAACGCTGAATAAAACATCAATGGGTCAGATTGAATGGCCATTGCCACCCGGAATCAGCACGGCAGAACTTACAGGTGATTTGGTGAACATGGCTTATGCATGGCAGGTACTTGACACATTCTCACCGGAACTGCTAGTCATTAACAGTTTTGACCTTGATACCTGTCATTTCAACTTTACCAATTACCTGAGTTACATGCACAAGGCTGATTATGGTGTAGGCTGGTTGTGGAGTAAAATTCAACAACATCCGGTGTTGGCGAATGATACGATTCTCATCTGTATGCCGGATCATGGACGCAATGAATTACCTAACAGTGTGTATGATGCCAATGGACTGCGTGCATTTGACCATACCAGTGATGAAAACTCCAGAAGGTTGTTTGCTTTAATAGTAGGCCCGGCAGATAAAGTAAAACAAAATGAAATCGTAGGTGATGCTTTCAACCCGGTTGGTGAAACAGTAGATCTCGTTCCCACCGTTGCGCACATTCTTGGATTTCATGAATACATTCCCGGAGGATTTTTACCGGGAAGAATTTTAGAAGAGGCCTTTGTGTAAAAGCATGTAAGTATATTCTTTCCAACTTTAATTTCTAAATAATAAAATCAGTTGAAAAGTAGCAGCAGTCACAGGATTCCATTCAAAATGAAAGCAGTTTCCAGTTATCATACCGACTGTAAACAGCTACTATGCATACTGCTAATTTTTCTTACCGTTCTATCCTGCAAAAAGGAAATCACCACCCAAGTGCCTGAGCTGCCATTTAATCCTTTCGACACAATCACTTACAATCAGAGTGTAGTGCCTGTTTCTCTACCTGACTCTGCTTCCTTTCCTGGAATTCATCAATACATATTAGCGGTGAAATGCGCTGTAAATGGCTGCCATGACGGTTCCTTCGAACCAGACTATCGCACAGTACAAAGCGCTTACAATACACTGGTGTATGCTCCTGTTCTTAAGAATACTGACGACTCACTTTTTACATACCGTGTAACTCCCGGAGACACTGCTTTATCATGGCTATGGTATCGTATTACCACGAATGATGCTACACTTGGCAGGATGCCATTGTATGATACCCTCTATCCTGCTCAACGTGCAAGGATCAGCGAATGGATATTGGATGGTGCACCTGATCTTTTTGGAAATTCTCCCGGAGTGCCTGCTTATCAACCGGCCTTCTATGGAATTGTTGCTTACCTTCCTGATCAGGATGATTTCAGGGTGGATACATTGCGTGGAGGAATAATTACCAATCCTTTTATGGTAACACAAAATTCAAATGTGAAGATCTGGATTGGAATTTATGATGACATCACGCCGCCTTTTCAATTCACTTTTAATAAAGTAAAGTTCTCTACTGATCCTTTTAACTGGGACAATGCCATTGAGGTCAACCTTGAATCACAAATTCTTCCTCATTTCGAAACTTTGTTCGACAACCAGTTGCCATTCTATTTGTATTGCACCATCAACACGTCAGCGTTCAATGTGAATGATGTTGTTTATATAAGAGCTTATGTTCAGGATGAGGATCATTCCACAGCTACCGAAATACCCGAAGGAGGTTCACAGATTTACATTCAAACCTATTGTTCATTTATTGTACAATGAAGATTATAAAACGAACATACCTGCTGTTTTTCCTGCAATGGCAGTTTATACTGATGTTGTCGTTAGTTTCCTGCAAGAAAGATGATTCCTCTGTAAATCCGCCAATCAGCGATATTCCTGAAATTGCCTTGCAATCAGTATCCCCCGCTACCGTTCACAATCTTACCGATTCGCTGTTATTTGTAATCAGCTATATTGATGGCAATGGCGATTTAGGAGATTATGAACCGGATACTTTGTCGCTTTGGATCACTGATGAAAGGTTTCCATTAACGGAAAAATTTCACATTATTCCCTTAGCACCACAAGGCGCTTCTATTGTGATTTCAGGAGAACTGAAAGTGATTCTTGATCATATTATATTAAAAGATCAGTCTGCGTTAAGTGAGACAGCCAACTTTACCATTAAATTAAAAGACAGGGCCGGAAACTGGAGTAATAGTATAACAGCAGGGCCGGTGACGGTAGTGCAGTAATTCAAACCAGGCCCTTTCCCTTCGACTGCGCTCAGGGTAAACCCTTCGACTGCGCTCAGGGCAAGAAAATCCGGTCGCTGAGCGGAGCCGAAGTGCCGGATTTTTTCAGAATGATTTTGATCTATTTTGTTTTACTTTTCGACTTCGCTCAGGGCAAGAAAATCCGGTCACTGAGCGGAGCCGAAGCGCCGGATTTTTTTAGAATGATTTTGGTCTATTTTGTTTTACTCTTAGACTTTGCTCAGGACATAAAAAATCCGGTCACTGAGCGGAGCCGAAGTGCCGGATTTTTTCAGAATGATTTCGTTTAGCTTGTTTTGACATTTGACTGCGCTCTTGTTTTATTTGAATTTGATTCAATTTGAACTATAACCGCCCTTCGACTTCGCTCAGGGTGCGCTTCGGGGAGGCTCAGTTTACCCTTCGACAGATTTCAGGTTATGAAAAATCCGGTCACTGAGCGGAGCCGAAGTGCCGGATTTTTTATTCGGTTTCTTCGCTGATTTTTGCGCCCCTCGGCTTCGCTCGGGGAGCAAAAATTCATCCCCTCGACCTCCTCTGGCAAAAAATCCGGTCACTGAGCAAAGTCGAAGTGCCGGATTTCCAGTAATAGTTGTTGCTATGCATTCCCATAAATCTTCAAAACCGTTTCGCGTAGCGGATTTCCGGTTTCTGAACAAATTATTTCCATCAAATCAGCAATCTGTTCCGCTTTCACCCAGTCATCAAAATTTGCATTGGGCATACTTTTCCTATTTGGCGGAGTATCAATCGTGCTTGGTATCACCACAGTGGCCGTAACATTTTTTCCTTTGGCATCAGCATTTAATAATTCAGCCAGTTTAATCACCATTGATTTCGAAAGTGCATATGCCACCATATTTTTACCTGCACTTGCATCGAGGGCAGGGCGTGCTCCTACAAAAATCAAGCGGCCGATATTATGCTGTTTCATGTGTTCAAATAAAGGGCGGGCAACATGATAGGCTGTTTCAAAATTGAGTGTAAGCATTTTCAGCAAATCAGCTGAAGGGGTCTTAGCGATATCACCTGCATCAAAACCGCCGGCCAGCATCAAAGCAGCCTCCACGGTTTTATATTTAGAAATAGTATTGGATACGAAAACAGCAGTATCCTTTTCATTGGCAAGATCGACAGGGCAAACTTCCAGGTGCTCATGCCTATCAAAAGCATCACGCATGCTTTCATTCATTACAGTAGCCACCACCCGGTAGCCATTCCTGAGGAATTTTTTAACAACAGTGGTTCCCAAATTTCCATTGGCTCCCGTTATAATGACTGTTTTAATGGCCATACACGAAAAGAATATCTGTTTTGAAATGTTGTTAATTTATGCAGCATACCTACCGGGAAATGCAGTAAGCAATGAAATCAACCCTTCAACCTGCTCATATCATTAATATCAACAGAATGTGTATTCCGGTAAATCATGGTGATGATTGCCAAACCAACAGCTACTTCTGCTGCAGCAACTGCCATAATAAAGAAAACAAATATCTGGCCTGCCGGATCCTGATGATAAGAAGAGAAGGAAACCAACAACAAATTAACTGCGTTGAGCATCAATTCCACGCTCATGAAAATAATAATGGCATTGCTGCGTGTCAAAACGCCCACCACACCAATTACAAATAAGACTGCACTCAGGTAAACAAAGTGCTCAATGGGAACTGTTTGAAAAATCTGCGGAATCATGTATTAAGTGTTAACTGTTTACTTCACGGGTTCTATCCCGATGGTTTTAGTACTATTATCTTTTTTACCGAGTACCACAGCACCAATCATGGCCACAAGAAAAAGTATGGATGCCACTTCAAAGGGAAGCTGGTACTTAGAATACAGCACATATCCCAGCACTTTAATAGACCCGATTCGTTGCTCAGCTTCCAATGCGCTTCCTTGGATCTGAAGATTCGCATCTTTAAGCGCAGCAACCAGTACTAACAATAACATACCTCCGGTTACCGCCGCACTGATTTTAAAAAGCACCGAACGTTTTTGCTCTGCAATTGCATTCAGGTTCATCATCATCAGCACATACAGGAACAACACCATAATAGCGCCTGCATACACAATCACATTAACCATTCCGACAAAGGTTGCATCCAGCATAAAAATGTAATTAGCGGAGATGCAAAAAAAAGTGAGCACCAGGTACAACACACTATGTATCGGATTCTTCGAAACCACTACCATAATAGCAAAGAAGATCGTTACAAATGCAATAAAATAGAAAGCGGACGTAAGCATGTTATCCTTAGATGGTTTTTATTTATTGGCTTCTTGTGCTTCTTTCAATGTGGTAATTGGGGAAACCAGTTCATGACGCTTAAATCCTTCCACCAACCTGTCTTTTCCATAAATGAAATCATTCCTGTCATAGCTTGCCGGTGCGAAAGTAGTTTCCAAAAAGATAGCTTCCTTCGGACAGGCATCTTCGCAAAACCCACAGAAAATACAGCGCAGCATGTTGATCTCATATTTCACCGCATACTTTTCTTCACGGTACAAATGTTCTTCGCCGGCTTTGCGCTCACCTCCTTCCATGGTAATTGCTTCCGCCGGACAAGCAACTGCACAAAGTCCGCAGGCAGTGCAGCGCTCGGCACCGTTTTCATCCTTTCTTAATACATGTAATCCACGAAAGACTGCAGGCACCGACCGCTTTTGCTCCGGGTAGTGAACGGTGGCCTTGCGCCTGAAAAAATGGCGCAAGGTGATTCCCATTCCCTGGAAAATAGCCGGCAGGTAAAGCCTTTCTACCAGCGTCATTTTCTTTTGTTCGAGTACTTTCTTTCTGTTACTTAGCGCCTGCATTTATCAGATTTCCACTTTTATAAATTACTTGATTCATTATCAAGTATGTTATTAATTCCTAAAAAACAATAAGCCCACTGCTGTAGCTACCACATTAAAGATACCTAAAGGAATCAATCCCTTCCAACCCAAATTCATCAACTGATCATACCGGAACCGCGGAATGGTCCAGCGCACCCACATAAAGAAGAAGATGAAGAAAAAGATTTTGAGAAACAGAAAGGCTGTGCCAATAATAGTGACCAGGTTCTGTGAACCGGTTGCCTGCAATAGATTATCCATGAATGGAAAATTGTAACCCCCAAAAAATAAGGTGGCCATAATTGCTCCGGAGATAAACATGTTGATGTACTCTGAAAATAAATAAAACCCCAGTTTCATGGAACTGTATTCTGTATGATATCCTCCCACCAATTCTGTTTCACATTCAGGTAAGTCGAAAGGTGTTCTGTTGGTTTCGGCAAAGGCACAGATCAAAAACAATAAAAATCCCAATGGCTGATAGAAAATATTCCAATGCATCCCATGTTGTTGTGTTACAATTTCATGGAGACTCATGGTACCGGTTACCAGCAATAAGGCAACTATCGAAAGTCCCATACTGATCTCATAACTGATTATCTGAGAGGAGGCACGGATTGCTCCCATCAGCGAAAACTTGTTATTAGACGCCCAGCCACCGATCATAATTCCATATACTCCCACTGATACCACGGCAAACACATACAAGATTCCAATGTCCAGGTCAACAATCTGCAATGGAATACTTGCTCCGAACAGTGTTAAGGTATCGCCCCATGGAACCACAATACCCGTCATCAATGCACACATAATCGCAATGCATGGGCCAAGTACAAAGAGAAATTTATTTGATGCAACAGGTATAACTTCCTCCTTCATAAAAAACTTCACGCCATCTGCCAATGGTTGAAATATGCCTCCAGGACCTGCGCGGTTTGGCCCGACACGGTCTTGCAGGAAAGCAGCAACTTTACGCTCGGCAAAGGTGGAATACAGCGCCACCAGCATGGTAACCGCGAAAAGCGCGACAATTAAAATCAATGTCGGAAGCAAACTGAGTAAGGTCATTCGTTACTTTTTATTGCATTGTAAATCTCAAACTCAACAAATCATTTCTAATCACTGAACACATCACGGATCCGGTTACTAGGTTACTCCTTCAAATGAATCCCATTTCGCATTGTCTAATTTGGAAAACAATTGCTCAGGAAGTTCTACTGTTTCTTTAGAATACTTATTCGCCGTTATAACCGACCATTTTTCAACAGCCCGAGGCCCTTCCACTACCCAATCTTTGGTATCATAATGATCCCACCTGCATTCATTGCAGATAAATTCTTTCACTTCATCATACTGATCTTTCCTTGCTGTTACGCGGTACACTTCTTCACCCCTCATCCACAAAACTACTTTACCGGAACATTTGGAGCAATTCCGATGCGCATCCATCGGATTCAGAAACCAAACACGGTTTCTAAAACGGAAATGACGGTCGGTCAAAGCTCCCACCGGACATACATCAATCATATTTCCTGAAAAATCATTTTCCACGGCTTTCTGAATGTAGGTAGAAATTTCAGATGCCTCACCACGCCATAAAACGCCATGTACCCTTTCTTCCGTAAGCTGATCTGCCACCATGGTACAGCGGTAACAAAGTATACACCTGGTCATGTGCAACTTAATATGTGGACCAATATCAATGGGGTCAAACTCTCTCCGGTGAAACTCACTGCGTGTTTTCTGGAGTCCATGGTCAAATGCAAAATTCTGCAATTCACATTCTCCGGCCTGATCGCAGATCGGACAATCGAGCGGATGATTGACCAAAAGAAACTCCACGATGCCACGTCTTGTTTCCAGCACTTCCGGTGAAGTGGAATTCAATACAACCATTCCATCCTGCACATTTGTACAACACGATGCAACCAGCTTCGGCATCGGGCGCGGATCTTTCGCTGAACCCTGGGCAACCTTCACCAGGCAGGCACGGCACTTACCGCCACTGCCTTTCAAAGAAGTATAATAACACATAGCAGGCGGAACTACTTCACCACCTATTTTGCGCGCAGCATTCATGATGGTAGTTCCTTCTTCTACTTCCAGTTCAATTCCATCGATGGTAACTTTTATCATGATATAATTTTCTCAATGAAAAATTCTTTTATGCAGTTTAACCTGCATTATGCACTTTACTTTAATTAAACAATTGCTGGTTCAGCTATTCCAAAATTTCTCACCATGCACTCTTTGGGTTCTTTAATGTGCCATTCAAATTCGTCCCTGAAATGACGGATTGCAGCGGCTACCGGCCAGGCTGCAGCATCACCTAACGGACAAATGGTATTTCCTTCAATCTTCTTCTGCACATCCCACAACAAATCAATATCACTCATCTTGCCATGCCCGTTTTCTATGTTGTGCAGAATGCGTTCCATCCAACCGGTTCCTTCCCTGCAAGGTGAACACTGCCCACAGCTTTCATGATGATAAAAACGGGTGAAGTTCCAGGTATTTCTCACGATGCACTGGTCTTCATCATACACAATAAAACCACCCGATCCCAGCATAGTACCAGTCGCAAATCCTCCGTCAGCAAGCGATTCATAACTCATCAGCCTGTCTTCGCCATTGGCTGTCTTCAGAAATAAACCGGCAGGAAGTATAGGTACCGATGATCCGCCGGCAACAACAGCTTTCAGCCTTTTGCCATTCTTCATGCCTCCACACCATTCCGGAGCGAAAAGAAAATCCTTCACCGGTAATCCCAATTCTATTTCATATACGCCGGGGTTATTGATATTTCCACAGGCAGAAATCAATTTTGTACCCGAACTTTTCGGCACACCAATCTTTGCATATTCAGCTCCGCCATTATTAACAATCCAGGGAACAGCAGCAATACTTTCTACATTACTCACTACCGTCGGATTACCGTACAAACCGCTCACTGCAGGAAATGGTGGTTTAATACGCGGATTACCCCGCTTACCTTCCAAAGATTCTATTAGTGCAGTTTCCTCTCCGCATATATAGGCTCCGGCACCTGTTTGCACCACAATTTCCAGGTTATATCCTGTACCAAGAATATTCCTTCCAAGAAAACCGGCTTCTTTTGCTTCAACGATAGCTTTCTCTAAAATTTTTATGATCCACCTGAACTCTCCGCGCACATAAATAAACGACAGGTTGGCTTCCAATGCGATACTGGCCGTAATCATCCCTTCAAGAACCAGGTGAGGAAGTTTCTCCATCAGGAAGCGGTCTTTAAAAGTGCCGGGCTCACTTTCATCTGCATTGCAGACGAGATAGCGTGGCCGCCCTGATTTCTTATCTATGAAACTCCACTTTAAACCGGTTGGGAAACCTGCTCCACCCCTGCCACGCAATCCTGATTTCTTTACTTCTTCTACAATATCTGCCGGTTGCATTTTCAATGCTTTCTCCACGGAGGCATAGCCTCCATTGCTCCGGTAAACCGGGAACGTTTCGATGCCCGCTATTCCAATTTTATCAAGTAATATTTTCCGGCTCATCTGCTGTTGCAATTTGTTATTCTGTCTTTAACAAAATAATTTTTCTTTCAAGATCAATTTCAACTGACATTTATATACTGCTCATTAATTATTTGCAGCAGCCTTCCTGCGCAATTGATCCAGCAGTTGATCTACTTTCTCTTCCGTATCCAAAAATTCATGATAATGCTCGCCGCATTGCAGCATTGGCGCATAGCCACAGGCGGCAAGGCATTCCACTGTTTTCAAAGTAAATAATCCATCTGTGGTAGTCTCCCCGTTTTTAATCTTAAGTTTTTCTTCCAGCTGACTTACCAATTTTTCTGCTCCGCGAATCATGCAAGGCCCCGTCTGGCATACTTCAAGCAGAAACCTGCCAACCGGTTTAAGATTGTACATGGAATAGAATGTGGCTACTTCATATACTTCAATCGGCTGAATGTGCAGCATGCGGGCTACATAATCCATCGCTTCTACACTCAACCATCCACCAAACTCATCCTGTGCAAGATGAAGCAATGGCAGCAATGCTGATTTTTGCTTTCCTTCGGGATACCGGTTGATGATCTCTGTCACTTTTTGAAGTGATTGTTCAGAGAATTCAACTTTTTGTCCTGTTCTTATTGCAAGCATAATAAATGGTTCTGCTGCTTAATTTTTGTTGCTGAAAACAATTTCTGCTTTAATCACTTTAGTTATGCATCTAACTCTCCTGCAATCACATTCAAACTACTTAAGGTAACGATGGCATCAGAGATCAGAGATCCGGTAACCATTTCAGGGTATGCCTGGTAATAGATAAAGCAAGGCCTGCGGAAATGCAAACGGTACGGCGCTCTTCCTCCATCACTGATCAGGTAAAAACCCAATTCGCCGTTTCCACCTTCCACTGCATGGTAGACTTCTCCTTTTGGCGAATCAATTTCTCCCATCACAATCTTGAAATGATAAATTAATGCTTCCATATTGTTATATACTTCATCCTTAGGAGGCAAATAATAGGCAGGCACATCGGCATGGTACGTGGTTTTATCAGCCAGTTGATCCAGCTTTTGTATCGCCTGCTTTACTATGCTAAATGATTGCCACATCTCTTCCTCTCTTACCAGGAAGCGATCGTACGTATCGCCTTTAGTGCCAACCGGAACAATGAAGTCAAACTCTTCATAGGATGAATAGGGATTCATAGCCCGCACATCGTAGTCCACTCCTGTAGCGCGCAGGTTCGGGCCGGTAAATCCATAGTTCATTGCCCGTTCAGCGCTGATTGGACCGGCACCGACGGTACGTTCAATAAAAATCCTGTTGCGCATAACCAGGTTTTCAAAATCTTTCATCACCGGCGGAAAATCTTTAATAAAATTCTCCAGTTTCTGAAATGCGATATCGTTGAAATCCCGCTCTAAACCGCCTACTCTTCCAATATTGGTTGTTAGCCGGCTGCCACAGACTTCCTCCCATATTTCATAAATTTTTTCTCGAAGCTGCATACAATACAGGAAACCGGTATAAGCTCCGGTATCAACTACCAATATTGAATTACAAATCAGGTGGTCGGCAATACGCGCCAGTTCCATAATGATGACACGTAAGTAGTCAACACGTTTCGGGGTTTTAATTCCCAGCAATTTTTCTACCGTAAGGTGCCAGCCCATGTTATTTATGGGGGAAGAACAATAGTTGAGCCGGTCAGTTAAGGGTGTTATCTGGTAGAAAGGACGGTGTTCTGCAATTTTTTCAAAAGCCCTGTGAATGTAACCGATGGTTGATGTGCCGCTTACGATTCGCTCTCCATCTATCTCCACAATATTTTGAAAAACACCGTGTGTGGCAGGATGCGTAGGCCCAAGATTCAATGTCATGGTCTCCTTCTCAAGTTCCTGTACGCCGAGTTTTATATGCTGATTATTGGTGAGCATGTATTGTTCTGTACTTTTAGTTGGAAGCTTTCATTAACACAAAACTAAAGTCGCAATTTTCATTTCTGTTGTCCATCGTTGAATGGTTTGAGGTGCTTCTCATTTACCTGCTAAAATCAATTTTGGATCACGCCCAAACATTTCATCATTCTTGTCTTTTCGCGTATTGTCTTCCAGCGGATACTCCTTCCTCATTGGAAAGATAGTCATCTCATCCACATTCAGTATCCTTTTCAGGTTTGGATGCCCCTCGAAAATGATTCCGTAAAAGTCATATGTTTCCCTTTCCATCCAATTCGCAGCTGCATAAACGGAAGTGGCGGTAGGAACTTTCGGAGGATCACCTGCAATGGCCACTTTAATCCTCAACCGGATATTATTTATGAAACTATGAACGTGATAGACTACTTCAAACGGTGCCGCGCGATGCGGATAATGTACACCGCACAAATCGGTGAGAAAATTAAATGCTAATACCGTATCGTTATGAAGAAACTCCAGTAAAGGGACAATCTTTTCACGCGAACAGTTTATGGTAAGCAAGTCGTACGGTTCCTCCGGTGAATGAATGGCATCACCAAATTGCGTCTTTAGTTTTTCCAATATTAAGGCAGAATCTACATTTGACATCGTGATGCTATTCAGCTAATTAATCTTTTAGTAATGCTCTTTCAAAAAAAATACGCCGGAATGAGCCCGTTAACTATTTACCGTCTCAATTCCGTATGACTTTAACAGCGCCTGGTATTCCGGAGAATTTCTCCTGCCGCGCGATTCATTTTGCACCAAATCCTGAATCCTCATTAAACCATCTATGATTTGTTCCGGCCTGGGAGGACAACCGGGGACATATACATCAACCGGTATGATCTGATCAATGCCCTGAAGTACGGAATAGGTATCAAAAATTCCACCGCTTGATGCGCATGCACCCACTGCTATCACCCATCTTGGTTCTGCCATTTGCTCATAAACCTGCTTTAATATCGGTCCCATTTTCTTGGCAATTGTTCCCATTACCATCAGCAAGTCGGCCTGGCGCGGAGAAAAACTTACCCTTTCAGCCCCAAACCGTGCAAAATCGTAGTGCGAAGCCATAGTAGCCATAAATTCAATACCGCAACAGGAAGTAGCAAAAGGCAATGGCCAAATGGAATTCTTACGGGCAAGACCTACCACCTTATCTAAACTGGTTGCAAAAAATCCAGTGCCTACAAGACCTTCCGGAGGGTCTACCGTGATAATTTTTTTTTCTGCCGATGTTATTACTTCCATTTGGTCAAGTATCAACTAATTCGTTTAAATAATCGCAGAAACAACTGTCAATCAATTCCTGTTCAATCCTAATTCTTAAGTGTTAAGTTAACCGTCTTAAGTCTTACGTCGTAAGTCTTTCATCCTAAATCTTATTCCTCAGTCATTCGTCCCAAATCTCTCCCAACTATTCCCAATCCAAAGCTCCCGATTTCACGATATACACAAAGCCTGCCAGCAACAAACCCATAAACAAACCCATGGTAATCACCCCTTGCCATCCCAGTTCCATAAAATTAACAGCCCATGGATAGAGAAAAATAACTTCCACATCAAACAGCACAAAAAGGATGGCTGTAAGGAAGTATTTGACAGCAAAAGGCTGCCTGGCATTACCTACTGATTTTATGCCACTTTCAAAAGCCTGCAATTTCTTTTTGGTTTGGAGTTTCGGGCCTAGTAAATGAGTAGCTACCATAGTAGTTCCTACAAATCCGGCAGCAAAAATGAATTGAATCACGATCGGCAGATAATTAGCCACGGTTGTATTTGCTGCTGCAGAAGAAACCTCCATAAAAATCATGAGAAAACGGGATTAATCGCCTGAAATAGAAGGCTCACAAAGGAACGAACGAAAAGCGAGATAAGCAAATAGAGAAAGTAACCGGTGAGCCTTTAAAGCACAACTTCTATACGAGTCAGATCTATCAGATATTATCCATGTAGTGTGTTACAAAACTAAAAGAGCTTTTATTTGGAATGTAATATGAAGCAGAAGAATAGAAATATCCCTCAGGGCTTGACGCAAGCCTCCATCGGCCTGAGATAGGATTATAGTGAATATAATCCAGCTTCTGCTCTGCAATCCGGCGATGGGCCAAAATGGAATTGACGATCTTTTGTGTAGACCCATATTGGGTTTTAAGGGGCGCTCCTTCCTCTTGGTGAACACAATGGATGTGGTTAGGCATAATCACGAAGCCATGGGTTCTTGCACGGTTAGGTTGGTGAAATTTTAGATACATCACAAAAGTAGGAAGGTTGCCACGGCAGGAAAAAAAAAAGGGACCAAAAAAGACAAGAAAAAAAAAGAGGGGGGGCCGGGACGGAAAGGAAACGGGAAATGTTATTGAGATGATTTTGATTCGAAGGGCCATTGTCGCAGATTGTTGGCTCTTATCAGAAAAACAAAAATTCCCGCCAGTATTATGCATAACGCACCAAGTATGTACTCCCATCCGGAAGAGAAAAAAATAAACAGCCAAATGATAATACCTAACACAGCAGGTAACGGAAATGCCCACATCTTAAAAGGCAAGTAAATGCGGTCCTTCTTATATCGGAGATAAATGACACCTGCGGCTTGTCCTACAAATTGTACAAGAATGCGCATCACAATAATTGCCGTAATCACTTCCTTCAGTTTAAATAGCAGGCTGAAAACAAAAGCAATGGAAGCCAATATCAGCAGGGAAATATGCGGTATTCTTTTTACAGGATGCACCCTTGCAAAAATGGAGAAGAAGTTGCCATCAACTGCTGCTGCGTAAGGTACCCTCGAATAACCAAGCATTACCGCAAACAATGAGGCTATCGCAATCCATAATATCAATATCGTGGCGACTATCGCAGCCGTTTTTCCATAGATGGTTTCGAAATAGGTAGAGACTATGAATTCCGAATTCTTTGCTTCCTGCCAGGGTATTACGCCTAAGATGCAAATCTGCATCAGCAGGTACAGCAAGGCGATTCCGCCAATTGATAAAAAAATGCTGCGTGGAATATTCCGTTGAGGATCTTTTATTTCTCCGCCAAGATGGCAAACATTATAATAGCCGAGATAGGAATACACTGTTTTGATAGATGCATTTCCCAATCCAAGAAAAAATAATGCGCTGAAATCAAATGCATTTTCAGGATACGTAAAAGCGAGTGTAGCATCAAAATGAGTAAGGCCGCCAAAAATTAACCAACCCATGGTACCAATCACCCCAACCCACAAGAAAACAGACAACTTTCCAACGGAAATAATATTCCTGTTCAACAAAACAAAAAGCAAAATGATGAGCGCACCTGACACCATTTTTTGTTCTATGCCGGAGAGTGGAATTACATACTGCATATACATAGCGAACCCAATTGCCCCTGATGCAATTACCAGCGGAGCCTGTATGATGGTTTGCCAGATATACAGGAACGACATTAACGAACCCCATTTACGCTCGCCATAAATTTTCCGCAAAAACTGGTAACTGCCTCCGGCCATTGGCATGGCTGCACCCAATTCACTCCAAACAAATCCATCCATAAAAGCTAGTAATGCGCCCAGTATCCAGGCAAGGATACATTGCGGGCCATTCATCGCACCAATGATAAATGGAATGGTAACAAATGGACCAATGCCCACCATATCAATCATATTGATGGCTGTAGCCTGGGTAAGGCCCAGTCCGCGGACAAGGGTAGGTTCTTTTGATTGCTGGCTCACCGGTTTAGGTTGCTGACAAGATAACCGCAATATTGAGGAACTCAAAAAAATCGAACACGGATCACACGGATTTGACAGATAAAAACGGTCAAAAAAATTAGCACAGAACAGCCAGCGAACGATGTTGGTATAATACGTCGTCGTTAAAGTGAGCTAAGGCCTTCGGTGCAGGCTGCATTTTAAAACCCCAAGTTTCAGCTTAGGTTATTGGATTATACTTGTTCGATTACATCCAAAAAAAACTCCCCTCCGAAAAATCGAAGGGGAGAAAAAGTCCTAACTATGGCTATTAGTTTTGGCTTTTTACTGTTGGCCTTTTTTGTGATCAGCTAAAAACTTTTCAAGGCCTATGTCTGTGAGCGGATGCTTTAATAATCCTAAAATAGAATCAAGCGGACAGGTGCACACATCTGCGCCGGCTTCAGCACATCTTACAATGTGCAATGGATTTCTGATTGACGCTGCAAGCACTTCTGTTTTGTAACCATAATTTCCGTAGATATGCACGATTTGCTCAATCAACTGAACACCATCCCAACTTGCATCATCAATTCTGCCGATGAACGGTGAAACGTAGTTTGCTCCGGCCTTAGCCGCCATAATGGCCTGTCCGGCAGAAAACACCAGTGTGCAGTTTGTTTTTATTCCATTATCCGAAAACCATTTCAGCGCTTTAATTCCATCTTTAATCATCGGCACCTTAACAACGATAGCCGGATGAAGTGCTGCCAGTTTTTTACCCTCGGTAATCATCCCTTCAAAATCTGTAGAAATTACTTCAGCACTTACATTCTTGCCTACCAGGTTGCAGATAGCTACATAATGCTTCAGAATATTCTCCTCTCCTTTTATCCCCTCTTTTGCCATCAGGGAAGGATTGGTGGTCACCCCATCGAGTATGCCCAGGTCGTTCGCTTCCTTTATCTGGCTGATGTTGGCAGTATCGATGAAAAACTTCATATGGGAATGCAACTGATTTAAGTGAAGAAAAAGTGGGCAAGATACTTACATCGCACCGCTACAACCATCTACCCTTGCTGCCTTCCGACCCTGGGGGAGTTCAATAGGAGCTGGTCGTATAAGCCTTGCCCGGGACAAAAGTAATCTGAAAAGCCGCAAAAAGATGGGCGGGCCAAAAAAATAGTTTTAAACAACAAAACCCAAAATCCTGTGCAAAAGACTTAAGCCATAGAATCAGACAGTTATGAATCTTATCCCGCTCATATCCGAACGCCATTTTATCTAAATAGCTGATATTCAATGGTCAGTAAGATTTTTCTCCAGTTATACTTAGTACCATGCCTATCGTGATTAATGAATCTAGTATTAAAAATTTGTTTAACCATCAACGTCAGCGGAAAAGGAAATACACCCTTCGTACCATTGTTTAGATCTGCTGCAGCGCGCCTTTTCCGGTTTAACTGCCATAATCTATAGCCATCAGTTTATTGAAGTAGAATATCTTTAGCCAAATTTAAGACACCTTGGATACCATCACGCATACCGTGCTCGGAGCAGCTTTGGGAGAAGCAATTGCAGGAAAGAAAATGGGGAAACGTGCAATGCTTTGGGGTGCACTGGCAAACAATGCTCCTGACATTGATGTAATCCCGGGTCTATTCCAAAGTATTCCTGATTCTTTATTGTCACATCGCGGATTCACGCATTCTATCCTCTTTGCCGTGATCGTCCCTCCTGTTTTAGCCTGGCTCTTTCAGCGATTGTACAGGAAGAAAGATTATGGCTTTGCCACGTGGTATTACATTTTTGCCTCCGGCCTGTTCGTGCACATCTTTATCGATGCCCTCACTAACTATGGAACAGGTTGGTTTGAACCATTCAACCACTACCGTATTTCATTCAATACCATTTTCGTACTGGATCCTTTTTACACTATAGCGCTTTTGATTTCCTTTATCGCCTTATTGATTTTAAGATTCAATGCCCCATCCAGAAAATACTTTGTTTATGGCGGACTAATCATCAGCAGCTGCTATCTCCTTTTTACCTTTTTCAATAAAAGAATTATTGATACCCATTTCAGAAAAACTCTGGATGTAAACCAGGTTGCAGGCAATGATTTCATCACAACACCTACTCCATTGAATAATTTACTTTGGTATAACCTGGCAAAAAGCAATGATGGATTCTTTATCGGATACCGTTCCATATGTGATACGAAACCCATCACTGAAATTACTTTTGTGCCGAGGAACGACAGTTTACTGGGTGACCTGAAGAATGATCCCGGCGTAAAAAAGCTCATCCGGTTTTCACAGGACTATTACTGTATTACAAAAAGTGATTCCGGCGGTATCAATTTTCATGATATGCGCTTCGGTCAGATTGGTGGATGGGTAAATCCTCAGGCGGCATTTGTTTTCACCTACCATATTGAGGAAAATGATAACAACAGGGCGAGTATTAATCAGGGCCGGTTTGAAGCTGCAACCGGAGAAGCTTTTAAATCGTTAATCGAAAGAATAAAGGGAATAGACTAATCATAAATTATTCAGCCGGACTTTCTCGTGAAAAATCCGGCTGAATACAAATTGTAAATTCCTCTATTGTTCTTTCTTCATATCCTGCGGTCCACCAAGTGATTCGCGCATTGTAGTATCCGCCTGTAAATTCTTCATCCTGTAATAGTCCATGATGCCCATATTACCACTGCGAAACGCATCTGCCATTGCTTGCGGAATTAATGCCTCAGCCTCAATAACCTTTGCACGCATTTCTGCACCCCTGGCCGTCATTTCCTGCTCTGTAGCAACGGCCATTGCCCGCCGCTCTTCTGCCTTTGCCTGTGCTATATTCTTATCCGCATTAGCCTGATCCATCTGTAATTGTGCGCCGATATTCTTTCCTACATCAATATCTGCAATATCAATGGATAATATTTCAAAAGCCGTTCCGGCATCCAGTCCTTTTGCCAATACTACTTTGGAAATGGAATCGGGATTTTCCAATACATCTTTATGTGACAGGGCTGAGCCAATACAGCTTACAATACCTTCACCAACGCGGGCCAGCACGGTTTCTTCCCCTGCCCCGCCCACCAGTTTATTAATATTCGTTCTAACGGTAACCCTGGCTTTGGAAATCAGCTGAATACCATTTTTAGCCATTGCAGTTACAGGTGGTGTATCTATCACTTTAGGCTGCACCGACATTTGTACCGCTTCAAAAACATCACGCCCTGCCAGGTTAATAGCAGTGGCCATCTTCCAATCCAGTTGGATATTCGCCTTATCAGCTGAAATAATAGCCCTTATCACCTGGTTTACATTTCCACCTGCCAAAAAGTGCGTTTCAATTTCATTGGAAGAAACATGCAACCCTGCTTTGGTAGAGTTAATCAATGCATCCACCACCAATGCCGCCGGCACTTTCCGGATACGCATTGCAATAAGCTGCCCGATGCCAATTGGTGCACCTGCTACCAATGCCCTGATCCACAAATTCAGCGGAACAATATAGAGGAACAGGAAAATCAGTATGATGACAAATACTGCTACAATACCTAAAAAGATTGGATCCATGGTTTATACTTTTTGCTTTATGAAAATTTTATTCATAGAAATTTTAATCACTTCAATAGCTTGACCTTCATCAATATATTCTCCCATTGACTGCACTTCGTAAATGTTATCATTAAAGATCCCCTTGCCAATGAAACTTATTTTTGACATGGCAACACCGGTATCGCCCACCTTAATGGCAGAAGTATCAACTTCATTCATTTTGCCTTTTACCGTATCCATTAAGGTAAAGCCCTTGAACACACCTGTTTTGTACCCTAGCACGATTGATAAAAATGTAAAAATAGCCGTAGCAGCCAGCGTAAGCGTTCCCGCCAGCACGCCAAAATTACTGAAGGCAAATACCACCCCAGCAATCATGGTAATGGTGCCAACGGCGGCAAATACGGTGATTCCGGGAATAAAAAAAACTTCCAGGAATACAAGCAACCATCCGATAAACAATGTTAGAATAACCAACCACCAACTCATCTATTATTCGTTTAGGTGCGCAAATATAGTCCAGAAAGTGTATCGTTTATCATCTGATTGACTTCATTATTCCGTTAGTAAGTTACTGCAGTACCTTCCGTGCAAATAAATTGATTCCAGGAGTTATCCGGGAAAAGCGCGAATTCTTAGAAAACAGCCGTCAATGGATTACTGTCGTTGACTGAAATAGGTTGACCTTTTTTAACTGATTTTTCAAAATTGTAAAGCAATTCGATTGTTACTATTTGTCCTAAGTCTTAAGTCCTAAGTCTTAAGTCTTGAGTCTTAAGTTGTGTAAGTAAGTTAAGCAGCGTAGTGATTACAGAATAGCAAGTGATCGGCTTCGCCGCAGCAATTTAACCATTTAGCCATTTAACCATTTAACAACCCTCCAACCATTGCTTGACAAGATCAACGAACTGTCGTACACCCAAATAATGCCATGTTTCGCCCCCTCAACAGTCTTGAGTAATTTTGCTGCCCATGAAAATCAGGTTAATCACTATTTCAAAAGAAGAAATCAATGGCCTTGAAATTGCCTTCCGGGAATATTGCAATCGAATCAATCATTATACTTCCTTTGAGGTAGTTAACCTGAAGCCCGGAAAATCTGGCAGCCCTGAAGCACAATTGAAAGCGGAAGCTGAAATAGTACTTAAAAGAATTGTTCCAAATGACGTTCTGATCTTGCTGGATGAAAAAGGGAAATCATTAAGCTCTGTTGAATTTGCAGCCTTCCTTTCAGGAAAAATTAATAGCTCAGCGAAATCAATTTTATTTGTGATTGGAGGAGCTTATGGCTTTGACAAAACTATTTACGAGCGCAGCCAGCAACTTATCTCCGTATCAAAAATGACATTGCCACATCAACTTGCAAAAGTTGTATTTGCTGAACAACTATACCGCGCTTTTACCATAATCAGGAATGAAAAATACCATCATGGAGATCTTTAGACTTCATCTATCTTATTTTCCACTTTAGCAATAGATTCACTTGCAAATTTCCAGTTACAATTTGTCACCAGACATCTGCTTTCTGCTTCATTTCACAGCTTAAAGCAACTGAATTTAAGTAAACCTGTTGCATTATCCTGAATCCCAACTTATCTCCTCATATTTGCCCATACAACTACAACTAATATGGGTTTTGATATTTCTCTTGTAATTATTGTTCTCACTGTAGCCGCCTCCCTGGCTGCTTTCCAGTCAACCGATTTGATGAATCGCTGGATGATGAATCCATATGCTGTTAAACATGGCAATCAGTGGTACCGGTTTATCACTTCCGGTTTTATTCATGCCAATTGGATGCACCTCCTTTTCAACCTGTTAGTATTCTTTTCCTTCAGCGCTACTGTTTTGTCATTTTACGATTATCATTTCGGCGTAAAATCCACCTGGTACTTTGTAATGCTGTATTTGGGTGGAATGATTATTTCTGATTTACCAACTTACATCAAGCATCAAAACCATTCCTGGTATAACAGCCTGGGTGCCTCCGGTGCGGTTTCATCTGTACTGTTTGCTTTTGTTTTTCTCAATCCATTAGGCACAATCTATTTTTACTTCCTTCCAATGCCCGGAATCGTAATGGGTGTGCTCTACCTTGGATATTCGTGGTACATGGCAAAGCAAGGTGGCGATAACATAAATCATGATGCACATTTTTATGGTGCGGTGTACGGTGTGCTCTATACTTTTCTTCTTAAACCCTCGCTGGGTCTTGATTTTATTCAACAATTTTTTTAAGAGCAAATGTTCCTTAACAGGAATGCATCCTGATACATTACGAATTCGATGGAAAAGATATTCTTCACTTAAACTACACTTCACATGATTGACCTTCGAAGTGATACGGTTACACGACCCACCAGGCCCATGCTGGAGGCAATGATGAATGCGCCTGTCGGCGATGATGTATTTGGTGATGATCCAACCATCAATGCATTGGAGCATAAGGCCTCGCAGTTGTTTGGAATGGAGGCTGCTCTTTTTTGTCCGTCCGGCACCATGACGAACCAGATTGCAGTAAAAACACATACGCAGCCCGGAGATGAGGTAATCATCGAACGGACCAACCATGTCTACTATTATGAGGCCGGTGGCATAGCTTTTCATTCCGGATGTTCAGTGCGCCTGATAAATGGAGACCGTGGAAGAATTCGTCCCGTTGATATTACCGACAATATAAATCCGGTAAATGATCATCATGCTGCTTCGAAGCTTGTGAGCATCGAAAACACTTCCAATCGCGGCGGCGGCAGCTTTTACTCGCTCAATGAAATGATTGCATTGAGTGAGACTGCACATGAAGCAGGACTTAAAATCCATTTGGATGGTGCACGTATTTTCAATGCCTTGGTTGAATTGGAAGCACCTTCAACCATTCTCGGAGAGCACTTTGATTCTATTTCCTGCTGCTTGTCAAAAGGATTGGGTTGTCCCGTCGGTTCATTGTTGCTTTCCAATAAGGATTTTATAAAGCGGGCAAGGAAATACAGAAAGGTGTTTGGTGGTGGCATGCGCCAGGCCGGCATTCTGGCCGCTGCAGGTATTTATGCATTCGACCACCACATTCACCGTTTGAAGGAAGACCATCGGAGAGCTAAGTTACTTGGCAACGTGATTGCAGCAGCAGGATTTACTGATTGGCTGATGCCGGTTGAAACCAATATTATCATCTTTAAAATGAAAGATTCCTTTTCCGCAACCGACTTTGTGCAGAAGTTAAAAGACGAGGATATTCTATGCATCCATATCGGCAAAAACCAGGTACGGATGGTCACTCATTTAGATGTTGATGACGGGATGATTGAAAAAGTTGCAGGCATATTGAATGCAATAAATCGTTGACCGGGTTTCTACATTCGATTTTTAAATTACATGAATAGTGTCGCACTCGCAGAAGCATTATTAAGCGCCGTAAAAAATGGACGTGCAACGGATTCCTTTATTGAGCAATTACATCAGCTATCTGTAATACAACTGCAGCGTGACCTTGAAAAAACAGAACACCGGAAAGCGTTCTGGATTAATTTATACAATGCATCTACGCAAATTTTGCTGGAACAATATCAACCTGATTTTTCTGACCGGTTGCAAAGAATACGGTTCTTTAGCCAAAGAAAAATAAACCTGGCCGGGCACCTCCTTTCCCTGAATAATATGGAACATGGCATTTTAAGGCATTCAGCTACTTGGTGGAGCATGGGTTATTTTAAGAAACCAATTGCAGATCGATTTGAACGCAGTCTGCGGGTTCCGCTGGATTACAGGATTCATTTTGCCTTGAACTGTGGTGCCGGCAGTTGCCCTGCCATTTCATTTTATTCCGCTGACAAAATCAATGATGAATTAGAAAATGCCATGCAGGCATTTCTGGATCAGGAGGTGACAATAAATGAGCAGAAAAATTTAATAACGGCATCTGCATTGTTCAATTGGTATCGTGGCGATTTCGGTGGCAGGCAAGGTTTGATCCGTTTGTTTTGCCGGCACTTTTCAATTCCGGAAAATAAACAGATAAAGATTACATTCAGGACCTATAACTGGACGGTTCATTTGCGAAAATTTAAGGATGGCATTTGAATACATCCGGTTTTTTATCCTAAAACAGGAATGCTGCATGAAGGACAAGATTGTGAGACAACTACCTTATGTGTTGCTTCTTTTAGTATTTGTGTTGCACCTGCCCTTTCTTACCGCTGATCCTGATTATTATTTATCGGATAGCCGTGATGCATTTACGGATGAAGGTTTAAATACCAGTCAGCTGCGGAATTACATAAACCATGGTCAACTCGACTTTTATGAATGTGATAACCTGATCAAGACGCCCCTGTTTAATGGCTTGTTATTCTTGCCTCTTAAGATATTGGGCACGCAGCATATTGTTGCAAGAGTTACGATACTCTTGTCTATAATTCTCTTGCTCTTCATTTCTATGCGGAGCACCTATTTAAAGTCTATTATAGCCATATTAAGCATCACGACGCTACTACAATACTTTGTGTTCCAGTATAGTCATTTCAGTCTGAGTGAAATGATTTCCACAGCAAGTATAATGGTCGGAATGTTCTTTCTTTATCAATATATTGAAAACAGGATACTTTATAAGAATCACCTTTTGTTTGCATCAGTTTTTATAGCCATTGCCTATTATGCCAAGATTCAGTTTATCTATATCATGCCCCTGATTCCCATAGTGATGTTTGTTTCAATTTGTTTGAAGAAAAAACAGCCGCTCAATTATAATGGTCCCGGCATAAAAGATTTTGCAACTTCTATCCAATGGATGTTCCTTCTTTTTTTAATCTACCTGATCTTTTGGTATTGGCCCAACCATGAAATATTCAATTATGTGCTAAACGAAGAAGCTTCAGGCAAGTATGCCAACCTCTTTCTAATGCCCAGGACTATTGGGTTTAACATCATCTATGTGTTGTTTAGCAGCAGAACCTGGCCTGCCAATTTATTATTTGCCCTCAGTTTTGTAACAGGATGCATTCTCTTTTTTAAGAGCAGGGATCGGCATTACCGAATACTTTTCACCCTGGTTGTTGCCTGGCTAATAATTGAGTCGCACAAACTCACCATGATCTACCTGCCTGCCCGATACCTGGTGAGCTATTATTTCGCAGCCGGCTTAATGTCAAGCATTGTTATTCACCAAATCTTGCATCTTCAAAAGAAAAGTAAGCAGTGGAGATTTGCTGGGGCCGCCTTGTTGCTTCTATTTGTGACGAATAACTTTATTGATTATGTATCCATGTTCAAAAACCGCGAATTCAAAATCAGTGCCGTCAACAAATATCTTGAATCAGGTATGGAAAAGCCGAACCAAAACCTGGCCCTTGGTCCATGGGCACCTTCCCTCACCTGGGAATGTAAGGCCATCTCCAAACCAGTCTGGTACCAATTTTTTAATGATGATAACCTGCTTGAACAAAACCCACGTATTGTTATTTCTGAACCGGGCGAAGCAGATTCAAATCAGGCCTATTCCTTACAAAATATTAGCCTGGAACAGTATGCCGATTCTTCAAGAACATTTACCATCGGAAAATGGATGGTGACTGTATTTTGGATGAAGCCGGCTCAATAACACATACACAGGCTTTACAAAGTACGCGCGAAGTCAAAGGATTTCATTTCCGGGCAAAACATCAGAAGTAGTTTTTCTTCCCTTCCTCAATTGCCGGTATTTGAGAATCATGTAAACCACTACGGAAGAGAGAATGATTAACGTACCGGCAAAAAAACCGGGATGCAGTTCCTTCTGTTCATGATAGAAAATAAATGCGAGGCAGATTCCATAGACAGGTTCCATATTAATAGACAGGTTTGAAGTAAAAGCAGAAAGGTGTTTTAAAGCTTTCATCGAAAGATTGAATGGAATAACCGTACAAACTACCGTGAATACAACGAGCAACCACCAATCCTGCCCTGCCGGCAGTAATTTATCCGTAGGAAAAAACCAAAGATAGAGTGGCATCAACAGCGTCAGATACAGAAACCCGCTGCATAATTCATAGGTCGTCACAGTCTCCGAGTTATGACGCATCATCAGCATTTTGTTCTGTATGGTGAAGTAAGAACCTAGAAATGCAGAAATCAACCCCAATATAATGCCGGTACGGAACTGAGCACTAAACTCAAATATCAGAAACATACCGAAAACAGCCACCATGCCCAATAGTAGTTCAAACCACTGAAATTTACGTCCGGTTAGAATAGGTTCTAAAATCGAAGAGAATACAGCAATCATTGCCAGGCAACTCATGCCAACAGAAATGTTTGAATACTTAATTGATCCATAGAAAAAAAGCCAATGTACAGCCACCAGCAATCCGACATAACTTATTCTAAGTGCCTCTTTATATGGAAGGATCTTAACTTTTTGGGTAATTAAAGCGATTATAATCCAACAAACAGAAGTGAATAATAGCCGATACCAAACCAATACCCCTTCGGTAAGATCTATGGCTCGTGCAAAGATGCCTGTGAAACCCCAGAGTAATATGGATATATGGAGGTAGAGATAGGCTTTGCGCATCTTGAAGCAAAGATATTAATTGATGCATCCACTCTTTTGGAATTCTTAAATGACCTGTGATATGCAGCCAAATAAATACTACAGAAAAAGTATTCTTCCTTATAGTAGAAAATATCAACGTACCATAATGCCGTGTTCGTTATAGCAAACAAGTTAGCAACAGTTAAAGATTCATCTGCTAAGCATAAAAAAACCGCTTCAGTTTCCTGAAGCGGTTTCAATACTGATTATTTTGACTACAACTCTATTTCTTCACACCAATCTCCATCAACTTAATTTCAACACGACGATTTTCCGTACGGCCTGCTGCAGTCTTATTATCAGCAATCGGACGAATCTGTCCATATCCTTCAGAATCCAACCTGTCGGCAGCAACTCCTTTAGATATAAAGTAATTCTTAACAGAAGCTGCACGGCGTTTTGAAAGATCGAGGTTCTTCGCTTCTTTACCCACATTGTCAGTATGTCCTTCTATAGACCATCTTGTATTTGGATATTTCAGCATTAATGCGGTAATGTTATCAAGCGTTGCATTAGAACTAGCCTGGATCTTGTCGCTACCGGTTACAAACTGTATCGATTTGGCACTAACGTTAATTGATTGAATTTCTTCAGCCTTTGGTACCGGGCAACCACCATTCGATATGGGTCCTGCATCCTGAGGACAACGATCATCATCATCAGCTATTCCATCTCCATCACGGTCAGGGCAACCTTTTAAAGCCACTGTACCTGCTCTGGTTGGGCATAGATCATCTTTGTCAGCAACACCGTCTGCATCTGTATCAGGACAACCTTTCAGGTTCACCAAACCTTTCTGGTCAGGGCACTGATCATCTATATCCGCTACAGTGTCAGCATCACGATCAGGGCAACCTTTCATTGCGGCAGTACCTGCAACACTTGGGCAACGGTCGTCTTTATCAGCAATGCCATCAGCATCAGCATCAGGGCAACCATTCAAAGCAACAGGTCCGGCATTATCAGGACATGCATCTGATTTATCAGCAACTGCATCATTATCCCGATCAGGGCAACCCATGGTTGATGCGGGGCCGGGTTCTTCTACGCATGCATCTTCATCATCTTCAATACCATCTTTATCGGTATCATTCTTGCCAAAACGAACTACGATACCTGCAGAATGATTCAGATAATTCTGCTTGCCGGCAACTGTTTCATCACCTCCGGGTACCAACCGATATGCAGATTGAATGTTTAACCCAAAGTCTTTCCAGAACCAAAAGTTAAACCCAAGTCCACCGCCCACGTTTCCGCGCACCTGATCCTGAGAAAGGTAGTTAATTCCACCTCCGGCAAATAAATAGGGAGCAAAAACGGCATTCTCTTTAATTATATATCCATTGTCAAACTTATAGCGCAAGTCAACATCAGCGTCAATAAATCCTCTTGCACCAATTTCTTCCCCCCCCGTTAATGTGGTAATTCTGGACCCACCAAGCTGTAAATCCACAGCAAAAGATGGATTAAGATTCCTGGCAATGGTCAATTTGCTGATCGCCGGAAGTACGTTCCAATACTCCGTTTGTGCAATCTGATCAAAGTTGTATGGGGCATTGAAGTCTATAACGTTCAAGCCCGCGCCAATCATCCAGGGGCGCTTGGTACTTTGTGCATTTAACTGTGCAGCAAACAACAAATTCGTTAGCACGACAGCAATAAAAAGTTTAGTAAAATGTCTCATGGGATGCCTTTTAGTTAAAAAATATTGGCGCTAATTAACGAAAATATTTTCATAGGTAGTAGTAACATATGCAGAATTGTGAACATTACGACGTGCATTACTTAATCCTGCATACACATTTACTATGCATATATTGACCATTTAAGGCTAAAATTGAACATTTTACAACCAAAAGGATTTTCTCTTGTTAAGGGTGGTATGAATTTTTACGATCTGAAATTTCGAACCCTGGAAGGAGAAGAAGTAGCCTTTTCACAATTTAAGGGAAAAGTATGCCTTGTCGTAAACATAGCCAGTCATTGCGGGTTTACGCCTCAATTGCATGATCTGGAAACGCTATACTTATTCTATAGAAAAAAAGGATTTGAAGTACTCGCATTCCCTTCTAATGACTTTGGTCAACAGGAACCATTAGAGAATTCCGGCATCGGCAATTTCTGCAAGAGTAAGTTCCTGGCCTCTTTTCCAATCTTTGAAAAATCACATGTCAGAGGGAAAGATGCAAACCCGGTCTTCCGTTTTCTGTCAGAAAAGAAGATGTATAGGCTATTCTCTATGAAACCCCTTTGGAACTTCCAGAAATACCTGGTAGATCGTGATGGACAATTAGTGGATTGCTTTTTTTCATTTACAAAACCGAGTGCCGATCGGTTGAGGAAAAAAATTGAGCGCATGTTGCAACAGCAGCACTCCGGTAATTAACCGGCATAGATCAATTCACAATCATATGAATGCTCATGCCCTGCAGATATATCCCATTAAAAGATGTCGATGCAACAAGTAAGTAAAATTGATAGTGCCCGGTGATGTGCTAGCCGGTAATTATCCCTGTTGCAACGCTATTCAAACTTCAAAATCTTATCAGGAAAATTTTACAGCAGTACCGGTGGCTATTACCATCAACATACTGCCATTAGAACCAACCGTTTCAAAATCCAGGTCAATGCCAACAATAGCATTTGCTCCAAGTCCGGCAGCTTTTTGTTGTAACTCTAACATGGCAGATTCTTTGGCTTCTTCCAATACTTTTTCATAAGTACCTGAACGGCCTCCAAAAATATCGGTAAGCCCACCAAGAATATCCTTAAAAAAATTCGCGCCAATAATTGTCTGTGCAGAAATAACGCCCAGGTACTGTTCAATACTTTTCCCTTCAATATGCGGGGTTGTTGTAGTAATCATGATTGAAGATTTAGAATTAGTTATTTAACAATTTGTAAAATGTTTTGCAGGCATTTTCAGATAGGCGCCTGTTCCGGTAATGAATAGTTCCTGCCTGCATTCACCTTTTTCAGGTAGGCCATGAGCGGTGCAAAATAATCCACCATCGGCTTGGCACTCATCTGCGAATGGATGCTTGCTTCCAAATGTGCCCTCCAATCAACACTGGCTCCCGGATACATTACTTTCTTTAGAAAATCGCCAACGCCTTTGTTACCCCAGTAATTAGTCGCATGTGGATCCTGGTGGAGTATACTGTCGGCAATGAAAGAATGAAATTGGAAAAGCAGGACATTGGCAATGGAGTAATCATAATATCCTGCAGGGTCATCATTAATATGCGTTTTAGTGGCAGCATCACAAAAAATTTCTCCTCTTGCTGCCGGAGGAACGATGCCCTGGTATTTCTTTACCAACTCCCACCACGCAGCATTGTATTGATCTTTAGGTAACCCCTTCGCATATAAGTTATACTCAAATTCAGTCATAACACCACTACCCCAGGGAATATGTACTACATAATCCAGGGCTTCACTCAATAATTTCAACGTATCATTTGTTTGTACTCCGGGTGCAATCATTCCAAGCCCTTCAAGGAAAGGTTTTTGCAAAGAAGCAAGTCCAATCAACGTTCCAAAGGCTTCATGGTAACCACGGTTCGCACCGCTTCTCAAAATATAGGGAACATCAGGATTGCTGTACGTTTCGTAGTAATAGATATGCCCTAATTCATGCAAAACGGTACTCCACCATTCCGTATTTGTTTCCACACTCATTAACGACCTCACATCCTTGTTAAGATCCATATGCCATGCAGAGGCATGATTATTCTTACTGTATCCGGCATCAGGTGCAACCGGGTATAAACTTGATTTTTCATAAAAAGAAGCCGGCAATGCATTAAATCCAAGACTCTGGTAAAACCGCTCTCCTTCTTTCACAATCCATTCTGCATTATGAGTTTTAAGCACACTATCAATATCAAGCCCCTCCACCTTAACCATGGCCGTCCATTCCTGTCCCCAGCGGTTGGGCAACCAATGAGCAGGTATGTATTCCGGAACGGGTTGATTATATCGTGCAGCAAGTTCAAAACGTGCCCAGGTGTGCAGTTCACGGTACAGTGGCCATACATCTGAAATCATACTGCGTGTAAGTGCAATCATTTCTTCCGAACTCATCCCGTACTCCGAAGCCATGTAATTGAAATAATCGCTGTATCCCAACGGAGTAACACTTTGGTTTCTGAGATCACGCAGGTTGGCCAATCCATCCTTTAAGGTGGCGCCTACTTCTTTACTTGCTGTCCATGCCTTAAGTCTTTCATCCATATTGCTTGACCGCTGTAATACTTCATCCAATGCATTAACGGTTGTTGGCTTTCCATTGAGTTTATAATGAAAACCATAGAGCATTTCTGTCTGTGCATTTGTTGCTTCGATTCTTTTTTTCACCACATCACCTGCAGTTTCCGGATTATTGCCTGCGTTGAACAGGATCGTTTCCAACTGCCTTATTTGCAATGGTGTCAATTCCGCTTTTAATGCAAGGTATTTTCTGGCAGAATCGATATTTGCAGTGCTGCCTGTAAACTTAGCCATTGCTTCATCAGCCCTGGCAGCATTGAATGAAGCCATGGTATCACCTTCTACAATCCGGGTATTGAGTGCCCACTGACCTTCTGCCGAAGCCGCATAGAGTTTTTGAAACTGATTATTATAAGAATCCAGATAAGCTTGAGCAGCAGCAATTGCCGGATTCACTTTGCGCTCTGGCTGAGAGCAAGAGAACAATCCAATAACAAAGAGTATTACAAATCCAGATCGGTAATTAATTTTTTGTAACATGATGAATCTTTTTGGCTAAGCCGCAAATATATAAGAAACCATGCATTGTGAAAATGCAAAACCTTCAGAGGGTGTACGACATATCGTTCATCTTGTCAAGCAATGTTGGAGGGTTAAATTGTTAAATGGTTAAATTGCTAAATGGTTAAATTGCTGCCATTTCATTAACTGTTCAGCAATGAAAAATCAAAAACAGGATTTAAAGAACACAAAGAAAGGCGGGATAGCTCCGGTACAAAGCGAATTTCAAATTCCCTATCCCGGAATGCTGCTTGCCGTTGCAGTTATGTTTTTGTATGCTTCTTCCATTAACCTCGGATTCACTGAATTGGATGATTCCATATTTATAAAGGAACGACAGTCTTACAATGAAGATCTTTCGAACCTTGTTACCAGCTTCAAAAGGGGTGTCTTCAATGAAACGGAAGATGTCTATTACCGTCCGATATTGCTGAATTCATTCATTCTGAACTACCAGCTAAGTGGCACAGCGATCAAAGGATATCACGTGGTTAATATCTTACTTCATCTGATTGCCGTATTGCTGCTGTATCAACTCTTGATGAAACTGCGTTTCAGAAAGACAGAAGCATTCCTGCTCACCCTTTTTTTTGCAATACATCCGGTGCTTACTCAGGCTGTTGCCTGGATTCCGGGAAGAAATGATACGCTATTAGCTGTTTTTCTATTCACCTTTTTTATTGGACTGATTAACTATTCAAATCATGGAAAACCTGCTGCATTTATCTTGCAGTTGGTAACTTTGTTACTAGCTTTTTTTACTAAAGAAACCACTGTTTTTGCCGCTCCGGTTGCTTTGCTGCTGTTGGTACTTTGCCTTGAGAAAAAAATATTTGAAATGCGGAGTATGCTGCTGTATGGCAGCTGGCTGCTAGCCTTTATACTCTGGTACTATGTACGTTCACTTGCAACACTTAAAGAAGAGCAAATGCAATTTGGCAGCGTTCTGGCAGCACTACCGTCCCGGCTACCGGTAATAGTTCAATATTTCGGGAAGATTATACTGCCATTAAACCTCAATGTATTTCCGATAACTAAGGACACCTCTAATGTATATGGTCTTATTGCAGTCGCACTCATAGCGGCCGGCTTGTTTTTTTCTAAGGATAGGAATAACAAAATCGTAATAGCAGGTATTGGCACCTTCCTGTTATTCCTGGTCCCGGTACTGTTAGTGCCTGCCAGTCTTAATGATCAGGATTTTGAACACCGGTTGTATCTTCCCATAGTTGGTGTGCTATTGTTACTTACTCAAACCATTTTGTTCAGGAATAATATTAATGACAAAACAATTTTTTTTGGAGGCATTGGCATGTGCCTGGTTTTGGCAATCATCAATTTCAACCACCAGGGCAAATTTAAGGATGCCAATACGTTTTGGACCGAAGCAGTTAAAGGATCGCCGAATTCAGCATATGCAAACATGATGTTAGGAGCCCGCTTGAGCGAAACAGATTCCATTAAGTCTGAGCAATACATGAAAGCCGCTCATGCGCTGAATCCTGATGAGAAATACCTGAACTATTACCTGGGTAAAATGGCACTCGATAAAGATTCCATTCCCGAAGCAGAAGCTTATTTCTTAAAGGAAATAAAAAAGTCGGCCTACTATGAGTGTTACTTTCATATGGCCAGGATCGCATTTATAAAAAATGATTTTGAAGGTGCTATAGGTTACCTGACCACTTATTTGTCAAAAACGCCTGATGATGAACAGGCCAATAACAACCTGCTGTTATTGTATCTGCAAACTAATAAGATGGAAGAAGCGCGGATTCAGTTGAAAAGAATGCGACAACTTGGGCTGGCAATTCCACCGGAAGCCATAGAAAGATTAAAATAATAGCAACGAAGTACTACCTGCCATATAATGTAAGCTGTCATCTATTCAGCATGCGGATTAATCCTCCTGTTTTCTGAACTCCAAATTCCATCCGAATTTCTTTAACTCTTCCATCAGTCTACTGGTAGGAAGTCCCATTACATTGTAAAAGCATCCGTTAATTTTTTCAATGCCTGACAATCCAATCCAATCCTGAACACCATAAGCACCGGCTTTATCCAACGGTTTATAGTTACTTACATAGTATTCAATTAATTCAGTTGGCAGTTGCTTAAAATAAACCCTGGTCAATTCTGAAAAGGTAGTCATACGTTCGCGATTGCAAATAGTAACACCCGTAACCACTTCATGCATATTCCCCGATAAGTACTTTAACATCTCAATAGCCTCCGCTTCATCGGCAGGTTTACCGAAAATCTGGTTGCCGGCTATTACCACGGTATCCGCTGTAATCAGCAGTTCATTAAACTTAAGGTTCGGTAATACCGCTCTTGCTTTCTTTTCAGACAGGAAAGAAGGCACCATCCGCAGCGGCAAATCTGCAGGGTAGTCTTCATCTGCCTCTGCAACATATAAGCTGAATTCAACTCCAAGGTTCCATAGCAGTTCATGCCGTCTTGGAGATTTTGATGCCAGCACAATTTTCCATGGTGCCATCTCACAGTTGTTTGATGTCAAAAATAGACGAATTAAATTTCCTTCAACGTTTTTGAACTTCGCACCTTCAATATCCTAAACTGTATGAATCTAAAAAATCAAAAGCGGCACCATAGAACCGGATACGTTGCGTAATTTTACCGGCGTGGAGCTAACACTCGGGTTTTCCCCTTGCCCAAACGATACTTTTATTTTCTATGCATTACTGCATGGCAAGATCAATATGAAAGGATTAACCTTTCAGCCATATTTACATGATGTGGAACAACTTAACCGGATGGCCATTAATCATGAACTTGACATTTCAAAAATCAGTTTTGCCGCTTTCCTTCAGGTGCAAAAAAATTACCTGTTATTAACTTCAGGAAGTGCATTGGGAAGCAATTGCGGACCGTTGCTGATATCAAAAAAGCAAATCGCTCCTGCTGAGATGAATAATCGCTCCGTTGCCGTACCCGGAATTCATACCACTGCGAATTTTCTTTTCGATACCTTCTTTCCGCAACATGGTGTTAAGACAACGATGATATTTTCCGGTATTGAAGATGCCGTAATTAATGAAATCGCAGAAACCGGTGTCATCATTCATGAAAACAGGTTCACCTACGAAAAGAAAGGGTTGCAGAAAGTTGCTGATCTGGGTGAATTGTGGGAAAAGTCAACAGGATACCCCATTCCATTGGGAGGCATAGCCATAAAGCGGTCTATCGATAAAGCTATTTCCATTACGGTTAATGAATTGATCAGGGAAAGTGTTCTTTATGCCTTTGCACATCCGGAGGAAGCGATGGAATATGTGAAATTATATGCACAGGAAATGGACGAAACCGTGATGCGGCAACATATCAGTCTATACGTAAATGATTTCACAGTTAACCTTGGCGAAAGAGGCAAAGCCGCTGTAAATCGTTTTTTTGAAATTGCCACAGAACGACAGTCAATAACCGTGCAGACTTTGCCTGCTTTCATTTGTTGATTTGACAGGACACCCTCTGCTTTTGGAAACGCCAATATTTGATACAGGTTTTACCTTATTCATTGAAAGGCAAATCAGCCTATCCATCAATATACAGACTATCTTATTTCCTTCTTTCATGAATAGAATTATTTTTGTCGCTGACTATGCTGACCGGAAAAAAAATTGTGGTAGTGCTGCCTGCTTATAACGCAGCACAAACACTGGAATCTACTTATCGTGAAATCCCTTTTGATATCGTAGATGAGGTGGTATTAGTAGATGATGCCAGCCGGGACGATACGGTTGAAGTTGGTACCAGCCTTGGTATCAGGCATATAATAGTACATGAAGTAAATAAAGGTTATGGGGGCAATCAAAAAACCTGCTATGATGTTGCGCTCGGGTTAAAGGCAGATATCGTGATTATGTTGCATCCCGATTATCAGTATACTCCCAAATTAATTCCGGCTATGGCTTCTATAATTGCCAATAATATATATCCGGTGGTTCTTGGGTCAAGGATACTTGGCAAAGGAGCACGCACCGGTGGTATGCCCCTGTACAAATACTATTTTAACCGCATGCTTACCTTTATTCAAAACCTGCTGATCAATCAGAAGTTATCAGAGTATCATACCGGATACCGCGCCTTTTCAAAAGAAGTGTTGATGGGCATCAACTACCATGCAAACTCAGATGATTTTGTTTTCGATAATCAAATGTTGTCGCAGATTTTTATGGCCGGTTATGATATTGCTGAAGTCACCTGCCCCACAAAATATTTTGAAGAAGCATCTTCCATCAATTTCCGACGCAGTGTAACGTATGGCATGGGCGTTTTGAAGGTCAGTCTGCGGCATTTTCTTCATAAGCACCGGCTGTTGAGCTCACCGATTTACAACCATTGGAAATAGTTGCCTGGTTTTGTCAATTATTTTTTGACTGATACTTTCGTAAGAACGGTAATTGCAGCAATTTCTGTTTGATGATACCGTAATATGCATCGACATTGAAAAGCACAGAATCTACAGATGCTTTATAAACCAGGAAAACAGAAACAGGCATCAGTATTAAAGTGGAAAACCACATACCCTCAAAGGGCGTTAATACTCCTTCTTTTGCCATTTTTTCACCCATAATCGAAAGCATATAAAAGATCACAAAGAAAAAAACAGATACCACGAAAGGCAAGCCAAAACCTCCTTTTTTAATGATCGCTCCCAGTGGTGCTCCTATGAGGAACAAAATAAAGCAGGCAAAGGAAAGCGAAAACTTACGATGCCATTCTATCTCAAATTTCCGCAGCACTTCACTTTTATATTTCACATTCTTCGCGGAGATGGCCAAATAGCCTTTAATGTTGCGCGCTGATGCCAAAGCCCGGTTATAAATACTAAAGGAATCTGGTACCGCAGCAATACGCATGGTATCAGTGGTCATTTTTATTGTGTCAAAATCAGTACGCTTAAAAGAAAAATAGGTAGCACTGAATGCAGCCGCTTCCTTAAAGGTTCTGTCGAGCTCTAATTGTAGCGTATCCATAGATTTCCGCAGTTGCCCAAGATTCTGCATCTGGTAATTGTCTTTAAACAAATTCTCATCCGTACGATTAAGTGAAAACTCTGAAAGATCAAATACCTTCTTCCATTCCTTAAATCCAATCCTCAATTGCTCATAGTCTTTTGATTTTTTTCCAGATGGAGGAGACATCTCCTGGAATTGCTTCCCGTTAAAGAGTTGCAAAACGAGAAAAAGTTTGTCATCGGTCATAAACATTTTGCCATCTTTCGCGGTAATCACATAGTCATTTCCCCTTCCGCTGCTATGGTCATATATCAGGATATTATGGATGGTTTGATTATCAGCATCCTTATTACCTACCCTGATGCTGTATCCGTCAATATCATTGTAGAAAATACCCTGGCGAATATTTACTGCAGGCCGTTGCTGCCTGATATCGTAAAGCAACGAACCGAATTTAAGATTGGCGACAGGCAGTACATAATTGGCAAACAGGAATGCAGCGATACTGATAAATACCGATACGATCATCAGTGGAGCGATTATGCGCAACAGGGAGATTCCGGAAGATTTCAAAGAGGTCAGTTCATACTGCTCCCCCAGCGAACCAATAGTCATAATGGAGGAAAGCAAAACAGCAAGGGGGAGTGCCAGTGGAACCATACTGGCGGAAGCATAAAAGAGCAACCTGCCAATTTCATATGCCGGAAGCCCTTTGCCTACCAGGTCGTCTACATACTTCCACAAAAATTGCATTACCAAAACAAACAGGGTAATAAAAAATATAGCAACGAATGGCGCAGCAAACGATTTAAGTAATAGCCGGTCTATTTTTTTCACCTATCTTTCTTGGAAATGAATGACCCGACAAAGATACTCCTTTCAGCAGACGAACTTGCCACGCTAAGAAACAAGGCATTCTTTGAAAGAAAACACCAGATCAATCAAAAGATCTATCATCACTTCGCCCACATTCTTAATGTATCAAATGACAGAAATATTTTCGCAGGCATTAATTTTCCACCTGGCACTGATTTTTTAACCGGTAAAATTTCCAAAGGTGAAAATTACCTGGGGCTTCCGTATCTGCTGCTTGACTTCCCCCGGAATTTTAAACCAGACCATGTTTTAGCCATTAGAACTATGATTTGGTGGGGCAACTTTATCAGTTGCACCTTGCTTATCGGGGGAAATGCCTTACCGGCTATGCGACAGGTAATTGTTGGACAAAAATCAAATTTGATAAAAGCGGAGATTTCGATTTGTGTAAATGAGTCCCCCTGGCATCATCACTTTGAAAAAAGCAACTACAGGCCGTTACACGAATATTCCAAAATTGCTCTAACCAATCTGATGCAAACGCAATCATTTGTTAAAATTTCAAGAAAGCTTTCCCTTAGGAGCATTAACAGGTTGGAACCATTTGTCTTGGAAAGTTTTGGAAGTTATGCAGCAATACTCAAACGGGTTTTGAACGGTTGAGAGGTAGAAGATAATCGTTTGATTGAACAACTGGTAAATAAGAGTTATAGTAGTAAGTATTGAGTAGTGAGTAGTTGAGTGAGTGTTGAAGATTAGATAATTAATATATCTCGAACCTATCTTAAAAAAGGAGAACCTTGGATATAAAAAATTTTCTCAACAAAAATCAGAGACCTCCTAACCGCTTCTTTAACTCATGAACCTGGCTATCCCATAATCGCTGGATATCTTTCATTTCTTTTGGGTTGCCAAAATCAGTAATCATTAATACGGTGTCACCGGTAATTTCTGTGGTCTGTATCTTAAACTCAAAATATTCATCTTTTGGTGAATCCTCCCAACGAAATCGGATCCTTTCATTTTCATGTTTTTCAACCCGCTTCGCTTTCTGAGGGTAACCATCCCATGAAAATATAAACAGGTCCTGAAATGAATCCACTTTATCGGCGAACCACTGCGACAACCCGGACGGGGTTGAAAGAAAATCGTACAAGATTCCCGGAGACGATTTAATAATGTACTCTAAGAAATATTTTTTGTTTTTTGAAGGGGCTGATTTCATCCTGACTACCATGATTATTTAACTGCTTTCTAAATACTTCAATCTCAGATTGCTGAATCTCCAAGTTCACCGCATGCTTTTCATTGGGAACAATCTACAATTTGCAATGCATTTGCAAAGGGAAGCGTTTAAAAGTAGAAAATCCAATTAAATAAAAAAAAATAATTCAGGAAAAACGGCAGAACTGACATAACCTGCCTGTTAAAATTGTCTGAATAAAACATTTGAAAGTGTAAGAAATGCACTGATTATGCCTGCTTATCTTCAAAACTCCCTATGGCGGAAAGGTATTTTTGAGTATCTTTGCTCGTTTTTCTTAAAATCCCTCACCATTTATGCGGCAGCTAAAAATTACTAAATCTATTACCAACAGGGAATCCCAATCCCTGGAAAAGTATCTTCAGGAAATCGGGAAAGTTGATTTGCTGACACCGGAGGAAGAAGTGGACCTGGCAAAAAAAATCAAGCAGGGCGATCAAAATGCCCTTGAACGCCTTACCAAGGCCAACCTTCGCTTCGTAGTTTCAGTAGCAAAGCAGTACCAAAATCAAGGCCTTTCTCTCAGTGACCTGATTAATGAAGGTAACCTTGGACTCATTAAAGCCGCTCAACGATTTGACGAAACCCGCGGTTTTAAATTTATTTCCTATGCAGTATGGTGGATCCGTCAATCTATTTTGCAGGCACTTGCCGAACAAAGTCGGATTGTACGCCTTCCTTTAAATAAGGTGGGGTCCTTGAATAAAATCAACAAAGCTTTTTCAGCACTGGAGCAGGAGTTTGAACGTGAACCTTCAGCGGATGAATTGGCAACTGTGCTTGAAATTAATACAGAAGAAGTGGAAACCACACTTGGCATAGCAGCCCGTCACGTTTCTGTAGATGCTCCATTTGTGGAAGGGGAAGATAATTCCTTACTCGATGTGCTGGAGAATCCGAACTCACCACAAACAGATGAAGCACTTGAATACAGGGAATCATTACGCCGCGAAATAGAGCGCTCTTTATCTACCTTAACGGAAAGACAGAAAGATGTGATTAAGCTTTATTTCGGAATTGGTGTGGAACACCCTATGTCATTAGAAGATATCGGCGAAAAATTTGCTCTAACCCGCGAAAGAGTTCGTCAAATCAAAGACAAAGCAATCAATAAACTAAGATCAACTTCAAGAAGTAAACTTTTAAAAAGCTATTTGGGACAATAATTTCTACACTAATTTATTTTGAAATGCAAAACCCTGCAGCATCTACAGATGGGCAGGGTTTTGACGTTGATGCAGAATTTAGAACTTTGCAATCCATTGCTACCTGATGATGGAAGGTATTAACCGGGCGAATCAGCATAGTTATTGAACTTTCAAAAATGTCAGGCAAATGCACAAATTACCAGGTAACAAGGAATCCTTTTCATAAACAAGAAAAAATGCAATTGAATTATGTTTGAAAGTCTGAGTGAACGGTTAGACGGTGCAATAAAAAACCTAAAGGGCCAGGGCAGAATTACCGATCTGAATATTGCGGCCACCATTAAGGAAATCCGGCGAGCACTGGTTGATGCTGATGTTAACTATAAGATCGCTAAAGAATTTACCGATCGTGTAAAGGAAAAAACCCTTGGAGAGAAAGTGCTGACTGCAGTTTCTCCCGGACAGCTGATGGTAAAAATAGTGCAGGATGAACTCACCGGGCTGATGGGCGGCACAAAATCAGAATTTAACCTCAAAGGAAATCCTGCAGTCATCCTGCTGTCTGGATTGCAGGGCTCCGGTAAAACCACCTTTGCCGCAAAACTTGCCAACTACCTTAAAACAAAGCGTAACCGCCTTCCTTTACTTGTTGCTTGCGACGTTTACCGCCCTGCTGCTATTGAACAGTTGAAAATACTCGGAGAACAAATTGGCGTAACCGTTTATGCTGAAGAAGGGAACAATAACCCTTTACAAATTGCTGAAAACGGAATTCGTCAGGCAAAACTTAAGGAATTTGATACCGTAATTGTAGATACTGCCGGCCGCCTTGCTGTGGATGAAGAGATGATGAATGAAATTGCCAAACTCAGAAAGGCATTGCAACCGCAGGAAGTCCTCTTTGTAGTGGATGCAATGACAGGGCAGGATGCAGTAAATACTTCCAAACTGTTTAATGAAAGGCTTGATTTTGATGGCGTAGTACTTACTAAACTTGATGGTGACTCACGCGGCGGAGCAGCATTATCCATCAAGTATGAAGTGAACAAACCAATTAAGTTTGTTTCAACCGGTGAGAAGCTCGATCAGATTGATTTTTTCTATCCGGAACGGATGGCGCAGCGGATATTAGGCATGGGTGATATCGTTTCCCTTGTTGAAAAAGCGCAGGAACAATTTGATGAGAAAGAAGCGGAAAGACTTCAGAAAAAAATCAGGAAGAACCAATTTGATTTTAATGATTTTCTTCAGCAACTCACCCAGATAAAAAAGATGGGAAATATCAAAGACCTGATGGGCATGATACCCGGAATGGGCAAAGCCATAAAGGACATTGATATTGATAATGATTCTTTTAAGAAAGTAGAAGCACTTATTCTATCGATGACATTGGCAGAAAGAGAAAATCCTGAATTGCTGAATGGATCGAGGAGAAAACGGATTGCGGAAGGAAGTGGTAACAGTATACAGGAATTGAATCAATTCATAAAGCAGTTTGATGAGATGAAGAAAATGATGAAAACATTCAATAAAATGGGCTCTATGAAGCGACCAATGAGCGGACTTCCAACGAGAAAATAACAGGTATTTTGTTTACTGATAAAAGACGCTGGCTAACAACATTTTTTTGATTTACCAATTCATGAAACGATAGGTAAGTTCCTTTCAAACAGTAATGATTTGCATGTTGCAGGTTATTCATAAAAACCGTAACTCTATTACCTGATTTAAAATTCTATGCTGATTAATTCGTCTCAAAAACCAATTGAATTCAATTTTTCCAGTCTAAGAATGTCCGTTATTTTCCATTAATACTTTTTAACCTGGCTGTTACTTTACCGAGATGAGGTACAGCATTGCATTTTTTGCACAGCATAATTGGCCCATTCTGATGAAAGTTCTACTAAGCTACCTACGTAAATACTGGAAATTGCTCTTGCTTGCTTTGCTCCTCGCAGCCATTAACCAGGTATTTTCTATGCTCGACCCATTTATCCTGGGTAAGATGATCGATAAATTCGGCAGCAGCTATAAGGAAATGTCGCAAGAGGAATTCTTCAATGGAGTGATGCTCGGTTTACTTGCATTGATCGGTGTTGCCATGATTTCCAGGATCGCTAAAAATTTCCAGGATTACTTCATGAATGTAATCATTCAGAAAACCGGTGCAGATATTTATTCTGATGGTATTCGGCATTCGCTGGAGCTTCCTTACGAAGTGTTTGAAGATCAGCGAAGCGGTGAAACACTCGGTAAGCTTCAGAAAGTGAGGGCCGACATGGAAAAACTGCTAAGTGCACTGGTGAATATACTTTTCACCTCCATAGTAGGTATCATCTGGGTGGTCATTTATTCTGTACAGGTTTACTGGGTAATAGCCCCAATTTACTTTTCTGCAATTCCAATAATAGGGATAATCAGTTCTGTACTTAGCCGTAATATTAAAAAGATGCAAAAACTAATAGTAGCAGAAACAACGGCACTGGCCGGAGCTACTACTGAATCTTTACGAAATATTGAGCTGGTTAAAAGCCTCGGCCTTGCACAACAGGAAGTGAAGCAACTCAACGGAACAACAGAGAAAATATTAAAACTGGAATTAAAGAAAGTAAGGTATGTGCGAAGTCTTGGCTTCATTCAGGGTACCTGTGTTAACCTGCTTCGTGTAAGCATCCTAGGAGTAATGATGTACCTGATTTTCAGCGAGAAAATTACCGTAGGTCAGTTTACCACTTTGTTCATTTACTCCTTCTTTATTTTTGGGCCTTTACAGGAATTGGGTAATATCATCAATATCTACCGTGAAGCGGAAGTATCACTGGCAAACTTTAAAAGTATCATGGACACTCCGAAAGAACCGGTGCCGGACAATCCGGCAAGTATCGGTAATGTGGCCACTTTTGAATTTGATGATGTTTCCTTTAAGCATCAGAGCGCCCGTCAATATGCAGTTAAAGATATTTCCTTTAGTGTAGGAAAGGGTGAAACCATAGCCTTCGTAGGACCAAGCGGTGCCGGCAAAACCACGCTGGTAAAACTATTGGTAGGGCTATATCAGCCAGAAAAAGGAAGTATTTATTATAACCATATCAATGGCAAAGATATTAACCTCAATGAGCTTCGTGAACAAATTGGTTTTGTAACACAAGACACGCAGCTTTTTTCAGGAACTATCAGAGAGAACCTGCTTTTTGTTAACCCTCATGCTACCGATGAAGAAATACTGGATGCGCTAAGCAAAGCTTCTTGTCAAAATCTCCTGGCTCGTGCTGACAAAGGAATTGAAACCGTTATCGGAGAAGGTGGTGTAAAAGTTTCAGGTGGTGAAAAGCAGCGTCTTTCTATCGCGCGCGCATTGCTTCGTAAACCCAATCTGATGGTATTCGATGAAGCCACCTCGGCACTGGATTCACTGACAGAAGAAGAAATTACAGATACCATAAGAGCAGTATCAAAAAATCAACAGCACATTACCATTATGATTGCCCACCGGCTGTCGACTATTATGCATGCAGACAGAATTTATGTGCTCGAGCGTGGACAGATAGTGGAGGAAGGCCATCATATTGAACTGCTAGCCGAAAAAGGTTTGTATTATGCTATGTGGAGGCAACAGATCGGTGAAAGGAAGCAATTGCTGGTTGTAAGTTAAGGTATCAGGTTCTCATTGCGCGAGATGATTGATTTAATATTTATCCAGGTTTTCTAAACTAACTACATGCTGCAACTCTGCAGGAGGGTTTACGACAAATCTAAATTGGTATTAATGAAACCAGCCTCGAAGGAATTTATTTAGCGCTAAGACGCCAAAACGCTAAGAAGAGTCGGAGGATCATCAGTGATTTTATTTTTTTGGCGACTTGGCATCTTTGTGGTGAGATTGCTTCGTTGTTTCAACATGCAAGGATGCATCGATTAACCGTCATTGCGAATCCCGCAAATACAATGTTTGAATTATCAAAGTCCCAATGGCGGGGTGAAGCAATCCCCTGATTAAAACCTATTAATAGTTTTGCAATACTTGGGGATTGCTTCGTCGTTCCTCCTTACACGTCCGCGCGGCCCGCCTCACAATGACGCTTCGGGGTGGGGATTGCTTCGTTGTTCCTCCTCGCAGCTAGGCCGGACAAAAAAAATCTCCCGCCAATGACGGGAGATGAGAATTACGTTAAATATTCTTTATTGCTTCGGTGTCGCTTCTTCTTTAGCAGCCTTCCGTTTTTGTTGCTGATCGCTATTCATTTCTCCCTTGCCTGAAGAAGAGGATGCATATTTAGTCTTGAGTTGCTCGTATTTGGCCTTAATTTGTTCGTCCTGAGTCTTCAATGAAGTCCTTGCACGCTCCTGTTGTTCAGGGCTCATGGTAGCTTTATTCTTCATAAAATTATCCATAGATGCTTCCATTGCTTTCATATCGGCCTGAAGAGACTCAATATCCGCTTTCATTTGTGGATCATTTGTTGAGGCTGCTCTCTGGCTGAGTTTATCATAATTCTCATCCATTTTCTTTTTCTTTTCGTCATAGGTCTTTTTCATATCATCATCAGACATAGTGCCGGCAGCCTTTTGGTCGGCACGCTCCTGCTTCTGTGCATCAGTTGGAGTGGCTTCCGTTCCTGATTGTTTCTCCGTACGTTCCTGTTTTTGCGCATCAGTTGGAGTAGCTTCCTTTTTTGCTTCCTTCTCTGAGCGCTCTTGCTTTTGTGCATCGGATGGGGCCTTTTCTGTTGTTGATTTTTGTTCCTTTCTTTCCTTTTTCTGTTCTTCAGTAGTCTGTGCAACACTTACCTGAACACTAAGGGCGAAAAACAAAATGAATGTTGCAATGGCAGCAACTGAAAAATTGGATTTAATGGTTTTCATGGGTATATTATTGGTTAGACCGGCGAAGGTAGCATAAAGCGTACCAAAATTCAAAAGGCAAATATACTGGGTGTACGACAATTCGTTCATCTTGTCAAGCGATGGTTGGTGGGTTAAATTGTTAAATGGTTAAATTGTTGCGGCGAAGCCGATCACTTGCAATTTTGTAATCACTACGCTACTTTATTCACTTACTCATGAGTTGAAATTTTGGTCAACCTATTTCAGTCAACGACACCTATTCTCTTGCACGAACTATCTAATTTAAAATGGTAATTCACAAGTGCATTTTACATTTAGCATCTAACCCTTTTAGATTGGTATGAAGCCGGATTTTCTCCCATTCACTTTATATTTTGCCGGGCATTTTAGTTAACAAAAAAATATTTTTCGGTACTATTGTTTTATTTACATAATAAGGTATATTTGATGCTCCTTTCACAAATTCAATTTTTCACTTAAACCAAAAAAAACTACACATGAAAAGACTTTCCATGATTGTTGTGCTGGTTGCATTGATGGGTATCAATGCATTTGCACAAACTCAACAAACTGAGCGTAAGGCTACAATTAAAACTAATCTTGGATTAGTGAAGCCATCCTTAATGGGCTCATCTGACCGCATTGAAGATTGCGATACATTTGCCAACCTTTGCGATGATGACGAATTAGTTATCTATTCAACAGCAGGTAACGGTTATGTAGCCGGTCAGAACGAATACGGTGATATCTCTAAAGCAGATATCTTCTTTCTCCCCGGTGCTAATAACATCAAAGGCGCATTGTTGTATTTTGGTGTTGGTACCGCAGCTAACTCAACTGACAAATTTAATGTACGTTGCTGGGACAATGACGGAACTTTTGCTAATGGCCAACCCGGTGCACCTGGTACCATTTTGGGCAGCAAGTTGGTGAAATACAGCGACGTTGCTGCTGATGTAGACAGTAATTTTCTGACATATGTACAATTCAGCCCTGCGATCCCTTTTCCTGCAGACAGCATTTTCTACATCGGTATTGACTTCGGTTACAAAGCAGGCGATACTATCGCTTTAGTTCAGGTTCTCGAAAGGAACCGGCTTTCATGCGCTGGTATTATTACTGCTGTTGAACACTGGATCCTAATTATTATGGTGGTGGCTGGTATCATTATTCGCAATCATGGGGATTCAATGGAACCAGTCATTTGATTCTGCCAATCATCTGTAATGATGTTTGCGAACTCGACATTACTCCTGCAACACCTGAAGTTTGCAAAAACAAACCTAAGACTATCACTGCTTCAGGTGCCACTACTTACAGCTGGGCTCCTGCAGACGGACTTGATTGCACAACTTGTGCAGTAGTTACTTTCGATTATGATGCTACTACAACCTACACTGTTACAGGTGATGGTGGTGACTGTACTGCAGAAGTAACTGTTGTTGTAAAGGAAACTCCAACATCTAACTTCACTATCGGTGCTTGCAGCGGAGGGGCTGTTTTATTGACCAGGACAGGAACTCCAAGCGTTGGTGTTACCTACAAATGGTTTAGAAATGGTGTGAAACTTACCGGTAGTGCTTCAACTGGCTCTACTTACAGTGCTACCATTTCAGGTAACTACAAGGTTAAGACTACTATCACTGCAACCAATTGCAGCAAAGTATCCGGAGAAAAAACCGTTACTATTTCCTGCAAAGCAGGTGACAACAGCAATTTCACTGCTGAAGCTTACCCAAATCCATTTAGCCAGTCTGTTACCATCAATATGGCTTCAGGTTCTACTGAACTTGCAAATGTTCGCCTTGTTGATTTAAGTGGCAGGACACTGCGTGAATTCACAGGCGTTGATACATCAGCTCCGTTCGAGATCAATGAAAATCTCGCACCGGGTGTATACTTCGTTCGTGTAAGCCAGGGTTCAACTGAAAAAATGATTAAGATTATTAAAGAGTAACTTTAGATTTGTAGAAAGGATATGCAAAAGGGCTCTTCGGAGCCCTTTTGTTTTTGTAGTCTCTACAAATTCATATTGAACGGTAAGTATGTTAACGACAGAAAATATCAAAATGCCGTTTGTCTTTACCAATGATGTGATTGCGGATGCAAACCAAATGGTCGCCAATTCGACAGTCTTTTGCCGATTTATTTCAGCTTCTTCCTCTCCTTAGATCTATTGAAACACTTTTGAAGCGCTATCATGTTAATGGATTGATTATTGAGTGTTTGAATATTCAATTGACATTACATCGTTGGCAGCACTTCAACCATTGCGAAATAAGCTAAACGATTTGTAGTACTACCCATGCATAGAGAAGTCAGTGATAATATCATCATCACCCCTTACTATTAGTTAGCCGTAATAGTTTCCTCCATATACATTTCGATTGGCGGGCAGGAACAAACCAGGTTTCTGTCGCCATAGGTGTTGTTAATGCGTGCAACGGTAGCCCAGAATTTTCTATGCTTCAGATAAGAAAGCGGGTAAGCTGCTTTTGTTCTGCTGTATGCATGTTGCCATTCATCAGCCGTTACTTCCTGCATAGTATGTGGGGCATGCTTCAAAACATTGTCTGATTTGTCAGCAATGCCATCAATAACTTCCTGAATTTCACTCCTGATGCTGAGCATGGCAGTACAAAAACGGTCTAATTCGGGTTTGTCTTCGCTTTCAGTAGGCTCTATCATCATGGTGCCCGGAACAGGAAATGATACAGTAGGTGCATGAAATCCATAGTCAATGAGCCGTTTGGCAATATCCTCTACTTCAATTCCATACTTCTTAAATTCCCGCATATCTACAATCATCTCATGAGCACATCTTCCCATCTTGCCCTGGTAAAGAATGGCAAACTCTTTTTCAAGCCTTGACTTTATGTAATTGGCATTCAGAATGGCAATTTTGGTGGCCATCGTACAACCTTCCGTTCCCAGCATCCGGATATAAGCATAGGAAATAAGTAATATGCTTGCACTGCCCCATGGTGCAGCCGATACTGCAGTAATACCTTTCTTGCCTCCTACCTTTATTACAGGATTAGTCGGTAGATAAGGTGCCAGGTGTTTTGCAACACAAATGGGTCCCATGCCCGGTCCGCCGCCACCATGCGGAATGCTGAAGGTTTTATGCAGGTTGATGTGGTTTACATCAGCGCCAATGGTAGCAGGACTGGTTAATCCCACTTGTGCATTCATATTGGCACCGTCCATATAAACCAACCCTCCATTTTTATGTATGATTTCACATATTTCACGGATGCGTTCTTCAAAAACACCATGCGTGGAAGGATAGGTAATCAACAATGCAGCAAGTTCATTTTTATATTGAATTGCTTTAGCTCTCAGGTCATCCACCTCTACATTGCCCGCATCGTCACATTGCACAACAATTACTTTCATCCCGGCCATAACAGCACTGGCAGGATTTGTGCCATGAGCAGAAGAGGGAATCAAAGCGATGTTGCGCTGTTTGTCACCCCTGTCATGATGATAAGCCATGATTACCATAAGACCGGCGTACTCTCCTTGTGCACCTGAATTGGGTTGAAGTGAACAGGCCGGGAATCCGGTGATGCGACAAAGTGCATCTTCGAGTTCCTTAATAATTTGCTGATAGCCCTTAACCTGGTCAGTAGGCACAAATGGATGGATCTGAGAAAACTCAGGGAAACTAACGGGAATCATTTCACTTGCTGCATTTAATTTCATTGTACACGAGCCCAAAGAAATCATTGAGTCAGTAAGTGATAAGTCTTTGTTTTCCAATGATTTAATATAACGCATCAATTGCGTTTCTGAATGATAGCGATTGAAAACAGGGTGTTCAAGAAAAGTGGAATTTCTTTTGAGAGATTCACTCAATTCTAATTGAACAACTACAGGCAATTCAGTTTCATTCTGAAGGCCTGATACTGTTTTAAACACTGATATGATGTCCTTCAAATCATCTGCAAAAACCGTTTCATCCAATGAAATACCGATCTGCCCTTCTTCAAAATACCTGAAGTTAATACCCTTCTTTAAAGCGGCAGCCTTAATCTTACTTACCGGAATTGTTCCTATATCCAGTTTCAATGTATCAAAGAAAGCTGCATTCAGCTGGTTTATGCCCAACCGGCTCAGGCTTTGCGCCAGGGAAGCAGTCATCTGATGAATCCGATGAGCGATACTCTTAAGTCCATCCGGGCCATGATACACTGCATACATAGCAGCCATATTGGCCAATAGTGCCTGAGCAGTACAGATATTTGAAGTTGCTTTCTCCCGTTTGATATGTTGTTCACGTGTCTGAAGCGACATTCTATAGGCCTGGTTTCCTTTGGCATCTATGGAAACGCCTATAATTCTGCCCGGCATCTGACGCTTAAAGGCTTCTTTGGTAGCAAAATAAGCAGCATGTGGACCACCATAACCGAGTGGTACGCCAAACCGCTGTGCTGTTCCAATGGCAACATCAGCACCCAGTTCACCGGGTGATTTAAGGAGGGTGAGCGAAAGCAGGTCGGCGGCCATGATTACTTTTATACCTTTTGCATGGGCGGCGCTGATAAACAGGGCATAATCATGCACGGCTCCATCGCTATCCGGGTATTGCACTATGGCACCAAAACAGGAATCTGTCAATGTTAATGGCTGATTGTTATTCACCACTTTCAATTCAATACCTAAAGGTGCAGCACGGGTTTTGAGAATTTCTATTGTTTGCGGGAACAGTTTATCAGAAGCAATAAAGACCGTCTTACTTTCTTCTCCGGTTTCCCTTGCATGAAATAGCATGATCATTGCTTCCGCCGCAGCTGTACCTTCATCTAATAAGGAAGCATTCGCGACTTCCATCCCGGTAAGATCCATCACCATTGTCTGAAAGTTCAAGAGCGACTCGAGGCGTCCCTGGGCAATTTCTGCCTGGTAAGGTGTATATTGTGTATACCAACCCGGATTCTCAAAAAGATTGCGAAGGATTGGAGGAGGTGTAATCGTATTATAATAACCCATCCCAATGTAAGAACGAAAGATCTTATTCTTCTTCGCCTTAGCACGAATATCCTGCAGATAAGCATGTTCCGAAATTGCCGGACCGATATTGAGCGGTTTGCGAAGCTTAATCTGTTCAGGAACTGATTCAGCGATTAGTTGATCCAGCGAACCGGCGCCAATTACTTTCAGCATTTCCGGTATGTCATTGTCGTTTACTCCAATGTGGCGTGAAGCAAACCCTTCAGGAATTATTGAATTCATAGGTCAGGTAACCAAATTTTGAAGGCACAAAGTTAACCGATAACCTTTTAAATTTTTTTGACTTATTTATAAACCAGAACGGTGTGCACAACTCCTGTTCATACCTGACAATTATCCTATAATTACATTAAAGAAACATATAGCTTTGGTTTTCAACAATATTTGTTTAACTTTTCCACCCAAATACGATGGCATATGCTTCCTAACTACTTCGAAACACTTGGAATTTCTAAAGATGCCAGTGAAATGGATATCAAAAGGGCATACAGGCAGAAGGCAAAAGAGTTTCATCCATCGGAAAATCGTTCATCAGATGCACTCGATAAATTTATCCTGGTCAATGAAGCCTATGAGATATTAATCCACAGGAATACACATGAAATTTACCTGCTGGATTATAATACCACCAATGATCCGCTTAAATATGAAGTTTATTACTATTGGGTTAACTCTGCAAGGACCAGGGCGGCTCAACATGCGACTTTATCCATGAAAGAATTTATGGGTACCAAATTCTACCGTAACACCTATTTGTATTCTTATCCTACACTTATTGTTTTTATGATTGTTGGTGTGCTCCTTTTGGTGGCACCTTTTGTCACGGTTGTGCTTGCAAAACAATCAATGGGTATTTTTTTCATACTGGCCGTAATCTTCATTGCCTGGCCGCTTGGACTGTATTTCTTTGTTCAGTCTGCCATTGGGTTTCAATCTATGAAAAAATACATGCACTAAAATTCCTCACACGTACCATTTGCACTATGTATATCCTTGCAATACTCACCTGTTTAGAACAAGTGCAGTTGAGGCAATATTTAAAATAAGTTTGACAATAAATTCTCCGGCAGCCTGTTAATGTGCAGTCGTTTCATAATTGTTTTGAAATCACGTAGGTTTGAATCCGGAATGAGGTCTATCTATTACATTTTTTTGCTGTTAGTTATTCATGCAATAGCGCAGCCTGCAGCTGCACAGAGTCCCAGATTAATACAATACAGCGGCGTTGTGTTATCTACTGACTCTGTCACTACTCCCGTGCCTTTTGCAAGCATCTTTAACAGGAGCATCCGGCTGGGGGTAATCGCTAACTACCAGGGTTTTTTTACGTTTGCTGCACGCGTAGGAGATACCATAGAAGTAACATCTGTTGGTTATCAGAAAGGGATCGTGTTTGTTCCTGACATTCCGGATAATGAAAGTTATACTTCACTGATATTTCTGCAACCGGATATCAGGACTTTGCCTGAAGCGAGGGTCTATCCCTGGTTTTCCAAAGATCAGTTTCGTGATGCTTTTGTGCATCTTAATATACCGGATGATGATTTGGATCGGGCAAGAAAAAATCTCGACGCAAATAAATTGCGTGAACTGGGCGAAACCATAAGTGACGGTACGCTGAATGCTACAAAGTCGCTACAGAATTATTCCTATACCTACTATTATCAGGGTCAATATCAACCGCAGGCCATATTAAGTCCAAGTGCCTGGATGCAATTCTTTAACGCCTTACAAAACGGTGCATTTAAGAAAAGTAAATCTTCCGGCAGCCCGATAAGAGTCTGAAGTTGCTATTTCTTTTGCGGAAATCTCATTTTATAGTCAACTTCAACCAATCCTTTTGAAATATTCTCCATCTTCTTTTTCAGCAGCCGCTTTTTCAAAGGCGTGAGGTGATCAGTAAAAAGGATACCTTCTATATGGTCAAACTCATGCTGTATTACCCTTCCGGCTAATCCACTAAAGAGCGTACGGTGTTTTTTGAAATGCTCATCCTCATACTCCAGTGTGACCTCATCAGTACGTTGAATATCTTCTCTGATCTTGGGAATACTGAGGCATCCCTCATTGTAGCGCCATGCTTCACCCCCTTTTTCAATAAGCTTTGCATTAATGAACACCTGCTTTAAACCGGGTTCGCCTTTAAAATCATGATCCGGATCTTCTTTGTCAAGGTTTTTAAGAACCGGAATGGTATCCACAATGAAAATACGGATTGCATGTCCTACTTGTGGCGCGGCAAGACCGATTCCACTGGCAGCATACATAGTTTCAAACAGATTCTCTATCAGCACTTTTAAACCCGGATACTCTTTGGTAATACTGCTTGCTTTTTTACGCAGTATCGGATCACCGTAAGCTATTATTGGTAGTATCATTTCTGAATGTTCTCTAAGTATGATTGTAAAATAATTACTGCACTGATTCTGTCCACAATTGATTTATCTCTCCGTGCCTTTTTATTTTTACCGGCAGCCAGGATCGTCTGCTGAGCAATCTTTGATGTAAACCGTTCATCAATTCTTTTCACCGGTATTGCAGGAAATTCCTGAATAAACTTTAAGATAAAACGGTCTATGTCATCGCTGATACCTACGCGCGTATTGTTTAGATTCCTGGGTTCTCCCACTACGAGGCATTCCACCTTTTCACGTAAAAAATATTTTTTGAGATAATCAAACAGCTCTGGCGTTTGAATAGTTTCCAAAGAAGTGGCGATGATCTGTAAAGGATCTGTAACCGCTATCCCGGTTCTTTTCAATCCAAAATCAAGCGCAAGAATACGGGCCAAGGGAGTTGTGATTAAAAGATTTCAATCAAGACAAAGGTTGCAAAAATAACGCTTGCAACACCGTTCGTCGTGAAGAATGCCATATTGACCCTGGAAATGTCGTTGACTTTAATAATTGCATGCTGGTAGATCAACAATAAGGTGAAGATCAGTAAACCGGCCCAATACCATACTCCAAAATTCCAATAAATGCCTGCTATAAAGAGGCATACTATAGTCAGGAAGTGCACAAAGGATGAAATTATCAAAGCATTCTTTCTTCCGGCCCAGACAGCCATTGAATACAGCTGTTGTTCTTTGTCAAAAGCTTCATCCTGCAATGAATAAATTATATCAAAACCACTCACCCAAAAAAATACTGCCGCTCCAATCAATACGGGTAAAGCACTGAATTCAGCTGTTACTGCCAGATATGCACCAACAGGTGCCAAAGCCAGCCCTAATCCAAGAAAAAAGTGTGAGAAATGGGTAAACCGCTTGGTATAGCTGTATCCTAAAACGACCAGTAATGCAACAGGTGAAAGGGCAAAACAAAGCGGATTGATTAAATAGGATGACAACATAAATAACACCGCACAACAGACAGTAAACAAGGCTGCTGATGTAACCGGAATTATTCCTGCCGGAATCTCCCGCATGGTGGTCCTGGAATTTATCCTGTCATACCGTTCATCAACCAACCTGTTAAATGCCATGGCAGCGCTTCTGGCAAATACCATACAGGCAACTACGAGCAAAAACTTTTGCCAGGTGAATGAATGACCGTCCAACCAAACTGCAAGGAAAAATCCGACCAATGCAAATGGAAGGGCGAAGATCGTATGACTGAATTTAATCAGTGATAAGTAATTCTTCATTCTACAGGTTTCACGTTAGCAACGATCGATAGCACCGTGTATTGAGGGTCTGTATTAGCTGTTACTGAAATGCTCTTGTTTTGCAAACCCTCTTTCCCGGTACTGTTGAACTGCACTTCTAAAATCGCCTCCTTCCCCGGTGCAATCGGCTCTTTTGGGTACGATGGTATCGTACATCCGCACGTACCATGTGCATTGGTAATAAGCAAGGGATTTTTGCCGGTATTCTTAAACTTAAAAGAATGACTGACCACATCGCCTTTTTTCATATCACCGAAATCATATTTCATTTCTTCAAACTGAATAGAAGTCAAAGGCATATTCAAAGTTGAATCATGGGCAGCAGGGAGTGACAATTGAGGCATTGCGCCAATACCATTATCCTGTTGGGCATGCAGCAGTGCATGGGATGCGGCCCGTTCCTTTTGTTCCGCCATCATATTCAAAATCTGAATCACCGTGATAATGAATACACAAACAGTAATTACGGCAAGGGAAAATGTCTTTATGTTTTCGTTCATAACCTGATTCTTTTACCAGTGGAGGCAAAAATAAGTTGTTTTTGCACAAACAATCCGGCCGTTGCAAAGTTTACCGATGTAAGCATAACAATGCTTTAAGCAAATCATTTCCATGCGAATGAAGGTGATGGCGCCGCATCTAAAGAAACAAATTCACCTGCTATAAATTTGTAATGCGCTGTCATGGCAATCATGGCTGCATTATCGGTACAATACTGCATTTCAGGCAGGAATATATTCCAGCCTTTGGCATCGCCTGAATGCTTCAGTGCTTTTCGAAGGCCTGAATTGGCTGAAACGCCTCCAGCAATCGCCACATCATTTACCTTGTATTGTAGAACGGCCTGTTCCAACTTATTCATGAGAATGCTGATGATCCTTTGTTGAACGGATGCGCAGATATCGTTCAGCCTGCTTTCAATAAATGATGGATCTTGTTTTAACTGATTGCGCAGGAAGTAGAGAATGGATGTCTTTAGTCCGCTAAAACTAAAATCCAACTGCGGAACGTCCGGTTCAGGAAACTGAAAAGCAGAAGCGTCGCCTTGTTGGGCATATTTATCTATGAGCGGACCTCCGGGATAAGGCAGGTTTAACAGTTTAGCGGTTTTATCAAATGCTTCTCCGGCAGCATCGTCAATGGTTTGCCCGATAACCTCCATGCTAAGGTAATCTTTCACCAGTACCAATTGCGTATGCCCTCCTGAAACTGTAAGACAGATGAAAGGAAATCGCGGCTTAGGCTCTTTGATAAAATGAGCCAGCACATGTGCCTGCATATGATGTACAGCAATCAATGGAATACCCAATGCAAGCGCCATGGCTTTGGCAAATGAGCTGCCTACAAGCAAAGAGCCAATTAGTCCGGGGCCCGCAGTAAATGCTATTGCTGATAATTTGTTTTTGGGAATAGATGACAATGTTATTGCTTCTTCCACCACCGGGATGATATTTGCTAAATGCGCCCGGCTGGCCAGTTCGGGAACCACACCTCCATATGCTTCATGTATCTTTTGTGAAGCGATTACATTGGAAAGCACCTGACCGTCAGCAATAATGGCTGCTGACGTTTCATCGCAGGATGATTCTATGGCAAGGATATTAATGTGCATGGAGTTCGGCAAGAACTTTGCTAAAATAAGCCGTAATTTCGTTTATTATCCAAACACCTATTGCCGGCAGGTTTGAGCACGCTCCAGAAAATTGGAAATATACTACTGATGTTGCTGGGCATTGTCCTGGTGCTGGGTGGAATTGTGTCTGCAAAAATAGATTCTCCCCGGTTTCAAAGCTACCTTGGAGATAAAGTAGTCAGTTATCTTTCAAAAAGCTGCGAACTGAAGTTAAACTGGGAGATGTGAACTTCAGGTTGTTTGATCACCTCATACTTCATGACCTGTTGATCAGGGATCTGAACCAGGATACTTTGTTTTCGGCAAAAACGGTGGACGTAACCCTTGGTTTAATTGACCTGCTTCAAAACAGGTATGTTATAAAGAAAATCGCAGTAGAAGAATCAACCATATTTCTGCACAAAGAGAAAAGCGGCGAAGGGTTCAATTTTCAGTTTATAAGTGATGCCTTTAGCGGTGATGGCAGCGATTCTTCGGGCACCTCATCAACAAAACTTGACCTGAATGAATTGATCTTACGACGGGTTCACTTCACTTTGCTAGATGAACCAAACCATACAAAGCTTGATTTTATGCTACCCGAAACAATGGTGCATGTGCAAGAACTTGACCTTGCTAATTCCATTATCAAGCTGCGTGATGTTGCCTTTATACAACCAGACCTTCGTATTGAAAAGCTGATGCAGGAGGTTTTTGCTACAACTGACAGTAGTATCAGTAATGAAGATTTTGTTGATACGGCTATTGTACATATAAATACCAAACCCATTAAGCTTTATGTTTCACGGTTCCGGTTTGTGAATGCATTGTTCCGATTTGATGATCTAAACGCACCTGTAGTAACAGGAAGGTTTGATGGCTTGCATCAATCCTATAAAAATCTGAATCTCGAATTTAAGAATGGATCGTTGGTGATGGATACGATAAAGGCATCGATCAGCAACATAAGTTTCACTGAAAAATCCGGATTCATTCTTAACCATATGGAAGCGGAAGTGAGCGTAACACCTACTGCTGCAGTTGCCGCACAATTAAAAATTGAAACACCATACAGTACAGTTAGCAATCACTATGCTATGAATTACCTCAATTTTCATTCTTTCTTCGACTACAATTCTTTAGTAGCCATGGATATCAGGATGCGTGAGGCTTCCATTGCTGTGGAAGATGTTGCTTACTTTTTGCCACCCGTTAATACCCTGTCAGGAACTATTATTGCCTCAGGTAATTTCACAGGAACGCTGGATAACTTAAAAGGAAAAGCCGTGTCGTTACAAACAGCCGCCCTAACCCGTTTTAAAGGAGATATTGATTTGAAGGGCTTGCCGGACACTGATGCCACCTTTGTTGATTTAAAAGTTGATCAACTGGTTACGAATGTGAGCGATATTCAGCAACTAATACATCAGCTGAAGTTGCCACAGGAATTCAGCAGGTTAGGGACTGTGGATTTCAAAGGATCTTTTACCGGATTCTTCAACGATTTTGTAGCCTATGGCAGTTTGAATACAAAGATCGGACAGATAAGTTCAGATCTGAATATGAAGTTCAATGAAAAGTATGAGAATGCCTCCTACTCCGGCAATCTTTCCATGAGGCAATTTGATATCGGTACTTACAGCGGGCTGGACAGTCTGATCGGAACAATCAGTTTTGATACAAAAATTTCCGGTAGCGGGCTGGTACTTGATAAGCTGGATGCAATGATGAATGGAGAGGTACAACAATTTACTTTTAATGGTTACAACTATCAGCATTTGCTTGTTGACGGCAGTTTTAAGAAAAAAATGTTTACCGGTAAGATCAAATTAAATGATGAAAACCTAAATCTTGACTTTACAGGGCTTGTTGATCTAAGCCAGGATATTCCTGTATATAACTTTCATGCTACCATTCAAGAAGCAAAGCTCCATGAGCTAAAGTTTACTGACAGTCTTTACATACTATCCACACAGCTTGACCTAAATATGCGGGGTGATAATATTGACAATTTTATCGGGTATGCAATTGCCATCAATACCACTTTTACCAGACCTGATCAATCGCTGATGCTGGATACTGTATTCCTGAACATCAATGAAATCAGCGGAAAAAAACATTTCGTCCTTGCATCCGGACCCGGCACAGCCACCTTTGCCGGCAATATCGCGCTCACGAAATTACCCGCTTCCTTTCTGTCTTTTCTCGATTATTATTTCCCATCACTGCCCGTTGAGCAGGAATTGTTTCCAGCCATTCAGGATTTTGATTTTGAGATTGTGTTACATGATGTTTCTCCGGTACTTGATTTTTTTCTTCCCACCTGGACAGGGTTAAACCACAGTATCCTGCATGGGCATTTTAATTCAATAAAACATGCCATCACCTTTACAGGCACCATTCCTTCATTTGGTTACCGGGCAATGCTGGTAGATACATTGGATATTGAAGCAACTACAATAAATGAAAGACTCCATTTCAGCATGATCAGCAGTTATTTGTATGCCGGCGACTCTATGATAATCTTACATCCGGCTATTAAGGCAGCTATTGCAGGAGATTCTGCTGCAGTGGATTTATCAGCATCCAATTTTAATGGTAATTCCTATCTGAACTTAAAAACTTTGTTCACCGGCGACTCCGCAGGCTTCATGGTTAAAGTATTACCCTCTGACCTGGTGCTGAACAACAATCGCTGGAATGTTTCAGAAGATAATTTTATTACCTATTCTGATCAACGCTTAAGGTTCAACAACTTCACTATCAGCCATGATGATCAATCGCTTTCTGTTTCAAACGTAAACCTCAGGCCGCGTGCAACCAATCTGCATTTTGATTTTAATAAATTACCTATCGCTGATTTGCTTCACTTGTTGAAGGTTGATGACTTTAAAATTGCCGGTAACCTTTCCGGCAGTCTGGAATTACTGAATGTTTTCAACGCACCGCGCCTGCAAGCCAATACGCTTTTGAGCGACCTGATCATAAATGAGGTTTCCGTAGCTGAAGCCGTGGTGAATGTGAATTTCATTCCGGAGGATGACCAGATCAGTGCTCAAATGCTTGTGACGGATGCATCTTTTGATATCAGGGCTACCGGATCTTATTTCCCTCGTAAAACAGAGGATCCATTAAATTTTGATTTTGACATCCGTAAATTTGACCTGCGCTTTTTTGAAACCTTATTACCCGGCTTCTTCTCCGGCACCATCGGTACTACATCCGGCCACCTTCATCTTGCAGGCACTCCGGACGCCCCATTGCTAAACGGAGAAATGCTAATACCAAATCTCACTTTGAAAGTTGAATACCTGCAAACGACTTATAAGCTGAACAATCAAACCATCACTTTTAACGAAAACCATATTGACATAGGCAAGCTCAAGCTTCAAGACGAACATAATGGTGTTGCTACTGCAAGAGGACAGATCAGTCATGATCATCTGAGAGACTTCCGTTTTAACGTGGCTGTAACCACTGACCGCTTCCAGGTTTTAAATACAACAGAGAAAGACAATTCACTTTTTTATGGTGCTGCTGAGGCAGCAGGCATTTTACAGTTCCTTGGACCTTTGAATGATTTAGAGATACGGGCAAGCCTAACCTCGATGCAGGGAACCGATATTTCCATACCGATAAATTCCGGCAATAGCATTGGCGACAGATCATTTATTCGTTATGTGGTCAGGGGAAATGATAGCCTGCAACGTGTTGCAGGATTAAGCGATATTCTGCCCGGATTACGGCTGAATTTCGATCTTGAAGTTACACCTGCTGCTAAAATCAAAATCATTTTTGATCAGAAGGCGGGCGACATTATTTCAGGAACAGGCAATGGAAACATCAGGATGGAAATTGATACCAAAGGCGATTTCAATATGTATGGAACTTACACTATTGATGAAGGTGATTACCTGTTTACACTGCAAAATTTCTTCAATAAATTTTTCACGATCGATGAGGGTGGAACCATTTCATGGACCGGTGATCCTTATGAAGCACAGATTGCGATCGACGCGATTTACTCAACCAAATCATCCGTTTATGACCTGGCAATTGGTTCCGGTGTCACTTTTTCTGATCAGGAAATTAAAGAACTACAGCGACACATACCTGTACGTGTCGCCCTGAAACTAAGGGGTTCGTTGCTTTTTCCTGATGTGGCTTTTGATATTTCATTACCTGATGAAACTTCATTAAGCAGTGCAGCCTATCAACAGATACAAAAGGTGAAGCAGGATGAAAGTGAATTGAATAAACAGGTATTTGGACTTTTGCTTCTTAACCGGTTTCTGCCAACCAATTCCGGTACAGGCAATCAAAGTATTGGATCGGATGTGAATAACAGTGTTAGTGAATTTCTGTTGAATCAGCTCAGCTACTGGACATCACAAATCAGGAGCGATATTGATTTTAACTTCAACTATCAGTCATATGAGGCAAAGCTCAACTCTTCGAATCCGAATGACCTGACGAAGCGGAATGAACTGGAAGTAGCATTGACTAAGCGGTTCTTTAATGACAGGCTGGCACTGGAAGCCGGTGGTAACTTTGATTTTGCCGGAGCCAATACAAACACACCTACCGGTGAAGGATCCACCAATATAGCTGGTGATTTTGCACTGGATTATAAAATTACCCCGGACGGTCGATTAAGTGGAAAAGCTTTCAGTAAAAGCCAGTACGATGTGGTTGATGAACGCTACAAGACAAAAAATGGAATAGCCCTCTCTTATAAACGCGAATTCAACAAGCTGAAAGAACTGTTTGAGAAAGACCTGGAAAGACAAAGAGAAAAAGATGAACGAAAATTATTAAAAGAACAAAACAAGCAACAGGAAATTATTGATGCTGATACCATTCCCAAACCGATCACATCGAATTGACGATGGCAGTTATGGATGGAAGCTTTTCGCCTAAATAGTATCTCTGCAGAACGCCAACATTATTCCTCATGATTGAGAGAAATGCTGCTTTACTTGATATTATCTTGAATTGGATTAATTTAAAGCGGCCATTTTCAATCGACGATGAAAGATGACAATCAACTTACCATGAGGCATACAATTGCAGTCTTTGCTTTTTTCTACTGTTGCCTTACGATACAGGTCTTTGCACAGGCACCTGTGAGGTTCTATCAAAATACAAAAGCCGGTTTCAGGGATGCAACAAGCGGACAGGTAATTGTTGCTCCGCAGTATGATGCAGCCAGCGAATTCAAAGAGGGTTATGCCATTGTGATGCTACACAAGAAGCGTGGTTTTATCAATGAAAAAGGTGTTTTGACAATTCCGTTGCAATATGATGACGCCTCGCAGTTTAATAGTGGTTTGGCCAGGGTAGCTATTGCAAATAATAACGGCTTCATTAATTACAACGGGGAATGGGTAATTCAACCATTGTATGATTTTGCAGGAGATTTTGTTGATGGAATTGCCAGAATAGCTATCAATCACAAATATGGATACCTCAATAACAAAGGAGATCGTATCATACCATTACAATACGATGATTGCCGTGATTTTTCTGATGGAATGGCTGCAGTAAAAAAGAACAATAAATGGGGATTTGTCGATAAGAAGGGCAATGAAAAAATACCATTGATCTATGAGGAAGCCTATTTTTTTAAAGATGGGATCGCCAAAGTCTCAGATGGCAGGAATCGTTTTTACATTGACAAGGAAAACAAATGGAAAAAAGATGTTTCGGAGCATGAAGAACACTGATGTTTGCTGATTATTCCTTTTTTTCTTAATTCATTCATTTGAGTTGGCTATGCGATTCAAATAAGAAAAAAGTAAAAGCTCTCAAGTGACCGGGTTTTAAGGTGCCATCTCGTTTTGGATTCTCACGCAACACGTATTTTTTTGCCTGACCACATCCATATTCCATTGAGTTCAAAACGATCGATTACTTATGAATTAAAAAAGCCCGGCAGAAAGTCTGCCGGGCTTTTAATAATGACGTAGCAATTCTTAATGCTTCACAGAAAATTTTCCGGTTGCCACTACCACTTTTTTCTTATCATTTAACTGGTATACATACATTCCATCGGGCAATGTTGCGGTGGTCAATACAATATTTCCGGATGATACTTCCACTACACTCAGTTTATTACCTAACACATCGAAGATACTCACCGAAGTTACGTTATGATTACCTTTCAATTCAATATTCAGGAAATCACGTGCTGGATTAGGATAAGTATTGATTACGATCTCGTTATCAGACACCGTTGGAACACCTACGTTAAAAGTAAAAGCAAGATCGTCAACATACAGCACACTGGCGACCTGCGCTGTTAAGAAAGCAGAGGAAGTAAGTGCCATCACAAAGGCAGTATCCGGATTCTCCGTGGAAAAATAAATCACATTCGAAGTAAATTCTTTGTACGTATTGGCGGTACTTTTTCCAAAATAAGGTGCTATCCCGATTGTATCGCGTTTGGTTCCATTCCATTTAGTAAAGACAGCTAATAAAATGCAGGAATCATTATTCGAAGGTTCATACTTAAACCAACCGGTAAATGCATTGGGCCGCTCTGTATATGGATACCCTCCACTCAAAGCAAAGGTTGTGAGGTTAACCTCTGCATTTGTTCCGATACCGCCCGGCACATTAAAAATTCCCAACCAGGTAGTACCGGTCATACGGGCAGCAAAGGAACCACCATGCACATCGGTAACTTTAGTAACATTTACACTCGGGAAAAAGAATAAATTGGTTGATGTGAATCCGGCAAGTGAATCATAACCTGTTACGGCAATCCAGTCTTCCATATCGCCGTTGGGAATTGACTGCGCGGAGGTTGTAAGGAATCCGGAGCCAACGAAAATTATCAATGCAAGTAGTTTTTTCATAGTTGTTTTTTTGGTGTAGTCGTTAACAATAAGCTGATTGATTAATGTGGTAAATTTAAGAATATTAGCTCAAGTTCATAACCGTTTGCTTCAGTTGCGACATATCCGGATAGTCACCCGGTGAAGGAAGTACTTCGGCAAAAACAATGATGCCGGCAGGGTCAATCACAAATGATGCCCGTTTACTAACACCACGGTATCCGAATGCAAAATTGTTGTCAAGCACATCATAAATTTCCGCTACTTCCTTGTTAAAGTCAGAAAGCAAGGTAAAGCCCAACTGGTTGATTTCTTTAAACTTTTTGTTCGTGTACAATGAGTCAACGCTTACTGCAATAATCTCTGCATTCATTTCTTCATAATACGCATATTCGCTGCCCATTTCACACATTTCTTTGGTGCAGATGCTTGAAAAAGCGAGTGGAAAAAAAAGCAACACTACCGTTTTACCACGGAAACTACTGAGTGTTACGATCTTCTTATTGGTATCGAATAAGGAAAAATCAGGTGCGGTTTCACCTATAGAAAGAGGCATACTTTACATTTTAAGTTTGAAAATAAATCGGGTAAAATTAAACTTTTGATTCCTGATACCTTAAGGAAATATGCAATAACGGAAAACAAACAGCTTTAAAAAGCAATTGCGACAACCGGCAATTACATCATGTGCTGACAATTGGTTTGCCAAGGAATTAAATAGTGAAACTATTATTTGCTAAACTTCAAAAACCGGTCTATTACTTCTTCTTCACCTAAAGTTACTTTCACAAAATAAATTCCATTTGCCATTTGGTGTACAGGGATCTTCATGGAATTAGCATTGCCGTCAACATCCTGCGATAACATCACTTTTCCCTGCGCATCCAGGATGCTGATGTGGCGTTTACCGGCAACCGGCATGGTAATCTGCAACAGATCAGCTACCGGATTTGGGAAGAGCTTTAAATTTATCCTGGAAACTGCACCTTCTAGGCCGGTAATTTCATTAATATCGATCGTCCAGATGCTACGTGCAAAAGTGCCTGCAATGAGGTTACCGTTTGATGTATTGAGCTCTATGTCATACACAGCCAGTATTGGCATGTTGGCACCCAATCGATTCCAGTTTACCCCGCCGTTTATTGTATAGTACACTCCCCCATCGGTTGCGACAAATAGTTTGTCCTCATTTCCCGGCACCACCAGCAGGTCGTTCACAGCCCATTGTGGCAGATCGCCGGAGATGTCTATCCATTGTTGTCCGTTATTCAAACTTTTGTGTACGTGTGGAATATACTCACTTGATTTGTAACCACTATGCGTTACATACACCGTTGCCTCCTGGTTTGGAGATGCATGCACTGATGTTACATAACGGTTTGGCAGATTCATAGTCATATTACTCCATGTGCTGCCATTTAGCGTTGACCAGACATTGCCATCACTGGTGCCGGCATAAAGATAATTGGCATTAAATGGCGATTGTCCAATACAAGTGATTACATGAAACCGGTCACCGAAAATAACACCATCTGTAAGATCCTGACTGATGACGTTCCAGCTGCCACCAGGTGCACCTGTTCTCTTATATACCCTGTAGGTACCACAATAGAAAATGGTGTTATCAAGTGCTGACATCATATAAGGCATGTCCCAGCTCCTTCTGTCGTTATCATCGAGTCCATTTGTAAAGCCATTATAGCTCAGGCCCCCGGTATTGGTATATGATAAGCCACCATTTTGTGTTTCCACATAAAACAAGTTACTGTTGTCTGGATCAAAGATCGGTTTAAAACCATCTCCACCATAGATGCGCGACCAGGAATTGATTTGAGATGCATTGCCGGCAGTAGTTCCATTGTCCTGTGCTCCTCCAAAAGATTTATCAGGCATATGGGGATTATGGGTAACACGATAAAATTGTGTGTTGGGAATATCTTCCGCATCAGTCCAGGTAGCGCAGTTATCAGTGGTCTTATACATTCCACCATCTGTACAATAAAAGAATGTATTTCCATCTATAAAATCCATGTAATGTCCATCAGCATGCACTTCATAGGTCCACCAGGGAGGCGTTGCCGGAGACCAGGTAGTTCCACCATTAGTTGATTTTTGCAGATCTACTCCAGGCAAATAGATTTCATTGTCATTTTGCGGATTCACAAAAATTTTCCCGAAGTACCATCCCTGTCCGCCAAAAAGGCCATTATCAAAATTACCGGTTGCGTTAGTCCAAGCAGCACCGCCATTTGTTGTCTTATAAACGCCCTGCAAAAAGAAAGTGGTATCCACAATCATGGCATATAGCTTATCAGGATTCTGCGCAGACATTGCCAGGCCAATTCTGCAAGTGGTAAAGGAAGGCAAGCCATTACTTAGAATCGTCCAATTATTTCCGCCATCTGTTGTTTTATAAATATGCGAATCAGGACCATACACCATAGATGTCTCATTATTCCGGATCCTGTTCCAACTGGCGGCATAAATTACCTGTGGATTGGCCGGATTCATCACCATATCAATAACTCCTGCATTCTCGCTTACGAAAAGTTTTTTTGTCCATGTGAGGCCACCATCTGTTGACTTATACAAACCACGATCGGTACTCTCAAAAAACGGAATACCCATAGTGGATGCGTAAATGATATCAGTGTTTGAAGGATCAACAATTATTTTTGAAACTATGCTTTGCGCTTCCAGGCCCATATGCGTCCAGTTGATCCCTCCATCAATGCTCTTATACACACCATCACCAATAAAAGGATAGCCACTGATATTCAGGTCACCGGTTCCCACCCAAATCGTTTCATGATTGGAAGGATCAATGGTGATTGCACCAATGGCGAGAAAAGGTTGCTGATCAAAAACAGGAAACCAGTTATTCCCGCCATCTGTGGTTTTAAAGACTCCTCCTGATGCATTTCCTACGAACATTACATTTGAATTTCCCGGATCAATGGCCATGCAATTGATCCTTCCGCCAATATTTCCCGGACCTTCTACTGTCCAGTCTTTCTCTTCTCTTATGCTTTCCTTTGCTGCAATAGCCGATGCCACCACCGTTCTATACGCAACAGGGTCGACAAAAGCATCAGGATACGAACGCTGAAGAAAGAAATCTTCATTCGGCACTTTTTTGTCCGCTTGCATGGGCCGCTTCCATTCATCAAAAGATGGTTCTTTCAGCCAGGCATACTTTGCTTCTTCATAAAAGAAAATAATGGATGCAATGAGTAATACCGGTATTGAAAAGAGGATTTGTTTTTTCATAGTCACCTATTCAGGATACTTTAAAAATACACTTTCAAAAGGAAATGAACTTGGATAGCACTTCTTGGGTGGACGACAATTCGTTCATCTTGTCTGGCAATGGTTGGTGGGTTAAATGGCTAAATGGTTAAATGGCTAAATGGTTAAATGGTTAAATGGTTAAATGGTTAAATTGTTGCGGCGAAGCCGATCACTTGCTATTTTGTATTCACTACGCTAGTTTACTCATCGAATTTGTCGTACACCCCCTTTCTTTCAATTCAACCTGAATTAATTTTCCGTTTTGCAATTATCTTGCTGTTGCTTTGCAGAGTTACAATATTGAAATCAAGTAATTAATAATCGAAAGATGGACAATGCTGCTTTTAGAAAAAACGCCCATGAACTGGCAGACTGGATGGCAGACTACCTTGACGGGATGGAAAAATATCCAGTGAAGCCAACGATTCGTCCGGGAGATATTAAGCAATTGTTGCCGCAGGAGGCTCCGCCATCAGGGGAATCATTCACGGAGATTTTCAGTGATTTTCAGAAGATCATTATTCCCGGCATGACGCATTGGCAACATCCGCAATTCTTCGCGTATTTCCCGACCGGCGCCAGCGAGCCTTCGATACTTGCAGAAATGCTCACTGCTACGCTTGGAGCGCAATGCATGATCTGGCAAACTTCACCCGCAGCTGAAGAGTTGGAAGAACGAATGATGGAATGGTTGCGTGAAATGAAAGGGCTTCCTTCCCATTTTACAGGCGTAATTCAGGACAGCAGCTCTTCTTCCACGCTTGTTGCCATGCTGACAGCCAGGGAGAAGAAAACAAATTTTGCCATTAATGCGCGCGGATTTAGCAAGTTGGATAAGTTCAGAATTTATACTTCAACACAAGCGCATTCCTCTGTTGACAAAGCGGTGAAGATTGCTGGTTTTGGTATCGATAACCTTGTGAAAGTGGCCGTTGATACAGATTTTGCCATGGAAACCGATGCGCTGGAAAATGCGATTCAACAAGATATTGCTTCCGGTTATGTGCCGCTTTGTGTGGTAGCTACCATCGGTACTACCAGTTCCACAGCTATTGATCCAATTGAAAAAATTGGACTAATCTGTAAAAAATATGGATGCTGGTTGCACATTGATGCTTCCTATGCCGGCACTGCTTTGCTACTTCCGGAAATGCGTTGGATGGGCGAAGGCACTGAACTGGCAGACAGCTATGTTTTTAATCCACATAAATGGATGTTCACCAATTTTGATTGCTCAGCATATTTTGTGGCAGACAAAGCGTCATTGATCAAAACGTTCAGCATACTACCGGAGTACCTAAAAACGCCTGAGGATCAATTGGTGAATAACTATCGCGACTGGGGTATTCCTTTGGGGAGAAGATTCAGGGCGCTGAAGCTTTGGTTTGTAATAAGAACTTATGGTATTAGCGGGTTGCAGGAAAAAATCAGGGAACACCTGGCTTTTGCCAATTGGCTAAAAAACAGAATCGCACTACACCCCTCCTTTGAGATAATGGCACCTGTACCATTAAACCTGGTCTGCTTCAGGTGGAAACCGACCGGGATTGAAGAGGAAGCACAACTTGATAAGTTAAATCAACAACTGCTGGAAAGGCTGAATGCCAGTGGTAAAATTCTATTAACTCAGACCCGATTAAATGACCGGTATGTGATCCGGTTTGTAGCAGGACAAACACATACCCGGCTTGAGCATGTGATGAAAGGGTGGCAAATTATAACCAATGAAGCACAGGAATTGGCTAAATCGCTTTCTTAATAGCTGTAGGATGTGATTTAATATTGCGATTAACCGGCCGGCCCATCGGCTTCGTTTAGAAATAAATTGGAAATTGAAAATTGGGAGTTGAATATTGAGTGTTAAAATATTCAATTCAATATTCAACACCCAACTCTCAACACCCAACTCTCAACACCCAAATCTCAACACCCAAATCTCAATACTCAACACAATACCTGCATGCTCTTAATACCGTAATCGATTTTATTTCTGCCTATTGACTTACCGGTGCACGGCTGCCACTTAATTCAGCAAAATACTTATAGAAATACGGAATGGTTTCTATCCCTTTATAGAAATTGAATAATCCATAATGTTCATTTGGCGAATGCAAGGCATCGGTATCAAGGCCAAAACCCAGCAATATGGATTTCAGTCCGAGAATATTCTCAAAGGAAGCTATCACCGGAATACTTCCGCCTTCAAATGTCGGAATCGCTTTTTTTCCAAAAGTTTGTTCCATTGCTTTATTGGCTGCTGCAAAAGCGATGGAATCAGTTGGTGTAACTACCGGTTCACCGCCATGGTGTGGTGTTACTTTAACAGAAACGGATGGCGGTGCAATTGACAAAAAATGTTTTTTGAAGAGTTCTGTAATTTTTTCAGAAGACTGGTTAGGAACAAGCCGCATTGATATCTTGGCAAATGCCTTAGATGGCAATACTGTTTTAGCACCTGCTCCTGTATAACCTCCCCAAATGCCATTACAATCAAGACAAGGCCTGATGGTAGCACGTTCTATGGTTGTGTAGCCGGCTTCTCCTTCGATATCACTGATACCCAATTCTGCTTTATAATCATCGAGACTAAACGGACGCTTGGCCATTTCCGCTCTTTCTTCGGCAGTATATTCAATCACGTCGTCATAAAAACCGGGAATGGTGATGCGAAAATTTTCGTCTTTCAACGAGGCAATCATTCTTGCCAGTACATTGATCGGATTACCCACTGCTCCACCATAAACACCTGAATGCAGGTCACGATTTGCACCGGTCACTTCCACTTCATTATAGCTTAAGCCGCGCAAGCCAATGGTTATAGACGGGCAATCATTTGCAATCATACTGGTATCCGAAACCAATACTACATCAGCTTTCAGTCGCTCTTTATTCTGTCTGAGAAAATCATTAAGGTGAGAGGAGCCAACCTCTTCTTCTCCTTCAATCATAAACTTGATATTGCAGGGAAGGGAGTTGGTCTTCATCATTGTTTCAAAGGCTTTCACATGCATGTATACCTGTCCTTTATCATCACATGAACCACGCGCATAAATTTTTTCATTGCGAATTACCGGTTCAAAAGGAGGAGTCTCCCATAATTCATACGGATCGGCGGGCTGCACATCATAATGCCCATAAACGAGCACCGTAGGTAAAGCCGGGTCAATAATTTTGTCGCCGTACACCACAGGGAATCCTTCCGTCTCTATCAGTGTAACATGGTCGGCTCCGGCTTCCTGCAGTTTCTTTTTCATGAATTCCGCAGCTTCAATTACATTATCACGAAATTTTGGATCAGCACTCACAGAGGGAATCCGCAGCACTTCAAACAATTCATCCAGGAAGCGTTTTTTGTGCTCATTGATGTAGGGTAATACGTCCATATTGATTATTTTTTATGAACAGCAAATATATAATTTCATGCAACATCCGTTGCGGACAACTATGGGTCTTAATGATGATATAAATCACCTACTTGAAGAAATACGGTTACATACGCTGCTCAATACACCTTTTCGCCATTCTTTAGCCAGACACCCCAAGCGGCATTGTAAGCATGCACTTTTGTGGTCGGGTGCCCGGAAGGGCCGACCACTTCATGGCCTTCATTCACCCATTCAAAAATGCCTCCATACAAATTGACCACATTAGTATAGCCGGCGGCCTGTAGCTTTTCTGCCACTTTCTCGCTGCGGTAACCTACTGAACAATAGACAATGATCCGTTGGTTTTTTGGAATGTCCTTGACGGTAGCCAATGTAAAATCATCGTATCCGACCGGTATCGCTGACTTTATATGGCTCACCTCGTATTCACGCTCTTCCCTTGCATCAAGAAACAGGATTCCGGTTGGTTTGGCTATGGCTTCCTGTACTGAAATTTCCCTTACGGAATGAGATAATAATTGCTTCAATAAAAGATCATAGGCAGGGTCCTGAACCTGCGCATTGGCAAGCAGGCTGAACATTAATGCCATGCAAGAAAAAAAGGCTTTCCGTTTCATTTGGTACTTCAAAAATACCGGATTCATTTTAAAGTCACCTTGCAAGTTGGAGCATTAACTTTATATTTGCCGCCTTTCCGGGGATATAGCTCAGTTGGCTAGAGCGCTTGCATGGCATGCAAGAGGTCAGGGGTTCGACTCCCCTTATCTCCACTCCTTCCGCTTTTCTGTCATTTTTATATCGATTATACGCTTCCACGAGATGGAAGCATCCGAATATTACTTCATTGCATCCAAAATATGTTGTGCTGTTAATACAGAAGCTCCTGATCCTCCCAGTTTTTCTTTCAATTCCAGGTAGCCCTTTTTAATAGTTGCTATTTTGCTTTCATCACTGATCAACTGCTTCAATTCTGCTTTCAGATTAGCCACCGTAAATTCCTGTTGGATCAATTCTTTAACTAACGGCCTGTCAAGAATCAGGTTCACCAATGAAATGTATTTCACATCAACCAGTTGCTTTCCTATCCAGAAAGACACTGCACTGCCTTTATAACAAACTACTTCAGGGACATTAAAGAGAGCAGCCTCCAGTGTTGCCGTACCTGATGTGACTAAAGCGGCATCTGCTCCTGACAGGATCTCATACGTCTTGTTCAGGATCAAACTTACTTTCGATGAACCAATGATATCGTGATAAAAAGATTCATCAACAGATGGGACACCGGCCACAACAAAATCAATAGCCGGAAAATGAGGTATTACCTCCAGCATTACCGGTAACATTTTGCTTATCTCCTGTTTTCTTGAACCGGGTAATAATGCCACCATAGTTCGTTTATTGCTTACTACGCTTTCCCGGATACTAAATTGAGCAGTAGCATCGAGCAGCGGATGGCCAACAAAAGTTACTTCCATTCCCCACTTTTTATAAAATTCCTTTTCAAAAGGAAGAATGACAAAGAGCTGATGAACGGTGCGTTTTATTTTTTTTACGCGGGAGGCTTTCCATGCCCATACCTGCGGGGAGATATAATAGAAGACCTTGTAATGCTGTTGTTTTGCAAAATCTGCAATGCGTAAATTGAATCCCGGATAATCAACAAGGATGATGGCATCTGGTTTCCATTGCTGAATATCCTTTTTCGTAAATTCAATAAAACCCAATATTTTTTTCAGGTTCCTGATTACTTCGAGGAAGCCCATGAAGGCTGTTTCCCTGAAATGCTTTACCAATTCCACTCCCTCCTGTTTCATCAAATCGCCGCCGATGCCCCGGAAAGTACAATTGCTGTTTAATCTCCTGATCTCTTTTATCAGGTTTGCAGCATGCAAATCTCCGGAAGCCTCTCCTGCAATGATGTATAAACGCATTAAAAGAATTTAAAAAGGATAATGAAGATACCGTAAAACATAGTTGCGCCGACCAGCCCTTTCACATTCTCATATTGGCGGGCAGTAATCAGGTAGAAAAAGACCGGAAGGTTGGTGACTACAGCAAGACTCAGCGCAGCAGATAGTTTGGATGTATTGAAAAGCTGATCCCAATAGTGAGAAAGACTCATCCTTTCATAAAAAGCAAAAACGTAAAACAAGAGAAATCCCACTATAGGAAATACAAGACCTAAAAATGCTCCGAAATAAATATTGTCCCTAACCCGGGACCGTCTACCCTTCCTCTCCATATAGTTTCCAGTTACTGATTATGTATGGAATAGCATGATGCGCTGTAAGGTCAAACTGCACCGGCACAACAGATGCATAACCCTGTCCAAGTGCCCACTCGTCGGTATCGTCGCCGAGGTCCTTGTTTACGAAGTTACCGGTAAGCCAGTAATATTTCTTCCCGCGGGGATCTACCCTTTCGGTAAACTCCTCCTGCCATTTTGCAACAGCCTGGCGGCATACCTTGATCCCTTTGTAATGGCTTTCTGAAACGTTGGGGATATTCACATTTAACAGGATATTTTCAGGCAGACCGTGCTTGATAACCTGTGGAGCCACTTCCCTGATTACGCGCCTTGGCAACGACATATCTGCTTCAAAAGAATAATTCAGGAAAGAAAAGCCGATGGCACTGATGCCTTCTATTGCAGCTTCCATCGCAGCAGACATGGTGCCTGAATAGATCACATTAATAGACGAATTCGAGCCATGATTGACCCCGGAAACACATAAATCGGGTTTGCCTTTGATAATTTTATCAACAGCCAATTTCACGCAATCGACAGGTGTTCCCGTACATTGATACGCTTCCACGTCTTCAAACATGGTAACATGTTCAATTCTAAGCGGATCGTCAATAGTTATTGCATGTCCTTTTCCTGACTGCGGGCTGTCGGGAGCTACTACAATTACCTTTCCAAGAAGGCGCATTTCTTCCACGAGTACTCTGATACCGGGCGAAGTGATACCATCATCGTTTGTAACCAGTATGATTGGTTTTAATTTTTTAGCTGTCATAGTTTAGTTCGGCAAAAATAGCTAAATAAAGCCGTGGAAAACAGGCGTTTCCATCGATCCGGCAAAGGATAACCAATTGTTAATTCTTCACAAAGCTATGAAGCGGGAGAAAAAAATCATAGTATCTTTGCAGCAACCATTTTACCAGGATTTTATGGAAATGAAAATTAAGAATAAAGGGCAGGCTAAAATGTTCCAATCCAACCGGTTGGAAGTTTTTACCAAAACAAGCCCGCAGGTTATTTTCAGCATCTATGTCCCATTGATTTTAGCGATGCTGGGTTACAGTCTGTTTGGATTGCATATAAGCTGGTACATGGTTGCAGTCTATTACTTTTCGGGCATGTTCTTCTGGACTTTTTTTGAATACCTGATGCACCGGTTTGTGTTTCATCTTCATTCAGAAAATCCGAAGGTGCAAAAATTCATGTATACTGCACATGGCGTTCACCATGAATTTCCCAGAGATAAAGAAAGACTATTTATGCCCCCGGTTCCTTCCCTTTTGCTTGCTACTTTTTTATTCTCCACCTTTTACCTGATCATTGGTGAAAATGCATACATGTTTTTCCCGGGATTTGTAAGCGGCTACCTGGCCTACGGTTCCATGCATTATGCCATTCATGCAATGGCTCCACCTTTTAAATTTATGAAAGCATGGTGGAGATATCATCACCTGCACCACTACAAGTCACCCGACAAAGGCTTCGGCGTTTCTTCTCCAATGTGGGACCATGTTTTTGGTACCGTACCACAACATGCCGGGAAATTTGATAATCCGGAAGAAAATTAGTTTCAAATTACTGTTGTGTGATTCTTCAAGACCGCTTATCCTGGCAGAAAGGTTTTCATATGAATCTTTTTGGCACAATCAAAGTGCTTTTCCGGACAGCTTTTATAACCATGTAATCCACAAGGCCTGCAATATAGATCCGACTCCTCTTCCAGTATATAACTTTCCGTTGACAACGGTCCGAATCCAAACTGCGGAACTGTAGAACAAAAGACAGCTGTTACTCTTGCATTCATCGCGGAAGCAAAATGCAGTGGAGCAGAATCATTGGTATAGTTCATGGCGGCATCCTTCATCAATGCTGCCGTTTGTAAGAAACTGAAAGCACCGCAGCAGTTGGTGATTTGTGCATTGCCTGACTTCTGCACAATCTCTTCAGCTATAAGCTTATCTCCTGCTGCACCGAGCAAAAAGATTCTATAAGAGCCTGGAATGACATTAATTAACTCTATCCATTTTGCCAACGGTAGTTCTTTGGTCTTCCAAACAGATGCCGGACATATCGTGACGTAGGGTTGTTCTTTATATCCTGCCACAAAAGTGAAATCATCAGAAGTAGGATAGAGTTTTGGTGCAGCTGCATGCTGATCTGTGATTCCTGAAATGAGCAGTTGGTTGCGCTCGACTTCATGCAGAAAAAAAACATCGTCCCGTTTTCCGATTTTATGAGGGTAGCTTTCACTAAACAATAATGAAAACGGATTTTTTTTGAAACCAAGTTTGCTTTTTGCTCCGGAAAAACCGGTGAGAAAGCCAGAAGCTGCAAAGCGCTGACAGTTTACTACGGCATCATACTTTGCTGACCTGATTTCAAATAATAGCTTGAACAGGTTGCTGTATTTGCCTTGTTTCTTATCCCATATTAATACTTTGTTAATCACTGGATGTTCCGACAACAATAATTCATTTCCTTTTCTTAACAGGAAATGAATTTCGGCAGCAGGATCGAAAGCATGCAATTTTTCCACCAGCGCCGTTGCAAGTACCACATCACCAATAAAAGCAGTTTGTATAATGAGTATTTTCAACCGTGCGATTTAGATTCAGCGCAAAGGTATAATTTAGGGGGTTGAATGGTTAAATTGTTAAATGGTTAAATTGCTGCGGCGAAGCCGATCACTTACTATTTTGTAATCACTACGCTACTTTACTCACGTACTCAATACTCAATACTCAATACACAGATTTTCACCATGCAACACTCCATTTTCAATATCCAATTCGTCGCAGGCGCGGTATCAGTATGGTGACCGGAAATATTAATACTGATTAGTCGAAGAGGAATGATCCTGTATCTAGGAAATCACAAACGCCTATCGATCACTATTTCATTTCCCATGAAGCAATGCGGTCGAAAAAAGTTCAGCTATTTTGTATTACCGGTAATCTTACGAAAAATGTAGTACCTACATTTTCTTCCGAAACAAAGTCAATCGTTCCTCCAAAACTATTGACGTAATCTTTACAAATTGCAAGGCCTAATCCTGTACCGGAAGATTTGGTAGTAAAGCTTGGGATGAAGACTTTCTTTGCTTCTTCAGCGGAAATACCAATTCCATTATCAGATACAGAAATGATCACCATGCTTTCCGTATTTTCTGTGATTACATTCACCCTTCCTTGCCGGTCGTCCGGTATAGACTGAACTGCATTCAGCAACAGGTTATTGAAAACACTCAGTAATTGATTCTTATCCGCAGCAACCATGTATTGTTCTGCATTTGCATGCAAATGGATCTCCGCTTCCTCCCCCTCCTTGAGTAGGTTGCAAGCAGTGCGAACGATTTCATTGACATTGATTTCTTCAATTACCGCCCTCGGCATTTTCGCATAATTTGAAAACTCATTGGCAATATGACTCAGGTTATCGATCTGTTCAATTAAAGTATTCGAAACCTTATTAACCAACTCCGGAAGATTAGGTGCATTTTGTTCATAGGCACGCAGCAGGTGTTGTATGCCAAGCTTCATTGGCGTAAGTGGATTTTTAATCTCATGCGCCACCTGCTTAGCCATCTCACGCCATGCCATATCCCGTTCCGATTTAGCAAGCTTCTCCGCACTGCGTTCCAGCTGCGCAATCATCTTATTGTATTCTGCCACCAGGTTTCCGATCTCATCGTTTGCATGCCATTCAATTAATTCATTACCCGAACCGATTTTTACCTGCTTAAACTTTTCTCCTATCAGCGACAGCTTGCGTGTAATCTGCCTTGAAATTAACGGTGCCAACAAGCCCGCCATGATGATAGCAAGTACCAATACATTTACCAAAGCCACAAAGAAAAATCCAATTTGTTCATTGAGGTTTGCTTTTGAATTGAAATAAGGCACATGAATCAACAACACGCCTTCCCCGGAAGCACCCCGTATGATCCGGTAACCGGAAAAGAAGTTAAGGGTGCCTACTACTTCTTCTTTAACCAATACCGTAGGCCCTTCTTCGGAGAGTTCTTTAAAAGCGACAGGATTAATCTTTCTTGATACAAGTCCCTTATCAAAAAAACTTCTCTGGCTGGTTACCATCAGGTTACCCTGGAGGTCAAAAAAATTGATATCAATATCTTGTACCTCAGCAAATACACTTATGTTTCTGCGAAGCTGGTTCTGAAAAGATTCTGCATTTTTCTCCCCTGCAGACTGGTCGTACAATATTTGTACGGACTCCGCTACCCTGTTTAGTTTATCAATTACTGTTTGCCTGGAAAGCTCATTAAACTGGTTGATGAAAAACCAACCTGCTACATAGGCAATAATTAATAACATGGCCAGTATAAAAACCATAAAGAAACCATGAATGAGCATGCGTAAAGAGGCAATCCTGACTACAGCCCTGATAGATCTAAAACTTGGATTGATGCTGATGACATTGAACAAAAGCACCAGCAGGGTGATATTGAAAAATACCACAAACAGAAAAGAGAAATAGGAAGTGAAATACGGGAACCAATTCGCCTTGTCAGATACCACAATCACTATTCCGTTTCCCCTGTTATACACCAGGTGATTGTATCCATGATAGGTCACATAGCGGTACTCCCTGCTTTCATCCGATGTCCATTTTATATGATACTCGTAAAAGTAATCGCCATGCTGTTCTACCAAATGTTGCATATGATATACTGCATAAGAATATCCCTTACTTTCTATGGGTAATTTGTCTTTGTCCTCCAGTAACAATTGCGGATACACCCCTGCATTTTTATAAGCATCGGCAGTGAGCTCAACATATAACTTGCCAAGCGCTGTTTCGCCATCAAATATTACATACTCGCCTAAGTAACTGAAACTTCCTGAAGCTGATGCTGAATGATACAATTCATTTTCGATGATTTCCGATTTGAGTGACTTCAATCCTTTTTCAGTAACAAAGCCAAAATATTCATCTCTTCCGGATAAAGAGTAGCCATTAGAATCAACCGGGAAATACCGGATGCGGTACCTGCTGAATCCTTCCTGGAAATATTGCTGATGCAGGTGTTCTGTCAAACCGGTTCCTGAATCATTTTCGGATTTAAAAAAATTAACTACGAAAGGATCACGCGATATTTTTCCCTGCAAATCAGACAGCAGGAATTCCGTCACTTTATCTTCTGTATTAATCAGCTTGCGGGCAAAATTGATCCTGGTTTCCTGCTCTTTTTTCTCGCCATACACCAGCAACAATACAGCGCCTGATGCAGAAACAAAAACGAGCAAGAGGAACAACCTTGCAAAGTTAACTCCTCCATGCACCCGCATACTGAAAAGTGGGAGTAAGAGAATGAGTGCATTGATCCAGATCATTACCCAAATACCGGAAATGCCGGTATCATAAGCCAGGTAATATAGAAATGCCAGCGTGGTGCAGATCAATAATACAATTCCGTTATCAAGAGGCTTTAATGGCTTACGCTGAATGGTAGAGATAATTTTCAGCGAAAGCAGAAAAAGACAGATGAAGATGAGGGCAATACAAACCACCCCAAGTATGCTGTAATAATCAGGTTGAAGCGGGTTGAAGAAAACAAACTCAATTTTTGAATCACGTACCAGGGCACGTATCACATCCACCATATAAATACTCAGGAAGAATATGACAGAGTATCCAAGCAGGTGCACGATATAGTTTAGCAATGATCCCTGCTCCATCCGGATACGGATCTGCACATTATTGGTAATGAATACACATGCCCAAAAAAGAAACAGGAGTTGTATAGCCAGGCTACCTAAAGAAGAAGCTACTCCTTCGGAAGCAAAAAGATCTGCATCAAAAATCTTCCAATTCTTCACTCCGTCCGGAAGGATCTCCTTGTTGGACATTGCAACATACAACAAGAGAAAAACCACTGCTAAAATCAGCGGTTGTATCCAGACAAACCAGTTATCAGGCAACTGCCTTAACAGGTGATTGAGAAATAATGTAAATAAAACCAGTGCTGCAAGAAAAAGCACCAATGCCAGGGCACTTGCTCTGCCTGAATAGTCAGCCGGATCAATGCCGACATAGAACAACGCCTCTCCTGAAGCATCGTTTACCGGAAGATAATTTTCAACCTTTTCTGCAGAGATTTTAAAATAGTTCGCCACCTTGAACCAATCGCTGAAATGCGGTTTCAGATAACTGTTGGACGTTTGGTACTCATACTTGACCGGCACCAATGCCAAAGCATACCATGGCACGGTTTCATTCGAATCAGAAATAAACTGCTGAATAACCAGGAAGAAACCATTATTGAATTTCTGAAAACCGGTTCCCTCCTTTTGAGAAATGGATGAATAGGGAGGAATCACAATATTCTGTGTCCAAAAATGCAAGGAGTCGCCGTGATAAATCAACAACTCATATGGATAGGTGGTTAACAATGCTACCCTGTTCCAGTATGATTGATCTCGTATCATTCCGGCTAGCACACTATCCGGAAGTTTCAATTCCATATCACGCTGAATTGCCTTTACGCTTGCAGATAATTTAATTGCGGCATTTCTTAATTCTTTTTGTTCCTGGTTAATGGTAGTAGTCTGGTAAGAAAGCAATAGGCATCCTACAGACAACAGGAAGTATATCAGGCCATATTTTTTTATCAGTCTCAATTTCTAAGGAACAAATGAAGTTTGTTTTCGGGCACAAAATACATTATTTGACAGGGAGTGACCGGTGGGTTAAATGGTTAAATGGTTAAATGGTAAAATTGTTGCGGCGAAGCCGATCACTTGCTGTTCTGTAATCACTACGCTGCTTTAATATACTCACTGACTCAATCTCAATTTCAATACTCAATTTCTCACCCAATAATCAATATCCAATTTGTCCTGCACCCATATAAAGGTTGTACTACCCTTAGTGACTATCTGCGTTTAGATGCGAACCTGTGGATGAATGTTTTGAAAAAATGAATTGATTATTGTTCAGTACCTCTTTTAGCCGGAGAATTATATAGGACTTTAGTGAAGAATAACTTCCGTAGCGCCATATGAATATTTAGGATGATAGTTGTTATTGAAAGACTTCACCTCTTTGCGGTGCTGCAACATGCGGTGAATCTCCATCCTGAGTTTTCCCTTTCCTACGCCGTGTATGAAATAAACTCGGTCAAGTCCGCCGGCAATGGCACGATCGAGCTTTTGTTGAAATTGCTCCAATTGCAAATGGAGCATTTCCGCATTTGACATACCGGGAACATAACCGGGTACTTTTTCAATATGAAGATCAACTTCACCTGAGGCCGTTCCCAACTCATGATCTTTGTTGGGCGGACTAAACATCATCATGTCTTTCAACATGCTGACGTCAATTTTAGCTGCAGGCTTCACGATTTCTTTCGGCACTATTTTCTTCATCGCACGAACCGGCACCTTATACATGTAGCCTTCTTCACCTGTTAAAGAGACAATACCTGACTTATTGAAGAAGTTCTGAGGTTTTACTTTCTGTGCCAGGTCACCAGTCAATACTTCATTTTTTGTGTCTCTTATATACAGATCAAATTCCGGTGCTTCATTTAATACATCCAGCAATAATTCATGCAATAAACAATATTGTTCAGGCAACACTACGCTGTCTAATTTAAAATTAATATTGCCGGAAAGGAAAAAACGGTACCTGAAATTGATTGAGAAGGCTGTGTCATTAATCAGCATAACCCTGAAACTTTCGATATCTCCTGATGAAAGCTTAAGCGGAATAAAAACCAGGCAAATCTCATTGCTGCCTTTTTTTACCGGTTCTTTATTGGTCACCACGGTTGCTTGCCCTGCTGGCTTTCCGGATGTTGCATTTTTTTTCACTGATTCCTGCTGTGGAAAAGTTCGTGTGATATCCGTACAATAGACCGGTATCTCCATATCAGGAAGCTGCACGTAAACCATCTCAGCGCCATTCAAACGGGTAACAACTCCTGTTTCCTTTAAATGAATCAGATACACTTTATCGCCTGCGGAAAATTTTTCTATCACAATCGGAATTGAATGACAAATTTACGCTTTGGAGAATAAAGCAGAAAATGCAACTTAGGTGCTTGGTCTCTCATTCATCCTACATACCGTTTCCATTTATGATCAGGGCACTCCTTTTATTTTTCATTACAAGCTATTGTACCCATTCCCTGGCACAACAGGAAGCACCTCTTTTCAAACATGGATTGGCTATTGAATACAGTTATGTGCCCGGCATATTTCTGTATGGAAATTTTTTGCCTGACAATATTGAATACAGTTATGCGCTAAGCAGAAAAATAAATTTACAGGCAGGTTTGTTTTCGCAGAATGCCGATGAAATTCCCGGTGATTCTTATTTCGATGGTGGATTTGCAATTTATAGCGGAGCTGCCATGAAGTTCTTACTGTTTCGAAATAATGGTTTTCTGTCCGGTTCGGTGTACTTCACACCTTCCATGCATTTGTATGCGGATTACTATGCTGACAACTATTCCCTTTACGACTGGACTTTTACCGTCGGACCTACTATTGCTGCCGAATATGTTTTCTCTGATCGGATATCTTGCCGTCTCGACCTGGTGAACTTCAATATAGGTATGGGATTTCCCTATGGTGATTTTGTTGGTACGGTACATCGGCTGTTGGGATTGGGCGTACAGTATCGTTTTGCAGGTAGATGATTTCTTGCTGTTGAAAAGATGGATAATGTTTGAGGTATTGTTGCCCTTCGACTTCGCTCAGGGTAAACCTTCGACTTCGCTCAGGGTGCGCTTTGGTAGAGCTCAAAACAAATCTTCGGTTTAGCTCAGGAAAAAAAAATCCGGTCACTGAGCGAAGCCGAAGTGCCGGATTTTAGAGAAGAGTGAGATAAATTTTTGCGCCCTTCGACTCCGCTCAGGGAGCAAAAATTTGTGCCCTTCGGCTCGCTCAGGGTGCGCTCAGTGTAATCTTCGAAATAACCGTCAATTCAAAATAATTGTTAGTCCGCATTATTCATACCGCAATGCTTCAATCGGATCAAGATTAGATGCCTTGATGGCAGGATACAATCCGGATATTAAGCCTACTAAAAAACAGAAAACAATACCTGCCGCCATCCAAACCCAGGGAATAATAAAATCAGCGCCAAGCACTAATGATACCAGGTTGCCAACTAAAATACCCAGCACAATTCCCAAAAGACCACCTATCTGGCAGATAACAATTGCCTCGGTAAGAAATTGTCGCCGAATCTCCATCCTCGTAGCTCCAAGTGCCTTGCTCACTCCTATTTCACGTGTACGTTCTGTTACCGATACCAGCATAATATTCATCAATCCAATGGCTGCGCCAAACAAAGTGATAATACCAATTAAGGTTGCCGCATAGGTTACATACTGCAGGTTACCAATCAGCTCATTGGCCAATTCATCACTCTTGGATATTTCAAAATCAATGTCTTCACTCAATCGCAATCCACGGATATTGCGCAGCAGGCTGGTAGCTTCATCAATGGCAGGTTGTAACTGATCAATCGCAGCCACATTTACGTCCATATTCACGGAATTATCACGGCCGATAAAATTTCGCATTGCATTCAGCATGGGAATCAAAACCATATTATCGCCCTGCGATACCATGCTGGAACCCTTTGAAGTTAACACCCCAATTACCCGATAGCGAATGGCATACATGGAGACATACTGGTTAACAGGATCTTCTTTTGAACCAAAAATTTTCTTAACCACATCCTGTCCTAAGACGATCATCGGCGCACCTTCCTGTATTTCATCCAATGTAAAATACCTGCCGCTTCCAACTTCATTTCCGGAAGTGATAAGGAAATTTTCATCAACACCGGTTACCAAAACATTTGGGTTGGTCTTTTTTGAATCATGTTTAATGGTAGAGATGCCGGTAACATTATCTGAAATAGATACTATAGCAGGAAAACTGTAGCGTTCTTTAAAAAGTACCGCTTCCCTATACAAAATCGGCGGACCGGGTTTATCATTATTTCCTCCACCCCTTCTTCCATAATCACGCTTTTGTTCGATTGAAAAAGAATTGGCACCGAGACTTGAAAAGTTGCTTTTGATGGAACCCTCCAGGCTGTCAATTGCTGTGAGTATACCCACCAATGCCATAATGCCGAATGCAATGATCAGGCAGGTGAGGACAGTGCGCACGAGGTTGCTGCGTATCGATTGCAGGGCAAGCAGGATATTCTCTCTCAGGTTCATTGCAAAGCCGGTATTATATTGTTTGAATTATTGTCTGAATTTTTTTATCGCAAAACCACTCCATGCCCCAATGGCACCGGTTACTGCAGCAAAGATGAAACTAATCGGGTAAAGTAACCAGCTAGACGGCAAGGTGAGCAATTCAGCCACCCTGTTCGTCATCAGGTTTCCTTCGCTGCCACTGATCATCAATGCATAGCCAAGCCACACGATGCCACAAGCAAGGAATGCACTCAGTATGGCATGCGTGTAACTTTTTCCTGCTAAGTAAGAAAGCAATGCCGCTACTAATAACATGCTCCACCATGGCAGCCAAAGCTGCACTAAAGCACTGATTACAAGTATAAGCAGGAATAAGATCATCAATCAGTTTTTAAGTGTCCAGGTGGCAATTACTGCGGCATTCTTTTCATTTGCATCTTGTAGTATCAACAATTCATTTTGCAATCCTTTACTCCAGGGATCAATCATGTTATCATAAAAAGGTGATCCGGGATTTCCCGATTGTCCGCCGGGATAAATCCCATAAGCTTTTACCTGTTTGCCCAGCTCCACAATCATCCTCCAGGAAGGACCATGTCCACCGCCGGTTGCATTTACAATGCCCTGGTTGCCTGATGTGCTTACGTGGTTTCTGCTCAGCGCAGGAATCCGCAACAGGTGATTGATGTGTGTATTTTTTACAGCAGCCCATTGCCAGTTAGTTACATCAGCACCATACTGTGCTTCCATATCCGTGATCGCTTCGATAAAACTTTGATGAATTAATGCCGGCAGCTCTTCTGTAGCGGGCGTATTCTTATTGTCAATCCAGCTTTTATTTCTGTTAAACTTTACGGTGGTCAAAGTAATATCAGCATCAGGATATTGCAATCCTTCTTTCCCCAATTCATCATCCCAGATAGCATTGTTCAGTTTTTTCCACCAGGCTTCAAAAACGGTTTGCTCCGTACCTCCTGCTTCAGCCATCCTGTTCCAGTTCTTAAGGCTTTGCAGTTGTTGCAACTGTGATGGATTCAGGGCAGATTCATTTACCGCTTTAATCATATCCGCTAACAAATAATCGGCAGTCATATTTTTATTATCGAACTGAAGGGCGATCATCTCCTTCGCTGTAAGTTGTGTTCCTGCTTCCAGCACCTGGTTGATTCTGTGCCCGCGCCTCGGTGCATCCATACTCCAATTGATGTAATATGGATAGGTTGTATCAGTGGAAAGCTGGTTAGCAGAACTTACAAAAGCCCTGGCGGGATTTAGCACATGCGGATCATGGCCATGCGGTATCCAGCCCTGCCATTCATGCTCGGGTTTGGAACCATCGAGGAGAAACTTACCCTGCTCCTTCCATTTTAACGGGAATTTACCATTGACCCAGATGGCAATATTATTTTCCACATCAGCATAGGCAAAATTCTGTGCAGGGCATGAAAAATAACTCATGGCTTCAACAAAATTTTTATAATCGCCGGCCCTGTTCAACAAGAGAAAGGATTTTAATTCCACTGAAGGATCGTGTCCAAGCCAGCGCATAGCAAAACCTTTTGGAAAATCATCGTCCATCAGCTCTTTGTCGCCCTGCGCCACCACTGGGCCGTGATGGGTATAGATCACTGTATCCATTACTGCATCGGTGCCACGCACTTTAATTACTTCAATTCGCTTTGTTGTTTTCTTCCATTGATTGTCGTAGAAATATTCATCGAACCGGTTATCCCTGAACTTTACCTGGTACCAATCCAGCACATCGGCATCCACATTCGTTTCACTCCAGGCTATTTTTTCGTTGAAACCGATGATGATAGTCGGCACACCCGGCAAGGATACCCCTGACACATTACACTCCTTGTTCACCAATTGCATCTGATACCAGTAGGAAGGCAGGTTCAATCCGAGATGCGGATCGCCGCATAAGATCGGAAAGCCACTTGCCGTTTTGCTGCCATTCACTGCCCAGTTATTGCTGCCATTGTCAGGGTGAGGCGCAGGCTGGTCTTCCGGCACAGGCACTTCGCTGATCCAACCGGCAGGCTGTGCAGGCACGGGTAACGGAGTAAAATCCCACACGGTACCGGCAGGGATGATGGGATCCACCACATATGGTGTTCCGCTAAACAATGAATCAATGGCAGACTGACCATAGGTTTTCAATATATTGGTAAGCGGCAGGTCGCTGCTTCGGCCTGCTAGTTCATACGTCATGTATTTGAGTAACAAAGCGCATTTAAGTGTAGTCCAGGGTTCGGGTTGATAGTCGAGCAGTTTATATTCTACCGGAAGCTGTGCGGTTTTCAGTTGTGCCAGGTATGCATTTACTCCGGCTGTGTATGCCAGCAATGCCTCCTTCATCATGGGATCGGCCATCATGGCTTCCTCAGCACATTCAGCGGCGAATGCCATACCAAAGCGGCGTTGCTGACGATCGTAAGGCAAGGCCCTTTCGCCAATCAGTTCGGAGATGCGGCCTGCCGCTGCATGTGTTTGAAACTCCATCTGCCATAAACGGTATTTGGCATGAATGTAACCCTGAGCAAGGTATAGGTCGTGGTTGTTATCAGCGAAGATGTGCGGCACCAGGTTTTTGTCCATGACTACTTTAACGATACCGGTTAACCCTGTTATATTGATCTCCTCAGCAGTCACGACTCCCGATTCATTGTTTTGCCAGAAACCGGTAAACGGTGAAAAGAACTTGCCGGGCGGAGGCAATGCTCCTATCCTGCTGTTCATTGCATACACAAAGAGCAGGGAAATTGCCAAAGGGAGAAACAGTCTGAGCCAATGCATAGATGGGCGAAGCTAAAAAGAAACGGTGAAGTTGCATATGGTGGTTAAATGGCTAAATTGCTAAATGGTTAAATTGCTGCGGCGAAGCCGATCACTTGCTATTCTATCTTCACTATGCTTCTTTACTCACTTACTCAAATACATAATACTCAATTGCAACACCCAATAATCTATATCCTATCTGTGCTACACACCATGGAATTGAGTGACAGGTACGGATGAAAGCAGTCTTATAAAGAAACCAAAAAAACGTACGGCGACGTAAAAAAAATCCGAAAGTCCCTTAGCCACTTATGTAATTATGATTTAATGTTAACTTGTCGGTGGGTTTAGTTAGTGGTTTTGGGAAATACTTAGAGGAATGTTTGCGTCATTCGCATATTTCCGTTTCAAAATAACAAATTGCTAATTTTCAAAAAATTATCACAAAAGAAGAATTGGGAAAATATACTTCACTGTGTCGCATACTCAAATACTATAGGGCATTTTAGAACGACAAACAAACAACGAACAGACAATGCAAGAAATAGGACAACAATATTCAAAAGACGACAGAACTGATCCGAGCGGTTTTCTAAGACGAGCAAGACTTCACCAATCAGTTTTTAGGGCAAATCAACTTAACTTGCCTTTCGACACTTATGGCAACTGCTTGACAAAAGAAGACGGCGAGAATGGTAAAAACTTCTATGACGGTTATGGAGTTTTTGATGCAGTTAAAAAATATCGCAAGTATAACAAACCACTTTATTCAAATTTACTTAGAAGTGAGCATATTCCGTTCAACATATTTATTCCTTTAGACAAAGACAGAAATTATTGCAAAAACGTTATTAGTGACATTGTAAAATCAAACATTATTTCCATTGACAAAATAGAAATTGAATATGCACCAAAACCAAAAATAAATTATTTAAATGACAGAACTTCCTTTGACGCTTATATTGAATACACAAATTTTGACGGCACGAAAGGAATGATTGGAATTGAAGTAAAATACACTGAAAAGGAATATAAACTTCAGACACATTCCAAACAAGAAAAAGATATTAACGACAAAAACTCATTGTATTTTTCCGTAACCAACAGATGCGGACTTTACAAAGAAAATGCAATTGAAATTTTACCGACTGACAATTTTCGACAAGTATGGAGAAACCACATTCTTGGAGAAAGCATCTTGCTTGCCGACAACAATAAATTCCAACACTTTACTTCCTTGACTTTATTTCCAGCAGACAATTCACATTTTATTAATACAAGCAAAGAGTATATTAACTTGCTTACTAACAATGACAACAAATTTATCGCATTGACTTATGAAGATTTCTTTGCGCTACTAAGCAAACATTGCCCTGACAGCAACTACAAAAAATGGCTCGACTATTTGACAACAAGATATATCGTAACAAATGACTGAAAGAAAAACGACCTATAACAACACCTACAAGAAATTGGCGGTTCAGTGGTTAATTGAAGCTTTGTGCTTCGTATTAAAATTTGTGGTTGCTGACAGTTGTGTGCTTCGAAATCGCCAACTTCTTGTAGCTGCAAAACGTTAGCCGAAATGCTGTGGCGACAGTGCTAACATCAACCGACAGAATAAAAAATAGACAATGGAGCAAACACAATCATTAGAAAACTTAATCAAAGACATTGATGCTGGAAAACTTGTATCGCCAGAATTCCAGCGTGACTTTGTTTGGGAAATCAGCAAAACTTATGACCTTTTTGATTCGCTTGTAAAAGATATTTTTGTTGGAGCCATTATTTATGGAATTCCATCATTTGAAATTGCAGTTCGTGAGGTAGACAACAGACCAAAAGCAGCTAAAGGGAAACGAAGACCTGCTTTAGTTGTAAAGACTATCACAATGCAAGAGATTCTTAAACGACAGAAACTTGATAAAGCCAATTTCCGATTGGCACTTGACGGACAACAAAGAATTACTTCAATCTTTCGTGCTATCAAAGGCATTGACCCAGTTTGGTTTGTTGCGAAAAACGAATTTGAGTTGGAAACTACACCATTTGATAAAGTGGAACTTGAAGAATTGCTTTTTGATTTTGACGGTTCACAAGATTCAAAAAGAATTTCAATCAAACTTTCCGATGTGTGGCTAATGGACAATGATAATCTTGATGACGATGATGTAAAAGAAAAATATTTCAAAGCAACAGAGTATTACAAATCATTTTGCGATACAGTCGACTTTGACGAAAAAGCAGAATTCAGAAAGTATCGCTACTTAAAGAAAAAATTAACCGAACTATTCAAACAAGAAAAACTTCTATCCTTCTACTTGCTTGATATGAGTTTGGAAAAATTTGTGACTTTCTTTGAACGGAGTAATACAAGAGGTGTTCAATTAAACTTTATTGACATTCTTGCAGCCAAACTTTATACGGGCAACTTCAACTTGAAAAAGAAGATTGAAGACTTTCAAAAGAAATACCCAAATTATTCTCTTGTTCCAGAAATAATTGTTCGAGCAATTGCTTACATAAAAAGTTCCCCAAAAGAAATTAATCGCAATTATATATTAGCCGAGCTAAAAGCAGAGGACTTCATTACCTGGTGGGACAAACTTTGTGACTTTTACAAAGTATCGCTTGACTTTCTTTATGAAAACAAATTTATTATTTCACAGGAATGGATGCCTTATGAAAACATGTTGATTCCATTGATGATTTTCTTGAAAGAATTAAACGGTAGTTTTCATAAGATGAATCAATCGCAAAAGGAATTTCTTGCGTTTTGGTATTTTAATTCTGCTTTCTCTCTTCGGTATTCGGGTTCTTCTAACGAAAGAATTATTGAAGATTCAACCATCTTTACAAATATTGCTAAAGGCAAGAAAATATCTTCCCTTTCTTTCTTTAACAAACTGACAAAGATTCAAATTCTAAGTCAAGCAGATATTTATTCTTTTGATAGGAAAGGCAATGCAGTTTACAAAGGCATCTTGAATTTAATAAACTATCATTCTGGTGGACTCATTGATTGGAACAACGACAGCAAACTTTCACTGAATTCTGAACTTGAAGACCATCACATTTTCCCAAAAGCATATTTAGACGATCTTCTTTCCAGCGAAGCTGACAAAGATTTTATTGATTGTGTCGCTAACAGAACTTTAGTTCCTAAAAAGCTCAACATAAAAATTAGCGACCAAAAACCTTCCGAATATTTAAATAAAATTAAAGAAGGGAATCAAAACTTTGACAAGACATTGGAGAATCATCTTATTCCCCCTGACCTCTTGACTGGTGGATTTGACAACGACTTTAAGTTTTTTCTTGAATACCGTTGCGACAAAATGTTTGAAATTATTAAGCAACATATTATTTCACCACTTGACAAAATCAAAGAATTATTTTATGAGGAAATCAAACTTGATGAATCATCCAACATTCCTGTTTTCGGGAAATATAAAAATAACCGAGCTGATGCTTCATTCAATCCCTCAAGCAATAAACTATTTTATAAAGGAAAAGTTTATGACAGTCCGAGTGCAGCAGCGCAAGTGGTAAAAGTAGAATTTGGTGCAAATCCTGACACGACAGAAAACGGTTGGACATTTTGGAAATTTACTAACGACAATGGAGAGGAAAAACAAATTGATGAGTTTCGTGAACGCTAACAAATAAAGTTCTGCAAGATATGATAGGACACATCTTCGAACGAACAGTAGCACATGCGGCTAACATAAAGATTAAAGGAAATAAAAAAGCCAGATTAATGGAAAATAATAAGTATGTTATGGTTACCAGAGAGGGCAACGATCCTTCATCTTCTTTAAGAGACTCAAGCAATGAAGAAAAATTAGATGAAGCATTGCGATTCCTTTCAAATTTCTATTTTAGAAATAGCGATGCCGACAGTTATATCGGCGAATATGTTGAATACGGACAATTTTGGAAGCACATGGATTCACGTTCCATTTACAGGAGTGAATGTCTATCGATGATTTTGTTTCTTGAGAAAGATGGCAAAATCGAAGTGCTTCAAGCCCTTGCTAATTTAAAGGGTGAACCACAGCAAGTAAGGTTAAGTTTTGAAGGGTTAATGTGGTTTAATAGTGGAGGGTATGTTCAAGAAAAGAAAGACACTGATGATGCAAGAGATTATAAACTCAACTACGAATCCAAAACTTCCCGACAAACTGCTGGTTTGATCCGAGCGACATGGGCAATTGTGATTGCGACAGCCGTTCTTGCACTTACCGAAATTCTTTCTTGGACAAGAGGCGGACATTAGTATCTGGGATCTACCGAGTATTTTCATTCTTATTCTTACATATAAATGAGAAAAGCTATGCTGCTAATATATAAGGATTAAACGTGCATAGCGGAGCAGCGATTTAATCCTGTGTTGAACATGGGTTTTGCATTAGTGTACACGAAGTTCGAACAAAAAAGTGTATCATTTAGTTAACTTTATTGCGGGCATTCAGTTGGTTGTTTCAAATGCCCACCAACGCAAAACCCCATTCGTTATGCGTCACATGCCCACCTTCAAACTCCGTACATTTGAAATTCTAATTCGCTCGAATATGCAACAGGTTTTGACCTGGACACTATAATCTTTCAAAAATCAGGATGAATAAAATAATAATAATCTTTGCGCTCATTTTCGTATTGTGCTTACAGAGCACAAGCTCAAAAGCACAATGCTGCACTTATAACCTTACCATGCACGACAGTTATGGAGATGGTTGGAATGGTGCTACTCTGGAGGTTCTTATTAACAGCCTTTCCATTGGAATATTCAGCGCAATCAATACCGGTAGCACGGTAGCTATTCCAGTATGCAACGGAGATATATTGGAATTAATTTATAGTGCCGGAGACTATGAAAATGAGAATTCATATGAATTGCAGGATTCGTCATGGAATATTGTTTTTCAGGATGGTAACACTCCGGATACCGGTAGCGTATTTTCTACTATAGGAAATTGTAATACGCCTCTTTTGCCGGGCATTCATCCATGCAATGCAATTCCAATCGACACCATCCAATGTATTTCTGTTGACAATACGGGTTATCCGGGTTCCGCCTACACTCCAAATTGTTCCTGGTTTGCGGGTGGCGATATTTGGTATTCATTGCAGGTTCCTGCCTCCGGCAATTTGAGTTTAGAAACCATTGGCGGAAGCATAAATGATACGGGCATAGCTGCCTGGGCCGGCAGCACGTGCGACAATCTCAGTATTATCGGTTGTGATGATGATGCAGGTAACGGTTATTTATCTTTCCTTGCTTTATACGACCTTACTCCGGGACAAAACATTTACATACAAGCCTGGAAATGGGGTGGTGGTGGTGGAGCATTTGAAATTTGTATAACAGATTTAGGAGCTGTTGTTCTTGACAGCTCAGATCTACCGATTGTAATGATAAACACATTAGGTCAAACCATTGTTCCGGAAACGAAAGTCAACTGCCTGATGGACATCAAATACAATGGACCTAACACTATGACTTATGTATCTGACAGTTCAAATGTTTACAGCGGTAATATAGGCATTGAAATCAGGGGAAATACATCAGCAACATATCCTCAGCGGCCTTATAACATAGAAACACGAGATTCAATAGGGGAAAATAATAATGTGGAGATATTGGGAATGCCGCCTGAGAATGATTGGGTTTTGCTGTCCAATTATAACGACCGTTCGTTAATGAGAAATCTGCTTGCCTTTAATCTTTTTGGAAAAATGGGGAACTATAGCGTGAGGGCTCAACTGTGCGAAGTTCTTATCGATAGTTCTTATAAAGGGATTTATGTAATAGGAGAAAAAATCAGGCGAGATGCCAATCGTGTAGCTATTGCAAAATTAACCGGTGCTGATACTATTGGAGATGAGTTAACCGGTGGATATATATTACAACAAAACTATTGGGATGCAAACAATAGTTTTCAATCAAATTATTCACCAATAGACCATCCTGGTTTGGATGTGCATTTTGTTTACGAATATCCTAAACCTGATACAATTCAGCCTCAACAAAAAGCTTATATTGCTTCTTACATTGACAGTCTGGAAACAGCACTATACAGTACTAATTTTGCTGACTTTAACGAAGGGTATAGAAAGTATCTGGATGTACCATCCTTTATAGATTATTTCCTTGTTAACGAGTTATCGAGAAATGCGGATGGGTTCAAAAAGAGTGTTTTCTTCCATAAAGATAAATTCTCAAACGGTGGCAAGTTAAAAGCAGGTCCTGTATGGGACTTTGATTGGAGTTTTAAAAATCAGAATTACTGCTTTTTTAACGACTTGCAGGGCGCCGGTTGGGCACATCATATCAATGACTGCAACGTTGACAATAATTCTACCGGTTGGTATATCAGGTTGTTGCAGGATACTACTTTTCAAAATGAGCTGAGGTGTACCTACGAGCAATACAGGCAAAACATGCTGAACACATCAACTATTTTCTCATACATTGACAGTATAGGTACCATAGCACAAAATGCCCAGGCAAGGCATTTTCAAAAATGGCCTTTACTTGGCAATACCGGACCTGATTGGGAACTTGAACCCATTCCTGCTACATACAATGCCGAGCTTGATACACTTAAGAGTTGGATCAATAAACGACTGCTGTGGTTAGATGCAAACATTCCCGGACTTTGCATCGCAACAGGTGTAACTGAATCCAGCTTATCCGGCAGCGTGAATTGTTACCCCAACCCAACAAGTAGCTATATTATAATTGATTATTCCTTGCCATCGGATATGAATGTATCTGTTAGCCTTTATAACTATTTAGGTTCAGAAGTTTTATCAACCCCGCCAATAATGCAAAGTGCCGGGCAACATTCCCAAAAGCTCGAAACCAAAGCTCTTTCGAATGGTATTTACATCTTAAAATTTGAAACTGGCGAAGATGTTATATCTAGAAAAATAATTATTCAGAAATATTAGTTTTTGCCCATACCAGATAACTCAAGCGACACCATCACGAGCTTATAAAATCCTTTGGTGCAAACTTCAAACAGTTGTACCTTCAACAAGTATAAGCGCGAACGCATGACAACAACTACAAGAAATTGGCGGCTCAGTGGTTCAATGAAATTTTTGTTCCGAAATCGCCAACTTAATGAACCTGCTAAAACGTTAACCGACTGCAAAGCATGACGAAAAATAACAACCCGAAATTCATTTAAACTAAAATTAAATTATGAAAAAGCTACAATTCCAAGTAAGCATCAATGCACCTGTCACTAAGATATTTGACTTTATGCTTGGCATTAACAATAAATCAACTTATGAGCAATGGACCTCTTTGTTTAACCCAACATCTACTTATGAAGGAAGTTGGGACAAGGGAAATAAAATGCTATTTATTGGAGTAGATGAGAAAGGAGAAAAAGGAGGTATGGTTTCCAGGATAGTTGAAAACAATCCCAACCGATTTGTTTCGATTCAACATTATGGTCTTGTAAAAGCTGACAAGGAAATTACAGAAGGACCAGAAGTGGAAAAATGGGCAAACGGATTTGAAAATTATACGTTTGAAGAAAACGACGGAATTACTAAGGTTACAGTTGACTTAGATACTACAGATGACTTTGTAGATTATATGGAACAGACCTACCCAAAGGCACTAGACAAGTTAAAAGAAATATGTGAAAAATGAAATCCTTCGAAAGTTGAACTATCACAAATGAAATAAACACAGCCCCATAACTGCACTTTCAAGAAATTGGCGGTTCAGTGCTTCGTATGAAGTTTAGTAGTAAAAATAGCCAACTTCTTGTAGCTGCAAACCGTTGAAATGCCACCTCCAGGAAATTGCTTTGCATCTACTTTAAAACTACGTAGGACAAAGGCTATCAAACTTTCCTTGCATTTACTTCAAAAAAAAGTTGATCACTTATGCAGAACTAATTTTAGGTTCCACTCCTATCGAACAAACATCAATCAATAGAATACACTACCTTAACAACGCTTAACGTTCCACAATGACTTGCAAAAACAAAGAATCATCGGAAACACATTAAAATACACAGCGATACCGGTAAAGGAAACGAGTAAGCAAAATAAAACCAACAACATGAAAAGCAAATTCAATCTTATCGCAGCATCGTTTTTATTTATAACCTGCATAGCATGGCAGCTTACTTCTTTTGCTCAAAGTGGCTCATTGGATCTCACCTTTGATACCGATGGAAAAGTGACTACAGCTATTGGCAGTGGCAGTGATGTGGGAAATGGAGTAGCCATACAAAGTGATGGCAAAATTGTAGTGGCGGGATATAGTGATAATGGCAGTGACCTGGATTTTGCAGTGATCCGTTACAATAGCAATGGCAGTTTAGATACCGGCTTTGGCAGCAATGGAAAAGTGACCACCGATATTGCAAATGATGATGACTACGGTAATTCTGTTGCCATACAAGCTGATGGAAAAATTGTAGTGGCCGGTTATGGGCGCATCAGCTCAAACAATGATATTGTGGTAGTCCGTTATAACACCGATGGCACATTAGACGTGTCCTTTGATACCGATGGGAAAGTGACCACTCCTATCGGAAACTCCAGTGATTATGGATTTGCCATAGCCATACAGCCTGATGGAAAAATTGTGGTGGCGGGTTCCAGTGCCGCTTTTGTAGTAGTGCGTTACAATACGGATGGCAGTTTGGATAGCAATTTTGATTTCGATGGAATAGTAACATCAGCAATTGGAAATTCAAGCGAGGGATTGTCAATTGCACTTCAATTAAATGGTAAAATTGTGGTCGCAGGATATAGATCCTTAAATGCTGTCGTTGATGCAGCAGTAGTACGATACAACACCGATGGCAGTCTAGACCTTACTTTTGATTCGGATGGCATAGTTACCACAGATATTTCCGGGTTTATTGACCGAGTATATTCTGTTGGCGTACAACCTGATGGAAAAATTGTAGTAGCTGGTATTTCCCTCGATAGTCTTAATAGTAATTTTTTAGTAATGCGTTACGACACCAATGGAACCTTAGACCCCACATTTGATACGGATGGCATAGTTACCATAGATGTTGCGAGTTATAATGAGAGTGCACGTTCATTGGCCATACAAAGCGATGGCAAAATTGTAGTGACTGGATTAAGCACCATTGGCACTACCTCTTTTGTTGTTCTATTACGTTACCAAACAAATGGCAGTTTGGATAATACTTTTGATGCCGATGGAATCGTCACCACCACTATCGGAGGTTCTTGTGAGGGACAGTCTATTGCGCTACAATCAGATGGGAAAATTGTAGTGGCAGGCTATGCGCTTATTGCCGGCAATTTAGATTTCGCAGTAGCACGGTATAATAACATAAACATTACCGGTGTTAACACCATTTCTAACCGGGCGGCAGGAATAAGAATATACCCCAACCCTTTTTCTAAGCAAACTACTTTGCAGTCAGATCGTATTTTCAATAATGCAAGTCTTACTGTGTTTAATTTTCTAGGGCAGCCGGTGAATGAAGTAACCAATATACATGGCGAGATGTTTACACTGTACCGTAACAATTTGCCTGCAGGGGTTTATTTTATTCGGATTATGGAAGACAATGAGGTAGTTGCCATAGATAAATTGGTGATTACTGACTACATGATGAACAGGTAAACAAAGAGCGCAGGGAAAAAATTATTGATTTTGGTTCGGGTTATTGCAATGCCTTGTTTGTATACGCTATGGCTAAGAGCAGGTAACCACAGAGGGAGAAAATTATTGATATTAGTTCGGTTAATTGCAATGCCTGGTTTGTATTCTCTGTGGTGAAGAGCAGGTAACCACATAGTGCACGAAGGAATTATCGATATTGGTTCAGTTTATTGCAATGCATTGTTTGTATTCTCGGTGGCTAAGAACAGGTAAACACAGAACGCACTGAGAAGAATACACATCAATCTTCCTTGATGCGATTTCATCTTTGTGACCTCTGTGGTTTCAAAAATCTACCCCCGGAGCACACAGAAAAAAATATTCATTAATCTTCCTTAATGCGATTCCGCCTCCGTGCACTCTGTGGTTTCAAAAATGATAACCAAAAATCAAAAATAAAAATACTGATACAAATCTCGTTTAATGCGACTCCGCCTCCGTCCTCAGTGGTTTCAAAAATGTACCCACAGAAACCACAGAGAAAAATATACATTAATCTTCCCTGATGCAACTCCACATTTGTGTATTCTAAGGTCAAACATGGTAACCACAAATAAAAAGGGAATGCACTTATATAAACAGAAAGAAAAATGCTCGTAGAATCCATTCCATGCATCTTATTGATATAATAATTCCATCCTCCTCCGCAGTTACAAAATCACAAATCCACATTTATACATGCGCCGGATTTCCGCGATACCTTGCAATCTCAGTTGAATATTGATTGAAACCTCCTAACTTTGAAAGAAACTTTTCCGGCTTTAGTTATCTAAACAGGAACATAAATTACCGGATTGGTTAATTCAGTTTAAAATCGCTGATCATGATAAGAAAACTAAAATATCTTGCCTTGCTGTTTCTTCCGCTACTTTCCTATGGACAACAAGCAGCCATCATGAATACCAACATGCAGATCTATGCCTCGTTACAAGGTAAACCGGTAGCCTGGGCAACTACCATTGTAGAAATTCACCTCGACAAAAATACAGGCGCCTTCGAAGTGCTCCTGATTACCGATCACCTGAGCCTGGCCATGACCAATCCTGATTTTGTGCCTACCGGAGAAAACCTGGGCAAAGTATTAAGCCTGCGCGGTACCATACCCATTTATGATGTACTGAATAACAACAGCAATGTGATGAATATGAATATTGACATGATCGCCAATTTCAACAACATCGATTTTCCTACTAACTTCGCCTTCTCTATCTTAAGGCTTAATCCCAACGACAGAAAAGGATTCTCTGTAATGGTAAAGGGCAGCCTCTCTATTTCAAAACTGAACATCACCAACCTCGAAGGATTTGATGATGAGCTGGGCATTTCGCTGAGCTTCACCGGTATTTAAATGGTATATTCCAAAAACACAGAACTGCCTTACAGAAAGGAAAAGCAGAAACTTATTTCGCCACAAGTTGCCGTTTTCATGCTTTACTTAGTACCCTGATGAGTTCGCGCAAACAGTTGATCATTCTGCTGCTTTTTATTTCGCTCGGTATTTATCTTGCTGCCATCAGCCTTCATTCCTGCAAACAAAAAAACAGTTCGGATACTCCCCCTGCCCTTTCCGGTAACAATTCATTTGTCGGCCCGGAGACCTGCCGTACATGCCACGAGAAAGAATACAATGAATGGCTGGCATCAGACCACTACCGGGCCATGATGGTGGCAAATGACACTACCGTTGCAGGAGATTTTAATGAGGCAAGCTATAAAGCCGACGGCATTACCAGCAGGTTTTTCAAACGTGGCGAAAAATTTTTCATCAACACAGAAGGTGAGGATGGCAGAAATCATGATTATGAAGTGAAGTACACCTTCGGTTACTATCCGCTGCAACAATACCTGGTTGAATTTCCCGGGGGAAGAATGCAGGTACCCAGGGTATCTTATGATGTGATAAAGAAAAAATGGTTTCACCAATACAACGGGCAGGTCATTGACCACAGCGACTGGCTTCATTGGACCAGGCAGTCGCAGAACTGGAATTCTATGTGTGCCAGTTGTCACTCCACCGGCTTGCAGCGTAATTATGATGAAGAGCGCAACAGCTATCATACTACTTTTAGTCACCTGACTGTTAGTTGCGAAAGCTGTCACGGCATGGGCAAACACCATATGGAGTATATTAATACGACCTCCTATCATAAAGGAAAAAAAGTAGCAGGCTCCTATCTCCTGTTGAACAAGGAGGCAAACAACAAGCAGCAACTGTCAGGATGTGTGCAATGCCATGCCAGGAGAATGGAAGTTGCTGCTGATATGATTCACTCTTCAGAAGTACTCGACAATTTCATTCCTACCCTTCCTACTACTGAAAACTATTTCGCAGATGGACAGTTCAAAGAGGAGGACTATGAGTTCGGATCTTTTACACAAAGTAAGATGTACCACAGGGGCGTGAAGTGCAGCAATTGCCATAACCCGCATACCGGAAGAACAATTGCCGCAGGAAATAAACTTTGCCTGCAATGTCATCAGCCAAAATATGATGCTGCAACTCATCATTTCCATACGGTAAATACTGCCGGAGCGGAGTGTATCAGTTGCCACATGCCTACCCGTATCTATATGGGTAATGATGTGAGACGCGATCACAGTTTCCGTGTTCCTCGCCCCGATCAAAGTGTGAAGTATGCTGTGCCGAATGCATGCAACAAATGCCATGAAAATAAATCAAGCCAATGGGCAGCCGATGCCATCGTAAAGTGGTATGGCCCAACGAGGCGGGTTCATTATTCCGATGATTTGATCCCGGGCAGTTTGCTTGATGACAATGCATTCATTCATTTAAACAGGCTGCTGCACGATACTTCCGTAACGGAAATCATTCGCGCTACGGCAGTCAATTATATGGGAAACATTATCACAGAAGAGCGTATTAGTGCAATAAGAAAATGCCTGCACGACAGCAGCGCAATGGTGCGCAATGAAGCTGCAGCTGCCCTCCTGAGTTTTCCAACACAGTCATGGCTATCGGATGCCCTTCCATTGTTGAAAGATCCTGTGAGAGCTGTTCGTGCAACAGCAGCCAATGCATTATTTGGTATTCCACAGGAAACATTAGGAAATGAACACCTTTCGGCTTATGAAAAAGCTGGCGCAGAATGGAAACAGATGATGCATCACCATGCTGATTTTCCAACCGGTAACCTGATGCTGGCAGATTATTATTACAGGGCACAGGATTATGTGCTTGCTGAAAAGTATTTTCTGCGATGCCTGCAGATGGATAGCCTTGCCAATTATGCACGCATCAATTTATCCGGAGTCTACAATGCAACCGGCCAAAATAATAAGGCACTTGCTGTGCTCAAACAAGCATTGAAGATTGATCCGGATAATGCCACTATACACTACAGGCTTGCCTTATTGCAGGTGGAATTAAATAACAAGACCGAGGCCATGAAGTATTTCGAACTTGCATACCGATTGCAGTATGACAATGACAGGTTCTATTACAATTACGCGCTTTATCTTCAGCAGTTAGGCAGTACAGCCAAAGCTGCACATCTTTTCAATGAAGGACTCCGCAGGTATCCAAATTCAGAACAGTTGAACTATGGGGCTGCGTATTTTTACCTGCAAACAAGCCAACAGGAAAAGGCAGCTGCCTGTATCAACAAACTAAAATCTTTGAATCCGGACAATCCGCAATACAGTGAATTGTTTCAACTATTGAATTTGCAGATCAACCATACTGTTGATGATCAGTAGAAAGGCCATCAGTCCTTTAGTTCCAATGCCCTGAATTCTTCACGCACCGGAAGAAAACAGTCAATTACTTTACAGGCTGTATGTGCAATTGCCGAATGCGTTGTATTTGACGGTATGAAAGCTGCCATGCCAGGCTTCAGCATTTTCTTTTCGCCTGCAATATTGAATTCAAGTGTGCCTTCAATCAAATGCGTCCATTGTTCATGTGGGTGCTGATGTTCGGCAAGCACAACCCCTGCCTCAAGGTCAAAATATCCGAAAGTAGCCTGTTCGGAATGGTAAACCGTTCCGGAAATTCCCGGCCAGATGTCTATTCTTTTCCTGGTATCAAATTGAATGTACGGCATCGTTTTTATTGCAAATATCGCAATCCAATCATTCCTTGTTATAGGTAACTTTAGGTGGAAGAACGACAAAATGTACTTCTTTGCCATTATGGATTATTAAGCGAAAAGCTGCTAAGCGGTAGTCTTCGCCGCTTTGCTTCTTAGTGCTCATTTTAGGTCTTTAAACATAAATAGTAAATTGTCGCTCACACTATTGATGTCCATCATAATTCAAAGCAGTCAAGCTTCCTGATAAGAAAAAAATATTCACTATTCAGAAATCAATAATTTACTTTACTCTCTTAAAACTATACGAATGAGAATCGGCTTCCAGTTAATTCTGACCTTGCTTTTTTATGGCTGTACTTTCGCACAGCCAAATTCCACCGATACTTTTACACCCGGCACCTGGATCTTCCGGGAGTACAACTCAAATATCGTTCAGGTTACTTTCCGACCTGATGGTTACACACACAATGAGAATATCAGTGATGCAGTAATCCTGAAACCTGCTTTCGATGCAAAGTCAAAAAAAGTAATTGCAGCAAGTGATGCCGGTAAAATCCGGCTGCAGAATGGTGAAATACTGTATGAAGGTTCATCATTGGAAATAAGTAGAAACAATAGTGTTGTCAGTATAAAATTCCAATCAGACAAGGACTACCGCGGTTTTGATATTGCGATGGAAAAAGGAGAACGTTTTTTTGGTGGCGGCGAACGCGCATTGCCGCTCGACAGAAGAGGTTACCGTTTCAATCTTTACAATGCACCAGCCTATGGATATGGAGAAGGTGCAGAAAACCTGAATTATTCAGTCCCGGTTATTACCTCATCTAGAAAATATGCCCTCTTCTTTGATAATGTGGCCAAAGGATATTTTGATATTGGAAAAAAGGATAAAGAGGTGTTGCAATACGGCACTTTTTCAGGCGACCTCACTTTCTATCTCATTACAGGAAATGATTATCCGGATATTCTATCTGCTTACCACAGGCTAACCGGCACACAGCCATTACCGCCAAGGTGGGCCTTGGGAACTTTCATGAGTAGGTTCGGATATACTTCCGAAAACCAAACCCGTGAAATATATAATCGAATGAAACAGGAAGGCATTCCATTTGATGCGGTGATTTTTGATTTGTTCTGGTTTGGTGACAGCATTAAAGGCACATTAGGTAACCTTAATTGGGTGAACAAAGAGAAATGGCCCGATCCTGCGAAGATGATTGCCGACTTCAAAGCCGATGGTGTACAAACCATCCTGATCACAGAGCCCTTTATTTTGGAAGGCACACGGACCTTCGAGTCATTCAAACCCTATCTTGGTGTGGACAGCACCGGGAAACTTTATACCCTCAACAAATTCTATTTCGGTAAAGGCGGCCTGATAGATCTGTTTCAAAATGATGCACAGCTTCATTTCTGGAAGTACTACAAACAACAAATGGACATTGGTGTAGAAGGATGGTGGGGCGACCTGGGTGAACCGGAAAATCATCCCTCCGACCTGTATCATAAACTAACCGATTTTGGTTATACAAGGTTGTTCAGTGCCGATGAAGTACACAATGCTTACGGGCATTTCTGGACAAGGATGTTGTTCAACCAGTTCGCCTTGCAGTATCCTGAAAAGCGATTGTTCAGTTTAAACCGGAGCGGCTTTGCAGGCACACAGCGCTACGGAATCTTTCCATGGAGCGGTGATGTAAGCCGCAGCTGGAGCGGACTTAAAGCCCAATTGCCCGTGATGCTGGGCATGAGTATGAGCGGTATTCCGTATGTACATGCTGATGCCGGTGGTTTCGCCGGTGGCAGCGGCGACAATGAACTGTATGTACGCTGGATACAGTTCGCACAGTTTACACCCATCTTCAGGCCACACGGTACAGGCCTTTACGAAGTAGATAGCAGGGCTTTCAGTTTTCCAAGTGAGATTGCCCTTATTGATACTCCCTACCGCGCTATTGCAAAGGAAGCTGCCAGGCAACGCTATGAAATGCTACCTTATAACTATACCATGAGTTATCTGCAAACGACTGAAGCAGCTCCACTGGTAAGTCCGTTGTATTTCTATTACCAGAGCGATAGTACTGTTTACCACATCGAAGATCAGTATATGTGGGGTGAAGAAATCATGGTAGCACCGGTACTGGAAAAAGGGGCCGGTACCAGAAATGTCTATCTGCCTCCGGGCAATTGGTACCGGTGGAAAAATAATGTGCCGCTAACTGGTAATACCTGGCTGAAAGAAGAATTAACGTTGAATAAGATTCCGGTTTATGTGAAAGCAGGAAGCCTGGTACCGTTGCTACCATCCGGCAATACCATCATGAGCACTGCACAATACAGCACCAAAGAAATTACGTGGCATTACTATGCATCAGATCAAGTTTCTACCGGCGTACTGTTTGATGATGATGGGGTCAGCAAGAGTTCTTTAACTGTTGGTCAATATGAAGTAATTACTGCTACCATTACGCCTGAAAATTCGACTTACCACTTCGAATTTTCAGGCAGTAAAGGCACTTTTGCATCTGCACCTGCCGAACGGACTTTTCGTGTGGTAATGCATGGTATGACTTCCTCCGCTAAACTATTGCCTTCGAAAAATTTAAAAATTGAAAGTTCATTATCAGCAAACAATGAGTTGATATTGACTTTCGGCTATACCGGTAAGAAAGTCAGTTTCAGTGTTGCAGAATAACAGGAAGCTTGTGAATAGTAGTGTTATGAAATGGCGTTCGATACATTCTTTCAGGAAGCTGACAGCCGTAATAAGTAGCCTCTGAATTTATTGCCAATTAGACCTGATAAGTTATTCCATGATGAAAGAAAAATGGAAGATTAAGAGCTAATCAAGCGGGCTTACAACTTTAGTATTTGTTGGTGTTATTGCAAAAGGCTGCACAACCAAGACGAATGGTTCTATATTACCTCATTGTATCAAAGTCCAACTTTTTTTGAATATAAATGTATATTTGTTGTTTATCAATAAATATTTATTATTTTTGCATCATAACCTAAACTTTTAACCGTTATGTCAAAATCAAACAACTTCGTATTTAAATTCCTAAAGATTGTTGCCTGGGTAATCTTCGTTGGCTTATGCATAGAAGCAGGAGGCTTGATTGTCAACTTTGTTTTCAGTCTTTACAAACCTGAATTTGTTCAAAATTTATATCAGAAGCTGGACTTAAGTGAAATGTATGAACGCAGTAAATGGGCCTTTTTTAGTATGTATAGTTTTATCCTGGTCATTGCGATTTTGAAAGCTGTCCTGTTTTATGTTGTCGTCATTCTGGTAAGTAAAATTGATTTATCAAAACCATTCAACAGCTTTGTTTCGAGACAGATCTCGCAAATAAGCTATTATACCTTTTCCATTGGAATTTTAAGTTACATAGCACGACAGTCAGCTAAAAATTTGCAACATCATGGCTATGTTATCGACAACTTAGATCAGTTTTGGGCAGATAGCCAGGCATTTATTTTAATGGCGGCGGTAATCTATGTGATTGCGACTATTTTTTCAGAAGGAGTTGAAATGCAAAAGGAAAACGATTTAACTGTTTGATCTATGCCAATTATTGTAAACTTAGATGTGATGATGGCCAAACGGAAAATTTCTCTGAATGAACTATCTGAAAGAGTTGATTTGACAATATCTAATCTCTCTATCTTAAAAACCGGAAAAGCAAAAGCAATCCGCTTTAGCACCTTAGATGCAATTTGTAAAGCCCTGGATTGTCAACCCGGTGACATTCTGGAATATGTTAATGACTACAAAAAGCATTCAAAATGAAAATGAAAGAAAAGCAAAAGCAATCCTTGCTTAAAAGAATTGTAAAATGGTCTTTTCGCACTATCGGTATCTTGTTTCTACTAATATTTATTTGGAGTCTATTACCCATTAAACAAACAATTCCACCTATCCAGCCAAGACCTGATACAAAGTATTGGATTATGCAGGATGGCTATAGAATAGCCTATACCATTATAGCCGGTGACACATCGAATAGTAATCCGGCTATCCTCTTTTTACATGGCGGTCCAGGTGGCTATATTCATTCAGCCATAATCACTCAATTGAGAGAGGTCGCAAAAAAAGGGTATGCTGTTTACCTATATGATCAAATTGGCTCCGGCTTGTCTGACCGGCTGCCTAAACCAAAAGATTACTCATTTCACCGTCACCTAAACGACCTGAATGAAATTATTACTACTCAAATTAAGCGTGGCAAAGTCATTTTAATTGGACATTCATTTGGCGGCATTTTGGCAACTCACTTTGCAGCTAACCACCCTCCCATGGTTGACAAATTGATACTTTCATCACCGGGAGATTTACAACCATACAGAACAAATAGTGATGGTACCCCGGCGGCTTTGAATAAACTTTACCCTACTCCATCGCAATATCAATTCAAAACGCCAATCGAAGTGTTTGAGCAAACTGAAAGAGATTTTTTGCAACCAAGAATCGTCTTATCAATGCTATGTGCATTGGCGTTTAATTTTAAATGGGCAAGTGATAGAGAGTTTGATGATTACACCAACACCATGGCAACCAAGTTTACCAAAGGCATGGTCGCTGACCCCAAAAATGTTAAACCCGAAGAAGGTGGTGCCGGTGGATATTCACACGGATTCAGTAATTATTATGGCAATCTTGAAGATGCCAGATCTAAATTGAAACAATTAGTTATTCCAACACTTGTTATTCAAGGCCAATTCGACCAGGGCGAATATTCAGCTGTCTATGAATACTGCGATTTACTGAATGGTAAATATGTGTTTATTGAAAATTCAGGACATATAATTTGGTGGGACAAACCCATAGCGTTTGTTCAAACAATATTGAACTTTTTGGAAGACAGTAAAACAATTAACCGCTAACTCAGAATGGTCCATAGTGGCAGTTACGTGTTCTCCGTTCGCTATCTTGCACTGATTAATCAAAAATTAATTCTCCGCACCTATTCTACAGAAATGCGGGACATTGAAAATCGCCACCTTCGCCAGCCCCTGATAAGTTAGTTGCAGGCAATCTGTTTAAAGTGACAGTTTCTTCAAATTCTTCGACAAAAATTCCAACAAACACGGAGGTATGAATGTCTAAACGTAGTGTCAATCAGGCAATCAAATAATTTCTGAACGATATAAATCTGAACTCTTCCATTGTCTATATGACAATCAATAGACCTGATTTTTTAGTTACGGAATCACAACCACTTTAGTAATAACATGCTGATAAATGCCACGCTCAAGAGCAATGAGCTCAAAGCATTCAGCGCCATGGTACGTTCAAAGGTTATGACAGGCTTGCCTTTCCTGTAATCAAAGTACCATTTCAGGAAATAAATATTAACGGGAATCAGTGCCAACAGATAGATTACAATATTGTGTACCTGGTGATCCATATAAAACAAGTAACACAACAAAACACTTGCTATCAGGAATACCAGGGAAGTAAAGAGAAAAGTACCATGAATACCAAGCATGCGGCTTAAGGTATAGTCGCCATGTTTCTCATCCTCAGCATGCTGGTAGATTTGTGTCATCGGGTAACTTCCCAGCAGGAAAAGCGTGCTCACGATGCCATACCCAATATTATCAAACAATAAACGGGCGGATTCGCCTGCACCTGCCTGCACCGCGATGTAAGTAAAAAATCCCTGGAAGACCACCACCGTAATTGCACCAAACACCGGATACTTTTTTAGTCTTATTTTCTCATAGCTGTATGCTTTTGATACCAGCAGATAGATCAATGCCATCACTGCAAAGGGCAGATTGACCATTAAAGCAATCAGCAGTGAAAAAAGATCAAAGGCCAGCACCACATACCAAAGTTCCCTGGTCACTTCCGGCGGATGCTTCAATCCCCCTATGCTTTCCACGTCACGATCGAAGTAACTGTTGTAGCCATTGCTTGCCGGATAAATAAAGATATGCAGGGCAATGAATACCATCACAGCCCTGTACACATCTACCTCTATCGGAATCAAAGCAAACCAATAGACAGGCATCAGGAAAATGGAGAATGGTATTCTCAGGTGGTGAATCGCATTGAGCCACAGAGCGGATTTTGTCATCATACTTTTCTAAAAGTACTATTTATCGGAGTTTTGACTGTTATTTGAAAGATTGATATGCCAATCCAGATGAAAATTGAACATTGTATATTGTATATTGAATATTAAATATTGCATCTTCATATTTTATATTTGTCAAATTCAATAGCCAACACTCCATTCAATCAATATTCAGTTTGTTTGTACTTGCAATCAAATTGAAAATGAGAAATCCCGTATGCTTCAATTTCGTCATTGCGTACTCTTTGGTTTCAAAAAAAACAACCAAAGAGAAAACAGAGCAGAGCACTCATTAATCTTGTCTGATGCGACTCCGCCTCTGCGCACTCTGTGGTTTCAAAAAAGGCAACCACAGAGAAACCAAATAAGCGTATTAATAAATGTTGCCTGATGAGACTCTGCCTCTGTGCGCTCCGTGGTTTCAAAAAACCAACCGCAGAGGAATCAGAGAAGCGTACTTATAAATCTTGTTTAATGCGACTCCGTAGTTCACCACTAATTATCTAATTTTACCATACGTGCCATAAAAAAAATCAGAAAACTTCCGTGACTATTCTATACTTCGACTCCTGTTTCGATTACGCAGCAAAAAAAATCCTAAAAAGATTTGCCATGTGTCGCTTTTATAACCTGTTTCATTACAAACGGGAGCCGTTTCAACAATCCTATTGCCGGAGAAGAAAGTGTTGTATTAACCAATAAGGGTTGCAAAAGTCGTCCGGCACTCAACCGTGCTGAAAACTGTTTCTTCCATAATTTAATATACAATTGCTCCATCTCCTCCCTTGAAACAGAAGTGGTGAAAAATTTCTCTATAACACCGAAACATATTGCAGCACTATGAAAAGCCATGCTCATACCATTTCCGCAAAGTGGAGCAATCAATCCCGCTGCATCACCCAACATCAAAACATTCTTTTCAACGGCTTTTTTACTTTCAAATGAAACCTGAGAAATCGTTTCCGGTTGCTCAAAAAGAAAATGATTCCTGTTAAAAAATATTTTCTTCAACAATGGATTCAAAGAAAGTAGTTCCTCTTCCATTCTCCTGATACTTCCGTCAAATGCTTTCAGGTTTTCTGCTTTTGTAAGATAACACAGACAATAATGATCACCTTCCACTTTTGAAATACCGCAATACCCCCCTTTAAAATTGTGGAGCTGAATAATATTTGGTAACAAATCAGACCTTATATGATACTTCACTCCTACCCAATTCGCATCGGCCTTTTTAGGAACGGAGATAAATGAACGCTGCAATTGCTTGTCTATATTCGAACGCTTACCATAAGCACCAATCACTACTTTAGCAATGTATTGATTCCTTCCTGCCTGCACGGCCATCAAATCACCCTGCAGGGCAATCTCTTCCGCTCTTGTATCTTCAAATATCTGTACACCTTTCGATTTTGCAATTGCAGCCAGCGAAGAATCAAGTAAAAACCTGCTGATACCGAAACCGCCGGGAGCAAGTGGATGCGTAACCATGTTTCCTCCTACTGAAGAAACCTGCAACATATTAATAACAGGCAACTGCATTTCTCGCAATGGCAAACCTATGCGTTCCAGGAAATTCCATGACTCCATGGAAACATATTCTCCACAAACCCTATGAAAAGGATAGCGTTTCTTTTCTATCACTAAAACAGACCGGTTTGCTTCAGCCAGTTGTATTGCCAGTGAAAGTCCGGCCAATCCGCCTCCAACAATTACAGCGTCAAAAACCTCTTTCATGTTTTATGTGACACCACAATAAATCATCTTGCCGGTGCAGCATTTCTATAGATTAACAAATACCTGAAAGCCCATTCCCAACTGATATCAGCAGTTGCGATCAGTGCACGTGAAAGCAGGTACCACCATTCTTCTTCATGAAATCCCCTGAGCACCGACACCGGTGCATCATGCTTCACAAGATAGGAACGGGAAAAAAGAGCGGTAAGCCATTTAATACTGTGATAAGCAACCTTGTTTCTTTGAAGGTCATTCACTAAAAACCCAACCGTTGCCTGCGATTTCATCAGCAGTAACAAAGTGATAATTTGTTCATCACTGAAATGATGCATGAATAGCGTATTCATGATTACATCATATTTCTTTCCGGAACCCAAATGTTGAAACACATCTGCTTGCAGAAATTCTATTTCAGGAAAATGGATACAATTCTTCTGCGCATATTTTATAGCCGCACCACTTGTATCAACTCCGGTCAAATGCAACTTAATGTTATTCCGCTTTCCCCAGGTAGCCACCACTTTTAACATATCCCCTCCGCCGCATCCAACATCCAGGATGGAAAGCTGATCAAGTCCATGTGTCAACCGGGCAAGTCCTTTAAGCGTGATGCGATAGCCGCCAAGCAGGTGATTGATGGTATGCAGTTCCCTGTAATTCAGAAACAGGTCTTCAGCCGGAAGGTTATGGCCATCCATTAACTCCGGACCCGCATGTCTCACTGCAAAATTCATGATGAAGCAATTACAGGTTTCAACAGTGCCGTTTCAATAGTGATGCCCGGACCAAATCCTGCTGACAGGATACGTACCTTCTTTTTCCAACTTGCATGGTCCTGCATCATGCGTTTCAATACGAATGCAATGGTGGGAGAAGACATATTTCCAAAATTGCGAAGCACTTCATAGGATTCCATTAAGTTATCGTCTGTCAACCGCATCCCGCGCTTTACCGCTTCCAGTATCTTACGGCCTCCCGGATGAATAGCCCAATGCGTAATTTTTGATCTTTTTGAATTGAATGATTCCAATGCTTCCTCCATCATTGGACCAGCATGATCTTCTATCAACTGCGGTACGAGAGAATCGAGTCCCATCAAAAATCCTTTCTCTGAAGGATGCCAGGTCATCATCGCTTTTCCTTCATGAAGTACTTTCGAATAAAATCCATTAATGGCAAATGCAGGATGCTCTGTTTTCCTGCATTTTTTTCCGGATGAGATCACCATCGCTGCGGCACCATCGGCAAACAAGGAATTCACCACCAGGTTCTGACTATCCAGTTCAGGCTGAAAGTGCAATGAACATAACTCAACCATTACAATCAGTACCGTAGCTTCATTATCAGCACGACAAATCGCATCTGCCATCTTCATAGCATGAAATGCTGCATAGCAACCCATGAAATTAACACTGGTACGGGCAACGTTATCGTCCAGTTGCAATTGCTGCATCACCTGCAGGTCTAATCCGGGTGCAGACATGCCGGTACAACTTACAGAGATCAGATGTGTGATTGGCAGGATTCTTTTGCCTGCCTTCCTGCTAATGTTTGCCAGGCAATCTTTTGCAGCCTCCACAGCCATATCTGCAGCAGCAGCCTGATAGATGCCCATTCGCTTGCTGAGTGAAGGAATAATTGAAGTTGCATCAAACAACAATGGATCATGTCCGTTATTAAAAAAATCCGGCAAAACAGAATGGCGGTAATCAATGCCACTCTTCTTGTAAATAATTGAAAGTTTTCTGCCTGTATCTTCCGGCATACTAAAATATCGTACCATAAAATCAGCAATCGCCTGCTGTTGGTAACGGTATTCCGGCACTGCTGTACCAATTGATAATAGTAAACTTCCTGATGCGCGCTTTTTCTTCATATACATTTTCAGATGGCAAGCTAATTAAAACCGATGAGTTAAAAATATTTGATGAAGCAATTAGGGAAATATAGATTGCTCCCTACATAAGATATCAATCTAAGATTCCATTGAAACATTTTTGTTCCGCAAATGTTCTACAGACATTACGGGAAGTTCTCAATTATGTAATTTCGATAAAAATCAATTAACATGAAGGAAGTCAACAGCAATAAAACTGAGGAAGAATGGCGGGTAGCATTGGATCCTGAATCTTATCATGTATTGCGTGAAAAGGGAACAGAACGGCCATTCACTGGGAAATATTACAAAAACATAGATGCCGGCATCTATGTGTGTAAGGGTTGCAATACCGAACTTTTTACTTCGGCTAGCAAGTATGATGCCGGTTGCGGATGGCCCAGTTTTTTTGATGCCATTGATAATGGTATGATCAATACCATAACCGATTACAGTCATGGAATGGTGCGTAAGGAGATTACCTGTGCAAATTGTGGCGGCCATCTCGGGCATGTATTTGATGATGGACCGGCGCCTTCAGGTGTAAGATATTGCGTAAACTCCCTTTCGTTGGATTTTAAGAAAGAAACATAGTTTATCAGCAGATTACGTCAGGCTGAATCTGATTCACCGGATTTTTCTCAAACCACCCAAGCTTCACTGAGAGCCCTTTTCATTCTATGCTTTCTAATGAAGGTAAATCAACTCAGCCATTATTCAACAACCTTCGCATTTTTGCCAGGTGATGATCATCGTGTTCACAAACGAAAGAAACCATATCCACAAGGTTCATCGGTTGTTGTAACCTTGGGTGAACGGAGACTGCATTCAGCATTTGATCATCCAGCTGTTCCAGCTTCACAATAAAATTCATTCTTACCTGCCGGAAATAATGAAGCAAGGCAGCTATAGATTTTGAATTATGATCAGCTTCATCTGTAGCCTTGTTCTGCAGGTCAGTGGCGCGCAGCAGCTTTTTGCCTGCCAGGTAATCATCTATTCTGCCGTCATGCAATGCTTCCAGATCAGCCATATGCCCGATGTGTTCCTTTATGGACCAACTGTTATCCGGTTTCCTGTTGAGGAGCACCTCATCTGTTCCTGAAACAAGTGCATCAATGCGAATGGGAGTTCCGCGCAATCTTTCTACGAGGCAAGGAAACAATCCGGCCGGTAAGCCGGATTGAAACTTGCGATCGAACCATGGAGTCTGTAATATCATGGCATTAATGGTTTAGTGTTTTTTTGCATCCTTCTTGCAACACATTGGCAATGCCTGATAAGCTGCAGCATCTGCAGTTACCTCATCAGCATCGTATCCGGCTGCAGCTACAGCAGCCCTGATCTTCTCCGGAGATGTTTTTGAAGGCGAATACTCCACCATTAACTTGCTGTCCGTTAGGTTTACTTCAGATTTTTTTACTCCTTTCACCGCATTTACAGCGCCTTCTATCTTCGTTTTACATTCTCCGCAAATGGCTGAAGTCTGAATGTAGATAACCTCTGTCTTTTTATCAGATTTCTGGGCCATCAACATGGAAGGAAGCAGAAATAAAACAAACAATGGGGCAAATAATTTGATTTTTTTCATTTTGATTTTTGATTTTGATTGAATGAATTGATTGAATGATTGAATATAAAACGTTGAACGTACTTATTGATTATTTAATTGAAAAACGCAAACCTCCATACACCGTAGCTCCTGAAAGTGGTCCCCAAACAATTGATGTGTCAAAATACGGACCGAAAGGATCATGAGCCGCGATGATGCGTTCTTCTTGCGTGAAGTTTGTAAGGTTTTCTCCACCTAAGTAAAATTCCCAGGATTTGATTGCGTAAGTAACCTGTCCGAGCAACTTAAAATAGGAAGGAGATTCCTCGGGAAACTGGTATGCGTCAGGGTTAGATTGTGTATCAGGCAAGCGCTGCGTACCAATCCATTGTGTGGTAGCCGTAAATTCCCAATGATCATCATTGGTAGCATAACTGACAAAAAGCAATGCTCTTTGCTTTGGCACCAATGGCACCCTCAACAATTCATCACTATAGGTCTGTTTCACATCGTAAAGTTTGTAGGCCAGCCTCGTATTAAAACCTTTAAACCATTCATAATTTACTTCCGCCTGTGCACTGTTGGAATACGATTTACCGGTAAGATTATAGAAAAAGAGCTTGGTCGGATCAGCATCGGCATCCACAATTACCTGGTTGGTAAAATCTGTACGGTACAGATCCAGTGTGAAGGTACCTTCCCTGGCCCCGGCAAAAAATTGCTGTGTGAAATTCAATCCATAATTCCAGGCCCTTTCCGGAAGCAACACCCCATTAATAATCCATGCTCTCGAACTTGCAAGATAGGCGGCATTCTCCGCGAAAATATTTGCGGTACGAAAACCATTACCAACAGAGGCCCTTAATGTAGCCATCGGACTGATTTTATATTTTGCATGAAAACGCGGACTGATCATTACTTTTTCACCATCATATACATCAGCCCTGATCCCTGCGACCAGGCTTAACTTTTTTAGATCATCATAGGTATACTCAAAAAATGCTCCGGGCACAGATTCTTTCCGGTTCACTATGAGTGTATCAAATTGTTCATCGTATTGGTCGTACAGATAGCTGATTCCCGCTTTGTATTTATGTTGTGTATTGCCGATAATAGAAAGAAAAATAAGATTTGCATAGAAGGATTGTTCTGTGCCTTCATATATTCTCAATCCATAGTAAGCCTCCTGATCATGGTACACACCGGAGAGTTGCAGTCCCAGACTCTGATATTCTTTACCGATAAAGCCATAGCTCGTTTTAGCAAACAGTTCAGCCCTGTTTGTTGTAACACCCAGGCCATAAGCATTGGTCGTCAACTTATCAGTTTCAGGATTAAAATCTATGCTCCCTCCAGTTCGCTCATCACGGAGGTACTTAAATCCAAACATAGATTCCACACGCTTTCCTGATTCATATTTCCAGCGATCCATCAGTGCAACTGTTTTGCTCAATGGCATATCGAGGAAATGATCATGGTTATGATCCAGTTCATTTTGCATCATGCTTCCATGCAGCAAGAACATGTTCGCCCATTTCGAATTTACTTTCTGCGCAGAATGAATATTTGCTTCAAGCCGTGCTTCAGAATTTCCATATAGGTTTATAAACAGTTTCTCACTGGTCTCCGGTTTTTTTAATTCCACATCAATCTGCCCGGTGATCGATTCATAGCCATTGCTAACACTGCCTGCACCTTTATTGAGGTTGATGGATTCAATCCAGGGGCCGGGAATAAAATTAAGCCCATAGGCAATCCCCAATCCCCTGATTGTGGGCAACAAATCAGTCAGCTGCTGCGCATATTTGCCCGACAACCCCAGCATTTGAATCTGCCGTGCGCCCGTTACCGCATCCGAAAAAGAAGCATCCACTGTTGCATTGGATTCAAAACTCTCAGAGAGGTTGCAGCAAGCATTGTTTTTTAGCTCATCAACCGTGATCACTTCTGTTTTTTGTGTATTCAGGGAGGAGATATAGCTATCAGGATTATTGCCCGTTACCTCCACTCCTTTCAGCACGATGGCTTTATCCAGCACTACAATAACCTCCTCACTTTCAATTTTTACAGTATCCGGCTGATAACCGGCATAAGAAACCACAAGTAAATCACCCTTTGTTGCAGCAGCAAGCTGAAACCTTCCGGAATCATCGGCATACGTACCGTTATTGGTACCCAGCAAGAACACATTTGCATCCTGCAAAGCAACCTGAGCCCCTTTTGAATTCAATTCATACACAATGCCGGAGACACCTTGCCCATGTATATAAGCGGAAGCAAAGAGTAACAGCAGAAAAAATAAATGTTTTGAAAATTTCATGTTGATTTCGGTTAATAGTTGAAACAATAATCATCGGGAAAAGATCATCAGATCAATTCTCTTACATTGTTTCACGAAATCAAATGCGGAAGAGGTGGGTAAGCAGCAAAATATCAACGGGCGACTCCGGTGGTGCATGTCCCGGTTTGGTTGCAACCTGTACACCGGCGAAATGAGGTAATGCGCCAGTTGAAACAATAACAAGTGCATTTAAAAAGCTCAAGCTGCTTTTTACAGGCAACTGAAATGATGCTGAAATAAAATGATCAGTAATTTTTAAGAGCTTCGAATTTTTCTCACAACAACCATTATCAGAAGCTTTGCAACATGACTTATTAACTGTCATTGGCTTCTTACACTGATAGGAACTGGCGATCACCCCAATTGTAGAGAATAGGAAGACAAATAGAATCAGGATGGAGATTAATCTTTTCATACCGGTTTCGAAGGCAAAACTACAACTTTTAACAATGGTGGCATAATCCAGCAGGTTTCTTCACCAGATTCAGCATCCCCGTGCAAAAGAAATCTGGCCTATTCTTTCCTCCTTTGCCAAACAAACTATAAATTGCAATTCACAATCACACCTTCAAAAACCAAACTAAGATGAAACAACTTTTTACTTTGTTCTTTTCCGTTTTAGTATCAGTCTCTGCCTTTGCCGGACAAGGTGGTCCGGATACCTGGGGTTACACCTGGAAGGACAGTAATGAACCGGGAGGACCGGTTTACAGTTGGATTGATATTGTAAGTGAAGGCGGCACGGAAGTAAAGTTGCTGGCCGACGATAATTCCCGCGGACCATTTCCAATGAATTTTGATTTCACCTATTACTGGTACGATGTGAATCAGTTTTGGGTAGGTTCCAACGGTTACCTGCTTTTTCAAAACGGGAATATTGCTTCTCCATTTCAATGGGGAGCTTCCACGCTTGCACCCAATGATGTGGTTGGTGCTTTTTTGAATGATCTTACTTTTGGAGGCATCAATGATTCAGCAGAATGCTATTACAAAGTAAATGCTGCAAAAGATACCCTGATCGTAAGCTGGATTAATGTTCCTTATTTCGACACTAATGCAAATGGACAATCAGGCAACAATACCTTCCAGATTATTCTGAGTGCGGTGGATCATTCTATTACGTTCCAGTATAAAGACGTAACACCTACTTCACCTTATTCGGGTGCAAGTTCTGTAGGTATTGAAAATTATTCGGGTAGTATTGGCTTATGGTTTAACGCTTCCACTTTTGTGAGTCCGCCTGAAAATTTTGCCATTAAATACTATTACCCGGTTAGTCCAACCTTAGCAGTGACCGATGCCGCCATCATTTATAATGATAACCCGGAAACAGGCGCGATCTTTCTTACCAATAACAGTCCGGTAGCGCATGACCTAAAGGCACGTGTTAAAAATTACGGTACAGTTACTACCAATCCTTTCAACGTTCAGGGAGTTGTAAAGGACCCTGTCGGAACGCAGGTAGTGGCTAACTTTTACCAGACAGATACTCTGGATGCCCAGGAGTATGCAGATTTCACTTTCAGTCAGCAGCTAAACCCTGTGCTGGAAGGTACTTACAAGTATTTTACTATCACGCAACTTCCCGGAGACTATCCTCCATCTAATAATTCCAAAACACAGGAAATAGTGGTAGTTGACCCTACTTTACCTGAAGTACGACTGGGCTATGATGATGGCCAAACGAACCAGCTTACTTCAATAAACTGGATCGGTGGAGAAGGCGGCATCGGTACTTACATTATTCCACCATTCTACCCTGCCCAAATTACCAAGTTGCATTATTGGAATACATCTAATTATGGCGATGCATTTTCCGCACGTATTTTTGATGATGACGGTATCAGTGGATTGCCTTACAGCCTGCTTGATTCTTTTTATGTGGAATCGGGCGATATCGTAGTAAGTGGTTGGACGGATATAACGTTGCCGAATCCGGTTACCATTACCAGTGGTGGCTTTTATCTATCCTGGGATATGCATGGAGAAAGTATTGCACTTGGAATGACGATAGCCGCACCATTCTCTAACCGTAGTTTCGAAGTATTTAACAATGGATGGGGAATTTATCGCTACCGTGAAACACAGGACCCGATGATTAATGCAACCATTACGCAAGGCTTTCCAACAAATGTGACAGCATCAACATTCAACGGTATTGAAATGTACCTTTCTCCAAACCCTGCAAGTGATCATGCTACCATTCAATACACGGTGCCTGCCACGAATGAAAAAGTATGGCTGGCGATTACTGACCTGCAGGGCAAACTGATCAGCAGACAAAACATCGGAACAGCCACTGAAGGTCAACATACCTATACCTTCGATACGAACCAGTATGCGGCAGGCATGTACCTGGTGCAAATGTATAGCGGCAAGAATAAAAAAATGGAGAAGCTGGTGATCATGGATTAGTGTATTTAAATTTCAGTTTGCCTGAAACAATTCAGGCAATAAACCCGGCAGGAAAAATTGAATAGCTCAGTTTTTCCTGCTTTTTTTTACTGCTTTAGCAAACTCCGTTATGAAAGTAACCGTTCTAAATAAATCAGCACTTTAACACAAAGTCAACAGGAAAAAATGGGCGCATTCTGTTAACCACCCGAAACTTCAATAGTCAAATAATGAGGTTAATAATTGCTCTTAGCTTCTTCGCAGGGTTTTGCTTACTAACTTTGTAACAAGGAGGTGCAATTAGTCACAATCCTTTTCATAAACTCAATTCAATGCATTTCGTCAATTAATATACCTTTGTTGCTACTATGACTACCGATCAACTTAAAGATATAAAGAGCCGACTTGAGGCCCTGAGGAGGTTTCTTTGACTACGAAAACAGAGTAGAAAAAATCAAAGAAGACGAACAACTTTCCGCATCCGCTGAATTCTGGAATGATCCAAAGAAAGCGGAAGTGGTTATGAAACAGATCCAATCCAACAAAAAATGGGTGGCGGAGTATGATCATGCGCAATCTATTGTGGATGAAACAGACGTGCTGCTAGATTTTTATCAGCAGGGCGAAGGAAATGCCGAAGATATTGAACGGCTCTACCAGGAAGCAATGATTGCTGTTGATGAATTGGAATTCAAATCAACGTTCACTTCACAGGAAGATCAACTTGGTGCCATCCTGGAAATTAATGCAGGTGCCGGCGGCACAGAAAGCTGTGACTGGGCAGCCATGCTGATGCGCATGTATGTGATGTGGGGAGAGAAAAACGGTTATAAGATCCATGAAATGGATGTGCAATATGGTGATGTGGCAGGAATTAAATCTTGCTCAATAGAATTTGAAGGTGACTTTGCCTATGGCTACCTGAAGTCAGAATCCGGAGTTCACCGGCTGGTGCGGATCTCCCCTTTTGATTCGAATGCCAGGCGACACACTTCCTTTGCATCTGTTTTTGTATATCCGCTTGTGGATGATAGCATAACCATTGATATTAACCTGAATGACATCACCTGGGAAACATTCCGTTCGGGAGGTGCAGGCGGGCAGAATGTAAATAAGGTAGAAACGGCAGTCCGTCTCCGGCATAAACCATCCGGAATTGTAATTGCCTGCCAGGAAGATAGAACACAAGGTGGAAATAAAGACAAAGCACTTAAAATGCTGAAGTCGAAATTGTATGAAGAAGAGATCCGCAAGCGTAATGAAGAACGTGATAAGATAGAAGCCGGCAAAAAGAAAATCGAATGGGGATCACAGATTCGCAACTATGTACTCCATCCTTACAAATTGGTTAAAGATGCGCGTACCGGTTATGAAACCAGCAATCCACAAGCGGTGCTCGATGGCGGTTTGGATGAGTTTATCAAAGCATTTTTAATGGCAGAGAAGAATAACTGATGCATTCCTTTGCCGGCTTGCCAGTTGTGAGGTTCTTCAATCTTAATAACATTACTAATTATTTGGTGCGCCACTGTCAATCCAGATTTCGACCTTAGTAATATCACAAGCACTTAGCTGAGCTGCATTCTGTGGCATTTGCTGGTATCCTGATTGCCAGGTGATGGAGCCCAATAATTTGCCATTGTTCACTTGTTCTTTCACGCCGGAATAGGAATTCAGTAAAATGCCACCACCTGTTGATACTGTACTATGACATCCCAGGCAATTAGTCTGCAGGATGGCGACGATCGTTTCAGAATAAGTGACGTTCAAAGTATCGCATTCAACCTCAACAAAACAGTCAACTCCAATCCCTGCACCTTCACTAATCCATTGGCTGAGCAAATCAATCTGTTCCTGGCTTAATGGTGGGTTTGGTGGCGGCGGCATTATATCTTCACCGGATTCATTAATCACTTCGATAAGCTTGCTGTCGTTCGGATTGCCGGGCTTTACGATTTCCATAATGCCAAAATAAGTAGTGAAATCATACCCCTCTTCAGCGGTTATTGCATCATGGCAACCACTCTTGGCACAATTAGAGTTAATAATCGGTTGTATTTCCTTTTCAAAGCAAATACTGTCCTTCACGCCATCTCCACTACCACCTACCAGAGGTGTTTTATCCCATGCGCAACTGCTAATGAAGAACCCAATTGATACAAGGGGAATTATTATTTTTTTGATTTTCACAGTTGTTGTTTTTACAAATCAATTTAAACTATGCACTTGCTTACTGCTTAAGAGATCACTTCTTTGCATGACTCCCAGTTATTAAACCTGATTCTTGTTTTCCTACCGGGAGGATCATACCAACGAGAATAGCAGGCAATCGATTTGACAAAAAGCGTGCTACCATTAACATCCCTACCCGGCAATCCCGTAAACGATGTTCTTGCATAATGTAACATGCCCCAAAGAAACATTGGATACTGCGGTTGAAGCATGAAAATTCTCAGCATCTTGGCTGATATTAATCAGGAAGCAGAAAAAACAATCTAAAGTTAATCCTGGTATTGAAGTGCTTTTACAATCAAACCGGCGATTCCTGCACTTAACAGTATTTAAGTGCTTCATGCTTAAAATACCTTGATAGAATGAAATGCGCCTTTCGATTAATCCAGTGCTAGTTCACCAAAGTGCAGGAAAAAGTAAAGAATATTTAGTATTTAATCCTTTTTAATGGCTTGGCGCATATTTCAAAATAAAGTCAAGAATCACGTAATTTCCTGCGCCCTCGTTTTCTGTATGCAACCCAAAATGTCGCCAATTCTGGGTGTATGACAAATTGCATTTCTCAGCGATAAAATAATACAAGCGCGAAGACGCCAAGACGCTAAAAAAACGTAGCATATTGATCCTTTGTGATTTTCTTCGCGGCTTCGCGTCTTGGCGCTAAAAAAGCAAGGCGCTATGGTAAACGCTAAAGCATTAAGTGCAATTTGTTTTACACTCCCAATTCTTTATTGATAGATTTTTCAGGAATTCCGATTACCTTTGCAACCCTTCCGGGAAATGACGCCGGATATTTTCCTAACCCATAAAACTTTTTCTAAAGTACAATGGCTGTAAAAATCAGATTACAAAGAATGGGCAGAAAGCAGAAACCTTTCTACCACATTATCATCGCCGATTCCCGTTCACCGAGAGATGGCCGGTTTATCGAGCATATTGGCTCTTATGACCCTACCACTATTCCCGCCTCCGTGGAAATAAACAAAGACAAAGCCCTCGATTGGCTACAGAAAGGTGCACAACCTACTGATACCGTTCATAAAATCCTGTCTTTCAAAGGAATCCTTTATCACAAGCACCTGCTTCGCGGGGTGAAGAAAGGAGTAGTTCCACAGGAAGTGGCCGATCAGAAATGGCTGCAATGGGAAGAAACACACCGTACCGCAATCCTCGATGCCAAAGAGAAAGGAAGAAAAGGACTGAAGAAGAAGAAAGGCAAAGGTGGCCCAGCCGAAAAACCGGCTTCCTGATTAATTGTTAACTCACAAGAAAGCTACTTCAAACAGGTAGCTTTCTTTTTTAGTACCCGTTTGCAATGTCTACTACATCCGGCGAAAACTTTATTAAAGCCGGCAGGCTGAACAAGACATTCGGCCTGAAAGGGCACCTGCGCGCCTACCTGGATCCTTCCATTGTGGTTAGGCTGAAAAAACTACCGGTCATTTACCTCGTTTCAAAAAATGTACACCTGCCCTACTTCACCGATGAGACAGACTTGAATGAATCAGGGCATTGTATGTTTCATTTTGAAGAAGTAAAGGACAAGACTGCTGCTGATCTGTTAGTTGGAAAGGATATCTATATCAGTGAAACACTTTTAAAGAAAGTTAAGCCTTATACTTCATTGGGTGATTTTGTCGGATTCAACCTGTTCGATGAGTCAATGGGTTTACTGGCACCACTTGATAATGTGATTGAACTGCCGAATCATGATGTAGGGCAGTTTATTTATTCCGGAGTAGAAGTATTGTTTCCCTGGAACGAGCACGTAGTATTAAAGATCGATAAGCGAAAGAAAGAAATCCATGTGCGGCTGCCTGACGGATTACTTGATATTTATATCCCAAAGACATAACCGATACTATCATTTATATATGTTCGTTTGAATCAACTTATGAAATGGTACTGCTTTTTTTTCTTCCTGCTTATCATTATGTCTTGCAAAAAGGAAGAGGATCCCTACGAGGCTGATATTATTTCAGGACTTACAGCCAATATTAGCCTCGATGGGATTGCTTATGACTCCATCAGTGGCATTACCGGTATAATAGTAAAAGCCATACCAACTGCAAACCGTCATGGTCAAACGAATGCCGCCATGTTGTTTAACCGTTTAGACTCAGCCTATATCGATTTTGGTGACCTGGCTAACGGATCCGTCATTAATAATGATTTTACCATTAGTTTTTGGTTTATGGTATCAGATACTTTGGCACCGCTTGCCATACTAAGCAAAAGAGGCGTTTTCGGTCCATGGGAATACAGCATCGATAATCATTTTGACAAAGCATTTTTCACATACGACAACTGGATCAATGATGGAACCACCACCGTGTACGGAACAGATCCGCTGAAAGCAGGCGCTGCAATTATCATCAATGAATGGACCCACGTTGCTTTTGTAGGAGATGGAACTACATTAAGAGTCTATCGAAATGGATTACTTCAACCTGGAAATGATACCAGGAAGGATAGCCTTTTTCTGCAGGATACCAGTGCCCCATTCATTATCGGCAATGGCGGTGGATATGGCAAGAATTATTATTTCAATGGCGCTATTGACGATATTCGAATTTACAATTTGCCGCTTAAATCAACCTCCATTGTACAATTGGCAAATCAGTAGCCAGCTTATTTGGAATCTGCTGCATGAATTTCTATTCGTTTGAAATTCTTTGGCGCACGAAGAACCATAATCTTTGATTTTTTCACCTGCTTCGCTCCTTTCCATTCTTTTCCATCAATGAAAACTTTACTTGCAGAAAAAGGTATTCCATATACCTTGATGCGGTAAAATTCATAACGCGGTGAATAGATGCCAACGGCTTCCTGTTCAATCACCAATACATGCTGATTGCCATGCGTGGCAAACTTCTTTTCAACATAAATATCCTGTTCATAGCCAAATGTATCGCCATTATCTTCAAACATGAATGACTTTACATGATAGGGTGCATAATAAACATTCAACAACATTTCTTCAATCTCCTGTTCTCCTACATATTGCATCACAGGATATTCGGGAATCACAGCACCGGCTTTCACAAAAATCGGCAATGAATCAATAGGCGCAGGTATCACATAACTTTTCCCTCCTGTATAGACTGTGAAATCCCAGAAGTTATACCATATACCTTTGGGAAGATATACTTCGCGGGAAACCGCTCCTTTTTCAATAACTGGTGCCACCAGCAATTTATCGCCATAAGTAAATTCATCATCACGGGCGAAATTTTCCGGTACCTCCTGCTCCATCATCGACAAAGGCCGCAGCATCGGGAAATAATATTTGTGGTTCTCCCAGAAAACAGAATAGATGTATGGCAACAGTTTATACCTCAACTCAATAAATTTCTTTGCAATTTTTTCAACTGCTACCCCGAATGTCCATGGCTCCCGGTCGCGTGTGTCACCTGAAGAATGCACCCGCATCAAAGGAGAGAATACACCAAACTGTATCCAACGTGCATACAATTCTCCTTCCGGTTCACCGGTAAATCCGCCTATATCCGATCCGCTGAAAGAAATTCCTGACATGCTTAGCCGTTGTAACATTTGTATCGCCAGCTTCAGGTGATCCCAGGTGGCACTGTTGTCGCCTGTCCAGGTGGAGGTAAACCGCTGTACCCCTGAATAACCCGACCGTGTTATCGTAAATGGTCTCTTATTTTTCTGATGCTTCTTGAGCCCTTCATAGGTTGCACGCACCATCTGCATGCCATAGACATTGTGCGCTTTCCTGTGTGAACCACGGAAGCCATCATAGTTATGTCGTACATCTAATGGAAAAGTGCCATGGCCAAAGACTGCAGGTTCATTCATATCATTCCAAACTCCGGCAATGCCTTGTTCTACCAATTCCTGGAATAAGTCGCCCCACCATTCTCTTACTTTAGGGTTGGTAAAATCAGGAAATTGACACCGGCCCGGCCATACAGATCCTTCCATAAAGTAATCATCACATCTACGGCAGAAATATTTATTAGCCATTCCTTCTTTAAAAACCCAGTATTGTTCATCCACCTTAATTCCGGGATCAATAATTACGATGGTTTTAAATCCATCTTCTGACAGCTCAGTCATCATCTTGCCGGGATTTGGAAAGTGCTTTTTGTTCCAGGTAAAGCAGCGGTAGCCATCCATGTAATCAATATCAAGGTGAATAGCATCGCACGGAATTTTTTTATCGCGAAAAGTTTTTGCCAGGGTCTTCACATTCTTCTCAGGGTAATAACTCCAGCGACTCTGATGAAAGCCAAGCGCCCAAAGCGGAGGCATCGGATGTGCGCCTGTCAGCATGGAATACCGTTTCACCACATCCATCATATGTGGGCCATGTATGTAGTAGTACTGAAGTTCACCACCATCAGCCCAGAAACTCACTGTATCACTCACCTCTCCGGCAAAATCAAAAAAACTTCGAAAGGTATTATCAAAAAACAAACCATAGCTAACATTACTATGAATTCCAATATAGAAGGGAATATTTTTATACAGCGGGTCCCGGTCGCGTTCATAGGCATAAGCATCGGTGCCCCACATCGTGTACCGCTTGCCCAGCATATCCAGGTCGGCAGCTTTATCGCCTAATCCAAAAAAATGCTCTCCCTCCTGGCATTTCTTTGAACAATACACGTAATAACCACCATACTCTGCATTCTCTTCCCAATGCATCGGAATCGAATCTTCATTTATTACAAAGTCGTTGAGGTCAACGAAGGAAACCAGGAAATCACTTTTACGTATGCGACAAGAGATGGTATTAGTGGAAACGATATAGTATTCAGCAGTTTCCTTTGTCTCAATCCGGGATAAGTGAAACTTATGATCATCAATTGCATAAGAAAATTCATCGAGGAATTCGCCCTGGGGAGCGACGCGTATGCGAATGATCTCATCACTCACTACTTTGACTTCCGTTTCCGATATGCCATCAGAAAAATAAAATTTTTTGCCATTCGGAATCAGCGTCTTTACTTCTTTGAGGTATTGCTTGGCAATGGGTTGTACAGAAATATCAGGAATATCACTATGAAGTATTGATTCATCTGTGATATTTACATCATGATCACTAATCGTTTCACTTACTTTCATGTTACTTTTTTCAGTTGGTTTCATAAAACGGGTCAATTATAACTGATTTTGGTAAAATTGATGGATTATCTATGAAGTTTTTATGCCCATTTCTTACTCAATCTGATTCAATGGTGTAAGTGCGGTTATTACATATTGTGATTTTGACACCAAGTCTTGGCTCAAGGCTGGAAAAATCAAAATATTAACGTTTTAATTATGCCTCCTGAAGCAAGTTGGAATTAAAGCATGATATAAATTTATGAGTTGAATTCATTTTACCTTTCAAACTATCAACAACTACCAAGACATGAAAAGAAGGACATTTCTTAATAGTTTGCTGGCTTCCTTTTCCGGTTTGAAAAGCGCAGTTCGCTCCGAAATTAATTTAAAGTTTCATCTTATAGCAGCCGGCCTCGTAGTAATAGCCGGTATGTATTTTAACATACAGCGATCCGATTGGTTGTGGCTGATTGTTGCGATCAGCGTTGTTTTGATTGCCGAATATTTGAACACTGCTATCGAAAGACTGACCGACCTTGTATCTCCCAAATTTGATCCTAAGGCAGGAGACGTAAAAGATATTGCTGCAGGCGCTGTGCTGCTTGCAAGTTTTGCAGCAATAGTGATAGGCGTTATTATTTTTTTACCCCATTTTTTTCCTGGCAGTTGATATTTATTCGTAATACTTGGGTTATATATACTCTTTGCTTGTCAACGGAAAATATAACAGGAGTTTCCACCATTGTATAAAAATAGTATGGTACCTGAATATTCAATTTAAGTATTCAATGGCATTGCAGTTTTCAATACCAAAGGTGCTCTAAATGTTATGACATTGGATGTGTAACTATAAAAAAACAAGAACTCAATTTTTCAAAGTCTCATCAAGCCACCTGTAGAATTCACGGTGCCAGAGCAGGCTGTTTTGCGGTTTCAAAATCCAATGGCCCTCATCCGGAAATACAAGCAGCCTGCTTTTGATTCCCTTAAGCTGTGCAATCTGAAAAGCTTCCAGTCCTTGTGTATAAGGCACCCTGTAATCCCTTTCTCCTTCTACAATCATGATGGGTGTATTCCACTTATCAACAAAATTGATCGGATTCGATTCTTTATAGCTTTTAGGTTGTGGTTGCTCCCAAAAAGGTCCGCCCACATCGAAATTAGCGAACCATAGTTCTTCTGTGGAGGCATACCAGCTCGTTAAATCAAATAAGCCGCAATGTGAGATCATGGATTTAAACCGGCCATCACCTAATCCTTCCAGCATATAAACAGCATAACCGCCATAGCTTGCACCTACTGCGCCTAGCCTGGTTTTATCAACAAAGTTCCACGTAGATGCGGAATCTATTGCCGTGAGATAATCACGAATGGCTTGACCTCCCCAGTCTTTGCTGATATCTTCATTCCATTTGGTTCCAAAACCCGGCAATCCGCGGCGATTAGCGGCAACAACAATATAACCGTTCGCAGCCATCAATTGAAAATTCCAGCGAAACGAATAAAACTGTGACACCGCTGATTGAGGGCCACCCTGGCAATAGAGCAAGGTCGGATACTTTTTAGACGGATCGAAACCGGGAGGATAGATAACCCAGGTAAGCATTTTCTTGCCATCTGTTGTCTTCATCCAAACCTTATCAATGCGACTGAGGCTGATGGCATCGTAAGCCGATTTATTTACCGTTGTCAGCGCCACTACTTCCCCGGATTTTAGGTTTACCCGCGCCAATTCATTAGCATGGTTCATATCACTTTTAGAAACCACCATCCAATCACCGGCTTGGCCAACGATGCTATTCAAGTCAAAATCACCATTTGTTATCTGCCGGATAACACCACTGCCTTTCTCAAAATCTTTTGGAAGCAGTATTTCAAAGAGTTGCTCTGTTCCTTCATTCACTGCCAGGAAGTAAATTTTCGCACCATCTGAACTCCAGCAAAACGATTCCACTGTTTCATCCCAGTTTTTTGTCAGGTTATATTTTTTTCCTGTTGAAATATTCAAAACTACCAGGTCATTCTTATCTGCTTCATAACCATCACGCGCCATACTGGTATACGCAAGCCAGTTGTCTTTTGGAGCCGGATCAGGCTGTGTGTCATAACCGGGCCCATCGGAGGTCAAATTTACGGTGGTACCTGTTGCAATGGTATAATAATAGATATCTGTATTCGTGCTGACAGCAGCCGCTTTTCCGCTTTTCTTTTTACAAACATAAAAGACACCGGTGCCTGAAGCATCAAATGAAATATCTTCTGCACCACCGAATGGTGTTTGCGGACTGTCAAAAGATTCTCCCTGCATAATATCTTTGACATTCCTGATCGCAGTTCCATTGTAATCTGCAACAAAGACATGGTTATAGGCTCCATCCTCCCAACTATCCCAGTGGCGGTACATGAGGTCATCCCCTCCATGCGCATTGGCTTTGGGCAAATCAGCATAAAGTTCTGTGACAACCGGATGTATCTTCACTTCCTGTGAAAATAAGATACGTTTGCCATCCGGCGAGTACTTCACATTATCAATGCCCCCTTCGATATTGCTGATCTGTTTTGCATTAGTGCCATCCCAGCTTGCTTCCCACCATTGACCATTGAACAGAAAGCCCATTCTTCCTGAGGGCGTGCTTTGTACGCCACCCTCTGAGCCGGTTGTTGAGGTAATCTGTTTAGCTTCTCCGCCGGTTACAGGAATTGAATATAGATTCCGTTCTCCTTTATTCGCCTCCATATTGTATTGTGTTACGCCGTAGATAACACTCTTTCCATCCGGAGTGATCGTTTCACCGGAAACTCTACCAAGTTTCCAGAGTAATTCTGGTGTCATAACATTTTGTGCAGATACGCTGTAAACAACGGCAAATGAAAGCACGAACAAAGCAAATCGATTGGTCATTGGCTAAAGATTTTTGCGAAACTATGAAACTCAGGGGAACTCAATTTTGAATACAATGTATGGCAATAATTCGGTGATGAAAAAACTGACGGTTTGGAACTCAGAGAAGTGGTAGTTTAGAAGCACGAACTGCCAACCTTTTACAACTGCTTAGTAGATGCACAAATGTTTGATTAACCACATCACCAGCCATTTCTACTTAGCATTGCTTAGCGGATACTTTGCGTGTCCGTAAGTTTAAAATAGTCATTGCCTTTTGCATTTGTCAAGTCGTTTATGCTCTCATATATATTCAGCCCAGCATTTCCAGTCCCATGTGGTGCAACTGCGGTGTCTGTTATTAAGTAGCCATTATCAAATAAGATAAATCCCTTTTCGCTTTCGTCTGCATACCAAATAAAGTCAACTATTTTTCTATCCTTGATATATTTTAGTTTGTTTTCAATATAATCAATTTTGTATGGCTGATAGTCCTTAATGGCAATGTCCCGGCCGAATAAAATTTTGGACAGCCTGTTGAAAATAGTCCGTCTTTGTAGTTGGTAGTTGTCGGCAATCTCAATAATGGTCTTATTGTCCTTGTTAACGTGATTAACTGAATAGTCAGACAAGTCGGCAAAAAGGCTTACAGCGTCCTTGTCCAACTCCTTTATCCAAATGTAGTCACTAAATCCATAAGGGATGTCAATAATAATCTTATTCTCAAGCTCTATAAAGCATTCTCCCTTATCTAATCCACCAACTTCCATTTTCTCAAATGAATAGATATTTGTAATTGTCTTACCTATGATTTCACCTGTCAGCATTTGTCGGTCACCTATCAATGTCGGGGTATTGGTTAAGGTTTCTGCTAACGGTCACCCTTGCACACCTTTCAGCTGAAAATGATGCGAAGTGTCGGGTGAACTTGATTTAAAGCATCATTAACTGATATACTTCAACTCAAGAATCTTATCCCCTGAAAATCTAAAAACTGATTTACCCTTAAGATTCAACTCCGCTCCTTTCATTAATCCGTTTGGAAGATCCGCATCGAGCACAGCTTGAAAGACTATTTCAACTTCAGTAACCTCCGCATCGTGTCTCCAGGAAATAATCGTTTGTTTTCTTTTTGAAAACATCTTAGCTGCTTCCACAGCCTGCTCCTTAAAAGCAATCAACCCAATCAGAGATATGTTTACAACGCCGCCGGAACTATTTTCAAACTTAACATCCTCATCAAAATGGAGCAGCATTCTTTCGATGTCGAAATGGTTGTAGGCATCGATATAGTCGCTGATTATTTTTTCTCTTGCTATCATAGTCAACCCCGAGACTTTTTACGCGCTATCGCACGATTAATATGAATTAAAGTCCGCCAGGAGCAGGTTTCATCCTATAAGCGTTAGCGAGAGCTTAGGGTTACAGGATGTGCGCCGTATTGGGTTTCATCCTAAACTCCGTGATTTAGTCGGTCGAGCATGCTAATTTATATTGAATTGTTGAAATTCAATATTCAACACTCAATATTCAATTTCCATTTTGTAGTACACCCATCGTACTTTTTCAAAACAAATGATTACTTAACCCAGCAATGCCTTTTTCGCACTCTGTAACAATGCAGTCACTGCCTCCTTTGTAGAAGCTTCTCCATAAACCCTGAGCAAGGGTTCCGTGCCGGAGGCACGAATCATGATCCACTCGTCATCATTAAAGTGATATTTGAACCCATCAATATCTTCCACTCTTTGCACGACATAGTTTCCAAATGATTTGTATTTATTGTCCTTGCAGTTCTGTACGATCTGCTGCTTCAAAGATTCATCCAGGTGAAGATCAAGCCGATCGAAACTAAAGGAACCCACTACGTCATATACTTCCTGTATGATCTGTTTCATCGTTTTGCCGGTCTTTGCCATAAACTCCAGCAGTATGAGTCCATCCCAGATACCATCCCGTTCAGGTATATGCCCTTTTACAGCAATGCCTCCTGATTCTTCTCCACCTACCAACACATCCTCTTTCACCATTTTCTCACTGATATATTTAAACCCTATCTGTGTAACTTCAATAGGTAATCCATACTGCCTGCACATTTTTTTCACCTTATCAGAAACAGAGAATGCCACTACTACTTTTCCTGTCATCTTTTTATACTTATGCAGGTAATGAATGAGCAGCAGTATTATGTGATGCGCATCCACAAAGCTGCCATCTTCATCGTACATGCCGATTCTGTCAGCATCACCATCTGTGGCAAGCCCGCATACGTTATGAGGAGAATTTTTAATCAGGGAAGCAAGTTCCTGCAGATTGCGGTCAAGTGGTTCAGGAGCCTGGCCTTTGAAAGAAGGATTGTAATCGCAATGCAATAATATCGGGCTCTTTAACACCTGCGGTATCACATTCTGGCCTGCACCGTACATAGCATCGTAAGCCACAATTATGTTGCTGTTATTGATTCCATCCAGGTCAAAGTTTTTACGTACCAGGTCTACGTACATTGTCTCCAGGTCTACATATTCTAAAAGCCCACCCGCTTCGTAAGTTGATAATGCAACCATCGATACCTCCACACTGTCGGGAATCATACTTTCCACTTCAGCAATAACCACCGGGGAACTCGGGCCACCGGATTCACTCTTCAGTTTAAAGCCATTATAAGAAGGTGGATTGTGGCTTGCCGTAATCACCACCCCTAATCCGGCTCCAAAATGCTTAGTTCCCATGGATACCATAGGTGTTGAAACGAAGCCTTCCGCAAGAAATACTTTCACGCCATTGGCGCACATCACCTTGGCAGTAGTTTCTGCAAAAAGTTGCCCTCCAAACCGGCAATCATAACCGATCAGTACTTTGGGTTGCGGATAATTTTTCTTAACCCACATGGCACTTGCGTAGGCCACGCGAATCACATTCTCAACGGTATATTCCTGGGCGATGATGGCACGCCATCCGTCTGTTCCGAATTTAATGGGAGTCATACTTCAGATAAGGTTATTATTGAAAGAACTTCGAAAGCGACAAATATAGAGAAAACCATTTGCGTAAGAAAAAATGACTGCTGAAGGGGTGTACGACAATTCGTTCATCTTTTAAAGCAATGGTTGATGGGTTAAATGGCTAAATGGATAAATTGTTAAATTGTTGCGGCGAAGCCGATCACTTGTTATTCTGTGATCACTAATCTGCTTTACTCACTTACTCACACAATGTCACCACCCACTAATCTATATCCAATTTGTCGTACACCCTGTTGAAGGGTGTCCGACAATTCGTTCATCTTGTCAAGCAATGGTTGGTGGGTTAAATTGTTAAATGGCTAAATGGTTAAATTGCTGCGGCGAAGCCGATCACTTGCTATTCTGTAATCACTACGCTACTTTACTCACTTACTCACCTACTCAATACTCAATTGTCATTGACTGATGTAGGTTGATTTTTTTAACTGATTTTTCAATCTTCTTTTGACTTTTGATTGTTACTATTGCTATTTGTCTTAAATCTTAAGTCAATATTCAATTTGTCGTACACCCTCCGGGATTTTGAGGTGAGCATTGTAAGCCCTTCCTGCTAACTTTGCATTTTGATGAGCCATAATTTATATTGGAAATGAACCAGACAGATACTTTCAGGCATAAAGGCATGCGAAAGAAATTAGTGGAGAGCGTAAGAGCGAAGGGTATTCATGATGAAGAAGTGCTGCGTGCAATGGAAACAGTACCCCGGCATTTGTTTGCTTTTGAAAGCGCCTTTATAGAACGTGCTTATGAAGACAGTGCTTTCCCCATTGCTGAAGGACAAACCATTTCACAACCCTATACAGTGGCGTACCAGAGTCAATTGCTGGAAGTGAAAAAAGGGGATAAAATACTGGAGGTAGGAACAGGCTCCGGTTACCAGGCTTGCATATTGGCTGAAATGAAAGCACGGGTATTCAGTATTGAAAGAATGAAGAAACTGTATGAGAAAACGAAAGCACTGATTCCGGCATTGGGTTATTCGCAGGTGAAATGTTTTTATGGCGATGGATATGAAGGGCTACCCTCCTTCGCTCCTTTTGATAAAATATTGGTGACAGCGGCTGCTCCTGATGTACCTGCAAAATTGTTATTGCAACTTAAAACGGGCGGCATGCTCGTAATTCCTGTTGGTAGCGGCGAGATGCAGGTAATGAAACGTTTTACCAAGATTTCTAATGATGAAATGAAAGAGGAGGTTTTTGATACGTTTAAGTTTGTGCCGATGTTGCCGGGGAGGAAGGGTTGATGGGTGGTTGAATTGCTAAATTGTTAAACTGTTAAATTGTTATAATAGTCACAGAAGTTTCATTCTTGATTTCATTTTTTTTCGACGTCGGGAAAATGACGCATATTTGCCGCATGAAACGCTACTTTTCCAATACAGCAATTGGCAGATTAAGGATGACAGGTATCATTGAAGGTATCTCTTTCCTAATGCTGTTGTTTATAGCAATGCCTTTAAAGTATTTTGCAGATATACCGGAGGCGGTGAAGTACACCGGCTGGATTCATGGTTTACTATTTATTGCTTACCTTTTTGCATTACTGCAGGTAAAGATAGTGCAGCAATGGCCATTGAAAAAGGCAGTGATTGCATTCCTTGCATCTCTGATTCCATTCGGAACGTTTGTATTAGATGCTGAATGGAAAAAGGAAGAAAAACAGGTATTATCCCTGGCTCCTATCAAGTAACCTTTTCTGCTGCTGAAAGGTAATCCGAAACAAATCTAATAATGGACAGGTCATCTCCCCTACCAGCATGAGCCTTTTCAGCTCCATTCCTTCACTATTATCAGCAAAGCAGCGTGCTTTATTTGAAAGCATTTAATCCGGTTACATCCATACCTGTTATCAGTAAATGAATGTCATGGGTACCTTCATAGGTAACTACTGATTCTAAATTCATCATATGCCGCATAATTGGATACTCACCAGTGATGCCCATCCCGCCATGAATCTGCCGGGCTTCGCGGGCAATATTCAATGCTATTTCTACTGAATTTCTTTTTGCCATGGAGATCTGCGCCGGTGTGGCACGGTCTTCATTCATCAATACCCCCAGCCTCCATACCAGCAGCTGCGCTTTGGTAATTTCTGTGATCATCTCTGCAAGTTTCTTCTGAGTCAGCTGAAACCCCCCGATTGGCCTTCCAAACTGAATGCGTTCCTGGGAATAACGTAAAGCAGAATCATAACAATCCATTGCCGCTCCTAAGGCGCCCCAGGCAATACCATATCGCGCTTTGCTCAGGCAACCCAAAGGCCCTTTCAACCCTTTTACATTAGGTAAGATGTTCTCTTTTGGAACCTGAACATTGTCAAACACCAATTCACCCGTGGCTGAAGCTCTTAGCGACCACTTACCATGTGTTTCCGGCGTGGTAAACCCTTTCATGCCACGTTCCACGATCAGGCCTTTAATCACGCCTGCCTCATCCTTTGCCCAAACCACTGCTATGTCAGCGAATGGCGAATTGGAAATCCACATCTTGGCACCGTTTAATACCACATGATCACCGGCATCTTTGAAATTGGTGATCATATCTGATGGGTTTGAACCATGGTCCGGCTCAGTTAAGCCGAAACAACCCATCCATTCACCGCTGGCAAGCTTAGGCAGGTACTTTTTCCGCTGTGCCTCGCTGCCATAAGCATATATTGGATACATCACCAATGATCCTTGTACCGAGGCAGTCGAACGTACTCCCGAATCTCCTCTTTCAATTTCCTGCATCATCAATCCGTATGAAATATGATCAAGGCCGCCGCCGCCATACTCCACCGGTATCGTTGGACCAAAACAGCCTTGCTCAGCAAGTCCTTTGATCAATTGCTTTGGAAATTCCGCCCGTTGTGCATATTCTTCTATAATTGGAGAGACTTCTTTCTTTACCCAGGCACGCACGGTGTCACGGATCAATTTCTGTTCATCAGTCAATAATTCATCTACCTGGTAGTAATCCGGTTGCTGGTAACGATCAGTGGCCATATTATTTTTTGTGGTGCAAAGGTAGGAATTGGATTTGGTGATTGGCAAGTATCCTTTTTCTAAAATTTTCCAGTGGCGTAAATTATGTGATAGGCTTGAAGATGGTACATGGTATTTATTGTTCTGAACGGAAAGTTGAATCCCGGAAAATGGAACCTGTTCAAAAACAAATTTGAATACCCATCATTTTATGTTGCCATGAAATTGAGTAGTGAGTAGTGAGTATTAAGTATTGAGTAAGTGAGTAAAGTAGATTAGTGATTACAGAATAGCCAGTGATCGGCTTCGCCGCAGCAATTTAACCATTTAGCCATTTAGCCATTTTACAATTTAACCCACCAACCATTGCTTGACAAGATGAACGAATTGCCGTACATCCCCATTAAGCTGACACTAGCTGATTGGTTTGATATTGCGATATTTGCCAACATTTTAGATTCATCCAGACACAATTATACTTACGATGCCGGTTATAGCTATTGAAGGAATGGTCTTTCATGCTCCTGTCGGAGTTTATCCGTCTGAAAAACTATTGGGTAACAACCTGGAAGTGTCAGTTAAACTTGCATTACAGGAATCCGGAACTGCCCATGAAGACGACCTTGCCTGCACAGTTGATTATGAAGCAATTTATGCGCTTGTACGTAAAATAATTGCTGAGCCCGTCAACCTGCTGGAGACGGCTGTTTCCGGGATCATCACAGCGATTTTTCTGGAATATCCTCCGGTTTCAAAAGTAAAAGTTCGGGTTGCCAAGCTGCATCCTCCTCTGAATGGAACTGTTAAGAAAGTCTGGGTGGAAGAAACCCGAACCCGGAATTCAAAAAAAAAGCTGTAACAGGTTGTATGATTACGCTTAATTTTAAAAATTAATTTTGACTATGAAATTCAGTGAGATAAATTACAAACGGCCTGAACTCGATCATACCAGGCAACAGATCAATAGCCTCCTTGACGCTTTTAGCAGTTCCAGCGCTACAACTGAACAGATTGCGCTAATCGAAAAAATATACGAAGCGCGTGCTCATTTTGAAACGATGAGCAATGTGGCCAACATCCGTCACACAATAGATACCAGCGATCCGTTTTTTGAAAAGGAACAGGAATACTTCGACAACTCTTATCCGATGTACCTGGAACTGGTTTCAGCATTTTATAATAAACTATTGTCATCGCCTTTCCGGAAAGAACTGGAAGCACATTTCGGGAAGCAACTATTTGAGATAGCAAGGTTGACCCTGAAAATATTTTCTCCTGCCATTATTGAAGACCTTCAAAGAGAAAATGAACTGACTTCGGCTTATACCAAATTGATTGCCGGAGCAGAGATTGATTTCGATGGAAAAAAACTCAACATCAGCGGTATGGTTCCCTATAAACTGTCCACTGACAGAACGATACGCAAAACCGCTCATGAAAAGACAGATGCATTCTTTAAAGCAAATGCAGGCGAATTAGACCGTATATTCGATGACTTGGTAAAAGTGCGACACCTGATAGCGAAAAAACTCGGTTTCGATAATTTTGTAACCGTTGGTTATATGCGCATGTGCCGTACTGATTATGATGCCCATATGGTGAAAGGCTTTCGCAAAGCCGTAGAGGAGAAAGTAGTGCCTCTAATTACTGTACTCAAACAACGCCAGGCTAAAAGACTTGGATTGGATAGCCTGCTCTATTACGATGAGTTGCTCGACTACCGTTCCGGTAATGCAAAGCCAAACGGAACACCGGAATGGATCGTGGAAAATGCACAAAAAATGTACTCAGAACTTTCACCGGAAACAGGCGAATTTTTCAGGTTCATGATTGATAATGAACTGATGGACCTGGTGAATAAGCCGAACAAAGCAGGCGGCGGTTATTGTACCTTCCTGAGCGAAACACGAAGCCCTTTTATTTTTTCAAATTTTAACGGTACCTCCGGAGATATTGATGTGCTCACCCATGAGGCAGGGCATGCATTTCAAACCTATTGCAGCCGCCACCTTGGGCTGGAAGAATATTATTTTCCCACCAGCGAAGCAGCCGAAATCCATTCAATGAGCATGGAATTTCTAACCTGGCCGTGGATGCATCTGTTCTTTAACGGGCAGACAGAAAAATACCAGTTCGCTCATATGAGCCATTCGTTGATTTTTCTTCCTTATGGTGTTGCTGTGGATGAGTTTCAGCACCATATCTATGAACATCCGGAACTTACCCCCGGAGAAAGAAATGCATTCTGGCGTTCTTTAGAAAAAAAATACCTTCCACATCGTCAATATGAAGACAATGAATTTTTAGAAGGAGGCGGATTCTGGCAACGGCAAGCTCATATTTATAAGCACCCATTCTATTACATAGATTATACCCTTGCACAAATTTGTGCCTTTCAATTCTGGATTAAATCCAATGAAGACAGGGTTGCAGCGATGAAGGATTATATCAGGCTATGTAATGAAGGGGGCAGCAAGTCATTCCTTGAACTGGTAAAAATTGCAGCACTTCAATCCCCTTTTGAAGAAGCCACCATTACGAATACTATCAATGTAGTAAAGAACTGGCTGGAAAATATTGATGATAAGGCTTTGAACTGAAGAAACTGCATGAGCCTCCCGGTACGTAGCCTGCTTCAGCCTTATTGTCGCCCTGACACTTAGATTGTTTCAATTCGAAAGGTTCAAAGAAAGCTGGTGTGTATCCAGCGTTACGTTTTCCAATTGCTGGCAGGAATCCAGTATTATTTTTCAATTTGCCAGCCTTGGTTTACCTTTGCCGAAAATTTTAAGGTTTATGATCAAAAAAATACTGCTCCTATCATTTATATCCATAGTAACATTTGGTATAGTAAGCTCTACAATGAACAGTGCGCACAGCAATGGTTCAGGAGCACCTACGGGAAATACCGGTTCACCTGCAGATAATAAAACATGTGCACAAACAAGCTGCCACCCCGGCCCTGCAACAGCAATAGCAGGTGCAATAACATCAGACGTACCTGCATCAGGATATGTTCCCGGCAACACCTATACAATAACAGCGACTGTTTCAGACCCAAGTTTGGTTAAATTTGGATTCCAGATTTCTCCTCAAAACACTACCGGAACCTTGTTGGGTACCATGGCCCTTCTAAATACCACAACTACCAAGTTTACCAGTGCTTCTTCAAAATATATCACGCATAAAAGTACAGGCACCTCCTTCCCTTCACATACTGCCAGTTGGAGTTTCTCGTGGACAGCACCGGTAAGTGGTACGGGTGCAGTAACTTTTTACGGAGCTTTTAATTTTACCAACAATAATGAAGATGAAAGCGGAGATCAAATCCGTACTTCTACGCTTACCATACAGGAAGATTTCGGTGTTGGCATTAACGATGCAAAAGATTTAGTTGCCCTGCAACTTTACCCGAATCCTGCAACAGATAATATTCAGCTGAGTTATTCACTTAACAGTACACAGCGTGTTGTTATTTCTCTTTATAACTTATCAGGAAGTAAGATTACTGAACTTGTAAATGAAACACAACAAGCGGGTAATTATAATGCAGCTTATTCATTAAGTGATTATTCAACCGGTGTTTACATGATTGTCTTAAAAACCGGCGAGCAAACACTAACAAGAAAAGTCGTGAAGCTTTAGAAACTTCACACAGCCTTTTTATTGTTTGAATTGGGCATTGAGTGTTGGATCTTGAAAAATCTCAATACTCATTACTCAATACTCATTACTCAATACTCATTACTCAATACTCATTACTCAGTTGTAAGACCCCCTTTTTAAAAATTCAGCAAGCTCCATTTAATAAAGCATGCTCAATGGATTCTCCAGGAAGGATTTAAAAGTCTGCAGGAATCTTGCACCGGTTGCGCCATCAACTACACGATGATCGCAGGATAAGGTTACCGTCAATACCGAGGCAATTTTTATTTCTTCGTTAATGACAGCAGGCACTTTCTTTAATTTGCCAATAGCCATGATGCAGGCATCCGGCGGATTGATAATGGCGGTAAACTCATCAATGTCCATCATCCCCAGGTTGGAGATTGTAAAGGTATTTCCCTGCATCTCATCCGGCTGCAGTTTCTTCTCTTTAGCTTTTGCAGAAAATGACTTTGCTTCAGCACTGATCTGCGACAAAGATTTCTGGTCAGCAAATTTAATAACCGGCACCAACAGTCCCTCTTCCACTGCTACGGCCATGCCGATGTGAATATGGTGGTTGTAGCGAATCTTCTCTGTAAGCCAGCTAGAGTTTACCTTCGGATGCTGTTTCAATGCAAGGGCAACAGCTTTTATCACAATATCGTTATAGGAAATTTTCTTATCTGGAAACCGGAGGTTCAATGCCTCGCGCGCAGATACGCAACGATCCATATTAATCTCCATGGTCAGATAAAAATGCGGAGCACCGAATTTACTTTCCGCTAACCTCCGGGCTATTGTCTTGCGCATTTGCGACACCGGTATTTCTTCATAGGACTCCTCGCCTGCAGTAAAAGTCTTTATTCCTTTACCAGCAGATCCATCTGAAGTGGTTAGAAAATTCTCCACATCACGCTTTACAATTCTGCCCTCGTCGCCGGAGCCTTTGATTGCATCGATTGAAACACCTGACTCACTCGCAATTTTCTTTGCCAGTGGAGAAGCTTTTATCCTGCCCGATTCCCTGGATGTTACTTCAGTAGTTGCCGGAACCACAACTTCTTCTTTAGTGGGTGGAGCCTGCTGTTTATTTTTAGCAATTACTTCAGTTGTAACATTTTTACTATTTGATGATTCTAACAAAGATTTATAATCTTCCCCTTCTTTCCCTAAAATAGCAATTACTTCATCCACTTTTACTGATTGCCCCTTATCCGGCCCGATATACAATAAAACGCCTTCCTGGAAGCTTTCAAATTCCATAACAGCTTTGTCGGTTTCGATTTCGGCCAGCAGCTCGCCGGATTTAATCTTGTCTCCTACCTTTTTGTGCCAGGCAACGATTACACCTTCTGTCATCGTATCGCTCATCTTGGGCATGCGTACTACATCAGCCATAATAACTTTTACTTTAGTTTGCCAAAAATAGGAAAAAGCAGGTCTCGTTGCATAAAACATGGTGTTGATCGTGTCATCTGCTATTCCTATGCTTTTTGTTATTTCGCTCTCCGGGGAATAATGCCATAATTCATACTTTGCTTCAACGTATCCTCTAAAAAAATATCCTGCAGTAGACTTCCATTAATAGTCCAGTTCCAGCTTCAGCCGATCCTTGAGCTCCTGAAGTTTAGGATTTTTCTGCACCATGTGGTTAAACTTCTCACCAGTGGTATAAGGTTTCCTGGACGATTCTGCCCTTGATTTTTGCTTGTCGACCTGTATCACCAGGTCAATGGCTTTTTTGTCTAACTCCTTTTTAAGGAAATAATACATCTCTTCCCTTTCTCCATTCAGTGTGCTCAGGTATGATTCTGTTCCAACACGAATGAGTACGGTCTTGTTACCCACTATCTCCGGAGGAAATGCTTCAAGAATCTTTAAAATAACCTGCTTCTTCTCTTCTTCAATAATTTTCAGATAACTCTTCCAAACCTGTTGAAACGCGTATTTATCAATCTCATCGAACACCGCTTCATCTGTTTTCTGCAGTTGATCCTGCACGACCTCTTCAGTTGGTTTCTCTAATAGCTCTTTCTTAAGACTGTCTAAAGATGTCAGCCTGACTCCGGCACCACGGCCGGCAGTTTTCCGAGGCGCACTTTTTTCTTCCGCTTGTGTTGTTGTTGTTGATCCGGTAGTTGACTGGATAACAGGTTCTTTTGTTACGACCGGCAAATCCGCTGACTTTTCTGTTCTTGCGGGTGAAATAGGTTCACCTTCTTTCAGGGATTTTTTTTTTAATCCGGATACCGGTTCTTTAGAGAGTTCAATAGCGTGGGGAAGATGGCAAAGCTTAATCAATACCAGTTCCACACAAAGGCGCTTGTTTTTGCTGGCTTTGTATTGAAATTCCGATTCATTTAGTAAAGCCAGACCTGAAACGAGAAAAGATGCAGGTGTATATGCAGCTTGTTGTGTATACCGCTTTCTGATACCCTCTGAAAAATCCATCAAAACCTGTGTTGAATCATCCTTTGCCACTAATAAATCACGGAAATGATCCGACAACCCACTAAGGAAATTTTCTCCATCAAATCCTTTTTGAAGAATAGTGTTGAAGGTAAGCAGTGAAACAGAGGTATCCGCAGCAAGAAATGCATCCGTCAGTTTGAAAAAATAATCATAATCCAGCACGTTCAGGTTCTCCACTACCGTTGCATACTCTATTTTATGGTTGGCAAAGATGCTGATCCGGTCGAACATGGAAAGTGCATCACGCAATGCGCCATCAGCCTTCTGGGCAATAATATGTAAGGCATCTGCTTCTGCTTCAATATTTTCTTTTTTCGCTATGCCCTGTAAGTGGAGCACCATGTCTTCCGTTTTGATTCTGTTGAAATCAAATATCTGGCAACGGGAAAGAATGGTCGGAATAATCTTGTGCTTTTCGGTGGTAGCCAGAATAAATATGGCATATGGTGGCGGTTCCTCCAGCGTCTTCAAAAAGGCATTGAAGGCAGCCTGTGACAACATGTGTACTTCATCAATAATATAGATCTTCTTTTTACCAGTCTGTGGCGCAAACCGAACCTGCTCGATGAGCGTCCTGATATCCTCCACAGAATTATTGGAAGCGGCATCCAATTCATGAATATTGAATGAAGCATTGTGATTAAATGCTTCACAGGCAGCACAGGTATTGCATGGTTCGAAATCGGCGGTTATCTGCTCGCAGTTAACCGCTTTGGCAAGAATACGCGCACAGGTAGTTTTGCCAACGCCACGAGGACCACAAAACAGGAAAGCCTGCGCAAGCTGACCTGTACGAATAGCATTTTTCAATGTATTGGTAACCTGGGGTTGTCCAATTACATCTTCAAATCGTGCAGGTCTGTACTTCCGGGCTGATACAATGAAATTTTCCATCGCTGAGCTACAAATATATTCTATCCAAACTAAAAGGGAACAAGAAAAAATGTCAGTAAAAGCAGGTATGCAGGTAATAGCTACCTGTTGCTTTTTGCAATACCCTCCAAAATAGAATTGATCAAAGCAAGTATTACAGAAAATAAAAGCGCCCACCAAAATCCATCCACCAGGAAGCCGGGAACAATTTTGCTGGCCAGCAAAATAACACATGCATTAATAACCAATAGAAATAAGCCAAGCGTAATAAACGTAACAGGCAGTGTAAGAATGACCATGATGGGTTTGATCACGGCATCAAGCAGTGCCAGCACAGCAGCTACGATTACTGCACCCAGCATGCCATCCACTTTAACTCCCGGAAGCAGGTAAGCAGTAATCAATACTGCAAGGCCGCTTACCAATATGCGCGCAAAAAAATTAAGGTATCTGTCTTTTTCCAATTATATCAATTTGTTTTAACCGGAATTACTTCGATTAAATCAACTGCATTCTGATTCTGAATAAATGTACCCCTCATTTTCTTCGTGAACAAACTTGAGATTACGTATAAAAATAACCGGATCTCCTCCATTGCCCGGTCAATCTTCGGCATCCTTAAAGTACAATTTAGGAAATTCAAAAAAATCCAGTTTGCCATTGCCGGAAGCTACCTCCTGCCAACTGTCAAATGGAAAACTGATTGCACAAATTCCACAAGTGGGCACATTGTCGATGCCGGCATTGCATAAAAAATTAGTGAAGCTGGTAATTCCCGGATTATGGCCAAATAAGCAAACCACAGAATTTTTGTCTGGTAACTGCTTTACAATTTCTATAAGCTCCTCCAGTTCTGCCAGGTAGAGCCCTTTATCCTGTATGATGTGATCTTTCTTATATCCTAATTCCTTTGCGAAAATTTTAGCTGTCAACAATGCTCTTGTCGCGGTGCTTGTGATGATCAGGTCAGTTGTTATGTGCTTCTTCTTTAAGACCGTTGCCATAAAAGGGGCATCATGTTCGCCGCGCTTATTAAGCGTGCGATCATGGTCATCGAGGCGTGTATCCTTCCAGCTTGATTTAGCATGCCGGATTAATAATAGCAGTTTCATGATTAATATTGATAATTGCCAACAGTTTGCTGCGGCAGGTATAAAAAGTTGTACCAGTAACTAAAAGCAAAAGAAAGCACAGAAATAATAATTCCCCACATAAAAACAGTATAAGCAATTCTGATCAGAAAATATTTTCTTCCTAAAACTTTGCCAAGAAAATACAAATCCCTGATTAGGCTGCCGTACAGAAATTCACGATCTTTCATCATTTCCATGAAGCCCCAACTGAAATCATTCATTTCCATTTTATGAAAATTGCCAAAAAACAAGAGGTTGGCACGCTTGTTTTCCACATCTTCTCTTGTGGTGTTCCCTTTGGTCAGTTTCGGCCGTGTAGACAGAATCGCGAAAATGATAGAGATCAGGCAAACAAACATCAGGATAGCTGTTGGAATCACCAGGAAGAAGTTTGTTTGCACATCCAGTTTTGAAACCATATTGGCCAAAGCAAAAGAAAGGATAATGCCATTAATTGACAACAGGAAATTCGCTTTGTCATCAGCCATTTTGGAAAGATTCATATGATTGTTTACCGTCAGCCGGAAAACCGTTTCAATGCCTCGATCAGGACGATTTTCTTTATTCGCCTTTTCAGATTCCTTACTTATTTTCTTCAGCTTCTGGTTATCTTCTTCCTTTTCCAGTTTCTGAAGCATACTTCTCAATTCCAGCACATGGCTGTTCTTTCTTTTCTCAAATGCGAGGTAACAGAATGGTGTATGATACTTATGATGGGTTAGGAAATCAATCTCTGATTTAATCCATTCAATGTTTTCATATTTTTTGTTTAAAACGAGTTCATGCTCCTGGCGAAGCAGGTTGGCATTGTCGAAATACTTCTTGCTGGCAATGCCTGACAAGTCTGCATCACAAAGCACATACTCGAGCAGGTTTGTTGGCCGCTGCGGATATCTTGAAGCATCAATGCACCCTACAATCCTGGCAATCTTTTCAGCAGGATATAGATTTTCGGATAAGAAGCGTGTGGCAATCTCTTTGCTCTTGTCCTCATGACCATCATAGGTTTCTGTAAATCCGATATCATGGAACCAGGCAGCAAGTACCACCAGCTCTGTTTCTTCTTTGGAAAGCTCTATGCCTTCTGCAATCTCCAGAACAGCATCTACTACTTCTACTGTATGGCTGTAATTGTGATAGATATAACTGGCCGGCAGCTTTTCACGCAGCAAATTGAAAACATAGTCGGCAGCCTTTTGAACTATTGGTGATGGTTTCTTCATATCGCACTTCAATGGCCCAAAATTAACTTTTGTTGTTTAAGAATATAACAAATCAGCAGCCTGATTTTCATCATGGATTAATGGCTATCAGGCTTATTGCATTCATCCTAAAGGGGGACTACGCATATTTCAAGCACCTGGTATCGTTAACCCGGGTGATTCCAATGATCAATTATCATTACAAGGCTAAAAATGCCGGCTCAAAAATCATAATTCCATTAATTTCACAATTCTCATTGCATCACCAAATCACGATCCGTCCCTATGCGTACTTGTGGCTGTGCAATTATTCTGCTTATCGCACTTGCCTTAAATAGGTACCATGCATCTGCGCAAGAGTATGCTGTTTACCTTATTGGCGATGCCGGAAAAGATACAATCAGTGGACCGGCGTTGCAGATGCTGGACAATCTATTGACCCGGGAAGGTAAAAATGCTTCAGTAATTTTTCTTGGCGACAATGTGTATCCGCGGGGACTTGAAAAACCCGGTTCACACAATAGAAAAATCACAGAGAAAAAAATACTATCTCAACTGCAGGTGGCGGATAGTTTCACCGGAAAGTTTTTTATGATACCCGGAAATCATGACTGGAGGAAATCAGGCTGGAAAGGCCTGCAGCAACTTTCATATGAAGAGGAATTTATAAATGCTTACTTCTCCAAAAAGGAAACAACGATAGCAAATCCGTCCACTTGTTTCTTGCCATCAAATGGTTTACCGGGTCCGTCAAGTATCCAGCTTGATAGCGCTGCAAAGTTACGTTTGATCATATACGATCCGCAATGGTGGCTTCATCAACAATCTTTTCACAAAGTTGGCAGTATCCCTAATCATAGCAAGCAGGAGATGCAATCGCAATTCTTTAAGCAGCTCAATAAGGAGTTACAATCCGCCGAAAGTAATTCAGAGACGGTGATCATTGCCGGACATCATCCATTAATGACTGCCGGTGAACATGCCAGGTTGAGTCAACCCCTGCATTTTATCACCACCTATGTGCCGCCATTTCAAGTGTTTCGGCTTTTTGGATTAAACAGGCTTTTCAGGCAGGATCTGCAAAGCAATGCATATAGAAAACTGGCCGATAGTATGTTGGCTGTCATTCAACAAAGACAAGCATTGATTTATGCTGCCGGGCATGAACATAACCTCCAGTATTCCATAGACAAAATGAACAATGTTTTTATCGTGAGCGGTGCAGGCAGCAGCACCACTCCTTTCGATCCTAAAGCAAGTTATCGTCCGGATTGGAAGGATGACCGGAGCACAGGATTCTTCAAACTTATTTTTAATGCAACAGGTTTGAAGTCAATCTATGTCTTTACCTTAAACAACCCTGAAGGCATCTCTTTGCTGAAAGATAATTAGCTGATAAAATGTTCAGCATATCGTGTTCAGATCACTCTATGGTAATCTTCCCGGTTTGTTTCCAATTATTTGAGCTGGCCTCTACAAAATAAATTCCTCTTGGCCATTCCTGCACATTCATAGCGAACGTATGATCACCGCTTTCCAGATTAAGCGTCTTTGCAGATTGTTCCTGTCCGAGTACATTAAAAAACCGCACAGTCAGTGTCCCGGCTTTTACCATATCCACTTCAATGTTTACCTGATCAGTTGCAGGGTTTGGAAAGACTGCAATTGCAAGAGTTTCGGGATCTACAGACAGTTTCTGAGGCAATGTGGTAAACTTCTTGTTTTTTGTAAACTCTGAAGATGGTGGATTAGGATCACTGCAAAGCGACCTGACCTTCCAATTATAGCTGGTGTTAGCTGCCAGTCCGCTGATGTTAACTGATTTTTGATTGGAACTCAGGGTAGTCCATTGACCTGTTCCCACTGCTTTGTACCTGATCTCATAAGAATCAGCGTTCGTGGCTTCCTGCCATTTCAACTTTGCAGAATTAGTTGTGACATTTAAAGCCTGCATTCCAGATGCTGATGGTCGGGCACAAGGCGTCCAGACAAATCTGTTGGCCCTGTAAATTGCATCATTGAACTCCGGATCCAGACGCATCTCCCAAACAACGGTGCCATCCGGAGTAACTTCTGTAAGACTGGGAAATACCGTGCTATAAACAAGTCCCCAGCAAATAAATGTATTTCCATTGGGCAATCGTTGCATACTTCCCATGGCAGCGCTGCTACCGGTGAGGTTGCGCTCATACTTCCAGACCAGTGTTGCAGTCTTGTTTACTTCATCCAATACATACTCCTTTGCTGCACTTTTGGGAGGAAAATGATAATTACCATTATCAAATAAAGTAAGATGACCATCTGATGTTCTTCTGGCATCGTGTTGATAGGAAAACTTGAGGGGATCGTTTATGAATGTGAACTGATTGTGAAATCCTCCAAGCCTCCAGATAACTTCACCGGTAACAAAACTAATCTTGGTCACTTCATCCATGTGCCTGCATGATAAAAGAAAACTTGTACCATCGGCTTCCAGGTGAATAGAATTAGCATGCACATAATCAATATCATTGGTGGTGTATGGAATATGTGTAGCATCGGTAATCTCAAAATGATCCCAGCTTCGCCATTGAAATACTACATTCCTGTTTGCATCCAGCTCTTGCACAACAGCACCGGTAACTACTGCATTAGGACTGTAATTGGGATTATAGACCGTCATATCCACAATTTGCGGGTCATACGATAAAAGATACGAATGCCCGTTTGGCATGATAAGGAATTCATGCACATCAGCAACATAGCCGTTACCACAATAGAATTTATCAATCAGTTTATAATTGGAGTCCAGCATTTCATGACGGTTCAGGTTTGAATTAAACAACGTCAGGTATCCATTATGATTAATTGTGAATCCTGTTCCTTTTGTCTGTTCGAACTTACCATAAACAGAATCACCATCACTTTCCATAATGCAATAATGCGCTGTTGGTTCATAAGCAAAATCGAAATTGTGAAAAAAAACATCTCCTGGTGCCGGGTTATTATTGGCCCAAATAGTCAACGGCGGCAAACCACCAGTCCAATCCGACAGGTCACGGGTATCGCTGTTTTCCACATTGGTAGCAGAGCCAAACTCTTCCTCAAATATTCTTCTTCGTGAATCACTTATACGTTGCTGCAACTCCTCCGAAAATAAAGGCGCTGTTCGAAACACGAAGGTGGTTCCATTAATTTTTTTTCCGTTAACAGTACGAAGTCCGTCCGTTACGGTTACGGTTACTTCTTCATCATGACTAAATGCAACAACCGGCTGCAATAAGATGGTTTTACCGTCATCAGCAAGCATCAGACTAACTTCATGATGGCCACTCACTGCACCTGAAACAGTAAAGTATTCAGGCTTAATCGTGGATGTAGCTACCAGGTTTCCGTTCCTAAGAATAATGTTGGTTTCAGGATGATGCAAAACGGAACCAGGTACCGGCGAGATATATTGAAATTGCGCTGAAGCAGATTTTAGAAATAAATTTATTACAATTAAAAACAAAACTGTTTGTATGACTTTAATTTGCATGGTACTTATTTTTTTCAGTTGCCAAAGTTAGTCGATGACTATCTAAAGAACCAATTTTCTTTCAACAGCTAATGGAAAAGGTGTCCTCAATCTGCTTAGTTATATTCACATTAAATTGTAAAAATTGTTAAAGCTCTTGTTTACGATACTGGTGTGGATAAACAGTAACCTTCATATGTATTACTTTTAACTTCAGGTAAAGAGAATCTGCAATCGATAATTGTCTTATTTTGAGGCACCAATTCCCTATATAATGTTTCGTCGTTACCTGATTGCTGCCATATTGCTTTTGATAACGGCAGCTGCTATGGCGCAAACCTACCTTCCTGTCACCATAACCGGTTATAACAGTGACCTGTTTGCAGAGACAGCCCCCAATTCGTTATCGACCACTTCCATGTCAACAGACCTTACCAATCATGTGATGTATACAGCCGGTTTTGCAGCCGGTGCAGGAATTGCTGCAGGCGTTGTAAACAACGGAACCATAGTAAGTGGCACCCGAACCTACCAAATAGCACCTTATAATGAAATGAATGCAGTTTATGTTGATGTTGGAGCCACACAAAGCATTACTTTGTTTGCTACAGGAACCTATTCAAAGATCAGTCTAATGGGATTTTCTGCAGAGGGAAATAGTTCGCTGAATATCAAATTGAACTTTACAGATGGCAGCACCACCAGCTATGGTAACCACACCCTCTCTGATTGGTTCAATGGTGCCAATGCTGTCTATTGTTGTTTCAGCCGTTGCATTCGCACCGCCGCAGCACCATACAACATTGACGGATTGCCTTCCAATCCACGCTTCTATCCCATTGATATTTCCCTCTCTTGTAATGATCAGAAAAAAAACCTGCAGACCATCATCATTCAAAACATGAGTGGCACAACCGGCTTTACCAATGCATTTGTGCTTGCTGTTTCAGGGGTGTCCTATTCGCAATCTGTTTTTTCTTTTGCAAATAATGTTACGTGCCCCGGCGGAAATAATGGAAGCATTAACCTCTTTGTTGCAGGAACAGCAGCCCCATTTACCTATTCCTGGAATACATTTCCTGTTCAAACAACTGCCAATGCAACCAATCTTTCTGCAGGTACCTACATCTGCAAGATTACGGATGTAAATGGCTGTATTAGCTATGACACAGTCACTGTCGCAGAGTTACCACCTCTTACAATTACCACTCAAGCGAACCCATCCATTATTTGTTCAGGTGATACAGCACATCTTAGTGTTACCGGTCTTTCATCATTCACCTGGCAACCCGGTGGGCAAACAACATCACCGGCTACCGTAGTCCCAGGTAGTACAACCACTTATACCTTAACTGGCACTGATGGATTGGGTTGTATCCGCACAGACAGCGTGAGCATTATTGTAAACGCGCTTCCGCTGATTACCATACTGCCAAATCCGGTTTCAATTTGTGAGGGCGATTCCACAGTGCTGTTGGCTTCCGGAGCGATCAACTATAGTTGGTCTCCATCCACAGGATTGAGTAATCCGAATTTGGATGCGCCCTCGGCCTCACCGTCTGCAACTACTGTTTATACTGTTACCGGGACAGATTTTAATAACTGCAGTAATTCTGCTACCGTTGAAGTGACCGTAAAGCCTGATCCTGTCATTCTGGTTTCAGCCAATCCTTCATCTATCTGCGAAGGAGATGGCGCTTTACTTTCGGCTTCAGGATTATCGACTTTCCTTTGGAACCCCGGAGGTCAAACAGCGCCATCTATCCTGGTTACACCTGCAGTAACCACTACGTATACTGTTGCGGGCAATGCAGCAAATGGTTGCAGCGGTCAGATGCAAGTCACCGTTACCGTAAATGCCCTGCCGCAGATTAATGCCCTGCCGGTTGCTATCTCCATTTGCAGTGGTGATACTGTGCAACTAACTGCTGAAGGCGGAATAAGTTATAGTTGGTCGCCTGTAGCAGGTTTGAATGATCCCGGAATTGCAACCCCTGAAGCTAGCCCGCTTATCTCTACAACTTATACTGTTACCGGTCTGAATGTAGCTGGTTGCAGTGCAGCTGCCACTTCGCTGATTACAGTCCATCCGCCGGTAACTTCCAGTGCAGCAGCTGACCCACCTGTCATTTGTTTAGGAGAAAGTACACAACTGTCAGTAACCGGACTGGCAACATTTAATTGGCTGCCTGGCGGGCAGACCATTTCACCTGTTACCGTGACGCCTATAACCAGCACTGTGTATACTGTTACCGGCACTGATAATAATGGTTGTGACGCTACTGGAACTGTTGTGGTAACTGTTGAACCTTTGCCCCAGGTGATTGCTTCCACTTTTGATACGCTAATATGCAACGGTAGTAATGCTTTATTGACAGCAACTGGCAATGCTACGCAATACATTTGGTCGCCCGGCCCGTATTCCGGCAACATTATCACTGTAGCTCCTGCTGACAGCACACAATTTATATTAACAGGTATACTTGGTAATTGCATTGCAACAGATACTTTGCAAGTAAATGTTATCCCAGCGCCGGTTGTTTCATTTCTTCCTTCCATAAAAGAAGGATGCGATCCGTTGTATGTTTCATTCACCGACCTCAGCCAGGATGGATCGACCTGGGAATGGACCTTTGGTGATGGCGGAAGCGCTACTGAAATGAATCCTGATCACTTGTTTCATGAAGGTATCTGGAGCATTACCGTAACGGTAAGCAATTCCTTCGGATGCAGTACCATACTGAAATTAACTGATCTGATTACCGTATATGCTGCACCCATTGCAGAGTTTACGGTAGATCCACCATTGCAATTACCGATAGAACTGACTGATGCAACTTTTTACTTCAGCAATCAGAGTACCGGCGCTGTCAGTTTTGTTTGGGACTTTGACGACAACACTTTAAGCACTGAAGTAAATCCTATTCATACTTACAAATCCGCGGGATTGTATACAGTAACACTGGCTGCAACCGGACCCGGAGGATGCAGCGATACGGTTTCAAAGGCCTTCCTGGAGGTAGTTCCTGCCAACACCGGCTTCATACCGAATGCTTTTACTCCTAACGGTGATGGGTTAAACGATGTATTTATTCCGGCCAATAGCAACCTGCAATCACTCGACCTTAAAATTTTTAATCGCTGGGGTAAGATAGTCTTTCAAAGTGAAGGGGCACTTTTGGGATGGGACGGCACATCGGGAGGTCTTCAGTCAGAAGCCGGTGTATATGTTTATTTGATGACCCTGCAATTTGAAAATGGAATCACTGAAGTACATAAAGGTAACCTGACGCTAATCAGGTAGTTTCGAAATAGGGTATTGTTTCCTTGATTTCTTCCTGTTTGCATAGCCGGTCATTTCATAAAAAAATGACCATTCATTCAACCATTAATAACCGCTCAGCTACTCTTCTTCCGCTCACCAGTGCAGCTTCCACAGTGCCAATGTAAGGACCATCATAACAATGCTCACCGGCAAAGAAGAGGGTCTCTTTTACCGGTTCATTCAATACGCTAAGGCGCTGCCTGCTGCCAGGTGTAGCATAAGAATATGCACCAAGTGCATAAGGATCGTCATTCCAGTTCAGTACTTTGTAAGAGCGGACTTTTTCTCGCAAAGAATCTTCGGATTCCTGAAACAATAAAGCGAGTGAGGCAATCGCCTCCTCAAATATCAGGGCACCATCAATCGCATTCCATTTTATTGCTGAAGGACCTGCCAACCAACCGGTAAGCAGATTTGGTGTCGAAGGATACTGTGTCCACCAGGTAGGGATCGGTGCATCAGAAAGAAGGAATCCAAGTTGCTTCATTTCTGAATAGCCTGGTTTCTGTATTTGCAGGTTCCAAAACGACAACTCGAAATCGATTATCACCTTAACTACTGAACCAAAGCCAAGTCCTTCTATTGCTTTAATCTGCGCAGGAATAGCTGGGAAAAATGAAATAGTACTTTTCTGTTTCTGCTGTTGCAAAACACCTAACGGCACAGCGACAATTGCCTGCGCACCGTGCCATTGTGAGCCATTCTTACAGATGACACTTACCTTTTTTTCATTCCAATGAATCTCTTTCACCACCTGTTCAAAGTGAATCACGGCTCCGGCCTTACTGCAATTATCCAAGAGGAATTCCATCAACTTACCATAACCTCCTTGCACCCGGAAGTTTGTTCCATTCTCTTCATTTAACCACTCATCACGCAGTGCAAAAGTGCTTGCCCGTTCCATGTCTGCAGCATCATAGCCTTCCGCATAACCTTGAATTAACTTTATGCATTCCTGCTCCTTTTCCATCTCGAAATTATTGCGAATAAAATCAGCAAGTGTCGTATCGAATTTCAACCTTCGAAGTCGTTCTTCAATCAATTGCCATTGTGCACCAAAATGATCCATAGAAAGCAGTTTACCGCCTTGCATTTGCAAAGTATTTCCACCAACCGATTCTAACGTAAGCCCTGCTTTCTTTGCTAATGACAATGTTTCCGGCAAGGAGCCATGTACAAATTCAGCACCACACTCCCATGGCCACGACGGTAATTCACCCGGCACAGTATAAATACGCCCGCCAATTCTGTTTCGGGCTTCCAGTATGATTACTTCCTTCCCAGCATTGGTGAGCAGGCTGGCTGCCATTAATCCGCTCGCACCTGCTCCGATAATAATAATTGCTTGTGAAGAATTATTCATTGCTGCAATTTCCAGGTTAAGATGACACCAGCATCGGTATCATGAGCGGTTTCAATTGCCCGAATATGGATGGACGGAATTGAAAAAGAGTAACTACAAAGCAGAAAAGAAAAACGGCACACGGATGACACGGATTTGACTGATAAACACAGATTACAATAGTGTTCATTAAAAGGACCCATAACAAATGATTGAATAAGAATCTGTAAGAATCCGTTTGATCAGTGTTATCCGTGTTCAATTTCTTAAATATTCATATACTGAGCAATTACAAAAAAGAACCTATCAATGATTATTCAACACTTCTTTGATACTGATTAACGATCCACAACCATTCTTTTGGTAATGGTATTACCTGCACTGCTCACTGTATAAAAATAAAGCCCTTCGGCATAATTTGAGACATCAAGCAGTAATGCATTTACACCGGGCTTCCCCATCATGGTGCTTTTGAATACCTCATTGCCAATAATGTTTGATATACTTATTTCCATCGGACCATTGTTTATCATATTTACTGACACCTGCGTAATACTTCCTGCAGGGTTTGGCGAATTCTGACTTATCTCGAACTTCCCTTTTTGAAAGGCAGGTATTCCTATCGTATTGCTGATTTCTATTTCATAACCGGAGAATTCTACCGGAAGAAATAAGACCGGCGTAAAATATACTTTTGCAGTAATGATGAGAGGATAGATTCCTTCCGTAGTTGGTGTACCCTGTATTCTCACACAGCCCACAGAATCTGCCTTAAAGGTACAATTAGACGGATTGCAATTATAGTGGAATGGCACACTGGAAGGAATATTTTCCAATCCGCTAACACCGGTCAGTTCCACACGGTTTACATTTATACCTGTTGTGATGATGGATGAATCCACTAAAGGCACTTTAAACTGCACAGTAAAATCATAGGGTACATTGGTTGGACCTGCAGGCATATTGGTAATCGTATCCGGAAAAATACCTGAACCCGGCTGCGTCCACTCCGGGGTACAGGCTTGTGAAAATGCATTGGTGATGGAGAGCAGGCTAATAATTACAATAAGTATTTCATTCTTCATACTGGTACGTTTAGCGTAAATATAACTTCAAAAATTGATTCCGGTAACCGGGCTTTTAAATTTAACGGGATTGCTCAGACCATTGCAGATCATTAACTGATATTGTAGTTTTACCAAGTTATGCATTTGAATTCAGCCAAAATTTCGATTCGTTATTTTTTAAGCCTTCTGCCGGGCACATTGGTTGTAGCCGGCAATCTTGCCGGTGGGTGGTGGACAATGGCCAATGTTCTATTTACCATGGTATTATTAATCGCATTCGAGAATTTTTCCCGAGAACAAAAGCAACCACCGGAAATTACAGATGGAACTGTTCCTGATATTATTCTTGCACTACACGTCGTCCTTCATACGGCTTCGGTTTTCACTTTACTTTATGCCGTACATACCGGCATTCTCACCGGCATTTTCATCTGGATAGCTTCCATATCTACAGGTATCAGCAGTGGCATAGAAGGAATTAACAGTGCCCATGAATTGATTCACCGTAAAAAATGGGTTGCCCGTTTGGGTGGAATCTGGAACTTGCTCCTTGTTAACTATGCTCATTTTTACATCGAACATATCAGAGGTCATCATCGTTTCATCGGCACAAACCGCGATCCGGCTACTGCGCGTTATGGAGAATCTTTCTATCAATTCTTTTTGCGTACCGTTCCTGCACAATTTAAGAGCGCAATGGCACTGGAGGCTGAAAGACTTCGAAAATCAGGAATTAGCATTTTTAGTCCGCATAATATTATGCTTCGTTTGATCCTGATTCAATTGGCTATTTGCATGATCGTTTTTGTAATCACAGGAGGTATCGGACTTTTCGTTTACCTCAACCAAAGCATCGTAGCCTTTTTCTTGCTTGAATATGTCAATTACATTGAACACTATGGATTGCAGCGTAATGAAGGAGAGAAAGTAAATGTGACTCACAGCTGGCAGTGCGATCTGCCCATCAGCAGGTTTGCGCTCATTGAATTGTCACGCCATTCCGATCATCACCTTACGGCTTCCAGGCCATATTACCAACTCATCAGCCATGAAGAAAGTCCGGTGTTGCCCTCCGGTTACTTCGGATCTTTTTACTGGGCACTGATTCCGCCGGTATGGTTCAAAAAGGTGAACCCGGTGCTGGATGCTTTTTTAGAAAATAAAAAGATGATAGCAATACAGCAAAAGAAAACACAGCGCATGGATAAGAACTCCTTTCAATGATTAGATAAAAATCAAATGCCTAAAACCTTTTTGTTACGTGTTATGAGTCTGGCATTCTTGATTTTTCATATCGAAATCGATACATCCATCATGCATTGCCTTATTGCAAAATTCAATCGATAAAAACTTGTCTTGTTCTATGAAGATGCTTTTATACATTCTTTTCCTGCTTCCCTTTTTTGTTCTAGCTCAGCCGGCACAGGTAGCCAAACTAACAAGTGAAGCTAAAGCCCTGGAACAACAGTTAGATGAGGAAGGAGCACTGCAGCGTTACCTGGAGGTTTTAAAGCTTGATCCAAATAATTTTGATGCTACCTGGAATACCAGTTTCCTCTATGCAAAAATCGGCAACAGGCAAATAGATATACCCACGAAGTCAAAGTATTTCAACACAGCAAAGGATTATGCAGCCAAAGCGCTGCAACTCAATCCTAAAAATGCCGATGCAAACTATGCAATGGCTGTAGCCCTGGGACGCATGGCACTTATTGCCCCACCAAAAGAAAAAGTGGCAGCCTCCCGCGATATCAAGAAGTACGCAGAACTTGCTATTCAGTACAATCCTGCCCATTCAGGTGCCTTCCATGTGCTTGGCTTGTGGAATTATGAAGTAGCCTCTCTCAATTTCGCGGAGCGGTCTGCTGCCAAATATCTTTTTGGTGGCGTACCTTCCGGAAGTATGGATGAGGCAATCATGAATTATGTACAGGCAATTAAACTGGCTCCCGGTTACATCCTTTATTACCTTGATTTGGCAAAGGCATTGGCTGCCAAAAACAATAAAGACCAAGCCATCAGGACTTTACAGAAAGCTCAAACACTTCCCATAAAAACAGAAGATGACCCTGCTTACCTTACACAATGCAAAACATTATTGGATCAGCTAAAATAATTAATGAATTTTTTAGCATTCCCGTGAGAAGCACGGCAGCACCCTTGTTTTCGGATAAACCATTTGCCAAGGGTGTACGACAAATTAGAAATTGAATATTGAGTGTTGAATGTGTGCCTAAAGCAGAGTAGTGATTACAGAATATCAAGTGATCGGCTTCGCCGCAGCAATTTAACCATTTAGCAATTTAACAATTTAAACCACCAACCATTGCTTGACAAGATGAACGAATTGTCGTACACCATTTGCCAAGTAAGGTTTTACAGGTCTGCTGCTTAGTATTATCTTGCAAAAATCCATGAGAACAGAAGGCTTACTGATAACTATTTTGATGTTTTGCTGCTGCGTGAACAATGTATGTTCACAAGGCAACTCACTTCTCTGGAAGATATCCGGTAATGGATTGCCCTCACCCTCCTATCTCTATGGTACGATGCACACTACGGATGCGCGCGTGTTTAAACTTGCGGATTCTGTTTTGATGGCCTTTGAATCCTGCGACCTTTTTGTAATGGAAGTAATTATTGATGACGCTTCCAAACTCAATATCCTGCAGGGATTATATATGGATACGAGTTATTCATTGAAGAAGCTACTCAGCCCTATGCAATATGATTCCGTTGATCAATATTGTCGGAAGAATACAGGACAGAGCATCAAGAATTTCGAACGACTGAAACCGGTTTATACTGCAGCCATTCTTTCACAATCAGTTTATTCACGACCAGATACGGCAACTAATGCCCAGCAATATTTCCTTGATGAATATTTTCAACGACAAGCTATGAGCCAGCAAAAGAAAGTGCAGGGCCTGGAAACCATTGCAGAACAGATGCTGGTATTTGATGTACTCAGCTATCCGCACCAGGCTGAATTGCTCATGCAAACAATTCGCAAAACTGAAAACGACACCAGGGGTTACGATCAAATGGTCCGCTACTATCTCGATAACGACCTCGTGAAGATGATGTCTTTTGAAAATGATTTCTCATTACCAGATTCACTGTATGATGGATTGATAACCGCAAGAAATCGCAGGATGGCCGATCGTATGGATACGTTTATGCACAGGCAATCCGCCTTTGTTGCAGTTGGTGCCGGCCATTTAGGTGAGGAGGAAGGCATTGTTAACCTCTTGCGCGACAAAGGGTATACCGTTTTGCCGGTATTGCCAACCTATCATAACTATCTTGCCAATGGGTGGTATCGTAAAACCGCAGCTAAGGATCAGTTCAAAGCAGATTTTCCTGAAGTACCTTTAGTAAGCACCGAACAGCTTCCTATCGGAACAGTGCAACGTTATTCATCAACTGCTGCTCCTTACCCAACGGAACAACAGGATTTTTCAGTCTATGCAGGAAAAGGAACTATCGACAGTCTATTGCGCCCGGTTCTGCAACATCATTTCAAAATGAATGTACCTGAAAATGCAATCAGCACCCAATCGATCTCGGATAACCATTTGCAGTTAATACTGGAAACTACTGATGGGCGACATTGTGCAGTACATTGTTTTGAAAAAGATAACCATGTCTACATCATGCTCTATACTTATAAAAGAAAGTTGAATAAAGAATTCAGAAACAGGTTTTTCGGATCGATGCAAATTCTGTTATAATGTTGATCAATACAGATCAGGCTGCAGACTTATTGTTGAATGGTGAGGTGATAGCTGTTCCGACAGAAACAGTATATGGTTTAGCAGCTGTCGCAACAAACCCCGAAGCAATTGCAAAAATATTCGATATAAAAAAAAGACCGGCAGATAATCCGCTGATCTGTCACTTCTATGATATCGAACAAATAAGAGCCTATGTAACAACAATGCCTGCAAACACCCTTAATTTGCTCCACCAGTTTGCACCCGGACCCATTAGTTTCATGCTAGATCTCAATGAAACTTCGCCGTTGCGATTTGCCACTTGTGGGAGTCAACAGGTAATTGCACGCATTCCAAATCATCCTCTTTTCCTTTCCATTATAAAAAAGTGCGGATTGCCCGTTGCTGCACCTAGTGCGAATACGTCAGGAAGGGTATCCCCTACCAGTGCAGAAATGGTTGCAGCTGATCTTGGAACTAAAATTCCAGGAATCGTAGATGGTGGCCAATGTACAATTGGCATTGAATCAACTATAGTAGATGCCCGTGCCACAGAAAGCATTCAAATACTTCGACCCGGATTTATTGCGGCCAATGAAATCAGGAAGGTACTTCCCCATATTGAAATCATTTCTAATGGTCTTAAGAATGAATTCATTACTCCGGGATCCAGATACCGCCATTACGCTCCCCATACACCGGTTGCCATCATCAAGCAGATTGATGAAGTTTTGGCATTTCCCGGCTGTGCGCTTTTTCTAACTTTGGAGGCCCTGCAATCGATCCCAAGAAATCACCTCAAAACATTCACAGAACAACGGATTGAATTGATCAGCATCGGTAGCCTGTCATCCATCGAAAATATAGCCAGAAGCTTTTACAGGTTGATTTCGTCTGTTGACCAGTTGCATGTTAAAAAGGCTTTTTTCCTGGCCACTGACTTTGGTGACACCTCTCTTGGACGTGCTCTTCAAAACAGGGTTGACAAAATTTCCGGAGGCTGAATCCGGTATTCGTTTTCAGCACTGCTGACTTCATCTTAATGACTATTAAACATTCATTATTCTTTTGGCTGTTACTGTTCGCAGCAGACGCTCTCCTTACAGGAAGCTCTGCGAATGCTCAGGTCGTGAATATTGAAAGCGAAAGGCTCAAAGCAGATTCCAATGGCGTGTATGGATCACTTGGTGGTGATTTTGAGCTTACTTCCAATACAAAAACTGTGGTGGTTTTTGATGCCACGGCCCAACTGGAATACAAGCAAGACAGTAACCTGTACCTGTTACTTGGAAACTATGGATTTGTAAGTGGCGACAAAGAGGCTTTTGCCAATAATGCATTTATACACCTCCGTTACAACCGAAAAATAACGACACTCCTTCGGTGGGAAGTCTTTACACAATTACAGTTTAATGAGGTGTCAAAAATCAACTTGCGGTACCTGTTGGGAACAGGCCCCCGTTTCAAGCTGGTTGACAAAGAAAAACTGAAAATCTATGCAGCTTCACTTGCCATGTTTGAGTATGAGGAAGATGACACTACAGAGAATGCTTTTCACCGCGATGTAAGAAGCAGCAGCTATCTGACCTTTACCTTTGTACCGATTCAAAATTTGCGCATCATCAGCACCACCTATTATCAGCCCTTGTATAATGAGCTGAGTGATTTCAGATTGATGAACCAGGAATCTGTTGAAATCAGCATCTCCGGAAGATTCAAGCTGGAACCTGCTTTCAATTACTTATTTGATAGCCGGCCCGTTAGCGGTGTTCCAAAGGTTAATTACTCATTTAAAATGGGATTGGAGTATCATTTTAATTAATTGCCTGGTAAGGTGTTGTGTTGACATTGTATTTCTCTGGTAGTAAATCTGCCATTTTGTAGCCTGGGCTTAAAGCCTTGCGCACTCGTCCCACCACTCGTAGATTGTATTCGTTTGAAGAGAAATTGCTCTGAGTGGGTGCACGAGGGCTCCCGATTCGTGCCACCACTATTTGTTCGTACTCTATGATTTTGCGAGAGTCTTTGAGTGGTGGAACGAATATCAGGCTATGTCGTAACCTATTCTTAAAGCCTGCACGCACTCGTGCCACCACCAGGAGATTGTAGTGGATTGAAGAGAGTTTGTTTTGAGTGGGGGCACGAGGGCTCCCGATTCGTGCCACCACTATTTGTTTGCACTCTATGATTTTGCGAGAGTCGTTGAGTGGTGGAACGAATAGGAGACCATGCAGCAGTTATTTTCTAGCTTTTGCTTAAAGCCTGCGCGCACTCGTGCCACCACCCGGAGATTGTATTAGTTTGAAGAGAAATTGCTCTGAGTGAGGGCACGAGGGCTCCCGATTCGTGCCACCACTATTTGTTTGCACTCTATGATTTTACGAGAGTCTTTGAGTGGTGGAACGAATAGGAGACCATGCAGCAGTTATTTTCTAGCTTTTGCTTAAAGCCTGCGCGCACTCGTGCCACCACCAGGAGATTGTATTAGTTTGAAGAGAAATTGCTTTGAGTGGGGGCACGAGGGCTCCCCGATTCGTGCCACCACTATTGTTTGTACACTATGGATTTTACGAGAGTCTCTGAGTGGTGGAACGAATATCAGACTATGTTGTAACCTATTCTTAAAGCCTGCGCGCACTCGTGCCACCACCAGGAGATTGTAGTGGATTGAAGAGAGTTTGTTTTGAGTGGGGGCACGAGAGCTTTCCGATTCGTGCCACCACTATTTATTCGAAATCCATGATTCTGCGAAAGTCTTTGAGTGGTGGAACGAATATCAGACAATATCGTAGCTCGAATAACTTGCAATGCAGCAACCTTCAAACTTGAAACTAAAAGCAGGATTTTCATCCGATACTAAATAGCTGTTGTTCTATATATGGCTGTAATGATTCAATTATTTTTCTCCTCATTGCATTATCCCGCTCCTTTCTGAAATCAGAAAACAGTCGCCATGACATTCCAATCCTGTTATGTTCCTTATCCCAGAATCCTTCTTGTTTTGTTCCGTCTAAAGAAGGAACATATGCGACAACCAGCCTGATCAGCTCTCCCTGATGAATAAATAATATAGTGATCCTCATCTTACCAATACTGAACTGTTCCAGCTTGAAACTGCGGCTACTGTTTTAGCAGGTGATCTCGGTTGGAATCGAACCAACGACCCACAGCTTAGAAGGCTGTTGCTCTATCCCCTGAGCTACGAGACCGAATCAAATTATTCGATAATTGCTGTCCACAGGCTATTAGTAACTCCCTCCATTAATTCAACAAACCCGATGACAGCGGCGCAAAGATAAAGAAAAAGAAAAGTGAACATTACATTTGTGTCAATGCCGCCAACTTATGAGTAAAATTGAAGTTCAAATTGAAGAAAGCTGGAAACAATTGATGGCCCCGGAATTTCAGCAGCCATACTTTGCGGCACTACGGGAGTTTCTTCTACAGGAAAAAGCTGCCGGCCAGGTTATTTACCCTCCCGGCCATCAGATTTTCAATGCTTTTAACCTCTGTCCATTCGCGGCTGTAAAGGCTGTAATCATAGGACAGGACCCTTACCATGGGCCAGGTCAGGCACATGGACTTTGCTTCTCCGTTGCAGATGGAATTCCTCCACCTCCATCACTTGTAAACATCTTTAAAGAGCTAAAAACAGACCTTGATATCCCCATCTCTACTTCTGGCAATCTCACCAAATGGGCAGAGCAAGGCGTATTACTGTTAAATGCTTTGCTTACCGTGAGAGCAAATCAGCCGGCGTCGCATCATGATAAAGGATGGGAACAATTTACAGATGCCGTTATACAAACCATCTCCAAACACGGGCGAGGAATTATTTTTCTTTTATGGGGGAAATATGCTCAACAAAAGGAAACATTGATAGATGCCGGGAAACATCATATTCTGAAAGCAGCCCACCCTTCGCCATTTTCAGTAAACAAATTCTTTGGATGCAGGCATTTCTCAAAAACCAATGCATTGCTGCTGAAAGAAGGCAGGAAACCTATTGACTGGAGCATACCATAAACAACTTCACTCCTATAAGCTGATGGTATTCCCTGCTTACCGGTAAACAATTTTTGCCCGATTCCACAATGCATCCATTTCTGAAAGGCTCATTTCTTTTAAGGATCTTTTTTCTTCCAGCGCAAACTCTTCCATCAGTTTAAAACGTGCAATGAACTTCTTATTCGTTTTCTCCAATGCAGCTTCTGGATCTAATTCCAAAAACCTGGAATAATTGATTAATGAAAACATTACATCGCCAAACTCCTGCCCCATTTTTTCTTTTTGTTCCGGTGTAGGCGCATCTTCAACAGTGTATTGGCGCAACTCCTCAAGCTCCTCTTCAACCTTTTTCCATACATCCGCCTTATTTTCCCATTCGAAGCCAACCTGCTTCGCTTTGTCCTGGATACGATAAGCTTTTACCACAGCCGGCAATGATGCAGGCACGCCCTCCAGTACAGACTTCTTTCTTTCCTTCATCTTAATTTGTTCCCAATTGTGCTTCACATCGGCTTCTGAGGTAACTTGAACCAGCTTACCTCCGTTTTCCGGATCTCCATAAATATGCGGATGGCGACGAATCAATTTATCACAAAGTGTATTGATCACGTCGGAAATATTAAACGCTTCCTGCTCTTCAGCAATCTTTGAATAAAAAACCATATGCAGCAAAACATCACCGATTTCTTCTTTCAACAATTTCATATCCTTCTTGTCAATAGCATCTGCGAGTTCATAGGTCTCCTCTATGGTAAGTAGTCGCAGCGTTTCAATTGTTTGCTTTCGATCCCACGGACATTGTTCACGCAATTCATTCATGATGTGCAGTAGCCGGTCAAAAGCAACTTGTGCAGGGCTCATATCAATCAGTTTAGAGGGGCGATATTACGAAATAGTTATGCTGCCTAAAAGGATTGAAGGGGTTTAAGACATATCGTTTAGCTTGTTAAGCAATGGTTAGGTCCCGCCAGCCATGCAATTTCAATTGAATATTGAATATTGAGTGTTGAAAAATGTGTATTAAGTATTTGAGTATTGGAGTAAAGTAGATTAGGGATTACAGAATTGCAAGTGATCGGCTTCGCCGCAACCATTTAACAATTTAGCAATTTAACCATTTAACCCACCAACCATTCCTTGACAAGATGAACGAATTGCCGTACACCTGGCAAAATCTCACCTGTGTAAAAAACTATTGTTTGAATACCTTTGCAGCCGAGCAATATGAAACAATCTGAAGAATTAGCACGCAGGAGAACCTTTGCCATTATCAGTCACCCTGATGCCGGTAAAACGACACTTACAGAAAAATTCCTGTTATATGGCGGTGCTATACAGGTGGCTGGTGCTGTAAAATCCAATAAGATCAAAAAAACGGCAACTTCCGATTTCATGGAAATTGAACGGCAGCGGGGTATTTCCGTAGCCACTTCCGTGATGACGTTTGAATACAATGAAACGCTTATTAATCTGCTGGATACCCCTGGCCACAAAGACTTCGCGGAAGACACTTACCGAACCTTAACAGCAGTGGACAGTGTAATCCTGGTGATTGATTCTGTTAAAGGAGTAGAAACGCAGACAGAACGCCTGATGGAAGTCTGCAGGATGCGCAGGACACCTGTTATTATCTTCATTAATAAGATGGACCTCGAAGGCCGCGACCCTTTTGATTTGCTGGATGAACTGGAAAAGAAATTATCTATCAATGTGCAGCCGTTAAGCTGGCCGGTGAATAAAGGATCAGAGTTTAAAGGGGTGTACAATCTCTTTGATAAGACGTTGCAACTCTTTCAACCTGAAAAGCAGACCATTGAAAAAGACCGCATTGAAATAAGCGAATTGAAAGACCCGCTATTAGATGAAATCATACCAAGAGATGCCGGTCAGTTGCGGGAAGATGCACAATTGCTGAGCGGTGTCTATCCTGAATTCGACATACAAGACTACCTGGCAGCCAATATCGCACCTGTCTTTTTTGGAAGTGCCCGCAATAATTTCGGAGTAAAAGAACTGCTCGACACTTTTATCCGCATAGCACCTACTCCACAATCCCGGGAGACAGATAAACGTATTATTCATCCGGAGGAAGATGCTTTTTCAGGATTTGTTTTTAAGATTCATGCCAACATAGATCCCAAGCACCGCAACCGTATTGCCTTTGTGCGCATCGTTTCCGGAAAGTTTGAACGTAACAAATACATTTTCCATTGCCGGCTTAAAAAAGAGTTGAAGTTCAGCAGTCCTGCCACCTTCCTTGCTTCAGCAAGAAATATTATAGAAGAAGCTTTTCCCGGTGATGTGATCGGGCTATATGATACGGGCAATTTCAAAATCGGCGATTCCTTATCCGAAGGGGAAGTATTGCAGTTTCGCGGTATCCCCAATTTTTCACCGGAGATCTTCAAGGAACTTATTAACCGTGATCCGATGAAGACGAAGCAACTGGAGAAAGGTATTGAACAACTGACGGAAGAGGGGGTGGCGCAGTTATTCTATCAGCAACATGGCAATAAGAAAGTAGTGGGTGTGGTGGGCGATCTCCAGTTTGAGGTGATTCAGTACCGGCTGAAAAATGAATATGGTGCTTCCTGCGAATTTGTGCCTAAAGATATCCATAAGGCCTGTTGGGTGACCTCTTCCGACAAGCAGAAGCTGGAAGAGTTTATCAGGTTCAAATCACAGAATGTTTATCACGACAAGGATGATCACCTGGTATTCCTTGCACCGTCGGAATGGTTGCTGAAAGTAACAAAGGAAGCCAATCCTGAAATCACCTTTCATACGACCAGTGAATTCAAGACCGAGAAAGTTGAAGTATAATGGGTGAGCAGCAACCTATAAATTGACTTTGATTCTCTTTCAGATCAGGACCTCCCAGATACAGCAGATAGGAATATCAACCCTACCTTTCAGTTCAATATGTGTATCGGTAATATCCCAGACTGTAGTTTCTACCATTACTGGACCTTCCAGTGATTCAAAGATAATTTTCACTTTATGCTTTTCTCCGTTACCCAAGATCATGGCTTCTTCCAGCAATATTTTACGCAGTTCCATTTCATACTGACTACTTAGCACTTCATACTGTACAAATCGATAGTTTACGAGCGCTTCTTTTTCAACTACTGGAATGTCCATGACGCAAGATTTCGATCAGAAATTTAGTGATTTCAGTTCAAATGAATCTAACTTATTTCTTCCTGGGGTGTATGACAAATTGAATAGGGAATATTGACTTAAGATTTAAGTGTCCGTGACTTAAGACTCAAGACTCAAGACTCAAGACTTAAGACTTAAGACTTAAGACAAATAGTAACAATCAAATGTCAAAAGAAAATTGAAAAATCAGTTAAAAAAAGTCAACCTATTTCAGTCACGGACATTGAGTATTGAGTATTGAGTATTAAGTATTTGAGTAAGTAAGTAAAGTAGTGTAGTGTAGTGATTACAGAATAGCAAGTGATCGGCTTCGCCGCAGCAATTTAACCATTTAGCCATTTAACAATTTAACCGCCATTTGTTAAAGGCTAGTTAAAAGGAGCAGGCCGGGTGTCCCGAGATCAATTATTAACCATAGATGCCCTATTTTTACCGCTTGCAAAACCGTCTTCATTTCGACCAGTATTCCCATATATGAAAAAAGTACTTTTCATTTTCTTGCTGTCCCTATTTTCAGTGGCCATATATGCTCAAAATCCGGCTGCAGGCAAAAGTGGTAATGGTACAGCGCGCCAGATGAGTACCGGTCATTTCTATGGCAGAATACTGGATGAAACTTCAGGAAAAGGCATTGAATTCGCAACGATTCAACTTTTTCAAACCGGTTTTGATTCTGTAAAAAAACAACAGAAAAGAAAATTAGTTACCGGCGCTTTAACAGCTGCCAATGGCGATTTCAGCCTTGAAAATGTTCCGGTGAAAGGTAATTTTCAGTTGCATGTTTCTGCCATCGGATATGACTCTCTCAATCGAACCGTAAGTTTTGATCTTAAGACAGGCGGACAACAACAATTTGCATCAGCTGACAAAGACCTCGGCAATATGAAGCTGAAACCGCTTGCCATCACCCTTTCCGAAGTGGTTATCACGGATGAGGAACCTATCTTTCAGCTGGAGCTTGATAAGAAAGTGTACAACGTGGAAAAAGACATCTCCAATGCCGGAGGAACTGCGGAAGATGTGTTAAAGAAAGTACCATCGGTTTTGGTAGATATTGACGGCAATGTAACATTGCGCAATGCAGCTCCGCAAATTTTTGTAGATGGAAGGCCCACCACACTTACCATTGACCAGATACCTTCTGATGCTATAGAAAAAATAGAAGTGATCACGAACCCATCTGCCAAGTATGATGCCTCCGGAGGACAATCTGGAATTATCAATATAATTATGAAGAAAAGTCGCCGCATAGGCTATAATGGCAACCTGCGGGCAGGTATTGATAAACGTGGAAAAGTAAACGCCGGTGGAGATATCAATATTCGCGAAGGAAAAATCAATGTGTTCGCCGGTGCGAATATTAATCAACGCAAATCCATCACCTACAGCAATACAGAGCGATATAATACCTTCGAAGAACCACAAACAAATATCTTCCAGGTGGATACGCCCATCAACAATAACCAGTTTCTATATGGAAATGGTGGCATAGATTATTTTGTGAATAACAGGAATACCATTACACTGAGCGGCTCCTATACACAGGGCAAGTTTAATTCAACTGATAAATTGTTTCTTACTACGGATACACTTGTTGATGCAGGAATCAGCAGCAGCGAGGCCATACGAAATACAGAAAGTTTCCGGCAATTTCACAATGCAGGTGGTGCATTGCTTTATAAGCACCTCTTTCCAAAAGAAGGGAAAACGCTGAGTGCTGATGTCAACTACAATAAGAGCAAGAGCGACAACAATTCGAATTACCTGACGCAATATTACGATACACAGGAAAATCCCATTGGTACATTGGGACAACAACAACAGGAAGGTGGTGGCAGCAACCGGTATATTACCCTTCAATCAGACTATGTTGATCCCATAACCGAAGACATGAAGGTTGAGGCCGGTGTGCGTGCCGCATTGCGGAATTTCACTTCCCAAAATGAGGTTTCCGTTTTCGATGATTCATTAAATGAGTTTGTCATCGTGCCGGATGTAAACAACTATACTTATAACGACCAGGTATATGCAGGCTATGCCACCTTCAGCGGAGTGATTAATAAATTTCAATATAAGGCTGGATTAAGAGTGGAGAGTTCCTTTTATTCCGGTGTATTGACCGATGGTGATGAAAGCTATAAAAACAATTTTCCGTTAAGCCTTTTTCCAAGTGGTTCGCTCAACTATGAGCTGAACCAGCAGAATACATTACAACTCAACTATTCTCGCCGCATCGACCGGCCCACTTTCTTCCAGCTAATGCCTTACACCGACTATTCCGATTCGCTGAATCTGCAACGCGGAAATCCGGACCTGTTGCCGCAGTTTACCAATACGGTTGAGCTCAACTTCGAAAGGAGTTTTGACAAGTCAAACAGCATACTCACTTCTGCTTACTTTAAAGGCACCAATAATAAGATTACCCGTTACCAGGAGTTGGAATATGATTCTTTGCTGATGGAAGAAACTATTATCAGCACTTATGAGAATGCCAATTCCAGTTACCTGGTTGGATTGGAACTCACTTCTACCAATTCAATAAAAAAGTGGTTCAGCATATCTACCAATCTAAATCTTTTTCAATCATTTATTGATGGCAGTAATATCGAATCCGGACTTACCAACAGTCAGTTTAGCTGGTTTGCCAAGGTGAATGCGTCTTTTAAATTGCCTTTGAGTTTTACGATTCAGGTATCCGGTGAATACCAGTCGAAGACTGCAGTGCCGCAATCAGGCGGCGGAGGTGGTGGTGGCCGTGGAATGGGTGGTGGCTTCTTTGGCACCCCTCCGGCTACTCTGCAAGGTTATGTAGAACCATTGTATGAAGTAGATATTTCTGTGAAGAAGGAATTTTTCAAAAACAAAGCCACTGCTACGCTGAGCTTTTCAGATATTTTTGCAACAGACAGATCTGTCACGCATTACGATACCGACTACTTCACGCAAAGTTCTTCCCGCATTCGTGATCCGCAATTTATCCGTTTGAATTTTAGCTACAAGTTTGGAAAATTTGATTCTTCCATTTTCAAACGCAAGAACACCAATGGTGGCGAAATGATACAGGATATTGGTGGGTAGGTTTCTTTCGCGAGATCAGGAAATTCGGCATCGGATTAACGTTTAACACGTTTCCTATTCCTGCATTTGTAGCAGCAATCAGCAGATTTACATAATAACATGAGCTAATTTCTGACTATCGTTCCGCTTGCAAATAACTGGCCCCAATGCATTCTGTAAAGATAAATTCCGGGCATAAGCGCGGGCATGTGATACGTGATTACTGCGGAAGCCATAAAATCTTCAGTTGCTATTATCCTTCCCAACACATCATACAATTCAAAATGAATGGGAGCGACAGGTTGGGGCGAAATCTTCATTTGCAGCACATCAGAAAAGGGATTGGGAAAGACTTCAACATTCACTGATTCTTTTGCAAAGTCTGGTATCCCGGTTGTTTGAAATTCCAACAATGAAAGTAAAGGAAGGTGATCAGAAGCTGCATGAAGTGCATCGGCCATTTCATCACCTACAGCGGTGTTCGGTGGCCTGTTAATGGAATCGTTGTAGTGATTGCCATCATTGCCAAAAGAAATGGTACTGCCAGGAATGTAGGAAATACCACCTTGCTCCATCACCGCATTGCTGAACAAGATCATATCAAACCGGTCATCGAGACCTCCTACTACTCCCCCGCCAAAATTGCGCACCCTTGGAGATTGGGTGTGATACTTTGCATAAGACGGATTGTTGAATACTCCGCTGATGAGAATCGGATCCACCACATGGCCGTCATCTGTAGCATTGTTCTGCATCAATTTCTGGTAAGCGTCTTCATTCGTATTGTAAATATTGAAATCGCCGCATACGATGAAGTCAGTGCCTGCCGGCAAGGCATTAGTTCGTTTTCGTAAACTATCCACTTCCGATGCGCGTTGTGCTTCATCATCATTGGATGAACTTGCTTTCAAATGCACTGCATACAATCTTAATGTATCACCGCTTGCTTTGTGCACTACCTTGAATTCATTGATGTCGCGCAAATCCGTTTTAATAGCATGGTTGCTGATAAAATGGAATTTTTCTTTTCGGTAAATCAGTGCTTTATTCGTGTCAAATCCTGTTATGAAGGTGCCCAGCGAATAGATATCGGCCGAATCATTCATCACATGGGCAACAAATCCCAGTATTCCCTGGTAGGCCTTCACTTCTTCACATACCAGCAAGTCAGGCTGAAGCGCTTGCATTATTTTTCTGAAATACGGATTGCGGATGGCAGTATCTGCCTGAATGCCTTCATAGTTCAGCAGGTTGTAGGAAACAAGGCTGATCGTTTCCTGCGCTTTCGATAATCCCGAAAGTAATATTAACCACAGCAGCATCATGCTGACCATCCACTTTTGCATAGGCGGAAAATTACAGTTTTTATTTTCTGAATACTGAAAGCTATTTTCCCATCCTCGATGGCAGGTCATAAATTATTCTAGATTGTAACAAAATTAAGTAGCACCAAGCCAAGCGTAAATAGTAACTTCCTGAGTTGTTGTTAAATGGTTTGAGAGGATAAAAAAGCACTCCGATTTATTTCTTTGCGGCTCAGCGTCTTTGCGCTAATTTTATTTTCCTTAATAAAAATTCAAATTGTCGCACATCGGCTCCACCTTTATTGCTTTCATCAATTTGTTTGCGAACTTTATACTTCCTATAAAACAATAATGACAGAATCAGAATCATCAACCAATGGAATAACTCATGCGGCTGCCGGATCGCCGCCGGCCTTTTCATGGGATGACTGGTATGCATCCATTGGCGGCCGCAAGATTAATATTCCGGAAGTAGATGAATACCTCGATAAAATTTACAACGACCAGTACCTCCGCTTTGAAGGCGACACCGCAATTCATAAAACAACCTTCGCAAATCCTGAAGCTGCAGCAAAGCTCATCAAAGAAAAAGCGGAATCCTTCGGTGCTGATATTGTTGGCATCTGCGAAATTGAACCCGGCGATATTTACAAAGGAAAAACCGTAACTGAAAAATATGCCATTGCTGTCGGGCAGCGAATGCGCTGGAGGGCTTTTCAGGTAGTGCCTTCCAAAGAGGCAGCCATTGAATGCCTTCGCATTTATTATACCCTTGGTGAAACGGTTATTGAACTGGCAAATTTCATCCGTTCGCTGGGTTATGACTGCAAAGTAGAGCATCCCATCGGTGATAGTGATGTGTTGCATGTGCCTATTGGCTTAAAGGCAGGATTCGGCGAACTTGGGCGTCATGGCTCTATCATACATCCAAAGCTGGGGCCTTTGTTTCGTATGGGAAGTGTAATCACTTCTTTGCCTATGGCCATAGATCATCCGATTGATGCAGGCATAGCGAAGTTTTGTGATAATTGCAGGGCCTGCAGAATTTACTGTCCGGCAAAAGCGATTCCCGACGAACGCAATGCAGCGGCTGGAAAAGACCATCTTGGCAACGACCGCTACCAGGTAGATACAGGCAAATGCTTCCCTTACTTCGCAACACATTATTATTGTTCGGCCTGCTTACCTGTTTGCGTATACAATCACAAAGAATGGGCTAAGGACTTTGAAGGATTTGAAACAAAGTTATTTCCGAAAGTAATAATGGAAGATCCGCCACCGCCTGCAGATGATATTGCAGCTGAGAAGCGCCATGAATATCCGCGGCTGAAACGTTAAAAGAACTGCCTTCAAACGGGGGGCCGCCCCAAGAAAACCAAAAAAAAAGCGGCAGGGGGGGGGGCCCCCCCCCCACCCCGGCCGGGGCCAGGGGGGGGGCGCCCCCCCCCAGGGGGAGGAGAGGGAGGCCCCCCGCCCCCCCCCCCCCCGGGGGGCGCGCCCGGGCGCCCCGGCGCCCGGGGGGGCGCGGGGGGGGGGGGGGCCAAAAGCCCGCCCCCCCCCGGGGCCCCGGGGGGGGGGCCGGGGGGGGGCAGCGGGCCGCGGCCGGGCGCAAGGGCCCGCCCCCGGCCCCGGCCCCCGGGGGGGGGGGGCGGGGGGCCGGCGGCGGGCCCCCCCCCGCCCCCCCCCGCCGCAGGCGCCCCCGGGAAAACAGGGGGCGGGGGCGCCGGGGGGGGGGGGGGCGCCGGGGGGGGCCGGGGGGGGCGGCCCCCCCGCGGGGGGGGGCCCGGGGGGGGGGGGGGGGGAGGGGGGGCGGGGGGGGCCACCCGGGGGGGGGCCGGGCCGGGGGGGCGGGCGGGCCGCCCCCCCCCCAAAACACGGAAACCCCCGCCCCCGCCGCCGCCCCCCGCCCCCCCCGCCCGGGGGCGCCGGGGGCCGGGGGGGCCCCGGGGGGCCCGGCCGGCCGGGGGCCGCGCCGCCGCGGGCCAGGGGGGGGCCCGGCCGGGCACACGCGGGGGGGGGCGCCGCCGGGAGCCGGGGGGCCCCCCGCCGGGGGGGGGCGGGGGGGGCGGCGGGGGGGGCGGGGGGGGGGCGGGGGGGCGGCCCGGGGGGGGGGGCGGGCCGCGGCCGGGGGGGGGGGGGGGGGGGGGGGGGGGGGGGGGGGGGGGGGGCGGGGGGACAAAAGCCGGGCCCACCGGGGGGGGCCCCGGCGCCCGGGGGGGGCGGGCCGGGGGGGCGGCGGCCCCCCGGGGGCCGGGGGCGGGGCGGGGGCGGGCGGGGGGGGGCCGCAAGCGGCGGGCCGGCGGCGCCCGGGGGGGGGCGGGGGGGGGGGGCGGGGCGCCCGCGGGGCCGCGGGGGGGGGCAAGGGGGGGGGGGGGGGGGGGGAGAGAGGCCGGGGGGAGGGCCGGCCCGGGCGCCCCCGGCGGCCCCCCCCGGCCCCCCCGCCCGGCGGCGCCGGCCCGGGGGGCCGGCCGGGGGGCGGCGCCCCGCGGGGCCCGCCCCCCCGGGGCCCGCGGGGGCCGGGGCGGGCGCGGGGCGGGGGCCCGGGGGCCGGGGGGGGGGGGGGGGGGCGGGGGGGGGGCGGGGGCGCCCCCCCCGGGCCGGGGGGGGCGGGGGGGGGGGGGGGGGGCGGGGGGCGGGCGGGGGGGGGGGGGGGGGGGGGGGGGGGGGGGGGGGGGGGGGGGAATTACTTCGTCCCACAAAAAAAAAAAAAAGGGGCCGAGACCAACCCCGCCACAATCTAATCAAAATCAATCTGTGTCTTCAGATCAATCTCTTCTAAAATGGCACTTACGCTAAGGCATTCTTCCATCGGGCCTACGTACACCAAGCACTTCCCTTCCGTATGTACGGTTTGTGCCATCTTTTCGCCCACTTTATATGAACAGTTGATGGCCAGAATCAATTGATAAATCACTTCGTCAAAAGTGTGGTAGTCATCGTTGAATAGTATTACCCGCGCACCACCTGTTGTATCCGGGCCGGCAACTTTTTCTATGGGAAGTACTTCTGTTTCCATTAGCAGAAGGCTAATTTAAGCACAAAGCTTTAACTACCGTAAAATTTCAGGAATGTTATTCCTTATGATGGAAGAAATGCCTCCGGGGTGTCTTCAAATGAGTTAGAATGTTTTTTACGCCGCTTACCCTTCGGCTTCGCTCAGGGTACACGCGCTTGCTTCGAACGAAATCATCCCAATATCGAAGGCAGTATGAAAACACTTCTGTCTAAGCAAATTAACTATTCAGGAGGCACCAGGAGGCATCATGAAATTAATCTGAAAAGTTGTTAGTGCTTTTCCTATCGTTTTCCTGCAAGAACAAATTTTATTGTTTTTTACCTTCGCAATTCCAAAACATCAGAATACAAAATCTATGCTCCTGAAAAATTTTACAATCTATCTGCTGCTGCTGAATTTGATACGATTCTCGTTGCCCGTTTCTGCGCAATCCGGATCATTGCACGAAATAGCCGGACTTTATGCAGGCACTATTCCATGTGCTGATTGTCCGGGCATTCAATATAAAATCAGTTTGTTGAGAAATGGCACCTATGAAGAAAGCGCACTGTATATCGATCGTTCCAACACACCAATTACATCCGGTGGAAATTATACCATAGAAGACCAATCCATCGTAAAACTTGGCGGCAACCCTTACAGCATGGGACTGTTCAGAATACTTCCCTCCGGCCTTCAAATGCTGGATGCCGGAGGTAACGAGATAAGGGGAGCATTGGCAGACCGTTATATACTTACTAAACTTACCCGTTCCATGAAAAACCAGCAAACTAATCAAGACGATATCATCACAGCACCGTTAAATAGAAAAAAGTACCACCAGGGCATTACTTTTTATGCTACCGGGAATGAGCCTTCCTGGTCACTTGACATAGCAGCAGGGAAATCGATTCATTTTAAGACCCTGGAAGGGCAGGACATGAAAACACCCTTTGCTGAAGGAATAAAGGCGATGGATCAGCATATCACTTTATTTAACCTGCAAACAGAAGCAGGAACCCTGAGTATTCAGATTCAGCAGGAAGAATGTATTGACAACATGAGTGGTATTAGACATCCTTTCCGTTTAATAATTGATGTAAGGAATAATAATGAAAATGAAACACGCCATTATGAAGGTTGCGGTACCTATGTACCTGGCTATGGACTTGAGGGAAAATGGACTTTGAAAAAAACCGGCACAGTGGAAGCCGATGAAAAGGAATATCAGCGCGGACTTCCATTCCTGGAAATTAATGTAGACAGTTCAAGCTACTCCGGCTTTGCCGGCTGTAACCGGTTCATGGGCAAAATTAGCAGCATAGAAAGAGGGCTGATCCGCATTAATGACGGTGCCATTACCATGATGGCTTGCCCGGATATGGAGCGTGAGCAAGCCTTTCTTTCTGCTTTACGAATTACTACACATTACAAAATAGCCGATGGTGAGCTCGTGCTTTCCAATCCTGATAAAACCATTTTGGTATTGAAACAAACGCCAGCGTCTGTTCCGATAGGCTACAGGGTGATTGATCTTTGGGTTTTGGAAAGCATAAACGGAAAAAAAGCAGATCCAAAAAACTATCCGAAAGAATTACCCCGGATTGAAATAAACAGTCAAATGAAGCTCATGGGAAACGCGGGCTGTAATAATATAAATGGCACTGTGGAAGCCGATGAAAAGACTATTAAAATCACTGCAATAATGATGACAAAGATGGCGTGTCCGGCTGCCGCAGAAGAAACTGAATTTGTGAATGCACTTCAGGGTGCCAACAGCTATCAAGTCGAAAATAATCGTTTGTCCCTGATGAAAAATGGCCAGGAAACCCTGGTATTCAGGAAAACAGACTGAGGTATTGCTGATGAAAGTTATGGGCATATAACCGAAACCATCAGCTCCCTTTCACTGCATCAGACTTTGAACTCCCAAGTTCCCTCCTATCTTTGCCGCCGTTTATTTCGAAGTAAAGCCGGTTAGAAGAAAACTTCAAATACTTACTGCTTCAGGCTTTGCGTCGAACTATGCACACGAATTCTTGTTAAACCGATACCATAAATGACCATCCTGCAAGCCATCATCCTGGCCATTGTTGAAGGAATTACCGAGTTTCTTCCCATCTCATCTACCGGGCATATGATCATCGCTTCTACTTTCATGGGCATTCACAATGATGACTTTGTGAAGATGTTTGAAGTAGTCATACAGTTCGGAGCCATTCTTTCTGTCCTGGTATTATACTGGAGAAAATTTTTGCCGGGGGATAAACCGTTGGCCGAATGGTTTTCCTTTTACCTGAAATTACTGGTAGCTTTTATTCCTTCCGCCTTCTTTGGCTTCCTATTCCATTCATACATTAAAGAGATGATAGGTAGTGTGACGATCGTAGCCGTTTCGATGCTTGCCGGTGGCATCATCCTCCTTTTCATTGATAAAATTTTCAAAGACTCTGAAGACGCAGCGGAACAACCCATCTCATTTCCAATGGCATTTAAAATAGGATTGTTCCAGGTAATCAGCATGATTCCCGGAGTTTCCCGTTCGGCCGCTACAATAATTGGCGGTATGAGTCAAAAACTCAGCAGGAAACAGGCTGCCGAGTTTTCCTTTTTTCTTGCCGTACCAACCATGGCAGCAGCTTCCCTGCTCGACTTGCTGGATTACTACCAGCATATTACTTCGGAAACACTAGTACCGTTGGCTGTTGGATTCGTGGTAGCATTCATTGTTGCCATGATTGCCATTAAAGCATTTGTCGGATTTTTGACAAAACATGGTTTCAAATTATTCGGATATTACCGCATTGTGGCAGGCGCGATTTTGCTCCTTTTGATTGCCATGGGAGTAAATCTTCAAATGATATGACACTGGAGGAAATACGTTCCGGGGCGGTGCTCTTGTTTGACAAACCTTTTGACTGGTCGTCGTTTGATGTGGTGAACAAAGTGAAACGCTGGACCAAAGCCAAGGTAGGCCATGCCGGCACGCTTGACCCCTATGCCACAGGTCTGCTGATACTTTGTACCGGCAAGTTCACCAAACGAATCCCCGAATTCCAGGACACCCATAAGGAATACACCGGTACCATGGTGCTTGGGGCAACTACCCCAAGCTATGACCGCGAAAAAGAAATAGATCAGCGCTTTGATACCAGTGCAATAACAGTGAACATGGTAGCAGAACTGCCATCACAATTTATAGGTGACATCATGCAATCTCCGCCCATCTTTTCAGCAATCTATGTGAATGGAAGAAGGGCTTACAAGAAAGCCCGTTCCGGACATGACTTCGAAATTGAAAAACGAAAAGTATCGCTATATGAATTTGAGATCACTGCAATCAGGTTGCCGGAAGTTGATTTCAGGATTGTTTGCGGAAAAGGATTCTATGTACGATCACTGGTGAGCGATTTCGGGAAGGCACTTAACAATGGAGCTTACCTTTCTGCATTGCGAAGAACACGCATTGGCAATTACCATGTAAAAGATGCCTGGACTATTGAACAGTTCACCACATACGTGCATGGTGAAGAACAAAAAGCAAAAGATCTCTAATTGTGATGTGGTACTGCAACAAATAAAAACGATTTCAATACAGTAATTTTGAAGCTACATTCAGTATTTCTTTATCCTGCTGAGTTACTTTCGCATCTAACCCGATAAAAATATATACGCGCTTTAACCACTAATGCAAGTTCATACTGACATTTCTTCGCTTCCCTCTTTTAAAAACGCTGTGATCACTGTCGGCACTTTCGATGGTGTACATAAAGGACATCAGCATCTTATACATCGAATCAAAGCGTTAGCTTCTGCCATTGATGGAGAGAGTGTACTCATCACCTTCGACCCACATCCGAGAGCCATCGTATTCCCGGATGACCGATCGTTACGCATACTTTCCATACCCGAAGAAAAGATTGAGCTATTGCATCAGCTATCCGTAGATCATCTCGTAGTGGCACCATTTACCAAAACTTTTTCACAGCTCCCTGCACGTGACTATGTGGAGCGGTTCCTGGTAGGCAACTTTCATCCTGCCATTATCGCCATAGGCTACAATCACCAGTTTGGGCATCACCGGGATGGCAATATTGAATTATTGCGAAAGCTTTCTGCGACCTACCATTTTAAAGTGGAAGAGATTACCAAGCAGTTAGTTGATGATATTGAAGTGAGTTCCACGCGAATTCGTATTGCATTGCAGGAAGGTGATGTAAAAACCGCCAGGCATTTACTGGGACATTATTATTCTTTACAAGGGCCCGTAGTGCAGGGAAATCAACTGGGCAGAAAACTAGGCTATCCTACTGCAAATATTGCTGTCGAAGATTCCTTTAAACTGATTCCGGCTGATGGAGTGTACGTGATACAGGCACGCTTGAAACAAGAAGTACTTCACGGCGTTGCAAGCATCGGATTCAGACCAACGGTAAATGGTACAAACCGCACGGTAGAAGCATTCCTTTTTGATTATGATACTACCTTATATGGCGAAATATTAAAAATCGAATTTATGGAATGGCTGCGACCGGAAATAAAATTTGAAACCGTTGACCTGATGATTGCAGCAATTGATAATGATGTGGCACAGGCAAAGGCTATTCTTGCAAAAAAATAGACTATTTCAGTTACCCATGAATTTAATCCTGCTGAAATATTTACCACTGTTACTGCCTCAGAAGAAATTTAATTAAATTCACCGCTGAAATTTTACTATCCATGAAGTCAACCTTAATGAATTCCCGTTTTTTGGTTTTAACTGTGATGATATTGTTAGCAGCATTGAGCAGGTTGCTGACCAACGAATTACACCTTTGGAATTTTACACCCATAGCAGCTATCGCTTTATTTGGTGCAGCTCATTTTACCGATAAAAGAATAGCATTTCTTATTCCTGCTGTTGCCATGCTCATTACAGACGCCATAATCGGATTTCATCCGGGTATGTGGGATGTTTACCTCACCTTGCTGCTGATCACATTCATGGGTTTTTCACTTCGCAATAACATAAAGGTAGTACCTATCGTTGCAGTTTCTTTGTTATCGTCTCTCCTGTTTTTTACCATTACCAATTTTGCTGTTTGGATGGGATCTGGCTATTATCCCCTCGATTGGAGCGGACTGACCACTTGTTTTGCTGCAGGCATTCCCTTCTTTGGCAATACTGTTGCCGGCGATTTGTTCTATTGCGGTGTGCTCTTTGGTGGTTATGAGTTGATCCGTAAGGCACGCCCTGAATTAGCAAAAGCTGTTTAGAAATACAGCAACCATAATCTACGCGCATTTTTTCTACTTGATCAAATCTGTTTTGAATAACAGCTGTAACTTCCTTTGTCCGCAGATTCAAATGATTGTGCAATTAACACCGATCTCCGTAATACGCTAAACCTGCATGAACTGAGCGCAATTTTTTTAAAATGCACCGGCCAACGTCAAATATGCACCTATTCCTTTTGTAGCAAAACCTCTGATCTCTGTATACGAAGCATTAAACAGGTTTTCTACTTTGAGAGCACAGTTGAAATGCTTGTTAAAGGTGTACCTCATCAGCAGGTCCAATAAAAAATAGTCATCCAATGGAACGGTATTCAGTGCTCCATACGGTCCCAATGCATAGTCGTAATAGATATCATCGTAACTGCTTGTCCACTTTCCACTCAGGCGAACACTTGCCTTCTTAAATGGAATAACCGCCACTCCTGCATTCACCGTACTAGGGCGTCGCACAAGTCCTTCCGTACTTGATGCTGAAGCAGGAAACGCTCCGTTGCTATACAGTTGCACATGATTGCCTTCTGTATGTGTGGTGTCCAGGTCGTTGGCAGAATAGGAAAGCTTACCATTTACATAACTAATATTTCCATCAACCGATAACCACTTTAATAACTGCGCAGAAAAATAAGCATCTACTCCCATGCTCTGTTGTTTGCCTGCATTCACATAGGTGTCGCCGCGGTAATCATCCCTGTAAAAATCAGTACCCAGTTCCTCTACCGGAATGTTCTTATCCCATAGGTAAACATATTCAATCGAATTCCGGACAGTAGTTGCATATAATGATATACCATAGCTTAGGCGCTGCTTCGGAAAAAATTTCACCCCCAATTCCATTGCATGTGAATACTCAGGCTGCAGTTCCGGATTGCCCCTGGTAATATCAGCCGTATAATAAAAATCCGGTGCATACAGCTGGTAGATAGAAGGTGCATTAAAGCCGGTAGAGTAAGAAGCAAAAATACGCGCCACCGATCCGATGCTGTAAGAGGGATTTAATTCATACACCATCGTGCTACCAAATAAATCATGATAATTGATTCGTGCACCAGCTATAATATTCCAGTTTTTAAATTCAGGTGAAATAGTATTGCCATCCATATCCAATTGTACAAATGCATTCAACAATGAGGTATTCAGCCCGAGCGTGTCAAGATCACTGACACTTTCATACTGGAAGGAACCACTATAGAAATGAGTTCCCGAAGTCATGGACTCCAGGTCTGCACCAATGCCCGCCGTTAGTCGCATATCATCGAAACGGTAATTTCCTGTTAATTCCGAATGAAACTCATCTCCTTCATACCGGCCATCAGAAAAGGTATGGTCGTTGGTACCGGCAGCATCAATCACCGATGAATCATCAATCGTGCTGCGGTATAGCGTAGCATAGCCTCCTGAAAACTGCAGATCAAAATCATTTACCGGCATATAGCCAATCCTGAAAGATGTGAAGTTTCTTTTTGTGAAGATGCGTGTGCTGTCACCATCATACAGGCTGGTTGGAATATCGAATGAGCGGTACTTATATCCCGACTTATCAAAATCCGCCGCACTATTGGTGTAGCTGTATGATCCAAATACATTCCATTGATCATTGATGAATCCCAGTTTGCCCGACACCTGTTGTTGACTGAAGTCATCCTGATCGAAGCTTCTGAAATGTGCCGATGTTTCAGAAGTATCAATCGTCGCATCAAGCCCATTAATATTACTGTTGAAGCCATCAATATTTGCATAGATGCCATTCTTAAAAGTGTAACTGAGGGCAACATGCTCCTGCAACTGCGAAGTACCGGAGCCGAAAATTCCACCAAGCACATCTGCAGCGGCATGTAACCCAGCCGGTTGCTTTTTCTTTGTAATGATATTGACTACTCCTCCGATTGCCGAGGATCCATACAATGTGCTGTGCGATCCACGCACAATCTCTACCTGTTCAATATTGCTCAGCGGCAGCTCATTCAGATCAACAGCATTGTTGGTCGACGAAGGATCGCTGAACGGCACACCATCAATCATAATCATGGTATGGTTACTGCCGGTTCCGCGCATAAATAAACTCTGCGTCATTCCGGGGTTTTGATTGGTGCCAATTACAGATACACCGGCATAGTCGCCTAGCAATTCAGCAAGAGTCTTTGCACCGGTGTTTTGAATTTCTTCATGCGTAATTACCGTCACTTCTCTTCCGATGGCATTCACATCCTTCTCCGTACGTGTTGCCGTAATAATAACTTCAGGAATGTTCTGAACTGAAATGGAATCATTGCTTTGTGCCCACAGGTTTTGGCCTGTGAGTAATATTGCAAAGGCAAGAAGGAGCGTAATCGACAAACAATTTGATTTCATACATAGCAATTTCATAGGCGTTACCCGCACCGGAGTGAAAAATAGCCACAGGAAAAGAAATGAGTAGGTAATGCTCATCGCTGCTTTTTCCCGAAGCATCAATTAATAGTTGTACGGCAGGTCTTCTGACTCTTCCGGTTTTTAGCGGCCTTCCCATCCTATTAATCAGGACAGTGGCAATGGAGGCTAAAAATTTTACTGGCTTTCCAGCGGAATTACAGCAGCGGGAACTGTCTCCGGATTTCACGGAGTTCCCTTTTAATCCCGAAAAATTCGGGAACCATGCAACGCTGTGAAGGTATTATTTTTTCGAAAACAAAGTTAGTTGTGGGCATGTATGGGTGTATGACAATTCGTTCATCTTGCCAAGCAATTGTTGGTGGGTTAGATGGTTAAATGGCTAGATGGTTAAATGGTTAAATTGCTAAATGGTTAAATTGCTGCGGCGAAGCCGATTACTTGCTATTCGTTATTCACTACACTACTTTACTCACTTACTTAAATACTTAATACTCGACTTCAACGCCCAATAATCTATATCCAATTTGTCGTACATCCGAATGTATTCAAGAATTCATGTGACTTTACAAATCAAGCGAAGCCGGATTTATTCTACGAAAGTAAAATGAATCAAAGCCTGGAATCAATTACAATGAATTTCTTAAGTATTTCATGCTATAGAATTACTTTTATAAGCAGAAAACATGAACACCCCATTAAATAAACCTAACCCTATTCACCTGTTTACCGATGGTGCCTGCAGTGGCAATCCCGGTCCGGGAGGCTATGGACTGATACTGAAATCAGGAAGTCATGAAAAAGAAATGTCGGAAGGATTTGCTTTGACAACCAACAACAGGATGGAACTGATGGCCGTTATCAAAGGACTGGAGGCGCTTAAATACAACAACAGCCATGTAGTAGTAGTAAGTGATTCAAAATATGTGGTAGATGCCGTAAAGCAAGGCTGGCTTTTCGGCTGGGAAAAGAAAGGCTGGAAGAATGTGAAGAATCCGGATTTGTGGCAAAAATTTCTGCAGCTCTACCACAAACACAAAGTAACCTTTAAGTGGATTAAAGGCCATGCCGGCCATCTTGAAAATGAACGTTGCGATGAACTGGCTGTTATGGCCTCACAACAACCACGTCTTCAAAAAGACACCGGCTATATAAAAGCAGGTTAGAAGTAATCAGGCCGTTACTGCAGAAGCGGCAGCCTGCGCCACTTTCGAGTTACGCATATAGTCATCCAACATATCTACCATATCTTTTGAACCCAAAAAAACAGGTGATCGCTCATGCAATTCTGTTGGCTCAATATCAAGAATTCGTTTATGGCCATCAGTCGCTTTTCCACCTGCCTGTTCTACGATGAATGCCATGGGGAAACATTCATACAACAAACGTAATTTTCCTTTTGGAGAAGTCTTGGTGGATGGGTACATGAAAATACCTCCATACATCAGGTTTCTATGTACATCCCCTACGAGCGAGCCGATATAACGCAATGAATAGGGGCGATTGGTTAATTTATCTTCCGACTGACAATAGGTGATATACTCCTTAACGGGCATCTCAAACTTCAGGAAGTTACCCTGGTTAACAGAATAGATCTTGCCCTTGTCAGGCGACTTGATATCCGGATGAGAAAGACAAAATTCTCCAATGGAAGGATCGAGCGTAAAACCATTCACTCCATTGCCTGTAGTATACACCATCATAGTGGACGAACCATAAATGATATACCCTGCTGCAACCTGCCTGGAACCCTTTTGCATGAAATCTTCCTGCGTACACGGCCCAAAAAACGATTGCCTTCTATAAATACTGAAGATCGTTCCAATGGCCACATTCACATCAATATTGGATGAGCCATCAAGTGGGTCAAGTGTCACTACATATTTTGCATTCCTGGAGTCTTCTGTTACAATAGGAATGAAATCATCATTTTCCTCCGAAGCCATGCCGCAGCATTCACCACTTACTTTAAGTGCAGAAATGAATTGCTCATTCGCAAACATATCCAGTTTCTTTACTTCGTCTCCAGTGGTATTATTAATGCCTGTGGTACCCAGAATGTCCACCAAACCTGCTTTATTTACTTCGCGGTTCACAATTTTTGCTGCAAAGGCGATGTCACGCAATAATCCGCTCAATTCGCCGGTAGCAAACGGGAAGTCCTTCTCGTTTTGAAAAATGAATTCATCCAGTGTAATTACCTTTCTTAGACTTTTCATATTGGTGGTCAGTTGGTGAAAAACAAATGCGAAGTCCAGTTTCGGAATTCGCATCGGGCATTGCAAATATAAAAATAACTTCTTTCGATTGATACTTCAAACAAAATCTTCTTTATCCCGGCGTGTAAACTTAACGTCAATCTCGTTGGTAATGAAAAATTTATGGCAGCCTCCAAATTTTGTTGTGTTACCGGTGTGGATTTACATTTGCAGCCATCTAAACGAATCCTAACTTTGCCGCTACCTGAAAACTGATATGGAATCAATTATTCGAATTGCTGAAAAAAGAGATGTGCCTTACATGCTGGCCCTAATAAAGGAACTGGCAGCCTATGAGAAAGCACCTTTGGAAGTGACCAATACTATAGAAAGAATGGAAGCGGATGGATTTAGCGGCCATCCTTCCTTTTTTGCCCATGTGGCAGAATTGGAAGGAGCCATTGTCGGCGTTGCCATCTATTATAAAGCCTATTCAACATGGAAAGGAAACTACATCTACCTCGACGACATTATCATAACAGCAGAAATGCGTGGAAAAGGAATTGGGAAAAAACTGTTTGATGCCGTAGGAGCTTTTGCCAAAGACTGCAATGCCAACCTGTTGCGTTGGCATGTACTGGAATGGAATGAACCGGCTATCAACTTTTACAAGAAATATGATGCCACGCTCGATCCGGAATGGATCACCTGTAAACTGAAGAAAGAACAACTGGAATCATTATTCTGAAGAGTGAGTGCATATCCGGAATAAGCAATACATCGCTTTGAAACAGGAAGCGTAGTTTTTACCGGTTGCACAAATAATGTTTTTGTGAAACTAAATGACTTCAAAAAAATTGGATATAAAAGTTTTTAAGTTCGGTGGTGCATCTATAAAAGATGCTGCTTCCATTCGGAATGTGGCAGCTATACTTGCTTCGTATCAAGGACAGCAGGTAGTGATTGTTGTTTCTGCCCTGGGAAAAACAACCAATGCATTGGAAACCATTACCGAAGCCTATTTCCATAAAACCGGAAAAGCACCCGCTCTGCTGGAACAATTGAAACAGCAACATCTCGGCATACTTTCAGAACTATTTCCGGAGAAAGATCATCCTGTCTACACTGAACTCAACAATACTTTCGTAGAAATTGACTGGATACTGGAAGATGAGCCAGTTGAAAAATACGATTACCTGTACGATCAGATTGTCTCCATTGGCGAAATGGCAGCAACGAAAATGGTCAGTGCTTATCTGAATTACAGGCAGATTCCTACGCTGTGGCAAGATGCACGCGACTATATCAGGACTGACAACACCTACAGGGAAGGTACCGTAGACTGGCAGTTGACAGAACAAAAAATCTCCAAAGGGATACCCGGTCTTTTGCACAACGGGTTTGTGTTGACACAAGGTTTTCTGGGCGGTACATCAGAAAACTATACCACTACATTAGGCCGTGAAGGCTCCGATTATACCGCAGCAATTTTTGCCTATGCATTGCAGGCTTCACAAGTAACAATCTGGAAAGACGTACCCGGCGTATTGAATGCCGACCCCCGTTATTTTCCCGGCGCAACTAAAATTGAAAAACTCTCCTACCATGAAGCTATTGAAATGACTTATTACGGGGCTACCGTTATCCATCCAAAAACCATAAAGCCGCTGCAAAACAGAAAAATTCCTTTGTATGTGCGGTCATTTCTGCATCCGAAAGAAGAAGGTACTGTTATTGAAGAGTTTACCGGCGATAGCCCGGTGCCGGCAATGCCTGTGCTGGTACTTAAGTTGAAGCAGGTATTGATTTCCATGTCGGCAAAGGATTTTTCTTTCATAGCAGAAGATAACCTCAGCTATATTTTCGGAATTCTGGCTGCATACAGGGTGAAGATGAACCTGATGCAAAATGCTGCGATCAGCTTTTCCATTTGTGCGGATCAAAACGAGTCTATGCAGGAAATGATTACAGAGCTGTCAAAAAGTTTTACCGTAAAGATTAATGAAAACCTGACTTTATTGACGATACGCCACTATACCGAATCGGTGATTGAAAAATATGTATCAGGTAAAAATATTCTGCTGGAACAAAAAAGCCGGCATACGGTGCAGTTAGTCTATCATGAAGCGTAACACCTACCATTCCGGCCGGTCAAGAATAATCTTGCCAATTATGGCTTCCCTTAGATTCACTTTCCTGATAACCGCTTTCGCTACTACCTTGTTGTAGTCATAGCCAATCTTAGAAAAGCGATCCGCTCCCATGGCAGTCCAGGTGCCTTCGGGTGCAATTTCTTCCGTGGTCATGTCAAAATTTAAAAATGGAGAAGGCGCTTTCTTAGGTACAACCTTAGGTGCAGGTTTTATTTCCCTTTTAACGACAGGTGGTGCAGGTGGCACATCCCGCCTTTCGCTAACCGGCTTTTCCGGTCGTGCAAATGGTTTTTGTTTCATCTCCACCTCTCTAAAGATTTCTCTCATCTGCTCTTCTATAGTAATCGGACGTACTTCGCGTACTCTTCTGCCATCTTGTTCAACAGGTTGATTCTCTGCATCGCGCTTCACCTGGCCTTTCTTTCTTCCCTGCTGTGCCTGCCAAATGAAGTATGCAATCACCACTACTAAATAAATGAGGTTCTCCATGTTTTCAGCTTTATCTGATCAAAGGTACTGTTTCAGTCAGTAATAACGTGAGGGTAACTTTCTGGAAATTGTTAAATGGTTAAATGGTTAAATGGCTAAATTGCTAAATTGTTAAATGGTTTAATTGCTGCGGCAAAGCCGATCACTTGATATTCCCGGTACTTTTCATATTGCCAAACCAGCTACAATAAATAATTTTTACATGATTGTCCGACTAAAATATTGGGGTTTAAACTGAAACTCAATACTGGCGTGCATCCTATAACCCCACGCTTCAGCGTGGGGTTATAGGATGAAACCCGTTGCTGGTGTGATTTAGCTCACATTAGTCGGACAATAGTGTAATTTTTAACAAATTTGGTTTATAATATAAACTTGTTTATGTTTGCATCGTCGCAAAAAATTCAGCAATGCAGAAACTCATTACACTCGCCCTAATAATCAGCTATGGATCCTCGATTCTTGCACAAACACCCTTGAGTGGAACGGTAAGTGACAAGAAAGGAGAACCTATAATTGGCGCAAATATTTATATAAAAGACAGCTACGATGGCACCTCCACAGATGCAAATGGCAAGTTCAGCTTTTCCACTTTTGAAAGTGACTCCCAGTCACTCCTTTTCAGTTACATCGGATATGAAACATTCACCTTACCGATTTTCCTTAACGGAGTTCCTCAGGAATTAAAAGTGATTATGACGGAAGTAGTGAATGAACTGAATACCGTAGTGATTACTGCCGGATCTTTTGAAGCAAGTGATGAAAGGCGCATAACCATCCTGCGCCCACTAGATATAGTGACTACTGCAGGTGCAGCAGGCGATACCTATGGTGCATTGCAGACATTGCCGGGTACACAACAAATAGGTAATGAAACAGGATTATTTGTAAGAGGCGGCGATGCTTCAGAAACCAAAACTTTTATTGATGGCATTGCTGTGGCAGACCCTTACTTCACCGGAGTACCTGAAATTCCATCCCGTGGCCGCTTCTCTCCTTTCTTATTCAAGGGTACCTTCTTCAGCACAGGCGGATACTCCGCGCAATATGGTGATGCCATGTCATCTGCTTTGGTACTTGAAAGCCAGGATTTGCCCGACAGATCCACCACCAACATCGGGTTGATGTCGGTGGGTGCAAGCATTGGTCACCTTCATCGCTGGAAAAACACCTCTTTGGGTATATATGGATCTTACATCAACTTGTTACCCTATACCACTATAGTAAAGCAACGAGTAGACTGGACAAAAGCACCGGAGTCAACGAACGGTTCGCTGATCTTCCGCCAAAAAACATCAAAGACCGGTTTACTTAAAGCATTCATCAGCTATGCTCCTTCCAATTCCATTATCAATTATCCTGACATCAACGATACAACAGGATCACAAATACCTTACAACGTCAGGAATCAAAACCTTTTTGCAAATGCTTCCTATAAAGAACTCGTAGCCAAAAACTGGACCCTCTTTTCCGCATTCTCCTATAGTAGTGATCGTAATGATATCGTGATTGATCAAGCCGATTCCATTCAAAACGACAATACACTCACACAGGGCAGAATCACCTTGACGCACCCTATGGGAAACCTGTCTACCCTGCGATTTGGCGGAGAGCTGCAACATGCCGTTTATACCGATGCATTTAAAAACCTGTTTGTTGATTTCTCTGACAGCATCAAAAACAATTACGCAGCTGCATATGCAGAAGCAGATGTATATGTGTCGCAAAAATTGGTGGCGCGTATCGGAGGTCGCCTTGAAAATGCTTCGCTGTTAAGCGAGATTAATTTCGCGCCCCGCACTTCTGTTGCCTATAAAACAGGTAAAGACAATCAGCTGAGTTTTGCATACGGGCAATTCTACCAGCAGCCCGATCATTACTTCAGTTATTCATCGCACCCGCTTACCTATTCACGTGCTGATCATTACATACTTAACTTTCAAAATGTCACCGATAAACAAACCTTCCGCGCAGAAGCGTATTACAAATCGTATAAAAACCTGGTGAGCACCAATCCTGATACCACCAATGATGGACAGGGCTATGCACGCGGCCTGGATCTGTTCTGGCGTGATAAAAAAACAATTCCCTATGCAGACTATTGGATCTCCTACTCTTTTCTTGACACGAAAAGAAAATACCTCGATTACCCCATAGAGGCCACACCCACCTTTGCCGCGAAACATACATTGAGTCTCGTTTACAAACAAACGATTCCTTCCATTAATGTAACGGTCGGCACCACTTATGTTTTCGCAACCGGAAGACCGTATGAAGATCCTAATGATGATCCGCAGCATTATTTGAGTCAGAGAACACCCAACTTTCATAACCTGAGCCTGAATGCAAGCTGGCTGACAGCGATTTTTCAAAACTTCACCGTTATCGCTGTATCGGTAAACAACGTACTTGGCTTCGACAATATTTACAGCTATCAATACCCTTCAGATGGAAGTGAAGCAGGGCGTATAGCCATTAAATCACCGGCAATACGCTCTTACTTTATCGGTGTATTCATGAGCATCGGGGAAGACAGGGGTGAAGATGAATGATGAACATTTCAAAATAAATAATACGCTATTCAATTTTCAATTCAACAAAATTTAAACCTAAACTAAAAACCAAAACCAATTAACATGAAAACAACATTGCTGCTTTTTTCACTGCTGATCAGTATCAGCGCCATGTGCCAGGAGAATAAAAAATATACGGAATCCATGAAGCGCAATATTGCTATGCTGGATACTGCCACATCCATGAATACATTGCAACTGGCCACCAACTCTTTTGAACGGATAGCGAATGCCGAAAAAGATGAATGGCTGCCCTATTACTATTGTGCCTATGGAATTGGCAGGATGAGTTACCTCTTAACAGACAAGACCACCGTTGATCCCATGCTCGACAGGGCACAGGTATTTATAGATAAAGCCGATTCATTACAAAAAGATAATTCGGAAATCTATACCATAAAATCATTCATTCTTTCCGCAAGAATTATGGTAGACCCTATGACAAGAGGCGCACAGTTTGGACCTCAGTCGGGAGTAGTGCTTGAAAAAGCCATTCAGCTTGACCCTGAAAATCCGAGGCCCTACATGCTAAAAGGTACTGCCGCACTCTACACGCCTGCTGCTTTTGGCGGAGGAAAAGACAAAGCTGCCGTATTGCTGCAAACCGCCATTGAAAAATACAAAGCATTTAAGCCTGCCGGCGAATTGATGCCTGACTGGGGCGAACAACGTGCAGTGCAGATGCTGGAACAATGCAAGTAATTGTAACTGTTGCAATTCACAATTTTCTTATCTGTTTTGTTTGAATGAATCCTCAGGGATCATTTCAGACAAGACAGAGAAAGGTGCATAAAATCACATGTGAACATTTAATAATCAATAATCAATTTTTAATCATGAACACAGAAAAAATTTTATCAGAAAAAGATTCCTTTGAATTGATCTCAAGGATGATTCAATCATCAAAAGAAACACTTGGAGATGATGGAACCCACTACATGATCTGGGGATGGGGTGTGATGATTGCTGCGCTCACGCAATTCATACTGCTCCGGACAGGATTTGAGTACGACTGGCTGGCCTGGGCAGTCTTAATGCCTTTATGTGGCATGATTGCCTTGATTGCAGGGTATAGAAAAGAAAAGAAATCAAGGGTAAAAACTTTTGTAGAATCCTACCTGGGATATCTGTGGCTTGCCTTTATCATTTCCATGGCCATCATTCTTACGTTTATGCCAACGATCGGCGCCGCAGCAGTCTATCCGATTATCATAGTGCTATACGGCATCGGAACATTTGTCTCCGGAGGCGCATTGAAATTCATGCCGTTAAAAGCAGGTGGCATTGTTTGCTGGATACTGGCTGTTATTGCCATCAGGGTAGATTTTGAATACCAATTGCTATTGATTGCAGCCGCTGTACTGATAGCTTACCTCATTCCGGGTTACCTGCTGAAGCAGAAGTATCATAAACAAATAGCTTCAGCACTTTAACATGCTTCCTTCATCAATGAAATGTGAAAGAACTATTTTCTGAACTACACCATGAAAAAGAGGAAGACACTATGAATAACTATCAAGAACTCGATCCGCTCCTGCACTCACAGTTGCGGCTTGCTGTGATGTCGCTTTTGCTTTCTGTTATGGAGGCAGAATTTACCTACCTGAAAGAAAAAACAGGATCCACAGCAGGCAATCTCAGTGTGCAGATCCAAAAACTGAAAGATGCCGGTTATATCACGGTAGAAAAGAAATTCAAAGACAATTATCCGCTTACCATCTGCCGCATCACAAAGAAAGGAATTACGGCTTTCGAACAATATGTGGAAAGGCTGAAGCAGTATATTGGCAGTGCATAAAGTGAAAAGCGGGTAGCTATAGTAATGTCAAAGGTTCATACCAAATTCATCCTGCCGGGTTATATATAATTGTCGTTGTTGAAGACATTATATTAAGAATGGCATATTAACACCAGCACACAAAGTTAGCAGCGCCGGATTGAGTAGATTTTCTTTGCGGGCATTGCGACCTTGGCGAGACAACCAATCCAATTGAATCATTATTTCTTTCTGAGGAACGGTTCCATATAACCAGATATTCAAACAGCATTTGCACGACTATTTAGAATGCACCCCGGAAAATGCGAATTACTTCCAATGTAACTACTCAGCCGAAGGGAAAAATAGCACACGGATGACACCGCTTTGACTGATCAACACAGATTAAAACAATTTTGAGTTAATGGTCAATACAAAAATTGTTCTGATAAAAACGGATTGAAAATGATCAGGTAAAAATTAAATCCGTAAGAATCCGTTCGATCAGTGTCATCCGTGTTCCATTTTAAATCTTCATCTGCTGAGTAGTTACGAATCCGGAAGAAACAAATGAAATTATGGTGGATATTGATTTCGATAAAAAGTTTGACCTGCTACTGGTATAAGCCAAGGGTAAAAGCAGAGAGCATGTTTTTTTCAAAATGAATGCTACCTATCAACTTTGATGGGTTTTATATAACTTTAACCGGGTATTGGAACAAAGTTCAATGAAATACCCTCGTAAAGAATATCATTGAGACTGATATAGCAACTTTTTTTATTCATTATCCATATTGCAATCCTATGAAAGCAAGCAAAATATTCCACCGGAATGAACATCGGATCAAAGTGGAATTTCCGCACGATGCGGAAACAGCAGCCAGAATAAAACAACTGACGGATGCGAAATGGAGCGCGACCCAAAAAGCGTGGCACATTCCATACAATAAAATCGCCTTCGCGGAATTGAAAAAAATGTTTCCCGGAGTTGAATATGAATCAAAACCTACAACTGCCATAGATACAACGGATGCATTGTCTCCCAAAAAAACCAATGCCAACGTCAGCATACAGATTTCCGGCCGGAAAATAACCGTTCACCTGCCAAAGAATGAGGTAGATACGAAGTTCCTCCTCTCCTTCCGGTACAGCCGGTGGGACCGCAAGCAATTTTGCTGGGTGATCCCCAATTATCCGGGTAACATCGATTTGCTGAAAGAATACTTCAAAGAAAGAATTTCCGCAATTGTTACCAACGAAGTGCTGACGGTTATAGGAATCATTGACGATCACAGAAGTATTGAAAAGAATGATTTACTGATCATCAGAACCAAAGCAGGCCGGCTCAAATTATATTATGGATTCAACAAGGAACTGACATATGCAGTAAAAAAGGTTCCTTACAGCAACTGGAATCCGCAGCACAAATGCTGGAGCATTCCATTTGCCGAAAAATTCCTGACGGAAATAAAAAGAATCGCCAGCACTCAAAACCTTAAGATAGTTTACGAGGAGGAGTTGACGGATCCGTCTAAAAAACCAAGAAAGTCTTTCTTTGATACCGCAAACTATCGCAAATGCCCCGATGATTACCTGCTAAAGCTGCGGGAATTGAGGTACAGTGAAAAAACCCTGAAGACATACAAAGGGGCATTCGAGGAATTTATCAATTATTACCATGAAGCGGAGCTCTCTGCCATCAATGAAGCCATGATCATTGATTTCCTCAGGTACCTTGTAATGGAGCGGCAGGTATCTACCTCCTATCAGAACCAGTCCATCAATGCCATTAAATTTTATTACGAAAGGGTTTTGGGCGGACAGCGGAAGGTATACTTAATTGAGCGACCTATAAAAGAAAAGACGCTGCCTATTGTTTTAAATGTAAAAGAAATAGGTTCATTGCTCAATGCAACGGAAAATATCAAGCACAAAGCGATCTTAATGCTTGGTTATTCCGCAGGATTAAGAGTGAGTGAATTGATCAATGTCCGTTTAAGGGATATTGATTCTAAAAGAATGCAGGTCAGAATAGAACAATCCAAAGGCAAAAAGGACAGGTATTCACTTTTATCAAACCGGCTGTTAGCTGTTTTACGCGAGTATTTTAAGATCCACAAGCCGAAAGAATGGCTTTTGAAGGAATTGGTGGCGGACAATATTCCGTCAGGAGTATTCAGGAGATCATGAGTGCCGCCGTAAAAAAAGCCGGTATCAAAAAGAAAGTGACGGTGCATACGCTGCGTCACTCTTTTGCCACCCACTTGCTGGAGCAGGGAACTGATCTTCGTTACATCCAAAGTTTATTGGGGCATGAAAGCAGCAAAACCACAGAAATCTATACTCATATTACCACCAAAGGCTTTGATCAGATTGTAAGTCCATTAGACAAATTAGAAAACATATAAAAAGCGGTTTAAAGACAAATTGTCTTAACTTGCCATAGAAACTCACATCTGCTGATCTTCATGCTTCAGCGATTTTGGGGGTATAAACTCTGACAGCGATGCAGAAATAGGCGCTATGCGTAAAAAGAAATTCCAAATCACTAAACACTTATTTATCAAGCTCTTGTTATTTTCACAACTCAAAACCTAATGCCGAAAATACACGCAATTTATAG
>JADJAG010000002.1 GCA_016704325.1 Chitinophagaceae bacterium
ACTTCCATGATGATCACGCACTACATGCTTTACATAGTACAACCCCAATCCAAATCCTTTCACATCATGCACATCTCCGGTAGAAACCCGGTAGAAACGATCGAAGATGCGGCGAATATTTTTTTGGTGTATGCCTATGCCGTTGTCCGTTACGGCAATTTTCGAGTTTGTTGCCGTTATTTCTTGTGGATATAGTAATTACCGGTGGTTGCAGGCAATACTTTACTGCATTGTCGAGCAGGTTAAATAGCATATTGGTTATATGCATCTGATCTCCGGTTACTTCCGGGTTTGCAGCATTGCAATGTTGTTCAATCCTGCCGCCTTTATCGGCAACAATCTGCATCACACTCATCACGGATTGTTCAATGCAGTGATGCATGTTCACCGCTTCCATCCTGTACTTCATCTGTTTCTGTTCCCACACTGCCACCTGCAATACTCTTTCCACCTGGCTCTTTAAGCGCAGTGCTTCCTGTTGTATCAGGTTTGAATACCGTTCAATTGCTTCAGGCTGATGTTGCACTTCCGGCTTATGCAACAATCTTGAAGTAACTAAAATAGTGGAAACAGGTGTCTTGAATTCATGGGTCATGTTATTCACGAAATCTTTCTGCACTTCCGATAATTGCTTTTGGCGGAAGATGGTAATCAGGGCAAAAGCGAAAAAAACCACTACCACCAGTAATACCAATGATGAAAAAAGCCAGATGCTCATGGATTCAATCAGGTGATTCGACTTATCAGGAAAATTGACAGAAAAGTAATACAGGTCATTTTTCCATTGGGGCAACTCACGGGGCGCACGCCTGGTTTCATCTTCACTAAACGTAATATAGTTACCATACACCAGTTTCTGATGATTGCAGTCGTACACGCCATATTCAAAATCGCTGGTCAGTCCGCGCGACTTGAACTCTGCTTTTAGTAATGACTCCAGCACCTTTGTATCTATCTCTCCGTTCACACTCACCACAAAATAGTTACCCGACAATTGATTTACCAATCGTGCATTCGGTACCTGCTGATTGTTTAACTGCAATAACTGTTCAGCAACGCGCTGTAGCGACGTGAACACACTCTGATCAAATTCCTTCTCGCTTACATCAAAGGCCTTGCGAAACCAGAATACCTGCAATACCACGATACCGGCCATGGAGATAATGGCCATCAGGGTGATAAGTTGTATGGTGCGGTTCTTCATTGATATTCTCAACTGGTTGCGGTGAAATTACGTAACAGGCAGCTACAATGGGTTAGCGATCTCTTTATCGTTGTTTGGCATACTCTTAACATCCGTAACAGGAAAATACAAAGATGCAGTTGGTTATAACTATCTCAGGAATGTTTTAACAACTTTTTTTGGAATGTTAAATAACGGATAACAATTCTCATTCCTTCTCTATATGATGTTTATGCTTCCAGCATCTTTTTCAATCCATCCATAACATAACCCCAATTGGTATCGGAATGATCATGTGCTTCCTGTGTCTTAAAACCACTTTGAATGACTGTAAAAATGGTGCCTCCATTATCTTCCTTCAACTCATACTTTATTTCAACATAGTTCTCCGGAAGGTCTGCTGTTCCGGAAAATGAACTCCAGTAGTTATAGTGAATGAATTTTCCGGTTTCAATATCAAGAATGTTTCCTTTGTCTTCATAGGGTTTGCCGTCCCACATACCTTTGTAAAGAATAGGGCTTCCCTTTTTCCAATCGCTGATACATTCTGTTCCAAAGAAATACTGCTTAATAAGTTCCGGGTTGGTCAATGCTTCCCAAACTTTTGCAGTGGAGGCATTTATTTTAATTGACTTGGTTAATGTGAGATCTTGTGGCATATGCTATTATTTATTTGGGTATGAAGTAACGCTTTTTAATATATGCGTGTATGATGTTAAATGGATTGTTCTTTGTGGTTACCTTTTTTGACCTTAGCATACACGAAAGAGGAATCGCATCAAACAAGATCTTTGTTAGTCCTTTCACTTTCTTCTTTGTGGTTAACTTTTTGAAACCACAGAAGGAACAAAGGCGGAGTCGCATCAAACAAGATTGAGTAGTATTTTTCTATTTGATCTTTTTAGTGGCTTTTTTTTGAAACCACAGAGGGCACAGAGGGGGAATTGCAGCAGACAAAATCCATGTTATTCCTTTCTGTTTCTTCTTTGTGGTTAACTTTTTTGAAACCACAGAGGGCACAAAGGCGGAGTCGCATCAAACAAGATTGATTGGTATTTTTCTATTTGATCTTTTTAGTGGCTTTTTTTGAAACCACAGAGGGCACAGAGGGTGAATTACAGCAGACAAAATCCATGTTATTCCTTTCTGTTTCTTCTTTGTGGTTAACTTTTTTGAAACCACAGAGGGCACAGAGGCGCAATTGCATCAGACAAGATCTACAAATATGTTTCCATGTATTCTTTGTGGTTACCATTTTTGAAACCACACAGGGCACAGAGGGGGAAATGCATCAGACTAGATCTACAAATATTTTTTCTTGTGCTCTCCGTGGTTGCTTTTTTTGAAACCGCTGAGGGCACAGAGGTGGAATTTCATCGAACAAGATCTATGTACATTTTTCTCAGTGTTCTTTGTGGTTACCATTCTCTATCCTAAGTATGGCCTTCATTCTCCGTGCTCTCTGTGGTTTCCATTTATTGCCCCTTATTGACCCTTATTGCCCACCAAACACAGAAGTGTATATCGCATGAAAAGATCTTAGTACAGCAATAATTTCTATACCTGCACCAACCCTACTCTTTCACTACTTTCCGTGTATAATAATTTCTGTCTGCCGTTACTTTCAGCAGGTATATTCCATCAGCCACCTCATCAAAGCGGTTTATCTCCAGAAAATTATAACCCTGATGTAATTGAATGTTTTCTCTTCGAATCAATTTGCCAGTTATTTCAGTCAATTCAATTAAAGCGGATTGTTCCGTTGCCGAATACAACTTGACTGAAAGTAAATCCTTCACAGGATTCGGGAAAATGGTAATGCTTTCAGCAACAGTTGTCTCATCCAGGTCAACCCATCTCACTGCAGAATACTGGTAAGTCTGATCAGTATCTACCATCCGCAGGCGGTAATAGATTCTTGTTGCTCCTGAGGTAACGTCATTTTCATCATTGAAAGAATAATACTGTGCTACTGTTGAAAATCCGGCAGCATTCATTCGACCGATCTCTTTAAAATTAATGGCATCTTCACTGCTTTCAATAGAAAAGTAATGGCTGTTGTATTCGGAAGCGGTACTCCATTCCAGGACACTGATGCCATTGGTTAATGATACGGTGAAGTTGGTGAGTTCAACGGGAAGAAGAAAGAAATCATTGTATCCAATTGCAATGTCAGAGAAAGATGTAACTGAATCTCTGTAAGCTCTAACAACCTGTGCAGTAGCCACATTTGGATATGAAATTTGCGTTGCATCATCATGCAATCCTTCATCTTCCCAGTCGGATGCGCAGTCATCTCTTTTTATTATGGCATAGCTCGAATCATCAGAAGCGAGATCTAAAAATGGGAGTGATTCCTGAAGGGTAATATCATATTCCACTGCTGTAAGAGGGGCATCCGATGTCATTGTCCAATAACCACCAAGCAGAAGGTTGGTAATCGGCGTTCCTAAAACAGTCACCGCTGGCATTTGTGTTGCAGGGTCAGTGCAAACATTTCCTGCCGTAAAAAAGCAAAGGATATTTGATGCACCGGCAAATTTAATGAGGCTGATACTGTCGTACTGATAACTGCTGCTTGTTCCTACCGGGAAAACGTAATTGCTATCGGCTGTAACTGCTCTTCTCAGATTACCATTGATGTAAGAACTGCCTAAGTAATTTGCCAGGTTAGGTGCAGCAGGATCAGTTTGATAACCGGTGATGGCCATGCCGGCATTATTCGCAACATAAACTTCGTTACTGCCGGTGTTAACCAGGCCATTTGACAATGTGAGTATATCATTCACTTGAATATCCGTTGCAGAAAGTGAAACACCAGCCCCTGAATTATCAATGATGAGGTAGTCGAAGGTTTCTGTGCCTGATGGTGAAACCGATATAGTTTGAAGGCTGCTGCCATTGAAAAAGGCTGCACGCTCCTGTGGATAGAAATTGCCTGTTGTACTATTACGCGTCCAAGCTCCGCCAACTTTTACATCGCCGTTAATCTGATCTGATAATGTCAACTCGCCATTTATCAAAATGTCATTTCCAACAATTAATGGGACCATCATATTGTTTCCAGCATAATTCATTGTTAATTCCGAACCCGCATCTATTGTAAGATCGTTTGCCAGATTCAAAACAATTCCAGTATTACTACTTCCACCAGGACTTAGGGTACTATTTTTACTTATTTGAACATTATAAGGATATCCCTGATCGGCAGCTTCTCCCCATTCAATGGTTCTGTTGAATACTCCATTGGTATAATATTGTAGTCTTGAACCCATTCCATATAATGGTGCAAACCCTGTTACATAGGCACCTGAATTTATTCGAAGTGTGCCGTTCACGGTAGAAATTTTTTCACTAAAATTAAACCCGCCATTGAGCTCTATTCGTACTCCTGAATCAAAGACCAATGTGCTGGTGATATCTGAACTATTTACAAATGGTGTTGGCGGAAAGGCTGCACCTGCTATGATGAATAATCCGGTATCAATTGAACTGATAATATTTCTTTCACCGCCTGTAACCTGTATTGATACTATATTATTGCTGACTATGGTACAGGATCTTCCATTCAGATCTAATCCTCCTTCATTTAACAACTGTAAAACATTGCCTGAAGTACCACTGATATTCAAATCTGTTTGATTTCCAATTGAGTTGTCAGGCATCACGTATGTTCCTGCATTTTGTTTGTCAATACAGAAATATGGAAAACTTTCGATCCCTCCTCCGGTCAAAGTAATAGTCTGATCTGCACTTCCAATAAAGAAAACAGCTCTGCTATTTGGAATAAAAGTACCAGTGCTGTTTCTAGTCCAATTTCCTCCCAAGTACAAACTGCCGTTAAAATCTGTTGAAAGACTAAGTGTACCGCTGATTGAGATATTATCATTCACAATTAATGCAGCTGACATGGTATTCATATTAAATGAACCATCAATTGCAATGACTAAATTATCGCCTACCGTTAAAGTACTGTTCATATTATTGCAGTTCAAAATGGCGTCATTATTGATTGTAAGTGTGCCATTGCAAGCCCGTGCTTCACCGGTAGCATTGTTATAAACATCAAAAGTACCGTCAGCAATAGTCACATTATTGGGATAACCTGCACTTGTAGCTATAGTTCCAATGCCTACATAATTCCATTCTACATATCTATCATATGAGGTATTATATATCAATGTAGAGGCAGAACCATACTTTGGAGGATTGGTCAGATTGCCACCATTTATTTGAAGGGATCCTGCAACTAAAGGAATGGTAGCACCGATAGGAATGTTAACAGCACCTGCATTAATATTTACATTGCGAAAAGTTGTAGCCGTCGTCCCATTCACAGTGCCAGCCCCAACAAATGAAATTGTTCCGCCAATTGAACTAGAATCAATGTTACCTCCGTTGTTTGTTACAAATCCATTTGTGCCAATATTCAGTACGTTTCCGGCACCACTACTAAAAAGTCCTGCGGTCAACCTTAAAGTAGTAGCGGTTGGTCCAGAGACTAAAAGAGTAACTATATTATTTGGTGAAGTGCCGGTGTTTGCAATTTCTATTGTAGATACATTATTTGGCGTTGTTGTACCCAAAAAGAAGTCACCTGTACTTTGGTTTGTTGTTCCATTAAAAACGTAAGTGGCTGCTGAATTATATGTTCTTGTAGTAGTTTGCACAGAACCGGAACTGCTTGCGTTTGCAAAACCATTCGCATTTGATGTACGAATAGTTGAACCACTATTTACATTAATTGATCCTCCAGAAACAACATATGTTCCACAATCTAATGTAGCTCCTGATAATATTGATAACGACCCACCAGCTGACATAGCAAAATCACTATTCATCTGCAATGTATTTGTTGAGGAACCTGTGCCTATATTAAAAATAATATCATTGGTATTTGTTCCACCTGCAATAGAATTAAAAGTTTGAGTTCCTGATGATTTGTTAAATGTAATTGTAGAAGTTACAACCTGAGTTCTTAACAATTTACCAGTGCCGGATACTGTTAAATTACCCGCAATATTTAAGCTTGATGCTCCGGATGTGGCTGAACCTGATCCTGTTAAATCCAAAACGCCTGTTCCTGATACAGTTACATTTCCAGCTACATTAACTATTGCAGAACCGCTACCAACACTGCTCGAATTAATTAACGAAAGCTTACCGCCTGAGACATTTATGTCACTGGAGACATTCAAGCTACCACCACTTCCATTTGAGAAAACTCTGAATTCATAACCTCCGGTACCTTGAATAATCAATGAATTTAAACTTGTAATAGCCCCAGCCTGATTCCATGATCCATTATATGTCTGGCCCGTAATATTAATTACCAGATGCCCATAAGTAATTGCTGGTAACGATTGAAGTGGTGTATTTCCTGTCTGCGCCCACTTAGTAATATTAACAGTACTAGTACTTGCTAAAGACCTTGACAAGGTTCCAGGAAAATCAGATGTAGAACCAGAAACTATACTACTAATTGCGTCATGATTATAAGTTCCATTGGCATTAACTGTAAAATTAGTAACTGTGATATTGGCACTACTCATTGATGTAGTAGCATTTGTAAAAACACCGCCATTTGAAACCAAAAGATTATTTACTTTAATCCATGGCGTCAGTGACCCTATTGTTACAGGAATGTTGAAGCTCCCGTCTACCGTAATTGATTGGACTGCAGTTGCAGAGGTGCCAATCTGGCCGCTATTGTTGATTGATAATATACCACCAAAGTTAATACTTATTGAATTTGGAAGAACTGATAAATCGACAGTGATTGCATGGCCTGTTTCTATATTAACATTGGACCCATCAGTTGGAGCAATGCCGCCAACCCAAGTTGATCCATCACTCCACAAACCTGTTTGTATTGAAGTAAAAGTTGTTGGAATTACGCTACTTGTAACAGTAATTGAAGTGTTATTTAATATCCGACAAGTGGTACCAGCGAGACTACCACCGTATGGAACAATAAAGAAATTAATAGACTCACTTGAGCTGACAGGTATTGAAGAACCAGGGGTGAAAGTAAAAGCTGTTCCAGTAGTAGTGGGAGTGAATGTACCAAGAGAGGTATTTCCTCCCCCATCAATATTATATTGCAGATCACAGGTAATTCCATTGACTGCACTTACAGAGCTATAAATTACAACTTGAGAAACAGTGAAGGATGTAGTTGCATCAGCTAAAATATTAAATGTATAGAATTTGTTTGCCGCTAATGCAATAGCTGCTGTTGCACTTGTAAAACCAGATCCGTTGATTCCGGTTGCAAAGGAATTGCATGCAACGCCACCTCCTCTAGTGATTTGCGAAAAAGTCAATCCTGATACATTCGGCGAGATTGTTGCTGTTGGTGATGCTGGGCATGTTATTGATGTCATACCCGAATACGCTACTGTCGTTTGTGCAAAACTTTCCTTTTGAACACCAATTAGCATTAAACTAAAAACCAAGTAGCAATATATTTTTCCCATTGAATCTTTTGATAAATGATGCTCAAAAATATATCAATTAATTCCCAAATCCATCATGATCACGATTATTTAACAACACCCTGCTTTCTGAAAATGTGGATTAATGTTTGGTGCCGCTGTAAAGGAACAACAACACATTCATCGTATGATTTACCCGCCTGTAGTCCTTTTATGTCGTTTTTCAATCTATTCTTACTGCCTGGTTTTTTCAATAGGCATTTACAAATGGGCATTTTTCAATATTTCTGAGAAAATATCATGGCACTATCACAGCAAATAAAATGCTGTTTACTACCCTTTTTCATGGCGACCTGCCCAATTGCCTATGAGTTAACTCATAGTTTAACTGCATTATAATCAATGCTGCCTGCTTACAGCTTAAATCTATGCTCATTAAAAAAATGTTTTTCCATATGCAGCCCGTATCAAATTTTGCTTAACTTTGGCTGAATAATTTATTCAATAATCACAAAAAACCCATTTATCATGAAAAAAAATCTTTACACTCTTTTCTTTGCCCTTGCCGTTGTAGCCTTCTGCTCCAACACTTATGCCCAGGTAACCGTTACCTACCAGGTTGACATGACCGGCGCCATGCTGGGTGCTGCCGGCGGAACCTGCCCGGTATTGCCTTTTGATGCTTCTACAGATGTGGTTCAGGCCATGGGCGCAGAATACAATGGTTGGTCAGAAGCTGAAAATGTTGCCTGTGGTACCGCGTTTACCGCCGATGCATCTATCGACTTCGCTCCTGTTTCTGCAGGTTCCATGATCTATACCCGCACCAAGGATGTAACTCCTGATGCATTAGGCAAACTGACCTGGAAATACCGTATCAACCACTCCTGGGACAATGATGAACTCAGAGGTGTAGGTGATGGCAACCGTCATGCAAGCATTCCAACAGGTGCTGCTGCCGTTACCATTGTTTCGTTATTTAATGACACAACCAACACGGTAACCATCAATTCAGGCGTTCAAAATCCTAAATTGGCTGAAGTACGCGCAGTGTATCCAAATCCTGCCAGCGGTAATGCAGTGATTTCTTACTACACGCTGAGCAATGATAATGTGAGCGTTTACCTCACCAACATGCTCGGTCAGTCGGTGAAGACTTTCTTCAATGGCAACCAATATGTTGGTCTGCACAACGAAACCATGGATCTTACTAACCTGTCTACCGGCATCTACTTTGTAAATGTTAGAGTGGGTAACTCAGTAGCTTCACAGAAAATTTCTATCCTCGATTAATGATTGCTTTTAAAAAAAAAGCCCACAGTCATGTGGGCTTTTTTTGCTCCTTTCTTTGCTGAAAAATTTACAATAACCGGATTTTCATACGCTTACAACTCTTGTTAAAACTTCATCCCATGATCAGGTCTCTCTGCGCGCTGCTGCTCTTTGCTTTGGTTTCTGTTTCCACCTTTGCCCAGGTGGTTACCTCGAATCCTTTATTTCCCGCCGACGATGATGCGGTAACACTTACTTACAATGCCGCCGAAGGAAACCAGGCCCTGAAAGACTTTGCCGGAGATGTCTATATCCATACAGGCGTAATTACCAACCTCAGCACTTCCCCCAGCGACTGGAAACATGTGGTTACCACCTGGGGAAGCACCAATGCGGCGCATAAACTCACTCCATTGGGAAATAACCTGTACTCTTTCTACATTCCTGATATCCGTACGTATTATAATGTGCCGGTTGCTGAAACCATACTTAAGCTTGCTATGGTCTTCCGCAATGCCGATGGCAGTTTAGTAGGCCGCAATGCCGATGGCAGCGACATCTTCTACGATGTTTGGGATGGCGTAACACTGCAAACCACTTTCCTCGAACCTGCCATCTCCCCTGTATTCGTGGCACTCAATGAATCATTGCAAACTACTTTCATTACTTCAAAGCCAGTTACCATTACCCTGTTTTCCAATGGCAGCCTGATCACAGAAGTGGCAAACACGGATTCTGTAACGGCTGTCATCAGCGCCCTCGTGAATGGAAAAACCTGGGTGAAAGCAATTGCCGACGACGGCACCATACAGGTGGCCGATTCCTTTTACTTTATCGTAAACCCTGACGTAACTATCGCAGATTTACCGGCCGGAACGCATGACGGAATTAACTATATTAATGACTCCACTGTAGTGCTTGCATTAACAGCCCCTGATAAAGATTTTGTGTATGCCATAGGTGATTTCAGCAACTGGGAAGCGGAGTCTGAATACTTCATGAACCGCACGACAGATGGCAAGCATTGGTGGATTACCGTCAACGGGTTAACGCCCCAGGTAGAATATGTCTATCAATACCTCGTAGATGGCAGCTTGCGAATAGCAGATCCGTATTGCGATAAGATTTTAGATTCTTACAATGATTTTTACATTTCAGAAGCTACCTACCCCGGCCTTATCGATTATCCTACCGGGAAAACAAGCGGAATTGTTTCCGTACTGCAAACGGCACAGTCACCATATAACTGGCAGGTGACCAATTTTGTAAAACCGAACACGGATAACATGATAGTCTATGAGTTGCTGCTGCGCGATTTTATTGCAGCAAGGAATTTTGATGTACTGAAAGACACCCTCGCATATTTAAAAACGCTGGGCGTGAATGTGATCGAGCTGATGCCTTTCAATGAGTTCGAAGGCAACGACAGTTGGGGCTACAACCCAAGCTTTTATTTCGCGCCAGATAAATACTATGGCACCAAAGACATGTTGAAAGCATTTATCGATGCCTGTCATGAAAATGGCATTGCAGTAGTGCAGGATATGGTGCTGAATCATTCCTTTGGCCAATCGCCAATGGTGCAAATGTATTGGGATCCGGCTAGTAACGGGCCGAGCGCTTCCAATCCCTGGTTCAATCCTGATCAGAACCTCAGCAGTGCCGGATACCAGGGCAAACATCCTTATGGAGTCGGTTATGATTTTAACCATGAAAGTGAATACACTAAGAAATTTACCGATGATGTGCTGGCTTATTGGGTTAGCGAATACAAGATCGACGGTTTCCGCTTCGACCTCTCAAAAGGATTTACGCAGAAATACACCGGCGACAATGTTGGGCTTTGGGGACAATATGATCAATCGCGAATTGATCTCATTAAGCGGATGGGCAATGAAATAAAAGACATCGATCCATCGGTGATCCTAATCCTCGAACACTTTGCCGATAACAGTGAAGAGCAGGTGCTTTCTGCGGAAGGATTTTATCTGTGGTCCAATTCCAATAATGCTTATGCACAATCAGCTATGGCTTTTGCCAGCAGCTCCGACCTTTCATGGGTTTCCTATAAGGCACATGGTTTTACCCAACCTCATGCAATAGGTTATATGGAAAGCCATGATGAAGAAAGAATCACTTATAAAACGCTTACCTATGGCAACCATGTAACAGCCTATGATGTTCGACCCTTGGATGAAGCATTGAACAGGATGCGAATGGCAGCTATGTTCTTCTTCACCATTCCCGGTCCGAAGATGATCTGGCAATTTGGCGAGCTTGGATATGATTATTCAATTAATTACTGTAACAACGGCACCATTGATCCCGGATGTCGTGTTTCCGCGAAACCTATTCGCTGGGATTATCTTGATTATAATCCACGGGTTTGGGTATATAACTATTACAAGGCGCTGATTGATTTAAAGAAAAACTATCCTGTTTTTCAAACGGCAGACTATGCATTGGCTGTAGGTAACCTGAAGAAAAATATCCGTTTGAATCATTCCACGATGAATGTTTGTATCGTGGGCAATTTCGACCTGGCAGCAGGCAATCAGCCTCCTAACTTTCAGCATACAGGCTGGTGGTACGAATATTTCACCGGTGATAGCATCAATGTAACAGATGTTTCCGCGCAACTTTACCTCGAAACCGGTGAGGCCAGGCTTTATACAGATGTAAAACTGACAGTACCTGAAGTGGGCAATGTTGGTATTGGTGACCTGCAAACGCCACGTTCATTAGAACTTTACCAGAATGTTCCCAATCCATTCGATCAGTTTACGGCCATTGATTTTTATGTGCCCAAAGCAGGAAATACTTTGTTGGAAATTTACGACCTGTATGGACGCCTTGTGAAAACCGTTTCTGATAAATCCATGGCAGCAGGATTCTATACTGTGAATATTCCTGCAGCTGATTTTCCTGCAGGTATATATATCTGCAGGCTAACGCAGCATGGCATTTCGAAAACGATTAAGATGCAGGCAGGCAGGTAAGAATGTAAGCAAGAGAAAAAACAACGCTTGATGATTATTTCCAAAATCTAAATCTCCCGGTGGTGGCACGAGTGAGCAGAGAGCATCTCGTGCCCCCACTCATCTAAACTCCCTACAACTCAAACTAAATTTCCAAGTGGTGGCGCGAGTGAGCGGATAGCAAATCGTGCCCCCACTCATAACCAACTCCCTACATCTAAAACGAAATCTCCGGGTGGTGGCACGAGTGAGCGGAGGCTTTCAATTGGCCAAACAAAAAAAGAGTCCTTAGACAAATATTCGTTCCACCACTCATAAACCTTTTATTAATCATTCACTACCGACGTTTAGTGGTGGCACGAATCGAAGACCTTCGCAAGGCGCAACGAATGCAACTCCAAAAATCCTCGCCAAAAACTCAAAGTGGTGGCGCGCAAGCAACTCGTGCCCCCACTAATTACCAACTTCCTTCACCTCAAACTAAATCTCCAAGTGGTGGCACGAGTGCGCGGAGATTTACAGATAACCAAACAAAAAAGAGAGTCTTTAGACAAATATTCGTTCCACCACTCATAACCCTTTTATTAATCATTCACTGCTGACGTTTAGTGGTGGCACGAATCGAAGTCCTTCGCAAGGCGCAACGAATGCAACTCCGAAAATTCTCGCCAAAAACCCAGAGTGGTGGCACGAGTGTGTGGAGGATTACAGTTTAAAGCAAAAAGCCATAATCAAAAATATTTCCTTCCTGAATATTTCAATAGTGCTTTTTTTTACTACCTTTCATGCAAGAGATTTATATTTCCCATTATTAACCCATAAAATTTATATCTATGGAATTCCTCCCAAAAAGTTTGTATCACATTTACTCCCGCGGAAACAATCAGCAACAGATATTCTTTAGTAACTCCAACTATTTGTTTTTTCTTGATAAAGTCAGGAAATATATCATCCCTCATTCGGATTTACTATGCTATTGTTTAATGCCTAATCATTTTCACTTCCTGGTCTGTACAAACGAATTAGTAGATACTGCTGCATTCTCAAATTCAATAAGGATAATGCTGAGTTCGTACTCAAGGGCCATTAATATTCAGGTAGAAAGAACAGGATCATTGTTTCAGCAAAACTGTAAGGCTAAAGAAATCGCATTATTCGACCAACAGATCAACTCATACAATTACAGTGATTATCTCTTAGTATGCTTCAATTATATACATCAGAATCCAATTAAAGCCGGATTAGTTTCAAGTCTCGAAGATTGGGAATTCTCTTCTTACAAAGACTATATTGGCCTTAGATATGATACATTGTGCAATCAACCCTTAGCATTTGACTTGATTGATTTCGGAATAAACATTCACGATTTACCAGCAACATTAAGGCATAAGTTGATTAGAGATATCACTTTAAAAACAATAGATCCTGAGAAGTTAAAATTCATATTTTGATTTCTATGTTAAATCTCAAATATCCAACTACAATTTCCAAGTGGTGGTACGAGTGAGCGGAGAGCAAATCGTGCCCCCACTCATCCAAACTCCCTACAACTCAATCTAAATCTACAATTGGTGGCACGAGTGAGCGGAGAGCATCTCGTGCCCCCACTCATCTAAACTCCCTACAACTCAATCTAAATCTCTGAGTGGTGGCACGAGTGCGCGGAGGTTTGAGGTAAACCAATTAAAAAGGCTTCGTAGACAAATATTCGTTCCACCACTCAAGAACCTTCGCTTAATCATTCACTACCGACGTTAGTGGTGGCACGAATCGAAGTCCTTTGCAAGGCGCAACGAATGCAACTCCAAAAATCTTCGCTATAAACTACGGTTGGTGGCGCGCAAGCATCTCGTGCCCCCACTCATAACCAACTCCCTTTATCTAAAACGAAATCTTCGGGTGGTGGCACGAGTGAGCGGAGGCTTTCAATTGACCACGCAAAAAAGAGAGTCTTTAGACAAATATTCGTTCGACCACTCATATACCTTAGCTTAATCATTCACTGCTGACGTTAGTGGTGGCACGAATCGAAGTCCTTCGCAAGGCGCAACGAATGCAACTCCAAAAATCTTTGCCATAAACTCAAGCAGGTGGTACGAATAGAAGTCATTCGCGGGGCATTCCCGTTTTTTCAAATTCAATTCCAAATAAACCGGTAGGTGATAAAAGATCAATTCATCAATATTTTTCAAACTGTTTCACGATCACACTATCTTCAAAATAAAACTTCAAATAATAAGCACCGGCTGAAAAATGCTGAATGTCGAAGAACTGAAGACTGCCCGGCACATAATTGTTTAAAGTTGCTGTAGTAATTAATTTTCCCAGCATATCATACATTTCAATCAGTTTGCATCCTGTAGTCTGCAACTGGTAACATATCTGATCAAAAGCAGGATTTGGAAAAACACTTACTGTATTTTCCGGAAGCTGATCCGGGATGCCCACCATCCAAAATGAAAAAACGCCAGCCGTATCCTTACAATTTAAATTATCAGTGATAGCCACCGCATAAACTCCACTCTGTTGTGGCGTATGTTGTTGTGAAGTCGCTCCGGGAATATTTGCAAGCGCACTAACCGAAGTACCGAACATCCATTGATAAGCAACATCACTTACCGTACAATGCAATGCAACTCCATCAGAAGTAATCTCAGGATGCTCAGGGCTTACCGTCACGGTGATTGAATTGGAAAGATGTGCCATGGCTCCGCTGTAGCTTTCTTCCAGTTGATAAACTCCTGATACCGTTACCATCAAAGTGCCACCCGTAGCACCTTGAATAATTTCACTATTCCTTTTCCATTGATAGGAATGGCAATCATTGATCACTGCAGCAGACAGCATGACTTGTCCTCCATTACAGAAACTAGTGACACCGGATGCACTTACCACCGGTGCTTGCTTAATTGGACTCACACGCGCCCACACCGAATAACTTCTGGCAGGAAGATCAATATAAATCTGGCTGCTGCCATTGACAATGGCATATGGAAAACCGGAGCGGCCAAGTATATCAACCAACGTATCTCCGGTTTGCAAATGATAGGGGCTTCCAGTATTCACTCCGATGTCCACCTTCAATGGCGACCCTGAAAAATTAATAGCAACCACCACATCGCGGCCCGGCAGGCACACACCAGTCATATTCGAAAGTTGATAAATCAATGAAGTAGATGCGCCACCACTAAAATAACTTGCGGCATAGGGTGAATTGAATCGCGTCAGGTAATCGACATCCTGCGCACCTTGTATGAAATGATAATGGGCACTCATTAATTTATTGATGTCGTCGGTGTAGCTCGGATAGTCGTTGTGATGATAATCTGACCAATACACGCAGGGAATACCTGCAAGCGGGTTGGTCAGAATAAAGGCATAGCCCAATATGGGATCATTATCAGCAGACTGCGGTTCTTCTCTGAAGTCGTGGTTGTTTACAAAGGTGATGATGTTTTTGCGATTGATCTGCTGACTGTTATGCATGCCACTTGAAAAAACATAGCGTGCATCGTAGCCGAAAGCATCACAGGCATCGCGCAGGCTGGCCTGCAGGTTAAAATCAAACAAGCTGTAATACATCGCATTCTTTGTATCCTCATCCATGTAACTGTATACAGCATCCAGTCTTGATTTCAAAGTAGCTGCATCGTAATCATAACTTTCACCGACTATAATCTTCGGGTCATTACCATTGTCGTGGAGATAATCCAGTAGGTTACCTGTAAACTCCGGGGTAAAATTCTTAACCGCATCCAGGCGCAGCCCTTCTACGCCCACATCCTCCATCATCCATTTTGTCCAAACATGAAAAGTGTCAATGGTAGCCTGGTAATACTGATCAAGGTCGTTGTAAAAAAGCATGGCATCCCAATCACCACAAAGACAAGTCGGATTGCCATTCGGCTTAAAATTCATATAGTTCATATCACCCCTTCCGCTGGGAGTTGCAGTAAAATTGGTATACGTTTGATAACGAACCTGGCTTTGAACATCGCTGTTGGTTCCGGTATGCCAGATGCCATAAATAAAATGATCGGAGTAATTGCCGTCATCATTGGTAATGCTGATAAAAAGGGTATCAGCCGGGGATAAGAAATCATCCGTAGTAATATTGAGTTCAAATTCATCAGTGCCGCAACCTCCTGCATCAATGGTGGCCTTCATATTTCTTCCCAATGAAATATTATCATTTGGCTGCGCGCAATCACCGCCACCGTTGTTGGCAGTCTCGTCTAAATCAGGCAAATTGGCCCATCCCTTCTTTTTGGTATATACATAAACGGTATAGGGCTTGTTGAAGTAATCAACGCTGCCGGATGCAGAATGTATCTTCAGATAATAAATTCCGGCGCCCAAACCCGTACTTCCGCCAATCGGCAAAAAGCACTTGAAACGATCAGACGGATAGCAACTCTCGCCGTTATTATGTTTTGCCAGGTTATAGTTTTCTATCCAGCCTTCCACAGCACCATTTACTTCCAGTTTACCATTAGCACGATGATTATAAATCATATCCGCAATAGGTGTGAGGTTGTAAAGCGCAAGCGAATCCATCATTTTATCAATTCGGATACGGTTGCCAAAAGCAGTATTGGCTCCATAAGTGCCTCCAAGATTATACAGGTCATATATATCGTACCCATTGCTGAATCCTGCATTACCAGCCATACTCATTGGTGGCAGCCAGATGGAGTTAAAACCTGCCGCTGAAAGTGTACGCGCCTGCTGGGCGATGGTATCAACCCACCATTTTCCCTGCCCGGTTTTTGGATAATCCCAATACCAGCCTTGCAGCATAACGTCTTGTGCAGTCGACTGATAAAAGCAACCAATCAACAAAATTGCATGGAGTATCCACTTTTTCATAGTTGTGAAATCTGATCAGGTAATAAAGCCGAAATTAACTGGTCGAAATGAATAAGTGATTATAAATACGTGATGAATTCATTCAGCTTCTTACTTGAAAATATTAATTCTCAAATAGCATAGCATCAACAAACTGAATAATGATTTCTATTGTAATTGCGCCTGATGACAGGTTTTGGGTGTACGACAATTCGTTCATCTTGTCAAGCAATGGTTGGTGGGTTAAATTGCTAAATGGTTAAATTGCTGCGGCGAAGCCGATCAATTGTTATTCTGTAATCACTACGCTGCTTTACTCACTTACTCAAATACTTAATACTCAATTTCAACACCCAATAATCTATATCCAATTTGTCGTACACCCCAGGTTTTATTCCGGCTATGAAATAAAAATGAATGATAGGTCTATTGCATTCGATTACGATTACCCTCAATCATTTCAATCACAAAAAAAGTTTGCTTCCACATGAAATTAACTACCAGCCTATTGTTATTTGCTCATTCCTGTTCTGAAGATGGACTACCGGTAATTTCATTTGCTGCATTAACTCAATATTCTGCATGGCTATTTTCGTGGAGCTTCCATTCACAGTTACCTCATTCATTAATGGATCAAATCCGTGCAGTATCATTTTTATATGCCGGAAATGCGATGCATAGCTTCCTTCCGTTTTATCCAGTATGATTTGTTTCGAACCCGGCCGAATAGACATCATCCGCTTGTAATAACCACCTGACTGGTAATCATAACGGTCACCGGCATCTTCATAATAAGTAAACTGATTGTCAATTGAGCTGTAGTAAACATGCAACACCAGTGTATCTGTAGGTTTCTGAACAGTGGTTTGAATGAGCGACTGCATGGGAATAAAACTTCCTTCCTTTACAAAAACCGGTAGTTTATCAAGTGCTGCATCGCTGTAGAATTGTGTATTGCCAGCATATTTTTTATCGGTGTTGAAATCGTACCAGTTTCCTTTTGGCAAATACACATTGGCTGCGCGGGCAGTACTCCGGCATGCCGCCACCAACAATGCAGGCCCCGACATGAATTCATTCTCATACTCACCGTAATAAATTTTTTCATCCATCGGATAATCAATAGCAAGTGTTCTTTGGACAGGCATACCTGTCTGTGTTGCTGTGTAGAATGAAGAATAAAGGTAGGGAAGCATGCGGTAGCGCAACTGCACATATTTTCTAACTATCTGTTCAATATCCTCTCCATAACTCCAGGGTTCCGAATCGCGCAACCCATACGCCTTATGACTTCGGTAGAAGGGACTGAAAGCGGCCATGGACATCCAGCGCGCATACAGTTCAGGAGTCGCATCAGTTACAAAACCACTTACATCAGCGCCGGCGAATGCCACTCCGCTTACGCCAAGAGCACTTACCATACGAACGGCAAGCAACATATGGTCATCACTTCCCACATTGTCACCTGTCCAGATCGCTGTATATCGCTGTAAACCAGAATAGCCTGCACGAGTCAGCACAAAGGGGCGCCGTCCGTTCAGCAACTTCTTTGCGCCATCATAAGTTGCGCGGGCCATTTGCAAACCATAAATATTGTGTGCCATTTTATGCGTGATCGGATATCCATCGCCTGCAAACTGTAGATTGTTGGGCGCCTTTTGTCCCCAGGTGGCAAATTCATTCATATCGCACCAGAAGCCATCAATGCCTTCATCAACATGTTCTTTAAACAAGTCTCCCCACCAGATTCTTGCCTGAGGGCTGGTATAATCCGTAAAAGTGCACCAACCCGGCCATACCTGTCCGCTATAAACAGTGCCATCAGGATATTTGATAAAATGATTTTTCTGAAGTCCGTCTTCATAGGCAGGATAATCCTTTTCTACTTTAATGCCAGGATCTATGATCACTACATTCTTAAATCCAAGCTGATCCATTTTTGTCAGCATGCCTTTTGGATCTGGGAACCGGTCCGTATCCCAGGTAAATACTTTGTATCGTTCCATATAATGTATGTCGAACCAAATTACATCGCAGGGAATATTTTTATCACGAAAAGTTTGTGCAAGGGTAAGCACTTCGCTCTGCGGATAGTAACTCCACCGGCATTGCTGAAATCCCAGTGACCATAACGGAGGCATCGGCATGCGGCCGGTAAGCCAGGTATAAGAAGAAATGATAGAAGCAATGCTTGAGTGATAAATAAGGAAATAATTCATATCACCATTTTCCGTTGCAAATGATGAAAACCGTTCCTGTGAAGCCCCGAAGTTGAAATGGGTTTTGGAGGAATTGTCGAGGAATACACCATACACCAGTGTATCATGGATTCCAATGTAAAAGGGTATCGTTGAATACAATGGATCTGCTGAAAGAATGTAGCCGGGCACATCAGCGTTCCAATGCGAATAGCCGCTGCCGCGCCGGTTAAGGCCTCCGGTCTTTTCGCCAAGGCCGATAAACTTTTCATTGGGAAGCAATTTTTATACGTCGTTATTTCATCATCTATCCATGATGTACCAAAATCCGCATCGTCGCTGTTGATCAGTTGCCCCGCTTTATTATAAAGCGCCACCCGTACAGGTTGCTTACTGATAGTGAGCGTAAGAGAGTCGGTAGCAAGGGTGATTTTACTTTTATCTTCAGTCACTGTAAACTTCACCGCTTCAGTTGGTGATACATTTACGGCATAGGAAAAATCAGTAAAAACATTATTTCGTGTGATATTAATTTTTACCACATTGGGAGAATAAACAGTTGCTTTCAGGTTGCCAAAGTCTGTCTGAATGGTGATTCCCTGGGCAGACTTCTTCATAGTTTTCATATTGCCAAGGCTCTTGCTCAATGACTGTGCACACACGGTAAATGATAACAACATAAGCAAGCAGTATAATAGGATTATTTTCATGTGGATGGGATTATTATAAATGAATGGTTGATACGACAAACCTACTTAATTACAAATTATCGATCAACTGCCCTGATAGAGTAAGTGTGCGACAATTGGTTCATTTTGTCAAGCATTGGTTGGTGGGATAAATGGTTAAATTGCTAAATGGCTAAATGGTTAAATGGTTAAATTGCTGCGGCGAAGCTGATCACTTGTTATTCTGTATTCACTACTCTACTTTACTCACTTACTCAAATACTTAATACTCAATACTCAATTTCAACACCCAATAATCTATGTCCAATTTGTCGTACACCCGATAGACTTAGCTTTTTGTTTTAACAGCATATTACAGAGAGGATGAGACTTCAAAGCAATCCATACAAAAAGCCGGAAAGTAAATTCTTTGAAATTGGTGTAATGCAAAAGAGAGTTAATTATGAGGAGTATCATATGCTATCAGGGAAAAGAGTTACCATACATTTTGAAAAATATCAGCGCACTTAAAAAGTACCGCTTTTAACTAGTTTCCTACTAGTAAGAACTATTGAATTTTTGTAACTTTTTTCGGTTTGAGTACAAACACGCGGCTTATTAAATGATTATTATTGTACTCGACTAAAAAAATAAAACTTAACCCGCTTATGAAAAAGACATTTACAAGCATTCCGTTAACAATTATTCTCCTACTCTGCATCGGCATTTCCGGCGCTATGGCACAGAATGGATCTGTTGGTGGCAAGGTACTTGATGAAAAATCGGCACCTGTTTCTTACGCGACTGTATTACTAAAGGGTACTGCCTTCGGTGCAAATACCGAAGATGATGGCACGTTTGAGATTAACAATGTGCCGCCGGGCAACTATACGATTGACGTAAGCTATGTTGGTTATGCCACCTTTGAACAGACAGTTACTGTTTCATCCGGAAGGACCAATGTAAACATTGAATTAAAGACCGATTACCTCTCCTTAAATGAAGTGGTAGTGGTAGGTTACGGAACCAAGCAAGTGAAAGACATGACAGGTTCTGTTACTTCTGTTTCCTCAAAAGATTTTAATAAAGGGTCTGTTGCTTCACCGGAACAACTTATTTCAGGAAAAGTAGCAGGCATAGCCGTTACTTCCAGCGGTGGTGCACCCGGAGCTAGCAGCCGGATCAGGGTAAGAGGTGGATCTTCCTTAAATGCCAGCAATGATCCGTTGATTGTAATTGACGGTGTACCTGTTGACAACAATGGCGTTTCAGGATCGGCAAATGCGTTGAACCTGATTAACCCTAATGATATCGAAAATATCACCGTATTGAAAGATGCTTCCGCCGCTGCCATTTATGGATCACGTGCTGCCAATGGTGTAATTATCATCACCACTAAAAAAGGGGTCGGTAGCTCAAAACTTGGTGTAGAGTATACCGCCAATACCTCTCTTTCCACCATCAATGAATATGTTCCTTCCGTAACTGCTGATGATTTGCGCGCTTTAATTGCCGATGTAGGTAACAGCAAACAAAAGGCACTGGTTGGCACAGAAACCACAGACTGGCAGGATCTAATTTACCGCTCACCGGTAAGCATGGACCAGAACATCTCTTTTTTCCGGCGGTATCAAAAATTTACCATACCGGCTCACCTTTGGCTACCTCAATGACCAGGGTATACTAAAGCGTTCAGAACTGGAACGTACGAGCATTGGATTGAACCTCAGTCCTTCTTTCCTGGATGACCATCTTAAAGTTGAACTGAATTCTAAGTTTGCCTACACCTATAACTTTTTCACAGATCAGGGCGCCATCGGATCGGCTGTTACCTTTGACCCAACGGCTCCGGTATATGCAGATAATGTGTATGGCGGTTATTTTGAATGGCTCGACGTGGCCGGAAAACCCAACACGCTTGCTCCAAAAAACCCGCTTGGTCTTATATATCAGAAAGATGATAAGAGTAATGTTTACCGTTTTATCGGTAATGTGAAATTTGATTATAAAATGCATTTCCTGCCTGACTTGAAAGCCAGCCTTAACCTCGGCACTGACTTGTCGCGAAGCAATGGAACTGTTTATATTCCACCACAGGCTGCTTCCAACTTCACACGCAAAGGCGTTGATAACAAGTATGATCAGATGAAGAATAACAAGTTGTTTGAATTCTACCTGAATTATACCAAAGACCTGGAAAGCATTCACAGCAAGATTGATGTTACAGCAGGTTATTCTTACCAGGATTGGTTAAGGGCCAGCCCGATTGATCCATATGTAGATGCCAATGGAGATGAGTTCGGTTACCCGGATATAAATGCTTTAGGCGATACCATTTCTGCAGGCGGTATTCCTTTCAAAACACAAAATACGCTGGTTTCATTTTACGGCAGATTAAATTATACTTTCTTCGATCGTTACTTATTGACTGCGACTTTGCGTGATGATGGATCTTCCCGTTTCGGACCTGATAACCGATGGGGTTTGTTTCCTTCAGTTGCCTTTGCCTGGAGAATCAGTGACGAATCGTTCCTTAGAGACTGGGAAGCACTCAGTAACCTGAAACTCCGACTTGGTTATGGTGTTACCGGTCAGCAGGATCTTCCTTCTACCTTATCGGATTATCCATACATCGCCAACTATCAACCGGGTGAAAGCACGGCACAATATCAGTTTGGCAATGAGTTCTATCCTGTCTTGCGCCCGGATGGTTATGATGCGAATATCAAGTGGGAAGAAACAGTGACCTATAACGTAGGGCTTGACTTTGGATTTATCAATGGACGTATCAGCGGTAGCATTGATGTATACCAAAAGAACACTTCTGATTTGCTGGCTGTAATACCTGTTGCCGCAGGTACCAATTTCACCAATAATATTCTTACCAATGTCGGTAGCCTGGAAAACAAAGGTATTGAGGGTACTTTAAACCTGGTAATTTTTGATACACCTGACTTCACCTGGGAATTTGGCGGTAACGTAACCTACAATCACAATGAGATTACAAAACTGACCAAGGTGCAGGGACAAGATGATGAAGGAATTTTAGTAGGAAATATATCCGGTGGTGTAGGTAACACCATTCAGATTCATACAGTGGGTTATGCAACCAATACCTTCTATGTGTACCAACAGAATTATGATGAAACCGGAAAACCGATTGAAGGCGACTTTGCTGACTTAAACGAGGATGGCATTATTACTCCTGATGACCGTTACCGTTACGAGAATCCGGAGCCCGATGTTTTTGCCGGTATGTACATGAACTTTATCTACAAGAACTGGGCTGCAGGTTTTGGCATGCGGGGTAGTTTTGGCAACTATATGTACAATAACGTGAACTCGCAGTATGCGAATTTTACGAATATTGATGGTTCCAAGAATTACCTGAATAACCTTACCTACGACTACTTCAATACGGAGTATGTGAAGCCACAATACCTCAGTGATTATTATGTAACTGACGCTTCCTTTATCAGGATGGATAACTTTAATATCGGTTACAATTTCCGTGACATACTCAATGGCAAGACTTCTTTGAAGGTGACCGCCATTGTTCAGAACGTTTTGTAATTTCGGATTATGAAGGACTGGATCCGGAGATTGCGGGTGGTATCGACAATAACATCTACCCACGTCCGAGAATTTTTTCAATTAATTTAAGTCTTAACCTCTAAATACTGAAGTAATGAAAACAACAATTTCGAAATCATTTATCATACTTTCCATAATTGCGCTTTCGCTCACTTCATGTCTGAAGGACTTAGACCGCACTCCCTTTTATGGATTGAATACGGAATCTGTTTACGCCGATCCGGACAATTATATTGAAGTACTGGCAAAATTGTACGCGGGCTTTACCACTACCGGTAACCAGGGCCGCAGGCAAAGCCTGATATCAGCGGCATCGATGAAGGTTTTTCCAATTACATCCGTGTATTCTGGAATCTCCAGGAACTGCCTACTGATGAAGCAGTAGGCGGCTGGAATGATCCAGGTATCCCGGAATTGCATGAGATGAGCTGGTCATCAGATAATTCCTGGGTAAAAAGGAATGTACTACCGGATCTATTTCCAGATTCCGCTTTGCAATGAGTTTATCCGCGAAACTGCTGACGACAAATTGAATGAGCGTGGATTCTCTGCAGAAAATATTGACAAGATCAAGAATTATCGCAATGAAGCACGCTTTTTACGGGCACTGACTTATTACCATGCCATGGATTTATTTGGCAATGTTCCTTTTTGTGACAGAAGAAGATGCATCCGGATCATTTTTTCCCCGAACAGATTTCACGTAATGATTTGTTCAACTATATCGAAGGAGAACTGAAAGACGTGGAGAATTTACTGCTGGAGCCGGGACAGAATGAGTACGCCCGCGCCAATAAAGCAGCAGCATGGACCTTTGCTTGCAAAGATGTATCTGAATGCAGAAGTGTATACCGGGCAGGCCAGGTATAGCGATGCAGTCGCCTATTGTGATAAGATACTGGGTGCAGGTTATACACTTGAATCAAAATACACCAATCTTTTCCTGGCAGACAATCACCTGTCTAATGAAATCATCTTCCCTATTACCAGTGATGGCAAATTCACTACCTCTTACGGTATCACTACCTTCCTGGTGCATGCACCTGTTGGTGGCTCAATGAAACCATTGGAGTTTGGTATCAGTGGCGGATGGGGCGGATACCGTACTACTTCAGCTTTTGTTGCCCAGTTTCCGGATACGCTGGATGGTCGTTATCTTTTTTATACCGATGGTCAAAACCTCAGTGTAAATGATACCGTAAATGGGGTGATTAAATTGTCAGCTAATTTTACTGACGGATGGGCTATTGCCAAATGGAGAAATGTAACTTCTGCCGGCGTGATTGGTTCTGATCCTACCGGTACTTTTGTTGATACTGATTATCCGCTCTTCCGCTTAGGTGATGTTTACCTGATGTAGCAGAGGCAGTGTTAAGAGGTGGCGGAGGCGATCAGGGCAAAGCACTTGACCTGTGAACCGTTGAGAGAACGTGCTTACGGAAACAGTGGCAGTAGTTATCATCGCTTGACCTGGATTTCCTGTTTGCCAGAACGCCCCAGGGAAATGCAATGGGAAGGAACCCGCAGAACAGACCTTATTCGTTATGGCAGATTCAGGCGGTTCGCACTTATGGCCTTTCAAAGGTGGCGTGCAACCGGAA
>JADJAG010000003.1 GCA_016704325.1 Chitinophagaceae bacterium
TTTATATTTTGTGCAATCCACGTATCCATCGCTTCTTTTCTCCCGGAAACTCAGGTGCAACATCAGCGGTCTCATAAATTTTCTTGTCTTCCACTACTGCTGATGTATCCTGAAGCGCCGCAGTATCGGATGGCGTTGCCGGTTTGGTTTCACCGACAGGCCGTTGTATGGTTTCGATGAAATAGCGCAACCAGAACTGACCAGCCCGGTAATCAAAAAGCATATCCTCAGGAGAGAATTGCGCAAGTGCCATCACATCATTCGGATCGATTACATCATAGGTGAAGTTGTTTTCTGTTCTTGTTTGTTTTTTTATCTCCAGGTACAGATTCGTGGGCCCTTGTGAAATGGTAATTAAAGAGCTGTCGATGCTGATGGTTGAAGGTGCGTTGCGAATTGATTTGTTCGACATATCAGACCACCGTGAGCATTCCAGTACATAAAGTTGTGCCAAAACGGGTCCCGTAACCGGCAAAATACAAAAGAGTGCAATCAGGAATTTCTTTATCATAAGATGGAATAGTATCGAAACAAAACTACGCTGCAGGACGACAATAGTGCAAAGTTTTTTCAACGGTTGCAAAACCCTACTTTTGTGCTCCATCAAAAACGGTCAATAATTTATTTATTATGTACAGAACACATACCTGTGGCGAATTGCGCATGAGAGATGCAGGAAAAGCAGTTACCCTTGCAGGCTGGGTGCAACGCGTGCGGAATTTTGGAGGCATGCTTTTTTTGGATATTCGTGATCGTTATGGTATCCACACAATTGGTTTTAACCCGGAGCACAATGCTGCTGCATCACAATTAGCCAATGAATTGGGACGTGAGTATGTGATTTTAGCAATGGGGAAAGTCGCAGAACGATCCAACAAGAATGCACAGATGCCGACCGGCGAAATTGAAATTCATGTGGAACATCTTGAAGTGCTGAATGCATCCAAAACACCACCATTCACCATTGAAGAGGAAACAGACGGCGGTGATGAATTGAGGATGAATTACCGGTACCTCGACTTGCGCAGAAACAACAATCAGCAAAACCTGCTTCATCGCCATCAGGTTGCCAGGGCAGTACGTGAATACCTCGATAGCCAAAACTTTGTAGATATTGAAACACCGCACCTGATTAAGTCGACCCCTGAAGGTGCCCGTGATTTTGTAGTGCCTTCGAGGCTGAATCCCGGACAATTTTATGCACTACCCCAGTCGCCGCAAACATTTAAACAATTGCTGATGGTGGCAGGTTATGACCGCTATTACCAGATTGTGCGTTGCTTTCGCGATGAAGACCTCCGGCAGGATCGTCAGCCGGAATTTACACAGATAGATTGTGAAATGGCCTTCGTGCGCCGGGAAGATGTGTTGCATATGTTTGAAGGTATGGTGAAGTTTGTGTTTAAAAAAGTACGCGGCATTGAGTTGCCGGATTTTCCGCGCATGAGTTATGACGATGCCATGCATGATTATGGAAATGATAAGCCGGACCTCCGGTTTGAAATGAAATTCGTTCACCTGAAAGAAGGGGAAACAAACCTGGTTGGTAAACGAAGCTTTAAACCATTTGATGAAGCAGAAATGGTGGCCGGTATTTGCGTGAATGGCTGCGCAGATTACACGCGCAAGCATTTGGATGAACTGACGGAATTTGTGAAGCGACCGCAACTCGGTGCGACCGGATTGGTTTATATCAGGTGCCTGGCCGATGGTACTTTCAAATCATCTGTAGATAAATTCTATACTTCAGAAGATTTGAAGAATATAGCCGCAAAGTTTAATGCAGTGCCCGGCGACCTGTTGCTGATTCTGGCAGGACCTGCAGGAAGAACCGGTAAAGCACTGAGTGAATTGCGCCTGGAAATGGGAAACCGTTTAGGCCTGCGCCGAAAAGAAGATTACAAACCTTTATGGGTACTTGATTTTCCTTTGTTTGAATATGATGCGGAAGAAAACAGGTGGAATGCTACGCACCATCCCTTTCACTTCCTGGAGGCCGGAAGATGAAGCTTTTTTTGAATCCGATCCGGGAAAGATAAAAGCCAATGCATACGACATTGTATTGAATGGTGTTGAAATCGGTGGTGGATCCATTCGCATTCATAAGCGCGACCGGCAGGAAAAAATGTTCACCATGCTGGGACTAACGAAAGAAGAGGCATTGCAAAAATTCGGATTCATACTAAATGCCTTTGAGTTTGGCGCACCGCCGCATGGTGGTATCGCTTTCGGCTTCGATCGTTTCTGTTCCATGACCATCGCCAACCAGGAAAATATCCGTGACTTTATCGCCTTTCCCAAAAATAATATGGGCCGCGATATGATGCTGGATGCGCCCGGTACCATTGATGAAAAACAAAAGAAAGAATTGGGATTGAAGTAAATCCGTCTAATACCATCCTTGAAAATTCGAAGTGGCACCTCGAATTTTCAAGGATGTATTTACGGCTTACGCCCTGTTGACCAGCGGAAGATATTTTTTCATCCAGTGCCGCAGTCCGCAAACAATGATGTCTTTCCGCAATGGATACTCCGCTCCGGACGGTACAATCACAAAGGTTTTTTTCAGTTTCAGGTCAATGATACTTTCAAAAGATCCTTTCGATAACACCGGCGCTGATGAATATTTTATTTCTATACCATATACCGGCTTATCCGCTTTGGTAATCACCAGGTCAAGTTCTGCCCCGCCATGCGTGCGGTAATAATACAGATTAAGCTGATCGCTGAGTGTGCGGCGGATCTGTTCAATTACATAACCACTCCCACGATGCGCCTAATGCAATGTGATGCTGCAGTTCATTCATGCCTGAGATCCGCAGCAAACGGTGCAGGATACCGCTGTCTCTGATATACACTTTGGGTGATTTCACGAGCCTTTTTCGCGCATTCACAAAAAATGGTTTCAATCTTTGAACCAGGAATGCCCCTTCCAGATAATCAAGATAATGGTTCACGGAATGATCTGACATACCAAGCGATCGTCCAAAGGCACTTGCATTCCAGGTATTGCCATGTGCAGTGGCCAGCATCGTCCAAAACCTTTGAATGATCTGTGGCGAAGTCCCGATACCCAACAAGGGCAGGTCCCGTTCAATATATGTTTTAATGAATGCATCCAGCCAGCGTTGTGCATCGCTGTCGCGCTTTGCCAGCAATGAATCCGGAAATCCTCCCCTGAACCAGTGCTTCTCCATCGCAATGTTAGCAGGAACATCGGCTATGCTGAATGGATTCAATTCGAGATAGGCAATGCGGCCTGCCAGCGATTCAGAAGCCCCTTTTATAATAGATGGGTTGGCGGAACCCAGCACCAGGAAGCGCGCCGGTTTACGGTCGCGGTCAACCAGGGAACGCAGGAGTGGAAATAATTCCGGCATAAACTGTATCTCGTCAAGAATGACACACTTATCTGTGTGTTGGCGCAGAAATAATTCCGGTGCGCGAAGGGTGCTGCGATCTTCCAGAGATTCAAGATCAAGGTAAATGGTCTTCTTCTTCATTCCCGGAATGATTTTCATAGCGAGGGTAGTTTTGCCTACCTGCCTGGGGCCGAGTATGCCTACGACAGGGAATTGGCGCAGCAGTTTCAATAAATGGATTTCTTCTTTTCTCAGCAACATGTACCAAAGATATAAACTATCCTTGAAAATTCGAGTTATCACCTCGAATTTTCAAGGATAATTATTTTTTTATTTCGCTCCATTGCCAATGGAAATGCGTGGTATCCGGAATGGAACACGCTGGCCTGTTTGAATGGAATAGTGGTACAGCGGAAGTAACCCAATGCTTTCTGAAAAGAAAATTACTTTCTTTGCTTTTGAATCATCCAAATCATTATTCAATGCTCAAACGTTACAATCCGCAATCAGTACCGGTACCCGCTAGATCATCAGTTGTACAGATAGGTGAAACAGTCGCCAAGCAGGCACTGCTCTTCTTCTTCTGCCTTTTGAGTGTGCTTTTCTCCAATGCACAAAACAGTGATTCCATCATGATCCGCCGCATCTTCGAGCAGGCATTAACGAAGGGAGAGGCTTATAAAAACCTGGAAGTATTGTGTCGTGATTATGGCAAACGTCTTTCCGGTTCGCCCGGTGCAGCAGGCGCCGTGGCCTATACAAAAAAATTGATGGAAGCATATGGATTTGATTCGGTATGGTTGCAACCTATGATGGTGCCGCATTGGGTAAGAGGCGATCAGGAAATGTCATTCTACATCAATAGCAAGTCGGAAAAAAAGCCGCTCACCATCTGTGCACTGGGCAATTCAATAGGCACAGAAATGATAGGCTTACAGGCACGGGTAATTGAAGTAAAAAATTTCAAGGAACTGGATTCGCTGGGCCGTAAGCAGGTAGAAGGCAAGATTGTTTTTTTCAATCACCCGATGGATCAATCTAAGATATGGACTTTTGAAGCATATGGTGAAGCAGTAGAATACCGTTGGGCCGGTGCTGTAAATGCAGCAAAGTATGGTGCGGTAGGTGTGATGGTTAGATCAGTAGCTACTTCTTTAGATGATTATCCGCATACAGGTACGATGCAATATATAGACAGCATTCCGAAAATACCGGCTTGTGCTGTCAGTACGTTGGATGCGGAAGAACTGAGTGCGAAACTGAAGCTGGATACCTCCATCAGGGTTTTTTTTCGACAGAATTGTGAAATGCTCCCTGATGTTCCCTCCTTTAATGTGATCGGCGAAATATTCGGGACAGAAGCTCCAAAAGAATTTATTTCCGTTGGCGGACACCTGGATGCCTGGGAAACCGGTACCGGCGCACATGATGATGGTTCAGGCGTAATGCAATCAATAGAGGTGCTTTGGCTGTTTAAAACGTTGGGCATTCGCCCGAAGCATACCATTCGCGCTGTGATGTTTATGAATGAAGAGAACGGTGGGCGTGGTGGTAAAAAATATGCCGACGATGCAAAAGCGAAAGGTGAAAAACACTTGTTTGCCCTTGAATCGGATGCAGGTGGTTTTGATCCCCGCGGCTTTTTTTTACCTGGTAGATAAATACGGTCTGTAACTGTTGATTGAAATTTTACAAATGTAACATGACTTTTGAATAGAGAAGGTTTATCAGTTTTAGTCGATTATCTGTTCCATATTTTTTAACTGTACAATGAAATAGCGCGAATGAATACTACGCCTTTACAAAAATATTTTCGCAGAAATTTCGCAATGGCAATGATATGCAAGTGTACACTGGATTTGTTATATTCTTAGCATGAGCGTAAGCTACGACAAGGCTGTCAAAATTAAGGAATACTGTGATCAAGTGTTAACAGGCAAAGTATTTCAATCTACATTAGGGAGATTACGGGTTAACAGGATTGTAATCGTAACTCTAACTCTAACAGATGATGAAGGACTTATAATTGGATATGAGGTGATGGCTAACGTAGGAATTGCCATGTCAGGAGCAATGAGGGTCGAGGAATTCATGTCTATACTAATACCTCCTCTTAATTTACCCGGAAGCACTCCTTTGATTTTAAGAGACCTCTTTGCCAAAGGCGGCAGGAAAAGTATTTGTGGTTCTTGATTAGGGAGTATAGCATCAAGAAAAGTAATCTCGTACCCGCTTCGGTACTTCTTGCATATCCGGTTTATCTCTGAGTTGATATGCTTTGAAAGAATATCAAATTCCTTATTTGCCATTTTCCCTCGTTCATTAATCTGTTTGATGGCTAACTGCTTTTTTGATTTCATGGTAAGTTCTTTTTATATTTACGATTGAAAATTTTTCGGCGTCTTATTCTGCTTACCGAACCGATATGCTACTTAGAACTTTATTTATCATCGTTGCTCTGACTATTTTCCTCTACAAAGGATATTCCCAGACATATTCTATGGGATGTACTAAAATATCCGTTCAGTACATGAACGATGATGGTACTTTTGCGGAAGAGAAATTGCTGTCAAGTAAATACTATACGATTGACGTGGATATTCCCAATAACAAGATTGTCATTAACAAATCTAACCCGGCAGAATATACATTGTCAAGTAATGGAGGTAAGCACTTCACTGATAAATATGGAAATGACACTATAAGGTTTGATGCGGTTGATAAGACGGGGAATGAATGTGTCCTTAGCTTTATTATAACAGATGATGACGCGATATTCATGTACGTAGGATACGAAAAAGCAGTTTATCAATATGGATGTGTCAGGTAAAATCCTCTTTAGGGTAAAACTCAAACACGACTTCATCAACAACAGACGAAATAGTATGAATTCAATGTTTGACCTATTGGTCAAGAAAATGGTGGTGAATAGCCCCGCGAGATTACTCAAAAAAAAGGGATAGCTAAACGCCTATATCTGTTTCCCATTGTTACCTTATATTTAATCTGTAAAAGAGTAAGACAATGAAAAATAATTCAGTAAATCCAATCCCCGACGGTTATCATACTCTCACCACCTTCATAATTGCCATTAAGGCTGCTCAACTGATCGAGTTTCTGAAAAGCGCATTTGATGCCATTGAGCATAACAGTCATAAATTGCCTGATGGTACGGTCGTGCATGCTGATCTGCAAATAGGCGATTCGCGGTTGATGCTGGCAGAAGGCAGTGAAAAATATCCTGCCATGCCGGCCATGGTTTACCTCTATACTGCTGATGTTGATGACTTTTACAAGAGGGCATTGATAGCAGGTGGCACTTCCCTTCGCGAACCTGCCAATGAATTTTATGGCGATAGAACTTGCGGTGTTATGGATGTTTCAGGTAATCAATGGTGGATTGCCACCCATGTAGAGGACGTTTCACCGGAAGAGTTGAAAAGGCGTCAGGATGAATTTATGAATGCAGCACATTAATGGTTTAAGTCAAATTGGAGCCACAGGTGTTGCATAGTCAGATAAACAAATTTACGCCTATGCAATAGGTTGAAATTTTGCTTCGTTTTATTATTTTTTAACGCGCGTTTAATTATTCTCAGCTTACTTTGTAAATCCAATAACGATCTTCCGGCTTTTCGCTATTGATTCGAAAGCCTTCTCACTCAATTCCTGCTATGGATAATCCTTCCATCCTCGACCGCTTCAATAAATGGGCACGTACCTCCGTAACGCTAAAGCTGATTTCCATCGGTATACTAATTCTTATACTATTGATTCCTACCTCCATGTTGACTTCTCTTATCAGGGAGCGACAAAACATCCGCGACAATGCAACCGATGAAGTCAGTTCGAAATGGGGATTACAGCAAACCATTGGCGGGCCGGTGATTTCGGTTCCATATAAAGAGACTGTGAAAGACGAAAATGGATTTATTGAAGAGGTAACACGCTATGCACATTTTCTTCCCGACCAGGTGAATATCACCGGCACAGTGTTACCTGAGAAACGTTACCGGGGCATTTATGTGGTGATGCTGTATAAGGCACAACTCCATGTTTCCGGCAGTTTCAGTCATCCTGATTTTGAGCTGTTGAATATTGCGGTAAGTGACCTGCTTCCGGCCGATGCTTTTATGTCTGTAGGAATTCCTGATTTGAAGGGAATCAATGAGTCTGTTACGATGAAGGTCAATAATGAGTCATTTGCCTTTGGTCCGGGTATTCCTGTAGGTGATATTTTTTACTCCGGTATGAGCTTCCAGTTTCCGCTTGGAACAGATTCTATGTATCACTTTGAATTTGATATCAGCATCAACGGAAGCACGTCGCTTTCTTTTCTGCCTTTCGGCAAAGAAACCAATGTGCAACTCACATCACCTTGGGGCAGCCCGAGTTTTGAAGGTGCGTTTCTGCCGGATAGCAGAAGCGTGAATGACTCCGGATTTACGGCAACGTGGAAAGTGTTACAGCTAAACCGTAACTACCCGCAGCAGGGAACAGGCTCATTCATACCGGGAATACCGGATATTGGCGACCGTTTTGATTCAAGCGAATCTGATGCTGCAGCGTTTGGGGTGAAGCTCTTGCTGCCTATTGATGAATACCAAAAGACATTACGTTCTGTGAAGTATTGTATCATGTTCATCATTATTACCTTCCTCACCTTCTTTTTTGTGGAAGTGCTCAGCAAAAGGCGCATCCATGCCATTCAGTATTTATTAGTGGGCAGTGCCATCTGTCTCTTTTATGTTTTATTGCTTTCTATTTCTGAACACCTGAGGTTTAGCTCGTCTTACCTTGTCAGTTGTGTCAGCATTCTGATCCTGGTAACGGCCTATGTACGTTTTGTTTTCAAAAACAATATGCTCACTGCTGTTTTCGCAGGCATCCTCGCTATCCTGTATGGATTCTTTTATTCACTGCTTCAGTTGGAGGATTACTCACTGCTTCTGGGTAGTATCGGATTGTTCATCATCCTGGCGACTATCATGTACCTTACCAGGAAAGTAGATTGGTATGGCAATGAGTAATACCTGGATGACAAGGGATACACGAAATTATCGGGTAAAATAAATACCTGTGAAATAGCAGTTTTCCATAAACAGAAAAATGTAATCTGTGAAAAACCGTCCAATCCGTGAGGGGTACGACAAATTGGATATAGATTATTGGGTGTTGAAATTGAGTATTTGAGTAAGTGAGTAAAGCAAAGTAGTGAATACAAAGTAGCAAGTGATCGGCTTCGCCGCAACAATTTAACCATTTAACAATTTAGCCATTTAGCCATTTACCAATTTAACCCACCAACCATTGCTCTACAAGATGAACGAATTGTCGCACACCCAATCCGTGTTATCCGTGTACCATTATCAAGGATTGAATATTTTTGCCCGGCAACAGCTCCATGCTCAACTACCGCCCATACCGCTATAATGATGTAAAGCTCTTCATCATCCTGATTCCGTTGATATCGTCTATCAACTATTACCTTACGTATACTACCATCAGCTCAGGCTGGCGTTTTGTTTTCACTTTTCTGATTGATATTCAACAGGGTTATGTGGCCTGGTATTGTTGCAGGGCCATCATTATCTACCTCGACAAGGTCTATCCCTATGAACGAAATGTTGCCCGGCGGATAATGATGCAAACGAGCATCACCACATTTGTCGGATTACTCGTCATCATTCTGCAAACCCTGTTGATGCATTACCTGTTTTCTGACCGGCCTTTTCCGCTTTCCTTTTTTACCATAGACATCGTCATTATTGGGATCTGGTTCCTGGTGTTAAATGGCATTTATATTGGCTTACATTACTATACAGAGTACCAGGAATCTGAGGACAGCAGGGAGCAGGAGAAAATGGTTCGCAACCAGGGATTTTTAGTGAAGTATGGCAAAAAGAACCTTTCCATTCCATTTGCAGAAATTGCCGGTTTCACCATCGAAAATGAATATGCGGTACTTACCACCACTGAACCCAAGAGCTATTATCTCGATGAATCGCTGGATGCAGTAGAACAGAAGCTGCCACCTGAATTATTTTTCCGGCTCAACAGGCAGTCCATCGTGCACCGGCAAATGGTAGTTGGTTTTGACAGGGCGGAAAATGGCAAGATCAATGTGCTGCTCAATACCACCAGTAAATTTCCGCAGGTTATTCCCGTAAGCCGGTTGAAGGCGCCTGCTTTTAAGAATTGGTTTCAACCGGATTGATATTAGGACAAAGCAGCATTATTAAAATATGCAGGCATTACTAAAGAACTGCCCTGATCTTCTATGGTTAATCTCCAAATTCACTTGCATTTCAACGGAAATTCTGCTACACTTCAACGGAATTGACACTTATTCGCTTGTATTTCACTTGATACCTGCCTCATCTTTGACCCACAAATTTTTTAATTCTTATGAAACACAAACTCCTCAAAATGTTTTTCTGGTTGTTGCTACCTGCCTTCAGTTTTGCCCAAAGCGAAGTGGCAGATACCGACTACCGCAATTTCCCGATCATTGTTAGTCTTCAGTTCCACAACTTTGCTTTACCCTTTCATGATTTAGGCAGCAATTTCATGCATGTGGGCATTGCACTTGGCACCGAAGTGAGCTTCAATGGAAAACAAAACTGGGTACAACAATTTCAGGCAGGTTATTACCTGAACAAAGAAATGGGAAACGGGTTTTTTACCTACACCCAAACAGTATTCAGGCCAACCGTATTCAGTAATTTTTATCCGGAAATAAAGGCCGGTATCGGCTGGCAAAGAACCTTTCATCCTGTTGATGCCTACAAGTTTGAAGATGGCAGTTATGTTCCAACACCAGGAGGTAAATCGCAGCTCATAGTGCCTTTGGGAGTTTCCGTTGGTTACAATAAGTATAGCGAACAAACATACCTCTCGCCATTTGTCAGCTTCCAAGTAGTGCCTTCGCTTTTTTATAACGATGGCATACCGCTTAGTTTTTATTCCCTCTTCCAGGTAGGCACCCGAATTCATTTAAAATACTAAAACAACAACTTTATGAAATACATCACGCTTTTGTTATTGATTGCAATGACAACTTCCTGCAGCAAACAAACCTGGGAAATTGCCGGCGATACGTGTACTCTTACGGAAACGATCAACCCGGATTATTCCAAAGCCGCATCATTACAGGCAATCATCGATAAATATACCAGGCTTGGAATACCGGGTCTTGCCATTGCTACCTGGTCGCCGGAAGGCTACTGGGCCAGTGCATCAGGATATTCAAAAATTGAAACCAGGGTGCCCATGCAACCCTGTCACCTGCAATATTCGCAGAGTGTGGCAAAAACTTATATGGCGGTAGCCATTTTAAAATTATACGAAGCCGGGAAGATCAATCTTGACGAGCAGATCACTGCTTATCTGCCTTCAGATGTGATTGAGAAAGTTACCGGAGCGGACCAGGTTACAGTGCGAATGCTGCTGAATCATACTTCCGGAATCGCAGAATACAACGACAAGCCCGCCTATGTCAGTTACCTGTTGCAGCACCCGTTGCATGTATTCAGCACGATGGATTACCTGGATTATATTGAAGGTGCTGATATGAAATTTGAGCCGGGAAGCAAACGCAGTTACACCAACACCAACTACCTGTTGCTGGCTTTGATTGGAGACCAACTGACCGGCGATCATGCTAAATATATCCGCGAGCAGATTTTTATTCCGCTTGGGCTTATCAATACCTACTATCGTGAAGACGCAAATTACCTGGATAAACCGGCACTGGTAAACTCCTATTGGGACCGGTACAGCAACAGTGTACTTGAAAACTGCTCGCAGATGCAAAATGTAAATGTGGGTTCTTTGATTGGTGATGACGGCATTATCGCAACTCCGATTGATTATGTGAATTTTCTGAAAGGACTTTTCGAAGGACAATTGCTTTTACCCTCCACCATGGAGCAGATGCTCACTTTTGTGAAAAATGATACCGGGCAATATTCATATGGCTATGGGTTGGGCATTCATAATGATCCGTACAAACAGCATGATGAATACGGACATACGGGAGGCGGAATTGGCGCAGGCTGTGAATTGGGCTATCTTCCTGATGTAAATACATATTTTTTCGTGGGTCTTAATATGGGTACTATTATAAGTAGTCCGATTACCACAAGTGCTGAAAATATAAGAAGTGAAATTCTGGATGTATTGATTGAATAATCCGGTTCAGGATTTTCTTCATTCAATTTTTTCTTATAAGCTTCTTCGATTTTATTTGATGGATACTTAAGAGCTTGGTTGCAAGTTCAAGGAAAGGATGCCGAGTTTAATTCGGCATCCTTTCCTGTTAAAAGCAGTTAAGGAAAGAAACTTTCGGAACAATCAAAATTTAAAATAGACAAATAACCTCCCGAAGTTCTTGCTATCGTTTTCAATACGGTGGTACTTCGGTTTAATATGCGGCTGCTGTAGAAAACGCTCCACTTTTTTGCGCAGCTGCCCGCTTCCTTTTCCCGGAATGATTTCCACTTCCCGGATTTTTTTATCGATGGCATCATCAAATGCCTGCTGTAAGGCCCTGTCTATGGCGGCACTGTTGTTGTAAATAGCGTGAAGGTCGAGTTTGATTCTGGCCATTTTTGAGTCGTGAGTCGGAAGTCGGAAGTTATTAGTCGTTAGTTGTTAGTCGGAAGTCGTTAGTAGTGAGTCTTGAGTTGTGAGTGAATCAATAGCTTTTAATTTTTAGAAACGAATCAACTCATCGGCACATTTGCACATCAGCCAATCAGCCAATCAGCACATCAACCCATCAGCACATCGGCACATCACCCCATCAAACCCCCTCCCAACTCGTTCCCTCCTTACCATCCTTTAACTGAATGCCGGCAGCAAACAGATCATCCCTGATTTTATCTGATGTGGCAAAGTCTTTTTCGATCGGGCTTCCTTCCTTAAAGAGATCAGCAGTTCCATCAATCCATTCATTTTGCTATCGTCATTTTCTTTCTCATTCTTCAGTCCGAAAATATCCGTTACAAAAGCATTGAAAGTCTTTACCAGCAATTCAAAGGTTTCTTTTTTGATGGAAGCAATAGCAAGCTGTTCATTTTTCCAGGAAAAAATTTTGGAACTCAACTCAAACAAAGAAGCCATGGCCATTGCCGTATTGAAGTCATCATTCATGTACTCCGTGCAGGAATTCATCAACTGTAGCACCTGATTGTTTTCTTCTTCCTTATACTGAGCCGCATTTTCTTTGTAAGAAAGTTTGTTCAGCGCATCGAGTGCATTCATGAGCCGCTGCAACCCTTTTTCCGCTGCCAGCAACGCTTCATTGGAAAAATCCAGCGTGCTGCGGTAATGCGTTTGCAGAATGAAGAAGCGCAACGTCATCGGAGAATAACCCTGCTCCAGCAAGGGATGATCACCGCTGAACATCTGCGCAATAGTGATCGTATTGCCCAGCGACTTGCTCATCTTCTGTCCTTTGATCGTAATCATATTGTTGTGCATCCAGTAATTGGCCAATGCCAGGCCGGTTGCAATTTTTGTTTGCGCAATCTCGCTTTCATGATGTGGAAATAATAAATCCATTCCACCACCATGAATGTCAAAAGGAATTCCCAAATATTTCGACGACATCGCTGAGCATTCGATGTGCCATCCGGGAAATCCTTCTCCCCAGGGACTCTTCCATCGCATGAGGTGTTCGGGCGGTGCATTTTTCCAGAGTGCAAAGTCGGCGGGGTTGCGCTTTTCTCCCTGTCCTTCCAGTTCACGGCTGCCTGCAATCATCTCTTCAATTTTTCTTCCTGATAAGCGGCCGTAATCATGCTGCTTTGCATACTTGGTTACATCGAAATACACAGAGCCATTTACTACATATGCAAATCCTTTCGCAATAATATCTTCGATCATACTGATCTGTTCTACAATATGGCCTGTTGCAGTTGGTTCGATGCTGGGACGGATTACGTTCAGCTTATCCATCATGTCGTGATAGATGTTGGTATATTTCTGCACCAGCTCCATCGGCTCCAATTGTTCGAGCTTCGCTTTGATGGCTACTTTATCTACAGCATCTCTGTCCTCTTCCTCAAAATGACCGGCATCGGTGATGTTTCTTACATAGCGCACTTTGTATCCTGAATGCTGCAGAAACCGGTACACGATATCAAACGTTACATACGGCCGCGAATGGCCAAGATGGGTTTCACCACTTACGGTAGGCCCGCATACATACATGCCTGCATATGGAGGGTTGATGGGAGCAAAAATTTCTTTTTCACGCGACAGGCTGTTGTATATTTTCAGAGGATTCATGGCGCGCAAATATAGCTGATGGCAGCCATATCAGAAATGATACACCTGTTGTATTATTTTTGAGAAAATCTGACTTCTTGTTAAAAAGGAAATGGGTCTCCCCTGTAAGTTTTGCAATCGCCGCAGTGGCATTCTTTTTTTCGTTTCTGAACCTGACTTATTATTCAGGATCTGTCAGCACTGTGAGCGGTATAGAACTGGTCACCGGCACCCGCACTTTGAACAGTGTTTTTGAAGAATTGATCGAATCAGCAAGTCAACCTGCAACACTTTTGTTTTACAAGTCTGCCGGACTCAACTACTTCGCGATAGCAGCCATACTGCTTGCTACAGGTGGTATGGTTTTGAGTTTGTTGTTGTTTCTTCAGCAAGAAATGTTGTTGGGTATCATTGGCCTGGCAGGAGTGTTTGCCATGTTGCTGATGCGCCTGCAGATTGATAGTCAATGGGCAATATTGTCAACAGTAACCATTAAAAACCTGTTGAATATAGAGTATGCATTTGGCTATTGGATTGCCATTGCATTTTTCCTGGTAGCGGGTTTAAGTAATTTATCAGTCTACATTGATCAACTCAACACACCCACAACCCGTAAAAGATACTCGAAAAGGTTTCCTGAGTAAGTTGGCGCATTACAGGTTATTATTGCTTGATTAAGTGAGTAGGAGCATGACGAATGCAGTTGAATTAGTATTGCAATCCCTATCAGGCATGTCAGGCAAAACTTCCCCTAACAAATACTATTATTCCTGTTAATTTTGGCACCTTACTTCCTGCTACTATGAAAAGAGACGAACTGCTGTTTTCCCTTATCGGTAAAGAACTTGAACGCCAACGCCATGGCATAGAACTGATTGCTTCCGAAAATTTTGTAAGTGCGCAAGTGCTCGAAGCCATGGGCAGTTGCCTAACCAATAAATATGCAGAGGGTTATCCCGGCAGGAGGTACTATGGTGGGTGTGAAGTAGTAGACCAGGTTGAACAACTGGCCATTGACCGCATCAGGGAACTATTCGGAGCGGTGTATGCCAATGTGCAACCACATTCAGGTGCACAGGCTAATGCGGCAGTATTTCTTGCTTTATTGCAACCCGGTGATACCATTCTGGGCCTTGATCTTTCCCATGGAGGCCATTTAACGCATGGATCACCGGTGAATTCATCCGGCAAACTTTACCATGCCACCTTTTATGGTGTTGAAAAGGAAACAGGCCGTATCAACATGGATGAAGTGGAACGCATTGCATTAAAGGAAAACCCCAAACTCATTATCTGCGGCGCTTCGGCTTATTCAAGAGATTATGACTATAAGCGCTTCCGGGAAATTGCCGATAAGGTAGGTGCTTTCCTGCTCTGTGATATGGCACATCCTGCCGGGTTAATTGCTGCTGATTTATTGAACGATCCCATTCCACATTGTCATTTTGTGACTTCTACTACCCATAAGACCTTACGTGGCCCGCGCGGTGGTATTATCCTGATGGGAAAGGATTTTGAAAATCCATTTGGACTAAAGACGCCGAAAGGAGAAGTGCGTTTGATGTCATCATTAATTGATGGTGCAGTTTTTCCCGGAACGCAAGGCGGGCCGCTGGAACATGTGATTGCTTCCAAGGCCGTTGCTTTTGGTGAAGCACTTACAGATGAATTCAAAACGTATATCCGTCAGGTACAGAAGAATGCACAGGCCATTGCAAAAGCATTCACTGACAGAGGGTATGAATTGGTGTCGGGCGGAACGGATAACCATTTGATGCTGATAGATCTTCGTAATAAAAACATCTCCGGAAAAAAAGCCGAGAACACCCTTGTACGAGCTGAAATTACACTGAATAAGAACATGGTGCCATTTGATGACAAGTCAGCATTTGTTACATCAGGCATTCGTGTAGGTACTGCCGCAATCACATCAAGAGGCATGCAAGAAAGCCATATGCTACAGATTGTGGAATGGATGGACCAGGTGATTATGGATCCTGATAATGAGACCCTGATCAGCCGCATCCGCGGCAATGTGCATGACTTCATGCAACAATTCCCTCTTTATGCATAATTAATGTGGATTCTTACAAGGTAGTTGCCAGACTTACTTTCTGAAAGGCTTATCTGTATTGCATTTCAGCAAGTATTTTGTATTTGTTTTCCATCTGAATCGTTGTTTCCTTTTATAGCAAGTTAGAAACATTTATGCGTGTCCTGCCGTACATAGTGCATTTGCACGTAACCATTTTTGGCTAACCTTTCAAAAAGTTTTTCGATGAAAACAAATCTACATACCAGGGTAGGCTCCGGATATTTGTGGTCAATCGCTATTTGCTGCATGATTTGTTTTGCGCTAAGCAGTTCTTTGTTTGCGCAGACTATTGATATCGGACTCACTACCCGAAGAACGATTGGGGATGATATTTTTGGATTTAACACAGGCACCACCATCAGGGGTGGCTCTTCCTGTTTAAATCCATACTTGCTGGAAAAGATGCCCTTGATGAAACCACAGATATTCCGTTTTCCGGCAGGTGCCTTTTCGAGTTGGTATAACTGGCGGGAGGGCTGGGTATATGACGATCCGAATGTACCACAGAAGTATAAGTCATTAACCAAGGTTCCCAACAGGCTTGAAGATTATAAAGTGTTGCGTGATGCAGCCGGAGCTACCTCTACGATACTTGGGGTGAACATGATTCTTTCTGATATTAATGAACAACTTGCCATGTTAAGGCATGCAGATTCCATCGGCATACCGGTAGAATATGTTGAGCTGGGCAATGAGTTTTTCCTGGAAGGCGATGAAGATTCCGCTTACATTTTGCAGGTATTTCCGGAACCGTCTGATTATGGCAAAGCCGCCACTATCTGGGCTGACAGTATTCATAAATACTTCCCCAATGCAAAAGTAGCTGCGCAAGGTGTGTTTGATAAGAATGCCGCACCACGGAGAAAGATATGGAACGACAGTGTGCTTGCGCATCTTGAAGGAGAAGATGCAATGACGTTTCATTTCTATTATGCTTCCGCAGATGCTGATTCTTTAGAGACACTTGCAGAGAAACTGGATGTGAACATGTCTGATGTTCCGGAATGGCTCTATCAACCGTACAAAGCATGGGATATCTTATCTACCAAGTCTATGGTGAAGGTGCGTCCCGGAAAAGAAATCTGGATCACTGAGTTTAATCTCTCTGATCATGAGCGCCCGACGCATGGTTATTGGACACATGGCCTGTTTCAGGCTTTGCAAACACTGCTATTACTGCAAGATGAACGTATCACCAAAGTTACGCCACATGGCATGTGTGGTACTGCAGTTTATGCCAGCCATTTTTATGATACAGAAGGATTTGAATTTGGCAATGGCGAAGATGCCAGCTTCATACCGCCACCGGTAAAACCTGCTACCACTTTTTGGGGCTTAACTGCTACCGGGAATAACCTGATGATGGTGGGCAAATCAATGAACAATAAGTCATATGCATCACAAATTCAGTTCTCCCCCAACCCGCAGGTGATGACGATTGAAAAGGGCGATACGATCTATTATAATGGACTCTTCGGTTTTCTCTTCAACAATAACAACAGTACAGATGTTGCCTTGCTGAATCTTACCGGCACCGCTCAAACCATCAATACTGCGGCAATGTTTCCTTCCGGCGGAACCTATGAAATGCGCCATGCACCACCGCTTCAATTAATTGCTACCGCTCAGGATGTGACAATTGTAAATGCAACGCTCCCTCAAAATCTCGTCTTACAACCTTATTCTATTACCCGCATTAGTGCAACCACTGTACCTGACGCGCCTCCTGTTGTTTCGATTACCGTAAATGGAGATACTGTTATTTGCTCCGGTGATAGTGTGGAACTGGATGGTGGCGCCGGTCATTATTCATACAAATGGTCAAACGGAAAAACATCCAGGAAGATATGGGTGACTACTACCGGAGATTATTCATTGAAAGTTTACGACAGCCCTGTGGGTTACTATTCTGAAACTTCAGTTCATATTACCGTTAATCCTTCACCGGTTGTGCCTAATATTAAAGTGGATGGCAGTAAAGCATTTTGTGAAGGCGGAAGCGTGCTTGTTTATCTCGGCCCTAATTTCACCTATTCAAATGTTTCTTACCTGTGGCCTCTTACCGGCGATACAACAGTTTCTTCATTAGCTACCACTACCGGAAATCATTACCTGTTGATCACGGATAACCAAAATGGATGTACAGCGGTATCAGACACAGAAACCATTACTGTATATGCATTACCCGAACCGGTCATCAGCGCAATAGGGCCGGTGCAAGCTTGCTATGATGTTGGAGTAACCCTTCAGGTAAACGATGTTTATAATGACTATGTATGGTCTGGCGGCGGCGGCCTTCAGTCTAAAAACTATACTGTTTCAGGCACCTATTGGGTAAATGTTGGTGATACGAATGGCTGTCATGCGAATTCCAATGCAATTGAAATAACAGTTTGGGAACCTGAATTTCCGGTCATAAGTGCTATGGGGCCCACAACCTACTGTATTGAAACACCAACCACAATTTCTACTATTCCGGGTTATAGTTATCAATGGTTTAAAGGAGTAGCTGAAATAAGCGGCGGCACAGGGCAGACCTGGACACCTGTTGGAAGCGGACTTTACAAGGTAACAGTAACTGACCAGAATGGCTGTAGTAAGAAAAATAATACTGGTCTGGACATTACAGTCAATTCGTTGCTGGCGCCAGCTATCACCGTATCAAACGGCAGCCTTCTGTGCCAGGGTGAGTTAACCACATTAAGTATGCCGGCTGGTTATGAAGGTTATGATTGGTCAACAGGTGCCACTGGAAATTCAATCATTGTAGGTAATTCAGGTTCTTACACCTGCACGCTAACGGATACAAATGGTTGTGTTTCAACAAGCCCCATAAAAGTGATTACGGTCAATCCGCTGCCACAACCCATTATTACAGCAGCGGGCCCAACATCGTTTTGCTACGATCAGAGTGTTTCGCTCTCCGCCCAACCCGGATACAATCAGTATACCTGGTCAAATGGTAAATCAGGTCAGACTATTTCAGCAGAAACGAATGGTCCAATCACCGTAACTGTAAAGGATGTCAATAACTGCACTAATATCTCGCCGGCTCTGGATCTTACCGTTTGGGAGCCTCCGGTGCCTGTAGTAGATCTTATTGGCCCCGATACCTATTGTATAGAAAGCCCGTCTACACTTTCAACCATCAGCGGATTCACCTATCAATGGAAAAAGGGACTTACGTTCCTGGAAAATGCAACCGGGCAAACGTATCAGCCAACAACAACGGGTACCACTTACAAAGTAATCATCACGGATGAACATGGCTGTACAAAAACATCTGCAAATGTTGCAGTTACCGTAAACGTAGCAGCCACACCTAATCTGACCGTGGTGGGTGGGTCCACCATTTGCCAGGGAGAGAGCACCACCATCAATGCTCCTGCAGGTTACAGTGCTTATTTATGGTCATCAGGCCAAACCACAACCTCCATCTCCGTCAACCAGGGAGGGAATTTTAACGTGACCGTTACAGACTTGAATGGATGCACGGCAGTTTCAGCGACAAAAGAAATTGTGGTCAACCCGTTACCCGTACTAGTAATTACAGCATTGGGTGCTACTTCATTTTGTGATGGCGGAAGTGTAACGCTTGATGCCGGCTCAGGCTATATTGGATATAATTGGTCTAATGGAAAAACAACACAAACGGTAAGTATCACTTCTTCAGGAACGTTTAGCGTTACAGTTACCGGACAGAACGGTTGCAGTGCACAGTCCGCTCCGGTTGTAGTAACAGAATGGATTCCGCCCGTTCCGGTAATTACTTCCAGTGCCGGCAGTTCCTCTTTTTGTGCAAGTACCGGGGTGTACCTGACAACTGCAACTGCTGCTGCCTATCAATGGCAAAAAAGCGGCGCTGATATTGTCGGAGCCACTCTGCAGAGTTATATTCCAACGAGTGGGGGCAACTATAAAGTTATTGCAACTGATGTAAACGGATGCAGCAAAACCTCTCTATCCTATACCGTTACCTTATTCATTATTCCTGCACCTGTTATCTCAGGCACTAATTTCATTTGCCAGGGATCATCTGCCACACTCAGTTGCGGAACTTTTTCTTCCTATGTCTGGTCAACCGGTGCAACAACATCCACCATCAGTGTTTCCGGCTCCGGCAGTTATTCCGTAACGGTTACCGATGGCAATGGCTGCCAGGGAACCTCTCCGTTAAAAACTACCACATTAAGTCCTTTGCCGGTTCCTGTAATATCGGCACAGAGCGCTACACAGTTTTGTGATGGAGGATCCGTCGTATTGGATGCAGGCAGCGGGTATAGTGTTTACAATTGGTCAAATGGAAAAACTACGCAAACCAATACCATAACAAGTTCAGGCTCATATACTGTTACGGTTACTGATAATATTGGCTGTTCCGGAACATCTCTCCCGGTAAGTGTGGTAGAATGGATTCCACCCATTCCTGTGGTGAGTAGCAGCACCGGGCAAACAACCTATTGTGCCAGCAGTGGTGTTTATCTCACCACGCTAGGAGGTTACAGCTATCAATGGCAAAAGAGCGGAGTAAATATTGCCGGTGCAACTTCACAGCAATTTACACCGGCAGTCAGTGGCAGCTATAAAGTGATTATTAATGATGCGAATCAATGTTCAAAAACATCAGCGGCATTTTCAGTCACCATTAACAGCAATCCCGTTCCCGTTATTGCAGGCCCGGCAACCGTTTGCCAGGGTTCCACTATCAATTTGAGTTGTGGAACCTATAGCCTGTATGCCTGGTCAACGGGTTCGAATGCTTCTAGCATAAACGTAAATGGTGCCGGTAATTTTGTGGTAACCGTAACAGACGGGAACGGCTGTACCGGTACTTCTTCTCAAAAGACAATCACGGTTGCTGCTTTGCCAACTCCGGTTATAAATGCGCTTGGTGCAACACAATTTTGTGATGGTGGCACCGTAACCCTTGATGCCGGCGCAGGATACAGCACGTACCTTTGGTCAAATGGTAAGACTACGCAAACCAATGCCATCACTGCAAGCGGCACATTTACGGTCACAGTTACGAATGCAAATAGCTGCACTGGTATATCTGCCCCTGTTACCGTCACAGAGTGGATATTGCCTGCCGTAACTGTTACAGCAGTTGGTCCTACCACGTATTGTAAGAATAGTGGAACCTACCTTACTACCCTCAGTGGCCCATATACCTACCAATGGTTGAAAGGATCGGCTGCTCAGAATGGAGCAACCAATCAGACCTTTGCACCGGTCTCATCCGGCACATACAAAGTGAAAGTAACAGATGGGAATGGATGTAATAAAACCAGCACCGGGCTTAAAGTTACCGTAAACAGTAATCCAACGGCTACTATCAGTATCAGTGGCAGCGGGAATATCTGTTCCGGACAAACCAAGAATATCACAGCTAATACAGGTACTGGATTGAGTTATGTCTGGAAACGGGATGGTAATACTATCTCGGGTGCTACCGCTTCTACCTATACAGCATCAGTTGCCGGAAGCTACCAATGTGTGGTGACCAATACTTCAGGTTGTTCTACCATTTCCAATACCATTGTGATTACGAGTAATTGTAAAGATGGGTCAGAAATAGTTGATAAGGAACAAGTTAGTTGGTTCATCTATCCTAATCCAACCAAGGGTGAACTACACATCCGACTCAATTTGCCCGATCTGCAACAAGGTAATTATGTAGCTGAAATCAGGAATATGCTCGGTGCATTGATCTGGCGACAGGAATCTGCATTCAACGACAACCAGATTGCTGCTGATATTTACCTGGATGCAGCTGTATCATCCGGCCAATACTTTATTATCGTTAAAGTGGATGATCAACTGTACAGTTCGCGGTTTGTGTTGACAAACGAATAGCCATTTGCAGATCTGCTAAGACGGCACCTATTAGAGGTGCCGTCTTAATTTGGTACTTGGGATCTGAAATCAATAATGAGATTATACCGGTCAATTCCGAATAACATGCAGGGCTAATGGTTTATTATGATGAATT
>JADJAG010000004.1 GCA_016704325.1 Chitinophagaceae bacterium
TTGCGGGCATGCAGTTGGTTGTTTCAAAAGCCCACCAACGCAAAGCCCATTCGTTAGGCGAACAAAAAGGAACGCCTTCGTAATTTGAAAAGTGGTTGATTTTTAATAGATTTACTAATGCAAAACATCAAAGACCTTATTACCATTGATCCTAAAACTGAACTTTTGAGCAACCGGTTTTTAGAGGCACTCGTGTTCCTATAGAGAGTCACTTTTTGATCATCAGAGAGTGGCGTTTCTGCCTGACGAATTCATAACGAATTTGATACCGTTACAAGAAAGATCAGGCAATAGCAATAATGGAAATAGCAAGCAAATTACTTTCCTCGAAAATATTGATAGATTTTATGCTGCTGTTCCTTGACGAAAACATACCAAAAAACTAAGAACGACTTTCCCGGACGAAGTTTTACAATAAAGCAACGCGGTTGGAATGGATTAAAAAATGGCATCCTGCTTCAAAACTTATTGAAAGCAATTTTCATGCGCCGATTACTTTTGACAAAAATCTACAGCACCAGCAAATTTTAAGAAATGTCCAATAACAGTATTTGTTCTTAGTGCGCATATACATACATACTCAGTTTTAACGAATCTATCACCGAAAATACTGGAACTGTTAAATCAACCCGTTCCAGGACCAATTGTAGTGACATAGATTGCATTCGCCTAACATGTCCTTGCATTAATGGCCATTAAGTGAGGAAACTAAGAGTGTTTCATTTAGTTAACTTTAATGCAGGAATGAAGTTGATTGTTTCGAAGCCCACCAACATAAAGCCCTTTCCGTTAGCGGTCATTGCAGAAGACCCTTCAATTAAAACATTTATTTATGACAATCAATGACACTTTAGAAATCCCGGAAGTAAACTTTGACACAAATGGTGAACTTGTAATCATGCCAGGATTCTACTTCATCAAACATGACTTTGATTTTTGAAGGTAAATGGAAACTTCATAATAGGAAACTTAAATCAAGATTAAGCCTTTGCACTGATTGGATTGAATTTGAATCAACACAAGAAATGTATAAGGTACTAAATGGGGTTAAATATTGATAATTTTCTTGCAACATTTGACAGAACTTGGCCATTGAAGGAATGACAGTCAGGCTTTTCAGTCCTAAAACCAAATTGTGGAGTATCTATTGGGCAGACTCAAATGAAGGCAAATTAGACCCACCTGTATTAGGGTCATTTGAAAATAAAGTTGGACATTTCATTACAAAAGACACATTCAACGAAAAAATATTTTTCAGATTGCTTTTCGTTGGGATGCTGGGTTCAAAGAACAACCTATTTGGAGTCAAGCATTTTCTGACGACAACAGAAGGAACATGGGAATGGAATTGGTTTTATGTACATGAGTAAAACAAAATAGATTGAGTAGACATGAAGTGCAACGAACCGCTAACAAGGGCTTAAAAAGTGGCGGGTGAAGTGGTTAATCAAACATTTGTGCATCTAACAAACAGTAGTGGTAGGTTGACAGTTCGTGCTTCTAATCCGCCACTTCTTTAAGCCCCCGAAACGTTAGCAGTAACCTTATAACAACCCAGCAAAATGGAAAGACAGAAACTTTATTACGAATGTAACACTTACCTTAACAGGCATTGCAGCATTGCGCACTTGATTGGAAATGCATCTCAAGCTACAAAAGAAAATAAATTGCAGGAAAACAGAGGTTTCTTTGAGCAGTTTCCCGAATTGAATGAGTAACTATTGCAGAACTTCGGGGAGAAAATGGCAGAGTGTAAACTCAGTTCCGAACAAAATCACGCAATTTTATTTGAAACGAATTGAGTGAGGTCGACAAAAAGGTCCGGCAATAAATGCTGTATCGAAAATAGAAATCCTGATGCAATCAGTATTGCAAAGGCAATGGATGATGAAAGAAAAACCGGAAAAGTGCGTAGTGCGCTGCACGGAAATTCCTGTTTTATTAAAAAGACAATATTGATACAGGTGATAAAATAGTGACGACTGCCAGTTCAATTGCATTGCTTGGAAATATTGCTTCATAAGATGCATTCATCATAAACAATTACGCAAATCGGGAGCTGTGATCTTGGGAAAAACAAATCTAAGTGAGTGGAAGCAACAAATTTTCCGTTCCCACTCGCTCCTGCATGGATCGATGGCAATGGAGACAAACTAAAAATCCCATATGTGACCGCTCCACATCGGGTTCTAGTGCAGGCTCCGGGCAACGATGGCAGCTAACTTATATTACCCGAATTGCCATCAGTACAAAGACAAATGGCTCAATTTGCGCTCCTGCAGCATAATGCGGAATTGTTGGCATCAAACCTGAGAGTTTGTGGAGTCGTTCAGGAATTATTCTGTTTCAGCCACACAAAGATACTGCGGGACCGATGACGAGAACTGTAAAGATGCTGCAATTCTTCTTGGACTTGTGTGGTGTTGATGATGAAGGATACGCCAACAAAAATTCAATAAGGGAAAAAATCATTCTGATTATACAAAAGTTTCTCGATAAAATGGTTTGAAACAAAACGAATAGGCATAAATAAATCATACATGAAAAAACACGAAGGCGTTGATGATTTAGTAAACATGGCGCTTAAGAAATGAAAAAGCTGGAGCTGAGGGTGTAGAAATCGAACCACTCGTTACCGATAAAACGGTGGCGATGCAGAGCTATGATTTATGCTTTGAATTTAAAGATGGGTTGAATCAATATCTTTTCTGAATCGAATTCAAAATTAAGATCACTAAAAGAAATAATCGAGTTTAACCAGCAGAAATGAGACAAAATCAATGCCGTTTTTAAACAAGGAGATTTTGAAATGTCGGAAGCAAAGGAGACTTGAAAGTCAGGAATACTTAACAGCACTAGAAAAAACTTTTTACCTGGTTCTCGAAGTGCTATTGATGCTTCATTGAAAAATACAATCTTGATGCGATTTGTGAACTCGTCGCTGGCCCTGCAAATTCTTATCGACATAGTGAATGGTGATTGCAGAATTTTCTACAACTCGGGAGTCGCAGCACGGCAGGTTACCCCTCATATAACAGTTCCGGCAGGAATGGTTTCGGTTTGCCAGTTGGATTAAATTTTTCGGGACTGCATATAGTGAATCAACATTAATTTCAATTGGGTATGCCTTTGAACAGGCCTCTATGAAAGAGCGAAGCCTGACTTTAAGAAGACATTCATTATATAAGGCTACTGCTAACAGCACCTACAAGAAATTGGCGGTTCGGTGGTTTACTGAAGCTTTGTGCTTCGTATCAAGTTCAGTGGTGGCAGACCCGCCTTCCTTTTTGTTGCGGACGGGCAGGCAGTTTAGTGATAAGAAATCCGCTAACTTATTTAATCCGCAAAACGTTATGCGCTACCGCGTGCAATACACCGACCAAACTGATTGCAAGAAATTAAATTTGACGACTAAAATGAACAGAGAAGCTGAAGACCGAATAGCGTAATCACAATTAGCAAACTTAAAATGAAAAACACCTACTAATTATTTTGCTGCTCTCCGCCTTAGGCGAATTGGGTATCAAACGCACAATGCACTTCTTCGCAAGGAGCGAACAGCGGAAGTGTTTTTGTTAATGATGAGCATCTTCAACCAGTCTTCCCTGGTCCCAGCCCAAAATGCACAATCATCCGATAACAGTTATGCTTCTGTCGGCCTTTGCAATTCGGACCTTATTCCAGTTATCTGCAAGCAACTGGATTTGGTTTTTCTATTCCTACAACAGCTTCCATCTGTGGCATTGAACTAAATGTGGAAAGAAGTTTTTCTGGTTCTATTCCTGTTCAGGATTATTTTATTCATGTAGTAAAAAACAATACTGTAACAGGATTGGATTACTCTTTAACCTACTTGGACTGGGACACAACTGATTTGGTAGTTACTTACGGCAGCAACTCCGATTTGTGGGGGAACCGCTGGACACCCCCTGCCGGGAAATCAACAACAGCAGTTTTGGTGCGGCAGTTTCTGCAAGTAAGGGCGGGCCTTTCTCATCAACAGCTCTAGTTGACCAAATCACTATAAAAGTATTTTACGTACAATAGCACAGGAATTGCGGACAACACGGCAGGTAATGATGCAATCAGGATATTTCCAAATCCATCAAGCGGCAATTTTACAATTACATTCCCTGACATTACTAATAATGGTTCTATTGAAATATATTCTCAGGTTTTAGGAGAAAGAATATTTAGTCGAATCTGTTTCTCTCACTTCAAAAAAAGAAATCAATCTCTTATAATATTTCGTGCGGAATTTATTTTGTGAAATGTATGACGGAGAAAAGTATTTCTGCAAAAAAATTATTGTTGAGCAAAATTGAAATGGCACATCTACGTGGGCAGAGTAGAGTATTCGCATAACTAAGGATTTTGCGATAGGAGCGGCGTGGTTCGCAGTTCGCATCAAATGGATGAAGTTTAGTGCTCCTGAATAGTCAACTTTTAAACCCACAAAAATATTTACAATTTTGGACGACACAAAAAAACGACAAATATCCAATTGAGAATTTGATCATGTTCCATTATTCGTTAAGATTGTGGTATAAAAAAATGGAACGACATAAACAAATTGTATATTTAAAAGACTACTTTCTTAACTTCTTCGACTTGCAGACCGAAAATTAAGACAGAAACAAATGAAAGTAAATAATCAATGAAGTAAAAGGATGACTACTTTTGACGAGCATCTCGATAGTCGTTATGGAGAAATTGGTACTGCTAAACGAACAAACCTTGAGAGTAAAGCCAAAGCAATTGCCATTGGAGAAGTTATCAAAGAAGAAATACTACTCGCTTCAACTGACACAGAGCAATTACCTAAAAAGATAGACAGTTACCAAAAAAGTTTTATTTCAAGAATTGAGAATGGACATAGCGACATTCAGTTTTCGACACTTTGCTTAACTTTTGGAGTATGGACCGGGACGCAAAATATCGTTGACAATAATAGCACCGGGAGAAACTAGGCAATACTTTTAAAAACTTTAAAAGGAACATACTACGCATCCCGTGAACCACGTAGCCAATCAATCAACAACTATCATTAGACAATTTTGCCCCGGGCGCAGTTCATGGATTCTATTGATGGGGTGTGAGCCTATTTTGATCAGCGTTTCGGTGAGCCAGGTTTGGGGATTATTTTGGCTTTGCAAGTGGCAAACAGTGAATAGAAGATGGCTGCATGTTGTGCAGATGAATGTGATCCGGCGAACAGGTAATTTTTCTTCCAACCGCTACTGGACGAATAGCATTTTCAGTGAGGTTGTTGTCAATTTTATAAGCGGGCATCAGACAGGTAACATTTTTTAGCGCATCTATTCTTGGCAGGGTGTACACAATGGCCCCAGCTATAAGGCTTTGGGCAGCACCTGTGTTATCGTTTCGGTCATCCACTTTTTCCAATGCTTGGGTTACAGGAATGATTTTGTTTTCTAATCTCCACTGCCTGTTCGCTGTTTAATTGCAGCTGCTTTACTTCCCGTTCCACTGCATAGAGCTTTTGTATATGGGTGAGCGCCACACCAGCCCCTCGCCGGGTCGCTGTCGAGGCATCGGTAAACTTACGCCTCACGTGCGCCCAGCAGTGAATGAGGGTAATGTGTTCACGCTGTCCAAACTGATCATACACTCCGTAACCATCGGTCTGGAGATGTCCTAAAATTTTTCAGTATTTCGGTTGGGCCTTCCCGGCCGCGACCCTGCCGGTAATCAAACAACACCAATCGCTCCTGCGGATCCTGGTACCCAATAATAACCCCGATGGGTGCTTCCGGGATTTTCTGATTCCAGTACCTGATCAGCGTCTCATCTGCCTGAAGATAGGTGGCACTCAGTGTTTTCTTTTTGTGCCTGATAGAGCGGTTCGATCAGCAGGCTACATTATTAACCGAAGACCCTATGGTGGAATCCGGTAAGTCAATACCCTGCCGCCCCGAACATTTTGTGACTGACGATACAAGGGAATGTGATCCATAAATTTTGCTATGACCAGTGCAGCAAGCAACGCTGGACCTGCCATGCATTTAGGCAGCACCGATCAGGCATGGCAGCGATGATGATCTTATACCCTGCCCGGTGGGTTTTACATATTTAGGACGAACATACCGGTTAACAAATAGTTTGCCCGGACTATATTCCAACTCTTCGGTTACCTCTTCCCCGATCTTTATCAGTCGGTTATATCTTCATCCGGATCAAGAATGTGCTCTATTCTTGGAAGATGGGCGAGGCAGCACTTGCCGTGATGGCTTTTTTGTTGCTCCCCCGATTTTCCCGTTCGTAAGTGATTGTTTCGGTAGCAGGGGCTTCTGTTTGCTGTTCGCTGCTACTTCCAAAATCCAGATGACCTTGTTCAGGGCCGGTGGCGGCGACAAAGCGTTCGCTTTTAACACCAAAGATCAGCCGCTCCAGTTCACTCCCGAAACTGCAACGAATCAATTTTTTCTTCCTTTTCACCAATCACCGTATACTGCTTGTCTACTACACCGAGCAGTTGTTCGCGGGTCATTTCCTGTAGAGCGTAGTTGCTGTCATTGCGAAAGCAAAGATAACTGGCACCCTTAGCGGTAAATCATTTCAAGGGTCGTTTTTACTCACAAAATTCCATTTCTTATTCACTGCTGTGGATAAGTGAACCGTTTTTTTCTTTTCACGAACCGGTGTGATGCCTTCCAGTATCATCACCAGTTCATCCCATCTAAGTACCGTACTTTTGCATCTCCACCTGCCGGCAATTCAAAAGTGCCTTGTTCGAGTCGTTTGTAATAAATCACAAAGCCGCTGCGATCCCATACCAACAACTTGATGCTGTGACGGGGTTTATTGACGAAGATAAATACGTCCCCTGTGGTCAGGGCTTGTCCAGTTCAGCCGTCACCACACCGCACAACCCATCAAGCTCTTACGCATGTCGACCGCTCCACGGTACAGAAAAAACCGTTGTGCACTGTTAAATCCAATCATGGTTGGAAAACAGGAACGAGTGACCTGAGTACTGCCGCATTAACAGCATCACTAAAGACCAGCCGTGTACCATCGGCATATTCAATGCTAATCTGCTTTGACTGTATCTGGGTAATGGATAAAGCGGTAAATCCTTTTTGCTGCACCTTGCTTTGGTCTCTGTATCTTTTCTTCCAGTAGCCCAAGGTATTTTTATTGATCCTGTTGCGCTCGCTGAAGGCCTTTGCCGAAAGCCCACTGCTCATAAACTTTTCAATGATCGAAAAATATTTCTCTTGTGAAGTGCGCATCCGCTTTTTTTTGCGCAAATTTGATCGGTGTTGATTAACCCTGCAATACGTGGTTTACGGGATGCTTACGAACATACTGCAAATAACTTTCTAACTTATTCATAGTATTCATTAAATCAACTAAAATCATAGTTCAGACTTCTCCCGTTAGCCCGGATTTGTAAACAGAAGTGTTCGAAACTTTGAGCAATGAAGTTTATGCAGCTGATTAATAGCCTGTATGGACCAGAAAAAACAAAAAATTGTCATGCTGAGCGGAGTCTGCCAAAAGCATGACATTTTTTGTTCCACTCCCATGTGCGTTCGTGCTTGTAAATCACGAACATGTAATTCTTTTAATGGTTTAGGAAAACTCAGTGCAAGTATGGCCGAAACTCATAATGCTATTGTAATTTTTTCGCAAAATCATAATTGGTGGCTTTGCCGCTCAGCTTCTTTGCCGGCATACTGATGTTCATGTTTGAAACTGTGTTTAAGCCGTTGTCATACTTCTTGTAAGTCATGTCACCATTAACAGGGTCAGCGCCCATCAATGTTTTATATTGCTGTTTCTTCAGGAGCATTGTTTTCTTTTCAACCGTGAGGATGAGTTCATCGCCTTTCACGTAAACATCTTTTGCAGCTACTACAAGGTCTTCCCCTGTTTCATCAATTTTAGCCTTATCGAAGAAATCAACCAGGTCACCTTTGCTCATAAATAGATATTGAGCCGATTGCTGAAGTGCTTTTCCGTAGTAGTCCGCCATCTCCTCTGCCTTGTTTTCCTGTATGTTACCACGAATGCCGGGCTTTTTTATCCATATAGGATTGAACATCCACTACTTTCACCACCGGTTTACCATTGGCATCAAACGAAACATCCGTGGTAACGGTGGCTACTCGCTGCGTGTCTATATACAAATCTGTTTTTCTTTTCCAAACATACTTTTTCAACTCCTCAAGATTTTGCGTATAAGCTTTTGAAATGGATAAGCTCAGTTGGGTGGGGTCAGATTGCGCAAAGCAATTGTTGTTTACGGTAAAGAGTAAAGCGACTGCAATGATGATGAGCGTTTTTTCATAATACAATTTTGTTAAAATTAGGATTTCTAAATTCGTGGTTAGCTTGTAATATTACATGAATCGCATATCATTTCGTAAGCGCATTTCGCAAAGCGCTGTTAAAGAATTCAGATATGCTTTCGAGCTGTAAAATACTATCTGCGGCCTTACCATCAACTGATTTTTTAATTTTTCCATTGATTTTTTTTGATACCCTTTAACTGAACTGCCAAAATTGCCACAAGAACTAAAGGGTTCGATGAAATACGATGAATTAGATACAAAGCTTAATTTCTTTATAGCATCGTGATATAGATCAGATTATTTAGAACTACAAAATTCCGTGCAATGAACAATGCCAAAGTTTGAAGATACCCCTTTTAGCCCGGGATTGTTATCCTGACTAATTGAAAAGGTGATTTTTGACCTCATTAATATTTGATGCTTTGGAAGGCACGAACAACGAAAGTCTGGAAAACATAGCTTTTGAGATAAATAATCCTTTCATCATTCATTTTACCGTATCAACAATGGTGTATGGGTAATAGTAATTACACCAGCAGTAATATGTTTTTGAACGGATGACAACTTATCCTGATTCAAAATCCGGATGTTGTTTATGACGGGATCGTAAATCCAGATCGACTGGAAGAATTCCACACCAATTGAAACACATCTAAAAGCATGTACTGAAAGTTGCCCGATTATTGATTAACCGGTATTTCGGGTACCAAAGCATGATATCCGGCTGCCTGAGTAAAGAATCGTAATCCTGCCTAAAAAAATAAAACCGAACCTTCAACGTCTGTCACAACAATCAAATGAACCAAGAGTGGTACATTTGTGTTTCAACAACAAAATTTTTAAAGCACTATGCAAATTCTCTTTCTTGTTCTCATGGTCGGGTTTATGCTGGCAGGTTTCCTGGTCCAGTCCCGCTTACGTTCAAAAATGACAGCATACAGTAAATACCCCACACCCAATGGCTGGAGTGGCGCCGATGTAGCCGAAAAAATGCTCCGCGACAACGGTATTTACGATGTAAAGATTGTTTCCGTACCCGGACAGCTGACTGACCACTATAATCCAATGGATAAAACGGTGAATCTCAGTCCCGATGTATTTGACGGAAGAAGCGTGATGGCAGCCATGATTGCCGCCCATGAATGCGGCCATGCCGTACAACATGCAACAGCATACTCCTGGTTAACCATGCGCTCCAAACTGGTTCCGGTGGTTAGTTTTTCTTCCAGATGGATGCAGTGGGTATTGCTGGCAGGCATACTTACGATACAGGTTTTCCCGCAATTGCTGCTCATCGGTATCGTCCTGTTTGGGATGACCACACTCTTTAGTTTTATTACCCTGCCTGTGGAATTTGACGCCAGCCGCCGTGCCCTAGCCTGGATCAACAACACCGGGTTTATGTACGGAGCCGACAGCGATAAAGCAAAAGATGGTTTATGGTGGGCCGCCATGACCTATGTGGTAGCAGCGCTGGCTTCCATGGCAACACTGGTGTACTATATCATGATATTTATGGGTGGAAGAAGAGATTAATTCTTCCCGATTCAAATAATAAAGAAACCCTGTCCGTTTGACGGTACAGGGTTTTTTCTGCACCGCAGTTAGTATGATGCAAACTTGAATTGGTTCAATAGTCAAAGTTGGAGCGCAAAGGAATATGTCTTACTTCTATTGTGACAAGGTTGATTGATAATGAAAGTCCAATAAATATTGCGTCAACTATGTTGCGAGCTGAATGCAACATTCATATTGTATAATGTACCTTATTGAAACACATCCTTCCGGGTGTACGACAAATTGGAAATTGAATATTGAGTGTTGAAATTGTGTATTGAGTATTGAGTAAGTGAGTAAAGTAGCGTAGTGATTACAGAATAGCAAGTGATCGCCTTCGCCGCAGCAATTTAACCATTTAGCCATTTAACAATTTAACCTACCAACCATTGCTTGACAAGTTGAACGATATATCGTACACCCTCCTTTCCGTTTTTACATTCATTCCCTCTCAATTGCATAAATTTACCAACCAACACCATCTTTCACACATCCGATGACAACCCCTTCGATTAAAGAACTGAGTAATAAGATTGAACAGGAAAGCACCTTTGTTGATGCGCTGCGCAATGAATTAGGTAAAGCCATCATCGGCCAGGAGTATATGGTGGACCGGTTGATCCTTTCCTTACTTTCAAACGGACATGTTTTGCTGGAAGGGGTACCCGGACTTGCGAAAACACTGGCCATCAAAACACTGGCGGCTGCAATCCAGGCACAATTCAGCCGCATACAATTTACACCTGATCTGTTTCCGGCAGATGTGCTCGGAACCATGATTTACAACCAGCAAAAGCATGAATTCACCGTAAAACAAGGGCCCATCTTCGCGAATTTTATTCTGGCAGATGAAATTAACCGCGCATCCGCAAAAGTACAGAGTGCCTTGTTGCAAGCCATGCAGGAACGCGAGGTAACCATCGGAGATCATACCTATAAACTGGAAGAACCTTTCCTGGTATTGGCAACGCAAAATCCATTGGAACAGGAAGGTACCTACCCGTTGCCCGAAGCACAGGTTGATCGTTTTATGCTGAAGCTCGTGATCAGCTATCCGGCTAAGGAAGAAGAAAGAATGATTATCAGGCGGAATATTACAGAAGATGGGGTTAAGGTTGCTGCTGTCATCTCACCGGCTGACATTTTGAAGGCAAGGCACCTCGTTCGGGAAGTCTATATGGATGAAAAAATCGAACAGTATATCATCGATATTGTTTTCGCGACGCGTTATCCCGCTGATTATAAGCTGGCAAAATTGAAAAACCTGCTTCACTATGGCAGTTCACCCAGAGGAAGTATTAACCTGGCGCTTGCCGCAAAATCGCTGGCCTTTATGGAACACCGCGCATTTGTTATTCCGGATGATATCAGGAGTGTCTGCAGTGATGTGCTGCGGCACCGGATTGGTGTTACCTATGAAGCGGAAGCAGAAAATGTAACAACAGACAACATCATCAGCGAAATCATCAGGACTATTGAAGTACCATAACGAAATAAAAAAAGTGAAACCCGGCAAACTTTGTTTGAACAACTTATTGTTTCAAAAACGGACCAATAAAAAAAATGCAACAAGCCACGAGGATAAATTTAGAAATAGACCCTTGCCTTTTCAATAACAACTGCCATGGAAACTGCTGAACTACTGAAGAGAGTGCGCAAGGTGGAAATAAAAACAAAAGGGCAGTGCAGCCAGTTATTCTCCGGCGAGTACCATAGTGCCTTTAAAGGGCGTGGTATGGCATTCAGCGAAGTGCGTGAGTACCAGCCTGGAGATGAGATCAGGGCAATTGACTGGAACGTTACGGCAAGGATGAATCATCCTTATGTAAAAGTATTTGAAGAAGAAAGGGAGTTGCTCGTTATGCTGCTGGTGGATGTGAGTGCTTCCTGCATGTTTGGCACCTTCAGGCAATCAAAGAAGGAATTGATTACGGAAGTGAGCGCCGTTCTCGCTTATTCAGCGATTCGCAACAACGATAAGGCAGGCATGCTGCTTTTCAGCGACCGCGTTGAACAATACATCCCTCCAAAGAAAGGCAGTTCACATATTTTGCGCATCATTCGTGAATTGTTAGATATCACACCGGTTGATAAAGGTACTGACCTTGTAATGGCGCTGCAGTTTTTAAACAAGGTGATGAAGAAGCAGGCAGTGGTTTTTGTCTTATCTGATTTCATGTCGCCGGATTACGAATCTACCCTTCGCATCACGGCGCGCAAACACGATGTGATCGGCATTCATGTCTATGATCAGCGGGAAGCCGGTTTAACGGATGTAGGCTTGCTGCAGGTGACAGACCCGGAGCATGGAAACCTGGTGTGCATAGATACTTCCAGCGCTGCAGTACGAAAGAGCTATGCGGAGCGGTATCAGTTTCACCACCGCCAGGTTGAAAATATTTTGCGGCGAAGCGGAGTAGATGCCGTCAGTATTGGAACGCATGATAATTACATCCGCACACTGATGACATTGTTTGAACGAAGAACAAAGGGGAGGTGAGTAGTATTAACCGGAACATCTTGTATAAGTCATTCATAAAAATAAGTTTTGTTATCATAACGCTGATGCTCCTATCAGCGGAATGGCTGCATGCTCAACCTGTTCGGATTACTGCAACACTGGACTCTGCCAATTACCTGCCGGGAGATTGGATATTGATACATCTTTCGGCAGAACATAAAGGAGATATACAACTGTTATGGAATGTGCCTGCAGTTGTTAATGCTCCCCTACCTGGAAAAATTAACGGAATCAACGGTTGACTCCATTCAGCAAAATGATTTTCTCACAGAGAACAAAGTGATCACGGTTACCACCTTCGATACCGGCGTAATGCAAATTCCTCCTATCACTTGTTACTTTCTGCATAACGGTTTTACCGATAGTGTGATTACCAATGCAATACCAATTTATGTGGAAGGTGTACTAATAGATACCGCTGCAGCGCCCCGGCCTATTAAGTCTCCATTTGCATTTCCATTGCCGGAAAGAAGTTTTTGGTGGTACCTGCTTCCCGCTGTTATACTGATACTGCTGGCGACCTCATTTTTATTTTATCGCCGCTTGCTTAGAAAAAGAAAAGCTGCTTCATTATTACTTCCGAAAGATACCCGCCTTCCACATGAAATCGCTGCTGATCACATTGATCAGCTTGAAAGAGAAAAACCCTGGGAACACCATAAGGTAAAGGAATTTTATACAGAACTGACGCAGGTATTGCGTGAATATATTGAGCATGGACTTGGATTGCCTGCATTGGAAAATACCACACAGGAAATGATGCGGTTGTTGCGAAAAGAATCACTACCGCCGGATGAAGACCTGTTTCAGCAAATGCGAAAAGACCTGGCAATGGCCGACCTGGTGAAGTTTGCCAAATTGCAACCTGCCACAGCAGACCATCTGCGTATCATTAATACTGTCAAAACGTTCATATTAAAAAACCAGATCAGCGGTGCATGTGAAAGAGGAGACAGCAACATGATACATTTTGCTAACCCTGAATGGTTGTGGTTGTTAAATGCAATTCCGTTGTTGTTGCTTTGGCATTTCCTGGGCCAGAAAAAAATGGAGGCTACAATACAGTTGCCTCCTGTCTCTACACAGCGCTTGCCCGCTACCTGGCGCTCTCGTTTGCGTCACCTGCTTGTTTTTTTACGTATCGCAGCTGTTGCGGCATTGATCGTGGCAATGGCAAGGCCGCAAGCTGTCTTTTCCAAAAAAATGGTAGCAAGTGAAGGCATTGATATTATGCTGGCGCTCGATATTTCAGGTAGCATGCTCACGCGCGATTTCATACCCAACCGCCTGGAAGCCGCCAAGCAGGTAGCCATTGAATTCATTGAAGGCCGTCCGAACGATCGTATCGGTGTTGTATTCTTTGCCGGGGAAGCGTACACCGGCTGCCCGATAACACTCGATCATAAAGCACTGCAACAGATCATTGCTTCCGTAAAAACCGGATCCATTGCAGATGGTACTGCCATTGGAATGGGACTGGGTACTGCCGCAACGCGTTTGATGGACAACCGGTCAGAGAATAATGTGATTATACTGGTAACAGATGGCGAGAATAATGCAGGGAACGTAATGCCGCTTGAAGCAGCCCAGTTGGTGCGATCGAATAACATTCATACCTATTGCATAGGAATATTTTCTCCCACGGCATCGCAACAACCTGCCACAGAAAACGACAGCACCTATATCGCTATAGGCGGCCCCACTGCGGAGATTACGCTGTTGCAGATTGCTGAAATTACAGGAGGGCATTATTTCCGTGCAGGCAATGCAGAAAAGTTGTCGGCAGTTTACCGCGAAATTGATAGCATGGAAAAAACGAAAGTAGATGTAGTGAGCTATAACAGGTATGAAGAACAATTCATGCTGCTTGCACTGCTTGCTGCATTATTGTTATTGACCGAAATGATTTTACGTTACACCATTTTCAGAACAGCACCTTAATGGAGATCGGACAACCATATTACCTGTTTGCATTGTTGCTGATTCCGGCAATGGTCTTCCTGTTCATCAGGTACCTGCAATGGCGTAAGAGGGCATTGCATAAATTTGGTGACTGGAACCTCGTGAGCAGGTTAGTTAATAATGCCGGCATCATACGACCGGTTGTGAAAATGATGCCGCCACTGCTGGCATTGATGTTGATTATCGTAGCACTCTCCGATATTCAATCGGGCAATGCCAGCAGAATGATCAGGCATGAAGGAATTGACGTTGCCATTGTGCTGGATGTTTCGAACAGCATGCTGGCAACCGATGAAATGCCAAACAGACTTTCAACCGCAAAACAATTCGTAGCGGAACTCATCAGCCAGCTTCCGGAAACGCGCATTGCGGTATTGACTTTTGCCGGCCTGCCTGTACTTCAAACACCAATTACTATAGATCACGCTGCTGTACAACTGTCCCTTTCCACCATTACGGTGGAACATGTACCGGAACAAGGGAGTGATATTGGTGCGGCATTGCTGGATGCTATTAATGCGCTTCCGGAAAATCAGCAACATTACCGCGCAATTATTTTAGTAAGCGATGGGGAAGACCATGAGGGGAAAGTGCAAAATGCGATACAGGCTTTAAAGAAAGAACGGATAGTAGTATGCACTGCCGGTATTGGTTCTGAAGCAGGTGCTACGATACCTGTAATAAGTGATGGAAGCGTCACCTTAAAAAAAGACAGACAGGGTAAAACTGTTATTTCTATTTTTCAGGATGCATTGCTGCGCGATATCGCAAAAAAGTGTAATGGAGTGTATGTGAAAGTGGATGGTGGTGATAAATCAGCCGTAAAAGCAATAGCCAATCAATTAGACAGCATTAACAAAAATCAGTTTGATGAAAAGTTGCTGGTACCACTTGAATCACGTTTTCAATGGTTCTTGCTTCCCGCATTGGTACTGTTGCTAATTGATTTCTTCATCAGTAAAAGAAAAACGCAATGGTTAAGGAAAAGGAAAACAGCTTGACGCATTTGGGAATGCGCTTGACGACCATCCTGCTCCTGATGCTGCAGGTGGTGGTTGGTTCTGTCCTGGCACAAGTGCAGTCGGTTCAACAGTTCATCGCAAAAGGAAACAGCAGTTATGAGCAGGGTGATTTTGCGAGTGCGCAGCAATGGTATGAGCAGGCTTTGCGGCAGCAGGAATCCAACCAATTTCCGGAGGTGCAACTGAACCTGGGCAATGCATTTTATCAGCAAAAGAAATACAAGGAGGCATTGATGCAATACAATCAACTGGCAATTGCTGATGTTTCGCCGGTGATTAAGTCTGCAGCATTTTACAATAGCGGCAATACCATGCTGACAGAAAAAAATTATGCTGCAGCCATAGAAGCCTTTAAACAATGTCTCAGGCTGAATCCGCATGATGAGGATGCACGATATAATTTTACGCTGGCAACTGCCCGTCTTCATTCACAAAATGGACCCGGTAACACTGCGCCACAGAAGCGGGAGAAAGAGTTTCGACCGCCACCACAGCAGTCGCTGAGCCCGGAAGCGCTCCGTAAACTACAGGAGAAACTGCTGGCAGCGGAAAACGAAACACAGCAAAGCCGCGCTGACAGGTTGCCTGCAAAAAAGACAAAGGAAAAAGACTGGTGAAAAATATATATAGTAACATGATTGTCCGACTATAATATTTGGGTTATAGGATGAAACCCGCTCCTGGCGGGCTTTAGCCCACATTAGTTGGACAATAAAAACTCCGGTGGAGTTAAAAGAACTCCATCGGAGTTTTTTGCGATTAATATGCTAACGCTAAAAATAGCTTCTGATCCGGACTTCTGCGATGAAAATCCTTAAATCCATTTAGGCCATCAAACAACGCTAATCCCTTTTCACGTTCTATTTTGGTTTCCATTGATGAAATATACGAGTGGATGGAAGAATAAAGCCATTCGACTGCCGTCTTGCTGAAGCCATGATGAACAGGATTCCAATGGATGTACTGAATGAGGTTCCTGAAGTAAAAGAGGTTATCAACGATCTTCCTTTGCAAACTTTCAGAAAAGAGGCGGCCTTTTCTTCCATGCCATTTATTAAAGGCCTGGGAATAGCCATTTAGAAAATCACCGAAGTGTTTACTGATGGCTTTTGCCAGTTCCTCCGGCGTTTTCAGTGCAGGTGAAATTTTATTTGGATGAAGTTCCATAAACCGGGTACTCAAAAATTTCCTGATTGCCTCTTCTTCTCTTAGCATGATGGCAAAATGGAAATGATTTGGCATCAGGCAGTACGCATACGTTTCCGCTATCGGAAAAATATACTCACTGTATTTCCTTAGAAAATATTTAAAATTTTCATCCGATTTAAAAATGGATTCCCCGGCATTTCCCTGGTGATAGACATGATAGCAGGTTGCGGGATAAAATAAAACAGGACGGTAGCTCATAGTGCCGGTATTGATATATTAATACTGAATATTGATACTGAATATTGATGCTGATTTTTTTCATCTCCGGTGGAGTTTTTTGAACTCCACCGGAGATGAAAAAAATCAATTGCATAATTACTCAGCTATAAAACTAACATTTTATCTTATTCCTTTTCAACAACTCATTATTATCAACCAAAAAAAAAAAAATGTAAAAACTATTGACCGTAAATTATTATATCGTACATTTGCGATAAACAATAAAGAAAATGGCCACGCATAAAAGAGCTGAATTTACTATTAAGGAGAATGAACTTGCTTCGTTTGCTAAAGCATTAAGCCATCCTGCACGCATTGCCATTCTGAAAACCATTGCAGCGCACAACACCTGCATCTGCGGGGAGATTGTGGAGGTATTGCCGCTGGCACAATCCACCGTTTCGCAACACCTTAAAGAATTACTGAATGCCGGACTTATTGAGGGAAGCGTGGATGGGCCCAAGTCCTGTTACTGCATCAACTGGAAGACATTCAATAAATTTTCAGAAAGTTTTAATTCATTTTTCAATAAAGCAAAAGCAATGAATGAAAGTTGCTGCTGATTTTTAACCATTCAATATCAAACAACTACACCATGGAAACAAATGAAAAAATTAAAGACCTCGTAAAAGAAAAGTACAGTGAGATTGCAGTGCAGGATAAACTCATGAATGCAGCTTCGTGTTGCGGTGCTACCGGATGCTCCGGCGAAGTGTATAATATAATGGCCGATGATTACAGTAAGCTGGAAGGATACCATGCTGATGCGGACCTTGGCCTCGGTTGCGGACTTCCTACTCAGTTTGCGAAGATTGCAAAAGGTGCTGTCGTGATTGACCTTGGTTCCGGGGCCGGAAATGATTGTTTTGTTGCGCGCTCGCAAACCGGAGAAACCGGAAAGGTAATCGGCATCGACATGACGCCGGCCATGATCAGCCGTGCAAGAATGAATGCAGAGAAACTTGGCTTTCACAATGTGGAGTTTCGTCTTGGTGAAATTGAAAACCTGCCCGTAACTTCCAATGTAGCTGATGTAATCGTAAGCAATTGCGTACTTAACCTGGTTCCTGATAAGGAAAAAGCGTTTGCAGAAATTTTCCGCGTTTTGAAACCCGGCGGTCATTTCAGTATTTCTGATATTGTATTGGATGGCACTTTACCTGAAAAAATATTGCATACCGCTGAAATGTATGCAGGATGTATTTCAGGAGCCATTCAGAAGGAGACTTACCTAAACCTTATAAGGGCAAAAGGTTTTGAGAATATTACCCTTCAGAAGGAAAAGTTGATAACCATTCCGGATGATATTCTTTCCGAATATTTATCTCCCGATGAAATGAGCACTTACAAAAGCAGTGGTATAGGAATTTACAGCATTACCGTGTATGCCGAAAAGAAAGCAGCAGTAAAGGAAAAAGTGGAAGCTGCCTGCTGCGATAAAACAGTATGTTGTCAATAGTCAGCTAATTTTTAGGAAATGATGATTGAACCACTTTCAGAAAAACATTACCCTGCAGTTAAAGAAATTTACCTGCAGGGTATTGCAACCGGCAATGCTACCTTTCAAACCTCGGCGCCGGAATGGGAAGCATGGAATAGAGATCACCTGCCACATTGCAGGCTGGTTGCTTTGCAGGATGGAATAGTAATAGGATGGGCCGCATTGACTCCTGTTTCCGGAAGGTGTGTATATGCGGGAGTTGCCGAAGTGAGTCTGTATGTGAGTGCAATGGTTAGGAGAAAGGGTGTCGGTAAATTATTGCTGCAAGAACTGATTACAACAAGCGAGCAACAAAACATATGGACCTTACAGGCAGGTATCTTTCCTGAAAATACAGTCAGCCTGCAAATGCATCAACGCTCCGGCTTCCGGCAGGTTGGCTACCGCGAAAAAATCGGCAAACTGGATGGCCTTTGGCGCGATACGGTCTTACTGGAGCGAAGAAGCAGTATCGTGGGTGTTGTATAATTTATTCAGCCGAAGCGTATCGAAAGGAACCTGACTGGTTTTATTGAATTCGAATCACGGATGCTGCAACAGGTAAATGCAACGTTTACCGTATCATTAACATTATGTTCATCATTTTGTCAGGATAAAAGGAAAATACCTCATCCGGCATTCCCTATCTTTCCTGAAAAAGAAGCAGCGAAATAATAATTTTGCGAAGCGATGAAGAGCTCTCCCATCCGTATTTTCCTGTTGCTTGGCCTTATTTCCATAACAGGCGCTCTCATTACGCAGCTTTTCTGGTTACAAAAAGCTATGGTGGAAAAAGGCAATAACTTTGATGATAATGTAATATTGTCATTGCGCCGTGTCGCCGAACACCTGGACGTTTCTTCTACCAATTCCATCATCACCCTCGAAGTGGTGCGCAAGGTATCTGACCGCACCTTTCAATTGTCGGTTTATGATAAGGTTGACTGCAATGTATTGGAGTATTACCTGCGAACGGAGCTATCTTATCCCAGCTTAGATGTCGATTTTACCTATTACATTCTGGAAGCTGAAACGGAGAAGGAAGTTTTCCATAAAGATGTCGACCTTAAAGACCAGAAGAATTTATATGCAGTGAGCACAGACCTGCCTGTCTTTACACAGGGTGCCCACAATGTTTTGATCTATTTCCCTACGCGCGCCGAATACATCGGTGTTAAGATGACCATCTGGATTTTCTCATCATTCATATTGTTGGTGGTTACATTCTTTTTCGTTTACACGATCTTCATCATCCTGCGGCAGTTCAGGCTGGTGGAGATGCAGAAAGATTTTGTAAACAATATGGCACATGAATTCAAGACACCTATTTCTACCATTAATATTTCTGCAGAAACATTGAGCCACTCTGATATCCTGCAGAATCCTGACCGGTTGTACAACTATGTCAACATCATAAAGAATGAAACCAACCGCTTACGCAACCAGGTTGATAAACTATTGCAGATCGCCAAAATGGAAAGTGATAAGATTGATTTGCACGTAGAAGAGATTAACCTGCACGCACTCATATTGGAATTATTGCCCAACCTGCGTATCCGGATAGATGAGTTGCAGGGTCAGCTTGTATTAAAGCTTGATGCAAAGCATCACCTGATAATGGCAGACCGTGTGCACCTGGTTAACATCTTGTATAATTTGGTGGACAATGCTGTTAAATATACGGAGCAAGCACCTGTTATTGAGATTCATACCTGGACAGAAGCATCAGAGTTGAACCTGTCGGTTAAAGATTATGGCATTGGTATTGCCGAAGAGTACCGTAAAAAGGTATTTGATAAATTTTTCAGGGTTCCTACCGGGAATATTCACAACGTGAAAGGGTTTGGGCTGGGACTGCATTACCTCAAGCTGGTAGTTACAGCGCACAAATGGAAGATTAAACTTGAAAGTGAATTAAATAAAGGCAGTAACTTTATCATTACAATCCCCTTTCTAAAAAAAGAATCCACACATGGCAACAACTAAAGCCACCATTCTGTTGGTGGAAGATGATATGAACCTGGCTTTTGTAACAAAAGACAACCTGGAAAACAAAGGCTATGCTGTTCAGCATTGTATTGATGGTGTGTCTTGTTTCGAGTTGTTTAAGAAAGAACAGTTTGATCTTTGCCTGCTCGATGTGATGTTGCCGAAGATGGATGGTATTGCCCTCGCTGAAAAGATCAGGGAGAAGGATAAGCACATCCCCATCATTTTTGTTACGGCCAAATCGATGCTGGAAGATAAGATTGCGGGATTCAAAATTGGAGGCGACGATTATATCACCAAACCATTCAGTATTGATGAATTGCTCTTTAAGATTGAAGTCTTTTTGAAACGCAGCAAGGTCTTTAATACTACAGATGTTTCGCAAATGCAGTTTACGATTGGTAAGTATGCTTTTGATTTCGCAAATCTTACCCTACAGCTTAATGGGGTAGAGAGCACACTCACATTACGGGAAGCAGAAGTGTTGCGCTTTCTTGCCATCAACAAAAATGAACTGGTGCCGCGTGAGAAATTATTGAAACAGATATGGGGTTCGGATGATTACTTTCTCGGAAGAAGCCTGGATGTATTTATTTCCCGGCTACGGAAATATTTGAAGGATGATGCTAAAGTGTCTATTGATAATATACATAGTGTGGGTTTTAAGCTGGTGGTGAAGTAAGTGCAGTGGAAGCGGCTGCATGCACAATTGACACGCAGCTCCCCACGCTGAAGCGTGAGGTTATAGGATGCGCGCCAGTATTGGGTTTCAGCATAATCCCCAATACTTTAGTCGGAGAAGAATGATTTCGTTATAAGGAATCACTTTTCACAGAGAGATCATGGTTTAAATGGATTGGTTGTCACGCAAAGGTCGCAAAGAAAAAATACACAATCCAGTGCTGTGATCTTTACTTCCTTTGGAACTGCTTTTCACAAAGCGATCATGGTTTAATTGGATTGTTTGTCTCGCAAAGGTCGCAAAGCGCGCAAAGAAAAAACACGCAATCAGGCTGTGATATTTGCTGGGTATACGACAATTTGAATATTGATTATAGGGTGTTGAAATTGAGTATTAAGTATTTGAGTAAGTCAGTAAAGCTGAGTACTGATTACAAAATAGCAAGTGATCGGCTTCGCCGCAGCAATTTAACCATTTAGCAATTTAACCATTTAACCCCCCTATTTGCTTCCATTGGATGACTTGTATAAAGCAAAAAACCCCCTGCGGAAAGCAGGGGGTTTTGCAATATTAATTCGTGGTTTGATTATTCCATAACCACTTTTGATTCATTTCCGCGGTAGCAATCCAGTTTAAGGTTGTTATCCATTTGTCTTACCATTGATCCTAACATATCAGTATAGCTGGCAATGTTATTCTCCCTTTTCCAAAGTTCTTCGCGGCGGCAACCAGCTTGTGGTGCAAACTTGATGCGGTACCACTTGTTGTTTTTATCATATACAAGGGTAAAGGTTTTCGTTTCTGTGCCATTACTCAAGTACAATTCAAAATAGGTAGTAATCACCAAATCGCGAACCATGGTTGGCACCTTGATGGCATTACCCATTCCTGCATTATCAGCAATCATCAGCGTATAATAATAGCGGGCTGATTCTTTGCCGTCATACTTAAACGTTCTTGTGCTGTCATACTTTAGTTCAAAGTATATTTTTTTGCCGGGCCAGTTCACTGATTTATCCAGCGTTCCCTTCTGATTTTGCGTAAGCATCTCCTTCATCAGTACCTGGCTGCTGCCGGCAAACGGAAGGGAGAGCGCAATAATTACTAAAACAGTTTTTATAAGGTTCTTCATGACCATGTCTTTTTATCGTGAATAATTCAGAGTTACTTTTTTGCTTCTGCCGTTCCACCGCTGCCCAGTTTCACATTTTTCAGCAGGTTGTTGGCTACACAACTGCCTACCGTTACGCCGTCAAGGATAGCTGCTTCGTAGTGTATGCCACCGTACATGCGTGAATACGCGGCTTCCTTAGCGGCAGCATTAAATGATTCGAATTTCCTTGGGTTTAAGCCGATCACTAAGTTCGTGCTGTCAATGAACTCCACATTATCACCAAAGTAATGGTTAAGTATTGTGGAAGCTGCACCTGAAAATCCGGAATGGCCTGATGGGTATTCAGGAAATGGAGGTGTTTCCAGGTAAGGTTCCCAATTCGGTTTGTTCATGAATTCTGCAATAAAGGTTATCGGGCGAAGCAGGTTCGTCCTGTACTTTATTTTCCAAACGGAAATTGCAGCATTGTATTCTGACATTCCAAGATAAGCATATAGTTCACAGGTCTGAGGAAGGTTATATCCGTTCTTCTTCACTTGTTGTTTGGCAATTTTCATCCAATGGCCCGGTGGAGTATACGTTTCCACGGGATCATCAGCCCAATAAAGTGAGGTAATGCGCTCATATTCACTAAATGAGGTATCAATACCATAGAGTTTTTCGCAGAACTTATAGAATTCGGAAGACGGATCCTGATTGAAAGGAATGGTTGGATCCATGTCGCACAATTCTGTAGTATCTAATCCAAGAGGGCGCAGTCCGCCGAAATAAGGTTCAAAAGCCGTTTTATCAATATCTGTAGGTTCCCAGAATTCAGGATGTGCAGGGTCGCCGGCACGTGAGGGTGATTCATAAATATTGTTTTCGCGGGTATAATCGTACTGGTCAGTCTTCATGTATTCAATAAAAGCGTTTGCAAGTTCTTCCCCGTATTGTTTGGAACGGGCAGAAACATCTGCATTGCCCACTATACTGTCGCGGATATGATTCAACTTATCGTGCATCTGAATCAGTTGAACGGTATTGGGTCCCATATAACGGGACATCCCTTCATCACATACCAGGTAAGCGCAACTGTTTAAAACTGTTGGCCAGTCATACTCCATGCTTGCATCAGGTTGTGGCAATTTGTCCAGACCGGGTAACTGGCCGGCCAGTGAATTACCACCTGGAATACCATGAACCACTGATTCGTACATCGCCGCGCCCAGATAACCCATAGCGCGTGCTGCCGGTGGTGGGCCTACCCGTTGAAATCGAACCTGATCGAGCAGCATATCTACCCAGGCAAGCGCGATTGAATTGTCAAACTCGGCGGCAGGTTTGGATTTTTCATTGTAAACATTTCCGCCGGAACTACCCTTGTTTTCACAACTGTAAAAACTGCCGGCTACCAATGCCATGAAGAGCATTAGTACAGGAACTGATTTTTTCATAAATAATTGATGGGTTAAGTGAGATTTCAAAAAAGCGGAGCAAATGTAATTATTAAACGTTTGGTTCAATTTGCAATGGATATATTTTTTGTTAATGAAAGTTAAACAATAAAACAGGTCGTTTTTAAGACAAATAGACAAAAAGCTATAGCTTTTCAAAGTTAATTTAAAGCGGCAGGTTTCATTAACATGATCAGATTAATTCATTAATCGCATGTTAAAGCCGGCATTATGGATTTGAGGGATCAGGTAACCAGGATCAGGAAATGTTCATTTAATGCCCAGTGCATTTAACTCTTCCACCGTAACGGTTGGTGGCATTTCCCCATTGCGGATTTTCTGCATCACCAGTTCTGCCACCTGCATGGCCTGCGCCTGTTCTTTGAATCCGTCATTTCCGGGCAGGGCAGGAATTGATTTTTGAGAGATCAGCAACTTGCCTTCGGCGAAAATCTCATAACCCCAGGTATCATTTGCAGCAGGAATAATGGTGTAGGTGAGTTGCCTGCCGGCATTTGCAGTTGCCTCCGGAAATTGTGGTTGCTCACCGGATGGCAATGTGTTCAAAGGTTGTTGCGCATAGCAGGCGGCTCCTGCTAAAATGAATAAAGCAACTATAAAAAAAATGCTGATTTGAAGAGGTGTTTTCATCTTATGAGTATGCTAAGAAAAATTACTTTATATTTTTTTTATTTCATTTTCTCTTTTTCGATTCAAAGTCAAACGTGTTATGACCCTGTGCGCAATGACCAACTGCCTTATGCTATCTCGGCTTGGTTCTCGGTGGAGCCTGTTTTATTGCCGGAGCGGAAGGCATTGGATTGCGTTCAGGCTTTGAAATGGAAGGCTGTGTCCGGTCCCACGTGCTCTTATGGTATTCCTGTGCCGGCTGCACCTTATTAAAATCAAATTTTAAGGGCAGATTGCCGGTGCTTTTTTGTGCAGGCATCCTGGCAGCAGGTTGCCTGGCAGGTGCAACTTTCTCAGGTACTACCACGGCAGGCTGGCGGGGATCTGTCTTCACCTCCTGTTTCCGCCCATTCAATTGCGGGTAGGATGCTCTGTTCTTGTTCAGGAATTCAGTGCGGCTTATTGGGCTCACCGCATTTTGTTGCTTCCAATCCATCTCAAACTTTCCAAGTTGCCTGATGGCATTCACCCTTACTTCTTCAGAAGCACTCACAAAGTCTTTGGGGAGATAGGTACTGTTCTCCTGTACCCAGTCTCGCACCACACCGGCATTTTCGCTCGTGCCACCTCTTGGTCCGTAGTAGTGATTTACATAGGCATTGCAGACATAAGGATAATCATAGTAATAATTCGGGTGGTAGAAATACCAATAGGTAAAATAAAAAGAAGGCATGCCAAAAACAACGAAGGAACCGTAAGGATTGTAGTAGAAGCCCCAGTCATACCAGTATGGATAAGGGTACCAATAATAGTAGGGATACCAATGTGGATAGCCAAACCAATAGGAATAAGGGTAGCACATGTAATTTTCCAGGTAATTTTCCGGTGGCGGATTACTATAATCTATAGACTGGTTTCCGTTGTCGGCAGCATAAGCTGAAGCAACCTGCTTCAGTTCGCTTTGCAGGGTAGTGTCTTGCTCGATGGTCTTTTTCCATGCCTCCAGTTCGCTTGCATTTTGACGGGCGACCACAAGACTCAATGAATCAATGGTTTGGATCACCCATTGTGGATTGCGGGAATACATATCGCCCATTAAAACCGTCATTTGCAGGTGATCATTGAGTATGCTCAGCACTTCGGGCAGGTAAACGAGCTCTTTAAGTACCTGCTGCGCAGCAGGCGGGTAAATTTTTAGTATATCATTAAAAGCAAGATTTGATTTATTCTGCTGCTCACTGATAATTTTCAACACATCATACTGTTTGGTCCCATAGGTAATTGCTGTTTCCCTTATTTCCTCCGGATATTCTGCTACGATGGCTGTCGCTGTTTTTGTAGTTTTCTTGCCACCCTCCACCAATTTGTCGATAAGGCCCGGATACCTGGTGAGGTCCCAGAAAACTTCTTGTTCTTCCCTGGAGAATGAACTGATGGCATTCGCGAAATCAGCGCTTGTTTTTTTCTGCAACAGCGCTGTCCTGACTATGGCTTCCGGATATTTGGCGGCTTCCAGGATAGATAACCTTACCGTATCAGGATAAAGTACCAGCGCATTGATGGCTGCGGAATCTTCTTTGGATAGCTGACCTAACCAACCGGTTTGCTGAGCACTCAACAAGTTGGGTAACAAGACGAGATGGCATGCCAACACTGCCAATTTCAACAAGCTGGCTACTGCTGTTTTCATGGTGCACTTTTTATACAATTCAAAAGTGATCCAAAATTAAGCCAAAGAAGGATCGTGCTGAATGATAAAGATCAAGTGGTGGTTTGATGCGGGTCATTTTTTACGACGATTGAATGAAGTTAACTTTATGGTTCGAAAAAAGCATAAAGTTAAAATTGAAAAAAGGAGGATTGAACATGAACATCATGAAAAAAGAAACCGAAAATCTCCCGTTTGTAAAATCAGTATTCTCTGATTTTTTTGATACGGGTATAGACAAATTCTTCGACTTTAACCTGGATAACAAATGGTTTAAGAAGATTCCGGCTACAAATATCTGGTCAGATGAAAAAGCATATACTATTGAAGTAGCTGCTCCGGGATTGAAGAAGGAGGATTTTAAAGTGACCATCGAAAATGACATGCTGCATATCAGCGCAGAAAAGGAAGAATCGAAAGAAGAGACCAAGAAGAACTTCACACGTCGTGAGTATAACTTCAATTCTTTCAGCCGTTCCTTCTATGTTCCTGATGTGGTAAGTATGGAGAAAATTGATGCTCACTATGAAAATGGCTTATTGCGGCTTGTATTGCCCAAGAAAGAAGAGGCAAAGAAAAATGGCGCCAAAAAAATAGCCATTAGCTAATAGGATCGTGAGATTCCTGAAAAAGCAATAAGTGGAGTTGAAAACAAACTCCTTCCATTTAGTTAAGCGGCGGACACTGTCCGCCGTTTTTATTGGGATATAAGCAGCAATTGATATAAATCACGCATGAATTCAGAGTTAGAGCAACATAAATGTCGCTTTACATTTTGCACCGTCTTATGTCTTACATCTTATGTCCTTACTACCACATCCTGGCTCCTGCATCCTGGTTCCTGGTTCCTGCTTCACGCGAATTACTCTTCTCTTCAATACAGCTGGTAAAATCAACATAAATGTCCCTCTACATATAGCCCCGTCTTAAGTCTTACATCTTATGTCCATCATCCCGCATCCTGGCTCCTGGTTCCTGCATCCTATAAATCATTCTTCTCTTCAATACAGCTGGTAAAATCAACATAAATGTCCCTCTACATATAGCCCCGTCTTAAGTCTTTCGTCTTAAGTCCTTCATACCCCATCCTGATTCCTGGTTCCTGGTTCCTCTCTCCCAATTCCCACTATTTTGTTAATGAAAACTTAAACCCACAATCCGCAAGGTATAAGTTGATAAATTTGTCGCCTTGTATGACTCAACCATTGAACCACCGGTTAGAAAAAATCCTTTCGCGTCCTATCTGAAATGATTCGTGGCTTCTTTTCCATTTTAAAAATTCAACAACCCATAAATTGCACACCATGCGTAATTTTTCTTCCCGCTTCAGGCCTTTCTTAGCTGTAGCAGCTATTGCACTACTGCTGGCATCCTGTAAGAATTTTGACCAGGTCTACTCCAGAAATTTCGATTTTCCTCCTGCCGACAGCACCAAGTTCGCCAAACTGGATGAGCCATCCGGAAAATTATTCGACCTGCTCACCGACAAATCAACGGGCATCGATTTTTCGAACCGCATGGATTTTAAATTTCTTGACGACAATAACCTGTATGTCAATTATTACAATGGCGGCGGTGTTGCCATTCTTAACATCAACGGCGATTCATTGCCCGACCTTTACATGACCGGTAATAAAGTGGCCGATCAGATCTATATAAATGAAGGCAACATGCGTTTTAAGAACGCTTCTCAGAATTCCGGTATCCTGCAGGCTAATAAAGGCTGGTCTACCGGCGTAGCCATTGTAGACATCAACAACGATGGATTCGATGATGTATATGTATGCCGTTCCCGCTGGAAAGATTCTTTGTCAAACCTATGCTATATCAGTAACGGTAACGGAACCTTTACCGAGAAGGGGAAAGAGTATGGTATTGAATGTGCCGACAGCTATACCATGGGTGCTGTATTTTTGATTACGACAACGATGGCGACCTTGACCTCTATGTAAAAAACCATCCCAATGATTTCGTAGAGCGCATGCGCTTTAACAACCTGGAGAAAGTAGAGCAGGGTAAAAATCAAAGTGATAAGTTTTTCCGCAATGAAGGCAATGGAAAATTTACAGATGTTTCTAAGGAAGCAGGTATCAATAACCATGGTTATGGTTTGGCAGTGTGTGCAGCCGATGTGAACGACGATGGATGGATGGATGTATATGGCTGCAACGATTTTGCCATGTACGATTACCTCTACATTAACAATGGCAACGGCACCTTTACCGATCATTCCGGCGACTGGCTTTCCAAGAGTTCCATGTTCAGCATGGGCGTTGATATCGCCGACATTAATAATGATGCCTGGCAGGATATTGTTACCTGCGACATGCGTTTCGACCATTCATACATGCGCCGCTCATTTGCACTCGGACTGCGCAGGAATGAGTTCAGTAACATGGTAAGCAGCGGTTACCACTATCAATATGTAAAGAACACGTTGCATGTAAACAACGGCAACAATACGTTCTCTGAAATTGCAAACCTTGCCGGTGTGGATGCAACAGACTGGTCATGGGGACCTTTGTTCTGCGACTATGACAATGATGGATTCAAAGATCTTTTTGTACCCAATGGCTATTACCGTTGGTTAAATATTGACGAGCGTGAATTGTACCAGGCGATGAGGGATGCCACCCGTCGTAAAGACAGTGTAGCATACAATAAATTATATACCCTGGTGAGTAAGAAGAAATTGATTGTACCGAATTATATCTACAAGAACAATGGCAATTTCACCTTCAGCAATGAAATTGACGGTTGGGGTTGCAACCTCCCATCCATCACCCACGGCGCTGCATTGGCAGATCTTGATATGGATGGCGACATGGATATGGTAACCAGCGTTACCGAATCTACCACCATCGTATACCGTAACAACCTCGAGAAAATGGATAAGAACAACTATATCCGTTTCAGCATGGTGGGCACTGATAAAAACATCAACGCCATCGGAGCTAAAATATATATCTATACAAAGAGTGGTATGCAGATGATTCAGCATCATGTAATTCGTGGCTATCAGTCTTCCTCAGAGAATATTGCACATTTTGGTTTGGCAAAAGATGATACGGTTTATAAGGTGATTATAATCTGGCCTGATCAGAAGACACAGGTATTAACGAACCTTATGGCAAACCAGGTTGTGAAGCTCGATCACAAGAATGCTATCAATGAGAAGATTGAAATTCATGGTAAATACACTCCCCTGTTTGCTGATGCCACCGATAAAATAGGCGTTGGATATAAGCATGTGGAGAATGAATATGAAGACTTTAAGAAAGAATTGCTGCTGCCTCATAAAATGAGCCGGTTCGGTCCGGGCCTTGCTGTAGCCGATGTGAATGGTGATGGACTTGAAGACTTTTTTGTGAGTGGTGCTGTACGGGCTCCCGGTGAATTGTTTTTGCAAACTGCCGGCAAAACTTTTACAAAGTCCTCTTCACAGCCCTGGTCCAACGACAAGGCCACTGAACAATTAGGGGTGCTGTTTTTTGATGCCGATGGCGATGCGGATGCCGATCTGTATATGGCTACGGGTGGAGGAGAATTCAGTCCGGAAGATCCTTTACTTGCTGACTTGCTTTATATGAATGACGGGAAAGGCAACTTCACAAAAAATACTAAGGCATTGCCTGATATGCGCGTGAGTGGATCCTGCGCAGTAGCCGGTGACTATGACAATGATGGTGACCTTGATCTGTTTGTTGGTGGCCGTGTGGTACCTACTAAATACCCGATGCCGGCAAAGAGTGCTATCCTGCGTAATGATAAAGGCGTGTTTACAGATGTAACTAAAGAGGTGGCTCCTGAATTAGAGAAAGGTGGATTGGTTTGCGGTGCTATCTGGACCGATTATAATGCAGATAATAAACTCGACCTGATGATTATCGGGGAATGGATGCCGGTAACCGTTTACAAGAATGATGGCGGTAAATTTTCAGATGCTACCGCTGCAGCAGGTCTTGCTGATGCTACCGGCTGGTGGAACAGTATTGTATCCGGCGACTTCGACAATGATGGTGACGTTGACTATGTTGCAGGTAATGAAGGGTTGAATTCCCGCTATTACCAGCCAACAAAAGAACAGCCGGTTGAACTTCATTCTGCTGATTTCGATAAGAATGGTACCAACGACATTGTCCTTTCCGTGTATAACTATGGTAAATCGTATCCTGTAAAAACAAGGATGACGATGACGGAACAGATACCCATGATCGGTGATAAATTCAAGTTATATAAAACGTTTGCTCTTGCAACTACAGAAGAGGTGTTTGGCAAAGAGGCATTGGAAGCTGCAACCCGCTATACCGCCACTACGCTTGCTTCTTCCTATATCGAAAATCAGGGTGACGGAAAATTCGTAGTCAGGGCATTGCCCATGGAAGCACAGTTCTCCTGTTTATATGGTATTCTTCCTTTTGATGTGAACAATGACGGTAACCTCGACATTATTGCACACGGTAACTTCTTCAGCCCGGAATCAGAAACAGAAAAACAAGATGCCTGCATTGGCCTTACCATGCTGGGTGATGGTAAAGGCGGGTTTAAGCCACTGACCATACAACAGTCAGGCTTCCTTTCTACTAAAGATGCAAAAGCACTGGCTGTTATTTACCTGGGCAAAAATGAAACGCCTGTTTTGCTCGGCACCAATAATAACGACAAGATGTTTGCCTATAATTTCACCAGCAATATTCAGAGCAAGGTGGCTATGACAGAGAAAGACCGTTTTGCAGAAATCTCTTACAAAGACGGACGTAAAGAAAAACGCGAGAATAACATAGGTTCCGGATACTTGTCACAGGGTTCGAAAACCATCTCATTCATTCCAAACCTGGTTGATAAGGTAGTGATCACCGATTACCTTGGACAACAACGCACTGTATTCCAGGGCCAGGCCATTGCATCTAAATAACTAATTCAGCTAACGGTTAAAATGAACAGTAAAATGAAACGAGGAATGAATAATACAGGAATCCTGACTTCAGTATTGCTGCTTGCAGTGGCCCTGTTGGCTTCCTGTAACGGCGGATATAAAAAAGGCAGACCTGACTGTGGTGGATTTCCCATCTTACGACAGCACCAAGTTTGATCCGATAGACCGCCCAAGCGGAAAGTTATTTGATATACTTTCAAGTGCTACTACCGGGCTGGTATTCTCCAACGATGTGGGTTACCGCATGCGTAACGACAACAACATCTACCAATACTTCTACAATGGTGCCGGCGTGGCTGTGCTGAATGCAAACGGCGATTCGCTGCCGGATGTATATATGTCAGGCAACATCGTTGCTGACAAGTTGTTTCTGAATGAAGGCAACATGAAGTTCAAAGATGTGACGGCAGCAGCAGGTATTCCTACCAAAAATAAAGGTTGGTCAACCGGTGTGTCTATTGTTGACATCAACAGCGATGGCTTCGATGATATTTATGTATGCCGCTCCCGCTGGAAAGATTCGTTGAATAACCTGCTGTATGTAAACAATGGCAACGGAACCTTCACCGAAAAAGCAAAAGAATATGGCATTGATGCTGCAGATACCTACACCATCATGGCCAACTTTTTCGATTACGACAAAGATGGTGACCTCGATCTTTTCCTGGCCAATCATCCTACTGACTGGATTGAGAAGATGCGTTTTAATAACCTGGAGAAAATTGAAAACCATACCAACCAGAGTGACCGGCTCTACCGCAACGATAATGGCAAATTTGCAGATGTATCAAAAGATGCAGGCATCAACACGCATGGTTATGGATTAAGCTGTACGGTAGCAGATTTTAATGGCGATAGCTGGCCAGATTTATATGTGGCCAACGATTTTGCCATGCACGATTATTATTTCATCAACCAGGGCAATGGTAAGTTTAAAGAAGAAGCCCGTTCTGTGTTAAAGAAAACTTCTCTTTTTGGTATGGGTGCCGATGTGGGCGACATTAACAACGACGGCTATCCGGATATTTTTGTAGTGGACATGAAGTTCGACCGCTCTTATGTGCGCCGTTCTTTCATGCTTGCACAACGACGCTCTGAATTCAACAATATGGTGAGCAGCGGCTATCATTATCAGTATGTTCGCAATACCCTTCAGTTAAACAATGGTAATGGTACCTTCTCCGAAATTGCCTGCCTGGCAGGTGTGGATGCTACCGAATGGTCGTGGGCGCCTTTACTGGTTGACCTTGATAATGACGGCTTTCAGGATCTCTTCGTATCCAATGGATACTATAAAACATTTAACATCGATGAACGCGAATTGATACAGGGGCTGAAAGATGCCACCCGCCGTGGCGACAGCGCGATGTTCAACAAGATCAGCGCCATCATCAATACCAAGAAGCTGAAAGATCCGAATGTGGTATTTAAAAACAACGGCGACCTCACCTTCGCACGCATGACAGAAGACTGGGGCTTTAACCAGCCTACTATCAGTCATGGTTCTGCTTTTGCCGATTTCGACCGCGATGGTGATATCGACATCATCAGCAGCAATACGGAACAATCACCTTTCATCTACCGAAACAATGAAGCACAAACACTGAAGAATAATTTCATTGAATTCAGTTTCGCCGGCAGTGAAAAGAACATCAAAGGCATTGGCACGGAAGTGCGTATTTATACGAAGAATGGCATGCAATACCAGACCAATCACGTGGTAAGAGGTTATCAGTCATCTTCTGAAAACATAGTCCACTTCGGACTGGGCGATGCAACAATGGTTGATAAAGTAGTGGCCACCTGGTACGATGGAAAAACGCAAACACTCACCAATGTGGCTCCTAACCGGATGGTACAGTTAACGTATGCCGAAGCAAATGAAAAAGCTCCTGTAATTGCCAAGCCGGCTTACCTGTTTACCAATGTTACTGACAAGCTGAAGATTGACTTCAAACATGAAGAAGATCTTTTCGATGACTTTAAACGGGAACTGTTATTGCCTGAAAAGAACAGCTACTTCGGCCCGGGGCTGGCAGTAGGAGATGTAAACGGTGATGGCCTTGACGACTTTTTTGTTGGGGGTGCTACCCGGCAGGCAGGGGTGCTCTATGTGCAGACTGCAGTCGGCGATTTCGCCGCATCCACCGGACAACCGTGGGATAGCGACAAGGCTGCTGATGCATTGGGTGCGATATTCTTTGATGCCGATGGCGATAAAGATGCCGACCTGTATGTTGCCACCGGAGGAAGCCAGTTTAATATGGAAGACAAGAATTACCGCGACCATCTATATATCAACGATGGCAAAGGAAAGTTTACGGCTGCAGACAATGCCTTACCTGAACTCTTCAGCAGCGGATCCTGTGTAGTAGCCGGAGACTATGATAATGATGGTGACCTCGACCTGTTTATCGGAGGCCGCATTACGCCACAGCATTATCCCAATCCTGCCAAGAGCGCGATACTGAAAAATGACGGAGGTAAGTTTACCGATGTTACGGCCACGGTGGCACCATTCCTGGAGAAAGCCGGCATGGTGTGTTCCGCACTCTGGACCGATTTCGACAACGATCAAAAGCTCGACCTGCTGCTGGGTGGCGAGTGGATGCCCATTACCTTCCTGAAAAATAACAATGGAAAATTTGATGATGTAACGGCTACCGCCGGCATGGCAAATACCACCGGCTGGTGGAACAGCATGGTTTCAGGCGACTTCGACAATGATGGCGACGTGGATTACATTGCCGGTAATGAAGGACTGAATACCCGTTACTACAAGCCTTCTGAAAAGGAACCAATAGATCTTTATGCGTACGACTTTGATCAGAGCGGCAAGAATGATGTGGTGATTTCCTTCTACAACTTCGGACAGAGTTACCCGGTAAAGAACCTGCAATACAGTGCGGAGCAGATGCCCGTACTTGCCAAAGAGTTTAAGACGTATTCCGGTTTTGCATTATCCACTACGGAAGAAATTTATGGCCCGAAAGGACTTGACAAAGCCTACCACCTGACTGCTAAAACCCTTGCCAGTTCCTATATAGAGAACCAGGGCAATGGCAAGTTCGCCATCCGCGCCTTGCCGATGCGGGCACAGGTTTCCAGCATGTTTGGCATGCTGACCTATGATGTAAACAGCGACGGCAACCTCGACCTGATGTACCATGGAAACTTCTACAACAAAGAATCGGAAACCGAACGCAACGATGCCTTTATCGGCGAAATACTGCTCGGCGATGGCAAAGGCAACTTCACCTACCTGCCCAGCCGTGAAAGCGGTTTCTACTCAGATAAAGATGCGAAAGCACTTGCCGTTATCAGCATTGGTAAAAATCAGACACCGGTGATCCTGGGTACCAACAATAACGACAGGATGTTTGCATATCAGCTGGCAGCCAACAGCAGCAAGGTGAAATACACCGAACAGGACCGGTATGCTGATGTGTTTCTGAAAGACGGCCGCAAGATCCGCTGGGAAATGAATTTCGGTTCCGGTTTTCTCTCTGTAAGCACGAAAGAGATTGCCTTCATTCCCTCCCTCACCGAGAAAGTGGTGATTACCGATTACAAAAATCAACCCCGCACGGTCTTCCAGGCCGAAGCACTTGCCGCGAAGTAGTTGATTGTAAGATTTGAATTTAAATCCCTGCCTGTGGCGGGGATTTTTTTTGTGGGGTAGCGATGGAAATTAGACAACCACCTCCTTTCAAACAAAAGACCCGGCAAAAGACAAATTAAATTATCTTGCAATATCCAAACAGGAAGCTGACCGTAGCCTGTTGAGTAACGGAAGGAATTTTGAATTGGGTTGTAGATGGTTGTATCCATGTTACGGAAATAAGCGCAATGCGGATATGGAGCAGCTGAAAAGTAAATTGTTGATTTTCTATAAGGCATTACAAAGTACAAAAACGATATAAGTGAAATGTAATAATTTCGCCTATCGAATTCCGGTTTTCGCATAGAGAACCATTAGCTGCAATGGTATGGCGACACTGCATTTCAAACTGACAATTTTTGAATGAACATGAATAATCTACTTGACATCTTCTCAACCCGAGAACTTTCCTTACTCATTTGGTTGGGTTTAGGTTTGACAGCAACGATGTTTAGTAAAAGTATGCGTGACGGCCTTGGCGGGGTTTTAAAATTGATTTTTGGCAAGACAATCGGGACAATTCTTTTAATGCTGACACTTTATGCCTCACTGCTTCTCTTTCTCCTGTATAAACTTGGTTTTTGGGACATATCACTTCTTAAAGACACAATCTTTTGGTTTTGCACGACAGCTTTAGTTTTATTATTTACTATCAACAAAGCAAAAACGAATAACTACTTTAAAGACATCATCAAAGAGAATTTGAAGTGGGTAATAGCAATTGAATTTATCGTAAACTTTTACACTTTTAGCTTAGTTAAGGAATTACTTTTAGTTCCAATAGTAATTTTCCTTGCCTTGCTGCAAGGTGTATCACAATCAGACAAAAGGTTTATTCAAGTAAGTAAATTTCTTGAAAATATTTTTGCTTTTATTGGTTTAGGGTTGATTGCGTTTGTCGTTTACATGACTTTCAAAAACTATCAAGAGATTTTCATTATTGACAATCTATTCTCATTCCTTCTTCCTCCACTCCTCACAATTTTGCTAATTCCATTCCTTTACCTTTTGGCGATTTACATAAACTATGAGGATCTGTTTGTTCGTGTCAATTTTATGACAAATGACCGCAAGAAAAATAAATTGCTGAAGAAAGAAATTCTTCTCAATGCAAAACTTAATCTCAGTCGACTGACAACGATTAGCAAGAAATTAAATAAGTTTGACTGGAATCATTCGGACAACATTAGATCTTACATTCAAACATTGACACAATAACAACGAACAGTATTCGCTTGGGACAACCAGCACCGCATGCAGCGATCTTGGGTTTTGAGTTAGTGGGCACGAAGTGCGAACATAAAAGGTGTTTCATTTAGTTAACTTAATTACGGGCATGCAGTTGATCGTTTCAAACGCCCACCAACGCAAAGCCCCATTCGTTATCGGCAATCTTATGACGACCGTGCAAACATTTACCGACAGTGCTAAAGTGACTGACTTAACAGTTTGGCTTTGCCATTTAGCTATTCCTCGCAGAATAAAAGGAGAAGCAACGCCACCCATAAAGCCGACCCACAGGTGCTTCATATTTTGTTATGCCCAACCGCACCGAATGCCCACCAACTGCCCAACCAGACAAGGACATTTTTTGTGAAGAACTTTTAAGTAATAACCAACTGACAGAAATATATTTTGCAGATATTTGAAGCCACAGTTTATACAAAAAATAACATGAGATATTACGGAGCAAAAACAAAGCTACTTCCATTCATTGAGAGTGTTGTCAAAAAGACAGGCGTAAATGGCACTTCTAACTTTGTTGACCTTTTCGCAGGGACTTCGGCTGTTGGTAGACACTTCAAAAAACTTGGCTACACAGTAATCTCAAACGACACCCTTGAATTTTCATACGCTATTGCAAAGACCTATATTGAATTGAACGAAGAACCTCAATTCAAAAAACTGAAATCTCATCTCAAACTAAAGAACGGAAACGAAAATTTATTTGACTATTTGAACAAGCTAAAAACCCGCAAGAAGGGATTTATGTTTGAGAACTATTCACCAAATGGTGGCCGACAATATTTCACAGATGAAAACGCCTTACGAATTGACACATTTCGTTTCTTAATTGAAGAATGGAAAGACGAAATGATAATTTCCGAACTTGAATATTATTATCTCATCACTTCACTGCTTCGCGGAGTAAATCTCACAAGTAATGTTTCAGGAACATACGGAGCATTTTTGAAAACGTGGGACAAGCGTGCATTGAATCCATTGAAAATGGAAGCAGTTGAAATTATCCCAAGCAAGAATAAAAACAAGGCATATAAGTGTGATGCAAACGAATTGATAAAAGAGATTCATTCTGACATCCTTTACCTTGACCCACCTTATAACTCCAGACAATATGCTTCAAACTATTTCATTCTTGAATTAATTGCAGAGGGTTGGTTCAAAGAGACACCGAAAATTTATGGTGAGACTGGAATGAGAGAATATGACCACCAGAAATCAAAATATTGTTCAAAGACAAGTGCATTGATCGCACTTGAAGATTTGATTTTGAATTCTTCAAAAGCACAATACATTGTTTTAAGCTACAACAACGAAGGAGTAATTCCACAAGCTGCCATTCAACAAGTACTTGGTAGAATTGGAACAGTTGAAACTTTTACAGAGAACCACAAAAGATACAAAAGCATCAACCAAACAGTAAAAGACCCGCAACTAACTTTTGAAAATCTTTTTCTAGTTCAACCAAGAAAGACAGTCAACAAAACAAACAATTTGACAGGCAAAGAGTGGTTGCAAAATTCTTTCAGCATTTGGCGTGACTTAGGAAAAACAGAGGAAGAAAAGAAATTACATCATCCAGCAATTTTCACAATTAAATTAGTTTCAAAACTCATTGACACATTCTGCAAACCGAACGGGGGAAAAATTTTGGACTGCTTCGCAGGTTCAGGCACAACGCTAATTTCAGGACTGAAAAAAGAAAAAGCTGTTATCGGGTTTGATTTAAGTTCTGAATACAAACAACAATTTATCAATAGGGCAACCAACTCATACAACATTCCCATTTACGGCTTAGAAAATATATATCTTGTTAGCGACTCAAGGAAACTTTCTGAAAAAGTTGAGGCAAGCTCAATTGACTTGTGTGTTACCTCTCCTCCATATTGGGATATACTCAATAGACAGAGAACGGCAGACATGAAAGAAAACAGAAACTACTCAGACCGCAAAGAGGATTTAGGAAACATTGAAGATTACAACGAGTTTCTTTCTTCTCTCAAATCGGTTTGCGGTGAAGTTTACAAGGTGATAAAGCCAAAAGGTTACTTCATCGTGAATGTTATGGACTTACGGAAGAAGGACAAATTTTTTCCATTGCACATTGACACAGCAAGAATAGCACAAGAAGCAGGTTTTTCATTTGAAGATATTCTTATTTGGGATAGACAACCCGAATACAACAACATGCGACCATTGGGCTATCCTTTTAAATTCATCGTGAACAAAGTGCATGAGTATCTTTTAATTTTTAGAAAACCTATTTTATGACACAACAACAATTTTACACCATTGTAGGGTATTTGGCTAATCCAGTAAGGAATATGAACATAGAAGTTGAAATGCCTAATACTAGGCAAGCTAGTTTCATCAACCAGTATGCAACTATGACAAATAACTTCCCTCTGCCTTTAAATTCAAACACAGCACCATATTATGTTTGGGCTCCCGGAACAGATAAATATGGATTGGAAATTCGAGCATATTTTCTTTCAAACCAAAATATACCCCTAATCTTAATCTCTGCTTTAGAACCAAGAGGTTTTCAAAATCGTCCTGGCTATAATGCATGGAATAGAAGAATAAGCCGAATAAAAAATTTATTTCCATTATTGGAAACAGGGTTTGTTCTTGGAAATAATCAAAATGTGAACCGTATTAGAGGTTTAGTCCCGCCACAATTTCTTAATGACTTTAATACAGGATTTAACCTATAATGGAAAAGAATAAAATTTCAAATTTTCTCACCGCAGATATTTCATACTTACTTGGGTTAATCACTGGGCACGGTGAAATTCAATACAACAGTGATGCAAAGAAAATTATCATTGACTTTGAGTATAAAACTCTTGAATCAAAAGCTATCACAAAAGTTTTTGACCAACGCTTGCATATTCAAACTTCACTTGACCCTGTTGTTTATCGCTTGCAACAAATGGGAATCAATGTTCAGAAAATTACAGGCGATAAAATTTCACTCGTCCTCACTTGGATAAAAGAGGACATCGCTTGGCTGTTCATTAAGTTTCTCATTAACGGCACCCGATTTAGTTTTCACGACTTCCTAATTCCCGAACCAATCTTTGAAACAACTAATGCAAACAAAAAAGAATTTTTGCGAGGCATCGCAGATGTAACTGGTTTTGTTCGCAAATCAAATGTTGACCAAACAGGCAGACATCGTGTGTATATTGAAATCTCAAACAAGAATTGGCTATTACCACCGCAAATTTGTCAACTCACACAATCCCTGAAAGTTGCCATTCAATATATTGGTTACGGACATCCAAACATCCGAGGCGGAACAGGAACGAGTTGGGCAAAAGAACATCAGATAAAGATTTACGCAGAAGATTTTGAGAACATCGGTTTTTATGTTTCTCACAAGAACGAAGCACTTGCAGAACTTGTAGAGCACAACAAGGAAAACTTTACAAGACGACTAGCATTATGCACAGGAGTTGCGAGGAGAGAAAAAATCAAAGACAATCATTCTCACGAAACACACGAAAAATTACCAGCAGAAATTAACGGGCAACATTTCAACGGCTTCAAAGAAATTTGTAAGTGCTTAGGTTGCTACTTACAAAAAGTTTGAACATGTATAAAAATGAAATAGAAATGTATCCTGACATTATCAAGTGGCTGACAACCGACTTGAAACAAAGGTTTGGGAAGAAGGCAAAAAAAATTCATGTGCTTGACACTCACGACAGCGACCTTAGTAATTTCATTATGCAACTCAATTACCAAAAGTTTTTCCCAGAGTTTACGACATTCCAAATTCGTCAAGACATCACAGGTTTTATTGAGTATGAAGACAAAGTTGAATTGGTTTTTGTAGAGTGTAAAAACACAACACTTTCTCTTATCAATCTTTCCCAACTAATCGGATATTCAAGCATTGCACTTCCGATTTATGCAATCCTTTTAAGTCCGCAAGGAATGGGAACGACATTGACTAAATTATTTCAGACATATAATCGCAAAGATGTTTTAGAGTTCAAACCAAACAGACGGATACAAGTAATCAAGTGGGACTTCAACAAACAGGACATAGACCATATGAGCAGCATAGTGTAGCCAACGCACGGGGACAGACAGTGCTAACTTGACACGACAAACCTTCGGACAGGAAGGAAGAACTGCAGATAACATATAAGGATTAAACGCACGCAGCATAGCGGAGCAGCGATTTAATCCTGTGTTGAAAAGCCTGTTCAAATTTTCAACCGGAAATGTATATTCCGGAGCATATTGGCTCCTCTACCGGGATGTTGACCCCCTCTAAAAGGAGATTTCCGGCATACTGACCCCGTTTGGCGCAAGCGTCCCTTGTGCTTCCATTGTAAAGCGTCCGCTTACTTTTAAAAGTTGTCAAGCAAAACAATTTTTAACAATCCTTTTTCTCCGGCATAATTCTTTGCACTGCTGTAAATCTAATCCTCCGGTTGGCTCATCCCGTAGGGATATTGTTCAACAATACATTTGTGTTCAGCTCTATAGGCTCATTGTTTTGTTGCCGGAATTGAAAACCCCTGTAGTTAGAATTCTTCTTCCCGGCTCTACCCATCATCTATAGCATCTCCTGAGCAATCAGGACAGGGACTCCTTCTGTTTACTCCAGCGCATCCTGACCCTCCGTTCCAGCGATCCTGACGCCCTGTTCCGGGCATGTTGACCCCACCGCTTGGTGAGTTTTCCGGCAAGTTGACCCTTGTGTAAAGGGCATTCCGGCATCCTGACCCCACCTTTTTTTGCATGGTTGTTTGGATTTGGGTTATAACTCAAAGTGATTTGATGGCTAAACCATTTAATCACTCGAACTGCGTCAGGCACAGTAATCCTTATAAATAAAAAGCTGTTGATGCAATAAACAAGAAGCTTAAAAAGTCAGACGAAACAAAAGGGAACATGATTGACTTAACGAATTATGGACCGGGAGTTTTGTTTAAGATGGAAGACGGACAGAACGGAGAAAATACAATCAAGATAAACCGAGGCCACCGGGCTTACAAACTTTGGAGTGAAACAGAGTCAGGAAAGAAATACTTCACCGTAATGATGTATGCCTTGACGGAAACAACAAAAAAAATGTCTAATACAGAGAGTACAAAATTCCCAAATGACTTTTCAGAATATCCTGGAAAGAAATCTGCTGATATACCTGGATGATGATGAAAATCCACACACAGCTTTGAAATCAAGGACATAGCGTAATTGTTTACAACAAGTTCAAAATTTGATTTGGAAATATTTTGCACAAAGCAGCATTATTCACTACTTTTCGCAAAAAATTTCAACATGATTTCTGCCCGTAACTATAACAGGATGTCTGATTGGATTGACAACTGCCAATCTAAAGGCAAGCTATCGTTCAGCCTGATTGAAATAAAAGCCGCATTTAAAGAAGATACCGATATTAGCATAAAGTTTGGTTTAAGCCGCCTGGTTCAGAAACAAAAAATCGTATCTGTTTTCAAGGGCTATTATGTTATAGTGCCTCCACAATACGCATCAAAGGGCATTTTGCCGGCAGCTATGTTTATTGACGGACTGATGAAATCTTTAGACCGCAAGTATTATGTAGCCCTTTTAAATGCAGCAGCATTGCATGGGGCATCGCACCAACAGCCGCAGGAGTATTTTATTGTAACAAGTTATCCTGTATTGAGAACCACAAACAGGAAGGGACTTAAAATAAATTACATCAGCACCAGACAACTTCCACACGACACACTTACTGAAAAAAGAAAAACTGAAACGGGCTACATCAACATTTCAAATCCGTTGCTGACAGCCATTGACTTGATTAGTTATGAAAAGAAAATAGGTGGACTTAACAGGGCTGCAACTGTTATCAATGATTTGACAGATGCAATTAAGCGGAATGATATAAATGAAGCAACAATAAAATATGCAACTGCATCCTCTCTGCAACGGTTAGGTTTTATCCTTGAAGAAATTCTAGATAAGAAAGAGCTTGCGGAAAGACTTTTTTCGGTAAGTAAAAAGTCAGGTGTAAAATTTTATTTGATTCCATTAAAGGCATCGGGAGAAAAAAATAAAAACCTGATAAACGATAAATGGAAATTGATGGTGAACACTGAAATTGAAATTGATTAATGATTCCACAAGCATACATAACAGAATGGAGCAATAATGTTCCGTGGCAAACAAACGAGCAGGTTGAACAAGACCTTGTCATTTGCAGAGCATTGGTAGAAATTTATTCAGACAAATTTCTTGCTGACAGCTTAGCTTTCAGAGGAGGAACAGCTTTGCACAAACTTTATTTACAACCGCAACCTAGATATTCAGAGGACATTGACTTGGTTCAAGTTCGTTCCGAACCAATAAAAGAAACGATTCAACATTTGCAGAAAGCACTTTCATTTCTTGGGAGATCAAATGTTGACCAGAGGAAGGACAACAACACAATTCTTTGTCGCTTTGATTCAGAGTTTGCTCCGGTTCAAAATCTCAAACTTAAAATTGAAACAAATTGCAGGGAACATTTTACTGTTTTAGGTTGGGAGAAAAAAGCATTTGCAGTCAAGTCATCGTGGTTTAATGGACAGTGTGATTTGACCACTTACAAAATTGAAGAATTGTTAGGAACAAAATTGAGAGCATTGTATCAGCGAAGAAAGGGCAGAGATTTATATGACTTGTGGAAAGCATTGACACATTCTAAAATTAATCCTGACTTGATTATTCAGTGCTACAAAGAATACATGAAGTTTTCCTTAGAGAAGCCAATTCCAACAAAGAAAGAATTTCTGATAAATGTTGAGAGGAAGGAAACAGACGATGATTTTTTAGGTGACATCGTTGCTTTGTTAAGACCGGATGAAAAGTATAATCACGAAGAAGCATTTAAGTTGGTGATTGAAACACTAATAGAAAGAATGTAAAATGCCAACACTACAAGCCAGCCCACAAAGCAAAGCTTGCAAGAGAGAATTTTTTCACCTTCCCAGGAAAAATTTAAGAACAAAAATCTCCCACCCTCAAAAAAATAAACCTTCGCAACCGCACCACACCGTTTAGCGCAAGCGTCCGCTTTCTATCATAAAGCGTCCGCTTACTTTTAAAAGTTGCAAGAAAAATAGTTTTAAACAATCCTTTTTCTGCGGCATAATTCTTTGCACTACTGTAAATCTAATACTCCGGTTGGCTCATCCCGTAGGGATCCCTATGGCACAAGTCCAGCCTCTACAGGATTGAAGTGAGTGTGATGTGAGGTATTGTTCAACAATACTGATGAAAGCTGACAACTCCTTTTTGTTCCCTCTTGACTTTATGGCTGTTTCTGTTTTTAATCGTTCAATGTCATTAATTGCTGGTTTTATCTTACTTGTAAGACAGGAGAATTTTATTTGTGGAGCTCCACTTGTCCGACTGCAACTTGACAACGCTCTTCGGTTTTTTGCAACCGCTTTAGTAAAGGATCCACACAAAGTTACCGTTGAGTTCATCGGAGGGACACCAATTAAAGATTTTACTGACGAGCAAACAGGTAAAAACTTAACGGACACTTATCTTGTCAATAAACTAAGTGGGCTTGACGAGAAATTCAAATGGGTTAAACCACTTTATCAAAACTCATCGGGTTACATTCATTTAAGTGAGAAACATTTTATTATTTCAACAACGACAAAAGATAATGAGCCAATGAAATTTGCAAGTGCTGTAAGCGCTAAAGATAATTTCATCACAACTGAAGATAGAGTTGATGCTGTTAATGTAATGATTGAAACAAGTAAAGTTGTTTTATTCTTACTTGACAGTTGGACATTTAATAAAAACAATCCTAGACTTCGGGTAAAACTTGCAAAGACACAGCCATGAATGTAAATCGCTTCTACAAACTTCTCTGCAAACTTCGGGCTGACAGTCTTTGGACGGAAAGCAGGGCAGCCGCTACCTGGGCTTTTGCGTTATTGGACACGAAGTGCAAGCATAAAAAGTGTTTCATTTAGTTAACTTTATTGCTGGCATGCAGTTGATTGTTTCAAATGCACACCAACGCAAAGCCCCGTTCGTCGTTAGTGGCAAGTTTGACGCGCATCGCACCGACATCGTAAACATAAACAGACGAGCAATGAAAAAATTTTTGATAATTATTCTCTTCCTTCCACTTTTCTGCTTCGGACAGAAGCAAGGGAACATTTGGTATTTTGGTGACCATGCAGGATTAGATTTTAATAGTGGAAGTCCCGTTGTAATAAACAATGGACAAGTTGGTTTAATTGATTGCAGTCCATTCGGAACTTGCCATGCTGAGGGCAGCGCAATTATTTGCGACAGTTCCGGTGCCTTATTGTTCTATTGTGACGGTAGCACCGCTTGGAATAAGAATCATCAAATCATGCTAAATGGGGATAGCTTACTTAGCACGATATCATCTACCCAATCTTCTTTAATTGTTCCACAACCAGGAAGCAGCCGATATTTTTATCTATTGACAACAGATGATTTTTTTGCGCATAATTTACAGTATGGGTTTAGGTATTCCATAATTGACATTTGCCTTGACAATGGTTTAGGCGGGATAATCAATGGTGAGAAAAACCTACTACTTCTTGATACTGTTACAGAAAAGCTGACAGGAGTTAGACATGCTAATGGGGTTGACTATTGGATTATCGTCCACAAATTTCATTCTGATGCGTTTCACTGTTATCGTTTATCATCAACAGGCATTATTGACACAGTAATTTCTCATGTCGGTTCAGTTCATCCTATAGAGGGAGCAAACACATGGACAGCCGTAGGACAACTTAAAGCTTCGCCAAATGGACAAAAACTTGCTCTAGTCAATGGAAATGCAACTCCTGCAATCGCTGAATATTTTGATTTTGACAATAACACAGGAATAGTCAGTAATGTAGTTTCAATACAGACCAATCCACTTTGGAGCTATTACGGTGTTTCTTTTTCTCCGGATAATTCCAAACTATATATTGCTTGTAACTTAAACGGAAATGGAGTTTATCAATTTGACTTGAGTGCCGGTGGTGGGAATCCAACAGCAGTTGTTGCATCAAAAACTTTAGTAGCTGGCACTTACAATTATTTAGGGTTGCAATTGGCTACTGATGGTAAAATTTATGTTGCTCGGTCACCTTTTGTTGGCAACTCATATCTTGGAGTTATTAGTTCACCTAACAATGCTGGCACAAGTTGTAATTATGTTGATGCTGCAATTGACCTAAACGGACACGCGGCAAGTTACGGGTTCCCAAATTTTATAGACTCTTACGATTACTCAAACACTGTAAGTAAATGTGAAACAGGGATTGCAGAGCAGTCCGACATTGAAAAATTGAAAGTGTTTCCAAATCCCTTTTCTACTCAACTTACTTTTTCTTACGCTGACAACGAGCAGGCAGTTGTTTCTCTTTACAACTTTCTTGGACAGCGAGTATTGCAACAGACATTTACAAACTACATGTCAACAAACACAGAGCAGCTTGCAAACGGCATTTATTTTTACGAATTACGCAACGACAAAGTAACAGTAATGAAGGGAAAAGTTCTCAAGCAATGACAGGGGAAAACCAGCCGCTAACGTATAAGGAATAGACGCGCACAGAGCAGCAAAGCAGCGATTTAATCCTGTGTTGAATAGCCTCGCATTTCAGCGGGACCTGTCCCGCATTTCAGCGGGAAAGCGTAGGTAGACCCTGCCAGGTTGAGCAACACCTTAGCACCTTGGCTTTTTAGCGCCAAGACGCTAAGTCGCGAAGAAAATGACAAAGGATCAATATGCTACGTTTTTTTGGCGTCTTGGCGTCTTGGCGTCTTCGCGCTTGTATTATTTTATCGCTGACAAATTGCACTTAATGCGGTAGCGTTTACCTTATCGCCTTGCTTTTTTAGCGCCAAGACGCGAAGTCGCGAAGAAGATCACAAAGGATCACTATGCTACGTTTTTTTGGCGTCTTCGCGTCTTCGCGCTTGTATTATTTTATCGCTGAGAAATGCAATTTGTCATACACCCGTCGAATTCGTACAGGACAACTCCACAACTTAAAACGATGACACTCTTCGTATCATAATCAAATATAAACGTATCAAATCGTATCATTTTGTGTTTGTAATTTCAAATCGTAATCGTATCTTTGCGTATCAAATCGTATCAAAATGAACATCGAAGTATACAATTTCAAACTAAAAATTGATTGGACACTGATTAATTTAATCAGTGAAATCGATCGTTTTGATGCAAATTGGACAGCCATTGAACGAAAAGAAGGACAAAGCCTCAAAGAATTGAAAAGCCTTGCAACCGTGCGAAGTGTAGGAGCTTCAAACCGCATTGAAGGCAACAAAATGAGCGATGAAGAAGTTGATGTGATGCTTCAAAAAATTGACATTACAAAACTTGCCGACAGAGATTCGCAGGAAGTAGTCGGTTATTTTGAAGTATTGGATTTGATTTCGGAATCTTATGTGAACATCAGTCTTTCCGAAAGTCACATAAAAAGTTTACACAATGTTTTGATGAAATACAGCGTCAACGACCAATGGCATAAAGGCAATTATAAGCAACAAAGCAACGCAGTTGAAGCTTCATTTCCTGACGGTACACGACAAATCATTTTTCAAACCACCGAAGCGGGATTTGCCACCGAAGATGCTATAAGGCAGTTGCTCAATTGGTATAATTCCGAAACGGACGTGCACCCGTTAATCAAAGTAGCATCTTTTGTCTATGATTTTTTGAGCGTTCACCCTTTCCAGGACGGAAACGGCAGGTTAAGTCGCTTGATTTCAACGTTTTTGTTACTCAGAAAGGGATACAAATGGATACAATACGTGAGTTTTGAGCACGAAATTGAAAACCGAAAAAACGAATATTATCAGGTACTTAGAAATTGTCAGGCACAACGCCCCAACGAAGATATAACCGTGTGGATACAGTTCTTTTTGAGTTGCTTGTCAAATATTCAATTGCAACTAATAACGAAATTGAATAAAAGTGGTTTGGAAACAAAGCTTTCGCCCAGGGAAAAATCAATTTTATGATTATCCAAAACCGTCCGAACATTCAGTCGGGTAAAATTGCCGAAAAATTGGCGATACCTGCACCAACCGTAAAACGTATTTTGTCGGAGTTGCTTAAAAAAGGATTGATTGAAAAACAAGGGAGCGGACGCAATGTGAGTTACACGATAAAATAAAACAATGATGAAATATAATAATACCAATGACCTAACAAATATTGAAATCGCCCAGCTACTTATGGGGGATTTAATAAAATTTGCGCGATTTCAGACAGACGGGCAGCGATAATTTAAGTTTGCAGATATGTTGCTGTTTCCGATTTTGCAATACCATTTGGTACAGATTATGTTTCACAATTACTGCTTTGCAGCTGATCTCTTTTTTTTTTTCATGTAGGTACACAGCAATCCTGCTTGTTATGTTGCGCAACCTTATGAACCAATTCCAACATCAACTGGGTGTATGACAAATTACACTTAATGCTGTAGCGTTTACCTTATCGCCTTGGTTTTTTAGCGCCAAGACGCGAAGTCGCGAAGAAAATCACAAAGGATTAATATGCTACGTTTTTTTGGCGTCTTGGCGTCTTCGCGCTTGTATCATTTTATAGCTGACAAATTGCACTTAATGCTTTAGCATTTACCTTAGCGCCTTGGTTTTTTAGCGCCAAGACGCGAAGTCGCGAAGAAAATCACAAAGGATCAATATGCTACGTTTTTTTTTGGCGTCCTGGCGTCTTCGCGCTTGTATTATTTTATCGCTGACAAATTGCACTTAATACTGTAGCCTTTACCTGAGCGCCTTGCTTTTTTAGCGCCAAGACGCGAAGTCGCGAAGAAAATCACAAAGGAACAATATGCAACGTTTTTTTGGCGTCTTGGCGTCTTCGCGCTTGTATTATTTTATCGCTGAGAAATGCAATTTTTTCATACACCCGTCGAATTCGTACAGGAAAACCCCACAACTGAAAACGATGACATTCTTCGTATCATAATCAAATATAAACGTATCAAATCGTATCATTTTGTATTTGAAGTTTCGTAACTACTCAGTAGATGAAGATTCAAAATGGAACACGGATAACACTGATCGGACGGATTTTTACGGATTTAATTTTTACTTGATCATTTTCAATCCGCTTTTATCAGAACAGTTCTTGTATTGAGCATTAACTCAAAATTGTTTTAATCTGTGCTGATCAGTCAAATCCGTGTCATCCGTGTGCTATTTTTCCCTTCGGCTGAGTAGTTACGAAGTTTCAAATCGTAATCGTTGTTTATTTCGGCCATGCTGACCCCTCTACCGGTATATTGACGCCCTGAGGAAAAGGCTATTTCGTAATTCCGGCAGCATAGTAGTGAACCTGCTTCGCGAATATAAGTTTCTTTTTAACGAAACTTCCATTTATCTTTGCAAGGAAATTCTTCAAATAGATGGATAAAACTTTCCAGATCATATTTTTAGAAGAAGCATTTGCTTTTTTGAGCAAACTTGATAGGAAACACTACGAAAAAATTCTTTACAATATTCGTAAGGCACAGGCTGAACACGATGCTGATCTTTTCAAAAAACTGAATGACGAAATTTGGGAGTTTAGAACACTTTACCAGGGGTTGCAATATCGACTACTTGCCTTTTGGGACAAAACAAATGCACACAATACATTGGTTGTTTCGACACATGGTTTTATAAAGAAGCGGAGCAAAGTTCCAGACAACGAAATTCTAAAAGCAAAACAACTTCGCACAAAATATTTTGAAGACAAGGAAAAACTTAAAATGAAAAAGAAATGAAAACATACACATTGGATCAAGTTCAAGATAAACTTATCGGAAAAATAGGTACACCCCACAGAGATAGGTTTGAATACGAATTTCAAATGGATTTAATTGGTAAGGCCATTAAACAAACTCGCCAGGAACGGCACTTGACGCAGGAAGAATTAGGTAAACTCATAGGCGTCCAGAAGGCTCAAATCTCAAGACTGGAAAGTAATGCCAGTAATGCAACTATTGACACATTAATGAGAGTATTTAAAGCATTGAAAGCAAAAGTGAAGCTACAAGTCGAATTGCCAAATCTTAAAGTAAGAGTAGGACAATAACTACGTCACAAAACATATAATGATTAAACGTTCGTAGCGTAGCAAAGCAGCGATTTAATTCTGTGTTGAATAGCCTCACTTCTCAGCGGGACCTGTCCCGCATTTCAGCGGGAAAGCGTAGGTAGACCCTGCCAGGTTGAGTGGCAGTGTAGTATGCTGGCAAATAGATAAAGCAGGGTTGATTGTGTTATTAGTGTGGGCACGAAGTGCGAACAGAAAAAGTATATCATTCATTGATACTGCGCAAAACCCTTTGCTTCTGACAACTTAGGCTGAGCTGAAAATTTGTATTTTAGTTTTACTAATTTGGTATTGGCTTGGTGGAATTGAACGAAACTTCAGGAACCCAAATCGTCAGAAATACAAACGTGAGACGAAAGTAAATCCATCCTGCATGAAACTAACTGAAAAGCAAATAGCTGAAATTGCTGACAACCTGAATTCTGGTATGCGATGTTTTTATAACCTCAAGACCGGTCAGATTAAAACAGTGCTCAATTTGGACAAATGGATTGGGGCGGAGGAAGAATTTTGGGAGGAGGAATACAAAGAGATAGCGGATAACCAGGCTGATTATTTTGAATTCGAAGGATTGGAATCACATGATACCTTTAAAATAATGACCGCTTTTGCAGAACATGTTGATGATATAAAATTAAAGGCCAGATTGATCAGTGCATTAAATAAGCGAAAGCCATTCCGAAACTTTAAATGGGAGATTGACAATTCCGGAGCGTACAGGCAGCAATGGTTTGATTTTAAAATGATGCAAATTATTGAAAGGGTTAAAGAGCAGATTGATTTTAAGAATGAAGATTTTAATGAATGAGGAAGTTTTAGAAAGGGAACTAAAGTACTGGTGTGGCTTTAATTGATGCCGTTAAAGCAACAGGTAGCCGACTTGTAACTGGAGTGATGTTCCCGGATGCCACTTTTGCGATTAGAACACGTTTGTTTTTATGCATTTGAGTTTGTTTGGAAAAGTGGCATTGATCACAGATTTATAATCCGTTTCAGGCAGGAAAGAAATATGACAAAAGGAGTAATCATATTGATGCTAATTTTTATTTTCTCGAATGGATTTTCGCAGGAAGCAGGTAAGCAAAAAGTTGCTGCTATCGATTCAATCGTCAGTAAGTATATTTATGAGTATGCGATAGTTGGGCTATCTATTGGAATCGTTTATAATAATGATGATTTTACAAAACAGTATGGCACTACTGATTTGGTAAACAATTATCCCGTTTCAGATAACACGATGTTTAATGTAGCATCCATATCAAAGCTGTTTACTGCAACAGCAATAATGCAGTTGGTTGAAGCCGGTAAGTTGAACCTGGATGATAAATTATGTGACGTCCTCCCGGATTTTAAAATGAAGGACAAAAGATACAGAGACATTAAGATTAGTCACTTGTTAACCCACTCGTCCGGCTTGATGTGGGACAACAAGCTTAAAGAGTCTCCTGACGATACTACTTCCATTTCACTATGCATTCAAAATTTAAGTAACAAAAAGTTAAATTTTTCTCCCGGAGAAGAAATGAGCCACCGGACCTACAGTAATGCTGCATATGACCTCCTGGGCATGGTAATAGAAAAAATTTCAGGGAAAAGGTTTGATGAATATATTGAGCAGAATATACTTCAACCGGTAAAAATGTATCGGAGCACCTACTACTATGAAGATATTGACGCTTCCTATCTGGCTATTCCGCAAATAGTGGCAGGCAATTCAAAAAGTATCAAAAGGCTGAATACGTTAGGCATAGACAATAAAAGAAAACCTGTATTGAATGAAAGGCCGGTAAACCTAAAAAGCTATGAAGTTTATGGTGAGGATTATGAACACAATCCAAGTGGTAATTTAATATCATCTGCTTATGAACTGAACTTGTGGATGCATTATAATTTGAGGATGTATTCAGATACCGCATTCATTGGAAATCTCAATCGCCATACATTGTCAGAGATGTGGACCATGCAAAGAGAGATTCCTGGTAAGAAAACCTCTATCGGATGGGGTTGGTGGATTTACAATGATGACGAATTAGGTAAATCTGTTTTTCACGTTGGAAACAACCCCGGGTTTTGCTGCATATTGATGATGTATCCCGAACAAAAATTTGGCATTACTGTACTTTGCAATGGTTCCTATGCTCAAAAGGCCATTTGGAACAGCCTGACAAAAGAAATTGCGACGCTATTTATCGGAAGCTAAGAATCAAGTCTGAAACAATCTAAGTAATAGTGATTATTAAGCAGTAGCGCTGCGGAGGTGTTTTACGTTATCATTCCCTATTTTCCCGAGCGCATAACGTAGTAGTTGCTGATTAAAACTTTAATATAGGTAGTTGGCTACAAGAAAATTGGGATGAGGAAGAAATAGAAAGATGAATTGTTTTAGGAGATTGATACAAGATATGATTCACAGAGGACTAATCTTGAGTACTATTACATTTGAAACCCGGGTATATTTAAATTTGCCAGGGCGCTTTGTAATAGAAATGGAATAAATTGGATTGATAAAGCTGAATCATGAAAAAGCCTCGAGGCTTATTGTACCTGGTTATTTTTCTTTTGCACTTCAGCTTGCCCGGAATTTGTCAGACAGATGCCAACACTCCCATTCATGGAATAACCATTTACATCGACTATCCTGATGCGGCAGCAACGGTAAGTGCTGCTCAACTGGATAGTATCCTCAATGGGATTACTTACCTGGAAACCGGCATACAACGCACCTTCAGGAAGTACTGGCATGAGCAAACAAGACGTAATGTTGTTTTGCATCAGGATGTTTTCTTTTATACGGCCCCCTTCCTTTCCACGTATTACGAATCCATTGGCTGGCAGGCCGGTATTCTGTTATGGAAGGATGCATTGGAATCGGTAATTGTAAATAATCCTTCCTATAACTGGGATGCATTGAGCCCGGATGAAGCCGGAGGATTGCGTTCCGTGATGATCATCAGCAGTAAGTGGGGACCTGCAGGTGTGGGCGGCGGACATGGACCTTACTGGACACTGAGTAATGGAGTTAAAGTCAATTACATTTATGGTTCTGTATTGAAAGCACCATGGGATGTATCGAATAACCTGTTCATGACCCTTCATGAGAGTGGTCATGGCATTTTCCATTTGCCTGATACGTACGATACAGAGTATGATTCCGGGGGAACATGGTTTTATACACTGATGTCGGGCGGCATGAATGATGTGGAACCCGTTGGAGGCCCATTTCTTGCGCAGCATAACTGGGGTCATGTAATTGAACCCGGGCCGGGAACACATACCATTACTTTAAAAGCTGATGGAGACTCCATTGTTGTTTTCAGAAACCTGCATGATTCACTCGAATTCTTTACTATTGAAGCCCGGAAGCAAAGCACCATGGGCAATTCGCTCTTTCCTGTAGAATTAGGTTTGCTGATCTGGCATTCAGATACAAAGGTACCTGCCTCCAATACCTTGCAGGACATGACACCGATGAAGCACTATGCCCATTCGATAGAACAGGCAGACGGATTATTCGAGCTGGAAAGTTTTTTTCCAACCGAGGGCAATGCCGGAGACATTTACCTACCGGGAAATACATTCAACGCTGGTACAAGCCCCGATACAAAATGGTGGGACCAATCTGTTTCGGGAATTGATCTTGGTAATATTCAACTAACCGGTTCTGATCAGATCAGTTTTAGCGTTACCGTTCCGGAGGCGCATGCAGGTCACTTCGAGGAGATTCCACAAGCAGGATGGAGCCTTGTATCTGCAACACCTTCGCAAGCAGGTTATAATGGTACCAAAGCATTTGACGGGGATCTGAATACGTATTACCATGTTCCCTGGGGAAACAACTATCCACGGCCGCATGAGATCGTAATCGATCTTGGTAAGCCTTATGTACTCAATGAATTTTATTACACGGCAAACAAGAACAACGTTGCACCCTGGGAAGGCCGAATTGAAGACTACAAGATCTACATCACCACAGATACCGTTAACTGGGGCACAGCGGTGGCATCCGGAACTTTTTTTCAAACAGGCATCAGGCAGTATGTCCTGTTTGCCAATACCACAGGCCGTTACATAAAATTTTCGGCTTTAAGTTCTTTCAATGATGATGTCAGGACATCCATAGCAGAAATAAATCTTCGGGGCTATGATCCATCGGTGACTTCTGTATCTGATCCTGTCTCAGATACACACTGCATTATTTACCCCAATCCATCGAACGGACAATTCACCGTTTTTACAACTGCCGGCCATGCTGAAATAGTTGTTACAGACCTGCAAGGACAAGAAATACTAAAGACAATGGCAACACACAAAACAACAAATTTACATCTTGACCACAATGGAGTTTATTTTGTTTTTGTGAAAACACAACAGGGAACAGCAACACAAAAAATAGTTATTGACAGGTGATAAAAGTAGGATCGCCAAACGGATGCATGGTAATTAGTAGCGGTTTGGTGATTCTGACTTTTGGAGCATGCTGACACTGATCGACCATGGTGATCTGTAGACAGATTGTACTTCGAAAAGCGTTACTTCGCTTATTAACCTTTGCATCCGGAATGTTGCGCACATAATTTTAATTTTGTTCACTTGATATGATAAATGATACTAACTTCGGAAAATATACTTCTGATTGGCTCCATACTTTTATTGCTGAGTATTCTTGCCAGTAAGACAACAGGGAAACTTGGCGTTCCCGCTCTTGTTATTTTCCTGGTAATGGGAATGCTTGCAGGTTCGGATGGCATTGGCGGCATCCAGTTTGACGATCCCAACCTTGCACAATCACTGGGTGTTATTGCCCTTTCGTTTATCTTATTTTCAGGCGGACTGGAAACAAAATGGGAAAGTGTAAAACCTGTTTTGTGGCAAGGTGTTACCTTATCAACTTTGGGCGTATTGCTCACGACTGTTTCTTTAGGACTATTCATAACTCTTATTTCTGACTTTACCCTTACCGAAGGACTTTTAATCGGCGCCATTGTATCGTCCACAGATGCTGCTGCGGTATTTACTATTCTTCGCTCAAAAAACATAGGATTAAAGGGAAATTTACGGCCGTTGCTTGAATTAGAGTCGGGAAGCAATGACCCGATGGCCTACTTCCTGACTATTGGTATTACCTCTTTGCTCGTTGATAAAGATGCATCATTTGCTTCCCTGATTCCTTTGTTTTTTCAGCAAATGATTATCGGAGCACTTGCAGGTTTCCTGCTGGGCAAACTGATGACCTGGACATTGAATAAAATCAATCTGGATTATGACGGACTTTACCCGGTGCTGACATTGGCTCTTGTTTTTTTCACTTATAGCATTACCACTTTTTTTAGCGGCAATGGTTTTCTTGCCGTCTATCTTTCAGCTATCATTCTGGGTAATCAGAATTTTATTCATAAAAAAAGTATTATTCGGTTTTATGACGGGCAGGCATGGCTGATGCAAATTGTCATGTTTATCACGCTTGGACTGCTTGTATTTCCGAAACAAATGTTGCCCTTCATTGGAACAGGATTAGTCATTGCGCTTTTTTTGATGTTTGCAGCAAGACCACTTGCAGTATTTCTTTGCCTTTTATTTTTTAAAATGAAAAACAGGGAGCGCCTGCTTATTTCCTGGGTGGGGCTGAGAGGTGCCGTTCCCATTGTATTTGCAACTTATCCGCTACTTCAGGGTGTTGAAAAATCGGCTATGATTTTCAATATCGTATTTTTTATTGTGCTCGCTTCTGTCATACTGCAAGGAACCACCATTCCTATTGTAGCAAAGTGGCTGTATTTATTTAAACCTATAAAATTCAAAACGCGGTATCCGCTGGAACTGGAAATGTCTGACAATTTTAAGAACGATCTTTTTGAAATAGAGATCAATGAAAACTCAAACGCTATCGGCAGACAAATTTTTCAACTTAAATTTCCAAAAACCTCGCTAATTGTTTTGATTAACCGCAATGATAAGTACATCACTCCAAGCGGGACTACTACAATATTGCAAGGTGACAAACTATTGATTATGTCTGACAAGAAAAACAGTAAGGATGAGATTAAAGAAATTATCTTTAACGACAATGCCATGGGAGTAAAATAGCTGAATAGACAGAGCCGGAAATGAAGCAAAATTCCAAAAGAACAGTTTTAACAGGTGAACAGACAATGCGATTGATGGACTGCGAAAATCAAGAAATGGAAGTTAACAAACAGCTCTTACGGCTTTGGATGCTGGAGGTTAAAGCAACAATTGAAATTGGGAAGAGCATGCTATCAATTATGAATGGTACTGCTTCATTGCTGTTTTTCTTATGCTTCACTCTGACAGCTACGGGACAAAGTCATTTCATTGGTGCTAAAGGCGGTTACAGCTGGACAAATATTGCAACAGATGCTTTTGCAATTCACAAAACGCAGCCTGGTTTTTCTTTTGGCCTGACTTATGACTTTGTGACCGGTAAGAAGTTTTCTTTTGGTTCGGAATTGCTTTATGAAAAGCGTGGCTATACCAACGAATTGATTATTACAGACGACCAGGGAAACCCGACAGGACAGAATTATTCCTTTTCAACACACTATAATTATTTTACCGTTCCCCTGAAGTTTGGTTACAGCGTGGGGAATAAATTTTTTGGTTTTGCAAGTATTGGTGTTTGCCCTGCAGTTCTACTGAGTGCTACCATGACTGTTCCGGTATTTACTATTAACGGCCCCTTCTTAAGTTATGAAGGTGACTCAACTCTGACGTTGTCGGACCCTTCAAAGTTTGATTTTAGCGCACTTGCTGAAATGGGTTGTGGGTACACAATTACAAACAGCTTTGCCGTTACAGCAACATTTCGTTACCAGTATAGTTTTACTTCACTTACCAATGAGAACTATTTTAATGATTATTACATCAACAATTACGGAATGACACTGAGTGTTGGATTCAAGTACAATTTGTCGAATAAATCGCAATTGAAATCCTCGCCAGGCACTGAATAAGGGCATCACATTTAGTAGTGATTCATCATTACTTTTTGCAGTATATCTTCGCAGCATTAAAAGTGCAAAATTGGAGTTGATATGATATCAAAAACTACAATAAGTACTGTATACCTTTGTTCTTTAGAAAGAGCATTTAAAACACCAATGTTATGTGATGTTTCAAAAGTTCATACCGGATTTGGTGTGATGCCTAAAGTTATTTACTGCAGGGAAGATGAGCATTGGGGCAAGCCCGGTTTTAGCAAAAAGGTATTTGTTGCAAAGTCACTCTCCTATAAAGGCGGTGAAGCTTCTACGGACACCGTAATAGAAAGAATCGAAAATAAATACTGGAAGATTGAGGTAAGTGATTTTAAATCATGGATGTTGGGATTTTATAAGTTTACGGGAGAATGGAGCACAGCAGAACTGGAAACAAATAAAATACTGATAACATATACCTATACACTGCATTCGGAAGTTGCATTACTTTATCCAATAAATTGGTTGTTTACCAAAACCTTTTGGAGAAGCTACATGAAGCGAGTCCTGGAAAACATTAGAAAAATGATAGACGACAAGGAACCCTATTTGTATCGGTAGACCTCGCCCAATCCATCAGCAACACTTTTGCAAATGACGGGAGGTTGTATTTTGTATAGCGTTTAGTACAGCATATCACGCTCTTGAGCATGCCAAAATAGCTTTATCAACACTGTTGGCAGCAGGTATCTGGTTTCCGTCATTAATACTTATCCATACCCTGCTATTGGCTATTTTTATGTTATCAGCCTAGTATTTTCACTTTAAAGCCGGCAATCCCTGGAATAAATAAATTCCTTTGTTTGTGCTGGTATTGCTTTGTCTTTTTATTGCTGGCGTGCATCTAAAGTTATTATAGCGATGAATTTGCCTGATCCAGAATTTTATTTCACACCTGTAGGTTAAACTGACTGCGCTTTTTTAGGATATTTTACCCATGTGTTTTTCATCGCGCTTCACATATTACAAACTTATTGATTCAGCACAGCGGTTGGTTAACTGAGGAAATGGTTGATTTCATTACTATAATTGTAGTTTTAAATTACATTTGCATTGCCTATGTAGGTAATAAAAAAATTTTGGTACTATGCTTAAAATGTTTTCAGCAACTGATAAATTATTATTTGTCGCGGCTTTTCTTTCGCTAATTTTCTCTGAAATATTATATTTCAACGGAGAAACCAATGATGCTATATTTATTGGTATTTGGGTGCCTTCTATATTAGCTTTCGGAATTTATTTAAAACTAATAAATAGCAAGAAAAATGACTGAAATAATACCCTATTTCGCAGGATTGATTATGCTATTATTCACAGCAGGTTTTTTGTTGGCATTGAGAGAAATGAATAAGAAAAATTTCTGATTCCCTAATTTTATTCAGGCGAAGAATACAGCTGCATACTGCGGTCAGGTATTTTAGTGTCGGCCACGTTCTCAATCATCTTTGCGCCTTCGTTTCATTATAATGCTCCGTCAGAGAGAACTACAGAAAGCAAAACGGGAGTATATACAAGGCCTGCACGGCTATTCCGCCCGGAAATTGAAACAACCAAACAAATTGCTGTAGTTATTGTTACTAAACTCAGTTGCAATTTACAAAGCGGTAAATACTGCAATTGAAAATGAGTAGATATTGAAAGAGGATTAAGAAAACGAATTCTTGAAAATTATTACAGATATACTAAATTAAATAATCTGCATTCCCCGAAGCATAGTGAATCAGGCAGCCTATGTAGCAAAAAGTAATAGCGTAATCTATTACCGTTGGGTGAAATGTAGCGTCACACTATTCATTCATATTCATGGAACAGAATGATATTGACCGGATAATTGAAATGGCATGGGAAGATCGTACTCCCTTTGAAGCCATTAAAGAACAGTTTGCACTTACCGAAACCGATGTGATTTCACTCATGCGTCGAAAGTTAAAACGCAGCAGTTTTAACTTGTGGCGAAAGAGAGTGAATAGCGGCATAAGTAAAAAGCATTCAAAAAAAAGAGATCCGGATATGGCCCGCTTTAGGTGTAGCCGGCAAAAAACCATATCGATGAACAAAATCAGTAAACGGTAGCATGAATGGAATTTTTCCAACTGATTATAAGGCTATACTTCAAAAAATTGAGCAGGTCGATCCTGTTCAATATGGTAAAAGCAGAAATTTCATTAACGGCGCAGTCACCTATTTATCACCTTACATTTCACGAGGTGTAATCAGCACCAAACAGGTGCTTAACAGCCTGTTTGAAAAAGGATATGAGATACGGCAGATTGAATCTTTCGTTAAGGAGTTATGCTGGCGTGACTATTTTCAAAGGGTGGGTCAGCTTAAGGACTTAAGCAAGGATATCAGGCAACAACAGGAACCTGTATTAAATTATAAGATACCGGTTCAGATATTGAATGCAGCTACGGGAATACAGAGCATAGATGATGCCATCAATCAATTATACCTTACCGGCTACATGCACAATCATTGCAGAATGTACACCGCTTCTTTGGTTTGCAATATTGCCAAATCGCATTGGTTACACCCCTCCAAATGGATGTACTATCATTTACTGGATGGTGATTGGGCAAGTAATACCTGCAGCTGGCAGTGGGTGGCAGGTGCCAACAGCACTAAAAAGTATTATGCCAACCAGGAGAACATAAATAAGTTCACTTTTTCTAACCAGACAAATACTTATCTGGATAAATCTTATGAAGAATTGGAAACTTTGGAAACACCGGTTTCATTACGATTAACCGGGATGTTTATGCCTGAAGTGTATTTGCCTGAGGCCACAACATTAGAAATTGATACTGCTCTGCCAACTTTCATTTACAACTATTACAACCTCGACCCCATTTGGCATAAAGAGGAAATTGGCAACAGAATTCTATTGGTAGAACCGAAATTTTTTTCGCAACATCCGGTAAGTAAACAATGTATGGATTTCATGTTAGCCTTGAGCAAAAACATTTCCGGCATACAGGTGTTTAAAGGTTCGTTTCAATCCCTTACAGAGACTTATTCAGTAGAAAATATCTATTACAAAGAACATCCGCTCAATATTGGCTACAAGGGTACGCGCGAACCAAGAGATTGGATTTCAAACACTGTTACGGAATACTATTCTTCATTTTTTGGTTACTGGAAGAGCGTCAAAGGAAGTTTATCAAAAGAGCATTTATCTGGAAAAAATCAAGGAATGGATAGATGAAGTATCCTGATACTGCTACTTAGGCATTTAGAGATTTTCCACGCCGGTAACTTTTAAATATTTCCTGCTCTTATTTGCCACATAAGTGAATTTCGTGTTTTTCTAAACCTTTTGCGTTGAAGGCTGTTAAACTCAAAAAACAATAACTATGAAATCAATGAAAAGTTTTTTATTACTGGTTACTGCCAGTGTATTTACGATGAGTGCTTTTGCCCAAACGAAATCTGATATTGTAGATGTAGCATCCGGTTCACCGGCGCATACTACTTTAGTAGCCGCATTAAAAGCTGCCGATTTGGTGGAGACTTTGAAAGGTGCAGGTCCATTTACAGTATTTGCCCCAACCAATGAGGCATTTGACAAATTGCCTAAAGGAACTGTAGAAACCTTATTGAAGCCAGAGAACAAAAGCAAACTCGCCGGTATACTTACCTACCACGTGGTAGCGGGCAACTTAGATGCTGCCGCTGTAACGGAAGCTATTAGGAAAGGAAAGGGAAAAGTTGAACTCACTACTGTGGCTGGTGTTAAATTAACAGCCACGATTGTAGATGGGAAAGTTATTTTGAAGGATGAGAAAGGTGGTAAAGCAACAGTTACAGCCACAGATTTAAAAGCCTCTAACGGTGTTATTCATGTAATAGACAATGTATTAATGCCAAAATAACTGATTATTAGTATAAGAAAATGCGACTGCCCCGTTTTACGGGGCAGTCTTTTTATGGCATAGAAAATTCTTAAAACATGCCTTTACAATGCGGTATTTTAAATTGAATTACGAGACTATCATGCTCATTTATGAGTTTAAAACTTATACTTCAAAGCTTATGGAAAACCATGGCTTTTATTTGCATAATCACTGATAGTACTATTGAAAAACAGAAAAAGGCAATTTTTACCGAAAAAGATTTGTGTGGTTTGCAACAGGCCTTTTGCCTGGCGTAAGAAATGGGAAAAGGTTTGGGAGGAAGTTAAATATTGCAGTGTTAAATGCAGCATGAACAGAAATAAAGGATGAATAGAACTGGCATCGTATTTCCACATCAGTTATTTGAGCAAAATATACTCACATCAACTTGTACTACTATTTACCTTGTAGAAGAATGGCTTTATTTCAGGCAATATAATTTTCACAAACGGAAAATCGCTTTTCACAGAGCCGGCATGAAGTTTTATGAAAATTACCTGCAGTCAAAAGGAGTTGAAGTTGTATATATTGATGCATTCAATGAATTAGCCGATGTTAGAAAACTAATATCCTATTTAATAACAAAAGGTGTTTCATCCTTTGACTATATCGATACTACTGATTATTGGTTGGAGCAACGGATACATAAAATTTCCAGCGTCCATAAAATAGAGAACATTAAGTACCCAACACCCTTATTTCTAAATTCTCCGGAGGAAATCTCGACTTTTTTTTCAACTAAGAAAAGAATGTTCCAAACAGACTTTTACAAACACCAGCGGCAAAGCAGAAATATATTGCTGGATGAGGATAAGAAGCCTGCAGGCGGAAAATGGTCGTATGATGAAGATAATCGTTTGAAGTACCCAAAACGAAAGAAACCGCCTAAGACAGAGTTTATAAAGTCCGATAGCTTGTATGAAGAAGCTATTACTTACACACAAAAATATTTTCCTGATAACTATGGAGATCTGAATACCAATTTTATTTACCCTGCTACACATGCCGAAAGTAAATATTGGCTACAGGATTTTTTTAAATCAAGATTTTCTGAATTTGGACCATATGAAGATGCTATCGTATCAAATGAAAATGCTTTGCATCACAGTGTTATAGCACCTATGCTTAACACCGGTCTTTTAACGCCTCATTTTATTATTGATGAGTCTTTGCGGTATGCGCGCAATCATGAAATCCCATTAAATTCAATGGAGGGTTTTATTCGTCAGATTGTTGGTTGGAGAGAGTTTATAAGGGGAGTGTATGAACTAAAAGGCAATGAAGAACGGACAAAAAACTACTGGGGTTTTACCCGAAAAATTCCTGCTTCGTTTTGGAATGGCACCACAGGAATAGCGCCGCTGGATATTACCATAAAGAAAGTGCTGGCTACTGGTTATTGTCATCACATAGAACGGTTAATGGTCCTGGGTAACTTCATGCTTTTATGCGAATTTGATCCTGATGAAGTTTACCGCTGGTTTATGGAACTCTTCATAGATGCCTATGATTGGGTGATGGTACCCAATGTTTATGGCATGAGCCAGTTTGCCGATGGCGGCCTGATGGCAACCAAGCCTTACATAAGCGGCAGCAATTATTTAATGAAGATGAGTGACTATAAGAAGGGTGAATGGCAAGAAGTATGGGATGGATTATTCTGGAGGTTTATGCATACGCACCGTTCATTCTTTTTGCAGAATCCCAGGTTGGGCATGCTGGTACGGAGTTTTGATAATATGCCTGCAATTAAGCAAAAAGCGCATTTAAAAGCGGCAGAGCAATTTCTTTATTCACTTTAGATAAGAAGTTGTTTTGTTGCTGATATCAATCCTTATTGGAAGGTGGGAAGAACTGACTATAACAACCAAGGCGAATAGGACGTAATTAATGGTTAAAGGCGGCGCAAACATAGTGCAATACTTTGCAAATTATTATTTGCAATTTTGTATAGGAAAGGCCTACTAAAATGAAATTTTTTCTGACGGCAGTATTATCCCTGGTACTGCTTGTATTCACAAATTGCGGACCTACGAACATTGAGGACAACACTTCTCATAAAATTGCCAACTATCTTTCTGAACTGGAGAAAGCGGGGTTCAATGGATCTGTGCTTGTTGAACTGCATGGAGAACCTATACTCTTAAAAGGATATGGTTTTAGTAATGAAGCCAGGCAGATAAGGAATTCGCCGGCAACCATTTTTGACATTGGCTCCATTACCAAGCAGTTTACCGCAGCAGCAATTTTGAAGTTGGAAATGCAGGGGAAGCTTTCCACAGACGATACAATTTCCGGGTATTTTGAAAATGTTCCTAAAGACAAGGCAAACATTACTATTCACGATTTACTTCGCCACCAATCAGGATTGATCAGTAATGTGGGTAAAGATTATGAACAGATCAGGGAAGCGGAATTTTTGACAAAAGTATTGTCATCACCACTGAGATTTGAATCTGGAACAGCTTTTTCATATTCCAATATCGGTTATAGCTTGCTGGCAATGATTGTAGAAAAGGTTTCGGGGCAGGATTATGAATCTTTTTTGTATGAGAACCTATGGCGACCTGCTCAAATGGAGATGACCGGTTACTCCAGACCTGACTTTGACACAACTCTTGTTGCAGTAAGTTATTTTCAGGACGACAGCATTTGGGGTAAGCCCATTGGTATGGAATGGGATAGCACATCGCCCTATTGGCATTTAAAAGGCAATGGCGGCATACTCTCAACCACAGAAGATTTGTATAAATGGCATCAGTGCTTGATGACGGAACTTGTTTTGTCAAAGGAAGCTAAACAGAAATTGTACTATCCAAAGATACGGCCTGAAGAAACCGGCAATGCCCATTATGCATATGGCTGGGATGTTTCACAAACCAACAGAAACACCACCATGATCTGGCATAATGGAACTAACCACATTTTTTATGCTGACTTTCTGAGATTTACAGATGAACAGGTTACGCTGATCATGTTATCAAATAAATCGCATCCAAATTTTGACAATCTGAATTTTGAAATGGCTGGAATAATTTTTAATGCTAACTACAATCCTGAGATTCCGGCTGCGGATAATGAAGAGAACCGGATTTTTACAAAGCACATCATAAAAACGATAGCGGGGTCTGGTTTGGAAAAGGCAAAGGAAGAATACAATACAAGAAAGAACTCTCTGGAACTTTTGGAATTTATGATGAGAGGGGAAGGGTTTGATCACATTGACAATGAGCAACCCGAAATTGCCTTACAGATTTTTGAAATGAATGTTTATGCCTATCCGAAATCAGCAAGGGCATTACAAGGTTTAGGAGAAGGTTATATGGAGACCGGAAAGAAGGAAGCAGCATTAGTTTATCTCAAAAAAAGCCTGAGCATCAATGCTGACAATCCATTTGTAAACGAACTGATTAGCGACCTGGAAGAAAAAAATAATTGATCTGCATAAATGAAGCGGTCGAGTTTTTTTAGTTAATTCGGTTTAAGCAGGCAGGGTCGTGATTAAAGTAAGTGATAACCGCTAGATTATCTGCCCACATAAATGTGTCCTATTTTCCTCAAATCATGTTTGTCTTTTACTGAGATATTCGACCATTTAGACTTTAAAATGTACAAAAAGTATAAGATAGCAGCAGTTAACCTTGCAATTGGACACTAGGTAACGCTCATCTAATATTGATTGAATGGCTTGTTGATTATTGAATATTCATCAATTCATCACTCAATTTTAATTTGTACAAGAAATGGAGGAAACTCCAGCAGTGTGAAGAGATGGTGATAATGTATAGTGGTCTGCTTATTTTAGTATAACAAATAGAAAGGATCAACCTTATTTAAATGAAGACTTTTTACAGAACAAAGTACGGAGGTCCTGAGGTACTTCAATTGCAAGAGGTAGGCAGGCCCGCTTTAAAGGATGGTCACCTGCTGGTGAAAGTAGTGGCAAATTCAGCCAATCCGGCAGACTGGCACATTCTGCGGGGAGAACCGGTTATTGCACGATTTACTTTCGGATTATTTAAACCAAAGTATAACATACCGGGAGCTGATTTTGCTGGCATCGTAGAGGAAGTAGGAAATGGGGTAATACATTTTAATGTGGGAGATCGTGTATTTGGAGAGACGCTGAAAGGTGGCGCGTTTGCTGAATATACTTGCGTGCCGGCAGATGTTTGTGCACAGATGCCGGAAGGAACGGACTTTCCTGAAATGGCCTGCGTACCCATAGCAGGTATCACAGCGTTGCAGGCACTCATCACCCACGGTAAGCTAAAGGAAGGAGAATCCGTGTTGATCAATGGTTCTTCAGGTGGTGTAGGTCATTTTGCTGTGCAGATTGCGAAAGCCTATGGTGCGAAAGTAACGGGTGTCTGTTCCGCTAACAATATTGATTTCGTAAAGTCCTTAGGCGCCGATCATGTAATTGCATACGATATGGAAAATATTCATCAGCACACAGGTAAGTATGATCTTGTTATAGATACAAATGGCAATCTCTTTCATGCCGATTTTACGCGCATGGGGAAGCGAGGGGTGATGGTGGGATTTACTTCAATGGGGCATATGATGTTGCAACTTGCAAAAGGAGCATTCAGCAAATTCCCTTTAGCCCAGTTCACAGCAGAAGCCAATATGAAGGATTTAGATACACTAGCGTCCATGATTGAGAAAGGGAGCATGAAGGTTCATATTGAAAGAACCTATCCTTACGAAAAGATTCCGGATGCGATACGTTATATTGAATCCATGCGCACCAAAGGAAAAGTAGCCATGATTTGGGAGATGATGGATTACTCGCAAGGCGATACAAAGGAATAAGAAAGTGCAAACAACCGGTTGCAGCGAATTGTGAAATTTAATTTCAATTTACACACTTGTAAAAGACTTTGCAATAACGGACAGTATAGAAACTGGCAAAATGAAATAGAAATGATAACTAGCACAGCAGTAACCACCATATACAATTGCTCTATTCAAAGAGCTTTTGAAACGCCAATGCTCTGTGATGTTTCAATGGTACATACAGCATAGGGTGTAATGCCCAAAGTCATTTATTGTTCAGAAGATGAAAATAGGGGGTAGCCCGGTAACAGCAAAAAGGTATTTGTTGCCGAAGCGACGAGGAGAAGCTTCGCCTGATAAGATACTTGAAAGAAGAGATAATGAATATTGGAAAATCGAAGTAAGTGATTTTAAGTCCTGGATGCTGGGATTTTCAAAGTTTGTGGGTGAATGGAGCACTACAGAATTGCAACCAAACAAGATTCTGATAACATACACCTATACTTTGCACTCGGAGATTGCTTTACCCTATCCGCTAAATTGGTTGTTTACCAAAACATTTTGGAGGATTTACATGAAAAAAGTGCTGGAGAATGTGAGAAGAATGATAGACAATAATGAACCCTATTTATACCTATAAAATTTTACGCTATTGAAAAGAAATGATTTTATAAATCATCTCAGGACTATTTTGTATAAATTCATCTTCTGAATTTCCCGTTCTTCACCTGGTCGGAAATCGTAATGAATTACAAAATCAGACACACCTAATAATGGGAGACCATACCAAAACCCTGCTGTTCAAAAAAATAACAGGCCTGACAGATATCTCCGCTTCAAGCGTTCGCAAACTTTTTAAAATTACCTCTCCCAGGCAACTTTTTAAGGGAGAAATTATTCTAAAACAAGGACAGGGTTGCAAAACAATCGTGTTTGTAGAGAAGGGATACTTACGAACCTTTATGGAAAGGGAGGGTATTGATATCAATACCGACTTCACTTTTGAAAACAACTTTACAACAAACCTCAAAAGTTTGCGCTCGAATTTACCTTCGGAGACAAATATACAGGCAGGAGAATCATCAACGATTTATGAATTTGAAAAGGATGAACTGCTTAACCTTTACAAAGCCTCCCCCGAGATAGAATCATTCGGCAGAAAACTATTAGAGCAACTTCTCATTGCACAGGAAGAACACAGTACTTTGTTTAAGATTTATTCTCCGGCAGAACGATATGATTACCTACTCAATAATAAACCCGAATTCCTTCAAAGAGTAAGTTTGTCTCAACTTGCTTCTTATCTGGGTGTAACCAGAGAAACACTTACAAGAATAAGAAGGAAAAAGTAGTTTTTTCACTTTGTGACATTTGTCTCAGGTGCGCGGTTGCCTGTTGTATCATCTTTGTATTGCATTGGAATGACCCAATGCGATAACTCCATACAAAAAATGAAACTACTAACCCCGACAATCATGATGCTATTGTTAAGCATGACTACTTTTGGTCAAAACACAAAAACGGATAAAGAAGAAATTTCAATGCTGATACGCAATTTTTCAGCAGCTGTTGATGCAAGAAATGCGGAGGCATTAGAACCATTATTGCATGAGCATTTCAGAGTAGTTGCCAATCGCTTTCCGACTGATGACAAGACAGCAGTGTTGACGAGGGCAACATATATTTCCCTTTTAATGGATGGAAAGATTGGTGGTGATAAGCGAACCGTTAAGATTGAATCCTTGGATATCAATAATCATGTTGCTGCTGCTAAGATTGTTTTTGAATCGGACAAAGCAACGTTCACAACGTACCAGAATTTTATATTAAATGCGAATAACGTTTGGCAAATAGTTTCTGATATTCCGCTCGTAAAAAATAAGCAGTGAAGGCGCTGTATGCAATCTGTGACGGATAGCGGTTTATCTTTAGGTAGTGCCAACTGGTTGCACGGACATCCTGGTTGTTTCGAATTTACAACTTCCCACTATTCCGCTCCGGAAGCTTACGTGCCGTACCGCTCCGGGTTGACTCTTGGTTTGATTTCCCAGATGAATCTATAAGCTTCGCAGATGCATTAATGGAACGTCTCAGCAAGTATTGCAGATCGCGGTAAGCAAGTATGCTCCAGAAAAGGGAAAAAAAGCAAATAGTATTAACTTGCTATAGATTGGCAGCACAGGAATCCGGAAACAGTTTGATTTTTTTAAGGGGCTAAGTTGCCAGTCAATTGCTTTGTTCGTGTCTTACCCGGACTTACGAAGATAAAGTGAGAAGCGCTGAACGTGTTTATAGACAGTCCTGGCAACTGCTATTCCCCGGCAATGCTTTTTCATTTAATATAGGAATACGTGCAACAAGTTGAAAAAACAGAACAGCTATTCGAAGAACTAAAAGCAGGCCGGATCATCACCGGAGAAGTACTCTTTGAAGCGATCTGGCTGAATTTTGCAACACTGGCCCGCGAACCAGAGGCGAGATCATTGCTTTACAACATTTATGAATGGTCAAAAGCGCACACCGAAAAATATCCGGAATTATTTGAATTAACCAATCTGACTATTGGTACCATAGAATTCCTTGCTGATAATTTTGATGAAGCAATGAAATATCTTAATACTGCGCATTTGTTATTTGCTGATAAGGGTAATGAAGATGGTGTTGCAGCTACTTTTATTTCGATTGGTTATGTGTACCGTACTACAGGAGAAATAGACCTGGCACTTAAGCATGGTTTGCAGGGGTTGGAGCAGTTGGTCCGCACGGGAAAGTATAAGTTATTTAGGATTTTAGGATGTTATTGGATTGGGAGTGTATATACTGAAACGGGACACTTAGATGATGCACTTCATCTTTTCAAAAGCGGCTTAATGGTAGCGTATCCTGCCGGGTTGAAGTCTATGGGTGCAAGACTTACCAATGGTATTGCCGGAGTTTATATGAAACAAAAGAGTTACAGCCTTGCTTTGGAGTATTATCAGAAAGCACTGGACTTATGCGATGTTACCACGGAACGTACATTCAGGGCTCGTGGGCTTACGGATCTGGGTGACTATTATTTCGTAATGGGCAATTACCAGCAGGCAATAGATTACAATCAGCAAGCGCTGGCGATAAGACAGGAAATGAAGATACAGAATGGTTCCGTCACCAATCTTATGAACCTGGGTAACATCTTTAAAATGCAGGGAAGATTTGATGAAGCAATCGCAGTTTTATTGCAGGCATTGAAATTGGCGGAAGAAATCAGGGTTAAGGTCAAAATGTACCAGGTACACCAACTATTATCCGATATATACCTCGTTATGGGCAACCCGTCCGAAAGCCTGGCGCATTATATGGCATTCCATGTAATAAGTGAAGCAGTGAACCATGAGGATATGCAGCATAAAGTAAAGAACCAGATTCAACTTTTTCAGGCAGAACAAACCAAAAGAGAGAATGTGATTATTACAGCACAAAAAAATGAGATTGAAAAGGAGAAGCAACGTAGTGATGAATTATTACTGAATATTCTTCCTGATGAGGTAGCGGAGGAACTTAAGTCAAAGGGCAGTGTCGATGCCAGGCAATTTGATGTGGTATCAGTACTGTTTACCGATTTTATAGATTTCACCAGGCTTTCTGAAAACCTGACCCCACGTGAACTGGTAGAAGAAATTCATACTTGTTTCAAAGCGTTTGATCAAATCATTGAAAAGTGTAACCTGGAAAAGATAAAGACTATCGGTGACAGCTATATGTGCGCAGGTGGGCTTCCCATGCAGAATAATACCAATGCTGCTGATGCAGTAAGAGCAGCATTGGCTATCAGCCGGTTTATGGATGAACGCGCTAAGCAGCGTGCAGCAGAAGGTAAGGAGCCCTTTCACATCAGGATGGGTATTCATACAGGACCAGTAGTGGCCGGTATTGTTGGCACCAAGAAGTTTGCTTACGATATATGGGGCGACACTGTAAATATGGCAAGTCGCATGGAAAGCAGTGGAGAAGCGGGAAAGGTGAACATCAGCAGCACCACCTATGAATTGGTGAAGGATCAATTCAAGTGTACATACCGTGGAAAGATTCAGGCAAAAGGCAAAGGTAAGATGATGATGTATTTTGTAGAAGGGCCCATTTAGAATAGCAGCACTTGAAGAATAGTGGAGCAACATAAGCGGTTGCAACGAGTTGATTGCACCTATGGCGCTTAGCGTGCAAATATCCGGTCAATTCAGGTTCAAAAAAATTCAAAGCATATTGCATGATGAATAAACAAACAATAATTGATTTACTAACAAAAAACTATTTTTCATTTATCAATTACATAAATGATCTGACTACACAGGAATTGCTATTCCATGAACAGCAAAAATGGACTGCAGGACAACAGTTACAGCATATCGTGCTTTGTGTGAAACCACTGGTGCAGGTTTTTAGCATGGATAAATCTATGATTGCGCAAAATTTCGGAATCGCTGACAAGCCCGGACGTAGTTATGATGTTTTATTGAGTGAATACCTTGAAAAATTAAATGAGGGAGGAAAAGCACCGGACCGTTTTGTGCCGGAGAATGTATTGGCAGAGCAAAGAACAGTTTTGAGTGAATACCTCGGACAACTGATCAATTTGTTGTGTTCGAAAATTGAAAATTTTAGTGAAGAAGATCTTGACCAGTTATGTATCCCGCACCCATTATTGGGAAAGCTGACTCTTCGGGAAATGCTCTGCAATGCCATTTATCATGTGGAACATCATGGTAATCAGGTAAAGCAAAACCTGGATCGCTAGACTGCTAACTGAAGCGATGTGGATTTTAGTTTGGTGTAAATGGTTAAATGGTTAAATGGTTAAATGGCTAAATGGTTAAATGGTTAAATGGTTAAATTGTTAAATTGTTAAATTGTTGCGGCGAAGCCGATTATTTGCTATTCTGTACTTACTACTGCCGAATTCAAACTTCTCTGAAAGAGTCCTTCGGACAAACTTTAAACTTCAAATTTCAAACTTCTCTGAAAGAGTCCTTCGGACAAACTTCAAACTTGAAACTTCCTAAAAGAGTCCTTCGGACAAACTTCAAACTTGAAACTTCAAACTTGAAACTTCTCTAAAAGAGTCCTCCGGACAAACTTCAAACTTCAAACTTCAAACTTGAAACTTCTCTAAAAGAGTCCTTCGGACAAACTACTAACTATTTCCGCTCCGCGATCTTTCTTCCCACCGTCATTTCCACATCCAGATCCCAGTTGGCGCGAAGCACGATCTCTTCGGCATAGTTATAGATTTTTTCGGGCTGACGGTGTTCCAAATAATTGCCGGTATCCCAGCGTCCATTATTATTCATATCCTCCACCAGCTTCAGTGAATAATTGCCCGGCCTAAGGGAGAGAAATTTTAATTCATTTAACCCTTTTCTTAAGGTACCCCTGGAGATTATTTCACCCGCGGCTGACCGCAGTTCATAAAAATAATTTTTGACAGAGTCAGTGGTCAGCTTCATAAAAAGATTTCCGGTTTCTGATTTTTCAAAAGTGGTGAAGGTGATTTTCGTACTGTCATTATAACGGCCATATACATCCATAAATACGGAATCCGGTATTATCAGCGAATAGCCGGTTTCTTCTGCAAATGCAAACCTGATCTCGGCACGCTTTTTTAAAGTAGCGGTATCGCTTATCACCTTTACATTAACCACCTGTTTGCTCCCGGTGCTGTCGTTGATAAGAAAGAGCCTGTTGCTGTCGGGTACTGTAAGCAAGGGAGTGGAAAATTCAAGCAACAATGGCTTGTCAGGTTCCTGTTGTATAACCGAGCGTCCTTTCTTTGATGCAGACAGCACGGTAAACTTCGGGAGCAAAATTTTCTCTTTTTCATTAACCAGCTTCATACGCACAGCTACTGTGTCGGAAAATTCGCCATCGGTAACCTGTAATCGAATACTGTCAGTTGTTACATCATTAAGGTAATAAAAAGCAGTATCTCTTGCATTGGAAAACTGCAATGCCGCATCACCGGCAAGTCCGTTAAGCGGAGTGAGCTGCAATGCATTCAAACGTTTTGCAAAGGCAATCATAATTCTTCCCGGCTGCGTTGATGAAGCACCCAACACTTTTTGTTGTTCTGCTATGGGCTTAAACAAAGTGAGTGTATAGAAGCCTGCACTATCGCGAATGGCAATACTGCTGTCCAAAAAGGCAATTTCTTCGCCCGGGGTGTATTTGAGATCAGCGTTTTTATCATTAAGGGCAATCAATTTGTAGATGCCCTCTTTCAAATGACTGATCTCAAACTGACCTGCTTTATTGGTATGCGCATAATAGGATGGGCGCTCTTTGATTACCACGGAATCGGTGACATCGTTGTATAGCATGGCAAGTATATTCTCCTTTGGCTGTGCATCTTCTGCTCCGCGTACTATGCCTTGTATGCGCATAGAATCTATATAGTCACCTGTTGAAAAAACATACTGGTAGTTGATCATCACGTTACCTTCCGTAATATCCTTCACGGCATTTCCGAAATTGACGGTGTACGTAGTTTTTGGAAGCAATGTATCCTTAAGCGTTATGGTCAGCATTTTTCCATGTACCCTGAACAAAGGCCGCTGACTGAGTGCGGGAGAAAAGAATACCTGTGAGTTAAAGTCACCCGTTTGAATAAATTCATCGAATACAATATTGATCTTTTCTGCTTCAAAATGAATAGATAGGTTTTCAGGGCTGCTGCGAACCGGCATGGGTGGCACAATATCCTTTTCGCCGCCACTGGGCGCTATCTGGCTGGCGCAGGAACTGAGCACCACAGCAAGAATTATAAGGGCAAGTATTTGTTTCGCCATGAAGGGTTGAACAGCAAAAATAAGGTTGTGCAGCGACAAAGAAGAAAACGAAGGGAACAGGTATGTATTGCCGCTATATAATTGGAAGCAATTTCAAAATTATGTGTTTAAAGGCTTGCGGGTATAAAGCTGTATTCCGAACATCCGTTTGAATAATCAAAAACGTTCCACCAGCGCGTCATCCTGAGGAAATAATTCCGCGATGCGGAATAACAACGCAAGATGAACCTGATTACTACTCAAGCCGGGCTGGTTCGTCAGTAACTTGTTTCAGGATCTCTCATGAAATCTTGAGATGCCGATCCGCCACTGGCGCGACGGCATGACGCTACGAATATAGATTGTAGTTAAGGCAAATGAATGTCTCGTATGAAATCATTTCCACAGATTTTGCTACAACCTTCCACCAACGTCATCCTGAACTTGTTTCAGGATCTCTTATTCAATTTTGAGAAGCCGAAGCAAGTTCGGCATGACGCTTCGAATGTAGATTGTGTTACAAGCAAATGAATTTCATGTATTTCAGGTACTCCCTCCTGGTGATCTTTTATTTAAATCTGACAGAATAGCAATTCAATAAGCTGCAAAAAAAAGAGGCAACGATAGATCGTTGCCTCTTATAAATTATTTAAGTTCGATCTATTGACGAATCAGCTTGCCGGCCGCTATATTTCCATGTTCATCAGATGCACGTATGAAATACACACCACTTAGCCAACCGTTGGTAGATAGTGTCAGAGAAGAACTTGCGTCTGCTTTCTGTGTTTCCATCAGTCTTCCGGTGAAGTCGAAGATGTGAAGGGTGATCGTTCCATCCAAACCAGGAAAATTAATAGTTGTTGCATCGGCAGTTGGGTTGGGAACAAAACTTAATGCAGCATCAATGTCCTCACCGGTTCCAGTTGCAGTCTCCGGCTCACTGTTCTTCGCCGGTAAAATATTAACGGTATAATCTTCTACTTCTCCAAAACTAAAAACTTCGCAGGGTGTCTGTGCACTGGAACGCTTCATCGAAACCCGCATACGTGTAGTTCCGGTTAGTGCAGTTGCAGGCACTGAAAAAGTATGTGACTCCCAGCCAATCTGGCTTGATTTATAAGCAACTTCTTTTTCGCCCGAGTCCAGGAAATCACCATCCTGGTTGTAATCAATCCATACGCGCCATACTTCTGTCGGGCCGGGAGGATTCATTCCGGCACTCAGGGTAATGCTGTAGGAAGCACCTTTCAGCATATCCACGCTGAGGTAAGTGAAATCACCATAACCACCTGCGCTTTCCGGTGTGCTGTTTAGCAGCGAACCAACATACACCAGGTCAATCCACTCTTTAGTTGCATCTAATCCTTTAGATTCGCAATAGCCTGATCCCAGGGTAGTAAATTGTTGTATGGCAGAATAACCTGTGGGACCGCTGTTGCAAATTGCTTCTACCCGGAAATCATACATGGTACCGGTCGCCAGCGTAGTAAGCGTATGATTCAATGCATCTGTAGCTACCTGGAACCAGGTTAATGAAGTAGCAGGTTTATATTGAATGTGATATAAGTAGGCATTGTTTACAGCGCTCCAGTTAATGGTAGCGGCTTCGTTGGAAATGGAAGTTACCGTGATACCTGTAGGAACGGTACAAGGGTCTCCGCCGGTATGATCAAGAATATGCACCAGGAATGTATTGACGCCGCCGACTACAAAAATACTTCCATCAGTTGCTACTGCAATTCCTTCTCCTGAATTGTATTCGTTTAATGTATCAGTTACATAACTCCATTCTTCAGTGCCGGAAGATGAATATTTCACCGTCACCATCTGTTGCCTGCTGAGCGATGAGCCTCCCGGATATGGACCACCGATACCGGTCACAAAAATATCACCATCTGATGCTACTGCCATCATCCGCGGAATTTCATCGTTGGAGGCATGATGATCATATTTTTTCGACCAGAGCAATGTTCCATTCAACTTCACTTTAAAAGTAATCCAGTCAACATAATAGCTGTTATTCGGGGCTGTGTTGCCATATGCCATAATTACCAGTTTGTTATCCGGAGTAAGCTCCATTCTTGCGGAAAGATCGCTGCCGCCAAAGTCATAGCTTTTTTGAAAGAGCAATGTTCCGGTACTGTTGAATTTATAGAGTCGTACATCTCCGGTGAAGTTGATGGAAACCCAGGTTAGAAAATATACATTACCATTGTTGTCAAATGCTGCATCGCTTCCTCCCACACCTTCCTGTACATTACTCCAAAGACTGGTGCCGGTTGTGTCAAGCACCCAGTTGGATGCATTTGCAGAGGAATAGGAAGTAGCTCCGGTCACTGCCAGTTTATTACCCTTTAATCTCACATTACTTACAAAATGAAACTGCGTGGCAGAATTAAAGGTGGTGGTACTTACCCATGCCACGCTTCCTGCTTTGGTAACTTTTACTACTGTAAAACCTGATCCTGGATAGCCACTTGCACCACCTGCTGTACCAATGTATATGTTGCCTTCAGCATCCATCTGGCTCGTAATTTTAGTCCAGAACATGCTCATAGGGCTGTTACTGAAATAACTATAGGCGCCATCAATATTTAGTTTGTAAAGGAGATTACCATTGGGATCATATTTGAGTACAATCAGCGAATTGGCATCCTTGCCTTCAGAAGGTGAGGTATAACGAAAGCCGACAACGGTAGGATTACCCTGCGGATCTACATACACCTGCGAAGGATATTCATAGTTGAAGGTAAGGGTTGTAAAAGAATGGGACTGCCATTTGAAATTACCGAACTTATCATGTTTTTCCAGGTAAATATCTCCGGTGGCTGTTGTCGTGTAGACATTGTCATTGGCATCACGTGCCACTGCCGTTCCTGAACTGGTGAGAATATTATTTGCAGTGCTGGTCCAGTCAATGGAATAGTCTGCAAAGGTTGTCGCGGTAGCTGAAGCCAGCATAGCGATTAGGAGGAGTAGTTTTTTCATGAATGAATGTTTTAGTAATTCTTTTTGAATGAAGCAGGTATTATGTCAACCCGCTAATGAAAGTTGAAACACCGAAACTATTTCACATATAATGATTCTCATTACATTATTGGTTGAATAAGGAAAACAGGAGGTTGAAAGCGCTTATCGCGTTACTGTAAAGTATTATGACAAATGAATATGGTGCGCAAGCCTAAGCATGGAGGATTAATTATGTCATGAGTTTGTTTGGTGGACTGATAATGATCATAACACATATCCTAATGAATGAGAACAGTAATCCATGCTGTAGCGCGTTACATCACATTGTTTTTTATCGGCTTCCCGCTAGAAAAAATACCACCGATATGCTAAATCTTAAAGAAGAATTCTTGACCTGCTTTGTTATATACCCGGTTTGTTGAAGAGATAGTGGATGGATGCATTTATTTGGCCTGATACAACCAATTTAGAAAGCGTAGAAAATGTACAAGCATTTTACTTTGAAATACCGGTAGCATACAATTAAATCTGGATAGCGCATTGTGTCATCAAACAAACAGTATGTGACTGGTTGTTGTTTACTGCCTGTTACTCAATTATTATTTTTCGCACTGACAATACAGCATTTGAACGCAACTCAAGAAAATACATGCCGGAAGCGAACTGAGCTACATCCATTTGTACCTGATGAGAACCTTCGGAAAAATCAGCTGCAACAACTGTTTTCACTTTTCTGCAATGCATATCCAGTAACGAAATGTCTAAAAATGAATCTTCCTGTAAGAAGAAAGTAAGGGTTGTTACATCCTTAGCCGGATTGGGATAAAAGCTAAAATGATTTGTTGCCTGGTTATTTTTACTATTAATCAGCGTCTCCTTTAACGGAAGCGTCGTAAAACTGCTGATCGGCGAATATTTACTGTATATTTTTGGATCAGCTACACATTTTGTCCGCACTTTCCATTCATAGTTGGTGGAAGGCGAAAGTCCGGAAAGTTTTTTTGAATCATTGTTTGCATTCACATTGATCCAGCTATTTCCCGCAATCCGGTATTTCACCTGGTAATTGATGGCACAATCTTCTTCTTCCCATTTCACCTTGGCCGATGTAGCCATAATATCTTCAGTTTGTGTTGAAGCAGGTTTTGGACATGCTATTTCAAACGCTTCCTCTGTTGTGCTGCCTATAACCGCAGGATTACTGCTGACGACCCGCATCTTATAATCATCACCCGCTGCACTGCCCGAAGGAATAATTACTTCAACAGAGGTATTGCTTGTTGCAGTAATGCTGCCGAGAGAGACAGGTGTATTGAAACTTCCGTTTTCATCGGATAACTGTACCGTGAAAACATTTCCTGAATTAAAGATGCCTGTAGTAGAAAAAGTAACAGTAACTTCTTCCCCAGGACACAATTCTTCCTCCGGCAAATCAGCAGTTGTAATGGTGCTTGCAGCCACAGGCAAGGTAACTTTCCAAAGGGAAGCCTTATTATTTTTATTGGAATACTCTATAACGTACACCACATTTTGCAATAGGCAGGCATCTACCGGTTTCTCAAATCCACCGACGATGCGTGTGGAATTCACTTTATAGTTTGTACCGGCTTCATTTTTTTCAAAATCAAGGTGCACCAAATCCTGGCTTGGGTCAAGTATGGTACCGGTTTGTCCATTCGGTCTGTTACCTGCCGAATCACCTTCATATTGGTAGCCCAACATGAAGCCATCGCCGTTGAAATCTTCAATCAGCACCTGGTCGTAATCGAATAGGAGACCGATGGGAGACCGATGAGAGGTAAAAGAGTTCAGGAAGGTTCCTAAATCTCCTGTTTGCATTATGATGCCTGTCGTTGTATCCCGGTAGTAATCTGCATCCGGACCATAATTTTCAATGCCTGCGTTTATAACAAGTCCGGGTGGCTTAGGCGGAAATTCCGGATCATCATGGAAGAATCCGTTTTCATAACCAAAACTGTTTTTATTTAACATTACATCGGCATCAGGGTCATATCCCGGATATTGTTGCGGGTTATAGTTTCCTCCCATCACCCATGGAAATCCATAGTGCCTGCCTTTTTGAATCCAGTTGATTTCATCAGGATCATCACGTTCGCCTGAATTTTCACAACCAAGCAGATCGCCGTCAGATGTATAAGCCAGGTCAAAAGTATTGCGTAGGCCATCAGCATAAAGGAAAGGAGCGAGGCCTTCTTCATCTGCAGGTAATACCAGGTTTTTTGAAGCGCTTGAAATGCAGAATGCAGCAGACGTAAGCGGTACTTCACGAATGCCGGGAAACAAACCACCATTACTTGCCACTTCGCCATGGTCGGTTCGTGAACCGCTGCAGATGATCAATGAATCCCCTGCCGGTGTAGGAATAATTCCTCCAAAACCATGATCAAACGTAGTATTGCCTGCAGGATAGTATTGTGTTACGGCAACAGTATCCCACAGCCGTATCCCGTTAGGTTGCAGTTTGCCGCGCACCACTAATCCAAACTTGTAAGTAGTGTCTACAGGTTCATTGCCTACCAGGTACAGGATGCTGTCGAAAAAAGCCATACCGTAAATATTGGTGACATGATGTTTTGCTGTGGTGTACAAAACGGTATCTTTCACAATGCCGCCGGGAAAAGTGACCCTGTGTACTTTACCACCGGTTTCAGCATACATCACCGCATTGGAAACCGGGTCAATAGCTATGCGTGCACAATAGGCCGGCACTTTTTTAATAAATTCCACTTGTACATCAGGTCGCAGTGCTATCGGATTGCTTTGTGCAAAAATTATTTTGGAGGAAAATGCACAACAAAATATTATGCCGGAAAATAAACGGATTATGGTAAGTAAATGTGCCATCACGATGATATTAAAGTTAAAACCAGTCAACACAAATTAAATAGTTATTCAAGTTTAAAAATAATTTGTATTGCAATTTATACGTCGAGAACCATCCAATTAAAGTATCACCATTGTGCGGGTATTGTTGGTTATAGGCTTCCTGTGGCGGGTTTCCTCTTTTCCGTTATGTTGAAGCGCAGGGTAATAGGATGTAATCCTGCATTGGATGCTGATTCAAATCGCATTCTTTTTCAGGAAAGCATTGTTGCTTTATCATTGTTGTCCCGAAAAAAGGATGCGTTCTTATTTTGGTTTATTATGCAAAGCACAATTTTATCAGGCAATCATGCTATTCGATGAAAACTTTATGAATCGTGGTTTCAGCCGCAGTTTTCATTTCAAGAAAATAAATACCGGCAGGTAGTTCATGCACTGCTAACTGCGCCTCGTGATAACCGGCGGAAAAGATTCCTGTTGCAACGGATTTGATTTTTTTGCCCTGCACATCTAAAAGTGAAATTGATACCGCTGTGTTTTTAGAGAGATAGAAAGTAACTGTGGAGATGTCCGTTACAGGATTCGGATAAACGCCAACAAAATCTGATGCGTGGTTTAGATGATCAATCACTGTTTCCTTCGCGGGCAGTGTTACTTTCCAGATAGCTGCCATATTGTTCTTGTTTGAATATTCCAATACATAAATCACATTTTGAACTATGCAGGCATCAACCGGTCTTATAAATCCACCCACAATTCGTTTAGCATACGCATTGTAGTTATCACCGGCACTGTTCTTCTCCAGTTTAAGATGTACGAGGTCTTGGCTGGGATCGAGGATGGTACCGGTCTGTCCGCTTAACCTGTTGCCGGCTGAATCCCCTTCATACTGGTAACCCAGCATAAATCCATCGCCATTATATGCTGCTGCCAGGGCATCTTCATAGTCAAAGACCAATCCGATTGGCGAACGGTGCGCAGTAAATGAATGGAGGGCTATGCCGAGATCGCCTGCCTGCATGATGATGCCTGTTGTGGTATCACGAAAATAATCGGCATCGGGTCCGTAGTTGCTAATTCCGGGAGTTATCACTAAGTCCAGCGGGGGTGGCGGAAATGCAGGATCATTATGGAAGAATCCATTTTTATAACCATACCTGTTTTTGTTGAGCATGATGTCGGCATCAGGATCATAACCCGGATATTGCTGCGGGTTATAGTTGCCACCCATCACCCATGGAAATCCATAATGTTTGCCTTTTAGTATCCAGTTGATTTCTTCCGGGTCGTCCCGCTCTCCGGAATTTTCACACCCTAACAAATCACCGTCAGGAGTATAGGCAAGATCAAAAGTATTGCGCAATCCATCAGCGAAAAGGAATGGGGCAAGTGCTGCAGAATCAGCGGGCAAAACCAGGTTCTTTGAATTGGCGGCAATGCAGAATGCAGCAGAAGTAAGCGGCACTTCGCGAACACCCGGGAACAATCCGCCATTATTTTCTTCTTCTCCATGATCTGACCTCGAGCCGCTGCAGATAATGAGTGAATCGCCGGAAGGAGTTGGAACGATGCCACCAAAGCCATGATCAAAAGTGGTATTGCCGGCCGGATAATATTCTGTAACGGCAACAGTATCCCAAACTCTTGTTCCGTTATTCAATAATTTTCCCCTGATCACCAGCCCAAACTTGTAGATGGTATCAATTGGTTCATTGCCAACCAGGTACAGTATGCTGTCGTGAAATGCCATTCCGTAGACTGTCGTCACATGATGGTCAGTCGTAGTAAAAATGACAGAGTCTTTAACCTGTCCGCCGGGAAAAGTTACCTCATGAATATTGCCGGGAATTTCTGCATAAATCACAGCTCCGGAAATCGGGTCAATGGCAATTCTTCCGCAAAAAGGGGGCACCATGGTTACGAAGTCTACCTGTACATCGGGAACGAGTGCCACAGGATTTGATTGACCAAAAGCGATCATTACATTCAGAGAGCAGCTTACCATGGTTATCGCTGCAATACGGCGGAGTAGATAGGTGTAGCGCATGAGGGTACTATTTCATATTGAATAATATGCAATATAAAACATTTATGGTGAATTTTGAATCAGGAAACAGGATTTATGACGTAAGACATAGGACGTAGGACGTAGGACTAAAGACGCTAACCTATCTTGACTTGTGGATATTGAATCAGGAACCAGGAACCAGGATATAAGACTTAGGACGTAAGACTTCGGACTATAGAGTCTTACGTCTTACGTCTTCAGTCTTAAGTCTCCCGCATCACCAACTCACCCCCACAACTCGAACCCGCGCCGGCAGTGCAGCCATAACAATGCTGAGATATTAGTATGTCTCGTTTGCGAAGGAAAGCTGCATCGAAGCTGCTGATGTGCATGGCTTCCCCATTTTTAATTTTGAGATCGAGCATCTGGTTGAAATCACAATCATATAAAAATCCATCCCAGCCTACGGAGAGTGTATTACGGCACATGAGTCCATTCACGGTAGAAGGATTAAAGGCAACAAGTAATTTCTCCATGTAGGATTCATAATTTCCACTCGTGATCAGGAAATCAAGAAAGCGGCTGATGGGCATGTTGGTGATCGTGTACAGGCTATTGAAAGAAATGTCAAATTCCTCCTGCAATACTTTCTTAAACTGTGATTCCAATACCTGTTGACCCGATGAAAGAAAAGCACCTGACGGATTGTACACCAGGTTGAGCAGGAGTCTGCTTCCTTCTTTACCGTAACCTACAGCATTCAGCATCTTCAAAGCTTTTACTGAGGCTTCGAAGACCCCTGCGCCACGCTGACGGTCGGTGCGGTCGGCATTGTAAAAAGGGAGTGAGCTAACTACTTCTACGCGATGTTCGGCGAAGAACTGTGGTAGGTCGTGGTATTTCTTATTGGATACAATAATGGTAAGATTGCAACGGTTCAGCACCTTGATTCCTGACTTGCTGCATGCTTCCACAAACCACCTGAAATTTGGATTTAATTCCGGTGCGCCACCGGTGATATCAACCGTGGTTATACCGGATGTTTGCAATACGTTCAGGCAATGCTCCATGGTTTCCCTTGTCATAATTTCCTGTCGGTCGGGCCCGGCATCTACATGGCAATGCTTGCAGGTTTGATTACACATCTTGCCGACATTCACCTGCAGTATCTCTAAAGCAGCAGGCTTTAACGGGTGAAAACCCAATGTCTCCAGCTTCACTTTGAAAGGAGTGATAGCAGCCGTCTGCACCACTTCATCCAGCAGTTGCAGCTGGCGGTTGGTTTGTGAGAGTGCGTGGTGTTGGGCTAGGAGGGATTTCATGGGTGAATGGCTGAATGGTTGAATGGTTAAATGGCTGAATGGTTAAATTGTTGAATGGTTAAATTGTTAAACTGTTAAATTGTTAAACTGTTGAATTGTTGGGTGGCTGAATGGTTAAATGGTTAAATGGTTGAATGGTTGAATTGCGGAATGGTTAGATGGTTAAATGGTTGAATTGTTTTGGAAGCACGGGCTCAGTTTGAATTAAGTAATGATTTGAAAGTTAAATAGGAAAACTAAAAACTCCAGTCTTTCAACTATTTACGTTGCCTACTCGCTACTCGCTACTTCCGACTTCCGACTTCCGACTAACTACTTCCGACTCACCACTTCCGACTATCTCACATCGCAATCTCCTTCACCTTATTCATCATCTGCGTAGCGTGCACCAAAGAAGCACCGCCGCGAATGGCTGCTGCCACATGTACTGCCTCCATCATCTGCTCTTCCGTGCAGCCTTTGGTCATGGTATCTTCTGAATAAGCATCAATGCAATATGGACATTGAATGGCATGTGCCACTGCCAGCGCTATCAACGATTTTTCTCGGGCTGTGAGTGCACCTTCCGCAAACACATCGCCATACCAACTGAAAAATTTATCGGCCAGCGGCTTATCGAATTCAGAAATGTTGCCAAACTTCTTAAGGTCTTCCGGGTTGTAATATGTTTTCATCAACTGTATTTAAAATGGTTTAGAATGATTATTGAGAATTGACTATTGTATATCGATCAGTTATAGACAAGCCTGGCGACGAAGCATTCTCTTTGCAATATTATTTATGATTAATGGCCCGGCTTATCATCTAAAACATTTACCAGGTTTTCAAAGAGTGCTGTTAAGTGTACCTCCGCTTTTGCTGCAGTCGCAATGATTTCCGTAATATCAACCGGTTGCAGGTTATCCGGATCGCATTCATCGGTGATTACAGAAACGGCAGCTACCGGCAACGACATGTGATTGGCTACAATCACTTCCGGAACGGTTGACATGCCCACGGCATCGGCACCAATCATTCTTAAAAACCGGTATTCAGCTCTTGTTTCCAGGTTAGGTCCATTCACGGCCACGTAAACACCTTTATGCAACTTCAGGTTCATCTGCGACGCACATTGTTCCATTTTCTGATTGATTGCTGCATCATATGGACGGCTCATGTCAGGATAACGCGGTCCCAGTTCATCAAAATTTTTTCCGGTTAGTGGATTGAATGGCTGCATATTGATATGATCGTCAATAACCATGAGCGAGCCTTTTTTCATGGAGGGATTTAATCCGCCGGCCGCATTGGAGATCAGCAACTGCTTTATGCCCAGTTGTTTCAGTACACGAACCGGAAACGTAACCTGTTGCACGCTATAACCTTCATACAGGTGGAACCTTCCCTGCAGGGCCACTACTTTTTTGCCCGCCAGCATGCCGTAGATCAGTTTGCCTTTGTGATATTCTACGGTAGAAAGCGGGAAGTGCGGTATATCAATATAATCTATCTCCACTTCACAATCGATCTTTGAGGCAAGGTTTCCCAACCCGGTGCCAAGTATGATTCCTGTCTGCGGAGCTGTTACCCCTTTGGATTGTATAAACTGAAGCGCTTCATGCAATTCATTCAACAGTTTCATAGGCATACTTTTTCTTATACGATATTGGTTAGATGACGTCTCTTGTCTCCGGTTATTAATGGTCTGCAGGTAAAGAAACCTCTCAAGATGCGATATTTTTTACTGCATCCAGATCAGCTTCCGTATCAATGTCGGTGAGTTCCTCCAATAGTTTGTAAGTACCATTAATGTTACGGATATCTATGAGCGTATCGTGCAATACTTCATCGGAGCTCCAACGTTTATTTTTGAAAACGGATGCATAAAAAGTAGCCATACCTAATAAATAATAACCTCCGTCATGTGTAGGGCCAATCACAAAATTATTCGAGGGAAGTCCGGCAAATGCTTCTTTGATAATCTTAGGTGTTATGTCGAAGCAATCACTGCCGATAATAATGGCTTTGCGATAACCTTTGCTGAAAGCGAATTTAAAAGCATTCGCCATCCTTTTACCAAGGTCACTGCCTTCCTGTACTTTTTTATCGTAAATGGTTTCTTCCCAGATATCACCAGTTATCACCTCATCTGAATAGAAGACGATCTTATCAACTTCCAGTTGCTGAGTGGTCTTCATGGTATGTTCCAGCAACTGGTGATAGATAGCCAATGCCTTTTCTTCACCCATGGTTTTTGCCAGACGGGTTTTCACCTTGCCGGGAATTGGGTTTTTTACGAAAATCATCAATACGCTATCGTGCTGCTTCATGGTGTATCATTTAAACTCCAGTCATAAGTCAGGTACTGTATGGTTGCCGTTGGGGCAATCCGGGTAGCCGACCAGCCATTCAGAAAATCAATCACACTGCCTCTCAACATAAAATCTTTTGCATACCAGTTGAAGATTTCAGAAACTTCCACCTTACCGGCTGTGATTTTATTTTTTGAAGCATCATTAATGAAAGAAGTGGTGAGTGTATTTAACTGCACCTCCAGTTGCTCCGGCTTAAAAGCACCATTCAACAATTTGGGACACGATTTGGCAGCACAATTGATGGCAAAATGAATGCGGGGCTCGCTAAACCGCTTTCTCAATATTTCGTTTTCAATGTAGTTGAGTGAGTACCTTCTTCCGGATACGGTAATAAATTCCAGGTCCCATGGCTTTCCGTCGTTGATCTCCCGGATACTTTTTAGCGGATAATGTTGTAACACCAATTGCAAAGTGGCAGCATTATACAGATTGATCCAATAAGCAAGTTGTACGTTTTTCGCAACCGTTGCAGATGGCTCTTTGGAAGCCAGTTCCAGCAATAAAGACTGCAGCACGGCTTCATCGGCTTTCATATTCTTATAATTAACCACACCGGCAGCCGTTACATGCGTCTTTAACCATTGATCGTACCAGGCCATGCCGGATGCCGGCGGGGCAACAGGTGCACAGCCGGACAGCATTGAGGATATTAAAAAAATAAGAATCATTGTGTGGTTCGTAACCTGAATTTTACATTGCACCGGGAAACAGGTGCTGAATGAAAGCAAAGAAAGAAAATTCCCCCCTGATCGTCATAATTTTTTCCGGCATCCGGAATTTGTTTGCAATTTGATGGTGCGGTTGAAAGGGAATGACCAAACCGTTTAAGTCAAAGTGCATTTCAGAATTAGATGAGGAAAGAATAATAACCGATAACATGCAATGATTGTTCCGAAAACAGCATTCATGGTTGAATTATGTTAAACCTTACCAATTAATAACCCGTATTGTAAAACGATGCCTGCCTATCCATCTGTAATTAAGTCGAAGCTGCCAAAAACAGGCACTACCATTTTTACCATTATGTCTGCCCTGGCACAGGAACATGGTGCCATCAACCTCTCACAGGGATTTCCCGACTTCTTATGTGATGATAAGCTGATTGGCCTCGTAGAGCAATACATGCGCAAAGGCATGAACCAATATGCCCCGATGCCGGGAATACTGCCACTGCGTGAAGCCATTGCCGAAAAAGCAATGCGACTCTATGCGGCTGCCTACAACCCTGACACCGAGATAACAGTTACTGCCGGTGGTACGGAAGCCATCTATGCAGCCATTACTGCCGTAGTGGATGAAGGTGATGAGGTGATCATCTTTGAACCCGCTTATGATTGTTATGCGCCCTCGGTAACACTGAATGGCGGCATACCCATTTATGTAGAACTGGAACCACCCGGTTATTCGATTGACTGGAACGATGTGAAGAAGCTGATCAACCAACGTACCCGTATGATCATCATCAACACGCCCCACAACCCGAGCGGCATGGTGATGACAGCACAGGACATGAAGCAACTGCAAAAAATCACGCAGAATACCGACATCATCATCCTGAGCGATGAAGTGTATGAACACATCATCTTCGATGGTGCGGAGCATCAGAGTGTGATGCGCTACCCTAAGCTTGCGGAAAGGAGCTTCGTCGTATTTTCATTCGGCAAAACCTACCACAATACCGGATGGAAGATGGGCTATTGCCTGGCACCTGTGGAGCTGATGCGGGAATTTCGAAAGGCACATCAGTTTATTGTGTTCTCTGCCAATACACCTATGCAACACGCTTATGCCGATATCATGAAAGATCCGTCGCATTACCTGCGCCTCAGCGAATTTTACCAGGAAAAGCGCGACTATTTCCTGAAGCTGATTTCCGGTTCCCGCTTTAAGGCAACACCTGCTTCAGGCAGTTATTTCCAGATGCTGGATTACAAAAACATCAGCAAAGAGAAGGACACCGATTTTGCCGTGAAGCTCACTAAAGAGATTGGCGTGGCTTCTATTCCCACTTCCGTCTTTTATCACCATGGTATGGATCATCAGATGCTGCGGTTTTGTTTTGCCAAAGGAAAAGAAACACTGGAGCAGGCTGCAGAGAAACTGCTGAAAGTGTGAAAAATGATTGCGGATTGAAAATTGACGATTGCGGATGGAGCGGAAACCGGTAGGTTTTATAATTAAATGGGATTATGCTGAAAAGTGATGGCAATCAAATTCTCTTCGTACAGGATATCATCCTGTTGCCACTTTTCATCATGGTTGTGCTGCTTGTTGCATTCATTATTAAGAATACCCGGTATAAAAATGTAACCGAAGCAAAGTACTTTATTCCTGCATTGCTTATTAAGATTATTGGAGGACTTGCAATGGGTTCCGTCTATCTGTTCTACTATGGAGGTGGTGATACATTCTATTATTATTATGATGCTAAGACATTCAGCGATTCCATCAGACAATCGTTCGGACTTTTTCTGAAGTTGTTATTCCTTCCTGCTAAGACCATTACAATTGACACGTATGAAAGTACCAAATGGCTGGTGTATTTCAACGATCATTCCGGATGGGCTGCGGCTAAGGTATTTGGTATCCTGAGCATACTTACATTACACTCTTATCCTGCCATGACGGTGCTTATTGCATCGCTTTCCTTTACCGGCGCCTGGGCATTATACCGCACTTTTACTGACCTGTATCCAAAATTATATAAACAGTTTGCCCTGGCTATTTTATTCATGCCTTCTGTTTTTTTTTGGGGTTCGGGAATACTCAAAGACTCGATTACATTCGGTTGCCTGGGCTGGATGGCCTATACAGCTTACCTGATTTTTTTTAAGGGCCGGAATATTTTTTGGAATAGCGTGGTGTTATTTTTTACCGGTTACCTGGCCATCATGTTGAAGGCATATATCGTAATTAGTTTTGTGCCTGCACTGTTATTCTGGATATTTTTTACCTATCGCAGCAAGATTCAAAATCAATTTATAAAAGTAGTCTCCGGCCCGGCATTGTTTACTATTGCTTTGTTGTTTGCCTTTCTGATGGTGCAGCTTTTAGGTGCTGAGTTTTCAAGATATTCTTTGCAGAATGTGATGGAAACGGCGGAAACATTTCAATCATGGCATGGTTATTTGGCAGAGAATGCGAATGCCTCCGGATATACGCTTGGTGCGTTTGATGGTTCATTAGGAAGTATGATCACCAAGATTCCGGCTGCGGTTAATGTAACGTTGTTCAGACCGTATCTATGGGAAGTAAACAACATCGTTATGCTGGCAGCTGCGTTGGAGAGCTTGTTGTTGCTTGGGTTCACCTTATACATTCTTATTCGAAACGGAGTTGGAAGAACCTTTACTTCTATACTCACCAATCCAACAGTATTCTTTTGCCTTTTCTTTGCAATAGCCTTTGCTTTTGCGGTTGGATTTACTACCTATAATTTTGGTGCGCTTGTTCGTTACAAGATTCCATGTATCCCATTTTTCCTGGCAGGACTTATGATTCTAAACCTGGAAACCACTGAAAAGCGGATTGCAGCATCAAGGGAAAGAGCAACTAGAAGAAGCAGGTCTCTGGAAAAAGCAAAGCGGACACACGCTATTGAAAATACCATTTAACCGGTGAATCATTGCTGCATTACTTTTTAAATGAATTTTCTGTTCCGGCATTCTTTTTTTGTATGGGCGAAGCTTCCTCAGTCAAAACAAAATTTCCAAGCATGTGGTCTAATCGTCTTTTTCTGAGATATTTTGCTAAGCTATAGAGCACAGGAACTTTATATCTGTTCACGATATCAGAAAGTATGAATTTGAAGGTATGCTTCGGCAAATAGTCGATTGACGATTTGAAATTTTTTGTTTGAATGATTAAAGGATACAATACCCTGAGTGAATCAAAGCAATTTTTCTTGTCATAGTAATAGTGCCATGAATCAGCAGTTACTTTGATAGGCAGAATATGGTTACACATGTTTAAAGCGGCGCGTCGGCTAATCACGTAAGCTGTAGCAGTAATTGTCTGACGCATATCAATTGGATAATATAAGAAACCGGATTGAATTTCTTTTCTGCCGATGGTACTCAATGCTGCTTTTCTGAATGAAGTACAATACAACAGTATTACTTCACTTTCTTGCAATTGCATGCTGATTTCTTCCAGGATCGTATTAATATTGGAGGGAAGTACCACATCATCTTCCACGATAAATGCAGCTGCTTCATCTGTTTTTAGAAATTCCCGATAGGCATTCAAATGCGACAAAGCGCAGCCAATTGCTCCATTCGATAACCAGACCGGATGTTTGTTTACTTCTTCTATATCACAACAATCCTCAATATCTTTTGTGGTGAGCGTTTCGCCATCTATTGCATTGATTATAGTATAATTCAGTTGCCTTTCGGTTAAATGTAATTTTATGTAGCGGGCCCTTTCTTTCGACCTTGCAAGGCTTATGGCATATGTTTTCATTGGAGCGTATACAGATTAAGTTGCTTCATAACTACCCGCTTTAAATATCCATATGATGCCAATAGCTCATCAATTCCGGATTCGTTTTGTGCCATACCATGCAAAGCCTGCGGATGAATTTCAATAAGTATGTTTTTGAATACTTTCTCGCGGAGCAGCATTGTAGCTCCATTTAATGCTTCATATTCGAATCCTTCAATGTCAATTTTTATCAGTTTGATATCAGCAGGGAATTGATATCTCAGATGATCCAAAGTAACTACTTTCACCAGCTGCGTACCATACAATTTACTCCTTAACCAGGGAGCAGAAATAGTAAAATTGTATGCATCAGAAAAGCTGGATGCCCCTGTATTTGTAGATGGATACAGCTTAAGCAACAATTCACCGTTTTCAGCACCAATGCCATATGGAATTAACTCAATATTAGACAGACCATTTAACTGACAATTCTTGATGATTATTTCCCACAATCTTTCCTGGGGTTCAATGGCAAATACCTTTCCTTGCGTACCGCAAATTTTTCCGGCCAGTATTGAAAAGTACCCTTCATTACAACCAAGATCCACAAAGGTATCTCCTGCGCTTAATAAGCTAACAATCACATCCGTTGTTTCAGGTTCATACGTACCTTGCTTCTGCAGTTGCAATCCGAGGTTGGAGACCGGATCAATGAAGTAGATGCTGTTGTCTTTGAGTTGTATGGCTTTTCTCCTTATGCGAAGTATATACTTTGCCAATAACCTGATTTCTACGGGGCGTAATTTATTTCCAATAAAATCCAGCAGTTGTAGGTTCATTTTTTCCGGTAATCAGCTGTAAGTAATTCAAAAAGCAGGCAAAGTTGCAAAAATAGGCATGCTTTGCTTCAGATAGGAGTTGATTTTTGTTTTAACGTGAGAGCAATTAAGCGGCATTTGACATGCATAAATGGATACCATTTTTTGCTATTTAGTATGATAAATTGATTAGTTGATGTTTATTCCAATACAATAGTGAAGAAGAATATCTTATCCGGTAATATGATGTATCAAGTGTAAATGGTTCAACAACAGTAATGATTGAATCATCAATAATATACGTATTAGGAGGCACAAAAGTAGTTCCATGCTTTGCCGAGTGAATAATTGTTTTGTCTAACTTTCTAGCCTCTATGCTGGTCATCATTCGTAAGATTCGGATGCCACTGGTATCCACATTATTAATTAAGAGGGCTTCTTTAAAGCCATTTCTAAATATAAAGGCACCGTCAAATTCTTCTGGAATATTAACAAGATCAATAAAGTCATTATTAGCTCTTTCATTGCTTACTCTGTCAATGATATAGTAGGTAATCTCACCTGCTTTTTGCCACATAGTGTTACTTTTAACTAAAAGGAATAGAAAATATATACTAAGGAATAGTAGTACTGAAAGCCTGATTACATTTATGCGAATGAGTGAAACTAACAGTGCTAACCAAATCATTAAAAAAAAGGACGCGAAGTAAATTAGCCTGTTACCTTCGGAGGTATGAGTACTAACGCCAAACATTATTGGAATAATGCAAGCTAGTGCTATGCAGGTGCTTATAATTGACAATGGCATAAGAATATGGCCAATTGATTTTCTATGTTTAATTGCAGTAAGCATCGTAATCGAAAAAAGTACGAGCAATAAAAATGCTAATAGTACGGAGTTGTCTGATGGAGGTAAGACAAGTTTTCCAAATACTTTAAAAGTATTGAGAATGTAATCAATAGCTGTTTTCGTAAACAAACTATTGCCGTAGCTATTTATCATCACTTCAGTTGCTGCAAGTCTAACAATTAAGTAAAACATCACCGTGCAACTGAAGTATGCAATCCACGGAATATAGATACGAAAGCTATTTTGTGGCTTATAGAGAACAACTATAACGATTAATGGCAGTGGAAGTATCGTTTCGTATGTTAAGAGTCCTAAAAAGTATAGAAATGAGACAAGTATATACTTCCATGTGGAGTGTATTCCGGAGAACAGTATTATTAGCGCTAAAAAGCCAAAGAAGGAAGATAAGTTAGACCCTAAGCCTACTATCCAAACAATAGATTCGTTGTGAAATGGATAAACTAGAAAAAGTAGTGAAGATGTTATTGCAATGAATTTGCGCTGCTGAAAATCAAAAAGAGATGATTTTCTACAAAATGAGTATAGTATAAAACAATTAAGTGAATGAATGATTAAATTGAAAATATTGAATACTATTGAATTCAATCCCGCAACCTGATAGCAAAGATAAAGCGATAGATCACTTAATGGTCGAAAGAAGTCTTTTGAATAAATGGATTGTCCATTAATAATTCTATACATCACCTTATAATCATCACATAGAAATGGTTTAAAAATAGTTGGTAGAAATATAATCAAGCATGTCAATAGGATTATGCTGAAAACTTTTATGTCTGCCAGAAATCTTAATTGCATTTGTATAGATTACTAAATGGAGCTATTCGTTTTACTTGAGTAGGATTGAAATTTGTTTTACAGATAATACTGCAATGGATTTTATTTTTTCGATAAGATATTAAATATTCCTTAAGTACGAGTCATTTTAAATTTGATTTTTTGGACAGCACTAGGCGAAACTGAGAAATCAAAAGCTTAAGTTGAGTTTGCACCGAATACTTCTGTAAGATTGTTTGCCGGCCCACATCACCCAGTTCTTTTCGCAAAGCAGGTGATTCAATCAGTTTGGAAAGCAAACTAATCCAGGCTTCCTCATCCTCCGCATGCATTCCATTTATACCATGCTGAATTATTTCGGTATTCACACCTACCGGCGAAACCACACAGGGAATTGCCAGCGACATATACTGAATGGCCTTAAATCCGCACTTACCTTTTGACCACGTATCATCCGGCAATGGCATCACACCAATGTCCAGTTGGGAGAGATCAGCTACTTCACCGGAAGCATTCCAGCTTACCTGTTCTATCCAGGGTTCATTGGTCATTGCTTTCTTATCACCGATCAGCCTGATCACGATCTGTTCTTTGTAATGTTCCTTTAGTTTTCTGAAAACAGGTAACAGCAATTGAAAATGTTTGATGGTGGAACTACTGCCTGTCCAGCCGATGCAAACCGGTGCAAGTGCTGCTTTTAATTTGGCGCCTGGCTTAAACACTGCTGTATCAACAACAGTGGGAATAACAACTATGTTGGTATTGAATGTTTTTGCATAGTCAGCAAGAAATTGATTTCCCGCAATCACCAGGTCGGCTACTTTGATGATGTCTGCTGTTTTAGATGGTCGTTTTAACCACGACAGGTTTTGGTTGGCGGCAGAGGTATCATCCAACCAGATAGCATCATCGAAATCGTACACGAGCTTAGCGCCGGAACGGGCAAAACTTTTTTCAAAGAAAACAGAACCTGTCATAAATGCTTCCCGCTGCACAAATACGATGTCGTATTTTTTTGCCTGAAGGAGGTCCCTCAACCTTACCCGCACAGCTTTCAGCAACAGCAGGAATTTACCCGCAATATGTCCTTTGCTGTAGAAGAGTTCGTCATCCTCTTCATTGATAAACCAGGAGTAATCGCATCGAAACCCTACTTGTTGCAGGTATGGAAAGTATTGCTCCATCCTGAACCGCTGACTCGGGTTTCTCCCCGGACGATGCGGACCGATAAAAAGAATGCTGATGACTTCCTGCTTCATCGGTCAGAGGGTTTCATAAATTTTTCGGTAGCTGTCAACTCCTTTCTTTAATGAGAAGTAAGTGTTTGCGGCTGCTGTGATGTCTGTTTTGGAAAAGGCAGTATTCAACAACTGTCTTGCAGCAACATCAAAATGTTCGGTATCTAAAACATCAATCACGATTCCGGCATTCATCGTCCTCACTATCTCATCTACATCTCCAATTCCTGAATTGCATACGACGGGTAAACCCATACTCATGATTTCGCCCAGCTTGGTGGGAGAGGATGCTTTTTTAGAATAGGTATTCCTGATGAGGAACACCGATGCATTGCAGAGGCTGATGAGGTAAGGCATCTCCGCTCTTTGCGCTGAAATGATTATAAGTTTGCTCTTATCAATACCGTATTTTAAGGCTGCTTCATAAATCGGTGCCGGCTCATCAGGCGTGATGATGAGAAAAATCGCAGCCGGTCGATGGTTAAGCAGGCATTGAAAAAAATGCAACATCTCTTCCAACATGTACCAGGTACCCATGGAACCACTGTAACACAGCACATAACTGTTTTCTTTGATACCTGATTGTGCGCTCCACTGCTGTTGCTTCTTTGCATCGAGATGGTCCTGTGAAAAAAGATCCTGATCTGCACAGCAGGGAATTACGTTTATTTTTTTGCTGATAGATTGTAAATCTCTCCGGGCTATTATTTCATTACTGCCGGAAGTGGTCAGGCTAACAATGGCATCACTCTCCTGCAGGAATTCTTTTTCTTTTTTCTTAAAGAAGTGGTATGCTTTCTTGTACAATGGATTGGACAAATTCCAGATGCCGCCTTCTACGCGCTCATCGGCCCAGAATCCGCGCATGTCGAAAATAAATTTCACACCATGCTTCCTTTTCATTTGCAAACCAATCAGGGAAGGGATGTAGCTGCGGCAATGCACGATATGAAATGCTTCTTCACGCTGCAACTGCCATGCTTTTTTTAATAGTCGGTTGTAGGTTAAGAAGGCGGAGATTCCCGGCAGGTTGTTGGAATAATGCACAGGATGCCATTCGATATTATTTTCAGACAGTTCTTTTTGAATGGCTGCACCTTTCTGAATGAATTTGACTTTCTTTTCGGCACTTACGAGGCAAAACCGGTATCCCATTTTGCTCAAGCCTTTCAGGTAAGGAATAACCTGTGATTGACCGAGGGGATCTGTCATGCCATCGTATGATATGTAAAGTACCTTTTTAATCATATGAAATAAATTATGCGATTATATCCTATTAATTAAATGAATTCGCATGGATACTCATCCCCTTAAATCCTGCATCCAATTTTTCATTTTCAAAATGAATGACCGGTAATAACTAATCTCAAAAAACATCCGTTGTGAAGCGCCGAAGGAGCGGAAGTAATGTTCCACCCCTTTTATCATAGAGCCTTCGAAATCAAAACTTCGTGTGGTGCTTTTCAGTTCTTTGAAGGCATTCCAGAATAATAGTGTCATGGCACCACTGTTACCAAAGGAGTCGTCTTTTGCGCCGATGATGTAGTAGGCGGTATGGGCATCCCAGGCAATGAATACTGCGGCTGCCCATTGTTGTTTTTCATCTGCGGCATACCAGATTTTTCCGCAGTTATTTTTTATGCAGGCAGCATGGGCACGTTGCAGAATACTTAAATCTACCTGCACTTTTGCCTGTTTATTACGGAAATTGGATTGGATGAGCTGATAGAATTTATTTACATCACCGGTCTCCCCGATAGTAAAAGCTTTTTCGGCTTTTCTGATTTCCCGGGTAATCTTGTCGCTGAAATGTTCCATTAACGCATCCGGATTGCTGATATCATCGAGTACGTAAGTGTAACGCACGCGCTGTTTATATTTCATCCAGTGAAAGGGCAGCCAGTTGAAGTAGCCGGTTTGCCAGCGTGAGATAAATTCAGCGGAAGGGGGCAGGAGGGAACAAAGCTTTTCAAGCAAGGCTGTCTCTGTTTTGAGGCGTTCGCGTTCATTCGAGGCGCTGATGCGATAGCCCGGTCCCAGGAATTGGGTGAGTTCGGGCATGTAAGTACGCAAACCAAGACTTGATTTTCTTAAAGCATAGAGGTAATATGCTTTCAACAGACCTTGTTCTTCAAGCACTGCGGCATCCCATTGATCAGGGGCCACTGCATCCAGCCAGAATGGTTGATGGAATAAAGGAGCATCGCTCCAAAGCAGCTTTCGGAATGTCTCCTGTGAATTCATTGATTATATCCGGGGATGAGTTGCTCTGCAAAGTAAGCTTTTGCGGATTTATTAAAAGGAGAAACCACAAAGGACACAAAGGCGGCATCGCATCAAACGAGATTTATAAGTAGTTTCTTTTTGCACTTTGTGGTTGTCATTTTTGAAACCACAGAGGGCACAAAGGCGGAATCGCATCAAATAAAATCTATGAGAAATTTACAATGATGGCTTCGTGGTTGCCTTTTTTGAAACCACAAAGAACACAGAGGCAGAATCGCATCAGACAAGATCTATGCGTATTTTTCTATTTATTCTTTGTGGTTACCATTTTTGAAACCACAAAGAGCACAAAGACGGAATCGCATCAGACAAGATCTATGCGTATTTTTCTATTTATCCTTTGTGGTTACCATTTTTGAAACCACAGAGAGCACAAAGGCGGAATCGCATCAAAAAGGTTGTATGCGTATTTTTCTATCTATTCTCTGTGGTTACCATTTTTGAAACCACAAAGAACACAGAGGCGGAATCGCATCAAATAAAATCTATGAGAAATTTACAATGATGGCTTCGTGGTTGCCTTTTTTGAAACCACAAAGAACACAGAGGCAGAATCGCATCAGACAAGATCTATGTGTATTTTTCTTTTTATTCTTTGTGGTTACCTTTTTTGAAACCACAGAGAGCACAAAGACGGAATCGCATCAGACAAGATCTATGCGTATTTTTCTATTTATCCTTTGTGGTTACCTTTTTTGAAACCACAGAGACCACAGAGGCGGAATCGCATCAAATAAAATCTATGAGAAATTTACAATGATAGCTTCGTGGTTACCATTTTTGAAACCACAGAGGGCACAAAGGCGGAATCGCTTTAAATAAAATCTATGAGAAGTTTACAATGATTGCTTCGTGGTTACCATTTTTGAAACCACAAAGAACACAAAGGAGGAATCGCATCAAACAGGTTGCATCAGTATTTTGCAATGTGTGCTTCGTGGTTTCCTACTTTGAAACCACAAAGAACCCAGAAAAAATATTTATTACTCCTGCTTAATGCGATGCTCCCTCTGTGCTCTCTGTGTTTTCAAGCATGGTAGCCACAGAGCGTTAAGAGAAAAATGCACAAAGACCTGGTTTAATGCGACTTCCCCTCTGTGCCCTCTGTGGTTTCAAAAATGGAAACCACAATGCATTAAGAGAAAAATGCACAAAGACCTGGTTTAATGCGACTAAACCTCCTTCCGTGGTTTCAAAAATGGTAACCACAAGTAAGGCTTAAAAAAGCAAAAGTTAAAAAAATATGAATATATTGTACCAGCATTTATTCTATTAATGCGCTTTATCAAGCACAAAAAAATATTCCATATGTTAACCGAGAATCAATTAGCCACCACTGTAATCGGACTTGCCATTGATGTCCATACCGCCTTAGGCCCCGGACTACTGGAAAGTGCATACAAAGAATGCCTCTTCTATAAAATCTGCCAGGCCAAAATTCCAGTCGAGAAAGAAAAGAAGATGCCACTAATCTTCGAAGAAGTAAAACTGGACTATGGCTACAGAATTGATCTACTCGTCAATAGCAAGTTAGTAATTGAAGTAAAAAGTGCAGAAGCAATCACCGATGTACACATTGCCCAAACACTCACCTACATGAAAATAGGACAATACAAACTCGGCTTACTGATCAACTTTAATGTGCTCAGATGTAAAGATGGCATCAAACGCATCATCAACGGCCATTTATAAATACGGGTTAGTTCTTATGCGCCACCATCCACTGATGCAACACAATCAACAACCAAAGCCTGTTAAAGAGATACTCCGCACCGGCTTTATACTGTTTTTTCATCTCCATCACCTTTGCCGCATCCACCAGGTTAAAGCGGTTCATCACTTCCTCATTTAAATATTCATCCATCAGGAACGACAATTCATGCTGCAGCAGTTGGTGCAACGGTATAGAAAACCCCTGCTTCGGCCTGTTAAACAATGCAGCCGGCAGGTAACGGTTCAGGATTTCCCGAAGAATATATTTTGATTGTCCGTGCCGGTACTTAAGCGACGGCGATAAATTCAGCGCAAACTCCACCACCCGGTAATCGAGGTAAGGCACCCGTGTTTCAATAGCATACCGCATACTGGCACGATCCACCTTCGTCAGCAAATCATCGGGCAAATAGCAAACGATATCAAAAAGCGCCTGCTGCTCCATGGCATTCAGGCGCCGTCCTGCTGTAGCACTGATTTCCTTCAACAATTCCAACGGCCGCAAGGAGTCATCAGCAGCCTGCATCCCAAACTTTTTTGCTGTAAGCAAAGCATCCAGCTCCGCCCGGGAAAAGAAATACTGCTCCTGCGAAAAGATATGATCATGTAATAAAGATGTATCCAGCCCGCCATTCTGCAACAGGTGCGCCACCCGCTGTTGCCTGCTCGATCCTTTTTCCAGCAATGGTACCAGCCACTGACCTAACTTGCGAACAACGGGATTTTGCAAACGCCTCGCCCATTGGTGGGCTCCGTAACCAAAAAACAGTTCATCTCCACCCTCCCCGGAAAGCGCTACGGTAATGTGTTGCTTAGCCTCCTTCGACAACAACAGCGTCGGCAAAGCGGAAGTATCTGCAAAAGGCTCATCGAAACATTGATTCATATCGGTGATCAACGATTTCACCTCGCTGAAAGAAAACAGGAATTCATGATAATGGGTCTGCAATGCCCTTGCCACTGCCAGCGCATGCGAAGACTCATTGTGCACGTCGTCCTTAAATCCGAAAGAAAAGGTATGCACCTTCACGCCACTCAGCGCCACGGCATGTGCTGCCAGCAAGCTGGAATCTATGCCGCCGCTCAGGAAGATACCGGTCGGCACATCACTGTTCAACTGGTACTGCACCGAACTCACCAGCAGGTCGCTCAGCTTAATCATGGCCTCCTCCTTATCCGTCACCATGTTACTGCTTACCTTATCGCATGCTTTCCAGTAGGTGTGTTTCTCTATTCCTGATGCACTTACCTTCAGCCAGGTGCCGGGTTCCAGTTTATAAATATGCCGGTAAATACTATAGGGCGCAGGAATAAATCCATAGTGCAAAAATTGTCCTACGGCAGGCTCATAGATCTCTTTAGGAATGGAAGGCACGGCACAGAGCGCTTTCAGTTCGGAAGCAAAGGCGAATGCATGATCGTTTTGATAATAGAATAACGGCTTCACGCCCAACGGATCGCGGAAGAGGAAGACTTCCTGCTTTAGCGTATCATAAATAGCAAAGGCGAAGATGCCATTCAGCATATCCACCACCTGCGGACCGAAACGGATAAATGCTTCCAGCAAAATTTCCGTATCGCTGGCTGTGGCCGGCTGAAAAGGCTTGTCGGTAGCGCTCATCAGGTGGGCGCCAATCTCCTGGTGATTATAAATTTCTCCGTTAAGTACGATGTAATAGCGGCCATCGGCCGATTGCATGGGCTGATTGGCCCTTTCGGAAAGGTCGATGATACTCAGCCGGCGGTGCCCCAATCCTGCCCGCCCGTTAAAGAAAAAACCGGCAGCATCCGGCCCCCGGTGTGCCAGAGATAAAGTCATTGAATCAAGGTCGGCCCTGGTAAAAGACTGCTTACTACTGTAGAAACCTGCAATGCCGCACATGGATGGAAAATATCTGGGGTTGAATATAGGGTTTCATTTTGTTCAGAAAGGCCATGATTTCACTTTTTGAATTTGTACTTTGCTTTTCTTTTATTGTGTAGAGTTGATTTAATCGACGGAATGATTCTAATGGAAGTCACTATAATTTATGGATTCAGAAATCGCGATATAGAAAGAGTTAAGCGCTCTTTAGATTCTTTGCGAGATCAAACTGATCAATTTTTTAAAGTGATTTTTGTTGATTATGGAAGCGAAGAAAATGTTAGCGTGCTGGTTAAGGACCTGATTGCTCAATACAATTTTTGTACTTATTTATATAATGAAACACGAGGAATGCCCTGGAACCGTGCACATGCGTTGAATTCCGGAATTAGAATTGCAACGACTGAATATGTTTTTACGGCAGATATCGATTTAATTTTTACAGAAAATTTTATAGCAAAAACAAAGAAACTAGCAAAACAAGGTACGGTAGCCTTTTTTCCGGTAGTTTATCTTACTCCGAAAATAGATTTTCCAGCTGGAATAAGAAATAATGACCTAAAGGTGAGCGATCAAAATGCAAGAGGTCTTGCTCTTATCAATATACATGACTTGAAAGAGATCAGGGGGTTTGATGAATTTTATTGCTTCTGGGGACATGAAGACAACGATCTTGAACTACGCTTAAGGTTATCAGGTTGTGAAAGCATCTTTCATACTGCTGAAAGATTGCTGTTTCATCAATGGCATACTACCATAAAAGAAAACAGGAAGGAAATACCGGAAAGGTGGTTAACTTTTCAAAGTGACTATTTAAAATACAATCAGACAATTGTTTTGAGAAACTCCGACGATTGGGGTAGAATCTATGCTATGGAACAAAGGCCGGCTTTGAGAAAGTTGTATGATCAACATACAAAATGGGAGGAAATTGATTGTAAACCCGATTTTCTACGCTACAGATTGCAAAAATGGATTGCTCAGGCGAAACCTAATGATAGTTTGGCTCTTCAATGGCAACATCCTGCTACTGAAGAATATAATAAAAGCAATGCAACAAAATATGCAAGGATATTGCAAGGATTGTTTGAGTATTGTGGTATTCCTTTTAGCATAAAAAATCTATACTCAGCTCTCTTTCCAGCTAAATGCGATGTGAGAGATGCATTTGCATATTTTATTAGGGAACACAAATTCGCCGTAGGTGATTTTGCAATGGATAGTATGTTTAAAAGTTTAAGAATGGTAGTGATAAAGTAAGATATAATGGAGTACAATACAAACAAGTTTATTAATACTAGCGAAGAAGTTCGTGACACATATGGATATATTGTCCTACAATTTTTAGAAATTTTCATTCAAAAGTATAAGATGCTATTTGTTAAATCAGCAATGCCATTGTATTACTATGCACCAAATTATCAGCTTAATTTTGCCTTAATACCTGAAGTCACACAAGTTGAGTTCCTGGGACGTAGTTGTAGGTACAATGATTTAACTTTAGTGAAAGCCAAGCAAATGCATTTTATTAAAGCAAATTATCACATCTTTTACACAGAATTAATTGCTTTTTGGAGGATTCTTTATTGTGCAATAGGATTTCGCCATAGAAAAATTTTTCGATTGATGACGGAAATTACTAAACTATTTTTAAGCCCATCACTGTTGTGTTTATAGAATGATAATTTATGAAGCTTAGTGTAATAATTCCAACCAAAGATAGGAGTGAAGTTTTTGAACTGACTTTTCATCATGCTATTAAAGCTTTGGAATCAATAGACGCAGAGATAGTCGTCGTCAATGATTCCAAAATCAATGAGGTTCATATTCCAAAAACGCATATTGATGTAAGTTTGATTAACAATCCAAAATCCGGTGTTGCCTCTGCCAGAAACCTTGGCGTAAGTATTGCGAAAGGAGAATTACTATTATTTTTGGATGATGATATATTGATCAATGCCGATAATATTAAGGCAATGCTAATAATACATCAGAAGCATCAAACTGCAGCCGTTAATCTTTTGTGGACCTATCCGCCACAGTTGATTAATCAGATAAGGCATTCATCATTCGGAAGATTCTTAATCAAGCATGGATTCACTACCATGAAGGATGGATTGGGCAGTGAATGGAGGAATACAGAATTATTTGAAACTGATGTTGCTGCGAGTTTTTTTTTATTTATGCATCGTGATACATTTCATCAAGTAGGAGGATATAATGAACAATTTCCACATGCGGGATATGAAGATTTTGATTTTTCCAGGCGAATGAAGGAGCAGGGAATTGCAAGGTTGGTTTATACTAAAAGTATCGTATTTCACAATGAGATAGACAGAGTGCAAATCAAAAATTGGCTAGTACGAGAACAAAAGGGCGCTGAAACAAGAGCATGGGGAGCTGTATTAGGGAATACTGAATTAGAGCTGCCGACCTCCAGTATTAGGGGAATTACTTACCGTCTACTGAGGAATTTAAAGCCGTTGATGTTTTCTCTTCAGAGAATTTTGCCTAATTCTCAGTTAATGGATGTTTTCAATCACCGAATTATACATTTGCTTCTCGGTACTTCCATTTTTCAAGGATATCAAATAGGACTAAAGGATGCCCGCAAAGGAAAACCATAAACGAATTCTCATTGTTGTTTCGCAGATCAACAAGGCCGTCTCTCATGAATGGGTGGCTGAGGCTTTGAGAAAATGGAATTATGAAGTGCACTTTGCATTATTGAATGCCCGAATGAGTAAAATGGAAGATTTTCTGATTGAACATCAGTATTCATACACCCGAATAAAGTATATAAATAAGTTTGATATTCCACGAGCCATATTGCTCTTGCTGAAATACATGAAGGTCAACAGGATAGAGATTGTCCATGCGCATTTATTTGAAGGAGGACTTACTGGAATGATTGCTGCAAGATTAGCAGGAATACGCAGAAGAGTTTATTCAAGACACCACTCAACATTCCATCAAAAATACTTTCCTGGAATGGTTAAATATGATCGATTGATTAATAGTCTGTCCAGCGATTTGATAGCCGCAAGCAAAACAGTTCAGGAATTGCTTATAAATGAAGAGGGTGTTGCTTTTCAAAAAGTACATTTGGTACATCATGGATTCAGATTCGAAAGTTTTAAACTTGTAAATGTAAGAGATGTTGAAGCTTTACGACATAAGTATGATCTTAGCGGTAGACCGGTAATAGGATCAATAGCAAGGTGGGTAAAATGGAAAGGTATACAATATACCATTGAAGCCTTTAGTAAATTGTTGTATGATTATCCTAATGCAACTTTAGTATTAGCCAATGCTCATGGTGATTTTGGATGGGAATTGCAACAGATCCTTTCTACTTTGCCGGAAAGTAGTTATCGACTTATAACATTTGAAGAAAACTATGAAGCATTATACAAACTATTCAATGTATTTGTTCATGTACCTATTGATGCACAATGTGAAGCTTATGGACAAGTATACGTAGAAGCATTGGCTGCCGGAATTCCGTCAGTATTTACAATTTCTGGTATTGCATCAGAGTTTATTTCCAATGAGGAAAATGCACTTGTGGTCCCATTTGAAAATAGCAGTAAAATCTACGAAGCAGTGTGTCGCCTCTTACGTGATCCATCACTTGCAGTAAAACTGATTTCAACTGGTGAACAGAATGTACAGCACTTATTTCAATTTGATGAAATGATCGATCGTTATGATAAGATATATCAGCAATAGTTTTCAATTATCAACTTCATGCCTACAATTACAAATGAATCAAAGCCTTTAGTTTCAGTGATAATGCCTTGTTACAATGCAACATCCTATTTAAAGGAAGCGATTGAATCAATTATTGAGCAGACATACAAAAAGCTCGAGATAATTGTTATAAATGATGGTTCAACCGATAATACTCTTTCCATATTGAAGGAATATACTCGGATGGATTCGAGATTGAAAATAATCAATCAAACAAGTAATCAGGGCCTTGTGAGCTCTTTAAATCTTGGAATAGGCAAAGCTACCGGTGATTATATTGCAAGGATGGATGCTGATGATGTATCCATTCTGAATAGAATAGAAAGACAAATTAATTTTCTCCAATTGAATCCTGATATTGATGCAGTATCGTGCGGATTTTACTATATTAAAACGAATCAAAAGCATTCAGTTTCAGTAAAACCAAAGGGCACTTTACCACTGTCATTAAAGTTTATTTCCCTTTTAGCCACACCAATGGCACATGCCAGCGTAATGTGCAAGAGCGAGGTTTTCAAGACCTTTGCTTACGATACCAATTTTATCCATTCTGAAGACTATGATATATTTTCACGCATGGCATTTTCAGGAATCAGATTATTCAATAAAGTAGAACCATTGTATGGAATTCGCATACATGAAGGAAGAGTTTCCAACCTTTATGAAGAAGAGCAGATTCAAAGCCATATTCGAATTTCTGAGAAGAATTTACTCGCATACTTTGGCTTGCAACTTCCTAAACATATTCACAGTATTCTGGTAAACAGGTTTACGGGTATTGTCCAAAAGCAGGACTTGCTTGCAGCACTTGATGTAATGCAAATCATTAAGAATGATTATTTAAACAGAGAATTATGCGGCCAGTATGAGAAAGTGGAGATTGAGAGATTTGTAAATGAACAGAAAGCAGATATTTTGATCCAGGCAATGAAGAATGGACCGTTATTGAGCAAGTTGAAATTGTTTTCCCTAATTCCGACTTTCTTATTGCTAATCTTAAAACCTGGTATTTTGAAATATCTTTGGATTAAGCTCAGCATGAAATTTTAGGACAGCATATGATACCAAAGATTATCCATTATTGTTGGTTTGGAGATAAAAGGATGCCAAGCAGAATGAAACGGTATATCAAAGGCTGGGAAAAGCATCATCCCAAGTTTCAATTTATAAAATGGACAGAACAGAATTGTCCTTCGGACTCTCTGTATTTAAATACAGCACTTAAGAATCGTAAGTGGGCAAATGCATCAAATTTTATTCGATTGTATGCACTCAGACATCAGGGTGGTATTTATTTGGATACTGACATTGAGATATTAAAGCCATTTGATCCCTTCATGGAGTATCCTTGCTTTCTCGGTTTTGAAAATAGAAATGCAGAGACCGATTGCATCAATAATGCAGTTGTAGGCGCAATAAAGGGACACCTGTTTATTGACAGCTGTTACAAAGAACTTCTAAACAACTTTGATGGCCTTGAGATGGCAAATTTGTCTTCACCGGTATTAACAACCAAAGTTTTAAAAAGTAAAAGCCATGTGGAGTATGGCAAAACATTTTTAAAGGAGTGGGATTTGCAGCTATTTCCTTTAGAAACTTTTTATGCATTTGAGTATGGTGAGAAAGTAAATAGGAAACGCATTGGAGAGGATACTTTCTCTATTCATCATTATATGGCTTCCTGGCATCCGCGCGATCGGAAGAAATGGTTCCGCAAACTTAAATCAAGAGCAGTTCAATTAAGGTCACAATTGCTGAATCTTTTCAAATAGCATTTCACCAGCTGATCTTGGATAGTGCTTAATAATTTTTTCGCTTGCCCTTATTCCCATTTCCTGCCATTCAGATTTCATTAACCAGCATTTTTCTAACGCTTGGTCCAACAAATTTATCGTTGGTGCCGCTACAACAAAGCCATTGACTTCGTCTTCTATCCATTCTGCCTGGCCTCCAACATTGGTTATTACAGCAGGAATGCCATAGCTCATAGCCTCAAGCAGAGCTAGCGAAGTGCCTTCATTGTAAGAAGGCATTATGAGTAAGTGATTCGTTTGCCAGATTTTTGTGGCAGGTATATATTTATGGAATGAAACTTTATCATTCACTTGGTAAAAGGTTGCCAATTTAACAAGATGATCGTAGTCTTGTCCGATACCATAAATATTCAAATGCCAATTTCTTGTTTTCCATGCAGGCATGCTTAGAACCTGAAGTAAAATATCCTGTCCTTTTGAATGACAATCCAACCGTCCAACGGAAGCAAAATTAATAGTTGTATCATTTTCACTTAGGCCGGCTAATGATGATTTGAACTTGGGAATGGAAACAGGATTATTTACAACTATGGCATTAGAAAATTCATACGCCAGCTGTCGTTGAACAACTTCAATATTTCTTTGACTTACAAAATACAAGGCTTTTGCCTTCTTGTAAACTGATAGGGCACGCTTACGTCTCTCGTTATTGAGAGATTCACTTTCAAAGACATTTTGAATAATGAAACAGTATGGGAATGAAGTATCTAATGCAAAATTGGTCCAGTAAAGGTTTTTGGTAAATTCGAATGCAGACCCTTCACTTATCAAAGTAAGATCAGGAACATAGCTGTCAAAGAAAGAGGAATAGGAACTTATTCCTAAGTTATAGGCAATCTTGTTCCTAGCTCTTTGTAAAACGGATTTTTTTCTGAAATGAATGACTGCACCCATTTTTTTCAATAGATCAAGTTTTGAGTTTGGCGTACCCCAATGCTTAACTGAGGCTTCTATCTGATGCCCATTCGCTAGAGCAACTAAAGCCATTTCAACCCATAGTTCCTCACTGCCACCCCAAGAATAACCTTCCATTATTGATATGATACCAATCTTCATTTTATCATCACGATTCCGTTTGATAAATAATAACCATTATCCAGTATTACCCGTTTTGAAAAGTAGCCCTCTAAAATTCCTCGCTTTATTAGTCGAATAAAATTCCGGATACAAAGCCCAAGTAGTCGATTAAAAAATTTTCTGTCGCGTGAATAAATTCCGCCTAAGGTTAGCATAGTTCCAAGGATATCCCACGAATCACCACCTCTGACAACCAGTTCGGTTTTGAATGCATACCGTAAACCGTAGTACTCAAAAGCATAAGATGTAGGCCTCCAAAAATCATATGGTTCTTCGTGGATGCGATAGAAAAAGGGAGTTGTCGCAACCAACCTCCCCCCTTTCTTCAATAGCTTGTCAAAATTTCCAAAGGCCGCATCCCAATCAGCAACGTGCTCCAGCACTTCAAGACAAAAGATCAAATCAAATGGGCCGGCCTGTACTAATGCTTGAGGCAGTGCCTCATCAATAGCACATACATACTGTACACTGCCTTCTGGATTCTGATTTACATCCATACTTGTATAGCTGCATCCTGCTTCTTCCAATCTTTTTCGAAATGGTTGACGCCCACAACCGGCATCCAACACCTTCCAGCCTTTCATGTCATGACGAGAGAAAAAGTCGCTAACGAATGCATTGATAACCCGGATCATGGGAATCTCCGCTTCAGAGGATGGCACATAATCCGCTCTTTCAACAATATTTGGCCTGGGATGAAAATTCATAAGTAATGAAGTAATCTAAGATGCTAAAACTCGCCTATCAATCTTTATGGGAGATACTAACAAGGTATTTGATATTTACTGTTAAACCTATGGAAGCAGTAAGCGATCCGGTTGCTTTCAACGCATGCGTATAAGTTCCGCCGGCACCCCACCCACTACTGCAAAATCCTGAACATCTTTCGTCACCACACTACCTGCACCAATAACAGCTCCGGTTCCAATATGCACGCCATCAAGAATGCTGCAGCCATGTCCAATCCAAACGTCATTTTCTATCATGATGCCTTTTGAACTGTTGCCCTGCAACCTGATGGGAATTTCTTTTGAAGTGAAGACATGCTGATTGGGAATGATCATACAATGGCCTGCTATTAATACATCATCACCAATGGTCGTGTTACCATGTCCATAAATAACGGTGTATGCATTGATGCTGCAGCGTGCGCCAATAGTGATATTGCCGCCATAGGTAAGTAATAGCACTCCATCCAGAATTTCAGTTTCATTTCCAATGGAAATGTTGCCACCACCCCTGCATTCGATAACTGCTGTTGGCGAAATCAATACTTGATCACCTTTCACAATTGTTGGCATGTCCACTTTTCCCATCCAGATTTTCATCCGGTGCTTCCAGGAGTTTGGAATCAATTGTTTAATGCCGGCCATCAGTTCCATTCGCAAGGGATATGTATGGATCCGATTTCCTCTGCTTTGTAATTTCTTAATGAGGAATCCGCATCCGTGATAATCAAACTAATCCGGTGCTCAAGATAATCGTATGCTTCGTAGTTGTCAAACAAGGCGATATCGGCAGTATAATGACCTTGCAAAAGTGTTTTAGCCGGAATGCGTACCTGCACGAAATGATCCCCTTTAAACAGGTGCTCTTTCAGAAAGACGGTAGTAAAAAGTTTCTTCCCGGTAGCATCGCGAATAGCAAGCCCGATATTCACGGCTTGTTTATCTGTCAGGTTGCTGAAATCCATCTTAACGGAAATGGGTTCGCTGAATCCAAACTGTGTCCTTTGTTCACCGATTTCATTTACGGTATTGATTCGGATAAATGTCAAACCGCTTTTCTTAACAGTACTGCTGGTGGAAGGCATCTGTATGATCTGTTCAAGATACCTGGAAATCATGTCCTGCGTATTTCCTTTGAACTCAATTTCTCCTTTTGACAATAAGAGTCCTGTGTTACACATAGAAGAGATCGCCGCCATATTATGGCTCACAAACAACACCGTCCTCCCTTCCTGTTCACTTACATCTTTCATCTTGCCAAGACATTTTTTCTGAAACTCGGCATCACCCACTGCCAGCACTTCGTCGATGATGAGGATCTCCGGTTCCAGGTGGGCGGCTACGGCAAAGGCAAGCCTTACATACATGCCGCTGCTGTAGCGTTTGACAGGCGTATCAATAAACTGACCGATACCGGAGAAAGCAACAATTTCATCGAACTTGCTTTTGATCTCGTTGCGTTTCATGCCGAGGATGGCGCCATTCATATAAATGTTTTCACGGCCGGTAAGCTCGGGATGAAAGCCTGTTCCTACTTCAAGTAAAGAAGAAACGCGCCCTGTGATCTCCACCCTTCCTTTGGTTGGCGCCGTGATGCGCGACAGTATTTTCAGCAAAGTGCTTTTTCCGGCGCCATTTTTCCCGATGATGCCAACTACCTCACCGGGCTTCACTTCGAAAGACACCTCTTTCAATGCCCAGAATTCAGCGGCAAGCCCTGCCTCGTTGGATTCTTTTGTGAACAGGCCGGAGAAACGTTCGCTCATCGTTTCACGGAAGCTGCCGCTGCGCTTCCTGCCCAGTTGGTATTTTTTCGACAGCCCTGTGACGGTGATGGCATTTTCCATAGTGCGCTCGCTTCAGATGATATCGGCGATCTGCCGTTCGGTTCGTTGGAAATAATAGATGCCGCTGATGAACAGCAACAGGATGATGATGCCGCTGTACAACAGGAATTTTGTTTCGGGCAAGGGTGTCCCCAACAGGCTCCACCGGAAACCATCGATGATGCCTGCCATCGGGTTGAGGTAGTAGATGGTGCGGTATTGCGCAGGAATCTGGGAAGAAGGATATCCTACCGGTGAAAGGTATAATCCGATCTGCACTAAAAATGGAATCACATACTGCAGGTCGCGGAAGCGGATGGTGAGGGCACTGAACCAGGTACCCACAGCCATGGAGAAGAGGACAACGGCAATAATCCAAAGTGGTAAGGTGAGTACGTTGATGCCCGGAACAAAACGGTACCATACCAGCAACAACAGTAGCAACAGCAACACAATCATAAAATCAATCAATCCTACAATGCCTTTGGAAAGTGGAATGATGAGTCGCGGGAAATAGATCTTGGTCACCAAAGCCTGTGAACTGACAATAGACTGCCCAGCCTGCGTAATTACATATGCGAAGTACGACCAGGCCCACATGCCGGTAAGGGCAAAGAGGGCATATGGAATGGTGCCCGTATCCACTTTTACAGCCTTTTGAAAAACCAGTATGAAAATAAGCAAGGTAAGTAGCGGTTGAATCAACGCCCAGGTAAATCCAAGCACCGTTTGTGCATAGCGCACACGATAGTCGCGGTATGCCAGCAGCACCAGCAGGTCGCGGTATTGGATGATCTCCCGTAATTGCGAAGCTAGCCTTGGCCGGCCGGCTTCAATAATGGTCTTCATGAATTCCTTTTCCCGGTAACAGGGTGGTAAAGTTAATGGATATTGGTTCTTGGCCACAGGATATTATTGAGTCGTGAGTCGTTAGTCGTGAGTAATGAGTCGTGAGAATCCAGTCCTAAGTCTTAAGTCTTTAGTCTTATGTCTTAAGTCTTGCGTCCTGGTTCCTGGTTCCTGCCTCCTGCCTCTCATTCCCCGAATGTCACCCCCACCACCTATCTTTGCCCCGCTCAAAAAAACACCTGATGAAAATTCATTATTCCGTTCTCTCTTTTTTTGCAATAGCCTTACTGGCAAGTGCCTGCAGCAATCCATCTGAAAAACAAGCCACCGGCACTACTGATACCGTGGTTCAGCCCTTTGATTCTGCCACTGCCTTGTTGTTTCCCGCTGAAAAACATTTCAGGAATGTACAACAGCTCACCTTCGGTGGTGATAATGCTGAAGCGTACTGGAGCTTCGACAGCAAGAAGATCGTCTTTCAGCGCACCGATCATAAAGAGGTGATGTGCGACCAGATTTTCTTTGGAGTTATTCCTGCAGACAGCACTCAAAAATTCGACTTTAAGATGGTTAGCGCCGGAAAGGGGAGAACGACCTGCAGCTATTTCATGCCGGGCGATTCCACGGTGTTGTATGCATCCACCCACCTCACACAGGATACCTGTCCTCCTGTACCTGACCGGGAAAAGATTAAAAAGTATGTATGGCCATTGTATAAGTCATTCGAGATTTATGTAGCCGGATTGGATGGCAGCATCCAATCACAACTCACGAAGAATAAATTTTACGATGCCGAAGCCACCGTTTCACCGAAAGGAGATAAGATCATCTTCACCTCCACACGCGATGGTGATCTTGATTTGTACACCATGAACCTCGACGGCAGCAATGTGAAGCGGATCACCAAAGAGCTGGGATATGACGGTGGTGCCTGGTTTTCGCCCGATGGCACGAAGATCGTTTGGCGTGCTTCCCGTCCGACCACACCGGAAGCAATCAAAGAATACAACGACTTGCTGAAGCAGGATTTGGTGGCACCAACACAAATGACAGTGTTTGTCGCCGATGCCGATGGCAGTAACATACAACAGGTAACCAATATGCCGGGTGCTAACTGGGCACCTGTATTTACGCCTGATGGAAAAAGAATTCTCTTCGCTTCCAACCATGAATATCCAAGAGGATTTCCCTTTAATCTCTACCTGATCAATCTCGATGGAACAGGACTGGAAAAAATTTCCGGATCCAATATGTTTGATGCTTTTGCTATGTTTTCACCGGATGGAAAGAAGCTGGTATTCTGTTCAAACCGGAATAATGGTGGAACGCGGGATACCAATGTGTTTATTGCGGATTGGGTGGATTAGCGGGTTGGTGAGATATTGGATAGGATGCAAGACACAGGACACAGGACACAAGACACAAGACGTAAGACGTAAGACATTGCACTGAGCATAGTTGAAGTGTTGGTGCACTGAGCGAAGTCGAAGTGTGAACAATAAAAAAAATGTCATGGTGAGCGGAGTCGAACCATGACATTTTTTTTGAGGAATGCTTTAACAAAAATAATGGTGCAGTTCGGCTACGCGCAGTTCGACTACGCTCAGGGTAAAGAAAATCCGGTCGCTGAGCGGAGCCGAAGCGCCGGATTTTCAGGAAGAGTGTGATAAATTTTTGCGCCCTTCGGCTTCGCTCAGGGAGCAAAAATTTGCGCCCTTCGACTTCTGTATGCCATTTCGCAATTACTTACCTTTAAATACAGGTTTCCTTTTTTCAATAAAGGCATGCATACCTTCTTTCTGATCTTCGCCGGCAAAGCAGAGGTAAAAGTTTTTGCGCTCCAGGTGCAGTCCTTCATCAAGGGTGGTATTGAAAGCATGCAGCACGGATTCTTTTGCAAGCTGTGTGGCAATGGGTGAATTTTCAGCTACCTGTTTCGCGAGATGGATAGCTTCCTGTAAGTATAATTCAACAGGAACTACTTTATTGATTAATCCGATGCGCAGCGCTTCTTCAGCAGTCAGCGACCGACCGGTAAGCACCAGTTCCATGGCCAGCGCTTTACCCAGTGAACGGGTCAGCCGTTGCGTGCCACCGGCGCCCGGAATCACGCCCAGTTTTATTTCCGGTTGCCCGATGCGTGCTGTTTCACTGGCCACAATTAAATCACAATGCATCATCAGCTCGCATCCTCCGCCCAGCGCAAAACCGGATACGGCAGCAATCATCGGTTTGCGCGTTTTTTTCACCTGGTCCCAGGTAGCAAACTGATTTAACTTCAGCAAATCCAGGGCCGTTGCATCTGCCATTTGCCTGATATCGGCACCGGCAGCAAAAGCTTTTTCATCGCCGGTAAGAACGATTACCCTCACTTTTTCATCTTCGTCTAACTCCTGCAGTGCCTGTTGCAATTCCTGCATCAACTGGCGGTTGAGGGCATTCAGTTCTTTCGGGCGATGAAGCTTTATCAGCGCAATATGTTGTTCCACCTGTGGATCAACAATGAGAAATTCATAGGACATCGTAGTATGAATGATTAGATGGTAAGCAATGCAATACCGGCCCCAAGCAGGATGACTGTAATTTTCTTCCAGCCAAACAAATGCTGTCCGGATTCTGATTCAAAGAGTATGGTGGTAGAAACATGAAGAAAAGATCCAACAGCCATGGCAACAAGTATGGAAAACAATTCTGTGTTGGCCATACTTAGCTGATTGGCAAATAACACGGCTAATGGTGCAACCAGTGAAAACAGCAGCAGCATCGTAAGCACAGTCAGTTTTTTATAGTTAGAGAAAATCAACACGGATACCAGCGCAAACCCTTCGGGAATTTTATGAATGGAAATACCATACAACAAAGAATGATGGTCATCATCGAGCATCTCATGGCTGGAAAGCGGAATGCCATCCAGGAAGGAGTGAAGGGTTAAACCCAGCAGCAAGGCAAACACATACGTATTGTTTTCACGGTGATCGTGGAAGTGGCCATGTTCAATACCATGTGTAAGCTGTTCGAGGAATATCTGGATGAAGAAACCTGCCAGCACATAGATGCCTGCATAGTGGCTGTTGGCAAACACTACCGGAAATAAATGAATGAGCGTGATGCTGAACAGGAAAGCTCCGCTGAAACTCAATACCAGCTTATAATGCTCCCTGTTCTTTGTTTTAAAAAGCATAGCTGCGAAACCACCGAGTAGTGGTGCCGCCATTAACAATATGAAATCGAGTAGTTTCATCTATGCGAATACCTGCGGATTGTGTTTTATCAAAATGCCTTTACAGATTTTTCCTGTTAAAATTCCAATAGCCACACCCAGCAATCCGCCGCAGATTACATCGAGCGGATAATGTACGCCGACATAAACCTGCGCAAAAGATACCAATGCTGCCCAAAATAATGCAACAGGAAGTATCCATTTCAGTCGGTGTTGCAGCATCACAATCAGAAAGCAGGCAATGCCGAAGTGGTTGGCTGCATGGGAAGAAACAAAGCTGAAACCACTTCCGCAGTTCACGATCAACTGTACCTGCTCTGCCAGCGACGGATCATTACACGGTCGCAGTCGCCCGATCCAGGGTTTTATAAGGCTGCTGCTTAGCTGGTCGGTTATCACTATTGTTATTGCTGTTGTCACCAAAGCCACCCACGACCACTTCTTCAGCAAGCGTACAAAATAAAAAACCAGCAACACGTACAAGGGGATCCAGAAATCTCTTTCGCGCACATAAGGCATGATAAAGTCAAAGGCAGGATTACTCAATTGCCTGTTGATGAAGAAGAATATTTGTTGATCGTAGTAAATCAGGGATTCCAAAAGATGTCTGTTTTGACGGATAAACCGGTTCAGTACTTCTCTCCGATGATGATCATGCGGTCTGAATTTTCCGCATCAAAGGGATTCAATTGATAATCCCCGAAAACATGGATGATCTTCAACCGGTTCTTTTCGAAATACCGTTCGAAATCTGAAAGTTGCAATGATTGTACTTTTTCTTCAAATTCAAATTCCTGTCCCCTGTCCTGGAAGTAGATTTTTTTTATCACTGCATTTCCCTCGAACTTTTTTTCTACCAGGAAAAGGATACCGTCGCGGCTGATGTACTCCTGCGGTGTCAGTTCTCTTGAAACTTTAGTTGCATTAAAGAAGTCGATGGCCATCTTGCCGCCTTTCTTCAGCGACTGGCTCATGGCATGAATGGCTTTTACATTCTCAGTATCGGTTTCAAAGTAGCCGAAACTGGTGAAGAGGTTAAGGGCAACATCAAAATAGTTGATGTAAAAGCTGTTGCGCATGTCGTGCAGAAAGAAGGAGAGATTTTCTCTTTCGAAGTGGAGGGCATGCCCGATATTTTTCCATGAAAGATCTATACCGGTAACTTCCAGTCCTTTTTCAGCAAGATAAACGCAGTGTCTTCCTTTGCCACAGGCTATATCCAAAGCACGTGCATGTGCAGGCAGCTGTAAATGCAGCAATAACTTATCCAGGAACAATTCCGCTTCTGCTTCATCCCTGTGTTGATACAATACATGGTAGTAGGGCGAATCGAACCAGGTCTCAAACCACGCTTTGCGCTTCATAACTCCAATTAGTGATGGAGTAAAGGTAGTTGAAATGCCTTGACTCCTTTGCTGACGTACAGAATATTTATGCAACGCCTGATTCTACTGCTGTAGCAACATTATCCCGGCATGCCGGAGTATCCAAAAATTTCCGAAACGACTTCGCAAAGGCGTTAGTTAATAGCTGAGAAATGTATCTATTGGGGCATTTCTGATCATAATTTTTTTTAATACTGTCGCCCCTACAGGGCTTTGATTGTTTTTTCTGGTAATTTCTACCTTACTACCCTACTATCGCCCCTGACGGGGCTAAACAAACCCCTTAGGGCATAAGCGTCAACTTAAGAGAGTGTTTTTCAATTGTTGTTCATAATTGGTCCTGTCACTTCTCAGCTCATAGGAGCAATATTTGCTCAGATTTTCAATAATGTCACAGACTGCAAATTTTTCTTCTTTACAATTTCAGAGTAACTCTGCGATCATATTAACATTATCTTTTAAATACCTCACAAGTTTAATAAGGCTAATTATTTTCCCTGTTCGCTTATGAATTTTGTGGCAAACTTTCGCATAAATGAATTGCGTAATTATTAGGAGCAATATCATTTTACCTATGAGAATAAATTTAAGTTGATGATCGGGAACATTATGTATTTTATCTAAGTTCAGATGGCTTTTCATGGCTTTAAAAATTATCTCGATTCGCCATCTCAGGCTATATAAAGCGAAGATTTCTTCAAATGTTATTTGTTCATCTTCAATAGAGGTAAAGAAGATGGACCAGGACAGGAGTCGTAGTACTTGTTTGCTGGGTATTGCCTTGGCAGATTTTTTAATTGACACCTTCTTTTATCTGCGATCTGTTCATTTACTTTTTCTGCTAACAATGTTACAATGGGACCATCGGCACCCCCAATCTTTACTCTGACCTTAAGATTTTCTTTACCCTTTACCAGTTTGTATATATCAATAACCTTCCCGGTGGTTATATCATAATACTTAAAACCATGATGATACCGGTAGATAAAATCAGCTCCACATTTTATAATTCTTTTCATTTCTGACAAGCAGCAATAACCCCTGTCCCTGATAATAAGATATCCCTTTTTGACAGGTAAATGATGCGCTGCTGATAGATCATTTATAGAATAAGAGTCTATTGAAAAAGACTGAAAACATCAGACACAATATCTATGGCTAATTGCACTCTGGCATTAGCTACTTGGGTAGTTTGATTTCTTACTCCCGAATAATATTCAAAAAGCCGCTGCGGGAGCTTAATAATAGTGCTATCCTGAATGATGATCCGTTTAAATTTTGATTTGAGTTTGCTTTTTGCAATCCCAAGTTTGGATTGAAGTAATTCCTTGAAAATCCGATCAATAAATACTACAAAAGCCGGTTTACTCATAGCCTTATGCAAGGCTTGCTTGAAAACAGACTTATCAGTATTGTCTAAAAAAGTACTGGCCATAGTATTGTAACTAACAATATCCTTTGCCACGTTATAGAGTAATATGATCAGATAGTCTAACCCATTGAGTTTTCTGAATCGTTTAATAAACCCTGTATCAATGGCCATACTGTTAACAGAGTGCTCAGTGAATCCCAGATTGTCAATGATATTGATGTTTCTACGCATAGCGCAGAAGGTACAGGATTAATTTAAATAATAGTATATATACTATTATTTAAATTGCAATATCTTTGTACGAAATAATTTCTCAAATGGGCTATAAAGTAAAAATTCAAAGAGTAGACAGAGGCGCTACAAAATCATTCTATATCAATTTCCCCGCAGCTGTAGCTGAGGCCAGTAAATTGAAAAAGGAGAAGATTTGGAATGGGTAATTGAAGACAAAAACACATTTATCCTGCAACGAGTAAAAAAAGTCCCCCCAAGACAAAGTAAATTGGAAATGAAGGCCAAGGTTGAAATAAAACCCTCTAAAAAGTAAACACCATATTGGTTCCTATTTTCTTAAGTTGACGCTTATGCCCTTAGGGGTGACATTATGGTAGAAAATGTAATTGCAAGATCAACAAAACCCTGTAGGGGTGACAGTATGGTAGAAACAAAACCCCGTAGAGATGACCGTATTGTTATATCATTTGCGATCTCTGAAATTAATATTTTGTCAGAGACAGATGAATTGAATACCTGCATATTGGCGTATTTCCGTTGATCGAAAACCCATCCGGTTCAACTCAAATACGAAACGAGTTCGTGATGCCTGCATTAAATGATCTTTTTCATCGATTTATTCTACAATTTAATACGCACCCCCACAACCCACCACCAGATACGAAAAACTCCTATATATTTTGGTTATTTTTGCGCCCTCTTTACCTGCTCTAAAATTCTAAAATTTCATACAGCTTGACATTAATAAAATCCATATCCGGCATACGAGGCACCATTGGCGGCAAAGCAGGTGATAACCTGACACCTGAAGATATCGTGAAATTTACCGCTGCATATGGAACACTGGTTCAGCGCAAATCGAAAAGCAAGACCATCATCATCGGCCGCGATGCCAGGCCTTCAGGCTCCATGGTATCAGCAATAGTATCCAATACATTGAATGCCCTCGGTTTAAACGTGGTTGATGTGGGTCTATCCACTACCCCAACTGTGGAAATGGCAGTAGTGATGGAAAAAGCAGCCGGTGGTATTATCATCACTGCCAGCCACAACCCGGTTGAATGGAATGCATTAAAGCTGCTGAACAAGAAAGGTGAGTTTATTTCAGATGCGGATGGAAAGGAGGTTTTGCAGTTGGCGGAAGCATCAGACTATGCTTTTGTTCCTGTACATAAACTGGGTAGCTATCAGCTCAAAACGGAATACCTGGACAGGCACATAAAAGCAATACTGGCTTTAAAGCTGGTTAATGTGAAAGCGATTCGGGCTGCCCGGTTCAGGGTAGTGGTTGACGCTGTTAACTCCAGCGGGGGAATTGCTGTTCCCAAATTGCTGGCTGCGTTGGGTGTTAAAGAGATCGTACCGGTGAATTGCGAGCCAAACGGGAAGTTCGCGCATAACCCGGAGCCTTTACCGGAAAACCTGAAGACACTGGCATCCAAAGTAAAACAACATAAAGCCCACCTGGGTATTGCAGTAGATCCTGATGTGGACCGGCTTGCATTGGTTTGTGAAGATGGACAAATGTTTGGCGAAGAATATACGCTTGTGGCCGTTGCTGATTATGTGCTGCAAAGCAAGAAAGGCAATACTGTCTCGAACCTGTCATCCACACGCGCATTACGCGATGTTACGGAGCATGCCGGAGGAAGCTACCATGCATCGGCTGTTGGCGAAGTGAATGTGGTGGAAAAGATGAAAGAGGTGAAAGCAGTGATTGGCGGAGAAGGCAATGGCGGCGTAATTTATCCTGCTTTACATTATGGGCGAGATGCATTGGCAGGTATTGCATTGTTTCTCTCCCACCTCGCAGTTTCGGGGAAGAAATGCTCCATACTTCGGGCTACTTATCCGGATTATACCATTTCAAAGAACAAGATCCAGCTAACGCCGGCAGTTGACATAGACAGGTTGTTCGACAATATCCGCAAGGCCTATGCAGGACATCCTATAAATACTACCGATGGGCTCAAGATAGAATTTGAAGATAAAAGCTGGGTGCACCTGCGACGTTCCAATACCGAACCCATCATTAGGATTTATGCGGAAGCAAAACGAAAATCAATTGCTGATGCCCTGGCAAAAAGGATGATGAAAGAGATTGCTGCCTTTAAGTAAGTTGCCGGATACCATTCAATAACAGAAGAAAAAGTACTTACCTCAATACGCCACTAACATGAGAGTTTACTTCGACAATGCCGCTACCACCCAACTGGATCGTGAAGTGATTGATGCCATGATCCCGTTTATGGAATCGCATTTTGGCAACCCTTCAGCCATCCATTACTATGGCCGTGAAACACGCGCAGCCATTGAGAAAGCACGAAAAACTGTTGCTAAATATCTGAAAGCTACCCCTTCGGAGATCTTCTTTACTTCAGGTGGTACAGAATCAAATAACATGGCCATCCGTTGTGCAGTGGACGCCTATAAGCTACGTCATATTGTTACCTCTACCATTGAACACCATTGCGTGATGCATGCTACAGAAGCTTTACAGCAATCAGGGGCGGTAACATTGCATTATGTAAACGTGGATGAAAAAGGCAGGATCGATTTGCAGCACCTGGAGACCTTGCTGGCATCCATCGGTGAGAAATGCCTGGTGACGCTGATGCATGCCAATAATGAGATCGGTACCATGATGGATATTACAGCAGCCGGAACCATTTGTAAGAAGTTTGATGCCATTTTTCATTGTGATACGGTGCAGACGGTTGCACACTTTCCCTTCGACCTGGAGCAAATGCCTGTTCATTTTATTTCAGGTGCTGCACATAAATTTCACGGGCCGAAAGGAACGGGATTTATTTATGTACATCACAGTGTAAAGATTCCGCCCATGATTTTTGGCGGCGCACAGGAACGTAATATGCGCGCCGGAACGGAAAATGTGTATGGCATCGTGGGTATGGCAAAGGCGATGGAAATCGGATATGACCAGCTCGAAGAAACAAAACAGCAAATTGCTTCATTGCGTGATTATATGAAGGAGGAGCTGAAACGATGTATACCTGATGTGGCATTTAACGGGGATGTAGAAGGCAGTTGCCTGTACACGGTTTTGAATACATCCTTCCCACTCAATAACAAATCCCAACTTTTATTATTCAATCTTGATATGGCCGGTATTTGTGCTTCCAGTGGCAGCGCCTGCAGCTCAGGAAGCAACCAGAATTCTCATGTGCTCGAAGCCATCCATGCAGATCCGAACAGGGTGGCCATTCGCTTTTCCTTTTCGAAGAATAATACCAGGGAAGAAGTGGATTTTGTGATTGCTAAGTTGAAGCAATTGGTAGGCGAACCGGTCACGGCCTGATTTTGATCTTGCAGATTCTCAGATGCGGTACTTCCACGTGATCTTCTCAAACATATGAATCTGTGCGCGATTCCCAACGCATTTGCCTGCAGATATCGAATGGGACTTTACCTTACTTGGCATTTGAAACGACCAACTGACCCTCACAATAAAGGTAATTAAACGAAACAGTTTTCCTGTGCGTACTTCGTGCCCACTAACCCAAAACCCATGCTTTCGTGCTACTTTTCGTTCAAGGCACAACTGTCTGAGTTAAGCAATCACTTTTTTTCGGGCAACTGTGGCCCTTACAGTTCGCTTCCTACGCTGCTCTTTACGTAACTTAATAAATGCACTAAATTCTTTTCGTTCTTCGTCAGTCCATGGTTTGTCCAGAACAGTGAAGTCAACATTCTTTGGTTCTCTGATTAGTCCCATTGCTTCTATTTTTTAAAATACTGATTAATTAATTTGTTAGCTGCTGGTGTTTCAATCATCATTTTTGTTCCTCTGAAATGAGTTGCGAAAAGAGTTTCTTGATAGTGCTTAACCAAAACTGTTTTGGCATCAAAAGCAAGATAGCCGTCGTATCCTTTTTCAAAAGAAAGTTTGCATGCGAAAGCAACTAGGTTCCCAGGAATGCCTGTGTATATTTTTGTCTTGCCTTTATTGAACTTTGCACTTTCAATCAAGTGCATGTAAATGTGGTCGCCTTGGAAGCTTAAACTTATTAGTCCTTGGATTATTTTCGGATTGTTCCTGATAACAATTTTGTAAACTTCCCTATCAATGAATTTAATTTGCTCTTGCCAATTAAACTGCCAGTGAGCTCTGTTTATTTGCTTACTGTCTTTGGCGAAAAGTCGAAAAATATCGGTGTCAAAAAATATCACCGGAGACAGTATTTTCAATGGAGTTCGATAGTTTGTCAATCTCAATGTCAACTAATATCTTCTGTTGTTTTTTCACTTATCGAAGGTACTAAAAGTCGACTAGGAAATATTCAATAAATGCACAAAGGCTTTATGATTGACGCTGCTCCCAAGCATGATGCATAACATAGATGTTGTGTTTCTTTGTGATCTGCTCAATTATTTGAAGCGCCCTTAATTCTTTTAGTACCGGCAGATCATGCTATTTTCCAACGAGGTAAACTCCACATAGTATCAGTGCCATCCCTGCATAATCATAGAGTCCGATTGGCTCTCCCGCTACGAAGCCCCAGAATAAGGCTACTACCGGCACGAGGTAAGTAACCGAGGAAGCAAATAATGCGGTGGTATTATGAATAAGCCGGAAATAGATGATAGAAGCAAGTCCTGAACCGACAATGCCAAGTGTTGCTACATAACCAAGTGCAACATATGCGTCAGGACCAACACTAAAAGCAAGAGGTAAGTCTGTAAGCAATAAGATGACAGTTGCCGGAATCAACATCATTGAAAAAGCCACTGCATTAATTGTGATGGGAACCACATCAGCCAGGTGTCTTTTAATAATATTGGCACTTATTCCATAGCAAAGCGTAGCCAGCACAATCAGCCATCCAAACATTCCATTGGTGGTAGTGCTATGGACATCCTGGAAAAACAGGAGCAGCACAGAACCACTGAAAGCGACCATCATACCCGTAACTTTCAACCAGGTATAGCCCGTGCTAAAGAAAAGTATACCTAGGAGCAGCACAAAAACCGGCGATAATGAATTCAGTATTCCGGCCAGAGAGCTGTCAATATATTGTTGTGCTATGGTGAATAGAAAAGCCGGAATAAAATTTCCGAAAATGCCTTGAAGTGCTATGTATTTAACTTTCTCTTTCCTGATCTCCTGCCTTCTGATAAGAAGAAAGGGCAGCATGATAATGGCTGTGATTACAATACGCAACGCCGCTACCTGTTCAGGAAGAAAAACTTCCAAACCCTTTTTCATGAGGATGAATGAACTTCCCCATATAAGGGCAAGCAACAATAACAGCAACCAGTCGGAGAATGAAGGTTTCGTAACCATGCAGGCGCTGCAAAGGTAACGGGAAGTATTTTGCTTTCACAGGCACATTCTAAAAGGGGTGTACGACAATTCGTTCATCTTGTAAAGCAATGGTTGGTGGGTTAAATGGCTAAATGGTTAAATTGTTGCGGCGAAGCCGATTACTTGCTATTCTGTAATCATTACGCTGCTTTACTCACTTACTCACTTACTCAATATCCAATATTCAACGCTCAATACCCAATTTGTCGATCACCATCTAATTGGATTTACTAATACCTGACGATGATATGCTGATCATCTGCAGTAACCTGGAACGTTTGCAGGCTTGTTTTTGCAGGTCCTTTCAGCACCTGCCCGGCGAGGTCAAACTCAGAACCATGGCAACCACAAACCAGTTTGCCCTGTGATGCACTGAGCCCGCACCCTTTATGCGTGCAATTCATCAACACAGCACTATAAGTACCGTCTGCATTGGTATTGAGGAAAATGGGGTCTTTGAATTTACTGGTGTTTAGTTTCAGGTAGGTCTGTCCGGCTACAGCAGATTTCAATACAGAAATCTGTCCGGGTGTTTCTACAATGGCTTTTTCATTAGCTGTAGCAGCGGCGCCGGCGGGTGCGGAACAGCTTTCGAGCAGGGAAACCGTTCCGAGGCAACAGGCGCAGGCACCAAGCGCGGAAGCTTGCCTGATAAATGTACGGCGTGAAAGTTCAGTCATAGGTTTTTGAGTTAGTGTAGTTCAAAAATAGAAACAGTTTCTTCTCTTTGTAAACTTAGGTGAAATTTTTGTTATGCTTTTGAAGTGAATTTTGCTGTTGCAATTTTTCTTCACTTACCTTTATTAACAGTATTCACTACGTACCGATGAATCAACGCTTCGCCATACTGGATTTAGGAACCAATACCTTTCACCTGCTGATTGCAGATGTAGACAGTGACCGGTCAATAACGGTAGTTTACAAAGCGGAAGAGTTTGTACAACTAGGCGAACAGGGAGTGGAAGTAATTGGTGAGCAGGCTTTCAAACGGGGATTGGAACAGATCAGGCGTTATAAGCAGGTTATTGATACTTACCAGCCACAACAGATCATAGCTTTTGGAACTGCTGCCATACGGAGTGCATCGAATGGAAGTGAGTTTGTGGAAAGTATACAATCTATCTGCCCGATGGAAGTAAGAAAAATATCGGGCGATGAAGAAGCTGAATTGATCTGTCTTGGTGTACGACGTGCCGTGAACCTGACAAAGGACCCTGTGCTGATTATGGACATCGGAGGAGGCAGCACCGAGTTTATTATTGCCAATGATGAGCAGCTCTTTTGGAAAAAAAGTTTCCCTGCAGGGGCTTCTGTATTAAAGCGGCAGTTTCACCATGATGAACCGATCAGCAATGAAGAAATAGTACGACTGAAATTATTCCTGGAAGAATTTCTTGAGCCATTGTTCAATCAGCGGCAACAATACCACATCACCCGCCTTGTTGGCGCATCGGGTTCCTTTGATACATTTGCCGGCATGTTGTCGGCGCAGGCAGCGTTTCCCGTGCTCGTGGAGCAACAAACATCCTTTGATTTTTCACCGGAGCAGTTTCAGCTGATCTGCCAACAGTTGGTTTCAGCTAACCTTCAGCAGCGTTTGGCGATGAAAGGGATGAAATCTTTTCGTGCAGGAATGATTGTGGTGGCCGCTATACTAACGGAGGTGGTCTTGCAGCAATTTTCTATTCAACAGATTACACAATCAGCCTATGCGCTGAAGGAAGGGGTGTTGTGGAAACTGATTCAGAAGGAAAATGTCTGACGCAAGAGTTTGGAAGGAAGGGTGGCGGTAGAAGTTCCCAGTTCATAATACTTTCCTTCTTTCCATTCATAACCGGTAGCAAGTTTTGTTTCGGGATCAACGATCCAATATTCTTTCACACCAAACTTCTCGTAAAGATTTCTTTTTGTAATTGAATCATATTTTCGGTTATTTGGGGAAAGGATTTCCACTATAATATCCGGAGCACCGTGAATTCCATCTTTCTGAATCAGGTGCAACCGTTCCTTCGTCAAAAAAATGAGATCCGGTTCTACCGCATTTTCCTCATCCAGAAATACACCATACGGTGCATGGCGCACTTCTCCTAAATCGTTTTCTAAAGTATAGTTGCCAATCTGAAGCAATAGGATAACGGATGCTTTTTGGTGCGAATCACTGGGAGGTGGGGCCATATACAATTGGTTTTCGATAACTTCACATAAGGTGCCTTCCGGTAGAAGTTTAAATACTTCCATTGCCGTTCGGGGCGGACGATCCATTTTTATTTCCATAGCTGAAAATTGTTACCAAGTTACGTTTTTTTTCAAATGAACGGGGTAATAGCTCTATTTGATGGGTGTACGACAAATCGTTAAACTTGTCAAGCACTCTTTATTCTTCCGTCGGCCATGTAATGTCAATTGAATATTGAATATTTGTCGTTGACTGAAATAGGTTGACCTTTTTTAACTGTTTTTTCAAAATTGCAATGCAAATCGATTGTTACTATTTGTCTTAAGTCTTGAGTCTTAAGTCTTGGATCTTGTGTCTTGAGTTGAATTGAGTGTTCAAATATCCAAATAACCAATATCCAATAACCAATATTCAATTGTCCAACACCTAATAATCAATATCCAATTTGTTGTACAGCCTACATGATCTCTGCACTGCGGTTAAAGCTCTCTTCCAGTGAGATCAGTGTTTCTGTTCTTTCAATGCCTTTGATCTTCTGTAATTCATCATGCAACACTTTCTTAAGGTGATCCATATCGCGGCATACGATCTCCGCAAACATGCTGTAGTTTCCGGTGGTGTAGTTCAGCCGCACAATTTCGGGCAGCTTCTTCAGCTCCTTCGCTACGGAATCATACATCGAACTTTTTTCCAGGTATACACCAATGAATGCGATTACATCATACCCAACTTTTTTCAGATTAATATGATACCTCGAGCCGGTAATCACTCCCTGCCGCTGCAGCTTCTTCATTCTCACATGAATAGTACCACCGGAGACATATAACTTTTTACCAAGGTCTTTATAGGAGACCGATGCATTGCGCATCATTTCTGAAATGATCTGCAGATCCAATTTGTCAAAATTCAATTTTGTTGCCATATATTGGTGTTGATTTTGAAATATTCAAAAATAACTAACAAATTTTAGACATTATCGAAAATATTGAAAATATAATTGAATATAGTCTAAATATGTTATGCCGCATTATACTTTTACTGCGGTTCTCTGAATCAATAATTGTTTGGGGGTTTAGGGCAAGCGGCGGGAGGTGCCTTCATGGTGAAAATATGCCGGGGATACACTTCTAAAGTTATGGCGTCTTCGGCGGAGATGAGTTGAATTATGGTGGCTAATACATTCAACTCAGCACTTTCAGTCGCTTGCCTTTACTTTACCTCATCAATTTCTTAATTGCCAACGTCTCCGGGATTTGCGGAGTTATAAGAAGGAGGAGACCAGAAGCATCACCCATTGAGTAAGCACTATTGCCCCTTCTTTATAAATTTGGCTGAACTTCAGGCATACAGCTTTTTTTTTTCTCCCCTCTCAAGAGTGTCCCTCAAATCTCAAATCAAATGCTCAAATGTTTGATTAACTACTTCCCCCGCCATATTGTAAAGCGTGATGCGCATACGTTACTCTTTCCATAGCGCACCACCATTTGAGCTTTGCACCAGGGTTTGCGGAAGGTTTTACGTTGATAGCTTCATCATTTGTATGTTATAGTATTCGTGATGATGTGATATTAATGTCAGCATGTTTCCATGCTTCATCAAAACGAATTTTTGTTTCATCATATTTCTCTTTGTCTCCAAGTTTTTGGTAACAATGCATCAGTCCTGTTAATGCCCAACCGTTTTCACGGTAGGTTTTTAAATCTTCATCATATACTTTTATGGCTTCCTGATATTTTCCAGCTTCAATTAATACTGCTCCCAAATGATGGCGCATTGAAAAAAACCAGTCGGGTGGTTCGTCATAGTTCAAAGCATCTTCTTTCTCAACTGCTTCTAATAGCAGCATAATGGCAACTGAATAATTTTTTTCTTTCGCATTTATTTCTCCGTCCAATGTTTTGGATGCAATCACACATATATCATAAATACTGTTTATTCCCCAAATGGTCAAGTTCTTTAATGTAGTATCGGTCATAATAGCTTTCATTTCTAAAAGATGTTTTTTTCGCATCCGGAATATTATTTTTTGAAAGCATGGCCATGCCTTGTGCATAATGCCATATTACGTATGGATATTTCAGATCTTTTTCGGGTGAAGCTGAATGAAGAATATCATTCCATAAGCCAAGTTTTACTTCCACAAACCAGGGGATTGCATAGTAATGTTGCAGCGTAGCCCAATCAGGGTCACGCATTAATTTTTTATGTGAATGATTGGAAGTTGCATTTGCTCCTATCATAGCGACTTTACTCTCCCCGCAAAGTGTGGCACATGCTGAAATAAAATGATAGTTATGAGGATAATAAGCAAGCGGATACACACCCTGTGCATGACATGCTTCCATATACAAACTATCGACCAGCACCGCTTTTTGATTGGCAACAACACCTTCATGATATTTTCCTATTCGTATGTAGGTATGCGATGGCATGTGCACAAGATGTCCTGCACCGGGAACTAAATCACGTAGCAGGTTGGCACTTGCCAACGCTTTTTCTGCATGTTGCGACATTTCTGTTGCATGAATGTAAAAATGATTTGCACCGGCATGACGTGGTTCTATTTGCAAACATTTTTCAAGCACAGATAGAATCTCAGGTGTCCAGGGCTGGATAGTTCCATCTTTTTTGTAAAGATTCCAGGGGTTTAAATCCATCAGTGATTCAGCGAAAAGAGCAGCCACGGTTACGTCATCACTATATTTTTTGTAAACACTGCGCATTGCTGTGGCATAAGCTGAATCAAGCACCTGGCGGGAAATGGTAGTATCATTTGAATAGCGATGCGTTAATGCTTCAATCAAATCTTTTTCTTTCTGCGTGCATGATACGGAGTATGATTTTGCTTTTTGTAATGCATCATATGCCCGTTGAAAATTATCTTTCTCCATGCCTGCGTTGTAATTCGGTCCTAACACATAAGCAAATCCCCACCAGCACATGGCACAGGTTGAGTCCTGTCGGGCAGCTTCAAAAAACGAACGCCCGGCTTCGGCATGATTAAAAGCAAAAGACAACATCATGCCCTGATTAAAATATTGCTGCGCTTCCGGGTTATTTGTTGAAACAGGAAAATGAATTCCTTCTAATGCGCTAAACAGCGGTGCTTTTTTTCCTGAAGAATACCAGGTCTTATCCAAGACCTCAGGAACACAACAACCGGATAGCGTGGAGTTGGTATCCGCTTTAGTTGTTGCCGTTTTATTTTCTGTTTGCTGATTGCAGGAGCAGAAAAAAATAAAAATGCATAGCATGTTTTGAAGAGGTCGCATGATGCTTGTTTTTATTGGTGGTGCACCAAATTTAGCAATTTAAAATTCCGAAAGTTTGAGTTTGTACAGGAGCCCAAGAGTTATGTATATCAAGGATAACGGTGTTGTTTATGGCCACCATTTCAACACGGCAGGTCAAAGGCATTGTTCCGTTCAATAGTATGAGAAAGTACAAGCAGCACTTTCTCAGAAACAATAGTAACCTCCAAATTAAATCAACGAACCTTTACCAGATACGCACACGTAAACTGTCGGGCCGGTACATTTTATCGCCGGGCTGAACATTAAAGGCTGTATAAAATTCATCAATATTTACAGGAGGTCCATTCACACGAAGAAAGTTAGGCGCATGCACGTCTGTTTTAATGCGGACAGCCAGTGCTTCCGGTCGGTATTGTCCATACCAGGAAAGCGCAAAGCCAATGAAATACCGTTGCACCGGGGTGAAGCCGCCGATTTCTTTTCCGGCTTTATATTGCTCAGTTTTCTTAAAGGCTTCTAAGCCAAGCAACATACCACCAAGGTCAGCAATATTTTCTCCCTGGGTTGCTTCTCCATTTACCTGCAGGCTGTCCAGCACTTTATACTCATTAAATTGCCTTACGATGCTGCCGGTTCGTTCCAGAAAGCGGGAACGGTCATCTTTGGTCCACCATTCCACCAGGTTACCTTTCTCATCAAACTGACTGCCCTGATCATCAAAGCCATGGGTAATCTCATGGCCGATGGTAGAACCTGCTGCATAGCCATACATGATGGCATCATCCACGCAGGAGTCTGCCATGCCGGGAACGATGAAGGCAGCGGCAGGTAACACGATCTCATTGTTCGATGGATTATAGTATGCATTCCACGTTTGAGGGTCATCTCCCATTCATTACGGTCTACCGGTTTGCCTAGTTTGGAAATCTCATATTCATGATACCAGCGGGTGGCGCGCATCACATTTTCTGCATAAGAACTTTTATCAATCACCAGGGTTGAATAATCTCTCCATTTATCCGGGTACCCTACTTTCTTCATTACCGTTCCCAGCTTCTGTTGTGCTTTTTGTTTGGTGGCATCAGTCATCCAATCAAGTTTATCAATGCGCTCGCGATAGGCCGCTACCACATTGTCAACCATTTGATCGTAACGGGCTTTCACTTCAGGTGAATAAAACCGTTCTACATAGAGTTCGCCCAACATGAAGCCAATCAGATTTTCTTCTTCATCCAGCACACGTTTCCAACGTGGCCGTTGTGCCATGGTTCCATTGAGCACAGTCCCATAAAAACTGAAATTCTGCAGATCGAATGGTTTGCTCAGTTTGTCTGCATAGGTGTTGATGAGGTTCCATCGCAGGTAGGTTTTCCAGTTTTCAAGCGGTTCACTTTTCACCAGCTCTTCGGCACGACTAAAAAACTCAGGTTGCCCGACAATAACGGTATCAATGGTTTTGATTCCGGAAGCAGCAAACAACTCGTTCCATTGAATAGTGGGTGTTATTTTATTTAGAGCCACCATATCCATCTTGTTGTAATTCTCATAGGGATCACGCAGGTCGGCTAGTTTACGCGACTTCTGCGCCAGCGATGTTTCAAGGCGCATCACTGTTGCCGCATTCTTTGCAGCAGTAAGTGAATCGTCACCCATTAACACAAACATTTTATGGAGATGCTTCACGTATTCATTGCGTATGTTTTTCGTGCGTTCATCTTTATCGAAATAATAATCACGATCCGGTAAACCAATACCTCCCTGGAACAGGTGCAGCAGCATTTTCTCGCTGTTCTTTTCATCCTGGTAGATATAGCTGCCATAGAGGGCAGCTACACCGATGGAGTGCAATGTTCCGATTTCTTTAATCAATGTATTTACATCCGTAATGGCATTGATGGCAGCTAACTGTGCAGCAAGTGGTTGCAAACCTTGTTGTTCAATCGCTGCCGTATCCATGCCAGTACTCCAGAAGTCACCAATCTTCTGCCAGTTGGTTCCGGCAGCAGCATTCATAGCAGCAGCTTCTTCATTGATGCTTTTCATCCGGTGATAATTCTCTTCGTTTACTTTACTCCAGATACCCCAGGAGCGCTCTGACTCAGGCACAGGATTGTTTTTAACCCATTTACCCATGGAGAAATGAAAAAAATCATCCTGCGGACGCACTGTCGTGTCAATATATGCATTCAAAAAAGTGTCTAACGCACAAGATGTGCCGCTATCAGCTTTCTGAGATGGGTTGCAGGAGTACATAGAGAGGCCGAAAAAAATCACGATTACAGGAACGACAATGGCTTTGTACATGAAATGTTGTTTTGTGGCTATTGAATGAGTTCGTTAGAAATGGTCAAATGGCTCTGTAAGATCGAAAGTTTTGGATAAAAACCTATAGGAGCAGCAAGCTCGCTTTTCAAAGTAGTTTTTTTCCTGATTCGATAAAGCCTGCCCTTATAGGGGGTGTACGACAAATTGAATATTGAGTCCCCTCCGAAAAGGGTATTTTAATAAGGTCAAAATAGTTGATTTTTTGATGTCATTGAGTTGGTTTGGCAAAAAAGAAACTTTAAATCCATCATAGAAGCCAAAACATGCATTATCAGGGTCATTATTAAAGCTGGATGCGGGCAAGAATGATTTTTGATGAATGGTTTGGTCAAATAATTTGCTATACGAACAAAGTTTACCCACATACAACGAATGTTGGCCCACATTTTATGTTTGATTAGTCCTCTATATCGGGTCTTGTCGTTTGGGTAATGATATCCTAATTGAAAAATAGTTGCTTCAACATTATTGCGAATATTCAAAACTTCTTGCGGAATAGCGGCTATTTTTCTTTTGAGTGCAGAGGCTGTGATTGCTTTTGCTGTAAAATATTTATAAGTGCTGCCCACATTAATTCTCCATTTGTCCTTATTTTTTAGTTTGGTTGCCGGTATTATTTCACCATTATGTGTGTCGGTTACTGTAAGTTCACCTTCTTCATTTTCTCTAAATCAAAACGAGCCTTAGCACCTTGTATCGCGTTTATAAGCAAATCTGCATTTTCATTTTTACAAAATTGCTGGTTATCTGTACTATGATATGCTCCATCAGTATGAATATTTTTAACTGTTTCAGTAAATAGTTCTTTTGTTCCATTAACGCCATTTTGTAGGAAGTCATTGTCAGCAGTACTTACCACGCGAACATCAACTCCACTGATCAAGTTGAGGCTTTCTCCATCACAACTTTCGGTTACATTCATGCTGTATCCTTTTATCTGATTCCCGTCTTTATTACGATAATGGCAGTCGGTATCATGCGGGGATTGAATAGAATCAGCACTAATTTCTTCTTTGTTCCTGGAGATTATTGTTTTGCCGTCATCATCCATTTTGAATTGTTCTGAAAAAATTCTTTTAAGTGTTTCATAATGCTTACTGCATGGGGAATTATACAACTCAATCACCGTATATGCAAGCAATCCTAATTCCTGCATTTTTGTTTTTATCTCAGCACTTGTACTTCGGTAAACTACTTTATTGCCAGTTTCTTTGAGAAGGTTTTCAATCATCTCTTTTTTGGGATCTTGTTAAGAAATGATTAGCCAAGATTTCTTTAATATCCTGACAAACTAAACGCAATGTTTCATGTATCAATTCATAACGACTAAGCCATGCTATATTGCTGCCCAGTAACTTGCTATCCATTCGGATACTTTTTCCGCTCACTTCAAAATCAGTGGCTTGTCCTTTTGTTACAGAAGCAAAAGTTTTTTCAAACAGATTTATTTTCTCAGACTTTTCATATTCCACGATCCGTTTACGAAATAAGTAATACGTTGATTCTACAGGAACCGCATCATCCATATTCATCAAGCCTAATGCACTGCGAACTAACAAATTGAAACGACAATTTTCAAAGAGTTGTTCATCACTCCATCCATTAGCTTCTTTAAGTACCATCATTGCAATTAAAACCCGGACAGATGAATTAGGAGAACCTGTTTGTTTTGTAAATAGGGGCTTGCAAATAGTTTCATCTATGCGTGAAGTAACTTGAACGCGAAACAAATTATGCCAGGCATCTTGATTTTGATAAAACTCTCAGCCCTTCCTGAAAGGAATGAACTTGGAGCAGAAAAAATTCCTAATTGTGATTCAATCGTGGTTTTCTTAAACATTGTCTCTTTGTAATTGGTAGCAGCAAGATAAACAAATACTACATGCTTATACTATTGAATATCAATTTGTTATTAACAATATTGTCAACAATAAGACCAATGTTTTATATTGCTAAAGATATAGAATACTTTTCGGAGGGGATTCAATATTGAATATTGACTTAAGATTTAAGACTCAAGACTTAAGACAATTACTGTCTTAAGTCCTAAGTGTTAAGTCCTGGCTCTTGATTCAAACTCCATTTTCAATTCTCAATCTTCTTTCTTGATTATTGGGTGTTGAAATTGAGTAATAAGTATTAAGTATTTGTGTAAGTAAGTAAAGTAGTGTAGTGATTGCAGAATAGCAAGTGATCGGCTTCGCCGCAGCAATTTAGCAATTTAGCAATTTAACAATTTAACCCACCAATCATTTCTTGACAAGATGAACGAATTGTCGTACACCCCTTATAGGTAATTAATAAGTGATGTCCTTTCTGCGAAGTTAGGTGATGGCACTTTCTTTTGTTTCATTTTTCATGGACGCTAAAACAAACTTGATCTCTCCATAACTTACATTGTCACCTAAAAGTATTTTAACCGGTGTAAGTCCCGGCTCAGCAACTTTGGCCGCGGCATCGCTGATCAGTTGAATTTTTTCAGCCGGCACAAGCCGCATCACTTCCAGTTCCCCGGTCTTAACATAATGGACAAGGTGTGTTTCAATAGTGCCTGCAGATAAACTGCGGATGGCAGCAATTTCCGCAATGCTTTTTCCGGATTGAAAGAGCTGGAAGCTTTGCAGCTTGCTGTTAACTCCGGCTGCCTGATCCTGTTTATTCACTGGAACATTGGAATTGCCGCGGGATTTATTCCGGGACTTTTTCACTTTCTCTTTCCGAAGGTGCATCCTTCCTTCCAGCTCATGTGCATTGCAGAAGTCTTGCACCAGCGACAAAAATTGCTCACCATATTTATTCAGAGTGAAATCGCCCATTCCTTTGATGAATGCCATATCATTCAATGATTGTGGCAGAAACATGGCGATCTCCTGCAAGGTGACATCGTTACAAATACGAAATGGTGGAAGGTTCTCCTCTGCAGAAAGTTGTTTCCGGTAATCTTTCAGTTGCTCCAGTAATCCGGTGGACATGGCAGCGTTCTCTTCTTCCGCACCGGATCCGGAAGCAGCGACCGGGTAGCATACCGGTTCGTTCTTTCTTTCTTTAAAACGAAACCGCAAAGCGAAGTTTTCAAAATAGTCCATCACTTCTTTCATCGTAGTAAGTACCTTCCTTACTTTATTCATCTTTTGCAACTCTTTATTGAGTTGCTCAAGTGGTGCAATTATTTTTTCATCCATCTCCCTGCCGAAATAAATCTTAGCTTTTGCCACCCGTTCCTGCAGTTGGGCTGCAACATGTTCCGGCAATCCTTCTGCTGTGATTCCTTTTAACTGAACCTGGAATTTCTCAGCCACATCATGCAGCACAAGAATTGCAGCATGAATCGTTTGTAATCCGCCAATAATTTTTTGTTTCTCTTCGATTTTACGCAATCCCATAAACTCAATGAAGCTGTTGATATGTTCGGCCAGCGGTTGCAGGTTGAACAACTCCATGGTGGTTTTTATCGCATAGATTTCTTTTTCTTTTGTAAGGGAGGAGGTGAGTTGCTGCACATCGGGCTGCTCCTGCATGTAAGCTACAATGGCTTCATCGGTTTTGATCACTTCGCGGCGAATGGGAGAGCGGAGCACCATGCCTTCCAGCGATACGCACCTGCTTAATGCCACATACACTTGTCCGGCAGCAAAGGCAGCACCCGCGTCAATAACTGCTTTCTTAAAAGTTAAACCCTGGCTTTTATGTATAGTAACTGCCCATGCCAATCGAATGGGATATTGTGTGAAAGCACCTAGCTCCTCTTCATCAATTTTATTTTCTTTTTCATTAAAACTGTAGCGGATGTTTCGCCAGGTTTCCTTTCTTACTTTAATCACTTCATTGTTCTCCGGAAAACGAACGGTGATAAATTCTTCTTCGCCATCATGCTCCATCTTTTCGAGCACGCCGATTTTCCCGTTGAAGTATTTTTTATCACGCACATCATTTTTAATGAACATAATCTGCGCGCCTTGTTTGAGTACCAACGATTGTTCTACCGGGAAAACACGTTCCGGAAATTCTCCGCTGAGCGTGGCTTTAGCGATAAACTCTTTGCCGGGCAGCCTCTTTAACTCCACGCTGTTTATTTCATCGGCTTTATAATTGTGCGTGGTAAGGGTGATGAAATGATCTTCCGGTTTCGGTTTAAAATTCGGTTGATACAACTGATGCAACCGTTGCAGGTCTGCATCACTCACTTCATTGTTGCGCACGCGGTTCAGCAAGTGAATAAAGACTTCGTCGCTTTGGCGAAATACTTTTTTCAGTTCAATGCACAATGGATGGGCCTGTTTAATTACCTGTGCGGAGAAGAAGAAGGGTGTACCATAGTAGTCGCGGAGCAGTTGCCAATCCTGTTCGTTGGCTACCGGCGGCAATTGGTATAGGTCGCCGATAAAAAGCAACTGTACTCCTCCAAATGCTTCGTATTGCTTGCGGCGCACATGACGCAGCAGGATGTCAATAGCGTCGAGCCAGTCAGCGCGCAGCATGCTCACTTCATCTATTACGAGCAGTTCAAGCCTGCGCATCAATGCTATTTTTTCGCTGCTGTAGCGCAGGTTTCGCAGAAGGTGGTGTTTATCGGTTACCTGGTTTTGTGATTGAAAGGAACCCCGGAAAGAGCCGGGAATAAAACAGCCCATCGGCAACTGAAAAAAGGAATGCATGGTAACACCGCCTGCATTGATGGCGGCGACACCGGTGGGCGCAATCACCACCATGTTTTTACCACTGGTTTCTTTGATGTGTTTGAGAAAGGTGGTTTTGCCGGTGCCTGCTTTTCCGGTAAGAAAAATGTGTTGGCCTGTATGCTGAATGAAATCAGCGGTGAGGGCAAAATGGTTGTGTTCTGAAGATTCGGTTGTCATAGATATAGATTATAAGATAAATAATGAGACACAAGATATTGATCTGGCTTGAAATTTCAAATAATTTTTCATGGTGCAACGTTTTGCAAACAAGCGAAGTTTGCAGTTCATGTCTAGTCCTGCACTTATGCAGACCTCCGTCGAAAATTTTGCTTGCTGTTACAGATATGTGCCTTTAAATATCAACGCTTAGCTTCAAATGTCCGCCGAGTCCTTCACTAATAATCCTCATGAGTGTTGAAAGTCGAATGTCGCTTGCATTGTTTTCAATGCGTGAAATATAAGTCTTGGTAGTGCCACACTTGTCAGCCAGCTGCTCTTGTGTCATACCTTGGTGTTTACGAAGTTCTTGAAGCATTACACCGAGTTTAAAGGCCTCAAAACCTTCTTCATATTCTTCGCGCTTTTTTGTCCCGCGTTTACCATATTGTTTTTCTAAGTGTTCAGCTAGTGAGGTCAAGTTTTTATTTGTCTTTTTCATTGAAGTATTGTTTTTTTAGTTTCTCTGCAAGTTCTATTTCGTTCGAAGGTGTCTTTTGTGTCTTCTTTTGAAAGCCGTTAACCAAAATGATTAATTGACCTTTGTCGAAAAAGCAAAATACTCTATAAATAGCAGATCCGGCTTCAACCCGAATTTCGTATAGACCTGTTGTCCCAGTTAAGTGTTTAAAATATTTCTCAGGTACTCGGTCAATTACCGAAATAAGTTGTAATGTCCAGTTGAACTTCTTCTTAACCTCTGGTTTCAGTTTTCCAAAGAAGTCAAGATAATAGTGCTTATGATAAAATATTTCTCTATTAGTCTTTTTGTCCACAGAACAAAGTTAGCTAATAAGGTAACATTTTGAAAATCTTTCTGAAAGAATTTTCTAAGGATTCATCAACGCAGGCATTACCGGTAACAAACTACTTTGCACAAGATGACCGGGTACACACAGGTGAAACAATATATTTTGCCATTAATTATTGGCGAAGAAAAAATAACACCAATCCATAGTTTGAAATCAGCTCCACATACCAATTTACTTCGACTGATATTTCTCTTTCCATAGCTGATTAAATGACTTCGGTGCCACCTTCATCATCTCGCGGTGTGCGCCCCATGATTTTCCAAAAAGGAATTTAAGCATGAAATTTTTCATGCTTTCGCCGCCTAAATTCATGATCCTTCGATGCATCATGGCGCGCTTCCAGACAAACCAGCCGAATTTTTCTGATCGGTCGAAATCGCCCTGTTTCACTGCATCGCGGCGATTTAATACCAGCAGGTTGTGCAGGTTGATCTTCATCGGGCAGACTTCTGTACAATTGCCGCAAAGGGAAGAAGCATAACTCAGGTGTTTAAATTGCTCCATGCCCTTAAAATGTGGTGTGATCACAGAACCGATAGGTCCACTGTAGGTTGTTTGATAGGCAAACCCTCCAATATTTTTATAGATCGGGCATGCATTGAGACAAGCTCCACAGCGGATGCAATATAATGCTTCCCGTTGTTCGGCTTCTGCCAGCAAAGTACTTCTGCCATTGTCCATCAATATCACGATCATTTCTTCCGGGCCGTCCACTTCATTCTCCTGCCGCGGACCGGTGATGATGGTATTATATACTGTTAACTGCTGCCCGGTTCCGAAAGTGGCAAGCAGCGGTAAAAAGAGGTTTAGGTCGTTAAAGGAAGGAATCACTTTTTCAATACCCACCAATACAATGTGCACCTTCGGAAAGGTCATCGTAAGCCGCGCATTGCCTTCATTCTCCGTAACCACCACAGCTCCCAAATCAGGCAAAATAAAATTTGCACCGGTGATGCCTACATCTGCTTTGATGTATTTCTGACGAAGCGTCTGCCGGGCAACCATCGTAAGTTCTTCGGGTGTGGAATTGATTGGTGTTCCGAGATGTTCATGAAACACTTTGGCCACATCTTCTTTCGATTTGTGCATAGCCGGTGTTACGATGTGAAAGGGAGGCTCACCATCCAGTTGCTGAATGTATTCACCTAAATCGGTCTCCACCACTTCCACATTCATCTTTTCCAGGAATTCATTCAGGTGCACTTCTTCTGTAGTCATGGATTTCGACTTCACCACCGACTTCGCATTCACACGCTTCATCACCGATTCAATCTCAGCCAGTGCCTCTTCTTTATTTTCTGCCCACACTACACGTGCGCCGCGTTTGGTGATGTTTGATTCGAATTCGAGCAGGTATTTATCGAGGTTGCCAATGGCTTTCCACTTCAGGTTTTTACAACGCTGCTTGGCGAGTTCGAGGTCGGCATACTGCGATTTCCCTTTCTTTACGGCACCATCATACTTGCCGATGTTGTGATTCAGCTTGCGGTGCAGTTCTTTATCAGCTGCAGTCTTATGGGCATAGTCAAGAAACGAGGCAATGGTTGTGGACATAAGGAAGCATTCCGGTGAAAGCAGCTTTGACGGTATTGTCGTCGCTGTTACGCGTGCAAAAATAGCAACAAAAGAGTTATGCTGATGCTGCTTTTCTTGTTAGGGTGTACGACAATTCGTTCATCTTGTAAAGCAATGGTTGGTGGGTTAAATGGCTAAATGGCTAAATGGCTAAATGGTTAAATTGCTGCGGCGAAGCCGATCACTTGCTATTCTGTAATCACTACGCTGCTTTACTCACTTACTCAAATACTTAATACTCAATATCAACACCCAATAATCTATATCCAATTTGTCGCACACCCTCGTGGCAAGTGTATCAAATTACCAATGGCGGGATGAAGCAATACACTGATTATAGCCAATTAATAGTTTAGTAGTACTTGGGGATTGCTTCGCCGTTCCTCCTCGCAATGACGCTTCGGAGGTAGAGATTGCTTCGTCGTTCCTCCTCGCAACAACGTCTTCGTCGTGAGAATTACTTCATCGTTTCACCATGCAAGAACGCGTCGATTAACCGTCATTGCGAATCCCGCCCATACAATGTTTGAATTATCAAAGTCCCAATGGCGGGATTAAGCAATCCCCTGATTAGAACCTGTTAATAGTTTAGTAGTACAGGGGGATTGCTTCGTCGTTCCTCCTCGCAAGAATGCGTCGATTAACCGTCATTGCGAATCCCATGGGGATTGCTTCGTCGTTCCTCCTCGCAATGACGCTTTGTGGCGGGGATTGCTTCGCCGTTCCTCCTCGCAACGACGTCTGCGTCGTGAGAATTACTTCATCGTTTCACCATGCAAGAGCGCGTCGATTAACCGTCATTGCGAATCCCGCTCATACAATGTTTGAATTATCAAAGTCCCAATGGCGGGATGAAGCAATCCCCTGATTAAAATCTATTAATAGTTTATTAGTACTTGGGGATTGCTTCGTCGTTCCTCCTCGCAATGACGCTTCGGAGGTAGGGATTGCTTCGCCGTTCCTCCTCGCAAGAATGCGTCGATTAACCGTCATTGCGAATCCCGCCCATACAATGTTTGAATTATCAAAGTCCCAATGGCGGGATGAAGCAATCCCCTGATTAGAACCAATTAATAGTTAATTAGCACATGGGGATTGCTTCGTCGTTCCTCCTCGCAATGACGCTTTGTGGCGGGGATTGCTTCGCCGTTCCTCCTCGCAATGACGCTTCGGAGGTAGAGATTGCTTCGCCGTTCCTCCTCGCAATGACGAATTGCGCGTCAATTTCATATGCACCCAAGGCAAGTTCAACCGTTTTATTCATCCGGATTTATTAAAGGTGGATTCTGATACTTTCAACAGCTCATTTCTCCCGTTCGCGCTGAATTGATTCGAAAGTAATTCATAACCTGATAGTATTACGTTCTTAATAGCACCCGGAAGCTGAAGTAAATCGATGATTAAAATCATCATGCTGCCTGAACTGCATCCTTGGTGGAAGAATGCGATAGCTTTAATTTTACATAATCCTTCTCTTAAATATTAAAAATTAAACCATGAAAAAGATCATTACAATCCTGAGTGGCATCCTGTTGATCGCTACGCAGCTAATGGCATCTTATTCCACTGACTGGATTAAACCTGCCGACAACTACCTTAAGTCAGGTTCCATAATAGCGCGTGATAAGGCTGATAATGTTATTGTAGCGGGCTACATCACAGCCCAGAATACGTATACCCGCAAGTACGACAAGTTTGGGAATTTCTTATGGGAAGAGATGTCCTCTTCCGGCTTACCAGGAAATTATGAAAGGCCGGGATCTGTCAATACCGATAAAAAAAAGAATATCTATGTAATCGGTTACCGTTATTCATGGAGTTCCGGATGGGAATATCCCAATGCAGTAATGGTCTTAAAGTACAATTCCACCGGTACCCTACTATGGAAGAAATATGTAGACCTGAGCTATATCGTGGGAAGTTCCACCGGCATGAGATTTAATCTTGAAAGTGAGATTGATAACAAGGGTAACATCTATATCGGAACCGCCGGTACCAGTCCTGCCGGTTTTGTGCTGATAAAACTGAATCCATCCGGAACCGTGCTGGTAAATACTACTGTTAACCTGGGCACCATTCATGGCTTCGCTTCCATGCGATTGAAAGATAGTAAGGTGGTAGTTACAGGTACCGCTGAATACAATGGAAATCTTTCAGTAGTGGCATGGGATACTACCGGTGCATTATTGTGGACTAAGTCGTTCGTGGCTTCCTCAGGACAGGATGTGGAGATAGATGGCAGTGGTAACGTGTTTATTCTTACCAATTATTCAAACCAGGTATCACCCACCAGTGGCAGTGATGCAGTAATTTACAAGTACACCGGAGCAGGTGTACAAACCTGGAAGAAGAGCTATGATTTCGGTGGATCTGAAACTGCCACCCAATTCAAGTTGGTTTCAGATAAGATAAGTGTGATTGCCTATGGGTCCCTCAGCGCTTCTTATTTCGATTGGATCACTTTCCAGCTGACTTTAGGGGGAGCTATGATCTGGAATACCCGTTACAACCAGACATCAGGAAATGATGAACTGGCTTATGCCCTGGCTGCAAAAGACAACGGTGAAGTATTTGTTACCGGTAAAGGCGGCCCCATGTTTACACAACCCAATGGTTCTTCCTACCTGAGAATGATTACCCTGAAGTACAGTAGTACCGGTGAGGTACAATGGGTTGATTCCGTGAATATCTATTCAGGCTGGGGAATAGGATGTACACTTGCTTCCGACAACAGCCTTTTTGTTTTGGGTGGTACGAATATGACGGCATTTCATTTTCTGGATCATACAGGAACAGGTTCCTGCGGAATTCCTGCAACCTTAAATGTATCCAATATTCAAGGTACCAGTGCCAAGTTTACCTGGGCGGCAGTTCCGGGAGCTTACTTGTATCATCTGCGTTACAAAACAACTTCTGCTGCTGACTGGACTACCGTTTCCACAGATCAAATCTTTATAAAGATAAAAACACTGACGCCGGGAACCTCCTACACCTATGCCGTAGAAGCCATCTGCAGCAGTGGACCATCCGGCTACAGTGCCGTCAAGAATTTTGCAACCACAGGCACAGGCTATTGCACTACCGGCGGATTGAGTACTGCACAGGAATACCTGAACCTGGTTTGGATTGGTGGCATCATCAATCAGACCTTTAACAATAACGGCTATGGAGACTTTACCAACCTGAGTACGCCGCTTACACAAGGCACTACGATTTATGGTTATCTCTCCGCATTCTTAACCTTCGGGCTGACCGAAAACTATTGCATCTGGATAGATTACAACCACGACAATGATTTTGAAGATGCCGGTGAACAGGTAGTGAATATAGCCTCTGACTTTCTGGGATACATTGCTGTTAATTTTACCGTTCCGGGAAATGCCACTCCGGGCGAAACACGGATGCGCGTTACCATGAAGTATGGTGGTGAGCCGGCTTCCTGTGGTTCTTACGACCGCGGAGAAACGGAGGATTATACCGTTATTATTGTAACCCCGTTTGGCAAGATTACAGATGATGCAGGAGTTATCGTATCGGAGAAAATAAGCATGGAGATAAGCCCAAATCCATTTACAGATAAGATTACAGTTAATCTATCAAATACCGATGCACCGGTTACCCTCTTACTTTATGATGTAACAGGAAGACTGCAATACAAATCGCAACTAACAGATTTGCAAAGTGAGTTGAATCTTTCTGATCTGAACAGCGGGATCTATTTTGTTTCGCTCATGCAGGAGGGAATTTTGATTGAATCGAAAAAAATACTGAAGCAATAGCTTAGGGTAAAGCAGCGCATCACTGCAAGAGATCAATAGTCTTCATAAAAATAATCCCGGTTCCGGTTTTTCCCGGACCGGGATTTTTGTTGAAGGCGAACTGTTTTTCTCGCATTCATTCAATTTGGTAATGCTGAATTTTCCTATTCTTGTTTGCTATATGTAGCTACTCAGCAGGTGAGGATTTAAAAATAGAACACGGATAACACGGATCAGACGGATTTAACTTAAAATTGTCTATCGGCAAGGATTACCTATCGAAACAGTAATTGTGATTAGCATTGTCTCAATTCCATCTTAATCTGTGGTTGTCGGTCAAATCCGTTTCATCAGTGTGCTTTTTCCTTTCTGCCTCTGGTTGGTGTTTTCACCAACCAGCGTTAGAACGGTTGGTTTAGTCATCCATCCATCATTGATATCTATCGTCGTCCCATATCCCTTTGTCTGATGGATAGCTGCATCAAATTTTTTACTGGAACAATCTTAAACTGGCAAAATCTTCAGCCTCTGGTTGGTGTTTTCACCAACCAGCGTTAGAAGTGGTCGGTGAAAACACCGACCACAGGTTGAAGGCAACATTTTTTCAGCAGGCATATGAAACGGGATTTAAAATCCCATAGCTCAGTAGATACGGATTACAAATCTGTGCCAGTGGTGGAAAGCAGAAGAACCACGAATCAAATTAAGCTTCACTTCGTGCAGGCAATTTCATTAACTTAGCTCAAAATATTCGCATGAAACTTTCAGAGGAGAAAATTGACATCATTCAAAAAGTAATCGAACTCGAAAACGAAGAAAAACTCGATCGGATTCATGAACTTCTTTCAGAGGAAGAAAATCTCAACCACCTCAGCGAATCTGAAAGAAGAAGCATAGAAAGAGGTTTGAAGGATTTAGATGAAGGCAGAAAAATTTCTTACCAGGAATTCAAACAGCGCCTTCAGCAATGGATTACTTCTTAACGATTTCAGATGAAGCTAGTGCGCACATCAAAAGCACCATTGAATACCTGAAGCGTGAATGGTCTCAGAGATCTGTCGTAAATTTTCAAAATGATCTTCTCAATTGCTTCGATCAAATCATCTCCAATCCGCTAAGTTTTCTCCTGATAGACGCAGAACACGGAATAAGAAAGCGTAAAGTTTCCAAATACAGTTCAGTTTATTATCGCATCAGGCAAGACGAAATAGAAATCATTACCGTGTTTGATCATCGTCGCGATCCGGAACGATTGAAGGAATTTTTTCAGCGGCTCGAATAGTTTTGTATCAGCGGTCAGCATCCTTGCCGAACGCCATCACAAAGCAATCAATAAAGCGCAATTGATGACCGTATTACCTTCAGGCTCTGGTTCAGCCTCTGGTTGGTGTTTTCACGAACTAGGGTTAGAAGTGGCCGGTGAAAACACCGAACACAGGCTGAAAGTAGATTTAGAACTTGTGTAAGAATGGAATAAGTAATCACGCCTTCTTAAAGGCGAAAGCACGTTCTCCTTTTTCCTTCATCCTTTTTTCTTTCCTGTTGGTCGAAAAAATACCACCTGCTAAAGCATTTGTCCTAATTTTCTCGGGCTGTTTCTTTCGAACTACAACTACTGCATCATGAAGTTTTTGTCCATAGTATTGCTGTCAGGGCTTCTTTTATTGCCGTTTCTTTTGTTCAAGGGCATATATGTCAGGCAACAACAAATGCCTAATCCTTACGCTTTCAAGGAGGAAAAGCAGGAAGCATATGATGCACTTACCTTTCTTTCTGCGATGAATACATTTCCAGATGCTGACCTCCCTGCAGCCGGTTATACAATTGCCTGGAATAAACACAAGCAATTGCTTGCATCCGCAAATTCATCAAATAGTCGCAGCGCATGGGAGAACATTGGCCCTGTCAATATTGGTGGTCGCACGATCAGCATTGCTATTGACCCAACGGATACCGCTGTGATCTGGCTCGGTTCAGCAAGCGGTGGTTTATGGAAATCATCAACGGGCGGAATCGGAACAGGATCATGGCAATTTGTTCCAACCGGTTTTCCGGTACTTGGCGTGGGTGCCATTTCCATCAATCCAAAAAACCATGATGAAATTTTTATTGGTACCGGCGAAACCTATGCCTATGATGTCTCCACCAATGGATTGATCGACAGAACCCAACGCGGCTCGTTTGGAATCGGTATTTTAAAATCAATGGATGGCGGGCAGAACTGGACTACTTCACTCGACTGGACCTACCAGCAAAACCGTGGCGTGTGGGACATTGTGCACAACCCGCTGAATCCTGCTTCCCTGCTGGCAGCCACTACGGAGGGTATTTATAAAAGTATAGATGGTGGGGAGAGCTGGAGCCAGGTGCTTGACAGAAAGATGGTGATGGATCTGCAACTGAATAAGACAGATACCAACATCGTATTCGCCGGTGTTGGAAATGGTGACAGCAGTGATAAAGGCATATACAAATCAAACGATGGTGGAGCAACCTGGAGTTTGTTAACGGGTAATGGATTACCGAATATTTATGAACATACCGGGCGAATTACATTAGCTGCATTCGAAGGCGACTACAATACCGTGCTTGCATTGATAGGCAATCGTTATGGTACTTCCGGAATTTACCGGACTTCCAACAGCGGCATCACCTGGACGGCATTGGGCCTGGAAGAAATTGTTTCTTACCAGGGATGGTATGCGAAAGGGTTACTGATAAAACCGGATGATGCCACCAGGGTGTTGGCCGGTGGTGTTGATGTTTTTAAATCGGTTGATTCGGGAAACGGATTTTTTAAAGTTTCCAATATTTTTTTTGATGCTGATTATGTTCACGCCGATATTCACGACATTATTGTGAACCCACTCGATCCGGAGAAAGTGTATGTAATCACCGATGGCGGCCTGTTCAGGTCGAATGATTTTGGCTTTACTTATTTTGAATGTTCGTCAGGTTATGTCACCAGCCAGCATTATATTGGTTCTGTATCGGCTACGGATCCTGCTGTCGGGCTTTCCGGATTACAGGATAACTATACCATTAAATACAATGGCAGCGACTTCTGGATTCCGGTTATTGGCGGAGATGGCAGTTACAATGCTATTGATCCAACTTCTGATTATGTTCAATATGGAAGCTATCAGTATCTGAATATTTTCAAGTCTGCCGACCAGGGCAATTATTTTGAAGACATCTTCTATCTTCCGGCAAGTCCTTTTGGTGGCAATCCAGCCGCCTTTTTGGCTCCGCTGGTGATGTCGCCTTCTAATCCATTTGTATTGTATGCAGGAAGCACTACCCTGCTTAAAACCAGCGATGGCAACCAGTTTGAAGAAGTGCAACCTGATCCTGTTGACAATGGCAATTACTTATTATCAATTGGTGTTTCAGCTACCAGCGAAGACACGGTATATTTTGCCACGGCGCCTTCTGAGTCATTTCCGATGCGGGTATTCCGAAGTGATGATGGTGGTTTCACGAAAACGGAGATCAGCGATGGTTTGCCCAACAGGTATCCGAGAAGAATATCCGTAAATCCATTGAACAGCAAAGAAGTGTATATAGTATTCAGCGGTTTTGGCGGAGGCCATATTTTCAAAACAACAGATGCGGGAGCCCATTGGACGGATATCAGTACAGCACTGCCTGATCTGCCATTTCATTGTCTTGCCATTGATCCGTTGCAACCGAAAAATATTTATGCCGGCTGCGATTTTACCGTGTATGCTTCTTTCAATGGAGGTGAATCATGGTTTGTCTTTGGAGACGGACTTGCAGAAGCCGTGATGGTTTTCGACCTGGTTATTTCTCCTGCCGATCGTACATTAATGGCCTTCACGCATGGCCATGGTGTATATAAAACAGACTTGATGGATGTTAATATTGGAGTGGAAGATATCATCGCCGCTACCATTCAGTTTGCAGCAACACCTAACCCTGCAACAGAATGGTTGACCGTAACCTGGAATGCAGCATGGAAACCGGATGCAACCATTTTCTTGATGGATTTGAAAGGAAAGGTAGTATTTCAGGAAAATATTACTGCAGCAAATGAAGGTACGTTGACTATACTGCTTTCAACATTTGCTAAGGGTACCTACCTGTTGGTTATGGAAGGAAAAAGTTTTCGTAAGAGTATTAAGTTGGTTGTATTGTAGTGAAGGGGATTTGAGTTGAATTATTGCTATGATGTAAAAATCCACTCCCTACTCATTTCTCCCTACTCACTCCTCACTCCTCATTCCGGTTTTTTCATTTCCTTATTCACAATAGTAAACACACGCGAAACATTAAAGCCGAAGTGAATGTCGCCATCGAGCCAGTTGCCGGTGGTTTCGGGAATAAAGCCTTTCTCAATCATGGAAGTAGAATTGGTGAAGTGCAATTGAAATACATGCCCGCCGGTCTCAAGATCAAAGCCGATAGATAACGAGTTGGTGATATCAGGATCTGTCTGATTCAACTGGTAATAATACTCCGCATTAACGGCAACGCGACGGGTAATTTTTTGGCGCGCTGCTATACCAATAGCAAAAATGTCGTTGTTGTCGTTTGTCGTTTCCACAAGATTACGGTGTACCATGGATGGCATCAGTTGCAAGGTAAAGGCCTCGGAGAATTTGCGGCCGATAATTAGTTGGTGGGCATAATAGAGATTGGAAGTAAAGTAATTTTCACGCTCGGGATCGGAAGGTTTCAGGGTTTTAATAGCCATGGTAGAAACCCAGGCGGCAGATATAGGCATGTTTTTAACACCACTGCTTTGCCGGAGAAATTTGTACTTCACAAAGCCATCATACGTTTTCTCAAAACTGCTTCTGCCAAAACCAACCATCAATTGTTTGGTAATGCCATAGTCGAGTCCGATGCGTATGCTTGCCTGATCGAGGCCGAATAATTCATAGATGCCTCCGTTGATGTAACCGAAGCGGTGTGATATTTTAAAATCCATCACACCTGCACCTACATTCTCAATAGAATGGGAGTTGATCACCCTGGTTGTCTTGAATCCTGCTGTGGCATATTCCGTTGTTTTTTCTTCCATGCTTTCCAGCAGGGCAGAAAGATCCTCCTGTGCCAGCACCGGCTGAAGACCGAGAGACAAGAGGATTATTAACGGTAGAATGAATTTTTTCATAATTGATTTCAATTGATATAGGGCTGTAAATTAGCCGCTACTTTCACTGCTATTTCTTTTGCTATTTTATCTTTTACCATGCCCGGAATTTCAATGTTGTAATCTTCCGGTTTCACAATAAAATCGGCGTTTGCCAGCATGATGCCATCCTTCACTTTAATGGTTCCGGCATTTGTGATTTCACGTGATACACCATGCATGGTTAATGTGCCAGCCAGGGTAATGGGATAGGTTCCATCCACGGTCAGCTTCACCTCTGAAATGTTTTTTATTTTTCCTTTAAAGGTGGCTTTTGGAAACTTTTCCGATTCCATATAATTTTCATTGAAGTGTTCTTCCAGCAATGCTTTCTCAAACGAGAAGGCTTTCACCAGTACGGAGACTTCAATGGCACCGGAGGCAATATCCATGACAGCTACTGCGGAGGTATTTTTCCTTCAATATCTTCGAGCGGAGTAGACGACAGAAAGGTTACGTCGCAATTCTTATCAAAATATTTAGACTGCGCCTGTGTAGTGGATATTGTTGCGAATAGTAAGCTGAAAATGGTTGCAAGCATTAACTTCGGTTTCATGTTGATTTTTGGATTTTTATTAAGAATGTTTTGTTTGGGTGTATGGCAAATTGAACTTATTACTCATTGGGGAATCTTTAGCTCATTTTTTTAGCGCAAAGACGCTAAGCCGCTAAGAAAATCACCCAGAATAAATTGCCTTTTACTTTTCTTGGCGTCTTGGCGACTTCGCGCTTATAATTTTTATCGCCAGGAACTGCAATTTGTTATGCACCCCTTTTGTTTTGATGGGATGGATTTGCATGGGTAATCAGCGCAGGGACCTCACCATCCCGGATAAAAGCCCCCGCGCCTTATTTGCTCAGCTTTCCGATATGCTGCAGTTGATTAAGACCACATCCATGAGCTTGCCGGAGCACCTTCCTTTCACAGTTACTCCGTCACCTTTATTAATTTTTTTGCCATTGAATTGTCTACATTCATTTTGCAGTTTACGCCAAACATTTCATCGCCTGCAAGCGTGATGCTTAACTGTCCATTTTCTTCTACTACCAGTTCCCGAACGGTGCCGGTCACTTCTATTACTTTTCCCAGGTACTGCTGATCAGCAGCGGTTTCATCTTCATTGTAGGCTGCAAAGAGCATTGGACTGGTTACCGTAAAATCGACAGCGGCGGAATCAAGATTGCCGGCCGGCCGGTTAATGTAATAGAGGGCAAACGCGCCAAGAGCAATCCAGATGAAAATGGTTGAGAGAATGATGAATCTTTTTCATGTTAATGGTTTTTTGTTTTGTGAATGTTAATTGTCCGGCGCGCCATCACCAATCCATTTTGAGATTTTAGCCAGGTTACAGTCTGTCAGTTTTGGTGCACCGGACGGCATGGGTGAAAATCCGCTCGCGTAATTAATCGAACCTTCCAGGCTGCCATCGTTTACCCGCACCATAACATTGTCATAGCCTTCGAGCAATATGCCACTGGTATTAGAACTGACGCTGTGACAGTTATAGCATTGTTGTTCCAGGATCGGAACCACGGTAGCTGAAAAAGTCACGTTGGCGGTATCGCAGGAATCAGTGGTTGAAGGGTAAAGTTCTTCTTCAATATCGTAGTAACAGCCGTTGGTCAGCAAGCTGAATGTTGCAAAGAGCATCAGGTAACTCAGGCCTTTGATTGTATGGAGCAGTACGTTTAATCTTAAGATCATATATACTTTTGCTTCTGCACGGTTTTCTACGCAGGAAGAAACAGACGCAAAGCAACGGCATCGGGCCTGGTATATAAACTTATTTGACTTCAGTAAGGATTCCGGTGGAGTGAATGGTAGAAATCCAACATCTAAGCAGGTAGCCGTTGTTAAGAAATGCCTGATTTGAGCAACCAACCGGCCGGCATCGGCATGCAACCGTCAATTCCTTTTTTTCTTCTGCGAATGCATAGTCGGTTAATAGGTGCTCCTGTCCGGGCGTTGGGTGTACGACAAATTGGAAATTGATTATTGGGTGTTGAATATTGGATATTTGAGTAATGTCGTTGACTGAAATAGGTTGACCTTTTTTAACTGATTTTTCTGTTTTTCAATTACTTTTCAATGTTACTATTACTATTAATGATGTGGGAAAGTGAAAAAAATTCCCGTAAAAAATAATTGACTTTTTTCACTTTTCCATATCATCAATTATTGACTTTTTTTGAACGGTGATGGCATATCCGTCATGGATTTTTAGTTTAGGTCGTTGACGTTTGGTTTGTTGACTGATCTGTGCTGCAAATATTGAGGGGGTCATCATCTTCAAGCTACTATGTGGTTTTTCGTTGTTGTAGTAGCCGATGATTTTACGCGTTAATGATTGAAGATTAGCTGATGTTACATCCAACTCGGAAAAGTACTGATTTTTTATCGTGCCTTGCACTCGTTCTACATAAGCGTTTTGCTGCGGAAGTTTGCCCATGCTGATCTTCATGCCATTATCGTTAAGTCGCTTTTTTGTGTGCCGCTCTGATGTATTGACTGCCTCGATCCGAATGGAAGATACATCCTTTGATACACGTACCTTGCCTTGCCCGCAGGGCCTTCTTAAAGCAGATCGTGACTTGCTCAGCCGTTAAGCGGTTGGAAAGATGCAACGAGAGTAGTTCTCTCGAATACACATCTTCAATGGTGACTCCGTAAAAATGTTGTTGCTCAATACCTAAATAAAAGATATCGGATTGCCATACCTGGTTGATGTTGTCTAGCACCTTGCCCTCAATGCGGTTCGGATATACTTCTACCAGCTGGCTCCACGTGGTCTTGATCATGCTGCGCTTGCGTTTTAGTTTGAAACCATTGGCAAATCCAATTTGCTCGAACTGATCTCTGCCTACCGGCAATGGCGATGTGGCTGCGTAGTACATCGTACGGCAGCCCATCGCTTTGTGATGCTTGCGGATCTTATTGATCTGGTTTACCACTTGCGCACACACTTCCGTCTGCTGTTGCTGGCGTTTGCGATATTTCCATAACGCTTGCTTGCTTAAGCCCGTAACCTCGTACAGTGCTTTCATTTTGTATCCGTGTTTGATCCTTTGATGGATCCGGTACCATTCAAGTGCCGGCTTAATGAATTTTTTTAGATCCGTCCCGTATTCTTCATTGGCCAACTCAATGACCTTGTTGAGTAAATCCATCTCCAGCTGCTTACGACCCAGCGCTGCTTCTAATTCTTTGATGCGCTGTTCCAATTGCTTACTTCGGTATGCTTCGCTTTTTTCTTCCACAATCAATGTTTTATTCTTCACCAAATATCGGCTATAACGTCCTAACCAGTTGTAGATGCTTTGTTCACTCACTTGCAATTCACGCGATGCTTCCAGCACCGTACATCGACCCAGCTCTATATCCTTAACTGTTTGCTTTCGAATATCCTCGCTGAATATCCTGTGAACGCGTAAACCTGTCTTTTTTGATGATTTTCTCTTGTTACCGTTGACCATGTTTTTACCCTTTTTTTGGTCAACCTATTTCAGTCACGGACATAAGTGAGTAAAGCAGAGTAATGATTACAGAATAGCAAGTAATCGGCTTCGCCGCAACAATTTAACAATTTAGCCATTTAACCATTTAACCCACCAGCCATTGCTTTACAAGATGAACGAATTGTCGTACACCCCTTTTAAACCGAATGTTAATTTATGTGGCTGAAAAGCTTATTTTGAGTTCGGTAAAAGGTGAAGGAGAAAGATCAGCTACCGTTTCGTAGATGTATGATTTAGGAAATTGATGCAATTTTGTTAACTAAAGCCAATTTAAGCGCAAGATTCATGTTAATGGCCATTCAAAAAAAGGCGGGTGTATTCTTGATACTGGCGCTTGCATTTTTTGTAGCCCAGGCTTTTTCATTCTTAACTAAACCCAATGCCGGCATCATTTACCGGTGTAGCAATGGCAACGTATCTTTTCTTTCCGATGCACCGCTGGAAGATATCACAGCCACATCCAAAGAATTAAAAGGTGCACTTGATACAGAGGGAAGAACTTTTCTCTTTTCAGTGGAGGTGAGTACCTTCCAGGGGTTTAATAGTGGCTTGCAGGAAGAACACTTTAATGAGAACTATCTGGAAACTTCGAGGTATCCGAAAGTTACCTTCCAGGGTAAAATTGTGGAAGATATTGACCTTGCCAGGGAGGGGACTTATGAAGTACGCGCCAAAGGCATGCTGGAAATACACGGTATCAGGCAGGAAAGAATAATAAAGGGAACCATCACCGTTCATAACGAACAACTCACCGTTGATGCAAGTTTTACAGTACTGCTGGAGGATCATGATATAAAAATTCCCAGGGTAGTTTATCAAAAAATATCACCTGAAATTGTAATTACACTGCATGCTGCAATGGAAAGGTTGATACAAAACTAAACAGGGCAGTTGTACGGGAAGCTTACATCGCCTGATTATAAAAGATGGGAACCTGTTTGATCTGAAATACGTCCAAATCATATTCAGACATAATAAAATACCTGTGGGCCGGCTTTTATGCCCGCTTAACCACATTAATTTTAACACAGGATGGATTATTGCCATGTTTGTGTAATCAACATGAATTGCATCACATGGAAGCACGGCAACCGTAATTGCATGATTGAATAAATTAATTTAACTTTATCAAATGCGAATACTAATTATAGAGGACGAAATAGCTGCTGCGCGCAGACTACGCAAAATGCTGGGCGAGATTAATAAGGAGGCAGAGGTGGTGGAAGTACTGGATAGCGTGAAATCTTCCGTAAAATGGTTGCAGGCGAATGAACTACCTGACATCATTTTAATGGACATTCAACTGGCGGATGGCAATTGTTTTGAGATATTTAAGCAGGTGGAAATAAATTGTCCGATCATCTTCACCACAGCTTATGATGCATTTGCAGTAAAAGCCTTTGAAGTGAATGCCATTGCCTACCTGATGAAACCGGTGAAAAGTGCAGACCTGGAAGGTGCATTGAAGAAGTTCGATAAATTAAAATCAGGTGCCTCCAGCTTTAATTATCAGCGATTGCTGGAAACACTGCATGCGGAAGGCGGCGCTTACCAGAAACGGTTACTGCTAAAAATAGGTCAAACCATACGGGCCCTGGAGATCAATGATATTGCCTATTTCTATACGCATGATAAGATTGTCACCATTATCACCAGCGACAATAGAAAATATCCCGGTGACTATACGCTGGATCAATTGGAGAAAATGCTCGATCCTAAATTATTCTTCCGGATCAACCGACAGTTTATTGTCAGTAGTAAAGCAATCCGCGAGATGTATGTCATTTCCAAATCACGTGTGAAAATGGTATTGCATCCACCAATTGATGCTGAAACTGCAGTGAGCTCAGAAAGGGTGGCCCCCTTCAAAAAGTGGCTTACCGATGAGTCAAATTAGTTAAAGGCAGATATAATGCCAGGGAGTACGACCAATTGGATATTGAATATTGAGTGTTGAATATTGGATATTTGAATCCCCTCCGAAAAGTATTCTATATCTTTAGCAATATAAAACATTGGTCTTATTGTTGACAATATTGTTAATAACAAATTGATATTCAATAGTATAAGCATGTAGTATTTGTTTATCTTGCTGCTACCAATTACAAAGAGACAATGTTTAAGAAAACCACGATTGAATCACAATTAGGAATTTTTTTCTGCTCCAAGTTCATTCCTTTCAGGAAGGGCTGAGAGTTTTTATCAAAATCAAGATGCCTGGCATAATTTGTTTCGTGTTCAAGTTACTTCACGCATAGATGAAACTATTTGCAAGCCCCTATTTACAAAACAAACAGGTTCTCCTAATTCATCTGTCCGGGTTTTAATTGCAATGATGGTACTTAAAGAAGCTAATGGATGGAGTGATGAACAACTCTTTGAAAATTGTCGTTTCAATTTGTTAGTTCGCAGTGCATTAGGCTTGATGAATATGGATGATGCGGTTCCTGTAGAATCAACGTATTACTTATTTCGTAAACGGATCGTGGAATATGAAAAGTCTGAGAAAATAAATCTGTTTGAAAAAACTTTTGCTTCTGTAACAAAAGGACAAGCCACTGATTTTGAAGTGAGCGGAAAAAGTATCCGAATGGATAGCAAGTTGCTGGGCAGCAATATAGCATGGCTTAGTCGTTATGAATTGATACATGAAACATTGCGTTTAGTTTGTCAGGATATTAAAGAAATCTTGGCTAATCATTTCTTAACAACATCCCAAAAACAGATGATTGAAAACCTACTCAAAGAAACTGGCAATAAAGTAGTTTACCGAAGTACAAGTGCTGAGGTTAAAACAAAAATGCAGGAATTAGGATTGCTTGCATATACGGTGATTGAGTTGTATAATTCTCCATCCAGTAAGCATTATGAAACACTTAAAAGAATTTTTTCAGAACAATTCAAAATGGATGATGACGGCAAAACAATAATCTCCAGGAACAAAGAAGAAATTAGTGCTGATTCTATTCAATCCCCACATGATACAGACTGCCATTATCGTAATAAAGACGGTAATCAGATAAAAGGTTACAGCATGAATGTAACCGAAAGTTGTGATGGAGAAAGCCTCAACTTAATCAGTGGAGTTGACGTTCGCGTGGTAAGTACTGCTGACAATGACTTTCTACAAAATGGCGTTAATGGAACGAAAGAACTATTTACTGAAACAGTTAAAAATATTCATACTGATGGAGCATATCATAGTACAGATAACCAGCAATTTTGTAAAAATGAAAATGCAGATTTGCTTATAAACGCGATACAAGGTGCTAAGGCTCGTTTTGATTTAGAGAAAAAGGAAGAAGGTGAACTTACAGTAACCGACACACATAATGGTGAAATAATACCGGCAACCAAACTAAAAAATAAGGACAAATGGAGAATTAAAGTGGGCATCACTTATAAATACTTTACAGCAAAAGCAATCACAGCCTCTGCACTCAAAAGAAAAATAGCCGCTATTCCGCAAGAAGTTTTGAATATTCGCAATAATGTTGAAGCAACTATTTTTCAATTAGGATATCATTACCCAAACGACAAGACCCGATATAGAGGACTAATCAAACATAAAATGTGGGCCAACATTCGTTGTATGTGGGTAAACTTTGTTCGTATAGCAAATTATTTGACCAAACCATTCATCAAAAATCATTCTTGCCCGCATCCAGCTTTAATAATGACCCTGATAATGCATGTTTTGGCTTCTATGATGGATTTAAAGTTTCTTTTTTGCCAAACCAACTCAATGACATCAAAAAATCAACTATTTTGACCTTATTAAAATACCCTTTTCGGAGGGGACTCATATTTCAAATTTGAATATTCAACATCCAGTATCGAACATCCAATTGACATTTCATAGCTGGCAGCACATCTACCATTGCTTCACAAGCTACAATAGTAGTCGTACACCCAAAGCCGATGCTTCATTATATCAATACCCGCTTTTTGCTCAGTCCCTAAGTCTTCCGCTTCAGCACTGATTTTGCCTTGTTCAACTGTCTTCATTTTGCCACTTGCCGGTTATAGGGGAATATTACAGGAGCAAATGCAATAAGTAAGCAATTGATTTTATGAGTTGCATTGCAACATGTTTCAAATAACAGTTGGATAACATGAAAATAGTTAAGCATTTTACTAATGTATTATTCCTGGCCTTCGTAGCCGGATTGCTTTGGTTGAGTAGTTGTAAGCATGATATTCCCATTGTCATTCCCATCGATCCAGTGATTCCCATTGATACTACTGATATTACGGATACAACTGATATCACCGATACGGTGGAAATTAACCCTGATCCCTGCGATCCTGACTCCGTTTATTTTGAAACGGACATTTTACCGATGCTGATTTCCAACTGTGCAATGAGTGGATGTCATGATGATGCCTCACATGAAGATGGCGTGATACTCACTTCTTATTCAAAAGTGATGAATACTGCTGATGTAGAACCCTTTGATCTTAATGACAGTAAGCTTTATGAAGCCATTACAGAGACGGACTCCGATGATAAGATGCCACCTCCACCGAACACACCACTAAGCAGCGATCAGGTAGCCCTTATTGCCAAATGGATCATGCAGGGGGCGCTGAATATTACCTGCAATGCGAATTTTGACAGTTGCGATGTATCCAATGTCACCTATTCCGGAACGGTAGCACCCATTCTCCAAAACTTTTGTGTCGGCTGTCACAGCGGTTCTGCTCCTTCAGGCGGTATTCTGTTGAATCAGTACAATGGTGTTGCAGCAGTTGCACTAAGCGGACAACTGGTTGGTTCTATTACCGGTGCATCCGGTTTTGCTAAAATGCCACCGGCTGGTGGAAGCCTGTCTTCCTGCAATATTGAAAAAATAACCAAATGGGTTACCGACGGAGCCCCCAATAATTAACACTTCAACGATTTCATTTTTAAAACGCAATTTTTATGAAAGCAAAAATTTTACTTACGCCGTTACTGGTCTTCTTCTATGCAACAACATTAATTGCACAGATTCCTAATGCCGATTTTGAACTATGGACAGACATGGGAGGTTGGGATGATCCGGATGACTGGTACACACTTAATACTTTGTATGATGGTGATCCGGAAACAGTGCGCACCACCGGAGATGCTGTTTCAGGTACTACGGCAGTAAGGATGGAGAATGCAGAAGATAACAATGGTAATGTAGTGCGTGCCATGTTGTTAAGTGGTAATAACAGTTTATCCAATCATCCTGGTTTTGCATACAATGAAAGGCCATATGCCCTCGAAGGCTATTGCCAATATAGTCCACAAGACAATGATGATTCCTGCTATGTACAAGTTTACCTTACCCGCTACAATACCGGCACACAATCACGTGATCTGATTGGTTCCGGAATGTTTGGTTCCGGAGAAGATATGGATGATTATATTTTGTTCTCGGCGCCGATAGATTATTTCTCCTCACAGTTTCCTGATTCAGCCTATATCGTTGTTTATGCCGGAAAGGTGAATGGTGCATTGGATGGAAGTCGGCTTTTGCTGGATGCTTTAAGTTTCAATGAAACAACAACTACTGAAGCAACCGGTTTGGCGAATGATTTTGAGATCAATGTCTTTCCCAATCCTGCACATGGCCAACTGAATATTCAGCACCTGCCTGCGCATTCCTCCGCTTCGCTGGCACTGTTCGATCACACCGGTGCAATTAAAAAATCAGTGGCGAATCTGCAGCAGGATTTTACCGTTGACCTGAATGGACTGGCGGCCGGCATTTACTTTTATGAAGTACGTTTCAGCAACAGCGATGCAGTGAAGAGAGGTAAGTTGATGGTTCAGTAATCACAGGTTACTTTCCTTATCAGTAATAACCTCACTTCATTACTTCAAAAATTTTGGAGTAAACCCTGGTACCATCATTCACTTTTAAATAGTACACGCCATTTTTCAGTTTACTGATATCAAGGTCTTTTGAAAAGGACTGGTTCTTCTCCATAATTTTTTGTCCCCTGATGTCATAAACTTCTACACTGATTTTCTTCATAGGATATTTTGAAACCAGGTGGATTTGTTGCTGCGCCGGATTGGGGTGAATGGAAAAAATGCTATCGGGTGCCGGATCTGCTATATTGATGATGGTACCATTGAACCACCATTCAAAACAAAAAGGAAACTCACGTGCCCAGAACCATTCGGAATGCTGTCCATCGTTTTTAATTACCGTATCCATTTCGGCATCTGTATATCCGCCGGAATACAAAGTATCATACATTGATTTGATGTCGGGCACCATCTCCACGCTTTCATACCTGCCTGCCGTGAAATAATATTTCATCTCCTGTGTTTTCGGGTGATCGCCGGCATAGGTGTAAATCGAATCATTAAACCAGAAGGAAGGGGAGAATACACCAATCATACTAAACACATCGGGATACTTCAGACCGGCATAGTATGAAATCAATCCACCCATAGAGCTGCCTGCAATGGCTGTGAATTCGCGCTGAGCAAGTGTCCGGTAATTGGCGTCTACGTAAGGCTTTAAGGTGTTAACGATAAAGTCGCAATATTCATCGCCCTGGCCTCCTCCATAAGTTGGATGTTTGTAGGGAGAATATTCATCGAGCCGGTAGATGCCCCCGTTTTCAATGGCAACTACAATCGCACCATAATTTCCATTTACCTGTAACTGATGTAAGGTTTCATCTACTTCCCATTCGCCGGCATACGAAGTGGAGTCATCGAATACATTCTGGCCATCCTGCATATAGATAACAGGATAGTATTTACTCAGGGAGGTTGTATAATCATCCGGTAGGTATAACCATATTTTCCTTGACCGGTTAAGCTGCGGCATGAAGAATGAATCATCCATCACGGAAACATTCGGCAGTGCGGTAGACGAATTGCCACTGCCATTCAACAAGTCGTCCCAGCCTGCAATGGTAAGATTGAGTGTTTCTCCATTACCATAGGTAAACGTGCGGTTGGGTTGAAAAGAGCCATCTGCTTTGCACTCTCCCTTTTCCCAGCTTCCCCGTGTAAATTTAAATTCGATGGTGCCACTGCCGCTGCCAAGCGTGATGGTGTAAAGGTCAACACTGATCTTGGTAAGTTTAGCAGATGCGGCGCCTGGATCCCAGCCGTTGAATGATCCGGCAATGTAAATATCATCTGTAACCGGTGTGTTTGATGGAACAGCAGTGATGTTGATGATTACCTGCGCTGTTGCGAGATGAATAATCAGTGATAATAAGCCGGTGAGTACATATTTCATGAGGTGAGAATTTGAATCAAAGTTAAAGGACTTTATTTGGTTTCTGCATGCAGGTTTTCATCGGGTTTACGAAAATTCGTTCATCTTGTAAAGCAATGGTTGGTGGGTTAAATGGTTAAATGGTTAAATGGCTAAATGGTTAAATTGCTGCGGCGAAGCCGATCACTTGCTATTCTGTAATCACTACGCTACTTTACTCACTTCATGGATCTTATTTGATGCGATTCCGCCTTTGTGTTCTCTGTGGTTTCAAAAAAGTTCACGACAAAGCACTCATTGTAAAATACTCATGAATCTTATTTGATGCGATTCCGCCTTTGTGTTCTCTGTGGTTTCAAAAAAGGTCACCACAAAACACTCATTGTAAGATACTCATGGATCTTGATTGATGCGATTCCACCTTTATGTTCTCTGTAGTTTCAAAAAGGTCACGACAAAGCACTCATTGTAAAATACTCATGGATCTTGTTTGATGCGATTCCGCCTTTGTGTTCTCTCTGGTTTCAAAAAAGTTCACCACAAAGCACTCATTGTAAAATACTCATGGATCTTGTTTGATGCGATTCCGCCTTTGTTTTCTCTCTGGTTTCAAAAAAGGTCACCACAAAGCACTCATTGTAAAATACTCATGGATCTTGTTTGATGCGATTCCGCCTTTGTGTTCTCTGTGATTTCAAAAAAGGTCACCACAAAGCACTCATCGTAAAATACTCATCGATCTTGTTTGATGCGATTCCACCTTTGTGTTCTCTGTGGTTTCAAAAAAAGTAACCACAAAGCACTCATTGTAAAATACTCATGGATCTTATTTGATGCGATTCCGGCTTTGTGCTCTCTGTGGTTTCAAAAAAGGTCACGACAAAGCACTCATTGTAAAATACTCATGGATCTTGTTTGATGCGATTCCACCTTTGTGTTCTCTGTGGTTTCAAAAAAGGTCACCACAAAGCACGCATTGTAAAATACTCATGGATCTTGATTGATGCGATTCCACCTTTGTGTTCTCTGTGGTTTCAAAAAAAGTAACCACAAAGCACTCATTGTAAAATACTCATGGATCTTGATTGATGCGATTCCACCTTTGTGTTCTCTGTGGTTTCAAAAAAGGTAACCACAAAGCATTCATCGTAAAATACTCATGGATCTTGTTTGATATGATTCCATCTTTGTCCTCACAATGCCGATGAGAGATTAAATCTTTATCACTTCAAATCCTTTTCAAATTCCATTTAATATTTATCTTGTCTGTATGAACAGCTATTCCACGCTTCTCGAAAATCAAAGAACCTGGTTCAAATCAGGAGCTACCCGCACTGCATCTTTCCGTACCCGTCAGCTAAAGATTTTATATGAAGCCATTCATCAGTACGAAGACCGGCTGTATGCTGCATTGAATGAAGATCTGAACAAAGCAGCACAGGAAGCTTATAATACTGAGATTGGTCCTGCACTTTCTGAAATTGGTTATCAACGCAAACACCTGAAAGCATGGATGGAACCAAAGTCAGTGCCCGGCATGCTTTTTAGTTTTCCTTCTTCCGCCAAAGTTTATGCAGAGCCCTATGGCAGTGTGCTGGTACTTGCCCCGTGGAACTATCCTTTTTGGCTATCCTTTGTTCCATTGGCCGGCGCAATGGCAGCAGGCAATTGTGTGGTAATAAAACCTTCTGAACTGGCACCCGCAACAGCTACCGTGATGCAACAACTGATTGCGGAATTTTTCGATCCGGCATACATCACTGTGGTGACCGGAGATGTTTCGGTAAGTGAAAAGTTATTGGAACTGCAATTTGATTATATCTTTTTCACGGGCAGCACGCCGGTCGGCAGTATTATCGCACAGTCGGCAGCAAAGAAACTGATTCCATATACACTAGAGCTGGGCGGTAAATCCCCTGGTATCGTCGACAAGGATGTGGATGTGAAGCTGGCGGCCCTGCGTTTGTTATGGGGCAAGACCATCAATAGCGGGCAAACCTGCGTTGCGCCTGATTTTTTGTTTGTGCATAGTTCAATTGCTGATAGGTTGCTTTCGGCCATGGAGCAAGTGCTGAAACAGTTTTATCCTGACGGGGCACTCAACTATCCCGGGTATCCGCGTATCATCAGTGAAAGACATTATCAGCGATTGCAACGTTTGCTTGGCAGCGGAGGCAAAGTGCTGCTGGGAGGTAAATGCATTGATGATAAACGGTTGATGGAACCAACGGTAATTGGTGAAGTTGACTGGAATGATGCGGTAATGAAGGAAGAGATCTTTGGCCCTTTACTACCCATAATCAGGTATGATGATTTAAGTGAAGTAATCAATCAGTTAAATGCACAACCGAAGCCATTGGCACTTTATATTTTCTCGAGTAACAGGAAAACACAACAACGCATCATCCGGGAAGTACCATTCGGTGGCGGACTTATCAACGATACCATCGAGCACCTGGGAAATCATTACCTCCCTTTTGGCGGAATTGGTGGCAGCGGGCAAGGCGCCTATCATGGCAAATACAGCTTTGAGACGTTCTCACACCGCAAGGGGGTAATGAAGAAGGGTACCTGGATAGATTTACGTTTCCGTTATCCTCCTTTTAATAAATTCAATTTCAGGCTCGCAAAGTTCTTTCTGAAATAGCCGTTGGAAGATTTAGTGCTGTAAGTATCGGTTACAAAAATTGATGTGGCGATTAAAAGGCTGGTTTCAGGGCAGCATTTGATTTACCTTTTATTTAATCAGGTTTCCTGTTATACGCAACAAATCGGCCTCTTCCAGTTTGGCCCTGAAAACAGCTTCAGTGAGCCGCACCTTGGCATCGGATAAATTCTGTTGTATTTCCCGCAACTCAAGATCCGACAACCGACCAATCTTATAACTCTCCTGCCCGATGGAAAGGTTCTCTTCCGCATATTGCAAATTGTTTCTTTCGAGTTCAACCAGTTGCAGGTCGTTTTGATACTGAAGAAAGATGCGTTTCAATTCCGATTCCATCGACAGTTGTGTTTGCTCTGCTGCAAGCTGGCTGGTGGCCATGTTAATCTTATCGTTCTGATGCTGCCGGTTTACATTGAAGCCGTCAAAAATGTTGATGCTCGCTGTTAATCCATAGTAGAGTCCGTTGGTGCGGTTGGAAGTAACAAAACCTGATTCTGAGGAAGATTGCAATACATCATATCCGGTATTGAAATCAACCACCGGGTAACGCCTTGCCGAAGTCTGTTTCATATTCAATGCTGCCAGCTCTTTGTACTGATTGGCAATGAGCAACGCTGTATTATGCGTCAATAAATCCTGTCGCAGTTGTTCGTAAACCAGGGCCGGATTATTCGTTAAGGTAGTATCTACCGTAAATTCAATATTCACATCACGGGCAAGCAATTGATTGAGCCGCACTTTAATGCTTTGCACGGATGCTTCCTGTTGAATCACTGCAGTCTCATCTGCATTCAGGTCCACGGTGGCTTTCAGCACTTCAATTTTTGAAGAGCTGCCGACAGAAAATCGGGTATTGAGTATTTCTTTTCTGAACAGGCTGATATCACGACGTTCTTTCAATGCCAGTAGTAATGATTGTTCGCGCAACACATCATAATAGGCTGCCATAATCAGGAAGATGGTATTCTCCATTTGTTGTTTCAGCAGCGTTTGCCCGTTTTCTTCCAGCACTTTTAACTGGTCATGTGAAACGAACATGCTAAGACCATCAAACAAAGTCCAGTTCACAGCCACACCTGCAGCGCCGGCGGTATTTTTTGCACCGGTTTTTTCTACTTCCTGCCCCGACAGGTATTGTTGCTTTGAGTCATCGATGCCCTGGGTGATATTGCCAAATACATCTAACACAGGAAGAAATCCCGCGTTTCCGATGGTCACATTGTTTGCAGCAATGCTGGCATCATTCTTAGCGATGCGCACGCTGTAATTGTTCTGCAGGCCTGTTTGCAATGCCTGATCCAGGGTGAGGATTTCCTGTGCCAAAGAAGAAGTGGCAATCAGCAGGAGTGTAGGAAGGAGAAAGGTTTTGAGCATGGTATACTGTTGTATTTTAAGAGAATGCTGGTAGTTCAATTACTTGAAAAAGATGATAGGAAAAATTTACCATGAATAATATCAGGCATCATACAATCGCTTCCATAGCCTTTTTTTCTGGTGATGGCTGCAAGGTGGTACTCACCTTACGCTCCTTAGAAAGATAAGAATACATGGAAGGAACAATGTAAAGCGTCAGAAAAGCGGAGAACATCAATCCACCCACTACTGCAATGCCCATTGACTGGCGGCTGCCTGCAGATTCTCCCAGTGAAAGAGCTATGGGTAATATGCCGAGCAAGGTAGCAGATGTTGTCATCAATATCGGCCTGAACCTTCTAACTGCCGCATCTTTCACCGCTTCTGTTTTATTCAACCCCTGATCTTTACGCTGATTAGCGAATTCAACAATCAGGATACCATTCTTCGTAATTAAACCGATCAGCATGATCATTCCAATCTGCGAAAAGATATTGAGCGTCTGATCAAAATACCACAGGCTCAGCAAGGCACCGGCAATGGCAGCCGGTACAGTGAACAATATGATCATCGGGTCACGGAAACTTTCAAACTGTGCAGCAAGAATCAGGTAAATTACTACCAGAGCAAGCAGGAATGCAAAAAGCAAACTGGATGAACTGTCCTGGAAATCACGTGCCTGCCCTTTCAATGAAGTAGCGAAGGTTTCCGGTAATACCTTTGCCGCAATTTCATCCATGGCTGCAATACCTTCACCGAGTGATGAACCTGCCGGAATGCCTGAGGAGATCGTGGCGGCAACATACCTGTTGAAACGATATACTGCTGCCGGACTGGTGCTTTCCTGAAAGGTGATGAGATTGTCAAGAGATACCATGTTTCCGGACCTGCTGCGCACATAAATATTTTTCAGGTCATTGGGTTTGTTTCTGTCTTCGCGTTGTAATTGCCCGATTACCTGGTATTGCTTTCCTTCCATTATGAAGTAGCCCATTCGCTGTCCGCTCAATGCCAGTTGTAAAGTTCTGGCCACATCAGCAACCGTTACGCCCAGCTCCGAGGCTTTTTCACGGTTCACATGAAGGGTAAGTTCAGGCTTGTTTACTTTAAGGTCGGCATCCACAAACTGCAGTTTTGGATTCTTATTAGCTTCATCCAGGAATTCAGGTAACACTTCAACAAGTGATGCGAGGTCCGGTGCCTGTATCACGTATTGCAACGGTAGTCCGCCGAATCTGCTGCCAATGGTTGGAGGTGTATTTGGAAAAGCACGGATGCCTGTAAAATACTTCAGGTCGCGTGTAAGCTGCTGTACGATTTGATTCACACTGCGATCCCGCTCTGAAGGATCAGTAACATAAATACTTTGTGTACCGGTATTTACTGCACCTACCGACCCAAAACTGGGCGCGATAATACTTAAGGAAGAAGTAGTTTCAGGAATAGAGTCCATCACATACCTGGATAGTTCATCCATGTATTTTTCAGTAAACTCATAGGATGAACCTTCCGGTCCGGTAACAGAAACGCGTATGCTTGAACGGTCTTCATAAGGCGCCAGTTCAGATGGAACCGTTCTCATCAGCACGGCCACCAGCAATGCGATGACGCCGAGTATGGGAAACACCAGCCAACGCCGCTGCATAAATGCATCCAGCGAAGTACGGTAGCCATTGATCATACCCACAAAGAATGGTTCCGTAACCCGGTAAAACCAGTTTTGTTTATCATGATGCTTCAGCAGCTTCGAACTCATCATGGGCGACAGCGTGAGTGCTACAAAAGCCGAAATCAAAACGGAACCGGCTACTACTACTCCAAATTCCCGGAACAACCTTCCTGTTAATCCGGTAAGGAACATAATCGGAAAAAATACCGCTGCCAGTGTGATGGTTGTAGAAATGACAGCGAAGAATATTTCCTTCGATCCTTCTTTTGCAGCCTGTACCGGCGACAGGCCTTCTTCCACTTTGGTATAAATATTTTCCAGCACCACAATGGCATCGTCGCATACCAGGCCAATTGACAGAATGATGGCAACAAGTGTTAAAACATTGATAGAGAATCCGGCTACATACATAATAAAGAAGGCTGCAATAATGGATATGGGTATGGCGACAACCGGTATAATGGTAGACCGCCAGTCGCGCAGGAAAAGAAAGATGATGAGGATGACCAGCAGGAATGCAATAAAGACTGTTTCCTGCACTTCTGTTATTGTTTTTCTCACGAATGTGGTAAAATCGAAACCTACTTCCAGTTTGCAATCGGGAGGCAATTCTTTTTCCAATTGCACCTTACGCTTGTAAAATTCATCGGAGATATCTACTGCATTTGCGCCGGGCTGTGGCACCAAAGCAATGCCGATCATGGGTACGAGATTGCGCTTCACCGCATTTCTTTCATTCTCCGGTCCAAGCGTTGCAAATCCCACATCACTGAAACGGGTAATGGTGCCATCACTCTCTTTAATAATCAGGTTATTGAATTCTTCCGGGCGACTGAGTTTGCCCAAAGTGCGAATGGCCAATTCGGTTTCATTCCCTTCAATTCTGCCGGAGGGCAATTCAATATTTTCGCGGTCCAGGGCATTTTGAACATCTACCGGCGTTACCCCGAAAGCCACCATCTTAGAGGGGTCCATCCACAGGCGCATCGAGTATTTCTTCTCTCCGAAAATGCGTACGAAGCTCACCCCGGAAATGGTTTGCAAACGTTCCTTTACCACGTTCGTAGCAATGGCATTTACTTCCATGATATCCCTGGTATCACTACGCAGGGTCATGAAGATGATAGGTTCTGAATTCGCATCTGCTTTTTCTACTACAGGCGGTTCCACATCACGCGGCAGGTTACGGATGGCGCGTGAAACACGGTCGCGCACATCGTTGGTTGCTTTCTCCAGGTCTTCATCAATGTTAAATTCAATAGTGATGATGCTGGCCTGCTCGCGGGAGGTGGAGGATATGGTGCGGATACCATCTATACCATTAATGGCTTCTTCAAGTGGTTCTGTTACCTGCGATTCGATGATGTCGGCATTGGCACCGGTATAAGTGGTGGTTACCGTTACAGTTGGCGGATCTACGGCAGGATACTCCCTCAGTCCCAGGAAGAAGAACCCTACTATGCCTAACAAGACCAGCATCAGCGACATCACAATGCTGAGTACAGGACGGTCAATGGAGGTGGAGGAGAGGCTGCTCATGCTGAATAGGAGGTGCTTATTTAAAAATAGGTTTTACATCAATTCCAGGACGCAATAGCAGCATATTGGTTGTTAGCAATGTGTCACCGGCAACCAGCCCTTCCAGCACTTGCACATTATTTTCATCACGGTAGCCTGTTTTCAATATTGCAGGGGTTGCCTTTCCGTTTTTCAAAGTAAATGCCCTGAAGCCAGCCGATTGCGGAATCAATGCACTGGTTGGAACCAAGACAGAACCACGTGTTTCTTTCAATGCGATCATAATGGTGGAAGAAGTGCCCGGTATCAGCCTGCGCTGTGCATTGTCCGTAACTGCCCGCAGGGTAATGGAACGTGTAGCAGGATTTACGGCAGGTTCAGCCGCAATAACCAATGCGGTAAATGCAAGCGTATCGTTTTCAACTGAAAAAGAAATTTTTTGCCCCGGTTGTATGATTGCGGCATACTTTTCAGGAAGGGTAAAGTCAATTTTTACTTTGCTGACATCCTGAATGGAAGTCAGTGTAGTATTCGCGGAAACATAAGCCCCTTCACTCACATTCCGTAAGCCGGCTTGCCCGGTAAACGGAGCACGGATTTCCGTTTTTGAAAGCTGTACATTGAGTAGTTCCAGATCGGCCTGTATCTCCAGTAAATTATTTGCCACTATATCATATTCCTGCTGACTGGCACCGCCTTTCGCAAGCAATACATTCAGCCGTTGCTCATTTTGTGCGGCCAGTGCTGCCGATACCTCCAGCTTTTTCTTTCTTGCTTTTAGTTCCGCATCGTCCATCCTGAAAAGAAGACTTCCTTTTGAAATCGTAGTGCCTTCTTTAAAAAAGATGCCGGTAATCTTGCCCGGGTATTCGCTTACCAGGCTCACTTCTTCATTGGCACGAATGGTACCGGTAGATTGTAGCTGGTAGGTGATGATGGTATCGCGGATGATCATTACCTCCGACATCACAGCACCTCCTCCCTTCTTCTGCGAAACGGCACCTTCATCGTGTCCTGAAATTATTTTCTTTACGATAAAGAAAAGCAACACAGCGGCAAGAAGAATAACAATAAGCAGGGAGGTACGGGACATGTATAAGGACTTTCAGAGCATTAAAAAATCGTAAGAAATAATTTTTGTCAAAGATACTACATCACCGGGAACAGGGACAGGATTGCAGGGTGAAAGGGGGACAGGATTACAAGATTACAGGATGAAAGGGTGACAGGATAATAGGATTGCAGGATGAAAAGGTGACAGGATTATAGGATTACAAGATTACAGTATGAACGGATTGCAGGATGATAGGATTGCAGGATGAAAGGATAGAAGGGTGCTTAACATGATCAGCGTAGTGATTACAGAATAGCAAGTGATCGGCTTTGCCGCAGCAATTTAACCATTTAGCCATTTAACAATTTAACCCACCAACCATTACTTGATAAGATGAACGAATTGTCGTACACCCACTCCTATTTGTTTAAATATCGTGAATGCCGGTTTATTACCTTTGTCCGCAGCTCCGGATATTCAAATACCACTTCAACATGAATCAGTTCGTAATGCAAGGCTCCTTTTTCGCACACCGTGCCTTAACACGCGATGTGCGGTTATTGAATGCCATAGCACAGCGTGTTGATCAATTGAAGCAGCAGCAACTGGATGCTGTGGTAAAATGGTATGAATTCTTCTGGAACATGATGGAAGCCCATCATGCAGCAGAAGATGACTTGCTTTTTCGGGCAGTGGAGGAGAGGCTTGATGCACCTTCAGAAGTAATTGAAGTGATGGAAGTAGAGCACAACCGTTTGCAATTCCTCATTGACGAAATAAAACGACTATTGGGTGAATTGCAACGTAAAGGTGTAGATGCATTATTAAGCAAGGAGCTGCAATTCAATACATCAGAGTTGTTAAAAGTCTTTATGGGACATATTGCGAAGGAGGAAGCATATATGCTCGAGAAGATGACGGCCCATTTCTCACCGGATGAACAACGTCGTATAGAAGAAGAGGTAAAAAGAAAGGCGCCTGTACGTTATCTTTCTTATATGATTCCCTGGTTGCATGATGCATTATCTGCTGAAGAGAATACACTGCTGGACGAATCGCTCCCCTGGACTGCCAGGCTTATGAACAAATGGTTTTGGAAAAATCGGTACGACCGGTTGATGAGACCTTTGAAGGGTATGGCTAACCTCTGATCTTGTTGTTGCCATTTTCAGTGAAGTATTTTACTACTCACCTTCAATGATATTGAGCTTGATACCGGTGATATTGAGGAGCAAAAAATCATTCACTCACCTTATAATTGAAACAGGCCTATTGATCACATTTTCAGCGGTGATTATTTTCAACATATAAATGCCGGCAGCCATGCCGGAGTTTATGTCAATTGTTTTTTGAAGTTTCCCCTGATCAATCATTATTGTTTCCCTGTAGACAACCGTTCCTGATAAATTACTCAGACTTAGTAATGCCGTACCGGTGAAGCGTTCTTCCATTTCGAGATGCAGTGTGAAGTAGTCAGCAGCAGGATTTGGGAAAACAGTTACTAAAGGTGTTGTTAAGACATCAGCGTTAGCTGACTTGCATGCTTTTACGGTCTTTGATCCTGAAATTCCGTTGCATCCTTCTTGTGAAGTGGCAACATAATGATAGCTTCCGGCTGATGTGGCTGTATAAGAATATCCGGTAGCATCGGCTATAGCCAAATTGTCTTTGTACCATTGATAAGAACAATTATTTAAAACTTTGGCATTAAGCAAAACGAATCCAGTAGTACAGATATTCAGCTGTCCAACAAAAGTGATTTTCGTGGAAAGAGCGGAATAGTTTGAAAGTTTTGTAGCCTCCGAAAGTTTTTCGCAGCCATTGGATTTCTGAATGAATACAGCGTAATTACCGGGGACAGCAGTTATATATTGACTGCTTGTTGCGCCGGGAATTTCCTGGCCATTGTTTAGCCATTGATGTGTTAATGAAGCTCCGCTGTTTGCCTGAAAAGTAACCGGCAATCCTTCACATAGTTTTACTTTATCTGAAGGTGTTACAGTAGCAGCCGGCAAAGCGTTAATAAGAACAGTAGTGGCAGTAGAAACAACACTGCAGTTTCCGGCAGTAACTGATACAGTATAGTCTGCAGCATCCAGCACCTCAAAGGATGAAGCCGTAGCTCCGATAATATTAATGCCATTTATTTGCCATTGGTAAGTTAATCCCGCGCCTGTATTCGCCTGCAATAAAAGGGCAGATCCTTTGCAGATGGTGAATGTGCCGGCAGGAACTATTTGCGCATTGACGGTATTCTCATCGACTTGCCCATTACAATTGTCATCAAAACCATTACAGGCTTCAATGCCGGAAGGTGAAATTGTAAAATCAACATCATTGCAATCGGAAGGATCAGTTACATATCCGTTTGGTACTATACAGCTTGAAACAAATGAATTGATATCACCAAATCCATCCCCATCAGCATCGGAATAAAAAATGGATTGCACACCTTCATCCACCTGGCTGTCACAGTTATCATCGGTACTATTGCAGACTTCAATACTGAAAGGATGAATATGTAGATCGGCATCATTGCAATCGGTAGTATCTGAGAGGTATCCGTTAGCCGCAAAGCAGGAGAGCATTGCTGAACTCACATCACCAAATCCATCACCGTCGGCATCAGCATAAAAAATAGATTGCACACCTTCATCAACCTGGCTGTCACAGTTATCATCGGTACTATTGCAGACTTCAGTACTGAAAGGATGAATATGTATATCGGCATCATTGCAATCGGTAGTATCTGAAAGGTATCCGTTCGCCGCAAAGCAGGAGAGCGTTGTTGAACTCACATCACCAAAGCCATCACCGTCGGCATCAGCATAAAAAATGGATTGCACACCTTCATCCACCTGACCATTACAATTATCGTCAGTACCATTGCAGCTTTCAATTCCGGAAGGAGAGATTGTTATTTCATTATCATCGCAATCAGTGGTATCAGTTACATAACCTGTTTGTATGGCACAGGATGAAATAGCTGAATTAATATTTCCAAAACCATCGCCATCAGCATCAGCAAAGAAAACAAACTGCACTCCTTCATCAACCTGACCATTACAATTATCGTCAGTACCATTGCAGATTTCAGTTCCGGAAGGAGAGATTGTTATTTCATTATCATCGCAATCAGTATCATCAGTTACATAACCTGTTTGCATGATACAAGATGAAATAGCAGAGTTAATGTCTCCAAAACCATCTTCATCAGCATCAGCAAAAAAAACAAACTGCACTCCTTCATCAACCTCACCATTACAATTGTCGTCAGTACCATTGCAGGTTTCAGTTCCGGAAGGAGAAATTGTTAGCTCATTATCATCACAATCTGTGGTATCTGATACATAACCCGTTTGTATGAAGCAGGATGAAATAGCTGAGTTAACATCTCCAAACCCATCCCCATCAATATCAGCAAAGAAAACAAACTGCACACCTTCGTCCACCGCTCCATCGCAATTATCGTCAGTACCATTGCAGATTTCATTATTTAATGGAGAAATGGTTGCATCACCATCATTACAATCGGCAGCATTGAATACAAAGCCTTCAGGTGCCGGACAAGATATTACCGTTGAATCGGCATTGCCAAATCCATCAGCATCAGCATCGAAATAGAATATCGCGACTGCACCTTCATCAACCTGGCTATCGCAATTATCGTCGGTACCGTTGCAGGTTTCTGATTGGGAAGGATGAATATTCGGATTACTATCATTACAATCAGTAGTATCTGAAACAAAGCCTGACGTTTCGATACAGGCAGAAATGCTTGTATGCAGATTGCCATAACCATCACCATCACTATCTGCATAAAAAATGGATTGCAGTGCTTCATCAATACGGCCATCACAGTTATCATCCATATAGTTACAAACCTCAGCAATTAAGGGATGAATATTCATAGCGTTGTCATTACAATCCGTGGTATCCCCGACAAACCCATCAGGAGCATAACAGGAGAAAGCAAATTGGTTGCTTGTACCAAAACCATCATGATCCGCATCAGCATAAAAGACAGTCTGTACCCCTTCATCTGTTTTACCGTTGCAATCGTCGTCGCTGTAGTTGCATGTTTCCAGGGAACCGGGATGAATGAGCGGATTCGTATCATCACAATCTGAGTGGTCTTCAGCATAACCTGGAGGAATAGATGCAGCGATTATAGTCGCAGCAGGGTTTCCGTAACCATCAAAATCTCCATCTGTAAAGAACGTATCAGCCGGCAGATAACTCAAAGCAAGTGTTATCGTATCTTTAAATACCTTGATGTTGCGAATCGTAATCACGCCACCTGTATAGACCTGTGATCCGGATTGAATGGTATCCTGCCGGTGTATTACATTCCACCGGATGATTGAAACGGCAGGTGGATTAAAGCGTTGCAACCGTTTTGGTGAGATATCAACGGTAGCAGAATCCGGATATACTGCTTCCTGATTGTAATGCGCCTTGAGGTTCCGGATAAAACATTGTGCATTCCAGCTAGCTTCCGTGTCTTCTATCTCATCACTCCAGTCCAGTGCACCATTTACCGTACCATAAGTTGCGCCACTGTTTTTGCTGCCATCACCATAGTCTTCATTAAGGCTGCAATTGGAAAATGCAGGATAGGAAACATTTCTTCGGAACCGGAACAGGTCAAAATTAGCATCCGTCCAAAAGCCCAAACCACCACCATGACTGCGGCTGTCCCAGAAGTAATAACCGCCTGTGGCATTTGCATTTATTGAATCGTAGTAAATGGTTTTTTCAGTCCAGCCGACAATAAAATCTTCTTTTCCATTGATGGCATACACAAATGGATAATTGCGGTTGGCAAACTGATTTGCCATCAAGGCACCATTAAGCATATCATAGGTTGGGTAACCTAAGCTGTTGGGCAGATTGGTGCTTACTTTACCTAGTAGTAGATCAATGCTATTCCTGTTTTTACCACCTGTATTCAGCGAACACATGGAATCTGCATCATTCTCAAATCCTACATTAAAACAAGGCACCGACAGTTTTACTGCAGCTATTTTTTCAGGATACATTTGAATGTAAGCGAAAGCACCACATGCACCCGATGAAGATCCATCGAAATAGATACGGTTGGAGTCAATGTTGAGATATTCAATGGCCCAGTCAATCGTATGCTTATATAATTGCTGAAAGTAATTATGATTCACTCCTGATGCAGGAATCTCTTCATTCTTATAAAATAAATTGAAACCTGAATTTGATCCCCAATACTCCCCTGAAATGCCACTGGGCAGAATGGATTCAATATTCAAATTAACGGCGTTTGAAACAGTAGTGGCGATTTGAGCAAAGAAATCTGTTCCGCCTCCATGCCAGCGGACCAGTAATGGTTGATTACCCGTGTTCATATTCCTGTTCACCAAAAAATCAGATGCCAGCCATCCTGCTTCATTGATGGGAGGCTGATTGCTATTTATTTTAAAACTAAAGAAGTTGGTGTATATCTCAATTGGCCTGCCGCTAATGGTTACTGTCTGTTGAAATACCGGCAGGGGTTTGTTTACCCATTCTGCAACAGGTTGCATGTTTGTATTGATACCTGAAACAATAGTTGTATCCTCTGTATGATTGGTATAGACGGTAACGGCATAGTAATAATTTCCATCTGCCAGCGTAGTTGCTACAAACAATCCTGAAGTTGTTGCAAGAGGTGTGCCCGCTGAATCAATCCGCAGGTAATAATCCTGATTGTAATGAGCGGTTAGGTCTGCATCAATTGCACTCAACTGATGTGATTTTCCAAGGTATTCGCAGCCAGGTAATTGCCAACCATATGCTATGGGCGAAAGCGAGCGATAAACAAGGTAATAGTTTTCTTCCCCGGAAACATTTGTCCATGTAAGAAAAACCTGCCCGTCACGGTAAAATGCAGTCAGGCCGGAAATGGTATTTGCAAAAGACAAATTGGTGAGGAAAGTAAAACCTATGAATGCGCACTTGATTAAGAGTGAGGTAAAAGCTTTTTTTTGGGTTGTTTTCATTCAGATTAAATCCTTCATTTTGAATGCTAAAAAACGGATTGGCAGGCTGCACTACCCGGAAAGGCAGCTGTTGAATTGCTGTTTTTACCCGCAATGAATCAGGGTAAATGCCGGCTGTCATTTCAGGTTAATGCTGCCGGATGATAACCCAAAATAGTTAATATTAATTAAGTAGCCATAAATATAGGCGTAGTGGTAAGAAAGCTGCAAGAAACATGAGAAAATTCATGGCCGGGGAAACCTGATTAATCCGCAATAGCTGCGGGAAAATATTCATTGATTAACAGGGCTGTTATGCAAAATAAATAGGATTTGAATGAGCCTGCAATAGCGCATTGCATCCTATAACCCCGCACTTTAACGCAGGGCATAGCATATAGCCAAATAATTATGCAAATAAATGTTGAAACTATACCAACCCCTGCGCAAGCATCGCATCAGCTACTTTTACAAAACCGCCGATGTTGGCTCCTTTCACATAATTGATAGTATCTCCGTCTTTTCCATACTTCACACAGGTGTCATGAATATCACTCATGATCTCATGTAACCGTTTATCAACCTGCTCACGGGTCCATGACATGCGCTGTGAATTCTGACTCATCTCCAGTCCTGAAACAGCCACGCCACCGGCATTGGAAGCTTTTCCCGGTGCGTACAGAATTCCTTTTTTAATAAACCACGTTACGGCCTCATTAGTGCAAGGCATATTGGCCCCCTCAGCCACAGCGATACAACCATTACGGGTCAATTTTTTTGCATCTTCAAAATTCAATTCATTTTGAGTGGCACTCGGTAAGGCCACATCGCACTTTACACCCCAGGGAGTTTTGCGGGGAACAAATTCAACTCCATATTTCTCAGCATACTCTTTAATGCGTCCGCGTTTTTCATTTTTCAGCCACATCACATACTCGAGCTTTTCTGTTGTAATACCTTTTTCATCGTAAATGTATCCTTCCGAATCAGAAAGTGTCACCACTTTACCACCCAGCTGTATTACTTTTTCTGCCGCATACTGTGCTACGTTACCTGATCCACTGATCACTACTCTTTTACCTTTCATATTCATCTTCCGTGTTGCCAGCATCTCCTGTGTAAAATAGACACAGCCATAACCGGTTGCTTCCGGCCTGATCAGGCTACCACCGGAATCAATAGATTTTCCGGTGAGCACACCGGTAAATTTGTTGCGCAGGCGTTTGTACTGACCATATAAATAGCCAACCTCACGACCGCCAACGCCAATATCCCCTGCGGGAACGTCTGTATCAGCGCCGATATGACGGTAGAGTTCCGTCATAAAGCTCTGGCAGAAACGCATTACTTCATTGTCTGACTTTCCTTTCGGATCAAAATCACTGCCACCCTTGCCACCGCCCATCGGTAAACCGGTGAGTGAATTTTTAAAGACCTGCTCAAATGCAAGAAACTTTAATATGCCAAGATAGACTGTCGGGTGAAACCTCAATCCGCCTTTATAAGGGCCTATTGCATTGTTCATTTGTATCCGGAAACCACGGTTGATCTGGTACTCGCCTTTATCATCAATCCAGGTAACCCGGAACATAATCACCCGGTCCGGTTCTGCGATCCGTTCCAGGATTTTTGCAGTCTTATATTTTGGGTGCTCGTCTATAAATGGAAGTAATGATTCAGCGACTTCTGTAACTGCCTGATGAAATTCCGGTTCATACGGATTTTTCTTTTTGATCCGTTTCATGAAATCAGTAACCTGGTCCGCTAATTTTGGTTTGGCCATAAAGATTGCTTTAGATTGAGTGAAAATGGTAGCGTTATTTCCTGCAGGAACGATGGAAAGTAAACAGCGAATTTTTTCATGGAAGGAAATGCAATTGAGGTGGCATCATCTTGCAATTCTGTATCAATGATAGAAATATTTTTTTAAATAAAAACCATACATCATTAAATATCAAAAACCGGGAGAAGCCGATACAACTGAATACCCCGGACAAGCAAGGAGTATTTTGAAGCGGGTGTATGACAAATTGCATTTCTCAGCGATAAAAAAATATACAAGCGCGAAGACGCCAAGACGCTAAAATAACGTGGCCTATTGATCCTTTGTGATTTTCTTCGCGACTTCGCGTCTTGGCGCTAAAAAAAGCAAGGCGCTAAGGTAAACGTTACAGCATTAAGTGCAATTTGTCATACACCCCTTACCCGCACTCCAACAGAAGGATTGCATTTCTCAGCGATAAAATAATACAAGCGCGAAGACGCCAAGACGCCAAAAAACGTAGCATATTGATCCTTTGTGATTTTCTTCACGACTTCGCGTCTTGGCGCTAAAAAAGCAAGGCGCTAAGGTAAACGCTACAGCATTAAGTGCACTTTGTCATACACCCTTTACCCGCACTCCAACAGGAGGATTGCATTTCTCAGCGATAAAATAATACAAGCGCGAAGACGCCAAGACGCTAAAAAAACGCAGCATAGTGATCCTTTGTGATTTTCTTCGCGACTTCGCGTCTTGGCGCTAAAAAAGCAAGGCGCTAAGGTAAACGCTACAGCATTAAGTGCAATTTGTCATACACCCTTTTGAAGCAGCATAAATAGCTTTCAATAATATTTTTGTTACTGTTAGCAGCCCTTAGAAAAACTGCTACGAAGGTTCAAAGAATGACAACAGTACAATGTAAATTATACAAAGCATAACGCCTTCATACCATAAATCAGATTAGAAAAGAACTGCAAAACCCCAGGTTAAGGAACAATAACTGAGTGTACAACAAATTGGATATAGATTATTGTGTGTTGAATTTGAGTATTAATTATTAAGTATTTGAGTAAAGTAGCGTAGTGATTACAGAATAGTAAGTGATCGGCTTCGCCTCAGCAATTTAACCATTTAACCATTTAACACACCAACATTGCTTGACAAGATGAACGAATTCTCGCACACCCCAATAACTTCATCCTTTTATAAAGGAAGTTATATTTCGCAGCTTTCAGGAAAAATAATCCCGCATCTTTTCAAAGAAATTCTTTTCATTCTTACCGGGATTCGGCTTGAAGTTATGCGAGTCCCGCATTTTCTCAAGGTGGTTACGTTCGTCTGCCGATACTTCTTTGGGTACCCACACATTCACATGAATCAACTGATCACCATTGCCATATGCATTTACATTGGGCAGGCCTTTTCCTTTGAGACGGAAAATTTCACCTGCCTGCGTGCCGGGTTTTATTTTAATACGTGCTTTACCATCAATCGTGGGCACTTCCACACTGGTGCCAAGAGCAGCGTCAGGAAATGATACGTATAGTTCATAGGCTACATTGTTGCCATCTCTTTTCAACTCGCCATGTTCTTCTTCTTCAATTGCGATAATCAGGTCGCCCGGCATACCACCACGCTCCCCTGCATTTCCCTTGCCGCTCATGGAAAGCTGCATCCCTTCCGCAACACCTGCCGGAATATCTACATTGATGGTTTCTTCGCTGTACATCCTTCCTTCACCATGACAGGTAGTGCACTTTGCAGTAATCACCTGGCCTTCGCCGTTACAGGTCGGACAGGTTGATGTGGTGGCCATCTGACCAAGAATGGTATTCTGAACCCTCCTGATTACACCACTTCCTTTGCAGGTACTGCAGCTATTGAAAGAACTCTTGTCTTTTGCGCCGCTGCCGCTGCAGGTCTGACAGGCAACATACTTTTTAACCTTAAGCGTTTTATGAGCGCCTTTGGCAATTTCCTGCAGGTTCAACGGCACTTTAATGCGCAGGTTGCCACCTCTAACTCCGCGTGAACGCTCGCGTGAAGTTCTGCCCCCGCCAAAGAAAGTTTCAAAAGGGCTGCCTCCCATATCATTGAATATATCTCCGAAATTGCTGAAGATATCTTCCATCCGCATACCACCGCCACCTGCATTACTATAACCACCATTGCCACCAACGCCGGCATGGCCAAACTGATCGTAACGTTTTTTCTTATCGTTGTCACTCAGCACTTCATACGCTTCCGCTGCTTCCTTAAATTTATCTTCCGCCGCTTTGTCGTTCGGATTTCTGTCAGGATGAAACTGCATGGCCACCTTGCGGTAGGCCTTTTTTATTTCATCGGCAGTAGCGGTTTTACCTACGCCAAGCACTTCATAATAATCTCTCTTTGCTGCCATCTAATTTTATTAAGTATTCAGAACAGGCGCATCATGCGGAGCTGTACGATTTACAATTTTTATGAACGGGTGTGAACTGATCACCTTCCGTTATTTTTCATTTACCAACCACCACTTTTGCATGCCGGATGATTTTGTCGTGGAGGTAATATCCGCTTTCAATTTCATCTACCACCTTCCCGCTCAATTGTTGATCCGGTGCCGGTATCTCTGCAATGGCTTCGTGTAATTCAGGATTAAAAGTTTCACCCAGTGATTTCATCTGCTTAAGCCCTCTTGACTCGAGTACAGCATTCATTTTCTGCTGAATCAGTTTCACCCCTTCCTGTAAGCCGGACAGGTCATTGGAGGTCTCCATTTGCTTCATTGCCCGCGAGAAATCATCTATAACCGGAATCAGGGCATTAATAATCTCAATTCCGGCAGTTTTAGCTACCTCAATTCGTTCTTTCTGTGTTCTCTTTTTGTAATTGTCAAACTCGGCATACAACCGAAGAAATTTATCATTCAATTCTTCCGCTTTATGCTTCAGTTCGGCATTCTCTTTCTTTAACTTATCCTTTTTAGAAAGACCCAGTTTACTGAGCAGGTCATTGCCTTCCGCTAAATCCTGGCCGTCATGCTGGTCTTCATTTGTGACCTGTTCAGAGGTATTTTTTTCTATATTTTGGAGCAAATCATCAGCGGAATGGCTGACTTTTTCCTGTTCCTGCTGATCATCAGTTCCTGCTTTATTTTCTTTCATAGCTTCATTAAAAGTGTAGTTGGGCCCATTGTTTTCCATTCTGATAGTCGATTTGAACCGAAACATTGAGCAAATGCTTTGCCATCAAAGGGTTTCGGTCAATCTGTCACCGGGAATTGAAAAATCGGGGCAAAAGTAGCTCAATTTGGAGAAAGTAGACTGAATGGCTTTTCGAGGGGTGCAAACCAAATTGTCGCGCAAGTACTGTTTAACTATTTAGTAATAGTGAACCGTATCTAACAAAGAGATTATGTTTCAATTGGATTGATTGTCTCGCAAAGCCCGCAAAGAAAAAATTACTTAATCCAGCTCTGCGAGCTTTGCGTCCTTTGCGTGCTGGCTTTAGAAGGCTATTTTTAGGATAATGTCATGAGCAGCAACAATTCCATCTAACGGACAACAGGAGGGTGGAAAAGGCCGGAGTAGGGAGATGTCTTTAAAGGTCCTTACCCCATCAATTGGTATGCACCCCTTTTCGAGGGTATACGACAAATTGGATAGAGGTGATTGGGTGTTGAAATTGAGTATTAAGTATTTGAGTAAGTGAGTAAAGCAGCGTAGTGATTACAGAATAGCAAGTGATCGGCTTCGCCGCAGCAATTTAACCATTTAGCAATTTAGCCCATTTAACATTTTCAGGTTCATGAACGCGCCTTTAATCTGCCGCGTTTAATCTGTTTGTTTTGTGCAAGTGCTGCTCGTTTGCTAATTTCGGGAAATGTTTTATCGGTGAAAAGGTGAAATGAAAATTTTTACAAGATTCCTGCTATTGTTGTTTTTATTTCCGTTGTCATCCCGGTCATGGCATATTATAGGAGGAGAAATGTACTATACCTGCCTGGGCAATAATAATTATGAAATTACATTAAAGGTCTACCGCGATTGCAACAGTACCACACCATTTGATGCTCCGGCTTATGTCAGCATTTACAGGCCAAATGGGGTACTTCATGAAACGTTGATTATTCCATTACCCGGATTTACAACAGTTGATCCCGATCTGACAAATCCCTGCCTTCAAATCCCTCCCGGAGTATGTGTAGAGGAAGCGATTTACAAAGCCATTTACAACCTGCCACCTATTGCAGGTGGATATGATATTGCCTACCAACGATGTTGCCGTAATAACACCATCGTAAACTTGAATGATCCGGCAAATACAGGAGCTACTTTTACTGCACATATTCCATCCTCTTCACTGGTAAGTTGTAATAGCAGTCCCAGGTTTACGAATTATCCACCTATCGTTATTTGTGTTGACCAAGTTTTGGAGTTTGACCACAGTGCTACAGATCCCAATGGCGATTCGTTGGTGTACTCACTCTGCACACCGTACCAGGGTGCAGATGCCATATTGCCTCAGCCCAATCCGCCGCCGCCACCGCCTTACGACCCGATAGTGTGGTTACCACCTTATAATCTTAATAATCAAATCGGGGGGAGCCCGGTGATGAGTATAAATCCGGTAACGGGTCTGCTGACCGGTTTTCCAACAGCGCTTGGTCAGTATGTGGTTGGGGTATGTGTGAAAGAGTACCGGAATGGCGTTTTTCTAAGCCAGGATGTGCGGGATTTTCAGTTTAACATAACGACCTGCAACCCTTTGATTGAAGCAAATTTTAATGTAAACGGAGGAGTTTCCATTAATGATACCTTACTGCTATGCGGCACCAATAGCGCTTCATTTAATAATCTTAGTTATGGATCAACCATTTTTGAGTGGGATTTTGGGGTAACGGGAATTAACACGGATGTATCTACTGAGAAAAATCCCGTTTATGTTTTTCCGGATACGGGAGTATATAAAGTGATGCTGTATGCTTCACCGGGTCTCCTGTGTGGTGATTCCGTTTTTAAGTATGTGGAGATCAGAAAAGGTGTAACACCGGATTTTACGGTAACGCCGGAATGTATGCTCACGCCGGTTGACTTTACTGATGCCTCTGTGCCTTTAGATGGCTATTTGTCGGGCTGGGCCTGGGACTTTGGCGATGGTACAACCGATACACAACAAGATCCGCAACATGCATTTACAAACAGCGGCACCTTTAATGTGAACCTTGTCGTATCTAACAATTATGGATGCACGGGAACCATCACCAAGCCATTAATTATTCATCCGGTGCCAGATATCCAGGCAGGTCCTGATACATTTGTCTGTGATATTGACATGGTAACACTGCATGCAAATGATGGTATTAGTTATGCCTGGTCGCCGGCTGCTTATATGAATGATCCTTCTTTACCGGATCCATTGGTGAACCCGCCGGTTACTACGGTATATACCGTAACGGTTACCAATGTATTTGGCTGCATTGCGAAGGACTCTGTTACCATTCAGGTTACAGACACCGTAATTGCCAATACCATATCAGATGCTTCCTTATGCATCGGCGATAGTATTCAGCTGAGCACCGGCAATGCCGTGCAATACCTTTGGTCGCCGGATTATAAAATCAACAATACATTTATTCCCAATCCTGTGGTGAATCCTGAAGTTACCACTACCTATTATGTAGTTGCTTCTGTCGGAAGTTGTTTTGATGAAGATACAGTTACCATTACAGTACTGTTACCACCTGACGTGGATGCCGGTGAAGATGTTACCATCAATCAGGGTGAAACTGCACAACTGAATGCTACCGGATCAGGCACGTATCAATGGATTCCTCCTGACGATCTTTCAGATCCATCTATCCCCGATCCATTGGCAAGCCCCATTAATACGATTACCTATTCCGTAAATGTATCAGCCGATAACGGATGCAAAGCGACCGATTCTGTTACGGTTATTGTAACACACTATCACCTCTTTTTGGTGCCAAATGCATTTACACCGAATGGAGATGGACTGAATGATTATTTTCAATTCTATACCAAGGGCATTCGCGAGGTGGAATCTGTGAAGGTATTCAACCGCTGGGGGCAGATGGTCTATTCAGATGAAGACGGTAATGATGAAGGCTGGGATGGTTCGTTTTTAGAGGTGCCCTGCGAAATGGGTACGTATATTTTTTATATATCAGGAATTACATATGATAACAACCCGTTGCAACAAAAGGGAAACCTGACACTATTGCGATAACACCGGAATATATTCTTTATGAATGCCCATACTAACTTTCACAATTTGTTAATACATTTACCAATCATTAAAAAGCTGGGTAGCCTTTTTTTATTTTTTTTATTAACTAAAATTTTCTTTTGAAATGAAAACGTATCATGTTCTTGGTATGATGTCGGGTAGCTCTATGGATGGCGTTGACGTAGCCTATTGCCGCCTTGAAGAGAAAGATGGCAAATGGAGTTACGAAATTGAAAAAGCTGAATGTATCCCTTATCCGCCTAAATGGAGGTTACGCCTTCAAAGCCTGGTGTTGCAAAATGCCGTTACTTACCTGAAGACCGATGCTTTCTACGGGCATTACCTGGGTGAGGTGGCACGCAAGTTCATTCAGGAAAACATGCTGGATGGTAAAATTGATTTCATCGCTTCTCATGGTCAGACCGTCTTTCATCAGCCGGAGAATCAGATGACCAGTCAGATTGGTGACGGCGGCGCAATAGTTGCCGAAACCGGATGCAATGTGATCTGCAATTTCAGGACGGTGGATGTGGCAATGGGCGGACAAGGAACTCCAATTGCTCCCATGGGTGACCGTACACTCTTTGGTGATTTTAAATTTTGTCTGAACATAGGCGGTATTGCAAACATCAGTTGTAACATCGATAACAGAATGATTGGCTTCGACATTTGTGGCGCCAATATGGTCCTCAACGCCCTTGCTTCTGAAATTGACCTGGAGTATGATAAGGATGGCTCTATTGCACGCTCCGGAAACGTGAACCACGACTTGTTGAATGAACTCAATGCGCAATGGTATTACGAAAAACCCTATCCTAAATCGATTGGAGGTGGTTGGGTTACTAAAATATTTATGCCGGTATTCAAGAAATACCGCATGCAGGTAGAAGACAAACTGCGCACTGCTACCGAACATATTGCTCTGCAGATCGGAAAAGATATTAAGAATATTTATGCTACTGAGTTTCTTACAAAAGATGAAAGTCATTCGATCCTGGTTTCGGGTGGTGGCGCATTCAACAAGTTCCTGCTCGAACGGATCAATTACAATTCATCAGTGCCTTTAGTAGTTCCGGATCCGGCAACTATTAAATTTAAGGAAGCACTCCTGATGTGCCTGATGGGAGCCTTACGCATGCGCAATGAAGTGAATGTGCTTGCTTCCGTTACCGGAGCATCCGCCGATTCCGTTGGAGGAGAAGTTTATTTCAGTACAGGTGTAAAGCACGAATCGGTACTCTAGAAATTTCAATCTACTCTTCAGCCCCTGACTCATCAATCAGGGGCTTTTTTATTTTTCAGCAATTTCCTCAAAACTAACTGCTGCCAAAACCTGCAATATTCCCCCCTTAATGTCCTACGTCCTAAGTCCTAAGTCCTACGTCCTACGTCTTACGTCCTACGTCTTTAGTCTTGGTTCCTGGTTCCTGGTTCCTGGCTCCTGGCTCTTGCCTCCAAAATATCCAATATTCCAATTCCTCCCGTAGTAGTATCTTGCCGAAAAAGCATTCATGATATTTGTAACAGGAGGCACTGGTTTTTTAGGTAGGCATCTGTTGCGAAAGCTTGCAGACAGCGATGAACCCATCCGTGCATTAATACGTGATGGAAGCACTATACCACCGGCCTGTCACTTGCCCGGTAAAGTGGAATGGGTACCTGGTGACGTGCTCGATATTCCCTCTTTAGAAGAACATATGGAGGGTTGTTCATCAGTGTATCATTGTGCCGGCCTGGTATCATTTGAGAAAAAGGATCGTGACCGGTTGATGAAAATAAATGTGGAAGGCACGGCCAATGTGGTGAACGTGGCCCTGGTAAAAACTATTCAGAAGCTGGTTTATGTAAGTTCCATTGCTGCGATAGGGCGGCCTGCAGCTTCAAACGAGATCAGTGAATCAACCGAATGGGATTTTAATGGCAATCAAACGAACTATGGCATCAGCAAGTACCTGGCTGAAAGAGAGGTTTGGCGTGGTCTAGCGGAAGGACTTAATGCAGTGATCGTAAATCCATCGGTAATTATTGGTGATGGTGACTGGAAAAAAGGTACACCGCGCTTTTTTTACAATTGCCGGAAGGGAATGCCTTTTTATATGTCTGGTACTACAGGATTTGTTGCCGTTCATGATGTGGTGTCACTCATGATTTTATTGATGAAGAGCGATATCAGCCGGGAGCGATTTATCCTCAATGCGGAAAACCGGAGCTATAAAGATTTTCTTGATTGCATTGCTGACTGCATGGGAAAGAAACGGCCTTCGTTTAAAGTCTCGCCCTGGATGGCACAGCTGGTTACCCGCCTTGATGTAATTCGTAAAATTTTCATGCCGCATGCACCCATACTGACAAGAGAGACCGCACGCATAGCCGGAATGACTTATTTTTTCAATGCAGATAAAATAAAAGCAGCAACAGGCTATGAGTTTATGCCTATTAAACTATGTATTGAAGAAACTGCAAAAATTTTAATGAAAGAGCAAGAAGTCCTACGTCCTACGTCCTAAGTCTTACGTCTTAAGTCCTGGCTCCTGGTTCCTGGTTCCTGTCTCCTGTCTCCATTTCCCACACACACCTCCTTACTTAGCCACAACAAGCTTCTCCCCAATCTGCAAATCCGTGCTGTTTAATTTGTTGATGGTTTTCAACTCAGTTACTGTTACATTGTATTTTTTTGATATAGAATATAAGGTATCACCTTTCGAAACAACGTGAACCTGGCCGGCAGCAGGACTTTCGATAACTGGGGAGTTGACTGATTTCACGAGGCTACCCTTATCATCATTTACCAATGCCGGTGCTGTTTTACGAAGCTCTTTCAGGTTGAGTGTTTCACCTGCCTTTGGTTCGGTGCCGGGCTTCATGAGGTTTTTTTCATATAACCTGGCCAGTTGAATACCATGATCGCGTGATATGCTAAACATGGTTTCGCCTTCTTTAACTGTATGTAATGCTACATCACCATTTTGTCGTTTAGGCTGAAGAAAAACACGGTCACCCGTTGCTATTTGTGACACCTCTGTAATGTCATTGTAACGCATCAGTCTTTTCAGGCTCAGCGCAAAAGCAGTGGCAAGATCATTCAGCGTTTCTCCCTCAAACAAAGTGACGCAATCGATATCATTGAACACATAAATGCGTTCGGTAACATTCATTGCTGTTGGCTGCGCATTAATGACTTCCGGATTACCTGTTTCCTTTATCGTTGTTATTTCACCGGTTCTGTTGAGTGAAGCAAACCATGCTGACCGTTCTTCCGGGGCAAGGTCCCACTGATGCAAATCGTAATCATTAATGCATTTGATCAGGATGTTTGCATATTGCGGATTGGTAGCATACCCGCAGGCTTTAAGCCCTTTGGCCCAGGAGGTATAGTCCCTGGTATCATAGGTGAACAGGATGGCATACCGCTCGCGGTTCCTTAGAAAATCAGAATGGTCTTTATACGATACCAGTGAGGAATCATACTTGCGGAAACATTCATTTTTACGGTCGTCATCATAAATGTAAGAAGCACCCATCCATCCTGCATGACACTTAATACCGAAGTGGTTGTTTGCCTCCATGGCCAGCGGGCTCTGCCCCGCATTGCTTTCAATGATGCCCTGTGCCAGGGTGATGCTGGCCGGTATGCCGGTACGCTGCATCTCTGTGATCGCAATCTCCTTGTACCGGTTAATGTAGGCTTCTACTTTTTCATCATAGGTCTGTGCAGGTAAAGTGATGCTGAAAGCCAAAAGCCAAACGATCATGGTCAGCGCTTTAACGATCACTCCTTTCCTCTGTTCAATTTGTAACATGCTATTATTTATTCTTTTTTCTTTAAAGCAACTTTTAAGTAACCTGATTGATACCACGAAGGCGCTAGTGTCGTAAACAGCTCACTTCAATTGCTTTCGCCGTTGAGCCTTTATGTTAGTTTGTATGCTAGACCAACTCATTTCTTCCTGATCACCATTAGCCCGTCCCTGAGCGTCAACAGTACATTATCAACCCGTTCATCCCGCTGCACTTTATCGCTGAAAGCCTTTAGCGCTATGGTTTCCGCATCCTGGCTTTCTTCCACTACTTTGCCGCTCCACAATACATTATCGGCAAGTATTATCCCACCGGGCCGCACTTTATCAAACACCAGGTCGTAGTACAGGCCGTAATTCAATTTGTCGGCATCAATAAACACAAGATCTAACGCAACATGCAGGGTCGGAATTATGGCAGCTGCCATTCCGATTCTGAAATCAATCTTATGGCTCATGCCTGATTTTTCAAAATAGCGCAAAGCCATCTCCTGCAATTCCTCATTCACGTCTATGGTAAACAACTTCCCGTTTTCCTGCAATCCTTCACAGAGACAGATGGCGGAGTAACCGGTAAAGGTGCCTATCTCCAGGGCATACTTTGGCCGCAACATCAGGCTCATCATCCTGATGAACTGACCTTGCAAATGCCCTGAAAGCATTTGCGGCATCAGCACCCTTGCATGCGTTTCGCGGTTAAGCTCCCGCAACACGTCACTTTCTGGCTTGGTATGCGCTTCTGCATAACGTTCCAGCACTTCCGGAAAAAATGTCATTCTTCAGCAGTTAAAATTAAGGGTAATGGTTGAAGGTGTAAAGATAAGCCGTCTTATTTTTCAAACACCAGTTACAGAACTGACCTGAAAAACATACAGTAAATAAATGGAGCCCTGGTGCCGGCGGCGGTTGATATGCCGGTTGCATTTTTTCCGGTCTGTGAAATACTGTCGTAGCAGCAAATTGTTACCTTTTTCGCCGCCACCGATCTTTCCTCAAACTTCCCGTCGGCGGCGGTGGTGTGAAAAAATGGAAAACAAATCGGCGTATCTACCATTAAAAACTATACATACCTCCTTAAATTATTGATTAATTTTTCAATTGCAAAAAAGATTCCGCTAAGGATAAAAGATACTGGACACTTAGCAAAGCGAGAATTAATTTATGAGAAGAACTACTGGAACAAATTCTACAAAAAGTTTACCGACTACCTATATACCGATCTTGGGCATTTTGACAACTATGTCGGAAGCAATATTAAAATACTACGCACTTTCTTTAACTATCTTAATGATGAAATGGGATTACGTGTTGGTATGTTTCATAAAAGCTTTTATGTGCCTGGTGAAGAAATTCCCATTATTGTGCTAACACCGGAGCAGCTTAACTTTCTGATTTATGATAACCAGTTTCAGGGAACCCTTAGCCCTCGGCTCGAGAGGACTAAGGATATTTTTATATTTGGTTGTACGGTAGCGCTTCGTGTTTCTGACTTGCTTAACTTAAATGGATCAAACCTTGAAATTAGCAATGATAGTTACTATCTGAAGGTAACCTCAAAGAAGACACAAACCTTCACACGCATAAAATTACCGGACTATGCTATCGAAATCCTCAAAAAATATCATTGCAAACAGCACAGGAAACTGCTACCTGTCATTACTAACTACAACCTCAACAAGAACATAAAACTGCTTGCACAAACCGCAGGTTGGACTGATCCATTTGCAAAAATGCGCAGTCGAAGAGGCATTTCTGAATTGCCTGGAAAGCAGCTAAAGAACCAGCCAACTCATCGTTTTTGCGACTTGCTGACTTCTCATACGATGAGGAGAACAGCCATAACCACCATGCTTTCTTTAGGAATGACAGAGTATACGGTAAGAAAAATATCAGGGCATTCAGCCAATAGCAAGGAATTTTTCAGGTATGTGGCTCTTGCTCAGTATTATATTGACAAAGAGACCGAAGCCTTTTATCAACGACTTTCAGAAACTAAATTTTCGCAACAAAATTTAGTAAGGAATACTTAAATTTCATGCGTAAATAAGCAAAATTCGGCATGAATTTGAGCCTAGCCTATCTTCTGTATGATAATCCCAGTAAGGATTTGAGCGAAAAAGATTACTATCCAGGCGGGATGGTAATGCCTGGAAGGAATTATAACATCATTAGCTATAGATTCGGTTATCAAAATCAGGAGACCGATAGTGAGATTTATGGTGCCGCAAATTCTTACGCTTTTAAGTACCGTATGAGCGATCCTAGATTAATACGTTTCTGGTCAGTTGATCCTCTCAGTGCTAAATATCCCTGGTTGAGCCCATATTCATTCAGTTCAAACCGATTAATAGACAGGAATGAGTTGGAAGGCTTAGAAACTGGACCAACATTATCAGAAGTAATCTTAATGTCAAAAGCCTCAGGATTGACTCTTACTCAAGCATCTGATATATTGTATGGTCAAAACGATGCAGCACAGCAGGTTAATCAACTGACAATAGAATTATTGGTTGGTATATCGCCCTTAGGCTGGATACAAGATGTGTATGACTTCCAAGATGCCTACAGAAGCGATGATCAAATAGGAATGTTTCTTGCAGGGGTTGGATTTTTTCCATTCGGAGATTTCTTAAAGGCGCCGGGAAAGATAAAAAAGATCACCTCAACTTTGGCGAATACAGATTATTTGAAGGCTGGCAAATACGGTCCGTATAAACGAGGAAGCCAAGTGATTGAATTTACCACAGAAACTGAAGAACAATTTGTGAGGTTATTTAGTGATACAGAGGGTGGTTCTGCTTCAGGGAAATGGTTGGCAAAGAAATCCGATTTATTAGATGCTGATGGCAATATGCTAAGCCCGGAAAAAATTAAGGATAAACTAGCTTTGGAACACATTCCTAATAAGATTGTAGATGTACAGGTTCCTTCTGGAACTCCCATGCGAACTGGTATTGCTGGGGAGAAAGCTAATTGGGGATCAAAAGGTGGAGGTACTCAGTATGAATTAATTGAGGAAATACCAATATCATCATTCGGTAAACCAAAAGATTTGAAATAAATGGAATTGAAATACGCAATAACTAAAAACAGCAAGATAATCAAGGAATTTCAATCTCCGATTGAACTTGCAATTGAATTTGATAACGAAATTGTTATCCTACTTGGAAGAGATTATTTTAAAGGGGGAAGAAACGTATATTGTGTGGATCTTGAAGGAAATATATTGTGGCAGGTTCCCGAAGTTAAACTAGTTCCACAAGATAGTAGTTATGTAAAAATCATGAAGAATAATAAAAATGTTATTCTTACAAATTGGGATGGAACAAGACTAACAATTGAACCACAGACTGGAAAAATACTTGATCAAAAGTCAGGTAAATAGCTGATCCGGGTCATTACGAGTAAGTAAGTTATCACACCCACTTTGTAATCCTTGTAATTTGCTCCACTTGCCTGACAAGCAGAAATTGCAAAGCTGCCCATAACTAAACAAACCGAGCTAATTAATGTAATGGATGCTTACATGCGAGATTGCAGAACCAGCAAAGCTATAGAAAGTAACAATTCCTTTCACTCAAGTTTAAAAAGCAACTCATATTTTTCTTGACCAAGTGTTTCCATCTCACTTACTTTTCCAGCAACAAACAGACGAACTCTACTCCCACTGTTAAGCCCGCTCATTTCTTCGCCTGCAATGTAATTTGCATTTTCATTTAAGTTGCTCTCGGATAAAGTACGACCTACATTTTCAAGTCCTTTAGGTAAGAGATATTCAATTGGGATTCTTTCTTCATTTATACCTACATAATAGTATTCATGTCCCGCTATTTGCATGTTTGCTTCAACAGTTGTCCTAAGTATCCCGGAGATTGGTATTTCGTACACATATTTTCCATTCTCAACCTTTGGTTCTACACCTTCTTTCTGGCTAAAAATAATGGCGACTGGTCCAGTATATCCTTCCGGCAAAAGCACAATGCTTTCTTCTGGCTGTTGTCCTTTACATTGAGTAAAACTCAGAATGTATAATCCTAGTAAAACTAAATTTCTCATTAGTTCTGTCCGCTTATTGTAGATTGATTTTCGTATTGCTTATGCCACGCATCTGGCGACATGATAATTTCATTGCCGTCATTATCCTGGCTGTAATCATAATGACCATCAGTAGTCGCCGTCTCTACCCCAATCTTTCGATCATTGATGGTGTTCAAAACATTTCCAAGGTGATTGGTTAATTCATATTGCTTTTTCCCTTGTAAATGATGGAAATACTGCGAATATGCAGTTCCCGGATAAACTACCAAATCAGGATTCAAAACTCCCACATATATTCCGCTCCTTTCCCCAAACATATAAGGTATAACCGCGCTCACTACTTTCATGAAAGGAAAAATTAAAGGGTGTTTCAGTAATGACTAACAATATGTAGGGTAAACAAATTGTTACCATTTGCTTTGTAGAAATTCCTGATGTTTCTGTCGCATCCAATCGGCAAACCAAATGTCACTGTCGATGTAGCTATAATTAATCTCACAACTGTTCTTGTGAAAGTAACCGTCATCTATTAAGTCTTTGGTTACGTAATAAAACATTGTATCAGCAGTGAAGGGTTGTTTTGAGCTCAAATCGTTTCTATTAAAGGAAACATTGGGATATGATTGAATATAAAACTGCCATGCATTACTAATTTTTTCTGCTCCTACAATTTGCACTTCATCATGTACCGCAGAAGTATCAGGATCAATTGTAGCATACAGTAAGAGGCATTTTGATTTGTCTTTATTGAAAAAAACCGCCTCAGATATTTTCCATTCTTCTCGTTTTAAATATCTGACTGCCTTAATATCTCTCTCAATCCAACTGTTCAAAGTATCCTGAAAGTTTTTCATTACATTCATATATTCGAATGTGGGCTTCAGTTTTTCGACTTCCTCATGAAAACACTTCAATTGCTTTTCCTCTTTCATCTGCGAGCAGGATGGTGTAATCCAAATTACCTGAATGAATAAACTGATCAGCAACCTTCTCTTCATATCCTAATACATTTATTTATTCACCGATTTCTTTCTTCATGTCGCTAAGTGACCTTCTTACGGAACCAAATTCACCTTCTTTTGTAGCAAATATCTCTTTGAATGTACCAACGTTATGTCCACCACGGTTCCCAGTTATATCGCGTAAAGGTTGAAATTCAGAAACACTTTGGATTCTTCCAAACTCTGAACCACCTGAAACAAATTCAGATGATATTAACCCTTTGGAAGAAACTTGATCGCTTTTCCTGGAGTATTGGACGGAAAAAATTGCATTAGGGGAATTGAACTCGGTCGGTTGATGCGGAGCTAAAAAATAAATCTGCTCAACCGGATTTTTAATGATTCCATTATGGTAGGCTTCATCAAGAACATAAGCCATTCCTGCAGAATGAGCTGCACCTTGACTATGGCCAACTATCTTGATCGTTTCATCTGTGGCAAGAGTAATATTTCCACTTAATATTTGCTGAATAAGTTGTTGCCCAGTAACCATTCCAGCATTATACCTATCTGTTGCTTCTGAAGTTCTTTCATCTGAACCATTTACATAAACACTTTTATGGTCAACAAACCGATCCATGAACATGTCATCGACTCCATCCCAATAGGAAAAACCTTCTCCTAAGTAGGTTGGCTGATTGCCAGTTGATAATTCGTAAGTAGGATATGGCCTGTATAATGGTTCCCCTGTATATGCACCACTTGGGTGGTTACCTTCTTGTGCCCATTGTTTTGGCATAAATCCATTCACAAAGATGACAAGCCTTCCATCAGGATCAAGTGCTTGAATAGGAGTATTGAGAGCAAATACAAATGGAGAAATGCCAGGATATTCTTGTTGTAAAGGATCAACACTGAGCCATCTATCTAATCGGGAATCATAGATCCTCGCACCAAAATCATAGCTGTTGCCTATCCCTTTTACTTCATCATCTTTTAGCTTTCCATTGAACCCAAATTCATAGTTTTGATAGGAGAAACTCCTGTCAGGCATTACCATCCCGCCTGAATAGTAATCCTGACCACTGATTTGAGCAGCAACCCAATAGTCATATAAGCCATCGCCGGTGGCAGTATCCTGGCCAATCTTTCGATCATTTATCGTAGTCAAAACATTTCCCAGATGATTAGTGAGCTCGTATTGCTTTTTGCCTTGCAGATGATGAAAAAACTGGGAATAGGTGGTTGGTGGATACACTACTGAATCAGGATTTAGTACTCCAAGCCGTGAACTGCCATACAAATCCTGTTCGATCCATCTGACCGTATCGTCTCTAAGCTCATAAATGGCCATTATATTTCCCTGGGCATCACGAATGTAGTAGCTGGTGACAGTGTCGCTACTAGCTGTGGTGATCACCCGCTTTGACAACTTGTTCTGTGAAGCATCATAATTGAAATTAATAGCAAGGTCTGTATTATCGTTGTATATAGAATCTACCTTTCCATAGGCCGTCCAGGTGATATCGAGTTTCTCTTTTTTATCCTTTATAAGGTTCCCTGAATTATCATACAGGTAATTGGTGCTCACCTGTTGATCAATGTCAATGGAATAATTTGAAGCGCTCACGGCATCTTCTACCTGAACCAATTTATTGGTGCCTGAAACATAGTTATACGTCATGTTATCCATGTTGACCTGCGAGGGAGCTCCTTTACGAAGATACGTAAGAATATTTCCATTTGCATCATAGCTGAGCTCTTCTTTGTAGGAGGTCATGCCACTGCCACTGGTACTCCATTTGTAGTTGCTGGAGTTAAAGGTATCATACGGTTTGACCTCAGTAAGCCGGTTTAATTGATCATACTTATAGGCATAGCCGATGGTAAGTGGGGTAAGTCCTTTGATCGTGTAGCCAATGTTGCGGATATTGCCGTTATAGAGACTGGGGCTTGCACTGCTAAACGATGAGGGTGAATAAGAAGGTTCAAAGTTTCTTGAATTGCCTCCGGCCGGGTAGTAGTCGTCTTCGAAGTATCCAATTACCATTCCATACACATCGCGCCCAATCTTTTTGTTAGCTGAGGCGCCGGTATTTCCGTCTCTTCCCATATCCCAATACAAGTTAAGATCAAGACCATTGATGCCTTTTAACCACCCCTGAAGGGTATACGCATAGTCAATGCCCTGTACTTGTCGTTCTCCAAGTTCAATACGGGCTAATGGGCCATGGGCATAATACTGGTAATCAGCATCTATATCCCAAAGCAGTCCATCGGCACTGGTTTTGGCCTGGATTAAACGGTTCTCTTCATCATACGCATATTGATGAATAAACTGGTCAACAGAATCTTTCTCATAATGGACCTTGTTTACTTTACCGCTGATAAGATCATACTCGTAATCAATTCTTTTAAATCGCTGGACATAGTCTTCCAGTTCCGGAACATCCTGTACCAATGTTTTTGCGTTTCCTGCAATGTCGTAGCTATAATGAGATGCATGGTTATATACTTCTTCGTCGGTGTCGTATACTTCCTGGTATGTAACGGTAGCCACCCGGTTGCGTAGGTTGTCTTGAGAGAAATCGGGGATGGTTGTAATTGGTTCGTCATAAAAAGTACGGGTTACCTGCTCGCGTTCTGTACCATTTGCAATCCATAAGCTAAGCTTAATGGGGTTGATACTGGTATCGGTTATCATCACATGGTTCTGCTTGAGTTGCCCCACTTCGTTTATACGTCCCAAATCATCGTATAACGTATAGCTGTAAAGATCATCAGGTTCTTGCTTAGCATTTTGAGAAACAACAAGTCTTCCAATGCGGTCATACCAGAATTGAGTGATGCCTCCATCAATGGTACTTTGCTTGATAGGTTTGTTCAAAGTGTTATACCAATATCGGGTGGAATCTACATGTTTTGGATATTTAGCCGGGCTAGCTGGATTACTTCGGTGCGCTTCAACGGCCGCGCGTTCTGAAACACTTAAAGTATCCACTCCCCGTGGAGGAATGGTTTTAACTAAGTTACCAGCCTGATCATAATAATAAAGGGTGAAGTGATGTTCGTTGTAAGGTGCTTTGACATTGAATGTTTCATTCAGGTCCATGCATTCAGTGATATAATTTGTAACAAATGCCTGGGTGACAGAATCCAAATAGGACTGGTAGGAAGCTTGGGCATTGGCTGCTGCAATGCTCACCAGTTGATCTAAGCAATCGGTGGTATCGAGTGAGAAGCTTGCTAGGACGGGTTCATTGCAAAGAATTCGTGTAACTAATGCCGCCGCACCAAAAATAGTATCAACGATTGAAAATGCAGTTATGCTGCTTGAGCCCACTGTAGCAGCGCAATTCAAACCAAAGGACATACAACTTGAGACGATGGTAAAATTTACTATATGTGGCGCAGGAGGAATTGAAAGTGGAGGAACTAGTCCAATATCACCTAGATCAATTACTATGTGATAGTTTGGGGGTCCGTCTCCAATAGGAAATTGCGGCAATACACAAAATGAATCCACAACAGTTAAATGCAATGAATCATCAAGCAAATTTATGAATCTTGGTCTTTACGATAACTATGTCGGGAATAATATGAAAATACTGCGTGCATTCTTTAACTATTTAAACAATGAACAGGGATTACGGGTAGGTTCTTTCCATAAGAACTTTTATGTTCGCAATGAGGAAATTCCGATAGTGGTGCTTTCTCCTGAGCAACTTAATTTCCTGATCTATGACAAATCTTTTGAAGAATCACTTAGTAATCGTCTTCAACGTACGAAGGATATTTTTGTATTTGGCTGCACCGTCGCTCTTCGAGTTTCTGACTTGCTTTCTCTCTCTGGGTCAAACCTTGAGATAACCGAAGGAAAATACTACCTGAATGTAATATCAAAGAAAACACAGACACCAACCAGAATCAAGTTACCAGATTATGCTATTGAGATCATTCAAAAATACCATCGAAGTAGGCACAAGAATCTATTACCGGTAATTAGCAACTTTAACCTCAATAAAAACTTAAAATTATTGGCTGAAACAGCTGGCTGGACGACACAAGTTGCTAAAACACGTGGTCGAAGAGGAATATCTATTTCACTTGACAAAACTTCCAAAATTGACAAGGGCTTTCGGTTTTGTGATCTGATTACTTCGCACACTATGCGCAGGACTGCGATAACTACAATGCTCTCTTTGGGTATGACTGAATTTATGGTTCGGAAGATCTCAGGTCATGCAGCCAACAGCAAAGAGTTTTTCAGGTATGTTGCACTTGCTCAATCCTATATTGACAAAGAAACAGAAGCTTTATTTCGACGCCTATCAGAAAAGAAATTTGAACCACAACAACTGGTAATAAATGCTTAATTTTTATGCAGAAAAAAGCAAAATATGGTATGAATTTGAACCTAGCCCATCTTTTGTATGATAATCCCAGTAAGGATTTGAGAGAAAAAGATTACTATTCGGGCGGGATGGTAATGCCGGAGAGGAGTTTCTCTTCTGAAAATTACCATTTCGGTTACCAGGGTGCACTTAAGGACGATGAGACATACGGCTCTTCTAACCAGTTAGATTTTGGTGATAGAGGATACGATCCCAGAAGAGTTCAATGGTGGAGTGTTGACCCGCTATATGCAAAATATCCATGGCAAAGCCCTTACACTTTTGTAGGAAACAATCCAATTTTGAACCGAGAAATTGATGGCAGAGATTATGTAGTATTCGTTGATCACAATACCAAAACAATTATAGTAAAGGCGACCTACTATACTATTAGAGGAAACACGGTCGACAATAATTCAGCAGTTAAAGCCACGGAATTCTGGAACAACCAAAGCGGCAAGTATCAATACAAGCTTGGTAAGGGTGATGAAGCAATTTTCTACGATATTAACTTTGAATTAGATGTTCAGGAAGTAGATGAATCTCCCGTAGCCCAGGTAAATTATGATCGATTAAGTGATGAAGAAGCGACAATGAGAGGAAAGACGAGATTAAACAAAACTAACTCAAGTAACTCTTATTCTATATTACCAGATTCCGATCCTAACTTTGCTAGTTCTGAAGCAGATAAAGATGGAAATGGGATAACGAAGGGAGGCGTATATATTAAAGTAAAAGATAGCAGGAAGGATACCGAAACTGGCGCTCATGAAATTGGACATAGCTTAGGATTCAAGCATTTAATAAACACTTTAATGAGCGAAGCAAGTAATATTGAAAGAAATTTAAAGTTGAACCCCACAGTTGTCGGAGTAATCCTTAAGAATGTAGGAATAGGACGAGTTAACTATGATCCTGATTATAAAGGGAGCGGTCGAGGAAATACACAACATGAAACCGGTACGGCTCCTCCCGATTTCAAAAGTGGAAAAATAGTCAAAAAGAAAAACCCTTAATAATTCCAGCTATGCTTAGACTTTTTGTTATTGTAATTTTTATGTTTGGTATAAATAGTTGCCGTATTTTTCATATTAGTGGAAGTAACACAATTATTACCGAAGGACAGTACACAATTCTTAGTTTAAAGGAAAATGGTTTACTTAAAGACAGTTGTTTGATCACAGGATATATTTTTGATAGACGGATTAACTATCCGGTCGAACACGTATTTATTAGATTAAATGAGCAAAAAATGCTCAGTGAAACAGACAGCATGGGATACTTTAGCATCAAATGTAATCCTGGAATTTATATATTAAAAGTAATTAGCGCAGGATATTTTACGTTGGAGACAAGTCCTATTGATCTAAAACCTAACACCGTTCTTGAGATGAAAATTGACTTGGGATCAGAAGTACAGTTTGAAACAAACCGGTAGTTTTGTTATTGATGATTAACCATGGTAATTTTAAACCGTATACGTTTTCTTGCGTTGGCGTCTCCTAGGTGAGTATCAATCTGATGAAATCGCTTCACTTTTTTATCTATTTTTTGAAGAACTCATACTGTTTTGACGGAGATGAGTTGTTTTAATTGTTAAAAAGACCTTCACTTTTATTTCGTTTTACTGGTTCTGTAATCTCTCAGGTAAGCATCCATCACGTTGAAAAAATTCAGTTTGCAGGAAAGTTCTTCACCTTGCATGCCCGCTTCATTCGATCTCCACATTTTACATTAATACGTCTCTAGGATAGTCGCTACTGTTTTGATTTCCAAAAGTAAGGCATTAAAATGTAACAACAATCTGTTTAGGCGTTATGTATTTGGCAAGCAGCTTGTTCATCTCTATACATGCGAACCCTTGACTGACAGTCTAAATTTAGCTATTTATGTGATAGTATTCGATATACAAACACTTTGCAATTCGGAAGATTTTCTTGCAAGACTTGTAGCTCATTAAGTTTCCCATAAGTTTCCAAAGATCTAAATTCACGATCTGCGATTGGATTATTTGCCAATCTTAGGGATTTCAATTTTTTTAATTGAGACATGCATTCTGGGAACGCTTTAACAGAATTAATTCTATTATACTCAAGACTCAACTCTACCAAATTACTTAGCTGGCAAATTTCATTGGGAATGATAGTAAATTTATTCTCGGATAATATCAGTCGTTCCAAATTTTTTAGTTTTCCAATTTCGCTTGGAAGATTATCTAAAGCTGTTCCTACCACTAAATTCTTCAGATTTTTTAGTGAGCAAATATTGGGAGTCAGAAGTGAAAAACTGTCATCAATACAAATTAATGTCTCTAAACTTTTCAATTGGTCAATAACATCAGGTAACCGTTCAATGTTACAATCAATTAATTCAAGTTCGGTTATCTGTAAATAAGATAGCTTTTTCAGTGCATCTGGAAGATCAAGTAGATTCAGTCTTATGAAAGATACTCTTTCTAAATTTTTCAATTCAATAATTCTAGGATTAATATGTTGAATTGTGTCATCTCTTAGATATAAGGCTTTTGCAGTAAGTGGGGTTTTCAGCGCATCGTCAATGCTTGAAAAAACAGTTATTTCTTTTTGGTGATTCAAACCAGTTGGTGCACTAGCACTATCTAAAGGTGGGTTATTACCGTTGATCAGACAGTTGCTGAATAAAGCAATCGCTAACACAGTTAGAACTCTTAAAAGCATATCATTTATTGCCATGGCCCATATTGCTTAGAATCAGTCAAATCAGGTGGTGGCATTCCACTATCCATTTTTTCCTTTTCACTAAATCCTGCTAGATTTAAATCTTTCGCAATGATCACTCCTGAATTGGACCCTTGCTTTAAGATATAATCACCTATTGCATTAATATGTACGGGTAACACCTTTGAGAGTGAGCTTGGTGCGGTTCCCATAGCATCTCTTGAATCAACTCTAGGCATGTTTTTCCCCGTCACATAACCACTTTCATGACAATTCCAGCATGGTATATCTATATATCTATCTCCAAATCCCAGCAAATGTCCAGCCTCATGTCCATAGGGAATATCGTCAGTACCATTATTAAAACTCCAATGACCATATTTGCCTTCGGTAACGTAGGATCTCTTAATTCCATTTTCATCTGGTCCTGAAAAATCATCTGAAATACTTATATAATTATTACCTGTATTATCGAGATATCCAACCAACTTAGCTTCAGTATCATTTTTAAAATCAATATTTTGAACATTGACATCAAACTTAATATTGTATTCTCCTTTATAAGTGAAGTTTTGGAGCCCCCATGTGGACATGATTTCATTTTGTACTTCCAAAGCTTTTGATTCTGTAACCCCTGGACCATAAATATATATCGTTGTGGAAATGGTTATTGTATTTCCATTGATTGAATACCTTGCGTCCTTGCCATCAGGATCAACAAACACAATAGGATTATTTTCAAATCCTACATATGGACTAAAATTTGGATAATTTTTGAAATTAGGATCCATACTTAACCATTTGGATACTCTAGGATCATAAATTCTTGCATCAAAATCATAACTATTTCCTGATCCCTTCACTTCATCATCATTTAGCTTTCCATTAAATCCAAACCCATAATTTTCATAGGAGAAATTCCTGTCCGGCATTACCATCCCGCCCGGAGAGTAATCTTGATCTTCTGACAAGCACAAAATCGCTTTGAACCTTCCTTCCATGTCATTCCAATAATTATACTACTTCTTTGGTCGTAAATATAAAATCAGTCTATCACCTCCTGCATCAATTCCCTCTACCACGAGTTCTTTCTCTGTAAGCAGAATAATTCGTGTTACAATCTTAGCAGGATAATCCTTATTAGCATTTTGTGTTACGGTAATAGTGCCTTTTGATTCATCCAATATCCACTTTCCTTTTAGCAACAAGCCTCCTTCGATACTTTCCATTGTTCCATCACAGTTGTATTTTAAGTACTCATTTTTAATCTCTGCTGGTGGAAGATAAATTTTTCCGTCCGCTTCCTGATACTTCTCCATTAGCCACGTTTTACAGAGAAGTTCCTCCTGTAAAACAGTTTGATTCTGTGCCTCTGTGACTATGGTAAGAGCCATCATAAATGCAATAAGTACTACTCTATTCATAATTCAACTATTTTAAAGGTGTGATTCAAATCTAATTAGCCCGTAATTATTTTGGGTCAAACCATTCTCCTGCGTTAATTACATCGACGAGATGTTGAACAGTAAAAGTTAGCTTTTTAATTTTTTTTCTTATTATGTAATGAAAAATCAAAAATGTATTTCCAAGCTCACGTTCTGTGAGAAAATAGTCTTGAAATTCAAATTTCGAAAGGGAGAAATTAAAATCCTTTGACAAATCCAACATAAGTGTTTCTGCATCCACGCCATCAATATGTAAATCATCAGGCAGAATAGATTCTTTTGTTACCTCTATGCCCAACTTAATAAACAAATAATCCGAAACTTTTTCTACATTGACAATATCATTCATTCTGTACTCCACTTATACTTTGATTGAAATTGTAAGTGCTTAAACTTGTTCCTCCAACTACATTAGTTAAACCTAATCCAATCGCTTGATTTTGCCAAGCTCTACCCACTATAGTTGCTGCACTTCGGCTATATAATGTACTCCAAGGTCGCCCATTCAATAAAAGTGGGATATTGTGATTGAGTTGAACTAAAAATCCTGCCTTTACTTTTTCTCCTACAATAGCTGTAGAATATCCTGCTTCCATCGCTTCAAGAGTGTAGGTATTGATAACTGGTGCTGATTTGCCTAGTCGTGGAGCTTTAAGAGTAACTTTTGAAATTCCCCCTATGGTTCCATTATAAATTAGGCTTATTCCTTTGGGAACAGGAACTAGCAAACTCTCAAGAGTATAGTCTGGCTTTATACCATCGTACACAATAGTTGTATGTTCTCCACTTTCGTTAGACCATAGCAATCTACCTTGCTGCATAACTTCAAGCTGTTTGTCATGCCATTCATCTAATAGAACACTACCAGTTTCGGGAGTACCATTTGATCTATAGTGTCTTTGTCCACCTACAATAGTAACCCCTTCTTCATCGGAATATGATCCTTGTGTATAGTTTACATGAATCGATTTCTTTGTTATATCAAAAACCTTACCTCCTGTTAGAGATGCTGCGTCACGTTTTGCTGCTTGGCGTTCCTTAGCAGTAGAACCAAACGAGCCAAAAAAATATGCTCCATTAGGATCAATATTGAGAATAGGATTACTTCCGAATGCACTGTAATCACTTATTCCTACCCTTGGTTGTGGATCGAGGTTCCATCTCCTGCTTAGTCTTGAATCATAGTGCCAATACTCAGCTGTATAAGAATTTCCAATCCCACTAATATCATTGTCTTTTTCTTGCCCGCTTGCAGCTCCAAACCTATAGAAGTCGAAAGCAAAACTCCTCTCCGGCATTACCATCCCGCCCGGATAGTAATCCTGACCACTGATTTGAGCGGCCAACCAATAGTCATACGTGCCATCAGCAGTAGTGTCTTTTCCGATCTTTCGATCATTAATTGTGGTCAAAACATTACCGAGATGATTAGTGAGCTCGTATTGCTTTTTGCCTTGCAGATGATGAAAAAACTGGGAATAGGTGGTTGGTGGATACACTACTGAATCAGGATTTAGTACTCCAAGCCGTGAACTGCCATACAAATCCTGTTCGATCCATCTGACCGTATCGTCTCTAAGCTCATAAATGGCCATTATATTTCCCTGGGCATCACGAATGTAGTAGCTGGTGACGGTGTCGCTACTGGCTGTTGTGATTACCCGCTTTGACAACCTGTTCTGTGAAGCATCGTAATCAAAATTAATAGCAAGGTCTGTAATATCGTTATATATAGAATCTACCTTTCCATAGGCCGCTAAACTCATTTTGTTTTCTTTCGGAATTTTCTTGAACTCGGCAATTAACTGGTCAATGTATCTAAAAGCGTTGCCAAAATGTGAGGTTGGGAAAAACTGTCTATCGTCTTTACTTATTTCAACAATCCGCTTTTTACCTGCCCAAATGTATATGTCTTGAAACAAATGTCTATGAATTTCAAAAAGGTTGTCAATTCCCTTGTTTTTTATCGGGTTTTGATAAAGTTCTTGAAGTCGCTTAGTTACAGCACTACTCTCAACAAAGAGTAAGACATCGGGGTCAGTAATGTCTTGTAAATTCCGTAATAGTCCTGAATTTGGGTCAGTGTAGGTGTAGTCAGGGTCTATGTATTTGTAGGAATTAGACATAGGCTTTTTGTTTGGCGAATGCCACAAGTTCAGTTAGTGATATTTTCCCTGTTACATAGTCTCTGATAATTTCGATTCCATTTGGTGTTGGTTTAAAACCTTCAAACATATTACTTCCCAAAGCATTTGCTGTGCTTTCTAAAGTTTTCAAGTCCGAGAATTTTACCCCCATTATTGTGAGGTTAATTCTGTCTATTTCAATTGTGTTGAACATATTTTTCAGTTCTTAATTCTGTTTAGATTTACAAAATTACCAAGTCAAATCGTTTGTTATCTGTCGTTTTGGAATGGTGCATAACAATATGTATAAGTCAGCAAATATTATAGTACAATAAGCAGTAGGAAAAGGAATAAGAAACGTAAGCTGCTATATACCTTACGTTCCTGTACGTTGCAGTTGTTTTGTCTTCAGGCAGCATTTTAATAGGCCGCGCAAGTGTAAAAATTAGCGTGGCATGCGGAAAGGCAATGTAATCGTAGTTTGATTAGAAATAGAATATGGGTATTTTTAGGGTGAAAAGAGTTTCTAAATGGACAATAGGATTACTTCGGCAGCGATAAAGAACTTCAAATCTATCAAAGAACTGGAGTTAAAAGACTGCAGGCGCGTCAATCTTTTTATTGGTAAACCAAATACAGGAAAGTCGAATATTTTGGAAGCGCTTTCTATGTTTTGCGGGCCAATGTCTTTTGTTGATCAGGCTTTCCTCTCACCATTTATACGATTTAATCTATACAATGACCTTTTTTCGGGAAATGATGTAAAAAATCCGATTTACGTTCGTACGAATTTGAACACACTAAGATTACGTTGGCATTTTGCTGATGCATTTGAGTTTGTGATTGACACTCCGGATGAAGAAGTTATTCAATCTCTTCCACAAGACGGTAGATTACAGGAAATTCAAAATATTTTTAACCAGGAACTTTCTAAATACGGTACAAAACATCCGAATAAATCAAGGAGTTTGTTCTTTAAAGTTCTTTCCTCCGACAAAAATAACGATGCGAATAAGGGATATAATGAGAACTACATTTCGCCAATCAGGAAATATTACTTTCAAAAGGGAGTCAAACATGGTAATCCGTTTTCAATTTTCCTGGTTGCTCCGAATGGTAACAATTTGCCTGCAGTATTATACCAGCAACCTGATCTCCTGGAATTTCTGGGTCAAATGATACATGAAGAATATGGTTTGAGCCTGAGTATTGTACAAGCAAAAAACCAAATACTACTTCAACAATCAAAAGGATACTTTTCATCAACGGTCGAATTTGATCTCATTTCAGATACTTTGCAACGATTAATGTTTTATACTGCTGCAATAGCTTCGAACAGTGAATCCATTTTACTACTTGAGGAACCGGAAGTTCATTCCTTCCCACCATTTCTAAGCATCATTGCGGATCGAATTGCTCGGGATGAAAAAAATCAATATTTCATCACCACTCACAGTCCATATCTTCTGAATACCATTCTTTCCAATATTAATAAAGAGGATGTAGCTGTAAATATAGTTGACTACATAGATTTCCAAACATATGTACGCAGGATAACTGAGGAAGAAATTTCAGAAGTATTGAGTTATGGACCCGGAGGTTCTGCTATGGATGTATTTTTCAATTTGGAGAAATTCCCCATGAATGGCTGATACTTTTCTATTGGCAGAATGCAATATAGAACGTGAACTTTTGATACATTTAGGCTTTTCCTTCAAAACAGATATTGAAAAGGCAAATGGGAAAGCAGATGTGATGACTCGCATGAAATGTAACTACCGGAATCGCCTGGCAATTGGTTTGGTTGATGAAGATCCGAATAAAATCAAATCGAAAGATTATGCACGCTTTTCCAGGCTATTTGATCCGGCCTATAAAATGCATTTTAAAAAGGATCCCAACGCCAATCATTTCCTTATTGAGTTTTACGATGAATTTGAGCCCTGGATTCTTGAGATAAACAAAAAGGCAAAGGTTGAGGCTAGCAGGTTTTTAAGAGAAACTCCTACACCACGGCGGCTTCACGAAATGAACCAATCCCCAAAAATTTCCAATAACTATCTCAAATTCTATTGGGAAATAGTGAAACAATATCCGGCTCCATTTAATCAAATTAAGGAGTGGATCAAGCGAGCGCAGGAAGGAAGATTATAAGAATTTCATTTTGCAAGCACTTCATCGGCCCTGTGATTTTTTTCGAAATCTGGGGGCAGTTTCAATAAGGTACTTGTAACAAATAACTGCCTCACAAAATCTGGCAACCTGGTTTTTTAACCACCCTCTTTTTGCTAATTATACTACCTTTCGCATTCAATGAAATCGCGGTTAATTTTTATGCTGTTCTATGTTTGTTGCTTTCAGCAAATGAAAGCACAACTATTGCCATCATTTGGTGGCAGCAGAACAGGAACTACCGGCTTTCAGTTTCTCAAGATTGCTCCTGATGCACGGTCTGCCGGATTGGGAGGTAGTATGATTGCTATTGTAGATGACCTGTCGGCGCTTTACTGGAACCCTGCCGGCATCACAAAAACAGATACACAGCATATTCACCTGCAACTTTCGCAGACTATCTATTTCGCCGATGTGAATATGAGCTATGCAGGCATTGTTCACCAGCTCAATAAGCAAACCTATATCGGTGCAAGCCTTGTTTATCTTTCTACCGGTCCCATGGATGTTACAACAGAGTTTCAGCCATTTGGTACCGGCCAATCATTTGTTGCCAACGATCTCGCAGTAGCGATCTCGCTCGGTCGGGTGCTAACGGATAATTTCCGGTTTGGAATAACAGGCAAATACATTCGTGAAAGTTTTGCAGAAGTGCATGCCGACAATGCCGTCCTTGATTTTGGATTTCAGTATGAAGTGGGCGTTGCCAATACCCGGTTTGCCGTGGGCCTTGCAAATTTTGGATTTAATACAGAACCATCCGGTACGGTTAGCGTGCCTACGCTAGCAGGCTATGATACCATTCAGGATTTTGAAAAAATTGCCGTGCCGGCGGTTTTCAGAATCGGAATAGCCTGGGATCCTGTGAAGCTTGCTACGCACCGGCTTACACTGGCAGGTCAGTTAAATCATCCGACCGACAACAACGAAACTTATAACCTGGGTGCTGAGTATGCATGGCGATCTACTTTGTTTTGTCGCACAGGATATGAATTTGGTTTGGATGAACAGGGTATTCCTAATTTTGGATTTGGTATCCGGTTCAAAAGAAATTTTGGCATGTTGCAGTTTGACTATGGCTTTGAAGACAAAAGCAGGTTAGGCAGTGTGCATCGTTTTACTTTCAGCGCTTCATTTTTTTAGTTGATGCTACTAAGAAAAGTACACATATGAATTTTGTAACACCCAATTACAGGCCATGTTACCTGCTGCTTTTTATACTTCCGCTTTTTGCTTCCTGCGATTTTTTGTTTGGAAGTAAAGAGGATGATACCGTGAATGAAATTTTTGAACAAGGAGCCATCGACCCTGACTTATATCCCGACCAGGCCGGATACGTGCCGATGCTTCCATTTTGGGAAGCTATTCCCAATCCCGTTGATGTGTATGTGGGATATGATGAGATGGTATATGTTATCAGCGACAACGGCCTGGAAATTTTTGATCTGAAAGGAGTGAGGCAAAGAACGATACCCATTTTAGAGGCAACTGATGTAATTCAAGACAGAAGGCTGCATACCTACGTAGCCGGAAAATTGGATAAATTAATTGACGGAACAATGTATCGCCTGCCTGCCGTGTATCACCTGATCAATGCTTCCACTGCAGAGGCGGTGTTGGTGATCGATACCCTCATCCAACCTTTCTGTGATGTTTCGCGCAACAACACGGCGTTTCGTGGAGAAGGTGATGAAGCGGTTTCTTTTACCGGGCTGGCTACTACAAGCGATAATACACTTTATGTTTCCCGTACCGGCCCGGCAAACAGTTTGTCATCTGTGGCAAGGCCCGACAATACCATCCTCATTTATGACCAGGATGGCATCAATACCGGTTATTCTGTGGGATTGAATCCGGTGAGCTCCAGTTTGAAATCGGTATTGCAGGTAAGCAGCATTGCAGGTTTTGCTGCACCTCCTCAAAGCGTATCCGGAATGAGTACACTCCGCGATTTCCTGTTATTGCAATATGATCCTGTTGCGCAGTACAAGGCTTTATGGATCAAAGAAGTGACGGACCCGGATGCCGGAGTAGTTTATACTGAAAATGCAGCGTTGTTGAATTTCGACACATCCAAAGCAAGTGGTTTCCTGTATTTGCCCAATCGTTTTAGTGCACCGGAAGATATTTACATCGCGCCTGATTTCAGCGGATACATTTTTATCGTAGACAGTGGTACCGATTCCTTATACCAGTTTACACAAAAGGGATTCGAAGGGGTGAATCCTCCTGCCACGAGTACTTCAAAGAAACAATTACCGGCTTCATTCGGCGGAGAGGGCAGCGGGCCGTTTCAGTTTATTGATCCTTCCGGAGTTTGTTATTTTGAAGAGGTTATTTATATCGCAGATAAAGGAAACAACCGTATTTGCCGGTATATACTGAGTACGGATATTGAATGATCGTGCATTTACATGCCGGTAAATAATCTTCAGCAGTTCTGAGTCTTAGCGAGGCGGAATTTTTTGGTGTATGACAAATTGCATTTCTTAGCGATAAAATAATACAAGCGCGAAGACGCCAAGACGCCAAAAAAACGTAGCGTATTGATCCTTTTAAAATAATACTAGCGCGAAGACCAAGACGCTAAAAAAACGCAGGATATTGATCCTTTGTGATTTTCTTCGCGACTTCGCGTCTTGGCGCTAAGAAAGCAAGGCACTAAGGTAAACGCTACAACATTAAGTGCAATTTGTTATACACCCCTTACCCGCACTCCAACAGGAGGATGGCATTTCTCAGCGATAAAATAATACTAGCGCGAAGACGCCAGGACGCCAAAAAAACGCAGCATATTGATCCTTTGTGATTTTCTTCGCGACTTCGCGTCTTGGCGCTAAAAAAGCTAGGCGCCAAGGTAAACGCTACAGCATTAAGTGCAATTTGTCATACACCCCTTACCCGCACTCCAACAGGAGGATTGCATTTCTCAGCAATAAAATGATACAAGCGCGAATACGCCAGGACGCCAAAAAAACGTAGCATATTGATCCTTTGTGATTTTCTTCGCGACTTCGCGTCTTGGCGCTAAAAAAGCAAGGCACTAAGGTAAACGCTACAACATTAAGTGCAATTTGTCATACACCCCTTACCCGCACTCCAACAGGAGGATTGCATTTCTCAGCGATAAAATAATACAAGCGCGAAGGCGCCAAAAAAACGTAGCATATTGATCCTTTGTGATTTTCTTCGCGACTTCGCGTCTTGGCGCTAAAAAAGCAAGGCGCTAAGGTAAACGCTACAGTATTAAGTGCAATTTGTCATACATCCGAATTTTTCAATTGAAAGATCCTGAGTAAATTCAATCATCAATTTGTTGCAGGTTGTGGCCGGCTCATACCGGTTTTCTCCACCCTTAATCCGACGGCCATAATGCCGGGCAACGGATCTTCGCGCATATTTTGTGTTAAGGTGAAGGTGTAGGTACCTGGTGTATTGAAGAATGCATTTTCCTGGATCAAGGAACGGAAGTCCCAGATATCGCCAAGCCCTTCCCCGTACCATTTTCCTTCATCGTTGGCAAGTATAATTTCAATGCGTCGGTTGGTATGTGTGCCATCCGGAAATTGTGTATCTACCTGCAGCCAGATATTCTGAAAAGGGTACAAATCGATATGCCGGACATTCACATAGATGTTATATAACGCGGAAGTGTCAGGAATGTCAACCGTAAAAGTGGGTACCACCTTGCTGTCCCAGGTATATTTTTCAATACTGATGTTCTTTTCATAAACCCTGTTTTCTTCGCAGGCACCTATACACAGCAACAGAAAAAGAATGCCGAAATATGTAAGGTGATTTCTTTTCAAAGTAGTAAGTGATTTGCTGTTATCGTACAATAAAAAGGTATTGCAGTATTTTATTTTTGTCTGCCCTGAGGTGGCCGGTTGCCCGGTTGCTGCGGACCCCTGTTAGCCTGAGGGCGGCTACCGCTCTTGTTTTTTCTCTTCTTCTTTTTTGCTTTGCTATCGAGGGTTGCCAGGCTTGTTTGTCCAACCGTATCGGTAAACTCATAGGTTTCTTTTACCGGTGCCAGTTTGATAGCGCCCAGGTCAGTAGGCTTGGTACCATTCTTATTCATCTCGGCAATTTCCTTTACACGTTCCACAGTAAGCGGGTGATATACGGTACTTTCTTTATAAGCAAACCACAACATCCGTTTAAAGATGTCAGTCTTTTGAAGGTAAGCTATGCCTGTTTCTGTTTCCAGCCTGTCTATATGTTGCGGAAAATCATGCAGGGCATCCATGTAGGTATCCAGTTCATAATTTAAGCAGCATTTCAGGCGGCCGCATTGGCCGGAAAGCTTCGCCTGGTTGATACTCATCTGCTGGTAACGCGCTGCTGTAGTCGATACGGTTTTGAATTCTGTAAGCCAGGTGCTGCAACAGAGTTCACGGCCGCACGATCCGATGCCACCAATACGTCCTGCTTCCTGTCGTGCACCAATCTGGTGCATCTCCACTTTAATATGAAACTCTTTAGCAAAGGATTTGATGAGTTCCCTGAAATCCACCCTTTCATCGGCGGTATAATAGAAGGTCGCCTTCTTGCCATCGCCCTGGTATTCGACATCTCCGATTTTCATATTCAGATTCATCTGTCGTGCGATGGCACGTGCGCGCACCATGGTATCGCGGTCTAGTGTGCGGGCATCTTCCCATTTCTTCAGGTCATATTCATTGGCTTTGCGAATAATGCCTTTGATATCGTCAGAGTTTTCAGGTACCCGTTTTCTTTTCATCTGTAGCTTCACCAGTTCTCCGGTTATGGTAACTACACCGGTATCATAACCACCTGTGCCACTCTCCACTACTACCACATCATGGGTGTCGATTAGCAGTCTGTGCAGGTTGCGGTAAAACTCCTTACGGGCTCCGTTCTTAAAGCTTACTTCAATAAATCGGGAAGCTTCTGATTCATCGGCTACCGGAATATCGGCCAGCCAGTCGTACACATTCAACCTGTTACAGCCACCATTGCTGCAGGTGCCATTGCTCTTGCAGCCGGAAGGCTTGCCATTCACACCTGTTGTACAACCATTGCAGCCCATATTTTCCGAAAAGTGTTACTGTTTTATAATGAAGTATGCGTAATGTATTAATGCCTTAAATCGGCATGTGCCGGAATTTTACCCATAACGGTACAGGCAACAAAAGCACTCAAGCGGTTAAAGATAATTTTTTCCTGCTGATGATAGGCAGCATTTGCAAGGATAGATTCAGGAACAGAATTTTGGGATGTGCATTGCGCTCAATATGGTAGTGCGACTGATCAAACAAATCAGCCATAGCCTGCCAGTCGCCGGCACCCATGTTTCGGGCCATCCAGTCGCCCAACTTTCTTTCGTCTTCATGCAGCCGTGATTGATGCGCTCCAATATGCTGTAACATCAGGCATTCGTGGAGAAACTCCAGTGCATAACGGAAAAATCCCTTTTGTGCTTCACGGCCAATCTTAGCCACTTCATCGACCCATTGATATAATAGTGGCGTATCAGGAGAAAACAACAGGCGTAACCAGCGGTTAAACAATTCCTGGTTATTGTCCTCCGTATTTTTTAGCTGACGGAGTGTTTCATTGTAATTTCCATCTGACTTCCTCACGATTTTTATGGCATCCGCTTCGCTTACTTCATGCTTATGAATGAGTGCCTGCAGCAAGTCGTTATCCTGCAACCGTGGTACACTCAGGATTTGGGTGCGCGACAAAATGGTACTTAACAACTGATCACGGTTTTCTGCTACGAGGATGAGCAAAGTCTTCTCTGACGGTTCTTCCAGTAATTTCAACAGAATATTACCCTCTTTCAGGAGGTATTCAGCCCGCCAGAGCACGAGTATCTTGTAGGCCGACTCATACGTTTTTAAACTGAGGGTATGAATTATCGACCGGCATTCTGCAGCAGAAATATTTCCCTGCTTGTTTTCCGCATTGATGAAGTCGAGCCATTCGGCAACATTCCGGTATGGATTTTCGAGTATGGCTTCTCTCCACAACGGCAGGAAATCGCTGCTGAGTGCAGGATTTTCACTTCCGGCTTTTAGTTTGAAGGCAGGGTAGGAATAATGAATATCAGGATGTATCAGTTTGAGCGACTTCACGCACGACATACACGTGCCGCAGGAATCTTCAGGTTGCCTGTTTTCACAATTCAGATACTGGGCAAATGCAAGTGCCAATGCTAAGTTTCCGCTACCTTCAGGGCCCAGGAAAAGTTGTGCATGACTCACCCGTCCTTCCCGGACACTGCGTATCAGTTTTTGCTTGATTGATTGCTGGCCGATGACGTCTTTGAAAAACATACAGTGCATCAAAAATAAGCATCTGCTGATGGATAGTCATATGGCTTCACTAAAATAAGTTGAGAGGTGTTTGAATTTGAACAGGAATTTCAAGCATGCCTATTGATATGGAGGTTTCTCCTTTTTGAGAAATAGTCGTGCAAATGAAAATTGATATAGCGTGTTGAATATTATTTTCCTGTTGCGTTATCCTGAACTTGTTTCAGGATCTCTGATTGATATTGAGATGCCGAAACGAGTTTACAAAGACGCATTGAATGGAACTTATCGCTTATTCAGAGGGAAAGCAGATAAAAAATTTTATTTCAAACTTCGTAGCAAAGTTTGGCATCAACTTCTCTGCACATTCGGGTGTACGACAAATTGGATATTGATTATTGGGTGTTGAAATTGAGTATTTGAGTAAGTGAGTAAAGCAGCGTAGTGATTACAGAATAGCAAGTGATCGGCTTTGCCGCAGCAATTTAACCATTTAGCCATTTAACAATTTAACCCACCAACCATTACTTGATAAGATGAACGAATTGTCGTACACACGCACATTCAATAATAGCGCAATAGAGAACAAAATGCGCTTACTTCCCGATAGCGGCTATGATGATAGGATCAAAGGGTTCTACCTTCGATTTAAAATGACAGACATACCGTCCATTTTCATCAACCAGGTATTTGTTAAAGTTCCAGCTCACTTCACTGTCCTCCACGCCATTGAGTTTCTTTTCAGTCAACCATTGATAGATCGGCGCTTTGTCTTTTCCTTTCACAGAAATTTTTTGAGTGAGCGGAAAAGTTACTTCATACTTCGAAGTACAAAATTGTAATATCTCCTCATTGGAACCCGGTTCTTGTCCAAAGAAGTCATTCGCCGGAAATCCAATCACCACCAATTGATCTTTATACTGACGGTATAGTTTTTCCAGGTCTTCATATTGTGGTGTGAATCCGCATTCAGATGCCACATTCACGATCAGAATCTTTTTACCTTTGAACGTTGCCATGTCAATAATGCTGCCGTCAATTGCAGTAATTTTATAATCATAAATGGAAGCGGAAACAGTTTTCTCGAAAGAAATGAGTGACAGGATCATAAGGAGATGAATTGAAATCATGTGTGAAAGTGGAAAAGGTTTACGGCGTGATCAGATTGTATCAGGTAGTTATTAACCCATTTTTTGGAAAAAAGTTTTGAACTATGCGAGTTGCGGTATTCAGGAAAGAACATTTTAACGCGGCACACCGGCTTTATCGAAAAGACTGGGACGATAAAAAAAATGCTGAAGTATTCGGGCTATGCAGCAACCCGTTATACCACGGTCACAACTATTATCTTGTGGTAAAGGTAACGGGTGAAGTGGATCCTGAAACCGGTTATGTGCTTGATCTGAAAATTCTTAAGGATATTGTACGGGAAGAAGTACTTGAAAAGTTTGACCATCGAAACCTGAATGAAGACACAGAGGAATTCCGTAATCTAAACCCGACCGCTGAGCATATCGTTTGGGTGATCTATGAAAAAATCCGGAAACGGCTCGATGAAAAGTTTGATTTGTCGGTGAGGTTATACGAAACAGAACGGAATTTTGTAGAGTATCCCGCATAACATCATGCTGATCCACTACATTATAATCAAATTCACAGCAGTGTTCAGAGCCTGATAAGTACTGCCTGCATAATTTTTTTAGTATGAATAAATTCCTGTGCATACTGTTCCTTTTACTGTTGCCTGCCCTTGTTTTTTCACAAAATCAGGCATCGGCTGACAGGGCCATTGTAATTGCTGATTCAGTAATTGAGGTGATGGGCGGACAGAAAAACTGGGATGAAGTACATTGCCTGCGTTGGGATTTTTTTGGACGTCGCACTTTATATTGGGATAAGTGGACCGGCGATGTACGTATTGAAATTCCCTTGCAAAAATTACTGATTCTCACCAACCTCTCAACGAAAAAGGGATTTGTTTACCGTGATAATCATGAATTGATGCAGGAAGACAGCATAGCGTATTTTATGGAGCGTGGCTATAAGATTTGGGCCAATGACAGTTACTGGCTTATTATGCCTTTCAAACTTCGTGATCAGGGTGTTAAGCTCGTTTACCTGGGAACTGCAAATGATGCTTCCGGAATACCCTGCCTGAAACTGGAACTCACTTTTGATAATGTAGGAGTAACACCGGATAACAAATACCATGTTTATGTTAATCCTAAAAGTTACCTGGTGACTCAATGGGATTATTTCGAAAAGTATACTGACGAAAATCCTTCCATCAGCAACCCATGGGATAACTATCAATGGTATGGAAAGATATTATTGTCTGATGACCGCGGGACTGCAAGAGGCAAGCTGGCAAATATTGCTGTGCAGGAACAATTTCGTGAAGGACTTTTTGAAAGACCTTAAAAAAAGCTTTGCATAAAGACGATCTAAAGCTGCCGGACGGGTGTATGACAAATTGCATTTCTCAGCGATAAAATAATACAAGCGCGAAGACGCCAAAAAAAACGTAGCATATTGATCCTTTGTGATTTTCTTCGCGACTTCGCGTCTTGGCGCTAAAAAAGCAAGGCGCTAAGGTAAACGCTACAGCATTAAGTGCAATTTGTCATACACCTTGCCGGACTGGGTTACCTGTTAACAACCAACTTTTGATTATAGGTTTGATTGCCTTTATTCAAGGTTACGACATAGAAACCCGGTTGCCATTCTTTACAATCAATCACTAAGTTCATAATATCGGCTTGTGAAATATTTTTTTGAAAAACAGCAGCTCCCAGGGCATTGTTGATCACGACGGAAATGTCTTCTTTATTACCGGCTTCATTGAAACTCAATAAAAAATGTGCATCGGCAGGGCTGGGCCATAACCGCAGTATCCTGTCATTTATGTTTTCATTTTCATCCCCATTACTGAAATCTTTTTGCGGGTTGGAAAGGTTACAATTGGTGGCAACCGGAACATAATCACCAACAGCATTCCTGATACTGTCTAAAACAACACGGTATGATTGTATCAATGAACTGAATGAACTGCTGTTGATCAGGTTCTCATCTTCAGTAGGATCATTCAACAGGTCATAAAATTCTTCCACCACGCTGGTGCAATAATGCTTAACATATTTGTATTGGGAAGAACGAACCGCGCGGATAGAAGGCGCACCTTCTTCTCCGGCATATTGATAAAAGAAGTATTTTCTTGACATTTCCCCGTCAGCCAGTTTTTTGATGGAGATGCCATCCATGCTAGTCGGATTAGTTATGTGCGCTGCTTCGAGTATAGTAGGCGCTAAGTCTATATTGGTAATCATCTTATCTGCATAAACGCTACCAGCTTCAAACCAGGACGGAAAACGGATAAAAAGCGGAACCCGGATAGATTCTTCCTGCGCAATTTGTTTTGCTTCCAGTTTATGTTCACCTCGCATAAATCCATTGTCGGAAGTAAAAATAATCATGGTGCTGTCCAGGATATTATGTTGCTCCAGCCAGTTCATAAGCGTGGTCACATTATCTTCTACGCCGGCAATAGCCTGAAAATCAAGCAAAGTCAAAGAATCCGTTTCTTCCGGTGTGAAATTCCAGTTATGCGTATCATAAAAATAGGATGGATAGTTTACCGTGTATTTCTCAAAGTTGGTAGGGAAAGGCATTGTTTCTCCAGTGTACAAATTCAGGTCTGAAGTACGCGGCACATTTGGGCCATGAGGTACGCGTGTGAAAAACATCAGCATAAACGGATCTCCTGTTGGTACGCTATTCAGGAAATCGAGGGCCATATCTTCATAAATATCGGTAATATGGCCCTGAATAATCGTGTCAGGCCCATTGTTAATATTAAAATTAGCATTGAAGAAAATGTTTCCATCACTTGTTGCCCAATAATCAAATCCAACCGGTTTACCTTGCAACTGTCCATACTTGCCTACAAAACCGGTATAATATCCGCTGTCTTTGAGAATTTGTTGAAGCAATGGAAGGCTATCAGCCATTCTTGTTTCATTATCTAAAGCGCCATGATGGTGAGCATAAAGGCCTGTATAGATTGAAACCCTGCTGGGTGCACATTGTGAAGTAGTCGGAAACGCATAGCTAAAATTAGCACCTTCATTGGCAATTCTGTTGATGGAAGGAGTCTGAAACCAGGCAGGGCCTCCGGTAGGCTGGTAACTGTCGAACCTGCCATCGTCGAGTAAGATGACTATAAAATTGGGCTTGCTGATGCCCGCCGGTGGCGGATTTTGAGTGACAAAAGTAGTTGCTGGTTCTGTCCATTTTGAATTCTTCGTACCGCAATTGCTTTGCACACTAACGTCATAAGATGTGTTTTGAGCCAGACCCGTGAATACATGGGAAGTAGCTGTGGTAGTAGGCAGGTTGGTCCAGTTCACACTGGTACTTAGTTTATAACGCACTTTAAAAACAGTGGAGCCACATCGTGGTAACCAGGAAAAAGTAGCACCCTGGTTATTGATATTGCTGATTGCGGGGGATAAGGGGGCAGAGCACTCTAAGGTGGTCTTCTTTACCTGCTTCCATCCATTATTACTATTGTTTGCACAATAAGAAGCAACAGCAAATGTATATGACTTGGCTGGTAATAAGCCGGTAAACTGAAAAGAAGTTGTTGTAATGTTATTGGGTAATAAAACAAAGGAGCCGCCTTCTTCCTTATACTTTACCATATAGTAAGCAGCACCGGCCACCGGGCTCCATGATACCGTTGCATTGCAACTGTACACTTCATCCACTTTTACATCGGTAGGTTTTGGCAAAGCGCATTGAGCAAGAGACTTCCCAGCTGAAAGCAGTATCAGGATAGAAATTGTAAAAAACAGTTTCATGCGAAAATAAATTTTAGGTGATTACAACATCACTTTAACTGAATTGCGGCACCTGACTTGCCATAGGTCAATTAAAGAATTTCGGACTGTGTTTTAATCACTTGATTTTAAACGTAAAGAAAAAAGTAATTCGATCAATCTGCACTTTACTATTCTAAAAACTTTCGGTGATAAAGTGCAACCGCTCTTTGTAAATCAGACAACTTTGCCAACCTACAATTCAGAAAAAAAAGCCATCCGAATTAAACGGAAAAGAATCTGCCAGCAAACAGTTACAATTATTTAATGCACCTCAAGATGCTCCCGCCACAAAAGCATGCTTAGTCTTGATGCATAGGATTGAACATTTTGTGCTTCCTAAACAATCATTTAAACTTAGGAGTCATAAAAATGTTTCATCAAAAGCAATTTTCAAAGTAATTTTCAAATATAATTTATAGAATTTTAAAAACTTTCTCTGCAAAAAATGATGAATTACGAAAAATTTTATTATAGGAAGTGTAAGAATCGGTAGTGATTTGATATGATTTGCAAATAGTCAAGGTGATTAATTGCTGGGGCGCATATCAGCAACACAGATTTACTAAGGTGTGCAATACTTTTTTACTAACGGTCGGTTGATCGGTCAAATTGAAATATCTTCGCGGCTCCACAATGAAGTGTAAACAACTATCCAATTTGTCTGGTCCGGTGAGAAAAGCGGCGTTGCTATGGTTGATTACCCTGCTGTTGCCAACGCAGGCTTGCAATAAAAGTGCTGCGCGGGAGGATATCGATAAGTATGAATGGGAACAGCCCGGCATACTTACTGCAAGCGATGATTTGCTGGCCTACAGGATAGATACCTTTTTTCAACGTAAGGTAAAACTTGCGGGGCTGAACGGTGCTGTATTGGTATCACATCACGGGAAAGTGATCTATCGTAATAATTTTGGTTTCAGCAATTACAAAGAGAAAACCGCTCTTTCAGATAGTTCCACATTTCAGTTGGCTTCGGTGTCAAAACCTTTTACCGCCACGGCTGTGCTGATACTGCACAAAAAAGGAAAATTGAATATCGATGATCATGTTACGGAATATATTCCGGATTTCCCTTATGATAGTATTACGATTCGGCATTTATTGAATCACCGGTCCGGCTTACCGAATTACATTTACATTTTTGATACCATTGATCTTAAATCTGACAGCTACATTACCAATGCTGATGTGGTACAATATTACATCAGCAACAAACCGGCGTTGCAAGCAACTCCCGGGCGCAGGTTTCAGTATTGTAATACAAATTATGCATTGCTTGCTTACCTGGTAGAAATGGTGAGTGGCAGAACATTCGCAGAATTTTTAAAAGAACAGGTCTTTGCTCCTGCCCATATGTTTCATTCCTATGTTAGCACACCATCAGATTCACTCAGGCCTGATCTCCAAACGTACGGTTACATTGGCAGCAAGTGGCAACAGGTGGAAGATGTGCCGTATGACGGCGTGACCGGGGATAAAGGAATTTTTACTACTGCCTGGGACCTGTACCTGTTTGACCAGGCACTGAATCATGGTATGTTGTTAGACAAGAGTTTATTGGATGAGTGTTACAAAGGATACAGTTATGAAAAGCCGGGACAGAAAAATTATGGTCTCGGTTGGCGGCTGAAGGAGTTTGAAGACAGTTCCAGAATTATTTACCATAATGGGTGGTGGCGTGGTTACAATACGTTATTCGTGAGAAATCCGGAGGCGGGCACCAGCATTATTGTCTTGTCGAATAAACTGAATCGAAATGTTTATGATGTCTCTACACTCTATGAAATGTTAGGGCTCGGCAAAGGGCTGAAAGAGGAAGAGTCTGAGTGATACATAGATCGGATATTCAGATTCAGGACTCAGGATTCAAGACACAGGACTCAAGACGTAGGACAAGTTGCCTTTAAGCGGAACTGCTAATAACTATAAATATCCAGGTTGTTTTCATGTAACAGGTACAGCCTGTTTTTTTCAATCCTTACATCTTTTATATCCAGGGTTCCGGGCAGTTCAATGTATTTGGTTTGCAGTGTTTTGAGGTGATAGACATGCAACCTGTTCGATTCGCGGAAGAATAGCTGATCGCTGCGAACCTGAAATTTCTCAATGCCTGTGAATGGCAGGGTTTGATAGTATGTACCGTAGATATCAAATACAACGATGCCTTCTGCCGGATCGGTCAGGTAAACATACTGATCTTGTTCCTGCATGAATACAGGGTGCAGTGCTTTTCCAACCAGGGAAAACATATCACCGCTTTCCACTACGATATCATTATTTCTGTCAATTTTTTTCAACTTATAATCCTGGTCATCAAATACCCAAATGTTATTGTCAAGAGAAGAAAAGCATGCAGCGCTATAGCTTTGAATATTGATCGTGCGGAGGGACAGCGTGCTGATCTCAGTTAGTTTATTGTCGAGCAGTACCAGGGTACCATAAGTAGGGTATGACAAAACCAGTTTCATTGGATTGGTAGCATCTATGAATTCCAGTTTACCATACCGGTTCTGGTTGTAAATGGTAAGCAAATTCCCGGAGGAGTCTACTTTATAAAGTTCATTGGCAGTAGTAATGCAATAACCGTTTTGCAGATAATCAGTAGTGAGAAATGTGGCATTTGCCTTAACGGAGGTGAGTAATACGAAGTTAATGAGAATAGGGAGGAGGGAAACCATAAGCCTAAAGATAGGGTTAGCTGGTTAGATTTACGGCTGCCTGATTTTCAGAAAAAAGAAAAACAACATGAAACCGGATCGCAGCATGCTTATTGCCGGTGATCACACTATTTTTCCAATGATTTCCTCAATAGACATACCTTCTGCTTCGGCTTTGTAATTAAGAATAATGCGATGACGGAGTATGGGTGTTGCCACAGCTTTTACATCTTCCATATCTGGTGAATATTTTCCATTAATAGCAGCATGACATTTCGCACCCAGCACCAGGAATTGCGAGGCACGCGGGCCTGCACCCCATGAAACATATTCATTAACTACTGCAGGCGCTTCCGATTGACCGGGACGCGTTTTACGCGCAATGGACACAGCATAATTTAATACATTATCAGCCACCGGAATTTTGCGGATTAACTGCTGAAAGTACCGGATATCTGTACCGGAAATGATTTTGTTCAACGCTACATTCCTCGACGAAGTAGTATTTTTTACCATGGTAATTTCTTCGTCATTCTCCAGGTAATCCAGCTTAATATTAAACATGAAGCGATCCAGTTGTGCTTCCGGAAGCGGATAAGTGCCCTCCTGTTCAATCGGGTTCTGGGTCGCCAGCACGAAAAAAGGCAAAGGCAATGCATGCAATTGTCCGGCAAAGGTGACGCTTCTTTCCTGCATTGACTCCAGCAATGCCGCCTGGGTTTTTGGAGGTGTACGGTTGATCTCATCGGCCAGGATGATATTTGCGAATACGGGCCCCTTGTTGAATAAAAACTGGCGCGATTCATTCATGATCTCAGAGCCTATAATGTCGGATGGCATCAGGTCAGGCGTAAACTGGATACGCTTGAAGCTGAGGTCAAGCACGTCGGCAATAGTTTTCACAAGTAATGTTTTCGCCAGGCCGGGAACGCCTACGAGCAAGCTGTGTCCATCACAAAAAATGGAGATGAGGACATACTTTACCACCTCTTTTTGTCCGACGATAATCTTATTGATTTCACCTGTAAGCTGATGGTAGCTTGCAGCCAGTCCGTCTATTGCCGCTGCATCATTCGCATAACTCATTACTGTTCGCTGTTGTTGATCCATTTTTTTATCACCTTACAATCATGAAATTCCGGTGCTACAAACACATATGATTTAGAAATACGGTCTAGCAGCCATTTATTGATAGTATCTACCTGTTTCTGACCCAGGGCCATATCCTGAATCCTGTTGTAATCATCTTTAAGATTGGCCTGGTGCGGCTTTACTTTTGACTTCATGTAGATGATGCGGAAACCGGTTTCCCCTCTTTCATTTCTAAATAACATAGGCTTCGAGATTGCCCCAACCTGCAAAGTATCAGTTGCCGGTACAAGGCTCTGATCATAGTTGCCCAATTCACTGATGTCAAACTGGTTGGCACCTGTAGATGGATTTACCATCATACCACCATTTCCTTTCGAGTATTCGTCTTCACTGAACTTATTTACCGCCTCTGTAAAAGTGTATTTTCCTGATTGAATGAGGTAGTAGATGCTATCCATCAGCTTACCTGCATTATTAATATCGTAAGAGGTTGTTTTGGGTATAATCAGAATATGGCGCACATTGATACGATCTCCGCGTCGCTCAATTAGTTGAATAATATGAAAGCCAAAAGAAGACTCTACGATATCAGAGACTTCATTGGGTTTTTTCAATCCAAAAGCCGCGGCTTCAAAAGCAGGATCGAGTTCGCCCCTGTTTACGAAGCCCAGTTCACCGCCTCTGTCGGCGCTGCCGGGATCTTCGGAATAGGAACTTGCCAGCGTGGCGAAATCTTCACCATTCTTTATCCGCGTCAGCAATTCCCCGATTTTTTCTTTGCTGTAAGCCCGAACTGCTTCGCTTACTTTGGGATAGATAACTAACAAACCTAATTCGGTAGCAGCATTATAGTAAGGCAATGAATCTTTTGGAATCTTATTGAAATAGGCCATTACTTCGGAAGGGGTCACTTTCAAATCACCGGCAATCTTTGCTTTCTCCCCGTCTGCCAGTAGATTCTCTTTCACCTGTGGCCTGAATTCATCCTTCATTTCCAGGATTGATTTCCCATAATATTCTTCCAGCTTCTCCACAGAGCCTGCAACATTGGCAAAAGCGCGTACCCGGCGGTCGAGTTCATTCTCAACCTGGTCATCTGTTACTTCAACACTATCGAGGATTGCTTGCGCCACCATCAGTTTCTCGGTGAGCATGGCGTTAAGTAATTCGCATTTATAGTCGGGAGGAATTGGTGCCGTTACCTGATAGGTATTCTGGAGATATTGTGCTTCAATTTCAGAGAGCAATATCATACGGTCATCCACGATGCCTACAATTTTATCGGCAAGCATGGGCTGAGCCTGTAACAGGGTATTAAAAAGTAGACAACCAAAAAGAAGTAATGTGCGCACTGCCGTTGAATCAGTTAGGGTTGAAAATCTTAAAAGCGTGTAGATAATATACTATCATTTTCAAATTGAAGGATGAGCCGGTGTTTTGCAGTTAAAGCCCTTTGTAAAGAATACTCCTGCTCAATGAAAAACTGCTTTTGATGCAGGGCGAAGCTACAGCTATTTTACTTTATTACCTTACCCGATGAGTCAAGGTATGTTTCGAAATTATTCTTCTTGAGTGCTTCTTCATAAATGCTCTTATGAATAGCATTGATAAAACTGAGTTTTCTTTTATTGAGAATGATGCCGGCAATCTGTTCCCGTACAAAAGCAACCGGGGCATCGGCCCCTTTTATGCGGTAGTCTTCAAATTTTATCAGGTAGGCATAACCGGAATCCGGAACCTCAAGGTAGCTTTTGTTATACTGTGCATTTTCGAGGTTAAATTTGTTGACGGGAAGTAACGCAGTCAGTTCATCCTTATTGTACCAGGTACTGTCGTTGATGGAATACCTCATAGCATTATCATTACAAAATCCGCGCAGTTTCGGATAGTTGTCGGGGGTTGTTTGCCGCATCCATTTCCTTACTGAATCCAGTTGAATCCGGGTTTCCATCCGGAGCATGATGTATTTCACCTGTGATATGCCTTCCTTCAATTCAAAGGATTCTTTATGTTCATTGTAGTATTGAAGTATATCGGCCTCACTAACCACGGTGTCTAATTTATCAACCAGTAATTCCTTTTCATACAGGTAAATCAGCAGGGATTCACGGTAGTCGCGTAATTGATCATTCAACATTTTTTCCTCTTCCGGCAGGTTGTCCTGCGCATAACGTAGCAGCAGGTTGTGGCGAATCCAGCTGTCCACATAATTCTTTACTATCTGCAGGCTGTCTTCCGGCCTCGCTGCCCCTCTGCCTACACCTTCCAGTTCAGATTGATAGAGATACTTATCATACACACGGGCAATGGCCACCTCATCATCTTCACTACTTTCAAAAAAGGCACAGGATCCCAATGTAAGGAGCAGCAGGAGGGTGAGAATAAGTTGGGATGCTTTCATAGAATGCCTGAAACTGAATAGCGCCGGGTTGATGCCCTGCGCTATTCCATGTACAGTAAAATTTTTGATCAGTTTTGCTCAGCTTATTACAGCTAAGGGGGAAATCAGGTAATCGTGTCTTACTTCTTCACCATTGAATTAAATACCTGTTCATTAATAGAAACAGGATATTTCTTCCTCAATTCTGCAATCCATTCTTTTTCCAGCGACTCCTGGTAATCTGCCACTACATAACCCTTCACTTCATTTAATGGCTTAGGTGCAGGAGGAAGTAGCTGGTTCACTTTCAGCATACGAATAGCGGAATCGGTCTTAACAGTGTATGTTTTCCCGGCTTCCCAACCAAGCTTTTCGATTTCTGAATCTTTGCCCTTTTCAAACTCCTCAGTGGAAATAGTCAGGTTATCCTTCGTCTTCTTATTGATCTTTGACAATATCGCATCATTGGAAGTGCCTTTTGCCATGTATTTGGCAAGCTGATCGGCTACTTCCTGGTTTTTGGCAGTGTACGTAGTAACCTCTGCACGTTCCTGACCCATGTAATTGTTCTTGTTTTGCTCATAGAATGCTTTCAATCCAACGGTGTCTTCCACGGCCCTGGTCCATACTTTATCACTGGCAAGGTCAAAGAGTAAGATGCCATTCATATACTCTTCCATCAGATCTTTGAAAGGAGGGTATTTTGCTTCAAGACGTGCATCTTCAAATGCAAGCACGCTGGTGGCTACGTATTGTTCATATAATTTGTTGTACATATTTTCAATACTGCCAAGATTCATATACTTCCGTTGGTTCTTGACAATAAAGTCAGCAAATTCATTCTGGGGAAAGGGTTTCATTTCACCAATGTATACTGCATCTGCCAGCACAAACATTGGGGTAACCATACGTTTGCAGAGAGAATCACTCCAGGTACCTTTTAACAGGCTGGAATCCATTTTGCGAAGCAAATCCCTTTTGTGTCCGGAATTTCCTTGTACCTGTAGTTTTTCTTCAGTTTACTAATGAAGGATTCCTTTGAATATTCTGACCATGTGCCCGTTTCCACTTTTTTACGGATATCATCTTTCATCGATTCATAGCTGCCCATCGGCTTTTTCTCAATCAATTTGATGATATGCCAGCCGAATTTCGTCTGAACAGGCTGTGAAAGGTCACCCGGGTTCTTCAAAGCAAAAGCGGCGTTTTCAAATTCGGCTACCATTTGTCCGGTGCCAAAGGCTGCAAGTTTACCACCATTGGCAGCTGAAGTTTTATCCTGAGAAAATTGTTTGGTAAGCTCATCCCAATTGCCTCCGGCTTTCAATAATCCGTACAGCGAGTCAATTTTATGTTTCGCTTTCTGCTTATCGTCTTCGGTGGCGTTGTTTGGAAGCTTTATAAAAAGATGCGCTACCGTGGCTGTTCCGCGAGAAGGACGCGTTTCAATGGTACGTATCAGGTGATAACCGAAGCGGGTGCGAACCGGCATGCTGATGGTACCGGGTTTTGTGTTATAAGCAGCGGTTTCAAAAGGATAAATTACCTGCATGGATGTTACCCAGCCAAGATCTCCTTTATTGTCTTTGGCAGTAGGATCGCTGGATGAGTCGGCTGCCAGGGTATTGAAGTTCTTTTTTCCGGCTACAATCTGTTTTCTCCAATTAGTAATTCTCTTGAAAGCCTTTAAAGTATCGGCCGGTGTGGCATTGGGCTCCAGTTTTATGAGGATGTGTTCCACATGTACGTCTGTCTTCATCCTGTTGTATGCTTCGCGCACCACAGCCGTGTCATACATGTAACTTGGGGTAAGCTTGCTCCGGTACGTTTTAAATTCATTCATAACGGCAGCCGTAGTGTCCAGCTTAATATCCCTGGCTTCCTTTACTTTCAACCTGAAATTGACATAGAGGTCAAGGTAATCGCGCAAAGATTTTTCGCTGAAGTCAGCTTCACCGCTCACATTGGTTTTCTGGTATACTTTAACAAATTCATTTTTGGAAACCTTTTCATTTCCAATAGTGAACAATGTTGGGTTTTCAGGTGCCTGAGCTTGTGCAAAGTAAGTTGTTAGCAGTAGCGCTAATACGATTAAATTAAGTTTCATACGGAGTTGAAATGTATGGGTTTGGTTATTTTTTGGAGGAGGCAAAGATATCTATTTTTAGGTAACGAACTAATGGAGTGCAACTAACGGGTGTATGACAATTCGTTCATCTTGTCAAGCAATGGTTCGTGGGTTAAATGGCTAAATGGCTAAACTGCTGAATTGCTGCGGCGAAGCCGATCACTTGCTATTCTGTAATCGCTACTCTGCTTTACTCACTTACTCAAATACTTAATACTCAATACTCAAATTCAACAACTAAAATTCAATATTCAATTGGCATTGCATGGCTGCGGGACCTAATCATTGCTTAACAAGCTAAACGATATGTCGTACACCCCAACTAACGGGTGCATACCCAATTGACGCGGAAATACTGTTTAAATATTTGGTTATAAGGAACAGTTCCTCACTAAGAGCTCATGTTTCAGATGGGTTGTTTGTCTCGCAAAATTCGCAAAACACGCAAAGAAGAACTTCTTAATCTAGTTCTGCGAGTTTTATTTGCTGGATTTAGAAGGCAATTTTTAAGAGAATTTCTTGAAAAGCGACATTTTGATATTCACGCACCTGAAGGGGGTGTACGACAAATTGGGTGTTGAAATTGAGTAAGTGAGTAAGTGAGCAAGTGATCGGCTTCGCCGCAGCAATTTAGCAATTTAGCCATTTAACAATTTAACCCAACAACCATTGTCTGACAAGATGAACAAATTGTCGTACCCCCGCCTTGAGGGATAATGGATATTTATCATATTGGCAGCGTACCTTGCGAGCACTTATGCCGCGACCGACACAAATTATTGAGCAGTTACCTGTTACCGCTTTTGCCAATGAAGGCAAAACAATAGGTCATTACCAGGGAAAAGTTGTTTTTATCAGGGGGGCCATACCCGGCGAATTGGTTAATGTTCGTGTAACAAAGTCGAAAAAAGACTGGATGGAGGCTGATGTGACGGAAGTACTGCAACCTTCTCCAAACAGAGTGCAACCTTTTTGCATCCACTATGGCAAATGCGGCGGTTGTCAGTGGCAGCACCTGGCCTATTCAGAACAGTTAAGAAGCAAAGAGTGGCTGGCGTATGATACATTGGAGCGTATGGGCAAGGTAACGATACAATCAAAAGAGCAGATAGCCGGTGGTGCTGATGAGAGAGGGTATCGAAATAAACTGGAGTTCACCTTCTCTGATCGGGAGTGGGTTCCGCCGGAGGAATTCTACAGTGATAACCGGCAGCCCATACAGCCCGCTTTAGGTTTTCACTTGCCGGGTGCCTACGACCGTGTTTTTGATGTAAAATCCTGTTCCCTGCAACCTGCACTGAGTGACCGAATCAGGCTGGCAGTGAAAGCTTTTACCATTGAAAATGGCTACGAGTATTTTCACTTGCGCCACCAGAAAGGCATGTTGCGTAACCTGATGATCAGGATGACTACTACAGGTGAGGTGATGGTGCTGGTGGCTTTCGCCCATGCCGATGAAAAACACATCGCGCTGTTGATGCATTTTCTCAGCACCACCTTTCCTGAAATCACTTCGCTGCAGTATGTGATCAACCGGAAGCAGAATGATACTATTTATGACCTCGAAGTGATCACTTTTGCAGGCAGCGATGCGATCTTTGAATATATCGGCGATCTTAAATTCAGGATCAGTGCAAAGTCCTTTTTTCAAACCAATACCAGGCAGGCAGCAAGGCTCTACTATTGCGTAAAGGAGTTTGCGGGTTTAAAAGGTTCGGAGCTGGTTTATGATCTTTATACCGGAACCGGCAGTATAGCCCTATACCTTGCGAGGTACTGTAAAAAAGTGATTGGCATTGAACAGGTAGAACAGGCAATTCAGGATGCCCGAATAAATGCGTCCATCAACCAGATCACCAATGTGGAATTTTACACCGCTGATATTGCAAAAGTTCTGGATCATACTTTTCATGCGGAAAACGGCGTACCTCAGGTTGTTATTACCGACCCGCCCCGGGCAGGTATGCACCCGGATGTAGTGAAGGAATTGTTGGAAATGGCCCCTGAGAAAATTGTATATGTAAGTTGCAATATCACGACACAAGCTCGCGATCTGCAACTCCTCAGTGAAAAGTACCAGGTAGAAAGGGTACGTCCTTTCGACCTCTTTCCACAAACCAAACATGTGGAGAATGTAGCAGCTTTGGTGAGGCGACTATCATGATGCTCGCTTTCTTAAGACATTCCTATCCGGAAGAAGCATATTTTAAAGTAATTTTTCCCGGGGATCATACACTTTGCAGAAAATCATAACATTTTAAACGCTGAAAACATATGTTATTTTCATCAATATAGTTATAAAGTATAATGCGCTATATGTTTTGATTCAAGACATTAAAAATGCATGATTTAAAATAGTCGCCGGATGGGGTGTTTCTGCAATTTTTAGCGCGATTCTTGTTAAGGGCGCACCTGTTCGCAAGGGCTTCCTCTTGCGGCCTCCCTTTGACTTCATGCTTCTCATTAGCTTTTGGTCGGATTAAATGTTCGGCCGAGAAGAAAGTGAATGCAGCGGGAAGGCATTGGATAATCAGGCACAACAGAAGCAGCTTTTTTGCAGTGCATTGTTGCTGTCAAGATAAGCGGCTGTAATACTGATGGAACTACCAGGGAAAGCAAAGCCGGGATTGCCTGGCAGTGGTTGAAGATTTCAGTTAGCCAATAAAATTCTGGTTCTTAAAAGGGATTGCTAAGGCTTGCATACTTAGCAGCTACCCGGTCAGCTTACATTTATTCTTAAAACACCACTCAAACCACTAACCCATGAAAACACCAAAACAGTTTTTAAAAAATCCCCTTTTAAGTACAGCCATCTTTTTCATGGCTGTACTGTTTACAGCAAGTACATCTTACGGTGCCATTGTCACGAATCTGAAAGGAGTCTGCAAGAATGGACAGGTCTTTCTCACATGGACCAATCCCACCGGTTCTAAAATGCAGTATAATATCTACAGGAGTACTTCAAAATTTACAACGGGTAGTCAATTAACCACTTCCAAGTTCATGGGATTTGTGCGCGATAATTCTGCGCAGAACATACAGCTATCCACGGATCTTCCGGGTGATGTATATTTTAAAATTGAGGATACCGGTTTGCCGCTACAGGCAACTCAAGGATTGTATGTAGTAACCTGCACCTCCAATCAACCCTACTTCTACGCTGTAACTGTTACCGACCTGGTAACCGGTGAAGAATCTAAAACCGTGACTACCGGTAAAAAACAGTCTCACCTCAGCTGTGAATGAGTCAGTAGCGAAAGCCAAACCTGTTTTTCAGCAAACGGTTTCTACCGGAAATGAAACGAAGGACTACTACACACAATTTGTAAATAACCAGGAAACAGCACTCAATCCTGCAATGAACAGCACCGGATCTTTTGGCTTTAACTTTTATATTGCCAAGAGAGGAACTGCCGGCCTTTATCCTTTGATGATTGTTTTTGAAGGAGCCGGCGCTGCTATTAATTCAGGAGTAGGGCTGGATGCTGATATTACCAACTGCTATGTGCTTGGTGTTTATGACTGGCTTCCTTTGCCAAGTGGCACTGGAGTGGGCGTTGGCGAAAATGCATACTACTCAGGGTACCATGAAAACTTTAACATCTATAGCGATGCTAATCCTATACCGGCAAATGGTACTATTAAGATGTACTGCCAGAAACGATACATAGAAGCGGCACGATGGGCGAAAAAAAATTTGCCGATAGATACAACAAGGGTTTACACCAAGGGAGTATCTGCTTCCGGATACGGTGCATTGCTCACCGCACTTTTATATCCTGATGAAATCAGTGCTGTATATGCATCCGTAGAACCTATGTTTGTGAAACCGGTTGGTAACAAAGGAGTACTCTATGAACAGATGTGGGGTGAAAGTGCAACCAATCTTCCAACGGATCTAAATGATCTGTCAACAGGCCTTCCCCTTTCTATCTATGAAGCCCTCGATGCACGTGAGCTGCTGAATATCAAAAGAGATCTTAACCTGCCATTGATATTTGATGTGCATGGCAAAAGGATAATTCTGTTATCTGGTCCGTGAAAATCATCTCCTGGTTTGATACGCTGAATGCGAACAACGTCGGCGGTGTATTCTTTTGGGATCAGAGAACTCATGGAGGCGATGGCAAGGATTATCTTCCTGAAGAAACCACTCCTGATTTTTACAAGTACCAAACCAATTTAGCGTATCCGGCATTTTCCAATTGTTCTATAAACCAGGATCCGGGCAATGGCTCACCTTCATCAGGAGATAAGTATGGGGCCTATAATGGATATCTCGATTGGGATGAAAATGTTTCTGATAAGAAGTGTGACTTCAGTGCTACCGTTTTTATTAAGAACTATTATGTAGGTGGTGTTTTGGATCCTGAACAATACAATACCTGCAAAACGGATATCACTTTTCGCAGATTGCAAAACTTTAAACCCAATCCGGGTGAAACGATCAAGTGGAAGAACTTTGATAATTCCAATTCCAAGATTCAAAGTGGTTCATTTGTCTATAACGGAGGGCTCATTTCTCTGAAAGACGTAACGGTGAATAAGTCGGGTAACCGAATTGAACTCAAGATTTCAGGTTGCGACAAGACTGCTGAGGTAGGTCGCCTGGCATCGGATGCTGAAAATGAGATTAGCATCTTCGGAAATGGCAGCAGTTATTCGTTGGAATTCACAGCTGAAGAAGAAGGAAATGCTACGATTACCTTTTTTGATCTCAGTGGCAGAATGCTTCGTCAGGATGTGATTCAATATAATCAGGGTATCAACCATTTCGATTTGCCCCAAGTTGGTTCCGGTTTATTTTTGGTGCAGGTGAAGGCTGCTTCCTGGTCGGCCACAGAAAAAATCATCTTTCATTAATTGATTTAGTATGCCCAACACGTTAAAATAATTTGGAGAATTAAATCACTTCTGGGTAACTTCACATTGGATGTGGAGTGAATTTCATCAATACGGTCAGCACATTTTTACAAGGCAGTTTGTGCTGCCCGTATTGCTGTTATTTGCTTTGAATTCGTGTAATTCTAAAAAGAATGTGATACAAGGCAAGGTCACCTATATCGACGATTTGATCCAGGTTGAATTACCGGCTGAAGGGGTACAGGTTTTCTTGTATCAATCTATTGTTGTGTTTCAAGATCAGCCAAATGCATTTGATAAGGTGGTAACGGCCGGGCCTTCCGGCTATTACTCCTTATTTCCGTTGCAGGATGGACCTTATTATGTGTATTCAGAAAAGCTGGATACCAATGGGCTGGTGCTTTATTCCACCGGCAGTTCTGTAAATGTAGAAGGCAGTGAAACCAAACTGCTTGACCTTTTTCTGCATTAAGTGTGCTGTTTTAGCGGCTTGCAACATTGAGTGTAAGCCATGCTAACTTTCATTATTTAAGAACCACAGTTATCTGGCTGCTGCATAATATTAGAGAATCTCCTGTTACAGGATTATCTTCGCTTCCGCTTTTTTAAATGGCACAAAACGCTATCATCAGGCACATTCCAAATATGCTTACGCTGGGCAACCTGTTCCTTGGTTGCATGGGCATCGTCTTTGTCTTCAACGATCATGTATTCCCGGTAGCATTAAATGAACTGGATCCATCCGGAAGAAATTTGGGAGTTATTTTCGGATTCAATAATCGCCTGTACCTGGCTTCTTTCATGATTTTCGGTGCTGCGGTGCTGGATTTCTTTGATGGTTTTTTTGCCAGGTTACTCAAAGCGCATTCGCCCATTGGAGGTCAGCTTGATTCTTTGGCCGATGGGGTAACCTTTGGCGTGCTGCCTGCCTGCATTTATTACCAGTTGCTTGCCGGAGCATGGCGGCTGGAACCGGCAGCACTCTACACACCAATGATCTATTTGCTTCCGGCATTTTTATTGCCCTCTGTGCAGCTTACCGGCTGGCGAAATTCAATGTGGATGAAAGGCAGCATGCAGGATTTATCGGCCTGGCTACGCCTGCCAGTGCATTGTTTGCCGCCGCTCTTCCGCTCATCATTTTCACCAATGCCTATCAGCTGGCGCCCTTGCTGTTAAACAAATGGTTGCTGTACAGCATCATTGTATTGTTTTCCTGGCTTATGGTAGCAGAGATTCCCATGTTTGCTTTAAAGACAAAATCACTCACCTGGAAAGGCAATGAGGTACAATTTGTTTTCATGGCAATCAGTTTCCTGTTGATCGTGTTGTTAAAATACACCGGCATTGCAGCTGTAATACTGCTGTATATTCTTATTTGCATGGTACAGTTTGCTTTGCGGAAAAGAAAGGAGCAGGATATAATCCCAAATCATTAATCCGAAATAAAAAGAACGCCATATGACTTACATCGCAGAAGTAAAGGTAATGCCGCTTAAAGAATTGCTTGATCCGCAGGGCAAAGCAGTACTCAATGGATTGAAGAATCTTGGGATTGATACAATCACAGAGGTCAGGATCGGCAAACACCTGCACCTGAAGGTGGAAGCGGAAGACGTGGAGAAAGCAAAAACGATAGTAGAGAATGCCTGCAGGAAACTATTGGCCAACCCGGTAATGGAATACTTTGAAATTGAGGTGCATGAATAATGGTGCAACTAAAACGGGAGGTTGCCCTGCTTTTTCATTTGTTGATTGCTTGTATCGACGTGCAATGAAGCAGGTTTGCCTGTTACTCACAGTATCTTTTTGCATTGCCGCACAGGTGGTTGTTGCGCAGCAAAGTGAATCTTCCCTTTCCTTGCAGTATGCACGTCGTGTGATTAATACACTTACTTCACAGGCTTTGAATGGAAGGGGATATGTTGATTCCGGTGATTGGAAGGCTGCTCATTTTATTCAGCATGAACTAAAGATTGCCGACGTAAAGTCTTTTAATGATCACTATTTCCAGGATTATCGTTTAGATGCAAATGTATTTCCGGGAGCCATGAAGTTCAGCATTGCCGGCAAAGGACTCGTGCCCGGCATTGATTTTTTAGTTGATGCCGGTTCCGGTTCGTGTAAAGGGAAGTACAAAGCACTTGCGATCAATAAAGAAAACAGTGATACAACTTATGAAGCCGTCAGCGCAATCATCAGGAAACTCTCCACTCAGAATAATACTAAAATCCTGTTGTTTATTGCCAGGGACAGTTTCAGCAAAATGCAGTATAAACTATGGCAACAGGCAGTTGCGGAATCAGATGCCTTTGGCGCCGTTGGAATTGTAGAATGCAGTGAAAAAAAACTGACCTGGCATGCTTCTCAGCAGCAGTTATCCTGGTGCCAGCTTCAGTATAAAGGCCCATTACCGATTGACAAGAACACCAGTGTATCGTTATCAATCGAAAGTAAATGGAAGCAACAATACAAAACGCAGAATGTGATTGGCTATGTAAAAGGCAGCAGTGCACCTGATTCTTTTGTGGTGTTTTCTGCGCATTACGACCACCTAGGACAGATGGGCGACGGAACCTATTTTCCGGGAGCTAACGACAATGCAAGCGGCACTTCCATGGTCTTGAACCTGGCGAAATACTATGCAGCAAATCCGCCGGACTACTCCGTTGTTTTTATTTTTTCAGCGGAGAAGAGTTGGGTTTGTTAGGATCTCAGTATTACGTGAACCACCCGTTATTTCCGCTTTCACGAATAAAATTTCTGGTGAACCTGGATATCGTTGGCACCGGGGATGAAGGTATTAAAGTTGTGAATGCCACCGAATTCAAACCGCAATTTGATCAGCTGGTTAGTTTGAATGAAAGGCAGCAGTTGCTGAAAGTGGTCTCTCCGAGAGGCAAGGCAGCCAACAGTGATCATTATCCATTTTATGAAAAAGGAGTTCCCTGTTTTTTCATCTATACCATGGGTGGTATCTCTGCATATCATGATGTGCTGGACCTGCCGGCAACGTTGCCGCTTACGGAGTATGATGACCTGATTAAACTTTTGACAGACTTTGTCGAAACATTTTAGCTGCAACTGTTTGTAATGCGCCTGATTGCTGCATTAAGTGAATGAAAGAAAAGTAATATGCTCTATATCGTACCTACACCAATTGGCAACCTGGAAGATATGACTTTACGTGCCATCAGGGTGCTTAAGGAGGTACATTGCATTCTTGCGGAGGATACGAGGAAGTCAGGCATATTGCTGAAGCATTTTGACATTAGTACTCCAATGCTTCCGTATCATCAGCACAATGAGCATGAAATAACACCACAACTGGTACAGCGGCTGAAGCATGGAGAGCAAATGGCCATGATTTCCGATTCCGGAACGCCCGGAATTTCTGATGCAGGCTACTTACTCATCCGCGAATGTTTGAAAGAACAAGTTGCCATTACTTGTTTGCCTGGACCTACCGCTTTTGTTCCTGCCTTGTTGGTCTCCGGGTTTCCGGTCAATGAATTTGTTTTTGCAGGATTCTTACCACAGAAAAAAGGCAGGCAAACGAGGCTGAAGACGTTGAGTTCTGAAAACCGGACCATCCTATTTTATGAATCACCCAACCGGCTTCAGAAACTATTGGAAGAATTGCTACAGGCATTCGGCGCTAACCGGAAGGCCAGCGTTTCCAGGGAAATCAGCAAGCTGTATGAAGAAACACAGAGAGGAACATTAATGGAATTAGGTGCGCATTATAAAGACAAGCAAGTGAAGGGTGAAATAGTCGTGGTTGTCCAGGGATTGATTTGAATTGCCTTTACAAATGGTTAGCATTATTGAATAGCAAACTGCGATTTTTTTTTGATTACCATCAACTTAAAGAATACGTTGCGGGATGAAACACGCTTCATGAAGAAACGACAAAAATATTTTCTGGCAATTAGCGCGGGTCTGTTGTTGTGGCTGGCATGGCCACCATTGCCTTTCTTCCCGTTGTTATTCATCGGATTTGTGCCGGTACTTTGGCTGGAAGAGGTGTGCATCTTCAAACAATTCGGCAAAATCCTTTTTCGGATACGGATACCTGGCATTGCTTTGCTGGAACCTGCTCACTACGTGGTGGGTGGGCGCAACGGTGTTTGGCACCAAAGATATTTCAACTGCCTTTGCCGGCATATTCGCCAATACAGCCAATCCATTATTAATGTGTATTCCATTGCTGGCATTTCACCACACAAAAAAAAGACTGGGTGCCGCATGGGGTTATGTTTCATTGGTAGCATACTGGATCACTTTTGAATTTATTCATTTACGCTGGGACCTTACCTGGCCCTGGCTGACTCTCGGTAATGGCTTCGCGCAGTTTCCGCAATTCGTGCAGTGGTATGCATATACCGGAGTTTTTGGTGGCACTGCCTGGATTCTCGCAGCAAACATTTTGATTTATAAACTGATGCGGAAAATGATGCAGCGTAATGCAGCCATGCAAGGATATGCTTTGTTGAAAAGGAACTATCTGGCAGTGCTGGCAGTGCTTTTAATTCCTGCCATCATTTCGTTGTTGCTCTATTTCACCTACCGGGAAAAAGGAACGGAAAAGCAGGTTGTCTTGGTTCAGCCAAACATTAATCCTTATACAGAAAAATTTGACCCGGGTACTTTGGAACAACAACTGCAAACCATGTTTCAATTATCAGCTGAAAAGACAAATCAGCAAACGGATTACCTTGTTTGGCCGGAAACTGCAATTCCGAAAGGCATATTTATCAATAACCTGGAAGCCGATAAATCCATTGTATTGCTAAGGCAGTTTTTAATTCCTTACCCTAAGCTGAAGCTGGTGGCAGGTATCAATGCCTATATGAAGTATGAAGAAAGTGAAACATCCACAGCACGTTATTCAGAAGGAGGACATTTTTGGTATGATGCCTTTAACACGGCTATTCAAATGGATTCTACTGATCATATTCCTTTCTATCATAAGTCAAAACTTGTTCCCGGAGTGGAACAGATGCCTTATCCGGAGCTTTTCAAATTCCTCGAGCCCTTATCGATTCAAATGGGCGGCATTAGTGGGAGTCTGGGTAAGCAGGATGAGCGTGAGGTTTTTAAAAGTCCCGATTCAACCGGTGCCGCGCCGATGATCTGTTACGAATCTGTTTATGGAGAGTATGTTACTGAATATGTACAACGTGGTGCCCATTTGCTTTTCGTGATAACCAATGATGGTTGGTGGGGGAATACCGCAGGTTACAAGCAACACCTGCAATATGCCAGGCTTCGTGCTGTGGAAACACGTCGCGATCTGGCACAATCTGCCAATACAGGCATATCGGCTTTTATTAATCAGCGTGGCGATATTATGCAGGCAACGGCATGGTGGCAACCGGCAGCAATTAAGGCAACCATGCATGCAAATACTGAATTGACTTTCTATGTGCGATATGGTGATTACCTGGGTAGGGCTGCAATCTTGCTCAGTATTTTCTTGTCGTTGTATGCATTTGTCCGGCGATTCAGTAAACAGAAAAATCCGGAATTTGAGTGATGAATCTGCCGGTAATCAAATGGGATCCCGATTGAAATGTAACGGTGTTGTTTGACTGTTTGAAGTCTTTTCAGGCAGTAATTGATTGTAAAGGAAAACAGGCATATGAATCTTTTTGAAATTTGTAAAGAGACGGAAAGAATAGCCCGGGAAACAGGGTTGTTTATAGCTGCGGAGCGTAAAAAATTTTCACAATCCAATGTGATTCAGAAGGGTGAACGCGATCTCGTTTCTTATGTAGATGTTACAGCCGAAAAGCTGATTGTGGAAGGCTTGCAGCTATTGCTTCCCGAAGCGGGATTTATTACAGAAGAAAAAACGGTGAAGGATTCCGGAGCATCGTTGCGGTGGATCATTGATCCGTTGGATGGAACCACTAATTTCATTCATGGCATTCCATTATTCGCTGTCAGCATTGCCCTGCAGCAAGACGATGATTTGCTGATTGGAGTGGTGTATGAAGTAAATCTTGATGAATGCTTCTCTGCTTATAAAGGCGGTGGTGCATTTATGAATGGCAAGAAGATCAGTGTAACAGATACGCCGTTGTTACGCAATGCCCTTTGTGCAACCGGGTTTCCTTACAGCAGTTTCCCGCATGTGGATCGGTATTTCAATACCCTGCGCTACCTTTTTCAAAACAGTCATGGCATCAGACGGTTGGGTTCAGCCGCTGTTGACCTGGCCTATGTTGCTTGCGGCAGGATCGATGCATTTTTTGAATACAACCTGAATGCCTGGGATGTAGCAGGCGGGGCTTTGATCGTGCAGGAAGCAGGAGGAAGCGTGACTGATTTCTCCGGAGGAAGTAACTTTGTTTTTGGCAAAGAACTCATCGCCTCCAATAAATTGGTTCATGCTGAATTTTTGGAAAGTATCCTGCATCCACCTGAATAGCTCAAGAGTTAGCTAAAGATTCCGATAGATTTACAGACCTGCATTTTTGCAAAGGCGCCAGCGGATTGGTTTAATCCTGCAATAGCCAGGCATCAGAAATCATAAATTTTTTTAGGGGAATGAACGGTTTTTGCAGCTGCTGCATTTGAACTATATTTGATCATTGCGCAGTTCACAGCTAATACCAGGTATCCTATGGATTTTAATGCGATCAGGGACCAGATTACCGCTTACCGGCAATCAGGACTTAAACTTTTCACTACTTCCTCTTTTCAAACACATAGCCTGGTGTTGCTGCACCTCATCAGCAGGATTGACAAATCCATCCCGGTCTTTTTTATTAATACCGGATATCATTTCCCGGAAACGGTTGCATTCAAGGATAAAATTGCCGGGATGTTTGAGCTGGATGTGCGTAATGTTTTTCCGCTTACACCAAAAAATATGCAAAAGGATTTGGGTGGAAAATTACTTTTTGCTTCAGACCCTGATTATTGCTGCTATCTGAATAAAACCCAACCACTGGAACCGGTACTTGCTGCCCATGATGTTTGGATTAATGGTGTGCGTGGTGATCAAAGTGATGTGCGTAAGCGTTTCAGGGTGGAAGAACCGGCGCCGTTTGATACCATACGGTTTCATCCCATGCTCGATTGGTCGCCAAAAATGATTTACGCATACCGCAAGGAGTATAATATTCCACATCACCCAATGGAAGATAAAGGTTACTTCAGCATAGGCTGTGAACCCTGCACCCGAAAGTTGGATATGGAAACCGGTTCACGTGAAGGAAGATGGTTTGGGCTTAAAAAGACGGAGTGTGGATTGAATACGGATTTGGTGGGGAAGGGATGAGGGAGACTTGTGGTGTATGTTGGGACGATTAGGAATCAAGAATCAAGAATCAAGAACCAAGACCTAAGACGGAAGACATAAGACTTAAGACATAAGACTTATGTCGTTTTCCATTGCAGTTCAAATGGTCATGTTAGGAATTTAGCAATTTAATTAAACAGTTTAGCAATTTTCCATCCCGGAGGCGGCGAACTTAGATATATGACCTGAGACGTAAGACGTAAGACTTAAGACTGAAGGAAGGAACCAAGACATAAGACTTCTGTTGTTTTCCAATGCAGTTTATTATTGGTCATGTTAGCAATTTAGCAATTAAACAGTTTAGCAATTTTCCATCCCGGCGGCGGCGAACTTAGATATTAGACATAAGACATAAGACATAAGACGTAAGACTGAAGACTGAAGGGATGAATCAAGAAATAAGATTTCTATCGTTTTCCATTGCAGTTTGCCAGCGGTCATTTTAACAATTTAACAATTAAACAGTTTAGCAATTTTCCATCCCCGATATACCGATATTCTTTAACAACTGCGCTGAATACAGCCAATCCGTCACTCCACTCTCTCCAGCCACTCTCAATTATTTAAATACCTTTGCCCGAAATTTTTTTGAATGGAACTGTTTCAGACCCTTATTGACTTTATTCTGCATATTGATCAGCACCTCGCTGCTATTACTTCTGAATATGGTACACTTACTTACCTGATTTTATTTGCCATCATCTTTTGTGAAACCGGATTTATCGTAATGCCGTTATTGCCCGGCGATTCGCTTTTGTTTGCTGCCGGAGCAATATCAGCATTGGATGGCAGCGGATTGAATGTGCACCTGATGGTCGTGTTGCTGATTATTGCTGCATTTAGTGGCAACATGGTGAATTATTCTGTAGGCCGATACATCGGACCCAAAGTGTTTGAGAAAGATTATCGATTTATCAAGCGCGAATACCTCGACCGGACAAAAAAATTCTTCGACCGCTATGGGTCTATGACGATTGTTTATACACGTTTTGCGCCTATCCTTCGCACTTTTGCTCCATTTATTGCAGGTGTGGGGCAGATGAATTACGGACGTTTTATGCTCTTCAACTTTATCGGTGGCTTTGCCTGGGTGGTGATTTTTTCCTATGCAGGTTTCTTTTTTGGTAATGTTCCTTTCGTAAAAGAGAATTTTGAGTCGGTGGTGATCGGAATTATTTTGGTTTCATTGATTCCTTCGGTGTATATTTTTCTAAAGGAAAAGTTTGGGAAGAAAGACGAAATCAATTGATGGTCTGTTTACCTCTTAAAAATCAATCTATTAAAGAAAAATTCAGATCTTCCTGATCAATCGAAAATGGTCAATCGAAAATCCGCAATCCCCTAAAATCCCAGCATCTCCTGTTTTCCTCACTGGGTCACCCAAATTTACAGATCAAATAATTTTAGTTGCAAAAGCTCCGGGCCTGCCAAATTTAGATCCGGTTTGCCAATGAAGAATAAATTTAGCCGTTACTCTTCATTGTCTTTATCAAAATCAAAACTGGCATGATCCTTTAAAACAGGGATGAGTCATTTGCCTTTTATAAATAGTGCTTCAATTTCAGTAAGGTCTGAGGAACTACTCACTGTTTTGACAAGTTCACCTAAAATAAAAACTGAAATCAAGCCGAGTAAGGTTTTCAGCGTTTTTTTGTGAAAAATTGAAAATCAGAGGAAAACAGGAAAATTCAGATCTTCCTGATCAATCGAAAATTGTCAATCGAAAATCCGCAATCTCTAAAACCCTACCATCTCTTCCGGCTTCACCCAGGCATCAAACTCTTCAGCAGTCACATATCCGAGTTCAACTGCTGTATCTTTTAGTGTTTTATGCTCACGGTGTGCTTTCTGTGCAATCTCAGCTGCTTTGTAGTAGCCGATTTTAGTATTGAGTGCCGTTACCAGCATCAGAGAATTGTTTACATGCTTTTTGATATTATCATACAATGGTTCAATTCCAATCGCACATTTATCATTAAAAGAAACGCACACATCGCCTATGAGCCGGGCAGAGTGCAGGAAATTGTAGATCATCATCGGCTTAAAAACATTCAGCTCAAAGTGCCCGTTTGAACCACCTATATTTATAGCAACGTCATTTCCCAGCACCTGTGCTGCAACCATTGTCATGGCTTCGCACTGTGTTGGATTTACTTTTCCCGGCATAATAGAAGAACCTGGTTCATTGTCAGGTATAAATAATTCTCCAATGCCTGCCCGCGGTCCTGATGCCAGCATGCGGATATCATTTCCTATTTTCATCAGGCTTACGGCCACTGTCTTCAAAGCACCATGCGCTTCTACTATGGCATCATGTGCCGCCAGTGATTCAAACTTGTTTTCAGCAGTAATAAAAGGCAATCCGGTAAGTTCAGCGATTTGTTGTGCAACCAAAACATCATAGTTCTTTGGTGCATTAAGTCCGGTGCCCACTGCGGTACCACCCAAAGCAAGTTCCGACAAATGTGCAAGCGTATTTTCAATGGCTCTTATGCCATGATTCAATTGCGAAACATAGCCGGAGAGTTCCTGGCCTACCGTAAGCGGAGTGGCATCCATGAAATGTGTTCTGCCAATCTTCACAACCTGCATAAATTCCTTCGATTTATACTCAAGGGTGCTGCGTAGCTTATACAATCCCGGCAATGTTGTTTGCTTCAATATGCTATATGCAGCAATGTGCATGGCTGTTGGAAAAGTGTCGTTGCTGGACTGTGACTTGTTTACATCATCATTCGGATTGAGTATTTTTTTCTCATCGAGCAGGTTTCCGCCATTAATTACATGACCTCGGTAAGCAATCACTTCATTCATATTCATGTTGCTTTGGGTACCGCTGCCTGTTTGCCATACAACTAATGGAAACTGATCATCCAGTTTTCCTTCCAGTATTTCATCACATGCCTTTCCAATCAGCTCACATTTTTCTTTTGATAAAACACCCAATTCAAAATTCGTGATTGCCGCTGCCTTTTTCAGATAGGCAAAAGCACGGATGATTTCCTTTGGCATCCTGTTGATATCCTGCGCGATCTTGAAGTTTTCGGTAGAGCGTTGTGTTTGGGCTCCCCAATATTTGTCTGCGGGAACATTCACCTGTCCCATGGTATCTTTTTCAATACGGTATTCCATTGACGTTTATTTTTTGCAAAAATACGCAGATTCGCATGCTGCCATAGCTGTCCTATGGAATAAGACAAAATGAAGTACCTTTTCGGATACTTCAGTTTGATGGCTGCGCCGCTGATTTAGGAAGAAAAGTATCTATTGCAATTTCCTGGGTAGTACGTCAAATTGGAATTGATTATTGGGTGTTGGAATGGAGTATTGAGTATTAAGTATTAAGTAAGTGAGTAAAGTAGCTTAGTGAATACAGAATAGCAAATGATCGGCTTCGCCGCAGCAATTTAACCATTTAGCAATTTAACCATTTAACCATGTAACCCACCAACCATTGCTTGACAAGATGAACGAATTGTCCTACACCCATTTCCGGTTACAGCGTTGATAAGATCATCTATTTATTAAATTTGATGCGGAGAAGTTTTCCATGGGCACTTGTCAGGCTGTCCGGGAAAGACTAAGATTTAATAGAAGAGCTCACCGACTAAAACACATGAAGAACATGCCAGAAGGAAAGCAGTATGATCTATATTTTCTAAATGACTACTTTGACAATGATATGCAAGCCATTTATCCTATACTAAAAATGTATCTGGAGGAAACACCCAAAGAGTTGTCTACAATAGAAAGTTGTCTTCAAAATAATAATCCGGCAGCTGCCAAGGCAGCAACCCATAAGATCAAGACAAATATCTCTATGTTAAGTATTCGTGATCAGAGCAATTTTGTGAATGATATGCATCATTTGAATGTAACAGAGGAAATCAGTGATGGTATAAGACTTCAGTTCAGGGATTTTAAGTCTACGGTGCTTTCTGCCTTGCAGGAGATGAAGTCAGATTTTTTTGAAAAGCAGGATATCGGTGCAGACAATGCTGCTACTCATCCTGAATAAATGTTGCTTAGTGCAAAAGGAAGCCGTATCACAGTTTGCCCTGAAATAAATCCTCGTCAGGCAGAAAAGGAAGTGCCGCAGCCACAGGTTTTTGTGGCATTTGGATTTTCAAAAACAAATCCGCGGGCATTTAATCCATCCTGGTAATCAACCTGCATACCAAATAAATAGAGCTGGTGTGATGGATTCATGAAAACTCGCAGTCCATCGATCATAAACTCCTCATCAGTGTCTTCTTTTTTGTCGAAACCTAAGATATAGGTCATGCCTGAACAGCCACCACCTTTCACGCCAACGCGCAGTCCATTGCTTTCCGGTACCTGTTCAGCAATCAGCAATCGCTTCAGTTCATTAATAGCCGTAGCAGTGAGGCTGACAGGAGCATTAGAAACTGTTGCTTTATTTTCTATCAATAGATCGTTCATGAGGTTTCAATTTTAAAGACGCAAAGCTACATAACAAACCTTAATCGGCAGGCGTTCATCGTTTTGATTGTTTTGTACTACTTTCGTTGACTTTACAATCCGGCTGACTTATGAATTTTTCCGATGTTTTAGAGATTCTGAAATATACCATTCCTTCTCTCATAACTTTCCTGACGGCATACCTGCTCATTAAGCTGTTTATCAATGGAGAACATGGTAAGAAGGACCTGGAATTGCGGGCCGCTCATTACAAAGATTCCCTGCCGCTTCGCCTGCAGGCTTATGAGCGACTGACTCTTTTCCTGGAGCGGATTACACCTACCAACCTGATTTCGAGAATTAATAAGCCCGGCATGAGTGCACGCGATCTTCAGCTTTCTCTTATTTCCAGCATCCGTCTCGAGTTTGAGCATAATTTATCGCAACAGTTGTATGTGTCTGCACCGGTTTGGATGATGATTGTGCAGGTGAAAGAAGAAATTATTTCTATTGTCAACCGGGTAGCGTCTGATCTTGCCGAATCTGCAACAGGAAAAGACCTCAGCCGGGCAATTATTGAATACTTCATTAACAATGAACAAGTGATGCCTACTCAAAAAGCATTGGATAGCTTAAAAACGGAAGTGAAGAAAATCTTCTGAAAGCAAAATCGGCTGATTTATCCTTTTGAATTTCATATAGCCCTGCATTACCTTGTTAAGTATCAGACTGTCTAAGCCACTGAAAAATTTATTAACTGAATGCCGTTGGCAAATTTCATCCGGCAGCTTGTCATATGTTGGTGTGTTATAGCTTTTTTTATTCCCGTACTACAAGGGTTAACAATAAAAGATCAGGCTTATTTTTGAAGTGATCTGTAACCCATACGAGCTGATACTTGTTTATCTTTAAGCCATAAAGCCAACTACCTGATGGAATCTCCAAAAAAAGCTGCAGAAAAAGAATTGAAAAGTTATGTTACTGACTCAGGAATAGAGATTAAAAGGATTTATAAAGAATTGAATCATGCAGTTAAGGAAGATGCAGGAGAATTTCCTTTCACCCGGGGAGTTCATAGCAGTATGTATCGCGATAAGTTATGGACCATGCGCCAGTATGCCGGATTCTCAACAGCACAGGAATCAAATAAGAGATACCATTACCTGCTGAAACAGGGAACCACCGGATTATCTGTTGCCTTTGATCTGCCCACGCAGATCGGGTACGATTCAGATCATGATATGGCAGATGGTGAAGTAGGGAAAGTAGGTGTGGCAATTGACTCGCTTCAGGATATGGAAGTATTGTTTGATGGAATCCCATTGCAGGGAATCACTACTTCCATGACTATCAATGCCACTGCCTATATTTTGCTGGCCATGTATATTGCCCTTGCCAGGAAGCAAGGTGCTGATCTGAAAAAAATTTCCGGCACAGTGCAAAACGATATTCTCAAAGAGTATGCGGCAAGGGGAACCTACATCTATCCGCCAAAGCAGTCGATGCGGTTGATTACCGATATTTTCGAATATTGCAGTAAGGAGTTACCTTCCTGGAATACCATCTCTGTTTCAGGATATCATATTCGCGAAGCCGGATCAACGGCTGTACAGGAAGTAGCCTTCACTTTGTCAAATGGTAAATCATACCTGAAGGCAGCGATGGATCGCGGGTTGGATATCAATGTTTTTGCCCGTCGTATTTCTTTTTTCTTCAACGCACATAATAACCTGTTTGAAGAAGTAGCAAAGTTCAGGGCAGCCAGAAGAATGTGGTCAGCAATAACACGTAACCTGGGGGCAACGGATCCCAGGGCGCAGATGCTGCGATTCCACACGCAGACCGGAGGATCCACGCTAACCGCTCAGCAGCCAATGAATAACATTGTTCGGGTAACCATTCAAGCGATGGCTGCCGTATTGGGTGGAACCCAATCGTTGCATACCAACGGCTATGATGAAGCCTTAAGTCTCCCTACAGAAACAGCTGCAGGTCTTGCCTTGCGCACACAGCAAGTTATAGCACATGAAAGTGGTATCACGCAGACAGTCGATCCCTTAGGCGGATCATTTTTTGTGGAACAACTCACGGATGAGCTGGAAGCTGCAGCCTGGAAATACATAGAAAAAATTGATGCAATAGGAGGTGCGGTACAAGCTATTGAAGAAGGATTTATGCAAGACGAAATTGCACGCTCGGCCTATGTATGCCAAAAGGAAATAGAACAGGATCAGAAGATAATAGTAGGGGTGAATAAATTTACGGCTAATGAAAAGGACCATACGGGAATTCTTAAAGTGGATGATTCCATCCGCCAGGGGCAGGTAGAGAAGTTGAAGGCACTGAGAGCCATGCGAGATAACAATGCGATAAACACGCTTATTGAAAAGATTGAAATGCAGGCACGATCTGGCGAAAACCTGATGCCTGTAGTAGTAGAAGCTGTAGAACAATATGCCACACTGGGAGAAATTGCAGATGCATTACGGAGGGTTTTTGGAGAATACAAGATTTAGATGATTATAGGCTGGTGCAGTTTTTTCCGCACGCTTAATTTCAGATCAGATCGCGCGTACTTACCAAATTTTTTTTGAAGATCGAATAAAGTTGCAAATGAATTCGTGGCAAAGTGTAGTATTTTTTACGCTGAATTCAAGAAGGAGTGAAGAGAATACAGCGTGGAGCTTTTTGGCCGGTAAATTGCACCATCTTTTTATGGCTAACTTTTTTAGCAAAATGGAGGTTGCCAAATAAAAACATCAGAAAAGATACCCTTTGCAATGTTGCTGAAACGCTTGCCAGAAGACGATTCTCCTCCTTGATAAAAAAAATCTTCAACACGATATTCGCACCTGTAGTACGTTTGCGGGAAATAGTAATTTATTTGTGCACACAAAATTCCAGATTGTAATATTCATGAAAAAGTCAAGAGGGGTACATTATTTTTTTGCAAATTTTTTTAACACATGTTTGTGCACTATTCCGAAAGGAAATAGATACATTGGAAAAGAATTAATTTTTTTGAATCACCAATAAAAAGTAACACCAAAGTATGAGCAGAATTGCAGAGGATGTTTGGAAAAATTGCCTGAAAATCATTAAGGATAATGTCAACCTGCAAAGTTATAAAACATGGTTTGAACCGATTAAGCCGATTAAGCTGGATAAGAATGTGCTGACCATTCAGGTACCCAGCCAGTTTTTTTATGAATGGCTGGAAGAGCATTATGTAACGTTGCTACGCAAAACACTCAAACGTGAACTCGATAAGGATTCACGTCTTGAATACCAGATCGTAATGGATGGCAATGCAGGAAGCAATGCCCCCTTTACAGTAAATATTCCCACTTATAACACGGGCGCAAGTAAAAACCCGGATGTGATTGCACCTATGGTACTTGGTAACCAGATTAAAAATCCCTTTGTGATTCCCGGCCTGAAAAAAGTTCAGATCGATTCACAGCTGAATAACAACTATACATTTGATACCTATGTAGAGGGCGATTGTAACCGGCTTGCGCGTTCAGCAGGTTTTGCCGTTGCCAATAAGCCTGGCGGAACATCCTTTAATCCGTTGGTTGTTCATGGCGGAGTTGGGTTGGGCAAAACGCACCTTTTGCATGCTATTGGCAACCAGGTAAAGGTGAACTTCAGCGATAAAACGGTGCTTTATGTGCCTTCTGAAAAGTTTACAAATCAGTTTATCGATTACCTGAAGAATAATGCGGTAAATGAGTTTATTCATTTCTACCAGATGATTGATGTATTGATGGTAGATGATATCCAATTCTTTGCCAATAAGGACCGGACACAAGATATCTTCTTCCACATTTTCAACCACCTGCATCAGTCAGGCAAGCAGATCATACTCTCTTCCGATCGTTCACCACGTGATCTCGAAGGAATTGAAGAACGCCTGTTGTCACGATTTAAGATGGGATTAACCACCGACATCAGTGTGCCTGACTTTGAAACGCGGATGGCGATACTTGAAAAGAAGATGTATGCGGACGGAATTGAATTACCGCATGATGTGGTGGAGTTTGTAGCGTATAATGTAAGTTCCAATGTACGCGAACTGGAAGGCGCTTTGATTTCATTGCTTGCCCAGTCTTCGCTGAATAAGAAAGACATTGACCTTGAAACGGCGAAGAAGATTATCAAGAACTTCGTAAAAAGTATTTCACGCGAAGTGTCAATCGACTTTATTCAAAAAGCGGTTTGCGAATATTTCAGCGTGCCTATGGATAAGTTGAAAGAAAAAACCCGCAAACGGGCAGTGGTGCAGGCCCGCCAGTTATCAATGTACCTGGCAAAGAGTTTTACCAAAAATTCATTGAAGGTGATTGGCCGTCACTTTGGAGGCCGCGATCATAGTACGGTAATTCATTCCTGCCAGGCCGTTCGCGACCTGATGGATACAGATAAGGAATTTAAAGAAGCAGTAGCAGATATTGAGAAAAAAATTCAGTTGAGCATTTCATAAGTAGATGCGATTAGTTTTTTATCGGGATCGTGAGCCTGCACTCACGGTCCCTTTTTTATTGCCGGCATTCACAAAAGATTTACTTTATGAAGGTTGTGATATTTAAAAAAGTAACCACAAAGCACAAAAAGAAACTACTCATAGATATTACTTAATGCAATGCACCCTCTGTGTTCTTTGTGTTTTCAAAAATGGTAACCACAGAGAGCCAAGAGAAATACTCATAGAACTGGATTAATGCGACTACCCCTCTGTGTTCTTTGTGTTTTCAAAAATGCTAACAACAATGGGAAAAACGAAATACTAAAATAAATCTTTTTTGATGCGACTAGCCCTCCTCTTCTGTGGTTTCAAAATAGGCAACCACAAAGATCAAAATGAAAATACTGTTAAAGATTTTGAATGATGCGATTCACCACCTTAATCACCACCCATTTTTTGATGTTCTCCTTTTTTGTACTTTTATTTTTCATCAAAGAAAAAGGAGGTATTCATGCGATCTACAGATCAAACATGGACACCTTCACTAACTAACAGTTAGCGCAGGTGTCCTTTTTTACGACGACCATTGTGTCGGAAGCTGCCTCTTAATTTTGAGGCAGCTTTTTTAATTTTACCCGGCAGCAACCGAACGCACTGTTATTGATTAGAATCCTTACCTCACATTGGCGCTTGTCTCCCATGATATTATGAGCTATGCGTGCTAAAATAATAACTAACTTCACTGTAACGAGCGAAATCATGCTTCACCTCATAGATAGTTACCTCCACGACGAATAAGAATAAAGTAATGACACTGAAGGACAATCATGGCAGACTCATCAATTACCTGCGCCTCGCAGTAACTGACCGTTGCAACCTGCGTTGTTTCTATTGTATGCCTGAAGAGGGAATTGACTGGCTGGCGCGCAAAGAGATCCTGACCTTTGAAGAAATGTTACGGCTTTGCGCTCTTTTGGTGAAGATGGGTATTGATAAAATCCGCATTACCGGCGGTGAGCCTTTTGTAAGAACAGATATAATGAAGCTGCTTTGGTCCATTTCAAAACTTCCCGGACTGAATCAGCTTACCCTTACCACCAATGGTGTATTGACTGCTCCTTTAGTTCCTGAATTGAAAAGGATGGGTATCCAATCTGTTAACCTCAGTATGGATACGCTGGACCGTAACCGTTTTTTCGCAATTACCAGGCGTGATGAGTTGCCAAAAGTATTGCATACCCTTGATGCATTATTATCACATGGAATCGATGTCAAACTCAATGCAGTGGTAATGGGGGAAAAGAATGCTCAGGATATCTTACCGCTTGTTGAACTCACCAAAGAACTACCGGTAAGTGTTCGTTTTATCGAAGAAATGCCATTCAATGGTGGAGATGTGCATACAGATTCCCTGCACTGGAATTATCAGCGCATCATGGCACTTATAACAGAAAAATTTCCTGCAATTAAAAAAATACCGGACGGCCCGTTTTCAACTTCTTACAACTATCAGATTCCGGGTCATCAGGGAAAGGTAGGAGTGATTGCCGCTTACTCGCGTACTTTTTGTGGTACCTGTAACCGCTTGCGCGTTACCCCGCAGGGCATGCTGAAAACCTGCTTGTATGATAATGGAGTACTCAATATTAAAGAGATTATCCGCAGCGAAAAGGCAGATGAAAAATTACTGGCAGCATTACTACATGCAATCAACCATCGTGCAAAAAACGGATGGGAAGCCGAACAGTTAAGGAAGGATGCGATGCCTGTGCATGAATCGATGGCGACCATTGGGGGATGAAAGAGTATGGGTAAGAGTTTTGGAATGGTTTTGTAATTTTGAAGAAAGAAATGGGATGCTAACAATCAGTGATGAGGTATTAGAAAGTGCACGGATTTCTGCTAATGAACTACAGCAGGAAATTGCTGTTTACCTTTACTCAAAAAACAAGCTATCATTCGGCCAGGCAAGAAAAATAGCCGGGTTGAATGTATTCCAGTTTCAGGACCTGCTTTGCAAGAATGATATTCCTATCCATTATAGTATTGAAGAACTGGAAGAAGACTATCAAACCATTCAACGTTCATTAAATAAATGATTGTTGTAAGTGATACATCACTAATTAGTGCGCTTTTTAGGATTGGTGAACTTCATTTGCTTCCACGACTTTATGGTGAAATAATTGTGCCTTTCGCAGTAATGGGGGAATTATTGGAGCTTGAAAAATCAGGTGTTGATATTGGTTTGATCAAGCAAGCAACCTGGTTGGTTTCTATAAAGGTAAAAGAGCAAAAGCAAGCGGATCACTTACTTCAGGATTTGGATGTAGGGGAAGCAGAAGCAATTATTCTGGCTAAAGAACTGAATGCTGACTGGCTGCTCATTGATGAAAGCAAAGGAAGAAAACATGCAAAAATTGAAGGATTGCATGTGATTGGATTGCTTGGTGTTTTTCTTCTGGCAAAGGAAAATGGAGTTATCACAGATGTTAAACCTTACGTACAGAAGTTAATTTCAATTGCTAATTTTCGAATCACAAATGAACTATTTGAAAGAATACTTTTCCTGGCCAAAGAATGATATTGCCAACATGAAAGGAAAATTCAGAAAATCCATATTTCAGTTTGCCACAGCAGTGAAATTTCAACTATGATTACCATTGCAGAAGCGGATCAGATCGTTCTTTCACAAAAAGGAGATTATGGCGTAGAAAAAATACCATTTACCGAATCGCTGGGAAGAGTATTGGCTGAAGATATCAGGGCAGACCGCGATTTCCCACCCTATGACCGGGTAACGATGGATGGCATTGCCATCAGGTACGGTGCACTGGAAAAAGGAATCAGGACATTTAATATAGTAGCAGTTCAGGCAGCCGGAGATACTCCCAAAGATATTTCAAAGAATGATGAATGTATCGAGATCATGACGGGGGCGGCATTGTCTTCTTCTGTTGATACAGTAATTCGTTATGAGGATCTTGAAATAGTAAATGGAAAGGCAACACTCCTTATTCCATCTATTGTTTTATCTCAGAATATTCATTTCCGCGGTAAGGATAAAAAACAGGATGAAGTGGTGGTTGCAGCTAACCAGGTAATCAGTCCGGCTATCATAAACATGGCTGCCGCATGTGGCAGAAGTGAACTGCCGGTAAAAAAGCATCCGCGTATTGCCATCATTTCTTCCGGTGATGAATTGGTAGAAGTAAAGGATACTCCATCTCCTTTCCAGGTAAGACGCTCTAATAATTATGCGGTGCTTGCCGTTTTGCAGCAGTACAAATTAAAGGCTGATCTCCTGCGAATTCCCGATGATCCAAAAATAACCAGGGAACAAATCGGTGCATGCCTTGGGAATTATGACGTATTGATCATCAGCGGCGCCATTTCTGCAGGTAAATTTGATTATGTGCCCAAAGCACTGGAAGAGCTTTCTGTCAACAAACTTTTTCATAAAGTGAAGCAGCGGCCCGGTGCTCCTTTTTGGTTTGGCAAGCATGAGAATGGAATGCTTGTGTTTGCTTTGCCCGGAAACCCGGTGAGTACGTTCATGTGTCTGCACCGTTTTTTCCTGCCCTGGTTTCAGGTTTCGATGAATCTTCGGGAAGAAAAATTTTACGCCATCCTGGATGAGGATTTCACTTTCCTGCCGCAGCTTCAATATTTTCTGCAGGTGAGATTGCGGGTTAATGAAGAAGGTAAATGGCTGGCAACTCCGGTAATGGGTAATGGTTCGGGTGATTTCGCTAATCTCGTGGATATGGATGCATTTATGGAATTGCCATTGGAACGGAATAACTTTACGAAAGGAGAGGTGTTTAGGGTTTGGAGATTTTAAAGTCGGAAGTCGGAAGTCGGAAGTCGGAAGTCGGAAGTCGGAAGTCGGAAGTCGGAAGTCGGAAGTCGGAAGTCGGAAGTCGGAAGTCGGAAGTCGGAAAAGAGGGATTAAAAGTAGAGGTAAAAGTTTATTCAGATGAAAAACTGGTTTGAAAAATGAATGCCGCTGAGCATAAAAAGCATGCTGATTTAGCGAGACCATCCTTAGGAAACTTTGGTAGAAATGAATGGGCAGTACTTGGAACACCATGCCCTGCTATTAAGAAACTGGCTGAGGATATCATTGCGGAGCTTTCCATTTCATATAAGTGCGCCTATTTGGATGCCGCTCATGTAAAGGAGGGGCAACCTTCCATATTGCCGGGCAGATTGGCGGCCGGAGCATTTGCTGAATACGCAGATAAGATCAATCATCATGAGTTTTTGTTCAATAAGAAATTCAATGCCTTCGGTTTTCGGGAAGTGCTTCACGATGCTGACCTGATTCTGGTTAATGGCAATCATCAACAGGCAAAGTCGCAAGTGGTGGTTATTGATAAGGTCAAAGAAGCATCACTGAAAAGAAAGTTGGGCCAGCTTACAGATGTTCAGTTGTTCTTGATGGCTGAAGAAGAAACAACCATTTTTGATTTCGTGAAAGAAGCCATTCCTCACTGGGAAAAGATTCCTGTATTCAGTCTGAAGGAGAAGGATAAAATTGTTGTCTTCTTCAAGAATAAAATGGAATGTGCTATACCGAAAATCAATGGTCTTGTGCTTGCCGGCGGAAAAAGTCTGCGATTCGGCAGTGATAAAGGAATGATTAACTGGCATGGAAAGGAACAACGGGAATATGTGGCTGAATTGCTCCAACCTTTTTGTAAGGAAGTTTTTATTTCCTGCCGGGAAGAGCAACAAGCTGAACTGAATGGAAATTTTCAATCGGTTACAGATACTTTCACGGGAATTGGTCCTTACGGTGCTATACTTTCCGCTTTCCGGAAACAACCTGATGCGGCATGGCTGGTAGTAGCCTGCGATCTTCCGTTACTCGACACAAATGTTTTGAAATTCCTGGTTGAGCATCGGAATCATTCATCCATTGCAACAACTTTCCAAAGTCCGCATGATGGATTACCTGAACCACTCATCACCATCTGGGAACCGAAAAGTTACCCCGTACTGTTGTCGTTTCTTGCGCAGGGATATTCCTGCCCGCGTAAAGTATTGATCAATAGTGATGCAACTATTCTTCAACCACCGTTTCCCAATGCTTTGATGAATGTAAATACGCAGGAAGAGTTTCAGAAAGCAAGCGTATTACTTGGGCTGGAAACCAAATAGTGCAGACACAGATGCACGGTAAGAATTGTTTGAAGTAGTTTGAAGTACATTATTAATGAATTAATCATTTAAGTATTAGTTGTACACTATGATTTCCAACGGCCATCTTTTGCGATACAGTTGCCAGATACAATTGCCTGGATTTGGTGTGGAGAAACAACTTCAGTTACAGCAAGCAAGGGTGCTGATTGTGGGAGCCGGTGGCTTAGGTTGTCCCGCTGCGCAGTATCTCGTTGCTGCCGGTGTGGGCACAATAACCATTGCTGATTTCGATACGGTTTCTATCGGCAATCTTCACAGGCAGATTTTATATTCGCCCGATGATGTGGGTTTGAAGAAGGCGGAACTGGCCTGTACCAAACTGCAACATCAAAATCCGCAAGTCAAAGTGATTCCATTTACTGAAAAAATTGTTTCGGAGAATGTGATGGGCATCGTACAATCGCATGATTTGGTTATTGACGGTACCGATAATTTTGAAACCCGGTATCTGCTGAATGATGCTTGTGTGCTTTCCGGCAAACCGCTGGTCTATGGGGCCATCTATCAATTCGAAGGACAAGTAGCAGTCTGGAATATGTTACAGGAAGACGGGACCCGTTCTCCCAACTACCGCGATCTATTTCCGGAAGTGAATGCTGCACTTATTCCAAACTGCGCAGAAGGAGGTGTGATTCCCACATTAGCAGGTATCATCGGTTGCATGCAGGCCAATGAAGCCATCAAACTCATTACACAAACCGGAGAACCGTTAGCAGGCAAAATATTATTGCTGGATGCACAGTCGATGCAGAGCAGGATCATCAATACAGGTCCGGTTTCGAAAGTAGTAATCAAAGAACTGATATCCAGTATTCAGGTAGCTACACTTCCTCCTGAAGAATTGAAAGAGCATCTTCAAGGTGATTTTTATGAATTAATTGATGTGCGTTCAGCTGAAGAACGCCTGCAATTTCAGCTTGGTGGTAAACATATCCCGGTTGCTGAGCTTGAAACAAGAATTATGGAAATCAATATTGGCAAACCGGTGGTATTCTATTGCGCTTCCGGAAAACGCAGTGCGGAGGCCGTAAAGATTTTAAGAAAATATTTGCCGGAAGTCACTGCGTTTTCACTGGCAGGAGGTGTGAAGGCCTGGATAGAGGCTTTCGCTGAAACTAAAACAACGGAATCTACTCAGGTGAAATGAAAAATAGAACACGAATAACACGGATCATACGGGTTTTTACGGATTTATTTTTTAATAGATCACTTGCATGAAGTTCTTAAACTATTGGAATCTGTGATTAACATTGAATCATTACTGTATTATCGGTGGTTATCTGTCGAATCCGTATCATCCGTGTGCCGTTTTTCTTTTGCATAGCTGATGATAAATATTACGGATGGGCGGCCACCCACACTTCCCCGTCTTCAAATATTTTCTTTTTTCCAGATAGGAACACTTTTCTTTAGTTCATCAATTGCATAGTGACAGGCAACAAATGCCGCATCACGGTGTGCAGCTCCCACCACAATAATTACCGGAATATCTCCAACCTGTAAAACGCCGGTGCGGTGATGGATCAGGATTTTATACACTTCAAATTTTTGAAGGACTTCTTCTGCAATTTTTTTCATTTCATCCAATGCCATGCTTTCATAGGTTTCAAACTCCAGTCGCAGTACTTTCTTTCCTTTCGTATTTTCTCTTACCGTTCCAATGAATGCATCAATACCTCCGCACTTCGGATCCATAGCCCATTCTATACAGGACAACATATTAAGGGGTTGATCTGTGATTTGAATATTAGTCATTGAGTAACGAGTAACGAGTATTGAGTAGTGAGTAGTGAGTGGTGAGTAGTCTTGAGTCCTGATTCCTGGTTCTGATGTCTTCCGTCATAAGTCTTCCGTCTCCCCACTACCCCCCACTCACCGGCGGTATCACTGCAATCTCATCTTTTTCTGATATCAATTCACCCGGTAAAGCATAATGGTTATTGACAGCAATCAGGAAGGAAGACAATTCGTTCAGACGCGGAAATTTTTCTTGCAGGAATTTTTGCAATTCATGAACACTACATGCATCATTCACCTCCAGTCTGACAGAGGAACCGCCGAAGATTTCTTTTGCTATCCCGAACGCCAGTATCGTGAGTTTCATTTTCTTTTGCCTGTTCCGATCCCTTGCACGTTGTATTGCTGCGTAAGTTGAATTTTGCCACGAAGTCTCCAGGACACGAAGTTAAGTTTTCGTTTTACTGCTTTTCAAAATGTCTTAAAGGTTGTAACGGTTAATTTCAAAGCTACAGAAAAGGAGATTTACTTTTATTGAAACCAAGGCAGATGTTTCAATAAGACTTCTATTCCTGCATAAAAAACCAACACCGCAGTGAGCCTTCTAATTACTAGTGCTTTGAATTTTGTGGCACCAATGCGGGAACCAAGTTGTCCTCCAATCAACACGGCACCACCTAACAACAATAGCTGATTGTAATTTATTACGTCAGGAAGATTCGACATTTGTCCTGCTAAGCCTGCAATCGAATTCACCAGAATGAATACACTGGCTGTGGCTGCGATATGGCGGGCAGTATCCCATTTCAGCAGGTTCAATAGCGGGGAAAGGAAAATACCGCCTCCGATTCCAACCATCCCGGATAGGAAACCGATGCTTCCTCCAATGCTGCCATCACGCGCCCAATGTGAGTTAGCTGTCTTTTCATATTCTGTCTCTTCCGGTTTTGTCTTAACCCAAAGCAATACCGCGGCAACAAGCAATGAACTACCGAGTACCAGGAAAAAGTGATCTTCACTGATCTTCATACGGGCACCTAAAAATGCAAGGGGTATGCTGCAGGCGACAATGGGCAGTATCTTTTTCCACCTGACCTGTTTATTTTTGATGAAGAGCAGTGTTCCGCCGGTCACGACTATGATGTTACAGATCAAAGCAATCAGCCTGATTTCTTTGAAAGGCAATGCATACAATGCGAGAATGGCGATGTAACTTGATCCACCGCCGAAACCCACTGAAGCATAAATGAATGCAATGGTGAAAAAAATCAGCAGTAGTTCAGGATGATCCATCTGTTATTTCTTGCCCGTCATTACAGAACAATAATACATTAATTTGCTTTTACCCTGATAGCCGTTTGATGAACAATTCAATGAATCACCTGAGTGCAATTGTACTTGCCGCCGGCCTTTCAAAAAGAATGGAAAAGGAGAATAAACTGTTGCTGCCCTATCAGAATAAGGCCATAGTAAGGAAGGTAGTGGAAAATATTCTAGCGGCAGGAATAAATGAAGTATTGGTAAGATAATGTCTTGAAATGCGACAATTTCGTATGCCCCCCTTGCCCGGTTTGATGGAGTCATCGGATGACTTCAAAGTCATCCGATGATTTCCTGTTCCCAAGCTTAATCACCTTGTTTGCATGCCGGTGAATAGCTGATCATCTTATTTCTTAACTCCGGTAGTATCCGATTGAGGTGCTTTATTTATCAACTCCATAAACTGATCAAGTTTTGGCGTGATAATAATTTGTGTGCGCCTGTTCAGGTTTTTTCCGGCTTCGGTATCATTAGGAGCCATTGGATTATATTCCCCACGTCCTGCTGCTGTAAGACGTTTCGGATCTATTCCATAAGTGGTCTGTAATTCCTGCACTACGGAAGATCCACGCAACACACTCAGGTCCCAGTTGTTGCGGATGTTGGTTGATGAAATCGGCACATTGTCCGTATTGCCTTCCACCAAGACTTCAAAATCATCATAGTCTTTTATGATCTTCGCAATCTTTGTTAATGTTTCGCCTGCTTTTTCAGATATCTCATAGTTGCCGGATTTATAAAGCATATTGTCAGAAAGAGAAATGTACACCACTCCCTTTAACACCTGCACATTCACATCCTGCATCTCCTCCTTGCTTAAAGACCGGGTAAGATTATTCGTCAATACCATATTCAGCGAATCGCTCTTATTCTTCGAAGCAATCAAAGCCTGGATATATTTATTGGAAGCATTGATCTCATCAACCAGTTTGGAAACATTCACATTGCCCTGGCCTGCCGAAGTAAGGCATTTGTCCAGTGCCGATTGTAAACCTGCCAGGTTAGCGCGCTCAGCTGTTAACTGCTCCTGCAGGCCGGTAATCCGGGCATTGGCGGAAGAAAGACTGTTCTGGCAATTGATATTGTCCAGCTCAATGGCTGAATTTTTAGCCTGTAAAGTAGTGTAGTCCGTCTGCAACGACTCGTACTTTTTAGTACTCACGCAGCTCACCAGCAGCAAAATCGCTGCAGTGCTGATTATTAATTGAAGTTTAGTTTTCACGGTAGTATTTTGTTTTAGATTATGAAAGGATTGCTAATTACAAAATTTTGACGAGACTTTTACAAGAAGTTGCTGCAATTGCTGCAAGTTGGGAATGTATGAATTCAACAGTCCGGATGGAATCTTTGTAGTCCGCAGGCTATAAACTATTCATCAACAACAGGCTAATGTGGTTAGTCCGGATAGTTGAAAATCTAAATACCTTACTAAGGTAAATGATGCAGACAATAAGAGATTTTGGAGAGCAGACAATTTGCAGCAGTACGCGAATGTGTTCCGCAAGCTTTTGACGAATGCCGTACCGGCATCACCTATTCATTTATGCGGCACAGGTATAAGTTAAGATGACACAGAAGAATATATGGCTATATCCGATCGCTTACGGTTCCTTTAGAATAATTTGTTCTGCCTGAAGAATTCGATTTCGCTTTTCAATTGCATTTCCAATTGAAGTGGTCGATCACCCTATCCTCCAATAAAAGTATGTTTCTGAAAAGAGCAAACGATTTTCATTCCGGTAGTCTAAAAATTAACAGCCCGGAAATCTTACCCGGACAAAACTATTTACCGGTTTGCCATCAATAATTGCAGGTTTCCAGGCCGGACTATTATCAATGATGTGATCAATCTGAACATTTGGTTGCGTATCTATTTGGTAGAAGGGATCCCAGAATTTTCGTTGTTCAAAAGCGGATTCAGGAGGCCTGTCGTAGTGTGCATCATAAAACACAATTTTTCCTTCTCTGTCAATCACCAGATTTACATCAACCAAATAAACAAGGCTATCCGGAGTATTTTTGCGAAGTGCCCGGAACTCTTTTATTATAAAATGAGCAAATGCTGTATCGGTATTGCCAAAGGTTGCCGGCAATTCTAAAAAGTCATTTTGGTAAACAGGCTCCTCATTCATACTCTCAATGATCTGTGGTTTTACCTTGCTCTGCGCAGGCACCAATTCCGCACGCTGTCTTTGCTTATCGTAAAATAATGTGTCCGATTCCCGCCAGGTAAAAGTATTTCCTTTGAAAGTCTTTGAATTTCCTTGCAGTGGATATTCTATCTCAGGTGAATTTGTTGCCATCAGAAAAGTGCAACCCAGCAGTACCGGTACCAACAGCATGTATTTCCAGCTGCCGGCTTTAAAGCGTTGTGATTTTGTAAGCATATTGATCCTGTTTTTGATGGGGGAAAAATGAAAAGAATGTGTAACGGAAGGAACACCATTTAATAGCGTCTGGCGTAAAAGAAACTGTCCGTAGTTGTACCGATCTTCATTTGATGCCATTGCATCAGCTTCATATTCATGCTGTAACTGCAGCAGGTAACGATAGCGCCAGATTAATGGGTGAAACCAAAGCACTATGCATGCGAGTTGAAAAATCCATAAGTCCAGCCAGTGTTTCCGGGTGCTGTGAACAGCCTCATGCCTGATAATATATTCCAATTCCTTCGGATCATGAAATGCAGCATTGGTTAAAAAAATACGGCCCATAAAAGAATAGGGCGAATGAATTTTACCGGTCGTGATTACTTGATGGCCGTGCATTATTTGTGCAGGATTTCTGCGAATCAATTGTGAGATCTTATACAACTCCAACATGCATTTCATGAATAATATCAATACGCCAGCTATATAAATAATACCAACCATCTTCATTAAGTCCCAGGCCTGATCAGCCGGTTGCATTACTGAGGTTGTTGCAGGCACTGCATTTTGCTGCACAGGCAGGGCCGTTTCCGGAAAGGAGCTTTGTGATGCCGCGTAAAAATCTTGTACTGCACTGAGTTCTGGCGGAGCAGTGGAAGGCAAAGGAATCACAGGCAGCAGCAACGCAGTAACCATGCTAAGTAGCAGGTACATACGATTTGCGGTGAACTTCGTATTGTTCTTATACAGCATTTCAAAAAGCAGGAGGAAAAGCGTCCAGGCAATGGTTACTTTCAGCAGATAATCCATGATCATGGAGTTTAGAAATGAGTGAATATTATTTGTTCTTTTTCTTCTTAACTGTTTCCAGTTGCTTCATTAATGCATTGAGCTCATTCAGGTTCAGTTCATTTTCGGTTACCAGAAAAGATACCAGGTGCTTTGGAGAACCATCGAAATAATTGTTGATCCAGGTTTTGATGCTGCTCCTGGTAAAATCCTGTTTGGCTACAAGCGGGAAATATTCATAGGTCTTGCCATAAGCTTTATGTCCTACAAAACCTTTCCGCTCTAATATGCGAACCACGGAGGAAACGGTGGTCTGCGGAATGGAAGTGTCTAATGCTTCCACGATGTCGCGCACCAGGCAACGCTCTTTCTGCCAGATGATCTGCATGATCTGCTCTTCTGCTTTTGTCAGTGACTTCATAACTGTATTCTTGCTTTTACAACGTAAACATACGTTATTTACTGAAATATTCAGTTAAATCTAAAAATAATTCAGATATTATTAGAAATCCTTCAACTACGGCAGTTTCGCTGTCCGGGAAAGGGGGATCATTTTGTCAAGTTTATACATTACACCGCCGCCGTGTATTCTAAGGTTCCACCTATGCCGTCATTGCGAATCCCGCATTCAACACATTTAAAAATAAAGCTGACTGTTAGTGCGGGATGAAGCAATCCCCAACATGAATCCCTTCTTTGAAAGAACACTAAGCTTGCATCAGGGGATTGCTTCATCACGCCCTTAATGCTTTTTGTTATTTTTAAGAGTGTCTAAGGCGTGATTCGCAATGACGCGTTGATTTGAAACTTACTTTTGCCCCATCGAATCAAATGGCTTATTTTTCACGTCAACAATTAAATGAAATCCACTCCTCTTTTTTTCCTGCTTATTGTTTCGGCCTTTACGTGCTTCGGGCAATTTCAGTTTGTTTCACCAAAGCCCGGAGCAAAAAGTCTCCCTGTACAACACAACATCATCATCCGCCAGGGAAATGTATTGCTGCATGCCGATTCACAATTATTTTCCATCACAGGCATTAAGAGCGGAAAGGTCTCATTCAAGATGATTGTTTGCGACGATAAAAAGACCCTCAACCTCAATCCTTTGCTTCCCTTTGCCACCAATGATACCATTACGGTGATTGCAGCCGAAGGTGCCGTTACCGTGGAAAACGCAGGAGCCATTCCTGTTTTCCAATTCACATTTACTACCTCCGGCCAAAAGGCACTGGAAGAGCGGAGCGCAAATAGTCTTTGGGAAAATGAATGGGATGACGTAAATGAAAGCGTGCAGAAAGATGCCGCAACCACCGATGATGATGACAGCCTTAAACTGTTTACCATTACCACCAACCTGGAGCCGGCTCCGGGGAGTATCTTCTTCGATTGCAAGCCTGCAACAGTTCTGCCAGGTGACAGTGCCCTGCATGTTATAGGCATCATCCAAAACAATGGCGATTCGGTGTATCAGCAATCATTTACCGGTTTGCCCTATGATTTTCATTTGGGCAGCAATGGTTATTTTATCACTTACCGGAGTGATCGTGGCTGTTATTACATGCTCGATTCCAACTTTCATGTGGTGGATTCTTTTGCCATTGCCAATGGATTTGCCGTTGATCCTCATGATTGCCGGTTAACCGCTGATGGCTATGCTTATATTATCGGTGCTGAAGATCAGCCGGTAGGCGATGCAATGAGCCATGTTTACCGGGGTTCCGTAATCCAGGGATTCGACCCGCATCACAACATTATTTTCGAGTGGCGGAGTTTGGATTATGTTGATGTCAGCGAAGGCACGCACCTGAATGAGGATGCAAGCACCCTCGATTATGTGCACACCAATTCGATCGAGATTGACTTTGATGGTAATATGATCACCTCCAATCGCAATCTCGACCAGGTAAATAAGATTGATATCAGCACAGGTGAATTCATCTGGCGAATGGGCGGTGTGAAAAATGAATTTACCTTCCTGAATGATCCCCAGAAATTTTCGCGCCAGCATGATTGCCGCCGCTTGCCCAATGGCAACATCACCCTGTATGACAATGGAAATTACCATCCGCTGTCGCATTCTGCTGCGAAGGAATACAAACTGGATGAAGTGCAAAAAACAGCAACCCTCGTGTGGAGCTATAAACATCCCATGGTGGATGGGGTGATTCCTTATTATCTCGCAATGGGAAATGTGCAGCGTTTGAAGAATGGAAATACATTTATCAATTGGGGAAAACGATACAACACCAACCTGCCCAGCATGACCGAAGTAGACAGTGCCGGCAATATTGTTTGGGAAATGAAGCTGTCAGCCGATAAGCAATACATCGCTTACCGCGCGCATAAATACGACTGGAATCCCTGTGCACGCCCTTCAGCCGATTCGATGAAGGTCCGGGAAATTACAGGCAACAGTGCAAGACTCTCCTGGGAATGTGTGGTCAATGCCAACCAGTTGTATGAAGTGCAATACAAGAGAAAAGATGCGACAACCTGGGAAGCACAAGCCGTTCTTTCACCTGCGGATAACTTAGTGCTTTCTTTTCTTCAAACGTCTACTACTTATGACTGGCGTTTGAAATCCTGGTGCGACACCGTGGCAAATACAGCTTCCGGGTTCAGCGAAACGCGATCTTTCACTACTGCTTCGGATGATGACAATAGCACACTGTTTATTTACCCAAACCCTGCGCAGAACCAGGTAACTATTCATTCACTGGGAATGGAAACGGTTCAGGTTTTTAATTTGCATGGGCAGTTAGTGATGCAGGTTACCAGGCCAGCTACTGACGCATCGGTTATGGTGCTTTCTCTAGGTTCTTTGCCGTCAGGGTTATATCTCGTGGTAGTGGGTAATAATGATTACAGGGCGACAGCCATGCTCTCGGTCGTGAAGTAATCCACATAATAATTAAGACATCAAATGATTTTGAAAACTGCGCAAATCGCACCAGACACGCCAAGGTTTCCCTCATGACATTTCTGCATTCGTGCTAGTGATGATAGCAAACTCAAATTGTGTATAAAAGTTAAATGATTTCTCTATTATGCAACAAAGAATTCAAAAAGTAAAGCCAAGAGGTCTAAGCGTAATCTCTCCTATATTGTTTCAAAACATGAAATCAATATATTTTTTGTCATTGAAATTAGGGTTATCCCATAATGAGTACCGGGAGAAATTCAATATCTATACGCGACAGTCGATAGCAGTAATTCCAATTGCCATTGCAACATGGGAGGCATTTTTAAACGAAGTGCTTTTTGTATTGTATTCAAATAATAAAATCTCGGAACAAAGGAGGAAAGAAATACTAAAGTTAAAGCTTCGTAAAAAGACTAAGGATATTCCGAAGCTATTTGGTGGTGCATTTGACACTTCTACTGCCCCATTTCAAGATTATTGCTATTTGGAAGAATTACGTCATTCAATAGTTCACTTTGACTTTGATCTCAGAGAATTGAAGCACCATATTCTCGATTACCTTGAAAGAAAAAAATTAACGCTACCCACTTTTGGAAAAAGTGGATTTGTTTATCCAGATGAAATTTGCTCCTCAGAAATGGTAAGATGGTCAATAAATACGATCGCAGATATGATGATAAAATTTACAAGCTTTTGCCCGAACGATCATGGGATTATCAATATTTCCTCAAGATCAAGGATTGAAGAAACTCAAATTAGAGAACTATTTAGAATTATGAAAATGGATATGACAATATCTCAAGAAAATTATCACATTGGAAGTGAAAGAGCAGAATTGTATTAAATAAGCCTCATGACAATAGTGAAAGATTCAAATAAGGTCATTTAACTTTTTATCTTTGATAGAATTAAGATTCTAGATTTATGTTCGAAGGAAATGGACCTAATGCTCAATACTTTTCTGATTTATGGCAGGAAAAAAGACTTAGAATTATTGATAGGGATAATTTTACATGTCAAAATATAAGCTGTAAAACTTTTGATCCTTCATCTGGCGAAGTACAAATATTGGAAGTCGATGATGAATTGCAAATTCATTCATACAATAGTTATGAAAGTATATATACTCTTTCCAGTTCATTAACGAAACTAACCCTTAATATAGATTTTGGCTGGGGAAACTGGTTGGTGCCTCCAATCTTACAAGTTCATCACAAACGTTACATTCAAGGCAGAGATTTATGGGATTATAATGATAGCGATTTAATCACACTTTGCAAAGAATGTCATAAGGCATTTCATCAGCAATATGAGATACCTCTTTACGATCTCAATGGAAATTTAATAAATTCTATAAAATATGAATCAAAAGACAATGATCATCTGCGTAAACACGATTTTAAACCTTGGGTATTTGTAAATAAAAGAAACGAGCAATACATGTTATGTTCTGAACTCCATCCATACTGTCGAATGGTTATAATAGCAGGCTATAATGATGACAATCCAATAGTAAAGGCTAGCGTTATGGTAAAAGATTTTTTTGATAAATATCTGCCCGATTATCGGCCGGTGGCAGATGTTATTGAATTCAGAAGATAACTACACAATTGAGCGGGTCGAACGAGTGCGCTTACTCTTTGGCGCACGCGTCTGACTGCTATCTGTATGCGTCCGCTTACTATTTCCTGTTGGCGCGGATTTGTAATCCGTGTCTATTGAGCTAAGGGATTTTTAATCCCTTAATTAATCCAACTCGCGCGCGTTTGCAGTAAAGTCTTTGCGCAGGAGCGAACGCGTGCGCTCCACACAATGCTTAACTCCATTCGCGCTCGAGCAAGTGTTTGTTTATTCCACGTAGGTCTCGTGTATAATTGTCTTGACCTTATTTATTTCTTTGTCTGTAAGTGAATCAAATGATTTCACGATGCGCTTTCTGTCGATAGTACGAATTTGATCTAAAACAACCCACCCTTTTGTCTTGTTGTGCTTTACTTCTACTCTTGTTGGATAAGGCTTGGAATTACTTGTCATTGGTGCCACCACAATGGTCTGCAGGTATTTATTCATTTCGTCCGGAGAGATTACAACACATGGGCGGGTCTTTTTCATTTCACTGCCAATGGTCGGGTCAAGATTAACCAAAACAATTTGATACTGTCTTATTTCCATTCCTCGAATGTTTCTTCTTTAAAAACATCTGATATCAACGATTTGTCGTCACCATTTTCATGCATCTTCTTAAATGCCTTTTCCCAGCCTTTTCTTGCAGATGTCTTTGGCTTTAAGATCATGTAATCCTTTTCAAGTATCAGCTCCATCGTGTCCTGAATATGATACTTTTCCAGTACTGTTTTTGATAAACGGATGCCTTTAGAATTTCCGATTGATATTAGTGAAATGTCCATGAGTTAATAATGTAATTACAATGTTACTACATCTTTTTGAGGCCTGCAAATTTGTTTTGTGTCTTCGGTCTGCATCATTTCGAAATGCGAATTTGAATACATTGGTTAGTAATGGAAAGAGGTTTATAGCTTATGAGATTGTAGAGCGATTGAAGAATTTAAAACACAACCATTTGTTAAAACAATTGGAGAACGAAATTACGCGTAGTGACAAAAGGCGAGGCAAACTTCACCAGGTTTTCAAACCTTCCTTTGATGCAAGGTGTATTCTCGCTGAAAAAATGCTTTTTTCAAAAGATAGCGTATATACATCATAATCCCGTCAGTGGTGAATAGAATCTGATTAGTGATTTTGGATTGTAGGAATATTCAAGTGCTGCATTTTATGAATTGGGAACACCTTGTCAATTTCCACTTACACATTATGCGGAAATATCGCACGGACGATGAAAAAAGCAATTTGATGCTTGCTCACTTTGAATTCCCCGTGTCCCGCTACCTCCCCGCTATCCTTGCCAGCGGAGACACGGGGGCGATGTAAGTTACTTCTGCATGAAACCATAACTGAAGGAAACCATTCCATCCAGCTCGATCGTGAAGGATTGAGTGCAGGAATTTATTTTTTGAGGTTTCAGCTTAATGACAAGGTAATGTTCGCGAAGCTGGTGGTAGAATAAGATGAATCAATTTATTACTCTTATACATGATATTTCCTCTTTTCAATCAATAGTTGTATGATCAATAGAGAAAAACATCAGGAAGCTGGTGAAGTGTTTGACTGACATAAGCAGCGTTGATGTTCCCCCGTGTCGTGACCTTACGCACAAAGCTTTCCTGCGGAGAGCACGGCGGCGGCATATTGATGAAAAATTCTCGCTATTTTTATTCCATCGAGAAATTGATTGGTAATCCTAAAAGTTGAATTCCATGAAACCCTATTCAACAATTAATCTATTCGGTTTTTTGCTTTTATTTTCCTTTAGCAGTGCACAAATTCCACCGGAAATCGAATTGCAGAACACTATTGGAGGAAGCGAAGATGATATGCTTTATAGCATTCAGCCAACTAACGATGGTGGATTCATCATTGGTGGATATTCTTATTCAGGCAGCTCAGGGGATAAAACAGAAAATAATAAGGGCGAAAACGATTATTGGATTGTAAAAACAGATGCATCATTAAATATTCAGTGGCAAAATACCATTGGAGGAAGTAGTTTCGATTTTATATCCTCCATTCAGCAAACCACTGATGGAGGATATATCATCGGTGGTACTTCTAATTCAAATATTTCAGGCGATAAGACTGAAAACAATTTGGGTGATCCGTGGGAATCATTCGACTACTGGATCGTAAAAACCGATAGCGTTGGAAATGTACAATGGGACAATACGATTGGGGGAAGCGGTGATGACGAATTGAATTCGATTCAGCAAACCCCAGATGGAGGGTACATTTTGGCTGGGCATTCCGTATCAAACATTTCAGGTGATAAAACAGATGACAGTAAAGGAGGGGATGATTTCTGGTTACTGAAAACAGACACATGGGGAAACATCGAATGGCAGAAAACAATCGGTGGCAGTAACTTTGATTACCTGTATTCAATTGATCAAACCAACGATGGGGGATATATTCTCGGAGGAAATTCCAATTCAAACATTTCAGGTGATAAAACAGAGAACACCAATGGATTTCAAGATTATTGGATTGTAAAAACCGATGCAGTAGGAAATATTGTATGGCAGAATACCATCGGGGGTAATGAAGGCGATTATCTTTATGGCATTTACCAAACCAATGATGGAGGATATATTATGGGTGGTAATTCCCCTTCGGACCTTTCTGGTGATAAAACAGAAAACAGCAATGGCTTAAAAGATTACTGGATTGTAAAAACAGACACAATTGGAAACATTCAGTGGCAAAATACGATTGGCGGGGATTATTATGAGAATTTTCATTGTATCTGGCCAACCTACGATGGGGGTTATTTAGTTGGAGGAAAATCTTTGTCAGGTATTTCCGGTGATAAAACGGAGAATAACCTGGGAGGCGGTAAAATCTGGATTGTTAAAACCGATAGTTACGGAAATATCCAATGGGATAACACAATTGGAGGAAGTGGTTATGAAGAGCTCTATTCAATTAGCCAAAGTACGGACGGAGCATATGTACTAGGCGGGATTTCCACTTCTAACATTTCTGGAGATAAAACAGAAAATAATATTGGCGGTCAAGACTATTGGATTATTAAAACCACCCCTGAATTAGCAACAGATGCTTATGAACCCTATTTTAAAGAGAATCAAATTTCAGTCTATCCCAATCCAGCAACTAGTCTCATCTCTATATCTTATTTCATCACAACGAGCTCCACTCTTACTATCAATGATCTATTAGGAAATGAATTAAAGGAAATAACGCTTAGTAAATCTCTTAGAAACTATCAGGAATCTATTCATAATTTACCAGCGGGAGCATACTTTATAATTTTAAGACAATCAGGTAAAACGATAGCTGCGGAGAAGTTGATAATAATTGAATAATCGGGAGTTTGGTTAAATGGATAATTGAATTCCCCTTTTTTACATCCCCGTTTGGCGCAAGGTCCTTGTGCCTTCCATTAAAAAGCATCCGCTCTATGACTGATTGCCAATCTGTTAAAGCCAACATTTAATTTCAAGTATTCTAAATACCAATATCTTCTATTGACATACTTCGAAGAATTGATCTTATAACAGCACAAGAAATTATGCGCAGAATGGCATCATTAAAAGTTATCTTAATTGACTACTTTAATAGTAAGCGGAAGCTTACAGATTACAGACAAGCGGAAGCTTGCGCAAAATGGGGTCTTTCTACCGGTTATACAATTAAAAGAGTTCAAGCTACACTTATAGGAACCAGCTGTAGTTGGTGATCCTTCACTAAACAATTTCGAAATAGTGTTCTCGAATGCGGAATATCTTTCAAAGGAAATCCTGCTTAATTTGTGGAAAATTCAGATCCGTTTTTTTAAGAGAGGCAAAAATCTTCAAAGTCAATTAAGGCAGATCATAAATTTAATTAGATTTACTTCATGAAGCAGACCATATTTTTGATAGTATTTATCTTTTCCGTAAGTGTAGCTAAGAGCCAAAACCCCATTATTAATTGGCAACAGGTTTTGGGAGGTTCATCAACGGAAAACGAAGGATTTTCCTGTCGTACGTCTGATGGAGGTTATGCAATCATCGGAAAAACCCAATCAACAGACGGTGATGTTACATTCAATCATGGTCTTAGTGATGTTTGGGTAGTTAGATTAAACCAATATGGAACAGTAATGTGGCAACATTCATATGGAGGGTCTCTTCAAGAATCGGGTTATTCTATCAAGCAGACATCTGACGGTGGGTTCATAGTAGCCAGTTCAAGTTATTCTGATGATGGCGATATTACTGCACACTACGGTGACGAAGATTTCTGGATTTTAAAGATTAATAGTAATGGTCTCATTCAATGGCAAAAAAATTATGGCGGATCTGAAAAGGATCAACCATATGATATAGCCATCGCAACAGATGGCGGATATTTGATAGTAGGTGATACAAAATCGAATGACTATAATGTTTCCGGAAATCATGGATATTCTGATTTTTGGGCAATAAAACTTTCGTCAAATGGCGCACTGGAGTGGCAAAAATGTTATGGCGGAACTTCCTGGGACCGAGCCAATTCTATAACAAACACAAGTGATGGCGGCTATCTTATTGCGGGAATGACATGGTCAAATAATGGAGATGTAAGTGGAAATCACGGCGTTATACCATTTGGTGATGCGTGGCTCCTAAAAATTGATAATGCCGGTAATATTCAATGGCAAAAATGCCGGGGCGGAAGTGATGATGACGAGGCACGTGATGTAGAGCAAACTCCTGATGGTGGTTATATTGTTGCAGGTTATACACATTCCAACGACGATGATGTAAGTGGCCATCATGGTGAGGGAGATGTCTGGGTTTTTAAAACCAATTCTACAGGAGATATCTTATGGCAAAAATGCCTGGGGGGAACTGAACGAGATGGGTGGTACGAGGGGTATGACCTCGAACAAAGTATATATGGAGGATATATAATCGCAGCAATGACGAAATCAAATGATTTTGATGTGATTGGAAATCATGGTTCCGAAGATGAATGGATTGTCGCTTTGGGTGAAAATGGAGAATTAAAATGGCAATATTGCTTTGGCGGTACCGGCGAAGATCGCGTCTTTGCCATTCATCAGCTTCCAAACGGAAATTACATAGTTTCAGGAATTTCTAATTCAGTAAACGGTGATCTTAGTGAGAATCATGGATCTTGGGACTATTGGATTTTCGAATTCAAAGAATCTGCTTTTATCCGTGGTAAATGTTATGTCGATTACAATCAAAATGGAATTGAAGATTCTACTGACGTGCCATTTAATAATCTGATGGTTGTTAGTTCAGGCAATGGATTCTCTTTTTCCTCGCAACCTGACTCTGCGGGTCGTTACTACAATTTTTCGGATACCGGCAATGTCGAAACCACACTCACTAATCTTGAGTATTATACTTCCACACCTGTTGTTGGATACTCTCAACTTCCATCTTATAACCAGGAAGACACCGTTGACTTTGCTCTGATCCCCATTCCGGGAATAACCGATATGTCTATAACGGGAATTCCCTTAGGTCCAGCAAGGCTTAATTCTGATGTAGACTATCGCCTCATCGTTTCCAATAATGGAACGGATACTGTAAATGGTAAGGTTTTTCTTGTATTCCATCCGAATTTGGAGTTTACAGGCGCGAGTTTCCCATATGATACTCTTATCCTTGATACTTTGATGTGGAGTTTTCAAAATCTGAAGCCCTTACATTATTTAGATATTGATGTTACTTTTTTAGTGCCAGTTTTTATGTTCGAAATTGGGGATACACTCACATTCGATGTTTGGGTTGATCCAGATTCCATTGATGTTAACTTACCTGATAATAGTGCACCCATCTTCCATGTAATTACAGGTGCCATCGATCCTAATAACAAGATTACTGCTGAAGCTCCACTATTGCCACTTGATTTTGTTCTTGAGGGTAATAGCCTAACCTACATTATCAACTTTCAAAACACCGGAACTGATACAGCATTTAAGGTTATAGTAAAAGACACTTTGGATAATTCATTAGACGGGAATTCTTTCAAAATGGTTCAATCAAGTCACAATTATGATCTCAGCATTGACAGCCTGCATTATATAACCTGGACATTCAACAATATCCTGCTTCCTGATAGCAATACAAATGAAGAATTGAGCCATGGGTTTATTTGTTTCAAGATTAAACCGCAATCATTTACTGGAACAACGATTCTGAATAATGCATCTATTTATTTTGATTACAACTTACCAGTAATCACCAACACTTGTTCGACACAATTTTATGTACAAACTGTAGCAGGCAATGCCACAAGCCTAGAATCAGCTTTGCAAATCTTTCCAAATCCCTCCCACGAAATATTTTTTATTTCTTACCCTGACTATTATACTTATCGTGTCGTTGACGTTTTGGGAAATGAAATGATTCATGGCAATTCTCAATATCAAACTAATATAGCATGCAGTGATTGGATTGCGGGAATTTATTTTGTGATTGTACAATCAGGAGGACTACCGGTGATTCGAAAAATATTTATTGACTAAGTTATAATTTTTCTCCCCGTTGGCGCAGATTTGTAATATGTGTCTATTGAGCAAAGGGATTTTTAATCCCTTTTTACATCGTCGCAGTCCCCTTTTGGTGCAAGGTCCTTGTGCCTTTCTCAGGGTTTGTCAGGCTAAGCCGGGGAGCGCGAGTGATATTAGCCTTCATACCGGCATGTAGTTAGTTGCATCAAAACACCCCCCCATCGAAAAGGGAAATCTGATTCAGCGATCTGCAAAGAGCTTTTGTTGGTATATTTGCAAAAAGATCAGGCAATGATTATTGAACGAACATCCAAAGAAGTAGTTTTTCGTTTGTCTTCTTCAACGAAACTTGAAGATTTACAGGAGATTGCTAATCTGTTTACCTTTGAAGAAATATCCCGAAAGTCTAAAGCAACTCAAAAAGATGTGGATGACTTGGTCAGAAAAATCAAAAAAGGGCGCTGGGCAAAGACCAAAAGTAAACTTGATCTATGAGGGTTGTAGTTGATACCAACATTGTATTCAGCGCAATACTAAATACCAACAGCAGGATCTCTAAAATTATTTTACAGCCAAAATCCTTACTGAACTTTTATTCCACCGAGCAATTGGAAGATGAATTGGCCGAGCACTGGAATAAGTTGAAGAATATCTCGAAGTATTCAGATATTGAACTTCATAAAGTAGTTAAGATTGTAACTTCAAAAATCAGATTCATTAACGTCGGATTAATCAGCAGGTCATTATTTCGAAAAGCTGAAGAACTGGCAAGGGATATTGATGTGGATGACACAGAATTTATAGCGTTAACTGAACATATTCGGGGAAAGCTTTGGACCGGTGATAAGCGATTAATCAAAGGATTGAAAACGAAAAAGTGGCAGAAGCTTATCTCAACAGACGAATTGTATGAAATAGTTACAGTCCCGCACTCGCGCTCGTTTGCAGCCAAGCACTGAGGGAGGCGAAAGAGTGCGCTTTTCAATATATCCTGCAACACAACCTTGCTTGCGCGCGATTTCTATGGTTCAAGCAAGTATTGTGAGGTAATCCAAAAAGCTACATTGGTTTGTGTTTTCGCGAATCGGAACATGCTGTATCGAATCAGATGCAAGTTTTTGATTAAAAATCCAAAGCTCAATAGGCCGGAATTTTTAAATCCCGAACAATGCCCTTATAGTGGAAATTCTAATCCGGTCCAACAGCAGTTCAAAATCTGAAAACTCATGAGGCAGTTCATCTTCATAAGCATATTTTTACCTCTTACCGACGGGTGATTTTTTTCTTTTTTCTTTGGAACAAACCGGACACCAGGTTCCATGCCTGACATTCACAAACTTCGCAGACCACACATGTCCTTTGCCGCATTCCCAGTTTACGGGAGCATGTGCATTCAAATATGAATCAGAAAGTAATTTGCCACCACGGCTCTTTGCTAATTTTCGCAGCATGTTAATCTTCGTCCGCTGTTTGTCTGTATTGATATTTATGGCACAACGCGGACACCACCTGCCCATTTTAACTAAAGAAGGTTTGGTGTTCCAGATGTGCCCGTTTTTGCATTGCCAGGTTAATTTAGTCAATGCATTCACATAAACTTCCGACAACAATTTGCCACCGAGGCTTTTTGCTATTTTTTGATAAATGCTTATGTCGTGCCGTTGATTGTCACCACGTGTCAATTTGCCACATTCAGGACACCAGTGTCCGGCCTTAATGCATGCACCGGTGGTTGACCAGGTATGCCCATATTTACATTGCAGGGTTAGCCGGGCATGTGAACCATCATATGTTTCAGATAGCAATTTGCCGCCACGCTTTTCAGCAATTTTTACAAAAACGGCGATCGGCGTTCTTCTCTTTTGCCCACTCTGACTGTTCATACATTGCCTGCACCACTGCCCTCTTTTTATATGAGTTGGAGTGTTGTTCCAGGTATGTCCCTGATCACATTGCCAGGTTAGTGAGGTGCGGTTGTCAATATATGTTTCAGATAACAGCTTTCCGCCCTTTTCTTCCGCCATTTGCCGGTAAATCGCAATACCGGTTTTTCTTTTTGCCGCCCCACCGGTCTTCCTGCATTTAGGACACCAGGAACCTTTTTTTACTACAATGGGCATTGTCTCCCAGATATGCCCGAGGCTGCACTGCCACCTCATTTTTGTATTTGAATTCACATAGTTTTCTGACAGTAATTTTCCGCCAAGGCGTTCGGCAATTTTTTTAAGTTCACTGCCATCATGCTTAAGTTTAGAAGCGATAATGCGGTAGCTGCAGGTTCTGCACCAGGAGCCTTTGTATACATTATATGGACTTGCGAGCCACCTGTGGCCATTTTCGCATTGAAAGCGAAGCTTTGTGACCGAGTTAATGTAATGTGTTGATAGGCATTTGCCTCCTTTGTTGCCGGCTATGCTTTGGAAGAGCGCTAACTTTTCTTCCCTCCATTCATCTTTGGCGCACTGATTACACCAGCCGCCCTGGTAAACATTTGCAAAGGGTAATACAAATACATGCCCTCGTTTGCACTTCCAGGTAAGAGTCGAATATTTATCAATATATTCTTTGCTCAGGCATTTTCCATCCATTGCCTGCGCATAAAACTTCATGTCTTGTATGGTGTAGCGAACGCTCATACTATTCCTGAAAAAGTAAATCTACCCTTTGTCCGGATTTTCAATCATGGGTATTTGAAACCTTAAGCTACTAATTTATTTGAAGTGATCACTTGACTACATATACAATATACCTCTGAAAAAATTGTCACCGTTGGCGCGGATGTGTAATCTGTGTCTATTGAGCAAAGGGATTTTTAATCCATTTTTTAAACAGTGCCGACAGCGGTGTATACCTGCACTCGTTCGCCTCACGCAATGCTTGCCTGCAAACGAGCGCGAGCGAGTATGCATACTGTGATCAAGAAATAAAAAAATGAATCACTGCATTCGCAGGTGCCTTCACGAATTGAAAAAGGAAATACTAAATTGAGGGTAAGTATTGGATGTAAAATCTAAAATTTAATAGGATGGAATTTATGCAGCCCGACCATCGTTCCTCGCTCAAATTCAAGTAAAGACCATTAAGAAAGAAAATATAAAGTAGCACGGAATTCTCCCGTTGGCGCGGATTTGTAATCAAGGGTGTTCGAAACATACCCCCGTTGGCGCGGATTTGTAATCGGTGACTATTGAGCTAAGGGATTTTTAATCCCTTTATTAACCAGCCCCGGCAGCAACACAGATGAGAACTCGTTCGCTACAAACCATGCTTGCCTGCAAACCTATTAGTGTGAGGTCGGGTAAGCAAAGAATATTCTTACCCATTCATAGTATTCATTAAATCAAATAAAATCATAGTTCAGACCTATTCCGCACGGGGTTCCTGTTAGTTCAGTTTATTGAGGAACTGCTCAACAAAAACAATGTCGCATTTCGATTCCCTCAGCATGACAATTTTCTTGAGAAACGCTGCAACAAAAACAATGTCACACTTCGATTAAATTATTACTAAGCTTGTCGAAGTGCTCAGAATGACATTTATTAGCTTCTGTACTCACTCAGCGCTTCGAACAACTATGAGTTTTATATCCCGACCAACTCCGCTGATCGGGCAAATACTCAACCTGACCAACATTGAGAAAGTAAAAAAACAAATCCAAAATCAGAGACGCGATTTATTAACCGATCTACTTTGCTACTCTAATAACCACTCTACGGCTCTTTATCTTTCCTTCTTCAGTATCATTGTCACCAATAGCAAACTGTTCACCGTATCCGATGGCTTTCATCCTTTTTTTGGAAATTCCCTTAGAGAGGAGATATTCCATTGAGGCATTTGCCCGTTTCTCAGATAGTTTCTGATTGAAATCTGATTCACCTTCCGTGCTGGTGTATCCTTCAATTACAATGTTCAGTGAAGGATTGTTATTCAGGAAGGTAACTACCTTATCTAGATTCATCATGTCAGCTGAATCCAGGTTGGCTTCAGAATGGCTGTAATACAAGACCATATCGGGACAGCCAAGATTATTGGCCGTACCGGCAACATCAGGGCACTTATCTTCATTATCAGAGATACCATCACCGTCAGAATCCTTTGGTGTGTAAATGGATTCTCCGGCAGGAAATCCGATCGTTACACCTACCTGGATCGCTGAGTTGGTTATCTTCCCTGTAACAACTTCATCATTCAACCAGAGTCCCGGATTTTGCGCATTCTGGTTGCTGAGTCCTAAAATGTACCTGCCATATACTCCAATGTTTTTAGTAATCCAAAACTCAGCTCCTGCCGTGAGTGCAAAATCAATGCTATTTAGCTGGGTCACATTGTCGTCATCATCTCCTGATTCATAATTGATCTTCTTATCGGTCATAAAGTCCAGTTGCGGTCCGGCAAAAAGACCCAGCCTTTCAATAGGAGAGAACTTGAACAGCAAAGGAACCGAAGCATAGCCAAGATCCAGCGAAGCGTTGTTGCTTTCATCTACTGTCGACTCCAGTTCTGAACCCATTTGTGAGTAAAGCAATTCGGGCTGAACGGAGAACTTTTCTGAAAAGGAGATATTATAATAAATTCCACCCGCGAATCCGGTCTTTGATTTTACATTGTAATCAGCAAGCGAAGGATCTTTGAAGGAGTTGCTTGAAAAGTTTGCAGCTGCTTTCAGTCCAAAATAAGATTCAGCAGTCGGGCGCTGAGCCAAAACCTGCGTAGTACAGAACAGCAGTGTCATTGCCAAAAGGAACTTCTCTAAAGCTGTATTTCTTGTTGGTTGTGGTTTCATGGGTTGGTTGTCTTGGTTTTTTAAGTAGGGTATATCAAAAGTAGTATTTGTCATTTTCTAATGCAAGCCTTTCTGAATCTATTGTTTATATACTTTGTACCATCAATCAGAAAAAAAGCAAAACCGTTCAACGCACAAAATAAAAATCGGTGAAGAATAAGGATATTCATCTGGCAAAAGTCCATGATCAAAATTAAATACGTTTAATGGCCATATGCATAAAGCTTGCTGTCGCATTGCACTTTCGGCTAACAGACTTATGATCACTTCTGGCTGGTCTTCTGCTCTTTTTCCTTCTTCTTGTCTTTCCCAAGAACAACGGGCAAAACATTCAGATCACCATCTTTTGCATGTGTAGCCCGTAACATCACATTGCCGCCTTTCATTGCCGCTGAATCAGTGAGTGCCATGCGTTCAGATGCTTCCATCTTTTTCAAGTTGATAAGCGGAACGGTGATGAGCATATCTGTAGTTATTTTATTGAAATCATAAATGCCCGAGATAAACAGCGTAAGTACAGACGAAAAAATATTGAGTGTATCAATATCAAACACGGTTCCGGTAAGTTTTGAACGGTTATCAATATCAGCAAAGTCAATGTTGTTGAAATCACGGTTCTTAAAAATGTACTTACTGATTTTGTCAAGACCATCTACATTCTTCAACTGACCGTTCTTTACCCTTGTTCTTACTGACCCAATCATAGATGAACCGATCACCTCGTAATTTTGATCAATAGTTGCCGCAAATGTTGCATTTGTTGTAAGTGTGCCTGAAATATTCTGATCGGTAATGGTAGTTTGATTGAAATTGTTGAAAGAATACAAAAGGTCGCTCATGCTCACCTCTTTGATGGATGTTTTCGCGTTAAGGGCATGCTGACTGCCTGAGAGATTATCTATTGACAGGTTAAGGAGAAAATTGCCACCGCTTGTCTTCATGGCTGCGTCATTAATCTGCAGCCTGTTGTTGGTGAGCAGCAGGTTTGCCTTGATAGCTGTTCCTGAAAAACGATTCACAATCACTTTCTTGGCTGATACGTTTATATCTAATTCAACACTTGTGGAAATCCAGTTAATCAGTCCGGGAATGTCTGCCTTCTTCGAATCCGTGTCAACCTTTTTCTTCTCATTACGCGCTGAAGGAGCTGATTGGAAGGCGTTAAAGTCTATGGTATCGGCAGTCAGGTCGAGGGTAGCATAAGTTTTCACGCCGGGAATAAGAAGAAAAGCAATAAAATATTTCGCGGATCCGGTCATCGACATCTTGTTTCCGTTTAACCGCATGCTGAGGGATTCAATCCATAGGTCCGGCTTTTTGAAAGTAATATTACCTTCCACATTTCTAAATTCATACCCGTTAGCTAAGTTGTTGAAATCAGTATTACTGAAAACCGCAGATCCGTAGAGATCACCTATCGTTACCTTATTTACCGAGTCAACAAAATTGGTGAGTGGTCCGTGAAAAGTATAACGGACATCAAACGAGCCATCAAGAAACTTCAGATTTGGTGTAATCACCTCACCATGTTTTGTTTTATCATAACTGAGGTGTGCTTTCATCCTCATCACCGGTTCCATTAGATCAGTGACCGTAACCGATGCTATAATTGGCAATCCGAAGTAGGTACCATTGAAAGCAGGAATCATCACTCTTGAATTATGATCATCATTTATTTTAGTGCTATCCATGTGGGTGGTGAACCAACCTAATAGGTAGAGATTGTCAAATGATCGCACTCCTGCATTGAGTTTATTTCCTGTTGACTTGAAATAAACATCCACAGCGGGTTTGCTTCCGGGTTTGATAGATCCGTCCACTACAACATGCGCAATCACGGGTTTTTCCAGCTGGAATGGCTTAAGTTTCTCCTGGATCGCCGGCGTTAATGCACCGAATGCTATTGCAGGTGTAATGCTGCTTGCACTAAAGGTCATGTGCATGGTCTGCTCCTTAAAATTCATATTGATATTTATAAGTAGTATTTCATTCTTCATATTAAGCAATCCATTTTTTACGGATAATAAAGCATTGTCAGGGTCAAACCCGATGTAGGTATCCAGTTTGATATCCTGATCAGTGAGATAACCGCCCTTTGAAGGATTGAATACGAGTCCATCGAAATGTATGGAAGCATCCATATGATATGACATTGGCGCATTCCCGGCTACGGTATTAAATTCTGCTTTTTTGAATGTCAGTCCGAACTTCTTTCCTTTAAGCGAATCTGTCAAATGAAAGGAAACATTGTCCAGGATTATTGTGGTGATTCCTGGAATACTCACCTCTTTCTTCTCCTTTGTTGCGGGTGGAGCTTGCCGGGCTTTCGGTATGTTCATTTGTCCGCTGGAATCCTTTACCATATAGATGGAAGCATCTGAAATGCTGATCGAATTGAATTGGATAGCACCTCTAAAAAGGTGCAACAGGTTTACACCGATAGCAATTTTTTTAGCTGTGAACACAGTATCTCCCCTTATTGCGGAAGCTGAATCAGCTACAAAAACCTTCTCTATGCGAATAGTAAAATGAGGAAAGCGTTCAAAAACAGTATAGTCCATATCCTTCATCACCAAATCACCACTCATTTTATCGCTAAAGGTGCTCGTGAGCAGCGTATGTATCTCCTTTTTATGGGTGATTAATAAAACATATCCTGTCACCAGAAAAGCGATGATAAGCACTATTGCACCAATTAAAATTCCTTTGATCCATTTGTAGAGGGTTGGATTCATCAGAAGAAGTATTTGCAGGTATAATAATACGAATTTTTCACTGACTTTTCTGATGATTTCTTCAGTTGGTCGCAGTGAATGATAGCTTTGAAAATAATATACGCTATTGTTTTGATATTTCTCCAATCTTCACTTACCTTGTACCTACGAAATTCCTCGCATGTAAAATGTTGGTTTTCTTAAGAACTTATTGAATGTGCATGGTCTTTCTTTTCGTTGGATAAATCAGATGGTTTTTCATCCCGGTCAATTCCTCACTTTTAGAAATAAAACCAACCTATTGAACCATGAAAGCAAAAAGAAATTCAATTTTCCGCGTAGCTGCAGTCGCTATGTTGTGTAGTGCTTCATCATTAATTACCTCATGCAACAGCGATACGCATTCTGATAATGCCGATACCACGTTAACCGACACCATGAATACCATGAACGTTGACAGTGTAATGGCTGATACAGTGAATGCTGCGGGCCTGAACCCGGCAAGCAAGCCTGCAAAGAAAGGAGTTGCCATGGTAAGTGAGCCAATTCCTGAAGAAACCGGCGAGATTAAATTGGATAAGGATAAAGTATATAATTATGCTGAGGTGCCCCCCGTTTTCCCGGGCGGACAAAGTGCGCTGGATGATTATATCAAAGACAATATAAAGTATCCATCATCTGCCATGGAAAGTGGCATCGAAGGAAAGGTATCTGTGCAATTCATTGTAGATGAAAATGGTCATGTATACGGAACTAAGGTGCTCTCTAAGCCTTTAGGTTACGGAATTGAAGAAGAAGCCATGAAGGTCGTAAACAACATGCCTCAATGGACTCCCGGGAAGGTAAAAGGCAAAAGCGTAAAAACATACCGCGTGTTACCTATTAGTTTTACATTGCAATAGCATTTCGATAGCTTGCAAGTGGCAGGCAAAGCCAGAGGTGGAGAAAAATTCTCCGTGCTCATTGTATCGTTGATTGGTGAGATGTTTTAGCTTGCCTGATAAGTTAATTGGTCTTTTTAGATAAGGCTTTTTGAAGAAGGATCTTTTGCACTCTTGCCAGCAAGGAGTATGAGGTTGTCTCAAAAGTGTTCTTTGTGGTTAACGTTTTTGAAACCACGAAGGACGCAAAGGTGGAGTCGCTTCAAAGTAGATTGTTGAGTAGTTTTCTCTTTGCTCTTTATGGTTGACCTTTTTGAAACCACAAAGGACACGAAGGTGGAGTCGCTTCAAAGTAGATTGTTGAGTAGTTTTCTCTTTGCTCTTTGTGGTTGACTTTTTTGAAACCACAAAGGACACGAAGGTAGAGTCGCTTCAAAAAGGATTGATACACATTTTTCTCTGTGTTTTTTGTGCTTGTTTTTTTTGAAACCACAAAGGATGTAATGCAACTTTACAGTATGCACGTAAGAAAAGCAACTTTAACAATTAAGAGTGATACCTCTTATTATCTGACCAGGACAAATGCCCAGCGCACGCAGGAATAATAAATACAATTTATAAATGATACCATTACTAAGTTTTGTTAATCCTAAACCTAACCTGCCATGAAAAATAGAAAAATTATTCTTGGATCATTGATGCTATTCGTGTCCTCTACTTTTGGAGTATTGATGCTTCTCTCATTTTTATCGCATCCTGTTACCCAGCTGACCATCCTTTCAGGGTCAAAAAATGCCACGCAATACCGTTTCGTTGAAGATATCGTCACCATAGCAGGTCCAACGCTCGATTTTAAGATCGTGAATAAGGAAACCAGGGGAGTTGCGAGTAACTTCGCCGAGCTGAGTGATCCAAAATCGCCGCACAAACTGGCCATCATCCAGGCAGATTTCCTGTATTATATGCAAGCACAGGACATGCGCCTGAAAACAGAGAAAACAAAGAACCTGAAGGTAGTACTTCCTTTGGGTGATCAGCAAATTCACTTAGTCACTAAGGCAAGTAACGGGTATACAGGGCTAAGGGATCTGAACAACAAAAATGTGGCAATAGGGTCTGAAGAACAAGGAACCTTCAGAACGGCGATGCTGATCAGGGAACGTTCAAAAGTGGAGTGGTCCCCGATGAATACACATCTGGATGATTGTTTGGGGGCGCTTAGCCTCAGTAAGATCAATGCCTTTTTTATTGTGAGTTCAGCTCCGATCAAGCAACTGGACCTGAACCCGCAATCGATGGTTGATAAACTTGTCCTTATTCCGTTAGAGGATTTTAACGACTGGGCGAAGTACTACAAGCGGGATACTATTTATAAATCAGATTACAAATGGCTTGACCAAGATATACCTACTTACGGTGTGCCCACACTACTCGTGGTAAACGAAAGCAAACTGACAGATGAAGAACGCATTAGTGTAGGTAAACTTAAAACAGCTATTGAAACCAGCTATGAAGATCTCAAGGTAAAGGGACATCCGGAATGGAAAAAAGTCAACCTTACGGAATGGAGTGAATCGGATTGGCCTGCATTTAAGTAGAAATGCTTTTGTTATTATTAGTGTTTGTCAAAAGCTATTAGTACTTGACTGATGAAGATTTTTTGAAGATCTGATCCTATTGGAAGCGCACTAGTTCGCCTCCCGCAGTTGCTTGTCTGCAAACGGGCGAGTTTGGTATTTCAAAGAAATTGATTTCCACTCCATCTGAGATGGATATTGCATTATGATATTATACCCATGATGATGACCAGGATGCTATTCGGGCTTCACATTTGAATCGAAAGTAGTTACCGTGCGCTGGTTCTGTTGCTGCACAGGACGATTATTCGGGCTTATCTTCGATGAGAAGGCTGCCAGTTGATCAGCACTCGCAAGTACAGGTTCACGCAATACAAGCCACTGCACATTCTCTGAACAAGGTGGCGTGGTGAGAGAGCCTACATAATGATAGGCATGCAGGGACTTAGGCAAGTATTGGTTGACGTCGAGCTGAAGGTCTTCTACATGCAATTTCTGACCTTTTTGCGAAGGAAAGTTGGCAATAATGGTGGCAAGGTTTGGGTTGGCTTCCGTGCTTTCTTTAAACAGTATGCCTATAACTGCCAGGCTTCCGTCTGAGCTTTGGTGAACCATATGCATTTCGAGTGGCGCATGTTTGCCGTCAATAGTATGCTCACTTGGCGTATGAAAGTGAAATTGTTTAAGGTCATATTGCTTACCGGTAAGATTAAGCTGGCTTCCTGAGTCAACTGTAACCTGAATAGTGTGCCCGTTATTAAGTATCTCGTTGATGAATTCATGATGGGCAATATGTAAAGAAGTGCTTTTGTAATCAAGTGAAAAATCCATGTGTCCTGATTCCGTCTTCACAATGTTAATGGGTGACTGATTTTTACCTTCGGCACAAAGGGAATAAGCAGGATCCAGCGTTCCCCAGTTGGCGGGTCCCTTGTCGCCTTCATAATGCCATTCGGCCGGTCTGGCTGAAGTGGTCTGTTTGGCAGTGTCGGCATCTTTTTTTTGTTCATTGTTGTCGCCGGAAGGTGCATTGCAACTACTTAGATAAAGTATTGCAAGCAACGTTAATGGGATAGTAAGGGGGTTCATTCTTTGACTTTTAATTGAATTTTTGCACGCACAAGATATCAATATTTTGAAATGTGAATATTTGAGAATTGCAGTACCCGCGATACTTTCAGCATCGAATCAACATATCGTGTGGTGCCTCATACATCATCAGTTACTGCTTTTTATTATTGATCCCGTAGCTTTTGGCATAATGATGAAGTCACAGGTTCTAAAGCGTTTCTCAAGGGTGATTACAACCATTTAAAAACTTCAATGTAAGACTGTGCAATTTCAAACAGGGATAATTGGTGGAAGTAAATCTACAGCAATACAAATCATTGGGAAGATCGTGCTGTGTTTTTACAGACATGCGGAAAGATGTAAAAATGAAAAAGAAAATTGTTTTAGCATGGAATTCACCAATTGCCCGCTATACTTTCAGCGGAGAGCACGCCGTCGGCGTAATGATTAGTTGCCTTATTATATACACCTACAAAAATTATGCAGCAAACCTTTCCCATAAAACCTCATTAGTAAAGGATTTTGATGTTAGTATTAAGACGCCGTGTAAAATACATTTGCTGACAGCTTTAAAAAATAAACTTCCGGATGCTGGAAAGAACCCGGAAGTAGAGAAGTAGATAAAAACCAATTTATCGGCTTACCTGTAATGGTCTTACAACTTTTGTAAGACCTGTTTTAATGGATACGAAATACAAGCCGTTAGACCACATAGCTGGTATCTCCACAGATAAATTCATGTTCGCATAACCGGCTTCTAACTGCCTGTTCATGATAATTTGCCCGAGTGCATTGTGTATTTCCAGCACTGGTATAGCATCCGAAATTTCACCGCTGAATGTAATAATAAACGATGACGATGCCGGATTGGGATAAATACTGAATTCCAATAGCTCTTCCCCGGCCAGTTTACAATTCTTAGTCACCTTTACTCCTGATGATGTTTTACCGCATCCCGTATTAATATCGATAACTGCAACTTTATAAGTTCCCTTGCTTGAGGCTGTATATGAATTATTAGTAGCGCCGGTAAGCATAAGGTCGCCTTTATACCATTGATAACTTGCACCTGATGATGGATTGGCCTGTAGCTCAACAGAACCAGTTGCACAGATATTGAGGTTGCCCAGGGGTATGATGGCCGCTACAGGGTCTAAAACAGATAAGTTTGTTTCAAATGAGGTAGCAGTGCAACCAAAGGAGTTTGATTCCTTCACAGAGTAAGAAGCTGTTTTTGTTGGAGAATAAGTTTGAAGGGTAGCTCCGGTGATGTTCGCCCCATTTTTGAGCCATTGATATGTGAAGCCTGTTCCAGCATTTGCGGTGAGGGTTAGAGCGCTTCCCTTGCAAATTGTGACATTTCCGGAAGGCGATATCGAGGCAGTCGGGTTATCATCTGCCTCGCCGTTGCAATTGTCATCGAGGTTGTTGCAAACTTCGGCAGCACCTGGATGAATAGCGGAATTACCATCATTGCAGTCAGTTTTTTGAGCTGCATACCCTGATGGAATAGTCCCGCAAGTCAGCACGATGGAATCCAGGGCACTGCCGAATCCATCACCATCCGTATCAGCATATACAGTTTCAGGTGTAGTTTGAATGCGGGCAATAATAAATGGAAAGTACCCCAAAACATAATCTTCAATATCAGCCCCTACTACCAGTTTACCATCTTCATTGCCGTCAATTAACTGAAGGCCAAGAAATTGGGGAGACCAAAAATGTGAGCCAGGAACCCAATATTTAGTCCATTCAATTGTTCCACTTTCTGTTAATGAGGTAACAGCTGCTTTTTCTATGGATGCTCTCCAAATGAACGCCCATTTGCCTTTAGCATAAGCAGTTGTCGCAAATTCAATAGATTGACTGGGAGAAGATCCAAAACTGGTACTCCAGAGTGTGTTGCCTGATTCATCCATTTTCACGATGTACTTTTTATAGTCATTTGGAATAGTTCCTGTCAGGTTGCCATCTGATGAACGGGTAGTTCCCGTTATCAGAAAATTTCCATCAGGGTCTGAAATAATATCTATGAAGACATCCTTATCAGATCCGCCCAGTGTATGCTGCCATTCAAGATTGCCCGAAGGAGTAAGCTTAAATACCCATTCATCATCTTCACCATGGTAGCCGGTAACATTGCCATCGCCATTATTTACGTTACCTCCACCTATACATGCCCCGGCACTGGTTACAACAAGAGCTCTTAAATAGTCATTGCCCGATGATCCCAGAGTTCGTGACCATAGTATGTTTCCACTATCATCCAGTTTCGTTATTAGCATGTCAATCAATCCGTTATTTCCGAGGGCATCGCCGTCAGTGGAAGTAGTTTCACAGCCTACCAGATATCCGCCACCAGTGCAAAAAGCAAAATCTCTTAATTCATCATCCCCACTACCACCAATTAATTTAGTCCATTGCACATTTCCATTCATGTCTAATTTAGCAATCAGAGCATCTTTGCCTCCATGATTTCCTGTAGCAACAATATCTGTCGAATAGGTATATCCACCCACTAAGTATCCGCCATCGGGCGTTTGAAGAATGCGCCTGCTATATTCGGCTGACGAACCCCCAATATTTCTTTGCCACTGTATGATACCTTCAGCATCTGTTTTAATAATCCATAAATATGTAGATTCAATATAATCATCGGGGTATGCATGACCTGTTATTACATAGCCCCCATCTGTTGTCGGCTCAAAATCTATTGCGTAATTGTAATCGTTGTTTTCGAATAAGGAACGTACCCAATCGGTGCTTCCAGTTGAGCTGTACTGAGTCAGGAATACAAAGGAGTTAAAATAATTGTACTTACTTGACAAGGTAATAACCTTTCCGTTCGGCAATAAACGGACGTCTAGCAAATAATTTTCATTATACTCGGCAGACCATTGCTTGCTTGGAAAATTATTAATTACTCCATCGCAGTCTTCATCCTTGTCATTACACATTTCGAGTGCGCCGGGGAAAATAGTTTCATTCCAATCGTCGCAATCGGCCTCTGCTCCGTAATCATCCCAATCGTCATCGATATATTTGAGTGAACCAAATACTTCTACATTTAGGAGTTGCAGGACCCCTGCCGTACCGGAGGCATTGAAGCCATAAATGACCAATTTAATTTCATTCATAGAAGAAAAATCAGGCATATCCCATGTACCAGTCACCGTGCTGCCACAGAAGCCATTGTAGGGTGATTGATTGCTGCCCTGGTCAGTCCAGGTAAGGCCTCCATTGGTGCTGTATGCAAAGCGCAAGTATGCAGGTCCGCTGCCGCTGCGCCTGATGTCTGCACTAAATGACGTGATGGTCAGCTTATAGGAGGGATCGGGCGTTAGGGTGATTTCAACTCCTTTGTAATTGATAAATGTTGGATTATAGGTAGTGGTATTACCAAAGTTGGTGGAGGAAAAACCGGAGGAGCAGGGAAGAAGCGGAGCGGTTGCCCCATTTACTCGGGTAAGATTAGAGCCGGTCATGTGAGCGCTGACAGTTGCCGGAGCTCCTGAAGTGGCATCGGTGTAGGAGTAAATCTGAGCTTTAACGGAAAGGCAAAAAGTCAAGAGCACGGTTGAGATGAGAATTAATGTTTTCATAAACGATAATTTTTGTTTGTGTTTTTGTCAATGAATGCATAATGAAAAAAGGATATTAAAAAGAACTCCTGTCAAACGCATTAATTTATGGCAGGAGTCCTTTCAACTGGTTAACGTTGTAAAACAATTTGTGATGAATAAGTCCGATGCGTTGTGATTACCCTGATCAGATATACTCCGGCAGGCGTTTCCTTCGTGAATGATATTTCCTTTAAAAGTCCTCCATTTATTACTGTGACCTTTTCCATCATCATCTGCTGCCCGATTGCATTCATCACTTCTATAGTGGCTGTTTCATCGCCCAGGTTTTCCAACCGGATCATGAATTTTCCACCGGAAGGATTTGGATAGACGTTCAATGTACCCATGCTTTCCTTTTCATCCGATAGTTTACAGGATTTGGTTACCAGGGTCTCCGGTGATGTTTTTGTACAACCATTAGCTTTAGTTACTACTACTTTGTAACCAGCGGCAACGGTGGCAGTAAATTGCTGATTGGTTGCCCCGGTTATTTTGCTGCCGTTTTTCTTCCACTGATAGGAAAAATTGTTGCCGGCATTGGTCTGAAGTATAACCGAACCGGTTGCACAGATATCAAGATTGCCTAATGGTGTAATAACGGCATCAGGCTTGCTTAACGTTTTAAGGATAGTGACGGGTGAAGTGGCATTGCAACTGAAGCCATTGCCCATGTCAACCGTATAATCGCCCTTCGCTGCGGTGATATAACTGGAAGCGGTGGCATTGCTGATGATGGCGCCATCTTTTTTCCATTGATATGAATAATTTGTTCCGGTGTTTGCTGTAAAGACTACCTCTGTTCCTTTGCATACTTCCACGGTGCCGGCAGGAGAAATTGTCGCTGTCAGCGCATTTTCATCTGTCAGACCATTGCAATTATCATCAACTGTATTGCACATATCCGGCGCTCCGGGATGAATGGATGCATTGGCATCATTGCAATCGGTGTTATCCATTACAAGACCTGCTTCGATGGCACAGGCAGTAAATGAACTTAATGGATTCCCAAACAAGTCATTGTCGGCATCTGTATAAACTGTGATGGAGGGAGCAAACGTAGCAGAAATCGTATGCCCTGCTGTTACATTGTTAAAAGTAAAAGTGTTGATCTTACCCTGCGAAACATTATCTACGATAACATCGCTGATACAAAAAATGGCATCGGGAGTAATTGTAATAACCTGCGTGTCGCCATTTTCCACTATGATGGCTCCATCTGGAGATATGGTCCCATGGACTCCTGCGCTGGCTTCAATAGTATGCGGTGATGGAATTTTCCATAATTCATATCCATGAACTGGATCGGCCGCAGCAAACAGCAATGTGCCGTTCAAATCGGCAACAAATTCCATTTCCAAACCACCCGGTCCAAGGTCAAAAGATTTTACCACAGCGGTTCCTGCGGCGGTGCCATCCGTTTTCCATATTGCATAATCATTTTCATAATTGATTGCTGAAAAAAACATTTTTTCTTTGCCGTTCATTAAAAAATAGGGATAGGAGCTGGCCACACCCGGATGAATATCCTTTAGCCATGAAATGCTGCCGCTTGTATTATCAACTACCCATGGCTCTCCTCCGGGATAAAATGTATTAGCACTAAATATCAATGACCCGTTCACATTTCCCATAGCGCCAGGATAGGATGAGCCGACACCTGGCTCCAGATCTGCAACACCGGTACTTATGCCATCGGTGTACCATAGTTCTCTACCATGAGTTGGCTCACTTGCTTCGAAGAATATGAACTCATTAAAAATTCCTATGAAATATGGTTCGCTGCTGTTATTTCCAGGATTGATGTCATTAACCAATACTGTTCCTGATGCAGTACCATCTGTTTTCCACAATTCTGTTCCAACGGCTGCATTTGTTGCTCTGAGATAAAGTATGCCATTTAATTCAGATAATAGTGCAGGGGAAGAGCTGACTGACCCCGGATTAATATCTTTTACTAAAACAGTTCCTGCTGTTGTTCCATCTGTTTTCCATAGTTCAGTGCCATTGGTTGCGTCTTCCGCACTAAAAATTATTGCTCCATTCAACTCTTGCAGAAAGGTTGGGGATGAATCGAAAGCCCCTGCAAAAATATCCTTAACTAAAACCGTTCCCGCTGTTGTTCCGTCAGTTTTCCACAATTCAGTTCCATTACTCAAAGTAGTTGCTCCAAAAAGTGCAACACCATTAATGGTTGCAATTGGATATGGATTAGAACTGCCTCCAATCCAAGTGTTAAAAATATCCTTCAGTAAAACTGTACCCGCAGTGGTGCCATCTGTTTTCCATATCTCTGTCTGATTAAATAAGTCTTTCGCTTTAAAAATTAATATGCCATTCAGGCTGGCAATGAAGGAAGGATCTGAACTGGTTGCACCGGCATAAATATCTTTCACCAGCACGGTTCCCGCTGTAGTTCCATCTGTTTTCCATAATTCAGTTCCGTTGACAGGGTCTGTCGCTCTAAAAAAAACAACTCCGTTTAATGCTGCAATAAAAAAGGGAGAGGAACTACCAGTGCCCGGATTAATATCTTTAATCAGAACAGTACCTGCTGCTGTTCCGTCTGTTTTCCATAATTCCTTTCCATTCGAATCTTCAGCAACGATAAGTACGGCATCATTGATCTCTGCCATAAAGGAAGGAATCGAGTGGTCTGCTCCGGGGAAGATATCCTTCACCATTTCTGGGACTTGGGAAAACAATGGCATCCAAGATAAACTCAGAAGAAAAACCAGGGTTGATTGCTTTAATGTTAAAAGTGTTTTCATGATAATAAGTTTAAAATGTTAAATAGGTTATAGTTTGTAATGGAATTTAAATTTTTAGAAAAACGGTAACTCTCATTCCATGTGGTTGTAACATGAATAAATATTTATATGAAGAGCTACGGACAAAAGTAGCAGGTCAATAAAGGGAAATCAATCCCCAATCTATGGGACAGGGTAAGGAGTGTATTGTACTCAAGAGTAATTGGCTGTATCAGCTTGCAAATGGTTGCTGTAACCGCTTGCGTATTAGCGCGGCTATGAGAAGGGTTTACTAAAGATTTATGAAATAAAAATGTACCGCCTTATATCATGCTTTACATATTTATGCAGGTATTTTAGTACCCGGCCAAACGCATGTGTCATGAGGTCTGCAGTCTTTTTCTATTCTGCAATGATCTATACCGCAATCGAAAATAGCGCTGTATCCTTCTCAAAGGAACAGGTCAAACCAGTTTGCGATAGTATTTTTTTAGCAGTAAAGTCCATCGCTTAATTGGAAATTTTATTGACGATTCGTTCCGCTTATTTGACAGATTTCAGGTAGCACATCAGTGACGCGCTTGCCAACCCAGCCAATATAAAATGCCACAGGCCCATGCAACAACATGGTTGTTACAAAGGCCTGCTACATCTTTTGATCATCTTACTGTTTCACCAATTTCTGAATAACAGAATAATCAGCAGCAGAAATTTTGAGGAAGTAAATTCCTGCAGCAAGGTTGGACACGTCCAGTATGCTTTCATTTTTCAATAGCACCTTTCTTTCGCCGGTTACGTTGGTCAGCTCCACTTCAAAATCTGCTGCTGTTGCAGTCATAATATGAACCCTGTCCGAAGCAGGATTTGGGAATATGGAAACAGAAAAATCAGTTTGCATTTTTCCATCCATCTTGCAGGGCACGGTAACTTCTACAATTTCAGAAGTCTTGGTACAGCCATTGGCATTCGTTACTTCCACTTTATAATTGCCCTGTTCAGTCGCGTTGTAAGCGGATAGTGTGGCGCCGGAAATGAAATTGCTTCCTTTCCTCCATTGATACGTGAGCCCGTCACCCGTATTAGCCTGCAGCACCACGCTGCCACCTTCACAGAAAGTAGTTGGCCCCTGCGGCGTGATAACGGCTAACGGATCTTCATACTCGGTAATTTTTACTGCTGCAGAAGTATTGGTACATCCGTTGGAAGTATTGGTTACGAGCACCTGGTATTTGCCTTTTGTGCCGGCAGTATAGGTGATGTCCGTTGCGCCTGCTATCGGTTCATCTTTTTTCAACCACTGGTAAGCCCTGTTGGATCCTCCTGATGCGGTGAGCAACACATCATCACCTTTGCAAATAGCAACAGGACCTTCCGGTGTGATTGCTGCATCCGGTTGTCCTTTTACATCCAGCATGAGCTCAGTGGAGAAATCGGTTCCACCACCCGGACAGGTTGCCTGCAGCACATAATAGAAAATACCTTTCTTGAGTTTGCCTGTTGTGTAGGAAGTAGTAGTGGCACCATTGCCACCGCTCACATTTGCATAAGGACCGCCGGTAGTTTCTGACACCATCCACTGGAAAGTAACAGACTCATCAGCGCTTGTTCCCGTTGCTGACATCAGGTAGATGTCTTTGGCACAGGCTGTAACTGAAGCCGGAGAAATATTTCCCCCCTCTGCTATACACGCTGAATTATCCGTTAGTAAGCAAATATTATCGAGAAGTACGGTCTCTGTTCCCTGGATAAATTCCAGTTCCAGCGACAATTCCTGGACATTGTTCAGCAACCCCTCCCACGTTCCGGAAGTAACGGTCCATTCCGCTGGATCAATTGGGATAGTGAATGTTTTCCATTGATTTTTTGCTTCTCCGATTTCTATATAATCAGGTGGAATGATTGCTGTTCCACCACTGCCTGAAATTTTTACGAGATATTCTTTCGACATATAGAGCGAGGCGGATGCATTTACGCGCAGATCGAAATGAAAGACCGCATTCGCTCCTAATACACTCCAGTCACCCAGAAACTTCCATGGTGAATAGGCCAATGAAATCTGGTTTGAAGCATCACCAATTTGCATAGCTCCTCCGGGGTTACCACCCGTTTCTGAATAGGTAACTGAAGCAACATTTTCACAATTCCATCCATCAAACCCATAGGTTTCAAAATCTGAACATACATCTCCGCTGATTTCATTTGTTCCCGGAGTGAATGATAAAGCGACATTGTCAATGTAGGTATCTTCCACTCCCCCGATAAATTCAACACGGATACGGACTTGGTTCACATTGTCAAGTATCTCTTCCCAACTCCCGCTTAATACCGTCCAGTTAGCCGCATTGACAGGCACCGATATATGCACCCAGGCATTGTGAGGGGCAATATAACCGGGCAATGCATGTGCGGTCCCGGCCGGACCGGAAATTTCTATGACCCATGGGAAATCCTCAATTTCATCGTTATCTGATGTTGCCACTTTCATGTCGAATGAAATTTCCTGGCCATCATCATCCCATAGGCCAAAGTAAACAGGAGGTATAGTCATCACCGAAATGACACCGGTAGCAGGATCATCAAAATGAAGGCAGCCACCCGGCAGGCCATTGGTGGGATTATGAAGCAGCGCTCCATCACCTTCCAGTTCCCATTGGGAAATATCGGGGTTATCGAAAGTCGTGATGATTTGCGCATGGCTGCTCACCTGTAAAGCAAAAACCAAGATGGCTGTAGCAATTGTTCTCATGAATGAATTGTGGTTTTAAAAGGGTTTAAAGAAACTTGTATTCCAAAAATTTATTAATGCCTTTTTGTTGAGCAAAAAAGGCCGGCATGTCAGGTTCATGGGATTCACCCCACGGAACAGAACATGCCGGCATTTACAATCAGGCCTCGCTTTACTGTTTCATCAGCTTCTGAATAACAGAATAATCAGCAGCAGAAATTTTGAGGAAGTAAATTCCTGCAGCAAGGTTGGACACGTCCACAATGCTTTCATTTTTCAGCAGCACCATCCTCTCGCCGGTTACGTTGGTCAGTTCCACTTCAAAATCTGCTGCTGTTGCAGTCACAATATGCACCCGGTCCGAAGCAGGATTTGGGAATATGGAAACAGAGAAATCAGTTGGTACTTTTCCATCCACCCTGCAAGGCACGGTAACTTCTACAATGTCAGAGGCCTTGGTGCAGCCGTTGGCATTCGTTATCTCCACTTTATAATTGCCCTGTTCAGTCGCGTTGTAAGCGGATAGTGTGGCGCCGGAAATGAAATTGCTTCCTTTCCTCCATTGATACGTGAGCCCGTCACCGGTATTGGCCTGCAGCACCACGCTGCCACCTTCACAGAAAGTAGTTGGCCCCTGCGGTGTGATAGTAGCTAACGGATCTTCATACTCGGTAATTTTTACTGCTGCAGAAGTATTGGTGCATCCGGTGGTAGTGTTGGTGACCAGCACCTGGTATTTACCTTTGGTGCCGGCTGTATAAGTGATATCCGTTGCGCCTGCTATCGGTTCATCTTTTTTCAACCACTGGTAAGCCCTGTTGGATCCTCCTGATGCGGTGAGCAACACATCATCACCTTTGCAAATAGCAACAGGACCTTCCGGTGTGATTGCTGCATCCGGTTGTCCTTTTACATCCAGCATGAGCTCAGTGGAGAAATCGGTTCCACCACCCGGACAGGTTGCCTGCAGCACATAATAGAAAATACCTTTCTTGAGTTTGCCTGTTGTGTAGGAAGTAGTGGTAGCACCGCTTCCGCCAGTAACAACTGAATAGGGACCTCCGGAAGTTTCTGATACCATCCATTGATAGGTAGCGGAGGGATCTTCCGAAACTCCCGATGATGACATCATAAACAGATCCTTTGCGCAGGCAATTGCGGAAGCAGGGTTTACGATGCCTCCATTCGCAACACAACCACTGGTAAAGTCATCACAGCCGATATCATGCGGAGCATTTCTTGTCTCACAATCAAAATCGGTGGTAACATAAACTGGTGGAGTAGTGCCGGTTCCGTCAAGCGTAACGGATTGATAACTCCCATGTAAATCATTGCTGTTGTTCTTAAAGAATGGATTCGCCACCTGAGAATTCGCATCCGTACCGGGATTTACTGTCATGGCGGCTTGCCATGCCGCAATGGTGGCATAATTAATTGTAATAGCCCTGCCAATAGCGCCATTTGTTAAATCGGCTAAGTAATAATTGTTGTAATCGGCAAGTGAACCGGCACCTCCATATTGAGTAGCAGCGTTGGTATAAAAACAACTGTGATATGCCACTCCTGTTTGCCCGGTGGTATAATTTGCAAACACATTATTTTTTATTTGAAAAGATTCATTAATACTACTAATTGCTAAACAAATTGAAGAAGCATTAGGGAATGTGCTTCCGTCTATACTTACGCTATTATTGTAAACTTCAGATGTAACATTGCCGGTATTGTCCTGGAAGAAAATTCCCAGAACTGCTGCTGTCGTAGTCGCAACTCCTGTATAGGAACTTAATAGATTGCTAATGCTATTATTAAAAATTTTGAAACTCATCGTTTGGTTGTCCCAACGAAACCTGATACCGGATACCCAATGCGCAGTGTTTAAGGCTGTATTGCTTCGTCTTAATGTGTGGATTATATTGTTGCTTATTTCGTTACTGCCCCACGAATTACTAACCACAATACCATCTACGTCACCTATTGTGGAAGTGCCGGTGATATTTTGAATCATGCAGTTGCGTACTGTAAAATTATACTGCCCGGCCATGGAGACTCCATACGCACCGCCATTAATAATGTCATCGGGTACATTAGGGTCGCCAATGTAATTGTAAGTGCTGCAGGATGATGTAATGATTTGGTTGCCTTCATCAGCCGGACCGGTTGCATTGTTGGGGCCGCTAAGAGATATACCAACGTTGCAGTCTTTTATGTTTATATCACGAAATGTATTGTATGAATTGCTGCCTGCAAAACCGCCTGGAGATGTTGTGCTGAATGATGCTATACCGTAAACGCCTCCGTGAGCACGATTCAGATCTACTGAAATCTTATCGAAGAAGTTATTTTGCGCACCCTTAGAGCCAAGCAGTTCAAAGACTGCCAACCCGATTTCAACGGTTTGCGGAGCACCATGTGTAATAAGATTGAGGTTACTGATGGTAGTGTATGATGCGCAAACCCCAATCAACGGTTCTATATCATGGCTTAGTGCCCCGGTGCTCACACCTGTTCCCCAACCGGCTCCTGATGCTGAAATACTGGAACCCCTGTACGCTAATGTTGCAGGGTCTCCTGTTTTTGAAATGGTAAGCAAATTGGTAACATCTGCATTTGGAGTGGCCACAAAAAGGGGAAAGATGTTACTGCCGTTTGCCACTGTCGTATCATATTGTGCATCCGTCAGGTTTAAGGTAACAGCGCCTGAAAGTCCTTTGTGGTTTACATCAGCAAGGGCCTGGCTAAGGCTGTTATAGGTTTGACCAACACCTACATCGTATGATCCGGCAGTGATAGCCGTTGGTGCGCCGGGTGTAAAACGAAAATGGTAGGAAGGCCATCCGCTTAAAGGACTTAACATGCGATGACTTACGATAGAAGAACCCGTAATGGCATCAATAAATTTATTGTGACCACCGGTACCCCATTCAATACCGATCATGGCGCCGCCGCTGGTGGTTTGTGCGCCAATCACATTCAGTGTGCCATAGCGGAATTCAATCACATTGGTAGTTTCGTAGAGGATCACCTGGCAGTTCATTCTCACGTTGCTGCCGGGTGTGCCGGTAAAGGTTGGGTAGTTGGTGTATTGAATAGTAAACGTCATGCTGCCGGGAGAGCCTTGTGTCTGGTATAAAATATCCGATGATACATCGTCAATCAAATTATTAAACCAGGGGGCAAGACTTTGGTTGGGTCCGTTGGTGGTTACCATGTTGACATTCCCGACTGTAGTGGCCGGTGCGATGGCATCAAACCAGGCAACACCGTTGGTGCTTAGTCCAAGGGTGGTGTAGATAGTTCCTGCATAGTCAAAACTAAAACCGATAGGAATAGCAGTTTCATTCGCATTATCGCCGGTGGCAATGGATGAAGTTGCTCCACCGGCAATCGAAATGGGAGTGTACGTGTCATTAAAGGTGGTTCGGGTGAATATTGGCTGTGCTTTAACTGCCTGACTTATTGTGGTGAATGCAAACAAAGCAATGAGCATTACCTGTATACGGGAAATCAGGAGGAAGAAAGGAGGAGTGTTTGAATTTTTCATGCTGTTGATTTTTAAGTTTTTAAAATGTGCAGTAATCCATGTCAGGCGTGAAAATTTGAGTTTACAAACCTGGAGTGAAAACAGAAAGTAGCACAAACATGATACGTTTGTGAAAAGCCGGCAATCACCATTTATGGTGAATAATTAGAATTGAAGGAAGTTTCCTATGCGGCTGACGCCTATTTGGTGAACGTCAAATACTATTGCGTCACTGAACAATCTATGGTCTTGTCTATTAATAGGAAGTTGGAAATTAGTACCCAGGGCTCCCTAGGGGCCCCACCTCCAGGTCAATGGCTGAAGCAAGGTTTGAAGGCGCCCCTTTGAGGGGCCCCGGGGTGATTTTATTGCTTCATTAACTAAATTGTTGTACACTCCGACTAATCAAGAATAAATCGCACATAATAAATTCTCACTTCAACCTCCCAATAGTCATCGTCTTCGACACCACCTCTGCCACAGAACTTACCTGCAGTTTCCTGTATATTTTTTGGATGTGCGAGTGTACCGTTTCAAAGCTGATGAAGAGCTCTTCAGCGATCATCTTATAAGATTTTCCTTTCACCAATAAATTAAGCACATCCTTTTCGCGGGAACTTAAACTGTTAAATTCATCATGAATGGCTTTGGCAGGCTGCAGCTTTGAAAACTGGTTGAGTACTTTGCGTGCAATAACGGGAGTCATGGGGGCACCACCACTATGCACCTCGCTGATATACTGGATAAGCGATTCCATATTCGCATTTTTAAGAACGTAGCCATTGGCACCTGCACAAATAGAGTCGAAAACCTGTTCATCATCCTCAAAACCGGTAAGCATTAAAACAGGCAATGCCGGGTATTTTGTGCGCAGCAGTTTCACCGCTTCAATCCCGCTCATGGAAGGCATATCAATATCCATCAGCACTACATCAGGCCTGAGCAATGCTATTTCTTTGATCAGGTCCTTGCAGGATTCAAAACCGGCGGCAAACTCCATGTCCCGTGTGGTAGACAGCAACATTTCCACCGATTCGCGCACATCCTTGTTATCATCAAATATAATAATGCGCAAAGGCCTGATTTCTGAAACTGACATCGTGCAAAAATGAATTTTGACTTAATGACTATCAATCACCATTTATGGTGAAATCTTTACTGTTACTTTTATGCTTGTTCCTTTTCCGGGTGCCGAATTAATTTGGAATTTTCCGCCGATCTCTTCTGCACGAGCCTCCATATTTTTAATTCCGTTGCCATTGTATAGCCTTTCACCCTCTGAATCCGGATCACGCTCAGACACACGGCCTCCGATATTAGAATGATTAAAACCCTTTCCATTGTCCTCAATGGACATCTCTAATTTATTTCCTGCTTTCTTAATGATGATGTTTACCTCTGTGCAAGCTGCATATTTTGTAATGTTGTGCAACGCTTCTTTATAAACATAGAAGAGATTCTTTCGCAGCGACATTTCCAATTTGATGTCACCGGCGTTTTGATCATAATCAATGTTAAACTGGATGCCGGCTGCGCCTAAGAGCGACGCGGCATGGCTTTCCATTCTGAAAACTAAGTTTTTGAGTGTATCATTGGTCGCTTTCACTGCCCAGACGGCATCACTGGTCTTATCCACGATTTCACGCGATGACGTTTTTATTTTCTCCAGTATCGTTTTTATCTCTTCCGGTTTATCCTGCATCAGCTTCACACTGGCAACCTGGCTGAACAGGCTGATGCTGCCTATGGTGGATCCAATATCATCGTGAAGGTCACGCGCAATTTTGTTCCGCACCTCCTGAATTTTAAGGATCTGTGATATTCGGTACTTGTAAAATGCATACACGCCTGCCATTAATGTGAAGGCAACAACCAGGTAGAAGTAAATGGTTTTATGAAAAGGTGGAATGATGATAAGAGGTATGGATTGCATTTCACTTTCAAGCCCATCGCCGTTGATCGCTTTAAACAGGAACTCAAATTTTCCGGGCGGCAAATTGGTGTAAGACACAAAAGGGTCATTACCATTGCTTCGCCACTCTTCATCTATGCCGGCTAACCGGAACAGGTAGGTTACCTGGTCATTATTTGAAAAACAATTGGAAGAGAGATAAAATTTAAGGAAGTTCCTGTCGTGTTTAAGTACCAGTTTATGTAAGAGTAAGGAATCATGCTCTTCATCCATCACCCATAACTTTGTCGCATGCACTTGCGGTCGTTCGGTATCTTTCAGAATCCGGAAAGGATCAAATGAAACATAACCTCCGTCAAAACCTGCATTCATCAAACGGTCACCGTCATTAAAAAAATATCCTCCGATTCCCTGCGGAACTCCGTTCTTTGAATCAAATAATTTGTAAGCGCCCGAAGGAATATTGTAGTTCAATAACCCTTTGGAGGTTATCATCCATAGATTGTTCTCATCTTGTTTAGCTAATCCCTGCAATGACTTATGTTCACCATCAATAAATGAAAATGGAGTATTCCTTTTGCCGGGAAAAAACCTAATGAGTCCCGAAACTTCTGAAGTCAGCCAAAAACTGCCGTCATTGTTCTCCAAAATATCATAGACATCATTGATCCGAACTTCCTGGTTTCCTTCTGTATTTTTATAGCCGTAGGTACGCACCATAATCTTATGATCCTGAGGATCCGAAAGAGAGAAAGAGTCAGGATGGAATTCAGCTGGAAATACTATTTGGGTGATCCCCTGGGTGCTCCCGCAAATCCATATCCGGTTTTGTACATCCATAAATATTTTCCGGAAGAAATACTCAAATTTCAAAGTGGTATCACCAGGCAAGGCATTCAGCGAGAATAAATTTTTTCTTTTTACATCTGCCATCAGGATGGTATGACCATACGCTAATCCGGCAATCAGTTTCCTGTCAGCGATATGTACATCTGTCATACCCGTGATGCGGGAGGAATAGAGTTTGTAAAAGAGTTTGTCTTTTAGTTGCTCATTCGACTGGATCAGATCCAATTCGATGTTGACCGTGTCAAGGACAAAAATCGTTTTGTTGGTCCCGATATAAATAGTACCATCTTCACTTCTGAATATACTCGTCAGCTGAAGTCTTTCATTCCGGTAATAAAAATGTTTGAAATGGTATTCTTGCTCTACCTTCTTCCGGTAGAACAATCCGCATACGGCTATGATATATTCTGAGCCTCCTTTGGTAATTACCCGGTCAACTACTTTGCAATTTATTTTTTCTTCCGGTACCGGAAGCAGGGTCACATCAAACTGATTCTGCAGCGGATCGTGAACGTATAATCCTTGTTCGGTTCCGACCCACATGCGATTGAAGTCATCACGGTAAATAGTATAGATTCGGGAAGTAATGGCATCTGAAAACTTAACATCCGTTCTAAAGGATTTGGTTTTCAGGTCGAAAAAGTGAAGTCCCGAACTTTTGGTGCCGCACCATAAAATCTGGTTGCCATCTTCAGCAATGCTGATAATTTCGTCTGAAGAAAAATTCAATTTACCTGAACCGTCAAAAATGTAGCTCTGCAGCAATTGCGGATCATCATTGAATTCATGCAGGGCATTATCCCATGAACCGCACCACAATTTTCCATCACTCCCCTCACAAATGATATTGAGGGTAAGGGCGGGACCTAATGTATTGCGATAAAAGGGATCACCCGTCTTCCTGAGCGATTGAAGCAGGCTGCCAATGAATACAGTGGAATCACGAACGTGAACATCATACACATTGCGTAATGATTCAGGGTTACGCAATATGATTGTTCTTGTTTGTAAACTGAAAAGATAAAGGCCACCGTTGATTCCCAGCCAAAGTGCATTTCTCGATGAATCATATGTGATTGCATTGATGATATTGGAATAAAGCGGCAAATTTTGATTGTTGTACGTTTCAAATTGCTGTGTTCTGAAATCATAGGAGCAGAAGCCTGACGAGGAGGTGCCGATCCATAGTATCGAATCCTTATCATAGGCGAGGCAGGTGATGTTATTGCTGCATAATGAAGTTGTATCATTCGCACGATTGCGGAAAACATAGAAATCGCGGCCGTCGTAGCGGCACAAACCGTCTTTTGTGCCGATCCACATAAATCCCAACTGGTCACGAATAATACAGGTTACACGACTGTCCGCAAGTCCGTCTTCTGCAGTAATTTTTTTTAGTGAAATACTCTTCTCCTGGCATTTTGCAGAATAGCAGGGTATGGACAGATAAATAAGGAGGCGCAGTATTATTCTCATGAAGGGTGCGGACAAATCAACGTAAAATAATTAAAAGAAATGATGGACGTGCCTTCTCTCACAGTGTTATCAGAGATGCAGGCCGGACATGAACCTGTTAGATATTATTGCCTTATAAACTTCGAATTGATAATACGGTTATAATCCCTCAATTGCAAGACATATATTCCACTGGGAAGGCCATCAATTTTCAATGTGGTATTTCCATCCTGGTTCAACTGACCAGTCAGCATGATGTTGCCCAATCCATCCAGAACAATAAAATGCGATTGAGCTTGCAGACCATCTCCTGAAATCACCAGCTCATTATATACAGGGTTAGGGAAGAGGGTAATGATTTGTTGCTGCGGCATTTGCTCTATTCCAAGAACAATCCAGTTGATAGAGTCTCCCCATTCCCCACCGCTTTTGTTGAAATAGGTTAATTTTTCATGATACCAGTAACCCGGCCCGCCCATATTCCCGCTATACGACCAGACCTTTCCAAGTCCAATACCGTACGTTTCATGGGGTGCGTTGTTATCAATCAGAATATCGAGGCAATCTCCATCACCTGGCATCGCATAATCCGGGTGATTGAAAATAACTGTTGCAGATGCATCATAAAAAGCTGATTCAAGTGAATGATGATTGTTAATGTAATCAAAAGTATCAAGCTCGAATGGTTTAGTATAGAAAAAATCAAAATCGGATAATGCAAAGGGCCAGTCGAAGGCACCGGTATATAATGTATCGTAAAACCCATTCAGGTTATATCCCTTGCTGTGATACTTTGCATCGACGTGGTATGTGATCGTATCTCCGCCCGAAGAAATAAGCTTGGATGCGATGTCGTACGTCTTCCATATTTCCTGGTTACTTTGAAATGAAAAACCGGTGGAAACATAATAATCAAACCGGTCACCAACACTGAAATCGAACACATTTTGTGGTGTCAGGTTTTCTGTCGACAACCCGGACGAAGGATTATCCATTCCCTGCAGGGAGAAGGCTATTGCTTCAGAGGGAAAATGAAAAAAGGAATAACCACTTACCAGCCCTGACGATTTCCCGATGCTGAAAGATTTGCCATTGAAGAGGTGAGTAATATTATTTCCATTGACATCCTTTGCCTGCAGAACGATTTTCTTCACGCTGTCATCTATGCCCAACACTTGCGTTATGCTGATGGATTGAACGGTTGCTTCCAGCATGTTGTCACCACCCAAATCCATCATCTTCCAGCTTTCATTCACATCAGCATTGTTCCTGAAGTAGAGCGTGTCACCGTTTCTGGTGAAGAACAGGTCGTATCCTGTTGCAGTTCTTAAACTGTGCTGACCCACAAAAGAAGTGTCATGAGCCAGGAATGCGCATTCAACTGCATATGGATCATGGTAATCAATAATGGGGTAATAAAAAAAAATGGTATCTGCACCTGAGAGCTTGAAGGAATCAATGAATATAGCGGCCTGCGTGTAAAAAACTTCATCACCTGTGAACTGATAATAAACCGGACGCTCTTTGTGAAAAGGAAGAAATTGCTGAGCGAATACCTCTAAGGCGTTGACCAAACAAAGAAGGAATAAGATAGATTTCATATAGAACATGTTTGAATCAAATATAATGATTTTGCCCAAATTGTTCCCTGTTAAGTGATGTATTATATACCACTGCCGTGTATTCTCCGCTGCGAGGTTAGAGGGGAAGTAGCGAGACACGGCGGAATTCAAAGCGAGTAAGCATCAATTTTTTTTAAGGGAGTACTCAGCAAAAACAATGTCACATTGAGCGGAGTCGAAATGCGACATTGTTTTTGCTGCACGCTCCTGACGGCATGGATTTGCAATCTGTGATTGTTCATTTAGCCAATAAAAATGGGTTTCCACTTTCACTGAAACACTTTCTGTTATTACATCGGGGTGAAAGGTCAACCATCTTTACCCGCGTGCAGTGCAGCTATGACATCAACATCATCAAGATTGATTCGCTTGATCCGGATGATGTGAATATTGGCTCAGCCAAAGATCCGATCAGTAAAGCGTATTTTAAAGTGTTGATGAAGATGCCGGGGAGTGGGGAGTAACGGATGTATTTTCCGGATCAATGATCATAAATGCATGTCAATGCAATGGTCACGCCACATCGAAAGGATTGTCAATATCTCCAAAATATTCAATGGTGGGCAATGCTATTTTAACTGATAGATCAAATCGTCCGGGTCTTGACGTTCATCCCATAAATGAACTATAACAATTTCAGTTTCTGACTCTTCATAAAATATTAAATATTCCTTTGCAAGAATATTTTTCACTTTCGGATCTTCTGTTTCCCTGCCTAAGTTCGGATATTGCTGAATCAATTTTATTGCCTCAATAAAAATGGTATTCAATTTTCTGCTATAAAGGGTTGACTTATTTCTATCCTTCCAATATTTTAGAATTTGAAGTTTTTCATTTAATGCCTGCTTCGTCCATTTTATTCTTTTAACCATTCGTCAGTTAATTTGTTTACCTCGTCTTCGGTATATACCTCTCCTTTAGTAATCTGCTCTCTCGATATGGCAATGGATTCCTTTTGGTGAGCATTGAGTTTGTATGTGACGGTTGCATTTAATTCAAATTCCAATAACTTCAGTAAGCCATTTAATATATCATTATCATCGGTAACTTGAATTTTTTCAATTAACCGCTGCTTCAATTCAATTGTTGACATCTCGCTTAAATTTTATCAAATTTACCATTCCATACAATGAAATCACATTTTGCCCAATAATTTTTACTTGCCGCTATTGAATAGGACTTCGAGGCCTTCCCGACTCGCAAGTCGGTACATACTGCCAACTTTGCTACATCATTAAGGAATAAAAAAGGGCTTCCACTTTCGCTGAAACCCTTGCTGGTATTACGTCGGGGTGGCAGGACCCGAACCCCGCAGTACCCCGGGGCTGTTTCACCGTCCCGGAAGCAATACCTCGACTGTCTTTCCACCGTATCCGTACTTCTGATCGCGGGCCTGTACTACTACCTTTGCGATGCCGTTTGGAATCTTTACAGAATAAAGATCCCGGGTAAACGGCTGCTCGGTTTGGTGATCGTGCATCAGTTTCCGTTCACCAAGCACCTTTCCTTCTGTGGTAGAGACGCGGAAACCGTCGGCGTACCTCGAGGGAGTATCATACGGCGAAGAAACGGTAACGTCGAAATCGAAGACGCCGGGTGCCGCAACTTTGACTTTAACTGCAATTACGTCAGGAAATCGCTGCTCTGGCTGCGACTGTGCAGACGAGTTCAGCACGGCAAAGGCGACAATTACAAATGCGAGGTGTGTCGCACTCACTGCCGGTGCATTCATTGGAAGCACCTCAGATACTATGGATGGAGTCATGCAGGGTCAGATTATTATACTACTGCCAGTATCGGCATTACAACAAATATATCGCACATACATTAGATGATCAAGTAAATATTCTTCTCGCGCTCGTTCGCCTCCCTCAGTGCTTGCCTGCATAAGAGCACGAGTCTGGAATAGGTTTGGAAAGAAATTCACGCTCTGGGGGCTAACATCTTACTGATCCCATAAATTAATGGTAACCATGCCATCAATATGCTCAAAGTCTTAGGCATTGCGTGTCACTAAGGTAAGATTATAAATAAGTGCGGTAGCCGCAATGATAGCATCAGGGAGTTTTATTTTATGAATTTTTCGGATGTCAGCTGCTTTAAGTTTTATTGGTTGTTCCAATTCTATTACCAGGGCATCATTAATAAAGTGGTGTAAAACCTCCAAATCTTTTTCAGAAGCGGCTTTCCAACTAAGAAGATCAATTTCAGTAATTGCGGAAATGCAGGGCTGCGCCTCAGATAATAAATCGTCCATCAATTTTTCAGCCACTGCCGGAAACTGTTGTTGCAGATAATTGATGACCGTATTAGTGTCCCATAGATACTTTATTCCTATCCGCCACGTAATTCATTTAATTGCATATCAATATCGCTCAATCGCTGTTTTGACATTGCGCCTTTGTATCGGGCAACCCAGTTGATTTCCGGAATTTGAGAACTGTCCTTCCGCATTCGAATAAGTTGGAGCAACTCTAAATCCTGCAAAAGTTTTAACGCTTTCTCGTTAATGATATCAATAGTTACCGTTTGGATCATGGTAATACTTAATTTAAAGTTCTTTCACAAATTTAGGCAAAATAATGACCTGAATTAAACCCAAGCTTAACGCCATGGTTCATTTATATAATGACAGGTGTTCGAAACCCAAACTTGCCCCGTTGGCGCAAATTTGTAATCCGTGCCTTCTGAGCTAAAGGATTTTTAATCCCTTTTTAAGAAGCCCCGTCAGCGGTTTAGACACGCACTCGTTCACCTCCTGCAATGCTTTGTCTCCAAACGAACGAGACAGCACAGGATATTCTTACCCATTCATAGTATTCATTCAATCAATTAAAATCATAGTTCAGACATCTACTACAATGGTAACAATGGTTAGTAATTGTTCTACCAGTCAATAAAAAAGGGTTCCAGCTTTCGCTGAAACCCTTACTGGTATTGTGTCGGGGTGGCAGGACTCGAACCTGCGGCCTTCCCGACTCGCAAGTCGGGACATACTGCCAACTGTGTTCATCATTAATAAAAAAGGGTTTCAACTTTCGCTGAAACCCTTTTTTGTCTTATGTCGGGGTGGCAGGACTCGAACCTGCGGCCTTCCCGACTCGCAAGTCGGGACATACTGAAAACTGTGCTCATCATTAATAAAAAAGGGTTTCAACTTTCGCTGAAACCCTTGCTGGTATTGCGTCGGGGTGGCAGGACTCGAACCTGCGGCCTTCCCGACTCGCAAGTCGGTACATACTGCCAACTGTGTTCATCATTAATAAAAAAGGGTTTCAACTTTCGCTGAAACCCTTGCTGGTATTGCGTCGGGGTGGCAGGACTCGAACCTGCGGCCTTCCCGACTCGCAAGTCGGGACATACTGAAAACTGTGCTCATCATTAATAAAAAAGGGTTTCAACTTTCGCTGAAACCCTTGCAGTCGGGGTGGCAGGACTCGAACCTGCGGCCTCCTGCTCCCAAAGCAGGCATACTGCCAACTGTACTACACCCCGAATCAATTAAAGAACATATACTGCCAACTGTACTACATCCCAAAACCTGTTTGCGGCTGCGAAGGAAAGAAAATTAATCGGAACTTCAACAAATAATGGCGGAGAGGGAGGGATTCGAACCCTCGATACCCTTTGCAGGGTATAACGGTTTAGCAAACCGGCCCTTTCGGCCACTCAGGCACCTCTCCGTTTAAAGGGTGGCAAAAATAAAAAATAATATGCGCACTGCCATCAATTGTTTTCTTCGGGTGTATGACAAATTGCATTTCTCAGTGATAAAATAATACAAGCGCGAAGACGCCAAGACGCCAAGATGCCAAAAAAACGTAGCATATTGATCCTTTGTGATTTTCTTCGCGACTTCGCGTCTTGGCGCTAAAAAAGCAAGGCGCTAAGGTTAACACTACAGCATTAAGTGCAATTTGTCATACACCCTTTTCTTCGGCTTTGCTTAACTCTTCTTCCATCTCTAGCAATTCGTATTTTAAAGCACCCCCCGACATCAAAATTTCCCGGAAGGAAATAGCCAGGGAGATGAGTAACAACAACAGGGCTATTCCAAACGCAAAGTTGCCTGCTGACTGTTTATCGAAAAAAAGAAGCGCAATGGAAAAAGTGGTGCAGAACAGCGCCGCAATGCCAAATGCCTGCATATTCCTGATAAGAGTAAGCCGAATCCTCAGATTGGAGATCTGACTGATCAGGTTGGCTGTTTTTTCATGCTGGTATTTCATTTTCAAACCGCGGATAAGGTTGGCGATGGCCAGGAAACGGGTTGTATACGCAATCAGAAGCAGCGATACAGTCGGAAAGAGCATAGCCGGAGTAGTAAGCGAAATTTCCATGAAGGGACGATTTACTGTAAAGATCGGAAAGAGGTTAACATTCAAGTGCGTAATTGAACCTTTGTGTCCACCGTGGTTTAGAAGGGTACCCATTCAACTACATGTCTTAAAAGGAAGTTAAACGTTAGTACCAAGGTCTTCCGAAAGCAATAATCAATACAACCGGTTATTGGCATCATCATATTTCTATAACAACAATCAGCAGGGCTTGATAAGGGTGTATGACAAATTGCATTTCTAAGCGATAAAACAATACAAGCGCGAAGACGCCAAGACGCCAAAAAAATGTAGCATATTGATCCTTTGTGATTTTCTTCGCGAATTCGCGTCTTGGCGCTAAAAAAGCAATGCGCTAAGGTAAACGCTACAGCATTAAGTGCAATTTGTCATACACCCCTTACCCGCACTCCAACAGGAGGATTGCATTTCTCAGCGATAAAATAATACAAGCGCGAAGACGAAGACGCCAAAAAAACGTAGCATATTGATCCTTTGTGATTTTCTTCGCGACTTCGCGTCTTGGCGCTAAAAAACCAAGGCGCTAAGGTAAACGCTACAGCATTAAGTGCAATTTGTCATACACCCCTTATCCGCACTCCAACAGGAGGATTGCATTTCTCAGCGATAAAAAAATATACAAGCGCGAAGTCGCCAAGACGCCAAAAAAAACGTAGCATATTGATCCTTTGTGATTTTCTTCGCGACTTCGCGTCTTGGCGCTAAAAAAGCAAGGCGCTAAGGTAAACGCTACAGCATTAAGTGCAATTTGTCATACACCCCTTACCCGCACTCCAACAGGAGGATTGCATTTCTCAGCGATAAAATAACACAAGCGCGAAGACGCCAGGACGCCAAAAAAACGTAGCATATTGATCCTTTGTGATTTTCTTCGCGACTTCGCGCTAAAAAAGCAAGGCGCTAAGGTAAACGCTACAACATTAAGTGCAATTTGTCATACACCCCTTACCCGCACTCCAACAGGAGGATTGCATTTCTCAGCGATAAAACAATACAAGCGCGAAGACGCCAAAAAAACGCAGCATATTGATCCTTTGTGATTTTCTTCGCGACTTCGCGTCTTGGCGCTAAAAAAGCAAGGCGCTAAGGTAAACGCTACAGCATTAAGTGTACTTTGTCATACACCCCTTGATAAAGTAATCTTATTTTTACTGCGCAATTTTTAACGAATGATCATTTCTTATAACTGGCTGAAGGAGTATTTCGAATTTGATATTTCACCCGACGATGTTGCCGAACGACTGACACATACCGGCCTGGAGGTGGAATCCATTCATGCATTTGAATCCGTTAAAGGCGGATTGACCGGACTAACTATTGGTCTCGTAACTGCTGTAGAGAAACATCCCGATGCCGATAAACTATCTGTTACTAAAGTCAGCGTTGGAAAGGGGGAGGATTTACAAATTGTTTGCGGAGCAACCAATGTGCAGGCAGGACAAAAGGTGGTTGTTGCCCAACATGGTGACTTGCTTTATCCATTTTCCGGTGAGCCTTTCAAAATAAAAAAGACAAAGATTCGTGGCATTGCCTCTGAAGGTATGATATGCGCCGAAGATGAGATCGGTTGGAGCAATAACCATGATGGTATCATGGTACTCGATCCGCAGGCACCCCTTGGCAGTCCGGTGCGGGAGTATTTAAAAGTGTTGAATGATAATGTCATTGAAATTGGCCTTACTCCTAATCGAGGCGATGCCATGTCGCACATAGGAACGGCGCGTGACCTGGTGTCGGCTTTATCCGTACTTCATAGCAGAAATATTCCGCTTCGGATTCCTTCAGTTGACAGTTTCGCTGTAGCTGCGCATACACATCCTGTAGAAGTTACTGTTGAGAGTGCCGAAGGTTGCAGCAGATTTTCAGGATGTACCATAACCGGTATTGATGTAAAGGAATCTCCGGAATGGTTGAAAAACAGGCTCAGTGTAATTGGACTTCGGTCTATCAACAACATCGTAGATATTGCCAATTTCGTAATGCATGAATGTGGCCAGCCACTACATACCTATGATCTGTCGGCTGTGGAAGGGAGAAGTATTGTGGTGAAAACACTACCGAACGATACACCTTTTACCACCCTTGACGATAAGCAAATCAAACTCAGAGATACCGACCTGATGGTTTGCTGCCGGGATGGCATAAACGTAGAACCTATACCAATGTGTATTGCCGGTGTCTATGGCGGACTACATTCAGGTGTGAATGCTACAACTACTGATATTTATTTGGAAGCTGCTTGCTGGAATCCAAAATGGATACGCAAAACTGCTTCCTTTCATAACCTGCGCACAGATGCTGCCATGCGGTTTGAAAAGGGAGTAGATCCTAACGGGAATATCTATGCGTTGAAACGGGCTGCGATGCTGATCGTTGAACTTGCAGGTGGTACCATAAGTTCAGAGATCAACGATATATATCCATTGCCTGTCAAACCCCGGCAAATCAGTCTGACCTGGGAGAAACTGAATCGAATAGCAGGCATAAATATTTCTCCACAAACAGCAAAGGACATTCTGCAGTCACTTTCATTTGAGATTCTTTCCGATACAGGAGTGGAAGTGATTGTGGCCGCGCCGACTGCAAAGTCAGACGTAATGCGAAGTGAAGATGTGATTGAAGAAATTTTGCGCATCTACGGCTACGATAAGATTCCTGTTCCCGAGGCTTTGCGTTCCTCGCTCAGTTTCTCAATCGACGACAGGAAAGAGCGGCTAACTGAAGAGTTATCACAACAACTGGCAGCCATTGGATTTCGTGAGATGATGAATAATTCCATTTCCAATTCAAAGTACCACCACACCCTGCTTGCCAATTCAAAAGATTTACCGGTTCAGTTGTTGAGTTACTCCAATACCGGGCTTGATTCTTTGAGAACCTCTATGTTGTTTCCTGCAATGGAAGTGATCCAATATAACCACAATAGAAAACAGCATGACCTGAAGTTGTTTGAATTCGGTAAAACCTATGCTAAAGCGAATGGGCAATACACAGAATCAGCCAGCCTTGCGCTATTATTAACCGGTAGCCTCAGTAAGGAATCGTGGGCAGTTAAAGAACAGCCTGCCGACACCTTCTTCCTGAAAGGCGTGATGGAAGGAATATTTAAGAAATGCGGAATCAGGAAGTACGCTGCTAAATTGTTTAGTGATGAAACATGGCAGGAGGCCGTAACCTGGAGTATTGGCAACACCGAACTGGCAATTTTCGGTAAGGTGAATCAAAAGGTGACTTCGTATTTCGATGTAAAGGGCAATGTGTACTATGCAGCAATTGATGTGGATGCTATAATGAAACATGCAGCAAATACCGCGAAATTTACAGCATTGCAAAAATTCCCGTCTGTTCGTCGCGACCTGGCGCTGGTGATTGATGAGGTTGTTTCTTTTCAGGAGATTGAACAGATTGCATACGCTCATTCCGGCAGCCTTCTGAAGGAAGTAAACCTCTTTGATGTGTATGCTGATGAAAAGTTGGGGGCCGGAAAAAAATCATATGCCGTGAGCTTTCTGTTAAGAGATGAACAGAAAACACTCACCGATGCTGATATTGATAAGGTGATGGATCAGGTGGTACAACAGTTTCAATCAAAATTGAACGCTCATATCCGTAAGTGAAATGAAAGACCTGATCAAACAAACAGATGAGCTGATAGCAAAGATCAACAGGTTGCTCGATAAGAACGACAGGATGGCTGCAGACCTGTTGGTGAAGGAAGAACAGATCAGGGAACTGCAGCATCAGCTGAAAGAAAAGACAGAACGCATCAAGGTAGCCGAACAGGAAAAGTCATCCAATAAAGTTTTAGAATCCATTCAGCAATCAGGGTCAGATACCAGGGAAGCCCGGAAAAAGATTAATGATTACATCAGGGAAATAGATAAGTGTATCGCGAAGTTGTCGGCAGAAGGTTAACCGGTATTTATTCTACAGGCAGTAAATGCAAGAGAACATGTCAGAAGTCATCAGCATTAATGTAACCATCGGCGACAGAATCTACCCGTTGAAAGTGCGTATTGAAGATGAACCTGTTGTGCGACAGGCAGAACAGCTCATCAACCACAAATACGCCGAATTTCAGCTTCGATTTTCCGGCCAGGAAAAACTGGATTACCTGGCCATGAGCTCACTGATGAATATGGTAGATATCATGAGGCAACAGCAAGAGGAGGCTTTGGCAACCGAAGAAGTGAGAGCCAGGCTTTTCAAAGCGTCGCAGTTGATTGCAGACGGATTGAGGCGGGAGAAGGACTAAGTTGCCAGGCCGGCAGCAGGCATCTTTCATTTTTCTTCGTATTGTTTTAGCCTTGCAATGTAATCCGGGGAGTCGCTAATATGCCACCACCAACTTACTTTGTACCACTCAATGTTATGCCTCTATTTAAAAATTTTTATTTTTGTATGAATTCATCCGGTTTAAGACGATTCTGTCAAAACCGTTTTCCATTACCAGATACGATCAGATTCATGTTGTTTAAAGTAAAACCTCCAATCAATGGACTCCCAAATTCCTTATATAGCTATTGCTGTAGTTGCCGTAATCACACTGGGTCTTGGCCTCCTCATAGGCAAGCTCACCTTCGGTAAATCCTCAAAAAAAGAACGCGAACAGGCAGAACAAGAGGCGGAAACCATTCGTGCAGAAGCAAAGGCACAGGCAGAAACCCTGAAGCAAAGCAAGTTGCTGGAAGCTAAAGAAGAGATGCTGCGCCAGAAGACTGAGTTTGAACGCGATTCTATTCAAAAATCCAAGGCTTTTGAACAAAACGACCTGAAACTCCGGTCCAAAGAACAATCACTCAATCAGAAATTGGAAGGCCTTCAACGCAAAGAGCAGGAAGTAGAAACCATTAAGACAAACCTGAACAGGCAATTGGAACTGCTTGCAGTTAAGAAAACAGAGCTCGATAAGGTACAGGAGGAGCATATTCAGAAACTGGAGAAAATTGCCAAACTGACGGAAAGTGAAGCTAAAGAGCAGTTGATCGAGAACCTGAAAGACACGGCGCGCACACAGGCCATGTCTTATATTAAAGAAATTGTAGACGAAGCCAAGATCAAAGCAAATAAGGAAGCCAAGAAAGTGGTGATCCAGACCATTCAACGGGTTGCCGCTGAGCATGCTATAGAAAACTCTGTTTCCGTTTTTCACATCGACAGCGACGATATTAAGGGGCAGATCATCGGCCGCGAAGGCAGAAACATACGGGCACTGGAAGCAGCCACCGGCGTGGAGATTATTGTAGATGACACACCCGAAACCATCGTGATCTCCGGCTTCGACCCGGTGCGCAGGGAAATTGCGCGACTTGCATTGCAAAGGTTAGTTACCGATGGCCGCATTCATCCGGCACGCATAGAAGAATCAGTTGAAAAAACCAGGAAGCAACTCGAAGAGCATATTGTGGAGATTGGTGAACGCACCGTCGTGGAACTGGGCATACATGGTCTGCATCCTGAATTAATCAGGATGGTAGGCAGGATGCGCTTCCGTTCTTCTTACGGACAAAATTTATTGATGCACTCCAAGGAAGTGGCCAACCTCTGTGCGATTATGGCAGCAGAGCTGGGTATGAATCCCAAACTGGCCAAACGGGCAGGACTGTTACACGATATCGGAAAGGTGCCTGATGAAGAAAGTGAATTGAGCCACGCCCTGCTGGGTATGAAGCTGGCTGAAAAATACAATGAGCATCCGGCCATTATTAATGCAATCGGCGCCCACCACGATGAAGTGGAAATGGCTTATGTGATCTCTCCGATTGTACAAGCCTGCGATGCAATTTCAGGTGCCAGGCCAGGCGCAAGACGGGAAATGCTGCAGCAATACCTGCAGCGGTTGAAAGAGCTGGAGAACCTCGCACTGAGCTATGATGGCGTGGAAAAAGCCTATGCAATACAGGCAGGTCGTGAATTGAGGGTGATTGTAGAAGCGGAAAAAATATCTGATAAGCAATCAGAAGAATTGTCGTTTTCTCTTTCTCAGAAGATTCAAAATGACATGACTTACCCCGGACAAATTAAGGTAACCGTAATCAGGGAGAAAAGGGCAGTGAGTTTTGCGAAATAGAAAAGTTACTGCTTCATCAGGTGCTCTGAAAAGAAAACCTTTCCTTAAAATCCAGTAGTTCTGCTTCCAGATCAGAAGCAGGAAGTTGCAGGTAATTATACAGCCGGCTGTTCGGATCTACCTTTAACTCCTGCAAGGTGATATGCTGATTGATGAACAGGTACTCCAGGTCAGGATAAATTCGCTTCAATACATCAATGATATCGACGACTTCCAGGTTTTTATCTGACAGGTTATAAATGCCGGAAGGCACTTCCACATGTAGTAAACCGGCCAGCATCTTAGTTACTTTATTGATATGAATAAAGGACCTGGATTGTGTACCGCTTCCGGTAATGGTTACACGATGACCAAAATTCGCATCAAACATAAAGCGATTGATTACGGCGTCAAACCGCATGGACTTGCTATAGCCGTACACATTGCCGCAACGAAGAATTAGCGTAGGTACGCTTTCGAAGATCCGCTTAACATGTTCTTCAGCACGTTGTTTGGAAACACCATAAAAGCTGCTGGGATTTGGCGGCGTATCTTCTGTAGCAGGTATGTTAGAACTTCCATAGATAGAAGCACTGCTGGTGAAAATGAATTTTTCAATATCACTTTCTTCAATAGCATAAACCAATTCGGCAGTACCCCAGTGATTGATCTGTTCGAAAAAGTGGGAGTCAATATTGGCAAAGGGCGTAGTAACTTTTGCGGCAAGATGATAGACGACATCTATTCCTTTCAGCGCTTTACGGATGCTGCGCGAATCGAGAATATCTCCATGAATAAACTTTACGTTGCTCTGCCGCGGGCCTTTGCCAAGAAACAAATTGTAGTTACCTCTACTCAGATTGTCATACACCACAATATTATCAATATCAGGCCGCTGAGAAAGTTCGAAGACCAGTTCTGTTCCAATATATCCGGCGCCACCGGTGATGAGGATGTTCATGGATTCAGGTTCAATGATGTGCAGGAGTAAAATTAGCAAGGTTTTGCTAAGAAGGATACAAGAACCAGGAGCCAGGAGCCAAGACGGGCAATGAAGCTCCCTCATAGCTCGTCCTGACTCCTGGTTCCTGGCTCCTTTGTGCTTTCAAATTTAACTCCTACATTTATCCCGTATTCAATTTATTTTATAACCTATAAATTCTACTATTATGAAAGAAAGTATCTTCTCGAATGAGAATGAGGAATTCCTCAACCTGGAACAAACAGAACAATTGCGGATGGAAAATGAAGTCCTGCGATTGAAAATTCAGGCGCAGTTTGGCGGCATGCACGGCGGTTCGGAAGAGTTGCCTCCGGAAATTGAAAATCAGTTTCTGAAACAGGTGCTGGCATTTGAAGAAAGTTACACCACTAAGACGAAGAAGGTGAAAATTTCCGAAATGCTCGGTCATCCCGTTTTCCGCAAATCGGAGGAACTAAACGATGCGGAGTTTGAGTCAGAATCAGAACGGCTGGCTGCATTGCTGAAATCAAAATCTATCTCTATTGATTTTATTCGTGAGCGCGACGACCGGTTTCAATACAAATTCATTACCGAAGAATTCTTTGAGTATGAAACTGATTTATTGATAAGCCTGCCCGGCATGATGCATTGTTTCTGTTACGAAGAGTTTCATCCGGACCATGAGATGGACATTGAGAACAGAACAAAAGAGTTCATGAATGCCTGGTTTGAACGCCAAACAGAGTTTGCAAACTATTACCTTTCAGATGCGTTTATTCAACCCGATGGAAAGGTATTGTCGCTGGAAGAACTCAAAGTTAAATTGCGTGATTTCTTCGATTCCTGGTCTTCATTTGAAAAGTGTGAATTCAGGATATTGGAAATTAAATTTCAACTGCAGAATGACCGTGAACCATATGGTTTAGGACATGCTGAAGGTATGGTAAGGTATGATGCCATTCTTGAAAGCGGGAAGAGAAAAACCTTTGAGGGACCGTTCAAACTGTATCTGTCTTTGCAGTATGAATGGTGGAACATTTTTTACTTTGTGATGGAAGGGTTTAATGAATAGGAATGAACGATACAACATCAGTGAACCTTTATGAATTTTGTAGTGGATTGTATCTCATCTGTTATGCGTGAGACTGAATAAATGCCAGGGGGCAAGGCAGCTATGTTTATTGTAATGCTGCCTGATGTAACATTTGATTTTTGTATCATTTGAGTTCCCAGGTAATTTCTGACTACAATAGTTGCATTCCCACCAGGAGCCATCTCTTCGATTGTAATCGTATTTGTAGCAGGATTCGGGAATACAATTAATGATGCTTTCGGAATCTTTGTTTCGTAAATGCCTGTTTCAAGCCCACTCATTCTTGCTATAAACATTTCAGGAGCAAAACTTCCACAAACAAGCACCTTGTCATCAACGGTGTATGCAACACTCTTACCATGTCCATCAGCATTATCATGGAATAGAACAAAACTGCTGTCAGCAAAAGTTGAATCACGTAATCCATTACTTTGGAATCGAGCCAGGGCAATATCGTAATGCCAGAATCCCGGCGGAGGAATCACATCGCCAGTTACAACAATTTTTCCATCGGGCTGAAGTATCATATCAGTCATACTATGTTGATAGTTACTGAGTGCTTGAAAAATGTATCCACCGCTTCCGAATGATAAATCTATATCACCATTCTCCAAAAATCTTGTAAAGAAGAATCCCTTGTACCAACTTTCACCGCCGAGAAGGATTTTCCCATCTTGCAGCACTTTCATGCAGCGGATGGTAACAGGCGTATCAACTTCCAGTATGATGCTTCCATCAATACCAAAAGTACTGTCAATACTGCCATCAGCTAAAAACCGGCGGAGCAGAAACTTATTTTCTTGCATGAATGGATCAGGTGAGGCACACACTACTATCTTGCCGTCTGGTTGCAATCCCATAGAGGTCGGTCGATTCCACTCTTCAAAGAAAAAGGATGTTTTTCCGTTTACTCCGAATGCTGAATCAACCACTCCATTGGGTAAGAGTCGCTCAACGAAAAGTTGCGCATATTGCGTGGTACACCATGAATATGATTCAGCATAAAGTAGAATCTTACCATCAGGTTGCATGAGAACATGAGATAAAAAAACACCTTCAGCTGAGTCAGCCAATTCCTGGTAATATCCATTTGATCCAAAGGATGAATCTATTTCTCCATTGTAAGCAAACTTGATGAGATCAAAAGCATCAAGACAAGTGTTAAATCCACTGGACCCTACGATAATAAAATTATCATCAACTGCAATCAGGTTAGATGCTGCAAAAAGATCTGAATAACTTAATGGTGTATTTATTGAGATGAGGCCATCAATGCCATAAGTACTGTCAATACTGCCATCCTCGTTGAGCAGTGCCAGAAAAACATCAGTATTTCCTCCCCTTCCCACCAACAGCACTTTTCCATCCTCGCCTGGAATAATTTTATTTACATTACCAAATGCCCCGTAAGGTGTTCCGGCTACAAAATTTACCGATCCACTGATTCCAAATGAGTTATCAGGAATGCCAGACGCATTAAGCCTGGTTATCGTGGGTTTTAAACTTCCGTTATAGTTCAATGAGGCAGCAAACAATGCAGTCCCGTCGGAATCTTGTATTCCGTAGAAATTATAATTGTAACCTGTTAATAGTGGTAGCTGAAACTTACCATTGACTCCCCAGCTTGAATCAATTATTGCAGAAGGAGTGAATTTGAAGACCTGCGCATAATTTCCGATTGGAGACTTTGTTTTACCGCCAACTAAGAAAGAATTGTCAGGAGAAGCTGTTACAAATAAACCAAAGTTTCCGCTTAAGTCATTCGGGAAAATATAAAAGCCATCACTATCCAATGTGCTATCTGGTATGCCATCATCTTTGAAACTCCATACAGCCCAGCGATTCGTAGTGTTATCGCTGGAGGATCCGGTAAGTACCAGATTTCCGTTTTGTAGTTCTGCCGCATCATTAATTCCTTCGTATCCACTTCCGTATGCTGCAGTAAAAAATCCATCATCACTGAAAGAACTATCCGGAGTCAGATCAGGAAGAATTTTACCTATTGTTAAATCATAAGACAAGAAAGATGTCAAAATTATTTTCCCGTCGTTTAAGAAGATCAGCGTAGAGTAACCTGATGGAAAGTCAAAGGCTGCCGAATCAATCCCATTTAAGCCAAAGCTGCTATCTGTTACGCCGGTTTGAAGAATTTTTTCAAGTGCAATTCGATCAGCTTGGTATCCTGCGAGCATTACTTCACCTTCCGGCAGAATCCTGAAAGAAGTTGGATATATATTTGACAAGCAGGCGCCATAGTTACCATAACTCTGATCCTGTAATCCGTTTTCATTAATCCTTGCTACATAATATAAACTCTCGTAATTCGGTCCTTCCGCATAAGCCAGCACATGTAACCTGTTGAGGGAATCTGTATGCATCTCTATAATGGAACCTCCCCAATAAAATAGTGATGCAACGGAAAGTGCAGTGAAAGAAGCATCTGTTGTTCCATCAGCTAAAAGCCGAATGATGTATTGAGGAATAGTATTTACAGCAACATAAATTCTTTGATCACCGTCAATGGCCCACGCGGCAATTTCTTCATTGTAGAAAAAGGAACTCAATTTCAATTTTCCATCTTCACTGAAAGTGGAATCCAAATGATAAGGTTGTGAAAGGCTTTGGTAGCCGGCAATCATGAGAAAAACTAAAATGATGAGTCGCACGGCCTGAAGTTAAGATACATGTGTAAGTTATGCATTATTTGCTATTCACCAGGCTAAGTATATTATGAATATCATTTTCATCATAATAATCACAGTTAAAACATTTTTCACTTCAACCTTTCCTTTAAATTCAACCTAAACTCCCTCGAGATAACCTTCGCAATATCATACCCCTACATCGGCATACCCAATCACTCTTGATGAATCAGACTACGCACAAACTCGTCAAACAGCATGACTGGATCAAATCCTTTTTTCTTCAAGCCATCTTGTAATGGTTTGTCGCGGGTGAGCAAAGTGCATTCAAGTTCAATGGCCAATGCTACATAAGCCGTATCTTTCAAATCTATGTCAGCGCACCATTGCATCGCAGATTGAGTAGATGCTCCTGCATAGATAAATTCCGGCACAACGGTAATGCCTGAAACAAATCTGAGTGTGAATGCTTTTAATTTTGGAAATTCAAGCTTACTCCTCTTTAAAATCAAGTTGCTATAGATTCCCAATTCAGTATATCCGAATTCAGGAACGTAAATTTTATTTCGCTGAGTGAGTATTTCATAAAATGGTTTTTGACTAAGGAGTCCACTCAATAAAATATTTGCGTCAAGGATATAGGTGCTATCCATTTCTTTTCTCTCTCCTTTCTATCCACTCATCATACGCTTGCTGACGCGTTTTTTCAAACGCTGCTTCCCAATCAACGCCTTTGGCTTCCTTCATTGCTTGCTGAAGTTCCTCTTCCAGCAATTTAAAGCGCTGATATTCCAATTCATCCAATAAGAGTTTTTCAACTTGCTTTTCGCCAAGCTTTTGAATTAAATCATCTCCGACAGGTATTTCAACAATTATCATTTGAAAAAAAATTGTGAATTAAAGTTACATTTTTCACTTCAACCTTTCCTTCAAATCCAACCTAAACTCCCGTGCCGTATCCTTCGCAATATCATACCCTGCATCAGCATGCCTGATCACGCCCATTGCCGGATCGTTGTGAAGCACACGCTTCAATCTGCCAGCAGCATCATCTGTCCCATCAGCTACAATCACCATTCCTGCATGAATGGAATAACCCATTCCTACGCCGCCGCCATGATGTACAGAAACCCAACTTGCACCTCCTGCCGTGTTAATCAATGCATTTAATATCGGCCAGTCGGCTACGGCGTCACTTCCATCGAGCATCGCCTCTGTTTCACGATTGGGTGAGGCAACACTTCCTGTATCGAGATGATCTCTTCCGATTACAATCGGTGCTTTTACTTTTCCTGTGCGCACCAGCTCATTGAAAGCAAGCCCTGCCTTTTCGCGTTCACCCATCCCTAGCCAGCAGATACGCGCAGGCAACCCCTGGAAAGCGATTTTTTCTTTCGCCATTTTCAACCAACGGTGCAGGCCGGCATTTTCAGGAAATAATTCCATCAGCAATGCATCGGTCATTGCAATATCATTCGGATCGCCACTCAGTGCAGCCCAACGGAAGGGCCCCTTTCCTTCACAAAACAAAGGACGAATGTAAGCCGGAACAAATCCCGGGAAATCAAATGCATTCTTCACACCACGTTTATCATGAGCCTGTCCGCGCAGGTTGTTACCATAATCGAAAGTGATCGCGCCACGTCGTTGCAGTTCCAGCATCTGTCGCACATGCTTCGCCATGGTATCCAATGATCGGTTGATATATTCTTCAGGATTACTTTCACGTAACACCTTCGCCTGTTCAACAGATAAACCTTCCGGGAAATAACCAATCAGTTCATCATGTGCCGAGGTTTGGTCAGTTAATGTATCCGGTATGATGTTGCGGTCAATCATTCGCTGTAACAAGTCAACTACATTACAGCAGACACCAATCGAAATCGCTTCGCCTTTTGCTTTTGCCTCGAGTGCCCAGTCTATGGCTGTATCAATATCATGAGAATATTTATCCAGGTATCGTGTTTCAATTCTTTTCTGAATGCGCCATTCTTCCATTTCGGCAGCGAGACAAACGCCTTCATTCATGGTAATGGCCAATGGTTGTGCGCCACCCATGCCGCCAAGTCCGGCCGTAACGTTCAACGTTCCTTTCAATATTCCTTTAAAATGAATATTTGCGAGAGAGAGATAGGTTTCATAAGTACCCTGCACGATTCCCTGGGAACCGATATAAATCCACGAACCGGCTGTCATCTGACCATACATCATCAACCCTTTTGCATCCAGTTCGCGGAAGTGTTCCCAGGTAGCCCATTTAGGAACCAGCATAGAGTTGGAGATAATAACCCTCGGGGCATCTTTATGTGTTGGAAGAATTCCTACAGGTTTACCTGATTGGATAAGTAACGTTTCATCTTCATTCAGATCTTTCAATGCTTTCAGGATCAGTTCAAGCGATTCCCAGTTGCGGGCGGCCTTGCCGAGTCCGCCATATACTATTAATTCATCGGGGCGTTCAGCCACTTCAGGATCAAGGTTGTTATGCAGCATGCGGTAAGCTGCCTCTTGTACCCAGCCTTTGCAGGAGAGTTGCGTACCGTGTGCAGCCTTGAGTGTTCTGGGTTTAGGGGAAGGAATAGTAGAAGACATGACCAAAAATTTGCTGTAAAAGTAAGTGCAAAATGCGGTGATAAAAAGCAGGTGATCGGGTTGTTCCGGAAGAGATCAATATCTAATTCAATTTTGTTTATCAGAAAGCGAAGCCGAAGGGTAATCGAGGTAGCACATATTGTGACTCATTTCCAAACAACTACCAAGAGATCTTTACGATGCGCATTGTTTCTCACCAATTACAAGCATGAAGAATCAATCAATAATTTCCGCGGTATGACTTGATAATATCCAATAAAAAATTATTCCGGTAATGTAGGACTACCATAGGTTGTTTCCTTTAAAACACTTTTATCCCAAAAAAGGAATCGCGTCTTTTTAACAATGAGCAAGTTATCAAAATCGGTGTCTTCAATTTGTTGTCTTACCGGATCAGTACCCAGCATCTCTGCAATTTCAAGAATCGTATTGCTGTGTCCAGCAATCAGTATATTCTTCTTATTGCCAAAAGAAATTGTTTTTTCCAGTTCCGGAATGGTATTATATAATGTCACACTTACACCCTGCTGATCTGCTGTGGGTTGCACAGTGGCGAGCGTCCTTACAAAATTGGTGGAGTAGATTTTGGTAATGTGATCATTATTTAATACTGCTGCAAGGTCCTGTGCGCGTTGCATGCCTGCCGGAGTCAAAGGCGGATTGGTAGCATTTATGGTGTCTTTTTCTGCATGTCTCACAATATAAACGGATGTTTCAGAACAAGATGACAACCACATGCCATGCAATAAAAAGAGCATTGCATATTGCAGGAATTTAATTTTTAATGATAAGTGCTGCATCATAGAAGATTGTTTATCGGATGATTGCCGGAAAAACGTCTGAAGTATTTGCTGATGTTTGCATCATTAAATGTTCAGGTAGCTATCATGAAATGCATTCAGGTATTAAAAGGTAACATCGTTTAAAACCTGTAATTCAATTTCCCATGACTTATCATAATCGACATAGATTAAATCGATAATTACCTGCAATCCTTTAAAATCTTTCCCCGATGAAACCGGTTCAAAATAAGTGGAATATCTTTCATTGGCCTTACTGGTTGTGCGAATAATCATGGAGCCACATGCTGCCTCGCAACTACTGAAATTTGCCACTATCTCATCATACTTGTCCATTGCCTGCTTCACATCAGTATAAGCAAGAATAGTATTGTACCAGAGCGCCGGAAGCGTTTTATCTTTCAATGAAGAATAGATGCCGGCTTCAAGTCCTCCTTCCATACCAACGGATGAATGCCAATTATATAATGCCAGGTAATCATCATTTGTTTTTCCTTTTACAGAGGCAAAATCGTCCGGATAACTTTTTATAACTTCATTTAATAATGAACATACATTATCGTAAGCAACATACGAAGCATCCTTTGTGGCTATTGCAGGCGTAGACTGAAATGCCTGTGATGCAGTCTCTGTTTCTGCTTTGCGTATGAATACATTTTTCTCAAAGTATCCATCCATTTCTGTCCCATCCTTCTTGCTGTAGAATCCTCTTCCATCCAATAAATTATCTTTAAAATACCCTGTATAGAAATCACCGTCAGCCCAGTCAAACCTTCCATATCCTGTCCTGATGCCGCTCTTCCATTCACCCACATACAAATCATCGTTGGTCCATAAATAAATCCCAACGCCATCATAGCAGTTTCCAATCAGGCAACCCGAGGAACCAAAATCTTTGGCTTCCGAAAACTTTCCATCTCTAAACAAACCAACCAGCGTAGTTTCCTTTTCGTCGTTACCAAGATAAATGCCATAGCCTTCCAGTTTACCGCTTACAAAATTGCCCAGGTAAAAGGAACCATCAGCCCAGTCGTAACAACCAACGCCGGTCCGCACACCATTCAGCCATTGCCCGGTATATTCCGCATTATCTGAAAACAGGTAGGTGCCTACTCCATTGTAACAATCACCACTTAGACAGGTTTGTGCATTTAGCTGGAGACTGTAAAGGCTGATGAAGAACAGACAGGAAAATGTTCGAATGGAATGCATGGTAATCGGTTTTTGATGAAACAATACATAAGCCGAGCTTCAGCTGTTTTTTACTGAAACACATTTGAATTATTACACAATAACTTCAAATGATGGTAGTAAGATAGAGGGATCTAAATAAAATTAAAATGATTTTCGGATTTTTATGTTTGGAAGAAAATGGTATACCGTGGCACTTTGATTAGTTTGCTTTGCTGGCCTTGATATTTCAGTAATCCAGTTGTTTCACTTCACCCTTTTCAGGCATTGAAATAAAGTTAAATCCATTCTTCTCCAGTCCTTTTTTGAATGCTAGTTGCGATTCAAAATCCCCATGTACAAGAAATATCTTTTTCAGCCGGGCCCGGTTTTGATTATTCAGGAAGGCAAGCATTTCATTGTGATCTCCATGCGCACTGAATGAATCCATGATTTCTACTTTGGCTCTTAACTGCTTTTCTTCACCGAATAACCGGATAGGGGAAATGCCTTTGCGGATTTTCCAGCCAAGTGACTGCTCTGCACAGTAACCCACAATTAATATCGTATTGCGTGCATCTTCCATATTATTAAAAATATGATGTACAATGCGGCCGGCTTCTGCCATACCTGATGCGGAAATGATGATGCACGGTCCGGGCAAAAGGTTCAATGCCTTCGACTGTTCCACGTCAGTGATGTATTGCAGGTTATTGAATCCGAAAGGATTGGAATCTGTATGAAGGTATTGCGTGATGGCTTCGTCAAAACATTCCGGATGGTTGCGGTAAATCTCCGTGGCATTGGTGGAGAGCGGGCTGTCAACAAATACAGGAATAGGAGGCAGCCGTTTTTCCTTGCTTAACTGATCGAGCATAAATACAATCTCCTGAGTTCTGCCGATACTAAATGCCGGAATGATGAGTTTTCCTTTCCTGCTGATGCAGGTATCGAGTATCACTTTTAAAAAATATTCTTTGTCATCCGGAAAACTTTCGTGAAACCTTCCACCATAAGTAGATTCGCAGATGAGGTAGTCAACTTCTTCCATACTGATCGGATCTTTAAGTATTGGACGTTGAGGCCTTCCAATATCGCCGGTGAAACCAATCTTTAATTCATGCCGGTCTGAATGGATATGCAACAGGATACTGCCGCTGCCAATGATGTGCCCGTTGTCGCGGAAATATGCTGTTACACCTTTGTGCACCTCAAACACGGTTTCATAGTTTACCGCTACAAATAATTTAAGCGCCGCATCTACATCATCCTGTTTGTATAAAGGTTCTATCGGAGCCTGATTTCGTTTAGCCCTTCTTTTATTAATATACTTAGCATCATTTTCCTGGATATGTGCACTGTCTCTGAGCATAATTCCGCACAGATCTTTAGTGGCAGCCGTACAGAAAATTTTTCCACGGAATCCTTCCTTCACCAGTTTCGGAATCCGGCCACTGTGATCGATGTGGGCATGTGATAAAATAAGGGCATCAATCTCTTTGGGTTCAAACTCAAATGATGCATTATATTCATCTATGTAATTTTCACCGCCCTGGAATAATCCACAATCGAGCAACAGCTTAAAGCCATCATCAAGTAACAACAGATGGGAACTGCCGGTAACAACACGCGCGGCACCGCAGAATTTGATTTGCATGGTATGAAATAGTATGATTAGAAAGAGTGAAGTTGAATAATTAACCTCATTAATTGAAGGGTACGGTGCAAAATGTATATTTGTAAGCAATATGAAGAAGGTGGCACGTCAAATAGTATCCTGGTTTCTACTGGCCACTTTTCTGTTTGCCGCAGCACCACAGGAACTTATTCATCTGCTGGGTGACCATGAAGATACGGTTGATGTGTTTTATGCTGACCGGCAGGTCAGCGAAGCACACACACATTGTTGCGCATTGCAGTTATCGTTGCCTCTTTTTATTGGCTCGGCAGAAGTCGATCTTCCCGCAACACTATTTGAGCTTGCTGTAATTCATAACAGGGTGCTATCACTCTGTTTATTTTCTTCCCCGATCTGTTCCTCTGATCGCGGACCACCATTGGTTTGATGAATTTGCGACATGGCGCCCTGTCATAAGAAGTAATTCCTTCGGTAACAACCTGCGGGGAAATTCATCATTCATTCAATTTACTTTATATGAAATCAATAATAAAACATGCCATCATAATTTATTTGCTATTAGTCATGCCATTGTTCTTAATGGGTCAAAACACCATTTATGGAAATATCTCAGATGCCAGGGATGGCACACGTCTAATCGGTGCCACTATCTCGATTCCTGAAATTAAGTCCGGTACTATTTCAGATGAAGCGGGCAACTACCGCATAAATGCTATTCCGGCCGGTGATTTTTTAGTAGAAGTGCGTTACCTCGGCTATACCACCATCACCAGGCGAATCAGCATCAGGGATGAGGTAGCGGCAGATTTTCAAATGTCTACTTCTGTGCTCGAGCAAAATGAAGTGATTGTAACCGGCGTATCAATGGCTACAGAGATAAAGCGAACACCTATACCTATCTCCGTGCTATCGAAACAGGAATTACAGCAACATACTGCAACCAATATCATTGATGCCATTGCAAGGGAACCTGGCATTTCACAAGTTACAACGGGCCCGGGTATTTCAAAACCGGAAATCCGTGGCTTAGGGTATAATAGGGTGGTGGTAATGAGTGATGGAATGCGACAGGAAGGCCAGCAATGGGGAGACGAACATGGAATTGAGATTGATGAATATGCAGTGAATAAGGTAGAGATATTGAAAGGTCCCGGGAGCATCATGTATGGATCTGATGCCATGGCAGGGGTTATCAATATACTGTCGCCTGATCCGGTAGCAGAAGGAAATATAGAAGGGAGTATCATGGCAAATTATCAAAGCAATAATGGATTATTTGGTTACTCTGCTGCTATGGCCGGTAATCAAAAGGGATTGGTTTGGCTTGGAAGATTTAGCGGCAAACAGGCACATAGTTACCGCAACAAGTATGATGGACCGGTATTTAACTCAGCATTTAAAGAATGGTCGGGTAGTGGATATATTGGTTTCAACAAGAAATGGGGTTATTCGCATTTGAATTTCAGCCTTTATCAATTTCAACCGGGTTTGGCAGAAGGGGAGCGAGACAGCACGGGCGCTTTTACGAAGCAGCAGGTAGTTGGTGACAGTAGCGTTGTTGATGTAGTTGCTTCAGCGGACGATCTTACTTCCTATAAGATATTTACACCTTTTCAATTGGTGAATCATTATAAGGTTTCACTTATGAATACTGTCTACATCAGCAGTTCCAAACTATATCTGAATGTTGGGTATGAAAACAATCAACGCCGCGAATATGATGATGTGCTTTCTCCGGATGCCTATGGCTTATTCTTTTTTCTGAATACGGTTCCATATGATGTACGCTGGACTTTTGCACAAACAAATAACTGGAATGTAACGCTTGGAGTTAACGGCATGTACCAGGGCAATCAGAATAAAGGCACTGAGTTTTTAATTCCGGATTACAACCTTTTTGATGCGGGAGCATTCGTGTTCGCGCAAAGAATAGTGAATAAAGTTACGTTAAGCGGCGGCATGAGGTATGATCACCGCAATCTTAAAACGCAATCACTTTTTCTCAATATGGATGATCAGCAGGTGGGGGAAGCGGATTCAACCTCCTATACTAAGTTCGATGGAACGGAAGCTGTTTTCTCGGCAGTTGCCGGAAGTGCAGGAGTGAGTTATCAAATTTCAAAACCTGTGATTATTAAAGGAAACATTGCACGCGGCTTCCGGGCACCCAATATTGCAGAGTTCAGTTCTAATGGACGCCATGAAGGAACATTTCGTTATGAGATCGGTAACCAGGAACTGAAAGCCGAAGCGAGCTGGCAGTTTGATCTGGGAGTCGGTTTTAATACGGAGCACATTACTGCAGAATTGAATCTATTCGATAACAACATCTCCAATTTTATTTTTCCGGAGAAACTACGTAGCACTCTTGGAGGAGACTCGATCATTGAGGATGAAGGGGATTTCGTGCCTGTTTACAAATACGTACAGGGCCATGCTAATTTGTTTGGTGGTGAAATAGTAGTAGATATTCATCCGCATCCATTTGATTGGCTGCATTTTAAGAATTCATTTTCATTGGTACAGTCTGTTCAGCAAGATCAACCCGATTCAACAAAGTACCTTCCATTTACTCCGGCCCCTGAGTTTCAGTCAGAGTTGCGTGCAAACTTTATAGAGTTGAATAATACTTTCCGAAACATTTATGCAGAACTGGGTATGTCTGTAAATTTCAGTCAGAACCATGTATACAGTGCCTTTGGTACCGAAACACCTACTCCCGGTTATGTCTTGCTGAATGCCGGAATCGGTACGGATGTATTTATAAGTGAATCAGTTTTACTTACCATCAGTCTCACATGCAATAACCTGGGTGATGTAGCTTATCAAAGCCATTTAAGCCGATTAAAATATGCACCTGAAAATGTGGCTACCGGCAGAATAGGTATTTATGACATGGGAAGAAATTTCAGTATTCGAATAAATATTCCAATCGGGATAAAAGGATGAGGTTTCACAAATGGTATGGGTGTACGACAATTTGGTTGTTAAAAATTGTGTGTTCAATATTGATTTTTGTCATTTTAAGTTGAAACGACGAAGCAATCCCCACCACGAAGCGTCATTGTAAGGAGGAACGACGAAGCAATCCCCATGGACTACTAAACTATTAATTGGTTCTAATCAGGGGATTGCTTCATCCCGCCATTGGGACTTTGATAATTCAAACATTGTATTGGCGGGATTCGCAATGACGGTTAATCAAAGCGTCGTTGCATGGTGAAATAACGAAATCCCAACGCAAAGAAGCCAAGTCGCCAAAAAAATAAAATCACTGATGATCCTCCACCTCTTCTTAGCGACTTGGCGTCTTTGCGCTAAATAAAATCCTTCGAGGATGGTATCATTAACACCAATTTAGGTTTGTCTTACACCCAAAGGTATAGAATCGGAATGTTTATGCTTTGCGGGAGCTACCTGGTTTGATTACAGGATCGCTTCCAAAATGAAATTTGATATTTGGGCATTGAATATTGGATGTTGATTTCAGCGCTTGAAATATGCGGTAATGCAACTCCCCAAAGGAAGTATTAATTATGAAAGACCCGAAGAACTACAGTGTAACTGATTCAAGCACTTGTTGCTCCGGTATTTTATTACAGGAACATAAACAGGGCTTTGTTTTAAAAATGAAAGCGAAACCCATCTTGCAAAGAATAATTTAAGTCGTAATTTACTCTCGCAATATTGAAGAGATGATCAATATCTATTACAGGCAGCATGATAAGATTGTTCGGGAGTCAGACCTGCGGACGCTTCCGCAGATTGATCCGCTGAATGTTGTGTGGGTTGACCTGAACAGGCTGGATGAACTGGAGACAAGGTATATCAGCAATAAATTCGGGATCAACCTGAGTGAGAAGCAGGAACAGGAAGAGATTGAAAGCAGTTCACGCTATCATGAGACCAACAAAATCATCGTTGCCAACTCCAACTTTTTATTCCAGCAGGGAGATACCTATATCAGCGATCCGGCCTCTTTTATCCTTAAGAATAATTACCTAATTACACACCGGACCAATGAATTCCGGTCCTTCACAGAAATTTCCAAACGGGTAATTTCTGCTCCTAAATCTTTTCCTTCAGGCTATCATGTGATGCTATCGATTTTTGAAAACAGGATTGATTTTGATGCGGACTTATTGGAAAATATTGCCCGTGAAATTTCCCGGATTGGAAAATTTATGGGTGCAGAACAGAAAGCGGACAAAGAAATATTGATCCGTGCCACGCAATTGCAGGAGATGACCATGTTGTTGCGCCAGAACATGATTGATAAGCAGCGCATGATCTCTGCGATGTTGCGCAGCGATCATTTCCCAAAAGACTGTTACGATCGTTTGCGTATGATGATCAAAGATGTAAACTCGCTGATGGATCATACTACCTTCAGCTTCGACCGCCTGGAGTACCTGCAGGATACCTTCCTTGGTCTGATCAATATCGAGCAGAATAAGATTATTAAACTGTTTACGGTTGCCTCCGTTGTATTTCTTCCACCTACGCTGGTGGCATCTATCTATGGCATGAACTTCGACGTATTGCCGGAATTGCACTGGAAGTATGGTTATCTTTTTGCATTGGCTTTGATGCTGCTCTCTTCACTCACCACCTTATGGATTTTCAGAAGAAACAGGTGGTTGTAAAACTAAGTTTACCGGTCATGCCTGATCATGCGAAAAGTCTGTATTTCATATCCCTTTGACTTCCAGAATTCGATACCTTCAGTATTTGCTATTGATACCTGCAGTTCCGAACAGCTTACTCCTTCCGAGACAAACCAGGCATGCGCTGCATCAGCCAGTTCATTTCCGATATTTTTTCCCCGGTGCAATTTGGTTACAATCGTTTCTGCTATATACCCGCTTTTTTGATGGAGAAACATTTCAGGCCGCACGTCTATCCGCGCTAAGAGCATCGCTACAATGGCGTTATCCGCTTCCATCACATAAATCCGTGATAGCTTTTTACCAAGTTTTTCAAGGATGAATGCTTCAATAGCAGCCCTTTTGTTTTTGTTGATCAGGAATTGTGTGCTGAAAGCAACATGGTAGTCCATGAGTTCGATCCATAAATCAACTAATGACTCCACATCGTTTTCAGTGGCCTGGCGTATTTGCATAACTCATGTTTGCGTTAATTCATGAAAATTACGATTTGTTGTTATTTTCACTATTGACCTGCAGTACTGGTGGAGAAAAAAAAGTCCCGCAGTTTGCGGGACTTTTAAAAATGGAGTTGATTTAAAATGGACTCGTTAAGCTGTAACTGATGCCTTAGCGGTAGCCCATTCAATCAGGATATCAGCAACTTCTGCACGGGAAAATTCTGCAGGTGGTCTTTCTCCGTTTGACAACATCTCGCGCACCTTGGTTCCGCTTAAAGAAACCTGGGTAGCGTTCTTGGGCGCTGTTTTGCTGGAAGCCATGCCTTCAGTTTCTTTACAGAAGAACGTGTTTTCAAATTTCAAAATCGTCATGCCGGTACGGTCTGCAACACTGTCCATCATCTCCTGTGCTTCGTAAGTACCATAGTAAGTGCCAACACCTGCATGGTCGCGACCTACAATCATATGCGTACAACCATAATTCTTGCGGATCATGGTGTGGTTGATTGCTTCACGGGGTCCTGCATAGCGCATGGCCGTTGGTAATGCACTTACCATCGTATTGTCAGGATTGAAATAACCGTTTATGAGTGCTTCATAGCAACGCATGCGTATAGGTGCCGGTATATCATCAGGTTTTGTTTCACCTACGATAGGATGAATCAATGCACCATCTACGATCTCCTGTGCACATTTAATCAGGTATTCATGTGCACGGTGAATAGGGTTTCTTGTTTGGAAAGCAACGATGGTTTTCCAGTTGCGTTTCGCGAATTCTGCGCGGGTTTCAGAAGGATCCATGAAGTATTTGTCATCGATCTGATCGTGACGGGTAGGCCTGTTGATCATTTCCAGCGGACCGGAAATAAATTTACTGCCACCACTTAAAACGGCCTTAACACCAGGATGTTTGTCTTCCGTGGTCTTAAAACATTTTTGCGTGAGATTCATCAGGTCCAGCTCAAATTTTTCTTCCACCTTCATCACGGCAAGTACATTGCCTGAACTCTTCTCAATGAGTGCGATCTCTGCGCCAATAGTAATATGGTCATGCTGATCACCGGAAGGCAACAGGATGGGGATACCCCATAGTAAGCCATTGCTTAATGTCATTTTTTCGATAGTTCCTTCAGCATCTGCTTTATTCATAAAGCCTGTAAGCGGACTGAAAGCGCCGTTGGCAATCATTTCAATATCTGCTGCATAACGGTCTTCAATGACCAGTTGAAAAAGCGATTTTGCTTTGTTCTCTAATTCTGTTTTGCGTGCACCTGTTGCAATTCTGTTTACAAGCACGCCGCCATGAGGTTGGTTCATTCTCTTAATTGGATTTTAATGGTTAGTTAAGTACGCTTTATTCTGCAGGGATATAATTTTTTTCCTTCAGCCATGCAATTACCTCATCTGCACAATCATCTACGGTTCTACCTGCAGAAAGGATCTCTATTTCAGGTTTTTCAGGAGCTTCATAAGGAGAGTCAATACCCGTGAAAAATTTGATTTCTCCGGCGCGTGCTTTCTTATACAATCCTTTTGGATCGCGTTGTTCACAAACGTCTAAAGGGGTATTAACAAAAACTTCAATAAACTCTCCCTCTTGCATAATGCTGCGGGCCATTTCACGGTCGCTGCGGAAAGGAGAGATAAAGGCAGTACCCACGATTACTCCTGCATCTACAAATAACTTTGATACTTCGCCGATTCGACGGATATTTTCTTTACGGTCGTCATCGCTGAAGGTAAGGCCTTTATTTAAGCCCATCCTCACATTGTCACCATCAAGGATATAGGTATGAAATCCCATATCAAACATTTTTTCTTCGACCTTATTGGCGATGGTAGACTTACCGGAACCTGAAAGGCCCGTGTACCATAATATACATGACTTGTGACCTTTTAGTGCCTGGCGATTTTCTTTTGTAATGGTGTGGCCGTGGGGGATAATGTACTTTACTTCTGCCATGGAAATGAGTGGATTTAATGAAGGTTAAAAAATTTGAAGGCGCAAAGATAGTAAAACGGCATTGAATACGGTATCAAAACTTATAAGTTTCATGTTATCAATGGGTTTTATTTGATTTAGTCAGCGCACGTTACCAAACAGGCAGTTTCTGAGCATTTCCGATGACCCCTTTCCTGTTTACCATTGAAAGTTGATTCCAGCAAAGTATTTCAGTTCAATGACTTGCTTGATATTGCATTTAAGTCGACAATAGTCGTGAATATTCTATTAAGTTGGTCGATTTTAAGGAATTTATTTTCCCTGTGGACGTAAATACATTTTACTGTTGTAAGAAGTTCATATAGAGTACTTTATCTCTGTATTCTGTTTGATATTTAGCAACAAGTACAATTTCCTTTTTAGAAAAAAATGAATATTCTACTAATTCTATAGTACTACTAATACTGTAGAATATATAGATTAGCGCCCAGTTTAAAGGTCATTAACACGTTACTGCTTATGGAAATAACCATTGTACTCACTTTATTGCTTATTGCTGTCATTCTTTTTTCGCTTGAAAAAATCTCGGTAGATATTGTCACCTGCCTGATCCTGGTAGCCCTGGTTTTAACCGGCATTTTGACCACCAAGGAAGCGTTTGCAGGATTCAGCAGCGATTTCATGCTCATATTGGCTTCCATTTTTGTAATAACGACAGCCATTATGGAAAACGGCGTGCTGGACTCTGCTGCGAATTACATGTTAAAGTTGTCGAAGTCAAACCCCAAAAGAATGCTATTATACCTGGTGTCACTTACGGGCGGTATTTCTGCATTCATGAACAATACCACAGCAACAGCATTGATGATTAATCCGGTAATCAGTATTGCACGCAAATCAGGGTACAGTCCTTCTAAATTCCTTATGCCGGTAGCTTTTGCTTCTATTGTCGGAGGAACTTGTACTTTGATTGGTACCTCTACAAATGTTGCGGTTAGTGGATATCTGAAAGGCCTAAATATGGAACCACTAGGCATGTTTGAATTCAGCCTGGTCGGATTGTTATTATTAGTGGTGAGTGTGATTTATTTGATGACCATTGGCAGGCGCTTATTACCGAATTATGAAGCCCATGATTTACAAGAAGATTATCAGTTGCGTGATTACCTGAGTGAACTGGTGATTATGCAGGGATCCCCATTAATCGGGCAGCCGGTGAGTAAATCTACTCTGGCCCAATCAGGCTTCACCGTTTTGGGTATAGTAAGAGGCGAGGAGAAATTTCATCCCGGAGCTTTTGCCACGCTGGAGAAGGGCGATATCCTGCTGGTGGAAGGCAAAGCTGATAACCTGATTAAAATCAAAAATACCATCGGCCTCGAATTGCTGCCCGATACCTGGGATTTTTATAAATCAGGTGAGGATCTCAGGCTGTTGGAGGTATTGATTCCACCAAGGTCTGAGTTTGTAGGAGAGATAATTAAGAAAACCAGCCTGCGTCAAAAGTACGGTATCGTGCCTATCGCCATTCACCGGTCTGGTGAGAACCTGTTTGAACAAATTGAAAATGTGCAACTCGAAATCGGCGACTTGTTGCTGGTTCAGGGTTCCAGGGCAAGAATGAACGGATTTGCCGGCGACCACAACCTGATCACCTTGATAGAGCATAAGCCCAACCTACAAATGCGTAAGAGAGGAATGCTGACACTTGGGTTTTTCCTTGCTGCTATCCTCGTTGGGTCTTTCGAAATAATGCCATTGTCAATAGCTTTCCTGATTGCTGCTATCCTCACCGTACTTTTTAAAGGAATTAATCTTCAACGCGCTTATGAAAACATCGACTGGCGATTATTGATCCTTATTGCAGGAATGAGTGCATTCGGAACGGCGATGACGAAGACCGGTACCGATACTTTTCTCGCAGAGGGTATCATCACTATTTTCGAATCCTTAGGCGTTGTCGGGATATTGGGTGGCTTTATGGTGCTCACGGTATTACTTACGCAACCCATGTCAAATGCAGCTGCTGCATTGGTGGTTTTACCCGTAGCTATTGAAGCGGCCAATGCACTCGGAGCAAATCCGAGGACGTTTGCCATCACGGTGATGTTGTCTGCTTCTATCTCCCTGATTACACCTTTTGAACCATCTTGTATACTCGTTTACGGTCCGGGCAAATACAAATTTGCCGACTTCATTAAGGTGGGTGGCCTGCTTACAATAATTCTGATGGCCATCTTGTTGGTGGTGGTACCGGTTTTCTGGCCACTGACTCCATAGGCAGATTTATTTTTCGAAGTAATTAGTTGCCTGTGTTTTGGAAAAACACAGGCAACCATTTTTTATACCTGCTATGAACTAAGTAATTTTAGGGCCATATAAGCCATGAGTCCGGTGGAAACTTCCAGTGCGTCCTCATCAATGGAAAAGGTGGCAGTATGTACCGGCGAAACGATATTTTTTTCAGGATTGCCGGTGCCAATCCGGTAAAAGCAGGCAGGTAGCTGCTGTGAAAAATAGGCAAAATCCTCTGAGGCCATCCATATCCCCAATTCGACCACGTTATCCGGACCGAGATATTCTTTGGCTGCATTTACTGATAACTCAGTCACAACATGATTGTTTTGTAAACAAGGGTAGCCAATTCTTATTTCTAATGTTATCTCGCCTTTAAAGCTTGCAGCAACTTCATCCAGCAATCTTCTTAAATGTCCATGTGCGTCTTTGCGCCAATCTTCATCCATTGTTCTGAAAGTGCCTTCGATAGTTACCTGGTCAGGAATAACATTGGTAGCACCGGCACCGGTAATTTTTCCAAAAGCAAGCACGGTGGGTATTTTTGCTGCTGCAAGTTTCACGGAAAATTTTTCCAGTTCCACCAATAATCTGGCAGCCGTATACAGTGGATTAATGATACCTGCAGGAACAGCCGCATGGCCACCTTTGCCTTTCACCGTGATGTACAATTCATCAGAGGATGCCATGTATTTGCCGGCAAAAAAACCGGTTTTGCCTACAGGAAGTTGTGTAAATACATGTTGCGCCAGAATCACATCAGGCTTCGGATTTTCCAATACACCTTCCCTGATCATGATGGATGCACCTCCTGGTAATTTTTCCTCGCCCGGCTGAAAGATCAACTTGATCGTCCCTTCAAATTCATCTTTAAGAGCGCTAAGAATTTTTGCAGTACCAAGTAATGAGGAGGAATGTACATCGTGGCCACAGGCATGCATTACGCCTTCCTGTTTCGATTTGTAGTCCACCTCATTTTTTTCAGTTATGGGTAATGCATCCATATCTGCCCTGAGGGCTACCACTTTTTTTTCCGGATTTTTCCCTTTGATCAGTGCCACAATACCGGTTCCGGCAATGCCTGTCTGATGTTCGATGTTCCAATTTGCGAGCTGTCCGGCAATGTATGCTGATGTTGCAAATTCGTGGAAAGACAATTCAGGATGTGTATGTAAATGACGGCGGATTTCTATCACTTCCTGCTTTAGTTCTTTCGAAAGCTGTTTTATCTTTTCAATAGAGATCATCTGTAATTTTATGGTTGACAAAGTTGATGATTATTTCCCGTAGCTGAAATGTTACCGTGTTATTTGATTTAGTGAAGCAGGTAACCTACCTTTTGATCTGTAAAAGCTGCATGTGCTGAAATACGGTACTATTTATCGACTTCTTTTTTTCAATATACTCTTATTGTGTATGCAAAATCTGTATGCGCAATCGCAACCTGCCCTTCGTTTTAACAGGTATACCACTTCCGGCGGACTTTCTTCCAATACGGTCACTTGCATACTGGAAGACAGCCGTGGATTCATGTGGTTTGGAACGCAGGATGGCCTGAATAGATTTGATGGAAGAAACTTTATCGCTTTCAAAAATGACCCGTACAATGCCGCTTCCATTTCCGGAAACGTGATCAATGACTTGGTGGAAGATAGCAGTGGGATTATCTGGATAGGTACTGCTGATGCCGGTTTGTGCAGCTATGATTACAGGAGTAACCTTTTTACTTCCTATTCATTTGAAAAAGGTGATTTTGAATTGAACTTTACGCCTAATGTGCTTTCAGTAGCTGTTGATGCAGCACAGTTGATTTGGGTGGGCGCTGAAAAGGTGGGTTTATTTTGTCTGAACGCACTCACCGATTCTTTCACGTACCTGGGAAACCGGAATGTGCGCGCCAGCCGGACAGTAAATGATGTAGTGATTAGCAATAATGGACGTGTCTATTTTGGTACAATTGGTTCATCACTTAATTACAAAGAATTGGATGGTGCATATCAAACCATTGATAACTATGCTACCAGCAGCCTTTATCCCGGATATACAATTACCACTGTATTTTGCAATAGCAAAAATGAAGTTTGGTGTGGTGGTTGGGATAACGGCCTGTATTATTTCAATAGGGAGAATGACAAGCTGCAGCAGTATCTGTTCGAAACAAATAAGCCGTTCACGTATTCCGGCAACGAGCTTCATGCAATTAATGAAGATCAGCACGGCATGTTATGGCTGGGTATGAAACTGGGTGATTTATATCTCTTTGACCCTGTCACCAAACAATCAATACATTATCCTACTCAGAAAAATGATCCGAATGGGTTGAAAGCCGGCCGGATCTATACCATTTATCGTGACCGTAATAATCGAATGTGGCTCGGTACGGATGCCGGTATCCAGGTATTCGACCCCTTATTGAATCCATTTGAGATGGTGGACCTGGAAGCAAAGATTTCATTGCCGGAAGTGAATCTGAAAGTGATGGACTTTCTGATTGATAAAGATCAGACGCTCTATATCGGAACGAAATCAGGATTGCTGATAAAGAAAAAGAATCAGGATGATTTTTACCTGAAAACATTCCGCTATAAAAATCAGGTATTAAACATCAATAAAATTTTTCGCGATAGCAAGGGCACCATTTACCTTGGTACACAAAGTTCCATGTTTGTATTTGATCGTAATAAGCTTTCACTGAAAACCGTAAACTACTTTTCCGGCAATTTTAAATATTTTGATTTTTTTGATATTGGCTCTTCCAGTGTAAATGCAATTGCAGAAGCTGTATTTATGCATGATACCGTATTGTGGGTTTCTGCATATGGACATGGTATCTGCCTGTTCGATCGGAATACGTTGCGCGGAGGCATTGGACTTATTGGTACGCCACCTGAGCTGCAAAATCTTATCAGGAAAATTGTGGTCGACAGCAAAGGAAAGGTTTGGATGATCGGTGCTTCCCTGGGTTTGATTACCGATATCACCAGCACTTACTTTTCAATGGATGACAGTTTGTGGCGACAACATCAAAAAGTTTCCAGGCGTGTGATTGACAGCTTTGGAATGTTTAGCGGCAAAACATTCACCGGCGGCGACAAAGCGTATTCACTACGAAGCAATGATGTCTTCGATATGCTGGAGAATGAAGATGGCACATTTTGGATCACTACAAAGGGTAGCGGCTTGTATTTATTTAATCCTGCAGACAGCGAAAAAACATTCACTCACTTTCAGTCGCAGCATCAGAACCTGGAAGGTATTGCGCAAGATAAGAATGGTAACCTCTGGATTATTGCTGCCGGCGGTATTGATTTTTTTGACCGGCACACCAAGACATTTTTCCGGTACGACCAGGTGTATGGAATTCCGGAAGAAGGTGTCAGCGGATATTTTTATAAGGATGAAGCTGGTTATCTGTATGCCGGCGGAAAGGGATTTTACCTCCGCTTTAAACCCGAAGAGGTTGAACGAAATCTTCAGGCACCACCAGTATTTATTACACATTTAAAAGTATTGGATCAGCCGGCGGATTCTCTTTTATTGCAAAGCAGTATTCGGCTCCGGTACAATCAGAATTTTATTTCATTCGAAATGGCAGCATTAAATTATACCAATGCCGCCGCCAATCAGTTCAGGTACCGTCTTGAAGGATTTGACAAAGACTGGATTCAAAGCAACTACAACAGCCGTGCAAGCTATACCAATATTCCTCCGGGAAAATACACGCTTCAGATAATGGCTTCCAACAACGATGGCGTATGGAATGAAACCGGTACTTCATTGCAGATTATCATTGATCCCCCATGGTGGAGCACCTGGTGGTTTTATGTATTGTTGTTTATTGCAGTGGCTGCAACGCTCTATGGAGTTTACCGGTATCGCATGAATCAATTACTGAAACTGCAAAGCATGCGCAATAAAATTGCCCGCGACCTGCACGATGATATTGGCTCCACATTAGGTAGCATTTCTTTTTTCAGTGAAGCGGCCAGGCAGCAGTTGAATAACAACAATATTGAGGCCTCTCAAATAGTGATTGAGAAAATTGGTGACAATTCTCGTAGCATGATTGAGACCATGAGCGATATTGTTTGGTCTGTAAATCCGGAAAACGATTCAGTCGATCACCTCACCGCACGGATGCAGGCATTGGCAGCAGACATCCTTTCCATGCAGGATATCAGGCTGAAGTTTTATGCGGATGAAAAACTGAAAAAAATAAAGCTGAATATGGAGCAGCGCAAAAACATTTTTATGATTTTTAAGGAGGCACTGTACAACATTGTCAAGTATGCCGGTTGCACGGAGGTGGAAATATCACTTCATGATACCGGGAAAAGAATTACAATGGAGATTCGCGACAATGGGAAAGGGCTTTGACATGGCCGCTTATAAAAGTTATAATGGTAACGGGTTAAAGAATATGAAATCCAGGGCCAAAGAAATTGATGCGGGCATTAGCATTCAATCAGAAGTTCATGCAGGTACTACTATTGTACTGCAGATGAATAAAAGCTGAATAGCGCAATATTGCTGTAACCATGGAAGCATTTCAAGGCATCAACTTTTTGGCTTACTGATAAAATAATGTATATCCTAGCCAGCTATATTGTCATGATAAATAAATCATTCTTGTCCGACCAAAATATTGGGGTATAAGCTGAAACCCAATACTGGCGAGCATCCTGTAACCCCAGGCTTCAGCGTGGGGTTATAGGATGAAACCTACACCTGGCGGGCTTTAGCCCACATTAGTCGCACAATAGTGTAAAAAAACATCTATTAGTAAATTGATGAAATGTTGGTTTCTTTCAGGACTTGAAGAAATGATTACCAAAGTAATCAGCATGGTCAGTCAATGAGGTCAAACCCTGCAAAGAGCGCGCTATCCTATAACCCTGCGTTTGAGTTTAAGATTACAGGATAGCGACGGTTTTGGGTTTCAGCCAAAACCCAACATTTTGACCCGATAAGAATGTAATTTAACATAGTCAATACAGCATTTATGGTTAATAGTGCTCTTTAGCCGGCTCACTATCCCACGATTGCGGGATTGCTAATCACCATTTTTGAATGCACATTTGTGCAATGAATACGATAAGGGTAGTTATTTTCGACGACAGTAATTCTATTCGTGAAGCGATATCGCTGCTTATAGACAGTAATGAGGAGTTTGTACTGGGTGGAAGTTATGCTGATGCAACCCATTGTATCGAAGTGCTGGAAGTTGATCCTCCGGATGTAGTACTCATGGATATTGACATGCCGGAAGTTACCGGCATACAGGCTGTACAGCAAATTCATTCGCATTTTCCGGCTATTCCCATCATCATGCTTACGGTGTTTGACCACCAGGACAAAGTATTTGAATCGCTTTGTGCAGGCGCTGTTGGTTACCTGTTGAAGAATACGCCGCCGGCCCGGTTATTAGAAGCCATCCGCGAAGTATATGAAGGTGGTGCGCCCATGACGCCTTCCATTGCACGCAAGGTGATGCTGCATTTTCAGCGAAATGAAACCATTACCGCAAGTGAAGATTATCATTTAAGTCCACGCGAAAAAGAAGTGCTGACCCATCTTGTAAATGGATTGTCGTATAAGATGGTGGCAGCGCAGATGGGTATCACGTATGAAACCGTGCGCACCCATTCAAAAAAAATTTATGACAAACTGCATGTATCATCTATGACGGAAGCAGTGGTGAAAACCATCAATCAGCGGTTGTTGGGTTTTTTGTAGTGGATCACTGCACCTTGCTTTGCAGTTAATGAATTTCGTTTCGCAAATTAAATAAATGGTAACCACAGAGAACACAGAGAAAATTATTGACATAGATCTTGTTTGTTGCAATTCAAACTTTATGAACTCCGTGGTTAATAAAATGTAACCGCGGAGAACACAGAGAAAATTGTTGACATAGGCCTCGCTTGTTGTAATTCAAATTTTATGAACGCTGTGGTTAATAAAAGGTAACCATGGAGAACAAAGAGAAAAATAATGTCATAGATTGGGTTCATTGCAATTCTCCTCTGTGTATTCTCTGTGGTTTCAAAAATGGTAACCACAAAGAACACAGAGAAAGATACTCATCAATCTCGATTGAAGCTATTCTGCCTTTGTGTTCTCTGTGGTTTCAAAAATGGTAACCACAAAGAACACAGAGAAAAATACTCATCAATCTTGTTTGAAGCTATTCCGCCTTTGTGTCTCAGTGGTTTCAAGAATGGTAACCACAAAGAACACAGATAAAAATACACACAGATCCTGTTTGAGATTATTGAGCCATTGTGACCACTATAGTTTAAAAGAACGTAACCACGGAGAATACAGAGAAGAATAATGTCATAGATCCGCTTCATAATATTCCCCCATTACCACAGAGAAATCTGTTTAACTATTCAAAGCGCAATATCCATTGTTAATTTATACTACACTCTACACTGCCCCTAAGTCTCCGCTGAGAGTTTTTGAGGGGAGGTAGCGGGACACGGGTGAATTCAAAGTGAGCAAACATCAAACTATTTTTTCATCGTCTGTGTAATATTTCGGCGTAATGTGTAAGTGGTAATTGACAAGGTGTTCCCAATTGATAAAATGCAGCACTTGAATGTGGATATAAAAGAAAATCGCTCACTAAACTGCACTTACCCCTTACGGGATTGTGATGATTATAGTCCATCTATGGAGCATGGTCGGAAGTTTTTCTCATGGGCAATTAAAAACCATTTATAAACTTCATCATAAGACTGTGTAATTTCAAACAGGGATAGCCAATTATCGCCTGGCTGATTTCATCAAAACAGGGAATGAAGATTTCAAAAGCGAATAGAAATTTCTCACCACGGAATTCCTTTCACAAATACCTTATCAGGAACAATAAATGCAGTTGGAAACCTGGATTTGATCTCCTCCATAAATTTGGTGGCTTGTGCACGGGAAGTGAAATCACCTACTCGCAATTTGAGTTGTGGTTGCTGATATACTACATAGGCATTAACCTCCGGATACTCCTGCATGAATTTCGATTTCATATCCATTACCAGGGTGCGGTTGGTGTTGGATGTTAATTGAACCCTGTATCCGTTAACGGCTCTTTTTTCTGTAGCAAATTTTTGATAGAGCCTCATTACTTTTTGCACACTGGTATCCTGCACTATGGTTATTTCGCCGGTTTGCGCAGTAAGAAACAGCGGCAGTGCAAGTAATATGGAAAGAAGAAAAATCTTCATGCAGTGTAAATGACTGTTAAAGAAACAAATTTTGTTGAATTGTTTGTGATCATTGTTTGAAATGAGGAATGCCTCATTGTCGAATCAATTAACCAACGGATCATTCTTCGTTGTTTTTATGTATTGTTTCAGATTTTTGCGCCCTTCGGCTTCGCTCAGGGAGCAAAAATTTGCGCCCTTCGACTTCACTTGGGACAGGCTTTCTGCAATGCTTAGGGAGCAAAAAATCCGGTCGCTGAGCGAAGCCGAAGTGCCGGATTTTTTAGAATTGGTAGAATTTTTTTAATACCATTCGCCCCGCTCAATATAAACAAGGTTGAACGGCAGGAATTTACATTTGCCATGATTAACAATATATCATCTTTCCTTCACAACTCAGGCTTCCACCTTTTCCAAAATATCCATGGCTGAAGAAGTGCCGATGCGATCTGCACCCGCCTCTAAGAGTTGAAGAATCTGCTTTTTTGTTTTGATGCCGCCCGATGCTTTGATCTTGATTTTTTTAGGAAGCAATTCCCGAAGGGTTTCAATCATTTCCACGGTAGCTCCCTGCCCAATAAATCCGGTAGATGTTTTTACGTAATCCACTTCGGCTTTTACAGCAAGCGTGCAGGCGCGTTTTAAATCACTTTCCGATAACATGCCCGCTTCAATAATCAGCTTCACAATTTTGCCGCGAAGGTGGGCCAGTTGCGTTATGCTCTGCAATTCTTTCAGCACATCTTTATCGTTGCCGGAATAGAAGGCGCCGAGATTCATCACCACATCCAGTTCATGCGCTCCGTCTTCCATGGCGCGTTTGGCCTCTTCCACTTTAATATATGCACTGGAATAGCCAAAAGGGAAACCAATTACGGTTGCCACCTTCACCTTTTCATTTTCAAGAATGGTGAAAGCATTGCGCACATAGTAAGGCGGTACACAAACGGTTGCAAACTGGTGTTCCACTGCTTCGGTGCATAGTTGTTTAAGCTGCTGCAACGTGGTTTCCGGTTTCAGTAAAGTGTGATCTATTTTAGAGGCTATATCAATACCTTCACGCTTCTTTTCCATGACAATTCTTATATTTTTTTCCGCTGCCGCAAGGACATGGATCGTTTCTTCCTGTTTTTGCTCCTACCCGTATGGGTTCTAATTTTCTCGGTGCTTCCTCCTGGCCGTTGCCATTGCTGCGTTCATTGCCATTGTTTTCGGCATTTACCGGCACATTGGTCATAGCGGCACCACGACCTTCACGCATCCTGCTGTAATCTGTTTTTTCCTGCACCCGTGCCTGGTTAACCTGTTGAACAGGCTGATTGGGTAAACCCGCTTTGAAGAGAAATGAAATTACTTCACGGTTGATTTCACCCAACATCTTTTTGAACAGCTCAAAGGCTTCGAACTTATAGATGAGCAAGGGATCTTTCTGCTCGTAACGCGCATTTTGCACCGATTGCTTCAGGTCGTCGAGCTGGCGCAGGTTTTCTTTCCAGGCATCATCAATGAAAGAAAGGGTGATGCCACGCTCAAATGATTTGATGACTTCGCGGCCGTTGGATTCATGTGCTTTTTTCAGGTTAGTAACTACCTGCATGCCACGGATACCATCGGTGAAGGGCACCACGATGTTTTCTATGGTTTCACCCCTGTTTTGGTATACGTCTTTAATTACCGGAGTGATCGTATCCGAAAGGTATTGCATCTTTCGTTTGTACACTTCCGTAACTTCTTCATAAAGGCTATGCGATAAAGCTGCAGCTTTATTATTCTTAAATGCTTCTGCAGAAATCTGTGTATCGGTAGATAGAAAACGGATCACATCGAACTTAAATGCTTCAAAGTCATTTGCATCCTGGTGCTGTACAACCAATTCTTCGCAAAGATCAAACACCATATTGTTCAGATCATAGGAAAGGCGCTCACCAAACAGCGCATGCCTGCGTTTTTTATAGATCACTTCCCGTTGCGCATTCATTACATCATCGTATTCGAGCAGGTGCTTCCGTATACCGAAGTTATTCTCTTCCACTTTTTTCTGTGCGCGTTCGATAGATTTAGTGATCATGGAATGCTGTATCACCTCACCTTCTTTATAGCCAAACCGGTCCATAAATCCCGCTATACGATCGCTGCCGAATAAGCGCATCAGGTCATCTTCCAGGGAAACAAAAAACTGTGTTTTTCCCGGATCACCTTGTCTGCCTGCACGGCCACGCAACTGACGGTCAACACGACGTGCTTCATGGCGCTCTGTGCCAATGATGGCCAGTCCGCCGGCTTCTTTTACGCCCGGCCCCAGTTTAATATCTGTACCACGGCCGGCCATATTGGTAGCAATGGTTACGGCTCCGGATAACCCGGCTTCCGCTACGATTTCTGCCTCCCGCTGATGCTGTTTTGCATTCAGCACATTGTGTTTGATGTTTTTAAACTTGAGCATGCGCGACAGCAGTTCCGAGACTTCCACATTGGTAGTACCTACCAAAACCGGTTGCCCTGCTTTGCTTAGTTTAATAATTTCATCAATGGCAGCATTGTATTTTTCGCGTTTGGTTTTGTAAACAAGATCCTGTTCATCTTTGCGGATCATCTGCACGTTGGTAGGAATCACCACCACATCCAATTTATAGATGGACCAAAATTCACCTGCTTCCGTTTCTGCAGTACCGGTCATGCCGCACAGTTTGTGGTACATGCGGAAATAATTCTGCAGCGTAACGGTTGCGAAGGTTTGTGTGGCTGCTTCCACCTTCACGTTTTCCTTTGCTTCAATAGCCTGGTGCAAACCATCGGAATAGCGACGACCGTCGAGAATACGGCCTGTTTGTTCATCCACAATTTTCACTTTGCCGTCCATCACCACATACTCATTGTCTTTCTCGAAGAGGGTATAGGCTTTCAGCAATTGCTGTAAGGTGTGTATGCGTTCGCTTTTGATGGCGAAGTCCTGCATGAGTTGGTCTTTCGTCAAGACTTTTTCTTCCGGTGTGGCAGCAGACTTTTCAATTTCCGCAATCATGGCGCCTACATCGGGTATTACGAAAAAGCTTTTATCCTCACCGGCTTCCGTAAGCAGTTCAATACCTTTATCAGTAAGATCAACCTGGTTGTTTTTTTCATCTATCGTGAAAAATAATTCCGCATCGGCCTTGGGCATTTCCTTCTGACTGTCTGCCAGGTGATAGCTTTCAGATTTGAGCATGACAGCCTTATTGCCTTCTTCGCTCATGAATTTTATCAGGTTACCATATTTAGGTAAGCCCCTGTGTGCACGTAAGAGTGCAAGTCCGCCTTCTGTGGGGCCCGTTTTTCCTGTCTCAATTAATTTCTTCGCATCATTTAGAAACTGGTTAACCGCCCGTTTCTGTGATTCCACCAGTTTGAGGATACGTGGCTTCATCTGTTGAAACTGCTGATCATCACCTTTGGGAATGGGGCCGGAAATTATCAAAGGGGTACGCGCATCATCAATCAAAACAGAATCTACCTCATCCACCATGGCATAATGCAGTTTGCGCTGCACCAATTCCTCCTTCGACCTCGACATATTATCTCTCAGGTAATCGAATCCGAATTCATTATTTGTACCATAAGAGATGTCGCAATTATAGGCGGCCTTACGTTCGGCAGAATGGGGAGGATAGTTATCGATACAATCGACTGTTATTCCCAGGAACTGGAACAATGGTCCGTTCCATTCGCAGTCACGTTTTGACAGGTAATCATTTACCGTAACCAGGTGTACACCAAGACCGGTAAGTGAATTGAGATAAGATGGTAACGTAGAAACCAGTGTTTTACCTTCGCCGGTTGCCATTTCCGAAATTTTTCCCTGGTGCAATACGATACCACCAATAAGCTGCACATCATAGTGTATCATTTTCCAGGTAACGGGTAATCCGCGAACGAGCCAGGTATTGCTATAGATCGCTTTATCATCGGCGATGGTCACGAAATCTTTTTTTGCTGCAAATTCGCGGTCAAGATCGGTTGCAGAAACGGTGAGCGTGGAATTTTCGGTAAAGCGACGGGCTGTCTCTTTCATCACGGCAAAAGCCTCGGGCAGAATTTCATTCAGGATATCTTCCAGCTTCTGATCGCGGTCTTTCTCAAGGGTGTCAATCTTTTTATAGAATTCTTCTTTTTGATCAAACGACACCTCATCGCTCTCCGCTTCTGTTTTCAACTCCGTTATTTCCTGATCGATATCGGCAATATGCGCCTGGATGCGTGCTTTGAATTCGCCGGTTTTAGCCCTGAGTTCATCATGAGAAAGGGAGGACAACTTGGCGTAAGCCGCTTTAATCTCTTCGACGATAGGCAGAATAGCACGGACATCTTTATCTGATTTATTGCCGCCAAGTAATTTAGTAAGGAAACCTAACATGTTAATTCGTATTTAATGTCATTCCTGACATGCCTGAGCATTATTTATTTCGCTTGCCGGAAACCCGCTAAAGCAAACCTGGTCTGCAGGAATAACGAAGCAGTGAGAAGCGATAAAAAAGGAGGACAAAGTTAATTTAAAAAATCCGACGCTGTTGAAGTAAAATAAAAGGATTGCATATCCAAAAGGCGTTCCGATTAAAATATGTGGGACAAGATGTCAGTTAAGGCTATTGGTTGGTGCCCGAAAAATGCATATACACACCATGAGCCTCTTAGATTAAAGGGATTATGAATGCAGGTTATACCGATAGTGTCTGCGCTATAAGTAAAAGTCCGGTTATATACCACCGATAACCGGTATCAAGCTGATTTACAATGGATTTATTTTTTGCTGATTAGATCGCAAGGATTTCTTCGTGAGCAGAAATTTTTGTTAGCTTGGAGAAAATGCGGTTGCTAATCTGTGGTAACCAGTTAAACTCGTGTTATCCGAGTGCTTTTTTTCTTTTCAGTTGCGTAGATAGCAACGTATGAAAATTTCACTTCAGCTTTTCATTTCTAGTATGACGGGTTGCATCGCGGGCGCTTTTCTTCTGAAGGTTTGCCTCCAATGCTTTAGTGAGGTCGATGCCGGTTTGGTTGGCTATACAAATTAGCACAAACAACACATCAGCCAATTCATCATCAAGATTTTTCTCCAGATCGGTTTCTTTAAAGGATTGTTCGCCATATTTCCTGGCGATGATGCGAGCCACCTCACCGACTTCTTCCGTAAGCATGGCCATATTGGTCAGTTCATTAAAGTATCTGACACCGGTGGTTTTGATCCAATGGTCAACTTGTTGCTGGGCTTCGGAAAGGTGCATTTGTGCTAGTAATGTTTTTGTTAAACGGATGAATTCGATTTTTTTATTTCTTCTTCCATTCCAGATGGCGATTCGCTGATTTTAGGCAACGGAGCATTAAAAGTATTGCTGGGATGCTGTTTCAGCAAGCCGGACAACCGAACGGTATTATCAACCAGTTCTTTTACTGAACGATCGATATAGGTTGATTTGGCAAACAGCTGAATGTTGCGATCCATATCTTCTGCTGACCATCCGCGACTCCAACCCACAAAGCTAAAAGGCGGAAAGGTGAATCCTATGTCGGTAAGGAAGACCATCATCTGCGCTGCAACAGCCTGTATATTATCCTGGCCACCTGTAATGATAAGCGAAGCAACTTTATCCTTTATCAGTATTCGGTCTTTAATCGTGATCTGATTCTGCACGCAGTTAAGCCTTTCTACCATCTTGAAATAAAGTGAAGAAGCAGTTCCCCAGCGAATGGGTGTTGCGAACAAGACCACATCTGCCCATAGAATCATGGCCCTGTACACTTCATTCATGCCATCATCGGGATTCATTTCAGAAATTGAACATGGCCAGGTACAGGCATTCTGGTGCTGTGAATAATAACCTTCGCAATGGCGAAATTCCAGGTCACGCAATTTGATCATTTTTGTAGCAGCACCATACTTTGACTTTGCGTATTCAAGCGCTTTTTCAAGAGCAGCCTCTGAGGTAGAATATCGGGGAATTGCTCCATTCATGTTTGTGGAAGAGATTCCCAAAACGTTGCAGGAACCGGGTGTGGTCTGGTATTTTAGTTTCTCCAGGTCTTCGAGTAGTTTTTTTTCAGGGTGCTCTGCATGCTTTGCTTTAACAATGGGTTTTTCGCTGACAAAAATTTTTCCATTTTCCACTTTCACTTCATACAGCGCCTGCTGGTCGTGGTAACCCGGTGGGGCACTGCCGGTTTTAATATTGTATTCCCAGCCATGCCAGGGACAGGTTACATAAAGACCATCATACTTTTTTTCTACAAGACCCAAGGCCAGCGGTCCGGCTTTATGCAGGCAGGCATTGGCCATTGCCGTGATCTCGCCATTAAAATGAAAAAGTGCAATTTTTACAACACCTAAGGCAACTACTTTTTGAGAACCTTCAGGTAGTTTATCCAGGGGTAATACTTCAATATAGTTCATAGCTTTAATTTTTTATTCTTTGCTGCCGGCAACCTGAAACACTTTTGATGGCTAAAGATTTGCTTTTGCATATCAACCGGAAAAAATAACCTGTTACCGGATTATTTTTATTCCGGATGAAGGATCAGTTTTCAAAATCAGCCAGTCATCCACCTTAGTAATTTTTCCTGATACTTCAACAGGCATTCCGACATAAGAGAGTACCCTGCTATTTACAGGCATACCTGAAGTATCGCGTAATATGAAAAATGTCTCCTGACCTTTTTCATTCCTGATCATCAGCATGGGTTGAATGCCACCTGCAATACACCGTATGGCACAATCGCTGTGTGGCTTCCCTTCTCCGGGTTTCATTACGCCGAAATAGCATTTGGGGTCGATGATTTGTCCGTACAAAGTGGAACCACCATGGTCTTTAATTTTTGATGTTGCGATTCCATCAAGTTGATTTTTTGATGCAGTTTTGACTTCAAGAACTGATTTATCCTTTTCAGAAAGTTCCAGTATGGTTATTCCTTTATTATAGATCAGTTTGCCACGTACTTTAATCCAAAGTTTGTTAAGGTCTGATGTGTTGTTTGCTACTACACTATTGATTACCGGTTCTGCGCCGAACTTCCCATAATTGACCAATGGTATTGTTTTAACAACAGGATTCCCATAAAGATCTTTGCCGTAAAGTGTTTTGATAGCCGGAAAAGGTTGTAACATCAGTACACCTTCCAACTCTGTAAGTTTGTTTCTTTCGAAAATGCCGGTAGAAAATTTTTGCTGATTCGTAACAACGATGATAATGGTGAAATACATCACCACCAAAATTGCAAAGACTATCAGCCTGACAAAATTCCTATATTCAGCAGGTGCCTTAGGGAGGTATCCGATGTAAAACGAATCCGGAGCTTCCGGCTTTCGCAGGATTTTCATAGTTCAGGAATTAAGAATTCAACCAATTCTGGCATTTATTGTCTGTTTTCAAATAGTACCGGTTCAACCCGCGTACCCGGTGGATGCGCTTCCGGGTTTATGTAAATATAACCATCAACGACTTTAAGTCGGTAAGTGGTTACTTTTTCTTTGAAAGGTGGTGGTGAACAGCCATCTTCAGGTTTGTATTGATAGCCATGCCACGGACAAGTAACACAACCATCAATGATTCTGCCTTCACCCAATGGCCCCATTTGGTGCCTGCACACATTAGAGATAGCGGAAAGTTTGCCATCATATTTAAAAACGGCTATACGTTCACCATTTGCAGTAAAAATTTTTGCACGGTTTTCCATGATTTCCTCTGTATGACATGCCGCGAGATACCCATCTGCTGTCAGGCTTTGCAGGAGTTTGTCTTTCTTCCATTCCCCAAAACCGCTGTACATATGAATGCCAATTAGCCAAAACATTCCAAACAAAATCAAAAGCAGCATATTCCTGTGGTGTTCGAGTTCAACCACGCCAAGCATTACATGCATTACCACCAAAGCATAAGCCAGGTAAACCAGCATGTGAAGTGATTTCCAGATGGAAGGGGTAAGATTTTTTAGCCAAAAATCATGACTCGTGGCAGCCATCACCATCAATATTAATAAGGCGAAAAAACCCAATACCTGGAATGGAAAATGGATGAAAGAGCCATAATGCGTATTTGAAGTAAAGAGGGAGCGCAATGGATTGGTATTGCCCAATGCATGAAATTGAACCAGGTTCAACAAACCATGAAATAAAGCGATAATAAATAAGGAGACTCCCATATGCCGGCGATTGTAAAGCAGGATGAGGAAGCGTGTATCAATTCTTGCCAGTGGCCCGATGGATAAGATCAGATGCAACAGCAATGCTGCCAATGTTCCGGTAGCACGGATCAACACGATTTCTATCGTTGCCTCAGGGAAAAATTTGAAATGGAGCACAATAAAAAGTACGAGATATAAAAGAATAAGGCACCAAAGCACTAAGTCGTAATGCCGCTTCTGCCGGTTCCAGGAAATAGCTCTGTATGAATGGCTCATGGTGATTTGCTGTATTCAAATTAATAATCAGGAGGCGAAGCGTTCAGAAATCAACCCGGCTCAGCACTGTTTGCCTGATGGTATCTTTCACTATTATTGAAAAAGGCGGCTCGATATCCTGTAAATTGAAAAGATACCTGGCCTGTCCACCCATCATGCCAAGTATCTTTTGTGTTTTCTGTTCACCAAATTTTTTTGAATAGCTGATCATAACCAGTTCTGATGCCGGATTAAACCCGGAAATCTGAATGACTTCAAGTATGCTTCCTCCTTCATAGTTTTTTTTGATATTATAAACATATTCAGCACTTACCACAGAACGTTTTAATTCAGGGAAGGCAATATGCTGCTCTGAAAAATCATGTACAGGAAACTTTGGGGTAAGTAAGTAAGCGGCGATAGTAAGTACAGGTAAGACTATTCCAATTGCGAGCCACACGAACAGGTGCCTTTTCCGGTGTGAGGCAATCATACTGAATTCTTTTTTGTTATTACACGGTATAGCAGGTAAGGCCAAAATAACATGGAAGCAGGAAGTATAATTAGACGGAAACTGATTGGTGTATCAACGGCCTGTTCATCCAACTGATTAACCCAGTGAAATACAAAGATCAAAGCGAAAAGGAATCCGGCTTTCAGATAGAAGGCGACTATAGTTAGAATCAGTGAAAGCACGATCTGCAGTAATTAAATGAGACTGTTAATTGAAATGCAAATTACGCTATTGCATTTACAAATAACAGAAATAGATCATGCTAACTTCTCGATCAACGCAATTTTTGAATTGAGCGATGCTTAATTGTTGGGAAGTATCCGGATAATTTGCCTGCCTTTTTTTTAAAAACCGGATGTTTCGCGTTAAATTATTGAATGAATAATTTACCTGTTGCCAGGATGTTGTTGTTTTGGTCAGAAAGTCTGAAGAAATAAATTCCATCCGGCAATCCATTTCGGAAAATTTTTATGCTATTGCCATATAGTTGGTGCATTGCCGAAACCTGTTTACCCCGCGCATCGAGAATTATCAGGGTGCTGTTGACCAACTGATAATTATCAGCAAGTTGCAACATGGTATTTGCATCAAAAGGATTTGGTGCGATTACAGCATTTGCATTGGCAGGTATTGTTCCATCATGAACAGAAATAACAACAAATGTGTCGGAAACGGTTGAACAACCAGGCGGGTAGGTAACAGCTACGCTATAAGTTCCGTTAATGAGCGGTGTATAGGATTGCCCGGTGGCTCCTGCTATTTCAGTACCAAAAAGATACCATTGATTGCCCTCCGGCTCACTTGATAGCAGGTTATTGTCCACGAAGGTTATTACCGGCACGGGAGGGTAGGACACTACGGTAACAAACAAAGAGGTATCCTGTGAGGAACACACGCTGGTTATAGACAAAATGATACTGCCTGACGTGCTGCCGAAGACAACCGTTATCGAAGTATCTCCTGAAGATGAAATGATGGTGGCATCCAACGGTACAGACCAAGTAAGATCGAATCCTTCCACAGGAGCCAACGAATAGGTTGCGGTATCTCCGCTGCAAACCATCGAATCGCCTTGAATGGATAGTATTAATGGGGCATCCGGAATAATAACTACTGAAAGGAATGTATCCTGTGACGCACAATTGCTATTGGCCACCACGGTGATGTTTCCGGAGGTGTTTCCAAATATTACAGTAATCACGGTGTCGCCCTGTGTTCCAAAAATGGAAGCATCGGAAGGCACTGACCAGGAGTAAGAAAATCCGGCTACACCAGCTATAGAATAGGTGGCAGTATCACCACTGCAGAGCGTTGATTCTCCGATTATAGGAGGAATAGAAATAGCCGATGCTGTAACAATAACTGTCAAAGAAGTATCCTGAAAGGCGCAAACGCTTCCACCAAACACCGTAATGTTGCCTGAATTGTTTCCAAAAACTACGGTGATGGAAGTATCACCGGATGATGCGACAATGGTTGCATCAAAAGGCACGGTCCAGGAATAATCAACACCGGGTACAGAAGGTATGGAATAAATAGCAGTATCTCCAGCACACAAAGAATTATCACCTATGATTGCCTGGATGGGGGGAACGGCCGGTTCAACCAATACAAAGAGGGTGGATGTTACCGTATCGCATATTGAGATAGCTGAAAACACAATATTGCCTGAAGTGTCGCCAAATAGCACGGAAATTAAAGTTTGCCCTTGACCTGAAAGCAAAGTAGCGCCTGGCGGAATTTCCCATAAATAACTTTCAGCTCCTGCTACTTCAGAAACGATATATAAAGAGGTATCTCCGCTGCACAATGCGGTAACTCCGATGATATCATCCGGAACTGATAATAGTTCTGTAACATGTACAAACAGGGAAGCCTCGTAGAAATTACAATCGGCGGCGCTAACATCTATAATAATTTCTCCGGATGCAGACCCAAATAAAACTTCAATAAGTGTATCGCCCTGCCCCGATAAGATGGTGGCTTCTTCCGGCACGGTCCATTGATAACCGGTTGCCCCTTCAACAGGATTAACGGAATATGTTTTGGTAATGCCTTCGCACGCTGTTGTATCACCATAAAGGCTTTCAATTGGCAATAACTGACCGGCGATTTCTACTGTAAATGAGGTAGATAATGTATCACAAAATCCATTGGCAGTTACACCAATTTCACCACCGGTAGTATCAAATTGTACTACTACTAATGTGTCACCTTGCGAATAAATTATAGAAGCGCCGTTGGGTAAACTCCAATTATAAGAGAACGAGTTTACAACATTATTAATTGAATAAGAACCTAAGCCAAAAAGGCAAACTGTTGTGTCGCCGGTTATGGCTCCAATTGGACCAAGTGCTTCCTGCAAAGTAACAGGGATACTTGTGGAGGTCATATCACAATCATCTGAAGCAGTTACACTAATGTTTCCGGATGTATTTCCAAATGCAACTACTATCATTGTATCAAACTGTGATACGATTGTGGCATCCGGCGGAACCGACCAGGTATAGGTTATTGCATCGGGAATGGCTGATATGAAATAGGAAGCGGTATCACCGGCGCAAAAATCAGCGGAGCCATTGATAGAACCAATCACTTGCAACGGTGGCGTGACGGTGATAAAGTCTTCTGAAATAGAAGTATCGCAATCAGCCCCTGCCACAACGGTTATCAATCCTGAAGTGACGCCAAAGGTTACTTTGATAGCCGTATCGCCACTCAGGAATACATAAGAGGCATCAGGCGGCACGGTCCACTGATAGGAGTTTGCACCGCTTACCGGTGCGATGGAATAATTTTTACTGGCGCCATTGCAAACGGTCTTAGCGCCATCAATTTTTCCCAATAAATCAAGGGGTGTAGCGCAAGGGGTAAATTTCAAAATGCTTCCCAATCCGCCAACCACATAACCGGTATCTTCTTCTGTAAAGAAAATACTGCTCAAGCCGGATGGGTTTATATTGTCTACAACCCACGATTCTCCGGCATCTTTTGTTTTAATTAATGAACCGGCATCATCCACAAACCAAATTAGGCTATTAGTAGTGAATGCACCTCGCCTGATTGTCCTCCCGGGAGGACCGGTATAAATTTCTTCCCAGGTATTACCACCATCTAATGATTGAATGATGAATTCATGTCCGCCGTTTGGGGATGTTCCGCCACCTGCAAAGATCTTATAGTTCTTTGTAATCAACAATGCCGGTATTGCCTGTGAAGTGGTGTAGACAGATTCCCAGGAAATGCCACCATCATAAGTCCTTAATATCACGCCATTGGAGAATCCAATACTGCCTGTTGCAAATCCGGTATCGTTATTAAAAAATTCTACTTCCAAAAGATCATAACTGAAACCGGTATTTAAAGAATCCCATGTCACACCTACATCTGTGGTTTTCAGAAATACCCCGTTGCTGCCGGCTACATAACCTACCTCTTTAGTGGGAAAATCCAATGCCCGAAAATTTACTTCGAGTGCCTGTTGAAGATTTACCTGGTCCCAGGTTGCTCCCGTATCATTGGATTTTACCAAAGTGCCGTAAAATCCGCAGGCAAAACCTTTCACGTTGGTATTGAAGGCTATATCGCGCAGGGAGTTGGGTGAATCTGAAGCTTTTAGTATCCAGTTCATTCCACCATCAATAGTCTTTAAAATAGGGGCTTCGTTAGGAGAAAATGCATCTCCCACTGCAAAGCCTGTTGTTTCGTCGAGAAAATAAATGCCGCGCAGGTTATTGGTGACACCTGTGTTTTGGTACTCCCATTGGGCTAACACTGGTGTTGACAATATGAAGCAACAAAAGAAAAAGAATGCGATTTTCAAAAGGATAGTATTATTGGGAGATAGTGAACAATGTTTAGCATCTTCAACAGTGATATTTACAAATTTTTCAATTCAATCATTTTGAATGCATGATGCCTGATTGAAGAGGTCACCATTCATAACTGGTTGACGGCAAATATACAGCCTCCTTCCCGTAACAGGAAAACAGATATTACTCAGGCTGAATTTGAAGGTTGAGAATCGAAAGTTGACGAACCCAGAGACAAATAAAAAAGAGGTTGGCTCAATTGAGACAACCTCTTAAAGAATTAGTGCAATAAATTCTTTATTAAGAACCCATTGGCTCTTTATCCATTAAAGCCGGAATTGGTTTTACTCCACTATTACGTTCTTTTGATGGCCGTTCCATTTTCAAAATCCGGAAAACCCAGGCTTTTAATCGTTCATTGAACAAGTACATTACCGGTACTACCAATAGAGTAATAAAAGTTGCATAACCTAAACCAAAAACAATCGTCCATGCAAGTGGTCCCCAGAAAACTACATTCTCACCACCCAGCCATATATCCGGTTTAAACTCAGTAAAGAGGCCGTAGAAATTTATGTTCAACCCAATGGCAAGTGGTATCATACCTAGTATAGTAGCCGTGGCAGTAAGCACTACCGGCGTCATACGAATCTTTGCTGCTTCCACTACCGCTTCTTTCAGCTCAACCCCTTCTTCTATTAATGTATCGGTGAACTCAACAAGCAAAATACCATTTCGTACCACGATACCGAGCAGGGCAACCACACCTACTCCTGTCATTACTGCCGAGAAGTTCATTCCTGTAAACCCATAACCGAGCAGCACACCGATAATGCTGAAGAATACTTCTGCAAAAATGATAAGCGGTTTAGAGATAGAGTTGAATTGTGCAACCAGGATTATGATAATCAGAAACAAGGAGATGACCCAGGCTATTCCCATAAAGTTGATCGTTTCTTCCATATCCTGACTGGCACCCGTGTAGCCAATGGTTACATCATCAGGGGTCTGATAATTTTCTAATGCTGCTTTTACCTGCGCCATGATCATCGGTTGCTGGCTTTCGTAACCCGACAGCAAGTTCGAACCCAATGTGACTACCCTTTTCTGATCAATACGTTTGATTCCTGAATAGGTGGTGGAATAATTTATAGTTGCAAAGGCACTTAGCGGCACCTGGCGAACCTGTCCGTTAGTCTGATCACGGAAGGTGATCTTCAGGTCTTTGAGCTGGTCTATGCTTTTGCGCTGTTTTTCATCATAGCGTATCACGATCGGAAAATCATCATTGGCTTCTTTGTATTTACTTGCTTCCCAGCCATAGATTGCATTTCGCATCTCAAAACCAACCGTTTGGGTAGAGATCCCTTCCCTGTTCATTCTTTCACGGTCGAGGTCAATACTTATTTCCGGCTTGTTGGCCTGTAAATCCGTTTTTAATTCTTCTATGCCTTTAATATTCAGTGAATCGAGATATCGTTTAATATTATTAGTGGTAGTAATCAGCTCATCAAAGTTATCACCTGAAATTTCAATGTTGATGGGCTTGCCTTGTGGCGGGCCATTTGATTCGACACCTACCGTGATCTGCACGCCGGGAATACCTTTCAATGCTTCTCTGAATTTTTCTAAATACACTGCGGACTCTCTGTTCCTTCTTTCTGCAGGCTCGATAAATGCAACAGAAACTTTTCCTTTGTTGGTACTTACACTCTGGTCAAAAGGATCTTCACTGGCTCCGACAGCAACATTGGAGATCACAGATTTTACAATCGGGTTATCTTTTCCAATTACTTTATAAATTCTGTCTTCTACTATTTGAGTGATAGAGTCTGTTGTTTCCTGATCTGTACCAGCAGGCATTACCACGTATGAATAAATGAAATTGGGATCACCGGTTGGAAATTGTTCAAGTCCCGGTTTCGTGATCATGAGTGCAATGATGGCAATACCAAGTGTTCCAAAAATTGAAGTGATTAAGATGATTGGGTGGCGTAAGGTCCATTTGAGGAAATTAGCGTATCGGTTTTGAAATCCGGGCCAGCCTTTTTTCTGAAAAGTGATCACCCACTTAACCAACACCAACTGGTACAACCAGTAAAGGAAAACCATGGTGATGGTTACATTGCCCAGTACTTTGTTGACAAAGAAAGTAAGCAGTAATCCTATCGCCACAAAGATTATCGACCATAATAGTTGCCTCCTTCTGTCAGGTGCAACACCATCCTGATGAGGCCTCATGAATGCCGATGCAAAGACCGGATTAATTAAGTATGCAACGAGTAACGAAGCGGTGAGGGTGATAATAAGGGTAACCGGCAAAGAATGCATGAATGAACCGATTACGCCGGGCCAAAACAGCAAGGGAAAGAAAGGGGCCAGCGTCGTCATCGTTCCGGCAAATACCGGTGCAAAAACTTCACCGGCAGCATTTTTAGCGGCCAACTTTATTGGCACTTTGCCATTACCAAAAAGCCGGTGTGTATTTTCTATTACCACGATGGCATCATCTACCACAATACCAAGGCCGAGCAAGAATGCAAAGAGCACTATCAGGTTCATTGTACCGCCCATGGCATCCAATACCAGGAAAGCGATAAACATGGAAAGTGGAACGGACAATGCGACAAACATGGCATCGGTGGCACCCATAAAAAACATCAGTACCAGTGTTACCAGGATGAAGCCGATTATAATGGTATTGATGAGGTCGGCAACCTGCGATCTGGTGGTTGTAGAAGTATCACCTGTGATGGTTAAGTTTACATCGGTTGGAACCTCTTTGCCAACCACATCGTCTACCAAAGCATGAATATTATCAGAAGCTTCAATAAGATTAGCACCGCTTTTCTTGATAACGTTTAAGGTGATTACTTTTTTATTATCCAGTTGTGCAAAGCTTTCCTGCTCTTTAAAACTGTCTTTAATCTCAGCGATATCTCTCAGGTAGATAGGCTGATTTTGCATGTTGTTTATTGTGAGATTCTGAATTTGGGTTACATTATCAAACTCACCACTCACACTAATGCTTCTTCTCACATCGCCAAGCTTAATGGTGCCGCCCGATACAATTTTATTTTCGCTGTTGATAACGGAATAGATGTCGTACATCGAGATCTGTGCCGCCTGCATTTTATACATGTCAACATTAATCTGGATTTCCCGCTCAGGGGATCCGATCATGTCAACCCTGTTAATTTCGGGTATCGCTTCAATCTTATCCTGAAGCAATTCAGCATACTTCTTAAGGTGTGCGAGGTCATAATCACCGCTTACATTGACCTGCATAATAGGTATCTGCGAAAACTCCACCTTTGCCACATTCGGCCCCCAGGTTGGATCAAGGTCATTTGGAAGACTTGTTTTTGCCTTGTCAACGGCATCCTTTACTTTCTGATTCGCTTCATTTATATCTGTTCCTGAAACGAATTCTACCTGAATGGAAGAGTAGTCCTGCACCGAACTGCTGCTGATTTTATTCACTCCATTAATAGCCCCAATTTCTTTTTCCAGGGGCTTCGTGATCAGGTTCTCTACATCGGCAGGTGCAGAACCCGGATAGATCGTAGCTACATAGATTGTAGGCATGGTGACATCCGGGAACAATTCTTTCGGAAGACTGATATATGCCCTGATACCCAAAATAGTGAGCATCAGCACAATGATAAAGACCGTGGTGCGGTTATCAATTGCCCAACTGCTCGGTTTAAATTCTTTAAAAGCGTGTTTCATTTTTTATCCATTAAGTCCGGAATAGTTCAAGGCGTATTTATTATTTATCGACGTTGCTTATTCCTTCAGGTGAATTAATATTGAATGGCCTGTCCTGCAACAAGATCCTGGTAGCCGGCTGTAATTAATTTGTCGCCTGCTTTAATTCCGGAAGTGATTTCTGCCTGACCATTATAAATTTTTCCGACTGTCACAGTCTGGCGTTGTGCGATTTTTCTTCCATTCTCTTCAGCGGCTACATACACAAAGTCATTTTCGCTGGATTTTTGTACCAGATTTACCGGAACCAGAAATGCATCCTGCTTTTCATAATCCAGAATTTTCATCATCGCAAGCATGTTAGGCTTGAAGTTATCATTGGCAGTTAGTTTTGCCTCTACTGTAAAGGAACGTGACTGGGAATTGATCACTTTAGCAGCATAGCTCACTTTCGAATCCACTTCTTTGTTTAAATCAGGAAAGAGGATTTTTACTTTGGCACCTTCCTTAACCTGTTCAGAATACGTTTCTGAAACTTCACCCTTAACAGTAAGGTTACTAAAATTCACCACGCGGATGCCTGAGTAGCCCGGAGAAGCGACTTGTCCTATTTTGATATCTATTGCATCTACCACACCATTAATAGGTGAAACAAGTTTGGTCATTTGATATTGTTCATTCAAACTTTCCATTTGTTTTTCCAACGATTCTTTCTGATTCTTGGCGGTCAGGTACTGTACTTCTGTTCCGATACTCTGCTCCCAAAGTGATTTCTGTTTTTCATACATGGTATTAGCCAGCTCCCAGTTTTTCTTCATCGTCTCCAGTTGTGCGTTAATGGTTGCTCCATCCAGTGAAGCAAGTACCTGCCCGCGGCTTACTTTCTGACCAACCTTTACATATACATTCTGAATTACGCCCGGTATTTGAGGAGTTACAACCAGGTTATCTTCTGCGTCTACCTTTCCCTGCAGTTCGATATAATGCGCAAAGGGTTGCGTTGCTGCTTCTGTCACCGATACAAGTAACATCCTTTCAGGCGTTTTCACCCCGCCTTCTTTGGCGATCTCTTCTTCCAGCTTTTTTATTTTATCGGTAATCGCCTGATGCTCTTTCTTAAGGCTGTCGAGTTGGGCTTGTTTGTCACCGGCACCGGAAGAACTGCAGGCTGCGATAGTAGATACAATGGCCAGTATTAACAGTAGGTTTTTCATGTTGTTTCTAAATGAATTTAAAATTGAAGTGATAGTTCTTGTTTGCATTTATGAGTTGCTGATTAATTTATGGGAGGTAGTTTTTAGCAAGTGTTCCAAGGGCTACTTCCAGATCAATCCTGGCTGCCCAGGCATCATACAGTGCACTTAAGTAGTTGTTTTGAGATTCTTTTAGAGAAGTTTCCGCATCGGTCACCTCCAGACTTGATCCAACACCCATTTCAAACTTCTTTCGTGAAATGGTAACAATCTCATTAGCCAGTTCCTGGTTACTTCGTTGTGTTTCCAGCGTGCTGATGGCATTCTCGAGGTTTGATTTCGCATTAGCCACTTCCAGGTTCATGGAGTTTTGAAAGTTGACCAGGTTGTTATCGCGTTTCATCAACTCCAACTTACCCTGCTGTATCTGTCTTGCCTTTTGCAACCCATCAAAAATGGGTAGGTTGAAGGAGAAACCGATAAAAGCGGTATTGTACCATTCGCTTGAAGGTAGCAGGTCGAACTGATTCACCTGTGCCTGAAAGCTATAGCCACCTACAGCGTAGAGGCTTGGCAAATAGCCAAGTTGATATTGTTTGATGTTCATTTCTGCAAGCGACTTTGAAGTTTGCAGCATTTGGTATTCAACCCTGTTATTCGCATCAGGCATGGCTGCATTTTGCAGTATTTGCTGAAAATCGGCTTCAAATAAGGTATCCGTCAGCACAATTTCCTGATTTACATTCATGCCCATCTGAAACTTCAGCAGGTATTTGCTTACGGTACGATACTTTTCCATTTTTTCCATTTCTACTAGCAGATTATTGTACCCTACAGCTATTCGGTCTACATCCACTTTTTCCACGAAGCCGCTTTCATACAATGCTTTGGTGTTATCCAGTGTTTTTTTGAGGCTGGCAACATTGTCTTCCAGTTGTTGGTAACGGGCATTTGTAACCAGAGCAGTCAGGTAGGCTTTCATCACACTTTGCGCAGTTTCAATAGTAGTGCGTGTAACGTTCTTCGTACTAAGTTCTGCCAATGTTTTGCTGGCTTTTATACCAAGAAAATAACGGCCATCAAAAACGAGTTGAGAGGCGTTCAGGCTGGCTGTACCATTGTATTGTGTACCAAATTGAATGGCCTGATAGGTTCCGGGTTCTCCGCCAAAAAACTCGGCAGGAATCAGCGAGGTAGGAAGTTTGAGGTAATCGGCAAAATCAAACTTGCCGCTGATCTGTGGCAGGGCAATACCTGTATATTCCTGTGATTTCCGGTGCGATATTTCAGCATCCAGCGAAGCATTTTTCACAGCTACCTGGTTTTTCAAGGCATAATCAACTGATTGGCGGAATGACATACGCAAGGTATCCGTTGTGGCTGTCTGAGCCGCAGTGTTAAATACCGCTGCAGCAATGAATACTGCAAGGATCAATAGTCTTTTCATGCTACTACTTTTTGTTTTTTAGTTTTCTTTCCTGTTTTATATCTGATAAGTAAACGGTTTCCCTGAAGGGTCAGGATGCCGTAGAGGAAGTGTTCGAGTAATGCCAGTTGCACTTCATGCAGGTTAAATTTTGAGGGCGCAAAAAAGGCAGGATTTAAACCCATCTGTACCTCTTCCACCCTCAGTTTGGCAAGTATCTTAATGTTGATGTCTGAACGATACAGGCCCTGTTTAATCCCTTTCTTAAGGTTTGCTTCTACGGTTCCAAGCAGGCTTTGCTCCCGGAAATTGTTAAACTCCTTCCAGCCGGCAGGGTGGTATTTTTGAAGGTCGTAGATCAGGTTGGGATTCATGCGGGAAAGCATCTCACCCAGAAAATCCATGGATTGCAGTATTTCATCCAGTGCATCCGATGAATTGGCTGCTATCAGAATCATCCGCTCTTCATTCATCCGGCAGTCTTTCTTGCATAACTCATGTACTATCTGATGCTTATCATCAAAGAACTGGTAAATGGTTTTTTTAGAAATGGCCAGGTGACGGGCGATATCGTCCATGGTGATACTGCGTATGCCATAGCTATAGAAAAGTTCCTGCGCGGCTTGTAAGATGCGCGCCCTGGTACCGTTTACGTTTTCTTTTACCTGGTTATTCATAAATCGGGCGCAAAACTATGGAAACATTTTCTATTTCCAATGTTTCCATTAAATTTTCGATTAGTATGTGTTTTGTGGAGACTACCAATATGCAACCTTCGACGAATGCGGATAACAGATATTTTGAAACATTTGTTTATTCTTCAAAAAATCCACTGTTGCCTATGTTACAATGTGTTAAAGCGGATCATGCAAGATTTAAAATAGCGTAGGTGCCGGTTATTGGAACAATTAGTTATTAAAAGCAAAATGCCGCCATGTTTTCATTTAGGTTAAGCATTTTTCCGGCAGTTAATCAGGACAACGCCTTTTGCTTTGTATTACTAATCAGGGCAGCTAAAGTTCAACCTGTCAGCATTGCACTTATGCCAGTTTGGTAACTGAAGAGTCTTTGAGTAATTCAAAAGCTGGTCCGACCGGGCTGATTAAATTGATTCCGGGTTTCTTGCCGGTTTCTAAACTTCCCAACCGTTTGTTCCAGTAATAAAAATTTGCGCCATTTAAAGTGGCCCAACGTATAAGCTCGGCTGTGGCAATTGAGGGAAAATATTGTTGAATGGTGATAAGTTCCTGCAAGATGGATAGTTGATGGTTGGAAGCATAACTGTCAGTTCCCACACAGGTTCGATCAGGATAACTTTTAAAAAGCGGGAAGGAAGGTAATGTGTTTTCAATATAAAGATTAGCGTTTGGACAAAAGCAGAAGTAGGATTCAGGCAATTTTGAAATGATCAATTCAATATCTGCAGCATCCGTAGTGGTATTGTGCACAAAGAGCATTCGTGATTCAGGTGGGAAATAATCGATCACGGAATGCAGGCTGTTTTTCCCGGTAGGAAGAAATGTTTTTCCCGGTAGGTTAAACTGATGAAAGAGTTTCATAAAATCACCTTGTGCTGATTTGAAAAGCGCTGCTTCAGCATCCGATTCCTGATTGTGATAACTAAAGAGAGCAGGGTGATATGCCTTAAATGAAAAAATCTGCCGGAACAATTCAGGAGTAACACTGTATGGTGCATGTGGAGTAATAGATGCAGAAAGCCCCGATGCACGTGCCTCCTGAAACAATTGCAGTGCTTTTTGAAAATAGGATTCCGCCTGCAAAGGATCAAAGCCAAAGCTTTCTATGAAAGTATGAAATAGCAAATCGCCGGATGACTTCACATGAAAAGAATAATTGTCGTTCGATATGTCGCCTACGCCTGCGATACCCTGCGTTTTCATCTCTGCTACTGCTTTCCGTATTGCAGTATTTATCTCTTCAGCTAAAATTCCGCCGCTTGCGTTTTGGTTGCGTTGGTTTCTGTATTCAATTAGGTTAATGAGGAATTGCACGATACCCGTATGCTCCGGGATTTTGCCTTTCATATAAGAAAGCTCAAGATGGCAATGCGCATTGATAAAACCGGGGCAGATGATACCGCTGAATTTTTCAATGGAAACATCTTTCAAATCATTCCCTTCTTCAATAGAAAGAATGGTGCCATCCTTATCTATCGCTACCACTCCGTTACGCAACGGTGCAGAGGATACAGGGATGATGAGGTCGGCACAGATTTTCCGCATGAAACAAAAGTAGCGATGTAGGGCGAACAATCATCATAGAAAATCGTTAGGTTTTCAATGTTCATCTTTATTCCTGATGGTTGTATTGTTCAACAGGAATGCAGTTATTTGATGTACCGATTAACGGGATCATAAATTCTTATACGCAATGAGTGAACTTAACCTTGGCAGGAATGTATTTGGCAACCCAACAGATAAAGGCCGGACACTATCCCGTGATGAAGCCATGCGGCTGCTGGCTGAATGGGTAAAGAATGAGCGATTGAGATTGCATATGCTGCAGGTTGCCGCATTGATGAAAGTCTGGGCCGCTGAACGCGAAGTATTAAATGAGCAAGAGCAATGGGCATGGGAATTGGCCGGATTGCTGCATGATGCCGATTGGGATCAATGGCCCGACCAACATTGTAAAAGAATTATTTCAGAATTGGAAAGCAGGCATGTTGATCCTGAGATTCTTCATGCCATCGCATCCCATGGCCCACGCTACTTTGGTGTAGAACCGTTTACAAAGATGGATAAGATGTTATATGCTTTCGATGAGTTATCCGGCCTGGTACATGCCTATTCGCTCATGAGGCCCAACGGTTATGAAGCTATGGAATTGAAAGGCGTGAAGAAAAGATTAAAGGAAAAGAGTTTTGCAGCTAATGTATCGCGCGAAGATATTACAGATGCCTGCGAACGAGCGGCAATAGATTTGGATGAATTGATTTTATTCATCATCAAATATCAACCTGCGACGGTATAACAGTCAACTTATTGAGATTTGAACTACTGATCCGCTATTCGTTATGGTTGAATATTACTTTGGTTCTATAATGTAACGGCTTTTAAATCCATCATTCTTACGCCGCACGCTGAGAAATCCAATTCTTCTGATATTTTTGCGGCCGCCTTACAAATTATCAGGCAACACTTTTTTTAATCAAAATTCTGAGCATGAATCTTTTTGAAACTAAGTACAAGCATCCGTACACTTATTCTGACAAATACAAAAAGCGTGTGGCTTATTTCAGTATGGAGTTTGCGGTAGACCAGGCTTTAAAAACCTATTCCGGAGGGTTGGGGTTCCTGGCAGGCTCTCATATGAAAAGCGCCTATGAGCTGCAGCAAAATATGATTGGTATAGGAATACTTTGGAAGTATGGATATTACGATCAGGTACGCAAGCAGGATCAGTCAATGGATGTACTTTTTCTTGAAAAAAATTATTCTTTTCTTGAAGATACCGGTATTCGCTTTACAATAGAAATCAACAGCCATCCCGTTTGGGTTACTGCAAAGTATCTCGCACCACATTACTTTCATACGGTGCCGATGTTTTTCCTGACTACGGATATTCCGGAGAATGATTACCTCGCACAATCCATCAGTCATCATTTGTATGATTCAGATCTTGCCGCAAAAGTGGCACAATACGTTCTGCTTGGTATTGGTGGCGCCAAACTGCTGGATTACCTCGGCTACCTGGCAGAAGTAGTGCACCTGAATGAAGCACATGGTTTCTCTGCTGCCTTTTATATGTACCAGAAATACAAGAGCCTCGACGAAGTAAAGAAGCGTCTCGTTTTTACCACACACACGCCGGAAGAAGCCGGTAATGAAAAGCACGATATTTACCTGCTGCAGAAACTTGGTTATTTCTGTGGCTTGTCGCTGGAGGAAGCGCGCAAGCTGACAAAAGTAACCGGTGATGTGTTCGATCATTCACTCTGTGCACTTCGGTTTGCCCGCCTGGCCAATGGTGTTTCACAACTGCATGGAAAAGTCTCCCGTGAAATGTGGTCGAAATACGATGACATTTGTCCGATTACCGCCATTACCAATTCGCAAAATGGCCGTTACTGGATGGATACCATCATGTATGAATACATGAGCAGAAACCGCTACAAGTATTTAGTGCAGCGCAAAAAATACCTTAAAGGAAAATTGTTTGAAACCATTGCAGACCAGACAGGAAAAATTTTCGATCCGGATGTGCTTACCATCGTTTGGGCCCGTCGTTTCGCAGGTTATAAAAGACCAGACCTGATTTCGCAGGATATCGACCGTTTTGATAATCTGATGTCAAGAACAGACCAGCCTGTTCAGATTATATGGGCAGGAAAACCTTATCCAATGGATTATGGTGCCATCAGCACGTTCAACAGCCTCGTACACCTTGCAAAAAAATACAAACACATGGCAGTGCTTGTTGGGCATGAATTGCACTTGTCCCGCAAACTGAAAGCAGGAGCTGACATCTGGCTGAACACACCTCGTGTACCAAGAGAGGCTTCCGGCACATCGGGCATGACAGCAGCAATGAATGGCACCATCAATTTTTCTACAGACGATGGCTGGATACCTGAATTTGCCACCAAAGAAAATTGTTTCCTCATACCATTAGCAGATCAGCATGCACCGGCTGCAGTGCAGGATGCACAAGACCTGCATCAGTTATATCATATTCTTGAGCATACCATTATTCCGATGTATTATAAACGTCCGGCAGCATGGATCAAGATGATGAAGCAAAGTATGAAAGGAGTATTGCCTTTTTTCGAATCGAATCGTATGGCCGATGAATACTATTCGGAACTTTACAACGGATAACGAAGTACTTTCTTAGCCGGAGCCGGACTACCACAAAGTAGTCCGGCTCTTGTTTTGTATATTTGGATGGAGTTTTTCAATCATCTATTTATTAAATGACAAAGGCTATGAAGAATATTGTGATAAGACTATTGTTTCTTATTCCGGTTGCCGGCTTATTGCCTTTACAACATAGTTGTAATGAAAAAGCCGGTGCTAAGGAGCACCCGGAGCAGGTTGCCGCATTAGCGGAGCCTGTTTTATTATCTGATGAATTCAAGCAATACTGGTATGCAGGAAAAGCTGAATTATGTTCTTATGATTTAATGCAGGCACGATATGGCGAAATACATGAAGGAAGTGCCGTGACTATTTTTGTAACAGAGGATTTTTCAAAATCGAAGCAGGTAAAGCTTGATAACCCGCAAACTGCAGGAAATGATAAGTTACCGGTGCTGAAGCTCAACCTGATCAAGAAGTTCAATACAGGCATCTATCCTTATTCGATTATGATGTCCGTATTTTCTCCGGTTGATATCGGCAATTATCCTAATGCAGTAAAGGTGACGGCCAATGTACAGGAGTGGTGCGGAATGTCATTCATGCAATTAAATAAGCAGGAAAGTACGTTCGAGATGAATTCGTATTCTTATTTTGAAAAGGAGGGAGATCAGTCGGCGACTTTTAAATCCTGCATACCGGAAGATCAGTTGTGGAACCTGATACGATTGTCACCCGGCCGTTTGCCTGTTGGTAAACAGCAACTTTTGCCCGGAAGCCTGTATACACGCTTAACGCACGTTCCATTAAGTGTACAGGCAGCGGTACTTACCCTGCAGGATGAAGGAACAGTATCGATTTATACTATAGACTACACCACACAAAAGCACACCATAACCATTCGTTTTGAAAAAAGCTTCCCCCATATAATACTGGGCTGGGAAGAAACTTTTCCCGGATTTGATGGACAGCTGCTGACCACGACGGCCACACTTAATAAAACATTGATGAGTGACTACTGGGCGCATCATAACAATTCCGACCGGGTTATGCGGGAACAACTGGGGCTTTCCCCTGACCTGTAATAGCAGTATATTAAAAAAATGATCCCCGAAAATCGAAAGTTTGATTTTCGATTTTCGGGGATCAATTTATCCTTTGAGTTTGGGAAGATATCGGGAAAGAAATATTTCAAGCCCAACCACGCGGATGTTTTTTGTTAGCGAATAATCTTCCGGTGTGGGTATCAGTATGAAGTTGTTCCTGCTTTTCAAATCATGAATGCTTTCGTAAAATCCTTTGCCGGCCGATGGGCTTGCTGAATATTTTACTTCCACACAGGCTACTGCCTTCAATCCTTTCACCAATACCAGGTCGCATTCACTGCCATCGTGCGTGCGGTAATAATAAGATCGCAATGCAGGAGGTTTCAGGCGGTCAACCTGCTCAATCACAAATCCCTCCCAGGAATTACCGATGGCAGGATGTGCCCGAAGCAGATGCATGGAATGAATATCGAGCAAGGCATGTAGCAAGCCAGTGTCGCGCAGATAGACCTTAGGTGCTTTCACCAGCCGCTTTTTGGTATTGATAAAAAAGGGAGGTAAGCGGTGTAGCATGAAAGCGCTTTCAAGGTAATCGAGATAGCGGTTCACGGTGGGAGCTGAAACATCGAGCCCGCGGGCAAAGGTCTGTGCATTCCAGATGCTGCCATGGAAATGAGCCAGCATCTGCCACAGGCGATACATCAGTTGCGGAGAAAAGCTCACCCCAAATAATTGATTGAGGTCGCGTTCCACATAGGTACGAATGAAATGTTGCAACCAGTCGAAGCACTTTGGATCAGTGCCTGCGAGAAAGGCATGGGGAAAACCGCCGCGAAGCCATAACTGCTGAAGTTTGTTTTTTGCATCCGTAACTTCCGGAAGATTGAACGGCGTAACTTCAATGAAGGCAATTCTTCCGGCCAGGCTTTCCGAAACATCTTTGATCATTTCCGGCGAAGCAGAACCCAACAACAGGTAACGACCTGCATTTCTTTTTTTATCAACCAGGTAACGAAGTAACGGGAATAGCTGCGGCATGCGCTGCACTTCATCGAAAATAACACATTGATCAGGATAATCTTCGAGGAACACCTGCGGGTCGCTGAGTTTTTTTACATCAGCGGGGTTTTCCAGATCGAGATAGACAGCATCTTTCTTCAGCGTATTGCTGTACTGCCGGGCGAGGGTGGTTTTACCAACCTGGCGCGGACCCACCACGGCCACTACCGGGAATTGCTTCATCAGTTTTTGCAACTGGTTGTAGATAAGGCGTGGAATCATGAATCAAAGGTAAAAAAAGATCCCCGAAAATCGAAAGTTTGATTTTCGATTTTCGGGGATCATCAAAAAATAAAAAAATGTAATTAGATCAATGCACTCAAGTGAAATCTCATCACTTTATCAAATCCTTTGCTTTTACCGTAACCACTTTTCCGTCACGGCTGATCACTACGTCACCATCACGTGCAGCTACGCGTTCGTACAATTGACGAACGGCTTTACGAATTCCTTCCAGGATTTTCTCGTTAAGAATTCTGCCTTCAGATTTTTCGTGTTCTTTCATATTGCGATGCTAATTTAAACCATAATTCAGTTAAGTCAATTACCTCTGGTTCATCATCAATTCTGCTAGCTACTAATTTCGGTTCGTCAAAAGAGTTATCGTAAAAACTCCATTTGTCACAAATATTCATAAAGCGATTAAAAAAATTTTCTAAACCACGATTATATCTGCGTGCTATAACTTCCTGAGGGATGTTGTGTCCTCCTTCAGATACTCTTCTTGCAACCCTTTCCTTTGCTAAATCAATTGAATTCAAATAGAAGAACAGAAGATGAATCGAATAGCCGTGATTTTTTGCAAACGTAATCAGTGATTGATAAGATAAGGTTGAAAGAGTGGTTTCAAAAGCGAAAGTGTCTCCAACGGAAATCAAATGATAAATTCTGTTGAGCATTATTCTGCCAGCTTCAAAAGAAACCGTTTCTGGTTGGAATGGCGAAAGGCCTTTTGCAATTTCATCGGCATTCACAAATTCACGACAGTTGAGAATCTCAGGGAGAATAGTCATGGAGGCAGTTGTTTTTCCTGCTCCATTTGGTCCTGCTATTATATAAAGTTGTGACATTAGCTTTTACATATTTCTTCGATACTGCCCACCCACTTCAAACAATGCATTTGTAATCTGTCCTAGCGAACAATACTTTGTTGTTTCCATCAATGCGTCGAACATGTTTTTATTTTGAATGGCGATGTTTTGTAATTTGGATAAAAGTTGTGGAGCTGTATCGGAACAGGTAGTGTGTAGTTCACGCAGCATGTTGATCTGGTATTCTTTCTCTTCCTTGGTTGCACGAATTACTTCAGAAGGAATAATCGTTGGTGATCCTTTCGAACTTAAAAAGGTATTCACCCCAATGATTGGATATTCACCATTGTGCTTCAGCGTTTCATAATACATACTCTCTTCCTGAATTTTACCGCGCTGGTACATGGTTTCCATGGCACCCAACACGCCACCGCGTTCGGTAATACGGTCAAACTCTGCCAGCACGGCTTCTTCTGCCAAATCTGTTAATTCTTCCGTAATGAAGGAGCCCTGCATGGGATTTTCATTCTTCGCCAACCCCAATTCACGGTTGATGATTAACTGAATAGCCATTGCCCTGCGAACACTTCCTTCTGTAGGAGTAGTGATGGCTTCATCATAGGCATTGGTATGAAGCGAATTGCAATTATCATAAATGGCATAGAGTGCCTGCAACGTTGTACGGATATCATTGAAATCAATTTCCTGCGCATGCAGCGAACGGCCGCTGGTTTGAATGTGATACTTCAGCATCTGCGAACGTTCATTGGCACCATACTTCAGCTTCATCGCCTTGGCCCAGATTCTTCTTGCTACTCTTCCGATCACTGCATATTCAGGATCAATGCCATTGCTGAAGAAGAAAGAAAGGTTTGGTGCGAAGTCGTCAATGTTCATACCGCGACTTAAATAGTATTCCACGTACGTAAATCCATTCGCCAATGTGAAAGCCAATTGTGTAATCGGATTGGCTCCCGCTTCGGCAATGTGATAACCGGAAATGGAGACACTGTAAAAGTTTCGCACTTTATGTTTAATGAAATAGTCCTGCACATCACCCATCAGCCGCAATGAAAATTCTGTAGAGAAAATACAGGTATTCTGTGCCTGGTCTTCTTTCAAAATATCAGCTTGCACAGTTCCGCGAACCTGGTGCAATGTATTTTCCTTTATCTTTTTATAGACATCTGCATCTAATACCTGATCGCCCGTAACGCCCAATAACAATAATCCCAATCCATCATTTCCTTCAGGTAATGCTCCCTGGTATTCCGGGCGCATAGTGCCTTTTCGTTTATAAATCTCCGCAATTTTCTCATTCACGATTTCAGTGAGGCCATGTTCCTTAATGTACAATTCACATTGCTGATCGATGGCGGCATTCATAAAAAATCCGGTGATGATGGCAGCAGGTCCATTGATGGTCATCGAAACAGAAGTCTTTGGATCTGCAAGGTTGAAACCGCTGTATAGTTTCTTCGCATCATCGAGGCAACAAATAGAAACGCCGCTATTGCCAATCTTTCCATAGATATCGGGCCGGTATTCCGGATCCTGGCCATAGAGTGTTACCGAATCAAATGCAGTGGACAATCTTTTTGCAGGAAGGCCGAGAGAAACATAGTGAAAGCGTTTATTGGTTCTTTCCGGACCACCTTCTCCGGCAAACATGCGGGTCGGATCTTCTCCTTCCCGCTTGAAAGGATAGATGCCGGCGGTATATGGAAATTCTCCCGGGAAATTCTCTTTCAATGCCCATTTCAGAATTTCGCCCCAGGCTTCAAACTTCGGAGTGGCTACTTTAGAAATCTGAGTATGAGAGAGCGATTCGGTATGTGTCTTCACTTTAATATCCTTGCCACGGACTTTATAGATATAAAATTCATCACGGTAGTTTTTACATTTTTCTTCCCACTGTCCCAATAATTTCCGGTTCGGGCCATCGAGCAGCAATTCAAGATTTGAATAGTGTGCATTTAAATGGGCGAGGGCTGTTGTTTTTACGGTGGTATCTGCAGTTTCGCTTTCAAAAATTTTCCTGGAAGTACTTAAGGCAAATAACTTCTGAGCCACCTCACTTTGCTGCATTACCCATTGATCGTATTTTCTGTTATTCTCTGAAATCTCACTCAGGTAACGGGTACGTGCAGGAGGGATGATGTAAATTTTTTCGCTCATCTCTTTGGTAATGTCGAGATGCGGTTTCAGTTCAGCACCGGTCTTCTCTGAAATTTTATCCATCACCGATTTATATAAACGGTTCATACCGGGATCATTAAACTGCGAAGCGATGGTTCCGAAAACAGGAATGTCTTCATCATCTGTTTCCCATAGCTGGTGGTTTCGTTTGTATTGCTTTTTCACATCGCGCAAAGCATCCAGCGCACCACGCTTGTCAAATTTGTTTAATGCTATTATATCTGCAAAATCAAGCATGTCGATTTTTTCCAGTTGTGATGCCGCGCCGTATTCAGGTGTCATCACGTACAGGCTGAGATCGCTGTGCTCAATAATTTCCGTATCGCTTTGCCCGATGCCTGAAGTTTCCAAAATGATCAGGTCGAATTTTGCGGCTTTCACAATGTCAATGGCTTCTTTTACGTATTTGCTCAATGCAAGGTTAGACTGTCTTGTCGCCAATGAACGCATGAACACTCTTTCATTGCGGATCGAATTCATCCTGATGCGATCACCCAGCAATGCACCTCCGGTCTTTCGTTTCGATGGGTCTACGGAAATGATGGCTATCGTTTTGCCTGCTCCACCATCTGCTGCGCTTTTAAAATCAATCAAAAACCTTCGTACCAGTTCATCCACCAGTGAAGATTTACCGGCGCCTCCGGTGCCTGTGATGCCCAGCACGGGCGTTTTAACCTGTTGTGATATTTTATGGATTTCTTCTAACAGTGATTTCGACTGTTCGGGAAAATTTTCAGCTCCTGAGATCAGTGTTGCGATGGCATGCGGATTTCTGTTCTTCAATTCTTTCACTTCGCCATTCAGATGCATCCCGGTAGGAAAATCACATTGCTGCAACATATCATTAATCATCCCTTGCAGGCCCATGGCACGGCCGTCGTCAGGCGAATAAATTCTCGCTATACCATATTGTTGCAACTCTTCAATTTCCGCTGGAAGAATTACGCCACCGCCACCGCCAAAGATCCTGATGTGGGAACAACCTTTCTCTTTTAAGAGGTCGAACATGTATTTGAAGTACTCCATGTGGCCACCCTGGTAACTCGTCATGGCAATGGCCTGGGCATCTTCCTGGATAGCACAGTCTACCACTTCCTGCACACTCCTGTCATGGCCAAGATGAATGACTTCGGCACCGCTGGATTGTATGATGCGGCGCATGATATTGATGGCTGCATCATGCCCGTCGAACAGCGATGCAGCGGTTACCACGCGTATTTTATTCTTTGGCTTGTAAGGAGCAATTGGATTCATACAGTTGGCTGACTTTGAGAAGGACGGTAAAATTACAAATTGACGGATGGAAATGGTAATAGGTTGTTGAAACGGGTGTACGACAAATTGAATATTGACTTAAGATTTAAGACTTAAGACAAATAGCAATAGTAACAATCAAAAGTCAAAAGAAAATTTAAATATCAGTTAAAGAAAGTCAACATACTTCAGTCAACGACAATTGAGTATTGAGTAAGTGAGTAAAATAGCGTAGTGATTACAGAATAGCAAGTGATCGGCTTCGTTGCAGCAATTTAACCATTCAGCCATTTAGCCATTTATCCCACCAACCATTGCTTACCAAGATGAACGAACTGTCGTACACCCGTTGAAACGCAAACCAGCCTCACCAAAGCACCAGTTTGAAGATTGATACATTTTGCTGCCGGTGTCATTGGTAAATAGTTGCTGATGTTGCGTGAAATGAAAATTTCATGCAGATTGCAGTAAGATCGCCATGACGAGTTCCGCTAACAATAACCGCTTATCACTTTACGCACTTTTATTTGTCTGTGCGTTTTTGGTGATTGCCGCATTTTTTTACCCCAAATGGAAAATCGGTGAAACAGAAGCTACCTTAAGCTGGGATGTGATGGGTTATTACCTCTACCTGCCTTCTTATTTTTATGACGACATCAGTAAGCTGCATAAACTACCGGGCCTGGTAGAAAAGTATAAGCCTGTCTATGGATTTTGGAATGCCTTCGAGTTGCCAAACGGTAACTATATGATGAAGTATTCGATGGGAATGGCCATGATGTACCTGCCTTTCTTCGGCATTGCTCATGTATGGGCCACGGTTGGTGGATTTGCCATAGATGGGTTTTCGTTTCCATACCAGGCAATGATTTCATTCGGAAGCATATTTGTTTCCTGGATTGGTTTATGGTTTGCCAGAAAGAATTTGTTAAGGTTTTTTGATGATCGGATAGCAGCGATTGTATTGTTGGTTTTAGTGCTGGCGACCAATTATTTTAATTATGTGTCATTTGGCGGACCGATGACACATAACTATCTCTTTACCATTTATTGTTTGGTGATTTGGCTGACGATGAAATGGTATGAGCATCCAACAATATTGCGGAGCGTTTTTATTGGTGCCTTGTGCGGACTTGCAACAGTTACCCGTCCAACAGAGATTATCATGCTCGTTATCCCGTTTTTGTGGGGAATAGATACGAGCAATGGACTGACCCACCGCATTCGTTTTCTCAGAAAACACCAATGGAAATTATTGCTTGCTGCCGTGGCATTTGCAATTACGTTGCTCCCACAATTAATTTATTGGAAAGCCTTATCAGGTGATTGGGTGTATTACAGCTACCAGGAGCAGGGCTTCAGTTGGGCAAGTCCGCATTTCTATGAAGGCATCTTTACCTTCCGTAATGGCTGGCTCATCTATACACCGGTAATGTTATTGGCGCTTATCGGTTTCATCTGGCTTTATAAACATCATAAAGAGATTTTTGCAGCATGCCTTCTTTTTTCTGTCATCAACCTGTACATCGTTTATGCATGGGATATCTGGTGGTATGGCGGAAGTTTTGGTTCCAGGGCCATGATACAATCGTATGCTGTATTGATCTTTCCGATGGCCGCATTTTTTGAATATGTAATCATGAAAAAAATGTTGCGTCCTGTGATTGCTATCGGGGTGCTTTTTTGTTGCTGGTTGAACCTGCTTCAAACATATCAGTGCCATGCAAAAGGGATTTTTGAAGCCGAGAATATGACGCGTGCCTATTACTGGCGAATATTTGGTAAGACTTCCATTGAACCGTCAGATAAAAAGATGCTTGACAGCAAGGAGGAAATGCCTGCTGAACTGATTGATAAACTGAAATTGATTTATGAAGTGAAGTCAACGGATTTTGACAGCCTCCGTCAATTGAATACTTATGCTGATGGATTGCTTATACAACTCAACGATAGTCTTCAAACATCTGTGCCTTATTTAATACCGGTTGATAAAGGGAAGGAGTTTTGGATTCGGGCAACAGCCAGTGTATTTTTTCCTGATAAGGAATGGGACACCTGGTTAATGACTCAGTTTAGTCTTAAGCTGTATGCTGAGCAGAAAGAAGTTTGGAATAACATGATGCGCATTCAACGGAATACAGAGCAAGGCAAATGGCAAGTTGTTACCGTTGATATTCATTGTCGTTCTTCTCATAAAGCTGATACATTACAATTGTATTTCTGGAATGCCAATAGCAATAAGGTGATGTACATAGATGATTTGAAAGTGGAAATGGCAACAGTGGATTAGCAGGTATAAAAGCTTTGGATTTCTATGCGGCACTCGCTTATTTTCCGCATATCAGCTTTTGGACATGAGTGACACCGTCGATGGTAATAGCGCACAGATAAATACCGGACGATAATTTTTCTCCATCAAATGCAAATTGGTATTTGCCTGCCGGTTGATTGTTATTGTGATGAAGTTTCCTGATTAATTGTCCATATGCATTGTATAAATCTAAAGTAACATCAGCAGATGACGGAACCATATAGCTGATCATGGTTAGCCGATCAAATGGATTTGGATAGACTGCAAAAGATGAAGCAGGAGTTATTGCATTAACAAATGTAGTCGTATTCACTTCAAATGCCGGCAGGAAAATATGATCCAGCCAGGCAGCATCTAGTCCATCGGTAAAATAGCCATCTTTCATGTACACCCATTTGAAGGAATGCGTGCCGCTATCTACCTGGTAAGAAACTTTTGTCCAACCTGATTCTCCTGACCATTGGTTTTTTAGTTCCCCGTCAATATAAAATTTCAGGAAGTCATAGTTGCCTTCAGAAGATACTTTATGGGCAAAGGAAAGATCATCTGCAAACTGAACATCCAATACTATTTCAAGCGTGGAAGATTCATTATTTCCTATGTCACCTGACCTGCTGCAATAGCTACCTTCAAAAGCACTTTCAGTTGTTGTAAACCAGTTAGCAATTCCGCTTAACTGCCAGTTATAGGTGGTGAGATTATTGCTTTCAAAGTTTTCAATGGCAGGACTGATCACTGTTTCAAATTCAAGCAGGTTACTATAAGCTCCTGCATCGAGGGAACCGGTAAAGGGAATATCAATACCATATGTTGCATTAGGCGCCACATAAACTTGAAAAGTGGCCAGCAGGTTTTCGTTGATCACCATGTTGCCAATGGTGAATTCCGGATCATTAATGCTGATGAAGTTACTGCTGCCCGACAATGTGGCAATTGCCTCAGAAATATTACTGTGACCCTGATTCACCACACTTAAGGTGATCGTAGCGGTTTCAGAAGGATCGAGGTATCCGTTACCATTGCCTCCTGCTTCATCATTGATTGTAAAAGCAGTAACTGCAAGTGACGGCGCATTCAGCAATATGGAAACCGGCATATTCCAGGTGTTTGCTGCATTATCGGTAACGGTACAATTGAACAAAGCAATATGCCCATCCGGAACGTTATCTGCAACGGTAAGTGCAAAGGCATTTTGAAGTGTGCCGGCAGCATCACTGGCAATGGCAGGATAGGTTGCTGTAGCATCGGTAATAGTAATATAGGTATCAGATGTAGAAAGTGTAGCAGTTATGCCTGATGCCGTCGATAAACCGGCATTTTGAAGCGTAATATCCAGCATCACATCTTCATCAAAATCGGCAAGCCCATTACCGTTGCCGGCCGAATCATTTATGGTAAGGTTGGTATTATATAAAAAGGCGCCAGCCGGTTGCAAAGCAGGAAGGTGATTTAAATAAGGTGTTTTATTGTAGCCGGTAATAGTTAGCGACAACGTGTCCTGAATAGTTAGCGGTGGAAAGGAAAGTTCAGCCATTCCACCTGTAACGGTAGCAATACTGATAATTGTTCCATTGGCTGCCATGCAAACCAATGCATTTTCGGCATCACAGGTTACCGTGAAATGCGTGCTTCCTAATTCAATAGTTGGTGCATGCGTGGCGCTAATAACTGTAGGTTGTGCAGTTCGTATCTCCAATGAAGGATCACCGAAGATGGTCCAGGTATCAGTCATGTTGTAACCGGTATTGCCATAGGCATCATTCATGCTGAAACAACCGTTAATGGACAATCCTCCAAATGTTCGCTTAATATTTTCAGGGTAGCTTTCTGTGAGAATCAAATTTATTTCATCCTGTGCCTCCATGGGTTCAGCCCAGGCTTGCAGGATGGTTGACATAAATGAAGCAACAGCGCCTGCCGGTTCTCCATTTTGGCTGCTTCGTGCTAATGCTTCTGCCAGACAGGTAGTGCCGGTAAAATTGCCAACACTACATCCAACAACCCATATAAAGGGCCATTTGCCGTTATTAACCAGGTTGTTTGCATCGGTGATGCTGAAATCAGTGGTACTTAAGCTGCTTCCGCTGCCATGACCTGTGTAGGTGATGAGTCCTGTTCCGCTATTGATTAAGGAAGAAAGATCATTCGCTACAGGATTGCCGGGCGCATCGACATTGCCCTGTGTGCCATCAAAAAGTTCTGCAACATCAGAATAATTATAGTTTAACAGTTGTTCCCTGATGAGGTCCTGGTGTTCGAAGTCTGATTGGCCTTCATCGCCGATTCCTGCACCTTCATTGGAAGCAATGCAAATACCTTTTGAAAAGTAATTATCATTCGTAGGTGTTTTTTCATAAGCAATGGTTTTGCTCACCTGGCTGATAATGTCTGCTTCCGTTTCTGCGGAAAAACGCCCAACGAAAATTTCCTGGTAATGATCTTCTCCAAGGATATAACCATAATCGTTGTCAGCATCTCCGGCTCCGGTACTGCCGGCGGCAACTTGTGCAGCATCGCCAGCAAGTATTAAGTAGGTCAGTCCTTTGGTGTTGTAATAATTGGCCACATAATTTTTGATCGAGGTTTTATCATTTCCAATTACAGACACATCCACTATTTCAGTCCGTATTCCTTTTTGAATCTTCCAGTCAGCCAATGGTTGCATTGCATTCATGTAAGGCCCATAACTGATGATGAGCAGGTTGCCTTCTTCTTCCAGCTGTTCGTAACGGGTATCACTTTCAAAATTGATAAAACGGTTTTGATAGAGTTTGTTAAAGACGGATGGTGTTTTAATTTCCACGTTAGGGTTTCTTTTCAGCACATTTTCATCTGCATTATTGTTAGCTGAAACAGAAACGATAATTTCTGAATATATGCGCAGTGTTTTTGTAACCGGATTGTATTGAATTGGATAGACGATTACCGTCTGTGCACGATAATCACGGAGAATATAGGGCTCGCGTAATGCGGTAATATCTTTTGGAAAGAAATTGTTTTCCTGGTAAGCTGAATCAAAGTAGAAAGGAATTGCTGCAGGGTCCACATCTCTCAGCAATGATCCTTTGGAAGGGGCTACCAGTATATTTTCATAATCTGAATAGCTGGCTGAAGTAACCTTTACTTCCATATTTTTATCATCGGGAATAATGATGCTTGCAGTAAGTTTAGGAAGATCCGGAAATCCTTTTTCCAGTATTGGAGTTCCCTTGTCAATCTTGATGACAACAGCTTCACCCAATGGTGTGTTTACCATTGATTCAATTATACCACCTGATTCAAACTTTATCGTTGTTTGGCCCGGAGCACCATCAATTAGTCTAATGGAAGATTGTGAAGGGGCCGCAAATTGTGCACTGGATGAAAAAGAATACGTGATCAGGCTTATGAGACAAATGAGGGAAAGAAATCGGATTGTAAAAGCGCTAACCATAACTTTGCAATGGTGGTTGAAAAAAAATTCAGGCAGGTAAGCAAATCTAAATCAAATCTTCAAATAGTATCATACGGGCAACTTTAAATTCGGGTATATTTTTAAGGTCATTTCCAAAATCCTTATGCTGCTCTTGCTTCTTCACGGGACTTAAAGGAAAAGCTCATTGAAACAAGGTTAATTCAACTCATCACCACGCAACTCCCTGAACCGTTTCCTGGCTTCCACCACATAAATGCTGCCTTTGTATTTTAACAGGATGTCCTTATACAATTCCATTGCCTTCTCTTTGTTGTTGAGGTAACTCTCATAGAGTTCAGCCAGCTGAAAAAGTGCATCATCAGCCAAGAGGTCAGTGGAGTAATTTTTGTCAACCTGTTCGAAGATAGCTGCTGCTTCGGAATAATTTTGCGTTGCGAGATAAACTCTTCCTTTGGAGAACAACACATCATCAGCAAGCGAATTTTTTGGAAAGGAAGCAGTAATGGAATCTAAGGTTTGAATAGCTGCATCAAATTTATTCTGAAAGATGAGCAGGTCGGCGCGGGAATACATTTCCATCGGAACGGTGGAGGTATCCAACCCCATGTTGTCTGTCATAAAAACCGATAGTGCCAATGCATCATTGGCCACCAGTTCAGAGGTTGAACCTTTCAGTACATCCAACTGTGCCTGCGACCATGGAAAGTCACCCATGTAAAAACTCAGGTGTGCATTCTTAAACCGGGCTTCTTCTCCCAACTCATCTTCCTTAAAAGCTTTATCAACCTGAGAATAAAGTAAGGTGGCTTCCCACACTTCATTTTTTATCAGGTTATAGTCTCCCAAATCCATCTTCAGGTAGCCGGTTAATTTTTTTTCATTCGTCGGGATATTCACTGCTTCCTGCGCAATGCTGATGGCTTTGTCAATATTGTGCAGGTATTTTGCCTCCAGGTTGGCATAATCGCGCATCGTTACCAGTGTCTGCGCACTCTTACCAAACTCGGTGAAATAAGATTCATAGCTTTTCTCCAGGCTGGTCAGTGCTTCAGGTGTATAGGTGTGCTGAACGGTAAGTTTTATTTTTTCCGTATTCAGTTCGCTGCTGCGTGCCGGCAGGTAGAGAAAGCTGTTTTTCCCTTTCTCTGTAATAATATAGCGGTATGCAATAAGTGCTGCATCGTAATTGCCTTCATCAAAAGCCGATTGCGCAAATTGAAATACACGCTGTCCTTCTTCTTTATTACGCTTGTCCAGCGCTTTCACCTGTTGAAAGGCTGAGGTAAAGTCCTTCTTTTGAATGAAGTACCAGATCAGCATTTCGGCAAATACTTCATTATCCGTTTTTTTCTGAATGCGGCGATACAATTCAGATTGCAGTTCACGTGCATAGTCAGCCGATTCTATTAAAGGCTGCAATTGCCCTTCCACTTCATCAGCCATGGACGGATTATAATCCACGATGCTGAGGTAAGCGTTGATGACATTAGGTACATCATTATTTTTCCTGTACAGAGATGCCAGTTCCGAAAGGAACAGATCAGAGTTTTCAGCATTGAATATTTTTCGTGCCCGCAGGTAACATTGAATCGCATAATCGTTTAAGGCAGCACTTTGAAACTTGTAAGCCAGCCGGTTAATCGCCGGCATATCCGGAGCAATCAATCTTATGGCTTCATCATATTGTGCGAAGGCAGCTTTATCATTATCCTGGAGGTGATACACATTACCTAAGTCAACATAGTAGGTTAGATCTGCCGGAAATTTTTTAATCTGCTTCCTGATTACTTTTTCCGTTTCATCATATTGTTTTAATGCTATCAGGCTTTGAATATAGTTTTGGTAAAACAAAGAATTGGAAGGCGCTTTGTTATAAAGCTTTTCGTACATCACTGCTGACTTGTCATATTCACCCTTCTTGAAATATTCGAGGGCAAGCTGCACGTCCTGTTGTGTTTGTGAAAATGACAACGTGGTTGCCATGCAGAACAGCAGCAGCAAACAACTCTTCTTAAGATACACTATTTCTAACTTTTGAATCGACATAGCTTAAAATTACATCAAACTTCATCATTTCATGTTGTGGAATAACCAGCTGACCGGTTTTGATTAAATATAACCGATAGTATGTTGATGCGTAAAAAAAAAATACACTGACTATTCATCTGCTCATTGTTGGTTGGCAACCGGCCTTGTATTCATAGCTGCATAGCCCCTGGAAAGCAGCCACCTGAAAATGACAATACCTGCAATGGCACCAATGGCATTGGCTAACATATCCATCCATTCAAACCTGCGATATTGCGTGAGTATGGGTTGTAAAGCTTCCACGGCTATTCCCAATCCTGCTGAAAACGCCAGTGTACCGGCGAAGATTGCATAACGGTATTTTTGCAGAGGCTGTTGCCGGAAGAAACTGCGCAGCAGGAGAAAACTCAATAACAAGTACATGGTAAAATGTACTGCCTTATCAAGGTATAGTTTTTGAAAAATGGATGGTTGCGGCCAGTCTTTAAGCGGCGCAAATGACAGATAAAGTATCAGGAGCAGCCAAAGCAGGAAAATCCAGAAATGTTTTAAGAAGTTCATATAAGTCGTTGCGACTGCAGGGCAGTAGAAGAAGAAAAATCTGTTGCAGTGCCCGCTTCCTGCCGGAAATATTTAATGTTACGCTGCAACAAAGTTGCCGGCCGGTAACAGTATTGATCAACGTGGTTTCTTAAACGAAGCTTACTGACCTATTAACTGCCTGTAGGCGGTTGCATCCATCAGTTCATTCAACTCGGCGGTGTTTTGAATACTGATTTTCACCATCCAACCTTCGCCATATGGGTCTTTATTTACAGTCTCCGGCTGGTCATTCAATGCGTGATTGACTTGTAATATGGTACCAGCCACAGGAAGAAAGAGGTCTGATACGGTCTTAACGGCCTCTACAGTTCCAAATACCTCATCTTTTGCCAGCGACTTGCCTTCCGTGCCAATATCAACATATACAATATCACCCAATTCGCCTTGCGCAAATTCAGTGATGCCTACATAACCTTCATTGCCTTCTACCCTAACCCATTCATGGTCTTTGGTATACTTTAAATTGTCCGGGAAATTCATGTCGCTGTTTTTTTCGGCAGTAAAGGAACTTTAAAAAAGGTAAATAGGCAACTGCCGGCATAAAAATCTATTCAGCATGGTCTTCTCCATCCATGTTTGGATGTTCCATCTTCTGACTATCTGTCCGCTTCAGCACCATGCGCAATAAGCTCATTACAATAAATCCGGAACCCAATCCAATTAATATTCCGGCAGAAAGATCATTGTAATAATATCCGGTTGCAGTACCAATAAAGAAGCAAATTACCAATGCAAATGATGGTACAGCCTTTCTAAAACGCTTTCTCTCCGCCATCCGGTAAAAGTAGCAGAAAGAAATTTTCCATTAAATAAAATGGCAGCTACCCAACTAAAGACTGTCATTTTGCTCCTTTACACCTTCCTATGCTCTTCTCCGGCTTTGCCGCAACCATTCAACCATTCAACCATTCAACCATCTTATCCAAAAACATTCCCCAATTCATACATTTAACCCATCAAAACCCTCCCTCATGAAACTAAAAATCTTCCAGGTAGATGCCTTCACTGATCATTTATTCGGCGGAAACCCTGCAGCTGTTTGTCCATTACAAGAATGGTTGCCTGCGGAAAAAATGCAGCAAATCGCTATGGAAAATAATTTGTCGGAGACGGCTTTTTTTGTTCCTGTTGATGATGGCTATGAGCTGAAATGGTTTACACCGGTTACAGAAGTTAAGCTTTGCGGTCATGCTACACTGGCATCAGGCCATGTTTTATATCATCACCTTGGCTATGTGAAGCCGGCTATCAGGTTCCATTCGAAAAGTGGTTTGCTTGGAGTAGAAAAAAATGGTGAATGGCTAACCTTGAATTTTCCCACCGACCATTTGAACTCCGTGGAAGTTCCTGAGCTATTGCGCAAGGGCTTGTATATTGAACCCGCTGAGGTTTGGAAGGGATTTGAGAATTACCTGGTGGTATTGAAAAGTGCGGAAGAAGTCTACCAATTGAAACCGGATTTTCGAATGCTTCAGCAACTGGATTCTTTGGGTGTGATCGTTACAGCACGTGGCAATGATGTCGATTTTATCTCACGCTTTTTTGCGCCCGGTGCAGGTATTGACGAAGACCCTGTAACAGGTTCTGCACATACCTCTTTAACCCCTTATTGGGCTGCAAAAATGAATAAAACTGAATTCACGGCACGACAGGTATCCACAAGAGAAGGATATCTGAAATGCAAACTCCTTGGTGAAAGGGTAGAAATCAGCGGAAAGGCGGTAACTTATTTGGAAGGGGAGATTGCTATATAGTAATTGCTCATTTCACATTTATTGTGATTTACAGCTACCGCTTTTTATGAGGTGTTTGTTTCAAGGAGAATGAGTGCAGTTGCCATATATGAAATGCTATCGCCACCTGTTTCGAAATGCGTTTTTCCATTTTGTGTATTTTTGTTATTTCCATTCCTACAATCTTTCATAGATGAAAATACCTTTCTTGCTTTTATTTTATACCATATTTTTTTTCTGCAGCGCCTGCCTTTTCGCACAAATTCAACCCGCTATCGCCTGGCAAAAAACACTGGGTGGCCCGGGCAATGATATCATCGAAGATATTTATCCGACCTCAGATGGAAATTACATATTGTTTGCTTTGGCTGATTCATCCGGTGGTGATGTCGCGATTGACTGCCAGCCGCATGGCATTCACGATATCTGGATTTTCAAGATGGATCCTGCAGGTAACATCATCTGGCAAAAATGTTTTGGCGGTTCGAAGGAAGAGGGCAACCCCTATTCAAAAATTATTCAGACCAGTGATGGCGGATATCTTTTTATCACGGAGTCATGGTCCAGTGATTTTGATGTGGAAGGGCATCATGCTTACAGCGATGCATGGACTGTGAAACTTGATGCAGATGGAAATCTGCTCTGGGCGAAATCATTTGGCGGCTATATATATGATGTACCCAGAAATATTTATGAACTCCCCGGACAAAAGTATATGCTGTTATCACGTACTACTTCCTCTGATGGAGATGTTCCACCTTCCATGGATTCTGTATTATCTGATGCATGGGTATTCATCATAGACGATGAGGGCAATATTGTAACCAACAAAATTTATGGTGGCACGGGTGATGATTCTTTTTTTAAGGCATTGCCCGCGGCTGATGGGAATATTGCTTTATTCGGATTAACATCATCTACCGATGGCGACCTGGCAGGTATGGGTGTGGACTCTGTAGACGGATGGATGCTCATTATTGATACAGTTGGAAATATTGTTTCGGGGAAAGTGTACGGTGGACCTAACATTGAATATTTTTTTGATGCGCTAAATACTCCGGATGGAGGTTACATTGCTTTTGGAGAAACGGGTGATCCTGCAGTTGCTGTGGAGAACGGTTACTGGCATGGCGACCAGGACTATTGGGCTGTTAAATTGGCTGCCGACGGTTCGGTGCAATGGCAGGGCATATACGGTGGTTCTGAACGCGAACAATTCAGAAGAGCGATGGCATTGCCTGATCACAGTGGATTCATGCTGGCCGGTTCTACCAATTCATTCGACGGCGACATCATTAACAATACCACCGATTCGGCACGTGACTGGTGGATATTACAGATTGACGAAAATGGCGTCATCTACTCCAGTGTAGCATTAGGCGGAACAGGCACTGATTTCGCCTATGCAATTGCAGAACCGGGTATCGTTGTAGGTGGAACATTTTCTGATGATGGAGATGTGGTGGATCTGGATGGTACCGCTGATGGGTGGGTGATACAACTATCCTATGCTACCGGAGTACCTTCCTCACCGGAATCGCTCCAAACACTTCAGGTCTTTCCGAATCCGGCAAATAGTACTGTCCAATTACAAATGGACGATGATTTGCAACCAATGCGTTTAGAAATACGAAATGCATTAGGGCAATTAAGACACACCATATCTGAGTTTTCAGCAACGGCCACTATCAATGTAACAGACTGGGTTCCGGGTCTTTATTTTATTGTTGTTTCATTGGAGTCAGGTCAAATGGCGCCGCTTGTTCGCAGCTTTGAAGTGATACATTGAAAGAGAAATTTTTTCCACCCTTACAATCAACTGCAACCTGCATGTTGATTCATTTGAGCGAGGCTGTTTATATAACAGTATGAACGATAGTTTTCATCATGATAGATGAAGCTTGATAGAGCGCACGACACGCTTTACTATTTGAGAAGGAAAGAAATTGGCACCCTGAATTACTATTGGTGGCAGTGCGCTTAATTATCTTATGACAAGTAAGTGCATTTTGTCGTGTAGGTATGTAATCACCAGTACGACAAATTGGATATTGATTATAGGGTGTTGAAATTGAGTATTGAGTATAAAGTATTTGAGTAAGTGAGTAAAGCAGTGTAGTGATTACAGAATAGCACGTAACCGGCTTCGCCGCAACAATTTAACAATTTAACAATTTAGCCATTTAACCATTTAACCATTTAACCCATCAACCATTGCTTGACAAGATGAAAGAATTGTCGTACCCCCCATGTAATCAGTATCAACTGTTTTCTCCTTGAATTCCCTATCTTCGACGTTCCAAAAAAATCAGGCCTATCGACACCACTTTTTACCCAAAATCGTAAATCATTTTTTTTCTGTTGCAAGCTGCTCATTGCCGGTATGATATCTTTTTTAAACCAAGGGTATTGTTGCAGGTATTTATTGGGCATTTGCCAACTATGCATGTGAAGACTGATTTGCATTTATCATGTTTTCTACCGGAAAGGATTCGGGTAAAAATTTAGTATGGCTGTAAAAATTAGTAAGAAGGATGCCCTGAACTATCACAGTATGGGTCGTCCTGGAAAGATTGAAGTGGTGCCTACCAAGGAAACCAAGACACAGCGTGACCTTGCATTGGCCTATTCGCCCGGCGTAGCAGAGCCTTGTCTTGAAATTGCCGAAGACAAAGAGAAGGTCTATACCTATACGGCCAAAGGAAACCTTGTAGCTGTTATTACCAATGGATCAGCTGTACTGGGCTTAGGTAATATAGGTCCTGAAGCGGCCAAGCCGGTAATGGAAGGAAAGGGATTACTCTTTAAGATTTTTGCCGATATCGATGTTTTTGATATTGAGCTTAATGCTTTTGATATTGAAAGTTTTGTTGCTGCAGTAAAGGCCATGGAGCCTACATTCGGCGGCATCAACCTCGAAGACATCAAATCGCCTGATTGTTTTGAGATCGAAGCACGCCTGCGAAAGGAAATGAATATACCGGTGATGCATGATGATCAGCACGGTACAGCCATCATTTCCGGTGCGGCCCTGCTCAATGCCCTTGAAATTGTAGGTAAGAAGATCAGCAAAGTGCGGGTAGTGGTTTCCGGTGCCGGCGCTGCCGCTATTTCCTGCGCTAAGCTCTACATGTTTTTAGGGGTGAAGAAGGAGAATATCCTGTTGATAGATCGTTCCGGTGTGATACGCAGTGATCGCGAATCCATTGATAAATACAAAAAGTCTTTTGCTACTTCCCGTGAAGTGCATACGCTGGAAGATGCGTTGAAGGATGCCGATGTCTTTCTTGGATTATCCAAGGGAAATATCGTAACGAAAGAAATGGTAAAAACCATGGCAAAGGATCCGATCATTTTTGCCCTGGCGAATCCTGATCCGGAAATACCTTATAACGAAGCCCTCGAAGCAAGGCCTGATGCCATTATTGCCACAGGCCGTTCTGATTATCCTAACCAGGTAAATAATGCCTTAGGTTTTCCTTTTATTTTCCGTGGCGCATTGGATGTAAGGGCAAAAGAGATTAATGAAGCAATGAAACTGGCGGCCGTTCATGCATTAGCAGAATTGGCCAAAAAGCCTGTACCTGATATGGTGAACATGGCTTATAATGAAAAGAACTTTTCTTTCGGAAAGGAATACATCATACCCAAGCTGATTGATCCAAGATTGCTGACTGCAGTAGCGCCTGCCGTTGCAAAAGCAGCGATAGATTCAGGTGTGGCAAGGCACATCATCACCGATTGGGATGCCTATACCAATGAGCTGTCGAGGAGACTTGGTAAAGATGACGCTATCGTGCGCGTTATGGTAAACAAAGCCCGGCAGGATCCGAAACGTGTGGTGTTTTCTGAAGCCGATAACTTCAAGATATTGAAAGCCGCACAAATAGTGAATGAAGAAGGGATTGCCAAACCGATCCTGCTGGGCCCGGAAAAGAAAATTCGTGACATCATTGCCGAAAATGGACTCGACCTCGAAGATGTTCCAATCATAGATCCTAACATACAGGAGATGGAACCCATGCGTACCAGCTATGGTGAATGGCTTTTCGAAAAAAGAAAACGCAAAGGGCTTACCCTGTATGAAGCAAAAAAGCTGATGCGCGACCGTAACTATTTCGGAGCCATGATGGTGATGGAAGGGGAGGCGGATGCATTGATTTCAGGCCTTACGCGTAACTATGCGCAAACAATAAGGCCGGCCTTGCAGGTAATAGGTACAAGAGATGATGTAACAAAGGTGGCCGGTATGTACATCATGCTCACCAAGCGCGGGCCGTTGTTTTTTGCTGATTGTACGGTAAATGTAAATCCTACCGCCGATGACCTTGCTGACATTGCTACGCTTACTGCCAATGCAGTACGGCAACTGAATATTCAACCGCGTATTGCCATGTTATCCTATTCCAATTTTGGATCTACTAAAGGCAAGGAACCTGAAGCAGTTGCACAGGCAGTGCAGATGCTGCGTTCCCGCTATCCTGGAATGATCGTGGATGGAGAGATGCAGGCCAATTTTGCTTTCAATACCGAATTGCTGAAAGACAATTACCCTTTTTGTGAATTGACACAGGATGGAGCCAACACCCTGATCTTTCCAAATCTTTCAGCAGGAAATATAGCGTACAAGCTGATGCAGTCGCTCGGTGCCGGTGAAGCCATCGGCCCCATATTACTGGGCTTGAAAAAATCGGTGCACATTTTACAGTTGGGCAGTTCCGTGCGCGAAATAGTGAATATGGTTACCATTGCAGTAATTGATGCACAATCGAAAAGATAGGTCATGTTAGCATACATACAGGGAAATATCACATCAAAAACGCCGACGCATGTAATCATAGAGTCGGGAGGATTGGGTTATTTCGTCAATATTTCACTGAACACTTATGTAAAGATTCAGGATAAATCATCCTGCAAGCTGCATACATATCTGCACCTGGGAGGCAGCCTGCAAAGTCCGATTACCATTTCTTTATACGGCTTTTTTGAAGAGGCAGAGCGCCAGATTTTTATTGAATTGCTTGGAATCTCCGGTGTGGGCGCAGCAACCGTACGCATGATCCTGTCTTCCATGACGGCCGAAGAGATTCAACGGGCCATCGTTACAGAAAATGTGAAATTATTGGAGAGTATTAAAGGGATCGGACCAAAAACGGCGAAGCGGATTATTCTTGAATTGAAGGACAAATTTGGTAAAAACCATTTACTCACAACTGCTCCTTTACAGGGAAGTAATAATGTAAAGGAGGAAGCGTTAAGTGCACTCGTTATGCTGGGATTTTCAAGGTTGCAGGCTGAACAGGCCGTTCAAAAAGTAATGGCAGCCAGTCAGCGCGATTTATCAACAGAAGAGTTGATCAAGCAAACATTAAAAGCAATCTAAATCGGACTTTTCCGGCAACTGTGGTCGACCGGTAAAAACTGCAAGTTTATTTTTCAAACAAAAATTAACAATTTGCCGCTTTAACTACATCACCGGAATCAATGCATTGCCAGTTTGCTGAAACAGTAAACTGCTACAATAATAAATGGTTTGTTTCACGGTATGTATTTTATTTGCAGCCTTAAAAATAGTGTGGCTTGAATCTGAAAGTAAATAGCACATTCCTGGTTATTGCATCTGTTGTCTCTTTTTCCATTATTGCTGCAGTGGGAAAAAATGGCAGAATGAAATGGCCATTGGATATACCTGCTGAATCAAAAATTAGCGAAGATGCCACTGCTGTGAAGAAAATAGCAGTACCTGCTTTCTCCATGGAAGCAGCAATAGATACGCCTCCCGACGATCCGAATGAAATTGACCTGACCTATCCGATCTACGACCGCGTTACTGATTTCCTCACCACTCCCAATGCTAACTCTTTCGACCTTCAGGATCCGGCCTCTATTCAAAAGAATATCGAATACGATCCCGACACCAAACAATACATCTTAACGGAAACTATTGGCAACCAGTTTTACCGGAATCCTACTTACATGACCTTTGAGGAGTACCTCGACTATCAGGCGAAGAATTCCGAACAGCAATACTGGCTCGATAGAAGCAATGCAGCCTCTATACTTACCCAAAAAGGTGTTATCCCGGAAGTAAATGTCAACAACCGGATATTTGACAGGATATTCGGCGGCACTGCCGTTGATATTCGGCCGCAGGGCAATATCGACCTCACTTTCGGAGGCTACTATCAGAATATCCTCAATCCCATCCTCACAGAGCGGCAGCAGCATCAGGGAGGTTTTGATTTTGATATGAATATTCAGATGAATGTGATCGGAAAAATTGGCGACAAGCTAAAGATCACTACCAACTACAATACCGGAGCCGTTTTTAATTTTGAAAACCAGGTGAAACTCGACTACACCGGCTATGAAGATGAGATCATCAAAAAGATTGAAGCAGGTAATGTCTCGCTTCCGCTTAAAGGTTCATTGATTACCGGTAACCAAAGCCTGTTTGGATTAAAGACACAACTCCAGTTCGGCAGACTTACTGTTACCAGCGTAATCTCTCAACAGCAATCGCAGGCACAGAATATTACGGTGCAGGGTGGTGCACAGACACAGGCATTTAAAATTACAGCCGACCAATATGATGAAAACAGGAACTTCCTGCTTGGACAGTATTTCCGGGATCATTATAACGAGGCGCTGGCAGGTATTCCTATTGTTAACTCACAGGTAACAATTAACAAGATTGAAGTCTGGGTTACCAATAAGACCGGCGCCACGGTGGATGTGCGCGATGTAGTTGCCTTTATGGATTTGGGTGAAGCAAAGCCTTATTCCACTTCACCTGCAGTAGGCCCTCCAACCAATAATGTATTGCCTTATGCAAATAACCTCAATCCTGCATTAAACTCCAATAACCTGTATACGCAAATCTCCCACGACCCCTCGGTACGGTCGCTGGATTTTACGGTACAGACACTAACCGGTCCCGGCTACAACATGCTACCGATACAGGATTTTGAAAAGACCTATGCACGTAAACTTACGCCTAATGAATACACCTATGATGCACGCGTAGGCTTTCTATTGCTCAACCAGCAACTTAACCCTGATGAAGTGCTGGGTGTGGCCTATCAGTATACGGTTAACGGTCAGGTTTACCAGGTTGGTGAATTCGCTACCGATGTGCCACCAAATGTAGATACTCCGGGTGTCCTGTTCCTGAAAATGCTGAAGAGCACTTCCACCCGTACCAAATTGCCGATTTGGGATCTTATGATGAAGAACGTATATTCTTTGGGAGCTTACCAGGTTAATCCACAAGATTTCTTTTTGGATATCTATTACCTTGATCCCGGAGGTGGAGAGAAAAGATATGTGCCGGCAGATGTGCTGAACGGAACACCGTTGATCCAGGTACTTGGATTAGACAGGCTGAACAACAACAACGATCCGCAACCCGATGGAGTTTTTGACTTCATTGCCGGCATTACCATCAATCCGGCCAATGGTAAAATCATCTTTCCGGTATTGGAGCCATTCGGACAAGATCTTCAAAAGAAATTCTCTTCACCCACTGCTGCACAACCTTACGTGTACCAGGTTTTGTATGATTCTACCAAAACCATTGCCAACCAGTTCCCGGAATTTAACCGCTACTTCATCAAAGGAACGTATAAGTCCAGTGTCTCATCAGAAATTTCATTGGGTGCTTTTAATGTGCCTCCGGGTTCGGTAACTGTAACGGCAGGCGGGCAAAAACTTATAGAAAATGTGGACTTCACGGTTGACTATAATCTTGGAAGGGTAAAAATTCTTAACCAGAGCCTGCTGAATTCAGGAGTTCCTATAAATGTGGGATTTGAAAACAATGAGCTCTTCAGCTTTCAAACAAAAACATTGTTTGGTGCACGACTCGATTATTATATCAACGACAAGTTTACCTTAGGCGGAACCTACCTGACCTTATGGGAGCGACCATATACCCTGAAACTTAATGCTGGTGATGATCCCATTGCCAATGCCATTTATGGAATAGATGGAAGCTATACTTCAGAATCAGGTTGGTTAACAAAGATGGTAGATGGTATTCCGCTGATCAGTACCAAAGAAAAATCATCGATCACGTTATCGGGAGAAGCAGCAAGGCTTGACCCGGGCCACTCCAAAGTAATTGGTAAAGAAGGAACCATCTATATTGATGATTTTGAAGGAACACAAACTTCTTACGACCTGCGTTTTCCATTTGTCAGTTGGTCTCTGGCGAGCACACCGCAGGATCCTGATTCACCACTTTTTCCGGAGGGAAGCCTCATCAATGATCTTTCTTATGGTTATAACCGCGCTAAACTTTCCTGGTATACTATCGATCCTTATTTCTGGGGATCGCAGGCACCGGTGGGCATCAAAGGCAATGCTGAACAGCAAAATAACTTCTATTCACGGCCTGTAGAATCAACCGAGATTTTTCCGCAGCTCGATAATACCAATCAACCCTTTAATCAAAACGAAAATACATTCGACATCCGTTTTGAACCGGCTAAGCGAGGCCCTTACAATTTTGACACTGATAGCATCGGCAAGCAACTTTCTGTAGATGAAAATGGAGATATCCTGTTGCCAAACCCTTCCCAAAGATGGGGTGGAATTCAGCGGTCTATTGATCAAACAGATTTTGAGGAAGCGAATATTGAATTCATCCAGTTTTGGGTGCTCGATCCTTTCCTCAATACGGCCAATGATGGTGGAGATTTGTACATCAACCTCGGTAATATTTCAGAAGACGTACTCAAGGACTCTAAATTCCAATATGAGAATGGATTGTCACCTACCGGTGATACGTTAAATGAAAATAAGAGTAAGTGGGCTTATACTCCTAAACTTCCTCCGATTACCAATGCCTTTGACAACGATCCGAATGCCCGTCAATACCAGGATGTGGGCTTTGATGGTAACCGCACCATTGATGAACAAAGGTTCTTCAAGAATTATCTCGATGCACTGGCCGCCATTTATGGAGCCACTTCAGATGTTTACCAGGCTGCCTTCAACGATCCTTCCAATGATGATTACCTGTATTATGATGATCCTACTTATAACAATGCACAAACACCTATCCTCGACCGTTACGCTAAGTATAACAGTACAGAAGGCAACTCTCCGATTTCAAGTGGTAACCAGGCTGTCTCCTATGCTGCCAGCAATGAGCCTGAGTCAGAAGATCTGAACCGCGACAATACTATTACAGAAAATGAGGAATACTTCCAGTATAAAGTCCGCCTGAGTCCACAGTCATTGTCATTGATTGGACAGAATTACATAACCGATATGGTTACCTATGATGTGCCTGCAATAAACGGATACAGTCCCGGACAGGAAAGATGGTACCAGATAAAGATTCCGATTGATGACTACAATAAAAAGGTAGGCAGTATTCCCGACTTTAAGTCGATCCGTTTCATGCGTATGTACCTCACCGATTTTGATACCACCGTCATCCTGAGGTTTGCCCGTATGGAACTGATTCGTAACCAATGGAGGAAGTACCTGTTTTCACTCGAGCAGCCGGGCGAGTATATTCCGGGCGATAATTCAGGAAACACCTTCTTTAACCTTACCTCCGTAAGCCTGGAAGAGAATTCAAGCAAGACACCGTTTAATTATGTGTTGCCTCCGGGTATTCAACGGGAGCAGATTGTTGGACAGGTCGGAACCATTTACCAAAATGAGCAGTCACTCTCACTTCAACTGTGCAACCTGAAGAATGGTGATTCACGTGCTGTCTATAAAAATATAAACCTCGACCTGAGACAGTACAACCGGCTTCAGATGTTCGTGCATGCCGAATCCGTTGTGGGCAACGAGCCGTTGCAGAATGGTGATGTGAGCGCTTTTCTCCGTCTTGGCAGCGATTTCACCAGTAACTATTATGAGTATGAAGTCCCGCTTATTATTTCTACAGAAGGAGATCAGTCAGCTACCAATATCTGGCCCGACTCCAACAACTTTGATATCACACTCGACGACCTTGTGAAAGCAAAACAGGATCGCAATTTCGCAGGTGTAGCGCTCAATATTCCTTATGTGGTGAAACTGGCAAATGGTAAAAATATCACGGTAGTAGGAAACCCGGACCTTGGTATTGTAGCTACCGCGATGATCGGTATCAGGAATCCAAAATCAGGCAGCCCTGACGATAACGGTAATTCCATATGCACCGAAGTATGGTTTGATGAATTACGCTTGTCTGGCTTTGATGAAGATGGCGGTTATGCAGCTATTGCACGTGCCGACATCAGGCTGGCTGATTTAGGAAGCGTAACTTTTTCAGGTTCGATGCACACTATCGGTTATGGACAACTGGAACAACAACTCAACGAACGGTTCAAGGATAATTACAATGCCTTTGATGCAGCTACTGTATTGGAATTAGGAAAGTTTTTTCCGAAGAATGCAGGTATACGGTTGCCCATGTATGCAGGCATATCCAAAGCCATCAGCACGCCGCAATATGATCCATACGATCACGACATCTTGTTAAAAGATAAACTGAATCTGATTGAAGATCCTGCTGCAAGAAGCACTGCAAAAGAAGATGCGCAGACCTACCGGTCTATCGGAAGCCTGAACTTCTCCAACGTGCGCAAGGTCAGCACCGGGAAGAATGTGAAACTGAAAATTTATTCGCCCGACAATATCAACCTGACGTATGCCTATACCAGGACTTTTCTGCATACGCCGATCATCGAATCCGATATCACGAGGCAGCATCATGGAGAACTTGGATATGCTTTCCCCGGCAAATCAAAGTATATCGCCCCGTTTGAGAAACTGATTCCTTCAAAAAATAAATACCTGAAACTCATCCGTGATTTCAACCTGAACTTCCTGCCTACCAACCTCACCTTCCGTACGGCTATGGATCGTCAGTTTAATGAAACATTATTGAGACCTATTGCCCAGGACGAAATTATTATACCTACCTACAATAAATTCTTCACCTGGGATCGCGCGGAAGGATTGAAACTCGACATCTCCAAAGGGTTGAACATAGACTTTAATGCCCTTGCCAATACCCGTATTGATGAACCGCAGGGAGCCATTGATACGCAGGAAGAAAAGGATTCTGTCTGGAATAATATCAAACAGTTTGGAAGAACAACCTATTACAACCACACCGGCAACATTAACTATACGGTTCCGCTGAATAAGATACCATTGCTCGACTGGACGCAAATGACTGCACGGTATGGAACCAATTATGCATGGACCACAGCACCGCTGGTTCTCGACAGTGCTACCAACAGGATTGCACCCAGCAAACTCGGTAACACCATTTCCAATACGCAGAATATTGCATTGAACGGAGAATTGAATTTCCGCAATTTGTATAATAAATCAAAGACATTAAAACGTTACGATACCAATGCCGCAATTCCTGCGCGTAAAAAAGTGCCAGGCAAAAAGGGAGGCGATGAAGAAGAAGGTGAGCCGGGAGATAAGACGACGGATACCAAAAAAGCCACCACTGCCAAGACCAAGCCAATTGGCATGGAAGCATACCTGATCCGGATACCGTTGATGCTGAAACGGGTTTCGTTGAATTATACAGAGAATCACAATACCATTCTTCCCGGTTATTTGTTCAAGCCAAAATTTATGGGGCAGGACTTCAGCCAGGCCGCCCCCGGCTGGGGATTTATTTTTGGTTACCAGCCTGATTCAAGCTGGCTGAATTCGAAAGCGCAGGATGGCTGGATCTCTTCCGATACCACGCTCAACTATATGTTCGTGCAGAATACCAACAAGAATGCCACGATGCGGGCTACGCTGGAACCTTTTAAAGACTTGCTGATAGACCTGAATTTCAGCCGTACCAATTCAGATAATATTTCAGAATATTTCAAACGCCCCAGTTCCAACTCAGGCTTTGAACACCTCAGTCGCATGGAGTTCGGTACGTTCACCACATCTTACATCCCGATAAAAACCAGTTTCATCCCGCTGGAGCCCAATGCTTTTTCTGAGACATTCGTGCAGTTTGCACAATACCGTGAAACAATCTCCCAGCGGTTAGGTGATGCTAATCCAAACTCCATTGGCGACTTCATCAACGATTCCTTACCGAACTACCGGATGGGCTATGGACCATTTTCTACGGATGTGCTGATACCTTCCTTCCTCGCAGCTTATGGAGGCAAGGATCCTAACACCATTGGACTCGGATTACCCATCAACCAGTTCCCCTTACCGAACTGGCGGGTAACCTATAACGGCCTTACAAAAATTGCCTGGGCGAAAAAAATATGGAGTGCAGTGAATATCAGCCATGCTTACAACTCTACCTTGTCCATTGCAACCTTCTCTTCCTCACTTGATTTCGTGGGCGCAAGCGGCGATGAAGTATCGTTCCCGTCGAAGATAGATTCCCTCTCCGGCAACTTCATCTCTTACTACGACATTCCGGCCATCTCCATCACCGAACAGTTTGCGCCGCTCATTGGTATTGATATGACGTGGAAGAACTCACTCACTACCAAGTTTGAATACAAACGCAGCAGGAACCTCTCTATGAGTTTTCTCGATTACCAATTGACGGAATCGAGAAGCCAGGAAATTACTGCAGGTATCGGCTACAAATTCAGGAATGCCACATTGCCTTTTAAGGTAAACGGTAAAAAGCAACGGTTGAAAAATGACATCACTTTCTTAATGAGTGTTTCATACGGCAATGGTATTACGCTGAGCCAGAAACTGAATCAGCTGACGCCTGCACAGGCAACTGCCGGTATGGAAACATTGTCTTTCTCACCCACCTTTGATTATGTGGTAAACAACAGGCTCAGCATTCGCCTGTTCTTTGACAAGCGCTATACCATTCCAAAAATCTCCAACTCATATCCCATCCGTTATACGAATGGTGGAGTGACGATACGGTTTACGTTGGGACAGTAATTGCAATGGTCATTTATTGTTTTGTAATGCTAACCAATTTAGCGAAACGGTTAGCCGCTGTTTAGCACTATTGATTGCTTGTGCTTTCCATGATAAAGCGTCCGCCTGTTTTCTATAGGTTTAGTTCCTGCCGGCTTTTCCCAATCCTCAAAGGATAAATTTTAAATGGTCGCAATTGATCAAGTGTGAGGTTTATTGAGAACCTGTTGAGTGGTAACCCGAAAGCAGAAAAATTGCACTTAAGATAGATGCGTATTTGGCTCGCTACTGTCCATCAGCACATCAGGAAGCATAATCTTTCAGATTCTGCTACCTAAGTTTGAATCATGTTTTATATTTATCCGCGACTATACTAAATGACCCACAAGAAGACACTCTCCGGTAATGTGCTGAATATGGCTGTTATTATTTCAGCATTGGGCTACTTCGTCGATATTTATGATCTCTTGTTATTCGGTATTGTACGCAGGCCTAGCCTGATTGCCCTCGGATATACCGATGACAAAGAATTGCTCGATCTGGGAGCTTACCTCCTTAACTGGCAAATGGGAGGCATGTTGGTGGGAGGAATACTCTGGGGCATATTGGGCGACAAACGTGGCAGGCTTTCGGTGCTCTTCGGTTCCATCATTTTATATTCTGTGGCCAATATTTTAAATGGCACGGTGCAGTCTCTCGAAATGTATGCCTTCTACCGGTTTATTGCAGGGGTTGGCCTTGCCGGTGAATTGGGTGCAGGCATTACGCTGGTAGCCGAAGTAATGACAAAAGAACAACGAGGCTATGGAACCACCATAGTTGCTGCATTTGGAATCTTTGGTGCAGTTGCCGGAGGATTGGTAGCAAAATTATTCGACTGGCGGATGGCCTATTACATTGGTGGCGGATTGGGACTGGCACTGCTCGTGCTTCGTGTAAGCGCCTATGAATCGGGTATGTTTGACCAGTTGAAGAAAGACAATATTGTACGAGGGAATTTTTTCAGTTTATTCACAAACCGACGAAGGTTTTCACGCTATCTGAACGGCATCCTCATAGGCATCCCGATCTGGTTTGTCATAGGCATCCTCATCACCTTTGGTCCGGAGTATGCACAGGCCATGAACATCGGTATCGATCCTGCCACCGGCAAAACCATGGTAACCGGTGGCAATAGCATCATGTACCATTATGCCGGCGCCAGTCTTGGAGCATTGCTTTGCGGATTGCTCAGCCAGGCGCTCAGAAACAGGAAACGCGCACTGTTGTACTTCCTGCTTGCAGATACCGCTTGCATCTTTATCTATATTTCCTTGCATGATGTGTCGGTACCTGTATTTTACCTTTTCACCTTTTTCTTTGGAATTGCCAATGGATACTGGTCTGTATTTATGACCGTTGCCTCTGAGCAGTTTGGAACCAATATCAGGGCAACCGTTACTACCACCACGCCCAATTTTGTGCGCGGTGCCGTAGTGCCGATGACAGCCCTGTTTTTATGGGTGAAAGGAGAGGAGGGAAATATTTTCACAGCGGCCATCGTAGTGGGTGCATTTGTACTCTTGCTTGCATTTCTAGCGCTCTGGAGCACTAAAGAAACCTACGGTAAGGATCTTGATTATCTTGAAGAAGCGTAACGTATGCCGGTAAGTGCACTTTGCAAAAGCATAGATCGGAGACGGAAGAAGTTGATGCGTACCTGTCAGCAGGATTTATGTGGCCGTTAAGAAAGAAAAGGCATTTAAATCGTATCAACTTATTAGATTGTGACTCGTTTATGTTCAAGTTCGGATATTGCTCCATACCCGCCACCGGTATTACTGCATGAAACCGGAGAAGAAGAAAGTACATTTAATAACCAACTGTTGCAGCTAACAGCTCATCACTCATACTACATTACATGCAAGGACAAATTCGCGTAACGATTGAAAACCTCTCCCCCGAACTGGATGGCGGGAGATACAGTATTAAAAGAATTGCCGGAGAAAGAGTAACGCTGGAAGCAGATATCTTCTCTGATGGCCATGATGAAATCAATGCACGCATCGCTTACAAACATGCTGCATTGGATGCCTGGAACTATACTGCTATGGTGCCCATACAGAACGACCGCTGGAAAGGAAGTTTTGTAGTGGAAACAATGGGCTACTGGGATTTCTGCATCGAAGCCTGGGTCGATCATGCCATGACCTGGCAACATGATCTTAAAAAAAGAGTGAAAGGAAAACAGAAGGTAGGTGTTGACCTGCTCATTGGTGCCAATCATCTCGAAAGGATAGTGAAGAAGGCTACGAAAAGAGAGAAGGTGGAAATCAACAAAGTGATTGCCTTGTTGCGCGATGAAAAAAAATACGAGAAGGCTATTGAGCAGGCATTGGGCAATGAAGTAACCGATTGGATCAAAAGGTATCCTGATGTGAGCATCTGTTCCCACTATCCAAGTGAAGGCAAGGTATTTGCCGATCGTAAGAAGGCCGGCTTCAGCACCTGGTACGAACTCTTCCCAAGGTCCACTTCTACCGAACTGGGCAAGCATGGCACTTTTAAGGATGTAGAAAAAGTATTTCCGCGGCTCGAAGAAATGGGCATTGACGTACTCTATCTTCCACCTATTCATCCAATCGGTGTTTCCAATCGAAAAGGAAAAAACAATGCAACCGTTGCTAAGAAAGGTGAATATGGTTCACCCTGGGCAATCGGTTCTTCGGAAGGAGGCCATAAGTCTATTCTTAAAGACCTGGGTACACTGGAAGATTTTCAGTCGATGGTGAAAAAGGCCGCAGAACATGGCATTGAAATAGCGCTGGATTATGCATTGCAATGTTCACCCGATCATCCTTACGTTAAAGAACATCCGCAATGGTTTACCTGGCGCCCGGATGGAACAGTACAGTATGCAGAGAACCCGCCAAAAAAATACCAGGATGTATTGCCAATCAATTTTGAAACTGCTGACTGGAAGAACCTTTGGATTGAGTTAAAGAGTATTGCAGAATTCTGGATTGAACAGGGTGTTAAAATTTTCCGGGTCGACAATCCGCATACCAAACCATTTCCTTTCTGGGAATGGCTCATCCGTGAAATAAAAGAAGAGCATCCGGAAGTGTTGTTCCTGGCAGAAGCTTTTACTCGTCCGAAAGTGATGCAGCTATTAGGCAAGCTGGGTTTTTCGCAATCGTATACATACTACTCCTGGCGGAATACGAAAGGTGAAATCACGGAGTATGTGAATGAACTCACGCAGACAGAGATGCGTAACTATTTCCGTCCCAACTTCTGGCCGAATACGCCTGACATCAATCCTTACATGCTGCAAAGCGGACTTGAATCACAATTCATCACCCGTTTTTTTATGGCAGCCACACTCAGTTCCAATTATGGTTTCTACGGACCTGTTTATGAAATGATGGTGCATGACGCCATTCCCGGGAAAGAAGAGTACCTGAATTCAGAGAAGTATGAAGCAAAGTGGTGGGACTGGGAAGCAACCAATAAACTGAAGGAACTGATTGCTATCGTGAATGAAGCCCGGTATGAGAATGAAGCACTGCAGCAAACTAACAACATTCAGTTTTGCGAAACCAACAACGAAAAACTGATTGCTTATTTCAAGCAGAATGATCACGGCACCAATTCATTGCTCATGATTGTAAACCTGGATCCCTATTACAAGCAGGGTGGTTATGTGAAAGTGCCCATGAATCTTTTCGGAAAGAGTGATTACATTGCTTATGTGGTGCATGACCTGATTAATGATACTTCTTATACCTGGAGCAGGGAATGGAATTTTGTGGAACTCGATCCGTATGTGATGCCTTGTCATTTGTTTAGGATTGAAGAGGTGTGAAAAAGGATTCACGAATCAGGACTCAGGACTCAAGACTGAAGACTTCTCGCTACTCGCTACTCATTACTCACTACTGACTACTCACTACTAAATCGGAAGAATATTTTATGATCGAATCTCCGAAAATAATTACTGATCTCAAACTGAACCTAACGCAACCATGGCCGGATTTCGCCCGCGACAGCCAGGCCATGGAACAAATGGAAAGATATATCCTGCCTGCATATGTGCGGTCGTGCCGTTGGTTTGCAGGTAAAGCAAGAAAGATCACTACCGTGTGTGTGGATAGCATCTTATCGGTCAGTTCTCCTTTTGAATCCGCTTCTGAATCAGCGGCGGCAACGCCAATCTTTCATTTGGTAATTTTAAAAGCCAAATACCGCACCGGCAAACTGGAGCAATATCTTTTGCCTTTGGCATTAATAACGGCAGATCAGTCAGCCAATACAAATCCAAAAGGAATCATCGCTGCCACACGGATAAACGAAGCGGATATGATGCTGATCGATGCTATTTATGATCCGGCATTTCGAAGTGCGCTCTTTCATTACCTCTTTCATTCTTCAAAAATTAAGCAGTCAAACGGTTCCTTATTTTTCGTCAAAGGCAAAGCATTCAAGCCGGAGGATTTTGTGGCTGATATTTCTTCCCGTGTACTCGATGCGGATCAAAGTAATTCATCGCTGATCTTCGGAGAGAAGTATTTCCTGAAACTCTACCGTAAGCTTTTCCGTGAAATCAATCCTGATGTGGAAGTGGTAAGCTTCCTGACTGAAAAGGCAGGCTATCCACATATTCCCGCTTTTGCCGGCACGTTCGGATGGAAGAAAGCATACAGCGCTCCCATCACATTCGGTATGATGCAGGAAAAAGTAGATAGCATCAAAGATGCCTGGTCGCTGGTAGGCGATTACCTCAACGAGTATATTTTCGGAGTGGTGGAAGGCAATACTATAATCAACCAGGTAGTGCTCGATCAGGTAGCATTGCTCGGAAAGAGAACAGCGGAAATGCATGTGGGCCTTGGTTGTGATCCGGACGATCCTGCCTTTGCACCTGAACCTTTTACCGATGAATACCGCGACTGGCTGTTCGCGCATTTTGAATCATTGCTCAAACGCCGCCTGCAGCTTGCAAAAGAAAATCATCATGCACTGGATGAAAAGGGAAAAGCACTGGCCGATTATTTCCAGCAGCAAGCCGGTAAGATCCGAGATTTCTTTGCACAGATAAAAACATTTCCTGTACAGTCGTTGCGCACCCGCATCCACGGCGACTACCACCTTGGACAGGTGTTGTACAATGGCAGCGATTATATCATTCTTGATTTTGAAGGAGAACCGGAGAGTTCAATCAGCGACCGTAAGATCAAGCATTCTCCGTTAAAGGATGTGGCGGGCATGTTGCGCTCCTTTCATTATGCAGTGAGTGCGAAACTTTATTTCAGTACCGAAACAAAAGACATCAGTGATGACATAATTGATCAGGCTGCACAACACTGGTACAAAGTGGTTTCAGAAATCTATCTACAGCATTATTTTGAAGTAATGGCCGGTTCCAATCTGATCAGCAGCGATAAAAGTGAGCAGGCATTTTTGTTGCAGACACACCTGTTAGAAAAGGCCATCTACGAATTAGGATACGAATTTAACGGACGGCCCACCTGGGTAAAAATTCCCCTGAAAGGAATTGAACAGGTATTGATGGAAATCACGTAGGGACGCGACGCTTCGCGTTTTAGTAACGACACGATGCATCGTGTCGCAACGCGTATCAGTAACGCCACAATGCATTGTGGCGCAACGCATATCAGTAACGACACGATGCATCGTGTCGCAACCATGATAAAATACAATATGGAACATACATCCGAAGACGTAACAATTAATCAAGAACCCCTGCAACCGGTAGAACCGTATTCCCGCCTTACGGAATACGATATCAATTTATTCAAAGCCGGCAAACACTTTAAGCTATACGAGAAATTGGGCGCGCATTTGGTAGAATATAAAAATACTCAAGGCACCTGCTTCGCTGTATGGGCCCCCAACGCCGCCATGGTTTCTGTTATAGGTAACTGGAATGGATGGAACCCGCAGTCGCATAAGCTGATCGTTCGAGGCGATGAGTCGGGAATATGGGAAGGTTTTATTCCAAATGTCGCAAAAGGGGAAGCCTATAAATATTATATTCAGTCAAATTTTGGAGGAGTTGCTTTTGAAAAGGGTGATCCTTATGCATTCTATTGGGAACAACCACCTAAAACAGCTTCCATCGTTTGGGATACCTGGAAAGAATGGGACGATGCTGCCTGGATGGAATACCGCAAAACAAAAAACAAACTCAATCAGCCATTCTCTGTATATGAAGTGCATTTAGGATCGTGGAGAAGAAGTCCAGATGATCCGGAGAAGGTGTTGGATTATAAAAAGCTGGCGGAAGAGTTATCCGCATATGCTAAAGAGATGAAGTTCACCCATGTGGAATTATTACCGGTGATGGAACATCCGTTCTATGGTTCATGGGGTTACCAGGTCACCGGCTTTTTCGCACCCAGTTCCAGGTTTGGTGAGCCGCAGGATTTCATGCAACTCATAGAAACCTTACATAAAAATGGAATTGGTGTCATACTCGATTGGGTGCCTTCCCACTTTCCCGGCGATGGGCATGGACTGATTTATTTCGATGGCACCGCTTTGTATGAACATGCCGATCCGCGCAAAGGATTTCATCCCGACTGGAACAGTTACATTTTTAATTACGGAAGAAATGAAGTGCGCTCCTTCCTGCTAAGCAATGCTTTTTTCTGGCTCGACCGTTACCATGCCGATGGATTGCGGGTTGATGCGGTTGCTTCTATGCTTTACCTCGATTATTCGCGTAAGCAAGGTGAGTGGGAACCGAATATTCATGGGGGCCGGGAGAACCTGGAGGCCATGTCTTTTCTGCGCGAATTCAATACGGAAGTGTTCCGCGAATTCCCCGACGTGCAAACCATTGCCGAAGAATCCACCAGCTTCCCGAAGGTGACGCGTATGGTGTCAGAGGGTGGCTTGGGCTTCGGCATGAAATGGATGATGGGTTGGATGAATGATACGTTGAAATATTTTTCAACCGATCCCATCTACCGGAAGTATCATCATGATCAGCTTACGTTCAGTATCATGTATGCCTTCGCCGAAAACTTCATGCTGCCGCTTTCTCATGATGAAGTAGTGCATTTAAAGAAATCGTTGCTTGGCAAAATGCCCGGCGATCAATGGCAGCAGTTTGCCAATATGCGGGTGCTGCTGGTATATATGTATACACATCCGGGAGGCAAGCTGATCTTTATGGGCGATGAGTTTGGACAGTATAAAGAATGGAACCACGAACAAAGTGTTGACTGGCACCTGCTGGAATTTGCGCCTCATAAAGGGCTGCAGCAACTCATGAAAGACATCAATGGGCTCTATACAAAAGAGCATTCCCTGTATGATAAAAGCTTTACGGAAGATGGATTTGAGTGGATGAAAGTAGATGATGCCGACAACAGCGTGTTGATTTATTGCAGGAAGGGTGTAAAGAAAACTGATATCACGCTGATTGTGCTCAACCTGACACCGGTGCCACGTTATGATTACCGTACTGCCGTGCCGCTAAATGGAGAGTGGAGAGAAATTTTGAATTCTGACAGCGTGTATTATTGGGGTGCCGGTTTCACTACGCGCGGAACGGTTCATTCCGAATCTACTGTATGGGATGGTAAAAACGATTCTATATTGATTGATATTCCACCGATGGCGGCGTTGGTGTTTAAGTATGCCGAGAAAAGAAAAAAAAGAAAACTCGAATTGCCGGAAGCGGGCGTTCCAGTCAGGAAGAAGCGTACTTCGAAAAGTAGCATAGCAAAGGACGCACGCAGCAGGCGTAAAGGGTGATACCGCAAATTAATGCCAGAAGAAATTTAAGCCATAAATTGTATCACTGATATTATTTTGATCCTATCCGACTTATTATTTGAATAAGACAGTTCAATAGTTATTCCGCTATTTTGTAACAAGCTATTTCGTTGCAGTATAGTCTATTGCTTGTATCTGCAAAAGACATCAGAGACTACGTGCGGGTTCTTCTCAGAAAATAGATCCCCTTTTGATCGATCTTATGAAGTAATATTTGTTGCTGCGCGATATATCCCGGTAAACGCAGATTGTAAGCAGTATTCTCTATAGTCATTAACTCTGATTTTGTGACGATAATAATCTGCTGTTGAATGGAAGAAATGAAAGTCTCTTCTTCTAATGAAAGTAAAAATACTAATGTCTCAATACTTGAAACTTGATGCAAATAAAATGATGCCTTATATACTGAAGGTAAGCGAATCAATCATGCTTATTATTAATACAGGCCAATAAAATACGTTATTGGGCAGGCTGATTTTATGTTTCAATAGGATAAGGTAGCTGGTATGAATTTGTATATTGAAAAATAGATTTTTGTTGTATGAGAATGATTTCACACTTATCCGTTTTTCAAAATTTTTGTTTGAATCAAGAATTACCTCCGTTTACATTTGAAAGCGTATTCTAATTTGACTTTCGCGATACTGTCGATCCGCTCATTTGTTTAGGAGTTGTTGTTTATTGAAGAATGATCTGGGATATGACCAGGATGAATGTAAGGATAGTATCTGTGATCGAATTTAATTATGGAAAAGGTGCAGATTTCTGTAATTCAATATAAATTATTGCAATCAGGTCTCAACAATAGCTTCTCATCAGTTAAACACCTTCCCATGAAGAATTCTCTACACCCCTGCGCACTACCCGTTATTTTGCTTTTTGCAATCCAGTTTGTTATCAGTCAAAATATATCAGCTCAATTGCTGCAGCAGGATTTTTCTCTCAACAATCCTATCTCTCAGTATGTAAGTGCTACGCCAACTAATCAGCAGTTTACAGCAATAAGCACATCAGGAGCAGGTGCATCAGTTAGCGCTGCAACAGGCTCACTGGTATATACCCGTACCGGAGCTACAGGCACCTATTCAAGGATCGATGATTTTTCCCCAACACCGGCTACCTTATCCTATTCATTCAAACTTGCCGTAACGTGTGCAGCGAATTCCAATAGTGTTGCGCAATTTAAAGTTGGTGCAGGATTCAGCAATTCAAATACGCCCGAACTCAATGCAAATACATGGGGCAGAATCGGAATTGACTACAGAGCTACTGATAAATTCAGGATTAGAGATTTTGCCACGGGAAGTTTGTCGGCAGCATTCAGCGGTACACAAACTATAACCTGGGTGCTCAATAATTATGGTTCTTCTGTCACTTATACAGCTCCTGATCTTTCAACAGAAACAGTATCCAATGGAAAAATGGATGTATGGGTAGGTTCCACTAAGGTGTTGAATGATATCGCTTCAACCACTCCATCAGTAAGTATGACCGATCTTAAATTTGTGATTAATGGAGGAAGTGGTACGCTTACGATAGATGACATACTCATTGAAGAACTGCCTGTTTCGGCAGTCACTTGCCCTGCAGCTGCTGTACCTCCAACTGGTGGAATAAGTGTAGATCCCGGAGAATGTAGTGCGTATGTAGTTTTGACTGCTCCCGTTTATAATGGCGCACTGTGCCTTCCGGTAACAATGGTGAATGATTATAATGGTACGGATGATGCATCTGATATTTATGCAGTTGGTGTTACTGTGGTAAACTGGACTATTACCGATGATTGCAGCAATGTATATTCCTGCATACAAACCATTACTGTTACCGATGATGAAGCGCCTACATTCACCTGCCCTGTTGCCGGCTTCACCAGGAATGCAGTACCGGGAAGCTGTACCTATACAGCCAATAGTGGAGAGTTTGACAATGTTTTTCCAAATGATAATTGCACACTCAGTTCGTTGCTGTGCGATATTTCCGGTGCGACTCCGGCGGCATCAGGTTTAACTACTCTGGATAATGTAGTTTTTAGTGAAGGTATTACTACCGTGACCTGGACGGCTACGGATGTGGAAGGAAATTCCAACACCTGCTCCTTTGATGTTACCGTGAATGGCCCGGTTCATAATATTAATTCCGGTTTGAGTTATTGCACCATACAAGCTGCCATCAATGATCCGCTTAGCTTAGACGGACATATCCTTGAAGTTGATCCCGGCACGTATGATGAGCAGGTAATCGTTAATAAGAGTTTGACAATAAGGGCTTCAGGAATAACCAAGCCTACTATTGATTTCACTGGTATCGTTTCCGGCAAGCCAACACTTTTTGATATTTCAGCAGATGGGGTAACTATTGAGAACATCCATTTCAATGTAGATCTTTCAAAACTTAGAAGTGCCATCATAGCATCCTCATCCGGACTGGATAACATCGTGGTGAAGGATAACGTAATAGATGCATATGGCACGCCTGCAGGTTCTTATGGTGACCGCAATGCGGTAAGTATCAATTACAGCGGCACCACAAATTATCGGGTTGCTGCCGGTGGTGTGAACACCATTAACTTTCAAAACAATACCGTCAATGGTTCTCCTTCCTCATTCTTCCGTGCAGGGGTAGCAGTGGATGAAGGTGGTGGTTCCTTCACTGGCAACACACTTCAAACAGGGAGCCACGACATTCTTGTACGTTTTTCAAGTAATGGGGCTGTTACAATCACAGGTAATAATCTGAATGGCGGTGGTATAGAATTATCTGATCAGAATGCTGCTTCAGGTACCATTACAGTTTCAGGTAACATCTTTACTGCCGGCTTTAATGATCCGAATGTTGCATTGCTGAGAATCAAAAATAATTACAACAGCATTGCGCACGTAGTTTCTGCCAATACATTTAACTATAGTGAATGGGCGGTCTCACTGGAGAATATGAACAGTACCACTATGGATGGAAACACCTTTTCAAGCAGCTCAGCTACGGCACATGCAGTGGCCATGAATACGAAATCCATTAGCAGTAATTCATCAACGATTGTCCAGGTTGCTGTGGGTGCTATCATGACTAATAATAATTTTAATGGTACCGGAACTGCGCTTACTTTTCAAAACCACGATGATATTGGCCATGCTTATGGCACCATTACACTGGGTACTCCCGGTAATGAGAATAATTTCGCTTCCACACTCAGTTCTTTCATCTCAATGGATAGTCAGACGGGTTCTTCCGACCTATCCGTAACATTCCCTAATTATCCGGCAATTATTGGCACAGGGGGTACAAAAACTACTACCATGGCTTGCTGGGATCTGAATCTGAATGCAGAGCATAACAAGTTTGATGTTGGATCCGGGCTCCAATTACCGGCAGCAATGAATTTTGCTAACAGAACACTGTTGGAAGCAATGCTTAACCATGATCCGGATAATAGTTGTTTAGGAGTGATCACCTATTTCATACCTGTCCATAACCTAACCCAGAACACTTACTATTCCACAATACAAAGTGCGGTAACGGCGGCAGCATCCAATGATGTAATTGAATGTTCGGAGTGGACCTACAATGAAAAGGTAGTGATCGACAAGACCCTAACCCTTCAGGGCGTTAGCGAAGCCAATTGCGTGATCGACGGTGCCGGGCTTGGCAACGGATCAGGAATCTACATCAACAACGGCATCACCGGTGTGGTAATAAAATACTTCACCATAAAGAATCATGCCGGTACTTCACCCAATGCATACGCAGGTATTTATGCGGTAGGAGGAAATAATGGTATCGATGTGCAGCATTGCACGCTGAAAGACAACGTAGGCGGCAGTGGCTTCTATGCCAATGGACCCATCAATGGAGTAATGCTCAACGACCTTGACGTATCGGGACATACCAATGCTTTCGGAGCGGCAAGAGGAATCGTGATTTGGAACGGGCTTAAAGAAAACATCACGATCACAAACAGTGATGTTTACAACAACAACTGTTGTGGTATTGAACTGCAGGATGGCACGGCATCCGGCGTGACGATGAGCAACAACAATATTCATGACAACGGCGACAATGGTATAGGCGTGGTAGGATTGCAGGGTCCGGGTGAGAACCTGATCAGCCTCAATACCCTTACCAACAACGGGCGGTTCGGTATAGAAGTGAAGAACCCGAACGGTTCCGGAGCAGTAAGCGGCGCAGGCCGAATTGTGGTGGAAGACAACATCGTAAGCAGGACATTGGCCATTGTTGATGCACGCGACATCGCAGGTATCGCCGCCTTCCGCAGAGGCGTGCTGGCCGGCAATGTGGATGTGCCCAATGGAGTGGTGATACAGAACAATATGGTATCGGGCTATACCCAACCCAGCACAAGTGAAGGTTTCGGCATCGTTGTGGAAGGCACCAATAGTACGGTAACCGGCAATACAGTGAGTGGGTGCGATGTGGGCATACAACGGCAGTCAGGTCATCTGCCTTACCCTGGTGATGGTGATCAGAACAATCTGGCAGATACTTATTTTGGAAGAGGCAACTCACCGGTCACCTGCGGCGTAAGTGTATCCGGAAATACACTGAGCAATACGCTTGATACACGCGATGTACCGTCAAGTATATCAACGGGAGGCACTGTTTACAATACTACTACCCTCAAGACATTCTGCTCGATACAATCAGCCATTAACGATGCAGGTACTTTAAACGGCCATACCCTGCAGATAAGTTCGGGAACATTCAATGAACAGGTACTGGTCAATAAGAGTTTGAACATTTTAGGTATCGGAATGACACAGCCGGAAGTGAACTTCACAGGTACGGTCTCCGGCAAGCCAACACTTTTTGATATTTCTGCTGATGGCGTAACTATTGAGAACATCCATTTCAATGTAGATCTTTCAAAACTTAGAAGTGCCATCATCGCATCTTCAGCCGGACTGGATAACATCGTGGTGAAGGACAACGTAATAGATGCATATGGAACTCCTGCAGGTTCTTATGGCGACCGCAATGCGGTAAGTATTAACTATGGCGGTAGCACCAACTACCGTGTTGCAACTGCAGGAGTTAACTCCATTACCTTCCAGGGAAATACGGTAAACGGATCATTGCCGTCCAGTTTCTTCAGGTCCGGTGTATCAGCTGATGAATGTGGCGGTACTTTCTCCGGCAATACGCTGCAGACCATTAATCATGATGTGCTGGTACGCTTCGGCAGCAATGGCAACATCGATGTGATGGGCAACAACTTCAACGGCGGCGGATTAGAGCTTGATGATATGAATGCCGGAGCGGGCATGTTAACCGTTTCGACTAATATTTTCGATGCCACATTTGCAAACTCTTCAGCCCCGGGCAGTGCCGTGTTGCGCCTGCAAAACAATTACAATGCAAAGACGACCAACGTCAGCGGTAACACATTCACCAATCATCAGTGGGCAGTTAACCTATCCAATTATAACACGGTAACATTAGACAACAACACCTTCACGCCGTTTGCAGGTTCCACTACCTATCATCATGTTACAGTAAATACCAAGGCTATCAGTACCAACTCCAACAGTATTGTGCAGGTAATAAACAGTGCAGTATTTACTAACAACACCTTTAACGGCTCAGGCACTCCGGGCGGAACGGCATTATCATTTCATAACCACGACAGCGATGCGGCTACCTTTGGAGCTTTCACCGTGGGCGGCGCAGGAAGTGAAAATAATTTCAATACCAGTATTGCCAACTTCATCTACTTAGACAGTCAGACCGGCACCAGTTCAGGCGCTACTTTTCCCGCTTATACTTCCTTAATCGGAGCAGGTGCAGGAGCACTCACCACGATGGCCTGCTGGACACCGAACATCACAATCACCGATAACAAGTTTGACGTAGGTGCAGGATTGCAGCTGCCTGCTGCAATGAACTTTGCACAACGTACTTCACTGGAAGGCGCTCTTTTCCATAAGCCCGACAATGCATGCCTTGGTCAACTGATCTACTTCATACCTGTCCATAACCTAACACAGAACACTTACTATTCCACAATACAAAGTGCAGTAACGGCGGCAGCATCCAATGATGTAATAGAATGTTCGGAGTGGACCTATAATGAAAAGGTAGTGATCGACAAGACCCTAACCCTTCAGGGCGTTAGCGAAGCCAATTGCGTGATCGACGGTGCCGGGCTTGGCAACGGATCAGGAATCTACATCAACAACGGCATCACCGGTGTGGTAATAAAATACTTCACGATAAAGAATCATGCCGGTACTTCACCCAATGCATACGCAGGTATTTATGCGGTAGGAGGAAATAATGGTATCGATGTGCAGCATTGCACGTTGAAAGACAATGTAGGCGGCAGTGGCTTCTATGCCAATGGACCCATCAATGGAGTAATGCTCAACGACCTTGACGTATCGGGACATACCAATGCTTTCGGAGCGGCAAGAGGAATCGTGATTTGGAACGGGCTTAAAGAAAACATCACGATCACAAACAGTGATGTTTACAACAACAACTGTTGTGGTATAGAACTGCAGGATGGCACGGCATCCGGCGTGACGATGAGCAACAACAATATTCATGACAACGGCGACAATGGCATAGGCGTGGTAGGATTACAAGGCCCCGGAGAGAACCTGATCAGCCTCAATACCCTTACCAACAATGGGCGGTTCGGTATAGAAGTGAAGAACCCGAACGGTTCCGGAGCAGTAAGCGGCGCAGGCCGAATTGTGGTGGAAGACAACATCGTAAGCAGGACATTGGCCATTGTTGATGCACGCGACATCGCAGGTATCGCCGCCTTCCGCAGAGGCGTGCTGGCCGGCAATGTGGATGTGCCCAATGGAGTGGTGATACAGAACAATATGGTATCGGGCTATACCCAACCCAGTACGAGTGAAGGCTTCGGCATCGTTGTGGAAGGCACCAATAGTACGGTAACCGGCAATACAGTGAGTGGGTGCGATGTGGGCATACAGCGCCAGTCAGGTCATCTGCCTTACCCGGGCGATGGTGATCAGAACAATCTGGCAGATACTTATTTTGGAAGAGGCAACTCACCGGTCACCTGCGGCGTAAGTGTATCAGGAAATACACTGAGCAATACGCTTGATACACGAGATGTACCGGCAAGTATATCAACCGGAGGCACTGTTTACAATACTACTACCCTCAAGACATTCTGTTCGATACAAGCAGCTATCAACGATGCAGGTACTTTAAACGGACATACCCTGCAGGTTAGCGCAGGATTGTTTTCTGAAAATGTTATCGTTTCTAAATCTGTGACAATAGCAGGTGCCGGACAGGGTATAACAATAGTAGTCCCAGCCGCAAGCGATCCCAATTGCGGCGGTGCAGGTGGTGGTTCACTTTGCGTAGGAAGCAGCAACGTCTTTTTGATACAATCTGATGATGTAGTCATCCATGATCTTACCGTTGACGGCGACAACACGTTACTGACCAGCGGAACTGTTGCAGGTGGTGCAGATCTTGATGCACGCAATGGTATCATTACCAACCATACTTTAGGTGTTTACCAGAATCTGGAAGTGTATAATGTAACAGTCAGTAACATTTATCTGCGCGGCATGTATGCTTCTTCGGGAGGCACATTTAATTTCCACAACAATACCGTAAACAACGTGCAGGCCAGTGCCTCTTCCATTGCTATGTTCAACTTTGGAGGTGCAGGTTTAATGACTGACAACATCGTATCGGATGCAAACGATGGCATTGCTTCCAACTGGTCAAGAGGTACGGTATATTCAGGTAATACGGTCAGCAGTTCAGGAAGTGGTATTCATACTGATAACAACGGAGGATCCGGTGGTATCGCTGATACCATAAAGAATAACACCGTGCAGAACAGCAACCTGAATGGTTATGGCATTTGGGTATTCGCACCCTATCAGCCTGTTCAGGTATTAAACAATACTGTTAATAATGTAGATGTTGGTATGGCAGCAGCAGGACAGCAGGCAGCGGTTACTACATTGTTCTCCGGAAATACCATAGATGGACAAAACAAAGTGAACAGTACCGGTATGTATGTTACTACCAGCCTGTTTGGCTTCGGAAGTTCTAATGTCTCCGTTGATTTTATCAATAACTATGTCGTCAATAATGAAGCCGATGGGTTCTATCTTGAATCGGAGGCAGGTCAGACACTGACACTTAGTGCACACGACAACTCCATCACAGGTAATGCACCCTATGCAGTAGAAGATGCAGGTGCAGGTACTTTCAATGTGGATATGACTTGCAACTGGTACGGTATAACCGGCGGGGGTGTAGCGGCATTGTTTAATAGCAGTGCAGTATATACTCCATTCCTGGGTGTGGGTACTGATGATGCTCCAGCTATTGCGGGCTTCCAGCCTATACCAAACAGTTGTAACGGTTGCCTCGGTGGCACCGTGGCTAACATTTCTACCGGAGAATTCTTCTGTTCTATTCAAGCAGCCATCGATGATCCGCAAACCATGGATGGAAATATACTAGAAGTGGGAGCCGGTACCTACGCCGAAAATGTAATCCTAAATAAATCCCTCATCATTAATGGTCCGAACGCATTGGTGAATGCCTGTTCAGGTATTCGCGTAGCTGAAGCAATTATAGTTCCAGCTACGTCGGCTATTTCAACTGGTGAGATTATTCACGTGGCCGCCTCAAATGTAACGATCAGTGGATTTACAATCGATGGCGACAATACTTTACTTGCCGGCGGATTTACCAGCACCAATGGTGCTGATATTGATGCTGCTGAAGGTATTACAGTATATGAAACGGGGGTGAATAACCTGACGGTGACCAACAACATTATCCGCAACCTCTCTTACTTTGGAGTTACGTTGTATGATTATCCTGCAGGCGTTCCTTCCACCGGACATACCATTGCAAACAATAGTATCCATGACTTAGGAACGTATGATGCCACATCAGGCATAGACTATTGGGGCGGTGGTGTATTGCTGTATAATAATCAATATGCTGCAGTCACTGACAATTGTATGGATAATGTCCGCCTGGGTGTGCAAACAGGAAATTTCTCTGCAGCAAATCCGGGATCAACTGCTTATCAACTGATCGACGGTAATACCATGACCAATGTCCGTCGCACCGGTGTATTTCACAATTTACACTATGGAACAGCTTCTGCGTTCACTATCTCAAACAATTCAATCACCGGAGTTTCCAATGTAAATGAGACAAAATGGAATGGCATAAGTCTGTTTTCCTTATCTGTTCCTTCTACTGCAACTGATAATATCATCAGCGCAGCCGGTGTTACACAAACATCCAAAGGTTATGAAGTGTGGAATGTAAAATCTACCACTCCCGCGGCTATTGATGGCGGATCGGTAAGTGATGCTACAATGGGTGTTTTTGTAAACAACTACGATGGCTATAACAGCGACGCTTCAGATGGTGCACATGCAACTATTTCCGGAATTACCATCAATCCAATTAGTAGTGGAACAGGAGTGAGACTGTATGATAATCCTTCCAGCACGCATGCCAATGTGCAGGCAACATTAGGCGCCGGTGTAACAATCAATGCATGTACTGATGGACTCGTGGTGGAAAATGCTGCTGCATCTGTAACTGCGATGGGAAATGTTGCTTTTGCCGGACAATCCGGTGATTACATCAAACTGATCAGCAACGCCGCTAATATTGATGCGACAACTGCATCCTTTGACGGTAACACAGGCGGTTCCGCTTCGTTGCCACAAAACTTTGCGATAGAAGATAAGATAATGCACAAAGTGGACAATATCAGTTTGGGCTTAGTAAGGGTGAAAGCGGCTGAACTTTTTGTTACGCTGGCTTCAGGAAGTGTGCAGCGTGGCGTGGATGCTGCTACGGTTGCCGATGTAGTAAATGTAAACAACGGAACATTCAATGAAAATGTGGCACTTAATAAAGAAGTTACGCTGGCAGGACAAGGACCGGCTAATACTATACTTACTCCTTCAGTAGCCTGCAGCGGTAACGGGTTGGCATTTACTGCCGCCAATGCACAGGCAAAAAACCTGAAGGTGACTAACTTCAGCAGGGGCATTACCGTTGCTTCAGCAAACAATACCATCAGAAATGTGGAATCGGTTTCAAATTGTTCTTATGGAATTGAATTGTTTACCGGAACCAGTGCATTAAACATTGTGCAATCGAAATTCAACGGCAATATCGTGGGATTGCGCACTGGATCTGTCGTGGTAGTGAATGGTTTAACCATGGATAGCTCTGAAGTGAAGAGCAACAGCGCACAAGGACTTTACACAACGGCCAACACCGGTGGCACAGCCGTATTCGATAACATCCTGATTAAGAATTCAGACTTCAGCAATAATCTGCAAAAGGGTATGTACTTCGAAGTATTGAGCAATGCAACCATCGATAATGTAACAATGGATAACAGCGGAACCGATATTGCCTATGGATTTAATAATGGTATTGATATCAACCTCAAATACAACAGCTATTCCAATATCACCATTCAGAATTCAAGCATCACGAATTGCGGGGTGAATGGAACTGCAACGGATCCGCAAAATCCTGCAGCAATAGCTGTTAAGGCGCGTGATGATGCTCCTTCCTACAGTGCAGTGCCGGCTTCGCTAACCAATCTGACAGTGAAGAACAACTTCATCTCCGGACCAATAAACGGTATAAGAATTGGCGAGTTTGGAAAAGTAAACAATACACCAACCAATACGCTCATAAATGAGAATGACCTAAGCGCCGCTTTCTCTAATAAAGCCATCGTTGACCGGGTAAATGCGGCAGTGAATGCAGAATGTAACTGGTATGGCGTCACTTCCTATGCCGCTGTTGCCGCAAAGATTGCCGTGGCTGCAGGATCAGTTGATTTCGTTGGCTGGCTTAACAATGGAACGGATGATGCTCCGGCCATTCCCGGTTTCCAACCAATACCCGGAAGTTGTGCCGGTAGCGCCGTGGTTGTTACATTAAATGCTTCAACTGATGTAACATGTAATGGCGGTAGTGATGGAACAATCGATATCAATGTATCAGGAGGTGTGTTGCCCTATACTTTTTCATGGACAAGCGGCCAAATTACAGAAGACATTAGCGGAGTGGCTGCCGGTGCTGATACCGTAATAGTTACGGATGATCTTGGTTCCTCAGATACACTGATTGTAATCATCAACGAACCGGCAATATTGAGTGCTACCGTAAATTCAACAAATGTAAGTTGCCCGGGAGCCACTGACGGTACCATTACCATCAGCTCACCTGCGGGTGGCAATGGAACCTATGAATACAGTATCAATGGTGGTGGAAACTGGTTTGCAAGTGGCAACTTTACAGCACTTTCAGTGGCGACTTATGATGTAAGGATCCGCGATGCTGCACAAATTTCCTGTGTAGTGATACTGGATGGCGCTTTAGCAGTATCTCCGCCTCCGGTTTTGAGCGCTACTGTAAATTCAACTGATGTTAGTTGCCATGGAGCCAACGACGGCACCATCACCATCAGTTCACCAATCGGCGGATACGGTACCTACGAATACAGTATTAACGGAGGTGCTAATTGGTTTGCAAGTGGTAACTTCATAGCGCTTCCAAACGCTACTTATAATGTGCAGATCCGCGATGCAGCACATATTGCCTGTGTGGTTATTCTGAACGGAGCATTAAGCATAGCGCAACCTCTTATTCTTGGAGGCAGCCTTACACCCGTAAATGTTACCTGCAATGGCGCAGCCAACGGTTCCATCACAACCACTATAACCGGAGGCACGCCAATGTATTCCTACTTATGGAGCAACAGTGCTACGTCTGCTGACGTGTCAGGTCTTGCACCGGGTTCCTATTCTGTTACGGTTACTGATGCGAATGGATGTACGGCTATACTTGGTCCTGTTTCCATTACGCAGCCTGCTGCTTTGAACATCGCAACGAGCAGAACTAATGTGAGTTGTTTTGGTGGCAGCAATGGTACTGCTAATGCGGCAGCAAGCGGAGGTACACCTCCTTATTCTTTCTTATGGAGCTCCGGCCAAATGACGAGCAGCATCACCGGCTTATCATTCGGAACTTATATGGTTACGGTAACAGATGCAAACGGATGCACTAAGACAAAGACAGTAAATATCACTCAGCCGTCTGAACTTACGCTTTCTGTTTCAGGTACTTATCCCATGGCAACTGCCATTCCGGGAGGAGGTAGTCCCGGGTATACTTACTTGTGGAGCACGGGTGCCACAACCGCTTCGATAACGGTGGGTGTTCATGGAACTTACACATGTACTGTAACGGATGCTAAAAATTGCAAGAAAACTTCCGGCATCACTTTCCGCTTTGAAGATCCTGCTATCACATCGAAAACAAACTTTGATGTGCAGGTCTATCCAAATCCAACGAGCAATGAAGTACGTGTTCAGTTTAATGCATCAGATGGGGATGTATATGAAGTTATTATACGTGACATAACCGGAAAAGTACTGCTGCTTGATGGCGGATGGGCTACAGCAGGAACAAACCTGTTGCATTACAATTTAAGTTCGCTCGCTTCAGGTACTTACCTGATGTATGTACGTGATGAAGAAAATTACGAAGTTGTTAAAGTGATGGTACAGAAATAGAAATTGAATTAATCAGCAGAATGGCCTTGCGTAGCCGGAAAGATATTTCACCAAAAACTTGATTCAGTATCTGCTCACTACACCGGCAGGTACTGAATCAAATCCGGTAGGAAAGATAATCGTTTAGAACATCTCATTTTACTTTACCCGCTTCAGTATATCTGATACTCAAAATGAAAATTTCCTTTAGAAGAGTTGTTTCAGGCATTGTACCTTTTTGTGCAGTATGTATCCTGCTGTTTTCTTCTCGGCCTGCAGGTGCACAGCCATGCACAAAACACTTTGAGGTAAACGCCGGCCCTGATATAGAGGTGTGCAGTGGAGGTTCTGTTGGATTGGGTGGTAGCATCGGTGGTGATGCCAACACCGCTACCTGGCGCGGCGGGACAGGTACTTTTAGCCCTGACAGGAATACGGTAGACGCCGAATACACAGCATCCGTTTCAGAACACGGAACTACCGTGGTGCTGATTCTTGTAGCGAAAAACCCTGCTTTCGCTGATTGTCTGCCGGAACGCGATCAAATGAGTATTACAGTAAATGAAGAAGTAAAGGTGAATGCCGGCGGAGATCAACAGGTTTGCGGAAACCAGCCTGTGAAGTTGCACGGTACCGTATCCGGTAAAGCAAAGCTAATTACCTGGATAACCCGTGGTAGTGGATCTTTTGACAACCCTCATAATGCGGAAGCGGTTTATACACCTTCTGATGCCGATGTAAAAAGCGGTGCTGTCACCATATACCTTAAAGCACAACCATTCGGTGTCTGCCTGCCAGATTCCGATGCCATCATTCTTACCATGGATGGGTCGTTTTTATTTACTACTGAAACTGATCTGAATACAATTGGAAGCAAGCCGGTGAATTTGGTAATTCATACTTCCGGTACTCCCGGAAGCATCCGCTGGACGAGTGAAGGTTCCGGAAAATTCAACGATGCCTCTGCGGCGCAAACAAATTACAACCCTTCCGGGGAAGATGTAAAGAATGGAAAGATTGTGTTGCTGGTAACCACCACTTCTGTTACTGGAAAGTGTAGTGCAGAGAAAGCTGTTACACTGCACTTGTTGCCACGGGCCGCTGTTGTGCCGGAGGAGAAGTAAAAAGCTTAAAATGGATAGACTGAATTTTAAGCACATTAAATAAATGTCAGAATCTTTAATAAGTAAAATGTAACCATTGTAAACTGTATTACTACTCCCATTTTTTACACGATCTTCAAAAAGCACCTGCTTCTATGACTTATCTCTACAAATGCAACCAGAACCAAACCATTGAACTAAGTAGTTATATTTTTCAATACTTTTTTCGGTATAGAAGAAGTGCTTTTGCTGCGGTGTTGTTGATCTTCCTGCTTCTTTTTAGCGGGAAAAGTGGGGCTGGAACAATTTATTCTGAAGGCTGCTTATCCCTCGATCTTCCTGCAAACTGGAGCAGAATAGATCTTTTAAGAGGCGATGAGCCTTCCGTTTCTTTTCCAGCCAATGTGAATGAGATAGGTGCCGCATCCGGCGTATCGATTGAAGAGTATGAAATAAATGAAGTTTCAAACGCATGTACCGATCCGGTAATTGTAGATGCCGGCCCTGATATCAATGTCTGCATCTTTGGTGATGTCAGCTTAAGCGGATTAATTTCAGGTGCTGTTACAACGGGCCAATGGAAAGGTGGATCCGGAACTTTTTATCCGGATCGTTATGATCTGAATGCAGTTTACACGCCGGACCCGGGTGAAGCAAATATCATTGTTGTGCTGACATTAGTTTCTGATGATCCGGGCGGAGATTGCACAGCGGATTCAGCGGTGGTGAATATTACGGTGGATGATGCCATCGCCGTAGATGCCGGTCCTGATATCGCGGTATGTATAAGCGGTTCAGTTAGCCTGAGCGGAATAGTCACCGGTGGATCTGCTACAGGCCAATGGACCGGTGGACTTGGAACATTTTTCCCGGATAGAAATACATTGGATGCAGAATATACTCCCGATGTTTCTGAAGAGGGAACAGTCGTAACGCTTACGCTTACTGGTGATAATGGCTTAAATGTTTGTCCTTCGGGTTCCGATGATATTCAGATCACCGTGGATCCTGTGCCCACTGCCAATGCAGGTGGCGATCAGACCATTTGCAGCAATGAAACAGTGAATCTTTCCGGTAATATTATAGATGGAGCAGGAACCGGTAACTGGTCAACAACCGGCGACGGAATATTCAGCAACAATGCTGACCTCAATGGCACTTACACACCTGGCGTTACAGACCAATCCTCCGGCTCGGTTACGTTAATATTAACACCCGATCCTTCAGGTGTTTGTCCTGTATGGGTAGATGATCTCCTGGTTACTATTAATCTCACAAGTGCTACTTCCTTCAATACAACATCATGTGATAGTTACACACTACCCTGGGGCGGTTCAGTGAACACATCAGGCGCTTATTCTAACACATACACCAATGCAGCAGGTTGTGACAGTATGGTTACCGCAAATGTTACGATCAACTACTCCAGCACGCCAACTTCATTCAATGCAACAGCATGTGACAGCTACACACTGCCCTGGGGCGGTTCGGTGAACACATCCGGTTCTTATTCCAATACCTACACGAATGCCGAAGGTTGTGACAGTATGGTTACCGCAAATGTTACGATCAACTACAGCTCCACTCCAACATCCTTCAATGCAACAGCATGTGACAGCTACACACTACCCTGGGGCGGTTCGGTGAACACATCCGGTTCTTATTCCAATACCTACACGAATGCCGAAGGCTGCGACAGTATGGTTACTGCAAACGTTACGATCAACTACTCCAGCACGCCAACTTCATTTAGTGCAACAGCATGTGACAGTTATACTTTGCCCTGGGGCGGTTCGGTGAACACATCCGGTTCTTATTCCAATACCTACACGAATGCCGAAGGTTGTGACAGTATGGTTACCGCAAATGTTACGATCAACTACAGCTCCACTCCAACATCCTTCAGTGCAACAGCATGTGACAGTTACACACTTCCCTGGGGTGGATCAGTGAATACATCAGGCGCTTATTCCAATACTTACACCAATGCAGCAGGTTGCGACAGTATGGTTACTGCAAATGTTACGATCAACTACTCAAGTACTCCAACTTCATTTTCAGCAACAGCATGTGATAGTTACACACTTCCCTGGGGTGGTTCCGTGAATACATCAGGCGCTTATTCCAATACTTACACCAATGCAGCAGGTTGCGATAGCATGGTTACCGCAAATGTTACGATCAACTACTCAAGTACACCAACTTCATTCTCAGCAACAGCATGTGATAGTTACACACTTCCCTGGGGCGGTTCCGTGAATACATCAGGCGCTTATTCCAACACTTACACCAATGCGGCAGGTTGTGATAGTATGGTAACCGCAAATGTTACAATTAATTATAGTTCAACTCCGACATCCTTCAGTGCAACAGCATGTGATAGTTACACACTTCCCTGGGGCGGTTCAGTAAATACATCAGGCGCTTATTCCAATACTTACACCAATGCAGCAGGTTGTGATAGCATGGTTACTGCAAACGTTACGATCAACTACAGTTCAACTCCAACATCCTTCAATGCAACAGCGTGTGACAGTTACACACTTCCTTGGGGTGGATCAGTGAACACATCCGGTGCTTATTCCAATACCTATACCAATGCATCAGGTTGCGACAGTATGGTTACTGCAAACGTTACGATCAACTACAGTTCAACTCCAACATCCTTCAATGCAACAGCATGTGACAGTTACACTTTGCCCTGGGGTGGATCAGTGAACACATCCGGTGCTTATTCCAATACCTATACCAATGCAGCAGGTTGTGATAGCATGGTTACTGCAAATGTTACGATCAACTATTCCAGTATTCCAACTTCATTCAGTGCAACAGCTTGTGACAGTTACACACTTCCCTGGGGTGGTTCCGTGAATACATCAGGCGCTTATTCTAATACTTATACCAATGCAGCAGGTTGTGATAGCATGGTAACCGCAAATGTTACTTAATTATTTCAACTGCACCCTTCAGTGCAACAGCTTGTGACAGTTACACACTTCCTTGGGGTGGTTCAGTGAACACATCCGGTGCCTATTCCAATACTTACACCAATGCAGTAGGTTGTGATAGCATGGTTACTGCAAATGTGACTATCAACTACACAAGTACACCAACTTCATTCTCAGCAACAGCATGTGATAGTTACACATTGCCCTGGGGTGGTTCCGTGAATACATCAGGCGCTTATTCTAATACTTATACCAATGCTGCAGGTTGCGACAGCATGGTTACTGCGAACGTTACGATCAACTACTCCAGCACGCCAACTTCATTCAGTGCAACGGCGTGTGATAGTTATACATTGCCATGGGGAGGATCCGTGAACACATCCGGTGCGTATTCTAATACTTACACCAACGCTGAAGGTTGCGACAGCATGGTTACTGCGAACGTTACGATCAACTACAGTCCAGCACTCCAACTTCCTTCAGCGCAACAGCATGTGACAGTTACACACTTCCTTGGGGTGGATCAGTGAACACATCCGGTGCTTATTCCAATACCTATACCAATGCATCAGGTTGTGATAGTATGGTTACTGCAAACGTTACGATCAACTACTCCAAGACTCCAACTTCCTTCAGCAACAGCATGTGACAGTTACACACTTCCCTGGGGTGGTTCAGTGAATACATCAGGCGCTTATTCCAATACTTACACCAACGCCGAAGGTTGTGATAGCATGGTTACTGCGAATGTCACAATCAACCCAAGCCCGACTGCAAGTGTTACACCTGCTAATCCTGCACCTGAATGCAATGGTGTTCCCATAATACTTTCTGCAAATACAGGTGTAGGATTGACTTATCAATGGTACAATTTTGGGAATCCTATTGCCGGAGCAACCAATCCCACATACCAGATTCCCGGAAACGGCCATAAAAAGTATAAAGTGGAAGTCACCAATAGTTTTGGATGCTCTGCTTTTTCTAATGTAGTAGATGTCAACCGACTAGCTACTCCCAATGCCAACATACAAATTGTTTACCCGACAGATAACCCTGATCTTTGTGTCAATATTAATACCAAGGGTTGGGTAAAGCTTCGCGGCAATGGTTCGGCCGATGTACCATTGGGTTACGAATGGAAGAAGAATGGAGTTACAATCCCCGGAGCGACAGACAGAGATTATCTTGCTACTGTACCGGAAAACTATAGAGTGCGGGTTACTAATCTGACTACCGGATGCAGCAATCTTTCACCTGCTGTTACTGTATTTGATTCCTGCCCGGCAAAAGAAGGCAGTATAAATGAACTGCCACAAGTAGTATTGCATGTTTATCCAAATCCCACCGATGGCCACTTTATGTTGCAGTTAAATCTAAACGATCAAGTGCATGGAGAAGCGTTAGTGCAAGTATTCAACAAACTGGGTCAAAGCATATTTAACGAAACCGTTCCGGTAACGGATGGCGAATTGCTGAAAGAAATGCAGTTACACGCAGCAGATGCTGCCGGAATCTACCTGGTGCGTATTATCTCCAGAGGACGAGTCTATACAAGTCAGCTAGTATATCAACACTGATCTGAGCATGCTGTATAGTGTATGTAGCTCTCCCAAATATGGGGAGCTTTTTTTTGTGTTGTATAACACTATAGCTGTTAAGCTAACTGATGAACAATGCATGCAATTTGATATCACGATTGCATAAATTATAATCACTCAACAATCAATATTGTCGCCCCTGACGGTGCTTTGATTGTTTGTCCTTGCAATTTCTGCCATGCTACCATGCTACCATACTGTCGCCCTGACGGAGCTTAGCAAATCTCGTAGGGATGACAATATGTTAGAAAAATGAAAACAAAGATCAAGCCCCGTAGGGGCGACATTATGGTAGCATAGAAGAAAAACGGAACCCCAGATCAACCAAGCCCCGTAGGGCATAAGCGTCAACTTAAGAAAATAGGAACCAATATGGTGTTTACTTTTTAGAGGGTTTTATTTCAACCTTGGCCTTCATTTCCAATTTACTTTGTCTTGGGGGACTTTTTACTTCGTTGCAGGATAAATGTGTTTTTGTCTTCGGAATTACCCATTCCAAATCTTCTCCTTTTTCAATTTTACTGGCCTCAGCTACAGCTGCGGGGAATTGATATGAATGATTTCAGCGCCTCTGTCTACTCTTTGAATTTTTTACTTTATAGCCCATTTGAGAAATTATTTCGTACAAAGATATTGCAATTTAAATAATAGTATATATACTATTATTTAAATTAATCCCGCACCTTCTGCGCTATGCGTAGAAACATCAATATCATTGACAATCTGGGATTCACTGAGCACTCTGTTAACAGTATGGCCATTGATACAGGGTTTATTAAACGATTCAGAAAACTCAATGGGTTAGACTATCTGATCATATTACTCTATAACGTGGCAAAGGATATTGTTAGTTACTATACTATGGCCAGTACTTTTTAGACAATACTGATAAGTCTGTTTTCAAGCAAGCCTTGCATAAGGCTATGAGTAAACCGGCTTTTGTAGTATTTATTGATCGGATTTTCAAGGAATTACTTCAATCCAAACTTGGGATTGCAAAAGCAAACTCAAATCAAAATTTAAACGGATCATCATTCAGGATAGCACTATTATTAAGCTCCCCAGCGGCTTTTGAATATTATTCGGGGTAAGAAATCAAACTACCCAAGTAGCTAATGCCTAGAGTGCAATTAGCCATAGATATTGTGTCTGATGTTTTCAGTCTTTTTCAATAGACTCTTATTCTATAAATGATCTATCAGCAGCGCATCATTTACCTGTCAAAAAGGGTTATCTTATTATCAGGGACAGGGGTTATTGCTGCTTGTCAGAAATGAAAAGAATTATAAAATGTGGAGCTGATTTTATCTACCGGTATCACATGGTTTTAAGTATTGTGATATAACCACCGGGGAAGGTTATTGATATATACAAACTGGTAAAGGGTAAAGAAAATCTTAAGGTCAGAGTAAAGATTGGGGGTGCCGATGGTCCCATTGTAACATTGTTAGCAGAAAAAGTAAATGCAGATCGCAGATAAAAGAAGGTGTCAATTAAAAAAATCTGCCAAGGCAATACCCAGCAAACAAGTACTACGACTCCTGTCCTGGTCCATCTTCTTTACCTCTATTGAAGATGAACAAATAACATTTGAAGAAATCTTCGCTTTATATAGCCTGAGATGGCGAATCGAGATAATTTTAAAGCCATGAAAAGCCATCTGAACTTAGATAAAATACATAATGTTCCCGATCATCAACTTAAATTTATTCTCATAGGTAAAATGATATTGCTCCTAATAATTACGCAATTCATTTATGCGAAAGTTTGCCACAAAATTCATAAGCGAACAGGGAAAATAATTAGCCTTATTAAACTTGTGAGGTATTTAAAAGATAATGTTAATATGATCGCAGAGTTACTCGAAATTGTAAAGAAGAAAAAATTTGCAGTCTGTGACATTATTGAAAATCTGAGCAAATATTGCTCCTATGAGCTGAGAAGTGACAGGACCAATTATGAACAACAATTGAAAAACACTCTCTTAAGTTGACGCTTATGCCCGTAGGGGTGACAGTATAATTATATCAATACAAACAGCTGTTTGAAACGTTTTTGTCAGTGAAAGTTGAATAGGATTAAGACGCTAACTGACAGATGAGTTTAATTGATCTTCAGCTTGTGGTCGGTGTTTTCACCACCCACTTCATAACGCTGCTTAGTGAAAACACCAACCAGAGGCTGAACGGTTATTGTTACTCCTTGTTGCTATTGGGGGAAGGGGCGAATAAATCAAATGTTGCTTCCTTTCGTGGATGACGCTTGTTGTAGGCCTGAACCAAATCAATGCGTTCATAAATATAATCGTCGACCTTATTACCAACACCCACATTTCTAATCTTTTCAGCCTGCAAAGAAATTGTATTGTCTGTCTTTACAGCTTCGCTAATGTTTTCCTTGTTAAATTTTTGAATTTCACCTGAATCACCCACTGAAAAAAAACATTGGTAGCGTAAAATTATTTAGAAGTATAAAATTTTCATTTGTTTTCGGTTTACAGAAAGGTACTCCGTCGCAATAAAGACTGAGGTTTCCACTAATTGACATCAGTACTGTTTTATATTCCGAATCATCACAAATTCTAAAAATATATTCAGAAGAATAATATTCAATTGTGTAACCCCAACATTCCTTAACCTCAAGAATTTTCTTTTTAGCCTTTTTAAAATTATTCTTATCCATAAATTCTGCAATAACAAAATTATTGTTCTTATAATCCTCATAAGTCTTATAAACCTTCATTTCCTCAAAGATAAATTGAATTCCATTTGTAGATCCAATTTTATGCTGACAAAGTACAGTCTTGGGAACTGAAAAAATCTGCAACAGTATTATAGTGGTTATGGCCCTTTTAATCATATTCAATCAGCTATTTTTAACAATTTATGCTATGGTTTTTCAATGATCAAATATAGTAAATTCGACCTCTGGTCCGTGTTTTCACCGACCACTTCATAATGCTGGTCGGTGCTTGACTGAAAAATTAATCACCCATCACTTAATTTTTGGAAATTAATGGTCCCCAATACACCCTGTCATTTATGAATACTTTGATCAAATACATTCCACTTGATCTATCATTCAAATTTATTTCTTCCAGCAATTTTCCGTTAAATAATGCACTGGTTTTATCATATACAATCTGGCCCAACAGGTTGATCACTTCAATGGTTACTAAATCATTATCGTCGCTGTTTAATTCGAGATAAATTGTAAATCGTCCATCATTAGGATTGGGAAAAAGAGAAAGTGCTGGAATAATTTTATTGGTCGAAAAAACTCCTGTTGAGCTTTCATCGATAGTACCATCACAATCATCATCTATCCCATTATCCGGTATTTCAAATGCTCCGGGGAAGACTAAAGCATTGGAATCATCACAATCAGTGCTGTCATAAACATAACCTGCTGGAGGTAAACAAGCTGGGCCGGCTATCAACACATTTGCATCCCCAAATCCGTCACCATCGAGATCAGCGCAAAAAAACTGTGATACATCACATGAAAGTTTAACCAGCCAATAATCTTCTAAACCATAATTTCCCGTAACATCACCTACTTCCGAATCAGAATATCCTGCAATAATAAGTTCACCACTGGAAGTCTGACATATTGAATAAGGTTCATCAAAGTTATTTCCTCCCAAGCATTGCTGCCATTCAATGGTACCTGATTGATTAAGCTTTACAATCCAATAGTCTAATTGTCCCTGATTTCCCGACACATCTCCATCATTTGAACTTGTTAATCCGGCAACAATAAATCCACCATTTACGGTTTGAATAACAGATTGCGCGATATCGTATCCGCTTCCCCCTAAACATTTCTGCCAAACCAGATTTCCTGCTGCATCTAATCTTACAATCCAGTAATCCAGAGATCCGTGATTTCCTGAAACATCACCATTGTTGGATTCAGAATATCCTGCAACAATAAACCCTCCTCCCAATGTTTGCCGTATAGACAACGCGCCATCATCACCGCTACCTCCATAAGAATTCTGCCATTGAATAGTTCCCGAACTATCAAGCTTTACTATCCAGCTATCAAAATTCCCGTGGTTTCCTGAAACATCACCGTTGTTTGAATCAGACTCACCAGCGATAATAAAGCCGCCATCTTCAGTCTGTTGAACATGATTGCCATAGTCTGGCTTGCCGCCACCTAAAGATCTTTTCCATTGAATATTTGCTAAAGAATCAACTTTCACTATCCAAAAATCAAAGTTGCCATGATTTCCTGAGACATCTCCATCACTTGAATTAGAATAGCCAGATAAAATATATCCACCATCGAAAGTATATTGAATGGAAGTTGCATATTCACTCCAGATTCCACCTAAGGCTTTTTGCCAAAGTGTATTACCAGAAACGTCGAGCCGCACAATCCAGATATCGGTATAACCATGGTTTCCTGTAATATCTCCATCATTTGATTCAGCATAGCCTATAACAATGTATCCGCTATCAGCAATCTGTTGAATGAAGGTAGCTTGATCAAAAATGCTTCCTCCAAGACTTTTCTGCCATTCAATATTCCCCGATCCATTAAGTTTTGCAACCCAATAATCATCGAAACCCTGATTTCCGGAAACATCCCAATCGTTTGATTGAGAACTTCCGGCAACAATAAATCCACCATCGAAAGTTTGCTGAATGGACCGTGCTATATCATTCTTACTTCCTCCTAAAGATATTTGCCACTCGATGACGGGCTCATCCAGGTAACCATTACAATTGTCATCTATCCCATTGATTATATCTGACGATCCGGGATAGATATTGCTATCACTATCATCACAGTCACTGCTATCTGCCACATATCCCGCTGGAGGGAAACAGGAAAAACTGCTGGTACCCGTATTGATGTTTCCATACGTATCATTATCCGAATCTGCATAAAAAGTCTGAGAGCCACCACAGGAATATTTCACAACCCAAAAATCATCACCATCGTAACTGTTTGAAATATCTCCATCATTTGAACTTGAAAGCCCCATAACAATAAAGCCATCATCGGAAGTTGGATGTATCGAATTTGCAAAGTCCACATCGCTACCACCTAGACTGCTTTGCATTTGTAAATTTTCAGAAGAGTCAATTTTTACGATCCAATAATCTATTGTAGTATAGCCGTAATTGTCGAGATGATTTCCCGTAACATCACCATTATTAGAGCTGGAACCACCCACAATGATAAATCCACTATCCGAACTTTGCGCAATACCGGTCGCATAATCGAGATTACTTCCTCCAAAAGATTTTTGCCACTCCATAGCTCCGGATACGTTCAGTTTTACAATCCAGTAATCACTTTCACCATGATTTCCCGTAACATCACCATTATTAGAGCTGGAACTACCCACAATGATAAATCCACTGTCCGAACTTTGCAGCATATCGGTGGCATAATCGTTATTACTTCCTCCAAAAGATTTTTGCCACTCTATATCTCCGGATACGTTCAGTTTTACAATCCAGTAATCACTTTCACCATGATTTCCGGAAACATCTCCATCATTTGATTGAGCCCCGCCGGCTACGATATATCCACCATCAGTTACTTGTTGCAGAGAACTTGCCTGATCTAAGCCACTTCCACCGAGGCATTTCTGCCACTCCATATTTCCAGCGGAACTGAGTTTCACGATCCAATAATCACCACTACCGTGATTTCCTGAGACATGTCCATCATTTGAAGAGGTATAACCTCCAACTATAAATCCATCGTCTGTAGTTTGTTGAACAGCACGAGCCTCTTCATAGTTGCTTCCTCCCAGGCATTTTTCCCATTGCAGGCTTCCATTATTATCTAGTTTTATAATCCAGAAATCAGTCGAAGGATACCCATCATCATCGGGATGATTTCCTGATACATTACCATCATCTGAGGAGCTTCTTCCGGCGACAATATAACCCCCGTCAGTGGTCTGAAGAACAGATCGCGCTATGTCAACGCCACTTCCCCCAAAAGACTTTTGCCATGTTACATTTCCTACTGAATCTGATTTCACAATCCAGAAATCTAAACTACCATGATTCCCCGATACATCCCCGTCATTGGATCCTGAATATCCTGCCATGATAAATCCACCGTCTGCGGTTTGCCGGATTGAGTATCCCGCTTCATCTTCACTTCCACCGTAAGATTTTTCCCATTCAACTTCCGGTATTTGTGCTTCAGCCAATAATATTGAAAGACATATTATGACGAACAACTGGTAAAGAAATAAATAAGGAGGTAAAGACCAGGAATGGTTCGAAAAGAAACAGGAGGTTGATTGCATGATTATTATATGTTTTTTTACAAGAATCTGCTTTACCGTTCTCCATACCAACGATGTAGGAGATATTCCTTTGTTGAAGTATCAATATGGATTCTCTTACTAAATATTCACACCAGATATTATATTAAATATACTTGCCCTTGTTGAAATCGTTCCTTTCCTTCAAAGATAGCTGACTCTTATGATTTTAATAAGTTTAAGTTTAAATAACTTCATAACGCTGGTTGTTGAAAATACCAACCAGGGGCTGAATATGAAAGGAATGACAGCCGGAATCTACGTGGTAAAATGTAACCGGGCAGTTTTAATGAATCTCAGAATATAATAGTGATGCGGTAACAACAGCAAGCTCAGCTTTACAAAGAGGCTGTCTCAAAAGGTACTGTAGCACTGAATGTGATCCCGATTTTTTGGGACCGGCATCTGCTCCTTAAGGAGATCCTGAAACAACTTCAGGATGGCCCAGGCCTTGAGACAGTCTCTTTTAGTTGATATCATGCAGAAGAAGTCTGTTCAGAGGAAATACTATTTACCGGTGGTTTCCATTTCGATAGGTAGTACAAGTTTCACATTCACGGGATGATTATTATTCATGCCTGCATTCCATTTTGGCATTCCCTCAAGTAATCTTACGGCTTCTTCAGCGCACCCAAAGCCAACATCATCTTTTAATATTTCAACACCGTAGATATTGCCTTCTGCAGAAACAATAAAACTTAAAATTAATTTCCCACCGCTTCCGGCACATTGCCTGAACTGTGAACAGCTCAAATGCTTCTGCAAATATTTCTCTAAGGCATTTTTTTCTCCGGGGAAGGAGGGCATAACTGCTGGTGCATGTATGATTTCATTCGAACCCAATGAATTTGTTTCACTGCCGTCCGGATTCCCATTCATAGTTTGCTTATCATCTTCTTGTCCAGAGGAACTCAATTCAACATCTGAATTGCTGCCTTCATCATTCCTGCCCACGGCATTTGTCAAATCATCTTTTATCTCTTCCTTCAGGTCATCTTCTTTTAAAGAGTCAGAGATAACAGAAACTGCAGGTATATCGCTTTGCTTCTTCGGAATGACGCTCTTTGATTGGGCAGGCCGATGAGGTTCAATTACAAAAGCAGGATGGTCCACTACAGTTGGCACATTCTTTTCAGAAGAAAAAATCTCATGTGTACCGGTAGATAAAACTAAATTCGTCGTGCACCAAATTGAAAAAATGAATAGGATAGTAATGAAAAAAGCCAACTGTAATCTGTCAGGATAATGCCTTCGCAATTCGTAGGCGCCATAAACTTTGTTTCGACCTTCAAATATGACCTCATCAAGATCATTTGTAAACCATGCGGAAAATTTTCGTTTTGTTTTCATGGCTGAATGTTTTTCTCAAAACGCAGGTCACACCTCTTTCAGTTCGTTTATTAATATAAATTGCAATATTATGACAACAAAAGAACGCCGCTTGGAGCGTCCGCCAAACAGTGAAGAATTGGATGTGCTATGCTTGAAAACTGCAGGATTAAAAATCCTGTTCTCAATAGAACCGGATTACAAATCCGGTCCAGCGGGACTTAATGAGGGAAGGATTTTTAATCCTTCGGAGTTTAGAAATTTATGTTGTGCTGTCAGGATATCCTATATTGAAAAAATGGGGATAAAGTTATAATAGAGAAGTAGGACATACGCACTCAGCCTGTCCCGCTTTTTAGCGGGATTAGCCTCCCTCAAGGCTTGCCTGCAAACGATGCGAATGAGGGGTTGCAGATGTGCGTTGTTTTCTAAAAAATTTAAGGTAACATAAAAGTTGCCTAGTAAGTTGGTGGTAACAAAAAAGCTACCTACTTTTGTCAAAAAATCGGGAGGTTAAAATGGAAGGAATTATATCTTTTTAAATCAAAGGAATATGAATGTCAAGGAGTTAGTAAGACTACTTAAAAATGATGGGTGGAAAAAAAAGGAACAAAAAGGAAGTCATCTTCAAATGATTCACGACAAAAAAAAGGGCAAGGTTACTGTACCCATTCATGGCGGGGATATTCCAAAGGGGACATTAAATTCAATTCTGAAGCAAGCGGGGTTGAAATAAACGCCGATCTTCAGAGGTAGGACAAATATTAAATTGCGACGTAAAAAAATGGCTAAAAACAAAGGCTCCAACTAATATTGGAGAGAGAAGGAAACAAATTGTGGGGCCGTGTATTGATAAATGAAAATCTCATTTTCGATTCAGCTACCACTTTGCGGATTCTTGAAAAAAGAATTAGAAAATCATTAAAGGATTTTGAAGGATTAGAAGAAATTCAGTTTGAATATGCTTATGATCTTACTGTTTTCTTTGAGCAATTCAATTTTCTTAATCAATCTAAAATTGCTGAATTAGCAGGAATAAATCCTGGTTTGATTCGACAATATTCCTCCGGTAACAAGAAACCTTCGCAAGAACAGGTTGGAAAAATTGAAAGTGCTTTACACAAACTTGCTGATAGGTTGAAAGAAGTTCAATTATCCTCCAAATCTTATACTGGTAAAGCAATGTGAATCTAATACGTTTTTTCAGCCTCTGGCCGGTGTTTTCACCGACCGCTTCATAACGCTGGTTGAAGAAAACACCAACTAAAGGCTGAAAGCTGTTTGACGGGATTTTAAACTATATTTGAAAGTATAACCCTGATCAGTTGAGATACACTATTACACTTTTCCTGATATTGATTTCAGCTTCATCTTTCGCACAATACCAGCCACTTATTAGCGATTCCACTTCCTGGTACATAAAACATGAAATCTGGGATGGCGCTTTTATTGAACATCTTTATTTGGGTGATACAGTTACCATAGGTTCAAAGTTGTACCATGAAGTTATGCTGGAAGAAGGCACCTTTCAGGGAGTTGCAGGTTATTTGCGTGAAGATCCGTCCACAGGAAAAGCCTGGTTATTGGGTATTGAGGATACTTCGGAATACCTGATCATGGACCTCAGTCTTTCCGCAGGTGATTCATTTTATGTGAAGATGTTTCCTTATGGTGAGGCCTATGCACATGTGGCTGAAGCGGAGTTGGTCAATGGCAAAAAGGTGCTTACACTTGATTACCATTTCGGAGGTGGGTTCATTGATGAGGAATTGAAGTTTATGGAAGGGGTTGGACCCAATGCCACTTTTTTATACCAGGTAGATTATGCAACAGCCTCCCAAATTGAGGCGCTTTTTGGATACCTCGTTTGCACTGTTTATGAGGGCAGCATCCTGACGTATGCATGGGATACCATCACCTTCGAGTGCGGACCCTTGTTTGACGGCATCTCGCAGCAGCAGCTATCAGGAAATTATGTGCCTTTTCCAAATCCTGCCACAGATCTGTTGTATATAAATGGCTTTTCAGTTGAAACCACTTTGTTCACTCCGATGGGAATAGAGATCATGAAAACAAAAGCAACAGTAATTCCTGTTGCTCACTTACCAAGAGGTATTTACTATGTGCATATTAAAAGTGAAGGAAAACCGGCAGCTACGACAAAAGTGATTCTTCAATAAGTTTTTCTGCTGTTAAGTTTCACTTCTTCATTCTGTGGCCGGTGTTTTCACCGACCACTTCATTACGCTGCTTGGTGAAAACACCAACCAGAGGCTGTAAGCTGTGATGAAACACATACCATCGTGGAAGCCGGATCACTTGCTGCCGTAACCTATCAGTATACACTTATCATTGACGGAAAGCAAATTGAAAGCAGGCAAATGCAATTGATCAGGTAAGCAGTCAAACTGATTCTTTTTTACAAAGCCACCTATCATCCGGTGGCTTTTTTATTCGGGAATGTTGCCCGCTGGCACCAGTCTTCAGCCTGTGGTCGGTGTTTTCACCGACCACTTCATAACTATGTTGGTGAAAACACCAACCAGAGGCTCAAGAATATGCAGATGATTTGGCATGATCACAAAACCATAGATCCAAACGCGTTTGGCATCAACTAAAAACTTCATGCTATCGACTATGATCTGTTTATATTTGTCTGGCTTTAAAAGATTTTGCCAGTTTAAAATTGTAGCAGTAAACAATTTGATGTAGCTGTCCCCCTCGTTAGTCCGGATTTATTTCAATCCGGACTTAATGAGGGAAGGTTTTTAATCCTTCGGAGTTTAGAAATTTATGTTGTGCTGTCAGGATATCCTATATTGAAAAAATGGGGATAAAGTTATAATAGAGAAGTAGGACATACGCACTCAGCCTGTCCCGCTTTTTAGCGGGATTAGCCTCCCTCAAGGCTTGCCTGCAAACGAGCGCGAGTGAGAAGCCTTCGAAGTCATCCGATGACTTAATCACCGTCCACATGTATAAGCTCAACAAGTTAGCGTCAAGCGCATAACTAAATCGAAGTCGTGTTACAGATTTCGCACCAGCATTTAATCTTTCCAAGCTTTGCTTAAGTAGCCAGGTCACCTTTTTGATCATGTCTTCAAGTTCACCAATGCGTGAGACCTGAACTACCGGCCTGGTTGTGCAAGCACCAAGTGCCCATAAAATAAGGATGAGAAATGCTTTTTTCACCGTCGCGTCTTTGCGTTTGCTGCAAAGCTATCAATTAGCGATAATTCTGAGTCTTAATGAATTCTCGCGCTTGTTTGCAGCTAGGCAATTGCGCGGCTTTTATCTGAGGCCGTGAATCTTTTCGATACGCAATATGTCGACCCTAGGGCAGTACAGGTTAAAATTCCCTGTAACTTTTCAGGGCTTCAGACTCACTTTGTTTGCAGCATGATAGAAAAGCGGACGATTGTGCCAAAAAGGGGAGAGAATTTTATTTGTTCCCCCAAAGTTAAATTGAACTAACTGTTTATAGATTATCACTCCGAAAAAGTAGCGAAAAACCACTAAATTTGAACCGCAAAAAATTAATAATGAGAACACTCAATATTTCAATATCAGACCTCGAATTGGACAAATTTGGGATTAAAAAGGACAGGATCACCTTTTCAGAATTTGTGGACCTGGTAAGCAAAGAACTGACTAAACAGACGCTTAATAAATGCATTGAAGTATCGGAGAAATTCGGACTTTCAAAAATGACTATGGACGAAATTACAAAGGAGGTCAAAGCCGTTAGAAAGAATGCAAAACTCGTAATTGATACAAATGTATTTGTATCCGCTCTTATTCAACGGAGCTATCCATACCTGATCATAAATGACTTGTTTGCAGAAGGAAAAATTGAATTGTGCGTTTCCGATGCCCTTCTTGAAGAATATTACGCAGTTTTAAATAGAAAGAAGTTTGCTAAATATGCAGCATTTCTTAACAAGGCAGAACTGCTTACAGCCGATATTGAGTCGAAGTCTTTCAAATTTATTCCACGAAAAAAACTAACAATTATTTCCGACAAAGACGACAACAAATTGTTGGAACTTGCTGATGAATGCAAAGCCGATTTTCTTATCACAGGAAATACCAACGACTTTACAATCAAAAAATATAAGCGGACAAAAATTGTGACACCCAGGGAATACTGGGAGCGCTTTAAACCTGAGGAGTAAGATGGCGCTAATAAAAGTTGGTTGTGAAGACATAACCAACGCCGAACACCAACGATTGTGTCCTCACAATTTTTATCGAATCTTCTTAGCTTAATGTGCAAACGAACGAGGCGAGTGAGATTATTCTCCGATAAATATTTTTTTTACCCTTCTTTTTTTTCCATCATCAGCCATAACAACATATACTCCCTGCGGAAAGGTGCTTACATCAATTATCATAATGGAATGATTGATTGTTGACTCAAACAGGTGTTGACTCGCTGTGTTAAGCAAACTTAACCTGCCATTCAAATATTGAGAGGGGAATTTGAGAACGATTTGTCTTTGGTTCACAATTGCGCTAAAATCATTTTCTATTGTATTTGACATACCAACGGGATAGAAATAGTAAGGGGCTGAAACAGAGGAACAATTGTAGCTGTCGGTGACCTTTACATGGTAGGAACCCTGCACTTCAGGAACATAGGTGGTGCCATTAGCTCCGGGAATAAAAACATTATTAAGATACCACTCGTTTCCGGTGGACGAACTGGATTGAAGAACAGAATCATTCACCAAAGTAATATGTGGGGTAGGAACCGTATCTATAATAACCTGAAACAAAGAAGATGTATCCTTGCAACCCTGGTAACCTTCAATTGCAACAGAATAATCTCCTGCCTCGATTGCAGCATAACTATAATAGTTTGGTCCAGGAATCGGTTCTCCGTTATGCAGCCATTGATAAATGCAATTCGCAGGAAGTGCGGAGGAGTATATGGTATAAGAGCCGTTGGCACAGGCTATGCCCGGTGACTCCTGGATGATTGAAACACTGGTGTTTGCACAGGTAATGGCATAAAAATTTGAAAGATAAGACAAGCAATTCAGTGAATCAACGTATCCGCAGTGATACAACGCATCTTCACTGATCACGTAATATTGATTGGTTGCACCCGGAATGAGCATGTTGTATTTATACCACATGTAATTTGATTGTGGACTCGAGAATAACGTGTCCAGGTGCTGACTGATTACGGGTGGTGGTGATATGATGGTACTATACGTTACCGGAACGGCATTTGAAGTATCAGCACATCCGTATCCGTCAATAATTGCCCTGTAAATTCCTGGTTGGCTGACAACAAGTGTCTTTGATTCTTCACCAGGAATATCAATGTTATCCTTTTGCCAGCGAAAATTCACATTATAAGGGGTTGCGGGATAATCTGCTTCCAAATTTTCATCTAAAAAGGCACAGACATGCACTGGATCTTCCGGCGAGACTGTAATTTGAAGTGTATCGCAATTTTCTACTACACCGGAAATAATAGGTTCACCAGGTATACTTTGAAAAGCATAATCCTCCAAAAAATTGGCAATAAGCTTTAATCGTATCCAACCGTAAAAAGTCATATTGTCTTTCACAAATCGCAACCCAATAAATTTTGAACCCCACTCATCTTCCCAGTTCCCTGAATAATGACAAAACAATAGTCATCACTGGAACTGTTTGAGCAAATGAGCTTAACCAAATCGGCGTTATCATTCCAGTTTTCTTGTGACCCAATCAAAAAACCGTTGTCAACAGGTTTACCAATATTCATTATTTCATTGCTTCCCAGAGCCTCCATATATTTTGATGCCCAATCACAACTGCCGTAATATCCTGCTGCGTTAAACCCTTTGGTATGAAACTCGAAATCAGCAATCCCATCATTGTTTATATCTAATAGGTAAAGACCTGAAGTCCAATCAGGATGAGTATAATCCGGGTTTATATCAGTATAAATAATTTGCGCTTCTGCAACTTTATTATTCGCGGCAACCAATGCAGCAGCAACACCTGTATAAGAAATCAGTCTTAGATAAAGCGGAGAGGATATTTTCATATGGGAAAGATATAAAAAGTTAATCAATCAATTAACTTTCAAAATATATATAGCCAGTCAATAAAAGTCAGTCTTAAAATGAAAACAATTTTAGTGATAATATGAATGCCCGGCAACAACGGAACTCTTCTCCGGCTTCGCCGCAACCATTTAACCATTTAACCATTTAATCATTTAACCATTCAACCATTTACTTTGGCAGTAATTAAACCTTAACAACTTAGCTTAAAGGAAATATAGTATAGTTTAGCCCGATTCAAATACTGAAAAAAGTTGATTTGCGCGATTGAAAGCTATTTTAATCAACAAATTCAATTACCAAAAAAAATGAAACCCCTTTATTCAATTTTTAAAACAACAATAGTTTCGTGTTTATTTTTTACTTCTACAAACTTATTTGGACAATGTGATAATCTTGTACCAAATGGCAGTTTCGAGACTTTCAGCGCTCTTCCCAATGATGATTGTGATTGGAATTTAGCGGTAGGGTGGAATAATGCTGCTACATCTGCTAACTGTAATACAACCAATGGCACTCCCGACTATTATCACTTATTAGGTCAGGGCCAGTATTCTTCCTTACCATCAAACTACTTTGCCGTGGTAAATCCGCTTGACGGAAGCGCTGTTATGGGGTTAGCAGGAACAATCGATTTGGTTCCGGCTTTTCGGGAATACATCGCTATATCACTAACCTCCCCATTGGTAGTAGGCCAAAGCTATACGATGAGCTATTCGATTACAGCGGGTACCCCAAATGTGGGTGGACTTTATGTTGACGGTTGGGGCGCTTCACTGAGTGTGGGACCAATACTACAAAGTGCAGGCACAAGCAATGTCATCCCAATAACAAACCTGGATTATATTGTTCCCGGCGTGTTCAGCTCAGCTCAATGGCAAACATTCACTTTCACATTTGTTGCAGATCAACCTTATAGCTATTTCACTTTTGGGAATTTTTATTCACAAGCTAACCAAACTTCAGTTTCTTATGGTACGCAGGGTTTTATAAATGCTGCCTATATCTTTCTGGATGCTGTATCCATTATCCCAATATCAACGGTGCCATTAGCAGTTGATGTGCCGGATTTTAATATTTGTCAGGGACAAAGCGTCGTCGTTACTGCTCAGGTTACCGGAGGTCTGGAGCCTTATACATACACCTGGAATCCTAATATTACAAGCACTACAAACCCGATCACATTAAGCCCGACGCAAACGTCTGTTTACACGGTTGTTGTTACAGATTGTAATGGAGACACAGCCTCAGCTTCTTTCGATGTGGTAGTCAGTGTAATCAATACCACTGATGTTCAAACGGCTTGTAATTCCTTCACATGGATTGATGGCATAACCTACACCGCCAGCACCAATACTCCCAGCTTTACTTTAACCAGTGCAGCAGGTTGTGACAGCGTAGTCACTTTAAATTTGACAATTAGCAATGTAATCAATACAACCGATGTTCAAACGGCTTGTAATTCCTTCACATGGATTGATGGCATAACCTACACCGCCAGCACCAATACGCCGAGCTTTACTTTAACCAGCGCAGGAGGTTGTGACAGCGTTGTTACCTTAAATTTGACAATTAGCAATGTAATCAATACCACCGATGTTCAAACGGCCTGTAGTTCCTTCACATGGATTGATGGCATAACCTACACCACCAGCACCAATACTCCCATCTTTACTTTAACCAGCGCAGCAGGTTGTGACAGCGTAGTCACTTTAAATCTGACAATTAGCAATGTAATCAATACCACCGATGTTCAAACGGCTTGTAATTCCTTCACTTGGATTGATGGCATAACATATACCGCCAGCACCGATACGCCGAGCTTTACTTTAACCAGCGCAGCAGGTTGTGACAGCGTAGTTTCTTTAAATCTGACCATTAACAATGTAATCAATACAACTGATGTTCAAACGGCTTGTAATTCCTTCACATGGATTGATGGCATAACCTACACCGCCAGCACCAATACTCCCAGCTTTACTTTAACCAGCGCAGCAGGTTGTGACAGCGTAGTTTCTTTAAATTTGACAATATTCGAAGGTGATCCTCCCTTGCCATCTTTTGATGTTATTGCTCAATTATGCATTGGTGATTCAGTGCTTATTGGACCGACTGACGGGATCACAGATTCAATTGTATGGTCTGATGGCTTTTCAGGCACTCCAAGATATGTTAGTGAGCCTGGAGAATATACAATTAGTTTCATAGGGGTGTGCGAAAATCGAACGATATCAATTTTTGTAGAGGAGCAATCTTGCGAAGATTGCGTTGCTTATATCCCAAATGCATTCACGCCTAATGCTGACGGAAGCAATGATGTGTTTTTTCCAATTACCCAATGTGCTTTTGAGGAATACGATTTAGTGATTTTTAATAGATGGGGGAAATTAGTTTACAAATCAACCAATCAGAATGAAAAATGGGATGGGAAGCATAACGGTGTTGACTGTGAGATAGAAGTCTATACATATCTTTTAACATACAAGATGGAGTCTCAAATTAAAAAACAAAAAAAAGGAGTTGTGACACTGATAAGGTAACGAAGACAAAAATTGTTTTACCTATAGGGTTGCAACAATATTCCCGTGTCCGGATTTTTAATCACAAGCGTTTTTCACGCGTGACCGTCCACATGTAAGAGCTCAACAAGTTAGCGTCAAGCGCATAACTAAATAGAAGTCGTGTTACAGATTTCTACACCAGCATTTAATCTTTCCACTGCATCTGGATCGAGGCTGGGAAACTTCCTTCCAATTTGTCAGGCAGTAAGCAATTGCAGCTTGCGTTGCAGAAATGCTAATCCCCAACCATGTGACATTGCGAATTATTTCTCTTCCAGTTTTTCTGACAAGCACAACTTTAATCTTCCATCAAGGGTAATATCATCCAAATAGGCAGCCAGCGTATGAGAAGGAAATTGATCAGCTTTGCCCTTTGGGAGGGAATCGAATCAAAAACAGAAAAAATGAAGAGCACGCGATCGCCGTGCACTAGCTTTGCGGCAGATCTAAAGCGACCAGAAGATTGTGACTGATTCGGTGGATGGAGAGATTGTGTTCTTGAATGTTAAGAAGAATCGGGTGGAGTCCAATTGATTTCGGATCGCTGGTACGTTTTATTTACTTTTTAAGATTGATATTGACATCCTTTGATCTAACAGGAAACCTAATCAGATGAAACATCAAAAGAAACCATCACGAGTTAAGCTAAACAAGAATCAGATTCAAAAAAATATTGATGATGATTTCAAACGCAAGTGGGCATACATTATTCCCCATGATGGAACAGTAGAATTTGCTCCACCACTTGAGCACCCACTGAACAGGATGCTTGCGCATAACAAACCTATGGTAAAGGTTGATGCTGAAGGAAAATTTTCACAGACGGGTGAATTAGGTCACTTGAACTTTTACCATATTCCAGAAACAAAATACAAGGCTGTGGTTGCTTTGCTTAATGAGTTTAACATGCCGGAGCAGATGCACCCTGATTTGATTTGGGCATTTCTCAATATGGCTTTTGCTTCATGCGAGGCAACATTCAGCACGAACTTCTACGAAGAATTACATTGGAAAAAAGAAATGTTTCAAGCTCTTGACATGCTGGAAGAATTTGTTCAAAATAAATTACTGCTTAGAGGAGTTGTTTTTGAATATCATGAACGGCTTGAAGGAACAAACGAAAGAGGTGTTCCTAACTTCGGAAATTTGAAAAGCAGAAAATTCAAAGGACACATAGCTGCGCAATTCATACAAAGGGTCTTGCAGAACTATGAGGCAACAAAAGATTACGAGATAGTGAAAATGTCATACGACCATCGTCAGCAATATGGTGAGAGTGATATGTTCATGGGACACAAGAACGCAGAAAAACATTCACAGAGTTATTATTCATCGGTAATCTTCGATTACCTCCGTCAGTACCTTTTCAATTCCGCATTTGATTTACTAGGTGACCATGCAAAGTATGTTGGGGAAGTGAAGCGACTAAAAAAGCTTTACTCACGGAGAAAAATGTTTTTGTTCATTGGAAAGTTAATGATACTATCAGGACTTCTTAAAGTTAGACCAACATCTCTTAATGAAGATATAATAGAGAACATCGAGAAGAAGCTTCTGTCGAAGCTCCGGGCAAACAAACGGCACCTGCAATCTATACACGACAAGAATCTCAAGTCAAAGGATGGCTGGGTGGAAATAACACCATTCCATGAGTTTTTTTGAGTAGGGAAAAATGTCCCTCTTACACTTTTTCCATTCTTCTCCAACCCATCTTAAATCACTCATTTTTCTTTACGGAAAAATAGATCATGAAATCGAAACTTCGAAACAATAAGGGGGTAGCTAATTGGTGGATTGCAAATAAAGACCTGATAAAAATTATTCTTGAATTCTTGACCACGATAATTACTTTGTTTAAATAGGAGAATCGTTTCTGACATTGCTGTTGCGAGCTCTGTCATTAGTTGGGTGGTCAACGGTAAACGCTTACAATTTTTCTACGCCTGTTGGTTCTTTCGCCCATTACCGCGATGTGTCATGGAACATCCGACAGACGCGCCCCAAGGTGGTGATCATGTATGTAGGCGTGCCGCGCATGAATGGGATCGAGGGCGTGAAGATGATCCGCAGAATCTCCGTTTGGCGTAAGCGTCCGCTCAAAACGGGGGATGATAAAAATGTTTCTGTGTAGTATTATTGGATCTAAAATACAAAGGCTCATCAGACTTGGATTATGAATTTGGGTCAACGAGAATGCTCTATCGTGTGGAAAAAGAGTGATGTAAAAATAAAAGTAACGTTATGTTTGTGCAATGAACTTAACTGCACCTATAGCCACGCTGACATTAAAATGCTTTGTGATTATGCCTTTTTCCAGCACAAAACATTTAAAAGATGGAAAAGAGATTCAAATTTCTGAAAAGGAATGGTTATCAATTTACAGCGATTGGATTAAAAAAGCAGTTGAGAGTTTCCCGTCTAGGAAAATAATATGTCAGAGATCGCAATTAGTGCCCGGAAGTTTTATAAAAGGCATCGTCCAGCAATTGAATGATTCAGAAATTGTAATTGCAGACGTAACAGGCCAAAAGGCAAATGTCTATTATGAGCTCGGAATTCGACATTCCCTTAAGCTTGGAACCATAATTATCAGTCAAGATTTATCTTCAGTTCCTTCTGACCTGAACAGTTATTATTGCTTTCAGTACAACTATGAAAAGGAACATTTTGAATATGAAGCTGCATTCAGGTTTTTTGAAGCTGATTTGCATCAAAAAATAAATGCAATTATTGACAATCCGCAATCTGCGGATAGCCCAGTCTCAGATTTCTTAGAGTTGGAACATTATTACTCCCGCCAACGATTCCTTGATGAACAACAAGATTATTTGTACATGCTTAATAGTGTCAAAAATATTATTGAGAAATTCTTTGACGAGATAAAGGGAGTAAAGTCTCAAGAAGATGAATTCAAATTAAAAAATCATATGCCATTCGCCTTTATCGATTTCTGGCTTTTTGATAGTTTTTTTTCCGCAATTATTATGGATTGGTATGAAGAAATCAAACCAGAACTACAAGATGAAATTTCAATTGGTCTTATGCAAATTCGAGAATTATTCTACAGAATTTATCAAATTTGGGAAAGCACCACTAAAAATATTGGACCAGAAAACATTAATCTTTTCTTTATACACATAGATATAGTATTGAAGGGTGAAAGTGCAATTTTTGATCAACTACAAAAGAGTATTTCAACTATCGATAATCTTATTCCTAAAAATTAAATGCGGTTCTATGCATAATCTCTTGCGCTATTATAAAATCAATTCTTCGAAGTAGGTCACCAAAAGATATTGATATTTAGAATACTTGAAATTAAATGTTGACTTCAACAGATTGTCAATCAGGCATAGAAAAGCGGATGCTTTTAATGGAAGGCACAAGGACGCTCCAAACAGGGATGCTACCACAAAAATTTGCCACAATCGATACCTTAAGCCAACAATCCCTATTGATGATTGCCATTACTTTCTTTAAATAACCTATTTTGTGCCTATGTCAGGAAAATTGTCAAACTATCAAATCAAACGAGGCATCTTTTTTATAATTGATGTCGTTGACTTTACTCCGCAGATGGCTCGGTTAACTGCTTTTCAACAGCAAGGCATCGAAAGTATTTTCAATAAAGTAGTTGATTTCTTTGGAACGAAAGCGAGACACATAAAAACCAGTGGTGATGCTTTACTGATGTTCATGGACGCTGCTGATGTTGATGAATTTCCGGTTTTGATAACTGAGTTACGAACAAAAACAATTGACTGTGATTTTGATACCGAAGATTTTAGAATTCGAATCAGAGTTGTTGCTCATTATGCCCAATTCCAACTTGAGATATCAGAAGACGGAAAAATTAAGGATATTTTGGATGCCGAAGCAATAAAAAATTTCCGGCTTGAGAAAAGTGCCAAACGTAACGAAGTACTGATTACCGAAAGTTTAAGAGATTGCCTTGAAAAAACTTTTCAAGAGTTACAATTAAAAACAATTCGATTTGAAAGCATACGTCTAAAAGGATTGGGTAATTCAATTAACACCTATAAAATTGAATTCCCTCAAATCCAAATTGAATCAGAAGCACTCAGGGAAAAACTTGCGCATCTAAAAATAGACTGCCAGAAAATTCCGGTTTTTGGCAATGTATCGAAACCATTTAACATGGGAGATAACTTTATTAATCTCACTTTTAAGGGCCAGTTAAAAAAGGAATCCATTGAACAAAGCAGGTATAAAAAGCATGAATCTCTTGAAGTTCAACACGAAATGGAGAAAAAAAAAGAGCTTGAAGAGTACAGGACATTTAAGGTTAGCGAGTTCTATGAACCCAATAAAATGGGTATCATTTTCGGCTTACCAGGTTCAGGTAAAACTACAGCAATGAGGTATTTCGCATACAGAAATTTCGAAGTTAACGAAAATATTAACGATGAGAAATTCTTAGTCACCCTTTTCATTCAATGTAAAAGTATCATATCTCTTAAGGAATACTTACAAAAGTATTATCACAACGAAACAGCAAATTATAAAAACACCGGCAGGATAATTGAATATCTCACCTACTGCTTTGTTTTCGAAAATCCGGAAAGCTTAACTGAAATTGAAAAAGAACAGCTTGAAAGTGCAAGCGCTCAGGTCTTTCATTCTTTTATGCAGGGAAGACTTTGGGTGCTGATTGATGGATTCGATGAAGCTAAAAGTAGTGAGATAAAAAATGATCTTGCCTCTATTGCAAAGTTTTTGATAAACGAAAACAATGGAAGCAGTATTTTCCTTACTTCAAGATACTCGGAGCGTAATGCCTACTTCACTACTGAGAATGAACATCATTATGAAGTATGCTCTTTAACAAAAGAGCAATTGAATGACATTGCTGTTTTTCTCTATGGCAGGGAAAGTTATATTTTTAAAAATTTAGTGAAGAATACTGGCGTAAAGATTTTGTTGAGAAGATCGGTGGTACGCCCCTGACTGCTATTCTCCTGTTGGTTTACTACAACTACTTTGAAAAATTTGAAACTCGTTATAAGATGCTGGACTTTTTAGTCAAGTTTATTTTATTGCGTATGTGGAATCAAATTAAGGAAATAGATTTTAATAACGATAAAGTAAAATCACTTGCCCTGACAAACAGATGGATTGTCCACATGAGACATGAACATTTAATTATATCATCGGGTGTTGATAGTTTTGTTTTCATCCATCAGAACATCATGGAGTTTCTCGCTGCTCGGTTCATAAGCAAAAGATTGGAGAATAATGCACCCGGACTTAATTCTGCAATTCCCGGTTTCAACCTAAAAAACTACGTTGCCCCGGGTAAAATTGAATTCGTAAAAAAGGAAACAATTCCAATCGCATCAGGAAGTTCCTTAGCTAATGGTCTATTACTTCTCTATCATCTGAAAAGCTTACATGATAATTGTAAGGAAAGCCAAAGAGAAATTGTCTTTAATGCTTCCCTGCAATCGCTGGCTGAATTGGAACGTTGTATCACCAACGAAAAAAGTCAATTCAAGATTGAACAAAACAAATCGAACATTGATAATAAGGTAAAAAATGGTTATGCATCTATTTCCTGGATATATGAAATACTGGAAAACCGGTTAATTTCAAGCAATACGAAAATTCTTGAAGAATATACTAAAAGTGCCGTTAACCTGTCGAAGCTATCCTGCTCTTATATTTTTGATAATCACATACCTTTTGAAAAGCTTTATGAATCACCAGCGGGTTTTGAAGCCGCCTCAAGCTTTATTGAAGCTGTTGTTGAAAAGGATATTTACGAAGCATGGAAAATCAAAAATCGTGAAGTTTCTGGTTTTGAAATTGGAAATGTATTGCAACTCGACAGTGTTAGCTATCAATCTGAAGATAAAAACTTTGCTTATCATAAGAAGCAAACACCACAACTTCGGGGGTTTTTAGGCAGTCCGAATTTAAGACATTATTTTAAAATCAATTGTGTTGTTGCAGCTCATGACGGTAAAACCATTATTTCCGGATCTTCTGATATGACCATCAAACTTTGGGATATAGCCACAGGCAAAGAAATCAAAACTTTTTTGGGACATCATGATTCTGTACAAAGCGTAGCCGAAAGCATGGACGGCAAAACTATTATTTCCGGATCTTATGATAAGACCATCAAACTTTGGGATAAAGCCACAGGAAAGGAAATTAAAAGCTTTTCGGGACATCGATCTACTGTACTAAGTGTAGCGGAAAGCCATGACGGCAATACCATTATTTCCGGATCTTCTGATAAGACCATCAAACTTTGGGATAAAGCCACAGGCAATGAAATCAAATCTCTTACGGGACATCATGATTCTGTACTAAGCGTAACTGAAAGTCTGGACGGAAAAACTATTATTTCCGGATCTTATGATAATACCATCAAACTTTGGGATAAAGCCACAGGAAAAGAAATCGAAACTTTTTCGGGACATCAATATTCTGTACTAAGTGTAGCCGAAAGCTTGGACGGTAAAACCACTATTTCCGGATCTTCTGATAAGACCATCAAACTTTGGGATAAAGCCACAGGTGAAGAAATCAAAACTTTTTCGGGACATCGATCTTCTGTACGAAGCTTAGTTGAAAGCCTGGACGGCAAAACCATTATTTCCGGATCTGATGACAATACCATCAAACTTTGGGATAAAGCCACAGGCAAAGAAATCAAAACTTTTTCGGGACATCTATATTCTGTACTAAGCGTAGCCGAAAGCCTGGACGGTAAAACCATTATTTCCGGATCTTATGATAAGACCATCAAACTTTGGGATAAAACAACAGGCAAAGAAATCAAAACTTTTTCGGGACATCGATCTTCTGTACGAAGCTTAGCTGAAAGCCTGGACGACAAAACCATTATTTCCGGATCTGATGATAAGACCATAAAACTTTGGGATAAAGCCACAGGTAAAGAAATCAAAACTTTTTCGGGACATCGCGATTCTGTACAAAGCGTGGCTGAATGTCATGACGGCAAAACCATTATTTCCGGATCTTCTGATAAGACCATCAAACTTTGGGATAAAGCCACAGGTAAAGAAATCAAAACCTTTTTGGGACATCTATATTCTGTAATAAGCGTAGTCGAAAGCCAAGATGGCAAAAATATTATTACCGGATCTGATGACAATACCATCAAACTTTGGGATAAAGCCACAGGCAAAGAAATCAAAACTTTTTCGGGACATCGATCTTCTGTACGAACCGTAGCCGAAAGCCATGACGGCAAAACCATTCTTTCCGGATCTGATGATAATACCATCAAACTTTGGGATAAAGCCACAGGCAAAGAAATCGAAACTTTTTCGGGACATCTATATTCTGTGCGAAGCTTAGTCGAAAGTCTGGACGGTAAAACTATTATTTCCGGATCAGTTGATAAGACCATCAAACTTTGGGATAAAGCCACAGGAAAGGAAATCAAAACTTTTACGGGTCATGGATCTTCTATACGAAGCGTAGTCGAAAGCCAGGACGGCAAAACCATTATTTCCGGATCTTATGATAAGACCATCAAACTTTGGGATAAAGACACAGGAATGGAAATCAAATCAATACTATTGTTATGGCCTGTTAATTCAATTGTTATAGATAAAAGAAATTCGAATATAGTTTACGCCGCCAATGACAATGGAACTATCGCCATGCTTGATATATCTTTATAATGCTTCTGCGATTTTATTTCCTGTTTCAGCCAGGCATAGAATTCCAGTTCTTTAAATTTCTGGCAATATGCTAAACTATCAATCAGTACTTCCTTGTACTCATTTTTGATAAAAAACAATCCAGTTAATGACAGCAAAGCTGACGAAGTATAACTTACTATTGTTGCGAAATTTATATTTTCTGCTCATAGGATCTAGGGATAATAACTCTCAAAAATATTAAAATTTGGGATAGCTCTATGCGAAACAAAGACTCCTTGTATTACAATTCAATGATAGAAAAGGGGACGCATTTTAATGGAGGACACAAGCGGATGCTTGCGCCAAATGCGGTGCGCTAGCACGAGGCTTGTCTGCAAACCAGTGGGCGTGGGTTTTTCATAAATTCCTATACATTTTATAAACTCCATAATCCTATTTTCTTCGGCTTATTCTGATAATGCTATAACTAGTAATCCTCGTTAATTTCTTGAAAGGTGATGATCTTAGTGATGAGTTCGTTAATTTGCTTTTTATTTATGTCCATTGCAAGAATGATTTTTATAAATTCATCGATTTCACTTTTTTCTTTGATGATAATAAACTTTACATCATTAGGATTGAAATGAATGAGTTTCTTTTTGAGTGCCCTATTTAAACGGACTTGCCGCTTTCTTGCAATTGCTGTCACTCCTGAAACAACTTTTGATTCTTGTAGAGGAGGACAATATCTCCACTCTCGCTCATTGTAGTAAATGACATCATCATTAGTACTTAAAATTTCCTTTCCCTTCTGCCATCTGCCTTTGTATGGCTTTATGAATTTGAAAGAATCAACCAACTCTCGCCTAGCCTGTGAAATGATTTCTTCCGCTTCATGTTCTTCATCGTATCTGCGGAAAAGTTTAATAAGGTTGTAAAGCTGACTTGACGGCTGAGAATTTTCGTGAACATAAACAACTGGTGAAACTCTCATCTTAATTCCCCAATTTTTTGTCAAACCAATTCCATAGTTACCAAAATCTGTTGTGTGAATAGATTCACGGGAAAGTTGAATGATAGTGAGGTCACAAAAACTGACTAAAGGAATAAGACTAACTCGGTAGATGCTTGATTCTGGCAAGATGTCTTCAAAATGTTCTTCTGAATATTGAGCAAAGAAACCCTGCGAGCTTAAAATGCCTTTTAAACTTTCCTTTGCAGTGAAGTGAAATAGAGTGTTTGCACTAACGGCCATTTAGCTGAGTTGAAAATACTTTAAGAGATTTGAAACCACTTGGATATATATATTCTTTGCTTTAGCATTTTCCTTAATTTCAATCAATGCACATGCAGTATTTATTTGATGAAATATTTCCCTAAAAAGATTCCCCTTGTTGGTTTGCTCATTCAAAAGCTTTACAAGAGTGGGTGCAACTGAATAATATTGCTGAATTAAATCGTTTCCATCTTTTTGATTTTTCAAATAGTTGTCACGAAAAGAACGAAGTTTTTGCAGTTGATAGCAGTTGTCGGGTAAGTTGTAATACCTAACACAAGCAGTTGTGATGAAACAATCATCCTCATTTAAATTCTCCTTAGGATGAACCACTTTTTGAATTTGTCCATTTGGAGCATGAACTGTGATTGTCAACCCCTGGTTGAGTGCAATTTCTCTTGCGGCCAAGTATGCCTCTCTTTGTGTATTCCGAATTGCAGATGCACGGGATGAGCCATCTTTCTTAGCAATCCAAACATTCCCATCTTTTCTAACTCTAATTGTTTTAGCCATTATAGTTTAACCGATAATTTTCTTTGCAAACTTATTAATCTTCATGGATGACTACAAATCTACTTTGGTTCAAATCCTTTTAAGGACTTGCACTAGGGAAGCGCGTCAGCTCGATGACAGTAGCATCGACAATGGCGATTAATCAATAATTGTTTTTGGGGGAGTGAAAGGGTCAATGGTGAAGATTGCAATAAGTGCTAGGATATTCTATTGTTGAGAATTATACTCTACTTTTATTCAGGCCGTATTTCTCTTGATTTTCGTTTCAATTCGATTAAGTAATTCTTGTAACTTAAAAACTCTTGATCCTCCTGGTTAATGCTAAGAATGAAATTGATTTTGCCCAAGAGATGTTCAATATAACTTGATTTAGTGATTTTCCTTCTCTGCATATGATTTTCTAATCCAAATTTCTTGATGTAGTAAAGATCCTGTCGTAATTTATTTCGTTTGTAGAATGGCACTTGAAGTTTCTCATTTACCACTACTCCAGTCACAAGCTGCCTAGAACTTCTTGACATCATTTTGGTTTTCTTCTCGTTTATTTTCAAATCTAAGATACGTAGTTCTTCCGTTACAAATTTGATCAGTCCTTTTTCCTCAAATACACCTGAAAATGTCATATCATCTGCATAACGAGTAAATCTTATTTCTTTCTGCATACAGTAGTGATATATAGATTCATCTACCGATTTCAAATATAGATTTGAGAGATAAGGACTTGTGGGTCCCCCTTGCGGAAGAGAACCTCTGTGGCAGCAAAGTTTAGCAAGTAGATTAGAAATTAATTGAGAGTACCAAACTGACATAAAAATGTCTTGAATTGAACTGAGCTTGATTGAGGTAAAGAAATTTTCTATGTCGAGTTTTAAAACTTGAAGCTGTCCTTTATGAAATACCAAATTCTGCTTAATATGGGATTTACGAATGTAGGCCTTTGCAAATCTGCTTACTTCGATATTGTAAAGAATATTATTAAGGATCCAAATCTGAATTTCCTTTAAGCTTGGTAATGGTTCGGAAATAATTCTTTTTGAACCATTTTTTTTTAAGATTTCAAAATTGCGATAAAAATAGGGTGTATAAAAGGATGCTTTCTTTAAATAGTTTTTTCTGTAGCCGACTAATACAGATAAATGAGAGGTGTTGTAAATTACAGGAACTTTATTTGAAAATAATTTCTCTGCATACTTCAAGCAACGAATTATGCTTTGTTCGGTGTAACCTGATTGGCTTGCCTCACGAGAAAACGCTAAACTATATTGCTCAAAGTTCATTTATTGATTCGCTTATTGAGTGGGGAAGGTTACCCTTCCCACACTCAAATTATCGATACAGGGCGAAAAGCTTCGGAGCTCTGGCGGAGAAGCTTTTCGCCCTGATGCTTGAAAGCCCATTCATTTACAGAACAGTGACTCACTGCTCCGTCTTCAGCCGAAGTTGAAGAAGTATCTCAAAAGAACTAAAAAGTTAACTCGTTTTGCTTAGGGACAAAAATAACATTCTTATCTAATTTTGGAATCATGTTTTTAATATCTTTTTCAATCCATTCATCCTTATTTACCTTTTTAAACTTGATATCAAGATCATGTAATTTAGCTATTCCCTTTTCTGATAACCTTATACTCTCTTTTGAGTATGTAACATATCCCTCCTTAATCGCTTCCGCATTAAGTTCTGCTATTCTAGGAAAAGTCAATCCCTCCCTTATTAATTGATGGACATCTGAATTATTTTTTATTACTTTCAACAAAATGTATTTGTGTTTATCTTCCATATTCAGTATCGTGGAAATGGTGCTTTAAAACCTTGTCCGTCCTTTTTATGTTCCTTCCAAAAAATAGGAAAAGTATTATCTGGAGTTCGGGTAAGAGTAATTAGGGCTTCTGATTTATTGTAGCCCAAACTAAATAAACTACCACCAGGAATAAGCTTTTCAATTTCAAGCATAATCATAATTTTTTCGCTTGCACCTTCTGTTTCGTAGTAATCAGTAATGCCCCTTTTTTCTTCGTGATCAAAGTAAATTGGAATTCCTTGTCCTTTGACAAAATCAATAGTATCCCTTTGCGAGGCGATGGCAATCACATTTAGTTGGCTTAATTCAATAGTTCTATTTTTCAGAACCAGTTCAATAGTAGTTTTAATTGTTTCACCCGAGCCAAGATAATCATCAACTAAAAATATTTGGTCTGACACATCAGCCTTGAATTTATCATGTTTTATATCCTCATACTTTATCAATTCAATCACTTGAATGTGATCATACTGCTTTAAGAAAGGTTTCACTCCTCTTACCATATAAACAATCATATGACCACTTTTAACCTTATCTTCATCTTCTGGCCTCATAATAGGAAAAACAATTATCCTCTTGCAACTTTTCAGTTTTTCTGCCTCGACCAAATTGAGTGTATTTGTAAGTTTAGCGGAGAGTTCATTTGGGCTTATCCAATTATATCTATCAGTTAGTTCAAGAATAAGGTCTCGCTGCTGCTCATTCAAATTCGTTAATAAGTTGCAGAAATTTAACATAACGGTTTCATAGAGTGCATGAGTTGTCCATTTATTCTTTTCGAAAATTTTGAAAAGCTTTAAGAGTGGTTCAAAGTTCATAGTTCAGTTCAAAGTAATTCTGTTTCTATATATGTAGAGCATCCCGTCAGATACAAGCGGTTTAACGACTTTCTTTTAACAAAATTTAAAGGGCTATTAGCAGATTTTTGATTCTTTTCCATTTACCCCTGCAATATACTGTTTGGTATGATAATGCATCTGCTTTACGAATACTTTTATTTATTTCTTTGTTTGCAAACGGGAAACAGTTTATTGTATCAAACAATCTTACTCTAGTTTCAGCAGAAATATTGGAGCAAAAATGTTCAATCATTTCCTCTTCAATTCTTGGATTTTTTTCGGAATAAGAAGCATTAAATCCTGATAGGTTTTGCAATGTACTTAAACATTACTCGCCTCGTTTGCAGCCAAGCAATTGAGCTTGGTGAACGAGTGCGCTTCTCAATGTACCCAGTGTTCAGCCCGGTGCGTTCATTGAAATAAACTCCGCCCAACATCACACGGCGGCGGTGTACAGTGATTGTTCGCTGATTAAAAGAGTTTCTCCGCAAAATGTGGTATCGGAAATTGACAAGGTGCTCCTGATTCATAAAATGCAGCGCCTGAATACGGATACAAAACAAAATCGTTTGTCAAATTCGTCTTGCAGCTTCAGCCTGTAAACTCTATCACAGGCTGAAGCAGGAAACGTTAACCTTCAAATCCTAATGCTGAACAATAAATTTGGTGGTGGCCACGCTTGTTCCACAACGGATGAGGCATATATATAAGCCTGGCTCAAGATCAGCCGTGTTAAATTCAATCATCATTTTCCCTGGTTGGCTTACCGATAGATCCTGTTTTTCGATGCTCACCTTACCTGTAACATCCATCACATAAAATGAAACGGGCAGGGCTTCTGCATTCCAATATTCCACCGTTGCATTTCCGTCAACCGGGTTTGGGTATACGTTAATTGCCGCTGAGCTGACAGGAAACTCAGGTGTATCTCCGAGGCGGCAGTTCTGCGTTTTCTTTTTCTTGGTGGCCCACGGTGTTTTGTCATTCGTTATATCGCAAACGGCCCGTACCGAGAAGCTGTATTGAATGTTGGGTTGAAGACCGCTAAACAGGTAACTGTTCACATGTCCCTGGTTACCGAGTTTGGTCCATGCAGCTGCAGAGGAAATTTTATACCGTACCTCATAGGTGCTGAACAGGTTTCCTTCCCAGGAAAGGTTGGCGCTGTTGGGTGCACAAGATGTCGTTACACTCAGCCCGGTGGGCTCGGCGATGGAGCATTGTGAAGGAATCTTCTTTGCATAAGCTTGTGTTATATTGGCTTGGAAGAAAAAAAGTGTTTCGAAGTTCGCCAGCGGAAGCATCGAACCATTATTGTACAGGTAATTGATGGGTCCTGTCACGGTCAAACCAGTTGCGCCTGCTTCAAGGGTTCCCGTTGCACTGATGAGCTGAAGCTGTCCATGTAATGCGAAGTCAGAAAAAACAGATAATCCCACTTTTACACCACCGTTGGCGCCTGGTGCCAGGTCGTGGGTATATGCGTTGAGGGTTGACGCTTTTACTCCCATCGATGCCCATTGTTTGGCGCCACTGCCATTCAGCCGCTGTGCATAAATGTAGGAGAAACCATCGAGCGTTCTTCCGTCGAGCCAACTCATATAACATCCTCCTGCACCATCTGTGATAAGAGCAGTAGCGCTTTGTGCACCCACCGTATCGCAGACAATCAGTTCATTGCTGCCCCATTGCTTGCTGCCGTTTTTATTAAATTTTTGAGCGGCTATGCCATCACCGCCTGCATAACTGAACGCCCACGATGCGATAAAACTGCTGTTGCCATCGCTGATGAGGCGAATTGTTCCTAACAACGCATTCACAGGATTCAGTACAATCCCTGCCGTATCAAGCTGCCGGGCTCCACTTGAATTGAGCCGTTGCATTCTTACCCTGTGTTGAAGCCAATCGTGCCAGCAAATGATGTATCCATTATTCCCGTCGCTTAACGCTATCGGTGCCCGGTGGTCAGAAAAAAAGTTTCTCACGATGCTTCCCGCCGCACCCCACTGCTTGCTGCCGTTGAAGCTGATCTTTTGTGCCCGTATGCCTTCAGAACCTCCGCTGATCACACAACCGGCCGTTACAAAAACGCCGCTGCCCGTATTCAACATAGATACTTCTATCTGGCCCACGGACTGATCATAGACAAAAGGCTGCACTCCTGCGCTATTCCATAGGGCTGCACCAGTAGAATCGAAATGCTGGATCAGCACGTTGTAGCCGTTGCCTCCGTCCTGAACAGCGACATAACAGCCACCTGATCCGTCTTCCCGAATTCCCATCGGAAATTGCGAAGCGGACGCATTATAGAATACGACAATACCTGAACTACCCCACTTTACCTGTCCGTTTTTATCAATCCGGTTTATATAAGTACGGTTTTGGCCGGTGGAATTTTCGAGCTGAATCCAGGAATAAATGGTGCCGTTATTTCCATCCGGACAAAAATAGAAACCGTTGTTCCAATTTTGATTTGGGTAGGCATTAATGGCATTGTCAACCGATGGAATGGTCGACCATTGTGCATATAAAAAATTATCGGAGTTAGAAAAAACTAACAGGGCAAAAAGAGTAGAGAGTCTGAGTTTCATTTTTATAAGTTGGTTTTAACAAAGTGAGCTTATACAGTTCATGAACCGGTCAATTAAAATTCATGATACTAAAGTTGCAAAATAATTCTCACAGCAAGGGAAGGCCTGTTCATCATCGGGAGCAATCAGCTCGTAAGTGCCGATTGCCAGGTAAGAAAACAGGTATGGTGAAAATGTTTTCGTCCGAATTCACCTGCTGTTATTCATTACATTGAAATCTCTTAAAAGAATCGTTAGCTGTTTTGTGAACAAAAAAATTAATAGAAGAAAGATGACATCCTTTATTCCTTCACATATTATTTGAAAAATCAAGAAAAATCGAATCGCATTTCAAAAATATAATCGCGATAGCAATTCCGCAATTGCAATTGGTAAACGGCAACATTGGGTTTTTGAACGGTGATTGAATCGGCCAACAGTAACCAGGAATTTCAGGAGCACACGGGATATGATTAACTTCCTAAACTTGTGCGAGGTCCGCCAGGCAGGGTCATTCGAAATTTTTTTAACTCCATCCAGCCAAATTCAAAATAATTGCTCCTCCTCAACTCATCCATCAACCGTCACATCAACACATCAACTCATCAGCACATCAACAAATCACCCGATCAGCGCACTACCATATCCGGTAGAATGTGAGGCATAAGGACGCGCCAGGCACGGTCGCAATTATCTTGTTACAACCATTTTTTTTTCAATGTGTTCCCTCCCATAATATAAGGAGAGAAGGTAAATGCCATTATCAAATTCTTCTGTGTTTATTTTTAATGGAAATGACGAAGGAAGTACGGCCTCCTGAAACATTACCCTTCCCAGCACATCTCTGATACTTAGGATGGATGGTTCCCTGATAGTAGATGACAAATAGCAGTAGGAGGATGCCGGGTTTGGATAGACGTAAAGGGTGATACTTTTTGATTCCGGCAATTCCGGTATGCTCGTAAATTCCTCAAATACAGAGCTGTCAGTTTTTACCACCCACATTTTCTTATCATGAAATCCGGTGAATGCGCAACCGCCATCACTCGTCGCAATCGCTGCATAGATATTTTGCTTGATGATCCCATTGCTGTCGGCCAGCAAATACGTTTCCTGCACATTCCCTGCCTGATCAAAAATAACCACCAGGCTAGTGTCATTATAATAACCATAAGAAGGATATGCATCATCGAAAAGGCCGGCTTGCTGTGTCGATATTGCCATAAAATTCCCATTACTTAATTCAATCACATCACGAATATTAACACTCTTTGGCAAAAGATTGAAAGAGTTACGCCATAGTATATTTCCGGCAGTATCCATGAAAGTAAAACTCGAATCTGAATAAAGGAGGAGGGTTTCATTATTTGCCGCAACCAATCCATAGCCATAATATTCTCCTGTGAGATCCCTTAATGAAAATAAAGTATCAATATGCTCATTGAATGCTAAAAGCCATGTCTTTTGGGAAGTGTCAGTGCTGTAGGTAGCCAGACAATAGATTTTGTTTTGTATGGCAGTTAAACTCCGTGCATAAAAGCTATTCTCCCAGATAAGAGAATCAAAAAGTGTAATAATGGTTTTTCGCTGAAGCATGTTCCCATCGTTGTCAAAAATGGACAGATAAGCATTCCAGAATGAACCGTATAGAATGGAATCAATATTGAAATAGAAATCTTTTGTTTGTCCGAGTACTACATAATTTCCATTATCAAGTTGACGAATGGCGTTTCCATGGTCTTTGCTGCTGCTTGTTGAAAAGCTATAACCGCCATATACATTTTTCCAGATTTCATTACCATGATCATCCAATTTTTGGATATAACTGTCCATTCCCCAGCCGGAAGCAGACGTATCAATTTGATGGTCACCGGTTACTACAAAAGAACCATCCTGTGATTTAATCATATCATATGCTTTGAACTGATAGTAAGTACTATTGCCATACACAACAGAGTCGATCGTATTTCCGATTGAATCTAAGCGCATTACCAGGCATTTAGTGAATCCTGACTCAATGGTTCCCTGCACAAAATATCCACCATCATCTGTTTGAAATACTTCTTTTCCGAAAGAGTTGAAATCCGGATCCTCATATATGTTTTCAAAATTTATCTGGCCACTGGCAGGTGAGTTTGAAAACAGCAGGATGAGGAATCCCAAAAGAGGAAGTCTGATTGAAATTTTTTGAAGTTCACTTTTCATCACCATAAATAAAGGAAAAGGAAAGGCTTATGGGTTAAAATAAAGAATGCATTTGAAAAAGTATTAAGGTAAGGTAGCACAATTCTATCATCTCGTCTCACTAAGACCATCGTCGGGTTTACGAAAATTCGTTCATCTTGTAAAGCAATGGTTGGTGGGTTAAATGGCTAGATGGTTAAATGGTTAAATGGTTAAATTGCTAAATGGTTAAATTGCTGCGGCGAAGCCGATCACTTGTTATTCTGTAATCACTACGCTACTTTATTCACTTACTCAAATCTCCACACCAACTCAATTCAACAATTCTCAATACTCAATTCTCAATACTCAATTCTCAATACTCAATACTCAATACTCAATACTCAAAACTCAAAACTCAATACTCAATTTCACATCGGCACATCAACTCATCAGCACATCAACACATTGGCATATCTTCACATCTAAATCCAATCTATATTATCTTTTCTGAGGAAAACTATTTCTGAAGGTTTACTATTGATTTGATCATTTCATTTTGCTTAAATTTGATGCAAATAATAAAAAATGAAAACCATTCTCGTAAATATTCCTGATAAAGAAAGTGAGTTTTTTGACCAGCTGATCAAAAAATTCGGATTTACTTCGTTTATTATTTCGGATGAAGACAAAAAGGAACTCGCTTTATCAAAATGGATAGGTAAAGGAATGAAAAGTAAAGAAGTGACTGAAGATGTCATTTTAAAAACTCTTAAAAGGAATGGTGTTAAAATTTAAGGGGCAGTTCAAACGTGATATCGATATTAATAATCATGAAGTACTGCAAAATGTTTATAGCGCAATTTCTAATGTTAAGGCTGCTTCTTCGATAAATCAAATACAGCACCTGAAAAAATTACGCAGTTACAAAACATAGTATCGAATACGTGTTGCTGATGATTATAGAATCGGAGTTATAATTCGAAAAAAGACGGTCTGGTTTGTGTGCTTCGGACATAGAAATACCATTTACAAATACTTTCCATAAAAACCCTGTTGACACAGATTTATGATCACAGGTGTTCGAAACCTTCAGAACCATTGACTGTCTTGACTTTCATTGATATTTTTAACAGTAAAAGTGAGCATAAGATTCAATCTGAAATAGTCATGAACTATTTTCCCCTCAGGAAAAGCATGGTGCCAATTGTAACCCATTACATTTTTAGTATAAAAATCTCTAAAAAATATAACCAACTGAAATCCAATTAACAAATCGACACATCGGCACATCGGCACATCCTCCCATCAACAAATCGGCACATCATCCCATCGGCACATCTGCACATCAGCACATCGCCATCCCTCTATTGTTTACCATAAACTATTGTTGAAATAATATAATGATTATTGAAATGTTGACCGGATTGTGTACCTTGATTAATAAAATATCCTATGCTGTGGCTGTAATGTATTCCAATATAGAAAATGGAAGTGTGATTGGAAATCCCTTGCTCAACAATGATTACAAATCCGGAATAACAACAGCGACTTCTTTTATTAAAATTATTTTAACTCTAAAACACTATGAAAAAGTTTTTCACACTGTTGTCTGCAATCGTAGTGGTTGCATTCACCTCCCGCGCACAAAACACGTGGGTGCAAAAAAGTGACCTTGGCTACGACACGCTCAACGTTACGGAATTATCTTCCCGCATTCATACTGTCGGTTTCAGTATCGGAGATAAAGGATACCTGGGAACAGGATCGGATGGCTACAGTTCTTTATTGAAGGACTTCTGGGAATATGACCCGGCAACAAATACCTGGACGCAGAAAGCAGATTTCGGTGGAACGGCTCGTGCTGGCGCTGTCGGTTTCAGCATCGGCAGCAAAGGGTATCTTGGAACAGGATCTGCTACCAATGACTTCTGGGAATATGATCCGGCAAGCAATAACTGGACGCAGAAAGCGGATTTCGGAGGAACGGCTCGAACGAGTGCTGTCGGTTTCAGCATCGAAGATAAAGGATACCTCGGAACAGGAGATGACGGAAGTTACCAGAAGGACTTCTGGGAATATGATCCGGCAACCAATAACTGGACGCAGAAAGCGGATTTCGGAGGATCGGCTCGCCAGCTTGCCGTCGGTTTCAGTATCTCAGATAAAGGATACCTCGGAACAGGAGAAGTGGACTCTGAAAATTATAAGAAGGATTTCTGGGAATATGATCCGGCAACAAATATCTGGACGCAGAAAGCGGATTTCGGAGGAACGGCTCGCCAGAATGCTGTCGGTTTCAGCATCGCAGATAAAGGATACCTCGGAACAGGAGACGTGTACTCCGCTGATTATAAGAAGGACTTCTGGGAATATAATCCGGCAACAAATATATGGAAGAAGAAAGCGGATTTCGGAGGAGGAGAACGCAGAATTGCTGTCGGTTTCATCATCGGAGGTAAAGGATACGTCGGAGCAGGAGCGGGTGCTGGTCCTAAGAAGGACTTCTGGGAATATGATCCGGCAACCAATACCTGGACACAGAAAGCGGATTTCGCAAGCACGACTCGGGACGGTGCGGTTGGTTTCAGCATCGCAAATAAAGGTTACCTCGGAACAGGAGTGGATATTACTCACTCTTATTTGAAGGACTTCTGGGAATATGATCCGGCAACCAATACCTGGACGCAGAAAGCGGATTTCGGTGGAGAAGGTCGTGCTTATGCGGTCGGTTTCAGCATTGCAGATAAAGGATACCTCGGAACAGGATACAATAATTCTCTGCCATATAAGAAGGATTTCTGGGAATATGATCCTGCAACCAATACCTGGACGCAGAAAGCGGATTTCGGTGGCACGGATCGCTATCATGCTGCTGGTTTCAGCATCGCAGATAAAGGATACCTGGGAACAGGATTGGGCTACAATTTTTTATTCAAAGACTTCTGGGAATATGATCCGGCAACCAATACCTGGACACAGAAAGCGGATTTCGGAGGAACGAGTCGCTACGGTGCCGTCGGTTTCAGCATCACAGATAAAGGATACCTCGGAACAGGAGAAGATGGCTCTGATTTTACGAAGGATTTTTGGGAATATGATCCGGCAACCAATACCTGGACACAGAAAGCGGATTTCGGAGGAACAACTCGCCGGCATGCTGACGGTTTCAGCATCGCAAATAAAGGATACCTCGGAACAGGAGATGACGGAAGTTACCAGAAGGACTTCTGGGAATATGATCCGGCAACCAATACCTGGACGCAGAAAACGGATTTCGGAGGAACGGCTCGTGAGAATGCCGTCGGTTTCAGCATCGCAAATAAAGGATATCTCGGAACAGGAATCGCTGGGCCTGATCCTGGCTGGAGAAATGATTTCTGGGAATACACTCCAGAATGCTTTGGCCTAACCGTTTATGCAGATTTGGATAGTGATTGGTACGGAAACGCTGCCGATACATTGTTCGCAGCCGACTGCATTGCGCCCGCCGGCTATGTCTTCAGCCATACTGATTGCGACGACAACAATCCTGATGTAAATCCCGGAACGGTTGAAATCTCTAATAACGGTATTGATGACGACTGCGATGGATTGACAGATGAGATTTGTTCTGCTGATTTTACCCTTGTTGCTGATTCATTGATTCCTCACCACTATTGGTTGATCAGTGGTGTCATTGGGATACTCCCAATAAATTACTTGTGGCAGTGGGGAGACGGTTCAAGTGATACCATAGCTTATCCAAGTCATACATACGATACCGCCGGATTTTACAACATTTGTTTATTCATTGTAGATTCAAGCGGATGCAGTGAGAGCAGTTGTGTCGGTTACGAATTAGAGAAATCGGAACAGATGAACACAATCATATTTGTAGATGTAGTAGATTCCATTCCTGGTATTACCTCGCTTATTCAAAACAACCATTTGCTTCAATCATGGTCAGTTTATCCTAATCCGGCTGCGGAACATGTTGTCGTTAATTATTCCATTTCTTCTTCAGCAACGGTGGCTATTGAATTGCATGATGTACTTGGGAATAGCGTTTTTCAAAACCTCATAGACCAGGACAAAGGTGAGCACAAGACTGTAATTGATCTGCGGCAATTTTCAGATGCCGTTTATTATTTGAAGATTCGGGCAGGCAAAGAAATTGTATCAGAGAAGTTAATTCTTATTAAATAGTTCTTCAATAATCCTACAGCCTGTGGTCAGTGTTTTCACCGACCACTTCATAACGCTGGTGAAAACACCGCCAGAGGCTGAATTTTTCATAACTAACTTGCATATTTTGCTGCATGTGTGTATAAACTCACGCCCCTGTTATGGCTTACCAAATCCAGTAGGGATGACAGTATGGTAGTATGATAGAAAAATGGAAGCACAAATCAATCAAGCTCCGTAGGGGCGACAGTATGGATATATCATATGAAATACCTGTATGAAATGTTTTTGGCCCGTTGGCGCGGATTTGAAATCTACTGAGCCAGGAATTTTTAATCCCGATCTTATGAGTGTGACGTTTTTTTTGGAATGATGAGGAAGGTAAATGGATTAAAAATCCAAAAGCTCATTCGACCGGGATTAAAAAAATCCCGACCGGCACAATAGCCTATCGGTCCAACGAGGCCCTCCTTTTTACAAATGGCACTCAGGTTCATCCTGTGTAGTTTTTTGCGTAAGGCGGGATTTTTCTTCACGATGGCGGAAAGTTTATGAAGTAATATATATGACCCATTTGATAAATATTATTGCAATATAGCCCGGTTATATCATCGCATCTCACAAAGCCCATCTTCCAGGTTCCCTATCAGCAAATCGCCCCATCCTCCCATCAACCCATCGGCACATCAACAAATCGGCACATCGGCACATCAACAAATCGGCACATCGGCACATCAACCCATCGGCACATCAGCCCATCACCACTCCCCCCAAAAATATAACCAACTGAAATCCAACAACTTACAACCGTCCATATTTTTTTTTCCTCGCCATAGTTGCAACTTCAGAAAATGCCTTTACCTTTGTGTCCCGCTTTTGAAAAAGCACTCCCTTAAAAGTTCCTTAAAAATCAACTGATTCTCCTCTGAAAACCTGGTGGAGAGGTGCCTTAAACGGCTGCTCAGTTACTGATTCAGTGAAGCCGCAACAACAGATAAGCTCATTTGTGTTGACGCAAGCTGAATAATGTTCTTTGACATATTGAAACGGAAGTACAATTAATTAAGAATGAATTAACAATAACTCAAATTCGAGTGCGAGATATTGAAGATATGAAAGCAAGTAAGAGTATACGGAGGATGCCTTGGCTCTCAGAGGCGATGAAGGACGTGATAAGCTGCGAAAAGCTGCGGGGATCCGCAAATAGGAAGTGATCCGCAGATGTCCGAATGGGGCAACCCAGTACGTTGAAGACGTATTATCCCGGCGCAAGTCGGGAAGCAAACCCGGAGAACTGAAACATCTAAGTACCCGGAGGAAGAGAAAACAATTCAGTGATTCCGTAAGTAGTGGCGAGCGAAAGCGGATTAGCCCAAACCTTGTCAACCACGGTTGATAAGGGGTTGTAGGACTGCATTTAGAAACCATCATCAAGCAGAAGCTTCTGGAAAGCTGAACCAAAGAGGGTGATAGTCCCGTAAGCGAAAAATGATGGGGACGAGCAGTATCCTGAGTACCGCGGGGTCGGAGACGCCCTGTGGGGAATCCACCAGCACCATCCGGTAAGGCTAAATACTCCTGAGAGACCGATAGTGAACTAGTACCGTAAGGGAAAGGTGAAAAGCACCCTAAACAAGGGAGTGAAATAGTACCTGAAACCGTATACTTACAAGCTGTGGGAGCCCCGACGCTTGCGTCTGGGTGACCGCGTGCCTTTTGCATAATGAGCCTACGAGTTACACCTCTCTGGCAAGGTTAATGTCCGCAGGACAAGAGCCGCAGCGAAAGCAAGTCCGAATAGGGCGTTTAGTCAGTGGGGGTAGACGCGAAACCTTAGTGATCTACCCATGGGCAGGATGAAGTTCCGGTAACACGGAATGGAGGTCCGAACTTATTAGCGTTGAAAAGCTACAGGATGACCTGTGGGTAGGGGTGAAAGGCCAATCAAACTGGGAGATAGCTCGTACTCCCCGAAATGTTTTTAGGAACAGCCTCGGTTATAACGTGTCATAGAGGTAGAGCTACCGATTGGGCTGGGGACTTCACCGTCTACCAAACCCTGACGAACTCCGAATGCTATGACATAAAGCCGGGAGTGAGGCTTTGGGCGCTAAGGTCCAGGGCCGAGAGGGAAACAACCCAGACCATCAGCTAAGGTCCCTAAATCCATGCTAAGTTGATCAAACGATGTTTTACTGCTATGACAGCTAGGATGTTGGCTTGGAAGCAGCCATTCATTTAAAGAGTGCGTAACAGCTCACTAGTCGAGTGGTAGGGCGCGAAAAATAATCGGGCATCAAGCATGGTACCGACGCTATGGATCCCGACTTCGGTCGGGATGGTAGGGGAGCATTCCAATTGCATCGAAGGTTCCACATGAGTGGGGCTGGAGCGATTGGAAAAGCAGATGTAGGCATAAGTAACGATAAACCCCGTGAAAAACGGGGTCGCCGTAAGTCTAAGGGTTCCTGATCCACGTTAATCGAATCAGGGTTAGTCGGGTCCTAAGGTGTAGCCGAACGGCGAAGCCGATGGAAAATCAGTTAATATTCTGATACCGGCATATGTTGTGATGGGGTGACGGAGTAGTGAAAGGTCTGCGTTCTGACGGAATAGAACGTTGAAGCCCGTAGGTATAGGCTGGGTAGGCAAATCCGCCCGGCTTGCTGAAAGGTGACAGTACGGTGAGTCTTCGGACAAGCCGATAATGACCCTAAACAGACTTCCTAGAAAAACCTCTAAACTTCAGATGTATGCCGCCCGTACCGTAAACCGACACAGGTAGACGAGATGAGTAATCTAAGGCGCTCGAGTGAGCCGTGGTTAAGGAACTCGGCAAATTGGTCCTGTAACTTCGGAATAAAGGACGCTTTTCGCAAGAAAAGCCGCAGTGAAAAGGCCCAGGCGACTGTTTAACAAAAACACAGGGCTATGCTAATTCGCAAGAAGACGTATATGGCCTGAAACCTGCCCGGTGCTGGAAGGTTAAAGAAGGGGGTTCGGCGCAAGCCAAAGCTCTCGACTGAAGCCCCAGTAAACGGCGGCCGTAACTATAACGGTCCTAAGGTAGCGAAATTCCTTGTCGGGTAAGTTCCGACCTGCACGAATGGTCTAACGATCTGGGCACTGTCTCAACCACGAGCTCGGTGAAATTGTATTACCGGTGAAGATGCCGGTTTCCCGTCACGGGACGAAAAGACCCCATGCACCTTCACTATACCTTAACATTGAGTCTGAGTAAATGATGTGTAGCATAGGTGGGAGACTTCGAAGCGGCCTCGTTAGGGGTCGTGGAGTCGCAATGTGAAATACCACCCTTTGTTTATTTAGATTCTAACTCCGCATCAGCGGAGAACAGTGTTAGGCGGGTAGTTTGACTGGGGTGGTCGCCTCCTAAAGTGTAACGGAGGCTTTCAAAGGTACCCTCAGCACGGTTGGTAACCGTGCCTTGAGTGCATTAGCAAAAGGGTGCTTGACTGCAAGACCAACAAGTCGAGCAGGGACGAAAGTCGGATAAAGTGATCCGGTGGTTCCGCATGGAAGGGCCATCGCTCAAAGGATAAAAGGTACGCTGGGGATAACAGGCTGATCTCCCCCAAGAGCTCATATCGACGGGGAGGTTTGGCACCTCGATGTCGGTTCGTCACATCCTGGGGCTGGAGAAGGTCCCAAGGGTTGAGCTGTTCGCTCATTAAAGTGGCACGTGAACTGGGTTCAGAACGTCGCAAGACAGTTCGGTCTCTATCTGTGATGGGCGTTGAAATTTGAGAGGAGATGACCCTAGTACGAGAGGACCGGGTTGTACGAACCTCTGGTGTACCTGTTGTGTTGCCAAATGCAGTGCAGGGTAGCTACGTTCGGCCATGATAAGCGCTGAAAGCATCTAAGCGCGAAGCATTCCTCAAGATGAGATTTCGTAGGACCGTGGCAGACGACCACGTTGATAGGTGGCAGGTGTAAAGGTGGTAACATCAAAGCCGAGCCATACTAATTGTCCAATTGCTTTCTATTTTTTCTTCCTCTTTAGTTGTATTTCCGTTTTTCAATATTGTCACGTTATTATAGTCGGAAGTAGTTAGTCCTTAGTCCTTAGCTGGGCTTCGGATGGAGTTAATTGCTTCTTGCTAAAGATTTTTTGGTGACTTTGGCGAGCGGGTCCACCTCTTCCCTTTCCGAACAGAGAAGTTAAGCCGCTCAGCGCTGATGGTACTGCACCAAAATGCGGGAGAGTAAGTCGTTGCCAGATCCTAAACCCTGACCTTGAAAAAGGTTGGGGTTTTTTTTTGGGAAAGTCGGAAGTGGGAAGTCGTGAGTCGTGAGTCGTGAGTCGTGAGTCGTGAGTCGTGAGTCGTGAGTCGTGAGTCGGAAATTTTGCTTTGCAAGATAGTCTGACTCTTCTAAATTCGAACAAAATAGATAAAGTAGGTCTACGACAGATTGGATATAGATTATTGGGTGTTGAATTTGAGTATTGAGTACTGAGTATTTGAGTAAGTGAGTAAAGTAGCGTAGTGAATACAGAATAGCAAGTGATCGACTTTGCTGCAGCAATTTAACAATTTAACCATTTAGCCATTTAACCCACCAACCATAGCTTAACAAGATGAACGAACTGTCATACACCCGATAGAGTCCTACGGAGGATGGTATGGATAGTATTGCATCCGCCAAAGGCGAGAGAGAGTAAGTCGTTACCAGATCCTAAACCCAGGCCTTCAAGAAGGTTGGGGTTAAATTAGTGGAGATTCGAAGTCGAAGTCTTAAGTCTTAAGTCTTTAGTCTTAAGTCTTAAGTCTTAAGTCTTAAGTGAAGTGGCTTTCTTCAAGTTCTGCAATAAATCATGATTTTTTCCCAATTCCATATGTAGATTTGTGTTGGGTTTCATATGTCAAAAAAATGAAATAATCACATGAGAACAATTGTAATCTTCCTCTTTGCCTCTTTGATAGGACTGAATGCATCCGGTCAAAGCCAGGCGGAAACGTTTATCAAGGAAGCACAGGACTTCCTTGCAAAAAAGGAATACAAACAGGCACAGCTTAGTTTGCAGGATGCCATTAATGACATTAACAACCTCGTTGCGCGCGACATTGCCAAATCGCTTCCCGAAGAAATCAACGGATTGAAATCGGAAGGTGAAGGCGAAGTGAACACCGCAGCAATGGGAATGCTGGGTGGTGGTTTCACCATTATCAAAAGATACCGTCATCCAACCAATAAGGAGAATGAGGCTGAAGTACAGATACTTGCCAATTCTCCAATGCTCACTACCATGAACATGTACCTCGGCAACCCTGCCATGATGGGACCGGATTATAAAAGCATCAGGGTGGGGACGCAACGGGCCATTCTGAAAACAGAGATGGAGGATTCCGATGCGGACGACAGTAAGAAGATCCGCAACAGCGAAATACAGATCCCGTTAAATCAAACACTGATCACCATCAATGCAGAAGGTTTTGCCACCGAACAGGATGAAATTGCCTTTGCAGCCAAACTGGATTTAGCCAAACTGAAAGCGGCACTCGGAGAATAAATTGTAAATGGCTTAACCATCATCGGGATAAGTTTGCATTGTGATGAATGCAGCATGGAATGCTATATTCAGAAATTAGCTTGTGGGATTAGTTGTACTGCTATGCATTCGACCGGTATTTTATTTATTTAGGAATAATTGACTTAAACATTTGACGACAGGTGTACGACACTTCACCCCTTTTGTTTGAGAAAAATAGTTAGCGCTAAGGCGCAAAGCCGCCAGGAATGAAATGGGAGTTTCCTTTCTTGTCTGATCTTTTAACAACAACTATAGAAATGAGTACGTACTCTTAGCGTTTTCGCGGCTTGGCGCTTAAATTTTTTATTGCAAGCGAGTGTGAATTTTTTTTTGGGGGGCCGGGGAATGAAGGGTCACTATTTTGTGCAACGTTTGATGACGCTAAGTGACGCATCTATGATGCTTTCATTATTCTTACGCAACCTGTTTTTCACCATACTCCAACCGGGTATTGTTGCCGGATTGATCCCGCTATGGATAGTATCGGGCAATGTTAGTTTGTTGCCATTAAATATGTCCGGCATACATCACTATGCCGGAATAATACTTTTCACAATAGGTGTGGGAATCCTGTTTAGTTGCATCATCAGTTTTGCAAGGAAGGGACGAGGTACCTTATCACCCGTTGATCCAACGAAAAAACTGGTGGTGGAAGGATTATACCGGTTTTCCCGAAATCCAATGTATGTGGGTGTGCTGATGATTTTAATAGGGGAGGCTGTTTATTTTCAATCCGCTTATTTATCCGCCTATACAGTAATAATTTTTTTGGCATTCAATGTATTTATCAGGCTCCATGAAGAGCCGCGGTTGCTCAGAGATTTTGGTGTGGAGTATCAGCAGTATTGTAAGAAAGTGAGAAGGTGGATATAACCGCATTCCACCATACTTTATTTTAGTATAATGCTTCATTAGAAGTTTACACCAAATAGAGATTGGATTTATACTGCAGGATTAGTTTGCACTTTGATAAGTATGGCATACTATCCATTATTCCAAATCTTTACAACATATTAGAATATGCACAATGTCTATTCCTGTGCATTCCTGAAATTAGCTGAACCGTTTCAGCATGACAAAGGTCATTACAACAGCAAGCCTGCATCACATTTTGTGTTGAATCTGTTTTTGAACTTTGCAGATGAACGGTTTTGTTCAGTTAAATAAATTAATTAATATGAAAACGATTTCGAACTCTTTATTTCTTCTGATAATGCTTTTGTTTACATCCACCATGATTGGGTTAGCGAATAATACAGCGGCACCACCTCCTGTTTATTGTGCATCCAATGGAAACAGTCAGTATTGGGAATACATTGACTATGTTGCCATCGGAACAATCTCCAGAATTTCTGGACCTGAAACAGGCGGATACTTTGATGGTTCTGCCATGAGCACAGATTTAGTAGCAGGATCAACATATACATTCTCTTTCAGCCATGCTAACCCACATGGCGGTTATGTAGAGAATTGGACTGTCTATATTGACTGGAATGCAGATGGTGATTTTGACGATACCGGCGAAAAGGCCTTGATTGCAGTCACCTACACTTCCGTCAACTATAACTATTCAATTACGGTACCTGCAACAGCCTCTATCGGTGCTACCCGTATGCGTGTGAGTATGCGTTTTTACAACTACCCGCCTCCCTGCGGCACATTCAGTCAGGGCGAAGTGGAAGATTATACATTGAATATTCTCAGTGGTAACCTTTGCAGTGAATCCTACGAACCGAATAATACCAAAGGAACAGCAAATGCACTTGCCGTTAATACGCCTGTATTGTCGCAAATTTCGTCTGCAACAGATGTGGACTGGTATTCTTTTTACAATACTGCTGTTGCACCGAATATCAAAGTAGACCTCACCAACCTTCCGGCAAATTTTGACCTTCGTTTGTTTGACCCCTCCGGTGTGAATGTAATGACTGCTAAACACAGCGGTACCATTGATGAGACCATTCTCTATAATACGGCAGTGGTTGGCAAATACAAGATCAAGGTTAATGGACGGAATGGTGCATTCAGTAATACGTTGTGCTATACGCTACAGACCAACATCAGTGACGTTCCATTCCGGTTATCGCCGGTTGAAACAAACGGTAGTATAAGTGAAATGTCGTTGTATCCTAACCCTGCTTCCGGTGAATTGACCATTCATTTTATTAATGACAATGAGCTTCCGTTTACGATCAGTGTAATGAATATGCTTGGTGAATTAGTTTATACCAAAACAGAAAGCGGGCTGACCGGAAATAGTACTGCTACAGTGGATGTTAGCAGAATGCCGGATGGTATTTATCTTATTATGGTTAAGTGCGGCGCACAAACCATAACGAATAAGTTTATGGTAGCCCAATAATATTTTTGGCAAACTCCTGCAGTCACATTGCATCCTGATCCGGTCCTTCAGGATGCAATTTTCTGCAGTTGAAATATTCGTTCTTTGGTAAGCAGGCATTAGGGTGTACGACAAATTGGATATTGATTAATGGGTGTTGAATATTGGATATTTGTCAACAAGCAATCAGTATTCAATATTCAATTGACATTATATAGCTGGCGTGATGTCTACCTGTAATTGACAAGCAAAACGAATTGTCGCACAATCAGGCATTATTCCTGCTGACGAATTCTAAAAAAATGTATTAAATTAATCCTAAAATTAATTACCATGAAAACAAACCGTATTACTTCAGGAATCGCTGCCTGCTTGGTCATGCTGTTCCTTTCTGCCTCTTCTTTTTCGCAGGTAATAGTATCAAAAGCCAAAAATGCCGGTGATGGCGTATCCGCAGCCGAGGGTTGCCTTGCCTGCCCCGGCAGCGAATGGAGCGATGCCGATAACATCAAGATGCAAGATGGATTTTTTGCGATTACTTATATGGCGCCAAAGGATTTTTGCTTTCAGAGTGCCTGCTACTTTAGCCGTGGCCTGATTGCCTCCGACTTTGGTTTTAATCTTCCTGATAATGCCGAAATCAAAGGCATCCAACTGAATGTATTGCGCAAAGCGAATACCGCGCAATCTGTGAAGGATTATTCGGTGCGCCTGATGAAAGAAACGGAACCTGTTGGTAACGACAAAAAATCGAAGGCATTCTGGCCTACTATCACCGGTGCTAAAAAGTATGGCGGAAACACCGATTTATGGGGAACTGCCTGGACGGTTGCTGAAATCAATGATCCGGATTTTGGTTGCCTGATACAAAGTCGCAACACCACGCCATCTTATGATGTGGCCGCTGAGGTGGACCTGGTCAAAATCGTCATCTACTATACATTACTTCCGGGTAAGATTGTATCCACCATGATGCAGCCGGGTGATGTTACTTTTGATGTCTATCCAAACCCGGCATCGTCCTTTCTCACCATATCTTTTCCTGCAGCTGGAAAAACAACAGCGTATATCTCGGTTAGCAATGAGTTGGGACAACAGGTATTTACGCTGAAAGAGCAAGTTAAGGAAGGACTTTTTACCAGGACAATTGACTTATCTGTTGTTCCGGAAGGAATATACCTGGTTCGGGTTGCGATGAATGATAAAGTGCTTGTTAAAAGAATCATCAGGGAATAAAAGCAGCGATTTCCTTTTCACGAGCGTTTAATCATAATGTAAAAAGGTGAGTTTATTGCCCACAATGGGAATTGGATAAAGCCAATTTTCAGGAATTTTGATAGATGCTTTCAAAAAGTAGCCCTAATTCACTTAGTTAGCCGGTCTTATAGAACGGATCAATTTTAGCAGGTAACGGTGCAATGTTGGTCGAGGGGGTATTGCCGGTTAATCACAAATTAATGACTGATGCAAAGCAGGATGAAAGGAGAATATCTACCTTGCACGTCTGAATAATGAAGACGGAGTTTCCTGTTTGAATGCTAAAGAAACTCAGGTTTGAACTTAAAGCAGCTCAACCTTTATTACGGTCGCATCTGAGAACATGGTTTTTTTGGGAGTGAGATTTGGCAGAACATGTAATTTGCAGCCGCGAAATGAATATATTAAAATTTAATTCAATAGTACTGAACGAATGAGTTCGTCCCCAAGAGAGTATGTAATTGCGAAATGGATAGATCCTGCCTTTACGGAGCTTTATAGTGCCGCCCGGTTTGTGCTTCGTTTTTTTATCGAAGTCTTTCAGCCTCCATTTGAATTTAAAGAGATTATTCGCCAGTGTTACGAGATTGGATATAAATCACTTCCGCTGATTACACTTACCGGCTTTGTCACCGGCATTGTATTTACCAATCAGTCAAGGCCATCATTGGCCGAATTCGGTGCTGCCTCCTGGTTGCCCTCGCTGATTGCGATTGCCATCATCAGGGCGCTTGCACCATTGGTAACAGCCTTGATTACCGCAGGAAAAGTTGGATCCAATATCGGGGCGGAGTTGGGATCGATGAAGGTAACCGAACAGATTGATGCCATGGAAGTTTCGGCGATCAATCCGTTCAAATTTTTGGTGGTTTCCAGGGTAGTAGCCACTACCCTTACATTACCTGTACTTATGACTTACAGCGCTTTTGTTGGTCTGATGGGAGCCTACCTGAATGTACATCTGAATGAACTGACCAGCTTTACTTCATTCTTCCAATCCGCATTTTCACAGATCACTTTTCTGGATATCTATGCTTCTTTGTTTAAGGCAGTGGTGTACGGATTTACTATCGGGATTGTGGGATGTTATAAAGGATTTAATGCCACACAGGGAACACAAGGCGTTGGGCGGGCAGCAAATACGGCTGTCGTTATCTCCATGTTCCTCATTTTTATCGAAGAAATTCTGATTGTTCAAGTAACCACCTGGATAAGGACATCTTAACAAAACGTGACAAAGCATAAACAGAGCCAGGGAATTGACAGGAGTCAAACCGTTATCTTACTAAAGGACCTTTATAAGTCCTTTGGGGAGTTAGATGTGTTGTGTGGTGTGGACCTGGAAGTTTATAAAGGCGAAAACGTAGTGGTGCTGGGTCGTTCCGGTTCAGGAAAATCTGTTTTGATCAAAATAATTTCGGGTTTGCTGATGCCGGATTCGGGAACCGTAAATGTGCTGGGAAACGATGTATCAAAATTAAACAGCAAGGATCTGCAGGCACTCCGGTTAAAAATAGGTTTCTCCTTCCAGGGTAGTGCATTATATGATAGCATGACGGTCCGTGAAAACCTGGAATTTCCGTTGGTTAGAAATTTAAGAAATTTGTCGGCGGCTGAAATTGATAAGGCAATCAGAGAAGTGCTGGAAGCTGTCAACCTGGAACAGACGATGAATCAAATGCCGTCTGAACTTTCAGGTGGTCAGCGAAAAAGAATTGGAATTGCCCGAACCCTGATTCTGAAACCGGAGATTATGTTATACGATGAACCTACGGCCGGATTAGACCCTTTGACCTGTACAGATATCAACGACCTGATTAATGAAGTACAGCAACGGTATCATACGAGTTCCATCATCATCACACATGACCTCACTTGTGCAAAGTCAACAGGCGACAGGGTAGCGATGTTGCTGGAAGGCAAGTTCTTGCGGGAAGGAACCTTTGAAGAAGTTTTTAATACGGAAGATGAAAGAGTAAAAAGTTTTTTCGACTATAATTTTATACAATAACAATGAAAGTTACAAGCAATAAACGAGCAGTAATCGTAGGAATATTCATTTTCATAGGATTGGCTTTCCTGATAGCAGGTATTCTTGCCATTGGCAGCCTGAATAAAAGCTTCACAAAGAAGTTGCAGATTAGTGCCGTATTTGATGATGTGGGTGGATTGCAACAGGGTAATAATGTTTGGTATTCCGGGGTAAAAATCGGCACGGTGAAGGAGCTGAGTTTTTATGATAAATCGCAAGTATTGGTGGTCATGAATATTGATGAAAAGTCACAGCCTTTTATACGAAAAGATGCAAAAGCAAAGATCAGTTCTGATGGGCTGATTGGCAATAAGATTATTGTAATTTATGGAGGAACACCTGAAGTAAAAGCAGTGGATGCCGGTGATCAGCTTGCTGTTGAGAAACTATTTACCACAGAAGACATGATTAATACATTGCAAAGAAACAATGAAAACATTTTATCTATTACCACCGATTTTAAAGAGATAGGAAAGAAGATCATGAGCGGCGAAGGTTCATTAGGCAAGCTGTTGAACGATCAGGCTCTTTATGACAACTTATTGTCTACTACCGAAAAGCTCAGTCTTGCATCTGACAATGCAAAGAAGATGACAGAAGATATTGCTGTCTACGTACACAAACTGAATATGGAAGGTGGACTTGCTAATGACCTCGTGAATGATACGACTGTATTTGCCGGCCTGCAGGAAGCAGTGTTGCAGATGAATGAAATGGTTGCCAATGCCAATGAAGTAGTCAGCAACCTTAACGCATCAAGCAATGATCCGCAAAGTCCGGTAGGAGTTTTATTGAGCGATGAAGAGTCTGCTGCAAGCATCAAAACCACCATTAAAAACCTGGAGACAAGTTCTGTGAAACTGAATGAGAACCTCGAAGCCATGCAGCATAATTTTTTGTTGAAGGGTTATTTTAAAGATCAGGAGAAGGCAGAAAAGAAGGCACAGAAGGAAGCAGAAAAGGCAGCAAAGAAGGGTGAATAATACGAAAGGCTTGCCAATCAGTTTTCAAATGTTATGTTGATTGACTGAAAAAAGCAAAAGCAACTTTTCCTGACAGAATCAGCATAATAGTTGAAGTTCTATTACGAACATAGTTTTCCATTGGTTGGTTTTTTGGCTGAATAGTCTGATTAGTCTTATTGATTGATTTATATTCATACAATTTTGCAAAGCAACAATAGCTGTATGGAAGGATTTTCTCATCTGGATGAATTTGGCAGGCCCGCCATGGTTGATGTATCTGCAAAATCCGTAACACATCGCACAGCAGTTGCCCAAAGTATTGTGGAACTGCCGGAAGAAGTGATGCAAAAGTTTTCAGCCGACGGCTTTAATACCCCAAAAGGCTCCGTACTACAGGTTGCTATCATTGCCGGTATCATTGCCGCAAAAAAAACCGGTGAGTTGATTCCACTTTGCCATCCGCTTGGACTGGATAATTGCCACATTACTATTGAAGTGAAGGATGAAAATCAACTGGTGATTGAATGCACAACTTCCATCACTGCCAAAACCGGCGTGGAGATGGAAGCGTTGGTTGGAGCTTCTATTGCAGCATTAACTGTGTATGATATGTGCAAGGCATTAAGCCATCACATCGTTATCAAAGAAACAAAGTTAATTAAGAAAACAGGTGGTAAGCATGATTTTACGAATGGATCATAGTTCCTGGAAAAATACTTACGCGCAGATTCTGAAATCAGCCGTTGACTACCGGCTGTTTCAGATAAGAAACTTTCCACTGTTCTTTTATTATTGATCACGCTTTCCGGATCACTTTCACCACTACCGATTTAGATGCCGGCGTATTGCTGGTATGCGCAACAGCATTGATGTTCACCAAACAATTGGTTTCAGGAAAATAAGTGGCTATACATCGCCGTGCAATAGGCATGGGAACGACGATGAAATTTTCAGCAGTTCGCTCTTCTCCGGCATGATAGCTTTTCAGATCCACCACTTCATGCCTGGCTAATCCTGCAGCGCTCATATCTTCTTCATTCATCATCACAATCCTTCGCTCATTGAAGATGCCACGGTAACGGTCATTCAAACCATAAACGGTGGTATTAAACTGATCATGGCTTCTCACCGTCATCATCAGGTACTCATCACCATGCAACTGAATTGATGGCATCGGAAGTACACTGAATTGTGCCTTGAGGCTGGTGGTATTAAACACTTTTTCCTTAACGGCATTCGGCAGATAGAATCCTGCAGGTTGCCTGACACGCTGATTATAGTTTTCAAAACCCGGAATTACCTGTTCTATATAATCCCTGATCAGGTCATAATTTTTTTCAAGCTGCATCCAATCAGGATGATTACTATGTAAAGTATATTTAGCAAGGCGGCAGACAATAGCCACTTCGCTGAGCAGGTTATTGGAAGGAGGTTGCAATACGCCTTTGGAAAGTTGCACTACGCCCATGGAATTTTCGCAGCTTACAAACTGTTCTCTGCCATCCTGGAAATCTTTATCTGTGCGCCCAAGGCAAGGCAGTATCAGTGCCATTTTACCGTGAACAAGGTGGCTTCGGTTGAGTTTGGTAGATACATGCACCGTGAGTAGCGTCTTGCGTAAAGCAGCTGCGGTAAATAACGTATCCGGAGTTGCGGAAAGAAAGTTTCCACCCATGGCAAAAAATACTTTTGCAGCGCCCGCATGCATGGCTTTAATGGCATTTACGGTATCATAACCATGATGCTGTGGCGGACTGAAGTGAAAAACTTTTTCAAGCCCGTTGAGCAGGGATTGTGGTGGCATTTCCCAAATGCCCATGGTCCGGTCTCCCTGAACATTACTGTGACCTCTCACGGGGCAGGCTCCCGCGCCGGGTTTGCCAATACTTCCCTTCAGCAGCAACAGGTTCACAATCTCTTTAATGTTGTCTACTGCATTCATGTGTTGTGTCAATCCCATCGCCCAGCAGATAATCACTTTGTTGTGCTTCATGATCATCGTGGCTGCATCGCGGATCTTTGGTTCCGGTACTCCGCATGCTTCTACACAGGCATCAAATGGTTGTGTCTGCAATTGCCTGATAAATGCATCGTATCCGGAAGTATGCGATGCAATAAAGGAATGATCAAAGATGCTTCCCGGATTTTTCTGTTCTTCCTCCAGCATCAGTAACATGATGGCCTTAAGCAGTGGAACATCTCCGTTGATACGCACCTGCAAAAACAAGTCAGCGAGTGCAGTACCGCCGTTCAGTATTTTAGCAGGGTTTTTCGGATCAATAAAATACAGCAAGCCCGGTTCCGGCAGTGGGTTAATGGCAATGATTTTTCCTCCATTCTTCTTGCATTTTTCCAGCGCAGTCAGCATGCGCGGATGATTGGTGCCCGGGTTCTGTCCCATCACGAGTATCAACTCAGCCTGGTGGATGTCTTCGAGAGTAACTGTTCCTTTTCCTACACCAATGGTTTCCTGAAGCCCTGCACCACTGCTTTCATGGCACATATTCGAACAGTCAGGAAGATTGTTGGTACCAAACATGCGCACAAAAAGCTGGTAAAGGAAAGCAGCTTCATTGCTCGTTCTACCGGAAGTATAAAAAACAGCCTCATCCGGTGTGCCAAGTGCATTTAAAGAAGTTGCAATCAGTTGAAATGCATCTTCCCAGGAAACGGGTTCATAGTGGGTTGCATTTTCTTTCAAGAGCAGCGGTTCCGCTAACCTTCCTTTTTTTCCCAACTCAAAATCAGACCACGTGCCCATTTCACTTATACTGTGTTGCTTGAAAAATGCAGCACCTATGGTTTTTTGTTGCGCTTCTTCTGCTATGGCTTTAATACCGTTTTCACAATATTCACCAATAATGGATCGCTCATCGTCCGGATCGGGCCAGGCACAGCCGGGACAATCAAATCCACCTTTCTGATTCAATGAAAGCGAGGCCTTTAATGCATCAGCAGGCGACATGTATTTCAGCATTTGCTCAAGCGATGAAAGCACTGACGGGATGCCGGCAGCTTTGGCTTTCATTGCAGTTTGCCGAAGTTTTGAAAACCGCTCCGGTGTCAGTGATTCATCTTTATTGCCTGGTATATTTTCAGCCATTTAGTAGCGAAGTGTATGTGTTAATCTCAATTGATTATGCAAAGCGATGGTCATTTGATAAGCTCAACAGCTATCAGCCGGATGATTTAATTCAGCCGGTTTGAAAAAGTCCATGGCGTTTTCTTCTTTTCGATCTTTACAAATGAAATCTTTTTCAATGGAGATACTTAATGAATCCTGATCAGGCAATTTGATGGTCCGGTAGATTCCGGTTTCAGTACTACCTATCCAATCCATTGCAATTCCTGCCGGGATTCCTATTTCAATTGATTGCCCGTTTAAAGTTGCAGCTACTTCAATTGCTCCGGATACAATGCTTAACCGGTAAGAGAAAATACCGCCGGGCATTGCAATAGTTTCCTCCAATTGCAGGTTATTCTTCAATTGATCGATGTCTGATTTTTTCAAACGCAATCGTATTGAGTTGTGTTCGCAACGAAGTTTCATACTGGATGATGTGTTTTGAGATGTGCGATTCTTTCACTGCCGCAATAGATATTCAAACGATCACTTTTTAGAAAGCCTACAACGGTCATATTATAATCACCGGCCAGTTCAAGTGCAAGGCTGGTGGGTGCACCAATGGAAGCAAGCACCGGAATGCCGGCCGCCAGCGATTTCTGAACCAATTCGTAGCTGAGCCTGCCGCTGAACATGGCTATGCAGTCTGAAAACGGTAATGCTTGTTGTTTGATCATAGTGCCAATCAGCTTATCCATGGCATTGTGCCTGCCCACATCTTCCGCGCTTTTTAACAGCAAGCCATCGAAGCTGAATAATGCCACGGCATGTGATCCTCCGGTTGACGCGAACAATCCCTGCAGGTTTTGTATTGCAGCCGGCAGCCGGTGTAAGGTCTCCAATGAGATTTTTGTTTCACCGGAGAATGGAATCAAAATGCCGGCATGTGCAGCAGCATCAAAGTAGGCATTTCCGCAAAAACCACAGGCTGAGTTTGTCACAAATTTTTTTCCATTGGAAAAATCAACCTGCAGATCGGGAGCCAATTCAACCAATACCGCATTTTCCTGCAGTGCCGCTTCCGCATAGTTACCTGTAAATCGAATGGCAAGTATATCAGATGCCTGATGAATAATGTGTTCATTAAAAAGCCATCCTGTTACCATGTTAAAGTCATCCCCTGGTGTCCGCATTGTTACGGCTATCAGCTCTTTTTTACGTTGGCCTTGCTTTCCGTAAGCAACCGTAATTTCAAGCGGTGCCTCTTTGATTACCAGGTCTGTTCCATCAACAAAATGATCGCGGGCAACAAGCTGCACCGGGAATTCCTGCATCCCTTTATCCAATTGCTTCTTATCGGATGAAATCATAAGAGGAAAGTTACAAGGATTTTTTTACTGCATGGTTGTTCCGATAACTGCTAAGACGATGTTTGCTAATCGTTGCTTTTTTGTTTGCAATGAATTGAATTGCAGTTAGCAGCTATTAGCTATTTCAAAGGCAGTGTTATGCCTTCTGTCAAACGCCCGATTGGATAACGCTTATGTGTTTTTTCGTAGTAAGGAGATTGGGTATACACAAAATAAAGCTGTGCATCTGCACTTTTTGCAAACTCAGGATCACTGCTTTTTTTCGCTTCCAGCGCTTTCTTTATATCAGGATTTGTCTGCAACAGCTCGGCAGCAAGGTCTTCCCAAACATAATCAGAGAAATATTCTTTGGCCATCAGTACCTGGTCGAAAAAATTCCAGGCAAAATAAGAATCCACTCCCTGCGGTTCCAGCATCTCCACGATGTACCGATTGGCCGATTGATTGGGGTAAACAACAACGTCGCCTTGATAATAATGGATGATTTGTTGTTCTGTACGAAGCTTCACCGATGAATGCAGGTAGTGCCCTTCAAATGCGTCTTTGGTGGTCTTAAATTCATCGAGGTAGTACACAGTTACCTGCAATGTCGTGTCTTTATCCAGTCGTTTCATCAGTACACCATTCCAGGTAAGCCGGTCAATCACTGATGTCCAGGCTTGTGGAATGATATAGGCAACAGGTGCCGTAACTTTATCCGCTACCGCATAGTGATTAAAGTATGGAATCTCTTTTTCAAAAGGTTCATTGCGGTCGTAATACAATCGTTGCGCACCGGTGACTTCACTGGGTTTATATTTAGCCGAATAACCTTTGAAAGACAATAGGTCAAACTTCTTTTCATCGAGTGTCCAGCTAAGCGCAAATTCTTTTTGTTGCACAACAGCAGCATCTGCACTTGCCTTATTGCTTATGATTTGTTGAAAGTCCCGGTTCACCAGCCTTCCAACCGATGCAAGTAAATGATACGTGCTCCATACGCGGTCAGTGTATGCCTTAAGCATATGCGTTTCCGGCATCATGCCGATGCAATTGAACAGTGCGGCATAACCGGTGGAGTATCTTGCTGTTTCGAGAAATTGCACAATGCCTGAATCAGGAATTTCATCCTTCGAATTCACATAAGGTATCATCTCATAACCTGACAGCTTCATGGCAGCATATAAATCAGGCAGCAATGTTTTTCCTGGTAAGATGCCAAAATAGGTTGCAGCTTATCCGGTTGTGTTGGAATCAGCGTCATGGTGTATTGATAATCCGCTCCATTGCTCACATGGGTATCCACAAATATTTCAGGTTGCCACGTTCTGAAAATCTCCGTGAATGTTTGCGTTTCATAAGAATCGCACTTTACAAAATCGCGGTTGAGGTCATAGTTTTGTGCGGTTCCGCGAAAGCCATATGATTCAGGTCCGTTTTGATTGGCCCTGCTGTAGGAAGTCCTGTTAAGCATGCCGCTGATATTGTAAACGGGAATTATGATGATGACAGCATGGTCAAGCAATGCATTCATTTCTTTTTTAGTCAGCACATCCCTGGCCAGCATCATGCTTGCATCAATGCCATCCGGTTCGCCGGGGTGGATGCCGTTGTTGATGAGGTAGATGCACTTGTTCTGTTTGCGGATTTGTGCAGGCTCAAAGGTTTTATCCTTTGAAAGCACCAGCAGGTGAATGGGTTTTCCTGCACTGGTTGTTCCATAGGATAATAATTTCGCTTCTTCAAATTGTGCATCCAGTTGCTTGTAGAAGGCGATACATTCTTGATAGGTACAGGTTTGATTTCCATTTCCCTTTTCAAAAGGAGTCAGCAATTCATTATTAGGCAAATTCGTTTGAAGCATCAGCAGCAGATTTATGAAAAGTGTAAACATGAAAAGGAATACAGAAACTTGTGAGTGAAACTAGCTTCCGGAAAATAATCGCCAGCCTCAATTAATCTGAAAGGGTTGCTATCACCGTTTCTCCGCCGCGCACCACCTGGTTCAGTTGTACCGTTACTTTGGCACTCAGTGGTAAAAACAAATCTACCCTTGATCCGAATTTGATGAATCCGAATTCTTCACCCTGTTTCACAGCAGTTCCTTCCTGCAGGTAGTTTACAATTCTGCGGGCAAGGATGCCGGCAATCTGTCGCATCAGCAGATCTGTTTTTTTATTGCGAATTACCACCGTGGTACGTTCATTTTCCGTTGATGATTTTGGATGCCAGGCTACCAGAAATTTTCCGGGATGATATTTCAGGTACTCAACATTTCCTGATATCGGGTTACGGTTAACATGCACGTTGGCAGGTGACATAAAAATGGAAACCTGCCTCCTGGGTGCGTTGAAAAATTCTGTTTCAATAGTCTCTTCAATCACCACTACTTTTCCATCGGCAGGAGCGATAATATCATGGTCGTTGACCGGTGTTATTCTTTTTGGATTTCTGAAAAATGAAACCAGGAAAAGATAAAAAGCAACTGCCAAAAAAATCAGTACACTAAGTATCCAAACAGGAAGTGAAGTGAACTGTACCAGTGCCAGGCAGATAATAGCCAGCACTACGCCCATGATGATCAGTGTGGCCTTACCTTCTTTGTGAATGCGATACATGTTTCCCGTTTTAAGAATTCGTTAACTCAAAAATAGCAAGGGTCATTTCAGAAGCAATACAATCATATAAAACACAAACACAAAAGGAATACAAAAGATGAATGCATCAAAGCGATCAAGAAAACCGCCATGGCCGGGCAGGATGGTGCCCGAATCCTTTACGCCGGCATTTCTTTTAATCATGGATTCAACCAGGTCTCCAAGTGTACCGGTAACAGCCACTATCGCACCCACTGTCATCCATCCCAAAGTATTAAATTGATGGAAGAATTGCGACAATAGCCAGCCGGAAAGAATAGCACTCCCCAACCCTCCGGCAAATCCTTCCCATGTTTTTCCAGGGGAAACAGACGGGAAGAGTTTGTTTCTGCCAATCAGACTGCCTGTAAAATAAGCCATCGTATCATTTGCCCAAACCAGTAACATAATACCCAGCATCAGACCACTTCTTTCAGGAAACCATGCTCCCTTTTCATGGGCATAAGGAAAAAAAACACCCATTGAAAGGGGAAAAGTGATGTATAAAATTCCCAGTACGTTTAATCCTGCATTTCGAAGTGGAAAGGTGCTCTTCATCAGCATTTCCACTACCAGGAATCCAAGCAACAGCGGAATGGTAAAGAAATAAATATATTCATTTACATAAGGAAGAAACCTGAATCCGGTTGCGAGTAAATAAAAGATTATGGTTCCTGCTGTAATGGAATAGATAGTTGAAATACGGCGTTGAGCTGCTGAATATTCCTGTTGGGATGAAACCAACCGGTAATACTCCCATAAGCATCCGGTATGTATCACCAGCATGAGTAATAGGAAGCCATATTCATGAATCATCAATCCGGACAATACGAATGCGACGAAAACAATGGCTGTTACTGCTCTCCTGGGCAGGTCATGCATAAGGGGAATTTATGGCATGTAAGGTAAGCAGCCACTTTGGTTTCCTGCTATTCCACGGTAAAGGATTCTTCGATGATTTGCTGAGCGGCCGGCAAATCATGGAGGGAGACATATAGGCTTATCTCCCCGATCAGTACATAAGCAGAATCCTGCTGATTCAGGATTACCGATGCAATTTTACTTTCTTCCAAAAGGCTTTGCAACATAACAACCTGGTGCAGTAAGGCTGATTCGTAAACTTTTACCCATCCTTCAGGTTGTGTCATGGCCAATCAGTTTTCGGGTATTGATCAGGAAGTCTGAGCATCCACCAAAGCGTTTAATTAGAAGATAAACTTCTGCCGGTCACTTACTTTTTGAAGTAGAAAAGTAAAGCACCTGCCAAAGCAGTACAGATTAACACCACATAACCGGGAAGAGCTTCGTCGCCGGCAATGTCAAATGTAATTGCCCCGTGCTCATGAAGGTAGGCCAGCACTACCTGCATGCCATTAATAAAAGCATGTGCAATAACAGGTACCCAAAGACTGCCACTCCAGTAAAACATGTATCCCAGCATTGCGCCGAGCAGCATCCTGGGCACGAAACCATAGAATTCAAAATGTATAAAACTGAATATGAATGCAGTTAGCCAGATGGCCACATGAATATGCTTAAACCATTCTTTCAATACCTGTTGTATACATCCGCGAAAAAAAAGCTCTTCGCCAAGAGCCGGAAGTATAGCTATTACAATCAGATTAATAAAGAGGTCAGGTAAGGTGGGCATCTTCAGGAAAAGCATCGTGATCTTTTCCGTTGCTTCGGCTGAATCTTTAATAGACTTTTCAAGCGTATCCAGGAAAGAAGGCAGGTTAAGCTGTTGATTGAATTCATAGATGTAACTGATAATTGGGCCTGATGCCGCCAGCGTAACAGCGGCTAAAAACAATAACCAGCCGTTGAATTGTTTTCTGAGTCTCAGGAAATCTCCGCCTGGAAATTTCAGTAAGGCAAACAGTATGGCCGGTACCAGGAATCCTCCCAGGAGGTCATAAACTGCAACAGTTTCAATGCATTTACCTGGTTGGGGTTCATGCCCACTGTATTTGGGTTTTCCAATGCATTTTGCATTACTACATCTATGGTTGTAATGCTAAACATGGGCTTCACCAGGAACATGCCTAACATGGTAAAGGCAAACATAAACACCAGCGTCAACGAGGTGAGCATCAGTAACTGCATGAAAGGATGCATGCCATCCATTAAAAAACGTCCACGATTCATGCGGGCAAAAATCGTAAATTTGACGGTGATTTGTTAACTTTTTAAACCGCTGCCGGTTTGCATGATGTTTTGTTGTCTGCAAGCTGCCATACTTTCTAATGGTTAAAATAGGAAATATAGCGTTGGGTGAATTCCCCTTACTGCTTGCTCCCATGGAGGATGTGAGTGATCCGCCGTTCCGTGCCGTATGCAAGATGAATGGTGCAGACCTGATGTATACCGAATTTATTTCGTCAGAAGGGCTTATCCGTCATGCCCGCAAAAGTGTACAGAAACTTGATATCTACGATTATGAACGCCCGATCGGCATCCAGTTTTTTGGAGGCGAGATTGATACCATGGTGGAATGCGTGGATATTATTGAAGAAGCGCAACCTGACCTGATTGATATAAATTATGGCTGCCCGGTAAAGGGCGTAGCCTGTAGGGGAGCAGGAGCAGGTATCCTGAAAGATGTACCCAAGATGGTCACCATGACCGGCGAGATCGTAAAACGAGCTACGTTGCCGGTGACTGTTAAAACCCGTTTAGGCTGGGATGATGATTCCATTAATATTATGGAAGTTGCCGAGCGGTTGCAGGATGTAGGCATTGCGGCGTTGAGTATTCACGGCCGCACCCGCTGTCAGTTGTATAAAGGGGTAGCCCGTTGGGAACCGATTGATGAAGTGAAGAAGAATCCCCGCATCCGTATTCCCATTTTTTTAAATGGTGATGTTACCTCTCCCGAAAAAGTAAAATTCATCCGGGAAAATTTTGATGTGGATGGCGTAATGATCGGCCGTGCTGCCATTGGCAATCCATGGTTCTTCAATGAGGTAAAGCATTTCCTGAAAACAGGAATGCATCTTGCACCCTCCTGCAATTGAGGAGCGTATCGAAGTGTCACGCACGCACTTGTACAAATCATTAGAATGGAAGGAAGGCAGGATGGGCATACTGGAGATGAGGAAGCACTACGCAAACTATTTTAAAGGACTTCCAAATGTGAAAGAGTTCCGTGACCGCCTGGTACGTCTTGAATCGGTGGAGGAGATTGAAGTGGTGTTTGAAGAAATGAAGGTGCGGTATGCGCCTGCTGAAGTAATATTGTCATAATCTGCTAATTGAACTTTTTTCCCCCTTCAAATTACTCTAAGCTTCCAACTTTATCTAATAACTGCGCCCCTTGAAAATTATTCCGGTACTACTTATTCAGGTTTTGCTGACATACCAGGCGTTTAGCCAGGGACTTTCAGCATTCATGAATAACCGCAATGCATTCTTTGTATTTGATGATTCGGTTAAAAAGGAGATTGATTACCTGAAGCCGCAAAATTTCAAGATTGGCGGCAATTCTGTGGCATTTATCGCCAATGATAAAAGTTTCAAAGTTTATCAGAAGGGCCGCGTTATCAAAGTGAATGATGGTTTCACGACAGACTACACGGTTACCGGTAATTATGTGATCATGATGAATGGCACTTCACTGCATGTTTTCGATAATGGCGTATCGAAACTGCTGGTCCGGAATCCGGTGGAGTATGTTGCTTCAGACAGCATTATTGGATTCGCCGACCCACTGACAACAGCCTATTATGTCTACACAAAAGGTAAAGTTCAGCCGCTGTCATCAGACCTGATCGCAAATCCAATCCGTATTGCTGCCATTGGGAAAAACCTGCTGGCCTACACTACCATGCTTGACAGCTTAATCGTTTACTATCACGGTTATCTGTATCCGCAACCCGTGCAACAGGTTACAGAAGTAAAGGCCGGGAAAAATATGGTAGCATTTAAGAACAGCTACGATGGCGAGTTTAAAGTTTTTTACAAAGGCCTGAACTATGTGCTTGAAACATTTGAGGTGACGGAATACCTTGTAGGCGACGACCTGGTAGCATATACCACACAAGACAGGGACTTTAAGATTTTCTATGCAGGCGTGGTGTATTCTATTGGCAATTTTGAGCCGGGCAACCTGCAGGTGAAGGATAATATGGTGACTTTTACAGATGCAACCGGTTTCTTTAACGTGTTTTATAAAGGAAGGACTACACAGTTAGTACAGTACTTGCCGGATAAATATGAGATGAGTGAAAATTCAGTGCTTTATCTTTCCAGGGATGGCCGCATTCATCTTTTCTCATTTGGAAAAGATCTGGAATTGCCTATCGAAAATTATGAAAGTCTGCGACTGGATTATGATGTATTGAGAGTGGAAACTTCACCCAATCAATTCAGCTTTCATTATCGAAACAAAGCATATTGAGTTTTTTGAGAAAGCAAATTGTTCAACAAGTGTTTAATTTTCTTAGCGCAAAGTCGCGAAGGCACAAAGAAAAATTAGCTGAAACGGTTGCCACTCTCCAAATTTGGGGAATATACTTTTTGTATATACCTTCGGAAAAATCTCTGAAATGAAAAACCTTTCATTAAAAATGGATGATACAATCTTTAAAGAGACAGAAAGAATTACTGCAAAGATCAGTAAAAACAGAAATCGCTATATTAATGAAGCTGTACAATTTTATAATCTTCTTCAAAAAAGAAAGTTACTCTCCCATCAATTACAAAAGGAATCCAGGATAGTACGGGAAGAATCAATGAAAGTGCTGGCCCAATTTGAAAAATTACAGAATGAAGATTAAACAATATGAAATCTGGATTGCTGATTTAAACCCGAGATTTGGTACAGAGGCAGGTAAAACAAAACCAGTAGCAGTAATTCAGTCTGATTTGTTGAATAAATTTCATCCATCAACTATAGTGTGTCCCATAACGACAAATGTAAAAGTTGATGCAAATATATTAAGAGTTCATCTGACGAAAGGATCCTCAAAATTGAAAGAAGATTGCGATATCATGATTGATCAGGTTCGTGCTATTGACAATAAAAGGTTACTAAAAAAGATTGGAGATCTTAATCAGGAACAAATAGAACTTATAAAGACAAATCTTTCAATTGTCCTTGACTTTTAAAACCGCTTCAGCTACAAGAGGGTTGCGTTAGTGGCCAGGTAATCGAAAAGTGAAGCAGTGTTTCATTTAATTATCTTTATGTTGGGAATGCAGTTGGTAGTTTCAAAATGCCCACCAAAGCAAATCCCCATTCGTTATCGAAGCCATGCGCTTGTGTATATTCCTCAACAATAACAACTGAATTAACGGATCCATTGAGGAATATGAATTTCCAGGTTTATCTAGCACGAACATATACGTTTAACAACTGCTGTACCGGTTTATGAAATAAAAAAGCCCTGTTGAAATTTCAACAGGGCTTTTTCTCGTGATTCCACATTTTCAGGACAGTGCTTTCTCCATTTGCCATTCTTTGCACATAGCCTTCAGATCAGTTAATACTTTCTCCTGGCGGCGGCGGTTTTCAATATCTTCAGGATCAGTCTTGGATGTCTGTTCTTTTTTCAGTTTATCGTTTTCGGCAGTGTATTGGGCAATTTGCTCCGGGGTAAACTGCATTTCCTCTCCTTTCTTAACAAACACACGCTCATAGCCCAGTTCATCCAGTTCTGTTCCGGCTACAGATTCAAAAATGCGCACCTGTTCTTCCGATAATTCCTTGAGGAATTTATTGGAGTTATGGTGCATGATGGGTTTGTTTACATTTTCCCATAATGAACTGGCAACAGCGGTGTTCTTTGCTTCCTGGCTGTCATAGAATTCCATCATGGTGGGCTTGAATTCAATGCCCAGGAAAGCACACATGTTGCGTAGGGTGCTTTCTGTTTCTTCGGTCAGTTCTGTGTAGGAAACAGTAAAGTAACGGTCTGTTGACAGGTTAGCCCTGGCATCGAGGCACAGGCGCTGCAGTTCTGACCATTGCTTCGCGATAAAGTAAACATGTTTATCTCCGATAACCGCTTTGGTGAAGGAAAGGGCCACGTCTCTGCCATCGCGATGCAGGAAAATATATTTGTTGTTTTTGAAATACTGGTTCAGGTGATCAGCCCATCGGATATTTTGCATGCTTTTACACATCCATGCTTTTGCACCATTCGATTCTCCATAAATATCCATTACCGCTCCATAGATAGCAATCACATGCTTTTCCGTGCAACGGCGCTTAACATCCTCCCGGTCTAACACGGTATTAAGCCATGCCACCGGGTTGGTTTCAACAAGCTGACAAACGATTTCCACCATGTGGTTAAATTTGTCATCATCAAGAATCATTTGTACCGGAACCAGTGGATCTATCCGCTGCAGGATATGAGGGGGGTGTGGTGCGGCAATCTCATGCGAATTCGAAATCATCAGGCGCAGTAAATTGGAGCCTGACCTTTGTTCACCTACTAGGAAAAGTGCTTGCATGCTTCTGTTTATTGATCAAGGTTTAGGGGTAAAGAAAGAAACCGATTAATCCAGCTGTGGGAATTATGTAAACCACATCAATATTAAACCTGATGAGTGCTACCAAAGCCCCGGCAAAAATAACAAATGAAGGCCAAAAAGCAGCTATCGATGTGTAATCAGTCATTTTAATCAATTCCCAGGCGGCAAAAAAGATCATTCCAATCACGCCGCAGCGTATGCCGCGCATTACTGATTTTGCTACCGGCGATTTCTTAAAGAATTCCATGGCTTTGGAAGCAACCACCATTAAAATGGCAGGTGGTGTAAAGATCGCAATGGTTGAAAGTAAAGCACCTGCAAAACCCTTTACCTGGAATCCAATAAATGCAGCCGCAATCAGGATTGGGCCGGGCATTACCTGGCTGAAGGCTATGCCATCTTTAAAGCTTGCCTGTGTAACCCAATGAAATACTTCTACAATGTGATGTTGAATGATCGGTATTATTACATAACCACCACCAAATAGCATCACGCTTAATCCACCAAATGTTTTTGTCAGGTTGAAGAGACCTTTGGTATCATCAACCGGAATATACAGTCCAACTGCCAGTATGGCAATCATCAGCAAAACCAGGCTGGTTGTGAGATAGGGGAATTTTGAGCGATCAAATGCCGGTGCTGCTGCCTGTGCTTTCTTATCAGTGAAAGCAAAATAGCCAATCACGCCAAATGAGAGCACCAACAAAAAAGTAACATACAATCTGAAATCTCTTGGAATAAAAACCAGGCTCACTATGGCAAAGAGCATCAGCGACAATTCAATTATTCCTTTAATGTTTTGTTTGGCCATTCGATAAGCTACACTGATAATAACCGCTGCTACTGCCGGTATAAAACCCTGGAAAAACCGTTTTACCTCAGGGATGTCGCCATATATACCATAGAGATAACTTAATAACATCATTAGCAGAAAGGAGGGCAATACTACGGCCACACCAGCTACCACAGCACCCCAGGGCCCCTTTAATTTGTTTCCGGTATAGGCTACCACATTTACTGCCTGTGGTCCTGGAAGCAAACTGGCAAGGGAGATGCCATCCAGCATTTCTTCTTCCGTCAGGAGCTTCTTTTTGCGAACTATCATGCTTTCCACAACTGAAATAAGCGACATGAATCCTCCAAAACCAAGACATCCGGCTTTTAAGAACGTGACGAAAATATAAAAGAATGAAACAGGTTTCCGTTGTTCCAATTCAGTTGTCAGGGAAGGCTGTGATGATGTATCCTGGGTAGTCAAAAACGAGCGAAATCTAAACGTTGAATGATAGATGAAAACAGCATCTTTTTCTTCACCAGGTGACGAAATAAATGCCGCCAAAAATACACTTATTTATTTCAGAAGTGCAGACTGATTTAATTTTTGCGATTGGCGAAAAATGCTTCGGCAACAGGATGATATGCTAACCTTTTGAACTAAGTTTTAGTACGGTACCAACCTTCAGGTTGTTGCACTTAGTAGCTCCATTTAATTTCCTGATTTCAGATACCGTGGTACCATATCGTTGCGCTATCTCCCAAAGGGTGTCGCCGGTACGCGCCTTATAGTACACATAATTCGAAGCAATGGGTTTTGAGATGGCATTGCCTGCTGAAGATTTGACAGTTGAATTTACCTTGTTTGTGGGACTTTCAGTTGAAGCCTGTGTTGAATTTGAAACGATTGCAGTGGGCTTGGTATGGATAGACAATTTCTGCCCTGCCCAAACGGTGTTGGAAGTCAGCTTATTCCATGATTTTATGTCGGCTACCGTAACTTTATGCTGCTCTGCAATTTTTAAGAGATAATCCCCCTTTTTGACCGTATAGGTAGTTTTCGTCATGGAATTAACTGCTTCATCCTGATGGCCGGCCACGGTGCCAGGTGCAATTACTCCGGACCCTTTAGTTGGAGCTGATTCCTCAACCTGGTTATGCTTTTCTCCGGCAGAACCCGGAGTAATGGCAAGCGTAGCAGGTTCATATAGTTTTAGTTTCTGCCCGGATTTAATGGTGGTGCCGGAAATATTATTCCATTCTTTAAGTTGAGCAACCGTTACCTTTTTAGATGCAGCAATGGAAGTCAGGTTATCACCAGGGCGCACAGTATAGGTTTTCTGTAAGGAAGTGTTGCTTTTATCTGCGCTAACGGATGCGGTGTTTGTCCCGGAAGTATCCGTGCTTTTTGCAGAAGCTTGAAGAGTGTCGGATTTGGCAACCGGCGCAATGTTTTTCTTAACAGTTGTTGACGCCGTTGAGGAAGCGGTAGCAGTGTAAGGTGAACTGACTTTTAACTTTTGTCCGGCACGAATGGTGGAACTGCTAAGCTTGTTCCACTTCTTCAACTGGGCAACAGACACATTATATTTTTGTGCAATTTTTCCAAGGTTATCGCCGCTGCGAACGGTATACATTTTAGCACTTCCTGAAGTATTGCCCGGATACCAGGTAGTTTTTGCATTTTGACTCAGGTAAATTATAGAGTCTTTATTATCATGAAACATGCTCACACGGTCGCCCGGCAATTTGCAGGCATAGGAATAGACCGGTGCTCCGGGTATCACACTGCATTTAAGTCCGGGATTCAGAAATTTGAATTCTTCCAGGGTAAGTCCGGTAAGACTTGCTATCTGATCGCAGGCCATTTTATCGCTGATATCTACTGTTGCAATAGATTCTATCGTGTATTTCGGATAAGCGGGTGAAAGATCATGCAATTCATAATACGTCATCACATAGGTAGCTGCAATAAAGGCGGGAACATAATTTCGTGTTTCTTTTGGCAGGTAGTCCCTGATCTCCCAAAAGGTTTTTCCGCCCGACAATGAAATAGCTCTGTTTACATTTCCGGGCCCGCAGTTATATGATGCAATGGCCAGTAACCAATCACCATATACATCATACATGCCTCTCTCAGGTACTGCGCTGCTCCTTCAGTAGAACGAATGATGTCTTTGCGCTCATCTACATAAGAATTGATGGTCAGTCCATATTGCTTGGCTGTTCCGTACATAAACTGCCACATACCGGTTGCACCCATTCGTGATACGGCATGCGGATTTAAAGCTGATTCGATGATGGCAAGGTATTTTACCTCCGGAGGAATGCCATATTGTGAAAAAATCTGGTCAAATACCGGGAAATAAATCTTACTTAATCCCAGCATGCGTGATACCTGGTCACGGCGATTAAGAACATACAGGTTGATATATTTTTTTTATTTCTTCATTATAGGTTAATGAAACCGGTGTGATCAATGCTCCCAGCCGTGCACGATAAATAGAATCTTCATATACCGGTACGTCTACATTGGCAAAAGACACCTTTGGTTCCTGCAGGCTATCTGAAACGGTTAATTCATTCTCTACCTGGTTCAGGGAATCATTGCTTTGATATTGATTCGGCAATTCAGGCGCAGCTTGAATTTCAGGTTGTCCTGTTTTAGCCCATGGTGGTTGTTGGGCAAGTGCTGTGCCCGGTTGAAAGGCGCTGCAGCAAAAGGCGAAGAGAAATGCTGCGGTGATATTTTTAATGAAGTCGTTCTTCGTCATTACGAATTTTCAATGCATCTATAGTGAGGGAAAATTTTTCGCAAAGTACGGAAATACTTGCCTTATTTCGGGCTAACCGGCACTTTTTCTGATGCTTTTAACAACAGATTAACGAAATTATTGCCGGCTGATCAAAAACTATGCAGTTTATTTTTATCTGCCTGCAGGAACTCTTTCATTCCGGATTTGGCAAATGCGGAATAAATTTAATTCAAATTCATCCGCTTTGCTTTCAAATCAATGCTGCTTTACTGAAGAACTGATTATTTAACAGCTTAACTCTTGAGAATGGCTACTTAGGGACTTCTTTCTTCTCGCCTTCTTTCATGCCATCTTCCAGTTCCTGCTGTACGTTGGCTTTTGCACTGTTAAATTCACGAATGCCTTTTCCAATGCCACGCATGAGCTCAGGAATCTTTCTGCCTCCGAAAAGAAGAAGGATTGCGAGGAAAATCAATATCCATTCACTGCCGCCGGGCATACTGATTAAAAAGAGTGCTTCCATCGTTTGACAATTTAATGGAGTAAAAGTAAGGGAAATATCGCAATGTGGCACATTCACGATTAGCAGGGGTGAATGACAATTTGTTCATCTGGTAAAGCAATGGTTGCAGGGTTGAATGGTTAAATGGCTAAATGGCTAAATGGCTAAATTGTTAAATTGTTAAATTGCTGCGGCGAAGCCGATCACTTGATATTCTGTAATCACGAAGCTACTTTACTCACTTACTCAATACAATACTCAAGACAAAGACACAAGACAAGACACAAGATCCAAGACTCAATATATATTGATCGAAGCAAAGTCTTTGTGTTTCAGCTTTGTGAAAACCTTTTTGTTCGCTGTTGTATTGTTCCCGGGGCGAACTATACTTCACATTATTAAGAAATACAAAGTGTCATAAGCTTAATTCTTTGGGGGTGGTACGGCTCTTTCTCCTGCTTTTTCCTGGCGCATTTCCTTCAAAAGGGAAATCTTAAACAATTGTTCGGCACGATAAAGTTTAGCTACTTTTTTTACCGGAAGCAGTTTCTTGTATTCATTATTGTATCTGCGGAGAATATCCAGCTCTTTCTGACGGGAATTAAAATCATTTTCGATTGCTTTATTTACCTCTTCATCGGTATAATCGTCGAAGTTTATTTTGGCCGACATTAGCTCGGTTGCGCGGCTTTGTTTGAGCGTTTCTACCTCGGCCCGGTATTTATTATACACCGGCCAAAAGACCTGTGCTTCTTCCGGTGTCAGCTCCATCTCATTGGTAATGAAACCAATCCGTCGGGCATCAATATCGTCTTTCTGCTCTCTTTGTACCGGTTGTGCAATTGCCATGGTGAAGGTGAGGCAACAAATCAGCATAACAAAAGATGTGCGGTAGTTTTTTGAATTAAATGGTTGTGAAAGCATAGGTATTTATTTTAAATGTCATCAAAATATTCATCATCAATATCTGTAACATCCAATAGTGAAGGGTCGGTTGAAACAGGATCTGAAATAGTCGCATTATCTAAAGTCTGATCCTCCAGAAACAAGTTGACTATTACCTCTTCATCCACTTCAGCAACCTGTAAGATCAGGTTAGATTCATCAATACTTTTTTGTGTAGTTAACTGCTGATTGTTGTTGATTGCTATTTGTTGCAATACAGCTATGGTACCAAATACCAAAATAGCTGCCACTGCAGCCGCTATCAAACGCACCTCTCTCTTAATGAATCTGACAATGGGAAATATGTCTTGTTTGCGTCTTTCAAGAGGCCCTCCTTTAATCTTTGATAGAATAGTTGCCGGAAGTTCATCAAAATAGGTTGCCGGATGCTCAAAAGGGTGATCAATATCCTGAATTTTCAAAGGAACAATCTCACTAACTGTTTCACGTACCTTTTGCATCAACTGTTGCTCTGAAGATGTAAAATAGTTTGCAGGCACATTAAAAGGGTGTGCACGCGGCAATGCTGCCAGTAAGGGTGCCCATTGATTCAACTCATTTTGTATTTCTTCTTCTCTTTCCATGCTGGAGTTTAAAATCCTGTTTTCTGAAAATTGAACGTTACTTTCATTTTATTCACTTAATAAACAGATCCCGTGCTTTTGAAACCTTAAGCTGCTTTTTAACGCTTTGTAACATAGGAGCAGGTGTTATGATGGACAAACTACCAGCCCGTTAGTTTAATGTCTGAGAAAAATTCATTGATGATCGATCATGTATTTTTCAATTTTTTTCACAGCATGATGATAACTGGCTTTCAATGCACCGGCACTGGTTTCTAACATCTCCGACATGGCCTCATAGGGTAATTCATCGTAGTAACGTAGTTGAAATACCAGCCTTTGTCTTTCCGGAAGGGTTAGGATTGCTTCCTGTAAGGTTAGCTGAATGGCAGTGCCATTGATGAAGTTTCCGGAATAGAGCTTTTCCCTGAGCTCGCTGCCGGGTTCTTCCAAAGGCAGGAATGCCTTGCGTTTCTTTTTATCGAGAAAGGTAAGGGTGATATTGGTTGCGATGCGGTAGATCCAATAGATCAGTCTCGATTCGCCACGGAAAGAAGAAAGAGAGTTCCACACCCTGATGAATACATCCTGCACCAGGTCGTTGGCATCTTCATGGTCCAGCACCATTCGGCGCACCAGCCAGTATACTTTTTTCTGATCGCGTTTTACCAGCCAGGCAAAAGCCTGCTCCTTCTTTTCTGCAATGCGAAAAGCTGCGAGAATCTCCTCATCTGTGACAGGGTGTTCTATTTGCAAGGTGATCAGGATACAGTTATCAATCAGGTAATACCCTGTTGCCAACCATCCTTAACAGCATTTCGATTTACTTCTTCCTGCTGATTGCTTTTTCGCAGCGGCGACAAGGTGCGGCGTATCTATACCGTATTTAACGAGTAATTCTTCCGGTTTGCCACTTTCCCCGAAGGAATCATTAACAGCCACCATCTCCATTGGTACAGGCTGATGACGAGCTAACACACCCGCAATCAAATCGCCCAATCCGCCAAAAATCTGGTGTTCTTCTGCAGTAACTGCGCAACCCGTTTTGGCAACGGACTGAATGACTGCCTTTTCATCGAGAGGTTTAATGGTATGAATGTTAATCACTTCCGCACTTATGCCTTCTGCAGCCAGTAGGCGTGCTGCTTCTATGGCGTTCCAAACCATGTGGCCTGTGGCAAAAATGGAAATATCAGAACCTACAGCGAGCAGTTGTGCCTTTCCAATCTCAAATGGTTGGTTATCAGCGGTAAAATTGGCCACTTTTGGGCGGCCAAAACGGAGGTAAACGGGACCTTCATAGTCAGCAATGGCCAATGTAGCGGCTTTTGTCTGATTGTAATCGCAGGGCACGATCACTGTCATACCGGGCAACATGCGCATAAGACCTATGTCTTCCAGAATCTGGTGGGTAGCACCGTCTTCGCCCAGCGTTAATCCGGCATGGGAAGCACAGATTTTCACATTTTTTCCTGAATACGCAATGGACTGACGAATCTGATCGTAGACACGCCCGGTGGAGAAATTGGCAAAAGTGCCCGTGTAGGGAATTTTTCCACCTATGGTTAATCCGGCAGCAATGCCCATCATATTAGCTTCTGCTATACCTACCTGAATGAATCGTTCAGGAAACTCTTTGATAAAAGCATCCATGCGCAGTGAGCCGGCAAGATCGGCTGTCAAGGCGACTACATTCGGATTTTTTCGCGCTACTTCTACAAGGCCTGCTCCATAGCCGCCACGGGTTTCTTTTTTTGTCTTTGTCGCTGTATTGGTCTAACATGTTTGAGTCGTTAGTCGGAAGTCGCTAGTCGGAAGTAAATTGCCTTCAGACTGAATTCGGAAGTCCTTAGTTTGGGAAAATTTTGGTTATAGTTTTAATTGGAATGATTGGCCGCTTTTGATTTGAAAGGTTTTTGTAATGGATTCTGTTGTTTTTTTTGATGATTTGGGCCGGAAAATAGCGGTGTATTGGCCGGCTTGCAAACCTACCAATTCATTGGACAAATTTTCATTCAGCGAATAAATTTTTACTAACCGGCCATTGTCATTGATAAAAATGGCTCCGAAACCGGGAAATGTTTTTGAAATAGTTACCACCCCCGGTACATCAATCTTTACTGAGGTGGTGGAACTTTGTGTGATCGCAATATTCTTTAATTGGATACGTGGCAGGGTAAGTATTTCCAGGTCGTAGTTACCGGTAAGGTATTTAAAGCTGGTATTCATATCCTGCACCTGCACGGTTTCCGGGCTACCTGCCGTACGTACGATACATTTTATTTTACTGTTTAGGTTGTTGTGAATGGTAGAACTGCTCAGTTCCACCTTCAAAAATCCCTGTGAAGCGGGGATGTTGATCTCCCTGGCAGAAAGGTCAGTGAACTGAAGTGCTTTACTTTCAATGGGTGGAGTGGTATGGATCACCACATTGTAGCTGATCACCGGATCCAGTTGCAAGGTATCAGGGATGCCGCGGTAGTTGAGTGTATGATAAAAATTGTATTTGGCTATACCGGTAGCTGCATCATAAAAAGTCATGTTTACATCCGTCTCCAAAGGGTTGCCTGCTTCGTCTAACAGGTTAACACGAACAGACGCAGCCGCTGTTATGCGCTGCACCACCGTTTTCATCACGCTGCGCAATGCATCCGGTTGTTGTACATTGAAATAGTTGCCAATGCAATCCATCGCTGAATAGGCTGAAGGATCAAGATTCAGCCCGATCACAAAAGGCTTCAGGTACACTTGCTTTTGTTGCATCAGCAGGGAGATTGCACAGGGATCGCCGCCGCAGGATTCTTCCCCATCCGTAACCAGCACTACGATGTTTCTTGCATTGGCATCGTAGGGAAAATCGTCTGCTGATTTTTCAAGTGATAATGCCAGCGGTGTAATGCCTTTTGGACGGATTGCATTTAACCTGTAACGGATTGCTGAAGCATTGTCTGATGCAAACGGTACTTCCAGTTTGATATCGTTGCAGTCATTGGCGGTATTGATACTTTGATGTCCGTAAACCCGCAATGCGGTTTGAATAGAAGTGCCGGAAGGCAATGAATCCGCGATTTCAGCTATCACCGACCTTGCTACATCCATTTTTGTTTTTCCTTCCCAGGGATTGAGCATGCTGGAAGATGCATCCAGCAAAAAAAGAATGCGGGTAAGCGGTTCAGCTTTCGTTATTCCCGGTGCAACAGTAGCTGTTGTCTTTTTGGTTTGAGCGGATGATAATTCCGGGTACGATAAAACAACTCCCGGGAACAGCAACAGGTAAATGGCATATTTAAAAAGGATAGCCTGATAATTATACTTCGTTAATTGCATTACCGTTGTCTGCAGGTTTGTTACAATTTGTTGTACCACTGACTGCGTTAGATCAGCGGGAAAACTTCCGCAATGGTTCTGCCGTCGGAGAACAGGGGTCCTATGTGCAGGGTTCCTCATAATTTCAACGACGTGGTTTTTCCTGTAATAATTTTGATGGGATATTCTTTCGTCTTCGATGACTGTCTTCCTTTTTCAGGTCGGAAGACCACTATATAACTTCCGGGTTGCAGGGCGAGGGTTTTAACAGATGCGATCTGATTGAAATCCCAGATTTTACGGAGGTTATTTCCTTCCTGAACCATCACACTGGCTACACCGGTTGACTGCGGACTTACAGACAACGTGCCGGGCCTTGGAATTTTCAATGCAGTAGTTTTAGACTGTTCTATCTGAATCTGCTTCATAACGATGCGAGGCAGTGTAAGAATTTCAAGGTCGTAATTACCCACCAGGTATTTCTGAGAACGGCTGATATCCTGCACTGCAAGTATTTTTGGATCGGTTGATTTACGAACGAGGCAAGGTGCGCCGGTATTATTGGTGGCTGGAGTTTCCCATTTCAACTCCAGGGTGCCTTGCGGTACATCAGCGGCAATGGTATTGTGGATTCCCTGCACGAGCTCAATTTCATTCTTAAATACTGCGGGTGTGCTGTGTATTTGCAGGTCATAAATTGCCGAAGGGTCGAGGCACAGTGTGTCAGGATTTCCTTTTCCATTTAAGGTATGGATGAAACGGTATTTCACATTTCCTGATAAGTGATCGTAAAAGGTTAATTCCACATTGGTTTCTGAAGGCAAGCCATATGCATCCAGTAAATTAACCTGCGCTGTAGTTGCATTCAGTGCTCTGGAAACTACTGCACGCAATACTCCGCTGAACAGGTCGTCGCGTTGTACATCGAAAAAAGCGCCTGCGCATTCGAACTTCTTTTTCATGGAGTCGGTAAGGCCGAGACCGATGATGTAGGGTTTAAGCACGATGCCCTGCTGTTGCAACAAGGCCGCCACGTTGCAGATGTTGCCATTGCAGGTTTCATTGCCGTCGGTTATTAATATGATGGAATTATTGGACAGGGAATCTTCAGGAAAATCACCAATACATGCAGCCAAGGTAAATTCTATTGGTGTTTGGCCCTTTGGTTCTATTTCCTGCAAACGTTTCGCGATAGCAGCACCATTATTTTTTGCAAAGGGTATCTCCAGTTTTGTGTCTTTGCAGTTATAAACGCTGCGTGGCGACTGATGGCCGAAAACCCTAACGGCAAACTCAACGTTGGGTTTTATCTTAGAAATGCTATCAATAGTATGCACCAAAAGTTGCCTGGAAAGGTCAAACTTTGATTGTTTTGTGGCAGCCGGATTATTACTTCTTAATGCTCCTTTCATACTGCCGGAGGCATCGAGCACAAAGAGGATACGGTTTGCAGATGCAGAAAAAAGTGAGGATTGCTGTGCATAAACCGGTAATTGAAACAGCAAAAAAAACAGCAAAATACTGCAATGTTTACGCAGGCAATTTCTGCTTTTTTGCTGGAAGCTCTTCAAGGAACCGGTTTCAGATTTCAATATGCAATTTGTAAACAGCCATTGGAAGGGGTGTAGTATGTTTTTGATGCCGGTATAGCCCCGATCTGCCGGAATCGTTTGGGCGAACTTCAAGGCGGTGAAACGTGAAGCCGCCTATTACTTTTGTTTTGCTTCAAGTACAGCGGATTCTTGCTTAAACACCGTTTGTCAGCAGCAAGGATGCACCAGAAAAGGCAAGTGTTAGTAGTCGCCCATAGTAACCGGAAGCTGCTCCAGGGCTTTTGCCAGTTGCGCATCATTGGGAGCTATGCCATGCCATTCATGGCTTCCCATCATAAAGTCAACCGGGTAGCCCATCACCGTTTTCATGAGTATCGCAATGGGTTTGCCTTTTCCGGTCATTGATTTCGCTTTTTTTAGTCCGCTCACCAATTCTTCCATGTTGTTGCCATCGAGTTGCAGGGTATCCCAACCGAAAACCCTGAACTTCTCATTCAGGTCACCAAGGGCCATTACTTTTTCCGTGGGGCCGTCAATCTGTTGTCCGTTCCAGTCGATGGTAGAAACGAGGTTATCTACTTTTAAGTGTGCTGCCGACATAATGGCTTCCCAGTTCTGGCCTTCTTCCAGTTCCCCATCGCCATGGAGTGAATAGACTATATGCTTATCAGCATTATATTTTTTTGCCAATGCGGCGCCGATAGCCACTGACATACCTTGTCCGAGGGAGCCGGATGCCACACGAATGCCGGGCAGGTGCTCATGCGTGGTTGGATGGCCTTGCAGGCGGGTATTGAGTTTGCGGAAGGAGTACATTTCCTTAGGTTCAAAATAGCCGGCGCGGGAGAGGGTGCTGTACCAAACGGGGGAGATATGTCCGTTCGAAAGAAAGAAAAGGTCTTCATTAAGGCCATCCATGGTGAAATCGGTTTTGTGTTCCATGATTTCGAAGTAGAGGGCGGTGAAGAAGTCGGCGCAGCCGAGGGAACCACCGGGGTGGCCGGACTGGCATCCATGCACCATGCGTAATGCATCTCTTCTGATTTGGGAGGCGATATTCTTTAATTCGTCTATGGAGGCCATGTAGGGGTTATTTGGAAGCGCCAAAAATAACGGAAATTTCAGTGAATTGCGGATTTCGGATTGACGATTGCGGAATGAGTTGGAGTTTGTAACTGCAGTGGATGGGTGAATTGTTGAATTGTTAAATTGTTGAATTGTTGAATTGTTGGATGGTTGGATGGTTGGATGGTTGGATGGCTAGTGTGTGGCAGGTCAAATAGCAACTTTGGCATTTGTGCATCTATGAAGCACTTCTTGAAGCAATTCTAAAAATACTTTTTACCTGGCATAGTTTGGCTGTGTATTCAAGGCAGGCAAGAAAATCTTCTTTCTCCAAATCAGGATAATCATTCAATAGTTCATCATACGTGATGCCTGAAGCCATAAGTTCAAGATTGTGCTCTAAAGGATAGCGCAGTCCACGGATTGTTGGTTTGATAATACAGATTTTGGAAAACATCGAAAGCATGATGTTTCACACATAATACAGCCTTGTTTTCAGGTACTCCCAGTGACGGGGCTTCAGACCTTTCTTAGTAATCAGGTCAACTTTTCTCCCGAGTATTTCTTCAAGCTCATCAGCGAGATCAATAAATTCGATTCCAATATCGCCATTAAATTCAACCAATATGTCGACATCACTTTTTTCGGGGTCAAAATCATTTCGCGTAATTGAGCCGAATAATGCAAGTTGGGCAATAGGATATTTTTGCTTCAAACTGTCAATATGAGCAGCAAGAATTTTTTTAGTGGAATCAATAAGTTGCATACTAATGATGTAATGTTATTGATTAAAACATTTCTTTTAGCAAGATAATAACTTTCCCTTTAAGATGCTGAAAGTTTGTCCGCAGGACTCCAAAGGAGCAAGTTAAGATTGCCGTGAGTTGAAGATGACTCTTCGTTGAATTGATATTCTCTCTTTTTAGTCGCAAGTCGGAAGTAGTTAGTCGGAAGTGGGCAGCGGTTTTTTCATTTTAAATAGACGCAAAAAAACTGTCCCGCTTTTTCAGAGGGATCACTCTTAGCTGAATTGATATTCTCTCAAGCTTTAGCCCACGCAGTGATGCAAACGGCAAATGGAAAAGCATGACCTTATTTTCAACATGCATTCAGCTCAGGCATAACAATCCACTTTACAACATTACCTTCATGCCCCAAAATTGCACCCTTGCACCCTCTCATTAAAAAGCTCGCCTCACAAACTGCTATCTATGGACTGAGCAGTATTGCTGGGCGGTTATTGAATTACCTGTTGGTGCCGTTGCATACGCGCATCTTTAATCCGGGAGAGTATGGGGTGGTGACGGAATTCTATGCTTATGTGGCATTCCTGAATATCCTGTTTACGTATGGCATGGAGACGGCTTTCTTCCGTTACTCCAACCTGGAGGAGAATAAGAAGAAGGTATATGATACTTCGCTGCTATCACTGCTGTTTACCACGCTTACACTGGTTGCCGGTATCCTGATTTTTTCGCAGCCTATCGCTACTGCCATTCGTTATCCTGATCATGCCGATTACATTATCTGGTTCACACTCATACTCGGACTCGATGCCATCACGGCTATTCCTTTTGCACGTTTAAGGCAGGAGAACAGGCCCATCCGTTTCGCTACGTTCAAGCTGGTGAATATTATCACCAACGTGGCCTTCAACGTTTTCTTCCTGTTGCTGTGTCCTTATATACTGGCTACGCCTTCACTTGAAGCTTTGCATGGTTTCATTAGCCTGGTGTACTACCCGGAACTGGGCGTGGGTTATGTTTTCATCTCCAACCTGATTGCCAGTATCGTGACTATGCTGGCCTTGTGGAAGTATGTGTTTGTGAAGAAATGGGAAGTGGATTTTATTCTCTGGAAGAAGATGATGGGTTATGCGCTGCCACTTATCCTGGTTGGATTGGCGGGTATGGTGGATGAAACGCTGAGCCGCATACTGCTGAAGTACAGGCTGGAGATGAGCCCGGAAGCTGCCATGCATGAACTGGGTATCTTTGGCGCATGTTATAAGTTGTCAATATTGATGACCTTATTCATACAGGCTTACCGTATGGCGGCGGAACCTTTTTTCTTCGGCGAATCGAAAAAGACCAATCCGCAGTTTACCTATGCGCGAACGATGAATTTCTTCTCTATCTTTTGTTGCTTCATCTTCCTGTTTGTGATGTTGTTTATTGATGCGTTCAAAATGATATTCATCGGTCCACAGTTTTATGAAGGAGTGAAAGTGGTGCCTATATTATTGCTTGCTAATTTTTTCCTGGGCGTTTATTATAACCTCACTATCTGGTATAAGCTTACCAATCAGACGGGATTGGGTGCAGTAGTTGCTATTTATGGTGCTGTTGTTACCATTATATTCAACTGGTGGCTGATACCGGTATTCGGATATATGGGTTCTGCATGGGTTACATTGGGTTGTTATGGGTCTATGATGATCATCTCGTATTTAATGGGTCAGCGGTATTATCCGGTGCCTTATGACCTGAAGCGATTCCTGGTGTATGTGGGCATCTCAATTGGATTGTATTTTTTAAGTGTGCAGGTCGAAGCATTCATTCCGGCTTCTTATTGGCATCTCCATTATCTGTTTGGCGTAGTCTTGCTGACGGGTTTCGCAGGGCTGGTTTATCTTTTTGAAACTGGGAGAATAAGGGTGTTTAAGGTTATTTGATACAGGTTATACGGGCTATTGAGAGAGAGGAAACCACGGAGAGCAAAAAGAAAAGGAAACCACGGAGAGCACTGAGAAAGATAACCACGGAGAAACTGAGAAAGGTTACCACGGAGAGCAGAGAAAGCAAAACCACAAAGAACATAGAGCAACAGAACCAACGAGAATACAGAGAAAAAAGAGGCCATAGAGCGCACAGAAAAAATACTTATAGCTGCTGTTTAATGCGATGCACCCTCTGTGTTCTTTGTGTATTCAAAAATGGTAACCACAGAGAAATCAAAGAAATAAACTCAACAATCTTGTTTGATGCGATTCCCCCTTTGTGTCCTTTGTGGTTTCAAAAAAGGTAACCTCGAAGAACATAAAGAAATTGGTAACATAAATCCCGTTTAATGCAACTCCTCCTCTTTGCCTCCGTGGTTTCAAAAATGGTAACCACAAAGAAAAAAGGGAAAATTAAATGGTGCAAAGTCCACCCAAAAACCCCCAAATTCCCATTTCTGAAAAGGATAATTAACTTTGCCGCCCCATGAATGTAAAGGTGATTAATAATTCCCCGCATCCTCTGCCCTCGTATGAGACAACCGGCTCTGCGGGATTGGACGTGCGTGCATGGCTTCCGGAAACCATTGAACTAAAGCCACTGGAGCGGAAATTGGTGCCAACCGGCTTGTTCATCGAACTGCCGGCAGGTTTTGAGGCGCAGATTCGTCCAAGGAGTGGGCTGGCAGTTAAGAAAGGACTGACATTACTAAATACTCCCGGCACCATCGATTCAGACTACCGTGGAGAGATCAAAATCATCATGGTGAATGTGTCGGATGTACCTCAGATTATAGAAAATGGGGAGCGAATAGCGCAGATGATCATTTCCAGGTATGAACAAATTACCTGGCAGTTGAGCACTGAATTAGAGTCGACCGACCGTGGAGCAGGTGGTTTTGGGCATACAGGGGTGAAGTGAATGGAATTGAATGTGAGAAGGAGAAGTAACAGCCTGATTATCATGACTAACATCATGAATAACCTTCTTTACAGCAGGTTCCGGGATTGTAAGATTTGATTTATACAGCATATTTTCAGGAAACAAGAAACAGCGCAGAAAACCATGAGAGTGATTGTTCCGATGGCCGGACTTGGTAAAAGGATGCGGCCCCATACGCTTACAACTCCCAAACCACTGATACCTGTTGCAGGTAAACCCATCGTTCAGCGCCTGGTGGAATACTTAGGCGAGATGTGTGAAGACAAGATTCAGCATATTGCTTTTGTGGTTGGAGATTTTGGCAAAGAGACTGAAAAAAACCTGCTGAAAATTGCCGAAGACCTGGGCGCTGAAGGATCTATTCATCACCAGGAAGTACCACTGGGTACAGCGCATGCCATACTCTGTGCGCAGGAACACCTCAAGGAGCATGTGATTATTGCTTTTGCCGATACCCTTTTCTACGCCGATTTTAAAGTGGATGAAGATGCCGATGGCGTCATCTGGGTACAAAAAGTAGAGAACCCACAGCAGTTTGGGGTGATCAAAGTAGCCCCGGAAGGGCATATTTCCGAGTTTATTGAGAAGTCGCCGGTGATTGTCTCCAACCTGGCCATCATAGGCATTTACTACTTCCGTGATGGGGAAAACCTGAAGCATGAATTACAGTATCTGCTCGATAACGATATTAAAGAGAAAGGGGAATATCAGCTTACCACTGCCATGGAGCATATGAAGAATAAGGGGTTGAAATTATACCCGGGTGAAGTGGCACAGTGGCTCGACTGCGGCAATAAGGATGCAACGGTGGATACCAATAAGCAGGTACTGGAGCATGAAAAGAACAAAAGACTCATCGATAAATCAGCTTTAATAGAAAATTCAACCATCATTCCTCCTTCCTATATAGGACCTGAAGTAGTAATACGGAATTCAGTAATTGGCCCCCATGTTTCTATCGGAGAAAAGTCGTTGATAGAAAATTCTATCGTTAAGAACTCTATTATTCAGTCGCAGTCTTCAATAAAAAACAAGATCCTGCAAAATTCTATGGTAGGAAACTTCGTTTCACTATCCGGTCAGATAGAAGATCTGAATGTAGGTGACTACTCAGTGGAAGTTTAAATCTTGGTGTTCGTTGTAAAACCTGGTTTTTTTGGATAGCAGTTTCCGCAATCAACTATTGGTATTAGTGTAACACGTCGCATCATCTATGGGCGGATTGACATGCTGAAAACCAACTGTTGGGCAGTATATAAGCCAGCGGTTCTGCCGGATTCAATTTTTGTATGTAGGTTTGAACTGTTAATAGGACAAATGCATTAGGAGTAAGGCATAAAATACCGGCGATGAAACTCAAAACATATGTAAATATATTCTGGTTGTGGGCTGCTGCACTGTTTATCGGAGCGTGCTCATCTGCGAAAATGGGTTCCACGAAAGACAATTCAGAAAATGTACCTGCGGCAAAAACAGTTGTGATTGATGATGTACGCAAGCGGCAGGCAGAAGAGAAACTGATAGAAGCGAAAAAGATGGATATCCTGGGTGATGCACCCGCTGCCCTGAATCTTTATAAAGAATGTATTCGCCTTGATCCGGATAATGATGCGGCCTATTATGATGCGGCTGTCATTCTTTTCAACCAGAAGCAATATGAAGATGCGTTAGGTTATGTTTCGGAGGCGGTGAAGATTGATCCCAGCAATACCTGGTACCTTGATCTTTATGGCACCTTACTCGGTGGCATCGGCAATTATAAAGAAGCCATCAGGGTGTATCAGCAAATGGTGCAGCTTGATCCTGAAAATACGGATGCCTGGTTTAACTGGGCTTTTTTTCTCGATCAGAATAAACAAACAGATGAAGCGATAGCAGTCTTCAATCAGATTGAAGCGAAGTTTGGTGTGAATGAAGACATCTCATTGGAAAAACAACGCTTATGGTTAAAACTCGGGAAGGTTGATAAGGCAGCAGGAGAGCTCAAGCAACTGATTGCAGCTTATCCGGAAGAGCCAAAGTATTATTCTTTGTTAGTTGACTTATATATGTCGAACAAAATGGAGGATAAGGCTTATGAGGTTTTACAGGAGATGATTGCCGCTGATCCCAATAACCCGCGAGCCAACCTTGTGATGGCAGATTATTATCGAAAGAAAGGAGATGAAGCCAAATCTTTTGAAGCATTAAAACGAGCTTTTGCAAGTCCTGATCTGGACGCTGCTGTAAAGATCTCCCTGCTTGCGTCCTTTCTGCCTTTCCTGCAAGAGGATGCAATAAAAAGAGCAGAAGCGGTGGAGTTAGGAAGATTGCTGGTGAATGTTCATCCCACAGACCCGCGTGCACATGCACTGTTTGGAGATATCCTATACCAGGATGATCAGATAGAACAGGCAATGGTTGAATATAAAAAATCACTCAGCCTGGATGACAGTAAGTTTGTGGTATGGCAACAGGTGATGCTGTTGTATGATCGCGAACAGAACTATGATTCTTTATTGGTTTTAAGCGAAAGGTCGCTGGAGTTGTTTCCGGATCAGAATATGGCATACTACTTTAATGGATATGCCAACATGCAATTGAAAAAATATAAGAATGCTATTGCTTCATTGGGTAAAGCGGTGGAGATCGGATCTGAAGACAAATTGTTCATTGCGCAGATGTATTCTTCCATGGGCGATGCTTTTTATAATCTGAAGAATGATGCAGCATCAGACAGTTGTTATGAGCAAGCTCTGGTGTTTGATCCGCAGAATGCTTATGTGCTCAATAACTACAGCTATTATCTTTCACTTCGCGGTGTAAGATTGGATGAAGCAAAGAAAATGGCAGCGCGTGCGAACAGTATTGCTCCGAACACAGCGGCCTATGAAGACACTTATGGCTGGGTGCTCTATCAGCTTGGCGATTATGCCGGAGCGAAAGAGTGGATTGAAAAGTCGATGAAGAATGCCGGGTCGACAGATGGTACCGTGCTCGAACATTATGGTGATGTATTGTATAAACTCGGCGATACAAATGGTGCCGTAGAGTATTGGATGAAAGCAAAGGAACAAAATGTGGATTCCGATACCATTGATAAAAAGATCGCAGGGAAAAAATTATATGATTAGGGCAATTTCTTCCATTGCCTTTTTCTTTACATCAAAACCACGGAGCAGGTTTTTTACCATTCCCGTCATCAGTTGTTTTTTTTTCACGCTACTTATCGTTCAGGGTTGTAAGACCACTTCACGTTTACCGGCTTCAGGTCAAACAACTAGTAATTCTGCTAAAGTGCTGATGGATAGCATGCAACGTCATGCTTTTTATTTTGAATGGTTTACCGGAAAGGCGAAAGTGGAGGTTTATGAGGGGACCAATAAAACTGAATTCACGGCAAGTATCAGGATGCGGAAGGACAGCGCTATCTGGCTTTCCGTTTCCCCGGCATTGGGACTTGAGGTTGCGCGCGTTTTAATTACCCGCGATTCGATCAGGGTGATAGATCGTTTGAATGGTGAGTATTATAGTAAAGACTATCGCTATTTCACAACCTATACTTCCATGCCGGTTACGTATGATTTGTTACAGGATTTGATCAGCGGAGTTCCATTGTTTTTAGATTCGCAGACCTTTGAAGCTACCCGAAGCGACTCTGTCTATCGTCTGGTCTCGACTACGGGCAGGCAATCCAATGTAATCAACCTCAATGGGGTTTTTCTACCTGTTCAGCAAACCATCAGCGATTCTGCGATGGCCACACTTTCTATTTCGCAACAACAGTATGAAATACCATACACTTCTCCTTTTTCGTTGTGGAGAAAAATTGAATTGCGGCAACCGCAAGCCATGGAGATCATCATTACCTTTAGCAAAATTAAAGTGAATGAACCGGTGAAGCTGCCGTTTAGTGTAAATGAATAATGACTAATCCTGAATATGAATAGTATGAATGCCGATGCAGGAAGCAATGTGCCCTGCAGGAATGACATCCGTAGCATATTATCTTGCCTGAAACAAGTGCAGCGCTCGCTGGGCACTGTGCTGGTTTTTATTTTGTTGATCAGCACTGCTTTCCTGGTGCCGGTGTATGCACAGACCAATAAGGATGATCTGGAAAAGAAGAAGGAGCAGCTGTTGAAAGAAATCGAGTCTATGCAAAAGGAACTCGATCAAACAAAAAAATCAAAGACTGCTACCTTAGGACAGTTGGCAGCCTTAAAGAAGCAAATTGGTGCGCGGGAAAAACTGATCGGCAACTACAACAGCCAGATCAACCAGATAGACAAAGAGATTATTACCAAAGTGCGTGCCGTGCGTGCACTTGACCGTGACCTTGATACGCTGCGGATCAACTATGCCAATATGGTGTACTATGCGTACAAGCACCGTAGTGCCTATGACAAGCTCCTGTTTCTTTTTTCGGCGCAGGATTTTAATGATGCTTTTATCCGACTCAAATACATCAAGCGTTACAGCGCCTATCGCCGCATGCAGGCAGAACTTATCCGAACCACACAGTTGGATTTGAATAAGAAGATGTCGCAGTTAAAAACACAACGATCCGCTAAGAAGGAAGTGCTTTCTGAACAGGAGGCACAGAAGAAAAAGCTGGCTAAAGAGAAGGCGGAGAAGGATAAGATGGCCAAGACTTTTACCAAGCAAGAGAAGCAGATTAAAACAGCACTCGATAAAAAGAAGAAAGAACAAGAGCAGTTGAAGAAACAAATTGCCGATCTGATCAGGAAGGAGATTGAAGACGCGAAGAAAAAGGCAGGCGGAAGTGCCGGTAAGAGTGGATCTACAGTTTCTTCACTTGGACTGACACCTGAAGCCGCGGCATTGTCGGCAAGCTTTGCTACTAACCAGGGTAAGTTACCCTGGCCGGTTACGAAAGGAGAAATCACGGAAACATTTGGTGAGCATGCACATCCCATACTGGATAATGTGAAGACAAAAAACAATGGCATAGACATTAAGACAGCTGCAGGCGCTGATGTGAGGGCCGTATTTAAAGGCACTGTGGTAAGCATTATATCTAATCCGGGATATCATAAGGGCGTGCTGATTAAACATGGCGAATATTATACTGTGTACAGCAATCTCTCTTCCGTAAAAGTAAAAGCCAACCAGGAAGTAGATACCAAGCAATCGATTGGCACCGTTTATACCAATGAAAGCGGAGAGGCCACCATTCATCTTGAAATCTGGAAGGGTACCACCATCATGAATCCGCAGAGTTGGATAATTTCTAAGTAAGCGGGATTAATGCATAGACTTGTTAAACCTTTTGGCATGATTGTAGTCTGCTTTGATGCCTGCTGATTTTTTGAATTCTGGTTATTGTTCATAGCGACAGGTAAATGATTTTAAAGGCAATTTAATAAACCGTATAAAAAAATAAACTGCTTATGAAAAAAGTAAATTTTCTTTTCATTGCTACTGCATTGTTTACAATGAGTTTCATTTTTTCCTGTACAAAGGACACGGTAGAGTCCGACACCACAGCCGCTGCCGACAATGCTATTGTGGAAAATGAATCAAGCAAAGTTGTAGCAGCAATTAATGCCGTTGCGGAAGACTATGGCATCGGTAAACCGGACGGAGTGCAGGAAGTGATGGAAGATTCTTCTTTTGCGCCTTGTGCAACAATAACCGTTGATACCATAAATGCCCTGAAGACCATTACCATTGATTTTGGCCCGGTACCTTGCCAGTGTATTAACTGGGACAACAAATTCAGGCAGGGAAAAATTACTGCTACCTGGAGTGGCGGATACCATATGACAGGCACCGTGATTACCGTGAGCACCAGCGAATATTTTGTGGGCAATTCAGCAACAACCATGAATAAACATGATTACCTGAAAACCATTAAGAATGAAGGCGAGAATGCAAACGGTAATATTCATTTTTCCATTTCGGTAACAGATGCATTGGTTACCCTGTATACAGGGGAAACAATCAGTTGGGAGAGTAACCGTGACCGTGAATGGATAGAAGGCAGTGCTACCAAAGTGTTTTTTGATGATGTCTATCTTATAACAGGCGGTGCTGCCGGCATCGACCGGAAAGGAAATCCTTTTACAGTGAATATCATTCAACCTTTGAAAATGCAGTTTTGTCCCTGGTTAGTAAGTGGGATCATTGAAATCAGTCATGATAATTTCCCGGTAAAGACCCTGGACTATGGTAATGGCGAATGTGATGATAAGGCGACAGTTACCATCAATGGAAACTCCTATACCATCAATTTATAAAACGGTATTCCTTTAGTATTAGGAGGCGATATTTCGCCTCCTTTTTTTTGAATATTCAATGCTCAACACTCAATTCACTCAATATTCAATTGGAGGGAGCTGAAAGACACATTGCAAACGCCAACCCGTATGATCTTTTACATTTGAAAGCACAGACAGGCACAACTTTCAACAAAAAGCACCTGTGGTTTTGAGGAAACACCGGTTTGGCAGTTAACTTTGCTTTGTTATCAATTCAGCTCTTACCCATGATTCAGCTAAAAAATTATATCAACGGAAAATTAATTCAGCCATTAAATAATCAGTACCTGGATAATTATCATCCTGCAATAGGATTGCCTTATTCATTGGTGCCTGATTCGGATGAGCGTGATGTGGAACTGGCTGTAGCGGCAGCCGGAGCTGCTTTTGAAGGATGGAGTAATATGCAGGCTGAACAACGTTGCAAAATTTTATTAAAGATTGCTGACCTGATCGACAGCAAGAATGACTTGCTTGCAGAAATAGAATCGATTGACAGTGGCAAGCCCGTAAAGTTGGCCGCTACTTTGGACATACCAAGAGCTGCATCCAACTTTCGTTTTTTTGCTGCTGCGGCATTGCAGTTTGCAAGCGAGTCGCATCATATGGAAAATAGTGCCATCAACTACACCTTACGACAACCTATCGGTGTTGTTGGTTGTATTTCTCCCTGGAATCTCCCGCTCTACCTGTTCACCTGGAAGATTGCACCTGCCCTTGCAGCCGGTAATTGCGTAATTGCAAAACCAAGTGAAGTTACTCCCATGACGGCTTTTGAGTTGTCAAAGATCTGCATGGAAGCCGGCATGCCTGCAGGCGTGTTGAATATTTTGCATGGGGCAGGGCCTCATTGCGGCGCTGCTATCGTGAAGCATTCAACAATTAAAGCTATCTCCTTTACGGGCAGCACGCGTGCCGGTAAAGAAATTGCATCGGTAGCAGCCCCGCTTTTCAAAAAGATATCTCTTGAGTTGGGTGGAAAGAATCCGAATATCATTTTCGCTGATTGTGATTTCGAGAAGATGATTCGTACTACGGTGCTTTCCTCTTTTAATAACCAGGGTGAAATCTGTTTATGCGGTTCGAGGATACTGGTGGAGCGGCCGATCTATGAAAAATTTGTAACTGCATTTGTGGCTGCAACAAAGCAGTTAAAGATTGGAGATCCGATGGACCCGGAAACTTTCATCGGGGCCATTGTTTCAAAACCACATTTCGACAAGATAAACTATCATATACGGCTTGCACAGGAAGAAGGCGGTAAGCTATTATGCGGCGGTAATGTAGTGCAATTGGCAGGGCGATGTGCAAATGGCTGGTTTATTGAACCTACTATCATTGAAGGATTGCCATGGGATTGCAGAACAAACCAGGAAGAGATATTTGGTCCTGTAGTTACTGTGATGCCATTCGATACAGAAGCAGAAGCCCTGCAAATTGCCAACAGCACTTCTTACGGACTTTCTGCAACTATATGGACGGAAAACCTCACGAGAGCGCATCGCATGGCGGCTCAGGTGCAATCAGGCATTATCTGGATTAATTGCTGGCTGCACCGTGATCTGCGGACACCCTTTGGTGGAATGAAAAATTCCGGTACCGGCCGTGAAGGAGGTAATGAAGCAATGAGGTTTTTTACAGAAGCAAAAAATGTTTGTATCAAATTATAGCTCAGCCCTGCCTACGATGTAGTTCTTGCCTTTCTCACCATACAGGAAGAAATGATTGACGCTCACCTGCTCGCAAATCTTGGGGCGAAGAATTTCTCCTTGTATCTTATTACTGAACAGCAGACTTTTTTTCCATTTACCATCTGAACTGATCGTTACCAATGTGGCAACTGAATTTTTTACACCGGAGTACTTCGCCAACCTGGATGGATCTGTTACTGTAAGATTATCCGGATGATCATTGAACAACAAATATATTTTATCGCCTGAAACAGCAGATGCATAGGACGAATAGTAACCACCATCATTTGAAGTGACCTGCCGTTTTGGAATTTTAGTAGCCCATTCGATGGTCATATCCGGGTTTACATTGATTGCCATCACATCGTTGTAATAGTAGTAGTAGGTAGTGGTGGTTGATGTACGTCCATCAGGATAGCGGGTAGTAGTTAATTCTTCCCTGACATAAAACTGTTCAGCAAGTAATAGTGCACCACCGTCGGAGCGAATGATGATTTCGTCGAGACTGTAGCGGTACAATTCCTGGTCTTGCTTATCTAATTGTTGTTTGCTGAAGATTTCGAGGAAAGAAGCGTCAAATGACTGACTGCCTTGTTTTATTACGGCTCCGGATGCAGCATTGATCAGCGTAAAGCAAATTCCTTTGATACTATAGGTGCCTTGTGTAGAATAGAATCCGGCCGCAGCCAATTTATCATCATCGGTCATGTTAAATCCCAGATCAGTGATAAATTCTCCTTTGAGAGAGATCGGATATTCTTTTTGTGTCTCTCCAAGGTCGCGATAGGCGAGTATGACATAAGAATAGTTAGCCATTCCATTTTTTCTTTCTTTAGCTTTTTCCTTGTAGACCCTTCCGCTGAGGTAGATGTTGCCATTGTTATCAAGAAAGAGCTTTTCCTTTTCAAACAGTACGCTTTCATAGGGGAGTGTGATTTCCTTCTGCCATAGCTTTGTCATCGTGCCATTGAATACGGTTACCTTGAATTGTTCCTGTGCATCCTTGTCATCATGAACTGATGCAATGATGGCCAATGTCATTTTATTCCTTGAAATTTCATACCTGAAATCACCCTGGCGGCTTCTTGTTTCGTATGGAATGGAAATAATTTTTTTAGGGGTACCGGAGAGGGTGAGGGTTTTTTTATCAATGGGTTGAAAGTATAACTCCGTTTGATTGCCTTCCCTGTTCACATAAAGAATGTAAGCAAACAGTTTGCCATCGAGGTATCTGACATTATCGAGTATGGCGGGCTTTCCATTGACTGAAGGAATTATTTCCTGCCTCATTTTTAAGGTAAGTTCATTTGTATATGATTCCAGTATCCAGCCTTCATTTGTCCAAACACCACCGGCAAACATGGAAGTGCCGGCTGATTTTATTTTTTTTCTTAACACGTAAAAATGGTCTTCGTCTTCGCCGAGGTAATCGTTGATGGTTGAATTGGCTGGTTCCTTCATCTCCTGACTCAGGGAAAGTCGACTGGAAGGAGTGGTAGTCTGTGCAAAAGAAGAATTATAGAATGCCAGTATGCCCAACAAGAACAGTGCTATTTTTTTCATTGGTATCATTTTCATTAGCGAAAGTAATTAAACAGGATATAATGAATAGGTATAGATGTAACAGAGCATATGATATGCCAGAAATTAATTTTAATACTCCAGGTAAGGAGATTGCATCCGGTTCGGGTTATTCTGAGTGGTGGAACGAATATTTGTCTATAAAGCCTTTTTAATTTTTAACCGCAAGCCTCCGCGCACTCGTGCCACCACCCGGAGATTTATTTTGAGATGATGGGAGTTTTTCTGAGTGGGGGCACGAGTTGCTGGCGCGCAACATCATTGAATTTATCACAGAAGGCTCCGCGCACTCGTGCCACCACCCGGAGATTTAGTTTGAGGTAAAGGGAGTTGATCTGAGTGGGGGGCACAAGTTGCTGGCGCGCCATCGCTCGGAGTTTTTGGCGAGGATTTTTGGAATTGCATTTGGTGCGCATTGCAGAGGTCTACGATTCGTGCCACCACTAAACGTCAGTAGTGGATGATTAATCAAAGGTTTTTGAGTGGTGGAACGAATATTTGTATAAAGTCTCCTTTTTTTGATCATCTGAAAACCTCCGCGCACTCTTGCCACCATCCGGAGATTTGGTTTGAGGTAAAGGAAGTTGATCTGAGTGGGGGCACGAGTTGCTGGCAAGCAACATCATTGAATTTATCACAGAAGGCTCCGCGCACTCGTGCCACCACCCGGAGATTTGGTTTGAGATGATGGGAGTTGATCTGAGTGGGGGCACGAGTTGCTGGCGCGCAACATCATTGAATTTATCACGGAAGGCTCCGCGCACTCGTGCCACCACCCGGAGATTTAGTTTAAGATGATGGGAGTTTTTCTGAGTGGGGGCACGAGTTGCTGGCGCGCCATCGCTCGGAGTTTTTGGCGAGGATTTTTGGAATTGCATTTGGTGCGCATTGCAAAGGTCTACGATTCGTGCCACCACTAAACGTCAGTAGTGGATGATTAATCAAAGGTTTTTGAGTGGTGGAACGAATATTTGTATAAAGTCTCCTTTTTTTGATCATCTGAAAACCTCCGCGCACTCTTGCCACCATCCGGAGATTTAGTTTGAGGTAAAGGAGTTGCGGATCTGAATGCTTGGGGCACGAGTTGCTGGCACCACAACGCAGGGAGATTAATCAGGTTGGGGGGGGGAAATTTGCCACAGAAGGCTCCGCTCACTCGTGCCACCACCCGGAGATTTGGTTTGAGGTAAAGGGAGTTGATCTGAGTGGGGGCACGAGTTGCTGGCACGCAATATCATTGAATTTGCCACAGAAGGCTCCGCTCACTCGTGCCACCACCAGGAGATTTGTTTTGAGATGATGAGAGTTGATCTGAGTGGGGGCACGAGTTGCTGGCGCGCACCATCATTGAATTTGTCGCAGAATGCTCCGCGCACTCGTGCCACCACCCGGAGATTTAGTTTAAGATGATGGGAGTTTTTCTGAGTGGGGGCACGAGTTGCTGGCGCGCAACATCATTGAATTTATCACAGAAGGCTCCGCGCACTCGTGCCACCACCCGGAGATTTGGTTTGAGGTAAAGGAAGTTGATCTGAGTGGGGGCACGAGTTGCTGGCGCGCACCATCAACGGTATTTTTTATCGGAGATTTTTAAAGTTGTATTCGGTGTAACCTGTTGTGTTCTTCGATTCGTACCATTGAATGTGTAGCCTGGTGATTAAAGTAGTTGGATAACTCAATTACTTCAATATATAAAAGGTCAACAAATTCTCGGCAATTGCTCCCCCGACAACATATTGATTACCCTTCTTCCTCCAATATTGCTATTCATGATGACCTGTCCCGGGTGATCAACGACTACTTCTCCGATGATTGCTGCCTTTGCGCCATGCTGCCATTGTTGCAATTGCTGCAGGAATGCATCGGCTGCATTTGCATGTACGACTGCGATAAACAAGCCCTCATTGGCAACGTATAGGGGATCCAATCCAAGCATTTCACAGGCACCAGCTACTTCCTCTTCAATATGGATGGCATGCTCATTGATTTCAATGCCGTTGGGACCATACTTCGCAATTTCATTCAGAACGGTCGAAATACCACCGCGTGTGGGATCGCGGAGGAGATGGATCTCTGCACCAAAAGTATCCAGCAATTGCAGAATGATTTTATGCAAAGGCCTCGTATCGCTGGTGATGGAGGTTTCAAACTCCAGACCTTGCCTCAAACTCATGATAGCTACACCATGTCGTGCCGGCGGACCACTCAGGATAATTTTATCACCGGTAATAACTCGCAAAGGATCTATTGATGCCTGAGGATGTACTTCGCCAATGCCGGTAGTGTTGATGAATATCTTATCACCTTTTCCGCGTTCCACTACTTTGGTGTCGCCGGTTATCACTTGCACACCAGCATATTCACAGGCTGTTTTTATTGCTACCAGCACTTCCCAAAATTCTTCCATCTTCAGCCCTTCTTCCAAAATAAAGCTTAAGGAAAGATATTTTGGAATGGCTCCGCACATTGCCAGGTCATTCACTGTGCCATTCACTGCCAGGTCACCAATATTGCCTCCGGCAAAGAAGATGGGAGAAACAACGAAAGAATCAGTACTCATCGCTACTCTTGCATTAAGTTGAAATGTGGCCCCATCGTGCCTTTTATCCAGCAACTCATTACCAAGCAGTTTGAAGACACCACTGTCAAGTAACTGATTGGTAAGTGTTCCGCCACTGCCATGACCTAAGGTGATAATATCAAAATCCAGTTTAGGCATCGGGCAACCAGATTGAAGGATAGAATTTCTACTCATATTTCTCAGCTATGGATTCTTTGTAAGCATGCAACAGGCAGATCATTCACTATTGAAACCATTTTTTTTCTTGCTTTTCCTGAATTCCACTAAAGATAAAGCAGTATATTTTTAGAAGCGCTAAAACTTGTCGGTTTTGCTGCATACCATTTATCAGATGACCGTCAATACGCTTAACTCATTTCAGGTAGCCACGGTTTTTTCCAGGTAGGAAGTATAATGATAGTAAGCTGCACAGGCACCTTCGCTGGAGACCATTGGTGCACCAAGTGGACTGGAGGGCTTGCACTTCTTTCCGAAATGCTGACACTGAACAGGTTTTTTGATCCCTTTCATGATCTCTCCGGCAATGCATTCCGGATTTTCCTGCTCTGTTGGTATGTTAATGATGAATTTCTTTTCAACATCGTACAAAGCATATTTTTCTTTCAAACTGTAACCACTGCGGGGAATAACTCCTATACCTCGCCACTGCCTGTCGGCTACTTCGAAAACTTCGCTGATAATTTCACGTGCTTTCAGATTGCCTTCTGTTTTTACAATCCTGGCATATTGGTTTTCCAGTTTCGCTTCACCTGCTTCAAGTTGTTTAACCGTCATCAGTATTCCCTCTAAGAGATCGACCGGTTCAAATCCGGTAATTACAATAGGTACCTTGTATTGATCCACCAATGGATAATATTCTTCCATTCCCATAATGGCACATACATGTCCGGCTCCTAGTATGCCATTGATATGACTCAGCGGATCATTCAATACTGCCTCTATAGCAGGAGGAACCAATACATGGGAAGCCAGCAAAGCATAATTTTTTAGTCCTTCCCGTTGCGCATGAATCACCGACAAGGCATTAGCAGGTGCTGTAGTCTCGAAGCCCACGGCAAAGAATACCACTTCACGATCCGGATTTTCCCTGGCGATTTTTACCGCTTCCAGTGGAGAATATAAAATCCTGACATCGGCACCTCTTGCTTTTGCTTCCAATAAACTCATGCCTGAACCTGGTACGCGAATCATATCACCAAATGAACAAAGGATCACTTCTTTTTCAGTTGCAAGGTGCACTGCTTTGTCGATTAAGTTTACCGGCGTTACGCAAACGGGGCAGCCCGGTCCGTGAATCATCCTGACAGTGGCCGGCAACATATTGAGTATGCCATTTTTGACCAATGAATGGGTTTGTCCGCCGCATACTTCCATGATATTCCATTCTCCTTTCGCCACACTTTTTATTTCGCCAAGCAGCGCGTGCACAATTTCAGGTGAACGGAATTCAGAAAGGTATTTCATATCAATATTATTTGTTTGATCTATACATTTGTAATTATCAATACCGGGAGATGCTGATATTGCAGCTCGTCGCTTTAGTTTCTTGTTTCATACAATTCATCTATTTCGCCGGCTTCTTTAAGGTAACCGAAAACTTTTTGTGCTTCTTCTTCATCCACTTTGCTAATAGCAACACCTACATGTACAAGCACATAATCGCCGATAGTAGCATCCGGTACCAATTCGAGGCTCGCTTCTTTTATAATTCCACCAAAAGAAACTTTTGCCATTCTCACCAAACCATCCTGGATGTTTTCTATGGATTGTATTTTTCCCGGAATTGCAAGACACATAGTTAAGTTGTTTTTATGTTTTGAAAATGCATGAGCTGACCAAAAGCGATGCATTCATCATTTGGTGGAAGTTGTTTGTGGAAATAGACTTTATGTGTTTTTCCCAACTGTAAATTAATCAAATCTACCAATACTGCATTCTGAAAAACACCACCGCTGAAGGCAATTCTGTGTGTATTTGTATTGATAACTACTTTATCGATAATATTAACCAATGATTTGTAGAAGATGGCGGCAATTTCTTTTGCCGGTCTTCCGCGATTAAAATCATTGACGATCTGCTCTATAATGCCACTCATTGCAATGGATGCTTGTGATAATTTCTTCCGTAGCATAGCTTTCTTCGATGGTAAAATTAGTTTCCTGCAAGTATTCATTGGCAAGTGTTTCGAGCAACAGCGCACCTTCTCCTTCATAGGAATTGACGCTTAAAAGACTCAGCAGGGCAGCCACACCATCAAAATATCTTCCGGCACTGGAGTTAAGCAGGTTATTTTGCTGAAGTACTTTCTGATAGAAAAGCCATTCATTAGCAGTAAATTTTGGTTTCAGCAGGATAGCAGCCTTTTCCATCTTGTGTGAAATTGCCAGGGCAGCAAGGCGGGGCTCCTTAGCTGTTTTATCACCTGCAATGTTTATAAAGGGCTGGAGGTAATGGATGCGTTTGATACTTCTGTTTTCATACATGAAAAATTCTCCTCCCCAAATGTTGCCATCACTACCATAACCGGTCCCATCCCAAACGACACCCAGTATTTTCTCATTAGTTTCGAACAGGTTATGTTCAGCAAGCACGGCAGCGAAATGCGCCTCATGGTGTTGAATTTTCTTCAAAGGCACCTGATAAGCGGCAGCTATTTTTATTGCTAGCTGTGCAGAAGGATAATCGGGATGCAGATCGGCTAAGATTGTTTCAGGTTTGGCCCCGAGCAGTTTTTGCATGTGCTGAAATGTATGCTCATAGTTTTGCTGCGCTTCATAGCTTTCGAGGTTACCAAGATATTGGCTTACATACACCTGCTCATTATGTTGAATGGCAAAAGCGCTTTTAATGCAGCGCCGGTAGCAATGATTGTTGCCTGAGAAGTCAAACCTTCTGCTAACCGGATAGCAGGTGCCAGTCCCCTTGCACGGCGGAGTATAATCTGTTGATGCGTTTTTTGGGAAAATTTAATCACACTGTCATCCTGCGGAATAAGAATAGCGCGGTTGTGATCAAGGATATAGTCGGCGAACTGAAACAACTTTGATTTCAGTTCAGATTCAAAGACAATACAAGAACCACTTAAGTTACCACTCGTTGCCACCAAAGGACTTTTCCAGGCATCCATGATCCATTCCAGCAATGGTGCATAAGGCAACATGATGCCAATTGCAGAAAGGCCGGGCGCAATTCCTTTCATATCAAGTTTATGGTAACCTGTTTCTGTGGCAGGTAACAATACAATGGGAGAAACTTCATTCAGCAATTGCTGTTTCGCCATCGTATCTGTAAATGCGTATTGTGTTACCATTTCCATATCAGGAAACAGGACGGCGAAAGGTTTTGACGGCCTTTGCTTCCTTTCCCGCAGTTTCTGTATCACTTGTTTATTGGTCGCATCACACAAAAGCAGGAATCCTCCAATACCCTTCACAGCAACAATTTTCTCTTCGGCAAAGGCTTTGATCAACTCCTGCAAAATCACCTGCTGATCACTTATTGTATTCGCAGAACCGGCCTGTTGCCATGTTAACTGAATTCCACAATCGGCGCAGGAATTTGTCTGTGAGTAATACCTTCTGTCGTACAGGGATGCATACTCTTTATTACAGGAATCACAAGGTGTAAATGCCTTCATGGAGGTTCGTTCCCTGTCATAAGGCAAAGTGCTGATGATGGAAAAACGAGGCCCGCAAACAGTGCATGTAATGAACGGATAGTGGTAGCGGCGGTTGGATGGATCATGAAATGCTGACCTGCAATTGGGGCACAAGGCAAAATCAGGAGCGATCAACAGGTCTGATAGTGCATTACTTTGCTGATGCACAATAGTAAATTCCGAAAATGATTGTGACTTCACTTCAGTAAGACTTGATTTCCGGATAATAGCAATTGATGGTGCTTGCTGAATGATTACTTCAGTGAAAGCATGGGCTTCCTTAATTGTTGCAGCATTGAATAGTACGTGCACTCCATCCGGTTCATTACTTACATAGCCCGCAATATTTTGTCTGGCGGCACACTGATGCACATGCGGCCGAAATCCCACGCCCTGAACACGTCCTTTGATATGTAGATGATAGGTCAAATGGTTGCAATGTTATTATGATCAGACAATGCGGGAATTTGTTTAGATGTTTCAAAACTAATCAATACCGATAAGTGTTCATTACTGGTTTTGAAAATGAATTATGTCGAATCTGTAATCTTCAATGATTGTTTGGTGATATTGATTACCAATGGATTGGCCGTTCATTCTTTTATTGCAGTCAGTTTTAGTTTTCCAATGACAGATATCAGTTTAACGTTTCCGTTTTGTCTTATTTTTGCCCTGTATTCGGCTTAGTTAATTGTTTCGATAGTTAATATAGACGAAGGAATAAGAGAAGAAAACGGAAAAAATGGAGCAACAAAGAGGATATTTTGAAACACTTTAATAAGTTGAGGCAGTGAACAAGTATTTTAACATTGCAATCGATTCTTTCACCGGTTACTGGAATTACCTGGTAGCGGAAGTCCTTCATCCTTCCTGGCACAATTACCTCTATTGGTTAATAGGACTCTCCCTTTTTTGCTGGTTGCTGGAGATTATTTTTCCATGGCGAAAGCAGCAGCCTCTCATTCGAAAAGATTTCTGGTTGGATGGATTCTATATGTTCTTCAATTTTTTTCTTTTCTCACTGGTAGGGTACAATGCGATTTCCAACATTGGTGTAGAGGCATTTAATGATTTTATCGGATTGTTTGGCTGGAAAAACCTGGTCGCCATTAATATTCAGTCGTTTCCGGTCTGGCTGCAACTGCTGGTTTTGTTTGTAGTGAAAGATTTTATAGACTGGAATGTTCACAGGCTATTACACCGAAGCAACTTCCTCTGGGAATTTCATAAGGTGCATCATTCTGTGGAACAAATGGGCTTCGCTGCGCATCTGCGATTTCATTGGATGGAGACGATTGTCTACCGGACGATTGAATACGTGCCATTGGCTATGATCGGCTTTGGCATTAATGACTTTATCCTGGTTCATATCTTCACGATAGCTATCGGTCATCTGAATCATTCGAATGTGAGCATACCAATGGGACCTTTGAAGTATTTGCTCAATAGTTCACAAATGCATATATGGCATCATGCCAAACATTTGCCTGCCCGTTACGGTGTAAATTTTGGACTTACCCTTAGTTGTTGGGATTACCTGTTCGGAACTGTTCACTGGCCGCGTGACGGCCGTGATGAAGCGCTCGGTTTTGAACGTTCTGAAATATTTCCTGCTACCTTTCTGAAACAAATGACCTATCCTTTTATCAAAAAAACAAAATCATGAAAAACCAACTTGCTTTGTTGTTGCTGCTGATTTCCTTTACTGCCTGCAGTCAGACCACTACCACTTCCTACAAGAATATTGACCAGAAAATTTTTGCCGAGATGATGACCGGAAAAGATGTTGTTATTCTTGATGTGCGTACACCCGGAGAGTATAGCCAGGGACACATTCCATCCGCTTTGCTTGTTGATTATACCAATCCGGATTTTGCCGCTAATGTGGAAGCCCTTGACAAGAACAAAACGTACCTGGTGTATTGTGCTTCCGGTAAACGTTCTTCAAATGCGTCTGCGCTGATGACCAAAAAAGGGGTTTAAGGAGATTTATAACCTGGAAGGCGGTTTCAATGGCTGGGATGGAGCCAAAGAAAAGTAGGGTGTATTGAAAATATTTTCAGGTCGATGATTACATTTGAACTGATGAGAGCCGGGGATATCACTATTTCCGGTTGTATGAATCAAATAATTGCTTAAAACAACAGTGTGAAAGAAATTATTTCAACCGATAAAGCGCCGGAGCCTGTTGGCTTGTACCCGCATGCCAGGAAAGCAGGAAATCTACTCTTTCTCAGTGGCATAGGACCAAGAGAAGCAGGCACCAATGCCATTCCAGGCAATAAATATGATGCAAATGGAAAACTGATTGCGTATGATATCAGTGCCCAATGTCATTCAGTATTTAAGAATATAAAAGCGGTGCTGGAAGCGTCGGGAAGCAGTTGGGATAAGTTGATTGATGTGACGGTATTTCTTACCAATATGAATGCTGATTTTCCTGTTTATAATAAACTTTATGCTGAATATTTCAGGGATAATCAGCCCTGCAGGACTACTGTGGAGATCAAATCACTTCCTACTCCGATTGCTATTGAGTTAAAGTGTATTGCGCTTGTGGATTAATGAAATACAGAGCAGATTGGTTCAGACCTTTAATTTTCAATCAGGATGCCGGCAGCGGAGTTATTCATGGAACGTTTGCTTGGTTCACTGCACAGCAAGGCAGTACCAAAGGTGTTAAACAAAGGCGAATTCCTTTTGCGTGCAGGTGAGATTGAACGCAACCTGTATTATATTGAAAGTGGCGCCGTCAGAGCCTTTTATCTTTCTGAGTTTGAAGAGCAAACCATCCGCCTTGGTTATGAAGGATCCATCATCAACTCGCTGGCATCTTTTCTTAAGGGGACACCTTCAGAATTTTATCTTGAACCCATCAGGAAAACAAAACTACTGGTAATCAGCAAGGAGAGTTTTTTTGAAGTGGTAGAGGAAAGTGAAGAAAGCCGTCAGCAATACAGCCGGTTGCTGGAGCTGTTGATTACACAGTTGATTGAAAGGGAAATTGATTTGCTGACCACATCACCGATAGAACGTTTGAACAGGGTTTTATTAAGGAGTCCGCATCTCTTCAGGCATATTCCGTTAAAATATATTGCTTCTTACCTTCGGATGAAGCCTGAAACGCTGAGCCGGATTCGAAAATCTTGATTTCAATCAATTTGCATGGAGGAAATGCAACTGATCTTTGCAGAAAAAAAATATGAAGATCCCTACAAACCAACTTATTGATCAACTGTTGCAGGCAACAGAAAAATCAAGTGCTGCCGTAAGGGCATTCAGTCAATTGGATTCGAGGACACTTAATTTTAGGATGCACCCTGATTCCTGGAGTATGCTTGAATGCATTGAACACCTGAACCTGTACGGTGATTTTTATCTCCCGGAAATGGAAAAGCAACTGCTGAAAGCCAAGCGAACGGAAATGGTGCATGACTTCAAACCCGGACTTATCGGTAATTACTTTGCTAACCTGATGAAGGTAAACAATGGTAAGATGAAAAAGATGCAATCGCCAAAAGATAAGAATCCGTCTAATTCCAAACTCTCGATAACGTCCATTGACAGGTTTCTTAAGCAACAGGAGTTACTGAAGTCGTTATTGATGGAGGGACGAAACTGCGACCTTATGAAGATAAAGACCGGTATTTCACTAACGAAGCTGATCAGGTTGCAACTAGGCGATACCTTCCGGTTTTTTGTTTATCATATAGAAAGACACGTTTACCAGGCAGAGCAGGTCTTACAGTCTTATAAGCGGGAATATCAAACTGTAGTATCGCCGGTTCTTTCAGAGACTAATGAATGAGCACTAAAGGATGATGAGGGAGCAGAACAATTTGTACACTTAATGAAAAGAAAAAAATAGCGCTAAGTCGGAAAGGCGCAAAAAAATGGGGACGTCCCTTTATCCTTACAAACCTTCTAGCAAAAATAAAGAAGTAATACTTACACTTGGCGTTTTCGTGGCTTAGCGCTTTATTAATTTACAACCAGCAAGCGCAAAACTACGAAGACGATGATTTGCGGATGTAGCCCAATGGGAGTCGTTAATAAAACAGGAATCTTATTTCGAAAAAAAACAGTAAATGCACTTTTGCAGCAGCAAGTGGGTGCTATAAACCAATTACCTCTTTACTTACATTTTTTCCCCAGTTATTTTTTTCATCCTCGCTCCATAGTTCAGGAAAAAACATAATCAGTTGATTTTTGGGCGGCATGTAGTCCTTCCAATTGGTACCACCGGTAGCGGCTATTTGCTCCGGCTTGCGGTCGAGGTAACGGGCAGCAGTTCGAAAGTGTACGAGTGGCCATTCTACATTTGCCAGTTGATCAAACCTTCGCATTGTTTCAATCAATTCTGCATTGTTTTTTTTCTTCGGGCGGCAATGCTGCATATTTTCTGCGCAGGTTCTTGTATCGGTAATCATTGGCCATGAATGTAAATGAGCTGTCGTACTTTTCTTCGAACTGGCGAAGCATTAAAGTCTTTTGCCGGTACTCAACTCCATGGCACCTTTCCGCCAATAGAGGTGCGGGAGCAATTGTTGCGGATCATCATCGGCATTAAATTCCGCACGTTTTGCATGTTGCAACAGGTTCACAAGATCTGTGGAGTATATTTCAATGATACGGTATTGCGCACTTTGAAAACCACTGGCAGGCAACAGTGCCATCCTGAATGCCAGGAACTGTTCGCGATCCATGCCATCAAACATGACGGAGAATGAGTTCTTAAGCAGTTCGAAATAGTTGTTCACTCTTTTCAATTGCTTCACAAAGAAGGCTGCATCCAGTTCCGGAGCATCAATGATCAGTTCTATTGAATTCCTGATCAGCCGGAAATTCAATTCTGTGATCTGGTGATAAATGATGAATGTTTTTTCATCAGGGAATGAAGTTCTCGGATGCTGTAAACTAAGCAGTGCATCGAGGTTGATGTAATCCCAGTATTTCAGGTAGTCCTGGTGCAGCAATCCTTCCAGATAGGAATGCATATCCTGACCCATCAACTGGTATTTTTCTTCGAGTTGCCTGATCCTGCTTACCAGTTCGGGAGTAAGTGGTTGATTATTATTATCCATAGTGAGAAGTAAAAATCAATTTCGGCATAATTATGAAATAATTGGCAAAAAAATCATGAGCATAATAATCAGACAACACCGAAACGAGAAATTGCCTGCTCAGGCAGTTGATGATTTGTGAATTGGAATAGTGAGTTTATGCCGTTTTTTTTCTTTCCTGCTGCCGTAATTATAGAAGTATTGCGCCAGCAAAAATAACAGCATGAAGTAACTGTAGAGCACAATGGTAATACTTGTATTGATGCTATCATACCATAAAATTACCAAGGCGGTAACGACAGCTGACAGGAATGAAATGCCACCGAGCAGGTAGATGACCTGTTTATCTGTTAGTCCGGCATATACAAAGTGGTGTGAGATATGATCGCGCCCTCCGATAAATGGAGATTGCCCACGGGCCAGACGACGGAAAACGACTGTGCTTGTATCTATGATTGGTACTGAGAAAGCGATGAGCGGAATTATATATTGCCTGAACTGAATAGCAGGACCGGCAGCATCGCGGTAGTTCCATAACAGGTGCACGGAAACTGCGGCTATAAATGCACCCAGAAACTGGCTGCCGGTGTCGCCCATGTAAATGGAGGCCGGGTGCCAGTTGAATGCAAGAAATCCGATGATGGCACCGGAAACGCCCAACAACAACAGGAAATCGAATGAACCGGAATTTTTTTCCACGAGGATGGCCAGCAGGCAACAAAATAGGATTCCCAGCGATACGGTTCCGCTTATTCCATCCATATTATCAAGCATATTTATGGAATTCATGATTCCTACTACCCATGTGAGTGTAAGCAATACATCCAAAATATAAATGCCTGTTGCATGAATGAGGGTATTGGTAGCGACCAGGAAAATGCCGCAAAGCAACTGGCCAAAAAATTTTAACCAGGGGTACGTGTTGTACGCATCATCTGCCAGGCCAATCAAAAAACCAAGGGTGACAGCGAAGATGAGCCCGACCAACTGTTCATTGAAATATTCATTTCCCGGTAGGTTAAAAATGCCATAAGTTGAAAATGAAATCAGGAATAACATATAAAAGGAGAATCCACCAACAGAAGGTTTCACTTTAGAGGACCACCTGACGACTTGCCTGTGTTGTTCACTGCGGTCACCCAGCGTTTTTGAAAATTTCAAAAGCAAGCTATTGGTAAGCAATGAAAATATTATGGCCATGCCAAAGAAGCTGGCATAAGCCGCGAAGAGGAAGATCGCATCACCGTTCAAATTCATTGCTTGGTGTTTTGCTCAAAATAATGCCTTCACGAATGCAATCATTCTCGTAAAGAAACCCTTTTTTGCCGGTGTATCATCCGAGTAATAGTCATAGCCATAACTTCTGGATCCATAGCCGCCATATCCGTATCCATAGCCTGAACCGTAACCATAGTTATAAGCATACATGGATGCACCTTCTCCCATATCATTCAACACTACAGACAATTTGCTGATGCCATGATCATTTACAAGAAAATTCACATTATTAATAAAATTACGGCTGGAGTAATCGGCCCTCAAGACGTAGAGCGGCACATCAGCCTGTTTAATGAGATGCAATGCATCTGTTACAATACCCACCGGAGGCGTATCCATGACTACTACGTCATACATTTCTTTCAGCTTGTTTATCAGGTCATCTGTTTGTTTAGAACCAATAAACTCAGCAGGATTGGGAGGTATTGGGCCTGAAGTGATGAAATCCAGATTTTCCCATTCCGAATGCCTGATACATTCTGCAAGATCCGAGCGGCCGGTAATGAGGTTACTCATGCCTTTATCGTTATTGACATGAAAAGATTTATGCAACTGGGGTTTTCTTAAGTCAAAATCTACCAGTATTACTTTTTCCCACCAACTGCTATAATGCCTGCCAGGTTTACGGCGATGAATGTCTTACCTTCTCCGGCAACAGTTGAAGTAACCGCAATCAATTGTATTTCGGTTTTTTTCGTGGATACATACTCCATGTTGGTACGTATAGACCGGAAACATTCTGACAGCACTGATTTTGGATTTTTGTTCACCACCAGTTCTGAACTACTCATGTGTTGCAGGTATTTCGGAATTACACCCAATAAACCGGCATCGCTATACCTGGTAATTTCAGATACGGAGAGTATTTTATGATGTAACAGGTAGCGCACTACAATTAAAATGAAACAAGCGATCAGTCCTGACAGCAAGCCAATTAATTTGATAAGTGGGCTATTCGGTGAAATGGGTTTAGTGGGAACATCCGCCTTTTTGAGAATGGTATAGTCAGAGACAAAACCTGCTTTTGTAATACTGAAAGCAGATTTTTTATCGAGCAGCAGTAAATAATATTTTTCTTTAAGATCACTGAGCCTTGATAAACGGATATATTCTGCTTGTATGCCGGGCACATTGGAATAATCACCAAGATATCGTGCAATTTCCGTATCCACTTCTGCACTTCTTTTCCGCACCTCCTGCTGTGAGTTAAGAATGCTTTGCATCAGGTTGAGCTTTACCTCTTCGATCTGGCCTTTGATATTGATGATTTCAGGATTGTTGGGTGAAAGCTTCAGCAAAAGCTGTTTCAGTTCCGTTTGCAGTTCATCCAGCTTCACGATGTTCTGACTGAGTGATTTGTAACGGTCATCCACAATTCCCGTGAGCAACCTGCTTGAATCCTGGTATTGATCAAAGTATTTGCGATAGTATTCCAGTGTTGTATATTCAAAATTATACTGATCCTGCTTGCCCTTGAGCTCTTTAAGTTGCGTGCTGAGGTCTTGCTCAATATTGCCAATGGAGATACCATTTGCCTGCTTGAAGGCAGTCATTTCATCCTCATATTCTCTAAGGTCGTTGCTGATGGAATCTACCTGTGATTCAATAAAATCAAGGATCAATGATGCGCTTTCTGTTTCTTTCTCTTTGTCGTATTGTATAAATTCTTCACAAACCCTGTTCACGATGTCAGCTGATTTTTGTGGTTTCCGGTCTCGCATCAGCAAGGCAATAGTAGGTGCGGAAGGTGCTACGATCAACGCATTTCTGATAGTGTTGTAAACGGTTTGTTTGCTGTTAAGCGTAAAAAAATAAGTTGATTCGAGGTCAGTGGTTGCTGTACCTGCAAAAAGTTTTTTGTTAATGGTGGCCGTGAAATCAAAAGCTGGATTTGTATAGGGTTTGTTGAATGAAAAGGTTTCGTAGTCGTCTTCGTCGTTAGAGGCAAAAGCGATGGCAAATTCATTTTCAGAAAGTATCCTGAACCTGATGGGACGGTCGTACCAGGAAGGTTCTTTGACAGTAGCTTCAATCTTTATGGGGCTGTTTTGTACAGTTCTTCATTCAGGATATTTCCAACCCGGTAATAGCTGACTTTCAGCGGAAGTGAATCAATAACACGGTCGATGATCACATTAGACTTCATGATCTGTATATCCTTCTCAATATCCAGGTTGCTGTTCCTTTGCTGAAAGAGATTATTTTCTATATCCAGCGCCTGCGCCGTATTAATGGATTTTACAATCAGCGAGGCATTCACTTCATAGGTAGGGGAGTATAGCGAAGGTAAATCAATGCAGATGAAGTGGTCACCAGCAATATAATAACGCACCAGAAAAAGCTCTTGCGGATCATGATGAGCAACAGGGCAGGATTGAAATCTTCACCCAGCAGACGCTGCACCGGGCTTAGAATCGCCTTCACTTCATTGTTATTTGATCCCCTAGTTTCCATTGAGCGCAAGAATAGTTGTATAAAGTACCAACACCGTAGTAATCAAAGTAAGTATGGGAGTAATCTGGTAGAGTACATCATTGGTGCCAAGTTTGGCATCAATATAAATGACATCATTGGCTTCAATACGCAGGTTAGCCTGCATCATGCCTTCCACGGTTGACAGGTCAATATCAAAAACCGTAGGTTGCCGCAAGTCGCCACGGAGTATGCGCACACGGTCAGCTTTTCCAAATGGAGGAATACCACCGGCTTTTGCCAGCACTTCTACCAGGTTCATATTTTCTTTATCCAGAATTACCACGGTAGCGCCTTGCCTTCCACGATAAACATAGGCGCGCCTGTTCGTAACATCTACTCTTACAAAAGGATTTACGAAATAATAACTATAGAGCCGTTCCAGTTCTTTTTCAGCCTCCCCTAATGAATAACCGGTCAGGTACACCGAATCGAGCATCGGCAACATTACATTGCCATCTTCTTTTACCACGTAGTTGATGATATTGTCATTGTTGTAATCCTTTGTTACCACATCAACCAGCTCATACCCATTATTGGAGAACACTTCCACGGCAAGCTGGTCGCCCGGCCGAATCACATACTCTTTTGGAACCTGGAGTGAATCAGGATTTACCAATGGGAAGTCCTTATCGGTTTGAAAAAGCCGGTCAGGATAAAAAATCTTGCAGGAAGAAAAGCTGATTACCAGCAGTAACAGTGCAACAGTCTGTTTCAATCAATAGCGTGTTTTCTGAAATTCAAATGTAGATAAATATACGCGAAGATGAAATGAGGTGGCTCTGGCAGGTATATGCTGTTTATGCAAATTATCAAAGAAGCTAATGTGTGTAGTATGGTATTGATTTTCCTGCTAAGCAATGGGATGTGATCCATAAAAATCACCTTATTTCCAAATACTTCATTCTGAAATGCAAAAACAGGGGGTCAGGGTTCACTCCGGAAGTTGTTGGCTATAGATTGATTATTGAATGAGGTAAATGAGGATTGTAAATAAATTTGCATCCTTACCTTGTTATCAACCGGTTGAATTGAGTAACCGGTTATAGAGTGAAGCGGTCTCAGTTACCAATCTGCGATAGTCGAAACGGCCACTAACCAGCGCTGCATCATACGAAGACATTTTGCATCTGAAATCTTCGTCATCTATTAGCCGCAGTAAGTTAGCTATGAACCCTTTTTTATCAGCAGCTTCCGACACCAAGGCGGTTTGGCCGTGAATGACGATGTCACCAATTCCACCCACATTGGTAGATACAATGGCTTTGCCTGCAGCTTGTGCTTCTATAAGACTCACCGGCGTGCCTTCATTCAGGGAAGTCAGCGCCACGATATCGGCCCCGGCATATACCTCATCCACATCAGTGATCCAGGAAGTAAACGTAAGCAATGCCGGCCGGGGATGCGTATTATAGTCTGTGAAGTCAATTTGTAATGATGCGGCCAGCGACTCTATTTGATTTCGGTATTCACCATCACCTATAATGAAGGCACGGATCTTTTTTGAAGTCTGATTTTTTAATGCATGCAATGCATGTAGAAATAAGGAATGGTTTTTTACCGGAACAAGCCGGCCAACAATTACAATTACTATTTCCTTGTCTTCCACACGATATTGTTCTCTGAATTTTATTCGTTTGGCTGTTAGACCAGTTGAAAATTTTTCAAGGTTGAATCCCAGCGGAATCACTTCAATCTTATCCGGCTTGCATATAGCATACTTGTTGGACAGCTCATCTTGTTGCTGCCGGCTGATCGCGATAATACGTGTGCTTTTTTTTGCGAGGTATTGCTCAATTCGGATAAAGAGGTTCGTTTTCCAGGGAGAGAAATAGGAATGAAATACATGCCCATGAAAGGTATGCAATACTACCGGAACGCCATGTGCTGCAGCGGCTAACCTGCCAAGGGTTCCTGCTTTTGCAGCATGCGTATGCACAATATCCGGTTTGAAATCTGCAATTAATCTTTTAACCGAAGATAGGCTTGCCGGTCTTTGAATAACTGTATTTCTCTATACATTTCAGGAATATATACCGGCTTCAGTCCCATTTCCTGTGTTACGAAATCAGCGCTTGCTTCTGTTTCATCAATCATACCTGCCACCAATAAAGTTTCGAATTCCGGCGACAGGTACTTGGTTAGATAAGCAGCATTAAGCGCAGGCCCTCCGATATTTAAGCGATTTATGATACGGAGTATTTTGGGCATGACTGGAAGGTGATGTATTGGTTGTTTATTGATTATGCATGGAAGCCTGCATCGTTTTTGATTGCCCTGCAAGGTTCCGGTTCCACCAATGCTGAAAAACGATCAGACCCCAGACACGCGCAGCACTATCCCCCGGGTTGGAAGAGAACAGCTGTTGTTTCAACAGTGCAATGGCAGGATAGCTGAATAGCTTTTGCTCCTGAATAAAATCTTTGCCAAGGTACTGTTCCATCAATGAACGGAGTTCAGTAGTCAGGAATCCATGCAATGGAATTTCAAATCCATGTTTAGGGCGATGGTAAAGTGAAGCGGGCAGCAATTTTCTAAATGCATCATGCAGGATCATTTTACGATGATGACTGTCAGCTTTATAGGCTGCTGGCAGGAGAACGCAAAAGCAACAACGCGGTAATCGAGAAAAGGAGAACGAACCTCCAATCCATTGGCCATTGACATGGCATCAGCTTTATGCAACATGTCATTCGGCAGCACCAGGTGCATATCGTTCAGCAACACTTCATTCAGGTCACCATTTTTATGAATGAAACCTGTTAGTTCTTTTTTCCTGTTAATGAATTCCTGTGCCGATGGTTTATTTATCAATAGCTCCATCGCTTCATTTGCCGTTGCAATGGTGCACCACTTCCAGTAGCGTGCCTGCTCATCCAGCTTCATGCCTTCGGCAAAACGCTGCAGACGGCGAAGACTATTCATAAATTGGTTATTGCGGGATGCAGGAAATAAATTCAACAAAGGCTGCATTGCTGAAACTGCCAACTCGGGTAAGCCTGGATTGCGTGCGCGGAATTCACCGTTATGTTTTACATAACCGCCAAATACTTCATCGGCACCATCGCCTGAAAGGGCAACTTTAACTTTTTGCCTGGTAAGTTTGCTTAGTATGTAAAATGGCAATGCGGAAGAATCTCCAAATGGTTCATCCAGGTAATCGAATACTTCAAAGAGTGCTTCCTGTAAGTCATTGCGCGATAAAGTGAAAGCAGTATGCTCTGTATTAAAGTGTTTGGCAACTGCAATTGCATCTTTTGTTTCATCGAAGAAGTGATCATCTTTGAAACCGAGTGAAAATGTAGGCAAGTGTTTCAGATGTTTCGATGCCAAACCGCTTATAATAGAAGAGTCGAGGCCACCTGACAAAAATGAACCTAAAGGCACATCGCTGGCCAGCCGCAATTGTACGGCTTCATCCAGCAATTGAAACAATTTTTCCTGCTGTGCTGCATAATGCTTTTTTGAAGTTTGATGTGTTGCAACAAGCGGTATGGTATACCATGATTGCAACACTGTTTTTTCTTTGCTGCACTGTATAAAATGCCCGGGAAGCAGTTTTTTTATGGAGGGATAGATGCAATGAGGTGCGGCGATGTAATTGAGTTGCAGAAATTCCTGTAGCGCCAGCGGATCAATTTCTTTAGCAATCGGGAATTTGAGTAATGCTTTTATCTCCGAAGCAAACAACAGGCAATTTTCATCTTCATAGTAATACACTGGTTTCTCACCAAAGCGATCTCTTGCAATGAAGCATGTTTTTTTTAAAGTATCATAAATAGCGAAAGCAAAATAACCATTCAGCATCGGCAACATGTCAGTGCCATACTTACTGTAGAGTCTAAGGATTACTTCCGTATCAGACTGTGTGTGGAATGGTTCATCTACGGTTTCAATTGCTTGCGCAACACCGGGTAGTTGAAAATTTCTCCATTATATACAATACAATAACGCTTTGACGTATCTAACATGGGTTGATCAGCCGCTTCGGTCAGGTCAATGATTGTTAGCCTGCAATGACCCAATGAAACAGTTTCATCAGTAAATATATGTTGTGCGTCAGGCCGCGCCGGCTAAGTGCCGATGTCGCATGCGGAAGAAAGGACAACCAGTTACTGCCCCGGTTATTCTTTACATAGATTCCGGCTATGCCGCACATTTGTAATGTTTTTTCATTTCCGGTAGCACCGTTTATTAGAAGGTTAGGTTGTTGGAGCTGTCGTTGGTAAAGTTAACAATCGTTGTTTTCCTGCAAGATGATAATTTCAATTGGGTGTACGACAAATGAAAATTGATTATTGAGTGTTGAATATTGAATATTTCAACACTCAATATTCAATATTCAATTGACATTACATGGCTGGCGGAACGCTAATCATTGCTTAACAAGCTAGACGATATGTCGTACACCCTTTCAATTACAGCCGGCAATTCACACCATCGTATTTGAAAATAGAATTATTCAGAATAATGTTTCTGTGGAATTGGCAGGGTTCCATAAAGAAGTTGAACATTAGTTGTAGGAATACGATATGATCAGGACGTTTATCATTGAATGCCTTACCGCCTTTTTATTTTTTTTGCAGGGTTCATTTTTTTGTTGCCCTTTGCCGGATCCCAAAACAGCTTTTTAAATTCGATTACTTTATCATTAGCAACCGCTATACCCTCTGCCTGCAACAATTCTTCCATTAATGTTGGCGTTGAAAAATGATGTTTGCCGGTTAACAAACCATTCCTGTTCACTACCCGGTGTGCAGGTACAGCAAGGGTTTCAGCGCCGCAACTGTTCATTGCCCATCCCACCATTCTTGCAGAGAGTCCGGAGCCCAGGTAATCCGCTATAGCGCCATAGCTTGTTACGCGGCCTGCAGGGATCTTGCGGGCTACTGCATATACTTTTTAAAGAAGGATTCATTTTTCATGAGGCAGATTTTAATGTAAATCGAATATATTTAATGGTCTTGCCATTGGCCAGGTGTTGCTTCTCGTAAAATGTTTTTACCGAAAGTATTTCATCCGGAAGTTCAGAGGCATACAAGTCAGCAGTATGAATCAATAGTGGATGCCCTTCCTTCGCAATGGAATGCAGGCTGAACTCATATAAAAGCGGGTCATCGGTTTTCAGGTGAATGATACCGCCCGGCTGTAAAATCTGCAGGTAACGATTTAAGAAGACATCGGCAGTAAGCCGCTTGCGTGCCTTGCTGTTTTCATGGTATGGATCGGGAAAGGTAATCCAGATCGCTGCCACATCTCCCCGTTCAAAGTACTCAGTAATGTGATCGATGTAAGTGCGTAAAAAGGCTACGTTGGTAATTTTTTCTTCTATCGCCGTTTTGGCGCCTCTCCACATGCGTGCGCCTTTGATATCAATACCGATAAAATTTTTACCCGGAAATTTCTTTGCCAGGGCAAGGGTATATTCACCTTTCCCGCAGGCTAATTCAAGGGTTATTGGTGCTTTATTTCCAAAAACAGTTCATGCCATCTGCCTTTCAGTTCTTTTCGTTGCTGAAAAACATTGGTGAATGTTTCCAGCTCGCCTAAGCGTATTAATTTCTTTTTGCCATCGGATGGGTTGATACACCTCTTGACTTTGCTGCGATAACCTGTTTTTGTATGGTTGCAAAGATAATGGCTGCTCATAGCTTTTGTAAGAAATCTGGTATGGTGCTTTTCCCGCGACTGTAATTTTTATAAACAGTGAATCCTTCAGCTTCCTTCGAAAAGCGATTTGAAATTTCATACGCGAAAACTTCTGCTAATACAATCTGTAAATGAAATTCGTCATAGGTTTTGCTTGGTTCATTTTTTCACGGTAAGCATTTGAGACATAATAGCAGGTATCGAATACTTCGGGTAAAAAAGCCCGCATGCGATTGAAACTGCATGCGGGCTTTAAATAATAATAAAAAGCAATTCACCAGGGTAAACCTGCTACCTTGATACTACCATTTTGCCAGTCGTTGTTAGATGATCATTTATCATTACACGATACAAGTAGATGCCTGGAGCCAGATCACTGACATTATATTGTATGGATTGTTTTCCAAGAACTGACTGATCATTCAAAACTGTTCCGACTTTAACTCCATATAAATCATAGATTTCTATAGTCACAGATGCAGCTCCATCGGCGTCAAATTCAAATAATACCCATGATGAAGCAGGATTGGGATAGCATCGAATGTCAGTTAGTATAACATCAGTTGTTTCATCAATGCCTGTTGTTCCACCACCGCCACCACCAGAACCAACGGTTATTGGTATATGCACCGTATCAACAGTTGTGGTATTAGGTTCCAATGCAAGCAATGCAGTATAGGTGCACAAAACCATTTCTTGTTTGCTGGCTTCAATAATTTCTGCCACAACACTGCTGCTTTGTGAAAAGCCTAACATTTCCCTGATATACTGTGCAGCCCAAACATTTTGAGTGGTAGAATCCAGCGCATACATTTGAGATGCATCAAGGGTTAATTCCGAATTGTAAAGTTGTCCGCCTGAAGTAACTGCTGAGATCGAAACCTCCATTGGAAAGGTGCCGTAAAATTTGCCTGTTTTGCGAAAGGGCGAGCCAAAGTAGACAAAGCCATTTGCTGCAGAAAGATCATAGTTTGCATAGGTAAAGCCGGATGCAAAAGTGGTATATACATCCAATGCTGTGAAATAATCGGTCAACATGGGAAATAAAGTGCCAAGCATGGTTTCATATGAAGTATAAACAGTTTCGTAGTACCAGTAATAGTAATCTACATACAGATAAGAAATTATAGTTTGAAATTCCGCACTCGTATAGGTGGAAAGATTGTTGTAGAGGTATTCATTTCCCCTGAAGTATTGGTTGTTGCCATAGTAGTTTGCATAACTCACATCATCCAGGTTGATGGTATGGATCGGAATTTTTTAGGTCCCATAAAATCAATCACCTCTTCAAAGAGTTCGTTCGATTCATTAATATTATCGAATGCATCAGAACTGGAAATCAAGACAATATTGCCCAAATCCTCATGAGACTGAATATAATTGATACCATCGATCAGCAACAATGGAAGATTGGAAGTGCCGGTGATATTAGAGGAATCAATGGTGTTAAAGACTTGTGCCAGGGAAGCAGAGTCAGCCGGTATCCAGTTGCTGCTTATCGTTTCAGTAAAAATCCTGAAAACATAAAATTCACCGAATCACCTTCCCCATACCAGGTATTGACATAATTTTTCAGTGTACTGATCACATGCGCAGGAGTAAGTGATGAGTTCTGATCTACAAAGTCAACCAGGAAAAGTGTTTTCTTGCTGACCGGTAATCCTAAAATTTCCGCAAGGTCCAATTCCATTTCATATTCACCTTCATCCTGCGCGTTTGCTGAATGATACCCAATAAAGTAATTCAGGTTATCCGTATCATCTAGCTTAATGGAAAGAGCGGTTAGTTGAGAAATAGTGTTCAGGGTAGTGCTGAAACATTCGCCGAATACAGGATCGTTTACCGATTGAAATGTTTGTTGTGGTAATTCAAGAAAGGTTGGATGTTCTAGTCCCTGTTCCGGTTTTACGGCTATTTGAATGCCCTCAGTAGGGCAGGACGATAGCTTCAGAATATTCATAGGGAGCATGATTTGTGATTCATCTCCTGTAAGTTTATTGATTGGCAAGAGAAAGGTCACTTTAATCTGCCTGGGCATATTCACCATCATGGGGAAAATGTGGAGCTCATAATCAGTTTCTGACTGTTTCACCAGCAATGCAGGATCAGTTCTCCGTTCCACATAGCTTTCATAGATTTGAGATGCCGTCCACCGGTCATACATATCAGCCCGGACAGCTACCCCGTTGATCCAAAGCCAAAGGTCAATTACCTCTGCAGCTTCCGGCAAACGGAAACCCATCTGCACTTCGAGACTGTCATTAGGATTGGTGAAAGGCGTACATAAAACAGAGAAATCGAGGTATAACTGGCATTCAGCATATAACCCTTTAGGTGTTATAAGCATGGATGCATGTTCGATAGACCCATCATAGGTGGTCCAGGAATTCTGTACATCACCAATACGTAAATACTCCTGTGCGCGGAGTTGGGTGGACATAGCAAGGATGAACAGGGAGAGGAGAAGTGTTTTCATACGTGTGTAGTTTTAGGTCGATAGAATTTAATTTGCTTTAACAATTTTTATTACGGATGATTTATTGCCATTTAAATGCAACACACCACAATAGATCCCGGAAGGCCAGGTGCTGCCGTCTATCGTTATTGTGTTTTTGCCGATAACCAATTGTTGCAGTGGGGTGTTAGCAATTCTGCTGCCTTTCAAATCATACACATCCAATGTTGCATTACCGCTAACGTCTAAATCAAATTCAATAGTAGTGGAAGTGTAAAATGGATTTGGATATGCTAATGCCATGCTTTTTTCAAGCTGTAATACTTCAGCAGAAGTAGCCAATGCAGGTATTCCCCTGGTAACGCCATAGTCGTGTGCAATCCACATTAAATCATTTGAATCACGGAAAATTTTCTTGGTATAGTAAGGAACTACTCCATCCAGATTATAATAGTAGCCCCAACTATTGCCATTCTTGAGCGTGAGGTGATTGTAGCTTCCGGTCCAGATTCTGCCCATTTCATCTTCATTAAGTGCATAATTGCTCATGCCGGTCTCTGTGTATAAAGTCCATGTGCTGTTCGGACCTTGCTTTAATATTCCTGATGAAGCGGCCAGCCACATGGTACCGTTGTGGTCACTGAAAATTTCATAGAAAGCGCTAAAGTCGCCTTCGTCAAAAGGATCATTGATTGTCCAGGTGCTGCCATTGTAAATGCTTATCCTGTAGTAACTGCCGCACCAAATATTACCTACGGCATCTTCACCGATGGTATTACAATAATTGTCTGCCAGCCCATTGTTTGTAGTATAACCGGTGAAGGTTGTTCCATTATATTTGGTGACACCGTAATCCGTACCAAACCACAAATTGTTTTCTGAGTCTTGAAAGATGCAATTGATGCTTCCTGATAAGGTGGAGTTTGCATAGTGAGTCCAGTTAGTACCATCAAATTTGATAACTTCATTGTAGGTGCCAAACCAAATATTGCCAAGATGATCGCTGGCAATGCAGTAAATATTATTGTTTCCAATGCCAGAATTGGATCCGGTGTAATTGGTCCAGAAGTTCCCGTCAAACTTTGTAGCCCCATAATAAGAATTCGCAAACCACAGGTTACCATCATTGTCTTCGCAGATGTCATTTACATAGGGTTTCAGTCCATCCGATTGATAGATATTGGTAAAATTGCTTCCATCAAATACAGAAACACCATTTGCATTTAGCCCAAACCACAATGATTGGTCAACGTCCTGAAATACACTAAATACTTTTTGCATTGGCCATGCCATCAGTTGTATTGTAGATTTCCCACCCAATGCCATCATAAACACACACGCCATTATCTGTAGCAACCCAAATCTTACCCTGATCATCTGCAAAAACATCGTAAACCAGGTTATCAGAAAGTCCATTGGAGGTGTTAAAAACAGTCCAGGTTATTCCGTCGAACCTGGCAACACCAGCTGTTGTAGCAAACCACATTTCACCATTTGCAGCCTGTGTAATATTTGTAATCGTATTTGAAGGAAGTCCGTCGCTTGTTGTATAGGTGGTCCAGTTGCCAAAAAATTCTGAGACACCGGAGGCAGTGCCAAACCAGATATGATGATCTGCATCGGCAAATGCGCAGTTTACCAGATTGCTTACAAGACCATCATCCGTGTCGTAAGTCGTCCATGCATTGCCGGTATATTTACTTACACCTCCTCCATAGGTTGCAAACCAAAGTGTGGAACTCACACCTTCGGTAATTCCTCTGACGATGTTGCCCGCTAAACCATTAGTAGTGGTATAGGTAGTCCAGTTATTGGTTGAAGTGTTGTATTTGCTTACTCCATTACTGGTAGTGGCCCAGATGGTATTTCCGGAAGACTTAAAAACCTTGTAAACAAAATTGTCAGCCAGTCCATTGTAGGTGTTATAGCGTGGCCAGAGGTTATTCACTACATCATGTTTAACCACACCTTCATCAGTAGCAAACCAAAGGTCATCGTTGTTATCATCAGTAATGGAAGTCACCATCGTGCCAACAAGGCCTTGTGTATTCTGACTGGTATAGGTTAGCCATTGGCTTTTAACAGGGCAGGAAAGAAAGGCAATCAAAATAATAGAGAGTAGCGGTGTTTTCACATAGATACCTTTTAGTATGCTCGTAAATATACCGAAAGCAATATCAATATCAACTTTCGTCATATTATTATTGTCATAAAATTGTCTTAATATAGTATGAGCTTTGCTGCATCAGAAAAGTATTGAATAGGATACATACAGCAACAACTTATACTTATTGGAGCTCAGCTAGCATAGGATATTATTCCCCGGTTGCCACCGGTTTATCATTTCGCGACCACTCGCCCCACGACCCGACATACAATTTAGCACCGGACATTCCGGCTTGTTCCAGAGCAAGTAAGGTATGGCAGGCAGTAACGCCTGAACCGCAATGCACGATTACCCGGCCTGTAGGGTGATTGCCCAGTAGTTTCCGGTAATCCGATGCCAGTTGTTGCGGACTGAGAAATGAACCGTCTGAAGCAAGGTTTTGCAAATAAGGCACATTTACTGCATTAGGAATATGTCCGGCGATCAGGTCGATGGGTTCGCTTTCTCCAAGGTAGCGGTACCTTTCACGCACATCAATAATCAGCGTATCAGGATCAACGGTGGCCTTTGTTACCTCTTCTATTGATGCAATGGGCATATTCCATCCCTTAGCAGGATAAGCTTGCCACAGGTACAGGAACCGGAATCGTATTATCGAATGGAATGCCGGCCATTACAGCAGCCTGCATGCCACCATCGAGTACCTGCACCTGTTCATGGCCGATTGATCTCAACATCCACCAGCAACGGGCAGCTGCATTGGCGCCCTTTTTATCATCATAGACTACAACATGCGAAGCCGGTGAAATGCCTAAGCTACCAAGCAGGGTCGCAAACTTTGCAACTTCCGGTAAAGGATGACGTCCGCCTTTTGCGGCATCAATAGGTTTTTCTGCAAGATCTTTATCCAGGTCAATGTGCAATGCGTTTTGAATATGGTGCGCTGCATAGTTTTCGAAAGCGTTTTTACCGCTGCGGGCATCGAGGAGTACCAGGTTGTCAGCGGTCAATTGTTGCAATAGTTCTCGCGCGCTGATAAGGGGTGAGGTTTTTTTGGTAGCAATTTCCATGTCAAAATTTAGTTTTTTACCCGTTTGTGGATAGAAAATAATCATTCAAAGGAAAAAATTTAAAAGGCCTTAGATTCTCCGGTACCAGACCTGCTTGCTCCTTTTGCTTTCAGTCGTAAACAACAGAATGCATCAGCATCTTTATACTCAGTTAATTTGCTTATTAATTATCTGTGAAATATACCGAAAAGGATCGAGCAATAGCTGCTTACATGGATGGTACTTTCTCAATAAGATTGGTGGATAATTTTGTATTTAATTGAATGGGGCATGAATCCTAACAGCGTTTAAAATGCAAGAAATCCGGTTCAGTCTGGCAGAACCGGATTCATTTTATCGGTTTGAATAAATTATCAATTACTGTATAATCAATTTTTGATTGCTTATTCCAAAATCAGTAATCATTTTCACGAAGTAAACTCCTTTCGAAAATTGATTGGTTGTAATCTGAAGTGAGTATGCTCCCTGCTCAACATCTTTGTCCATCCATGTTTCCATTTCTCTTCCACTCATATCATATACACTTATTTGTACATGAGATTGTAGATTAAGGGTAAATTGAATAGTTGCATGATCAGCGACAGGGTTTGGGTAGATTTGAAATGAAGCCTGCTGCGATAATTCATCAACCATCCGTAAAGCCGGAGTAACGAACTTTTGTTTGGCAGACCAATCAGATGAAACAATAGGATTGGATGCGCAAATATTTCTTAGCTGCCATGTGTATTGAGTGCCTGATGAAAGTTCGTAAAGTGGTATTGAAGTAAATGAAGTACCTCTATGTGACCATGCACCTGTTGTGGAAACTTTATAACGAATTTTATATCCGACAGATCCTGCCACTACATCCCAATTTAAAGTGACTGATGTTGCCGTGATGTTGCTTACAGAAGGATTTACGGGCCATGGACAGGCATTTTCATCAATAATTCCATTGCAGTTATCATCTATGCCGTTTAATACTTCTGCTACGCCGGGATTTATTAATGCATTCGCATCATTACAATCTAAATTGTTGGTTGAATAACCTGTTCCGGGATTTGTACATAAAGAAGTTGCACTTCCGATACCATAGCCATCGCCATCTGCATCTGTATAGTAAGGTATAGTACCATTGCCATCATCAATAATTCCATCACAATTATCATCAATACCGTTTCCATTGCTGGCATCGCACACTCCCGGATGTATAGAAGCATTAGCATCATTGCAATCGGTATTATTTTTTACATACCCGTTCGGTGCAACGCAATCTGTTACAAAAATGCTGCTGTCAACATTTCCATAATCATCACCATCGGCATCAGTATAAACATTTGAACCATTACCGCAGGGTGTATATTCCCAGAAATCATTTTGATCGGTACCACCAATGTACCCCCTTCCGCCTATAGAAAATCCAACTCCATTTGATATTGGAGCGCCTCCATAGTCGGCTTTCCGTGTCCACATGTTAAGGAATGGATCAAACTCCCAGAAATCATTCTTCCCAGTAAAAGCGCTATCCACCCCCATACCGATATATCCTTTGCCGGCAATTGAAAATCCACATGCAGCATATCTTTTTGTTCCTTCAAAATTGGCTTTTTGAGACCATGTATCAAAGGCAGGATCATACTCCCAGAAATCGTTCTTGAATCCGGAAGTTTCTCCACCGTAACCTGTCCCTATATATCCTTTGGTGCCAATAGAAAAGCTGACTGCATAATCTCTGCCAGTACCCCCGAAGTCAGCTTTCTGTGTCCACGTGTTGAGGGATGGATCAAACTCCCAGAAAGCATTGGTAAGATTTCCGATACCCATATATCCTTTGCTGCCAATCGAAAAACCCGTGGCCCCTGCCCCTCCTATACCTCCGTAATCTGGTTTCTGAATCCAGACATTGAGATTGGGATCATACTCCCAAAAATCTTTATAATAATGTGAACTTCCATCATATGAAAACCCTGCTCCGATAAACCCTTTGCTGCCGATTGAAAATCCGGTTGCCCAGGCTCTTGCGGCTCCTCCAAAGTCAGCTTTTTGCATCCATACATCAGTTGTAGAATCGTATTCCCAGAAATCACTTTTATAGCTACCATTATAGCCGGTACCGATATATCCCTTATTGCCAATCGAAAATCCGGCTGCAGTATGCCTTCCTAAGCCTCCAAAATCAGCCTTCTGTGTCCAGGTATCTTGCGCCTGGGAATTAGTTAAAGCAATTGCAAGCAGAAGGGTGATAATTCCAACGCTGGTAAATCTCCGGCGGATAAAAAGTATAATCCTTTTCATGTTGTTTGATTTTGATGTATGATGATAAGTCAGAAGTCAATTTATCAATTAAGCTTACAGGTATCTATGATATTGATCATAGCAATACATAACTTTCATAATGCAAGATCAGCACCTGAATCCCTGAAGTCTTAAATAACTTTAGCAATAAGTTACTGAATTCGCACAAGCTAAAAATGAAAAGGAAAAGAAGCCATTTCACCCAGATAGATGAAACGGCTTCTCTTAAAACAGTAAGCAGTGATACGATAATTACTGCACAATCAATTTTTGATTGCTTATTCCAAAATCAGTAATCATTTTCACGAAGTAAACTCCTTTCGAAAATTGATTGGTTGTAATCTGAAGTGAGTATGCTCCCTGCTCAACATCTTTGTCCATCCATGTTTCCATTTCTCTTCCACTCATATCATATGCACTTATTTGTACAGGAGATTGTAGATTAAGGGGTAAATTGAATAGTTGCATGATCAGCGACAGGGTTTGGGTAGATTTGAAATGAAGCCTGCTGCGATAATTCATCAACCATCCGTAAAGCCGGAGTAACGAACTTTTGTTTGGCAGACCAATCAGATGAAACAATAGGATTGGATGCGCAAATATTTTTGACCTGCCAGGTATAGTTAGTGCTTGATGAAAGTCCTTCGGCGATGAATGAAGTGCCGGTTGAATTTTTAATGATCCATACTCCTGAACCTGAAGCCTTATACCTGATTTTATATTTTATCGAACCAGCCGCTGCATCCCAGCTTAATGAAGCTGATGAGGTAGTAATATTAGTTGCCGATAAATTTGCAGGAATGGTGCAGGATGAAGTTCCGGGCGTATACGCCCAAAAGCTTTTGGTATAACTTTCTCCGGTACCAATGTAACCTTGGTCTCCGATAGAAAAACCGACTGCAGTCCAGGTTGCAGATCCACCGTAATTAGCTTGCTGCATCCAGCTATCTGTGGCAGTATTGTACGCCCAGAAATCATTTGTAAAGTTGATGCCATCGTAGCCCGTACCGATATAGCCTGCACTGCCAATTGAAAATCCGGCCGCACTTCTTCTGGCAGTTCCGCTGAAGTCAGCTTTCTGTGTCCAGCTATCTGAAGCAGGATCATATTCCCAGAAATCTTTTTTATTGCCGTCCGTGGCATTGTAACCGGTGCCTACATACCCTTTGTTGCCAATGGTAAATGCAGTTGCGGCATACCTTCCTGCTCCTCCAAAATTTGCTTTCTGTGTCCAGGTGTCGGTAGCAGGATCATACTCCCAGAAATCATATTTATAATAAGGGGAGACGAAAAAATTAGCACCGGTTCCAATGTATCCTTTGCTGCCAATGGAGAATCCGACTGCGAGAAATCTTCCTGATCCTCCCACGCTTGCTTTCTGTGTCCAACTGTTGTTGGCAGGATCATATTCCCAGAAGTCTTTTAAATAAGGACCTGCAAAGGAATAGCCGGTACCGATATATCCTTTATTGCCAATAGAGAATCCAACTGCATTTCTTCTTACCATTCCTCCGAAATCAGCTTTCTGTGCCCATGCATTGGTCATGGCATCATATTCCCAGAAATCATTTACAAGACCTCCAAGCGTATTGCCTGTTCCTATATAACCTTTATTGCCAATAGAAAATCCGGCAGCACCGCCTCTTGCCGTTCCGCCGAAGTCAGCTTTTTGAGTCCAGGTATCTTGGGCATGGCTATCAGATAATCCGACTGCAAGAAGGATGGCGATGAGTCCAAATACTTTTAAGTATCGATGGATAACAAGTGTGATCTTTTTCATTTTTTTGTTTTTTAATTGAATGATTAGCATTTATTTGTATGCATTAGATTGTATATTGATTCTAAAATTGTTTTTCCTATTACCCGGAAATCTGTTATGCTCCTCATCAGCATCGAATCCTGAAACAACGGATGTCTTGTTGAACAGATTGTCAAGAGCTCAACTGTGATTTGCTCCGGGATATTTATTCTTGCTTCACCAATTGCTTTGTAATTACCTGATCTCCTGATCTGATGTTGACAAAATAAATTCCATCCGGATAATCAGTATTTAAAACTATAGATATATTCATCTGATTTTCGGGTACAGAAAATTTATCTGCAAACACCACCTGCCCTATGAGATTTGTTATGGTGATGGTTGTGTTTTCGTTTAATGGATTTGAAAGTGCTACTACAAAAGCACCACTATTTGGATTAGGATAAATATTGAGGTCGAATCCGGCAGCAATTACCGGACTTATTTGTTTTATGAGTGCTGAAGAATTTGTGTACCTCGCAATAAGATAGGAACTGTTTGCACCTGTATATCTGTAACCTGCAATAACAATCTTATTATCGGACTGTAAAGCAATGTCATTGCATCCTTCGCTGGTGGTCCCGTAAAAAGAAGTATCAATGCCGCTAATACCAAATGTATTATCGGGTGCTCCATTACTGAGTAATTTTGCCATCCCAATGGTCTGGTATGAAGCACCAGCGGAAATGTAAACTGTACCTGCCAGGATGATATCGTCATCACCTTCCACTGTCAATGCATTACACAAAGCCGTGCCTCCGTAAAAATCTGAAAAGCTCCAGCCTCCTGTTCCAAACAAAGTATCAAAAGAACCATTTGGCAAAAGGCATAATGCGGCAAAACGTGTATTACCATAAAAATTAGAGTATCCACCTAACACAATTCGGCTATCTGACAGTACTGAAACCGCTGTAGCAATTTCAGTATCTGCTTTGTTTGCTCTTTACTACACCCCCACACCGAACGTATTGTCCAATGTACCGTTAGTTGTGAGACGTAAGGCTGCATAATCATAACGTAAGAATGCGGTGAATACCAAAGTATCAATTGCTCCGCCAACAATAATTTTTCCATCGGCTTGCAATGCAATTTGCCTGCATTCAGAATTTTTACTTGTTTGTAAAAAGATAAATTTGCCTCCGGTGGCAAATGTGTTGTCGATATTACCGTTTGCCTTAAGTCGTACCACGAGCATATCGTTATTAGCATAACCCCCAACATAACCACCCAATAATATTTTTCCATCGGACTGAATCACCACATCAAAGCAGATCATACTCTGATTTGGGATATTCACTTCTACTGAACCTCCGTTACCAAAAGTAGTATCAAGCAATCCGGTTTTTGTCAGTCGATATACAATAAAATTGTTGACATTGGTGGGTCCCACACCACTTCCGGCAACAATTATTTTACCACCTGGCAGCAAAGCCATGTCGCAGAAAAAACCACCGGGAATAGTGGCAATTCCTGCTGTTCCAAATGTCTGATCCATGCTTCCATTGGCCTTTGTGCGCATGATATGAATATCGGAATAGCCGATCTGGTCAAAACTGTTTCCACCGGTTAATATGCGGCCGTTACTCTGGATCAGTACCGTTCTGGGAATATCGTCTCCGGCAGCGCTTACCTTGTTTAATAAATACCCATCGCCGCTAAATGAATTATCTAATACGGGTTGTGCATTAATTTCAAATGAAATAGTAACTAAAAGTAGGATCGCCGTGGTGAGGTGGAGTAATTTTTTTTTCATGATTTTTGTGTTTTATAAAAAAATTGAATTTTGATTAGGACGAATTTTTAGTTTTTAGTTTCTTGATTTTAGATTGCGAGCTTGCCGGTTTTGCTGACCGGCGCAAGCTCAAACGTGATTTGCTGCGGAAGATTTATTCTTGCTTCACGAATTGCTTTGTAACCATCTGCTCCCTGATATGATATTGACAAAATAGATTCCATCCGGAAGATCAGTACTTAAAGCGATAGGCAGACTCATTTGATTTCCCAGAGAAGTAAGTTTATCTGCATACACCACTTGCCCCAGGAGATTTATTATCGTGATGATTGTGTTTTCATTTAATGGATTTGAAAGCGCAACTACAAAAGCACCGCTGGTTGGATTAGGATAAATATTGACATCGAAATCTGAAGCAACTGCTGCTGGTTTCATAAATGTTGCTGAGTTGGTGTAGCGGGCAATAAGAAATGAACGCTTTGTTCCTGGAGCATAAAAGAAGCCGGTAATAACTATTTTATTATCGGATTGTAAAGCAATGTCGCTGCATGCTTTTCCAGCGGTCCCATAAAAGGATGTATCAATACCGTTATTGCCGAATGTATTATCCGGGCTTCCGTTACTGAGCAATTTTGTGATTGCAATTGCTGAACCTGCATTTATGTATACCAAGCCGCCCATAATGATGTCATCATCCGGTTCAGCTACCATTGCGTAGCAACCCGCATTACCACCATAAAAATCGGAAAAGCTCCATCCATCTGTTCCAAATAATGTATCGATGGAACCATTGGGCAATAGGCATAAAGCAGCAAACCGGGCATTACCAAAATAATCAGTACTGCCTCCCAACACAATTCTTTCGTCAGAAAGAACTGAAACTGCGTATGCAATCTCAGTATCTCCTTTGTCTGCTCTAACCACTCCGCCCTCTCCGAAAGTATTGTCTAAAGTTCCGTTTGCATTCAAGCGCAATGCGGCAAAATCATATTCAAAGACAGCAACTGAATTGAGTGTATCTATACATCCGGCAGCCACAATTTTGCCATCGGGTTGCAATGCAAGTTGATTGCACTCAGAACTTTTATTGTTTTGCAGGAAAGTAAACATTCCATTTGTTGCAAAGGTGCTGTCGGGATTGCCATTTGCCTTAAGTCTTACAATGATCATATTGTGGTGTCCCCATGATCCATCGTCAATATAGCCGGCTAATAGTATTTTTTTATCCGGTTGAAGCACAACATCAAAGCACACCATATTTATATTGGGAATATTTACTGCTACTGAACCACCGGTACCAAATGTATTATCAATTGCTCCATTCTTTGTGAGCCGGTATACAGTAAAGTTCTTGTGACCGGTTGGCCCCTCGCCGTTTCCGGCAACAATTATTTTACCTCCGGGAAGCAGCGCCATGTCGCATAAAAAAGCCACCGGGGATCTTAGTAATTCCTGCTGTTCCAAATGAGTTGTCGATAGCCCCGTTGGGTTTCGTACGAATGATATGAATATCATAATAAGTCCCTGCATCATAAGTGTTTCCACCGGTTAAGATGCGGCCGTTACTTTGTACAAGAACTGCTCTTGCATAATCATTTCCGCCAGGACTCGCTAACAAATATCCATCGCCGCTAAAAGTGTTATCAAGTATGGGTTGTGCATTAACCGCGAGATAAGTACTAAGCAACAATGCAATAGCTGCTGTAAATAGTACAAAAATATTTTTCATATAGTTTGTTTTTAAAAAGTGAATTGATTGACTGTTTTTAGTGTCATTATTCATTCATTTTGTGGTTCGAAATTGTTAGCGTCAAAATCAACAATCTGAAAAGAGCGCAATTATGATGGTGCGATGTTCGAGAGTTAGGAAACAAATGATAAAAAAGTATAACTAAAGTGGTGCCAGTTTCATGCTCCTCTTTGCCATGGAATGATGCATCGTATCTATAATAAACATGAGAAAATAGTTACGCATATCGGGATTAGTTGAGTAATAAAGTCATTCAGGTTTAATGTTCTCCTACTTATTGTTGAGGGATGAACAATTGTAAAGCATGGGATTGTGTTCTCAGAATTTCAATCAACCACCACTTTCTTAGTCATCACTTCCTGTTCTGTATTAAGTTGCACGAAGTAAATTCCAGCAGCTAATGTCCCTGCCGGAAAATTCACAGCATGATTTCCTTCAGAAAAATGCTCATTTGTTATCTCCATCAATTCTTTTCCTTCAACAGAGAATAGCCTGATTAAAACATTTTCGGATTTATGTAGCGTAAAAGTGATAGTTGCAAATGATGTGACCGGATTGGGGTAAACATGAAGGCTGATCTCTTCATCTAAGGAGAGTCGCAGCGCATTGGTCATGAAGTTTTGGGTTGAACTCCATGCAGATTTTCCCAACCCGAGTGTATTGCAAATGGATTGTACCTGCCAATCATATTGTATACCTGCTGAGAGATTAACGAGTTTTTTAAAATTATTGCTTGCTGAAATGGTGGACCATGTATTCGTGCCGCTGATCCTATAACGTACTTTGTATTTGTTTGCGGCTGTTGTTGCATTCCAGTTTGTTTTGGCAGAGCTGGAGGTGATATTGCTGGCAAATGTCCCTGTGGGAACATCACACGAGGGCGCATTGATGGTAATGTTTTGACCATTATCACTACCAGTCACAGCAGGATTGGAGCTTACAACCCTGATTCTATAAGCGGTACCTGCCGGAGTTACCAGTGGAATTATTGCATTGATCATTCCTGATGTGATTGATGTAATTGTACCGATTGTAATGGGTGAAGAAAAGCTTCCTGAAGCATCGGAGAGTTGTGCCGTAAAAATATTTCCAGCATTGAATGTGCCGGTTGCAGTGAAGGAAACATTCACAGGATCGGTTTGAAAATAGCTAAGCGGAGAGATGCTGCTTGTTAACACCGAGTTCGCAGAACCTGCTGCATAAAGTTTCACTACCCAGTAATCAGTATTGGTACCACCACCAATATTACCTTCAGTTTTATCTCCTGAAAGGCCTGAAAAGGAATATCCACCAAGTAAATAGCCTCCATCTGCTGTTTGTTGAAGGGCCATCAAGTAATCAGCACTGTTACCGCCAATTCCATTCTGCCATTGAATGACACCGACTGCATTCAGCTTCAATACCCAGTAGTCATAATTACCCATTGATGCTTCCGTTTTATCACCTGAAATACCTGCGATAGAATATCCGCCAATGATGTAACCACCATCGGATGTTTGCTGAGCGGAGACTACGGCGTCATCACCGACGCCGCCAATCGTGTTCTGCCAGGTAATACCGCCAACGCTGTTCAACCTAATCACCCAATAGTCTCTGAATTCCCCACTATCAAAATTACCTTCTGTTTTGTCGCCTCCCTGCCCCTGAATAAGAAGAACCACCAATGATGTATCCGCCGTCTGATGTTTGTTGAATGGTTCGCAAGTATTCACTTGAGTAACTTCCGATTGTATTCTGCCAGGTGATAGATCCTGCCGCATTTAGTTTCACAATCCAGTAATCATAGACCCCTTGCGAGGCTTCTGACTTATCACCTGATGCACCTGATATAGAATATCCACCCAGTATGTATCCTCCTTCTGAGGTTTGATGAACGGAGACTAAATATTCAGTAAGGCTCCCTCCAATTGTATTCTGCCATTCGATGATGCCTGTGGCATTTAGTTTCACTACCCAGTAATCGTAGCCGCCTAAACAAGCTTCCGTTTTATTGCCTGAAATACCGGACAGTGAATATCCGCCAAGAATGTAGCCACCGTCAGCCGTTTGTTCAATAGACCACAAATTATCATCGTCGGTACCTCCAATCGTTTTATCCCATTCGATAACACCGGAACTGCTCAGCTTCACCACCCAGTAGTCATACCATCCGATAGAAGCTTCCGTTTTATCACCTGAAATGCCTGACCAGGAACGTCCGCCAAGGATATAACCTCCGTCAGATGTTTCTTGAATAGAGTATAAATCATCACCCGAGTTACCGCCAATGGTATTCTCCCATTCGACGATGCCGGCGTTGTTTAGTTTTGCAATCCAAAAATCAGAACCACCGGATTGATTTTCTGTCTTATCACCTGATATGTCCGAGTTCGAAAATCCTCCAACAATGTATCCACCATCTGATGTTTGTTGTATAGCTTCTAAATAATCACCACCGTTACCACCAATCGCATTTTGCCATTCGATTCCAGGTGCCTGTGAAAAAACTTTTGATGTTAAGGAAGCAGAAATAACTATTGCGAGAAAAAGTGTCTTGAGTTTCATAGTATCGCTATTGAGTGTGATGTTATTTTTTCATGAGCATCCTTTTTTTACGCAGAATGCCTTATAATTTATCGTTGCCTTATCAATTGCTTCGTGGTAACCTGCTCTCCGGCACTGATGTTGACAAAATAAATTCCATCTGTAAAATCAGGACTAAGAGTGATCGCCAGGTTTGTTTGGTATGCTGATGAAGCAGGTTTGTCTTCGTACACTACCTGCCCAAGAAGATTGATAATGGTGATCGTGATGGGTTCCTGCAAAGGATTTGAAAATGAGACTATAAAGTCTCCACTATTGGGATTTGGATAAACAGATGCCTCAATGCCTGAGGGAAAAGTTAGCTGCGATTCTTTCTGCAATGCTGGTGAATTGGTATATCTAGCAATAAAATAAGAACTGTGTACGCCAACATTGCGTGCGCCGGCAATAATGATTTTATTGTCGGATTGTAAGGCAATATCATTGCACCCAAGTGAAGCAACACCGAAAAAAGAGGTATCAAGACCATAATCACCGAAGGTATTATCCGGGATCCCGTTACTTAGCAATTTTGCCATAGCAACAGTCGGGTAATAGGAAGTACCTGCATTAATACTGGCGTTGCCTGCCATGATGATATCGTCGTCCGGTTCAACGATCATCGCGTTGCACACAGCATTGCCTCCGTAAAAATCGGGAACGCTCCATCCGCCTGTTCCAAAGGTGCTATCTAAAGTACCATTTGTTAACAGGCACAAAGCAGCAAACTTATTATCTCCAAAATTATTTGTAGAACCTCCTAACACAATTCTTCCATCAGAGAGTATTGAAACAGAAGAGGCTGCATCAACATATTGCTTATTTGCTATTACCACGCCTCCATCTCCGAATGTATTGTCTAAAATTCCACTTGCTGTGAGCCGTACTGCACCGGAAATCAAATATGTAGTACGAATTTAAAATGATCATGTCTATAAATCCTCCGGCTACTATTTTTCCATCATTTTGCATGGCAAGCTGGTAACATGCAGAACCTCTGTTCGCTATCTCTAATTTAAATATGCCACCTGTTGCAAAGGTATTGTCGAGATTGCCGTTTGCTTTAAGCCGCACGATAATCATATTGCGATGTACACCGCTGGTATAACCCCCTAATAGAATTTTTCCATCAGGCTGAATAGTAACATCGTTGCATATCATATTTTCATAGAGCATATTCACTGCAACAGAACCTGCATTACCAAATGTGGTATCAAGCACGCCGTTTTTTGTGAAACGGTAAACAATATAGTTGTTGGTATTTGTTGGTCCAACACCACTTCCGGCAACAATTATTTTACCACCGGAAAGCAATGCCATATCGCAGAAAAAACCACCGGGAATAGTTGCAATTCCTCCAACTCCAAAAGTATTATCCATACTGCCGTTGGATTTAGTACGAATGATATGAATATCAGAATTGCCAATCTGGCCAAAACTGTTTCCACCTGTTAATATGCGTCCGTTACTTTGGATCAATACTGTTCTGGCAACGTCGTCTTCGGCAATACTTACCTTGTTCAATAGATAACCATCGCCGCTAAAGGTGTTATCTAATATGGGTTGTGCATTAATCCCTAACTTCCTTTTTATTAGGCCATAGGAATGTAAAGAAAGCCAATGCAGTATTAGGTTTGCTGCATTTTTTTTAGTTGTTTCGCATATTGTCTAATTAGGGGTATGAAAAAAATAAAAAAAGCTACTGCATCCAGGCATCCTGACTGGGCTGTAAAGCACAAAAGGCCAGGCACAGAAATCAGGCTCATAAAGGGGCATTATTATCTGTATGCTATCACCAGCAAGTGGAACAGTGAAAAAAGACGGCCCGTAAAAAAGACGATTGGTATTCTTGGAAAAATAACCGAAGCAGGTTTTGTGGAGAGTGAAAAGCATCAGTTAAAGAGAAAAAAGCTCGTGATCAAGCAGGTATGGCAACGCGAGTTTGGCTTTACCCATTTTTTGCAAACCTACCTGAACGATACCGTTGTTCAATTGCAGCAACACTTTCCAGACACCTGGCAAACTATTGTGGCTATGAGCTTTTGCCGTTTTGTATACCAGTCACCACTGAAGAATATGGACTTCCGTTTCCGGCACAGCTACCTTTCAGAAATGTATAGCGAGGTAAATTTGGACAAGGATCATCTGACCATTTTCATACGCCAGTTGGGTGAGCAGCGGGAGCAGATCAGAAACTACTTCAACAGTTTTTGGAATAATGATAAACGCTCGGTATTGTTTGATGTAAGCAGTATTACCTCACAGTCGCGGCGAATGGAAACGTTTCCTCACGTGGGTTACAATAACAATAAGAATTTTGACCCGCAGTTGAACATCATGCTCATCCATTCGGTAGAGCAGCGCATGCCATTGTATTATCGCATTTTGCCGGGCAATATCCGTGAAGTAAAAGCCTTTAGCCTGTCACTGAAGGAATTTGGCAAGAAAGCAGATGTAACTGTTATTACCGATAAAGGTTTTTATTCGAACAAAAACCTGGAAGAAATGAAAACCGAAGGCATTCGCTACATTATACCCTTGCGAAGAAATGTATCAGTAATAGATTATTCTAAATTACAACCAGGCCTGTCGTATGAAAAATTGGACGGTTACTTTTCTTTTGAAAAACGCATTGTTTGGTATTATACTCTCAATACCGAATGGGGCAGCCTGTATGTTTATACCGATGATTTCCTTAAAGCCGAAGAACAGCGCGATTACCTGATGCGCATAGAAAAATATCCTGATAAATACACCCTTGAACAGTACCATCAAAAACAATCACAGTTCGGTACTATTGCCCTGCTAACCAATGGAAAAACTACCGCACCCGAAACGTATGAAAACTATAAAAGCAGAAATGAAATAGAAATACTTTTTGATGCCTACAAAAACATCTTACATGCCGACAAAACATACATGCAAAACGATATTGCAATAGAAGCCTGGATGTTTATCAACTTCATTGCCATACAATGGTATTACATTACATTCAATCTGCTCAAAAAGTATAAACTCAACAAAACTTATGCACCAATGGATCTGATGATGAGACTGACCGAAATCAAAAAACTTAAAATCAATGACCAATGGTATTTGACCGAAGCAACTCACGCAACAGTAAATTTATTGGATAAGCTTAAAATCACTAACCTATTCCCTAAAAAAGGAAGTTAGGGATTAATTTCAAATGAAATAGGAACTAACAGTGCAATAGCACATACAAGAAGGAGTAAATAGTTTTTCATTGGTTATGATTGGAGGGTAAACTTATGGATCATGTTCCCGGGTATCTATGATAGTGATCATAGAGCTGCATGATTCTAATAGTACAAATGTGAGTGCCATAAAAGGAAAAAGTGGCATATATTTTTTGAGATAAGTTGCATGATTCGCTGATTTTATCATACAAGCTGTTACTCCCATCAACAGGGAAACGCAAGCGGATAAATCTTCTTTCTATTAAACCTGTGCCGTTTCTTCTTTTTCAATCAAACGGCACTAGTGCAGTGATTTTTTAAATGAACGATGCTCCACTTATTTATGGATGATCCATTGCGTTACCGTATTTGTTCCTTCATGCATTACCATCACAATATAATTTCCTGATGGCAGTGAAGGCAGATCAATTTCTTTATGAAAACTGTTACTGATGATTCCTTCGTCACTCGCATATACTATTTGTCCCATCGTGTTCACAATTCTGATGATCACCTGTGATTCATAGTGCAGCGAAAGTGAAATGTTTATTATACCGTTGGATGGATTTGGATAGAGCTTCAGGTCAAACATGCCTGCTGTTTGATCACTCAGTTTTGCAGGTGCTGTGTTGAATGTGGCCTCTGCCGACCATGGTGAAGTAAGCGTTGTGCATTGCGCGCGAATCTTCCAAATGTAGCTGGTACCGGCTGCAAGGTTCTTCATAGGAAATGTAGTAACAGCTCCGGAAACATTATTCTTCTTCATCCACGTGGAAGTGCCAGTGGGCTTGTACCATAAATTGTATTTAACAGGAGTTCCACCGGAATAAGACCAGTTAGCTAATGCATTTTTCTTCGTGATGTTGGTAGTAGTTACGTTTACCGGAGCTGGGCAGGATTCCTGGATGCCAACTGTTGCACCGCCTTGTAAGTAACATCCGCCCTGCCCGGTAACTATCACATTATAGGTGGCTGGCAGCAGACCGCTAATTTCTTCCGTGGTAGCGTTTTTTGACCACAGATAAGTGTATGATGCTGCACCTCCTGTAATCATCAGATTTATGACACCGTGATTGCAAGTATTGCAACTTGGATTGGAAAGTGGAAATAGAATTGATATATTTTTCATATTAAGTAAATTTAGTAACCTATGTGTTGCATATTCAGTACATTTCGTTCTAAAAGAATCGCCTTCGAACTCTTGCCGGTTCATAACTGGCAAGTGCTCGAAGGCGACTTAATTATTCAAGTTTTACTATTCAATCACAATTTTCATGGTTGCCTTTTCATCAGCCGTTAAAAGTTTCAGAAAGTAAATGCCGGCAGCGACAGACTGACGGTTTAAGTTTACTTCATGTTTTCCGGCAGCGATGTTTTCATCAAGAATCGTTTGCAGTTTTTTTTCCTGTTACATCAAATAATTCTATCAGCACCTGTGAATCCTGGTACAAATAGAATGAAATGGTGCTTGATGAAGTAAAGGGATTCGGATACACTTTGATTGATGTTGATTGCACATCACCGATCTTAAATTCAGCGGTAGTGAATTTTTGTTTTTCGGACCATGATGATGTTACATCGGGATTCTTAGCGCAATTGGTTCTAATCTGCCAAACATATTTTGTATTGGCCAGTAGTCCTTCAATTTCGGCTGCTGTTTCCGGGGTCGTGAATTTTATCCACGGTGAGCTTTTGGCGACTTTGTATCTCACTTTATAGGATATTGCACCCGGTACTGCATCCCATTCCAGTTCAGCGGAAGTAGCAGTAATATCGCCTGTGGAGAATTCGTCGGGTAAGAGGCATTCGCTGCCACCTCATCCACAGTACCATCACAATTATCGTCTATTCCATTGACGATTTCCGTTGCTCCGGGATAGACTAATGCGTTTGCATCATTGCAATCTGTCGAATTGGTTACATATCCTGCTGGAGGAGTTGTCAGACAGGTGATAAGAGGCACCTGTAAGTTTCCAAAGCCGTCTGCATCTGCATCGATGTAGTAAGTATATAGCGGTGGACCAATGCTGACATTCACGGTAGTAGTATCAACACAACCAGATTCCGTAATTCTTCCAATTACAGAGTAGGTTGTCGGTACTGCCGGTGATGCAATAATCGTTTCACCGGTTGTTGCAGTTAATCCTTCAGCTGGTGACCAGGTATAGGTATCGGCACCACTTGCTGTTAGAATGGAAAATCCACATTGTTCATCAATAGTTACTGAAGTATTTACCTGAACACCATCAGAAATATTGACGGTTAATGTAGCACCGTCAAGAATTGTTAATTCAACTGTTTTGGTTATTCCGGTAACAATTTGTGTAGCAATTATTTCCAAAATGGAACACTGCTGACCAGCCGGGATAACAATACTGTCTGCAATAGTAATGTAGTCAACACCATTGATTGCAGTTCCACCGATGGTGTAATGGATAGTTTGGGCATCTGCAGTAGAGCCTGTTTTGCAAAAACGGACTTGTCCGTTCTGGCAGCCTCTGTATGCATCCGCTTCCACAACTGCTGTTGATACACATGACAATGAATTTGATTCAAGCATTACACCAGAATCAAGAACAGGATCTCCTGCATCGGCAATGGCAATCTTTAAATGATAGGTTTGTCCTGATTGAACTTTTGCTGTTGCTGCTAAGGTCGTAGTGTAACCATCATATTGCAGCGTGGTTCCTTCACAATTGTTTACATAATATTGGCAATTCATGCAGGGACCCGGCAGCACGGAAGTGCAAGTATCGGAGTAGCCGTCATTTACATTGTTCACTTCAATCGGGATGAGTGCACCTGGCACCAATGCCATGTTTTGGGTTCCGATAATTCCCGGTCCGCTTATAAAGAATGCAAAGACATCATTGAACGGTGAGTTTACAAATTCAGGATATTCTTCTGAACCAAAAACATAATCGAAAGCAATGGAATCGCAGGTAGGCACAAAGTCAAATGCGATGTAACAGGCGTCAAAAGTTTCGGAAGTTGTTAATACCGTCAAATCAGGATCTCCCGGCATCAGGTTATCTGTGGTCTGCGCCGGTGAACTGTTGGGGCCTATTAAATCAATAGCACTGCCGGAGGTTAAAACGATTCCCGAACTCAGTCCAAGATTTGCAAGTCCTCCGGAGAATATTCCGTAAGCATTTGAGGTACAGTTGATGGTTGCGTTGGAAACTGTTACTCCAGGACCTAAAAGCGATTCTGCAATCTGCTTCGCTGTTCCACCAGAAATCACGGTAAGCTGACAGCCGGAGGGATTAGCATTTGAAACCAGGAGGTTGGAAGAAACAGTGAACAATCCGGAATTGGTGCAGGTAACAACGCATTGATAATTGGTACCCACCGATTGTGTGGTTGTTAAAGTAGGTTCTGTTGCACCAGCGATGTCAGCAAATCCGAAGCCCGTATTAGCTTGCCACTGATAAGTAACCCCTGTTCCACCGGAGTTCTGCAGTGAAAGGGTAAATTCAATATTAGCGCAGACAGGATTTGCAGTAACCAGGGTATTACCCGGATCCGGAACTCCGCTACAGTCTATAATAAATTCAGCGGGCGGAGGAGATGGCGGCGGTGAATCATTCTTTGCCGCATTGTTTGGTGCAATCGCTTTACCTGCTTTTATCGAATTTGGGGTAATGCCATCTAAGAATAGCTGAGCCGAAGCCCCGGATACACGGGCCTGAGCAGAAATTGTAAAATCAGCAATATCTTCATTCGCTTTTGTCGGGATCATTCGTGTGGTCTGAAAACTACCATTTGCATCAGTGGTGACAAACCAGGAGCTGATACCGGTGCCCGGGATATTGTCAATATGCTTTACCTGCAAACTTATGTTTTCATTTGAGGCAAAGCCTGCACCAATCAGTGTAACGGTGGAAACATTTTCTTCTTCTGTTACATTACTTGTGATGGTTTGCGCCTGTAGCGATACCGTCCCGATCACAAAACATAATGCGAAGACCATCCGTTGAAGGCCTCTCGCAAATTTTTTGTACGTTGTTTTCATAACGCTTCCTTTATTTATAATAAACTTTATTTGCCTACTCTCTAACCTTTTCGGCTTCTGGTGCCTACTCTCTTATGAGGAATTTTCGGCTACTTTCCATTTTGATTCTTTTTATGCTCAAATTATTTTATACAATTAAATTTTGTTATCAATCAGTTGCCTTCAAGTATCACTTTCCTGGTTACCATTTCTTTATTGGTCTTAAACTGAATAAAGTAGATACCAGCTGCTAAGGACGCTGAGGTGTTTGATTGAAAATTGTTGAAGAAATTCACTTTATGATTTCCTGCAGCATAGTATGCATCCACAATCGACCCTATTTCTTTTCCTTCTACAGAAAAGAGCATGATCGTAATATTTTCAGGTTGATTCAATGAGAAGGTGATGGTGGTAAATGCTGTAACAGGATTGGGATAAACTTCAAATGCTGTTTCAGTTGAAGCAGACATCCGGAGTGTATTGGTGGTAAAATTTTGTAAAACACTCCAGTCAGATTTGCCCAATCCGAGCGTATTGCATATGGATTGCACCTGCCATTCGTATGTTGCACCAGCTGAAAGATTGATTAGCTTTTGCCATTGCTACCTGCTGAAATATTGGTCCAGGTACTTGTGCCACTTATCCTGTACCGTACCTTGTATTTATTTGCCGCGGCAGTTGCATTCCAGTTGGTTTTGACTGAAGTGGACTTGATATTTGAAGTGAAGAGTCCGGAAGGAACATCACAAGTGAGTGTATTAATCGTGATGTTTTGGCCATTGTCACTTCCGACTACTGCAGGGCCGGAGCTAACCACCCTGATCCGGTAGGCTGTACCGGCTGGTGTTGTTAATGGAATGAGACCATTGATGATTCCTGACGTACCTGAAGTAAGCGTTCCGATTATTGCCGGAGCTGAAAAATTTCCTGCCGCATCGGAAAGTTGAGCAGTGAAAATATTTCCTGCATTATAAGTACCGGTTGCAGTATAAGAAACATTGATGGTAGCATTTTGAAAGTAACTAAGCGGCGAAATTATGCCGGTCACAATTGAATTTAAGGGTGCCGTACCAACAAGTTTCACCAGCCAGTAATCATTAAAAGCACCACCGCCAACAACGGCTTCTGTTTTGTCGCCTGAAATGCCTGAGTAGGAATAGCCGCCTAGAATATATCCGCCATCTGTTGTTTGATGAAGGCTGTTAAGGTAATCGGCACTGTTTCCACCAATGGTATGTTGCCATTGTACAATTCCAGTGGAGCTCAACTTGAGTACCCAGTAGTCGTAGTTCCCCAAACAGGCCTCGGACTTATCACCTGAAATACCTGAATTAGAATATCCACCTGCAATGTATCCGCCATCGGATGTTTGCCTGATAGCTCCTAATACATCATCGCCAACTGCGCCATATGCATTTTGCCAAACAACAGCTCCATTACTGTTTAGTTTAACGACCCAGTAGTCTTTGAATTCACCACCATCAAAGTTGGCTTCTGTTTTATCACCTCCAACACCTGAATAGGAAGGGCCACCAAGAATATAACCACCGTCTGTTGTTTGTTCAATCGACCGCAGATACTCTGTAGAGTTGCCTCCGATTGTATTTTGCCATAGTATACTTCCTGTCGTATTAAGCTTCAATACCCAAAAATCATAAACACCAATGGTAGCTTCTGTTTTATCACCTGAAAGGGTAGAAATGGAATAACCACCAAGAATGTATCCGTTATCTGCTGTTTGATGTGCAGTAACCAGGTAATCGGTGTTTGTGCCTCCAATGGTGTTTTGCCATTCGATGTTGCCGCTGTTGTCCAACTTCACTACCCAATAATCTGCAAGGCCTATTGTAGCTTCTGTTTTATCGCCGGAAATCCCGGAAGTAGAATATCCCCCAAGAATATAGCCTCCATCTGCGGTTTGTTCCGCTGACCATAAGTTGTCATCACCGCTACCACCAATCGTATTCTGCCATTCGATCGCTCCAGTATTGTTCAATTTCACGATCCAGTAATCGTAACCACCTGACGACGCTTCTGTTTTATCTCCCGAAATGCCCGAATACGAACGACCTGCAAGGATGTATCCGCCATCTGATGTTTGCTGAGCGGAATACAAATCGTCATAGCTGCTGCCTCCAATTGTATTTTGCCACTCGGTGGTACCGGCGCTATTGACCTTTACCACCCAATAGTCACTATTGCCTATCAGGGCTTCCGTTTTATCTCCTGAAAGGTCAGAATAAGAGAATCCTGCAAGAATGTATCCGCCATCTGATGTTTGTTGTACAGATTGCAGGTAGTCGTTGTTATTGCCACCAATGGTATTTTGCCATTCCACATCAGGTGGCTGAGAAAGCGCCTTTGAAATTAGAAGAGTAGAAACGGCAATTGCGAGAAGAAGGGTCTTGAATTTCATTTGTTATATTTTAATATCCTGTTGTTTTTGATTTAATGCTGATTATGATCACTTACTTTGTTTTGCGATAAACTAAATGCTGTTGGGTATTTAATGGCGATATCAGCATATGCACATTTATCAAAGCGGCTTCCATTGGTAATTAAACAGCTGTTGCCTTGAATCAGTACCTGATTGTCAATATTCGTGTTACTCAGACTCACCTTAGTCGAAGCAAATCCGTAGTTGTTGTATGGGTAATCTAATGTTGGATGTGATAATTTTTACACATGGAATAACTTCGCACAACACAATAGCAATGACAAGAAGGGGTAGAAGATTTTCCAAGAAATATAATTTGAAAGCAAAACTATCGATCAGCTTTTCGGCTATCTATGATCATCATCATGAAGCTGCATGACTCAACCACGGAAAGTGGAGTATTCGGGTACCGGTTAGATTTATATTATGCCGTAACAAATATGAGTGCTCGGTTTAATAGGCCAAAGCATAAATTTCTTTTCTGTTACCTGAAAGGAAAACAGTCGGATTGAATAAACTTTTCGGTTGAAATGAGGGTTTTTAAATTTTAGCTTGAATTGGGCGCTGAATCTTTTTTATTGTTCAGTAAAGCTTTTCGAATTTCCTTCTTGAAATTTTAGCTTAAGACCAAGTCTGAATGCTGAATACATTTGACCTGAATGCTGATGTAATGATTGGGATAAGCATATCAACTGTATTCTTTAATGCTTGTAAGACCTACATTTGTTGAATTATGGAAGATCCTCAGACAGGAAGCAATACAGCATTATTCCTACAGTTGGTAACCATGGAAATGCCATTCGGAAAATTTAAGGGAACATTATTATGCGATTTGCCCGTGCACTACCTTGAATGGTTTCAACGACAAGGTTTTCCGGCAGGGAAGCTTGGCGTACTGCTTGCTACCATGTATGAGATCAGGCTTAATGGACTAGAGCATCTCTTGCAACCATTACGAACCCGCAAACAGTAAGCAATCTCGTTTGACTTTTCAGCGAATCATTTGATAAAAAGTAGTTTCGACAGATGAAAGCATCCACCATTCATGAATTGAAAGCGGAACTTGAACATTTTTCGCAACCGGATTTGATGGCTCTTTGTCTTCGGATGGCACGTTTCAAAAAGGAAAACAAGGAGTTACTGACCTACCTGATATTCATGGGACACGATGAACAGGCTTTTGTGGAAAGTATCAAAGCAGAGATGGATGCTCAATTTATTGAAATCCCGACAGATCACAACTTGTATTTTGTAAAGAAAAGCGTGCGAAAAATTCTACGTATTACCAATAAGTTCATACGTTATTCAGGCGACAGGACAACTGCTGTCACCCTGTTGCTTTACTTCTGTTCGAAATTAAAAGAGTCAGGTATTCGAATGGAAGAGAGTGCTGCCCTGACCAATCTGTATGCATTGCAGCAAAGCAAAATCGAAAAGATGCTGCCACTGCTGCATGAAGATTTACAGTATGATTTCAGGAAGGAAATGGACAGGTTGGGTTCCTGAATAATCAGGAACAATGGGTGAGGTAGAAAATCCGAAGCGTGGTTAATGTGCAATGATCAACTTCTTCAGCAAACTGTATTCTTCTGATACAATGGTCAGAAAATAAATGCCTGCCGGAATATGTTCTGTTTGTAAAGTTACTGAGTAAACAAATTCTTTTCGTTCAATCAATATTCCGCCCGGGCTTCTCAATTCTATAATTGCGGGAAATAAAGTATTTTTTGCTTCCACGGTTACTTCGTTTGATGCCGGATTTGGAAAGAGGAATACTTCAACACGATCTTTTGGTTTGACCGTGCCGGTATAAAAACTGCAGTCAGTTGTATCCGTGCAATTCCCATTGGTAAATACAGCGGCATAAACGCCACTTACTTCCGGGACAAATATGGGTTGGTCGGCAGAAGGGATGGGCAAACCGCTTTCACAAAGAATCCAGTAAACGGTTCCTTCGCCTATTGCATATAAAGTATCATTGGATTGCATCACCGTTCCGCCAACGGTCGTTACACTGAGATGGAGGATTACCGTGGAGTCACAACCGGCACTATTCAAATAGATAGCAGTATACTCACCGGCTGAGTCAATTTCATTTCCGTTAAATACAATCGTGCTGCCCTCACAAATGGTTTCAGTTAGTTCCTGGTAATAAGATTGCAATACATCCAGCATAAGCGTAACTGTGGAATCGCAACCGGTTGCTGATGAAAGTGTATCGGTGTAAATGCCTGCATCGAAAATTTCCAGCCCGTTAAACAGGTAAGCACTTCCTTCACAAATTGCAGCATTCACTGCAGCGGTGATGGGTGGCAGCACCACAAGATTTGTTATTACCACTGAATCACAACCTATGTTGGTAAACAATGAATCGTAATACACACCTGAAGTAGTTTGGAAAATGCCTCCGGCAAAAACACTATCGCCGGAACAAATAGTGGTGTTGAAATAAGTCTGCAACGTAATACAGGTATTAAAATGAACCACAAAGCAATCAGTAGTTGTAAGGGCGGAAGTGAGGTTATACGTATCCGGTCCGGGATCGAAATCGATGGTGTTGGCAAATCCACCGGCCAAAGTGATGCCTCCGTTATTGTTGGCAAGTATTCCATTGCCAAAACAAGATGCCCATGCTGAACCAAACCCAAACGCAGCTTTAAACAGGCCATTACCATCCAATTGCCAGAATAAAATATCAAGGCTTCCCACGGCAGTCAGGGAATAGTTTCCCGGTCCGGGATCAAAATCGACAGTGCTTGAAAATCCGCCGCTGAGAAAATAATCTCCGGATGCTGCCACATCCAATTGACCTAATTGATCATTGGTGGCACCACCGGCAGATTTGGCCCAGATCAATGTTCCATCAGCACCATTAATCCTGCAAACAAAAAAGTCATACACCCCATTGCTCACCAGGTTGTAGATGCCTGCACCTGGATCAGCATCCAGGGTCACCTGGAATACACCTGCAATACCGATGTCGCCATTGTCATGCAGGTCAATAGACTTCAGCCATTCGTCTCCCGTTCCTTTAAAAATATTTACCCATGCAAAATTACCGTCTTCATCAAGTTTCAACAGGAATGCATCGGCAGAAAAATTAGTCGCTGTTTTAGTTTGTGTTCCGGTGCCCGGATCAAAATCGCAGGTGCTCCACCATTCACCGCCGGCATATACGTTTCCGGAGGAATCTACATCAATATCAAAACTGATGATGGACGATGTGCCACTGATTGATTTTGCCCAGATGAAATTTCCGTCTGTATCCAGCTTCAGAAAAAAGCTGCATCAGGACCTGTGGCGGTAAGATTATAAGTATCCGGGCCCGGATCAAAATCGACTGTACCCTGGAAATAACCGGTTGCATAGAGGTAGCCATTCATAGTAACCAGTCCTTCCAGGTAATCATATCCTGTACTGCCAAATTTGGCTGCCCACAGCAATTCACCATCAGTAGAATAAGAGGCAATAAATGCATCATCTATTCCTGCTGAAATAAGGTTGTAGGTTGCTCCAGAAGGATCGAAGTCAACAGTTGCCTGAAATTTTCCACCGGTATGTAAATTATTGTTTGCATCCACACAAAGTCTGACGCTGTTGTCATAACCGGTACCTCCGGTTTTTCTTGCCCAGATAAAATCACCTGCCGGGCTGAGTTTACAAATAAAATTATCAGTTAAGCCATTCGAAGTCAGGTTATAGGTACCCGGCCCGTATTTGAAATCCACCGTTCCCCAGAAATTTCCGGTTTCATAGATATAGCCTGCTGCATCTTCGGCTACCTGGTTTACCGCTTCATTATCATTACCACTTTGCTGAATGGCCCATACAAAATCCTGCGCCAAAAGACGTGAGGTGAATAGAACCACAATAGCCGTAAGTAAATGTTTATGGAAAGTCATAGGCTGCTCTTACAAAGCTAAGTTAATTCGGGGAGTCATTAATAACTATAGGCTCAGGTGAATAACGGACTTTCCATTTTTAAGCCTCAGGACCTATGACTTAAGATTTAAGATTTACATTTAACACAGTAATTCTTCAATCCCTTTCATCCAGATTAGGAATCAATGAACGTTTTTGAAACAGACCGCCTTGCGTTATCGCATCTATCTGCAGATGATGCTACCTTTATTTTTGAATTGCTCAACACGCCCGGATGGCTTCAATTTATTGGTGACAGGGGAATAAAAACCCTGCATGATGCGGCGCAATATATTTTAAACGGGCCGGTAAAAAGTTATAAGAGCAATGGTTTTGGTTTACTGGCAGTCAGGTTAAAAGATAGCCTTGAAGCAATAGGCATTTGCGGGTTAATAAAGAGAGCAGGACTGGACGATATTGATATTGGCTTTGCCTTTCTTCCGGCATACAACGGCAAAGGCTATGCCGCCGAAGCAGCCCATGCAACACTGGATTATGGTTTTGAAAATGTCGGACTGAATCGTATTGTAGCCATTACCAATGAGGACAACATAAATTCAATCAGGCTGCTGAAAAAAATCGGAATGCAGTATGAACGGAAAATCTTGCTTGACGGAGATTCGGAAGAACTATTGTTGTTTGGCATTGCGCGAGGCAGTATTCAGTCTGAAAATCATTTAAGTTGATTTAGTGCATCGGAAGAATTTAAGACAGTTTGTATAATTTTTCATCTAAAAGGGTGTACGACAAATCGTTTAGCTTGTTAAGCAATGGTTAGGTTCGAGCCAGTGAGTAAAGTAGCGTATTGAATATTGAATATTGAATATTGAATATTGAGTGTTGAAATATTCAATATTCAACACTCAATATTCAATTTCCAATTTGTCGTACACCCCATCTAAAACATTTATTCATTTAAAGAATCAGGCTGCTTACTTTTGCGCAAAATAAATACACTTGGAAAACAACAGGTTCGACATTATCATAATCGGCGGAGGTATCGTAGGGCTTGCCACCGCTTATAAGCTCAATGTAAAATATCCGACAAAGAAAGTATTGGTTCTGGAAAAAGAACCGGAAGTGGCTGCCCATCAGACAGGCCACAATTCAGGGGTCATCCATTCCGGCTTGTACTATAAACCAGGATCATACAAGGCAAAGAACTGTGTAGACGGAAGAAGAGAACTGGTTGCTTTTGCAAAAGAACATCGTGTTAAACACGATATCTGCGGAAAAATTGTAGTCGCCACGCAAGCATCCGAGCTGGCTCATATGAATAAAGTATTGAACAATGGAATTGCAAACGGGGTGGAAGGTATTGAGAAGATTGATGCAGCACGTATCAAAGAAATTGAACCTTTTTGCAGTGGTATTGAGGGACTTTGGGTTCCCTGCACGGGTATTATAGACTATGCCGATGTTTCGCGTAAGTATGTGGAGTTAATTCAAGGCCGCTTCCCGCAGAGTAAGGTACTCACCTCCCATGAAGTGGTTGCTTTCGAAAAACAGGAGGGTTACACGGATGTAATCACGCCAAAAGGAAATTTCAGCGGGACTTACCTGATAGCCTGTGCAGGTTTGCAAAGTGACCGCATTGCGAAGAAGGAAGGAGCGAAAATCAATACAGCCATTGTGGGATTCAGGGGTGACTACTTTGATCTAACCGAGAAGGGCATGAAGAAGGTGCGTAACCTCATTTACCCCGTACCTGATCCGAAGTATCCCTTCCTCGGTGTGCATTTTACACGGATGATAGAGGGAGGAGTGGAATGCGGACCTAATGCAGTGTTTGTATTTAAACGGGAAGGTTATGGCAAAACAGATTTCTCATTAAAGGATACTGCTGAAGCATTCTCCTTTGGCGGCACGTGGAAATTCTTTGCCAAAAATATTAAGTTCGGTTGGGATGAATACAGGGGCGCATTTTCAAAGAAATTTTTCCTGAAACGGCTGCGTAAGTTGATTCCCGACCTTCAGTTGGATGACATCACACCGGGCCGTGCTGGAGTGCGGGCCATGGCATTGGCACCTGAAGGAGAGATGATCGATGACTTCAAAATTGAAGTGAATGGAAATGCCATTCATGTGCTCAATGCGCCATCTCCTGCTGCTACTTCATCGCTGGCCATAGGCACAGCAATAGAAGCAATGGCCAGTGAGCATTTCAGCCTGAAGTAACCGAACCAAACCGGAAACTACATATGTTGATTGCAGTCCTTATTGTTTGTGCAGTCTGATAACCTGTTCAGATGCACTGTTTTTTATCTTCAGCAAGTACCAACCCGTTGTCAATCCGGAGAAATCCTGCGTTTCCACATGGCGGCCTTGCCAGATCAATTGTCCTGTAGTAGTGGTTAACTCATACCATTCATTGCCAATAGTATTTATAGTTTTCACCTTATCCGTGAAGTTTGTTGGATAAACAATAACTCCGTTCGCGGAAATCAGTGGCTGAATACCGGTACTTACTACATCCACACATGCAGAAGTATCTGAACAAAATTCATCTGATACCACCACTGCATAGCTGCCGTTTTGCGTAGCCGTATAACTTTGATTGGTTGCGCCTGCAATTGCTGCATTGCCATTGGCACAATCGATCCACTGATAGTTAGAGAAAACATTGGTAGTCGTGATCGTGGCATCTGTTTGTTGTACAGCAACATCGAGTACACAGTAAGTGATTTTACAATACCCGCCACTGCCTGATTTGGCAGGTCCTCCATTCCCATTGCCACCACCACCACCGGCGCCGTAGCTTTCACCCTCTGCTGCAGGGTTGCTCACCGAACAAAAATTATCAATAAATCCTGCTCCCTTGCCTCCATTACCTGCCGGTGCACCTCCGCTTGTTCCGCCCGAACCCCCCGGCGTATTACAATTACTTCCATTCCAAACGATGGTATTGCCACCAATGCCGCCATTACCCACCGTTCCTGCTGCACCACCACCGCCTCCACCAAAATAGGTCCAGTAGCCGCCGCCGCCATCACCTCCTGCATAGTTTACGATCGTACCACCTGTGCCCGTGCCACCTGCTCCACCACCGCCAATATTGGGATTAGATACACTAACTCCATTGGCGCCTCCTGTTGCTGAAAGGAATGCGTCTACACTTGTTTTGCCTGTTGCTGCACCGCCATTCGGCTCACCAATTGTAACAGTGAGCATAGTTAATGGGGTAACAGTATAGTTACCTTTCGCATAACCACCTCCGCCACCTCCGCCTCCACCATTGCCACCTCCCTCACCACCGGCACCGATCACTTCTATGGTAACCAGGTTAATGCCATCAGGCACTGTAAAGGTGCCGGAAGAGGTGAAGATCTGCGAGCCACTTTGCGCCATTGCAGCCATACAATTCAATAAAAGAAAAGTGAGGAGTAGGATTTTTTTCATGGAATAGAAATTTTGGTACGAACAGTTGGATGTAATTTACCACTTCATTCCTGACAATAATACTATTGTAGTTTTTCAATACAGTAAAAATTTTGATTTTCTATTTGATGTACCGAAGAGCGCTTAAACACTACAGCAATTTAGTGGATGAATTTATACAACATAGGATTTTGTCTGACCCTTATCTGAATTTCATTTTCCTGTTTGGAAAATAAGTGAAAATACGCTCCGTAATTGTATTAATGAATTCAGGAGCCGGTAATGATACTATAGCCGTAACAGCGATTAATCCATGCGCGCCTCAGCCGGTTTCATATAGCGTTTGAGTGTGGCAAATCCGGCAGCAACCAGGATACTCAATACGCTGAAAAAATAAAAGGTTGCATCAAAACCAAATCTTCCGGCAATGCCCAGTCCGACGGCCGGTGCAGCCATCAGTGAAATACCAAATGCAATAGAATACAATGCGGAATATTGGCCTTGTCTTTCCTTCAATGGCTGAGACAAAGAATGATTCATCATGAAAGGCATGGCCAGAATTTCAGACAGGGTGATTATGGCAATGTAAAAAACAGGCCAGATAATAAGACAATGTCCGGTAAGCAGCATGGCAAAGGCCATCGGTATACACAAGGTGCCGGCAATAATGAAACGGAAAGTGTTCTTCTCTTTTTGCAGCAGCGTAATCAATGGCAATTCAATAAGCACTACGAGGAAGCCATTCAATGCCAATATCCAACCGATTGTCGCTTCACTGTAGTTACATTGTGTGCTTAAGAATTGTGGAATAGATGCGACAATCTGAAAGAAGCAGATGCCGTACAATGCAGTTAATAAAATAAAAATCAGGTAACGCCAATCACGATAGGCTGAAGTGCTGGAATCATTGAGTACCGTGTGGTCGTGTGATTTTCCATCAGGTGGACGCCCCTGCAATTTATACTTCACCAAAACAGCCGCAAATAATCCGGACAGACAGTCGATCACAAAAAGCCATTTATAGCCGAGGTACAAAGCAACCAATCCTCCGGCCGCCGGACCAATGGTAAATCCGAGGTTAACCGCCAGCCGCACAAGAGAAATAGATCGCGTACGATTTTCAGGTTGGGTAAAGGAAGCAATTGCCGCGGCATTGGCCGGCCTGAACATATCAGCAGTGAATGAATAGGAAAAGATAATGCAGGCAATCAATATTCCATTGGTAGCAACAAGCAATAACAATAATATAAGCGAACTGAACACCAGGGCAAACAGCATGATATCAAGATAGTTTCTGCGGTCCGTCAGCCATCCACCTGCATAACTGCCCAGGATACTTCCGGCTCCGAAAAAACTCATGATGAGGCCTGCATCGCTGATTGAAAAATGTAACTCATTCGTCAGGTACAATGATGCAAACAATAAAACCATGGAACCACTCCTGTTGATCAGCATGGCAATAGAAAGTATCCAGATATTTTTCTGAATTCCGGAGAAGGCTGCTTTGTACAATGAAAAAACAGAGATCATCTGAGGTGGTGGAAGATGCACGAATGTAGTTAACTGTGATAATTAATACTCAATGGCAGGTACCTTAAATGCGGTTACCATGGATGAGGTGTGCCCTGAGCGAAGTCGAAGGGCGCAAAAATTTAGCACACTGCATCCGAAAATCCGGCGCTTCGGCTCCGCTCAGCGACCGGATTTTAACGACAATTGAGTATTGAGTACTAAGTTTGAGTAAGTGCGTAAAGAAGAGTAGTGATTACAGAATAACAAATGATCGGCTTCGCCGCAGCAATTTAACAATTTAACAATTTAGCAATTTAGCCATTTAACAATTTAACCCACCAACCATTGCTTGACCTCAAGAAAATTGATTGGTATAACACCGGAATTTTAATGAACTTTACTTAATAAGTATTAATCATCAAAATTTAAAACACTGAGATGCCCAATTGGTTAAGAACATTGCTGGCAGGTTATGGTGCCTATAAATGGGGAGGAGGTTGTTTTGGAACCATCCTTGTTTTCCTGGTGCTGTATTGGTTGTTGGGCTATGCCGGTTGCAGTTAACCAGGTTAGTGAATACAACAAATTCTTTTTTTAAAACGGAGAGGCATTTACCACAGTATCTCCAATTGATTTCCACCAATTCGGATTTGGCCCCTGCACCGTTGTTAAAGCGCCGGCTCTTACTTTCGCCGCCATTACATTCATGGTAAAAAAGCGAAGCAGGATATTTTGTACCCGGCTATCGCGCAGGAATAGTCCATGATAGTCGAGGCTGTCCGTCGGTTCGCTGAAAAGTCCTGTTTTAAATACTACCAATGTCTTCACTGAATCCTTGTGCGCTGTGGCGCTTTGCAACGGGACGGTTCCATCTCCCGTTTCTATCTTCACACTTCTTTTATCATCTATTATCACAAAGTTGCTGATCTTGCCCTGCTCCTTGCGCACTTTTAATTGCGAGGCCGTATCATCACCTGAACCTGCAATCACAAGTATGCGGGTACGTAATTCATCCGGTAGCTTCTGCAATGGAAAAAGTTTGCTTTTTCTGAATTCAGCCAGTTCTTTCAATCTTGCCTTGAAAATTTCGGGAATGTCGTCTCCGATATTGGATTGCCATTGATTGGTTTGGGTAAGATCTACGTTTTTACCACTGTCTTCATACACCACTGACTGATCATACCAGGGAAGCAATTCGTAAACTGCAGGATACGTACGCACTACTTTACGTATGTCTTCATTACGCCCGAAAATACTGTTCAGAAAACTTTTTACTCCTCCGTCACCTTTAATCATATGTATCAATGCATAAGGTGAACCCAAAAACGGCGGCGCAGTGATCACCGCTTTATCAATATCGTCGTAGTGGCCTTTCAGTTCACCCAGGTAACAACTGAAAAGTAATCCGCCCATGCTATGGGTCAGGAATCGAAACCCTTCCCATGGATCCTCTTTATTGGCTGCTAATTTTCTCTTCAGGTATTGGGTAAAATCATACAACCTTTTTCCGTTTACTGCATTCGAAAGCCGCCAGTCGTAGCCGAAAAGATAAATGGGACTGTAGTCTCCTGTTTCCTTTAGTTTATTGGCGAGGTTAATCACAGTGCGCTCATAAGGCAATCGTGCCATGTGATTGCGTTCAATGAGCGAACTGTTCTGTTCATCATATAGCGGATCCAATTGCAACCGGTCAGTAATATAAGGACCGGTTACTTTGGTGAATAAAGAAGTGCCAATACTGTCGTATGCATTCCATACAGAAGCAAAATCAAACGTATTTGCATTGGCCAGTGCCGTTGCTTCTATGCCTGGAATAAGGATGATGGGTTTCATAACTGGTATGATTAAAAGTCAAACGAATATACCAATTGTTGGATTTCCACTCGCTTAAATTCCTGTATGATTGCTTATTGATTGTATAGTTGGAGTTTATTTCAAAAGGTGTTTATGGAAACTAGAATCAACCCGGCTGCATTTTTCTTCCGAGCCTGAATTTTCCGATATCAAAACTCAGTTTTTCTTCCAATGCCATCTCAGACAGAATTTTTCCGATCGCACTCGAAAACTTAAAGCCATGGCCTGAGCATGCGCTGGCAATAATGATATTCCGGTTATCCGGATGATAGTCAATGATAAAATGCTCATCGGGTGTGTTGGTGTACATGCATACTGCCGATGAACGGTAATGAAGCTCCGAATCAAAATGGTTTTTAGCTAAAGCAGTGATTTCAATGACTTCTTGCTTGCTGACTTTCCGGTTGATCGTATCTGCAGTGGCCGCTGTTCCCCTGTGATGAATGGCGATTTTGACACCATTTCCCAAATCAGGAAAGCCATAGAAGAGGTGATTGGGTTTATACTCCCAGATAAAGACAGGAAAATTTTCTGGCATAAATCTTTTGTCTGAAGCATTGAGACTGGTAAACCAGAAAAGCACCTGTCTTTTTACTTCCAGGGGCAGCTTAACTTCAGGAATTACTGCAGTAATCCAGGCACCGGCTGACACAATTACTTTCCGCGCCTTATAAGCAGCGCTGGTGGTAGTTATGGTTATTGCATCCGGTGCTTGCTGAAGTTGTGTTACTGTTTCATTAAACTGTAAGCTGACATTCGGCTTACGTGATAATGTAAGTTGCGCGCGAATGCATGCTGCAGGAAATAAAATACCTGCAAATTTTTCATAAAGGGCTACCATGTCCTTACCGGGCAAAAAGGCACGGAATCTTTTTTTAATTGCCTGGTTATCCAGGTAGTCATATGCAATTCCATATGTGGCGGCGCTTGCAGCAGCACCACTGAATACTTTATTGTTCTTGTCACTAATCATTAAACCACCTGTTTGCAGAAAAAGCTTTTTACCTGATTCCTGTTCCAACTGATTCCAAAGTGCATAGGCCTGCCTTACCAGAGGCACATACATCGGGTGTTCAAAATAGGCTTCGCGGATTATCCTGCTTTCACCATGTGAGGAACCGAGTGAGTGTGGTGGGGCATACCGATCGAGTACGAGAATCTTTTTCCCTGATTTGGCAAGGTGGTAGGCAGCAGCACTGCCCATGGCGCCGGCACCGATTACAGCTATGTCATATTGTTTCAACGCAACCGTATTTTTTACTTACCAGGAATCAGGAGCAAAGATTGAACATTCGGCAAAACAATCAACTTTTTATAAGACTAATTGTCGTACTCTTTTTCAATGGAAGGTAAGGAATGCAGCATGGCCGGATGAGATCGGATTGTTATCGGATTATACTTAAGAAAATAGTGCTGTATAGCTGCGGGCAGCAAATGCTCATCGCAACAAGATCACACTACCGGACTTATCCAATGTGCTGCCATCCAGGAATTCGGCTTTCATATAATAGACATAGATACCTATCTCTGCTTCTGTACCGTTGGCTTTTCCATCCCATCCCAATTCAGGGTCATCGGTTTGAAAAACTATTTTTCCCCAACGGTTAAAAATGGCAAAATCAAGTGATTGAACATTCAGCAAGTGCGGAAGGAACAAGTCATTGATTCCGTCATTGTTAGGCGTAAAGGCATTGGGTGGAGCGAGAATATTCGGCGACTCCGGTATCACCACGCTGTCAACACGGATGCAGCCATTTGAATCCCTAACCGTTATAAAGTAGGTGCCTGCTGATAATCCGGTGGCTGTGGCGGTAAATTGTGGTGGCTGTGAACTCCAGACATAAGAATACGGCGTATTACCACCGGCAGTAATTACGGTTGCAGTCGCATCACCGGCCTGCCATTGCGATAAAGGTGTTGAAGTGGTAAGTATGGCCATCGTATCCGGATCGGTGATGGTGAATTGCACGGTATCCAAACATCCGTTTGCATCTTCACAATAGACGGAATAATTGCCGGGACCTAGGTTGCTTACAAAAGAAGTATCCTCAAATGAAGCCGTACCCCAATCAAATGAATAAGGTGCTGTTCCGGATAACGGGAGCAGCATTGCTGAAGCATCTTGTTCGCCATGGCAGGTGATGCCGGTGATGGTAGTTGTTTGAATAAGTGACGGATGCACCACCAGGTTGGTGATGACGATGGTATCACAGGCCGTTGCTGAAAACAGGCTGTCTTCATAAATCCCCGGCAAACTGACGATGCCGCCTCCCGGTAATTGATAAAATGTGCCGTCACAAATGGCAGTATCCACATTCAATATAATTACAGGTATGAGTGTAAGATCAGTAACGACAATGCTATCACAACCAACAGAAGAGAGGAGGGTATCAGTATAAATGCCGGCTGAGTCGGTCATGTTGCCGGATGGTAAAAGGTAAGAGTCACCATCGCAAATGGTAACCGGAACATTTACGGTAAAGACCGGCAGTATCGTTAATGTGGTAATCAATATGCTGTCGCATCCGGTAGATGCTAAAAGTGTATCCTGGTAAATACCTGCAGTGTCTGTTGAAGAACCATCAGGCAAAGTATAGGTGGTGCCGGGGCAGATAGCCGCAACGATATTTTGCTGGTTTACCGGCACTACGGCCAGGTCGGTGGAAATGATCAGGCTGTCGCAACTGTTTTGTGCGAGGAGGGTATCTGCATAAATTCCGGCAATGGTTGCGAATGTTCCATCAGGCAACAGGTAGCTGTCGCCTTCACAAATGGTTGCAAAAGTCTGTTGCAGGATTGGTGGATTCAGTATATTGATTTCCACCAGGCTGTCTACAACACATCCTTCCGTTGATTTTACATATACAGTATAAAATCCGGCTGCAAGGTTTGGGAAGAAAGGATCTGTTTGAAAATTGACACCATCAATGGAATATTCAATGTTTGCATTGCTGGCAAAAAGTGTAATGCTGCCATCAACAATGGCATTGCAGGTAGCATCTGTTATGGTAACATCATCTATTGCAATGGGGTCGTTCACAACTGTTTCCACAGCGAATTGCGGATTGCCCACTGCAATGCCATCGAAAGCCGCATTGCCCTGGACATTAATGAAATCGTTATCGAATTTGTAATAGGCCAACAATCCTGCCTGTGTTCCGGGAGAGGGCAGGTCAAGCATATTGGCTTTTAATTCGGTTTCTGTGCGGCAGACATTCCAGATGCGCACTTCATCCAGTTTGCCAAAAAACTGTTCTGACTGACTCGTAGCCTGTGCACCAACTGCTGCCTGCAAATTGTTTTGAAACATATTGCCATAGAATGGGAGCTCTATTACCAGGCATCCGTCTACATAGTAGCGAACAAAGCTTCCATTGTAGGTGCCTGCGATGTGGTACCATTGTCCCACTACCAGAGCAAAGGGATTCGTCATTTGTATAAACTGCGTGGCACCGCCGGTGCCGCTTACATAAGTAGTCAGCTCAAAAGTCAGCGGACGCAACAGGTAATTTACATTAAATGGATTGGTGTGTTTACTTACAACATCATTGCCGCCGGGATTGCCGTTCCATTTAATCAGGGCCTCTACGGTTATTTGAGTTCCCGCAATATCCAGGTCTCCGATTTTAACAAAGTTGGTTGCGGAAGGCAGGTCGAGTACCTGAGCTGACCCGTACTTCATCAACAGAAGAAGTATAAGGATGATACTGCTCTTAAGTATATTGATTCGCTTGTTCAGGGTGAAGATCAGGTTGTGTTATTGCTTCAAAAGAAGGAAAAAAAGGAAGGGCGAAAGTAGTGATTTTTGGGGTATTGGTGAATGTGATTTTGGGAAAGGGTGTACGACAATTTGGTTATTGAAAATTGTGTGTTCAATATTGATTCGTCATTACGAGGTGAAACGACGAAGCAATCCCCACCACGAAGCGTCATTGCGAGGAGGAACGACGAAGCAATCCCCATGTTCTACTATACTACTAATTGGTTCTAATCAGGGGATTGCTTCATCCCGCCATTGGGACTTTGATAATTCAAACATTGTATTGGCGGGATTCGCAATGACGGTTAATCAATGCGTTGTTGCATGGTGAAACAAAGAAGCAATCCCACCACAAAGATGCCAAGTTGCCAAAAAATAAAATCACTGATTATCCTCCGCTTCTTCTTGGCGACTTAGCGTTAAATAAAATCCTTCGAGTATGGTATCATTAATACCAATATAGATTTGTCGTACACCTTTGGGAAGACTGCAAACGTATTTCCCGTATGAAATCATTCACACAGGTTTTACTACAACCTTCCACAAACGCGTCATCCTGAGGAAATAATTCCGCGAAGCGAAAAAACAACGCAAGATGAACCAGATTACTCTTCACGCTGGGCTGGTTCATCAGTAACTTGTTTCAGGATCTCTAAATTGAATCAGAGATGCCGATCCGCCACTGGCGCGACGGCATGACGTTTCGAATGGATATTGTATAATAGTCAAACAACTATTTCCGAAAAGACTCATCTTTTCAGTATAGCTATAGCAACAAAAAACCCAACCACTAAAAGAATGGTTGGGTTCTGAAGTATTAAGAATTCATGTTATTGAATAATCAACCGCTTTTCCATTTTTGTTTTGCCGGCAGCAATGTCAAGAATATAAATTCCCTTATGCAAAGCAGTCAGATCGAGTGAAAGGGTGTTGATGCCTGCATGCAGTTTTTCTGTTTTGGTAAATACCTTTTGTCCCAGCAAATTCAATACTGAAATGGTCGCTTTTTCTGCTACAGGAATATCAGCCGTCACCGTAATCATTCCATTGCCCGGATTCGGAAATACCTGCATCTTATTATCACTTGCATCAATATCGCCGATACCTACATTCGGATCCCATTCAGTTTTATAAAGCCGGTAAGTGAATTCAGTAGAATCTTTAAATCGGAATTCCCATACTATATTTTTGTTTGCATCAATTTCAGTTCCGTTAGGTAATCCTTGCTTATCAGGCAAGCCATAACCAATTATGGTATTGCCATTCGGCAAACGGTGTACACTTCCCTGGTTACGTGTATACATATTAAAGCCGTTTACCTGCGGATGGGTATAAAACCAGGTGCAACTTGCTGTCAGATTTGTTTCGTCAAGAATGTATTCTTTAGGCTGAGAACGTTGATTAGGTGAAGGCTGTGAGTTACCATTGTCAAACATCAGGATATGGCCATTGTCAATGCGGTGCACATTATGCTGATGGCTGAATCCGCCATTGGGATCATTGGTAGTGGTGATCTCATTGTATGTAGATTTAAGTCCACCCCACTGCCATACGATACTTCCATTACTTGGATTTACTTTTACAATGCGGTCCATATTTCTTAATGAAACAATCAGCTTGCCGTCTGTATCCTTAAATATTGAATTGATATGCCAGGGATCAACAGTATTGGTACCAAGACTGATATCGGGAGTTGCTTCATTTACCTCAAAATGATCATCTGTACGCCATTCAAAAATCACGTTGTTATTGGCATCCAATTCCTGTATCCACGATACATTAACAGTTGCACTCGGGCTACCTCCAAAAGGTTCCAGGTTCCAGCCGCCTTGCCAATCATAGATGCTGAACCATTTGGTGCCATCCGGGAAAAACAAATGCTCATGCTGGCTGGGTGCCAAACCGTTTTTGCAATAGATTTCTCCAGTTTCATTGTATGCTGAATCCAAAACGATCACGCCGGTATCCACATTTGGATTCAGTCGTAATGCTGTCAGATCTCCATTCAGGTTTACCTGGAAGTTGGATCCGTCATATACGGATGGACGATAAAAAATAGAATCAGCATCGTGGGTCATAATTCCATATCCTATACCTGAAGAGGTAGTAGGCGATGCGCCACTGTTTCTGTGGAAGAACAATTCACCCGGTGCAATAGATGCAGTATTGTTAGTGTAAATGTTGATGAACTTAAAGGTATTGTCGCGGTTAGTAGAATTGTCATAAGGTACATAAACAGACTCCCTGGGCTCATTCAACGGATAACCTCCATCATCATGTGTTGCGAGGTATTCTTCCAATTGTTGTTTGGCTTCAGGTGTCATTTCATTACGAATCCCAAAACTGTAGCTGGTACCTGTTAGCACTTGCCCGGTAAGCGTTTTTAATCCATCCTTTACAGTTACGTTTACGGTTTCTCCATAAGCAAATTTAGTTGCAGGAGATATGCAGACAGTTTTTCCATCCGTTGAAAGCACTACGATTGCGGGAACGATTCCGCTTTGTGAGCCGCTAATAATGATCTTGTCTGCAGTTACGGAAGTTTCATCCATTAAAGCTCCGTTTCGAACAATCAGGTTTGCCTGGCGGAAGTTATTGAGTGAGCCGTTGCCGGGCCAGATATATTCAAATTGAGCCCAGGCTGTGGAAGCAGAAAATGCCAGTAACGCAATGAGCGCTAAAAGGACGGAAGTAATTTTTTTCAAAGTAGTTGGATTTATTTTAAGCATTCCTGCATCCGGTTATAAGCCGGTAAGGCAAGAGGTGAAGAAAAAAATGATAGATTTTTTGTCTGAAAATGTAAAGCAGTCATGGCATAATCGGTTTTTGAAATGGAAACCAGCCGGCTTAGCGTTTGATTAATTTTTGAGTCATTGCCACTTCCGGAGATTTCACCTGCACAAAGTATGTACCGGCTGCATAGGCAGAAATATCAATCGGAAGTTCTGTTTGCTGAGCCGTAGTTTTCAGAGTAGTTGTATACACTTCTCTTCCTATGGCATCTTTCAAGGAAACTTCCACTGCTCCGGATAACGGCGATGCTAACCTGATCACTACATTGCCGGTAGCAGGATTAGGGAATAACACCATGCCTTCTGTATTCGCTATCTGATTTATGCCAACTGGTAAACCAATGCCGGTGTCACCTGCTGCAATCTTGTCACCGGGTGTTTGTTCGTACGCAAAATCTTTGATGATAATATTTGGTATGGAACCATTGGTATTTACATCGAGCCGAATCCAGCCAAAATAATTATCGGTGCCATCTTTAAACCGTACGCCAACAAATCGATCGGTCTGGTTATTCCAGATATAAGAAACAGCGCCTGCTGTCTGAAAAGCAAAATTCACATTCACAAAACCATAGAAAGAAGGACCGAAAGGAATACTGTCTCCTAAATCATTCTTAAATACAAAAGGTGCATATTCGATGGTGTAAGAATTAATGAGGTTACTTGGATTGCCGGCACCATCAATTTTTTCAAAGAAAGAAAACTCATTTCCAAGCGGTGCTTTAATATTCATGTTGATATTAAAATCGACCGATCCGTCATTATTCATATCTACTGCATAGATGGTTAGTTCCGGGTACGATGCAGGCACGCTGCCACCGAGTTCCACATCAGGATTTACATTGGTATAGATGATCTGTGCCTGAGCGCCGAATGCTGAGGCGGCAATAGAACCGGCCAGCAAAGAATATCCTTTTAATTTTTCTGTAAGGGTAGTGTATTTACGCATCGAATGGTTTTTAATGCCCGCAAATTAAGCCATCTTATATGAATAACAAAAAAGCCGCGATTTGCGCTGGTAAAGTTTGAGCAAACAATCATAAATAATGCTAAGGTCGAACCCATCCTGGCTCCTGGTTCCTGCTAATGAAGTTTTATAAATGGAGCAAAAGCAACATAAATGTCGCTCTTCATCTGCCCCGTCTTAAATCTTAAGTCTTAAGTCCCAATCCTGGCTCCTGGTTCCTGGCTCCTAACCCATCTATCCCTTAAAAAAGAACGTCGGCTTAAACGTAAGCATCACATAAAACCAATATCCGATTACCGTTGGGCTACCGAGTTGAGAGAAGGAAGATGTCTTCACAAATTCAAGGGAGCGGGTGGGGAAAAGAAAGCCTAAACCTGTATTCAGATTCACATCTTTGCTCAGGTCTTTTGTAACGATCAGGTCAAGTTCATAGCCAAGCAACTTGTCGAGTGCCACCGGCTCCTGTGGTGTAGAATTTTCTACATCTTCTACCTGATTTTCAAGTGCAAAGCGATGAAATTCCGCATTCAGATCCCATTTTTTATAGCTGTAACGCGCAGTCAGGTAAGCATCTACCAATCCTGCATTACGGGTGCCTTGCGGGAGGTTGAAGAAGATATCCATCTTGCCATAGAACCGGTGTGCTGCTCCATATTGGAAATTGAACATGTTGGTGGTGCCTTGTTCAGAGGAGTCTCTTAAGGCATCGCTTCCTGATAAGTAATCGAGACCAATACCGGCCCTGAAATTTTTGGCTACCTGTATCCACGGATTGATGGAAAACATAAATGCTTTCACCGTTTGAAAAGAATCGGGAACGATGTTGCCGCTCTGATTGATGGTGCGGGTCTTACCGCTTTGTCCATATACTTCAAAATTCACTCCCCACTGATAATGGTCAAAGCTGGTATTGATACCATAGGTGTAGCGCATAAATACACCGGTGGTATCCGGAGTCTGGTAACCGTCGCCCATAATCATGGCGGTAGCGTTGTACTTATAGTTGCTGTCCACTTTGGATTTGTTGAGCCAGATAATATCAACGGTTTTAGGATTGTTGAGGTTGTAATAGGTGCCGAAGTAATTGTTCACCTGCTGATTATAAGAACCAACTAAATCCAGCTTCCATCCACTGCCCAGGTTCATTTTTAAGGTAGCCGCATCATAGGCACGTCCTTGTTGTATCCACTGCCCGTCGGTGATCATGCGTTTGTTGTCATACATAATTTCCTGTCGGCCTACTTTCAACCCGATATTTTTATTGAAGTTGTACTGGCCCCAGGCTTCATGCATACCAAATGAAGGGACATCTGTCGCCAATACTTCATCGCCCCAGATTCTTGCATCCTGTATACTGATATATGCGTTGAAACGCTCGCTGGTAAAGCCTGCATTCAGCCTCGTGCGCTGCGATACCAGCACCTGCGGGGTAGTAATGGTATCGGGCGGAAAACGGTAGCCGTTTTGTATTTCAAAGCGGGGCCGTATTTCAGCGCCGATGAATGCATTCTGTGCCCTGGCTGTTTCCGTTTTGAAAAACAACGACAGTGTGGTGAGCAACATAAGCGTTAATAAAAGGTGCCCGCTATGGAAGTTCATTTTTCTCATGGGATGGATTGATTTAGCTGAAGTGAATTTACAGTTGAATACTGTTTGGTGAATACAAGGGTTTTGGCCTTCCTTTTTTTTAAATCGGCACGAAAGTAAATAGAAATCAATGGTTCTATGAAAAGGAGGGGAGGAATTTTTTTGAAGAGACTGGGTTGGGGGTTAATTGTTGAATGGTTAAACTGTTAAATTGTTAAACTGTTAAACTGTTAAATGGCTAAATGGCTAAATGGTTAAATGGTTGCGGCAAAGTAGGTGTGGTCTTCCGTCTCACGTCTCACGTCTTAAGTCTTAAGTCCTGGGTCCTGGGTCTTGGGTCTTGGGTCTTGGCTCTTGAATCTTGGGTCGAACATTCCTGTAAATTATTTTTCCATTTCTCAAACAATTGATTAAATTACAATCCTTCAAATTGATTGTAATATAGTCATGATCCTCAGCCCCGAAAAAACCATTGTTCACCTCGACCTCGACTGCTTCTTCGTTGCCGTTTCGCGGCTGATGAATCCCGCCCTCAATGGTAAGCCCGTGGTGGTAGGGGGTAACAGCGACCGCGGCGTGGTGTCAGCCTGCAGCTATGAAGCCCGTAAATATGGCATCCATTCTGCCATGCCCATCAAGCTGGCCAAGAGGTTATGCCCCGAAGCATTGATCGTGCATGGTGATTATGAGATGTATACGAAGAAATCGGATGAAGTAACAGAGATCATCCGCGACAAGGTGCCCTTGTATGAAAAGTCGTCGGTAGATGAATTTTACATGGACCTCACCGGCATGGATAAGTTTTTCGGTTGCTATAAATGGGCCACGGAACTGTGGCATAAGGTGAAGAAGGAAACCGGCCTGCCCAGTTCCTTCGGATTATCGGTGAATAAAACGGTATCGAAAGTAGCTACCGATGATGTGAAGCCCGACAACAATAAGAAGGTAGACCGCGGAACGGAAAAGGCCTACCTGGCTCCCATGAGTGTGAGCAAGATTCCCATGGTGGGAGAGAAAACGTACCAGGTGCTGCGGCAGATGGGCGTTGAAAAAATACATACGCTGCAGCAGATGCCGGTAGAGCTGATGCGTGATGTATTGGGTGAAAACGGTGTTACCATCTGGCAAAAGGCCAATGGTATTGATGATTCACCGGTGATTCCTTATAGCGAACGTAAATCGGTTTCTTCAGAAGAGACCTTTGACCAGGATACCATTGATGTTACGAAACTGAAATCGTTGCTGATTACCATGACGGAGAAGCTGGCCCTGCAGCTTCGCCTCGAAACCAAACTCTCTTCCTGCATCACCGTCAAGATCCGCTATTCGAATTTCGACACGCATACGATGCAATGCCGTGTGCCCTATACCAATTGCGATCACCACCTGATACCGAGAGTAAAGGAGTTGTTCGATAAACTCTACAACCGCCGCATGCTCATCCGTTTGGTGGGGGTGCGGTGCAGCCACCTCGTAGGCGGTGGTTACCAGATCAATCTGTTTGAAGATTCGCAGGAGATGATCCGCCTCTACCAGGCCATGGACAACATGCGCCGCCGCTACGGCGACAATGCCGTGCAGCGCGCCACAGGACTCGGATTCCGGTTACGCGATTTCAATCCGTTCAATGGCATAAGGAAAGGGGTGGCGGGAGCAGTAGCCAGAAACGAAGAACCAAGAGCCAAGAGTCAGGAACCAAGAGCCAAGATCCAGGAGCCAGGAGTCAGGAACCAAGAGCCAGGAGTCAAGATCCAGGAACCAGGATCCAAGACCAGCCCCGTAGGGGCGACAGTATGGTAGCAGGCAGCAACAAACACAAGATAAAACCATCAAGCCCCGTAGGGGCGACAGTATGGTAGTAGTAGAAACACAAGATAAAACCATCAAGCCCCGTAGGGGCGACAGTATGGTAGTAGCAAACAACAACAACCATTAATTCAACCATAAAACAAATAAGCAATGGCCAACACCTATTCACAAATCTCCATCCAGGTAGTTTTTGCTGTCAAAGGCAGAGAGAATATCATCGCAACCAATTTCCGGGATCGCCTTCATGAATACATATCAGGCATTATCACAGGTAACAAGCAAAAGCCATTGGCGGTGAATGGATGGAAGGACCATGTACATACCTTTTTTGGAATGGAACCCTCCCTGTCCATCTCCGATTTGGTGCGAGATATCAAATCCGGTTCATCAAAATGGATCAATGACCATGGATTTACAAAGAGAAAATTTCATTGGCAGGAAGGATTCGGTGCTTTTTCCTATTCCAAATCCCAACGTAATAGTGTCATTCCATACATCATGAAGCAGGAAGAGCACCACCGTAGAAAAACGTTTCGCGAAGAATATCTCGGCATGCTGCAAAAGGCTGAAATTGATTTCGATGAAAAATACCTGTTTGAATTCTATGAATGAATCGAAATGGCTTTTGGATAACGTACTGCCGCCCCTACGGGGCTGTGATGTTCTTTTGATTTTTTCTACCATTCTACCATACTGGCGCCCCTACGGGGCTTGATTCGGCAAGCAATGTATTCGTAAATAATTCATAATTCCCGCAATATGATAACTCTCTTAAAAATCCAATACAACCAACCACCAATCCGACCAATCGCGCATTTCATGGGAGATTGAAATCCCCAATCCGCAATCGTCAATCCGCAATCCGCAATTCAATGCATCTCAACTGCCACACCTTCTACAGCTTCAAATTCGGAACGATGAGTCCGGAAAATCTGCTGCGCGAAGCAATGGCCAAAGGGGTGCACAAACTGGTACTTACCGACATTAACAATACCTCTGCCATCCTCGATTTTCACCGCCTCGCCAGGAAGGCCGGCATTCAACCCGTTGCCGGCATTGACTTTAGAAAAGGCGTTCAACAAAAATTCGTCGGCATCGCTAAAAATCAGCAGGGCTTTTTGGAATTGAATACTTTTCTCTCCCGGTGTTTGCTGGAAGGAGGGCCGGGCTTAACAGGAAGGGAGGCATTGGTACCCGATCATGCGCCTGAATTCAGGTATGCTTTTGTGATATACCCTTTCGCATCAGCAGAGGCAAGTGGAAATGCGGAGTCTTTTGTTTCAGCAGCCAGGCTTCAGGCCCATGAGTTCATCGGCATTAAACCCGCCGACCTCAACCGGCTCCGGTTTTCACCCTGCAGACATCATCCTGAAAAACTGGTATTGCTCGCACCGGTCACCTTCCGCAACAAAGTGGATTTCAATACACACCGGCTGCTGCGGGCCATGGATAACAATACCATCCTCAGCAAACTGCCGGTGAACGAGCAGGCACCGGAGCAGGAAGTCATGCTGCGTGAAGAAGAGTTGTGTTTCATCTATAAGGATTTCCCTTCCATTATTTACAATACCAGAAGGATACTGGATGAATGTGAGCTGATCGATTTTGAGTTCGGCAAAAACAAAAACAAAAAATACTTCACCGGCAATGAAGCGGACGACCGCGCATTGCTCGATAAGCTGTGCGAAGAAGGAATGCAATACCGGTACCCCGTTTCCAATGAGGATATACGGGCACGGTTTAAGAAAGAGATAGACCTCATCATCAGCCAGCAATTCACGGCTTACTTTCTTATCAACCACGACCTCGTGCGCTTTGCACGCCACAAAAATTTTTTCTACGTAGGCAGGGGCAGTGGTGCCAACTCCATGGTAGCCTACCTGCTCAACATCACCGATGTGGATCCCATTGAGCTGGATCTTTATTTCGAGCGCTTCATCAATGCTTCGCGGAAAAATCCACCCGACTTCGACATTGATTTTTCTTCCGATGAACGGGATGAAGTGATCAACTATATTTTCTCAAAGCACGGCAACAAACATACGTCCTTGCTGGGCACCTATACCACCCTGCAGGCCGACTCTGTAGTACGCGAGTTGGGGAAAGTTTTTGGTTTGCCGAAAGCAGAGATTGATGTCTTGCAAAACCCGCGCCTGTACCCGCCTTCCAGGGATCATATTGTGGACCTCATCTACCGCTATGCCCGTCAGCTGCATGATTTTCCCAGCCACCTGGGCATCCATGCCGGTGGTATCCTGATTTCCGAACACCCCATAGCATCCTATACCGCCCTCAGCAATCCACCCAAGGGATTTCCATTAACACAGTTCAGCATGCTGGAAGCGGAAGATGTGGGACTGTATAAGTTCGATATTCTCAGCCAGCGCGGCCTGGGGAAGATGCGCGATGCAGTAAATATCATCGCACAAAATCAGCAGGTCGCCATTGACATTCATGATGTGAAACGTTTTATGAATGATGAGGCCGTGCGGGATAACCTGAAAAATGCAAGGCTGATGGGATGCTTCTATGTGGAATCCCCTGCCATGCGCATGCTGCTCACCAAGCTGCGTGCCTCCACCTATCTCGACCTCGTGGCAGCAAGCTCCATCATCCGCCCGGGCGTGGCACAATCCGGTATGATGCAGGAATACATCCGCCGCTTTCATGAGCCCGATCATGGTAAGAAGAGAGCCATTCCCGCCCTTTGGGAACTGATGGAAGATACCTTCGGCGTGATGGTATACCAGGAAGATGTGATTAAAGTGGCGCACCATTTCGGTAAGCTCACGCTGGCAGAAGCAGATAAACTACGCAGGGGGATGGGAGGCAAGTACAGGGGCCGGCAGGAATTCCAGGAAGTGAAGGACCAGTTTATTGCCAATTGCCGACGGGAGGGCTACGACGAAAAGCTCATTGGCGATGTATGGTTTCAGATGGAGACATTCGGAGGCTATGCTTTCGCGAAAGGACATTCTGCATCGTATGCCGTAGAGAGTTATCAATGTATGTTCCTGAAAACCCACTACCCGCTGGAGTTTATGGTAGCTGTGATCAACAACGGCGGCGGCTTTTTCAGAACGGAATATTACATACACGAAGCACGCATGTGCGGCGCAACGGTGCATGCGCCGGATATCAACAAGAGCGAAGTGCTCACCACCATTTACGGAACACATATCTACCTTGGCTTTGCCCTGGTTGCCGACCTGGAAAGAAAGCTGCAGGAAGACATTATCCTGGAACGAAGCAGGAATGGCGCCTTTTCTTCGCTGGAAAATTTTATGCGGAGGGTGACCGTTTCTGTAGATCAACTGCGCATCCTCATCCGTATCCGCGCCTTTCGCTTTACCGGCAGAACAAAGCAGGAATTGTTGTGGGATATTCATTCTATACTCGGCCATCAGAAAAAATCTGTGGCACGCCGGGAGCTGTTTGAAGGAGAAAATAAAAAGTATGACTTGCCGGAATTGTTTCAGGATACTTTTGACGAACCACGCGACGAACAGGAGATACTGGGCTTCCCTTTATGTGCTCCCTTTGACCTCATTCATCCGCCAAAAAATCCAGGCAACGACTTGCTGGCCGCCGATCTGAAAAACCACACTAATAAAATTATTGAGATCACCGGCTACTATGTTACCTATAAACCTACCCGCACTAAAAAGGGAGAAGCCATGATGTTTGGATGTTTCATTGACCGTGAAGGGTTTTTCTTCGATACCAATCATTTTCCGGAAGCAAGCCGCAACTTTCCCTTCCGGGGAAAGGGTTGTTACCGCATAAAAGGAAAAGTGGCGGAGGAATTCGGGTTCTATTCCATTAATGTGCTGGAGATGCACAAGCTGGATTATGCGATGTATGATGCAGATGCGGATACCATTGCCCGTTCGAGGCCTGATCCTGTTATTGCACCCATGGTGGTGCCTGCTTCCAAAGAATATCAATACCTGCTGGCCATCAATCCGCCGCCGCACATCAGGCATGAAGCGGAACTACTGAAGAAAAACTTTCACCGGCACTTCGACCATTACCAGGCTGTTACTTCCAGGCCGCATATTGAGCTGTGTAGTTTTTTGATGAGTGGAACAAAGGAAGCAGAGGTAGTCAAACAGGTATCAGCAGTAACCGGCAGACACGCACCATTTGCCTTATCGCTGAAAAACTTTGACAGCATTTCATCACATACCATTTATATAGAAGTGCTGAATGCCGATGACCTGATGAATGTAATAGCGGATCTGAAAAAGGAGCTCGGGCTTTCACCTAAAACCTCGCGTTTCATGCATAAACCTCATCTTGCCATTGCGAAAGGGCTGGACAAAGAAAAATTCAGCCGCGCCTCAGCCGTCTTCTGCGAGCAGGAATATGCCGCTTCTTTTGTAACGGCAACCATGGTGCTGTTGAAAAAAGAAGCGACACAAAAGTTTGCAAAGTATGAAGTGGTGCGGGAGTTTGATTTTGAAGGAACACAGAAGAATAATTCACAAACAAAACACCATGCTGTCATCAATCAACGAATTACTGAAAGGAATCCCAATCCTGAATACTACCACCCATTTCCTGCTTCCACCCTTCATACCAGAACTCTGGAAGCTCCAAACCATAACCAACTCTCATCCCCAAACTCCACCCTTCCGGAAGCGGAATCAGGATACCAAATCTTAAAAAGATAACAACTAACTTAACAGCTATGTCATTCGTCAAAATATGGATTCATGCAGTATGGGGCACCAAAAACCGTGAGCCAGTACTTACACCTGAGGTAAGAATTAACCTCTTTAGGCACATTAAAGAAAAAGGAGTAGAAAGAGATAACGATATTGATTTTATCAATGGATATTTGAACCATGCGCATTGCCTGTGCCTGCTAAGTGCAAGCATGAGCATTTCTACTTTGATACAAAATATCAAAGGAGAATCTTCCCATTGGGCGAATCAACAGCACTTGTTAAAAGGAAAACTGAGATGGGCAGATGAATATTATGCTGCCTCTGTTAGTGAATCACAAGTGGAAAAAGTCAGGGACTACATACGTAACCAGGAAGCGCACCACCGTAAGCAGACTTTTGATGATGAATGTAAAGAATTCATGAGAAAGTATGGATTCACAAAAGGTCAGGGCTAAAGCCCCTTCATGATAATGATCTAATCACCGCCCTAAAGGGTGGTGTTATTAGATCGCAAAACACACATCCCCAAACCCCACCCTTCAGGGTGGGGCAAAGAGGAAGAAGAACATAGCACCAATCACAATCATCCCCAAACCCCACCCTTCAGGGTGGGGCAAAGAGGAAGAAGAACATAGCACCAATCACAATCATCCCCAAACCCCACCCTTCAGGGTGGGGCAGGAAGAAGAACATAATACTAATCAACAATCATCCCCAAACCCCACCCTTCAGGGTGGGGCAGGGATACAAAGTATCACTCAACCATGATCTTCAGCAACAACGTCAAACTCCTCCGTACCCGCAAAAGCAAAACGCAGGACATCGTAGCCCGCGAACTGGGCATGAGCCGCTCTACCCTCAACAGCTATGAAAATGGCAGTGTGAAAAACCCAACGCTGGAAGCTTTGATGGGCTTCTCGAAATATTACAAAGTGTCAATTGATACTTTGGTGAAAATGGATTTGGGGAAACTTTCAGGTTTTCAATTGTCGGAACTGGAACGTGGTCACGATGTGTACATCACCGGCAGCAAGTTGCGTGTGCTGGCTACTACCGTCGACAGCGGCAACCATGAAAACATTGAAGCCGTGAATGTGAAAGCGAAAGCAGGGTACCGGAATGGTTATGCCGATCCTGATTTTATTAAGAAGCTGCCGACGTTTCAGTTACCAATACTCTTCAACGACCGTAAGTACCGCATGTTCCAGATAGACGGCGATTCGATGTTGCCCATCCCAAACCAAAGCTGGGTGATCGGTGAATATGTAGAGAACTGGCACGACATCAAAAACGGCCATGCCTACATCCTGCTCACACAGGAAGACGGCATCGTGTTCAAGGTCGCTTTCAACCACCTGCGCAAGAAGAAAAAACTGGAGTTGCATTCACTCAACAACGAATTCAAACCATACGTGCTGGAAGTAAGTGAAGTGAAGGAAGTCTGGAAATTCTGCAACTACATCAGCAGCGAATTACCCGAACCTGTTAAACACAAAGATGAATTACTGGGCCTGGTGGAGAAAATGGAAGAGGAGCTGATGATTATTAAGAATAAGTTGAAGGTGGAGGTGGTATAATCCGTTTTTTGACTCAGCTTCTATGACTTTTATAAGCCAACAAAATTTTCATAAATTTATACCATGCAAGTAGAAATAGACATTGAATTTGACCAATTACTTAGAATCATAAGAACCTTACCGTCCGGACAACTAAAGCTACTTAAATCAGAAATTGAAAGAGAGAGGAACCTGAGCAAGCAGAAAGTAGATTTAGAGACTTTACTTATGAATGGACCAATTGCGACAAAAAAGCAAGTGGCAGTTATTAAAAAAAATAGAAAAGCAATCAACCAATGGAGGACAAAATAATATTGGTTGACACCTCCATTCTTATAGATTTTTATCGCAAAACGGATAAGTCCAAATCGGCCTGGATCGCATTGGTCAGGCAAGGATTTGAATTTGCTATATCTGCTATCACAAAATACGAAATCTATTGTGGGGCTACACCAGCACAATTAGTATTCTGGGAAAATGTGTTGCAAAATATGATAGTGCTTTCCTTTGATGCTGCTACAGCAAAAACGGCCGTTGATATTAATAATGGGTTGAAGCGTAAAAGAAAGCAGATAGACATAGCTGACCTTTTTATCGCTTCAACAGCCATCATATATCAATTGCCATTTGCAACTTTAAACAAGAAGCATTTTGACAGAATTGATGAGTTGAAGATGGTAGAATGGGCAAATCCCCAAAAACATCCGACTTCCGACTAACTACTTCCGACTACCTCACTCGCTCTTCACCACCTTCTTCATCTCCACCTGATCACCCGATCTTAAAACGCAGAAATAGAATCCTGCACCCAATTGCGATGCATCCACATGCAACAGGTGTTTACCGGACGCAAGACTTTCATCAGCCACCGTCTTCACTATCCTGCCCGAAACGTCGGTAATTGTCAGCAATACCGGAGCCGCTTCTTCCAGTGAAAAAGAAATATCAAATGCCTGGCTGAAAGGATTGGGATAAACCATCATCTCTTCCACTTCCCCTGTCACTACCATCGGCACATCATTTTCTTTGCAACCCAATCCACCACTGTTAAAAGTGTACCAGGCGGAGAAATTGGTATTCGCACCTGAATTACATTTTGCTTTTACCCTGAACTTATAACTGATGCATCCCGATAAACCAGTAACAGCGAGTGAATTCACAGGCGAGGTCAACGTTTGCGTTACACCGGTTGCATTGTTTTTGAACTTCACAGTATACAAACTTGCATACTCATCACTCCAATGGAGTGTGGCACTCGTGGCCGTCACATTGTCTGCGAATAATCCAACCGGGATCACGCATTGAGACAGGGTAGTTTTTTTCAATGAAGTATTGATAACCGTATTCACGCCATTGCCAAGTACAACACCGGTAATGGTTTTTGTGTGATAACCGGATTTTGTAAATGTTACACTATAGGTACCTGCAGTGGCGTATCCGGTTTTATAGTTGCCGGAAAGGTCAGTAGTCACAGTAGTATTATTTGCACCCACAATGGCCACGCTCACTCCGTTTAAATTTGCACCACCGGTATAATCTGTTACTTTACCGTTTAGCAAGGCAGCCTGTACATAGTTTACTCCCAACACAAACAGTCCTTCTTCAATATCAGCAGCTATAATGTTGCCGGATGGCAGATAAGGATACGTATCCCAACAGCCATTATAACCACTCCCTGAAAGAGGAGAAGTATCATAGCTGCCTACTTTAATCAGGTTGGTTGGGTCTCTTGCATCTGTAATAATAACCCCATCACGGTAGTAACCATTTACAAGAAAATTTCCTTTTACATGCACATTGTGCGCTATACTATTGGTTCCGGGATTGGCCTGGAAACGATCTACTTCGCTAATGTTACCCAGGTTAGATACATTGTAGGATGCGATGTAAGAGTTGTTCACCTCATCGGTTGTAAACAGGTACTTGCCGTTATCCGATAAGGCAGTGTTATGCGTGAAGTTACCCGGAGTAGATTGTGATGCAAGCACAACGGGTGCTGCCTTGTTGGCGACATTCACCACCTTAAATTGCCCGCTGTAAATCTGTGCAGTCCACATGGTGTCATTTCTTGCGAAGCAATCATGAACATAACCATTCGTATAGGTGCCGATATGTGTTGGGTTCATAGGGTTGGTATTCAGGTTAAGGAACAATACACCACCAACTCCCACATTAGAACCGTTGATATAGGCAATTCCATCTTCATCAATAAACAAGGTATGTCCTGTTGATAATCCGAGTGAACCTCCCGTCCAGTTTACATAGGAAACCGCATTGGGAAGATTGGAGAGATCAACGATAAGTAATCCGCCACCTGTTTCATTCACTACATAGGCATAATGGCTCCATGTTTTTACTTCATGCCAATAGGAGTTGCTGGTAGGCACAAACTGCACCTGCACCGGGTTTGTCGGAACAGTTACATTCACAATGGATAATCCATTGTATGCTCCAACTAAAGCATATTCATTGCCATTGCCATCGGCATAGCCCCAAAGGCTGCCGATGTCATTGGAATAAGTGTACTTTCCCAATAACGACATGTTCTGTTGGGCAAGAGCAGGTGCGGTAAGCATAAAGAGTAATAATAAAAGGTGGCTAATTTTTTTCATTGCAGGAGGGGGATTTTGGGCGTAAATTATTACTAAAATTGAGAAGAGTAAACAGGACTTGAGTCATTTGGTAAATTCCCTTGACGGAATAGCCGCAAAATAGTTTCCCGGCATAATCAAAAGGATGTGCCGATCTGACTGAGTAATAATTGTTTCCAATTAACATTATGCTGGCAGCATGGGCAAGCGGCCACCAACTAACAGAATTAATTGAAGTGGCAGGTCTAATAAAATCTTAAAGCAACAAGCTGACTCATCAACCCAATAAAATAACCTAAAGTTATTTCTGGAAGATTATGTGCGCCTGTCAAAATACGGCTGCTGCCAACAATGCCTGCAAGCAATGCGATAGCCATGAGCAAAAAAGTATAGTTGCCTTGTGAAAGCAGGCACATGGCAAGCGTAAGTAAAAACAGGCAGGCCATGGAAGCTGTATGAATACTCACTTTTCTGAAAATATTAATGAGAAAACAGGCAAATAAAGTGATGGTGGCACCTAAGATCACAATGTTCAGAATTTCCGGCAGTCCTGATTTCCGGAATACCACATATGTCCAGATATACATGGCCCCGCTGGTGATATAAGGTACGATTCGCTCCTGTTGAGAATCCATTTGTAAAGACTTCACAAAGCCCAGCTTCCAGATCAGCAGGATGGCAATTACAGGAAAAAGGAAGGTATTAATGAAAACGGTTAAGAAAATTTTACCGAGGTCGGTTGTATCATAACTGGAAAACAACAACGGGTTTGTCCAATAGATCAGCAGAAAGGCATAGGTAGGTAATATCAGCGGATGAAAAATGAAAGCGATAATTTTTGCAGGAAGTTGCACGAAATGGTATTGACAGGGGTTGAAATTATTTTCGGATCAGAGCTCTTTTCTTAATCTCGCCACAGGTATTTCCAGTTGCTCCCTGTATTTTGCAACCGTACGCCTTGCAATGTTGTAGCCCTTTTCTTTCAGCAAATCAGTGAGCTTCTCATCCGACAACGGTTTCTTTTTGTTTTCTACGGAGATCATATCGAGCAGAATCTTTTTCACTTCGCGCGTTGATACTTCTTCACCGGAATCGGTTGACAATGATTCTGAAAAAAACGATTTTAATCGTAAGGTACCCCATTCGGTCTGAGCATATTTGCTGTTGGCTACACGTGAAACCGTGGATATATCAAGTCCGGTCGTTTCTGCAATATCTTTCAATATCATAGGCCGCAATTTCGTTTCATCACCACTCACCAGGTAGTCATACTGGTATTCCATAATTGCATTCATCGTGAGCAATAATGTTTGCTGTCTTTGTCTTATGGCATCAATGAACCATTTTGCTGAATCAATTTTTTGTTTGATAAACATCACGGCCTCGCGCTGTTGCCTGTCTTTCTTTGTACCCTTCTGATAATCCCGCAGCATATCCCGGAACTGCTGACTGATGCGCAGGTCAGGCACATTCATCTGGTTGAGCGACAGTTCCAACTCGCCATCCGTATTTGAAATGTAGAAATCAGGGATGATAATTTTTTCCAAATCACCGGCACCTGTATAGGCACTTCCCGGTTTTGGATTGAGGTGGATGATGGTGTTAATTACTTGCTTAAAAAGTTCGTCGTCTATTTCCAGCTGCTTTTGAAGCTTCTCATAATGCTTCTTCACAAATTCATCAAAGTAGTCCCTGATAACCTTGATGGCAAGCACTTTTATTTCCGGGTTGTTTGCTTTTCTGTCCAGTTGTAACAGCAGACACTCCTTTAAGTCCCGGCATCCTGTTCCGGGCGGATCAAAATGCTGAATGATCTTTAACACATCATCCAGTTCTTTTTCAGTGCACGTTACATTTTGTGAAAACGCCAGGTCGTCAACCATAGCATCCAGTGAACGACGCAGATAACCATCATCATCAATACTTCCGATAATATATTCACCAAGTGCATGCAAATGTTCGTCCAGTTCTTCCATACCTAACTGCTCTTCCAGGTATTCATGAAAGCTCCTGGAAACAGGCATTGGCATCACACGCTTGTCATCCTGCTCAGGGTAATTTTCATCACGCAACTTGTAATCAACGGTTTCATCATCGTCTGTATAATCGTTGAGATCAGGAGCATCATCCACAATCATTTCTTCATCTCTATCCACCTCGCTCTCTGCGGCTGGTGCCTCTTCCTCTACGTTGTTGTCAATTTCCGCCGTTTCCGTTTCTTCTGTCTTCTCTTCTTCTTCATCGCGGTCACCTTCCGTTTCTTCACTCTGCTTATCGTCCTGTTCTTCCTGCGAAGTATCATCATCCATCCCTTCTTCAAGGGCAGGGTTGGCTTCTAACTCCTCTTTGATCCGTTCTTCCAGCGAATCAGTTGGCACCTGCAACAGCTTAATGAGCTGTATCTGCTGCGGTGACAGCTTCTGCAACATCTTCTGAAATTGTCCTTGCTTGAGCATTATTGTTTGAAAGAATTAGACGGTGTAAAGATAACGACGAAACAACGTACCATAAAAGTTTTTATGACGGCAGTGAACTCAAATTAATGGTTATTTTCGCCCCTTGGCCTGCCAGGCAGGTATCAGGATTTATTTGAAATTTTTTCAGCATTATGAGAGCAATATACATAACAGATCTTTCCGGTCATGCAGGTGAGTCAGTAACCTTAAAGGGTTGGACTGCAAATAAGCGGTCGGGAAAAGGTATCTATTTTATCATACTGCGCGATGGTACCGGCTTTTGCCAGTGTGTGGTAGATGAGAAGCAGGTTGCTGCCGGGGACTTTGAAAATGCCGGTAAACTGACGATGGAAAGTTCATGCATCATTTCCGGAAAAGTAGTAAAAGATGAACGGCAGATTGGGGGATATGAATTGCAGGCAAGACAGGTTTCCATTATAAGTATTGCAGAGGAATATCCCATATCGAAGAAGGAACATGGAGTAGATTTCCTGATGGACAAGCGCCACCTTTGGCTGCGGTCTCAACGACAGTGGGCAATATTGCGCATACGCAATGCCATGATCTTTGCTATTCACCGTTTCTTTCAGCAGGAAGGATTTGTACAGGCCGATGCACCCATCTTTACCGGGAATGCTGTGGAAGGAACAAGCACCTTGTTTGAAACGGATTTTTATGGAAAGCCCGCTTACCTGTCGCAGTCAGGGCAATTGTATGGTGAAGCCATGGCAATGGCTTTGGGAAAAATTTACACCTTCGGCCCGACTTTTCGGGCAGAGAAATCAAAAACGAGAAGGCACCTGTCGGAGTTCTGGATGATAGAGCCTGAGATGGCATTCTTTGATCTTGATATGAATATGGATCTGATCGAGTCCATGCTGAAGTTTGTTATTAAAGCGCTGTTGGCTGAATGCAGTAATGAATTTAAAATGATTGGGCGCGATACCACTATTCTTGAAAACCTGGTCGACAAAAAATTTCCGAGACTTACCTACGATGAAGCAGTACGCATCATCAAGGGTGAACAGGATGTGAACGGAAAGAATGCAATTATTTCCCTGGAAGAGGAACTGAAACTGGTGCAGGAGAAGAGGGCGGCTATCAAAGTGGAAATAACTGACCGGGAACAAAAAATGACCGTACCCGGAATGAAGAAGGGTGAAATTGCTTTCAACCAAACTAAGATCGACAATTTGAAGAATGAGCTGAAAGACCTGGAAGAAGATGAAAGAAACATTCCGCAATGGATAAATTCAGCTAAGACTTTTGAGTACGGCAACGACCTTGGAGGCAGCGATGAAACTGTGATTACAAGACTGTTTGATGTGCCGATATTGGTTTACAACTGGCCGCATGCGGTGAAAGCCTTTTACCTGAAACGTGACGAGGATCCACGTTGGGCAAAGGGTGTAGATGTGCTGGCACCGGAAGGTTACGGCGAAATTGTTGGCGGAGGTGAGCGGGAAACGGATATAGGATTGCTTACAGAAAAAATCATAGAGCATAAGCTGCCCATGCAGGCTTTTGAATGGTATCTTGATTTGCGCCGGTTCGGTTCTGTACCACATTCAGGTTTTGGATTGGGGCTGGAACGCCTGATTGCCTGGGTTTGCAAACTTCCGCATGTAAGAGAAACAATACCGTTCCCGAGGATGTATGGCAGACTGGAGCCTTGATTTGAATGAGGTGGAAGCCAGAGCTCAATATTTTGCGACGCCAAAGCGCTTAGAAGCAGAAATCATATTAGCTGTGCATCCTTTAGCGTTTTTTGCATGCTGCGGCAGCACAATTAATTCACATCAATTACTGCCACAATCCTGGTCGGTATAAGCCAGCAGATTGGTATCAAATCCATTATTTCTTAAGCCTGTCAATATCTCGTTTAGTACTGTTGGTTCCATTTTCGGAGTCCGGCAAAGTATCCAGCAATACTTTCTGTTTTCTGTTCCTACTACAGCATAGGAATAGTCTTGTGCAAGATCAATGATCCAGTAATCGCCTTTTAAGGGCCAGAAGAATTGCACTTTCAGTTTGGCATTGTTGCTGCCTTTTACCACAAACGCTTTTCCTTTGATGCCGGAAATTTTTCCGTCTCCTTTTCTGCATTGATTATTTACGGTCAGATAGCCTTTATCACTGACACCATATTCAGCAGTCGTACAACGGCAACCCTTTTGGAAACGCTGCGGAAAAGAAGCAATCTCATACCACTTACCTGCATAACGATTAATATCTACTGAGGCAACGGTTTCTAATGTTGGATATGACATGGTGCAGGAAATGAGAATCGTAATCAGGAAAAATTTAACGAGATACATGCCGTAGCATTTATTGACGATTAATTTATGAGTTGCTGTGAACATTACTTATGGCAAACAAAAATGGGCAATGACTGGTGCTTCAGTATCTTAGAAGCAGTACTTCGTGAAAAAAAACGGGACACTACATTGCGTCCGAATGCACCCATGATGATTAAAGGGCTTTTCATACTTTCTGCAATACTGAGAATTGCTTCATTGGCTTCTCCTGCAAAATTTTCAAATTTCACTTCACGATAGTGAACAGCCAGGTATTCCTGCATTAATTGACTGTATTCCAGCTTTTCTTCTTTCGATTTTGTAATGGACAATAAAACAACATCCAATCCATTGTAGACATCAGGCAGCAATTGAGTAAACTGTTTAATGGCATAAACAGAAGAAGGTTTTCCGTCGAACGTGAGCAAAATACTTTTGAATGGAGCACATTGATCCGGTACTGCCATCACCGGGCATGCTGCTTCCTGCAATATGTCTTTCAGGAAACTGGCTTCGCCTATGATATTAGAAAAGAAAGTGCGGTAACCAATAACAATGAGGTCGGCAAAAAGGCTTTCACGCACCAGTTCATTTACCGGAACACCTTTGTTGAGGTGTACCTGGTAATTCTTGCCACTTGCCTTACAGAGTGTTTCAAACCTGGCAATGCTCAACGAAAATTTAGTATCGTCTTCGTGTTCCAGCTTATTTAATAAAGCATCATTAAATGTAAAATAATCTTCACCAAACAATGTAGCATAGCCAACATAACTGAGGTCTTCTATAAAAACCCCTACAATCAGGTCGCCGTTGTTTGTGCTTAAATTAAAAGCATACTCCAGGGCGCCTTCTGAAAAAAAAGTGCCATCAAATGCAACGAGTATTTTTTTCATGGGGTCATTTGTGATTAAATTTAGTCAAATGATATGATGTAACTGAAAAATATTTTTAAGCCTCCATCAAATGCTTACCTGTTGTTAAACCGGTTGGCCTGCTAACGGCTTCTCTGGCGCATAACTTGTGCTACCCGGCTTTGCCGTTTTTGGTTTCCCTGACAATTGAAAAAGGATGAGTGTCATTGACGTGAGCAATAGTAAAGCCACCATCTGGTGTAGTACTCCATAAGTTACCGGAATCTTACCTAAAGAATTGATGAGTGTCAAAATACCAAGCAATACCTGGATAATTACCAATACGGGCAACGAAATCAACAATTTCCTGAAAAAAGGTGTTGCTGGTTGAAGACTGCAAAGCCGGTAGAAATAGAAAATACATCCAGCTATCACAAATCCCAGTGCGCGATGTATGACCTGTATCATAGCAATATTCTCAATTAAATTGGAAGGCCATGGGTGCAGTTTTAGAATGCCATGCGGAATGTAACCCGATCCTGTCTTTGGAAAAGTAGGATAGAATAATGCTGCTTTATTGCCCGCCATTAAACCACCATAAAAAATCTGGATGAAGATCAATGCCAATAAGAGAATGCCAAAATTCTTCATAGAGAAAATGTGGCCGTTTTCAACAGGTGGTTGCAATAATTCAAGTGCTACCCAAAGCAAATAACAATAGAGAAATAACGCCAACAGCAAATGTGCACTCAGGTTAATCGGACTTACCCATGGTTTTTCAATGAGGCCGCTTTGCACCATCACCCAGCCAAGAAGGCCTTGCAATGCCCCAAGTATAAAAATAATAACGAGTTTTTTCCCCAGTTGTTTATCAATCATCCGTTTGATAAGGAAATAAATAAAGGGAATGATGAATGCAATACCCATCAGCCTTGCCCATAAGCGGTGTAAAAATTCCCACCAGAAAATGCTTTTAAAGCCATCCAATGTCATCTCGCTGTTCATCAGTTTATACTGCGGGAATTGTTTATACTGATCAAATACTTTTTGCCAGGCATCAGTATTCAAGGGGGGCACAGCGCCCATAATTACATTCCATTCAGTAATGGAAAGGCCGGAACCGGTAAGACGTGTGATGCCACCCAGCAACACCTGAATCATAATCATCGCAACGCCCAGCATCAGCCAGGCACCTACCAGTTTTCGGGAATGTAACGTCATGTATGAATAGAAAAAATAAGGAAGTCAAAAGTACAACAGAAAAGTATGTCAATCCATTGGCAGTATTTGGCGGGGTGTACGACAAATTGGATATTGAAAATTGAGTGTTGAATATTGAAAATTTCAACTCTCAATATTCAATTGACATTACATGGCTGACAGGATGCAAATCATTGCTTGACAAGCTAAACGATTTGTCGTACACCTCGTGTGGCGTGCGCGTATTCCCCCCATTATTATCCGGAGGCACCATTCATTATACCGCTAAACAAAAAAGACACCCTGTTAGAGGTGTCTTTTCAAAAATCTAATGCTATGTGCTGATATTATTTAGCAGGCTTCGTAATCAAACCATCTTTTGCCATGCGATCAAAAACAAGTGTGGTGTATACTGCACTTTCTGTTGCAATGTCGGATGGGTTATATGCCGTTGATTGTATGGAGTACAATAATTCATTTGTATTAGCATCAAACAGGTTGCCTTCCAGGTAATAAGTACTTTCCTCTGTATAATAGCCCGGAGTGCTAACTGTAGTACCCATATAGTTGTAATAACCATAGGGGCTTCTGTAATAGCCGCCATAAGCACTATAGCCTCCATAAGCGCCTCCATAATAAGCACCTCCATAGCCATAACCATAACTTGGAACATAGGAAGTAGTGCCGGGAACATATTGTGTTTCCGTTTTGTGTTTAAGTAGCGCTACCGTAAAAATGGCATCACAGCCATGCTCTTTTATTTTTTGAATCAAAAGTGAAGTATCAACCATAGAAACATTGGGCGGAAAGATGTCAAGTGCTTTGATATTCTTTACTCCATAAGCAGTGGCAGCTTTCGAAAGGTCATTTTCAACAGTCATTTTTGCATCAAGGCTTCCGGATAGAACGGCTATCAAGACTTTCTGATAGTTTCTGTTTTGGGAAACGGCCTCTTTATTGATCCATGAACCGGTGATCTCCTGGGAAGTGCCACAGGAAGTGAGCCCTGCAATGAGGGCAAGAAGAAGAATGCTGAGTATGTTTTTCATGTCTCAAAAGTATACTTTTCATCTTAAACGGTGCAGCCCTGCTGAAAAAAACTGATTCTGAAACTGGACTGGACAATTGCCGGTTTCACCGCTGCAGGTGACTTGCAAGACTTATCTCTTCATCTCCTGGCTGAAATGGTAAAAAGGTAAGTATCAATTGCAGCATCTCATCCGTGGTTTTCATGCTTCCATTGGTGCCGTGCACTTGCTGTGGAGGGTCATGCGGATTATTGGGGTTATTAGAAGTGTTGTCCATTGTAGCGACTACTTCAATGGTAGATCCTGCCGGAATATGCAACATCTTCCGGTAGGTATAAAAGTATTGCCATCTGAAATCCCAGGCTTTAATCCTTATTAGTGGAATAGTATCTCCTCCGGGTTTCAGCGCATAAGCCGTAAAGGATTTTCCGAGCAGGTGCATATGCGGATTAACCGATAGCAGCGAAATATCACCCAGGATTTTCGCACGGGTAACAAAAGTCATTATAGTATCAGCAGGAATTACCAACTCCGGTACAATGTCTGAAATGCCAAGCGTGCCCAATTGAATTTCCTGAACGGGTCGTTTAGGACGCTCTTTCCCGAAAAAAATATTCACATAAGATGTATCGAGCACATCCTCCATAGCAGGTCCATAGTGAATGTCATTCAGATAAATGATGCCTTTGCGTTTCACGAAAAAACCACCAATGCCTTCAGGATAAAGGGTGGTAATTACACCGGGCAGGTAATTGGTAGCTGAATGAATATAATGATCATTTCCGGGGTAGCTGCCATCATCATTCAGCAAATTCATTTTTTTGAAAACAGATTCCCGTGTTTCCTCTTTAGTATCTAATGCATACTCGCCTGCAAAAATGTCCTTCTTCTTATCGTCATCATAAAATATGATCCGGCCATTCACATGATGTACCCATTTCGATCCCGGTACAAACTCAATTGCACGTATGAAAGTATCTGATGGCAATTCAAATGGAATTTTCATGACCATGAAACGGTCAGCATGATCTCCTTTCACCAGGAAAGGTTTGATCTTTAAAACCAGGTCGGGCTTTCCAATCATGGAACCGGCTGCAAAAACCGGAGGCACGGGCAGTTTAGCGGTATCTCCGATTAATAAACCTCCTTCCACCCAAAGGTTAATGATGGCTAACTGCTCTTCTGATAGATGATGCTCGTCTAAGAAATTGCTGTAGGCAGGATCGGCCGGCCAGGGTGGCATGATCCGTTTGTTCACTACTTCGCGAATGGTCTTGCTTCTTTTAGCAACATCTTTATAACTGATAAGGGAGAAAGGAGCTGGCTGCCCCGGCCTGTGGCACTTGGTGCATTTATCGTGAATGATGGGTGCAATATCTTCAGTGAAAGTGACTGTTTTAGTTTGAGTGCATGATGTAATGCAAAAGGCAAAACACCAGGCGATAAAAAACCACCTGTTGTATGGACTTATTGATGAAATCATTTGCAAAGTGTATCGGTGGAGCACCATTATTGTTGCAAGGTAGTTCAGCCGTTTTAAAATATAATCCAAGACCTGTTCTTAAATGTAACGGAAGCCTCCACGCTTGATCAGGTGAATTCTTTTCGATTATTCAATATAACAACCTATGGCTTTGGTGGAATCAGGTTGAATGGGCCGGTTTTTCAAAAATGCCGTAACCGCATCCATTAGATAGTGTTCGCTTACCATCGGCCTGACTTTTCCAATCTCATAAGCCCAGTTATCAATCAGTCCGCGGTAAAGTGTTTCTCCTTTGTTATTTACCAGGAAAACTTCCGGAGTAATGATGGCATTCAATCTTTTCTGCAGCACAAAGTCAGGGTCAAGTAGAATTGGAAAGGTAAACCGGTTATGCTCCCTGTAAACTTTGATTTCTTCTTCCGGATAATTTTTTCCTGCAACCACTGCAATAAACGTGATACCTGCTTTTGTGATAGCGCTGTCCAGTTGCCTTAACGTTTTACCATACGAATTACAAAAAGGACATTCAGGCTGTAAGAATATTATGGCAGTTGCTTTTCCGGATTCCAATATTTGAAAGGAGAATGTTTCATGATCCAAGGTTTGCAATTCCAGCGAAAAAAAATCAGTTTTCGTTTTTTGTTGAACACAACTTGCTGCAAGCAGCATTGCCGGCAACAGCATAAGCAATAATCTGGAGCTCATTTTTAAAAGAGTCAGTTCAAATTAAAAAAACAGTGTCTGTAATTAAAATCAAAGTAGAATCTATTACCTGTGTATCGGAAACTTTTTAAGATATTAACAGCAGCAATATCACTGCAGTTGGTTTTATTGACGCAATTGATTAGTTGTTCACAATGCATAAAACCCTACACTTCCTCCAACCCAGTCTAGGTCTTTATTGTAGTCAACGCCGATCATCTTTCCTTTACTGAGCCTGACAAGATTAATGGTGAGTACCGGTGCTGCTTCGCCGGGGAGCCAGATATACAGCAGCCGGATTTCTGCTTTAACAGGTCCGGTTGGTGACTGCACCACAGGAGCATACTGCACTTTTCTTTGCAAGATGTAATTCTGAGGATCTGTTATGGAAGTGATGTCTTCCTTTTTGACATCGAAGATTACACCATGTCCTGAAAAGGAAAAGAGTGGTTTGAGTACATAATTTTCAAGGTCATCCGGAATAGTAGTTACCTGATGCAGGAATTGTGTCTTAGGAACATACCTGCTGTTGATGAATGGCATGGCATATTTGCTGATTCTGAAAAACCAATTGGGATGTACCGTCCAGGAAATATCAACATCTTCCACTAAATTAAACTGGCATTGAAGGTCCTTTCGTTTTACAAATTCATCAAAGATTACCCGGTTGTAAATGCGCTTGATTGGGAGCTTCCGACCCTCTTTTTCATAATAAAGCTGACGGCCTTCACGAATAACTTTGCTGATGCAGATATATTCAATGCCCAGGATTTTCTTAGTGAGTTCAAAGTCAACACGTGTCTTTTGTTTTTCCGGCTCAATTTCCAGCAACACTACATTTTCCGGTTTTTCACCGGCAAGTATCCATTGCCTGAGCCGTTCAATATATGTTGCATCATTGAAGCCGCTGAATAAATGACTCATGTTTTCAGGAACCCAGAAATGTTGCCGGAACTTAATTGCCAGCCAATGCTGATAGCCGAATAGCGAGGGGAACGCCTGCGCTTCTATCAACTGAGGAATCAGTTCGCCTTCTTCATTTTTACAAATGGCAAAGTCAATAGCAATGGTTTGCGGCCTTGCATCTTCATTCGGTACTTTCAATTGAGGCGGAATCGCACCGTCAGAAATCTTATGATAGTCAGTTGATGTGACCGTATTCAGTATTTCTTTGCCACCCGCTATCAGCTTATCTTCAAAACTCCGTGGAACAAAAATGGGTGTCTCTGCAATACGGAATTCAATATGATATCCGGCTTCTTTATCCAGGTCGGCGAGGAATTGCTTGTACTTCTCATCCGTAAACTGCTGATTGTATTTTTCACGATAGGCAGGAACCATGCGTTGTAGATTGAATGGCGTCAAAAATAGATAATTACGGCACAGTGAATTGATTTGATATCAGGATTAACACCTGATTATAATTCTGCGCAAACTTTCAGCTGGCTGTTGCTTGCGGAAATCAATAGTGAAGGTAGCCATTGGCGGGAATTGATCCTTAACAGGAAATCAGACGCAATCTGCAGTTTGCAGTACCCTGTTAAATGAGCTGCTGAGAAAAGTCGGGAGGATAGTTTGTTGTGTTAACACAATCTTCTGAGGGTCGTCGAGGTAATCCACCATCTGATAATATTTTTCAGGGCCATGATTTTTTATGATCAGTTCTTTTTTATCAGGTCTTGAGAAATATCGCAACATACCTTCCGGATCTGCCTCCGGATGAAACTGGGTTCCGATAAATTCATCAGAAAAACGAACGGCCATCATGGCCCGTTCCAGGTCTACATGGGGCCTTGGTTTTTCCAGGGCAAGCAGCTGATAGCCTTCTCTTTCCATCAGTTGCACATTGGGCTGAATTACCTGGTAGTCACGCGAATCTACAGCATAAAAAGGCTCCGGTAGCTTTTCAAAAAGAGGTTCATTTGCCGCGTCATCTGTTTCATGAATAGGTAAGACACCAAAAGAAGTGGATTTTCGCTTGGTTACTTCACCCACTTTCCAATGCCTGCAAATGAGCTGAAAAGAGTGGCAGATAAAAAAAACATGCTTTTTCTGATCGGCATTTTTGAGATTATGTTCCCAAAGGTTATCAATCAGTCCGAAGTACTTTTTCTCCCAATGCTCACCACTTTCAAGCGGGCTGCCCGGCCCACCTGATGATATATAAACGTCATAGGATTCGTCAGGTACTTCTTCTGCATTTCTTACATCATATATATCCCACCGAACCCTTGCATCAGTCTTCATGCGTTCAAGGTAGAGCAGGGAGCGAATACCTCGCATACCTTCGTTTTGGACCCTGTTATAAAGATCTAGAACGGCTACCTTGATTGTTGGCTTTTCCATGCTGGTGGCAAAAAAAACTACTGGCTGCGCTTTTTAGAAACGTTATTTACACGTTTCTTAAATCAAAAAACTGTTAATAAGGTTCAAATATAGAATTAACGCAGAATTAATTTTCAACTGACCTGAAGAATTAATACACCACTAATTGTTTACACTGAAGTTTACAGGCACAGCCAGGGAGCGGTTGCTTTTCTAATTTACTATCCCAGGAAATGAATATTCAATTCGACCAAGCATTTATATCAGGATAAAAAATAATAACTACGTATAGCCGGTTGCTTTCTGTAATCAGGATGAAAAAGGAATAATTACTTGACTAAAGACTTATCAATCAAGGCCCACATTAGTTTCTTCCACAATATAATCAACTACCTTCTTCAGATCATTGGTTTGGTGATAAATCTTCAGTTGCCTGTCGGCGCCACTGCCCATCTTCACAATTTCATGAAGGTAATTTACTTCATCGCGGCAGTTGAGATCATCTACCACATCATCTACAAAGGATATCAATTCATCCAGCAGGCTTTGAAAAGGTACCTCCGCTTCTTTCCCGAAATCAATAAGTTTACCTTCCACTCCATAGCGTGCTGCCCGCCATTTATTTTCATTAATAAGGGCACGCTTATAGGTGCGGAAGGTCAGGTTTTGTTGCATCAGCCGGTGTTGTTTCGCTACTACAGCCTGCATAATAGCAGCCAGGGCAATGGTTTCATCCAAACGCATGGGCACATCACAGATCCTGAATTCAAGGGTACTGTAAACAGGGTGCAGGCGCAGATCCCACCAAATCTTTTTTCCGTTATCAATACAATTGGTTTTTACCAGCAATGCGATGTACTCATCAAATTCTGATGCCGAGGTAAAGTTTTCCGGTATGCCGGTTCTTGGAAATTTATCGAAAACTTTTGTACGGTATGATTTATAACCGGTATTCCTGCCCAGCCAGAAGGGAGAATTGGTGGACATTGCGAAAATATGCGGCAGAAAGTAACGAACGGCATTCATAATCTGTACACCTGTCTGCCGGTTATCGATCCCCACATGTACATGCAATCCAAAGATGAGGTTAGACCGTGCAGCATCCTGCATCTCATTCACAATATCCTGGTAGCGCGGATGATCAGTAATTATGGCATCCTGCCAGCGTGAAAACGGATGTGCTCCGGCTGCACCGATCAGGCAGTTTTGTTTTTTTGCAATTCCGGAAATGATACTGCGCAGGTGTTTTACTTCACGTCTTGCTTCTTTTACATCATGGCAAATGTTAGTACCCACTTCAACAACCGCTTTATGCATTTCGGCCTTCACCTGTTCATTCAGTAACGTTATTCCACCTTCTACCACTTCATGCATGTGTGAAACCAGTTCCCTGGTCACCGGATCGATGATCATGAATTCCTCTTCAATACCTATCGTGAAAAGTTTGTTCATCTTGGATTGTATTATTGTTTGAACTACGAATGGCAAATTAAGTAACAAAACATGAATTCACTAAGTCCAATAGAAAGTTTAAGAAAATTTTGCAGGCCGGATGAACCAAAAATGAGTTTAGTGCTGACGGATTTTTACTTGCTCCAAATTAAAAAGGTCACTAACCGGCCAATGATTATATGGCGCAATTAGTGACCTGCTTGTTGGTGATATTATCAACAAAGAAAGGCTACAGATCCGGTGTGATGCCTTGTCCCAACGTAGCTTTTTTCATATAAGCTCCCCAGGTCAGGTTGTCTGCACCGTCGCGGTGTGCAAGGGCTTTTTCTATGGCCATGTTTGCTGCATTTTCTACTACCCATTCAAAATTTTCTTCACCAACAGAATGGCGATCGGCATCAGGAGATGGGTTACAGAAGTCAATGGCATAAGGTATTCCATCGCGCACGGCAAACTCTACAGTGTTGAAATCATATCCCAGCGCATGATTCAATCTGAGTACATAATTATGGATCGTTTGCATCAGTTCGTCAGAAATAGTATGATCGGCTACATACCGGAGATGATGCGGATTGCGTGGTTCATAATGCATGATCTTCACATATTTGCCACCAAGACAATAGCAACGGAAGTAAGCGTCAAATTGAATTTCTTCCTGGAGCAGCATAACCAGTTGACCGGTTTCAGCATGCTTTGCAAACAGTTCTGCAGAATCATTGATTTTGTAAACATTCTTCCATCCGCCACCGGCATAAGGTTTCATATAGGCCGGAAAACCGATATAGCCAAGCATCGACTCCCAATCAAGCGGAGTAACCAGGTTTGAAAATGACTCTGAAGAAGTATCGGTCGGATGTTCGTTGGAAGGCAGAATTACAGTTTTAGGAACCGGAACACCAACTTTTATGGCAAGGCAATTATTAAAAAATTTATCATCAGCGCTCCACCAAAATGGATTATTTAGTACAGCCGTACCGCAGATAGCCGCATTCTTCAAAAACGTACGGTAAAACGGAACATCCTGGGAAATACGGTCAATAATCACATCATAACCGGGCGCATAAGCTTGCGCTACCTTATCAATACGGACCGCTTCGGCAGTTATGCCTTCTACATTTTTCGAATTTACCCTGTCTATAAAAGCTTGTGGAAACGTCCGTTCCATGCCAAAAAGAATTCCAATTTTTTTCATGCTTGTTTAATTTGTTTTTTAAGGAATATTGAAAGAGGGTTTGAAAACTGCTGAATTTGCTTTATCCATGCTAAGATCAGAAATCAGGTGTATTCCTGCGGTCAGCTAACGGATTGAAAATTCGTATTAGAATTTCATCTGCGAAAGATAGTGAGGGAACATTTCGCGCCAAACCGGCCAGTCATGGTTGGCACCTATACGCACATCCAACCAGTGGCGAACGCCTTTTTTATTTAGTATCTCTGAAAGTTCCTTATTGGCATCAAGGCAAATATCGTGTTCGCCCGCACCAAGCACAATACCCATTTCATGAAGCGCCGGGTTTTCAAGTCCAGGCAGGTAATCAGGCGGATTATTGAAATATACTTCATCATCATAATGCCCGTCCAGTTGTGGTTTAATATCAAAGGCAGCACTCATACTAAACAGGTAGCCCACCTTTTCCGGGTTGCGGAAAGCGAAATTTGCAGCATGATAACCACCAAAGCTGCAACCTGCCAAAGCCAGCTTTGAATAGCCTGTTTCTGAAAGTGCCCGTTGAAATATTTCTTCCCGGATGAACTGATCATAAACCAGGTGATTCTGAACCCGCGTAGCCGGATGCACATTCTTATTGTACCAGCTTTCTTCGTCCACTCCGTCAACACAATAAACTTTTACATACCCATTGTCAATATACCATTGTATGCTCTCAATCAATTTGAAGTCACGGTTCTGAAAATACCTGCCCATCGAAGTTGGAAAGGTGATGATGGGATACCCGCGGTCGCCATAGACCAGCATTTCTGTTTCACGGTTTAAGATGGGTGAATGCCATTTAAGATGTTGTTCGCTCACTGGAAAATTTTTGATGATGAATAAATAAATGGTTGATTTCCGCAAATTGGCTTTCGCAAACCTTTAGATGTATTAACTAGTCAGGGCAGCGGTCTTACTTGATTGAATGTTTTTGGTAGCAATGAATCTTAAAACGAGGCGCAAAGGTAGCAAAGATTGATAAAGATGGAAGTGCTTATCAGCGTCGGGTGTACCACAATTTGTTCATCTTGTCAAGCAATGGTTGTTGGGTTAAATTGTTAAATGGCTAAATGGTTAAATTGCTGCGGCGAAGCCGATCACTTACTATTCTGTAATCACTATGCTGCTTTACTAATCAATATCCAATTTTTCTTACACCTTCAGCGTCGACTCCCGTCAATGGCAACTAGCTGATAATTAATAAATAAGGGTACAAAAAATCAGGGAAGCACTTTTTCATATAGTCTTTTCAATGTTCCCGGTAATCGAAAATATTAGCGATTGCTTAAGTTCCGGAATACGCAAAAGTAATGCCCACTCAAATTTTTTGATGCATACAATGCAACCTGATTTTAAGATTTGATAAGCTAATGGAATGATAATGTCGCGGCTGCTATGTGTATGAATCAATTCGGCAGTTTCACGTAGTTAGTTATTCAACATTGTTGCTTTCGGATATGGTTAGCTTGTGTCAAATACTATCTTTGCCAACATCTAAATAGGCTATTATGCTTCGATGCGATTGGAGTAAAGAGGAACTGCTTCAGGTATACCACCTGCCGATTATGGAGCTGCTTTATAAAGCTGCCACCATCCACCGGCAATACCACGATCCAAATGAGGTGCAGGTGAGCTCGCTGCTTTCTATTAAGACAGGAGGTTGCCCGGAAGATTGTGCCTATTGCCCACAGGCGGCTCGATATCAGACTGATGTTACGGTACATAAACTGATGGAACTTTCCGAAGTAACCCAAAGGGCTGCCGTGGTTAAGGCTTCCGGTGCATCTCGCATGTGTATGGGAGCAGCCTGGAGAGAAGTGCGCGACAACAGTGACTTTGACCGGGTGCTTGAAATGGTGCAGCACGTAAATAGCATGGGCTTAGAAGTGTGTTGCACGCTGGGAATGCTTACAGCACAGCAAGCAGAAAAACTGGCTGCAGCAGGATTATATGCATACAATCATAATCTTGACAGCTCAGCGGAATTTTATGGTGAGATTATTCATACCCGCAATTACGAGGACCGTTTGAATACTTTAGGACATGTTCGTAAAGCCGGCATTTCTGTGTGTTCCGGTGGCATTATCGGTATGGGAGAATCTGTGGAAGACCGTATCGGCATGCTTCTGACATTGTCTTCCATGAATCCTCATCCGGAATCGGTGCCGGTAAATGCACTGGTGCCTGTGGCAGGAACACCTCTTGAAGATCAGCCACTGGTTGATATTTTCGAAATGGTTCGAATGATTGCTACCGCGAGGATAGCCATGCCGGCTTCTGTGGTGCGGCTTTCTGCCGGCAGAACAAGAATGACGATTGAAGGACAGGCACTTTGTTTTATGGCAGGGGCCAATTCGATTTTTGCAGGGGAAAAACTTTTGACTACTCCCAATCCTGACTTTGATGATGACATGAATATGTTTAAAAAACTTGGATTAAAATCGCGGGAACCCTTCAAAGTACCGAATCGTACAACCCAAACGGTGGAGGCATAACCAGCTGTTATTTTAAAGATATCATGCTTCTATTGATGGTCATGCTGCTGTTTAAAAACTAATAATACTTTTAACATTGAACGAAGACTTCCTGGCGCAACGACTCGCGAAAAGAAAGGAACAGGGGTTGTTGCGCTCACTAAAGCTGAACGAAGGGTTGATTGACTTTTGTTCTAACGATTACCTGGGTTTTGCTAACTCAGGCGAACTGCATTCATTGATTGCGCATTTTCCGGTTCCGCCACAACATACAGTATTGGGTTCACGGGGTTCGCGATTGCTGGCCGGCAATACTGCCTTTGCAGAGGAGTTGGAACAATTTATAGCCGATTTTCATCGTGCTGAATCAGGGCTTATATTTAATTCCGGATACGATGCCAATGCCGGATTTTTTGCAGCTGTTCCACGTAAAGGTGATATCGTGTTGTATGATGAACTTATTCATGCATCTGTACATGATGGCATTCGGATGAGCAAAGTGGCAGCGATTTCCTTTCTTCATAATAATATAGAAGATTTAAGAGAAAAGCTGGAAGGAATAAATGAATCTAAACCTGATTCACAAGAAGTATTTGTTGCAGTAGAATCAGTCTACTCCATGGATGGTGACCTGGCTGCATTGTCGGCATTCAGCGAAACCTGTGAAAATTTCAATGCAAGATTGATTGTTGATGAAGCACATGCAACCGGAATTATTGGTAAGGAAGGAAAAGGGTTAGTGAATGAACTTGGCCTTGAGAAAAAGGTGTTTGCCAGGTTGCATACTTTTGGCAAGGCATTAGGCACTCATGGTGCTATTTTGCTTGGAAGTAAGTTACTGCGCAGCTACCTCATCAATTTCGCCAGGCCATTTATTTATTCTACTGCATTGCCTTACCCTGCATTGGTTGCTATAAGGTGTGCTTATGAATTATTGCCAAAAGCAGATCAGCAACGTAGCCAATTGATGCAGCTGATTATACAGTTTAAGAAGGAGATGAAATTAATGACCGGCTTTGAAGTACTGGAGAGTAGCAGTCCGATACAAAGTGTGATTATTCCGGGAAATGAAAGGGTTAGAAAGGTTGCTGAATCATTGCAAGAAGCAGGATTTGATGTGCGTCCTATCGTAGCGCCAACTGTTCCGGCCGGAAGAGAAAGATTGCGTATTTGTCTGCATGCTTATAATACGGAGGAAGAGGTGAAGAAACTTTTCGGAAATTTAATGGCATTCGGTGCGAGGTGATTGTATTGATGAATTGCTGTATTGTTGTAGTGTATTCTTGTATGAGGTCGGGCAAATTATTATTAAATGAGTAATTCAACCATATAATTTTAAGTTGTTTAAGGTCGCAAATTGCGACATCCAAACTGTTATTTTATCTATTCACTAATATACATTACTATGAAAAAGGATGCATTTGAAATAGTACTGTCAGAAGAAACAGTACAACAGAAAATTTTTTGGATAAGGGGTCAGAAAGTGATGCTGGACAAGGATCTGGCAGCTTTGTATGGGGTAACTACACGTAGGCTGAAAGAGCAGGTAAGAAGAAATATTTCCCGGTTTCCTGAGGATTTTATGTTTGAATTAACGAAAGAAGAAATGGAAATTTGGATGTCGCAATTTGCGACATCCAAAGAAAGAAAAAGCCTTAGGAAAGCTCCTTTTGCATTTACTGAACATGGCGTACTCATGCTTTCAAGCGTACTTAACAGCGATCGTGCCATTCAGATGAATATTCAGATTATGAGGATATTCGCTAAAATGAGAGAGATATTTACTACCAACAAAGATATTCTCCTTAAGCTGGAGCAACTCGACAGGAAGGTGATGAAGAATGATGAAGATATCCGGTTAATTTTTAAGTATCTAAAAGTGCTTTTACATCAACCGGAAAAACCCCGAAAACCGATTGGATATAAAATCGCAAAAACGTGAGTAAACAACGCAAACTATTTATCACCGGCATCGGTACCGATGTAGGGAAAACGGTGGCCTCTGCAATCCTGGCAGAAGCTTTGAAAGCTGATTACTGGAAGCCGGTGCAGGCAGGCAGCCTCGGTAATACAGATTCAGACGTAGTTCGCCGCATCATTTCAAATTCAGTTTCTGTCGTACACCCTGAATCTTATCGGCTAACGCAACCTATGTCGCCACATGCGGCTGCAAAAATCGATGGTATTACTATTAGGTTGAAAGATTTTAAGTCACCTGAAACCCAAAACACATTGATTATAGAAGGTGCCGGTGGCATTTTGGTGCCCTTAAGTGACAATAAACTGGTGATTGATTTAATTGAAAAGCTGAAGGCAGAGGTTGTAATCATTATCAGCAACTACCTGGGAAGCATCAATCATTCACTGCTTACGATTGAATGTGCATTGAATCGAAAGTTAGCAATAGCAGGCATTATTTTTAATGGTGAACCGAACGTGGCATCGGAAGAAATTATTTTGCATTACGCAAAGCTTCGATTACTTGGCAGGATTCAACGGGAGCAGGAGGTGAACAGGGAGATGGTGCTGAAATATGCCGGCCAATTCGGTACAATCTAACTTATTTCGGCATCTTAATATTGATATAGAGATCCTGAAACAAGTTGAGGATGACTCGTTGGTAGGAGGACTATGTTAAATCACTGAAACAAGTTCTGGATAACACGTTGGTTGGGTATTCATAGTTAGCTGTAGCGATCAGGCCAGTAAGTTTTTAGTTCACCCTCAGAGAAAGCAAGTCAATAGATCTTTATGAATCGTTGTACATTTGGCCTAAGAATAATTGATAATGGCCTCCGATAAAATGCACCTTCTCTGTTATGGTTTGCTGTTCATTGCTTCTATGCAGTGGACTGCCTGTAGTAACAGTTCTGCCAGAAATGAGTATCAATCTATATCACAGGATGACAAATCTGATAGTGGATCGCTGGCAAATTTCGCCAGTCAGGCCTATGCAGGCGAAGGTCCTCCCGGAATGGTCTGGATTCCCGGTGGCGATTTTATGATGGGCAACGATAACGACCCTGAAGCACGTCCTGATGAATCACCGGCTCATAAAGTGCATGTGGATGGTTTCTGGATGGATATCACTGAAATTACCAATGTTCAGTTCGCAGAATTTGTACAGGCTACCGGTTATATTACTACCGCTGAGATAAAACCGGACTGGGAGGAATTAAAGAAGCAACTACCACCTGATACTCCGAAGCCGCATGATTCCATTTTTGTTCCGGGCTCCCTGGTTTTTGATCCGCCCAATTATCCTGTTTCACTTGATAATATTGGTCAATGGTGGGCATGGGTACACGGTGCCAGCTGGAAGCAACCTATTGGTCCCGGCAGCAGTATTACAGGAAAGGAGAAATATCCTGTGGTGCAGGTATCCTGGGATGATGCCGTTGCCTATTGCAAGTGGGCCGGTAAACGCCTGCCAACTGAAGCTGAATGGGAATTTGCCAGTCGTGGCGGACAACAGGGCATGAAATATCCCTGGGGTAATGATAAAAATTATGCAAAACATGCCAATACCTGGAATGGACATTTTCCTGATAAGAATACAAAAGAAGATGGGTATGAGTTAATGGCGCCGGTAAAGACCTATGCACCTAATGGATATGGTTTATATGATATGGCCGGTAATGTATGGGAATGGTGCAGTGACTGGTATCGCTATGATTATTATAAAACATGTGTGGCAAAGTCTATTATTATTAATCCACCCGGACCTTCCGACAGTTTTGATCCCGATGAGCCTACCATTCCAAAAAAAGTAAATCGCGGTGGATCTTTTTTGTGCAACGATAGTTATTGTTCCAGTTACCGGGTAGCTGCCCGGATGAAAACCAGCCCTGATACCGGACTGGAACATTGCGGATTCCGGTGTGTCATGACGAACCAGCAATGGGAAGATCTGAAAAAGAAAAAGGCAGGGAAATAACATGTTTTGATGATCCTGCCATCATAAACCTTAATGAAACCTGAATTTTTGAATGAAATGCCCCGCTTCTTTTAATTTCTGACAGCATGGCATGATTTTAGGGCATTCGATCAAACCGCATCACTACCATTTTAAAAACTCCGGTTTATGACAAAGTGGATTTTTGCCTTCCTCTTTTTTAGCTGTTTTTTGTTTTCATCCGGGGTTCAAGCCCAGGGCCATTATCGCAACAATGCAATTGGAGTTTATATAGGACCCAACTTCAGTAATATCGATATCACATCGCCTCAACTCAATGCCGATTCAAAGTCAGGTTACCAGGCTGGTATATATTATCGCTCCGGAAAATTTGTATATGGCCAGGCCGGATTACAATTTCAGAAAATGAACAGTAATTTTCAGATGACAGATTCGACACCGGATGTTTCGGACGATTTAACATTTAAGAGGATTCAGCTACCCCTCTATGGTGGACTTAATCTTATACCCATAATTGATGGTGTAATTAACATTCGTGTATTTGCCGGCCCGGTGATATCCTATGATTTTAATATTTCTGAGAATGACCTTCCAATGTATCCGGAAGATTTTTCCAGGTTCAGGGTGGAAGGTGCGCTGGGAGCCGGAATTGATGTGCTGATTTTTTCACTGGATGGAGGATACTCTTTTGGACTCAGCAACCTGTTTAATGATGGGTTGGATGGAAAATGCAGTTACGGCTTCGTCAACCTGGGACTGAAATTCTAGCAAAAACGTCAACTCGTACTGCTCAGTCAGTTCAATTTGTTTAAATGCCCAGCAGGAATTATCTTCGCGCCACTTTTAAGAATTTCAGGCAACCTTTCTACTGAAATATAAACATTTTATCCGGTTAGTTTACAAGGACTTGCATTAGTTAGATTGAATACCGGATCCCCTTTATTGTGGCGTAAGATTTGATCAAGTGCATCGCACATTAATGAGTACGCATCCATTAAATAGTCTAATACCCCAACCTTAAAATCAATACCAATCATGAGATTTTTACCCTTTCAGCTTGCAAACCAAAGCAAGTATTTTGTAGGATTGCTTTTTTTACTGAATAGTGTTACCACATTCACTTTTGCGCAATCTGCCTCTTACTGGCAGGATATCAATTCCGGAATGGTTTCGGCTTTTGGAACACGATACAGTACACCGGAAACTTATCGTACACTTCAGCTAAACGCTGCTGCACTGCAGGCACATTTGCTCGCTGCACCTATGGAATTCAGTTCAGCAGCAAAGACCTCTATGGTAACCATCAGTCTCCCTATGCCGGGTGGGACTTTCGAGGATTTTCAGATTTTTGAATCACCGGTAATGGCGCCGGCATTGGCAGCCAAATACCCTGAGATTAAAACATATGCCGGAATTGGTATCAGCGATCCGCGGGCACATATCAGGTTAGATATTACTGCTTTGGGTTTTCATGCTATGATACTGTCACCAAGAGGTGATGTTTTTATTGATCCCATAAGCAATGAAAACCAGGATTATTACATCTCCTACAACAAGAAAGACCTGGTGCGTGAGTATGGCTTTGATTGTGAGGTGGCTGGAGAGGAAGAAGGTTCCTATGAATTGGAAAAGAAACATACACCACAATATAGAAGTTCAGGTGATCAGCTTAGAACATACAGGTTGGCGCTGGCTTGCACCGGTGAATATGCAAATACCAAGGGAGGTACCAAGACAGGTGCATTATCGGGAATGACCACTTCAATAAATAGGGTAACAGGCATTTATGAGTCAGAGTTTGGCATACGGCTGGAGTTAATAGCCAATAATGACACGCTGATCCACCTGGTTTCTTCAACCGATCCCTATACCAACAATAACGGGGGCGTGATGCTGGATCAGAACCAGGATCATATCGATGATATTATAGGCAATGCCAATTATGACATTGGCCATGTATTCAGCACAGGAGGAGGAGGTATAGCAGGTCTGGGAGTTGTATGTATTACAAATAAGAAAGCGAATGGCGTAACCGGATTGCCCAATCCTACAGGAGATGGTTTTGATGTTGACTATGTTGCACATGAAATGGGCCACCAGTTTGGGGCTAATCATACTTTTAATTCGACCAGTGGCTCTTGTGGTGGTGGTAATAGGTGGCCGGGAACTGCTTTTGAACCCGGCAGCGGTTCTTCTATTATGGCTTATGCAGGTATCTGTTCTCCTAACGACCTTCAGGCACACAGCGATCCTTTTTTTCATGTAGGCAGCTATGATGAAATCAGTGATTATGCTTTTGAATCAGAAGGCTCTTCCTGCCCTGTTATTATCGAAACCGGAAATTCGCTGCCGGTGGCTGAAGGCGGAAGCAATTACACGATACCATTTAAAACGTATTTTAAACTGACAGGCACAGGTTCAGATGCTGATGGCGATTCCCTTTCTTATATGTGGGAAGAAATTGACAAAGGCCCTGCTACAGGCATGAATGCGCCTACCGGCAATGCACCGAGTTTCAGAAGTTTAAAGGCAGATACGGTTCCTTATCGTTATTTCCCAAAGCTTTCCAGCATTGTAACTGGAGCGGTTTCCAATGGAGAAACGCTTCCTTCCTATGCACGCTCTCTGAAGTTCCGTTTTGTAGTGCGCGATAACAGGCCTAACGGTGGCGGGCTTACCTACGATGACAGCCCGGTAACGCTTTCTGTAATCAATACCGGAACTCCATTTAAGGTAATACATCCGAATACTGCCACAACCTGGGGCATCGGCAGCGAAATTTCTGTAGCCTGGGATGTTTCCTCAACCGATCTGTCACCTATTAATTGCAGCCAGGTAAATATCCTGCTGTCGCTGGATGGTGGTTATACTTATCCTGTTACCTTATTGACCAATACGCCCAATGATGGTAGCGAAGTGTTTACCCTGCCTAATAATACTGACTTATTTACGGACAAAGCCCGCATTATGGTACAATCTGCAGGCAATGTATTTTTCGATATCTCTGACATAAATTTTGTGATTGATGCAAGTGTAGGTATCCAGGCGGCTTCAGTTACATCTACCGGACTTGCTATTTATCCAAATCCAACGAACGGATTATTTAATATATCATTAAGTCAGGGAAATGATCCGGTTACACATCTATTTGTAAAGGATATTGTTGGCAGAGCTATTATTGCAAAGGTTGTTGGTACTTTGGCAGGTCAGCAGGAATTGCTGGTGGATCTTTCAGGACAACCCAATGGCATTTATATGGTAGAAGCAAAAACGGCGAATGGCAGCATGATCAGGAAAGTTGTAAAGCAATAAAAGCACAGACAGACCTAATTAGTTGATTGGTATTTCAAGAGGCGGCTTCAATGCCGCCTCTTGCTTTTTATGTTTGCTTACCAGGAAGTTTTTTTCATCGGGTACCTTGGTAAAAGATTGATTCTTCCAAATTTGCCGACAGGATGCCGGCATTGGTTTGATGCAATAATTCATCACCCTGTTCAAAAAGCTAATTGAGTTTCGCGAATAATTTTTCCGGTATGAAGCATTCTTGTTATTTTAGGCAATCTAAATGCTAAACCATGCTTAAGCAATACCTCCTTTTTACTGCACTTTTTATAATTGCATTTCCTGGTTTTTCTCAAACGCCTGACTGGAGTTCACAGATAGCCAATATCATCTATAACAACTGTACCTCCTGCCATCGGGAAGGCTACATTGCGCCTTTTACGCTGAGCAGTTATGAAGATGCTTTTGACAATGGCTTCGCAATTCAGGCTGCTGTGAATGCGCATATTATGCCACCGTGGCCACCTGACCCAAACTACCGGCACTTTGCATATGAGGCAGTATTGGATCAATCGGAAATTGATGCCATCAATCAATGGGTAGATGGTGGTATGCCTTCCGGCGACCTGGCAACAGCACCTGATCCGCCGGCGTTTAATAATGGGGCTTCTACGCTTTCCTCAATTGATCATACGATTCAGATACCAACCTATACGACACAGTATGCTGAAGATGAATACCGGTGGTTTGTGATTCCTTCTGAGTTTACAGAAACAATGTTTCTGAATGCGATTGAAATCATTCCGGGTAACTGGTCGCTGGTACATCATGTAGATATGTATTTTGACAGCACCGGACATTCCTATGAACAAGACCAGGAAGATCCATTGCCGGGCTTTAATTATACTACCGGATTTCCTGCCATGAACTACTACATTGGAGGATGGTCCCCTGGCGGTAATGCAATAAAGCTTCCTGAAAACTGGGGCGTAAGAATTCCTGCAGGCGTTGATTTTGTATTAGAGATACATTATGCACCCGGCAACCAGGGTGCATTGGCTAGTACATTGGTAAATTTTAAGTATGTATCAGATACCAGTGTTGTTCGGGCGGTGATTGTGGACGTTCCAATTTATGATTTCCCGCCGAGCCTGATTAATCCACCATTGAAAATTTCTGCAAATGAGGTTAAAACATTTTTTCAGAAGTCGCAACCAATGCCAACTGATATGTCTTTCATCAGTCTTTCTCCGCACATGCATTTGATCGGCAGAACCTATAAGATTTGGTATGAAACTGCAGAAGGAGATTCCTTCCCGCTCATTGATATTCCGAACTGGGATTTTCACTGGCAGATGTATTATATGTTTCCCTATATACAGAAAATTCCTGCAGGAGCAAGGATTTACAGTGAGGCCCTTTACGACAACACTCCCAATAATCCCTATAACCCGAATAATCCACCAATAACTGTGAAGCAAGGGCCGTATACCACCGATGAAATGCTGATGACGTTCATGTCCTTTACCGAGTATCAGCCTGGCGATGAAGATATATTGCTTGACAGTTCGATTATTGCAACAGGACAGGAAGTAATCAAAATAACAAAGGGTGAGATGAATGTTTATCCGAACCCTGCGGGGAATCATGTTTGGCTTACAGCAACCCTAAGTGGTAATGTAGCAACGCTAAGAATCATGAATGCGATAGGTACTGTTGTAAAACAATTACCCGAAATAAACATTTCAAACGGCCAATTAAGAAAGGAGATTGACCTTTCCGAATTTCAGAATGGTTTATACTTCGTGGAGATAGTTTCCGGTAACCAGCATTTTTCTGCCAGCGTAATAAAGACGGATTAAGAGCGGTAAGAATATGCACTGTTTTTAGCAGCACGGAACGTGGGAATACTTTTATTTGATACCTAAGTTAGTTGGAAGTTGATCTAAACTGATTAGATTGTTATCCTGAATGTATTGTGACAGACCGGCCGATCCCTTTTTTTCAGCCCATTCAAAATGCTGACTGCGTTCACCGGTATATTCATAGCGTGGCACACCAAAGCCACACGAAGTTTGCACTTTAGTTATTGTTGCCTGAATAATTTGCCGGGTGCTTGGATATGTTTTAAACTTTGCAGAAAGTGCAGGCCACTCTTCATCACCAGGTAAGATGGTCCGGCCTTTTCCATAAAGACGAAGTATGGTTGGAACAGCATCGAAGGAACAAAACATAAAGGTGATCCTGCCATTTTCCAGAGTATGGGCGGAGGTCTCATTTCCGCTGCTGATCAGATCCATGTAAGCTACGCTATTTGGAGAAAGCACTTTAAAACAATCCAGTCCTTTTGGTGAAAGATTGATATGCCCTTCTTTACTCAAGGGCGCTGTGGCAACAAAAAAAAGGTGTTGTCTTTCAATAAATTGCTGTTGATGCGCAGTAATGGAATCATAGAACTTTCCCATTTCGGATGGATGGTTGTTTTTTTGTCAGCAGGCAATGCAAGTGCCGTACAAGCTAGTATTTAATGGTGCTTGCAATTTTATCGTATAATTCCCGGTATTTTGGCAAAGCCTGCATGCTGGTTACCATGGTAAGAATGAGCAAGGATTTTCCACTGTTGGCAAAATATACATAGTTGATGACATCTTCATTTCCGGGATTATATTTATGTGTTTCAACAAGCCATTTGTACTTACGGCCGTGTATTTCTTTTTCGCCCTGCTCCAATATTCTAAATCCCGGTGCCTTACTGATATAACCCATAAACTCTTTGTAAGAGGTTTCCAGGTCCGCAGGCTTATCATAAAGCACATTTACCGTAAACTGCTCCCGCACCACATCAGTACTGTCTGTTGCTCTTCGTACTGCACGAAAGCTCGTTGATTTATCTTTTGGAACACCATATCGCCAGGTGTTGGGAACTCCGATTTCAAAACGGTTAACGCTGTCTTCGTAAATAAGCAAGCTCTGTGCAACAACGGTAATTGGAAATAAGAAAAGCAGCAGCAAAAATAATGGTCTCATCTTTTTTGATTTAAGTGGATGTTTTCATTAAGGTTGATTAAAGTGCAACAGTATTATAATATTCCTGGTGATGCCTTCAAAAATATAAAAACCAGGGAAACTGCAATACTGAACTTTCAATAAATTACCAGGAGGTGAATAGTTTCTCTCAAAACGATTTTATAACGCTTAGCTGTTTTGAACTTGTTTGGTTGACAGGACCCTTGCAGGCCGGCCTTCGACTTCGCTCAGGGCAACCCTTCGGCTACGCTCAGGGCAAAGGAAAATCCGTTCGCTGAGCGAAGCCGAAGCGCCGGATTTTCAGGAAACAGTGTGCTAAATTTTTGCGCCCTTCGACTCCGCTCAGGGCAAGCCTTCGACTACGCTCAGGGAGCAAAAATTTATGCCCTTCGGCTCCGCTCAGGGCAAAGGAAAATCCGGTCGCTGAGCGGAGCCGAAGCGCTGGATTTTCATGAGTATATTCAGGTAAAGAAAGATTAGTTTCTTAACAAGAAAGGAAAATAGCAAGTCCTGCCGGCCACTAAGCAATTGACGCATGATTCAGCACTAAAATTCAAATGATGCAATAAGGCTTTCTTTTCAAAAATATTTCTGAGAGCGAACGGTTCTATATAGGTAAACGTAAATGCAGGGATGCATTTCTTTGTAAGTCAATCTTTAAATTTAATTTTTCCTGTCCGGTATAAGTCTAATGATTGCTGTAAAATAGTTCCAATAGTTTTTACCGGCAAATTTTTATTCGGATTGACTCTGAAAATCTTCATCCTGGAACGTTTGCCTGCTTCTAATGCAGGATGTAACAGGTGTTTTCCCTCTACCATCAGAAGATAGGGCTCTTCCGTAATTTTATCAATCCATAAATAACAGAAGCTCTTCTTCCTGTAACAGAAGCAAGGCATACCATACTTCTGCGTTTCTGTAATAGTTGGGTCTTGTTTTAGAATGATACTTCGCAAAGCAAGCAGACAGCTCTTATTCGGTTCTTCTTTATTCAAATAGAAGGTATCAATTTCCCGGATCATATTAGTTGTCGTTCCATTTTCTCAATTGCGCTAATTTGCAAATGCACTATAAGCACTAGCAAACAGCGTGCAGGATATACAAATAATACGTAGGAAGATAATCAATAGCAAAGTTTCCCGGGAGTATGCCAAGATGTTCTGCTTGTCAGGTACAGGTATACGTAAGCCAGCGATGTAATGTCAATTGAATATTGATTGTTTGACAAATATCCAATATTCAGCACCCAATAATCAATATCCAATTTGTCGTATACCCGGTTGCCCTACGTACTAATTAATCGCAGGAGTAATCTCAACCCGGCGGTTTTTTGCACGGCCTTCGGCAGTAGTATTGTCTGCTATTGGGTTGCTTTCTCCACGCCCGGCGGCAAACAAGTGATCAGCTTTTACACCGGCTTTCACAAAATAGCTCACTACTGCATTTGCGCGTTTATTAGAAAGATCCATATTGGCGTTGTCGTTACCCTCATTATCGGTATAGCCGTTTACAAGCCAGGCACTATTCGGATGTGCTATCATTACTGCAGCAATTTTGTCAAGAGCCGGATAGGATGCCTTGGTGATGATGGCCTTGCCGGTTTCAAACTGTATAGAAGTAGCATTTTCTGCAATGGAAGAAGTTTCGCCGGAAGTGAGTGTGGTATCGAGTTCAAAGTGGGAAAACATGACAGGAGCATCAATCATTTTTCCCGGTTCAGGTTTCAGATAGTCAATAAAATAAAGACGTGCTTTTCTTTTTCCCTCCAGGATATATACCGGTGACATGGCTTCTTCAATTTTATATGGAATTTGTCCGACCGTTTCACGATAGAAATTATTGTCCAGGGTACCTCTCGTTTCTGTCATGGAACCATCTTCGCGGGGTATATACAAGGGTAGTACGATATTACCATTCTTAACTAGGATTTGCCCGACGATACAATTAGCTTTACCATTGGCCTCTACCACGGCTACAGAAACTTTTTGCATACCATCCGGAACCGGATTGGTGCCACGCGATTTGAACATAAAGTTGTAATCGTCGAAGCAATTCTTGCGGGTATTGGCATCTTGTGCGTAGCCGTTTATCGTACAATACGTAATAGAAACAGTGATGAGGAGTAGTCTTTTAAGATTCATAAAAACTGGTTTAAAGGTTTGGGTTACTTGCAACGGGCAATTCTGAAAATTGCTGACAGTTGACTTTCAAAGGTAAACAAATTAGCAGATTTAGCATGCCTGGCATGAGAGCTGTTTTCAGAATGGCTGTCCGGCTGATGATAATATAGTCGCTGCCAGTCCAATTATGTAGTTGCTTCTGCCAAACGAGGTACTGATATTCACATAACCAGCATTTTACGGATGCAAACGGAAAAACCTCACAAATGCAATGGTGCGCTTAGCGGCCGGCCGTTCGTGCCTTCAAACTCTCAATAAGTATGCTAACGCCTTCTTCAGGGGCTGTTGCGGCAATGCCAAATCGCTGCTCAAAATTGGTGCTATCGAATATATAATCTTGTTCATTTTGATAAATCATCTCCGGAAACTCTTTCATGATCGGTATAAACAGTCCAAGTATTTTTATCATCCAAACAGGTACCATTTGAATTTTAGCCTCGGCCTTTAGTTGATCGGCAATTAACTGAATCCATTGCCGGTTCGTTAATTTATCTTTCGTGGTTGGAACATGCCATACCTGGTTATATGCATCCGTTGTGTTTCCAAGTAATGCTGTTGCCCTGGCTGCATCCGGTGTATAGGTATAAGTATGAATTTTGTCGACATTGCCAAATGCCTGCGCTTTTTTTCCTTTCATAAGATTATCAGCAACCATGATGTTGAGGGCGCTGGTTTTATTATCAGGACCATAAAAATCAGCCGACCTGGCAATAAGGGCAGTAAGGGTATTTTTCTCCACTTCATTCATGATCATCTCATGCAGTTGTTGCCTTACCGCTCCTTTCTTACTCGGAGCATGAATTGGCGAACTTTCCGTCATATGCGGTATTGCAGACTTGTCATACAGATATACATTATCGAAAAAAACGAGTTTAGCATGATGCGCTTTGCATGCATCAATTACTGCTTTCATAAATGTTGGCCATATTTTTTGCCAGACACTTAATTTATATTCGAAGCCAATAACAACATAAACCACATCACTTCCGGCTATTGCTTTATCAATTTGAGTTAAATCATTTACATCAATCGGGAAAAGTTCATCTGTTTCATTAACCCTTTTTGGGTTTCTGCTTACCAGGCGAATTTTGTCTGTATAATTCTTTAATTCCTTTGCTAAAGGTGTTCCAATTGCTCCTCCTGCTCCTAGTATTGTTTGCATATTGATTATTGTATTTTTTATGGGTAATGTTTGATGATTGAAGGTGACGTTTTGCGGCTTTGCGTTCGGGCGGGATTTTAGCATTGCACTTGATACGAAGAACCTAACTCAAATATACGCACAAAGCGTCAAGCGAAGTACGAAACCCCGCCTGACGCAAAACCGCTGTATAGGCTGCCCTTCTGTTTGTTTATTTTGTTTTATTAAACATGTATCTCGCAATTTTCCATACTCCATCTACCTTTTCAAATACAAAAAGTTCTCTATTTGCTTCCGGTGCTTCAACTCCATTTGCAAGTATTTTAACTGATCCTTTTGAACTGGTTACTGCAAAAGCCATGTTTCCTTCTACTTCAATTTCTTCAATAAAAAACTCAATGTTCAGTTGAATTTGAGAAAATACAAATTCATACGATTTTAGAATTCCTTCTGAGCCTATACCTGATGGTGCTTGTGCTGGCATGAATACCCCATCTTTAGTATAAAGAGACTGAGCTAATTTTGCATCTGAAGTGTTCAATGATTTTTTGTATTCACTCAGAAGCGCCTCGATTTTTTGTTTTTCTTCTTTTATCATGATTTCTGTTTTTTCTTTAGTTGTTTCTACTGATTCTTTTTTTTCATTGCATGATGCCATAATAATGGCTGCAAATAAGTATAATGCTGTTTTTTTCATGTTTAAATTAGTTGTTTTTAATCCACTCATTTAATGATGTGAAACTTTCTGTTGATATAGCATTTGCTTGCAGAATATTATTTTCTGAATTTGGTCCCATGTATGAGTGAGCTTCAAAATAAGCCATCATCTCGGAAATTTCCTTTGCGCCTTCAAAAAATGTTGAAAACAACTCTCCTGGAACTTGAGTAAAGCTGTACTCTTTTCCGTTTGCTTTATAACTAGCAAGTATATCGTTGAAACTATTTAGTTCTGTTGCCAACGCAAGATAACTTCCTTGACCAACCTTTTCTGGATTTAAAAATGCTCCCGCAACCACTTTGCCCAAATCGTTAATATCGCTCATGTGAATCACCTTTTTACTAGGGTCAATGGGAAGCGTCCAACCTGTTGAACCATCTTGCTTGGGTTGTGCTCCAAGCATTCCTGAAAAATTTTGATAATAGAAAGGAGGCTGTACAAAAGAGTAATTTTTGAATCCTGCGTTTTTTACTAATTCGTCAACCTTTGCTTTACCAGTAAAATGGGGAACATCAAACTTGCCATTACTTATCTTTTCTACATTTGGGAGAGTTGACCAAATAAAATGATTTACTCCTGCATTTTTAGCTGCTTGTATTGCTATTTTACCCTGTGCAATTTCGTCAGCACCTTCCCAAAAGTTAGTTACTACGAAAACACCATGTGCATTTTTAAATGCCTCTGTTAACGATATTAAATCTGTAAGGTCGCCTTTTACCACTTCGTCAGCTTTGCCACTGTACTTTTCCGGATTTCTTGTAACTGCTCTGGTCTTGAAAGTGCCATCTTTAACTATTGAGTTAATAACCCCTTTACCTTGTGAACCTGTTGCGCCTATTACGGCAATAATTTTCTTTTCCATTTTCTTTTGTTTTTAAATTGTTTGTCAATATTAATATAACAAAGGTGCGATGAATGAACTTCCCAAGCCTATAAGGTAGTTAAAGAAATGCGCTTAATGTATATTAAGATTTTGCGAATTTTTTTCTAATAGTACTAAGAAACTCAGGGGTTACGCCAAGATAAGAGGCTATTTGCACATTAGAGATGCGATTAAATAACTTAGGATGTCTCTCAAGAAAATCTATATACCGTTCTTCGGCTGTTGAACTAATATTTAGTAGAACTCTACGCTGAAGACCTACCATTGCATTTTCTGCGAGTACTCTAAAAATTTGATTGAATTTAGGGTAGTCTGTAAAAAGTTTCAGTTGATCTTCCTTCTTGGCTTGAAGGATAATTGAGTTTTCGATTGCTTCAATATTGAGTTTACTTGGTTGATCGGTAAAGAAACTTCCGATGTCGCCTACCCACCAATTTTCGATAGCAAATTGGAGGTTGTGTTCTTTTCCGTTATCGTCAACCAGATACATTCTGAAACAACCTTCAAAAACGTAGGTAGTGTGTTTGCAAATTTCTCCTTCTTGAAGAATAAATTGTCTTTTTTTTACTCTTCTTTCTTTAAATATTTCTTTAACGAAAGCAATTTCCTTTTCATCCAAAGGAATAATGCGATTGAAATATTCTATTAGAGCTGGTGTACTCATTTTAATTTGTTGTCAGTAGAATCCTGTCTATTGTCAGTTAGGGTTGCCTATAACGTTTTCGGGCTTGGCGAAGGTGGCGATTTTTACCACAAATGTTCATACGGAGAACAGAACTTTCTGTAACCCAATACGGCCTTTCAGACCACCATCCCGCGCCTAATAATGCAAATTTGAAATAATGGATAGAAATATGTTGTCCAATTTGTCTTATTGCCATGTTTCATTATGTCCTTACCTTTTTAGGTTTTCAGCTTTTCTTCAGGAATTCAATTTGCTAACATGTCAGGCCTGATTTTTGACCAATTTCCAGGTCTATAATTCCAATCTCACTTAAATCCTCAACTGCTTTTTGGTAAGTGAATTTTGGTCACCCAAATTTGTCTTGGACTCAAGATTTTTCTTGGATCAAATTTCAGCTTTCCGACTTATGTCCTTAAGCCAAAGTTTTTAACGATTTCCTTCTCTTCCAACCATTCTATGTCTAATCACTTTGCTTAGATTGATAATCTCCATCATCAAAAGCCAAAAAATTCTCAAAATGATGCCTAATGAAATTAATGGGTCCCTTTTAATTTTGCTGTCCAATGGGCTCCAACCTTTCTGCTGTGAAACTTTCGTTGAAGGGCCTTTTGAAAAACCAACGCCATAAAAAAGTTAACCCAAGAACCAAGAGACTAAATAAACTAATGCAAAAACAAAGTGGCAGGTATTGGTTTTATAAAGAAGTGTCGTCAGTTATGCATCACCCTATAACGAATGGGTTGGACTTGGTGGTTTTGTAAGGCATTTACGGCCTGTAGCTTTGTAATAAGCAATAATTTCAGTTATCTTTTTTCTGTCTGTACTTGTCAACGGAGTCGGATCAACTACGAAGTTGATGCCTGCTGGTTCTCTGATGTATCCCATTTTTAATTATTGCTTAAATTGGAAATATTCTTGATAAGTTTAATTGCCTCTTGAGGATAGCTTACCATTTTGGCTTACCAACATGAGTTCCAAAAGTTATTCGTAATGGTCAGCCAGCCTTTTTTGAAGCAAATGATATAATCCTGATAACTTTATCCCACGAATTTTTCAAGTAAATGCAAACAAATTCCCAGGCACCTTCATAAAGTTTGCTCCTTCCTAAATTGAAAGGTACACTTTCTACAAGATGTAAATAGGAGTGGTCATTTAATCATTTATACTTAAAAGTCCTTGAACGATTTCAGGGTTCTTCGAATAAGTCTCAACTTTTAAACCAGTTAAAAACCACCATTTTTGGTGTTCTTAAACCTTGTAACATGGTGAATATCCGTTGGGAAACAACCGGAAATTTATTGAGAATACTTTTGTTAACGTATCATTCAATTCCTACCTGATATTTTGTTGTCTACCACACTTTAAAGATAAGGAAAAATGAGGTTAGCAATATTAAAAAAGCTCCTGTTTGCAAAGTAGTTTCATCGAAGACAATTATTCATGACAATTATCTAAAAACAAATTCAAAGTTTCGCTTTTTATTTTTAATTGCCTAATAATCATTGAGTTATAAAAGTTGCAAAAAATGGAAGGAGTTTTGTAAATCCCAAAACGAAATTTCGTTTTTGCAAATAGTAAGAATGGATAGTTGTTTGACTTTTCCGCCTGAAAAAAGCGAGGTTCCGTTCCAAATGAGGCATCGAAAAATCTACTCCCCAAACTTCTCCTTCATCATCTTCTCCAATGCAAACATCTCATCCCGCAAACGCGCTGCTTCGAGGAAGTCAAGCTCTTTCGCTGATTTCTGCATTTTCTTTTTCGTGGTTTGAATCACTTTCTCTAATTGCGGCTGTGTCATATATTCTATCACAGGATCCGCTACTAATGATGCTTCTTCCGGTTCTACATAGGCGCCTTCCACCACAGGCCTGATCAGCAACACCGATGATTGCTGATGGATTTGTTCTTTGGTACGAAGGATCGTTCTTGGCGTGATGCCGTTTTCTTCATTGTACTTTAATTGCTTTTCCCTGCGGCGATTGGTTTCATCAATGGTTTTCTGCATCGAATCTGTTACACGATCAGCATACATAATCACCAGGCCATTCACGTTGCGTGCTGCACGACCTGCAATCTGGGTGAGAGATCGTGCATTGCGAAGAAATCCTTCTTTATCAGCATCCATAATTGCTACGAGGGAAACTTCAGGCAGGTCTAATCCTTCACGCAACAGGTTCACACCAATCAATACATCAAAAACACCCAACCTTAAATCACGCAGAATTTCCACGCGCTCCAATGTTTCTACTTCTGAATGAATATAACGGCAACGGATGTTCAACCTTGTCATGTACTTCGAAAGTTCTTCTGCCATGCGTTTGGTAAGTGTAGTTACAAGCACACGGTCTCCTTGCTTCACTCTTTCATCAATCATTTCCAATAAATCATCTACCTGGTTTATGCTTGGACGAACTTCAATTACGGGATCCAATAATCCTGTTGGCCTGACTACCTGTTCTACAAAAGTGCCTTCTGTCTGTTCCAGTTCATAATCACCCGGAGTAGCGCTGACATAGATGACCTGGTTGATCATATTTTCAAATTCAAAGTAATTCAGCGGACGGTTATCCATAGCTGAAGGCAGTCGAAATCCATATTCAACGAGATTCTGTTTACGCGAACGGTCACCACCAAACATGCCATGCACCTGTGGAATGGTGGCATGGCTTTCATCAATCACCATCAGGAAATCCTTTGGAAAATAATCCAACAGGCAAAATGGACGATCTCCCGGATTGCGGTGATCGAGGTACCTGGAATAGTTTTCGATGCCGGAACAGTAGCCCAGTTCTTTCATCATCTCCAGGTCGAAAGTCACCCTTTCTTTCAGGCGGGTAGCTTCAACAGGTTTTCCGGATTCTTTGAAGTATTCTACCTGCAGGTTCAGGTCATCCTGAATCTGGTTCATGATTTCATTAAACTGATCTTTTGGTGTGATGTACATATTGGCGGGAAAGATGGCCGCATCTTCCACCTTGCCAATTTTCTGACTGGTCTCAGGATTTAATGTTTCTATCTCTTCTATAGTATCTCCGAAGAAGGTGATACGGTAAGCATAATCAGCATAGGGAAGAAATATATCAACCGTGTCGCCGGTAACCCGGAATTTACCACCTTTCATTTCACCATCTGATCTTGAATACAAGCTATCTACTAGCTGATAAAGCAAGCTGTTGCGGCTGCGTATTTCACCTACCTGCAAACGGATGATACCGTTGGTATATTCTGTTGGGTTTCCGATACCATAGATGCAGGAGACGGAGGCTACAACAATAATGTCTTTTCTGCCACTCATTAACGATGATGTTGCCCGTAACCGTAATTTCTCCACCTCTGCATTGATGGAAAGGTCCTTTTCAATGTACGTATTGGAAACAGGCAGATAGGCTTCCGGCTGGTAGTAATCATAGTAGGAAACAAAATATTCCACTGCATTCTCCGGAAAGAAATTGCGGAACTCTCCATAAAGCTGCGCCACCAATGTTTTGTTGTGACTGAGTACGAGTGTAGGTTTCTGTACCTGCTGAATGAGGTTGGCAATGGTAAACGTTTTACCGGAACCGGTTACGCCCAGCAGCACTTGTTCTTTGTCGCCACGTTGGACGCCTTCCACCAATTGCTGAATGGCTTCGGGCTGATCGCCGGTGGGTTTATATTGAGAGGTGAGTTTGAATTGCATCGTGATCGCAAATATAAGCGATGGAGTGATTCATCTTCAGGTACTCAATGCAAGGGGTGTACAACAATTCGTTCATCTTGTCAAACAATGGTTGCTTGGTTAAATGGTTAAATGGTTAAATTGCTGCGGCAAAGCCGATCACTTGCTACTCTGTATTCACTACTCTACATTACTCACTTACTAAACACCCAATAATCTATATCCGATTTGTCGTACACCCAATTCAAGAGCCGTACGACAATTTAGGCTCACGCAAAGCCCGATTAGCTCTAAAAAATGATCCGGTGTTATGAAGCAAATCCTTATGAAATGCCGGAACATTTTGGATTATGGCTCCCAATCAATGGCGAATTTCTCAACATAATCATCTACAGCAGCGCCAATGGTAGGATGGAAGATATTGGGGCCAAGGAGTTCAAACAACTCAAAGCGTTTCAGTTTGTCTTTGACCGGATCTTTCATTTCCGCAAAGTGCAATTCTATTTTCGATTCGGTCAGGGTCTTTTTTAGGTGGGCAATCACATCAGCAGAAGTCACATCCACGCTCGTTACCGGTTCTGCTGCTACAATAATGCGTTTAACCGGCGTGGGTGAACTGGCAACCGCAGTCAGAATTTTTTCCTGGAAAAGTTCTGCATTCGCAAAGAACAGTGGTGCATCCCAACGGAATAATACCATACCCGGTACCAATCGTGCATGCGGGTACCGTTTGATATCATGAAATCCGCGAATACCTTCCACCCGGCCTAATACTGCATAATGCGGGCGCCATCCATCCCATAAAAATTCTATTATAGCAAGCAAAATTGCCAAACCGATACCGGGAATGGCGCCCAGCACCGCTACTCCTAAAAAGCAGACAATCGATAACCAGAATTCCCAGTTTTGTATTCTGTAAATACGCCGCAGATCACTAACTTCAAAAAGTCCGATGGCAGCAGTTATTACTACAGCCGCTAATGCGCTGGTGGGTAAATTTTTTAAGAGATCCGGTGCAAACAGCAATAACAATGCAACTGAAATCGCGCCTACGACGCCTGTCAATTGTGTCCTGGCGCCCGAAGCTTCTGCTACCGGAGTGCGGGAAGAACTGCTGCTGATGGGAAAACCCTGAAAGAATCCGGAAGCCAGGTTAGCAGCACCCAATCCAATCATTTCCTGGTTGGGGTTTACATAGGTGCGGGTTTTTGCGGCATACGTGCGTGATAAAACACTGGTGTCGGCAAAGGAAACCAGGGCAACGGCACAGCCACCAATAATTACCTGTTGCAAATCGGCGAGCTGGATAAAGGGTAAAGTAAATGAAGGTAATCCTTCCGGTAATGCGCCCAGTACTTTTATTCCTGCTGTTTCATTAAGTCCGAATACACCAACGATTATCGTTGCACCGACTACGGCCAATAGTATAGTCGGAATGCGTTTATATTTCTTTAGTAATAGGATGATAACAAGCGTACCAAGGCCGATTGCCAGTGCAATGAGGTTGGTTTTACCTTCCATGATTGAAATTGCAATCTGATACACATCACGCCCGGGGCCTTCACTTTCGATAGAAAAGCCAAATAATTTTGGCAATTGGCTGATTAAAACCGTTAGGGCTATTCCATTCATATAACCATAGCGAATGGGCTTGGATAACAGTTCTGTAATAAAGCCAAGCCGAAACACACCCATCAGGATACAAGCTACTCCGGAAACTATAGCCATCATACCGGCAAGCGCTATTGCTTTAGAAGGATCGCCCAGCGACAATGGCAATACCACTGCCAGGATAATTGCAGCCAATGAAGAATCAGGACCCAATACCATGATACGGCTTGGGCCAAACAATGCATAGACCAATAGTGGAATGATAGTGGCATAAAGACCATGAATTCCAGGCACTCCTGACGCTTCCGCATAAGCAATGCCAACAGGTACTAGCATCGTGGCAAGCACGAGGCCTGCTGCAATGTCTTTGGTCAACCAGGAAGCCTTGTAGTGTCTGATCGTTTGAAGTCCGGGCACCCAGCGCTTCCAGCCGTTTACATCCGTGCCTGTGGTAAGCGCTAACCGGCCAGGTTCAATCATTGATTGTGAGGGTTCCGTGTCCATCAAGTTTTTGTATACAGTTTTTAAAGGTAACTACCTTAAGCGGAAGAATAACTGTTTATTATTCTGTAATAGATTTTTAAGTGCGTATAAAGTATAAATTTTTTGATGTCTGGTCATGCTGAAAATGAAGTGCAATTCTCATTAAGTCTCCCAATAAAGGGTAGGAAGCCGTTTGAATGATGAAAAGGCTGATGTTGCTGATTCGGGTATTTCACTATTGATTTTCTTCTGATTTTATTTATCTCCCGCTCTTCCGTTTATTCGACGATACCATTCGCAGAAAGCCTGAGGCAACATACAATATTGCCGGTCTTACTAATAGAAAAAGCAATGCTCCAATTAATGCAAACAGTGATCCGATTATTGTTGGAAGTACTGCGCCAAATGTATAGGTCATGCCTATTACAAAACCAAGTAAACATTCTGCTCGGAAAACCGGAAGGAACAGCGCAAGCAATAAAAGGCCAATCAACATATAGCCGGGAAAATCAGTATTGCCAAAAGTGAAAAAGGCCGAAAGAATTATGCCGAAACACAACGCAACGGTAAAACCATAAAATATATTTAGACCGATCTGCGATCCTTTTAAACCTTCAGTATTATTACGCATTAATCTCTTTTGAATGCGATATAGTAGAAACCAGGTAAGTAAAGGAAGCAAAAATCCACCCCACCAGTTTGAAATTGCTGGCAGGTCTTCACGCGCCAGTATATGATGACTTGGTACACCGCCATGATAATGGTTCCAGAGTAATAAGGACCATATCCCAATTGTTACTATTCCCATAACATACAAGCGCATCTTAAAGAGGAATTTTTCGTTACCGGGTTCTGATTTCAAATGCAACTTTGGTTTTTGTTCATTAAATGTTGTCTCATGCTTTGCTGCTTTGCATGGGCTTTGGATGCCCTGAATTGGAAACAATCAAATGCAAGTATGCTATAAAGATAGATAAATGATGTGCTTTTGCAGTTGTACTGCATGGAGGCAGTGTTGCACTTTGTGCCTTTTAAAAAGACGCGAAGTCGCGAAGAAAATCACAAAGGATCAATATGCTGCGTTTTTTTGGCGTCTTGGCGTCTTCGCGCTTACACAATCAATTAGGGACTACTTGTAAACCGGATATCCAATTACGAAAAAGCACATTTTGAAAAATGGTAACATCAATGCCGATCATATTTCATGTTTGAACTTCAACGCTACTATTAACTATCCCAAAAACCGGGTAATAAAAAGTTTTTTGTGAATCAGTTGGCAGTGTATTCATACACTTCATAACCCCACGGTTTCATTTTCCATTCTTTATTGCTTAATGGTGCAACAGTTCCTTTAAAAACATTGCGGGCATTGCGTAAAAGTGTTTTGTCTTTTATAGTTATTGATTGCTCACTGTTTGAAAGATTAAGAATTACCAACACTTTTTCATTTCCCTTCTCTCTTACAAAAGCATAAACGGCCTTCTCATCTCCTGCATTTATTTTCCTGAAAGATGCATCTGCAGAAAGTGCCATGTTGCTTTTTCGAAGATGAAGCAGTGTTTTATAGAAATCGGCTCTCTGGAATTTTTCAAAGGTCATTGGGTCTTTATCGAAAAACTTAATTGCTCTTAACACCGGTTCTTCCTGCCCGCCATAAATTAAGGGAACACTATTCGCCATGGTTTGGGTAAATACGGCAAACGGTTCGTGTACCGGTCCGGGAAACGTTCCGTAGTCTGCGTTGTTCCAGCTATTTTCATCGTGGTTGCTGGTGAAATACATTTGAATCGTATTTTCAGGATACAGTTTATCGCTTTCGTTTTTAACACTGTCTAAGCCAAAAGCAGGTCGGGTGCCTTTTGCTATCTTCTCCATCATCTTAAACATGTGCCATGGATACACCGCATCAAAACCACTTTGGGGAAGGTAGGCACTGTCACCTTCCGCAAGCATGAAGATGCTTTTCATGCTTTTTAATTGCGGAATGCATTTACGCCAAAAATCCGCCGGCACATTCCAGGCTACATCGCATCTGAAACCATCAATGTCTGTTTTGGAGATCCAGAATTTCATAGCTGCAATCATACTGTCCTGCATCACGGTGTTTTTATAATCCAATTGCCTCGTGTCTGCCCAATCAACTGCCATGGCAGCTTTGCCATTTTGTCCTTCACAAAAAAATCAGGCTGCTCGGTAAGCCAGCGATGGTCGGCGCCGGTATGGTTGGGTACCCAGTCAATAATCACTTTCATTCCTTTGCTGTGTATCGATTTTACGATCTGAATAAAGTCTGCCATGGTACCAAATTCAGGATTCAGGGCAGTATAATCTGAAACGGCGTAATAGCTTCCCAACGAACCCTTCCTGTCCACCAAACTAATCGGGTTGATGGGCATGAACCAGATAGTTTGTACACCCATTTCTTTCAGCCGGTCGAGGTGTTTGGCAAAAGCATTCAGTGTGCCTTCAGGTGTGTATTGCCGTACATTCACTTCATAAATATCGCCTTGCATGATCCATTCAGGATGGCTGCTGACAGATTCACTTTTAGCATGGGTGTTTTTAGTTTGACAAAAACCATAATAAGAAACAACCGATGGAAACAGGAGGAGAAGGAAGATTTTTTTCATGGTATAAGTTTTATGTAGCAGTTTTATTCATTTACTTTCGGCAGTATGAAGCCAGTTCAACTGGTTTTTACTTGTAGCACATTTCGTATTTATTCACTTTCATTGCTCTCTCAGCAAGCCTTTAACGCAGCCTTCATTTCAAAGATAGGAAGCTCAATGTTAGTAGTTATTTTGATTTATTCCGGGCTAATAATTCATTAGGGATCTTTCTTCCGTTGTGAGTATGACCGGATTCAGCAAGTTGTATTTGGAAGCGTGAAAATGCTGCAAGGGTTGAACTTCCGAATACGCACTCAAAAAAGGCAAAAAAAAGCCCAAGCAGTACTAGTTACCAGACCAACTATTATTCAAGTTAAGCACATGAACATAATAAGAATTTCTGATTAGTTCTATAGGAAACACGCATCAATGTGGCTTTATCAACCGTTTTTTTGCCGTCAGGCCAACTCAATTTATTGTCATATTTTGTTAAGAACTATTGCTGGCAGTATTTTTTGAGTTCACCGGATACTTTCAGGAAAGTGGAAGCATCATGGTTTACTTTATATGATTTGTAATTGACGGAGCCTAAGATAGCGCCACCTATTGTTCCAACCAACAAGCCTATAAAAGCACCTCCTGCAGCACTTGATCCGGGCCCAAAATCAGTGGTATACCAGCTGCCAGTTGTTGGCTGAGGCTCCTGATACATTCCATATCCTATAAGAGCACCCATCAGGGCACCGGTACTTGCACCGATTACAGCCATGGTGCCGACACTACCCTGTTTCCGTATTTTAATTTTTTCAATATCTCTGAATGATGTGTTATAGAGTTGTTGATCGAACCTGCCTTTCAGTGTTACAGAAGTGTCATCAACTGCAAAAAGCAATAACCTCCTGATCGCGATTGCTGCTGTACAATTATAGCGTGATAAAGCTTATGCTTCACTGTGTCCGACTGGCAGAAACCAGGGTATGCATTTGATACTAATAGTAGAAGCAGTAATACTAGCTTCCCGAGGAGCTCAAGAAGGGTTACAATGATGAAATGCCATTTATTTACGAATAATGCTGTTGTTGAATTCATGTATAATGAATTAAATAGCTGACTGAAAATGTAATATATTATTTCCTAAGCTCCATTTACAGGAATGTACTTTAGAAAATCCTTTTTGTTTTTGCTATTGTGATTATTTTTCAAACAATGCTCTTGCAAAGAGAGCAATTCCTGAAGCAAAATTCAATGATCGTGATTATATAACTGACTATTGAATTAGATAATAGGAAACTAATCAGCCGAAGGGAAAAATAGCACACGGATGACACGGATTTGACTGATCAGCACAGATTAAAACAATTTTGAGTTAATGCTCAATACAAAAACTGGTCTGATAAAAGCGGATTGAAAATGATCAGGTAGAAATTAAATCCGTAAAAATCCGTCCGATCAGTGTCATCCGTGTTCCATTTTGAATCTTCATCTACTGAGTAGTTACGATAATAGTATGGTATCTCGCAGATCAAATTCAATGTTGCATTACTGAGTATTTAATGAATCAATACATCCCATTGGTCTGAAGATGCTAGAGGGTTAGTCAAGATTTTGAATGATTAGTGTTCAAATCTCTTTAAATTTTTGGCTTACTACACCATTTTAAGTAAATTTAAATTCGCACTTGACGGAGAATCATTTCATAGGAGGAGAACAAAAAAAGTCACTTTGCGTGTTGTCGAACCGCGGCATTTTTTTGTCCCACGCTTATGATCGTTCGTCTTTGTGAATAACGAACTTGATTTTTTTTGATTGTTCAGCAAACCTGAAAACTACCAGGGTTTCGAATACTTATGATTAGAAATCCCGCTCAGGCGTGAAACCATTTCAATGCTGCACCAATAGCTTCTCCGCTTTTAAATGCCTGCCTGATTTTAACAGGCATGCATAAATTCCATTGGGAAATAGTGAAGTATTCAGGCTGATCTCCTGTAAATTTCCTGCATTATCAGGCTGTCCGGTAATCTCATACATCATCCTTCCCGCAATATCGGTGACCGTGAGGGAGAAGGGCTCCTTTTGTGATGTAAAAGTGATCACCGTTTCGTTATCCGCAGGATTCGGATGCATGCTGATTTCCATGTTAGTTTGTGAGGAAAGTTCAATCGGTTTTTCCGGGGCGATAATCCTTAGGTCGTTGGGATCATACTTGCTGGCCGAACATTCATTGAGATATGCTTCAAACAATGCCCCGCTTTTAGCCTGGAAGCCTGGAAGCAGGTTGATGTATTCACTACTCTTTGCGGTCACGTTTGCTCCTGAGTTAATGGTAGCAGCGCATGTTCCGATATAGGTTGAATTGACAACCACGGCATTCGAAACAGCGAGAATGCCTTCAAAACATTCGGTAATGATGAACTGTAGGTGCCACAAATAGTTGCCAGTGCCTGCGGTGAATAATGTGAGATGCCAACAGCCTTGAAAGCTTCTGAGGTAATGATCACTTCTTCAGAACAACTTCCATAAAGATCCTTTGCTGCCTGTATGAAGCAGTTCCTGGTGGTGATAAAATCATCGTCGCCATCAATGTAATGCATCATCGCCTGCCAGGCAATGTCATAAATGTCCCACATGCCATTGTCAAGCGGTGTTACATTGTATGTTTCACCATGGTCATTCGTACCCGAACCGCCATTGGCCATCAGGTAAAAGCAATAGTCGAGCACAGTGCAGTTGGTATGTATGCCACCGTTATCACCACTTCCTGAATACCAGTAATCACCTAAATACGTATCCGGAAAACCATATGCTTTCGGATTATCGTAATGCCGGATGGCGCCATCTGATTTTTCTGCCCCTAACTTCCAGTCTACCAAACCTGACAGGTTTGCGAACTCACCGAACAAATCGCACAGAGCTTCATTAACAGCACCTGCTTCTCCTTCAAGGTCCAGCGCATCGAAATGGGCATCGTTGATGATACCATGGGTGAATTCATGGCCAACAATGTCTATCGTATTGTAATCATCGAGGGAGTTGAAATAGCTGATACCACGACCTAAGTACATGTTGTCGCTGAAACTGTTGAATGAAGCACCGTTCGTAAAGGGCTCCTCGTTTTCATCGTAGAAGACCGCTTCATTATACACATCCACTACATCACCGGTTCCGGAAAAGCCTTCATGATCGAAACTGATTTTAAACGCATCCATCACCTGGTCAATAGCATAGAGCGAACTGAATCCCATCTGCATGCCGTTGTTCCATGGAAGCAATATGGAATGATAGCAATACGGATCGCCCGGTGGCGGCATTAAAAGAGTATTCAGCGCTGTTGGTCAGCACGCAATCATCATAGCTTGCTTCCGTTACAAAATTCTGGTAACACGATTCATCGCTTACTTCGATAAATTGTTCCCCGTTAAAGGTAGTCTCAAAGTCTGGCCAGAAATTTACAGTACCGCAAGCATGCTCCATGTTTTTGCTTTGCAGCAGCGCACCGGTAACAGCATCAATGTAAATGGCCTCTGTTCGCCTGGGTAATTTTGCACTGATCACTACACTCCATGCTAACTTGTAGTTTGTTGAATTGTTTTTCAGTGGGTCATTTCGCACAATCAACAATTCCGGTTGCGGAAAGAGGGTAGCAGCTTCGTTTTTATTCCGCTCTTTGTAACGGCTTTCGGCTTTTGGATCTTCCCACAGGTACATCTCAGCAGGTAAAGCGGCCATTGCCAGATCAATAGCTTGTTCGTATGAGATTTGAGGCATGATTCCTATCTCCAGATTAGCGGCATGATTACCACTTACAAGATGAATCTTCCCATTTCTTTCATGTACTGTTAATTCAGCCCCTTCCACCCTGATGCCATCGTGATACTGTATGTAGCGCAGGTGTCTGTTGCCGGCTTTGTCATACTGCTCTTTCCAGATTCGCATTTCATCTTTGCCGGTCAGTTCGAAAAGATCCGGCTGCTGAAGGAATATCTTTTCAGCATCGAAAGGTGTATGGTCCCTGAACAATATCCAGCCGGGCTGACTGGCCGGCTCCACATATTGCAGGTATTGTTTTGAATTGCCTGATTCTTTATGCGTCTTGCTGTAGTCTCCTTGTGCCATCAGGGAAAAAGGAGTGTGTACCACAGCTAAGCATAAGATGTAAATGGTAGCATACTGCATAGTGTTACTTTTAGAAAGTTATCCTTCACAACTCACCTTTTAAGGACTGTTTTGAAGAGTGGCTTAAAGATGGGGGCATAACCTCTTGAAACACAATTCTGATTGGTAAACGGCAGGAACCGGTTTGTGAACGTGAAACAGGATTCTCCTTTTGAACTTACATCTTGAGTAATTCAATCATCAGCGATTGAGAATAGGAGGAGGAAGGCATCGAGGAAGTATAAAATTCCCGGGAGCTGTGAAAAATTCAATTCATCAGAGATAGTCAGGAAACAAAACCGCCACGAGAAGCTATTTTCCCATCCTCCAGATCTTTCAGGACGATTCTGATATTTTTCTTTTCACTATTGCTTAAAGGAACAGCACTTTTGTTTGCCAACAGATCATGGATTTGACTCAAAGCGTTGAGGTCATTCAATTCAATTACTTTTAAAATTATTGCCAGTTTCTCATCCGTAATCTGCATAACACGATTTTGTGTAAAACGAAGAAAATGATGGAGGAAGAAATAATTAAGTTGCCGTTACACCAAATGCAAAATCAATACACCGCTGTGAGGTCACTGCTCTAAGGTTTTGAGGAAAGTCAGATATAAACAGGCAAATTCGATGTCTACCGCTAGACATTGATAAATAGCTATAGAATTACTCCCATTACGAAGTAAGGTCATCCAATGTTTGTTGAACTGTATGTTAGTATTTACCATTCCCGGATTTCACTTTGATTTCGGCAAACACTGCTTTAAGGCAGTCCGCTATTATTTGTTTTCTTTCTTCTGTATCCAATAACTCACCGTAATTCTTTTCAATCTTTTTATTTGCATATTTCACTTCGTATTTATAAGGATGAAAATTAAACATAAGTTGTGCATGAATAGTAAATGGATCCTTTGCATTGAATTTGTATTCCTGCAGGTTTACCTGGATGAAAATGTTTCCGGAAAGTATCAGCAGCAATAATCAATTGAGGAGCTTCTCCTGCATCAGCAATCATTGCTTTTGGTTTCAAAATAATTCTATCAATTTCATCAGTCAACCATTGAGTTCCTTCTCTTCCGTTACTGTTCTTGTATGTAAAACAGATTGATTTATTAAACAAGTCATAAAATTGTTTATGCTTGTCTGCAAAAAGTTCAAACATTTCCTGGATACCATGAGTATATATTTCATAAATCAAGTCATCATTGCGATGCAACGGGGTTACAACATTTTGTGAAGCTTGCTTTTTCCAAATTGAAATTTCCTTTTCAAAATCATCTGCTTCTTCAATACTTTCACCTTTGGCTGCTTTTATACTTAATTCTAAACTCCATACTAATTGCTGAGCAATATACTTAATGAATGAATTTATGTCGCCAGTATCAGCACTATTTAAAGATGAAATGTAATTTCTCTTGTCAGCAGATTTGATTATAACAGGCGGTAAATTATTTTTAAGCAAAACATAATTCATAAGCAGTCGGGAGATTCTGCCATTGCCATCGTCAAATGGATGTATGCGAACTAATTTGTAATGCAACATTGCCGCCAATTCAACCGGATGCAATTCGTTTTCTGTTCTTCCGCACGATACCATTGTATCAATTCGCCCATTAAAATTGGCGTATCAGTAACAGAAGCATATTCAAAAAAGTTCTCCGTTGCTCAATCGAACTGAATTTGGAAATTCTTTATAATCGCCAACTTTTATGAGTCGTCTTGTCTTCTGTCCGTCAGAGTTATTGCATCTTTCCAAAAGGGCCTTACCAAAATAATTTCATTCAAATTTTGATGTTGGCTTCTGATAAAGGTCTTTTGATATCAGCAGCCCAATCTTTCACCAATTGCAAAGCAACATCATGTGCTTTCATTTCTTCATACTCGCGATGTGTGTGGTTTCCTTTCGTTTCGTCAAAAATCAAAAGCAGCTCAGTTTCGCTATAGGTAAGGGTATTCCTTCCAGGTGATTGGAATTATAATTAAACTCAAGTCGGAGCTTCTTATCCAACCGTGATTGAGACACTTCATTCATCGGAAGAGAATTCTTTAGGATTGAGCTTAATTCTCTTATTTTATTGATAGTATTTTGCATGGTGTCATTTAATAAATTTCTATTCAAAGATAGCAGACAATTTACAGTTTACTGCGTAGTTAATTTAGTAAGTACTTCATTTGCGTGAATAATGTAATATATTATGCTTATGGTTTTGGGGCTGTTTTTTGATACCTGAATGAGTTTACTTTACAGTTCAGCTTATTAATCATCGTATGCGAACCTTTCGGCTTGGATTCCAGGCTGTATTCGTGGGCTAGTCAGAGCACTTATCCTAACCGCGTCTTGTTACAATCCGCATATAAGCATAAATCCCCGCCATCCATCCAATCATCGGCGGGGTTTTATACTCTTCCTTCACTTTTACATTTCCTTCCACAGCATTGTACTTTTCCCACAACGTGCCGGTTGATTGAAACACAGCATGTACTGTGTTTACAAATTTCGAACGGATGCGGTCAGCGTCTTTTTTATAGTTATACCTGGAAAGTGCCTCGGCTACCATCAAAGTATGCGGAGGCCAGGTATTCGGATAATCCCACTGGTAAATGAAATCATGTGAAGCTGCTTCACATGGCACCACACCGTAAGCGAATTCATATTTTTTAAATGCTCTTTCACGCGTTTCGCCTGTTCCAACCGAAGCGCATCCTGTCCATAATGGTTGAAAGGTGGCAAGCGAAGTCACCTCAGAAGGCCTTTCGTTTTTCATATCGTAATCAAGATAGAGGCCACGGTTTTCATTCCATAAGAGTTCATTGATCCGTTGCTTTCTTTCTACTGCACGATCCATCCATGATTTGCTTTCGCCGTTTTCCAGCACTCTTGCAAAATCAGACATTGTGACTTCATACTGATAGGGTTGCTGTTGAGATCCACCGGAATAAAATCAGAACACCGGCCATCAAACCTGAGTAAAATCATAACCTGCTTCAGCCTCAGCCAAACGGTGACCGGCTATGGAAATTTTCTCTTCATCAGTAGTTGCTGTCAATGGCAAGCGCACTTTTTCAGGTGCTCACAAAAATCGGCCAGGTATTCTTGTGTCGCATCATGGTGATGACGCGATAATCCGTACGTGGTACTTCGCTTCGTTATCCAGAATTCATACTCCTTGCCGATCAGTGGGTATGCCGTTTTCAGCCATTCTTTATTTCCTGTAGCATCATATACGTCTTTCACCATCATGCACAGATAAGGAGGCTGTGAGCGATTGGTCATATCCAGCCGGTTGCTGTTGGGCATGAAACCCAGTCGGTCCACGAGGAAAAGTATATCGTTCACATTATTTTCAGCCTGTTGAATGTCACCAAGTGCAATCAACCCGCGATTCAGAAAATAGGTATCATAATAAAACAGGTTTTGAAAATGAACACTGATGCAGGGCACATTGAAAGCATATGGTAGGGGGAATACTTCTTCCCAAGGGATCAACATCAAAAGAAGGCCGCAATGTTTTGCCGATAGACTCTTTGATGTAGCTCAGAACAGGATCATCCGGTTCATCCGCACTTCTGTTGATACGGAAACCAAAAGGAAGAAACAACGTGCCTGCTGCCTGTAGCGAGGTGGAGGAATTTTCTTCGGTTGAGAACCTGTTTCATGCGTACCGCTTCCTGGAGTTTTTGCAAATGATCATTGCTGTTGAAATACTGCAATATAATAAACTAGGATTGCAAGAAGGGATACAACAAAAAATGGTGTGTATGACAAATGGCAGTTCCTTGTTAAGAATAGTAAAGCGCAAAGTCGCAAAGACGCCAAGCGTAAGTAGTAACTTCTATAGTTGTTGCTAAATGCTTTAAGAGGATAAATAACAGACCTATTTATTTCTTCGCGGCTTCGTGTCTTGGCGCTAATTTTTTCCCTTTTAAAAGTACTAAGTGTCGTACCCCAAAAAAATGATCACTTTGGTACATGTTGAATATGACATGATTGATACGGAAAATATCTCTAACATTACCGGCTAATGTTTTTCTCTTTTTACCATTGCTGAGCATTTCTACCTGGGGACAATTTGTCCCTATGTAAACCCCCACATCGGCATCACGCGTTCTTAGTTTCTTTAAATAGTCCGTTGCATTTGCAGAATCAGTTAATGCCGCTACAAGGTGCATACCAAATTGTCGCGTTCAAAGGAGTGAGCTCAGAAGCCGTCATTGCGAATCCTGCGGGTTGAAATCCTTGCTTAAGCGACTCACTAATTCCGCAGGGTGAAGCAATCCCCAGAAATTAGCAATTGTCTCTTTGAAAATAATGAATCTATTGGGGATTGCTTCATCCCGCCTCGTAACACCTCTGTCAATTCAAGAGTAATCCAGGCGTGATTCGCAATGACGACTATGAATAATTTACTATACAGGCTCTTTGCGACAATTTGGTATGCAGCCTGCTACAATATCCACTACAGAGAAAAGCAAGGTTTCTGTAGCTTCGTCATAATGTCGCATCACTTCTTTGTTTTCAAATAGGGCTATTGATTTTTTGTTTTCCATATTGCTGAATTTTATATGTTATCTGGATTCGTGATTTAGCAATTTCTTTTGAATTCCACCGTGTCCCGCGCTCTACTCAAGGCTTTACGCGGACACGGCGTAGGGTTCAAATTCAACCGAATTCATTGACGCTGCGTAATGGCGGAATGTGTAAAGAGAATTTGCCCAGCCTCATTGCATTTGCTAAGAATGCGCCATTTGAGACAAACAAATGAGTTGTGTCATGAACATAATCTCCAGAAAAACTCCTGCAAATTTTTCCCCCTTGAGAATCATATTCTGTGACTTCAAGAGTACCAGAATAAGACACAAAAGGACCTTGATTTGTTAACCACATGATTGCTTGATTGGCTGAAATAGGATTTCCATTTGAACCATAGGGAATAATTGTGTAGTACCCGTTTGCTTACCATAGAATTGGATGGTCATCTCATCTTGCAATGATGAATCGTTTATCATCGGACCATTAATTATTAAAGTGGTTACATTGTTGCTCGAGGTCCACACAGCAAGCGCAGTAAAATTGTTACCTGATGAATAATAATGGACGGTTGAGTTTCCAATCTGATAACCATTTTCATAACCAAAATCAGGACATACCATTTCCTGCTTTGAATCCTTCTTGCATGCAGTGAAAAATAAAATGACTAACAATGCACGGAGTATCCTCATAATTGACTATTATTTAGTGAAAATAGTTAAAAGAAACGTTCTCACCTCAATCTGACTTATTGCTATCACAGGAATAATTGGAAACGTGCTGCAATAGAAAGGATTTAAATTTATATTCAGAAAATCCAGCTACTACATAAATTTGCGCATAATGAAATTTCTCCTCTGCATTTTTTTTCTGAGTGCTCTTACTATTGGATGGCTGGATAGTTGCAACCAGAATACTACGTCCGTTACTGATCCTGTTTCCTATTACCCCACTTCCAAACCTTTCGTCCGGTGGTGGTGGTTTGCCACAGAGATCAAACAAAAGGATATCAAACACCAGCTCGACTGGGTGAAAGAAATGAATTTCGGCGGCGTGGAAATATGCTGGCTGTATCCCTTGTACCGGTACCAGAAAATGTATGCAGAGAAATACAACCGCCATTATCCCATTGATACCTCGGCACAAAAATGGCTCAGCCCTGAATGGTCGGATATGGTGGCTTATACCAAATCGTATGCGGACTCCATCGGACTGTCCTGCGATTTTACCTTCGGCAGTGCATGGATCATTGCGGCAACGTATATGGATAAAGCGCATAGCACACAGATTTATGGTGATACCGGTTTCCAGGCAGGCGCTCACCTATTCATGGTCATATCCTGATACACAATGGGTAGTCAATCATCTCGACAGCGCTTCCTTCCGTATCTATGCAGAACCGATGGTTGATGCACTGCGTGGTGCATTGAAAGGAACCAAATCTGCACTGTTCACCGATTCATGGGAGATCAAGCTGAATGCAACGAATAAAATATGGACAGATGGATTTGAAAAACTTTAAAGAAAAATTCGGTTACGACATTATTCCCTATATGGAAGCAGGTCTCGATTCCTTTCCTGATGTTCGTTACGATTATATGCTGCATATTGATGATTATGTCACGAATGGTTATTACAAACCCTTCGTGGAGAAATGCAAGGAACTGGGAGCATGGTCAAAAGTGCAGTGTCTCGGCGCACCTGCCGATGTGATGACGCTCTACTCGCTCGTTGATATTCCGGAAACGGAAGCGATGTTGAACAACCCGCGATATGGAAGGATCGTAGTGCTGCCGCATGCCTCGCTTCAAAAAACTGGTGTCGAGTGAGACTTTTACTTGTGTGTACGGATTTCCGGGAACCTACCTGCGACAAGAACAAACTGCCGACCTGAAAATGGTAGCTGATGCATTATTTGCACAGGATCAATCACCATATTTATCATGGAATGCCCTACAATCCGCAAGGTTCCGATAGCATTGACTTTTTGCTACCACCTATTTCGGACCTAATGGAAGCCTGACACCGGGAACTACCGGCCTTCAATTCATACATCGAAAAAGTTTCCGGATTGATGCAGAAAGGTAGGACATACACGGATGTGGCTGTTTACATTCCTTATGAAGATGGTGTGATGAAAGGACCTATCCTCCTGAACAGCAACGTGTCTGGGTTTGGGGTGAATATGAATTGCGATATGTATATCCTCCCGAAGAAACCGAAGGCTATCATCCAATGTGGATTAATAGACACTTTTTGAGGAAGCGAAATTTCAAAATGGAAAGTTAATTGTTGGAGACGCACAATTCTCTTCATTTTATGTTGATGTGGAGTACATGGATGTTCGCGCACTAAAAAAAGTTTTAGCATTTGCAAAAGAAGGATTGCCGGTGTGCCTGAAGCGGCTTCCAAAACAATCCGGTTTCATGAAATTGCCGGAGTATGAGAGGATGCTGAATGAATTAGCCGCATTAAGGAACGTCTCTCAAAAATTCGAACAGGTTGTTCAGCATCCTCCACTAATACAGGAGATAGTTTACCAGAATATTGGTGCCGGGTAGAGAAAGATGGTACACTATTTGTTTCTGGCTCAACCTTTTTCCAAAGACCTGAAGTACCCGGTATATTCAGGACAGTCATTGATGAAGCAATCCGTTTTTTCGTGAGCTAACGCTCTGCATCAATGGTAAAACTATCCGCCAAAAATTCGAGTTCAAACCTTATCAATCGTTAATGCTAAAAATTACAGCGGATGGTGAAATGGATTTTGTTGACATCACATTCATTCCCAAAGATCCTATCGTTCGTCCCCGCGAACCACAGAAAATGTATTTTTGATTAGCAATGGATAATGATTGATAATTGATAATTGATAATGGATAATTGATGAAGCAAAATATTGTAAAGGAAAAAAGTTTTCAATTCGCGATTCGAATTGCAAAATTATATAAGCATCTTTCCGGAAAGAAGAATGAATATGTTTTGAGCAAACAATTATTGCGTTCCGGCACCTCGATTGGGGCTTTAGTTCGCGAATCAGAACATGCAGAATCAAAAGCGGATTTTATTCATAAAATGTCCATCGCATTAAAGGAGGCGAACGAGACTGAATATTGGTTGCTCTTGCTTAGGCGTGTTGATTATATGTCCGAAGTGGAATTCGAAAGCTTGCATTTGGATATTGAAGAATTGCTTCGACTTCTTACTTCTATAATCAAAACCTCCAAAACAAAATAAATGTCATAATGCAGATGTTTCAAATTATCAACTATCAATTATCAATTATCAATTTTTATTTTTTAAAGAAGCGGTTTGTACTCATCTTCTTCTTTCTTCTCATTACCCAAAAAATCCTGCCTGCACAAGATTATAACATACTTGATTTTGGTGCAATACCTGACGGAAAAGCAATGAATACCACTGCCATTCAAGCTGCCATTGATGCTGCACATAAAAAGGGCGGCGGTCGTGTGATAGTACCGGAAGGACTTTTTTTAACCGGCAGTGTCATTTTGAAATCAGGTATTGAATTGCATTTGCTTGATAAAGCGGTCTTACTTGGAAGCACCAACCCGGATCATTATCTGAAGCTGAACCGGTGGCTTGCGCTCGTGCTGGCAGATGGTCAAAGCAACATCGCTGTTACCGGCAAGGGGCAAATAGATGGACAGGGACGCCGCTTGGCACTCCATATCGACAGTCTTTTTTTATGCAGGAGAACTCGATAGCGCCTCTTATAATTTCGTTGAAATGAGGCCCTCGTATTTGGTACGTCCTCAACTCATCGAATTTGTAAGATGTAAGAATATCGAAGTCAGAAATGTGACCCTGCTGAATGCAGCGTGCTGGGTGCAAACCTATGAAGAGTGTACCAATGTTATCCTGGACAGTGTTCATGTGAACAGCGATGCCTATTGGAATAATGATGGCATTGACATTCAGGATTGTAAAAACGTGCGCATCACGAATTGCAACATCAATGCTTCTGATGACGGCATTTGCCTTAAGTCGCATTCCGATGATCATTATTGTGACAGTATTTATATTGCCAATTGTACTGTGCGCTCCAGCGCCAGCGCCATCAAATTTGGTACAAGGTCACACGGAGGATTCAGAAACGTGGTAATTGAGCATATCAGGATCTATGACACATTCAGGTCTGCTATAGCCATTGAATGTGTAGATGGTGGACTTCTTGAAAACATACTGGTGAACGATATTGAAGCCGTCAATACAGGAAATGCCATCTTCATCCGGCTGGGTGACAGAAACAAAACGCGGGATGCGGGAGCACTAAAGAATGTTACTATTAAAAACATGAAAGTGGAAGTACCGTTCGGCCGTCCCGACCATGCCTATGAAATCCGTGGACCGGATCTTCCTTTCTTCCATAATACATTTCCTTCGTCCATCACAGGCATACCGGGTCATCGGGTAGAAAATGTAGTTCTTGAAAACATTGAAATCATTTACCCGGGCAGAGGGAATGACGGGTTGGCAAACATGCCACTGTCACGATTGGATGACGTGCCCGAGCAAGTTGCTTACTATCCGGAGTTTTCCATGTTCAGAGAATTACCTGCCTGGGGGTTTTATGTGAGGCATGTGGATGGTTTGTCGATGAAGAATATTAAAATCAGTATTGCAGCTCCTGACTACCGGCCGGCGCTGGTTTTTGATGATGTTCGTAATTTGACTATTGATTCGGTGATCATAAAAGGGGATAGTAAGCCAAAGCATTTTATTTTGCATAATACAGAAAAGGTGAAGATTGACAATGAAAAAGCTGTATGGAGATGGTAGATGCGTAACATAAATGCTAGCCGGTTTTTCATCGTGCTTTTGCTGCTCGGTTGGTTTGGCTGTAGCCGGCCGCAGCAGGATACTACAGTCTATGCCAACAGTTGTGCTGATGATACTTCAGAGGATAGTGATTCCTTAGCTCCGCGAAGGGACAATAACTATAATCAAGTAAGAGGTGCCTTACTTGGTACCAGGTTTTCATCTTTTGAGGAATTAATTTCGGTAATAGAAATTGAATATTTAAACGACAACGCTGAGCATGATAGCACGATTCATAAAAATGCAAAGGTTTTCATAAGGCACTGCAGCAATGGCAGGGGGGTTATTAGTGTATTGGAGTCAGGTGTTAGCCAGGGTGATATCGTCGAAGCAAAAGACGGTGGTTTCAGCGATCGGCTTAGTATCGTTTTTCAATCGCCATATGCTGTGAGTAACAGAAAGGATTTGGAACGAGTCTTTCTTTTGGCACGATTAAGACCCATGCTCTTTGGAGAAGGTGATGTCGCTTTTTTTACCCTGGCGCAAAGCTCCGTCCGAAATATCAATACCACCGCTTTGGCCTTCGTTAATTCCAGAGACACGACGGAAAAAGGGTATCTCAACACATTTAATCACATCACGGCGCAGGCATTTATTACTTCCTGCTTTTCTGAAGAGCTGGCGGATTTTGTCGCCGATGCACATGAACGGTATCATCATCCTCAATTAATACTCGGAAAATTTACAGAGCGGGAAATCAACGACCTCGAAGAAGGGCCGGTTGACAATTATGTGGACATCATCAATAATGAATGGGGGCAGGAGTTAGGAAAGCAACTAAAGGCGAAGTATGCTATTACCCGAAAAACATGGTGGACGCCGGAATTATTGGCAAACTACCTGAATGACCTGCAGCATTATTACAGTTGGTCTTTTCAGATTGGCTTTAAACCTTTCAAAGCTGAAGATGAAGCGGTGATTAAATTTTCGCGGAAACTTAATGCGGTGTTAAACACAAAGTCGTTTGGTAAGTATTAATCAAATTGGAGGGAGCATTCTTTATTTTTTTATTTTTCTCAAGTGGTAAACCGGGTGTTTCCACTGATCTAAAGAATCACTAATAACATGGTAACTGCTTTGAATTTCTTTCGATCCCGTTAGTCGCCAGTCACTGAGTTTTTCAACCCAGTTGGAATCGACTAAAGCCTTGTTCAACTCCGTTCCAAGCAAAATGGCTTCATCCAAATTGCTCATTCTTAAATCAGCCCTGCTTAAATCAGCGTTGTTGAAATTTACTTTATTCATTTTAGCGCCCAGGAAGTTCACGCCGGACAGGTTGGCATCATTGAAGAGGGTTCCACCCAGATCAGCATATTGAACAAATGCCTGCTGTATATCAGCCTTTATTAATTGGGCTCCCGACAATTGCGCTCCATTCATATTGGCGAATTTCAAGTTGCTTTCATTTAATGTAGCCCAACGCAGGTCCGACCTTTTCAAATCAGCTCCGCTTAGGTTGGCCCTGTTTAGATTGGCTCCCCATAGGTTTGCATCATTCAAATCAGCATTTTTCAAGTTTGCATCACTCAAGTCTGTTTCTTTAAAATTTGCACTACCCAGGGTTGAATAGCTCAGGTCTGCATTTTTTAAATCTGCTCCTCTCAAATCGGCACCGGCAAAAGTGGTACGTTGTTTTATTTTAGTAAAAGAACCTGTATCTATTTTCATCAGCAACAGGGTTATCAATAGTTGTCCTCTTTCAGGACTATATTCTTTCCCTGATAAGCTATCACCTTCTAAATATTTGTAGGGCTTAAAAGAAAAACTAAGCGCTGCTATTCTCGCGATCACAGCATCACTCAATGTATTGTTTTGCTTCAGCTCTTCCTCCACCTTTTTCAGCAGGTTACTCATTAAAATTACCTGGCTGCCTTTACGCCCTGACTCCCTCCGCACCGACCGTTCCCCGATCTTTCTGTTTTGGTTTTGCAATTGTGTTTTACAATAACCTGCCCTGCTTGTAAATCAAAAAGCTGCTGAGCAATCCTCCGCCAACAATAAAGACTGCAACCCATATCCAAAGGATGCTATAAGTCCGGGTAAGCGTATTTGAATCTTTAGTGGGCGCATTTTTGCCGATCATCCGGAGCAGGTAAGTATGTTTGTTCCAGGCGATAAGCAAGGTGAGTACCAGCAGCAAAAGAAGCATACATGCGATAAAACCCATGAGGAAGGAAGGGAACTTTTCTATACCGGGAAGGCGAAGAAAGCCCAGGAACCATCCAATCGCGGCACCGAGCAGGAGTCCGATGAGGATGTTTCTTGTTGCTTTCATAATCACAGGTTAATTATTTCAGGAGGCCGGCGGTAAGCAACTGGAAATGCTGCATTGCCTTTTTGCACCTAATGTTTTTGCAATTATAGGATTTATTTCTTGCTTCGCTCTTCAAGGGAGATTACTTTCGTTATTGGCGGCGGGTGGAGATTCCGTTTCTATGAAGCTATCGTCAGACTTTTGAAAATTTGAACAAAAGATAGTGAAGGTAGTACCTTGTGCAGCTGAAAAATCTTCACTAGCCAAAGGTAGTATGGCCAAAAAAAGCGCTCCCTATCCGGGAACGCCTTTGTCTTACATCTTACTTCATAAGTCTTACATCGTAATTTGGAAATACAGAACAAACTCAGGGTTGAACAAACGTCATCTCATAAAATGAATTATACGGTGCATCTGCTCCTACAGGTAAATAATCTTTAATCTTGTTGAGATTGTTCTGATTGAAACCCTTAAGCGCTCTCCATTCATAACTGCCTTCAAATGGCCATTGTGCCATATCGGTAATTACTAAACCGATATCCAGCACATCAAATCCGGCTCCCATCATGTCATCCGGATCAAACTCAGACGTATGGTGTCCACGAAGTGCCAGGATGCTATGCCCGGTCTCATGTGCAATAACGAAACCAAATGTTCTGCTGAAAATTTCCAGCCATAGCGGTCGTAGGGCATTTCTGGTTTCTATGCTGATTCCTTCATTCCTCATTATTTGAACAATGGTTTGAAGGGGCCTTTGTCTTTCATCCAGTGGTTCTGCAATTCTCTCCTCTGAAAGATAATCTGCAATAGCTCCAATAGTAACCATGATGTGTTCGTTGTTGGAATCAAAAGGATCATGGCTCTCAGTGTAACCAATGGATCTAACGAAATCGCTAAACCCACCGATTGAAATTGTACCAATATCATCAGGCTTTACAAAATTTGGTACTATTTCGTCCATCATTTCCCATGCAATTCTCACATTTACTTCTCTCAATAGTTCTTCTGCAATTCCTTTTGCCTTCCTGTAAATCTCAACTCTTGAATCGAGTAGTCCTGCATAAGCCAATACTCCGTTAAAGGTATTTGGCGCCGTTGCACCCGGAGGAACACGGTCAGCGCTGGCAGTATAGTCAGACGATTCAAACAGCCTGTAGTACTGAGGTACGGATAACGGTATGCGCTTGTAATCAATTACCTGACCTTCTGCATCCCTGATCTCAAATAGTACTTCGCAGATGCCCGGTTTGAGTCCCTGAACAGTTACCGAGGTTGCAGATTTATTAATAAGATTGATTTTGTCTTCATTCAGGTTAATCCAGTTAAAAGACTTCACCTTAGCTTTTACTTCCGGGTACACATAGGCATGTAATATGGTGGTTCCGTGCAATGAGTGGTAACGTTGATCAAACGTAAGTGAATCAGTCGAATTCACTGTTTCAATATCAATCATTGGATTTTTTGGAACAGAAAGCATATCACCTTTTATCTCCACTGCTCCATCAGCACCTGTTTTAATACTGCTGATACTTCCCTGAAATTCAGAAGCCATTTCTTTCACCCTGCTAACTACTTCATCAGAACCACCTGACATGCTGCTTTTCATTAATTCTTCAGCAATGGAGGTGCCGGCTGATTTGGTGATGGTACCATTTTGCACTGCTTCCTGTATCGACGACAGGTTACTCTTGAGTGTGTCTAGTTTCTGTTGTGGTGTCGGAGGATTTAAAGCATCGCGTTGTTCAGTTGTTATATCTCCGTTTTTAGCCGCATTGTTTCTGTCTATCACATTGGTGAGTTCAGGATCTTTGTTGGCATCCTTTAACTCTTTATCCATATCCTCTTTATTAATCTTCCCTTTTTCATAAAGATCCTTCATGGTTCGCAAGCGTTCTTTTTGCATATCCTGCTGCATTTGGGCTTTCCTAAGATCTAATCCCATTGCACCAAAACTTTGAGCAGTACTCATTGATTGTTTTAATCCTTCTAGTGCATTCTGTTGATTTTGAGTTAGCCCTGTCAGATCTCGGAAGGAGTCTCCTTTGCCGAGGAGTTCCAAAACACCTCCGATGCCTGAAGGATCAGGTGCTGCCGGAGCATTTTGAATATTCACTACCGGATTTGCTAATGGAGCCGGTTGCAGATTACCAGGATCCGCCCGCCGACTGTCGAGACTAATAGGATTAATCGCAGTTGGACTGTCTGGAATTGGTGATTGCTCCCATCTCCAGAAACGCTTTTCATCAATCACTTCACAGCTATTGCATTTGCCCATCATTGCTTCTGCAAAAACACCTTTAGTAGGAACGCTGATGTGCATGGGATCCATAGGTTCATGCTGGTAATAGTCAAGCAAGGGAATCATTTCGCCGGTTTGTTCATCTGCTTTCAATCTGAATTCAGGATTCAGATTTAAACCGGGCACTACCGGAAAAACCATAGAGTTGCCCACTACTGCAAGCAGTTTATTTATCACTACAGAAGCAACGCTGCGCCATTCCTGCGGATCTGTCGGCTTTTCACCCGGCACCTTTATCTTAATACCATCCAGCAACATGAAGCGCCTCTCGGGCGTCATCATCAGGAACAGCATTTTATGATAATATTCGAGATTGGAATTGAGGTGATGGATAAGCCGGTTTACAAGGTCTATATCGTCTTTTCTCGGATTGCGCAACTCATTTTGAGAAAGCGGCGTAAAGATCATTGCACTGTCTCCTTCCATCAAATCGTTACTGATGTTTCCATAATTGAAAAGTGCACCACTATAATGCTGGGTGTTGTACATCATACTTCCTGAATGAATAATTGCATTACAGAATGAAGGTAGGGCCGTCCCGCTTTTGATATTGATCTTTATATATAGTATGTCTTTACGTTTATGATTAATCGGTGGAGAAAAGCGAAGTGAAACAGACATTGGTTTGCCCTGCAGATAACCGGAACCAATTGAGGCATCCGTATTCAATGTAGCTGATTCATTACCATCCTTATCAACTAATCTCACTTCAAGGCGATTTACGATGGCGCGTGCTATCAATAAACCAAGTTGCTTGTGAAAAGCCTCGTCCTTTGCATATGTATCTTTAATATACTGCTGGTGAAACTGTGCCGGATCTTTTCCAAGTAAAACACTCATCCAGCTCCAGTTTGAAGGTTCAAACTCCGGTACATTAGTGGTTACTCCATCTACTTCAACAGGAACCAGTTTATCTGCAGGACGCGAAAAATTGAAACTGAGTTTCAGGTTACCTGCAAGATTCAGAATCTGTTCATCAGCGACAGTCGTGTTGGGAATGTTGCTGTTTTCCCATCGGTCTTGTACACGTTGTAATGCGTCAAATGCAGTTCGAAGCGAACGGTCTCTTATCGTTCTTGCCAGGGGCTCTCTCCATCTTCTTGCCTTTTCTAAATCAAAAGGACTGATGGGTAATGGAATGAATAAAGACTCCTGTACGTCTGTCAATCTGTGTTGTACTTTAAAGTGACGCAACACTTCAAAATACTGAATGGTGATGGCATGACAGTGATTGTAATTGGCGACGGACTCCGTGGTAACCTGCATGGTTTCTTCCTGCGAAACGGATTGTACTACCGTGGAACGTTGGCTGCGAACGGCACTGGCAGATTGCACCGTACGGTCAGTGAGCGACTGCAAATTGTTGGCAGAGGTTGATCGCATTGAATTTTGAGATGCAGTAGATGAAGCGCGGCTGTATCCACCTGCTACTCCAAAAACGATTGGACCTATCGCACCACCAATGCCACCTCCACCGGTAGCAACATTCGCCGTAGAAGTGCCATCTATAGACTCAGATAAAATACCATTTGCAATTTCATTGATGTCGCGGTCGCGGCTCAGTGAATTTTCAAGTGATTCCCGATAGTCAGTTCTTTGCGAATTGGTAGCCCGTTCATTCCTGTCAAAATCAATTACTGCAATTTGTTTTTTCTGTCCGGGTGCAAGCGGTAAACTATAAACAAGATCACCCATGGAATATCCATCTGCAATCCATTGTTGTTTATAATGCAGTATATGCCCATAGGCTATAGAAGTAGCCACGTATTGCGTAGGCGTTTCGTCCCAATCAACTGCATGTTGCGTATCCAGTTCCATTCTGCCACCTGAGCTGATAGCTGCAGGGTTCAGTATATCACGTTGCTTTGCTTCTTCCTGCTTTGCAATAAGTTGCTGGTAGTTCTTGGCGGTAACAGCTCCATTCCGGTTTATGAATTCACGTGCTACAGATTTGCGGATCTTTACATTGCTTATCTTTTTCTTAATTTCATTAAGGTCGTCTTCTGTATCGGAAGCATCGACACCGCGGGCAATAACAAGCCCCGATGCACCCAAAACAGCAGGTGGTGCCCCGGAAGTGCCTTGTTCGAAATTTTCCATCAAGGGCAATTTGTCCGGATTAACTTTGATATCGTTCAGAATATCTTTGCCGAAGCCGGGTGCTGTTTGGATAAAATCAGCTAGTGATATTTCGTCCTGATCCTCTACAGTATATGCTTTAATTTCAGGATCAGAGGTACGAATTATAGAACAATATGAAAATTCTTCCAGTATTCGTTTTTGTTCATGGAAATTGCCAAGTGCTTCGCAACCGCAATCCTGCTCGTGTTTTTCATTCTGAGCATCGTTACCGGTTTCAACAACAATAATGAGACGTGATGGAAATGAAAAGTTTCCTTCTCCATCACTAACCAAAGAGATAAAGTATTTCGATTCCACGGTCTCTATTCCTGGAACTACATAAGCCTCCCTGAATTTTCCTTTAGGGTAAGGTAGTATGAAATAGCCCCCTGCTTCGGTAACTATAGTAGCAATCGGAATAAATAGTTCCGGTGATTCTATAGTGCTTGTATAAAAAATCAATTGCACATCATTCATTTTTCCCTTGCCATGAAGTTCAAGCAAACGTCCATTAACAATGGAAAGCTCCGGACCAGCATCCTGTTGCGTTCTTTCCAGCATTACGCTTCCTGATGAAAACGTAATTTGAACCTCCGGTTTGCCGATAAAATTGGTGCCGGGAAATTCCTGGGTGGTTAATATGTTTCCTTCAGCGGCTTTTAAAGAAACGATAACAGTAGTGTCAGTGGCTATGTCGTTTCCATATTCTATTTCAACTGTTCCGTTTGGCTGAACATCAAATTGGACGTTTGGAAGAAAGGAGACCCGAAGCTTACTACCGGTATAGTCGCGAGTAACCGGAACAGTACCTTCGGTAAGAAGGGAAATTTCATGCAGGATAATTTTTGTTTTCATATTAGTTGTTTCAGGCGGCGAATATATATGCCTGATATACCGTTTGTCAAGTTCCTGAACAGTTATTTTCGTTGCCGCCAAATTTTTGACACTAAAGTGGACTTGCGGAAGTTTTTTTTGTTTTGCATAAGCCATACAAAATCATGCATATCACAGAATGAATGCAGGAAGGAACGAAAAATTGCAAAAGAGTTACGTCCAAGTGGACCGGTTTATAAACCGGTTCTTCATATTTGGGGATTTGTAATCTTCTTGCATAAAAGACGCTATTCAGTATGCTATTACTAAAATTATGAAATGCCTATCTGGATAAAAAGTTAGGGTACTTATTCAGTCGTCATCAACTCCTGCCAACTCACTGCATTTTTCACAGATTTTATAGCAACTGTTATGAGTATTGAACTTAAGAATAAGATCACCGCAACTACTTCGTATCATTTACATTCTTAATAAACATAATTGATTGCGTACTACCGTTACCGGAAGTTGCTTTCAAAATATATGTTCCCGAAGCAAGGCCTGTTAAATGCAGCACCGTTTTATTACCAAATTCTCCTTTGAATTCTATGAGGTTACTTCCGGTGCCATCACTGATTCCGATATGGTTAAAAACCTGGTCAGTGACGATGGTAATGTATTCACCTGCCGGATTGGGATAAAGGTGAAAGTAAAAGGTACTTGCCAGTTCCGCACTCACCACGTTGGAGTATTTGTAATTGCCATTGAAATCGGTCTGCTTTAAACGGTAGTAGTTCATCCCGCCAAATGGATGTTCATCGTATGCAGCATAAAAATGTGGCACCAGGCTGTTACCTGCACCATCTACCGTGTCAATCGGTTTGAAGGAGGTTTCCTGGTTTGATTTTTCTACCGTGAAATAGTCGTTGTTAAATTCTGAATCAGTAGACCAGTCCAGCACCACCACATTTTTTACCGTATGCGCTGTAAAATAGAGCAGTGAAACAGGAAGCACATTGGTAACATCTACCACTATGGTACTCAGGCATCCGTTTGCATCCATCACGGTTACGGTGTAGGTTCCTTCGGGAAGGCAATCGAAAACATTGCTTGTCTGAAAGTTAACACCATCGATGCTGTACTCATAACCGGGATTGCCTCCTGAACCGGTTGCTGTAATAGCACCATCTCCGCAGCCTGAACTACTGGTTACTGCAGCAATTGATGGACCTGCCAGTGCACCAACTGTAACGGTAGCAGTACTGATACAACCATTGGCATCCTTTGCATTGATAACATAATCACCGGGCGCCAATCCTGTGAATATATTGCCGGATTGATAGGCACCTCCGTCTTTGTTGTAAGTAATAGCTACCGTTCCGCCGGTTGCATTGGCTGTAATGGTGCCATCATTTGCATAACAGGTAGAAGGTGAAGTGGTAGTAGTTAATAGTGGTCCTTCCAGGTTGGGAATAGTTACGGTAAGTGTTTTTGTACAGCCATTATTGTCTTTTACCCAAAGTGTATAAGTGCCGGAAGCGAGCGGAGTAAAAACAGTACCTGCCTGGTAAGTAGTACCATCGAGGCTGTATGTGAGTGCGCCTGTGCCACCACTAGCCGCAGCGGTTATCTTGCCATTATTGTTTCCGCATGTAGCTGCTGCTACAGTGGCAGTTAATGTAGAAGGCCCTGCTATGTTTGCTACATCTACCAACTTCGTAGTGATGCAACCATTGGCGTCTTCCACAGTAACCGTATATATCCCGGCAACCACTCCATTAAAGATGCCTGAGCTCTGAAAATTGATGCCGTCAATACTGTATTGCAATGGAGGTGTGCCACCAGATCCTGTGCCGGTAATGGTACCATTGGCATTACCACATTTGGCAGATGAGGTAGAAGTGACCAGAGTTGGCGCATTTAAATTGGGAATATTAACTATAGTTGTATTCTGACAATCGTTCTGGTCTTTGATGGTAAGTGTATACGCTCCGGCAGCCAATCCTGAAAAGCTACTGCTGCTTTGAAAAGTGAAACCGTCAATACTATATTGGTAAGGTGATGTGCCACCGGATCCCGTTCCGGTAATGGAACCATTATTGCTTCCGCAGGAAGCAGGAATGCCATAGGCAGTAAGAACAGGCAATGATGTAGCCGTTACCGTTATGGTGGAAGTTGCAAAACAACCATTCGGATCAACCACCCAAACAGTATAAGATCCGGCAGCAAGTCCGGTAAATACAGTACTTGTTTGATAAGTAGTTCCATTTAAACTGTATTGCAATGTGCCACTGCCACCACTTCCATTGGCCGTGATGGTACCATTTACTAACCCGCAGGAAGTTCCTGTAGCAACAGCATTAACGGAAGGAACAGAAAATGCTGAAATGGTAACAATAGCAGCGCCTAAACAACCAATGGCGTCTTTTATTAATACGGTATAAGTACCGGCATTTAGTCCTGAAAAGACATTACCGCTTTGAAAAGCGCCATTGTTAAGACTATAAGTAAGCGGTGCATTGCCAATTCCGGTTGCTGTGATAGTACCATTGATCAATCCACAGGTTGCATCGGTCTTAACAAGCGTAACAGTTGGTCCGCCTATACTTAAAACGGTTACAGTGATGGATGGCTTGCAGTCTCCTTCATCATCTTTAATGGTAATGGTATAGGTTCCCGGGGCTAGCCCGGTAAATGTGCCGCTTGATTGAAAAGCACCACCATCCAAACTGTATTTGTATGGGGGAACACCACCACTACCCGAAGCAACAATAATACCCGTGCTGCTACCGCATGCTGAATTGGTAACAACAGCAGTCAATCCCGGAGCAACGTCAACACTAATGGTAATTTCAATGGTGGTAGTACAACCATTGGCATCCATGATCGTAACGCTGTACGTACCGGCTGAGTCAATATCCCAGTTGTCTTCATTGTCAAATGGCCCACCTTCAAAGCTGAATTCGTAAGGACCTGTTCCACCGCTTCCGGTAACTTTTATTTCACCGAGATCACCTGAATCATCGCAGGGAATATTATCGGCTTTAACGATTATGATAGACGGTGGCGGTCCGGCACCTACATTAATGATCGTAGCACTGGTTGTTCCGGTACAACCAGCAGCATCCATTACGGTAACAGTATACGTTCCCGGCGCAAGACCGGTAATTACATTGCTGCTTTGAAAATTTGTTCCGTCAATGCTATACGTATAGGGTGGTGTGCCGCCTGCTCCGGTTGCCGTAATAATTCCATTGCTACTGGTGCAGTTCGCATTGGTAACCACAGTAGTTACCGTTGGAGAGAATACAATGGTAACGGTCACCGTAGCGGTAGCCGAACAGCCATTGGCATCTTTAACCGTAACGGTATAAATGCCTGCAGCTAGCCCGCTAAATACATTACTGCTTTGAAAAGTGGAGCCATCAATACTGTATTGCAAAAGTCCAACACCGCCTGCAGCTAGTGCAGTAATAATGCCGTCGCTGCCACTGCAGGGTGTGGCAATAGAACTGGCAGTAACAGATAGGCCGGAAGCATTCGTCATGATTACCGTAATCGTGCTGATGCAACCGTTCGCATCTTTTACGGTAAGGGTATAAGTACCCGTAGTAAGACCTGAAAAAATGCCGCTCACCTGGTAAGTGCCGCTATTTAAACTGTATTGCAGTAATCCGGTACCGCCAGTTCCATTTGCGGTTATGATACCATTGTTTGCTCCGCAGGAAGAAGGGGTTACGGTTGCTGTAACTGAAGGACCTGAAGTATTGGTTACGGCAACAATAGTTGCACCAATACATCCCAAAGCATCTTTTACAAGTATGGTATAACTTCCGGGAGCAAGTCCACTGAATAATCCACTTCCCTGGAACGTAAAACCATTGATGCTGTAAGTTAATGGTGCTGTACCTCCGGTACCAATGGCAGTAACTGAGCCATTACTTGTATTACAGGTTGCTGAAACGGATGTGGCAGTTACGGTTGGTGCATTTGAATTGCTGACTGTAGTATTTACTGTGCTTGTACATCCATTCGCATCTTTAATAGTTACCGTATAGGATCCTGCAGTAAGTCCGCCAAAATAACCACTGCTTTGAAAAGTAATCCCGTTGATGCTGTATTGAAGTGGTGCCGTTCCGCTTGAGCCGGTTGCAGTAATGGTACCATTACTGTTTCCACAGGCTGCTGCTGTGGTGGTTGCTGTTACCGTTGGTCCGGCAGAATTGGCTATCGTTACAGTATAGGAACTAATACAACCGTTAGCATCCATTACGGTTACTGTGTACATTCCGGCGGAAAGTCCGGTGAAGACATTGCTGACCTGGAAATTATTTCCATCAATACTATATTGAAGGGGTGCTGTTCCTCCGGTTGCAAACGCAGTTATTTTACCATTGTTACTGTTGCAATAGGTGGCGGCCGGTGTGGCTGTAAGTGTCGGCCCACCTGTATTGGCTATCGTTACAACCACTTCATTCAGGCAACCGGTTGCATCTTTCACAGTCAGCGTGTAAGTGCCTGCACTAAGCCCGGTAAAAAAATTATTGAGTTGAAACGTTGAACCGTCAATACTGTATTCCAAAGGCGGCGCACCACCACTGCCATTGGCCGTAATGGTTCCATTGTTACTGCTACACAACGCATCCGTTTTAGTGAATGTTAACGATGGCCCGTTTGAATTGATTATGGTTACGGTAGAAGTAGTGCTGCAACCACCTGCATCTTTTATGGTGACAGTGTACACGCCGGCGCCTAAATTGGTAAAGGAGCCGGTACCTTGAAAAGTAAAACCATCAATACTGTAAGTATAAGGTAAAGAGCCACCTGTTCCGGAAGCAGAAATAGATCCGGTATTGCTGCCACATAAAGTGTTGGTGCTGTTAACAGTAAGTGCCGGGCCCGGCAAAAAGAAATCAGCAGTTGTGGAGGTACCGCTGCAGGTTTGATTGATGAAGGCGACGATGGTATAGGTAATACCGGGCGTAAGCCCGGTAAAAGTACCGGTGGAATTCGTAGCCACGAGATTGCTTCCTATATACAGATTATAAGTAACGACGGAACCTGATGGTGGTGCCGGACTAATACTTGTTGTTACGGATGCGGTTGCACAATTTGGGGATGGCGTAATGGTATAAGAAGTACTCGCGCAATTGTATGAAGAAATATCAAACGATGCCACAAAGCCATCTCCGCTTGCATAGAGTAAAGTCTTCGCTTCATCAAAAGCAAGATCATAGACTGATTTGGTACTGAAACCACTGATGCTGATATCAGGATTGGCGGCATCATCAAAAGTGGAACCATTGAATTTGTAAACTTTAATTGTTCCGTTCGTGGATCCAATAAAAATATTGTTGCATTCATCAGCGATAATACCACCACTCATTAATTGTGTATTGCCTGCGATGCTCAGCGCTGTCCCAACACCTGCACCGGTCGCTTTGTTAATAGCTTTCAGGTTCTTGCCATCCCAGTAAAAAAGATAGGTGGAGTTGATGCCAAATACATTGCAGGAGTTCTCTATCTGCATGCCCAGCATGTATGGGCGATTGGCAATTTCCTGGATAGCGATAAAACCTGAAGTAACATTCCACGAAACGGTTGCCCCGCTGTAAGGCGCCGGGTTCTTGTATATTTTATTCGAAAGGGAAGGGGTGCCATACAAGGAACCGTAAATCGTATACATATCATTCGAAACCGGATCAATAATGATATCGGCAATATCCTGTGCCCATCCTGTGGATGTGCTATAGGGAATTCCCGTAACATTAAGAGAAGAAAGCACGGTAGAAGGCGGGGTACAAACACCAAAGTTGATATTTGAATTGGTACCACCACCCGCAATCAGGATTTGTGGCGATCCATTGTTGCAACTCCATAACATCTTCCAGTCTTCCTGGAAACTGGTGTTAGCAGTGGTAATGTAATTGTCGTACAATCCGGCCGTGTTGAGCCTGATGATCTTAAATCCGGTACCGGAATTAAATCCCTGGCCGAGATAGACATTACCCGTAGTTTTTTCTACTACCCAGCCACCATAATAGATACCGAAAGTCCAGGCGGGAATAGAAAGTGTTCCGTTAAATGTCCATTGCCATACACCGGAGGCATTGTATTTGGCAAGCTGATATACATTACCATCTCCGCCTCCTGTTACATACACATTGCCTGCATAATCAAAATCAACATCCTTTGCTTTTCCTGCATTGGTGCCGGTGAGATTACCCGTAGCACTGATGAATGGATCAATAACTAACGTTTTGGTTTTATCATAGCCACCGGGAGCCTGGAATGTCAGGAGTTTTTCTTGCAGCAACGTGGTGATCCCGATTTTGCGGATAGAATCGCCGGCATAAAAGCTAACAGGGTAGCTGTGGTTGAAACTGCCAAGATCAGAAGAGATCTTCAGGTCACCGTTTTTATCTGTCAGTGTTTTTCTTGTATCACCGCCCCAAAGCAATTGCAGTTGGGTAATATCTGCTCCGGGATTCAGAATGATATTGTATTCAAACCCAACATTGCTTTTGCTATTGAATAAATATTCTATGTCAATCCCGGGATATACCTCTTTACAAGTAATTTTCTTAAAGGTGCGCGCCTTCCCGTGCAACATACCATAAGTGCAATAACCGGTTGCCTCTTCTTCCGCCACTATATAACCATTGGGATTTGCATTCAGCCATTCCATGGTAATCACACGATCGGTAATTTTTACCTTTTCATTGATCGCTTCTTCTGTCATTCCCCTTTGTTCCATTTCCTCTTTTTCTTCAGCTGACGGACCCTTAATCTTTCTTTGAAGAAAAAGAACTCCCTTAGTGGTTACCAGGGCGGGCATTTGAAATCCTTCATATCCGTACGCAACCGGACCCATATTTTCATATCCGTTCACCAGGTGCCCATACTGCCCGATATTTTCTATGAATGTGGTTGAAGTGCCGGTTAAATCTCTTGTTGGTTCTTTTGGATTACCTAATAAGAAACCTGTAAACTGATTGCCGGAGTTGGTTTCAGGTGTAATAACGGGCGGTACTGGTAGTTGGGCGGATACTATATTAAATCCTGCAACAGCAATTATGCCCCAAATCACTATAGCCTTCAGCATAAATTTGGGGCAATCAAGAATATTAAATCGGAGAGAGGTAAAAATGCAGTCCACGTAAAAAGGGATTTGAAATTGAAGATTATCAACTACCTGATTAATTAAGGATCATGCTGCCAACCAAGCTACCTGAAAAAGGGGAGGGCTTCAATTTTGTTTGACTGAAATGGGAAATAATACGCCTGAAGCAGGTATTTGTTACCCTTTCAAAAAAACAACGGCAATTGTGGAGGAGTTAATAGGCCGGAGGATATTATTATAATAAATTATATCTTGACTGAATCCGGGCCTGAAGAATTGAATAGCGACTCAACTTGATAGGAACCGAGAAACCAGGATATAGCAATAAAAATTCGTTGATTTATTATTGACCACTCCTTACCTTCTTCCGCATCAGCTTCGGTCCATACCAAAGCCAGAAGCCGGTAACAGATAAAAGAAGTAAGTGCACTACCCATCACCGTTGTATAAACCAGTTTGATGGGTTCATCATTTGTTCCTAACAATGCGTCGAAGAAGGAACCGTCATGAAGGTCTTCAATAAAATCACTGTTCCGGCGCTCAATGGATACTACGTCGCCGGTTGCAGCATCGAGTTGTATACCCCAGTAATGATCGGCAAAAACAAATTTTACCACACCCCTGGAAGGCCTTGCATCAATTCGGTCTAAAACAGGTGACAGTTCAGGAGATATGGAGTCATGCAGTACCTGTATCGCTTTTTTATGAAGGGAGTCGAGGGTGAGCCAGGTTTTTACATCCGTGGAAACTCCTTTCCCGGTAGGAGCAAGTAACAACCCGCCTGAGTTTTTTTTCCAGCCTAAAAGCAAACCGGTGACAGCGGTAAAAAAGAAAAATAACACAAGTACTATTGCGACCTTCCGGTGTACTTGCCGGAAATTGCGTAATAATGCTGCCGATGGATTTTTCTTAGGAATTAAAGATTGCATAGAGTGTGTTTATTGTAAGGCAATCAATCGTAAATTCAAAAAAAGGTATTCAATGAATGTCAGTTAAACTGTTCCGCAATGTTCCGTATTGCGGAACAGTTTATCTTCAGATGGGTTGCTGACAAAGCGCCATTGAGATTATCTTAAAAGTTAGCCCTTACTGCTACAATAAAATTTCTTCCCGGCGCACTGATACCGGATGCAAATACCCTGTAGTTGGCATCCAGTATGTTTTCACAGGCTCCTTGTATCAGCAGGTTTTTGTTGAGCTGATATTGAAGTCTCAGGTTCAAGGTCCACCAGGCCGGCATGCCTTCCGGTGTGGCATATTGCTCATTGTCTTCACCACCTCCATTGTAATCTTCAATATGTTTCCATCCATTGTAATTGGCAAATAGCTCCGCACGCATGCCTTTATACCGATAGATCACACTCGTTTTTCCAAGTAATGGGGGGATATGATCCAGTGGCTCATTACCATCATCTTCTACAATTTCGCCTTTTGTATAGGTTAGGGTACTTATTAAAGAAAAATTATCATTGATGTCGGCAAACAGGTTGGCATTCGCTCCATACAAATAAGCTTTCTGCTTGTTTTGATTGGCAAGCACTTCACTGTATTCCCCGTCATATAAAATGGAATCTTCCCCGTTATAAGTGAAGTGATCTGTAACAATAGCGTCACGCAGTAAAGTACCGAATACTACCACTTCCATCTTTACTTTATTGCTGAATATCTTCGAAACATTCAGGTCAACATTAAAAGTTTTCTCCGGCTTCAGGTCTTCATTAGGTACCACTACACTGCCCGGTGCTGATTCAAAAACCTTAGCAAGGTCATCCACGTTGGGCGCACGAAAGCCGGTGGAACTGAGTAAGGAAACCCTCCAGTTCGATTCTCCATTCCATATGGCACCCAACGATCCGCTGATCGGAAAGCTCGACTGTTCAATTTCATCAAATGGGAAATCAAAGAATTCTTTGTTGACGAATACAGCATGCAGTGTCACATATTCAAACCTTAAACCTCCTGTCATTACCCACTGATCATCAATTTTCCACGTGTTGGTGGCATACAGGCCTATGTTGTTCATGGTATTATCACCATCAGGATAGCGGGTGTCGAGCGGGCTGATTTCGCCGGTAACAATATCAGTTTCATCAGCAATTGACTGAAGGCTGTTGAATTGTCCCTGCAGTCCAATACGCAAATCATTTCGCTCGGTTTTCTTTCTTGCATCCAGGTAATAGCCGAATACGCCCACCTGTTCCGTTCGGTTCTGCAAACCAGTACGGTCAAACCGCCGCTGATGCCGGCTTTCTTCAATGTACTGATAGCTCAGGCCTGCTCGGTAGCCATTGAAGAATCCATCAAGATTTTCCAGATGAAGTTCATAAGAAGCCAGTGTGCGCAATTGCGGGCCATAATACCATTCTGCATTCCGCAGCCCTTCTCCATCAGGATCGGTGAGCCGGTCATAACGGGGTACATCTGAAGAGTTGGAGAGTTGCAGGTTGAGCACATGATGTACATGATCATTTTGTTTGAAAAGAAATTTTTGAATGATATCATACTGCGAATAGCCAGAAAAAACTTGCTTGTAGATGTTATCATTCTTCACCAGGGAATCTTTTCCATTGATGCGTTCAACATAAAAGGGGCGAAGCCATATGCTATCTGCCGTACCGTTCAGGTTCTTTCCCTGCTTCAGATCATCGAAGTCAGAAAAGCTGATTGAGGTCAGTGAGGCCAGTTTTCCGCCGCCGATGTTAAAATCCACATGGCCTGTTTTTTCATTACTGGCAGAAGCATAACGAATAAAGGCATTTGCATTAATGTTCATCTCACCGGACAAAGCGCTCAGCGATGGATTTTTAGTATGCAGGTGAATCACTCCACCCAGCGCATCACTTCCATAAACGGTAGAGGAAGGACCGAAAAGTATTTCAGTACGTTGCAGGATTGATGGATCCATGGTGATGATGTTTTGCAGGTGGCCTGCCCGGTAAATGATATTGTTCAGCCTCACATTGTCTATCATCAATAAGACCCTGCTTGCTTCAAAACCCCGTATAACAGGACTTCCACCACCTTGCTGCGATTTTTGAACGAGTACCTGCCCGGTGCCTGCCACCATCTCCGCGGCAGTAGCAGGATTGGAATTTTGTATCTGTTTCGCCGTGATGGATTCCACCTGTTGCGAGACGTACTTCTTTTCCTCTGGTACGAGATTGGCTGATACGATGGTTTCATCCAGCTCAATTACACGTTCAGCGTATGTAGTGTCTTCTTCCACAGTTTGTGCTGCAACAAGCAACACCTGTAGATGGATTTGAATGAAAAGTAAAACAAGAATGTGTTTCATAACGATGGAAGCTAAGGATAAAATTATCTGTCATTATGCAATACAGGCAGGCAATAAATAAAATGCACGCCTTAAAAGCTTACGAGACTATTCCGAAAAAATGAATTGTATAAGCTCGTTCAAATAACCTACCATGTTTAGGAGAAGCATTCATCTTGCAGAAAAAGCGCAGTGATTACCACTACCTTAAAACTGCTGCAATTAATCCCTGCAACTCTGTTATTTTATGCAGCGAAAACACATGTGGGCGCAAAAGAAAAATGCAATGGGTAACAAGTTGGCGATTAGGCGATTCTTTACAATCAACCACATTTTCAAATAATTAAACCACTGGAGATCAAAATGAATCTCCGCTACAAAAGCCTTACAGCAGGTAGGTTATGTGAGTATAACAAGAGTTTTCGGAGGCGGATACAGCCGCGAAGATGCCGGAGGTTGATAAATGCATAATTTGTAGATGAAAATCATAGATACCTCCTGACGATAAAATTCGTTTTGCGGGCAGGAAGTCAAAAAGGCACCTTGCAAAAACTTCAGGAGGGAAGCCGTGTTATTCCCGGTTGGCGAAGAACTATTGGAAGTTTGATTTCCTGATAAGTACTTTCCAAATTCACTGATGAGTTTTTTCTCTCTGTCATCCCGGATGCAGCAAACTTTCACCATTGCTCCATCATGCTGAATACTCACGATATCATACATTTTGCCTTCAAATAAAAATTCGTGAGCGTCTACCATCAGTTCATCGAGCTCACCGGAAGAGAAAACAAAATTTTCATACTGGTCGGTAAATTTTCCGGAACGGATCAATTGCTTCATCTCCGTTTTAATCTGCCGTTGACTTACCAGGAAAACAAAGTAATAGCCTGCTATATAACATAGCGTAATTGAAAGCAATACGGTGACGGCCAGGTTTTTCAAAGCAGTGAATATTCAAATTTAGCAGTAAATTCGGAAATAGCTTTTTTATTGTGGAAGCAGGTTATCCCGGTTACAGTACATTCAACAGCTGCTCCTTAATTTTTTCCAATTCATCTTTCATTTGAACTACCAGTTTCTGAATCGCAGCATGGTTAGCTTTTGAACCCAATGTATTGATCTCGCGCCCCATTTCCTGCGAAATAAAATTCAGTTTTCTGCCATTGGAATCATTTTCCTTCATCACTTTTAAAAAATAGTCACAGTGGCTTCTAAGCCTCACTTTCTCTTCCGTAAAATCCATGCGTTCCAGGTAATAGATTAACTCCTGTTCAAAGCGGTTTCTGTCGTACTCCTCTGAAGATACCAACTCCGTCAGTTGGTTGCGTAATCGGCTCTTGATGGATTCCAAACGTTCTTTCTCAAATGCTTCTACCTGTTCCAGCAGGGAAAGGATGGTGGACACATTACCGGTAAAAATCTGTTCCAGGCCTTCTCCGTCTTTGATACGAAAAAGCCGCAGGTCTTCCACTGCGTCACGCAATACTTCTAGCATAGGCGCGAGATCTTCCTCTGAATAATTAGTCTTATCTGTATTGATCACCTCAGGCAATTGTATTACCATCTGCAGCAGGTTTTTTTTGTCTGCTTTCAATTGCTTTGAAAGGGTTTTCAATTCCTCGTAGTAACGAATAAAAAGTTCTTTGTTGATCGAAACGTTTTTATCATCACCTGCAGTTTCAACCGAAATGAAAAGGTCAATTTTTCCACGGTGCAATTTTTCAGTCACCAGGTTTCTCACTTCTATTTCTTTATCCTTGAGTGAGAATGGTAGCCTGAGATTGATATCCAGGAATTTGCTATTCAGCGACCTGATCTCTGCTTTAAGTGTTGTTCCATTCAAGGTAAGTTGTGCCTTACCATAACCGGTCATTGATTGAATCATATTATTTTTTGAAGTTGAATGTATTGTTTCTATTTATGCTAATTTTTTATACCGACAACAAAATCAAAAATTCACCAAGCTGCAAGTAGTACCTGTTGATGATTTTATGTTTTGCTCTGTGCATCGGCATTGTTTGTATTTTTTAAGCTCACCAGGTAAACACCTGAAAAAATCAATAGGGTGGCGATGATCTTTATCAACGGGTATTCATCCCTGTTCAGCAGCAAAGCAAAAATGGTTGCCAACGCGGGTTGAAGATAGATATATATGCCCACAACAGATGGCGTAGCATGTTGCATAGCCATGGTGTTAAGCAGATAGGCGAAGAAAGTAGTGAAGAGAACGATAAAGGCTAATTCTATCCAGAGCGGGTAGGTGAATTGTTGCCAGTCTATAGCTGAAAACTCATTCCATCCTACAGGTACCACAATCAGCCATCCAAAAAAGAAAACCCAGGTAATTACCGTTAGCGGATGGTATTTGCTCATGAGCGGTTTCACAATTACGAGGTAGATGGCATAAGAGGCAGCATTAACGAGTACAAGGATATCACCTGTTGTCTGCCCGGAACCCCGTGTAAATTCACTGCCTGAAAGTATAACTAGTACGGCACCAATAGCTCCAAGCAGTACACCGGCAATTTTCAGCATCGTAATTTTCTCATCGTGAAAAATTCCTGACAAAATCAGTATCAGGATAGGTGTGGTCGTCATCATCAGCGAAGCGTTGATTGGCGTAGTGATACTGAGTCCTTTGAAAAAAAGCAGTTGGTTAATTGCTACGCCAAATAAACCACAGAGCATCAGCAATCCAATATCAGCGCGCTTAATTTTTTCTTTGATGAAGAAAAATTGAAAGATCAGAAACAGCAGCAAGGCCACAGTTACACGTATAACGATTGCACCATATGGCTGTATGTATTGCGGTACTACATCTTTGGCTATCGTGAAACTCAGGGCATAAATGAGGTTTACGATAAAGAGGTAAAGGTGTGTACGGAATTGGACAGTCATAGGGCTGGCAAAACTACCTGTATAAATTTAAAAACAATCAGATTGCTGAATGAATGGAAAGATTTAAGAGGGCTCACGTCCTGATGATAATCATTTCATTATAAGATGAGGAAGCAGTACGCTAAAATTAATGCAAGTGTTGGTAGCAGCAGTTACTTCACTCAAATGGGTGTACGATATCGTTTAGCTTGTTAAGCAATGGTTAGGTCCCGCCAGCCATGTAATTTCAATTGAATATTGAGTGTTGAATATTCAATATTTCAACACTCAATATTCAATTTCCAATTAGTCGTACACCCCTCAAATGTGATCGGCTTCGCCGCAGCAATTTAACCATTTAACAATTTAGCCCACCAACCTTTGCTTTACAAGATGAACGAATTGTCGTACACCCCCGAGCAGTCCTCAGCCCACTATCAAGCATCTATATCGTAATTTGCATTGTGTAAAAAATTCAGATGAAAGATTGTATAGCTTATCAGAGTCAGGTGAAATCGTATTCTTCTACTGCAGTTAATAATAATTATCGGTGGTTACTGTCAATTCTTATAATAGTATTCATACAGCAGACTGCATCTTCCATTGTACCTCCAGATTCTTATGTCAACAACCTAAATGCCTATAAGAACAACGGCCAGGTTTTTTTAACATGGCAGAACGTTCAAAACCAATCAGCCTACTATAAAGTTTACCGTTCAGCAACAGCTATCACTACCGGCGCACAATTAATCAACTGTGAATACCTGGGCTATACAAATTCCGTTTCCTCACTGGATTATGACCTTTCAAGGCATGATGGCGTTGACCGTTACTTTGTGATACAACAAGGCAATGGCCCTTTGAACAGTGGTACAGGATTGTTTGTTGCTACTACGCTGACTAATGGAAACTATTACTATGCAGTAACTACTGTTGTGAACGGAACAGAAGAGGTGACGTTGGTTCCCGGTGCAAACACTTTACAAATCCCGGTCGCAGAAACAGTCTCAGCACCTCAACCTGTCTTTCAACAAACGAGGGCAGTGGGTTCAAAAACCATTGAGATTTATACCAACTTCATCAGCAGCAAGTACGCTGTAGGTATGCCTTTGATGAACAAAGCGGGATTTATTGCCAATGATTTCATCCTATTCCGTAATAATGCCACTTCCGGGAAACATCCTTTGCGGATTCGTTTTCATGGAGGCGGTGGAGATTTCTTCTTAAACAGTACTTCTGTACAGGGAGATGAACTTAACATTAATCCGGATCATTTTCTTCCCGGCGGGAAAAATGCATACTGGTGGGGGGCAAATGAAAATTTCAATATACTCGATTCGGACAGTAATGAATCATCCCCGATAAATGGAGTGAATTATGATTTCAGTCAGCAGCAGATATCGCGTATCATCAATTGGGCCATAGCGAATTTGCCTGTTGACACCAATCGCATCTATCTGGAAGGCAGCTCCATGGGATCAATCGGTGCATACTTCTATGCACTCCGCTATCCGGAGCGTATCGCAGCAGTAAAACTCAGTGGCAGTGTGTTTGATCTTTCTTTCCAGGATGATTTTTATCCGGGTTGCACATTGAATGAAGGGAACATGAACCGTCTTGACGGAGACAAGCAGTTCGGAAAAGTAAATGCAAACCTGTCAGCAAATTCCGGCTTGCAATTTTTTGACCAGCTGAATGGAAATTGGTATACCGATACATACAAGGAAAAGGATTATCCTGTCATCTACAGCATTAATGGAAAGAATGACACTGTGGTAGGCTGGACGGAAAAGACCATCTATTATGAAACGCTGAATACAACCCATATTGGAGGTTACTATTTCTGGGACAGACGAAAACACGGTGGCGGTACGCTTACAACCTGGAGTGACGAAAACTTTAACCTGTTCCGGTACAGGCGTAATGTGTCCTTCCCTGCTTTTTCAAATTGCAGTACCAATGAAGATTATGGTAATGGCAGCGCAGCAAGTGGCGAAGATTATGGCACGGTAAACGGATTTCTTGATTGGAAAGACAATGTAACAGATAACGCGGCACTCTGGAAAGTGAAAGTTTTTCTTCGCGACCTGGATAAGATCAACGGCATTGCGGTTGCGCCTGAGTTCTGTACAGTTGATGTTACACCTAGAAGATTGCAAAATTTCAAGATGGAGCCCGGAGATGCAGTAGACTGGTTGGTTGAACACGATGGATTGGCTATTCAATCCGGCACGTTGGAATTCGAAGGCGGCATACTTACTATTCCGGGAATCATGGTTTATAAGGATACCATCACTATTACTTTAACACATGCTACCACAGAAGATACCATCGACAGGAACATCAGCGGTGTAACCGTCATCCCCAATATTTTTGTAGGCAATACCACTATTCACTGGATCATGCCGGAACAAGGCCGGTGTACCGTTACTGTATTTGATTTTCAGGGAAGGGTTATCAAAACAATGTTTGCTGCTGAAAGTGGGGAAGGATTGCAACAACTTGTTTGGCATGCAGACGATGCGAAGGGTAACCCTGCAAGACCGGGAATCTATTTTATACGACTGCAAACGGGAAATACGGTTGAAACAAAAAAATGTGTCATCACCAGGTAAAGAGTTTTACCTGTTTGAATGGCAATATATCCCTGCATTCTTGTATCAGATGCTGAAGAATAAATCTATTCATTTGTAAGCTGCTTCACATATGGCATATTTTTGGCTGTCTGCCTCTTTTATTATGGGTAGCTTTTTGTTTAGCCGTTATGCACTGCAATCCGGTAAACAGTCCGGAATAGGTATTTCATGGCTGCTGACTGTTTCATTGATCATCTTTGAATCCGGAACCAATGCCTTTGCAACACCATTAAATTATGTAAATAACCTGAGCGGTTTTTATAACAGCGGACAGGTTTTTCTCACCTGGCAAAAGGCAGAAGACACCACGGCATTCTACAAAGTGTACCGATCATTATCTCCAATAAGTAACGGCAATCAGTTGGCTAATTGTGAATACCTGGGTTTAACGAATTCGCATTCCTCCCGGGATCATGACCTCTCCCGGCATGATGGCTTCGACCAATTTTTAGTGATAGAAGCAGGAAAACCTCCGTTGAGCAGCAATACCGGTTTGTTTGTAGCCACTACGTTACTGAATGGTGCCTATTACTATGCAGTAACAACTCTTGTTGAAGGTATAGAAGAGTTGACCATAATACAAGGTGCCAACTCATTGCAGAATCCGGTAATCGAAACCGTGACAACACCACAACCGGTTTTTCAGCAAACCAGGCTCGTCAGCTCAAAACCTGTAGATATTTACGCGATATTCATCAGCAGTAAATATGCGATGGACCAACCCTTAATGAATAGTGCAGGATTCATAGCCAATGATTTTGCAGTGTATCGCAATGGAGCTACTTCCGGTCAACATCCTTTGCGAATCCGCTTTCATGGTGGAGGTGCTGATTTTTTCAATAACATTATTGTCACGCAAACGGATGAGATCAACCTGAATCCTGAAAATTTTCTGCCAAGTGGCGACAACTCCAGTTGGTGGGGTGCTAATGAAAATTTCAACATCTTCAATACAGATAGCAATGAAGTTCCGCCTACTACCGGAGTTAATTACGACTACTACCAGCAACAGATTACCCGTTTGATAGACTGGGCAATTGCGAACTTACCTGTTGACAGTAACCGAATTTACCTGGAAGGCAGCTCTCTCGGATCCATTGGTGCGTATTTCTATGCGATAACGTACCCTGAACGCATTGCTGCAGTTAGAATCAGCGGCAGTGTATTTGATTTGTCTTTTCAGGATGATAAGTATCCGGGAAGTTCACTCAATGCAGGTAAGGTCAACCGTACGAATGGCGACACGCAATTTGGACCGGTGGAAGCAGACCTGCTGTCTAACTCCGGTTTATTCTTTTACGATCAGATGAATGGTAACTGGATGACCAATACCTACAAAGAAAAAGATTACCCATTCATCTACAGCATGAACGGGAAGAATGATACCATTGTCGGCTGGACGGAGAAAACCATTTACTACCAGTCACTCAATACCAGTCATATCGGAGGCTACTATTTTTGGGATGGCAGAAAGCATGGCGGAGGTCCCGATGTTGTGTGGAGTGATGACAACTACAATATTTTCAAGTACAGCAAGAACCTGTCGTTTCCTGCTTTTGCAAATTGCAGTACGAATGAATATGCGGGAAATGGTACAGCTGCAGATGGCGAAGCTTTCGGAACCGTGAATGGTTTTTTAGACTGGGAAGGAAACGTGGAAGACACGGAAACGTATTGGTCAGCAAGCATTTTTATGCGCGACCTGAAGAAAGCAGATGGTAGCTTGTATGCTGCGCCTGATTATTGCGCTGTTGATATTACTCCGAGACGACGACAACAGTTTAAACCTGCTGACGGAGATACTTTATGGTGGAATGTATTGTTGGGTAACATGATTATTCAATCCGGCATGCAGGTATATGATGGTGGACTTATCACTATACCGCAAATACCTGTTTACAAAGAAGGCATACAGTTTAAGATAACCACCGATGCGGGTAACCTGTCGGGAGATACCCAGGAAGATTTTTTGTTATCGTACCCAAATCCATTCACGCAAACTGCAACATTTCGCTGGCAGGTTGCCAAAAGCGGACCTTGTTCATTGAAAGTATATGACGTACAGGGAAGACTGCTCCGGGTATTGCTTGATGAAGCATTGATTGAAGGTATTCACCAGGCAACCTGGAATGGAGACAATGCTAACCGGCAGCCTTACAATTCAGGCATATACCTCGTCCGGTTAGAAACACCTGAGAAATCAGCAACCAGCAAAATGGTGTTTATCAGGTAACGCATTGCGTTTAGTTTTCAGCTTTTCAAAAATTTCATGTATTCTTCAATTCCTGATTAGGAATAGCACAGCGCAATAGGAAAATACCAGGCTGAGGTCAATCAGAAATTGTATAATGGATCATGACAGTGGCATTAATAATCAGTGATTTTTCCTTTTTCTATAAAGGAGAAATGCCTTCTCCATTTATCATACTCAACATAATGAAATTAGCAAAGCGTCTTCGTTCCTTAGTCTTACATCTTAAGTCTTAAATCCTACGTCTTGGCTCTTGGCTCTTGGTTCTTGGCTCACCTCAATCCTGCTTCCTCAAAAATCCAATCCCATCGAAAAATACCAAATCGGTTTCTTGCGCGCCCCGCTGTCAATACCCTGCGCACAATCTACCTTCAGGAAATAACCAAGAATAGTAGTGCGTGCGCCACCGCCATAACCCACCACCACCGGCTCACGGAAATAATTAACATGCACCGTAACAGGGCCTTGCGTAATGTTGAGGGTGTTGAATGGATTGTCTTCATCATAAGGAGAAATACCTTGCCAGGCAGTACCTGCATCAGCAAAAGCAACCAATTGGAAATTGCGAACCAGTTCAGACCGGATGGTTGAATTAATGAAGAAAGAAAATACCGGGAACCGGAGTTCCGTATTTACCAGGGCAAAAGAATTTCCATTTCTCACATTTTGTTGGAAGCCACGCACATTCACCGCTAAGGTTTGAAATGCATAACCGGCATTTCTGTCAACCGGTGTTTCTGTACTGAACTTTGGATCGAACCAATTATCTACACCTCCCATATAATAAACCACTTTCTGATCACCCCAGGATGTAGCGCCATTAAACCTGGTAGCCCAGATGAAATTGCGGGAGATCTTTTTATAATAACGGAAATCAAATCCGGTGGCAAACAGGTACGTGTTTTTTTGATCTATCTGCCGTTGCGCATCTACATAAAATTTGTAACGAAGGCCATCATAAATATTGGTTTGAACTTTCAATGTATTATCAAAGACATATTCAAGCCGTACTACTCCCCAGTGTTGTGTAGATTCCGCAAGTCCGAGACTGAAACTGTCTGTTGCCAGGTAATTGATGCGTTCATTACGGTAAGAAGTACTTAACCGCAGGCTCCTGTTAAAATCAATGGGGTAACGGAGTGTTACGTCGGCCAGGTAGGTTCGTTGTTTGGCATTCACAGGCAGGTACCATAAAGGATTGGCATCATAGGCAACCGTTTTTGAACGTCGGTAAACCGTGTACCGTTTGTCGAGGCGGTTCTTAAGATCTTCAAACATCAGGTAGTACTCAGTTCCGTCAAAAGAAGTGGGGAAGCGGAAACCGCCGGTAATGCGGTAATCTTCCATCAGGTCTGAAATACCCACGCGTAACAATGCCCCCAAATTAGGATTGTCGAACTGTCCTCCATTACCAACAAAAGGCTGATAACGCGTAATCATCAGGCTGTTGTCAAGCTGTGTAACTACCTGGCTGGTAGAAAATTTTACATTGTACGGCAGAATCTTGGAATAGCGGAATGCAGGTTGTTTCCTGGTCGGAGCTGCGATCATGGAATCAACGATTGATTTAACAGGTGCCACTGAAAATTCACTCTGGAAATAATACTGGTTTGCCGGTGTTTGAGGAACTGTATCAGCTTTGATGGTATCCAGTTGCAGCAATTCATCAAACAGTTTCTTAGATCCTTTTTCTATAAGCGAATCAGCTAGTGTAGTGTCTTTTTGTGTCACGGCTTCTTCAAACTTTTTGATCTGTATTACATTCATCGGTATCATTCCGGATGGCGTAAACTTGCGCAATTGTTGATTCGCAAACTGTGTATTGGTAAGGGTAGGTAACAGTGCCCTGTCAATTTCTTTAGGAATTTTTACAAGAGAGAATTCAAATTTCCCATTGTTTTTGATTACCTGTGCCATCTTCCCCGCACGCATAGCTGCATCCTGTTCAAGTATACTTTTCGGATAGTTGGTTTGTGGGTAGGAAATTACGGTGTCCCTGTAAACCGGAACCTGCGCAGTGGAATCAAGCACTAAATTTGACACCCTGATGAGGGAATCAATATTATATGCAGGATTAATAACGGTCGAATCTTTAAAGTAATAATAAATGTCATTGTGATCAAACAGACTGTCAATGTAAGCGATGTAACGGTTCATGATGCCATTCTCATCACTCAGGTAAGAGAAATATTCGGTATTGAATAAGGAAGGATTGGTTTCGTTTGATGCAGGTGTGTGGTTTATGCGTAAGAGTTCCTTTGTTTTCTTTTTGGTATTATAAAAAAATAAATCATAATTCTTAATGGCCCGTGTGGTATCCATGAAGCGGGTACGCAAAGTATCATCCTGGCGGTTGGAAGAAAAAACAATGCCCTGCCTGTTGGGTAGTTTTACGAATCTCGGATTCAGGTCGTCATAAAAATCGTTGGTAATCTGTTCGAATTTCGAAGAGCGGATATTCAGCGTAAAGATGTCAGATTGCCCGCGGTTGATTGCCGACAGCACGAGGGTGTTGGCATCGCTGTAACTGATCGACAATACTTTCTGAAAATTTGCTATATACCTTTTTTCCTTTTTCTTTTCTTCGAGATCATAAGTAATCAGACCCACCTTGCCTCTCTTTTCATAAACCAGAGAAAGCTTCTTTCCTGATGGATCAAATGCCAAAACAGGTTGCGTATAATCGATCGGTTGTGAAATACTTTTGAAACCACCTTTAAAGAGGGTTTTGGTTTTTTCTGACTTGAGATCTTTCAGGCAGACTTTGTATTTTCCAAGATCATTACGTACAAAAGCGATATTCGAGGCATCACTGCTTACATGCAACTGGTTGTAAACAAAGTTGCGTCTTTCTTTTTTCCTGATCACTTCACTTTCTTTTGGCAACTCTTTGCCGGCGCTTTCCTGTTGATACAGGTTTTCGTAATAGGCATAAAACTCTGCAAGAAAATCTTTGGTGGATTTTCCAAGCACAAAGCTAAAGCCACTCTCCATGCTGCTGTTGATGCGGGTAAGGTAAAGCAGGTTGGGTATGGTAGCATCACCATACTTCTCTGCAATGTAATGCCACAGGGCATGGCCGGCGAACCGCGCATCCAAACCGGTCAACTTATTCATCTTTTTATACCGTTCACTCAGGATGCCATCCCGTAACCTGTTATCGAGGTCTGTGCTCCAGGTCTGGCCGATGTAGGATGTCAACCCTTCTTTAAACCAGGGTGGCAATTTCAGCAAGACGGCATTTTGCACCACTTCCTGGATGTTACCGCCAAACATCATGTTTTGCAGGAAGATACTGGCAATACCTTCCCTGATCTGCTTTTGCAGGTTTTGGTGGTTGCCGTCGAAATAGACAAACATTTTGTTTCCTATAATCTTCGTGGTACCACCTGTGTTATTGAGTTCCACACCATAACCGATATTGGATTGTTTAAGATCTGAAAGGTTATTGTATACCAGGATATCGACCGGATCATTGAGCTTATATTCCATCTGGTTTTCAATGCTTGTCAATTCCTTCTCAGCATCCAGTATGGTGAACTTTCCTACATCCTGCCCACCGAGGTAGAAATAGACCATAAAATGTTCTGTCTGGTAGTAGGACCAGCCGAATTCTTTATACTGCACCCGGTTTTGGCCAAATTCGTTATCTGTTGTCTGCGCCTGAACCGCTAAGACCGACCAAAACATCAATGCAGATAATATATACCTATTAATAACCTTCACCACTGCTTCTTTTTCTTTCTTTGTTGCCAAAATTAAATCGGGAACCGGCTTCCAGTAAAATTGTTTCGACGAAGGACATTCTTAAACAGACATCCCTTCCATTGCTCTTTTTAGTAAAGCATACATTCACTATTGCCGTTCCGGGGTATTTTAAACGTTCAAATTAAACAATTTAACTGAAAACGATGATTCAGGTTCAGCATTTTGTATTTAATGATTTTTTAGAGAATACGTATCTTCTTTGGGATGAAACGGGAGACTGCCTTATCATAGATCCCGGATGTAATACTCCTGAAGAACGGCAGGCTGTGTTGCAATTCATAGAAGGCAATAAACTAAAGGTGGTTCTGTTGTTGAATACCCATTGCCATATAGACCATGTGCTGGGAAATAAATGGGTGAAAGAAACTTTTGGAGTTGCATTTTGGACCCATAAAAAGGAGGTCGTGGTTTTGGATACATTGGTAAATGTGGGTAAGATGTATGGAGTTTTTGTGGAAGCGTCTCCTCCGCCCGACCGGTTCCTAGAGGAAGGCGATGAGGTGACTTTTGGAAACTCAAAACTGTCAGTTTTGTTCACACCCGGGCATTCACCGGGTAGTATTTCTTTTTATGCTGAAGCTGAGCAATTCGTGATTGGAGGTGATGTGTTGTTTCAATCCAGTATTGGAAGAACAGATTTGCCCGGAGGGAGTTACCGTTTGCTGATGGAGAACATCATGAATAAGTTTATGGTACTTCCGGATGAAGTCGTAGTATATAGCGGGCATGGCCCAGCTACCACTATTGGTTTAGAGAAAAGAAACAATCCGTTTATCTTAGAATACATGGCTGAATCAGAAAAATAATATTCAGCAAATCCGGTAAAAAATCAAAGCACCATTTCTACTTCCTTAAATCCGTAAACTTCCTGTTCGCCTCCGGTTTGTAAGATCAGTTTTCCTTCAGCGGTAAGTCCGACAATTTTTGCATTAAATCGGACGCCATTGGCCCGATAGACGCATTCTTCTAAAACACGGTATAACAGTTTCATATAATCTTTTTGCAATTCTTCAATACGGTCACTCTTCAGTTGCAAATAGCGGTATTCTGTTTTTTCGCAAAGAACATCCTGAACTTTCTTCATGTCAAGCTCTTTTCCTGCCATTATCCGCATGGAGGTAGCATGGCTTAGATGAGCCGGGAATTGTTGTTGATTCACATTTAAACCAATGCCGGCAACTGAATGCAGCAGTTGATTTCCCTTCACCGCATTCTCTATCAGGATGCCTGCTATTTTCTTATTATTATGAAATATATCATTTGGCCATTTGATTCTGACATCTTCAGAATAAGTTAGCTCGCTAACGGTCTCTGCTACAGCAAGGGCTATCGCCTGGTTCAGAAAAAACTGTCGTTTCGGTAAGAGAAATACTGGCTTCAATATGATACTTACAAGAAGGTTCTGTCCGTGTTCACTGTCCCAGGTACTTCCTGCATAACCCTTTCCCCCGGTTTGATGCGCTGCGCGAATGATGGTGCCTTCAATCACTTTCTCATTGGCCAGCAAATGTTGGGCATACTCATTGGTGGAAACCAGTGAATCAAATTCATGTACTACTTTGCCTGTGAAGACGGTTGTTGACACCTGTTATTGATGATATTTATTTAATTTCGCAAAAAAATTTGCCTATCAAAGCGCTCAAAGTAAAGAAAAAAGCACCTATCAGGAAAAAGCCCGCTGCGGATGCTGCCGCGAAGAAGACCGTTGTAAAGAAGAAAGCAACAAGCAGGAAGAAAATTGCGAAGACGATTGTTACCACGATAATAAAAGGTATACAGGAGAAAAAGGGTGAAAACATAATCAGCATCGATCTGCGAAAAATTCAGGATGCCGTTTGCGACTATTTTATTGTTTGTGATGCGCCATCTACTACTCAGGTTAAAGCCATTGCCGACAATGTAATGCGATTGACTGAAGAGGAAATGGGAGAAAAACCCTGGCACCATGAAGGTACGCAGCGGGCGGAATGGGTATTATTGGACTATGTCGATACGGTAGTGCACATATTCCTCACCCCGCAACGCAAGTTCTACCAGCTTGAGGAATTGTGGAGCGATGGCGTTATTGAGGAACATAATGCCTAAATTTGTGTTCTATAAGCAACGTCAAAAGACAAAATCACTTCACCGGAAAAGGCATTTCATATCTAGAACAAAATGACCCGCCTGTAAATGCAGGAAATAACTGATACAAAACCAACGTAATTGCAATAGTTGGATTGATAATTGGTTATTTAACCCGGATTAAAATTTTGCACAACACAGTACGTCAACTAATGCAGCATTAAAAAAAAGCGAGGAATGGAAGATAATAATAAGGAAAAGAGAAAAATACCGAATCTGGTACCATCAAAGGGACCCAAATTCAATATTTATTGGGTTTACGGAATTATTGCAGTGATCCTGATTGGCTTGCAGTTTTTCCCATTTACCAAAGCTTCAAAATTGATAAGCTTTGAACAGGTTAACCAGGATATGCTGCAATCTGAGGATGTGCAGAAGCTGGTAGTTGTGAATAAGGAATATGTAGAAGTATTTATCAAGCCCGACCGCCTTCAACTGGAGAAGTATAAGGAAGTGGCCACCACCAACTTTAACACAGTAAATCCGGGCCCTCATTACAGATTCAAAATTTTAAGTGTGGATGATTTCACACGTAAGTTAGGCGAAGCGGAAACTGCTATTAAAGTGGTGAATCCTGCCTATCATCCAATAGAAGTCTATCCTGAAAACCGCACCGACTGGTTTAACGCAGTAGGTTGGCTGTTGCCAATATTGTTACTGGTGGCCATCTGGCTCTTCATCATGCGCCGCATGACCGGAGGCGTGGGAGGCCCCGGAGGCCAGATTTTCAATTTTGGTAAATCCAAAGCCACACTCTTTGATAAAGGAACCAAGGTAAACATCACTTTTGCCGATGTTGCCGGATTGGATGAAGCCAAGACTGAGGTAATGGAGATTGTTGATTTCCTCAAGAATCCTAAAAAGTATACCTCTTTGGGCGGCAAAATTCCTAAAGGTGCATTGCTTATTGGCCCTCCCGGAACTGGTAAAACCTTAATTGCAAAAGCTGTTGCCGGTGAAGCACAGGTTCCATTCTTCTCCATTTCAGGATCTGATTTTGTCGAATTGTTTGTAGGTATCGGTGCATCCCGTGTTCGCGACTTGTTTAAACAAGCCCGCGAGAAGGCACCCTGCATTATTTTTATTGATGAGATTGATGCAATAGGCCGTGCAAGAGGCAGAAATGTGATACAAGGCGGCAATGATGAAAGAGAGAATACTTTGAATCAATTGCTTGTGGAGATGGACGGCTTTGGTACCGATTCAGGTGTTATCATCCTGGCAGCTACCAACAGGCCTGATGTACTCGATACTGCATTGCTTCGTCCTGGACGTTTCGATCGGCAAATCTCCATTGACAAGCCCGACCTGGTTGGAAGAGAACAGATATTTAAGGTGCATTCAAAAAGTATCAAGGTGCAGAAAGACCTGGATATGAAAAAACTGGCTGCACAGACTCCCGGTTTTGCAGGTGCTGATATTGCCAATGTATGCAATGAAGCGGCATTGATAGCTGCAAGAAAAGGAAAGAAAGAAGTGGATATGAGTGATTTTCAGGATGCCATTGATCGTGTGATTGGTGGACTGGAAAAGAAGAACAAGATTATTTCTCAGGATGAGAAGAAGATCGTGGCCTATCATGAAGCCGGCCATGCCATCTGCGGCTGGTTCCTTGAACATGCTGATCCATTGGTTAAGGTTTCTATTATTCCACGTGGTGTAGCGGCACTTGGCTATGCGCAGTATATGCCCAAAGAACAGTTTCTTTATACAACAGAACAGCTTTTTGATAGTATCTGCATGACACTGGGAGGACGCGTGGCTGAAGACCTCGTATTTGGAAAGATTTCCACCGGCGCACAAAATGACCTGGAAAGAATCACGAAACTCAGTTATGCTATGGTAACGATCTATGGCATGAATGATAAAATAGGCAACTTATCTTATTATGATCCGCAGAATGAGTATGGTTTTCAAAAGCCGTATTCTGATGAGACAGCTAAAATGATTGATGAAGAAGTAAGGGCATTGGTTGACAGGGCTTATGTACATACTAAAAAACTGCTCACTGAAAAGCGTCATGAACTGGAAGTGCTTGCAGTAGAGCTACTCAAAAAGGAAATTCTGTTTCAGCAAGACCTGGAAAGATTGATCGGAAAGCGGCCGTTTGAAGTGAAGCATGTTCCTGAACTGGAAACCCCTGTTGTGGAAGAGGAATCAGAAGTGGCTGCTTCCACTGTGAATGAGAATAAAGAAGAGGTGGTAGTTGAAAATACCGGGAATATTCAGCCAAGGATTGCATAAAGCGCAGGCATGGAACCAACGTCCAAAGAAAGGATTCTCAAAAATATCCGGAGAGGATTAATACAATCAACTGATCAGCCGTTTCCCAATCTCGAAACGGCTGCTCCTGTTTACCCTGCTGCCGGCGATACGCTGGATGTGATTTTTGCTGAAAAGTTTTCCGATATTCAAGGAAATTTTATCTACTGCGAAGATGAAAAGGCCTTTATCGACAACCTGAATACCCTGGCTGATGATAAAAAATGGAATAACATTTTTGCCTGGGAGTATTTTTTGCAGGATTTATTTCAGCAGAAAGGTTTCAGAAAACTAAGGGTAGGAAATAATCTCGACAAGGCAGATGCCGGCATCTCCCTTTGTGAATGCTTGGTAGCACGTACAGGCAGTATACTGGTGAGTTCGCGTCAGCTTTCAGGCAGAAGTATACCTATCTTTCCTCCCGTACATCTTGTACTTGCTTATAACACACAATTGATTTATGATCTGAAAGAAGCCATTCAGTCCGTGACTGACCGATACAATGGCAACACACCTTCGATGATATCTATTGCTACAGGTCCAAGCAGGACTGCCGACATCGAAAAAACACTTGTACTGGGAGCACACGGCCCCAAAGAAGTTTATGTATTTTTCGTCGACCAGCCCGGTGACTGATGACAACTATTCCGAATTTGAGTGGCACTGTTTATTTCGCCTCCGATTTACATCTTGGAATTCCTGATTATAACGCTTCACTGGAGCGCGAGAAGCGATTCGTACGCTGGCTCGACCAGGTTCAATCAGATGCTTCAGCCATTTTTATTGTTGGCGACTTGTTTGATTTTTGGTTTGAATACAGGCAGGTGGTTCCTAAAGGGTATGTACGCGTATTGGGTAAGCTGGCAGCACTTCGGGATAAAGGTATTCCTGTTTATTTTTTTACCGGTAACCACGATCAGTGGATGAGGGATTATTTTCAGCATGAATTGGGTATTCCGGTCTTTCATGAACCACAGCGCGTAACCATTGGAGGTAAACAGTTTTTAATAGCCCATGGCGATGGTCTCGGGCCGGGCGATCATGGCTATAAATTTTTGAAGACTCTTTTCCGCGGCAGGTTCAGCAGGTGGCTTTTTGGGATATTGCATCCCGATATCGGAGTATGGCTTGGCAAAAGATGGTCGAAGAATAACCGCTTAATAAATGGCAACGACCAGGCAGAATTTATGGGAGAAGAAAAGGAATGGCTGGTACAATTTGCGCGCACTGTACTAAAGACAGATCCTATTGATTATTTCATTTTTGGCCACCGTCATATTGTACTTGAATACCAGCTTACAGAAACCAGTAAATATATTAACCTGGGTGATTGGATCAAGTTTAACAGTTATGCTGTGTTTGATGGCAAAGCGCTGACAGTAAAGCTCTTTGAATCTTAAAACCGGACTACTTCTCAGTTGTTGATGAAACTCATGATCATCATCAGAATCAGAAATGCATTCCAGTTGATCAGGTGCGTGTTTGTCCGCATCAGTTCCGTTTCACGATGCCATACATTCTGAGCAATGGCCTGATGCTGTAAGGTTCTATGGCAGACAAATGCGATAAGCAGACTGAAAAATGGAAACAAACCTTTCAGGAGCAGGTCGCAAAAAGGACCACAGGCGAGAATTGCATCCAGGTAATCATAATGATTAAAAATCTTACCATAGACTACCAGGCACCAAAAAACCACACTCGGAAAAGTAATCAGAAATCCGAACACCATCCAGGAACGCGGATTTATCCTATTTGAAATGTAATTCATATTAATTCAGGTCAATTAAACTGCTACATTTAAACTGCTACATTCCGATATTTTTTTCTGATTACCATTTTTTTGTTGCTCAGACGGGATATTTTATTGTTTAAGCGGGAAATTACCACGTTCACCAGATTATGATATTTATTGATACACCATCAATAAGTTATCTAATTATTCTTCGCACATCACAGTAACCATTATTTGTTTTGGGAACCTTTAATTTCAATCGTACAAACGATCATGCAGAGTAAAGAATTATGTGATTTATCGACTGCCTTAGGTTTATTTTTCAAAGAATCAGATTTGTTGATATAATCAACAGCAACCTCCTTCTTAGAGCCGGAATTGTACTAACTTTGCTGCCTAATTTTCACCGTTTAAATGCATGTAGCTGCATAATGAGTGATCCTGTCAAACACGAATGCGGCATTGCCGTAATTCGTTTACTAAAGCCCCTGAGTTACTACCGTGAAAAGTACGGCACTGCTCTTTATGGATTAAATAAATTGTACCTGCTGATGGAAAAGCAGCACAACCGTGGGCAGGATGGAGCGGGTGTAGGTGCGATTAAGCTGAATGCCCATCAGGGACAGCGTTTTATGAGCCGTTACCGGTCTAACTCTCCGCAAGCTATTGCTGAGATTTTTCAGAAAATACATCAGAATATCGATAAGCTCACCAGGATGAACCCTGCACTTATTGAAGACACCGAATGGATGCGTAAAAATGTAAGTTTTGTAGCTGAAATGATGCTCGGGCATCTTCGTTATGGAACTTACGGCCGAAATGAGATTGACAGCTGCCATCCTTTCATCAATAACCACCATTCTTCTACCCGTTCGCTCATCATGGCGGGCAATTTTAACCTCACTAATATCGAAGACCTGGGGTGGAAGAAGGATGGGAGTCGTCCTGATACCGCTGTGGTGCTCGACCGGGTTACCTGGCACCTGGAGAATGAACTCAACCGGGTAGCCACTGAATTGCAGGAAGACCACGTTAGCAAAGAAAATTTCAGAAACCGGCTACGTGATGGCATAAATTTTAAGCAAGTGCTTACCAATGCTGTGAAAGAATTTGATGGCGGCTATGTTTTGGCCGGATTATCAGGCGCCGGATACGCTTTTGCATTGCGTGATCCATCAGGCATAAGACCTGCCTATTATTATAAGAGTGATGAAATTATGGTAGTTGCCAGTGAGCGTCCTGCAATACAAACTACTTTCAATCTGAATGTTGATGAGATTCATGAACTGAAACCCGGCCATGCGATTATTGCTGACAGAATGGGCAATGTGGGAGAGTACCAATGTGCGGAGCCAAAGAAGAAGATGTCATGCAGTTTTGAGCGCATTTATTTTTCACGCGGCAGCGATAAGGATATCTACCAGGAGCGCAAAAAGCTCGGGCACTTATTGGCAACACCTGTTTTGCAGGCTATAGACTATGACCTGAAGCATACGGTATTTTCTTTTATCCCGAATACAGCCGAAGTGGCATTTTATGGACTGATGAAAGGATTGGAGGATCACCTGAAGCAATATAAGTTTGAACGCATCCGTAAGAACGACCTCACTGAAATGGAGTTGCAGGATTTGTTGTCGCTGCGGCAAAGAGTGGAAAAAATAGCCATCAAGGATGTCAAGATGCGCACGTTCATTACGCAAGACTCGCAAAGAAATGAACTGGTAGGGCACGTGTATGACATTACCTATGGCAGTATTATTCCCGGGGAAGATACCATTGTAGTTATTGATGATTCTATTGTCAGGGGTACCACGCTTAAGAAAAGCATTATCCGCATGTTGGACCGGTTAGGTCCAAAGAAGATCGTAATTGTATCATCCGCACCACAGATCCGATATCCTGATTGTTACGGCATAGATATGAGCAAGATGAAAGACTTCATCGCATTTCGTGCACTGGTTTCGTTATTGAAGAAGCAAGGCCGGGATAACCTGCTCGACGAAGTATATGAAAAATGTAAAAGGCAGATGCAGCAGCCGCAACAGGAAATGGTGAACGAAGTAAAATCGCTTTATGATTTATATACTGATGAGCAGATAGCAGATGAAGTGAGCCTGTTGGTGAAAGATGACAGTGTGAAAGCCGAAGTACAAATCATTTTTCAAACAATTGATGACCTTCATAAAGCGTGCCCTGAACATTTGGGCGACTGGTATTTTTCCGGCAACTACCCAACTTCCGGAGGCAACAAAGTAGTGAACCGGGCTTTTATTAATTATATGGAAGGTAAGGATGTGAGAGCGTATTCTTAGTCGGAAGCAATTAGTCGGAAGTCATATGGAGTATCTCTTTGCATCTTAAGTCTTCAGTCCTTGGTCTTACGTCTCGCGTCTTCAGTCCTACGTCTCACGTCTTTCGTCTATTAAATACAGCCTGCCTAACTTCCTCCCCCAAACACTTCCGCCATCATACACCGTGCACTGCCTCCGCCAATTTTTTTCAATGGTATAAAGCGGAGCATAAATGAGTGCGCCATCTTTTTCAAGTTGTTTCTTTTGTTTGGCAGTCAGTGAATGAAATGCCTGCTCACTCATTACCCAGAATTTTACTCCGTCCCTGTTTTTTACCAACAACATATTGCCTGCAAATTGAAGCAACTGCTGATAGGAGATCTCTACTACTTCCTGATAAGCTGACATTTTTCCAAGACCTTATTACGCTCTGTTTCGTTATGCATTACCTCGCTGCACAACACCGCAGTCTTTTCTCCAATAGACATCAGTACGTTTGTATGGTAAATTTCCTTTCCGTGGTTATCTGTCGCTTTAAAAAGAACCAGCTCATATTTGATCTTATCCGTAAACTGTTGCAAAGCGATTTCATGGGTGCGTGAAGAAAGATTTGCGTATGCAATTTTATTTACCCGGTCCAGTACCAGGCTTCCCGTGCCTTCCAGGTATTTTTCTTGTGTTTCGTATCCGGAAAGATCAATCTCCTTATTAAGCTGAAACATTTGTTTCAATAAGCTGATCCATCCGGCTCTGCGTTCCATCCGCCTGTTTTTTGCAAGCATCGGATATAAAACGACAGTGTCATCATGAAACGAAATCCAGTTATTCGGAAACAGGGAATCAGGAGTGACAGGTAATCCGGGATCCTGCAAGACAATTACATAGATTTTATGCTCACGCAACAGTTGAATGAAATCATCAAATTCTATTAATGCTTTGGTGAGATTGTCCTGTTGGCTGGACTCAACCGGTTCATTTTGGAAAGTATTGGTATCCGCAGTTTCGGTATTGAAACCAAATTGCGCGGGACGAATCATCAGGATCGTATCTGTAGTTTGTGATTTTGTTTTGGTCATCCTGACTGATATAAATTGCAAGTTATTAAAGTGCAGTGAAGTTTTAGGGCAAATAAGGGTTTCATGAAGCGGAAGCAGGGATATTCTTTAGTTTTGCGCCAATTCGTGATTACAATGGTCACAGGTAAATTATGATGGTGCTAACCAATCAATCGCTGCAATCCTATAATACTTTCGGTATTGATGTTTCTGCGAAATATTTTTCGGAAATAAAATCAACAGACGATTTCAAAGCACTCATAACTGAACCGGGCTTCGAAAAGGAAGAAAAACTGATTCTTGGCGGAGGAAGCAATATTCTTTTCACAAAAAATGTGGATGGACTGGTTATTAAGAACTCCCTTCCCGGAATAAAAATAATTAAAGAAGACCCTTACCATAGCTGGATCAAAGTAGCAGCGGGTGAGCCCTGGCATCCTTTTGTTTTGTATTGTGTGGAACGCAACCTGGCAGGCATAGAGAATCTGTCGCTTATTCCCGGTTTGGTGGGCGCTGCTCCTATGCAGAACATAGGAGCCTATGGTGTGGAAATTAAGGATACCTGTGAAGAAGTGGAAGCCGTAAATATGGCAACCGGTGAGGAGGAAATATTTAACAATGCAGCCTGCGAATTCGGCTATCGCGAAAGCATTTTCAAACATAAACTAAAAGGGCAGTTCCTGATAACTGCTGTGACATTCAAGCTCAATAAGATTTTTAAGCCAAACATTCATTACGGAGATATTAAAAGAACGCTTGAAGAAATGCGCGTGCAGGAGATCACCATTAAAGCGGTAAGCGATGCAGTAATCACCATCAGGTCTTCTAAACTTCCTGATCCGAAAGTGATTGGTAATGCAGGAAGCTTTTTTAAGAATCCTGTTGTTAGCCGTAAGCTCTTCAATACCTTGATTTCGAAAAATCCGTTGATGCCTAATTACCCGCAAAAAAACGGGGAAGTGAAGATTCCTGCAGGGTGGCTGATCGAACAATGCGGATGGAAAGGAAAAGTAGTGGGTAATACCGGTGCGCATAAGTCACAATCATTAGTGCTGGTAAATTATGGCCATGCCACCGGACATGAAATCTATGACCTCGCATTGCAAATCCGGCAATCAGTGAAAGAGAAGTTCGACATTGATATAACAACAGAAGTAAATATTGTCTAAAACCAATATAGTATTTTAATTTAGTTCCCCCGGCACATCACCAAATCACCACATCGGCACATCGGCACATCGGCACATTTTTTTTAGAATCATAGACTTGTTTCAACTAAATACCCATCCCCAACACACATCAACTTTTTCATTGCCTGCACTAAGGTTTGAATTCATAACAACCAATATCCGGAAGTCCGTCTGAGCGAAGTTGTCCGTCTAAATCGATATTGATGCCATTAGCCACAGCAGCATTGATACAGGGTGAGCTTTCTGAAAGATGGTAATCATCGAAATCATATGGATCAAGGAAGAGTGGATCTAGGTTGAACAAGCAGTCGACGAAAGAAGTTACGGTGGTATCAATATCTTCATTCACCTTTATGAGGCAATGATCAAATGTGAAGTTGAATGCAGCATCGGCGCTGGGATCGAGGTCCAGTTCTTTTTGGAGGGATCCATAGATGATGCAATTCCTGAATGTTGCATTCAGATCTGCCAGTAATACCTGCTCCATGCCTTGTTCATCGAGATAAGCGAAGTAATTGCTGAGCCTGGCAACCGGCGTTTGATGGTTGATGAGTATTGAAGAGTAATTGGCAAAAGTGCAGTTTTCAAACTCATAGTTGCCACCGAATTCAAGTTGCACATTCCATTCTCCGCAAGCGTGAATGAGACAATTTTCCGCGTAGATATCAGAGGTGATACCCAACAGCCCGGAAGACAAAGTAAACCGTATCTGTGAATTACGCATGGTAAGTTTTGGCTCAGCCGTTTCTTTCAACGAGTCCACCCGTATTCCAACGATCGCTTCTTTGATAACGGCATAGTTAATCTCATTGTCTCGACTGCTACGTAGCAGGTGAATGCCTTCCCAGTTGCCCGGGTCGTCCACATAGTATTGCTCCAGCCGGTCTCCCCGGAATATTACGGAGTCATTGATCTGTCCCATTACTTTTAATGTACCCTGCACATAGAAACGGGAATCGGCATGCATATAAATTCTGCATCCGGGCTGAATAGTAAGTACTTCATTTGAATCTACGAGGATAGAATGAATAATCACATAAGGTTTTTCCGGCGTCCAGGTTTGTGTGCCGATCACTTCACCATAAATGAAATTGGCATTTTGTCCCCAGGCCTGCAGGGTGACCGATTGCAGGTTACCGTTTGTTTCAAACAGCACAGAGTCATACATCACGAATGGATTGTTCTCAATATTAGGATCAACAGTAACTGCCACAAACACATAAATGCTGTCGTTGGCAGGAATTTCCACATTGGAGGCCTGGTTTATTGCCTGCCCGTCAATATTCAATCGGAAAATTGAATTTTCTCCACCGGATAAATGCATATTGCTGATGCTGATCTTCTGGCTGTTCGGATTGTGAACGGTGAAATACAGGGTAGTGGATCCGAGGGTGGTAAAAACAGTATCAAAGGTCAGGGTATCGGTTGAAAAAGCCAGTTTGTCTGATGGATTGGTAGTAATATTATCTTTTCTGCAGGAAGAAAAAATGAGCACGGAAAGACAAAGACAAGTTACAACTGAAATAAAGCGGCGCATGGTCGTCATGAACGGCAAAGATCATTTTTATTACGACTTGTGATGCTGCCTCATATAGAAGGGTGTACGACAAATTGAATATTGATTATTGGGTGTTGAATATTGGATTCAAACTCACAAATATCCAACATTCAATTTTCAATATTCAATGGTCATTGCATTGCAGGCAGCAGAGCAACCATTTCTTGAAATACTAAACCATTTGTCGGACAGCCTCTAGTAAGCTGTGAGGTGCAGTATTAGTTTGAAACGTGCCAGGTCGCTTTCATTTTACGGCACAGGCAATTGTGGCAATGCTCACTTTAGTTTCCGGAATGGACAATATTATTTGCGCGCAAGCTTCGAGGGTGGAACCCGTGGTAATTACATCGTCAACAATCATCACATGTTTTCCGGCCAGCATTTCCGGATACGCAACTTTAAAAACGGTGCCCACATTCTGCCAGCGTTCAAATTTTGTTTTATGTGTCTGTGTTTCTGTCGCAGCAATGCGTTGTAGTGCATGCTTACTCCAGGGTTTGCTCATTGCGATAGACAGCCCTTCGCTGAATAAGTCGGCCTGGTTATAGGTTCGTAGCATCTCTTTTGATTTGTGAAGCGGAACCGGCACAATAAGATCAACGGTACGGTAATCAACGGACTGCAACAGGTCATGTCCATAAATTTTACCGATGGCTATACCTGCTTCTGTCTTTCCTTTATATTTCAATTGATGAATAAGGTGTTGTACACGGCTTCCTTTCTGAAAAAAATAGCAGGCTGCAGCACGATGTATATCAACCCTTCCCCAGAAATGTTTTTCAATAGGATTATCACGTTCGATGTGATAGTAAGTTTTTGGCAGGTAATGCCTGCAAAGAGTACAGATGACTTCTTCGCCTTTTTGAAGCGGATTGCCGCAACCGCAACAAAGCTGCGGATAAAACAAGGCAACAAAGTCGGATACATATTCCGATATAATATTCATATAACAAGTTTAAATACGGTGAAAAAATAGCAAAAACAATACACCTTTGCAAGCAATAAATAAATGGATTTGTTGCGCGGCGATTTTTTTTATTTCTTCACCGCTCCAAAAAATCGACAATTGCATTGATGCAATTGATTTTTCGAAACAGGTACAATGGTAAATGATGGAAGAAACAGATAAGCAAGTCACTGAAAATACAGGCCCGTTTGAGATCCCGGCAGAAGGATCGTTGGGTTTACTGGCCCTTGGCGCAGTAGGTGTAAGACCCTGGCGTCATAAGCGGATAGAAAGCGGTTTCGAAGCACAATTAATCGAACGTTGTAAGAAACAAGCAGAAGAAGGCGCCAAAAAGAAAGAAGAGCGCCGGATAAAACTTGAAGAAGCAAAGCTAAAAAAGGAGCAGGAGCAGCATGAGCAAAAGAACAGCTAAGAAGATATTGTTGATCGGATGGGATGCCGCCGATTGGAAAGTGATTAATCCATTGATGGACAATGGGTTGATGCCTACCTTAAATAAATTGGTAAATGGCGGTGTGATTGCCAACCTGGCAACTTTAGATCCTCCTTTATCTCCTATTTTATGGACATCGATTGCAACGGGTAAGCTGGCTGATAAACATGGTATTCTCGGATTTGTAGAACCTGATTCGGCAAAAATGCAGGTGAGGCCGGTACTTTCCACTTCCAGAAAGGTAAAGGCAATCTGGAACATGCTGACGCAAAAGGGCTTTAAGACGCACGTTGTAGGCTGGTGGCCCAGTCATCCTGCCGAACCTATTAATGGCGTAATGGTATCCAATTTTTATCAGCGGGCTGTAGGCGTTTATCATGAGCCCTGGCCAATGGCTGATGGAACTGTTTATCCGAAAGAACTGAGTGCTGTATTCGAAGAACTGCGCGTGCATCCAAGTGAGCTTACGCTTTCGCACTTAGCACCTATCTTCCCAAACTATAAAAAAATCAACCAGGAAAGCGATCCACGGCTGGCGCAAGGAGCAAAAATTTTAGCCAATGCGGCATGCATTCATAATGCAAGCACCTGGATTATGGAGAACAAAGAGTGGGATTTCCTCGCTGTATATCATGATGCCATTGATCATTATAGTCACGCTTTTATGAAGTTTCATCCGCCGCAACGAAAGGGAATTCCAGACGCAGCCTATGAAATTTATAAGGATGCGGTAAGTGGCATGTATCGTTTTCACGATATGATGCTGGAGCGGCTTTTAAAACTTGCAGGACCTGATACTACGGTGATTCTAATGAGCGACCATGGTTTTCATCCTGATCATTTGCGTCCGAATAAATTGCCTAAAGAACCTGCCGGACCGGCCTATGAACATTCGCCTTATGGTATACTGTGCATCAATGGAAATAATATACAGCAGGATCAACGCATTTATGGCGCTACGTTGCTTGATATCACGCCCACTATCTTAACCATGTTTGGTTTACCTGTAGGAAAGGATATGGATGGAAAAGTATTGACACAAGCTTTTGAAGAAGCGCAGACACCGGAGTATATTGATTCCTGGGAAGAGGTAGCAGGTGAGGCCGGCATGCATCCTTCTGAGCAGCGTGAAGATCCATGGGCTGCCAAAGAGGCAATGAATCAACTGGTTGAACTGGGATATATTGAAGCACCTGGAGAAGACCAGCAAAAGAATATTGATAAAATTACCCGTGAATCGAAGTGGTACCTGGCGAGGGTCTACATGTATAAAAAGGATTTTGAAAAAGCAATTGCCTTGCTGGAAGCCATTTATGCAGAGGTACCTGAAATCCGGTACGGACTTTCATTGATTCGATGTTATCAGCAAATGCGGAAGGTTGCTGAGTTCAGAGCTACGCTTGACAAAGTGCGGCAATCTGATGGAGATACCAATAAGATGGTGCAACTCGATATGCTGGAAGGTGCTTTGTTGCTTCTTGAATATAAACCCAGGAAGGCACTGGAAATGTTGTTGAAGGCTGAAGAACGCGCCGGTCATATGTCGCAGTTACATGTACAAATTGGTAAGATTTACCTGCGCAGCCAGCACTTTGATGAGGCCGAGCGCGCTTTTGTAAAGGCTTTGTCTATAGATGCGCAAAATGCCAATGCACACCAGGGACTTGGTGGTGTTTATTTACGCCAGGGTAAGTTTGAAGAGGCTGCGGAGTCGGCGCTAAATGCAATAGGTCTATTGTATTACTACCCGATTGCACACTATAACCTGGCAGAGGCATTGATGAACCTGGGCGAATATGAACGTGCTGCGGAAGCTTTTGAAGTTTGTTGTGCTATTAGCCCGGGAAACAGAAAGGCGCACTTGTGGCTGATTAAGCTTTATGAAGAACACTTGAATCAGCCGGCAAAGGCGACGGAACACCGTCGCTTTGTACAGGAGCGTATAAAAGGCGTGATCACGATCGTATCCGGATTACCGCGTTCGGGAACAAGCATGATGATGCAGATGCTGAAAGCCGGTGGTGCAGACATTGTTACTGATGAAATACGTCAGCCTGATACTAACAATCCGAAAGGCTATTGGGAGTATGAAAAAGTAAAAAAAATGATGTCTGATACATCATGGCTGGAAGAAGCCAATAACAAAACACTTAAGATCATTGCCCCATTGATCAGCTACCTTCCTGCCAAGTACGATTACAAGATCATTTTTATGCAACGGGATCTTGCCGAAGTGATGAAATCGCAGCAGGTGATGCTTGGAAGAAAATCGGAAGTGCAGCAAAATGCCTTTCCGATTGTCTTGAGTGAAGCCTTTAAGAAACAAATGGAGCAATCGCTTGCATGGATCAAACGCTCTCCAAACGTAACAGCCCTTTTTGTCGAATATGCTGATGCCATTGAAAGGCCGGAGGAAACAGCAGAAAATGTAGCGGAATTTCTTGGAGAAGACCTTGATATTCAGAAGATGATTGAGGCCGTGGACAAATCGCTGTACCGGAACAAGTTTGTCGAAAAGGTTTAACATCAATTTTAGTTGAAAGAAAAAATAATTTACATTTGAACCAAATTCACCTTCTATGAAAAAGGAAAACCCTACACTCTTAAGAAAACTCACCTCTTATTCTGCAATGGCAGGATCTATTATTGCAGTGGCCGGAACAGCTAATGCACAGGCAATTTATACTGACATTGATCCCGACGTAACTGTTGAAGAGAGCGGCTTCGGTTACTTCATTGATTTTGACAATGACGGGAATGATGATTTTGTAATCGGATTTTTGCATACAAACACTGCCGGTGGGTACGACTACAATAAGGTAGTTGCCGTTCCTTACAATGGTTCAGTGGGTGGCACTGCGGCTGGCAATTATGTTTATCCATATGCCATGGAAGCAGGAGAGATGATTGATGCAAATATTGAATGGCAGGATGCCAGTTCACAAACCATGGCCGGAGGCTTTGTAGTGGTTGCAAGCAGCACCCTCTATGCTGTGTATGGCAAGTGGTATGGTGTTACTGACCGATACCTGCCTTTACGTTTCAAAGTCGGCAGTAACAACCATTATGGATGGGCACGACTTGATGTTCCAAATTTGATTACTTCATTTACTATTAAAGATATTGCTTACAACCCTACCCCTAATGAAGGTCTTTTTGCAGGACAGGGTGATCCGGTAAGTGCACAGATTACCCCGATCACAGAGGCGGTGAAGATATTTGCATATGATGGGGTTGTGAATGCATTACTCTTTAATCAGAAGATTGAGCAGGCAAACCTGGTGATGACCAATATGATGGGACAGAAAGTGAAAGAGATGGTACTTACAAAATCATCCACGCAATTTGATGTGTCAGATCTTCCATTCGGAATTTACATCGTAACGGTAGAAAATGGAGGCCAGGTTTATTCGCAGAAGGTTTCCATTCGTAAGTAAAGCTATTGTGAAATTGCAAAAGCCGACAGCAATTCGCTGTCGGCTTTTTTATGTGATTTATGAGAAGTATGACAAGTATAAATTCCGTATAATAAATAAAAAGGGCAGCAACTTAATTATTCAAGATGAAATTGGTTATTCATCCAACTATTGTTTCACATCAGGTGATGGATCATTTCATCTACCTTGCTTACCCAGACTACTTCAATAGTATACTTGGCCAGGTCAAGCCCTTTTCGGTTGTATTTTGAAACAAATATTTTTTGTAGTCCGAGTTTATCGGCTTCACCAATACGTTGTTCGATCCGGTTAACGGCACGTACCTCGCCTGATAACCCTACTTCACCGGAAAAGCAATAGTTATTAACGATCGGAACATCTTCATAAGATGAAAGCAAAGCTGCTACCACTGCCAGGTCAATGGCCGGATCTTCCACACGAAGTCCGCCGGCAATATTGAGAAACACATCTTTGACACCAAAATGAAACCCGCATCTTTTCTCCAGTACGGCCAGCAGCATATTCATTCTTCTCAAATCGAAACCGGTGGAAGTGCGCTGCGGCGTTCCATATACGGATGGTGTTACCAAAGCCTGCGTTTCAATCAACATAGGTCTGATGCCTTCCAGCATAGAAGCGATCGCGATTCCGCTCACTGCTTCTTCCCTTTGTGTGATCAGCAATTCTGATGCATTCCTTACTTCGCGCATGCCTGCAGAAGTAAGTTCATAAATACCCAATTCTGAAGCGGAGCCGTACCTGTTTTTGATGGTTCGTAAAATCCGGTAAGCATAATGCCGGTCCCCTTCCAGTTGCAATACCGTATCCACCATGTGTTCCAGTACTTTTGGGCCGGCAAGGGTGCCTTCCTTCGTGATATGACCAATCAGGAATACCGGAGTGCCGGATTCTTTGGCATATCTTAGAAATTCATTGGTGCACTCCCTTACTTGCGATACGCTACCGGCTGATGCATCGATAGAAGGGGTTTGCATGGTTTGTATGGAATCAATGATCAGTACATCGGGTTGCAGGGCTGCAATCTGAAAGAAGATATTCTCCGTATTCGTTTCAGTAAGTACGAAACAGTCAGCATTTTCCTGTTGTAGTCGTTCTGCCCTTAATTTGATCTGTTGTTCACTTTCTTCACCGGAAATATATAATACTTTTTTACCCCTTAGACGCAAGGCAAGCTGTAGCAGCAGCGTTGATTTTCCAAATCCTGGTTCCCCTCCAATCAGGATAATAGAACCGGCTACCAGTCCTCCGCCAAGCACGCGGTTTAACTCTTCATCCGGAGTAATCGTCCGCTGATTCAATTCGTTGCTGATTTCATCAAGACGCTGCGGGCGCAGCTCTTTCAGGCCGCGCTCTTTCCTTCGCCACGGTGTTGCTTTGAGTTCCTTTTTGATAACTTCTTCTACATAGGTATTCCATTCACCGCAGGAAGGGCACTTTCCAATCCATTTGGACGACTGGGCACCGCAGTTTTGGCATAGGTAAAGCGTCTTTATTGTCGCCATAAAGGGGGAGTAATAAGGGGGTAAAATAATTTTTTTATTTCAGAACTAAATTTTTAGATTTACGGCCTCGTTTCGAGGATACTTTCCTCAACTAATCATTCACTTTCTTTTAAACCCCCAAAAAATCAATGAGAAAATTATTTCTACTTTCTGCTGTCTTTGCATTGACGGCAACTTCGGCGTTCTCACAACTGATTAACCGTTGTGGTACTACCGAATCCATGAACCAACTCTTCCTGGATAATCCAGGTTACAGAGAGCAACTGCAACAAATTGATGAATTTACCAATCAGTTTATTGCAAACAATCCCGAAGGTACCCGTTCAGTAGTTAATATTCCTGTTGTTGTGCATGTTGTATACAACACCACTACCGAGAATATCTCCGATGCACAAGTGCTTTCACAAATTGAAATCCTTAATGAAGATTTCCGTCGTCTAAATGCTGATGCCAATGAAACACCTGCTGTGTTTTTAGGTATTGCTGCTGATTGCGAGATCAACTTTTGCCTTGCAGCACAGGATCCTTCCGGAAATGCTACCAATGGTATTACCCGTACTTCCACTACCAAAACTTCTTTCTCCAGCAACAACAATGTGAAGTTTACTGCACAGGGTGGAAAAGACATCTGGGATCGCAGCAAATACCTCAATATCTGGGTATGTGATCTTGGTTCCTCATTATTGGGATATGCTCAATTCCCGGGCGGACCTGCTAACACTGACGGTGTTGTAATACACTATAAATATACTGGCGACATTGGAACTGCTACGCCTCCTTACCAATACGGAAGATCAGCAACCCATGAAGTGGGTCACTGGCTGAATCTCTACCACATCTGGGGTGATGATGGAAACGGTTGCAATGGTTCTGACCAGGTGGCTGATACACCAAACCAGGCTAATGAAACTTACGGTTGCCCTTTGCCTACCATTCGCATCAGTTGCACCAATGGACCTAACGGCGATATGTATTCTAATTACATGGATTATACCGACGATGGTTGCATGAATGTATTCTCTACCGGTCAGAAGAACCGGATGCAGGCATTGTTTGGAGTAGGTGGTTCACGTGTTTCCATCACCACTTCAAATGGCTGCGTTCCTCCCGGCGGTGGCACATGTAATGTACCTGCAGGTTTGAATGCAACAGCTATCACTACTACAACAGCTACCTTGAATTGGGGTGCTGCAACAGGTGCTGTTAGCTACAATATTCAATATAAGGCTGTTAGCTCAGGTACATGGATACCCACTACTTCTGCTACTACTTCTAAAGCAATCACCGGACTGAGTGCTTCAACTCTGTATGAGTTTCAGGTTCAGACAGTATGTGCAAGCAGTTCAAGCGCTTTCTCTACGTCAACTAACTTTACCACTTCTGCCCCTGCTTGTACTGATGCATATGAGCCTAACAATTCGAAAGGAGCTGCTAAGCCAATTGCAGTTGGTGTTGATGTATTTGGATTGATTAATGTTGGAACTGATAAAGATTTCCTGAGTTTTGCAAATACAGTAAGTCAACCTAACATGGAGCTCACTTTATCTTCATTGCCAGCCAACTACCATCTTGATCTTTACGATCCAAGTGGTGTGAAGATTTTTGCTTCAAAAACTGCTGGTACAGCTGATGAAGTAATCACCAATAATACAGCTGTTGTCGGAACATACATAGCAAGGGTATATCCTGCCAATACCAGTACCTTCAATGCATCAGATTGCTATACCCTGAATGTTCAGATAGGTAATTCACCTTTCCGTACTGTGGAGATGGCTGTTCCTGCATTAGGAGGCGAAATGACCAACATCTACCCTAATCCATCCAATGGAAATATGGTAGTTGAGTACAGCAGCATTTCTAATTCTTCTGTGCAGTTGATCGCTTATGACATGATGGGCAGAGTTGTTTTCAGTGAAGTTTCTTTTGCAACAGAAGGCACGAATTCATTCAACGTGAATATCAATAATATTTCTACCGGTATTTACATGTTTGAAGTTCGTAACGGAAACGAAGCAAGCCGCATGAAATTCAGCGTAGCTAAATAATTAATTTAAATTTTGTTACAAAGCCATCCCTCAGGGGGTGGCTTTGTTTTTTTATAACCTCCTATTGATGTTTTCCACAAACAGGAATGTTAGTATGAAAAATGCGGCGGTAACGTTTTGTTGTAATTTTGACCGTTAAATAAAATAAACATGATGCAGTTTCGATCAGCCCTTTTTCTTGTTCTGTTTTTTGGCCTATTCAATGCTTGTGTGCCGGCAAAAAAACTGGAAGATGCCAGTGCATTAAACAACAGGCTGATGGAGGAAAACAGCAACCTGCGTAAGCAACTCGAAGAGGAAAGCAGCCAGTTGAAAATGCTTACTGAAAAAGTAAATGAAGCCAATGACCAGGTGAGAAAACTGGTCAGCGATACAGCCTATATGGGTGAGAAATACCGGAAATCTGAATCGTTGAATAAGGACATTAATGAATTATATGAGCAGGCTATTCAGCAAAATCAACTGTTGGTTTCAAAGTCTTCTGCTGAAAAACTTGCTTTAAATGATTCATTGAAAAGAAAGCAACAAGACCTGTATAAGAAGGGTAAGCAACTGGACTCACTCCAGCAAAACCTTACCGAACGCGAAAAGAAGCTGGCTGAGTTACAGGCTTTGGTGCATCAAAAGGATTCTGCAGCCTCTGCATTGAAAGCTCAGCTAACGAAAGCATTATTGGGTTTTGAAAAAAGCGATCTTACCGTAGAACAGCGCAATGGAAAAGTGTATGTTTCGATGGCAGATAAACTGTTATTCAAATCAGGTAGTACCGTGGTCGATCCCAAGGGCGTGGAAGCTTTGAAAAAATTATCTGCTGTACTAAAGCAGAATAAGGACCTTACCATAGAAGTTGAAGGTCATACAGACAATGTTCCGCTTGCAGGAACAGGAGCGCTGAAAGATAACTGGGACCTTAGCGTGATGCGCGCTACCAGCATTACCCGGATATTAACGGATAATGGCGTTGATCCCAAACAAATTACCGCAGCGGGGAAAGGGGAATATTACCCGGTGGCTTCTAATGATGCAGCAGATGGTCGGTCAAAGAACAGGCGCACGGAAATCATTCTTTCACCGCGACTGGATGAATTGATGAAGATATTGGGGAATTAATTAGCTGACCGGTGTTCTTCTCCACAGAAAAATGATCCGCTGTTGTTTCTTTGTTCTTGTATTTTGCAGGGTGAAGATTATTCTTCATCAGCAAAATGATAAATAGGAAATCGTTTCATGGGATGGTTTGATGGATTTATAAAACGGCGTGGCGGTAGTGAAGCTGAAATGTCTTTCCTGGAACACCTGGAAGAACTCCGGTGGCACCTGATTCGCTCCTTGCTGGCCATTGTATTGATCGGCATCGTCTTATTCCTGAATAAGTCATTCATCTTCGACCAGGTTATACTTGCTCCCAAGAATCCTGATTTCTGGACCTACAGGATGATGTGTAAACTGGGAGATTTACTGCACTGGAAGGGGCTTTGCACTACGGAGATTTCCTTTACACTTACCAATATTGACCTTTCTGCACCTTTCATGATTCACCTGCAGATTGCATTTATACTCGGGCTGGTATTCATGTTTCCATATATCTTCTGGGAGTTTTGGAAGTTTATAAAACCTGCGTTATTTGAAGGTGAACAGAAACAAGCAACGGGTGCAGTATGGGCAGCTTCCATATTGTTTTATGCAGGCGTATTATTTGGTTATTATTTTATTGTTCCATTTACGGTTAACTTCCTGGGATCTTACCAGGTGAGCGCCGAAGTAAAGAATACCATCAACCTTTCGTCGTATATTGATACAGTAACAGGGTTAAGTTTGACTTGCGGATTGGTATTTGAATTTCCGTTGCTGATTTATTTCCTGGCCAAGGCAGGTTTAACCACTCATGAGTTTTTATCACAGTACAGGAAAATGGCGTTGGTAGTCGTTCTTGTGGCTGCAGCCATCATTACACCATCTCCAGATATGTTCAGCCAGATGCTGGTAGCTGTTCCTTTATATGGTTTGTTTGAGATCGGCATTATTATTTCAAGAAGGGTTGCTATCAATAATGAGCGACGCAGGGCGAGAAGGAATTGGAAACCTTGGATGAGCAATAGAGGATCTTGCCTAAATTTGTGTTGAAAAAATCAGACCATGCATACAGATAAAACCATTGCTATCGGCTGTGACCATGCCGGATTTGAATACAAAGAAGTGTTACGTGAATGGCTGACAGCTGCAGGTATTAAGGTGTTGAACTTCGGTACTGACTCACCGGTTTCAGTTGATTATCCGGATTTTGTGCACCCTGTATGCCGCGCTATTGAAAAGCAGGAAGCAGTTACAGGCATCCTGATTTGTGGAAGTGCGAATGGTGTTGCTATTACAGCGAATAAGCACCAGCAAATCAGGGCAGCCATTGCCTGGATGGATGAAATAGCCGTATTGGCCCGTCAGCACAACAATGCCAATGTTATATGCATTCCGGCAAGATTCGTTTCTATTGATTTGGCAAAATCTATGGTCAGCCTTTTTGTTGAAACGCCGTTTGAAGGTGGAAGACATCAGAAAAGAGTAGATAAGATTTCAGCTTTCAATTCATAATCATCATATTGCCCCTATGTACCGATTTAGGAAACAGGGTGCTTTCCTTCTGAAAATCCTTTGAATTTAGTTCATTAATCTTTTTTCAGCGATTGGTGCAAGATCGTTTTGCTTGCATAATAGGAGCCAGTTTTTCTTTCACAGTACAGACCCTCTTGCTGGCATTGATTTAAGATATATTTAGAATTATTAGTTTTAAAATTGTTAAATGGAGGAAAGCGTTAAACAAATAAATGAAAAGCGGACGCTTTATAATGGTAAGCGGACCTTGCGTTAAACGGTGATAGTATTTATTCTTTATTGCTGCGCTCTGAATAATTTTATAACCAGAAAACGCAATTTATCATACATGCCAACTTGCTGTAAAACTACCAGCACTCTTGATTTTTCCTATATTTATCATTTCGCGCTGAACGAAATCCGTTTAAGATGTTGAGCAGCTACAGGTGCTGCTTCGTTTTTCCTGTATTGATCCATAGAGACATTTTGACGATGGTTGAGTAGCTAAACATTATTCAGGTTAAAGCAAATTAATAGTATTCAGATGACGATGAAATGGTTACTGAAATTTATACTGGCGCCATTGTTCTGTATACTATGGATGAATGGTATTTCGCAACCAAAATACACTGCTACCGGGCATGCCTCATATTACGCAGCTAAGTTTGACGGGAGGAAAACAGCAAACGGAGAAATTTTTTCCAATAAAAAATTGACTGCTGCTCACCGGACCTTGCCATTCGGCACCATCGTGAAGGTGACCAACGTAAAGAATAACAAATCGGTAGTAGTAAGAATAAATGACCGTGGGCCATATGCCAAAAACCGTATCATAGACCTGTCACATGCTGCGGCAGATTCACTGGGTATCATTCATGCAGGTTGGGCAATGGTGAAGGTGGAAGAGTACATTCCTGAACCGGTGGTGGTAGCAGCAGCATTGCCTGACCCGCCACTATTTGATGCTTACCGTTATCGGTTTCCTGATGATTGGACCGGCAAGTGGGATGGTATGTTAAAAATATATTCTACCCGTGGTTTAGAAAAGAATATTTCGATGCAATTGAATATTCTGCCAACAGATTCTTCCAACCGTTTTACCTGGACCATTATTTACGATTCCATTCCGAGAAACTATGAACTGGTTATTCGCGATACTGCAATACAAGCTTATTCTTTAGATGAAAAGAACGGCATCGATATTATGTGCAACCTGTTGGGAAACCACTTTATCAGTCGTTTTTCCGTTCAGGGTACACTGCTTGATTGTGACTATGAGTTGCTGAATCGTGATGAGATGCGTTTTAAGATTTCTGCCGGTGATGAGGAAAGGCATTTTACCACCGGAAACATTGATCATGTTTCAGATTCGGTTCCAGAAGTAGGGGTATTTAAGATCACCAATCTTCAGATCGCCACATTACAACGGGTTAAAGAGTAGTTCGTACGTGTGGGAACACTTGGTTCAAGTAATTAGATTGGCACACATTACCGATGACATAATAATTTGAAGTCCTTCCAGCAATCTCAAACCTCAAACTTCAAATCTCAAACTCTAAAGCACCATTCTTCTTAGTCCATCTGAAGTTCAGCTTGGCTGGAATAAACAATTTCTATCTTAGCAAAAAAATTGGAGTTTATGCAACGAGGACCCATTTCTCAATTCATGGAAAAGCATTACCGTCATTTTAATGCTGCTGCCATGATGGATGCTGCGAAAGCGTATGAAGTACACCTGGCAGAAGGTGGAAAGATGATGGTGACGCTGGCAGGTGCCATGAGTACTGCAGAGCTTGGAATTTCATTTGCTGAAATGATCAGGCAGGATAAGGTACAGATTATTTCCTGTACTGGTGCCAACCTCGAAGAAGATATCATGAACCTGGTTGCCCACAGTCATTATAAAAGGGTGCCCAACTACAGAGACCTGACTCCGAAGGATGAATGGGAATTGCTCGAAAACCATTTCAACCGTGTAACGGATACCTGTATACCGGAAGAAGAAGCATTCCGGCGTATGCAGCAGCATATCCATAAGATCTGGCAGGATGCTGAGGCAAAAGGCGAAAGGTATTTTCCGCATGAATACATGTATAAGATGTTGCTGAGTGGTGTGCTGGAACAGTATTATGAAATTGATCCGAAGAATTCCTGGATGCTGGCAGCTGCACAGAAGAATATTCCCATTGTAGTTCCGGGTTGGGAAGATTCGACGATGGGAAATATTTTTGCCAGCTATGTTATCAAAAAGCAACTGAAGGCATCTACCATGAAATCAGGTATTGAATACATGGTGCAACTTTCCGAGTGGTACAGGGCTAATTCTGCCGGAAAAGGAGTTGGCTTTTTCCAGATAGGTGGAGGCATTGCCGGTGACTTTCCTATTTGTGTTGTGCCTATGATGTACCAGGACCTGGAGTGGCATGATGTGCCTTTCTGGAGTTACTTCTGCCAGATTTCAGATTCTACAACCAGCTATGGTTCTTATAGTGGTGCCGTTCCAAATGAGAAGATTACCTGGGGAAAACTGGGCATTGAAACACCTAAATTTATTGTGGAGTCTGATGCAAGCATTGTGGCCCCGCTGATGTTTGGATGGATACTTGGCTGGTAAAGTGAAGCTTTAATATTTCTTTTGAATCGATTGAAGCTGCCTTTTTATTATCAGGATTCATTTGAATAAGCACATCGGAAATGGAAAGCATTATTGTTTAGCAAGCAATTTGCTATTTTTATTGTCGAATGAAAACGTTAGAAATTATACCGGTACCGCCGCGCAATGCGGTGGATGTTTTCAAGTTACTGCCTGAAGGCACTTTATGCGAGGTTATCAATAATGCTATCTATATGTCGCCGTCTCCAACTGCCAGTCACCAGCGAATGCTTAAGTGGATATTTAAACAGCTAGATAGCTTTGTTGAGTTGAATAAATCAGGAGAGGTCTTCTTTTCGGCGTTGGATGTTTTCCTGGATGATGAAAATGTTTTTCAGCCGGATTTAATTTTTATTAGCAGCAAAAACACCGGTGAACTTGATCCGGATGGTGGCTTTCATGGAGTGCCGGACTTGATCGTAGAAGTACTTTCCACTTTTAATAAGGAACATGATTTGGTTAAAAAGAAGTTAGTTTACGAGAAATGCGGAGTAAAGGAGTATTGGGTCATTGATCCGGAAAAAGGGGAAGCTATGGGATTTGAATTGAAAGGAAGGTTCTTCCATGAATTTCCAAAAGCAAAAGGCAAAATGAAATCGCTGCTGTTGAAGAAAACCTTTAGTCTTCGTTTCTGATATAATAAATACTGTGCAAATCATTCACAAAATGGTTTGCGTTTTATCCTGGTAAGTGGTAATGCAAATCTAGTTACCGGGTAAAATCCCTAACTCCCGTAAAATTTTTACGGTTATTTTTTTTCGGGCTTCACCGAAATTTTCGGGAGCAGGTTCAGCCGTACTAATATTAGTTGCAAAAAAGTAAACCTCATCTCCTTTTTCAACATATCCCACAAACCAACCTATGTTGAGTTCTATGCCACCAGCTTCTGCTGCATTAATCATACCCCAGCCGGTTTTCCCGCTTAGCCTGTAACCAAGTGTATCCTCCTGTATCATAATCCTTTTTACAGTAGCAACCACTTCAGGAGAAAAATGATAGGTGTTCAGATAGAAGTCTTTTAAGAATTCAATCTGTTCATCGCAGGAGATCCGCAGGCCGCCGGTCAGCCAGAAACTGTCGATGGTGCCTTCCATATTGGCATTTCCATAATGCAGGAGGTTCAGGTATTGTTGCATTTTGTCCGCTCCAATTCTCCTGGCTAACTCCTGGTAATACCAAACAGTGGAATTTTTAAAGGCTTCTTTCATATCCTGGTCGTGGTTCCAGGGTTGCCGGCGCATCACGCTGTCCCATTTCATCACCTCATTTTCATCAGGCACAGCACCTGTTTGTAAGGCAACCAATGAGTTAAAGATTTTGAAAGTAGAAGCGGGCGTAAAGCGTTGACTACAACGATCCGGGTTATAATCGGTGAATTGTGATTTCTTCAAATCAAACAATTCGAAGCAACCTTCTACTTCGTATTCATCAAAATATTTTTTTAAATCGGCCCGGTGATTACCGGCCGGAGTACAACTATTGAATATAAATAGGGACCATAGAATAGGCGTAACTATTAAAAGTAGAAGAGAACGTCGACTGATGAGGTGTTGCATTTTATTCAGGTTTCGCATTTCACTACCACCTTCCACCGGCACCACCACCACCAAAACTTCCGCCTCCAAAACCACCAAATCCTCCTCCTCCTCCTCCAAATCCGCCACCGCCACCACCTCCGAATCCACCAAATCCACCTCCACCCCAGATCCAGGGAGAACCAAATGTGCCACCTCTGCTGATATATCTGCCGCCACGGCCGCGGTTATTACGTGAGATAATAAACAATATGATGATGACGATAATAACAAAAATGATCAATGATGTTTTACTCTCAGATTCATCGGCAATTTCATCCACAAATTCTCCGGCAGCAAGACGGATGATGGCATCAGTACCCTGATCAAACCCGGCATAATAATCTCCGTTTTTGAAATTTGGCAGCATGATATTTTCGATGATCCGTTTGGCTGAAACATCCGGTACCGGTCCTTCCATTCCTTTTCCGGTAGCAATCCAAACGGACCGGTCTTGTAAGGAGAGGAGGATCACCACGCCATTATCCTGGTTAGGTCCACCAACGCCCCATGCATCACCGATGCGGTAGGCAGTCTGGGTAATGTCACTTCCCTCGAGGGAAGTTATGGTTACAACTGCAATCTGGGTGGAAGTGGAATCACTGTAATCAACGAGTTTTTGTTCCAGCCTGTCTGATTGATCCTGGCTCATGGTTCCAGCAAAATCATTTACCAGCCGTGGCGGGTTGGGTTTTGGTGGAATATCAATGGCCAGTGAAATCTGCCAGGATGCAAACGAGAGTAAGAGCAATAACAATGTGATCCCGGATAGCTTATTCATCTCTTACAATAATGTCGTCAGCAATTTCATTGGTATCTGTTCCCGTGATTTCGAAAAAATTGCGAAGCTGTTCGCCGGCAAGGTTGATACCTTTAAGCAGTCCTTCCGTAAACTGTTCTTCTTTAAAGTAATGGGCCATCACTTCTTTGGCTTCATCCCAAAAACCCGGTGGAACTTTTTCATTGATTCCCTGGTCGCCGATGATGGCAAAAACACGGTCGAGATAGGCAACATAGATGAGGATGCCTGTCCGCAGTTTTGTTTTTTCCAGCTTTAGCTGATAAAACACTTCCACTGCACGGTCCATCAACTCCTTTTTGCAATGTTTCTCAAAGTAGACCCTGATCTCGCCCGAAGATTTCCCTTCTGCTTCACGAATAGCAGTCACCAGCTGATGCCGTTGCTCGGTGGTTAAGAATGTTTTTGATGAAGGCATCAGGCTATACGTTGTTAGTTTGCCGGTTCGGTTTTGGAAGAATTGGTGTTGAAATTAATGTCAGGGGCATTTTCAGAACCTGCATTAGATTTGAAATAACCCTTCTCAGTAAATCCAAACATGCCTGCAAAAAGGTTGGTTGGAAATTTCTTGATGTAGGCATTGTAATCCTGAACGGAAAGGTTGAAATCATCGCGGGCTTTATTGATCCTGTTTTCAGTTCCTTCAATCTGTGTTTGAAAATCTTTGAATTGCTGGGTGGTTTGCAGTTCAGGATACCTTTCTACCACCACCATGAGTTTATTGAAAGCAGAACTCAACTGATCCTGTGCCTGCTGGAATTGCTGTATTGATTCGGGAGTTAACTTAGAAGCATCTACATTTACCGCGGTGGCATTGGCCCTGGCCTGGATGACATCTACCAGCGTATTTCTTTCGAAGTCGGCGGAACCTTCAATCACTTTTACTACGCTGTTGTATAGATCAGTGCGTCGCTGATACTGGCTTTCCACCTGGGACCATTTTGACTGGGTATCTTCTCCTTTGGTAACCATATTGTTGTATGCCCCTTTAAAAGTGGAATACAATAAGAACGCTATCAGTGCAATGACTGCAATGGTGATGATGGTTTTATTCATGGCAGGATTTTTTTTATGTTTACTTTGAAATTGACGTTCAGCAAAGATAATTATTTGCAGTTCTTACCTTCCCAAAAAAAACAGACAATGCATGAATTAGAAAAGGAGTTCAATGATTACCGTACCCGGATGAATGAAAAGATCCTGGCACAGAATAACAAAGTCATCAACAGGCTTTATAACCTCGATACAAACACCTATGCTGCAGGCGCCCTGCCGGTAAAGACAAAGGAGATGCTTGGTTTGGTGGCTTCCATGGTCTTGCGATGTGATGATTGTATAAAGTACCATTTGGGTAAATGCAAGGAAGAAGGAATTACCACCGACGAGATTTATGAAGTTTTCGCAATAGCCAATATAGTTGGGGGTACGATTGTGATTCCGCATTTCAGGAGGGCGGTGGAGTATTGGGAGGAGTTGGGTGGGGGGATGGGGTGATGTGCCGATGTGCCGATGAGTGGATGTGTTGATGTGCCGATGAGTGGATGTGCCGATGTGTCGATGAGTGGATGTGCCGATGTGCCGATGAGTTGATGTGTTGATGTGCTGATGTGCTGATGTGCGGATGGGTTGGTTTGTTGATGAGTGGATGTACCGATTTAGGGAGGCTTTGACTTGAAAATAGGTGGGTGGGATTAGTTCCGGATCTCTCAGCAGGAGTGGATTGCTATCTTTAATGTTGAAACATATTTTATGACTACTATAAAAGTTAAGGACAACCTTATTGTTGATTTAAGCTTCAATTTTGGATTGGCTATTGTTGAATTTACCGATGAGCTTCAAATCAGAAGAAAATTTGCAGTCGCCAATCAACTGTTAAGATCAGGAACCGGCATTGGAGCGAATATCTGGGAGGCGCAGAATGCCGAAAGCAAAAGTGATTTTATTCATAAATTAAAGGTCGCCGCTAAAGAAGGTGAAGAAACGGAATACTGGTTATTGCTTTGCAAGCATTCGAAAAACTATCCTGACCCCGAAGAATTACTGGAAGCCTTGAAATCTATTAATAAAGTACTCAATAAGATTATTTCTACTTCCAAAAGATCATTTGCCAACAACCAAAATATTCAATGAGCTTTACGTCAAATCAATCTGCAAATCAATCAAAGAATATGAATCAACAACCAAATCCCCTTTATGTTACCGTCAATTTTCATCCTCTCATCAATTAAGCTGCACAACTGCACATCAACACATTGCCACATTCTCAAATCATCACATCAACTATTCAACTAATTGACACATTTGTACACAACTTAGCATAGAATCGGCACATCATCACATCATCAAATCGGCACATCAACACATCAACTCATCATCACTTCATAACACCATCTAACCAACCCGCACCCACCGCCTCCCATGACCGACAAACGACTCTTTCTCCTCGATGCTTTCGCCCTCATCTACCGTGCCTATTTCGGATTGAGTAAAACACCATTTTATAATTCCAAAGGTATCAATACGACCGCTGTTTTTGGATTTACCAACACCCTTGTTGATTTAATTCAAAGAGAAAAACCAACACACATAGCAGTCTGTTTTGACACGGCTGCGCGAACCAACCGGGAAGATGATTTTGCCGAATACAAAGCAAACAGGCAGGAACAACCGGAAGACATCACGATTGCCATTCCATTCATCCGTAAGATTATTGAAGCATTTAAAATTCCGATTGTAGAACTGGATGGATACGAGGCTGATGATGTAATTGGCACGCTTGCAAAAAAAGCAGAGAAGGATGGATACAAAGTGTTTATGGTGACACCTGATAAGGACTATGGACAATTGGTTTCTGAAAACATCTTTATGTATAAGCCTGCTTACCAGGGTAGGCCGGTAGAAATATTAGGGCCTGCAGAGATCATGAAGAAATGGGAAATTGATGATGTATTGAAGGTAATTGATATTCTTGGACTGATGGGAGATTCCGTGGATAATATCCCTGGTTTGCCCGGAGTAGGTGAAAAGACAGCGAAAAAATTAGTGAACGAATTCGGCTCTGTAGAAAACCTGGTGGCCCATCCTGAAATGCTGAAGGGAAAGTTACAACAGACTGTCATCGAGCAGAAGGACCTGGCTATTTTATCGAAGAAACTTGCTACCATCATCACTGACGTACCTGTTACCGCTACGGAAGAGCAGCTCGTAATGGAAGAACCGGATAAAGAAGAACTCACCAGGCTTTTTAATGAACTTGAGTTCCGTTCATTGGGAAAAAGAATCATCGGCGAAGGCTATTCCGTAGTGGGATCAGAAGCAAAACAGAAAAATCTTTTTGGTGAAGAGGTGCCAACTGCACCTGCTGCAACATTGGGAGATGCGCTGAGCACAAAGCGCGCAGTGGAGAAAAATGCCTCTAACACTACACATACTTACCACCTGACAGACAGTAAAGAGAAAATAGAAGAGCTTGTTGCAACACTTGCAAAACAGGAAGAGTTTTGTTTTGACACAGAATCAACGCATGTAGATGCAAACCTTGCCGACCTGGTTGGCCTGGCCATTTCATTTAAGCCAACAGAAGCATATTATATCCCTATTCCACCTGGCAGAAACGAAGCAATTGATTTGTTATCATTTTTTAAACCGGTGCTGGAGAATGAATCAATTGTTAAGATCGGACAGAACATCAAGTATGACATGTTGCTTTTGAAATGGTATGATGTGGAAGTTAAAGGCCCCTACTTTGATACCATGCTTGCCCATTATCTGATTGAGCCCGATCAACGACATAACATGGATATTCTTGCTGAAAATTACATTGGCTACGAACCGATTCATATCGAAGAATTGATTGGTAAGAAGGGAAAGAACCAGGGCAATATGCGCGATGTGCCTGTTGAAAAAGTGGTGGAGTATGCAGGAGAAGATGCGGATATCACCTTGCAACTAAAGCACCTGTTTGTGCCATTATTGAAAGAGAAGGAAGTGGAAACACTTTTCACAAACGTGGAAGTACCATTGGTTCCCGTTCTTGCCGACATGGAGTTTGAGGGCGTAATGATTGACAAAGACTTCCTGAACGATTATTCGAAGCAACTCGGCAAAGAGATCGTGCAGGTAGAGCAAGAGGTATATGAACTGGCAGGCGTTCGTTTTAATCTGGCGTCACCCAAACAGTTAGGTGAAGTGCTTTTTGATAAGTTAAAGATTCCTTACCAGGGAAAAAAAACCAAGACGGGCCAATATTCAACTGATGAGGATACGCTAAGCAAACTGGTGAATGAATTTGAGATTGCAAAAAAGTTACAAGACTACCGTGAATGGTCGAAGCTGAAATCTACCTATGTAGATGCATTGCCCTTGTTGATTAATCCGAAGACCGGCAGGGTGCATACTTCCTTTAACCAGGCCATTGCTTCCACAGGCAGATTGAGCTCCGTAGATCCCAACCTGCAGAATATTCCGATCAGGACCAACAGGGGCAAAGAAATAAGGAAAGCCTTTATTGCACGCGACGAAGAGCATGTATTACTTTCCTGTGATTATTCTCAGATTGAATTACGCATTATCGCTGCACTAAGCGAGGATGAGAATATGCTTGATGCTTTTAAGAAAGGCCTCGATATTCATGCTGCTACTGCAGCAAAAGTGTATGGTGTTGAACTGTCGATGGTATCTTCAGAAATGCGGCGCAATGCCAAAGCAGTGAATTTTGGTATTGCTTATGGCCAATCTGCGTTCGGCCTTTCACAAACACTCGGCATCTCGCGAACGGATGCAAAGGAAATTATTGACAACTACCAGAAACAGTTTCCGGGTGTTAGCCAGCTGATGGCGAAAAATATTGAGTTTGCCCATCAGCATGGATTTGTGCAGACGGTACTTGGCAGAAGAAGATACCTGCGTGATATTAATTCCGCCAACTTCACGGTGCGTGCGCAAGCAGAACGGTTGGCCATTAATGCACCGATTCAGGGATCAGCGGCAGATATGATTAAAGTGGCTATGATCAATATTCATAAGGAATTTAAAAAGCGCCAATTCAAAACGAAGATGACGCTGCAGGTGCACGATGAGTTGGTGTTTGATACCCATGTATCAGAGCTGGAGGAAGTGAAGGCTATAGTAGTTGAACTCATGAAAAATTCCATGCCGCTTGGGGTTCCGATAGAAGTAGGAGCAGGCAGCGGTAAAAATTGGCTGGATGCACATTGATAATGATACGCTAAAAATGATAGTTGCTTAAAAGTGTTTGCTGTGAAGTACCTGTTTCAAAAATTAAACACTGCCTTACTGCACAATAATTTTTTCACGGCCGATCACCCCGCTTTCTGATGTTAAGCAAAGCATATAGATACCACTTGCAAGTTGAGAAATGTCAATAGGAAGATTATTTTTTCCTTTCATAGATACCTTTTTATTCATCACTTCCTGTCCAACAAGATTCATAATATTCACTATTGTATTTTCCTGCAAACTGTTTTCCAATATAACCGTAATTTCTGTTGATGCAGGATTCGGATAAACCTTTAATGTGCCCGGTAAATTGGTAACTTCATTAATGCCTACATTACAGTTATAATAAGCAGTTGCATTATTCATGGCCTGTTTCACATTCAACCTGCCGCCGCTGACTGTCAGACCATCGAGGCTTACAGCAGGATCAACAGCATCGAGAATAAATCCTTTGATCCGTAGCATAGTAGCTGCCGCATCATTTTTCAGGTCATTGGACAAAGCTTCGCATGGCAAGGCACACAATAAGGCAATGGCACCTGCTACATGTGGTGATGACATGGAGGTGCCGGTTTTAGTACCATAAAAGCTGCCCGGAATCGTAGACAGAACGGAAGTACCCGGTGCACCCAAATCAATGGTTGTGGCACCAAATGCTCCGCCGCGTATATCATTCTTATCGGTGTTGGTGACTGTTACCAGGTAGTCGCTGTTACAGGCTGTGGGCATATCACCTTGTACATCCACATTAACATTACTGCTGTTGCTGGTGGCGGCAGCATTCAAAATCCCCTGCAATCCCATGGAATCATACATAGCGCACCAGATTGGAAAATTAGCAGGAAGACCATTGTTAACGCCCCATGATGAATTGACACTCACAATAAATGCACCTTCCTCACCATTAGTCTCATTGTATTTTGCACGCATCTCCAAAATATAAGCATAACCCGCCACGGCAACAGATTCCAGTCCTGAATTACCTTGCACCGGAAGTATTTTTACACTCCAGTTTACACCGGTAACACCAATAGAATTATTACCCCTGGCCGCCGCTATTCCCGCTACATGTGTACCATGTCCGCTGGAGAGTGATGTGATGGTGCCGCTGTTTGTCTGCGAGTTCCATCCGTCGTAATCATCTACATATCCATTTTCATCATCATCAATTAAATTTCCAGGGATCTCCAGTTTGTTTTTCCAGAAATCCAGGTCAGCATGCAACAGGTCAAATCCATCATCATCAATTGCAACTACGATGGTATCTCCTCCTGCAGTCAATCCCCCTGTAGTGATGTCCCAGGCATCAGTGGCACGCACATCCGCACCACTGGTGCCGCCGGTTTGCCCGATGTTGAGCATATTCCACTGTTCACCAAAGCGCTCATCGTTTGGAATATTTCGGGATTCGATGAAATGATTGAATTGAGCAAGCGATACCAGTTCATTGCTGTTGAGCGCTGATAATAATTTTAATTCATTTACGGAAGTTGCATCAAAATGCAATAGCCAGATATTGAGCCGTGCTGATAGTTGTTGCAAGACGGTTAATCCGGTAACCTGGTTATTGAATTCGGTAAATTGTGTAATCAATTCGTGTACGTCCATTTCCTGGTTGAGCATCACAATCAGCTCTCCTGCTGCATGATCTGTTTTTTGCGCAATGGTATTTCCTGTTGACAGAAATAATATCAAGGTTACAAACCAAAACGAAGCGAACTTTTTAGTGGCATTAACATGTTCGAAACAAATTTTTGAATGGAGGGTGTCTGTTTACTTTTTGATGATCATCTTTTTGTAAAAAACGCTGCTGCCTGCAGTAATTCTCAACAAGTACATGCCATCGGCGATCGGTTGTGTATTGAGAATTAATGGATCAGATTGAAAAGAGGAATAGTTGACTTTTTTCAGAAGCATTCCCGATAGTGTGAAGATACTGATTTCCCGTAAAGCCTCAACGGGTTCCAATCCTGAAAGCTGAATGATTCCCGTGCTTGGTACCGGATACAACAATAAGTTATTATCCAGTGTATTTGTTGCAATATCGGTACAAACAACCACATCCACCGTAACAGCAGTTGATTCGACACAACCGTATTCGTTTTCATAAGTATAAGTAATCAAATGCGAACCAATGCCGGCTACCACCGGATCAAAAGTGCTGCCATTTATACCATTTCCGGAAAATACACCACCTGTTGGAGTTCCAATAAGTATATCTGCCGACTGGTTACTGCAATAGATAGAGTCGTTACCGGAGATTTCAGGAATGGTAGGCACACCTATAGATACTGGTTTTGATATATGCTGACAGCCGGAAGAGTTGGTTACATGCAGTGTGTACATACCGGCTTCATTTGCTGTGTAATTATTTGCAGTAGCGCCTGCAATATCGGTGCCATTCCAGTGCCATTGATAGGTTAATCCGGTTCCTGAGATCGCCTGTAGCAAGGAACCGGTACATCCTGTGCTGTCAGGATAAGGTAGCATACCGTTGACAAGAATATGAGCGGTCGGCAAGCAGGCAGTATCTGTAAGTTTGTATATTTTACCATGTGTTACATCAGTAACATATAGTTCTCCAAGATAGTCTTCACCGATAGAAGAGAAGGAAAACTCATCCTGTACTATTACTTCATCACCAACTAAACCGGAAGTAAAGGTGCCATCCGTATTTTGTGTAGTTGCCCTGAATTTACCGCTGCAATAGTCAACAAACAGGTACTTGCCAAACAGGTTTTCATATTGCGCTCCCCGATACACATAGCCACCTGTTACAGAGCAATCTCCGTTTGAACCACTGGAATGCTGGTACTCATAAACAGGATAAGTTAGTATTGTATTCGGAGGGCAATTTGCAGGTTCATAATTGTGTGTTCCTTCATAGCAATCCCATCCGTAATTCTGACCGCCACCACCTGACAACGGCATAAAATCAATCTCTTCCCAGGTGTTTTGACCGACATCAGCAATCCAAAGATCGCCGGTAATCCGGTCGAAACTATAACGCCAGGGATTGCGCAATCCGAAAGCCCATATTTCCGGATAATAGTTATCAGGATCATCGGCATATGGATTATCTTCAGGTACTGCATAAGGAGAACCATTGTCAACATCGATTCTTAACATTTTGCCGAGATACTTTAGTGTATTCTGGGAGTTTTCATTTGGATCGCCTGCACTTCCACCATCTCCTGTGCCGATATAAAGGTATCCGTCCGGTCCAAATTGCAGGCAGCCTCCATTGTGGTTATTAAAGGACGGGTGTGGTATCTCCATTAAAATTAATTCACTATTAGGGTCTGCAAGGTCTTCATTTAAGCTGTCAGCAGAAAACCTTGAAATCCGAAGGTGTCCGTCGGTTAACCTGGTATAATACACGAAAAAATAACCGTTGTCGAAATAGGAAGGGTGAAATGCCAGTCCCAACAGGCCGCGCTCACTTGACTGACTGATTTTTGTATGAATATCAAGAAAAGGTGTGGTGAGCTTTATCCCTGAAGAATCAGCAATGTAGATGTATCCGTTTTGCTGTACTATAAACAACCGGTTATCGCCGCAATTCCTGATGTCAATCGGACTCGAATAACCAGAAGAGAACTCTTGGAGTGCAATCACAGGATTCTGAGCAAATGTTATGGAAATAGCTAAAATATTCAGGAAGAAAATGAGTAAGCTGTTACGTTGCATCAGATTGCTTTTTGGGAATAGCGAAATTAGGCTAAAATTCACTTTGGGACGGTTCGTTGTTTTCGAGGGTGTACGACAAATTGGAAATTGAATATTCAATTTACACTCTATGGCTTGCGTAACGCCAGCCAATGCCATTTAAGCACAAGGATTTGTCGAGCACCCGTTTTCGAAGGGGTTTTCAATAAATCTGAACCTATCGGAATTAAATGCTCTTTTGAAGAATGGACTGGCTCTAAAGTGATATTGAAATGAAAACCGGCTGTTCTAAAAGTCAATGATTGTAAAAGGAATCACAAAACATCATAAGCCATAGCTCAGATTCTGAGACAACCACTTTTCTGCTTCTTCTGTTGAAATGCCTTTTCTTTTAGCATAGTCCTCTACCTGGTCACGGGCAATTTTTCCAACACCAAAATATTTTGATTGTGGATGTGAAAAGTAAAAACCACTGACTGATGAAGCCGGATACATGGCGAAACTTTCTGTAAGCCGGATGCCGGTATTTTTTTCCACCTGTAATAAATCGAAGAGCTTTCTTTTTTCTGTATGATCCGGACAGGCAGGATATCCCGGCGCCGGCCTGATGCCCGGATAATCCTCGTTGATCAATTGCTGCGTGGTAAGCATTTCATTTTTTGAGTAGCCCCAATATTCTTTGCGCACTTCTTCATGCAATGTTTCTGCAAAAGCTTCTGCAAGCCGGTCGGCAAGTGCTTTTATCATGATGGCATTGTAATCATCATGTTCTTTTTCAAATTTGGAAATCAGCGATTCGATTCCTATACCGGCAGTAACTGCAAAAAAGCCAATATGATCTTTTGGCTGCTCATTGGAAGTAACCGCTAACACTTTAGGTCTTACAAAATCAGCCAGAGAATAGTAAGTCTGTGAAAGTGCCTTTTCATGCTGTTGCCGCAAAAAATGAAACACTATTGATTTGCTTTTGCTATTTGATTTAACTGTTGTTTCGCCTGTTAAATTCTTAGATTGTTCTGCTATGCTAATTTCAATATCATCATCATTTATTGCAACAGCAGGATAAAAACCAATGACTCCTTCGGCCTTTAAGAGTTTTTTACTGACTACTTCATCCAGCAACTGATTGGCATCGTTAAACAACTTAGTAGCTTCTGTACCCACTTTTTCATCCTTCAGTATTTCAGGATACTTCCCAAACAGCTCCCAGGTCTGGAAGAATGGCGTCCAGTCAATCTGTTTCTTTATTTTTTCCAGCGGATAATCATGCAGGACTTTTATTCCTGTAAATGCAGGTTGCGGCACCTGGTAATTGTCCCAGTCAATCCTGGTTTTGTTTTTGCGGGCAAATGAAATCGGCACATATTTCTTATCCTGTTGTCGCCCGGCATGTTGCTCTCTTAACTTTAAATATTCGAGTTTTATTTTTTCGGAGAAATCCTGCAATGAATCTTTACCCAATAAGCTTCCTGCAACAGTAACACTTCTTGAGGCATCCAGCACATGCACCGTATCACCTGTATAGTGGGGTGCAATCTTCACGGCTGCATGTACCCTGGACGTAGTTGCACCACCAATCAACAAGGGTGTTTTAAATCCAAGCCGTTCCATCTCCTTCGCAACATGCACCATTTCATCGAGTGATGGAGTGATTAATCCGCTGAGGCCGATGATATCTACGTTTTCTTTACGGGCTGTTTCCAGGATCTTGTCGGCTGAAACCATCACACCGAGATCAATAATCTGGTAGTTGTTGCAGGCCAGAACGACGCCGACAATATTTTTGCCGATGTCATGCACATCTCCCTTTACGGTTGCCAGTAATACTTTGCCTGCATTCGATGCACTGCCTTTTGTTTTAGCAGCTTCAATAAAAGGGGTCAGTATAGCAACAGACTTTTTCATCACCCGTGCACTTTTCACTACCTGTGGTAAAAACATTTTACCGGAACCGAAAAGATCGCCAACAACATTCATCCCTGCCATCAAGGGTCCTTCGATTACCTCGATGGGTTGCGCGTATTGCAGGCGAGCTTCTTCTGTATCCTGTTCAATGAATTCAACAATGCCTTTGATCAAAGCATGTTTCAATCGTTCTTCAACCGGTAGCTTTCGCCAGGCATCTTCATCTATAGGTTTCTTTCCTTTTGATTTTACCGTATCTGCAAATGTGACCAACCGCTCTGTCGCATCAGGCCGCCTGTTAAAAATCACATCTTCTACCAATTCAAGCAACTCTTTTGGAATATCATCATAAACACTGATCATCCCTGCATTTACAATGCCCATATCCATACCGGCTTTAATGGCCTGGTAAAGGAAGGCAGTATGCATGGCTTCACGCACGGTGTTGTTTCCGCGGAAAGAAAAAGACAGGTTGCTGACTCCACCGCTCACACTTGCATAGGGCAGGTTTTGCTTGATCCATTTAGTGGCACGGATATAGTCTGTTGCATAGTTATTGTGTTCTTCAATGCCGGTGGCAATGGCCAGAATGTTTGGATCAATAATGATGTCCTGTGGCGGAAAGTGAATCTTCTTTGTCAGCAGATCATAGGAACGTTTGGCAATTTCTATTTTTCGTTCGAAGGAATCTGCCTGTCCCTTCTCATCGAAGCACATTACAACTACTGCTGCACCGTAGCGTTTTACGCGTTTAGCCTGCTCCAGGAATTTCTCTTCCCCTTCTTTTAAGGAGATGGAATTCACAATGCCTTTTCCCTGGATGCATTTCAATCCGGCTTCTATGATTTCCCATTTTGAAGAGTCTATCATCACCGGCACTTTGGAAATGTCGGGTTCGGCGGCAATGAGGTTGAGAAATCTGACCATTGCTTCTTTACCATCGAGCATACCTTCATCCATATTCACATCAATAATCTGTGCGCCATTTTCCACCTGCTGACGCGCGACAGCCACTGCAGCTTCATAGTTGCCTGATAGAATTAATCGCGAAAACTCCTTGGAGCCGGTGATGTTGGTTCGTTCACCGATGTTGACAAAATTGGTATCCGGGGTAAGGGTAAGTGGTTCGAGCCCGCTGAGCCTGAGTAAGGGTTTGAGCATTTTTTATTTTGACTGGATGATATTGTTTTAGTTATTAAATATGCCGTAGCCTCAATAGTTATACATAAGAGAACTGCGGTACTTTCCTTGGAGTAATATGCTCCACCATTTTGGCAATTTGAAGAATATGTTCAGGGGTGGTGCCACAACATCCGCCGACTATATTCAGAAATCCGCTTTCTCCAAATTCACGCAGAACTTCTGCCATATGTTCCGGAGATTCTTCGTACTCACCAAATTGGTTTGGCAAACCGGCATTCGGATAACAACTGATAAAGCAGGTTGCTACCTGTGACAGTTCTTCAATATAGGGACGCATCAGTTCGGCGCCAAGCGCACAGTTTAAACCGACAGATAAAGGTTCAGCATGTGCCACTGAGTTCCAGAACGCTTCCGGTGTTTGTCCTGATAATGTTCTGCCGCTTTGATCAGTGATGGTTCCTGAAATCATGACAGGCAGTTCGCGATTTATTTTATCGAAGTATTCCTGAATGGCAAAGAGGGCGGCTTTGGCATTCAGTGTGTCAAAGATGGTTTCTACCAGAATAAGATCGGCTCCGCCATCAATCAAACCACTAACCTGTTCTGTATACGCTTCCGTCAGTTGATCGAACGTAACACTTCTGTAGCCAGGATCATTCACATCAGGTGATAAGGAAGCGGTTCTGTTGGTAGGGCCGATTGCACCGGCAACAAACCGTGGTTTTTCCGGAGTGAGTGCGCTGAATTTTTGTGCTGCTGCCTTCGCAATTTTTGCAGATTCAAAATTAAGTTCATAAGCCAGTGATTCCATCTTGTAATCTGCCAGCGAAATACGTTGTGCATTGAATGTATTGGTTTCAATGATATCCGCACCGGCTTCCAGGTATGCTTCGTGAATATCCTGTATGATGTTGGGTTGTGTTAAACTCAGCAAGTCATTGTTGCCTTTCAGATCCTGATTTGAATCTTTGAATCGCTCGCCACGGTAACCGGCCTCATCGAGTTGGTATCGTTGTATCATAGTGCCCATGGCACCATCGAGTATCATGATTCGCTGCTTAAGTATGGATTGTATGTTCATGTAAGTAGTTTGGTAAATGATGACCAATGAGCAGGCAACGTGATCGTGTTGCAAGCTTGAAGGCATATTGATCTGCTCTTGTACTTACCAGGAAAATCTTCGGAAAAACCGCTGATCTTATCTTCATCCCGACAGAAGCCGGGATTAGGAATTAGCACCCACCGGGATGGGTTGCCAAGACATCGCAGGGCCTATTCCCTCCGTCTTTCTTGATAAGTGGCACAAATATACATGAAAATAGTGCATGACAAATGCTGAGTTGAGGATTGTGAAGGGAGACATTGAACGGAAGCCGGGAGGCAAAGAGCCAGGAATCACGAACTAAAGACCAAAGACTTAAGACTTATGACTTATGACTGCTTGTCTTAAGTCTTAAGTCATACGTCCTTCGTCTTTTACAGAGTCAATCCCCAGCAACTGCGCAATCGTTTTAGGATACCACGCATGTTCCAGTTCATGTACTTTTTTAGCAAGGGATTCCGCTGTATCATCCGGTTCCACAGCTACAGCTTTCTGCACGATCACTTCACCATCATCATACTTTTCATTCAGATAATGGATGGTAATACCGGTTTCCTGATCCTTTGCATGAATCACTGATTCATGTACCTTCTTGCCATACATACCAGCTCCGCCATGGGAAGGTAACAAAGCGGGATGGATGTTGATGATCTTACCAGGGAATGCCTGTAAAATGTTTTCAGGGATCAGCCATAAAAAACCCGCCAGCACTATAAGATCTGTTTCCGGGCGTTGCAGCAAGTTCAATACATTATCGGTTTCATATAAATCTTTCCTGGTGATAAGGTAATAGGGTACCTGGAATTCTTGTGCAACATCAATAACTCCGGCTTTTGGCTTGTTACAGATGATCGCTTCAATCTTCACATCCGGATAGTGCCTGAAATACTGCATGATAGCCCTGGCATTGGTGCCGGCGCCTGAAGCAAAAATGATGATATGTTTCATGCTATTCAGAGTCCGAATTCATTAATGAATACTTCTTCAAAGAATCCTGTAATGTTAAGCAAACCATTCAGTTTATGAATTTCGAGTGTGGAGATGATAAAATTGGTCTCGCCCAAATTATTCTTCTTCTTCGCCATTATGGTTGATATGCCATTCCATCCGGAAAGTGATAAAGTAGCATTGTCTTTTGCAACCAAGCGTGCATCGTAAAGCGATGTCGCACCTGAGGCAATATTAAAAGGACGCACGATACCGAGGAAGGAGGTACTCCTGAGGTCAGGATATCCCGTTTGAAGAGACACAATAGAAGAAGTATCGGTCAGCAGGAGCGTAGTATCTTCAGGCACCACAAATGATTGTATGGGTGTGAAATCAAGGAAATCGGATTGCTCATCAAACAAAGAGGAAACATAAACTGACATGAACAGCTTTCCATTTTGATTGAAAAAATCATTTAGGCTACGTTCTCCCAGTGATAGTGAATTAACCGCATCGTTGCTGAACCATACAATGGTTTCAAATAGGGCAAACAACCTGGATTGAGAAATATTGTCGGGCGAAAGCTGCGTATAGGCACCATTTACCTGTTGAAAAACCGGAAGGGTATCAACCGATGTAATACCGGCAGCAGCAAGTTGCTGCGTATAGAAGTCAACGACATCAGCGCCACCGCTGGTGTATCCATCAACCAACAGGAAAGTGCTTACCGGCTTTTTTACAAACAAAGTATAAGATGCAGCGTAGGGTGAAATGGCCAGTGCATTATCGACAGCCCGAATGTAGAGAACGTTGGAATCATTTAATGCAAGGCCGCTCATCAATTCAGTTTGCGCAACGGTATTATTGTTAAGGAATACCTTACAAAGCGGAAAGTCAGATTGTAAATCAGTTGCTTCAAAAATTGCACCGGTAGCAGTGATCTCTATTTTATATGGCAACTGCGTAGTATCATTCCAGCAACATTCAAAATGACTTAGATTTTCAATACCATCCGGATCGCTGCCCTGCCAGTAGAAGCGGATTACCGGGAAGGTGATTACCGGATTATTGGTTGCGGCAGTAAAGGCTACTGAGGGGCGTGAATTCTTTACCGGATAAGTAAGACTGGCCGGTGTAGGATCTTTCAACCCAAGGTTGTCGATGGCCCGAACACTGAAAATAAAATCAATGCTGTCTGCTCCGGGTGGCGTGGGTAAGAGGAAAATGGTGTCATTCGCAGTCGTAAAATGCCATTTGCCGGTAGAAGAAGTAACGCTGTCAAAAGTATATTCATAACCTGCAATCAGCCCGTCCGGATCGTCGGCCCACCAGCTAATCTCTACCTGCGAGGTTAAACGGTCATCACCGATACGAATAATAGTATCTACCACGGTAAATGTTTCAGGAGGAAGGTTTGAATTAAGGTCGCCTTCCAAAGAATTATTGCATGCAGAAAAGAGCAATGCAGATAGTATGATGAATCCGGCACTTAAGGTTTGTTTCTGGCGCATGATGCAGTAAGCGATCAAAAATATTCATTTGCATTGAATGCAGGTAAACTCGTAAGCACAAACACGCAATTGTTTACCACGAAGAGTTAAATGCTGTTTGCCGGATCCTTTACCCCTGTTTTGCCGGTCCTCCAAGTGGGATTTCAACCAGTACCTTATTCCCCTGGTCCATAAAATGAACAGGGAACAAAGCATTCAGGATTGCAATACCACGTCCGTGATTATCAAATATCCGCGTATCATCAAACTGCAGGTATTTATTGTAGTTGAATCCTTTTCCCATATCGGCAATTTGTATGCAAAGGCATTCAGCATTTCGTTTAAATTTTACTTCTACATATTTATCCTTGTTATCAGGAAGTGAAAGCCTCGTTTCTATTTCCTTAGCTAACAGATTCCTGGATATGAGCTCTGTTTTTTCTTCATAAGTTAATGCTGCATTTCCATGCTCCACTGCATTGGAAAAAAGTTCGGATATATAGATGGCTTCCTGTGGATTCGGACACTCATTGGCAATAAATACGGCAATCTGATCGCCTTCTGCAACTGTTTGAAAACGAAAAGTAGCCTCATCCAGGTACCGTAGTGCGCGTTCACTTTCTGCAAGTTTTTTAAGCAACCCTTTTTTTCGTTCAAAGTCAACGATGGCAGCCCTGATGGTAGAGATCAGCAAATCTTTTTTTACAGGTTTTACCAGGTAGAAAAATGCACCTGCTTCAACACCTTGCTGGATATTTTCAGAATTACCCAATACCGTTTGCATAATCACCTGTATGTCTTCATAATGCTTATGCTGCTTCATGGCGCGGAGTAATTCGATACCTGAAATATCAGGCATGCTCCAATCCAGTAGCATCACTTCTATTTCGCGTGCATGTTCACTCAGAAACTGCATGGCTTCCCGGGCATGATGGGCAGCATGAACCAGGTAACCTTCTTTCTCAAGCGATGTTTTAACAATGCTGGAAAAGGTGATATCGTCGTCTACAAGCAGAAGAGTATGGGCCACAATCGGTGGTGATAGTTTGTGATAATTAGTTATTTACGGATATGATTCAAAAAGGTTGTTGTCAACAGGCTTTAATTTCATAGCATACTAACTACTTAATTCTTTTTAGCAGCCACCACACAGGCTTGCTTATAGTGTTTTACTGTTCCGTTCAGGTCAAATATCTCCATAAACACTATATAAATACCAATTGGCGCTTTTTCATTTTTATCCGTGATGCCATCCCAGGTGAAAGAACCTGCCTGGCTCAATAATGCATTTCTAACCAGATCAGCAACCTGTCTGCCCTGCTGATCGAAGATGCGGATGTTGGCAGTATAACCTGCCTGGTCAAAACTGTAAGCTATATTGAGCACATCATTGTAACCGTCCTGATCAGGTGAAAAGGCAGCCGGTGAGAGCGTGATTTCATTTCCGGAACCCGGTTGTGAAAACTGTGAATTTTTATAACCCGGCGTTCCGAAACCAATGGTTGAAGCTGCCGAATGCCAGTTTAAAGAATCCTGGGTTGCTGAATTAAAATAAATGCGTTCCAATGCAACCCCTTCCACATCATCAATTAACGGAAATTGCCAGGTATCAAAATAGTGAAGCTGGTCTATACGAATGCCTGAAGTGGTTGTGATTACAATCACGCCTTCATCATCATTAAAGGTTGGGAGACCCATATCAATAAACCAGTCTGGATTTAGCGTGTTATACGTTTGTTTTACCCACGTTGGGTTTTCAGTCAGCACAAGGTATTGCTCCGGAAATAGCAACCTGCTTTCTGTTACAATACTATTGATGCTTATCAGGGAATCATCTTCGTTTGTGGTAGCTACCAGCAATTGCAGCAAGTCAACGATCTTACCGGAGTTGTTATAAATTTCAAGATAGTCATACCCACCGCTTTCAGGGTTAAAAAGTATTTCATTTATCAAGACGTTGCCCGGTTCCAGCATTCCTGGAATAGCAAACTGTGCTGTATTGTTGGTGTCTGCAACATTGCCTGAACAATCTGAAAGCGAATTAACCGTAACAGTGTAAACCACGTTTGAATCTACGGCCGGATTTATCAGCAATTCCACCTGTGTAAAATCCGGCGGATACACGGTAGCTGCCAGCACTTCCCTCGATTGATCAATAAGATAATTCGAAGATTGAGCGGCAACTGCACTATCCAGTGATTCACTGAATGTGAGCAGTAATGATGAAGAATTTAACAACACGGCATTAAGCAATGATGGTGCTTCCAGATCAGGATTTGCTCCAAATACTGAGTTTACTTTCCCCGGTGTTCCTCCTTCCACAGATTGAGAGGCAGTCCAGTTGTTCATGGCCTGGCAGGGACTGTTGGGATCAATAAGTTCAAGGGTCCAACCGCCATCTGATTTATTTTCATCCTGATACCAGCTTAAATCATAAGAGACTGCATTGATCACATTGCCTTCCGGATTCTTAAGTGATAAATCATCACCATCGTTATTCAGCGAAGGAAAGGAGGCAAGGCCGGCTACGTTGCCCAATCCGGAAAATTGCACACTGTTTGCATCATCGCATACAATCAGGAAGGAATCAGGTTGCAGTATAATAGTAGGAAACGATTGTGTAGCGGTAGCGTCACTGAAAGTCCAGCCGGTAAGATCGACCGGAAATTCAGACTGATTATAAAGCTCTATGAATTCGGCTGCCGGCAAACCCACGGCAGGATCAGCGTCGGCCATGATTTCATTGATAATAATATCGTTTGGCTGTGATGTGTAAAAAGCAAAATCTGCATTTACAGTTGCCATCGTGTTATCGGCCAGGTCCTTTATGTTGCTTACTGTCAATGTGCTGGTTATACCGTTTGGAAATGTATTGATAAAAGAAAGATGCACCAGTTGTTGGTTTGAAAGATCCAACTGTGCTGATACGGGATTGCCAACGCTGTTGTTTACAGCAAAGTTAAGTTCCTCTTCGGCAGAGGAAATTTCCAGCGGCTCATTAAAATAGATATCAAGCTGGTCAGGTGAAACGGCTATAACCTGTGTAAGCACAGGTGGATCAGTATCAACAACCGGCTGGCCAACATAGATATTATCAAAATAGAAAGCATCGGAACGTGAACTGGTGTATTTGCATAAAAAACCAAAATAGCCGGTTGTTGTAATGGTATTGTCTGTCACCGTTCCCTCCAATGTATAATTGTTACCGCCGGTAATATCAGATAAAACCGTCCAGTTGCCGGAACCGTCGCGTGTTACTTTTATTGCAACATTATTTACAATTGCTGACACATGCCCGTCAATGCCTGATAACAACAAAGTCTCTGTGTTACCCTGTTGCAGATAGAAGTCGATTCCATCATTGCTTCCATCTTCACCCATTTTTAGAAAATAGCCATTCAATGGTTGCCGGAAATCAGGCTGATCGGCCACGAGATAGGTTTTCAGCAGATTGCTTCCCGATGGAGAGAAATCAAGCTTGAAATAAAACAACCATTCTGTATTGTCTATGCTGGTATTCCCGGTATAGATACAGGCCGTATCTGTTACAGCAGGTGCATTCAAATGCAATTGTTGTGCTGCATTCACTTCGAATTTCGCGACATCACCGTTCCATGCAGGATCTGCTGAAAAATTGCCATCGGTAAAATCGTCGTCCACCTGGGCAAACACCCGTACAATACAAAATAGAAAAAATAATAGAAGAGCAGATAGTGATCTCATCATAATATCAGGTGCAAAGCATTAGGTATAAAATTTTGTATGCCGTATTTTTACATTGGTTTATTTTGCAATATATTCTCAATACGGTTCATCACATCTTGGCTTAGCAGCGTTACTACATCTAAAGCGCCCAGGTTTTCCTTCAGTTGTTCTACACGCGAAGCGCCCAAAAGCACGGTGCTGACATTTGGGTTTTTAAGACACCAGGCCAGAGCGAATTGCGCCATGGGAACATTTAATTCCTCAGCAATCACTTTCAACCGGCGCACTTTATCCAGATTGACAGGGTCGTTCAACTTCTGTTCCTTTAACCATTCCATTCCCGGAATGCTTAATCTGGTATCCGCCACATCGCTATCGAGGTATTTACCTGTCAGGAATCCGGAAGCCAGAGGAGACCAGATGGTTGTACCCATTCCATATCGCGCGAATAACAGTGCGTATTCCGATTCAAACCGCTCACGGTACAACATGTTGTATTGCGGTTGTTCCATGGTAGGTGCCAGCAGGTGATGCTTTTCAGCAATGGTATGTGCTTCCGTAATCTGGTTGGCACTCCATTCAGAGGTCCCCCAATACAAGACCTTGCCTTGCTGAATCAGCTGATGCATCGCCCAGACTGTTTCTTCAATTGGTGTCTCCGGGTCAGGCCGGTGGCAGAAATAAAGATCGAGGTAATCTACATTTAACCTTTTCATTGCCTGTTCGCAAGCTTCTGCAACATGTTTGCGGTGAAGACCTTTCTGGGTAGGCAACTTTCCGACTCCAAAAAATACTTTACTGGACACGCAATACGAATCGCGACTCCACTTCATTTTCCGTAAGATCTTACCCATTACTTTTTCTGACCTGCCTCTGGCATAAATTTCGGCATTATCAAAAAAATTAATGCCATGATCATAGGCAGTCTTCATGAGTTTTTCGGCTACCGGATCATTAATCTGCTTTCCGAACGTAATCCACGAGCCCAACGACAAAACACTCAATGGTAAACCGGATTTACCCAACCGCCTGTACTCCATTTTTGTAATTTTTTTGGAATGATAAAAGTATTCAATTCAAAACAACTTCAAAATCCTTTTTAAAGTACCCGGCTGCGATTCAATATGCTAAATGTCAGTAAATCATTCTTATCAGGAAAGTATAAGGCAATTGATACTCGAAGCTGCATAGTGGGCTTTGGTAAATTCAGTCGCCCGGTCAAGCGGGATACTTCATTAGATTCTATAAGCCGGATATCATTAGAATGCTCGGCCAAACAGTAATCAGGTCTGCCTTTTTGTTTCTCAAATCTAATCATTGTAAAAAGCATCCAAATTATTTGCCCATAATAATTACGGTTCGCGCTATCATTTTTCTATTTTTGTTCAACATGACCGGCTACATAGATATAAGGTGGAAAATATTTGCAGCCTGCTGTCTGCTGTTGTTTACTTTTTCCTGTGAGGAAAGAAAGGTAGTTGGAGTGACCAGGGTAGGAGAATTGGAAAGCCTGATTCGTGATGGGAATCTTGGAGCGAATGCCAGCTTAAACGAACTGACCGGAACGCCGCATTTATATGCAATTGGTAATGTAACAGGTAATGAAGGTTTCATTACGGTGTTGGATGGAAAATGCTACACCGGTGCTGTGGATACCGCCAAAAAATTAACGATAGACTCGTCCTGTACTGCTACGGCAACATTGCTTTTATACTCAAATGTAGGTAAGTGGAAGGAATATGAAATTCCGTCGGATGTAATAACCTGGAAGCAATTAGAGCAGTTTATCGGAAATATGGCAACCAAATACAATGTTTCTAAAACGGATGCATTTTGTTTCAGGCTTATTGGACATGTAGACTCCTTAAACTGGCATGTGCTTAAATGGCGCGAAGGTATGAAAGAGATTACCTACAAAAAGATGCATACACTTGGTTTGAACGGTGTGTTAACCGATAAAGCAATTGATGCAATTGGTTTCTATTCTAAGGATCCAAGAGAGATTTTTGTACATCAGGAGACCGTGATTAATGTGCATTTTATTTCTGTTGATCATACCATTACCGGGCGTATTGAAGACATGAAGCTGGATGGACGGATGAAACTGTATTTGCCGGATGATGAGCCTGAATAGCAGGTACATTAACAATCTATTTGCATACGGATGCATATGACCAAACTTTTTTGATGGCATCTTTGCAGCCCAAATAATTAGAAGCATGAACATTTACAAGCAAATTGTACCTGCGATATTTATTGCAATGGCAGTTTTTTTCCATGGCTGTGATTCCCCTAAGAGTTACGATGCCATCACTATAGGAGAGATGGAGAGCCTGATAAAGAAAGGCGATATGACCACGCATCTGTCATTAAAGGATTTACAAAACACCCCCCACCTTTATGCGATTGGTTCCGTTACGAATCTGAAAGGGTTTATTGTAGTGAATGACAGTAAGCCATTCACGTCTTTTGTTCAGGGTGATTCTGTAACCGTAGATTCTTCCTGGAATACCGATGCAACCCTGTTGGTTTATGCTACCGCGGAAAAGTGGAAGGAAATACCTGTTCCTGCTGATGTAAAAGACTGGAAGCAACTCGAAAATTTTGTGATGACCTCTGCGAAGCAATCCAAAATGAACCTTGATGCGGCCTTTCCATTTTTAGTGAAAGGAAACATAGCGCGTATGAACTGGAGAGTTACTGACTGGGATGTAACAGACAAAGAAGTCACCAACAAAAAAGTTAAAAACTCCGGTTTGAAAGGCGAAGCGAATGAGGTTTATGCTACGCTTGTTGGTTTCTATTCGAATAAGCAATACCGCGTGCTTGCAGAACACAGCACCAAAATGCACATTCACTTCGTAAGTGATGACAGAAAAGTTTCAGGGCATGCTGATGACTTATTGTTGGGTGGCAATGTGATGTTGTATTTGCCGGAAGAAGTTCCTTCGAAATAGCATTCACTGATCTTCAGGGTGCATGCAGCAAAAGCGGTTGCAATAGATTTAATTTGAATTAGCCTATGAAAATAGTGTTCTCCGCTTTTGTTGTGCTGATGATTAGTATAGAAGCAGCATCAGGACAACCGGCCGCCCCGCGTCCAAATATTATTATGATTATCGGGGATGATATGCGGTATGATTCTTTTGAGCCGACGGGTGGTCCATCCTGGTTTGATTCACCATCGATCAACCGGATAGCATATGAAGGGGCCAGTTTTGAAAATTATTATTGTGTGTATTCCCTTTGCACTCCTTCCAGAAGTACTATGATGACGGGTCTTTATGCGCATAGTAATGGTTCCATTGATGGGGATACTCCTTACTTCCCCTGGCTTCCTACTATCGCTACTATCCTGGATTCAGCCGGCTATCATACCGGGATGATCGGAAAGTTTGGCGTTTATTTTGTGCCACAACCCGGATGGGATTATTGGATGGGAAGGACGAAATTCGCTAACGGCGAGTATTTAGATCCAAAGTTTAATGTGAATGGAATCGTCAAAACCATTGAAGGTAATGTGACACAGATTATCACAGATACAACTTACCGATTAGTATCTGAGATTGATACTCCTTTTTTTGTGTGTATTGGACACCAGGCGCCTCATCAACCAGCCATTGCCTTGCCTGCAAGTGAAGGGATTTATGCTTCTGAGGAGATGCCGGTTCCGGCAAACTTTTTCCCATATAATTCTTTTTATCCTTCCTTTTTATATGCCAATGTTCCACCGTTGACCGAAACAGTCATTGTCAGCGATCTTGAAAAATACTTTGAATGCCTGAAGGATATAGACCGGAACATAGAAGATATTTTCGATGTACTGAGCGATAGAAACCTGCTGGATAATACGCTGTTAATGTTTACTTCCGACAATGGTTTTTTATTTGGTGAACATGCACTCAAAGGAAAAGAATTACCTTATGATCCGTCAATTAAATTACCGATGTTCATCAGGTACCCGGCCTGGTTCAATGCAAATACACTGGTGAAAATTCCTATGGGTTTGACAGTTGACATCGCACCTACGCTTTTAGAAGCTGCAGGAGTAAATGAGGAGCCATATCATTTCCAGGGTCTTTCATTGCATAAATTGGCCAATGGTGAACTCACACGAGATAAGATGTTATATGAAAATATCAAGTATGCTGACACGACGGGCAAGTTTCGACCTTCCATCCGAAGCATTCGCAGCAATAACTACAAGTATAATCTGTATTTCTGCGAAGAACTAACCGAAGAATTTTTTGATCTTGAAGCCGATCCAGCTGAAAATTTCAACCTCATCAAGGATCTGCAACATGCAGACTTGATCAACCAATACCGTTATGAACTCGACAGCATGCGTATTGCGTTGAAGGACACGCTTGCAGCAGATAATGTTTTGAAACCTTGCTACCTTGTGATAAATCGGCAGATTGAATCAATAAATTATGTGGAAGATCCATTTCCTGTACTTGATATTTTAAGTAATCCATTTAAGGAAACTATTACAGCCAGATTCAGCACTTCTTCAAAGGGACCTGTTGAAATTTTCGTTTACAATCAACTTGGTCAGTTAATGTTCTCTGATAAAATAATGACAGAGAATATCGGAAATCGATCAACGTTAAATTTTGATGCAAGCTATCTGCCGGCCGGCATTTACTGTCTCACTGCTCGACAAAATGGAAAACTGTGTAATGAATTTATTGTAAAGGAATAAACTGCCTTTTCATCTAACACCGATATAATGCAATCGGATTTTAATCTATACAGTTGAAGTGAGGTCAGAAGCGGATTCGAACCGCTGTAGAAGCTTTTGCAGAGCTTTGCCTAGCCACTCGGCCATCTGACCTTTTTAATTTTAAGGTGTGCAAATCTAACGCATATTTTTGATTTTGGCATCTGCGATTTACGTATCACAAAAACAAAACCATGCCGGCTATTAATTGTTTACCGGACCGGTGTGTAATCTGACATCCGGCAAATAGTATTTACCTATCATCCATCATCAGAGGTCAGAATCAGTTTTCTTCATTGCCGTGCTGTACAAAATATACCCCATAGCGGCGAAGAAGAGTAATCCGAGCAAATGATAACCACCTTCTCCAAGCATGGTTGTTAAGGGCTGTTCTCTGCTGACACGGTGTAACCATGCACTGATACTGTCTGATGCTTGCATAAAGGCCACGATCACACCCATCAATGCACCACCTGCTACTAATCCTGTTGCCATTAAGCTACCGCGACCCAATTCCGCATCTTCCTGCTTGCCTCTTTTCCTGGTTGTCAGGTAATCTACTAATCCTTTCAATGCGCCACCAATAAAAATTGGTAAAGTAGTAGAGAGTGGCAGGTATAGCCCTACTGCAAAGGACAATGACTTTACCCCGCACAATTCAACTACGATTGCGATAAACATACCCACAAGCACAAATTGCCAGTCGAGGTTGAAAGACAATAAACCCTTGATCAGCGTAGCCATCAATGTAGCCTGTGGCGCATTGAATTCGCTTCCAATCCTGTGCGTAATTCCCTGTGCAAGTTGGTCGCTGGTAGGCTTATCTAAAAAGGCTACGGTAAAACCTATAACTGCTGAAGAAACAATGACACCAATGAATAAAGCAATTTGCTGATAGCGTGGTGTGGCACCTACAATATAGCCGGTTTTCAAATCCTGCGATGTGGCACCTGCATTGGCTGCGGCAATACAAATCATGCCTCCTACCACCAAAGCCATCGGTTCATAAACATGCCCCGTCCATCCAACAGAAATAAATACCAGTGCTGTAGCCATTATGGTGGCAATAGTCATCCCGGAAATCGGATTGTTGCTGCTGCCAATCAAACCTACAATGCGGCTTGAAACCGTGACAAAGAAAAATCCGAATATGATAACCAGCAGTCCAAGTATCAGCTTATAAAAAATATTCGTACCGGGAATTTGCGGCAGGAATGCCATCAATGCAACCAGGCCGATACTTCCAAAAATCACCACTTTAAAATTCAGGTCATTTTCTGTTCTCGACAGAGCTACTGCACCCTTTTCTCCCATGGAAGCCATTCCGCCTTTGAAGGCACTCACGATCGTGGGAATGGACTTCATTAATGTGATGAAGCCGCCTGCTGCTACAGCCCCTGCACCAATCTGCCGAACATATCCCCAATAGATGGCAGTGGCCATATTGCCCCATTCATGTGTTTCAGGATTCCATCCGCCACGTCCACCGGCCGTGAGCATGTCTTTTAGCATACCCAATTTTATTTGCTGTAAGGCAATCAGGTCTGGCGAAACCAGTGTTGCCAGCAAGGGTATCAGGCACATCCAGGCCAGTACACCACCGGCAACCAATACGCCTGAAATTTTTGGGCCAATGATATAACCGACCCCCAGGTATTCCGGGGTGATATCGGCCGACAATTGTGCAGATGGAAAGTATTTATTCTTTTGTGAGGTAATCCAGGTTGGCGTTGCTGAAATAATGTGGAGCAGGTGTTGCAGTACCGCATACACTGTAGCTACTCCCAAGCCTAAATAAGCTGGCTTTGCAAAGTCGCCCCCTTTTTCTCCCGCAATCAATACAGAAGCACAGGCAGTACCTTCCGGGTAAGGAAGATTATGATGCTCCTGAACAATCAACGAACGGCGCAGTGGAATCATCATCAGCGTACCAAGTATACCCCCGAAAATCGCCAGAGTAAGTATGGTCCAGTATGAAAAGTATTCTATTCCAACGCTGTTGCCTGTCGTTTCATCCGTACTCAGAAATAAGAAAGCGGGTAATGTGAATACTACTCCTGCTGCGATTGATTCACCTGCTGAACCGGTTGTCTGAATAATGTTGTTTTCAAGGATCGTAGTTTTCAGGAAACGCTTACCGAGTGAAATAGCCAATACTGCGATCGGGATGGAAGCAGATACGGTAAGGCCCGCTTTAAGTGCCAGGTAAACAGTTGCTGCTCCAAACAGTATCCCGAAAATTCCTCCCAATATTATGGCCTTGGGAGTAAATTCTTTCATCAGGGAATCAGGGGCAACATATGGCTTGAAAACTTTGTTGGGTTCGCTCATGTGACCGGGTTAAAATGTATGAAGGTTGAATGATTATGAAAATCGAAACATAAAAGAAACGTTAATCATCGAGATTTCAAAAGAGTCAGGGTATTGGTTGTTCGGTTTCATTTTTTAATCCTGCGACGAAACAGGCGCGGCACCTTGGTTCGTAAATGTCTTTTTCTCCCAGCAACACTTGTGATTTTACTGTTGATTTCCGAAAGGAGTAAGAAGCTAAATTGCCGCATACCATGCAGATTGCATGCACCTTTGTTGCATACTCGGCCCTGGCGAGCAATTCAGGCATTGGCCCGAAAGGTTTACCGGTAAAATCCATATCGAGTCCGGCGGCAATCACTCTGATGCCCCTGGCAGCCAGCGTATCCAGCACCCTTGGCAATTCCATATCAAAGAACTGTGCTTCATCAATGCCCACCACTTCCATATCACCCGACATCAACAGGATTTGATCGGAATGTGTAACCGGTGTGGAATGGATGTAATTAGTATCGTGCGATACAATTTTGGTTTCGTGGTAACGCACATCATTGGCCGGCTTAAAAATCTCCACCTGCTGGTTGGCAATTTTGGCACGCTTCAGTCTGCGGATGAGTTCTTCGGTTTTACCGGAAAACATGCAACCGCAGATCACTTCAATCCAGCCTGCCCGCTGTTGGCGTATATAAGGTTCGGTGAACATGCTGCCGTGAAAATAAAATAATCCGGGCTTTCGTTTTGCTTTGTATTTTTAAACCGGTAAAAGCTATTCCGGATGAATGACCCTGTAAGAATCAACGAACTCCATAGCAGGATCAACAACCTGTTAGCTGCCGTTACCAAAAATGAAGGGCGGTTTACCACTATTGATAAAGACCTGCTCATTGGTTATGTGCGGGAGATGTATGAATTAGTGGTGGCAATAGTACCTGCCGTTGACAAACCTACACAAATACCATTATCACCACCTCTTGAAACACAAGTAGCTGATAGAATAAGTGAAGTGGAAATTGTTACGAAGAAAATAATTGTAACACCTGCAGCAGAAAGTGAAAATCTAAATACGGTTTTAAATGATGCTATAGAAATTAAACCGATCAATCAGCCTGTGCAGGTAGTGAAGCCGGCTTCCAAAGAGAAGATTACCAAAAAAAGTATCTCAGAAATATATGCGCATCAGCAGGGATCTGATCAAGGCACGCTTAATGAAAAATTTAAGCCGCAGGGAAAAGAGATTGCAGATCGCTTGAAGCATACACCCATCAAGGACCTGAAATTGTATATCGGATTGAATAAACGGTTCACTTTTATCAACACCCTTTTTAAAGGACAGTCAGAAAACTACGATGCGGTTGTCGCTAAGGTGAACAATGCCGTCAGCTACCAGGAGGCATTAAATTATATTCAGCAACAGGTAATGGCTGAATATGGATGGAAGGAAGAAGACCCTGTTGTAGCTGAGTTTTTCACACTCGTGATGCGCAGGTACCTCAATTGATTTCTGCCAGATAATGCATTATTTTTTCTGTAGCTCCTTTCTGCTGATTTACGTAATTACGGTTAACTGAAGCAAAAGAAGGTGGCTGCGTGCTGAACTGAAGAAAATATTCGGTAAGTGTAGTCCCGTTATATACCGATGCAGCAGCGCCAAGCGTAAGCAAGTCTTTTGCCTCATTAAATTTATGGTAGTTGGGACCAAATAATACAGGAATACCAAATACAGCAGCTTCCAGAATATTATGAATACCTTTTCCAAATCCGCCACCGATGTAGGCCATATCTGCATAACGATAGATGGAGGAGAGCAGGCCCACTGCATCTACAATCAGTATGGGTTTATGTGCCAGCTCTTCTTTTGTTGCCGATGAATAAAAGACTGATTGCTCCCTGAATTTATTTCTTAATTCTTCCAGGTGATGCCTGCTGATTTCATGCGGTACGACCACCCATTTCCATGAATTCGCCCGATCCTGTAATTGTGTTGACAGCAATCGCTCATCTTCCGGCCACGTGCTTCCGGCAACAAACAGTTTGCCGGTGCCTTTAAAATCTTCAATAATGTTCAATGCTTCAGGTTGCTGAGCGATCTGCCAAACCCGGTCGAAACGCGTATCGCCGGACACCGTAGCATGCTGAACCCCGATGGAGTGGAGCAATTGTAAAGAACCGGTATCCTGTAAGAACAAATGTTGAAACCGGTGCAACACATTTCTCCAGGGACTTCCGTACCATTTGAAAAAGAGTTGTTCTTTTCTGAAGGTGGCTGAAATCAGCAATGCCGGTATTTGCTGTTGTTGTAATTCTTTCAGGAAGTGGTACCAGAATTCATACTTCACAAAAATTGCCAGTCGTGGTTTAATCAATCCAATAAATTGAGACGCATTGGAAGCGGTATCAATGGGTAAATAATAAACACAGTCTGCTCCTGCATAATTTTTCCGGAGCTCAAAGCCTGAAGGAGAGAAAAAGGTAAGCAGTATCTTATGGTCGGGCCATCGTTTGTGGTAAGCCTCTATCAAAGGGCGGCCTTGTTCAAATTCACCGGTGGAAGCACAATGAAACCAGGTATATGATTCGTTTTCATTAAACTGTTGCTTCATCTTGTCTATAATACCTTTCCTGCCATTTATCCAGCGTTTTGCCTTGCTATTCCATAGTGAAGCAATTGATATACCGGCAGCGTAGATGCGAATTCCAAGGTTGTACAGCAGCAGGTAAAAAAAATTCATGAAGTAGTTTTTAGCCGGCAACAATCAGGAAAGTTGGTGAAAGTATTAAAGGAATTGATAGCAGTCTGTTCAAAACGGTTGCAAGATGAGCATCAGAATGTATACATGCGTTCTTCGCCTTTACCATAGAAAGGAAGTATCCAGGCTAATTTAAAGCCAATCAGTATATCCAGTCGTTTGGATTCATCTTTCTGCATCTGGTCAAAGTTCCAGTCACGGCGACTTTTTGTAAAACCTTCCATCACTTCTATCCCGATATTGAAATTGACCAGCCTGCGTTTATCTAAATGGGTAAACCCAACATATTGTGAGAGTGCAAATCCGTTAGAAAGCCGGTCGTAGCCTTTCGAATAGTCATTCAAAATATTGGGCAGTGTGCTGTTAGGTGATGAAAGTTTAATGCGGTGTTGCATAAAGCCGGCGCCGGCCAACAGCGTAAGCCCTGAATTTGGATTTGAATTTACTACCGGAATAATCTTTCCAACCTTAGCCCAAAAGGCAGTACCCCTTTCAAAAAGGAAAACCGTTTCATAATACCCATCAATACCAATCAATCCTCCCGCATCGGTATACAGGTAGTTCAGCATGGTATCTTCACGAACGTTGCCTCCAAAAAGATAATTGGCTTCCACACCTAACAATAAATTATAAGGTAACTTAAAGTAAAAGCCTGCACCGAGGTTATTGCCCGGACCAAACCGGTCAGCCATGTCGCCTAATGGCAGCTGAAAGGTATAGCCTAAGGTTACCAGTTTGGCATTGACAGTAGTATCGTTGATATTGGACTTGAATTGCGCATGCAGCAACACCGGCAATGCCCATAAGAGGATAGAAAGGAGTATTGTTTTTTTACCGGCTGTCATTGGCCGTAAAAGTAAGGGAATTATATTTTTAAGGAGGTCGGCTATATAAAATGGGTGGACGACAAATCGGATATTGATTATTGGGTGTTGAAATTGAGTGAGTATTGAGTAGTGATTACAGATTGGCAAGTGATCGGCTTCGCCGCAGCAATTTAACAATTTAACAATTTAACCCCCCAACAATTTTCAATTTCCAATTTGTCGTACACCTGATTTCAGTATTACATGGCACTATTTAAAGCCACTGCCTATATTTGCGCCTTCAATACTGCAAACACGCTTATGAGAAAGATTGAAATGGTGGACCTGAAGGCGCAATACCGGAAGATAAAACCAGCTATTGACCAGGCCATCATGGAAGTAGTGGAGTCTGCGGCATTTATCAATGGAAAGCCAGTGCAGGAGTTTGCCAGGGATTTGGAAGCCTATACGGGTGCCGGGCAAGTGATACCGTGTGCAAATGGTACAGATGCCTTGCAGATTGCTATGATGGCACTCAATCTTCAGCCCGGTGATGAGGTGATATGTCCTTCATTTACCTATTATGCAACGGTTGAAGTTGTAGCACTACTTAAACTGACACCGGTCTTCATCGATGTAAACCCAAAAACTTTTACCATTGAAGCAGCGGATGTTGAAAAGGCATTGACTCCAAAAACAAAGGCTATCGTTCCGGTGCACTTGTATGGCCAGTCAGTTGATATGGAGCCTTTGCTGGCATTAGCTAAACAGCATGCCATACCGGTTATTGAAGATAATGCTCAGGGTATTGGCGGGACTTATAAATTTTCAGACGGAAGGGTGAAGAAAACAGGCATCATGGGTGAGATAGGGTGCACTTCTTTTTTCCCATCAAAAAATTTAGGAGGTTATGGTGACGGAGGTGCGATGTTTACCAACGATGAGCAAGTTGCTGCCAAGCTTCGCATGATTGCCAACCATGGCCAGCAGGTGAGGTATTACCACGATATGGTTGGGGTGAATTCAAGACTTGATACGTTGCAGGCGGCAGTGCTGAGGGTTAAGTTACCACTGCTCGATGAATACATTAATGCAAGAAGAGCGGCAGCAGCTTTTTATGACAAAGCATTTGCGAATCATTCACAAATCACCGTTCCGGAAAGGACGAATTATGCTTATCATGTTTTTCATCAGTATACACTTTTGATTGATGGCGATCGTGACGGGCTTGTCAAATATTTGCAGGAGCATGCAGTGCCTTCTATGATCTATTACCCGGTTGCCTGTCATCAGCAAAAAGCGTTCGCAGGAAAGGGAAAAGTAATTGGTGATATGGGTAATACGGAACTGCTTACAAAAAGAGTAATTTCTCTGCCAATGCATACTGAATTAGATGAAGAGCAGTTGGGTTACATTACGGAGAAGGTATTGGAGTTTTTTAAGTGACAGTATGTAAGGAGATTGGATTGTTATATGGCTATATGGTTAAATTGTTAAATTGTTAAATTGTTAAACTGTTGAATTGCTGAATGGTTGAAAAGATTAAGCACAACGTTTTAGTTTATATGAAACTTAGGGAGATACATCTTAATAATATTAAAAAATTAATGCAGCAATTAAACAGTTAAGCAATTCAACCATTCAGCCATTTAACCATTTAACCATTTAGCCATTTAGCCATTCAACCATTCAGCCATTCACCCAAACCATAAATTCAAATTAACATAATCACTAAAGATGAACATCGCAGTAATAGGAACAGGATATGTTGGATTAGTAACCGGGACGTGTTTTGCCGAGATGGGCAATAATGTAATTTGCGTAGATATTAACCAGGAAAAGATTGCGGCTTTGCGCAATGGAAAGCTTACCATTTTCGAACCTGACCTTGATATTTTATTTGAACGCAACGTGAAGCAGGGGCGACTCAATTTTACAACCAACCTGAAAGAAGCCATTGATCAGTCTAAGATACTGTTTCTTGCTTTGCCTACTCCGGAAGGAGAAGATGGCAGTGCTGATCTTTCTTATGTGTTGAATTGCGCCCGTGATATCGGAAAGCTCATCACCGAATACAAAGTGATTGTAGATAAGAGCACGGTGCCGGTTGGAACAGCAGAGCGGGTGCATGCGGCAGTGGCCGAACATGCTGAAGTTGAATTTGATGTGGTTTCAAATCCTGAATTCCTGCGGGAAGGAATAGCCGTGGAAGATTTTATGAAACCCGACCGTGTGGTAATCGGCACCTCTTCTGAAATAGCAAAGAAACACCTGGAACAATTGTATGAGCCATTTGTGCGGCAGGGTAATCCCATCATTTTTATGGATGAACGTTCTGCGGAAATGACTAAGTATGCTGCCAATTCCTATCTCGCTACGCGCATTTCATTTATGAATGAGATAGCCAACTTGTGCGAATTGCTGGGAGCTGATGTTGATATGGTGCGTAAAGGGGTTGGCAGTGATGCCCGAATCGGTAAGCGGTTTTTATTTCCCGGCATTGGATATGGAGGAAGTTGTTTTCCAAAAGATGTGAAAGCCATGGCCCGGACTGCCGAAGATGTCGGCTACGAAATGAAAATCATAAATGCAGTGATGGGAGTTAATGAACGGCAGCGTATCAGCCTGGTGCAAAAGATGGAGGAATATTTCTCGGGAAAGCTATCCGGAAAGAAAATCGCTATTTGGGGAATAGCCTTCAAACCCAATACTGATGATATACGGGAAGCACCTGCTCTCTATATCATTAATGAGCTGATCAATAAAGGTTGTAAAATCAGTGTGTATGATCCGGAGGCATTGGACAACCTTAAGAAAACATTTAGAGATAAGGTCGAGTATCATACTGATATTTATTCACCGCTGCATGATGCGGATGCTTTGATGATACTGACTGAATGGAGCCTTTTCCGCACACCGGATTTTGAAAAGATTGCATCGCTGATGAAACAGAAAGTGATATTCGACGGACGTAATCTCTATAACCTTGAGCAGCTGGAAGATTTTGGGTTTTACTATAACAGCATCGGACGTAAAACGGTTACAGCTAAAAAAGTGGTGAGTAGTAGTAATCAATAACAAAAATCATTCAGGAGATTATTGCAATTGCAGCAGTAGTTGATCGGCTTCCGAATAGGACCAGCCATTCTTCATAGCAAGTTCTTTGCCCTGGTTAGCCATTGTGGCTGCCTTTGTCTTGTCGCCGGATTTTAGAAATAATCGTGCACTCACAAGGTAACCTGCATATTGCGGGCTGAGCATAACAGCCCTTTCAGCCCATGAGGCAGCTTCACCGCAGGCAACAGGATCGGAGATGTTTCTCAGGTACACATTTGCAATTTCATTGAGTTGGTGATAGTCATTCCAGGCATATTTAATTGTGCCGGCCAGGGTTACCTTCCGGTAGCCGCTCCAGTTTAATGTCCGTTCGTAAATCTCCTTATCCATCATAAAAAGCAACGAATCCACTTTGCCATTTTGAATGGCTGCCGCCGATGGCCTCTTCAGGAAATAGCCTGCTGTATCTTTTGCTTCCACCAAAGGCATCAGCGTTTCAGAAACTATATTGCTGATCTTGCGCTGCACTCTTCCTGGTGATGCAATTGCCGCAAACTCCTTTTGATGGGCCAACACAAACTGAAACTGTGATGAGTTGATGTCTGTAACACCGTTGGCGATGATCTTCCAGTTAATCTCCGTCAATAATGCGGAATCCGGTATAGTAGCAAAATATTTGGAAGCAACTGCCGTATAATCCATTGCCCCGCGTCGCAGTGCCATCAGGTAGGCGTAACATTTCTCTGGATTAGAAGGGTCATCTTCAAATACCTGTTTCAGATATGGCAATTGTTTTTCCGGTGTCAGAGCACTCTTTCCTTGTTCAATAAAGTCGGCAGGCTTAAATTCACCCATCAGCCTGTAAAGGGTGGTACCATTCCGGTCAAAGAAAATGAAGGTCGGAAACATCTTAACGCCAAACTTATTACGTAAGGTAACTCCTTCACCTGCCTCCATATTTATTTTAATACAAATGAAATTTTCATTGTAATAGGCTGCCACGGTTGTGTCAGTAAAAACTTCCTCCTTCATTTTCTTGCAATGTCCGCACCAGTCGGTGTAACAAACCATAAAGACGGGCTTTTTTGCATTACCTGATTCCCGCAGCGACTCGGCATAACTTAATTCACGAAAAATAATCTCTGACTGCGCCTGCAACAGGCAGGGTATTATTAACAATAGGATAGTGTAGCAGAATTTCATTGACTGGCTTCAAAGAATAGCCGAAAGTAAAAAATGTTGGGTAAATGGTTTGTCCGGAGGATCGGGCAGATTCAAATGATTATACAGATCACACTTAAGTGCAGCATCTGCCAGATCAGCTAAATCAGCGGGCAATTAGTATTCTCTCAGCACTTCTGCTGCATCCAATTGCTGGGTGTACGACAGTTCGTTCCTGTTGTCAAGCAATGGTTGGTGGGTTAAATTGCTGCGGCGAAGCCGATCACTTGCTATTCTGTAATCACTACGCTGCTTTACTCACTTACTCAAATACTTAATACTCAATACTCAATTGTCCTTGACTGAAATACGTTGACCTTTTTTTAACTGATTTTTCAATTTTCTATTGACACTTGATTGTTACTATTGCTATTTGTCTTAAGTCTTAAATTTTACTTCTTAGGTGTTAAGTCCTGGATCTTGATTCTTGGATCTATGTTCAATTTCCAATTTGTAGTACACCCCAAATGCTATAAACGCTTTCCTCCAAACTCATTTTTATTACCTTCGCCGCCGTAATTTTTTTAAGACTATGAATAAAGACAAACGCATACTCATTACCGGCGCCGCCGGATTTATCGGATCACATCTGTGCGACAGGTTTGTGAATGAAGGGTTCCAGGTAATAGGAATGGATAACCTGATCACAGGCGATATGAAGAATATCGAGCACCTCTTCCCACTTCCCAATTTTCAGTTTTACCACCAGGATGTTTCCAGATATGTACATGTTCCCGGTGAGCTGCATTACATCCTTCATTTTGCTTCGCCTGCCAGCCCGGTGGATTATGTGAAGTGGCCCATACAAACCATGAAGGTCGGATCACTCGGCACCCATAATTGCCTCGGCCTTGCCTTATCTAAGAAATCTCGGATACTGGTGGCATCTACCAGCGAAGTGTACGGCGATCCACTGGTTCATCCGCAAACAGAAGAATACTGGGGAAATGTAAACCCGGTTGGTCCAAGAAGCATGTATGACGAAGCCAAGCGTTTCCAGGAAGCAATTACCATGGCCTACCACAATGCGCATAAACTGGATACACGCATTGTGCGCATCTTCAATACTTACGGACCAAGAATGCGTTTGAATGATGGTCGTGTATTACCAAATTTCTTTTACCAGGCCATAACAGGACAGGATATCACGGTATATGGAGATGGTTCACAAACACGATCGTTTTGTTATGTAAGCGACCTGGTAGATGGAATATACCGCTTGTTGTTCAGTGATTATGCGATGCCGGTAAATGTGGGTAATCCGGATGAAATCACCATCAGCCAGTTTGCAGAAGAGATCATTACCCTTACCAAAACCGATCAGAAAGTGGTCTATAAACCATTGCCAATAGATGATCCAAAGCAACGCCAGCCTGATATTACCAAAGCCAAGTCCCTACTCGGTTGGGAACCCAAGGTGCATCGCAGTGAAGGGTTGAAGATCACCTATGAATACTTCAAAAAAGCATTAGGCAAATAAGAAACCTATTACATTAAAAAGCGAACCCGGATTTCTGCAAAAGAAATCCGGGTTCGTTTTTTAATAATGAATGCTTCAGTTTATTTCAGTTCCACTTTCTTAAAATAAGATTGTCCGTCCATAATCAATTGTACAAACAACATTCCCTTAGGATAGGCAGAAAGGTCAATGGTAGTAGTGGCATGTATAGAATAGGAATTGAGTTCTACACCGGCATGGTTATATAACTTTACAATTCCTGACTTGTTACTGCCCGTTTCAATGGTCAGCAGGCCATCTGTAGGATTGGGGAAAATCTGTAATAGTTGTGAAGCAGGTGATTGAATTGCAGTGGCAGTTCCAATATTCACAGGTTCAGTTACTGCACTGTTGCAGCAATAGTTTTCCACCGTTAGTGTAACCTGATAATTCCCCGGTTCTGAATAAATATGAACAGGGTTGGCTTCCGTTGAAGTGGAGTTATCACCGAAATTCCAATTAAAACTGGTGGCATAGCGTGATTGGTTGTAAAACTGCACTTCATTGTCATTTACGGTAGCAGTAAATCCCGGTATCGGTTTCAACTGGCCATCGCCACAAAGACTCTCCACACCAATAAAAATTCCAGAATCTAAAATGCCATCACCGGCATCAGCGATTGCCAGCTTAACATGGTAGGTTTCACCCGGAATCACCGTAATCTGCGCTGTTATCGGAGTGGTAAACCCGTCGTATTGTAAAGTAGTTTCCCCTGCTGTGTTTGGGCAATCCGTAACGCCCGAACAATCCGCAGGTGTATTACACATGTAATATGCTTGATTGGCATTCACGCAGTTGATAGAATTCACAGAAACAGGATCATTGTTACCGGGTACCACAGCAATATTTTGTTCTCCGGTAATACCCGGACCACTAACATAAAAAGCAAATACATCGTTAAAACTGGTGCCTACCCATTCAGAATATTCTTCTGAACCAAAAGCATACTTAAAGTAAAGAGTATCTAAAGTTGGAATGATATCCATCTCAATAATGCAGGCATCATAGGTAGTAAATCCGGCCAGCGCATCCAGGTCGGCATCGCCACTTGTATTGTTGTGCATAGTGATTGACCCATCGTTATTGGGTCCAATTGCATTGTATACACTTCCGCTTGTCATCATGAAACCGGCATTAATACCAAGGTTGGTGCCGGAAGCATCGAAAAACCCAACGGATACCGGAGCACCATTGTAGGTGACATTACTGATGCTGACACATGTATTCGCAAAAAAATCATCCATCATGGTATTGACGGAGACAGCGGTGTCAACAACTAGTTGTGCCTGTGCTTTATTGGCACTAAAGGCGCACAGACTTATTACAATAATAGAGAGGGAGTATAATTTTTTCATGGCTTACATTATTTGGGTTATTTCAAAGTTAGACATATATATGGTTACTTGTTCCATCCGACAATAAAAACTCTGCTAAATCAATTAAGTTTGCGGCCTTCAGTATTGAATTGACAGTAACATCAGAACAATGATTTACAGCTTAATGCATTCAAACAGCTTTACATTTTAATATGCTTTCAATAAAACGTGAGTATTTTGCCCATGAAACTGCTGTAATTGATGAAGGAAGCATTATAGGCAAAGGAACACGCATATGGCATTTCAGTCATATAATGCCGGGTTGTGAAATTGGGGAGCATTGTAACCTGGGCCAGAATGTGGTGATAAGTCCAGGTGTAAAACTGGGCAATCATGTTAAAGTACAAAACAATGTATCCATTTACACGGGTGTTATTTGTGAATCTGAGGTATTTATTGGACCATCCGTGGTTTTTACGAATGTCATCAACCCGAGGAGTGCTATTTCGCGTAAAGATCAGTATGCAAAAACAGTAGTTATGAAAGGAGCGACGATTGGTGCAAATGCAACGATTGTTTGTGGCCATACAATTGGGACTTTTGCATTTATCGGTGCGGGCACTGTGGTAACTAAGGATGTTACTTCCTATGCATTAGTGGTGGGTAATCCCGGCAGGCAAATTGGATGGATGAGTGAATTTGGACACCGGCTGCATTTTGATAATACAGGACAAGCTGTTTGTCCGGAAAGCGGAGCGGTGTATTTACTTAAAGATGGTTTTGTTCAGAAGATTAGTTCATAATTCAATTTTCGTAAGTACAAGGTATAAGAATCATGTTTGAATCGCTTATCAATAAGGAATCGAAACTTGCCGTGCTTGGGTTGGGCTACGTAGGCTTGCCTGTTGCCCTGGGCTTTGCAAAAAGCATCAGCGTGATTGGGTTCGACATCAGCAGCAAGCGCATTGACCTGTTGAAACAGCAGATTGATCCGAGTAATGAAATCAGTGCATCCGGATTCGATAATTGTGATATCACGTTCACAGATGATCTTGCTGTGCTTCGCCAGGCTTCTTTTTTTATAGTGGCCGTGCCCACACCGGTTGACAATCACAATGTGCCCGACCTGCGCTTATTGGCGCTTGCTTCAGAAACCATTGGAAAAATATTAAAGAAAGGAGACTACGTGGTATTTGAATCTACTACGTATCCGGGATGCACGGAAGAAGATTGCCTTCCGATCATTGAAAAGTGGTCAGGCTTGAAAGTAAAGACAGATTTCAAGCTCGGTTACTCACCGGAAAGAATAAATCCCGGTGATAAGGAACATACACTCGACAAAATCATAAAGGTGGTTTCAGGATGTGATAAGGAATCACTTGATGAAATCGCAAAGGTTTATAGCATTGCCGCAAAAGCGGGTATTCATAAAGCGCCAACGATCAAAGTTGCAGAAGCAGCCAAGATCATTGAAAACACACAGCGTGATGTAAACATTGCACTGATGAATGAGCTGTCACTCATCTTTCAGTTGATGGGTGTAAATACCTACGATGTGATTGAGGCCGCATCCACCAAATGGAACTTCCTCAAATTTTATCCGGGACTTGTTGGCGGGCATTGCATCAGCGTTGACCCATACTATCTTACTTATAAAGCAAATGCATTGGGCTATGAACCGGAGGTAATTACGAGCGGACGGAGAATTAATGATGACATGGGCCCCTATATAGCACGACGCACCGTTCAACTACTTACACAGTTGGGTAAAGATCCTGGCAAATCGAAAGTGCTGGTGATGGGTGCTACTTTTAAAGAAAACATTACCGACCTGCGTAATTCAAAAGTGGTGGACCTGGTGAATGAGTTGAAGTTGTTTTCCTTGCAGGTAGAGGTAACAGATCCGCATGCATCAGGTGAAGAAGTGCTGCAACAGTATGGTTTTTCTCTGGTGAAGCAGGTTGCCAAGGATTATGATGCCGTGATCCTGGCAGTAAATCATGCGGCTTTCAATAAGATGGATGAAGATTACTTCCTTTCCATCACGCGTCCCAATGCATTGTTTATGGATGTGAAGGGTGTTTTCAGAAACAAGATAACGAGGATGACTTATTGGTCGCTGTAGCATGGCACACTAATAACTCAGATAGTACTGAAAATGACAGATAAAGTTTTATTTTCATTACAGATATTGAGAATGCTTTGTGAAGCTTTTAAAAATGCTTCTGATACTCATTCGATGTCGATTGAAAGGAAAGACAGATGCACATTGTGTTATTTTTCAGTTTTGATTAACAAGCTTAGCGTAATAGGCAGGCGGAATGTTTGATCAAATTCCAAATCCGTTTAAATCCGTCTTAACCGTGTCATCCGTGTTCCATCTTTTCAAATTAACAGTATGTCAGACATTCAAAGAAATATATTAATAACAGGTGGTGCAGGTTTTATCGGATCACACCTGGTAAGACGATTTGTGAAGCGCTATCCGCATTATATAATTAATAACCTCGACAACCTCACCTATGCAGGTAATCTTGAAAACCTGCGCGATATAGAAACTGCTTCCAATTACCGTTTCATTAAAGGAGATATCACAGATGCTGCTTTCATCAATCAGCTTTTTGAGAAGCATCGTTTTGATGCAGTGATTCATCTGGCAGCAGAAAGTCACGTAGACCGTTCTATTGTTAGTCCGATGGATTTCATTTTTACCAATATTGTCGGCACCGTGAACCTGTTGAATGCAGCTAAAACATTATGGCAACCCGGGAAAACAGAGCATGCAACATCAGAAATAAATCATCTCTTCTACCAGGTTTCTACTGATGAAGTATATGGTTCACTGGATCACGGTGGTTATTTTACAGAAACAACACCGTATGATCCGCGTTCACCTTATTCTGCATCTAAGGCAAGTGCCGATCACCTCGTGCGTGCATACGGACATACTTATGGATTGCCTGTTGTAGTAAGCAATTGTTCCAATAACTATGGAGCGTATCAGTTTCCGGAAAAACTGATTCCGCTGGCCATCAACAATATCAGGAGCAATAAGGCTGTGCCGATTTATGGTAAAGGGGAAAACATACGCGACTGGTTATGGGTAGAAGATCATGTAGCAGCAATCGACCTGGTTTTTCACAATGGAAAAAGAGGTGATACCTACAATATCGGTGGATTTAATGAACGGACAAATATTGACCTGATCATGCAGCTTTGTTCGATCATGGATGAAAAACTCGGCCGGCCTGCAGGATCATCAGCAAAGCTGCTTACCTACGTGAAAGACCGTGCAGGGCATGATTTGCGTTATGCCATAGATTCATCCAGGATCACCAATGAATTAGGCTGGAAACCATCGCTGACATTCGAAGAAGGGTTGGCAAAAACGGTTGACTGGTACCTGGCCAATGAAGAATGGCTGCAGCATGTGACCTCCGGAGATTATCAGCATTATTATGAGCAGCAATATCATAAACGTTGATTGGTAATTATTAGACTTGCATTAAGATTTCATCTCACCAAAACCTTTTGTTGAAAATTGTACGAAACCCCTTACCATACCCAACCACTCACAAACCTTTCTTTCCTGGTAACAGGTGGAGCAGGTTTCATCGGCTCACATCTTGTGGAATACTTGTTGAAGCATGGTGCCGGAAAAGTACGTGTACTGGACAACCTGCTGACCGGCAGTGAGGAGAATGTGGCGCTGTTCAGCGGAAACAGGGCCTATGAATATATGAAGGGCGATATCCGCATGCTGCCGGCTTGTATGACTGCCTGCGAAGGAATAGATTATGTATTACATGAAGCCGCACTCGGTTCGGTGCAACGATCCATATCGGATCCGGTTACGACGCACCGCATCAATTCCGGAGGCTTCCTGAATATGCTGTGGGCTGCAAAAGAAAAAAAAGTAAAACGATTCGTGTATGCATCCTCTTCTTCCGTATATGGCGATCATCCCGGTTTACCTAAAAAGGAAGAACTGATTGGCAAGCCATTATCACCGTATGCCGTTTCAAAATATTCCAATGAATTATATGCTGAAGTATTTGCCCGGAATTATCAGCAGGAAATAATCGGCTTGCGGTATTTCAATGTTTTTGGCCCGCGGCAAAATCCGGAAGGACCTTATGCTGCCGTAATTCCCGCTTTCATACGTGACATCAAAAAAAACAGGGCTCCCATTATTCATGGCGATGGCAGCAACAGCCGAGATTTTACTTTCGTGGAGAATGTGGTACAGGCAAATATGAAAGCGCTCTTCTGTGAAAACCCGGAGGCAGTTAACCAGGTTTACAATGTTGCTGTTGGCGGGCAATATACCGTGCGTCAACTTTTTGACACCATCTGCAGCATCACCGGTTCGGACATTACGCCTCGTTTGGTAGCGCAGCGCCAGGGTGATATTGCGCATTCGCTGGCAGATATTTCAAAAGCGAAAAGGTTATTGGATTATCAGCCGACTGTTGATTTTGAGAAAGGCGGACTTGGGGAAGGTGACTTTAATGTTGGTATCTACACCACCTAGAACTTCTTTTAGGATCTAGCTTAAGTCTTGGATCCTATTCAACGCATTCTTGCCTTCACCGCTGGCAACTGATCTGCTGCGAAAGAAACCGCTCATTTGTCTTCAGCACCAGGAAGTATTCACCTGCAGCCAGTTTGGAAAGATCCAATTGCTGTTCATGCATTCCTTCATTTACAAAACCCAATTTCTGCTGATAGACCATTCCGGACGAACCATACACTTCAATCACCACACGGGTGGTTCGGTCCAGCATAAATTTCATGGTAATAGATTTTGAAAATGGATTAGGTAGTACCGGAAACAACGTATGTGGCATGGCTGAAGTTACCGGAGTATGGCTGAGGGATGTTGGAAAACCTTCCAGCTGGTATTTATAGATCTCTTTTCCTGCTCCATACATCAACTGATGGTTAACACGGAAAAAGCGGTTGAAGTTACTGCCTACGTCTACGTAATTCCAGTTAAGTCCGCCATTTTTTGTTTCCCACATTCCTGTGCTCCAACCGCCGCACCAGCCGAGTGTATCATTAAGGAAGCCAAGGCCTTCCATATCTATATTTTCAGGACATACAATCTGTTGTTCCCAGGTTTCTCCGCCATCTGTTGTTTTAAGGAAGGTAGAAGGGTTCTGCGGCAGAAAATCTTCTACGGAAGCATAACCGAGCTGATGATTCAGAAAATCCAGTTTCCAGACATAGTTTCCCGGATCTACCGTTTTTTTTATCGCCCAGGTGGCGCCGCCATTTGTTGTTTTCAATATTACGCCATCGCCATAAAGGGCACTGCTGCCACTTACAAAACCGGTGTCTTCTGATAAAAACCAGCAATCTACGGCTGCACCGGCATACGCAGAAAGGTTAATGACCGACCAGGTAGTGCCGGCATCAACAGATTTTAATACATAGGCCGGTGTCGACCAGATGCCACATGCATAGATTGTATTCCCGACATGTGACATTCCACAGATGCCGTCAACCTGCAGCGGCAAGGAGTCTTCAAAATTATACCACAGGTTGCCTCCATTGGTGGTTTTGAAAAACTTGCCGTCCAAAGTGCCGGCAAAACCGGTATCTGCATTCAAAAATTCAACGGAACGGAAGTAGACATTGGCAGTAAATTGCAAGTTCCAGTTACTACCGGCATCGGTGGTTTTGTAAATCTTGCCCTGACTGTTAACGGCCCAACCAGTTGAATCTGTCACAAAATAGATATCATCAAACCGGTCAGGTGTTTCTGGCGCGTTGGGTAATAAAGTCCATGTGCCAAATTGAGCAACAGAAATCAATGGTAGAAGCAAAATGGCTAATATGCTTTGCAGCAGTTTTTTCATCAGTAGAATTTTATAGAGAGAAGGAATAAATAAAGTTAACCGAAATTTAACGACAGGCTAAGTTAGCTCATGCTGCAAGTTGTTCTTTCAAAGAAATCATGCTATCATTCCATTTAGCCCTGGCTTCATCAACATAAAATAAATTTTTACGCTTTCAGAAATCCAGTTAAACTGATCAAAGCCAACCAGCGACCGATTGGCACATCAACCCATTGACCCTTCAACCCATCGGCACATCAACTCATCAGCCCATCAACCCATCCCCCAATCATACCCTACAGTTTGTTCCCACAGATAACTTCTTCCTGAAATATAATACAGTCGGGCATTTCAGAGTTAAAAATTAACTACCTTGCTCCGCGAAATTGAAAAGTAATTCTATTTTTGCAACTACCTGATTAAAAAACCATCCATGAACGTGTTGTTACGGCTGTCATTTGTGTTTCTTGTCCTTGGCCTGATTTCTTACTCCACTACTATTTTTGCACAGGAAACGCCACCAAAGAATGCACCATCCAGCAACGGTTATTTTTCTCAAGCCATTACAGAGAATGTAGCAACCATGCAATTGCTTGGTATTAATCCTATCCAGGTTAAAGAACAAAAGAAAGCAGCAGATGCTGCAGCAACTGCCCCTGCTACCGTTCCTGCACCAACCACTACCACGACCATTACTCCTCCTGCAGCTGCGCCTGCTACTACTACAATAGCCGCTCCTGTAGTGGATTCTGCATTAGGTTATGTAGACACTACTTTGTTACCCGCTTCCGAATTATATGGTTACAGTTTCTTTCGCAATAAGACCCTGAATATGTTCGACCGTGCCCTCGATGGTCAGGCGGGCGGTACCTATATCATTGGTGTTGGCGATCAGGTAGGTATCAACGTTTGGGGATACTCCAGTTTCAGCGGTTCCTATACCGTTGATCAGACCGGTTCCATCTTTCCGGAAGGTGTTGGAAAGATCTATGTAAAAGGATTGACCCTCGATAAAGCCAAGGCATTGATACGGAGTCGTTTCGCTACCTATCTCGATATGCCGAATTCGCAGATTGAAGTCACCATCATTTATTCGAGGGTAATTGGAGTAAATATTGTCGGTGAAGTATTTAATCCCGGCACTTATTCAATTCCCGCACTCAACACTGCTTTTAATGCATTGCATGCTGCCAATGGACCTACAGATCTTGGTTCGTTGCGTAAAATATACATCAAGCGGCAAGGTCAAACCGTGAAGACATTGGATGTATATGCTTACCTCCTTAATCCTGGTGTTTCTGACGATTATTTCCTTCAAAACAATGACTACATTTTTGTCCCTCCTATAGGAAAAACAGTCTCCATCACCGGCGAAGTAAAGCGCCCGATGAAATATGAATTGATTGATGGGGAAGACATGATGACACTCATTAATTATGCAGGCGGTTTAACACCAAAAGCGTATACGAAGTCAGTTCAGGTTAGACGGTATGTCGGTAACAGGTTGAATCTGTTCGATGTGAATATTGACAGTTTAACCCGTATTAAAGGCAAATACGAATTGTTAAGCGGCGATGAAGTATTTATCAGTACCATTCCCAGCCAACTGTATCAGTTTGTGAAGGTGAGCGGTGCAGTAATGCAGCCCGGTGAATTCAATTTCTCGGAAGGTATCCGCATCAGTGATGTATTGTCAAAGGCACATGGCCTTCGCGAAGATGCACTCAGTGATCGTGCTTATGTGATCCGTAAGAACGATGATTACTCTTCTTCCTACATACCTTTCAACCCGTCGAATGTGGTGAAAGATGCACGTTCGGCAGATAATCTTACATTGAAGAATCTCGATGAGATTTATTTCTATGATAAAACGTCATTCATTGATTCGGTGATGATAACCATTAATGGTGCCATCAGGTTACCCGGTAAATATGCCTATGCCAAAGGGATGACGATAAATGATGTGCTCTATGCTGCCGGAGGCATTAAACCGGAAGCCGCCAATACCAAGATTGAAGTATCACGCTATAAAGGCGACAACGGTAAATCTGCGCCGCAACAAAGAGTGATTGCTTCTTTTCCGATTGATTCAAACCTGATGATAGATGGTGAAGCACAAGCTTTCCAATTAGAACCCTTTGATGTGATTTTTGTACGCTCTCTCCTTACTGCAACAGGCCCGGGCATGGTAACCATCACCGGTGAAGTTATTTACCAGGGCGATTACCTGATGAATGACAAAGAAGAAAAATTAGTTGACGTGATTAACCGCGCCGGCGGACTTTCACAATGGGCTAACCCTAACCAGGCAACACTAGTGCGTGCCGAAGGTGACCGTGGAATTATTTTCATGGAACTTGAGAAGGCCATGAAGAATCCGGAAAGCGAATACAACTTTATTCTTCGTCCCGGTGATCTGATTAATATTCCAACTACCAACGACCTCGTAAGTATTTCCGGAATGATCAATTATCCGTATGCTGATTCCATGGGTTATCTGAATGCACCATATCATGAAGGGCGCAGAGCAAAGTACTATGTGAAACGCTACGGACTGGGATTTGCAGATGGTGCCAAACGCCCTCGTACTTATGTGATTCAACCCGGAGGAACGGTGGAAGATCCTCGCAAATGGACTTTCATCCGCATCTATCCTAAAGTGGAAAAAGGTGCATATGTAGTGGTTCCTTATACTCCTGACAAGAATGACACCGGCGTACCTCAACCACCTCCCGAACCGGTTGACGTGAACCAGATTATTGAAAGCGCTATGATTAAGATCACAGGCTTGCTAACCTTGTACATACTGGTAACAAGAATTAATTTCTAAACAGAAAAACTTTCGCGCCTGCATGGCACCCGATAATTATAAAATTCAACCCGCTTACCAGGACGATGAAGAGATTCACCTGGGTCCGTTATGGACGGGTGTTAAGCAATCTTTCAGATACCTGCTTCGTAAATGGTACCTTTTGCTGATCTGGCTGGTAATTTTCGGAGGATTGGGATTGATGTATGCATGGTGGTATGGCATAAAATATATTTCTACCACGAGCTTTGCCATTCAAGGCCAAAGTGCTTCCAGTGGATTGTTGAGTTCTTCACTCTCCCTGGCAAATTCATTGGGATTATCAGGTACTACCGGAAAAGGTGGTGGTGGTTTTGACAATAAATTCTTTGCCAGCCTTATTCAGTCGAGGCGCGTCATTAAAGAATCACTGATGCTGGAAGGAACCATGAATGGAAAGAAGGACCTGATGGCCAACCATTACGTGGAATTGTATAAATGGCGCACCGGAGGACTTACTAAGAAAGGATGGAATGCAAGCCCGGTATTGAAGGACTTTAAATTTGTGCCCAAACCACTCGACCAGTTGAACCGCCTGGAAGACAGTGTGCTGACCGTGATCTATCAAAGTATTATTGATAACAACCTCACCATGGAATATGATGAGTCGAGTCCGTTTAACACGGCTACATTCCTTACCAGGAATTATGATTATTCCATGAACATGATGAAGTTAATGGTGGATAAATCAGCCAAGTATTTCATTGAAGATGTATACCAGTTGAACCGGTTAAATCTAAGTATTGCCGACAGGCGGGTGGATTCACTGGGAAAGGCTTTAAAAGCGCTGGATTACCGTGTTGCCAGTCTGCAGGATTATACCAATAACCTGATACGTCAGAAAGGTACGGTAGGTGTAACGGCAGCAGCCCGCGACCGCGACCTGTTAAATCAGCAATATGCTGCAGCAGTAAATAATGTAGAACTGGCCAAAGTAACCATCCTGACCACTGCACCGATCTTGCAGGTGATAGATGATCCTGTCTTTTCAACAACAGCGTCATTTGTTTCCAAGGTTACGGCTTTTATTGTTGGTGGAATCATAGGCATCTTTCTCGGGTCAATATTTATACTGATCTCACGCACCATTGATGAATCCAACAGGAAGATGAAGGAACGCCAGCAGTTGCTTGATCAGAGGAATCAAGATACGGCAGCCGCCTGATCCATTTAGCCGTGTGGAATTTCCTGTCCCGAAAAAAAAAGCAACCACCTTCCGCCGTTATTCCTTTACTCACCGTTGACCTGCATTCTCATTTAATGGCCGGTATTGATGACGGAGCGAAAAGCGATGAAGAGTCATTGATATTGTTGCAGGGCTTGCATGCCGCAGGCTTTCGCAAGTGCATCACTACACCGCATATTTATGCCGGCCTTTATAACAATACGCCTGAGCGCATTTCTTCCGGCTTGCAGCGATTGAAATCAATTTGCACTGAACATGCACTTCCACTTGAAGTAGAAGCCGCTGCTGAATACTTCTTTGACCACCATTTTTTTGAACTGATATCGCAACAAAAGGTACTCACTTTTGGCAAGCAGTATGTTCTGTTTGAATTGCCATTGAACAACCGGCCGGCCATGTTGGAGGACATGGTTTTTAAGATGTGCTTAAATGGATATCAGCCGGTGTTGGCGCATCCGGAGCGATATCCCTTTTTTCACGATAGGAAGATGGTGGAATATGGTAAACTGAAGGACCGTGGCCTGCTTTTTCAGCTTAACCTGATGTCATTAACAGGCCATTATACGGAGCCAATCCGGTCTGCCGCGCGCGACCTGGTTCGGCATGGTATGGTAGAGTTCGCAGGCACTGATATACATAGGGAGAAACACCTGCCGGTTATCCGTAAAGCCATGGAGGATTCTTATTACATTGAGCTGTTGTGCTCCGGTAAATTATTGAATAATACATTGCTATAGCATTTGTCATGTAACTACATTCAACCGGCTATACGACAAATTGGATATAGATTATTGGGTGTTGAAATTGAGTATTGAGTATTTGAGTAAGTGAGTAAAGTAGCGTAGTGATTACAGAATAGCAAGTGATCGGCTTCGCCGCAGCAATTTAACCATTTAGCAATTTAACCATTTAACCATTTAGCCATTTAACCCACCAACCATTACTTGACAAGATGAACGCTTTGTCGTAAACCCTATTCTCCTCCTCTCATTTCCCTGCTCCATTTTCTTTGTTACATTTGCCGCGCAAAAAATAAACCGACCCCATAATGAAAGAAATGGATATCCTTAAGATTATCGACATCGCGAAGAAAGCCGGAGATGAAATCATGGTGATTTATGCCCAGGACTTCTCGGTAGAACTGAAAGGTGACAACTCGCCTTTAACCATGGCTGACCAGAGATCAAATGCCATTATTATCAATGCATTGAAGGCACTGCATCCTGACATTCCCATTATCTCTGAAGAAACGAAGGTGATGGCTTATGAAGAACGCAAGAACTGGAAGGAATACTGGCTGGTTGATCCTTTAGACGGCACCAAAGAGTTTATTAAGAAGAATGGCGAGTTTACGGTGAATATTGCATTAATGAGCAATGGAGAACCGGTGTTAGGAGTCGTGTATGCACCCGCGAAGAACCTGATGTGGTATGGCATGAAGGGAGAAGGCAGTTTTATCGTGAATGAAGATGGTTCAAAACGTGCGCTGACTAAGGGTGCCAACTGGCGCGATCTGCAAAAGGTGAATGTAGTTGGAAGCCGTTCACATATGAGTGAAGAAACCATGCAGTTTGTAGAAGGATTGAAAAAAGAAGGTAAGGAGGTTGATTTTGTATCCTCCGGCAGCTCATTAAAATTTTGCCTGGTAGCCGAAGGAAAAGCAGACGTATATCCGCGCTTTGCACCAACTATGGAATGGGATACCGCAGCCGGTCATGCAGTAGTGGCTATTGCCGGTGGAAAGGTGTTGAATTGGGAGACGAAGCAGCCATTGCAATACAACAAAGAAAATTTGCTGAACCCATTTTTTATAGTGGAGTTCTGATAGTAGACAACAGCCTGTTCAAACTCCCGGACAATGTGCCGGGAGTTTTTTTGCTGCTTAAGGCACCGGAAATAATATGACTGATTAAGAAAAGTGCTGAAAGACCCGACCCAAACAGGTTGAAATAATAACGACTAATTACTGCTATAATCTTATGTTGTTAGACTACTATTGAATCAGCAGTTTTGTAACAGAAACCATTCCCGCACCGGTAATATATAAATAGTATATGCCGGCAGCATGATTTGGCAATGGAAGTTCAAAATAGCTTACTCCGGCTGGTAAGACGGCGCTGTAACAGATTCTTCCGCTTATATCCATATAGCGTAGTTGAAGTTCATCTGTTACCGGCCCCTGGAAATAAATAGCCAGAGATTCTGTCGCTTCATTCTCAAAAGCGGTCACCAAAAGGCTGGCAGCCGGTACTACTACTGCCACTACTTCACTAAATGAAACGGTACCATCATAATCGGTTTGTTTCAGCCTATAGTATGAGATTCCTGCAACAGGGTGATGATCTGCTGCAAAGTATTCCTGCATAACACCGGAATTTCCCAATGCATTTATTTCAGTAATAAATTCAAACTGCACTCCATCTATCGCTCTCTCTATCGTGAAGAAATCATTGTTCCATTCGCTTGCAGTAATCCAATGAAGTTGTACCTGTTCTTCAGAATAATGGGCCTCAAATTTCACCAGCTCTACAGGCATGGGACAACCTACAATTACTACTGTTGCAGAGTCAACACTGCAATCACTGTCAGTAACGGTAACGGTATAAGTTCCTTCACACAATCCGATAGCTGTTTGTGTGATTTGTCCGTCGCTCCATAAGTAGGTAAAAGGGGCCACGCCACAGAGTGCATCTACGGTGGCAGTATCAAGACAGGCACAAATGGATGAATTGCTCGTGGTGAGTGAAATGGGAATGGGTGAAAACCTGGCGATAAATAGCTCCCCATCACCATTGGGTGTGTCATCGAAATACGCTCCTCCACCCGGATCAATAACTGGCAGGTTGATTCCTGAAACGTAGCCGTTGAATTGTCCGCTTGCCAGCAGTGTCTTACCATCCAAAGGAAGTATGGCAAGTGGTGCACCTGAATCGTCTTCATCGTCGCCGAGGTAGGTGGCCCAGGTCACGACGCCGGAATTAGTGAACCTCGTAATCAGAATGTCACCACCACCACCTTTGGCACCGTTGAAATATCCGCCGCAGCCTGCATCAAAAACAGGAATGTCGATGGAAGTGGTATTGTAGGAAACATAGACATTTCCGCAGGTATCAATGGCAAGGTTGTCTGCTGTACTGAATTGTTCGTTGCCTGTGCCTCCATAATAGGTAGCCCATAAACGACTGCCCGTATTATCGAACTTCAGCATAAAAGCATCAAACGAACCACTGATATTTGGCTGATAGTAAGTAGCTGCATCCTGCACCGGAAAATCGGTTGATTTGGTATAGCCGGTTACAAAGAGGTTTTCGTTGGCATCAACAGCAACGCTATAAGGAAAATCGTCTCCATCTCCTCCATAAAAAGTAGCCCATAACCTGACTCCTGCATTGTTGAATTTCATAATCACTCCATCCTGTTTGTCTGAACGGGCCGGTTGAAAGAAAGCTACGAAATCGTCTAAAATGGGGAAATCATTCGAGGTGGTATTTCCAACAACAAACAGATTACCGGAAGGATCAATACAAATAGCCCGGGCTTCATCTTCACCCAATCCTGTACCAATCACACTGCCTCCGTAATAAGTTGCCCACAGCCTGTCACCCGAATTATCGAATTTCAGAATGAACATATCATCTTCTCCATTATCCGTTCCCTGGAAGAAAGCGCCTCCACCTGCATCTTCAACCGGAAAGTCTGAGGATTTGGTAATACCTGCAACAAATACATTTCCGGCGGCATCTGTAGCAATTGCATTTCCGAATTCATCCTTAATTCCTCCATAATAGCTGGCCCATACAAGACTGCCATTGCTGCTGAATTTAAGCAAGAAGGCATCCTGGTCGCCATTATTAACGGCCTGCAGATACGTTCCATTAGAAAGTGTAGGAAAATCAGTCGACAAAGTATAACCGGTAATGAAGATGTTGCCTGAAGGATCAGTGGCAATGGAAGCGGCTTCTTCCTTATCGAGGCCACCATAGTAAGTAGCCCATAATAATGCACCCGTTGGTGAAAATTTTGCGACAATCACATCACGGTTACCGGCATTAGTGCCCTGGAAAAAAGTACCGGCATCAGCTACCGGAAAATCTATTGAAAGGGAAGAACCGGTGATAAAAAGATTGCTGTTCATATCAAAGTCTATACTGTAGACATCATCATTTCCGGTTCCACCATAAAAAGTGCACCAGGTAAGTTGCGGATCAATAATGAGTGTTTCTCCGGCATCATAATTCTCTAACGAGAAAGAAACAATTGTTTCGGTGGAGTCTACTTTGAATCCTGTCTTGACAAAGGAAGCCGGAATCTTTTCATCATTGCCCTGCAGGTAACAAACCGGCGCATCTTCTACCAAGGTGCCCAATCCGGTAGCAATTTTTATTTTGCCTCTGTCATCTATTTCTAAACCCTGCGCTGATTTATAAAGTAGTTGAATTTGATGTGGATCCGCACCGGGATGTACTATGAAATCATATTTGTATCCATCAGAACCGGCAGGATGAAAAACCCAGTCGATGCCTTCATAAATATTAAGCAGGGTAATGGTTGCATAACCTTTAACATCATTGATTGGCGCAGCATGATTATTTGAAAAAAAATGCCTTTTGCTACTCGTTGGGTCTTCCGTTCTGATATTCTCTTTAAGGATTACTGCTCCCAACAATTCTATATCCACTCTCGCCCAATGTATGAGTTCATCATATTGACTTTCCTCCGGTGAAGTGCTGTTTGCAGCTTGCGGTTGCCTGTTAATTTCAGAAAACACATAGGTAAGCCCCTGCGTGGTAATGAATAAGTCAAGCCCTGCGGAGGAAACCTTGAATAATACAAAAGGTGTGGCTTTACCATTCATATCAACCATCTGCCCTTTGTTTTCGATAAAGGAATGATCATTTATGGCATCATTCAATTTTGATTGATCTGAATGCTGCGGATTTGAGGTACCAGCAATGGTGGAAAATTGCAATATTGTAAGGCAAACACTCAATATAAATCGAGGAAGCTTTGAAGCAGAAAACGCACGTCTGACTTGAAATTGCATGATCACTGATTTGGTTGTTTCCAACTGTATTAACGGCTACTTCGCTTAACATCCTGAACCGGCATTATTGCCGGTAGCTGTTGATTAAAGTTTAAGAGGCAATTCTTTACATCGTTTTAAGTCTGCTGACAATCAGGAAATCGGTGCTGCAAATTAAATTGACTATATTTTTAAAAAGATGAGATTGATCAGGTAGCATATTTTACCATTTGGCGGAAGCGTTAACACAACCTCACAGTTAATTTCTATTAAATTACAAATTCTGGTAGTAAAGCAGGAAGAAATATTCCGGGACAAGTGAATTACCTACTGTTGAGGATCATTATTTATTTGACTGATACTTGTACTTTCCGTATCAATTCAATGCAAATTCGGTGCACAGTCGGAAATTAGCGGATACCACCTTTCCCTATCCCAAGATAATTTTTACATTTGCGCGGCTTTTGACCGGCTTTTAAAGAAAGGACTACTCCAACGTAAGGGAATCTATGGTATTTAACTCGTTTAGTTTCTTATTGTTTTTCCCGCTTGTCACCATTATTTATTTCCTGCTTCCGCACAAATACAGATGGCTGCACCTGCTGATCAGCAGTTGCGTCTTCTATATGTTTTTTATCCCGATTTACATCCTCATCCTGCTATTCACGATTGTAATAGATTACTATGCAGGTATCTGGATTGACAAGGCACAGGGCAAACGACGAAAGGCGTATCTACTGATGAGTATCCTTGCCAATGTAGGTGTACTGGCAGTCTTCAAATACTATAATTTTTTCCTGGGTAACCTCAACTGGCTTACCGACCTGATGGGAATTAAAATGGATATTCCATACCTGAATATCATCTTACCCATCGGCCTTTCTTTTCACACTTTTCAAGCCATGAGTTATACCATTGAGGTATACCGTGGCAATTTTAAGCCGGTACGTGACTTCGGGATTTATTCACTCTATGTGATGTTTTATCCTCAGCTGGTCGCAGGCCCAATCGAAAGGCCACAAAACCTGATTCACCAGTTTTATGAAAAGCATGACTTCGACTATGCCCGTGTAGTTTCCGGATTGAAGTTGATGTTGTGGGGATTATTTAAAAAAGTAGTGGTAGCTGACCGGCTCGGGGCTTATGTCTCCAATGTATTCAACTTCCCGCATCAGCATGATGGAGAGCCATTGACCTTCTGGGTGGCAGCCTGGTTTTTTGCAATACAACTCTACTGCGATTTTGGCGGTTACAGCGATATGGCAATTGGATCGGCGCGGGTTATGGGTTTTCACCTCATGACCAATTTCAGAAGACCTTATCTCGGGCAATCTGTTGGAGAAGTGTGGCAACGCTGGCATATCTCACTTACCACCTGGTTTGGGGATTATGTTTTCAAACCATTGGGCGGCTACAGGAAAGGTAAATGGAGAGGCATCTTCAACCTGGGTGTGCTTATGTTTTTAGCCGGCCTCTGGCATGGCGCCAACTGGACCTATGTCTTGTGTTTCCTTGTTTTCTTTGTATTTCTTGCTTCCAGGTTGATCATTAAGAAGCAGATTACTGCATTTGACAATGTAATTTATGGCATTCATCCGATGTTTGGCAGGGTGGTAGGTACGATCATGGCCTTTCACTGCGGTATTTTCTCCTACATTTTCTTTAGGTCACCAACAGTGAGCGATGCCTTGTACTACTATTCACAAATGTTCAGTTTCAGCAGTACCAAATTTTACAACGGAGATGCTTCTACCTTGTGGTATGGCTTGTTCGGTATCCTCTGCCTGTTCCTGGTAGAAATTTACCAGGAAGAATGGACCAAAGATAAGAATGCCATTTTCCCTGAACCCAAAAACAGAACGCTCAAATACCTTTTTTTCGCAGGAGTTATTTCACTCATTTTGTTAATCGGAGTTTTCGATGCCAGCCAATTCATCTACTTCCAGTTCTAACCCGATGAAGCCTTCAGCTTCCAATGGTTTGTGGATCTTCTTCCGCAATGGGTTACTGCTATTGCTTGGCATCATCGTTTTTGATCAACTGATCGGGCTGATTTTACATAAGATGTATTTTGCGCAGAAGCATGGCCCATCAGCCGAGACTACCTTCACCTTTACCAAAATGGACCAGGATGCCATTATCCTTGGTTCCTCAAGAGGCAGAAGAAACTATAACCCGCAGCACATAGCCGATACACTTGGCATCAGTTGTTACAATGCCGGGCATGACGGGCAGACGATTTTTTATGAGCAGGCTATTATCAGGATGGCATTAAGCCGTTACACGCCAAAACTTGTAGTGCTTGACCTGAATCCTGAAGAAATGTACTACCGTGAATTACACTACGACCGGTTGAATGTACTGGCACCCTATTATCAGGATTACCCGGAAGTGCGTGATATCTATTATTTAAAAGGCATACGCGACCGGAAACCCAGTGATGGATTTTTTGTGGCGCCTTCAGAAGAAGCAGCTGATGATTTTTGGTTTGCGCATGGTTCCATGGAAGAGTTTGTGCTTCCATACAATACCGAACAGTTTAAGATGATGTCGATGATTTACCGGTATAATTCGTCGGTACTTGATATTATGACGGGAATCTTTAAAAGCCGGAAATCTGAAGCTGGCTTTAAGCCACTGAAAGGCACTATTTCAACTAAAAAAGCAGAAGAGCTCATTAAAGAAAATGCTGAACTCCGCAATCAGAAAAATAAGGTAGTGGATCCAAACAAGGTCAAGGGACTGGAAGAAATATTTACCACACTTACGTCCAAAGGGGTGAAGGTGTATGTGAGCATGTCTCCTGCTTTGGCACCGTTTGCGATGGAGCCATCCTATGAGGCGATAAAGGAAGTCTGTGCCAGGTATAACATACCCTTTAAAGACTACAGCCAGGACCCACAGTATAACAGGCTTGACTATTTTTTCGATAACCACATGAATAAGGATGGAGCCAATTTATTCAGCGCCAACCTTGCACATGATATAAAAATCTTATCTTCCGCAGGTTCAGTTAATCCGTGACGGGGAAATCCGGGTTGCTGTAATTACCTTTCAGGAAGAAAAAGATTGTTAAAAACTCCAAATCAACATATGCCCTTACCCAATTTCTTATTAGTAGGAGCAGGTAAATCAGCAACAAGGTCGTTGTATAATTATATGATACAGCATCCTGATGTGTATATGCCGAAGTTTAAAGAACCACAATTCTTTGTCGCCAAGGAAGTAAAAAACAGGATACAGAAATGGGTGGAGGAATACGATCAGTACGTTAAGCTTTTTGATGGTGCTGATGGTAAGAAGGCAATCGGAGAGGCCAGTGTGATGTACCTCTTCTTTTATGAAGAAGCAATAAGAAACATTCAGCAATACCTGGGCAGCGATGTGAAGATCATGATGATTCTTCGTCATCCGGCGGAACGTGCCTACTCTGCTTACAATTTTGTACGTGTGAATAATCCGGATGAAAAGTATTCATTTGAGCAGGCTATGGAGAAGGAAAATGAAAGGTTTAACCAGCACAACTCGCTATTTATGCAATACCGCCCGATGGGATTGTATGCCAGCGCAGTGCAGGCTTATCTCAGCAATTTCAGGAATGTACATATCATGTGGTACGATGAGTTTCGTAAAGACCCTGCCCATGTGCTTCGTGGCGTATTTGAGTTCCTGGGAGTGAATCCGGATGTAACCATTGACTATACAAAACGGTGGAACCAGGGTGGAAAGCAATGGAAGAACCCGTTGTTGCGGTGGCTATTTATGAGCGACAATCCGGTTAAGAAGATGTACAAGATTTTCTTCAGGAAGAGAAAAGGAGTACGTACCAATGAATTCTTTACCAAAAATTTCATGGAAAGCACGGAGCCGATGGATCCGGCAACCCGCAGTAAACTGGTGGACTACTACCGAAATGACATAGAACAACTCTCAGCCATTACCGGCCGCAACCTGGATGATTGGCTTAAATAAATCATCAAAGCAATCAATTGCCAGATTGCTTAAAGACATTAACCGTGCATTTGCTTGCACCTTTATCAATATGGAAACCGAGCGCAGGGAACAGGATGCAATAAAACAAGACGGGCACAGTAAAGAAATCTTCAAAGGAGGGTTATCTGCCTTCGCTACCAGGCTGATCGGCATGGCGCTGAATTGGGTTTTTGCCCTTATGCTGGCCCGTTCTACCGGCGCAGCCGGAACAGGGATTTATAATCTCTGCCAATCGCTGATGAACTTCAGCAACAGTATTTCAAAGTTGGGTTCAGACACATTGATGACGCGCTTTGGGGCGCAGTATTTTGTACAAAAACAATGGGGGCATATAAAGGACCTGTACAATAAGTCCATGATGATATCTATCCCGCTCAGTTTATTTATTTCAGCCATCATCTTTTTTTTCGCTGAAGAAATTGCAGGTGATATTTTCAAGAAGCCGGAGCTCTTTCCCTATTTCCGTATTGCTGCATTGGCATTATTGCCATTAACAGTTTTTCAGATCAGCACCGGTGGTATTCGCGGATTGAAAAAGATTAAGGAGTATGCATTCCTGCACAATGTGAGCAACTTCCTGTTTGGTATTCTCATTCTTGGTTCCATCATCCTGTTTACCACCAGGCGCGATCTGTATGTGCCTGTGGTAACGTATGTAGCATTCATCACACTTACAGGTGCCCTCAGCTTATACTGGTGGTTTAAGTTCTCCCATTACTTTTCTACACAGGCTGAACAAGGTGTTAATTTTAAAGAAAAATTCTGGATAGGCATTTCCCTTTTTGTTGCTGCATTTGCTTCGCTGATACGCGGCTATGCCGATACTTTTATTCTGGGCCGATATGCAACCATAGAAGAGGTGGGCATTTACCGGAATGCATTTAAAGTAGCCACTGTAACACGCATTGCCCTGATCGCATTGTTGATACCGGCAGCACCCAAGTTTGCTGAACTCTTTTCGCAAGGTAAAATGGATGAGTTAAAAAGGTCAGCACAGTTTGTAACCAAGATTATCTTTTGGTGTTCTGCGCCTATCCTGGTAATGGTGATTATTGGTGCGCCCTTTATCATGGGCCTTTTCGGCGATGAATTTGTTTCGGGTAGTTTACCACTGATCATCCTGGCTATTGGACAATTTATTAATGCAGCCACCGGCCCGGTGAATAATGTGTTAATTATGACCGGAAGGCAGAAGCTCAACAGAAATATAATGGTGGGAGCAACGATTGTTGCTGTGATTCTTGACCTGATTCTTATTCCGCGGTTTGGTGCTGTTGGCGCGGCTTGTGTGAATACCGGTGGAGTTTTGATTATGAATATCATCCCGTTCTTCCTCATTAAAAAGTATTATGGATTCTATACACTCGATATATGGGATGTATTTAAAGTTTCGCCCCGGCAGTTTCTAAAAGAGCTTCGGCAGGCATTAAAATCGGATAAGAAGAAGAAAGGTGCAGACGAAGATGTGGTTGATGATCAGGCGGGTAATATGTAGAAACCGGTATGATGCACAGTTCTTTTATGGATCATTGATCATTGATTATTGATCATTGAATATTGATTATTGATTATTTTTGAATGTTGAGTGTTGGAATATCCAATAATCAATATTCAATATTCAGTTTTAGTATTAGGAACGACATAAACCTAAAAAAGCGGAGATAACTCCATTATCTGCGAGTCAATAGACCGCTCCCGCCACTTTTTCTTTACATTTGCGCCAAATCGAATAAAACAGGATTGTGCTGATGGCAGTACCGAATTTCCTGTGTGTAGGCGCACAGAAGGCTGGGACAACAACGCTCTACGAAATTCTTAAACAACACCCCGATATCTTCCTTCCACAACAGGTGAAGGAGACGAAATTCTTTGTATATGAAGAAAAGTTTCAAAAAGGGCTTGCGTTTTATGAAAAGGAGTACTTCAGCGAATGGAATGGACAGTCTTCCATTGGTGAAGTGGATCCTGCCATGATGTTTGAAGAACTGGCCGCGCAACGTATCCATCATACGCTTGGTGAGCAGGTTAAACTGATCTTCATTTTCAGAAACCCTGTTTCGCGTGCTTATTCGCATTACCTGATGTCGCAGCGCAAAGGTTTCGAAGACCTTTCATTTGAAGAAGCAATCGCCGCAGAACAGGAAAGGCTCAAGTCTAAGCCGGAACAAAAATTCAATTTCAGTTATTTCTCCCGCGGATTATATACAGAACAGGTAAACAGGTTTAGAAAATATTTCAGGGAAGAGAATATGCTCTTCCTGGTTTTTGAAGACGATTTTATTAAAAACCGGAAAGAGACTTTCGATAGGATACAGGATTTTCTGGGAGTAAAACGCATGGCACTTAACCTGCAGATCAAGAGTAATGAAGCGGCGGCTCCCAAAAATAAGGCCATCCATGACCTTACCAGGAAGAAAAACCCATTGCGCAATCTGTTGGCTAAGATAATTCCATCAGGCGCCAGGAAACAGCTGCAACGATTTATTGCCGGTAAGAATGCGAAAGCGGTGGAGCAACCACGACTTGATAAATCAAAAGAACAAGAACTGATTCATCAGTATTTCATCAGCGATATTAAAGAACTGGAAAAACTGATTCACCGTGATTTACATACCTGGTACAGTTGATACAGGCTCACCGGAGTATAAATGATTATTAAAACAATGGATAAGAAAGACCTCTGGCCGAATTTATTGATGGTAGGCGCCGCTAAAGGCGGAACCACCACCTTGCACTATGCCCTCGACCAGCATCCACAGGTTTTTATGAGTGGTAAGAAAGAGCCCGGTTATTTTGCATGGCCCGAAGAGGAACTCACTTTTATTAATAATGGAAAGTTAGTTACCAAACCGCGATTCCTGGTTAACCATTTGGATGAATACCTTGCTTTGTTTGAGGAAGGAAGGAATAAAAAGATACGGGGCGAGTCATCAACAACCTATCTTTTCTTTTATGAAAAAACCATTGCCAATATTCTTCGTATTCATCCGGATCCGCAAGCTGTTCATATTGTAATCACACTGCGAAATCCGGTTGAACGGGCTTTTTCTCAATACATGCACAAGTTACGCGATGGTGCAGAAACGCTCGATTTTGAGGATGCACTGGAAATGGAAACCAAACGCAAAACAGACAACTGGCATTTCGACTACCAGTATACGTCGCGCGGATTGTATTATGCACAGGTGAAGGCATACCTTGATCATTTCAGGAAAGTGAAGATTTATCTAAGTGAAGATTTGCGAAACGACCCGGAAGGACTCGTGCAATCACTGGAGGATTTCTTAGCGATCGATAGCGTGCCATTATTGTTTGGCGACAACCTGAATGCAAGTGGTGAACCCAAATCAGAAGCAATCAATAAGTTTCTGAAGAAGCCCAACCTGCTAAAGAAAATTGTAGGGGGATTGTTGCCGAAGGAATTGCGCAGGAAACTGCGATTGAAAGTGCAAAGTACTGTGTACCAGTATAACCTTGAAAAGAAAGAGCTGAACCCGGAAACAAGAGAGAAACTGAAAAAATACTACCGTGAAGACGTATTGAAATTACAGGAACTGATCAACCGCGACCTCGGCAGTTGGATCAAATAACAGCAATAAGAAAAGATAAGAAGGAATACTAAAATTTAGTACCGGTAACTCAAATTATCTGAACATTTAAAGCATAGCAGCAAGCAGAATAGGAACAATGATCAATACAACCAAAGAGCGGCAGAAGCTGCCTAATTTTTTCGTAGTGGGTGCAGCAAAATCGGGAACAACGTCATTATATGAATATATGAAGATGCACCCGCAGATTTATATGGCGCCTATAAAAGAGACACATCATTTTTCGACAGACATCGATAATAGCAAGTTTCGCCCCAACTATGCAAGGTCGTTAAATAAAGACCTGAGCAAATTTCTTGAAACAGATATGCAGGAAGGAATCTTCCATGCCTTTGTAAAAGAAAGAGATCAGTACGATAAACTTTTCAAGAATGTAAAAGACGAAAAAGCAATCGGAGAAATCACCAATTCCTATTTGTATTCTCAGGAAGCAGCAAGGAATATTTTCACCAGGTTTCCGGATGCAAAAGTAATTATGATGTTGCGCAACCCCATTGACCGTGCCTTCAGCCATTACCTGATGGACCTGAGGATAGGGTATGAAACCAATGATTTTATGACGGCCCTTAAGAAAGATATGGCACGTGATCCAAAAGGCTGGGGCATTTCTAACCTGTATGTGGAAATAGGCATGTATGCGGAACAGGTGAAACGATTTATAGAAATTTTCCCCGAACGGCAACGGCGTATTTATCTTTTCGATGATTTTAAGAAAGATGCAGGGGCAGTGGTAAAGGATATGTTCACATTCCTGGGTGTAGATCCAAATGTGGATATAGATTATTCTCAGAAGTTCAACCCTTCCTTCATTCCCAAAAACAAATTGATCGGAAAATTGAACACCCAGAAAAAGATCAAAGACTGGCTCAAAGGCGTGTTGCCCAAATCAGTGAAATCAAAGTTTAAAAAAACATTTTACACTGATAAAGATCTCCCCAGGATAACCCCGGCGGAAAGAAAGTTCCTGGCTGATATCTTCAGAAATGACGTGATGAAGCTGGGCAAAGTGTTAAACAGGGACCTGAGCAAATGGGTAGATGTGTAATGATAGATAAAACAAAATCCGGGCATTGAGGAAAAAGTAATTGATCATTTTTTCATGACCGAAGAGATAAAATGCGCTGCCGGATTGTGAGGTGAGTGCTGAATAACAGGCAACTGCCTAAGTGATGCCTTAACGGTAAATTATTAAAACAATGAGTCAACCAAAAATATATATCGTCCTTGTCAATTTTAATGGCCACGATAATACCATCGAAACCATTGAAAGTCTGGCGAAACAATCTTATAAGAACTTCCAGGTAGTAGTAGTGGATAATAATACACCTGCTTCATTGCAGATTATTAAAGAATGGGCTGAAGGAAGCCGGACTGTCAATTTTAATCCACCGCCTGAAATTGAAAAGTTTTCCATGCCCTATTGCAATAAACCTGCTGCATGGATTAGTTACACGGTAGAAGAAGCGGAGAAAGGTGGTAATCAGTCGAAGGAGCAGGCATTGGAACAACAGATCACGACCAATGCTACAGCTTCTTTTAATTACCCATTGATTTTTGTACAGGCAAAATCTGATATTGGATTTGCAGGTGGTAACAATGTCGGTTCCCGTTATGCCCTGAAAAAGGGTGATGCAGATTTTGTCTGGCTCCTGAACAACGATACCACCCTCGACTTCGATGCCCTGAAATACCTGGTAGAGAAGGCAGAACAGTATGCATCACAAGGTGAAAAGGTTGGCATGATTGGTTCTAAACTCAGGTGGTATAAATGGCCTGATAAGATCAATGCCATAGGGGGCAAATTCAATAAATGGACTACCTGGTCATACCACCTTGGCGTAAGAGAAGTGGATAACGGTCAATACGATAACGATGATGTAAAATTTGACTATGTATATGGTGCTTCCCTTTTCATCAGGAAGGAATTTCTGGAAGAGGTAGGATTGATGAATGATGTGTACTATGCCTATTTTGAAGAGATGGACTGGGAGGTGCGTGGCGTGCGCAAAGGCTGGAAACATGGCTACCAATACAAGAGTGTTATCTACCATAAGCAGGGAGTTACCACAGGCAAGGAGATCAAGAGCAAAACAAGGCCTTTATTCTTTATGTGTTGCAAATACCGTGGGTGGATGTTATTCTACCAACTTTACTATCCGTATCTTATCTTCGCACCTGTTATCCGACTCATTGGAAAGGCTTTGAAAAACCTAACCGAAGGAAACTCAAAAGAATCCCTCTTAATCCTTAAAATACTTCTGGGTAAACGAACGTGCAGCAGGGATTAGAACTTACACAACCACCAATTTTAATGACCGATGCCCTGCACAACACCTGGCGCCGGCGTCTGAAGGTATTCCTGATATACCTGCTATTCATCAACGTTTTCGGTACACTCATCAAAAGCCCGATTTCACTGATCTACCTGGTGTTCGGTGGTTATCCGATGCTGTTTGTATATGTGACCTTTACCGGTGTTTACCTGATTGACAAAGTTTTTGTCAAGAAAGCAGGGTTCACTATTTATGAACTCATTATCCTGACACTACTGACCTATATTATGTTACAGGCAGGATTTGTTACCAATTTCTATTTCGGACAACCTGTTTTCTTAGGCATCTCTGCAGAAAAATCATGGCTGGCGATCCTTTCAGGCATTTTTGTCTTCTACCTGCTCAAATCAAAATCGATCGACCTCACTATTGTTCGGGATGCACTCCTGTTTGGAGCCTGGTTTAATCTCCCCTGGTATCTACTTATGATTATTGGCCTTAATCCAAATCAGTTTGCCGGTACTTTGTTTGTTTATTGCAATTCCATTAAAGGTGGTTGCCAGTTCGAGTTCGATATTTTCGGATTTGCCTTCGCAACGATCTATTATTTTATCAGGTATGTCCGAACGAGCCATATCAAGTATGCCATATTCTTCATGGGTTTCTTTGCTTACATATTCTTCATCAATCAGAAGCGAGGAACTTCTCTTGCACTGTTGGGCACTGTAGGACTTTACTTTCTTCTCTATTTGTCCTGGGAAAAGATCGTGTATTATACTACTTCATTTATACTCTTTGTTTCCGCCGCATTGGGAGGTCTCTGGTTATTACGACCTGATATTTTAGAAAGAGTCACGCTAATGTATACCAATATAATCCTGGTTTTGCAGGGAGAAGAAACAGGAGAAGCCTCTGCTGATGCGCGTATCCGTTCATCTGCCATCGCTTTTAAATATTTTAATAAGCATGAGTTCAGCTGGTTTTTCGGTAATGGTAAAATCAATAACGACTGGCTTGGGGGGCCTACTGCGGAGCTTGGTCACTTCTATGCTTCAGATATCGGAATTCTTGGTGTAATCTACCAGTTTGGTGCATTAGGACTCATTATAGGCCTCTCGCAATATTGGCTGGTTTACCGTACGCACAGGCGACTACATGCTGAAATTAAAAAAGACTATTTCTATCAGTCTATTTTGTTTTTTATCATCTTTTTCATCGTACGTGGAATTCCAACCGGTGGAAGTTTCTTTGATCCGGGCATTGCCATTGCTGCCGTGTTTGTTGCCATACACTACTTCTTCTATTACATTCAGATTCACCCAGAACGGCAATACCGATGGGCCAATAAGCAGGTAATAAACTAACCGGAACTGATGAATGAACTGAAATTACCTAATGTGATTATTGGCGGTGTACATAAGGCCGGAACGACTTCGGTATATACGTATTTGAGTTTGCACCCTGATGTATGCGGCTCTTCTACTAAAGAGATCGGCTTCTTTATGCCACTCAAGTATGGCAAAGACATTCCGGCTATGGAAAATTATGCAGCCTACTTTTCACATTGCGATTCCGGTAAAAGATACCGTTTGGAAGCAAGTCCGAGTTACCTGTACGGCAAAAAACTGATCGGAGAAAGAATACGCAAAGAATTAGGCGAGGAGGTAAAGATGATCTTCATCTTCAGAAATCCAGCCGACCGTATTTTTTCCTTTTACGAGCGAAAGAAAGCAAATGCCTACCTGAAAGAAGATGTTTCCTTTGGTGATTTCATCCGAAAATCAGCAGCATTTACCGGCGATGAATTGCATGATCACCGTGATGATGAAGAGGCATTGTTAATGAGAGGTATTAAGGAAGGATTCTACATTGAATTCCTGCCAGATTGGTTCGATCTCTATGGGAAGAACCTGAAGATACTTTTCTTTGAAGATCTTAAGAAGGATGCTGCAGGTTTTATGAAAGAATTATGTGCCTGGCTTGATCTGGACTTTTCTTTTTATAAACCGGAAGATTTCGCAATCGAAAATCAAACCATTGCGTACAAAAACCGCTGGATGCACAGGACCATGCTCGGCGTTAACAAAAAATTTGAAGCTTTCTGGAGAAAAAATGTCGGATTGAAGCGAACTTTGCGCAACCTGTACAAAAAAGTAAATGCCAGCAGTGGCGGCCGTGAGAAGATGAATGAAGAAGAACGCCGCTTTTTAGATGAACTTTATCAACCCTACAATAACCGTTTAGCTGAATTCCTGAGGGGAAAGGGAATTACCAGGCTGCCGGATTGGTTAAACTAGCATATGAAAAACAAACTTCCGAATTTCTTTATTGTAGGAGCCCCCAAAGCCGGTACTACTTCTCTATACTATTACCTGAAGCGGCATCCGGAGGTGTTTATGAGTGGCATTAAGGAACCGAACTACTTTGCCTACGAAGAAACCATAAAACAGAATCTGTATCATAAAGAAAAAGGAGTAGGCACACTGGAAGAATACCTGCAACTTTTTGAATCAGCCAATGGCCGTCATAAAGCAGTAGGGGAAGCCAGTGTCTCTTATCTCTTCTATCCGGCTGTACCGGAAAAGATTAAGGAGTTGGTGCCGGATGCGCGGATCATCATGTCGCTTCGTAACCCGATTGACCGTGCCTTTTCTCACTATTACATGGAACACAAACTGGGCTATGTGAATGAGTCACTGGAAGATATTGTGAACAGGAAATCTTCACATAAGTATTCGAAACTATGGTATCAGCAGTATATAGAACTGGGATTGTATTATGAACAGGTGAAGCGATACATAGATGTTTTTGGCAAAGACAAGGTTAAGATTTTTATATATGATGAATTGTCGGAAGACATGGAAAATATGATCCTCAGTGTCTTTAAATTCCTTGGCATCGACCCTTCTTTTATACCTGAACTGGAAAATAAATACAATACGTATTCTACGCCACGCAACACTTTTTTCAGAGCGATTTATTCTCAGAAAAACCTGCGCGCACTGGCCCGGAAGATTATTCCTGATGCTAAAGTGGAGGCAATCAAAAACCTGTTTCTTACCCGCCGCAAGAAACCGGACCGGCATGATGAAACAGTTGACCTGATGAATGTAATTTTCAAACCCGATATTATTAAGCTGGAAAAATTGCTCAATAAAGACCTGAGCCGCTGGTATGAGTGAGAAAAATAAATTACGTGTAGCAATGGTGGAACCCATTGGCGGTCACAGTGGCAATGATTTTTATGATTTTGGGTTATGTAAGGCCGTAGCCGACCAGGGAACCGAGCTTTCCTTTTATACCTGTGATGAAACGGATCTTGATACAAAATTCAATTTCCCTTTTCGTACCAGGAAACCATTTAAGAATATCTATGGCAAAGACCATAAATTAATTCGCGGCTTCCGGTATGCTATTGGCGCATGGAATGCAGCACAAGATGCAGCTAGAGCAGGAGCAAAGGTGGTACACTTTCACGTATACCACTTTGCCGGAAGAGAATACCTCAACTTCTTTCTTTTCCGCCGTAAAGGTTTCAAAGTGGTGGCCACTATTCACGACATTGAGAGTTTTGACAAATACGGCCAGGAAATTGACCCGGGTAAATATGGAAAGTTCAGGCGGGCCATCGATCAGATTATAGTTCACTCTGACTATGCTAAAGCTTCGCTGAAAAAATATTTCCCTGATTTCCCGGAAGCGGCCATTCACATTGTACCGCATGGTGATTCTGATTTTCTTTACAATACACCCATCAGCAGGGAAGACGCACGTAAGAAGTTAAATCTGCCGATGGATCAGCAACTCGTGCTTTTCTTCGGCCAGATAAAAAAAGTGAAAGGGCTGGATGTACTGCTCAAGGCGCATGCCATCGTGCGTGATCAGATGCCTGACGTAAAACTGCTCGTAGTAGGCAAACCCTGGAAAGTGGAACAGGAAGAATTTGACGCTATCGTGAAGGAGAAGAACCTGGAGAAGGATTGTATCCTCAACTATAGTTATGTTCCGAATGAGATCATTCCCTATTACTTCGCAGCTGCCGATGTGGTAACACTTCCCTACCGGGAAATCTATTCAAGCGGTGTCATGATCCGTTCGCTCGACTACAGTGCGGCTATTGTAGCATCTGATCTGGATACTTTTAAAAAGATTATTGTGGAGGGAGAGAATGGCGTGATGTTTAAAAATGAAGATGAACAGGATCTTGCAGAGAAAATCATGGCGCTTTTGAAAGATGAAGCGAAGATGAAACGCCTTCGTATCAATGCGAAAAAGACGGCCGATGAAAAATTCAGTTGGCAGCTGATTGGTAAAAAAGTTAATGAAATATATAAACTCGCACTGAATGGCAGCAGCAACTGATTGCGTGCTCATCACCGGTTCTGCCGGTATGGTGGGTTCACACCTGATAGATCGTTACCGGCAATCTCTTCCGAAAGAAAAAATTATTGGTACCTGGTTTAAACCTACTATAGATGTGCGGGATATATTGGACGTGTGTAATGCTATTGAATGCGATGTTACGGATGCAGGCCATGTTTATGCAATTATCAACCAATACCGTCCATCCAAAATTTTTCACCTCGCTGCACAAAGCTACCCAACCGTCTCGTGGGAAAAACCCATTGAAACCATCAATACCAATATGAATGGTACCATCAATGTATTTGAGGCGGTGAAGAAAATTCGTACCACAGAACCTGATTATGATCCAATGGTGGTAGTGGCTTGTTCCAGTGCAGAGTATGGATTGTCTTTAACGCCTGAGAATACCCCGGTGAAAGAAGATACCACGTTATTGCCTTTGCATCCATATGGTGTAAGTAAAGTCGGACAGGATTTACTTTCCTTTCAATATTTTCAAAACTTCGGCATCCGTTGCATCCGGGTACGCATATTCAATACCACCGGTTCACGCAAAACCAATGATGTGACTTCCGATTTTGTGTTGCGTGGTTATAAGATTATGAAGGGTGCAGAAAACAAATTCCGGGTAGGTACTTTGGAAACACGCCGTTCCATTACCGATGTACGTGACCTTGTTTCGGCTTTGGTATTGCTCTCTGAAAAAGGAACAGCAGGAGAAGTATACAATGTAAGCGGTGAAAAAGTGTACCAGGTTAAGGAACTCATTCCGTTGATTGAAAAAGCAATTGGCATCAAACTGAATATCGAAACAGATCCTGCATTGTTGCGCCCAACTGATGAACCCATCATCTATGGCGACAGCTCCCGTTTAAAAAATCATACAGGCTGGCAGCAACAATATTCGCTAGAGCAGACAATTGATGATATGTTAAGATATCTGAGGGAAGGGGGAGGAGACAGGAGGCAGGAGGAACCAGGAGTCAAGACTTAGGATGTAAGACTTAGGATGTAAGACTTAAGACGAAAGACTTAAGACGAAAGACTGGATCTATTTACAGCGAGATTTATATCGCTTTTATTGAGTACAGCAACATTTATTTCGCTCTTACTCAATATGCGCCATGACTTCGTTTCATTTCTCCAACAATCAATTCCCCATCGAAACCATTCAACTGACTTCAATTAACCATTCAACCATTTAACCATTTGACATTGTAACAATTAAACAATTATTATTGTGGAGTCTGAGTACAACTTGTGAAGAGCGCACCCTGAGCGAAGTTGAAGGGAAGCGGACGCAAACCATAAACAAAGCCGAAGAATGTTAGTGCACAAGAAACCAGATTCATGTAACATTGAAAATAAATAGGGCAGACATTTGGAAATTCTATATTAGTTTTTAACCTTGTTGCTGATTAATTTTTCTAAACCCTAAATCCATTCCAATTTATGAAGAAATTGTTGGTTATCGCTGTCATAGCAATTGTGGGACTTGCCTCCTGCAACAAGGATTATACTTGTAGTTGCACTATTCTCGGTCAGACTACCGTTTCCGAGTTACAAGATGTTTCAAAGGATGATGCTGAACAAGCTTGTGATGAAGCAGATGCAGCCGCTCAACTTCTTGGCGGATCATGTACATTGGATTAATCGGATAAGGGGTTGAAATAGTAACCTCAAAAGTATATCAGCAGCTTAGATAAAGAAGGGAAATTGACAAGATGTTCAATTTCCCTTTTTACATTTTTTACTACTGAATAATCACTTTATGCAGTATCGTATTGGAGTTGGTTTTTACCTCCAGGAAGTAGATCCCTTTAGCAAACCTGCTTAAGTCCAGGTTCAGATTTTTATCAATACCGATACCTTCTTCAAATTGCGAGAGCATTAAATTGCCTGCAACATCCGTTAAACGCAGGTGCACGGTTTCACTCCATGGACTAGCCGATGTAATGGTAACTATGCCCGCTGAAGGATTTGGGAATACCTGCATTTCACCCGAACCCGGCAGTTTTTCAATACCTGAAAAAATGTCCACAAACACAGTGACCGGTATGCGTTCACTGATGCAAACAGATGGAATTTTCTGAATCTCCCAATCATAGAAATAGTAGTACAAATCGTTTCCAAACGGTGAACCGGTGAGTGAAACGAGATCCTGAATAACATAAGGATAATCTACCCCTGCATCGCTTCGCTGCAAACGAGGGCCATCCGTACCAAGTAAGATGTTGTTTTGATTGCTGTTGGTGCCAAGTTCATAATTGTTGCCCGGTACCAGGTTAAAGTTCAGCGTAATGCGGTTAGTACCATCCGGAATATTCACCATAACACTTTGCAACAATGCACCATTGCTTTTCTTCCATTCAATCAGCCGTTCACCCGGTGAATCGGTATATACTTTCACTGATTTAAGTAGGCAACTTTCGGTGACATTGAATATGATGGCACTGTTTGTACTGCCGCTTCCGCTGTATAAATTGCCTTCATGATTTGTTTGACCCGTGTAGAGTGTATCAGCTCCGTAGGCAACTGCATTTTCGGCATAGTAGGTGGTGGTATCTGTTAAGAAGGGGGTTTCAAAAGTAGTCCCTGTGCCTAAAGGTAATCCTCCAATGGGCGCTTCGTACCAGCTTATTGTTTCACCGCTGGCTGTTAACGTAGCAAAGCCCGGAACCGTTAAGACTACATCTGCAGTAACCGGAGGAGGTGCTGATAAAACATCCACTACAATTGCTTCCGATGTCCATTCCTGGCAAGTGCCTGGTGTGGCTACTGTATAGGTGCCTGACTCCGTAACGGTAATTGATGGTGTTGTTTCACCGGATGACCAAGTATAGGTTGTTCCGGGAGGGCCAGACAAGACAACACTTCCGCCCTGGCAAAAAGACAATTCACCACTTACCGTTATCACAGGAATCTCTGCAGGGTTTTGCGTGATGGTGATCACCTTCGAACTGGTAAAGCATTCATTGGAAGAGGATGCAATTTTCACGCTATAGTCTCCGCTTGTACTAACCTCTATGGAAGAGGTAGTTTCACCATTCGACCACAGATAGGAATAATCAGCCGGCACAGCAGATGCCGTAAGTGTTACTGATTCGCCCGGACAAATAACCGTGCCTCCATTGTTGCTGATGGTCAGGTCAGGTGTTACACATTCATTTTCACGTATGGTGATAAACTGATCTATGGCCGGATTCAGTATGGTAGTACTCATGCCGGAAGGCCATTGCACAACAATGGAATCGATTACTGTTGTTGTTCCCGTACCAAAATGAAGGTTGGCTGTATTGCAGGTGCCATAACTTTCACCTGCATGCACTTCGCGTAGCTGCACTCCCCAATCGCCGTAAATTTTTGCGCGTGCACCCAGCGCACCCATGTTACTGGATGTTCCGATTAGATTGAGTGTAACAAAGTGATTGCCATTGCCTGTTGTATTCATCCAGTAAACATCATCAACGGTGGAAGGGGAGGTATAGATATAAGCATAGCTGGCATACACATCTATTAATCCGTCGTGATTGAGATCTCCGATGGCAAACGATTCCATGTTTTCATTGCCGAATATTCCGGGAAGCAGGGTAAAGGTTTTGTCGCCATTGTTATGAAAGAACTGATAGCTGCTACCCGTTACCAGTATGTCAACAAAACCATCATTATCGAAATCTTCCATTACAGATTCAATGGGGATAATATTCAGGCTGAATCCTGAACCGGCAGTGATGTTAGTCATATGGCCGGTTCCGTCATTTTCCAGCAGGTTGGCCGGCACATCGTAGTCTGTTTGAATCACATCGAGATCGCCATCATTGTCAATGTCGGCGAAATTGGCTGTCCAGGTCTGTGCGCTGTCAGCCAATCCATAGGCAGCAGCATCAGAAGTATAATTGTTGTTGCCATCATTTACAAAAAGTACGTCAATGCGTCTGCCGTCGTCAGGATCATTTACTGCCTGCCTGCATTTGGCAATGTACAGATCAACATCTCCATCATTATCAAAATCTGTAAAAACGCTTCCATAATTGCCGGAGTCATCTGTATCTGTCACATCAAAATCAATGATGTTTGATACAATGAAATTTCCGCTGCCATTATTCAGCCAGATATGATTTTCCGCATTGTCGTCACAACCGAAAATATCTGCCCACCCGTCATTATTTATATCGGCAAAGTTGATGTTCTGCAGGAAGAAATTAGAAGCAGGTAGACTATATAAAGTGCCGGCTGAACCGTCGTCATTCATTTTAAAAATTTTAACTGCCGGACCTACACCACCTGCTACAATATCTTTTATACCATTATGGTCAACATCGGCCACACACAGTCCCCACGCCCAGGAAACACCTCCGCCAAAATCACCAATGTACGTATGACTGAACTGCAAACCGGGACGCTGATAATCGATGTACAGCATATGCGCCTGATCGAGTCTTACAATATCATCCAGCCCATCGCCATTTACATCTACCACAGCTGTCGGGCAACCGCTGTGAATGTCAGTTGCACTTAGTTTTGAATTGGCATTGGTGAAACTGACCTGTGCCTGTGAATCTTCCGCAATAACAGATAATACAGGTAATAACAGAAAGAAGAACTTCGTAAAACTACTCATGAGATAAATGATTGTAAGGTGGCCTGAATCGAAATCTAAAAGTAAACAAACTGCGGCTGGTGAAGCAAAAAATTGTCTTGAACTGCTGGTTGGTACCCTGAGCGAAGTCACAAATTTTTGCTCCCTGAGCGAAGCCGAAGGGCGCAAAAATTTATCTCACTCTTCCCGAAAATCCGGCGCTCCGGCTCCGCTCAACGACCGGATTTTCCCTGCCCTGAGCGGGCCGAAGGGTAGTTCCTGAGCGAAGTCGAAGGGTGCATGATCCACTGCAATGCCCGTCCCGATTCATTAGGATTGGTTACAACATTACATCCTCAACACTTTAAATACAAACCTTCCTTCCATGGTGGTAAATTCCAACAGGTACATGCCCTTTTGCTCCGGCAACTGCACTGGTATGGAGTTTGAATTTTTGTTGATTGTGATACCGGACATCAATGCTCCATCACTTGAATAGATGGCAACCGAATAAATCAATAGTTTGCTTTTGTTATCTACCAGCACAACACCGGATTGATTGAGTGTGTTATGGATATTTAATTGGTGGCTGACAGCAATTTGAGGCATTGCATTGATCACTGGAGTCAGCAATTGCGTAGAAGCCATTAGGACAGGTGTACGATCTGCTTCAAAATACATATTCCTGAACGTATCAATGGCTGCACTGCTGTAAGCAAACATTTCTTCGAGATAGCCCGGAGGAACAGTCTGATAGTACACCGCCGCAGATACACTCAATATGCCACTGTAACTGCTGACCGGAATGTGATAGTGTACAAAATCAACTCCGGTTCCTTCCGAAAAGGCATTCTTGTTAAAATCCGGATCCGTCAATGCATCGCCCACTATTTGCACGGTATCGTACACAGGATGGGTTGATACAAATCCTTCCGGTGGTAAACGGTTGTCTTTCAGCATCTGATCAGCACGTTCCAGTACCGTGGTAACAGAGCCGGTTACATCACCCATTACCATCTCATACAACTGTGACTGTGATGCATGATTAATCATATTGTAATGCGGCTCAAATGCAGGATCAATATTCTTCACTTCAAAATTCGAATCAAAAGTGCCGGATTGAAATACCGTATCCAGCATTTGATCGGTAACTACAAGTTGTACCACGGCCCTGCGGCTTGGATAGCCCGACGGAAATTTGTGGCCGGCTTTGTTAGCTATCCGCAACCTGATAAACAGCGTATCCGTTGAAACACTGTCCAGGAAGGCTGTCAGGGTAAGTGTCTTTTGCTGCAACAACCTGTAGGTAGCTGCCAGTGTTGAATCAAAATTAATATCAGGAGCAGTGATACCCAGGGCTGTTTTATTTTCTTTAATCAGTTTAATCATGAAGGCGTTACCTCCGGAAAACTGATGCTGATTAAAAGGAGAACGTGGGGCAAGGGCAAGAATATTGTTGGCAATCACCACCGAGTCGGTGACTTCAGGCATATGACATTTTTGGCAGGTGATGTTATCTGTTGCGTATCCGGAATTAAGCCATTCATGAAAAGTAGCCTGTTCAATAAATGTATTCCCTGTATAATTGCCATCAAGGTCCACCGATTGTGTAATCAAAGTATGACACGATGCACATACCTCCGATTTGCTGATATGCGTGCTGAATGTCGGTGTAAATCCTTCATACAACTGCATCGGACCTGCCAGCGGATTCAGGAATGGGCCAAATTGTTTCTTGCTGGTGTCATAAGGAATGTTTCCTGAAAAAGGAGTACCACCTGCTGCCAAACCTATTTCATGACAACCTCCACAGGACACACCATCTAATCCTAATGTATCATTTACGAGGTCCTCTATGGTATAATTGGTTTCGCCATGATACACTGCGGTGAAATGCCCCATAGGTGCATGGCAGGAGGTACATTTCGTTTGCAGTGCTGCAGCATGACCAGGATTAACCAAAATCTCATGGCTCACCTTTGCCCGCCACAACGGATCTCTTGCGGAATTGGCCATCATAGTCGTTTGCCAGTCGTCATAAAGATTGATATCCACTCCGTTTGCATCTACATTGGCCATTTGCAATGTATCATAACCATGGCATCCCTTGCACCGGATAGAGCCAAGAAAATATTGACCGGAGTCTATTGGAGACAGGATTCCCGATTCTTCGAAGTAAGACCTTTCCAATGTGGTATGAAATGGTTGTGCATCATTCTGCTGAATAGAAAGAAAACTAAGCAACAGTACTGCGCCAATACAAAATAAATAAAGCAGGCGCCTGGAAAACTGCATGATGGCTGGAAGTAATGAAATGCGAAAGTAACGATATGGCACCAATAAAAATGCAAATAACCTGGTTAGGGTGTACGACAATTCGTTCATCTTGTCAGGCAATGGTTGGTGGGTTAAATGGTTAAATGGTTAAATGGTCAAATGGTCAAATGGTCAAATTGCTGCGGCGAAGCCGATCACTTGCTATTCTGTAGTCACTGCTCTACTTTACTCACTTACTCAAATACTTAATACTCAATTTCAACACCCAATAATTAATTATCCAATTTGTCGTAGACCCCCTGGTTAAATGCAATTCCTCCTCTATGTTTTCTAAGGTCAAAAAAGGTAACCACGGAGAACTCAGAGAAAAAAATTTGTAGATCTAGTCTGATGCGCTTACACCTCAGTGAACTCTGTGGTTTCAAAAAAGGTAGCCACAAAGAACACAGAGAAAAATATTTGTAGATCTAGCCTGATGCAATTCCACCTCAGTGAACTCTGTTGTTTCAAAAATGGTAGCCACAAAGAACAGAGAGAAACATATTTGTAGATCTAGTCTGATGCAATTCCACCTCTGTGAACTCTGTGGTTTCAAAAATGGTAGCCACAAAGAACAGAGAGAAACATATTTGTAGATCTAGTCTGATGCAATTCCACCTCAGTGAACTCTGTGGTTTCAATAAAAGGTAACCACAAAGAACACAGAGAAAAATATTTGTAGATCTAGTCTGATGCAATTCCGCCTCTGTGAACTCTGTGGTTTCAAAAATGGTAGCCACAAAGAACAGAGAGAAACATATTTGTAGATCTAGCCTGATGCAATTCCGCCTCTGTGAACTCTGTGGTTTCAAAAATGGTAACCACGGAGAGCCAGAGAAGAATATTTATAGAAATAGTCTGATGCAATTCCCCCTCTGTGCCCTCTGTGGTTTCAAAAATGGTAACCACGAAGAACACAGAGAAACATATTTGTAGATCAAGTCTGATGCAATTCCACCTCTGTGCCCTCTGTGGTTTCAAAAACGGTAGCCACAAAGAACAGAGAGAAACATATTTGTAGATCTAGTCTGATGCAATTCCACCTCAGTGAACTCTGTGGTTTCAAAAACGGTAGCCACAAAGAACAGAGAGAAACATATTTGTAGATCTAGTCTGATGCAATTCCGCCTCTGTGAACTCTGTGGTTTCAAAAATGGTAACCACGAAGAACACAGAGAAACATATTTGTAGATCAAGTCTGATGCAATTCCACCTCTGTGCCCTCTGTGGTTTCAAAAACGGTAGCCAAAAAGAAAAAATAGTAAATACTGATATGAATCTCGTTTAATGCAATCCCCCTTCTCTATGGTTAAAAAAATGTAAACCAAAAGAACAAAAGGAAATTGAGGAAACTCCAGTCATTTTACTTCAGCAATCGGGAATTTTAAAAATCTTACAAAGGTTACCGGAAATTTTTTTAACTTCATGCCGCATGCCTTATTAACACCAAATTTTTTTTGAACATGAACGTAAATGACATACTCCGCCGGAAAAGCAACCAGATCTTTTCGATTCCTCCAACCGCCTCTGTCTATGATGCCCTTACCCTGATGTCAGAAAAAAACCTCGGAGGGGTATTGGTAATGAATGGTGATCAACTTGCTGGCATATTCACTGAACGCGACTATGCACGTAAGATAATCCTGCTGGGCCGCTCCTCCAAAGATACCCCCATCACCGAAGTAATGACTTCCAGCGTACGCACCATCAGCAGGGATACAGAGATAGATGACTGTATGAAAATGATGACTGAAAAAACCATTCGTCACCTGCCTGTGGTCGAGAATGGCAAGGTGGTCGGTCTCGTTTCAATCGGTGATGTCGTTAAGCTCCTCATTGAAGAACAGAAAGGCATTATTGATCACCTGCAGAGTTATATTGCCGGTCAATAATATTCCTGCACAGCTAAATAGTAAGATGTTCATCACAGGACAAAGCATCCGGTTCTGCAAAGTAACTGTACCGTTTACCCGGTTCAAAAAGCAATGGTATTATTTTAGTCCGGAATAATTTTTAAGCATTCCATTTTTTAGTCACATAGCCCGGGTTATGGATCATAAATGATTATTCTTACCTATGATATTTCTCATTCTTAAGTACTTCACAAACATGAAACTTGCAAAGTGAATGTGTTTTTTATTACCATTGAGGTATGCCATCAATACATCAAAAGGATTGAACCACTAAATGAACATCGTTTAATGTTATGAGCAACTTGAATATACGCACCGGCATAAAACCCGAAGAAATCAAGCAGGCAATTTTGGATCACTTGCATTTTACTGTTGGTAGATCACCCGGGTTGGCCACACAGAATGACTGGTATATGTCTGTTGCCTACAGCCTCCGCGACAGGATGATGGAAGACTGGATTGATACCCTGCACCGGCATAAGAAAGGTGATTTCAAGATCGTGGGTTATCTGTCAGCCGAATTCCTGATGGGGCCACATATGGGCAATGCGCTGATCAGCCTGGGAATTGATGATGAAGTGAGGAAGGCCATAGAAATGCTGGAATTGGATTTCAATATTATACTTCACCAGGAAGAAGAACCCGGTTTAGGAAATGGCGGCCTGGGCAGACTGGCAGCTTGTTATATGGACTCTCTTTCTGCTCTTGGCGTGCATGCCATCGGTTATGGCATTCGATATGAATATGGCATTTTCGATCAGCAGATCGTTGAAGGTAAGCAAATTGAAATAAGCGATAAGTGGCTTCGTAATGGCAATCCCTGGGAAATTTTACAACCCAATATATCCTATGCTGTAAACTTCGGAGGCCATACTGAATCTTATATTGATGACGAGGAAAACTACCGCGTAGAGTGGAAACCTGAATTCCAGGTAAGAGGCATTGCCTACGATACGCCGGTGCCCGGTTTTCGCAACAAAGCAGTAAACCTGCTTCGACTTTGGAAATCTGAAGCTATGGAATCCTTCGATTTCAGCTTGTTCAACCAGGGAAACTATGCCGGTGCCGTTGGAAAGAAAACAGAAGCAGAAACCATCACCAAAGTATTATACCCCAACGACGAACCCGAACAAGGAAAACGATTGAGACTGATGCAACAGTATTTTTTTGTTTCCTGCTCGCTGCAGAATATTTTGCATATACAGGAGATCAGAAAAGTAAGCCTTGATGAGTTACCCGATGCGGCAGCCTTACAACTGAATGACACACATCCTTCCATTGCCGTAGCCGAATTGATGCGTTTATTGGTTGATGTGCACAACATGCCGTGGGACAAGGCCTGGCAGATCACCGTAAAAACATTTGGCTATACCAACCATACATTGTTACCTGAAGCATTGGAAAAATGGCCCATGGAATTATTCCGGTCGCTATTGCCCAGGCACCTGGAAATAATCCTGGAAATCAATCACCGGTTTCTGAATGAGGTGAAGGAACAGTTTCCCGGAGATGATCAGCTAATCAACCGCTTATCCATTATCGATGAAAGTGGCAGACGTTATGTGCGCATGGCACACCTGGCAGCAGCAGGTAGTCATACCATCAATGGCGTTTCTGCATTGCACACTGAGTTGCTGAAGAAAGATGTGCTTCGCGATTTTCATCATATCTCACCGGAGAAAATCATCAACATCACCAATGGTGTTACCCCAAGAAGGTGGCTGCAATTGTACAATCCGGAACTGTCAGCTCTTATTACAGAGTATATAGGAGATAAATGGACTACCCACCTCGAAACTGAATTACAAAAATTAATTCCTTTGGCAGAAGATGCAACCTTCCGGAAAAAATGGAGGGAGGTGAAACAACTCAACAAAAGCAAACTTGCCGATAAAGTAGTTTTTCATGCAGGCATTGTCATTAATCCTGAAAGCCTTTTTGATGTACAGGTGAAACGCATTCATGAATACAAACGACAGCACCTGAACCTGCTGCATATTATTGCACTCTATAATCGTATTAAAAAAAATCCTGCAATCAATATCGTTTCCCGTACGTTTATCTTTGGTGGCAAAGCTGCACCCGGATATTTTCTTGCTAAAGAAATTATCAGGCTCATCAATGCAGTCGGGCAGGTGGTGAATAATGACCTCGATGTGAAAGGCAGGCTGAAAGTAGTTTTTTACCCGGATTACAATGTGAAAAACAGTGAATGGGTATACCGTGCCGCTGATCTTTCGGAACAAATTTCTACTGCCGGCAAAGAAGCCTCCGGCACCGGTAACATGAAGTTCTCCATGAATGGCGCACTTACAATCGGCACGCTTGATGGCGCAAATGTAGAAATCAGGGATGCCGTAGGCAAAGAGCATTTTTTCCTTTTCGGACTTACCACCGAAGAAGTATTTCAGCATAAAACAAAAGGGTATCAGCCTTCAAATTATGTAGAAAGCAATACCGAATTAAAGGAAGTGTTGGAAATGATACAAAGCGGCCGTTTCTCTGAAGGAAACCCCGGATCATTCAACACAATCACCGATTCACTCCTTCAACACGATCCTTACCTGGTACTGGCCGACTTTGCGGCTTATGTAACTTGCCAGGAGACTGTTTCAGCAACCTTTAGCAACCAGGAGGAATGGACCAGGAAATCAATCCTCAATACAGCAGGTATGGGTTATTTTTCTTCCGACCGTTCCATTCGCGAATATTGTGAGAAGGTTTGGAAGGTACCGGTAACATCCAAATGATCAGGCATACAAATTAAATGCATGGATAACCAGGAGTTAGTACTGAAAAAAGGAAATGCAGCTCCGATTGGAGCAACGGTTACAAAGGAGGGTGTCAACTTCAGCCTTTTTTCAAAAAATGCAACTCATGTTTCATTGTTGTTATTCAATCAGGTTGAAGATATGGTTCCCTTCCGGGAAATCGCACTTGACCGATACCATAACCGTACCTATCATTACTGGCATATTCAGATTGAAGGACTTAAAGTCGGTCAACTGTATGCCTACAAAGTAAATGGCCCGAACGATAAAAACGCCGGCCATCGTTTCGACAGCGAAAAATTATTGATCGATCCATACAGCAAGGCCTTTGCCGTGCCGAAAGCATACAACAGGAAATCAGCAGTTGGAAATGGTAAGCCGGTTACGCCGGGTATGAAGTCGGTGGTCACAGATTTATCAGATTATGAATGGGAAGGTGATGAGAGACTATTCACGCCTTTCTCAAAAACAATTATTTACGAAATGCATGTAGGCGGCTTCACTAAAAATCCAAACTCCGGCATCAGTGATCAAAAGCGGGGAACGTTTGCAGGTATCATAGAAAAGTTACCCTATCTCACCGAGTTGGGCATTACGGCCATAGAGCTCCTTCCTGTTTTTCAATTCGATGCGCAGGACTGTCCGGAAGGCAAAGTAAATTACTGGGGATACAGCCCTGTTTCTTTTTTTGCCCCACACCAGGCCTATGGTTCATCATCCGATCCGGTAAAGGTGCTTGATGAATTCCGGGATATGGTGAAAGCCTGTCACCGTGCCGGCATCGAAGTATTGTTGGATGTAGTGTTCAACCATACCTCAGAAGGTGGTGAGACGGGGCCAACGTATTCTTTTAAAGGAATCGACAATAGTATTTATTATATCACAGAAGCCGATAAGGCTAAGTATGCCGACTATTCCGGAACCGGGAATACATTGAATGCCAACCAACCTATTGTGCGGCGCATGATAATTGACAGCCTGCATTTCTGGGTACATGAAATGCATGTGGATGGATTTCGCTTTGACCTGGCTTCCATCTTATCGCGCGATGAAAAAGGCAAGACACTGGAGAATCCTCCGGTGCTGTGGGACATTGAATCAGATCCTGAACTGGCCGGCATCAAACTGATAGCAGAAGCCTGGGATGCCGCCGGATTGTACCAGGTAGGCAGTTTTATCGGCGACAGCTGGAAAGAATGGAATGGAAAATTCAGGGATGATGTGCGTGCTTTTCTGAAAGGTGAACCCAATAAAATTTCAGGCCTTACGGCTCGGTTGCTGGGCAGTCCGGATATCTATGCGCACAAGAACAGGGAGCCGGAACAAAGCATCAACTTTGTTACCTGTCATGATGGCTTCACGCTCAACGACCTGGTGACTTACAATCAGAAACACAATGAAGAGAATGGAGAGCAGAACCGCGACGGCAGCAACGAGAATATAAGCTGGAACTGTGGCGTAGAAGGCCCCACAGATGATCCTGTGATCGAAGCGATCCGGAAAAGACAGATCAAAAATTTTCTTGCCATCACTTTGCTTTCTATTGGTACGCCCATGTTGCTGATGGGTGATGAAGTACGGCGCACCCAAAACGGAAATAACAATGCCTATTGTCACGACAACCCGTTAGCATGGTTCGACTGGAGCCTGGTGGAGAAGAACAGTGAACTCTTACGTTTTACAAAACTTTTTATTCAGTCGCGGCTACACAGGGATTCGTCGATGCACGGATCCAATATGACTCTTAATGAAATGATTGAAGGTGCTGAACTGAACTGGCATGGTATAAATATCAGGAAGCCCGACTGGAACTTTCATTCCAGTTCGATTGCGGTTACTATTCGTTCGCTGAGTGGCGCAGTGCTGATGCATTATATGTTCAATGCCCATCATCAGCCACTGGAATTTGAAATACCGGCTGATGAAAAGAATAATGGTTTTGCGTGGAGGAGATGGTTGGATACCGGCCTTGATTCACCGCATGATATCCTTACCTGGGAAGAAGCACCGTTCCTGAGAGCATCCAAGTACCTGGTGCGTGAAAGGTCAGTGGTAATACTGGTATCTTCGGAAGATCATAAGACATAAAACCTGTGTTATGTACACATCGTTCGTTATTTCGGAAGCACAAATGAAAAGGCGCATTTGGGTGTACCTGCCCCGCGATTACCCGGTCTCCGCCAGATCGTACCCGGTACTGTATATGCAGGACGGGCAGAATCTTTTTGATGTGAAAGCCTCCTTCTCCGGCGAATGGGAGATTGATGAATTCATGGATAGCATACAGGAACCGTGTATTGTAGTAGGTATAGACAACGGCGGAGAAACGCGCATCAACGAATATAACCCCAACGATCATGAAGAACACGGGCAAGGTATGGGCAAAGAGTACCTGCAGATACTGGTAGAAATACTCAAGCCATACATCGACAAAAATTTCCGAACCAAACCCGGGCCTTCATTCACAGCTATTGCTGGCAGTTCGCTGGGAGGTTTAATTACCTTTTATGCAGCATTATATCATCCTGAAGTTTTTGGCCATGCCGGAATTTTTTCTCCATCCTTCTGGATTGTGCCCGGTATAGGCCATCAGGTTATAGAAAAGGCATCGGGCATGCACAAGCAGCAGCGCTTTTATTTTTATGGAGGCGGAAAAGAAGGTGCGGAGATGGAAGAACACATCGAACTTGTGAGCAGCCTGGTTAAGAAGAACCTGCATGCTGCTGTCAGCGTGGTGATAGCTGAAAAAGGCACACACAGCGAGAGCAGTTGGCGGAAGATGTTTCCGGACTTTTATGTTTGGCTGACAGCAGGTTTTCATGATACGCCACCGGTTAGACGCAAAAAAAGTGCACGGGCTGCTGGGGGACGTAAACGGCGGCGGCAGTAGGGAGAATTGAGATTTGAGAGTTGAGAATGGAGTATTTGAGAAATTGAGTGAATGAGGGATGAAAATTGAATAGTAACTATCATTATTGTCCGACTATAATATTGGAATTTAGGCTGAAACCTAATACTGAAGCGCATCCTTTAAACCCACGCTTCAGCATGGGTTTGTAGGATGAAACCCGCTCCCGGCGGGCTTTAGCGCATATTAGTTTTACAATAGTAAATAAATATATTAGTCATGGGTTTTGTGTTAGTGGGCACGAAGTGCGGACAGAAAGATGGTTCGTTTAATTACTTTTATTGTTAGGCTCAGTTGGTTGTTTCAAAATGACTTCCAAAGCAAACCCCCATTCGTTACGGGTAATTGTAGTGGAAGACACCTATTTCATTGCAACGAATTAACAGAAATATAACAGAATCAGTTAAAACGGAAATTTTGAATTTGACTATCTATGTTTAGCTGAATATCAAATCAAACTGTATTCAGGAATTAGAATAGCTTAGAATGCGACACAATCAAGCCAACATTATTGAACGCTTACAGCAAAGCAACAAAATTATGACAGCAAAAAAGAGAGATGTCGGAAATGGCATTGGTATTGGTGCAGCACTTGGAGTTGCATTTGGAGTAGCTTACGGTTATAAATCAGGGAACTTTTCCCAGAGCATTGCTTTAGGACTTGCGATTGGTGTTGCAGTCGGTGCAATTTTTGACTTTGGAATTAAAAAAAGGTAATAGCAAAGTTAAACAACAACGAACCGCTAACAGCCGTTTTGCAAAAACGGGAGTTTCATGCTTCTATGACAGTGAAGTACTAAATCCAAGTTCTGTGCTTATAATGAAGTTTAGTGTTGAAAAACAATGCCTTTGCAAAGTGGCAAACCGTTAGCCGTAAGCTTAAATGTCGATGGCTTCCTTAACAACAAACATAAGAAGAGACAGACAAAAAAACTTATCATTAATAATTTTGGAACAGAGTTACAATGAAGCAAACAACAACATTAGGACACAGTACGCTACAAGTGAATAGAATTGGACTTGGTTGTATGGGTATGTCAGAGTTTTATGGTTCTTTTAACGAAGAAGAATCCATTAATACATTGCTTAAAGCCATTGACTTAGGCGTAAATTTTTTTGACACAGCCGACATGTATGGTTGGGGAGCGAATGAACGGCTATTAGGGAAAGCATTTAAAGGGCGTTGGGATAAGCTAATTTTAGCGACCAAGTTTGCTGTGATGCGAGGATCCAATGGTGAATTTCTTGGACTTAACGGTAAACCGGAATACATAAGACAAGCTTGCGAACAAAGTCTACAAAATTTGGGGGTTGATGTAATTGATTTGTATTACATGCATCGGCAAGATCCGAAAGTACAAATTGAAGAGATTGTTGGCGCAATGAGTGAGTTGGTAAAACAAGGAAAGGTAAAACACTTAGGTATTTGTGAGGCGAACGCAGAAATGATAAGAAGGGCACATGCTGTTCACCCGCTTACAGCCGTCCAAAACGAATATTCTTTGTGGAGCCGCGAACCTGAGCAAGAGATTTTAGATTTGTGTCAAGAACTCGGAATCACCTTTGTCGCATATAGTCCTCTTGGTCGAGGCTTCTTAACAGGAGCAATCAAAAGTAGGGCAGATTTGGAAATAAGTGATTGGCGACTTACACTTCCTCGCTTTACAGACGAAGCGATAAAGGAAAATCTGAAATTTGTAGAGGTTGTGGAGCAAATTGCACAAGACAAAAAAGTTTCCAAAGCACAAATTGCATTAGCGTGGATACTATCTCAAAACGATGAAATCGTGGCTATTCCTGGCACTAGAAAAATTCATCGTCTCGAAGAGAATTTAGGAGCATTTAAAGTGGAATTAACAAATACTGATTTGGTTACAATTCAAAATTCGATGCCATCACAAACAATTGGAAGTCGTTATTAAACAATCAGTCAAAAGGTAAGAACTATAACAGATACAAATCCAATTAAGCAATAACAATTATGAAATTATCAAACAACAAAATTTTAATTACGGGCGGTGCAAGCGGCATCGGTTTAGGACTTACCGAGAGATTTATCCAAGAGAACAATACTGTGATAATCTGTGGCAGACGAGAAACTACATTAAGAGAAGTAAAAGACAGATTTTCCTCTGTAATTACTAAAGTGTGCGACTTATCTTTAGAAGCAGACCGAATTGAACTTTATAATTGGGTTTCAGAAAATCATCCTGAGTTGAATGTGCTTGTAAATAACGCAGGTATTCAAAATTGGATGAATATTTCCGATAGCGAGTTTTATCAAAAAGCGGCAATTGAGATTAACACAAATGTCACAGCACAGATTCACTTGACAGCTCTATTTATTAATTTGAAATCGTTGAATACCATTATCAATATAACATCGGGTTTAGCGTTTGTTCAACTTTCAAAAGTTCCTATTTACTGTGCTACAAAAGCATTTTTCCATTCCTTTACTCTTTCTTTACGACATATGTTAAAGTCAAAGAATATCGAAGTAATCGAAATGATTCCACCTGCTTTAAATACAGACCTTGGCGGTAAAGGATTGCACGATGGACAACCTCCTGTATCAGATTTCGTAAACGCAGTTTTCCAACAAATGAAAGAAGGCAAAACAGAATTAACCTTTGGATTTAGTGAAATGATGGCAAAAGCAACACCAGATATTATCAGTGCGACTTTCAATAAAATGAACCCATAATTATAGCTTGACAGATGAACAAGTATGGACGAATAGAACAACGAACCGCTAACAGCACCTACAAGAGATTGGCGGTTCAGTGGTTAAATGAAGTTTTGTGCTTCGTATCAAGTTCAATGCTGACAAACAGTTTTTTGCTTCGAAATCGCCAACTTCTTGTAGCTGCAATCCGTTAGCAAAAATTATAAAAAAATGAAATTCCCGTTAATTATAATGAAGAGGTATTCCTTACTAATAATTTGTTTTTTTATGATGTTGAGCTGTGAAAAACAAAATTTTAAAATCATTGGAGAAACAGAAGAGTTTACCATTAAATCCTTAATTATAAATGATGATTATCCAATTTTTGTTTATTTCCCAACGAATTATGATCCTAATGTGCCAAATCAATTAATAATTGGGCTTGATGGAGAATTTAGATTTGATGAAATAGCTAGCATAATTTCCGAAAAATCGCAAAATAGGACTCTGCCGCCTTCTATATTTATTGCCATTGGTAATTCTGAAGAACGAAGTAGAGATTATACACCTACTGTTTATGAATATGGTGAGGGTGGCGCGGAAAATTTTTATTCTTTCATAAAAGACGAACTCATTCCCGAACTTGAATCAAGATATTATATTGATACGAATAACAATAAAACCTTGGTAGGGAATTCTTTTGGCGGATTATTTACACATTATGCTATGTTTCAGAATAGAAACGCAAATCCATTTAACAAATTCGTCTCTACCGGCTGTTCCTATTGGTTTGATTCAGGTGTTATTTTTGATTATGAAGAAAATTATTCCAAACAACATACCGATTTAGAGGTAAAATATTACTCAGGAATGGGGACATTAGAAGGAGGTGTAAATCTTGCTTCCTTTGAAGAAATGACTGAAAGGTTGAAAAACAGGTCATATTCTCATTTCAATATGAAGACAGAATTAGTAAAAAAACATGGCCACTCAGGTGCAACTACGATAGGTTTTAAAAAGGGATTAGATTATGTATTTGAAAATTAGAATTACAATAGTAATATTGCTATTGCTTTTGCTATTTAATGTTAAAGCTCAACAGGTATTACGCAATAATAAAACAATTGAAACAGGTCTAATCGTTGCAGGTAGCGAAACGCTATTTTATGGTGTATATGGAAAATACGTCATAGCGTTAACACAAAAAAAGCATTTTTTTTATCTTGCACCTTCTCTAGTAACTTACTTCGACTTCAAAGGAGAATCTACATCTGAGGCCTATTTGAGAAATGATGTAGATATGAGAATAGTGCCTACAACTAACCCTGGCTTGTCTTTAAATTTCGGGAAATTTCAGTTTAATGTTGAGGCACCTGTCGGGATAAGTATTGCAATAACCAAAGGAACCTTAGTGAATGATAAAATAGGCTTTGAACAGGCCTATTCAAATACAGAAGTATTTTTCAATTATGGAGTGCTGTTTGCTCCAAAATTTCGATTTAATAATAAAAATCAGATTGGTTTATATGCTTTCCTACCCTTGTTTCAAGATAAAGCCCAATCGGGCTACCAGTTTGGAATAGGATGGACAATAACTTTTGCTAACAAAGGCTATATGCAATAAGGGTTTCAGTGGTAATTCAAGCATTCTGCCGCTCAAACTTCGGTGTAGGTGGACAGAAAAGTAGCCCGCAATCACTTACTGCATATAGCCTCAATCGTAATGCCCAATGCTATGATGGAAAGCGTATTATTAATAACCCTTATGCTGGGAATCAATAATTATATTTTTTCACAAGCACAAATTACCGGAAAAGTAATAGACGCAAAGAATGCCAGCCCTTTAGCTTATGTCAATATTGGCATAAAAGAAAGTAGCATAGGTACGGTATCAAAAGAAGACGGTTCTTTTACCATTGTAATTCCTTTCGAGTATCAAACTGATAGCTTAACCTTCTCAATGGTGGGTTATCATGAATCAAACCTGTCAATTAGGGATTTGGTAGAAGCAGGAAATGTAATTGTACGATTGGAAGTAAAAACCACTCAACTGGAAGAGGTATTAATTGCAGGGGAAAAATTAGTCGCGAAAAGGTACGGCATAAAAAGTAGGGGTGCAATTCATTTTACAGACGGAATATTTAAAAAGGATGACAGTTTTGAGATTGGACAGGTAATTCATCTTGGAATTTATCCTGCAAAAGTAACCTCAGTAAATTTTCACATTAATTCATCAAGGCCTGACAGTGCAATTTTCAGGATTAATTTTTATAGATATGACGAGGAGGAAAATACACCGAAAGAAAGAATAATTGATAAAGGTATTCTGCAACGCCACCCTGTTAATGAAGGATGGTTAAAGTTAAATTTATCTGATTCTAATATTATTATTACAGGTAGTGTACTGGTGTCAATAGAATTTATTCCTGAAACCAGGAAGGACGTTGATCAGATATTTTATGAAGTCAAAATTGGAGGTTCATCAAAAAGCTTCTTTAGAGAGACCAGTTTAGGGCAATGGACGCGGCCTCCTCACCATTACTGTATTTATGTGATAGCAATAACTGATAAGAATGCCCCTGATGAGGATGGTGATGAAGAAACAGTGCCAACGCATACTTTAACATCAGATTTTTCAAGTGAACCATATAGTTTATTTGTGAATCTGCCCCGGGATTACTCTAAAGACAATGAGAAAATATACCCCGTTATCTATCTTCTTGATGGCAATGTCTATTTCGACCCTGTAGTCAATTCTGTGGTCAGCTATACTAAGAAGAAGAAAATTTCAGTTAACCCGATAGTTGTTGGTATTGGCTATGAGAATGCTTATGTCATGGACTCTTTGCGAAACCGTGATTACACCTTTCCGAAAGCATTACCTTCAGATAGTTTTAAACTGAGTGGACAGGGAGATAGATTTTATGATTTTGTTAAGAAAGGAATTGTGTCATACATTGATTCAGCATATAGAACCGATAAAACTAATCGGACTATTATGGGGCATTCTTTAGGCGGGTATTTTGTGTTGTATGCATTAACCCGTAACATGGAGGGTGTTTCAGTGTTTAATAATTTCATTGCGGCAAGCCCTTCAATTTATTACCATGACCATTATTTAATTAAGGAACTTGGCGATTCTTCGACACATAACAGGAATTTAGAAGGCATCAATATGTACATGACAATGGGAGCGCTTGAAGTTTTAGAGAGTCAATGGAGCGATTTCGAACAAATGTCTATGATATTAACTAATAGGAAGCTCAGAATTCATACAGAAATTTATAAGAATATGGATCATATGGGAACAGCTATACCGACATTTGAAAACGGAATTCAATTATTCATGAATAATTAGGATATTACCATGAAGTAGTGACAGACAAAAGCTAACTTTTGAAGCTGACGTATATTTACTGATGGTTATAGAAAGGAGAGCGGCAATTGGTTGTCTATTTTGACACTTTTGACAATTGTTAAAAAGTAATTTGCAGATAATGGTAACCATTGATATTTTAAGGAGAATCGCACTTTCGTTTCCTGAATCAACTGAGGAAGCACACTTTGAAAAGACTTCATTCAGAGTAAGGAAGAAAATCTTCGCGACCTACGACGACATAAAGAAAAGAGCGTGCATCAAGTTATCGGAGATTGACCAGGATGTTTTTTCTTCTGCTGACAAATCAATCATTTTTCCGGTTGATAATAAGTGGGGTAAACAGGGATGGACGCTTATTGAAATGAGTAAAGTTCATAAGGACTTATTTATTGATGCTTTGACAACAGCGTATTGTGAAGTGGCACCAAAGGAACTAGCAGAACGGATTAGAACCAATTACGGGAATTAAAGAATAGCGCGTCGCTAAAAATTTTACTGTAATTGCTTACTGCATACCCGAGTAGCTATTTTATGATATGCTGGACGATCCACGGGTAGCCGCACCACATTGCGATATACTTGATGGGATTGGAGGATTGTTCAGTTGTACTTCTTGCAAATAGTGATGGATAATTACATTACGTGATAAATTAGATACTGCTTTAAATCGCTTGTCAGACTAAGTTTTCTATAAAGAATGAAGGTTAAGAGCTTTCGCAGAAATTTTGAACACGCATTTAAACACCGATTTTCGGTTAGTGTACAGGAAGTGAGTGTGAAAATGGAGATCATTTTGTTAATTTTAGTAGAGGATTACATTTCATTTTTTTAAGCGTCCACCAGATAAGCTCCCAATTTGTTAGCAACAGTCAAAATAATTGACATAGACCTATAAACAATGAGAATGCGAAGAGATTCAACCATTATCAGCGGTAATTATTTTCTTATTGTTTTGTTTTCAGTGTTCTTCTGTAGTAAAGGGTATGAATTAAAAGCTCAGTTAAGTTATAAAGTGCTGTTCCTTGGAAACAGTTATACCGGCGTTAATAATTTGCCACAGCTAATACATGATGTTGCCTTGTCAGCCGGAGATACATTAGTTTTTGACAGCAATACTCCGGGAGGCTATACATTAGTAAATCATAGTCTTGATGCTAATAGTAAAAATAAAATAATGAATGGCGGTTGGGATTATGTAGTGATTCAGGGGCAAAGCCAGGAGCCTATTATTAATCTCAATCAATTTAACGGAGGTGCTTCGGCTTTGTATGAACTCATTAAACAATATAATTCATGTGCCGTCACAATGCCCTATATGACCTGGGGAAGAAAAAACGGTGATGCATCAAATTGCCCTTATTTTCCTGTAATGTGCACGTATCAGGGCATGGACACTACGCTGCGGGACCGCTATTTAGACCTTACCGCTTCTCTTAATGGAGAAGTGTCTCCTGTTTCAGTTGTGTGGAGCTACCTGCGGAAAAATTATCCAGGCATAGAATTATATCAAACAGACGAAAGTCATCCTTCCGCAGCGGGTTCCTATGCTGCAGCTTGTTGTTTTTATACAAGCCTTTTCAAGAAGGATCCTTCATTGATCACTTTTGATTTTGGATTGAATGCAACCGATGCTTCTATTATTAGAAATGCTGCCAAATCACAGGTCTTTGATAGTTTGCTGGAATGGGATTTTAAAAAGCTGCCAATCGCTGATATTGCGTACCAGGTTGGTTCCGGTAGTAATGAATTAATTTTTCATGCGTCAGGACAGGGTATCAGGCAAAACTATTTTTGGAGTTTTGGAGACGGTGAAACTTCTTCCATTCAAGATCCTACACATTCCTATCTGGCAGACGGGATGTACACGGTTTCCTTAACTACGACAAATTGTGATTTGCAAGGATTGCACAGCAGCTTTACCGATACGATTATTCAGTTTTGTAGCCATACACCAACCGTGTATACAACGCTTCCATGGCTTTGCAATCTGGATACACTTTGGACGCAAGCTGCAGATACCTATCAATGGTTTGCTTATGGAATTCCTTTACCTGAAACCAATCAATACCTGGCAGATTATGCTCAGTATAACATTTCCGGATTTTCCGTTATGTCTGCTTTAAATGGTTGTACTGAATTGTCAGCATTATTTACAGAATCTGCGGAATGGTCCGGTTATTACTTTGATGTGTTGGGCGACCCTTGTATTGGAGATACGGTAGCATTTGCCGTATTGCATATAAACGGTTTCTTATCCGGTCTGGAAAGTATTCTATGGTTTAAAAATGATACACTTTTGCCGTTAATGACAAATGAAGACACGCTATGGATAGCTGCTTCCGGAATATATGAGTGTAAAGTTATTGACCCAAATTCTATTTGTCCTTTAGATACGACCTCTTACATTATTGATTTTAGTTGTGGAGTAGTAGGCATTGAAGAAAAAACTCAGGAATTGTTTTGGATGATAATTCCAAACCCGGCATCGGAAACCATTACCATTAAATTTACGAAGCACCCCATTCAGGAACAGATTCAAATTTATAGTGTAACGGGCAGTATGGTAAAAGCGATAAAAGCATCTGCGCAAATCATGAAACTTGATATTAGTGATCTGCCCGGTGGACTTTATTATCTTCGATTGCGAAACAATAAACTGCCTGCATTAAAATTTGTTAAACTTTAGAGAATACTAAAGTTTGAAGAGCGATGCCTTCTGACGACTCAAAAAAATAATTCCGGAATATTTGCAACCCGCTTTGCAAGTATTTATCTGTTATACGTACACAAAGCAGAAAAGAAGGGGCGCACAAAAGAAGAGGTGATTGCCATAATTTTCTGACTAGTCGGCTATAGCAAACATATAAGATTTTGAGGCAGTAATGTGAATGAGTTTGTTGTTCTGACATTTTAAAAGTATCACACTACTAATAATAGTTTGCATTGCAATGCGAAATGTCTAATTATCAGATAATAAAAGCATGATATGGCGAGATAAATTTTTGAACTGTTTCTTTTCATATTGCAGAATCGATAATCGGATAGTTGGAAAAGGAAAGAGGCCATGACGAAAGTAGAAAACAACATAAAGCAAATTGATGGACGAAGTAGTTTGTACAAAGATTGTGGCATAGATCCAGGGTGTCAAGAGGCTGCAATGCGTTGACGGAAGTTATTAGTAGTTTTAAAGTTTAGATATGAGCAACAAGGGAAATTTTTTCAGTAAGAGAAGAGTTTTGCTAACAGTAAGTATCCTGATTCTGGTATTCCTTGCTCTCTTCTTCTTGCCCGAAAGCAGAGAACAATTGAAAACAGATCATTTTACCTTTAACTTTTCTAAAAGTATTGATGTATCAAAGATAAATGGATTGGCAAGTTCATTGGAAAACAGCTATGAAAGAATTGCCAATGATTTGAAAACAAAACCAGCGGATAATATTGAAGTATATTTTTATGCTCAAAGGTGGAGATATATTAAGGCTACAGGAAACTGGAGTGCCTCGGGAAATATCGAAGGAATCGCTAGAATGCATTTTGTAGAAGAGGCTTGGGGAGAAGAGGATAGTAAGAAAGTAGCAATTCATGAGTTTGCACATACAGTAACTTTAAAGCTTCTGATTGAGCATGAAATGCAACCTTTGAATGCTGAAGACTTTGACAAAAAGTTCGCTGCTTTTCCTGTTTGGCTTTGGGAAGCAATTAGTGTGTATGAAGCAGATCAATTTATTGATCCGGCAACATTGCCCTTTTTTAATAATGGCTCTTATCCGTGTATTTCAGAATTAAATGATCGGTCGAAGGGCGGCAAAATTTACAAAGTGGGTTATACTGTTATCGAATATATAATTCATGAGTATGGACAAGACAAGCTATTGGAGCTTGTCAGGAAGTATGGAGATTTGTCAAATGTACTGGGTGTGTCAGAGGATCAATTTTGTAAAGATTGGTTCGCTTTTGTGAGACAGAAATATCTATGATCGTATGATGGGTATTAATCGCTCGCAGCACACAACATTTAAATATTTTTTCAGCTATTTATGAACTTCAATAGTTCATAGAATAGGATTCTTTAAAGTTTGACATAGCTTCTAATATTTGCCTATTTTCGACCATGATGAGTTCAATTGCATTCATTGATGTCGAGGCCGATCCGGTGAGTCAAAGAATTCTTGACATTGGAAGTGTCAAGGGTGATGGCAGTTCTTTTCATTCAAATGCTATTGATAAGTTTATTGAGTTTCTCAAAGGAACTCAGTTTATTTGCGGGCACAATATCTTTAATCACGACTTATGGTGTAATTGAATGGATAATACGGTTTGAATGTGAAAGCAATCAATAATGATAAAGTAATCGCATTGCTGTTTTTAGCATTAACCATTCTGTTTTTGATTGTATTCCTGACGAATCAAGATTTCTTTAATTGGGTTTTTGACAGGCATCATAACCAATGGAGTTGGTATATAAGACCTGTTTTTCTGATACCGTTCTGTTATTTTGCATATAAGCACAACTGGATGGGCATTTCAATAACGATGTGCTGTCTTTTTTACAAGTATGTTTTGGTTTAACAAGCCGGAGTTGGTTAGTGATGAGGTGCGGATATTTCTTCAGTTTGAAAAGGACTGGCTGCAAAGTGAGTGGAGCCTAAAAAAAATGACACAGCTTTTGACTGTTCCCCTTTCATTTCTCGCTTTGGGTCTTTCTTTTTGGAAGAAAAGCCTGTTAATGGGACTTGGCGTAATAGTTTTAATAGCAACGGGTAAAATAGTTTGGAGTATTCAAAGTGCCGGGGAGTCAGGAAGGGCGATCCTTGTTCCGGCAATAATTGGGTTAATCGTTTGTTGTGGACTTATCTATTATGGATTTAAGAGACTTGAAAGGAAAAGATAAAAGTCGCTGATATAAGGTTATTAAATGAATCAGTTTTAGAATCAGAAACTTTTATCATTCCACCTTTAAAAACGAGTTATAGCTATGGAACTCATTTAACACGGTTTCCGTATTGCCCGGATCATCTATCCAGACACCATCTACCGTGAATCGGTACATATACCAGCCGGGTGCGAGCAGGAGATCAAGATACCAGCCGTTATTACTTCTCACCATGCTGTCGGCATTGGGTTCCCATTGATTAAATGTGCCTGCAACAGTAACTACTTTTGCATCACGATATCCTATTAGTACCATTCTGGTTTTTCGTGGAGCAATGTCATTGCGGTTTCCGCTTTTAATTCGTTCTAGTTCAAATTCAATTTGTTTCAGAAGTATGCTCATATCCACCAGGCTGTGCATGGTTTGTGTGAGCAAACCGTCGTTTTCAATTGCAATCACACTAACCATATTCAACATTCTCGTGTTTTTCTTTACTGATTCGAAATCAACAGGTGTTAAGAAAGCCAGGGAACTATCAAGCATTAAGTGATCGCTGATCAGTGGTATCCAGAAGTGATTTAACAGTTCGGCATAGTTTGATTCTGTTGCATGTAGTGATTTAATATTTTCCTCATAGGTACTAAACAGACCAAAACGTATATCCGGATTCTGAATCAGATCAATGCCGGTTGATTTGAGACTTTCAAATGTTCCAATGTGCGGAAAGAATAGATTGGTCCCGCTAATGTGGAAGATGAGATTTGAAATAGAATCATTCCAGGGCAGCTGAAGGACCAGGAACTTCTTTACGGCCCGCGAATCCCTGATCAAACCTTTCCGGTATTGCACCAGCGACTGCAACCCCTGCTGATCCACCATTAAGTTTTGATGCAATTGTTCGAGCATTACTACTTCTTTTTCGTTTTTCTTTTTCTCTTCATGCAGGTTGGTGAGGAAGAGGGCGATGAAGGCCCCCGTTGTAATGAGTGTCAGGTGAACAAGAACCGTTAGCAGATCAATTGGCCGGGCAAACTGAAACATCTGCTCCATGCCGGAAGATTGGCGGTTGTGCTTTGCAGGTTTCATGTGATGAAGTCTGGTTTATGTAAAAAGTAATTTATGGTTCACCCGGCTATTGGTAGTTACTTATTCGCATTGGTTCCATACACCGCATTGTTAATTCATACCCATTGAGTTGAAGCAGGCTTTTCCCGGCAGAAAACACGATGGATCGGTCAATATCCAGTTAAAGTTTTCAAACCGACATGCAAAGTCAAAAAAGTTCATTGTACAGCAAATGCTTTTTATCATAATATGTAATGATTGATATCACCAGCTTAATTTTAGTGCATCATTTCAGTTAACTCCATTAATTAATATCATTTGCAGATGAGTTAAGCCCTTTCTTACCTTAGCGAAAAATTAGCAGCGCATTATGCCCTTTATCTTTGTAGTAGGAAACAGTCGCAGTGGTACCACAATGATGGGCCGTATTCTTAATAATCATGCACTGGTGCACACCTTTCCGGAATTGCATTTTTTTGAGCAACTATGGTCGGGGAAAGACAAGGATAAGATTTTGGAGATTGATGAAGCAGAACAGCTTGCTGCCCGCTTATTGAATATTTCCGCTTCCGGTTATTTTGCAAAAAAGGAACCGGAGAAGTATACCGGAGAAGCAAAGGAGATAATTGGGTCTATCCCCGCGCCTGCCATAACATCACTTAAGATTTTTGCAGCAGTGATTCAGCATGAGGCGATAAAGCATGGAAAGCAATATCCTTGCGATCAGACCCCGCAGAATGTGTTTTACATACGCGAGATTCTAGAGGCTTATCCCAATGCGTATTTCATCAACATGGTGCGCGATCCGAGAGATGTGCTGTTGTCGCAAAAGCGGAAATGGAAGCGCCGTTTCCTCGGTGGTTCACATGCCACCTGGTACGAAACGATTCGTGCCTGGACTAACTACCATCCGCTTACCATCAGTAAACTGTGGAATTCCGCCATCCGGGCACGCGAACTGGTAAAGGACAGGAGAGTGATGAGCGTACAGTTTGAATCGTTACTGAAAGATCCTGATAAGGCCATAGAAGGCATCTGTTTTTTCCTGCAATTATCCTATTCACCGCAACTTAAAGAAGTGCCACAGGTTGGTTCTTCCAGCGGTATGGATAAGAAAGAGGTAAAAGGGATCAATTCCGATCGTTCACAAAGCTGGGGCAAAGGTGGTTTAAGTGAAACGGAAATCTGGTTTTGTCAGAAATCCTGCAAAAAGTATATGCAGGAACTTGGTTATGAACCGGTGAAAATTTCCCCAAATCCAATCATCATTGCTTTCTACTACCTGATTTTCCCGGTAAAACTCGGCTTTGCATTTTTATTGAACCTGCATAGGATGAAGAATATTGTGGAGACGGTGAGGAAGAGGATGGGGTGAGGAAGCGGGCTTTGTTGAGCGACATTTATATCTTTTTCTAAAGGACGAAGGATGTAAGACTTAAGACTAAAGACCTTGTACTCTTACCTCGGACTTCCGACTTGCTACTTGCTACTTGCTACTTCCGACTAACTACTTCCGACTAACATCTTCACATTCCCCCTTTCTTAAAATGCGGACCCAATACCTGAATCAAAAAAGTAACCACCATCAGCATGCCCGTGAGGAATATGGTAATTCCGGTTACACTCTTGTCCAGTTCAATACCGGAGATATAGAATGACCGTTTGCTCAATGCAGTTCTGCCTGTAAAAGTGAGAATACCAAAGATCATTACAATGATACCTGATGCAAGAAGGAAAATCTGGAAAGGGCTCATAGTTTTAGAATGCGAACTGCAAACGTAAGGAGAAACAATTTCTTTCAAATGTAAAAGTTGACTTTCACCCTGCTAGTGATTGATGCAGCAGTAATTACTACAAAGTGTATTTTTGCCCTTCAAACAAAGCAGATCATGAAAGTAGCTGTGGTAGGTGCCACCGGTTTGGTCGGTACTACGATGTTAAGAATTTTGGAAGAACGCAGTTTCCCGGTAGGAGAATTACTGGCAGTTGCTTCGCCTAAATCGGTGGGTAAGGAAGTTTATTTCCGGAATACCATTCAACAGGTTATCGGTTTGGAGGAAGCAGTGAATAGTAAGCCGGACATTGCACTCTTTTCTGCCGGAGCAACGGTCTCCCGCGAATGGGCTCCGAAGTTTGCTGCGGTGGGAACAAGAGTGATAGACAATTCTTCCTGCTGGAGGATGGATCCGAATGTACCCTTGATCGTACCGGAAATTAATGGCGAGGTGCTGACTGAAAACGACAAAATTATTGCCAATCCGAATTGTTCTACCATTCAGATGGTGATGGTGTTGAACCCGCTTCATTTACAGTATCGCATCAAAAGGATCGTGGTCTCTACCTATCAGTCTGTAAGCGGAACCGGCGTTAAAGCTGTGCAGCAACTCTTTAATGAACGCAATGGTAGCAGCGGCGTAATGGCTTATCCATATCCTATTGATCTGAATTGCCTGCCTCACATTGATTCCTTCCTGGAGAATGGCTATACAAAGGAAGAGATGAAGATGGTGTTTGAAACCAGGAAGATTATGCGTGCTCCTGAGGTACAGGTATCACCCACTACCGTTCGTGTGCCGGTGAAGGGCGGCCATTCAGAAAGTGTGAATGTGGAATTTGAAAATGAGTTTGAGCTGAAGGATATTTTTGAAATACTTTCACATACCCCTGGAGTAGTAGTACAGGATGATCCATCAAACAATATTTATCCAATGCCTATTTATGCAGAAGGTAAAGATGAGGTGTTTGTCGGAAGAATCCGCCGCGACCCTTCACAGCCAAATGCATTAAACTGCTGGATCGTTTCTGATAACCTTCGCAAAGGTGCAGCTACGAATGCGATTCAGATTGCTGAATACCTTTTCAAGATGAAATTAGTCGGGGAAAAGGTCTATCAATAATTGTAAGGCAAGGCTATTATTTTTGATTTAACTGCTATCAAAACCTTTGCAATTGATGATGAGAAAGTACTGTACTATTATTGCTCCTTCTCTTTTTGTTGCAGTTTGAACTTAATACTGCAATGGCACAATCACTGGACAGCCAGCTTTCAGATATCATAAGTAGTTATCAGCTCATGGGAATGTCGGTAGTGAAAGTATGCGATGGGCAAATTGATTTTTCAAAAGGTTATGGTTTTGCAGATTACGATGATGGTGTTCCTATAACTGACACCACGTTGTACAGGATAGCTTCCATATCAAAATCCATGACTGCTACTGCATTGATGATTTTGTATGACCAGGGTCTTTTTGGCCTTGATGACGATATCAATAACTATCTCGGCTATTCAGTACGGAACTGGCATTACCCGAGTGATCCGATTACCTTTCGAATGCTACTGTCGCACACTTCCACCATCATTGATGGCACCAAGTACAGTAATTTTCTCAACGCCACATTCAGTCAGAATCCACCTCCTTCCGCAAATGCTTATTTTGTTTCCGGAGGTACGTATTATACAAGTAATATTTTCCTGAATAAGAAACCGGGTACTTACTTTTCTTACAGCAATTCCAATTTCGGCCTAATTGGCACATTAATAGAAATAATCAGCGGCATCCGGTTTGATATTTTCTGCAAGCAAAATATTTTTGATCCACTGCAAATGACAGCCAGTTTCAACATTCAGGATCTTCCGGATATTTCGAACGTGGCAGTATTGTACCGTTACGTGGGCAATAACTGGGTGCCACAGGCTGATAACTACAATGGAGTAATGCCGCCGCCATTAGATTTAAGTCAGTACACGGTTGGAAACAATGGATTTATCTTCGGACCACAAGGCAGCTTGAGAACCAGTGCAAATGACCTGGCGAGATTCATGCTGATGCTTGCGAATAACGGAACTTTCAATAATGCAGCGATACTTGAAAGTAATACTGCTCAGTTGATGAAAACAATACAATGGCAGTACAACGGCAGCAACGGAAATGATTACTATGGTTTGTTCAAAGCATGGGGACTTGGTATTCATGTGACAACGAATGTTGCGAACAGCGACTTGGTTTTCCCCGACAGGAGTATGGCCGGCCATCCCGGGGAAGCTTATGGACTGATTAGTGATATGTATTTTGATTCCTTGAAGAACGGCGTAATTTTCATAACTAATGGAAGTAAGTTGTCCTATGTGGTGGGGTCTTCATCCGCTTTTTACACAGTAGAGGATGCTGTTTTTGATGCGGTATTCAATGATTTGCAACCCTGTGAAGCACCGGGTGGGCCAAAGCAGATTTCAGGATATACCGTAGTACCTAATCCGGGGATTAGCTGGTTAACCGTTCAAAGGAAGACTGGAATGGTTGAACCATTTCAAGAAATTGCCATCTATGATTTGTTTGGAAAATTATGGATCAATACCATAGCAGCAAATGGAAAGATTAACATAGCAGCATTGCCCCCTGGCATGTATCAACTAAGGGTTATTGAAATGGAATCTTATCAGATCATTCCATTTGTAAAGCAGTGATGAAAACTATCTTTATCATTTCTTACCACTTTTAAGATCATAATGGCTGTTCCCGAATTCACCCGTTCACAACTTGCCTTACGCAATGGCCAGGACAAACCACAGATATGGGTGGCTTACAGAGGCATCATCTACGATTTGACGGACAGCCGCCTTTGGAGAAATGGCCATCACTATGAGCATTGGGCCGGACAAGACCTGACGGAAGAGTTGAAAGATGCACCACACACCGACCTTGTCTTTGAAGGATGGGAAATTGTTGGAACGCTGATATAAATTTGCGTGTCGCAGGAACTCAAATGGTTATTCCACCAATGAGATATCGAATTGCACCAGGTCTACAAAATCCTGCACGCGTTCTTCTATATCGTCTTCCGTAATACTTACAAGTCGTTCTGTTCCGAATTTCTCTACACAGAAAGAAGCCATGGTGGAACCGTAAATAATGGCTCGTTTCATATTTTCGTAAGAGATGTCATCCGTCTGAGCCAGGTAACCGATAAAGCCTCCTGCAAAAGCATCACCGGCACCGGTGGGGTCAAATACTTCTTCCAAAGGCAATGCAGGAGCGAAAAAAACATTGTTTTCATGAAACAGCAAAGCACCATGTTCCCCTTTTTTGATGATGAGGTATCTGGGGCCGCGCTCAAGAATTTTCTTTGCGGCTTTTACCAATGAGTATTCACCGGAAAGTTCACGGGCTTCCGCGTCGTTGATGGTGAGTACATCAATCATCTCTAAAGCTACAGCCAGTTCTTTTGGTGTATGTTCCATCCAGAAGTTCATGGTATCCAGCACGATCAGTTTGGGCCTGTGACGCAACCTGTTGATTACGGTGGTCTGTATAGTTGGTGTCAGGTTACCCAGCATCAGGTAATCGCAATCCTGGTAACTCTCGGGCACTTTAGGATCAAATCCAGCAAGCACATTCAGGTCTGTAATCAATGTATCCCTCGTGTTCATATCAAGGTGGTAAGACCCTTTCCAGAAGAATGATTTTTCATCCTCTATTATTTGTAACCCTTCTGTCTTTACACCACGGGCATTCATCAGTAAAATTTGCTCTTTGGGAAAATCTCCACCCACCACGGAGATGAGGTTGATATTTTTATTGAAGTAAGATGCGGCCAGGGAAATATAAGTGGCAGCACCACCAATTATTCGATCTGATTTACCAAATGGTGTTTCAATGGAATCGAATGCTACAGTGCCAACTACGACTATAGAGGAAGTTTTTGGAACCTGGGGTTGAAAGGTTTTTTGAATGGAATCTAATATCGACATGGTGGCTTTTTTGTTATGTAAGCGATTATTACCTGCCCATTACGGCAGCAGGCCGGATTGAACATGTTTATTGCGCAGCGAAGTTGGGAAAATTTTCAGACTCTTTGCAATAAGGCATGAATACGGACACATAACAATTCTTAAAATGGATTGACAGAATTCGATGTTTCGTGCAATAACTTAGCGCTAAGACGCAAATACGCTAAGAAGAAAACGAAGCAGGAGTTGCATATTATTTTTTTTCTTGTGACTTTAAGTTTACGTTTATCCTGCATAAATTCAGGAATCACAAATGCCTGATCTGTCAACTACATAGACTATGTAAACTTTCAATTTCTACTTTCGTATTTTGTTCAGGCAACAGATAAATAGTATGATTAAAGTAATAGTTGATTCCGGTTCTACCAAAGCAGACTGGCGCCTGTTTGATGATGAAAGTGTGATAGCCATTACTACACCCGGGCTGAATCCCTATTTCATAAATAGTGAGGAGATCGCTTCGATAATTAAAGAGCAGGTGCTATCGAAGATTTCAGGTTTTACACCTGTTGCCATCTATTTTTATGGAGCTGGTTGTGGTGCTGCAACCAGGAAGCAATCTGTTATGGATGCACTGATGAAATGTTTTACAGAAGCTACAGTTTTTGTTGAAACCGACCTGCTTGGTGCTGCAAGGGCTTTGTTGAAAAAGGAGCCCGGATTCGCTGTGATTTTAGGAACAGGAACCAACAGCGGTTATTACGATGGCGCCAATATTATTAAGAGCATTGATTCGCTCGGCTATTTCCTGGGTGATGAAGGCAGTGGTGCTGCTATTGGAAAAAAATTACTGCGTGATTATTTAAGAGGTTATTTTCCTGCTGATCTCCACCACAAATTCAGTCTTGTTTGTCCGATGAATCGTGAAATGGTTTTGGAACAATTGTATAGTAAGCCATTTCCAAACCGGTTCTTGGCCTCATGGATGCCATTTGCAATTGAACATCAGTCACAGGATATTATTCAAAAAATTGTAAGAGAATCGTTTGAGGAGTTTTTCACAGGGCTCCTCATGCATTACGAGGGTATTGAAAAGTATCCATTGTGTATTGCAGGTTCTGTTGGCTACCTGTTTAGAGATATTCTGGCTGAAACAGCAAAAGATTATGGAATCCGCATTAAAATAAGCATTCAGTCACCAATTGATGAATTACTGGTTTATCACCGTTTGTATTAGAAATCGTTTCCTGATGGTTAGTACCTGTATTAAATGATGGAATTTGGCGCAATATAGACCGTCATTGATTAGATCCCTGCATTTAAAGTGTAGTCTTATCATTATTAAAAAACGAGAGAAAATTTTGGTTGACGTAATGTCAACAATGTCTTTCATTCACCATTGACAACTATCATCCTGAAGACTAATCCAGATCATTTCTACTGTCAACCTCTAAAGTGAACTTTGCCTGTTAATACTTTTAAAGGATGATCGGGATCATTTTCTTGTCGATCTTTTTCTTTCTGGTGTTTTATCTTTTGGTAGCGCCCTTATATCTGGAAATTGATAGCGACCGTGGATTTTTTAGAATCAGGTTTCATCATTTGGCAATGGCAAAACTTGGATTGACAGGCGGTTCTTTAATGCTTGATATGAAAATTATTGGTTGGTCAAAACAGATTGACTTGATGGCAAGAAATAATCCGAAGAATGCAATTGTTAAAGAGAAGATGCAAAGTTCAAAGAGCGCAGGATTGCCCTTTCGGAAATGGTGGATGGTTATGAAGACCTTTAGAATTACAACATGCGATGTATCATTCGATTCCGGAAGTATGCCACTCAACGGAATGCTATACCCGCTCATTTACGGTTTAGGTAACCTCACGCGCAAGCACATCAGCGTTAATTTTCAAAATGAAAACAGGATTGTGCTTGTGATTCAAAATAATCTTGCCCGAATCTTATGGGCATTCATTATTTCATCAATTACTCATAACAAAAACAACAGACCATGAACAACTTTAATGAAGTGCTCGGCAAAATGACAGATTTTCTTAAATCGGAAGCAAAAACAGAAACTATTATTGGACAACAGTTTAAACTCGGTGAATTTACCTGTGTGCCGGTTATGTCTGTAGGGCTAGGTTTTGGTGGCGGAGGTGGTGAAGGAAAGGGCAATGCAAAGAATGCGGGTGAAGGAGAAGGTGCGGGTACAGGTATAGGCGCCGGAATGGGAATGGGCCCGGTTGGCTTCCTCGTTACCAAAGGTGATGAGATTCAGTTTCTCCCTGCCCGTTCAACCAAAGGACTGTCGGCTGTATTCGAAAAAGTACCTGAACTGATTGATAAATATTTACAGCAAAAAAATAGCGGGAAAGCAGGCGTTCCGGTTTAAACTGGAAAGCTTCGAAGTTCATGACATCGTAGTTTAAATTGCACTTTTAAATAAAGTGCCAATCATTACGAAGAAAGTCATCTTGCTGCTACTATTAACGGCGAGCTATAGCAAATCAATTGAATTGGAAGGAATCTGTTTTTCAGAGAAAAGGAATCCCGTTCATGCATTTTACTTCTGGTTCTTAAATATTCTCCTCAGCAGGTAGACCATACCGATTTGCATAAGGTTGCCGGTAATGCCCTTTTTGGTAAATGTATTTTTAACCAATGCTGATTTGACAACCAGTCTTTTTGCAATGTTTACCGGTTTAGCCAATTCTAAAAGTGCAAAAGCATCCTCTTTGATTTGCATTTCTTTTTCATAGCGAAGCAATTCAAGTTGTTGAACCTTATTTTTTAGTTCGCCTGCATTCTTTATGGAATAAACGGTCTTATTATTAGTCTTCATCAAAAATTTCTTTTATAATCAGGTTGTTAAGGGGAATACGAATCCAACGGTTCCTGAATGTGAAGATCACTAAGCCAATCAGCAAATAAATTCCTGCCATGATCAGGAAACCCAGGTACCATTCTCCTAGCAGGTTGCCCATCCATAATGCAATACCTATGGTAAGCACGAGAACAAAAAAGAATACTACCATGGAGATTAGCATGTAGGTTAGTACAGAGGAAGTTACCAGGGATGTTTTGCTGCTGTATTTTAGTTGAGTGATCTGAAGTCGTAAGGATATGTAGTCTTTAAGCTCTTTCAATAGTGCTTCCACCTGGTTCATTGGATTTTATTTTATAGTAAGTTGATCAATATTAATAGTGCTGTCCGTCCAGCTTTAAGACCAGCTGGACGGAAATAGCACTACTGGTTATTCTACTTCGCGCGTAAGTTTTTCATACGTGCTGCGGGCAGAAGATCCAAGCTCATTGATTTTATCAATGGTTTTTTCTGCAGTAGATTTCAAGTGGTCAGTTAGACCAGTTGCTTTATCTATTACGCGCTGGCGGGTAACAGTGCCCTTGTCCGGGGCTAATAACATCCCTAAGGCAATTCCTGCTCCCAGTCCGGAGAGCGCGGCAACAAAAATTTTCGAATTCATTAGTTTACGTTGTTTATGGGTTAATAATAGATTACTATCCATTTACTAAAATTCCTGCCACATTTTTTAGGGCATTGGATTCAGTTAATAAGTATGGTTATTCTACGGACATGTCCGTTTTGGCGGGGACATTATTTCCCGATCCGGGTAATTTATCCGCACAAATAAAACAAGGTGAGCTAAAACCAATTCTTTTAGAATTCATTATAAAATGGCACGACTTTTCTTAATGGAAATTCAAACATTAATATCTAAAAACCAGACCTGATGAAAAGCAATAATGATGGCAAAAGCCAAAATCAAAACAAGCCTGATGTTACCAATGATCGCAAGGTACCTACTGAAATAAGTCCGCCTATGCCGAAGCCGGAGCGCAAGGATGAAGACAATGATTTTACAAGAGGTGATGAAAATGATCCGTTAAGGAAGGAAAGAATTGACAGACCAACTATTTCCCCTGACTATGAGGAAGAGGAAGATGAAAACCAAAACAGTATAGCTGAACCGGTGGCAGCGGATCAGGAATATTATGAATCCAATGAAACAAACAACATCGGGCCCGGTGAACCTGGTTCGCAAAAGCAACAGTAACATCAATATCCTAATGCATCGAGCTCTTCAGATTGATACGTTTTTCTCAGGAAATGTATCTGTGAAAAGGCTATTAATCTGAAGGCGAAATGCAAAAGAGAATGGAATCAATTTGATTTATTGGTCCAATAGCATCAACTCACTTAAATTAACCCCGTCATGAAAAAGAACGATGAAAAGATTAATATGAAAACGATGAGTTCCTGTATTAACTCATTGATCGAGAAAGGGTTTACTGTAAATTTTATGGTTAGAGGTAACACATTAGCAGCAGCGGATTCAGAAATAACCTATACACCTGCCGAGGTTAAAGTATTGAACTTTTACCGCTTTGAAGGTGAAAGTGATCCGGATGACAGTGCAATATTGTATGCTATTGAAACAAGTGATGGTGCCAGGGGAACACTTACTGATGCCTTTGGAATTTATGGAGACGATGATGTACAGCAATTTATGTCGAGCGTGGAAGAAATTGCTAAAAAGACCGTAGAGACCCAACAATAAATTGCATATGCTCAGCAGCTATTAGAAAACAAATGCTTTTCTGCATGAAAGCTTGGTAAAAAGTTTATGGAAAGTTCGTAGAACCAAGTGGATGAAGAATTTTGCGATGGGAACCACATTAATTAGCCTTAAATCTGATTTGATGAAAGAGCCTAATATTTTCAACGTACCGGGTCATGATGAGACAGATCTTGAACTGATCTATGAACTGTATCATGATGGATTGCTTTTGATAATCTGGAAGATTTTTCCTGATTGGAAGATTGCAGAGGAGATACTCAGGGATGTTTTTAAAAGGATAGAGCAAAACAACCTCTCATTGCCTGCCGATGAGGAGCAGCTCTATAATAAACTTGCATTACTTTGCAGAAAAACTACGGTTGAAAATATTCCCTTCCTTTCCAGCGACTTCAGGATTTGAAGTTATTCAGTACCCGTCGGCATGTAGATCAGGGGTGTGAAACTTTGAGTATATGGTTAGTGAGCCGAATTATGTCCTGGTCCAAAATTCTGTAAAGAAAGTCTTACAAGGGTTATTTTTTATAGGAAGGAAAGGAATGACTTTCAATTCAAGTATATTCGCTGTAAGCTGAAAGTATGGTTGCACAAAAAAGAAAAGTCCCGTTGTTAGGTCGTTTAATGCTGGGAGAGGGCAACCTCTTCAAAAGAATTTTATTGATTTTCGTTTTTGCATTTATCCTGGTACTTGTGATTATTAATCTGTCACTTCTAAGCATGACAAAGCTGCATGTGAATACAGGGGAAGTGATTCATACACAACAGGTAATTTCAGGATTTGACGAATTATTGTCTATTATGAAGGATGCTGAAACCGGTCAGCGTGGATACATTCTAACCCGTGATTCAGCTTTTTTAGGAGCTTATTCAACAGCAGGACCTGAATTGTATCAAACAAATCAAAGACTTAGAAAGCTGGTCGCTGATAATGTCAACCAGGTGAAAAGGCTAGCGCTTCTCGATTCCCTGATACTGAAGCGGCGAGTATTACTGGATCTGAATTTGAAAGATGAACAATTAAGTATAGAGAGCTTCAGGCAAGGCAATGCAGTGATGAATCAGATCAGGGATGTGGTGAAGGATGCGAAGGAGGAAGAGTTGGATTTAATGCGGCAGCGGAAGGCTAACCTGGAGCGATCTACTAAGCAGACCCGCACTACCATCACTATTTTTTCGCTGATGGCACTTGCGCTCGTTATTGTTCCGTTGATATTTACACTCTTTGAATTACGGAAGAGGCTGATCCTGCAACAGTTGCTTGACAGTGTGCTTAATTCATCTCTCAATGTTATTCAGTCATTTGAGTCAATACGCGACGTAAATAATAACATCATTGATTTCAGGTTAATCCAGGCTAATGAAACTTCTCAAAAGCTATTGCAAAAGAACGTGAATACTGTTATCGGAATGACTTTGCTGGAAATATTTCCGGAACAACAGTTTGATAATTTTTTTGAACAGTTCAAGCAGGTTGTAGAAAAGGGAATATCCCATGATACGGAGTTTGAATCTACCCTGGATGGAACAATACGCTGGTACCATGCTACAGCTGTTAAATTGAGAGATGGATTTACGCTGACAATCCAGGATATTACAGACTCGAAAAAATCTGCAATTGACCTCAAGAATAATGTAGTTGCATTACAGCGTTCCAATGCGGAACTGGAGCAGTTTGCCTATGTGGCTTCGCATGATCTTCAGGAACCCCTAAGGAAAATATTAACATTTATTGATTTGCTGAAATTAAAAAGTGATATTGAACTGAATACGGAGGCCGGAAATTATCTGCAGCGAATCAGCAACGCTGCATTGAGGATGAGGGGACTGATCAGTGATCTGCTCAGTTATTCACGCACCGGAAGTATTCAATCTGAAATAGCAACCGTTAACCTGAATGTGCTCGTTCAGGAAGTGTTATCTGACCTGGAGGTTATTATTCATCAAAAATCAGCGGTCATCACTTGTCAGCAGCTACCTTCAATTGAAGGTATGAAAGTTCAATTGTATCAGCTTTTTCAAAACCTCATCAATAATTCTTTGAAATTTGCAGCAGAAGGGAGGCCTCCTGTAATCACCATCGATAGTGAGTACGTAGCTGATGCTTCCGGTTTAAAACCTGCAGAGGGTGGTGAACGTAAGTTCTGCCGGATAACATTTACTGACAATGGGATTGGTTTTGATGAAAAATACAAGGATAAGATCTTTCAAATATTTCAACGACTACACGGCAAAAGTAAGTACGATGGAACTGGAATTGGTCTTGCTATTTGTAAAAAGATCATAGAGATTCACAATGGTACCATTGTTGCAAATGGATATCCCGGAAAAGGGGCAGTATTTATTGTTACATTGCCGTTAAAGCAAAAAAAGTATCATATCACATGAATTTGGTAAAGAGATTAAAGAAAGATGTTCCCATTCTTATTGCTGAGGATGATGAGGAGGATCGCGAGATTATAAGGGAAGCATTTGACGAGTGTATGCTGACGAATGATCTGATCTTTGTAAATGACGGAGAAGAGTTGATGCAATACCTGCTCCGGTGCGGAAAGTACGCAGCAACCCCTGAATACACCACACCAGGCATCATTTTACTTGATTTGAATATGCCACGGAAGGATGGTCGTCAGGCTTTAGTTGAAATAAAAACGAATGCTGAATTGTGTAAGATCCCGGTAATCATTCTCACTACCTCAAAAGAAGAAGAAGATGTGATGAGAACATATAAACTGGGTGTCAATAGTTTTGTGATCAAGCCGGTTACCTATTCAGCTTTGGTTAATGTAATGAAGTCAATTGGAAACTATTGGCTTGAGATTGTTGAACTTCCAAAATAAGTCAAAACATTCCTATATGAAAGATTCAATCCGGATATTGCAGGTAGATGATGATGAGGAAGATTTTATGATCATCCAGGACCTGCTTAAGGACATCACACGTCAGCGTTATATAATTGAATGGTCACCTGGATATGAGGATGCGCTCGACAAGATAAAGGATAATGAATACGATGTTTTCCTGATTGATTTTATGTTGGGCAGGTATACCGGTATTGAACTATTAAAGCAAATACGGAAAAATAATAACCACATTCCTGTCATTATTTTTACAGGACAGGGTGATGAGAGAATAGATATGGAGGCCATGAATGCAGGGGCAGCTGATTACCTGGTAAAAGGCCAGATTGATTCGAATATTCTGGAGAGAAGTATGCGTTATTCCATTAACCAGGCAGAAGCACAGTTGCAATTACTTGATCATGAGCAGAGTCTGCGTATGGCAGAGAAGTTTGCGCTCACCGGAAGAATGGCACAGGTTATAGCTCATGAAATCAGAAATCCGCTTACCAATGTGAAGCTGGCGATTCAGCAGTTACAGGATGATTTAGTAAATCCTTCTGAATCTATGCTTTCATTGATAGAAATGATCGACCGTAATTGCAACCGTATTAATCAGCTTATTATTAACCTGCTCAATTCCACCAAGACTGCTGAACTAAATTATGAAGATGTTTCCATCAATGCGCTGATAGATGAAGCGCTGGAATTGGCGCATGACCGAGTGCAGTTGAAGCGCATGAAAATAGTGAAGGAATATTCCAATGATATCTGCGATGTGTATATTGATAGAGAGCAGATCAAGATTGCTTTGCTCAATATCATTATTAATGCCATTGAAGCAGTGGAAGAAGATCATGGAATATTAACCTTCAGAACCGAGGGCAGGAATGACCAATGCATCGTTATTATCAGTGATAATGGAAAGGGAATGACACCTGAAGAGCAGAAAAAAATATTTGAAGCGTACTATACTAAAAAACCAAGAGGAATGGGCCTGGGACTTACTACCACTCAGAATATAATCCTCAATCATAAGGGTACGATTAAAGTGGAAAGCAAGCCTTCATTGGGGACCTCCTTTCTGCTAACCTTTGATTTTTCTCCAAATAAAAAGAATTAGAAACTGCTGTATGGTTCTTACTTGATATTAAAAGTAATGCCTTCTTCACAAATCAGCATACGGCCGGCATAAACAAAAGGAAGTTCAAGCGGGAAAATACACACTTCGATAATCCCTGTCTGATTGATTCAATTTATTGAATAAAAATCTCTTGCAATGCCTGGAGCATTAACAACGATATAGTTTATCAGCGAGTTAAACATTATATCGGATTCCTGCCCTGTATAACACGCAGCAAAATGGCAACGATCGCTATTACAAGCAGAATATGTATGATAGAGCCTGCTGAATAAACAAAAAATCCAAATGCCCAACCTATTAGCAGGATTACGGCTACTACGTATAATAAATTGCCCATGTCAGTAAGTTTGATTTTAGTAGTTGATTAGTTTGACGCAATAATAGTCATAGCCTTAAAAAGCCTGCCAATTGATAAAGTGATGTCTTATCAGGATTAAATCAGAAGTTTAGTGGATTATTTCAATTAAATCAAATCAGGAAGTATCAATGCGTTTTCTAAAAGCGTGCAAAAATTTCCACATATTGAGAATAAAAGGCGCTGTAACTACTCAGCCGAAGGGAAAAATAGCACACGGATGACAGGGATTTGACTGATCAGCACAGATGAAAACAATTTTGAGTTAATGCTTAATACACGAACTGTTCTGATAAAAGCGGATTGAAAATGATCAGGAAAAAATTAAATCCGTAACAATCCTTCCGATCAGTGTCATCCGTGTTCCATTTTGAATCTTCATCTGCTGCGTAGTTACAACGCACTAAATACTATCATGCTGTCTCGTTTGCAATTAACAATTCAGCCACTGATTTTTGCGTAAAAGGTTTAGACAGGAATCCATGTGCTCCAATATTTATTGCTCTTTCCCTAAAACCATCAAATGCACTTATAATCACGACTTTCATCTTTGGATATTGAGATGTTAATGTACCGAGAAGGTCCAGCCCATTACCATCGGGTAAATTAATATCTAAAAATGTAAGTATAGGTCTGAATTTTTCAACAATAAGCACTGCATCAGAAATGCTATGCACATAAACCGGGTTAAGGCTGTTTTTCTTGACGATAGTAGCCAGTAGCATACATATCTCCTGCTCATCATCTATTATGAGTACGGTCTTATTGGTGGCCATAAGATTTAGAAAGCAACTTCATTTTAACTTATCCTGGAAAGTATTTGGTTTTTTAAAGCAATATCATGACCAACTAGGTAAAGGATGAGCGTTATTTTGTTTAGTCTTTTATTAGTCCTGTTATTTTAAGCATTGCGTATTTATTCTTATATTAAATGGACGTGTAATTAAGCGGTACATTAATTTACTTTGATGAGGAATAAGGTCGCCTATCATACATCAAGGTGTCTCATTTTATTATACAGTGTTTTCCTGTCAATATTCAGAATTTTAGCTGCCTTGGTTTTGTTAAAGTTGACCTGTTGCAATACTTTTTTGATCATCTCGAGCTCAGCTTCTGTTGCTGCTCCTTTCAGATCAGTCTCAAAGGAAGATTTGCTCAGTTCTGTATTAATAGCATGCTGGGGCTCTGCAATCAGTTTATAATTGACCAGTTCAAGTGGAAGGGAATTGACTTTAACCTCTCCTTTTTCAGTAAGCAAAGCTGCTCGCCGTATGATATTTCTCAGTTCACGCAAATTTCCCGGCCATGAATAATTCATGAAGAGTTCAGTTACTTCACGATCGAAGCCGGTAATTGCTTTATTTAGTTCTACATTCGAAATTTCAAGAAAGTAATTGGCAAAGCTCATAATATCGTCTTTCCTTACGCGTAGTGGTGGAACATGTATACTAAACTCATTAAAACGGTGATACAAATCCTCACGGAATCTTCCTTTTTTATAGGCATCTTGTAGATTTTCGTTTGATGCAACAATTATTCTAACATCTACATCAATATCCTTTATTCCACCAACCCTTTTGAATTTTCGTTCTTGTATAACTCTCAGTAAAGACACCTGCACATCATATGGCAGATTGGCTACTTCATCCAGCAAGAGTGTACCATTATGTGCAAGTTCGAAGTGCCCGGTTTTTGCTGTTACCGCACCGGTAAATGACCCTTTTTCATGACCAAATAATTCACTGCCGGCTAATTCTTTGGTTAGCGTACCACAATCCATAGCGATAAATGGATACTCTTTTCTGGCACTGCGGCTATGTATTGTTCTTGCCACTACTTCTTTACCGGTTCCACTTTCTCCATAAAGAATCACGCTGTAATTGGTAGGAGCTATAACCTGGATCTGTTTATACATTTCATGCGATTCCACACTGTCTCCTTCAAAAAAGGCATCCGAAGTTTGCTTTGCTTTTACGGAAGCATCCATGGCGGTTACCGATGCTATCGGAGTTGATGCTTTCAATGCACCGGAGACATTAAGGGCCTTTTCAATAATGCTTAGTACTTCTGCAGGAATGAGCGGTTTTGTTACATAGTCAAAGGCACCAAGTTTTACTACGTCCACCGCAATCCTGATATCAGAATAACCGGTAACAATAATTACGGGTGTATCAGGATATAATGCCTTCACAGTTTTTAACACTTCTCTTCCGTCAGTGTCACCTAGCCGAAAATCGCAGATCACCAAACTGTATTTCTGCTCAGTGAGTTTTAGCAATCCTTTACTCCCGGTATGAACAGCATCTGCCTGGTAGTTATTTTTTATCAGGAATCGTTGCAACAGCAAGCACATGTCAACATCATCGTCAATAATAAGTATAGAATGCATGGTGGAAAATGGTTTTGATTAAAAAATGATCAATTAAAAAGTGCTTGTAATTTCAGACCTGTTGCAATCAAATTTAATGAAGTTTATGCTAATGGTTCTTATGCCTGATTACCACATTTCATTGAATGAGTAGAATAATACTCATCTGTGGAGCATTCGCTACAATATTCATTCCTTTTTATTTTCAGTATCCAATGTTATCTGCTTTAAACAGCCATTATTTTCATTTTTAAGGTTTTTCATAAAATGGTGTAGTTGTTGAAAATGAGGTGGAAAAGCAAATATGGAAGAGTCTTCAAAAAAAATTGTTGCCACTTTAAACGACCTGATTCAGATAAACAATGACAGGCGTGAAGGGTATAAGGTTGCCGTAGCCGAGATCAGCGATCCGGTACTTCAGGAATTGTTTGCCAGGCACAGCCTGCAAAGTGAAGTCTTTGCGGCAGAGTTAGAAAAGCAGGTAATTGAGCTGCAAGGGGAACCGGTGGAGGGCACCCGTACGGATGGGAAAATCTTTCGAATCTGGATGGATATCAAAGCCGCCTTATCCGGTAATGACAGGAAGGCCATCCTGAATTCATGTGAATATGGCGAGGATGTGGCATTGAGAACCTATGAAGAGGCATTAATGGCAGATGTGATTCTTCCGGTTCCCGCACGGCAGATTATTTCAAAGCAGAAAAGAGAATTGCAGGAAGCACATAACACGATTAAAACATTGCGTGATGCTCCTGCATCTTCAGCAAGACACGTATTTTAATAACGGAAGATGCTAAAAGGTTTTAAGTATAGCACATGCCGGTAGTTGAAGGAATAAAGAAGTGCATTCGTGCAATGCAGCATTAAACCTGTTCACGATTTTGCGCATGATAAGTTAAATGGCAAGAATAATGTATCAGACCGAGCAAAGATACCGATGCATAAATTCAAGATCACCTGATTTTTTTGAATCCTTTTAAAACGAGATTCAATAATTAAATTTCATGGTTTCGGATCCTCAGTATAGTATTGACGAAATGGAAGTGACCAGCAAATAGTTTTAAGGATGAGTTATGCAGCGCATATTTTACAGGAGTATTTTGGTGATTGCAGCATGGTGAGGAATGAAATATTATGAACCTGCGAGAGCCTGATGGGACGAATCATCTTTTCATCTGTCTTATCAGCGTGATTTTAAATTGATTGGAGATTGCTTTCAATGGACGATGAAGAAGGAATTGAGATAGGATTATTCTAAAGTTATCGTTTAGAAAGTAATGAAGGCACACTGAACCTTTTTAATAATACAAGAGATAGTAAATAAAATATGAAAAGCGATATGGTTCTGCCAGGTTATCTTAAAGCAACTATCATACTTCTCGGAATAGTAGTATTAACTTTCATGCTGTATATCGGAAAGGACATCATTGTTCCATTGATTTATGCTACCATTTTTGCAATTCTTCTGAATCCACTTGTTAATTATTTGCATTCTAAAGGAATAAACCGCATACTGTCTATTTTTATAGCACTATTATTTGGATTGTTTTGCACTGCAGTGCTTTTCTATTTTGTAACATCTCAGATAAGCAGATTTACGGAGGAATTCCCGCAATTAAAGGATAAGTTCAATGGTTTCCTTTCCGGTATAACTGCATTTGTATCACATGCATTTAATATCAGTGAGGAAGCAATTGATACATGGATTACAGACACCAGGGATGGTATTGTGGAAAGCAGCAGGGCGATAATCGGCAAAACATTGCTTACATTAAGTGGTGTATTAGTACTTATTTTCTTGTTACCGGTTTATATTTTTATGATACTTTTCTATAAGCCCCTTTTACTGGAGTTTATTCATAAATTATTTAATCGCATGCATCATGATAAGGTGGCCGATGTCTTGCTGCAATCCAAAGGCCTTATTCAAAGTTACCTGGTTGGTTTGTTAATTGAAGCCGGTATTGTAGCTGCATTGAATGCTACTGCACTACTGATACTCGGAATTAAATATGCCATTCTGATTGGCATTATAGGTGCCATTCTGAACATTATTCCCTACATCGGAGGAATTATTGCAATATCCCTTGCTATGATCATGGCACTTATCACCATGCCTCCTTCTTATGTTCTTTTTGTTTTTATTGCCTACCTGGCTATTCAGTTTCTCGACAATAATTTCCTGGTGCCAAAAATTGTTGCTTCCAAAGTTAAGCTCAATGCCCTTGTCTCGCTGGTGGTGGTACTTATTGGCAATGCGCTATGGGGAATACCAGGAATGTTTTTGTCAATTCCGCTTACCGCCATTCTTAAAGTAATTTTCGACCGTATCGAAGGTCTTAAACCGTGGGGACTGCTATTAGGTGATAGCATGCCTTCTTCTTCAAAACAAATTTTCAATTTCAGGAAGAGCCCTGCTAAAACGAAGGTGGTTAGCGCAAGTAAGTAACTTAGTTAACATTCAGGCAAAGCAAAGAGGGGAGCAGCACAGGTACTATTTTTATAGCGATAGCCATGTAATTTAATTTCGATTATAGTTAGGTTTCAGTGGATATGTGGTTACTATGAGCATTTAAGTAACTGTGTATTCATGAATTCTAAGACTGGCAATTTCAATATTTATGATGGTAAGGAAGTATAATGCTTAACATGAAGATAATGGAGCGCAACTATCTTCAAGCCGGGAGTAATATTCCTCAGGAAGGATTATGCTAGGATGCTGCTATGACGTATTGAAGTAGCATGCACACCTTATCAGAGGCTAATGCTGTAACCGGTTTTATTAATTGTAAATGAAAAAGCACCACTAACAGTTTTTCACTTCTTCCTGATTTGTTTTTCTAATAGAAGAGATGAACCAAATGTTAGTGATGCACTGTAAAGTTTTGAATTTCTAACTTACTTCTTCCCGAAAAGAGCACTTCCGAAAAGAAGAGCTCCCAGAAAAAGAACAAGGAAAATAAAGAACAAAATTTTAGCAATTGATGCAGCACCTGCGGCAATACCGGTAAATCCGAATACACCGGCAATGATTGCAATCACAAGAAAAATAGCAGCCCATTTTAGCATAGTAGTATCATTTAATAATGGGATTTATAAAAATGATGCCATACTGTTATGCAAATGTATCGGAAGAGAAAATTTGTGAAAGTGGATGCCTTTCACTTTTGTAGCAGTTACTATTCAGAATGGTTTGTTCGCACGAAGTGTTTTCTTAATGGCCCTGCATATATCTTCAAAATGTGTAGGTTTGGTTATGAATTCTATTGCGCCAAGTTTCCGGCTTTCTGTTTCATCTTCCACCTGCTTCGAAGTGGAATAGATAACAACGGGTATAATAGATAACCTGCTGATTCTTTTAATTTCTTTCAGGCATTGAAAACCATTAAGCCGCGGCATGTTTAAATCCAGGAAAATAAGATTCGGTAATGAAGTTGCTTGGATCAAAAATTCTAACGCTTCTTTTCCATCCTGCATGCTGATACATTTTACGGATGGTGCCACCAGGGATACAGCTTCCATGAATAGCTCTACATCGTCAGGGTCATCATCAATAATAAGAAGTGTAGGATTATGATTCATAGGCAAAATCCCGAAGTAAAAAGCGTGACCAAGTTAAGGAATTTTCATATCAAAATCAGACAATGTTTTATAGTGCTGTCTACGGTAAGTATATTTCAAATACTGACTTTCTATATGCTGTAAACGGTCTGCTTAAAAAATGCTTATTTGTTTCGTTTAGTTACCTGCACATTGCCATAAAACCCTATCGGCCGCGATAACATAGGGTATTAAATAATGTTTGCCGACAATGGAAAAGTCTTTGAGCAAAAATGAGCTCAGCAACTATTTATCACTTTGCTGCGACTTCATGTTGGCGAAGAATATTATGCAACCTGCACCCTTGCAAAGGGACCATTTTTCATATCCTGTTGCCCGGGAAGCAAAGGAAGAGGCTGACAATACCGGACTATCATCGGCATTTAGTTCTTCAACTGCATCTCCTGTATTTCTCCAGCTTTTCATCTGAAGGAACAATTGACTAACCACTCATATTGCGTTTTCGCGGGTGAATTCGGCAACATAGAAATGACCATGGAGGACTAGAAGCTCCATAGCATGATCGGCTTCGCCAATCCTGATGCCGCAGTGATTCGGATTGATTCGGCTTTTGCAACGTATAATCCCGGGCCAATGAGCCTGCGGAACATTGTACACATTTTGAGAAAATAGTTCACAATCATCCATATGATTTGCCTGGTTCGAGTGCTGTTTTCCTATTGGCACAGTTATTACAATTCAGGAACTATTCTTAACTCTAAAATTTAGCAAGATGCAAAAAAGTGATAGTCGTAAAAGTACTGCAACTGCAAAGGGAAAGCAGCCAGAAGACAAAAATGTTGAAGGCGAAAAATCGGAATTCAGAAATTTTTTTATTAATGAGCTGAAAGATATCTATTGGGCAGAAAAGCACCTGGTTAAGGCATTGCCGAAGATGCAAAAAGCTGCCACCAGCGATGAATTAAAGAAGTCTTTTGCGGATCATTTGGAGGCGACAAATGGACATGTTTCCAGGTTGGAACAAATCTTTCAAAAGTTGAAGGAGAAGCCGCAGGCAAAAAAATGTGACGCTATGGAAGGCCTGGTAAAGGAAGGGGAAAGCATTATTGAGGATACGGAAAGAGGAACTATGATACGGGATGCAGGACTTATCCTCGCGGCACAGAAGGTGGAACACTATGAAATCGCAACATATGGCGGCTTGGCGCAAATCGCCAGGACCATTGGGGAAGATGCAGTAGCAGATTTATTGGAAGAGAATCTTCAGGAGGAGAAGGAAGCGGATCAATTATTGACTGCAATAGCTGAAGGCTTTATTAATGCAGAAGCAACACAGGAATAGTTTAATAGGTTTCTTTTGATGGTATAAACAGGTTAGAAGTTAATTTACGTGAAAATGAGTTCATTGAAAAAATGAAACTCGCTGGTGGGGTTACTGGTTCATATAGATTGCTTTTGACCTGTTTTTTTATATGCCGGAATATCCTATTATGAATTTAAGCTCAGGTAATCCATTCTGGCTAATACAAAACTGACTGCCATATAATTATGCGCAGTTTTCTTCATCAATAACTACAGAGGTAATAATTCTCGGCGGGGGCATTTCCGGGTCATTAGCTGCTTACTACCTTGTAAATAATGGAATTGACTGCGTCGTACTCGATGGACGTACGATTGGTTTGGGTAGCACTTGTGCCAGCACTTCTTTGCTTCAATATGAGATTGATACACCACTCCACCGGCTAATCCACTTAACCGGCTATCAAAATGCTGTGCAGGCGTATCAGCTATGCCTGGAAGCGATTTACAAACTGGAAGCTATTGCAACTAAGATAGGATTTAAAGATTTTCAGAAGAAGCAGAGCCTGTACTATGCTGCAAGAAAAAGGATGAGCTTTGGCTTCGCGAGGAGTATCTTATCAGGAAGCAAAATGAATTAAGAGTCACGTGGTTGAATGAGGATGATTTAAAAGAGCTGTATGATATAAATGCTCCGGCTGCAATTCTGTCGAAGGATGCAGCACAAACGAATGCCTACCTGTTTACCCATGCGCTGTTACAGTATGCTATAAAAAAGGGAGCACGTGTGCTTATTCATGCGGTTTAAAACGCAATGCTATTGAATGTTTTGGTGGTAAGGATTTAGTGTCTTCTTTCAATGCACCTGGCTTTGAATTGATTTCAAAAAAAATGCCGGCTGCTTTGCATTGCAGCCGGCTGTTAAACACCCCCATTTTGTGAATCAAACCACCTAACCCATATTAGATAGATTCACATTAGAGATTTTCAATAATTTGATCAACATCCTCTTTTGTTTTACCAAGCTTCTTCTGAAGACGGCCATACAATTCGTTTTCCTTACCTTCTTCGTATAAAAGATCGTCATCTGTGAGATCGGCAAACTGCTGCTGTAATTTTCCTTTTAATTCATTCCAGTTGCCTTTTAGGATTTGCGTGTTCATAGTTTTTTGTTTTTAATGATTAAGATTAAGTAAGAGGATTTCTTCCTCTTATAACTTGAATCAGCACAGCAATAACTGCAATTACAAGCAGTATATGGATAATCGATCCTGCTGAATAGACGAAGAATCCCAATGCCCATCCAATGATAAGCACTACTGCAATAATATAAAGTAAATTTCCCATGTTGTTTGATTTAATGATTATACTATCTCTAAGTATCAAAATCCTGCCAGATTTAATAAATGGATTATTGAACCAAATAGCTGTATTAATGGCAGTTTTTGACTGATACAATCAAAGGAAAGTACAATCTGCTGAGTTAGTGATGGGAAATTTTTACACAGACTGGGGAATATCGTACTTCACCGAACACGCCATCATACTATGACTTTAAAGTCAATACATCAGTAACGGCACTTTTGGTAAAGGGTTTTGATAGAAATGCATATGCACCTATACTAAATGCTGTATTTCTGTATTTGTCAAATGCACTGATCATAACTACTTTCATCAGTGGATACCGGAATGTGAACTTACTAAGCAGATCGAGGCCATTGCCATCAGGTAAGCTGATGTCAAGAAAAATAAGGGATGGTTTCAGTTCTTCTACAGCGGTTAACGCTGCTGAAGCCGTGTTCACCGATACTGTTTCCGGATGCGATTTTTTAATAATTTTGGAGAGCAGCAAACAAATTTCCGGCTCATCATCAACGATCAGAATTCTGGCGTTATTGGTCATACAATCTTATGGCTGGTTGAGTTTGCATTTAGATGGAGCTCAGGGCACCTTTAGTACAGCAGCAAAAGGATGACCAAAGGAGAGAATCGTTAAAGTTGAATTATATTGCTTACGTTTCACCCTTTGTGATAGTGTATTGCGAAAATGTAATGATTAGCATATAATACAGTGCAGTCTTGCAGTGTGTTATTCTTTGCCACTTTTGAGAACTTTTTTTACACTACACTTCCAGATGACGCATTTTATTATACAAAGTTTTACGGTCGATATTTAAGAGTTTGGCTGCACGGGTCTTATTATAGTTTACCTGTTTCAACACTCTTCTGATCGCCTGCAGTTCTGCTTCTGCTGCTGTAGACTTCAGGTCATTATCTGGTTGAGAGCTCAATTCAGCGCTTTTGCTATCGGTTGGTTCAGTAATCAAATGGAAGTTGGCAAGTTCTACAGGAAGTGCGGCTGTTTTCACTTCTCCTTTATCTGTCAGGAGTGCAGCACGGCGAATAATATTTCTCAATTCTCGCAGATTACCCGGCCAAGCGTAATGCATGAATAGTTCTGTTACCTCCTGATCGAATCCGGTAATTTTCTTGTCCAGTTCACTGTTGGAAATGTCCAGGAAGTAATTCGCGAAATTCATGATATCATCTTTTCTCAGTCGTAATGGCGGCACATGAATGCTGAATTCATTAAACCGGTGGTACAAATCTTCACGGAATTTTCCTTTCTTATAGGCATCCTGCAGATTTTCATTGGAAGCAACAATTATTCTTACATCCACCTCTATGTCTTTGATTCCGCCCACACGTTTGAATTTCCTTTCCTGGATAACCCTTAGCAACGATACCTGTACATCATATGGGAGATTGGCCACTTCATCGAGTAATAATGTGCCCTTATGTGCTAGTTCAAAATGACCTGTTTTTGTCGCTACAGCACCGGTAAAGGCTCCTTTTTCATGGCCGAACAATTCACTGCCTGCCAGTTCTTTTGTTAAGGTTCCACAGTCCAAGGCTATGAATGGGTATTCTTTCCGTTCACTTTTGCTGTGTATAGCCTTAGCCACTACTTCCTTGCCTGTTCCGCTTTCACCATATACGATTACACTGTAGCCGGTTGGCGCTATTACCTGAATCTGCTTATATACTTCTCTTGACTCAGGTCCTGAACCTTCAAAGAAAGATTCAGTTCGGGAAACCTGTTTTGTTGCCTCTTGATCTGTAGATTGGGTAGAGGATACAATTATGCCGGAGTAAGAGAGTGCCTTCTCAATAATAATTAATACCTCAGCAGGAATAAGGGGTTTCGTGATGTAATCAAAAGCACCCAGTTTCACTACATCAACTGCAATCCTTATATCAGAATAGCCGGTCACAATGATCACGACAATTGCCGGATACAATGATTTGATGGTCTTCAGCACCTCTCTTCCATCGGTATCACCCAGCCGGAAATCACAAAGTACCAGTTGGTATTTCTTTTCACTCATTTTTACCAGTGCTTTTGCGCCGGAATGCGCAATATCAGCCTGGTAGTTGTTTTTTGTAAGAAAGCGTTGCAGCAGTAAGCACATATCGACATCATCATCAATAATCAGAATAGAAGGCATGGTTAATAGGTTTACGTGAAAAAAATATCAATCAGAAAACAAAGCCCGCTTATACGCACATGAAAACAAAGAGCTTTGGGGTAAGTGCCGGTAAGTAAGAATTAGCAGCATATGGAATGCTGAGTAGATTACTTCCCGTTTGGGGTATCATTGCTACAATATTCATTCCCGGATTCATTTAAACACTTTATGGTACGTGATTATTGAGTGTTTTAAGCACTTTCTGTCAGATTGCGTGATTTAATTGAATGTCTTTTGACTTACAGACTACAAGAAATTATAATCCCGGATTTGCAGGTGAACAATGACTGTTTCGATCTACCTGAACCGGCAGTTGTCGCCATGCATTGTTAAATGCTTTGCGGAATATATATATCAAATCGTGCCCCTTTGTCCAATTCGGCTGTGGCTGTGATGATGCCATTGTGGTTCTCTACAATTTTTTTTACGATAGCCAGGCCGATTCCGGTTCCGGGATATTCACTCTTTCCATGCAGTCTTTGAAATACCTCAAAAATGCGGTCCTTATATTCTGCCTCAAAGCCAATTCCGTTATCCGACACCGTGATATGACAATATCTTTCCGCTGATTTCATTCTTACTGTTCGCAACGTTTCAGTTCCATCTTTAAGTGATAACAACTCCGTATGTTCTTTAATGCCGTCTACCATCTCATTGCTGATTTCAATGAGTGGCGGTTGCCCCGGTTTTGAAAATTTCAAAGCATTACTTATCAGGTTATTAATGAGCTGACGAAACTGGAATGGAATAACATGCACATTGCAGAGTTCACCGGTGCGTATGGTAGCATGCTTTTCACGAATGGTTTCTCTGAGTTCAGCAGTTACTTCATCCACAATTTTTTGCAGGTCAGTATCTTCAAATTTTCTCTCTGAAGTGCTGGTACGGGAGTACAATAGCAGGTCTTCGATAAGTTGTTGCATGCGTTGTGCAGCCAACTGCATCCGGCGAAAATAATCTTTGCCGGTTTCCGACAGGTTGTCATTTTCTTTGTCCAGAATACGCAATGCGAAGCTGTGTATTTTGCGTAAGGGTTCCTGCAGATCATGACTCGACACATAGGCAAATGACTGAAGTTCCTTGTTCTTTTTTCCGAGTTCTGTAATTTTCTCTTCCAGAGAAATATTGGTTTGCTCTAATTGTTCTTCATAGTGGATACGTTCGAGTTCTATTTCAGCACGTCCGGCTACAATTCTGAGTACGGAAGCCACCGATTCCGGATCTTCAATCTCTTTACTATGCATCACTGCCAGCATTCCCTGAACTTTTCCTTTTGCATCAAATAGTGGAAAGCCAATGAAACCGGTAAGCACATCAAATGCAGGGTGTTCCCTGATCACCTCCATCAATTGCGAGGGAAAATCATAGTGTGCATCAGGTGATACCTGTTCATAAAAACCACTACCCGGCAGAAACTGAATGTTTTCTGCAAGCTTACCCAGTGCAGTAAAGGAGATGGTGCGAATCATCAATTGACCGCTGTCGGTTGCAACTACCTTACCTACAAATACATATTCAAGCGCAGTAAGGTCCGCTATATATTTAACCAGTGAATTAAAAAATTCAAGATGCGGTTTGTAAGCGGAAAAGCGTTCGGAGAATTCAGTTAGAAAACGTTTGTTGTATTTACTGATGGCGATCTCCAGGTTTTTTTGTTGCAGTGATTCATTGGCCGTGCTCAACTCAAGGGTGCGCTGCAACACTTTCTCTTCCAGTTCCTTCTCACGCAACTGTTGACTTTCCTGATTCTTGTTCCTGGAAATCACCTGTTCGGTTACCTCATATCCGAAAACGAGGATGGAATAAATATGTTTATCGTCATCATACATAGGTTGATAGCTGAAATTGAAGTAGCGTTCTTCCGGAGGAACGTTTTCATCCCGCGCTAATTTTATCGGAATATCAATTCCCACATAAGGTTCACCGGTCTCATATACGCTGTCCAGAATCGTATTAAATCCCTGTCCTTTCAATTCAGGAAGTGCTTCCAGCATAGGCTTGCCTTTAATTTTGCGTCTGCCAAATAGCCGTTGGTACTGATCATTTACCAGGTCATACACATGATCAGGGCCACGCATGGTACACACAAAGCCCGGAGCATTCATCAATAGGGTCTCTACCATCATGGCTTGTGCCTGCATTCTTTTACGGGCAACTACCTGGTCAGTAATTTCCGTGGCAACAACAATTATTGCAGAAATGCTTTTATCTGCTTCCCAAATAGGCTGATAAACAAAGTTGAAATATCGCTGTTCCTTTTTTTTGCTTCTGAAAAAATGCAGTGGTTGCTCATTCACATAGCGGGGTATTCCTTTCTGAATTACTTCATCGAGCAATTCAAGAATGCCCTGTGATGCTAAATCCGGCAATGACTCAAACAAAGGTTTACCAACAAAGTCCTGATCCTTTTCCACCATGTGCAGGTAGTAATCGTTGGCCATTTCTACTTTGAAATTGCCGGCTTTCAGAACACACATGGCTACTGGAGCCTGCATCACCAAATGTTTAAATCTGGTAGAGAGTTCCGTTTCTTTGCGTTGTTGCTGTACCCGTTGTGTTATATCTTCAATAGCCAGCAGAATTAGTTTCTCCTGAGAATTGGCGAGGTGTAGTTCGACGGCATCCAGCATCATTACCCGTTCACCGATGGATGGAAAGTTATGCTTGACTTCAAAATCATGCATTTTTGTTTTTTCAGGAAGTATCTCTTCCAGTAATGTCCGCAAAGCGGGAATATCCCATTGCTTATTCCCAAGGTCATAGATCAGTGCACCCACCGTTTCCTTTTCATTTACCCTGAATGTTTTGTAAAAATTACTGTTCGCTTTTTTTACACGCAGGTTTTTGTCCAGCACAATGAGTGGCTCCCTGATGGTAGCTACAATAGATTCGGCGTATTCCCTGGATGCAATAATCTGTTCATTCAGGCTGGTCAGTTCCTGGTTCACCACAGTGAGTTCTTCATTTGTACTCTGTAGTTCTTCTTTTCCGGTTTCCAACTCTTCATTAAGGCTCTGCAACTCTTCACTGCTGCTTAGGAGTTCTTCATTCGCGCTTTGCAGTTCTTCATTTACTGCTTCCTGGTCTTCTGTAATAGCACGCATGTCATCACGTGCCTGGAGGAGTTCTTGTTCTAAATGTTGTATACGGACTGCTTGCGAATCCTTTTTTAGTTTGGATGATGCGCTTTTATTTGAACTTTTCGGAAGCTGGTCGGGGGCTGATGCATTTTCATAAAACAACACCAGGTAATGCGGCTCTATCGTTCCTGATAAGATGACCGCTTCAATGGTAACATGGTGCGTCATTCCGTTTAACTGCACAGGAATATTTTGTTTTAAAACCGGCGCTTTGTCTTTTTTTACTTTGTGCAGAATATTTCGCAGTTCGAAAGCCAGGCCATCCTTCGCCATTTTCAATAGGTTGAAGCTTGGTTTGCCCGATGTTTGCTCCAGGTAGTTCCCGGTTTTACCACGAAACTGTACAATATCCAACAACTCATTCACCACCACGCTTGCCGGAGTATATCTCCTGAGTAACACTAAGTCTGCTGCTTTTTGAAAATCGGAATGAGTTTTTTCACCTGTTTCATTACCATGCTGCTCAAGCAAGTGTTGTTCGCTGCGGTTACTTGCGGTATGCATGTATTTTGCAGGTGCATCCTTGCGCATAAAGAGTTTATCTTTTTTGTCTGCAGCTGTAAACAGGTCAGGCACATTGCTGATGGTTTCAGATTTCCCCAATAACAACAACCCTTTTGGATTCAATGCATAATGAAAAGTAGTGAGTGCTTTTTTCTGAAGAAAGGGTTCCATGTAGATCAATACATTCCGGCAACTGATAAAATCCATTTTGCCAAATGGCGGATCCTTTAAAAAATTATGGACGGCAAACACACACATTTCCCTTACGTCCTTGTTTACCTGGTAAAAGCCATTGCTTTTAGGGGTGAAATATTGCTGCCGATGCTGTGTAAGAGTATCCAGTTCATTTTTTGAATAGATACCTGCACGTGCCTTTTCAATAGCAACTTCACTAAGGTCAGTTGCAAACAACTGAACAGATTTTGCAACAGACAGATCATTGCTGTCAAGGAAATCTTTGAAGCAAATGGCGATGGAATACGCTTCCTGCCCGGTACTGCAGCCGGCCACCCATACCCGCAGGGGGCCATCTTCTTTATTTTTTAAAATACGCGGAAGCACGGATTCGCATAAATGATCAAATACAGATTGATCGCGAAAAAACGACGTAACCGGAATCAGCAAATCCTGGTATAAAGCATCCTGTTCAGTTTTCGACTCACGCAGCAATATCAGGTAGGCTTCGGTTTCCATGCATTTGTTCAGGACCATCCGCCGCAGAATTCTCCTCCGGATAGTGGTCTGTTTATAATACGTGAAATCAGTACCCTTACGAACGCGTAGCAATGAAAGAATTTGCTTATATACCTGTTCATCGTGCAGGGGAGGATTTTGAAGGGCATCGTCGCTCCGGTTTATGCCTGAAACAATTTCCAGTAGTTTATGCGGTATCTGTTCAGGCGGCAGAATAAAGTCGACCACATCTGCCTGTATCGCACTGTGTGGCATGCCTGCAAAGGTTGCTGATGCATGGTCTTGTGCCAGGGTGATTCCACCATGATCTTTAATGGCTTTTAATCCTTTGGTGCCATCGCTGCCGGTGCCTGAAAGTACCACGCCGATTGCGCGGTTTTGATGCACGTCTGCCAGCGAAGAAAAGAATAGGTCGATAGGCAAGTTGCGTTCGTATTTCTTCGTTTCGCGTGGCGTAAGTTCCAGTACGCCATCATTGGCCACCATCATTTTATTACTGGGGATAATATAGATATGATCAGGCTGCACCTTCATATCATCAGTAATCTCGATTACCGGCAGCTGTGTTACCTTTTGTAGTAGTTCAGGCAGCATGCTTTCATGATTGGGATCGAGGTGCTGTACGAGCACATAGGCCATACCTGAGTTTTCAGGTATAGCTTTCAGTAACTTTTTGAATGCATCGAGCCCACCTGCAGAGGCACCGATACCTACTACAGGAAACAGATTGGAAGAGCGGGTTTTCGTGGGTTTTTCCTTTTTGGAATTTGCGGCAGGCATCGTTATCGTTTTATGAAGTGCTTCTTACAGTGCCTGTTTTTGCTGTGAGGACAAAATTTGCTTGCGAGATTGGCAGTCGTTCATTTGGAACGGGTACGAAGGTGAGTGCCTGCTTAATTACTGCTGCCAGTTGTGTAAAACTGTTTGGTTTTCTGATGTAATGCTGTGCCCCGCTTTTATAAAGCAGGTTCACAATCTCTTGCTCATAAGATGTAGAGAAAATAATAACGGGTAATTGACGAAGCTTTTCGCTTTGTTTGATTTCTGCCAGGCATTCCATACCGTTTATTCTTGGCATATTCAGGTCAAGAAAAAGCACATCCGGCAGTCTGTCTGTATCGCTCCTGAGCCGGTGCATCAATTGCTGCCCGTCAGCAACAAGCGTAAGCTGCGCTACAACCTCCAGTTCTTCTAAAGCCTCTTTGAAAAAGAGGCAATCGTCCTTATCGTCATCAGCAAGCAGAATGTTAATGGTATCAATGGGCATCAGCTAAATTTAACTAAATAATACCACATTTCGCAATTAGAAGTTAAGTAGCCGGCAAAAGGAGGTGGTTGTGGTATTACTTCGAGTTATATTTTTTGGTATGGAGGCCGATGTGTTATCAACTTTTGATATGGTAGCATTCCTTTCCCTTATTCCGGTTTTTATCCAAAAGCAAGTTGGCATCTGCAGATTTTAATGACAAATGCTATTATAATTACTTCAATAGTATCAATCAGATAGAACAGTCATGTTAAAGTGTAAAAGGTATTTTGTTTACAAATTGTTGTTGCAGAATTATTGGCAGGCATGTGTCACCATGCATGGTAAGAGCAGCCTCTTACTCACCTGGTTTTTTCTTCCGTTAAACCTATTGAAGATTTGAATCCGCTGAATATAAGATTCCAGGAATAATTAATAATGTTTTTTTCCGGGTTTCGGGTATAGGCGACTTTTCCTACGCGAGTTACCTCATCTTTAGGATTATTCTTTTCAAGGATTAGTTCGTTGGCTACAAAATTTTTCATTCCGGTCATAAGTGTTTTCCCTTTGCTTTCATTTTTCGCAAAAGCGTTTACCTGTAGATCTGAATAGATGAAGGTCATTTGTCCGGATCCGGCGTTTTCATCGGCAGCGCACCACATCTGCATGCTATTGGCTTTGCCATCCACAATTTCTATAGGAGCCAGGTTACGGACCATTGGATTCAATATGGGCATATCAAATGCCCCCATGTTTACAGAAGCAGTGAACGTATTCCCATTCAATGGAAATGCAAGTTGCGAACTCACTGCTGCCTGGTTCATCAGGTATCCGGTACCATTAATTTTCATGGTATCATCAGGATGCATATTGGAGATGTTCGTTATTTCACCTTTCACATTTGAAAAGCTGATGGAACCGCTTTCGCTTTTTCCGTTAGCTAGTTCTATATAGGTGATCGTTGCTTTTTTAAGCAATATCTGATCAATGGATAATTTGACCGGAAAGGAGTAAAGCATTTCTCGGGGCAATGATTTAACGCCCTGTGCATTTGGTAAATTTTTATCACGATAGTCAGTCAATACCATTTCATTGATTTCTATCTTTTCCAGTATCAATGATCCAATTTCCAAAATCTCCGGAAAGCTATTCGAATAAACTTTAAAATCTGCAAGCTTAAGTTGAATACAATCGGTCTGATAACCTAATTTAGTTGCGAATTTTTCCTTTTCTACTGCAGGTCCTAGAGAAACAGAATCTATTGATAACATCCCGTCTTCACCGGAGATATCCAGAGAAGATACATTAAATGCATATAGACCCTTTAGAAAATGCCCGGTAATCGATTTGATATTACCTTCCATTTCTCCCATTTCAAACCTGCGGCCGGATGTATTAAGTGTGGAATCGGCGCTAATGTCAGTTAACTCCAGGTTGAATGCAGATAAGGATACTAACAAATCAGCGGTATCCCTGGAAGTAACGGTAATGCTTCCATTTACAATTTGAAAACTGTTTAGCTGCATACTTTTCAGGTTGCCTTGAATAAGCGTATACAGATTGACTAAAGCTGAACTATCCTTTTTACTTGTTAGCGTATCAAAATTGGTAATGTGCAGCACCGGTTTTTCCAGATTCAGCTTGCTGATATGAAGTGATTTCTTAAAAAGTAGTTTGGTATAACTCACTCCGGAGATTCTTACTTCAGCAACTTGCAGGTTGACTTGATTGTTTGACCCTGACTGTGATGTGTCCCTGGACTGAACCGATACCGTTTTTGCACAAATAGATCCTGTAAGGATGTTTACAGATAGTTTGCCTGTTTCGATGTGATAGGGAATAGAATCATTAGTAAGCACATGCTGAACTAAGTACTTTCTCAGATAATTTTCTGCATATATGTTTGCACCAAAACCGATAATAATAATTGCGAGTGCTGAGTAAAGAAATATTTTCAGGTAAGTCCTGTTTAAGTGTTTCATAGCAATTGAGGATTTAACTTGTTTGCAGGAAGAGGAACAGGAGAAACACCAACCAGTTCCTCTTCTGCAAATAAGATAAAAATTTAGAATTTAAGTTTTACCCCTGCATATGCTGCATAGGTCATTAAATTTGAGCGATCCAAAACATAGTATTGATCCGTGGTAAGCGATTGACTCTGATCACTGATATCTATCAGACCAACTACGCCACGGTAACCAATGTCAATAGAAAGGTTTGGAAGGATATTAAAATCAATGCCCGCACCATAAGCTATTCCAAGGTCGCCGCTTTTAGCACCGAAGACAGCTGTAAGGGAGTCCCCTTCCGAACTGCCACTGGCTTCGAAGTCTGATTTAACCAATATTCCGAATTGCGGACCTACTACCAGGTTCAGATTCACCAATGCACTGCTGTTGGTATTGAGCACCAGAAGCAATGGAATGTTCAGGTAATCCAGATTGATGTTGCGCTTTACATTCAGTTCATCTACATATTCCTGTGCCAATGCTGAGTAAATCACTTCACCCTGTAAGCCAAAATGATTTGAAAGGTTTAAACCTGCCAGCCCGCTGAATCCAAATCCTACGGTTGCACTGGTTTTATACAGGTCGCCGTTTGACTGACGTACATCAAAATCTGAAATAGTGGGCATAAACCGGGCTCCAAAGTAAAACGTGGCTGAAGTTTCCTGGGCATGTGCCCTGACGAAAAATAAGCAGGTGAAGATCACTGCTAAGACTATTGCTAATTTTTTCATGATGTTTTTATTTTTTAATAGTGATTAGAAAATCATCAATGTAGTATAGAGAAAATCGTTCCTGATTTTGATAGATACGTTAAGCTTCAACCGGTTAAATGTATTGAGCAGTTATATCTACAGAGTGGGCATCATGATGCGCAAGGAATAATTGATCAGACTGCTTTTATACTATGGAGTAGTATTATTTTCTTACTAACTGAAGTGTTTCAACATAAATGGACGTAGGTGCAGCTATTTCTTGAGCTTATGATGCAGGCATGGCTTATTTGACTTCTGCTTCTTATAAGATTTATTTTAGTGCTCAGATCAATGTATTGACGGACAGCATGTTCAAATGGCCACTGCATTTTTAGCACTGTGTTGCACTTTTTCTGGTAGGAGTGGTCTTTATACCTTGTCAGTAAATTGGTTTGAATCGTCTTTGAACTTCAAAAGCGAAGTCATTTTCAATTTCTGTATTCAGATTAGAAGGGTTCATTCCATATGCCAAATTTATATTTGGCTGATGTTCATTTGTGTACATGCCTCGTGTGATTTCAGGCATCGGCGCATCAACTGCTTTTTGATTTTTGGCTTCCATTGACTGTTTGCCTGTTTTCTTTGGTGTGGTCTGGATGTTTTTGCGATTTTTCATGAGGGTATTTGTTTTTATAAGTTTTGAAGAATAACCCGGGACAACCGGTTTGTTAGTTCAGCATACCTGTATTGGAAAATTATTAGCCAGTGCAGGATCCAATTGAATAGTTATCTTTTGACAACGACTTAATTACATTTTCCAATAGCCCGGTATCCATTCATAGCCGCGTCTTACTTGTTTCCAATGCCCGCGTACCCAAACCCCATTTTCTCGTATTACATACTCTGGTGCGATGTAAGTGTAGTTTTTACTACTGCTATTCCATTTCCATTCCGGACCTTTTAGCACATACGATGGCCCGGGACTAGCTATAGTAGCGCCCACTGGAAATTCCGGCTTTACGGTAACCTTTTGCGTAGTACAGGATGCAACCAGGATTATTATTGTTGCTGCAAGAATTAGCGCATGGAATTTTAAGTTCATCTTATGATTTTCATAAATTGCAGTAGCTATTAATATGCCATACCGATTTGCGGCTGCTGCCAGAGCTTTTTAGACCTGGAAGCCGAATAATGGGGAACATCCTTCCCATTATGTTATCAGAATTCAGCACAAAGTGACCTGTAAGCGTTTTGCTTTTTTGAAATCCCTATGCAAGAGTTTTGAAAAGGATGGCAATTTTGATGTGGGATCAGCAGTCGTAATCACAGCTGCGATAATTACCATTATTGATGCTGCGTAATTTTTTTGGAAGGAGTTTTTTCAGTGTCAATTGCTTTCTTTTCAATAAGTACGGCATATCTCTTAGGCAGAATATCGCCACCTATACTTTCTGTATAAACCTGTGTAAACTCTGCGCCGAAATAGAGGATGATCGCATTGTAATAAATCCAAACCATAATGATCATGATGGAGGCTGCTGCGCCATACACCGTAACGATACTGCTTTGTGCCAGGTAATATCCTATTACATACTTACCAATCATAAAAAGAGCAGCAGTCACAATAGCACCAACCATCACATATTTCCATTTAATTATTGCATCCGGCAAAATTTTAAAGATTACTGCAAACAGCGTGGTGATTGCTGCAAGTGTCAGCAGGTTATCAAAAACAAAAAGAAAATACAAAGTAGCACCCGGAAAGTAATTACCAATAGCAGTGCTCAGCAGGTTTACCAGCGCATTGACAATCAACGCAACCATCAGTACAAATCCAATGGTTACCAGCATGGAGAAGGAGAGGAGCCTTTTAGTCAGCAGCCTTATCAAACCACGCTTTGGTTTTGCTTTAATGCCCCAGATCCGGTTAATGGAATCCTGTATCTCTCCAAAAATCCCGGATGCGGCAAGCAACAATATCACCGCACCAATGGCTGTAGCAAACAAATTATCCTGAGTGAGATGGATGTTTTTTATGATGTCCTGAATTTGCGCTGCTGCTTCCGTACCAACAAGAGAATTGATCTGACCATACACTTCACCCTGAATAGCTTCCTTTCCAAAGAAAAAGCCAAGCAGCGACATGATAATAAGTAAGGCCGGGGCCATGGCAAAAATGGTATAGTAGGCAAGTGCTGCACTGAATTTTATGGCATTGTCTTCCAAAAAACCTTTAACAGTATTCTTTAATAGTTGGAAAACGAATGAGAGGAAGCGCCTAATTTTCATATCGTTGCCAATGTAGATCGGAGAAACTTATTTTAAAGGTGCCACCCAACACAGTTTCTTCAATGGGTTGATCCGGATTTTTTTGTTGCGCTATGCACTTAAATACCATTTGATTGTTGATCAGGCGTGTTTTAAAGGGCAATTGGTTTTTTATTGAATAATATTTGCCTCCTTATCCAAAGGAGCTGCAACCGATCCGCCTTTATAATCTGCTTTAGATTCATCAGTTAACCTGCTGCGCTTACTGTTAACCAGGTAGTAGTAGGCAGAACCTTTTCCTGATCCCATTACAAAGAAAAGAATTAAAAGCAGCAAAACTGCTACTGAGAAAATCAATTCACCAATTCCTGTATTTCCGAGGTTGCTGTTTACAAAAAGTATTGCTATCACCAGAAGTGGAATATCAATCAGGCAGCTTACCCTCGTGGCAAGTCCAATAGCTATCAGGAAGCCTGTTAGCAGGTGTAACGTAGCAATAATATGAGCCAGAATAATACCATCAGTGATGCCAAAGAGGTCATTCAGTACCCTCACGAGAAGGGTGGTGTCTGCAATAAACATAAAGCCTTTAATGATTAGGAGCAGGCCCAATATAACCCGTAGTGCATCCATCCAGCCGGACTGATATTGATCGCTCCATGATTCTAATTTTTCAATTGCTTTCATTTATTTCAAATGTGATTTTATGCTGAGTGATGTATTCGTTCATTCTTATAGCAACCCTGCACCCATCTTTTTCCACCCTTTATATTTTGCCAGTGACAAATGTTCCAGATTCCGTGTTCCGGATGTGCTTGCCTCTCCATAACAAAAACATAGGTTGTTTCTTTCAGAAGTAATCGCCACGCGGGTCCTCTAAGTATAGAAATGGGTTCATAGCTTCTTTTTTGAACCGGAAGGTGGTTCCCCGGTATTTCTCTGGTTGCATTTTCTCCGGTTGACATGAAAAACATTACCATCGCCGGAGTAGCAAAAGAAAGATTTTCTGTATGCATCAGTTGGATTTTACTGTCAGTGGGTATCTATTAACATGCCAACGGTTTTCACGACAGCAGAAATCTCTTCTTTCGCAGGACAGCATTCAAATGGGGATTATTATACCCAAAATGTGATAGAAATTCAGCAGCAAATGAATGTTCTATTGCTTTTGCTCAGCAGCTGTGCGTTGATTCTTTACCTGGTGAGGAATTGACTAATGATTGTATTGACTGAAACAGAAGTAAAAACACAGAGGAGAATAGCTATAGTGGCTTTTAATAATTGATAAGAAACAAACTGTAAGCGGCCTGTCCTGTAGCATTGTATGAACAGAATTGGATAGCGGTTCATAGTGCCCTGACTTCTAAACCCGCTAGCTATATCGATGACAAAGGACATTTAGTTGATTAGTAACGATTAAAAAAGCAAAAATCTCATTTCCTGTCAGTCACAAAGCGCAAATGATATTCTGGCACTTGCTTGGTTGTACCAAAGTTTCATGCTACAAAAATTAAGCACGATGAAAGGAAAAGCATTATTGTTGTTTTTTGTTTTTGTAGCCTTCAGCCTTTATGTAACCGATGCACAGGTACCAGAAAGTGTTATGCGGAAATTTGAAAAGGAAAATCTTCAATCCCTAAATGTTAACTGGAAAGTGGACGGTACCAATTTCATAGTAACGTATAATGATACCCTGAACCTGCATTACCGAAATGTATATGATAAGAATGGCAATCTGATTATGCGGGAAAGCGAGATTTATCAGCATAATGTTCTTCCGGCTATTAGCAGTTATTGCGCTGCTTACCTACCTTCCAGCGAAATAGGCAGGGTCTGGTTGCTGGAGCTTAGTGAGACTGAAAGGAGCTATTATACTATAGTGGATGATGTGGCTTTGTTTTTTGATGAAGAGGGAAATATTTTCAAATGGGAAGGCCGGCCCGGATTGGCACTGCAGCAACAATAGCGGATATTGAGCAACTTAGAGTTTAGTAACTACTCAGCCGAAGGGAAAAATAGCACACGGATGACATGGATTTGACTGATCAGCACAGATTAAAACAGTTTTGAGTTAATGCTCAATGCAAGAACTGTTCTGATAAAAGCGGATTGAAAATGATCAGGTAAAACTTACATTCGTAAAAATCCGTCCGATCAGAGTCATCCGTGTTCCATCTTGAATCTTCATCAATTGAGTAGTTACAGAGTTTCTTAAAAGTTAAGTTTGAAATAAGGCATTCTACTTTTATATTCGATAAGGAAACATAGCGCTCCGCTGGACTCGAACGTGCGACCCTTCCCGATATAATCGGGATCAGCTGCAATAATTTTCTTATTGAAAATGATAAATTTCTGGTGCAAAAGGTCTTCAATGAAACCTGAGCTTTTTTGATTCTTAATGAATCTTTCAAGAAGAATCGCATCATAGCGGGATTGTACAGTAAAAAGAATTTTACAAACCCATGGGATACCTCTGCGAGACCATATTTTGTTTCTAACCAAATCATTATGAAAACTTAACCTGGAAACAAAGTCATGAGTTTGACCAATATAGTACTTGTCAATTTTCTCTGAATAAAGTATATAGACTTTATACATAAAATGAAGAAGGCTAATAATATGTTTGCCTTTGATCCCCGCTGGACTTGAACCAGCAACCCTTCCCGATATAATCGGGATCAGATGCTCCCCCCGCTGGACTCGAACGCGCGACCCTTCCCGATGTAATCGGGATCAGATGCAATAATTTTTTTTGTGTTTGGTGCAGGTCTTCAAGAAAGTTTTTGATTCTTAATGAATCTTTCAAGAAGATCCACGGGGATGTACCGTAAAAAGAATTTTACACCCAGGATACCTCTCGAGACCATATTTTGTTTCTAACCAAATCATATGAAAACTTAACCTGGAAACAAAGTCATGAGTTTGACCAATATAGTACTTGTCAATTTTCTCTGAATAAAGTATATAGACTTTATACATAAAATGAAGAAGGCTAATAATATGTTTGCCTTTGATCCCCGCTGGACTTGAACCAGCGACCCTTCCCGATAAAATCGGGATCAGATGCGATCAATATATTCGACCTTGCTCCCCCCGCTGGACTTGAACCAGCGACCCTTCCCGATATAATCGGGATCAGATGCTCCCCCCGCTGGACTTGAACTTGCGAACCTTCTCGATATAATCGGGATCAGATGCTCCCCCCGCTGGACTTGAACCAGCGACCCTTCCCGATATAATCGGGATCAGATGCTCCCCCGCTGGACTTGAACTTGCGAACCTTCCCGATGTAATCGGGATCAGATGCGATCAATATATTTGACCTTGCTCCCCCCGCTGGACTTGAACCAGCGAACCTTCCCGATATAATCGGGATCAGATGCTCCCCCCGCTGGACTTGAACTTGCGAACCTTCCCGATGTAATCGGGATCAGATGCGATCAATATATTCGACCTTGCTCCCCCCGCTGGACTTGAACCAGCGACCCTTCCCGATAAAATCGGGATCAGATGCTCCCCCCGCTGGACTTGAACTTGCGACCCTTCCCGATATAATCGGGATCAGATGCTCCCCCCGCTGGACTCGAACGTGCGACCCTTCCCGATATAATCGGGATCAGATGCAATAATTTTCTTATTGAAAATGATAAATTTCTGGTGCAAAAGGTCTTCAATGAAACCTGAGCTTTTTTGATTCTTAATGAATCTTTCAAGAAGAATCGCATCATAGCGGGATTGTACAGTAAAAAGAATTTTACAAACCCATGGGATACCTCTGCGAGACCATATTTTGTTTCTAACCAAATCATTATGAAAACTTAATCTGGAAACAAAGTCATGAGTTTGACCAATATAGTACTTGTCAATTTTCTCTGAATAAAGTATATAGACTTTATACATAAAATGAAGAAGGCTAATAATATGTTTGCCTTTGATCCTCGCTGGACTTGAACCAGCAACCCTTCCCGATAAAATCGGGATCAGATGCTCCCCCCGCTGGACTTGAACGTGCGACCCTTCCCGATGTAATCGGGATCAGATGCGATCAATATACTCGACCTTGCTCCCCCCGCTGGACTTGAACCAGCGACCCTCCCCGATAAAATCGGGATCAGATGCTCCCCCCGCTGGACTTGAACTTGCGACCCTTCCCGATATAATCGGGATCAGATGCTCCCCCCGCTGGACTTGAACTTGCGACCCTTCCCGATATAATCGGGATCAGATGCGATCAATATATTCGACCTTGCTCCCCCCGCTGGACTTGAACCAGCGACCCTCTGATTAACAGTCAGATGCTCTAACCAACTGAGCTAGGGAGGAGTAAAACGGATGGCAAAAATAGAGTTTTCACTCAAAAAAGAAAACTTTAGTTCAGAATAGCACATATCGAATAAACTCTTATTACAATACCAGTGAACTTTTTCCCGCTGTATTGTTTTACATTTAATCTGTTAAACTGAAAATTCCGTTACTCACTACCTAAAATCCTTCTTTGAACCTCCGTTTCACTAATTATATACCACCTGCCGATGGCGGCGATCCGTTTAAACGGCTGCTCGACCTGTTTTTGCAATTATTGCAATACACCAAAGGCGATCCTTACGAAGCCCTCGAATGGATGAATGAGTTGGATAAGGAATACAAAATGACGGATAATGAATATGGAATGGGCGACTTCATCGAGGACCTGAAGAAACAGGGATACCTCGAAGAAAATCCGGCCAATGGTGATTTCTCCGTAACAGAAAAGGCAGGCCAGGTGATCCGAAAGCGTTCGCTTGAAGAAATATTTGGAAAGTTGAAGAAATCAGGGCCCGGCCATCACAAGACTACCTTTACAGGCACCGGTGATGAACTCACTACTGATACCAGGCCATTCCTGTTTGGTGATAGTATTGATCACATCAATGTGACGGAATCAATCAGGAATGCACAAATTAATCATGGTCTGGATGAATTTAAACTGACGGAAGATGACCTTGAAATCCAGGAGCGGGAGCTGAAAACACAAACTTCCACTGCCCTGATGATTGATATCTCGCATAGCATGATCTTGTATGGCGAAGACAGAATTACGCCGGCAAAGAAAGTGGCGATGGCCCTTGCAGAACTGATTACCACACGTTTCCCCAAGGATACACTCGATATTATTGTTTTTGGTGATGATGCCTGGAAAGTAGAGATCAAAGACCTGCCCTTTCTCCAGGTTGGGCCATATCATACCAATACCTGTGCAGGTCTTGATCTGGCCATGGAACTGTTACGCAGGAAGAAGGCCAGTAACAAACAGATATTCATGATTACAGATGGCAAACCTTCCTGCCTGAAGGAAGGCGGTAAATATTACAAGAATAGTTTTGGCCTCGATCGCAAAATCGTCAATAAAACACTGAATAAAGCCGCACAATGTAAACGCATGAACATTCCCATTACCACATTTATGATTGCAGAAGACGCTTACCTGCAGCAGTTTGTACGGGAGTTCACCAGCATCAACAGCGGCAAGGCTTTTTACGCATCACCGGATAATGTAGGTACTTATTTGTTTGAAGATTTTGTGCGTAACCGCAGAAAGCATTTACGGTAAACGTTTTTTTTATTCCTGATAAATTTCACTTTTCTATAATCTATGAACATTAAGAAGATCACCGTACTGGGCGAATTAAAAGCGGCCGGCTATCAGCCAAAAACCATTAAAGAAGAAATGCGCGATAACCTGATTGCTGCATTACAGTCTAAGAAGAATGTATTTGAAGGAATACAGGGTTATGATGAATCGGTAATTCCGCAATTGCAGACAGCCATACTCTCCAGGCATAATATTATTTTATTGGGTTTGCGCGGACAGGCAAAAACACGGCTTGCCCGTCTGATGGTAAACCTGCTGGATGAATATATTCCTGTAGTGAAAGGTTCTGAAATGAATGACGATCCGCTGCAACCTATTTCCAGGTATGCAAAAGACCAGATAGCAGAATGGGGATTGCAAACTCCTGTTGCATGGCTCCATCGTGACGAACGTTATGCAGAGAAACTGGCAACGCCCGATGTTTCTGTGGCTGATCTTATTGGTGATGTTGATCCGATAAAGGCGGCCACCTTAAAACTTAACTATGCCGATGAAAGGGTGATACACTACGGAATTATACCAAGGTCGCACCGCAGCATTTTTGTGATCAATGAATTACCTGACTTGCAGGCACGCATCCAGGTTTCATTATTCAATATTTTACAGGAAGGCGACATTCAGATTCGTGGTTTTAAGATGCGTTTGCCATTGGATATTCAGTTTGTCTTTACGGCAAATCCGGAAGATTATACCAACAGGGGATCTATCGTAACACCGTTGAAGGACAGGATTGACAGTCAGATTCTCACACACTATCCGAAGAGCATGGGTATTTCCCGTGCCATTACAGAACAGGAATCAGACATCACTCCATCTCAGAAGGAAAGTATCGTGATTCCATCACTACTTCAAGATCTGATTGAGCAGGTTGCATTTGAAGCACGTGAAAGTGATTTTGTTGACAAGAAGAGTGGGGTGTCTGCAAGGCTGACTATTTCAGCACTCGAAAATTTATACAGTACAGTGGAACGGCGCATGCTGATCAATAAGGAATCAAAAGGCTATGCGCGCATCTCCGATATCTACGGTATTTTGCCCTCTATAACCGGAAAAGTGGAATTGGTTTACGAAGGCGAAGTGGAAGGTATTGCAACCGTAGCCACGATGTTAATTGGAAAGGCACTGCGAAAGCAGTTCTCCGGTATTTTCCCGAATCCTGAAAAGAATAAGAAGGTTAAAGTAAAGTCAGTAAGCCCTTATGCGGAAATTGTAAATTGGTTTAATGAAGGCAATAAGGTTGACATCATGCAAAATGCTCCGCAGGCGACGTATGAAAAGGCGTTATTGTTTGTGACCGGATTAAATGATTTGGTGAAAACTCATTTCCCGCGAGCCAGCAAACAGGAGCAATTATTTATGATGGAATTTGCACTGCATGGACTGGCAGAGTTCTCTCAACTCAGTAAACACCGGCTGGAAACAGGCATTCAGTTTAAAGACTTGTTGGGGAGTATGATGAATTTTGGGATTGGAGAAGAAGAGGAGGAGGGAACGGGGTTGAATTGATAGCGGTAAAATTATGAGATATGAACTATTGCAGTTTGCAATTTGCAGTTAGCAATCTGATAAGTATTGTTATTTCATTTCATTCTACCACAAACTTTCCTGTATGGTAAGCATGGTCTTTCAATGTTAGTCGGTAGAAAAAAATTCCTGTTCCAAAATTGGTTTTGATTCGAATTGACCTTTGATTTCGAACGTCGAACGCCTTGAGTTTTCTTCCTGCCAAATCATAAAGTTCCAGCAACGAAACATTGTTCAATGTAAAGGTGAGTTCATCGTTTAGCGAAATTGGATTCGGAAAGACATTGGCCGGGTAGTCTGGAACAGAATGATTTTCAACACTTGTAAAAACTATACTGCTATCGAAATAATTCCTGTTACAAGTTGCTAATGCGGTAATGTTTTCGAAGGAGGGACAAGGATAAACATCATCCTTCTCCCAAAGCACGGCGAAGTCAAAAGTTTGCTCCTCACCAGATGCTATCGCAAATGGACCGGAAGAAAGAACCAATCTAAAATCCGATCCTGCATTATTCTCGGCACATTCTGACCAACCATCTTCTAGCGAAGGGTCGTCAGGATAAATGAAATTTGTGATAATGCTTTCTCCATATCCATTGCCTCCGTAAGTTAAATGCGTACCATCGCGCCAGATGGACTGCATGTATTCATAAAAATCTAGCGCATCTACCGGATATCCCATTCCTGCTTCCTTATATGTTACCATTGCATGATCAAGATAACGTACCGCCCCTGTTTTATCTGTTGGACCTTTTAGAATTTGAATTGCAAAAGTGGGAGGATTGTCAGGATAATTGTCGAAGCAAATACTGCCAGGACCATCAATTGAATCCTTATTATACACCACCATCAAATGATTTAGGCTATCACTTCCAAAATAATCGTCATACATACAACCGAGATCAGCATCGTTCCAAAAACCTACAAAAACACTATCATAGTCATTTATGCTTTTATTAATGATATTGTAGTGGTAAAATGTAGTGGAGTAAGTGCAGGTAGTAGAATCTTTCACTGCATAAGCAAGGCATTGTACTTCAACTCCCAATGGCAAACCACCGCTTTCGCTATGAATCCCACCGGCATCATTAAATACAAACCATAAGGCCTGGTCTCCGGGAATAGCAGGATAATCACCTTCAGAAGAATTGTAAAGCCAATCCCCATCCACATCAATAAAAGGAGCGACCCTTTGATTGGGAAGAAAGGGGAGGTTAGGATTTCCTCTTCCGGGCCATTGTGCTATTGAAGCAGGAGGAGTTACAAATAAACCTGCGATGAAAGAATCTATCGTTGATTTATTTATTTTCCATATCCGGTCAAAATCTGAACAGGTTTGTGTGGTCACATTTCCAGTCTCATCCAGGGGCCCTGCGAAATAATCATTGCCACTTTGTCTATAAGCTTGAGCCGCTACATGTAATTGGCCCTGCGCTTCAATTCCTCCAATCCATAATGCCCCTGCAAAAGTTGCGGAGATGTTTCCGGTTTTGGGTACAATATACTCGACAGAACTTTCCAGATCCCACCACATATCTCCACCATTGTTGATTCGTGCTTTTACATTGTTAATGTCTAAGTAATCAAATGCAGTTGTGGGAGGACATTGTGCATTTGCATAAAGAGTCCCGGAGAAATAGAGTAGTAGAATTATAGCTGATATTTTCATAGGACAAAATTTTCGTAGTGTGTGGTTGACTGTCTTAAGTCTTGGATCTTATGTCTTGAGTGAGTATTGAGTATTTGAGTAAGTAAAGTAGAGTAGTGATTACAGAAGAACAAATGATCGGCTTTGCCGCAGCAATTTAACCATTTAGCAATTTAACCATTTAACCCCCCAACTATTGCTTGACAAGATGAACGAATTGTAATACACCCGGTATTAACAAAACTACTTGTAATTTAGATTTTAAAGTAAATTTGTTCACTCAAATAAGTGAGAATAGATCAAGTGGTTGACAGATACTTTTTCGGGGTGTAGCGCAGTTGGCTAGCGTGCCACGTTCGGGACGTGGAGGTCGGAGGTTCGAGTCCTCTCACCCCGACAGGATGATGTAATTGCAACGTGTTATTCAGTCATCCTTTCAAACTATTATAAATGCATGTATCATCTATGCAAAGTCGCCTCCTTAGCTCAGTTGGTAGAGCAATTGATTCGTAATCAGTAGGTCGAGGGTTCAAGTCCCTTGGGAGGCTCATGGCTGTTGGATCAGGAACCTAAAGTCAAGATCCAAGACGTAAGACGTATGACTTAAGACGTCTTAAGTCTTACGTCTTACATCTTAAGTCCAAAGTACTATTCATCGTTATCAAAAACAACCATGGACAAAGCAGCACTTGAACAATTACGGCAAGAGTACTCCGGACATACATTGGATGAGAAATCTGTGCATAAGGATCCATTGATTCAATTCGAACAATGGTTCGAGGAAGCTACCGATGCCGGTCTACCGGAAGTGAATGCCATGACACTGGCTACCTGTGGCATCGACTTCAAACCCTCTGCGCGCATAGTTTTATTAAAAGGATTAGAAGCAGATAACTTTGTTTTTTATACCAATTACAATAGCAGGAAGGGAAAGGAATTATTATGGAATCCCTATGCCGCATTGCTTTTTTTCTGGAATGAGTTGCACCGACAGGTTCGTATTGAAGGCAGAATTGAAAAGTTGTCTGCACAGGAATCAGATGCCTATTTCGCCAGCCGACCGGAAAGCAGCAAGTTGGGCGCATGGGTCTCACCACAAAGCGAAGTTATTGGCAGCAGGGAGGTGCTGGATAAGAAAATGGTGGAACTTGAAAAGGAACAGACAGGTAAAGAAATAGAGCGCCCATTACATTGGGGAGGGTATAAAGTAATTCCTGTTACTATAGAATTCTGGCAGGGCCGCACCAGCCGCCTGCACGACCGTTTGTTGTTTACCCGAATCAATGACAGTTGGAAACTGGAAAGGCTTGCCCCATAAAAAAACCCCGGGTTGGCCGGGGTTCATGAAACGGATCAACCAAGTTGATTATTTTTCTTTTTTCTTCGGTGCCCTCTTTTTAACTTCTTCTTTAGGCGTTTCTGTTACCGGAGCCGGAGCAGCTTTTACAACCGTTTTGCCGGGTGTGCGTTTTTTTCTGCTGTTGCCGAAAGATCCTATTGTAATCTTACCGCGTTTTGTTCTTTTATCACCTCTGCCCATGAATATTTTTTTTGGTTAACAATCAGGATGTTCTGAGGGTACAAAGGTGAACAAAAATCTGTGAAAAGTAACAGTGATTTTTTTCAATCAATAAAAAAACGCATCCCGGAAAAGGAATGCGCTTTGTACAGTGCGGTTAAACCGTAAGAACTACTACTTCACTTTAGCAGCGAATTCTTTTCCGGCTTTAAATTTTGCCACTTTTCGAGCAGGTATATTAATTGATTTCCCGGTTTGCGGATTTCTGCCTTTTCGTGCGGATCGTTTTGATACATTGAAAGTACCAAAACCTACTAACGTCACTTTGTCTCCCTTTTTCAAGGCACTCATAGTGGTGTGAATAAATGAATCTAATGCTGCACCGGCCTGTGCTTTTGAAACTTTTGCATCTGCAGCCATTTTTGCAATGAGTTGACCTTTGTTCATAATGATAGAGATTTACTTTGTGAGGCGATTTTAAGTTTTATTAGCGCATCAAAATATACGCTTTTAAGAATATTCCAAATGATTTATCGCGTTTTTTTTCTGAAATCCTTACCACGCAAGCATTTAGAGACATTATGAATTTCATGATCAGATGATGCCTGTCCCGATTCTGCATGTATGTTAGCGTAATCAAATCCGGTTTATTCAAGTTGCAAATAAACGGATACTCCCGGAAAGCTTGCTGGTAAAGGCTTTGAAGCATTTTCATTTTTTTTAACTCGTAGTTGCTGCAGTTGTGGCAACTAAGGAATGTTCTCTCGAATAATTGAAAATGCGCTCCTTCCATTGTTAAAATATTTATTTCACCTACTTTCCACTAATTTTACCTTACCATGAAAAAAGTACTTGCTATTCTTGCTATTGCCTTATTATTTGCTGCCTGCAGCAAGTCTGTTTGTCCGGCATATATGGATGGCGGTTCTACCGGAACATCAGGGACGGGAGGAAAGAAGCAGGATTTGTTTCCGCCTGCCATGAAAAAGTAATCATCATTTATACCGGATCATTCAATACTGTTTTAAGGGGTGTACGACAAATTGGATATTGATTATTGGGTGTTGAAATTGAGTATTGAGTAAGTGAGTAAGTGAGTAAGTAAGTAAGTGAGTAAGTGAGTAAGTAAGTAAGTGAGTTAAGTAGCGTAGTGATTACAGAGTAGCAAGTGATCGGCTTCGCCGCAGCAATTTAACAATTTAGCAATTTAACCATTTAACCATTTAACCATTTAACCATTTAACCATTTAACCATTTAACCATTTAACAATTTAACCATTTAACCATTTAGCCATTTAGCAATTTAACCCACCAACCATTGCTTCCCAAGATATCACGAGATCCGGCTCCACCTCTTTTCTTTCTTCCTGGTGCTTAGTAAATAATTTCTTAAAGATGCATTTTGTTCCGATTGAAGTGACGGATCCTCAGAAAGGATTTGCTCCGCAGCTGTTCTCGCCTGCAATAAGATTTGCTGATCGCGCACGAGATCGGCGATGTGAAATGGTTCGATACCGGATTGTCGGGTGCCTTCCAGGTCTCCCGGGCCTCTTAACTTCAGGTCTTCTTCGGCAATGCGGAATCCGTCATTGGTCTCGGTAAGAATATTCATTCGGGCACGTGCTTCGGCCGATAACTTATCACCGGTAAGCAGAATACAATAGGAATGCTCGGCGCCACGGCCTACCCTTCCGCGTAACTGATGCAGTTGTGACAGGCCAAATCGTTCCGCACTTTCAATCACCATCACGCTGGCATTCGGCACATCAACACCCACTTCAATTACTGTGGTAGCCACCATAATCTGCGTCTGATTTTGCAGGAAGCGTTGCATTTCAAAGTCACGCGCCTCCGGTTTCATTTTACCATGCACAATACTGATGGCAAAGTCAGGAAGCGGAAAAGCACGGGCAATACTTTCATATCCATCCATCAGATATTTGTAATCCTGCTTTTCAGATTCTTCGATCAAAGGATATACTATATACACCTGCCGACCTGCTGCGATTTGTTCTTTCATAAAGCCAAAGACGCGCAATCGTGCAGCATCAAAGCGGTGTACCGTGGTGATCGGCTTTCTGCCGGGAGGCAATTCATCGATGGTAGAAACATCGAGATCGCCATACAAGGTCATTGCCAGTGTGCGTGGAATGGGTGTTGCCGTCATAACCAACACATGAGGCGGCAAATGATTCTTTGTCCAGAGGCTGGCACGTTGCTCCACACCAAAGCGGTGTTGTTCATCGATCACAATGAGGCCGAGATTTTTGAAAACAACTTTGTCTTCAATCAGGGCATGTGTTCCAACTAACAAGTGCACTTCGCCTTCCTGCAAAGAAGCCAGCAATTGTTTTCGTTCCCGTCCCTTTACAGATGCGGTAAGCAGTCCGATGCGAAGCCCCAATCCTTCGGTGAGTTTGGTAAGGCTGCGGTAATGCTGCAATGCCAATAGTTCTGTAGGTACCATCATGGCCGACTGAAAACTATTATCAATAGCCATCAGCATTACCAGTAAAGAGACCATTGTTTTCCCACTGCCTACATCGCCCTGTAATAACCTGTTCATCTGCTTTCCCGATAGGAGATCTGATCTTATTTCTTTAACCACCCGCTTCTGTGCAGCCGTAAGTTGAAAGGGCATTTTCTCTGCATAGAAACGATTGAAAGAAGGGTCGAGGCTGCTGAAAACAAATCCGGATGATGTTTTCTTTCTTCCTGATTTCATCTGCAGAATGCGTACCTGGCTGAAAAAGAACTCTTCAAACTTCAAGCGGTTCTTTGCTTGCTCCAGCGTTTGATCCTTATCAGGAAAATGAATCTGCCGGTAGGCATCGAAACGCGGCATGAATTCAAATTGCCTGATCAGGCCGGCAGTAAGATTTTCAGGCAGGTCATGCACGGTTACCAGGGCAAGCAACGTAGACAACAACTTTTCTAATCCCCGGGAATGCAAGCCACGGGACTTCAATTTTTCTGTGGAGGAATACATTGGATAAAGCCTGCCGTCTGCTTGCACGGTTTCTTCCTCATAGGGAGAGATATCGGGATGCACAATAGAATATTCTCCCCTGAAGATTCCGGGCTTACCGAATGCGATGTATTTTTTTCCGATCTCAACAGCCTTCTCAGCCCAGCGCAATCCCTGGAACCAAACCAATTCCATTTCACCGGTATCATCGGCGAAATAAGCCACAAACCTTTTTCCTTTCCCATCACCCACTACATTCTTCTCCATCACTTTTCCGATTACCTGCACATATTGCGTATTGGGCATTAGCTGGTTGATCTTGTAAAAGGAGGTTCGGTCGATGTAACGGAACGGAAAATGGTGCAGCAAGTCGCCGAAGGTGAACAGGTTCAGCTCTTTCTTAAGAAGTTCTGCCCGTTGTGGCCCAACACCTTTAAGATATTCAATGGGTGTAGCCAGCAGTTGATAGGATGTTGCCATGGGGATACAAAAATAGTTTGCCGGTTGTTGAAAGTTCCCGAATATAAAGGATGAAATTAAAAAATGGTTTTGAAAGAAGGGCATCAATATAGTTGTGGGGTGTACGACACTTTGTTCATCTTGTCAAGCAATGGTTGGGGCGATAAATGGTTAAATTGCTGCGGCGAAGCCGATCGCTTGCTATTCTGCAATCACTACGCTGCTTTACTTACTTACTCAAATACTCAATTTCAACACCCAATAATCTATATCCAATTTGTCGTACACCCTAGCTGTGCATAAATTTGGAAGGCGACAAGTAATGACAAATTTGTAGTTTGGTCAATTAATCATACATGATGAAAGGGTTCTCCAACTCAGAAAAACGAAAATTAAAGATCAATTCATTTGGAAATGGTTTTCGGCAATTGAGCCTGTTGTTAAGCACTATTGATGATGCAGCATTAACTTATCGTTCTAAAGGCGATGTCTGGAACATCAGCGAAATGGTCATTCACCTTGCCGACCTGGAGGCAACTGCTTATGTCAACTTCAGAAGGGCAGTGGCAGAACCCACGGAAGGTATCATTGCCTTTGATAAAGACCTTTGGGCAGAAGCGTTGCCTTACTATGATCAGCCCATGGATGCTTCCGTAAGGCTGTTTCGGTTATTACGTACCAGCAATTACCTGTTGCTGAAAAACATATCGCATGATGCCTGGTTGCATACGGTTAATTATCCGGAGCATGGCCAGATTTCATTGGAAGATTTGCTTGATTTGTATGAAAGTCATTTTGAAAGGGTGATGACAGAGATTCAGAAAATATCAGCGAATGGCTGAGCAGGAATTAAAACGCAGTAGTATTGAGCTAATCTTAACTTAAATTTTATAACATCAAATCACTGTATACCATGCATAGCCGGATTTTAAGCAAATGGAACCTGGGCGTTTGGATTGTATTTTTATACTCTTTCAGCCACATTTACAAAAGCACAATCAGGTGATAGTACTCTTTAATGCCACCGCAGGTAGCCGGCATGTTGAATTTTCCTAAGCAGTTTTTCTTTTTTGATTTCACGCAAAACACCTGGCTGAATGCACCGGAAGGAGTAGAAACGAAATTTATTTCAGGAGGAATGAACATCAGTTTCCTATATGAGTTCAATGTGATCAGTTCGCACCTCGGCATTGCACCGGGCATCGGTTATTCTGTTGCCGGCGTAAAAAGTAATTCGGTTTTTGATTACCAATACAATAATGACTTCACAGAGATCGTGTATACTGATCTCAAACTATATGGTGATAGTGGTGGTATTATAAAAAGCAAGTTGTCTGTTTCTTATATTGAGATTCCTTTAGAAATACACATTCACCTGAAGCCTAATGAAAGGGGGAAAAGTTTCCTCATAGCGCCCGGTTTTCGCGCCGGCCTTAGGTTGGTGATTTTGGAAGTTAAGTATCATCAGACCTTTCCGGGTTATGATAAGGCAAAGTTTACAACATTGAGCATATCGAAGACTTCCGTTATGGCCTGTCATTAGGCTGATCGTACTATAAGTTTGGCCTGTACACTTTTTATCAGCTCAATCATCTTTTTGAGGAAGGTAAGGGGCCGGAGATCACCCCGTTTTCAGTAGGAATTACGGTGTCTCCTTTTTAAGGAAATACTTTGTACGGTATAATGTTGCTTCTGAATAAGAAATTGGATTCATTGTTTATTTCAACTTATCTTGCAGCGAATTATAATTTGATCTGCTGAAATCATAAAACGGACAAAACACTATGAAAAAATCATCTTTATCGTACTGGCAATTGTATATTCTTTACATGCGTCATCACAGGACACCGGTGTCAGATTTGGATTGACGGTATCACCACCAAATCAGCTGATGTCAAGCGGAGATAATGGATTGGAGGGCAATGGCTCTTATGTTGGATTTAATTATGGGCTGCTGGTGGATGTGTTAATTCAACAAACTATGCTTTTGCTACTGGTCTGTTGATTTCTTATGATGGTGGCAAATTAACCTACACCGATTCTACTCAGTTCAATACTTTTCCGGGTGTAACTTATCCGGAGGAACGAGTGTAGATTACAGGATACAATACCTTGAAATTCCGCTTAGCATGAAACTACGTACGAACCAGATAGGTTATATTACTTATTCAGGCAGTTCGGTTTGCAAGGCGGCATCGAATTACGCTCACGTGCCGATATCGAATATTTAAACTCCGGAATCAATCAAACCCAAAGCAAAGTCACTTTTGGAAAGGATGTTACACCCGGAAACTTCGGCTTATTGATCGGCGGCGGCCTTGAATATGAACTCAGTGGTAACACCGCCCGCTGCTTGCATTGCAGTTTAATAATGGCTTTATAGATGTAACTGATAACCCAAAGGATTACAAGACGAGTTCCACACTCAGTCATTTCAGGTTACAACTTGGTGTTTGCTTACTTAAACGATCTGTGCGTAAGAAATGAAGTAAAGCCCTGATATCCCTTTCAGGCGTTTTTTAAGAAGCTTTCGTTTTCCGGTAATTTTAATATGGCCAGCGTATTCACGACTACTGCGAATAGCAGCATGATGAGCAGGTAATCTAATATATCCAGAAACCCACTTCTTTCAGCATCACCACATGCATATTACACGAATGAATAGCCACCGGATTGAACCAGGTTACTTTTTTTGGCCCAGGGAGGGCATGCTTTCAACAGGTGTAAAAAGTCCGCTCATCAGGAATGAATAATACCAATATCAACCATGAGA
>JADJAG010000005.1 GCA_016704325.1 Chitinophagaceae bacterium
AAAAGCAGGTCTTTGCTCCTAAAGTAGTAATGCAGCAAAGCTTTTGTGTTGATACCGGCCCGGTCAGCAATATCCCGGTGTATATTAAGTACCGTGCATGCCCCTGACTGGAATACCTTTCGGGTTGCGGTAAGTATTTTCTCAATTCTGCCGACTCTGGAACGGAGCATTAATCAAAGGGTTTAACCAATTCGTTAAATGCAAAAGAAAAGTATAATTATTTGTGACGGCAAAAATATTTTGGGAAGGGGTGAGGTTCGTTAGATTATTTGAGTGCTACTCAGGTTGGTTATTGAGTGTTGGTTATTGAACATTGAATATTTGAAAAATACAATATTCAACATTCATATTTCACACTCAATATTTTGTCACTCTATATTCAAAAAATCTCAAACATCCAAATCACCCCGTGGAACAATCGTATATTAGAAGTCTCAAAATGCATTTCTCTGTGGAGTGTAAGAAATGAATGTCATTCAGACTAAATTATTTACATTACATCTGGAGCGTCTTGGGCGTTAAAGATTTATATCTAATCTCTGCATAAGTGAAGATTCGTAATTGGCACAAACAGAATTACCTGATCGGCGACTTTGAAGGCAAAGGCAACAAGATAATAGCTGGATACAAGATGATATGACGAAAAATAACTCGAACGCCGACCTGGTTATGTTTTCTGAACTTGTGTATGGCCATTCGCTCCAATGATTCTGGAGGCTCTGGCGATTTTATCGAACAGTGCACTATTCCGTGCAGTTGACGGCTGAAGCCAAAGGAATTGCTGTATTAACTGGTTCCTACCATCAATCCGCATTCAGCTGGAGACTTTACAATTCAGCTATTTTCTTGCGGGAAGGGAAAATCATGATAGATCAAATGTAAATCGTTGCTTCCAATTATGATGTTTTTGATGAGTACCGCTACTTCGAACCCAAACCATGAATTTATGCCAGATTTCCGCGGCAGAAGAATTGGTTTCACAGTTTGCGAAGATTTGTGGGAATGCAGGCATCAATCCATCCATTGTATGCAACCATTACCCGTGGATAAGATCGCTCCCTTCAAACCGATTACCTGCTCAACATATCGGCATCGCCTTTCAACTACAAACCATGCACACGACCGGATTCAGCTACTGAAAGAAACAGCAAGCAAGGATCAGTTGCCTCTTTTTACTGCAATTGTGTCAGCGCGCAGACAGAACCGATCTTTTGACGGCGGACCCACCGTAGCTACAATCGGCGGAGAAATTTCGATGAGATGCAATTATTTCCTGAAGAACAACTGAAGGTATGATGTCTGATGACGTAATGAAGGGTATGGATACTGCAACCGGGAACAACCCCAAGAAAAAGATAGTTCCTCGATACATGATGAACTGGTCCTAAGGAACCGTGAATACTTGAAGAAGCTCATTTCTCACTTAAAGGACTATCTGCTCTCAGTGGTGACATCGACTTGCGGTAGTAGCCTGCCTGGCCGTAGCGGCTCGGTAAAGAGAATGTGAAAATAAGTTGCTGATGCCATCACATTCTCCTACCGAACATTCTGTTGCAGTGATGCCATTGACCTGGCCGATAACCCGGCAATCGACTGTGAAACCGCCGGTGCAGCCCGTTTACGATGCTGTGATGCAAAACGGGAATCCTTATTTTGAAGGCAAACCTTTTGATGTTGCCGAAGAAAACCTGCAGGCGCGTATTCGCGCTTTGTACCTGATGGCATTTTGCAATAAGCATCACTTCATCCTGTTGAATACTTCTAATAAAAGCGAGATGGCTGTCGGTTATGGAACATTGTATGGTGATATGTGCGGTGGAATGGCAGTGCTGGGTGATGTGTATAAGACGGAAGTGTATGAGCTGGTGAAGTATCAACCGCGAGAAGGAACTTATTCCCCAAAGTATCATCTCCAAGCGCCGTCGGCAGAATTGGCGACCGGGGCAGAAAGATTCCGATCTACTCCTGATTATGCTTTGCTGGACAGGATACTGTTTCAATATATTGAGCTCCGAAAAGATCCCGGGGAGATTGTAGAAAAGGGATTTGATCAAGCACTGGTAAACCGCATACAAAAATGGTGAATACCAGTGAACATAAAGGCAGCAGGCACCTCCTGTATTGCGGGTTTCACCTAAAGCATTCGGATCAGGCAGGAGGTTACCGATTGTTGCGAAGTATCTGCTCATAATGGATATGATTGGCGTAAACAAAGGAGTGACCCCTCCGTTGGTCGGGATTTGTAATCACAGGTGTTCGAAACCTTTGGGACCTTTGACTGGATTGACTTTCAATAATATTTCAATTGTGAAAAGTGATATTAAAAACTTCCTCCTCTGTTGATCGAAATTTTTGATCACAGGTATACCAAACCTTAAGGATCGTTAAACAGTTTCTTAATTTTATCAGGATCACCACCGCATTGGATTGCCACTTGCTTCATTACTTCTTCATCGAGTTCAAGAGTAAAGCGAAGCTTTGCTATTTTGCAGCCGGAGATTTTGTTTAGTTTTTATAAACAATAAGCAGTATTGCCAGGATGAGCGTCATGTAGATCATCACCCTGATTCCATTGATGTTTCTTGAGACCAGGTGAGTGAGGTTAAGATGTTGTTTAGAAACTTAAAAAAGGTTCTATATCCCATCGTTGTTTGTAGATGGCAGCTATTTCGTAGGGGGATAGATCTGTGATGTTTGTTAAAAAAAATAGATAACCTCTCCCGATTCTTTGATGGTTGCTTTAATAAGGCGAAAATGAGTCTTGATTCTCTTGCTTTTGGCATCCTGCAATTGCACGATCAAATGAGCCTGAACCGAGACACTGCTATTAATGTCAGATGAATCAAATGATAATTCTCTGATGCTATGGTATCGAACGTCAGTATTTATTCGGGTCACAAACAAGCGTGAGGTGTCTGATAATTTTTTAAATGTTTTTCGCTTTTGCACACCACGATCAAAGACCACAATATTGTTCTTTGAGTGCTTGTCATTGAATATGGCAAAGGGAATGGTTTTGTCTTCGCTCAGTGATTGTTGATCATCAAATATTTCAACATGGCAAGGCAAAGATCCTTTGGTAGCCATTGTATATTTCAATTGAACCTTGTCGATCCCTGACCCTTTGTTCTTAACTCCTACTTTCATTCCCCACTCCACTAATCTGGAAGACACCGCAACCATAGTACTGTCATACCTGATAATAGAATGCTCCTCTTTGAGCAATTTATTGGAAATGCTCGAATAGGAATAGAAAATCTTCTCAAAATAATCTGGATTGATCGTGGCAATCCGGTCCCGAATGGAATTGTATTTTGTTTCTAGCCCTTCTGTACCAGACACCAGCTGGAACTGCATGGAATGAAACATTGATTCCATAACACGAAGACTGGTCCGTTCGTTATTAATCATTGAAAGCAGAATCAACTGGAATACGCTCTTGCCGGTGAGTTTCTTTACCTGATAATCAACCTTGCTTTCAGCACCAAGCATTTCCAATTGCCCGTCCGGAATTAATTGCAGTAGTTGTTTGACTCCTCATCTGTCAAAAATCAGTACACTAATTCCTTATTCAAAATATTGATAATCACACCATTTATGATTGTGTCCAAGGTTTCGAACACCTGTGATTTGTAATCCCGTCCTGCTGAGCCTCCGGATTTTTAATTTGGAAAAACTATGGTCTTTCAAAAAGTTTATGTCTGCTGTAGCGATTCCCGTTTTTATAAACTACTGTTGATGTAATAAATTGAATAATGAACGGATAGGTAATCCCGGTTTTCTTATAATTTCCAAACTTGTAATGTTTGTGCAAGCCAAAGTAGCAAATATCAATGGGATTGAAAATCCCATTCTCAATTAGCCTGGATTACAAATTCGGCCTAACGGGAATTTTGCGCCTAGCGTGTTCTTTCCCACCCGCTTTGCCAACGCCAAAGCAATTGGCTCACCAAAAGACAAAAACACACGCTAGGCACTCGTGTAAACATAGCTGTACACCGCCCTCATTCTTCGGGCTATAGTGTACAGCACCGAGCCTCGCACTCGCAGACGGCTCGCGCACAGCGTCTGCAAATCACTTCGTTCATTGCATCCGCTTTTGCTTACGCTGGCTGAAGGCTCTTTACCTTTACATAACATTCGTTTAAAAAATACAAGATAAGCATCACGATAACTTTTATAAGAGGCTAGTTTTGGAACGTGAGTCTTTGACCTGAGTATATTACTAGTAATTAGGGAGGAGGATGCAATAACACGACGCTGGGCAAGCATTACTACAGATGTTTGAAGAAATATAATTAAGAATAGGAAATTGGTATTGAAGAAATTCTTAAGTGTTTGGTAGAAATTAGTTTAACAGAATAATATTTGTTCTTCGCCATCAGTTTAAGCAATGACAAATTTCGGTCAAATCGAACTCTTCAATGCTTGATCAATAATTTTTTGTCTGCATCATTTCCTCTGCTTGAAAAGTGATAAAATAAATTCCGGAGGATAAATGAGCTGTTGAGATTAACTGCTTTCTATTCTGAATCATCAATGATTCAACATGTTGTCCTAATTCATTAATAATTGTGATCTTTCCCAAAAGAGGGCATTCAATTGAAATTTCATTTGAAGTTGGGTTGGGGAAAATCCAGAATTCATCTTTTTCATTATGCACCTCATAGATGCCTACCGGTTCGGAGCAGGGAAACAATGAATCAACTCCAATATAACGAGTTACTTTCGCCAAAGACGTGTCGCCGTCAATGCTCCAGAATCCGCCACCTATATACATTGTGTCCCTGTAGAAACCAATAGCTCCTACTTTACTATCAAATTCAGAATTGAAGCTGCACCATTGGTTTCCATCCCATCTTGCAAGGTTATTGCAGGGAATATCTCCTGCCAGGTTAAATCCACCAGCCACGTATAGATAATTTCCATCAGTCACCATTTTATCAATCTGCCCACCCAATACACCTCCACCTACATCATACCAGTGGACACCATCAGAACGTACGATATCATATCCGTTTTGAACACCATCACCAGTAAAATGAAAATCACCGCTAACGTAGAGTTGATCTTTATAAATCACCATATCTACAATCACGGAAGGTTCTTCAAAGCCGGGGATACCTTCCCATTCTACACCATTCCATTTCACTAAATCATTAATAGTTCCCATAGGAAGATTGTGAAAATTCCCCCAACATACAGGGTTTCTTTATGTTCAGCAATTGCATTTACAAAATTTGGATTGGTAGGCTCAAATCGCGGAAGTGCATGAACTGTACTCCACTCTTGACCATCGTATTTGCCTAAACTATTCACAGCAATCCCTGCAATACTATCAAAAGTGCCACCGACATAAAGCTCATCATTAATAATAGACATAGACCAGCAAACACCTGCTGTTCCACCATTTCCTTTCAACCCTGTTCCCACTTGCTGAAAATCACTTCCATCCCACCACGTCAATCCATTGACGGTTTTGCCATTGGCTAACTTAAAAAGGCCGCCTATGTAAATCTTGCTATCGTATTTTGAAATACGGGTGGGACGAAAAACTCCACCCCATGTATTGGGATTTACACAATCCCAATCAAAACCACAACCCAGGTTTGTTAAGTTGGTCCCATTCCAGATACCAATTCCTCGCATGGTATCTTCGTTGTAAAACAGAAATTCGCCTCCAATAAAAAAATTATCTGCTGTTGTGTCTTCAAAAAATATGCTTGCACTTCCACTAAATTTTCCAATTGATTCCCATTTGCTGCTTTGTGAGAAGCAGCAAATGGGATAAACTCATTGCAAGAATTAAAAGCTGTCTCATTCAGCTTATTGCTTAATAACTTTTTGAGAATAATGATCCAATCCGACTGTGATATCCAGGAGGTACATGCCAGCCGGAAAATTACCAAAATCAATTTGTTGAATATTGCTTTTTGATATATCTATAGTTTCTTCTTTTAAAATCTTTCCTAAAGTTGTCCGGATGGCAATACTGGCTGAACTTATATTGCCTTCAGGAAACTTAATGTTGATGATGCCAATTGATGGGTTAGGGTATACATTAAGTCGATTTTGGGAGTATGAAATGTCATCTATATTTATTCCAATGCTTGTCAAATCAAATCGCCCAATGAATACATCCCAATTGAAAACCCCATGTTCGTAATCAGGATCATTATCAAAATAGTAAGCGCTACCTGTTGTCTGGGGTCCTGGATCATAACATGGATAATTAAATTCATCAGCACCATCATTTTCTTTCCCGTTATATCCTACTAAAAATAACTTCTTCGCCTTATAGGCTAGAATCGATGTGGGCAAATCAAAGTTGTCAGGATAATCAAGCGAATTTCCAATATCATCATTCCCACCATAATGAGTAGCCCACACACGTTGATTAGAAGAATTAAAGCTTAAGATGAAGCAATCGGTTACCATAGTATATCCACCTTGAACAGTTGGTTGATAATATGCTCCAGGAGGAATACTGGGAAACACTTCAAACCAACTAATTGGTTGACCTCCACTATAAACCGCTCCAGCAATGTAGGAGTTTCCTTCGTCGTCACAGTCAATATCCATGAACTTATCGTAAGATGGGTTAAGATTCTGCGCTCCAATGAGAACATCGTTTGCAGTAATATCAGTCCATGATTGAGCCGAATTGTTATAAAAAGTTGACCACTTTAGAGAATTGTCAAGAATTGAAAATTTAGCCACATAAACACTACCTGCATTTGCGTTATATGAAGTTCCATTTGAACAAGATGGAGTATTAAAACCTGTTTGAGGAGAACATGATGAAATTCCAGCTGCAAAAAAACCATGGAATTCCTGTAACATAGACGTTTTGAGCTGGTAAATTAGCGCTTACATAATCATTAGTTATACTTTGGAATTCACGCACATTATTAAAATTTGTCGACCATTTCATCTGTCCATTTAAAAGAAACTGACTGACGAACGCAATTGGAAGAGATCCATTGTTGGCTACGCCCTTTTCAAAATAATCACTTGTACCAGTCATATCGCAATAGGGGAAACCATTGTCAGTCCGGGCCAAACAATTATTAGTATTAGTAGCATCTGCCTTTGTTGAACTTCCAGTTATGTAAGCAGATTCTGTCGCGGAATTTCCTTGCACCAACGAAAGCTCATAAAGCTTTTCATCTCCATTGCTGCCAAAAAATGTCGACCAAAGTAAATTATCACTTGTTCCAAATCGTGCAACAAAAATGTCCTGACCGCCAGCATTGTGATCCTGATAATAATCAAGTGTGCCGGTCGGATTACACAATGGAAAACCAGAATTGGTTGGAACAGCACATAAATTATTTGAAACCAGTGTTGTAGTCGTATTGCCTCCTACAATGAGATTGCCTCCCTCCCCGCCTGGGACAATAGATCTAGCTTCATCGTCGCCAGAACCTCCAAAGTATGTAGAATAATAGATAGTCCCAAAGACAGAGTTAAATTGAGTGATAAACCCATCTCTACCTCCCGAATTGGAATTCTTATAATATTCGTTTGCCTGACCCGCAGAAGTCGTAATCAAATCGGTGCTAAGAGTACTACCACAAATGAAAAGATTGTTTGAACCAAGATTGGCATTATACATAACTGACTGTACAGCATCATAATTGCTTCCACCGTAAAGAGTTGCCCATTGTCTTACAGCATATTGATCAAACTTAATAACAAAACCATCATTAATACCATTGAATTGTGCTTGAACATTGTTTTGGACTGGGAAAAATTCAGATTCTGTTGTCCCAACAACAAATAAATCTCCAACAGGATTATTGCATTGATCGAGTGCAAGATCATCTTCCTGGTTTCCGTAGAATGTACCCCAATCCTGATTTCCATTTGAAGTACTTGTACATGGTGTTCCACTCACTCTGCGCAAAGTAATGATTAACGGTTTGTTCGAATCATAGCTTCCCTTGTTAAAACTAAATTTATTGTTACCCAAAGAGGTATACGTCGGTTGCCAATTTAGAGAGATTATATTTCCGGCAGCGTCAATCTGAAAAGCTGTAGGACTTTCTTGTTCAAAGACTCCAAGCATCGTATGAATTTTTAGATGCCCATTACCAAGAATTTCAACCAAATCTGCACCTGAAAACTTGAGCACAATATCAGAAGGTCTACTTCCAACGTTGCAAATAAAATAATACTTTATGCCTGCATCGTTACCATAAAACATTGCATCAACATTATTATAAATTTCGGGGTATAGTAATCGCTGATAACCATTTACTCCCACAATTCCGCTACCACACCAAGGTTTATAATAGTTGAGATAATTCGCAATGTGAGGTGAAATGTGATAAGGCTTAGTGTCCAGACTATTATAGAAACTGAGATCCACTCTAAGAATTGTATCAGTTGTTGCAGGTTGTGCATCGATATTTGAAAAAGCATAAGCTATCTTTGAATTTAGCATATATGCTGTTGGCGCATATCCTAAAGTATGAAATTTTACATTTGGTTGAACTGTTGCATCTGTTCCGATAATTTGTCCCTTATTCTTAAATTATGCAAAACTTGCAGGACAACTTTCATTGTCCGGCGGTGTGATGTAATCTATCATTTCGTACTTGACTGTCAAATATGAGTATTGCGTACCAGTCCACACTCTTCCTGTGACAAACAATAAATTATTTACGCCTGCCTTAATAGCCATTGGCGTATCATCACCATTTCCTATGCCAGTAAACCATTCCTGCCATTTCACATTTCCACTTTCGTCATATGCGAGAGTAAGGAAATCTTTATTTCCTATATTGTATACATCTCCTGTCACAAGAATATCACCGTAGGGAGCAATGTCGAGTTTTCTTGCTGTAGCGGTTTTTGTTTCGTCAGGTGCAGAGTAAAACTTCTCCCATTGTACAGTTCCATTACTGTTGTATTTGATGGTTATGAAATCGCTGCCGCTATTTGTTTTGTTAGTGTATCCTGTCAGATATACATAGCCATTTACATCCACTCCGATAGAATTCGCCTGATCATCTAATCCTACATTATCCCAGGTTACTGACCACACCGTGTTCAATTCTTCATCAAACTTTACAGTTTTTATATCATAGTGCGTACCATTTGTTGCTGCACCGGTCACGTAAATGTTATCGTACTGATCTTTAGCTAAAGCAGTAGGATGATCTAACCCTAAACCGGAAGAAGAATTACGAGTTACTGTTATTTGCGCTCCTGTAGTTGCATTGTATTTAACTGTAGCAAAGTCCCAATTGCTAAATGAACTTGCACTTCCACCGGTTACATACACCCGCGCACTGCTACCTAGAGTGATAGCTGCCGGAATATCAAGTAGACTCGTATAATCATATCTTGCTTCCCATATGAAAGTTCCGTTAGATGCGCTGTACTTGCGAGTACAATAGTCACTTAAAGAGGTTGTGCCATAGCTCGCGCCTACAACATAAAGAGCACCTGCTCCGTCCAATACCATATCAGTAGGAACATCGTAACTACTACCGGGACCATTGTATTGTTCCTCCCAAACTAAAGTGCCTCCATCATCATACTTTTGGATGACCCAATCATACCCATTCCCCGAGGAAACGATAGAAGTTCCCGCTACGTATATATCATCTGAAGCGTCAATGGCGACAGCTACCCCATAATCTCTATTGTTATTAGTGTGATCATACTGAACCTGCCAAAGTACTGTCCCATCAGTTGCATATTTAGTAATTAGCATGTCTGTGTTATTGGTAGTTACCATGGTATTTCCAACTACAATTAGATTACCCGATCCGTCTAACGCCGAGGAGCTCCAGTCTATGGTATCAGGTGTGCCGGTAGTATGTTCCCACAATTTAGCTGCTAATGTTGAATTATTGAACTGGGCTGAAGTGGTAAACAGATTTGCTGAACAAATAGCCACTGCGATAACAACTTTTACAATACAAAATGGGTAGTAGTTTTTCATAAGTTAGATTTGGTTTGCCTTTATAAAGTATTCTATTCCTGCTCTTAGTTCTTCGTTTATCTTTTGAATCAGGAGCTTAAACTACTTCATGCAAATACAGGCGTCAAAACAAAAAAATCAAAAACGGAGTAATGTGACGTGCCGGCGGGTTAGTGATTTGATTACTACTAGTAAATAAAATCATTGTGAAATTTAAGGATGACTTAGTCATGGGATGACTATAATTCACCTGTTTATTGTAAGCGATTATTCAATGTCATCCAATGTCAGTCATTCCCTTTCCTCAATTCAAAACCACCGTTTACAAAACAGATTTGAATGCCGGTATACCTGCGCAGGTTACGTTTGTCGGAAATTAATTCACAAACCAATAACCTATCATGAAAAATCTCTTACTACTTCCGGCACTGTTACTGGTGATCGGATTTGCTCAAACATTAAGTGCACAAAATACCTTCCCCGCCAATGGTGCTGCAGGTATAGGAACTGCCACTCACTCCCAGACTATGCTTTGCTGGACAGGATACTGTTTCAATATATTGAGCTCCGAAAAGATCCCGGGGAGATTGTAGAAAAGGGATTTGATCAGGCACTGGTAAACCGCATACTAAAAATGGTGAATACCAGTGAACATAAAAGGCAGCAGGCACCTCCTGTATTGCGGGTTTCACCTAAAGCATTCGGATCAGGCAGGAGGTTACCGATTGTTGCGAAGTATCTTTCGTGATTTAGTTTCATGAAAAATTTAATCGTTTGTAATACGCTCTTTATTGGAACAATTTTGGGTATGTCAAATGATAGGTAAGATTTCCAACGACCAGGAATTAGCATTACGAATAGTTCATAATTAATAATTGGCCATTTGTAATTTATTAAAACGGATGCCCAATCGCAATATTCAATACCAGATTCTCTTTTCTCCAGCCGGGACTGCCGAAATTTATCTGATCAAATACCCAACGGTCTCCCGGTTCAAGCCAGGGTTTTCGGATGGGAAATGCAAGATCAAGCCGTATTACGAAAAAATTTACATCAGCGCGTAGACCGAGGCCGGTACCGAAAGCGAGTTCATTCATAAAATCTTTTACCTCAAATAATCCACCCGGACGCAGAGGATCGTTTTGGAGTAACCATACATTTCCGGCATCCACAAATACAGCACCTTTGATCACACTGATAATATTGAAACGGTATTCTGCATTCATCTCGAGCTTTATATCACCTGCCTGTTCAAAGAAGGAAAGAGAGTCAGGAGAAGGAGGCGGATACGTTCCCGGACCCAGCGTACGTGCACGAAAAGCACGGATACTGTTGCTTCCTCCAATAAAAAACTGTTTGATATAGGGTAATGCATCGGAGTTACCATAAGGCACCCCAACACCTGTAATCAGTCGCGTTGCTATTTTATTTTTCTTGTCAAATACATGAAAATACCGGGCATCAATTTCGAAACGGGAGTATTGCGAATAGGGTGTATTAAATAGCATTGCAGGATCTTCGGGATTCACATTTTTTGAAGAAAAGGCATTGTTGAGGAGACTCATCAGGTTACCTGAAAAATCTGCTGTACCTCTGAAATAATATTGGTTTTTAAGCTGGCTCTTTACCTGGTTATTAAACGTGTACCGGTATTGTAAACCCAGGATGAATTGGTTCTGAAAGTTTTTTTGCAGGAAGGGATTTATTTCCAGCAAGGAGTCAAATAAAGGAGTGGTTTGACTGGTGCGTACATAATTAATCACTACAGGATCTAACTCATGCAGCTTCGTTTCACTCTCCTGCCAATAATAACCATAGGTGAATTCCAGTGAATTCATGGTGTAATAGTCTACCCGGTAATTCCGCTCCGCACTTAATTCAAATTTTGTTTTGGGTATGAAATAGCTTGATATCTTACTTACGTTATAGAACGGGATCAGAAATTTGGGAACATACAACTTCGCCTCAACGCTCAGGTTGAAAGCTCCCAATGAAGGTTGTCCCGGTTGTTGACCACTGATCTGTGTTTCCAAACCCGCCTGTGTGCTAAGTACAAAAAGTTCGGAGCCCTTCAAGAGATTCCGGTTTCTGAAACTGAGATCGATGCCCGGTCCGGCAAAATTGGTTGACTTGGTAATGGCCAGAATCTCAGCCCTCAGCGATTTTTTACGCAAAGGGGTGAGATAGATGGATGCATTTAAGAAGGAGGTGTCATTAACAACCTCATCAGTGAATTTAATATTTACAAATTTAAAGATTCCAAGTCCCATTAATCTTCTTAAGGTGATATCATGATTAAGCCGGGAATAGTACGTGTTGCGCTCAAAGAAAACTGAATTGGCAATTGATTTTGGATTAAAGGTGCTGTCGGAGTTGATGTAATATTTACCTTCTATTATTATGGTATCCTGGCTGGCGAAAGTGGTATCGTTGTCGAGTGAATATTTAGGATGAATAACTACATCATGCATAAGATAACGCTCCAGGGCTTTTGGCGGCGTTTCCTCTTTTACCTCCAGCGACAAATTCACCATTCGTTTACCGATAGCAGTATCAGCATAGCATACCAGGTAATCAGGATTGAAGTAAAAAAATCCTTCGTTCTTCAAATACAGATCAATCCTTTCACGCTCGGCCTTAATGGTCGTGAGATTATAGATGTCGCCTGGTTTTAAAAGGGTTTTGGCGGTGTCTTCTAAAATTTTTGAATTCACTGAATTTATCCTGGGAGGAAACTTGACAGAATCAATTCTATATGGCGGAAAAAGTACGGCAGTATAAATGACCTTTGCGGTTTTACCTTTTTCTTTTATTTCATAACTCACCTTTGAGCGGAAGTAACCGTTATTGTCCAGGCGATTGGAAATGAGTGAAGAAACTGCAACCGGTGAAACTTTTTTTAATAATACTGGAGGCTCTCCGATTTTATTTTTGAAAAAATAGCGCAGCCCTTTTCCTTTGGGTGTATCAGTAACTTCATAGAACCAAAGTTTGGGCCTGAAAACACCGAGGAAAGTACGATTGGGTTCCGGGGTAATCACTTTTGCTACTTCTTTCTTAAGATCTTTGGTTTTGGGTATTTCTCCTTCTTTAATGAATTCTATTGTTGCTCCTGTATAAAGTTTCTCCCCATCAGGTAAATATTTCAGCCCTGTGCACCCGCCAAGGAATACAGCAAAAATTAAAGTAAGGAGGACGTTACTTGTTTTCATTCGCCGGGTGGAGGTTTTACGCCATCGCTTTTTGAATCACTTTTCTTTTTCTTCAATTTTTCTTCTTCCGTTCGTTTAAATAATTCACGTTCACGATCATAATCTTTGGTAAACACAAACCCCAGGGCACTTTCGATGATCTCGCCCTGCAACATGTCATAATCATTGCGACGGTAAAAGTGAAGCTGGTAAGTTCCTTCCGGTGTAAGCTTGTATTCCCCGGATAAGTCACCGGTTATATTGCTGATATTATTTTCTTTTACTTTTTCTCCTTCCAGGTCAATGTTTCCTCCCACCTGCACATTTAACCGGTTATTAAAAAATTGTTTGGATACACCCAGTTCCAGTTCCGTTCTGCCCTCTGCTTCACCTGATGTATAATCTTCGTACGATTGTAGATTGATATTCAGCTGTACCCCTTTCACATAATTTCCTGCTAACCTGTTCAACTGCTGGCTAAGCAACTTTGATACACTGTTGCGGGCAACATTAGCAACGTCATTGTCTTTCGAAGACTCCAGCGGATCATCAGCAATAAAACGATTGAGTATCAGTAAAGCAAAAACCTGTTTGTTCAGGTCTGATTCATTTTCATTTAACTGGTTCAGTTTGGCATACACAGAACCATTTAATGCACCTCTTTCATTAGGAGGCAGATCGAGTGAGAATGTTATTTCGGGTTTCAACAGCTCACCTTTCATGTACATATATAGCTGGAAAGGCAATAGCTGCTGATACATGTTTTTATCCTGATCGCTTAGGCCGGTGAGCTGGTCTGCTACTAAATCAATGGGTGAGGTCCGGACTTCATACATAGCGGTAAGATCTACTTCCGCTTCCATCGGGTCACCATTCCACGTGATGGAACCTTCTTTCAGAATGAACTTCTTTTTTACAAAATCATAAAATGAAAGCCGGTAAGAACCTTCTGAAATCTCATACCTGCCTGTCAAGCTGGTTTTACCGCTTGGATCCAGGGTAAAATTCAAAGTAGCATCTCCAAAAACCTGCAAAGAATCACCTGATGCGGGATCAATCACAATAGCCAGGGAAGAGTTTTTATTCACTTCAATATTTGCAGAAATATCCACTCCTTTCATTGACGAAGCAGGGCCTGCTGCAGAATCATTCTTAATACGCGTCATGATGGGATGAAGCGTGTCGTTGCGGTTTATGAAAATAACCACGCCACGAGTTTCTTCATTGGTTACTTTTTCTTTCGGACGTGTAATTGATAAAGCCGATCCATCATCGAGTTTAATATTTGCATTTATTTTAGGAAAATCTTTGGTGCCGGTGATTTTTATGTGACTGTCTAAGATTGCCCGGCCCTTGAATTGGCCCGTATCATTACGACTCGAATTGATGGCAAGAAAATCGTTGGATTCTATCGTAAGGTCGAAAGCCACTGTTTCCTTAGGATCTGGAGCAACCCAGCCGGTAATTACAGCCGCATTACCGAGCGTATCCGTTAAACGGAAATTAGGAAAAGTGGCTTTAGTACTTTGAAAAAGAATTTCTTCATTCTTTAGTGTATAATAGCTATTGATATACGTCACATTAAAACCTGCATCATTAAAAGTCATGCTACCATTCAGATCAGGAGCGGCGGCACTTCCCTTTATTTTAAGATTCCCTTTCAACGATCCCTTTAGCCTTGTGGCCTGACCGAATGTATAAGCTTCCAATGTGGCGAGGTTTACATTGGTTAAAACCACATCAAAATTTAATGCGTTTTCATTTTGAGCAGTATTGTAGAAGCCATCAACAGCAATATCATTTCCTTCTCCCTTTATGGTTACTGCCACAGTATAGTTGTTAGCAGTTTCGTTATTTGCTTTTGCCGTGATGGTTCCCAATGTATCTTCCTTAAAGCTAAAATGGTCAATGATAAGATCTGCGTTAAAGGCAGGAGTGGATTGTAGATTTTTTACCAGTACAGATCCATTGATCAAACCTCCTGCAACTATTTCATTGGCTTCTATCATTTCTGTTAACGCTTCCAGGTTGAAATCACTGAAAGTTATTTCCAGTGGAGCATTGCCGGATTCGATGCCTGTGCTGTTTAATTTAAAAAGTTGTCCGCCGTTGCTCAGGGCAATATTATTTGCAAATAATATTTCCTTTCCAATCACCAAAAGATTATCCGGAGTAACTGACCACGGCTGATAGTTCAGGATTACACTGTCGGGAGTAAAGTGAAAGCGATAGTTCTGGTCTTGCTTTTCAATGTTACCTGCAAGAAGATATTTTAGTTTATTTTCTTCGTCCTGGATAGTCAGATGGATGCCGGCAGAATCATTTTGAACCTTTCCGCCGACAGCAGGATTTAATACATAGTATTCACCATTATCGAGTGCTTTGAGTGCAACATGGTAACGGAGAGATTGAGAATCGGAAGCAATGTTTAATTGAAAGCTGTCAATATGTATACTGTTGTATTGGATTTCAGGAATGGTCATTTTTAGATCGAGCACATGCGTGCCGCTATTGAAATTGCCGGAAATATCGCCCGGCACAAATTTCTTAAGACCCGGCACCAGCACCGTATAAATATCAGAGTTATGCAATTGAAGGTTGAAGGAAAAGTTTTGTTCCTCGTTGAGTTTTATATTCGAATCTGATAAATGAATGTAATGGCTAAGATGTTCCTGCAGTGCTGCGCCCATATCTGCAATTCCGATATTGCCTTTAAAAGTCCCGCTAACAAATGGTGAGATAATATCGATACTTTTGGAAACTGAATCTGAAAGCGAAACGAAAAGCAATGAGTCAATGGTGTGAATAGTGTCATGCCGCGTAAATGCCACTTTTCGCAGATCAATATTGCCATTGAGATCATTCAGATTGCTTCCTTTGATATCTGCAGATAATAGTCCTTTTACGCGAAGGTCATCTTCCATAAAATGGAGTGCCTGCAAATCCATTCCTTGCAGATCAAGTGTAAATTTGTAGTATGGAGCTTGTTTGTCGAAGTTCAGGAGCCCGTCAAAATTCAGGGCTAAATTAGGATCATTGGCTGTTGCATTTCCCTCAAAGGAACTTCCTGTAAAATTCCCATTTGCTGTTATATGCTGATAGTTGTAATTCCTGAATACTGCCTGTTCAATGGCCAGGTTAATTTTCCCTTTGGCAGTTTCCAGTGATAACCCGGAACCAATAATTTTGGCTTTCAATGTAACAGGGCCCATCGTTTCAGGTTGACGAAGTAGCTGACCCAGGTCAAAATGATCTATGTTGATTGCAGCGTCATAATTCTCAGCTGTACGCATTGCTATTTCTGCAATTGCATTTCCGAAAGAGGTCTTTACATCCGCTTTTCCATTAAAATTTTTGAGGTACCCTTTGAAAAATCCACTCAAAGAAAGCTTATCCGGGATTTCAATATTTTCCGGAAGAACGCCTGGTTTTATCAGCGATCTCACATCTGCTTTGGTGGTTGAGAATTCGGAAAGGATGATATCAAAATGAGAATTTGCGGCATCGGGTAATCCTTTCACGTTTCCCCGGAACGTCAGGAAAGTATTTTTAGAAGCGGATAATTCAAATAGCGGGATATGGAGATCCTTTACTGCGCCGTTAATTTTTGCATTCAATTCTACACGCTCAGCCAATAAGCCTGCACTGTTAATCTGTTCAGCCAGGTCTGGTTGAAATAAAAGCACATCACCAAGTCCGACCACGATGTGATCCAGATCGGCATCGATTCTCAGGTTTCCAATGGAGTCGGCAATGTGTTGAATAGAAGGATAGGAAATGGAAATGTGTTTGCGTAAACGGCTTTCACTGGTTTCAAGATCGAGGTTTGCAAGTTCAGCATGCATGGAATCGTAAGTGACTTTAGCTTCGAAGTGACGAATTTCAAATCCGCTTTTATCAGCCAATTTAAATTCTCTGATCGTGGCTAATATTTCTTTTTCATTGTAGTGTATATCGTGAATGTCAGCTTCAATACCGGATAGCCTTAAATGATTGAAATCAATACCTCTAATAGTATCTGCATTGAAATTGTTAAAGACAACAACGTTTCCCTTCAAAGCAAGTGTATTAAGGCTGACGTTCCAGGGTTTTGTTTGCTGTTTGGTGGGAGCCTGAGTAACTGCCTCCTTTGTTTTTTGGGCAATAGTGTCAGCAGTGATGACTTTATTGATGGCAAATTCTATTTTGCTATCTGTTAAAGAAAACTTTTTAAGATCCAGCTGTTGTTTTGGAAGATCTATTTTATCGGCAGTTAAGCCTGCCTTACCAATCTGCACGCTGATTTTTTGCGCTGGTGTCTGAAAAAGTAAATTTATTGTTGTGAGATCCAATTCATTCACATCCACATCATATTCAATGGCCAAAGAAGAAGTATCGGTATTGAGAGAGGTTTGTGTTTGAACAATTGAGAAATCCGATTTACTGAGACTTATATTTTTGATGTGAAACTTTTTAGCATCCGGATCAAACACTTTAAAGCGTGTTTTGAAGTTGCCGATTTTGAAGTTCATATTACTTCCGGCTGTTTCATCTGCAAACGTTAAGAATAGTTCCTTCAACTCAATTGCGCCGATTGCAAATTTCCATGCTGACTTTTGGGAAGTATCGGATGGAAGTGTAGTAACGGAATCAGCGGGACTGAATGCATTAATTATGAAATCGAAGTTAAAACTGCTGTCGGGCATTGACCTGGTGATATGCGCAGTGAGTTTTTCAATATCAATTTTGTTCAGTTCTATTTTGTTTGAAAGCAGCTTCAGCATGTCAATATCTACTGACAACCTGTGAACATAGAAAAGGGTATCGTGGTTAAGGTCTTCAAGAAACAGGTCTTTTAAGACGATGGATTTCGGAAAGGCAATATTGATTTCACCCAGTCTTACCTCCGAATGTGTTTTGCCAGAAACAAAAGCAATAGCCTTTTGCGTAACGAAGTTTTGCACTGCAGGAACCTGCAATGCGACGATAACACCAACCAGCAGTAAAGCCACGCTTAGTATGATCCAAAGAAAAATTTTGGATAGCCTGATGATTGTTCTTTTCAAAAGAGGTATGAATTGAATTCGTTACCGGTATTGCTTACAAATTATTCACCAATTACTGGTTTAGCAGGAGCAATACTTATTTTGGCTATGATTAGGAGCTAGGGTTGATTGAAATTGCAGGCTCAACCTTCATTTATTCCCACCTTTGGCTTCACTTCTTTCATCGCGGCTTTCTTTTTCGGCATGTTCCAAAGGAATGACCTGGTGGCCATGCATCGCACTGTATTGCTGGGTAAATTCCGCACCAAAAAGGAGGATCATACAGGAATAGGAGATCCATAACATGATCAGCACTATAGAACCTGCGGCACCATAGACAGAAGCCGGTTCCGTTTTACCGAAATAAAGGCCTAATGCCAGCTTGCCTAATGAAAAAAGAAGCGAGGTAACCACGGCGCCCATCCAAACATCCTTCCACCGGATTTTTACATCAGGCAAAAATTTAAACATCAGTGCAAATAACACAGTGATTAATCCAAAAGAAACGATAAAGTTGATTGTTTGCAAAGCAACTACTGCCACGCCAGGCATACGCGCCTGCATCCAGTCGCCTAATAATGCAAGCGTAGAAGTGATTACCAGGGAGATCAACAGTAAGAAACCTATAGAAAGTATGAGTCCGAAAGACATAATCCTGGTCTTCAGAAAACTTAAGATTTTTCCTTTTGACTCAGGTTTGGCTTTTACATCCCAGATAATATTCATTGTCTTTTGGAGCTGAACAAATACACCGGTAGCTCCCAGAATCAGCACTACGAGGGCAATAATAGTAGCAACCACTGATTTTTTATCAATTGAAGCTGCAGCCACCATGCTTTCAATTTGTTTAGCAGTGTCGGAGCCCATCATTTTTCCAATCTGCGAAGAAAGTTGTCCTGTTACTGCCTCTCTTCCGAAGATATATCCGGCTGAAGCGACTACAATAACAAGAAGTGCCGGCAAGGAGAAAATAGAATAATATGCAATCGCAGCACTTTGCCTGAATGGATCCTGTGCGTTCCAATCCTTATAAGTTACTTTAAGAAGTGCAAAAAAATTGGAGAAGAATGACGGATTTATTTTCCTGAATCCTTCTTTTTGCATGAGTTCCTCCTTTTGATTTTGAAGTGGTGTGACAGGGCCACTTTTATCTAGCTGATGGGATTTTTTTTTTGATCATCATTGTCGAGTTTATCTACTAATTTATCTTCCAGCTCTTCCACCTCATCTTCTGCTTTTCTTTCCACGGCAAACATACTTTGAACAATAGCATTGAGTACAGGTTCTTTGATGAGCGTTTTCTTCATTACTACTAGCATAATTCCGGCCAGGATGTAAATGCCTCCAACAATGAAAAATCCAGCCCATTCATTATCTAGTGCAAAGGCAATCCACTTTGCCAAACCGATACTGATCATTATTAGGGCAAAAGTAAAAACTACCACTAGTATGATAAGCGTAAAAAAGCCTGAAAGCATATTTGAAAGCTTTTCAGATAGCTTTAAAGAAATTAGCCTCATATTGATTTTTGCATAATCAGAGGAGGTTTCTAATATTGTTTTCAAATTTTCTTGTATGGTTGACATTTGATATTATGTTTTTAATGCAGGAAAGCATTGATTAGTCTATTTCTTGAATAAAAATTGCCTGGAATGTATCCATGAATATTAAGCATTAATTATCCGTTTTTGATCTTCGCTCTTAAATCTTCAAAGGAAATGGAATCTCTGCTTACCAGTTCATTAATACTATACGTCTCGACGGCATCCTCTTCGTACGCTGCATCGGATTCATGATTAAACAATATTTGGCGTAGTATCTTGCCTTTTACAGGAGCAAGTAAAACTCCCAATATGAACCCGGCAGACATTGCCCCTATAAATACATTGGTTGATTTCGACATTTAGAGAAAGTTGTGTTGTTAAAAGAAAGGCGCTATGAGATTCACAGCGCCTTAATAATTTTTAGGCTTCCTGGGCTCTTGATTTAACATCATCAATAAGTTTTCTGCCCTTATTGATACCTGTTTCAACCATGTCTTTCGCTTTGTTTACGGAGTCTTTCACATTTGCGATCAACTCATCCTTATCGTCGGTGGCAAGGTAATATCCAATACCTATACCGACGGCAATACCAAAAAATAATGCTGTTGATTTCATGAGTTATGATTTTTTGCTTTGAAATCAGCAACCTTTGCATGTATCATGCCGAATGGATGAGCTTCCTTAAAAATAAGAGTAGGAGCAACCGTGATCAACCGGTTTGTGGAAAAGGTTACACAAAGCGGGAAATTCAAAACACCATTACAAATTATTCTCTGCAGAGGAGCTGCTTAATTTTTGAAGCTTCTTTTTTTGCCATTTAGGCATCTTAACTACCCTTTCGGTCAGTATTCTGACAAGTTATGATTTGCAGGGTATAATTTGGTACTTATTGATTGCAGCAGATAGATTCATTGATTCCTTCAACGCAACACATTCTTTGTCGGATATCATGTTTCAGTGAGATGGAATGATGGAATTTTGAATCAATAAATAAAATGAAATTAACTATTGTCATAATAATATTTATAGCATTTATTGAAAGTGCTTTAAGAGCGCAGAACTTAGTTCCAAATTACAGTTTCGAAACAAGTAATGCCATTCCCACCGGCTACGGACAATGGTACAACTGTGCTACCTGGAATGATGTAAATAATTTTGTTGGATTTGCCTGGCCCTATGCAAGTCCTGATTACTTGCATACAGCCGCTGCAACATTGTCGGGTGTACAACTTCCGTCAACTGCTTTCGGAACAGTGAATGCGCATAGTGGAAATGCCATTATGGGGTTTGCGGCATGGCTGGCCGGTACGCCTGATTATCGGGAGTACGTTGCCATTGCAATGAGCAGCCCGATGACTATTGGACAGACCTATGATGTCAGCTTTTATATCACCAATGGCACCAATAACCTAAATGGTTCTTCCTGCGATCATATTGCTGTAAACTTTTCTGTTTCACCGCTCACCCAACTCACGCATGAAGTGATCAATGCAGCACCGCAATGCGACAACACTTCACAACTTTGGAGTCCGGGCTGGACACAGGTTACCTTTACAATTACTCCGGCTGTAGCTTATAATTATCTAACAATCGGTCATTTTAAAAGTGACGTGAATACACTGCACAGTTACAACGGCCCCGGATCAGACGGCGCTTATTATTATATTGATGATGTTGTGGTGCAACCCCAGGTTATTCTGCCGGTTGAATTGACTTCATTCACCGGAATAAAAACGGATTCAGGAAACCTGCTGCAATGGGAAACAGAAAGCGAATGGAACAGCGATTATTTTGTGATTGAAAGAAGTGAAGATGCCATTACGTTTTATAGTGCAGGTATCGTTCCTGCAAATGCTGTTCCTGATGTGCATTCTAGGTATTCGTTCACTGATGACTCATCTTTTAATACGTTGTTTTACTATCGATTGCTGATGATGGATAAAGATGGAAGTTTCAGTTATTCGAGCGTTGTCAGCATACCGGCATCTGCCATTAATTTTTCTGCCTCCATCAGTATCAATCCTTTCATGGAATCATTGATTATTCACTGTGAAAGCAGCAGCGAGGCTGAGGTTCGCTTAGTGGTACTTAACTATATGGGAAATACCGTTGCACAATCTGACATCCATAGCCTGGTTGGTGGAAGGGAAGTGGTGATCGGGTCAGGAAACTGGGCAAGTGGATTGTATTATGTGTCGCTTACCTCAAGTGGGAAAACTCTTTTCATACCAGCAATTAAGAGGTAGGAATTATAATACTCAATGTTAGTGCTCTTACTCTGATTCTTATGATGAAAGTAATGCTAATTTACATACAAAAGACAAATGGATGCAATGATGAGGATGAGTAATAGAAGACTAAAACTCAATAAATTCTCTATAAGGGTATGAACTATGTCATCCGTTGAATGCCTTTCTCAATACCCTCCAAGCCTTTCCGTAAATATACTCAGCCGAAGTAAGCATTGATAATTGAGTGAGATCACGTAAGTTAACAGGATCAAACCTAACCAGTTGAAGTATCTTTTTTTATTTTTTATGATTTTGTCTGCTTATGTAAGGCAGGGAATGAGTCAGCCTGCGCAACCTAACTTCTTAGTGGTAGTATTGGATGATGCGGAGTTCAGCATGCTGGAACCTTATGTTCCGGATTTTGTGCTGCAGCCCGGCATTGATTCCATTGTATCCAAAGGTGCCATTGTGCAAATGCACAACGTTCAATCCTACTGTAATCCCTCGAGGTATTCCATGCTTACCGGATTATACCCACATAACCATGGAGCCACTGATAATGCAACTCCGGTTAATCCGGAATTTACCTTACTGACGAAGGTATTGTCTAACCACGATTACCATGTGGCCATAGATGGAAAATTCACCAATACCACCCATACTAAAACCATGAAGGGAATTGAAAGATGGTGGATCACGCTGAAGGATAAATACAGCAATGCATCATTTTATGACGCGGCAGGAACAGAAACCATCATGACCGGCCACTCCACGCAAATCATTCATGATACTGCAACAACCTGGCTGAATAACCTGGAGCCCCCCTTCTTTCTATGGGTAGGTGAAATGGTGCCACACCGGAAACCGGTGCCCACCACAGCTAACAAAGATGTGTATGAAGGTGAACCTATTCCAATGCCTGCTACATTTTATCCTTTCACTATTGACTATCCTTCATTTCTTTATTATGACGATGCAAACTTTTATGACAATGCAGACAGCGCCTTGCTGCAGGAAAGTATTCAACTCAATTATGAATGCCTGAATGACCTCAGTGATTTTTTATTGAATGCCATAGAAATTCTGCGTACCCGCGGATTGCTGGAGAATACCTTTATCATCATAGTGGGTGACAACGGATTTATGAATGGCGAACACATGATCTACGGAAAGAATACACCGTATAATGAAGCCATGCGTGTGCCCTGTTTTATCAGGTATGCGCCTTGGTTTACTCCGGGATCAGTAGTTGATTATACCGGATTTCAAAGTATTGATTTTGCGGCTACAATACTGGATGCTGCCGGAATTGACGATCCTTCGTTTAATATACAGTCATTGGGTAAATCATTGAAATATCTTATGGAACCCGGCAATGAACGGCTCATCCAATACTTTGAAAAGATAAAACTTGTGCAGGCAACGGAGGATGAAGAAGATGGAGTCGATTCTCTTTCACCTTCCTTCCGGGCAGTGAAATCGCAGTCGTATAAATACATTAAGTACAGTTGCGATTCTGTTACGGAAGAGTTATTCGACCTGACCATTGACCCGCTGGAAACCACCAACCAGGTAAATAATCCGTTCTATGCGACCATAGCTGATGAATACCGTTGGAAACTGGACAGCTTATCCATTGCCCTAGACGATACCATTACAGGAGATACCATCCTTCGCCATTGTAACCTTGTTTCAACAATCGCCACGGAAGTGTTGCCGGAACCATTAACAGGTGATGAAATAGTGCTTTCACCAAATCCGGTAAATCAGTCGTTGAACTTAAAATTTGCGACTCCTTTAAGCACCAATAATGGAACCACTTTAAAAGTTTTTAATACCATAGGTGAACTTATGTTGGTCAAGGAATTGTCGTCGGCATCCATGCTTGAAACATCCATCTCTACCATCTTACTTCCGGATGGCCTGTACTTCCTTTCATTGGAAGGCAAGACAAAAGCAAGCTTGCATCCATTTGTGGTTAAGCATTAACCGGATTGATGAACACAGCAGCTTTTTGCCTGGCTATTCCACAAAATACATGTTCAGCTTTCCTTTGCCCTTTGCATTTATCTGACCCCTGGGAATGCAATTATATTTAGCCTTGATTAATTCATAAGTGGTTTCCGAAATATTGATTTTTCCTACTTCACCATTGCTTTGCATTCTGCTGGCGGTATTTACGGTATCTCCGAACAGATCATAGGAGTATTTTTTTTGCCGACAACACCGGCCACCACGGGACCTGAATGAATGCCTGCCCGAATTTTCCATTGGATCTCGCTTGTTCTGTTTCGCTCTTCTAAAAAACGGAACATTTCCTTCACGGCTTCTATACATTGAAACGCATGATCTTTCTGAAGAATAGCCAAAAATGTATTTGGCTGATGTATCCTGAATAAGATCTTGTCCAGTGAAGTCTTAGTTGTTAGGCAGTTTTTATTGCAGTATTGCTTCCACCAGTATTTCATTTTTCGCTTTATCGTAGTATGTGCAGGTCATCTTGTTCATACTGATTGCCCATTTTTCAATACCAAATGTCGCGCACATTTTTATGAAGGACAAGAAGTCAGTTTTACCTTGTTGGTGTGCTAATAGCTCTGCTTTAAATGCTTCACTTTTTGATGTTTCGGCAATTACTAACGGATCATACTTTGCAGGCACTTTAGCGGTATAGTCGTTAGCACCATGATAGTCAATATGCCCGTCTGTTACATAGGCTTCGTAATGAGTAACACCTAATGATTTTATTTCTTTGATGTAAGAAGGGAAGTCAGCACCTGATTTTACCTTGTTGTGAGCAGCTTTGATTTGTTCTATTGTAAACATTGTCTTTTGATTTTTAAATCCCATTGTATTTTAACTGTCTTATTTTTGCAAGGACCGTTGAGGTTTGCACTGTCGCGATTTTATTGGGGCTAACTGTTTTCGGCTTCGCGATGTAGCAGATTTTTAGCATTAAAGTTTAATAGAGAAGCTACTGTTAAACCTTGTACAAGTGTTTAGAAGCACATCAGCCGCCATTTTGCCAATACAATGTTATAGCCGGTTTTTAATTCGTCCAGGGTTCTTTGTCTTTAGCATTCATAAAACTATGTCCGTCATAAATACTGATCCCTTGCCAGGTTCCAAACCAAAGTTGTCCTTTGTTATCCTCAAAAATACTTTGAACTACGTTGGTAGCTAACCCGTTTTCAGTTGTGAACCGGGTAAAATCAGCGCCATCATAACGATATACACCATAACCCTCTGCCGAAAACCAAATATTTCCCAGGCTGTCTGAACAAAAATTGTATGTTTCTAAACCTTCAATAATTCCGTCTTTAGTGAAGTTGGTAAATGTTTTTCCATCAAACTTACTTACACCACCATAAAAAGTACCAATCCAGATGTTTCCTTGCTTGTCTTCTAAAAGGTCAGCAACATTATTGTCTGTAAGTCCATTTTTAGTTGTTAAATGGCTGAATTCACCATTGTTATATTTGAAGATCCCGTTTCCATCCGTCACAATCCATATATCTCCATTTTTAGCTTCTAAAAATTTTAAAACCAATTTATCAGATAGCATATGCTGTGGATGCTCTACCATAGTATTGGGGATCAAAAAAGGATTAAACTTCATTCCATCAAAATGACTGACTCCCTTAAGAGTGCCTACCCAAACCAGACCGTTTCTATCAACGAGCAGACTCCAAATTTCCTCATTTTGCAGACCGGCTTCAGTTGAATAGGATGTGAATTTTTCCCCATCATATTTTATTAGTCCGGAAGAAGTTCCAAACCATACATTGCCAACCTGGTCTTCCACAATTTCTCTTACCGAAGCCACTTTTTGATTTTGGTCAAAATTAATTTTCTCAAGTGTTTGCCCGTCATAACGTATAAGTCCGTTTACTTTTGTTCCAAACCAATAGTTTCCCTTTTTGTCTTGATACATACTTCTGACAAACTCCGATACCATTCCATGTAAATTTGTATGAATTTGTGGAAATGCTGTACTTTGATTTATTGGCAATGCCTGGTTGTTTAATGATTTTCCGATACCATCATTTACCGAATTTTCTGTCACTTGTCCGATGCATAAGGAGATTTGCAGAGTTGCAAGCAACATGATCGGAAGCATTTGTTGAAGTAATAGATTACACCTATTTAGTATCATTATCTTATTCTTTAGTTTCCGCACTCAATCGACTCTGCTTCAAAATTGGCTATAGCGAATGAAGCTTTGCGTTGGTGGGTGTTTGAAAAAAAACATTCCGGCAATAAAATTAACTAATTGAAACACTTTTAGTGACCGCGCTTGCATAAATCCTGACCCAATTATTGAAACCCCATAAGTAAGACTATAACTGAACTTCGCCTGCTATAGAGGATTCTTTCCACCGAAGGATTTAATAGCTGCTCTGAATCGCTGGGCTAAAAAAGTTGTTGTTATAGCAAAATCTTAATTCCTCCTGTTTAATACAAATATCATTGCGGAAGAAATGATGCACATTACAATAGCACCAATGATCAGCGCACTTTCTTGCTGTGAAATGCCAATAAAGAAGTCACCAATAAACATTACCAGCAAGAATATATAAGCAATTGTCAGCATTGGAATGGATTTTTTAAATGTCGCAAAGGCGAGTATAAATCCCAGTGCAAATTGACGGGAAGCCCACATAAGAATTAAATAATCAACACCTTGTGCGTTAAGGTCAACAATATCCAATACCGATTGAGGTGAAAAGTAAATCTGTAAACTGACTATGAGTTCCATTAATGCAAAAAGTCCGGATACGATAAGTATCCATTTTGGTACTGATTTTTGTCCTTCTGTCATAAATTGAGTTTGATGTTTCGAGTATGTTGTTGTCTTCCAACGTTTCCAATGGTTAGCAAAGTAAATACAACAGTAAGTATTTTGAATCGTAAATATAATTCTTTGAAGGAAGAATCCCGGAAGGCTCAAGTAACTTAAGCACTGCACCCCGTTGGTCAGGATTTGTAATACCGTCCGACTGAGCCTCCGGATTTATAATCCGAAAAAATTGTTGACATTCAAAAAATTTATGGATGCTGTAGCGATTCCCATTTTTATAAACTATTGTTGATCTGGTAAAAGGAATAGTGAACGGATATGTATTCGTAGATTTCAAATGATTTCCAAAGTTGTAATGTTCGTGCAAACCAAAGTATCAAATATAATGGGACTAAAAATCCATTTCTCAATTAGCCCAGATTACAAATCCTGCCTAAAGAAGTTCTGGCCAAATTCCAAAATGGCAAATCAAAATACTTATAAATCTACTACTTGGAATCATCGCTTAACAAATTTTCTCAGGGTATTACTACTATCTGTTTTAAGGTGTAAGAAATAAATACCAGGAGGTAAAAAAGAGATATCAATTATCGGATCAGGAGTATCTAAAGATAGAGTTAATAATTCAGTACCTAATAAATCAATTATCGTTACCTCCGACCTGATACCTGAGAGTTTTAAAGAAAGAATTAATTGATCTTTTGCAGGATTAGGATGTAGTGAAAATGTAACATCGGACACGAGATCATCAATTTCAGTAAAACCACCTCCATTGGTAGTTTTCATAAAAACACCAAAGGGACCCACAGCATAACCATAATCTTTATCAAGAAAGTAAATTTCATTGATGTAGTATTGACTGTCGGGATATTGTGTCTCACATTGAAACCATAAATTTCCTCCATCAAAGGTTTTATATATGGCACTGGCAAAACCGTCATTTCCGGCAGTGTATCCAGTATCTTCTGATAGGAAAAATAAAGCCATAGAAAGAGAATTATTGAGAACTGTCAATTCTGACCAACTACCCCCTTCATTGACTGTTTTATAAATATCATTGATTCCAGCATATCCGATTTTTGTGGTTAAAAATTGAAAATTTTTATTTGAACTAAAAGGTGGTAGGGTGAAAACTGTTGGCCAGGCTGGATCAAGATTCAACCCTCCATCGGTTGTTTTTAACAGTAGTGCATCAGCATACCCTGTTTCACTGGCACCAACATAACCAGTATCCACTGAAGTAAACTGAATCCATCGATAGTAAGGACCACCTAATGAACTGGAAAACACGACCTCCCAACTTTCACCTCCATCAAAAGTCTTATAAATTTTACTGCCAAGCCCGGAGATAAATCCGGTATCGACATTCAAGAAAGATGCGTTATAAAAAACACTCGACCAAATAGGGCTTACATCTAACCAACTTTGACCACGATCTACCGTTTTAAAAACAGCAACATTATTAGGGCCACTCCCAACCAGATATCCCACATTCTTACTAGGAAACTCAATATCATAAAAAATATAATTTTCCTGAGGTATAGAAGGGTTAGATGCCCATGTTTCACCCCCATCAATGGTCTGTAAAAAGGTGGCATAGCCAGCAATAAATCCTGTATCTCTACTGATAAATTTTACAGTGTACAGATCATTGTCTGTCCCAGTATTTACAAATTGCCACTGAGCATTTGCAATGATCGTCCATACAACACAACATCCTATTAAAAGACTTGTCTTCAAAATTCTTATTTTATTGTAGAACCAGCTTATTTATTGAACTGGCTGAAGTGGTAAACAGATTTGCTGAACAAATAGCCACTGCGATAACAACTTTTACAATACAAAATGGGTAGTAGTTTTTCATAAGTTCGATTTGGTTTGCTTTTATAAAGTATTCTATTCCTGCTCTTATTTCTTCATTTACCTTTTGAATCAGGAGCTTAAACTAATTCATGCAAATACAGGCTTCAAAACAAAAAATTCAAAAACGGAGTAATGTGACGAGCCGGTAGCTTAGTGATTTGATTACTATTAGTGAATAAGATCATCGTGAAATTTAAGGATGACATAGTCATGGGATGACTATAACTCACCTGTTTATTGTAAGCGATTATTCAATGTCATCCAATGTCAGTCATTCCCATTCACCAATTCAAAACCACCGTTTACAAAACAGATTTGAAAGACGCTATGTATGCAGGTTACGTTTGTCGGAAATTAATTCACAAACCAATAACCAATCATGAAAAATCTCGTACTACTTCCGGCACTGTTACTGGTGATCGGATTTGCTCAAACATTAAGTGCACAAAATACCTTCCCCGCAAATGGTGCTGCAGGTATTGGAACGGCCACTCCGGCCTCTTCCTCGCTGCTCGATATCAGTTCTACCTCTAAAGGCGTGCTGATGCCCCGCATGACAAAAACACAGCGGGAGGCCATCGTTTCACCGGTGGAAGGATTGCTGATCTACCAAACCAACAACCAACCCGGCTTCTATTACTACGATGGCTCTGCCTGGAAATCGGTACTGCAGGTAAAGAAGGATCTCTCCAACCTCAATGCAACCGCTATCAATGTGTCGCTCGAACCCAATGCCTCGGGCACCTTAAACCTGGGAAGCAGTACCAATAAATGGAATGAAGTGCATGCCACCAGTATTAAGTTTGCTGATGGAACTACACAATCTACTGCAGGTGGCGGAGGCGGAGGAGGCATTGGCGGCAGCGGCACGTCCGGGTATCTTGCCAAGTTCACCGGCGCAGGTACTATCGGCAATTCGCTCTTTCAGGAGAATGCCAGCAATGCCTGGCTGGGTACTACCGCTTTTTCCGGTTCCAATGCGAAGTTGGATATATATGCTGATGCCATTTCACGCACGTTGAAACTTCAGAATGATTTTTCTACAACTTTTAACAAGGAAGGCATTTATAACTGGGTTGGCGCACAAGGCACCGGTGGTAAGACAGGAATAAACAACATAGTATGGCAAACCACAGGTTCAACAGGTATTGTGTATGGTGTAAAGCAGGATATTCAGAATTATGGCAGCGGGAATGGATACGCGAACTATGCTACTTATGATATTCTCGGATCAGGAACAAACTATGGAAACTATCTAAGTATTGGTGGCAGCTCTTCCGGTACTGTGTACGGTGATTATAAATCAGTAAGCGGTGGAACAGTGTATGGTGATTATAAGACGTTATCCGGCAGCAGTTCGGTTTACGGTAATTATATAACCATACCAAGCGTTTCCGGAAGCAATACCAAGTTTGGTGTGTATGTAAATATACCAAGCACAGCAGGTGCTAACTTCGGAATTTATTCAGTGGTAAATACAGACAATGCAGGCAGTTATGCCGCTTCATTTACCGGAAAGGTCTATTGCAATGGCGATGTGGGAATCGGTACCATATCTCCTGCAGCACAGTTGCATGTTGATCTGGGTACTGATGCCGAACCTGCCGGCGGTGGTTTTATCGTGAGCGGCAGCACTTCATCAGCCAATATAGCTATTGATAACAATGAGATCATGGCTCGTGACAATGGCGCCGTTTCCAAACTTTATCTGAATAATGACGGTGGAGATGTTTCTATGTGTTATTCCGGTGGAAATGTGATGATAGGTGCTTCCGCGCCAGCCACAGGATACCTGCTTACAGTGGACGGAAAAGTGATCTGCGAAGAATTGAAAGTGCAACTCAGCCAGGACTGGCCCGACTATGTTTTTGAAGAAGGTTATGCAATGCCATCTATCAGCGAATTAAAGGCTTTTGTGAAAACACATAAGCACCTGCCGGGAATTCCTGATGCAGAAGAAATGAAAGCTGGAATTTCTGTGGGAGATATGCAAACCAAGCTGATGCAGAAGGTGGAAGAGCTTTCATTGTACATCATTCAACTCCAGGACCAGATTGATGCCTTAAGGCAGCAGTAGACGTGTCATTTCATAATTCATAAAAACAAAAGTCATGAAAAGGACACTCATAAGTGCATGCATTGTATTGTTGCTCGCAGTCACAATCACCCAAGCGCAACCTATGCAGGGCAACCATTTACTCAATAAAAAATTCAGCAGGTACCTGCATCCAACAAGCCGGCAAGGCTGGATTGAATTCAGGGATGATGCTCCCTACACTGCGCATCAGCTCTTTGTGGAAGAACCGGATTTGATCGGATTGCGGAACAATGTAGATGAAATGCGAATCCTAAAAGTTCGGACAGATGTGGCAGGTAATTCACACTTTCGCTATGCCCAGTTTTACCGGGGAGTAAGGGTTGAAATGATCGAACATATCGTGCATGAAAAGAAAGGGCGTGTCTACCTGGCCAATGGTGATTTCATAGCTGCATTAGACCTTGATGTGCTTCCGCAAATAAGTCCGGCAACAGCAGTAGAAACGGCATTACGTGTTGTGCCTGCGGAAAAATACCTCTGGGAGAATGCAGCACAGGAAGCAAATTTTAAGCAGAAAAAAAATGATCCCAATGCCACTTTGCAGCCACAGGCAGAATTGTTGATTGTAAGAGAAGCGGTGAATGGTAGAATGGCTCCTGATAACTTTGCACTTGCCTATCGGATAGCGGTGTTTGCTGAAAAACCACATGCTGCAAAGTATGTGTATGTTGATGCACATACAGGCGAAGTGATTCGAACAAGGTCATTAGAAGTTTTCTGCTCTTCAGGTACTGCGAATACCACCTTTAATGGAACACAAACGGTGCAAACCAAATTCACCACAGCAGATTGTGAATCCGGTGGCAATACGCAAACAGATTATTTTTCCTGGGATGATTGTAATCCTGATACAGAAATAAAAAGCTGGTATTCAAATCCCACTTCGGGAGATGACTATTTCAAATGTGATGACAATAACAACTGGACGGCTTCCGGCAGCAGCAAGATGACGATCACTTCATTATGGGGAGCAAAGAAAGCTTACAACTATTATAACAATACACACAGTCACGAAAGTTTTGACGGAAGTGATGGATTGATTGACTTGTTCAGCAACAGGATTTATGAAGACGATGATGGCAATGAATATTGTGGAAATGCAAGCTACACCAACATCCTCGACAACCTCAATTTTGGTGCAGGTTCAGATTGTTCACCCGGAACTACCGACGATTACAACACACTTGATATCATCGGGCATGAATACACACATGGTGTAATTGAATATGCGCATTTTGATGCGCTTGATTATTCAGATGAATCCGGTGCATTGAATGAATCGTTCGCCGATATCTTCGGTGAAATGGTGGAGAATAATGTGGAAGGATCTATTGATTGGTTTGTGGGTGGTGATAAATCGGATAATGGCCTTCGTTCATTTTCAGAACCCAATACAACGGGAGATCCTGATACATATTTAGGAGATTTTTGGTACACAGGCAGCAATGACAATGGAGGAGTGCATACCAACAGCGGCGTACAAAATTTTGTATTCTTTCTGCTGTCGGAAGGAGGAAGTGGTACCAATGATCAGGGTTGGGATTACAACGTGAATGCAATAGGTTGGTCAAGCGCACGGGACATTGCCTGGCAGGCCATGATGAATTACTTAGACAGTGATGATGGATATGTTACTGCCCGCAATGCATGGATTCAATCAGCAATAGATTTGTATGGCAGTTGCTCAGAGGAAGTAGTAGCAGTTGGAGAAGCCTTCCTTGCTGCAGGAGTTACGTATTACACTTCGTACAACCTGGCTTCCGTATGCGGTACCTATAATACTGTTGCATTCATTGATGCGGCTGCAGAAGCCCGCAATGCCTCCGTACTGTTCAATGAATTCCTGATTGACTGTGCAACCACGATCAATTCAGGCGCAGTGGTAACTGTTGAAAGCGGCAACATCATTTCACTTCATCCCGGGTTTACGGCAGTAAGTGGAAGTCTTTTTACTGCATTGATTGACGAGTGCGAGATGAGTGACTACAGTCCCGGTGATCTGAAGAATGATAATGGTGAGGTAATCGCAGAGCAAGAAATAGTTCGTGATTTGATCATCAGTATCTACCCTAATCCTGCCGGTTCTTATACAACTATTGAGTTTGACTGTGATGAAACGCAGCCTGTTGAGTTGTATATCACAGACGTAACCGGAAGGGTAATGAATTGGATGCTGGAGCAGGAGATGCCGGAGACGCCTCATTATAAAGCGGACATCAATACCGTTGATTTTGCAAACGGCATGTACTTGTGCATTCTGAAATCCGGAGGTGAAACCCGGGTACAGAAATTTATGGTACAACATTAAATAAAAGAAGCTGCCTCAAGGGGAGGCCTGGTCATGCTGAACTTGTTTCAGCATCTGTTCACAGTTCCGGCAGATTCCGGAACAGGTTCGAAATGACTGATTGAATCGTCCTCCTGAAGCAGCTTCCTCCTTTTACATTTTGAAAACTTAATTATGAAAACAACTTTACTACTTGTCATTTCTTGCTTCGCAGTCTTTACTGCAATAGCACAACCTTGTATAACTGTGAGCAGCGAATGCGATGGAAGCACCAACTACTGCGGACCTTATGAATTGTCAAGTGGAATTTACCGTATTCCATTTGCGAATGGAACAGAGGTGACCATCACCAACGACCATTTCAATCATTGTCCGCGGGGCAGGATTGATATGGTGGGAAATAATGGCAGCTCCATTGTAGCAGCAGCAGATGGATGGATCCGTTTCATCGAAGACGACAATACGCAGCAATGCGATTGCAGTGAAACATTCTGCCTTAATAATTATGTATGGATGGAGCATGCCAATGGTGAATGGACCAAATACACTCATATGCAAACCAATTCTGTTCCCGGTACACTGGATGTAGGAGATTGGGTTACTGCCGGCACTTTTCTCGGTACGGAAGGCGAAGTAGGTTGCGCAAGCGGTGTGCACCTTCACTTTGAAGTGGCACAGCCTGTTGATACCAATACACTTGTAATAAGTTTAGATGGAGGTTACTTCGATGGTAACTGGGCAAAGAATGTGATTCCTGTTATTTGCGATATTGCCGGAAATGTTTTCGAAGAAGAGGAAGATTATGTGGCGGCCAATTGCGGCAATGGCTGCGCTGCATCCATCACGAACAACTTTAACATTTTGGGAGTTGGTGCTTATGATGCAGATATTGCTTCCGGTAGTATTACTGCAGGCAGCGTTGTTTCAATAGGAGATTATGCCAGTGTGCTATATCAGGCAGGAGACTATATTATCCTTCAGGAAGGCTTTGAAGCATTCACCAATGCGACGGTAACAGCAAGAATAGGAGGGTGCAATGATTTTCCTGATAAGCTAAGCAATGAAATGAATACAGAGACATTATTTGAAGCGATGGATGAAGAAAGCTCCTTCTATTTATTTCCAAATCCGGCAAGTGAGGCAGTTACTGTTCGCTTTGAAAAGTTGATGAATGCTGAAAGCAGGTTCATTATTACGGATGTGCTTGGGAAGGTGGTGTATGAATCGGTATTGGAAAATTCGCAACAGGAGATTACGATACCTCTTACCAATCTTTCCGGCGGGATTTATCAATGTAGTTTATTTGCCGGTCATCAGGTTATTGAAACCAAGCTTTTAAGCATAGTGAAATAATGGTAATCCGTTGAATTGATCTGTATTTCCTTTTTGTAAATAAATCGCTGCTGCTCAATATAGATATTATGTATATTTAAAAGTATGATGATTTGTGAGACCAAGGTACAAAGCCGCTATGTTTTGAATCAATTTCATTGTTTTGCTTTGCACCTTTTGACCTTCCTGACAATTTTTTCAGCAAAGATTTTCTTAGGAAGTGTTTATGCCTTCTGCAAGGGCAGATATCCTTTGAGGAACTGGTTTTTATAACACATTCCGGCATTATAGTCAAATCATCCTTTTTGAGTATTTCAAATGAAGACAGGGTGGTGCATCTTGCGGTGATATATTTTAATGATATGTATGATGTATGATAGCACTTAGCTACTTAAAATCAGATATCGGTTTTTCAGGGCTTTGTTGCTTTGCTTTTTTGCGAAGGGTGATACTCTTCGTAGGGATATTGCGCTCTTTCAGGGCTTTAAGGTTTTGTTTTTTGCGAAGGGCGATACCCTTCGTAGGGATATTGCGCCCTTTCAGGGCTTTGTTGCTTTGCTTTTTTGCGAAGGGTGATGCCCTCCGTAGGGATATTACGCCCTTTCAGGGCTTAGGTTTATTTCATCATTAAATATTTATATCAATATGGGACAGTCACTTGTAAAAAATTATCTGCACATCGTATTTAGTACAAAATACCGGCAACCATTAATTCATCCTCCTTATGAAGCGGAACTTCACAGTTATATGGGTGGCATCTGCAGTAACCTCGAATGCCAGCCAATAAAGATTGGTGGCTACACTGATCATGTTCACATTCTCTGCATGCTATCGAAAAAGATTGCACTGATGAAATTGCTGGAAGAAGTTAAATCACATTCATCAAAATGGATGAAAACAAAGGATCATTCTTTAAAAAACTTTTACTGGCAGGATGGATATGGAGCATTTTCTGTAAATCCCTCGCAAGTGGATAGGGTGATCAGGTATATTACCAATCAGCATGCGCATCACAGCAAGAAAAATTTCCAGGATGAATACAGGGGATTTTTGAAAAAATATAAGGTGGAGTATGATGAGAGATATGTTTGGGATTGAGGTTTTTTAACCCCTTTTTGCGAAGGGCGATGCCCCTCGCAGGGGTATGGCGCCCCGGGGGGGGGGGGGGGGGGGGGGGGGGGGGGGGGGGGGGCCCTTCGGAGGATGGCGCCCTTTCAGGGCTTAACGCTTCGGGTTGGCTTTTAACCCAAAATCATTCACAGATAATGTAACTTACCTAGGGAGTTACTTCCATTATCAACGAACTAATCCGCTCCGTAGGAGTCCCTTTGGGGCAATTGAAAATCCGCATTCCGCAATTCTACATTTTCTCAGTTCACCAAAATCTCCTCCCCATTCTTATCATAAAAATGATATTCCATTATGCTGATGCTGTCGCTGGAATCTAAATGTATCCATTGACGGTATTTGAAAAACCAATTCATCCGGATGGACGGAAAGCCATGCCGGATGTACGCTTCAAGATAAGGGTGTATAAGCAAGGTGATTTTTTTCTGGTTGTTTTTGGTGATAATGTGGTTGAGGTTTTTCTGAATATCATCCATCACTAAAATAGAGGGGCCGATTTTGCCGGTACCACCACAGGCTGGGCAGTTTTCATCCGTCACAATCGTTACCTCAGGCTTTACACGCTGCCTGGTAATCTGCATAATGCCAAAGCGACTGAGCGGAAGAATGGTATGACGGGCTTTGTCCAGCTTCATCATATCAGTCATCTTCTTATTTAGCAGCCTCTTATTTTCCGGGCTTCGTACGTCAATGAAATCAATTACGATAATACCGCCAATATCACGCAAACGAAGCTGTCGGGCTATTTCTTCGGCAGCTTCCAGATTTACGGTCATGGCATTGGCTTCCTGTGTATCACTGCCCGACATTTTATGTCCGCTGTTTACATCAATCACATGCAGCGCTTCCGTATGTTCAATAATCAGGTAGGCCCCGCTGTTGAGGTTCACAGTCTTGCCGAAACCAACCTTTACCTGTTTGGTGATATCGTACTGATCAAAAACAGGAGTGCGGCCGGTATAGAGTTGTACGATGTTTTCTTTTTCAGGGGCAATGCGTCCGATGTAGTTCCGTACATCCTGGAACATCTCCTTCGAATTCACCATGATGCGGTTGAAAGACGGATTCAGCATGTCGCGCAGCAGGGTAGAAGTCTTGCTCATCTCGCTCATCACTTTCTTGGGAGCATCTTCACCTTTCAATGCCAGGGTAAGCTGCTTCCATTTTTCGGTCAGGTGCGTCATGTCTTCATGCAGTTCCTGTACCGACTTGCCTTCTGCCAGCGTGCGCACAATAACACCGAAATTTTTCGGCTTGATACTTTCAATAAGCCTGTTCAATCTTTTCCGCTCTTCAGTAGAATTGATTTTTTTGGAAAGGCTGATCGAATTCATAAACGGAATCAGCACAATGTATCGGCCGGGCAATGATATATCGCATGACAAACGATGCCCTTTTGTTGAAATAGGTTCTTTGGTAATCTGCACCAAAAGCGGAACACGCTTGGAGATGGTATTGGCAATCTTGCCGGTTTTTTGTGTTTCCGGTTCCAGCTTAAAGTCATTTAAGTCAGGAGGCATTACGCCGTCCATTGAAAGTTTTGTAAACTTCTGCGCCGAACGTATTTGCGGACCGAGGTCAGAATAATGAAGGAATCCGTTTTTCGGCTGACCAATATCTACGAATGCTGCATTCAGTCCGGGTAACACTTTGCCCACTTTGGCCAATATAATATCACCTATAGCAATGCTTTGATTCAGTTTCTCCTGGTGCAGTTCGACCAGTACCTTATCTTCCAGCAAAGCAATCTCTACTCCGTCTGTACCGGAGTCAATTATTAATTCCCTGTTCACGACACCACAATTAACTAGTGATTCCCTTTCGGGAAATGTGCCATGCAGGATCTCAAAAGAAATCGGCATATTCTGTCTGCCTTTTGTTGCGGCCCGACAGTTAAATGACAGGTTTCCTACTTTGCTTCAGCAATAGAAATATTGATGCAGGAAAATCCTTTATCAATTATTGCTGCAGGCGTAAATGCTGCCTGCTCCATGTAGTATACCTTCAGCGGGTGAAAATACCGGCTGCGACTCATCAGTAGTTATACCAATCGAAAGAGTGGTTCACAATACTGTTGTTTTTCAATACTTCATTGTGTCGCATGCCGGGAAAATCTTGATGGAAGAGTTGCCAGGAAATGTTCCTTATAAAATCCGGTGCTTTCAATCAGTGAGGATTATTGAGAAGCACCGGCAAGTGGCAAATACTCTTCCTGCAAAAAACTGCAGCGAAGAAATTAACGTGATTTCTTCTTATGACGGTTTTTGCGCAAACGTTTTTTCCGCTTGTGGGTAGCCATTTTATGTCTTTTTCTCTTCTTACCTGATGGCATTGTTTATTGATTTTTGATTTGGTTAATATATGAATCGATCTGCGCCCTGAAATCAGCATCTTCTACAAGTAATTTGCAAGACTCCAGCGCTTTTATGGCTTCTTCTTTCTTTCCCAAAGCGCGATAGGCTTCAGCCAGGTGAAAATAAGCTTCGGCATTATCAGGGTGGAGTTGCACTACTTTCTCCAGCCTTGCTGCGGCTTTATCATATTGGCCTGAAACGACAGCCAGCCGTCCAAGGGCCAGGTTCATTTCCAGGTTATCCGGATATTTTTTTTCTACTTCTTTCAGCAGTGTAACGCCCTGCATCACTTGTCCCTGCCCATCTATGTAGCATAAAGCCTGCCTGATAGGGTAGTCCTGGTTAGCAGTATCCAGTTTGCGAAGCTGTTCGTAACATTTAATGGCTTCCTGTACTGCAAAAATCCTTACGGTAGAATCGGCAGCATTTGGAAAACCCATAAAGAAACGGTTGGCAGCCTCTTCCCAGGTTTTGATATCGTTGTTTATGGCTGCTGCTTCCGCAAAGTATTTTCCGGCTACGATAATATTGCCGGTCCTGGTCCAATCTTCGCCAAGGTGTATCAAAGTTTGCGCTTTATCCTTTTCGCCCCTGCTTTTCTCGAGGCTCATTTCCACCATAGCGATTGAATCGCGCTGATTGTCGGAAAGGGTCAGGCGGGCTTTATCCAGGATGGCATTGAAATCGACGCTGACCATTCCTGCACTTACTCCCTCCTGCATGGCACCAGGCATCGCCACCTCCTCTTTCTTAGGGGCTTTGGTGACTCCAAATAAAAAGAGGATTGCCACCAAAGCAACCCCACTTACCAGCAAAATGACCTGTTGAATCCTCAAATCAGCTTATTTTTGGGCCGGAACCGTGCCTTTTACCTTGTCCATGAAGGTTTTAGCGGGCTTAAAGGCAGGAATAAAATGCTCAGGAATGATAATGGCCTCGTTCTTCTTGATATTGCGGCCGATCTTCTGCCGGCGCTTTTTCACGATAAAACTTCCAAAACCTCTTACATACACGTTTTCGCCTTGTTTCAGCGATTCTTTAATTTCCTTGAAAAACGACTCCAGGGTAACCAGTACATCAACTTTGGCAATACCGGTTTTATCTGAAATCTTAGTAATCAAATCCGCTTTTCTCATGGAGTAATTTGATTTATAAGTAACTAACTATTAATCTGTTTTGAAAAAGTAAGGGCGCAAATTTCGGAAAAAAATCCGAACGGTGAAGCATATGGTGAATTTTAAATTCAAGAACGAACGAGTAGTGAGTAGTGAGTTGCGGGTAGCGAGTAGTGAGTGTGTGCGCAGTGAATGGCTAAAAGTCATGCATCTTAAATCCTACGTCTTACCTCTTAAGTCCTGTATCTTGGCTCCTGATTCCCAACTCCCAACTCCTCATCCTAAACTAACTTCAGACACCAAAACCGCAATACATGCCCAAAACCATCACCCAAAGGGTCGTTTTCAAAAATACAACGGCCAGCGAGCTGTATGAACTGTATATGAATGCGAAGAAGCATAGTGCAGCTACCGGAACCGGCACTAAAATTTCTGAAAAAGAAGGTGCAAAATATTCAGCAGGTGACGATTATATAACCGGTAAAAACCTGGTGCTGATGAAAAACAAGATGATCGTTCAAACCTGGAAAGCCGCTGATTGGGATGAAGATGAACAGGATTCCATTTTCATGCTCACTTTTGAGCAACAGGGAAAAAATGCTGTGCTTAATATGGTACATGCGAATATTCCTGATAAGCATGCAGATAGTATTAAGAAGGGGTGGACGACGTATTATTGGAATCCGTGGAAGGCTTACTTGGCAAGTAACCCGGTGACCAAGGTTACCATGTGATCAGATGATGTATTGACCTCTTAAGTAAAATGGATCATATCTGATTGGTTTCTTTTGAAACATTAGGTTTACCAATAGACTAAGTCCACTATTTTTTTTTAGAAAAATTAAAACAATACCCTGCTGATAAGCCATAATTTATGTCTGGATATCCGATTTTGAATGCATGGAACTTTAACTGGTATTTCAGTTCAATGTGCTGGATAATGAGTACTGTAAACTCAAGTCCTGTGTTCATACCTATCAAATTGTGATTAATTTGCTGACCGTGAGTTTCAATACCATCTAATTCATACGATATCGAATCTAATAAAAACTCATTTCCCCATTTGAAAGAGGGGCCGATGAAAAGGTTAAACTGTGCATAGATTTTTGTATCTGAAAATAGTGAAATAGCTGCTGAAACATCCACTGTGTTCAAGTCTCTAGCAGATATTTGCCCTACATATTTCCTAATATCTACTTCAATATCTTCATTCAGATCGTCTTTGAATCCGCTATATGCTCCAGAAATTTTGAATTGAGGTGAAATAGAACGTTCACAATAAATTTCGAATTTATTTTTTCCTACTTCCCAATCCAGATATTGCTGAGATAGGTAGCTGAATCCAAGACAATTATTTTTAGGTTGCGCATGAATTCTTTCGTGAAGAAAAATAACTGATAATGCTATAAATGAGATATGAAAGATTATTTTCGACAGCATTATTCCAATACGATTTAATCGAACGTTTTATTTTTTCTTTTTATCAAATGGCGCATTAAAGCAATAGCCAATACCCATTCCATAAGAGTACATGGGTTTGCCTTCGATGAATGTTCTCAACTTCATACCAGCAAAAACTTCCATTCTTTTTAAAGTGGTAACACTTAGGTCAAATCCCACATTTAAACCAAGGCTATTTCGATGTAAAGTTCCCCCATTTACTTCCGGAAATCCAACGTCAATGATCCCATAAAACAAAAATTCACCACCCATTGTATAGGAGGGCCCGAAAAAAATGTGGGAGCACAGAGGTATTTCATTTAATTCAAACAATGTAGTCTTTACGGAAAGATCAAAATATGCTAAATTTCTTTCAGTAATTTTCCCCACATAACTATCTACATTGATGTCGGGATAACTCAGTATGTCAGCATTCACGTAAGAAATAGAGCCAGTTACTTCAATTTTTGGGCTAATGCTTCTTGATAATTGTCCTTCTAGGCTAAAGGTGCCTCTTTCCCAGTCAGGAAAATGGTTGATTCTGAAATTTAAGTTTATTGAATTCAGATAAGGTTGACCATATGTGACATGACTACATATCCAAAAAATGACAATGAAACTTGTCCGAATCATGATTAGCCTAATTATTCAAAAATTTGATATTATCTTATGATCTGGATGGGTTCAAGTATTGAATGTGTGGGTGAGACTAACCTTAAAAAATAAAATCCAGGAGATAGTTGGGACACATTAATTTCTGAATATGAATCATTAAGGTTGAACTCTTTAACAATTATTCCTTGATTATTAAAAATACAACCTTGACTATTAAGCATTGAAGATTGAAAATGAATATTCAAGGTAGAAGTCGCAGGGTTTGGATAAATTGAATAAGTATCCAATGAATCTATCTGAGCAACCTTACAGGGAGAGCATCCAGGACCGCACTGATAAAAGGACACTGTTTTATAAGTGGATGTGGAATTACCTTGGTAATACGCTGTTACAGATATTGTCTTTGTTGTTGTATTTGCTGTACCTGTGAGTGTATAAGTTGAACTTGTGGTAGGGCTGCTGTTAGGTATCCAAGTTGAAGGTATACTCCATGCAAAGGTAGTTCCAGCCCTCGTTTTTGCCGTATAAACAGCCGGGAAGTCAGTTCCATCATCACACAGAGTGGGTGACCCATTTAACGTAACGCAAAAAGAGTATGCAGTTCCAAGAACTTGGACTGCATCCCATGCTGCACAAACCTGTGCGTGTTCATTTGAGCAAGCTCCGTAAAGATCGATAGCTGCCTGTTTAGTATGCGCTCTAAGATTTGGGTATGTCTCTGATGTAGTAACATAATTTGTAAGAGCTCTATATAATATTAATCTGGCAGTATTTTCTCCAATCCCAGAAACAGTTGTTAAACCGCCAACAGATAATCTATAAAACCAATAGCTACAAACACCAGCTACCGAATATGGATCATTTATGTTCCAGAAACCGTTTTCTTCATAAAACGCTGCTTGTGGGCTAAGCACACCATAACGGAAGGAAGTATGTGGCGCATTCAAGAAACGCTCTATACCAAATTCAAGTTTATTGCCTGTTGACCAATTCCACGAGGATGGAAATGTGTATTTTTCAGTCATCACCGAAAAAATATCACAAAAAGATTCTTCAATTCCATCTGCTTCTGTTCCAGCATTTGTTAGTCCTCCTGTTTCATTTTGAAAAACTCCATGTGTAAATTCATGGGATAAAACATTTGAATGTTCTTCACCAGTTTTTATTTTGATTAGATCGTAATCATTTGTACTGTTCGTATAATTAGAACTCGAAATACCATCTACCTCATACCAAATTCGCATGTTTTTGCTACTTGAGTTGCTTGTTCCATTTCTTCCATGAGTACTCTTAAAATAATTGTATGCTTGCTCAATACCCCAAAGACATGATGCAGGTGCGCTCAAAGTTCCAGCCCAATCATTTTCATTATTCAAAATTAATGCTGTAGCATCCCACCATGGATGCCCGCCATTGTGTTCCTTTACAGTATATCTACCTGTTTGGGTGGTTCCATCACCAATGCATTCGGTTTCGAGAATATAATCATCGTAGGGGAATCCACGATGCATTGTATAAAGTGCATAGCTTGATCCTTCATATTTTGTTGAAGTAGTACCCGAAACACAACTATCATAATCACCAGCATCAAAGTTTTTTATAACGATTCCACTAATAGCATCGACATATACAATAATATGCTGATCAGGTTCTATGCAAATTATATCGAACATATATGCGAGCCTATAATTTTCATTTGTCCATTTATCAGGTTCAACTTGGGTAATAACTAATTTGCCAGTAGGATAGTTGGTAGCATTTGGGTCTTTAAGATCACTTTTAAGTTGAGATTCTACTTCAATGATTTCCCAAGCAAAAATATTAGCATTAACTGCATTTATGGCTGTTTCTTTTGCAACAACTTCTGACAATACTTTGTCTAAATCAAAATCAATCCCGCTCACAATTTTTCCATCTGCTCCATACAATACGCCATCTTTGGTATGCATAGAATAGCCTGACAATTCAATTTCAATTCCCTTATAGTTCTGGCGATAAAAATAGTGTTCGTAGCCCTCCAAATCGTCTTTTTTCACTTTTTGAAGTTCCATTTTGTCATGAGCACCAAGTCCTAAAATCTGGTTGTAGTCAGTAAAATAACTTTCAATATTTACGTCATTGTTTTCAGCAAAAGAAATCCACCCTGAATACGAGTCAACATTCGCAACTTGTTCAAGGTCGGAACCCTCAATCTGAACTTTGTTGAAAACAGGTTGACTAAAAGCACAGAGGGATAGTAAAAATGATAATGAGCAAAAAACAATTTTTGTTTTCATAGAATGGAATTATAGAGGTTAAAATGAAATATACATTTTCTCAAGTAGGTAATTATTTAAAGTTAGTCAAAACTAATATTTAATGGTAGAATCTGCAACTTTTTGCTTACGAAGTAAACTGTTTTGGATATTTAAAGTTGCCAAAGGACAATAACCAATCCCTCCACTAATAAACTATTACAATGGCATGCAGCCAATCCTCGCAGCATTTTGGAAAAAAATCCGAAAGGTGAAGCATATGGTGAATTTTAAATTCAAGAAGGAACAAGTAAAGAGAGGTGAGTAGTGAGATGTGAGTGGCGAGAAGTGAGTATTGGGTAGTGAGCAGTGAAAGGCTAAGTCTTATGTCTTAAATCCTACGTCTTACCTCTTAAGTCCTGTATCTTGGCTCCTGATTCCCAACTCCCAACTCCTCATCCCAAACTAACTTCAGACACCAAAACCGCAATACATGCCCAAAACCATCACCCAAAGGGTCGTTTTCAAAAATACAACGGCCAGCGAGCTGTATGAACTGTATATGAATGCGAAGAAGCATAGTGCAGCAACCGGAACCGTCACTAAAATTTCTGAAAAAGAAGGTGCAAAATATTCAGCAGGTGACGATTATATAACCGGTAAAAACCTGGTGCTGGTAAAAAACAAGATGATCGTTCAAACCTGGAAAGCCGCTGATTGGGATAAAGATGAACAGGATTCCATTTTCATACTCACTTTTGAACAACAGGGAAAAAATGCAGTGCTTAATATGGTACATGCGAATATTCCTGATAAGCATGCAGATAGTATTAAGAAGGGGTGGACGACCTATTATTGGGATATGTGGAAGGAGTATTTAGCAGGTTAGCAGATGGGTAAGCCAAATGGTTAAATGGTTAAATGGTTGAATGGTTGAACGGTTAAATGGTTGAATGGAGTGGCGGTGGAATGAATTATGTAGGGTGCTTTTCTGCTAACATGCGATCTTGAATAAGTTTACCGAAAATTGTCGACAAAATATCTCTTTCACTACCGGTAAAAGGAATGCGTTTATCACTTCACCATTAATTTTTGTACATAAGTACCGGCAGACCCTTTTACAAATACTGTGTAAATTCCGGGTGATAAGTTAACCTGCAGTGTTGCCTGGCTTGCTGTTGACGGTGTTGCTTTTTCATAGATGATTTTTCCTGTTAGATCAGCCACAACAATGTGTACCTGTTCTTTATTTAATGGAAGGGTGAGCTGAACATTGCCGGCATTTGCAGGGTTGGGAGTCACGAGGAATTGATTGGTTGTTTCATTAGAAAAGACGGCAGCCGAGGTGGCAACATCTTTGAAATAAACGGTGACGCTGACCTGATCAATGGATGAAATTACCGGTGATCCATTGCCGAAACAGGTGTAGCTGATGGAGGCAATGGCCAATCCGAAATCCGGGTTATTGATATCCTCCGGCAACCAGTCTGTTCCCCATAATTCTGTATCACTGCCATAGGTGAAATAGGTATCGGTGGATGGCCAGTTCGATGCAGTAGCCAAGCTGTTGCCTACCGTGCTTCCTGCTTTCAGCAACTTAACACCATTATCCTGTACCATCGAACCACCGGATGCTTTCTTTTCTACTTCCACCAAAATGCCGTCAATAGTTGCAGTAAGGGGAATATTGAAACCAAAACCTTTTGTTTCAAAGCACCGTGTATTGGCATCGCAGCAATCGCAATGTGAGGCACTGGCATAGGCATCGTCGGATGCAAAGGAATTTTCTGCAGGTAAATAATCCACCATGCTGCTGTAAGAAAACGGGCAGGAAGTATTGGCCGCCATTGACGGTGACAACGGTCCCTGAAAATTCTGGGCAGTGACAGTGAAAGGAATCAGTAAAATGGCGAAGCAGATTTTTTTCATGAGAATCAGGTTTGCATTAACGAAAAAAAAGGAATAACTTAAAATTCGTTATTTATTTCCGGTTGTTTGTTTCGGGGTTACCAACTCAAAACAGCACAAACAATTCAACAGCCTTGCAGCAACCATATTGCTACCGGGTGCTGTGGGGTGTATGACAAATTGCATTTCTCAGCGATAAAATAATACAAGCGCGAAGACGCCAAGACGCCAAAAAAACAGCATATTGATCCTTTGTTATTTTCTTCGCGACTTCGCGTCTTGGCGCTAAAAAAGCAAGACGCTAAGGTAAACGCTGCAGCATTAAGTGCAATTTGTCATACACCCGGTGCTGTGTTACTTGCTCAAGACAATTCGACTTGACTCAGCTACAATAGGAATCGAAGGGTTGGTCTCTAAGCGCAACTTTTTAAATTATTTCCTAAGAGCCTTCTAGGAATTTTGATCTATATAGAACGCTACAAAATATGGAGAATAGCAAAATTTATTCATGCATGCAGCGTTTGAATGCATCATTTGGTGTCATAGGGTTATTGGTTTCCATATTAGAAAGTTAAGGTCATTATCATTTATTAAAGACGAATTTATATCTGTTAATCAATTAATCAACTAAAATTTATTTCTATGAAAAACCTAAATCGCGTACTGCCGGTTACTATTGCATTTATGATTATTGTTTCCTGTTCTAAAGAATCGAATAATCCGTTAGAGCTACCGGTGACTTCAAAGTATAACGCTGTAGAAGATTTTCTCACTGCGAATGAAGTAAAATCCCAATCATTCACTTTTGAAGGATCAACCGGTGGTGTATTTACTGCGGAGCAGGGAACAGAAATTTTCATTCCTGCCTATTCCTTTGCTACTGAATCCGGGTTCCCGATAGCGGGAAATGTAACACTCGAATTCAAAGAGATTTATAAGAAAAGCGACATGGTTCTGTCAGCAAAACCCACGATACAGTGGGATGGCAGGCCGTTAAAATCTGAGGGTGAATTCTTTTTAAGAGCCACTTATAATGGTGACGCTGTGCAGATAGCTCCCGGTGCGAGCATTGTTGTAGTCCCAAACACATTTGGTTTACCGTCTGATACAAATATGGAAGCCTTCACGGCTCAGATGAATCCATTTTCATGGAGTCCGGCAACTGGAGCTAGTGTAGTTGATTCAGTATTTAATCGGCTTTTTATCGGTCAGTTGTTAAATCCAAAGGATTCGGGTACGTGGTATAATTGCGATGATGGTTCGTTGTTTGACGCCTACCAGCAAACAACACTTGCATTACACCAGAATGATGCAACTTATTTGTATGACACGCAGGTGTTCCTGGTATTTGACGATATCAATACAGTGCTTCAGGTAGATAATACCGGTAATGATTTTAAATTTGACTTTGCTCCGGTTGGCTTGAATTGTATGGCTGTAGCATTGGGTGTTAAGGAAGGTATCCTTTATTCATCAATAGTGCCGATAACAATTGCACCAAATCAAACAATAGCGTTCACCATGAGTCCTGTTTCTGAAGAGATGCTGAAAGGGCAGTTGCGACTATTGGATTAGTCTGTTCTGCAGTATTTCTGTGATTAAATACCATTAAATTCGCCTTAAAGTAATCGCTGCATTATATCTTTCAGGAAGTGATAAAGCAACTAGGTAAATATTGAAGCAGCAGTGAAGTTGCATTGTGAATGGAATTAATTCGACCGTCCAATTTTTGTATGTATATTTTTCTGTATAAGAACGATGGAAATATTTTTTTTACGAATTGTAAAAGATGTCCGGTTTTTTTATTTAACTTTCTTCTTCACATGTTTGTTTTATTGCATGCCTGGCATGTAGTCACAATAAAGGAAACATGATTTCTTTTCGGGGGAAAGGAGTAAAAACACCGGCTACACTTGATCATACATCTACAAACGCACCTTCGTTTTGTTTTTATAACAAGTTTCCTTGTGCTTGCCATGATGGCGCATGCACAAACGTATAACATGTCGAACAGTCCCGTTACTACCTGTGCAGGTACTTTTTACGACAACGGCGGTTCTGCTTTGGCCTATACAAGCAACGCCAACCTCACGCAAACCTTTACAAGCACCACGGGAACCTGTCTGACTTTCATATTCACCAGTTTTCTAACACAGACAGGAAATGACATTCTTACCATCTATGATGGCCCTAACACTTCCTCTCCGGTGATTGGGAATTATTCAGGTAATGTTTCGCCCGGTACTATTGTTTCCAGTACCTCATCTATCACGTTTAAGTTTGTATCGAATGCTTCAGGAAATAAGTCGGGCTGGGCGGCAACCATCAGTTGCGGAGGATGCGGTACTGCTTATGTGCTGAACAACAACTCAACAATCAATACCTGCGATGGGTTATTCTACGACAGTGGTGGAGTAGGTGGTACTTATGGTAACGTGGAAAACTTCACGCAGACCTATTGTTCTAATGCAGCCAACTGCATTCAGTTTACATTTTACTCTATGAACCTTTCTGCCGGAGATACTTTAAAAATTTACGATGGACCGTCCACAGCATCCACCATTATTGGTGCGTATTCAGGTACCACGGTACCGCCGCCGCTTCTTTCACTAACCGGTTGTCTTACATTTAACATGACCACCAACAGCAGTGGCACCGCTGCAGGATGGGTTGCAGCCATCTCTTGCACAACCTGCCCTTCCAGTCCGGATGCAACTGCTGATTATACGCAACCGATCGTGGGGTTGGGAGGTTCTTACATTGGCGGGCCTATGGTGGCTACCTGTAGTGGCACTTATACAGATAATGGCGGGACGTTGGGAAATTATTCGAACAATGTGTCACTGCAAGTGTACAAAACGTTTTGTCCTGCTGCTATTAACCACTGCCTTCGTGCCAATTTTTATTCGGTTGACCTTAAGCCGAATGATAAGCTGCAAATAATGAATGGCCCAACGATGGAGAGTGCTGCTTTCACCACAGGATCTCCTTTGGTAAATACCAGCTGCTCTTCGTACGAAAGCTGTATGGCAAAAGGATACGGCCCCTATCTTTCCAATGATCAAAGCGGATGCATCACCTTTATCTTCAATTCAAATGGTGCACCAAACGGAGCCGGTTGGGTGGCTACTTTTGATTGTATACCTTGTGCAAGCGGGCCTAATGGCACCGACAACAACGACTGCAGCCTCATCACTCCGGTTTGCACCAATACCGGCTTCAGTGATGCAAGCACCGGTCCGGGTGTTGTGGCAGATGTCACAGACGATTGTCTTGTTACCGAAACTTATTCTAACTGGTATTCCTTTACAATTTCTGCCAGTGGAACATTAGGAATGACCATTGATCCGCTATCTACCGGAAACTCTGTACCGGAAGATTATGACTGGGCCGTGTACGGTCCTGATATTTCCTGCAGTAATCTCGGTGACCCCATTCGTTGTTCTACGGCAACTACGCAAGGTCAGACAAATAATACCGGCAGCATGGGCAATACCGGAATCGGCACCACCTTCAATCAAACGTTTCCCGGATATTCCTGCGCATCCAATAACGACCTGACAGAATCATCCTGCGGAAATGGATGGGTGAATGATCTTAATGTAACAACAGGACAAACTTATTTCCTGTGTGTGAGCAAGTGGTCGGCCGGTGGTAGCGGATTCGACCTGACATGGACACTTGGCGGCGGCGCAGGCATTGAATGCCTGGTTTTGCCGATTGAACTCACCACATTTGAGTGTCAGCCGGAAGGCAATGTGATCACCATCAACTGGACGTCGGCGACGGAAATAAACAATGATCATTACCTGCTGGAAAAGTCTGTTGATGGAGAAAATTTTGAAACCATGGCCATTGTTCCGGGAAAAGAATTCAGTAGTCTGCCTACCAGTTATTTCATGCTGGATCAGCATCCCGTTAATGGAAATAATTATTACCGGCTTACGCAGGTAGATACAGACGGACGTTCAGAACATTTACGCACAATTGCATGCGCATATGAAACACAACAAGAAGAGGTGCTGTTGCAGGTATTCGATCTTTCGGGCCGGCTTTTGCTGAAACAAAATTTGATGAATACTGATTTGGAATTTATACTGCATTCGTTGACCTTAAAAACCGGCATCTACATAACGGCTGTCACCTATAAAAATGGTATGGCAGAAGTCAGCAAGTTTTTGAAGGGAGAATGAAAGGCTTAGCAATAGGTTGTAAACCAAATTGAAGCGCAATTTCTGTCTAACTATTTGGGTTTTTGGAACTGTTTCTCACAAAGGGAGTATGTGACAATTGGATAGTATGTGTCGCAAAAAGCGCAAATCCCACAAAGAAAAACACGTAATCCGGTTCTGCGAGCTTTGTGTACTTTGTTTGCTGGTTTAAAATGTCATTTTTTAAGATAGCGTCTTGAACAACAAGGATTTGGTTTGCACCCAGGCAAATAAATTTTCAACCGGCAGTAAACTGTTTCATTTAACTTAATAAGTGTATAGTCAGTGCTACTGCACTTCAAAGCCACTGCTAAGCAGGATTGCGACATCATTTTTGGATGCAGTCTCCACATAGGAAGCATTTTGCTCGATAAAGTCACGGACATCGGCCAGTGCGATATCGCGGTCAGAAATCTGTCGGGCTTTCTGTGTTTTAGATTTTTTTTCCATCGATTTCAATTCATCGATCACAGACTGAAGACCTGCAGGTGATATAGGTGGTATGGGAAAATTTTTATTCTCATTCATGGAAACTGCAATCCTGGTACCTTGGCTAATTATTGAATCAACAGGACCTTCCAGGAAGGTAAGCGATACTTTTAAAGCGCACATAGGCTTTGATTTAATGAAAAAAAATCCTTTTACTTTTTTTCAAGTTACGATAAATAATCCGGACGTGCCTGAGAATAATATGTAGCGCCCATTTCTGACCTGGTTTGTTTTATAAGGAAAACGTCACTATTGTCCGACTAATGAGAGGCTAAAGTGCGCCTGGAGCGGGTTTAATCGCATCAACCCATGCTGAAGCGTGAGGTTATAGGATGCCCGCCGGTATTGGGTTTCAGCCCAAAATCCAAAATCTGAGTCTGGCAACACTGATCGAAAGTAGCGATGTGCGAAATGAAAAGGTGAGCAGCACTATTTTTGGAAACTATTTCATGGTTTTCTGTTGCTGTTAACCGGCTGCAAAAAATTCTCAGCATGGTATTTGATTGGGCATCAGTATCCTTACAACATGAAGAATAGTACCATCCTTTCCATTGTGATAGCTGCATCATTGCTGATCATCATCAGCCTGGTTACATTGATCCTTGTTAAGGAAAAAAATTACACAGGGCAATTGAATGAAGCCCTCAGCCGTCAGCGTATTGAATATGAACAAAAGCTGATTGAAGAGAACCAGCGGTTTGAAGTATTATTAAGGCAGCAACGGGAAGCAATGGAAGGGCAATCGGACCGGGAAGCAGAATGGATTGCAAAAGATATTAAAGTAGATGAAACCGTAAAGAATATCACTAACCTGCTTAAAGTAAATGTATCATTTAAGGATAAGTTGATTGGCGGCATTGAAAATGTAAACATCGCGGTAACCAATAACAGTGCATTTAAGATGGAACAGGTAACTGTTAAGTTGTCGTACCTGAAAAAGGGTGAAACATATAGCACGCAAATGGTCACTTTATATGAAATCAAACCACATTCAACCATGTCAGTCACTGCACCCGACGGTGCTGCTGGAAACAGTGTAACCGGAACGATATACAAGGTTAGAAGCGCTGCGCTGGGCCATCCTTAATATCCATGACGAATCATGAATGCAAAGTAGCCTGTGAAAGCGGCTAGTCTTATGATCAACTATGTCCCGGCATCTGTTCTCAACTGACCCGGCTCATCCGGTGCAACTGAGAACAGCGGTTTCATCGTGCATTTGCTGAAATGCAAATGCAGGGAATGTCAAATGAATCTCTTGCAGGCAATGAATTTGCAAGATACTACCACTTACTTAATCAGGATGATATTCGTTGACCAGGCTGCTTCACCGGAAGCGAAATCTTCATCCGTGAGTATGAATTTAAAAACATACATGCCACCGGCAACAGACGGTTCAAACTTAAGTTCCTTTTGAATGCGGCCATTGGTAAGTGGTACGGTTTCTTCGAAAATAACCTGCCCCAGTAAATTGGTCACCCTGATGAGTCCGGTAGTTGTATTGGTGGATTGACTATTACTAAAGTATGCATCGAAATCCAGCACAAATTCACCATCTGTCGGATTTGGATAAACCTGGAATTTTGCTTTTGACGGGTTAAACAAGAAAGTGGTTTTGCAGGAATTAAATACAATTTCCGAAGATGAAGTGTTGCTGCAGTTGTTGGAGTCGATAACAAAAACACTATAACTGCCAGGTGAGAAGGCGATAAAGGTTTGGCTTGTGGCTCCTTCAATTGCCTGGTTGTTCAAGTTCCATTGATAAATCAAACCCTGACCTTCCATTGTTTCAAGCACCACCGAATCCGCAATACAAAGATCAAGACTGCCCTGTGGTGTAATGGTTACCGGGATTGAATTTTCGTCGATTACCAAATCGCAATCGTCATCAAGACCGTTGCAGAGCTCACCGGCATTGGGGTGAATAGTTTCATCACTGTCATTGCAATCGGCGATCAGGTTATATCCATCATTGTCCAGATCAGGTATCAGGCAGACACTTCCATTCAGGTTAACATGAAGCAATTGCATGACCCCACCTGTTGACGAGGCGTTAAATCCATAGATCCGGAAAGTAACAGCCTGCGTAGTTGTGAAGTCGGCGAAATCCCATTGAGTAATACTGGTTTGTCCGCAATCGGAATTACCAATTATGTGATCACTGCCTTCGTCAATCCAGTTCGCACCACTATCAAGACTATAAGCAAACCGCAGGTTAGCAGGTCCAAGACCGTTTCTCCGGATGTTTGCAGTGAATGAAGTGGCTTCCACCCGATATCCTGAATCGGCAGCCAGGGTGAATTCAATGGCCGGAAGGTCAATATGGAAAGCAGTGGTATCGGTATAATTCTTCGATGAAAATCCGGTGGGGCAACCGGGAGCAATGATGCTGCCATTTACCAGTGTTAGGTTTGTTGCGTCAGCATGGTTTGCAAACGACTGCGGGATACCCGAGGTATTATCGGTGAAATGATAGACCTGCCATCCTTCATCAATCAATGTATTGCAATTATCATCGATGCCATTGCAGATATCATCGGCACCTGGATTAATAAGGCTATTGTTTTCATCGCAATCAATAAACTGATCGTAACCATCGGCATCAGCATCTATGGATGCGCAGACTGTACCATCTACAGCCAGGTTAGAGAGTTGCAATACCCCTGTGTTGGAGGAAGCGTTGAATGCATACACCCGGAATATTACAGGTTGCGAAGAGGTGAAATCATTGAAATCCCATGTGGCCGGCGTATTGATGCCACATTCTGTATTTGCAATACTCACATCACTACCCTGATCAGTCCAGGAACTACCGCCATCGATACTATAAGCAAACCGAATAGAAGCCGGGCCTATGCCATTTCTTCTCAGGCTTACGCTGAATGAATTTGCCGTCAGTGATTTGCCGGAATCGGGTGTAATGGTAAATTCAATGGCGGTGAGATTGGAATTGAAAACAGTTTCATTGCTGAAGTTTTTTGATGAGAAACCGGTCAGACAACCTTCTGTTGGATTGGCGCCATTTACCCGACTGAGACCGGACACCGCCGTATGAAGTCCGAAGGAGGCCGGTGTTCCTGACGTATCGTTGCTGTAATAATATACCTGGATTGGTTCATCTATGACGAGGTTGCAGTTATCATCTGTGTTGTTGCAGGTTTCGGAAGCACCGGGATAGCTGGTTGAATTGTTATCGTCGCAATCGGTTTGATCTGTTACGTAACCCACGGGCAGGCTGCAGGCAAGTGTGGTTGACAAAGAATCGCCGAAACCATCATTGTCTGTATCGGCATAGAAAACAGACTGCACCTCTTCATCGGTCTGCGAATCACAATCATCGTCAATGGTATTGCAAACTTCATCTGCAACCGGATTAATAGCATTATTAGAATCATTACAATCGGTATTGTCTGATACAAAACCCATCGGAACAGTGCAAGCCAGTATCGTTGAATCGGGATCACCGAAATTGTCAATGTCTGTATCGGCATAGAAGACGGACTGTACATTTTCATCAGTCTGCGAATCACAGTTATCATCAATGGAATTACAGATTTCAATGGCAGCAGGATTGATCAGGTTGTCACTGTCATTACAATCAGAGTTGTTTGCAACAAAACCTGAAGGTGGTGTACAGGCTAAGGTGCTGATTGAAAGATCACCATAATTATCGTTGTCGGAATCAGCATAGAAAACGGATTGCACATTTTCATCAGTCTGCGTATCGCAATTATCGTCAATGGAATTGCAAACTTCAACTGCAAAGGGATTAACCGTATTGTCAGAATCATTGCAATCGGTGTTGTCTGAAACAAAGCCGACAGGTATAGTGCATGCCAGTACCGTTGAATCAACATCGCCGAAGTTGTCATTGTCTGAATCAACATAGAAGGTGGTTTGCACATTTTCATCAGTCTGTGTATCGCAATTATCATCCAGGGAATTGCAGATTTCAATGGCAGCAGGATTGATGAGGTTGTCAGTGTCATTACAATCGGAGTTGTTTGCAACAAAACCGGAAGGTGGTGTACAAGCTAGCGTGCTGACGGAAAGATCACCATAATTATCATTGTCGGAATCAGCATAGAAAGCAGACTGTACGTTTTCATCAGTCTGCGTATCGCAATTATCATCCAGGGAATTACAGATTTCCATGGCAGCAGGATTGATGAGGTTGTTGTTGTCATTACAATCGGAGCTATTTGCCACATAACCGGAAGGAGGTGTACAAGCTAACGTGCTGACTGAAAGATCACCATAGTTATCATTGTCAGAATCAGCATAGAAAACAGACTGCACATTTTCATCTGTCTGCGTATCGCAATTATCATCAATGGTATTGCAGATTTCCATGGCAGCAGGATTGATGAGGTTGTTATTGTCATTACAATCGGAGCTATTTGCCACATAACCGGAAGGGGTGCAAGCGATATGAAGCAACATCCCGGTCTGAAAAAACAAGAGGCGTTAGGGATTACCGGAATTGTCAGGAATCAGCATAGAAAACAGACTGCACATTTTCATCTGTCTGCGTATCGCAATTATCATCAATGGTATTGCAGATTTCCATGGCAGCAGGATTGATGAGGTTGTTATTGTCATTACAATCGGAACTATTTGCCACATAACCGGAAGGTGGTGCACAGGCGATTATTGAAAGGGCAACATCACCAAAGTTGTCGTTGTCAGTATCAGCATAGTAGGTTGTTTGTCCATTCTCATCAATCTGCGTATCGCAGTTATCATCTATGCTATTACAGATATCGGTTGCTAAAGGATTCACTTCGGAATTTCCATCGTCACAGTCCAAATTATTGGCAACGAATCCTGAGGGTGCTGTGCAGGCAAGAACAGTTATAGAAAAGTTGCCATAGCTGTCATTGTCGGAATCAGCAAAGAAAGCAGACTGTACGTTTTCATCGGTTTGCGTATCGCAGTTATCGTCAATGGTATTGCAAACTTCAACTGCAAAGGGATTAACCGCATTGTCAGAATCATTACAATCGGTATTGTCTGATACAAAACCAATGGGAAGAGTGCAAGCCAGTATCGTTGAATCGGGATCACCGAAATTGTCAATGTCTGTATCAGCATAGAAAACAGACTGCACATTTTCATCTGTCTGCGTATCGCAATTATCATCAATGGTATTACAGATTTCAATGGCAGCAGGATTGATGAGGTTATTGTTGTCATTACAATCAGAACTATTTGCCACATAACCGGAAGGCAATGCACAGGCGATTATTGAAAGGGCAACATCACCAAAGTTGTCGTTGTCAGTATCAGCATAGTAGGTTGTTTGTCCATTCTCATCAATCTGCGTATCGCAGTTATCATCTATGCTATTACAGATATCGGTTGCTAAAGGATTAACTTCGGAATTTCCATCGTCACAGTCCAAATTATTGGCAACGAATCCTGAGGGTGCTGTGCAGGCAAGAGCAGTTATAGAAAAGTTGCCATAGCTGTCATTGTCGGAATCAGCATAGAAAACAGACTGCACATTTTCATCAGTCTGCGTATCGCAATTATCATCAATGGAATTACAGATTTCCATGGCAGCAGGATTGATGAGGTTGTTGTTGTCATTACAATCGGAGCTATTTGCAACAAAACCTGAAGGAGGTGTACAAGCTAACGTGCTGACTGAAAGATCACCATAGTTATCATTGTCAGAATCAGCAAAGAAAGCAGACTGTACGTTTTCATCAGTCTGCGTATCGCAATTATCGTCAATGGTATTACAGATTTCAATGGCAGCAGGATTGATGAGGTTATTGTTGTCATTACAATCAGAACTATTTGCCACATAACCGGAAGGCAATGCACAGGCGATTATTGAAAGGGCAACATCACCAAAGTTGTCGTTGTCAGTATCAGCATAGTAGGTTGTTTGTCCATTCTCATCAATCTGCGTATCGCAGTTATCATCTATGCTATTACAGATATCGGTTGCTAAAGGATTCACTTCGGAATTTCCATCATCGCAGTCCAAATTATTGGCAACGAATCCTGAAGGAGCTGTACAGGCCAGAGTGGTAACACTTAAGTTACCATAACTGTCATTGTCGGAATCAGCATAGAACGTGGACTTCACGTTTTCGTCTATCTGTGTATCGCAATCATCATCAAGGGTATTGCAGATTTCTATTGCTGCAGGATTGATGAAATTATTTCCATCGTTACAATCGGTACTATTAGAAACGAAACCTGAAGGAGCAATACAGGCCAGTGTAGTAACACTGAAGTTTCCATAACTGTCATTGTCCGTATCGGCATAGAAAATGGATTGCACATTTTCATCAGTCTGCGTATCGCAATCATCATCAATGGTATTACAGATTTCCATGGCAGCAGGATTGATGAGGATGTTACCATCGTTACAATCTATGCTATTGGCAACGAAACCTGAAGGCGCTGTACAGGCAAGTGCGGTAACACTAAAATTGCCATAACTGTCATTGTCGGAATCAGCGTAGAAGGTGGACTTCACGTTTTCATCAATCTGCGTATCGCAATCATCATCAATAGTATTGCAGATTTCTATGGCTGCAGGATTGATGAGATTATTTCCATCATTACAATCGGTACTGTTAGAAACAAAACCAACCGGTGCAGTGCAGGCCAAGGTGGTAACACTGAAGTTTCCATAACTGTCATTGTCCGTATCGGCATAGAAAATGGATTGCACATTTTCATCAGTCTGCGTATCACAATCATCATCAATAGTATTGCAGATTTCCAGAGCAACAGGGTTGATAAGGCTGTTTCCATCATTACAATCGGTACTGTTTGAAACAAAACCAACCGGCGCAGTGCAGGCCAAGGTGGTAACACTGAAGTTTCCATAACTGTCATTGTCAGAATCAGCATAGAACGTCGACTTCACGTTTTCGTCTATCTGTGTATCGCAATCATCATCAATAGTATTGCAGATTTCAGTAGCGTTCGGATTTACAAAAGGATTGTTATCGTTGCAGTCAAGTGCGACATCAAATCCATCACCATCACTATCGGCTATATTACATACCCGTCCGTTCAAATTGGCATTCAGTACCTGAAGCACACCAGTAGTATTGGAAGCGTTAAAACCATATATCCTGAATTTAACGGGTTGCTGGGAGAAGAAGTCAATAAAATCCCAGGAAGCAACTGACATGGTTCCGCAGGAAGTATTGGAAAGGGTCTTATTGAGACCCTGGTCTATCCAGTTGGTTCCACCATCAATGCTGTAAGCCAGGCGCGTGGTAGCCGGACCAGTATTATTTCTTCTCAGTTCCACAGTGAATGATTGTGCTTCAATTTTATAGCCGGAAGCGGGCGTAAGGGTAAATTCGACGGCTGGAAGTGTATTACTGAATACCGTTGTTGCAGTGAAATTCTTTGAAGTAAATCCCGTAGGGCAGGCAGCACCACCAGTTGCAGCAGCAGCAGTATTTACCCGAATGAGGTTAGAAGCAGTGGCATTGGCAGAAACGATTGCGGGAGTACCGGAAGTGTTGCTGGTATAGCTGTATATTTTCACCGGCTCATCGGTGACCGCATTGCAGTTATCGTCAATGTTATTGCAGACTTCAGCGCTGCCGGGATTAACTGCGATATTGGCATCGTTGCAATCTGTACTGTTGGCAACAAATCCAACAGGAGCAGTGCAGGCAAGGGTGGTGATAGAAAAATTTCCATAGCTGTCATTATCGGCATCAGCATAGAAAGTTAATTTTACGTTTTCATCAATTTGGGTATCGCAATCATCATCAATGGTATTGCAGATTTCTGCAGCAGCGGGATTTACTAAATTACTTGCGTCGTTACAATCAGCGTTGTTTGAAACAAAACCGGAAGGAACGGTACAGGCAAGCGTTGTTATATTCAAATTGCCATAGGTATCATTATCTGAATCGGCAAAGAAGATGGATTGAACGTTTTCATCCACTTGTGTATCACAATCATCATCGATGATGTTGCAGATTTCAATGGCGGCAGGATTGATGAGGTTGTTAGCATCATTACAATCGGAATTATTTGAAACATAGCCGGAAGGTACGGTACAAGCCAATGTAGTAACAACAGGATTTCCGTAGGTATCATTGTCTGTATCTGCATAGAAAACAGATTTTACATTCTCATCGGTTTCTGTGTCGCAATCGTCATCTATAGCGTTGCAGATTTCGGTTGCTGACGGATTAATTGCAGGATTCGCATCATTGCAATCAAAAGCGGCATCAAAGCCATCACCATCTGCATCGGAAATCAGGCAGACCTGTCCGTTGAGCTGAATGTTTAGCAGTTGCAGCACACCGGAAGTGGCTGATGCTTTAAATCCATAAATCCTGAATTTAACCGGAAGTTGCGAAGTGAAATCAGGGAAATCCCAGCTTGCCGGTGTCATTATTCCGCAGGAAGAACTGTTCAAAGACTTGTTAGTGCCCTGGTCAATCCAGGTTGCACCGTTATCCCTGCTATAGGCAAAACGAATGGAAGCGGGACCACTGCCACTCCTTCTGAGTTCAGCAGATAAGGAAGCCGCATTTAATTTATATCCCTGCTCCGGAGTGATTGTAAATTCTGCGGCCGGCATATCTATGTTGAAGATGGTGGCAGGTGGGAAATTACCGGAAGAATATCCGGTGGTGCAGTTGGTGTTCAGTGAAGCACCATTCACTCTCGTGAGGTTTCCGGCTGTGGCATGAAGCGATACTGAAAAAGGCAAACCGGTGGTGTTATCCGTATATTGATAAACCGGCACCGCTTCATCAACAGATGTGTTGCAGTTATCATCAATATTATTGCAAATTTCAGCGATGCCGGGATTTACAGCAACATTGTTATCGTTGCAATCAGTACTATTGGCAACGAATCCTGAAGGGGCAGTACAGGCCAGTGTGGTAACACTTAAGTTTCCATAACTGTCATTGTCTGAATCAGCATAAAAAGTGGACTTCACGTTTTCATCAACCTGTGTATCGCAATCATCATCAATGGTATTGCAGATTTCAATGCCGGCAGGATTGATTAAGTTATTGGCATCATTGCAGTCTGTGCTATTGGCAACGAATCCTAAAGGTGCTGTGCAGGCAAGCGTAGTAACACTGAAATTACCATAACTGTCATTATCTGAATCAGCATAGAAAGTGGACTTCACATTTTCGTCAACCTGCGTATCGCAATCATCGTCAATGGTATTGCAGATTTCAATGGCAGCAGGATTGATGAGGTTATTTCCATCATTACAATCGGTACTGTTAGCAACAAAACCAACCGGCGCAGTGCAGGCCAGTGTGGTAACACTTAAGTTTCCATAACTGTCATTGTCGGAATCAGCATAGAACGTGGACTTCACGTTTTCGTCTATCTGTGTATCGCAATCATCATCAATAGTATTGCAGATTTCAGTAGCGTTCGGATTTACCAAAGGATTGTTATCGTTGCAGTCAAGTGCTACATCAAATCCATCTCCATCAGCATCATTCACAGTACATATCCTGCCATTCAGATTTACATTAAGTACCTGAAGTACGCCTGTGGTTGCAGAGGCATTGAAACCGTATATCCTGAATTTGACGGGTTGTTGAGAGTAGAAGTCAACGAAATCCCATGAAGCCACCGACATAGTTCCGCAGGCAGCGTTAGACAGCGTTTTATTGATACCCTGGTCAATCCAGTTGGTTCCTCCATCAATGCTATATGCCAGTCGTGCAGCAGCAGGTCCTGTATTATTTCTTCTGAGTTCAACAGAAATGGAATGTGCTTCGATTTTAAAACCCGGAGCAGGGGACAGGGTGAATTCAATGGCCGGCAATGCATTGGAAAAGATTATTGTGGAAGGGAAGTTCTTTGAGGTCAGTCCGGTAGGACAAGCAGCACCACCGGTAGCGACAGCGGCACTGTTTACGCGAAGCAGGTTAGAAGCTGTGGCATTGGCAGAAATGATAGCTGGAATACCGGAAGTGTTATTGGTATAGCTATAAATTTTTACTGCTTCATCGGTTATTGCATTGCAGTTGTCATCGATGTTATTGCAGACTTCAGCACTTCCCGGATTAACCGCTGCATTGGTATCGTTGCAATCAGTACTGTTGGCAACAAAACCAAGCGGTGCTGCGCAAGCCAGCGTTGTTACACTGAGGTTGCCATAGCTGTCATTGTCAGCATCAGCATAGAAAGTGGATTTTACGTTTTCATCAACCTGTGTATCGCAATCATCGTCAATGGTATTACAGATTTCAATGGCAGCAGGATTGATGAAGTTATTTCCATCATTGCAATCGGTATTGTTAGCAACAAAACCAACCGGCGCAGTACATGCCAGTATAGTAACACTTAAGTTTCCATAACTGTCATTGTCGGAATCAGCATAGAAAGTGGATTGAACATTTTCATCTATCTGTATATCGCAATCATCATCAACGGTATTACAGATTTCAATGGCAGCAGGATTGATGAGGTTATTTCCATCATTGCAATCGGTATTGTTTGCAACAAAACCAACCGGCGCAGTGCAGGCCAGTATAGTAGCACTTAAGTTTCCATAACTGTCATTGTCGGAATCAGCATAGAAAGTGGATTGAACGTTTTCATCTATCTGGGTATCGCAATCATCATCTAGGGTGTTACAGATTTCAAAGGCGGATGGATTGATCAGCGGGTTATTGTCGTTGCAATCAAGAGCGATATCAAAACCATCACCATCGGCATCGGTGATGTTGCATACTTTTCCATTCAGGTTTACATTCAGAATTTGAAGTACGCCACTTGTAGCTGAAGCATTAAAGCCGTAGATCCTGAACTTAACGGGTTGCTGTGAAAAGAAATCAACAAAATCCCATAGTGCAATTGTCATTGTTCCACAAGCCGAATTGGAGATTGCCTTATTGATACCCTGATCAATCCAGCTGTTGCCGCCATCAATACTGTATGCCAGCCTGATGGCAGCCGGCCCGGAACTATTTCTTCTAAGCTCAACCGTTAATGAATGCGCTTCAATTCTGAAACCGTTAGCAGGAGCTAGTGTAAATTCTATTGCAGGTAATGTGGTTGCAAAAACAGTGGTAGCAGGGAAATTTTTCGAAGATAAACCCGTGGGGCAGGCAGCTCCCCCAGTTGCAGGTGAAGCACTGTTGACGCGGGTAAGGCCGGCTGCCGAGGCATTCACTGCAACGGTTGCCGGATTGCCGGAGGTATTATCGGTATAGCTAAAAAGTTTGATCGCTTCATCTATCGAACCATTACAATTATCGTCGATGCTGTTACAAACTTCAGTGGATGCAGGATTTACCAGGATGTTCGCATCATTACAATCTGCATTATTGGAAACAAATCCAATAGGAGCAGTGCATGCAAGTATAGTTATGCTGATGTTTCCAAAATTATCATTGTCGTTGTCTGCATAGAATGTGGATTGAACGTTTTCGTCAACCTGTGTATCGCAGTCATCGTCAATGGTATTACAGATTTCTGTAGCTAAAGGATTGATGAGGTTGCTGGCATCGTTACAATCTGCATTGTTGGAAACAAAACCAACAGGGGCATTACAGGCAAGTGTTGTTACGCTGACGTTACCGAAATTGTCGTTATCGCTGTCGGCATAGAATGTGGATTGAATATTTTCGTCAACCTGTGTATCGCAGTCATCGTCAATGGTATTGCAGATTTCTATGCCAGCAGGATTGATCAGGTTGCTGGCATCATTACAATCTGAATTGTTGGAAACAAACCCTGTTGGAGCAGTACAGGCAAGCGTAGTTACGCTAATGTTACCGAAATTGTCGTTGTCGCTGTCTGCATAGAAAGTGGACTGAACATTTTCATCAATTTGTGTATCGCAATCATCATCAATAGAATTGCAGATTTCTGTAGCGCCGGGATTGACTAAAGGATTAAGATCATCGCAATCAACAGCTGAGGCAAAACCATCGCCATCAGCATCGGCCACAAAACAAATTTTTGCCACCAGGTCGACATTCAGCAACTGCAAAATGCCAGAACCTGAAGATGCATTGAAACCATAGATTCGGACGATGAGTGGTTGTGCGGTTGAAAAATCATTAAAATCCCAAACGGCATTGGTCATAATATCACAATTGCTGTTTGAAAATGACTGGTTCACTCCCTGATCGATCCAATTATTTCCACCGTCCTTACTATATGCAAATCGGACACTTGCAGGGCCACCTGAATTTCTGCGAAGCTGTGCAGAGAGGGACTGTGCATTAACCTGGTAGCCATTATCCGGAGTTATCGTGAATTGAATGGCAGCTAATTCTGAATTATAAGTAGTAGTGTTTGAAAAACTTTTTGTGGAAAACCCGTTAAGGCAAGCACCGGAACCGGTAGCCAATGCGCTTCCGTTTACCAACGTAAGATTGGTAATTGTAGCATGCGCAACGGTTGTTGCCGGAATGCCGGCGACGTTATTAGTATAATGAAAGGCATTGATGGCTTCGTCTAATATACTATTGCAATTATCATCAATTAAATTGCAGGTTTCTATTGCTGCCGGATTTACATTTGCATTGGTATCATCACAATCTGATTGATCCGCCACTATACCAATGGCAGGCTGGCAGGCTAAAATTTCATTAACGGGATCACCATATTGGTCGCCATCGTTGTCAGCATAAAAAACAGACTGTACTCCTTCGTCAATCATTGTATCACAATCATCATCTATTGTATTGCATACTTCTGTTGCACCCGGGTAAATGGAAGCATTGTTATCATTGCAGTCTGTCGAAGTATTAAATCCATCCAGGTCATTGTCAACTAAGGATGCACAAACGTTTCCATTTACACTCACATTGAGCAACTGAAGTGATCCTGAAAGAGCGGAGGCATCAAAGCCATATATTCTGAAAAGAATTGTTTGTGTGGTGGAGAAATCCGGAAAATCCCAGGTTGCCGGCGTCATAGATCCGCAGACAGCGTTTTGTAATGCCTGGTTGTCACCCATATCAATCCACAGATTGCCACCGTTGGTGCTATAGGCCAGCCTGATTTTGGCCGGACCGCCACCATTTCTTCTTAGTTCTGCTGATATGGAAGTTGCGTTAATATTATAACTACCTGTTGATTTCAGCGAAAATTCAATTGCAGGCAACGTGGTACTAAAAACCAGTACAGCTGAAAAATTCTTTGCGGAGAAACCTGTCGTGCAACCTGTTGCCGGTTGGGCTCCATTTACAAAGCTGAAACCTGTTCCAATTGCGTTGGCGGCCACACTGCTTGGTAAACCTGAGGCAAGGTCAGTGTAAGTATAAATCGATGCAGACTCGTCTGTTATGCTGTTACAATTATCATCAATACCATTGCAGATTTCAGGTGCACTTGGGTAAACTGCATTACTCGCATCATTGCAATCATTGTTATCAGCTACATATCCATCAGGGTTAATGCATCCTTCAACGGTAATCGCAGGATTACCAAAGTTGTCGTTGTCAGCATCCGCATAGAAGCTAAAAAGTACACCTTCATCTATTTGCGTATTGCAATTATCATCCAAGGCATTGCAGATTTCCATTGCTGCCGGATTAATACTGTTTCCAACCGGGCCGTCATTGCAATCAAGATTATTGGTAACATAACCACCGGGTGCTACACAGGCTGCAATTGTTAAACCCGGATTACCAAAAGTATCAAGGTCTTCATCGGCATAAAAAACAGAGGTTACTCCTTCATCTGTTTCCAAATTACAATTGTCATCCAGTAAATTACAGAGTTCGGTGGCACCCGGGAAAATTGCAGCATTGTTGTCGTTACAATCCGTGGCAAAATCATAACCATCTGCATCAGCATCCAAAATCAAGGGACAAACCCTTCCGGAAAGCGTTAAGTTCTGAACCTGCAAAACACCTGTCGTACTCGTCGCTTTAAATCCAAATATCCTGAACAATACTGTTTGCGAGGTGAAGAAGTCGGGAATATCCCACGTATATAGCGTCATTGTTCCACATGGGCTGCTGATAAGACTTTGATCAATACCCTGGCTGATCCAGCTGTTTCCGTTATCAATGCTATAAGCAAATCGCACGAAGGAAGGGCCACCGCCGCTTTTCCTAAGTTCAACGGATAGGAAGGTTGACTGAATCTGCTGATTATTATTGGGTGTGATCGTAAATTGGACAGCAGGTAAAGTTTCAGAATAGGAGTTTGCATTTGTGAAATTGGTAAGTGAAAAACCAGAAGGACAGATACCGCTTACGGAGGCACCATTCATAGCGGAAAGTCCACTTGCCGTAACACCAGGATCAATAATTGCAGGAATACCGGAGAGGTTTATTGTATAACCATAGATCGTGCTTTCTTCATCCGTGATTGCATTGCAGTTATCATCGAAGCCATTACAAATTTCCTTTGCATTTGGATGTATGGCACTATTGGCATCATTACAATCAGCACTATTGAGAACAAAGCCTTGTGGTGCAATACAAGCAAGTGTAGTTACATTTAATACTCCGAAATTATCATTATCTGAGTCTGCATAAAAGACTATCTGCACATCCTCGTCAATCTGTCCATTGCAATTATCATCTGTTGTATTGCAAATTTCTGCTTGCGCAGGATATATTGAAGCGTTATTGTCGTTACAATCTGTGCTGTCTGATACAAGGCCTGCTGACTCATTGCAAGCTAATGTGGTAAAAGCGGCATTTCCATATGAATCATTGTCTTCATCTGCATAGAAGATGATTTTAGCACCTTCATCGATTTCAATATTGCAGTTATCATCAATGCCGTTGCAGGCTTCTGCAGCACCGGGAAATACAGCCGAGCTATTGTCGTCGCAGTCTATTGCAGTATTGAAACCATCAGCATCTTCATCAGCAAGGGCACAAACTGTTCCGTTAAAGTTGATATTCAACAGTTGAAGTATTCCTGTCTCACTTGCTGCATTGAATCCATAAATTCTAAAAATTAGCGTCTTAATTGTAATGAAGTCATCAAAGTCCCAAATAGCGGTATTGGTACTTCCACATGCGCCATTGACTACGGTGTGATTGATTCCTTCATCTATCCAGGTAGTGCCGCTGTCTATACTATAGGCAAATCGAATTTGTGTCGGGCCGCTGCTGCTTCTTCTGAGATCTGCAGAAACAGAAGAAGCTCCGAGCTCATATCCGTTATTAGCATGTACGCTGAATTCAATCGCTGTAAGCAGGGAATCATAGCTGGTACTATCCGTAAAATTCTTAACAGAAAATCCTGTTGGGCATAAAGCACTTCCTAAAGCGCCATTCACCAGTTTAAGAGATGTGCCGGAAGCATTTCCGGCTATTGTATTAGGAATGCCCGCCGTATTGTCCGTAAAGTGGTAGATCTGTACTGCTTCATCAAAAGCACCATTGCAATTGTCGTCGATGCCATTACATGTTTCTGTTGCATTTGGTTGAAGGGCAGGGTTGCCATCATCGCAATCATCATTGTTTGCTACATAGGCCGGAGGGGCAGTACAGGCAAGAATTATGTCATCGGGACTGCCAAAGGTGTCATTATCAGCATCTGCATAATAAGAAGTTTGTACTCCATCGTCTATGGTGCCGTTACAATTATCATCAATCAGATTACAGGATTCAGCTACACCCGGATTAATGGATGAATTATTATCAACGCAATCATCCGGGTTGCTCACATAGCCGAAAGGTGCAGGACAGGTAACCACTGCATTATTTAGATTGCCGTATGAATCATTGTCTGCATCCTGATAAAAGGTTGCCAGTGCGCCTTCATCAAACTGGTTATCACAATCATCATCAATAGCATTACAGAGTTCTGTTGCTAGTGGGTGTATCGATTCCACACTATCGTTACAATCAGTATTGGGTGAAACATACCCGGAAGGAGCAGTGCAGGCAAGTATGGATACTGCATTGTTTCCATATTCATCTTGATCAGCATCTGCAAAAAAAGTTAGCTTAACTCCTTCATCAACCAGGGCATCACAATCATCGTCAATTATGTTACAACTTTCAGGTGCTCCCGGATAAACTGTGGAGCCTGTTAACGGACTATCATTACAATCAAAGATGGTATTGAATCCATCATTATCAGCATCCATAATCAGGCAGCTATTTCCATTAAACCTTGCGTTTAACACTTGCAGGATGCCTGAAATGGCAGAAGCATTAAAGCCATAAATTCTTACAATAACCTGTCCGCCGGTTGAAAAATCGGGAAAATCCCAGGCGATTGGCGTAGTGCTGCCACATACTGCATTCGGTAAATCGTGATCAAATCCCTGGTTGATCCAGTTCAATCCACCATTAATGCTGTAAGCTAACCTGATTTTCGCAGGGCCGGCACCGCTTCTTCTGAGATCAACTGTAAATGATGCTCCATTTATCTGTTGGTTTGCATTCGGAGTAATATTAAATTCTACAGCAGCGAGCGCGTTACTAAACAAAGTATCGATTGAAAAATTCTTTACCGAATACCCGGTTAAGCAGGCGGAAGCACCTTGAGCTATTGTAGCACCATTTACTATTTTAAGTCCGGAACCGGTAGAAAGAGAAGGGGTAGTTTCCGGTAATCCGCTAAGGTTATCAGCATAATAATAAATGGTTACGCCTTCATCAGTATTGCTGTCACAATTGTCATCTAACCCATTGCAGGTTTCCTGCGCTGAAGGTTTGATTGCGGCATTGATGTCGTTGCAGTCACTATTATTTACAACATAATCTGCAGGAAGTGAGCAAGCCATTGTGGTATTATTCGGATCACCAAAACCATCATCATCAATATCAGCATAATAAACTGTTTGCACACCATCATCAACTGCAGCATTACAATCATCATCTATTCCATTGCATACTTCTGTGATTCCGGGGTGAATTCCCGAATTGTTATCATTACAATCTGCACTATTACCAACATATCCTTCCGGTGCAATGCATGCTAAGGTTGTGGAATTGAGCGTGCCAAAAGTATCATTATCGTTGTCGGCAAAGAAGGTCGTTTTAGCTCCTTCATCTGTTTCCAAATTACAGTTGTCGTCGATGCCATTACATTTTTCTACGGCATTGGGATGAATGGAAGCATTGGAATCATCACAGTCTGTTGAAGCGATATAGCCATCGTGATCATCGTCGAACTGCAGGCAAACAGTACCATTAAAATGCACATTTAGACATTGCAGCACACCTGCCTGCGATGCAGCGCTGTAGCCATAAATTCTGAAAATGACTGGGGCAGCTGTAATAAAATCAGGAAAATCCCACGTAATAGTAGTTCCAATACCGCAAGCATTATTACTGAAAGTATGATCGGTTGGCTGGTCGATCCAGGATGATCCGCCATTTACACTATAGGCAAAGCGTACTTTGGTTGGACCGTTGCTGTTTCTTCTCAGGTCAGCGGAAAAAGATGTTGCCTGTAGTTGGTAACCCACTACCGGTGCAATGGAAAATTCAACAGCGGGCAATGCATGTGAGAATGTATTCCCGGTACTGAAGGCTTTGGTATTGAAGCCGGTTTCGCAGATATCTATGGTTAGTGCACCATTTACTCTTGTAAGATTACCTGCAGTGGTATGCGCAACGGCATTGGGTATTCCTGATATATTATCTATATAATTATACAACTTCATCGGTTCATCGATCAGGCCATTGCAATCATCATCAAAGCTGTTACAGGATTCTGTGGCTGTGGGTTTTGTAGCACTGTTACTGTCGTTGCAGTCTAGATTGTTAATGACATATCCGGCAGGAATCATGGAACAAGCCATCAGGATGCCACCAGGATTGCCGAAGGTATCCTCATCAAGATCCCGGTAGTAGACAGTCTGGACTCCTTCATCAACCTGCGCATCGCAATCATCATCGTAGAAATTGCAGACTTCTGCAGTATTTGGAAAAATAGCAGCATCATTATCGTTGCAATCCAAATTATTAACAACGTAGCCTAATGGATGCGTGCAGGTAAAAGTGCTTATTAAAGCATTTCCAAAGCCGTCGTTATCGGCATCCTGGTAATAAAACTGATTAAAGCAATCACCTTTGAGCCGGACGATCCATCCGTCACTAGCACCTTTCTTATTAGTGACATCACCGTCGAAGGAGTTGACATAACCTGCCACCAGGTAATCGCCATTGATGGTTTGGGTAATACTTCTTCCGTAGTCATTGTCGGAACCACCCAAAGATTTTTGCCAAACGATTTTGCCGGTAAGATCAAGTTCGGTTACCCAAATGTCATAGAGACCATGATTGCCGGTAACGTTTCCACCTGTGGACCCGGAATGTCCGGAAACGAGATAGCCGGTGTGATCCTGATTTTCTTCTATTGAGTAAGCATATTCCAGTGATCCGCCACCAATAGCTTTCTCCCATTGAATGTTACCTGCGGAGTCCAGTTTTACCACCCAGCTATCCTGGTCGTCGTGCTTACTCGATACATCACCATCCAACGAGTTGGTATATCCTGCAAAAATATAACCTCCATCAGCTGTCTGTAATGCATCTCTTGCTGCATCTTCAGAAGTACCGCCGTAGCAACGCGCCCATTCAATATTGCCCAATGAATCAGTCTTCACAATATAGGCATCGTCTTCCCCATGATTTCCGGTTACGTCAAAAGAATTGGAGTCTGAAAAGCCGGAGATAATGTAACCACCATCTTTGGTTAAGGCCACGGAACTTCCTTCTTCATGATTCATTCCTCCAATAGCATGCTGCCAGATTACATTACCGATTGAGTCCAGCTTAACCAGCCAGTAGTCTGCATCGTTGCCGTTTTTACCCGAAACCACCCCATCGGATGATTTCACCCCTCCGAATGCTATGTAACCACCATCAATTGTTTGCTTGATACTATATCCAAGGTCAAGCAGTGAACCACCCAGGGCCTTGGTCCATTGTTTTTCACCTTTGCTATTGAGTTTAACAATCCAGTAGTCGAATCCGCCATTGTTGCCCTGTACATCCAGGAAATCACCCAATGAAGTCGCATGGCCCGCAATAATATAGCCGCCATCCGCAGTAAGTTGTATGTGCCTGCCCCATTCCTGACCATTGCCACCATAGGTTTTCAGCCATTCGATGTTTCCAAAAGCATCCATTTTTGCCACCAGCAGGTCATCATCACCTTTATTTATAGAAACATCACCGTCTATTGATTTGCTGAAACCGGTAAAAACACAACCCCCATCGGGAGTATTTACCAGATGGCGGATTTCATCGGCCTTAGTACCGCCTACTGTTCTCTGCCAGATAATAGTGGGTTCGGTTTCCTGCGCAGCCGCAGAATTAATAAAAATACGTCCTGCAAAGACGATACTAAGGAACAATAGGCTCCGGTAGAAAGTAGACCTGTACATAGAAATTGTATTTATGTATTCAATAGATAAAAATGTAATGATTACCAATGTTGCTACGCTACATACTTGTAAAATGCTGCCATGCTCATACCTGCCAGAAGTTGCAGCAAATAGTCGAATGTTACGAAATTAATTTATGGCAGTTTCTTCCTTCCCAAAAACCAATATACGAAAAAGCGATATGATGGTTTTGTTGCAGCCACGGTTCTTTTGGTCAAAATTTAATTTATCAAAGATATGTCAAATGAGAGCCGGCCCGACATTTTTTTACTTTTTTTTTGATTGATAAATGAAAGCGGATATAGCGTCAATAGCTCCAGTTTAGCAGCAATCTATTTATCTAGATTAGGCAGATATTCAGAGGGTTAATTCTTCAATAATATATTTTAGTGACTTCGAATTTTTTAGCGGGCTGAATTCCTAATTCTTCGGCATAGGCAATTGCTTTATCGAGCAAATTGTGGACTAGTTCATAGAAGCAGAATGTTGTTCCGATTTCCTTTCTCCCCGGTTCAATCAGCTCATTGAGTGGTGATGTTGGCAAGCCTGGCTAGCTGCCATTCACTAATAATGTATCATTCGTATCCGGATTTTCATGTACCGCTTTATCCACTTCAGCTTCTATTTCCCGCAATTTATTTTCGCAAAAAGCAATCAGCTCTTTGGCTCGCCGGACATTTTGTGCAAGCTCATCTACCTGGATCTTGTCTGATTCCATTTGCTCCACTATTTCTTCAAGTGCTTCATAGGCGCTGTCATAAGTCATGTTCGTTTTTATAGGGTGTTTTTTGGTAGACATTGCTATGTATGTTTGTTGATTTGAGAATGGTGGTTATATCAGCACCTTCGTTGATTTTATCAGGATCGGAAATGATCCGGCCGTCCTGTATGAGGATAGCGAATCCTTTCGTAAGCATCATGGAAGGGCTCAGGTTTCTTACAAGCCTTGCCATAGCAGCCAGTTCAGACGTACGCCTGAATATAAAACCGGAAGCCGCTTCAGTCGTATCCTCGCAGAGCGCTATAAATTGCGCACGTTTCGTAAGCATCAGTTCTTGCAGGTTTTTGAAAAACCGCTCTTTCAAATCAAGTACTTGCTGCTCAAAAGTGAAATTGTGATCAACAATTGCGGTGGCTACCTTAGTTGGTGTTTTGTTGGCCCTGGCCATAAGGTCAACGATACTGGTATTCCTGTCGTGCCCGATACCGGTGAGTACCGGAATCGGAAATTGAGCTACCGCTTTTGAAAGTTCATAATCGTCGAAGGGTCTGAAATCGGTTTGTGAACCTCCACCGCGAACAATTACTACTATATCAAAGAGATCCTGCATTGTTTCAATTTGCGCCAACTGCTCCCTGATGAATGTGCTTGATTGATCACCTTGAATCAGCACAGGAAACGTACGAATGTAAAAAGCATAGCCTTGTTGATTCTTTCTTGCTTCCTGTAAAAAATCCCTTTCCCCATCAGAACCGGGTGCACAGATTAATGCAATGCGTTGCAACACCACGGGCAGCGGCAACGTGTTATTCTGCGTGATGTATTGACCGTTAATAAACTGAATGTTCGAAGGATTTTCTTTAAGTAACCTGTTGATCACGGCATCCCGCTCAAGGGCCAGCTTCCCTAAAGCATAGGTAGCATCGATAGCCTGAAGTTCAAGGGTTAATCCATACCGCTTATGAAAATTTATCCGCACCAGGCAGTTCACCTGCAACCCATCAGTAAATACCTGGCCTGTTTGCCGTTCGAATTTTTCGATCTGGTAATAGGTGCCACCCCAGAATACCCCTTTAATTTCTGTGGTGATAGATTTCCCTTCTTTTTCAATCAGTTTGAGGAAACACCACCTTTTCTCCGGATACTTTTTTACATCGGTAATTTCTGTGGTTATCCAAAACTCTTCATCCTGAAAACGATCTTTAATCGTTTCCTGAATTTCATAAACCAACTCAGAAAGTCGCAGCGCATCTGGCATCTTTCAAATGTATGAATTTTCAATTTTAAAAGAATGGCGCAGCAACCAGTGGGTGTACGACAAATTAGATATAGATTATTGGGTAGAAATTCAGTATTGAGTATTGAGTATTGAGTAAGTGAGTAAAGTAGCGTAGTGATTACAGAATAGCAAGTGATCGGCTTCGCCGCAGCAATTTAACCATTTAGCCATTTAACCCACCAACCATTTCTTTACAAGATGAACGAATCGTCGTGCACCCCAACTAGTAGTTAAGTCAGCAAGCGATTTAGTATTCGCAAAAGGCAAGATGCTGTTTTAGACAGGCTATTATTATGTTAAGAAAAAATACAAGGATAGAAATTATCAGGTTACCATTTTTTGGCTACCTTTCTATTCTCATTTCCAAACCCTTCAAATCCTCTAGCACATGAGAAAAGCATTCCTCTTCCTGGCTGTCCTGTTGCTTACAGTCAGCAGCTCATTCGCGCAACTTCGCAATTGCGGCACTATGGAGCATCTCACCTGGCTCCAGCAATCAAACCCCAATCTTGCCCAGCGCATGATTGACATTGAAAACACTTCACAGGCCTATATTGCTGCCAATCCCGGAGGCACACGCGTGGTAGTTACCATTCCGGTTGTGGTGCACGTGTTGTACAATACTACAGCACAAAATATTTCTGATGCCAAGGTTCAGGCACAGATCGCTCAGCTGAATGCAGACTTTGCCCGCACCAATACCGATGCAGGAAACACACCTGCTGTTTGGCAATCCATTGCTGCAAATTCGGAAGTTCAGTTTTGCCTGGCGCAACGCGATCCCAATGGAAATGCTACCAATGGTATCATTCACAAATCTACCACAGTAACCGCCTTTTCCACGAACGACAATATGAAGTTTAACAGTTCAGGTGGTGCAGATGCATGGCCTGCCGGCTCATATCTTAATATCTGGGTTTGCAACATTAGTGGAGGAATACTGGGATATGCACAGTTTCCCGGCGGTCCTGCCGCTACTGATGGCGTTGTATTGTTGTATTCCTCCGTTGGAAGCCTTACTTCGCCCGGTACTTCTGCTCCCTACGACAAAGGAAGAACAGGAACACATGAAGTGGGCCATTGGCTAAACCTTTATCACATCTGGGGCGATGATGGAACTTCCTGTTCAGGCTCAGATCAGTGCGCTGATACACCTAACCAGGCTGATGAAAATTATGGCTGCCCAACCTTTCCTGCTGTTTCCTGCAGCAATGGAGCTAATGGAGATATGTTTATGAATTACATGGACTACACCGATGATGCATGTATGAACATGTTTACTGCCGGCCAAAAAGCACGTATGCAGGCATTGTTTGGAGCTGGCGGATCAAGATTGTCACTTGCTTCCTCATTAGGTTGCACACCACCAAGTACCAGTTGCGGTACACCAAGCGGGTTGAGTTCCTCCTCGATTACCAGCTCTTCTGCAACAGTCAGCTGGACAGCAGTTAGTGGAGCCACCAGTTACAATGTGCAATACAAACTTTCCAGCAGCTCTACCTGGACAACTACTACTTCCACCACTACATCCAAATCGCTTACCGGATTAACGGCAAGCACAACCTATAACTACCAGGTGCAGGCAGTTTGTGCTAGCGGAAGTTCAGCGTATTCCACAGCGGCTTCCTTTACTACATCCTCCACCGGCGGCACTACCTATTGTGCTTCTAATGGTATAAGTCAAACCTATGAATGGATTGACTACGTATCACTGGGCTCAATAGCCAGAACTTCAGGTGCTGATGCAGGAGGCTATTACAATGGAACAGCCTCTTCCACCAACGTAACGAAAGGATCTGCTTATACTGTTACCACCAGTGCAGGCTTCAGCGGCAGCACCTATGCCGAACAATGGGCGGTATTTTGCGATTGGAATGCAGACGGTGACTTTACGGATGCCGGAGAAACGGCTGCTTCCTTTGCAAGTTCAGGTACCGGGAATAATACTGCTACTATCACCATTCCTGCAACAGCTTCAACGGCCAGTACGCGCATGCGGGTAACCATGAAGTATGGTTCGGCGCCAACTTCCTGCGAATCTTTTGCAGAAGGTGAAGTAGAAGATTATACCCTGAATATCCAGGCAGGCGGTGGCGGCGGTTGCGCAGAAAGTTATGAATCCAATAATACTACCGGAACTGCTAAACCGGTTACCGTGGGTACCAGCATTCTTTCACAGATTAGCACCAGTACGGATAAAGACTGGTATTCATTTGCCAATACCACAACAAATAAGAATATTAAAGTTACACTCAGCACCTTGCCGGCTGACTATGATATTAAGCTGTACAATCCCAGCGGTACTAACGTGAAGACTTCACAAAACGGAGGAACTACGACAGAAACCCTTATTTACAATACCTCTACAGTGGGTACCTACAAGATCCAGGTGTATGGTTACAATGGTGCATTCAGCAATTCACAATGCTATACCATGCTGGTGCAAACAAGCGCTACGGCATTCCGCTATGAAGCAGGTGAATTAGCAGGAGATGTTAATCCTGATAAGGAAGCAATTGCTGTCTATCCTAATCCTGCTTACCAGCATGTGAATGTTGAGTTCAGCAGCCTGGAGAAGGGCGATGTACAGTTGAAAGTATACAACCTGCTCGGTCAGGTAATGTATGCCGAATCTGTTTTGGCTATTGAAGGAAAGAATATTGTCAACCTGAATATTAATTCATTCGGGAACGGCACGTACATCGTGGAAGTGATCAGTAATAATGAAGCACTTCGCAAGGAATTTGTAGTGACGAATTGATTATTGCAATCTGAAAATGGAAAAGAAGCTGTCCGCATCGGGCAGCTTCTTTTTTTACGGATGTATTTCAGCGCTTCCATTATTTTTGACGCATGCAGATAGCAGCTCTTTATGAGAAGTTTCTCGATTCTTCCGGTATTTCCACCGATACACGGAAAATTGAGGAGGGGAAAATTTTCTTCGCGCTAAAGGGTGAAAATTTTAACGGAAATCTTTTTGCACAGGAAGCATTGAATAAAGGTGCGAAGTTTATCGTGGCTGATGAAAAACATTTTGCAGATGATGCGAATATCCTGATTGTGGATGATGTGCTGACCACACTGCAACAATTGGCGAGTCATCATCGCCGGGCATTGAATCTGAAAGTAATCGCTATCGGAGGCAGCAATGGAAAAACCACCACCAAAGAACTTATTTCGCAGGTGCTTGGAAGTGCTTACAAGACTTTTGCCACCAAAGGAAACTTAAATAACCACATCGGTGTGCCACTTACGTTACTTTCAATTTCTGCTGAAACTGAGATTGCAATTATAGAAATGGGTGCCAACCATATCGGAGAAACAGCATTGCTCTGCTCCATTGCACAGCCTGATTTCGGACTGATTACCAACAATGGCAAAGACCACCTCGAAGGTTATGGATCCATGGAAGGAGTGAGAAAAGGTAATGGTGAGTTGTATGATTTTCTGCGTAACAACAACGGTATTGCATTTGTATGCGCTGACCAGCCTGACCTGATGGCGGCAAGTATTGACATGAAACGTATTACCTATGGCCAACATGAAAATGCTGATTGCCGGGGAAGAATTACAGAGCGATTCCCATTTCTCGAAGTGGAATGGATGAATGAAAACGTTGTGCTTACGTCTAATCTTATAGGCCAGTATAACTTCGACAATATGATGGCAGCAGTGGCAGTGGGACATTTTTTTGAAGTATCTCCTGAAATGATTCGTGAAGCAATTGCCTCTTATATACCCTCCAACAACCGTTCACAAATTCTTAAACAAGGAAGTAACACATTCATCTTGGATGCCTATAATGCCAATCCATCCAGTATGATGGCGGCTTTAGAAAATTTTAAGCTGATGCCTGTAGATAATAAAATAGTGATACTGGGAGATATGCTGGAGTTGGGCAAAGTAAGCAGTGAAGAACATAAACAGATTGTCGAAGTGGTGATGAAAGAAAATTTCAGGAAGGCTATTTTTGTCGGAGAGGAATTTGGCAATGTGCTCGCAGGAACATTTGGTGAAGCACTTCATTTCAACACAGTAACAGCGCTTAAAGACTGGTTCGATCAACAAAATTTTTCCGGCTACACTTTCTTATTAAAAGGATCGCGACGCATTGGATTGGAGAAGCTTGTACTTTAACTTGTGATGTATGGATACATGATTGGAAGAAGCTGATTTCATTAAAAAATAATTTTTATGGCAACTGTTTTCACCGGCACCGGGAGTTACATACCAGAAAGAATCGTTAGCAATAAGGAATTCGGCGAACATATTTTTTATGATGAACACCAGGTGAAACTCCCGCAACCCGGCAGTGTGATTGTCCGCAAATTCAAAGACATCACAGGTATTGAAGAACGGCGTTATGTAACCAACGACCTGCAGGCTTCAGACATTGGTGCTATTGCGGCAAAGCTGGCACTGCAGGATGCAAATATCAGTGGTGAGCAACTGGACCAGATAATTGTAGCCCACAATTTCGGGGATGTCCGCCATGGCACCATTCAAACCGATATTCTTCCCGGACTTTCAGCGCGCATCAAGCACTTGCTTGGTATTCGCAATCCTGATTGTGTAGCGTATGATATTTTATTCGGCTGTCCCGGTTGGTTGCAAGGCGCTATTCAGGCACACATCAGCATACAGGCAGGTGCCGCAAAGCGATGCCTGGTAATCGGAACGGAAACACTTTCCAGGGTGCTCGATCAAAATGACCGTGATTCGATGATCTTCTCTGATGGTGCCGGAGCTTCGGTGCTTGAATTTTCTGCTTCTGCTGAAAGTGGTATCTTATCCTATACCGTGCAAAGCCATACTACCGATGAAGCCTACTATCTTTTTCTTGGTAAATCCAATCTGCCGGAAGCTGATCCTGCCGTGCGCTATATAAAGATGAAAGGCAGAAAGATTTATGAATATGCTTTAACGAATGTGCCGCTTGCCATGAAGAGCTGCCTCGACAAAGCCGGCATTCATGTATCACAGGTAAAGAAGGTGCTGATTCACCAGGCCAATGAGAAAATGGATGAAGCGATTATTGCACGCATGTATGAATTGTATGGCATCCATGAATTACCCAAGGACATTATGCCGATGAGCATTCATTACTTAGGCAACAGTTCAGTAGCCACTGTGATCACTTTGTTCGATCTTATCCGCAAAGGAAAACTGGATGCACATCAGCTCCATCCCGGCGACCTCGTGCTAATGGCATCTGTCGGAGCCGGCATGCATATCAATGCCCTCCTATACCGGATGTAAACATTAATCTCCAACTTACCACAAACCCAGCCATTCAACCATTCAACCATTTAACCATTTAACAGTTTAACAATTTAACAATTTAACCATTCAACCACGTAACCCACTCACCTCAACCTGTTAAACTTCTTCATCACCTCCTTAAGTCTTTCCTTCGGTATACCATACACTTTATTCCCATTAATTCCCTCCATGTCTTTAGCTGCCACCAACGCATTGATGATGGCTTCTTCCGTAGCTTCCACCGTCGCTTTGTAAACAGGATCGAGCAACCACTTGGGAATCACTTTCCAACTCTCCGTGCTGTATTCATTGTTGTAAGAAGGTTCAGCAGTAGAAAATGCAAGAAATATTTCGCCGGAGCCATTGTGAGAATAAGTACCTGTTCTCGCAATCCCATGGGTAATTCTTTTTGCGGCTTGTTTTAGTTGCCCCGGTAATAAGGGAGCATCCGTTCCGACAATCACAATGATGGAACCATCTTTCCTGCCGGTTTCATCATACACAGGCAACAGATCGGTTATTTCTTTTCCTACCGGGACGCCGGCTATCATCAATTCTTCTCTTCCGCCAAAATTAGCCTGTACAAAAACACCAAGCGTATAGCTGACAGAATCGATAGTGAATACTCTTGAAGCTGTGCCACTTCCTCCTTTAAATTCATAACACACCATACCTGTTCCGCCTCCTACATTACCTTCTTCTACCACACCACTTTTCGCACTATCGAGTGCTTCCCACACATGTGCCGCTTTTACATGAAAACCATTGATATCATTCAACCCCCCGTCCCATGTTTCGGCAGCAACCGGCAAGCCAAACGAATAATCTACAAATTCTCCTTTCGAAAAATGTTTCACATTCCACGAGCCAATGGCATCTTTCACAATACCCACACTATTCGTATTCGTAATACCTATAGCTCCATATCCCATTCCGTAATCCTCGATGTAAGGTATACCGGTCATCTCTCCATCACCATTGAGTGAAAACCAGGCGGCAGGGTAGCCATCATTGGTTTTTCCTTTGGGAAGAATAACGGTTACGCCTGTGCGCACCGGACCTTTGCCTTCCACCAGTTTCCCGGATCCGGAGATGAGGGTTTTATATCCGACCAAAACACCGGGTACATCGGTAATGGCATTAAACTTTCCGGGTATGCCGTCAAAAGAAATTCCCAGATCACGGGCACGCAAGGCAGGCTGTGCCATTGCAGCCAGGTGTAACAGGCAAAAGGAAATCAGCAGAATACGCTTCATTTGTTGAAGGCTTAAAACATTGGAGTAAGATACAACTTAGGTTTTCTGCAGCAAGCAGGAGATCAGAGGGGGGTATACTAAGACATATTGTAAACGAGGATTTGGACTAGTACTATGCAATCAGTCCCTTTTGAAAAAAGTATTCGCCATTTAACATAGCTACGAACTGCTGTTATAGGTAATCCACGCTTAAATTGAAAAGTATTTATGATCCTACTAATATTTACTACTTTAGATGATGAATAGATAAAGTTTATAGCGCTCTAAAATTTGATAAAAAATTCAATAATTATTCATTTCTGCGGTTTAACAATAGTCTATAGAAATTGAAAGAACGCCGGCAACTTTATGCTATTATACATTAATTCAATCAGTAGATGTTTCTGAGCGAGATCTTCCCGAAGGGAGTTATCTTCTTTTTCGAAATGCAGGAAACAAAAAGCAGTCTTACCAATAAATTAAATAGTAGTTTATGATTCCCGATGCTTCACTATTCAAAAAACTTGCTGGCTATACAGCTGCAGCTGCCGGATTTCTTTATTGTAATAATGGCCAGGCACAGATCATCTATACAGATGTGCTGCCTGATGATACTTTGAGTGAACAGGGATTGTATGGCGAATTCGCAGGCCTTGATTTAGATAACGATGGCACCTTTGATTTCTGGGTAGGGCATGCAAAACATATTTTCAATTACTGGTATGGTGAGGTAGTGTTAAATCCTGTTGATACTTCTGTTAATTCGGTAATGGGTTCACATGAACCGAAGACCATTTCCACAACATCCGGCACTTTTACATATACTTCAGCACAAATAAAAAAATTTCCTTTTCAACTGGCGTTCGATGACATTATAGGACCGGGAAGCAATTGGGTTAAACCCCATAGTTTTGATAACAATAACCTTAGTCCCTATGAACAGGCCTGGTTCAATGAAGAGGAATCATACAATGGGGAATATGGACTGTGGACCAATGGTCAAACTGCTTTTGCAGGAGTTCGGCTAAATAATAATGGAGTTTATTATTATGGCTGGATCCGTCTGGAAGTGGACGCCGCTGCAAACTTTGTTATTATAAAAGATTTCGCAGTTAACATCATCCCCGAGGAACCGATTATGGCAGGTAAGGGAGTAGTAACCGATATTCCGGAAATATCTGATGAAGAAATGCTAAGGATCATTCCGAATCCCGTTGGAGATCTTGCCACGATCACGTTTTCTCTTGCCACACCATCAATAATTCAATTGGAACTGATGGATCTTCAGGGAAGAAAAATCAAGTCAATAGCAACTACAGACAATACCTATACTACAGGAATTCACTCAATGAATATTAATGTGGAAGATCTTCCGGCAGGAAGTTATCTTCTTTTTTTGCATACAAATCATAAAGCCCATGCCATCAAAATGATGAAGCAATAACTATTCGGTATTACTTTTTTTCAGAGATTTCACTATTACTTGCTACGCGGTTGGTCGGGATTTATTAAAATTGCAATTCGAAAGATTCGCAAAACTTTTCCGGGCTAACCTTTCCCTTATTTAATGCGAAAATAATCACACCGTGCTTCCTTCTTTCAACTTCTCCGCATTCTCCGCCAGTTGCAATGCATCAATCATTTCCTGGATATTGCCATTCATAAAATCCGGCAAAGTATAAATGGTCATTCCGATTCTGTGATCCGTAACACGTGCCTGCGGATAATTGTACGTGCGCACTTTAGCTGAACGGTCTCCCGTGGATACCATCGTTTTTCGCTTGCCTGCAATGGCCGCATTGTGTTTGCGAAGGGCTTCGTCATATAACCTCGTGCGTAACATGGTCATGGCCTTTTCACGGTTGCCTAATTGCGAACGCTCGGTCTGGCACATCACCACTACACCTGTTGGAAGGTGTGTTAAGATAACTTTCGTTTCTACCTTATTTACATTTTGTCCGCCCGCACCGCCACTTCGTGCCGTTTCCATTTTTACATCAGCATCACGTACCTCCACATCCACTTCATCGGCTTCCGGCAACACGGCAATGGAAGCAGCCGACGTATGTACCCTTCCCTGGGCTTCTGTTTCCGGAACCCTTTGTACCCGATGCACGCCGGATTCAAACTTCAACGTGCCGTAAACATTATCACCGGTTACTTCCAATATCACCTCTTTATAACCACCTTTTGTTCCTTCACTATCTGATATCACCGCTACTTTCCAGCGTTTTGATTCGCAGTAGCGGACATACATGCGATACAAATCACCGGCAAACAAACTTGCTTCATCTCCACCCGTCCCTGCGCGTATTTCAAGAACAGCGTTGCGTTCATCTTCCGGATCTTTAGGAATCAGCAGTTGTCGGATGGCATCTTCTAATTTGAGCTTGTCTTCTTCCTGCTGTTCCAGTTCTGTTTTCGCCAGGTCGCGGAAATCTGCATCTTTCTCTGTATTTAGTATCTGCCGGTTGTTCTCGATATTACTCACTAACAACTTATATTCTTCATAGGCTTCCACCACCTTTTGCAGCTCTTTATAATCACGGTTCAGTTGTGCATACCTGCGCTGGTTATTGGCCACCATCGGGTCATTCAATTCTTCCTGTATATTGAGCCAGCGGTCTTTTATGGCTTGTAATTTATCTATCATCTCTTCTTACTTCTTCGGTGGTTACCATTTTATTTTTCGCGGGCAAAGTTAGCTAAACCGCAATTCATTTTTGTGCTGCTTTTTTGAGTAGATTCATACCCAATTGGCACGCTAGTTCTGTTTTACGATATGGTTAAATCGAACCGCACCTCACAAAAGGATACTATTTCAATTGAATTGTTTGTCTCGCTAGGGGGTTTAGCCCATTAAGAAAAATGTTGTTGGCTGAAACAGATTGACCTTTTAGTTGATTTTTTTCTGTTTTTCAATTACTTCTCCATGTTACTATTACTATTCAACAATGTTACCCAAAATTGCATGAGTTGGTAAGTTGTCCTTCCATATAATAAGACTCCTGCATTGTTCAACAAGTCAGCATAATGAAGATGTAGTTCCGCATCAGCAACAATTCCGGCAGTATGGTCGCAATACCCATCAAGGGTCATGTTTATTGCTGCAATTACTTTTCTCGTTTTCTAATATTTAGTTGTCTGTTTGTCTTACCAGGGTCGTTTGTTACAATGACCGCTGTTATTAGCAGCCAGGTTGCTTCCACGAAGTTTTTTCGGTCCGGAATCTGCACCTAAAATTGGCATTGGGGCTAACCAGATTACCCGTCTTTACTGGTGTCATTACTTATGCAATTATTCGGTCGGAAGTTTATATTCTATGCTAAAATATTTTGCGTATTCTTCTATAGGTTGCAGTCCTGCTTTTTCTCTTCGGTTGTTTACGTTCTTCTCATCCTCTATTGGATAAAATTCTTGTTCACCTCTTTTGTTAAACACAACTTGCGAACCATAGATTTGTTTCTTGCCTTGACCCATGAGAACTCTGTCCTGTAAAAGTGCAAAGTCGCTTGGTCGTGATTCGCCCTCTTCAAGTGACTTTTGCATCATTGGTAAATATTTTTCTTGTGTCGCCAAGCCCGAGTGTTGGATAACAAGAAAGATTGTATTGTTTCCTCTTGATCCGACAAAACTTATACCTAACCATCCATACTTTCCAATTAGCGCTTCCACTTGAATCAGGTTTGTGCTGTCAATAAACTGCATAAAAGCAGCAGAGTCAATTCCTTTACGTGTCTTTTGGTCACGGTCACGAATTACTTCCAACTGTGTCACAATTGCAGTAGTGTCCACTCTGTTTTGAGAAAACAAATTTCCATAACAAACAATTGTCATCATTAAAATTAGAAGTAAATTTCTTGTCATGTCGTATGAGTTAGCACGGTCTTCATTGGTTGCTGAAAACCAAGAAGGGATAAACTTCTTTTAATCTTTGTGATACCTGCATATGCTGTTGTTAGCTCAAGGCACTAATGTTTGAGGTTCGTACCAGGGTTGTTTCTTAGATGTTTTCATGAGCGATGGTGCGGTTGCAAAGTTTTTTTTGTTTGGGGGAGATTGTTATTATTTAATTTATTTTCGAAGGAGAAAAGTATACTCTATTTAGTGCTTTGGTCGTGCCGTTGTTTTTCACGGGGCTTTAAATTGTGTATGCTTTTGTGTGAGGGTTGAACACCCTAAGGACTATTGTTTGAGAAATTTATGTAAGTAGAAATTATCTCTCTCTTTTATTTTTATAAAGTAAATTCCATTCGACAATTGCGAAACATCAATTTTATTTTGATTTTGTGTTTGGATGATTGTTTGTCCAAAGGTGTTTATTATTTGAGCTTCATAATTATTTTCTATCTGCGCAAATGAGAATTGAATAAAATCATGTACAGGGTTTGGTGAAATAATTATCAGATTGACTTCATCTGATGAATTATTTACAGCAATGACTTTTGAAAAAGTTGTTTGCCCGTTAAAATCTGTTTGTTGCAATTGATAATAATTAATTCCATTGGACGGATTTTCATCTGTGAAAGAATAGTTTATTGCTTGTAGACTGTTGCCTGCTCCATTTACTGTTCCGATGTTTTCAAAATTATTTCCGGTATTGCTTTTTAGCATCGTAAAATAATCGTTATTGATTTCGCTTGCCGTTGTCCAGTTTAATATGTTTTTATTATCATTTACTATTACAGTGAAAGAAGTTAATTCTATTGGCAATGGAGTATTGACATAGTTTATTTTATGTATAAAAATATCTTCCTGCCCTGATGCGGTTAAATTAAATGTGGCGGCATCGGGATTAAAGTCAACAGTAGATCTAAAAAATCCAGTAGTGTAAATATTATTAGAAGCATCAACAAGAATGGATATTCCACAACCAATGTTATTATTTCCTTTTAAAGCTATCGCCCACAGAAAATTACCAGCGTTGTCTAACATTGAAATGAAAATGTCTTGAATGCCGGTTGGCGTTAAATTAAAGACACCTGCTCCGGGATTAAAATCAACTGTTGAGCTAAAGCATCCTGAAAAAACCACGCAACCATTGATATCAGTATTAATTGCGAAGGCATCTTCGTAATCAATACCATTTAAGTTTTTGGCCCAAATAAAGTTTCCGGAATTATCTAGTTTGGAAATAAAAACATCGTAAAAGCCGGATGAAGTTATATTGCTTACAGCGGCATTAGGGTCAAAGTCGGCAGTACCTTCAAAAGTGCCTAAACTATATATATTTCCTAATGCATCCACCGTTATTGAATTTGCAGAATCAAAATTAATTCCACCAAAAGATTTAGCCCAAACAAAATTTCCAAACGCATCTAACTTTAATACAAAAACATCTTCGCTGCCAGCGGAACTTAAAGTAAAAACACCTGTGCCCGGGTTAAAGTCAACTGTGCCATTAAATCCGCCTGTTGTAAACACATTGCCGTTCGCATCCACCGAAACATCAAAGGCTACATCAGGATTTAATCCGCCTATCGTTTTTGCCCATACAAAATTTCCTGTTGCATCTATTTTTAAAACAAAGAAATCAGACCCTCCGGCAGATGTCATATTTGAAGTGCCGGCATCCGGATTAAAATCTACTGTTCCATAAAATTGGCCTGTAATATAAACATTGCTCATTGCATCAATAACTATATCCCAGCTATAATCGCCATTGCTGTTGCCAATTTTTTTAGCCCAAAGAAAATTTCCGGCTGCATCTAATTTGCAAATAAATATGTCATAATTTCCTGCCGAAGTTAAGTTAGCAGTTCCTGCTCCCGGGTCAAAGTCCACTGTTCCGCTAAAATGCCCTGTTACGTAAATATTGCCTGTGGCATCAAGCGAAATTCCCGAACCGTCATCCCAACTGTTTCCTCCGATTCGTTTAGCCCAAAGGAAGTTGCCATCTGCATCTAACTTTGAAATGTATATATCGCTTTGTCCAGCTGTAGTTAGGTTTGCTGTACCTGTTCCGGGATTGAAATCAGCAGTTCCCAAAAAATATCCTGTGGTGTAAATATTACTGGTTCCATCAATTGCAATGGAAGCAGAGTAATCGATGTTTGAGCCGCCCAGTGATTTTGCCCACACAAAGGTTTGTGCGTTTGCTTTAACGTTGGTGCTTATTAAGAGTATGAATATAAGTAGTTGGCGAAGCATGGTTACATTATAATTAAGTGATGTTCTGTATTATATGTTGTCTTTAAGGTTAATATAAGTCAAATGTTCTGGTTAAATCCCTATCGGTGAACCGCTGTGATAACAGATGCAACGATCCCTTTCTTAGTAGTGCTGAAAGCTGTTATACCGTCTGTATTAAACTTTGCCCAAATTCACCCGATACCTGCATTGCCTTTTGAGGGGTCTTTTTTCATGGCAGGAATGAGGTTGATATTGCGGCCACTAGAAATTGCTTTTTTTGTTTACGTAAAAAAAATTATTTGTTATCACAGAAGTATCACGAAAGGATAAAGGAAACTATTAGTTTTATTTTTAGTGTACCTCTCAAAAACTCTTAATTGGTTGATGAACTTGACCTATAATCTTCTCCGTTCAATTCAAATCAGAAACCTTCGTGGGATAAGTGTGTCCATCCGATAAATAAACGCGATAAAATGAAAGAAAAAGCCATCATAGGTCATCAATTGAAAATGTTTTTAGATGAAAACTTTTGGTGATGGCAAATTCAAAAAAAGCAGAGAATATTTTTTTTAAAAAAGGAGTTATTAGAGGTTCCCTTATTTCAACAAGATTAATTGAGATTTTACGGAAGCATTTAGCCAGTGCTTTACATGGGGGGTAATATTCACATAATCACCTGACTCCAATTTAATTTCCTGTTCGGTTTCATCTTCGTAGGTGACAAAACCACTAACGCAAAGCAATAATGCTGGTGTTTTGGTGAGGTGTTCTTTCAAAATACCGTTTCTATCCAATTGGATAGCGGTAGCCGTACCCACCTCACCTTTGAATAGGTTTACCGCTGAAACTTCTTTTTCCTGATTGTGTAATTCGCTTATATTTTTCATTGGAAATATTGATTGTATATTGAAAATGAGGTTTGAAGATCTGTAATAATCTTACTTGCTTGTTCTGCTGATTCTGCTTTTGACAAGGATTCGATTAATTCTATGTGTGGGTGTAACCATTTATGAAGTTCATCGTGGCTTTCTCCTTTCATTGTGCAACTTTTTACTAGTCCACTATTTTCTTCTTTAAGTTGATTAGCTAATGTTAGATAATCCTTTGATTGACTTTCTATGTATTTGTTCAAAATTTCTTCTGCTTCAATAATAAATGGTTTCATTTCATCATTCACAACCCATTTTTCACCACTATTAAGTTTAATGGCTTCACTGTCGTTATCCTGATGATGTTCATTTTGTTCAACTGCTACCGTTTGATTATTCGACTTCTCGTTTGAAGAATTACCACAACTATATAGTAATAAGCTACTGGCAGCTATTGTTAAGATTAATTTATTCATTTTAGTTGGATTTTATAATTGTTAAAAGTGATTGTATTAAGTTATTTCCGTTTCGGATGATGTCAAATTGAAAGTTTGCTACTCTCCATTTGTACATTTGAAGCCTAAAAGTGCCCATTACAATGTGCATTAATTCTTCGGAAGCAATGGAATTTGTGAAAATACTTTTCTGTTGTCCCTCCGTAATTATAGGCAACAAGTGTTTCATTTTTACACTCATAATTTTAGAAATAGTTTCATTGATTTTTTGGCTCTCTTCCATCAAGCCGTCTGAAAATACTGCCACAACAAAATGGGGGTTTTTGTTGAAGAAATTAAATTGATTTTGAAACAGTAAAGTAAATTTTTCTTCTGGTGTATGTTCACTTTTAATCGCATTAGAATATCGTTCATCCATACTTTGAGCGAGGTATTCAAGTAAGGCAATAATGATTTCTTCCTTACTTGTAAAATGCCTGTAAATAGCACTTTCAGAAAATTTCATTTCTTTAGCAAGGTTCTTAATTGTTAATCCACTTACACCAGAATCAGTCAGTATTTTCCCCGCTGCTTCTATAATTTCAAGTTGTCTATCAGAGATTGTTTCTGTTGTCATTTGTTAATTTTTATGCTGTTATAGATTTCATTTTTAAGAAAGCAAAACCTAACAAAATTACAGAAGCGGTCATTGCAATAGCTCCAATTAGTACTAAAGCTGGAGGCAAACCAAAATACACCTCAGTTAATATTCCGATTGGCATTAACAACCCTGTAAGTGCCAACAAAGAAATGGCTTTCACGTTATGAAGTTTGCTTCTGAAATGTAGAAGCAAATAACCAATCAGGATATTTAGAAAGGCAAATAAGTTCCCGTGAACGTGAGCCAGTCTGCTTTCAAAATGTTTTCCGATACTGTATGAGTTTACCCATTCTTCTTTGCTCGGAGCAATATCACGGAGATAAATTAGTAGAAATCCGTAAGCCATAAAAAGCCCCATTGTCAGGAACCCAATTGCCATGTTGTTTTTGCCGTTCATCTTGTTTGTATTTTTATGTAAGTGAGTATTCACTCACAAAGGTAGCTGAACTATATTCAGTTCTGCAAGTTTTTTTGAGAAAATTTTAAAATATGACGAAAATCATCCCGGTGCGATGGGTAATTGGCCCTTTTGGGGTTGCCGTGTTGCGGCTTGTGTGAAGGGGCAAATCCCAAATGTGCCAATGTGGACAGGCTAAAATTATTATTTAAATGTGCGGTGGGGAAAATTTTAAAACCTTGCGTTGGTCTAAGTGCCGGTAAACCGGATAGGGTTTGTGTCGAGTTACAGCGAAATGGTCAACCGAGTTTTTGTCATCCGAAGGTCTGGTCGTTTTGGTGTCCGCTTGATGGTTGCACGGTTGTCCTTTAGACTTGTTTATAACGTTTTGGGGCTTGGCGAAGTAGCGGATTTCGAAGCACTAAACTTTCAAGCCAGTATAAAAGTTGATTCGAGAAAGAATGTTCGTTTAATTACTGACCCTGCTTTTTTTGCCAAACGCCTGTTATATGCGGTTTTTCTTTCTAGCTTTTATAGTATAGTCCATGAAACTTTACGTCCAAGTCCATACTCCAAAAGTTTATAAGGTGTCGAAAGTTGGATGTCGCTATGCCCAGTTTCAATTCTTGAAATGAAACTTTTTTAAGTTCCAGTCTTTTCTGCTAATTGCTCTTGTATCATTGAAGCAAGTCGTCTTTCTTCTTTGATAACTTCGCCAATTGCAAATGTTTTGGCTTTTATTTCAAAGTTAGTTCGTTTAGCCGTCCCAAAGGAATGGCGAAGGCTATGCACACTTACCTTCTTCTTTATCCCGGCTTTCTTCACAACGTCTTTCATAATGAACTGAATACTTCTTGATGAATACGGACCTCCGCCAGCTCCTTCAAAAAGCCATTCTTTGGGCTTGTAGATTTTGAAATATTCGCGTAAAATATCCAGCAGCCGGTTCGAAAGAATAGAATACCGGTCCTTTTTACCCTTTGATTGCTCAACACGGAGCTGCATCCTCTTAGAATCAATGTCTTGCAGGCGAACATTTACCAATTCACCCAGGCGTAACCCTGAAGAATAACCAAGCATTAAAATCGCCTTGTGTTTGATATTTTCTGTTGCCTTAAGCAAAGCACCAATCTCTTTTACATTTAGCACTACCGGCAACGCCTTCTCCTTCTCCTTCATAGGTCGCTCAATTAGGTAAACCTTTCGCAGTCCGCCCTTTACCCTTTCATAATAAAATTTGATGGCGTAAATAGCATGGTTTTGATATGATGTGGAAACCTTGCTTTCAATCACCAGGAACCTCAGGAAATCAATAATCATTTTCTCATCAATGTTGTTGAGTTCTATCCCTCGAATTTCCAGAATAGCTCTTTTTACTTTTGCCAGGTGTAAATTGATCTTGACAAACAACCATTTATTTAACTCACGGCTGTATTTTTAGTGCGTCACAACCCACCTTTGGCCACTAAAAATGCACATCAGCCGTCGCAATCTTCGCCATTTAACCGGGTGGCGGATGACTATGACCGTACTTTTTCTCAGTCACCTGTTGGACTCATGCAGAGGCAGTGCGTTCACAAATTCTTAGCTGCAACTGTTTTCGGCAAATCACTTAACATACTTGAGATTAACTGTGGAACAGGCGATGATGCCATCTGGCTGGCTGAAAAAGGTCACCATGTAACGGCTACTGATGCATCGGGGCAAATGATGGAGGTGACAAAAGGAAAAATAGAAAGCCGGGCATTACAATCACGGATAGCAGCAAAGCAAGCTTCATTTAAGGAGATTAAGGAACACTTTCAACGATCCTCTTATGATCTCATTTTTTCTGATTTCGGAGGGTTGAATTGTATTCCGAAAGATGAATTGCAGATGCTTATGAATGATGTATCCTACTTATTAAAGCCTGGTGGAAAATTTGTCGCCGTAATTATGGGAAGAAGATGCCTGTGGGAAAGAATTTATTTTTTGTGGAAAGGAAAATCAGGGGAAGCATTCCGGCGCAATTCCAATCAACCCGTGAATGTGCTGCTTGGCGATGAAGTGCAGCAAACATGGTATTATTCTCCCGGCGAAATCCGGGTTATGTCCTCCACGCAGTTTAAACAGAAAAAGTTGAAGCCTGTAGGAATCATGATACCTCCTTCTTACCTGAATACTTTTTTTGACAAAAGGAAAGCCCTTCTTTCTGTACTTGGCAGATTGGAATCTGTTTTTTCTTTTTCAATATTCAGTAATTACGCCGATCACTTTTATATAGTGCTTCAAAAGATAAAATAGCGACATTTAAATCCGCTATTGACAATGGCCATCCGCAATTGAACATTCTGCTTACACATGGATATTTTATAGCCGAAGATCCTAAAGAACAGGAGATCATGAAGCCTTATGTGCCATTAGGAATACTGTGCATTTCCGCATACCTGGAGCAACAGGGTTATGATAACCTGGTATTCGATTCCACTTTTTCTTCTTTTGAAAAACTACAGCAACAACTGCTTGCGCAGCGGCCGGATGTGATCGGTATCTATACCAACCTGATGACGAAATTGAATGTGCTGCGTATCATTCGATTTGTGAAAAGCCAGACTTCCTTAAAACATGTTAAAATAATTTTAGGCGGTCCGGAAGTGCGTAACCACGTCAATAACTTCTTGAAATCAGGTGCTGATATATTAGTGCTGGGTGAAGGCGAACAAACCATGCTGGAGTTAGTTGAGTTCTTCGATTTGAAATCACAAAAGGGATTGGAAGAAATACAGGGTATTGCATTTCTGAATCAAAAGGAGGAAATATTCAAAACGGCGCCACGTGCAAATATCCGAAACCTGCAAGAGTTGCCTTTTCCCAATCGTAAAAAGGTAAACCTGCAATTGTATTTCGATGCATGGAAAAACAGGCACGGTGAAAGTGCCATCTCTGTAAGTACCATGCGTGGTTGTCCTTACACTTGTAAATGGTGCAGCCGCGCCGTATACGGACAAACCTATCGCAGGAGAACTGCAAAGCAAGTAGTGGAAGAACTTGCCGGCATTCAACGAGATTATACCTTTGACACCATCTGGTTTGTTGACGATGTGTTTACCATCAGCCACCAATGGCTGCGTGAATTCGTGAATGAATTGAAGAGTCAGGCAATACAAATCCGGTATGAATGTATAACCCGTTCCGACAGAATGAATGAAACGGTGATTCAACTGTTGAAGGAAAGTGGTTGCTTCCGGATATGGATCGGAGCAGAGAGTGGATCACAAAAAATAATTGATGCCATGGACAGAAGGGTCAACGTGAACCAGGTTCGTGAAATGATTCAACTAACAAAGCAACATGGGATTCAGGCCGGCACCTTTATCATGGTTGGTTATCCAGGAGAAACAGATGAGGATGTGCAGCTCACGCTGGAACACTTAAAAAAATCTGATCCGGATCAATACACTATTACCGTAGCTTATCCGATTAAAGGTACCCCACTCTATGAAGAAGTTGAGCATGCTTTCATATCGCATTTACCCTGGGAGTCTTCTACCGACCGGCAAATAGATTTCAAGCGAACATACTCACGGAAATATTATGATTATGCTGTGCGTTGGATTTATAATGAGATGGCACTGCATAAATTGAATGGCAACATGTCAAAAAAGTGGATGCATAGAATAAAGTCTTTTGCGACGCGTAGCTTGATGAAGTGGGAAATAAAGAAAGGCTGACAACCTATATTTTTCAGCGTTCTCTTTTTTGGAAAACGGTGTCTATTACAAAAGTGAAGAACCGAGCTGTCCCATGCGAATAAGACTTATGTCTAAGAGAAATAAATGTACAGGTTTGAATCTACTACACCAATCCAAGACATTTTTAGTGCCCGGTCTGGCCGGCATTTAAGAGATTAAGTGAATTGTCGCATAACCGTTAATGATATCTCCGGCAATTTCTTAATGGGTTTTTGTAATTTTAACTCAAATATTAATACCATGCACATTGTTGAAGACCGAATCACTAACCTTCAAAAAGAGCTCATGAAGATTTTTAGCTTAGAGCTTACTGAGGAAGAGCTATCTGAAGTGCGCAATATGCTTGCGAAATATTTTGCCGGCAGGGCCTCATCAGAAATGGATAAACTTTGGAAAGAGCGGGGCTATTCACAGGAAACAATTAATGAATGGCTGAATAATCATTTGAGAACTCCCTATTGATGAAGATTGTATTGGACACAAATATTGTCCTTATTTCTATACCAACTGTTTCACCCTATCGGCTAATTTATGACTCACTTCTTGAAAGGAAATATGAATTGATAATTAGCCAGGAGATTCTATTGGAGTATGAAGAAATTGTTCTATTGAGAGCCAATCGAATTATTGCGGATAATGTAATTGGTATGTTGCTTACTTTAGAGAATGTACTGAAACAGGATATTTATTACAGATGGAATTTGATTATAGCTGATATGGATGATAATAAGTTCACCGATACCTATATCGTTGCTGACGCTGATTTTCTTGTTACTAATGATTCTCATTTTAGGGAGCTCAGAAATATTTCCTTTCCTAAGATTAACGTGATTGATATTGAAGCATTTGCCGACATACTTAAAAGGCTATAGTATCCTAATACGGATCAACATCCACCACCACCTGCACACTCCTGTAAGCAGCCGTTTCCTGCAACCGCTGTAATTCTTCACGTATCCTGTTCTTAACATGCAGAATCAATGGTCCTGATCTTTCCAGTTTAATCAGTACCTGCACGAGGTATTGATTCTTGATGCGGGCTACCGGAGGTTCAGCAGGTCCCAGTAATTTTTTCTGCAGTTCTTTCTGTAATGCATCTGATACCAGCCGGCTGGCCTGCCATACAATTTTTTTATCCTTATGTTTGAAAGTAAGTTGTATCAGCCTCGAGAAGGGCGGATACTGAAATTTTTTCCGGTGCCGTATCTCTTCCTCAAAAAATCCACGATAATCATGATTGATAATAAACGGTAACAGCGTATTATTCATGTTACTGGTCTGAATAATTACCCTGCCGCGTTTCGTGATCCTGCCGGGCCTTCCGCTCACCTGCGACATGAGTTGAAATCCTCTTTCAGCAGATCGGAAATCTGCATAGCTGATTAATTGATCCGCATTCAGAATGCCAACCATCGAAACATTGGCGAAATCCAAACCTTTGGTCACCATTTGTGTGCCAACCAGCACCTGTGTTTTGCCGCGTTCAAAATCGCCGATTATTTTTTGATAGCCATTCTTGCTACGAACCGCATCATAGTCCATGCGTGCTATGGAAACACCCGGTAAGAATATCTTCAGATCATCTTCAATCTTCTCGGTGCCAAAACCTGTAATCTTTATATGACTTCCACCACATGCAGGGCATTGCACAAAAGAATTTTTGCGATGGCCGCAGTAATGACATTTTAATTCATGCTGAAATTTATGATAGGTGAGGTGTACATCACAATTCGGACACATGGCCACCCAGCCACAGGTTTCACATTCCATATACGGTGCGTAGCCGCGTCTGTTCTGAAAGAGTATGACTTGCTCCTTCTTTTCAATAGTGGCCTTCATCTCATCCAGCAGTGTTGCTGTAAAATGAGCATGTAATTGTTTTTTCTTCTTCGCTTCTTTTACATCAGCAATCAGTATCTCCGGCATTTCCAGTCCTGCATAACGTTCATTGAGCACGGTAAGTCCAAATTTACCGGTGGTTGCATTTTGATAGCTTTCTAAAGAAGGCGTTGCGCTGCCAAGCAAAGTTTTTGCGCCAAACAGCGAAGCCAGGTAGATGGCAGCATCGCGGCCATTATACCTTGGTGCAGGATCATTTTGTTTGTAGGATGGATCATGCTCTTCATCCACAATCACCAGTCCCGGGTTTTCAAATGGAAGAAACAAAGCGGAACGTGCCCCGAGAATAATTTGATAGGAACCATGCAATAATTTATTCCAGATCTCCACCCGTTCCTGTGGATTAAACCTGGAATGATAGATACCTATCTTGTTTCCGAATTGCTTTCTAAGGCGTTCGATGATTTGTGTGGTAAGCGCAATTTCCGGTAACAGGTATAAAACTTGTTTGCCGGCAGCAATCGCCTCTTCCATCAGCCTGATGTATACGTTTGTTTTTCCGCTGCCGGTTACACCATAAAGAAGCGCCACATTCTTTTCTTTAAATTGTTGCCTGCACGCATTCAATGCCGCCTCCTGAGTTGGTGTCAGGTCAAAAGCGATGTTCTCTGTTACCACCTCTGCAAGCCTGCCGGTCTCTTTTTTTGTTTGCAGGAATATGTTCTTTTTTATCAAAGCATTCAATGCAGCTTGGTCTGCCTTCGATTTTTCCAGCAGATCACTTTTTAATATCTCTTTGTAACGGGTTCCTTGCAGGTTGCTCAGATGCGTGTAAGCCATCAGTAATTCCAATTGCTTCGGAGCCTTTTTTTCCAGTTCGTCGAAGATGGGGCGCAACTGGTCATCTTTCTCATAGACAGGATTGATGCTGATAAAGGTTTCCATTTTCGGTTTGAAGCGCTCCAGCAATTGCTCTTTCACAACTACTACATTTTTTTTCAATAGCGACTGAATCAGCGGATAGACCGTTTTCTGGCGCAAAATTTTACTGATCTCTTCAATAGTCAGTTCCTTTTGAACAGTGAGCGCTTCTGCTATTAAGTATTCTTTATCGGAAAGGTTGGAGAAGTTGTCGTTGAAGGAAGGGTGCAACCGGATGCTGGTCTCACTTTCCAGTTTAAATCCGGAAGGAAGTGCGGCATTCATCACATCACCTTCTGCGCACAGATAATAAGCTGCCATCCATTCCCAGAATTTCAACTGCGTTTCTGTAACGATCGCCACATCATCGAGCACAGAAATAACCGGCTTTATTTTATATTCTTTTGGAATATTATGGTGAATACGCTTGATGATACCGGCATAAATTTTTCGTTGACCGAATTGAATTTCCACACGTTTTCCGACTGTAGCAACCGATTCTAATTCTTTCGGAATGCCATAGGTGTAGTTTATTGGCAGTGATAAGGGAAGTATTACCTCTGCAAAAGTTGATATTTCCTCCAATAATAAATCCGGATACATCTATTAATTTAACTGATACTCAGAATTTCATCGTAATTAATATATGCTAGAAAGCCATGCTCAACTAAATAACCATCATCCATAGCTTTTAATGCTGCTGCAGTAATCTTTTCTTCTTGCGTGGCATTAGTATTAAATAGCTTCCTCAGACCTTTTCCTGTCCAGTATTTTATGCTATAGTTCTGATCCATTGAAACAATGCCTGCATTTAAAACAATTCCATCATTTCTCGTGATCGTTACTGCTCTTCCGGTCTTAAGTGCCTGAAGGCGCTTTGAATTGATAAGTATCGAATAATTGATTCTTTCACCGGCGATTACAATATCATTAATCTCAGTAAATTCTTTATTTACCGGAAACATTAATTTGATATTTCTAACTAGCGGGCTTTCACTATTTATTATATTGATCCTTGCTATGGAGTGATATTCATCCTTACTCAAATTATTTCGAAACACTTCAAGTAACTCCCGAATTATTACTAACTGAGAAAAATGATCAAATCTTCTGTCACTTAGTTGCCAGGCATATTGAGGAGTTTCAAAACTGGATTCGGAAGGAGTAAGTAAGATAAAATCACATGACCTTCCTTCTAGATTAAAGTCCAGTTGTTTAAGGAAATATTTTTCAATGAGTCTTAGTGTATTTTCAATTGTTATTTCAACTACCATAGCTTTTTTATCCAGTTTAAAATTCCATTTTCATGGTCTTCAATGGCACTTAGAATTTCTTCCAACTCAGGCTTAGAAGAGGAGTCAACTTTATTGTACCTGTCAGATTCCTTCCAGCCGGAAAGTAACGACCAGTTTGCTGCAAATTGAGGGTTTTTTTGTTTCTCTTCATCTAATAGTTTCTGTAATCCACCTAATTTAATTAGCAAATCAAATTTATGGGTTAAGAATGATTTTGAAATTTCCCCGGTTTCAGGATATTCTGAATCCAATATTTTACATATCCGTGATTTTAACGCAGCTTCAATTATATATCCGCTGAGATAGCGGGCTCCAGTGTAGCGTCCATTTAAAATGAGTAATCGGGTCTCCTGCAAACGTTCCATTGCAAGCTCATGAAAATGTTTTCTGTCTGGCATACCTATATAAACTTGAATACAAAAATATAATAGCAAAGTAAGGCAATTATCTTCATTCTAAAACAGGCGCCCGATAAAACGGCTTCTCCGGATCAAAGATTTTTCGGTAGGTGCGGTATCTTTTGCAAACAGTTGTTCCCAGGTTCTCTACCATACGTATCATCTTCGGATTAAAATCACCAACCCAGTTCATCTCCAGCGTCTTGTATTTTTTTAAGGGCTGCACCACATTTCCGGTGGCAACAATCAAGGCACCATCAATTCCTTTGCCCTGGAAATCAGGTACTACCCCAAACAATACGCCGAACATCTTATCAATAACTCCACGCCACCGGTAATAAGCAAATTTTAGTTTGCCATACCAATCCAACCTGCCGTTTAAATGGCGAATCACCTGGTTAATTTCCGGCAGCATCACAAAAAATGCAATAGGCCGATCTTTGAAATAGCCAAACCAGATCAGCCGCTCATCCATAATAGGAAGCATTTTTTTCATGGTAGCTATTGTCTGCTCCACAGTTACCGGTTTAAAAAATCCCATCTTAGCCCAGGCTTCATTATAGACCTGTGTAAGATCGGCTGCGTATTTGTTAATCTGAGCCTTGCGTACATGTTCAAAACGGAAGGCCGGACTCTTGAAAATTCGTTGCGCCTTTTCTCTGAATAGCAGCGGTACTTCTTTTTCTACATCATATCTGAATACCAGTTGATTGAAGTACGTCTGAAAACCATACGCTTCAAATAATTGGATATAATAAGCAGGATTGTAATTCATCTGATAGGTAGGCGGCGCGAAACCTTCTACCTGTAATCCCCACCAGGCCGTACGGTCACCAAAGTTGATAGGGCCATCCATGGCTTCCATTCCCCTGGCAGCCAGCCATTCTTTAGCCGCATCGAAAAGTGTGTTGGCAGCATACTGATCATTGATACATTCAAAAAAACCCAGTCCGCCGGTAACATATTCAGAAGTGCGGGCAGTCTTTTCATTTACAAATGCGGCAATCCTTCCTATCAATTTACCGTTGTCGTTTTTCAGAATCCAGCGGGTAGCAGCCCCTGATTTGAATAGCTTATTTTTCTCCCGGTCAAAAACATTCCTGATATCATTATCCAGGGGACGAATCCAATTGGCATCGCCTTTATAAATGGAAACCGGCACTTCAAGAAATTGTTTTTCGGTAACGGAATTGTTAACGTCTATCAGTTGCATATTCATCATTTAATAAAGTAAGGTATGAAAACCAATATGCTGATCGTTAAGGAAGCAAGGCCGGCAATAAAAACCGCTCCGGCAGCAATATCCTTTACCTTGCCCGCGAGTTCATTATAACCCGGTGATACCAAATCCACCAGTTTTTCTACAGCAGTATTCAGGCATTCAGTAATAAGAAGTAGTGCAGCAGCAATTACCACGAACAACCAATCAACTCGGCTGATGCCTAAATAAATACCCAGCAGTATTCCAACCAATACCACCATCGTCTGTATGCGTATGCTCACTTCTGTCCGGTATGGAATCAGCATTCCATAAAATGCATTGAAAAACTTTTGTACAATGCTCCTGCTTTTAAATTCCCGGTCCATTTTTTTTTCAACAAAGAAAGTAGTTTTACTTTAGTGGTAACTACTCAGTAGATGAATATTTAAGAAATAGAACACTGATCAAACGGATTCTCACAGATTTTTATTTGATCATTTGTTATGGGTGCTTTAAATGAACACTACTGTAATCTGTGGATATCAGTCTAATCCGTGTCATCCGTGTGCCGTTTTTCTTTTCTGCTGAGTAGTTGCCTTTGGTGAAATGCCTTTACCTGGAAAAAAACAAGCGGGAGCTATAGCTGCAGCAATAAATAGATCTGACCGGTTTATTCCGTTTTCCATTCGTCGAGGGTGTACGACAAATTGGATATTGATTATTGTGTGTTGAAATTGAGTATTGAGTATTTGAGTAAGTGAGTAAAGTAGCGTAGTGATTACAGAATGTAAAGTGATCGGCTTCGCCGCAACCATTTATCCATTTAACCATTTATCCATTTAACCATTTAGCCATTTAGCCATTTAACCATTTAACCCACCAACCATTGCTTGACAAGTTGAACGAATTGTCGTACACCCTTCGTCGAAGATGGAACAACTTGTAATTCTTTTCTTGTATTTTCATCGCCACCAAGAAAACCGGTTATGAAAAGAATCTGTACGCTGCTACTCTTAATTTCTTCTCTTTCTTTTGCACAGAAGAAATCTGCCACACCTAAAATAACACAACCTCCATTCACCACGGCTGATAAACGTTTGCAGGGATTTGAAACCAGGAGACAACTGGAGGAGCAATCGCTGGTTAGCCAGGTTGCCTTCCGCAGCATTGGCCCAACTATTATGAGCGGCCGCGTTACCGACTTAGAAGTGAACCCAGAAGATCCAACAAACTTTTATGTAGCCTATGCTTCCGGTGGGTTATGGGTTACCTCTAATAACGGTTTGTCATTTTCACCTTTGTTTGAACGGGAAGCAGTGATGACGATTGGTGATATTGCTGTGGACTGGAAACGAAATACAATCTGGATCGGTACAGGAGAAAATAATTCAAGCCGTTCTTCTTATTCCGGAGCCGGTATTTATAAGAGTATTGATAATGGTAAATCCTGGAGCAATATGGGTCTGCCCGAAAGTCACCACATTGGCAGGATTGTAATTAATGCTGTTAATCCTGATATCGTACAGGTTGCAGTTCTTGGGCACCTGTATTCCGATAATAAGGAACGTGGTATCTATAAAACAACAGATGGTGGAAAGTCCTGGAAGCAAACGCTCTTTATTAATAATTATACCGGTTGTATTGATTTGGTTACGGATCCTGTTAGTAACAGCATTTTATATGCAGCCTCCTGGGACCGTAACCGGCGCGCATGGAATTTTCAGGAGAGCGGAGCTTCTTCTGCAATCTATAAAAGTACCGATGCCGGTGAATCATGGTATCGTATCACCGATGGCAGCAACTTGTTCCCGCAGGGTGATGGTGTTGGAAGAATAGGATTAGCAACGGCAGACAATAATGGAAGTACGGTGCTGTATGCTTTCCTTGATAATCAGTTTCGCCGTGAGAAAAAGAAAGAAACAGACACAACGGTGCTAACTAAGGACCAATTGCGTGGAATGAACAGCAGCAACTTCAGCAATGTAAACAAGAAGAAACTGGAAACATTTTTACGGGATAATAACTACCCGGAAAAATATACCGCTGACACTATTTATAACCTGGTGAAATCAGGTACCATCACTCCGCAAATCTTGGTTGAATACCTCGACGATGCCAATTCATTATTGTTTGAAACGGATGTAGTTGGCGCAGAACTCTACCGGTCTGATGATGGCGGAAATACATGGTACAAGCCTTACAAAGATTATATGGATGAACTATTTTATACCTATGGCTACTATTTTGCACAGATCCGTACAGACAATCGCAATCCCGATAAAATTTACCTCGTTGGATTCGTAGTGCTGACTTCCGACGACGGAGGTAAAACTTTCCGGAATATCAATACTGAAAATGTTCATGTAGATCATCATGCACTGTGGGTTAATCCCAATAAAAAAGGCCACCTCATTAATGGAAATGATGGAGGAGTGAATATCTCTTATGATGATGGTAAGACCTGGATGAAATGTAATACACCTGCTGTAGGGCAATTCTATGCCGTAAGTTATGACCTGGAAAAACCTTACAATGTATATGGTGGATTGCAGGATAACGGGGTGTGGTTTGGAAGCAGTGCCAACACCCCCAACAAGGAATGGCATCAAACAGGCATTTATCCTTTTAAAGAGATCATGGGTGGTGATGGTATGCAGGTAGCAGTGGATACAAGAGGAAGCAATAATGTATATACCGGATATCAGTTCGGCAATTATTTCAGGGTGAATACAATAACCGGTAAAGCAACCTACATCACGCCTCAGCATGAATTGGGCGAACGCCCTTACCGTTGGAACTGGCAATCACCCATTCAATTGTCGTCGCATAATTTAGATATCATCTATTTCGGAGCCAATAAGCTTTTTCGATCATTGAATAATGGCAGTGATTTTAAACCCATTTCACCTGACCTCACCAAAGGTGGAAAGAAAGGCGATGTGCCGTATGGAACATTAACTGCTTTGCATGAATCGAATTTGAAATTTGGGCTGATCTATACCGGTAGTGATGATGGATTGATCTATGTAACTAAGGATGGCGGAAATAACTGGACTAAAATTTCCGATAAACTGCCGCAGGATTTATGGGTAAGCCGCATTCAGGCTTCTGCTTTCAAAGAATCCCGGGTCTATGCCGCTTTAAATGGATATCGTTGGGATGATTTTAATGCATATCTGTATTCTTCTGAAGATTATGGTGCTACCTGGTCAAAGATTGGTACAGATCTTCCACCGGAGCCAATTAATGTGGTAAAGGAAGATCCGGTAAATGAGAATATACTCTATGTTGGGACTGATCATGGCTGTTATGTTTCCCTCAATCGGGGCAAAAACTTTATGCGCATGAATGGCGGACTCCCTTCTGCTGCAGTTCATGACCTCGCAATTCATCCGGCAGCACATGAATTGATTATCGGAACGCATGGGCGCTCCATTTATATTGCTTCAGTAAAAGAGCTCCAGCAATTACGCGACACCATACTTAATAAACCATTGTATGTTTTTAACATCGCAGCGATCAAATATGAAAGTGGCTGGGGTAAAAGAAGTTTCTATTGGGATACCATTGCAAAACCTCAACTATCACTTCCTGTTTTCATTAACCAGGCAGGTAAAGTAAACATCACCCTCCTCGCCGATAGCAGCCTTGCATTAAGCCGCAAAAGTTTTGATGGCAATAAGGGATTAAACTATTTCCTATATGACATTGCTATTGATTCAACTAAACTTTCAGATTATGAAAAATTCTTAAACAAAGACAAAAAGGACGGAGAGGAGAAGACTGTGGTGAAAAAGGCCGATGATGGAAATTATTATTTGAGACCGGGTAAATATAAATATGTCGTGGAAGCAAGCGGCATGAAAACAGAAGGAACATTAAATATTGAAAAGCCCTGAAAGAAATAGTAAATGGAATAACATTCACCTGTATCAGCCGGTTTAAGATTAACTTGTAGCCTCTTGGCCTAAGACTTTATTTTAAAGCCGGAAACATTATCGAAGGCAGTCTGTTATAGGTTGCACATGAAACAATTTTTGATTGTCGGCGGCAGTTCCGGGATAGGATTTGCATTAGCTCAAAAACTTATTGCTGATGGAATCAAACCATTAGTTATAGCACGCAACCCCGGTGAGTTAAATCTGCAGCAGGTCGCCTTTTATGAAGCTGATGTGTTAAATCAGCCGCTTCCGGAATTGAATCAACCACTGCATGGATTGGTCTATTGCCCCGGTTCAATTACACTCAAACCAATACGTTCTCTGAAAGAACAGGATTTCCTGAACGACTTCCATATAAATGTGTTGGGCGCTGTACGTATCATTCAAAAGTATATTACGAATTTGAAAGAAGGGACCCCTTCCTCTATCATATTATTCAGTTCTCTAGCGGTAGAATCAGGAATGAATTTTCATATTTCGATAGCAGCCGCTAAGGGAGCGGTGGAAGGACTGATGCGTTCTCTTGCTGCTGAACTGGCACCTTCCATCAGGGTAAATGCCATAGCGTTGTCATTAACACAAACAAGGTTGGCCGCAAGGCTTATTGATACAGAAGGCAAATTGCAGGCTGCAAAGGAAAGGCATCCGTTGAAACAAGTGGGCAATGCCGCAGATGTGGCTTCATTGGCACACTGGTTATTATCAGATGCATCAAAGTTTGTAACCGGCCAAGTGATAAAAATGGATGGTGGTCTGTCTGCTTTGCGATAAAGAATGTTGCACCATAGCTTTTAGATCAGCAAGCAGAAGCGATAATAATCAACTAAACAAAAAAAATAAACACGTGAGCCTACACACATTAAAGCATGTTCAGTTATTACCATTGCCGCTGGAACAGGCATGGGATTTTTTTTCTTCCCCGCTTAACCTAAATAAGATTACACCACCGGAAATGAATTTTGTGATCCGTTCAGCCTTCAAACCCGAAGATCGGGTTTATGCAGGCATGCTGATTCATTATAATGTAAGTCCGTTGTTTCATATTCCCTTAAGCTGGACTACGGAAATAACAGCAGTAGAACACCATCGGTATTTTATTGATGAGCAGCGCCATGGGCCATTTGCTTTCTGGCACCACCAGCATTTTTTTGAGCGTGTTCCGGGAGGAGTTAAAATGACTGATATTGTTAGCTGGAAAGTGCCGGGTTGGTTTTTGGGTGATGTGGTTAACTGGCTGCTGGTGAATAAGAGAGTGGAAGGTATTTTTTCTTTCAGGAAACAAAAACTGACGACCCTTTTTGGAACTTTGGGAGAAGAATAATAAGGATTGTAATAACCTAAATGCTTTCTTAATAAGCATGATCTTCAATGCCAGGATTTTTTACTGATTGATTAAGTATTTTGAAACGGGAATCAAATTAATATCGGTCATTCTTCCCGGAATCAATCGCAACAAAATCTTTCTCAACTTTACTGTTCAATTTTAAGTCTGCTATGGTAAACTGCATGCTAAATTGGCTGCAGGCAATCAATTACCTTATCTTTGACCGGCAAAAGCATAAGTACATGTTATTGAAAGTGTGTTTTGGGTTATTGACTGCCATCTGTTTTTTTTGCAACGGATATGCGCAGGAGATTACTTATTCGGCGCCACAAAAAGTAACCTCCGGCTATGCACGGGTTGATGTACTTGGAAAGAATACGCAAGGCATTATTGTACGGCATATAGGTAGAAGTTCGGACGAAATACTGGCATACTATGATAACCTGCAGTTACGATGGAAGAAAACGACCCCAAAGAAGGAGAAGAATGGTAAACTGGAACAGGTAGTACTGTATAACGATTCTGTCATTTTCTTTTATTCGATTATAGTTAAGAATATCACGCTGCTAAAGGCTTTCAAAACAAATGCAAGACTTGAATCATCAACTCTCCCCGTTATAGTAGATACCATCAACCGCACCTTGATCAATACTTCCCCTGAACTCAGATTCTCATTTACACCTGATAAATCCAAAATTCTGCTTTACTATGAAGATGCTGCCTTTAACTCCACAAAGGCACTGTTTGTGAGATGTTATAATAATAACCTGAAAAGTATTTGGTCTTCCACCTGGAAAGCAAAAAGCATGGATGCACCGGTTTTAATTGAAGCGGTGTTGGATATAGATGGGAACGCTGCTGTAGTGCTTGGTGAAAACTATGTGAAGAACTTCAATAATGATTTTACCTGTTCGGCCTTATATGCTTTTCGAATCAAAGAAAAGGGAAAGAAATTTTCGGAATACCAGTTATTAGAAAAAGACCACCTGCTTACTCCGTGCAAAGCACAGATTGACCTTAACACCGGCAATCTGTTGATGGCCGGTTTATATGCCAAAAGTGCAGGTGTAGAATCAGATGGTGCTTACTTTTTTGTAGTGCAGGATAAAGATTCCGGCATCATAAAAAAGTTTGAACCGCATTCCGTTGAATTCATAACACAACTTACCGGAAACAATCCACCTAAGAAAAATGATGGCTTTTACGAGTTTCAACCCAAAGAGCTCATTGTGACAAGAGATGGTGGCGGCATCCTGATTACAGAAGCCATCTCTGTATCCTCTGAGTCTTATGCAGGCTCAAATTATGGCACCTTTGGCATCAGTTCCGGTTTTACTGTCAACTACTATCACTATGATGAGATGGCCGTTTTTTCATTTAATGGCAGTGGCATACTGAAATGGAAACAGATTTTGCACAAGAAACAAGGTACGGAAGGAGATGGAGGGTACTATTCATCATTTGCTACCATCATTTCTCCTGATGCCCTTCATTTTATTTACAATGACGTGCAGAATGGTCAAACAACCGTTGGCGGATATAATATTGATGTAACAGGTAAACAGGAACATATTGATGTGTTTAATGCTGATCGTAAAGGTGTTTTGCTCATTCCAATGTCTGCCAGGCAGGTGTCACCCAACGAAGTTGTGGTGCCCAGCCTTAAGAGAAGTTATCTGCAGTTTGTAAAAATCATGTTCTAAATCAATTTCTTTTGGTTAGCATTTATCGCTCGTATCACCCTGCTGTACTTTTCTTATTGCTGCTTTACCTTGTATTACTGCGGACGTTTCTATTTGTGGAACCCGTTGTGTTCCGTATTCCGGAAAACACAAATCTGCTGAGCGAATTGACCTATAAAGGCTTGCTTGCATTCATTGGCGATCGCAATTTCATTTTCCATGTCATAAGTGCATTACTGGTATTTTTTCAGGCATTATATTTTAACTACCTGATCAACTATTACAAGATCATGTCAAAATCTTCCTACCTGCCCGCCTTTTCATTCCTGCTGGTTTCTTCATTGTTTTCCGAGTTTACTTTACTTACCTCGGCTCTTATTGCAAATACATTTTTGTTATTTGCCCTGGCTAAAGTTTTTGCCTGGTATAAAAAGGAAAAGGTCACCGCTGCTGTTTTTGATACCGCCTTCCTGATTTCCATTGCCTCGCTGTTCTTCTTTCCGTATGTCGTCTTTTTTCTTTTTGTGATTGTCTCGCTGGCTATCCTGCGACCATTCAGCTTGCGCAATTATCTTATTGCCATCGTTGGCCTGCTGATACCTTATTATTTTATTGGTGTTTACTTTTTTTGGATCGGTCAATTACCGCAGTTTATCGATTCACTGGTTATTTCGGAACTCAGATTCAATACCAAAGTGATAGAACGCAGTACCAGGATGTTGGTTTTAGGTATACCGGTAATAGCTGTCATGACCTGGACAGCATTATTTATCCAGGCTAACCTTTTCCGAATGGTTGTGCAGGTGCGCAACTATCTGATAGTCTTCGTTTCTTTCTTCATTGTTGGTATTCTGGCGCTGCTTATACAGTTTAAGGGTGAGTTGTTTCATTTCGTCTGGTTTACTATTCCGGCAGGTTTGGCTTTTGCATTTTTCTTTGCAGAGTTAAAGCGAAGGTGGATTGCTGAAATCGTCCATTTATTCTTAATTTTGGCCATTCTGTTTTTTCAGTTCTACTACCTTTATAACCCCTCAAATTAAGCAGCATGAAGTTTGGCGTAGTAGTTTTTCCGGGTTCCAATTGCGATCGTGACCTTATCCATGTGTTGGAAAAAGTGTTGCAGCAGGAAGTAGTGGTGCTCTGGCATAAAGAAAAGAAATTGCCTGACTTCAACCGCCACGACTGTATCATGCTGCCGGGTGGTTTTTCTTACGGTGATTATCTTCGTTCCGGTGCCATTGCCCGTTTCTCACCTATCATGAATGCTGTTGTCGAATTTGCCAATAGTGGAGGTTATGTATGGGGCATTTGTAATGGATTTCAGATTCTTTGTGAGGCAGGATTGTTGCCTGGAGCCCTTCTTCGTAACATCAACCAACAATTTATCTGCAAAAATATTTACATCACACCGGCTGATGTGGCATCGCCATTGAGTCATTCATTAAACCCGGGCAGCGCTTATAAGATACCAATTGCGCATGCAGAAGGTAGGTACTATGCTGATCAGAAAACACTAAGCAGGCTGCAACAGAACAAACAGATAATTTTTCAATATTGCGATGAATATGGACAGGTTAATGAAACGGGTAATCCCAATGGTTCCCAATTGAATATTGCAGGCATTTGTAATGAGACGAGAAATGTGTTTGGAATGATGCCACACCCGGAACGGGCTTCAGAGGAGATGTTGGGAAATACCGATGGCAAGTTGTTGTTTGATTCATTCATCAGTTATGCTGATGCCCTGGAGGTAGATGTGATAGATGACCTATTGAGATGATCAAAAGCCGGGTTCGGGCATATTGAGTTGATGCCCGGGAACCAGGTAACCACTTGCTTTTGTTACCTCAGCTTACATGCAGAAGTACCAATGATGTCGTGCAGGAAAATTACCAGAACTTCGCAAAAAATAAAAAGGTTTCGATGAGAAGAATAATGCTGCTTGCTTTTTTATTGAATCTTGCAATGCCTGTATTTGCACAATATGCAAATCCAAATGTTCAATGGAGCTATAGCACAAAAAAAATTGGCACAGATCAGTTTGATTTGATTGTTACTGCCAACATTGCGAAGGGTTACCATTTGTACAGCCAGTTTATTGGAGAAGGGGGACCCATTCCCACTTCATTTACATTTGAAAAAACAAAAGGATATAAGCTGGTAGGCAAAGTGAAGGAATCCGGCAAGCGTGAAGAAGCCGTGGAGCCTCTTTTCGATAATATGATGCTGATCTGGTTTGAAGAGCAAGCGGTTTTCACACAAAGGGTAAAATTAACAGCTACGGAGGCAACAGTTAAAGGTCTGGTGAACTTCATGACCTGCAATGATCAGATGTGCGATCCCCCGAGCGACCAGGAATTTGAATTTGTATTGGCAGGCATTCCTGCTGCAGATACCGTTGCTGCATTACCAACAATCGATACGGTAAGTGTGGCAACGGAAACTAGCGGCGATTTGAAATCAAATGACAGCACCGCCGCTGCAATTACTATACCCGGTACTGTTGAACCAATAGCTTCAAATGCCGATAACGATGAGGATGTGAGAAAAATGAGCTACTGGCAAACCTTCCTTGCAGGCTTTGGTTATGGATTAATTGCATTGCTGATGCCTTGTGTCTGGCCTGTTATTCCGCTAACAATCAGCTATTTCCTGAAACAACATAAGAATAAGCGGCAGGGCAGGATGAACGCTTTTCTTTATGGCTTTTCAATCATTCTCATTTTTGTGATTTTGGGTATCCTTGTTTCTCTTTTCACCAACGAACAAAAATTGAATGAACTGTCGACCGGCTGGTTTTTTAATCTGCTGTTTTTTGCACTGTTCTTCCTCTTCGGACTATCATTTTTAGGAGTCTTTGAGATAAGGGTCCCTTCCAGTTGGATTAATAAATCAGAATCAATGTCAGACAAAGGAGGGTTGATTGGCATTTTTTTCATGGCCTTTTCTCTCGTACTGGTTTCTTTTTCCTGCACATTACCATTTGTTGCCAACCTTATTTCCATTGTCTCGCAGGATGGTGAGTTTGTTAAACCGCTTGTTGGTTTTACTGCATTCGGACTGGCGCTTGGACTTCCATTTGGCTTGTTTGCCTGGTTCCCGTCTGGTCTCAAAAAACTACCCAAATCGGGCGGTTGGATGAATACGATTAAAGTATCATTTGGATTTATTGAATTGGCACTAAGCTTCATCTACTTGTCTAAAGTTGATATGGCTTACCATTGGGATTTACTGTCACGCGATATTTTTCTGTCAATCTGGATTATTATCTTCATAGTACTCGGCTTCTACCTGTTGGGTAAAATAAGACTGGCACATGATGGTGAGGCATCACACATTCCTGTACCCAGACTGCTCTTTGCATTGCTAAGCCTTGCATTCGCACTTTATATGGTACCGGGATTGTGGGGTGCGCCTCTTAAACCCCTGAGCGGCTTTTTGCCAAATTATTCCGAATTCAATCTAACGGAGGGTGTTTCACATCAGCCTTCAGGGGAAAGTCAAGGTCCTGAACGTGCCTCAAAAAAATATGAGGCGCTCTTTGAAGCACCTCTTGGCCTAGACTTATACTTCGAATATGATGAAGCTTTGGCAAAGGCACGCGAAGTGAAAAAGCCTTTGTTTATCGATTTTACTGGATGGGGCTGTGTAAATTGCCGTAAAATGGAGAAGTCAGTGTGGCCGGATCCCGAAGTCCTCAAACGGTTGAAGAATGACTATGTGGTGGTTTCGCTGTATGTTGATGACAAATACCGGTTACCGGAAAGTCAGCAGTACTATTCTAAAGCGCTTGATAAACAAATTGTTACGCTAGGTGACCGCAATTTTGATATTCAATATTCAACGTATAAAATTGGTGCACAGCCTTATTATGTCCTGTTGGATAATGAAGAGAAACTATTAACTCAACCCCGTTCTTACACGGCCGATATTCCTACGTATGTTCAATTTCTCGATGAAGGGGTCAAGGCATTCAAATCACGTCAGAGTCAGATTTCTGTCCGGTAATGTACTGCCTGGGTGTATTGTACATCAAAGTCCAATTAGTAGTCTCATAATGAAAAAATTTAGGAAGGCCTTAAATCCTGTAGCAAAAGACATTTGAGCGGTTCAATTTAATTTCTCAGATAAATTCTGAAAAAACAGAACCTTGCATACAACCTTTATTTAGGCTTTGTCGTCTATCAAAAGATTTGGTTTGTCTAAATCAACACTTTCATACCAGGGTGTTCATAACTTAGGTTGTGTCACTTTTTTTGAAAGTATTTTAATTACATTTACCACCATCTTTTTTCATTCACCAAATTCAAACCCTATGACAAAAGCTATCCGCTTACTGTTTGCGATGCTTGTTTTAGTGCTTACATGGCAGGCATCTTACGCACAGAACCGGTTAATTACCGGAACTGTATTAGACATCAACGGGGAAGCAATTATTGGCGCATCAGTCATCGTAAAAGGATCTACCACAGGTACTTATACGGATGTTGACGGCAATTATTCGCTCACCGTTCCAACCAATGCCACTACGCTGATGTACAAGTACCTTGGCTACAAATCCAAAGAAGTACCGATCAGTGCTTCCAATGTTATGAATGTTGACCTGGAGGAAGACGTTCTTGGATTGGAAGAAGTAGTTGTTACCGCCGTTGGTATTTCTACTGAAAAGAAAGCATTGGGTTACTCCGTTCAGGATGTAAGTGGCGACAAGCTAACACAAGCAGGCGCCAACAATACCTTATCGGCATTGTCCGGTAAAGTAGCCGGTCTAAATGTAATTACCTCTTCCGGTTCGCCTGGAAGTTCTGTTTATCTTCAGCTTCGGGGCGCAACCTCTATTACTGGTGATAACAGTCCTCTTTTTGTAATAGATGGTGTACCGATTGATAATACACACAATGCATCAGGCAGCCCGGATAATGAAGGTGCCCTGATTAACAATAACCTGCTGGAAAGTGTAAACAATTCCAACAGGGCTGTGGATGTAAATCCTGATGATATTGCTTCAATCACGGTGTTGAAAGGCCCTGCTGCTGCAGCACTTTATGGTCTTCGCGCAGCAAATGGAGCCATCATCATTACTACCAAAAGAGGTGGAGCAGAAGGAGCAGGTAAAGGACTACATGCAACTTTTAGCAGCACATATACTTTTGAACAGGTAAATAAGACCCCTGCTTTGCAGGATCAATTCACTAAGGGTTCTGGCGGTATTGCTGCAAAGTATGCAAGTACTGGTTCAGGATCATTCGGAGCACAGGTGGATACCTTGTTCTGGGATCCCACTCAGGCTACTCCTTACAACCAATATGGAGAAATTATTGGTAAAACGGCGGCAGCTAATAATTCCGCTGCAATTCCTTTCGAGGCCTATGACAACGTTGAGCAGTTTTTCAGAACCGGTAACACCATGGAGAATAACCTTTCCCTTTCAGGTGGCGGTGATAAAGGCGGTTTCCGCGTTTCCTTTGGAGCATTAAATCAACAAGGCGTTGTTCCCTTATCTGATTTTAAGAGGTTTACTACTACACTTTCAGGTGAAATGCAGATTTCTGAGAAATTTTCAACAGCCGGTTCGTTTACTTATGTTAAATCAGGTGGAACTCGCATGCAGCAAGGTTCTAACCTTTCTGGTTTAATGTTGAATATTCTTCGTACTCCCATTTCTTTTGATAATTCCAATGGTTCTGATGATCCAACGGATCCATCAGCTTATATACTTGATGATGGATCACAAAGAAATTATCGCGGTGGTATAGGCTACGATAATCCCTATTGGTCCATCAATCAAAATCCATTTCAGGATGATGTTAACCGCATGTATGGCTACGGCGAAGTAAGTTACTCCCCATGGGCCTGGTTAAAACTTACTGAAAGATTGGGTATTGATTTTTATTCCGATCGCCGGAATCAGATTTTCGCAATTAACTCAAGAGCTGTACCTGATGGACAGATTTATGAGCGCGATTATTTCTACCGCCAGGTTAATAACGACTTGCTGGGAACTGCAACAAAGCAATTTTCTGATAAGTTTAGCGCTTCATTAACGTTGGGTTACAATGCATTGAGTCAAACCAAGCAGGATATTTATGTACAGGGTGATAACCTTGTGATTCCTGATTTTTATAATTTTTCCAATGCTGCAAATGTAATTACCCGCGAGTATGAAACACGTTACAGGATTTATGGCTTCTATGGTTCATTGGACCTGAGCTTCGCTAATATGCTCTATCTGACACTTACCGGAAGAAATGACCATTCCTCTACTTTGCCTGCTGATAACAATTCATTCTTCTATCCATCAGCTTCCTTATCCTTCGTGTTTACGGAAGCCTTGGGTCTCAGCAACAGCAAAGCATTCCCTTATGGTAAATTGCGTCTTTCAGTGGCTCAGGTGGGACATGATGCTCCGCTTTATGCCCTTGAAAACTATTATGCACAGACAACAGCAGGTGATGGCTGGACAGCAGGTATTGCATTTCCGCTTCCTGATGCAACCGGAACTTCTACAACCGCCTATTCAAATTCAGCAACATTGGGCAACCCACTCCTGAAACCAGAGAAAGTGACTTCATTTGAAATAGGAGCAGACCTTCGTTTTGTGAATAACAGGATTGGCCTTGATGTAACCTACTACCAGAGTAAATCAGTTGATCAGATTATTCCTGCTCCAATCGCAGGTTCTACCGGTTATCAGCAACAATACCTGAACTCAGGTTCTATTGAGAACAAGGGTTTTGAAGTTGCATTAAACCTGACACCGGTAAAAACAAAAGACTGGAGATGGGATATCGGTGCCAACTGGAGTACCAACAAGAGTGAAGTACTCGAACTCGCAAATGGTGTGAATGAGTTGTTCCTCGGAGGATTTGAAGGTTCAGCAATCTATGCCATCGTAGGAGAACAATACGGTTCCATTTATGGTAGCCGTTGGTTGCGTGATGACAATGGCAACATCGTAATTGATGATGTTCAGTTCCTTTCTAATGGAGATCCTAATCCAACTTACGGTTATCCGATACAGGATGCACAGGTTGGTGTAATCGGCGATGTGAATCCCGACTGGATTGCCGGTATCAGTACCAATCTTTCTTACAAAGGACTTGCGCTTAATGTGTTGATGGATGTAAGACAAGGTGGTGATATGTGGAACGGAACCCGCGGTGCTTTGAATTTCTTTGGAATGACTGAAGAAACAGAAAATCGTGGTGAGATGACCGTTTTTGAAGGTGTTCTTTCTGATGGTCAGGCCAATACCATAGAAGTTCCTTTGAGCCAAAGTTGGTACCAGGGACTTGGAAGCGGTTTTGGCGGACCAACCGAACAGTTTGTGGAGGAATCATCCTACATCAAATTGAGAGAGGTGTCTATTTCCTACACCATCGCACCAAAAGTTTTGGAAAAAACACCGATTGCTTCCATAGATATTTCATTGATTGGACGTAACCTGTGGCTTTCTACAGACTACAAAGGTGTTGATCCTGAAACCAGTTTAACCGGATCTAATCACAGCCAGGGAATGGATTATTTCAATATGCCTGGTGTAAGAAGCTTTGGTGTTAACTTAAGATTGACCCTCTAATCCACTCTTTTCTTCATTCTAAATTTGAGAACTATGAGATACAATAAATTTTTAATCATCCTCCTGATCACAACGATGATCGTTGTTTCAGAATCCTGCAAAAAAGGATTCCTGGAAGGAGTGAATGACAATCCCAATTCACCATCTGAAGTAATACCAAGGGTGTTACTGCCAGGAGCACAAGGTAACCTTGCCTATGCTCAGGGTGGAGATATGTCGAGGTACACTAGCATCATGACACAATACATTACCGGTGCTACCCGTCAGTTTTTTGCTTACAATCAGTATACCTTTTCGGAAGAGGATTTCAATAACGTATGGAATAATGTGTACGCAGCTACCATGTCAAACTTTAATTCCATTATTGAAATTAATGCAACCGGTGAGTCAGCCGGCGGATATGATGCCTATGATGGTATTGCCCGTATCCTGATGGCTTACACGATTGGAATGTCGACCGATGTTTGGGGTGATATTCCTTATTCCCAGGCCTTTAATGGTTTTGAGAATTTGACTCCTGCTTACGATTCACAGGAAAGCGTGTATGCCAGTATTCAGCAATTGCTTGATGAAGGCATCACCATTCTGAGCGGTGATTTACCCGACGATGATTTTGAAGAACCCGGTACTGATGATTTCATTTACAATGGTGACTTAAATTCTTGGATTGGCCTGGCACATGCATTAAAGGCAAGGTATTACATACACCTTACCAAAATTGATGCAAATGCTGCAGGCAATGCATTGGCTTCTATTAATGCAGGAGGTGCTATTGATAATGCACTTTATCCATTTACATCTGCCGGTCCTAACCCTGCCTTCCAATACATTGAGCAACGCGATGATATCGTCTATGACGGAGCGTGCCTTCAGCAAATGACTGCCAAAAGTGATCCTCGCTATAGTGTATACATTGATGTAGATGGCGATTATTGGTATCCCGGAGCACTTGGAGCTTTCTTCGCTGCTGACAATTCACCGGTAATGCTGATGACTGAGTTTGAGCGTAAGTTTATTGAAGCGGAAGCTAAAGTACGCACCGGCGATAGTGGTGGTGGACAGACAGCATTCACTGAAGCCATACAGGCCAGCATGGATTTTTATGGTATCGCAGCGGAAGATGCTGCTACCTACATCGCGGCAAACGGTACTTTAAGTGGTGATATGAATGCCATGATTGCACAGATTATCTATGAGAAATGGGTGGCTAACTTCCTGCACCCTGAATCATGGGTTGATTTGCGCCGTACCGGTACACCGGTGCTGACTCCAAATGCCGGAGGAACAATTCCAACGCGTTTTATTTATCCTACTAACGAAAGGTTGTACAACAGTAACATGCCGGATCAGAATTCGACAATGTATGCACCTGAACTTTGGTGGAATCAATAAATAACAGTCAAAAAGATTAGTAAAAAAACCTGCTTGGTTCCAGGCAGGTTTTTTTTATTTGAACGGACAGCTATTCAAGACTATCCACCTTTTGAATAGTATGCTGGATAGCGGACATTGGAATCCGCTTCAGCATGACATTGCATGATGAAATCCACTTATTTTTGACACATGAATAATAAACTTCTCGAAATAAGAACTGAATGCCATGAATCTTGCAATTGACTTTGGTAATACATTGGTTAAGGTTGCCGTATTTCAAATGGGTGACATGGTACATTTTGAAGCACATCCGGATTTTACCCTAAAAAAACTTCGGCTGCTATTGAAGAAGTTTAGGATCTCCCGTGCTATCGTTTCGTCTGTAGTAAACGATTCCGCACCAATAGAAAAGCTACTACAGAAGTCCTATCACTTTGTTAAACTAAATCCCGCAACTGCTTTGCCTATCAGTAATCAGTATGAAACACCCGGTAGTTTAGGTATGGACAGGCTGGCCGGTATGTGTGGTGCCAGTTTTATGATGCCCGGCAAAAACGTGCTGGTGATTAATGCAGGCACTTGTATTACGTATGATGTTATTACCGCTGAGGCTGTCTACTTTGGGGGTAATATTACACCGGGACTGGAAATGAGACTGAAAGCATTGAATACTTTTACAGACCGGTTGCCGTTAGTTCGCAAGCAATTCTCAAATGAATTGTTTGGTAAGAGTACGGTTGCATCCATTTTAACCGGTGTGATAAGGGGCTCTTACCTTGAAATGAATGGTTTTATTACTGAATACAAAAAAAACTACCGGGGCTTAAAAGTAATTTTGACCGGAGGGGATGCACCAATTTTTGAAACGATGACTAAAAGTAAGATATTTGCTGTCCCCAATCTTGTGCTGTATGGCCTTAATAAAATACTTACCCTGAATGAACCTAATCAGTAAGCTGGTTCTATCAATATTTATTATTTCAAATTGTTCTTTCATTGTAAAGGGACAGAATTTACCATACTCAAGATATGGTCTTGGTACCCTCTTCGATCCGGAATTTACTAATCTGCGGGGATGGGGCGGTTTATCTGCTGCATATCACAGTCCGTTCAGCATCAACTTCGCAAATCCTGCCTCTTACAGCGATATTAAGCTTGCCACCCTGGATGCTGCCTTTTTTATCAGTGGATTGCATTTAAGAACACCTGATACATCTGTCGTATTCAGTGATGGAACTATCTCCAATCTTGTACTGGCGTTTCCGGTAATAAAGAACAAAGCAGGCATCAGCTTCGGTCTCAGCCCTTTCAGCAGAGTCGGCTACTCGATAACCCAGGAAAATGATAGCAGTGACGCTTTCGGCCGTTCCTTCAATTTGTTTCAGGGGCAGGGTGGTCTTTACAGGTTTTATTTTGGAGGTGGTTATAAATACAAACAGCTTGCCGTAGGCGTAAATTTTTCCTATTTGTTTGGAAACATTAACTATACCGATATTCTCGCATTTCCAGAATCCCTGAATGCCTTTAATACCCGCAGGCAGGAAACAAGGCAACTGGGTGATTTTTTAATTGATGCAGGTGTTCAATATCGCATAGTACTCGATAAATCCAATACCTACTCCCTTGACCTTGGTGCATCCGGAAACCTTAAAACAGACATTAAAGCAAACCGTGATTTGATCTATGACCGTTTTACGTATACTGATGATGCAGGAAACAGCACCTCAACCATTAATCCGAAAGACACCATTTACAGCAACATGGATGAAGCAGGTGAAGTGACCCTTCCGGCCACCTTTGCTGCAGGAGCAATCTTTTCAAAGCAAAGCAAATATTCATTCGGTATAAACTATAAGTATACTATGTGGAGTCAATACCAGTCATTCGGTGAATCTGATGAAACCGCTAATACCTGGAAACTGGCTTTTGGTGGCGAATTTATTCCCGATAGCAAATCGTACCAACAGTATTGGAAAGTAATGGCTTACAGGTTAGGCATGTCTATGGGGCGCAATTATGTGGAACTGAATGATGCGCAATTGAAGCAGCTATCAGTTACTATGGGCGTTGGTTTTCCGCTGCGCCGTTCTTTTTCACAGATTTCACTTGCGGGAGAATGGATAGGAATAGGATCATTAAAGGAGAATCCGGTAGCAGGTTCTGTATTCAGACTAACAGCAGGTTTTACCTTTAACGATAAATGGTTCCAGAAACGCAGGTTTGATTAATTAAAAATTGTCGGCACTGATTTTTACAAACAGTGCGGTACAGTTTTACTGGAGAAACAAATTGACTTTTTGAATTCCATATAAACATCAGCCATTGCAGCATCTTTTCCTGGTAAGATTTTTTTTTTGGACCTGCATGATGACGGGCATCTTGTCCTGTGAAACTGATATCGCCACAGTCAATAAGCTTACCGGACAATATGAAGCCTCCTCAGAAACCGGAAAGGATATTGAAGTAATCTATAGTAACCAGGGCATCGTAAAAGCCAAACTGACTGCACCGGTGATGTTGCGTTACCGCACCAAGGAACCGTATACTGAATTGCCCGATGGGTTGAAAATTCTTTTTTATGATGTGCAGGGCCAGGTGGAAAGTCAGCTTACTGCCGGATATGGGGTATCCTATGAAAAATCAGACGAGATGATGGTGAAGAATAATGTAGAAGCCATTAGTGTAAAAGGAGATAAGCTAAATACGGAAGAACTAACCTGGAATCAGAAAACACAGAAAATTTCATCAGACAAGTTTGTGAAAATTACGACCAGAGATGAAATAATTTTCGGTGATGGTTTTGAGTCAAACCAGGATTTAACGAATTACAAAATCAAAAAAATCCGCGGCACTATCAGATTAAAGGAGCCAGTCCTGACTCCTTAAATGCGCAATCAGCATTATAACTTGAAATGGACAGGTAACTTCATCTGTCATTCAGTAACAGGATAGGCAATAACATATCTGCAACAATAGACTTGTCATTGACTGTTTCCACTTTGTCTCATCAACAAAAATGGAATTACCGCACGAATTTATTCAAAATAAGGGTAATTGTATTCATTGTGAACAGCTTATGAAGCGCTTTTGAATTGAGAATTGCATCAGGTTTCATTTGGATATTCGCCCCCAATCTTGTTATTTTGCAGTCCTTTAAAAAAAGCATACCGGAATGGCACTTATAGGAACGATCAGGAATAAGCTTGGACCAATAATAGCGATTGTGATTGGTTTGGCGTTGGCAGTATTTATTTTGGAAACAGCGCTTAATTCCAATTCAAACCTGCTGCAGGGCAGTCGTGATGTGGTGGGAAGTATTGATGGTGAGAAGATCCGTTACCAGGATTTTGCAAACCGTGTGGAAGAAGGCGTGCAGAACTATAAGCTGCAATCCAACCAATCCAATATCGACGATAATATTATTTTCTCGCTACGCGATCAAACCTGGAATCAACTGATTACCGAACAGGTGAATGGTGAGGAATACCGGAAGCTAGGCTTGAAAGTAACACCGGAAGAACTCAAAGACATGTTTTTTGGGAACGACCCGGTGCCGGAAATCAAACAGGCATTTACCAATCCTCAGACCGGTATTTTTGATCCGGCTGCCGTAAAGAATTATTTGCAAAATCTGGATCAGGTAGCTGAAGGGGAACAAGAGGGTGAACGCAGGGCGCGTTGGGTAGCTTTTGAAAAGGCACAAAAAGACAACAGGGTTCAAACTAAATATCAGAACCTGATCACCAAAGCAATGTATATTCCGAAGTGGCAGGCAGAAACTGATTATAATGAAAAGAATACCCGCGCCACAGTACAGTTTGTGATGATACCTTATTCAACAATTGTTGATACTACTATTAAGGTTACAGATGCAGAACTTTCTGCATACCTGGCAAAGCATAAAGAGAAATTCAAACAGGAAGAAAGCCGTCAGCTGGAGTATGTGATTTTTCCGGTGAAGCCTTCAAAGGAAGATACGTCCCGTGTGATTAAGGATGTAAATGAAATTTATGCAAGTATTGCCGCTTCACCATCTGATACAAACCTGATCAAAGCGAATGCTGATAAGGGACTTGATAAATATTACTATTCAAAAGAAAAGATCGAATCTCCCTTTGCCATGGATACCCTGTTTAAGGTACCTGTGGGATCTTTGATTGGGCCTTATTTTGAGAATGGAGCCTATCGTATTGCCAAGTTGATGGATCGCAGGGAAGTGCCGGACAGCGTTAAAGCAAGGCACATCTTCGTAAGGGTAGAGGCAGGTTCAGATACCACAGCGGGAAGAAAGAAAATTGACAGCCTTTTTGCGGCACTTAACAGTGGCGTTGCATTTGACTCACTTGCTATTTCATCTTCTGATGATCAGGGCACTGCTCCAAATGGAGGTGATCTTGGAATGATTACACAAGGTCAAACTGCAAAATCATTCAACGACTTTCTGTTTTTCCAGGGTGCCCAGGGAGAAACCAGGCTCTTAAAAACTGAATTCGGTTACCACATTGTACAGATACTGGAGCGCAGAATGGTAGCGCCTGCCGTTCAGGTTGATTTCATTACAAGGCAGTTGGAAGCAAGCTCAGAAACAGATAAGATCATTTTTGAACAGGCTACACAATTTGCCAGTGCAAGTCAGAATGCGGAAGCTTTCACCAAAGCAGCGGAAGAACAACGTCTTAACAAGCAAGTCGCACCTTCTGTACAAAAAAATGCATTCCAGCTTCCCGGGCTTAATGGTGCGAGAGAAGTAGTGAAATGGGCTTACCAGGAAAAAACGGGTGTTGTCTCCCCGGTATTTACCCTTGATGACAGTTATGCCGTTGCACTTTTGACCGGAATTAAGGAAGAAGGAACCATGTCGTTGGAAGATGCCAGGGCGCAACTGGAAATGGCAGTGCGCAAAGAGAAAAAAGCAACAGAAATTATCACAAGACTTAGTGCCGATAACGCATTAAATACCACGCTTGAATCTATTGCAGCTAAGGAAGGCCAGGTAACCAAGAACTCCGGTAATGTTATGTTTTCCAATTCATATGCTGAAAACCTGGGTTACGAACCTGCAGTTATTGGAACTATTTTTTCCTTGAAGGAGAATACGGTCTCAAGGCCTATACAAGGCGAACAGGGAGTGTTTGTGCTGAATGTGCAGTCAATAGCCAAGCCGGCGCCTGTTGCCGATTATAACTCATTCAGTCAACAACTGCTCAGCACGTTGCAACCAAGAGTGCAATATGGTATTGCAGAAGTGCTGAAGAAGTCGGTGAAGATTGAAGATAACAGGTACCTCTTTTTCTAAATGTAGAAGGTAGGCTAAAAGTTAACCTGCATCACTGAACCAACCGGTATGCTTTCTTCGTTGTCAGTTGTTAATTAAATTGAATGTACTATGAATTCAACTGATAAAGTTGTTAATCGCGTGGCGGATAGTGGCCTTATTACTTTTGACCTTGAAGAATATTATCCGCATGAGCCTGCCTCGGCCTTCGATCTCAAGGATTATCTGTTTATGGGTCTGATTCTTAAAGAAAAGGATTATCGGGAAGCCTTGAAAGTGGTAGACTGGGAGTTTTTCAGAGGTAAAAATGTAGCCATCTTCTGCTCTGCCGATGCTATAGTTCCGGTATGGGCTTATATGCTTGCCGGAGTATACCTGCAACCCGTCGCCAATCGTTTTTTTTTCTGCAAATTGGAAGAATTGAATGATAAGATATTTGAAGAAACTATCGCTTCTTTGGACGTGGAACAGTTTAAAAATCAACGAGTTATAATAAAGGGATGCAGCAATAAGCCTGTCCCGGTAGCTGCTTACCTGGCTATTACCCGAAAACTCCGCTCTGTGGCAAGAAGTTTGATGTATGGGGAAGCATGTTCAAACGTTCCGCTCTACAAGCAAAAATCAGATCCAATCCACTCATAATGGCTCTGGAGCGCATATTGAAAAGAGTAGTGCAGGTATTAACCTTTATCACCGCCGGATTAGGCATTTTTTTTACACTTGGCTCACAAAAGATTGAAAACGCTCCCAATACCATAAAGTACAGGTACGACGAGGTTCGCTCGCCATTTGACAATAAAATATATGCGCTCAAAATACCGGATCAAATGGACTTTGCCGGTGAGCCAGTTCCATTGACTGACAGCGACATTCGCCAAAAGGTAGACCGGGAGTTGCTTGTCAATATGTATTGGCATTCGCAAACGCTGTATATCATGAAGCAGTATAAGCAGGTGCTTGAAATCATTGAGCCTATCCTTCAGAAGAATAACATACCTCACGACTTTGTTTACCTCTGCATTGCAGAAAGTGGTTTACAATACAATGCTACCTCCCCAAGCGGAGCAGTTGGCCTGTGGCAGTTTATGAAACCAACAGGCTTGAAGTATAACCTGGAAATCAATGATGAAGTAGACGAGCGAATGAATTATGTGAAGTCTACGGAGGCCGCCTGCAAATATTTCCTCGAAGCAAAGAATAAATTCGGCAGCTGGACCATGGCTGCTGCTTCCTTCAATATGGGTATAGACGGACTTGCGAATGCTGCCCGCAAGCAGGACACTAATAATTATTACGATCTGTACCTGAATCGCGAAACTTCGAGGTATATCTATCGCATCCTTGCATTGAAGGAAGTAATGAGTAACCCCAACAAATATGGATTTTTCCTTGAAACAGATGACTTATATGCCCCTTATTCCTACAGGACTATAGCGATAGATACCACTATTCAAAATCTCACTTCTTTTGCAAAAGCACAGGGTACCTCCTATAAAATGTTGCGCCAAATGAATCCCTGGATGATTGGATATTCATTGACTAATAAGGAAGGTAGACGGTATGATATCAATATACCGGAGTCAAATTAATCCGGCCGAACATTTATTTCAGCGGCTTTCTTCTGGGTTTAAAAAATTTATAGGCTGCTGATCCGGTTGATAAATTTCCACCGCCAACTTTCTAAAGCATTTATGATATGCCTATTTTGGTGGCTTTAATAAGCTGATCGTATGCTGCAGCGTTTTTGTTTTGAAAATGAAACAGAAGCCGGTTGTGATGAAGCAGGCAGGGGTTGCCTGGCAGGACCTGTATTTGCCGCTGCCGTTATTTTGCCGCATCATTTTTTTCATCCCTTGTTGGATGATTCGAAAAAACTGACCGAAGATAACCGTTATGAGTTACGCCCGATCATCGAGAAGGAGGCTCTGGCCTGGGCAGTTGGGCAGATATCACCACGCATTATTGACCGCGTTAACATTCTGCAGGCTTCTATATTAGCCATGCATAAGGCACTGGATCAATTGGTGGTAAGACCAACCATGGTGCTCGTGGATGGAAACCGTTTTAAGAAGTACCGGCGCTTACCCTATCATTGTATCATAAAAGGAGATGCAACCTATGCTTCCATCGCAGCGGCATCCATACTTGCAAAAACCTATCGTGATGATTACATGTTTCAGTTGCATAATGAGTTTCCGCATTACAACTGGAAACAGAATAAGGGATATCCCACACCCTTTCACAGAAAAATGATTGCCATACATGGTACCACCTTTCATCATCGGTTAACTTTCCGGATGCAAAAGGAGAAGCAATTACAGGGTACCATCTTTTCAGAAGAAAGCACTAATTAAAAGCATGAAGCGAATTATAAAATGGCGAACCTTCCATTAGAAAACATGCAAGTCAGTGATTCCATATTTTATGGTCTTGATGAACCCTATATCTTAACAGCAGCACAACTGGAGTTTTACCAACAAAACCAATTTATCAAATTGAAGGAGGTACTGCAGGAGGAAGCACTTATGTTTTTTAATAAATGCATTACAGAAACGGTATCGCGATTAGACAAAGCCAGCATTCCATTGGCAGAAAGAAGTACCTATGGGAAGGCGTTTATTCAACAATTTAATTTATGGCGCGAACATGCGGAGATCAAGAAGCTGGTATTTAGTAAACGCCTTGCAGGAATTGCTGCATCGCTGATGCAGGTGGAGAAAGTAAGGCTGTATCATGATCAGGCTTTGTTCAAGGAACCAGGAGGTGGCATTACTCCATGGCATGCCGACCAATACTATTGGCCATTATCCACCGACAAAACAATTACAGCCTGGATACCATTGCAACACACTCCTTTGGAAATGGGACCGCTGGAATTTAGTGCCGGCAGCAATAAGATTACGGAAGGAAGAGACCTTAAAATCAGTGATGAGAGTGAAGAAATGATTCAACAAAGACTAAAGGTGACGGATTTCAGGCACGTAGTTGAACCATTCGATGCAGGAGAGGTCAGTTTTCATTCAGGATGGGTTTTTCACAGAGCAGGTGCAAACCGCAGTAAGGAAATAAGAAAGGTGATGACCATTATTTATATGGATCAGCTCATGACTTTAAAGGAACCTGAAAATGAGAATCAGCGGAGAGACTGGAAAGCCTGGTGCCCGGATGCGACTATTGGTAATGTGATAGACACACCATTGAACCCTGTTATTTAATTGAACAGTTATTACCGTCCACGGTTGCTATAAACAGGCAGGTATTATCAGCCGGAATGGAACTCACTGCTCTTGTGTTGCATAGGTAGTTTGAAGATTAGTTTATAGGTAGTATCGAATGCATCGTATCGTTTTTATCAGTAAAGCTTTGCAATCGCAGCATAAATTTGATATGTTTATGAAGTAATAAATTGTATTAAAAATGAAAAGACTTAAACATACAATAGGTTGCTGTATTATAATTGCACTAATACCACTCCGACTTTCCGCACAAATAAAACAGGTAGAACCCATCAACTGGTGGGTCGGCATGAAGAATGAGCACCTGCAACTATTGGTGCATGCAACTGGCATTGGGGAGATGATGCCGGCCATTGAATATGCCGGAGTGAATATTAAAGCAGTCAGTAAAGCAGACAGCAAAGATTACCTTTTCATCGACCTCATTATTACCGGAATTACAAAACCGGGTACAATGCAAATTCTTTTTAAAAAGGATGGTAAAGTAATATACAGGCACGACTATTCATTATTGAAAAGACAGCAGGATGCTGCACAGTTCAAAGGATTTACGGCTGCTGATGTCATTTACCTGATTACACCTGACCGGTTTGCTAATGGAGATTATAGCAATGACGTAGTGGAGGGACTTCGTGAAGCAACCATCAACCGTAACATGCCCGGTGCAAGGCATGGCGGCGATATTGCCGGCATCATCAACCATCTTGATTATATCGCCTCAATGGGTTTTACCGCCATCTGGCCTAATCCATTACTTGAAAATGATATGCCCAACTACTCTTATCATGGATATGCCATTACCAATCATTACAAAGTTGATCCGCGATATGGCACCTTGGAACAGTACAAAGAGCTTGCAACAAAAGCGAAAGAAAAAGGACTCAAGTTAATTTTTGATGGTGTTGTTAATCACACCGGAAGCAATTATTGGTGGATGAATGATTTACCATTTCGTGATTGGATCAATAACCCGGACTCCCTTTTGTTGACCAACCATCGCAGAACAGTTCAGGAAGACCTTTATGCAGCAGCATATGATAAGAATCGAATGATTGACGGATGGTTCTCCCGATCCATGCCCGATCTAAACAGCCGGCAGCCATTTCTTGCAAATTACCTGGTTCAAAATTCAATATGGTGGATAGAAACCCTTCAGCTGGGTGGATTGAGGCAGGATACGTATTGTTATTCCGATAAGGAATTTCTAAAGAACTGGAGTTGCAGTATCATGAATGAATATCCTGAATTTAGCCTGGTTGGTGAAGAATGGAGCCTCAATCCTTTGATTACCTCCTACTGGCAGTCAGGGAAAGCAAATCATGATGGCTATACCGGTTGCCTTAAAAGCAGCATGGATTTTCCATTGCAGGCAGCACTGGTAGAAGCATTGAAGGAACCGGAGAATAGTGACTTTGCAAAGGGAATGACGGGTTTGTATGAAGCACTGGCAAATGATTTTATTTATGCAGCGCCGGATAATTTGATGGTGTTTGGCGATAACCATGATATGGACCGGTTGTATACGCAACTTAACCAGGATGTTGGATTGACGAGCATGGCATTGGCATATTTATTAACCATCAGGGGCATTCCGCAAATATATTATGGAACAGAAGTATTGATGGACAACGCTGACCATTTGAATAATCATGGCGTTATACGTTCTGATTTTCCGGGTGGTTGGAAAGAGGATGTCAGTAATGCGTTTACGGGTGTCGGCTTAAGTGAAGATCAGCGTGCCATGCAACTTTACCTTAAGCAATTACTTAACTGGCGCAAGAATCATCCTGTAATTGCTGCCGGTGAAACCATTCATTTCGCTCCGTTTGATGGCATTTATGTTTACTTCAGGTTCAAGAATGATGCAATGGTTATGGTGGTGATGAATAAGAACAACGAGCAAGTGAATATTGATATGAAGCGGTTCGCGGAAATGCTGCGTGATAAGAAATCACTTACCAATATCATAACTAAGCAAAAGTCAGCATTAACCAATCAAATGATTGTAGGAGCTAAATCTGCAATGATATTTGAAGTAGAATAAGGTTACCTGCAATCAAGAATTGCATACACATGTTGAGAATGACATTTTACGTGTCATTAAATTTCGTAGAAAAAAGTTTTGAATACATTCAGGTTATAAAATTATCAGATAACAGACACATGAAATCAGTCGTTGTAATTTTTTGTTTCGTCCTATGCGCTTACCGGTCGGCTGCGCAGTTGCCTGCTGTTTCATCCGGCACAATCAGCAGGTTAGAGAACTTTCCTTCTAAATTTGTTGATGCAAGGAATGTGGACGTTTGGTTGCCTGCAGGTTATAATCAGGGAAGCAAATACGCAGTGATCTATATGCATGACGGGCAGATGTTGTATGATTCCACTACTACCTGGAATAAAACGTCGTGGGATGTAGACGATGTATTGACACAACTGCTTAACGAGCGAAAAATAATTGATGTAATTGTAGTGGGAGTATGGAATAGCACTGCAAGGCATACTGAATATTTCCCTCAAAAACCATTTGAATCATTAAGTGATGAGCAGAAGGAAACCATATATACAGCATCAAGAGAAAATGGTTATTCCGTTTTCAACGGGCAATCTATTCAATCTGACAACTATTTAAAATTCCTCGTGCAGGAGTTAAAGCCGGTTATTGATGCAACGTACTCCACGCATACTGATCAAAAGAACACCTTTGTCGCAGGCAGCAGTATGGGCGGATTGATTTCGATGTATGCCATTTGTGAGTACCCTGAAGTATTTGGTGGTGCTGCTTGTCTGAGTACACACTGGCCCGGTATTTTTACAATAGAAGGAAATCCTATTCCGGAGGCATTTACCACTTATCTGCAGAATAAATTGCCCGACCCTAAGAACCATAAAATCTATTTTGATTATGGCGATCAGACATTAGATGCGCTATATCCAACCATTCAGGTAAAGGTGGATGCTGTAATGCGCGATAGGGGCTATACTAAAAAGAACTGGATCACGAAGTATTATCCGGGTGAAGACCACTCTGAGCGAGCCTGGAGAAAAAGACTGGATGTTCCCATGCTATTCCTGTTAAAGAAATAGATCAGAAGTATTCATACAGGATTTACGGTACTAAACCAACCAATGCGGTCCTTGGTCCGCACTAACAGATCCCTTTTGGAAGTTTTTTTTGATAGTAATTAGATCTGCTTGTTTCTAAGTTACTGATATCATTCAATCTGCACCAGCACATGTGACTAATATCATTTGTTAAGATGGGTGTCCATATGACCTTTGGAACAAATTTCAAAGTTATGGATCAAGGTCATCTGCATTTGATTATCACGCACCTTCCGATTTTTGGAGCAATTCTGGGAGGTATTGTTTTGTTTCAGGGGTTATGGTCGAAAAGCGACCAGGTAAATCTTGCAGGATATAGTCTGCTGATTATTGCAGCAATTGGCGCAATCATTTCTTATGTAACCGGAGAAGCTGCAGAAGAATTGGTGGAAAGCATTCCCGGAATCGCTGAATCTGTGGTGGAAGAGCATGAAGAATTTGCATTGTTTGCTTTGATATCATTGATTGCTACCGGAGTATTTTCACTGCTTGGTTGTTATCTACACTGGAAGAATATTTCCTGGAAAAGAAGCATGGCAACGATTACGCTGATTGTTTGCATGATCAGCTTTGCACTTGTTGGATGGACAGGCTATCTCGGCGGACAAATACGGCATACGGAACTGGGTACCAATAGCATTGGACAAGAGCAAATGCAAATTGATGATGGAGATGATGATTAGCACATTGCCAAATGAGTTCCAGAGCAACTATAGTCTAGTAATTGATTTCAGCATGAAATGTATCAGGCATCACGTCTGTTAATATGTATACCGGATTTTTGATATTACTCAGCGTCCATGCTCTTATTCATTTACTTGGATTTGCAAAGGCCTTCGCCTTGTTGAAAAGTAGTGATTTGAAGTTGGCTGTGTCGAAGAAATCCGGTTGGTTGTGGTTTAGTGCATTTTGCTTTTTTATTCCTGTCATTGTATTATTTGCTTTCCACATCAGCTATTGGTGGGTTTCAGCATTGCCTGCAGTTTTCATTTCGCAGTGGCTGATTATTGTTTATTGGAAGGATGCACGATTCGGCACCTTGGCCAATATCATTATTGTTATAGCTGCTTTGATTGGTTATGCTAATCAGCACTTTTATGATAAGTTTAAAAGCCAGGTGACAAAGAACCTGCAACAGCAGGAAGCAACTCAAAATAATTTACTGACTGAGTCTGATTTGTTGAATCTGCCGGAGCCGGTAAAGCGCTACCTGCACTATACAGGTTCTTTAGGCAAACCGAAGGTGAGAAATTTCAGCGTAGCGTTTGTTGGGGAGATCAGGAAAGACAGTGCATCAGCCTGGATGCCTTTCACGTCGGTACAGTATAATTTTATGGAGCCCGCTTCGCGTTTCTTTTTCCTGAAAGCCTCGATGTTTCGTCTTCCGGTAAATGGTTTTCATAGTTACTCGGACGAGAATGTGTTTATGGATATTCGCCTGCTGTCATTGTTGAAAGTGCAATACCTGGAAGGCAGGGAGATGCGGATCGCTGAAACAGTCACATTTTTTAATGATATGTGTTGTATGGCACCTGCCACATTAATTGACAACCGCATCACGTGGATGGAATCTGATAGCAATAAAGTGAAAGCGGAGTTTACAAATAGTGATGTTAAAGTGCAGGCATGGCTTTATTTCAATAAGGAGGGTGCATTGATCAATTTTGTTTCAGAAGACCGATTTGCTGCAGGTGCAGACGGATTGATGAAGAAACTGCGTTGGTCAACTCCTGTGGGAGATTACAAAATGGTGGATGATCATATGGTTCCGGGCGAAGCTCAGACAATTTATCGATACCCTGAGGGTGATTTTACGTATGGCCGTTTCCGTACCGTGCATGTATTCTATAATGTAACTGCATTTGAACTATGACAAAGTTATTGCTTCATATCCTGGCTGTGTTTCTCTTGCTCATCAATGGACTCGGTGCAATTTATGGTGGTGCTAACCTGATTGCATTTCCGGATGGAAGCAGTATCGGGCTTTCTCTTTCATGGCTGGAACATTCGCCATTTGAAAATTACTTCGTACCCGGAATTGTTTTATTGCTGGCCAATGGCCTGCTAAGTATGATTGCAGTGGCAGCCATATTGATTGGTGCACTGATCAGTGCTTTGCTGGTTGTTTTGCAGGGAATATTGCTTACGGGATGGATTCTTGTGCAAATGCTACTGATTCAAACAGTTTACTTCCTGCATGTGGTGATGGGAACTATTGGCGTATTACTGATGGTGATAGGTTGGTTACACTTATCACCGGAAAGACGTCAGGCTTTGAAGTAATTCATGAAACCTGTCCGGTACTTTGGCTGGTTTTGACTATTTATCTTTGTTGAAAGCGTAACAATTTTTTCTACTTCCATTCGATGCTGATTCCACAGCCCAATAAAAAATGCGTAAATCCGACGTACGTTATTAAGCAATACATGGTAGTTGGTATTTACAGATTTTGAAGCGGTATATTTGACAGGGTGCTGATTAATTTCGCAAGAATGAGTTATTGATATTTAAAGGAAGTGACGTTTCCGCGGACCCTGTTTCTGTAATTGAATGAAGTGAATAAACTATAATGCCGCTTAATAACTTTGGAATTGATGGATTGACAAAGGAGCAGGTTCTAGCTTCAAGAGCAAAGTATGGAAAGAACAGGCTCGTGTTTATGAGAAGGAGTCGCTTTTTTGAAGCGGTAAAGAGCCTGGCAAAGGAGCCGATGGTTATTTTGCTTCTCATTACCTCCATTATATATTTTGTAAGTGGAAGCATTGGTGACGGCATTTTTTTGGCTGCTGCCATCGTATTGGTTGCCGGTATTTCACTTTACCAGGACTCCCGCAGCCGGAATGCCCTGGAGAAGCTAAAGGATTTTACGCAACCCCTTTGTAAAGTCATCAGGGAGGGACAGGTAACGCAAATCAGCAGTGAAGACCTAACGCTGGGAGACAGTATGATCGTAGAAGAAGGTACAGCGATTGTCGCTGATGCCACCATCGTGCATTCCAATGACTTCACAGTTAACGAATCTATCCTGACCGGCGAGTCGCTTCCGGTTTCCAAAGACAAATCGACGCATGATAACATGATTTATTCCGGTACTACTGTTGTCAGCGGTTTGGCCATTGCCACCGTCGAAGCAATCGGTAATGGAACAAGGTTAGGAAAGATTGGCCTCAGCCTGGAAGGCATTGTGGAAGAGAAGACGCCTTTGGAATTACAGATAAATAATTTTGTAAAGAAGATGGTGATTGCCGGAGCTGTCATTTTTGTGATAGTATGGGCCATCAACTTTTATAATTCACATAATGTGTTGGATAGCCTGCTTAAGGCATTGGCATTGGCCATGAGTATTTTACCTGAAGAGATTCCGGTGGCATTTACCACCTTCATGGCATTGGGTGCCTGGAGGCTCATGCGCATGGGCATTGTAGTGAAGCAGATGAAGACAGTAGAGACGTTGGGCAGTGCAACGGTAATCTGTACAGACAAGACCGGAACTATTACCGAAAACAAAATGATACTGTCAAAATTATACTGTGTAGAAACAGGTGAGATTGCTGAAGTGAGCAGTATTAGCAGTGTGGCGGAGAAGGAACTTATTTCATTGGCGATGTGGGCCAGCGAGCCGATTCCGTTTGACCCAATGGAAGTTTCATTGCACGAAGTGTACGGTAAACTTACGTCATCAGATGATAGAAACAGTTACCGTATGATCCATGAGTACCCGTTATCCGGACGTCCTCCTATGATGACCCATATCTTTGAAAATGATATCGGGAAACGCATCATTGCCGCCAAAGGAGCGCCTGAAGCTTTGATGGCAGTTGCTGAATTAACGGCCACTCAAAAGTCAGCTTTGGAAGAAGCTGTTAAAACACTGACAACAGATGGCTACCGCATTCTGGGTGTTGGTGAAGCTGCCTTTGACGGGAAAAATTTTCCTGTTACACAACAGGAATTCAATTTCAGTCTGAAAGGCATTGTTGCATTTTATGATCCGCCAAAGCAGCACATAAGAAAAGTGCTTGATCAATTTTATGCAGCAGGCATCGAAGTAAAAATAGTAACCGGCGACAGCCTGGGTACTACTACTGCTATCGCGAAAGAGATTGGATTAACCGGCTTTGACAAGAGTATTACCGGTGATGCGCTGTTGCTGTTAAATGAAAATGATCTGCAGCAATGTGTAGCCAATACCAATATATTTGCCCGCGTTTTTCCGGAAGCAAAGCTGAGGATTATTGATGCGTTGAAAAGATCAGGGCAAATTGTTGCGATGACCGGAGATGGCGTTAATGATGGTCCTGCTCTGAAGGCTGCCCATATTGGCATTGCAATGGGTAAGAAGGGTTCGGAGATTGCAAGGCAGGCAGCATCCATGATATTGTTGGAGGATGACTTGTCAAAGATGGTGGATGCCATTGCGATGGGAAGAAAAATCTATAATAACCTGAAGAAAGCCATACAGTATATCATTTCCATACATATTCCGATTGTGCTAACGGTTTTTATTCCCTTAGCGCTAGGCTGGATTTACCCAAATATTTTTTCCCCGGTACATATCATTTTTCTTGAGCTCATCATGGGACCGACCTGTTCCATAATTTATGAGAATGAACCAATGGAAAAAAATACCATGATTCAGAAACCCCGTTTGTTTACTACAACTTTCTTTAGCTGGAAGGAACTAACCACCAGTATTATCCAGGGTTTGATGATTACGGCGGGTACCTTACTTGTTTATCAATATGCAGTTTATCAGGGATTCAATGAACATATTACCAGGACGATGGTGTTTACAACACTCATAGCCTCCAATATTTTTCTTACGCTGGTCAACAGGTCATTTCATTATTCCATATTTACTACCATGAAATACAAGAATAATCTTGTGCTGCTGATCATTGGCATCACCGTAGCAATTTCAGGATTGTTATTGTATGTGGAACCACTAACCGGTTTTTTCGATTTCGAGTCATTAACGCTTTCACAGTTATCCATTAGCTTACTTGCAGGATTCCTGTTTGTGATATGGTTTGAAGCAGTAAAATGGTATAAGATGGTTCAAGCCCGTAATAGGTTTGGGCCGGATTTGAATCTGCACGCGTAATCCGGCAGGATATTCAATATCTTTAGCAGAATGGAGTTAGATAATCTAAAAGAATTCACGTCTTCGCCGGAAGTAAGAGTTCGGTTATTATCTTATGGCATTGAAAAAATATATTCAGAAGGGGAAGTGATTCTGAATGAAGATACCTACGTAAGGGCTATTCCACTTGTAATTACAGGCAATGTAAAAGTGATGCAAACAGATCAGAATGGACGTGAAATCCTGCTGTACTATATTAAGTCAGGAGAGAGCTGTATCATGTCGTTTATGGCCGGATTGCACCAGGGAAAGAGCAAGGTAAAAGCGGTGGCAGACGAGCAAACAGAGTTATTACTCATACCCATGGAAAAGGTCAGTTTACTGATTAAGGAGTATCCGGAATGGCTGGATTACCTCTTCCGTTTGTATCACAAGCGATTTGAAGAATTGCTGGAGGTTGTGAATGCGGTGGCATTCAGGAAAATGGATGAAAGACTACTCAGCTTTATAAAGATGAAATGCCGTCATATGGATAGTGATACACTCAGTATTACGCATGAACAACTGGCTAATGAGTTGGGCACGGTAAGGGTAGTTGTATCGCGTTTATTGAAACGAATGGAGGAAGAAGGCATGGTGAAACTGGGCAGGAATAAAATTTCGCTTATGTAACAAAAGTAGCTGTACAACCAGTTTATATACCTCACCTTTGTGTCATTCAATTAATCACTTTAAAAATAATACGATGAAAGCAAACATGGGAACAGCCGACAAGGCAATCAGGATATTGGCAGCGATCTTAATCGGCATCCTGTATTTTACCAATCAGATATCAGGAACATTGGCAATTATACTGCTGATTTTTGCCGTAATTTTTATTATTACCAGTTTCATCAGTTTTTGCCCTTTGTACTGGCCATTCGGTATCTCTACCAGGAAGAAAGCAAGTTAATTTCGACCGGGCTGATTTAAGAACAATTCCTGAATAGTAGCAAGAATATTTTTGCTGGATGCTTTGCTATTTGATATTGGTCGACTTTTAGGATTGTAACAAAAGTTACTGAACCATGAAGTATCAGGTTCTAATTTTGTCTTGCAAATAAGAAAAGGTACTGTGAGAAATAGATTCCTGAATAAATACAAGTGGGTAATGGTGGGTTTGGTTGCCGGTGCAATCGGCGGCTATCTCTACTATCAGTTGGTGGGTTGCGCAAGCGGCAGTTGTGCCATCACTTCAAATCCATGGAGCAGCACCTTGTATGGCACTTTAATGGGCGGTTTGTTGTTTGACCTGTTTCGAAAGAAACAACCGGCAGGCAATTCATGACCCTGACTGTCTATAATATTGAAGAAATGAATAGCAATAAACAGCAAGCTGAATAGTAACTATGTTAAAGGCAATCAAAGAACTATTGGGCCTGGGGCCAAAAGTAAACCTGGCAGCGGTGGCCAAAAGCGGGGCAATCATACTTGATGTACGAAGCAAAGGTGAATTTGCCACCGGACATATAAGGGGCGCCATTAATATCTCACTGGATCAGTTGTCCGGAAATTTGAAAAAACTGAAGGACAAAGAGAAACCAATTATCACCTGTTGTGCATCAGGCATGCGCAGCGCTTCAGCACGTAGAATCCTCATTTCAAATGGCTATACGCAGGTATATAACGGTGGCGGCTGGCTGACATTAAGAAATAAAATCAGTTGATCATGCACACAATTTTAAGCGGATGGAATTTCGCAAGATGGTTACGGCTGGCTGCAGGATTGATCATTGGCATCCTGTCAATCCGGATGCAGGATGAACTCGGAGGTTTTATAGCAGCACTTTTTTTGTTCCAGGCTGTTGCGAATATTGGCTGTTGCAGTGTAAAGAATTATCCGGAGCAAAAGAGCAGAAAGGATAAGGATGAGGAAGTGGAGTTTGAGGAAGTGAAAGGCTAATGATAACAAAGCTGCATTTTATTCAGGATTCATTAATCACCACCATAATCTAATCACAAATGGCAAGCACCTTTTCAGAATTAATTGGCGGAACAACACCTGTATTGGTTGATTTCTTTGCAGAATGGTGCGGACCGTGTAAAGCAATGAAGCCTGTTCTTGAAGAACTTAAATCGAAAGTCGGCGAAAGGGCGCGTATCATTAAGGTGGATGTGGACAAAAGCCCACAGGTTGCCAGCGATTTCCAGATAAGGGGTGTTCCTACATTGATATTGTTTAAAGAAGGTGTTGTGAAGTGGCGTCAGTCAGGCGTAGTTTCTGCAAATAACCTGGAACGGATTATTCAACAGCACCTATAGTGTATTTAGCAATTTGTGTCAAACTAACTATGAATTTTGACACCCTCCCATATTCCCGGGCTATATTTTCCTTGAGGATATTTCATTGCCCCCGTTGGTCGGGATTTGCAATCCCGTTCTACTGAGTATCCGGATTTTTAATCCGGAAAGTTTTTCAACAGGTTAAAAAATTATTGATGCTGTAACAATTATCATTTTCCATAAACTATGTTTGACGTAGCAATTTGAATAATGACCAATTTTCAACGAGACATCTAATGTTATCCAAACATTAACTGTTAATGCATTCAGGTATTAACGGGATTAAAAATCCCTTTCTCAATAAGTCCGGATTACAAATCACAAGTGTTCGAAGCATTTGAAACTCTTTACTGGATTGGGTTTCAAAGCATTTTTCCAGGCTAAAAAGCGGATCAGAATTTTTCCTGAAAGTTCTCAATGATGCTTCCTCCTCTACAAGAAATCAGAATTCGCGATCCAAAACGGACATTCTTATATGTGGCTGCACTTCCGAAGGTTGCTGTAATGTATACTGGATAAGTGTTTGGTGATGTTTCGAACACTTGTGATTACAAATCCGGACTAACGGGGATTATCCGATTTCTGATTGCAATGGCTCAGGTGTGGCTGGAACTAATTTTACACTTGGCCAGAATCAGGAGAATACGCATCATTTTCCTTGCACTCCATTTTTGTATGGTCAGTGTTCTTCAATTGCAACATTTATCCCTAACGTCGGGAATCCATTATATGTTTACGCGAGTTGGTACGGATATTAAAGGATAAAAAAATAAACATCTCCTCTGCTACAGAGCAACGAAGTATTTGACGGGCACTTCAAGACATATTTATTTATCATGCTAATAAAATGATTTTTTGAACGTCTTCAAGTTATTAAAAATCGATATTCATTGTTTTATAAATTTTTGCATCACGCTTCCATTTTCAGTCTGAATAGATATGAAATAAATACAAGATGAGAGTGTGGAGATATCAATTACAGGAGTCGCCGCAGTAATTGTTTCAGCCACGAATTTCTGCCCAGTGAGGTTTGTGATTGTCACAAAAATTTTTGTTGATTGTGGAAATTCAAATGAGATATACAGGTAATCAGATGCAGGATTAGGATGAACGGCGTAATTGATATTATTTGGAATCGATTGTAAAATTCCACTTACAATGCTACAAGTATCAACAAAATCACCTCCCATCCACTTAGCAATATAGTTTAAAGTATCTTCATCAATAATCCAAAAACCTCCACCAATATAGAGCGTATCATCATAAAAAGTTACTGAAGTAATACTATTGTTGAATATACTCCCTAAACCACACCATTGATTCCCATCCCATCGAGCAATTTTATCCGCAGGAATATTTCCTGCTGAACTGAAAGTTCCGCCAGTCCATAAATAATTGCCTACACTGAACATATCCCATACTCTTCCATTTTGTCCTCCTGTTCCTCCTCCGAGGTCTAACCAATTGGTACCATCCCAATGTTGAAGATTGTTTCCTGCATTTCCATCACTCTTTTTAAAAATCCCTCCGACAACAAGTTTGTCATCATACAAGGCAAAACAAGATGGATCTGCCAAACTTCCTAAAATTCCTTCACCAATGTTAGACCAATTATGGTGATCCCACTTTGAGATACGGTGAAGATTTCCACTACTATCATCAAAAACCCCCACAACATACAGATCATCTTGATAAAATTGCATTGAATATACAGGGCCAACATTTGGAAAGTCGATGCTTGTCCAATTTACGCCATCGTAACGAATAATGCTATTGGAATTTAATGAACCAACACTGTCAAATGATCCGCACATATATAGTGTATCTTCATACACCATTATGTGGTTTACACTTCCATTAAATCTCATGCTTATCGAATCCCACTTCTGACCATCCCATGTAGCGACATACTTCGTGAAAATATCTCCCGCTTTTGTAAAGCCTCCGCCGACATATAGTTTATTGTGATAACGACAAATTGTAAACACATTTTGGGGGTAGCTTTGGTAATGGTTATCAATCCCTCCCCCCAGTGAATCCCATTGTTCCCCATCCCATACGGCAATTCCACGGATTTTCATACTATCTACATAACTGAATCTTCCCCCGACGAATAGTAATTCTGTTGACGAATCAGTGTATAAAACATTTACAGCGTTATTTAATCCTTTCTGTAATGAATTCCAATGCTGTGCAAGTGACATTAACGGAGAAAAAACTACTATCAGAAAAATTGAGTGCCTATTCACGAGCACTTTCATTTTTTATTGCTTCATAAATTTATTTACTTCACTTCCTTCGTCTGTTTTAAGTCCTATAAAATAAATTCCTGGGGGCAAAATCGAAATATCAATTACCGGATCAGAGGCATTAAGTGGTTCACTCAATAACTGCACTCCCATTAGGTTTGTAATTGTGGCGAATGTTTTATTTCCTTGCATAAAATTGAATGAAAGATGCAGTTGATCGATTGCGGGATTGGGATAGAAGGAAAATGGAAAATCATTTTGAGCAGTTTCGGTAATAGCTACGACTCCTCCACCATTTTTAGTAACAAACAACCTTCCATTCGATGTAGTGACATAGCAAAATGTATCATTCAGACAATGAAGTGATGTAACCCCTCCATTTCCAATATCCGGGAAATCAGTTTTGATGATGGTTTCGCCATGATTAAGCAGTTTGAGAATGATAGGTGCGTAGGGAATATTCAATGCCATTACATAACAAACAGAATCTGAAGGGCATTCAATTTTCTGAAAATCTGTTTCTTCCCCTTGATCGTAATAATAAGGAATACCATTCCAACTGACACCTCCATCGGTTGAATAATAATAGTTGCCAAAAACGAAATGACCATGATTCCAATCGCTGAAATCTATAGGCTGGTCATTTGTTTCAAAAAGCAATTCAAGATCATCGTTGAAATTCAAATTTTGCCAATTACCTCCGCCATTTGTTGATTCATAAATGTATCCATTAAAGGAATTTGTTTGCAACATTTTTATAGAATCTTGACCTACAAGATTAAACCACGTAAGAAATCCGCCTGACCCCCAAATTTCTGACCAATTATCACCACCATCAATTGTTTTATAAAGGAAGTGTTCAAATGCAACCATACCTGTATCAGGATTGATAAAATTAATGCTTCGTATTGATGAAGACCCTGCAGGAATAGGATTCAATGAAATCCAAGTATCACCTAAATTCACTGATCTAAGAATTTGATGAGATGGTCCAGATAAGGAAGCAATAGAGTACATGGTACTATCCTCAGTAAAAATAACCTCAACAAAATCTATCGAATCAAACTGGAGTTTAGTCCAAAAGTTGCCTCCGTCATGGGTAGTAATAAGTGATTCATTCCCAACAATTACACCATTCAATTCATCATAAAAAGTCGCATCTGTAAAGTAAAATGGATAACCGGTTACTACTTCTATCCATTGTGCTGAAACAAATCGACTATGAATCACGAGAAGTACCATAATGATACTACTTTGCTTAAGTATATTCATAGGACAAGAATCTTAGTAAAGTATTTTCCTCTTCCGCACTCAAGTTCAAGAATACATATTCCATGAAATGAATTGGGAAGTGAAATCAGATTTAATTTTTGAGATATTGTTCCAGAGGTAATTATTCTACCATCCATCGAAAATATTTTATAAATTGATTCCTCATTGATTCCGGTTTTAGAAGCCAAATAAAAAGTTCCTGAGTTTGGGTTCGGGAAGATTTGAAAAGGCAACTTTTCATCAATGGGTTCAATGGCTACTGGATTAAAGTCGATACCAAATTTACTAATAAAACCACTTGTTGAAAAGTAGGCAGGAATCGGAAATGATTCATCTTGAAAGTATGATAATGGGCTTGGCTGCCAGAGTGGAATATCTACAAAATATGCTTGAGTAGCTCCAGTTACATAGTAATAATTACCCGCCAAAAATAATTTCCGAGGAAGATCAATGTCATCGCCTCCAAAGTATGATGCATAGGTTTTATTCCCGCTATGATCAAAGCCCATGAAAAAAATATCATCGCCCGTGATGAAACTATAGTTTAATTCTAATTCATCATCAAAATAAGCGTTGTTGTTAGTTTGATAAGGTAAATTGGTTTTATCGGCGGTACCACAGACTAACAATCTATCGGAATTAGCGATAACACCCACCCCTCTATTTGTTCCTTCCATCAAACTACCCCACAATCTCTTTCCCTCACTGTTAAATTGAGCAATAAATCCATTCCCATCCGCACAGTTAGTTTCTACATAGTTGCCTGCTGGATATGTTTGATCAAATGGCAGTGTGGTAGTGCCAGAACCATTAAAATCGTCACCGGTAAGATAAATATTCCCTAACGGGTCCGTAGTTACTCCAAATCCACTCTCCTGATGCAAGCCACCAAATAGTGTTGACCAAAGTTGACCGCCGATATTGTTAAACTTTGCAATGAAAGCATCTTCAATGTTTGAGGTATTATTTCCCTGAACATAATCATTCGGGTAGTTGGGGTTATTAAATGTTGGAAAGGTGGCATTTGTTACATTTATTGTGGTACCAGCAATATAAATACTGTTTGCACCATCAATATAAACGTCATTGATCTGTTCACTTGCCTCACCACTTGTTCCACCAAACCGAGTACCCCAATCAAGAGTGCAATCGTCATTAAACCGCAGAATTAACCCCTCACCCTTAGAGTTATCGTAATAGCAATTGCCAGGATTATTCACTGCGAGTAGTGTGCTACCATTAAAATAATCGTGTTGACCCACAAATACCACCTTTTGTAATGTACCACCATCATAGTTGTAAGCTCTTGCAGCAGAAAAATGGTCAACTCCCTGAATATAACTACTCCATGAGAAGTCGCTTCCAAATTTGTTCAGTTTTAGCATGAACCCTTCTGAAACAGGTGAATTATTATTCTCATAGTATTGTTGAGATGTATGTTTAGACACTAGATCAGCACTGTTAGTGCGGAAAGCTACAAATACTTCTTTGGTGTAAATAGGTGCAATCTGAGTTTGGGCATCCAAATCACTGCCACCATAGTAAGACAACCAGATAGGTATGGCATTTTTGTCGAAATGAGCTACAAAAACGTCATAACCGGAAGAGTTAAATCCAAGATTGTTCACATCTGTGAATTGAGGAAAAGTCAATGATTGAGCATGCCCTCCCACATAGATATCATCGTCAATAGTCGTTTTAATATCTGTGCATTCCTCAAATTCATCTGTCGCAAAATATGTTGACCACCAAATATTACTTGCATCTAATGGCGAATTGGGGGACTGCTCCTTGTTAAGCACTATAATAATCGGTTTACTCATATCGTAAGTTCCCAAAGAAAACCCAAATTTGTTATTGCCAAGTGAAGAAAATGTTGGCGACCAATTTAGATTGATTATGCTGCCATTAGCCGCAATTTGAAATGCACTTGGCTGATCGTAGGCTATTGTTCCAATAGAAGATGCTATTTCGAGACTACCATTACCTAAAATGCTAACTGATGATGCTCCTGTGAATTTCAGTTGTATGTCTGATGGTCGACTACCAACATCGCAAATGAAGTACTCTTTCGCACCTGCATTATTGCCATACCACATCAAGTCGACATTATTATACAATTCAGGATATAGTAATCGTTGAAAACCTTGGACATTGATTACACCTGTTGAACAATGGGGAAGAAAATAATTTCTGTATCCAGCAACTTGTGGAGAAATTTTATAAACTTTTGTGTTTAGGGAATTTTGATAAGACTGATCAATGCGATGCAAGGCGTCAGAAGTTGAACTCGATATATCACGTTTTGAAAATACGTATGATGTTTTTGAATTCAGAAAGTATAGAGTTGGATGATGATTATCGCAAAAGAACTTAATTTCCGGATGTAACGCGGCATCTGTACCGACTAATTGCCCTTTATTCTCATAGTATCCAAATCCGGTAGGACAAATCTCATTATCTGGCGGGGTTATATAATCAATCATTTCGTATTTAACTGTCAAATAGGAGTACTGTGTACCCGTCCACACTCTGCCTGTCACATACAATAAATTATCCACGCCTACTTTTACGGCCATTGGGGTATCATCACCATTTCCAATACCTTCGTACCACTCTTCCCATTTTACATTTCCACTTGCGTCATATGCGAGAGTTAAGAAATCCTTGTTTCCTATATTGTACACATCACCGGTCACCAGAATATCTCCGTAAGGAGCAATGTCGAGTTTTCTTGCTATAGCGGTTTTTGTTTCGTCTGGTGCAGAGTAAAACTTCTGCCACTGCAGCGCACCGCTATTGTTGTATTTAATTGTTATGAAATCACTGCCACTATTTGCTTTTTTTGTATATCCAGTCAGATACACGTAGCCATCAGCATCCACTCCGATAGAATTAGCCTGATCATCTAATCCTACATTATCCCAGGTTACTGACCACACCGTGTTCAATTCTTCATCAAACTTTACAGTTTTTATATCATAGTGCGTACCATTTGTTGCTGCACCGGTCACGTAAATGTTATCGTATAGATCTTTAGCTAAAGCAGTAGGATGATCTAACCCTAAACCGGAAGAAGAATTACGAGTTACTGTTATTTGCGCTCCTGTAGTTGCATTGTACTTAACTGTAGCAAAGTCCCAATTGCTAAATGAACTCGCACTTCCACCGGTTACATACACCCGCGCACTGCTTCCTAGAGTGATAGCTGCCGGAATATCAAGTAGACTCGTATAATCATATCTTGCTTCCCAGATGAAAGTTCCGTTAGATGCACTGTACTTGCGCGTGCAATAGTCACTCAAAGATGTTGTTCCGTAGCTTGCACCCACTACATAAAGAGCACCTGCTCCGTCCAATACCATATCAGTTGGAACATCGTAGCTACTCCCGGGACCATTGTATTGTTCTTCCCAAATTAAAGTGCCTCCATCGTCATATTTTTGAATGACCCAATCATACCCATTCCCCGAGGAAGTGATTGAAGTTCCCGCTACATAAATATCGTCCGAAGCGTCAATAGAGACCGCTACCCCGTAGTCCCTGTTGTTGTTGGTGTGATTATACTGAATCTGCCAAAGTACTGTTCCATCCGTTGCATACTTTGTAATAAGCATATCAGTGTTATTGGTAGTTACCATGGTATTACCAACTACAATTAGATTACCCGATCCGTCCAAGGCAGAAGAGCTCCAGTCTATGGTGTCAGGTGTCCCAGTCGTGTGTTCCCACAACTTAGACACCAAAGTGGAATTGTTAAACTGAGCATTTGAAGTAAGAGAATTGGCGAAAGAAATGACCAGTAGCACAAAAGTGCTTACAAATGAAAATGTGTTGATGCTTTTCATAGTCAATAGGGAAATTAGATTTGTGAGAAAAAAAAGAAATGCTTGGATTTTATTCCGGTACCCTCATATGAGTAATTCGTTAAAGATAATTATTTTACGACATGGTTGCAATACTCAAAAAGGGTGATTTTTGAGGATTCTGAAAAAAAATCAGAACAACTGAAAATTGAAAGTTTTTATAGATATTTAGTCCATGACTTCCCTCGATAAGGTAAGTGGTCTTCTTCTTTCACTGGCTAATTATCAGCAATTTGACGGTGAGTTCTTTCGTTTAAGACTCGATGAGAATCATATATTTTTAAAGGAAAATCAAATTAAGTTTGATGAATGTCACTTTTATTTCAGTACACTGAAAAACCTCAATTGGATAGCGATAACTAGCTTGCAAACAACAAATGCAGGTACGTATGCTGCCGAGTTTTCATTAACCTTTGAAGGAATTAAACAAGCACTATTGCTTCAGTCAGAAGGAATCACTTCAAACAATTGCTTTGTGGCTATGTCTTTTCGAAATGAAACAAAGGCGATTAGACAGGCTATCAAAAACGCAATTTTTAGCACAGGCTTCAATGCAATACTTATTGATGAATTGCATCACGATAGTGTTCAGCCGATTAATGATGCAATTATTACAGCTTTGAAAAAATCCCGATTTTGCTTTGCAGACTTTAACAATCAAGCAAGCGGCGTTTACTACGAGAGCGGCTTTGTAGCGGGTCAGAGTAAAAAGGTAATTTATTGTTGTCAGCAAGATCATTTTCAAAATTCACATTTTGATACAAATAACTGTAGTCCAAATAAATTTATTTATGGCTATTCCTGAAATTGTGACGGATCATTTCTATTTTCATGATCGGTAAAATTTAAATGGATTATTTATGGAGGAAACTGTAAAAAGAAAAAGCCGGGCGCATGAGGAACCGCGATTCAGGCAATACCTAGGAACGGTAATAAGTGGTTTTGTTTTGTTTGGCACAGTAGCCTTTATTGTGATGGGTTTCTGGATCATCAATATTGTAGTAACGCACAATCCACCCGGTGAAGATCCAACTGATAAACTGATTAAAGTCCTTCAGACACTATTTACAGCAATCCTGCCGCTTTTCGGAACCTGGATCGGAACGGTGTTGGCTTTTTATTATACAAAGGAGAACCTGCAGGCAGCCAATGAGAGCATCAGGGACCTGGTAGATAAGGTGACTTCTGCCAAGAAATTGGAATCCATAAAAGCAAAGGATGTAATGATACCGGTAGAGAAGCTGATCTATCTGGAGTTTAATTCAACCGATGACCCTGCGAAGTTCAGGCTGAAAGAAGATTTTCACGATTATGTGGTGAGAGAAAAAATTCAACGGGTAATTCTGTTGAATGAAAACAAGAATGCCCGTTATGTACTGCACAGCAGCCTTATTCAGCGATTTATTACGCTACAATATTTTAAGCGGGTAGCGAATCAACCTGCAGAGCATGGTGCAGAAAATAGCGAACCGCTGACCGCTGCTACTTTTGCAGATATGCTGCAATCGGAAGATGAGCAGATCAAAGGTGTGATCAGGGAAGGTATTAATTTCATCAGTTTGGAAGCAACCCTTGCCGTAGCGAAGTCGTTGATGAATAACAAATATTGCCAGGACGTCTTTATTACAAAAGGCGGACAGTCCAATGAGCCGGTCCTGGGTTGGATCACCAATAAAACCATTGAGGATAACAGCATTGTTGATTGATATTTCTCCTATAGTGCCTTCTGTTTTTTTATCAACTTTCGAACATGCATCCATTTGTAATATATGTTACCTGGCATCCCTTGTTTGAAGATGGGAAACACTATGCAGAACGAATTTATCAAACCTTTAACAGAAATTTTGCTGATCCATTCAGCCGGAGCATAGGCATTCCCGTCTTTTACAGATCCATCAGCAATACCGGAAGTGAAGAGGAAGTACCTGCTGCTATAGATCCCGATGGCGCTGAACACACCGCAATTGTATTACTGGTAGATGATTGCATGGTCATTCACCGGCAACAATGGGCAGACTACCTGCAGCAACTGGTAGCTTTAGATAAGGGAAATCATCAGGTGAGAATCTATCCTGTCGCCATCTCGAAGACTGCATTCAGTGTGAGTGATGTGGTGAATGATAAGAATTTTGTAAGGGTATTTGAGAAAGAGACGACGGAACAGAAAGCGCGGTTTTTAACGGTAACCCTTGCTCACGAATTTTGCAGGCTGATACTTGGTTTTCAGAGAGCAACGGATCCTAAACAAGATTCATTACCAAGACTTAAGCTTTTTCTCAGCCATTCAAAAGCAGATGGAGTGGAGATCACCAAACTGTTGAAATACTGGATACAGGAATTCACCGGATTGGAGACCTTTTTTGATGCAACCGATATTTCACCGGGAGAATTGTTTGCCGAAGCGATTGACAAAGGAGTGGGCAATTCAAGTTTGCTGGTGGTTCAGACCGATATCTTCAGTAGCCGTGAATGGTGCCGTGCAGAAGTGCTGGAAGCCAAGAGACACAATCGCCCGGTGGTGGTAGTGAATGCCCTTGATAAAGGAGAGTCCAGGAGTTTTCCATATATGTGTAATGTTCCGGTTATACGTTGGAAAAATGAGAGTGCTGCTGATTTTTCATCATTGATTGAACGTATCATTTTAGCGGTGTTGCTCGAAACGCTGCGGCATGCTTACCAGGGCAAACTGATTGAACATCAGTTTAAGACGTTTCTGAAACCCGGAACAGATTACAAGTTGCTAAAGAATGCACCGGAATTACTCGACCTGGTAAATACAGAAGAAGCATCAGTCAATTTGAATCGACACTTCATTTATCCTGATCCTCCATTGGGTAATGGCGAGCTGCAGATCCTCAGGCGCTGCATGCCGGGTGCGCAATTCAGCACACCCATTCAGCTGATTCGCGATGAAGCAAAAAAAAGTGCCTCACGGGATAAGTTTACAATTGGGCTCTCTATTTCGGAATCTGAAAAAATGGAAGTGCGCGGATTGAGTACCGATCACCTGAAAGATGTAATGGTGGAAGCTGCACGTTACCTGTTGGCTTCAGGCTATTCTCTTGCATATGGTGGCGATATACATTACAGTGCGGGCTTCAATTTTGCCATGTTGCTGAAGGAGATGGTGATGACTTACCGTGCCGATTATAAAGGAGAAAACGCCAGGGTTACCAACTATGTGGCCTATCCAATCTTTCATACGATCAGCACTGCTTTGGAAGCGGAATTAATTGACGTGGTGCGCTTTATCCGTGTTCCCCGCCTGTTGACCTGGCCATAAATAAGAAGGACGACTGGCAACGGATTTTGAAAGCGGAAACGGTGCACGACCAATACCTTTTTGCCCGGTGCCTTACAGAAATGCGTTTGATTATGAATGAGTCTATTGATGCGCGAATAATCCTTGGCGGAAAGCAGACCGGGTATAAAGGTCGCTACCCCGGATTGATGGAAGAAGTATTGATAGCGATGACTTCTCATAAGCCGGTATTTATCATTGGTGCATTCGGAGGTTGTGCGGCGTCTGTTATTCAGGCTCTGCTTGGAGAGACACCGGAAACTTTAACAAAAGAGTATCAATACAAAGTAGCACAATACAAAACGCTTGCAAACTATTATCAACAACAGGATGCTGGTGCGGTAAATGAAATCAACTACGAGAAGGTGGTTGGATTCTTCAACAGTGCAGGCATAGAAGGACTAAACAACGGATTGTCGCCTGATGAAAATAAAATGCTGTTTACCAGTGTTGATGCCGGGCTTGTGATCTCTTTGCTTTTGAAAGGGCTGAGCAGTTGTGTAAACAAATGACAGGCTTTTAGGTGTTCGGGAAGCAGCTTGCATAATAAATGTGCTGCCTGGCATTTTTGCCACCGCTCAACAAGCTTGTACTCCTGCTAATTTTGTATTTTCATCACAGCAATTAAAATAGATCTATGCAGGAGCAGTCTTCAGGACGGACAAACCGGGAACCAACCACTGCAAAACGCGGGCATTTTTTTGATTTTTTCTCAGGGATAGATCCTGAGATCAGGAATGAATTACCACCTGCCGATCATTTTCCATATATCCTTATCGGGTTCAGTAACCTTTTTGCCTCTGTATTGATAGGTATGTCGGCGTACCTGTTTTTTGAATCCATCCTGCATACGTATTATCTCGCCATTTTTTTTGCCTGGCTCATTTTCAGCCTTGTCGTAATTGTGTTGCGGGCAATTACTACTTCCTTTCTTTCTAAAACCTACCAGTCAGTCAGGTATGTTTACCTTATTTGCATTCCTGTTATCGCCATTGTATGCAGCCAGCCGGTTGGTATGTTTATTTCAGAAGTGAACCTTGTGCGGGAGAAACGAACCACCTTGATCAGTGATACCGTTCAGTGGACCAATGATACAGCTCAATTCAGACTAACAGCTGAAGCGTACCAGGATTCCGTTAAGTTGTTTGAAATGAGTGGCGTAAATGCAAGGATGAAAGCTGATTCGCTGTATAAAGTTATTGTGTCAAAGAAAAAGGATTCCATTGCCATTCAAAAAAGTATTCGCGCACTTCAGAACAACCTGCAGATTGAGGAAAAAAAAGGCAAGAGCCCTGAGCAGACCAATAACAATAATTATGCAGCAGCAGTGGAAGAGACGAAGAAACTAAAACAACAACTTGATCAGCAAACAGGGGCATTGGAGTTGCTGAAAAGGGATTTGAGTAATGTGAGGATCTCCTACCAGATACTCAGCAACCCGATCAGTGAATTGCCGTATGTAAAGGAGTTGTACATCAATAAATACCAGGATTCAATTGCTTCTCAGAAGAAGCAGGCTGAAATGTTGGTATCGCGGATCAAAAGAGAATCGAGCACAGATTGCTGCGCTCGAAGGAGTAACCACCTGCACTACCTGTACCTTCAGTGAAAAGTTTGCTTATTACCGGCAACATGTATTTTCCAGTTGGCTACTTCTTTTCGTTAGCATCACGTTTTTTTACTGTTAATTCTTTTCTTAATCCTTCCTCCGTATATTATTAGCAGGAGCCGGAATGACCTTTACCATCAGTTACTTGCTACGAAAGAGAACAGTGAAACCATTTCCATACGCAGAAAGGAGATAGAAGAAAAGTTTAAGATTGAAACGGAAATGAAAACCGTAAAAGACCTGCTGCAAAAATTTGACGGCGGAGGCAATGAGACCACACAGGACATCACCAACAATCTAACTTCAACCAATGATCCCAAATCGTATGAAGCTTTGGGTGATGTTCAGGTGAAGCTGGGTGACTATTTCAGAGCCGTGGAATTCTATGACCGCGCTATTTTCCTCGATCCGGAAGCTTCAGCGCCATGGAGAAAGAAAGCAGATGTTTATTCCGTTATGGGAAGATATGCCGAAGAGCAACAGGCAAAGGCACGATATACGGAATTGTTGAGTGTGGAACGCTTTCGCAATAATCTCACACGTGCCACCAGGTTGTATGCTGTGGAAGTAGCGAACCTGCCTTTCTATGGTTCTTTTTCCTGGCACTTGCGCGGCAGCATGAATATTATGCTGGGAAAAAACGGTTATGGAAAAAGTCACCTCATGTCGATCATGCTGGCCTTATTGCAGGAAGAAGAGAAGTTATTGCGTGACCTGACCATGATGGACAAAGCCTCTCCAACTCCTGCTCCCTATTTTAAAATCTCTTTTCAGTCGGATCATGAGCGCGATGTGCCCTTGATGGAATCGTTGCAGCAACAGGTGGAGGAAAATCAAAATTGCGATCAGCGTTTCTTGCACGGCAGCGTGCGGCGAGGACTCCTGCTGATCAGACTGTAACAGAAATTGCACCACCTGTTACAACGGAATGGGATGGTGAATTGATCAGGCTGCAAAAGCAACTAGAACTGTTGGAAGGAATAGCTTACTTTGATAAGCTGGGTATTCAGTCTTCCTATGGTAAAATCCCTGTACTGGCAATTCCTGATTCGAGGTTCATAAATAAATCAGCGGAGTCCACTTCCATTAGAAATGATGAACGATCTAAGAAAATACTGGAAAACGGAGCATACCAGTTTATGCTGCAGGTACCGTATGAAGATGTGATTCAGAATTTATTGAATACCATCTCTACCATCTACCTTGATGAAAGGAATTTTGAGGATGAAATATTTCAGCTCATCCGCCGTGTTTTCAAACGCCTTACCGGAAGTGAATTTGTGTGGGATACTATTCAGCGTACAGAAGATAATTCCGGTTTTATTATCAGGGTGAAGACAGAAGGCGCAGATACTTCGCTTCCGATACAGAAAGCCTCGCAGGGCACATTATCCGTTGTCGCGATGATTGGAACGATGTATCATTATATGTCGCTTCGTTATCCTGCTGTTTCGCGCAAACAGGTGACCCGGCAACCGGCTATTATTTTTATTGATGAGATTGATGCGCACCTGCATCCGAGCTGGCAGCAAAAGATTATCGGAATTTTGCGTAATGAGTTTCCGAATGTACAATTCATTATTTCAGCGCACAGCCCGCTGGTGATAGCCGGATGCAAAGAAGAAGAAGTGTGTGTGCTGCGAAAGCGCGACAAAGGATTTACGATGGAGATCATTGAATCTAACCTGATTGGTAAACCCATCGCCGATATCTTCAGGATGATTTTTGAAGTGGAAGAAAAGAATGAAATGTATTTGCAGCTGGCAGCGCTGATGCCCTTTAAAAATTCCATTAAATCGAAAGCGCAGGCTCTCCGTGAAAAAACGACACGCGATGAAAAGGAAGAGCAACAACTGCAGGAGTTAGAGCAGCAGATTGAGAATTTTGTTTACCTCGAACAGTTTGATACCATCCGTTCTACCTTTGAAGAACTGGAAGATTTGAAGAATGCGAATGAGACGTTGAAGATGGAGGTGGAGCGGTTGCGGGCGAGGTTGGGGTGAATGGTTAAATTGTTGAATTGTTGAATTGTTAAATGGTTAAATGGTTAAATGGTTAAATGGTTAAATGGTTAAATGGTTAAATGGTTGAATGGTTGAATGCTTAAATTGTTAAATGGTTGCAGCGAAGCTGATGCGATGGGGAGGTTGATGAAAATTTTAAATTTGAAAATATTGAATATTGAATATTGGATATTGGATATTGAGTGTTGAATATTCAATATTCAATATTCAACACTCAATATTCAACACTCAATACTCAATACTAACGACTTCCGACTAATTACTTCCGACTAACTACTAACTACTAACTACATGGATACCAAAGTAGAATCTCTCGTAAAAATGTTTGGTGAAAATGCCCTGACGGACATTGAAACCAACATTGAGCCGTTGATAAAAAAGTATTTTAATGCAGAGTGGGATGCTGTGTATCAACAGGAGTTTTTTACAAAGCATTATGAACTGATTCGCGGTTACCGGAAGAAGCTGGATGAGCTGACGGGCAATGCGTTGAATACAAAGGAAAAGATTATTGCCGCATTGAGTTTCTGCTGGAAGGAAGCTAATTTCAATAAATCGGAGGCCACGATATTTTATTCAAAAATGGAATTATTTCACCGGCTGGTGAATGAAATGTTGAAGAACGAATGGACGCCGAAACAGCAGGAACACTTCAATACGGTTGCCGTGATATTCCGTGATTATCACAATTATTTTCTTTCCTATACCAACCATCTTTCGCAGGCCATCAACCAGGCATACAAGATTATCTATGAAGCGATTTTGAATAAGGAAGATTATTCCGGCGAAGATTTCAGCAAGCGCAACCTGCTGGCCAAAGCCTTTCACCGTTTCCTTCACCTGAAAAATATCCGCAAGGGTTTCTTCGACCTCGACTCCATCCGGCTGGCGCAGGGCATTGACGATAAAGTGACTGCCAATGCCAGCAAATCCATAGCCTTTATTCAATTGATTTCCATGGCATCTTTTGAATACAATGAACCCAACTGGAGTTATATTGAATACCTGACGTATACAAAAGCAAGAGACGTTTTCAAACAGCAAAACGACCACCGTTCCGGTTTCTCTCCTTTACTTTTTATGTTTTCACAGAAAAGAATGCATTACCGCCTGAATCGCTGATCCCCGACGATTATAAAGTTTGGTCTGCCTCCACGAATGAGAAGCTGCACTGCGATCTTACGGCTATCAATACCTACGAAGATTTTGTGAAGGAAATTGAAAGACTGATCAATGCCATTATCAATTATAAATCTGAAATGGTGAATAGTATTCCGGATTGAAAGGAGGCAGCATGGGGGACTATTTTTATGTGCGCAGCCTCTTTAGTCATCGGATGACTATAATTCAATGTATTGATTGAGCAGTTTTACTTTAAGTCATCCGATGACTTTCGGCCGGTTGTAGTCATCGGATGACTTGTATTCAGTAGGTTGATTTTCCAAATTTGTTATAAGTCATCCGATAACTATCATTGAGACAAGATGTAAGTAAAATTTGGAATAGGAAACTAAATAAACTCCTCCACAGAAATCTTCAATACCTCAAACGCTTTTTTAGCAGCCAATTTCTCCGCGTTTTTTTTATTCGTGTCTTCGCCTTCTCCGTATTCTTCTCCATCAATTATTGCCGCAACTTTATACAAAGCACGATGGCGGTGACGGGAGTGGTTTTTACGGCGAAAGTGAGGAGCGTCCTGATTTCTGCGCCCATTCCAGCAGCTTGCTTTTATAATTGAATTCGCTGATCTCCAACTCCCCGATATCGAGAAATGGTTTCACAATTTTTTTGATGATAAAATTGTGCGCGCTCTTATATCCTTTGTCGAGATAGACTGCTCCTACCAGGGCTTCCAGCGCATTGCCGGTAAGTGACTTTTTATTGATCAAGGGATCTGCTGAACTATAGGAAAGATATAAGTCAATGCCCATCTTATGAGAAACGGTCTTCAATTGGCTCCTGCTTACCATTTTTGAGCGGATATCAGTCAGGTAGCCTTCATCTTTGTAGGGGAATTTTTAAATAGGTAATCAGCTATTACGGCACCGAGTACGGCATCGCCTAAAAATTCGAGGCGTTCATTGCTTTCGTATATTTCTTCGGCAGAAGAACTGTGGCGAAAGGCCATTTCATACAATAACAGGTTGGAAGGCGAAATGCCGGTGAGTTCCTTTACCTGCGAGTAGAACGCTTTCTTTCCTGAAAATAATCGTCGAATCAAACGAACGGCTTGTGTGGTATCCTAAAATGAAAAAACCCCGGCAGAAATAAATCCTGCCAGGGTAAAAGGTAGAAAAAAATTATCAGTCTTTTAATTTTCTCATGATCAGCGAGGCATTATGGCCACCGAAACCGAAGGTATTACTGATGGCTACATTCACTTCGCGGTTCTTCGCTGTATTAAAAGTAAGATCAAGCTTAGGGTCAATCTCCGGATCGTCAGTAAAATGATTGATCGTTGGAGGAATGAAGCTGCGTTCCATGGCACCGATGCAGGCAATCGCTTCTGCTGCACCAGCCGCGCCCAGCATGTGGCCGGTCATCGACTTGGTGGAACTGATGCTCATCTTATAGGCATGTTCTCCAAAAACACTCTTAATGGCTTTTAATTCAGCCAGGTCGCCGAGCGGAGTGGAAGTGCCATGCGTATTGATGTAATCCACTTCTTCCGGATTTAAGTCACCTGCATCTTTCAACGCTTCGCGCAATACCTGCATTACACCAATTCCTTCAGGATGCGGAGCGGAAATATGATAGGCATCGCCCGACATACCACCACCTATTACTTCGCAGTAAATCTTTGCACCGCGTGCTTTGGCATGTTCATATTCTTCCAGAATCAATGCACCGGCACCTTCGCCAATCACAAAACCATCACGGTCTTTGTCGTACGGACGTGAAGCCGTTTGAGGATCGTCGTTGCGTTCACTCAGGGCTTTCATAGAAGAAAAACCACCTACTGCAGGAATACAAAGCGGGAATTCAGAGCCGCCTGTGAGAATTACTTCTGCTTTACCTAATCTCAGGTAGGTTAGTGCATCAATGATGGAATTGGTAGAAGATGCACAGGCATTTACAATAGACATGTTAGGTCCCATAAATCCATACCGGATGGATAAATGGCCTGCTGCCAGGTCAGGAATAATAAGTGGAATAAGGAAAGGGCTGAAACGGGGTGTTCCATCGCCCGCACAATATTCCATCATTGCTTTGGCATAGGAGTCAATGCCACCTACGCCGGTTGCCCAGATAACACCAATGCGTGTTTTATCTTCTTTTGTCAAGTCCAGTTTGCTGTCGACTACCGCTTCATCAGCAGCAATTAATGCATACTGAGAATAAGGATCAAGCTTGCGCGCTTCCTTCTTTTCCAAAAACTTGTGTACATCCAGGTTTTTGAGCTGACAGGCAATCCTTGTCTTGAATTTTGAAGTATCGAAATAGGTCAGGGGGCCTCCGCCACTCACACCTTTACGGAGATTATCCCAAAACTCAGGGACACTATTCCCTAAAGGAGTAAGTGCACCGAGACCGGTGACAACTACCCTTTTAAATTCCATGTAAAATTCGGATTAAGACTTTGCGTACTGCTCGATGTAAGCGATGGCCTGGCCAACTGAAGTGATAGTTTCAGCCTGCTCGTCAGGGATGGAGATATTAAACTCTTTCTCGAACTCCATGATCAACTCAACCGTGTCGAGAGAATCGGCACCAAGATCATTGGTAAAGGTTGCTTCAGGCGTAACCTCGCTTTCATCAACGCCTAATTTGTCAATGATGATCTTCTTAACTCTTGCTGCGATGTCTGACATAAAAAATTATTGGTTTATGTGGATTAATTTTTGGCAAAGTAAGGGATTTCAGTTTTTATACGCAATCTTTTGATCAATTATTTTCAGACACTTGTTTTGAGTCATTTTACTGTGAATACACTGAAGTAACAGGTATGCCGTATTGGTCAATGTCTCTACAATTTGTTTAAGTCACTCCAATCGTGTAGGTTTGAAAGGCATCAGCCAACAAAAAGGGGAATAGCGAGTGTCGAAGAAAAAACAATTGCGCTCGAAGAGCAATTTACCGGACTTTTATGGGCCATTGTTGCACCGCTGAAGGAGTATCAGTTGGGATGGCATATAAATAAAGTGCTGGGATTTGAACTGAAGAAGGCTGATGATATGGAACTGATACATAAGAAGCGCCATAAGACATCAGTTTACAGTTGTTACAAATACGAGAGTGAACTGGATAAATGGCTGGTGTACGTAGTTTCGAATAAAAATTCAGGCGAGTTCCTGGTACCTGAAGTGAGGCAGGCGGATTATTTTCTGATTATCCGTGGTGAAATTTCTGTGCAAAGGGAAGAGGAGCTGTTTGTTAAACTAAGGAGCATACCGGTTATTCAACTAGTAGTGAAGATGAACTTTGATCATTTGAAATCGAAGGCCAACCTGATGATTGATTAGCTTATCAATAACTGCGAATTATTTATTGAATCTGTAACTACTCAGTAGATGAACATTTAAGAAATAGAACACGGATAACACTGATCAAACGGATTCTTACGGATTTTTATCTGATCATTTGATAAGTGTGCTTTGAATGATCACTGTTATAATCTGTGGTTATCAGTTAAATCTGTGTCATCCGTGTGCCATTTTTCTTTTCTGCTTAGTAGATCCTTGAATCTTAATACTGTTAAAACAAAAAAATATGTGGAAAGAACATGATAACAAACTTCAAAGAACATTCCTGTTCAGCGATTTTGTGATGGCCTTTGGCTTTATGACAAAAGTTGCCCTGGTAGCGGAGAAAATGAACCATCATCCAAAATGGACCAATGCCTGGAACAAGGTAGAAATAACACTTTCCACGCATGATGCCGGCGATGTGATAACAGAGAAGGATCGAGCGCTCGCCGATGCCATAGACAAAATATACGTTGATGAATGATTCTTTTGGCTAACTTTGAATTTAGCCGTTACTTGTGTAAATCGATCAAACTAATCTGTTGAAAGTTAAAATATACGCTGTACTATTCCTGCTAGTCCTGGCTGCACTTTCAGCAAATGCACAATTGCCTGAACAGGATTGCAGCGGCGCGATACCGGTTTGTCAGAATGTGTATGTGCAACCGAACTCGTATGCAGGTGAAGCAACACAGGAATTGACTTTCGGTAATTCTTCCTGCCTTTCGCAGGGAGAAGAAAATTCCGTATGGTATATCTGGACGGTGAACGTATCCGGAACGCTTGAATTTCAGATAACACCCATCAATAACAATGATGACTATGACTGGGCTGTGTATGATTTAACCAATGCCACCTGTGCTGATATTATTACCGGGGTTGCACCGGAAGTACGCTGTAACTACTCCGCTATTCCCGGAGCAACCGGATTGTCAAATCCATATGTGCTTACTTCCGTAGGAGCAGGCGGGCCCAATCAATGTCAGCCGATGAATGTAGTGGTTGGCGAAACGTATGTGTTGGTCATCAACAATCACGACGGGCTTATCGGAGGTTATACCTTATCGTTTAGCGGAACGGCCGTTATATTCGACAATATTCCACCTGCACCTGTTTCCATAGATCCATTTCCTTGTACACCTCCTTCCGTTTTGCACATCACTGTTTCGGAACAGGTACGTTGCAATACGATTGCTGCTAATGGGAGTGATTTTTATGTGACAGGCCCTTCTGCAGTGGGCATTATCGGGGCATCTTCAACAGGCTGTGTTGGCGGAACATTTACCAATAATTTTGATGTGTTGCTGTCGGGACCCATTACTGTCAATGGCTCGTATGTCCTGAATTTCAAACAAGGTACTGATGGCAACGTGATACTCGACAATTGCGGCAATGAATTGTCGGATACGAATAAGGTGCCCTTCACGGTAGCGATAGCTGATGCAGAGTTTAGTTATGAAATCATAAAAACCTGTACCGGCGATTCGCTTGTCTTCACCGACCTTTCTGTAGGTGATACTACCATTACCTGGTCGTGGGATTTTGGAGATGGTACTACATCAACAGATATTAATCCCGGCCATATGTTTCCGGGTACGGGTACTTTTGATATCATACTTGCCATTACGGATAGTGGCGGCTGTTTCAACCAGGATACTGTTACGATCAATACTTATTTAGAGCCTCCGGTAGCAGGATTTTCTGTATCACCACCACCTTATTGCACCAATATTCCCATTTCTTTTTTCAACTCATCAACCGGGCAGGGGCTGGTATATGAATGGATTTTTGGAACTGCCACTACCAATGAGTTTGAACCGGTTTTCACATTCACCGCTTCCGGATTGTATACCGTTTACCTGGTGGTGACGGACAGTATAGGATGTAAGGATACCGTTTCCGCCAACTTAACAATTAATCCCGGTGTAATTGCGGCTTTTAATTTTGAACCGGATGTATTATGCACCGGCGATATGATAACATTTAACAATGTTTCTGCCGGTGATTTTAGCGGCGTCCACTGGGATTTCGGAAATGGTACCACAGATACCAGTTCCACTGAAGTAACTCTTGTTTACAACAGCAGCGGTACGTACGAGGTAACCATAATCATTCAGCATGATGTATGTCTGCCGGATACTTTTTCCGAGACGGTTACGGTATATGACTATCCTTTTGTTACGTTGGGAGCCGATACCAGCATTTGCATCGGAGAATCAATTGTGCTGGATTCGGACAACCCAAATTACCAGCACGACTGGTCAACCGGTGAACAAACACAGGCTATTGTAGTGAGCCTGGTTCCTCAAACAGTAGTCGTATATGTAAGTAATAATGGTTGTATCGGTAAGGATACCATTTTTGTAGAAAATGCCTGTCCGTTTTTGTGCCCACAGCGTTTACTCCAAACAATGACGGTATCAATGATGTTTATAAAATTATTACCGATGGAACGAATGAATTTGATTTAAAGATCTTCAACCGTTGGGGGCAATTGGTTTATATTTCTTCCGATCCGGATGGCTATTGGGACGGTAATTTCGAAGGGTTACCGGAAGAGATGGGAGCGTTTATTTATTCGCTCAGCATCCGGTTCAGCAATGGCATATCAAGGGTTATGAATGGAAACATTACACTGATCAGGTAATTCTGGGTGCCCTTCGGCTGCGCTCAGGGTAAGCCCTTCGGCTCCGCTCAGGGTAAAGAAAATCCGGTCGCTGAGCGGAGCCGAAGCGCCGGATTTTCGGGAAGAACGAAATAAATTTTTGCACCCTTCGGCTTAGCCTCTCAGCAACCTCTTATTTTTTGATATCAAATCAGCATCCAGGTACTAACGTTTCCTGGTAAGATCCGTCAGATCTTCTTCCTGCATATTACCGATTCGTTTAAGCCTCAGATCGCGGGGAGGTGTAAGGATAAGCGGAATTTTTTCCAATGTTACAGTACTTGAATCCAATCCGAATTCACGGCCTTCCGACAACGATATTTTTTTAAGGAAGAAGTAAATGTCCATTACCAGTTTTTGCAGGAAGGGCAGTTCATTCTCAAATGAAAGAAATTTCTCCATCACCACGAAACGGAAGTCGCCGGGCAACTGGTATTTGTTAAGTGATTCATAGCGGCTGGTGATATCCACCTCGCCACGTTCCACCATATCTTCAATCACCTTGCGGAGAAACAGGTTAACCCTTGGCTCAATTCTGAATCCCAGCCTGAAATCGATGCGGTAAGCAAGGTTGGGTTCCAACACATCCACTTCATACTCCATGGTATAGGGCTCATCAATTACATCTACGTGCACAAACCAATAGGTATCGGCCCGCTTGGGTTGCTTCTTAAATATAGAAAAGAAAAATTTTGATTCTATCTGTGAAGGGTAGTTGGCACTGGTCATAAAGATGACATGCGATGCATACTTGGGAATACTCTGGTCTTCGCTTAATTCCGCCAGCTTCGGCAGCAGGTCTTTCATGGAATCGAATTCCAGGAAGCGGTTTTTTATTTTGCGTGCTTTGTACCAGGAGTACATCACAATAATGAAAGACAGCGCGGCGATGAGGGCAACATATCCGCCATGCGGGAACTTGATCAGGTTGGCCACCAGGAAAAAGATCTCAATACAAAGAAAGGTGATGCCAATGGCAAGGGTAATGGTGTAAGAACCTCTTCTCACATAGGAGTAGGTGCTGATGAGGATGGTGGTAACAATCATGGTAAGATTGATGGCCAGTCCATAAGCCGCTTCCATGTATTTTGATTCGCCGAAATACAAAACAACACCAATGCAACCTGCATAAAGGATCCAATTGATAGAAGGTACATAAAGCTGGCCGCGGAGATCTGTTGGATGCACTACTCTTACCTTGGGCCAGAGGTTCAATCGCATGGCTTCGTTGATAAGGGTAAATGCACCGGTAATCATGGCCTGGCTGGCGATTACGGTTGCTACGGTGGCAATACCTATTCCGAAGATCAGGAACCATTCCGGCATAATACCATAAAAAGGGTTGGAGATAGGAAGGTCTACCTGTTTCAGACCCTGGTGTTGCATGAGCCAGGCAGCCTGCCCAAAATAGTTTAGCAGGAGACAGATCTTAACGAAGATCCAGCTAACGCGAATGTTATTTTTTCCGCAATGTCCCAGATCGGAATAGAGGGCATCGGCACCGGTAGTACACAAAAACACAGCACCCAGCAGCCAGAAGCCACCGGGATATTCTATTAATAACCTGATGGCATACATCGGGTTTAGTGCATGCAGAATTTCTGTGTGATCGATAATTTTACAGATGCCAAGAATGCCCAGCATCAGGAACCAAATGACCATAATAGGCCCGAAAGAACTTCCGACAATACGTGTTCCGGCACGCTGAAACATGAATAGTATGGTGATGATAAATATGACAATGGGCACCGTATTGATCTCACTGTTCAGGTATCGCAATCCTTCTACAGCGGAAGAAACTGAGATGGCAGGCGTAATCATGCCATCAGCCAGCAAGGTAGAGCCGCCAATTATGGCCGGTATTACCAGCCATTTAGCTCTTTTTCTTACCAGGGCATATAAAGCGAAAACACCGCCTTCCCCTTTGTTGTCGGCACGTAAAACAAGGAGGATATACTTAAACGAAGTAATGAGCGTCATTGCCCAGAAAACACAGGAGATGCCACCGTAGATGAGGCTTTCTGTAATCGCCCTTTCTCCAATGATGGCAGACATCACATATAAAGGAGACGTACCGATATCTCCGAATACAATGCCAACGGTGATCAATAACATTCCGACAGAAATGCCGGATACCTGCTTACTGCTGCTCACTCAGTATTATTTGCGGCCAAAGGTAATTGGAATGTTAACATTGATAATAGGGTAACGCTACTATTCTTTTTCAAAACCACTGCATCATTAAAAATGGGTTAACGACCACTGATCGGCTGTCGAAGTATTTTAACACTAAAGTAAATGTAAGGCAATTTGTAAATCGCTTAGAAACCATAAACCACGCCAATATTCCATCCCAACCAATAAGGATGTGCAGATACAGGAATTTCAGAAAGCGTGACACTGGTGAGGTAATATTTAAACTGAAGACCTGTGGTGATTTTGAAATGATTGGAAATCGTATGGTAATAGTTAAGTCCTGCTAATCCGGTAAGCTGGTAATTGTGAAAGACAGGAGGCTGCTGTTCATTCTTGAAAAAGGAAGTATTCACAATGCTGGCTTCTCCGTTTCCGGGTACACTAAGGGTATATTTCATGAAGTGGGAGACCCCTGCACCGGTGCTTAATGAAAACCGGCTTAACGGATGGTTATAAAAAAACCATTCCCCTTTCAGCGACCAATCGAGCCAGCTATAACGGGCAGACGCTAGCGTTTCGGATGAATTAGCTGCTGTAGTCGGGCCGCCTCCGGAATTGTTCACCGATCCAAATTCTGTGGCATAGAAGTCCTGCAGTCCGGATTGCAGCACCTGGTTTTTTTCTCCTGTTTTTGAAAAATGGAACCCTGTACTGAGTGCGAATCTCTCGGAAATTCGGTAGCTGCCACTGATACCGGTAGAGAAGCCGATGAGTGGTTTACTGTTGGATTGGTTGAGGCTTGAAACTGAATCAGCCATCAATTGATCAGAGGATGTTAATCCAAGCCCTGACTGATTACCATAGTTGATCCAGGAGATCAAAGGAGTTATTTCGCCGCTGATACTGAAGCGGGAAGGCTTAAAACTTGGTATGGGAATTTGATTTGCTGATGGCTGCAAAACAGCAACCGGATTTTCATAAGCAAGCTTACTTTCTGAAGGGGGCAATGGTTCAATGGCCATTATTGATAGATTGTTGTTGTCTTGCTGCTGTGGTGATGCTTGTGACGGATCAGCAGCCTGAATGTATTTAAAAGTAAGTGATCCGTTTTCTGCCTTATCAGGAATAGCAGCATCTTTAGAAGTAACAGATTTAAGTATTGCGGAAGCACCTTTCAATCCGGTAGTGGTGGTTACTTTTTTATGGATGGGTGCCGCTTCTTTTTCTGCAGCAGGTAACAAAGGTTTTGTTTCATTAACCTGTAGCGCTGTTTCAGGATTATGCGAAGGTTCCTTTTCAGTAATTATGGATTGTTTATCGGGAAGCGGTATTTCCTTTGAAGTTGTTTCTTGGTCTGTAATTTCAGTGATTGTTGCAGTTTTTTTAACATCGGTATCCGATAAAAAATACAGCGTAGCAGAACCGGCGCCGATCAATAATCCGACTGCAGCAGCCCATAGCCAGAGGTAACGTTTTTTATGTTTATTGCTTTGTAATGAATTACTCACGGCAGTCCATACGCCGGCAGTTGGCTTTAATTGAAAGCCATCCGCTTTTTCACGCAAAAGCTTTTCAAAATTATTTTCCAGATCCTGTTCTTCCATTTGCTGATCCGATTGAATGCATGTGTGTTAATTTTTTAAATAGCCATTGTTTGGCGCGTGCATACTGAGAACGCGAAGTGCTTTCTCCGATATCCAGCATCTCGCCGATTTCTTTATGGGAATAGCCTTCTATCGCGTAGAGGTTAAGTACGGCACGGTAACCGGGCGACAATTGCTGAATGAGTGCCATGAGTTCCGCATTCTCCATTCTTTCCAGGGCATCCAGTTCTTCGGCGCTTTCTTCCTTTGCAATCGTAATTTCAAATTCCGCCCTGAAATTTTTCTGGCTCTTGATGTAGTTAAGTGCGGTAGTCACCATGATGCGCCGCAGCCATCCTTCCAGGGAACCATCGCCACGAAAATCTTTCAGGTAACGAAATACCCTGATGAATCCTTCCTGTAACACATCCTCTGCTTCATGCACATTCTGCACATAACGATAGCATACCCCGAGCATAGGTGGGGCAAAGCGGTCGTAGAGTTGTTGCTGAGCCTGCGAATTGCCGGCCAGGCAGCAATTCACCAGCTCGAGGTCCGGGTTCATATGAACAACTTTCGCCAGCGTTTTTTTGTGAGGTAGACAACGGTGCCGGCGCTAATGCTGCATGTCAAAAGTAGACATGATATTTTGATCCTTATAATAGAAAGATTGAATGGATGTACTACAATTAGTACTTTCTGAAAAGTGGAAAAATCAGCGCTAAGACGCAAAGCCGCCAAGACTACCTCTTAGCAGCTTTTCGCTTAATAAGCTTTTTTACAAGGAAGTATAATATAATAGAAAGATTGAATGGGTGTACTACAATTAGTACTTTCTGAAAAGGGGAAAAATCAACGCTAAGACGCAAAGCCGCCAAGACTACCTCTTAGCAGCTTTTCGCTTAATAACCTTTTTTACAAGGAAGTACATTATAATAGAAAGATTGAATGGGTGTATTACAATTAGTACTTTCTGAAAAGGGGAAAAATCAACGCTAAGACGCAAAGCCGCTAAGACTACCTCTTAGCAACTTTTCGCTTAATAACCTTTTTTACAAGGAAGTACATTATAATAGAAAGATTGAATGGGTGTACTACAATTAGTACTTTCTGAAAAGGGGAAAAATCAGCGCTAAGACGCAAAGCCGCTAAGACTACCTCTTAGTAACTTTTCGCTTAATAACCTTTTTTACAAGGAAGTACATTTTATCGTAACCCAAAGAAATGATGTTCTTTAATGCGATCAAGGGATTAAAGCATCGTTCCAATACATTTCGAGTGAGTAACTTTAAAAGGACGAACCTAAGCACAGTGGAATAGTTGGACGATTTAGAATAATTTGCCAATAATTTTTTTGACGATTAACATCAGTAAAGGAGCGGCAGGCGTTTCCATTATTGATTGATGCGTATTTGCTTTAAATGAAGTTGAGCTGCTGTGATTCGCTCTTTCTGTTTAGAAGGGTATCAAAAAAAACTGCCCACCGGTTTAGTGGGCAGTAGCATAAATTTAAAGAAGCGCCTCTTACTGTATGATAATTTTAGAAGTGAATTGTTGATTTGGTGAAGACAATTGCAAAAGGTACACGCCATCAGGCAATTCGTTTCTGTTTAAATTAACAGAGGTTTGATGAGCAATCTGTTGTTGAAAAACTACCCTTCCTGTAATATCCATAAGTTTCAAAATTTCAAATTTGCCATTGAAACGGACAGTGGTAAAATCATGAAATGGATTAGGTGAGATAGTTATTTCAACTGCTTCAAATTCCGGTTGGTTTGCAGAAGTGATCGTTCCGTTCTTAAAGAGATCAATGATAGATTGTACGGAGTTTGAAAGTGCCAATCTTCCCTCCCCATCTTCATCGCTGCCATTGTAAGGCAAAAAGTTATAGACGAAATCAAGGCTTATTACTCCTTGCGACAGAAGATTAAAAGGGCCGATAGAACCAATCATTCGGATATCAGTAGGATCGAGGTTGGCATTCCACCACCAGTTGGAGGGCTGACCTGAAACAGAAGAGTCGGAAGTGCCGGGGAAATAGAAATCTACTGTATCGGCACCCTGATACCCATCTGGATTTAAAGAATCAACAGCAAGGGTGATCCGTCTTTCCATATTGCGCGGAGGTAATCATAATAGTCGTCGCTTGTTTCAGGATTTCCAAGCACCGAAAAATCGTTGTGGTAACCGATTGATTTAGTAATTGGATGACTGAGCCAGGTAGCTGCCAATGCAGGCGGGTCAACTCCATAAGATGGATTTCCGCAGGAAATGTCTCCGTCAATAGAATCCTGGTTAATAACAAAAATGGTGTTCTTTGCCACATCGGTACCAACATAATCGTCGGCATAACAGCCGAGATCAAAATCATTCCACAATCCAAAATACAGGTCGTGATAATTGTTACCTGACTTGTTTTTGAGTGTATAATTAAAGAAGACAGAATTTTCCAGGAGTAGATTTGTAGCAGCATTAAAAGCATATGCCATGCCGTGTACTTCAAATCCCAAAGGGAGGGCATTGGTTTCTGTATGTGGAAGGGCCAGGTCGTTAAATATAAAATACACTGCCTGGTCGCCATAAATAGCAGGATAGTCGCCGGCTGAAGGTTCGTAGATGCCATTGTTGTTAAGGTCTGCAAATGGCGCCATGATCGCATCAAAACCTGCCGGTCCGTTGCCGGGCCAGTTTGCTATACGCTGTGGCACTACATATCCTGCATCGGTATAGTGTGTTTTATGATGTGCTATCTCTGCTTTGCCGACTTTCCAAAGTTGATCCCAGGTTTCTATATCACCGGCCGCACCATTTGTTGCAATCGGTCCGGGAAAAAAATCATCGCCTGTCTGACGATAGGTAGATGCGGCGAGATGCAATTGACCACCGTCATCCAAACCTCCCATCCATAGATTCGCTGCGAAGGTCGCATGAACACCTCCACCTTTCGGGGCTTCGAATCCATTGTCATAAGGGAATTGTTCAAACAATGTTCCATTAGAGTTGATCATTGCCCTGATGTTTCCGGTATCTATTGTTTCTGTTGCATCGTATTGTTGCGCATGAAGCGCATCCAAAATGAAAAGGCAGCATAGGGTCGTAATTATTTTTTGCAGCGTAATAGTTTTCATGATAATCAGTTTTAGTTGTTAATGAATAAACAGATGAACCGGTTTCGTTGTATTGATTCATCAACTAAATCAAATGTTGCCTGCTTTTTTTCAGAATGAATATTTAATACCGGTATTCAGTCCGAACTGATGTAATCTTTGTTCAACCGGTGCAGCATCCGTAGTGATGGGTTTTAGTTGCCATTGAAAATAGGGTTCTGCGAATATGCCAAAATGCTTATTGAAGCGATACTCATTAATTACACCGGCATAAAGACTCAGTGATGCACGGTTGCGGAAAAAGGAAGCGCTGTTTTCAGGCAGGTTAACCGGTTCCAGGGTTTGTGGGTCTATGCTGCTTCCCTGTTTTGTAAATTTTGCATTGATGACCACACCGGATTGAATACCAATTTCAAATTTATTCAGTTCCCATGCATATCCCAACAGCAATGGAACATTCAAATAGGAATAGGTAATAGAAGAAGCATAAGTGGCCATTGAATCGCGGGACGTAATAATCGTATCGCTGAAAAAAACATATAGCGGATCTTCGAATGGAGACCAGATAGTATAATAATAACTGCTGTCAAGTATTACCGGCACTTTCCAGGCTTTTTGCATGGTAAAGGATGATTGCTCTTTAGAATACGTAATACCGGATTTCAGGAATACGCCACCGTCAAAATTCAATGCAAAGCGCAAGCCTGCAGTAAACGATTTTTCCATGCGCTTGTTCCAATTGGTAAGCGTGAGTGAATCACCATCGATATCTGTGAGTTGCTGGAAAGCAAGGTCGGGGGAGAAGAAGGCTTCCACCGATCCATGCAGGCCCCAGGAAGTGGGAGAGATTTCTATCGCCGCTGTTGAATCAATTACTTTGTTTGAAGAAGGTGTAGTCAGGGATGATTTTTTTAATGGTGTTGCATAATTTTCTTTATACAGGTAATTTGAGTTAACCGGTAAGGAGGAAATCGAAAATATTTCCGCGTTTTGTCCGGCTGACTCTGTTTTTGAATTTGTAATACCTGCTGAATTTGAATCTTCTACATTCATCATATTCAAAAGCGCTGCTGGTGTAGCAAATGTTGCAGGTATTTCATTTGAATTATTAGATGTGTTTTTGAAACTGCCAGAGTAATTGATTTCATTTGAAATATCAGGTGTTGCCTGCTTTTGTGATGCAGTTGTTGTTTCTGATGGTTGTTTGTTAGATTCTTTTTTCCGGACTTTGTTTTTTTCTGCATTATTTAATTGCTGAGCAGATTGGCTATTCTCTGCTTTGACGGGTTGGTTAATTGATGTAATGCTATTTGATCCTGTTGGATAGGATAATTTAGTATCAGTTGTGCTTTGTTCCCTGTTGTTTACTAAATTTTCTATTGCCGGAGTGGTGTTGTTTCTTAAATAGGTACAGGTAAATGGTACCAGCAGCAAAAGCAAAAGCCATAAGCCGCGGCTTTTTTTGCGAAGTGCAACCATCCATTTTCTTTGTTCCCTTTTCTTCATTGCAGCATTAAAAAGGTCATCAGATACAGGTGATTCCAACTCACCCAATCTTTCCCTGAGCTTTTCATCCCAATTTTTGACAGGTGTTTTCATAAGGCAGTCACCTCCTTGTGACTCAGCTTTGCGCGGAGCGCTTTGCGTGCTTTAAAAAATTGTGTTCTGGATGTTGCTTCTGTTATTTTCAACAGACCGGCAATCTCTTTATGACTGTATCCTTCCAATGCAAAAAGGTTGAATACAATGCGGTAACCTGCCGGCAGTTCAGCAACGAGTTCGAGCAGTTCTTGTGCAGCATAGTGATCAATCAGTGAAGGATCTTCAGGCTCTGCGGTTACTTCATCGAGCGAAGCATTTTCATACTTAACATGTGATTTGCGAAGGTGGGCCAAAGAGGTATTCACAAAGATGCGACGTATCCAGCCTTCAAAAGGGCCCTGATTCCGGAAGTCGCCGATGTGATCAAATAGCTTGATAAACCCTTCCTGCAATACATCCTGGGCATCTTCCCTGTTACCGCAATAGCGGATACATAAGGTCATCATGCGGTTAGCAAAACGATTGAAGAGCGCTTGCTGGCAGCTACGATTCTCTGTAATGCATCCTTGAATCAGTTCATCCAGTTCCAATATTGCAGTATTTCCTGTGTAAGAGGATGCATTAAGGTATGAAAATGTTGCCTGGGGGAAATAGTTTTATTGCTGCGGCTAATACTTCTAATAGGATCCAACTATCCAGTTAAATAAACCATTTTATGATCACAGAAACCGATTAAACCACGACCTGTTCAGCGCTCCGGGCAAGAACTGACAATCAGCAGATCCTAATCACAGGTGTTTCACAAATGGCTTTCCACATAAGTACGGTATGATGGTTTGGCCGGTGACTCAATCATAAAGAGGGTACTTGGTTCTGAGCAATTTAATTCAATAGCATCGCTGTCTTCCAGCTTAAAAAAGTCTTCTTCATTCAAATGTTCCATTCCAATCTTCAATGCTCCTTCCATTATAAAGATGGAATAGATGGAAGTTGGTGTAAGCGTTAACTGATGCTTTCCTGTTTCAAGTATAATTTTTTTGATATTAACACCTTCCGTATCCATTGCAATAGGTGCGCCTTTGCCTTTAAAGACCACGGTGCTGATTCCATTTTTCTTTTCAACCGGGAAATTTTCACCCATGTAATCGTCATAAGTAGCTGGCTGTTGCATCGAATGATCGAGATTCGGATCAAACCATATCTGGAAGATGGCAGAACCGGGAAGCAGTTTTTCTGCATGGGAAATACCATTGCCGGAACGGATGATCTGTACGTCACCGGCTTTCAGTTTCAACCACGTTTTATTTTTGGTGTCGTAATGTTCAATCTCACCTTTCAGCACAAAAGAAAGGATTTCAAAACCCTGGTGCGGATGTAATCCGATGGTGCTGCCTTTATCGCTCCAGGCATGGGCCCAATAAAAAAGATTTGAGTATGGAAAGGTTTGCGCCTTTTGATAGAACACCGGTCTTTTTTCCCGTACGGCGCCGCCATTAAACTGGCCATCTGCCTGGTCTTCTCTTCGAATAATTTGGGTTGTCATAGTGAATTTATTTTACCCGTTGTTAAACAGCTATTGTGGTTATTAGTTCAATCTATTTCTCTTACTTTGTTTACGGTGGAATAAAAATAAACGCTTAACCGTTTCCTGAAAATGGGCTTACGGTATCCTGTTCTTATTTATTTTATTTTTGACCCATACCCATTTTATTATGATTGAAACATTGATGAGCTTGTTGTTTATTATCGGTTATGCCGTTATTTCATTTGAGCATCCTTTAAAGATCAATAAGACAGGTACAGCAGTCTTATTGGGTGTGGTGATATGGACGGTGTACATTCTGACTACCCAAACCGGTACAGCAGCTGTAACGGATGAATTGAGCCATCACCTGGCATCTATTGCGGAGATTCTCTTTTTTCTGATGGGCGCCATGACGATTGTGGAACTGATTGATACGCACCAGGGATTCCGAATCATCACCAGTGTCATCAAAACCAATTCAAAAGTAAGGTTACTATGGATCATTAGTATACTCACCTTTTTTCTGTCTGCTGTACTGGATAACCTCACGACTTCCATCGTTATGGTTTCGCTTATCAGGAAATTGGTAGATGACAAAAAGGACAGGCTTATGATGGCCAGTATGATCATTATTGCAGCCAATTCCGGCGGCGCCTGGAGTCCGATTGGTGACGTGACCACTACCATGCTTTGGATTGGAAGCAGGGTGACAGCCGGTAATATTATCTCTGAATTATTTGTGCCCTCCCTGGTAAGTTTGTTAGTTCCTTTGATCTATCAGTCATTTTTCCTCAAAGGATCATTTCGTAATGCTGGCATGCATGAAAGGCAACAACCTCCTGTACCATTTTCAAACACTATTTTCTTTCTTGGTATCGGCGTATTAATTTCAGTGCCTTTCTTCAAAACCATCACACATCTTCCACCTTATATGGGTATCTTGTTTGGACTTGGCTTGTTATGGGTGATTACGGAGATTTTGCATGCAGGCAATGAAGAGCGAAAACATCTTCGCGTTACCAGTGTGCTGGCAAAGATTGATCTGTCCAGCATCTTGTTTTTCCTGGGAATCCTGCTTGCTGTTGCCGGACTTGAATCGATAGGATTGCTGAATGCTACGGCAAGCTGGCTGGATACAACGGTTGGTAACAAAGATGTTATTGTAACGATTCTGGGCTTGCTCTCTGCGGTGATTGACAATGTACCCATGGTAGCAGCTACTATGGGCATGTATTCATTGCAGGATTTTCCAACAGATCATAAGTTGTGGGAGATGATTGCCTTTTGCGCCGGAACAGGTGGCAGCTTACTTATTATTGGTTCTGCCGCAGGCGTAGTGGTGATGGGCATGGAGAAAATTGACTTTATCTGGTACCTGAAAAAAATCAGTTTTACTGCTTTGCTGGGTTACCTTGCAGGTGTGGGTACTTATCTTCTGTTGTATCAATTATTTTAGACTTGTTCGGAAATGACAACCACCTATTACCGGACAGACATATGTTGAAAATAGCCTTTGCTCCTGAATATGTTTTGCCTTTGCCGGTAAATCACCGCTTCCCCATCAGCAAGTATGAATTGATACCATTGCAACTCCTGCATGAAGGAACAGCGACAGCGGATAATTTTTTTGAGCCAAAGATCCTTGACCCTGAAATTGTTGCACTCACACATACGCGGGCGTACATTCAACGGTTGCAGAACCTGGAGATGACAGCATCGGAAATGAGGAAGATCGGATTTCCGCAAACACCTGAATTGATGAAACGTGAATTCATCATTGCAGGAGGTACCCTGGAATGCTGTGAGTTTGCCGGGCAGTTTGGCGTTGCATTAAATGTGGCCGGTGGCACCCATCATGCATTCGCGGACAAAGGAGAAGGATTCTGTTTGCTGAATGATTGTGCAATTGCTGCTAACTATTTATTGCACAAAAATAAAACGGAGAAGATATTGATTGTCGATCTCGACGTGCACCAGGGACAAGGCACAGCCAAAATATTTGAACGGGAGCCTCGTGTATTCACCTTTAGCATGCATGGTAAAAACAATTACCCGTTGCATAAAGAAAAATCAACACTGGATGTTGAATTACCAGATGGAATGATTGATGAAGATTATTTAGCATTGCTTTATAATCATTTACCGGCTATCATTGATTCATTCCAACCTGATTTTGCATTTTACATCAGTGGTGTTGATATTATTGCCACCGATCGCTTCGGTAAACTGCATGTTTCGATGGAAGGATGCAAGCGGCGGGATGCCTTTGTTTTTGAAACGATGAAGAAGCACAATATTCCAGTAGTGGTATCGATGGGTGGTGGTTATTCACCGGATATCAGGGAAATATTGGAAGCGCATTGCAATACCTTCAGGATAGCAAAGGAGATTTATCTGTAGGCTGCAAGTACCGGTTAGTGACTTTAAACATTCTAAGTCGCATTTAACTTCTCCAACTTCTTCACCTTCTCAATAAACTCTTTGGCAAACTGCCTGATGTCGTCACTCAGTTCTTTGTTTTTGGTGGCGCGGAAAAAGGTATCACCCATTGTGTTCAGGGTCTGGTAGAAAAACAGGTTCATTTCAGGAACGGTCATGTCTTTCGTCCAGATGTCGATACTCATGCCGGTCTTTGCCTGGTGATCCCATAAGGCCAGCAGCATGGCATTGGATTGATGCCTGCCTGGTTCGGCATCAGTAGCTTCCCAGTTAATTTGTTCCGGAATATTGCTCTTGTCAAGCCCGATGGTAAGATGGATGGTGCTTACCCGGGCCGGTTTTTTCTCTTCACTCATGTGGTATTATCTTTTGGCAAAGGTGTTGAAATATTGGCAAATGGTTCTTTTGTCTAGTCAACAGGGTGTACGACAATTCATGCATCTTGTCAAGCAATGGTTGGTGGGTTAAATGGTTAAATTGCTAAATGGTTAAATTGTTGCGGCGAAGCCGATTACTTGGCATTCTGTAATCACTACCCTGCTTTACTCACTTACTCAAATACTTAATACTCAAATTCAACACCCAATAATCTATATCCAGTTTGTCGTACACCCTCCTCAGCAGGAAAGAAAAACGGCACACGGATGACACAGAATTGACTGACAACCACAGATTAGTAAAGTGTTCAATCAGAATACTCTTTACAAATGATCTAATAAATCCGTATGAATCCGTATGATCAGTGTTATCCGTGTTCTATTTCTTAAATCTTCATCTACTGAGTAGTTACAAATTATTGAAGATTTTCCTAACCTGATTTTTTTGATTACAACGGACACAGAATATTGGAAATGATAGATTTATAACCACTGTGAACACAAAGGTTGCTAAAATCGAACTTCATTTGTCCAAGACGAATATGCTTTGGATATAAAAAACTTTGTGTTCTCCGTGCAAAATTTCCATAACCACTATGGATGATTTTTTTGCCTCCTGTTTTCTGCTAAGCCCAAAAACCATTTAGGGAAATTCGTTAACAGAAAGTTAACCGGTCAGACATGGTTTATAAGGTATAAAAGGATTTTTGAGATACTGTCCAAAAACTTTCCACACTCAAAATAGCTGATCTTCAAGGGTGATTTTCCGATTCCCGCATTATATCCACATTTCCGCCCACTAAATAGTGCAATTCACATTTACAGGTGCATAAAATCGAGTCGTAATGTTTGATTAAAAAGGAATTCAATTTTAATCTTGTCTTAGCAAAGTACTGCCGGCCTGACTTGTTGCTGATTGCTGTTTCGTTCACTCCACTCAATTTTTAATACCGTCATTTTAAAGAGATAACCGATTCTACCTGACCAATTTATCCCATTACAAAAAAAACTGCACACTAACTGATGACTCAACACACTGATGAACCAATATTGAAAGAGAATAAAGATCGCTTTGTATTACTGCCGATCAAGTATCCTGATATCTGGGAAATGTATAAAAAACATGAAGCCAGTTTTTGGACAGCCGAAGAAATTGACCTCTACCAGGACCTTAAGGACTGGGATTCACTTACTAAGAATGAAAAGCATTTCATCACCCATGTGCTTGCGTTTTTCGCTGCAAGCGACGGTATTGTTAATGAGAACCTGGCCACCAATTTTATGGAAGAGGTGCAGATTCCGGAAGCACGTTGTTTCTACGGTTTTCAGATTATGATGGAAAACATACATTCAGAAACCTATGCTTTATTAATTGATACGTATGTGAAGGATGTGAAAGAGAAAGACCGGTTGTTTCATGCCATAGATACTGTTGAGTGTGTTAAGAAGAAAGCAGAATGGGCACTGAAATGGATTTCAAATGGCACCTTCACCGAAAGGCTGGTTGCTTTTGCAGCGGTAGAAGGTATCTTTTTCAGCGGCAGTTTCTGTTCCATCTTTTGGTTGAAGAAACGCGGACTGATGCCGGGCCTTACTTTTTCCAATGAGTTGATTTCACGAGATGAAGGGTTGCACTGCGAGTTTGCGACACTACTTTATAGTAAGATTCAGAATAAACTCTCCAAAGAGCAGGTGTATAAAATGATTGGTGATGCTGTAGAAATTGAAAAGGAGTTTATCGGTGATGCTTTACCGGTTGACCTCATTGGCATGAATGCAAAACTGATGAAACAGTATATCGAATTTGTTGCCGACCGCTGGATTGTTGCACTTGGTTATCCGAAGATGTACAATGCATCTAACCCATTTGATTTTATGGAGATGATTTCCTTACAAGGGAAAACCAACTTCTTTGAAAAACGGGTAGGTGACTATCAGAAGAAAGGGGTGTTGGGCAATGAAAAGAAAATGGAAGTATCGGGTGATAGTGCCTTTTCACTGATCGAAGATTTTTAGCATACTGATTGACCTTAATGGTAGATAAAACGCATCATCTGCAAAGTATAAAATAAATTACTTCGCTTTTTATGCAGAATTAAACCCATCATCACTATTTAACACCTCCTGTTATGTTTGTAATCAAAAGAGATGGCAGAACAGAAACTGTAAAGTTCGACAAGATCACTGCCCGCATAGAGAAGTTATGCTATGGCCTCGACCAGGAACATGTGGAACCTATCCTTGTTGCCAAAAGAGTGATTGAGGGAATCTACGATGGTGTTACCACCACGGAGTTGGATAACCTTGCAGCAGAGACTGCCGCTTCTATGACGGTGCGTCATCCGGATTATGCATCACTTGCCTCACGCATAGCCGTTTCCAACCTGCATAAGAATACCAAAGAAATCGTTTTCGGGCGCGATGTATGATTTGTATCATTACGTGAATCCGAAAAATGGCAAGAAATCACCTTTGCTTGCAGATGATGTGTTTGAGATAATTGCAACTCATGCAGATGTGCTGGACTCGAGCATTATTTACGATCGTGATTTTCAATTCGACTACTTTGGATTTAAAACACTGGAGAAGTCATATCTCTTAAAAGTAGATGGCCGCATTGCAGAGAGGCCGCAACATATGTTTATGCGCGTCGCTATCGGCATACATCGCAACGATATTGAAGCGGCAATAGAAACCTACAACCTCATGAGTGAACGTTGGTTCACGCATGCTACGCCTACCTTGTTCAATGCAGGTACGCCGAAACCACAGATGTCATCTTGTTTTCTATTGACCATGAAGGAAGATAGTATCGAAGGCATTTACGACACGCTGCGTTCCTGTGCGCAGATTTCCCAATCGGCAGGCGGCATCGGATTGAGCATTCATAATATTCGTGCAACAGGATCTTACATTCGCGGCACCAATGGCACATCGAATGGTATTATCCCCATGCTTAGGGTGTTTAATGATACTGCGCGCTATGTAGATCAGGGCGGTGGTAAAAGAAAGGGATCATTTGCTATTTACCTGGAACCCTGGCATGCTGACATCTTTGAGTTTTTAGAATTGAAGAAGAATCACGGCAAAGAAGAAATGCGTGCACGTGATTTATTTTATGCACTCTGGATTCCCGACCTGTTTATGAAACGTGTGAAGGAAAATGGCATGTGGCCATTGTTTTGTCCGAATGAAGCGCCGGGATTAGCGGAAGTACATGGAACTGCTTTTGAAACACTCTTCACGAAGTATGAAGAGGAAGGCCGCGCCCGTAAAACGGTTAAAGCGCAGGATTTGTGGTTTGCCATAGTACAATCGCAGATTGAAACCGGCACACCTTATATGTTGTATAAGGATGCCTGCAATGAAAAGTCGAATCAGAAGAACCTGGGTACGATCAAGAGTTCCAATCTGTGTACTGAGATTGTAGAATATACGGCGCCTGATGAAGTAGCGGTTTGTAACCTTGCTTCCATTGCACTTTCCCGTTTTATTAAGGATGGCGCATTTGATCACAATAAATTATTTGAGGTAACGAAAGTGGTTACCCGTAATCTCAATAAGATTATTGATGGAAATTACTACCCGGTAGAGGCTGCACGCAAATCGAATATGCGGCACCGCCCGATTGGAATCGGTGTGCAGGGACTTGCAGATGCATTCATTCAATTGCGGTTAGCGTTTGATTCTCCGGAAGCGCAGCAACTGAATAAGGAAATTTTTGAGACGATCTATTATGCTGCTGTTACTGCGTCAAAAGATCTTGCAGCGGAACACGGTGCCTATGAAACGTATGAAGGTTCGCCGATGTCGAAAGGTATTATGCAGTTTGATATGTGGAATGTAATTCCGGGCAATCGCTGGGATTGGGAATTTTTACGTGAGGAAGTGAAAAAGCATGGTGTAAGAAACTCGCTGTTACTCGCACCGATGCCTACTGCTTCTACTTCACAGATACTGGGTAACAATGAATGCTTTGAGCCTTATACTTCAAACATCTATACACGCCGGGTTTTGTCGGGCGAATTTATTGTGGTAAACAAACACCTTCTAAAAGATCTGGTGAAACTCGGAATCTGGAATAATGCTTTGAAAAATAAAGTGATTACTGCAAATGGATCAGTGCAAAACATTCCGGAAATACCACAATCGATTAAAGACATTTACAAAACAGTATGGGAGATTAAGCAGAAAGTAGTGATAGATATGGCAGCAGATCGTGGTGCATTTATCTGCCAGTCGCAGTCGTTGAACCTGTTTATGCAGGAGCCCAGTGTTTCAAAGATCACCTCCATGCATTTTTATGGATGGGAAAAAGGATTGAAAACAGGGATGTACTACCTGCGTACCAAGTCGGCTGCAGATGCAGTTAAATTCACGATAGAAAAAGAACATGTGGAAGTGGTACAGCCGGCTGTAGAGGAAGAGGCAACAGTATATGCCAGTGTTACTGCAACTGCTGAGGTAACCGTTGTATCCGCAGTACAGAATGATGTAGAAACAGAAATGGTCAATTATAAAGAAGGCGAGGCCTGTGTACTGGATGAAAACGGTAATTGCTTAATGTGTGGATCGTAATTAAGATCTCGACAAGTATCATTTTCGTATAGTAATGTGAGTTGTTTTTAGTTTTTTTTAGCAGCAGCGCAGCCGGAGGGTTGCGCTGTTTTTATTTTATGGCAGGTTGCCGGTATTCTGCACCTGATATCAACTACTTCATCACAAAAATTTCGAACAATAGCCTCCCTGCAATAGCTTTCGATTTTATTATCAAACAATTGCTGCAGTGCTATGGATTTAATCATTAGTAAGCTGGCGAAGACCTATTATAATGGTGTTAAGGCGCTCGACAACATTAACCTGCAAACAGGAGCCGGTATGTTTGGGTTGCTGGGTCCGAATGGCGCCGGCAAATCAACGCTGATGCGCACCATTGCCACTTTACAGCAACCGGATTCGGGTACCATTATTTTTAACGGGATTAATGTTACTGAAGAACCGGCCAACCTTCGAAAAATACTGGGTTATCTGCCGCAGGAGTTTGGAGTCTATCCGCGCATGTCGGCTGAAGAACTGCTAATTTATTTTGCTACATTAAAAGGAATTGCATCTAAAGCAGATCGTTCCAGGATTGTTGCTGAAGTGCTGGAACTAACTAACCTGTATGATGTAAGGAAGAAAAGCGTGGAAGGTTATTCCGGCGGTATGAAGCAGCGTTTTGGAATCGCGCAATTACTTCTCAATAATCCACGACTGATTATCGTAGATGAACCTACTGCAGGACTGGATCCGGCTGAGCGAAACCGGTTTCTGAATATTCTCAGGGAAATCGGCAACAGCAGTACTGTTTTATTCTCTACGCACATTGTGGATGATGTGAAGGAATTGTGCAATGATATGGCTATCATGAATGGCGGCAGGTTGCTGAAACAGGCAGCACCTTCAAATGCCATTAAAGAGCTGGAGCATCAGATTTGGACAAAAGACATAGCCCGGGAGGAGTTAGCACAATTTGAAACAGCCTATATGGTGCTTTCTTCAAAATACAATGCAGACAATTCAATCAATATAAGGGTTTATGCGCAATGCGAAATACTGCAAGGTTTTCTAAAAGCAGCACCGCAACTGGATGATGTGTATTTCCATAGTTTAAAAAATGAGGAGGCTCGTTTAAATTAAATCATTCATGTTCATTACGATCTATTGGTTCGAAATAAGGTATTGGCTGCGTAATCCTTCGGTTTACATCTATTCCATAATCTTATTGCTGATGGCAACGGTTATTATGGCCGCTTCCGGAGGCATCTTTGGTGAAGGATCTTCTTCCGGAAATATTGCCAATACGCCAATGAGTCTGTATTCACTGACGGCCTTCTTTACGAAGTTTCTGTTGCTGTTGATTCCTTCAGTTATTGGAAATGCTGTTTACAGAGATTATAAGCATGAGGTGCATCCGGTTTTGTATTCTTATCCGATAGGGAAGCGTGCTTATTTGTTTGGGAAGTTTCTGAGTGCATACACGGTGGTATGCCTGATTGCTTCCATGGTTGGAATAGGATTGTTTATCGGCACACAGTTACCGGGAGTTGATAGCAAATTGATTCTGTCGTTTGATTTCAGTGTTTACCTCCACCTTTATTTTGTTTACCTGTTTCCGAACCTGCTTTTTTTTGGAGTAGTGGTGTTTACCATCGTCATTGTTTCCAGGAATAGTTATGCTGGTTTCATTTCCATTGTTGTCTTGCTCATTGCAAGGGAGATATTGACGCGCATCATCGGATCAACTGCGGACGGAAACTTCATGTATATGCTTGAGCCACTCGGTGAATCAGCCACGGATTTTTATTTGCAGGGGCTCACTAACTCAGAACAGCAGCAAATGAGTCTTCCTTTTGGCAGGACCATACTGTTAAACCGGTTATGCTGGATAGCCATCACACTCACGCTGTGGGGTATGATGGTCCGCAGTTTTTCATTCAGTCAGCATGGCATTATTTTTTGGAGCATGAGCAGGAAAAGCGAACGAAATACCAGGAACAACTTTGGTAGTCTTGCTAAGATAAAATTAGCTGAAGTCGCATTGCGCTTTGATTTTTTTCAACAACTAATAACTGCCTGGCGTCTGTCTGCATTTGATTTTAAATACATCATCCAAAGCAGATCTTTTATGATTGTATTAGCGGTCGGAATTTTGTTTACACTGCTGTTGCTGTTGCAGATGAATCCGCAATACGAAACGCATATCAGGCCACTTACCTGGGTTATGCTGGCATTCCCTGTTTTCTTTTTTTCATTGTTTATCAATTTAATGACCTTTCTGTATGCAGGTGTTTTAGTGCACCGGTCAAAAATTGCAGGTATGCATCAGTTGGCAGATGCAACAGCAGTAAGCAATTGGGTGTTGACATTTTCAAAGTTTTTGGCATTGATAAAGATGCAGGTCCTGCTGCTGGCGATTATTATGGTTGCCGGTATTGTTGTACAGGCATACAACAGTTACTATCGGTTTGAGATCGGCCATTACCTGTTTGATCTGTATGGAATTCACTTCGCAGGTTTCCTGATATGGGCATTTGCAGCATTGTTTATACAAACAATTTTTACCAATCCATTCCTTGGCTTGTTCATGCTGATACTCTTTTCTTTTGGAATGAATGAATTGCCGCAACTTGGAATTGAGAAGGCTGTTTTCAGGTTTAATCAAAACCCTGAGCCGGATTTTTTTCTGAAGTATTCTGATCTCAGTGGATATGGATTTTCTTTAATTCCTTACTTCCTGTATAAAGCATATTGGTTGTTGTTAGGGATGGTACTTTTTTTTGGAAGTGTATTATTATGGCAAAGAGGTTTGATGGAATCTTTTAGGGAACGATGGGATGTTTTTAAGTTTCGCTTCACCGGTTCAATTGCTTTTGCTATTGTTGTGCTGTCTGTTTTGTTTCTTTTGATGGGTTGGAAAATTTATTGTGAAGAGAGAAGAAGTGTCACCATGCTTTCTGACCGAGAAGAAAGGAAGATAACAGAGGAAGCGGATATCAGGTATAAGCAATACATCTTGTTCACGCAACCAAGAATTGAAAAGGTGAAGGTTAATATGGATATTTTCCCGGCATCACTCAGTTTTTCGGCTTCAGGTATTTATTCAATAAGAAATAATTCCAACAAAAGTATTGACACGTTGCTGGTCAACTACGCTTTAAATGTGACTACCCAATACAAACTCAACCGGCCATTTCAGATTGTAAGCAGGGATACCGTTGCACATTTTGACATTTTACGTTTACCTGCCAGCTTATCACCCGGCGACAGTATGGAATTAATATTTGAAGTGTGTAATATTCCAAATACACTTCTTCATAAGAATTCAATAGTAGAGAAGGATGGTACTTTTATCACATCTGCCATTTTTCCGGGATTAGGTTATCGTCCTGCACATTCCAATTTTGATCCGGCTGATAGTGCAGCGCTTAATAATCACTACCGCTCGATAGATGCAGACCGGTTGGACTTTGAAGCGATAGTCAGTACGGCTGATGACCAGCTGGCCATTACTACCGGTATTTTGAAAAGGGAATGGAAGCATCGTGGAAGAAATTATTTTCACTACAAATCAGAAGGAAAAGTCACCAATGATTTTTCTTTTAACTCAGGTTGTTATGAAATTGAAAGGGATAACTGGAGGGGCATTGACCTTGAAATTTATTATCACAAAAGCCATACGTACAATTTAAATCACATGATGGCCGGCATGAAAGCATCACTGGCTTACAATGAGAAATATTTCAGTCCATACCAGCACAGTATATTGCGTATTGTTGAATATTCACGTACGAAAGGAGATTATGCGCAATCTTTTGCAGGTACCATGCCATTTTCTGAGGTTGGCTTTATCACAGATGTAATTGATTCAGGAAAAACAGGATTAAATCTTCCTTTCCTGGGTGCAGCACATGAAACAGCCCATCAATGGTGGGGAATGCAGGTTACGCCGGCAGATGTATTGGGAAGCAGGATGGTGACGGAAAGTATGGCGGAGTATGTTTCTCTTAAAGTGTTGGAACATAAGTATGGAAAAATCCGGGCACAGCAATTTCTGAAAAAAGCGCTGGAAATTTACCTGAGCAGAAGAATGACGGATGAAGAAACCGAGCAGCCGTTGATGTATAATACCGGACTCAACAAAAGCCATATTCCTTACCAGAAAGGAGCACTGGTGTTATTTGCTATGAGTGAGTATCTTGGAGAAGATAAGCTGAATGAAGCACTGAAGTTGTATTTGGAGAAAGTGAAATTTCAACATGCTCCTTATACCAATTCAATTGAGATCGTAAATGCTATCGATAGTGCTACACCGGACTCGTTGAAATATCTGATCAACGATTTCTTCAAAACGGTTACATTATATGATAATAGTATTCGCTCAGCCAACTCCACTGCCCTGGAAGATGGTAAATTCGCGGTAGAGATAGATTTTTTGATCGCTAAATACAACACAACAAGAGCTGGAAAAAGAAATTATCAGGATACTTCATGTCAATCGTTGAACTATAAATCACAAGACATGGAGAAGCCTTTTTACTCACTACCTTTGGCTGACTACATAGAAATCGGTGTCTTGGTGGAAGGAGCAGCAAATGAAAGGGAAGGTAATTACACGGTGAAGCGGTTTAAGATCAATAAGATGCTTAATAACGCAACGATCATCACAGAAGGTAAACCGTTGGAAGTTTTCATCGACCCATACCTGAAGCTGATTGATGTAAATCCGGCAGACAACAGTCAAAAACTTTAAGGATGCAGCGTGGCGGACAATTTATTATGAAGGAATGGATGGTAATGAGTTTATTCTGGGCATTCTACTTTTTTATGGCAGTATTTGGGCGCGGAACGTACTGGACTGAAATGGGTACCATTAATCTTATCATGATCGTTGTTTCATTTCCGGCTACTTTTTATGTTAATGCCTATGGCCTGATGCCGGCATTACTTAAAAAGAAGCGATGGATAGTCTATGTATTGACACTGATTTTATTCTTGATTTTTCTCGAGTCTGTCAGAGTTTTGATGTACGGCTTTGATGCGCAATCTTTGAATGCGGATGGAACACAACAGGCAGCCGCTTCATTCTTTGGCAGACAAAATATTTTTCCATCTTTCTTCCTGGGATTTATTTGTTCAATGGGATATGTTACCATGCGTGACTGGTTGCTAAATATTGGAATCATTGAAAGATTGAAATCTGAGAAGATGACTGCAGAGCTGGCTTTCCTAAAATCGCAGGTTGATCCACACTTCTTATTTAATACGCTTAACAACCTGTATGCCATGGCCCTGGAAGAGAAGGGTTTTAAGACAGCTGATGGCATTGCACAACTGGGAGGCTTAATGCGTTATAACCTGCATGATGCACAGGAAGAATTTATCAGTATCGGTAAGGAGATTGAATACATTGAGAAGTATATTGCTTTGCAACAGTTAAGGACCAATAGTAATAACGTGATCAAAGTGACTATTCAAAAAAATGATCCTTCCGGTTACGCGTGTAAAATAGCACCCATGTTGCTGATACCTTTCATTGAGAATGCATGTAAGTATGGTATTAGTCCTTCCGAAGAAACATTGGTTATTATTCAATTGAGAGTTGAGATTAAGCGCCTGTTATTGACAACGGAGAATACGATTGTAGCAGGCATGAAAATTATGAAAGGCAAGGGTATTGGACTTCAAAACGTAAAAAGCCGGCTTGAACGATTGTATCCCGGCAAGCATTCACTTGAAATAGCTGAACGCAAGGGAGTGTTTATTGCTAAACTGGAAATAAATTTAGCATCATGATTAAATGTATTGCTGTAGACGATGAACCCATGGCACTTGAGGTGATCAGGAATCACATCTCAAGAGTAGATTTCCTTTCATTGGAAGAAACTTTTACCGACCCTTATAAGGCCATCTCCTATGTGAATGATCATGAAGTTGACCTTGTGTTCCTGGATATCAGCATGCCCGGCATTAACGGTATGCAACTTTCAACCTGTTTTACTAGACAACCTTACCTCATTTTTACTACAGCACACAGCGAGTATGCATTGGCAAGTTATGAATTAAAAGCAATCGATTATTTATTGAAGCCATTTGATTTTCCACGTTTCCTGGCTGCTGCAAATAAAGTAAAGGAAAGGATGAGTGAAACGGTAAAGTCAGCCGCCGAGTTCTTTTTTGTGAATACAGGAAATCAAAGGCAGCGGATTTTTTACAAAGAAATTACACATATTAAAGGAGATGGAAATTATGTTACCTACTATACTGCTAAAGGTAAAATACTTGTAAGGGCATCCATGTCGGAAACAGCAGTACAATTACCGGCATCTATGTTCGTACAAATCCACCGTTCAACCATTGTAGCCCTTCAATGGATCGAGAAAATTGAGGACCAGCATGTTTACATTGAAAAAGAGAGGTTGCCGGTTAGCGCTACCTACCGTGACAAGTTTATGGATGTTGTAAATTCATTGCAGAAATAGTAAGAAGCTTAGCACAAAATGGTATAGACTTCCATCTTATATTCCGAAGTGAAGGTCAATTTCAATTTACATATTTCTTCAGTTCCTCAAAAAACAATTCAAAGTCGCCGGTTTCACGATGCAGAATAAGATTGCTTTTGGTATCGCTGAAAACCAGCGTGAAATATTCATTGTCTTCAAAATCGCTGAAATGGAATTCCTTAACATCATTCCATAAAAATGTTTTGGCAACATTTGTATGTTCTTTTTTAGCATTGATGCATTGCAGGTGCAGGCCGGAATCGGTGATAGTAAATTGGTAAGTTTTTGCAAGAGAGTGGTAAACTACCAATCCAATAAATACCGATGGCAGAAAAAGAAAGAAGATCCAGGGAACAATGAGAATGACTGACTGTTGCACGAGCAGGTTCCAGTCGAGCAAAACAGGTTGAAGCGCCTGGATGAGTATTGCATTCAATATCACAATTACCAATAGTGCCAATGCAAACCATTGATACGATTTAGGTTTATGTGCTCGAAATTCAAAGGACATAGAACAATGTACCGATGATTGGCGGAAGAAAAAAATATTATTGAACAGGCTGTATCATTACCGACGTGTCACCCGTGGCCCGTGCAGAATCAATAATGTGTTGTATTTTCCGGTAGGTACTGCTGATATCGGTATCAATGGCATTCACTGTATCATTTACGATTACGATCAGTTGATTTTCGCCATAATACCATTCTTCCGTTTTTGTCTGCAAACCGGTTTCATCAGTTACAGTTCCAACGAAAATTTTCTTATCAGGAATTCCTGCTGTTTCCAGGACCTCGATATAATTCATACCGATTTTAACTTTTGACAAGGAAGATGGAGCAGATCCGGATTTATTGCCGGTGTTATTACAGGAAAAACAAAACAGTGTCATTGCAACGGAGAAGAAGATGATTCTGATAGAACAATTCATAAAAGCTCATTCACATTCATGTAAACTAATTTTTCAGAAACGCGGACAAGGCACATCAATAGAATTTCCCCTTTGTTTTCTATACCAACCTGTATACACAATAGAAAGCTCAAACGCGCCTTTGCCACCGGATGCTGCCTTTAAAGAAGAGGTGTTGACATCATAGTTCAGCACTGCACGCCATCTTTCAAACTGATAGCCGATAGTGGGTATCACTGCATCACCAAACCTGGCAAACAGGCCGGCAAACAATTGATTGGAAGAAGCAGTATTGAGTGCATAACTCAACATTCCACCTGCCAGGAACTCATGTGCTTTCTTCTGCGACATGTAGATCATACTGGGATAGATATAGACCTGGTCAGATAGGCGGATACTTGCTCCGGCATTTAATGCAGGACGTATACCTAACCGGTTTTCTGTATTGCCATAAAATGAATCGCTGGGTCTGAACACATGGAATACAGCTATACCGGCATATAAACCAATATTGTCTGAACCGCTGTAAGAATAAGAGATGCCGGCATTCACATCGGTGTATCCGGTTTGCTGCGCTTCATAATTTTCTCCACTGGGTAAGCCCAGGTCGAAGCCTGCATCAGCCCACTGATTGTCGAAATAAAATTTAGAGAAGTCAACAGATTTCTGAACAAAACCTGCCTGCAAGCCAAAAGACAGGTAATTGGTTTTCTCTTCGTCAAAGGCAATATGATAAGATGCCGATGCCATGATTTTTGTAACGGACAGGTCGCCATCACCTGCACGGTCAGAGATCATATATAGTCCGGTGGAAAAGTAGTTGCGGTGAATGAAATTTTTATTGAAAGACATATCACCATAAAAATCAAATGACTTGTAAGGAACCGTAACGCTGCCCCATTGTTGCCTGTAGTTAAGACCGGCGCGATAATCTCCAACGAAACTGCCGGTATAAGATGGATTGATTGTTAATGGTGTAGAAAAGTACTGGGAGAAATGAATATCCTGAGCCTGCAGTTGGCCAACTGCGGCATGCATGAATAAGAGTATGACAACAACCCGCATCATGCCGGTTGGTTTGTATTTATTCCTGGATTCATTTAAAACGTTGCTTAAAAATGATCATATCTAAGTTGCCACTAATTTTATAAATCATTGAATCTTCTATTTCAAAAGCGTGACATTTCCACTTCTTTGACTTACAGTACCGTTGCTGAATGTCGCAGTCAGCATCCATACATACACTTCCATTTCCTGTTGCACTCCTTTATAATAGCCATCCCAGCCATTGTTGATATTGTTTGTTTCATAAACTAATTCTCCCCAGCGATTGAAAACCTTAAATCCTAAGGTTTTGATATCCTGTCCTCTTACATACAGAATATCATTTTGCCCGTCGCCATTTGGAGAGAATGCATTGGGAACATCTACAACAGGCAATAACCGGACTGTGATATACGTACACGCCTGATCCGGACAACCACCTTCATTGTTTGCGGTAAGGCAAGCCAGGTAATCACCACTCAATAAATAAGTATGCTTGGGATTCACTTCTTCACTGGTACCACCATCTCCAAAACTCCAGGAATAATATAGTGCACCGGTTGACTGATTAAGAAATTGTACTTCTGAAACATAGTCTTGTATCACGGTCGGATCTGCTGTGAAAGCGGCAACAGGCGGATAAGGTAATACCGTGACTGTGAAGAAAGCAGTATCAAAAACATTGCAGGCAGCAGGGTCACCAATGATCATCATTCCTTCATAAATTCCAGGTATGGAATAGACATGTGTCGGGCTTGGATCAGTCGAAGTTTGTCCGTCACCAAAATCCCAGAAGAAGGTAATACCTCCATATCCGGTATTGGAAAAATTAGCGGTGTAAGGCGGACACCCAAAGAAATCGTCGCTGCTGATCTCCGCAATAAGCACATGGGTAAAATCGATTACCTGCTCAATCGTATCAAACTGATTGCACGACAGTGGATCGCTCACAATGAGGTATACCGTATACAATCCGGGCACCGTATAAGTATGACTAACGTTTAGCCCGGATGCTGTGGTGCCATCACCGAAATCCCAGGAAAAAGAGGTAACGGTACCGCTTGATACAGCCGCAAAATCTACTTTCAGTGAATCGCAGTAATCTGTAATGGTAGTTGTATAACTGGCATTTACGGTGGTATTGTAAACCACCACCGTAGTATAAGCCGTGTCAATCGGTACACAGGCAGTAGGATCGGTAGCAATGAGCATCACCACGAAGGTTCCTGTATCGGTGAATACATGGGTAGGTGTATTTTCTGTTGAGGTGGCGCCATCTCCAAAATCCCAGAAATACTGTGTGGCGTTTACACTGCTGTTGCTGAAACTTACATTCAGCGGCACACAACCTGTGGCCGTTGGAAAAGCTGCAAGGTCTGCCGTAACTACAAACAAGTTGATCTCCATTTTGAATCCAAGCTGATTGCAGTTAAAACTTCCATTCACTTCACTTAATGCTCCTTGTGTAGTAGGTGTAAGAGAAGTGCCTCCGCACCCTGCACATACGGCCTGGTATACATAGCCATTCTTATCGAATCTGCTCGTGCCACCATCTACATGTTCTGTTCCCAGATCAGAACCCGGAGCGCTGTAGCCACCAAAGTAGGTGGCATACATTAATTGCGTCATATCCTTTTTGAAAACTGCCAGGTAAAAATCATTGCCATCGGTTGTTGTCTGCAAGGCGCCTGAGGTAATCGGCATGTTTAGCATGTTCATGGTAAACTGTGGCCAACCGGTAAAAACGGTGCCGCCCCATCCGGATACGTAAATATTTTCACAGGTATCTACCAGGAATGCAGTAGGGGAAATGTTAGGACTGCCATTGCCATTGCCAAATACCGTAGAATAGATGGTGGTAGAAAGGGTAGGGTCGAGTTTATGAATGAACTGTCCGCTATTGGCATTGCTGTAAACACCGCCAGTTACCGGGTAATTGCCGGCAGTCTGTCCGAAAAAATAAGCGTTGGCCAAATCATCCAGCTTAATAAAATAGACCTGGTCCGCTTCACCCGTTCCAATAAAAGATGATTGTAAAAGAGCAGTGCCGGTGGTATTGATATGCGCAACAAATCCATCTGATTCACCTCCCTGGAAATTACTGTGCAATGCCCCTGATGTAGCGGGAAAGTTGCTGCTCATGGTTCCTCCGCAGGTGTATACTTCATTATTAAAAATATCCAGTGAATAACAGGCATCTTCATCCGATCCTCCAATGAAAGAAGAAAAAAGCAGTGTGGAAAGCGAACTGTTAAATTTGAAGACACAGCCATCTTGCGCGCCACCTATGCTGCCTTGAAAAGCATTTGAAGTGGTAGGGAAATTGGCGGATTTTGTACAGGTGGCAACATATACATTATTGCTTGCATCGGCGATAATCTCTCCCCGGGCATCATCGCCATAATTGGCTTTCAATTTCCCCTGTACCGGTTCCGACACACTAAAATTAACGCCATCATCACTGCTGCCTCCCAAATACGTAGATGCCAGTAAGGCATTACCGGCGGCATTAATTTTTGACACTACAATATCAGCACCGCCATTGGATACAGGATCATAGGCACCTGTTACAATGGGGAAGTTATTAGAGTATGTTCTTCCATAGATCAGTAAGTCACCATTGTTATCGACAAATAAGCTATGTGGTGTTTCATTGTGGCTGCCGCCAAGGTAGGTAGACCAGATCATGGCATTCCCTGCGCCGGTCAGTTTGGTAATACCCATATCGCAGGCATATTGCTGGTTAAAGATGTCCTGGCCCCCGGCATAGTTGATCTGCACTGCGCCCGTACTTACAGGGTAACCGGCACTGTGTACCAATCCACCGAGATACATAGAACCCGCTGCATCATAAGTAGCAGTGAATCCGAAATTATCTGCAGTGCTTCCGGTATAGGTTGAAAAGATCAGTGTGGGATCGATGATGAGTGGTAAAGCGCGGTCATAATTTTTGTCGATAGAAAAAGTAAGGGTGGTTCCTTTCAAAACAAATTTACAGGATACTTCTTTTTTGTTTCCATTGATCACCTGGTAAGCATAAGGTTTTTGTTCTGTAAAGTCACCCACAGAAGTAGCTATCACAAGGTTGCCATTTTGAAGGGATAGTTTATCAGCCCCTTCGTATGCTATTTGTATCTGTTCGGCATCGGCAAAAGGAGTAACAATGAAATCATATTTCAGGTTAGGGCCAAAGGCATACACATTCATGTCAATCCCTTTATACAATTCATCATAGGTTACCTGTGCATAATCCTTTACTCCTGTAGCCCATCGTTGCGGATCGTTGCCAAGAAAGTAATTAAAGTGGTAGAGAGAAGGTGATACGGCACTCGTTTGTACGCTGGGGTTGGCATTCACAAAAATCTCTTTGAAGGCATGGGCGTGAATTACAAAGCTGCCGGTATCGTGAGCATGGTGTACCTTTTTAAGGTCTTCGGGGTTGAAGAAATAATAGGTAAAAGCATTTTTTTCAAGAAAAAGGTCGCCGGCCCACAATTTTGCATTGTATAGTATCTTTTCGTCCCATTGCTTCTTGTTTTCTATAAATCGCAACTGTCCCGAAGGAATGACTGATGGCGGATAATCTACTGCAAGCAAACGCAAGGGTGCTATACATAGCATCCATATTATCCAAGGGGATATCTGCGGTGTAAAGAACTTCATTGACTAAAATTATAAAGAATAGACCATTTCATGAATTTAAGTGCTGCAAAGGAGCCAAACGATGAAGAGGTGACAATGTTATGACGTGTGAAACAGGATATTGGCCTTTTTGTAGTCCTTCTATCGAAAGGACTGAGTATGAAATGCTTTATGCATAGAATAAAGGTGGTTGAAACCGACGTATATCATGCTTTCTGCTATTTTTGTTTCAAAGGATTTGCATGAAAAAATATTATTTGCTGAGCGTTGCTTTCTTTTCTTTTCTGGCTTCCGCCGCACAGTCTCCACTTACCCTCGAAGATATCTGGAGTAAACCCACATTCTCCGGTAAATCAGTTGCCGGCTATACTTCCATGAAGGATGGAGAACACTATAGTGCTGTGCAGTATAATGCTGACAATTTGCAAAATTATCTGGTCTATTCATTTGCAACAGGGATGGTTACTGATACCATTGCCCTCGGGAAAAAACTGGTACCGGTTGATTCTTCAAACGTTATTTCACCGGAAAGTTTTGTGCTCAGTAATGATGAAGAGCGTGTTTTGTTTGAAACGGAACCGGAGGCTATTTACCGGCATTCATCCCTGTCTTCCTGGTTTGTTTATGACAGGATCACAGGTCAGCTCAAACCTGTTTCCAATGGTGGCAAACAACAGGTGCCGGCATTTTCTCCGGATAATAATAAGATAGCTTTTGTTCGTAGTAACAATATTTTCTACAGGGATCTGATAACAGGCAAAGAAATTCAGGTAACAACGGACGGGCAACAGAATGTAATTATTAATGGTATTGCCGATTGGGTCTACCAGGAAGAGTTCGCATTTGTGCAGGCATATCAATGGTCGCCCGATGGCAAATACATTGCTTATTATCGCTTTGATGAAAGCGAAGTTCCGGAGTATACGGTGCAATATTTCACCGGCTTGTATCCTGAAAACTATACCTATAAGTATCCAAAAGTTGGAGAAAAAAATGCTGTGGTTTCCATACATATCTATGAAGTGGCTTCCGGTAATCAGGTAAAGGTTGATCTCGGTACTGAAACCAATCAATATGTTCCACGAATAAAATGGACGCTGGATGCAACTACATTATGTGTGTTCAGGATGAACCGTTGGCAGAATACATTGGAACTATTGCTTGCTGATGTTACCTCCGGCAAAACAAAACTTATGTATAAAGAGGTGAATGACCGATACCTCGAAATCAATAATCACCTCACTTTTTTCAATGCCAATAATAATTTTATCTGGATGAGTGAAAGGGACGGCTACAATCATCTTTACATTGGTAATGTTAGCGACGGAAAACTGACACAGGTAACCAGGGGCACCTGGGATGTTACTGATTTTTATGGTATGGATGAGAAAAGCAAACAGTTATTCTATCAATCAGCGGAAGTCTCACCGATGGAACGGTATGTCTATGCAGTATCTTTTGATGGAAAAAAGAAGCGCCGGCTTTCACCTGCACCTGGCTGGAATGAGGCATCGTTTAACAATACCTTCACGTACATGATGATAAAACATTCCTCCGCGAATATGCCGGCAGATTTTGTATTGTATGGTAAAAAAGGAGAAGTGGTTCGTCAATTAGAAGACAATAACAAACTGAAAGAAAAGCTGAAGCAATATCCGTTAAGTAAAAAGGAATTTTTCTCGTTCACTACTTCTGAAGGCGTTACCCTGAACGGATGGATGATCAAACCCTGGAACTTCGACAGCACCGGGAAGTACCCTGTTTTCATGACGGAATATGGCGGGCCCGGAAGCCAAAAGGTGTTGGATCAATGGGGCGGAAGCGATTACCTGTTTCATCAGTACCTGGCACAGGAAGGTTATATGGTGGCTTGTATTGATAATCGTGGTACCGGTGCGCGTGGCGAAGAATTTAGAAAGATGACCTATCTGCAATTGGGAAAATATGAAACGATTGATCAGATAGAAGGTGCAAAATACTTAGGTACACTACCTTTTGTTGACGCCGGCCGCATAGGCATTTTTGGATGGAGCTATGGCGGATATCTTTCAGCCTTGTGTATGGAACTTGGCGCTGATATTTTTAAAGCAGGAATTTCTGTGGCTCCTGTTACAGATTGGAGATACTATGATAGTGTATACACCGAACGATACATGCGTGACGGAAAAGAGAATGAATCAGGTTATGTGAATGGCTCACCGGTTACGTATGCCGGAAAAATCAAGGGCAATTTTCTATTGATAGCCGGCCTTGCAGATGATAATGTCCATTACCAGAATACAGCTGTTTTTATAAAAAAACTCTATGAAAACAATGTCCAATTTGATCAAATGACTTTTCCTGATAAGAACCATAGTATAAGGGGAGGAAATACACGATATTATTTATACACCCGGATGACATCGTGGATTAAGGAGCATCTTTAGCAGGGAAATTTCTATTGGATGGTTATCCGTTAAAAGTTGGCAGAATGGCGTACTACTTTTGTAATGGTTGTTTTGAAGTATTACAAAGCATACCTAAAGGTTTATTTTGAATACTATCTTATGTAATCCAACTATTGCTAACAGCCGATACGTGTCGCAAATTGCAAACTGTCGATAACCCAAATTATCTTTTTCTGATAATTCTGCTATTTTTACCATGAACCAAAAAAATCATCATGTCTGCACCTGCTATTAAGAAAGGCCATCCAAAAGCGCTGTATATTTTGTTTTTCACAGAGATGTGGGAACGATTTGGTTATTACCTGATGGTGGGAATTTTCCTTTTGTACCTTATTGATCCTTCAGGCAATGGCGGTAAGGGTCTCGACAATGCCAATGCCGCAGATATCGTAGGTTCCTTTATTGCACTGGTCTATCTTACTCCTTTCATCGGCGGCTTAATTGCAGATCGTTACCTGGGATATCGAAAATCAATTTTGATTGGAGGTGCATTAATGGCCCTTGGGTACCTGGGCTTGTCGTTTCCAGGGGATACTGCAATGTATCTTTCATTGCTGTGCATTATTATCGGCAATGGATTTTTTAAGCCGAATATTTCTACCCTGCTTGGTAATATTTACAGCGCGGATGAACTCAAACCGCAAAAGGATGCAGCATATGGTATCTTCTACATGGGTATAAATATTGGGGCATTCTTCTGCAATTTTGTCGCGGCATACCTGCGTAACTATTATGGCTGGGGATATGCTTTTGCTGCAGCCGGTGTAGGTATGGTGATTGCATTGATAATTTTTGCGATTAACTATAAAGATGAAAAGATAGTAGGTGGCGATGTGAAGAAACCACTGCAAAAGGAAGACATGCCGATCAGTAAGATATTGGCTTCTGTATTTCTTCCGGCTATACTGGCCGGCATTCTGGGCTGGAACATCAGTTCGATCATCGGCAGCACCATCTTTGGAACTAAATCTAACGATGCATTTATGTTTGCCTGCGTACCCATTATTATTTTCTATGCAGGACTTTTAATAAGAGCTTCCAAAGAAGATAAGCGCGGTCTTGGTGCATTGCTTGCATTTTTTGCAGTGTCCATCGTTTTTTGGGTAATCTATAATCAAAACAGCACGGCACTTACCATCTGGGCGCAAACTTATACAGACCGCAACATGCCTGAATCCGGTGTTGCCTGGACCAAACCTTTCGGCATGTTACAAACAGTGACCTCTGATACGGTAGACATAACCAAAGTAGATAAGTATTTTGCCGCTGTGCTGGATGAGAATGGAAATACCATCCAAACAAAAGGAGTTGATCCATATCTTCAGAATCTTCCGAAAGAAGAATGGCCTGCTCCCGGAGAAGAGAAGAAACTCATATCACCTGAATTATATCAATCCGTCAATCCATTTTTTATAGTGTTGTTTACCCCGTTAATCGCAGTATGGTTTTTCGGATGGTTAAGAAGAAGAAATAAAGAACCATCAACACCTTCCAAAATTGGCATAGGCATGGTGCTTGCAGGACTTTCTTCGCTGATGATGATTGCGGCGGTTATGTCCACCAACATTTATGAAGACAAATCGCACATGCTTTGGCTGATTTGTACGTATGCTATCTTTACGATGGGTGAATTGTTGATCAGTCCGATAGGCTTATCGATGGTTTCCAAATTGTCACCACCGCGCCTTACCGCTTTGATGATGGGCGCCTGGTTCCTGATAAATTCTATAGCCGGAAAAATATCCGGTCTCATGGCAACATTCTGGGATGAGTTTCCTGATAAGAAAGATTATTTCCTGATCTTGTTTGTAGCCGCCATGTTTGCCGCAGTCATCTTATTCTCTATGGTGAAGTGGCTTCGGTCAGTGGTACGTGAGAAGACGGGTACTGATTAAAAAGTTTAGAAACCGGAATAATGTAAAGGGTGACTTCAATAAAGTCACCCTTTTTAATTTGGGACCTGCTGGCTGGCTATTTCACAATTACCCTGACGCCTTCCGAATGGCTGGTAAACTCCGGTGCATACATGCATTGAATAGTGGTGATGCCATTTGAAAAATCACCTTTCAATTGCACGCGCAGTGGATATTCAAACACATAGGTTCCTTTACGTAAATAATCAAAGAAGAAATTTGTTGCGGCATCCCGGGTCTCTTCATAGTATCCTAATCCATCCTGCCATTGATACCCGCTCAATACATTCATTGGTTCAAAACAGGCTGCCCGCATATCTTTCATATGAACGTACTCCATATCACGGTCTGTCCGCAATTCTACAACAACTTTTACAAGATCACCGGGATGGAGGATCGTGGAAGTAGTGATAGGTTCAAGCACCGGGCCGGCAGCACTGTTACGTTGCAGGTATAATTTCTTTTTCAATGAAAGCGGTGTTGCTGCTGGTGTAATTTTATCGAGTTGCTCAAAATACTGCCAGTAAACAGCACCCCAGCTTACACCATCCTCACTGCTTTTGCGGACAACTTTTATTGATCCCATTTGCGGTGTGATCTCATTTTCCTTCCAGGAAGTTTTGTAATAGCCTGTTCCGGGCTCTGCATTCGTCTTTGCTAAATCAACTACCTGCTTGCCAAGCGAAACCGTTATCGCAGGTTCATTCATCAGCCAGGTGCTGCCTCTGAGTAATAAGGCATATACAGCCTCTGCTGTTGCCTTGGTGGATTTCCATTCATTGGTTTGCTTCTGCTTCAGCAACCAAAGTTTCATTGCATCAACAGATGCCACGTCATTGCCTGCTTCATCAAAGGCTTCAATCAGCAAAGCCTGTGTTTCAACAGGAGCTTCATACCAATAATAGCCACTGCTGTTGCTTTTCCAATACATGCCAAGCTCTTCATGTACGATAGCATTTTCTTTCAGTGATTTAAGAATGGAAGCCGCAGTTTTTTTATCACCGGATCTGTACAATGCAAGGGCAATCATTCCCTGTGCATAGATGCCTTGCTTGGTCCAGTATTGCTGCACCTGCGATTTGTAGTAGTCGGATGCTTTTTTATTTTTTTCGGCAATAGGAATATCATTGAAATAACTTCTCGCATAAAAATAATACGCAGCATGATAACTGAGATTATTCTGATCTGTATTCACTTTATATTTAATGAGGTTATCGTAATCTTCCTGTATTCGAGCATCAAGATATGGAATAGCCCTTTCCACCATTGTGCGTGTTTTAATTTCTGTGCCGGCAATATTTAATTGTTGCAGATGACCAATGCCGGCAAGTATGTATTGTGTTATATAACGGTTGTCAGGCCCTCCTGCAAACCACGCCCAGCCTCCGTTTGGTGTCTGCAGTTGCTCGAGTTGCTGTAATGCCGCACTCATTTCACTGCTCATCCGGTTAAGATCGAAGAGCAGGGCAATTCTTTTTTTGCGTTCCGATTCGTCCTGCGATTGTAATACCCAGGGTGTTTCCTGCAAAAGCAATGATTTCAGCTCCTGGTTTTTTTCGAGATTGGATAGGAGGGCATCCGGGTTTAAGTTTCTCCATTGGTCAAACACCTGCTTAATCTTTGGATTTGAATTCGCGATGTGACTTGCCAATGCATTTGCATAGAAACGATTGAAGGTTTGCTCCGAACATTGATACGGATATTCCATCAGGTAAGGCAATGCCTGCACAGCATACCAGGCAGGATTGCTGGTGAATTCTAAGGTGAGATGGTAATTTTTTAGAGTTGAGGAAGCTCCGGACTGCAGCAACTTCGTGAAAGAATAATTCTTTTCGGCATTGCCACGAATGTTTATTGGTAATGATTCAGTCACTAACATTTTATTGGATAAAACCGGCAGTACATTTTCTTCACCGTCTGATTGATTGCCTGCTTTTGCAATCAACCGGTATGCAATTGCTTCAAAGCCTTCCGGCACGGTGAGGGCCCATGACAATGCCGTACTTTGTCCTTTCTCAACAGTGAATGCCAAAACATTGCTTGTATTTCCAAAATCCATATCCACAGGTTGCATGGTAAGGGCGTCAAACAATTGCAGCGTGGCTGTTCCTGATAATGCATTGCCGGATAGATTCGTGACTTTTCCTGCAAATTGTATTTTATCGCCTTCGCGGAAAAAGCGTGGTGCGTTTGGAATGGCCATTAACTCTTTTTGCGTTACCAGTTCTTTAGAGGTTTGCGCATAGCGGAGATCTGCTGTATGTGCAAATCCAAGCAGCTTCCAGCGGGTGAGTGCTTCGGGAATGGTAAAAGAGATGATGACATTGCCTGCTGAGTCAGTTCGCAGTTGGGGGAAGAAGAAAGCCGTCTCCTGCAAATTTTTGCGTACAGCCACGGTCTCTAAGCCGGTATCTTTCTTTACCTCCGTTACAGCAACGGAGTCTTCAGCACTTTTGTCCTCAGATTTACGCACCGCATTCTTTGAAACTACATTGTTGTCAAACAGCATCATTTCTGCTTGCGAGCCCCCATCCATAGCCGCTTCGCTTCGCATCAGGTATCGCTGCCTCATTTCCAGCCCAAACCAGTTCAATTGGTTATAGGAAGGCATAAAATAAGTGGCAGCGCCGGAACCGTCAACATCAAAAAATTCACTGCCTACATCACTAAAGCAGTTTCCGGGTTCCCATCTGGCATATGGATAATAACGCTGGTAAATATCAAATTCCCAGCTAGGTGTCCGAAACGCATCCAACGATGCATCATAGAGTGTGGCAACCATTTCAGCCGAAACAGCTTCACCTTTTGCTCCTGATATTTTCAGTTTCCATTCTTCATTTTGTCCGGGTAACAATTTATCACGGAATGATTCGAATGATATTTTTAATTCTTTGCAGGTATATGGAACGGCAATGGTTTGATTGAATGAATAAACCCTTCCATGTTTTACAGCGAAGGCACTCACATAAATTCCACCGGCCATGTTTTCAGTAACAGGTATTTCAAACGTCTCTTTGCCCTTTTTCCAATCCATCAGTTTTAGGTCGTTGATATTTTTACCTGACACCTGGTAGATAACAGTAAGATCTTTCTCACTTGTGCCAGCCTGGAAGTTGATGGTGGTGCCTGCTATTGCTTTTTCAGTTAATGCAGGAAACCAAAAAGTTTGCAATAATGGAAGCTGCTTGTCTTTCGCAGCATATACCGTGAAGTATTTATGCATTACAAAATCTTCCCCATACGTATCCTTGCTCTTCAATTCAAGATGGTATTTACCTTGTGGCAATGCGGGTAAGGCTATTTTGTTTGTGTTGCCTGTGTTAAAGGCAATGTCATCATAAGTTGATTTTACATTCCATTTGGTGAAGTCATCTTCCTGGTCATATATATCATATGGAAATGATTTATAGAACGCTTCTTTTGTCATCACAAACTGATCCGGATTTTTCCAAAGACGCTTGCGAAAAATCCTGTCAGGCTGTTCCAATCCATAGATGACAATTGTTCCGGAAGCAGGCTCAAATACCTGGTTCAGGTTCACTGAAGTGATCATGATATTAGAAAGTGAATCTGCTGATACTTCATCCGGGATGGTCAGTTCCACATTAACAGATACATAACCAACTGCTACATTGGTTTCTGAACTATGTGTTTCACCACTGATGTCCGCTACATCAGCGATGATGCTGTATTCAAATTGCGGTTTGTCTTTTGCCGGAATTTTTAAATCAGGAATAGCCTTAAAGGAAACGGTAAAAGCACCATTAGCATCGGTAATGCTGGTTCCGTTCGCGATTTCCATTTCCGGTGCGAACCGGTCATAACCGGAACGCTTCCCGTAATAATACCATATGGGTAACCTAGCCCGCCTTACCACACGATAATTTACCGTTGCTCCATCAATATTTGCACCTGCATATGATTTTGCACTTCCTGTTACGGTTACCATTTCATTCAGCCGCCAACTGCCTTTCAATGAATCGAACACCACTTCAAACTTCGGTCGTTTGTATTCCTCAACCGAGAACGAAGTGCTTCCCGAACCATTTGTCAACGACATTTCTCCATTTAATCCACTGCCGGGCGCAGTAAAGGAACCCTGGAAACTCCCGAAATCATTGGTGGTGAGCGAAAGTTGATGGACTTTTTGTCCATTCACATCATTAAAAACAACAACTGAATTGAAACCTGTTTTCAAGGCATGCTCATCACCTGTTTCTTCCAGAACAATTCCTTTGAAGTAAATAGTTTGTCCGGGCCGGTAGATGGCGCGGTCGGTAAAGAAAATGGTGCGCAGGGTCTTTTGATTTTCCTCACGTTCTTTATAGAGGTAGAAATAATCATCGCAGCGCAATTTATCCTCACCGGATGAAAATTCGACCTGGAAATTGTGTTGGTCAGTAAGTGCCGGTATCTCAAGATATCCTTGTTGATTGGTCACATAGTTTCCAATTTCTTTCCAGAGATAGGTTCTGTTTTGGCTTTCATATTCCCTGACCAGCAATTTCGCTCCGGCTTTATAGATGGGTTTGCCGGATTCGCGGTTCAAAACATAAAAACTGTAATGGTCCTTATTGCGTTTGCTGAGATAACTTAAGTTGGAAATGTAAGTGGCTGCTTTGGTGATACCACTTTCTGTCATCGAAAAATTTTCAGCAGCAGATGAAAGAATAAGGTAACGTCCAAGCGGCAATGCCGGAATTTTTATCTCTGCCGCATGCATTTGATAGTCACCTGCATCGGGGAAAGTTTGCGACCAGGATAATACCGCCGGTTCCTGCAAATAGCGTTTCATCCCTTCTTCCGGATTTGCACGATCCTCACTTGCTGCAAGTTCCGGAGTATACTTTATAATCCGGTAGAATATTTTATTGACATTTTTGTATTCCATGAGGCCACGGAAAGGATGGCCTGGTTGATTGATCCGCTCTATAGTGAGTGAAAAAGCTTTACGCGTAATTTCTATGCGCAACGCTTTACAACTTTTTGCCGCATTGGATGCAGGAAAACGGGTTAGTACTTTGTCGCAATAACTCAAAGCTATCACCTTATCATTCCGGAAGCCCGGCGCAGTTTCCGGATCATACTTATTGCCATTTGCTGCATAAAATGCTGCCAGCTGGTAAGAAACGGTTGCACTTGCCGAGTCGTTCTGAAAGCGTTGTTCTAATTCCTTTAAACCATCTGCATACAACGAATCTTTTAATTCGTACACGCTGTTTGTGTGTAAAAAGAAGAAACGCTTTAATTCGGCATCCACCAATGCATCAGGCGAAGCGTCGTGCAGGTGAAACGAAATCAATTTCTGAAGGGTTTGTAAAGCGAGGAGTTTTCCGGAAAGTGAATCCTTGCTGGTAATATTCAATCTTGTAAACTGTGCTGAAGGCTGGAAAACTTCTGTTCCTTCAAGTGTAAACTTATAAGCCGGTTGCGTGACATATGCTTCTTCATTCATGAAAAAATCTATTGCCCGATGTGCGAGAAAATCATACAAGGTCGGACGATAAACAACAGACATATTTCCTTCTTGCAGGATGGCTGCAAAGGGTTCGATAGCCGTTTGCTGCAATGAATCAGAGTTTTCCAGTGAAGCACGGTACAAGGTGGTAGCATGCTGCGTAATGTGATGCAAATCCCAGGTTTCAATATCTTTTGATTCAGGGTCTGCCATTTGTGTCCGTTCTGAAAAGCGCCAGCGGTTCTCTTCGTAATAACTCCAGTAGAGTTCTGCTGCGGCAGACTGCAAAATGTTCTTTGCCGGGAAATCACTTTTACTGATTGCAGTTTCAAAACTTTCCAATACTTTTTCAAATCCGCCTTCTTCCAGCACCTGCTTGTATTTCACAGTATAGATCAGTGATTTTACAGTTTGTGGTGCGTTCTCTGATTTGTTTGCCAGGTCATAAATCTCCAGTGCTTTTTCCAGAGCAGATTTTGTGAGGTTCTGCGCTTCCAGCGAATCCACTTTTTTCCAAAGTTTTTCGTACCGGTCATAATTTATGGGTGGTGGCATATGGTTTTTTTTGGATTCAAAAGCAAAAAGCAGTAACAGGTTAAACAGCAACAGGCCAATCAAGGTCCCGCCTGCAACTTTTGATGAAGCGGATAGGGAATATTTTTTCATGATGATGGAGCTATGCGTGATGAGCTAAAATAGTTGAATGTTATTTCGACAGTGAGCAAGATGAGGTAAGTTTGACTTTTCCATAAAAGTTGTTCAAAAAATTACGTTTATTTTTTCTCTTACCAGGATTTCAAATTCTTCGTATTTGCCGTCTTCAAAGTTGTTCTTAGGAAAAATATAGAACATCTTTTCCGTGGGATACAACAGGATCATATCCGGTACAATCAGTGCTTTCTTTAATGCTGTCCAGGGCATTTCATAGGTGCTGCCGCCTATGGTCATCTCTATGTTATCGTTGTTGATTTCCATAAGAAAGGGTTCATGATAATCTTTCAATCGTTTATAAACCCTTGTACCTGTTGTTTTCATTAGCCAGAAATAGATTCCGATCGCCAAAATTCCTGACAAAACAAGAGATAAACTCAAAAACCGGTTTCCATCGGAGCCCAGAATAACAAAAAGCAATAAGCCTGCCCAGATTGCCAATATGCCCATCAGCATCGGTAACCTCGACTGAAAAAGAAAAAACTTGCGATAATGTAAAGTATGCGCACGCTGCAATATGGCCGGTGAATATTGAAAGTTAATTTGCATGAATTTTGTAACTGGCTTTTTGACTTATTAATTTTTTGAATCAGAATGTATTGCTAACAGTTCAGCAAACTGCAAATTTCCCAAAAAATGCATTAGCGGGTATTATCAGGTAATAATGGGTGTACGACAAATTGAATATAGATTATTGGGTGTTGAAATTGAGTATTAAGTATTTGAGTAAGTGAGTAAAGTAGAGTAGTGATTACAGAATGGCAAGTAATCGGCTTCGCCGCATCAATTTAACCATTTAGCAATTTAACCATTTAGCAGTTTAACCTCCAACCATTGCTTCACAAGATGCACGAATTGTCCCACACCCGTAATAATTGTATGATTCTGCCAACCTTAAATTAACCGTAACTTCGCCGCAAAAAAAGAGAATGGAAGAAGAACCCCGGACAGAGATCAGTGAATTGGGTGAGTTTGGCTTGATTCGACACCTCACTAAAAACATTGAATTGCGGAATGAATCCAGCAGGATAGGCGTGGGTGATGATGCTGCTGTTATTGAGTATGATTCCGGTATGCAGACGGTGGTCACTACCGACTTGTTGACGGAAGGCATTCATTTCGATCTCATCTATGTTCCGCTGAAGCATCTTGGTTATAAATCGGTAGTCGTAAATCTATCCGACATCTATGCAATGAATGCGACGCCAAAACAAGTGACGGTGTCCATTGCCATCAGCAATCGGTTCTCACTGGAAGCGATCAGTGAATTGTATGAAGGGATATACTTTGCCTGTGAAAAGTATGGTGTCGACTTGGTAGGTGGTGACACCACTTCCAGCTTAAAAGGACTTACCATTTGTATAACAGCAATAGGAGAAGTGAAACCTGATCATGTGGTAATGAGAAACGGAGCGTTGGAGAACGACTTGTTGTGCGTAACCGGTGACCTTGGAGGTGCTTATGTTGGATTGCAGTTGCTGGAACGGGAGAAAAGGGTATACCTGGAAAATCCGGAAGTGAAGCCTGACCTCGAACAACAAACCTATATTGTTGGCAGGCAATTGAAACCCGAAGCAAGGAAGGATATCATTGAACTCTTTGAGCAAATGCAGCTGAAACCTACTTCCATGATTGATATCTCTGATGGGCTTTCTTCAGAGATACTTCACCTCTGCGAAGCATCTGAAGTAGGCTGTGACTTGTATGAAGCCAAAATTCCCATAGCGGAAGAAACGTATAACATGGCGCTTAAATTTAACCTTGACCCTACTACCTGTGCTTTAAGTGGAGGAGAGGATTATGAGTTGCTGTTTACTATTGCCCCCGGTGATTTTGATAAAGTGAAGAACAATCCGGACATCTCTGTAATAGGGCATATTACCGCAAAGGAAAAAGGGGCACACCTCATTACCAAAGGAAATAATGTGCATCCATTGACTGCACAGGGCTGGAATGCACTGTTGAAAGGTTGAATTTTTGTAGAATTTGGGGTGTATGACAAATTGCATTTCTCAGCGATAAAATAATACAAGCGCGAAGCCGCCAGGACGCCAAAAAACGTAGCATATTGATCCTTTGTGATTTTCTTCGCGACTTCGCGTCTTGGCGCTAAAAAAGCAAGGCGCTAAGATAAACGCTACAGCATTAAGTGTAATTTGTCATACACCCAGAATTTGTAATCGATGGTCGTTTGTTTTTGATTTCATAATTTCGCCTTCAAACATACCTTAATGTATTGTCGTTGTACGCTTGTTTTATTGATGTTTTTAATAACAGCCAATGCAAATGCACAGGAATCAGTTCCTGAAATTCAGTTTCAACATGCCATGGGAGGCACACTGGATGATATTTCATATGAAGTAATAGTTACGCAGGACGGTGGTTACTTTGTGGTAGGTGGATCCACCTCCAGTGATGGTGACCTGTTGAAAACAACAGAGGTGCAACATGGCGGAAATTATGATTACTGGTTTGCAAAGCTGGACCCTACATTAAATTTTCAATGGAAAAAACACCTGGGCGGCACCGGCAGCGATCTGGCCCGCAAATCATTGCAACTGAGTGATGGTGGTTTTGTAATTGGTGGAAGCAGCAATTCTCCCGATCTCGATGTTTTTGGGAACCATGGAGATTATGATTTTTGGGTGGTCAGGCTTTTTCCTTCCGGCACCGTGCAGTGGAATAAAAGCTATGGAGGTGCAGACTATGATGATTTTGGGTCAATGCTCAATACACCTGACGGAGGATTTATTTTGGCAGGAGGTTCACAATCCAACGATGGGGATGTGAGTGGCAATCATGGCAGCAGCGATTTTTGGATGGTTAAAACAGATGCGAATGGTAACGTGCAATGGCAAAAGTGTTATGGCGGAACCAACTACGAAAAAGCTGCCAGTGTAAAACTGTGTCCGGATGGTGGGTTTATCCTAGTCGGATTTTCAGAATCAAATGATGGTGATGTTACAGGAAATCACGGCGACTATGATGTTTGGGTGGTGAAAACAGACGCTTCCGGAAACCTGCAATGGCAACGGTCTTTAGGAGGCAGCGGATATGATGCTGCCAATAGTGTGGTATCATTAAGTGATGGCAGCTTTATAATCAGCGGGTATACCGGATCCGTTGATGGAGATGTTACCGGTAATCACGGCGAAGATGATGCATGGATTGTTAAACTGAATGCTTCCGGAGCAGTGGTCTGGTCGAAGTGCCTGGGCGGAACTGCTACGGATGTTTCGACAGAAATCATGCAGGTAGGAGATGAAGGTTTTATCCTGGCCTGCTATTCCCGATCTTTAGATGGTGACGTAGGCGGTAACTATGGTTTTTGGGATTATTGGTTGGTAAGAACAGATATGGAAGGCATTATTGAATGGCAGCAGCATTTTGGGGGTTCATTGAATGATGTTTGTTATGGGGCTAAACCAACAAGCGACGGAGGTTACATTCTCACCGGCTATTCCGAATCACAGAATTTTGATGTGTCCGGCAATCATGGAAAAAAGGACTATTGGGTGGTGAAATTGCAAGGCACTGTGGGAGTGGAGGAAGTAGCTTTGCCGGAGATAGTAATAAATGTCTATCCTCAGCCGGCAAAAAACATGGTGTACCTGAAACTACCGGATGAGCAAATGCCGGACTATAATAAACTGATCATGCATATTTATGACGTAACAGGAAGAAGAATCCATTCAGGGCCCGTCGGTTTTGATCCTCTTGTCAAAATAGATTGCAGTTTATGGGGTAGTGGTATTTATTTTTTCCGCCTGATGAGTAACGGGACTGAATTGGCTAATGGGAAAATTGCCATTCAATAGCATTCTGAAAATTAATAATCACAGATTGAAATATATTCAACTATCCATTTAAAGAATCAGTATGGTCCGGCTAGAATATTGGGGTTTAGGCTAAAACACAATACTCTCACGTATCCTATAGCCCCACGCTTCAGCGTGGGTTATAGGGTGAAACCCGGGCCTGGCAGGCTTTAGCCCATGTTAGTCGGACAATCAGTGTAAAAAAATAGTTGTATTGGATTCAGATCGGTACCGAAATAAAAAGTTTTGCTAATAACTATTAATCTTATTCATGAAAAAAATCTGCTTAGTTCTTCTCCTTGCATTTTCTTTCACAACAAAATCTAATGCACAGTTGACTGACCAACAAATTGCCGGTATTTATTTCCTGGAAGGTGTGATGGAGGTGGGTTCCGGATTCCGGTTATTGGAAGACCATACATTTGAGTTCTTCTTTACTTATGGAGGATTGGACCGCACTGGGCAAGGAACATGGAAAGCAGCAGGTAACAACATAGTGTTTGACAGTGAACCGTGGCCCGGAGCAGACTTTAAGATTATCCGACAGGATCATAAAAAGCAAAAGGGCATTGTGATTCAGGTTACTGATAAGAACACCATGCTTTTAGCGTATGCAGGCGGAATTGTTTCCGGCGATGGCAATAAAATGGAATTTCAAACTGATCAACAGGGGAATGCAATTGTAAATCTGCAAACCGCTGATACGATTTCATTATATCACCAGTTTTACTCCGATCAGCTATCGGTATTTCCCGTCCAGGATAAAAAGCACAACTATTTTGAATTTGCTTTTATGCCTCATCTTGGAACGGTCTACTTTAAAAATTTCATATTAGAATGGAAGGACCAGGAGTTATCAGGTGGTAATCCTTTACTTAAGGAAGAAGCAGCTTATCACTATAAAAGGAGTGAGTGAGCAGAAGGGTTACTGACTGGAACTTCTTGAAAAAGCCGATGCTTTTGTCAATAAAAGGAAGCACAGAGCCCACCAAGAAAATTATTGACATAGACCCGGTTTGAAGCAATTCCACCTCTGTGTACTTTGTGGTTTCAAAAAAAAGTAACCACAAAGCCCACAAAGAAAATTATCAATAAAAACCCCGTTTGAAGCACTTCCACCTCTGTGTACTTTGTGGTTTCAAAAAAAGTAACCACAATGCCCATAAAGAAAGTTATTATCATAGGCCTGGTTTGAAGCACTTCCACCTCTGTGCACTCTGTGGTTTCAAAAAAAGGAAACCACAAAGCCCACCAAGAAAATTCTTAATAAAGACCTCGTTTGAAACAATTCCACCTCTATGGTTTCAAAAAAGGTAAACACACAGAGCACAATCTCATATCATATGTTCAAATCCATTCCAACCCTGCAAACCTCCTGTATGGATGGCGATAATTATGCTACCTCTTTCAAAGTAATCCATGCGGATAAGATCATTTAATCCAAATAGCATCTTGCCTGTATAAACAGGGTCGAGTAGAATATTATTCTTTAGCAAAAATGTTTCAATGAAATCGAATAATTCAGGTGGCAGTTTAGCATAACCTCCAAAATGATATTGATGGTTGACCGACCAGTTGGTAAATTGTTTACCTGAACGGGTCATCACCAATGCGCTGATTTTATCTTCCATATCCTGAATTCCTTTTAATGCAGAAAACCCCAGCAATTGGTGATGGCCCTGATCTGCGGTAATCAATCCTGCCAGCGTTCCGCCTGTGCCACAGGAGCAACAGAGATAATCATAATCAATAGTTATTTCATTTGCTATTTCTTCACACCCTTTTACGGCAAGATCATTTGTTCCACCTTCCGGCAGTAAATAAAAATCACCAAACGTAGTATACAACTGATCAATGAAATCGCTGTTTTCTTTTTCCCGGTAGGAAGCACGGCTAATAAAATGGAGTTGCATGCCTTGTTCAACAGCCTGCATCAAGGTTTTATTCTGAATCGCAGCTTCTTCACCCCTGATGATGCCAATGGTAGCAAATCCAAACGCAGCACCTGCTGCTGCGACAGCTGCAATATGATTGGAATAGGCACCGCCAAATGTAAGTAGGGTTTCTTTACCGGCTGATTTTGCTGCCTGCAGATTGTACTTCAGCTTTCGCCATTTATTGCCCGGTAGTGTGGGGTGATTGAGATCCTCCCGTTTCAACCAAAACTGTACCTTCTTTTCCTCGAAGAGCGGATCAAACAATTGCTGCAAGGGACTGTTCATTGGCTTTAGTTTAAGTTTGCAGTTTCAAAGGTCTTCAATATGCAAATCAGGTGTTTCTATTTTTGTAAAGAAAGTGAAATGGTTGGCTGATTGATCATTGTTTTTGAAACAGTACTATTTTAAATCGTTTGACTAACTAAAAACTACTTCATGAAAATATACCTGCTGATTGTGAGCGCCATGCTGTTATTGGACGCTAAAAGTTGTGATAAAAAGGCGATTTCCACAACGCCGGAGTGCATCCTGCAAATGATTGCCGAACTTCAAAATAAACCAAAACAAAATCCCGCTGCTTCCATTTATCAGTATGACTACCAGGGACAGAAAGTATATTATGTGAATGCACCATGCTGTGATCAATGGAATAAATTGTACACTGCCGATTGCACGGTCCTTTGTCATCCCGATGGTGGAATTACCGGAAAAGGTGATGGCAAATGCACTGACTTTAACAATTCAAAAACTAATGAAGTATTAATCTGGAAAGATGATCGTTGATTCAACAGTTAAACAGTTTAGCCATTTAACCATTTAACCATTCAGCCATTCAACCATTTTACCATGTAATCATCCCCACATCTCAACCCACACTCTAAAAGCAAAACTTTTCCTACTTTTATTTCACAAATCAACAATACCCCATGATTACCAAGATCACCGAAGGCGTTAAAATTTCGGTAGAAACTTTTTACCAGGATGAATACTCGCAGCCATTGAACAATGAGTTCATGTTTGCCTACCGCATTACCATTGAAAATGGAAGTGACCGGACCGTGAAGCTTTTGCGTCGTCACTGGTACATTTTTGATTCCTGCGGAATTACCAGGGAGGTAGAAGGTGAAGGTGTTGTTGGACTGCAACCGGTGATTGAACCGGGCAAATCGCATCAATATGTTTCAGGTTCCCACCTGAAAACAGAGATGGGCCGCATGCATGGAACGTACCTGATGGAACGTATGGTAGATGGGAAACAGTTTTATGTTAACATCCCGGAATTTCAACTGGTAGCTCCTTTTAAGTTGAATTGAACGAATACGGGAACCGATTCAATTTGCAGCACAACTTTCTTAATAATGAAAAAAATATCCTTTGTGCTGCAACGGCCTTTCGCAATTGACAAATACAGTGGGCCCACCAGGACTTGAACCTGGGACCTGCGGATTATGAGTCCGACGCTCTAACCAACTGAGCTATAGGCCCTGCATTTTACATCTTGTTAATGTAAAACGGGGCAAATTTAACATTCTCAGCATAGAATGGAAAATTGAATTTTGTGCCTTCCGTTTATATAGCAGCAATTTAACCATTTAGCCATTTAACAATTTAACCCACCAACCATTGCTTAACATGCTAAACGATATGTAGTACACCCCACTGTTTCGGCATAATGGATATGGAGGGGTAAAAATTATCTTTGACAATTCAAAAATTGATCCATGCGTAATCAGCCTGCTATTCGTAACATTATTTTCGATTACGGTGGTGTTATTGTTGACCTGTATCCTCAACGAACGGAGAATGCTTTCAGTGAGCTCGGTATTGTGGATTTCAACAGGCACTTTAACATATTGAAGCAAACCACTTTATTCGACAGGCTGGAAACCGGAAAAGTGACTGCTTCTGAATTCAGGAATCAACTGAACCTCGCACTCCATGCAAATTTCACCGATCAGCAGATAGACGATGCCTGGAATGCCATGCTTGGTGGCATTCGTAAAGAGAAGTTTGATTTATTACAGGAAGTGAAAAGCAATTACAGGACTTTCCTGTTAAGTAATACTAACTGCATCCACCTGGAAAAACTCACCGGTTACCTGATGGAAGCACATGGTCGCCATGACCTTGATGCTTTTTTTGAGAATGTATATTATTCATTCTTGGTAGGCCTCAGAAAACCTGATGCTGCGATTTTCCTTAAAGTAATCCGTGACAATAACCTGTTGCCCGGGGAAACATTATTTATTGATGACAGTCCGCAGCATGTTGCAGGAGCCAAAGCCGCAGGATTACAGGCTTTGCTTTTTCCTGCCGGAGATGATTTGCGTTTGTTTCTCAGCAAGCACTTATAGTCATACACCAGGATGCATGATTGGGCAGGCATCTTCAGCGACTTAAAATACTTTGCTTACCACTGCTTTCACAGGCCCAGGATTACTCATGGTATAAAAGTGAATTAACGGAACTTTGTGCGCCATCAGTTCTTTGCATTGTTGTATGCACCAGTCAATACCAATTTTTTTAGCTGCTTCATCACTGCTTGCCTTTTGTAATTCGCTGGCAAGCGTTTCAGGAATTTCAACATGAAAAAGTCGGGGCAAGGTATTCATGTGCTTGCGGTTCGTAATGGGCTTAATGCCCGGTATTATTGGTACGGTAATACCCATTTCGCGGCAACTCTTCACAAATTCGAAGAACTTATTGTTATCAAAAAACATCTGCGTGATAATGTAATCTGCACCTGCATCTACTTTCTCTTTCAGGTATTGAAGATCCATGCTCATATTGGGTGCTTCATAGTGTTTTTCAGGATAACCGGCTACCCCAATACAAAAGTTGGTAGGCACTACATCAGTAATATCTTCCTGCAGAAAATTACCATGGTTCATTCTAACAGCCTGCTTCAACAGGTCGATTGCATGATGGTGACCACCCGGTTCTGCTTCAAATGAGGCTTCATTTTTATTTGGATCGCCTCGAATCAATAAGACATTATCGATTCCCAGGAATGCAAGATCAATCAACGCATCTTCTGTTTCTTCTACCGTAAATCCGCCGCAGACAATATGCGGTACCGCATCTACTTTGTACCGGTTCACTATCGCTGCACAAATACCAACAGTACCCGGCCGTTTGCGGATGATCGTTTTTTCAAACAAACCCTGCGCATTGCGCTTGTAGATATATTCTGCACGATGGTAGGTTACATTGATAAACGGGGGTTTGAATTCCATTAATGGATCCAACGTGTCATAAATTGAGTGGATGCTTTTGCCTTTCATAGGCGGAAGCACTTCAAAGGACACCATCGTCGTTTCTGACTTACTTATATATTCTGTAACCTTCACTGCAACATTTTATTTGATAAAGTGTGCAAATATACATTGCGCTCATCACAAAATCGTGGTAACTGTATAACAGGGTGTACGACAAATCTAAATTGGTATTAATGATACCATCCACGAAGGATTTAATTTAGCGCTAACACGCCAAGTCGCTAAGAAGAGGCGGAGGATCATCAGTGATTTTATTTTTTTAGCGACTTGGCTTCTTTGCGGTGGGATTGCTTCGTTATTTCACCATGCAGTGACGCTTTGATTAACCGTCATTGCGAATCCCGCCAATAAAATGTTTGAATTATCACAGTCCCAATGGCGGGATGAAGCAATCCCCTGATGAGAAGCAATTAATAGTTTAGTAGTCCATGGGGATTGCTTCGTCGTTCCTCCTCGCAATGACGCTTCGTGGTGGGGATTGCTTCGTCGTTTCACCTTACAATGACAAAAATCAATATTGAACACACAATTTTTAATAACCAAATTGTCGTACGCCCGTATAACAGGGTGGATTCCAAATTGTCGATCATCATGACAATATCTTAAAAATGACCTTCTGAAGCTATCAAACAAAGGACGCAGAGCCGGATTGCGTAGTTTTTCTTTGCGGGCTTAGCAACCTGTGCGAGATAAACAATCCAATGTAAGCAGGATCACTTTGTGAGGAACGGTTCCATATATCCAATTATTTAAACAGAACTTGCGCGTCAATTTGGTATACAGCCGTATCACTGGTTGCACGACAATTTGTTCTTCCTTGTTATTGAGTTGTAAACTAAAAAATCACCGGGAGCAAGTTGTTACTTCATTAGTTTTTGTTAAATGGTTTGAGTGTATAAAAAGCACTTCCGATAATCCTTTACTGCTTCGCACTGTTTCTTCCTTTTTTAAAATGTACAAGTGATCCTACCCTCGAACCGAATGCTTTGTTATCTGATCTGGATTACGCTGATTACTAAAAAATTTGTACCAGAATAACATAATATTTGCAAATTATGCAACGATCTATTGTTTAATTGATTAAAACGCTTAATCTTTGTTTCAGTCAACCTGCAATCTTGTATGCCGGAAAAAGTCCACAACGAACTGGATGAACTTGATTTCCTGATTCTTTCACAGTTACAGAAGGATGGCAGGAAGTCATTTACGGAAGTTGCCGAATCTCTGAAGGTTTCTGTTGGAACGATCCGTAACCGCATACAATGGTTAACAGAAACAAAAACTTTGCAGGTTATTGGCAGGGTGGATCCGGAGAAAATTGGTTTTCATGCCTATGCCAGCATCTTTATTAAAGTAAGTCCGGCCAGTCAGATCATTCCGGTTGCAGAAAAAATTGCCCGTCTGCCGGAAGTAAGTTTCCTGGCCATGATTTCAGGAATCTACGACCTTGAAGTAAATGTGATGTGCAGGAACAACGATCATTTGATTTGGCTCATGAATGAAAAAATTCATAAGATAAAAGGGGTTGATGAAACCTCCACCAATATGTATTTCAGGGTCTTTAAAATTGCGCAACCGGATCTCAGTTTGGTGAAATCCGGGCCCGCTTCTAAAAAAAACTAAAACCGGTTCAAATGATAAGAAGCCTTACTCTAATGTTTTTCGTTCTCCTGTTGTTTTTGCAATTGCCTGCATCGGCGCAAACAACATTAATTGGTACAGTAAAGGATACCGAAGGGGAAGCATTGCTTGGCGTTACCATCAGGCTGAAGGAAAACCCGGCAATAGGGACCATCACCGGTGATGATGGTAGTTTCTCGTTCCAGGTTCCTGATGCTGCCGGAACACTGATCTTCAGCTATGTTGGGTATGCAGACCAGGAAGTGAACTTTCTGACGGGAAAAACAGCTTTGACCGTAATCCTTCAATCCGATGTGGAACTGGAGGAAGTGATTGTAGTGGGTTATGGAACGCAGAAAAAAAGTGATGTGACCGGTGCGATCTCTTCTGTGGATAATAAAGATTTTAAAGATCAGCCGATAGGTAATATTGCCGGCAGCATTCAAGGTAAAGTCTCCGGGCTTAATGTAACAAACCCTTCCGGTACGCCGGGTTCAAGTTTGTTGGTGAGTGTGCGCGGACAAAGCAATCCATTATATGTAGTGGATGGTATTCCATTGCTCAGCGAAAGCAATTCGGCCATGGCTACCTCTTTTGATACACAGGGAAATGTTACAGGCAATGGCCAGAGTATTTCTTCTATTTCTGATATTAATCCGAATGACATAGCCTCGATAGAAATACTGAAGGATGCCTCCTCTGCAGCGATTTATGGCGCCCGTGCCGCAAACGGTGTAATATTGATTACTACCAAAAGAGGCGCCGCCGGTAAAACACAATTTGGACTGAACTACTACACCGGCATTCAACAGGTTGCCAACCCGATCAAATTTCTGAGTTCCGATGAGTTTGTATCGCTGGTAGAAGAAGGCCGTCAGAATGATCTGAATGCCTATGAACAGGATCCGGAAATATTCGGCCCGGATTTCGATCCTGCTTTGTTGACCAATCCATTGCCGGAGACCTGGTATACAGGTGTAAATACAGATTGGTTGGATGAAATATTCAGAAGCGCACCGGTCAACAACCTGGAATTTTCAGCACGTGGCGGAAATGAAAAAACAAAATTCTATTCCGGTATTTCTTATTTCGATCAGCAGGGTATCGTGATTGAATCTTATTACAAACGATTCAATACAAGATTAAATATTGACCATCAGATCAATGACCACTTCTCTTTTGGTGAAAATCTGTCACTTACCTATTCCCGCAACAGGAGAAGTTTTAATGACGATGTATATACCGGCGTGGTGACCAATGCATTGGGTGCATCCCCACTTATGCCTGTTTATAATGATGATGGCAGCTATGCAGGTTTCGAAGACTACCAGGTTTCCTGGTTATCTGATAACCCGGTGAAATCGGCCCATGAAGTACAGGGATATACCTCCAGCTATCGTGCATTGGCAACGTTGTATGGAGAATGGAGAATTGTAAAGAATTTGAAATTCAGGAGTTCCTGGTCCATCGATTATACCAATCTTTCCGATGATCTCTATTTTTCGCCTATAACGGTAGATGCAGAAAATGTAGGTGGAAAAGCTACGAATGGAACTTTCAACCAGCTGGTTTGGCTCGGTGAGAATATCTTTTCATATGACTATAATATCAACAAAGACAATCACCTTAGTGCAGTAGGCGGTTTTACACTGCAGCAATCCGACTCCCGCCGGCAATCCATCAGCGGACAAGGATTTCCGATTGGCAGCAACCTCACCAATGTATCCAGCGCAGCCACCATTACAGGCGGTGTTGATGAAGGTTCCAACTGGGCACTGGTGTCTTTTCTTGGCAGGGTGAATTATGATTATAAAGGAAAGTATCTTTTGTCGGTGAGTGCACGTACCGATGGTTCTTCCCGTTTTTCTCCAAGTAACCAATATGGATTTTTTCCTGCAATATCAGCAGGCTGGAGGTTGACAGATGAAAATTTCTGGCCGAAAAATAACACGCTAACCGATCTGAAAATAAGGGCCAGCTATGGCTTAACCGGTGATCAGGAGATTGGGGACTTTCAATACATTTCTTTCTGGATACCTGTTACCTATAATGGCCAGTCAGGTCTCAATCCACGCAACATTGCTGATCCCGACCTGAAATGGCAAACCAATAAGATGGTCAACTTTGGAGTGGACTATGAATTTTTTCACGGAAGAATGTATGGCTCACTGGAGTATTATAAATCAAATAAAACAGATCTGTTAAGTGAAGATGTCATTCCGGGCACCACAGGCTTTGAAAGCATTACCCGCAATTATGGCAATGTACTGAACAGGGGTTTTGAATTTTCATTAAATGCCGTGCCTTTCGATGGTGAGTTCAGGTGGGATATTGGTTTCAACATCAGCACGCTGCATAATGAGATCATCGACTTAAGCACCGATGGTGTTTTGGTGAATGCCTACAACGACCTTTCACCTACACACATTTTACAGGAAGGTCAGGCCCTTGGTACTTTCTGGGGCGTGAATTACCTGGGAGTGGATCCCGAAACAGGAGATCCAATGTATGAAGACATTAATGACGATGGCATCATTGACGGCGACGATTCACAAATAATAGGTAAAGCCACACCGGATATGTATGGAGGCTTCAATACAACGCTGGCCTGGAAAAACTGGGACCTGGGCATTGCTGCAAGTTTCAGCGTGGGCAACGATGTGTACAACCTGATACGGGGTGAATACGAATCGCTTGGCTGGAGTGATGAAGGATGGGATGAAGACCTCATCCTTTACCAGGTTTATACCAATAACTCACATGAAGTGGATGATCGGTGGCAGCAACCCGGCGACCAGGCAGATATTCCACGGGCATCGCTCATCAATCAAAATGTATTGCAGAACTCATCACAAACACTGGAGGATGCTTCTTATTTCCGCATTCGTACCATCAACCTGGGTTACACCTTCAAACCTAAAGTGAAGCATACCTATAACTCATTATACATCTATGCGCAGGTGCAAAATCCAGTATTGATTACCGGCTATTCAGGATTTGATCCTGAAGTAAGTTCCACCGGTGGTGATCATCCTGAAACTGCAGGTGTTGATTATGCTGCCTATCCGCAGGCAAGAACCTTCACGGTAGGATTCAATTTTAATTTCTAAAAAAGAAAAATTTTCAATAATGAAAATTCAACATACGTTCCGGCAATTAAAGAGTTCCGTATCTGCGAAGCGATACATTTATTGTGTATTGGTGATGTTCATAGCCACATCGCTTTCATCATGTAAGAAGTTTCTTGATCAAACATCACCCAATGATGTGGCACAGGAAAATATGTTTCAGGATGCGAATTCTCTCGAATCTGCACGAATCGGAATGTACAATACATTGCAGAATGTGTACTACTATGGCGGGTATTTTCCATTGATGGTGGATGCCTACAGCGATAACGGTGCCACCGGTGGTTATGACAGTCCGGATGTAAATGAACTGGGCGACAAGACCCTCACCTCCGCAAATATCTATGTGCAGAATACCTGGATTGCCATCTACAATACCATCTATACAGCCAACCAGATACTTGCCAATGTAGATGCAATTGATGATCCGACTTTGAGTGATAAGATACGGAACGATATAAAAGGAGAAGCGCTGGCCATTCGTGCGCTGGCACATTTCGACCTCTTACGCATGTTTGGTGAGCACTGGAATCTTGCTTCCGAATATGGAATTCCTGTAGTGAAGCAGGTAGTTGAACCAACTACATTCATCGGCAGAAGTTCTGTAGCGGAAAGTTACGATGCCATCACCGGCGATCTGGTTGAAGCACAAAGCCTGATTCAAAATGATGATTATCGTTCAGATCCTGCGGCATTTAAAGGTGCCATGTTTATGACACTTAATGCTGTGAATGCATTGCTGGCAAGAGTTTACCTGTATAAAAAGGATTTTACGCAGGCCGACAGTTACGCAACTGAAGTAATCGATGCGGGCTACGCTTCACTTTTAGAAGCCGGCAGCTTTAACCAGATCTATACCTCTAAACTTTCTGCTGAAGCAATCTTCGAATTGGTTTTTAACGGACAGGATAGAAGTCAGTACAATGCTGCAACCTATGCACGGCCGGATGCATTGCGATCGGAAGTTTTATTCCTGGCAGCTGAGGATCTCCGTTTCTTTTTTGAATCACGCCCGGATGATCCACGTGGTGCATTGGTTGATTTTGTAAACAACGACCTAAGTATTGAACCGGATGGGAGAACACAGAAGTACCGGGGCGAAGATTTTCAGGATAATGATGCACTGGTAATACGCATTGCTGAAATGTACCTGATACGTGCTGAAGCAAGAGGACTGCAGGGAGGAGGCCTGGATGATTTGAACCTGATCCGGGAAAACAGGGGATTGCCTGCTTACGCTACAGATGATTTTGATGTACCCGGATTGTATGAACTGGCTTTGGCAGAAGAACGACGCGCAGAACTGAACTTTGAAGGCCATCGGTATTTTGACCTAGCACGATTACAGAAAGTTCAGGAAACATTGGGTGAAGAAGTATTGCCGGTATTCCCGATTCCGCTGCGGGAGGTAACGGCTACCAATGGAGTTATTACACAGTATCCTGGTTACTAACAGGCTTTCTTTCATCAAAAACTAACTAATAGGAAATTCCGGATACCGGAAACAAATTAAATGTTGGCTTCAATTGCCACAGACCATTTCTATCATGAAAACTTTTAAATCCATAAATCCATTTGACCGGTCCGTTTTTGCAGAACATCCATTAATGTCTGACCATCAGTTGGACCAGGCACTACAACTTTCCGCACAAGCATTTTCAGCATGGAGAAAGAGTAGCTATGAAGAACGAAGTCAACTCTTGTCAAATCTTGCAGAAGTACTTCGTGCAGGCAAGGAGGGTTATGCGCTTACCATTGCCATGGAAATGGGTAAAGTACTTCAGGAGGCCCGGAACGAAGTGGAGAAGTGTGCCATAGCCTGTGAATTCTATGCTTTAAAAGGAGAGGCCTTGCTGAAAGATGAAGTGATTGTTTCCGATGCAAAAAAGAGTCTTGTTACCTTTCAACCTATTGGAGCCGTATTTGCAATTATGCCATGGAACTTTCCTTTCTGGCAGGTGATACGTTTTGCGGCACCCTCCATTATGGCCGGCAATGTTGTACTGTTAAAACATGCCCCGAATGTATCTCAGTGTTCAAAAGAAATTGCCTCTGCATTTTTGCAGGCAGGCGCCATGCATGGTTTGCTTCAGTCGCTGATTGTTGATATCAACGTAACCGAAAAAATTATTGGGCATGACATTGTACAGGGTGTTACCCTCACCGGAAGCGAAATGGCAGGATCATCGGTGGCAGCATTGGCAGGCAAGTACATCAGGAAATCAGTATTGGAACTGGGAGGCAGTGATCCTTTAATCGTGCTGGAAGATGCTGACCTTGAAAAGGCGGCCAGCGTGGCTATGCAATCACGTATGCAAAATGCGGGGCAGTCCTGTATTGCATCCAAACGTTTCATCGTATTGGAATCGGTGAAGGAAGCTTTTCAGGAACAATTGATATTGGTTGCAGATAAAATTCAACAGGGCAACCAATTGCATCCTGAAACTACTATGGGACCAATGGCACGTGCAGACCTGGCAAAAAAACTGGAACAACAGCAAAAGGCATCTCGCAAGCAACATGCGGAAGTGTTATTCGGGGGTAAACGCGAAGGGAATAATTATCAGCCTACATTGCTGACGAATGTCGCTCCCGGTATGCCTGCATTTGATGAAGAAATGTTTGGCCCCATCGCTTCCATTATAGGTGCAAAGAATGAATCGGAAGCAATCCAACTTGCCAATACAAACAGGTATGGCCTCGGTGCATCTGTTTGGACAGCCGATATCAAGCGAGGGCAGCGCATCGCCAAAGAGATCAATGCAGGGAGCGTATTCATCAATGCACTGGTTAAAAGTGATCCACGACTGCCTTTTGGCGGTATTAAGAAATCTGGTTACGGAAGAGAACTTTCCGGGTACGGCATGAAGGAATTTACCAACGTGAAAACAATTTACATTGATCAATAAAGGTTATTCTGTTTGAAGAATTTTATTGAAAAACGATATCCATTCAGCACAAACATACTAAGACTAAAGACTAAAGACTAAGGACTAACTACTAACTACTAACGACTAATTTATGGCTATTATCACCACCAAAAAAGAAGAATCCGGATACGAACTTTTTAAACAAAGGTCGAAGAGCAAAGAACTTTTCGAGCGGAGAAAGAGGTTGGTTCCCAATGCACTCACCATTTTCACGCCATCTACCATTTCAGGAGCCAGCGGCGCTATAGTTACTGATGTGGATGGCAACCAACTGATCGATTTCACAGGCGGCATCGGTGTGCTGAATGCAGGGCATTGTCCGCCAACCGTAGTAAAAGCAATACAGGAACAGGCCGCGAAGTTCATTCATACCTGTTTTGGCGTTGCCGCTTATGATTTATATCTGGATGTGGCAGAACAACTGATCCGTTTGTTTCCACATGGTGAGGCAACGAAAGTAATGCTCACCAATTCCGGCGCTGAAAGTGTAGAGAATGCCATCAAAATAGCCAGGCAGGCAACAGGCCGTCCGGCAGTAATTTGTTTTACAGGTGCATTCCACGGCAGGACGTTGATGGCAACCACCCTGACTTCTAAAGTAAGTTACAAAATGGGCTGCGGCCCGTTTGCACCGGAAGTCTACCGGTTGGAGTTTCCTGATGTTGCACATGATGCAGATGGCAGGAGTGAGGATGAATTCGCAGACTTTCATTTGAAGAAACTCGATGAGTTCTTTCACTATTATGTTTCTGAAAAGAATGTGGCGGCCATCATCATCGAATGTGTGCAGGGTGAAGGAGGTTTTAATGTAGCTCCTAAAAAATACATACAGGGACTGAGGAAAGTTTGTGATGACTATGGTATTATGATGGTTGTTGATGAAGTGCAGACCGGTTTCGGCAGAACAGGAAAGTGGGCTTCTTACCAGCACTTTGATATTACCCCCGACCTTTCTACCTGGGCAAAATCAATGGCCAGCGGAATGCCTTTGGGTGCGGTGATTGGAAAAGCTTCAGTGATCGACAGCATCAATCCCGGGACTATCGGAGGTACCTACTTAGGGAATCCGGTTTGTTGTGCCGCAGCAATCGCGACATTAAATTATATGCAGGAGATTGATATCAATGAAAAAGGAAATGCAGTTGGAGAAATTATTCGTAATCGTTTTTTAGAACTGAAGAAAAAATTCCCACAGCACATTTCTGATGTACGGGGATTAGGTGCGATGATGGCTTTTGAAGTTTCTCATGATGGAGCTATTCAAAAACCAAATGGGGAATTGACAAAGCAACTCACACAGCGTTGTTATGAAAAGGGATTGATCATCATTAGTGCTGGTGTAAATGGTAATGTAGTGAGAGTGCTAAGTCCGCTGGTGATTGAAGAGAAGGATTTGAAGAGAGGATTGGATATTATTGAAGAGGCATTAATCGAATTGTCAAGGTAATATTGTACGGCACATTTTTTATCTTTGACGTATAAAACGGGATTATGCAAACGAAATTAACTTTAAGAATGGACGACCAGGCGGTAGCCAAGGTAAAAAGGATTTCAAAACGTCGTAGCCAGAGTGTTTCCAAAATGATAGAAGAGTATATTAATGAGATGCCTGAAAAAAGCAGAAAGCAAAAATCTTCTATGGAAGTTCCCGAATGGATTAAGCAACTCGGGGGTGGTAAAAAGCCCAGGAAAATTACCGGCGATCCGCGACTTGAATATTTGACTAACAAGTATTTGAAATGAAAAGAGTGTTTCTTGATACCAATGTAATTCTGGATTTGAATCTTAAGCGTGAACCATTTTATTCCGATGCCATTCAACTTTTTTCTGCTTCAGGGCATTTCAACTTTTTTACCTCTTCGTTAAGTATTGCCAATGCATTTTATCTGGTTGAAAGAGCATATAATACTATTCAGGCAAAACACGATATGGAAAAAATTTGCGATCACCTCCGAATCATTGAGGTAAGTGAATCCATCGTCCATCAGGCACTTCAATCCTTGTTTAAGGAATTCAGGGATTTCGAAGATGCAATACAATATTATTGCTCTATTGCAGAAAGGATGGAATGTATCATAACCCGAAATGAAAAGGATTTTCGTAATGCAGCATTGCCGGTTTATTCTCCCGGGAAATTTTCAAAACTCTTTATTACCTAATATAAGACCCGTTTATTTAGTTATTTTCCATTTTGCAAAAACAATAAATGGCTCTTAGCCGCTTCTTCACTATCATCCTCATCACCAGCATCACCTGGGCCTTCTTCCTGCTGCTCATGGGAGAAATGTATTCTTTCAGCGGTATCGTAAATGGGAAACAGGGAGAACCGGTAGTTATTTCAGAACAGGATACGCTGCCTTTTAAAAATAATAATGGCATACTGTTCGAAGTGATAAAACAAAGCGGTGAAGCAGGATTTCAATCAGGTGATTCACTGTTTACCCTCAATAAAGCCGGAGTGGTACAAATAAGTTCGGGAACACAAAAAGCCGACGGCATTTTTCCCACCTGCAAAAATACCATCACCGATATCTGGCTACCATTAATCGGTTACCTCACTTTTTTTTGTGGTTTGATGAACCTGCTCACCGATTCAAGAGCAACAGAGAAAATGGCAAGGTTTCTTGCACCGTTATTCACCAGAATTTTTCCTGATCTTCCCAAAGCACATCCTGCTTATGGCTTTATGACTATGAATTTCGCTGCTAACTTTTTAGGACTTGATAGCGCTGCAACCCCTTTCGGTTTGAAAGCCATGGAAAGCATGCAGGAGATAAATCCGGAAAAGGAAAAGGCCACCAACAGCCAGATCATGTTCCTCTGTTTGCATGCAGCCGGTCTAACACTCATACCCACCTCCATCATTGGTTACCGTGCAGCCATGAATGCGAGCAATCCTGCTGACATTATGTTGCCTGTAATCATCACCTCTTTTATAGGTACCATAGCTGCATTGATTTTTGTAGGCATCCGTCAGCGTATCAATTTGCTCAATGGCGTGGTAGTAGGAGTGGTGGCAGCAATTAGTTTAGTGATTGCAGGTTTGATGTACTTCATCAGCCGGTTACAGGGAATTGAAAAACTTCATTTCACCGGTAACCTGAGCAATGGTGTTTTACTCATTATTATTTTAGCGATTGTTGCCTACAGCTTTTGGAAAGAGAAATACTTTGTGGAGAAGGAAACCAACATCTTCGACTCCTTCATCAACGGTGCAAAAGACGGATTTACCACCGGCATCAGAATTCTTCCTTACATGATTGCCATGCTCGTTGCGCTCAGCATCTTCCGCAATTCAGGATTGATGGATATTGTGATGGGTGGCGTTTCTGCGGCATTGAAAGTATTTGGTGTAGATCAACAAATCATCAATGCCATACCCGTAGCACTGATGCGCCCTTTTAGTGCAGGTGGTTCACGTGGCTTTATGCTCGATGCTATGAAAACGTATGGAGCAGATAGCTTCACCGGCCAGATTGTATGCCTGTTTCAGGGTGCGGCAGAAACTACTTTTTATGTTATTGCGATTTATTTCGGTTCAGTAAGTGTTAAAAATACACGATATACACTTGGTATGATGTTGCTGGTGGATTTAGTATGCGTGATCACTGCAATTATTGTTTGTAAACTTTATTTCTAGCATTCATTATGAAGCTACAGGAAACATTCCAATTGTCTGTATCAGAAGACAAGATCATCCGGTACTTGCTTGAGAATCGGCCGGGAAGAGCACGTGACAAATCAAAGTTGTTTTCACGCTTCGGATATGAGAGGGTGTATGACAAATTGCACTTATTACTGATTGGGGAATCCTTAGCTCATTTTTTTTAGCGCAAAGACGCTAAGCCGCAAAGAAAATCACACAGAATAAATTGCAATTTTACTTTTCTTGGCGACTTTGCGACTTCGCGCTTATATATTTTTATCGCCAGGAACTGCAATTTGTCAGGCACCCATATGATATCAGCTAAGCACAGTTTTTAAGAGAACAAATAATTTCTATTGCGGAGCAGAATGAAGTGCAAGAGATCAGGGAAAATGATTACGGCATTCTATACAGTGTTACAGGATTACTAACAGTGCCTGATAAAAGAACCCTGATGTTGAAAACCGTTTGGCATGTTTTGGATGGAACTGCAATTGCAAGGTTTGTTACAGCTTACCCTGAAAAAACTTAACTTTGATAACATGATAAATGAATTAGACACCATAGCATTGAAAGTTGATCTTCCGGAGCATCATTTGAAAACCGGTGATATCGGTACAGTAGTCCTAATTTATAATAACGGAGAAGCATTTGAAGTAGAGTTTGTGGCAGCCGATGGAAATACGGTTGCTCTTAAAACATTGAAAGCTGATATGATTCGCCCGGCAATCGGGAGTAAAGAGATTCTTCATCTTAGGGAAATCGAGTGAATATAATGGAACCCTCCTTGCGAATTGCGGCGCATTAAGTAATATTTTATCGCTTAAGCGAATTCAGATTAGTCGGGAATATCTCTCCCAATTGAGGATGTATTGATAGTCTCTGTTCAGATGAAATTGCTCACCGAACCTTATTGATAATATGCTAATGAATATTTAGCGTGGCATACAAGCAATTGTTGTTTGAAGTCTTTACTTTTAACGGAATGTTTTCAATTTAAGGAATGAAACAACAACTTATAAACGGTCAGTGGTGCAATGCCGCCAACGGAAATACCTGGGATGTAGTAAATCCGGCAACAGAAGAAGTGGTTGCCGTTGTTCCCTATGGAAATGAAGCCGATGGACACCTTGCAATAACTGCTGCAGTAAATGCTTTCCCATCCTGGAGCAGTCTTTCAGCATGGTCCCGCGCCGAACAGTTGAAGAAGACAGCAGAGATTATTCGCAAAAATGTAATTGGCTTCGGAAGGGAGACCACGCTGGAATCAGGAAAACCTAAAGCAGAGGCAGAAGGAGAGTGGAAAGTGGCGGCTAACTTATTCGAATGGTATGCAGAAGAAGGAAAGCGAACATATGGAAGGGTTATTCCTTCTCAACGCACCGACAAACGCATGAGTGTGATCTATCAGCCAATGGGTGTGATTGGTGTGATCACAGCCTGGAATTTTCCGGCTTACAATCCTGCTCGTGCCTGTGCTGCTGCATTGGCTGCGGGCTGTACGATAGTGTGTAAAGGTTCTGAGTTTACACCGCTGTCTACAATGAATTTATTTATGGCGTTAAAAGAGGCCGGCATTCCGGATGGTGTGGCCAACCTGGTCAATGGAGATTCTGCGAAAATCGGTGAAGCCATGTTGGAAAGTCCGAAGCTGAAAAAGATTTCTTTTACCGGAAGCACCCGTGTAGGTAAGATTCTGATGGATGGTGCTTCTAAAACCAATACAAAGCTTGCCCTCGAACTTGGTGGCAATGCACCGGTAATTATTATGGATGATGTAGATGTGGAACAGGTGGCAAAAACGGCAGTTACTTCAAAGTTCAGGAATGCCGGACAGGTTTGTGTTGCGCCACAGCGTTTTTTTGTTCAACGGAAAATTTATGAGGCCTTTGTAACTGCTGCAGCGCATTATGCAAAAGCGCATGTTACCGGAAATGGGTTGGAAACTGATTCGCGAATGGGCCCTTTAATCAATCGCAGGCAGCAAGAAATGGTGATGTCGCTGATTGAGGAAGCAAAGCAGGAAGGGGCAGAAATTGTAACGGGCGGAACAAAAAGGGAGCAGGGATTTTTCATCGAACCCACGGTAATTGCCGATAGAAAAGGAACAGCACGCTTTGCTGATAAAGAAATTTTTGGCCCCGTATTACCTGTGGAGCCTTTTGATACATTAGATGAAGTAATTGCGAAAGCAAACAATACACCATATGGCCTTGCAGCATACATCTGGACCAATGACCTCAAAACATCTATTTTACTGTCTGAGAAGCTTGAGTTCGGTATGGTTGGCATCAATGAATGGGCGCCTCATGCTACAGAAGCGCCTTTTGGCGGATGGAAGCAAAGTGGTATCGGCCATGAAAGTGGAAGCGAAGGGTTATATGAGTATTTGGAGAAGAAGCTGATTTCTATTGGAAATTTATAGCATAATATGTAACTCAAATCTTACTTTTACTAGACAACGCTTTGCAAAATGGACGTAAAAACTTTAGTGGAAGAAATAAGTCATCTCGAATATGATGATCGCCTGACTTTTCTTGAGAAAACTATTGAGACATTGCGAACCGAGCCATCTAAAATTTTAGAAGAAGCAGCGATGCTTTTGCAAAAGGATTATGTTAAAGACAAAGAGTTAACTGCTTTCACCTCCATTGATTTTGAAAATTTCTATGAAGCGCGGTGAAATTTGGCTAATCAATTTAGATCCGACTGTGGGAGCTGAGATTCGGAAATCACGGCCGGCAGTTATTGTAAATGATGATGCATTGGGGAAATTGCCACTGAAAATTATCGTACCGCTTACAGATTGGAAGGATCATTATTCAATAGCACCCTGGATGATAAAAATTGAACCCGATTCGATAAATAATCTTTCCAAGACTTCCGCTGATGATTGTTTCCAGGTACGTTCTGTGTCTGTAGAACCGATTACCAAAATGATCGGCAACATTTCAGAGATTCAAATGAAAAAATAAATTCAGGTTTAGCATCTGTTTTAAAAATAACTTGATTGTTGCATGGACTACGGCGCCCTTGCACTCATCCCTCCCCTGGTGGTCATCATATTGGCCATTCTTTTACGCACCTCTTTTGAACCGCTGCTCATTGGTTGTATTGTGGGATTCCTGATACTGGAAAGAGGAAATTTCTTTACCGGGTTCGTGGATGCACTATACAGGGTTATGCAGGATGAAAGTACCGTTTGGGTAATACTTGTTTGTGGTTTGTATGGTTCTTTAATCGGATTAATGGTGCGGTCTGGGGGCGCTTTGAAATTCGGTGATGATATGTTGAAGCGTATTAAAACCAGAAAGGCTGCTTTATTTGGCACCTGGGGCCTTGGCCTTTTTATTTTTCTCGACGATTATCTCAGCGCATTAACGGTCGGCATTACCATGAAAAAAATCACCGACCATTTCCGGATTCCTAGAGAGTTACTTGCCTATATTGTCAATACAACTGCTGCACCGCTGAGTGTGATCGTTCCTATATCTACTTGGACGCTTTTTATTGGCTCTATTTTGATAAAGAGTGATTTTGGTGGTGAAGAAACTGCCAACCATGCGTATTGGCAGGTGATTCCATACGTTGCCTACAGTTGGGTTTCCATATTCATGATTCCATTGGTAATAGTCGGTGTTGTTCCATTATTTGGTAAGATGAAAAAAGCCAATGCGCGGGCCATAAACTTTGGGCAAATTATACCACCCGGCAAAAAAATAGCCGCGGTAAAACTGGAACTCTTCGAAAATGAAAAGCATCCAAAATCAGTCTATTTCATTTTACCGCTCATCGTTTTATTGGCAGCAACCGTATTGCTGGACTATGATGCTTTGAAAGGAGTAATGATTGCGGTGGCATTTACTTTTGTGTATTACATGATTATGAAACTGGCTTCCTTTCAGCAGCTTTCTGAAACGCTTTTTGCCGGATTTAACAGTATGTTATATGCTTTGGCATTGGTGGTGATGAGTTATGTATTGAAGGATGCAGGTGATCAACTGGGACTTACACAGTATGTAATCGACAGTGTAAAACCGCTGGTTAATAAAGAGCTGCTTCCCGTGCTAGTGTTTGTTGCCATCTCCTTTATCTCTTTTACTACCGGTTCATCATGGGGTGTTTATGCAGTGGCAATTCCCATCATCATACCGTTAGCAATCTCGTTGGGTTCGAATCCGTTGATAAATGTAGGAGCTGTGGTGAGTGCCGGCGTTTTTGGAGCCAATGCCTGCCTTTATTCCGATGCAACCATACTGACTTCGCAAAGTACGGACACTAATAATCTTGACCATGCCCTTTCACAGTTACCGTATGCCTTGCTGGCCTTTGGCATTACGGTACTGGTTTACCTGGGTTTCGGTTATTTTTCCTGAAGAAAGTATTTTTGAATGTGCTAAAGGTGTTGTAATGAAAAATTGATTGTTCATATGGTCTTAACTGGAAGGGTGTGACAATATTGAAAATTGATTATTGAGTGTTGAATATAGAGTGTTGAAATTCAATATTTAGTATTCAATTGACATTACATCGCTGGCATGACGTCTACCTGTGCTTGACAAGCAAAACGTTGGGTTGCAGGACTACCAGGAAGTTTACCAGGAAATTATAAGTTTCTATGTTAATTAATTAGGTTGTCAGAGAAAATGAAGTGCAAATCATGATACATGCAGGCAAAATAATTTAATCAGATGTTCTACGAAGAAATACTAAAAGGTGGCCTTCTGATTACATTAATGCGTGCAGTGCATGCCGAACAACTGGAGCAATTGCAGCGAAAAGTATTCCCGGCACTTGCTGACGACGAATTGCTGCATGCTGAACAATACAGAAAACACCTTGAAATATTTCCGGAAGGACAGTTTGTAGCATTAAACGGAGAACTGGTAGTTGGAGCTACCACCACCATGCGGTATCACTTTAACAAAAGGCAACCCGAGCAACATACTTTTAAGCAAGTAATGGGCGAAGGCTGGCTTACCACGCATGAGCCTGATGGAAAATGGTTGTATGGCGTTGATGTAAGCGTGCATCCCGATTACCGGAAGAAAGGAATTGCCAAATCATTATACCGGGCCAGGCAATATACCTGCCGGCTGTTAAAACTAAAAGGACAGGTTACAGTCGGCATGTTGAATGGGTATGAAAAATTTAAGGATCAGATGGATGTAGAAGCATATTTTGAAAAAGTGAAGCGGGGTGAATTGTTTGACCGCACAGTTTCTGTACAGCAAAAAATTGGTTTTGAAATTATTGGATTAATGAAAGAATACCTTCATGATCCCACCTGTGGAAATGCAGGTGCCGTAATTGCACTTGATGCGAAAAAGGAAGTCTGAATGTCAGTAGAAAAAAAAGCACACTGATGACATGGATTTAACCGATAACCACAGATTAAAATGGAATGGAGTCAATGCTAATCACAAACACTGTTTCGATAATAAATCCTTGCAGACGCTAAGTTTAAAATGAAATCCGTAAAAATCCGTCTGATCAGTGTTATCCGTGTTCTATTTCTTGAATCTTCATCTAATGAGTAGTTACCAATAATTTAATCATCATCAATCATGCAGCATGCATTACATCAATTTAAAAACTGAAATACCCGGCCCAAAGAGTCTTCAGATTTTGGAACGCCGCAAGAATGCAATGCCGGCCGGACTTGCGAAATCTACTGATATCGTGATCGATCATGCAGCAGGTGGAATCGTAAATGATGTGGATGGAAACACATTACTGGATTTCGCCGGAGGAATTGGTATGATGAATGTGGGCCATCGCCCGGAAAAAGTAGTGCAGGCAATGAAAGAGCAACTGGATAAATACCTCCACATCTGCACCCTGGTGGCCACTCCTGAACCTTATGTGGAACTGGCTGAATTGCTGAATGAACTCACACCCGGCAGCTTCAGCAAGAAAACAATCCTGGCCAACTCAGGAAGTGAAGCGGTAGAGAATGCGGTGAATGTAGCCCGCTATTTTACAAAAAGAAGCGCGGTAATTTGTTTTGAAGCGGCCTATCATGGAAGAACCTTGCTGACACTTTCTCTTACCAGCAAGTATGCACTTTTCAAAAAGGGATTTGGCCCTTTTGTAAGCGACATCTACAGGCTGCCGGCACCCAATATGTACCGCCGGCCGAAATCTATGAATGAAGAAGAATACATCAGCTTCTGCATTCAGCAATTTGAACAACAACTGATTTCACAGGTTGATCCCTCAGCAGTGGCTGCCATCATCATGGAGCCGGTACAGGGGGAAGGTGGATTCATCACCATGCCTGCCCCATTTTTGCAAAAGTTGCGTTCCACCTGCGACCAGCATGGTATTGTATTGATATTTGATGAAATACAATGTGGCGCATCACGGACAGGTAAGTTCTTTGCAAGTGAACACAGTGGCGTTATTCCCGACCTCACTTGCATGGCTAAATCTATCGGTGCCGGCATGCCGATTAGTGCGGTAACGGGAAGGGCCGATATTATTGATGCCCCGCATTTAGGTGGTGTAGGAGGTACCTATGGTGGAAACCCTGTTGCCTGCGTGGCAGCCATTGAAGCGATCAAAATCCTGCGTTCAAAAGAGTTTTTAAAACGTGTGGAAGAAGTAGGGCATTTGATGCAAACAACATTGGCAGGATGGAAACAGCATTACCGTTTCGTCGGCGATGTGCGTGGACTCGGTGCCATGCAGCTGGTAGAATTTGTTAAAGACCGCGAAACACGTGAACCTGATCCGGATTTAACACTGGAAATTATTCGTGATGCTGTTTCAAAAGGGGTCATATTAATTCGTGCCGGTTTATTCAGTAACTGTATCCGCTTGTTGCCACCTGTAGTTATGACTGATGATCAACTAAAAGAAGGACTGGAAGTGTTGGAAGGAGCTATTCAACGTGCGCATGAGAAAAGGAAGTGACTTGTTAAAGCAACCATCAAAGAGCCAGGCGAGGCTATCTATTTTCTAACAAGCATCACAGGTCTATCCCCTGCGAAATAGCTGCCATCTACAAACAACGATGGGATAAAGAAGCTTTTTTTAAGTATCTCAAACAACATCTTAACCTCACTCCCGCTTGCGCGGATTTGTAATCACAGGTGTTCGAAACTTGATCAAAAGCAATGTCACAGTGAGCGCAAACTATTTTGCAAATCGAGTTCTTTGAAAATGACACTTTTCAGATCTATTGAAAATCAGTTGATTAGACCATGTGTCATTAGCAGCGGAGTCGAACTGTGACATTGCTTTTGATGGATCATTTGCTAAAAAAAATGTCATTCTTCGACTCCGCTGCTAATGACACGCTATGCAGCTTTCTGTTTTTCAATGACTTGCAAATTATGTTTCTTGGCTAGTTTTTTCAGTGTGGCCAGTTCCCGTTGCTTGATTTGCAGTTCGTATTGCTTTGCTCCTTGTTCTACATACGCGGTACCTTTTGTTAGCGCATTGTAATATGCTTCAGCAATTTTTCTTCCTCCTGCTTTGTATGCTACCAGCGCCTGGCTTTTTAATTTTCGAATGAAACAACCAATGGCGGTGTATTTACTCGCCCTAATGATTGTGCCGCTTCCAGAAAAATTTGTCCGGCTTTATTGCAAGGAGCCTGTTTGATCCATTTGCTTTTCTTTCCGCTCTGGTTACGACCCGGCGATAGTCCGCACCAGCTTACAAAATGTTTGATCGTAGGAAACGACTCATATCGGTTCCAGTTTCCCCAATCAGGCGCAGCAATGAATAGTTATTGATGCCTGCAATACTACTGAGGTTGGCTCCAAATAATTTCACCATAATTTCATGCAAATCTTTGATGTGTGGCTTATGATGACGGATGGGTTTGACTTTACCTAATTGAGACGAATCAATTTGTTTTCCTGCTGTAAGTTCGGTAAGCAGTGATTCAATGCGCCCATCTATGTTTGCGATTTGTAACTGATGCTGACGCCACAGGTTCAGGTTTTGAGAGGCATAAATACCAAGTCTCGTTATAATTGCCTTCGAGCGCTTTGAGTACTTGTTCTGCTTTTTAGCGATAATCTTTTATCGCATAGCTGCACAACACTTGCGGATCCCGCTGCCCATCAATGATGGCCTCAATCATCCTGATACCGCTGGCTCCATGTATTTGACTGATCACTTCGGTGAGTTTGATATTCATCAGCTCTAAACAGCGTTGCATTTTATTCACATAGCTGCTACCCATCTCAATTATATCCAATCGTTCGCGTACCAGATACCTGATCTCCAGCATCTTTCCTTCGGGAACAAAACTTTCCTGCAATAATCCGGCAGCGAAGAGTTTTTGTATCCAGCGGCAATCCTGTACATCCGTTTTTTCCTCTTTGCTGTTTGGTTTGTTTCGGATTTACTAAGGACTTTGATACCTGCAGATTCTAACATCCCATATAAACTCAGCCAGTAAACGCCGGGGCTTCCATCGCTACCCGTTCAATAGCATGCTCCTGGAGATAGCTGATGCAGTCGTGATAGTCGCTCGAACAGGTGCCAAAATTTTTACCGTTACTCCATCGACTGAAACAAAGATTTTTTCGCTGCCTACATCAATGCCCCCAGCATTTGCTGGATTTGTTCGAAACTGATTTTGTTTTCCATAGTTTTGTTTTTAGTTCTTTGATTAAAAGGTAATCTGTGGCTCAAAGAACCATAGGTAATAGCAACTGCTAAACGGGAATGCCTCACACATCAATGTGCGAAGTATCACCAAAATGAACTATGCAGTTCTTTGAAGCAAAGCTCACGGGCAGGGACAAGCCACTAATGAGTTTACTGCTATCCTGCCACAGGTTACCTCCTTTAATACGAAGATAACCTACCCGTAATGTCATTTTCAAAGAACTCGATTTGCAAAATAGTTTGCGCTCAGGTTGACATTTTTTTCTTCACCTCGTGAGGATGAGAGTGGATCGGTACAATAAGTTTTACAGCTCAAGGTTTCGAACACCTGTGATTTGTAATCCGGGCTAATTGAGAAAGGGATTTTTAATCCCATTAATATTTGCTACTTTGGTTTGCATGAACATTACAAGTTTGGAAATCATGAGAAAACTGGGACTACATATCCATTCATTAGTCATCTTACCACATCAACAATAGTTTAGAAAAAATGGCAATCGCTACAGCAGCCATAAACTTTTTGAAAGGCAACATTTTTTTCCGGATTAAAAATCCGGAGACCCAGCTGGACGGGATTACAAATCCCGACCAACGAGAGTATCATACCAGTTGAGTCTTTTGGATGTTTCTGGCAGAATCATATTTCAAACTGAAATTAAAAATGATCGAAGGCTTAATCAATTTAGTTTGCAAAAGCTTCCGAAAGGAGTTTATACTTTAATATCAAAAAGCGAAAATGAATTTTTCTTCAATAAAATAGTTATTCAATAAATAACCACGTGAAGGTTCGTCTTTTTATACTGCAATTTACTTTATGGTCATTTAGCTCAAATGCTCAATGGCAATTCAAAACTACGGGAACTACCAATGACCTCCATGCTGTAAAATTTCTAAGTATTGACACTGGGTTTATTGCTGGATATGCAACCTTTCTTCAAACATTTGATGGAGGTGACACATGGCTACCTAATCCTACCATAAATCCGGATAGTTTTGCTTTTTATGATATTGAATTTCCGTCAAAGAATGTGGGATATATGGTGGGTGGCAGCACAGATGGTGTGACAATTTTTAAAACCGTTGATAGTGGCCAGAGTTGGTCTGATATAAGTCCTGTAGGAACCAGCGTTTTTTACAATGCATCATTTTTGAATCGTGACACAGGATTTGTTTCTGGCCTCGGCAGTAAAATTTATAAGACGTTTGATGGGGGTGAAAACTGGGAAGTAATATTATCTAGTTCTTTGGGTGGACCGTACTACCGTTGGATTCAGTTTATCTCTGTTGATACCGGTTATGTTTGCGCCAGTCATACAGGATTTGATGATGCCTTACTATTAAAAACTACCGATGGGGGGTCGAACCTTGATCCGGCCTGGCCTACTATTATTACGCTACCCCCGTTTAATTCTAATAAGAACTTTCAATTTTTCGACGCGAAATTTGGATATGCCGGTATTGCTAACATAAACAAAACAGAAACTGGGGGCAATAGCTGGATACAATTATTCCTTCCAAATAATTCTGCCTCACTTTCTTTGTATTTCTTATCCCGGGATACCGGATTTGTGGCCGGTAACGTTGGTTTTGCCAGTGCTATTTACAAAACTTTTGATGGTGGGAATTTATGGTTTCAATGCGAAACACAATATCCCGACAGTCAGTATTATTTAAATGAAATTTACTTTGTTGATAAGGATTATGGGTATGCTGTTGGGTCTTTTGGAGTTTTCATGAAAACTACTAATGGTGGCGGTTTTACAGAAGTTGAAAACTTAGAGGCCACCTTTACATTTTCAATGCATCCTAATCCTGCGAAGGATCAATTAATGCTCTCTCTTAAGCTCCAAGGAATAAGAGCGCAGGCAAAAATATTTGATTTGTTAGGTACCAAATTTATAGATGTTTCCTTCAATTCTGCTGATCAGATAATTGATGTCTCTTCACTACCGTATGGTATGTATTTCTTACACCTTAAAACAGATAGGGGGAATGCGCTAAGAAAATTCATTAAGCAATGAATATTTATACAAGTGTTGGTGACCCAGACTCGCCTCATTTGCAGACAAGCAATAGCGTGAGGCGAACGAGTGTGCCTCCGGAGAAGTGCGTATTGTGAGGATCATCACTGGATTTCAAATTTGCTGTAAGGATTTGCCCTGTGCTTTCTGTAGTTTCAAAAAAAGTAACCAGAAAGCACACAAAGAAAACTATAAACAAAGTCCCGGTTTGATGCCATTCCTATTGCTATAGTCCAGCAATTTAACCATTTAACCATTTAGCCATTTGACCATTTAACCATTCGGCCATTTAACCATTTAGAATTTACAATAAAAACCTTTATTTGTACACTGTTTCTTTATGTGATTCCATATATTTAACAAAATCGATTAACTGAAAGAGATCATTATGAAAATCATTTTTTATGTAAGCATTAATGGCAGGCGCAGTTGTTCCATGTCAATTGTAAGTATGCTGTTGGTGATGCTCTGTTTTCTGAGCTGTTCAACAGGTAACCCTGAACAGGATGAACAGCTTGGAGAGATTGATTTTAAGGTCACCGGAAAACAAGAAGCGCAAGACTACTTTAAAAAAGGCCTTTTGCTACTGCACAGTTTTGAGTATGAAGATGCGGCGGAGAACTTTATGAAGGCCCGTGAAACTGATCCGGATTTTGTAATGGCCTATTGGGGCGAAGCCATGACCTATAATCATCCACTCTGGAGGTTTCAGGATAAGGAAAAGGCAGAAGCTGTACTTCGCTTGCTGGCTCCAACTGCTGAGGAGCGTGTAACAAAAGCAAAGACAGATGTGGAGCAGGATTTTATAAGAGCAGTAAATATATTGTATGGCGCTGGCGACAAAAATGTAAGGGATGACAACTATGCTGAATTCATGGCCACGTTGTTTCAAAAATATCCCGGTCATACTGAAGTGACATCGTTTTACAGCCTTGCACTCATTGGTTCCGTGGAAGTGGGCAGAGATACGATCGTGTACGGCAAAGCGGCCGATATTGCTAAAATAGTAATTGCGGATAACCCGCACCATCCCGGCGCTTTGCACTACCTCATTCATTCCTATGATGATCCCGACCATGCCGCCAGGGCGCTGGATGCCGCTGATGCTTATGCTAAAGTGGCTCCTGCGGCAGGCCATGCTTTGCATATGCCTTCTCATATCTACCTTGCTTTAGGTTATTGGGATAAAGTAGTCAGCTCCAATGAAGTTGCCTGGGCTGCCAGCGAAGAAAGAAAAGCCCGGAAGCAGCTGGACAATAATGCCCTCGGATATCATTCATTGCACTGGCTATTGTATGGTTACCTTCAGCAGGAAAGAATGAATGATGCGAAAGGCATTCTGAATGATATGCAACGCTACTGCGATACACTTCCATCACCTCGTGCCCGCGAACATATGATATTGCTGCGAAGCACCTATCTCGTTGAGTCTGGTGACTGGTTAGCATCACCGGAATCAACATCTGTTAAAGCGGATGATCTGAATGTCAGCATTCGTGCTATGCAATATTTCATAACCGGAATGAAAGCATACCACAGGAATGACCTTCCTGTACTTGCTGCAGTAATTGATACGCTTTCATTTGAAGTTGCTGCTGCCACTAAAAACATCAGTGAGAAAGGCGGCCATAGCTGCGGAACGGTTACCGCTGCAGCTCCCAACCTGTTAGATGTGCAGTATGCAGCAGTAATGCAAATGGAACTGTCAGCAATGCAGGCATGGGCGAAGAAAGATACCAGTTTGACCGATTTCTGGTTTAAGAAGGCAACAGCATTGGAGAACAGCATCAGCTATTCCTATGGACCACCAACTGCTGTTAAGCCATCTAATGAAATGTATGGGGAATGGTTGCTTTTGATCATGAAACCAAAGGAAGCTAAACTGCAATTTGAGCTGGCCCTGAAAGCATCACCAAACCGGACTCTCAGTGTAAATGGAATGGCCGCTGCTGATGCTATGATGAATAATACGGCTGCATTGGTAAAAAAGTAAATCGCTGCTGACTAAATTTATGGAAGCTGCGGATGTGTAAACCAATTCAAAGTTACTCATACAGAGTCCGTAGCATGTATCCAGGATATTACCGGAGTTTCCTAAAAACAGTGTTGCTTTTTGTCAAAGGTCTTTTCTGGTTTAAAAATGGAAACTGCTGTGGTTTCAAAAAAAGTAACCACAAACACAGAGAATAAAACACATAGATCTTGTTTGAAGCTATTCCGTCTTTGTGTTCTCTGTGATTTCAAAAAAAGTAACCACAAAGAACACAGAGAAAAACACCCATCAATCTTGTTTGAAGCGACTCCCCCTTTGTGCCCTCTGTGATTTCAAAAAAAGTAACCACAAAGAACACAGAGAAGAACACCCATCAATCTTGTTTTAAGCGACTCCCCCTTTGTGCCCTCTGTGGTTTCAAAAAAGGTAACCACAAAGAGCACAGAGAAAAACACCCATCAATCTTGTTTGAAGCGACTCCGCCTTTGTGTTCTCTGTGATTTCAAAAAAAGTAACCACAAAGAACACAGAGAAAAAACACCCATCAATCTTGTTTGAAACGACTCCCCCTTTGTGCCCTCTGTGGTTTCAAAAAAGGTAACCACAAAGAACACAGAGATGAAAACACATAGATCTTGTTTGAAGCTATTCCGCCTTTGTGTTCTCTGTGATTTCAAAAAAAGTAACCACAAAGAACACAGAGAAAAACACCCATCAATCTTGTTTGAAGCGACTCCCCCTTTGTGCCCTCTGTGGTTTCAAAAAGGTAACCACAAAGAGTACAGAGAAAAACACCCATCAATCTTGTTTGAAGCGACTCCCCCTTTGTGCCCTCTGTGGTTTCAAAAAAGGTAACCACAAAGAGCACAGAGAAAAACACCCATCAATCTTGTTTGAAGCGACTCCGCCTTTGTGTTCTCTGTGATTTCAAAAAAAGGTAACCACAAAGAACACAGAGAAAAACACCCATCAATCTTGTTTGAAGCGACTCCCCCTTTGTGCCCTCTGTGGTTTCAAAAAAGGTAACCACAAAGAACGCAGAGAAGAACACCCATCAATCTTGTTTGAAGCGACTCCCCCTTTGAGTCCTCTGTGGTTTCAAAAAAAGTAACCACAAGGAGTACAGAGAAGAAAACACATAGATCTTGTTTGAAGCTATTCCGCCCTTGTGTCTTCTTAAAAAAATGAGAATATACCAGCGGATATTAAGGCGATAGCACAAACAGGCTATTTTTTACCTGCTCTTTTAGTTATTTTTCCGGCACTTAAATTTTGTCAAATTAGATTTTGCCAAAGTGATTTGAATGCAGATGCAACAGCTATTATACACTATTCATGACGCCGGATAAAATATTTTTCAACGGATACATTCTTACGCAGGATAAAAAGCAACCTGTAGCAACCGCTTTTGCTGTATCGAAAGGAAAAATTGTCGCTGTTGATACTTCTGATGCCCTTTGCAGTTTTCAATCGGAAGGCTGTGAGTATTTTGACCTTCAACAGGCAACGGTAATTCCAGGCTTTAATGATGCCCACATTCATATCTGGAAAGTAGGTAACCTGTTGACAAATATGCTTGACCTCCGTGGCGTGGGAAGTATAGATGAGATGCAGCAACGGTTGTCTGATTATGCAAAAGCGCATCCTGAGTTGGAGTGGATACAGTCGCGCGGATTTAATGAAGTGTTGTTTCCTGATAAGAAAATGCCAGACCGTTTTGATCTTGATGCAGTGATCAGTGACAGGCCGGTAAGTGTGATCAGAACCTGCGCACACCAGCAAATCATTAACACCCTGGCATTGAAAGTGTCAGGTATTTCTGAGCATACCCCTGTACCTCCCGGTGGAGAGATTAAGTTATTGCCGGATGGAACACCTTCAGGCCACTTTACGGAGACGGCCATGGGGCTTATTGCGAAAAGTATTCCTCCATACCGTGCTGAAGAATACAGAACAATGATACTGGCAGCGCAAGAGGCATTTCTAAAAGTCGGTATCACTTCTGCAACAGATCCTGCGGTAATGCCAGACCTGTTGGAAGTCTACCGTTCTATGGAAAAAGCAGGTGAGCTGAAAATCAGGATCAATGCCATACCGGTTCGTGTTCCGGACGGAGCTACTCGTGCGCTGCCATTACCGGTTTTTACAGCTAAGGAGTTTCTCAAAGTGGACACAGTGAAATTTTTTGCTGACGGCGGATTGAGTGGAAGAACAGCAGCCTTAAAACAACCGTATAGAAATTCATCAGACCATGGCATGCTAAGGTTGACAAAAGATTTTTTTCTGCCAATGGCTTTGGAAGCACGGGAAAATAATTTTCGCATTGCAACACATGCAATCGGTGATGTGGCGATTGACCTTGTACTGGACGTATATAAATCCATTTCAAAATCCGGGTCGCATAAAATCCATAACCGCATCGAACACCTTGGACTGCCTTCAACGGAAAACCTGCGATTGATGAAATCATTAAATGTGAGCGCAGTAATGCAACCAATATTTATACGGGAGTTGGGAGAAAATTTCCAACGCTATTTACCTGAGGAATACCTTGAAAGGGTCTATCCTGTGCAATCGGTTTTGCAGCATGGTATCAACCTGGCTTTCTCTACAGATGCACCGGTAGTTTCCGACTTCAATCCGTTAACGGGTATTCTTGCAGCAATAAACAGGCTGGACAATCATGGTTTACCTATTGCTCCGAACCAACGGATCACATTGCAGGAAGCATTAGAGGCTTATACCGAAGGTAGTGCGATTGCCAATGGCGACGAGCACAACAGGGGCAGTATTACTATTGGGAAATGGGCTGATTTTGTAGTGATGGACAGAAACATGATGCAGGTTTCCGCCGATGAAATTACAGATTGCAAGGTGATTGCCATATACATCGGTGGTAACCTTCAGTCAGGCAAGCCTGCGGTTTCTACACAAAATTTTTAAAGTCCTTTAATAGGTGAGCTTAAAAGGTCGTTGATCATCTTCACCGTCTTTTCCTTTTGCGCAGAAGCACCGATATAAAAACACTGAATACCTAACCACGCTGTATAGGCAAACTCAGCAAGTTCTCCGGCCTTTTCATTCGGTACCCCCACTTCCAGATATAAGCTGCGGGTAACGCCAATGCGCTCTGTATCCATTTTGTCGAGGTATTTTTTTACTGTTCGGTTGTGCAATGCCCAGGCCCGAAGCGAAAGTTCCGTTTTTCCCGACAGGCTAAACACTTCTTTTATCATCAGGTTCAGCCGTTCTTTTGGAGTCTGTGCAGAATTAAGAACTTCTTTTATCCGGCCAAGCGTTTCAGATTCCCAATAACGAAGCAGTAATTCTTCATAATCGCTGATGCTTTCAAAATGATGGTAGAAGGAACCTTTGGTTACATTAAATTTGAAGCATAAATGCTCAATCTTAATAGCATCATATCCCTCATCATTCAGAACCTTGATTCCTCTTTTTATCCAGTCCGCTTTTGTAAGTCGTGCCATCCTTCAATCAATTTATCATACCGCAAAAAGATCCGTAATCGTATTATTCAAGACCGATGCAATCTGTTATGCCGCATGAAAAATACAAACATTTTTCCCCGGAAGGTTGTATTAATGGTTCACTTTTTTCTAATATCATAATGGTAGCGCATATTATTGGAAGGTATAGTGAAATAATGGAATAAAATTGTTTCCAGGTGCATAGATTTTATTGCTTTGTTTATGACAATTTCGTGTAGGTTTGTTATTCACAGCCGGTTGCTAAAAAAGTAAGGGGGGAAGCCATACTGTAGTTGACAGGCTGTGGCCAAACAGGTTTTATTAAACCAATCACATAGCGCGTAATCTTTAGCATTGCAATATGAAGCACACAATTTACCAGGACATGCAAGCGGCCAGGCTCGCCGGTATAAAAAAGTTCTCCATTCTTATTGATCCCGATAAAGTAACGCCGGAGAGCTTATTGCTTACGATAGATTATGCAGTAAAGGCAAATACGGATTATATTTTTTTTGGAGGCAGCTTATTGGTAAATGATGCATTTGCAGAATGCATTGATGTAATAAAGAGCTATTGCAATATTCCTGTAGTCATTTTCCCCGGCAGCATCCTGCAAATTGATCCTAAGGCTGATGCCATATTATACCTGTCACTTCTTTCCGGTCGCAACCCTGAATTGCTGATCGGCCAACAGGTGGCCGCTGCTCCGGCATTAAGAAACAGTGGCCTTGAAATTATTTCTACCGGTTATTTGCTGATTGACGGCGGCAATGCAACAACTGTTTCTTACATCAGCAATACCTTGCCCATCCCTCATGATAAGAATGACATTGCAGTATGTACAGCCTGGGCTGGCGAGATGCTTGGTTTTAAGTTAATATATCTTGATACAGGAAGTGGTGCAATGAAAACAGTCAGTGAATCAATGGTGACACAGGTTAGCAGTAACATTAGTTTGCCTTTGATTGTAGGTGGTGGCATCAACACCGCTTCCAAAGCAGCAGCTCTTTGCGAAGCCGGCGCTGATATTATAGTTGTTGGAAGCTCCATTGAGAAGGAACCTTCACTAATAGTTTCCATGGCCGAAGCCGTGCATGCCGTAGGAATAAGCCGGAAGCAATTATGAAAGTACCGGTACTGAACCGGTTGTTGTTTGTATGAAATCTGCCCTTCAAATCCGCATTTCGGAATAACTTTGCAGCAACAGTATGCAGGGCCGCGTTATAAAATCTACAGGTAGCTGGTATAATGTCCGGATGGACGATGGCACTTTATTGTCGTGCAGAATCAAAGGAAAATTAAGACTTATCAGTCGCAGGACAACCAATCCGGTTAATATCGGAGACCTTGTGCTGGTTGATACAGAAGATGGAGATTCTATAATTCATGAAGTGCTGCCACGTCGTAATTATATTATCCGGCAATCTGCCAGGAACCGAACCGCAGAGCATATCATTGCAGCCAATCTTGACCAGGCCATTATTATGGCAACTATTGCCATGCCAAGAACATCCACAGGTTTCATAGACAGGTTTCTCGTAACTGCCACGGCTTATCATGTACCTGCTGTGGTAGTGTTTAATAAAATAGACCTGTATGCAAAGGAGGAATTGCAATACCTTGATGAGTTGGTAAAGATGTATACTGATGCCGGATTTCAGGTAGTTACTACGTCTGCTGAGAAGAACATCAATGTGGATGTAATGTATGAACTGATCAAGGGAAAAATTTCCTTGCTTGCAGGACATTCAGGTGTGGGCAAGTCTTCCCTAATCAATAAAATTGACCCGGCTCTTGATTTAAGGACAGCAGCCATAGCCGATTTTAATCAGAAAGGGAAGCATACAACTACATTCGCCGAGATGTTTGAAATGCCTTTCGGCGGATTTATTATTGATACTCCGGGTATCAAGGAATTTGGAATACTCGATTTTGATCCATCAGAAGTGGCGCAGTATTTTCCGGAGATGGCAAGAGTGATGCATGAATGTCGTTTCAACAATTGCCTTCACATCAATGAACCCGGCTGTGCGGTAAAAGATGCCCTTGGAAATGGTTCAATCGCCGCATCACGTTACCAGAATTATCTTTCTATTATTGATGAAATCAGGACGGATGAAAAAATTTATGACTGACAACCATTAATGCTGCATGCGAGCACTTATACAACGCGTTTCCGGTGCATCTGTTTCTATTGATGAAAAGTTGCATGCACAAATAGGAGAGGGCATCCTTGTTTTTATTGGAATTGAAACTGCTGATACCGGTGAAGATATAGAATGGATTTGTAACAAGATCGTCCAACTGCGCATTTTGGATGATGAACAAGGTGTTATGAATTTATCTGTGAAGGAAACAGGAAAGGATATCCTGGTGGTAAGCCAGTTTACCTTGCATGCTGCAGTGAATAAGGGAAACCGTCCATCTTACATTCGGGCCGCCAGGCCGGAAGTTGCCAAGCCACTTTTTGAAAAAGTAATGCAACAACTTGAAGTAAGTTTGGAAAGAAAGGTTGCCTCCGGTGTGTTTGGAGCCATGATGCAGGTTGCGCTGGTTAATGATGGCCCGGTAACCATCTGGATGGATAGTAAAGCAAAGTTGTGAGGCCTTGGTGTTTTGAAAAGACGCTGTTAAGAAAAGGCTCACGCTATTCGTTCCGCGACCCGGAAATATAATTGTAGTATGTAGGTAGTAGTATTAGTCGTGGCACGAATCCAGGCGTAGTGTCATTCGTGCCACGTCTCAAAAGAACAGGCTGTGGATTTTAAAGCAAGCTTATAGTCGTGGCACCAATCCTATTTTTCACCGACAACAAAAATTATCTAAACCCTAAACTCTTATACACACAAATCAGTTAACAATTCAACTAATCACCCCTCTAACAATCTACCTCTATATCACGCATTCACCCAACCATTCAACAATTTAACCATTTAACCATTCAGCAATTCAACCATTCACCCCTCAAACAATCCACTTCTAAACCACGCCTTAATCCAACCATTTAGCAATTTAACAATTTAACCATTCAGCAATTTAACCATTCAGCAATTTAACCATTCATCCTCCCAATAATCCCCGAAGTAGAAAACCCCTCCAACAAATTTACCAGTTCAACATTTCCACCATAACTTTCTACAAGATCACTTCCTACCACGGTTGCTTTGGTGTAGTCGCCGCCTTTTACTAATACATCGGGGCGCAAAGAAGTAATTAGTTCAAGTGGTGTTTCTTCATTAAATAAAATCACGGCATCAGTAACAGTAAAAGAAGCCATGATTAAAGCGCGTGTAGCTTCATCCTGCAAAGGCCGCCCCGGCTTAAGTTGGCTTACAGAGGCATCTGTATTCAGACCAACAATCAGGACATCACCAAAGGACCGTGCCGTCGAGAGCAGATGGATATGGCCGGCATGAATCAGGTCAAAACAACCATTGGTAAAAACTATACGCTTGCTCTTTAAACGCCATACCGCTACCTGGCGTTTCAGTTCAGTCAGCGTCATTATCTTTTGCTGCACCACTTGAAGGTAGTTCATGGGGCTGTTTTTTTACGGTTATAGATCGGTAAGAAAATAAGAGAAAGCAACCCAAGGATTAACATGCCAAATACCTGCGTGGTATGATTAAGAATGGCATAGGCAAGGGCATCATCATTAGAAATGCTGTATAATAAAAGTGCTTGTGTTACAATGGCATGAAAAGTGCCGAAGCCGCCTTGTACCGGCGCTGCCCATCCAAAAGCCCCGAAGACCATTACAGCAAGCGCCGCATTCCAGCCAAGGGAAGAGGTAGCCGGAAAGCTGTAGAAACAAACCAATGACATCAGCAGGTACATAAACCAGATCAATCCGGTGTACAGGAGAAAGAGATTTCTGTTTTTTAATCTGCCGATAGTCTTAACGCCATCAACAAAACCACGAAGCATGTCCTTTAGCTTCAAATAATACTTGGAGTCTCTCAGGCGTACAATGAAAAACCAGAAAACAAAAAGCACTACAGCAAAGGATCCAATCACGATAACATAAAACAGCATTCCCTGTGAAAAAAGCATACTGGCTTTTTCGCTCATCGGGCTAAATACATAGGTATTCGCCATGCTGCTCATTTTTTCAAATTCAAGCAGCAAAATCAGAAAGAGTAAAAGAAAAATAGTGAGTACATCTATTACCCGTTCTACCACTACTGTTCCGAACACTTTGTTCATCGGAATTTTTTCGTAGTTACTGAGCATGGCACTCCTCGATACTTCTCCTAATCGTGGAATGGCAAGGTTTGCCATATAACCTACCATCAGTGATCCCAGCGTATTGAGCAATTTGGGTGAATACCCCATTGGGTGAATCAGCATATTCCAGCGCAACGATCTGAAGGTATTACTGATGAGGCCGAATAGCAGGGCAAGAACAGGCCACCACCAGTTGGCGGACTCCAGCTTCCTCTTAATTTCTTCCAGGTTTTGGTTACGGATCACCAGCCAGAAGAGAAGTCCTCCGATTGCTGCGAACAAAAGAATACGAACTGCGGAAAATATTTTCTTTTTCACTAAGGTTTCAATCGGTTCTGATCATTCGGGAAAACAATAGCAGGCTTGAAAGATTTGGCCGCTTCAAAGTCCATACTGCCATAGGATATTATGATAACCAAATCACCCACCACTGCACGGCGGGCTGCGGGGCCATTGAGACAAATCACTCCGGTTCCGCGATTACCTTTGATTACATAGGTTTCAATCCGTTCCCCGTTATTTACATTAACGACCTGTACTTTTTCATTCTCAATCAGGTTACAGGCATCCATCAGGTCTTCATCAATCGTAATACTGCCTACATAGTCAATGTTGGCTTCCGTAACTCTTACCCGGTGTATCTTTGATTTAACTACTTCAATCATCATAGCGGGCGCAAAGATAGGAATTGAAAATGGAACGGCTATTTGTCATGGGCAGCCGGTGTACGACAATTCGTTCATCTTGTAAAACAATGGTTGGTGGGTTAAATTGCTGCGGTGAAGCCGATCACTTGTTATTCTGTAAACAATCCGGCTCTGCAAATTTTGCGTCCTTAGTGTGCTGCTTTTTTGTACCTTCAATCGGTAATGTCTAAATTACGAATGATTAAAAGTTAGTATAGCCTGGTTTTACAAAACATAAAATCAGGTTTATACAAATCATATAGCAAGAAACTTACCTGTTAATTGAAAATTCAGCATCATGAAAGTAAATAGCAGCAGCAACGAAGCACTAAAATCCGTCTTGAGTAAACCTGTGGAGTATCACTCTCAATCTAATGTGCTGTTCAGATATCGCTCTGTCTGGTTAGCAGTTTTTGTTGCGATTAATTTGCCTTTACAAATTATTGCACAAAATGTGCTCATCATCGAAAGCCAATCCAACAACACCGGGCATGTGATGGATGTAGTATGGCAATCAACAGCCGGCAATATGGGGTTGACTGCAACAATCGGAGCACAGTCTGAGTTGCTTGATACCAATTTTTTCGCAGGAACGGATGCCTTGATCATTTCGTCCGGAGTTATTATACTCTCGAACGCCCAGATAAATACCATCACAGAATTTATGAAAAGCGGCAAAAGTATTTATCTGCAGGGAGAGTATGATTGCAGTATTTACAACACCAACACGTTGTTTGAATCCTTGGTAAACAATAATGGCGGCGTATTTGACCTCAATGGTACTATAGCAGGTACTCTTGCTCCTATGAATGTGATGGGAGCATTGGCAAGCACACCAAATGGGGTGAGTCCGTTAAGTTATTTCTGGTATGGCTGCAGGGGTAATGCCTGCGCTAATGTGGAACCTTTCCTTGAGTTTAATAATGACTATTTCGGTTTCATCTTTTGTCCGCCTGACAGTGATTATGGTCGTGTTGTTTATACCACCGATCAGGATTGGGTGAACCAATCCACCAGTATTCCATTATTGGAGAATATCTTAACCCTGATTACCGAAAACACCTATCAATGTTCAGGTCAGAGTTTTTTTAGTGTTGATTTAGGAGCCGATACCACCATTTGTGAGGATTCTACCTATGTGCTAAATGGAGGACCTGCCGGTTTTTCGCATCTATGGTCAACAGGAGCCACAGGAGGAAGTATAACAGTTGACGCTGCCGGAGTGTATTGGGTCACCATCAGTAATGGTAGTTGTTCCGTGAGTGATACAGTAGTTATAACAGAAGTTCCCTGTAATACCAGTGCTGTTTCTTTTAACGCTTCCGATACGGTATTGTGTGAGAAATTCTGTATCAATTTTTTTGATAACTCTTCGAATAGCCCCACTGCATGGCAATGGACTTTTGAAGGTGCTGTGCCGGCATCTGCTACTGTTGCAGATCCTGCAAATGTATGTTACGATTTGCCCGGTGTATATGATGTGACGCTGATCACAACAAGTGCCAATGGAAATGATACCCTCTACCTTCCGGATTACATTACGGTAAATGCAACACCTCCTTTTCCAACTATCACTCAGAATGGAAATACACTTACTTCCAGCCCGGCTGATTTTTACCAATGGCAATTCAACATAGTTGATATTCCAGGAGCCACGAATCAATCCTATACCATGACGCAATCAGGATTATACACCGTGATTGTGTTTGATCAAAATGGATGCAAGAATTCTGAGACGGATAATTTTATCGTTACCGGTATTGAGGAGGAGTATTTTGAAGAGGAAATATTGATCTATCCGAACCCTTCTTCAGGAACTTTCATTATCGAATGGCCTAAAAAGGCCGGTGTGGATGATCTTTCACTAATAGTGATGAATGCACTTGGGCAAGTAGTTTTCTCATCCGTTGAAAAATTTTCACCCATGCATTCAAAATGGCAAATCAATTTGGGTACTTGTACTCCGGGTATCTATTGTATTAAACTTAGTACCTCAACCAACCTGATGAAAAAGAAGATAGTGATTGCTGATTAGTCATTGCAGTCAATTGCGAACGATGTAATTTTTGATGACGTTTAATCCATCAGACTGTTCTATCGAATATGGTTGTGCTTGAAATCAAAAGTAGCAGGTTTTGTTAGAGCAGCAAAAGTCATTTTTTTTTGAACATTTCGGAACCACTGATGTTTTCGGGAAATGCTCCGTTATATACTCTTACTTCTTTTGGCAACCTGCAACATGGTGCCAGCAGCTTCGCAGCCTGCCTATTATTATTACAATCCCGTAAATGCCGGTGTAAACAATTACTTCTTTAATAATGCTACGAGTAAAAAATTTCTTTTCATATTAACACAATCCGAATTGTCTTCTGCCGGATTTACGGGCGCAACATCACTTAGTTCTATTTGGCTGAAATCGAATATACCGGCTAACCTTACAATCGAAAATTTCAGGATTACGGTAGGACATTCTAACCTGGTGACTCCTGTAAATACTTTTGCCGATAATTTTAATAGCGGGACTGCTGTTATTGTTTTGGATGAACCGACTTATAATTATGCAGTAGCGGCAGGGCCCTGGAATGATCCACCTGCAGGTTGGTCAGAAATTCCGTTGTCTGTTCCTTTTACATACAACTATACCGATAACCTGGTATTGCAATTTGAATTTATGGATGTTAACTTTCCCGTTCCTTTCTATGCCGGTAATGGAGGCATCCCGATTACGATTTTAACAGAGATCGATGGGGGAGCAGTTTCAACCTCTTCCACCTCCCGGATGATGATTGGTTTTAGTACAGGAGCCATGTCACCGATTGCGCTGGCCGCATCAGATTCGGCAGTATGTGAAAAATTCTGCATTAACTTCTCCGATGTTTCAACAAATAACCCTGCGTCCTGGCAATGGACTTTCGAAGGCGGTTTCCCGGCAACATCATCGGAACAGTCACCATTGAATATCTGCTATGCTTCTCCCGGAGTGTTTGATGTAACGCTGGTTACCTCATCCATCGATGGAAATGATACAATAGTAATGGAAGACTTCATCACCGTTTTTGCAACACCCGGTTTCCCTGTTATTACGCAGGATGGAAACCTGCTTACCTGCAACAGTTTTGAAAGCTATCAATGGCAATTTAATGCAGTCGATATTCCGGGTGCAACAAACGCAACATTTACTGCAACAGCGTCGGGATTATACACAGTGATTGCCGGAGATGTAAATGGCTGCAAAAATTCGGCTACGATAAACGTGCTTTTAACCGGTATAAAAGAGCCTGTCGAACCGGGAAGTTTCAGTGTTTATCCAAACCCTTCGGGCGGAATTTTTAGAATTTATTTCTTAAAAGAAGATTTGTCCGGTACGGTGCAAATAGCGCTTAAGAATACTTTTGGTGAGACGGTGGCAGCATGGGCAGAAGTTGCTTCCGCTATCAATGGAAAAGAATTAGCTGTTCATAATACCGCTACGGGAATTTACCTGCTTGAAGTAAAAAATGGTGATCAAATACACCGGAAAAAGATCATCATCATAAAATAAGGGCCAATGCAATTCTTTTGAGTAGCAGATAATCCGCCCACTATTTTATCAGCATGTTATCTAACAAACGCACACCGGAAAGCATTACAGCCGTAACAGCTACTATATGTTCTGCATCGCGCCAGTCATTAACTGATTGAAAAGAGCCGGTATCACAAAATTCCAGGTAATCAACGCTGGCATTGGGGATTGACTCAATATGCTTTATACAGATAGCTTGTAGTTCCGATGGTGCATAAAGCTGATAATTTGCTGCTGCAAATTGGAGTGATTGAAAGATAATGCAAGCTTTCTCAAGGTTTGAAGCGTCAAGCCTGATATTTCTCGAGCTCATTGCAAGCCCGTTTTCTTCTCTCAGGATGGGGCAGATCACGATATGTGTAGACCGCCCGGTATGTGCAACCAGCCACTCCAGCACTTTAACCTGTTGAAAATCCTTCTGTCCCAGGTACAAGTTATCAGGATTAACAATGGACAATAGCCGGTCAACTACATTGGCAACCCCCTGGAAATGACCCGGCCTGGATCGTCCTTCCAAAAAATGTTCGAGGTGCCCCAGATCATACCGGTGCAAATGAAGCAGTCCTTCCCGGGGATAAATATCTTCGACGGAAGGCAACAACAACACATCACAACCTGCCAGGGTAAGCAGTTCAATATCTCTCTCAATGGGACGCGGGTAGCGTTCCAGGTCACCGGGATCGTTGAATTGTGCCGGATTCACAAAAATACTGCATACCACCAGGTTGTTTTCCGCCTTCGCTTTTTCGACCAGGGATAGATGTCCGGCATGCAATGCGCCCATGGTTGGAACAAATCCAATGGACTTACCACTCATTCTTCTACCGTTCAAAAAATCGCTGGCAGCCGCAGCTTTCCTAAAAAGGATCAATACTTTTATTTTGATGGGGGTGAAAGATAGAAAAAGTAGTCAGCATAGCTATAATCCAATCATTTGATCCGTTTTCCACTAGAAATACATTCAAAAATGAACACAATTAGTCACTGCAGGCGATTCCAAAATCCGGAGTTTTGGAAAAGCTCAGGTTTTTTTTTAGTATCTTTGCACACTGATTTTTTCGAGGTAGCCCTAGAACCTCACTCCAAATTGAAAATTCCCAGATGAGCAAAAAAAGAGTACTGATCATCACGCAGGAAATGAAACCCTACCTGGTGCTGTCAGAAATGGCACGCATCACTAACCTTTTACCCGTTCATTTACTGAACCAGGGTATGGAAATCCGGGTGCTGATGCCTAAGTTTGGTAGCATCAATGAGCGCAGGCACCGGTTACATGAGGTGGTCAGGCTTTCAGGCATGAACATTATAATTGACGACGACGATTTTCCGCTCATCATAAAAGTCGCTTCGCTACCCGGCGCACGGTTACAAGTGTACTTTCTTGATAATGAAGACTTTTTCAAGCGTAAATATGACTTTACCGATGAGCATCATAAGTTTTATGATGACAATGCAGAACGGATGATTTTCTTCTGTAAAGGTGCCCTGGAAACGGTCAAGAAATGGGGCTGGCCTCCGGATATCATCCATTGTCATGGCTGGATGACCAGCCTGGTTCCCATGTATATTAAAACGGTGTATAAAAAAGAACCGGTGTTTCACAATGCGAAGGTGGTCTACTCCGTTTATGATAATCCTTTTGAAGGCAGTTTGGCTAAATCATTTAATTCCAAGGCACTGATTCACAAGGATATTAAAGATTCGGACTTTGAATACTATAAGAAGGGAGACTTCACCGGCCTTAATAAGGGAGGGATTGCACATTCAGATGCCATTATTATGGGAGATCAGAAGATTGACAAGACATTGAAAACATTTACGAAGGCGCAGAAGAATAAGCCGATCCTTGAATTTGTGAATGGCGAAGCATTTCCTGCTACTTACCAGGAATTCTATGAATCACTCAATAAAAAATAACCTGGCTTACAAAAGAGTTTCCTGGAGTGGAATGCTCTTTTCAACATCCACTTATTGAAAGCTATGTTTTGTTTCTTTCACGTTAATTATCGCACCGGCCTATGATATACAGGAAATTAGGAGGGTATTTCCTGCTGGCTGCACTCGCATTAGGTTCCTGTAAGAAATCAACAGAGATCGGTATTGGCATTTTGCCCGCCAGCTCTGATATCAATGCCATTTTCACCGATACTTTTAAGATTGTTACCACTTCCCTGAAGCAAGATTCACTTGTTACCAGCAACCAGTTCTACAGCCTGTTGGGAAATATGTATGATCCTGTATTTGGGAAATCGTATGCTGCAATTTTTACAGAGTTCCTGTTGCCGACTACTGCAATTGATCTCGGTGATCCGGATACTTTGTTTCTTGATTCTGTGGTATTAACCATGGCCTATTTTAAAACCTATGGTTATGAAGATGTTCCGCAATCTTTTTCAGTGTATGAAGTGCTGGAAAAAATGAGCCCGGAACCGGAAGATGGTTATTATTCTAACAGGTCTTTTGCAACATCATCAGAATTGTTGGGAAGAAAGCAGTTATTGGTGCCGAATTTAACGGATACCATTAATGTATTGGGTTCCTCCTTTCCACCGCATATGCGTATCCGCCTTTCAGACCGGTTCGGACAAGACCTGCTAAATCAATCCGGTGAAGCTACGCTGGCAACGGATTCAGCATTTAAAGAATACTTCAAAGGCTTGTTGATTGCTCCGGATACTTTAGCAACTCCTTATGCAGCAAATATTATTTACCTGGCTATGCTTTCAGGTACATCAGGTTTGCGGCTTTATTGGCATACACCCACAAAGACAGGACTTAATCTCAGCTTCCCGATCACTACCGATGAATCCAGGACGAACTACTTCAAGCATACCTATACAGGGTCGCTGGTTGCAGATCACCTGATGTCGGAGACAGGTGATGGTGATAGCCTGCTATTTGTGCAATCTATGGCCGGTATCAGAACCAGGGTAACGATTCCCAACCTGTTAAATCTCAATAACGTAATTATTAATAAGGCGGAACTGGTGATCTCTCAACGACTGGATGCGAACCGTGCAGACAGCATTTTTACACCTCCTGTTCAGTTGTTGATCGTTACGCTCGATAGTGCCGGAAAGGTGAAGTCTATTCCGGACAATGATGATTTTAACGAAGCATTTCCGTCTTATGGAGGAAACAGGCTTCAGTATGGGATTTTACCGGGAGATACCGTGGCGCAGTATAAATTCAATATTTCACAACAGGTGCAGCTGCTGATTGACGGCAACATTACAGACTATGGATTGTTCCTGATTAATAACAGTGCGCAGGAAACTGCAGACCGGCTGATGGCAGGCGGTGGTAACAGGTCAGATGCTTATCAGGTTAAGCTAAACATCATTTACACTCCAATAGAGTAACGTTCTAAAACAAATCTATACGGCATGTGCGGAATAGTCGGTTACATTGGTAATAAGCAGGCCTTTCCCATTCTTATCAAAGGGTTGCATCGCCTGGAATACAGAGGTTACGATAGTGCAGGTGTTGCCCTGTTAAACAATGGACTTCATGTATATAAGAAGGCCGGCAAAGTAAGCGCCCTCGAAGAATTTGTAGCCGATAAAGATACACAAGGTACTATCGGCATAGGCCATACCCGATGGGCTACTCATGGTGAACCCAACGATATTAATGCACATCCTCATTTTTCAGAAACCCGCAACCTTGCCATCATCCACAACGGCATCATCGAGAATTATGGGACACTGAAGGAAGAACTGTTGCTTCGCGGACATCATTTTGAATCAGATACAGATACGGAAGTGCTGATACACCTGATAGAAGATATTATGATGAATGAAGTACAGGATCTTCCCGAAGCAGTGCGTATTGCGTTGAATGAAGTGGTAGGTGCTTATGCCATTGTGATTTTGGCGAAAGACAATCCCGATATGCTGGTGGCTGCCCGAAAAGGAAGTCCTTTGGTTATAGGGATTGGCAAAGACGAGTTTTTCATTGCTTCCGATGCTACGCCTATTGTAGAGTTTACCAAGAACGTGGTGTACCTGAATGATGAAGAGATTGCCGTACTGAACCGTAACCATGAGTTGACCATTAAGACCATCGGCAATAAGGTGAAGACGCCGTATATAGAAGAATTGGAACTGAAATTAGAGATGCTGGAGAAGGGAGGATATGATCATTTCATGCTCAAAGAAATATATGAGCAACCCAGTTCAATTCGCGACAGTCTTCGCGGCAGGTTAAATACCTATACCGGAAAAATTAAGTTGGGCGGATTTGCGGAGTATGAAGAAAAGCTGGCGAATGCAAAAGGCCTGACGATGATAGCCTGTGGCACATCCTGGCATGCAGCGATTGTTGCTGAATATTTGTTTGAAGACCTGGCCAGGATTCCGGTGGAAGTGGAGTATGCATCGGAGTTCCGCTATCGTAATCCCATTGTTACCCATGATGATATTGTAATTGCCATTTCACAATCAGGCGAAACAGCAGATACGCTGGCTGCCATTCAACTGGCAAAATCGAAGGGTGCCACTGTTTTTGGAATTTGTAACGTAGTAGGTTCATCCATTGCACGCGCTGTGGATGCCGGATCTTATACCCATGCCGGTCCTGAGATTGGTGTAGCAAGTACCAAAGCTTTTACCGCACAGGTTACCGTGTTAAGCATGCTTGCTTTATATACAGCCAGGAAAAGGGGCACCATCACCCAATCACGTTATCACCAGTTGATCAACGAACTGGATTCTATTCCTGAAAAGGTAAAACAGGTATTGAAAACCAATGATCAGATCAAATACATCGCAGACTTCTTTAAAGATACCCGCAACTTCTTGTATCTCGGTCGTGGTTTTAATTTCCCGGTAGGGTTAGAAGGTGCTTTGAAGCTGAAGGAAATTTCATACATACATGCGGAAGGTTACCCGGCGGCAGAAATGAAGCATGGCCCTATTGCATTAATAGATGATGAAATGCCGGTGGTAGTACTGGCTACAAAAGGCGGTCCTTATGATAAGATCCTCAGCAATATACAGGAGGTGAAGGCACGCAAGGGACGCATCATCGCCATTGTAACAGAAGGTGATAAGATCATACGTGATCTTGCTGAATTTGTGATTGAGATTCCGGAAACGGAAGAACCGCTAACGCCATTATTATCTGTTATTCCCCTGCAGTTATTAGCGTATCACATAGCTGTATTACGTGGCTGTAATGTAGATCAACCGAGAAACCTGGCGAAGAGTGTGACGGTGGAATAGAATGAGCGATTCTTTACTTTCAAAACATAAGGAGCAGGCGACCTGTTGAGCGCATAAACTTTTCAGTAGCTGGCATTAATACTTCCAAAATAAAAAAGGGGCAATTCGCCCCTTTTTTATTTTATCACTCATAAATCACTGATCATTTCATCGCAGCATTAAAACGCAATGCCACTTCATCCCAATTAATCACATTCCAGAAAGCAGAAATATAGTCGGGCCGGCGATTCTGATACTTGAGATAGTAGGCATGTTCCCAGACATCCATTCCCAGAATAGGCGTTCCTTTTACTTCTACTACATCCATTAATGGATTATCCTGGTTAGGGGTAGAAGTTACGGCCAGTTTCTTATCTGCATTCACAATCAACCAGGCCCATCCTGAACCAAACCGGGTAGTGCCGGCAGCCGAGAAGGCATCGTAAAACTTTTCAAAACTACCCAGGTTGGCGGTAATGGCATCCAGTAAGGCGCCTTTAGGAGAGCCGCCGCCGCCCGGCTTCATCACAGACCAGTAAAGGGAGTGATTATAATGTCCGCCGCCATTGTTACGTACGGCCACCTGGAACTTAGAGATGTTTTTGCAGATTTCTTCAATGCTCCATCCTGCAGCATCGTTGCCTTCCAGTGCTTTATTAAGGTTGGTAACATAGGCAGCATGGTGCTTGTCGTGATGGATTTGCATGGTCATGGCATCGATATGCGGTTCAAGTGCATCATTGCCGTAGGTTAATGGGGGAAGTTGAAAAGCCATAAAATTTAAGTTTAAAGTTTTTGAATAATAGCGTTGATCGGTTTTAATGAAAAGCCTGCAGGAAGCCAGATGACACTATGTGCAGGAAAACACAAATATAGGCTTTTGGCTTTGTTCAAAGAGGCAGGCTACTTTGTTGGGTGCCCGACAAATTGGATATTGAAAATGTAGTGTTGAATATTGAGTGTTGAATTTTTCAATATTCAATATTCAATATCCGATGTTCAATTGACATTACAAGGGCCCCCCCCCCCCTGGGGGGAAAAAAAAAAGAAAAGGCGCGCCCCCCCCCCCTTGGGGGGGAAAACCCCGGGAGAAAACTGCCTTATTTAATACAAAGCATCTGATAAGCATTCTTGATGCTCAAATTACGATCTTCTGCTTCTAAAAAAATCCTGTAACAACGTAGTGCAGGCTTCCTCCAATATACCGGCCTCCACGATACACTTAGGGTGGAAGGGAGAAGGCGTAAAAATCGAAAATCCTTTCTTTGGATCAGAAGCACCAAAAACCACCTGCTTTATTTGTGCCCAACCGATGGCAGAAGCACACATCATGCAAGGTTCGAGGGTAACATACAAGGTGCAATCCGGCAGGTACTTGCTGTTGAAATAATTGGCTGCTGCCGTTATTGCTATAATTTCTGCATGAGCTGTTACATCTTTTAAACGCTCAACCTGGTTGTAGCCTTTACCTATTATCTGGTTTTGGCTGACGATAACCGCTCCAATGGGAACTTCTTCTTCTTCCAATGCCCTTTTTGCTTCTTTAATTGCAAGGCTCATATAATATTCATGAGAAAGTGTGTTCATTTTTCAGTTCAGCTGGTCTTTTTCAAAGTAATGAGCGTAATGGTTTGCATCGGCATGTATCTAAACAGGATGATTCTTTATGTCAAGGCGCTAAGAAAAAGGATAACCAACATCGATTTCAATTTGGTAGAAGCAGATTGCCGGGCTTTGTACCGCTTTCGATTCCACCTGTTAATCATACTACGCTTTTCTTCTATCCGTCAACTGCCATTTTTTTTTATCTTTGGCGGCATTAAAAATATAGATTCTTTTGAAGCGCTCTCTTTTCCTTTTTCTTGTTACTGCACTTGCCTCGTTTTCAGCGTCAGCTCAAAAGTTATGGACACTTGAAGAATGTGCAGCACATGCCACACAGAATAACATCACCCTGAAACAGGCGGAATTGAATGAGGAATTGTCTGCATTATCGCTTTCCCAGTCTAACCTGAACCTGTTGCCAAATGTTAATGCCAGCACCGGCTATTATTTCAACTTTGGAAGAACGATAGATCCTACAAGCAATTTATATGTAAATCAGAATACCCAAACCAATACCGTGCAGCTTTCACTGGGATGGACACTTTTTAACGGATTACAGCGGCTAAATACCATTAAGCAAAATGAATTCAGCTTGTTAGCCAGTGAATACAATACAGCCAATACGGAACAGAATATTCTATTGTATGTGGTGGGCAGTTTTTTGGAAATCGTTTATGCAAAAGAGAACCTCGCCAATGCTGATGACCAGTTGAGGCTTTCCGTGGCACAAATGGAGCGCACCAAATTGCTGGTAAGTGCCGGAACATTATCTCAGGGAGCACTTTATGATATGGAAGCACAGGTAGCAAATGATGAACTGAATAAGGTGACCGCACAGAATCAACTGGATATTTCAAAGCTGAACCTGGCGCAGCTGATGAACCTCAATGAACCCATGGACGTAAGCGTGCCTCCGTTAGAAATTAATTCGGGGTTACTGGGGGATTTGAACCTAACGGCAGACAGCATCTATGCTACAGCAGTCAAGATACAGCCGGTTATTAAGAATGCCGAGTACAGCCTGTTGAGTTATGAAAAGGGACTTGCAGTTGCAAAGGGTTCATTGTATCCTTCCCTTTCATTTTTCGGAAGCCTTTCCACAAATTATTCAGATGCCTATCAGCGCCTTGCTTCCATCGATACAGTTACCGGCGAACCGGTACCTATTGGTTATGTACTCAGCAGTAATGAAATAGTGGTATCTCCTGGTTTTGACATCGTCCCGACTTACAAGGCTACAGGCTATACGGATCAGTTTAAAGACAACTTCGGACAGGCTTTTGGGTTCAGCCTGGACATCCCCATTTTTAATAATTGGAGTTCACGTAATAATGTGAGCAGGTCGAAGATTAATGTGCAGAATGCCGAGTATTCACTGCAATCGGCAAAGCAGCAACTGCAAAAGGATGTGCAGACGGCTTACCAGGATGCCATCGCAGCAAAGAACAGTTACACTGCCGCATTAAAAAGTGTTACGGCACTTGAAAAATCTTTTGATGATGCGGAAAGAAAATTTAACCTCGGCGCCATTACTTCAATCGACTACATCACAGCAAAGAGCAATCTCACTAAATCGCAATCTTCACTGCTTCAATCAAAATACCGCTATATTTTTAAACTGAAGGTATTGGATTTATACCAGGGTAAACCTTTAACGCTTTAATAAGTATGTTCACAAAAAACCGGTTACTCATATTCTTAATTGCAATTGTACTTGTGCTGCTGATTGTCATGCTGATTGGAAAGCAGCAAGGCTGGATTGGTGGCGCAAAGGCAATGGAAGTTAGTGCCGAAGCCGTTTCACGTAAAGATATTGTCGAGCGCGTTTCTGCGAGTGGAAAGATCTATCCGCAACTGGATGTGAAGTTAAGCCCGGATGTGTCAGGAGAAATAACTGAATTGTATGTGGAAGAAGGAGATTCCGTGAAAGCCGGCATGGTGCTCGCCAAGATCAAGCCTGATATTTACCAGGCTATTCTCGACCGATCTATAGCAGCGTTGAATACTGCCAAGTCAAATTCTTTGCAATCACAGGCTGCGCTAACACAGGTAACAGCAGAGTATGAACGTGCTGAAAAGAATTACAACCGCAACAAGACACTCTATGATCAGAAAGTAATTTCCGATGCAGATTTTGAAAACATCGATGCAGCCTATAAAGCAGCCAAGGCAAATTATGAAGGCGCGATGATGACAGTAAAGGCCGCTGATTATAATGTGCAGAGTGCTGCAGCAAGTGTAAAACAGGCACAGGAAGATCTAAACAAGACAACCATCTATGCTCCAATCGATGGCATCGTTTCGCAACTGAATGTGGAAAAAGGCGAACGGGTGCTGGGAACAACTCAGATGCAGGGAACCGATATGATGCATATCTCTGATCTGAATGTTATTGAAGCAAGGGTTGATGTAAGTGAAAATGATGTATTGCGCGTGCAGATTGGTGATACTACAGAGATTGAACTCGATGCCTATCCTGATAAGAAATTTAAAGGAGTGGTTCACCAGATTGCGAATTCAGCAAAGAGTACGCTGACCGGTCAGTCGGAACAGGTCACCAATTTTGAAGTCACGATTTTATTATTGAAAGACTCTTATAAGGAGCTGATTGGAACAGATGGTAAGAAGTTTCCTTTCCTGCCCGGCATGTCGGCATCAGTAGCCATTATGACGAACAAAGTGACCAACATGATTGCCATTCCCATACAGGCAGTTACTACCAGGGATCCGTCAGATACGTTGTCTGCAAAAGGAGATAAGGAAAGTTCAGAAAAAGCAGATCCGGATGCTGACAAAACGGAAACCGCTAAAAAAGAAACTGCCAAACCATTGGAAGTGGTATTTATTGTTGACAATGGGAAAGCCAAATTGGTACCTGTTAAAACTGGTATCCAGGATGATGAGTATATTGAAATTAAGGAAGGTCTTAAGGGAGATGAACAGGTGATTTCCGGCCCGTTCAGTTCCATTTCACGATTATTGAAAAATGGAGATGCGATAACGGTGGTCGACAAATCCGAACTTTTTAAAACCGAATCCAAATAGTTACAGCTGTTTCTAAATAGCGGACTGCTACTGCACGGAAATCATACAATCCGTTTCGGCATTATTTTTTTCTAAGCCTTCCCGGTTTCATTGCTATCTTTCATCTATCTATCAGTAATCTTTGAATTACGTATGACGGAACCAAGAGTAAGCATGGTGGGAGGTGGAAGCTGGGCTACTGCACTCACTAAAGTGTTGAATGAAAACAAGCATGCAGTTACCTGGTGGCTGCGTGATGCCATTGCAGTAGATCACCTGAAGCAACGGTCGAACAATCCGAATTACCTGAGTTCTGTTGAATTTAATACGGCTTTGATTGCACCAACCACGGATCTGAAGAAAACCATTGATGCAGGCGATATCATTTTTCTTGCTGTGCCTGCTGCCTATCTGAAGCAAGCGCTTCAACCGGTAAGCCGCGATGCTTTTAAAAATAAAATTATTGTATCAGCCATTAAAGGCATGATTCCGGGTGATAATCTGGTGATCGCTGATTTCATGAATAAGTATTATGAAGTGCCCTTGAAAAACAATGTCATCATCAGCGGACCTTGTCATGCAGAAGAAGTAGCACTGGAAAAACTCAGCTACCTCACGTTGGCAAGTCAGCAATATGATTATGCTAATTTGACTTGCGCATTACTCCGTTGTCCTTACGTCCGTTGCACGCCATCTGATGATATTTATGGAACGGAGTATGGAGCGGTATTGAAAAACATTTATGCATTGGCTGCCGGTATTTGTCATGGTTTGGGCTATGGCGATAATTTTCAGGCTGTGCTTATTTCAAATGCAATTGAAGAGATGGAGCGTTTTGTGAAAGCGGTGCATCCTATTACCCGCGACATCAAGGATTCTGCTTATCTCGGTGACCTGATGGTTACAGCCTATTCACAATTCAGCCGCAACCGGACTTTTGGCAACATGATCGGGAAAGGATATTCTGTGAAGGCTGCTTTATTGGAAATGAATATGATAGCAGAAGGGTACAATGCAGCTAAGTGTATTCATGAAGTTAATAAGCAATTCAACGTAGATATGCTCATCAGTGAAGCAACTTTCAGAATATTATATGAAGGTGCTGATGCAAGGGAAGAAATGAAGAAAGTCAGTGAAGGTTTGAGTTGATTTATTACATCCATCATATCTGGAAATGGAACAGGTTTAACTCGAATATTACAGAATTGAAGGGATCATAAGATTTTTATTCATTGCGAATGATGAATCATCTAATAAATATTCTTTTGAGCCCCGAATGATAGATACTATAATTACTCTTCATCAATACTTTCAATTTCCTTTTTCACTGAGATAAATTCTTCCCATATTTCCTTCACAATTTCCGCTGCCGGTTTTATGGAACGAATCTGAGCGCTTACTTCACCAATCTCCAATTCACCTTCCTCCAGGTCACCTTCAAACATGCCGCGTTTCGCACGGGCACGACCCAGGATGGTTCGTAGTTCTTCCGCTGTGGCGCCCCTGTTTTCTGCCTCTTGTATCTGTTCGTAAAATTTATTCTTGATCAATCTGACCGGCACCACTTTTTTCATGGCCAATACGGTGCTGCCTTCTTCCGTAGTGATAATTTTCTGCTTAAAATTTTCGTGGCCACTGGCTTCGGTGCTGGCAGCAAAGCGTGTTCCCATCTGTACTCCCTCAGCGCCTAATGCAAAAGCTGCCATCATGGACCTGCCGGATGCAATACCGCCCGCTGCAATTACGGGAATGGAGACCGCTTCCTTCACCAATGGTATCAATACTAAGGTAGTAGTTTCTTCCCTGCCGTTGTGCCCGCCTGCTTCAAATCCTTCTGCTACCACAGCATCACAACCGGCCTCTTCCGCTTTCTTTGCAAATTTTGAACTGGAAACTACATGCACTACTTTAATAGGTTGTTGCTTTAAAATGGTCGTCCAGGTTTTAGGATTTCCGGCAGAAGTAAAGACAATCTTTACGCCTTCGTCTATAATTATTTTCATATGCTGCTCAATATCGGGATAGAGCAGCGGGACATTAACTGCAAAAGGAAATGGCGTGTTTGCTTTGCATTTGCGGATATGTTCCTGCAAAATTTCAGGATACATAGAACCTGCACCAATAATTCCCAATCCGCCCGCATTGCTAACAGCTGCTGCCAACTTCCAGCCAGAACACCAGATCATTCCGGCCTGTATGATCGGATACCTGATTCCAAAAAGTTGTGTGATTCGATTGGGAGCCAAAACAATTTAACAATTTAGCAATTTAACCATTTGACCATTTAGCCATTCAACCATCCATAAACTCACCTCATATCAATCTCCGTATCATCCCCCAAATTCAAAGTCTGACTCATACCCCGTATGGTCGCATCATTGCCTACCAGTGAATGATGCAGCAGTACATCACTGATGACGGAGTTGCTGCCGATAATAGAATCTTTCAGGATTGAAGAAGCGATCGAAGTATTTTCGCCAATGGTCACATTGGGACCGACGATACAGTTATTCAGCTTGCAATTCTCAGCAATGCTAACCGGATCGATGATGATGGAGTTTTCATATTGAAGCGTAGAAGCCAAAGTATGCCCCATTTTCTTAAGCAGGATGGAATTTGTTTCCAGCAAGGTTTCTTTCCTGCCGCAGTCAAACCAGTTATTCACTTTGTACCCTTTGAAAACTACGCCATTTTCAATCATGCGCATGAGCGCATCCGTGAGTTGAATCTCTCCACGCGTTACGATGTTGTTCTTAATGTTGTAGTCCAATGCTTCAAATAAGGCTTTTGATTCATTGATCTTATACAATCCAACAAGTGCAAGATTTGATTTTGGGATCTGTGGTTTTTCAATCAGCCTGTTGATGAGGCCTCCTTTCTCATCCATTTCTACTACGCCAAACGTACGTGGGTCATCCACTTTTTTAACACACAGTAATGAAGTGGGCGCTGAAACAATTTCTTTCATGTTCAGGTCAAATACACTGTCGCCCAGAGCAATAAATACCGGTTCATTTTCTTTTACCGCATTACGTGCATGCCATATTGCATGACCAATGCCTTCTCTGGAAGGCTGATCTACGAAAACGGCCTTGATATTCGGATATTTTTTTTCTACAAAATCTTTGATTTTATCACCGAGGTAGCCGATAATAAAAATGTATTCGTTGATTCCGGCCTCAATCATTTCGTCAATAATAAATGCCAGTATAGGTTTTCCTGCAATAGGAATCAGCGCCTTGGGCTGCGTATAAGTATGCGGTCGAAGTTTTGTTCCTGTGCCTGCCACAGGGATAATAGCCTTCATGGTGTGGTGTTTAGCCGGCAAAATACAATAAAGCATCCGTAGTGGAAAGCAGGCATCAGTTCATCCTCAAAAAAGCATCATCCATCTACTTCTGAAATATAAGCACGCTGGTGACCGGATAATGGTCAGAATACTTTTCACAGGTGGTTTTATAGCTCTTGACAGAGAATGACTGATCTGCAAAAATGTAGTCGATGCGGAAGATTTCCGGAAAGCCACTGTAAGTAGGCCCTATACCCCAGCCCCGTTCCAAAAAGGTATCCTGCAACTGATTCGAAAGTGTATGGTAGGCAAAAGAAGCCGGCGCATCATTAAAATCGCCACAAACGATCACCGGGTGTGGGCTGTCCTGGATTCTCTTCTCTATATCAAGGGCCTGCTCGCCACGATAAATAAATGCCCTTTTCAGCTTGGAAAAAATTTCTCTTGTAGGTTTTACCAACACTTCCTGCTTTTCGGAAATATCCTCAAGGTATTGATAGTCTTGCTTTGAGAGATAGATTGATTGCAGGTGTATATTAAATACGCGCACGATAACGGAATCAATTTTAATATCAGCATAGCTGCAGGAGTTCTGCGTTTTGTTGTCAAACTTAACGGTGCCCTGGCCAACTACAGGATACCTGCTAAAGATGGCTGTACCCCAGGCACGTCCTTTTTTCTTTGATTTTTTTTCAAAATGACAATAAGGCAAGCCTGCATCGTTGGCAAGCAATTGAATGGTTTGAAACTTCCCGGTGTCAGCATTATAAAACTCTTGTAGACAAACAATATCCGGTTTTGCTTTGCTGATCATCTCCACAATGCCATGCAAAGCATCTTTTGAATTGCTCCAGTGATACAAGTCGAAATTACGGACATTGTAGCTGATCACCTTGATGCCACCTGTTGCTTTCGCAGTTTCTTCAGACGGAAGCTTAAAAGAAAAATAAGTTGCTAAAACAGGCCAGGTGACTATTACAGCGAGCAATGGAATGAGGAGGTACTTCATCCGTACCACCATCCAGAAAAAAATAAAAAAAATATTTATGAGTAACAGCAGGAGGAAGAACAAACCAAAGAAAGAAATAAACCACCAGTCTGCCGGGTTGAGATAAATGCTCCATCCACTGGCCACCAAGGCAAGCGCCGTCAATAAATTGATCAGGACGAAGAGTTTTTTAATAAAATTCAAACCCGAAATTTTTTAATAAATACAAGAATGTGGTTTGTTTTTATGTTGATGCAGTAATCAGGCTGATCATGAATTGCAATCGCTTAATTCACGATTCTTCTTTGCTGACAAGAAACAAAAATTCCTTCTCTTCTTTGCTAAGCGATTCATAACCTGATAATGCTATTTTATCAAGTATGCTATCGAGTTTTTCCTGCCTGGCAGATGGCGTGCTGCTTTTTTTTGCCGTTGATTTTAAAGGACGCTTTCTGTTCCGGTGTGATACTTTTAACGGTTGCCGATTCTCAAACAGGGAGACAACTTTATCAAACAACCAATTTACGCCAACAGATAGATCTCTTCCCTGCTGCATTTGTTTGACGAAAAAAACCCCAAATAATGCGCCACCCAAATGAGCAATATGGCCTCCTGCATTAGAAGATGGAATGCTGATTAAGTCAATAACTACCGTGACCAATGCAATCCATTTTATTTTTACCGGTCCTAAAAATATAAGGAAGATCACATAATCCGGAACCAGTGTTGCTGCAGCAACCATGATGGCCATGGCGCTTGCCGAAGCACCCCATGCCCTCGCCTCCGGCACTACGGCATTGAATACAGGAAAAAACTGGTAACTGATAATGAAAAGAATAGCACCCGCTAAGCCACCAAGAATGTAAACCGGTAAGATCTTTCTGACACCCATAAATTCGGTCAGGATGGTGCCAAACCAATACAGCAAGAGCATATTGAAAAGGATATGAAAAATTTCACCATGAGTAAACATATGGGTGACTAAAGTCCAGGGTTGATGAAGCAGCGTACTTAAGTCAGAAGGTACACCAAGGAAATCTTTAAAATAGTACGTATCCAACCCATTGCCCGATAACCAAAAAATCAGCCTGGCAATGCTGATCAGTAGAAACACGGCTACATTGATGGCAATCAATTGCAACACGATACTGTTGTTTCGCAACAACGTTTGCCGCATTTCATTCCAAAGTGAGTTGTTACGCATTAGAAAAAATCTTTTCTGTTGCTTTTGTTCCACAAGCGAATCAATATAAAACCAAACAGCATTCCTCCGATGTGTGCGAAGTGTGCAATGCCACTCTGTGTTCCGGAAAATCCTGCATATAACTCAAACAGGCCATAAAAAATTACAAAATATTTTGCTTTAATCGGAATCGGGGGAAATAGCAGGTACAGGTACGTGTTTGGAAATAACATGCCGAATCCCAGCAGCACGCCAAACACGGCACCGGAAGCCCCCACAATGGGAATGTCTGCAAGAATTCGAAGAAAACTGCTGGCCATTTCACCGGATTGACTGATAAAGTCAGGATTAAGTGGTTGTTGTTTCCATTGATTGATAAACTGGTCAATGGCATTCATATTCAACAGGTGATCATACCGGGCAGAAAGTGTCGCGAATTCAGGAATGCCCGGATTGATCAGATAAGCATTAATGGCATCCTGCATCCTGGAATATTCAAACCAGGTAACTCCAAGATGAAGGAAGGCGCCGCCCAGTCCGCAGACAAAATAAAAAGTCAGGAAGCGCTTGGGTCCCCAGTGGTTTTCTAGTACACTGCCAAACATCCATAAGGAAAACATGTTGGAGAAAATATGCATCAGGCTTCCATGCATAAACATATGAGTTACCAGTTGGTAAGGCCTGAATTCAGAGGAGGTGAAGAAGTGCAGTCCAAGAATATCAACCAATCTGATATTATAGCTGCTCTGCAAAACCACGGTGGCCAGGAACAGCAAGCCATTGATGATCAGTAAATTTTTTACTACCAAAGGAAGTATCTGAAAACCCTGCGGTCGGAAGTTTGTCATGTGGTGTCTTGCGCGCTTTCTCTGAAATGAATTGGCGAAAATAGAAAATGGTTAGGAGGAAAACAGGATCGGTATTACAAATGTGATGTTGCACTTTCCGGAAAGCAGCGGTGACCTGAAGCAGCTATACAGCAGTTCCGCCTTTTTGAAACAACTTTTCAATATCACCCAGGTCAAAAGTAATTACTGTATGGCGGCCATCCGGTGTTAAATAGGGTAACTCGCAGGCGAAAAGCTGATCAATCAGGTTACGCATTTCTTTTTCTGTAAGGGATTCTCCGCTTTTTATCGATGCTTTTTTTTGCCATTGACAAAGCAACCTGGTGTCGTTTTCCAAGTTTTACATTTGCATGGCTTTGTTTGAATTCATCGAGTATACTTTCTATTAATTGCTTGTGGTCTGTTTCGCGTATATCGGATGGAATGCCATGCATCACGAATGAATTTCCGCCAAATTCCTGGATGTCGAAACCTAAACCGGTAAATTCGGGCAATAACTCCCGCAACAGTTCTACATCGGCAGGTGCAATATGCAACGTTTCCGGAAAAAGTTGTTGTTGCGTGCTGAGGTTATGCAACTCCAGGCCTTTCATGTACTTTTCAAAAAGGATGCGTTCATGGGCAGACTGCTGGTCGATGAGTATGAATCCTGATTTTATCTGCGTTACAATTAGGCGGTCGTGCAATTGAAAAGGAGGTATCTGTTTTTCAGAATAATCTTCAATGGCTCCCTGTCGATTATTGTTTTCAGCTTCCCAGCTACTCGGTACGGTAAGCGTGGTTTGATCTTGTGTTCTGGCTATCTCAAAGAGCTGTTCCCATTTTCTTGCTCCGGGTGGAGGAGAAAAATTTCTGGGCCTGTTCAGTATTTTTTCCTGGCCGGGAAAACCGGGAGACTCCTGCATTCTTGGTAAGGTGGGCGCGGAGAAAGCACTTAGCTTGTCGAAGGCTGTTTCACGATCGAAGTCAAGGGTAGGCGTGATGGAATATTTTGAAAGGCCTCGTTTGGCAGCAGCATTCACAAAGGCATAAATAATTCTGTCATCTTCAAATTTAATCTCTTGTTTAGTAGGATGCACATTGATGTCGATGCGGGAAGGGTCAATATCAATAAAAAGGACATACAGCGGAAAGGAATCTTTCTGCAGCAACTGGTCATAGGCACCAACGACTGCATGGTTGAGGTAATTATTCTTGATAAAACGGCGATTCACAAAAAAGAACTGTTCACCACGGGTTCTCTTTGCTGTATCCGGCTTACCAATAAATCCAAAGATATTTACGATGTTGGTTTGCTCTTCCACCGGCACCAGTCTTTCATTGTATTGATTGCCAAAAACGTTTACGATTCTTTGGCGGAGGTTTCCGGGTGGCAGGTGAAAAACCTGCATTCCGTTGTGGTGCATCTCGAAATGGATTTCCGGGTTGGCAAGGGCAATGCGTTGAAATTCGTCGATAATGTGGCGCGTTTCTACCGTATTCGCTTTCAGAAAATTTCTTCTTGCCGGTACATTGTAAAAAAGATTTTTGATGGCAATGGATGTTCCATCTGCAACCTGGGCAGGTTCGTGTTTTTTTACTTCTGACCCTTCAATCTCCAGGACGGTGCCTAGTGGATCTTCTCTACGTTTGGATTTCAATTCCACCTGGGCAATAGCAGCAATAGAAGCCATGGCTTCTCCTCTGAATCCCATAGTGCGTATCGCGAAGAGGTCATCTATCGTAGAAATTTTTGAGGTGGCATGCCGTTCAAAACACATCCGCGCATCCGTTTCAGACATACCGCAACCATTGTCAATAACCTGCACCAGCTGCTTGCCTGCATCTTTCACAATCAGTTTAATAGAAGTAGCACCGGAATCCAATGCATTCTCCATCAGTTCCTTCACAGCTGAGGCCGGGCGCTGAATGACTTCACCTGCAGCAATCTGGTTGGCAATGGAATCAGGCAGTTGATGGATGATGTCGGCCATGCAAATTATGGGTATTTGGGATCGCGAATTTCGGATTTATATTGCAGATGGACGAATGAAGCTGATAAAAACCTGCTGTATGTTTATAAAGATATCAAATGAAAGGCTCTTATTAATTTTTGTCAGGAGGTCAATCGGCTAGATTTTTTTTCCAGAGCAAACTGGCATCACCATAACTTAAAAAGCGGAATTCATGTTCCAGGGCATAATGATATACTTTTTGCCAGTCATTTCCTATGAAAGCCGCTATCAGTAACAACAATGTGCTGTTTGGCAAATGAAAATTGGTAATCAAACCATCTACGATTTTAAAGTCATAACCCGGCGCAATAATGAGTTTTGTTTCGGCGGTCAGCTGATTGAGTTTCTTCCTTTGCATATAATCAAGAGTAGCTTGCAATGCATATTGAACAGGAAAGGTAGCATCCTGTACTGTTTCATAAGGATCCCACTGTGCTACACGTAATTCGGTTTCTCCTGCAGCTAAATTTTTCCCTAACCAATACAAGCTCTCTAAAGTGCGGCAGGAAGTAGTGCCTGCTGCAATTACCGGTTGGCCTTTCGTTAGTAACAACTGCTGTATCGTTTCTTTTCGCACCACGAATTGTTCAGCATGCATCTGATGGTCTTCCATTAAGGCCGACTTAACCGGTTTAAAAGTACCAGCACCTACATGCAGGGTTACAAACAAAGGCCGGATGTGTTTTGCTTTCAATGATTCAAAAACATTTTCGGAAAAATGCAGTCCGGCAGTGGGCGCAGCAACAGATCCATCCTGGTAAGCATACATGGTCTGGTAACGGCGTTCATCATCAACGGCAGCGTCTCTTTTTATATAGGGAGGAAGCGGAACGTATCCTGCTGCTTCCAGTATGCTTGCGAAGGAAAACTCCTGGGGGCTCCATGAGAAGTGAATTAGAAAATCATCACCTGCTTTTCCGGAATTGTGCACTTCAAGTATGCCCTGTTGCTTATCGATGATAAATTTTTTGGATAAGGTTTGCGCCCGCCATTTTTTTGCATTACCTACCAGGCACTTCCATACACATGAAGCATGCTGAAACATGGCCAATTGCATATCATGAAAGGGTTCTATAGGCTCCAAGAGAAAAACTTCAATGGATGCACCATTTTCATTTTTAAAAAGGATGCGGGCATGTATCACTTTCGTGTCATTAAAAACGATGGTGCTGTTAGCAGGCAAGTGTCCTGTTATTGCAGAGAAAACGGTTTCTTCTATAGACTCATTTTTGTAAACCAGCAGTTTGGACTGGTCGCGTTGCGGCAATGGCTGCTGTGCAATCCGTTCGTGTGGAAGATGATAGGAAAATCCAGCAATGGATAACTCTTTGGGATGCATGCAGCCGGGTAAATAGCAAAGGTAGTGGTGATTGGACATGTTTGCAGTATGCTGTTTAAAATGATCTGATGCATTTCAACGTTATGAAAACGCAATACCTATTTTTGCCGCTATGATGATTCGGATATTGATATTGGTGATGCTGCTCAATTTTTTTTCTGTTGAAGGAAAGAGAAGCAGCAGTGGAGTGGGCAATTTACCCGGTGAAGGCATTCCTCCATACTTATATGTTTCATCTGCATGGGCAGATTCCATATTGCTGACTTTGTCACCGGAAGAGCGCATCGGACAATTGTTTATGGTACCTGCTTACTCACGAACCGACAGCAATCAAAATAAAATAACGGAGCTGATTACGAAGTATCACGTGGGTGGCATCATCTTTATGCAGGGTGGACCGGAGCGTCAGGCAAAACTCACCAATTTGTTCCAGGGCCTTGCACAAGTTCCGCTGCTGATTGCACAAGATGCAGAGTGGGGCTTGTCGATGCGTCTTGACAGTACTATTCGCTTTCCAAGGGAGTTGATGCTAGGAGCTATACAGAACGACCAGTTGATTTATGAATTCGGACAACAGATGGCCCGTGAATGCAAGCGCATCGGCGTGAATGTCAGCTTTTCACCGGTTGTAGATGTTAACAGTAACCCGTTGAACCCTGTAATTGGTGATCGTTCATTCGGACAGGATAAGTACAATGTGGCCAACAAGGGAATTATGTTTATGAAGGGATTGCAGGATGCAGGGGTAATGGCATGTGCCAAACATTTTCCGGGGCATGGTGATACAGATCAGGATTCGCACAAAACACTCCCAACCGTACATGGCTCACGAAACAGGATTGACAGTGTCGAACTTTTCCCGTTCAGGAAACTCATTGATGCAGGTGTTGGCAGTGTGATGGTAGCGCATCTGAACATCCCGGCATTGGATACCACTTCCAATTTGCCTTCCACACTATCAAAAAAGATTGTCACCGGCCTGCTAAAAGTCGACCTGAGATTTAAGGGTTTGAGTTTTACGGATGCGATGAATATGAAAGGTATCAGCAATTATGCTGATCCGGGTGAAGTGGATTTACAGGCATTGCTCGCAGGAAACGATATATTATTGTTTTCCGGCAATGTGCCAATGGCTATCAGCCGTATTCTGCAAGCAGTGCAGCATGGTGAAATCGATCAAACGGATATTGATGCCCGCGTAAGGAAGATCTTGTTAGCCAAATACTGGTTGGGACTGGCATCCAGGAAGGAGATCGATACGAAAGGATTGACAGCCAGCCTCAACGACAGCCGTGCGCAATACCTCAACCAGGAACTGGTAGCTAATGCACTAACCATGGTCTCCAATAAAGAAGACTTTATTCCGGTGCGCAAGCTTGATCATGTTCGTTTTGCATCACTGGCCATTGGAGTAAACGAAGAAACCCCGTTCCAGCAAATGCTGAGTAATTACGCAGGCATCAATCATTACCAGATCAGGAAAGATGCAACAGAAAAGGAGTTTGCTTCGATGGCTTACAAGTTAAAGGAATACGATGTCATTTTTATTGCTGTACAAAATATGTCGCGTGTGGCAGGTAATGATTTTGGTGTTACTTCGGTTACCAGGAACTTCATTCGTCAGGTTACTGCAACACCATGCAAGGTGATCGTGACTGTTTTCGGAAGTCCGTATGCGCTTAAATACTTTGAAACAGCAGACTGGTTGCTGGAAGCCTACAATGAAGAACCGATTACGCAGCAAGTTGCCGCGCAGGTAATTTTCGGAGGAAATGCAGCAAGCGGAAAGCTGCCGGTAAACGTATCGGGTAAATTCAGGATGGGTATGGGTGTGGCTACTGCAGTACCCTTTCGCTTAAACTATACGTATCCGGAATCTGTAGGAATCAGTTCTCAGAAGTTGAAAGTGATAGACACGCTTGCCTGGAAGGCTATTGAGGAAAGGGCTACTCCGGGCTGCCAGGTATGGATCGCTAAAGAAGGAAAAGTGATCTGGCAACAATCATATGGGCACTTTACCTATGATGCCGATGTGCATATCACAAATAATGTTTTGTACGACCTTGCCTCTATTACCAAAATTGCTGCAACCACCTTGATGGTGATGAAGCTTTATGAAGATAAAAAAATTGATCTGAATGCAACCGTTTCGAAATACCTGCCGGAATTTAAAGGAACCGATAAGCAGGATATCCGCATTCGTCAGTTGCTAACGCATGAAGCAGGATTTGTGCCTTATATTCCATTTTACAAATCAACACTGGATTCAGCCGGCAATCTGAAAGAAACAGTGTATAGCCGTAAGAAGGTGGGTGATTATTCAGTAGAAGTTACTCCTGACATTTTCATGAACCGGCATTACCTTGATTCAATCTGGTCGCGTATCATTGCTTCCCCATTAAAAACGCCGGGTAATTATGTTTACAGCGACAACGACTTCTACTTACTAAAAAAAATCGCGGAGAAAATTTCCGGCGAGCCGATAGATCTTTACCTTGAAAAGAATTTTTATGACCCGTTAGGACTGAGTCATCTCTGCTACCTGCCTTTGCGGCATTTCCTGAAATCTGAAATTGTCCCTTCAAATTTCGATTATACTTTCAGGAAAGAGTTATTGCAGGGAAGCGTCCACGATCAGGGGGCTGCAATGCAGGGTGGCGTAGCCGGACATGCAGGATTATTTTCTAATGCCAATGATGTAGGAGTCCTCATGCAAATGTTGCTTAATAAAGGCAGCTATGCCGGAAAGCGGTATCTTGATTCCACCACCGTTTCTTATTTCACATCACGATACGGCCTAACGTCACGACGTGGACTAGGATTTGACAAGCCGGAAACCGTGGAAGGGCGGATAAGCCCGGCATGTGTCGATGCTTCATCTGCTGCATTCGGCCATTTAGGTTTTACCGGAACATGTACCTGGGTTGATCCGGAACATCAGTTGGTCTATGTCTTTCTTTCTAACCGTACTTTTCCCGACGATGAGAATAAGCGGCTGAGTACGCTGGAAACCCGAACTAAAATTCAACAGGCCATTTATGATGCAATGCTGTATCCGGACTGATACCTGTTTTGAGATCGCTTGTCATGGTTATTGCAATTCCGATACTTCGACATGCTGATTTTTACTTCGGGTGCGATAACGTATATAGCGAATCGTTGACATGCGATGGTTTATTTACCTCGTATTAATTACTATCTTCGCCGCGTTCCCGACGAACCATTTCCAAACCCCGATTTCCATGCAGATTAAAACAAACGCCGGCTATATATTTGATCAGCTTCAAACGCTATTAGAGAAGTTAAGCGATGAGCAGTATGTGCTGGCGCCGGAGATTTTTTCAGGAGCATCAATCGGGAAGCACTATCGTCATATTATAGAATTTTTTCAATGTGTTTCGATTGCAGGTGACACCGATACCATTTGCTATGATAATCGTATACGGGATACGCGAATAGAAACTAACCGGAAGCTAGCTATAGACCTGCTTACTGAATTAAGTAATGAATTAGCAGAATTGGATGATGAACGCAGGCTAATTCTGATCGGTGATCTTGGAACAGGTAATGGATCTTCCGGCGTCAATATCGGTACTACACTTTTCCGGGAGTTTCACTATGCTGTGGAACATGCCATCCATCATATGGCCATCATAAAAATGGGAGTGAAGCAAACATTTCCGGATGTATTGATTCCCATTGATTTTGGAGTGGCTCCTTCCACGGTACGTTACCAGCAAACTGCTGCAATAAATTCCTGATTTATTCCGGAACTCCATTACCGGTATCTTATGTTTATGCCTGAACATTCCTCCACCCTATGTGCACGGTAAGTTTTGTTCCTATCGGTCCTCAACAATTCATCCTGACTTCGAACCGTGATGAAACCAAACAACGGGGTTTGGCATCCCTTCCGGATTATTTAGCATATGAGGGGAGAAATATCATTTGTCCAAGGGATCCCCTGGCAAACGGCACCTGGATAGCCGCTTCCGAAAATGGCAGAGTAGCCTGCCTGCTGAATGGCGCTTTTGAAAGGCATCAAAGACAAGATAAATACAGGAAGAGCCGGGGCATTGTAGTGCTCGATTCATTAACATATCAGTCTGCTGAGGAATTTGTTGCGCACTACGATTTTTCAGATATCGAACCTTTCACCATGGTATGTGTAAGCAACCTGGATAATATTTTATTACATGAAATCCGGTGGGATGGAGACCGGTATTATTTCAAATCCCTCGATGAAAAGCAGTATCACCTTTGGTCATCAGTTACTTTATACAATGAAGAAGCAATCATAGCAAAAGAGATGGCGTTCAAAATTCATTTTGAACAATTAGAGGTAACTTCTGCCACTGCGTTAACAGCAATTCACGCAAAGTATTTATTGTATGAAGATTGGGTACAACCCCCTTCACGTGTACCTGAAGTGGCTACGCTGAGTGTGACCAGTGTTACCTGCAGCAGAGAAAATCTTGCCATGAGTTATTTTGACCTGGTGCGTAAGGAATTGCCGGTAAAAACGATAGCTCTCAAACTACCTGCTCGTAGCTCCTAAATTCAAATGGACCTGGCTTCAGGTTAATAGCTTCGGAATGGATTCCAATATAATGGGTGTCTTCCGGTAAAAGCAAATTTACTGTGTATAATTATTCAATTAGTTTATGTGTTCGTTTTTTTTCAAGCCTTTTAACTATTTTGTCACATGAGCTATTAACCTGATTGCCCGGTCTGGAAGTGATAATGGTTTTACAATTTAATTGGATATAGAATGAACTCAGTTTTCAGGAAGTTGCAGAGGACGCAGTTGCTCACGGTTTCTGTATTATTGATCATAAGTTCACAGGCATTTAGCCAGGACAGCCACTACTGGAATATCCAGTACGGTACAAAAGCAACTTTGCTTGGTGGTGCCGTTATCGGAAGCGTTTCAGACCTGAGTGCCACCTATTATAACCCGGGAGCCATTTCACTTTTTAATGATCCAAAACTGATTCTTTCTGCAAAAGTGTACCAATATGAAAGCCTGTCAGTTCAGGAAGGAGGGGGAGCAAATGTCGATCTTAAATATTCCAGTATTTCACCGTCTCCGACTTTTGTAGCATTCAATGTCAATATAGACAGCACCCGACGGAATACATTAGCCTTTTCGGTCTTAACAAGGCAATCCATGAAATTTAATCTATCCACCAATGTAAATGTAACTACTGCTTTTCCGGGAGCTCCCACCACTTCTAAAACGAGTGGGGTTTCATTGCTTCAGGATTTTGATGAAGTTTGGACTGGTGCTTCCTTTTCAAGAAAGATGAGTAGTATAATTGGCATTGGTGCAACCACCTATGTTGCCTATAGAAATCAAAAAACCAGTATGGAAGCAGTTGTAGAAGAGTTGCAACCTGATACCGATGTTGCATCAATACTTGTCTACAGAAACCTGAAATTTTATAATTACCGTGCATTGATCAAAGCCGGTGTTGCACTTAACCTCAATCCTGTAACACTGGGGTTAACAGTAACTACACCAAGCCTGAATGTTTTTGGATCAGGAACATTTGGCTATAATTATTTCCTGAGCAATCCGGATACCGTTAGCGAAAATGTGTTCGAAAGCAATACACAGTATGACTTGAAAACTACGTATAACACCTCCTGGGCCATCGGACTGGGCGCAGCTTATTGGGGCGACAATTTCAACCTGCATGTGAGCACGGAATGGTATGCTGCGGTGAAGGAATTCCATCCTATGAATGTAGAACCATTTGTAGCACAAAGCTCGGGTGAAGTGATTCAGAATCAGCTAAACCAACAATTGAAAAGCGTCTTTAATGCAGGAGTCGGCCTGGAGTACATTTTAAATGAAAGAGTAACCCTTGCAGGTAGTTTCATCACGGATTTTTCGGCAAACATCGATTCTGTCAGTTCAAATATTTCTTTAACAAACTGGAATATCTACCATATCAGTGCCGGATCAAACTTTAAGGTGGCCAATGCTGAAATTACATTGGGGTTGTCTGCATCCTTTGCCCGTGATCAAATGAAACAATTTCCTGATTTTGAAGATCCCGGAGATTTGATAAATGCCATTGAGCCCACTATCGAAGTGCAGTTTTTACGAATAAAAGTTCTGTTTGGATTTATCTTTTAATGCTGCCATTCTATGAGTGCTCGCAATTGTCGTTCCTGCTGTCATTTGCCGGAAGTAACGCGGAACAGAAATACTTTTTGCATGGCATTGCAGCTTTGCTCTTTTTCTGTTTCTGTGATTTTTTTTGAGTTTTAAAAAAAATCTATAGACATTGCAGGTGATAAATAGCAAAATCTATGAGTCTGAATATCAAAACTGATTGTTGATATTTCTGTTTTGTAATTCTTTGAAACTGATAATTTGTAATATGATGAAAAGACTTTTTATTGTTATGTCGCTGTTCACTGCGAGTTTAGGATGTTATGCACAGACTTACGATCCGGTTGCAGTCAGTATATTAGACCGTATGAGCGAGATCATTGGTGATCTATCTTCCGTTAAGTATTCCGTAAGTACCTCCAGGGATTTGGTTGACTTTGATTTCGGCCAAACCACTTCCTACAATACCCATGAAGTTTACATGACAGGACCGGATAAGATGCTTGTTAATTCAAATGGCGACAATGGCCATAAAGAATATTGGTACAACGGTACTAAAATTTGCTATTACAATTTTGATGAGAACAATTACGCGGAGATGGAAACGCCTCCTACCATAATAGAAACGATCGATACCATTAATAAACTGTATGGTATTGATTTTCCCGCAGCGGATTTTTTCTACCCAACTTTTACCGATGATCTGATGAGCATGAGCGATAAGATTAATTTTGGAGGAATCAAGTTGCAGCAAGGAAAGGATTGTTTTCACATTATTGCCGATAGCAAAGAAATGACCGTACAATTCTGGATCAGCAACGATGCGACCATGATGCCAAAGCGAATGGTGATTAATTATAAAAATAGAAAGGACGTTCTGCGCTATGAAGCACTTTTTAATGAATGGCAGCTGAACCCGGTTTTACCGCTTAGTATGTTTGATTTCCTGATTCCTGCTGGTGCTTCCGTGGTGAGAATGGTACCAAAAAGTAAGTGATTAATTAAAAACTTCAGTGTATGAAAATAACAACCTTATCTGCCTGGGTCACCTGTACCCTGATCGCCTTTGCAGTAATGATCCTGCATCCTCAAATTGCTGATGCACAGCAAATGAGGCATGGAGGAGGAGGTGGTGGTGGTGCGTCAAGGCCTTCCGGTGGTGGATCCATTAATGGCGGAGCCCAACGGGCACCTGCCCGTGCGCCGGCACCAGCCCCGTCAAACAGGCAGCCATCGGCTAACACTGCTCCTTCGAACAGGCAACCATCCACAGGCACAGCACCTTCCAACCGGCAGCCCGCTACTTCAAATAAACAACCTGCAACCGGTAAAACTCCGGCAAATAAGCAGCCCGCAACCGGAAATGCTAACACCCAGCCGTCCAACAGGCAACCTGCGAATTCCGGCACCGGCGGAAACCAGGTAAACACCAATGATAAAACAAGGCCCGGAGGTAATAATGGCAATGTAAATGGCGGTGACCGGAACAATAACAATACTAATATTGGAAACAATAATAATATCAATATCAACAACAACCACAATACGGTTGTTGTGAAAAATAACAGACCTTATGGCCGTCCTCCTTACGCCTATGGTGGCTATCACTATTATTCCTATCATCCCTATCACTACCATCCATATCATCCCTATGGCTGGGGACCTGTATATCATCCATGGGGATTTTTTGTAGCAGCCGTTGCAGTAACAGCAATTGTTATTTCTGTCAATAATCAGCAGTATTACTACGATCAGGGTGTCTACTATGTGCAGGCAAACGGAGGGTATACTGTGGTGCCCGCACCGGTAGGTGCAACCGTCAGCACGTTACCAACCGGTTCGCAAACGGTAGTAGTTAATGAAACCACCAATAATTATTATTATGGCGGTACATACTATGAGAAATCAGGAAGCGAATACAAAGTAGTACCACCAACAGCAGGTACCATCGTGGAGAATCTTCCGGAAGGGGGAGAAGAAGTACGGATTGGTGAAGTCACCTATGTTAAGTTTGGAGAAACCTATTACCAGCCTATTGAGCAGGATGGTAAGGATGTGTATGAAGTGGTGCAGGTAGAACCAGCTGAATAGAAATAGGACCCAATTACAAATATTGTGATTGTTATGAATTGAAAAGAATTTTCAACAGCTGTTAATTAATATTTTTTGTACAGCAAGTCTGAATCTTTGTTTAGTTTGAACAACTTAGCCTGACTATTTCAATACCTTGGAAGCATGTCAACCAAAACAAGAATTCCCAGGTGGCTTAAATGGGAATTCTGGCCGTATCATATTTTCTACATACCGGTTTCTTTCCTGTTTATCATTCATGCTTTCCGTTCACGATCATTGGCATACATAACACTCTCTAATCCGGGTATGAGGATGGGTGGATTCTCCAATTATTCCAAGTATGATATTCTCCGTCAACTTGCACCAAAATTTTTGCCACGTACTGTTTTATTCCAGTCTGCACCAACTTTAGCATTACTGAAACAACAAATGCAACAGGAGGGAATTTCCTACCCTGTTATTCTAAAGCCGGATCAGGGTGAACGTGGATGGAAAGTAGAGAAAATCAGTAATGAAACGCAATTGATAAGTTACCTCAGCGATGCGCCTGAAAAACTGATGCTGCAGGAATACATTGATTTACCTGAAGAGTACGGTATCATGTATTACCGTTTTCCTGGCCATGCAACCGGTACTATCAGTTCAGTAATGAAGCGCCAGTTTTTAACAGTAGCAGGTGACGGAAATTCAACACTCATTGAACTTTTTCAACAGAATGAGCGGTGCATGTATCACATCAAAAGGCTTACAACCAAGTTTAAGAATGAATTGGAAACGGTATTGCCGGCTGATGAAGAGATGATTCTTGAAGAGATCGGCAACCATAACCGGGGCACAACTTTCTTTAGTGCACAAAGCCTGATCAGCAGTGCGCTGGTGAAAGTCTTTGATGAAGCAAGCAGCACCTTGAATGAATTTTATTTCGGAAGATACGATGTCCGGACACATTCCTTTGATGAAATGCTAAAAGGAAATTTCAAGGTGATTGAAGTGAACGGCGCTAATTCAGAGCCAACACATATTTATGACCCTGACATGAGTTTATGGAAAGCTTACCGTGATCTCTTTCACCACTGGACCATCCTGTTCCGTATCAGCATGCAGAACAGGAAACGTGGCTTTATTCCGCCGCCCGCCAAAGATTTTTATTCAGCAATCAGATCACACCTGAAGGAGAAAGCACAACACCCCAACAAGATTGATTAACAGCTATTCTTTAATCAACTTCTTAATGGTAATGCTGTTATGACTCTTAAGTTCCAGGAAATAGATGCCGGGACTGAGCATAGATAACTCCACAGGCTGCGTGGTTACCAGTTCAGTATCACGGAAAACAATTTTCCCCTGAAGATCACGTATTGTTGCAGATAATTGTTGTGCATCAGATTTTATCGTGAACTGCTCACTGAACGGATTTGGAAATACGGTAGCATTTAGTTCCTTCAAATCGAATTGATCAATTCCCACATTATTAGTGTCTAACACAGCCGTCCAAAGTCCCCTGCCATGCGTAAAAATAAATACGCGCCTGTCGGTAGGCCTTACTTTTACCTGTTGCACTACCACATTGGGAATATTATTGTCTTTCACCCAATGCACACCTCCATCAGTAGAAACATATAAACCATAATCTGTTCCTGCAAGCAGAAATTCATCAGGCCGGGCCGGATCGATATCAATATAATTTACAGGAAGCCCTGCCGGAAGGTCACCGCTGATGGAGGTCCATACCGGTGTAGCAGTGGCATTGGTCACTTTCCACAAGCGCGGCTCAGAAGAAAAATTGCTGAGTGACACATAACAAATACTCTTATCTGAAGGATGCACTGCGATATTTGAAATGAAGTCGCTCGTAATGGAAGAAGGTACCGACGAACTCAGGTTTGCTTCACTTCCGGGCACCGCATTATAGCCTTCATCCACTCTGTAAAAAATCGCCGATTCACCGCCGATGTAAATTGTTGGATTAAATTCATTTGACATGGCCATTGCATAAGGTGAAATTCCACCCACGAGTGAATTCATCACCGGTTCCCATGCAAAGCCGCCGTCTAATGTTTGCCAAACCCTTTTTTGTGTGGCAAAAAGTAACTGATCACCATTAACCAGGTTAATTTCAAATGGATTGATGAACCAGGCTCCATCATCTATGTCGCCATCATTGTCACCATCCATTTCCCCAAATACAGGATAGAATGTCGGGAACTCATAATCGGCATCATCAGCACGGTGAATGGTGCCTTCCTGGTAAGAGACATAGCCAATATTTGAATACTGCTGATTTACTGCATTGTAAGCTCCATCGCCGCCAAAGATCTCGTTGAAGGTGCCGCCACCGGATATTGCATAATGGGTGCCATTATCCTGAGCACCTGCAAAGGCATTAATGCCTGTTGGGAAAAACGAACCGGCATAATATTGAATCGTATTATAGTCTTTATTTAACATCGTTTGATTGTAAGCAATCTGATCGGTGCGCATACGGTAAATACCTCCATCGTTTCCCTGGTACAACCGGGAAGGCTTATCAGGATTAAACACAGTTACATGATGATCTACATGTATGTTAATACTCTTCTTCCAAATCATGCCGCCATCGCTGGAATAGGTAACGTCCCCAACACCAAATACAATGAAATCGGGATCGTCCGGTTTAACTGCCATGGTCATGGAATACCATGGAAAAGCCATGTAGAATCCAAAATCTATATCAGGATTACCTACGAGCAGCCAGTTTTGCCCTCCATCCGTTGTTTTATAAATGCCTTTGATACCTGAATAATAACCTCCTCCGGATTTTTCAAAAGCAGCGTATAAAATATTGGTGTCGCTTGGTGCTTGTGCAATCTCCACCCTCGCTATACTGCCACCCGGTGGAAGCCCGGCACCATATAGCTGGAAAGTGCCTGAATCACCGGTAGCAGAAAAAAGCAGGCCCACGCCATTTACGCCTATCCACACATGGCCGGAAGGCGTGATTTCCAAATCGTTAATAGCTGCATTGGTTGTGTGAATTTTCCGAATCGTTTCTCCTCCGTCAAAAGTGCTGAAAAGGCCACTGCCGGCTGTTGCAATAAACAGTCCGTTACTGTCAATTGGTGAGGTGGCTATTCTCGGGATATAATCAAATGTAGCATCATTGGTAGAAGGTATTTGTTCAAAGGTGAGCCCATGGTCCACACTTTTGTAAATTCCATTACCCGGAATATTAGCAGAATTACCTGCCACTTCCCCGGTGCCTGCATAGATGATATTGTGGTTGAAATAATCCTGCACAAGTCCGGATACGGCCAGTGAACTCATATAGTCATTTACCGGTGACCAGTTTTTGCCTGAATCGGCAGAAAACCAGATGCCCCCTGAAATGCCAGCAGCAAAAATATGATCACGATTATCGGCATCCAGCAAAATCGCCCTGGTTCTTCCTCCGTAATTTTTTGGTCCTACTTCCTGTATATTAAACAATTGTTCATCCCTGTTCACCACATTCAATTCCTGTGCTGCAATAGCAGCATAAGGAAGGCGCGGTATATTTCCTTGGGCATCCTGTTTCATCCGCAGATACTGATTGCGATAACCCGGATTGGCAGGTCCGCCTTTTTTCGTATCACGGTTCCATTCCGCAGTCCAGGATTGTTTTGTAAGAAAAGTGGGTAACTGGGCACTTGTATAACCTGAGAACAGCAGGCAAATGATGGACAAAAGAAGTATTTTCATAGCATGGAATGATGCATGCAAATATAGGGCTATTGCATGATTATAATTTTTCTACTTTTAGCGACAACCAATGGAGGTAATCTCCTGCTAACCTGATGCCTGCTGCTCTCAAACTTTCCATCATCATTCCTGTTTATAATGAAGGCAAAACCATTCATCTCATTCTGGACAGGGTAAAGAATGTTGCATTGATCAACGAAATTGACAAGGAAGTAATTATTGTAAATGATTGTTCGAAAGACGATTCGGAAGAACGCATTTTTTCCTATCAGCAAAACAATCCTTCCCTCAACATTCAATATTTTAAACATGAAGTGAATGCCGGAAAAGGTGCTGCATTACATACAGGCATTCAGAAAGCTACCGGCAACTGGCTGATTATTCAGGATGCTGATTTGGAATATGATCCTGAAGAATACAATATCCTGTTGAAACCAATCCTTACCGGTTTTGCCGATGTGGTGTATGGATCAAGGTTTATGGGTGGCAAGCCGCACCGGTTGCTTTTTTACTGGCACTCCATTGGAAATAAAATGCTTACCTCCCTGTGCAATATTTTTTCAGGACTGAATATGACCGATATGGAAACCTGCTATAAATTGTTTCGTACGGATATCATACAATCGCTGAAACTGAAAGAAAAGCGTTTTGGTTTTGAGCCGGAGGTAACCTTGAAATTATCCCGTGTTCCGAATGTGCGCATCTATGAAGTAGGTATTTCCTATTATGGACGTACCTATGCCGAAGGCAAGAAGATCAGTTGGAAGGATGGATTCAGGGCGATCTATTGTATTTTGAAATATGGGATTTTTTGAAAATAGTCGGAATTGAATAGTCGGAAGTAGTTAGTCGGAAGTCGGAAGTCGGAAGTAGATAGTCGGAAGTCGAAAATAGTTAGCCGGAAGTCGTGAATATTATGTGGTGAAAATTAAATAGTGAACTTTTTCTCCTTGAGTTTTTTGTCTTAAGTCTTAAGTCTTAAGTCTTAAGTCTTAAGTCTTGAGTCTTAAGTCAAGGCTATTGAGCAATTCACCAACCAGCTTACTGCGAATAATCCTATCCTTTCCACATCATAAAATCGGCACATCGGCACATTGAATCATCAGCACATCAACACATCAACACATCAACACATCGATCATCAGCATATCAACCCATCCCCACGCGTGCAGCCATTCTCGAAATATACCATACCCTTAATTTTCGGTGCTGCCACTATTGTTTACATTTTCGGATTGTTTATCAATGTGATGGATGTAGATGCCGCACAGTATGCCTCCATCAGCCGGGAGATGATGGACAATGACAGTTACCTGCAGGTATTACATCGGGGCCATGACTACCTGGATAAACCACCTTTGCTTTTCTGGTTGTCTGCCATTTCATTCCAACTCTTCGGTATTTCCAATGCAGCGTATAAGTTGCCTACCTTCTTATTTACGTTACTTGGCGTTTACTCCACCTATCGTATAGGTAACCTGTTGTATAACCGGAACACCGGTATTGTTGCATCGGTTATTTTATACACTACCCAGGCATTTTTTCTTTTTAATAATGATGTGCGGACGGATGCTTTGTTAACAGCCAATGTAGCTTTTGCCTGCTGGCAGTTGCTGGAATTTTCTAATTCAAAAAAATGGACGCACTTGTTGTTGGGATTTGCGGGAGTTGCTTTGGCTATGATGGCTAAAGGACCTATCGGTGCCGTGGTGCCTGCCGCAGCGTTAGTATCGCATTTTATTTATAGCAGAGCATTAAATAAACTATTGTGGTGGCAATGGTTTGCCGGAATTGTTTTTGCACTCTTGCTGCAACTTCCAATGTTATATGGTTTGCAGCAGCAGTATGGTTCAGAAGGCCCGCTTTTCTTTTTATGGACACAAAGCTTTGGCCGCATCACCGGCGAAAATGTATGGCACAATGATGCCGGCCCGTTTTTCTTTATTCATAACTTCTTCTGGTCCTTTTTGCCCTGGACATTACTGGCCACGCTTGCGATTTTGCTGCTTATTTTTCAATTGATAAAAGGCCGTTTCGGTTCAAAGGCGATTCCGGAGGCATTTACTTTAGGTGGATTCTTGTTACCGTTTATTGCTTTATCGATGTCGCATTACAAGTTACCGCATTACATTTTTGTGGTGTATCCACTTTGCGCCGTGATGACGGCAGGATTTATCTGCAGAGAAGATAGCAGGTACCAACACATTTTCAAATGGCTAAGAACAATACAATTGATAATTTCAGTTATAGTAGTTTCTGGTGCAGTATTTTTAAGTAGTTATATTTTTCCAACTCAAAACTTTGTGCTTTGGACTATCGTATTACTTTTCCTGGTGACAGTTATTTATTTTTTCTTAAGTCCGAAAAGTGCATTGGAACAATTGATTGCTCCTTCGGCCATAGCGATTATTGCCGTCAATTTTTTATTCAGCATGCACGTTTATCCGTCATTATTAAAATACCAGTTTGGAAGTGAAATGGCAACCATAGTGAAACAGGAAAATATTCCCGCAGATCAATTGTACTTCTATAAATGTTACAGCCACTCTTTTGAATTTTATGCACAAACCATTGTTCCTCCGGTACATGAAAATGAGTTAACGAAATTGAAGCAGTCCGGCAAAAATTTTTGGGTGATAGGAGGAGAAGACTTGTTGACAGAATTGAAAAGAGAACGCCTGCAACCTCTGCAACAATTTAGTGTGAATGACTATTCGGTCTCTTTGCTCACTATTACATTTCTGAATCCAGAAACACGCCGGCAGGTAGTGCGGAAAATGTACCTATGCAAATTATGATTTCCTCAAATGAATAGGGAAGGAGCCAATGCGTTACATTTTAACAACATCGCGCTATGCTCCAATAAACACCTTCTTCACGAACCTCGATTTTTCATCTGAAATAATCACGAAATAGATTCCATCCGGCAAATGACTTACATCGAATGTCATCATGGATTGATCTTTTAATGATTCAATAATTTTATTTCCCGGTAGGTTAAACAAAGTCATTTTACCGTATAACGGTATTTGAGTGTACTGAATATGCAGCTGCTGATTGATAGCAAAAAAAAATCCAATTTGGTTGGTCCATACGGAATACAAATTGCTTATAAAACATACAAAGAAACCAAACAAAAAGGCTGTCCTATAATGAAACCCATTTTTGAATAATGATTTAAAATTCCAACAACAAGCAATCCAATCTCCGGCTTCGCCGCAACAATTTAACCATTTAGCCATTCAACCCTCAACTCTTCCCCACCTTCACCCCCTCCAAATGATTCAAAAAATCATCAATCTGATCTGCCCCGATACGTTTTGCTTTAATCACTTTCTTATCATCAAGTATATAAATCACCGGTGTACTATAAATATCATAGAGCTGCCTGAAATTACTCTGATGATTGGCATCGTTTACATTGATCCAGTTTAATTGTTTCTCGCGGATAAATTTCTTCCACTTCGGAACGTCTACCTCTATATCTACGGCATATACTTCCACGCCCTTACTTTTCCATTTATCATACACCTCTTTCAGCTTGGGCATTTCCTTCTGACAGTGTCCGCAATCAGGATCATAGAAAACAAGAATGGTGTACTTCGCCGGTACTTTACTGAGTATCTGCCATTTCCCCGACGTATCTTTTAATGCCAGTTCAGGGGCAGTATTGCCAATGATGTTTGGAGCAATCTTCCTGGCGCGGTCAACAATTTTTACCAGTTGCGTAGAATCCATCCAATAAGCCTGTCCGGTCATGTAATATTTCTCCACCATGTGTACAAATACTTCATCCATGCCCATTATTTTGGAAGTCTCATACGTGTACGTGATCCACCAGAGCACATACTTAAAAACTTCGCTATCTGCCTTTGCTTTTTCTACCACCAGTACCGCCGACTGATTAATAGAATCCGGAATCTGCGGCGTAAGCTGCTTGATGTACTTTTCTATTTTCGGTGCGAAGAGGGGAGTGCGCAGCAGGCGGCTGTCGGAAAAGTCAACATTGTCGAAGTAATGTCCTTTGAAATAGCGATACGCAAAAGTGGAATCTTTTCTGCCATTGGCAAGTATTGGAATTTCTTTGGGAACTTCGGGTTCCGGCATGGTTTTGAAAATTTTGGTAAGAAACAGGTCAGGGTGGTCCTTCATAAACTGATTGCGGTAAACGGCCATCTTTTCATCGTTTGCTTTCAGTTGTTCATTCACCGCTGCAGTATCTGCTTTGGTGGTGGCTACTTTTAGTTTTTCCTGCGTTTCCATTGAAGTCTTCTGCAGTTGTACAGCAAACTTCAGGTACTGATAGAACAGGTCATTATCCTTCGACCCTTTCACCTTCATATTATTGATCGGATCTTCCCAGGTCGTTTCCATCGAGAAGTATTGTTCCTTATCTACCAGCATCTCGAAGTAGCGCTTATCAGGAAATACAAACAGGTAAATGCCGCCTGGCAATTGTTCCCTGCCTTCAAATACAACCGTACCACTTGCATCAGACCGCACTGTATCCTGTATGTATTGTTTATCGCCGTAATAGTTGGCTAAGTAACAGGGAGTATCCTTCATTGCAGGAATGTGGACGATAATCTGGTATCCGTTTTTTTGCGAATAGCCGTTGGAACAAAATACAAGCAGCCAAAAAAGTAGGCCTGCTGTAAGCGGTAGCTTGTTATTCATGAAGGGTAAAAATAGCAGGTTTCGAACTATTCAATCAAGGCATTTATCTGTTTAACAAGTTTTTAAGAAAAAGTACGGAACAAGGCTTGTGCCATTAAAATCACATTACCCTGGCTTTGTAATAAGGGCTTTAACAAAAGGGATTAATCATCCAATTAATAGTTACTACTTTGGAAAGCACGAGCAAGTAATGTGTAAAAGCATTAGGATGCAGGGCTATTATTTCGTCATTATTCAAATGCAAGCTTCAACAATGGTCTAGTTAAAATGGTAAGTACCCAACAGTATTATGACTTTTTGAAGTACACAAACAGTTTGTGAATATTGTCACCTATTCATAGTATTCAATCATTCATAATCATAGTTCAGACATCTTTTGCAATTGCTCGTTTGCAAATTTGCCTGGCGCAATATGAATCGCAGCCCGCAGCGATCTGCTAAAGAAAGATGTATAAGAATACCTGAAAGTTTTTAGTCAGTGTTTCGAACATCTTTAACTCTTAATCCAATTAATATTGACGTACGTTCCCCGTAACGACACCCTTTTGCTATTAATTAAAACCTTGTGCAAAACGGACGTTGGAAATTAGGAATTCCAAAGCTATCTTTGCGCCCTCATTCACTTATCCTCTTGTAAATCATACCAAATGAAAGGATGGAAAAAGAGTGAGTTGCTTCCTGAATCACATTCAAATATCCCTAATCACAATACAGAAATTTCATGGCCAACATTGGTAAAATCAAACAGATCATCGGTCCTGTAGTGGACGTAAGCTTTGCCGCAGAAGGTTCCAAATTACCCGAAATCCTCAGCGCATTGGAAGTAACCCGTGAAAACGGCCAAAAGCTGATTCTTGAAGTACAACAACATCTTGGAGAAGACAGTGTGAGAACTGTTGCCATGGATTCAACGGAAGGCCTCATGCGTGGCCTCGAAGCGGTGGATACCGGCGCAAACATCAAGATGCCTACAGGAGATAAGATCAAAGGAAGGCTTTTTAATGTAGTAGGCCAGGCCATTGATGGTATTGGTGAAGTAAGCAATGAAGGCGGATATCCCATCCACTCACAACCGCCAAGATTTGAAGACCTTTCCACACAGTCGGAAGTATTGCTCACCGGTATAAAGGTTATTGACCTGATCGAACCTTACTCAAAAGGTGGTAAAATCGGTTTATTCGGTGGTGCAGGGGTAGGGAAAACCGTTTTGATCATGGAATTGATCAACAACATCGCGAAGTCCTATGCAGGTATGTCGGTGTTTGCCGGAGTGGGGGAACGTACCCGCGAAGGAAATGACCTGTTGCGCGAGATGATTGAATCCAATGTTATCCGTTATGGTGAAGAGTTCAAACACAGCATGGAAAAGGGTGATTGGGATCTTTCTAAGATTGACAGAGAGGAGTTGGGTAAGTCGCAGGCAACGCTTGTTTTCGGACAAATGAATGAGCCACCCGGCGCCCGTGCCCGCGTAGCACTTTCTGGTTTAACGGTTGCTGAATACTTCCGGGATGGAAATCCTGAAGAAGCCAAAGGCAGAGATATCCTCTTCTTTATTGATAACATTTTCCGGTTTACGCAGGCCGGCTCCGAGGTATCGGCTCTTTTGGGACGTATGCCTTCCGCCGTAGGATATCAGCCTACACTGGCGACAGAAATGGGTGTGATGCAGGAACGTATCACCTCTACCAAGCGTGGTTCTATCACTTCTGTTCAGGCGGTTTATGTACCGGCAGATGACCTGACAGATCCGGCACCTGCCACCACCTTTGCCCACCTGGATGCTACTACAGTATTAAGCAGGAAGATTTCAGAGTTGGGTATTTACCCGGCTGTGGATCCGCTTGATTCTACATCACGTATCCTCACCGCCAACATCGTAGGTGATCAGCATTACAATACAGCGCAGCGTGTAAAATTGATACTTCAACGTTATAAAGAGTTACAGGACATTATCGCCATCCTCGGTTTGGATGAATTGAGCGATGAAGATAAACTCACCGTTTCACGCGCCCGCCGTGTGCAACGTTTCCTTTCACAACCATTCCACGTAGCGGAACAGTTCACCGGTTTAAAAGGTGTACTCGTACCCATCGAAGAAACCATCCGAGGCTTTAACATGATTATGGACGGCGAAGTGGATGAATATCCCGAAGCAGCGTTTAACCTGGTAGGTACTATTGACGATGCGATTGAGAAGGGGAAGAAAATGCAGCAAGCAGCGGGATAGTCGTAAGTCGTAAGTCGGAAGTCGTAAGTCGGAAGTCGGAAGTCGGAAGTCGGAAGTCGGAAAAGTTTAGCGAATATTAAAGATAGAATATATCTATTTACTATGAAAGCTAATAAGTATCAGGACTTAATTGTTTGGCAGAAGGCAATGGATTTTGCGGAAAGGGTTTATGGATTGACAAAGAAGTTTCCTGCAGAGGAAAAATTTGGTTTAACATCGCAATTGAACAGGTCATCAGTTTCAATTGCTTCAAATATTGCAGAAGGAGCGGGGAGAGATTCAAGTAAGGAATTTTCACAATTTTTATCCGTGGCAATGGGTTCCTGTTTTGAAGCAGAGACACAATTGCTTATGGCAAGAAGATTTGGTTTTGTAAAAGAGGACGAAACACAACTGCTGATTGAACAAACGTCAGAAATACAACGCATGCTTACCGGTCTGAAAAAATCATTACTTACTTAGGACACTTATACTAACTACTTCCGACTAACTACTTCCGACTATTATGCAGCTCGACATCCTAACCCCAGAAAAAAGAATATTCAGCGGAGAAGCTGATGCAGTGTCATTTCCAGGAACTGCCGGTGCCTTCCAGGTATTGAATCACCATGCCCCTTTGATTTCATCATTGAAAGAAGGAAAAGTGAAAGTGCGGACAAAAAAGGAAGAGAAGCTGTTTACAATAAAAAGCGGTTTTGTAGAAGTCTTAAAAAATAAAGTTACTGTACTGGTAGAAGGCGTAGAAGAAGTTAGCTAAACATCAATGACATTGCCGGATTACGACGGAAGCCCTCTGCCAGGAGGGCTTCTGTCATTTTAAGAATAACTGCTTCCAGCCCCCCATCATTTATCCAGAACAGTTAAACAGTTAAACAGTTAAACAGTTAAACAGTTAAACAGTTAAACAATTAGACAATTAAGCCATTCAACCATTCAACCATTCAACAATCCAACAACTCAACCCAAACACCCTAAAAATTTCATTATAATAACTCAAAAATTTAGCAGTATTGTTTTTATTGTATCAATCGTGACAGCAGTGGTCATTTTTTTGTCAAATAATTACCTACGTAAGGGTTGGTAGTATAAATTTGCCCACGCAAAAAATAAGTACCTATGAGGTCATTGCCATCCACGTGTGTCCGAATAATTTATACAAACAGGTTTCGCAAGTTTATAGCATCGATCTTCATACTTCTCTTCTTAGTTCCATTTTCAGGTTATGCCGAGGTTTCAGCAACCGCGGGCGAGAAAGCATTCAAGCAATATTGTACTTCTTGTCACCAGGTAAATAATAAACTCGTAGGCCCTGCTCTTAAGGACATGCATACGAGAAGAACAGAAGAGTGGCTTATTAAATGGATACGTAATAATTCTGCATTGCGTGCAACAGGTGATAAGGACGCCTTGGCCATCTACGAAGAGTACAACAAAAATGAGATGCCCTCTTTCCTCAGTTTTACGGATGACGACATCAAATCAATTATAGAGTATGTAAAGGTTCAAAGTGCAGCTCCGGCAACTCAGCCCGGCGCAGCACCCGGCACTGAAGGTGCACCTGCCGATCAACCTTCATTTTGGCTGTACATTGTAGTTGGTGTGCTGGTGGTAATTACATTCCTCTTAATGCGCACCAATACGGTACTTAAGAGACTGGCATATGAAAAGATAGGAGAAGAACTACCGGAAGAAAGACCTTTGCTAAGCCGGCTAAAAACCAAACGCGCCATTGCCTTCTATGTGATTGCCGGTGTGTTTTTGTTGGGATTTACCCTGGCAGACAGTGCCATGCGGCTTGGTCGTTCCAAAAACTATAAGCCGGTGCAGCCCATCGCATTTTCACATGAACTGCATGCAGGCATTAATCAGATCAATTGTCTTTACTGTCATTCAAGTGCCGAGAAAAGCAAAATTGCCGGTATACCTCCGGTAAGTACCTGTATGAATTGCCATAAAGCTATTCAGCAAGGAGAAAGCGAGGCAGGAACTGCAGAAATACAGAAAATCTATGCTGCATTCGACAAAAATGAACCTATTGAATGGGTAAAGATTCACAACCTCCCTGATCATGTTTATTTCAATCACTCCCAGCACGTAGCTGTGGGAAAAATAGCATGTCAAACATGCCATGGACCGGTAGAAACGATGCCGGAACTTTACCAGTTCACGAGCTTATCCATGGGTTGGTGTATCAATTGCCACCGTCAAACCGATGTGCAGTTCGGTTCCAATAACTACTACAGTATGTACACCGAGCTTCATGAAGATTTCAAAAGCGGAAAGATTGATAAGGTAACAGCTGAAATGATGGGCGGAACAGAATGTCAAAAATGTCACTATTGATTTAGCGAAAATAAATTGGGAATGGAACAAAAAAACTACTGGAAAGGACTTGAGGAGCTGCATGAAGATCCCGGGTTTCTGAAAGAGCGTGATAAAGAGTTTGCAGAAGAATTGCCTGTTGAAGAGATTTTCAATTCTTCAGTGGTCAATAAGCCTGCTAACCGCCGCGACTTTCTGAAAATGCTGGGTTTCAGTGTGTCTGCAGCCACCTTAGCTGCCAGTTGCCGTATTCCGGTAAAGAAGGCAATTCCGTATGTGATAAAACCGGAAGAGATTATTCCCGGTGTGGCCAATTATTATGCATCTACCTTTTATGATGGCAATGATTATTGCCCGGTATTGGTGAAGACCCGTGACGGACGACCAATCAAGATCGAACCACTTACCAGCAAACACATCAGTGCCGATTCACCCAATCGCTACCTGTTCGGAGGAACCAGTGCAAGGGCGCAGGCATCCGTACTTTCTTTATATGATAATTCCCGTCCTCAGCAACCAAGCATCACCGGTAAAAAAGCCACTTGGGAAATAGCAGATACGGAAATACGTAACAGGCTGATAGAAGCAAAGACCAAAGGGGGCAGTATGGTTATTCTTACACCAACTTTGTTAAGTCCTTCTACCAAACAACTCATCGCTGATTTTATCATGGCATACCCTGCTGCAAAGCATGTGGTTTATGATCCAATTTCCTATTCAGGAATCGCAATAGCTAATGAAAGAAATTACGGGAAGCATGTAGTACCAGGTTACCACTTTGAAAATGCCGGCGTGATCGTTTCAATCAATGCTGATTTTTTAGGTACCTGGATATCACCTGTAGAATATACCCGCCAGTACGTACAAAATCGCAAAGTCTCCGCAACGCAAACGAAGATGAGCCGTCACTACCATCTTGAATCACGGCTTTCCTTAACAGGATCAAATGCGGATAAACGCGCAGTAATAAAGCCATCAGAAGAAGCTACGGCTGTAGTTGCTCTATACAATAAGATTGCAGGATTAACAGGCGCTGCAGCCTTAACCGGTGCACAGCTGACCGGTAAAGCGGAAAAAGTAATTGCACAGGCTGCCGAGGACCTCGTAGCCAGTAAAGGCAAAGGACTGGTGGTTGCAGGATCTAACGATCCAAATGTGCAGGTGGTTGTTAATGCCATCAATAACATGCTGGGCAGCTATGGAACTACCATTAGCCTGGGCAGGCATTCAAATACACATCAATCCAGCAATAAGGATATGCAGTTGCTGATGGATGATATGAATAAAGGTGCTATCAATACATTGATTGTTTACGGTGCCAATCCCGCATACGACCATGCTGATGCAAAAGGCTTTTCAGAAGCTATAAAGAAAGTGGAAACGACCATCTCGCTGAATGATCGCTCCGATGAAACATCAGCACTTTGCAGATATCATTGCCCTGATCACCATTACCTCGAAAGCTGGAATGATGCATCACCAAAAGCAGGATTGTTTACGATGTGCCAACCTGTTATCTGGCCGTTGTTTCAGACACGTCAGGCACAGGACAGCTTGTTGCGCTGGATGGGAAATACAGATGATTATTACACTTACATAAAGAATTACTGGGTAAAAAATGTCTACCCTTCTCAAAGTACTTACTCCGATTCTCAGTCTTTTTGGGATATGTGTGTTAAGGAAGGGGCATTCGAAATGGCTGTGGCTGAAGTGAATTCATCAAATGCATCTATTGATGCTGCCGCTGCTGCGAATGCATCGATGGCTGCCGCAGTTGCCGCCAAAGGACTGGAGCTCACGTTGTATGAAAAGGTAGCAATGGGTAATGGACGCTATGCGAACGTACCCTGGCTTCAGGAAATGCCCGACCCGATCTCAAAAGTTGTTTGGGATAATTACCTCTGTGTTTCACCCAAATTCGCAAAAGAGAATGGATTGGTGATGGATGTGGTTGCACACACTACCGATATGGTAACGGTAACAGCCGGTAAAGTTTCCATTGATGTCCCTGTTTATATTCAACCCGGCCAGGGTGATACTTCTGTGGCACTTGCCCTGGGTTATGGACGTAACAAGTCAGGAAAAGCAGGTGATGGCGTAGGGCAAAATGCGTATCCGTTTGTAACTACTGCCGGTGATTCAACTGCCTACCATATTTCCGGTGTAACAATTACCAAGTTGAATAAGAAGTATGAGATTGCCATGACGCAAACGCACTTCAGCTTTGAAGGTCGTGATGCAATCCAGGAAACTTCATTAAAGGAATACCAGAAGCATCCTGAAGAAGGCATTGCCGAGAAAGAAGCTTTAAAGCATATGTGGGCGGAAACACTTTATCCCGAGCAGAAATTTCCGGGTGCCAAGTGGGGAATGGCTATTGATCTGAATTCCTGCATTGGCTGCGGCGCTTGTACTGTTGCCTGCCAGGCTGAAAATAATGTGCCTGTGGTAGGCAAAACAGAAGTAATGCGGGTGCATGAGATGTCATGGATACGTATTGACCGCTATTATTCATTTCAAAGTGAACATGGTACAATTGATAAGGAGAAGGAGTATGACAATATAGAGGACTACCAGGATATACAGGTTGTGTTTCAACCCATGCTATGCCAGCATTGCGATAATGCGCCTTGCGAAAATGTGTGTCCGGTGAATGCAACCAATCACAGCAGCGAAGGCCTGAATCAAATGGCTTACAATCGTTGTATCGGTACTAGGTATTGCGCGAATAACTGCCCTTATAAAGTGCGTCGGTTCAACTGGCTGGATTATACCACTGCTGATGTATTCCCATGGAACGAACCATGGAAGGTTCCAACACTTGGTATCAAGGACACCGGCATGACAGATGCAATGACCAGGATGGTACTTAACCCTGATGTTACGGTAAGAGCACGTGGTGTAATGGAAAAATGCTCCTTCTGTGTACAACGTATACAGGAAGGTAAGCTGCATGCTAAAACGGAAGGCCGTCCATTGGTAGAAGGTGATGTTAAATCTGCTTGCCAGACCGCTTGTCCGGCTGATGCGATCTCATTCGGTAACCTGAATGATGAAACCAGTAAAGTGCGCAAAGATCATGAAGATGGCCGGGCTTACTATACCCTTGCAGAATTGAATACCCGTCCTGCAATCGCATACATGAAAAAAGTAAGGAATACAGATGAACGCGTGCCTGGTGATAACAAGCCAAAGAAGGCCGCAGTACATCATTAGCAGGTTAATTTTAAAGTAACCCCGTTTAAAGAATCACTGTAGGGTTACTAAAGAGTAAAGGAGATAGAATTACCAAGAAGTCTTTTTTGTTGAGATAAAAAAATTATTCATGCACGCAGAATCGTACCTCAGGCCGCCGCTGATTCAGGGAAACAAAACCTATCTTCAGATTACTGAAGATATCTCGCGCTCTGTGGAAGCAAAGCCTTCTCGCTCCTGGTGGATTGCAACAACTATTTCAGCTATTGTAATGACCTGGGGATTGATTTGCATCGCCTGGACTGTTTGGTTTGGAATAGGAACCTGGGGTTTAAACAGGACCATCGGCTGGGGTTGGGATATCACCAACTTTGTGTGGTGGATCGGTATCGGCCATGCAGGAACACTCATCTCAGCAATTTTATTACTCTTCCGTCAGAAATGGCGCACCGGGGTAAACCGCGCTGCAGAAGCAATGACCATTTTCGCAGTTATTTGTGCGGCCTTATTCCCGGTATTTCACATGGGACGTGTATGGTTGGCATTCTATAACCTTCCTTACCCGAATACACGTGGTCCCCTTTGGCCGAATTTCAATTCACCATTGATGTGGGACGTGTTCGCAATCTCCACTTATTTTACCGTATCGCTGATGTTTTGGTATACCGGTTTAATTCCCGATATCGCCACCATCCGCGACCGCGCAAAAACAAAAATTGCAAAGTGGTCATATGGACTGCTCAGTTTTGGCTGGGTAGGCTCTGCCAAACACTGGCAACGGCATGAAATGCTGTCATTGGTGCTGGCAGGTATTTCGACACCACTGGTACTTTCAGTACATACCATTGTATCCTTTGACTTTGCCACTTCCGTAATTCCGGGCTGGCATACTACCATCTTCCCTCCATACTTCGTTGCAGGTGCCATCTTCTCAGGTTTTGCAATGGTTTTAACACTCATGCTGATCACGCGCAAAGTGTTGAACCTCGAAGAGTATATCACGCTTGATCATATTGAGTCGATGAATAAAATCATCGTACTCACCGGTTCCATAGTAGGTTGCGCGTATCTGACGGAGTTGTTTACTGCATGGTATTCTCAAAATCCATATGAGCAATATGCTTTTGCCAACAGGGCATTGGGCCCTTACTGGTGGTCATATTGGGGTATGATGACTTGCAATGTAATTTCTCCGCAATTGTTTTGGGTACGTAAACTCAGGAGAAGCGTGTGGTTTACTTTCTTTATGTCCATCGTCATCAATTGCGGAATGTGGTTCGAACGATTTGTAATTATTGTAACTTCTCTTCACCGCGACTATGTGCCATCATCATGGGCCATGTACTCACCAACATGGGTGGAAATCAGTATCTACGTAGGTTCCATTGGTCTTTTCTTTACTGCATTCCTGATTTTTGCGAAGACCATGCCGGTAATTGCCATGGCGGAAATCAGGCACATCATGAAAACATCCGGTGAAGCACAAAAGAAAGCGGCACTGGCAGAACACAAACATCACGGGCATGATACACATCCATTGCCAAATACCAATTAAACAAACTGAAACCTTGATTTCATGAAAAGATATCTTCTGGGATTGTTCGACGATGATGAGGTGCTCTTAAAAGCAGTTGATAAGATACGTGCGCACGATATTAAGATCCACGATGTAGTTACTCCATTTGCTGTGCATGGACTTGATGAAAAACTTGGCTTGCGTGAATCTAAGTTACATGTGGGTGGATTTTTCGTCGGGCTCACCGGCCTTGCCATTGCCTTCTCTTTTATGACATGGGTATTCACTTCGAACTGGCCTATTGTATTTGGTGGCAAACCTCACTTTTCATTCCCTGCTTTTATTCCGATCATGTTTGAATTCACCGTGTTGTCAGCTTCCATCGGGATGACGGTTGCATTTCTTGCGCTTTGCCACCTTTATCCCGGGCGATTTCGCGAGCCGCTGGATCCAAGAACAACGAGCCATTTGTTTGGAATGGTTTTCAAAATTACTGATGAAACTACACAGGCAGAAAAGGAAAGAATTGCGCACCTGTTAAGAGAAGCCGGTGCTGTAGAAGTAAAAGAAAGAGAAATGCAAAAGCATTATTAGGAGGTGATTACTACCAAAACGAATCAAAGCAACAGCATGAAGGAACGATTCAATTTTAGAGGTGGAAGTTTGATGATGTTAGTTACAGGTGTAGCTATCCTGCTGATTTCTTCCTGTTACTATCCGCGTACAAAACCCGGATGGGAATACATGCCGGATATGGCACACTCCATTGCCTATGAAACGTATACTGCCAACCCATTTTTCCCAGACAGTATTAATGCCATTCAGCCGGTTGCACGTACGATTCCAAGAGGTGTGTACATGCCATTTCACTATAGCGCCAACATTTCAGGTTATGATTCTGCCGGATTATACCTTCGCTTTCCTTCCTGGTTAGGTGAAAAGGATTTGGAAGAAGGAAAGCGTTTATTCGGAATTAATTGTGCAGTGTGTCATGGTTATGGAGGATTGGGTAACGGATCTATCGTAGTGAATCCCAAGATCAAGAATCCGTATCCGCCGCCTCCTTCTTACTTTGCCGATAACCTCATTAACCTGCCTGAAGGAAAAGCATATTACAGTGTGCATTACGGAAAAAATCTGATGGGCGCCTATTCAAAAACTTTGGATCATGACCAGGTGTGGAAGGTAGTGTATTATGTAAAATCGTTACAGAAACACCACCAGGATAGCATTACAGCAAAAGGTGCAACAGCAATTGCAATTGTGGATACAACAAAAAAGTGAAAACGAACCGGTGTAGCGTAATAGTCAGGTTTTTAGAAAGTTAAGTTTTCAATGATCACCGTACATCTTTTGCTTTTGATACGTGTATCAATAGAATCGATTAAGGTAAATAGCAAACATTAAGCAACATGGACGAAAAGTTTATTTTTCCGCAGCGCCTGAAGACGATTAGTTTTGCCCTTATGGCCATAGGTCTGATTGGAACGGCTGCCTCTTTTTTTCTCTACAGCGATGAGGAAGGAGTACAGCGTTGGTGGGCCAATATGCTTTTAAATGCTGTCTTCTTCCATGGAATTTCAATGGCCGGCGCTTTTTTTCTTGCTGCTACTTACGTTGCGTACAATGGTTCTATCACCGTTTTCAAACGCGTTCCGGAAGCCGTTGCAGGGTTCATGCCTTATTCCGCATTGCTTTTGCTGCTCGTATTGATTTTCGGGCATTCCAGTTTATATGAATGGACGCATGCTGATGTGGTTGAATCGGATCCTTTGATTCATGCGAAAGTCGGATACCTCAATCTTCCGTTTTTCTTTGGCCGCTTTGCATTTTTTGTTGGCATTTTGTTGTTGCTCTCATACCTGATGCGGAAGAATAGCCTTGCTGAAGATCAGCATGGAGGTATCACTTATTATAAGAAGAATCTTACGGTTGGATCTTTATTCCTGCTATTCTTTGCAATTTATATTTCTGTAACATCCTGGGACTGGCTCATGTCGCTTGACCCGCATTGGTACAGTACCATGTTTGGCTGGTATACTTTTGCAAGCTTTTGGGTTACCGGCATTGCAGTGATGACACTTGTTGTGGTATACCTTAAGAAGAGAGGTTATCTTGAAGTGGTTCGTGAAGGTCACCTTCACGACCTTGGAAAACTGATGTTTGCATTCAGTGTTTTCTGGACCTACCTTGTTTTCTGCCAGTTCATGCTGATCTGGTATGCAAATATTCCTGAAGAAACCGGTTATTTCCGCCAGCGCTACGATCACTACATGTGGCTCTTCTATACCATCTTCATCATGAATTTTATTGCGCCATTCCTGGTACTGATGAGCAGGGATGCCAAACGGAAAATGCAGATTCTCATCATTGCCGCCTGTATCATCATTGTCGGCCATTTCATTGATTTTTACCTCATCGTTATGCCGGGAACAGTAGGAAATAAAGGAGGATTTGGATTACCGGAGATTGCACCACCGCTGTTCTTTGCCGGCTTGCTTATTTTTGTAGTCTTTACCAATTTAACAAAAGCAAACCTTATCCCGAAAAATCACCCATTTCTGGACGAGAGTTTACATCATACCACCTGATTAACAAATTGAAAGAAACTGTTTTATGACCACAACTGTTTTAGTCGTCATTGCCATTGTACTTTTTGCATTAGTCATTTTTCAGCTTGCAAAAACTACAGAGTTTGTAGCCATACTGCGCGGAGAAGAAAAAACACACCTCGAATCGGATCGTATCAATTCCCGGTTAATGATGGTATTCCTCATCCTGGGCATGATTGCTTTGTTCTGGTCCCTTGACTATTTCATGGAAGATATGGTGCTGCATGCTGCTTCAGTTCATGGCGAATGGATTGACAGCATGTTCAATTGGACGCTTTTTTTTACCGGTATTGCTTTTCTTTTTACACAGATCGGATTGTTCTACTTCGCATGGAAGTATAAACATACCAAGGGCCGTAAAGCATTGTATTATCCCGAAAACAATAAACTGGAAATGTGGTGGACCGTGATACCTGCTATTGTGCTTACTGCTTTGGTAGTTATTGGTTTGTATCGCTGGTTTCAGATTACCGGACCTGAGCCTAAAGATTCCATGGTAGTGGAGATCACAGGCAAACAATTTAACTGGATGCTTCGCTATGCAGGAAAAGATGGAGTGATCGGGGCCAATCAGTATGAATACATTACAGAAGGAAATGGTGTTGGTATAGATTTTAACGACCCGGCCAGCAAGGATGATTTTATGCCCACTGAAATGCACCTGGTCGTGAACAAACCGGTGTTGTTAAAGATTAAAGCACGTGATGTAATTCATGATGTGGGCATTCACTGGTTCAGGGTTAAAATGGATGCTGTGCCTGGTATCACCACCCGATTTTGGTTTACCCCAACCGTGACCACAGCAGAGATGCGCAAAAAAACAGGAAACCCTGATTTTGTCTATGAGATTGCCTGCGACCAATTGTGTGGTACCGGCCATTTCGGAATGAAGGGTACCATTGTAGTAGAAACGCAAGAGGAGTTTGACAAATGGGCAGCCACACAACAGCCATTCTACGATCAAGCCATCAAAGGAACAGTAGAGGAGAAAAAGTTCGCTGAGTTAAGCGAAAAACTGAAACAAGCAGAGGAAGCAAAAGCAGCAAGCCAGCACCACTAATTTCGGTGTTTGATTTTTTTGCAACAATGATAATGGATAATTTAAAGTAAAATTTTGTGCAATGATCGATCCAGCAATTAGTCCTGCAACACATAAGGTTTTCACAGGTGATTCCACACATCACCAGGATTCCATGGGCGAAATTCATGAGCCGCATAATGGTCACCATGAACACCACAAAGAAAACTTCATCACCAAGTATGTCTTTAGCCAGGATCATAAGATGATTGCGAAGCAATTCCTGATCACCGGAATGTTTTGGGCTTTGGTAGGCGGGTTGTTATCTGTGGTTTTCCGGGTACAACTCGGATTTCCCAACCAGGCTTTTCCCATACTGGAAACAATTTTTGGAAAATGGGCTCCGGGTGGAATCATCAGCCCTGATTTCTACTATATGCTGGTTACCATGCATGGAACGCTGTTGGTATTTTTCGTACTTACTGCAGGATTGAGCGGAACCTTTGCCAACCTCTTGCTCCCATTGCAGATTGGTGCGCGTGATATGGCATCACCTTTTTTAAACATGCTTTCTTACTGGTTCTTCTTTATGGCCAGCGTAGTGATGATGGCTTCCTTCTTTCTTCCTGATGGTGCATCTGATGTCGGATGGACTGCCTATCCGCCGTTAAGTGGTGTTAAAGAATCATCACCCGGTGCAAGTGCAGGTATGGATTACTGGTTAGTGGGTATGGCATTGTTTATTTTCTCAAGTCTGTTAGGAGGTCTGAATTATATTACCACTGTTTTAAACCTGCGTACCAAAGGCATGTCGATGGCGAAAATGCCACTGACGGTTTGGGCATTGCTGATTACGGCTGTATTAGGTCTTTTGTCATTCCCGGTATTATTGGGTGCAGCTATTCTGCTCATCTTCGACCGGAATATCGGAACAAGCTTTTACCTCGATAATATTTACATTAATGGTCATGCATTGCCGAATGATGGTGGAAACGCCATCCTCTACCAGCACTTGTTTTGGTTCTTAGGTCACCCGGAAGTGTATATTATCATTCTCCCTGCATTCGGACTGGTTTCTGAAGTTTTGGCTACCAATGCACGCAAACCAATTTTTGGATACCGTGCCATGATACTTTCGATGCTGGCAATTGCCGTACTGGCATTCGTAGTATGGGCACATCACATGTTTGTGACAGGGTTGAATCCGTTTGTTGCTTCTGTTTTTGTGTTTCTTACTTTGCTGGTTGCCGTGCCTTCCGCTATAAAAGTATTTAACTGGATTGCCACGATTTGGCAGGGAAACATCCGTTTTACACCCGCTATGCTATATGCGATCGGCTTTGTCTCCATGTTTATTTCAGGAGGGTTGACCGGTATCTTCCTTGGTAATTCATCCATCGATATCGTCTTGCACGATACCTATTTTGTAATTGCGCACTTCCATATCGTAATGGGTGTCTCTGCTTTCTTCGGCATGTTTGCAGGAGTATATCATTGGTTTCCCAAAATGTATGGACGACTTATGAATAACACGTTAGGATATATTCATTTTTGGATAACCATGGTTGGAGCGTATATGATTTTCTGGCCTATGCACTATATGGGACTGGCCGGTGTTCCAAGAAGGTATTACTCTTTCGATGCGTTTCAGTCATTCAACATGTTTGGCGGACTGAATCAATTTATCACCCTCGCTGCGATGCTTGTCTTCTTCGCTCAATTGTTATTCCTGGTGAATTTCTTCTTCAGCATTTTCTATGGCCGTAAGTTGAAGACTCAGAACCCATGGGAATCAAATACGATTGAATGGACTACACCAATAAATGCAGGGCATGGTAACTGGCCGGGCGAATTACCTACCGTACATCGCTGGCCTTATGATTACAGTAAGAATGGAGAAGAATACATTCCGCAAACTACGCCTTTACGAGAAGGAGAAACCGGAGGGCATTGAGAGAAACAAATTGGCATCGTCAATTTACAGGTTGCCAAAATAAAAATAGCGAACGAATAAAAGATTTCATCTTCAATAATGAGTGAAGTAAAAACAGCAAGTATCAGCATCCGGATGATGGTATCATCGAAGGTGAGAGACTATGCACAGCTGGTAAAATTCCGGCTTACAACGCTGGTTCTTTTTTCTTCTGTAATCGGATTCCTCATGGCCGGCAGTAATTGGGAATGGCCGCAAATGCTCCTGTTGATCCTCGGAGGATTTCTTACCACTGCATCGGCTAATGCGTTAAACCAGGTGATTGAAAAGGATTTTGATCGCCTGATGAAACGTACTGCGCAAAGGCCATTGCCAACAGAACGTATGTCAATGGCAGAAGCATTGCTTGCAGCCGGAATATTTGGCGTGGCAGGCATCACTATTTTCTGGATTTATTTTAATCAACTGGCCGCATTGTTCAGTGCAGTGGCCTTGTTAAGCTATGCTTTCATCTATACACCATTAAAAAGATTTTCACCTGTTGCAGTTTTTGTGGGTGCCATACCCGGAGCATTGCCTCCGTTAATCGGATGGGTGAGCGCTACCGGCATGTTGTCACCTGTTGCTTTTGCATTATTCAGCATTCAGTTCATGTGGCAGTTTCCGCATTTCTGGGCCATTGCATGGGTTGGTTATGATGATTATATGAGGGCAGGTTACAAGCTATTGCCTTCAAAAGATGGCAGGAGCAAGTTCAGCGCATTGCAGATCATGTTCTACATTTTAGTTTTAATTCCGGTCAGCCTGGTGCCGGCCTGGCTGGGAATGAGCGGACTGGTTTCAGCATTAATTGTGTTGATTTGTGGACTCGTCTTTCTTACCCAATCTGTTTTCCTGATAAGACAGGGAAGCATTGAGGCGGCTAAGAAGTTGATGTTTGGATCTTTTTTTTATTTACCGATAGTTCAGTTGGCTATCTACTTTGACAGAATCTGGTAACACATGATGAGCGCTGCAGCAAATAATAATCGTTTTCACCCACTGAAGTTTGGACTTTGGCTGGGCATAGCCAGTATCATCATGCTCTTTGCTGCTCTCACCAGTGCCTACATCGTTCGCAAAGCGCAGGGCAACTGGGTGGAGTTCAGAATGCCACCCATCTTTTGGTTGAATACGGTAGTGATACTTGCCAGCAGTTTAACCATGCATTGGGCTGTTATTTCTTTCAGGAAGATGAAAGAAAATACATTCAGGATTGCATTGTCAGTTACCTTGGTTTTAGGGATCATTTTCATGCTGTGCCAGTATCTTGGCTGGCTGGATTTGGGTAATCGCGGCATTTATATAGATGGCAATCCTTCGGGCTCTTTTGTCTATGTGATTTCAGGCGTTCATGCAGTGCATATTTTAGGAGGACTGATCATTATGGCTGTTATACTGATCAGATCATTTATAAAAGCTTTTAATCCGAATAAAATTACAGGCGTTGAGATGATGGCTACTTATTGGCATTTTGTTGACGTACTCTGGATTTACCTGTTGATCTTTTTTCAAATCAATCTATCTTAATTACAACTGATGGCAGAAGCAACTTTGACAACCAACACCATGAAGCCTTCGATCTGGAACGGCGGGCGTTCACCTTTTAAGGTGAGTTGGGGGAAGCTGATGATGTGGTACTTCCTGGTAGGAGACTCTTTCTCTTTCGCGTCTTTCCTGATCACCTATGGAGCCTTGCGTTTCAGTTATGAGTCATGGCCGGCGCCAACTAAAGTTTTTGCTTCTATGCCTTTCCTGGAAGGGGTGAAGCTGCCACTGATGTTTGTGAGTTTCATGACCTTTACACTCATCATGAGTAGCGTGACCATGGTATTGGCCGTGCATTATGGCAACCATGAAATGAACCGGAAGAAAGTGACCAAGTGGTTGCTGTTTACCATCCTCGGCGGTATTATTTTCCTTGGTAGCCAGGCATGGGAATGGACGCACCTGATTGTAGATGAACACATGACCCTTGCTTCCAATCCTTTTGGTGCACCGGCTTTTGGCTGGTTGTTTTTCACCATCACGGGCTTCCACGGTTTTCACGTGTTAACAGGAGTAATCATTAATTGCATTGTGTGTGCGAAAGTAGCAAGAGGCGATTACGACAGAAAGGGCAGCTATGAAATGGTGGAAAAGATTGGCCTGTACTGGCACTTTGTAGACCTGGTTTGGGTATTTGTGTTCATGGCTTTTTATTTACTTTAGTTAAGCGTGCATCAGTAGTTGAATAATTTTGAAAAATTCAAATTGAAAAACAATGAGTAACGAACACGGAGAAGCACCTGACATGGTTAAACTGATTTGGAAAACCACACTCTGGTTATCCATCATTACAGTAGCGGAAATTGTATTGGCAGTAACCCTGACCGAATTTTTTACAGAGAATGGCATGCTGCTCGTGCTAAATGCCTTTTACATCATCATGAGTCTTGCAAAAGCATTTTTTATCGTTTCCGTTTTCATGCACCTGAAATTTGAAGTCAAATACCTGGCAATCACTATTCTGATTCCCATGACGTTTTTACTCTTTGCCGTGATTGCATTGCTGGCGGAAGGGGACTCCTGGCTGCACATGCGCACATATTGATGGCAAGGTTCAGGTAGCTTCTTTTTTAATGGTTTCAAAAATTGCAAAATCTCTTTTCGAAGAGATTTTTTTTTTGCTACTTTTTAAACTTGAAAATCTAAGTCAACGCACTTCTTGGCTCCTGACTCCTGACTCCTGACTCCTGGTTCCTGGTTCTTGTATCCTTCTTTCCATATCCCAAAGAAATAATCTTCTTTTGCCACATTTCACCATCTGTGAAGTAGCTTTGCGCCGTTAATTTCTACCATGAATAAATACCTATCCCGCCTGATGGCACTGGTAATCCTGATCGGATTTCCGCTTGGCTTTTTCTTCTATTATAAACAAAAGGTTGATGCACTTGGTGAACAGCAGAAGGAAGTACCTGTTTTTTGGGATGCGCCTGCATTCAGTTTCCAGACGCAAAATGGCGATACGCTTTCCGCCAGCGATCTGAAAGGACATGCTTATGTAGCAGATTTTATTTTTACCAATTGTGAAGGAGTTTGTCCGAAGCTGTCTCAGACGTTGTCGCTGGTTCAGTTAAATTTCAAGAACGACAAGCGCTTGAAGCTGGTCTCCTTCACGGTAGATCCTGATCGGGATTCTATTCCCGTGCTTAAAGAGTATGCGAAGCGATACGATGCCATTGACGGTAAGTGGTATTTTTTGCGTGGTGAAAAGGAAACGGTCTGGAAAATGGCACAGGAGGGCTTTAAGGTGCCGGTGGTGTATACGCCGGAAGGAGGAAAGGGTAATGAGTTTACACACACCGAGAGAATAGTGCTGGTGGATCAGGATGGTAAGATCCGCGGATTTTACAATGGCCTCGATAAACAAATGATGGATACCTTTTATAACAACCTCGCCAGCATCCTGGTGGGCATTCCGCAGCAATGAAAGAAAGATCAATCAACTGGGCAATCGGCATTGTCTCCGTTACTGTACCGATGGTAGTGTTATTGTTGTTTTATATAAAGCCACCTGATGTTAAAGTTGGATTCGATTTGCGCATCCTGCCTGCTTTGAATGCATCCCTGAATTTCAGCACAGTAGTTTTGTTGCTTACCGGCTTTTACTTCATCAAAAACAAAAAGATCCGTAGCCATCGTTTGTGCATGATTACCGCTTTTTGTTTTTCTGCCTTGTTCCTGGTGTTTTATGTAATTTATCATGCATTGACAGAACCTACGCTTTACGGCGGACAGGGTATGATCAGAAATATTTATTTTTTCATCCTTATCACCCACATTGTATTGGCCGCAGCAATTTTGCCTTTAATCCTGATTACGCTGGTGCGCGGCTTACAGTCAAAATATGACCGTCACCGCAAGATTGCAAGATGGACTTTTCCATTGTGGTTGTATGTGGCTGTAACGGGTGTGGTGGTGTATCTGATGTTATCGCCTTATTATTGAGTAAGTAAATTTTTCATGATCTATTATTTTATTTTGATAAGTTTAAATGAAATAAAACTTTTCGTTTCAAGATTTAACATTTGTAAAAGGCACATCCCTGAATTATAGTGTTGTGTAAGAAGAGAGTTTATTGAAAATGGGGTCAACTTGTGCATACACTAACAATACCCTATTCCCGCCTAGATATCCATTATTAGAATACATTACTTGACAATAATTGTTCAAGGAGACTAGTAAAGCCACAATTAAGAAAGTAAATATTTTCATACAATAAATTTTAGGATTTAAAGATTTTAGTATTATATATTGGTCTATTGCTTTCAATAACAGTTAAAACATAATATCCGATTGCCAAATTTGAAATATCAATAATTTCGTTGAAGCTGCTCAGCTTCTTAAATCTAATTACCCTTCCAAAGATGTCCACAATTCTTATTGAAAGGCCCTTACAATTTAAACTTATTAAATGAATTTCATTTTTGTCTCTACTAATATCAACAAAACATTGGGTCTCATTTACTGTTAGAGATGATTCACTGTTTGTAATAATACCATCCCAAGTGTGAATAGAAAAGTCCAAATACGAAAGTGCTGGACCATTAAAAACAATTTTATTACTCTTATAACAATATGCCAATGGATTAATAGAATCAGTCATTAAAATTGGAAAACTGTACGAACAACTATCAACATGAGTTGGAAGATCAAACCACATATGACCTTCGGCTCTTGGTGCTGGGTCCAGATCTGGAAAAGGAATGGAATCACTGTAAAAAGCGTCTTCATCCCAAGTCAAAATAATTGGTAAAACAGAATTTTGTGTAAATAAAACAACTCCTTCACTGAGAACATCTTCCGTAAGAATTGATACTTTCAAATGAGTGGAATCCGTTTCCAATGGATGACCAAATCTTACATTAAATGCTTGCGGATCAACTTTAAGTAACTTTTCACCAAATAATGTGTCTGTTGCAAACCCTGCGTTGGCATCAAACCCAAAATATACTGTATCCATTTGACCATCTCCATTCTGAAACCACAGTGGAAAGACCCAAGTAGGTTGTACTTCAGCCCATGGAATAAGATAGGCTTGTGAGAATAATGATTTACAAACCAGCGTAAAAGCAAGAAGAGCAAATATCCTTTTCATGTTATACGGTTTCCTATAAAGTTAAACCTTCCGGAGAATCAAAGTGAAAATCTTCATGGGCTATGAAAAGAGAATAGCCAATTGTCATATCAACTTGATTGGTGGCGGGATTGTGCAGCATAATCCTTGCCTTCCAGGTATCTTGTGAGTAAGAGGAGCCACTAAAAAAAAGAATACCTAAGAATACTAATGTAGTGCTTGCCACATTATTGTAGCTATTTTTCATGCTATAGGATTTACCTATAAAGTTACACTATTCAAAGAACTGAATCTGCTTTAATGTAAGTTTTCAGAAGTTTCCGCAATACCCCAAAATTGGTTGCTTTAATGCCCAGACTCGCTTGTCTGCAGGCAAGCATTGGAGGGAACAAGTGCGTTTATATCTTTTCTTCAAATTATTTTCCTTGATTTAACTTCAATTTGAATTTACAATTCAGTTGGAATCAGGTTTCCGATATGTGTGCTCAATTTTGTGGTGAAGCAGAAGGGAATATTATCAATCGCATGCGTTCGCTCACAGCACAAATGTTTTGCTGCAAACGCGCGAGTTTGGTCTATCCTTATAAGTGCAAATAGATGTGGTATAAAAAAGCGCTACTGCATTGATTTTTGTAGTAATTTCGAATCGTAATTTCAGAAACATGAAACGTTCCCTTTTAGTAGTTTTTCTATCACTTTCTCTCTTTTTAACTTCTGTTGATTTTGCAGCAGCACAATGCGCCATGTGTAAACAAAGTGCGGAAAGTTCGCTGAAGGAAGGTAACACAGATGCTATTGGCCTCAACATTGGCATCATGTATCTGTTGGTAATTCCTTATGTGCTGGTGGGTGGGATTGGATACTACTGGTATGTTAATCATAAGAGGCAACCTGAAGAGGAGAGCAATAAAGGATAAATTGTTAAATGGCTAAATGGTTAAATTGTTGCGGCGAAGCCGTAATAAATCATAAAATGCAGATTCTACGCTGCGTTCTGAATCACAAACAACAGAACTTCCGACTAAGGACTCACGACTAACGACTCATTCACGTCCACCCAATCTCCGTTTTCTTTTATCAAACTGATTAATTCATCTACTGCCACTTCTGCATTTACTGATCGCTTTACAATTTCTTTTCCTTTATAAAGCGTGATTTTACCAATACCACTTCCTACATATCCGTAATCTGCATCGGCCATTTCACCCGGACCGTTTACGATACAACCCATAATGGCAATTTTCACTCCTTTCAAATGATGCGTACGTGCACGGATTGCAGCAGTCGTTTCCTGCAAATCAAAAAGTGTGCGCCCACAGGAAGGGCAGGAGATGTATTCCGTTTTGGAGATCCTTTGCCTTGTTCCCTGTAGAATGCCAAAACATAACCGGTTGATAGTATTTGACAAGTATGCCGGAGCATGAAGCCATACACCATCGCCAAGGCCGTCGAGCAATAATGCCCCCAGGTCAGTGGCTGCATAAAGGGTTAGCTCATCCGGCGAAAGGCCATGGAAACTTCTATGAATGATGACAGGATTGGTGATGCGTTCTTGCAGCAACTCAAAGAATACCCGCCTTTGTTCCATCATACCATTGAAATGCTGCGTGGTAAGCACAAGCACTGCAAACGGATCTTCCCTTAATAAATCAATCAATTGATCGGATAGGTCGTCTATGTGAATAGTGACAAATTTTAGTTGTGCAGATTTTTTTTCGAAGCTCAAAAACTCTTCAGCAGTAAACAAAGCAAAAACGCCGTCTTGTGCTGATTGCTCTTTCCAAATGGCATAGTTTTCAATGAATCCGAGTGTTCCGGGTAGTGGAAAATTTACGGGCGTGTTTCCGACAAAAATATAATCCGCTGCCATGTCGCCAATATTCCACTTATCAGTTGTAACATCATAACGGTAGCCTGCAGCAATCAACGTTTCGGGAGTTATTTCTTTTTCATTCGAAAAATCCATCACTACCACAGGCACCTGGTGTGCACCTATGTTGCCAACAGGTTGTGCCAATCGTTTATTATATTCAAATGGGTGAACCGGAGGATTTTTGATGGATGCAATCTTTGATACTTTTCGATCGGTACCGTACCTGTTTACCAATGTCCTGGCTACCGGCAACTCCAGTTCGGGATCTTCTGTGAGTGAAACCCTTACGGTATCGCCCAAACCATCTTCGAGCAACGTGCCAATACCAATAGCAGATTTAATGCGCCCGTCTTCACCATCTCCTGCTTCAGTAACGCCCAGATGCAATGGATAGATTATGTCTGATTCACCGGATTGTTTTCTAAGTAACATTTTATTTACCAATAACCTGTAGGCTTGTACCATCACCTGCGGATTGCTTGCTTTCATAGATAGCACGATGTCGTGGTATCCTTCTTCTTCTGCTATGCGCAAAAACTCAAATGCCGATTCAACCATTCCCAATGGAGTATCGCCATAGCGGCTCATGATGCGGTCGCTGAGTGAACCATGGTTAGTGCCGATTCGCATTGCTGTTCCATATTCTTTACAGATTTTAATCAATGGCAAAAACTTCCCGCGAATGCGATCCAACTCTTCATTATATGCTGAATCGGTATATTCCATCACCTGGAATTTTTTCTTGTCGGCATAATTGCCCGGATTAATACGCACTTTTTCCACGATGCGTGCAGCCGCTTCAGCAGCATTTGGTGTAAAATGAATATCAGCTACTAACGGCGTATCATATCCTCTTCCTCTTAGTTCTTTTTTTATGACAGCAAGATTTTGCGCTTCGGTAATGCTGGGCGCGGTAATTCGGACCAGTTCACAACCTGCTTCAATCATCCTGATGGATTGCTCAACAGTGGCCAGGGTATTCATGGTATCTGTTGTAGTCATGGACTGAATACGGATGGGATGATTTCCACCAATAATAAGGTTGCCAACTCTTACCTCACGTGTAGCTAACCTGGAATAAGTTGTTAGAGAATTGCAATAACTGAAAGACATTTCTTGCCGGATTAAATGCAGTCAAAATTAGGATTTATAAACACGGATTAACAGGAAATGTTGTTGCCTTTTCCAATTCACAAGTTTATGTCAGATGATATAGAACGGAATAGGTATGCTGTTTCAAAGGCTTCAATAAAGCATATCTAGCCGCTTTATTTCCTATTTTCACCTCATTAAACCGGATAAGCGTGCCCTTGAAAAAGCCCGATTTTTTATTGCTTTTTATTATAGCAGTTGGAGCCGCGCTACGTTTTTATGGATTCCCGGATATACCATTTATGTATGATGAAGTAAGTGCCTGGGGCCGGACCGGTTTCAGCAGTTTTTCTGAGTTGATACAAAAAGGTGTTAAAGGCGATGGCCATCCTGCAGGTATTCAGGTTTTCCTGAATTATTGGCGCATGTTGGTGGGTGATACCGAAGCCGCTTTTAAGTTTCCATTTCTCATCATGGGGATATTAAGTATCTGGTTGGCTTTTCGCATTGGAAAGTTTTGGTTCAATGAAACCGTGGGCTATTTATCGGCAGCATTAATTGCTTCGTTGCAGTATACGGTAATGTACAGTCAGATCGCAAGGCCTTATATGAGTGGTTTGTTTTTTTCGCTCATGATGGTATGGTGCTGGACGAATTATCTGTTCAATAACACAGAAAAGCACAAGGTGCGGCAGTTGATTGGCTTTGTCGTTTTTGCAGCGCTCTCTTGTTACAACCACTATTTCTCTTTGTTGTTTGCCTTTATTACAGGAGTAACCGGATTGTTCTTTTTGGATAAAGACAATAAGAAGCAATACTTATTAGCCAATGCAATGGTGGTGCTGCTCTTTCTTCCGCATATAAGCATCACCATATTTCAATTAGGAATAGGAGGCGTTGGGGGCTGGTTGCCAAAACCGGGTCCTGATTTCTTTGGTAACTACATCGATTTTATTTTTCAGTTTTCCTGGTGGATGAAAGGATTGGTGCTGGCAATTATATTCACCGGATTTATTATTCAGACTGACAAAACAAAACTACAGTTCAGGTTCAGAGTCATTGCCCTGCTATGGTTCCTGCTACCTTTCTGTATTGGATATTTTTATTCTGTTTATCGCAATGCAGTGCTGCAATATTCCGTGTTGATTTTTACATTCCCTTTCTTGCTGTTTTTTATTTTCTCTTCCATTAAAGCATTGCCTTCGCTGTTTAACTGGCTGTTGGTGACCATCGTTCTTGCAACGGGTATTTATGGCCTCGTGGTGGAAAGAAAGCATTACACCGTATTTTATCATCAGCCCATCCAGGAACTAGTGAAGAATACCATATCAACTACAGATTTCCTGCCCGGAAAAACAGCAACCATATTAATAAATCAACCTAAAAAGTATGTCGGATATTATCTGCATAAATATAATAGCGATCTTAAAATGGACTATTGGAGTGAGAAGGATTTTCAGTCATATATCGCATTTCGAAAGTACCTGGATTCATTGAAGACAGATCTCTTTATCGCAGCCAATTTGCGGACAGACTACCTTATTCTTGTAAAGCAATTTTTCCCTTATGAAGTGGCAAGGGACAAGGGTTTTACGTATTTGTACAAAGCATTTTCAAAGACTGACCTGAACACTAAGCTTCCAACGGATGTAGTATTTCGGGATAGTCTTCGTATGAATACTTCAACAAAGAGTTCATATTTTACATTTGACAGCAGTCATGTAGAAGCAGACAGTACCTCGCGATTGCCCCGCTTTCATTATTCACCAACCAATGAGTTTGGGCCTGCTTTTAAATGTGCGCTTTTACCGGTTATGACCAATGGATACAATGTGATGAACATTACAATGAAGGTAAATGAAATCAAAAAAGCTAATAAGGCTTCAATAGTAGTTAACTTTGACAAAGCCGGTGAAAGTGTTTTCTGGCAGGAAAAGCCATTCAGTTATTTTATAGACTCGACAGAAAGTGAAGGCACTGTTTTTTACAGCATTAGTCTCAGAGATCTTGGATTTAAGATTACAGATCAGCATACGTTAAGTGCTTATATTTGGAATAAGGGTAAGGATGATTTCTACCTGTCTGAGTTTGAACTAAGCATTGATGAAGGGAATCCGGTTATCTACGGATTGATAGAGCCATTGTAACAAAAGGATTAATTCGTAATTTCAATTGTATGAACAGGTTTAGAAAGGTCGTTTTGATATTCATCGTTCAGCTGCTCATCGGGCAGATGATGTATGCACAACTTTCAGCATCAAAATTAGTTCCCTACCGTATTGGCTCGCTTTGGGGATATGCCGACAGGAAAGGCAACATCGTAATTCCGACACGATACCAGGAAGCATTTCCTTTTTTCTTCGACAAGGCTGTGGTAAAACAGGATGGCCATATGTCTATTATTGATGAAAATGGTGAGGTGCATATGCCATTCAGGTATGACTTCATCAGTAATTTCAATAGCGATGGACTGGCCATTGTATCACGAGGTGAAAAATGGGGAGTAATTGATACACGTGGAAAGGAAGTGGTGAAGTTGAAGTATGATGCAATTGCTGCGTTTTCAGAAGGCTTTGCTGCAGTAAAAGTGGGAGCTAAATTCGGCTTTATCAACAAGAAGGGAGACGAGACGGTGAAACCAATATTTGACGCCGTGTTGCCTTATAAAGAAGGTCTTGCCCTGGTAAAGGCCGGTCCGCAATATGGATTTGTAAATGAGAAGGGCGTTGAAGTGATACCCTTGCAATTTGATGGGGCCACGTCTTTTCGCAATGGTATGGCACTCGTAATGAAAGATTCTTTGATGGGGTTTATTAAAAGTGACGGCAGCCTGGCCATTGGATTTCAGTATGATGCCGCAAATGTTTTTTCAGAAGGGTTTGCTGTGGTCAGAAAAGATGGCTTGGTTGGTTTCATTAATCCTTCCGGAGAGGTGGTTATTTCCATGCAATACGAAAATGCCAATAACTTCAGGGAAGGCCTGGCGCTTATTCAACAAAATCAGAAATTTGGTTTTATTGATTCCAGGGGCAATGTGGTGATCGCAACACAATATGAAGCTGCAAACGATTTTCATGATGGCAGGGCATTAGTATCTAAAGAAGGTTGGGCCATGATCAATAAGGAGGGGCAACTGATTTCCCTAAGCCAGTATACGATGGTACATGATTTTAACAACGCCTATGCACGCGTGGAACGGAACAACCTGTGGGGCTTCATAGATGTAAGTGGAAATGAGATCATAAGCGCCCGATACGAAGAGGTTACAGACTTTGAAGGTGGGCTTGCCTTGGTTAAGACTAATGGCAAATGGGGATATATAGATGTAGGAGGTAAAGAATTTTTCAGAGACTAAATCATGCTTTCCTGGTACTGACTTTCAGGTCATCATTCAAAGCCTTAACGTACCACTTGAATAGGTTTAGGAGGTAATATCACCCTGTATCGGGCGAATAAGTATTTCTTCCACCACCGTTTGGCCTGAAAGACTGTAAGCATTCCAGATCGACCTTGCAATGTCGCTGGTCTTCATAAATCGTGCTTCCGGCAATTCGACACCTTCCCAGGAAGCAGTAAGTGTTGCTCCGGGAATTACGGCCGTTACCTTCACCTGGAAGGGCATCATTTCCACCCTCAGGTTTTTTGTAAATCCCAATAAGGCAAATTTTGAAATACTGTATGATCCTCCATTAGGGTATGCCTGCAGACTTGCCGTTGAACAGATGTTAAAAATATGGCCATGCTTATTCCTGATCATAATCTTTACCAAAAATTGTGTAAGGTAGTAGGCACTGTATAAGTTGGTTCGTATTTGCTTTTCCAGGACTCCCGCCTTTTCCTTATGTACTTGTCCGGGAAGAAACACGCCTGCATTGTTGACGAGCACATCTAATGAATTCCATGTTGATTTGATCAGGTCGGCAAAAGTTTTTAATTGCCTTTTATCTGAAACATCACATGGTTGCGCAATCAGATCTATATCCGGAAATTTGTTTCGTAGCTCTTCACTAAATAGCTCCAGGTCCTTCTTGCTTCTCGCACAAATAGCAATATTAAATCCTTCGGAAGCAAATTTTTCTGTGATCGCTCTTCCTATTCCTTTCGTGGCGCCTGTTATTACTGCATTCATGGTTTTATATTTTCAATATGAGCATCATTCTCAATTTCTCAAACAAAATTAATCCTCACCAAAAGCTAACTAGGTGGTACTACCCAGCCACCACGTGCGTTTTTCCTTTGCTTAACCAGCAGCAATTTAGCAATTAAACCATTTGGCAATTAAAACAGGATGCAACAATTCCGGCAACTTCGACCGGTTTCCAAAGAAAACATACCTTTGGAACAGATACACACTATGATCTCTTTTAAATTTTTTGAAGAATTCGGAAGGTATTTGTTGTTGATGAAGAAGTCTTTTGTCAGGCCTGAAAAGATGTCGATCTACCGTAAAGAATTGTTGCGCCAGATGATTGAGATAGGTGTTGGTTCTGTTGGTATCGTAATTATTTTTTCTGTTTTCCTGGGCGCTGTACTCACGGTACAAACTGCCTACCAATTCACCTCCCCGTTGCTGTCTAAATCAATCATTGGTTCCATCGTTACCAATTCAACTATTATTGAAATGGCACCAACAGTAACCTGCCTGATACTGGCTGGAAAAATCGGCTCCAGCATTGCATCCGAACTGGGTACCATGCGTATATCTGAACAAATAGATGCACTCGAAATAATGGGTATCAACTCGGCAGCCTACCTGGTGCTCCCGAAAGTGATTGCTGCTACGATCATGATTCCAATCATCATCATCATTGGCGCATTCCTGCAGATATTATCCGGATTAGTTGTTGGCCATGTTTCCAATGTAGTGACGGCAACTGAGTTTATGCAAGGTTCCGTACAGTATTTTATTCCATTCACCGTCACGTTTGCCATTATTAAAGCTACTACATTCGGATTCATCATTTCATCAGTATCAGCCTATCTCGGCTATTATACCACAGGTGGCGCGCTTCAGGTAGGTAATTCTGCAACACGCGCTGTGGTGGCCAGTTGCATCCTGATACTTGTTTTTGATTATCTGCTCGCTGAATTATTATTATGATAGAGATTAGAGACGTTAGAAAAGCATTTGGTGAACGTGAAGTGCTGAAAGGTGTTTCCGGGATGTTTGAAACCGGGAAGACCAGCCTCATTATTGGAACCAGCGGCTCCGGTAAAACGGTATTGATGAAATGTATGGTTGGTTTGATTAAGCCAACAGGTGGATCTGTAATTTATAATCATGACGTTGATTTTACATTACTGGATGAGGAAGGCAGAAAGGAAATCAGGAAGCAAATAGGAATGCTGTTCCAGGGAACGGCATTGTTTGACTCTATGTCGGTAGAGGAGAATATTCTGTTCCCGCTGAATATGTTTTCTGACATGTCAGTAAAAGATAAATTGAACAGGGTTAATTTTTGCCTTGAAAGGGTAAATTTAAAAGGAACCAATAAACTGCATCCCAGTGAGTTGAGTGGAGGCATGCGTAAACGTGTGGGTATAGCCCGGGCAATAGTCCTAAATCCTAAATACTTGTTTTGCGATGAACCTAATTCAGGTCTCGACCCGCAGACTTCTATTCTAATAGATGAATTAATTCATGAAATAACGGAAGAGTATAATATTACGACTATAGTAAATACACACGATATGAACTCTGTCCTGGGAATAGGCGACTATATCATCTTCCTGCACCAGGGCTTGAAATACTGGGAAGGCAACCGTCATGAAGTTTTTGCCAGCACAGTTAAAGAAATGAATGATTTTATCTTTGCGTCCCGTTTCCTGAAAGAAATCAAGGAACGTTCCTCCGGCAATTAAAGAATAGCTGTTTAAGATAAATTGAATGACATTGCCACCTTCTAAATGCGATTCATTTCTATTAATCTTTTGCAGGCTGCTATCCGGCCAAAACGAGGTACCCGCCATCTCGGACGAATTAGCCGGTATTAGGGCGTACGACAAATTGGATATAAATTATTGGATGTTGAAATTGAGTATTGAGTATTGAGTATTAAGTTTGAGTAAGTGAGTAAAGTAGCGTAGTGATTACAGAATAGCAAGTGATCGGCTTCGCCGCAGCAATTTAACCATTTAGCCATTTAACAATTTAACCCACCAGCCATTGCTTGACAAGATGAACGAATTGTCGTACACCCCGGTGTTAAGTTGATGTCGAAGAAGTACAATCAAATTTTATCTTTGTGCGGGCTTTGATGTAGTGCAGGTTATACTTTTTACAGGACACTGGTTGGATCAATGTCATAACCAGCGAATCGATTAGCGGAAATGATTTAATTTCATTCAATAACTTTAATTAAGCAAGTCAATAATTTTCTATCCCATGAGCGTATTAGTAAATAAGAATTCCCGAGTGATTGTACAGGGTTTCACCGGCCAGGAGGGTACTTTTCATGCTACCCAGATGATTGAATACGGAACTAATGTAGTTGGCGGCGTAACGCCGGGTAAAGGGGGGCAGATGCATCTGGAACGCCCTGTTTTTAATACAGTGGAAGATGCGGTTCAAAAGGCAAATGCCGATGTATCCATCATCTTTGTTCCACCGGCTTTTGCAGCCGATGCCATCCTGGAAGCTGCAGATGCAGGTATCAAGGTTATCGTTTGTATTACCGAAGGTATTCCTACCCGGGATATGATTAAAGTGAATGAATTCCTGAAGGACCGTGATTGCCGGCTGATTGGCCCAAACTGTCCCGGCGTAATTACTCCCGGAGAAGCAAAGGTGGGTATTATGCCCGGTTTTGTGTTTAATGCAGGAACAGTAGGTATTGTTTCCAAATCAGGTACGCTTACCTATGAAGCAGCTGATCAGGTATGTCGTACAGGATTGGGAATTTCTTCTGCAATAGGTATCGGCGGCGATCCAATCATCGGCACCACGACCAAAGAGGCTGTAGAGCTTTTTATGAATGATCCACAAACAAAAGGTATTGTGATGATCGGTGAAATTGGTGGTGGAATGGAAGCCGAAGCAGCACGTTGGATAAAAGAACATGGTACTAAACCGGTTGTAGGCTTTATTGCCGGACAAACGGCTCCGCCGGGCAGACGTATGGGACATGCCGGCGCCATTGTGGGTGGAAGTGAAGATACTGCCATAGCAAAAATGAAGATCATGCGTGAATGCGGTATCCAGGTGGCTGAAAGCCCGGCAGTTATCGGAGAAATGATGGCAAAAGCATTGAAGAAGTAGCACTATTAACACAGCAGGTGTGATTGCTGAATCACCTGTATAATCAATTTAAAAGACATAATCAGACAATGAAACTGCTCGAAGGAAAAACAGCCCTGGTTACCGGCGCATCACGTGGAATAGGTGAAGCCATTGCAAAAAAGCTTGCAGAAAGTGGAGCAAATATCGCATTCACCTACCTCTCTTCCGCCGAAAAGGCTATGGCACTGGAAAATGCTTTACATGCTACAGGAGTGAAAGCGATTGGCTATAAGTCTGACGCTTCATCCTTTGCGGAAGCAGAAAAACTGGTAGGCAATGTGTTGATGGAATTTCAGACTATAGATATTGTCGTAAACAATGCCGGTATTACGCGCGACAACCTCATATTGCGCATGAGTGAGCAACAATGGGATGAAATTATGACTACCAACCTGAAGTCGGTTTTTAATATTTCAAAAAATGTGGTGAAGCCGATGATGAAGCAAAGAAGTGGTTCTATTATTAACCTGAGCTCAATTGTTGGTATTACTGGCAATGCCGGGCAAACCAACTATGCAGCTTCCAAAGCAGGCGTGATTGGATTTACAAAATCACTTGCCAAAGAATTAGGCTCACGTAACATACGCTGCAATGCAATCGCACCGGGCTTTATTGAAACAGATATGACGCATGGCATCAGCGAGGAGATGAAAGAACAGTTCAAAAAAAATATTCCTCTTGGCCGTTATGGCTCCGCTGAAGAAGTTGCAAAAGTGGTGCTTTTCCTTGCTTCTGACCTGTCCAGCTATGTTAACGGACAGGTGATTTCAGTATGCGGCGGACTGAATACATGATATACCTTTACATTGGTTAAGGATTCCGATTAGCCGTTAAAGTCTCCTGATGAAAAAAGGTTTTCCGTTAGTCTAATTAGGAGACAATCATTGTAAAATGGTAACAATTTAGCCTACTATCAATCGTTCCCGAACAGATGAATCTGACATCAACTTACCCAACGTGGTACTTTGCACTTTGCCTGCTTGCCGGAATAGCAGGCGCATTTGTGCTGTACTATCGCGACTGGCAATTTAAGGACCTGGGAAATGCTTTCAAAAAATGGTTGTGGGTACTTGCTGTTATTCGTGCAATAACGATCAGCTTTATCGCTTTCCTGCTTTTGTCACCTTTGTTGCGAAGTACGGTTACTCGAATTGAAAAACCGGTAATTCTTTTTGCGCAGGATAATTCATCTTCCGTCATGATCAATAAAAATGCGCAGGACAGCGCTGGATATGTTGCCGCTGTAACGCAATTTATTGATGAACTTTCAAAAGACTATGAGGTAAAAACATACTCTTTCGGTAGTGCATTGAAGGAACAGCCTGGTTATACGTTTACTGATAAAACCACCAATATATCTGCTGCCCTCGAGGAACTCACGAACTTATACAACAATCAGAACCTGGGCGCTGTAATACTGGCAACAGATGGTATTTATAATGAAGGCAGCAACCCTGCGTATATAAAAGCAGAACTGAATGTGCCAGTATATACGGTAGGTATGGGCGATACTACCATAACCCGTGATTTGCAATTGCTGGAAGTTATGTATAACCGCACGGTATTCTACGGAGATTACTTCCCGCTGAAAGTTGAATGGAAGGCTCAGTTTTGCGGAAATGAAAAAACTAAGATAACAATCAGCCACATCAAAGAAGAAAGTATAAAAACACTGGATGAAAAATCCATTGATATTGAAAGCAATGATTTCAGCGGAAGCAATGAGTTTTTGTTAAAAGCTGAATCATCCGGTGTAAATCACTACCGCATCACATTAGCTAAAGTAGATGGCGAAGCTTCGGAGATTAATAATATCAAGGATGTATTTATTGAAGTAATAGAAAAAAGGGAGAAGGTATTGTTACTGGCAAATGCACCTCATCCGGATATTGCTGCTATCAAACAATCCATTGAATCGAATAAGAATTACGAGGTAACGGTTGCATTTGGTGGATCCGTTCCGGGAAAGATGGAAGAGTACAGCCTCTTTATTCTTCACCAGCTACCTTCTTCGGCAAACAACATACAGCCATTGATTCAAAGCATTAAGTCAAAAAATAAGTCTGTCCTCTTTATTCTTGGTGCGCAATCAAATAATGCCCTGGTTAACAGTTCCCAGACATTGATCAATATTGCCGGTGCCAATGGAAGTACGAGCGATGCTTTTCCTGTTCTGCTGGGGGAATTTTCTTTATTTAACATTCCGGAAGCATTAAAGAACAGCCTGGCAACCTGGCCTCCGCTTATTGCTCCTTTTGGCGATTACCGCGTTTCACCCGGCTCGGTTACGCTTATGTCGCAGAAAATAGGTTCTGTAGTTACCAAATTTCCACTCATACTTTTTCAACAGGACCTGAATGGCCGTACCGGCATGATTACTGGTGAGGGACTGTGGCGGTGGCGCATGAATGATTTTGAGCAAAATGGAAATCATGATTCATTCAATGGAATGCTTTCTTCAATAGTGCAATATTTGTCGGTGAAAGCGGATGAAAGACAATTCCGGGTACGCATAGAAAAGGAGATGAAATCCGGAAGCAACCATATTTTCGCGGAGAATGAAACGGTAACATTCAATGCAGAACTGATGAATGAGTCTAATGAACTGATCAATACACCGGATGTATCTCTAACCGTTAAAGATGATCATGGAAAGGAGTTTCCATTTATTTTCAGCAAGCACATCAATGCCTATAACCTGAATGCAGGCTATTTCCCGGTAGGAAACTATACTTACCTGGCCAGGGTAAACTATAACAAAAAAGATTTTAGTGCATCAGGTGCTTTTACTGTTTCACCTACGCAACTGGAGTTTGAAACAACACGTGCAAACCATCAGTTACTGTATGCGTTAAGCCGCAAGACCGGCGGAAAATTGTTCTATCCTGCACAATTAGATATCCTTGCAAAGGAGATCAGGGAAAAACAAGAGATAAAACCAGTGATTTACAGCGCTACCAGAACAGAACCATTAATAAATCTTCGTTGGCTGATTATTCCTATTTTACTGTTACTGGCATTAGAATGGGGGATTAGAAAATTTAATGGGGGCTATTAATAAGTTTGCCGGATTATAGGCATCCTGCTTTCAACCCATTGAATATGCAGTGCATGTTTCCACATAGTACAGATTCAAGTAAACAGGATTGCAGGTGTAAATTCACTTCTCCTTTTCAGGTACAATCACAAATAAATCCTCATCATCCTTCTTCATCATATATTGCTCGCGGGCGAACTTCTCAAGCGACTGCTGGTTCGTGAGTAATTCCTGTTTTTCCTGTTTAACCTCCCTGATCTTTTGTTCATAGTAATCTTTCTGTCCCTGGTATTCAGAAAGTTTCATACGCAGTTGAACCTGTGAAACAAGATCGTTATTATCAAAAAAAAGCATCCAGGTAAGAAATGCAATGGACACAATCAGGTATTTGTTTTTGAGAATGGCAGGAATACTGCCCTTGCGGAGCGTAGCAAAAAAACCGCTGAATGAACTTTTCATGGAGCTATGACTGCTTTAAAGAAATGCGAAACCAAATTTCAGGATAAAAAAGATGTAACTGCCATCATCTAACAAATTTCTTTTCAACAACAACATCGCCTGGTGACCTGTTTTTGAGTTATTGAAAACGGACCCAATCAATTTACTAAACTCGCTAACTCGCTACTCGCTACTCGCTACTCACTACTCACTACTCACTACTAAGGACCTTCCTCTTCCTTCTTAGGATCCACAATTATCTCATTCGGTTGAGTAGATTCAATAATAAACGTATCTGAGAGGACTTTAAAAGTAGTTCGGCGATTTTCCTGGAATTGCTCTTCAGTACATTTAACACCATTTGCACACTCATTTACCGGTTGCGTTTCTCCATAACCTTTAGCTGATAAACGCAATGAATCGATGCCGTTCAATACAAGGTAGTCCACTACCGATTGGGCACGTGCCTGCGACAAACGCATATTGTATGCGTCTTTACCCCTTGAATCAGTATGTGAACCGATCTCTACCTGCACCGATGGGTTTTCATTGAGGAGAATGAGTAACGTGTCGAGCACTTTAGCAGCATCGGGACGGATATTGGCTTTATTGTAATCGTAATAGATGTTACTCAGGTTAACTTGTACATTTTTATAGATCTTATCAAGCACAATTCGCACGGAGTCAGATAAGGTGTCCTTATCTATCACCAGGAAGCCAATGGTGCTGGCTGTTTCTGACTTGCTGAAGTAATCTGCTTTGGATGCACTGATTTTGTATTGCTTTTCGGCTTCTGCCTTAAATCGGACAGCACCATACTGGTCTGCTTTAAGTACCTGCTGCGATTTTGGAACGGCGTTACCATTTGTATCCAGCATACTGACGGTAACGTCAATACCTGCCATGGGCGCGAGTCCTGTAATACGGCTGTTTGGATTGTTTTCTTTTTCAAATACTTTTTCTGCTACATCAGCATACACTAGAACTACCTTCACCTTTTCTTCAATAAAATGAAAGATATCATCATGTCCTTTTCCACCGGGACGGTTCGAAACAAAGTAGCCCTGAGATTTTATCTTATACTGATCTTTTGGATTGATCTTTTCAAATAGGATGGCCAGGTCGTCTGCACCGGAATTGATAGGTGATTTAAGATTCTGAACGTTACCCCATTGATTCTTAATCCTCGAAGCCATAAAAATATCAAGTCCGCCCATACCCATTTGACCATTCGAAGCAAAATACAATCTGCCATCATCAGTAATGTATGGAAAAGTCTCATCGCCGGTCGTATTTACATTCGGACCAAGATTCAACGGGCTACCCCAGCCTTCTTCAGTTTTGGTCAGCACATAAAGGTCCTTTCCGCCATAGCCTCCATCTACATCGGCTGAGATGTAAAGTTCTTTACCATCAGCAGTCAGGAAAGGTTGTGAGACATTGGAGCTGTCATTGAAAATGGGCACAATCTGTGGATCACTCCATGATTCATCGGTCCGGTAAGTGAAATAAACCTGGCAATAATCGTTGGTAGTCTGATTGCTGCCGCAACGGGTGAAATAGCATTCGGTCAAATCTTTGCTGAAGCAAGCGGCTCCTTCATTATAGTTTGAGTTAACTACCTCGCTGAAAGGAGCAGGTGAACTAAAGGCGCCCTTATCATCGCGCGTACTTAGAAAAAGATCACTGAACTTTTCACCTGTCCAGCCATAGATTTCATTGCCGGCTGCATCCTCGCGGTCTGAAGTAAATACCATTCCGCTTTTTCCGTATAATACCGGTGCGTAGTCATAAGCTGGTGAGTTAATTGCTTCGACATTTTCCACCACTGTTTTTTCAGGCGAGCGTTTCCATTGTTGCGCCATATTGCAGGCTTCTACTTCACTCCTGGCCTGGTCGTCAAAGGGCGATTCTTTAAGGTATTCTGAAAAGGTTTCTGATGCTTCAGCGTATTTCTCATTGCTCTTCAGCATTTGTGCATAGAGGTACTGTGCGCGTGGTTCATCATTTAACCCGTATGATGTTTTATACCATTGTTCGGCAGGTATTGTCTCACTGCTTAACCGGTAGCATTCTGCAATCTGGAATGCTTTTTTTGCCTTTATGGAAGGGTCACTCTCTTTATTAAATTCGCTTTTTAACAAATCTGCTGCCAGCGTATATTGTTTTTCCGCAAACAAGGTTTCCCCTGTTTTCGTTTGTTTAGTGATCAGGCAGGAACTATAGGTAAATAGCATGGTGGTAAGAAGAATAGAATATAAGGTGATTTTCATTGGCAGGCGATTAAAGCAAATTTATTGGAAAGAAATCAGGAAACGAAAAAAGGTTGCTCAACGTGTGTTTTGAACAATTTATCAGATTTTCCGGCAGTTGCTTGGTCCGGAAATTTCTGCCGGAAATCAACTACCGCATTCAGAATCATGAAAACGCCGTTACTTCACTATATTTGGCGACAAATACACTAGATACATGGAAGTAAGAAAGATACCTTTTCGCCAGGCCCTCCGGGAAGCGATGGTTGAAGAAATGCGCCGCGATGACCGTGTTTTTTTAATGGGGGAAGAGGTGGCAGAATATAATGGAGCCTATAAAGTCAGCCAGGGCATGCTGGATGAGTTTGGCGCTAAACGGGTGATTGATACACCGATAGCAGAACTTGGATTTACCGGTATTGGAGTTGGCGCTGCAATGAATGGCACCCGGCCGGTTGTTGAATTTATGACATGGAATTTTGCGGTGTTAGCATTTGATCAGATCGTAAACTCGGCTGCTAAAATGCTTTCTATGTCAGCAGGGCAATTTAATATCCCAATTGTCTTTCGTGGCCCTTCTGCTGCAGCCGGACAACTGGGGGCACAACATTCGCAAAGTTTTGAAAACTGGATGGCCAATGTGCCGGGACTGAAAGTGGTTTCCGTCTCCAATCCATACGATGCGAAAGGCCTTTTGAAGAGTGCCATCCGGGACGATGACCCGGTATGTTTTTTTGAATCTGAAGTAATGTATGGCGAAATGGGAGAGGTGCCCGAAGAGGAGTATCTTATTCCAATAGGAAAAGCAATTGTAAAACGGGAAGGTACTGATGTAACGATCGTGTCTTATAATAAGATGATGAAGGTAGCTTATGCAGCTGCTGATGAGTTGGCAAAGGAAGGTATCTCTGCTGAAGTAATCGACCTCCGCACCATACGACCCCTTGACTATCCTGCTATCGTTGAATCGATCAAAAAAACAAACAGGCTGGTCATTCTGGAGGAAGCCTGGCCGTTTGGGTCTGTTACTGCTGAACTTTCTTTCCAGGTACAAAAACATGCTTTTGATTTCCTCGATGCACCAATAAAGAGAGTAACTACACTTGATACTTCAATTGCTTATGCGCCTACACTCGTAGAAGCATTTATGCCAAATCCCGAAAAGGTGATCAGAGCAGCAAAGGAGGCCTTGTACCTGGTATAATCGAGTGATAAATTTTTGCAGTAAGCATTTATGAGCTTTCCGGGTGCTGCAATCAACCTTTGTTTTGACTTACCAGGAAATTTTTGAAAGCAGCAAGCTGATTAACGGATCCATCGGGGTCGATTGTCTCTAACAGCTCAATCAGTTTGACATAGTTCATTGCATCAAAGTCAGCGAGATGATGCTCGGTCAGATCGGAAACTCCTTTTGCAAAGGCAGCCAGTTTTTCCTTTTTACCCTTGTCACCTTCACTTTCAGCCATTTTCATCAAACCACTCATCATTCCCTTAATGTACGAGGTAGAATTCTTGCCTGAAAGTCCGCCGATTTGCCGGTACATGGTATGCGAAACTTCAGCCATAGAAAACTGAGTCGCATTCATTTGCTCCTCCATTTTATCCAACTGTTGCCTGAGGTCGGGTCGATTACTGCGTAGTTTATTCAGTTGTTCTTTAATCAATATTCCGTTTAGAAGTACCCAGACCAATGAAACATTGTATTTTACAAGGTCAAAAAACTTCAGCCCGGACAGATAGCCCAGTTTATTTTCATCGCAGGCACTGATCAGGCAGGGTAATACTTTCTTTTTTAAATGAAGAGCAGTTTCTGTTTCAAACTTTACATCTTTTGATTCCTGAGCGTTTTCAGACCATAACACGATAAACACATCACATGCTTCAATGCCTTTCTTTACTTTGTCGCGGATATTTTCACCAAAATCTATTCCATGCACGTCAACCCATACTTCATAATGTTCCCTTAGTGCATTATCCAATTGCTTGAAGGTGTCAAGATCCTTATCTTTCCAGGCATGGCTGAGGAATATTTTTAACTTCTCCATATCTTTTATTTGACTTATGTAATACTACTAAACATTAATTGAAACGTAACAGCATAAAACCTATATTTTCTTTTGAGCGATACATCTAAACAACAAGCAGCACAGGAGCCGGAAGTGCCGGAAGAATCTTTCATACAGGGCGAGGAAGCGGATAGTCTCTATGAGCATTTCAGGATTGTAGTAGATAAAGGTCAGGCTCCCTTACGCATTGATAAATTTCTTTTCAACAGGATTGAAGCAATCAGCAGAAACAAGATTCAGCAGGCTGCTGAAGAAGGGATGATTTTGGTTAATGGTATTCCGGTGAAGTCAAATTACAAGGTCAAACCATTGGACCTCATCACGGTAATGCTGCCGGAGCCAAAGATGGAGCATGACCTGCTACCGGAGAATATTCCGTTAAATATTGTTTTTGAGGATGCAGATGTGGTGCTGATCAATAAGCCGCCAGGTCTTGTGGTGCATCCCGGAGTAGGCAACTATACGGGTACCCTGGTTAATGGATTAATCTATCATTTTCAGCAGTTGCCGGTTGCCAGCAATGGAAAAAATCAGGACAGGCCCGGGCTTGTCCACCGGATTGATAAGAATACCAGCGGAATACTCGTGGTAGCTAAGAATGAATTCTCGATGAATTTTCTTGCTAAACAGTTTTCTGACCACTCGCTAAAAAGAACCTACCAGGCCATAGTATGGGGTGATTTCAAAGAGGATTCGGGTACCATCACGGGTCATGTGGGAAGAAGCTTGAAGAACCGCAAGATGATGGACGTTTTTCCGGAAGGAGATTATGGAAAGGAAGCCATTACGCATTACAAAGTGTTGGAACGACTTGGTTATGTCACATTAATTCAATGCAGATTGGAAACAGGGCGTACACATCAAATCCGCGTTCACATGAAGTATGCAGGGCATCCGGTTTTTAATGATGAAACCTATGGAGGAAACAGGATTGTGAAAGGAACAGTGTATACGAAATACAAACAGTTTGTTGAGAATTGTTTTATCATGATGCCCAGGCATGCCTTGCATGCAAAATCACTGGGTTTTATTCATCCTGCCTCACGCAAGGAAGTTTTGTTTGATTCGGATCTGCCGGCTGACTTCACCGCTGTATTAGATAAATGGAGGAAATATGTAAAAGTGAAAAAATAGCCATGTGGTGTATATGGTGTTACCATCTATAGTTAAATAGTTATTCCCATTGTTTTCAGCTCGTTGTTATAGTAGGAGATTTTCCCAGCGTCCTTCCATGCCACAAAAATCAGGCGGAGGTTACTTTTAGCACTTTCGTAAGCAGGATCCTGCTTTAGTATGTAGATACATAGCTGGACTGCTTCTTCGTATTTTTTTTGCATAGCAAGAATCACGCAGAGGTCATTTTGTGCATCCCGGTATTCCGGATCCAATGCGATCGATTTTCTGATTAATACCTCCGCTTCCTTAACGCTATTTTGTTTCAGACGAAGTAAAGCCAGGTTATAATAACAGACTGCATTCGAGGGATTGATCGACAGTTCTTCATCGAAAAGATGGCCGGCTTTTTCAAGCTGCCCGTTATTCAGGTATATCCTGCCAAGGTTGTTACGTACTTCTTTTAGCGCAGGATTAAGTTGAATGGCCGTTTCATATTCTTTTATCGCATTTGTGGAGTTACCTGATGTAAGGTAACTGGTACCAAGCCCTTTATGTGCAAACGATGAATTGGGAGAAGTAGAAACGGCATTAAACCAGTAGCTGTATTCATCTTTGAAATGATTGCTATGACGGATGTTCAGAAAAGCAAACAATACTATTATGCCCGCGACAATAATTTTGGAAACGGGTTTGTCCATGCTGATATTTTTAACCAAGTCTGTTTCCATACATAAAATAAGAAAACCCGCCATCGGGAAATACAGGCGATGTTCTAAAAAAACGGACTCATAGTCAGCGGATGTGCGGAGGATGGCGGGTAACAAAAAAAGAAACAACCAGCCAACGGAAAGCAGTACATAATTTTTTCTGAGATTTTTTGAAACAGATAATAAATACATCAGCCCGACAATAGTCACTATGGCGAAAACATAAGTCGTGTCCCTTAGTATAGGAAATACTGATAAATTAAAAGGCAGCAAAAGCTTACCAATATATTGCGGCAAAGCAGGTAAATTTTGAACGAAGTTTTCAAAAGCAAAAGTTATAGGCATACCAACTGAAGCGCCAAGCACTACGCTTCTTACTCCAAAAAAGATGACAATAAAAAATACCCACCCCAGGATTAGACCATAACTGCTGACCGCAACTTTTGGTTTATCATTGACATCTAATCTCCTGGTAAGATAAAACACCACGGGAAGCAACACCGCTGTTTCTTTAGTAAGCAGGCTCATGAAAAACAATAAAAAATGCAAAGCGAGGTAAAACGGTTTGCCGTTGTAAGCATAATGTAACAGAAACAAGATGGATGCCAGTGCTGTTAAAGTGAGCAAAGCATCATTTCTCCCGGGAATCCATGCCACAGCTTGAACCAGTGCAGGATGAACAGTAAAAATGAGCGTTACAGCAAATGCAAGCTGCCTGTTAAATTTAATCTTAACAAAAAGTAGAAAAAGAAGACAGGAGGAAACTGCATGAATGATTAAATTAGTAATATGAAATCCGGTTAAGGAATTCCCGTTGATTAATGAATCAAAATAGAATGTGAGATTTAAGAGCGGACGATAGAAGTAATCACCACTTCCCTGAGAAGTTCCAAAAACACTTTGAGAAAAGAGTTCAAAAAATGGTTGCCTGCCTATAATGAATTTACTCATGTTTTCAATGAGTGTGGCATCATCATAGTATGTAAGCTGATACGATAGCGTTGGCAGATAAATAAGCATTGCACTACATGCTATTATGAAAAGTTGCATGCGTGAATCAAATGCAACGGCAGACGGCTTTACCGTTGCTTCAACATTACTTTGATTCTTTTTTTTGCGTTGCTTCATTCCCATGGAAACGGTTTTCCGCAATACTTTTTTGGCTACCTGTTAAGCAATTTCAGAAAGTACCAGCCATCGCATGCTTTTCTCGTCTATCAATTGCATTACAGAAGTGAGTTCTCTCGACAATTTTTGAATATCATTAAATGGCAGATCGGTTGATTGCAATGAAATGGTGAGTTCGTTCTTTCTGAATTCCAGTTTTTCAATTTCTTTTTCCAACAATTCAAACTCCCGTTGTTCTTTATAGCTGCGTTTTACTTTGGATTTTGTGGCAGTTGGTGCTGCATTCACTTCCTGTTTTCGTCCATTCTTAGCTTGATCGGATGTTTCCTTCTTTTCATTTTTCCACGATAGGTATTCTGCATAGGTACCAGGAAAGTCAATCACTTTGCCCAGACCTTCAAAAACCAATAAGTGATCAGTAATTTTTTTCATGAAATGTCGGTCATGGGAAACAACCACCAGGCAACCGGGATACTCTTCCAAAAAATCTTCCAGCACATTCTGGGTTATAATATCCAGATCGTTGGTAGGCTCATCAAGAATAAGGAAATTCGGATTCTTCATCAGGATAGTCAGTAAGTACAGTCGCCTTTTTTCTCCTCCGCTAAGCTTAGCAACATAATCATATTGCTTGTTTCTGTCGAAAAGAAAACGCTCCAGCAGTTGTGATGCAGACAAAGTCTTGCCTTTTTCCAGCGTAATATAATCTGCGATGTCACGTACTACCTCAATTACCCGCTGATCGTCTTTAATCTTCATCCCTTTCTGCGTGTAATAACCAAACTGCACCGTTTCTCCAATCACTATTTTACCGGCGTCAGGTTTTTCCTGGCCGGTTATCAGGTTTAGAAAAGTTGTTTTTCCAATACCATTTCTGCCGGCAATACCGAGTCGTTCCCTGGGCTTAAATTTGTAGCTGAAATCTGCAAGGATAGTTAGCTGGTCAAATTTTTTGTGTACATGGTGAAAATCCACAATTTTTCCACCAAGCCTGTTGATCTTGATTTCTGCTTTTAATTCCTTTTCACGAAGATCTCTTGAAGCTTCTTCTTTTATATCGTAAAAGGAATCGATCCGTGACTTCGCCTTTACGGTTCGTGCTTTTGGCTGGCGGCGCATCCATTCCAGTTCTTTCCTTAACAGGTTTCTGGCCTTGTCAACTGCCAGCGCATCATTTTCCTGGCGTTCAGTCTTCTTCTCAACATAATGCTCATAGTTGCCTGTATAAAAAAAGAGTTTGCCGTTGTCCAACTCAATCACTTCATTACAGACATTATCGAGAAAATCGCGATCGTGAGTTACCAGGAGGAGGGTATCATAATTTTTCTTAAGATACTCTTCCAGCCACTCAATCATATCCAGATCGAGATGGTTGGTGGGTTCATCAAGGATCAAAAATTCAGGTTCATGCAAGAGGACGCTGGCCAGCCCTACCCGTTTTTTTTGCCCTCCGCTAAGGGTGCCAATCTTCCGGTTAACTTCACCAACACTCAGTTTGGTAAGAATCTGCTTGGCTTTAGATTCAAAGTCCCATGCATTCAGCACATCCATTTGTTCCATGGCTTCCTGCATTTTTTTTGAATCTGCATCTTCTTCCAGGCAGAGTTCATAAAACTTAACTGCTTTTACTACAGGATTTTCGGAATCAAATATTGTTTCGATAATGGTGAGATCATCATTAAGAAGCGCTTCCTGCTCGAGGAAACCAACAGTCAGGTCTTTGCGCAATAATACAGAACCGGAATCGGGTGTTTCCTGGCCGGTGATAATGTGAAGTAATGAAGTCTTTCCAAAACCATTTTTCGCGACCAGGGCAATGCGTTGGCCTTTGTTGATGCTGAGTGTGATGTCTCGGAATAACTCTTTATCACCAAATGATTTTGCGATATTTTCTGCGTAGAGGTAATTCATAAAAGTGTGCAAAGATAGGCAGGAAGGATGAGGATGTAACTATGAAACCAACTACCGCTGCGTAATTATCAGGAGCCGCAAAAATACTGATAGAGAATAATGGTGTACCGTCAAGCTGATTTTGCCGAAGTATTTGAAATGAAGATGAGATTGCAAAGTAACCGGGATCTTTTAACTTTTGATTTGCCAATTGAAGCAGGATAAAATAGAAAGGCCGTTTCGATTTGAACCGAAACGGCCTTCAGTAAAAGTTAACTGCTTAATTCGTTTCTAATATGGTTTATTCTTAAAAACTTCAGTTTGTTTAAAGTCTGCCGGACTAATATCGGCCTTCTTTCCAAGGTAGGTCCAGATAATCGCATTGGTGTTTTGATCCATTACCCTGTTTAGATCTTTTAGCGTGGTATTGTTTACGCGTTCAACATATTCTTCGTACATCTTCCAGTTGCCACGTACCATCCAGGTACCCAGTGCCATAGACTGGGCAGCCGATGTTTCCAGTCCCATCAGGTACCTGGTAAGAAATCCTTCTTTCTTATTGACGAGCTCTTCCGGCTTAAAACCATCTCTTTTGATGTCATTTAACAGATCAACCATCACCTGTATGGATTTCTTAGGTGAATCTGTTGATATATAAATCTGGCTGTAAGGGCTTGTTATTGCATTGGTATTAATGAATGCTGCCGGTGCATAGGAGAGACTTCGTTTTGTTCTCAGTTCAACAAAAAAGCGATCATACATAATGGCCATGGCCATCATCATCGGAATGCCGTCGGGAGTATTGAGTTGTGCAGAAGACATAATGCCACAGAGGTAGTTAGTAGCAATATCACGTTCTACAATATTCTCGGAGCCCTTTGTTATTACGTACCTGGGTTCGGGTTTTGCGCTGGTGCCTCCGGGAAGTTTTGAAAGGGTAGCTTTCACTTTAGCGATAATTTCTGCTTCTGGAATATTGCCTACAACAACCAGGAAACACCTGGCCTTTCCAATGGTGTTTTTGTAGTAAGCCTTGGCTACCGACACATCAAGTTTACTTAATGATTCGGAAGTGCCATCAGGATCTTTCTCATAGTTTTTCCCTTTAAAAGCAAAACCATCGGCAAGGCGCTGCAAGGCTGCATCAGGATTTTCCTCCTGTTGTTTTGCATTACTAACCATTTGCTCCTGAATCAAGGCAAATTCATTTGCGTCGAAAGAAGGATTCATGATGGCATCAGCAAAAAGCGACCACGATTGTTCCCAGAATGGCTTAATACAAGTCATGCTCATCTGGCTGTAATCCAGCGAAGCAGAGTAGTCGAAGTTGGTTCCAATTTTTTCAGCTTCTGTTTTAAACACATTTTTGTTTTTGGTAATGGTGCCGGCATTAAGTGCCACGTTTAATGCCATTGATTCAATACCTTGTTTATCGAGTGGATAATTGGCCGTGCCGCCAATAACAAATAACCGTGCGCTTATAACATCTTTCGGTGATTGCTTGATGATTACACGTAAGCCATCTACATTAATTTCTTTGATGCCATCAGCAAATGCAGGCACCTTAAAGATTACCAGGCAGAAAACAGCGGCTGCGATTACTAAGAATGAGGTTCTATTATTCATAAAGGAATTATTTTTTCTTGAACAGATTATTGAAACAGTTGATCGTAACTGGTTATGCCCAGCGTTTTTTGCATTTGCGTAGACATCAGGATGCCCGCTACTTTGGGTTTTCCTTTAATGTAGGTTCTTACGTAGTTCTGAATATCCTGTCTGGTTACTTTTTTGAGGTTGTCAACGTAGGTTGTATAGTAATCAATGGTAGCTGATCCCCACCAGTAAGTCACCGTATGGATGTAGTTAGATGTTTTCTCCTTATCATATACCTCACTGATCACAAGTTGGTTAATAGCAGTTTGCAATTGCTCATCCGTAAAGTAATCATCCTTATCCCAAAGATTTATTTGCTCTTCAACCTTCTTGAGGCAGTCTTTTAGTCTTTGAGGATTGGGCACAAAAAACAATTGTATAGGGCCGGTATATTTACACGTCTGGTAACCGAATTGTACCTGGTAAGCAAGACCGCTGTCAACCAATTCTTGTTGAAATTTGGAAGATGATTGAGACAGAATAAAGGAAAATACGTCTGCGGCATAGGTTGCCTTTACGTCATTTCTGGTATCAGGGCCATGCCATCCTTGTAAAACAAATGGTACTCTGGAATTCTCATTAATGGTGATGAAGGTCTTATTTTGTTTGATCGGCTCAAACTCAGGAATCGGCCACTTTTCAAAAGGATCAAATCCGGAAGCCTTCCAGTCACCATACAGGTTTTTAACCTTAGTAAAAATTTCATCGTGCTTAACATCCCCTGCTATAACCAGTATGGAATTATTCGGCCAGTAATACTTTGATTGGATGGTCCGCATTTTTTCCGGTGTTGCAGTAAGAATTACATCATGTATACCTATGGGATTTTTTCTGACATAGAGGTCACCCCACATTTTCTTATTGTAATCCTGGAATAATAGGAAGGCAGGATTGGACTCCGCTCGCTGAAACTCTCCATCTACCACAGGATTTTCATTCTTCATTTCCTGTTCTAGAAACAAAGGATACCGAATAGCGCTGTTCATGAATTTCAAGCCTTCATCGAGATTACCTACCGGCAGGGTGAAGAAATAGTTAACTCTTTCATCTGAAGTGGTTCCATTAAAAGAGATGCCCAGTTCCTGTACTCTTTTGAGATATGCCTCCTGTGAAGGGATATCTTTATTCGCCTTAAAAAACATATGCTCATAAAGATGAGAAAGTCCATTAAAGGCAGAGTCTTCAGTATAGGAACCATTATGTACTGCAATTTCAATAGTGGCAAGAGGTACACTGTTATCTTCAATTACCAGCACCTGCAGACCGTTTTCCAATTGGGTCATGAAAAAGTTGGATGGTAAATGTTTCTGGGCCTTTAACTGAGAAAACCCTGAAACAATCATGAGTAAAAGGGGAATGAATCGCTTCATAATTTGAGATGAGGTTAAGAATGAGCCACAAAACTAACAACAAAAATTATCCGTCACAGAATATTGGTCGAAGGAATTTATTCTTTTGTCGAATCGACCTTTTGAAGCAATCAATAATCATTGTATCTTGGTAAGGCTGCAAATAAGCTACATAACATAGAATCGAAAGACAGCTTGAAATGAGTAACATGAAAAAAATCAGCTGCAAACCATTGACAGACGAGCAATGGCAACACTTTGAAAAACTGTTTGGGGAGAAAGGTGCCTGCGGAGGTTGTTGGTGTATGTATTGGCGGTTAAAGCGGTCGGATTTTTTAAGCAGCAAAGGAGAAGGCAATAAACGATTGTTCAGGCAGGTTGTTCAGCGAGCAGAAATACCTCCTGGTTTATTACTTTTTTCAGGAAGTGAGCCTGTGGGTTGGTGCGCCGTCGCCCCTAGGAGTTCCTATCCGGTCTTGAGTAACTCAAGAATATTAAAACCGTTGGATGATCAATCTGTCTGGTCAATTGTATGCTTCTTCATTCGCAAAGATTTTCGTCGGTTAGGTTTGACAGTAGTATTTCTGAAACATATTCTGCAATTCTGCAAATCAAGAAAGGCATTGATGGTGGAAGGTTATCCAATTGACGTTTCAGGCAATCAAAAATATCCGGCAGTTTTTGCCTTTACAGGTGTTGCTTCAGCTTTCATTAAAGCAGGTTTCAAACAGGTTGCGCTTCGTTCCCCAGGCGTCCCATAATGCGATACGATTTGAGAGATGGATTACCTGCTTGAATGGTCAAAGTGTGCAAGAAGGCAGATGGTGTGCTTAAAGGCATTGGCTGGTTTAATGAAACAGGTGATACAAAAGCCTTGTTTGTTACCTTAGCAAAAAAAAATTTCTGAAGAAAGTACTAATCATCACTTACTATTGGCCACCAAGTGGAGGTGCAGGGGTGCAACGCTGGCTGAAAATGGCGAAATACCTGCCTGAATTTGGTTGGGAGCCGGTAATTTATACAGCACTGAATGCTGAATATCCAATAATTGATCTATCGTTAGAAAAGGATGTTGCACCCGGTTTGAAGGTGATTAGGATGCCGATCTGGGAACCCTATAGCTGGTATAAGAAATTTACTGGACAGAAGCAGGAGGAGAAAGTGTATTCAGGATTCTTGTCGGAAGACAAGCCAAAATCCATCTCACAAAAAGTAAGTATCTGGATACGGGGAAATTTTTTTATTCCGGATGCACGTTGCTTTTGGATAAAGCCATCGATCAAATTTCTTATGGAAGAGATACGTCGAAACCCCGTTGATGCTATTATATCAACAGGCACTCCACACAGCATGCATTTGATTGCGTTAGGGCTAAAGGAGCGGCTTCATTTGCCCTGGCTGGCCGATTTCAGGGATCCATGGACCAACATAGATTTTTATGATCAATTGATGTTGACAAAATGGGCCGATGCCAGGCATCATAAGCTTGAGAGTAAGGTGCTGACATCTGCTGATAAAGTAACGACTGTCAGTTGGCATTGGGCGGAAGAATTAGGAAAGATTGGTAACCGGCATGTGGATGTTATTACCAATGGATATGATGAAGAGGATTATCAGGGAAAAGAGGTTAAAGTAGACCCAAAATTTTCCATCAGTCATATTGGACTGTTAAGTGCTGAACGCACCATGACTGCGTTTTGGAGTGCGTTACAGGATTTATGTATTGAAATTCCTTCGTTCAAAGAAGATTTAGTGATTCGGCTGGTCGGGAAAGTTGACTATGCCGTATTTGAGGAAATTGAGCGATTCGGATTAACATCCCACCTTGATCATATTAAATATGTTCCGCATAATGAAGCAATTTGTTTGCAACGCCAATCGGCAGTACTATTATTAGTTCTCAACAACGTTCCCAATGTTTTAGGACACATTCCGGGCAAACTTTTTGAATATCTTGCTTCCGGAAGACCGATATTTGGAATAGGAAATACAGAAGGGGATGCAGCGAAAATATTGAGGGAAACCGGAAAGGGAGTATTTAGTGCATTTGAAGACAAAGCAAGAATGAAGAGAGACCTATTGAAATTGTATCAATCAAAAACTAGCAACACAATAGAGGAAGAAGCAATGAATGTAAACGTTTATTCCAGAAAAAATCTCACAAAAAGTGTTGCGGACATTTTAAGAAGTTGATAAAATTCGGTTGGAAAAATATTCTGATCAGATTTAAGTTTTATAGCTATAAATTATTAATTATTTATAAATTAGATTATTTTTTATTTAGGGTTTAACTTTGATGTGAATTCATAAATTGAAAGAGATGCATAGTCATGCATCTCTTTCAATTTTCAATTTTTTTATTATTGCACTTCAAAAGTGCCAGAGAATCTTTCAGCTATCGAAACGCCTTCTACCAGGTAATATCCTGAAGACAAATTAGAGATATCAAAATTAACTATTTGATTTGGATTGCTTTGCTCCAGTTTTAGAACAAGTTGACCAGATAAATTGTAGATGGAATAAGTTATTGGGTCTGAGAGTTCTTTGCTTAGCACAAAATTAATCATGTTGACAGAAGGATTTGGGAATACCATAATTTTGTTTGAAGAATTTTCGTGATCTGCCGAAACAGCAGATTCAACCTGTTTGCCTGCACCTTCTATGTTCAAAATGTATTCACCGCGAGAAGCTTGATTAAATCTTGTAATAATGTCATCTGAAATGTTAAGTTTTGCATTAATGTCTTGCCAATTATTAACCGAATTGTCGGACCTGCCGGCAAGATCAGCGAAACTTTCATTGTCTGGATTCACTAAGCCATTTGAGGTCGAGTAGGAGTATCTGACTTTATATGTTGCATTACTACCAGTTTCTGCACTAAATGCTCCAAAATAATACACAGCAGCAATGTTTAGACCAATAGATGAATAAGGGGCAGTGCCAATATAATATACATGCACACCAGCTGGCATTCCTGAGATATTTTTGACCATAAATTGGTCACCTGACGGAGCATTTAATACTATTTTTTTATCTGACCAATTAGAGGTGTATTCATAGTTACTCTTATCTCCAATAGGAGCTCCGGAATTGATTTTTAGTACATTACCAATAATATTTCCATTTTCTGAAGGAAAAGTATAGTCATTAACAGTATTGGAACTGATTGATTCATCCCCTTTCCAATATGCAATTAGGTTTGGTTCTGATAAGTCAGCTTTCTGGCACATAAAGTTGCGTATTTTATTTTCAGCTCTTGCAGTATTCCAAATACGAATTTCATCTAATTGACCTTCAAAAAATTGGGAGGCAAATACATTTGAGTATTTTCCTATTGAACCGGATGCAGCTGAATGATAGATTTCAGTTGATGACGAAAAGCCATCCGTAGGAACAATACTTTGAAAAACACCATTAAAATAAATATCAATATCAGTTATGGAATTACATATTATTGAAACATGAGTCCATTTATTCAACTTAATTGCACTTGTTGAGACAAAACCTCTTCGATGTTGGGTTCCTGAGCCAAATCCATTTCCAAACTCAATTTCAATCTTTCCAGCGGATGTAACTCTTACCCACCATCCAGCATAAGTGGTGATATCATTGTCACTTGAAAAAATACCTGACCTACTTGCGGGAAGTATTGAAGGGTTTATCCAAGCTTCAAAAGTAAATGGAAAATTAAGATCGTCGAAAACATTTCCAATATCTACAAAGTTATTGGCGCTGAATTTTAAGCTGAGTCCGCTTCCTATTTCGTTTGACTGTGCCCAGGAAAGATTGCTTTGACAAAGTAAAAGCAACCAGATTGTTAAAAGCTTTTTCATAGTAAGTAGATTTTAAGTTTTAAGTGCTGATTAATTTATAGTAATAAATGTTAAATAAAGATACATTTTTTTGTTAAAAAACATTATTATTATTTGTTATTTTCTATTATTGTGTATGCAAATGAGATGCTCAAAAGTGATAAGTTGTTATTTATGATTGTGTGTTAATTGAGCATTAATAGAATCAATTATTGAAAGATTTTCAATTGGAACGAATACGAAATTGTTGTTAACTTGTAGATTGTTAGGATAAGTCATATTACTTAGCATTGTTTCAAATGTTGAACGAAGTTGCAATTTTGCTTTATCAAGATAGTAAATTCCATAATTTAGACTAATAAGTAGATCGAAAACTTCTCTAACATCCCCCTTGTGGTGTCGAGACTCTATTTCTATGATTAGAAATGGTTTTTGAGTTTTTAAGAGGTTGATAGCACCTAAGATAACTTTTGTTTCATGGCCTTCGACATCAATCTTTATCAAGGACACCCGTATATTTTTTTGATTGAGTAATAGATCATCTAAAGTCGTTGTTTCGATAGCAATCTTCTCAAACCCAAGTTTTAAGTCTTCAGAATTGAGTTCAAGTGTACTTCTGGTATCAACTGTTAAACGTTTGTAATTAAGCGGAATAAATAGAGTAGTTGTTTCTCTTGAGGAAGAAAGAGCTTTTTGTTCAACTTGACTAAGCGGAAAAAGCCGTCTTAATGATTTAGCTAAGTATGGAATTGGTTCAAATGCAATTATACACTCCTCAGGAATGAATTTTTCTGCAAAAAAGCAATAGAGTCCTCGATTTGCACCAACATCTATAAAGTAAAAATTGTCCTTAAGGAAAAATGGTAATAGTAGAATCTCAATCTCAGTACGAGAAGTGCGATTATTTTTGACGCTTAGCTCCTTTCTAAAAAGGAACTTCTTCGCAAGATTAATATTTATTAAAGTAAGTAAATAAACAATATTATTCTCTAAATTTTTTTTTATACTAGGTATCATGAATTATAGTTGCAAGATAATTGATCAGTTGAATTATGAATTAGCAGGTTTGTTTATTGAAAAGTATTCAGCACAATTTATTTCAAATTGCTTAATGACTTTTGAGGGGGAGTAGTTCTCTAATAGATAGTTTTGAAGTTTTGATGTTCGAGACTTAAAGTATTCTCTGTCACCGGCATATTTGGTGATTGCTATAGCAAGAGAATTACAGGAATCATATTTTTCTATTAGGGTTGTTAGCATGGGGCTCGTATAAAAGTATTGGGGAAGAAAAATTAGCTTACCGTACCTAATCATTTCAAGAAAGCTGCCTGATGTTTTGCTTTTGCCATATATTTCCTTGTATATTCTAAATGAACTTTCAGCTACAAGAGGAGCAATTATAATATCAGAATGTATTAATATATTATCATATTCCTTCTGAGAAATAAAGTTATCAAAGTACTTTAGTTTAAAGTTATTATTTTCAAGTTTCTTGAAGTTTTCAATAACTTTTTTACCATAGTTTCCAATGGGCTTTCCTGCCAAACACAGATTGATTTCGTTTTTTGAGTTAGATATACATTTCTCAATGCTCTTGATTACCAGTTTGTAATCTCTTTTTCTGCCATCAATGAAACCTGGAATACATATTTCAAGAGGTCTGATTATGTTATCGGTATTGTTACTTAATGAAAAGCATGTCGCAGCTGGAAAATGAGTAAATATCTTATCTTGTTTAATTAGTTTTTGTTCTAAGACGTAATTTTCAACATCGTAGTCAGGGAAACACATTCGATCTAATTTTTTAAGCAATTTGGGTATATAAATGAAATCTAGATTTGGTATCATTTCACGTATAATGTATGAAATGGCTTTGAATAATTCAAATTTGCTTTTTGGAAAATACAGGAATCTTGTAGGACACAAGTATGTATGAGAATTGTGAATTCGGAGAATAGTTGGAACATTAAATTCGGTTTTTAAAATAGCATAGTAATTTGATGCAATCGTGTTGAAATAAATAATATCATGAGAATTGAGTAAAGTAGTATTTGCTTGCAGGAATTTGAAGATAGTTTCTTTGTTTATTAATACCCAATTGATTTTTAAAATTACAGGTTCATGTAGGAATCTATTACAAATATCTTGTTTTGTAAATATTGAAATTTCGTGCGATGAATTTTCAAATAGCTTGATGGTATTGTAAAGATCCAAGTAATGATAGTCAAATTCGACAATTGCAATTTTCATCGGCTATTTACTTTGATGGCATTTTCTATAATGAAAGTTAAGCAAGACAAAGCAGCAATACTGAATTAGGAATTGAGGATTTGTCTGGTATTTCCAAGATAGCGTGCAAAATAAATGAGTTTATTAATGAGATAATAAAAATTTAGCCGATATGCGGTGCGATACGGCAAAATAATTAATTGTTAAAAAGATTTCGTTTATTTCGTTATATTCTGTTATTGGATGCAATCCATTTTTTACAATTCTAAATAAGTCATAATTGTTAATTAGTAGGTAATAGAAATCCTTAAAGAAGACCTTGCTGTCCACATTGCAGACACCAAATTCAAATTGAATGAAATCGACTTTCTCATCATCAATCATTGGTTTTATGCTTTTTATTACGTTTAGTTCATTGCCTTCAATATCTAGTTTTAGAAAATTTATATGACTAATGTGATTGTTTTGACAAAATTGTAAGGCGTCTACAATGTTTACTTCTTCTTCTAGTTGAAGTGAATTTTCAGAATTCCAATGGCTCATGTCTCTTTTGAATAGAGAAGATTGGCCACTTGAAACATTGTTTGAGTAAAGTGTTAACTTCTGGGAATTATTTCCAAGTCCTATGTTGCAACAAATAGCATTTCTATATGATGACAAGTTTGAGGCTAATTTGTTAAAGGTAGACTTGGCAGGTTCAAATGAATAGAGCGTTATACTATCTTGAAAAAGATCCAGAACATGCTTTGAATATTCTCCTATGTTAGCGCCAACATCAAAGAATATCAAGTTTTCTATGTTAGAATAGTACTTTTTAACTAGTCTCAGTAGATAGATTTCACCACTTGTTTCAATGTACGCAGATTGGCCAAAATTTTCTGCAAGTAGTACCCAATAATGAAGCTTATGTAAATATGATTGATCTCTTTTTTTCCCTAAAATTGGTTTGCTTATATAAAGAAGTAATTTTTTCATAATTGATTCTAAAAATTACATTGGCTGAATATTAATTTTGAGCAAATTGGAATGACAATGCACTCTTTTAACGAATTAGTTATTCATATTTATTTCCAATCAGATCTAATTTTCTCATTGATTCTCCCCTAACTTTACCCCATGATCCCAAATATCCAAAATCTCAAATTTAAAAATTCTGATAATTTCTTTCTCATTGCTGGTCCATGCGTTGTTGAAAGTGAACAGATTATTATGGAAACAGCTTCTGTAATAGCTGGCATCACTGAAAGACTTGAAATCCCTTTCATTCTGAAATCTTCATTTAAAAAAGGTAATCGTTCAAAAATAGATTCTTTTATTGGAATTGGGGATAAGAAAGCATTAAGAATTTTAGCAAAGGCCGGTAAAGAACTGCAGCTGCCAACTATTACGGATATTCATGAAACAATAGATGCGGATTTAGCCGCTCAGTATGTTGATGTCCTTCAGATTCCCGCATTCCTTTGCCGGCAGACTGATCTTTTGGTTGCAGCTGCTAAAACAGGAAAATATGTAAATATTAAGAAGGGCCAGTTTCTAGGACCTGCTCAAATGGAGTTCGCAGCTCAAAAAGTAGTTGATGCGGGGAATCCAAATGTTATCTTGACGGAAAGAGGAGTTACTTTTGGATACCAGGACCTGATTGTGGATTATCGAAGCATTCCTATTATGCAACAATTCGGGTATCCGGTTGTGTTGGATTGTACACATTCTCTGCAGCGACCGAATCAGCCAGGGGGTATTACCGGAGGCCTTCCTGAATTAATAGAAACAATTGCCAAAGCTGGGATAGCGGTAGGCGTTGACGGACTGTTTATTGAAACACATCCTGATCCAGGTAAAGCAATGTCAGATGGCGCAAATATGTTGCCGCTGAATCAATTGGAGGGATTACTCAGTAAACTGCTGCGCATCAGAAAGGCGGTTCGATGATCCGTTTGCATAGCTCTTTGTGATTTGAAATCAGGATTTGAATGTTTTATCGCCGTTGTTTTTCGCTGCGTTTCTGATTTCGTACCACCGATTCTGGTAATGTCAACGTATTCAAAGTGGATTGGTCTGTTTGTGTTTTCCTCTGTTTTAGTCATCTTGAATAAAAATGCTTTAGAAGCAAATGGGATTGTAACGTCCTATCTAAAAGGAGACTAAGCAGAAGTACTCCAATAATTAATTGAGTTTTGGAAGCTTACGGAATCAGATTTGACTTTTAGATTAAATGAGGAATTTCTATGATTGCCTACGGAAATCAATGAGATTAATTCCCTGTTACCGTAAACTCAGTCCGGCGGTTTTGTGCCCTTCCTTCCTCTGTATCATTAGAGGCAATTGGCCGGGTTTCTCCGTAACCCTTGTATGAGATACGGGTAGCAACAATACCCTGCTGCAGTAAGTAATTATAAACTGCTTTAGCCCTGTTTTCAGAAAGTAATTGGTTGTTTACATCATTGCCGATATTATCAGTATGTCCATTGATCTGAATCTTAAGAGCCGGATGCTGATGTAACAGTGCAATTAGAATCTCTATTTCAGCAATAGAAGAAGATTTTAGGACATATGAATTGCTTTCAAAAAAGATGTTCTTTAAGACAACAGTGCTCCCTGTTTTTATAGGCTTTAGTGATACATTAATATTGTATGGTTGTTCTGGAATGGAATGCGCTAATGAGAAATTTTCTGAATGAAAAAGGTATCCGTTAGCAGCAATATTAAGCGCATAGTTTAGTCCGGTTGGAATACTGATCAGATAACTACCATCGATTTTATCCGAATTGGTTTTACCAGAGATCTTTCCTGATTCCAGATCAATAAATTCTACTGATGCAAAAACAGGTTCGCCGGTTGATGCATCTGTTACTTTACCACTTACATAAATGACCTGTTGCGGCCTTGCAGTTGGATAAAGTTCAAAGCTATAAAGATCCATACCATGGGTAGTTTCAATTCTGTCTGATGAGAAATAAGCATGCTTCCCATTCAGAGATACGATGAAGCTGTTTTCATCATTTTTCGTATTAATCGGATATCCAAGATTTACCGGCTTGCCCCAATTTCCGTCCTTTCCTTTTCGTGAATAGAATATGTCATCTTGGCCCATACCCGGATGGCCCGGACTGGAGAAATACAATGTTTTACCATCGGGATGAATAAAAGCAGTTTTCTCGTCAAGAATGGTATTTATTGAATCGCCTGCATTTACGGGATTTGACCACTTTCCTGACTTATCTTTCATCGCAACCCATATATCACTGCCACCTTTTCCCCCGGTCTTGTGCTACAAAAAAACAAAGTGCTGCCATCTGCTGAAACACTTGGTTGGGTCTCCCATGCATTGCTGCAAACCGGTGCACCTACATTTAGCGGTTCACTCCATTTTTGTCCTCTTTTTGTCGAAGTATAAATATCACAACCGCCATACCCGCCTGGCTTATCACAAACAACAAAATAGATTGTCCTGCCATCCGGCGTAATAGTTTGTGCCCCTTCATTATAAGGTGAATTAATATCACTCAGTGGCCTTGCATAGGTCCAATTGGAATCTTGTTTTTCACTCCAGTAGAAATCTTCCTGCTGATTCCTGCCGTTTCCTATGCGACGTGTAAATACCATCACCTGCTCGTCGCCGGTTAACGATGGCAGGTACTCCGGAGCATCAGAGTTTATGGCTTCACCCAAATTTACAGGATCAAAAGGCACCGGTTGTTTGATGGCTTCAATGGCAAACATTGCGTTGGATCTTAATTGCTCAGCTTGCGTTTTTCGTTGTTTGGAAATATCTGTAAATGATAAATATTGTTCACAGGCTTCGATACAATTCTTAAAGCTGTCGAGTTGCCAGCTGACTTGTGCCAGGAAGAAATATCCCTTTGAAGAATAGGTGGCATCAATTTCTGCTACCTTTTCAAGTGATTGTTTAGCCATATCATAATTTCCTGCTTCCTTATAAAGTTCTCCAAGCAAAAGCCAACCGTCTATGAACCTGGGTTCCTTCGATGTTAGTGCTTCCATTGACAGTATCGCCTGGCTATAATTATCAAGCATAATTTGCTTCGTGGCTTCATTATAAGCCTGTAATGTTTTCTTTGAAGCTGTTTTCAACGTTGTGTAATCCTGTGCTACGAGGATTCCTGAAATGAAGACCAGTATGGTTATGAGTAAAATAAGTTTGTTTTTCATTGCATTGATAACGAAATTAAATGAATTCCTTATGAATGGAATCATGGTATGTTCATATACTTATGAACCTGAAGGGAGATACGCCAATGCGGATGTTGTTTCACATAGTCTATTATCAAAGGAATTATCTCTGCCTCTTTGCTCCATTCGGGTTGTAAGAACAACTGGCAATTCTTTCGCACTTTATCTGCAAATGATGCTGCCCATTCAAGATCACTTTTATGATAGATGATAACCTTAAGTTCATCAGCAACAGCTAACAATTCAGGTAGCGGGAGCTTAAATTTCTTTGGTGAAACACAGATCCAATCCCATTGGCCGGTAAGGGCATATACTCCGGAAGTTTCAATATGTGTTCTGAGACTTTTTTTGTGTAACAATGCAGTAAGTTCTTCCAGATCGTGCATTAGTGGTTCACCACCGGTGACTACACAAATACCGGATGAGACCATCGCAGCAGCATCAACGATTGTTTCAACATGGATAAGGGGGTGGTCAGCTACCTTCCATGATTCTTTTACATCACACCAAATGCAACCAACATCACATCCTGCCAGTCGAATAAAATAAGCAGCTTTGCCCTGATGAAACCCTTCACCCTGAATGGTGTAAAAGTGTTCCATCACCGGAAGCAGACCACCAGCGTGATGTGTTAAGGATTGATGCATGGATTGCCTTTAGAAAATATCTGGAGAGAGGAAATCTGCTTATTCATTGATTAAAATAACGGTAACTGAACCTAATGGTTTAACTGTACCTCGATTTTGAAGCGGTCATTGTATTTTTCATCAATGCAGCAATAGTAAGCGGGCCAACGCCACCCGGAACCGGTGTAATGAAACTGCATTTTGGTGAAACATTTTCGAAATCAACATCACCTTTCAACCGATATCCTGATTTTTTTGAAGCATCCACAACCCTGTTAATACCTACATCAATCACAACCGCACCTTCTCGAATCCATTCTGCTTTTACAAAGTCCGGTTTGCCAATTGCGGCAATAATTATATCTGCTTGCAAACAAATGTCCTTAAGGTGCTTTGTCTTACTGTGAGTTAAGGTTACTGTACAATTTCCCGGATAGGTATTTCTTGATAACAGAATGCTGACTGGCGTGCCAACAATATTGCTGCGGCCTATTACCACGCAATGTTTTCCTTCTGTAGCAATCTTATAACGTTCAAGCAACATTATGATGCCATATGGAGTAGCGGGTAGGAAGGAAGCTAAGCCTTTTACCATTCTCCCGATATTTACCGGATGAAAACCATCTACATCCTTTGCAGGAGAAATGGCCTCTGTAACTTTTTCTTCATCTATGTGAGATGGAAGCGGAAGTTGCACCAGGATGCCATCAATATCTTCATTGTCATTTAATTGCTGCACGGCCACTACTAACTCCTGTTGACTGACCTGATCCGTGAATTGTAACAAGGTGGAACGGAAACCAATATTTTCACAGGCCTTAATTTTTGAATTTACATAGGTTTCACTAGCTGGATTGTTACCTACAAGAACAGCTGCCAGGTGTGGGCGCTTACGTCCAAGTGCAATGGCTTCTTTAACCTCCAACCCGATCTCATTTTGTAGTGTTAATGAAAGCTGTTTTCCATCTAGCAACTGCATATCTTATTTTGTTTATTCTCAAGCACCCTGGCAAGGGGTTGGTGATTCATAATGTCAACATCTATAATGGTCAATCTTCCAGTTTTAAAACAGCCAGGAATGCAGACTGTGGCACTTCTACATTACCGATCTGTCGCATCCGTTTCTTTCCCTTTTTTTGCTTTTCAAGCAGTTTTCTCTTCCTGCTGATATCACCACCATAGCATTTTGCAATAACATCTTTTCGTAATGCGGAAATGGTTTCCCTGGCAATAATCTTTTGCCCTATAGCAGCTTGTATAGCAATTACAAATTGCTGACGTGGTAAAAGCTCCTTTAATTTTTCACAAATCCTTCTTCCAAAATCATAGGCCCTGTCTTTATGAATAAGCGCTGAAAGTGCATCTACATTTTCACCATTCAACTTTATATCCAGTTTAACAAGGTCACCTTGCTGGTAACCAATCGGATGATAATCAAAAGAAGCATATCCTTTGGAGATTGACTTTAGTTTGTCATAGAAGTCAAAAACAATTTCTGCTAGCGGCATTTCAAAAGTAACTTCTACCCGTGTTGGCGTCAGATATGATTGATTCTTTAAAACACCTCTTTTCCCAATACAAAGTGAGAGTATAGCTCCTAAATATTCCGGTTTTGTTATTACCTGAGCCTTGATATACGGTTCTTCTACCCGGTCAAGTTTTGTAGGATCAGCTAATTCACTCGGGTTATTTACAATGGCCATCTTACCATCTGTAGTGAAAGCATGGTAAGAAACGTTAGGAACCGTTGTAATGACAGGCATATCGAATTCCCTGTCCAGTCTTTCCTGAATAATCTCGAGGTGCAGCATACCCAGGAAACCACATCGGAACCCAAAGCCTAATGCAGCCGACGATTCAGGTTCAAAAGTTAAGGAAGCATCATTCAGCCTAAGCTTTTCCATTGAGTCGCGCAGTTCTTCGTAATCATCCGTATCAACCGGATACACACCGGCAAACACCATCGGTTTTACTTCTTCAAACCCATGAATGGAATCTTGGCAGGGATTGTTTTTTAAGGTCAGGGTGTCACCGACTTTAACTTCACTGGCATCTTTAATACCAGTTATTATGTAACCAACATCCCCTGTTTTCACAATATCCCGCGGTGAACGCTCTAACAACAAAACACCAATCTCTTCTGCATCATATTCACTTCCGGCATTGAAAAATTTGACCTGGTCGTTCTTTTAAGTTGGCCGTTAAAGATCCGGTAATAAACAATTACGCCTCTGTAGGAATTAAATACTGAATCAAAAACCAAAGCTTGCAGGGGAGCGTCGGGATCTCCGCTTGGCGCAGGTATTCTGCTGATAATATTCTCCAATATTTCATTAATGCCTACTCCTGTTTTGCCACTGGCGAGGAGGATCTCTTCACGCTTACACCCAATCAGGTCAACTATTTGATCGCAGGTTTCTTCTACCATTGCGCCATCCATATCAATTTTGTTGACAACAGGTATTATTTCAAGATTGCTTTCAATAGCGAGGTATAGATTTGAAATGGTCTGAGCCTGGATACCCTGAGAAGCATCTACCAGTAATAATGCGCCTTCACAGGATGCAATAGCCCTGGAAACTTCATAGCTGAAATCCACATGCCCGGGCGTATCGATAAGGTTGAGTGTGTACTTTTCACCATTCAATTCATAAAGCATTTGAATGGCATGGCTCTTAATTGTAATGCCTTTTTCTCTTTCAAGATCCATATCATCCAGCACCTGGTTCATCATCTGGCGCTCTGTTATGGTCTTCGTTTTTTCCAATAACCTGTCTGCCATGGTGCTCTTACCATGATCAATATGTGCTATGATACAGAAATTCCGAATGTTTTTCACAGCCGCAAAGATAGCTTTTGAATTCGGGATGATGAAGTAAGACTTTAGGATTGGCGACTATTGGCATTTGAGTAACCTCATTTTCATGATGGTTCAATTATTTTGTGTTGGAATATTCTCAAAGCAGCAAGTCTGATTTTTCAAATTAGTGTGACATTAGGAGAGGCTGTACAAACAATTGCATTTTGTCAACATGAACTTAATAAGTTAATTTACACCATATGAATCATATTAAATTACCCAAGATTGCACTTTTTGTACTTGTAATGCTTTTTGTTGTGTTACTATACATAATTCTTAAAACCCTTAGTTTTTACCTTGTGCCAACAACATTTGCGGCTTTGTTGGCGATGCTTATGCTTCCGATGAACCGGTTGCTCGAGAAATGGCGTTTCCCAAGAATTCTTGCCATTATTACTTCGCTGTTGGTAATTTTGGTGATTATTGGTGGAATCATCACTGTTGTTACAACGCAGGTGGTTAGCTTCGCAAAAGATCTGCCTGCAATTCAGGATCAGCTAAGAATAAGAATTGAGGAACTTCAGTCTTTTATTGAGAGACTATCGGGAGTAACTGTAGAAAATCAATTGACCTTCATCGACAAGGAATTGGCAACATTTCTTTCTTCTGCTGATAAATGGGCTACCGGGATATTGCTTTCAACTGGTGGTACGCTTGCAGCCTTTGGAATAATGATTTTGCATTTTGTACTTTTTCTTCTTTATCGCGATAGAATCAAAGGTTTTTTTCTTGGTATGTTGAAAAGGGGGCAGCATGAACAGGCAAGTATTGTTATTGAAGAGGTCACAAAAGTCACCAGGCAATATCTTACTGGTGTAATGATTGTGATGGCAATTATGTCCGTATTGAATTCCGCTGGGTTATTAATCCTTGGAATCCAGAATGCTATATTTTTTGGAGTTTTGGCTGCTGTCCTGAATATCATACCCTATATCGGCGTTTGGATTGGTGCAGGATTGCCGATCCTTATGGCATTTTTGTTGAAGGATAGTCTCCTTTACCCACTTGGCGTACTTGGAATATTTCTCTTCAACCAGTTTATTGATAACAACTTTTTGACGCCAAGAATTACAGGTTCTCAGGTAAAGATTAATGCACTAGCAACAATCGGTGTAATTCTAATCGGAAACATGGTTTGGGGTGTTGCCGGTATGATCCTTTTTATTCCGCTTTTAGGAATTGCTAAGATTATTTTTGACAATGTAACTGATCTGAAGCCTTTTGGATACTTAATTGGTGAGGATGAATCAAAGCCAGCAGTAACGCCTAAAAAAATTGTGGAAGACAAAGAGTAAAATAAAATTGTGCGTTTGACAACTATGTTATTACAACAGTATGGCTAATCCTGTTTGCCCTTTTCACCAACGAACTGGTGATCTTTGTTTTTGAAAAGCACATTAAAAGTGGTGAGTGTGCCATATATACGGGTAATGTATTGCTGAAGATTTACTTTATCCTCATCCTTGAGTGCTGCATGGCTGTTTATCTGTTGTTCAAGAACCCTTAGCCTATCACGCAACATTACGATCTTATGAAAGAATGCATCAATCGGAATTTCCTTTGGTTGCGCTTTGGGGTCACCGGGCTTTAGAATAATTGTGCCACCCGTCCAACGGTCACCCAATGGAATTACTTCCTGTAAATCGGCCCATTTTCTAAGGATCCCTAACAGGGATTTTTCAACATCAGAAAATGTTTCCAATTCAGACGAAACCTCAACTGCTTCAATAATTTCCAGTTGCGTGTCAAATTGATTCACCTCATGCAGCCCCGCTTCCATAAAAGTGATCAGGTAAGTAGTAAGCCTTACTCCTGTTACTACGCCTAATCCAAATTTTGGATGCTGCACTCTGGAACCTATTCCAACTATTTGTTCTGACATATCCTGTTATTTTTAATAAGCTCTTGCAAAAAGAACTCTTTGAATAGAAGGATTTCCCGTATAAACGCAATTGCCGGCTTCAAGTGAATTGTCTAAAGGAATGCAACGAATGGTCGCTTTTGTTTCATTTTTGATAATGTTTTCGGTCTCCGGAGTGCCATCCCAGTGAGCAGAAATAAATCCTCCTTTTTCATCCAGCACTTTTTTAAACTCATCAAATGAATTTACCTCTGTAATCATCCCATCACGAAATGCAAGCGCCTTATTATAAATATTAAGCTGCATTTCATCAAGTAACCCGATAATAACGTCTTCAAGCCCTTGTAAAGGAACAGTAGATTTAGTCAATGTATCCCGCCGCGCTAATTCAACGGTACCATTTTCCAGATCACGGGGTCCGATAGCAAGTCTAATGGGGATGCCTTTTAATTCATATTCGGCAAATTTCCATCCGGGCTTTTGCTTATCATCGTTGTCATACTTAACAGTAATGCCTTTGGAAATAAGTTCCTTCCTGAGCACATTCACTTTTTCATCTATTAAAGTTAACTGTTCGGCAGTTTTCACAATAGGCACAATAACTACCTGTATAGGTGCCATTTTAGGTGGTAATACTAATCCATGATCATCTGAATGCGCCATTATTAAGGTGCCAATCAGCCTGGTAGAAACACCCCAGGAAGTCGCCCATACATAGTCAAGCTGATTCTCTTTATTGGTAAAAGTCACGTCAAAAGCCTTTGCAAAGTTTTGACCAAGAAAGTGCGAGGTTCCTGCCTGAATGGCTTTACCGTCCTGCACCAGGGCTTCAATGCAATAGGTATCTTCGGCACCGGCAAATCGTTCGTTAGCGGTTTTAACACCTTTGATAACCGGTAAGGCCATCCAATTTTCCGCAAAAGCAGCATATACGTCGAGCATTGTGCGCGCTTCTGCTATTGCTTCATCCTTTGTAGCATGCGCAGTATGGCCTTCCTGCCAGAGAAATTCTGTCGTCCTCAGGAAAAGGCGGGTTCGCATTTCCCAACGAACTACATTCGCCCACTGATTAATGAGTAACGGAAGGTCGCGATAGGATTTTATCCAACCCTTATAGGCATTCCATATGATGGTTTCGGAAGTAGGACGAACGATTAACTCTTCTTCAAGTTTGGCATCAGGATCTACAATTACTCCGTTGCCATTTGGATCATTCATAAGCCGGTAGTGTGTTACCACGGCACATTCTTTGGCAAACCCTTCAATATGGGCAGCTTCCCTGGCAAGAAAACTCTTTGGAATGAAAAGGGGGAAATAGGCATTTTGATGCCCCGTTTCCTTGAACATACTATCTAAAACGAATTGCATCTTTTCCCAAATTGCATAGCCATATGGCTTTATCACCATGCAACCGCGAACCGCTGAATAATCAGCCAGTCCACCTTTAATGACGAGGTCATTATACCATTGTGAATAGTCATCACTTCTATTTGTTAATTCTTTACTCATATTGTATTTTTTGGCATGCTAGTTGGATAATGTTCGGAAAAATAGTTCATTTTTTTAGAAATCTTTTTCAGCTTTAAACTTTCACTTCCGGTTCAAGTCACCACACTAAACACAAACTGTATGAGAACGACGCTCTTTTTTCTTTCGATAGTTGGATTATTCCTGTCGTCCTGTTCAACGGGTAATAAAATGCAGTCGTCAGTGCCTGCAGATGATCTGTATGTGACTAAAACTGAATCGGCAGTTACTGAACCTTCTTCCGTTTATGAGGATGTAACAACTGAGCAGTACCAGGATGGAACCACCAATCCTGATCCAGACTATGTTACAACTGAAAAGTATACAGATGAAAATGGTACCAGTTATATCACTAACAATTATTATGAAGGTCAGAATTATGATTTCTACGGAAGTGAAAGCAGCTATTCATCAGAACTTGATCGTTGGTATGGCCCATCTGTAGGTCTTAGCTACTTCAGCCCATTCTATACTACCCCCGGCTTTGGAATATCTTTTGGTTTCAGTTATGGCTGGGGATATCCTTATTACTCTTCCTATTATAACCCATGGTATTACAATCCCTGGTATTCACCTTACTACTATGGATACAACCCTTATTATAATCCTTACTATGGTGGATATTATGGTGGCTACTATGGAGGATGTTATGGAAATTACTATGGTGATGGGTATGGGTATGGCTATGGAAATGATGTTTACTATGGTTCGCATCATTCAGCCAGCAGCAATAACTCAGGCAATGGTGGTGTAAGGGATTATAAAACGGTTAATGATAATGTGGAAACAGGAGGTGCATCTCCTGCTGATTTATCGGGGAGGACACTTGTACCAACGACATCAACAATTTCTAATGAAATTCAAGAAAATTCAGTGCCTGTAAAAGTGGGTGCTACAAGCATAACTGGTGAAATCAAACGAAACAGCATTTCCGAAAACAATAGTATTTCCAATACGGAGACCGGTATAAGCACACCTGACAGGAATGTAAAATCCGGGGTTGAACAGAATGAAATCAAGTCCGTAATTCCACCGGTTAGATCAGTGACACCTTCCACAACTCCTATTCGGCAGAACACCCAGGAGAGCCGTCCGCGTACCAGTACCTCTGCATCGCAGTTTGAGCAGCAAAGGAGTGCTAATGCCCTCATCAATTCTGTTAATGCCCAGCAGTCTTCCAATTCAATGGCAGAACAAATGAGCAAAATGCCTCAGCCATCAAATTCAGGAAGCAGTTTGGAAGGAAATAATGTACAGAGAATTACAAGCCCTAATACTTCAGCAAGTAAGGCTAATTTCAGATTGGAAGTTCCGGAACCCAAAAAGCATAATCCGGTTACATTTGAACAACCTACTAAAAGCAGGCAGCAGCTTGAGATTAAAAATCAACCTGAAAAATCTTCTATAAAAGCTACGAATCCGGCCAGGAGTTATAATCAGAACAATAGCTCAAATCAATCTTCCTCCGGAGGAGGCAATCGAACTAACAACAACGTGAATCGACCTCCAAGATAGATATACCAATAATTATTATTTGATCATTAAATTTTCTTCTCATGAAAAAGTTCGTGATAGCCCTAGGTCTGCTTTTTAGTTGCGCAGCAATTACGAAAGCACAATCTGATGAAGACGCGCTTCGATTCTCACAGCTCACTGTGGGCGGCACCGCTCGATTCATCGGTGCAGGTGGTGCATTTGGTGCATTGGGTGCTGATTTTGGATCATTAAGCTTTAACCCTGCCGGTATTGGTGTATACAGAAATTCTGAAATGAGCTTTACACCTTCTGTTTCCTGGACCAATTCAGGAACAAATTTTCTGAATATTCAGAATGAAACAACAGAGTCAAGATTTAATGTGAGCAATTTTGGAGTGGTCTTCGCTTCTGATCTTACCAGGAAGAATAGCGTGAACAAATGGAAGCGGTTGAACTTTGGCTTTGGAGCAAATCGTACCAACGACTTTAACAGATCTACGTATTACCGTGGCTTCAATGATGACAATTCATTAGTTGACTATTACCTAGAGGAATTGAATGAAGGCAATGGCACACCACCTTCTCAGATAACCAATAACTATCCTTTTTCGGCAGCATTAGCCTGGGAATCCTATTTGGTTAATCCGAATTTTTCCGATACAAATCACTACTATAGTGTGATCCCCGACGGGCATGTTCAGCAAGATAAACTCATAGATGAATCAGGGTCAGCAACCGAATATGTTTTCACGGTAGGTTCCAATTATGACGACAGGCTTTTTCTTGGAGCAACATTTGGCATGCCCTCGCTGCATTATACGTCCACATCGTCTTATGTGGAGACAGATGTAAACAATGAGATTTCCAACTTTTCAAATTTTCAATTGTATGATAACCTGGCAACATCCGGAATTGGCTTTAATGGCAAGTTCGGATTGGCTTACATGGTAAATGAATGGATTCGGTTTGGCGGGGCTTTTCACTCACCTACCATTTACTATTTGCATGATGAGTACAGTTCATACATTAATGCCGTTTTAGATACTTCACAGGGAGCGTCTTATAGTACACCATATGGGGTATATGATTATGCCCTTGTTACTCCTTATCGTGCCATAGGCAGCGCTGCTATATTCTTCAAACAGTATGGTTTCATTTCCGTGGATTATGAGTTTGTAGATTATGGGTATATGCATTATAAGTTCAATAACTATGCACCCTTAGAAGAACAAGCAGTAGAAAATTCACTGAATCAAACTATTGACTTAAAATACAAGTCGGCTTCTAACATTCGTGTTGGAGGCGAGTTTGCCTATGAAATTTTCCGTTTCAGAGCAGGTTTTGGATACTATGGCTCACCATTTAAAGAAGGAATCGCAACCGAAGGATACGATTACAGCAGAACTAACATTAGCGGCGGATTTGGTCTTAAACTGAATAGTTTTACGATTGACGCAGCTTATATGCATACTTCATCAAAGGAATACTATCAACCTTATTCACTGGATGCTGAGTTTGTTCCCGGTGTGGGAATTGATAAGAATGCAGGCAACGTTGTAGTGACTATGGCCTATAAGTTCTAAGGACAGACCAGTATTCGGCTTAGTACAGGTACAAATGATTTGTGTTTTGCGAACTACAGAAAGCAAACACAGGCAACCAGGCTGCCCATTATTTCTTGCGAAAGTCCGTCCGTAATTTGCAAATCAGCACTTGCCCAACTTAACCGGTAAACATACCCTGATTAGCCAAGAAACATCTTTTGGTTAATTTTGTTAGCTACCAAAAGATATTAAATGTCATACCGGTCTTTAAAGCAATTTGTTGACGAGTTAGAAGCATGCGGTGAGCTCATGCGCGTAAAGGAATTTGTAGATCCTAATCTAGAAATGACAGAGATTGTTGATCGTTTCTCTAAGAATGCCGGCCCAGCCATACTTTTTGAGAATACAGGTACGCCATTCCCATTGTTGATCAATGCCTTTGGTTCAAGACGAAGAATTTGCCTTGCATTAGGTGTAAAGGACCTGGATGATATTGCTTTTGAAATTGAATTATTGTTTAAGACCTTGATGAAGCCAAAGGATAATATCCTGGAAAAATTAAGGTTGTTACCTAAGCTCTCACAATTAGCTTCATGGATGCCAAAGGTGCGCAAGGGGAGAGGCGAATGCCAGGAAGTGGTGATGCAGCACCCTGATATTACCAAACTGCCTGTAATGACCTGTTGGCCGGAAGACGGTGGACCTTTTCTTACGCTGCCGGTTATTAATACAAAGGATCCAATTACAGGTATTCGCAATGTTGGAATGTACAGGATGCAGGTTTTTGGACCTGTACTCACGGGAATGCATTGGCATAAGCATAAAGTATCCGCGAAGCATTTTAATGAGTATAAAAAACTCAATAAACGAATGCCTGTTTCTGTGGCATTGGGAGGTGATCCCGTCTACACCTATGCTGCTACTGCGCCGCTACCGGATAACGTGGATGAATATATGCTGGCGGGATTTCTTCGCAAGAAAAGAGTTGAATTGGTGAAATGCCTGACAAATGAACTGGAAGTGCCAGCAGATGCGGATTTCATTATTGAAGGCTATGTCGATCCCTGGGAAGATTATTTGCTGGAAGGTCCTTTCGGAGATCATACCGGCTACTACTCTCTTGCGGATTATTATCCTAAGTTTCATATTACCTGTATTACACATAAAAAGGAAGCTATTTATCCATCTACTATTGTCGGAATTCCGCCTCAGGAAGATGCCTGGTTAGGCAAGGCTACTGAAAGGATATTTCTCGCACCAATTAAAATGACGCTGGTGCCTGAGATTGTAGATATGGAATTACCTATAGAAGGTGTGTTTCATAACCTTACAATTGTTAAGATTAAAAAGGAATACCCAGGCCAGGCACAAAAGGTAACCAATGCCATGTGGGGTGCCGGCCAGATGATGTTTAATAAGATATTGGTGGTGGTAGATGAGGTAGTAAACATACAAGACTACCAGGATGTTGCCAGGGCTTTGTCGGCGAATGTTGATCCACAGCAGGATATCTTTTTTGCACAAGGACCAATGGATGTGCTTGATCATTCTTGCTCTAAGCTTGCATTTGGAGGAAAGATGTGCATTGATGCAACAAGAAAGCTGGAAGAAGAATCACGATTTTCATTGGAAAAGGTGGATGATGGAACATTGAGAATTGGAATCATCAGCGGAAGCAAAGAGGAAGTGAAGCAATGGGGAGATAGTCTGAAGCAATTGATCAGCATTTCTTACCCGGAAATAGTTGATCTAAACACTACATGGGTAGAATTAGGAATTTCTGTAGTATTTATTTCAGTTAAGAAGAATCGCAGGAATCATATTCGTGAACTGAATGATAAACTCTTTCTCACCACTACTTTGAATGAGGTAAAGTTCATCATTTATGTAGAGCATAGTGTTGATGCGAATGATACTGCAGATGTAATCTGGCGCTGGAGTAATAATCTTGATCCGCGCAGAGACAGTTATGTAGTTGCTGCTCCTGACAATGAGAATATTTCTCATATTGGTTTCGATGGAACCCGCAAAACAAAAGAGTATGATGATTTTGACCGAGAATGGCCGAATATAATTTGTATGAATGAAGCAACCATCAAAACAATTGATGAGAAATGGTCATCACTTAATCTAGGCCCTTTTCTCCCTTCACCTTCCCTTAAGCACAGGAATCAATTGTATAAAGGAGGGGCTGTGGCTATAGATTGATTCAACCATGAATCAGGCATTTTTCATTGTCACATTACTGTCAAATGAAGTGTGTTAGTGACTTATAGCCCTTCCTGCGGAATAGCGTGGTGTAACTTTGGCGCTCTAAATTAACCACGGATGAAAAGGATTACAACGATTGTATTGATGATGTTTTTTGTATGTTTCAATGTAAGCGCTCAAACAACAGAAACTGTTTCAATGGGCCCAAACTATGCCAATGAGGTATTTTGGAAAATGCAGGGAGGCCAAACAGGAGAGGCGGCAGTAAACAGCTGGGAACTCGCTTTCAGATTGGGAATTCAGACCTCTTCGATTTTTATCAATTCTGCCAACAGTGTATCACTTTATCAGGTACCAAATACCGATACCAGCGGATGGTCAACACTTGATACTACCGGATTGCAAACATGGCATCAGCTTTTCAATAGTGATACATCATGGGAATATGGTGCATTTGACAGATCGTCAACCGGATTTCCAGATTTTAGTTGGGGTGATTATGACTTCACTTCACATGTAGTAACCGGCGATTCACTTTATGTGATTAAGTTGGGTGGTTCCGTCTACAAGAAGCTCTGGATTGTGAAAAAAGATTTTGGAAACTGGACATTCCGGTATGCAAATCTTGATAATACAGGTGATCAGGTAGTTACGCTCAATAATGCTGATTACACTGATAAAAATTTCGCTTACTATTCAATAACAAACGGGTCCGCTTTAAATCTTGAACCCAATACCAGTGATTGGGATGTACTTTTTACACGCTATCTCACCTTGTTACCTCCCGATAATACGCCTTACCTCGTAACGGGTGTCTTGAATAATGTTGGTGTTACTGTAGCAGAAGCAAATGGAGTTGATGTTCAATCCGTTGATCCTGCAGACTATGAAAATTTTTATGTATCCAGCATTTCTGAGATTGGTTACGACTGGAAGTATTTTGACATGAATCTAAACCAATTCGCTGTAGTTGCAGATTTATGCTACTTCGTGAAATCGTTAGACGGTAATGTTTACAAGATAGTTTTTACCGGGTTTGAGGGTGCTGCTACAGGTAATATTTCCTGGGAACAAAGCAGTGCAATTACTTCTATTCATTCAATCAATAGTGATTTAAACAGCGCGATGGTCTATCCAAACCCGGTAAGCGATAAACTTAATCTTGTTTTTGATTTGAAGAAGAATAGCAGTAACCTGAAGATTGCACTCTTTAATTTGGACGGAAAAGAAGTGTTTCATGCTGCCACCAGTGCAAATGCAGGGCTAAACCAGCAACAGTTTTTAATGCCGGAATTAAGCAATGGATTGTATTTGTTGAAGCTGGACGATGGAGGAAGCGTTATTAATCTGAAAGTAATAATTAATCGTTAATAGCATATCATTCCCGTGTAATGGAATGCGCAAAGGTTTGTGAGTTGATCTGAAAAGTTATGAGTTGTCGAAGTGCAAGTTGGTATGTTCTGATTCTTACGTGGTTCGTCCTTCCTGCTTTTGCGCAGGCACAAGGTATTGTGACCGTATTGGACAGCGCTACCTTGCAGCCGGTTAATGATGCCGTTGTCATTTTTCAACCACTGCAAAAATCAGGTGATAGTAAGCAAAAGGTGTTTTATACCAATCAGTATGGAGAAGTTTCCGGCAATTTGCAGGAAAAAGCTATGATTTATATTCAACTGTTGGGATACGAAACTTTTCAGGATACGATAGCTCCATCCGCAACAAATACTATTTACCTAAGTAGATCAGCAGTCAATTTATCTGAAGTGGTGGTTACCGGTCAATATGATATCAATACGTCCGACAAATCAGTCTATAACGTAACGGTCATAGATGAAGCAACTATTCAATCAATGGCAGCACAACACCTGGGGGATGTATTGGAAAACCAACTAAACTGCAGGGTTGAACAGGATAATATACTTGGAAGTAGTGTGCGTATTAATGGTATCTCAGGGCAGCATGTCAAGATCCTCATTGACGGTGTAAACCTGGTAGGCAGAGAGAATGGAAATATTGACCTTAACCAGATCAATATGAATAATGTGGAACGCATTGAAATTATTGAAGGCCCGATGTCCGTCAGTTATGGAACAGATGCCATTGGCGGAGTAATCAATATTGTAACCAGGAAAAGCAGCAATTATCCGCTTCAGGCAGACCTGAATCTTTATTATGAATCTGCAGGTACTTACAATGGGGATGTTGCTGTTTTGTGGCGAAAGAATAACAATACCTTTTCCATTTCAGGGGGTCGGTATTTCTTCGATGGATTCTCTGTTTCTGATACAACAAGATTTATGGAGTGGAAACCAAAGCAACAATATTTTGCTTCCTTCAATTATGGCTATTCTTTTAAGTCGCTAAAGCTGAACTTTAAAAGTGATTTCATGGATCAGGAGATTCAGAATAAAGGTAATCCGGTATTAACTCCTTACCAGGCATATGCATTTGATGACTATTATCTTACCAGGAGATGGAACAATGCATTGTCGGCGGACCTGCGCTTTAAGAATAATGGAAAGCTACAGATCACAACCGGGAACTCTTATTACCGTCACATCAGGAATACATACCGGATTGATATGGTTACGCTCGACCAGGTGCTACTGGCGGCTGAAGAAAGTCAGGATACTGCCGTTTTTACTTCATGGATCGTTCGCGGAACCTATAGTCAAAATCTACCCAACAGAAAAGTGAACTACCAGGCAGGGTATGATATCAACCTTGAGTCAGGGAATAGTGGCAAGTTGGCTGATGGCTTGCAGCATATCAACGATTATGCGCTTTTTGGAAGCATAGAGTACCAGGTTGTTTCACATCTCTATCTGCGTCCCGGAATTCGTTTTTCTTATAATTCAAAGTATGGTGCTCCGGTGACCCCTTCTTTGAACCTGAAGTATGATTTTCTCACTCGTTATTCCTTGCGGGCTTCTTACGCGCATGGATTTCGTGCCCCATCATTGAAAGAGCTTGACCTTTATTTTGTTGACGTGAATCATAATGTTCTTGGTAATCCAAACCTCGAAGCGGAAACCTCCAATAACTATTTAGTATCATTCAGTGCGGCCAACCAGGTTGGTGCATTTAATTTTAGTGCAGATGTTTCATTGTTTTACAACGACATCAATAATATCATTTCTCTCGCTTTAGTTGAACCGGTAACTCAATTATATACTTATGTGAATATTGACAGGTATAAAACAACGGGGGGTACATTTTCAGCTGTTTTCAAAACGTCCCGCATGACTTTTACAACTGGTTTTTCGCTAACCGGAATATACAATACATTGTCGGATTCATTGGATATAGATGCGTTTTCTATGACGCCTGAATTTCAGAATAACTTCTTGTTTACCTTTCCAAAGGCCGGGTTTGAAGGAGCTGTATATTTCAAGAATACAGGTACAACACCAGGTTATGGTCTAGAGACTGACGGCACTGTATATCAGACATTCATTGCAGCATTTACAATAATGGATCTATCAATCACCAAATACTTTTTGAAAAAGCAGGTTGCTTTTTCAATAGGTGTGAAGAATCTTTTTGATGTCACTAATATCCAAAGCAGTTCCCTAAGTGGCGCAGTTCATACGGGAGGCAGCGATTCAATACCTTATTCAGTTGGCAGAATGGTGTTTGGTGGTATACGATTAAAACTTTATAAGGACTAAAATTCAATGTGTGATAAAGTTATGGCAAAGTAAAAGGAGGCGATTAGAATTATCATGAATAATAACAGTATTTTATATTACCCGATATTACGATGGACCATTGCCCTGCTTCTTTTGGTAGTGCATGGTTCCTGTTTCAAGGAAGATATTGCCATGGTACTTCCACCACCAGGCGATGCACAAATTGACCAGGTTGGATTAGGTTCAGATTATGAACGCCAACAGTATTTTGATTTAGGTACAGGGGATACACTTGGCAGTAAGTATGACAGCTGGGATTTGTGTTTTGAATCATCCTCATCCGGATGGCATATCTGGATTAACGGCGGAAATCTTGCATTGATTGCCAATATGGACACACAGGATTTTGATGCAATTATGGATACTGTGGGCGCTGCATGGAAATGGGATGAAGCCAGTTGGCACCTTGATTCTACAGCTATTGGTGATTGGCGGAATGAGAGAATGGTGTATGTAATTGACCTTGGCTATGCTAAAGCAGCAGGGGAAAGATTTAAGAAGATTATTTTTCAGAGCCTGACAGATGGCTATTATGAAATTGAGTATGCCAACCTGGATGGAAGTGATGTACATGTGAAGCAGATACAAAAGAACGATGCATATGCATATACCTACTTCACATTTGCCGATGGAGGTTCTATACTACCTATTGAACCTGATAAACAGCGATGGGATATTCTTTTTACAAGATACCGGTACATATTTTATGAAGAGCAGCCGCCATTACCTTACCTGGTTACAGGCATTCTTATCAATCCGGGAATTGAGGTAGCGATTGATTCTTCTTACGCTTTCGACGAGATACATTATGAGAATGCAATAAGCTTTAACTACTCAGCAAAACGTGATATAATCGGGTACAACTGGAAGTACTATGACTTTGATAATGCCGCATACGTGGTACGCTCGGACATTAATTATATTATCCGCGATATGGAAGGAGTCTATTGGAAGTTGCACTTTATTGATTTTTATAACACACTTGGCGAAAAGGGATATCCGCAATTTGAATATCAGCGGCTTTGATTTTTTTTGATTTTGGAGTTCTACCATTTAGAATTAAGTACTAATTAGATTTTTTTATGCGGGGTACATTGTTAAGAACGTAAAAATGAAGCAGACTGATCAGTAGGAATCTGCCGGTGGATGAGGTGTACAGTGTATCACAATTCTGATTAACTTTATATCTCAACTGTTTCCTTCATTCACGAAAGTTTTATCCTCATGAAAAAACTGTTCTTTTTGCTTCTGGCAAGCCCGGTTGTTTTCACACTGCAGGCCAAAGCGCAAGCTTTTGATTTTCCACAATCAGACATAATGAAGGAAGGACAGTTTCAATTTCTGTCAAAGGATGGTTTCAGTGAGAATGATGGCGGCGTATCTGCTATCTATTCCGTGCCCAATTACCAATGTTCCGGTGAAATCACACCAACTGTAGAATTAGTAAACTATGGTTCTAATTTGCTTACAGCGGCGTTATTAAAGTATAGTATTGATGCGCAAACACCTTCTTATCTCGAATGGCAAGGCAGTCTGGAACCAGGTGCGGTAGAATTAGTAGAATTTGAAACTATCGAAGTGGCAGCAGGACCTCATGTTTTTGCAGTCTCGATTCTTGAAGCGAACGGCCTTGCTGATATTAATGGCGGTAACAATGACGATCTGGTAGATTTCTATATCGTTGGAATCAGTACTCCGGCTCCTATGTTCCAGCAGTTTGAGACTTCAAGTCTTCCTGAGGGATACTTTGTGGAGAATGCAGATACTTATGGTTGGAAAATGTACACACAGGTAAAGGAATTCGGCAATCTCAATCATATGTTACAGATGCCATTTTTCAATTGCAATGCCGGAATCATAAATATGGCATACATGGAGAATCTTGATCTTTCTTCAATCGATGCTGCCGAGCTGACTTTTGATATTGCTTACAGGTATTATGAGAACAGCGGGCTTACTAATTATGATAAACTGTTAGTGCAGGTATCGGATGATTGTGGAGTTTATTGGAGTACTTTGTATGAGAAGGAGAAAGATGAGCTGGCAACATTACCTCCATCTGGTGCCGGAGATTATTTTCCTTCTCAGGCAAATGAATGGAGAACTGAAACGATTGAACTTGACGACTATATTGGTAACTCCAATGTAATGATTCGTTTTAAGGCGATTAGCGGACATGGTAATAATCTCTATATCGATAATATAAAAGTTGGCTCAACTGTCGGCTATTATGACCCTGCAGTGCAACAAATTGTTATGGATGCATATCCAAATCCGGCTGACACCTACTTTTCAATTGCTTTTACAGGGGAATATGCCAATAATTGTCTTGTAAGTGTTTATGACGTTTTTGGCAAACAACACTATGCAGCACCTGTTAATGGTAATTTGAAGTTCAACCTGAGTACAGCAACATGGCCTTCTGGTCATTACTTCCTTTTTATTAAAGATGTCAAAGACAGGATGCACTGCTCAAAATTTATTGTGAGCCATTAGAAGTTCCAATTCCTGACCTTTACCACTATTTGCAGAGAATAAACTGGACTACTTCATTAAAATCCCGGTAATAGGTTTGCCTGTGCAACCGGTTGGCAAAGGAATGTTAAGCCAATTGGCAATTGTAGGTGCGATATCAGGGATTGTCCAATAGTCTGCTGTAGTTCCATGTGCGACCTTCCAGCCATACCAGATAAGCGGCACATGACTGTCATAAGAGAAAGCGGTTCCATGAGATGTTCCTTTGTCTGTATGCCATTCTACCCAACCTGGTGATAGTGAATAGAGGATATCCCCGCTGCGTGCTGGCATATAGCCATTCATCATTGACTGCTGAACAAATGGTGCACAATTATTGAATCCGAAATTGGGTGCATTCACACAAAGAATACCCGGATGTGTTCCAAGAAACTCACGCGTTTTGAGTACTACTGTTTCTTTCGAAACCTTTGTTTCAGCAATAAGTTTGTTGTTGAGATACAATTGCTGGCTGCTGGCACCTTCAATCCATTTTCCGGACCCCAGAGAAGCAGCGAGAAATTTGTTTGCCTGAGCCATTAGGGTATCTGCATCAATATAACGGCCACTCAATTGCTCATCATTGGCAAATTGAGGGGTTACTGCCACACCATGATCAGCCGTAAGAAATACCAAGACGTTTTCGCTGCCAACATAATCATCAATGAATTTCAATAGAGCCTCTAAATCACGATCAAGCCGGACATAACAATCTGCTGTTTCCAAAGAATAGGGCCCAAATGCATGACCAATAATATCAGTTGATGAAAAGCTGAGGCAAAGGAAATCTGTTTCATTGCGCTTACCCAGTTGTTCCCCTTTTATGGCTTCTATGGCGAGGTCTTTCGTCATGGTATTTCCAAAAGGTGAAAGGTTGATCAAATTGTATTTTCCCTTAACCATACGATGAGGAAATACAGGCAATGATTCATCCGGCCAGGGTTGCTCATAGGATACAGTGTCATTGGTGCACATGCTGTAAACTTTCCTGGGTAACAATAATTTCCAGTCAACAGTGAGGTAATTATCTCTCTTGCGAGAATCGTTGAATTGCTTCACCCAAAAAGGCAATTCTTTCATATACCAACTGCTCGAAATCCAATTGCCGGTTTTGGAATCAAACCAGTAGGCACCATCCGGTGAATGTCCGGCCGGCATGATGGAAGCCCTGTCTTTTAGTGCTATGCCAATCACTTTAGAATTTTTGCTGGCAAGTTTCAATTCATCTGTAATAGTTGAAGTAAGCAACCTGAATGGGGATGCGGATGCTGTATTCGTTTCATTACCAACAGTTGTTGTATTTGGATCGGAAACTACATAAATGCTTTGCCCAGATTCACGGTCATACCAACCATTATCCACGATGCCGTGCAATGCCGGAGTAGTACCACAATAAATTGAAGCATGACCAGGAGCAGTGGTAGTAAGCATATAATTGTATTTGGTATTCCGGCATAGATACCCATCGGAAACCAACTTCTTGAAACCACCTTCACCATACAACTCCCAGAATCTCCAAAGGAAATCATATCTCATTTGATCTACCACAATACCTATTACCAGTTTGGGTTTATCCGGTGCATTACTTTGTTGGGAAAGGCAAAATGGTGTTAAGGAAAGCAGGGCAACCGAAAAAAGGAGAAGGCTTTTCATCGTCGTATTTTGAAGTGGTTGTTTGTCAACGGTGAAAATAATGGAATGATTGATTCAAGTGATCAATTTCATCTTACAAAGTTCATTTTCAATTTACGCAGTCTATCAAAAAAATATTTATACTGCTCATGCATGTGAAAAGCGATTTAGCTCTAAGTCTTTGAGCGCCTCAATAAAAAAAGGACTTCAATCGAAGTCCTTTTTCATTGAGTTTGAATTTGAATTTAGGCTTACTTTTCCAAAGCTTCATCAACCAATATACGGCCACAATGCTCGCATACAATGATCTTCTTATGCTGACGGATTTCCATTTGCGTTTGAGGCGGAATGGCATTATAACAACCACCGCAGGCATCACGCTGAACCGTTACTACGGCAAGACCATTCTTGTAAGAAGTCCTGATCCGGTGATAAGCCTGAATTAAACGTTCTTCAATTTTCGACTGTTGTTCTTTGGATTTTTTCAGTAAGGTTTTTTCTTCTGCATCCGTTTCTTCGATGATGTGCTCCAGTTCTTCTTTCTTTTGCTTCAGGTTCTTTTCCTTTTCCTTAATAGCTTTTTTAGAAAGTTCCAGGTATTCGCTCTTGGCAGCTACATCGTCAGCCGCTTCTTTTATTCTTTTTTCACCGAGCTGAATATCAAGCTTTTGTAATTCAATTTCTTTGCTTAATGCATCAAATTCCCTGTTATTTTTTACATTATTTTGCTGCTTTTGATATTTCTTGATCAGCGATTCAGACTCCTTATTGGCTGTCTTGCGGTTTGTAATATTATCCTCCATTTCCTTCAGCTCTTCTTCGATTTTCCCGATACGCGTTTTAAGGCCGGTTAATTCATCTTCCAGATCTTTCACTTCCATCGGTAGTTCCCCTTTCAGAATCTGGATGTCGTCGGTTTTGGTGTCAATTCTTTGAAGTCTGTAAAGTGTCCGTAATTTTTCTTCTACTGTACTGTCGGTTTTTGGGGCTTCTTTCACTTTGCTCATCAGAAATAGTTTATTGGATTAGTGTCAACTGTTGTAAAATGGACGGCAAAAGTAGGAAATTTCTCCCTCAATACCTCAGCAAATATCTCCGGGGTAAATTGCTCACTTTCAAAATGCCCGATGTCGGCTATCATAATACGATCATCGGCATCAAAAAACTGGTGATATTTGAAATCAGCAGAGATAAATATGTCGGCTCCGGCTTTTATGGCTTGATCGAGCAGAAAGCTACCTGCACCGCCACAAACTGCCACTTTGGAAATCTTTTTAGGGATTAGCCGGGTATGCCTGACAACCTGCACGTTCATATTATCTTTCAACTGTTTTAAAAAGGCTGCGGGCTCTAAAGGAGTTTCCAGCATTCCTGTTAAACCGGCTCCAACCAGGCTGGATAAATTCTTCAATGAGACAAGGTCATACGCTACTTCTTCATATGGATGATGTTGCAATAACGCTTCAATTACCTTTTCCTGCAACCAACCTGGAAAAATCACTTCAAGCCTTACTTCTTTCTCATAGTGCCGTTTGCCAATAGTCCCAACAAATGGGTTAGTTGCCGTATTTCCTCTGAAAGTGCCTGTGCCGATCGTGCCAAAACTGCATTCATCATAATTCCCAATGGAACCAGCTCCCGCAGCAAAAAGGGCATCGCGTACCTCGTTCACATGCGATTCGGGGACAAAAGTGTACAACTTCATAAGCAATTCACCTTTGGGTAAAAGCACATTTACATGCTGCAAGCCTAACCTTGCTGCAATTCGGAAATTTACCCCATTCAGGATGTTATCTATGTTAGTATGTGCTGCATATAAGGCAATGTTGTGGCGAATCGCTTTCAACAGGATGCGCTCCGTATAGTTATTTCCGGTAAGTCTTTTTAGACCTGAAAATATTACCGGGTGGTGTGAAATGATGAGATTACATCCAATGGAAATGGCTTCATCTACCACTTGCTCCGTAACGTCAAGGCAAAGCAATGCCATCGTGATATCTTGCCCGGCATCTCCAAGCAGCAATCCGGCATTGTCATAATGTTCCTGTAAGGAAAGCGGGGCTAACTTTTCAAGGACTGAGGTAATCTCAAACAGCTTCACAGGAATATGATTTGTGAACAAAAATAGCGTTTGATGGCTTTAGCAGTTCTTTTATTCTTTACATCTTTGACGATTAGCCGGATTAGATGCCTGGTGATTTAATCTCCCTGCAACAATGACAATCAAATCTTTTTTCCAACTATTACTGCTGCCGCTTTCATGGTTATACGGTGTTGGAGTCTTTGTGAGAAACAAACAGTTTGATCTCGGGTTAAGGAAGCAGGTAGCTTTTGAAATTCCATTGATTGTAGTTGGCAATCTTAGTGTAGGAGGTACCGGTAAAACACCTATGACTGCTTATCTTTTGAACCGACTGCTTCCAGTTAAAAAATCAGGGGTTCTAAGCCGGGGATATCGTCGCAAGTCAACAGGATACATGGAGGTGACAGAGTTCACAGCTGTTTCAGAAACAGGCGATGAACCCAAACTGATCAAGCAGAAATTCCCTCACGCAGTGGTTGCTGTTTCGGAGTCTAGAGCACTTGGTATCGCAACAATGATTCATGAAAACCAGGAACTGGAACTGGTTATTCTAGACGATGCTTTTCAGCACAGGCAAATTGTTGCCGGGCTGTCTTTACTCCTAACTGAATACGACAATCCATTTAGCGGTGATCGTTTACTTCCTGCCGGGAGATTGAGGGAACCTATATCCGGAAGCAAACGGGCAGATGGAATCATTGTTACCAAATGCCCCGTCACGCTTACTGTGGAAGAGAGAAATCAACTAGCCATAGAACTAGCAACATTTCATCCACAACCGGTTTTCTTTTCTTATCTGAAATATGGCGAGCCCTACCATATTTCCGATTCTGCAAAAAAGTATTTGATGAAGGCAGGCGATGAGGTACTTCTTTTTTGCGGGATTGCAAATCCAAAACCCCTCGTTAGTTTTTTAGAGCAACAGTCAGTCATCGTGCATCTGTTTCGCTTTAGAGATCATCATAATTATTCTACACAGGATTTGAATAGCATCCGTTCCGGTTATGAGAAATTGAAAGGGAAAAGAAGCGTAATGCTTACAACAGAAAAGGATGCAGTAAGGTTACACGCACATAAGGAATTGATCATTAATGAACAGTTGGAAATTTATTGCATACCTGTGGAGATTGTGTTTTTTGAGGAGGATGGCGCATTGTTTGACGAATTCATCGCAGCTTACGTTAATTCATCAGTGTATATTCCTCAGCATGCTTTGAGTTAATTCATTTTTTAAGAATCCGTGATGGCGTTCATTTCGACTAATCTGAACAGCAATTATAGTTTTAGACAGCACTTGTATACTTCTTAGAAGATGTATTTGAATTTTTATGACATTGTTGATTACAAAAGCAAAAAGTGAATAGCCTGACATGGAAGATCTGTATAAACAGCTAAATGAAGCAACTGAATTTATCAGAAGCAAATATGCGGGAAAGCCCGACTTGGGAATTGTATTAGGTTCAGGGCTTGGCAGTGTGGTGGAAAGCATGCAGGTTGAAGTGGTCATTGACTACAAAGACATTCCTCATTTTCCGGTGAGCACCGTGCAGGGACATGCCGGTAAATTGTGGCTAGGCCGGTGGAATGGCAAAAATGTAGTAGCAATGCTCGGCCGATTTCATTATTATGAGGGTTATTCACTTGGGCAGGTAACTTTCCCGATACGAGTCATGAGGCAGTTAGGAGCTACAACTTTGGTAATAACAAATGCTTCCGGTGGATTAAATCCGGCGATAAAAATTGGCGAACTGATGGTGGTTACGGATCACATTAATCTCAATTCCGATAATCCATTACGAGGTGCGAATTTTGATGCACATGGCCCAAGGTTTCCTGATCAGCATGCTATTTACGATCCCTTGCTGATTGAGCATGCGCTAGCTGTAGCAAGAAAGCATGAGATTATATGTCATAAAGGAGTTTATGTTGGTGTCACCGGTCCAAATTTTGAGACGCCTGCTGAATACCGGTACATGCGGATTATTGGGGGTGATGCAGTGGGCATGTCTACCGTGCCTGAGGTAATTGTTGCAAATCATATGGGCATGCGGATTTTTTGCATCTCCGTAATCTGTGATGAAGGCAATCCTGTTGCACCGGTTTCCGTTACACATGAAGAAGTGATGAAGGCTGCAAAAAATGCAGAGCCAAAAGTTGCATTAATATTAAAAGAGTTGGTGGGTAGCCTTTGAAATTTTTCAAAGAACATACTTTGCCAAAGCGGAGGATTAAATTTGATACTTACGACATCCATAAACTATGCAGTTTTCTTTATGGTTATTTCGTTATACAGAATAAGGAAGTAAATGATGATGCATTGGTAAAGCGGATCAATAAATTGCGGGGCGGGAATTATTACATAACTGTTTTTGCAGCAGTTGCATGGTTTGCTTTTTACCCTTCTGAAACACTCAAGGCACAGGACACCGTATTTCATTACAACCCATGGTTGACAAGCTACTATCATGTTAATGAGCCCTCATCAGAATTGCATCTCGATACATCGATTACTCATTTTAACCGGTACAACCCTGTAGAGGACTCGTTTGGCTACTTACATACAGGACATCTCGGGGCTGCTGCTGCACCTATGTTTTATAAACCACCTGTTGATGCATCTTTTGATATTGGATTTCACCAGTTTAATCCTTATTGGAGAGCGAGTGATGCAGTAAAATTCTATGATTCCAGGCAACCATTTACTCAAGTAGGGTATCAGCAGGGTACTAAGGTTGAGGTGCTAGGATCTTTTATTCATACACAAAATATACTTCCTCAGTTAAGCATTGGCGTAGATATGAACCGCTATAGAACCGATGGCTTTTATCAGCGACAGGTAAGCAAGATTACCAACTTTGATGCATTTGCCCGTTATGAGTCTCAAAATGGATTTTACCATGCGAATGTAGCATATGTACTCAACTCCCTTAAAGTGGAAGAAAATGGTGGGGTGGAAAATCTTGATGTCTTCTCAGATACTTCCTTACTGGATAAATCAACGCAGCCGGTACTGTTAGACAGTGCTTATGTAAACTGGAAAAGTGATGTTGTCTTCTTTCAAAATGCATTTGACCTTGGTAAAAAGGAACTGGTGCAGAAGAATGATTCTGTACAGTACCAAAAGGTAGTGCCGGAGTTACGTTTGCAGCACTTTTTTAAATGGGAAAAGGGTGGCTATCGTTTTAAAGATGCGGCCATAGACAGTGCCTTCTATTCAAATATTTATGTTGATTCATTGCTAACCCGAGATACTTTGAGCTTTATTAATTATTGTAATGAATTCAGGTTAAGGGTTATGGAAAGGAGTGTGGGACTGTTAAGAGGAATGCAGGCTGATATTTATTACCGGCACGACTTCTACCGTATCAATTCCTTGTTGGGAGAGAACCAGGTGCAGAGTGGTATTGGCGGACTTGAGTTGCATCAGTCCTTTCTTAATGACTCAACAAGTAATTTCCAGATTGATTTTCACCTGATGGGGCAGTATAGTTTTTTTGATTACAATGCCGGCGATTTTCATATTGACTTCAAGACTGATCTCCATATTGCAACGCAAAATTCAGTGACATTTGCATTACAGTTTTCAAAGAACCACCCATCCTTTATTCAGCAAAATTATTTGTCAAATCATTTCAGCTGGAGCAACGAGTTTAAACCGTATCAATCCTCAACAGCCACGATTTCCTGGTTGGAAAAAAAGTGGAGACTGAAATTAGCTGCTCAGGTTTTTAATGTCGCCAACTACCTCTACTGGAACCAGTCAGCATTACCATCGCAGTTCTCAGATATGGTAAACGGCTATTCATTTTTTTTACAGAAGGATTTTACATTGAAAGGGTTTCACCTCGACAATGAGTTTCAGTACCAATCCTTCAGCAATGATACCGTGTTTGCTTATCCGCAATTTATTGCTAGAAATAGTTTTTATTTCCAGAACCGGTTGTTTAAAGGTGCGCTTACCAGCAAAATGGGATTTGATGTTCGTTATAACACCAATTATTTCGCTCCTGCTTATATGCCTGAAACCGGTCAGTTTTACATACAACGTAATAGTTTGCTAAGCTACTATCCGGTGATTGATTTGTTCCTTACTATACAGGTAAAGGGAGTGCGTGCCTTCATTATGTTACAGCACATAAATAAGGATTTGTTCGCTTCAGGCTACTATGCAGTTTATCGTTCTCCTATGCCTGACAGGGCGTTCAAGTTAGGCCTTGAGTGGCGTTTCTGGAACTGATGTGTTTAAGTTTCGACTTAACAATAAAGCACTGCGACCATTATACTGAGTTTGAGCGGATAAATCAATGATACATCAAGCTGCTAGTTGGTGTTGCCGTCTTCATCTTCATCTATGCCAAATTCAGGATCCAGGTCACCTTTAAGCACTGCCATATAGGAACAAACTGCATTTGAATGAAGCACGCGAAAAAACAATTGGTAAGTACCATCAACATCGGGGGTATAAAACAAGTTGATTTGCCCCCTGTCCAGTTCAGTTACCTTATAAACATACTCCAGTTGTAACCCATACCGATCCCTTATTTCAATGCCCGTTGCGGTTACCTCTTTTGGTGCAACCAGTAATATGGCATACTGCCTGCCGCCTTCTAATTCTACTGCTTTCCTTATAATATCATCAGATGAAAGTGTCTGGCTCCACTCATGTTGCGGTTCATAATTTCCATAACTCCGTGTAGTCTTCAGAAGGTCATATGCAGAATATACCTGCTGATCTATACATTGAAAATCCTTTTTTTTCCTGGCAACCTGAGCGCTTACGGGCACAATTTCGATAATAAATAGTATTAGAAGCGGAAGTGCTGAAATAGGCCGGCTCATGTGGCTGCAAAGATATTGTAGCCTTCTCAGGTTTTTTGCTTTTTCTTTTTGGCCGCAGGAAATAATACATTATTCAGGATTAGCCTGTAACCAGGTGAATTCGGATGTAGCGAAAGATCAGTCGGGGGATCTCCAACCTGATGTTGGTAATCCTCCGGGTCATGCCCTCCGTAAAAAGTCCATGTTCCGTTTCCGTATTCACCATGCACATACCGTGCTTCACCCGCAGCCTTATTCTCACCCATCACCAAGGTAGTAGGTTTAATCAGTTCATTACGGAATGCCGTAGTCTGTCCCATAAAGGCCTTAATAGTTTGAGTATGATCCTGGCATAGCATGGACGGAACAGGATCCCATTTAGCTGAAAACTCGAATAAGGTGAAATAATCCTGGTCCATCGGTACTCTTCTTGTTCCTGTTGCATCAATATTTGAAAATTCGTATTGCATGGGATCTCTCACCAGGTTAAAATTCTGAAAGGCGAAACATTTTGAAAAATCCAGCTTTGACTGGGCTCCTGGATCTGCGGGGTCACCGTCATACATGCTTTCGCAGATATCCAAACCTTCCGCAGCAAGTGCAATATCATAGGAATCTGTAGCAGAGCACATGGCGAACATAAATCCTCCGCCTGCTACATAGTCCCTTGCTTTACTTGCCACCGCCAGTTTTAATTGCGAAACTTTACTGAACCCCCATCGTGCAGCAGTTTCACTATCGGTTTTAACGTCATTTTGATACCATGCTGCATTACTATAGGCTGCATAAAATTTACCAAACTGGCCGGTAAAATCTTCATGATGCAGGTGCAGCCAGTCGTAAAGTGCGAGCTTTCCCTGCAACACCTCATCATCATAGATCAGATCGTAAGGAATTTCTGCATAGGTGAGTACAAGTGTTACAGCATCATCCCAGGGTTCTTTGGCTTTTGGAGAGTAAACCGCAATCTTAGGTGCCTTTTCTAATTTTACAATGTCCTGGTTTACTTCCGGACTGGCAATTCCGGAAAGGATGATGTTGTACTGTGCATCCGGAACTATTTCATAGGTTACATTGCGTACCACGCATTCATTTTCGGCCTCGGCAAAGTATGGAACAGCAAAACTACCTCCGCGGTAATTCAACATCCAGTCTACTTTCATATTCTTGGTCAAAACCCAATAAGCTATGCCATACGCTTTCAGATGTTCCTGTTGCCTGGAGTCCATGGGAATCAGGATCATAGAAGCTTGAGCAACAACAAAACTTGCCATCATTATTAGCAGGAGTGCGAACCTCTTCATGTTTCGAAATTAGCGGATTTTGTCAAAACGATCTTTATGTTGTTTGTAGTATGAAAAATATGAAAAGGATTTCGGCTATATTTTAGATACAATACTGATTGAATAAATAGTTGTTCTACAGGGCATCAAGGGCATTTATTGACTGCGATGATCTTTTATAATTTACATTTGATTCATAGGCATTGGTTATTATGTAAATGCGGTTTCTGCACAATTTCTTTCTTGTTACTTTTGATCTTGAAAATCTTACATGCGGAATCCAAATCTTGATCCAGAAGAAGAGCAAATGAATCCGGCAGAGCTGGAAGTTGAAAAGGTTTTGCGACCATCAGGGTTTGCAGAGTTTTCAGGACAACCTAAGATTGTGGAGAATCTGAAAATTTTTATTGAAGCTGCAAAGCAACGCGGTGAAGCCCTGGATCACTTGTTACTGCATGGCCCTCCCGGGCTGGGCAAGACAACCCTTGCTTATATTGTAGCACATGAATTGGGGGTCAACATCAAGATCACCTCCGGTCCTGTTTTAGAAAAAGCCGGTGACCTTGCAGGGCTACTGACTAATTTAGGTAGTCATGATGTACTGTTCATTGATGAGATTCACAGACTCAGCACTGTTGTAGAAGAGTACCTTTATTCAGCAATGGAAGATTATAAAATAGATATTATGCTGGATACCGGGCCTAATGCACGCTCCATCCAGATTAATCTCAATCCGTTTACTTTAGTAGGAGCCACCACGAGATCAGGTTTGCTTTCTTCACCACTCCGATCCCGATTTGGCATTACCTCCCGTATGGATTATTATGATGCGGAAACTTTACAGAAGATCATTCGCCGGTCAGCGGGTATTCTTAATACCAGTATTACAGAGGAGGGAGCACAGGAAATTTCCCGGAGGAGCCGGGGTACACCACGCATTGCGAATGCATTGCTTCGCAGGGTGCGTGATTTTGCTCAGATTAAGGGCAGTGGCTTGATAGATATTGAAATGGCACGCTATGGTTTAAATGCACTGAATGTAGATGAACATGGTCTTGATGAAATGGACAATAAAATATTATCTACAATCATTGAAAAATTCAGTGGTGGACCAGTGGGTGTAAATACCATAGCTACTGCCGTTGGTGAAGAACCCGGAACGATTGAAGAAGTTTATGAGCCGTTTTTGATTCAGGAAGGTTACCTAAAAAGAACTGCGCGTGGTCGTGAGGCTACTGCTATTGCATTCAAGCATCTTGGTAAAGCCATGCCAAAGTCACCGGGATTTTTATTTGAATAACATATTGTAACTGGATGAATCGCCAATGATGGTGGCAACATAATTTCCAACAATTCATTACATATCAATACACCCTAAAGGAATTGTGTTATTCCAAACAGCTATAATAATAGGTCAGTTTGCGTGAAGTCTAACTACAGGTCCACCCGCCTCTGGCTGATACGCTATGTCAAATTAAAAATAAAATAAGTCGGGGTGAGTGGACTCGAACCACCGGCCCCCAGCACCCCATGCTGGTACGCTAGCCAACTGCGCCACACCCCGATTATTAAATCCTAAGTCTGTTAAAATCCTGTATTTCTAAAGTTGCAAATCTATGTTTTTCAATCAAAATAACTTGGAATAAATTTTAGTTGAAGCCGGTTTATTGAAAATACAACCTGAGTAAAAATGTTAAAACAATAAGAGCTACTCATCGTTAGGATGACCAGATTGATCGTTAAAAATGTCTTATTTCAGCATTCTTAGCTACTTTCGCTTGCACTGAAAATAATATCCGGATAAATCAATGTCATTTCTGTATCCATCATTTCTTTTTGCACTTGCCGCTATTGCCATTCCTATAATTATTCATCTATTTAATTTCAGGCGTTACAAGACGGTCTATTTTACCAATGTCCGGTTCCTCCGCGAGGTTAAAGAGCAGACCGATTCCCGAAGCAGGCTGAAACATTTGCTGATATTATTATGCAGAATCCTGTCCATTATTTTTCTGGTATTGGCTTTTGCACAACCATTTATCAGGAACAAATCTACTGCAGTTAACACCGGCAAAAAGGCGGTGAGCGTATTTATTGATAATTCCTTTAGTATGGGGCAACTTGTGGCAGACGTGCCGTTAATTGAACAGGCAAAATTAAAAGCACGAGAAATTGTGACTGCATATGCTGCCGATGATGAGTTTCAATTATTAACCGGAGATTTTGAAGGCAGTCATCAACGGCTGGTAGATAAGGACGAAATGCTGAACCTGATCAAAGAAGTGCAACCTTCGACTAAAAGCAGAAGTTTCTCTGATATCATTTCGCGGCAGATGCAGGCGCTAAACAAATCAAATGCAAGCCAGAAAGTAATTTTTACACTTTCAGATTTTCAGAAGAATTTCTCTGATTTCAGTTTACTGAAAACAGACAGTAATTTTCAAATTAACATAGTTCCGCTTACACCTAAAATAACTGCAAATCTGTATATAGATACCTGCTGGATGGAATCGCCGGTGCAAATACGCGGGCAAGTCAACACGTTACTTGTTCGAATCAGGAATGCAGGTGATCTTCCGGTTGAAAATGGCAGGCTAACCTTGCAGGTGAATAATCAAACAAAGGCCATCAGTAATTTTTCCGTAGCGGCATCATCATTTGTTATTGACAGTATCAGCTATACAATAACAGAAACAGGATGGAGCAGGGCAGAATTGTCAATTATTGATCATCCCATCACATTTGACGACACTTATTTTCTATCGTATGCGGTATCCGAACATGTTAATGTGCTGGAGATCAATGAATCGCAATTCAGTCCATATCTTAACGCGCTTTTCGGCAATAATGAGTTTTTTATATTTCAACAGGTTCCATATAACCAGCTTAATTATGCCGACCTTTTCCGACACCAGTTTGTCATATTAAACGGGCTCAAGCAACTTTCGACAGGCTTGTCTGCAGAATTGAAAAAATTTGTTGAGCAGGGTGGAAATCTTCTTGTTTTTCCGGATGCGAATGCAGATATCAGCTCATATAACGCACTGTTGCAGCTCTTAGGCAGTGATTTAATATCAGCCTTCACCATGCAGAAAAAGACGGTAAGCAAGGTCAATAACCTCGACCCGCTTTTCTCAGATGTGTTTCAGCAGGTACCCCAGAATATGTCGTTACCTCAGGCCTCAGGGAGTTTATCGCTTACAAAGCGAACCACAACCACCTCGATGCCATTACTTACATTCAGTGATGGTTCCTTCTTTTTGAATAAGTATGCTGTGGGCGGCGGATTATTTTTTCTTTCGGCCGTTCCACTCGATAAATCATATACAGATTTTCCGGTCAACCCGCTATTTGCGCCTTTGATTTACAGAATGGCAATTTTTCGGGAATCATCGCCGGCAAATGCTTTAGTAATTGGGCACAATAACCTGGTCGGCATTCCTGCAGATCTATCGCATAGTGATCAGGTATTGCGACTTAGCAGTTTATCAGACGAGTTTATTCCGCCTCAGCGTTTAATTGGGAACCAGGTGATTGTGAACATCAGCAATGAAATCAACCAGGCAGGGATGTATGCGCTGAAAGACCCAAATGGAATAGAACAAGCAGTTGTAGCCATGAATTATGACAGGTTGGAATCTGATTTGCGTTTTCTGTCTATGGAAGAGTTGTTAACTGCAGGTAAGCAATTGAATATTCGCGTAATTCAAAACTATAAACGGGATCTCTCTAATGTAATAGCAGGCCAGGGGTTGGGATTGCCGCTATGGAAAGTTTCTGTTATCTTTGTTTTGCTTTTCATCGCATTGGAAATTGTGCTGCTTAAATTTTGGAAATAGATGAATTTACTTATCCGTGCTGTTCAGATTATTGATGCATCATCTCCATTTCACCTTCAAATCAAAGATATTCTTGTAAAGGATGGCATTATTGTTTCTATCAGGCATCATATTGATGCTGATTGGGAAACAGAAATATTTAATGCAGAAGGGATGTCTGTTTCTCCCGGTTGGTTCGATTTATATGCGCATCTGTGCGATCCCGGTTATGAATATAAAGAGGACATTGTTTCTGCTTCTAAAGCAGCTGCCGCCGGAGGTTTTACCGGAATCGCAGCATTACCGGATACCAAGCCAGTAATAGATTCCAAATCAGGTATTGAATATATCCTGAATAAAGCCAGAGGACAGATCGTCGACATTTTCCCCATTGGTGCTGTAACAAAGGGTTGTGAAGGAAAGGAACTTGCTGAGATGTATGATATGGCAGCGGCAGGAGCCATCGCATTTTCTGATGCACAACATCCGATTGCTGAGGCCGGGTTGATGATGCGCGGATTGCTATATGTGAAAAAAATAGGTAGCGTAATAATTCATTACCCTCATGATGATTCACTGGCACCGCATGGTGTGATGAATGAAGGCATCAGCAGTGTAAATTTTGGAATGCATGGCGTTCCGGCGTTAGCCGAAGACCTTATGGTAGTGCGTGATATAGAGTTGGCTGAATATACCGGATCAAGAGTACATTTCAGTTGTATCTCCACCAAGGAAGCAGTAAGCAGGATTCGCGAAGCCAAACAAAAAGGAATTCCTGTTACGTGCGGTGTTAACCCGGTACATCTAACTCTGAACGACACTGCATTGAGCAACTATGACAGCAACCTGAAATTGTTCCCGCCATTGCGGACTCCAGCTGATATGGAGGCGTTAAAGGCCGGTTTGATTGATGGAACCATTGATGTGATTTGTTCTGCTCATCAGCCTCAAAATGAAGAACGCAAGAAGCTTGAATTTGAATATGCAGATCCGGGTATCATAAACCTTCAAACATGTTTTGCACTAGCTAATATGGCTTTGCGCGACTCCATGAAAACAGAACTGATCATCCGGAAAATGGTGGATAACCCACGCAGGATCTTAGGGCTGGCTGTTCCAACCATTACTGAATCTTCAGTTGCGAATTTTACTATCTTTGATTCAACTGCTTCCTGGGAGTTCAGTAAAGTGGAGATTAAGTCAAAGTCATTTAATACGCCATTTACCGGCATGAAGCTCATTGGTAAACCGGTTGCCATTTATAATCATAATCAGTTTCAAATAAATTGAACTATGGAAAATAAAAAATCTGCTTTCAGCACCGCATTAAAATATGCAATTATTACTGCGCTTGCCATGTTTATATTTTCAATTATTCTTTACATCACCGGGATGTATCTTAACAGCAATGTGAATTTGCTTACTTATATAATTATGCTTGCCGGACTTGTATTTGCAGTGAAAGACCGGAGAGATAAAGATTTGGGAGGCATGATTTCTTTTGGAGAAGGATTCAAAACCGGCTTTTTGTTTTGTATGATAACCGGCGTTATCACGGTCGTTTTCAGTCTGATCATGATGAACTTTATCGCCCCTGAAATGATTGGCGAAATTCTTAAAAAGGCAGAAACCGATATGATTAATAAGGGCCTTCCTGATGATCAGGTAGAAATGGCTATGGAATGGACACGCAAGTTCACTTCTCCGATTTGGATCACTATCTGGAGTCTTGTTTCTACAGCCTTTTTTGGCGCCATATTATCATTAATTGTTGCGGCCATATTTAAGAAGGATCACCAGCAACTGCAGCAACCACAATAAGATCTTCATGCAAATTTCAGTTGTTGTACCGCTGTTGAATGAACAGGAATCATTGCCTGAACTTACAGCCTGGATACATCGGGTTTTAAATGCGCATCAGTTCAGCTATGAAGTGATATTGATAGATGATGGAAGCCGTGATGGTTCATGGGAAATGATTACTGAGTTGGTGCAACAGAACAATACTGTTAAAGGCATAAAATTCAGGCGCAATTATGGAAAATCTGCAGCACTTAGCGAAGGATTCCGTGTTGCTCAGGGAGATGTAGTGATTACGATGGATGCTGATTTACAGGACAGCCCTGACGAAGTTCCCGGTCTTTATAGAATGGTTACTGTCGATGGATTCGACCTCGTATCAGGCTGGAAAAAGAAAAGGCATGATCCCGCATCAAAAAGATGGCCGTCAAAATTATTTAACCGGGTAACGGGATATATGAGCGGAATTGCTATTCATGATTTTAATTGTGGCCTGAAAGCGTATAAGAAAGAGGTCGTGAAAAATATAGAAGTATATGGAGAGATGCATCGCTACATACCGCTGCTGGCTAAATGGGCAGGGTTTACTAGAATAGGCGAGAAGGAAGTGGTGCATTATCCGAGGAAATATGGTGTTACGAAATTTGGTTGGGAACGGTTCATCAATGGATTTTTGGATTTGCTTTCTATCATATTCGTTGCCCGATTTGGCAAACGTCCAATGCACCTGTTTGGAACACTGGGTTTGATATCCTTCTTTGCCGGCTTCCTGATATTACTGTATCTCTCTATTGGTAAGATTTTTTTCGATGTGACCAAAATGACAGAAAGACCAATTTTCTACCTTGGACTAGTAACGATGGTAATTGGCGTTCAACTTTTTTTATCAGGTTTTCTTGCAGAATTGATCTCAAGAAATGCACATGACAGAAATGCCTATCAGGTCGATAAACAATTGAATTTCTAAGGCACATCTTCCTGAATTTTAATGGCTGCATGAAAGGAACCTGCTTAAGGACATCATATTTTTTTGTATAAATCTCCAAAAACACAGGCTTCTCCGCTGTTATTTAAATAAATTCAATCGTTACTGCAATTGAATTAGAATAGTATGTTTGCAAAAAAATGAAAGTATGGCCATTCATTTGGTTTCCGGAGGATGTGGATTCGTAGGAAGGAACCTGGTGCAACGATTATTGAAATCTACTAACGATACTTTGTTTGTGGTGGATGATTTATCAACCGGCACTTTACCGGAAAACTGGTTGGCTGATACAACCTGTATTGAAAATAAGGATCTGAAAATCTATTGCGATGGAAGGCTTATTTTTCTGCGTTGCGATTTTAGAAAATTTCTGACAGAAATAAGGGAACAACCTGATTTCATTAATCAGAAATATGGATTTACTTTCTCAAAGTTCTCTGATGTGTACCATTTTGCGGCCATTGTTGGCGGTCGCCTAAAGATTGATGGCGATCCGATGGTGGTGGCATTGGATCTATCCATTGATGCAGAATTTTTCTACTGGATTTGCAGCTATAAACCAAAACGTGTATTGTACCCGAGTTCAAGTGCCGCCTATCCGATAAATAAACAGACGGTTTCTGCGTCGATTGCATTAAAGGAAAGCGATATCAGATTTGATCAGAATCTTGGTCAACCCGATATGACCTATGGATGGTCGAAGTTAACCGGTGAATATCTTGCACAAATTGCTGCCAGCCACTATGGCGTTTCCGTTGCCTGCGTTCGTCCTTTTTCAGGTTATGGTGAAGATCAGGACCTTACCTATCCGATACCTGCGCTGGCTTCCAGAGCAGCTAGAAAGGAGGATCCATTTGAAGTATGGGGAAGTGGTCAACAGGGCAGAGACTTCGTTCATATTGATGATTGCATAGATTGTATCTTAATGGCCATTGAACAAATACATGATGGTTCTGCCATTAACATCGGATCCGGAAGGCTGACCACTTTTCTTGAAATTATTGAGCTGTTTTCAGGCATGGCCGGATATAAACCCGTCATAAAACCATTACTCGATAAACCGGTAGGCGTCCATTCCCGTTATGCAGATATGACTTATGTTGCAAACAAGTTTAAGTGGCAGCCAAAAATTTCAGTGGAGGAAGGGATGCGTCGCGTGTACACTGCTTCATTGGCCAAACTGGCAAAATGATTGATTCATCTTACGCTATATTTAGCTGCTATTTCAAGTATTGTTTACATTAACAAAGGCGAAATAATAATAAAGCATTTTGAAAGTTGTCTGTTTTGGTCCCGGCCCGCATTTTAAAGGAGGTATCTCTAACTATAATACCTCTTTAGCAAAATCATTGGAAAAGAACGGAGCGACCGTTCATATTGTATCCTGGACTCAGCAGTATCCTGCCATTATTCCCAGGGATTTCATTGATACTGCCAGTAAGTTGGATTTCCTGGAAGGCACACAGATTAAAGTAAACTACCTGACAAATTACAATAACCCTGTCAGTTGGAAACGAACAGTCGACTTTATCTCTTCGTTGCAGCCTGATATCATCATATTTCAATGGGCAATTGCATTACAAGGATTGCCTTTAGGATGGATAACGAGAAAACTTATGAAGTCCTCTAATGCAGAGATTATTTTTGACTGTCACCTGGTTGTTCAGAAGGAAGCTTCCGGTATAGACCGTTATTTCAGCAAATATGGGCTGGCAGCGGCGCATACCTATATCGCTCATGCATATAAAACGGTGGATGAGTTGAAGCAGCTTTTCGCGGAGAAGGACTTTCTGATCAATGAGACAGGAGAGAGGTCGTTAGACGGCAGGCAAACAATTATAAAGTTGTATCATCCGATCTATGATTTGTTTAAGCCGGATCCGGGTTTAGATATAAAGAAGGTGAAGCAAGAATTGCATTTGAAGCAATATGTTTTTCTCTTCTTTGGTTTCATCAGAAAGTACAAAGGCCTACATAATGTTATCCGGGCTTTCAAAATTGTTGCAGATCAGCGTAATGATGTCTCATTATTGATCGCTGGAGAAAGCTTCTGGAATACGCTCGATAAAAAGCGGATTTCAACCAGAATAAAAAGCAATCTTTTCAAATGGGCAAAAGCCATTTTACTGAAACAAAGCGCAAATGAACTGGACTACAATCCTTTGGAACTTATTGAAGAACTGGGACTGAAGGAGCAGGTTACGGTAGTTAACCGGTTTATTCCAAATGAAGAAGTGCCGAACTACTTCCAGGTAAGTGATTGTATCGTTTTATACTATCTCACTGCCACGCCATCAGGTGTGGAATCCCTCTCTTACAACTTTGACCTTCCTGTGCTGGCAACGAGAGTTGGCCATTTTCCTGAAACGATCCATAATGGATATAACGGATATCTGGCTGATGCAGAGAATATAGACTCCATGGCAAAGCAGATGCTCAGATTTATTGATCATCCGGTTTCCCGGGAAAATGTAAGGGAATCAACGAAGCAAATGAGTTGGGATAACTATGTGAAAGCCATCTTGAACAATGAGCCTTCAGTATAATTTATGGTAGAAAGCGGCTATAAATTGCCTCTCATTTGATGATTAGAGTATGCCTAACACAAGAATTAGACTTCATTTCTTATCTAAACTATAGCATTCACAAATTTTAATAGGCAAAATTCTAATTTGCTCATTACGGATCGTTGATTATCTTTGCAGTCCAAAAAAAATAATAAGCATGCTCATCATTGATACCCGCGACAGCGAATCGTTGGACAAGGCATTAAAGAAATACAAGAAGAAATTTGAAAAGGCAGGCATCTTGAAACAACTCAAATCACGCCAGGCTTTTACAAAACCTTCTGTGAGGAGAAGGGGTGAAATTCTAAAGGCTGTTTACCGCGATGAGGTAACCCGCCAGATGGAAGCGCAATAATTTTTTGTTCTGTGGTGCAACTAATGCTTATATTTGTTAGGTAAGCATTTGTGAACGAATGGATATTAGAAGTTTTTTTCAATACCTTCAATTCGAAAAACGTTATTCGAAGCTCACTATAGCAGCTTATGAGAACGATCTATTGCAGTTCTCGAAATTCCTAAAGGAAACATACGAAATTGATAATTTTAATGCCACAAAGCATACTTACGTCCGTTCATGGATGGTTGCTTTAATGGAAGCGGGTATCGGTACCCGGTCAATCAATAGAAAATTGTCGTCATTAAAGTCCTATTTCAAGTTTAGTCTCAAGACAGGTGCCATAGATCACAATCCAATGTTGAAGGTGATGTCGCCAAAACTGTCAAAGCCATTGCCGGTATTTATCCAAAAGAATCAGATTGCCTCATTATGGCAACATTATGATTTTGGTGAAGGGTTTCCAGGTATACGGGACAGGACAATCATTGAATTGTTTTATGCCACCGGAATGCGAAAGGCCGAATTATTGGGACTAAAGGACGAATCGATTGATTTACAAAATAATACAATCAAGGTTTTAGGAAAGGGGAATAAAGAAAGGCTGATACCGATGAATCCCGTTTTAAAAGGTTCTCTTCATGATTATATGGAAGCCAGAAACAACAATTTTGGCACCTCATTTTTTGCAGCCTTCCTGGTTACAAATTCCGGGAAACCTATGAATCCAAGAAAGGTATATTCCATTGTACACAAGGTACTGGAGCAGATTACTACAGTGGAAAAGAAAAGTCCTCATGTTTTAAGGCATACCTTTGCCACCCACCTATTGAACAATGGTGCTGAGATTAATGCAATCAAGGAATTGCTGGGCCATTCAAGCCTTGCAGCCACGCAGGTATATACCCATAATACAATCGATAAACTAAAAGATATTTACAAGAAGGCCCATCCAAAGGCTTAATCTTACATGAATCTTCTAAAACAAATTTATTGAACTATGAATGTGAAAATCCATTCGATCCATTTCAATACGGATGAAAAACTGGAGAGTTTTATCCATAAGAAGTTGCAGAAAGTAGATGCTATAATCACTCACATTATTGATGCGCAGGTGATTCTGAAACTGGACCATAACAATGGCACCATAAAAGATAAAATAGCCGAGATCCGGATACAAATACCAGGCAAGACTGTTTTTGCTGAAGAGCGGAGCCGTTTGTTCGAGGAGTCTGTTGAACTGGCATCAGACTCGATTGTAAGACAGTTAAAAAAGCATAAGGATAAGCTCCGCAATTAATTTTTTAAACACTTTCTGATTTCTTATTTATTCACGTATATTTGCCCACCTTTTTTGAGGGGTACCATAGTGTGCCTGTCCTAAAATGTCTGATTTTTCGCAACTGCTAAGCATGTGCAACAGGAATCAGGAGTAACAGTTTTTTCTGCTATAATAGAAAGTTGGTTTCGGTAACCGATTTATCGGTAGCAGATCTTTTTGTTGGTCGAATTAGTAGGTGGGGTTGCTTAAGGGAACATTGAAGGAATGAGGTGTTCATTTTGTAAGAATTCGCCATAGACAATGAATGCCGATGTAGCTCAGCTGGCCAGAGCTACTGATTTGTAATCAGTGGGTCGGGGGTTCGAATCCCTCCATCGGCTCGTTAAGTTGAGGAAGTTAGGAAGGAAAGCCGGAATCAAAAGGATAATTAGTACTACTGAAATTAACATTAGGGGAGATTCCAGAGCGGCCAAACGGGGCAGACTGTAAATCTGTTGTCTTATGACTTCGGAGGTTCGAATCCTCCTCTCCCCACAGCTGTCGTTGAAATTTGTTTTCGGTAGCACAAGCAGTTTAAAGAGAAGTTCTTTGTTTATTGATTTTTCGAAAGTTAAGATTGCCTCTGGCGAAGAGGTTTTTAGTGCTTTGAAAAGTAATTAGCGGGAGTAGCTCAGTTGGTAGAGCATCAGCCTTCCAAGCTGAGGGTCGCGGGTTCGAGTCTCGTCTCCCGCTCTGATTTGTTCTTTATTCCGGTGCAATGCCAAATTGCATTAGGTGAATGGATGAATGAACAAGCGTTCGCCGATGTAGCTCAGTTGGTAGAGCACATCCTTGGTAGGGATGAGGTCACCGGTTCGATTCTGGTCATCGGCTCATTTAGGTCGAAATTAATTTGTGCCCTGAAAAGGGTAAGTCATGTAGCTCAGTGGAAGAGCAGTCCGGTTTTCCGGAAAGGTCATTCCGATCATTTCGGAATCATTGACGCAAAAGTGGATGTGAAAGAAAGAATTCATAGCATACATTTTTTATTAAGCAATACTTCAAACATTTTTAAACCTTCATCAAACATTCAGTTATGGCTAAAGAAAAATTCGAACGTACCAAACCGCACGTAAATATTGGTACAATCGGTCACGTGGATCATGGAAAAACCACGCTCACCTCTGCGATCACCTACGTGCTTTCTAAACAAGGTTTGGCTGAAGTGAAGTCATACGACTCCATCGACAACGCACCTGAAGAAAAAGAGCGTGGTATTACTATTAATACCGCACACGTAGAATACCAGACTACGAGTCGACATTATGCGCACGTAGATTGCCCCGGACACGCCGATTATATCAAGAACATGGTAACCGGTGCAGCGCAAATGGACGGTGCAATTTTGGTAGTGGCAGCAACAGATGGACCTATGCCACAGACGCGTGAGCATATACTTTTGGCCCGTCAGGTGGGTGTTCCGAAAGTAGTGGTTTTCATGAATAAGGTGGATCTGGTTGATGATCCTGAGTTGCTTGATTTGGTAGAAATGGAAATTCGTGACTTGCTCACCTTCTATAAATTCGATGGCGACACTGCTGCGATTGTGCGTGGTTCTGCTTTAGGAGCACTTAATAATGACCCGGCCGGATTAAAGTCTATTCAGGAACTGATGGATGCAGTGGATAAGGAGATTCCTGTTCCTGTTCGCGCAAAGGATAAACCATTCCTGATGCCTGTGGAAGATGTCTTTTCTATTACCGGACGTGGTACCGTTGCTACCGGTCGTATCGAAAGGGGCATGATTCACACCGGAGATCCCGTTGAAATTATTGGTTTACTCGAACAGTCATTGAAATCGACTGTAACCGGCGTTGAAATGTTCAGGAAAATCCTGGATGATGGTGAAGCCGGTGATAACGTAGGTTTGTTGTTGCGTGGTATTGAAAAGGATGATATCCGTCGTGGAATGGTTGTTTGTGCACCGGGATCCATCACACCTCACACTGAATTCAAGTGTGAAGTGTATGTACTTTCCAAGGAAGAAGGCGGCCGTCATACTCCATTTTTCAATAAGTACCGCCCGCAATTCTATCTCCGTACCACTGACGTTACGGGTGAAGTAGAGTTGCCAAGCGGTGTGGAAATGGTGATGCCGGGGGATAACATCTCCATCACGGTAAAACTCATTATTCCTGTAGCAATGGAAAAAGGATTGCGTTTTGCTATCCGTGAGGGTGGAAGAACTGTTGGAGCAGGACAAGTGACTGAAATTCTTAAGTAATAGTTAAACAGCAGTCGGTCAACTTACTATTGTGCATTGATCATTAGTGCATGACGGTAAGTTGACTGCAGTTGTTTTTAAGGGAAGATTGGTTCAGGGTGAGTTCATTGTCAAATTGTGAATACTTTTAGTAATCAGAATTTATACAAGAAGCGGGAATACGGGTGTAGCTCAATTGGTAGAGTAGTGGTCTCCAAAACCATTGGCTGAGGGTTCGAGTCCTTCCACCCGTGCAAATTGCATTTCTAACAGTTTTTCAAATATAATTATGAATAAGGTCACTAATTTCTTCTCTGAAACCTATAATGAACTCATGCATAAGGTTTCATGGCCGTCCTGGGATGAGTTACAGGCCAGTACGGTAGTAGTTACCGTTGCTGCGATTATTGTTGCGTTTATTGTCTTTGTAATGGACAAATCCGCAGATTTGGCAATGTCTACATTCTACCATTTGTTCTAATAAAAATCTAAGGAGTTATGTCGGAAGAGAAAAAGTGGTATGTAATGAGGGTTATCAGTGGCAAGGAACGCAAGATCAAAGAATACATTGAAAACGAAGTAAGCCGCAGTGGATGGAATGAAATTATTTCGCAGGTATTAGTACCTATGGAGAAGGTATATAAAGTGAAAGATGGTAAAAAGGTAATTAAGGAGCGCACATTTTATCCTGGCTATGTACTACTTGAGGCTGATGAAATGAAAATGAATGGTGATATGTTTTCTGCCATCAAGAATGTTTCCGGCGTCATTAATTTCCTGGGAGGTGCAAAACCTCAACCCCTTCGCAAGCCTGAAGTGAACCGTATTTTAGGTAAAGTAGATGAAATGGCAGAAGTAGGCGAAACAATAAGCGAACCTTTCCTGATTGGTGAAAATGTAAAAATAACAGATGGTCCGTTCAATGATTTTGTTGGTTTGATAGAAGAGGTAAATGAGGAAAAGAAGAAACTGAAAGTAACTGTTAAAATTTTTGGAAGAAAAACACCGGTAGAGTTGAACTATGCACAAGTGGAAAAACAATAGTTATATTCTAAAACTAATTTCACCTTCAGCATAAGTAAAAATTAATGAATAAAAATTATTGAAAGCAGTTGAATCGTTGGCCGGAGCATGCTTCACTCCGGTTACCTGGCAGTTTCAACTTTTTCAGTGATTTATTGATAGTAAAATAATTTTTCAAAACAATTGAACTTCACTTGAGTTGAGGTTCTTAGATAAAATAAATCAGTCATGGCGAAAGAAATTGAAACATTCATAAAATTACAGGTAAAGGGCGGCGCAGCAAACCCTGCTCCTCCAATAGGTCCTGCACTGGGTGCTAAGGGTGTTAACATTATGGAATTCTGTAAGCGCTTTAATGCACAAACACAGGATAAACCCGGCAAGACCTTGCCGGTAGTAATTACCGTTTTCAAAGACAAGTCCTTTGAATTTATTATTAAGCAGCCGCCGGTTGCCATATCACTTTTAGAAGCATCAAAAAAGGAAAAAGGAAGTTCTGTTCCAAACCGTAACAAGGTGGGCAGTGTTAACTGGGAGCAGGTTCAGAAGATCGCTGAAGAAAAAATGAGTGATCTGAACTGTTTCACCATTGATTCGGCGATGAAGATGGTAGCAGGAACTGCAAGATCTATGGGACTCACCGTAGAAGGTAAAGCGCCCTGGGCGAATTAATCTTTCGACTCTTATAGAATTTAGATGAAACCCCGGATTGCTTCCGGGGTTTCATCATTTAGTGAGGTATTGTAACCTGTTTCCGGTTATCGTACTATAGGTCTGATTTGAGTCACGAAGCATTTATACGAATTTAGGAGAAGGAGCATTCATCTTTAAGACTCAAGCATGCCACGCCCTTCTTTCAGAATTTTGCCTTCTTCTTTTAATTTTTTCATGAGGGCATCTAAGATCCCATTAATAAATTCCCCGCTTTTGGGCGTGCTGTATAATTTGGCAATTTCTATATACTCATTCATTGAAACCTTTACAGGAATTTCGGGTAAATACAACATTTCACATACTGCCATTTTCATCAATATGAAATCAAGCATGGCGAGGCGTTCCTTGTCCCAGTTTTCAAGGAATGGTCCTATTAACAAATCCAATTCAGTCTCATGATGAAGTGTATTTCTAAGCAGGTGAATCGCAAATTCTTTTTCTTCTTTGGTTTCTTTTGAACGACTGATCAAAAATGATTTTTGATCCGGGCCAATCATTTCAAAAAAATTCATAACAGAATGATAGATGGCATCTTTGTCATCGAGCCAGCCGGGGAAAACATCTTCTATATGTTGTTGAAAGTTGTCATTTGGATAAAGTATTTTCTTATAGAGAAATGCAATCATTTCTTTATCCTCAGGTAGCAAAGGATTTTCTTTTTTTGAATAGTCCTGGTATTCAGGGGTTTTTTTTAGTGCCTGGAAAAACTGACGGAAGTAATCTTCATCAATACGGTTATCCAGTTTTTCTTTTCGAATTTCATAGTACAATCTTTCATTTACTACCAGGTGTTGCATAATGGTGTTATGGAAGAGTTGTACAGACAGAAAGCGGTCTTCAGCCAATGGAATATGTTTGCCCGCGCGGATCTGAACATCCTGAATCACAAATTCTGCAGTTTTTGCAAGTATATACAGGTTATACAGAAATGAACGGTAAAAGCTGTTGATGTTTTCCATCATAGTCTTCTCCAGCCGCTCAAGGGTTTTCTCGTGATCATGTGTATGGGCATACACCGTTTGCATCACTTTAATACGAACATTTCTTCTGGAAAGCATTGTACTGATTTAGAACATTAAGTTAACTGAATGAAAGTTGCAGTTTCGGCAGGAATAGAATTAACGATACAGGATTTGATACTTAAATGCAATGCATGAACTGCCTTACCAGACACTAGATCATGTGGAATGTAAAAATTCCCTGACTGTCTTATCTTTTAGCGTTCAGCTGTGCAATACTCCTGATGCGTGCTTCTGCCATTTCATTAGCCGCTTTGTGTGTTGGTACTTTCTTTTCGTGAGAGAGTTTAAATATGCTGAGTGTGCGCTGATAGATTTTCTCAGTTTCCGTTTTCACACGTTCCCTGTTATATACTTCCAGTTCCATACCCACATTGATCAATCCACCGGCATTAATCACAAAATCAGGGGCATATAAAATTCCTTTTTCGAGCAACATTTGTCCGTGTATCTCTTCATCTGCAAGTTGATTATTGGCGGCACCGGCGATAATCGCGCATTTCAACAGTTCAATGTTTTCACTATTTACCGTTGCACCCAAAGCACATGGTGCATAGATATCCATGTCTGCCGAATAAGTATCTTCCGTTTTGATCACGGTTACTTTAAACCGTTTACTGATTTCAGCAAGCCGATCTTCGAAAATATCTGTGACCATAATTTCTGCTCCCTCCTTATCCAGGAAAGCTACCAGGTGTTCACCTACATGGCCAATGCCCTGCACCATTACCTTCTTGCCTTTCAAAGAATCATTACCGTATGCTTTATTGGCCGCAGCTTTCATTCCCATATAAACGCCAAGTGCTGTGAATGGCGAGGGGTCTCCGCCGCCACCCAGGTATTCCGGTAATCCTGTCACATATTTGGTTTCCCTTGAAATCCATTCCATATCATCTTTCGAAGTTCCGACATCTTCGGCGGTGATATACTTTCCGCTCAGGCTTTGCACAAATTTCCCATAACGGCGAAAAAGCGCTTCCGTCTTATCCGTTCTTGAATTGCCTATGATGACGGCCTTCCCTCCTCCCAGGTGTAAACCTGTTATGGCGGCTTTATAGGTCATTCCGCGAGATAACCTAAGCGCATCGGTCACTGCTTCCCTGTCATTGGAATAATTCCAGAAACGCGTACCACCCAGTGCGGGACCTAGTACGGTATTATGCACGGCGATGATAGATTTCAATCCTGATGCGCGATCATGGCAAAAGACCACTTGCTCATGGTCCATGGAGGTCATTTGACTAAAAACAGTGAATGATTCTGAAACTTCAGGGGTAACGTTAGCAGCAATTGCCATTAAGAATGTTTTTTAATTAACAGATGAAACAAGCAAGATCAGCACCATTAATTTGAAATCAATACCACTACATTTGTCGAGAAATTGATTTCAAGAGAATAGGTGGTTGAGAAGGCCTCAAAGGTATATTTATTTTTTTGAGGAGACAACGCTGCTAACAGATAGCCTTCAGGTATGAATTATCTACGATCGCTCAATAAACATATCTATAAATACCGGTTTCGGTTGATCATGGGGATATTGTTTATTGCCTGTTCTAACCTGTTTGGTGTATATGCACCGCAGGTAGTCCGACATGCTGTCGATTTGATCAGCGGCCAAATTGCCTATCATCAGCTTTATTCCGGTACCGGTCTTTTTGATGTTTTCATGAAACAGTTTGGTACAGCCATCCTTTTCTTTGGATTGCTAGTGGTAATGTTAGCGATACTAAGAGGTGTGTTTTTATTTTTTATGCGGCAAACAATTATAGTAATGTCGAGACTGATTGAATACGATCAAAAGAATGAGATTTTTGAGCATTATCAACGCCTTCACCTCGATTTCTATAAGCGAAATAATACTGGAGATCTGATGTCGAGGATCACAGAGGACGTCTCTAGGGTTAGGATGTATACGGGCCCAGCTATAATGTATTCCATCAACCTGCTCGTACTGTTTTTCATGGTTATCTATACCATGGTTCGTGTAAATTTTGAATTGACACTTTACACAGTTGCACCACTGCCGGTACTTGGATACCTGATCTATTATGTAAATGGTATCATTCAACGTAAAAGCGAAGCTATTCAGCAACAATTATCTTTTTTGACCACTATCTCGCAGGAATCATTCTCAGGAATACGTGTAGTAAAATCTTATGTGCAGGAGAAGTTCATGCATCAGTATTTCCAAAAAGAATGTGAACACTATAAAACGAATAACCTTGCACTTGCAAAGGTAGAGGCTGTTTACTTCCCTGTTATATTTCTGTTGGTTGGGTTCAGTACTATACTTACTATTTTTATTGGCGGGGCACAAGTTATTCAAGGGAAGATATCTGCCGGTAATATTGCTGAGTTTGTTATTTATATAAACATGCTCACGTGGCCGATCGCGTCTGTAGGTTGGGTGATGGCACTTGTTCAGCGGGCAGCTGCCTCCCAAAAGAGAATAGATGAATTTCTGAATGTAAAGCCGGATATCACTTCTGCTTCTTCAGCATCTATAGTAGTAGCCGGTGAGATCGAATTCAAAAAGGTGTCTTTCACCTATCCAAGTACCGGAATAAAGGCTTTAAAGCAAATTTCCTTTATCGTGAAAAAAGGCCATAGGATGGCAGTGATTGGAAGGACCGGCTCAGGGAAATCTACTCTTGGGCAATTGCTGGTAAGGATGTATGATCCGGATGAAGGTGAAATACTTATTGATGGTGTAAATATTAAGTCTTTAAACCTACCTGCATTGCGCAGGCAGGTTGGTTATGTTTCCCAGGATGTATTTCTGTTTTCAGATACGGTTTTTAACAATATCGGATTTGGAATGAATGCATCCGAGATGGATGCAGAAAGTGTGAAAACAGCAGCAACTTATGCTGTAGTTCACCAAGATGTACTGCAACTTCCGGAACAGTATGAAACAGTAGTTGGTGAAAGGGGAATAACACTGTCGGGCGGCCAAAAGCAGCGTATTTCAATTGCCCGGGCTTTGATCAAAGAGCCTCAGATACTGGTCTTTGATGATTGTCTCTCTGCTGTGGATGCGCAAACAGAAAAGAATATTCTCGGCTATCTGAACGATTTTCTCCAAAACAGAACAACCATCATCATCACACACCGTATATTTTCGTTGTTTAATTTCGATCAGATCATTGTGATTGACGATGGCCAGATCATTGAACAGGGCAATCACCAATCATTGATGAAGCGCCGGGGTGCTTATTTTGACCTCTTTGAAAAACAACAGTCTGAGGAAAGAAAGGCAACTGCCCCCGTTGAATAATGTTCACCAGAACAAGTGTTGAAAATACAGACTGACTGCTGACAGATGTTAGGCATCGCTCACGAAGCAAACAGCCTCTGAATTGACGCGCCCTAAAAGATTTTGAATTTAGAATGGGAAAACAATATATTTGCGAAGCTTAGAAACTAAATATATCAACTGTGGAGGAAAAAAAAGGGAATTTCAAATCAGATTCAGTTTATTCAAAGAAACTCAGGGCGGGCAAAAGAAGGACCTATTTCTTCGATGTAAAGTCAACCAAAGCCAATGACTATTTTTTGACTATTACAGAAAGCAAGAAAAGGCAGGATGACAGTTATGAGCGGTTTAAGATTTTCTTGTACAAAGAAGATTTTAATAAATTTCTGGAGTCGCTCACAGAAACAATTGACCATGTGAAGACTGAGTTGATGCCTCAATATGATTTCGATGAGTTTGCCAAACGTCAGGCAGAGTATGAAAGAAATCGCGAGAATAACAGGTTGGAAGGGGAAGGAGAGTCTGAGCTAAGAGATCTTTCAGTTTCTCCGGAGAGTGAAGTAAAATCCGGCAGTACTGAAATTGCTCCTGATATTTCTACACCAAAGGTAACACCACCACCTCCTCCACCTGCTGAGCATGTTGATGATGAAGATTTGAAGTGGTAAGCATTAGTTTTGAAATGTTATACAAAAACTCTCCGGCAGGGGAGTTTTTTTTTGCAAGGCACTAAAAATTGAATGGCTCAAACAAGCAATTCAATCGGAGGAATAATCAATTAACGAATACTTGAAGTACAGGGTTATCAGTAACTTCAATTATAGAAATATTATGCCCTTATTGCCTCCTGGAAGCTCAATTTACAGAATGGCATGCATGTTATCAGTTACCATATTTACAGTGTTACCGGAAGACCGGTTGGCCAGATAAGTATTGTTATCTTGTATTGTGGTGTGATAGTTTGCCGGTGAGCGTAACCATGTTAACCAATCAGTCAAACCGGTTCCTGTGGTAGCAGATAGTTCGATAAATTTAATTGCAGGGTTCACTTTTCTCGCATACACTTTGCAGGATTCCATGTCGAAATTTACATAGGGCAGCAGGTCTGTTTTGTTGATGATGCAAAGATCAGCACTTTGAAACATGTCGGGGTATTTTGCAGGCTTATCATCACCTTCCGTTACACTGATAACTATTACCCTTTTATTTTCTCCAAGGTCGAACATGGCAGGACAAACAAGGTTGCCAACGTTTTCAATAAAGAGAATGGAGTTATTGACAGGTTCCAGAATTTTAAGACTGTTGTAAATCATCTCTGCATCCAGGTGACAACCTTTGCCAGTGTTTATCTGTACAACCGGAGTGTTTGTTTTTTTTATCCGATCGGCATCGTTTGTTGTCTGTTGATCTCCTTCAATTACAGCACAGGCCACAGTGCCATTCAATGCCTGCAACGTTTTTTCGAGGAGTGTGGTTTTGCCTGAACCGGGTGCACTTACCAGGTTAAGCACAAACATATTCCTGGCTTCAAAAAAACCTTTCAACCGTTCGGCAAGGCGATTGTTTTTTTCAAGGATATCGCGTTCCACTTCCACGATTGTTTTTTGTTTTGGAAAGTGTTCATGAACGGGTTGCCGCTGATTTGCCAAGTGCAATTGACTTACATCCGGTCTTTCAAAATGAACAGTACCTGTTCCACAGCCGCAAGTAGCACACATAAAGCTTCAATTTTGGTTTATGATAGAATCATTTGTTTTACTTTCAATTCCTGCCCGCTGATAATGTCATTAAACACTTCACCGCAGAGCGGACATGGTTCATACAACTGGAATAACCTGAAGTGGTGTCCGCAGGTACCGCAAATTGATTTTCCCTCAACACGGTGCATCTTTCTTTCAGCATGTTGCAAAATGGTAGCATGCACCACAGCACTCCAGGCAAAATCAAATGCATCGAAATCAATACCTGACAATTCCCCGATTTCCAGATCAATCATTTCTACTTTTTGTGCATGGTGCTTCAGCACCTCATCATTTGCAATTTCAACGATGTTCATCACTATAGAAAGTTCATGCATGGGAGTTTATTGATTACACTTTTCTATGGATAATTTTGATCTCTTGCTCTTAGCCAACCACACCAAAGCTAATATCGCTAAAGAGATTCCTGAAACAAGCAAGTGGTCAACATGAGTAAGGGAATGGATGATGGTATACCCATCGCTTCCGTCCGCGCCATCATGGCCAGGGTGGGCCAAGAGCATGAGTGGGGAGTTTAATAAAAGCAGGATGAATATTTTTTTCATGGGCTTTATTTTTTATGAAATCGTATTAAATCATGCACCATGCTTTTAATGCAGTATGCTTCTGAAATCCGGTTCAAAGATTTCGAATTCGGTTTTATTTTAAATGTGATATATATCAGCCCTTCACATGATAGAATTCATCAATGAGCAGGTAATTATTACGCTGATTTGTTGTCATTTTCTGACCTTCTAATATAAACAGATATGCCGGAAATAATTAGTAAGAAATTTCAAGAACCGCCTCGGACACAAATGCTGAATAAGCTATGGCAATTTCAGCAGGAGAGGGGTTACATTGACGATGATGCGTTAAAGGGCTTAGCAACAGAGTTTGGTATTTCTGAAATAGAGGTAGAAGGAGTGATTTCCTTTTATCATTTTTTTCACCGCAAGCCAACAGGAAAGTACACCATCTATCTCAACAACAGCATTGTTTCAGAAATAAAAGGATTTCAACGGATTATGGAAGCTTTTGAACGTGAAACAGGCGCTACGTTCGGAACGGTAGACCGTACCGGTACATTCGGGTTATTTCTTACACCTTGCATTGGCCTTAGCGACCAGGAACCTGCGGCACTCATCAATTTTTATCCCTTTACCAATTTAAATGCAATAAAGGTTAAGGACATTATCTCACGCCTAAAGCAGGGGGTTTTGCCTGAATCAATTTGTGATGCGCCCTCCGATAACATCAGGTATGTTCCTGCAGAGGATAAGAGTGTTTTCTTCAGAAAATATCAAACGGGACAGGCTTTAGGTAAAATGGAAAGTTTAGGTCCACAAGGTATCATTGAAGAGATTAAGAAGTCAGAACTGGCTGGACGAGGAGGTGCCTTTTATCCTACCTGGAAAAAATGGGAAGCCACGCGTCAGCAACCGGCGTCTCAAAAATTTGTAGTATGTAATGCGGATGAGGGAGAGCCTGGCACTTTCAAAGACAGGGTGTTGATGAATTCTTATGCCGGTTCTATGATTGGCGGCATGATCATTTGTGGTTATGCCATTGGGGCAACGCAGGGCATCATTTACCTGAGAGGTGAATATTGGTGGCTGAAAAGTAAGATTGAAGCAGCACTACAGGAGTTCAGGGTAATTGGTTTTTTGGGTAAGAATATCTGTGACATTAAAGGATTTGATTTTGATATCAGGATACAGATGGGCGCCGGATCATACGTATGTGGAGAAGAAACGGCGTTGCTGGAATCGCTGGAAGGCAAGCGTGGAGAACCAAGAACAAAATGGTATTTCCCTGTTGAAAGAGGTTACCTGCAGTATCCTACGGTAATCAATAATGTAGAAACATTTTGTGCTGCAGAGCGCATTATTGAAATGGGTGCCGATGCATTCCGGGAATCCGGTATTCCCGGTTCACCGGGAACAAAGTTGATCAGTGTTTCCGGCGATTGCAAATTGCCCGGCATTTACGAGATAGAATGGGGAATGACGGTGGCGGAATTACTGGAGTTGTGTGGCGCAGAAGACCCATACTATATACAGGTAAGCGGTCCTTCAGGAGAATGTATTACCGTGAAAGAAAAGTTTCGCAGGATATCTATGCTGGACCTGTTGGCGCGCAAGGATATTCGTTGCGGCGGGTCATTTATGATCTTCAATAAGCAGCGCGACATTGTAAAGATACTTCTGAATTTCTCTGCATTTTTTAAAGAGGAATCTTGCGGTATCTGTACGCCTTGCCGGGCAGGCAACTTTATTATTCAAAGAAAACTGGAACGTCTGCAGGATGGACTTTTTAATGAAGCTGACCTGCAGGAGTTGAAAAGTTGGGGAACCTTGATGAAAAACACGAGCAGGTGCGGTTTGGGTAAGACTGCTGCCAACAGCCTGATTTCAGCTATCGATAAATTTCACGACTATTTTGTTGCCAGGTTCGACAAGGATTTTAATGGACTGAACCTGAAGTTTGACATGGCAGCAGCAACAGCAGATTATGAAAAATACAAATCCTGATTCGTTATGGCTAACCTGGTGAATATTAAAATTGATGGCAAAAATATCCAGGCACCGGAAGGCAAAAACCTGATGCTTGTTGCCCGTGAAAATGGAATCTTCATTCCCTCACTTTGTTATTACGAACATATAGAACCGCCCTTGGGTACTTGCCGAACCTGCACCTGCAAGATTAATGGAAAATACGGACCTGCCTGCACAGAGAAAGTGCATGAAGGACTGACGGTGGAGGTGGATTCCGCAGAATTGATCGATACCAGAAAGGCATTGGTGGAGATGATGTTTGCTGAGGGTAATCACATTTGCCCGGCATGTGAGAAAAGCGGCAATTGCGATTTGCAGCATATGGGTTATGAACTGGGAATAGCCGTTACCCGCTTTCCTCATTTATTTAAAGACAGGATTATTGATTATAAACCATCACGAATGGTGATGGAGCATAACCGTTGCATCAAGTGCAAGAGATGTGTGGAAGAAGTGTTTACTGATGACGGGAAAAGGGTGTTTAATTATATGAACAGGGGCAATGAAACCTTTGTAGGGGTGGACTATATACAAGAGGCAAAACTGAGTGAGGCTCAGGCTATCAATGCAATGAAGATTTGCCCGACGGGAGCCATTATTGTGCGCGGTGTAAGTATGACAGCACCTTTTGGTGACCGCGAATTTGACCAGCAATCCACTCAGCAGAAAAAGGTTTTGAAAAAACCAACACTAAACAGACCGGCTATAACAGAAAAAAAAATTATAGCTACTGTTTCATTGGCTGGTTGTTTTGGGTGTCATATGTCGATGCTGGACATTGATACTGAATTGCTGGATGTGATAGAACTGGTTTCATTCGATAAGTCGCCGCTTACTGATTTTAAACAATTCACCACAAGATGCCATATAGGACTTGTGGAGGGTGGGTGTTGCAATTCAGAGAATGTAGAGACACTTAGGAAGTTCAGGGAACATTGCGATATACTAGTTGCTCTGGGAGAGTGTTCAGTTTGGGGAGGTTTACCTTCTATGCGCAATTCGATTCCTTTAAGCGAATGCCTGGAAGAAGCATATCTTAATTCAGTTACCAATGAACCCGGAGGGAATATTATTCCTTATCATGAAGACTTACCTAAAATACTGGACAGGGTATATGCATGCAATGAAATTGTGAAAATAGATTACTATATCCCCGGATGTCCTCCATCCGCTAATCATATCTGGAAGGCAGTCAAGAATTTGTTGTGGGGAGAGGAGTACTCCATACTTTATTCGGAGTTTAAGTACGATTAAAAAATGCATTAAATCATGAACAAGAAAATCACCATTGATCCGGTAACCAGGGTAGAAGGCCATGGACGAGTTACTATTCATCTTGATGAATACGGACAGGTTAAGGACACATTTTTTCATATTGTTGAGTTTCGTGGATTTGAAAGATTTATTCAGGGACATCCCTATTGGGAAGCGCCGGTGCTCGTGCAGCGGCTATGCGGTATTTGCCCGGTTAGCCACCACCTGGCAGCAGCAAAGGCAATAGATCAGTTGGTAGGCATCGATCCTAAGGATCTTTCACCGGCTGCTTATAAGTTGCGCAGGTTATTGCATTTCGGACAGATATTTCAATCACATGCCTTGCATTTTTTCTATCTCGCATCTCCGGACCTGCTCTTTGGTGCCGATGCTCCGGTAGAAAAAAGAAATGTGGTGGCTGTTGCCATGGAGAACCGTGAACTGGCCACAAAAGGAATACTCATGCGCAAATTCGGACAAGAAATTATCAAAGCAATTGCCGGCAAAAGGATTCATGGTATTGTTGCTGTTCCCGGGGGAGTTTATAAGACCTTTAGCAAGGAGGAAAGAGATTATTTTCTTGATGGAAAGAATATAGAAAGTGTGGATACCATGATAGAATGGTCACAAACTATTGTGCAGTTCATCAAAGATTACCATGAGCAACACCGGAAATTTCTAGATGAATTTGCCCAGTTTCCTTCCGGTCATTTAGGTATGGTGAATGAGGAAGGCGGGTTGGAGATGTATGATGGCAAGCTTAGGGCTATTGACAGTGAAGGGGTTGTTACCCTGAATGATATAGCTACCGATGATTATGAAAAGTATTTCTCAGAAGCTGTTGCGCAATGGTCTTATATGAAGTTTCCTTACCTGAAAGAAGTAGGACGTGAAAACGGATGGAACAGGGTAGGCCCATTGGCACGGATGAATATTTGTGATTTTATCCCAACTCCGTTGGCTGACAAAGCCAGGCAGGAGTTTATTGCATTTACCGGAAAAAAAGTCAACAATAGTACCATGTATTCTCATTGGGCAAGACTTATTGAAATACTCCATTGTGCAGAAGTGATTAAGGAATTGTTGTATGATCCTGACATTCTTAGTGATGACCTCGTGCGCACCGGAACACCTCGTCTGAAAGGCATTGGCATCATTGAAGCACCGCGTGGTACACTTACACATCATTATGAAATAGATGATAAAGGAATGATAATAAGCTGTAACCTTATTGTTTCGACTACACATAACAATGATGCTATGAACCAGGCAGTACGATGGGTGGCCAACAATGTCATCAGTAGAAAAGGAACCATTACTGATAGCATGCTGAACCAGGTGGAAGTAGCGATACGTGCTTATGATCCTTGCTTAAGTTGCGCTACACAAGCATTGGGTAAAATGCCGCTGAAAGCAGAATTGTATAATCATAACGGACAACTGATAGATGAAAGATTCAGAAATTAATACCGGCAAGCTTCTCCTTGTAGGTATCGGTAATAATGGGCGGGGTGATGATGGTTTGGGTTGGAAATTTTTGGACCATTTCAGGGAATTAACCGGTGATCAGATTGAACTTGAATACCGATACCAGTTACAGGTGGAAGATGCGGAACTAATTAGTCACTATGAAACTGTAGTTTTCATTGATGCTTCCCATCAGCAATTGCAGGAAGGATTCGAAGTAAGACAATGTGAAGCGGGAAATCATTATTATTTTTCTTCACATCTTCAAAGCCCCGAAGCGATCTTATACCTGGCGCAGGTAATTTTTAATAAATCTCCAAAAGCATATACTTTGGCTATTAGCGGTGTAAATTGGGAATTAACGACTTCAATTAGTGAAACGGCAGCAAGTAACCTTCACTGTGCAATGATATTTTTTGAACATGCTTTTTTACCTGCCATTGTGCCTTTTTTTAAAGCGCACAATATGGGTAACAAATCAAAGAGTAAGTGGATAGTTTCATAGTCTCCCGCGATATTCAGCAATAAGATCCGTGTTAAGGGTAAATGCTTTATTTTGCACTTTCATTTTTCCTTAAAACAAGAAAACATGAGATTTTTTACTTTGGCATGCATCGCTACATTTGCATTTTTGAACTCATTCTACATTGATGCAATTGCACAGTTTAGCTATGTGTCACCGGTTCCGGGAAGTAACTATCATCACCCGGAAGTTGGGATTATTTTAAAGACCGGGGAAATGATGGATGCACCATCTTTGAAAGCATCATTAATAACAGTTACGGGCTCTGTAAGCGGGCAGCATGTTTGCCGGGTTGTGTTATCAAAGGATGGAAAAACCATCCTTATCAATTCGATTAGGAAGTTTGCAGAAGGAGAAGAGGTGGCGGTAGTTATTGCAGATGGCTTCCGAAAAAGCAATGGTGATATGATTACCGGTGTTTCATTTTTATTTAGTATCCGGCCGGCATATACCTCTTCCGACCTGGAAAGTATCAGGTTGGCACGTCAGTATGCCAGTGATATTGAATGGATGGATGCCGGAATTTCGCCTGATGCAAATACGGGGGATGTGGTGAGAGATCTCTGTGAAATGCCAGATTATGTAATTACAGCAACAGGCAATGAACTCAAACATGATGTTTTTTACTACAATTTCAGAGGAGGAACCGGTTGCTTTGGCAAATCAATAATCAGCAATGAAGGAGACTCTTTGTATGCCACATTTGATGAAGAACGCGGTATAAGTTTTACTATTAACAAGAATGGTTACCTGACTTACTATAACTATGTTGATAGTTGTTTTGATATGATGGATTCATCATATAATGTGGTGAAGCAGTATTTCATGGGTAACGGCTACCGGGCCGATGAGCATGAGTTTTTAGTTTTCCCGAATGGCCATAGTTTCTTGTTTTGTTATGACATTCACCCCAATCTTGATTTGTCAGATCTTGGCGGGCTGGATACGGTTGATGTGATTGGTTGTGTAATCCAGGAATTGGATGCTGACCAGAATGTGATTTTTGAATGGAGGACATGGGATCATATGATGTATACTGATGCAATCGGATGGGCGTATATCGCAGTTACGCAGGGCCAGGCAATTTTTGACTGGATACATGCTAATTCTATGGAGCTGGATGGAGATGGTAACCTGCTTTTATCATCCAGGCACCTGTGCGAGATTACGAAGATTAATGTTTCAACCGGTGAAATGATGTGGAGAATGGGTGGAGACAATAACCAGTTCACCTTTGTAAATGATATAGACGCTACTCACTTCAGCGGGCAACATGATTTTCGAAGACTGGAAAATGGAAACTATACACTATTTAATAATGGAAATAATGTAACACCTAATATTTCAAGTGCTAAAGAGTATCAGCTTGATCAGGTTAACAAAGTAGCCACATTGGTCTGGTCTTACAAGCATCCAATGATAGGGACCACTAATGTATTTGGTCCGGCAATGGGGAGTGCGCAACGGCTTTCTAATGGAAATACTTTTATTAACTGGGGATTGTTGTCTTCAAACGTACCGCAGGTGCCACGCTTCACAGAAGTGGACGCTGCAGGTAATATTGTGTGGGAGTTTAATTTTGATGGAGAGTATTATATCTGCTACCGTGCCTATAAATTTGACTGGAACAGGTGTGCTCCTGTAGCAGACTCCATGTTGCAATTAAACTATATAACAGCAGATTCGGCAATACTTAGCTGGGCTCAACCGAATTTCAGCTCGTCCTATATTTTCGAGTACAAACTGGAGTCGGCTACTGACTGGATTTCAATTCCTGTAGCTGACAATACTATAACGCTTGATAACCTTCAGCCTGATTCCGCTTACCTATGGAGAGTACAGTCTGTTTGTTCATCGATTGAAGAGACTTCTGCTTATTCCGGCATAGCTGCTTTTAATACATTAAGTACGACAGTATTGTTAGCATCCGGTGAAGTAATGGGACTATCCGTATTCCCAAATCCAGTTGACCAGTATCTCACTATTAGTTTCCAGGTAGAAGTGAGCGGACCTGTTTCTGTTTCCGTTGTAAACCTTCCAGGCGAAACTGTGCTTTATGAATCATGGACCACTTCGGCAGGACTTAACAGGAAGGTTATAAATACTTCCAAACTAACTGCCGGCGTCTATACTATTTCATTAAAAAATGATCAATCAATCTTGAGAAAGCAGGTAATCATTCATTAAGTAAAAAAAATCAGCGTATTGTATAAGCATAAAGCTAAAGGCTATTGTCTGAATAGCTTAGCAAGAGTAGTCATACCCTGATAATTAATTTGAAGTACATATAATCCCGAAGGTTGATCATTCAGGTCAACCGTAATACTATTTATACCCGCAATAACAGTTGTATTCCCGCTGTGAACTATTGCGCCTCTTACGTCAAACACGAGATAGGTTAGCATTGATGTTGCTTTTGCGGCAAACTCAATATTAAACAGGTCATCAGAAGGATTTGGGTATACATGCAGTGTTTCTCTTAAATCCGATGTATTAAATGAAGCATGATTGGATATTGATGTTTCACGTAATTCATTACAGCGATAATGAAAGGAAGAGCTGTCAATAAAACGTGCCAGGACACCATCAATACCGCCGTGATAGTTACCATACAACTTGTGAATGGCAGTTCCCAATTGCGGTCCAATATCTATGCTCCTTGAATTGAAGGCTATATACATTTCTCCATACTTACTGAGACTGAAAGAAGGATTGTAACTCAATTGATTCTCTCCATTTACTTCATTACCGGAACCACCAATGAAAGTTGAAAATATGAGTGTTTGTCCTATTGCTGCGTCAGTCAGTTCAGCAATGAATGCATCCCCAACGGTACCAGGACAATAATTTAATCCGGTTTTGCCATTGATATAACTCATTAGGGGGTCTTTCAGCGGATAAACGCTAAAGGAATCCGGGTTGGGATTTGGGAGACAACTTTCTTTTTGTGAACTATAGGTAATGCCGCTTATAAGCACATGGTCTTTTTCTGCTCCCTTTCTCCAGGCCAATCCTACAGACTCCTCATCTGCATAGCCGCCAAAGTAAGTGCCCCATATTGGGTAGCCACCTTCATTAGGTATCTTAATTACAAATGCATCATTCTGTCCATTATGAGTATTATCGTATCCGTTAGTCCAAACAAGATTTCCGCTATTAGTTTGACCTATAAGCATGATATTTCCGTAAGTGTCTACATCCATATCACGAGCCCTTTCTATCCCGTTTCCACCGATATAGGTACACCACGTTTTGGTATAGATGCCATCCAAATCATCATCCTCCCATTTACCCACAAAGCCATCAAGATCTCCTCCGATAGTAAGGTCAAAACCATTTCCTATTGCAATGCCGGTGGCACTAGGCGTGGTACCGTCTACAAAAATATCGGGAGCTCCGACACCCTTTTGATAAATTGAAATACCATGACAACGATCTTTTCCAGCGCCACCTATATAGGTAAAGAATTCAAGGCTATGAAGATCAGCGGAGAAAGCTGCCAGGAATCCATCACCTGCACCTTCAAAAGAAGTATCATCCACATGAAGTGCTCCTTTGTGCAAATCCACGCTTTCAGTATAGCCTGTTATATATACTATATGATTGCAAACTGCTATTCCCAGTACCTGATCTACTTTTTCACTCAGGGTATCGGTACCGCCGAAATAAGTCCAGCGCTGCAGATCACCTTTCTGATCATATTTTGCGATAAAACCATCCCATGAACCAACTGGCGTAGCACGAAACGGTGTGTCACCTCCATCGCAAACAATTGCTTCCGGTATTATGCCATTCGTTTTCATTTCCCCAGCCACATATACAAAGGTGTTTCCATCGTCATCATAGTCAAGTGCCAGTGAATAGCCATAATCTGTCTTCTTTTTATTGCCTAAATATCTTGACCACAACAATTCACCGCATTGATTATACTTTGCAATCATTACATCACCCTTTCCATACGACAACAGGTTACCCTGGCAAGCGGCGCTTGTGCCGATGCTGGAGCGTGTTCTACCAACAACATAAATGTTTTCAGGATTTTTATTATCGACCTTGATGTCATCTATTAGTTCATCATCTGCAAAATTCCAACCAGTGCTGTCATCACTAAAATAAGCTCCCCAATCTACAATATTGTATTGTGCATACAATGATGGAGATGTCAGGAGAATTGTTAGTCCTATGTTCAATAAAAAACGTATTGTACAAACGTCCTTATACTGAACCAGTTTGAAATATAACATTTTGGAGAATGACATAGTATGAGGTTAGGTCAATAGCAATTCATTTAAAAAGATGTACGAAAAAAAAGCAGGTGCAGGTATGAATCGTGGTAAAAATACACTCTAAAATACGATATTAACTGTTACAAAATACCGGCCAACCGGCTCTGCAATTTAGAGTGTAAATTTATACTGATTGTAATTAACAAGGGTACAGCCTTAATAAGCGGTATCTGTCTTAAGTCTGTAATGGAAACTATAGGTGAAGATTGTTAGTAACGGTTTCTCTCCTTAGGTTTAGAGAAAGATTGGCCTTTGCGATGTGGTTTCTTATCGCGTCGTTCTTCGTTTTCATTTTGAACTTCAACACGAATTCGTCTTCCGCGATAAGAGGCGCCCTTAAATGCATGCACCACAGGATTCATATGCTGATCTTCAACATAAAAGAAAGAATAGGCGCCCTTGAGTTTCAGGTTCATAATTTCCTTTCCTTTCAATTGTGTTGCCTGACGGATGATGCCCAGTAATTTTTCTTCTGTTAATTCATCCATTTTGCCCAGGTTAATAAACATGCGCTGGCCGATTTGTGAGGAATTTGCCTCATAATCACGATCACGGTAGGAAGAAGTACGTTCCTGAATATTCAAATCGCGGGCACCGCGATAATAATCCAGGAACCGGTTGAATTCGATAGATGCAAATCTTTTAATTACTTCTTCTTTACTTAGATCTTTGAACTCCTCCATCACAGAGGGCATGAAGGGTGACATCTCTTTTTCATTAACCGTTACCCCGTGCACTCGTTTTATAAGGGCGAGTAATTGTTGTTCACAAACCTGCAATCCGGTAGGTACTTTTTTACGTTCAAATTTTGTCTGGATCTTCTTTTCTAATTGGCGGATCTTTGAAATGTCACGGTCATCAATCAGGACCATGGAAATGCCGGTTTTCCCGGCGCGGGCAGTTCGTCCGCTACGGTGTGTATAAAAATCCATATCATCCGGCAGATGGAGGTTGATAATATGGGAAACATCATTCACATCGATACCACGGGCAGCAACATCTGTTGCAACAAGCAATTGGAGTGTCCTGCTTTTAAAGGCGCGCATTACCTTATCACGCTGCGCCTGCTGCAGGTCACCATGCAGCGAGTCAGCATTGTATCCGTCTTTAATCAATGTTTCAGCAATCTGCTGTGTTTCGGCTTTGGTTCGGCAGAAGATAATGCCATAGATATCAGGCGTAAAGTCAACAATACGTTTCAATGCCGCATATTTCTCACGGCTGGGTACTACAAAATATTGATGTTCGATGTTTTCGTTGGATGTATTCGCTGTGCCAATCTGGACTTCGAATGGATTGGACATGTATTTTTTGGAGATCCTCCGGATTTCTGCCGGCATGGTCGCAGAGAACAGCCACGTCAGTTTTTCAGCGGGTGTAGATTTTAATATTTCATCGAGGTCTTCCTGGAATCCCATATTCAGCATCTCATCGGCTTCGTCCAGCACAACATAGCTTATGGTGTTCAGGTTTACGGCTTTCCGCCCTATGAGGTCAATTAATCGACCCGGTGTGGCTACCACTATCTGTACTCCGTTTCGGATGGTACGCATTTGTTCCATAATTCCCGCGCCACCATATACTGCCACAATTTTAATGGAGGGAATTCTCCGGGCATAACTCTTAAGATCACTGGTAATTTGCATGCATAGTTCTCGGGTAGGTGCAAGCACCAAAGCCTGAGTATGGGCCAGGTCCGGGTTAATTTGTTGAATCAAAGGGAGTCCAAATGCAGCGGTTTTACCGGTACCTGTTTGAGCAAGTGCAATCAGGTCGCGTGCATTAACCAGCAGCGATGGGATCACTTTTTCCTGAATGGGAGTGGGGGTGATAAAGCCCATTGTTTCTATAGCCTCCAAAATTGGCTGGGAGAGCCCGAGGTCTGAAAAGGATTGCATTAAAGGAGAGTTAAGGTGATTCGGTGAGTAATTAAGCGCCAAAGGTACGGTCTATTAGGCAAATTAGAGAATGGTGGTGGAATATAGTTTCCGGTTAATATTGATTAATGGATTAATCATGGATTGCCATTTCTGCGAAAGGGTACTAGCAGGATTGTGAATTTCAGCGAGGAATTTGAAGAAAGATAGTTAAAATGAACTGCTTTATCGTATGTGATTTCTTATATTACACTATGAGTACCTACTCAGAAATAATAATTTACAAATAGCATCAATTTATTGACCTATTTCAGTCAATAAATTGATGCTAAATAAATAACCTTTAGTAATTTATATAATGACTACTCCTTGATAAAGGTGCCCGATTTAATTAACATTCCTGAGGTGCTTACTATTCTCATCAGATACATTCCGGCTACTAAATCTGTTACATCTATAGTCGATGAATGCACATCTCGCTTGACCATTTTTCCTGTTAAATTATAGATTTCGACATATTGAATACTGGAAGCATCCATTGAAATATTGATGAAACTATTTGTCGGGTTAGGATAGATATCTGGGATATTCTGGGCTTGTTCAGAAATATTTGACTTTTCAAATGCATTGTTGCAAATAGAGATTACGTCTTCAGGGCTTAGCGCTTGATCATAAAAAGTGAGCTCGTCAATTTTCCCGTTTGTACATTGGTTTTGAGCGAAGCAGCTACCACTACAATCTTCTTCCTGACCCACTAACAAGGATGTACACGGAATTGGAGAAGTATTAACTATAGTGCTGCCAACAAGTTGACCATCAACATACAATTTGGCCAGATTTCCGACCCTGGTAATCACAACACAATACCATGTATTTGCTGTAAGAAGATCAGCAAAACTATAGGTATTGCCATTTATTGCTAGTCTCCAGGTAAGGTTTATCCTTTCGTATGAAAGTCCAATGCGGTCAAGTGAAGAAGAAGAGGAACCAGTCAAGATATGATTGGTCGGAAAATTGCCGGACTTATGAAACCTTTTAAACTGAACTTTGAATGTAACACTAAAGTCGGTCATACCATCCATCACTGCCGGCGGCAAAAGTAGGTAGCTTGAGGTGGTGTTTTCTAATTTCAGGAATCCATTCAGAGTAGTATTCCCAAAAAGTTGAGCATCATAGCCATTCCCACTTTGGTCATTAACATTTCCTTCAAATGTATAAGATGCAACTGCAGGTGGCAATTGACCTATAACATTTTGAATTTGCAATGTAACTAGAGCAAAAATAAATAGTGTTTCCTTTTTCATAGCAGTACTTTTAAGGGTTAGATAGAGTGGTTTAGGATAGACAATGTAATCTAGAATTAAAAATAATCTAACACAATGTCAGCTGAATATTTTAAAATGCAAAGAAATAATGAATATTTTATCGCAGAATATTTAAAGTAGAATTCTAACATCTCAAACACTATATTCTTTGTAATGCTCTTGAGCAGTAGTGTTTTGAAGGTAATATCTCTGAGTTCATACATAAAATAATGGACACAGAAAATCTGATTCATTGAGACTTTTCAATGCTTACTAAATTATAGAAATGCTGTTGCCATATTAGCCATGGGTTATCTTGTATCGGCATTCTTTCCACCAGAGTTTCCGATTCGTTCAAGAGATTTTCACGGCTTAGGTCGTGCTATCTTACTGAATTGACTTTTTGAAGCTTCGATGCCGATTCTTTTTTATTGAATTGGAACAGTAATTTCAAGTGTGGTTCCGATTCCAGGAATTGATTGAAGAGAACAAACACCATGTAATTCTTCAATCCTTTTTTTTATATTCAACAATCCGTTTCCCCGCTCAAGTTTATCATCATCTCTGAATCCATTTCCATTATCTTTCAGCAGTACATATAGTTTTTCACCACTTTCTTCCAATTCAATAGTAAATTCTGTAGCCTCTGAATGTTTAATGATGTTATTCATTCCCTCTTTAACCACCAGGAAAACGTTTCTTCGGAATACTGACGAAATGGATTTGTCCGAAATCTTATCAGGTTTTTTAATACTACCCTTAATATATTTATGTGTAATAAACCTTTGGCAATAGTCAATGATATAGTTAATCATATCTCGAAGAGAGTCCTGTTCCGGGTTCAGTGCCCAGATTATTTCATCTACTTTTCCAATAACATTCGTGGTGAACTGTTCGATTTCATTAAATTGATTCATATTGGTTCCTAAATCAATATTCTTTTTTTTATTCATCCTGGTCATTAATAGGATGTTGCTTAGATCCGCCCCAAGATCATCATGCATATCTGAGGCAATCCTGTTTCTTTCCTCAGCGAGAGCCTGTTGTGCTTTAGCTTGTTGAAGTCTAATACGATATTTTCTACCAGTTAAATATCTTATAACAATATAGGTAGCAATCAAAGTCAATGAAAACATAATGCTTTTAAACCACCATTCTTGCCAGAAAGGGGGCATAATATAAATTGGAAATTCAAGTGGGATACTCCAACTGGAATTAAATTTTTTGGCTCTTAAACGGAACAGGTAATCACCAGGTTTTAGCGAAGCCAGGATGGCAGTTGTATTCTTGGTTTCGATCCAGTCATTCTCATTACCTTTGATATTGTATTGAAATAGAAGTTTCTCGGGTTGGTCAAAGGTTATTGCAGTATAGTTAATAGTTATATCATCATTATACGAAGCATTGAGCCAGTTTGTTTTTAGCCTTTTTCCATTAACCAGAATGTGATTAATATATACTTGTGGGGGTGCTACATCTTCCTTTTTTCCAGAAAGTTTTTTTTCAATTATACATAAGCCAGAAGTGGTAGCAACATATACTTTACCCCTTCTGGCATATATGTATCTTGTGTCATTACTCGGAAGCCCTTCTGTTGTAGAAAAAGTGGTGATATCTGAAATAGTATTGTCCCGATAGGTAAAATAGGAGAACCCTTGATTCGTAGCGACATAGAGTGTATCCTGTTCGATATATATTTGCCGGCAAAGATTTCCTGCCAAGCCATTTACTTCAGTTATCTTATTAATTATTTTGCCATTCTTAAGAAAAAGCACACCGTTCCCATATGTTGCAACTGCGAGGACTGAATCCGAAACTCCTTCAAGACAGGTTATTTTGCTGTTGAGTTCTTTATCTATTGAAGGATAAGTAACAACACCCTTTCCATTGTAACAACAGAGGTTTTCAAAGTTTTCAAACCAAAGATTATTGTTAGAATCAAAGTATAAGCAGTAAATCCTGTGATTCATTAAATTGTTATATGGAACATATTTTAGCGTACGATCACTATTTGCCTCATCTAACTGCAGAATCCCAGTAGCAGATGTGAAAAATATCCGGTTATTCCGGTCCTTTTGGAGATATTTTGCTGATCTGAAATTATATTCAATATTTTTGCTCTTTGCTGGCACATCAATAAAGTTAATGTAACCAGAAGGTGTCCTCTTTAATAAAAATACTCCGAGATCAGTTATGCAATAAAGCGAGCCAGTTTTATCAAATTCAAAATTTCTGATAGCGGCGCCGCCCATTGAAGTTGTCAATGTATATTTATTGATAGTATCATCCAAAAGATGATACAGACTGCCTTTTGTGGTACTAAACCAGATATTCCCTTGAGTATCTCCCTTGACACATTTAATACTTACATCATCGTTATGGGAATCACTCGGAAAGGCAGTCATATATTTACTGCTCGGAGAAGCTTTATAGACACCCGCCCCTGTCGTTGTAAACCAGGTATTACCCTCTGAATCAAAATAGACAGCTCCTATTGTTTCGTCAAAGGAGTATGAAAAGTCCTCTACATATTCACCTTGTAGCTGCTTGTAATGGTGTAGGATATTGTCAGTATTAGTTGTCCAGATATCTTGTCTGCGGTCCACAAAAAATCGGTAATCTTTTTCGTAAAGCGGAATAGCAGAGCGTGGGATTGAAGTTTGAACTTTACCATTTATGATTGAACAGATACCAGAAGTGCCATTAAAGAAAGCACCATATTCACCACAAGTTTGCAAGTTGAAGTGAGATGAAGCAGGCACAATCAATGACTGATCCTCATATTCTATAAAAGTTTTGTTCTTATATTCAAACATTTTTGATATATGATACCCGGTAATTACCCAAATTTTATTCTTAGAAGGATTGTAAGTAAAAACCCAGTTATATGTACTGTTAACTGGATGGTTCATTAAAGAGTCCAATTCAAAGAGTTGAGATGTTCCTTCGTTTGTATAGCAAAACAATTCAAGACTTTTTGATCCAATCCATATGTTATTGTCTGAATCCTCCATGAAGGAGACGGCTTCAAATTTCGTTTGAGCTGGTGATAGAAGGGTATCATTAGATGCATTAAAAAACACACCATTAGCGTAATAGCTTAGTTTACCATTCAGGGCAAAGAACCATAATCTTCCCTTTGAGTCCCTGTGAATGTTGAGAATTTCATTGTCGGATAAGCCATCTTTTATAGTGTAGTTTTCAAAGATAAGACCATCAAATCTGCTGACCCCGGCATCTGTTCCAAACCATATATAACCTTGCAAATCTTGGGTAACACAATACACGATCTGGCTGGGCAATCCGTTATTAATGGAGTAATTCTTTAAAATTGGCTTTTGAGCATAAGAAGCACCAGAGATGTTGCTTAAGAAAATCGCAGTAGACAGGAAGATGAATTGGTAGCTGAAATATAGTTTCATGTTTCAGATATATTTATTACAACAAGTGAACCAAGATAAATTGAGTTAAATATCAAACTATTTAATGATTGTTAATGCATATCAGAAATGAATGGAGATTTCTTAATTTCCAAATAATACTTATTGAATTGGGGTAAAAAGCAATAAAATTTTGATTTAGATTTTGAACCTGGAAGAAATAACCTAGTCCTGATGCTATACATTTTCTATTTAGATGAATAATAAACTACCTTTCCCGCTATGCTAATTTACATAGCGGGAAAGGTACGTTTATAAAGTTTTTTTCAATATCGTTCGGCTATTCTATAATCACTTTTTTTGTAACCACTTCTTCACTGGTCACCATTTGCAACAGATAGACTCCTGCCGGCAGTTGGTTGCGTTGAAGAGTGGCCTGGAATGTGCCTGCTTCTGCTATACCATTATACAATTGCAAAGCTACTTTGCCTTGTGCATCCAATAATTCAAGTCGCATGTTGGTGCTCTGTTGTACCTGGAATTGCACTGTAGCCGCATTATTAAAGGGATTAGGATAAACTTGAATCCGATCCGGGGTAGATGCCACTGCTCCCGATGTTTTAATGGTAGCAGTAGTAAAAGTACTCACTGCTGAAAAGGGTGAAAATACCTTTGGATTGCTACCGACACATTTTGTTTTTAATTTCCATTTGTACTTCGTATTTGACTGTAATCCGGTTAGCGGCAAGGTCGACCCACTGGAGTTTACTTTAGTCCAGACTGTGCTGGTGCTAACCTTATATTGAAGTTGGTAATCTGATGTGCAACTTGCAGGCTGCCAGTTTAAAGTCGCTCCTGAAGCAGAAATATTAGCTGTTGATAGATTGGAAGGCACCGGACAGGTGATAAGAAGGTCTGAGCCATTATCGGTGCCGGTAGTGGCAGGATTAGTTGCTATTACACGGATTCTGTATCCAGTACCGGAGGCTGTTGATGGAATAGCAGCGTTGATATTTCCTGAGCTTGTACCAACTATACTGCCAATAACTGTTGGGCTGCTGAAACTGCCTGTTGAACTGGAAAGCTGTGCAATGAAGTTATTTGCCGGATCATAACTGCCCATAGCGGTAAATGCTACCGTGATATTCTCGCCCGGACAAAAAGTGGATGCCGCAAACGGTGTGGTTGTAATGGAAGCTGTCGGCGCGTTGCTGGCAAGGTCCGACTGCCAGATACCTCTGCCATATGTTGCTGCTACCAGCTTATCTGAAGTATAGTTTATCTCCAGTTCATGCACCATCACATTGGGCAACCCATCATTGTAAAAAATCCAGTCAGCCGTATTGTCGTCACGATAATAAACTCCTATATCTGTGCCGATATACACCCTGTTTGAACTCCCGTTTTCATATACAATGGTATTAACAGGAAGATTGGGAAGGGTGCCGGAAACATTCGTCCAGGAACTTCCTCCATTGGTTGACTTGAACACCTTATTACCTGAGGAATAACCACTGAAAGCTACCCATACGCTGTTTGGATCAGTGTTGCTAACAGCAATATAATTTATTCCAGCTGATGCTACCGGCAAGCCTGCTGTGATGTCAGTGAATGGTGCAGCACCGTTGGTGGTCTTTTTCATCAATCCCAGAGAGCTGGTATAAATCGTGTTTGTATTGGAAGGGGCTACTGCTATTGCTGTACAATAATTGCCGCCATAAAGGTTTGAGGCAAGCACCGACCAGTTGCTGCCGTTATTGGTTGATTTGTATAATGTAGCGTAACCTGCATACATTTTGTTGTGATCAACAGGATCCATGATATAAGTAGTTACCCATGGACCGGAACTTGGTGCCACGTAGGTGAATGAACTGCCACCATTAGTAGATTTATAGATGCTGCCATACTGTGTTTCAATAAAGACAATATTAGAATTTGTATAATCGACCAATGCTTCCATGCCATCCGCTCCATAAACTTGCGTATAACTGGTACCATCCCACCGATTGCTGCCATTGTCCTGCCATCCGGAATAGACAATGGATGGATTTGTGGCAGAGGTTGACAGACGATAGATTTGTGCCAATCTCAATCCGGAACTAAGGTCTGTCCAGGATGTGCCCTGGTTAACCGATTTGAAAATGCCACCATCATTACCAGAGAAAATGGTTTGTGTGCTGCCGGGAAGAAACTTAAGATCATGGTTGTCGGCATGTACATAGTTGGCCGCTGTATAAGGTGACCAGCTGGATATTGTTTGCCATGAAGTACCACCGTTCGTTGATTTGGCAACATACAAACCTCCAGCCAGTAAGTTATCTGCATTTGCATCAGCGCATTCCAGTACCAGGTCATAATAGCCATAGAAAGTTGCTGCCCCGCTTGGAGAACTTTTTGTAACCCAGGTCGCACCACCATCGGCACTCCTGGATAATGTTCCGTTGACGCATAGTGCATAAATAACCAATGGGTTGGCAGCAGTTGTTTCTATTGAAATTCTACCTGCACCGCACAGGTTATTTTTCAGAACAGTCCAGGTAGCACCTGCATCAGTGGATTGAAGAATATCCTGGTTTCCTCCGGCGTAGATCGTATTGGGGTTTGCTGTGTTAAACTCCATATCAAAACAATGAGTCGCATCTACCAAACTCCAGTTTATACCACCGTCAACAGTACGATAGATGCCACCTCTGGTTGATGCCAGCAGTATTAAAGGATTTGATGGGTGAATCACCAATCGTTGAATAATCTCTTTATTGTTTTGTGAATAGCTCAAGCCTGTAGTAGTCCAGGAGATACCTCCATCAACAGACTTAAGAATGCCTGCTGAATAAACCCCACCCCAAAAGTCGTTGTCAGACTGCCAGGTAGCTTCGTAACCATATCCATCACCGGTTGCTATGTAAACAATATTGCTGTTGGAAGGATCAATAGCAATATCAGCAATACTTGTTACAGGAATTGAAGAGGTGAGATCCGTCCAGTTCGATCCGCTATTAGTAGACTTCCAGACACCTCCACCGGCTGCGCCAATATAGATTGTATTGGAATTGGCAGGATCAAACCTAATTACATTGATCCTTCCCACACCACCGCCATTTCCAGGTACAGCGGCTGAACCAACAGGTTCCCAGGTGGCAGTGCGTATAGAAGCCAATTCGGGATGAGCCATTTTATAAGCTTCAAATTCACTGTGGGCAATAGATGGATCGGGTATGAGTCCGGTAGGGAATGTGCGTGATTCCATCAGGTATTCCCACCTCTTAAACTGATTATAATAGCTTTCTTCTTCATCGCTTTCACCGTTCAGTTCCTCCTGCATTTGTTTTACTGTAGGTATTCCATAGTGGTTGTAAAAATTCTCCTGGATAGTATAAAAATTCAAAGGTGCTGATGATTGAAGCGGTAAATTTTTGATTTCTTGTTGTTGGGCAATTGTAAATTCTGTGATTAACAGGAAAAAGAAAGTGAAAAGACTAAAATGAACATGCCCATGTCCAAACAAGCTTGATGGGGACATCGTGCGACTTGATAAGATTTTTTTCATTTTTAAAGATTTAGCATGCGTTAAAAGAATCAAGAGTTACCGGGATGCACTGTGAAATTAAAATTAAACACGGTTCATAGTATAGCTATTCAAAAATAATATGTTGAAAAGTATAGCAGCGTTGAAGTTACAGAATAATGCTTGCTTGATGTGAAAAAAATCCGGGAGTATCATCACAAAGTTGATAATATGAGTTCTTGATCTATTTTGTTGATATATTGTCTGAACATGGCATGTATCCGAGACTTTTTTCTGCTGCTGAATCGGTAAGATTTTTCAATTTTAGTTTATTGAAAATTGGCAGGGAACAGCACTTAAAAGGTACCTGTTTCTACTCGAAACATATTTGCTTACTTTCTTAATTATATATTCACATTTTGATACAGCATAGAATAAGTACTGCTTTGTGCTGAAGCATTTTAAGGAGTTGCTTTTTATCATAAAGAGTTTCAATAGCGCAAAGGAAAGCCGGACTTTTATCAAGCATTCGATTCGTCAGAGATCTGATCAATAGGAAATCAGCAAAGTCAAAGAATAAGTAATGCGCTTGTCTGCTCAATTTTTTACTGTATAAGAGTAATTTTAACTTTCAACGTCTTTTTTGAAACTTAGATTCTTCGCCTTAAATTAACTTGTTTATGAATATTGGAATACCGGGCACAGGAACGGTCGGCATCACCACCAATAATAAAATCACTGGCTAAGATATGCGTGGCATATTATCAAATAGTTAAAGTACCTTCAATTATTTCATTTGGTGGCGGTTAAATTCATATTTTTCCGCATAACTAACCATACAAAGTGCTAAATCGTCGAGATGGCTACAAATCTTAAGAGTTTATCTGAATACCAACTGGATGAAATGCCTGATCTTTCCAATGCAAAGATTGGTGTGATTGTTTCAGAATGGAATGAACAAATCACCCTTTCACTATATGGTGGATGCAAGAAAACACTTGGTGAATTGTCTGTAAAGAAAAAGAACATTTTGAAAGTAAATGTTCCCGGGAGTTTTGAATTGCCCGCTGCTGCAAAATTGCTTATTGAATCAAAGAAGCTTGATGCAGTTATTTGCCTGGGTTGTGTAATACAAGGCGAAACGCGGCATTTCGATTTTATTTGTAATGCGGTGGCAAATGGTATTATGGAGTTGAATATACGTTATACTATACCCGTAATATTTGGTGTGCTCACCACCAATGATCTTGCACAGGCAAAGGATCGTGCAGGAGGCAAGCATGGGAACAAAGGAGTGGAAGCGGCAGTTGCAGCAGTAAAGATGATCTTACTAAAAAGAAAATTGCTGAAATAATTAAAGCAAGACATTGATACTCATTTAGCCGTTTAGTCAGTTGACCATTCAGCCATTCAGCCATTCAACCATTTGTATAATCTAACTGCACAACACTTAATTTCGTACCACAATGCAACTCTATTCCATCGATACCGGATATTTTAAACTAGATGGAGGCGCCATGTTTGGTGTGGTTCCAAAGTCAATCTGGAATAAGATAAACCCTGCTGACGAAAATAACCTGTGTTCCTGGGCTATGAGGTGCCTGCTGGTTGAAGAAGGAAAACGACTGGTTCTCATAGATTGTGGAATGGGTAACAAACAAAGCGAAAAGTTCTTCTCGCACTATGAGCCGCATGGCTCAAAGAATCTGGAAGCATCGCTGCATGAATTTGGATTTGTCGCCGATGATATTACTGATGTATTTCTTACACATCTTCATTTTGATCATTGTGGTGGGGCCATCAGATTTGATGAGTTGCATAAACCGGTGCCGGCATTCAGGAATGCTACTTACTATTCCTGTGAAAAGCACTGGCTGACTGCAACTAAGCCTAATCAAAGGGAGAAAGCGTCTTTCCTGAAAGAGAATATTATTCCCATTCAGGAAAGCGGACAATTGAAAATGTTAAAGGAGGGCGATGAACTGTTTCCCGGTTTTAAAACAATTTTTGTTGATGGGCATACGGATGCGATGATGCTTCCTATCATTCAATATGGCAACCAAACAATCGCATATATGGCAGATTTGATTCCTTCAGCAGGGCATATTCCTATTCCTTATGTGATGGCTTATGATATAAGGCCATTGATTTCATTGCAGGAAAAGGAAACTTTTCTGAATATGGCTTATGCCAATAACTACTCCCTTTTTTTTGAACACGATCCAAAAATTGAATTGTGCAACCTGGTGAAGACCGACCGTGGAATCAGGATGGGAGAGGCTATTACATTACAGGATTTGTAAAATATATGTTGCGGATTCATCGGTCAAAGCATTATTGAATATAAACGAAAGCTGATTTTCTGAAACATTATACATCAATACTTGCACCCCTGCTTTCAAACGTAATTACATTTGCATGTATCCTTCCTTCCTCTGATCCATTTTCTAAGCGCAACACCCCGCGCGGACAAACAGCCGCGCAAATACCGCAACCCACACAGGAAGATCGTACGATGTTTTCGCCTCGTTGCGCATAAGCTCTCACATCAATTCCCATCTCACAATAAGTAGAGCAGTTTCCGCAAGAAATGCATTGTCCGCCATTCGTAGTGATCCGGAAACGAGATTTGAAACGTTGCATCATGCCAAGATAGGCAGCCAACGGGCAACCGAACCGGCACCAAACCCTGTTTCCCATAAATGGATAGAAGCCGGTACCTACCACACCAGAGAATACAGAACCAATCATGAAGCCATACACTTGATGTAATTGGTTGGTTGCATTTCCCAACAACCTGTTTTCTGAAAAGTAATTTGCCAGGGTAATGCCTGTCATCACTACTGCAAACACGAGGACGCTGTGTATCATCCACCGCTCCACCTTCCATGATCTTAAGGATTTATCAGATAGTTGGCGGAAAGGATCTCCTAAAGTTTCTGCAAGCCCACCGCAACCGCAAACCCAGGAACAATACCACCGCTTGCCAAAAAAATAGGAAAGGACTGGCACCGCAATAATGATCAGCACAATGCCCCAGATCAGCATGAACCATCCGATGGTTCCGGATTGAATCATCTGATTGAGGTTGTAATCGTAGAAGAAAGTGTAATTAAGTGGCCAGATATTTTTAAAATCGTACCAGGGTTTATTTAATGAAACCAAAATCTCAGGAATGATAAAGGCCAGTGCAGTTTGAAAAAACATCACCGACCCTGTACGAATTTGCTGATAGGTATTGTGGCGGTATTTCAATAACATTCGAATACCCATTACCACCACTGCAACGGTATAAAGAAACCCATACAGAAACCATTGACTGGCGCCATTTCCACTCAAAGTATTGCTCACCGGATCAACAAGAATCACCCAGTTGGTTATATAGTATGGAAACCAATAGAGTACAATATAGAACAGGATCAGCACAGTGCCTATTAGTATTCCAACCCAGCCTCGTGCATTAAGTTTGTCAAAGAAAATATGGTTATTCTTAATTCCTTTTATTCCGCTTCCATACTTTGGAATAATGTAGAGTAAACTTCCTGATAAGGTGAAAAGCACAATCATTAAAAGCAGCCATTTGTTGTTTTCCACCAGCCAGCCTGTTGTCGCATTTTTAGTGATGGCGAATGTATAATCAGTATAGATTACTTTGTCCCAATCGCTTGCTGCACGGTTTTTTTTGTTGATTTCATTGATGCGTTTTTTAAAATCGCTGACGAAAGCGAAATTGGAAGAATAACTTTTGTTCAGCATTCCAGCAACAGCAGGTTCAATCTGTTCCAGGTGGGTGGAATCAGTAATGGTGTGGTGAAGGATTTTCGCGGTGAGCACATAAGTACTTCCAAAATAGCTGCCAATAAACAGAAACAATCCTGCCATCACAATTGCAATTCCTGTCTTCATTTGATAGCTCATAGACTAAAACTTGGATTTCATTATCCTGATTTTTTTTTGCCACAATCCTCTTTTTGATTTTAGGCTGAGGTTGGCACCTGAATTTTCCCGATTGAATTTTTGAATGATCTGAGATTCATATTGCCGGTAGTATTCAGGATCGAAGTTGGCTTCCGGCAAATGTTCAAGTACGAATTCAATGCTTCTTCCCTCATGAATCCATTTGTCACAAGATTCGTGACGCAAACGAATGCCAAAAACATTTATGCCGTTAACTGCACGCGACTGTTTATTGAAATGAATGCGCAGACTGATTTTTTCCACCGGATGTTGCCAATAGAAAGCCTGTTCACCTTCTTTCAGATTTGGAAACACCCAGCCATAGGTCTGATATTCAATATCAAAAAATTTGGCTGCATTGAACCAGATGCCCGGATTGTAAACACTACGTTTATTACAAATTGTTTTGGCAATCGTTTCACCCATCATCCTGCCAGTATACCAAACCTGTTCCACCGGTTTCCGGTTGGGCAATGGTGTTCTGAATTCCGCACAGTCACCAATAGCGAAGATGCCGGTTACATTTGTTTCGAGGTATTCATTTACAAGTACACCACGATTGCATTCTATGCCACTGTCTTTCAAAAAATCTATAACCGGTGAAACACCCACGGTTAGGCCGACGAACTGGCATTCCACAATATCACCTTTATCGGTAGTTATTGATTTAACCTTACCATTTGTATCAGGGCAAATTTCAACAAGATTGGTTTCAGTACGCAGATCAATGTGATGGTCGCGAATATGACTGCCAATCATCATGGCCTCTTCTTTGGGCAATACACCATCCCAGAAATTTTTCTCTCGTATAAGAAATGTTACTTTAATATTTCGTGATGCAAGCATCTCCGCCATTTCAACGCCAATTAATCCTCCGCCAACGATCACCGCATGTTTAGCATCCGAGGTGAGTTGCTGCATGTTTTCCAGGTCTTGTTTGGAATAGAGTCCTTGCACGCCTATTATGTCCTGCCCCGGCCATCCGAATTTGTTAGGCTTTGAACCGCTGGCTATTATTAGTAGATCAAACGAGACAGTTCCCCCGGACGTTAAGAGCAATGTTTGCTGTGCTTTACTAATGGATTTTACTTCATCAAATAAAAGTTCAATACGGTTCTTTTTCCAAAACCAGTCTTCATAAGGTTTCGTGTGTTCAAATTTCATGTGCCCCATGTACACATACATGAGCGCCGTGCGTGAAAAAAAGTATTCACTTTCTTTTGAGATTACAGTGATACGGAAATCGCTTTGCTTACGGATATGCCTCGCAGCCGTAATACCTGAAATTCCATTTCCAATAATTACAATATGCATCCGTGTAGAACAATGATTGTGGAATATTACGAAAATATGCTGAAACACATACGCTGCGCATTTTATGAACAAATAGCATGGATATAAAAAAGGCTTCAACATATTTGTTGAAGTCTTTTTGTCGAAAGAGCACTATCTTATTCCTGGTAAGAGCGTCTACCAGTTGTTAATTCCCTTTTTTCAATTGTTACAGAATTTTTCCTGGTATTCGTGATATCAATTTTCTCAGCCTTACTCTTTACAACAGGAAGTTCAGTATTCGACTTATTTGAAATTGCAGTCTTGTTTTCAGGTAAAGTTATTGACTGTTGTTTCGGTGCTGCAAGGATTGATTTTTCCGGAGCAGTTAGATGCGCTTGCTTCGATTGCAAAGTATGCATCTGTGCATTTCCTTGCTTAGGCTGGCTATTTTCCTTTGGTCTATTCTCAGCAGGCACTTTTTGTTTTGATTTGTTATCTTCTGGCTTTACCACATTGTTTTGTACCGGCACTTGCTTTATTGGTGCACTTTGTTTTGTAGTAGCAGGCGCAGTGATTGCATTCGACCTCGTTTCAGATGCTGTTGCTCTTTTTTTCTTTATTTCCGTGATGTCCTTTACATCTTTTGGTACCGGCGCTGTTCCATTCGCATATGTTTTTTGAATCCGCGGACGGTAGATGCTTAACTGATCGTTACTAATGCTTTCGCCGGGGCTATCGCGATGATTGATTTTTACAGGTTTGATATTGAGGCCTGTTGCCCTTTGCACAGATTCTCGATCAGGTCCATAAGAATAAGTGGTGTGCTCACGCTCATCGACATAAGTTCTGTTGATGATTGTGGTGTTGTTAATAATGGTAACATTGCTGCTGCGTGGTGCATAATAGTTGTAGACGTCTCGCCGGTTGATATGATTGCATGGCGTAAACACCCACCAGTCATTAGGAATGTAATATCCCGGACCAAAGGCAACATTGATACTGATGCCCGGTCGCAATGGAGCCCATCCATAATAGCCCGGACTTGATCTCCATACTACCCAGGCAGGTCCCCATACAGAATCAGGCACCCATAACCATCCATAAAAAGGATCGTACATCCAACGGCCATAATGAAAAGCTGCCCAGCCCCAGGAATAGTCGGAGACCCACGTCCAACCAAATTCTGTAAATACCCAGTGTCCTGCTGTTGCATAAGGACTAAAGCCGGGACCTGCATTTGGTAACCAGACGTAGCCATAATTAGGATAGCTAACCCAGGAACCGTATGGACTCAGCTGATCATAAAAGACCTGGAAGCTGATGTGTGCCTGTGCAGATGAATTTTTTGTAGTTGCCAGAATACTCAATGTGAATACACCGAGTATGATGAACATTCTGATGAGCGTTTTCATAGCAGTTGTATTTGATTGCAAAGACTGACTTTGCAAACACCGTTCCATAACTGAAAACGCAAACAATTTGATTTGTTAATGATTACACAAAAAATGCAACCACTTATCTGTTTTATGTCACGGAATGGCAACGTTACATTAGGGTGCGTACCAAATTGACAGTCTGCTTCTGCTTAAATTTTTTGTTATATGGAAGTGTTTTTACAGCAAATAACTTATTGCATTAATATAAATATGATCACCATTCAAAAAAACAGAGCAAAATCAAACGGTGAAAGTAATGATATGGGACTGAGACATAATAATTGCAGTTCCACAAAAACAATCAATTGTTTCTAGCCTTTTCCAATTCCGCGCCGAGATTTTCCCATCGGCTCATTTCTTCTGCGAGTTGTAGTTTATGCTTATCGTAGTGCGCATATATTTCTTTTGATTCTGTAGCATTGAGTAATTCCGGTTTAGAAAGCTTCAGTTCCACATGCGTGATGCTTGATTCCAGCTCAGAAATTTTTTTCTCTGATTCGGCTAACTGGCGTTCCAGCTTTTTCAGCTCTTTTTGCTTTTGCTTATCAACCGGCACATTGTTAGTTTTTGGTTTTTCGGTATTGCCATTTTTCCTTGCATCCGGCAATAATCCCCTCGATAACTCCAACTCCCGGAATGAAGCAGTTTTTTGTGATTCCAGGAATTCATAGACACCACCTATATATTCTTTGATGCTGTGATTACGGAAATAAAAAATCTTGTTAACCAGACCATCGAGAAAATCACGGTCATGCGACACCACAATCAGTGTTCCTGAATAGTTATTCAATGCTTCCTTCAACACTTCTTTCGAACGCATGTCGAGGTGATTGGTTGGCTCATCCAATACAAGGCAGTTTACAGGTTCTAACAATAATTTTGCAAGGGCAAGCCGCGATTTTTCTCCACCTGAAAGCACTTTTACTTTTTTGTCCACATCATCACCACGAAATAGAAAGGCACCCAACAGACTGCGCACGCGTGCACTCATTTCAGATGGCGCAATTTTGTCGATGGTATTGAAAACTGTTTCATCACCGTTTAAGCGGTCGGCCTGGTGCTGTGCATAGAAACCGATTTTTACATTATAACCCGGATTTATATCACCTTCTGCAGGTTCTTCTCCCACCATAATTTTTGCCATGGTGGTTTTGCCTTCCCCATTTTTTCCAACGAAGGCAATACGGTCGCCCCGGTTCACATGAAAGGTGATGTCTTCTAAGATCACCTTTTGACCATAACGTTTTGTAACATGCTTTGCTTCAAAAACCAATTGTCCGGAACGGGGGCCTTCCGGAAAGCGAAAACGAATGGCGGAGTTATCTTCATCGTCTACTTCAATACGTTCTGTTCGGTCAAGCTGCTTTATCAGCGATTGCGCAAATTTGGCTTTCGACGCTTTATAGCGGAATTTTTCGATCAGAATTTCTGTCTGCCTGATTCCTTTGTCCTGGTTTTTTTTCTGTGCCAGCAAATGATCTCTTCGCTCCTTGCGCAATTCCACAAACTTTGAATAGGAGGCAGGGTAATCATCTATATTCCGGTTAATGATTTCAATGGTCCGGTTGGTAACGCGGTCGAGGAAAGCACGATCATGGGAAACCAGTAACACGGCCCCTTCATAGTCTTGTAAAAACTCTTCCAGCCAGATGATGGCTTCAATGTCAAGATGATTCGTGGGCTCATCCAAAAGCAAGAGGTCGGGCTTGCGCAACAGCAATTTTGCCAATTCAATCCGCATTTGCCAGCCTCCGCTGAATTCAGCCACGCTTCTTGAAAAATCGGTACGTGCAAAACCCAGACCAACAAGAATGCGTTCCATCTGTTCTTCAAGCTTCCCGATGCCGAGTATTTCCAACCGGTGTCCTACATCATGCCACTCTGTTAGCAGGTCCATATAATCGGGAGCTTCATGGCTGGTATGATGGCTGACGCGATCGGTAAGGTCATTATACCGCTTCTCTAAAGCTTTAATTTCCTTAAATGCTGTTTCTGTTTCCTGCAGTACTGTTTTATTACCATGAAATGACAATTCCTGTGACAGGTAGCCACGTGTAAATTCTTTCGGGAAGGAAATGTTACCGGTATCAGGGTTACTATTTCCGGAAAGGATTTTCATCAAAGTAGACTTACCTGCTCCGTTTCTGCCGACCAAGCCGATGCGGTCTTTATCGTTAATAAAGAAAGAAACTTCTTCGAAAAGTGCATCGCCTCCGTGGAAAACGGAGATGTTATTTATTGAAATCATAGGGCGCAAAGGTAAATGGGAAAGTTGATTAATGTTTTTTTTGAATGCACTTTCTGTTTACGACGGAGAAAGTGGTTAAACTTGTTACGCTAACAACAGATATCATTTGTAGCCATTTGTAATCACTTGCTGTTTAACTCACAACAGATGATGACAGATTTTTGGAACGGTTTTAGCCTGTCGTGGAAATATATTTATTTCTAAACCATAAATCCAACAAACCATTATGAACATGAAAAGCAATCTAAATAAATTATCCACTGTTGCATTCGCAATATGCATTGGCGTTTTTACGGCAAATACCACTTTTGCACAAGATCCTATTACAGGAAAAACGAAAACTCCGGAAGCAGGTATGCAACAGGTGCAACCGGCAAAGCAGGGAATGACCTGGGATGAATATAAAGCCGATCTGCAGTCTAAGTACCAGAAAGTGATGGACCAGGTAAGCGCCATTGAAAAACAGGCGACTGAAAAGAAAATTGATGCACCTGAATACAAAGAATACCTGAATCGCTTTCAGGAGCAGGCTAAGGAATTCGGTATCTATATGAAGAACGCCGATGCTGTTCCGGTTGAAAAGCAAGGCCAGTTTAAAGAGGAAATGCAGGTGCAACTCGACCGCCTGAATAAAGCATATGAAGATTTGAAAGACAAATGGGCGGCATTGAATAAATAGGTGCCAACTATTTTGATTTCAAACAAAAACCCGATCAAGCAATAGATCGGGTTTTTTGTTTTTTATTACTTTGATCTAGCTTTGATTCTCTGGTCGCAAAGGTTCGAAAGCTCAAAATAGTATTGAGTTTTCAATCTCAAATATCAAACTTAATTCCTTGTGCCAATGGCAATGTTTTACCGTAATTGATGGTATTGGTTTGTCGGCGCATGTAAGCTTTCCAGCTGTCACTGCCCGATTCACGACCACCACCGGTTTCTTTTTCTCCTCCAAAGGCACCACCAATTTCCGCACCACTGGTGCCGATATTTACATTGGCAATACCGCAATCACTGCCTGCTGATGAGAGAAAATGCTCCATCTCCAGCACATTTTCGGTGAAGATGGCAGAAGATAATCCCTGAGGCACATCGTTGTGCAGGTGCATCGCTTCATCAAGGGTTTTATACTTCATCAGGTAAAGCAACGGTGCAAACGTTTCGTGCCTTACAATGGGAAGGTTTTCTTTTACTTCTGCAATACAAGGTTCTACATAACATCCGGTTCCATATCCTTTGCCTTGCTTCACATTGCCTCCGATCAATATTTTACCACCCTGTTGTTTTACTTTCTCAATGGCACCGAGAAAATCATTCACGGCACTTTTATCAATAAGGGGACCTACATGATTAGCTGCATCTAAAGGATTGCCGATACTTAACTGGCTGTAAATTTTTGTGAGTTTTTTCTTTACCTCATCATACACTTTTTCATGAATGATCAGCCGGCGGGTGGTAGTACACCGCTGGCCTGCTGTGCCCACTGCTCCAAAAGTTACTGCACGAATGGCGAGATCAAGATTTGCTTTTTCTGAAATGATGATGGCATTGTTTCCACCCAGTTCAAGAATTGAACGACCTAATCGTTCGCCTACTTTTTGTGCAACACGAATACCGACACGCGTGGAACCGGTAGCAGAAATCATCGGAATACGCCGGTCTTCCAACATCACATCACCCACTTCTTTGGAACTTCCTGCTACCAGGCACAATACTCCTTCCGGAACATTATTTTTCTTTAGTACCGAGCCAATGATTTGCTGTGTAGCCACTGCACATAACATCACTTTAGAAGAAGGTTTCCAAACTACTACGTCACCACAGGCCAGGGCAATCATTGCATTCCACGACCATACGGCTACCGGAAAGTTAAATGCAGAAATCACACCTACAATACCGAGCGGATGCCATTGCTCATACATACGGTGATTTGGTCTTTCACTATGCATAGTTAAACCATACAGCTGTCGTGAAAGCCCTACTGCAAAGTCACAGATGTCAATCATTTCCTGCACTTCACCCAATCCTTCCTGCAGACTTTTCCCCATTTCATAGGATACCAAAGCACCGAGTGAATCTTTGTTCTTGCGCAGTTCATCGCCGATTTGCCGCACTACTTCTCCACGTTTGGGTGCCGGTATTTTACGCCATTCCTGAAATGCTTTTTCTGCGGTAGCAACTACCACTTCATAATCAGTGCGCGAAGCCAGCCTGATCTTTCCGATCAGCTTGCCATCAACAGGCGAAAATGATTCCAGGGTATCGCCAGTGGTTTTTAGCCATTCATTTCCGGTAGAGGCGCCGGAGGAAAGCGTTTTTAACTTGAGCTTTTTCAGGAAGTTTGTGGACAATTTGTTCGACATAATACTGATTTAAGAATGGTTAGTTATTCTTTGAAGACGCGCAAAAATAACACATCTCCGGATGTTCTTTAAAAATGCAGCCTTCGAGAGTTTCTCACGGAATACATCCAGTTGATACATCTATGCCGAATGAAGTGCTTACAATTCGAGATATTGCAGCAATTCTTCAGGTGACAACGAATGATGCTGGGCGATTCCCTTAAGGATGGACGAAAGTGTACCCACTTTAAGAGGGTTGTGATTAGGAATAACTTCGTGATGCTCACCATCCCGTTGTGTGGTAAGTCTAATATGTGATCCCTTTTGACGGGTAACAGAATAATCAAGTTTTTTCAGTGCCTTTACCAGATCGGCACCGCTTATATCTCGTGGCAACTTCATAGGGTAAGTACTTCATCACGAACAAAATGTAGCCGTATGATCTTCGGGATTTCCATATTTTCATCGAAATAGCATTCAACAGCTTCTTTAACTCTTTCACGAATTTGAATTAAGGACTCCCCTTCAGTATTAATACCATATCCAAGTGAAGAGGCAATAAATCCACCATCCAGTTCATCTTCACGTACTTCAAATATTATTTCTTTCATAAATTATGTAGTTCTTTTTTACTTAGTAAATATAGCTGGTTTATGCGGTGTTACAAAATCGTGCTCAAGGTTGCGAATTCATCTATTTATATGGAAAGTATCAAAACACATTTTTTTACTCGAAGGAAATATTTTTCAAGAGTAGGATTTGCAATCTTAGTTGAGGTCGACTTTGGCAAACATTGTAGTGTGTTTCAATTTTGAATAATCTTGTACTAAATTCGTCTAACAGTACACATGAACTTTCAATCATTTCACAGAACAAAACTTGCCAGAATTATTGGGTTTGTAATTATTGGTTGCCTGGTTCTCCTTTACCTTTTAAAACTTTCAGGTGCTGATAATGGACAGTTACAATGGTCCAATATTTTTTCCACCACTTTCTTTGGGTTGCTGTATTTATTCTTCGTTTTCTTTCCGTGGGAGCGCAGATAGTTATTCGAAAGAAATGGCTTGAATTTATCGGCGCAACGCTTGTAATAATATACTTGAAAAAGGTTTTTGGAATATTATATAACTACATCGTAAAATTCCGAATTGCTTTAAAAGGGTGAAACTGATTTATGTTTAATGTAAATGAAATCCGTTTATACCATTGATCATAAAAATCGGTAGTATTGAGATTCAGTTTCATATCATTCGAAAAAAATAACGGCAAATACACTTCCACCATCTCCGGAATCAATGTGAAGCCAATACCTGCATCAAATTGAAAATCCTGGTAATCTCCATCTCCCGGTGCAAACCCTGCATCTCCGAAAACAAAAAGAGGAGAGAAGAAGGGTACCGGTACTTTTGCATTTAGCGCAAGTAACCAGCTCCCTGATCCTCCTAATTCCGGCTGCACACCATCCGTGCGCATTTTGAAACCTCCATCCGCTACCGCAACCTGTTGTGATAAAAATCCGGATGATTCCGTTCTTCCAAGATACACTTCATCAAAGCGATAATCCTTTATTCCGGTTATCGAACCCAAATGAAAATCTGCATAGCTGCTTTCAGCAGGATCAATAATCATCAGGCCTGCAAATAATCTAAGGTCAATGCCATGTTTTTTCCGGGGATAAGAGATTGTATAATTTCCTTCAAGGAAAGTTTTCAGATAGAAGTTTTCGCCTTCTTCATTTCCCTGTTCTATGGTAGCCGAAAAGTTGAATGGATTTAATACTCTTTTGTTTTGAAAAGCATAATTCAGTTGATTGATCAGCTGATGCACATATGCTTTGGTGAGGTAAAAATTATCAGGCAGCTGTTGCAACAAATAAATATTTCTGAAAGTGATCCGCTGATCTGCCGGACTGCGTGCTTCCTTTTTTCTGAGTGTAAGTTGCAACTGCTGTGTAAACTTCATGAAACGGTATTCATTGTTGCCTTCACTTCCATAATAGGAATCGTTCGTGTAGTTAAAAGATTTGGCGGAAGAGGTTACATCCAGCCTTTGCACAAAGCTGTTTTTCGAAAAAAGATGAAGATTCACTTCACCTAATCCAATTAAACTGTTGCTGCCGAAACCATACGCCGGCATGAATACAAAACTTAAAGGCTTTCCCGGCAGCACACTATTATACAAGGCAAGTCCCATCCATACTTTATCATAGTTGTTCCATCCAATGGTAGGTGTAAAAAAAAATTGTGTGCGTTGCGGGTTATCCAGGCTGGCCAGCCATTGAAAGCGGAATTTCTCTATGTTTGGAAAGAGTCCGGAAGTTCTTGCAGCATTATTTTTTCGGTTTACTTCGGGTAGCTCCGACAGTGCATCAATACGGAATTCATCATAATCTCCATTTGGAAACAGTACTTCCATTTTCCCGCTAAACCCACCAAACCATAGTTCATCAACCTGCTTTCCATTCTTCCATGCTGCGATGGAAAATGGCCCTTTGACTGTTGCTTTATTGGCGACCCATAGTTTCTGAAAAGTGGTGCTTCCAATTAAAATGGTATCTCCGATATTCACTATTTTATAATCGAGATATTCGGTTGTTTCAATAGTTTGTTCGAAAAACCAATCCAATTCCTTTTTGGTCGCGGCTTCAAAATGGTTTTTAAGATCTATCGGATACGGGTGCCGGAATTCCCATGTAGTATAGAACTGTTGCATCACTTCATCAAAAACTGAAGTTCCCAGGTAAGCTTCGAGGTAATTGAAAGACAAAGCACTTTTAGCATATACTATGGCAAAGTAGTTGAGCGATGTAAACTTAAATGCTTCCAGTTCCATTGGCTGATCAAGATGACGGTATGCCTGGAAAATGTAACCCAGATAATTTTGATAGTTGCGTGAATAGGAGGTGAGATCAAAGGCTTTCACTAAAGGATTGTCAAGAGGAATCAAACCTTCATTTGGGTATCTTTTTTCAATATACCTGTTTTCATAATAAGAATTAATGCCCTCATCCATCCACGGATGCATTCGCTCGTTAAAAGCCAGTATGCCATAAAACCAATTATGTCCTACCTCATGGGCTACTACCGTCTCCAGTGATTTTGTCCCGCCAAATCCTCCGCTCAAAACAGTAATCATCGGGTATTCCATTCCGTCTCCGGCTTCCAGTGCACCCTCCACGGCAGTTGCATGCGGATAAGGATAATTACCTACCCATTGCGAATAATACATAACGGATGAGTCAACATACCCGATCACATTTTTCCATTGCGCAGCATGTTTATCTGTAAAGTAAGTCCAGGTGATAACAGGTATTTTTTTCCCGGGAAGTGTAACGCTGCTTTTCATCACATTAAAATTCTTATCTGCAAACCAGGCGAAATCATGTACGTTTTCTGCTGTATAACGTATTGTTTTAGTTTTATCCGATTTATACGTTGAGCTGCTATCTGTTATTATTTTATTATCCCGGTTAATGGTTTTAGCAGGTTCCTCATTGAAGTACTTTTTTATTGAAGCATCTGCCAGCGAATCAAGCCATTGTGTTTCCATTTCATTATCCAGTGTTCCTGTCGCTGCAACAACATATTCTTTAGGAAGTGTTATCGACACATCAAAGGTTCCAAACTCCGAATAGAATTCTCCCAGCGTCAGATAAGGCATTGGATGCCATCCATAACGATCATATACTGCCGGTTTGGGATACCATTGGGTGATTTGGTAGGATTGCCCAATATGCCCAAGCCTGGAAAAAGTTTTTGGAATTTTTACGCGAAACGGAGTGCTGATAAGGATTGAACCTCCCGGCAGTAATGGTTTATTTAAGAGAAGTTTAGTGATATCGATATAGGCAGAATCTGCCTGAACTATTACCTGTTCACCATCAATCCTGAAGTGCAGCTGATCGATAAATCCTTTGTCAACTTCTTTTGAAAACTGGAACTCCGTGTTTTTATTCTCCAGCTCCTGAATAGCATATGCTGTAGCAGTGTTTTTATAAGCATTTGGCCATAGATGAAACCAGATAAATTGCAGGGTATCAGGCGAATGATTGATATATTCAATACTAACGTTACCGGTTATTAAATGAGCAGCATCGTCAAGTGTTATATCAATTGTATAGTTCACTTCCTGTTGCCAGTAGCTATCTGTGACCTGGGCCTGAATTGGAAGCACCAGCCAGTTCACAATAAAAGTGATAAATAGGGTATGAAAAACTTTTTTCATTACAATGGAATGAATGGAACAACTTTTCCTTTTTATCAAACCTCGGTTATTCATTGTCAATATCGAAGTATTTCTTACTAAATACTTTTTGATGAGGATGGTTTCTTAAAATTGTTTCAACTTTGCCAATGTGGAAAAGAAGCGGGTGGCGTATTACAATTTTTGTAAATTAGCCGTCGTAGTAATTTCTTGCAGTTAAACAGGTGAAGATGGAAGAAAGAGATTATGAAGAATCAATGCCGGTAGACATACGTTCGTCTGTAGACCGGTTTGAAGAAATGGTTCGCAAACAGGACGCCTGTTTCTTCGATGTAATTACCTTCGAACACATCGTCAATTTCTACGAGCAAAAGGAGCAATGGAAAAAGGCCATCCATGTGATGGATGTAGCTATTTCTCAGCATCCATATTCTCCCTGGTTTCTGACAAAAAAGGCCAGCCTGCTGATCTATTTCAAAAAGTATAAGCAGGCATTGGAATTGATTGATCAGGCAGAAGCCATGGATCCGAATGACGTAAGCCTGTATATTCTTCGTTCTGATATTTACCTGGAAAAAAATCAGCACCGCCGTTCTATAGAAATTTTAACAGATGCTTTGCGCATCAGCGATCAGTCGGACCGCGAGGAAATTCACCTGGAAATTGCCGATGTGTACGAGGATTGGGACAAGTACGACAAGGTTTTTGAATCGTTGAAGGAAGTGCTGATGATCAACCAGGATAATGAAGAAGCACTTAGCAGAATGTGGTACTGTGTGGAATTGGCGAAGAAGCATGAAGAAAGTATCGAACTGCATAATAAGATACTCGACAATAATCCTTATTCCTACCTGGCCTGGCATAATTTGGGGCATGCCTATTTCGATTTAAATATGTATGAAAAGGCAATTGAAGCATTTGAATTTGTAACTGCAATTAATGAATCCTGCGATCTTGCCTATCGTGATTGCGGGGAAGCATACTATAAATTAAAACTCTATAACAAAGCGATCGATCAGTTCCAAAAGGCTATTGAATTTTCTAAGCCCTATGAAGAGCTTTATTACTCTATTGGAATTTGTTATGAGAAGCTAAGAGACTATACGAAGGCGCGTGGTTACTATCGGAAATCCATTTCGGTTGATCCAAAGTACTGCGATGCTTTTTTCAGGATCGGGGAAACATTCCGTAAGGAAAAAGCATGGACCAATGCAGTGCATTTTTATAAGAAGGCATTACGCATAATGCCCGACAATGTAAATTACTTGATGGGTATGGCACAGGGCTTTTACAACCTTGGTGAGATTGATCCTTTTATTTTTGCTTGCCAGTCTGTGATGGCACTTAATCAGCGCTATAAGAATAAAAGTGATTATGAAAAACTGGTCGGATTCCTGATTGATCTGGAATGTTTTGAAGATGCGATTCAATTAATGGATTTTGCAGCTTTGGAAAAGGGCCCTGTCGCATCCTATGCATTTATGCGTGCTGTGTGCCTGTTCAAGGTTGGAGAACGACGGGAAGCGATTGCCTGGCTGGAAGAAGGTTTGAATTCACACTTCACCAAGCTCAAATTGTTGTATAAATTCGCCCCGGAATTACGTGAAGATGCCGTTGTATCTTCTATTGTAGAACAGTATAAATAACCGTTGATGCAATATTTATTAGACAGGCTGCCTGCGCGCGCTAAAAAGCCACGCAATGTAGGAATTACCATGGTGATGGATAAGGGATTATCAATCGGAGAAGTAGAGAATTTTCTCTCCATCGCCGAACCTTATGTCGACCTGGTGAAACTGGGCTTCGGCACATCAGCAGTTACCCCTAAGTTGAAGGAAAAACTGGCCGTATATAAAAATGCAGGCATTCCGGTTTATTTCGGAGGCAGCCTGATGGAATGGTTTTATGCACACAATGCTTTAGATGAATATGTGAAGATACTCGACAAATATAAAATTGAGTATGCAGAAGTATCAGACGGATCACTGGAGATACCACATGATGTTAAGTGCAACCTAATCCGCACGCTGGCAAAGGATCGCATCATACTTTCTGAAGTAGGATCGAAGGATGCGGAGAAAATTATTCCTCCGTATAAATGGATTCAGTTGATGAAAGAGGAACTGGAAGCCGGCGCCTGGAAAGTGATAGCCGAAGCAAGGGAAGGAGGAAATGTGGGTATCTACCGTGGAACAGGTGAAGTAAGAGAAGGATTAGTAGATGAAATACTTACACAAATTCCGGTAGAGAAAATTCTATGGGAAGCTCCTAATAAATCGCAGCAGGTATTTTTTATCAAACTGGTAGGTACTGATGTTAATCTGGGTAACATTCCTTCCAATGAAGCCATTCCGTTAGAAACATTACGGGTGGGATTGAGAGGAGATACGATGGTTTATTTTTTAAATAAAAAATAACTTGAAGTAAGACTTAAGACTTAAGACGTAGGACTAAAGAGGCAAGACTCAAGATTCATAGATTCTTGAACGTCAGTTTTTAAGCGATTCAAAAATACACATCAAGAGTAAAACGACAATTAAGCAATTAAACAATTTAGCCATTTAGCCATTCAACCCAATCGCATAATCCCTACCCTCCATACCTCACAAACATTCCCCCATCTAAGTGAAACGATACGGCCTCATAGGCTACCCGCTTACGCATTCTTTCTCGAAGAAATATTTCAGCACGAAGTTCTTATCAGAAGGTATTACCGGTTGTGAATATGAAAATTATCCGATTGCTGCGATCGATGAGTTTCCCGCTTTAATCGGTTCACAAGCAGAATTAGCCGGCCTGAATGTTACAATTCCTTATAAAGAATCAGTCATCACTTTTCTGGATGAGCTGGATGATACAGCACGGGAAATCGGGGCGGTGAACACCATCAGAATCAGAAATGGAAAACTAACGGGGTTCAATACCGATACTTATGGTTTTATGCAATCCATTATGCCATTGCTGGAGCCTATGCATAGCAGGGCGCTAATACTTGGAACAGGTGGCAGTTCAAAAGCAGTAGCCTGGAGTCTGAGAAAAATGGGCATTGATTTTCTTTTTGTTTCCCGCAAGCCGGAAAATAGTCACGAGATTAGCTACGGTGCATTGAGCAATGAAGTGATCCGTGAATCAAAGATCATCATCAATACCACTCCCCGCGGTATGTTTCCCAAAACTGATGATGCACCTGAAATTCCATATGAAAGTATTACAGCATCACATCTTTTATTTGATCTGATCTATAATCCGGAAGAAACACTCTTTTTGAAAAAGGGAAGAGCGCAACAGGCCAAAACCAGGAATGGCCTGGAGATGCTGCAACTACAAGCAGAACGTAGTTGGAAGATCTGGAATACCTGAAATACACGTTTGTGCGTTAAGCAGTTATTTAAAATTCATGAATGAATTAGGTAGCCTGTTGGTTATTGCCTGCTTCACAGATCCATTTTCCGGATACGGCAAAACAATTTGACAAGGCAACGTCAGGCTGACCGGCAAAATTTTTTCACCTCTTGAATTTCAATCACAAAAATAATTTCATGCTATGGAAACATTCCCAATAATTGTGACCGCTATTCTTAGTGGTGCAGCCGGTTTTTTGCTGGCAGCACTGTACTTTTCAAAGACCATTGCTGCCTTGCGTTTTCAGGTAAATGCAAATGCACAAAGCCATGCATCTGTAATTGCAGATTTGCAAAAAGCAGAAATGAATGGAGCGATAAAGGAACAGACCATTCGTACGCTGATTGCTGATCTTGCTACATCCAAAGCAACTGCAGATCACTTAGACGAAAAGCTTTCGCAGCAGAAATCGGAAATGGACGCTTTGCATCAGAAGCTTCACCTGGAATTCAGGAACCTGGCCAATGACATACTGGAAGAAAAAACGATGAAGTTTACAGAGCAGAATAAATCAAATATGCACGACTTACTTTTCCCGTTAGGAGAAAAGTTAAAGGAGTTTGAAAAAAAAGTGGAATCAACTTATGATTCTGAATTGCGCGAAAGAGTGAGCCTGAAAACAGAGATCAAAGGGCTCTTCGAGCTAAACAAACAGTTATCCAATGAGGCCAATAACCTGGTGAAAGCCCTCAAAGGCGATACGAAACAGCAAGGCAACTGGGGTGAACTGATTCTTGAAAAAATTCTGGAACAGTCAGGACTAATTAAGGAAAGAGAATACACGTTGCAACATGCTACCGTAAATAGTGATGGACGAGCCATTCAACCTGATGCTGTTATTTTTCTGCCTGATAACAAACACCTTATCATCGATTCAAAAGTGTCACTGATCGCCTATGAGCAGGCAGTGAATGCTACTGCTGAGGAAGAACGCAATAGGTTGCTGAAGGAACATTTGCAGTCGGTAAAGAATCATGTCCGTCAGTTGAGTGACAAAAAATACCACACCGCTGATGGGATGCATATGCCGGATTTTGTTTTTCTTTTTCTATGGAGCGAAGCCGCATTCAGCGCTGCATTGCAGGCAGATTCAGACCTCTTTCACTATGCATGGCAGCGAAACATAGCAATTGTAAGTCCCACTACAATATGGGCCAACCTGAAAACCATTGCCAGTCTCTGGCGGACAGAACAACAGAGTCGCAATGCAGAGGAAATAGCCAGGCAAGGTGCTGATCTGTATGATAAGCTGGTTGGATTTGTAGACGATCTTATGTTAACATCGAAAAAAATAGAGGACGTTAAAAGAACGCACGATGATGCCATGAATAAGTTGTATTCCGGTAATGGTAACCTGATTCGTAGGGCAGAAAAGATGAAAGAACTGGGGTTGAAACCGATAAAGCAGCTGCCGCAAGTGCTTATTGAAAAAGCACTGGACCATTAGCTAACAAAAAAATGACCTTCTGATTCAAAAGAAACAGAAGGTCATTTTTTTATCAAATTATAGTAAGCGAATTATTTTGAACTTTAGATACTGCCCGAAGTCATACCCCATTTAGCAAGTATCAGCGCTGCAATCAGCACGCCTATCAAATGATAACCGATATCTACGAACCAGATGCCGAGTGGTTTCTTTGTATAGTTTAATGCAGTGCCTACCAGACCAACTACCAATCCGGCAATCATTACATAACTTCTCATGAAACAATCTGACAGTTCTCTGCAACGAATCGAGTTCAGGAGAAGTCCAGTACAGGTAACAATCAGAAAAGTAAGTAGGAAACCAATAATCATATAGCGGGCCATGCCACTATTGTCATTCATATCCATTTTGTGGTTACGCGCCCAGTATTTACCGAAAAGCACCGTGTACCAAACGGTACCCACTGCGAAATAAGCCACTGTAGCGGCCAGTACCATTGGCCAGTTCAAATGTAGTATTGCGTTCTTCATGCTTTTTTTTGATGAAAGTAGCAAAACTTCTGAAAATGAAAAGAAACTAATTGGAAGCAAATAGTCGGAAGTAATTAGTCGGAAGTCGGAGTAGTTAGTCGGAAGTCGGAAGTAGTTAGTCGGAAGTAAGTTTTAAGTTGTGAGTAGTGAGAAGAGAGTAGTGAGAAGAGAGTAGTGAGTAGTGAGTAACGGGTGACATGGGTCAGTTAGGGGGCAGGTAAGAATTTGCTTAATATTAGTTGACACTAGTACAACAACCGATCCGCTGTGTTAAGCAAAATCAATTGGACCAATCGGTCAATCGACTAATTAGCATATTAATATTATTAAAGATCACCAAATCCATCCTTTATACATCGGCACATTAATCCAACAACCCAACAACCCATCAACCCATCGGCACATCAGCACATCACCCCATCGGCACATCAACTCATCAACCAATCGGCACATCTCCCTCAAAAAATCCCCTCCATAACTCAACCATTTCCTACATTTGTAATATGCCACAAACAACTACTCCTGTCTCTTTCGAGAATACGGAAATAGCTTTTTCCTACAAAAGCAATGGGGAGCTGAAGAAATCAGTCCTGATGTTTTCGTTGATGAATCAAAACTGGTTGGTTAAGATCGGATCGCGGCTGACGCCGGTTGCCTTTCAATGGAGACTTCCGATTCATGGATTGGTAAAGGCCACCATCTATGAACAGTTTTGTGGTGGGGAGACTTTGGCAGAATGCGAGCCGGTAACACAAAAGCTTGCCAAGTATAATGTGTCCACCATACTCGATTATGGCGTGGAAGCCAAAGAAACCAATGAAGAGTTTGACAAAGGCATCAGTGAATTCTTAAGAGCGATTGCATTTTCAAAAGAGAATCATCACATACCATTTATCAGTATTAAAGTAACGGGCATAGCCGCCTTTGCTTTATTGGAAAAACTGCATGCAAAGCAAGCGCTTACAGATGCGGAAATCCTGGATTGGAATCTCGTGAAAGGTCGACTGCATAAAGTATGTAAGGCTGCGCATGATGCCGGCACAGGCGTGATGCTTGACGCAGAAGAAACATGGATTCAGGATCCGGTGGATGAACTGGCCATGGAAATGATGAAGCATTACAATAAGGAAAAAGCAGTAGTGTATAATACCCTGCAGATGTACCGCACCGACCGGTTAGACTTTCTGAAAAAATCACTTGAACAAGCTAAGAGTGGAGGATTTGTATTGGCGCTGAAGCTGGTTCGTGGCGCTTATATGGAAAGGGAACGACGAAGGGCAGTGGAGTTGAAATATAAGTCACCCATTCAACCAGATAAAGCCGCATCTGACCGCGATTTCGATGCTGCCGTCATGTACTGTATAGAAAATATCGATCGTATCAGTTGTTGTGTCGCTTCTCATAACGAGAAGAGTTCGTTGCTTGCAGCTGAGCAGGCTGCAAAAAAGGGCATTCCTGCTTCTAATCCGCACCTGCATTTCTCACAGCTCTATGGGATGAGCGACAATATCACCTTTAACCTGGCCAATGCCGGCTATAATGTAACCAAATATGTACCTTATGGACCGGTGAAGGATGTGGTACCCTATCTCATGCGAAGGGCAAAGGAAAATACCTCGGTAAAAGGCCAAAGCAGCAGAGAATTGTTGCTTTTGAAGAAGGAAATCAACAGACGAAAGATTTGAGCAGCTTGTAAAAAATAGAAGGCCGCTGAGCACTTCGACTGCGCTCAGTGCAAGCGAAGCCGAAGCGCCGGATTTTCAGAAAGAGTAAGATAAATTTTTGCGCCCTTCGACTCCGCTCAGGGAGCAAAAAAGGGAGGGCGCGGGGGGGAGGCGGGGGGGGGGGGTTCTTCCAAATTTTTTTTTTTTCCCCTCCCCCCCCCGGGGGAGGGAGGGGAAGGGGGGGGGGGGTGTGGGGGGGGGGGGGGGGGGGGGGGGGGGGGGGGGGGGGGCCCCCCCCCCCCCTTTCTTTATTGCCCTTCGACTCCGCTCAGGGAGCAAAAAAATGGTAGGTCGCTGAGCGAAGCCGAAGCGCCGGATCTAATAAACAATCTTTTTTATCCCCTTCGACTCCGCTCAGCGAACAAAAAAATGGTAGGCCGCTGAGCGAAGCCGAAGCGCCGGATCTTACAATACTTTTATTGTCCCCTTCGACTCCGCTCAGGGTGAACCTTCGACTTCACTCAGGGAACAAAAAAGCCACTGATCAAAGCAGAAGCACCCGATTTTTCCACCTCGAAAACTTTTTTTCAACCTAACTTCGCACATTCAATTTCCATTTCATCCACTATATGAAACAATACCACGACCTCCTCCGGCATATCTTAGACTATGGAGTCCGCAAAGAAGACCGAACAGGTACCGGTACATTAAGTGTATTCGGTTACCAGATGCGTTTTGATTTAGCTGCCGGTTTTCCATTGCTTACCACAAAAAAGCTTCATACCAAATCTATTATTCATGAATTGCTGTGGTTTCTGCAAGGCTCCACCAACATCAGTTACCTGAAAGAAAATGGCGTGAGTATATGGAATGAATGGGCCGATGAAGATGGCGAACTCGGGCCTGTTTATGGAAAGCAATGGCGTTCCTGGGTTACTCCGGACGGACAAACGGTTGATCAGATCAGCAATATCATCGAACAGATCAAAAAAAATCCAAATTCACGAAGACTTATGGTGAGCGCGTGGAATGTAGCAGATGTAGATAAAATGGCATTGCCTCCCTGTCATACCATGTTCCAGTTTTATGTAGCACCTCCGGATGTTTCTATGGGCGAGACAAAAGGAAAATTATCCTGTCAACTGTATCAGCGTAGTGCCGATGTTTTTTTGGGAGTTCCATTCAATATTGCTTCCTATGCTATGTTGACGATGATGATAGCGCAGGTGTGTGACCTGGAATACGGTGATTTTGTGCATACGTTGGGTGATTCGCATCTTTACCTCAACCATCTTGAACAAACACAGTTACAACTCACCCGGGAGTTCCGGCCGTTGCCACAAATGAAGATCAACCCGGCAATAAAGGATATTTTTGGTTTCCGTTATGAAGATTTTGAATTGTTGAATTACGTTCCGCATCCTTCTATCAAAGCACCAATTGCCGTATGATGATTTCTCTTATAGTAGCGGTTGCTGAAAACAATGTGATCGGAAAAGATAACAAACTGCCATGGCACCTTCCCGCCGACCTCAAATACTTCAAACAAACCACTGCCGGGCATCCTGTGATTATGGGACGTGGTACTTTTGAATCGCTTGGTAAACCACTTCCCGGAAGAACCAACATCATTATAACCCGCCAGCAACACTATAAAGCGGATGGATGTATCATAACCGACAGCCTCGAAACAGCAATAGCGTTTGCCAGGGAAACCGGAACAGATGAGGCCTTTATACTAGGAGGTGGAGATATTTTCCGCCAATCCATGTTTTTGGCTCATCGTATATACCTTACACGCATCTTCCATAATTTTGAAGGCGACACGTTCTTTCCTGAATTGAATGCAGTTGATTGGAAACTTATAAGCGAAAAGCTTCAGTCACCTGATGAAAAAAACAAATATTCATTTTCGTTTCAGGTGTTTGAAAGAATGAATTGGGTATAGTTTTTTCACCGGACATACTTCAGTTTTCCCCTGGCTTCGTTTAGCAATTTATAGTATGAGATGATTTGCTTAAATTACATTTTAATAATAAAAATGTCATGAAAGGCGCTTTCATTTTTGTTTGGATGACGATATCAGTTAATGTGCTTTCTCAACCGGTGCTGGAATGGGAAAATCGGTTTGATTATAATGGTTGGCTATAATAGTCCTCTGAGGTATGCTTAAACCTGCATGTTGTGGCTCAGTATATAAAATCCGGGCAATAAGTTATGCATTCCGTTAAACCCTATTGTACAAAATTATCACTTTCATTTACCTGCATTTTTTCATCTTTGTGTAACTTTCCAATATTACCGGAGACTAACTAGGCAATATTCAACCACTAAACCAATCCTCACAATTACTCACATGAAAAATCTCTTTCTTCTTACCGCCATCCTGCTTTCCGCAGCTTTTTTTGTAAGTGCACAAAGTGCGGAAGAAATCATTCACAAGCACGTGAAGGCCATCGGCGGCCTCGAAAAAATTAAATCCATCAACACCATCAAAATGACAGGAACCGTTGATGTGGGCGGTGGCATACAGATTCCATTCACCAATTATTTTGCCCGTCCCGACCGGATGAAGATTGAAGCCACTTTTCAGGGCATGACACAGCAGATTGCAGTAGATGGCAACAGCGGCTGGCAGATCAATCCATTTATGGGTTCAAAAGATCCAGAACCTATGAACCCCGAGCAATTGAAGGTGATGAAGCAACAGGCCGACTTCGAAGGACATCTGTTCAACTATAAGGAAAAAGGATATACGGCTGAATTCCTTGGCCAGGAAGACTTTGAAGGCACTCCCGTAAACAAGATTTCTTTATCGAACAAAGACGGGGAACAAACTACCTATTACCTCGATGCGGAATCGCATCTGTTACTTAAAGAATCGCAAAAGATAAAAATGGCTGACAATGAAATACAGAGTGAAACCATCTATGGCGATTATAAAGAGGAAGGTGGGATGATGCTGGCCCATTCGTTAGAAAGCAAAACGCCCGGACAAGAAGGTTCTCAGAAAATCACCGTGGCTACCGTCGAAGTAAATGTGCCGGTTGATGCATCTATTTTCGTGATGCCTGCAAAGTCAACGGGCGAAACCAAGTAAAAACTATGCATACAACAGCCATTGTCTTTCAGTAGGGTGTATGACAAATTGCATTTCTCAGCGATAAAATAATACAAGCGCGAAGACGCCCCAAAAACGTAGCATATTGATCCTTTGTGATTTTCTTCGCGACTTGGCGTCTTGGCGTTAAAAAAGCAAGGCGCTAAGGCAAACGCTACAGCATTAAGTGCAATTTGTCATAAACCCTTTCAGTAAGCAAACTGCAGGACAATGGCTTTTTTCTTTATCATTTTTTTCTGAAATCCACATCTGTTCGATATGAAACAAATCTTTTTTCTGGTTGCCTGTCTGCTGCTGACAGCAATGCAAAAGAATTTTGCGCAATCACCTGCCATCACATCCGCTACGTTCGGTTCTATTGAGGCAAGGCAAATTGGCCCCGCTGTAATGGGTGGCCGGATTACTGCCATTGATGCACTGAATAGCGACCCGAAAACAATTTATGTTGGTGCAGCAGCAGGCGGTATCTGGAAAACCACCACGGGCGGCACCTTCTTCAAACCGATCTTCGATAAATACACACAGAGTATTGGAGATATACGTATTGATCAAAAGCATCCTGATACCGTTTGGGTAGGAACCGGAGAATCCAATATGCGCAACAGTGTTTCTTATGGAGATGGTTTGTATGTAACATTCGATGGTGGTTCTAATTGGCGCAAGATGGGTTTGGACAGCACGGAACATATTTCTAAAATTATAATCGACCCTGCTAACTCAAATATTATTTATGTAGCAGCTCCCGGCCCGTTATGGAGCGACAGCAAAAGCCGTGGATTATACAAATCAACGGATTGCGGCAAAACATGGAAAAAAATTTTATATACGAATGAAAAAACAGGATGTGCAGATGTAGCCATTGATCCTTCCAATCCAAATATTGTTTACGCATCTATGTGGGAATTCAGAAGAACCCCCTGGTCGTTTGCATCAGGAGGTCCGGGAAGCGCCTTGTACAAATCACTCGATGGCGGTAAAACCTGGAAGAAGATTCAGAATGGTTTCACAGCAGGCGAACTGGGCCGCATCGTGATTGCTGTTGCACCTAGTGCGCCACAAAATCTATATGCGATTGCAGAATCAAAAAAATCAGCGCTATACTTATCCAATGATGGGGGTGAGACCTGGAAAGAACAAAGCGCAACAGCTAATGTGACAGCGCGCCCGTTTTACTTCAGCACTTTAACAGTAGATCCAGAAAATCCAAAGCGGGTATATCGTCCGGCATTCACACTGTCAATCAGCGACGATGGCGGTTACTCCTTCAAAGAAGCCTCCAATGCCGGCGGATGGGTGCATAGCGATCACCATGCCCTGTGGATCAATCCAAACAACACCAATCAGTTATATTTAGGAACGGACGGTGGTGTTTACATGTCGCTCGATAAAGGCAACAACTGGATATTTCTGAATAACATTCCGGTCTCACAGTTCTACCATGTATCTATTGATAATGCAGATCCTTATTTTGTGTATGGTGGCCTGCAGGACAATGGTTCCTGGATGGGACCTTCGGCAAGCGCCGGAGGCATTATGAATAAAGACTGGACGCCATTAGGATTCGGTGATGGTTTCTGGGTACAACCCGACAGGAAGATGCCGGATTATGTGTATTGGGAATACCAGGGTGGAAATATTTTCCGGTTGAATAAAAAAACAAATGAACAAAAAGATATTGCTCCCTATCCATTACCGGGTGAAGCAAAGCTGCGCTGGAACTGGAACTCACCATTATATTACAGTCCTTCTGATAAACTTTACGCAGGCTCACAGTTCTTATATGTCACCTCAAATCAAGGTGATACCTGGATGCGTATTTCACCCGACCTCACTACCAACAATCCTGAAAAGCAAAAACAGGAAGAATCAGGTGGAGTAACCGTTGATAACTCCTCAGCAGAGAATCACTGCACCATTTTCACAGTAGCGGAATCACCGCTGGATGCAAATCAAATATGGGTGGGTACAGATGATGGTAACCTGCAGGTAAGTAATGATGCAGGGAAGTCGTGGACCAATACCTCAAAAAGTATTACCGGGCTTCCTGCGAATACCTGGGTAAGCAGCATTGAACCAAGTAAGTATGATAAGATGATTTGTTATGCCACCTTCGACGGGCATGCTATGGGAGATATGAATACCTATGTTTATAAATCTGCTGATGGCGGAAAAAGCTGGATGCGTTTAGGTCCGGATGGATTGAAAGGCGCAGCCCACAAAGTGAAAGAGGACCTGGTGAACAGAAACCTGTTGTTCGTTGGTACAGAAACCGGTTTATTTATTTCCATAGATGGCGGAAAAAACTGGGCGCAGATGACCGGTAATATTCCCAATACGCCGGTGCGCGACATTGCAATCCATCCTGTAAAGCATGATTTGATTTTAGCGACACATGGACGCGGTGTGCTGATTGTAGACGACATCACACCCATTCGTGCATTGAATGATGAAGTGCTGAATGCGGAAGCCACGATATTGCCTTCCCGTCCCAATTACGTTTCCTTATCCTCTTTGGGTGGATCCTATCCTGTTACTGCCGGTGATTTTGCTGCTCCGAATCCCAATGAAGATGCGGTGATCACGTATTATCTGAAAGACCGTGTAGTAACCGGTGCCGTGAAGGTGGAGATCTTTGATGCTTCAGGTAATCTGATGACTTCGATTGATGGTACCAAACGCAAAGGCATCAACCGTGTAACCTGGCCGATGCGGATGAAAGCACCGAAAGCTGCATTGGGTGCGACTATTGAAGGGAATACCATTTTCGGGCCGTTGGTGGAAGAAGGAACTTATAGCGTGAAGCTTATAAAAGGTGATAAGACTTATAATGGAAAAATGGAATTGCAACTGGATCCGAAATCTGTTCATACGGCATCAGACAGACAGTTACAAAGAAAAACGGTGGACGAATTGTATGGTATGATTGAAGAGTTGGCATTCATGAATCAGCAACTCATCAACCTGAATGATACCATTGCCATTATGAAGCCTGCTGCAAAAGATAAAAAGCTGCAGCAATCACTACAGTTACTTTCCGACAGTTTAACTGCAGCCCGGAAATCTTTGGTAGCTACCAAAGAAGGCACAGCCATCACCGGCGAAGAACGCTTGCGCGAAAGGATGGGCTCACTCTACGGAAGTCTCATGAACTACGAAGGAAAACCAACCGATTCACAGATGGATCGTTTTAATGGTCTTAAACTCGAAATGGCAACTGCACACAAACGCATAGATAAAATTTATGCAGTACAACTCACAAAAACAAATGCAGCCCTGAAGAAAGCAGCCATGCACGAACTAAAACCCTTGACAAAAGAATCATTCAACAAAATTTGAAAGGCATTTAAGAACAGTTGACGTCTCGATCAGATCCTGATTAACAATTCAATCATTCACTCCATCGGCACATCAGCACATCAATTCATCAGCACATCAACCCATCTCACCCCCATGCCCTCCCGCAGAACCTTCATCAAAAACATCTCCATAGCCGCAACATCAGGTTCCCTGATTGCCACCAGTGCAAAAGCATTTACTGTACCGGCTGATAAGCCCAATGTTACCACCGGCAATATCGTACTCTCCACGTGGAGCCACGGCATTCCGGCCAACGAAAAGGCCATGGAATTACTGAATGCAAAAGCCCGGGCTATAGATGCGGCGCAACAGGGCGTGATGGTGGTAGAGGCTGATCCGAAGAATACTTCCGTCGGACTTTCCGGCTATCCTGATCGTGATGGCATAGTAACACTCGATGCCTGCCTGATGGATGAGTTAGGCAATGCCGGCTCCGTTTGTTTTTTGGAAGGCATTGATCATCCCATTTCCGTGGCGCGCCTGGTAATGGACAAAACACCGCATGTAATGTTATCAGGTTCCGGTGCCTTGCAGTTTGCCATTCAAAACGGCTTTAAACAAAAAAAAGGATTATCGCCTGATGCGAAACGCGCTTATACCGAATGGCTGAAGACATCGGCCTATAAGCCTGTTATTAATATAGAGAATCATGATACGATTGGGTTGATACTGCGAGATGAACGCGGTAATTTTTCCGGTGCCTGCACTACCAGCGGGCTTGCCTTTAAGATGCATGGAAGGGTAGGAGATTCCCCCATTATTGGCGCAGGTTTATTTGTAGACCCGGAAGTGGGTGCTGCTACAGCAACCGGTTTGGGTGAAGCGGTAATAAAAATCTGCGGCAGTCATTTGATTGTAGAACTGATGCGCATGGGCCAATCACCGCAGAGAGCCTGCGAAGAAGCCGTGAAACGCATTTCAGTAAAACAGAAAAATTTCAAAGACATGCAGGTAGGTTTTCTTGCCATCAATAAAGCGGGTGAGATTGGCGCATTTGCCATTCAACCCGGATTTCAATATGCACTGGCAATGAATGGAAAAAATGAATTGAAAGATGCGGCTTCGTTGTTAAAAGCTGAAAGGAAGTAAGTTGAAAATGTAAACAGTCGAATGCAATTGCCGTGAAGCGTAAAAAATGATCTTACTCATTCTCGTTTACAGTTCCGATGGCAATAGCTATGGTAGTCAAATTCTCCGGCTTCGCCGCAACCATTCAACCATTCAACCATTCAACCATTCAACCATTCAACCATTCAACCATTCAACCATTCAACCATCTAGCAATTTTTCATTTATAATCCGGCAAACGCCCCCTCAATATCCCCCACCAAATAATCAACCCCCTCCAACCCAATATAAAACCTCACCATCCTGTGAGCAGCAATTTCCTGGTTAAAATCTTCCGGTTTAATTACTGCGCATGATGGAAAGATCAGCGACTCATGTCCGCCCCAGGAAACCGCCATCAGAAAATGTTTCAATGAGTTGCAGAATTTTTCAACTGCCTGAATAGAATTTACTTTTAGAACCACGGTAAATAATCCCGGCGATTGCTTCATTTGTTTTTTCGCCAGTTCGTATTGCGGGAAGGAAGGTGAGAAGGGATAGTATATCTTTTCAACCATGGGATGATTTTCCATGAATTGCGCAATGTGTTGTGTGCTTTGCGCAATTCGTTCAAGCCGGATTTCCAGTGTTCGGAGACTTCTAATAAGCAGCCATGCATTGAATGGTGAAATGATGGAACCCACTGTAAGCAAATCAGACTTAAATATTTTTTCAATCATTTCTTTCTTGCCGGCAATCACGCCTGCAATCACATCACTGTGTCCGCCTAAATATTTAGTCGCTGTTTGTACAGAAATATCAATTCCGAAATCAAGTGGCCGCTGATACAATGGAGAACAATAACTATTGTCAATAATGGTGAGTAACCGTTTCGATTTTGCAAGCCGTGCCACTGCTTCAAGGTCCTGCAATTCGAATGTGAATGAATTGGGCGATTCGAGGAAAATGATTTTGGTATTTGGTTGAATGGCACGCTCAAAATTTTCGATGTTTGTTCCGTCAATCATGGTTGCCGTGACACCAAATCGTGGCAATAAAACATTGAACAACTTATCCGTCCATGAGTAAGGTTTTGCTACGGAGACAATATGATCACCTTGCTTCACATTGGCAAATACAGCCAGAAAAACAGCTGCCACACCACTGGAAAGCACAAGTGCATCTTCAGCATTATCCAATGCTGCAATTTTTTTACGAAGAATCGTAACCGTTGGATTATTGCCACGTGAATACAGATCCACTGCAAATTCATCCTGCATCGCTTCACGCAATTGTGCTACATTCTTAAATGCAAAATTGCTTGTTTGAATAATGGGAGGTGCTACAGCGCCAAAGTAAGACTCGCGATCTTCTCCTAACTCATTGATGATTTGTGAGAGGTCCATATAGACAAATTTCAAATTTCAAACTTTAAACTATTTTCTTCAGCAATACATACAACGGAAAACCACACAACAACACAACCAGGCCTATTAGTGAATTAATCGTATCGCTGTAAACAATATTTACAGTAACCGTCAATTGCATAAGGATGAAAATAGCAGGCAAAACCGGGAACCACCTGATGCGGAAACCTTTTGATTCATCACCGGTTTTCCTCTTTCTCATAATAAAGATGCAAAACGCCGCACAAGCCAGTGAGATCGTATCATTAAACATCACGTAGTTCAACAGGTTGCTGTAGTTCTGAAGCAATAGGAACATGACCACAACCAGTACTGTAATAAAAATAAGGGTGAATTCCTGCACCTGCTTTTCCGCATGCACTTTCATAAATATGGCAGGAAGTATTTTTTCTTCTGCCATCGCATAAAGCACGCGCGGATTGTGCATCAGTTGTGAATTGATGAATCCAAGTACGGAAATGAATATCGCGACCGAGGCGAAGGCTGCACCCGTATTTCCAAATAATACCTTGCCCAGGTCAGCGGCAATCAATGGCGATTGTTGTACTTGTTCAAAGCCCAATACTTTTACATATGCAATATTGATGGAGAGGTAAAGCAGGAAAACAATGCCAATGGCAAAGAGTATCGCTTTCGGAATGGTATGCTGTGGTGATTTTACATCACCGCCCAGGTTCACAATATTCTGATAGCCTCCATACGTAAAAAAGATGGCAATCAGGCTCATGCCAAGTGCGGTAATAAAAGTGGAAACGGGATGAGACCCGGAATCCACAGTATCAGGTAGTATGGAAATTTTGTTTTCAGATGGACTGATAAAGAAAAGTGCGGAGATGAAGATCAGCATGAGCACAATCTTTACCATGCTCAACACATTTTGTGTGCGGGCTCCCATGCGGATGCCAAGAAAATTCAGGATGAAAAGCAAACCGATGATCAGGTAGAACATCAGCTTTTCACCACCGGCATTTTGTAAGGAAGCAGGCATAATGACCGGTGTAATGTATTGTGCACCAATAAATGCAACAGCGGCCGTGGATCCTGCATTGAGGAGAATGTATGTCCAGATCAGCATAAAAGCAAGGGCAGGATGGTAACACAATGAAAACAATTTGTAATAACCACCGGCCACCGGATACCTCGATCCAATTTCTGCGAAAGTGAGTGCACCACAGATGCTTACTACCGCACCCAGTACCCATGCCAGGAAAAAAATGGTTTCATTTCCTGCATGCTGCGCAATTATTGAAGGATTGCGAAAAATGCCAATGCCGATCACCATCGAAACGATGATCATCGTAAGATCAAAAAAGCCGAGTTTGGGTTTTATGGACAAGGTGATGTGCTTTCTTTCGAAAGATACAAGAGTTTATAGAATGGAATTAACTGTTGTGATTTATTCCATGTTAAATTGTCCAACTGTTAAATTGCTATTTTGCCATGCTAACTTCAAACGTCTATGTTTAAGGACGAGAATAAAATTGCTTACCTCTTGTTGTCGGTGTATTATGTTGCCATGCTTGCAATGGCTTTTCTTGCCGGTGGAACGGGTGATGACGGCGATAGCATAGCCCATTACCTCTTTTCAAGGTATGCCTTTGTACATCCTGAAAACTTTATTGAACATTGGGCCAAACCGGTTTTTGTACTCCTTTCCGCACCTTTTGCGCAGTTCGGTTTTATTGGCATAAAAATTTTCAACGTCACGGTTACCACCCTGGCTATATTATTCACCTACCGGATTGCGCGACAGCTAAAAATCAGGAACAGTTGGTTTGTGATTGTAGCACTTTGTTTTGCACCCATGTATTTGCGGCTCACGCTTTCGGGTCTTACAGAACCATTATTCGCGCTGGCAATCACCGTAGCAATTTTTTTGGCACTTCGAAAGCATTTCCTCGCTTCGGTTTTAATTGTTTCCTTTCTTCCCTTTATTCGTTCTGAAGGTTTAATAATTATTGGTGTATTTGCTTTCTACTTAATAATCACCCGCCGGTATAAACTGATGCCCATACTTGCATCCGGTCACATAGTGTATAGTATACTCGGTTGGTTTTATTACACTGATTTTCTCTGGGTTTTCAATAGGATGACGTATGCCGTGTGGAACAGTTCTTACGGACAAGGTTCGCCGCTTACTTTTTTATGGGGCATGTTTGATTTTATCGGGTTGCCGCTTACATTTTTATTTATTGCCGGCACGATATCCTTAATCAGTAATGAAAGGGCTGTCTTTAGAATTAGGAGGCTAAAAGTATTTTCTACGGAAGAAGTATTGCTTGTATATGCAAGTTTCTTTGCTATTTGGTTGAGTCATACGATATTTTGGACATTCGGTTTGTTTAACTCGCTTGGATTGGTGAGGGTATTGATAGCAGTTGCACCTTGTGCGGCAATTATTTGCCTGCGTGGTTTTAATTTGATATTAAATGTGAATTTTATTGCTTCAACACCAACTATGCGCATTTTGGCCGGTTTGTTTTTGTCATTAGCCGTTATTATAACTCCATTTATTCAATTGGATTATAAGTGTTCATTTAAGTTGAATGGAAATCAACAAAGCCTTCAGGATGCCGGAAAAAAATACGGTAAACAACTGGAAGAACATACCATCTTTGCTTCATCGCCCTATTCATTAATCCCATTTAACTGCGATCCTTTTGATACCACACGAAGCAAGCGGCTTAGGGAAATCCATTCGGAGAAGCAATTTCCAGAGAAGAGCGCAATCGTATGGGACGGCTTTTATGCACCGAATGAAGACAAGGTCGCATTGGCTAACTTAATGGAGGATGAGCGTTTTGAACTGCTGGATATTTTTGAGGCGCAAGATTGCAAGAGCAATACAAGCAAATCAGCCGTGTTTCTGATTAAGACTGGTGCAGAAACAAAATGGATGGTAAAGGATACCATTTATAGTATTGATTTTGAATCAGAACCGGTCAACGAAAAAATCACGACACCTGCTTTCTCCGGTAAATATTCCTGCAGGATCGATCAAGACTATCCGTTTAGTCCAGGACTGCAAACAAAAGTTATCGATCTCGGTATTGAGTTGCCTGCAACCTTACGGGTTAATGCTATGATTTATGCTGAGAGCATCCCTTTTTTTCATGACAAGCATGCGTTATTGGTAGTCTCCTTGGAACACAATGGCAGCGTTTATTTCTGGAAGGGACTGGATATTCACAATGAATTAAGTGCTGTTAAATCGTGGGAAGAGGTTGTGTTTCAGATCGGCCTGCCTGCCGCAACTGATGTTAATGATGTGCTGAAGATATATGCCTGGAATCCCCATGAAGGCGCAGTGAACCTGGATGAGTTTATGATCAGTCATGTGGTGAATGATATAGTTAAATAAGTGTAAAAAAGTGAATTTCATTAACTAATAGGGCAGCTTGAAAATTTGGATTTATTTCATTTCCGCATATCTTGATATATGTGATTTTAGAGAAAAAGGAAATGGGTGTACGGCAAATTGGAAATAGATTATTGGGTGTTGAAATTGAGTATTGAGTATTAAGTATTGAGTATTGAGTATTGAGTAAGTTGAGTAAGTGAGTAGAGTAGGGATTGCAGAATAGCAAGTGATCGGCTTCGCCGCAGCAATTTAACCATTTAGCAATTTAACCACTCAACCATTCACCCCCCCCAACCATTGCTTGATAAGATGATCCTCACACAAATCAAATTTCAAGCTCGGCTATTTCCCGCCAATTTGTAATCAACGTACCATCACTTCGCTGTTGTTGTTGCTCACCGCCATAAAGCAGAAAGGATGATTTTACATGACTTAATTTTTTCCAGTAATTGATGTTTTTCAGGAAATCAGGCTGGAATGTTTTACCTGATTTTATTTCAATAGGCATTAACTTTCCTGCGTTATCAGTAATTATATCTATTTCATGACCGGTTTTATCTCTCCAGTAAAACAGGTTAACCGGCATTCCGCTATTGGTTCTTTTTTTTAATAGTTCAGCTACCACCATTGTTTCGAACAAAGCTCCTTTCAGCGGATAGTTTTGAATCTGCTCCCAATGGTTGATTCCTAACAATGAACAAACTAAGCCAGTGTCATAGAAATATAGTTTGGGGCGCTTAACAATCGTTTTATTGAAATTTTTGTGATGAGGTTTCAAAAGAAAAATAATAAAACTGCTTTCCAGGATTCCAATCCACGACTGAACTGTTTTACCATCGGCACCCGCCTCATTCGCAAGCGCACTCAGGTTTAATTCCTGACCAGTTCGACCTGCAAGCAGCCGGATAAATCTTTCAAAAATAATCAGATCACTCACATTTTTTATTTGACGCACATCCCTTTCAATGTATGTTCTGATGTAATCAGGCAGCCAAGCCGTTGGTGCTATTTCTTGATCATAAATAGGAGGGTAAAAACCTTTGAATAGTAGCTCCTCATCGGTTGACGGAACAAGTTTTGCTTTTTTGAGCTCATTTATTGAAAAAGGTAATAGTTGAATGTATCCAATCCTGCCGGCCAGTGTTTGGGAAATGGTTTGCTGAAGTAAGAAATTGTTGGAACCGGTGAGCACAAAAAGACCTTTTTCTTTACTTCCATCTAAAATTTCCTGCAGGTAAGAGAAGAGTTCAGGTGTTCGCTGCACTTCATCCAAGATTGCTCCATAAGGCATACTTTTTAAAAATCCCCGTGGATCCTCTATTGCAAAGTTCCTGGTATCCGGATTCTCTAATGAGTAATAGCTTTTATCGGGAAAAGTCTTTTTTACAAGCGTCGTTTTGCCCGATTGCCTCGGCCCGATAATCGCAATTGCTTTAAAAGTCTTCGCAAGATGTTCCAGCCTTTTTTGTGCATCTCTTTTAAGCATGTTACAAAAATATGGAATAATTCGGAATCAAATTCCGTATTTATCCAGTTTGCCATAAATTCAAACTGGAAAAATCTCAAAGGAGGATGCTTCGGGCATATTTTTTATGTTCGGCAGATTACTTACTTATTCTTTAATTTTGCAAACACTTTCAAAACCTGCATCAAATCCTTCATTTTTCTTCAAAATCATTGCATTTTCCCCAAAAAGAATCTTATCTTTGCCGTTCTTTAAAAATGGAGGCGTTTACCATTGGTTATCAATCACTTCCCTCTTCACCATTGTTTATCATTGCCATTCAATTATTTACGCCTGCTTATTTAAGGTGTAAGAAGCAATTTGCTTCGTCTCCTTGGATCGAATACCAGTAACTGCTAACGAACAACATAAATTAACATATGCCTTTCAAGAAAGACCTCAAGATTAAGCCCAACTTTACCAGAATCACCCTCTCGCTGGCATCTCCGGATTCCATCCTGGAGCGGTCATACGGTGAGGTGCTGAAACCGGAAACAATCAACTACAGGACCTACAAGCCTGAGCGTGATGGATTGTTTTGCGAGCGTATTTTTGGCCCGGTTAAAGATTATGAATGTTATTGCGGAAAATACAAACGTATTCGATACAAAGGTATCGTCTGCGACCGTTGTGGTGTGGAAGTTACCGAGAAGAAAGTACGCCGCGAACGCATGGGCCACATCAAACTGGTGGTGCCTGTGGTGCATATCTGGTATTTTAAATCGCTTCCGAATAAGATCGGCTACCTGCTCGGTTTGTCTTCCAAAAAGCTGGAGACCATCGTCTATTACGAACGTTATGTAGTCATTCAACCCGGTATCCGTGAGGATAAACAATATCTTGATCTGCTTACTGAAGAAGAATACCTGGAAATACTGGAGCAGCTTCCGAAAGACAATCAGCATTTGGATGACATGGATCCTAAAAAATTCGTGGCCAAAATGGGTGCTGAAGCTTGTCGTGATTTACTTGCACGCATTAACCTCAACGACCTTTCTTATCAATTACGCCATCAGGCTGCCAACGAAACATCGCAACAACGCAAAGCTGAAGCTTTGAAAAGGTTGAGTGTGGTGGAAGCCTTCCGTGAAGCAAATGAAAGAACTACGAATCGTCCGGAATGGATGATCGTACAATACCTTCCTGTGGTACCTCCTGAATTGCGCCCCTTGGTGCCTTTAGATGGTGGCCGTTTTGCCTCTTCAGACTTGAATGATCTATATCGTCGCGTTATTATCCGCAACAACCGTTTAAAACGCCTTATTGAGATTAAAGCGCCCGACGTAATCCTCAGAAATGAGAAACGTATGTTGCAGGAAGCAGTTGACTCGCTCTTCGATAACTCCCGTAAATCAAATGCGGTAAAAGCGGAAGGCGGACGTGCTTTGAAATCTCTCAGCGATGTGTTGAAAGGTAAGCAAGGCCGTTTCCGTCAGAACCTGCTCGGTAAAAGGGTTGATTATTCAGGCCGTTCTGTAATTGTGGTTGGACCAGATCTGAAATTGCATGAATGCGGTATTCCAAAAGATATGGCTGCTGAGTTGTTCAAGCCATTCATCATCCGCAAACTCATTGAAAGAGGAATTGTTAAAACGGTAAAATCTGCCAAGAAACTGGTGGACCGCAAAGAACCCGTTATCTGGGATATCCTCGAAAACATTCTCAAAGGCCATCCTGTAATGCTAAACCGTGCTCCTACACTACACCGTTTGTCCATTCAGGCTTTCCAGCCTAAACTGATTGAAGGCAAGGCCATTCACCTGCATCCTTTGGTGTGCGGCGCTTTCAACGCTGACTTTGACGGTGACCAGATGGCAGTGCATGTACCATTAAGCAATGCAGCCATCCTGGAAGCACAGTTGCTGATGCTTTCTTCCCACAATATCCTGAACCCGCAAAATGGTTCTCCGATCACCCTTCCTTCACAGGACATGGTATTGGGTCTTTACTATACTACCAAAGGAAGGAAAAGTGATAGTGTGCTGAAGATGAAAGGAGAAGGAAAAGCTTTTTATTCTGCAGAAGAAGTAATTATAGCTTATAATGAAGGTAAGGTGGATTTGCATTCATGGATCCGTGTAAAGGCACATGTGAGAGAGAACGAGGCCCTCGTAGAAAAGCTGATTGAAACAACAGTTGGCCGTGTGCTCTTTAACCAATTGGTTCCTGAAGAAGCCGGTTATATCAACATGCTGTTAACAAAAAAGGCTTTGCGTGATATCATCGGAGATATCATTAAAGCAACAGACATTCCAACTACTGCCAGGTTCCTGGATGAAATCAAAAACCTTGGTTTCAACATGGCATTTAAGGGTGGTCTTTCCTTTAACTTATCAGATCTTCTGATTCCTGATAATAAACAGGAAATGTTGAAAGGCGCACAAGATGAAGTAGATGAAATCACGAATAACTACAACATGGGTTTCATCACCAACAACGAGCGTTACAACCAGGTAATTGATATCTGGACCCGTGTAAACAACAGAATTTCCGAAACGCTCAACAAAGCGCTTGAGCTCGACCGCCAGGGATTCAACAGTGTATATATGATGTTGCACTCCGGCGCCCGTGGTTCTAAAGAACAGGTACGTCAGTTAGGCGGTATCCGCGGATTGATGCAGAAGCCACGTAAATCAGGCAGTTCGGGCGGAGAGTTGATCGAGAATCCGATTCTAGCCAACCTGAAAGAAGGACTGAGTGTATTGGAATACTTTATTTCTACACACGGTGCCAGGAAAGGTTTGGCCGATACAGCCTTAAAAACTGCAGATGCCGGTTACCTCACCCGTCGTTTGGTAGACGTAGCGCAGGATGTGGTGATTATGGAAGAAGATTGTGGAACGCTACGTGGTATCCCAATATCAGCGTTGAAGGATAATGATGAAGTGGTAGAACCATTATACGACCGCATAGTCGGCCGTGTTAGTCTTTATGATATCATCGATCCTTTGACGGATGAATTGATTGTAAATGCCGGAGATGAAATTGATGAAGACATTGCTTCCAAGATAGAGAATACGGCAATTGAAACGGTGGAAATACGTTCGGTGCTTACCTGTGAATCACGCAAGGGCGTTTGTGTAAAATGTTATGGACGCAATCTTACTACAGGCCGCCGCACAGAGATGGGTGATTCAGTAGGTATCATTGCTGCACAATCTATCGGTGAACCCGGAACACAGTTAACACTGCGTACCTTCCACACAGGCGGTGCTGCATCAGGTATGGCTACAGAATCTGAATTGAAAGCCAAATTTGATGGCGTAGTAAAATTTGAAGATGTAAGAACTGCAACCTTTACCAATGGCGCCGGAGATAAAGTAGTGGTAGCAATTGGGCGTGCAGGGGAAGTTCGTATTGAAGATCCCAAATCTGATCGGGTACTGATTTCCAATCACGTTCCTTACGGTGCATTTATTGTGGTGAAGGAAGGCGATAAGGTAACAAAAGGAAAAACGATTTGTACCTGGGATCCTTATAATGCTGTAATTCTTTCAGAAATGAAAGGACAGATTGAATTCGAAAATATCATCGAAGGCATCACTTTCCGCGAAGAAATGGATGAACAGACCGGCCATAAAGAAAAGGTAATCATTGAAACACGTGATAAGACCAAGATTCCTACCATTAAAGTCATCGGTAAGGGTAAAGAACATAAAGCATACAATATCCCGGTAGGATCGCATATTAATGTAGAGGAAGGAGAAGATGTGGATGCCGGTATGATCCTGGTGAAGATTCCAAGAACATTGGCCAAACTTCGCGGTGATATCACCGGTGGTCTTCCGCGCGTAACTGAATTGTTTGAGGCGCGCAATCCATCCAATCCTGCTGTAGTAAGTGAGATTGATGGGGTAGTATCCTTTGGCGCAGTGAAGCGTGGTAACCGCGAAATAATTATTGAATCAAGAGACAGCGATCAGCGTAAATACCTCGTACCACTTTCTAAACTGTTCCTTGTTGCGGAAGGTGATTATGTAAAAGCCGGTCAGCCGCTTTCAGAAGGAGCCATTACGCCTAATGACATTCTTGCTATTAAAGGTCCGAATGCAGTGCAGGAGTATATGGTAAATGAAATTCAGGAAGTTTATCGTTTGCAAGGTGTGAAGATCAACGACAAGCACATTGAAACGATCGTTCGCCAGATGATGCGCAAGGTTCATATCGAGGATCCGGGAGATACCCGCTTCCTGGAAGGAGAAGGTGCTGATAAGTTTGAGTTCCTCATTGAGAATGAAGAGATCTTTGACAAGAAGGTGGTGACAGAAGCAGGTGATTCACAAACACTGAAAGTTGGACAGATAGTTACCCTTCGCCAGATTCGTGAAGAGAACTCAATGTTGAAACGACAGGATAAGGCAGTGGTTCAATTCAGAACAGCCATGCCGGCAACATCAAGTCCGCTGTTAATGGGTATAACCAGGGCCTCTTTGGGAACTAAGAGCTGGATATCTGCTGCATCCTTCCAGGAGACAACCAAGGTACTGAGTTCTGCATCCATCAATGCGAAAGTGGATGAGTTGAACGGTCTGAAAGAAAATGTAATCATTGGGCACCTGATTCCTGCCGGAACGGGTATGCGCGAATATGAAAACATCGTGGTTGGTTCACAGGAAGAATATGATAAACTGGTTGCTTCGAAACGTGAGTTGATGGGCAACCTCCCAAGCCTGGATGAGTGATTAATCAGGAATGAAACATCAGGATAATACAAACCGTCCCTTTCATCAGGGGCGGTTTTTTTATTTTAACTTTGCACAAATAAAAATTGAAATGGATCCTAAAGAGAAACAGATTCCCCAAAATCAGATCAACATAGAACTTAGTGAAGAAACGGCTGATGGCATTTATTCCAACCTGGCAATTATTCAACATTCCAACCAGGAGTTTGTGGTAGATTTTATCAAGGTAATGCCCGGTGTTCCAAAAGCAAAAGTGAAAGCACGCATTGTACTGACTCCTCAGCATGCAAAAAGATTTATGAGAGCGATGGCGGATAACCTTCGCAAATTTGAATCAATGTATGGCGAGATCCAGGAAGCAGAGGATATTAAGATTCCTATGAACTTCGGACCGGCAACGGCACAGGCCTGATTAGTATTTTACCTAATCAGTTTGAGGTACATGTGTTGATGAAAGCCTGTAGAGTACGACAAACCTTTTTGCTTGCATGGCATTGGTTGGCTTTACGCAAGCCATCGGGTGTAAATTGAATATTGAATATTGAGTGTTGAGTATTCAATATTGAAAAATCTAATATTCAACACCCAATAATCAATATCCAATTTGTTGTACAACCAAAGTCATTGTTACCTTCCTGTTTTCCAAAACGGATTCATTTAGCCTATGAAGGCAATCATTATCGGGTCAGGAATTGCAGGCATTGCCACAGCGATTCGACTTTCCCATCAGGGTTTTGCAGTGCATGTGTATGAGTCAGCGAACGGTCCGGGCGGCAAGATCAATGAATTTGTGCAGGATGGTTTCCGGTTTGATGCAGGTCCGTCTTTACTAACACTGCCTTCATTAATTGATGAATTATTTACGCTCTGCGGCAAGCGTCCTGAAGACTATTTCCGCTATGTGCGTCTTTCCAAAATAAACAAGTACTTCTTTGAAGATGGTACCACGCTGGAGGCATCTGCCGATGTAAATGCATTTGCCGAAGAAGTGAATAAGGTAACGGGAGAGCCATTAGTTCATGTATTAAATTATCTAAAGAAGAGTGAGTCGCTGTATCGGCTCACTGCCCCGGTTTTTCTAAAACAGTCGCTGCATCTTGCTTCCTCCTACCTAAACTGGCCGGCATGGAAAGCTTTTTTGCAATTGTATAAATTGGATGCCAGTACTTCTTTGCATACGCGCAACGAGCATAGCTTTCAATCTGAAAAGGTCGTTCAACTTTTTGACCGGTATGCAACCTACAATGGTTCCGACCCGTTCCTGGCACCGGCTACATTAAAAGTAATCCCTCATCTCGAATTCAATACCGGTGCCTATTTTCCGGTTGGCGGAATGTACCAGGTGATACATTCTCTGTGTAAGCTTGCAACGGAAATGGGTGTGACCTTTCATTTCAATACACCGGTTGAAAAAATTCTGATACATAACAAATCAGCAGCCGGCGTGTTGGTTAACAAAAAGGAAGACACTGCTGATGTAGTAGTATCAAATGCTGATGTAAAGAATACGTATAAGAAATTGTTGCCGGATGAAAAGCAGCCAGGAAAAATCTTATCACAGGTTCCATCTACATCAGCACTTGTTTTTTATTGGGGTATTAACAAAACCTTTCCAAACCTGGAACTCCATAATATTTTCTTTAGTGCAGACTATAAAAGGGAGTTTGATTACCTGACCAATAAAAGGCAGGTTTGCAATGATCCCACCATTTATGTAAATATCAGTTCGAAAGTACAGGCTGCTGATGCACCGGCCGGTTGTGAAAACTGGTTTACCATGATTAATGCGCCTTATGATTCAGGGCAGGACTGGAAAAAAATTGTAAGCGAATCACGTAGTGCCATCATTGAAAAACTTTCAAGAATGCTAAATAGTACGATTCGTCCGCATATTGTTTCTGAATCTATACTCACACCTCAGGATATTGAAAACCGAACAGCATCCTATCTGGGAGCATTATATGGCAGCAGTTCCAATAATCGATTCGCCGCATTTCTCCGCCATAAAAATTTTTCTTCCGGTATCAGGAATCTCTATTTCTGCGGAGGCAGTGTACATCCCGGTGGTGGTATTCCGTTGTGTTTGTTGTCAGCTTCAATTGTCAGTGATCTGGTTAGAAAAAGAAAGGTTTAATTGCTATTATTATCAATCATTTTGATCAGGCAAAAGATTCATATAATATATTGTAAATGTTTTTGTTTAATTCTATAGGATATGCATTATTAAAACATTAAACGATTGTCCCGATAGGGACAAACTTATGGTAGAAAAAAAACGGAAGTTCATCCCCGGCCCGCTAGGGTCGGACTATTAAATAGAAGTTTTTTCGAAGATTTATTCCCTGAGGTATTTGCCAATAATTCGGTTGAATATGATTATTCGGTTAGAAGTACGCATCTATACTCACTTTGATACCATCAGTTTAATAGCATCCGTCTTATCTTCAGAGACCAGCAGGAGGGTATACATTCCGGTGTTAAGATCGGCAGTTTCAATTTGTAACTGATGGGTTCCGATGGAATATTTGATTTCATTGATTGATAATACTTCTTCACCAAACATATTTATCAATTGTACACGAATACGTTGTACTGAATTCAAGGTAAACTGAACCCGGGTAGATGTATTGGCAGGATTTGGAATGATGCTGAATGGAGATACTGCAAATGCGCTTTCTGCTGACGTGCTGATTGACGGCGTCAGGAAAACACGGTACACCAGGTTGCTGGCATTGGTATACCCTTCATTAGGTTTGTTAGAATTGATTCCTCCATAGATATAGCCTATCAATTGTTTACCACCAATCTGATTCAGTTTTATTACTCCGTTATCATATTGCGGAATACCGTGCGAAGGAAAGAAATCTGCATTGGCACCGGCAAGATCCGGAAACTTAACCGGCAGTATCACTTCCGTAGTAATCTCATCAGCATTCCTTGAAAGGGTGGTAATGTCGTCTATGAACGGAACCAGGGTGTCTTCAACAACCTGATTGAGGCTGTCGATAAAATCAAACAGGCTGATGCCGCCGAAAAAAGTAGTATGCATAATTTGTTTTGCAGAGTCGTAAACGGCAATTACAGGGCAGGTATATTGACTCATTTTTTGTTCGAATGAAAGATCTGTAGTTGCTATTCCTTGTTGAATATAGATCGGATGCAGGTAAGGCAGATTCTTATCGTATCTGAATACACCTCCATAAACACCCAGGCCTTCACTGCCGTCAGGATAAATAAGTGGAGCAACATTGAGATCGCGCCTGTGAAATTGAAGTGTGTCTATTTGTTGTGTATAATCACTGATGGTAAGATTGACGCCATCATCGTCAATCTGAAAGGAGGTGATGCTATTTGTATAGGCCTGAACAAAAGTAGAAGAAGGCAACTTTGTATAGAGCCCTGAAAAATTATGGCCGCCGGCAAGAAAAAAAGTATTCCCTGTTTTTTGAAGTCCGCCACCGGTTATTGCAAATGCAGGATCTGAAATCTGCCGGATAAATGGACTAAGATTTTGTGCTCCGGAAACAATTTCATTGATCACTTCATCTATCTCAAGTGCTGTAAGTGTCGGGAAGGTGATTTTAGCATCAGTAAGCGAATCATACCCATAACCACCAATAACATAAAGATATGCGCCATCCTGAAAGAACTGGGTGTTGGTTGACTTCAGCGAGGTACGGATGGAATAGGACAGCAGTTGAAGTGGTGCCGACCAGATTTGCCAGTCATCTGTATCCACAACATAGATCATTTGATTGGCTTCTGTAGGTGCAAATGCCGAATTGGGATAGAAGCTATGAAGGCCATCAACCCTTCCGGAGACAATCAACCACTTATCGCCCGATATTGCTTTAGCAAAAGAATGTAGTCCGGGTAAAGATGGTGCGTCCACTACTTCCAGCTCAATACTAAATGGAGGCAGCGTATCTTGTTGTGCCAGCGCATCAAAACGGCCGTAAATCAATAGCAACAATATCAGGAATCTCAATGGTTTCTTTTTTGCAGCATTCAATTTCTAAATTACTGTATAAGTTAAGCTGCCACAATAATACAATCATCGTTTCAGTTTTCTTTGTATAAGTCTATGTGATTGAAAATGAAACACATTACACATGTGTAATGCATTGCAATGGTGAGCAGAGTCATGAATGGAATATTGAATACCATACGACAATCTCAACTTTTTTTGCTACCTTGCGGGCCAATTTCTTACACTTAAATCCTACAAACTTGTCACTAGGAAAAATCACCTTTCAACAATCAACTACCGATCAGTTTTACTCAGAACTGAAATCAAAGGTCAATAAGTATTTTGAGGAGCGTAATTTATCGCCGCATGCCAATGCACAAATGATTTTAAAGACGATCCTGATCTTCACTTTCACCTTTGGCTCTTACGGCTTAATCATTGCTGATTTCTTACCGATGTGGACGATGTTGTTGCTCTGTGTCGTAATGGGTATGGGAATAGCGGGACTGGGTTTCTCTGTGGCACATGACAGCATTCACGGGGCATATTCTTCCAATTCAAAAGTCAATTATATTCTTGGATTAACGATGAACCTGATTGGAGGCAACCGTTATGTCTGGAGTATTACACATAATGTAGTGCATCATACCTACACCAACATCCACGAGTACGACGAAGACCTGGAACTTGCACCTTTTATCCGTTTGTCGAAGCATAAAGAATACAAACCCGTTCACCGGTATCAGCATGTGCTTGCATTTATTGCTTATTCATTTGCTACGTTCTTCTGGGTATTCTTTAAAGATTACAAGAAACTTTCTCAGACAGATATTGGCCCTTATAAGAATAAGAAGCATCCTGTTACAGAGATCATCATGCTGATACTGTTTAAGCTGGTTTATTATTCTTATACAATTGTTATCCCGTTACTGGTAATGGATATTACCTGGTGGCAATTCCTGATTGGATTTTTCACCGTTCATATGGTTGCAGGTATTATTTTAGGCATCATATTTCAGTTGGCACATACAGTGGAAGGAACGGAGCATGTAAAGAATGAAGGCGAAGGAACAATAGAAGCAACCTGGGCGGTACACCAAATGCGCACCACCAGCAATTTTGCCATGGGTAACCGCTTTATCAACTGGTATGTGGGGGGATTGAATTTCCAGGTAGAGCACCATCTGTTCCCACGTGTTTGCAGTGTCCATTACCCTGCTATCAGCAAGATTTTACAAAGCACGGCTGAGAAGTACAATGTACCTTACCATTACCATACAAAGTTTTTTGATGCGGTTCGTTCACATTACCGCTATCTTAAACAATTGGGCAGGCCGGAAATGGCATAGTCTCATCCTGTTAAAAACATAAGAGCCCTGTAAATCAGGGCTTTTTTTTGTAATTGCTTAGTAGATGAAGATTCAAAATGGAACATGGATGGCACTGAACGGACGGATTTTTTATGGATTTAATTTTTACCTGATCATTTTCCTTCCGCTTTTATCAGAACAGTTCTTGTATTGAGTATTAACTCAAAATTATTTTAATCTGTGCTGATCAGTCAAATCCGTATCATCCGTGTGCTATTTTTCCCTTCGGCTGAGTAGTTACCTTTTTTTAATAACACGCTCCGGGTTTTCTTGCAGAAACTGTTTCCATCCGGATACTTTCTTATTGCCCGGAAGCATCACTTTATTTTGAAAATGATGACAGACGGCAACAGCCAGCGCATCCGTAGCATCGAGCAGCAGGTATTGATGATCAAACTTCAGCAGGTGGGATAGCAGGGCAGCTACCTGTTCTTTAGAGGAGTTGCCGTTTCCTGTTATAGATTGCTTGATCTTTCTCGGGGCATATTCAAAAACTGGCAGATTAGCTGACAGTGCAACCGTGATGGCAACGCCCTGTGCCCTGCCGAGTTTCAGCATAGATTGTACATTCTTGCCAAAAAAAGGGGCTTCGATGGCTACTTCTGTTGGTTTGTACTTCTCAACGATCTTGTTTAGTCCTGTAAACAGTTCTTTCAGTTTCTGATAATGATCGGGAGCTTTGTCCATGCGCAACACATTGATCTCAATCAGCTTCATTTCGTCTTTCTGAATGGAGATCACACTATAACCAAGGATATTGGTGCCGGGATCAATACCCAGAATAATTTTTCGGGCTACCGGTTCGTTCTTGCTGTTCATTGCATGCAGGTCTTTCAAAGCAACATTTTTCATTGAGCAAGTTACTGTTCTTCGTCTAAAAAAATTGATGATGTTGAACGCAGCGCGCCGCCGGCATGTTCAAAAGCTTGCTTGTTTGAATACATTTTGAGCCTTGAGCATTTCTTTAAATGACAGGATGCTGAAAAACCCGCATCTTTGGTACGTTATTTATCTGGATATACTTTCAAATCAATTCGAAAAGCAATGAAGATTATAAGGTTGATCATTTTGTTGTTAATGATGCAGTTTGCCGTCAGGGCACAATCCGGCGACGAATGCACGGTAAAGAATACGGCATTCAGCATTGGGGAGCAGGTCTATTATAAAGTTTCTTACAACTGGAATTCATTATGGCTTAATGCCGGCGAAGTTTCTTTCAAGGTGAATGAAGGCTTTTTCAATAATGTGCCATGTTACCATATGATAGGAACAGGGAGTACGTATAAGTCGTATGATATGTTTTATAAAGTGCGCGATCAGTATGAATCCTATATTGATATGCAAACGCTCAAACCCCTTCGCTTTATCAGGAATGTGAATGAAGGAGGTTACATCATCAATCAGAATGTGGTGTTCAAACATAAAGAAAACCAGGCTGTTTCAGGTAAAGGGACTTTTGCGATACCTGATTGTATACAGGATGTGCTGTCTGCCATTTACTTTGCGCGTAATATTGATTTCACACTCTATAAAAAGAATGACACCATTCCCGTAACACTTTTTCTTGATGACCGGATTTATCCCGTGTACATACGTTATCTCGGTAAGGAGATTGTTACCACAAAAAGCGGAAAGTACAGTTGCATCAAGTTTAGCCCTTTACTGATTGAAGGGACCATTTTTAAAGGAGGCGAAGAAATGCGGGTATGGGTTACCGATGACAAAAATAAAATACCGGTACGTGTGGAATCACCGATTATCGTGGGTTCAGTTTATGCTGAGTTGTATAAGTACTCCGGATTGCGAAGCCCGGTAACTGCTAAATTGCAATAGCGATATTTCAATACAGTAATGCAGGGATGCAAATAATGATGACTTAGATGTTGAAGCTATTCGGGAATGAAACGCATTGACAGTGATAATCTAATTTAATCACACAGTTTCATTTTGCCAGGCATGAAATATTATTGGCGAATAGTAGTATGTTTATATTGAAACAATAAACATGCTGCATGAAGTTTACTACCACATTTATCGCCGCTCTTGCTATCACAGGTATGCTATCCTGCATGTTTTTTGTTTTACAACCTGATCTAAAATTAAGTATACAAAACACTGAATACTCCGGTCCTGAATCCCCCATTAGCAGAATGGAATGGGAGAAAAACCGATACGCAGATCCGGTCACAGGGCGCATTCCTCATTTTGCTATATGGGAAGCATACCAACAATTAATTGCCGGTGGAAAAATTTCAGCGCAGCCTTTTATTTCAAAGGCTACCAACCGAACCGGCGAATGGCAACTGGTGAATGATTTTTTTTCTTCTATAGCGATTACCAAGATGTGTTATGATCCTCAACAGTTGCAAACTTATTATTTCTGTACCGGCGAAGGCTGGTACAATGCAGATGCAGCCATTGGTGCCGGTGTCTGGAAATCAACAGATGCAGGAAACAGCTGGCAACAGCTTCCGGCAACAGATACTTCTTTATTCAGCTATTGCCAGGATATTGACGTGCATCCGGCTACCAGCGATATTTATGTTGCCACGTCAGCTTCAGGGTTGATGCGTTCACAGGATGGCGGAGCTTCATTTAAAAAAGTGTTGCACGTTCCGGGTTCGCAGAATAACAGCATCTGTGATGTGGAATTCACAAAGAATGGCAGCATCTTCGCTACAACTGGCATCTTCCAGGCCGGTGCTGTATATTTTTCTGAAACAGGCGATTCCGGCACATGGGTTAAACAAACCAACGGCTTTCCAACATCAGGTATTTTCAGAGTGGAGATGGCTACTGCACCTTCTAACGACAGTGTAGCCTATGCCATTGCCGGCAATACAACCGACTATGGTATTAAAGGTTTCTATAAAACAATAGATAAGGGTAACACCTGGTTTACCATTCCTGATCCGGGAGGAGATTTACAGTTTGCAAAGCGACAGGCCTGGTACGATATTATAATTGCAGTGGATCCGAATGATGAAAATACTGTGGTGGCAGGAGGCCTTCATCAATGGCGTTCGAAAGATGGTGGTACTACCTGGAACCGGCTAACACATGGAAATCCTGACTCGTCAGACTATCAGTATACCCATGTCGATCAGCATGCCATTCTCTTCAGGAATTCCGATACCGTTTATTTCGGTAACGATGGCGGTGTATGGAAGTCGGGCAATTTCACCAATGAATTTCCCGATATCTATGAAAGAAATCTCGGTTACCGGGTAACACAGTACTATGCATCTGCACTGCATCCCGCCGCCGGTAACCTGACTATCATAGGCGGCACACAGGATAATGGAAGCAACCAGATGCAATCGCCAGGTATCAGTCCGCATAAAGTGCTTTCCGGATACGACGGAGGTTTTTGTGCTGTCAACTACAATTATCCGCAACTCATCTATACTACTAAAAACAGTAACGGCACCTTCCGGCACAATAATGCCGGTTATGATATACCGGATACCATCACCAATGCTTACCTCACTGATAATGATGTGCAGTTTATTAATCCGATGGCTATTGATCCTAATGATCCGGAGTTGTTATATATGGCATCTTCCAGCAAAGGACTGTGGAGGTTAAAGCATGCCTCTACCGCTACGGATTCCTCATGGGAAAGGGCTTCAAAAACGGTGGGCGCCATTACCGCTCTTGGTATTTCCAAAAGTCAGCCCGGAACGGTGTTTATCGGTAAAGGCAGTGGTGGAAATATATATCGCATTGAAAGGGCAGATACGACTACGTTGACGCATGCCTGGACCGATTGTGATCCGGCTAATCAATTGCCTTCCGGTTCTACTTTTAATCCGGTGTATTGCTCCTGCGTATTTGTTGATCCGGAAGATGTGAATCATGTATTTGCCATTTATTCAAATTATGGAATAAAAAATATCTGGGAAACAAAGAATGCAACCTCACCCGCTGTTACCTGGACTTCGCATGATGGTGACCTGCCCAACCTTCCCGTGAATTGGATTTTTCCCCATCCGGCACAAGACGGCGTTTGTTACCTCGCCACAGAGTTAGGAGTTTTTTATACCAATTCTTTAGCAGGTGATAATACCATTTGGTTGCCAATCAATGAAGGGCTTGCTAATGTTAGGGTGAGCATGTTAAGTTACCGGCCTTCTGATCATTTGATTGTTGCAGCAACGCATGGTAGGGGAATGTTTACCGGCCAGGTACCCATGTCCGGGCCCGACTTTTCAATTACCTGGAATGAACGTGGACCATTAGACGTTGGCGGAAGAACAAGAGCCATTATGATCGATCCAAATGATGCAAGCGGCCAAACAATTTGGGCGGCTAGCGTGGCAGGAGGCTTGTGGAAGAACACCGGTATCGATGCCCTTATTTCGGTTGATGCCGGAAATGTTGCAGCCGGTATACCCGCCATACATGTTTTTCCCAACCCAATTTCTGCTGCGGGTGCTCTGATAGAATGCGCTTTGGCAAAGTCAGACAGGGCAACCATTTTTATTACTGATATTTCAGGAAATAGAGTGGTAACACTGTTAAATAACCAAACCATGCCGGCAGGATTATTTTCTGCCAGGTGGATACCTCCGGGCCATATTGCCAATGGAATCTATTACCTGGTGATTGATCTTCAGGGCGAAAGGAAGGTGGAGAAAATAGTGGTACTGAAGTAGGAAGGTCAGGCAAACAGCCTTTCATTAAAGTAATTCCTGTAGAAATTGTAGAAATCAGGAGGTACAGGTTGCCAATTCAAGATATCTGTAAAATATTTAGCATATTATTTGATTAAGTGGTTGGAAATTCGAAGGAGGTGTAATTCCTCAAAAACAAATTATCCGGTTATTTTCATAAATAACTGAATTCCAGTCATTTAATCGTGTCCAATACCGGAATTCGAATATTTTTTTTCGAATAGCCTGTAACCTTTCTTTCATTAGTCGTTCTAACTACAAACAATTTTAAAAAAGATGAAATCCAATTTAATTAATGCTGCTTTAATCGTTGCTGTTCTTGTAATTACTTCCACTTCCTGCAAAAAGGATGGATGGCCCTGCAAAAATGGAGACGGCTCCGTTCAAACTGAAATGCGATCTATAACAGGGTTTACCCAAATAGAAAATGAAACGGATGTAGAAGTAATTATCACGCAGGGAACTGAATATGAAGTTAAAGTGCAGGCACAACAGAACCTGTTAGATGAAGTAATGACTGAAATTAAAGGCGATGAACTGCAGATCTATACGAAGCATTGCATCAACAAGCACGAACCGATTGTTGTGTATGTAACGATGCCTGCTTTAACCAAGGTTGAAGTCAGCGGTTCAGGTATTGTTACCACAACAAATGAATTTAATGCAACCACTATGTCACTTGTAGTAAGTGGTTCCGGTGTTTTCAATGCAAACGATTCTATTTATACAGATGCAGTTGATCTGACCATCAGTGGTTCCGGAGTAATAAATTACCTCGGGGAATCAAGAAATGCCAGTGCTGTGGTTGCAGGTTCCGGTCTTATTACCATGCTTGGTAAAGGCAATGCCTCAGATACGGGCAAGCCTACAAACCTCGACCTCACCATATCAGGTTCCGGCGCAGTGCAGGCATACGACTACCCGGTTGAAGAATGCCATTTTACCATCAGTGGTTCCGGTCTTGGACAAGTAAATGTTTCCACGTTGCTGTCCGGAACAATCAGTGGAAGCGGAAGCCTCATGTATAAGGGTAATCCTGCATTGAATGTCACCATCGGCGGAAGTGGTTCTGTGATACACGTCGATTAATTAAAAGGTAATAAGCAGGTAACCCATTTTCAGAAACATTATCTCACCCCTTGTGAATACGGAAGAACAGTCAAGGATAGCTGCTGCCCAGAAAGACCCGAAGCATTTCAGGTATTTCTACGACAGGCACTATAAGGAGATATTCCTTTTCATCTATCGAAGAACAGATGATGAGGAACTATCAGCCGATATAGCGCAGCAGGTTTTCCTCAAAGCCATGCAGGGAATTGACCGGTTCATTTACCGTGGCATTCCTTTCTCCGCCTGGCTGTATCGTATCGCCAGTAATGAAGTGATGCAACATTTCAGGGATCAACAGAAATTCAGAATCGTAAGCATTGAGAATGAAGGGGTGAATGAAATAATGGACGAGGACTACGGGCATTTAGAAGTTGCGAAACGGGAAGCATTGTTTGCAGCTATTAAGAAATTAAATGCAACAGACCTTGAATTGATTGAGATGCGGTTCTTTGAAAAACGCTCTTTCAAAGAAATTGGTGACATCAAAGGGATCACAGAGAATAATGCGAAAGTAAAAGTTCATCGCATCCTGGAGCGTATTAGAAATTTAATTACGGTAGCAGTTTAATTCACGGCCATGAGAAAGATCAAATTCAAAACTGAATATGTGCCGCTGAGCGACGAAGTCATCAACAGCCATAAAAATTTCGATCAGTTGTTGTCTGCCTATGTTGCTGCGCCTAAACCCAATTGGTTTAAACAATTCATACAAAAAAAGTGGACTATGTTTGGAGGAGGATTAATGACCGGTGCAATTATTACTTCATTATTGTGGTATAACCAGGAAACGCTGTTTGAAAATGATACGCTGGTACAGGAATCGCAGCCGGCTGCAGAACAACAGTTAATAAAGGAGCAACAGCCGAAAGCCATTATTGATTCTTTGCAATTTGCTATTGCAGATGAAATCGAACAGGAACATCCTGCAAACATTGATGCTGCCGAAGAAAAAAATACAGCTTCAACAGCATCTTTGACACCTGATACTAAAGGGAAGGATGTTTTAGCAAATGGTAATGCAGTCGGTTTACAAAATGGCACCGTAAAAGGTTCAACCGAAAAAGTTCAGCAGCATATTATTGATGAGCCCCTTACTCCGGTAGTCACAAGAGCGCAACAACCAATAGAGTCTGCTGAAAGTACAATGACAGATGTTATTCCTGCAGGTACATCCATACCGCTAAATGATCAATCGGCAATAGTCGCTGATAATCTCGTGCAAACTGATACCACTACAGTGGAATTGGAAAAGCAGGTTGCTGTTGAGCACAATGCGCTTTCTTCCGGTAATATTGACACCGGTAGGGTATTGGAACCAGTAGTAGCAGCTGTTGTACCGGAAGCAAAGACTGAATTATCCGCCACTGATTCTGCAATAATTGTTAGTGAATCAAAAGATAAGGATGGCAACCTCTTGCCAGGTGTTGTAGCCGGCGCAGCGATTATTGCAGCACCTTCTTTAGGTGATAAATCAAATGCAGATAAGAATACTAAATCCAATAATAGCGACAAACAAAAGTCAAAGGGAAAAGAGAAGCAGGAATCCAATGCTCCAGAAGACATCACGGCTTTCAATGCAGACAGTACAGTCAATGATGCCTCAGTGGAAAAGAAGAAAGGATGGTTTGTTTTTGGAACAGATTCTTCAAAAGTTGATAAAACAGCCGGTGGAAGTAAAATGGATTCCATGCGGGCAGCCGGCAAAACGCCGGAGCAACTAAGCCAGGATTCACTTTATACACCACGCTACGCGCAGGTTTCTTTCATAACTCCTTTGAGTAGTAATGGAATAGATGGCTATAAGTATATGCATTATTTCTCACTCAATATTTTACAGGGTTATAATGGCGCATTGGAAGGAGCAGAATTTGGTGGATTGTTGAATGGGGTTAAAGGCTATGTAACGGGAGCACAATTTGGCGGACTTGCGAATTTTGCGGGGGGCAATCTTAAGGGAGCACAATTCGGAGGATTAGCAAATTTCACCGGCGGATATGTTAAAGGTGCACAGTTTGGCGGATTGGCTAATGTAGGCGAATCAGTAGATGGGGCTCAGTTTGCAGGTATCGCAAATGTAAGCGGCAGTTATGTTACCGGGTTTCAGGCAGCGGGCATAACCAATATTTCTGCCGACAGCCTGAATGGAGCACAAGTGGCCGGCATTGTCAATATAGTAAGTAGTGAAAAGCAATCAACCGGATGGCAGGTTGCCGGAGTCGGCAATGTTTCCCTCGCAGAAGCAAAAGGCGGGCAAATCGGCGGTGTGTTTAATGTGGCCAACAGGTTAGTAGGAGCACAAATCAGCTTAATCAATTTCGGACAAAATGTAGACGGTGTACAGATTGGTTTAATTAATATTTCCGATACAATAAAGGGTGCAGCCATCGGATTAGTGAGTGTAAGTTCTGATGGAGTATTTGATGTAGCCCTTTGGACCAGCGACTTTCTGATGTTTAATGGCGGTATTCGCGTGGGTACGAAATCCGTTTATAATATTTATGCTTATGGTGTGTCGCCTTTCCAAACTGAACTTCCTTTTGGTTTTGGTATTGGTATTGGTGGACATATTCCTGTTAAGAAGAAAGCATTTATTGAGATTGATGGTATGGCATGGTCAATGCATCGCAGCTATGTGAGTTTCGATGAGATCAACATGATTAACCAGTTGCGTGTAATGGGTGGATACCGCTTCAATAAATATTTCAGTGTTTTTGCAGGTCCAACATTAAACGTCAGTGTACAGAGTAACCGTTACGAACCGTTTCTCGACAATTACTTTTATGAGAGTGTAAGTGAAAACAACACCGTTCGCCTGGCACCTGGATTTGTAGCGGGAGTGCGTTTATTCTGAGATATGTTTCGACATCTTCAAGTTGTAATTGGGACCACAAATGCTGATTCCCTGTGAATACCGTAACAATCCGTAATTGCCTTCAATCGATCTTGTTATCAAAAGTTGGTTTCTAACGGAACTTGAACATCATTGTAAAAATGGTATCTATTTAGTATGATGCAATTGCAAAGTTGTTTTGGGATCATTCCGCTGAAGTAGATGCTGAACTAAATCAGCAAGGCAGTTCGAATTGGCGATAGTTGGCATACAACCTTCAAAAAAGGGTGTACGACAAATCTATATTGGTATTAATGATAACATTCTCGAAGAATTTTATTTAGCGCGAAGACGCCAAGTCGCTAAGAAGAGGCGGAGGATCATCAGTGATTTTGTTTTTTGTCGACTTGGCATCTTTGTGGTGGGATTGCTTCTTTGTTTCACCATGCAACGCCGCTTTAATTAACCGTCATTGCGAGTACGTACCATTGTACTGCTGGAAAAAAATCAATATTGAACACACAATTTGGATATAGATTATTGGGTGTTGAAATTGAGTATTAAGTATTTGAGTAACTGAGTAAAGCAAAGTAGTGATTACAGGATAGCAAGTGATCGGCTTCGTCACAGCAAATTAGCCATTTAGCCATTTAACCATTTAGCCCACCAACCATTGCTTGACAAGATGAACGAATTGTCGTAAACTCCAAAAAAAATGATACCCCAATACTGCAACCGAAACGTTTATATTTGCGCCTCAAAAAAAGCAGATCATGGGTTTACAGTGTGGCATAGTAGGATTACCAAACGTAGGGAAGTCAACCCTTTTTAATGCGCTTTCGAATGCAAAAGCACAGGCAGCGAATTTCCCTTTTTGTACGATAGAACCTAATATTGGTGTGATTACGGTACCTGACCAGCGACTGACTGAATTGGCTAAACTGGTAAATCCCAATAGAATTGTTCCAACCACCGTAGAGATCGTTGACATAGCTGGTCTGGTGAAAGGCGCCAGCAAAGGCGAAGGGCTTGGCAATCAATTTTTAGGAAATATCAGGAGTACCGATGCTATTATTCATGTGGTACGCTGTTTCGACGACGATAATGTGATACATGTAGATGGCTCGGTAAACCCGGTGCGCGACAAAGAAATAATTGATACGGAGTTGCAATTGAAAGACCTGGAAACGGTGGAAAAGCGGATTGCAAAGCAAGAAAAGGTAACAAAGACAGGTGACCGCGATGCAAAGCGTATCATGGATTCGTTACATGCCTACAAGTCTCATCTCGAATCAGGTAAGTCGGCACGGAGTGTGGCATTGAGCGAGGAAGACAAAGCAGCAGTAGCTGATATGTTTTTACTCACCGCTAAACCTGTACTTTATGTGTGCAATGTGGATGAAGCATCCGTGGTAACAGGTAATAAGTATACAAAGCAATTGATGGATGCAGTGAAAGATGAAACTGCTGAGTTGCTTTTTATTTCTGCAGCTATTGAAGCCGAGATTGCATTACTTGAAAGTTATGATGACCGAATAGCATTTCTCAACGACCTGGGATTAAAGGAATCAGGCGTGCAAAAACTCATACATGGTTCGTACCACTTGCTGAACCTATTCACCTATTTTACTGCCGGTGTGCAGGAAGTAAGGGCATGGACCATTAAGAGTGGTATGGTGGCACCGCAAGCAGCCGGTGTAATCCATTCCGATTTTGAAAAAGGATTTATCAGGGCAGAAGTAATTGCTTATAACGATTTCATTAAGTACGGAAGCGAAGCGAAATGCCGGGAAGTAGGCCGGTTGCGGGTTGAAGGAAAGGAATATGTGGTTGCAGACGGAGATGTGATGCATTTCTTATTCAATGTATAAGAATACCATTCTTGATTCACAGATTAATAATTTCAAAGTGTTACAGCCATGATCATCATTACCGGAGCAGCAGGTTTTATTGGTTCTTGCCTTGTTGCAAAACTGAATGAGGAAGGCAATTATCATCTTGGGCTGGTAGATGATTTTTCATCTGATAAGAAGAAGCGCAATTATGAGCTGAAGCGTTATCTGAATACTATTGAAAGAAATGAATTCATCGATTGGCTCGACTTGCAGCACGATTCCATTGATTTTATTTTTCACCTCGGCGCCAGAACAGATACCACGGAAGCAAATAAGGAACTGCTCGATGATCTTAATCTCAATTATTCAAAGGATATCTGGCAGCGGTGCACCAAGTATGGCATCCCGCTGATTTACGCTTCTTCCGCAGCAACCTATGGCGGCGGTGAATTTGGCTATGATGATCAGCTTGATCTGATTCCATTGTTAAAGCCATTGAATGAATATGGAATTTCCAAAAACGAATTCGACAAATGGGTTTTACAACAGACTGAAACACCACCTTTCTGGTGCGGACTAAAGTTCTTTAATGTGTATGGCCCCAATGAATACCATAAGTCAAGAATGGCCTCTGTAGTATTTCATGGTTTCAACCAGATCAGGGAAAATGGAAACATCAGATTATTCAAGTCACACCGTCCGGATTTTAAAGATGGCGAACAGCGCCGTGATTTTATCTATGTGAAAGATGTGACAGAGGTATTGATGTTTTTCTTTCATCATAAAAAGGATTCAGGCATTTACAACCTTGGAACAGGCCTGGCACGCACCTTCCTGGATCTTGCGAACAGTACCTTCCAGGCAATGTCGCTAAGACCAAATATTGACTGGATCGAAATTCCTGAAGATATCCGTGACAAGTACCAGTATTTTACAGAAGCCAATATGCAAAAGTTAAGAAGCATTGGCTATTCAAAACCATTTTATTCACTTGAAGAAGGAATCCGTGATTATGTGCAGCAATACTTGTTACACAATAAGATTTGGTGATATGTCTTTTATGTTGATTGCAATAAAGGAAGTATGATTCAAATAAAAAAGGCGGTATCAGTTACCGCCTTTTTCTTGAATTGATAATAAAATTTATTTTTTCGCTTTTGCTTCAGCAATCGTCTTTTCATTCTGCTGAATATAGCTGTTGTCGTTTTCTTTCTTTGCCAGTTCCAATGCCTGTGTAGCAGTTGTAACAGCATCTGCATTTTTGCCCATCTTCATTTCCATCTTGGCCTTGGTGGTCATCATCCAGTAAGCTTCAGGACGGGTTTCAATCGCCTTGTTTACCCATGCATATGCCTGGTTGATGTCTTTACCATTTTCAAAGTAATAGTTGGCAGCCTGCCAGTAAGGTGGCTTATCACTTTTCATCGCTTCATCAATCTGCTTCATAATGATTGGATCAATATCCTGGGTTACACCGAATGTTACTCCGGTTTTATCCCAATACAAAGTGATATCACATGAAGTAGGTTTAATATTATTGATGTCGATAGTAAATGACTCTACCGTATGTGACACTTTCATGGGAGCCACTTTGAAGCGAATGAGTTCATTATCCGATTTATAACCGGAAGCACCCCATAAAGTGGTGTCTTTTGAAATAATGATTACCCATTCCTCTTTTCCCGGAATCGTGTACAATGCATATTTGCCTGCCGGTACATTGTTGCCTTGCACCTTAACATCAGCGCCGAAAGTCAACTTGGTAGAAGAATTGGCTCCGGTTCTCCAAACTTCACCGTAAGGTACAAGGTCGCCAAAGATGGTTCTTCCTTTTACTGCGGGACGACTATAAACCAAATCAATGGAAGAGGTTCCGAATTTTTGTGAAAACTTGGCCGTAGGGCTTGGAGCAGGAACGGTAAGGGTTTGTGCTGAACTGTTGAAGGTGCCACCAAAAATGAAAGCAGCCAACACCAGGTAATTAAAGGTTTTTCTCATAGTAGATTTTATTTTGCTGCAAATATAAACTACTAAGGTGAAAATCATTTTTTGAAGTCTTAAAATGCATAAAATAGTTTGCCATAATTGCTAAGAAGCAACGCAACTTATTTATTTAACCACCAAGATCTTTATGGATGAATAGCTATTCTCCGATATGAAACGGCAGGTGTATAAACCTGCCGGAACATCGGCTGTTAGCCATTCAAAGTCATGAATGCCTTTAGAAAGGGTTCCATCGAAAAGCAGGAGAACCCGGTTGCCAAGCTGATCATAGATGTTTAGTGTACACTGCATCGTGTTGGAAGGAACGGTCCGTACCCTGCAAAAAGTGGATGCTGGATTTGGATAAATTTCCAACGCTGTTGCTGAAATTTCATTCTGTAATTCATTCATGCCAACTGTAAGGTCTTGTTGTTCAACAGCGGTATAAAATTGATTGACAGCAATGCCGGTATAGTAGTCAATAATACCTGATGGCCACTTAATTATTATTGAATCGACCACCGTAGCATTACCAAATCCAAATTCCACATTCAACGAATTCATACCATTGAAGCTACTCTGGGCTGAAACCTCACGCATTTGCCATACTGCTGCTCCGTTTATTACTGCTTTAACAAGAACCTTTGCATTAAGAGCAGACTTATTGGAGATCGTTCCCACCAGTTTCAGGTTTATCCACCGGTTTCCATTGGCCTGATCGTTTCTGTAAAGGCCTTTTGCACTGCCGGAAGAAGAGATAAATAAGTCAAGGTCGCCATCATTATCATAGTCGCCCGCCGTTCCGCTGAAGTTGGGATTGTCGGTTTCAAGAAAAGGGAGTGAGGATACTTTACTAAAGACCAGGCTTCCGGAATTCCAATTGTTCTGGTAATAGACATTACTCTGTCCGGCATCATTAATAACCAGGCAATCTAAATCACCGTCATTGTCAAAATCTTCCCATATGTTGGCAAGTGATATGTGCTCATCGGTTACAATGCTTCCCACATCGCTGAAAGTCAATTTAACAAAGGTTCCATTATCATTCCTGTAGAATTCATTTACATATCCATCAGTTACATCAAACCCTGTATAGTTGGTAACAAAACCATCCAGGTCGCTATCGTTGTCAAAATCTATCCAGTTCCATTGCTGTCCGTCGCGTGGTTCCGTAAGCGGAGCAACGGTTAATTCATCAAAAGAGGGTATGCCTGTTTCCGTTAAATTATTCTTGTAAAGATAATCCGGTAACAGAGTTCCATTAACAGGTCCGCTGCCAATAAAGAGGTCAATGTCTTTATCGTTGTCGAAATCAGACCAGCTGGCAACCGTATAAGCTCCCGGCTCCTGGCAAATGATGGAAGTATCGATACGCTCGAATGTGCTATTTACTTTGTTATGCAGCAGTTTGTTATTGTCTGTAATGGCAATAAAATTATAGGGAGCGGCCAGGATAATATCTGTATAACTGTCGTTATCATAATCACCCCAGGCGCAACTCCAGGCGCGAAGCGCTAGGCTGTCAGCCAATGGCCCTTCCAGGTTTCGTTCAAAAGTGCCGTCACCCTTATTGGTAAATAACGATGAACCTCTGTTATTACCACCTGAAATAAAACAATCAATATCACCATCATTGTCATAATCCGCCCAGCTATTACCAAGTCCTGCGGAAGTGATGAGCCCGCTGTTAATTACTTTTAAAAAATTGCCATTTCCTTCATTGTGATACAATGCTTTCCTCACTACAAAAAGGTCAAGCAAGCCATCATTATCATAGTCTATCCAGCTGGCACCCTGGTAAAAGGTTTCAGGTGTATCGCTGAAAATGGGGTTGGCCGGATCAGTGATTTTTGAAAAGGGTTGAGCAAGAACAGTAAGTGTTAAACAAAAGCATAGCGGGGTTAGTAAGAGGTATTTCATAGCGTTTGTGATTTGTGGAGAAATAAAGTCCTCAAATATCTATGCACCATCTTCTAAACGGGTTCTGTCCGATAATATCAGACCTCATTTTCGGGTTTTCATACTAAAAGGCTGCTTTAAAGAGGAAGATTTGAGCGTATGGCATTCTCTATTGAGTGAAATGGTCCGCTAATCCAAACGGCATCTTTTCAATAGCGATCAACTTTGTTATTACAAATACTAAAGAGAAGGTTAGTTGACAAGCACATTTTGCTGGTACTTTTTAAATTCAGTCGGAGACATACCGGTATATTTTTTAAAAGAAACATTGAAAGTGGCTTTATTTTGAAAGCCAGCATCAAAAGCAATACTCAGTATTTTTTCCTGTTCATATTCAGGGGAAAGTAATAGTCGTTTTGCTTCATTAATACGATAGGAATTGACAAAGTCAGCATAATTCTGATTCAGGTTTTCATTGATGATCTGTGAAAGGTGATGGGAGGAAACACCTGCCTTTTCGGCCAAATGCTGAATCTTCAGGTTGCTGTCGAGGTAGGGCTTTTCTTCCTGCATAATTTGCAATAGCTTGTTCAGCAGCATACCAGCCTGATCTGTTTTTAGCGATGACCTTGCATACTTTGTTTCCGGTAGTTTACTGTTGCTTATTGTGGTACTGCCAAAGATCTCAGGTTGATGAAAGCCCAGGTAACCGACAGTATAAATGAATAGTGTCATGGAAAAGGAAATCAGGTAATCATATTCCAACCTGATTAAACCTGACCAGGCAAGTATCCAATAGCTCCATACGGCAATAGTAAAACCTGCATAGAGCCAGGCTACTTTTTTCAGCCAGGAGTTTTTTACAAATTCATCTTTCTCTGCAAATTTGTTCAATTGCTGTTGATCGTTTCGCACAAGCAGGAAGATAGCAATGCCATAAATAGCCAGGCTTATATTCTGTAAATGAGTAAAAAGCAGCAAGACTACCTCGATCAATTTATCATGTGAAAAAAAGTGATTTCGAAGCCATTCAATTCTTCCAAATAAACTCCTGATAATAAATGGAACCAGGAAAAAATATTGAATAACGGCCGGTATAAAATGGATGGCAAATTTCTTTGGCAGGTTTCCTTTTTCCAGTTTATACAGGTAGAAATAAATCAGCGGCCCGTATAAAAAGGTGAAGGGTACAGTCCACCAATTCATCCAAATAAATTTAGTTGCATAGCCACTCCAATAGGCAACATAAAATGCCATCATAAATCCAAACAATAACAATACAACAGCAAGAAATGTATTTGCTTTGCGGTCACCTTTTTTATGAAGAAAGAGCGCAATGGCAAGAAATATTCCCTGGATGGCAGCTACCAGGAACAGCGTTGTCCATCTGTCAAGTGAAGCTTCCTGCATACTTTAAAATTGTGATGTGAATCTACAAGAAATGTCAAACAGGATTGTGTAGTGATTGTCATTATTTTGCAAGATGTAACTTTTCGAAGTTTCTTTAATAAAGCACTGGCCAGTTTTTCATCTTTTGTTTAATAAAGTTTGTTGAAGGCTGGTTTGCCATTTATTGGTGCAATCTATTTCTTGCAATTCCAATTTACCTATGGTGCTACCGTTACTTCTTTTGCAACTATTGTATTAGTTTGTGCCACTTTTTCACCGATAAATCTGTATTATGATAATTGAAAACCGAATGGTGGTCACCCTTAATTACCGGCTCACCGTTGATGAAAACGGAATTGAAACGGAAATAGAAAAAACATCTGTTGAAAACCCGTTTGTCTTTCTGTTTGGAGCCGGGCAGTTGCTTCCGGATTTTGAAATGAATCTTGCTGGAAAAGCTGCAGGCGGCGTTTTCGATTTCCTGATAAGTGCCGAAAATGGATATGGATTGAGTGATGCCCAGAATATTGTTCCGGTTCCTATCAGTGTCTTTGCCGGTGCCGATGGAAAACCGGATCCTGGTTTACTGGTGGTAGGGAATACAGTACCGATGTCTGATAATGCAGGCAACAGATATGAGGGAAAGATTAAAGAGGTAAATGAGGACAATGTAGTAATGGATTTCAACCACCCGCTTGCTGACAGAACATTGCATTTTACAGGAGAAGTTATTGATGTGCGTTTGGCAACGCTGGAAGAGCTTCAGCATGGTCATGTGCATGGGCCGGGCGGGCATCATCATTGATTGCTGTCAGTGAATTATGAAGTTAAATCCGGAAATGAAAACGCTCTTACCCCTTGTATTATAAACTGTTCCAATATCGATATGCTCGAGCTTATTTTCTTTGACAAGCTATTTTATTCCGGATACCACACATAGTATGCATGACAATCTCAATGGGACTTAGTAAAAAAAAAGTTTCGGTTGGCAGGTGGACTAAAGCGACTTTTATAGGATGGTTGCTTGGGGTCTTTCTGATACTATTGCTTTCTTCAATCCTTGACGCCGCCGGCATAGAACATATGCAATTTTACCTGGGTGTGGGTATGGGTACGGGTGTTGGTCTTTCTCAATGGTGGTTTTTCAGAAACTTTATAAAACTTAAGGCCAATTGGATCTGGGCTTCATTGTTTGGCATGGGACTTCCATTTATTATTTTGGATGTGATGCGAACAGATGCCATTGCCAACAAACTAATCTTTGATGTTGCACTTGGTGGAATAACAACCGGTTTCTTTCAGTTTATGATTCTGAAAAAGCAATCGACTACAGCCTGGCTTTGGATTATTGGCTGTGTCATCGGGTGGACCCTGGCTGGTTTAACAATGCTTGTAATAGATTATACAATGACTATTAATGCAACAGGTTCAGTAAATCTGTTACTGGCATTGTTGAATCTGTTGATTATTCTTTCAGGAGGTCTTATACTCGGTGTTTGTAACGGAATAACTATGAGGAAAATCTTGTCAACCGGTTAGCGGAATGCAGGTAGTAGTAAAAATAATAGCTGCAATTTTTATACGCACACTATAGAGAACCTTGTCTTCTTCAAAATAGAAAAAGCAATTGCAGCAATTATTTCAAAAGAGAACGTTCCGGCTTCAGTAATTCCGGGAATAATTTTTGAAACTTTTTGATCCTTGGTATGGATTCATACTGCACATACGAGTTTCCCGGATTCAGCTGCACATAGTTCTGATGATAACCTTCTGCCTCATAAAAAACAGTGAAGGGCACAACCTCGGCAGCAACAGGTGCATTGTACTTACCTGATGCATTTAATTGATTGATATATGATTTGGCCAGTAGTTGTTCCATATCATTTCTGTAAAAAATAATGGACCGGTACTGTGTGCCCTTATCAGGACCCTGCCCGTTCACCTGCGTTGGATCCTGTGAAGCGAAGTAAATTTTTAACAAGGTCGGATAATCAATGAGTGATGAATCATAGTAGACCGTTACTGCTTCTGCATGCCCGGTGGTTCCGGTGCCAATGCTTTCATAGGTTGGATTCTTTGTTTTTCCTCCAGCATATCCTGATACCACTTCCCGCACACCTTTCACACTTTCATAAATGCCTTCCACGCACCAAAAACAACCGGAAGCGAAGGTGGCTTGCCGGTTGTAACCGGAAGAATCAGCTGCAAAATTTACAGTCACCTCGTTATTTGTTTGATCATTATTACTTGCTGTTTGTTTCTCAGCGCATGAGGTTAAACTTAACATCAGCAACAATGCCGGCATGATGATCTTGTTGATTGTCATTTGATTTCTATTTGCAGGAAACATACGAAAAGAAGCGCGCTATGGTTGCTTATTTTGTATGTGGAAAAGGATGAACAATGATTGTATACAAAGTGTTCATTATTTTTTCTTTCATTGACAGGATTGTTTCATTTAACTAACGAAAAATTGAATGATGGTGAGGTTTATGAAAAACGATTTTGTTGATTCAAGTTTACAATAATCCTGATTAACAACGCAAAATACCTGTTGGGTGATGTTTAATTTTTTTCAGTAACAGTTGAATGCACTTTTGATGAAACAAAACTCAAACCCAATGAAAACAATTGCAAAATTAGTTGCCTTACCGCTGGTGCTGGTAAGCATTTTCCTGGTGACTTCCTGCACTAAGGACCAGGTATTACCGATCGTACAAGATCAGGATTTTGGTATCGATGAAATCGATTTGAAACAACCTAATCCCGGTACGTATTCGATCTTCAAATTCACTGATACAGGTGATGATAAGACTTCCTTGTTTACAGGTTACACTTTTGAATTTCAGGCAACCGGAGCATTGGTTGTTACCACCAACACCGGTACCATCTTTAACGGTAGTTGGGATCTGAATACTGCAGAGACCGTGATGACTGTTAACATCGCTGGTAATGCAGCATTGGATAACCTGGATGATGACAATTGGACTGTTGTCAGAATCACCAATCAGACCATCAAGATCAAAGCCAACGGTCCTGATGTAGTAGTTTGGAAAAAAATCTAAACCAAACTCAAGTGCCCTTAAATCAGCCGGACAACCCATCCGGCTGATTTTTTTTGTGATTCTGAATTGCTACGGTCAGGTTACTGTGGGTTAAAACTTAATAATGGAATGAGCCTGGCATCAATATACTATAACAAAAAACCCCGATCCATCTCTGAATCGGGGTGCTGTTAGTCAAAATTCTAAATTGAAAATTCGAAACCAGGATTTACTTCTTTTCATCTTTCACTTCTTCATAAGGCACATCCTGCACTGAATCTTCTGGTGCACTGGCATTGCTTCCATCGCCATTCATATTACCTTCAGTCGGCGCACCTGGTTGCGGTTGTTGCGCTTTGTAAAGATCTTCAGAGGCTGCCTGCCAGGCTGTATTCAATTCATTCATGGCAGTATCAATGCCGGCGATGTCCTGATTTTTGTGCGCATCTTTCAAGCGCGTTAATGCAGATTCAATGGTCGCTTTTTTATCGGCCGGAACTTTTTCTCCAAATTCCTTCAATTGTTTTTCCGTTTGGAACACTAAAGAATCCGCTGCATTCAATTTGTCTACTTTTTCACGGGCCTCTTTATCAGATGCTTCATTCGCACGGGCATCATTCTTCATCTTTTCCACTTCTTCTTTGCTTAATCCGGTAGAAGCCTGAATCTTGATGGTTTGTTCTTTTCCGGTGCCTTTGTCTTTGGCACTCACATTCAGGATACCATTGGCATCAATGTCAAATGTAACTTCAACCTGTGGCACACCACGTGGAGCCGGAGGAATTCCATCGAGCATGAATCGGCCTATTGTGCGGTTGTCGCGCGCCATAGAACGTTCGCCTTGCATTACATGAATTTCTACGGAGGGCTGACTGTCAGCTGCTGTCGTAAAAGTTTCTGATTTACGGGTAGGGATGGTCGTATTGGATTCAATCAGCTTCGTCATCACTCCACCTAAAGTCTCAATACCTAGTGAAAGTGGAGTAACATCAAGCAACAATACATCTTTAACATCACCAGCAAGTACACCACCTTGTATGGATGCTCCAATGGCTACTACCTCATCCGGGTTAACACCCTTGGAAGGTTTTTTGCCAAAGAATTTTTCTACCACTTCCTGTATCTTAGGGATACGGGTGGAACCACCCACCAAAATCACCTCATCAATCTGGCTCACATTAATGCCTGCATCTGCAACCGCTTTACGGCAGGGTTCCAGGGAACGCTCTACCAAAGGATCTACCAGTTGTTCAAACTTAGCACGTGATAATTTCTTTACCAGGTGCTTAGGCACTCCGTCAACCGCGGTGATGTATGGTAAATTCACTTCTGTTTCGCTGGAAGAAGACAATTCTATTTTCGCTTTCTCAGCGGCTTCTTTCAAACGTTGTAAGGCCATCGGATCTTTCTTCAGGTCGATATTAGGTTCATCTTTCCTGAATTCATCAGCCAGCCATTCAATGATCACCTGGTCGAAGTCATCACCACCCAAGTGCGTGTCACCGTTAGTTGATTTTACTTCAAAAACGCCTTCTCCAAGATCAAGAATTGAAATATCAAACGTACCACCACCCAGGTCATATACTGCGATTTTCATGTCCTTGTGTTTCTTATCAAGACCATAAGCAAGAGCAGCCGCAGTCGGCTCATTGATGATACGAAGCACTTTCAAACCTGCAATTTCACCAGCTTCTTTAGTTGCATGGCGTTGCGAGTCATTGAAGTAAGCAGGTACAGTGATAACCGCTTCAGTCACTGTTTGTCCTAAATAATCTTCTGCTGTTTTTTTCATTTTCTGCAAAATCATTGCAGAAATTTCCTGGGGCGTATAGTTACGGTCGTTAATTTTTACACGAACGGTATCATTTTCGCCTTTAACTACATCATATGCAACATATTTCAGTTCCGATCCAACCTCATTATGCCGGCGGCCCATGAATCTTTTGATAGATGCAATCGTGTTTCTTGGATTGGTGATTGCCTGGCGTTTCGCAGGTGCACCTACTTTGCGTTCTCCATTTTGTAAAAACGCTACCACAGAAGGGGTTGTCCTTGCTCCTTCATCATTGGCTATTACCACCGGATCTGCTCCCTCCATTACTGCTACGCAAGAGTTGGTAGTTCCCAGGTCAATACCTATTATTTTTCCCATGATTAATTGTTTTTAGATTGAACAGGCTTCTAAGTCAATAGTTATGCCACCGGTAAACAGCAAGTAATTATGGCACTAATACCACTTATGATGAGATAGGAATACAGCTTGGTGACAAAAAGACAGTAATTCAGAAGCAGAAATCACCTTCCGTATTTTCAAAACGGAGGTGCCTGGTTGCAGGGCTGCATGCCAGTGTATCTATTGTATTATCAGAGATTGGAACATTAGCAACATTCTTATAAAACCTGGTGGAAAAAATACCCAGTCCGTTATTGATGTTGGTATATTCCGGCTGAATATTGCCGGAAGTAAGGCCTTGTTGTGCAATAGCAACCTGGTTATAGGTGTCCAGCGTTTCGCCGCCTGCTGAAAACATAAAATCAAACTTTTGGGCCTGCCGGTAGATATTGACATTTTCTACCAGTTGCGAATTGACGAAAGCATAAAAACCATCTCCGGCAATATCATAGTCCATGTTTTGTCCGCCAGCCGTTGTATTCGATCGTTTGGTAGTGAATATTTCCCAATCAAGGTATTTATCCTCAAAATCATTTGGATCAAGGGCATTTACCTCGCGAAAAAAGAAGCGGATCACCAATCCATAGATTTTTGCATCCTTGGCGGAAACATACTGACCATTATAATTATCGCCCGGGCTGAAATTGACCTTTTGAGTTGAAGTAGGTCGCAATACCTGGAAATCATTGATGATTTCCGTTTCTGAACTAATCACTTTTCCATTATCAGATTCTGTAATGAGCAGGGAATAGCTGCTGTTCTGATCCAGCAGTTCTGTTGTTTTATAGAGGAAATTCGGAGAAGCTGCGAAAATACCGGTATCCTTAACATAACCTTCCAGGTTACCATCAACTTTCACGAGGTCAATAGTTTTCTTTAATACACTGTTTTGAAATTGCTGCAACTGAACAACGATATTCTTGTAATACAATGAATCCGGATTTTGAGCAATCACCAGTGCGCTGACAGATTTGTCTAAAAATGCCTTGTTGATCTTGATATACTGTGCAGTATCAGTAGGGTCGAGCAGGCCATAGACAATGGCTATATCTTCCCAATCAGAAGTTACATCAAAGTCAGTTTCGCAGGAATAAAGAAATGTGGAAAGGAGTGTGGCTATTAAAACAAAACGCTTCATGTGGGCAAAAGTATGAATTACTTCTGATTGTTGTTTTTGTGTCGGGGTAAGATTCAAATTATGAACTTGCTATGACAATCCCTATGTCATTTTCAAAATATAACTTTGTCCGCTCAATGCCTACCTTGCAGCGATTATTTTTCAATCGGCTCTTGCTTAAAATACCCTATGACTGACTTTAAAAGTGCCAAGAAGATTACCACGCATACCCTTCGTGAGATGAAGGAAGAAGCAGTGAAAATTTCCATGATCACTTCCTATGATTATTCCCTCGCTAAAATTGTGGATGCAGCGGGAATTGATGTGATCCTGGTTGGAGATTCTGCCTCTAATGTGATGGCAGGCCATGAAACCACATTGCCGATCACACTCGACCAGATGATCTATCACGCCTCTTCCGTTGTAAGAGGGATTAAAAGGGCCCTTGTTGTAGTCGATCTGCCTTTTGGTTCATACCAGGGTAATTCTAAGGAAGCCTTGAATTCTGCGATTCGCATAATGAAGGAATCAGGGGCTCATGCCGTAAAACTTGAAGGAGGAAGAGAAGTAAAAGACTCTGTAGAACGGATTGTTTCTGCAGGCGTCCCTGTTATGGGTCACCTGGGACTTACCCCGCAGTCAATCTATAAATTTGGCACCTACGTAGTAAGAGCCCGTGAGGAAGAGGAAGCAGCAAGGTTGAGGGAAGATGCCTTGTTACTTCAGGAGGCAGGCTGCTTCAGTATTGTGCTGGAGAAGATACCGGCTGTGTTAGCAGCGGAAGTTGCTGCTTCATTGAAGATTCCGGTAATCGGAATCGGGGCAGGTAACCAGGTAGATGGGCAAGTGCTGGTGATTCATGACATGCTGGGAATAAACAAGGAATTTCAGCCGCGCTTCTTACGCAGGTACCTGAACCTGTATGATGAGATAAAGGGAGCTGTTACTAAATACATTGATGATGTTAAAGTAGGGGATTTTCCAAATGAGCAAGAGCAATATTAAGCCGTACAATTTTATCGTGAAGCAAGTAAGCAGCATCCTTTTTTCTAAAAGGTCTATCTGCATGCATATAACCGTATTACTGTTCATCATATCCGGAAGCGGTTTCCTGAATGTTCATGCGCAGGATAGTCTGCTCTATCATGATAAAAGGTCAATTATCTCCCTATTTGAAAATGGGACAGTTTCAGGAACAGATGAAATCAGGGCAGAGAATTCACGAAGCGATACAATAGACATTCTTGATTATCACATCAGCCTTTCGATTACTGATTTTATTGGAAAAACCATTAATGGAAATTGCAGGGTAAGCTTCAGGTCAAAAATAGAGAACTGTAACTTTATAGACCTTGACTTGCTTGCGATGACCATCGATTCCGTAAAGCAGGATGATCAGCTGCTTACCTTTAACTATTCTAACAATTTACTATTGCGGATCAACTTCCTGCAACCATTAAATACAGATGACTCAACAGCCATTACTGTTTATTATCATGGAGTGCCACAGGTAGATATTACCGGTTGGGGAGGATTTTATTTTACAGGTGATTATGCATATAACCTGGGGGTAGGTTTTGGAGCAGATCCACACACGTATGGTCGTGTCTGGTTTCCCTGTTTCGATAATTTCATAGAACGTAGCACCTATGAATTTTCGATTACCACAGCAGGCACCAAGATGGCTTTGTGTAACGGGGAGCTGGTTTCATCCACAGATAATGGCGATGACACCAAAACCTGGAACTGGAAAATGACACAAACTATTCCTACCTACCTGGCTTGTGTTGCTGTTGGTAATTATACACCTGCTTACCAGGAATATGCTGGTATCGAATCGGTCATTCCAATTCAACTGGGTGCAATTGCGACGGATACAGTCAAAATGAAAAATTCATTTATCCATCTGCCCGATGCGCTCGCTACTTTTGAAAACGCTTTCGGCCCTTACCGCTGGAGTAAGGTGGGCTATTCATTGGTTCCTTTTTCAAGCGGTGCCATGGAACATGCCACAAATATTGCATACCCTGTTTTTATGGCTAATGGAACCCTTACCTGGGAAGCATTTCTTGTGCATGAACTTTCTCACCACTGGTTTGGTGACCTGGTAACCTGCCGCACACAGGAGGATATGTGGCTGAATGAAGGTTGGGCTTCTTATTGTGAGCGACTCTTTTTGGAAGTTGTTTATGGGAAGGAAGCGTATGATGTATCTATTGCTGACAATCATGCCAAGGTAGTCCACTACGCCCACACAACAGCAGGCGACGGTGAATACCTTCCTGTCTCCGGCATCTCTCATGAACATACCTACGGAACCACAGTGTATGATAAAGGTGCAGATATGGTTCATACACTTCGTGGTTATATGGGGGATTCTTTATTTTTTCATTGTGTAACCAACTTCCTTGATGCATTCGCATTCAAAGATGCAAGCAGCGAAGACTTGCGCGATTTTCTTACCGGTTGTTCAGGAACCGATCTTTATCCTTTCTTTAACGATTGGATTTTCAACCGGGGCTTCCCGCATTTTTCTGTTGATTCCTTCCAGGTAACACCTGTGGGAAATATGTTTAATGTAAATGTATTTGTAAAGCAAAGACTGAATCATGCACCACATTACTATGAGCAGGTTCCATTGGAAATTACCTTCATGGACAAACTTTGGAACAGTCATACTGAAAAAGTGAAGATGAACGGGCAGTGTGGTTTTTTTAGCACGCAACTTCCATTCAATCCGGACTATGCAGGTATTGATCTTGCAGAAAAGATTTCCGACGCTACTACTTCCGGTATGAAGACCATGTATGCTTCCGGCCTCTATGATTTCGACAATGGAGCAGTAACAATGAATGTAAGTGAACTGCCTGACTCTGCTTTTATTCGTGCCGAACATAACTATGCACCACCTGATCCGTTCAAGGTGCTTCAGCAGGGTTTGCATATTTCAGATTATCATTATTGGAAGATCGATGGAATTATTCCGGCTGGCTTTGAAGCATCTGCCGTATTACGATACGATGGCAGCAATTTCAGTACAGGTGGATTTCTTGACAATACACTCATTACAAATGTAGAAGACAGCCTGGTAGTGCTTTACAGGATTTCACCGGTTAATGATTGGGAGATCCTGACAGATGTAACTCAAAATTTTACCGGATCGCATACCGATAAACGCGGGTACTTTTCCATTAATCATGTTGAAAAAGGTGAATACGCCTTCGGGATTTTTGATTATGATAAACCCATTAATATTGACACCATACCGGATGAACCGTGCCAGTTTCTAACTGTCCCCTTTTTAAATGCAGCTGCCGAAGCAGAGATCAGCATTTATCCCAATCCGGCAGGGGAATCAATTACAGTAGCTTTTAATAAAGGAACCTCTTTTCAACTTCTTGAAATTTATGACCTTTATGGCCGTAAGATTTACTTTGAAAAACTGGATATAGGAAGCAGTACCTTTTTGATTTCTGCAAAGCATTGGCCGGCCGGTCCATACCTGGTTTGTCTTGCTGATTCGAATGGCCATTCATTAATTTCAAGGCTCATTATCATAAACTAATAATTCACTATGACAATAAGTAAAGTTGCAGTTATAGGCGCCGGTACCATGGGAAATGGCATCTGTCATGTTTTTGCTATGAAAGGGTTTGACGTCTCATTGGTTGACATTTCGCAACCAATGCTGGAAAAGGCACTGACCACTATCGGCAAGAACCTGGACAGGATGGTAGCTAAAAACAGTATCACAGAGCATGATAAATCTGCTGCACTAACTAGAATTGCAACTTTTACCGGAATACAGGAAGGCTTGACTAATGCAGACCTGGTAGTTGAAGCCGCAACTGAGAATGCGGAACTGAAATTGAAGATTTTTAATCAACTGGACCAACATGCAAAACAGGGCGCAATCCTGGCTTCCAATACGTCCTCAATATCCATTACCAGAATAGCGTCGGCTACAAAACGCCCGCAAAGCGTTATTGGCATGCATTTCATGAATCCTGTGCCGGTAATGAAGCTGGTGGAAGTAATCAGGGGATATGCGACTACGGAGGAGACCACACAAACCATCATGCAACTCAGCCGAAAGCTTGATAAAATCCCCGTTACAGTAAATGATTATCCGGGCTTTGTGGCCAACCGTATATTAATGCCGATGATCAATGAAGCAGTTTGTTCGCTTCATGAAGGAGTGTCAGGTGTGGCAGAAATTGACACTGTAATGAAACTTGGAATGGCTCATCCGATGGGGCCTTTGCAACTGGCTGATTTCATAGGTCTTGATGTTTGTCTTTCTATTTTACAAGTTCTTTATAATGGTTTTGGAAATCAAAAGTATGCACCTTGCCCGCTGCTGGTAAATATGGTAATGGCCGGTAACCTTGGTGTAAAGAGCGGGGAAGGCTTCTACAAGTATACACCAGGAAGCAAGGACCTGGTGGTATCCTCAAATTTTCAAGGTTAACGACAGGCCGGTATGCTGAAATCAGCTGAATTCACTTGTATTTGCTTTTTCAGTTGATAATTTATTGGCCATTTCGTACGTGAAAGGCATAAATATTTGCACGAATAGTGCATTAATAATCCTATTATTTTGATTTGAATTCGCGTGTTGAAGAATTCATGGTCTTGAATCTTTTTGTTTTCCGCTTTATTTATACTTTAGCAAAAAAAAATCACATGAAAAGGACGTTACAACTTTTTTTCACCTTACTCTTTTTCGCTAATATAAATTATGCCGGTACGGTAACCAATCTTACTGCAAGCTATCGAAATGGACAAACCTTCCTGGTTTGGAATGTCATTCCTTCTTATACAGGATTTTACTATATCTACAAGTACGACCACCCGATTACAAATAATAATATCGACAGTGCCATCTATGCAGGTAAAGTGCCGTATAATTTTTCACTTAACTATTTTTTGGATCTTGGTACTGATGGGGGTAGTGATGCCAACCATCCGCACCGTTACCTGGTAATAAATCGTGATCCGCTGGATTCTCTGGATGCGACAAAGGGATTGTTTGTAGCTACCTGTAACAAGCAAAAGACTGTCTATTATGTGGTTACTTCCGATTCTATCGGACAAGGAGGTGTTAAACTTGAAAACAGGCATGTATCTCCCGGTGCCAATGCATTAATCTCCGGCGTAGCTGAAAAAGTGGAACCGGTTAAACCCGTCTTGCAGGTTGATAACCTTCCTTTGCCGGAAAAACCTTCAATCTTATATGATGGATTTGCATTTTTTGGAAGCAATGTCAAAACGCAGTATACACCGGCAACCGGTAATGAAGGCTGCCTGGTCTATAATTTCGGTGTGATACCGGACACCTTCGTAACTACAGAGAAAAAAGCAGCCACATTCTTCTTTTTTGGAGGTGGGGGCAATGCCTATGAAAACAGCAACGTCAAGAATATTGACGGTATGTACAAAGTATCTTTGGAAGATGTAATTCCCAATTTCAATTGGGATGAAGTAGCAGGTGAAAACACGAAATGGATTGGTTACAATGAAAACTTTGATGTATACAATGCCGACAATGATACGCCTGATCCTACTACAGGAGTTGATAAAACTTACACGATAGCCCGGGTTATTTGGACACTTGACTGGTTCTTAGAGGAATATAAGGACATTATTGATCCCTCGAGGATCAGCGTTCACGGATCATCAAGCGGTTGTACCGGAGCACTTGAACTTGCCTATTTATACCCGGATCGAATTGCGGCCTGCGATGTGGTAAACGGCAAGTTGAACGCCCAGTACCTGAACGATGACAATCCTCAGTGCAAGTGGAACATCAATGGTTTGACCAGAACACGCGCAGAAATTTTTCTGGGTTCACTTGCTGATAACCTTGAAACAGATTTTCCGAAAATCAATGGTTCCGGTAATTACAGAATTTGGGATTTTACCAATTACAATAACCTGTTAAAGGACAATAAATACAATTCGCTTCCGGTAATGTATATGATCTCCGGAAAATCGGATAATGTAACGTGTTGGGAAGAAAAAATCTCCTTCTACAAATCCGTAAACCAGTATAAAGCCGGTGGGTTTTATTTTTGGGATCTTCGTGAACATAAAGGTGGTAATAAGTCGATACCTGATATACCACTTGATGAATTGTTACGATTTAGTACTAAATTATCATACCCCGCTTTTTCAAATTGCAGTGTGAATGACGATCCTGGAGATGAAACCAATCCTCAAGCACCTTACTACGATGGTGATACGGTTGGTTCTGTTAATGGAGTGCTTAACTGGATTGACAATACAATTGTGGAAACCCCTGATAGCTGGGAGACTAAAGTATATTCCAACCAATTCACACTAAACGATAGTACTCTTTTTCCTCTTGAAGGCCTCCCCAAATATGTAAAAGCAGATATCACCCCGAGAAGGCTGCAGCAATTTGTTAATATCGCTGATGGTTCCATCATTTGTATGGAGAACTGGGAGGATAATACTTTGATTCAATCTAAGTCATTTGTTTACCATCCAAGTGCCAATGGACACGGACTGATTACCTTTAAGAAGGCCAAGATAAGACAGGCAACAGAAGGTGGTAACCTGATAAAAATTTACAAATGCGGTCAGGAAAAATCAACATCAGCGCAGGTGATTCATCACGCTGCATCTGCAGATGAAATCTATCCAAACCCTACAACAGGTCAGGTTACTATAGAACTGTCTATGTTAAGTGACGCTCCTGTAGTGGTTAAAGTAACCAGTGTGTTGGGACAGAAAATGATAGAATTGAACCAGGGAACGTTGAGTGAGGGAGAACACTTTTTGAATCTCGACCTAAGTCCACTTCCTGCAGGATTGTATGTTGTTAATGTGAAGACAGGTCAACAGATCAATTCTTATAAGATCATAAAGAACTAGAAAAATTCTTTAGGCATGGTGGATGCAGCAATGTATCCACCATTTTTTTTGCAATTAACGTTTCATGGAATAATAACCCGAATTGCTCCCTTGATGATTTCAATTTCCCCATTCCCATAACCGAGCACTTCGCCGTCACATTCAGCCGGTAATAAGGGATTTGATTCAATCATTATTTTTTTTGCTCTTTGACGGATCACTTTTTTGTTTTTTACAAAGCTGCCATTAAACAGCCCCGGAAGATTCAGCAATACTTCCGACTTACTTATTTTTTTTATCAGGGTAATATCAAACAGGCCATCATCAATTTTTGCTTCAGGCGTCATTTTCATGCCACCACCGCAATATCTTCCATTACCGATGCTAATGTTGTAGATCATGTCTTTAACTTTCCAATCGGAGGAGGAAATATACACCTGTGTTGTTTTGTACCTGAATAAGGCATCAAAAATCCCCAACACAAATGCGAATGCACCTTTCTTTACAGATGCGGAAACGCCTTCAATTCGGGACGCGATCAAGCCCTGAAATCCAAAACCTGCCATAATAATAAAATAGCAGACCTTTTGATTCTTTGCACCGGTAAACGTTATTTTCCCTATGTCGTGAAACCCTGTTTTTGCCCTGCAAATTAATTCGATAGCACCTATGGCTGAAACAGGAATACCTGTTGACCGAATCCAGTCATTACCGGTTCCTACTGGAATAATGCCAATTGTTATTTCCTGTTGATCAACCGTTGCATGCCGGAAGATGCCATTTACCAATAGGTTCATGGTTCCATCACCCCCAACCGCTATGAAATTTCTGTATCCGTTGTCAATAGCACTTCCTACTAATTCAATTGCATGACTGGCACTGAGTGAAAACGCAGATTCAAAATCAATAGATTTTTCAGCGAGCAGGACGGACAGCTTTGGCCATGATTTTCCTGCACGCTTTCCACCTGCTTCCGGGTTAATTAAAAAAAACCACTTCAAGCCCATTCTCAAAGATGGAAAAAGAACTGGTCAAATCACGGAACCACTAAATGAAAAGAACCGGCACCTTACGGATACCGGTTCTTCTTATCAAGGAGCTGAAAAAAAATTCCAGAATAATTTTCCAGTTATTTTTAAAACATCAACTAACAAAAGTGATCATATACTTTCTCAAGGTGCTTGGCAATGGCTTCGGCAGTCCTGCCTTCAATCTGATGTCGTTCTACCATATGCACCAACTGGCCATCTTTAAAAAGTGCAATCGCCGGGGAAGAAGGAGGGTATGGAAGTAGGAAATCCCTTGCCGTTTTAGTTGCTTCCTGGTCAACGCCGGCAAATACCGTGTAGAGATGATCCGGAGTTTTTTCCCTGTTTAATGATTCTAAAATTCCGGGCCGGGCACTACCTGCTGCGCAACCACAAACGGAATTAACTACCAGAAGCATCGTGCCACTGTTGTTTTTTATTGCATTTTCAGTGTCAGATGCAGTTTTTAATTCAATGAAGCCTTCATTGGTAAGTTCTCTTGCCATTGGCATTACCATTTCTGCTGGATACATATTAAAGTTGGTTTTGGTGCAAAAATAATTGAAACCATGGTAAAATGGATTATTAGGTTAAAAAGTTCGGTTGCTCTGGTAATTATTTCTCAGTTGCTGACCGACAGTATCTCTAAAATTGCTGTTGTGCGTTTGTATTATCCTTTCTCCGTGAACATTTCCGTTTCACTTTTGTAGTTTTGCCAATTCTAATTCTAAAAATAATTTTTACCAATGACCAGAAGCACGATTGAATTAACACTTCCATACAAAGTAAAAGACATTTCACTGGCTGAATGGGGCCGCAAAGAGATTACGCTTGCAGAAGCTGAAATGCCCGGATTAATGTCTATCCGCGAAGAATATGGCCCGCAACAACCGCTAAAAGGTGCACGGATTGCAGGGTGCCTGCATATGACGATTCAAACTGCTGTGCTTATTGAAACACTTACAGCACTCGGAGCAGAAGTACGCTGGTCTTCCTGTAATATCTTTTCCACACAAGATCATGCCGCTGCTGCTATTGCCGCTGCCGGTATTCCCGTTTTTGCATGGAAAGGAATGAATGAGCAGGAATTTAACTGGTGCATAGAACAAACATTGTTTTTTGGAGATACCTCCCGCCCGATCAATATGATTTTAGATGATGGCGGAGACCTAACAAATATGGTATTTGACGTTTACCCTGAGTTAATCAGTCATATCAGGGGTTTGTCAGAAGAAACCACCACGGGCGTTCATAGATTATATGAGCGCATGGCAAAAGGTACCTTACCCATGCCGGCAATCAATGTGAATGATTCGGTTACCAAATCCAAGTTCGATAACAAATATGGCTGTCGCGAATCGCTGGTAGATGCCATCAGAAGAGCAACAGATATTATGCTGGCAGGAAAAGTAGCTGTAGTAGCCGGTTTCGGTGATGTAGGAAAGGGTTCTGCCGAATCACTAAGAGGTGCGAATGCACGGGTTATCGTAACGGAAGTTGATCCGATCTGTGCACTACAGGCAGCAATGGAAGGCTATGAGGTGAAAAAGATGATAGACGCAGTTAAAGAAGCGGATATTGTGGTAACAGCCTCCGGATGCCATGGCGTAATCCGGGAAGAGCATTTTCGTTTAATGAAAGATAAAACCATCGTGTGCAATATTGGCCATTTTGACGTAGAGTTGGATATGGCCTGGCTCAATGAAAACTTTGGTCATACGAAGGATGTAATTAAGCCACAGGTAGATAAGTATACTGTTGATGGTAAGGATATTATTATCCTGGCAGAAGGCAGATTGGTAAACCTTGGAGTTGCCATGGGGCATCCTTCTTTTGTGATGTCCACTTCTTTCTCCAACCAGGTACTGGCACAAATAGAACTATGGTTACGCACCGATCAGTATGAGCATAAAGTATATACATTGCCAAAGCATCTTGACGAAAAGGTAGCACGTTTACATCTTGCAAAAATTGGGGTTGAGTTAGATGTGCTCACCGATAAACAAGCAAGCTACCTGGGAATTGACAAGGATGGTCCATTTAAACCGGAATACTATCGTTACTAGTTTTTGATTGAAATCATAGAAAAAGAGTTTCTGTTTATGAAACTCTTTTTTTTTGTCAAACTAACACAGCTATGACCCGGTTAAGTGTAAATATCAACAAGTTCGCAACGCTTAGAAATGCCAGGGGCAATAACCTTCCTGATATAGTGAAAGCTGCGAAAGATTGTGAACGGTTTGGCGCTGAAGGAATAACGGTACATCCACGGCCGGATGAGCGACACATCCGTTACGAGGATGTGCTGATGCTGAAAGAAGTAGTGAACACAGAATTTAATATCGAAGGTTTTCCTGACCAGCGGTTCATGGATTTGGTATTGCAGGTGAAGCCGGCGCAGGTAACACTTGTTCCGGATGCACCGGAGGTATTAACCAGCAACCATGGCTGGGATACGCTCAGCAATGCATCTTTCTTGTCAGAGAAAATAATTGCATTACAGTCTTCCGGAATACGGGTTTCTCTTTTTATTGATCCCGTAGCTCCGTTTATTGAAGGAGCAGGAAAGGTGGGTACTGACAGGATTGAATTTTATACAGGGCCTTATGCTGCTGCTTTTCCAATAAATAAAGAGAAAGCCATTAGCGATTATGTTATAGCTGCAAAATTTGCTACCAGCCTGGGGCTTGGTATTAATGCCGGTCATGATCTCAATTTAAGCAACTTGCGGTATTTCAATCAGCAGGTAACTGATTTAATGGAAGTTTCCATCGGACATGCAATTATTTGCGATGCGATTTATCTCGGGCTGGAGAATACCATTCAACTCTACCTTCGGGCACTGAACTCCTGATTTGAATGGATATTGCGCCAAAAGCAAAACCCCGTTCATATATAATGAACGGGGTTTTATTTTAAAGAAACGGTACAGTACTAACCTTTATCAGCAACCTCTGCAGTAGCAGTGGGCATTCGCTTTTCTTTAATACGCGCTTTCTTTCCCTTCAAATCACGAATGTAGTAAATGCGCGCCCTGCGTACTTTACCATGTTTATTTATGTCAATACTGTCAATACTCGGTGAAAACAAAGGAAAAACCCGCTCAACACCCACGCCATTAGATATTTTGCGTACGGTAAATGTTTGTGTCGCTCCCTGTCCTTTTCTTTGAATTACTTCGCCACGATAAGCCTGAATACGCTCCTTGGTACCTTCAAGAATCTTATAGTTTACCGTTACATTATCACCTGCTCTAAATGCTGGATAATCTTTTTTTTGAGTCACCTCCTGGTGAAAAAATTTAATCGCGTCCATTTCGGGGTCTTTTTAAGAGAGCGCAAAGATATGTTTTTTACCGAATAATGGTTGCTCACGCACTTTTTTATTCATTACAGAATTGAATTCAAACCAGACAAAATAAAGAACCTGTAGAATTCGAAATGGACCAAATAGACAGCAAAATCAATTTATTCCAGACTTTATCAATGCAAATTGAATCTCTGGATGGTATTTGTCTGGCCTTTTTGCAATCAGTTCAAATCATTGACAGCGGTAGCAAATTATACTATATTTGCTGCCCTCCTTTTTTAACCAAACAACAAATTATGATTCAAACAGGAACTAAGAATCCGGCGGCTGATTTAGCGGCCTACGGACTAAAAAATGTATCGAAAGCGCATTGGAACCTGAGCCAGGACGAATTGATAGATATTTCAGTAGCATTGGGTCTGGGGAAAATCACTGATACTGGGGCATTGGCAGTGGATACCGGAGAATTTACCGGGCGCGCACCAAAAGACAAATTTTTTGTGAAGGACAGTATCACCGCTGATACCATTTATTGGGGTGATGTGAATGTCCCATTTGATGAAAGCAAGTTTCAAGGCTTATATGATAAACTCGCAGCCTATCTTTCCGCGAAAGAACTTTATGTAAAAGACGCGATTGCCTGTGCTGATCCGGCTTACCGGTTGAATGTAAGGCTCATAACTGAAATCCCCTGGGCAGCCATGTTTGCCGGTAATATGTTTATAAATCCGGCAACTGAAGAATTATCAACCATGCATCCTGACTGGGTGATCCTTCATGCCCCTTCCTTTAAAGCGGATCCTGCAGTAGATGGTACACGGCAGGGTAATTTCGCCATTTTGAATTTTACAAAGAAGGTAATCATCATTGGAGGTACTGCATACACCGGTGAAATAAAGAAAGGAATCTTTACCGTATTGAATTTTGAATTGCCACAGAACAGGGGAGTACTTGCCATGCACTGTTCTGCCAATGTGGGTGATGCAGGAGACACCGCTGTTTTCTTTGGCTTATCAGGAACCGGTAAAACCACATTAAGTGCTGATTCGAACAGGGGACTAATTGGAGATGATGAACATGGATGGGGTGATAGCAGCATCTTTAATTTTGAAGGTGGCTGTTATGCAAAATGTGTGAATCTTACCGAAGAAAAGGAACCACAGATTTTCCAGGCAATTAAACGAGGTGCTTTGCTGGAGAATATCCGGTTTTTCCCGGGAACCAATACCGTGAATTATGATGATATCTCCGTTACCGAAAATACACGCGTTTCGTACCCGATAGCGTTTATCAGTAATGCGGTACAGCCCTCAGTAGGTAACATACCAAAGAATATTTTCTTTCTTACCTGTGATGCTTATGGCATTCTTCCTCCAATTTCAAAACTTACTCCCGGTCAGGCCATGTATTGGTTTCTATCAGGTTACACTGCAAAAGTTGCTGGTACGGAAGCAGGAATTACAGAACCTAAGACTACATTCTCTACTTGTTTTGGGGCGCCGTTTCTGCCGTTAAATCCAAACACCTATGCAGGTATGCTTGCTGAAAAAATCAGGAAGCATGGTGCTAATGTATGGCTGGTTAACACGGGATGGACGGGTGGCCCTTATGGCATAGGAAGCAGAATGAAGCTGTCCTATACCCGCACCATGATTACGGAAGCACTGAAAGGTGACCTCGAAAAGGTGGAGTTTGAAACACACCCTGTTTTTGGAATGGTCTATCCCAAGAGTTGTCCTGATGTGCCTGCTGATGTGTTGAATCCGAGAAATACATGGGCTGATAAAAAGTTGTACGATGAAAAGGCAAATAACCTGGCAAAGAAGTTTATCAAAAATTTTGAAAAATTTGCCCCAACAGCACATGCTGAGACTTTAGCTGCAGCACCTAAAGTGGTGGAAGTAGCTTAAATGATTAGGATGTTAGAAAATTAAGGGGCGAAAGCCCCTTTTTTACGATTGATAATTGACTACTATGTTGGTCGTGAAACATGTATTGGTACAGTAAACCTGAATGGCATGATTTCGTCTTGATAAAAATGGGTTATTGCATCAAACCAAGTATAATGCAACACTTAATTATGGCTATTAGCTTTTGCAGAGGGTAAAATAGGTAAGATGGAATTGTATTGGGCACATAAACTGGATGGAGAACAAGTATTTCTTGATGCGGAAGAATCGCATCACTGTCTAAAAGTTATGCGTCATAAAAGAGGAGACCAGGTTGAGGTTACTGACGGCAATGGTAATAAGTATGTGGCAGTTATTCGCAATGAAGACAGAAATGGCTGCGAACTCCAAACCATTGAACTTTTAAAAAGTGAAAGCCCAAGATCGCCCTTATGTCACCTTGCCATTGCACCCACAAAAAGTATTGATCGTTTTGAGTGGTTTCTGGAGAAGGCAACAGAGATAGGCATTGCCGAAGTTACACCACTTATATGCCGGCGCTCTGAGCGGACACAGCTAAAACTTGAAAGATTGCGGAAGCAGGTAATAGCCGCTATGAAGCAATCTCAACGTTGTTGGCTTCCAAAACTGCATGAATCTCAAAAGTTTGTTGATTTTATTCTTGCCACCGGATCGGGCAAACCTGATCTGCAACCAGGCAATAAAATTATTTGCTATTGCGGACAGGAGACGCTCCCGATGTTGAAAAATGTTTACCGGCCTCAAACGAGGGTTGTAATCTTAATCGGTCCGGAAGGAGACTTTTCACCGGAGGAAGTCGAATTTGCGCTCACAAATGGTTTTTCCGGAGCTATGTTGGGTCCGGCAAGACTCAGAACGGAAACGGCAGGAGTTGTCGCTGCGCATACAGTACAAATGCTGAATGACTGAGTATTATCCTTCTTAATTTTTATCATGTAATTTGAGCTTGTTTGTTTCGTTCATCTAGCTTACTTAATTTTCCGGTTATGAGGTTATGGTTGTTTCTCGCTGTTACATTGCTTTTTGTCGCATTTTCTCCCGCACCTACGCTTAAGTTTGCCTTGCTGAAATACAAAGGCGGAGGTGATTGGTACAATGATGTGAACTCTTTGAAGAACCTGGCGAAATTCTGCAATGATAACCTGGGCACCAATTTTGATCTGGAGCATGCTGTCGTAGAACCTTCCAGCCCGGACTTATTCAACTATCCTTTTGTATATCTCACAGGGCATGGAAATTTTACGTTGGACAACGAGGAAGCAGCTAATTTACGCGCCTACCTCTCCGGCGGTGGATTCCTCTTTATAAATGATGATTATGGAATAGATCCTTATGCACGCCTCGCCATGAAAAAAGTATTCCCGGATTTAGATTTTGTGGAATTACCATTTTCTCACCCCGTCTATCATCAAAAATTTGATTTCCCAAACGGGCTTCCTAAGGTTCATGAACATGAGAATAAAACGCCCCGAGGATATGGATTGATCTATGAAGGCCGCCTTGTTTGTTTTTACAATTATGAATGCGACCTGGGCGATGGATGGGATGATGTACACAATGATGCACCGGTTGCCAGGCAAAAAGCGCTGCAGATGGGTGCTAATATTGTTCAGTATGTATTTTCACTTAATGGGGAGAAAGGGACTTGAAGTGAAATTTGGTATGGGGAATGGAAAGATGGTTAAATGGTTAAATGGTTAAATTGTTAAATTGCTAAATTGTTGAATTGTTAAATGGTTATGGTTGAGATGAGTGGTTATCTTTCGGTCAACCATATTAAATGTTTTTGATAAAAGGTGCTTCAATTTTTTTTATCAGTTTTTGCTGCCCGGAGTATTGCCCGGTTTATTTTTTTGATAAGAGAAGGGCCTTCATAAATTAACCCTGTATATACTTGTATAATATCTGCTCCGGCATCCAACTTATGAAGTGCATCTTTCGATGAATGAATTCCACCAACACCAATAATTGCAAACTTTTGCTGTGATTTTGATTTCAGGTACCTTATAATTTCTGTTGCACGATCTGTGAGTGGCTTGCCGCTAAGTCCACCGGCACCATATTTCTCTAACAGTCCGCTAGCTGTTTTCAAACCTGCTCTCGAAATTGTAGTATTGGTAGCAATAACGCCAGCCAAACCGGTACTTATTACGATTTCAGCTATTTCATCCAGCTGGGTAAATGTAAGGTCTGGTGCAATTTTTAACAGTATCGGTTTTGGAGATGGACGAAGGTGATTTAATTCCTGTAGCCGAACAAGTAATTGAGTGAGGGGTTCTTTCTCTTGCAAAGCCCGAAGCCCTGGTGTATTGGGCGAACTTACATTCACTACAAAATAATCTACATAGTCAAACAGCTTTTCAAAACAGATCTCATAATCCTTAGTTGCATTTTCTATAGGCGTCGTTTTGTTTTTCCCGATGTTACCGCCAATGATCAAACCTTTCCGTTCAAATTGTCTTAAGCGGTTAACCACCACATCAACGCCCTGATTGTTAAAGCCCATTCTGTTGATCAGCGCAACATCTGCAGGCAACCGAAAAGAACGGGGTCGATCATTTCCCGGTTGTGGCAACGGTGTTACTGTTCCAACTTCAATACTGCCAAAACCTAACACAGACATGGCATGAATGTGTTTTGCATCTTTGTCAAAACCGGCAGCCAGGCCCACAGGATTTATGAAATGAAGTCCGGCTACATTTTTTTCCAATGCAGCACTTTCTACTACCCATAACTTACGTAACAGCCATTCGCCTCCGGGTATCTTCAGGATGAGCTCAAGCAGCCAGATAACAAGTTCATGAGCGCTTTCAGGAGAAAGGAGAAAAAATAGCGGCTTGAGAAATAGTTTGTACACCCTGGAGTAACTTCGGGGCAAAAATAGGGTTCGCCTTTGAAAGCATTTGATGAAATTTCAAAAACGGCAGTGCTAATTATTCACATACGATTACTCAAGCATGACTATGAACAGTAAAATACCATTGGCAGAACGGATGCGCCCTGAGTCACTTGATGATTTTATCGGGCAGGAGCACCTGGTAGGGAAAACAGCTGCTTTACGAACCCTGATTGAAAAGAAGCAAGTGCCATCTATGATTTTATGGGGTCCGCCCGGAGTGGGCAAAACCACCCTTGCACAGATTATAGCTAAAGAAGTGGGGCTGCCATTCTTTACATTGAGTGCTATCAGTTCAGGCGTAAAGGATGTGCGTGACGTGATTGCAACTGCAAAACTGTCGGGTAAGGCAGTATTGTTCATTGACGAGATCCATCGTTTCAGTAAATCACAGCAGGATTCACTGTTGGGTGCCGTTGAAAAGGGCATTGTGATACTCATTGGAGCTACAACGGAAAACCCGTCTTTCGAAGTGATCTCGCCTTTGTTATCGCGCTGCCAGGTATATGTGCTAAAGGATCTGGATACTGGGCATTTGCTCGCACTCCTTAACCGGGCAATCAGTAAGGATGAGATTCTTTCCAAAGAGAGGATAAATTTATCAGAGTATAATGTATTAGTTCGTTTGAGCGGAGGCGATGCCAGGAAGCTGCTTAACTTGTTTGAAATAATAGCGGATTCACTTGATACGGGAATTGAAAAGCTGATCACCGACAAAGTGGTTAACAGCGTGGCACAAAAGAAAATGGCCTTGTATGATAAATCCGGCGAGCAACACTATGATATCATTTCGGCATTTATCAAATCGATGCGCGGCAGCGATCCGAATGCAGCAGTGTATTGGCTGGCAAGGATGCTGGAAGGAGGAGAAGATCCAAAGTTTATCGCAAGAAGAATGTTGATTCTTGCTTCGGAAGATATTGGCAATGCCAACCCTACCGCGCTCGTGCTTGCCAACAATTGCTTTGCTGCGATTGCCGTAATAGGTTATCCGGAATGCAGGATTATCTTATCGCAAACCGCCATTTATCTTGCCACCTCACCCAAAAGTAATGCATCGTATATGGCTATTGAAGATGCATTGAGCCTGGTACGCCAGCAAGGTGATCTGCCTGTTCCGCTGCATTTGCGCAACGCACCCACTAAGTTGATGAAAGAACTGAATTATGGGAAAGATTATCAGTACGCACATTCCTTTGCCGATAATTTCACGCTGCTGGAGTATCTTCCTGATAAGATTAGTGGTGCAAAACTGTATGATCCGGGCAACAACTCCAGGGAACAGGAAATGCGCGACTTCCTGAAAAAAAGATGGAAGGATAAGTATGACTATTAGATTTTAGTAAAAAGGTTTTGTCTGAAATGATGCCAATTACCTAACGATCTTAAAATAATGATTCAATTATTCTCATTCTGTAACTTTCCGGATAGTGCGGGTTTTGTTTAGCTATTTCATTCATGTGATCCTTCACTTATTTTAAAGAATAGTGTTACAGATCGATTATTTGTCACGCATCTGATGCCATCATAAAAATCGCGTTAACCCGTTATCTTTAACGTTTCTAATGGGAATAGTAAAAAGACAAAGTGTTCAGACTTCAATTATCTCTTATATCGGAGTGCTGATTGGATATGTGAACCTGATTCTTTTGTTTCCTAAGTTTCTTACCCCGGAGGAATTCGGACTTACCAGGCTTATTATTTCTGTAGGTGTAATCTTCTCACAGCTTTCACTGCTTGGAACCTCTATTTCCATCCTCCGCTTTTTTCCATATCTGGAAAGTAAGAAATTACAGCATCATGGCTTACTTACTTTCCTGTTGCTGATATCATTAATTGGATTCCTCTTCTTTACTGTTGTTCTCGTTCTGTTTCGTGGTGCCGTTACCAGTTTGTTTATTGATAAGTCGGCGCTGTTTGTTGAGTATTACTATTATGTGTTTCCCCTTACCTTTTTTCTCATGGTGTATGAGTTGTTCTTCATGTATATGAGGGCACTCTATAAGAATGTAGTAGCTATTCTTATAAAAGAAGTAGTTCTCCGGTTGTTGCAAACCGGCGCTTTGCTGCTGCTGATTGCCGGCCTGGTAGATTTCAACGGTTTCTTCCTGCTGTTCATTGGAAGCTATCTGGTTCATACCCTGGCTATTCTGGCTTATGCTTTTTATTTGAAGCAGCTTTTCATTTTTTCCAGGATAGATTTTAAGGGAATAGTTTCCGCGAAAGGGATTATGCGTTATTCCATGTTTCTTTTTGTGGCGGCATTGGCATTTTATTATACTTCCAATGTAGATCAGATCATGCTGGGTGCCATGCTGGGACTTGAAAGCAATGCAGTTTATTCTATTGCATTTTTTATCGGAACCATGATACAGATTCCCGGTAGGGCTATGAACCAGGTTGCATTGCCCATCATAACAGATGGATGGAAGCGGAATGATTTGAAACAGTTGCAAAACCTGTATACGCAAACATCGTTGAACCAATTAATTATTGGCGGATTTATTTTCCTGGTTGTGTGGATCAATCTTGATTTGCTGCTGAGTTTCCTTTCGGAGGAATATCAGGAAGTGCACATATTGGTGATTATTGTCGGGTTGGGTAAATTGTTTGACCTGGCAACAGGTGTTAATGGTGAAATGCTCGCACTCTCAAAGCATTCTAAAGTGACGATGGTAACGAACGTGATCCTGATTGTGGTTTCCACCCTTGCAAATTTTCTCTTGATTCCTGTCTGGGGAATTGCCGGTTCGGCATTGGCAACAGCACTTTCTCTGATACTCTATAATACAATTCGTATGACTTTCCTCTACAAAAAATACGGCCTTCAGCCTTTTAGTACCAATACTTGGAAGGCACTGCTTTTACTTATTGCCGGATTTGCCGCTTACTATGTGTTGCCTCTGACTGAAAACCGATGGTTCAATGGTTTTTATCAAACTGCATTTGTTACCATACTCATGGTTGCATCATTAATTTACTTCAGAATTTCTCCTGATATTATGGCTTCTTATCACTGGCTGAGGAATAAACTTAACTTATAATATAGTATAATATTAGTATTTGAAGGTAGGATTTTAGCACTAGCAGACTGAAATAAATTGATCTTTTTTAGCTGATTGTGTATATCCTCTCACTTGTGTTTGTTAATATTAACAGTATCGTTTACCTTCGGGGTACTTTTTACCACTATACTGAAAAAATGAAGATTCTTACCCACCTGTTTTTTTTTATATTTATTTGTTTGCTACCTACAAAGAAGCTGTTTTCACAGCTTGTAGTCGGTAGTGTCGGATCGCCGGAAGAGTTGGCGGAAATGCTGGTAGGCGGAGGGGTGACCATCAGCAATGTGACGATGAACTGCCCGTCAGGAGCCTGGGGTTCTTTTGAAGGATCCAACTCAAATGTGGGAATGACTTCAGGTATTATACTTGCCTGCGGCGATATCAATAATGCAGTAGGGCCTAATGTTTCTACTGGTATCACCACAGATTATTCTGCACCGGGTGACGCCGACCTGGAAAACCTGGCAGGGCAAAACACTAATGATGCCTGTATACTGGAGTTTGATGTAAAAGCAACCGGTGATACCTTGAAATTTAAGTATGTCTTTGGCTCCGATGAGTATACAGAGTACGTTGGATCCATCAATGATATTTTTGCTTTCTTTATCAGCGGGCCGGGCATTACAGGTAGTCAGAATATTGCGTTACTTCCGGGGACAACAGATCCTGTGGCCATTTTTACTGTAAACTGCCTGAATGGATCACCTTATTATATATGCAATGATCCTTTGAATTCGCAATGTCCAACTTCTTATAACTGTCCGGAGACTGTGAATGAAACAACTGTTGAATATGATGGTTTAACTGTTGTACTTACTGCCATTGCAGTAGTGCAACCTTGCGAAACCTATCACTTGAAATTAGCCATTGCAGATGCTTCCGACGGCATCCTGGATTCCGGTGTATTCATTGAAGCAGGAAGTCTTGTTGCGGCCGGTATTTCCATCGAACCTGAATCAGCATACATTGATCCATTAACTAATCTTCCTGCAGTGGTTGAAGGATGCCTCGACGGATCTTTTGATTTCACCCTCTCTAACCCGCTTCCTGATTCCAGCTATATCTACTATACCATTGGAGGTACAGCCGTTGAAGGAACCGATTATTCAGCATTACCGGATAGCCTGCTGGTTCTACCGGGCGCTACTAATATTTCATTAGGCATTCATCCATTAACGGATGCAATCGCAGAAGGAATTGAATCTATCACACTTTATTTGTACCTGAGTTGTTCACCAACACCATATGACAGTGCAACTATTTATGTTGTAGATAATATAAATGCAGTTGCCAGCAACGATACCACAATCTGTGCAGGACAAAGTGTAACGCTCACCGTTAATAATGCAGGTGCTTACAACTGGGGTCCTGTAAATGGCCTTTCCTGCACTACTTGTCAAAGCCCTGTTGCAACACCTGCTGCTACTACATCCTATATTGTGTTTATCACGATAGGTACCTGTATCGCTGCCGACACCGTGACAATATTTGTTGACAATCCAACACCTGTCAACGGTGGAAACGATCAGGAAGTTTGTTTCGGGCAATCCGTTCAGTTGAATGCTTCAAATGCTACTTCCTATTCATGGACACCGGCAACAGGATTGAGCAGCACGACGGTACCTAATCCTACAGCTACTCCCACAGTTACAACTACCTATTATGTAACAGGAGTAAATGGTTGCTTTACGACTACCGATACGATTACCGTTGTTGTTCTTCCGCTTCCTATTGTTAACGTTTCCCCCGACTTAACGGTTTGTCCGGGCACACAGGTAGACTTGTTTGCGTCAGGTGGAGATACCTACGCCTGGTTTCCTGAATTTGGAGTATCTGATCCCAATAGCGCCGCCACTACGGCTATAGTTGATTTTACTACACAATACACCGTGTTAGTGACGAATGCATTTGGATGCACTGATACAGGAAGTGTACTCATCACCACCTACGATTTGCCTGATATTACCATCAGTCAGGATACGGTGATTTATCTTGGAAACAGTTACCCAATCATAGTAACGGGCGGAGTAAGTTATCAGTGGTCGCCTGCCGCAGGACTTAATTTTACCAATGTGGCAGATCCAATTGCCACACCAACTGAAACTACTACGTACACCGTTACAATCACAACAGCTGAGGGTTGTATCTTAATTGATTCAGTAACCATTATTGTAAAATATGATGCACTTGTAGAAGTAGCTTCCGGTTTTTCTCCGAATAGTGATGGTACCAATGATATTTTGCATGTGCTGGCAAGAGGGGTGTTTAACCTGAATCATTTCTATATTTATAACCGCTGGGGGGAATTGGTTTTCGAAACTACGGACCTTTCAACCGGTTGGGATGGTACTCTTAAGAATGAACCACAGCCGGTTGGAGTGTATGTGTACGTAGTAGATGGAACGGATGTAAAGGGCCTGAAGATTCAAAGGCAGGGTAGTGTTACCTTGCTGCGATGATTGAAAGTCAAAAATTTCATTAATTTCTGTAAAGTTGACTAACTTGAGCGATTGAGGCTTGAAGATGAAGCAGGATTGAAATTTATTAATGATTACTAAGGAATAATTAAGATGAAAAACATTTACATGCGTTCATTCATGAAACCCTATGCGGTTCATCGGTTACGGTTGTATGTAAGTTTCTGTTTTTTGTTAGTAGTTGGCATTCCTCAGTTTGTTAAAGCGCAATTAATTGTTCAAACACCTGTTACTGCACAACAAATTGTAGATAATATGCTTGGCTGCAGCAGTGCTGCTTCTAATATTGTTTTTTCCAGTTGTGGTACCTCTGCGGGATTTTTCAATGCAGTAAATACAAACCTTGGTATTGACAGCGGTGTGTTGATCAGTTCGGGAAATGCAAATCTTGCAGTGGGCCCGAATAATTCAGGGTCAATAACCTCTGATAATGGTTGTCCCGGATATCCGCCGCTCACCACACTTTCCGGACAGCAGACCTACAATGCGGCCGTACTGGATTTTGATGTTACTGTGAATACAGATACACTGCGGTTTAAATATGTTTTTGCTTCTGATGAATATGCAGAATGGGTAGGAACTATTTTTAATGATGTTTTTGCGCTTTGGATCAGTGGTCCCGGAATCAGCGGCATGTACAACATGGCGAAAGTTCCGGGAACGACCTTTCCTGTTACCATCAGTAATGTAAATTGCCAGGGCAACTCTCCGTATTATGTTTGTAACGATCCTTCCAATTTTTTATGTAATGCCAGTTATGGATGCCCCACGAATCCGGGTACCACTACGATTCAATATGATGGATTCACCGTTCCATTGGAAGCTAAAAGCGCAGTAATTCCCGGAGAGACCTACCACTTAACACTGGCCATTGCAGATGCCGGTGATCCTGTTTATGATTCCGGTGTTTTTATCCAGGCTAATTTTCTTTCCCCTTATGATGTTAGTTTCTCTTCAGATACCTTGAATAACTTTGTGAATCCTTTTGACTCTACGCTATCACTCGTAGAAGGTTGCCAGCCCGGTGTTATCAATATTAACCTGAACAATTTCACAAACGATACCATTTATTTTCCTTTGATAATAGGTGGAACGGCTACCAATGGAACAGACTATACACAAATTGGTGATACACTTGCTTTTTATCCCGGTGATACCGTACAGTCAATATTTATTGGTGCGAATATAGATGGCCTGCCTGAAGGAACGGAAACCATCATTATTTATACTGTTGAACCTTGCAGCGGACTTATAACCGACAGTTTCATAGTAAATATTATCGATGACTTCCCTTTTGTTGTTTCAAATGATACCACGATTTGCGAAAATGATTCTGTTGCGCTCAATGTTACTTACAGTTCGTTCTATTCATACGAATGGCAGCCATCCAATATGGTAACCTGCGTTACGTGTGATAGTACAGTTGGATTTCCTGACTTTTCAACGGCTTATGTTGTGGCAGTAACATTGGGAAATTGCACCAATTACGATACCGTTTCCGTGCAGGTAACACAGGTTGATCCCGAAGCCGGTGCAGATCAGAACTTATGCCTTGGTGATACCACCTCTTTATTGGCGACCGGCGGCACATCCTACGTTTGGAGTCCAACTACAGGATTAAGCGATCCAACAAGCCCTAATCCTGATGTATATCCTGTAACCAGTACAGTCTATGTATTGACAGCTACAGGTACCAACCCATTGTGTCATGATAATGATACGGTTTACATTAATGTAGTACCAAACCTGGAAGCGGATGCCGGTGTAGATACTACCGTTTGTCCCGGCAAGCCGGTTCAACTCTGGGCAAATGGAGGAGATTTCTATAAATGGACACCATCCATCTATCTGGACTATGATGAAACCGCAGCTCCATTGAGTGAGCCGCTGGAAACAACGACCTATACAGTTGTTGTCAGGAATGTTTACGAATGTAAGGATACGGTTGAATTAACTATCAATGTATATCCCGACCCGGTGGTAACCATTAATGATCCTTACACAATTTATGCAGGAGAAAGCGCTCAATTGTTTGCACATGCAGGCGTAGATGCTTCTTATTCATGGGAACCTTCCACTAAAATTTCTGATGGCACGATATATAACCCGATTGTAACACCCGACACCTCCACTACTTATTATGTAGTAATTACCAGTGCCGACGGATGCCTGTTTACAGGAACCACACGAGTAAATGTATCCATGGAAACACTTATAGAAGTTCCCAATGCATTTACACCTAATGGTGATGGGTTAAATGATGAGATGAAAATTATCTGGCGCGGCCCGGTTACTCTTAATTCATTTAAGATCATAGATCGTTGGGGCAAAGTAGTGTTTTCTACTAAGGATGTTGATGAAGGGTGGCAGGGAAAAATACAAGGAGGAAAGGACGCGGAAATTGGCACCTATGTGTATGCGATAGAGGGGAAGAATGCTATAGGAGAGCCTTTTAATAAGAATGGAAGTTTCCTGCTGCTGCGCTAAGCCTTAGGGCGTTGGGTTTAAGTTGGAGGGATGCGTGTTAAAGAACATTGTGCAATAAATGCCAATAGATTTTTTTAGCATTAACCAGGGGAAAATTACAACTTTAGAATCAGAGGTCATACACTGATTTTAATAGACTTAAGTTTTGAGATGTTATGTTAATTTGCATTCATGCAGGTTTCTTTGCATCTTCGTTATATTACCGAACAATTAACCATAGCTGATGAAAAAAATTACGCTTCTTGTTTCTTTCTTGCTTGTTGTCTTTGCCGGTATCGCGCAGGATATTCACTACTCGCAGTTCTATGCGTCTCCGCTTACACTTAATCCGGCCCTCACAGGAATTAATTCCTGTAATTACAGGGTTGGGGTAATGTATCGCAGCCAATGGAGCAGTGTAAGTGCTGATCCATATACCACCCCTTCAATATCATTCGACATAAACAATGTGCTACAGCGTATTGTTAAAACCGGCACCTTGTCACTAGGTGCATTGGTATTGAATGACAAAGCAGGTGCCGGGGATTTATCCAACCTCACAGTTGCAGGATCAATTGCTTATCAAAGGCCGCTTTCTGCAAGCCGCAGATTGAATCTTTCAATAGGCATTCAGCCTGGTTATGTGCAGAAAAAAGTGGATTTCAGCAAACTGACTTTTGAGAACCAGTTTAATGGTCAGACGTTTGATCCAACCCTTTCCAGCCAGGAAAATTTTGAAGATAAATTCGGTTACTTTGATTTGAATGCAGGTGCATACCTCACTTATGACTTCGGAAAAAAATCTTCCGTGTTTGTAGGTGGTTCAATCTTTCACATCATTCCTCCGAAGGAAACCTTCCTGAATTCTGCTGACAATAAGTTAGGCATGCGTATCGTGGGCCATGGCGGCGTTAAAATAGGAGTGACTGATAAGCTGGACATCATCCCGCAGGTTTTGTACATGTCACAGTCAAAAGCAACAGAGATCAACCTGGGACTTTCCCTGCAATACTTTATTAATCCTGATGTAGCATTGATCATTGGTGCTTATGACCGTCTTGGTGATGCAATCATCGGTATGGCTGCTGTTGAATTCAAGAGGGTTCGACTCGGATTCAGTTACGATGTTAATACTTCCTCCTTAAAAGATGTAAGTAATGGAAATGGCGGCTTTGAGCTGTCGCTCAGTTATACTGGTTGTCTTGGCGGATTTGTGTTGGATAAGCCAATCATGTTCTGTCCGAGATACTAGTAACATTCATAATTTAAATAGTTGATCAATTCAATTGACTGAAAGTAACAAACTGTAAAAGGTTACAACCATTCAGTTATCGGTTAAAACAGAAATAAAAAACCATACAGATGAAATATATGAGGATTACTTTTTTTCTTGCTTTTCTGCTTAGCATCGGAAGTGCTTTTTCGCAGGATGCGCAGGAATTGCCGATCCAGAAACTCAGCTTCAAAAAAAGTCTGAAAATGGGGGATTACCTGTATAGCATTGGCAGTTTTTTTAATGCTGCACAATACTACCAGGCTGTTAATGAAAAGCAGGCAGGCAATTCCTATGTGGTTTCGCAGATTGCAGATTGTGAATACAAATTGCGCGATTACAAGGAAGCAGAAAAATGGTATAAAGAGTTGGTAGATGCCAATGATCCACTCTATCCACTTGCACCCTATTATTATGGACTTTGTCTGAAAGCCAATGGCAAGTACCAGGAAGCCAAGACGGTTTTTACCACTTTCGAGAAATCTTTTAAGGGAGTGAATTCACAGACCTATAAAAAATTTGCCAAGAACCAGGCTAAAGGTTGTGACCTTGCCATACAGAAAATGCAGAGTCCGGATACAGTGAAAATCACACACATTGGTGCGAATGTAAATGCGCCCTATACTGAATTCGCTCCTATTCCCTTAGGCGACAGTGTATTGTTGTTTGCTTCACTGAAATCAGATACCATTATTATGGTTGATGAAATCAAGAAAAACAATGCCTATGCATCTTTCTATGCTTCCAGAAAAAACGGTGAATCATTTGAAAAGGCAACAGTTTATGAAGGAGCACCTTTTAATTCAGATAATGCACACACCGGTAATGGTTGTTTTTCCCCCGACAGAAAGCGATTTTATTTTACCCGGTGCGAAATGCTCACTGATTCAATGAAGATGATCTGTGCGATCTACCTTAGTGAATTCAAAAATGGTAAGTGGACAGATCCATTGAAGATGGATGACAAGATTAACTTTCCAGGATTTACCAACACGCAGCCAACCATGGCTACTTCTAAAGTGGGTGAAATTCTTTATTGGGTTTCTGACAGGCCAAATGGTGAAGGTGGACAGGATATCTGGTTCTCTACAATAGACAAAAATGGTAAGTACAGCAACCCGCAAAGCTGCGGCCGTAAAGTGAATACAGCAGGAAACGAAGCCACTCCATTTTATGATTCCAAAACCGGTACCCTCTATTTCAGTTCGGAAGGACAAATTGGAATGGGTGGATATGATGTGTTTAAGACCCGTGGCAATCAAAAGAAATGGGAAACATCAGCTAATATGGGATATCCTGTAAACAGCAGCGTAGATGATATGTACTTTGTTTTTGATGATAATGGCTATACTGGCTACCTGGTGTCAAATCGTCCGGGTACCATATCTGTTAAAAGCGAAACCTGCTGTGATGACATTTGGCGGGTAGAATACCCTAAAAAAGTTTTTTATGCAGTGCGGGGAAATGTTTACGACCAGGATACGCGTCAGTTAGTACTGGGTGCAAAAGTGATTTTCCTGGATAATGCCGAAAAACAGATCGGTTCTTCCGTATCGAAAAAAGACACCCTGTATTTCTGGAATACCAAACCGCAGAACGTCTATTCAATCAAATCAACTAAGGAAGGTTATTTCACAGGATCGGCTACTTTCTCAGTAACACAGAAGAATGATAACGATACGGTAAGGGTAGATGTTTACATGAAAAAGATTCCTAATGAACCTATTCGTGTAAAAAATATTTTCTATGACTTTGACAAAGCAACTTTACGGCCTGAATCATTCCCACCGCTTGACACGGTTGCACAATTGTTAACCCTGAATCCGGCAATTATTGTGGAGATAGGTGCCAATACAGACAGCAAGGGTGATGATAAATATAATATGCGTCTCTCACAGGCCCGTGCGCAGTCAGTTGTGGATTACCTTGTTCAAAAGGGAATTCCGGTAGAACGTCTGCAGGCAAAAGGTTATGGTGAAACCAATCAGATAGCCCCCAATACCTTACCTAATGGAAAAGATAATCCTGAAGGCCGTCAATTGAATCGCCGTACAGAATTTAAGATTATTGGTACGATACCCGGCAAAGAACTTATTTACGAACAGGGTGATCCCGGATTTGACCCGGAAAATATTGAGGAAGATGAAAATGTACCGGAAGAAAGTGAAGAAGGAGGTGAATAAACAATTTCCGGCTTAACCGGACCAAGACCAATAGAAACTACAACTTCCCGAATGAAAATTCGGGAAGTTTTTTTTAGTACCAATCAGTTGTGTTTCCATTGTGAAACAGCCAATAAAAACCATCCTGCAATAAAAGCCATTCCGCCAAATGGCGTGATGATACCAACGAATTGTAATCCGTCAACAATGGAAAGGCAGTAGAGAGAACCTGAGAATAGAAGTATTCCTGTGATAAACAGGTAACCCGACCACTTGAGTAAGCTGGAAGGTGTCCGTTCTTTTACTATTCCACAAAGTATCAATGCAAAAGCATGATAGAACTGGTATTCTACACCGGTATGAAATACCCGCAGGCTATCCGGTGATAAAGTGTTTTTCAACGCATGTGCGCCAAATGCGCCCAAAATAACAGCAATAGCGCCGAGCAGTGCACCGGTGATAATGAATCTGTCTTTCATAAAATCTATTCTAAGTTGTGAAGTTATTTGCGCTGCCGGCTGTTCAAGCTAATGATTGCATGCAACACGACTAATGCAGGGTTGAGTGCAAATGTGCGACACAAATTTTAATTATCGCGATTTCTAAAATGAGATTTGTCAGCATGTTTGTCAGAAAAATTGAATTGCCACCTGCAGCTGCAATTTTTTCCGGAGATTACCATATGGCATTCATTGTGTGATTTAGCATGGCCGGTAAATTCAGATTGAGCGTTCGGTAAGTTAGCGTGCTCAGTCAAATAGCATCCTTGAATGATTAACTTTCAATAACCAAAGGAGAACAATACTTTTGCAACAGTAGCAGATAAACAGCCTGAACACCGATGAAAATTTATACAAAGAAGGGGGACACCGGAACAACCCAGTTAATTGGTGGTACCAGAGTTCCGAAGCATCATGTGCGCATTGAAGCGTATGGTACCGTAGATGAACTCAACTCCTGGATTGGGTGGGTAAGAGATCAAACAGCAGATGTAGAGACCCGGCTGGTACTAAAGGAAATTCAGGATCGACTTTTTACTATTGGTTCTTTACTTGCCAGTGATCCGGAAACATCGAGGATGAAAGTACCTGATCTGCATGAGACAGATGTAGCTTTTCTGGAATCTGAAATGGACAGGATGGATGAGATGTTACCTGAAATGAAATCATTTATACTTCCGGGTGGCAATAGCGGTAACTCCATCTGTCATATTGCACGATGTGTTTGCAGGAGAAATGAGCGATTGATCACCAGCCTTGCAGAAACCGAAACGGTATCACCACTCGTCATTAAGTACATGAACAGGCTCTCAGACTATCTATTTGTACTGGCTCGAAAATTCAGTTTGGACGCATCCGCCGAAGAGGTGCCCTGGAAGCCGCGACTGTAAAGGACTTCAGCATTGGCTTTATTATTCGCACATCTATCGGTTAAATTATTTTGCTTTCTTGATTATTCGATTATTTTTGCGGGAAATTTGACCCCCTTATAAACAATTATGTACTGGACGCTGGAGTTAGCATCATACCTGGAAGACGCGCCTTGGCCCGCGACAAAAGATGAATTAATTGATTATGCGATTCGTTCCGGTGCACCAATAGAGGTGATAGAGAATCTGCAGGAGCTTGAGGATGAAGGTGAGTTATTTGAAGGTATCGATGACATCTGGCCTGACTATCCAACGCATGACGATTTCTTCTTTAATGAAGATGAGTATTAGCGTTTACCATGCTTAAATTTTCATATTATTAAAGTGGAAGCATACTGTGAAATCCTCACTATGCATTCCCAGTAAATTACTATCGTAGCACATTATAGTTCCTGAAATCGAATGGCCTGAAACCGGTGTATTCCTCCAACAGATTCATGATACGATGCCTGATTGGCATTTTAACGGCAGCAGGATCATAGCGGAAGTCCCAATCTAATTGCTGAATTCGTTCTTTCATTACGTGCGGATGTGTTTGTTCAAATCGAACCAAAGGATAGTCAGGATGATATTCATATGCCGTTTGGTTTGCAATATGGCGACTCACCCATTCATCATCATGCCATAACCGGTGAAATTCTTTTGATCGTTGGAGTTCTTCCAATGGTCCGCGCACTTTGCCATAGTGGTAAATATGGGCATCCACTTTTTTTACCTGCAATCGTCTGGACAGAAGTTGCCTGGCTGGTACAGTCGCTGTATCAGAATGTTTTCTGAAACCCTGCGCATCTCTAAATGAATGAATAAGCGGATTTCTTCTGACTATGCGCGTTTCATAGGGATAAGTACCCCTTGTTCCTGGTTTGGCGATGTAATGGTAGTTGCCATAAAAATGATAATAGCTGAAAAGTAATCCATCAACCTGGGGCTGATCGAGATATTTTTCTGTTGCTGAAACGATAGCAGGTAAATCCTGCTCATGTATCACTTCGTCGCCCTGCAGGTAAAATCCCCAATCGCCGGTAATAGCTTTAAATGCAATATCTGTTTGCTGAGCCAGGATCTTTCCACCGCTTCTCAGGGAGTCATCCCATTCGGTGTCAATTACAACAATCTTTGGTGAGTTAATATTGGTAATGGCTTCCCTGGTTCCGTCTTCACTCTTTCCTACAACCACAATCATTTCATCACATACCGGTAGTATGGAACAGATTGATTCAACAAAAGGATATGTAAGTTTTATTCCATTCCTGATAAAGGTAAAGCCACTGATTTTCATTGATGGCGATAGTTATAGCTGCCTGTTATTATTGAAAAGAATATGATTGCAATTATCAATCCGGTGAATAGAAACAGGCGATGCCATATTTAAAAATGTCTGTCTCATTCCAATCACGAATCACACTTCATTATTTTTTCTGCAAGCAATAAGTCGAAATGCGTAGTTATTTTAAAGTTGCCGGGATCGCCTTCTACAAGGTGAATCCTGGCACCGGCAGCTTCCACTACCGAAGCATCATCTGTAAATGATTCAGAGAAAGTCTGGCGATACGCATTTTTCAGTACCGTAGCATCAAAGCATTGTGGAGTCTGTACGGTTTTAAACCGCATTCTGTTTCTGTGCCTCGAGCCATCCTTCACTACTTCACGAATGGAATCTTTGATATCAATTGCAGGAATTGCATTGCCTTTTTCCATTACTGTTTCAAGACAACTCATCAGTAATTTTTCATTAGCAAAAGGTCTGCAGGCATCCTGTACGGCTACAATACCTTTTTCTTTCACTTGTTTCAACCCGTTCTTTACGGAGTGAAATCTGGTGGCACCACCGGATACAGAAGAAATATTTATCTTTTTAAGATGCTTTTTCCTGATTTTTTCCCAGCGTTCTTGTTCATCACCGGGCAACACTACTATGAAAACTGCATCAGGCCAAACTGTTGCAAAGGAAATGATTGTATGGACAATTACCGGCACACCTGCAAGCAGCATGAATTGTTTTGGAATAGCTGATTGCATCCTTGCGCCGTAACCGCCTGCAGCAATAATGACATACTTTTTTTCACTCACGTTAAGAGGGGTTGACGATAGTCAGGTAGGTTGATTTAAAGGTCGCAATTAATAATGATACAAGAAAGAGTGGATGAAAAAAAAACAGGTGGTATTGATCTTTATTTCAGAAGCCAGCATATCACTGAATATCTCAAAAATGATTCAAATTGAATATTAATTCCGGAGCTCTGCGGTTATTCTTTCATTATGCCAGCCAGGCAAGCACTGACGCATAGCATTTTGGCAGCGATTTGAATAGTAAGTGAACTGCAAACTGGTGCGGCAATCAACAGGTTACGCTGCAAGCTTAAAGGATAAGCATGGCATCACCATATGTTGAAAAGCGATACTTCTCTTTCAATGCTACTTTGTAGGCTTCCATGATCAGGTCATACCCCCCAAAAGCGCAAACCATAATTAGCAGGCTTGTTTTTGGCATGTGGAAATTTGAGATCATGCAATTGGCGATACTGAAATCATAGGGTGGGTGAATGAACAAATTGGTCCAACCTTCCGCTGGCTTAATGTATTTATGTGCAGACACGGCTGATTCAATAGCCCGCATAGTGGTAGTACCAATAGAGCATACTTTAGCACGGTTATCAATCGCCTTATTTACAATCTTGCAGGTCGGATCATCAATTTTGAAGTACTCCGCATCCATTTTATGTTTGCTCAAATCTTCCACCTCAATTTGGCGGAAAGTACCGAGGCCGGTATGTAACGTAACTTCTGCAATATCAACTCCTTTGATTTCAAGGCGTTTCAGCAGTTCACGGCTAAAATGAAGGCCTGCTGTGGGTGCAGCTACGGCACCTTCATGCTTGGCAAATACGGTTTGGTAGCGTTCTTTATCCATTGCATCAGGCTTGCGCTTGATGTATTTAGGAATCGGTGTTTCGCCGAGTGAATAAAGGGTCTCCTTTAATTCATCATCGGTTCCATCGAAAAGGAAACGGATAGTCCTGCCTCTCGAAGTAGTATTGTCAACTACTTCTGCCACCAGCATTCCATCATTACCAAAATAGAGCTTGTTTCCGACCCTGATTTTCCGCGCAGGATCTACCAAAACATCCCATAAACGCATCTGGTGATTAAGTTCTCTTAAGAGAAATACTTCAATCTTAGCTCCTGTTTTTTCTTTTCTCCCATAGAGACGGGCAGGAAAAACTTTTGTATTGTTCAGTACCAGGCAATCCTTTTCTCCAAAGATGGTAAGGATGTCTTTAAAGGCCTTGTGTTTGATTTTGCCTGTTTTCCGCTCAATAATCATGAGCCTCGATTCATCGCGGTTCTTTGAAGGAGTCTGGGCAATCAGGGAAGGTGGAAGGTCAAATCGGAATTGTGATAATTTCATGTACTTTCAATAAATTACGGTTTATTAAAAGTTGATCAAAGCCTATAGATCAGATCCGGTAAAAAGAAATGATAGTGAAGGATTTTTGAAAAACGGATTGCAAAGATAGGATTTTTATTTTCTGGTACTAATTTTTTTCACCGCCGAAATTTCCCGAATTAAAGTAGGTTTGCATTGTTATGAGAATTTTGCTCCGTATTTTCAAAGAATCAGTGGCCATTGCCATTCGCGAATTACGTGTAAACAAACTACGTACGATACTCACTTTATTAGGTATTTCTATCGGAATATTTTGTGTGATCTCTATCTTTTCATCTGTGGATTCTTTAGAGAATAACCTGAGAACCAGCATCAATAAGTTTGGAAGCAACGTAATCTATGTAACTAAATTTCCCTGGGCACCGGAAGAAGGAGAGACAGAGTACCCCTGGTGGAAATACTGGAACAGACCCTATGCAAAGTTTGATGAGATGCGTACGCTACAGGAAAAACTGACCGGAGCAGAAGCCGTGGCCGTGTCGATCTGGATGGGTGGCCCTGTACTGAAGAATGGCGATAGAAATATGACCAATGCTACCTTAAATGGCGTTTCACAGGATTACAACAGGATCATGGACCTGAACCTGCAATCCGGCCGCTACTTCACCGGTGCAGAAGTAAATTCAGGTCAGCCAAAGGCCATTATCGGCTATGAAGTGGGTATGCAATTGTTTCCAAATAATATTGATCCGGTAGGAAGAGAGATAGATATTTTTGGGCAAAAGGTGATGGTAATCGGGCTGTTTGCAAAAGAAGGTAAAACGCTGATTCAAAATACTAATGATGACCTGGTAATGGTACCTTATCAATACCTGGTGTCTAAAGTAAAAGTTGACGGATTTCAGGTAGAGCCGGCTATTTTAGTGAAAGCCAAAGATGGTGTTCCATTGGATGAGCTAAAGGATGAGATCAGGGGAGTAATGCGGGCTGACCGGCGTGTGCGGCCAAGCCAGGAAGACAACTTTGCTTTGAACCAGATTAGTGTTATTTCCAATCAGCTGTCTCAATTGTTTGGTGTGCTGGATGTAGTTGCACTGATCATCGGTGGCTTTGCGATACTTGTAGGTGGTTTTGGCATTGCAAATATTATGTTTGTATCAGTACGTGAACGCACCAACCTGATAGGCATTAAGAAAGCGTTAGGTGCAAAAAACTATTTTATCCTGTTAGAGTTCCTGATAGAAGCCATCATCTTATCGATCATTGGCGGATTGATTGGTTTAGTGCTTGTCTTTTTTACAGTGCAAGGCCTTTCTGCTGCCATTGACTTTAAGCTGACACTCGATCTGAAAAATATTATCTGGGGAATCAGCACTTCAGCCATCATTGGTTTTATAGCCGGAATTATACCTGCAATTGTTGCTGCAAGGATGCGGCCGGTGGATGCAATCCGGTTTAAATAAATGTATACGCACAAATCACTTGTTTCAGGCACGCTATTACTTTTTTGTTTAACGCTGGCTGAAACATGAATCCCTCACCCTACCGTGAAACGTCATTGTTTATCAGTTGCGGTAACAGCGACAGGTTGCACCTGAAGCGATTTTGTGGCAACGAAAAAGGGATACCCATTCTGTTGCTTCATGGCTCCATTGAAAATGGGAGAATTTTCTATTCAGCATCAGGAAAGGGGTTGGCGCCTTTTCTTGCTTCCCTGGGTTATGATGTATTTATTCCGGATCTGCGCGGAAAAGGATTAAGCACACCGGCAATTAACCGCAAATCAAGTTATGGAGTATTTGAAACCATTACAGAAGAGATTCCTTTATTTCTTGAAAAGATTAATGAGTTGAAAGGAGATCAGCCGATGCATTGGATGGCGCATTCCTGGGGTGGTGTGTTATTGCTTTGTTACTATGCAAGATACTTGGCATCTAACGGGAATGTTTTATCAATCACATTTTTTGGAACGAAACGCAGAATCAGCATCAGGTCTGCCAGAAAATTTATGATGGCAGATGTGATTTATGGTTTCCTTTTTTTACTGATTGGAAAAGTAAAAGGGTACGTTGATGCAGGGATGATCGTGAAAGGTTCAGACAATGAAACATTAAAAACAAACCGTCAGACCTGGCATTGGGTGAAGGAAAAGAAATGGATTGATCAGGATGGATTTAACTATGGACAGGTGTTGCCAGCTATTTTATTACCACCTGCCATGTATATTGCAGGCATAGCTGACGATGTGCTTGGCCATCCGACCGATGTACAGTTGCTGATGCTGGAAACAGGTAGCCAGCAAACTAATATATTCTATTTGGCTTCAAAGAAGAATGGAAACCTTCACAATTATGGTCACATTAATTTACTTACACATCAGGATGCAATACATGATCATTTTCCGGAAGTGATCAAATGGCTTCGAAAAAATGAAAAGCGCTATGGCATAATCTAAAAAAACCGGATTTCTTTTTCCTGGTATTTGACTGTGTATTCAACAGTAAACACACTTTTTTTAAAATCAAAAAGTTCATAACGTGTTGATAATAGAAGCAGCTTCTGGTGTGTACAACTTTTTATTTGCATTTTCTCGTTCGGTGTTTTCTTATTAATTTTCTTTGTCTCCCTTTCAGAAAATGGCAGATTCACTCGACGATATTAATAAGGTAGTTAGTAAAGCAAGATCGCTTCGGCGGAAGGCTCCGGCTGACCTCAGTAGCTTTGTATTTGGGCGTATTCCACCACAGGCGCGTGACCTGGAGGAAGCGGTATTGGGCGCATTGATGCTTGAAAAGGATGCACTTTCTTTGGTGGTTGATATTCTGAAGCCGGAAGCATTCTATGTAGAAGCACACAATAAAATTTTTGCAGCTATTCAGCGATTGTTTCTCCGCTCGCAACCCGTCGATATTTTAACAGTGACTGATGAATTGAGAAAAAGCGGTGAGTTGGAGAGTGTAGGTGGTGCTTATTATGTGACCGAGCTCACGAACCGGGTGGCATCGGCAGCCAATGTAGAGTACCATGCCAGAATCATTTCTCAAAAGTATATTCAGCGGGAGCTCATTCGCATTTCTTCAGAAATTGTTCGTGATGCATTTGAAGATACGACCGATGTATTTGAATTGCTGGATTTTGCGGAGAAGGGTATCTATGAAATTACCGATCAGAATCTTCGGCGTAATTACAACCCAATCAGTACGTTGGTTACCAAAGCACTTAATCAGTTGCAGGCTATTAAAGATCATAAGGATACTGTTACCGGTGTTCCATCAGGTTTTGTATTGCTTGACCGCATCACCAGTGGCTGGCAGAGATCAGATCTGATTATTGTTGCTGCACGGCCGGGTATGGGTAAAACGGCATTCGTGCTTTCACTGGCCAGGAATGCAGCGGTTGATTTCAAAAAGCCGGTTGCTTTCTTTTCGCTTGAAATGTCATCAATTCAGCTTACCAACCGTTTGATTTCTGCGGAGACAGAGATTCCGGCTGAAAAGATACGGCGTGCGAACCTGGAAAGTTATGAATGGGAACAACTCGTAAGAAAGGTTGATACCCTTTCAGAATGTGCATTATTTATTGATGATACGCCGGCCATCAATATTTTTGAATTGCGTGCTAAGGCAAGACGTTTGAAGATGCAACATGATATTCAAATGATTATTATCGATTACCTGCAATTGATGAGTGGTACAGTGGATTCAAAGCAAGGCAACAGAGAACAGGAGATCAGTAATATTTCCCGTGCATTGAAAAGTATAGCAAAGGAGTTGGATATCCCTGTTATCGCATTGTCGCAATTGAATCGTTCTGTGGAAACAAGAGGTGGCGACAAGCGTCCGCAGCTTTCTGATTTGCGTGAATCAGGTGCAATAGAGCAGGATGCTGACATGGTAATTTTTATTTACCGGCCAGAATACTATAAGATTTCACAAGATGCGGAAGGAAATTCCACAGCTGGAATGGCAGAAATTATGGTGGCTAAGCACCGGAACGGCGCATTGGCGAATGTTCCTGTTAAGTTTATTGACCGCTTCGCCAAGTTCGCAGAAATGGATGCTTTTGCTTCCAATTCAGATGGCCATGTCAAGATTCTTAAATCGAGAATGGATGATATGGAAGATGATGATGATTCAAAACCATCAGAAGAGCCATTGCCCTGGTAGTTGACTTTACAACCTCTTCATCAACGGTAACTTAATTATTTTTTTCACAGCACTTTTTATGTTCAGTTAATTTTCTGCGATATACTATTTCCTTTTATGACATCTGAATTTTGCTATTGAGGCTCCAACAGCAACTTCTTTAAAAAGTTTGATGCAGGGGCTCATGATCTCTGTCTGGGTTGCGGTTGATTTATTTCGGGTGTATGACAAATTGCATTTCTCAGCGATAAAATAATACAAGCGCGAAGACGCCAGGACGCCAAAAAAAACGTAGCATATTGATCCTTTGTGATTTTCTTCGCGACTTCGCGTCTTGGCGCTAAAAAAGCAAGGCGCTAAGGTAAACGCTACAACGTTAAGTGCAATTTGTCAAACACCCTTTATTTCTGTTTTGTATAAGCCGGAGCCTTGTACAAATGAAAAAATAACATAAAACAGGCATGTTGACTATTGGAAAATGTAGAATACCCTCATTATTTAGGAGCCTTGGTATAGAGATAGATGGCAACAATGCCGAAAATAATATTGGGTATCCAAACACCAATCACCGGTGGCAAATCACCATTGGTTGAAAATGTTTGCGAGAATTGCTGGAACAGCAGATAGGCAAAACTGATAGCGATGCCAATGCCAATGTGAAGCCCGATTCCGCCGCGTACTTTCCTGGATGCAAGCGAAACACCGATGAGGGTAAGAATGAAAATCGCAAAAGGAAAGGAGGTACGTTTGTATTTTTCGACTTCATAGAAGGCAATGTTATCTGCTCCGCGTGAAGTAAGTTCGCTGATTACTTCGTTCAATTCACGGGCATTCATGGTGTACACTTCATTTAATTTTTTCTCAAAATCTTTTGGCAGAAACTTATAACTCATAAAAGTGTCTCTGCCTGTCACTAATGTCTCTTTCATTTCTTTATTTGTGCGCAGCATATAATTTTTCAACTGCCATTTTCCGGTTTTGCCATCCCAAACTATTTTTTCAGCACGCATTTTATAGATGAGGTTGCCATTATTGAATTGCTCATATGAAAATTTATAACCGGTACTGTCATCAAAGTTGAAACTTTCCAGGTAGATATACTGGTCTTTGGCGATTTGCATGTGAATATCACGTCCTGTATTTCTTGGGCGATATCCAACATATTCATCTTCGAAAGCGATGCGCACTTTGTTGGAATTGGGAATAAGCCAATGATTGGCATAAAGATTTAACCCAGCAACAATGGCAGCGGCAATCATATAAGGCAGCAACATCCTGTTAAAAGTGATTCCGGAATTTAACATGGCCACAATCTCAGACCGGTATGCCATTCGGGAAGTAAAAAATATCACTGCGACAAAAAGGAATAGCGGCGTAAAAAGGACAGCGAAATAGGGAATGAAATTGAAATAATAATCAAAGATAATTTCAGATAATGGTACTTTACCATCCAGAAAGTCTTCCAGTTTTTCAGTGGCATCAAATACGATGGCAATGATGATAAAAAGGGTAAGCGTCAGAAAGAATGTTCCGAGAAACTTAGTAATAATATATCGATCAAGGATTTTTACTTTCATTGGGTGTTCTGCAACATTAACGCAAAATGGTCTGCGAAGCTATGGCATGTTTATTAAAGTATGTTCAACGACGTACCATGAGTTGTTTCACCATCCTGTTTTTCCATGCAACAAAATCTCCTGCTATAATCCGTTGTCTTGCCTCATTCACCAGCCAAAGATAAAAGCTTAGGTTATGGACGCTGGCTACCTGACAACCAAGAATTTCATTTTGCATCAACAGGTGGCGTAGAAAGGCTTTTGAATAACCTTTGCTGGCAAAGTTATCCAGGTCATCCAGTGGAGAAAAATCTTTTTCCCATCGCTTATTCCTGATATTGATGATGCCTTCTGTGGTGAAGATCATTCCATTTCTTCCGTTACGCGTTGGTATCACGCAGTCAAACATATCAACTCCAAGTGCAATGCATTCGAGGATATTATCTGGCATTCCCACACCCATCAGGTAACGGGGTTTGCCGGCAGGTAGTATCTCACAAACTGAAGCGGCCATTTCATACATCTGATCAGCCGGCTCTCCAACAGAAAGACCGCCGATGGCATTGCCCTCGCAATCTGCCGCAGCAATAACTTCTGCTGATTGTTTTCTTAAATCCAAAAAAGTACTCCCTTGTACAATTGGGAATAGCGCCTGCTTGTAACCATACAATGATTCGGTTTCCTGAAACCGGGCAATGCAACGGTTGAGCCACCGGTGCGTCAGTTCCATTGATTTTTTAGCTGCATCATGTTCACTGGGCCATGCAAGGCATTCATCAAAAGCCATTATAATATCGCCACCGATTATACGCTGTATGTCAATCACCTTTTCAGGTGAAAACAAGTGTTTCGAACCGTCAATATGCGAATGAAAGTGAACACCCTTTTCCGTAATCTTCCTTCTGTCTGACAAAGAGAAAACCTGGTAACCGCCACTATCGGTCAACAGCGGCCTGTCCCAGCCATTAAAGCCATGTAAACCTCCAGCTTCCTGCATTACTTCCATACCGGGCCTCAAGTACAAATGATACGTGTTGCCAAGTATTATTTGTGCACCAATGCTATCCTTCAACTCCCGAAAATGCACCGCTTTAACACCACCGGTTGTGCCGATGGGCATAAAAACAGGAGTCTTGAAACTCCCATTTCCGGTCGTAATGGTTGTAGCCCGCGCGGAAGACTGACTGTCTATCGCATCAATCTGAAATTGCATGTTTGTAGTTCGGCCGAAAAAGAACGTTGATTTATTTACTTTTGCCGGCTCAAAATAACAGAAATTGGAGGTACTCTTTATTCTATTTGTGGTGGCTGTATTGATACAGCTGCTTTACCTCGTCATTATTTTCCGTGAATTGGCAGTGTACAAAGCTCCTACGAAGGTGGAGAAAGTACCGGCAGTATCGGTGGTAATTTGCGCCAGAAATGAATCTGCCAGACTGGAGCGAAACCTGCCATTGTTCCTGGAGCAGGATTATCCTGAATTTGAAGTGATACTGGTAAACGACAACTCAGAGGATGATTCGGAGCTGTTGCTGTTGAAGCTTGCTGCAAAGTATCCCCGGTTGGTGGTGCGTACCATCACACAGGAATCAAACATCATGAAAGGCAAGAAGTATCCACTCACGGTTGGGATTCGAGCGGCCAAGCATGAGATAGTTTTACTTACAGATGCTGATTGTGCGCCGGTTGATAAGTGCTGGATCAGTAGTATGGCTTCGGTTTATGATGAGCAGACGGAGATTGTTTTAGGCTATGCGCCTTACAGGAAATACGAAACATTGATTAATAAGTATATCAGGTATGAAACATTCATGAACGGGTTAAGCTATCTGTCTTTTGCCCTTGCGAAAATGCCCTATATGGGTGTGGGAAGAAACCTCTCCTACAGGAAGAAAGTGTTTTATAATAATAATGTTTTCCCCAAACATCCGCACCTGATTTCAGGTGATGATGACCTGCTGATCAACAAAGCAGCGAACGGCAGTAATACAAAGGTGCAGGTGAGCAGCAGTTCTTTAATCTATTCAGAACCGAAAAAATCATGGGACGAATATTGGGGGCAAAAGCGAAGGCATGTAAGTACTGCTAAATATTATCGAAAAGGAAATTTGTTTTTGCTGGGATTATATTCTGTGAGCCATCTTCTGTTTTATTGCTTCTTCATACTGGTCATGATGTATTCCCCGTACCAGCTTATTGCGGGGGTTTTTTTTAGTATCAGGATGCTGACTCAGGCGTTCATTTTCCGTGCCTGCATGAAAAAGTTAGGTGAGTTGGATTTATTTTGGTACTTTCCTCTAATGGATTTTTTGTTTTTATTTTACTACCTGAAGCTGTTTCCTGATGTGTTTCAAACAAAACCTGCATCATGGAAGTAAACCAGGGATTTTCACCACGGGCTAAGGAGGACATTGAGTTAGTGCAGCAAGCGCTCACCGGCGATCAGCGGGCCTATGCAAAATTAATGAACCGCTACAGGGATTCGATCTATTTTCTTTTGCTGAAGATGGTACATAATGAGGATGATGCGAATGACCTTACCATAGAAGCGTTTGGTAAAGCTTTCAGCAACCTCCGCAAGTATACCCCTGACTTCGCATTTAGCACCTGGCTTTATAAGATTGCGCTGAATAACTGCATAGATTTTATAAGGAAGAAAAAGGTGGAAACACTCTCCCTGTTTGAATTTTCAGATGGCGAGCAGGGCGAAGGAATGCGCATGGAAGTGCAAAGCAATTCACCAGATCCGGAAGAAATGTATATAAGGAAACAGCGGAATAAATTATTGCGTGAAGTAATTGACAAAATCAATCCGAAATACAGGCTGCTGATAGAACTGCGGTACTATGATGAAAAGTCATATGAAGAAATTGCTATTGAAACCAGTCTGCCATTGGGTACAGTAAAAGCGCAATTGTTCAGGGCCAAAGGCCTTTTGTACCAGATTTTATTGGATGGCAAGGAACATATGTAACCGCAAGTCATCATAATGTAAGTGGAACTGTTACTTAAATATTTTCCTGAAATGAACCAATCGCAGCAGAAGCAATTTGCTGCGCTGCAAGATTGTTATAGGGAATGGAATGAAAAAATAAATGTGATTTCCCGGAAGGATATTGATCAGTTATACCTTCATCACGTATTGCATTCCCTGGCTATTGCTAAGTTTGTTTCGCTTACACCGGGGTCGAAAGTAATGGATGCCGGCACAGGCGGGGGCTTTCCCGGCATTCCTCTTGCTATACTTTTTCCTGATGTGCACTTTCATTTGGTTGACGCAACCGGGAAGAAAATTAAAGTTGTTCAGGCAATTGCCCAATCAGTAGGACTTAAGAATGTAACAGCACAGCATACCCGCGCTGAAACGTTGGAAGGTGCATATGATTTTATTGTCAGCAGGGCAGTAGCACCGTTACAAACATTATATAACTGGACACGACACTTGCTTTCATTGAAACAAATAAATGATATACCAAATGGATGGTTGGTATTAAAAGGTGGGGACCTCAATATTGAAATACGGGATTTGAAAAAGAAATCACTGTTAACTCCGGTCAGTGACTATTTTGATGAACCATATTTCCAGGAAAAATACATTGTATATTTCTAAAAGGTTCTTCCAATGCCCACGACATACCTGAATGCAAAATACTGATCACTGGCTGCAGGTACCCTGTTTACAAACAGGGGAAGATCGACCCGCAAGGTAAATGGCTTAACCTTTTCTAATACGCCCCAGCGTTTTATGGTGAAAGCAAAACCAAATCCGGCATCAGCCCGCAATCTTCCTAAAGCGAATTCTTCTGCATTGGTTTCATAACTGATAAAACCGGCATCGGCAAAAAGATAGGTATCTACATGCAACCACGATTTTGAAATGCCTGGTTTGAAACGAATCAGGTTGTCAAAATCAAGTTCTGCAGAAAATGCCAGTCCCGATTTTCCGGAGTAAAGAGCATAAACCGAAGAATCATTTTTGTTCAGCTCTGATGCCTGGTAACCTGCGTATCCGCGAAGATTCAATCCGCCACCTTGTTGAAAGTGATTAATATCTTCACCGTAACCCAGCCAATTTTCCGGAACAAATGCTTTGCTGCGCACAAATTTACTTTCCATCAGTTCTTCAGGGCTGGCACCGGCAAGGTACAATTCACTTTCAGGAGCAGGATCACCGGTTCCTATTCTTCCAATAAAGCGCGTATTGCAATCTAGTTTTCCCAGTTTGTTTTTGTTGATCACTGTTACTGTGAGATCTGAATAGCTATAGTCACTAAAAAGAGAAGATGACCGCAGGAGTGCATTTATTTTCCCGTTACCTTTTAGATACCGGTATTTATGTTCCAATCCTAAGGAAGCTTGTGTATTCATATTTCCAGCAAGCCATTGTTCAGGATAGAGCAGGTAGTTTAAGTCGAAGTTTTTTGAGCGGTACATTGATTTAACTCCCAAAGTGATTGCATTGTTGGCATTAGTCTGAATGGAAAAGTTCCCACTACCACCCCAAAGTCCATCGAGCAGTTTGGCTGATACCTCCAGCGTGGAGTTTCTTATGAAACGATGTGTATTGGTCTGGTAACTGAAGTTGAATGAAACCGGAACAATGGAATCAAAACCTGCTTCTTCAAGATCATACTTAGGAATTCCATTTTGCAACAGGGTTGTATTCATCCAAGCTGTCAGAGAGAATTTATGCTTCAGTTCAAAATAGTTGCCTTCGAGATGCAGGCCTGCTTTAATACCATCTACTGCATTGTACCAGATATCTGGTCGCCAGTACAATTGATATTGTTTCCAATCCGGAAGATTATTTACCTGTGAGTCAAAATACAGTCTTGCAGGAAACTTCTTATAGTTGTTCAGCATATAGATATCTGCAAGCCGGAAACCGGGATCTATAACCACCTCTTTGATGCCCGAAGTTATGAACAGGCTGCACGAATACCGTTGTTTTAGCCGGTCCCAGCCATACCATTTTGGAAGCACCATCGCCGTTGTTTTTTTGGTAAACCAGGTATTGGGAATATGAAAATCATATTGATTTCCATCAACAGCTGTTACAGTAAAATCCAAAGGCATCTGGCTTCTGCCACGCCTGGTAAACTTGATTTGGAAGGAATCCACGCCACTTTTTTTTACCCGGCTAATAGCGTAGTCAATGGTCTTGGTGCTTTCCATCCACTGATCAAAAAACCAGTTAAGGTCAACATGAGTAAACTGAATGATGGAATTTCTGAAATCTTCAGGATATGGGTGACAGAACTTCCATTGATTAAAATAATGTTTCATTGCCTGCTGAAAAAGGGAATCCCCTAATACATATTGCAGGTTCAGCAGCATGGTCGCTCCTTTATAATATACATGCCTGTAACCGCCGCCATGCCCGACGGCACTATTGAATGCATCTGAATGCTGATTGAAGGATTCATCTGTTCCCTTTGCTGCATCTTGTAAATATCCTAAGACTACTTCCTGGTCCATGACCAGGCTCGGCCTGCTAAAGCGTGCTTCATACTTGTTTTGTATAGGTGCCGTTAACACCGTGTCACCGGTAATATGCTTAAGCGCCCATGCCCCGGCAAATTGCGTAAACCCTTCATCAAGTACTGCCCGGTAGGTCTCATTGTTTCCAACCTGCGCAAAGAACCACATGTGGCCTACTTCATGGGCTATCACATCATAGTATCCCGGCGTAAATCCTCCATCCAGCGTAAGCATCGGATATTCCATGCCATCCCTGGCATCGGCCACCACTATTTTGGGCCAGGCATAGGTTCCGAAATCGCTGGATAGTACTTCAATGCAACGAGCAGTAAATGCCGCAGCATCCTGCCAGCCGGCTGCATGAGACTCATGTGCAAGGCTCTGGCATAAAACTTTTCTCTGCTTTTGCAGGGTCTGATCCCATACAGTGGCATAGGCAATGCCTATCCGATAAGCTGGATCTGCAGTCCATGCAAAATCATGCACATTTTCGGCATAGAAATGCCAGGTCTTTCGTTCTGCAGAATCGTAAGGTATGATGATTGAAGCCGGCGACGACCATGGTTTGCCGGCAAAGTTGCGGAGTTCGAGTTTTTTCATCAGGGAATCGGGCAACACTTCTTCCGTATTTTGTAAGGTACCGGTCGCGCCTACTATATAATTTGAAGAAAAATTCAGCTTTACATTATAGGTTCCGAAATTGCCATAGAACTCTTTGCCAAGATGTTGATCAGTATCCCATCCAAACTTGCTGTCGTAGACACAAATGCGCGGATACCAGTGAACACCGTCATAGTGTGCTGATCCGGCCGAATTGAATTTTTTCATGCGGCGCCTTTGTGAACCATTGTCGAAATAGGTTTTGAAGCTTATTCGGAAAACCACTGAGTCGCCCGGCAGCAGTTGTTCAGGCAGGTAAGCCTTCATCAATGAATAATCTGATTCCGTTACCAGTTTTTTAGTATCGATACTGATGCCGGTCACTACTTCCCCAAGCCTGGCAGCTTCGTATTTACCAAATGTTTGACTGATGTTATTTTCTTTGTTCAGCTTTTCAAGGTATCCACCCTTTACGAATGCCTGCTGGTAGAGATGAAAATAGACGAAAGTGAGTGTATCGGGTGAGTTGTTCCAATAAGTTAAGATTTCTCTTCCATCGATAATACCCGTTTGCTCATCTATTGTGGCATCGATCTGGTAGTAAACATCCTGTTGCCAGTATCCGGCATGGGGCATCCGGTTTTTCCAATACATAGGGTTCTCTTTGCTGCGGAAAGTATTGGGCGGATACTCAGGATTATATCCGGTTGATTGAGCAGACAACAAATGCGTATTACCCACAAAAAATGTAATCATAAACAGGAAAAGATAAGCGTGACAGTGTTTGCTCATGATCTGGGAGGTCGTTTACTGATGCAGCAAAACCGGTGATCCGGACAGCGCATAAATACAATATAGATTCTATTTGTGCAGAAAAAAAACAATTCTAATTTAGTACCCTGAAATGTAGCGATGCCGGTATATTAAAGTAAAGTGTATTCATCGGCAACAAATAAATTATATCCTTTAGACTTTCTATCCAGTTAATTATTTATGCAATCAGACCATTTACTTTACAAGATTGCCCTAACGCTCATTCCCGGCATCGGAGATGTGCTGGCCAGAAACCTCGTGAGTTACTGCGGCAGCGTAGAAAGGATTTTTAAATCAAAGAAGAGTGAACTCTTACGAGTGCCGGGTATTGATGCAGTACGAGCAGCTGCTGTACTTTCATTCCGCAGTTTTAAACAGGCTGAAGAGGAGATAGCTTTTATTGAGAAGAATAAAATCAATCCGCTTTTTTATCTTGATCAGGATTATCCTGCAAGACTAAAAAGTATTGCTGACAGCCCGATCCTGTTGTATTCGAAAGGGAATGTATTATTAAATGGTGGGAGGATGGTGGCCATAGTAGGCACCCGTCATGCAACTATCTATGGAAAGACGATCACTGAGACATTGATAGAAGATCTGAAAGCATACGATGTCACCATCATCAGTGGATTAGCATATGGTATTGATATCTGTGCACACCGTGCTGCTGTAGAAGCCGGCATTCCGACAATTGGTGTACTGGGACATGGTTTGAACAGACTCTATCCTGCACAGCACCGTTCTACCGCGGTTAAAATGCTTGAACAGGGAGGGTTGATCACAGAATTCAAAAGCACAGATCCCTTCGACCGCGAAAATTTTCCAAAACGAAACCGAATCGTGGCAGGCTTATGCGATGCAACTATCGTGATTGAGTCTGCGGTAAAAGGTGGCGCACTGATTACTGCGGAAATTGCTAATTCTTATAACAGGGATGTTTTTGCTGTTCCTGGAAAAGTAGGCGACATATACTCTGAGGGCTGTAACTACTTTATTAAAAGCAATAAAGCAAATCTGGTAGAATGCGCGAATGATATTGCGTATCTATCCGGTTGGATCGACAGGAGAACAAACCGAACCAGACAAAAAGAAATTTTTGTAGCCCTTGATGAACCCGAAAAGCAGTTGGTGGCAATGTTAAATACTTCACCAATGCATATTGATGAGATTGCACGAACCAGCAACCTGTTTGGAAGCAGGCTTGCCTCCATTTTGCTCGGACTTGAATTTAAAGGAGTCATTATTGCGCTGCCTGGTAAATCTTATAAACTGGCTTGAATACGTCGGTAAATGGAGCAGGTAGCTTGTCTGCCAGAATTATTGTAAAGCGGCAATCAATGCTTTTGCTTTCAACATCGATTCCTCGTATTCTTTTTCCGGTATAGAATCATGAGTGATGGCGCTGCCTGTCTGAAATGACAAGTACCTGTTGTCACTATTGTACAACAAGCTTCTTATAACCACACAAAAATCGAAATCGCCATCAGGTGTAATATATCCTACCGTTCCTGAATACAATCCCCGCTTAGTCATTTCATATTCACTGATCAGTTGCATCGCTTTAATCTTTGGTGCACCTGTCATCGACCCCATGGGAAATGCATTCCGGATGGCATCCATAAAATGCAGGTGAGGGCTAAGTTCTGCACTGATGCTGGATACCATTTGATGCACCGTAGCGAAAGAATAGATTCCAAAAAGTTCATCTACTTTAACTGATCCGGGGATGGCGCTTCGTGCAAGGTCATTACGAACCAGGTCCACTATCATTACATTTTCCGAACGCTCTTTAGGGTCGTTGCGCAGTTTATTTATGGTTGCCAAATCACTTCCGGCATGCGCTCTTGCCAATGTTCCTTTCATTGGTTGTGAAAAAATGGTGTTTCCCAGTTTCCTGATAAAACGTTCCGGGCTTGCGGCAATAAGGTACTTTCCTTCCTGTTTCAAAAAGGTGGCGAATGGAGCCGGATTGATGGCTGTAAGTTTGTTGAATAAACTTACCGGATCTGCATCATACGCTTCAGCATAAAATTCCTGGCAGAAGTTTACCTCATATACATCACCATCAACAATATGTTGCTGAAGTTTACCAATGCGGGAAAAATAGTCTTCCTTCTGCATCCTTAATTTCAAATTTGCACTCTTTGCAGCAACTGCCGTGGAAAAATCAGTTGACAGGATGGATGCATATACTGAGTCAGGACTTTCAACTGATTCAATGGTCAACAGGTCTTTAGCGATCCGGATAACATGTTTTGGCCTGAAAAAATGTGCAATTGGAAATTGAACACCATCAATATGACCAGGATTATCAAATAGTACTCCCGGTTCAATTTCATTTTTTACATCGTAGGTGAGATAACCAAATAACCAGTCTTTATGCAAATCATGAAAGGCGGTTACAGAGGGAAAGATATTTTCCGGAGTGAAAGTCACTGCATCGAGGGTGTCAGCGGCCACGATATAGTCAGTATCTTCAGTAGGTTGCGAAAATTGATTGTGGTCAAGTACCACAGCGCAAGCAAAATTCCCTGCCCAGGAAACCAGTTTTCGCTTCAGCAAACTGGTATCACCGGCAGGGAATGTTGCGGATTGCCGCATGTAGGTCAATTTTGCCCGATCATAAATGGGTGGTGCTTGGGGTGGCTCTTATAGGGTATCTAAGCCACCAGGTATTTTCCAGGAAGGCTATCAAAAATCATCATCATCATCATCTGAAAATGTTTCAGTGAGATCATCTTCAATCTTAAAATCATCTTCCATTTTGAAATCATCATCATCTGCAAGATCATCTTTGCGTGATTTTTTCAAAGGCTGCAGGTCTTCCTCATCTCTCATAAATTCCTTCAGATCATCATCCATCTCATTACCTGCTTTCTTAGATATGCGAGAGCTGCCTCCTGAAGGTTTTACAGGTGGCTTCTTTCCGACAGCAGCCGGTTTCTTTGGCACAGCAGCAGGTACTGCTTTCTTAGGAGTTTCCTTTTTGGAAGCCGGACTTTTTGCTGTCACCTTTACAGCCTTTGCCGGTGCAACTTTTTTTACAGCGGATTTTGATGATGGTTTACTCTTTGATATTTTCATGCAGGTGAATTTAGGTCGTAAATTTTGAACTAAGTTTTGAGATTTTCAAATTTTTTGCAACGAAAAAAATAAAGCATTCAGGCTCCGGAAAAATACTCCCTTCTTTACTATTACTACGCAGGAAGCTAAGTTACCACTGCTTCCTTATTTAATGTGATAAATCGGGCGCATTGCATTATTGTTATCAAAATGTTACCAGTTGATCCCGTCCTGCTCCGATTGAAACGATAGACACTCCGACATTAGTTTTATCATGTACATATTGCATGAAGTCATTTAATGAAGCAGGGAGGTCAGCAGCTGTTTTCATTGCATGGTCAGTCTTCCAGCCTTTCAGTGTGGTATAGTTGGGCACAATTGGGGCAGCAGTAATATCGAAAGGGATTGACTTATGTTCATCACTTCCTATTGTATAAGATTCACAAACCTTTACTTCATCAAATATATTCAGCACATCAGCTTTGGTGACTATTAATTTAGTAACACCGTTCAGCATGATCGTATAATTTACCGCAACCAGGTCTAACCAACCGCAACGCCGCGGCCTGCCTGTTACTGCACCAAACTCATGTCCGGCTTTGCGAAGATCTTCACCGGTGGCATCTGTAAGTTCAGTAGGAAATGGGCCGCCGCCTACTCTCGTACAATATGCTTTGATGATACCCATTACATCACGGATTGCCGTGGGAGGAATTCCAAGTCCGGTGCAGGCTGCAGCAGAAATGGTGTTGGAAGAGGTGACAAACGGGTAGGTCCCGAAATCAATATCCAGCATAGAACCCTGAGCGCCTTCTGCCAATACCAGCTTCCCTTCGCGCAACTTTTCATTAATAAAATATTCACCGGAAACAATATCAAGTGACCTGATATAATCTGCTGCTTCAAACCATTTTTTCTCCAGTTCGCCGGAATCACCTGCATAGTTATAAAGGCTAAGCAACTCAAGGTGTTTTTTCTTCAATTGTTCAAACTTCACTTTTAAATCAGGAGACTGCAAATCACCCACACGCAATCCATTTCTTCCTGTTTTATCCATATAGGCAGGGCCGATGCCTTTAAGCGTAGAGCCGATTTTTTCTTCACCCTTTGCTGCCTCAGAGGCTGCATCCAATAATCGGTGTGTTGGAACAATAAGATGTGCTTTTTGTGAAATCTTAAGCTTTTTGCGAAGGTTGATGCCAATCGCTTCCAGTTCTTTGGCTTCTTTAAGAAATTCTATCGGATCAATCACCACGCCGTTACCGATCAGGTTACAGGGACGTTCACAAAATACTCCGGATGGAATTGTACGTAATACAATTCGCTTGCCCTCAATGTTTAAAGTATGGCCTGCATTCGGGCCACCTTGAAAGCGTGCCACCACATCATAATTTGGCGCAAGAAAATCCACGATTTTCCCTTTACCCTCATCGCCCCATTGTAAGCCAAGCAACACATCAACCATAGTCTATTCAGTTAAATTTTTTAATTAATGATTGCAAATGTAAAATATCAGACAATACTTAGTTGTTACTTGCCTTGTTTAATAAATCAATGGCATCCGACGTGCGGCCTGTTATTTTGAAATAGGATTCCAGTCGCGTCATGGCAAGCAGTTTTTTCAGTTGGTCGGAAACGTTGCACAGTACAAGTTCCCCGCCTTGTTCTGCTATTTTATTCTTCGATGAAACCAGGAAATTGAGGCAAGCGCTGTTTACAAATTCAAGACTCTTCAGGTCAAAGACGAATTTCTTTTCATTGCCAGCCAGGTCTGCTGATATCCGGTCTCGAATCTTAGCTGTTTGCTGCTCATTCATCAGTCTGCCTTCCAGCATCAGGATAATGGCCTGACCTACTATTTGCACATTGTATTGCATTATACCAATTGCTTTTTTGAAACCTGTATATTCTTTTTGCCTTTCCTGCTTTCAGCCGGCGAATCAACAATTGCTTTATTCATTCGGTCTTTGATTTCACATCCCCTGCAATGGCCGTAAAGAATCAACGAATGATAGGGGATGTCGAAATGAAGCAGATCTCCCATGCGGGTAGTGATCTGATGAATTCTAGGATCGCAAAACTCCAATACCTTATTGCAATCCAGGCAAATCAGGTGATCATGCTGCCGAAAGCCATACGATTTTTCATACCGTGCCAGGTTATTGCCAAATTGATGCCTGGTTATCAAATCACATTCCTGCAAAATGTCCAGTGTATTATAAACGGTTGCCCGGCTTACATTGTACTTCTTTTGTTTCATCTCCACAAAAAGCGATTCGGCATCGAAATGATCATTCCTTGAATACACAGCTTCCAGAATGGCAAAACGTTCCGTTGTTTTCCTTAGTTGATGCTTTTCCAGGTAGTCGGAAAAAAGTTGTTGCACCTGCTGAAGTAATTCTTCCTGTTTCATTTTAACATTGAAAAGACAAACCTAAGGTAAAACAAAGCATTCGGCAAATAGCAATTGTTAAATAGTGGAAATGAGCCGTTGGAACGGTAATTAGAGAAGACAGCATGCTGGCTTTACCGGATCTCCTTTAGCTTTGACTGAAGGAGGAAGTAAAAATGAACCGAGGAAAAGATGCAATTTTGTCTGACAGGCTAACCAGGAATCGAAAGCGTTTGAACCCTAATGCACCTGAACACAGGCATGAGTCCTGATCAAAAAATTCCTTTAATTTCACCTGTTAGCCTTCACCCAATTAAATTACAGTAGCCGATAAATGCAACATGCAGGATTGGAATTATACTTTTTCAAAAACCAACCGATAGTGATCCATAATTTCTCTTTCAAAGCAAACACGGTTTGGACTGACCTTAAATACCGCTACCTGATGTCGGAATTCACTGCTGCTTAGATATTTCGGAATAAGAGATGCATACAACAAGTACTTTTTCAGACTGAAGGACCTGAATTTTTTTCTCCATTGTCCGATAGTTTCTATGTAATCAAGCCGGCCACTGCTTTTGGAAATCAATTTAAAATGTGGGGCGGCATTTTTCTCCACCATCTCCGGACCATAAGGCAACCAACTTCCCGGAAATTCCTTTACCATAAGTGCCAGTACATATGAATCGGAATTCTTATCGGCATTGATGTCAATTTTATCAAAGGGCAGCATATTCTTACTGAAAGTCATGGTTTGCATATAGAATCGCCCGCCAACAGGTAACAGGTCGCTGATAGTTTTGAAAAAGTCGCTGTATACTTTTTCCTGCTTGCCTTCCTGCCATTCTTCTACTGAACAGAAGTGCTCCAGTCCACCGATGCAGGTGATGGCATCAAAAGTTCCAAAGTCTGCAGGAGAAACATACCGGCAGTCTTTTACTATAACATTAAGTCCGTTCATGCGGCATGCAGCCGCCTGTCCTTCGGATAATGTAAGGCCAATACTTTCTGCTTTGCGTTCTTCGACAATAAAACGTGAGAATGGTCCCCATCCGCAAGCCATGTCGAGCACTTTGGAGCCGGCAGTAATTTTTAAGCTATCTGCAATAAACACATGCTTTGCTTTTTGCGCCTGTTCAAGTGATAATGAAAAATCGCCATCATATTTTGCGCCGCTGTAGTCGCCGGTTTCCCCGACACTTAATCTGAAAAGTTTGTCAATGGTTGTGTAGGTAAAATCTAAATCTTTCTTATTTGCCATTTTTGTTATTAAAGGTTAGCGTGGTTTTTTTGCACGGATTGGACCGTCCAATTATTTCGTTTTGAGGTGTTATGGAAGTTTTCGCCGGAACAGCTATCAGCTAAATGGCTGAATGAAGTGAGCAAAATAATAACGTGTAAACTTACAAATATTTTATTTGTGCTGCCGGGACAGTGTAGTTAAAGGAGTTGAGAACATGAATTTTGTATACTAAATCACGGCTTGCAGCAAAGCTTTTTGACACGTGAGTAGCTGCTGCCATTGTAAGTAAATGGCAGCATTTACAATCAGGCTGCAATGTGTGCTTCTTCGAAACGTGTAACTGATAATATGCCATCAAGCTGGCGCAGTTTATCCATTAATTCTGTAAGGTGAAAAGTGTCTTTCACAAACACTTTGATGATTCCTTCAAAGATTCCGTCTTTCGTATCAATGGTTATTGATTGCATGTTGACTTTCAGATCGCCGGATATGACATTCGTAATTTTTTGCATGACACCTACATCATCTATGCCCGTAATTTTTAGTCCGGTCAGAAATGCAATCTGATGTTGTTTGGTCCATTTAGTTCTAACGATATCATAACCATATTTGGAAATAGCGTTGATTGCTTTCGGGCAATTGGTTCGGTGAATCTCTATCTCCTTATTCTTATTGACATATCCGAAAACATCATCTCCCGGAATGGGCTTACAGCATCCGGCAAGATTATAGTCGACCGTTTCAGCGCCATCACCAAAAACAAATAAGCTGGCATTGGAAACCAGCTTGTTTTTTATGGCAAGTTCCATATTCTGGTCAGTAGTTTTTGATTCATCTTTCAATTCAATATTGTCGCCAACCCGCACAAAATTATCCATATCAGTAAACTTGAAATTGCCCACACTGATGCTGTAAAAGAGATCATTCACTGCAGGTATTTTGTAAAAATCGAGCACCTTGTTAAGGTTGTGTGTATTAAAGGCTACCTTCTTTTCACGGAAGATATTCTCCAGTGCTTTTTTGCCTATTTCCACCATGCGCTTTCGTTCCGCTTTCAACACATTTTTTATTCCCGACTTAGCTTTGGCAGTAACTACATATTGTAGCCAGTCTTCTGCCGGTTTTTGTTTTTTGGAGCTTAGTATTTCCACCTGGTCGCCGTTAGTTAGACAATAGCTGATGGGAACAATTTTATGGTTCACTTTCGCACCAATGCAGCGTTGTCCGATATCGGAATGAATTTCAAATGCGAAGTCGAGCACAGATGCTTTGGCAGGCAGAATCTTCAGCTCACCTTTGGGTGTAAATACATAAATCTCTTCGGCAAAAAGACTTAGCTTGAAGTCATCAATAAAATCCAGTGTATTCGTATCCGGATTTTCCAGCAGTTCGCGTATTTTCTTCAACCATTCATCTATGGAGGTATCGGATGTCTGTTTCTCCTTGTATTTATAATGCGCTGCATACCCCTTCTCTGCAATTTCATTCATCCTTTCCGTTCTGATCTGCACCTCTACCCAATTGCCTGCCGGCCCCATCACAGTAGTGTGCAACGCTTCATATCCATTCGCTTTTGGATTGGAAATCCAGTCGCGAAGCCGGTCAGGATTTGGACGATATGAATCGGTCACTATGGAATAGACCCGCCAACAATCCGTCTTTTCATTTTCTTCCGAAGTCTTGATGATAATACGAATAGCAAATTTATCGTATACTTCTTCAAACGGAATGCTTTGTTCGCGCATTTTTCGCCAGATGGAATAAACAGTCTTAAGGCGACCATAGATCTGGAATTTGAAATCCAGGCTGGTCATTTCTTCTTTTATAGGCTTGATGAATTCCGATATCAGCCTGTTGCGCTCTTTCTTAGATTCAATTATCTTATCCGAGATCTGTTTATATATTTTCGGCTCGCTGTACTTCATCGCAAGGTCTTCCAGTTCCGATTTAATCTCAAACAAACCCAGCCGGTGTGCCAGCGGAACGTAGAGGTAAATGGTTTCCGAGGCGATCTTCAGCTGCTTATTCCGCGGCATAGCATCCATGGTGCGCATATTGTGCAGCCGGTCAGCAAGCTTAATCAGAATCACTCTCACATCTTTGGAGAGTGTAACCATAATCTTACGAATATTTTCGGCCTGGATAAAACCGTGTACGTCAAATATGACAGAGATCTTGGTAAGGCCTTCAATAATTTCGGCTATAGGCTTGCCAAACTCCCTCTCTATATCTTCCAGCGTTACTTCCGTATCTTCTACCGTATCGTGTAATAATGCGCAGATAACACCTACGGCACCAATGCCGATTTCGCTGGCTACAATTTGTGCAACAGCCAGGGGATGGAGGATATAAGGTTCCCCTGATTTTCTGCGAATATCCTTATGTGCATCATAGGATATTTCGAACGCCAGGCGAATAAGTTTGCGGTCGCCCCGCTGTAGTTGTGGTTTTAATGCCTGCAAAAGCCTGCGGTATTGATGCAGGATTTCCTTCTTTTCATGCTCCTGTATCGAAATAGTCGGTTTATCGACTGTGGTTCTTGTTTCTGTCGTTTTCATCTTTTCTTCACTCATGGGAAATTGCCAATGGCTTCCGGGACTGTTCGTTTTTATTGTTAGCGAAGTAAATCTAAGAAACACCAGTGATATAACTATGGAATCTTTAAGTTGCAGCAATTGCTCAGGCAACAATCCCGTTTACACATCTAGCTGTCTTGAAACCTGTTGAAAATGAAACCAAAAAAAATGAAGGTAAAATTCGAAACTCTTGCTAATTTGCAGCTATGAAAAACAAAATTAAGATCGTAATAGCTGATGATCACCAGATTTTTATTGAAGGGATTAAATCACTCATTAAAGATTCTGAAAAAGTTTTGCTGGTAGGTGAGGCCAGGGATGGCGAAACACTTCTGCACGTACTAAAAGCAAAAAATCCTGATGTAGTACTCATGGATGTCAATATGCCAAAGATGAGCGGCATTGAGGCAAGTAAAAAGATCAGGTTGCTTTTTCCTGATATCAAGATACTGGGTCTTACGATGTCGGACGATGCTGACTCCGTTTCTGAAATGATGCGTGCCGGGGCCTTGGGTTACCTGCTGAAAACCACAAGTAAAGCGGAACTTATCAGCGCGATAGTACATGTGAATAATGGAGAGAAATACCTGAGTGCGGAGATGTCGATGAAGTTGATTGAAAAAATGTTTGATGACAATGAAAAGGAGGAGGTGGAACGCATTCCCAGGAAGGCAGATATTACTAAGCGTGAATTAGATATCGTGCGTCTGATTGCCCAGGAAATGACCAATGTAGAGATCGCCAAGAAATTGAATAACAGCCCAATGACCATTATTACGCATCGTAAAAATTTACTGAGGAAACTGGGCGTAAAAAACACAGCCGGATTAGTGAAATATGCAGTAATGAATGGTTTGCTGGAGTCTTAGTTGTTGGACTATAATTTTTCAGGAAATCTTTTAACTGTTGCAACCCCGCCAAATAGGCGGGTTTTTTTTGTTTTTTTTTGCAGAAAATATTTTTTGAGAATATTTGGTTAATTAAAAATGTTACCTATTTTTGAGTAATCATTTAATTCTTTTAAAGATTGCCGCTTAAGCAACCTCCCTCTTCCGGATAGTTTTTGGTGTTTTACTTTCCGGTTTAGTCCTGATACAATTTCCCCCTGGAGCGCTTAAGCGGCTTTTTCTTTGGTTACATCATACCTCTGAAAATACACTTACTGGTTTCTGGCAATAAATCATCGAAAGATTCCTAACCCGCCGAATCAAACTTCCAAAGGATCATTTAGTAATTCGTCTGTTCAAAAGGGTACTTATTGCGTAGTATAATGATCCCACATGTTGGCATATTCAATCGGAAGGTTTCCGGATATTAAAGCATTTCATCCCTAATAATATTCATGAATCCCCGGGATAACAGGTAATAAAATAAAAATGACCATCCGCCTGCAGCGCAGCGTTTTTGGGTTTCGTAACGTCTGTATTTATCCATGATTGTAATTTAGCCGTACATCCTGATGTTTGTTGGCTGCGTTTTCAACGCCTAAATCATTAACTTTGCAACTTTCTTTGAAAAGAGGTCAGGCAAGAAATTACTAACCCGTTGAAATGAACACACTAAATCCACTTTTGGGTAAGAATTGTTAATAGTGAGTACTTCAATGTTTTATAGGCGGATATGGCGTAATTGGTAGCCGCGCCAGACTTAGGATCTGGTGCCGAAAGGCGTGGGGGTTCGAGTCCCTTTATCCGCACTGAAGTTTAAAATGATGATGCACCTTCTTCGTCATTAAGGTTAAATGCATACATTAAGACTTTGATTAATTACTAACTGTTAAACCTAACAACAAGAAAAAGTGAATATTACCCAGGAAATCATGAATGATAATCACCTCAAACTGGTGGTAAATGTGCAACCCGAAGATTACACTGCTAAATTGACGGATGAAATCAAATCGTTGAGTAAAAAGATAAGTATGAAAGGTTTTCGGCCGGGAAAAGTACCCGTCGGAATGACCCGGAAAATGTATGGCAATTCTGTACTTGCAGAGCACCTTGATAAGTTGCTGAATGAATCTGTACTGGCATATATTAAAGAACATGACTTAAAGGTATTGGGGCAACCTATTCCTTTTGAAGTCAGGCACCAGCAGTTTGATGTGAATAGCCTGCAAGCCTATGATTTTGGTTTTGAACTGGGCTTAATTCCACCTTTTGAACTACCTGCGTTGGATACAAGAACATTGGAGAAGAAAGTTTTGTTAATCAGCGACGACATGTTGCAGGAAGAAATAGAGCGCGTTCGAAGCATTCATGGTGAAAGGAGTTTGCCCGAGAAAGTTGGTGAGGATGATATCCTGTATGGCGAATGGAAGGAATTGGGAGCGGATGGTGAACTGAAAGAAGGCGGGATCAGTTCCACTTCTTCTTTTGCCATGAAACTTGTTAAGGATGATGTTTCCAGGCAATTGTTTTTGAATCTTAACAAGAAAGAAAGTACGGACATTGCAGTGAAACCGGCTTTTGGAAACGACATGGAACTGATCATTCATAATATTCTGAAAACAGACCACCATGCTGCTGATCAGATGGGTGAAAAATTCCGGTTTACCCTCCTTAATATCCATCATGTTGAAAAGGCCGGTTTGGACCAGGCATTTTTTGATAAAGCTTTTGGTGAAGGTGCCGTCCATAATGAGGAAGAAATGAAAGAAAGGATAAAAGCAGATCTCTCACGTGAATATGTAAAGTATGCTGAAACCCGATTTGACCGGGAACTGCAGGATATGCTAATCAAGGAAACAGAGATGAGCCTTCCTGTAGAATTTCTCCGAAAACTAATACACTCAAATAAACAGGAAGATGATGCAGTATTGGATGACCAGCAATTAGTGCAGGCATTACAACAAGTGAAATGGGACTTGATTCACGATAAACTGCTGCGTGACAACAATGTGGCTATCACGCGTGAAGAACTTACCGGCCGCGCAAGAAAGGATATTGCCAATTATTATGGAGGAGAAGAATTTTTTCAGAATAACACAGGTGAATTGGATCGCCTTGCTGAATCTTTGCTGAATGACGAGAAATATGCGAATCGTTTACGCGACCAGGTGTTGAACGATAAAGTTTTTGAATTGTTAAAGTCGAAAATTTCTGCAATAGAAAAGCCGGTAGATCAACACGAATTTTTTCATCACTGATAATAAAAAACAAGAGAGATGTATCAAGACGATTTCATGAAGTACGCGGTGCGCCACAGGGGCATGAGTTCTATGCACATGGAGCAGTATAAGCGAAAATCAGTTACGAATCTGACGCCTTATATTATTGAAGAACGTCCGATGAATGTGGCATCGATGGATGTTTTTTCCAGGTTAATGATGGACCGCATCATCTTTATGGGAGAAGCCATCAACGATTATGTGGCCAATGTAATCCAGGCGCAGTTGCTCTTCCTCGACTCTGTGGATGCTAAACGCGACATTCAGATTTATATTAATAGTCCGGGAGGCTCTGTCTATGCCGGCCTTGGCATTTACGATACCATGCAATACATCAATCCAAATGTAGCAACAATCTGTACCGGAATGGCGGCTTCCATGGCTGCAGTGCTGTTATGTGCCGGAGGAAAAGGCAGCAGAACAGGGTTGAAACATTGCAGGGTGATGATCCATCAGCCTATGGGCGGTGCCGAAGGACAAGCCAGTGATATTGAGATTATGGCTAAGGAAATTATGAAAACAAAAAGAGAACTTTATGAAATCATAGCTTTGCATACGAACCAGCCGATTGAAAAAGTAGAGAAAGATTCAGACCGTGATTATTGGATGAAGGCGGAAGAAGCGAAGGAATACGGGATGATCGATGAAGTATTGATTCGGACAAAAGAGAAAAAGGAAATCAAGAAATAATTCCGGCGCATGGTTCGGATCTCGTAAATCTGGCAGGTCAAATGCCGGTAATGCAGGTATGAGCGAGCCAACTTATCAGTAACTGAATTTTAGCACTATGAAGAAAACAGCAGAAAAATGTTCTTTTTGCGGTAAACGCAAAGAGGATACTTTAATTCTTATATCCGGGCAGGATGCCTACATCTGTGAAAACTGTGTTGAACAGGCACTTACTATTATTGATGAAGAACTGGGTGAGCGCAAGCATTCCAATGCTGCTACTGCTGCACCGGAATATAAAACACCGGAAGAGATAAAAGGCTTCCTGGACCAGTATATCATTGGACAGGATGATGCAAAAAAGGTACTGGCCGTGGCTGTCTATAATCATTACAAAAGGCTGAATAATGTGGGAAAGGATGATGTGGAGATTGAAAAGTCAAACATTATGATGGTGGGTGATACCGGTACCGGAAAAACATTGCTGGCCCGCACTATTGCTCGTTTCCTGAATGTTCCTTTTGCAATTGTGGATGCTACCGTATTTACAGAAGCAGGTTATGTGGGAGAAGACGTGGAAAGCATCCTTACGAGGCTGCTACAGGTATGCGATTACAATATACAGGCTGCCGAAAAAGGCATTATTTATATAGATGAGATTGATAAAATTGCCCGTAAGAATGATAACCCTTCCATTACGCGCGATGTATCCGGCGAAGGGGTGCAACAAGGCCTACTTAAATTGTTAGAGGGAACAGATGTGTTGGTTCCGCCTCAAGGTGGCCGTAAACACCCGGAACAAAAGATGGTGAAAATGAATACGACACACATCCTGTTTATTTGTGGCGGAGCATTTGAAGGCATAGATAAGATAATTGCCAAGCGCAATAAAACGCATGTGATCGGTTATAAGTCAGACAAAGATCGCGATAAACTCGACCGTGGTAACCTGATACAATATGTCACCCCGCAGGATATAAAAGGATTCGGATTGATTCCGGAACTGGTAGGCAGGGTTCCTATCGTAACGTATCTTGAACCACTTGATAAAGAATCGTTGTTGCGGATTCTTACAGAACCCAAAAATGCGCTTGTTAAGCAATACAAAAAGTTGTTTGACCTGGAAAACGTACAATTAACCTTTGACCAGGAAGCACTTGAGTTTATTGTAGAGAAAGCAGTCGAATATAAACTGGGTGCACGTGGCTTGCGTTCGATCTGTGAAGCCATCATGACAGATATTATGTTTACGATACCTTCGAAAAAGGACATTAAAGAATTCACTGTTACTCTTGCATTGGCACAGGAGAAGATTGACAAATCTAAACTGCGACATCTTAAAGTAGCCTGACCTTCCGGAGAGGGTTTATTGAAGCAATCGTTTCTTAAATATTTATACTACAGGAGCGGAATTCCGCACTTCAGAATATGAGTGAGCAATTATTCAACCGTATGAGATACCTGATTGTTTTCGCTTGTTTTTCTGTAACGAACCTGTTTGCTCAATCCCATGTTTCTCTTGATACGTTAATTCCAAAAGGAGCGTATGAAAATATTTCCCTGCAGCCATTAAACAGCGATTCGAATGTAACGAGTATCGTTATCTGGATTAAAGAGGAAGTAAAGCCGCACCTGCATGCCACCCATTCTGAACACGCTTATATACTCGAAGGCAGTGGCAGGATGTTACTTGATGGCAAGACCATAGACGTGAAAGCAGGTGATTTGATTTTTATGCCACAGGGAATAGTCCATGCAGTAAAAGTTACTTCTGCAGTTCCAATGAAGGTTTTATCTATTCAGGCACCGGCTTTTGATGGAAAGGACAGGATTGCGGTAGATGTGCAATGGTAGCTTGGAATGTTCTTATTATTTGAACCGCTTTTATAGTGGATGACTTTTAATAACGTCAATTAATAAGTGTTCTTATAGTTACAGCTTACGTTCAAAAGATATAATATAGAACAGGAGCAGGCAGGCAATAGTATTTTGATAGCTATGGTAGCCCCGGCAGGAATCGAACCTGCATTTAAAGTTTAGGAAACTTCCGTTCTATCCATTGAACTACGGGGCCAAAGGAGCATTCGTTAAAACAGGGTGCAAAAATAATTTTATTCCGCGATTTACAGTTTTGCATTTGATATTGGGGTTACAGAAATTCTAAATGCGGATGATTGGCTGATCGCCTGCCAAGTTGTAGAAAAGGGAACATATTGCAATAGATCTGTATTTCAAAAATCCCTGAATTCAGGGATTTTTCCCGATAAGAATAGCCTCATCTTTGTTCCATTAGTATCAATCATTCAGGAAAGAATATTTTAAAGGTAAGTCTATGACGGCATATTTTTCATTCGTGAAAGTTTCAGTGAATTCCGGGGTTACGTAATGGATAAATAAAGTTTGCAGAAATTATTTTGAAAATTCCAAGGTGTTGATTTCAAATTAGGGATTGGTGAAAGGAATGTTGGTGAAAACTAAAAGAGATAATGCACATAAATACTTTTTTATGAACTGGAACATCGTTTTTGGCGTCCTGATTTTCATCCTTATCGGATACTTAGAGTCCTGGAGTCAATCGGTGTTCAATCGATCGGTTGACAGCAATCTTGCCATTCAGGTCAATGGCCTCCTGGTGATCGATAATGATAATCGGTTTTTCATTACCTCCAGCGACATTGGTGCAGATCCGTTGTTGATTAAATGTGACCTGGATGGTAACGTGATCTGGCAGCAACAGCAGAATAGATTGGGAACAAAGAAATCTGTTTTGTTTGGGCAGATGCTGCAATTGGACACCACGTTTCTCATGTTCGGTTTAGACGAATACAAACACAGCTCTATACTAATGCATTTTACACGTAGCGGCGATCTGATAGATCACAAGTTGTTCAAGCCCGTTGGTGTTTCAGAAGTGAAATCTGCTATGATTGCACGTACTGACGACAATCACATTGTTCTTGCAGGAGCTTTGCGTGATAACCATAAAGAGGACAGGATCATGTGGCTGCGAACAACCAATGAAGGCGACATTCTGAATGCTGAAATATTGAGTTCACACAAGGATATTTATCTGGTAAAGTTGCTGCCACTTAAGAATATGAATGGTGCCTTACTTGACGACGTAATCGTAGCAACGTATGCAGGCGATTTAATTCCTACGGATCAGCCACTTAAGAATTTCCCGCGGCTTTTCAGGATAGATTCCAATGGTGCCGATATCTGGGTAAAGGATTTTGTGCTCTCCTATAATGTTGCATTAACTGATATTATTCAGGTGAGTGATGGGGGTTATGTGATGATTGGAAATGGCTTGCAAAAATCTTTTATTTTTAAAACCAATGCTGCTTTTGAACCGCAATGGATGAAAACCGCGGAGTTTACTGCCCCTTCTTTTCCAGGCCCGTTTCCCGGTTTTTATGCATTACTGGAGATGAGTGGCAATCATAATTTGGTAATTGGAGGAGCTCAAAGATATAATACGGCCGATGTGCATGCTTTGTTGGTAGAAACTGATGAAAATGGAAATCTGTTGGAGGCAAGATTGGATAGCAACGGGATTGTAATTGCTAAAATGGCTGCCATGCCCAACCGGTTTATTCTACTGGCAGGCCGCGATAAACTCAATCAACTTCGCTTTTCTTCGCTCGACAGCAATTCAAATTATGCTTGTCCGCTTACACCCGTTTCTTTAAATTGGTATGATGATGAAATGCCGATAGTTATTGAAAAGGAGCTAATTCTGAAATTGTATGATAACGAGTCTTTAGAAGACACACTAAAGTTTGTGAGGTTAGATCAATCGTTTGACATTTATAATGGATGTGAGGGAGTAAATGCAGTTCTGGAAATGGAATCGGTTGCCGGGCAATTAAAGCTGTATCCAAATCCTGTTCAAACACAACTCACAATTACTGCAACATCAATCCTCAATGACGTTATTGTTCGCGTTTATGATTTGCAGGGAAGAATGCAGGATTGCGAATTTTGGATTTTGGATTTCGGATTGAATAATTCCATTCAGTTGAACACGGAGAATTTGCCTGATGGATTTTATACACTGCAGATTATCAATAGTAAAACAGGAAGGATAGAAATTGGAAAGTTTGTGAAAGCGCTATAAGGTATTTCGATTTGTCATTCCGATGAGAGAGGAATCTATTCGCCATTAACAGATGCTTCTTTCCTCAACATGACAAATCTTGCCTTGTCATTCGTATGAACATAACCTGGATATTGTTAACTTCATTTTTTAATGTGAGTTATCAATTTGACCCTGTAATGTAAAGTGTTCTCATCATGAAAAATTTTGTACAAATTATTCTCCTAATTTCGGTGATTTTGTTTAATAATTCATTGAATGCGCAGGTAGCACCTTCGATTGAATGGCAAAAATCCTTGGGTGGTAGCTATAAGGACTTTGGATTTTCTCTCCAGCCCGCAACCTCAGGTGGATATATATTAGCTGGGATGTCTCAATCTCCAAATGATGGTGATGTTACAGGGAATCATGGCAGTGCTGACTACTGGGTTGTGAAAATTGGAATTAACGGAAATATTGAATGGCAAAAATGTTTAGGTGGCAGTGACTCGGAAATTGCGTTTTCGATTGCCCAAAATAATGATAATGGATTTATTGTGGCGGGTTATTCAAGTTCAAATGACGGTGACGTTTCAGGAAATCATGGAGATGAGGATTACTGGATTGTCAGGCTTAATGAGAACGGAAATATCATATGGCAAAAATCTTTAGGAGGAACTAAATTTGATAGGGCGAATGCTGCACAGCAAACTGTTGATGGCGGCTTCATTGTTGCTGGATATAGCAGGTCGAATGATGGTGATGTTTCAGGAAATCATGGCTTATATGATGTATGGGTTGTGAAATTAAATGAAGATGGCAACTTGGAATGGCAAAAATCTCTTGGAGGAACAAGCGACGATGCCGCATGGATTATCCGTCCAGTCTCAGACGGTGGGTTTATTCTTGCAGGTTATTCCGAGTCGAATGATGGTGATGTGACTGGAAATCACGGGACTTCTGATTTCTGGATTGTGAAACTGGGAGCAAATGGAAATTTAGTTTGGCAAAAATGTTTTGGAGGAAGTGATTTTGATAGTGCTTATGATATTCTGCAGGTAAATGATGGTGGGTTTATTGTGGTAGGTTCTTCCGGGTCAAGTGATGGCGACCTTTCAGGAAATCAAGGAGAGTTGGATTATTGGATAGTGAAAATTGATACGATAGGTGACTTGCAATGGGATGGATCATTAGGTGGAAGCGATTTTGATGAAGCTTTTTCTGTCAAGCAGACTAGTGATGGTGGACTAATTGTCGCGGGTCTATCTTTTTCAAGTGATGGAGATGTTTCCGAAAATAACGGAGGTGCTGACTATTGGGTCGTAAAATTAAATTCATACGGAAGTTTAGTTTGGCAAAAATCTTTAGGTGGAAGTGATTGGGACGAAGGATACTCAGTTCAACAAAGTAATGATAACGGATATGTTATTATAGGCTGTGCGTTTTCAAATGATGGAGATATTTCCGGTAATCACGGTAATACAGACATTTGGACTGTAAAACTCTCGCGTGATACAATCACTGGCATTCCCTCCTTGTCAACCGATATAATCTCTCTTTTTCCTAATCCAGTACAAAACCAGCTTAATATTAGTTTATCTACACAGGCTGAAGAGTACATCGTTTATGTGTATAATTTACAAGGGAAGATTATTTTGCTGCCAATAACTTTCACAAATTTCCAGGTCCAACTCAATACAACTTCTTTGGCTGAAGGATTTTATACTATTCGAATTATTAATAACGAAACTGGAAGGAGTGAAGTTGGAAAGTTTGTGAAAGCGCAATAAGGAATTTTGATTTGTCATTCCGACGAAGGTGGAATCTATTCTTCAATAATCAGATGCTTCGTTCCTCAGCATGACAAAGATCTACAATGTCACTTTTAGGGTGATTTCAATACATATTCTTAACTTCATTCTTAAAATTGAGTTACCCGATATGAACCTTATATTGTAAAATCAACTTATCATGAAAAATTTTGTACAAATTGTTTTTCCTCTTTCCTTGCTTTTGTTTACCAATTCATTGAATGCGCAAGTAGCACCCTTCATCAAATGGCAAAAGTGTTTTGGAGGAAGTGGTGGTGAAGGAGCATATTCAATTCAACAAACTATTGACGGCGGATTTATATTGGCAGGAAGTTCATGGTCAAATGATGGCGATGTTTCCGGAAATCATGGAGGAAATGATTATTGGATTGTGAAATTAGATGTTGATGGCGATGTCGAATGGCAAAAATCTCTGGGTGGAAGTGAAGATGACGGCGCCCAATCAATTCAGCAAACTACTGACGGTGGATATATTATTGCCGGCACTTCTCAATCTAACGACAACGACGTAACAGGAAATCATGGTTTCTATAATTCCTATGGTAATCTAATCAATACAAATGATTATTGGATCGTGAAATTAAGTAATGATGGAAGTTTAGTTTGGCAAAAATCCTTTGGAGGTACTGAAGATGATCAGGCGAATTCGGTTCTGCAAACTACTGATGGGGGATTTATTGTTGCAGGAACATCCCGCTCTAATGATGGTGATGTTTCCGGGAATCATCTTGATAGTTTAGGATATCAAACGATTGATTCCTGGATTGTAAAATTGGATACAGATGGTAATTTAGTATGGCAAAAATCCCTCGGAGGAAGTGGGGATGATGGGGCATATTCAATCGAACAGACTACTGACGGTGGTTTTATTATTGCAGGGAATTCCAATTCTAATGACGGCGATGTATCAGTAAATCATGGTTATTATGATTACTATGGTAATCTGATCAATAGCGTTGATGATTGGATTATGAAATTGGACATTACCGGAAATTTAGTTTGGGAAAAATCTTTGGGCGGGAGCAATGTTGATCGGGCATCGGATATTCAACAAACTTCTGACGGTGGATTTATTGTTGCCGGATGGACTTATTCTAATGACGGTGATGTTTCAGGAAATCATGGCAGTGGTGATTGCTGGATTGTCAAATTAGATATACCCGGAAATATAGTCTGGCAAAAATCTTTGGGAGGAATTAACGTTGACGCAGCTCGTTCTGTTCAACAAACCAATGATGGCGGATATATTGTTGCGGGAGTTTCCGAATCTGATGATGGTGATGTTTCGGGAAATCATGGCATTATCGGCTCTTCTGACTACTGGATCGTGAAATTAGATGCGATAGGAAATTTGATTTGGCAAGAATGTTTGGGAGGAAGCGGTAATGATTATGCATGGGACATTCAACAAACAAGTGATGATGGATTTATTGTTGCAGGACTTTCTCTATCCAATGATGGTAACATTTCAGGGAATCATGGTTATTATGATTGTTGGATTGTAAAACTAACAGGTGATACATTAACTGGCGTTGCGTCACCATCAACCAAATCTATTTCTTTTTACCCCAATCCAGTAGAAAGCCAACTTTGGTTCAACTTAACAATGCCTGCAAGTGAAGCAACTATTCGTGTGTATGATTTGCAGGGAAGAATACGGGATTGCGGATTGGGGCTTTCAAATTTCGGATGGAGCAAATCCATTCAACTGAATATTGAAAATTTACCGGAAGGATTTTATACGATTCATATCATCAATAACAAAACCGGCAGGAGTGAAGTGGGAAAGTTTGTGAAAGTACAATAAGGTATATTGATTTGTCATTCCGATACTGATTGATCGCATTGATGTCAAGCTAAAAAGAATAAAGATCAATTGAACTTAACTGTCATATAGCGTTTCAATCCTATTCATTTATCTCTAACAAAAACACTTTTATTCAGACGTTTCAAATGATATAACTATACTGTCGCCCCTACGGGGCTTGTTTAATTTATGATTCCATTTTTTCCATTTTTCTACCATACTGTCATCCCTACGGGATTTGCTTAGCCCCGTCAGAGGCGACAATAGAAATTAAAGAGAGGAACAATCAAAGCCCTGTAAGGGCGACAGCATGGTAGAAATTAAAAGAGGAACAATCAAAGCCCTATAAGGGCGACAGTATGGTAGAAATTAAAAAGAGGAACAATCAAAGCCCTATAAGGGCGATAGTATGGTAGAAATTAAAAAGAGGAACAATCAAAGCCCTATAAGGGCGACAGTATGGTAGAAATTAAAAAGAGGAGCAATCAAAGCCCTGTAAGGGCGACAGTATGGTAGTATGGTAGAAATTAAAAAGAGGAACAATCAAAGCCCTGTAAGGGCGACAATATCGATAGCGATTTATACTTCAGAGATGCCAAATTCCATTCGTTTTTCATCAGTTAGCTTAACGTTTATACGATTGATCGAAAAGAATTCTACAATGCAAACAACAGATGCTTCGCGTCTCCTCACTACACAATCCTCTCCTTCAAAGCCTTTACAACCGCTTCCGTTCCGGAATGCACGTGCAGCTTTTCATAGATATTCTTGCAATGTGAATTCACGGTATGAAAACTGGTTTTAGTAGTGTCTGCAATCATTTTGTAGCTCATTCCTTTTACCAGCAACGATAAAACTTCCAATTCACGGGCAGTGAGATCGAATCTTGACTGTGTCTTTGCAGCAGGTTGATGTTGGAAAAATTCCAATACTCTTTTTGCAACTGTTGGCGACATGGGTGCCCCGCCTTCCAGCACATCACGGATACCTTCTATCAGTTTTTGCGGTGGTGTTTTCTTCAGGAAGTAACCATTAGCTCCGGCATGTATGGCGTCGAAAATTCTTTCGTTGTCGTCGAACACGGTTTGCATCAAAATCAACACATCAGGAGCATGCTGTCTGATCAATCGCAATCCTTCAATGCCATCTACACCGGGCATTTCTATATCCATCAGCACTACATCAGGTGAAGTGGCTTTTACATCACGCAACACGTGAACACAGTTATCAAAAGTACCGGCGCAAATCATGTCGCCACTTTTATCAACCAATAACCGCAATGCTTCCTGGCGGGCACGGTTGTCGTCGAATATAGTAACTCGGATGGGCATGGGACAAAAGTAAGAACAGTGACTTACAATATGTCTCACTAATATTAGTGATTGTATCCACTTATTACCTCCTCCATATTTGCTGCGTCAAAACAATGTACCATGAAAAAAATCAAACTTCTTTTTTGCCTTCTGTTTCCCGCAGTTTTCAGTTTTAATAATGCGATGTCGCAATGCCCTGCCGGAGATCCTGCTGTTTACGGCGATCATGTCTGGAATGTATATGCATGGAATGGAACTTATGCCGAAACCTATGCAGGTTATTATGTGGACAGCAACCTGAACTTCGACGCGCAATCGAAATGGCATTCACTTGAATCTCCATCTTCTGCACCAGGGTACCAGGGATGCAGCATTCAAGATGATTACTTTGCTTTCAGTGCAAAGCGGAAAGGATTTTCCTGTGGAACCTATCACATCAATGTTGTGAAGAATGATGATGTGGGAACATTGTATGTGAACGGAGTGCTCGTTTGGCAGCGGTATAATGCAAGCAATACCTATGTTCCGAATGTATGGAGCGGTTGGCTGGACGATACATCGACTGTTGAATTCACGATCAACGAGAACTACGGATATGCTAATGGAGCCATAGAGCTTACAACGATTACCCCAGGCGGTCCTACTACATTTTGTCCCGGGTATTCAGTACAATTAAATGCAAATTCCGGAACCGGTTACTTATGGAGCACCGGTGAAGCCACGCAAAGCATCACGGTTTCAACAGCCGGGGACCTACTCGGTAACGGTTACAGAAAATGGCTGCACTGGCACTTCTTCCATAGCGGTTAATGTAGTACCGATAGATCTACCAATCCTTGACGAGGATCAGCTCCTGTACAGTGCTGCATGCGGAGGAATGTCAGTACTCGTGCTTGTATTGAACCATGATCCCACGCTCACGTATGCATTCGATCCGCCTAATATGACAGATTATGGTTCCGGCTTTTTTGACACGTACATTGGAGGAGATTACACGTTACATGTCTCAGATGCATCCGGTTGTTCTTCAAGCAAAGATTTTCATGTAACAGGTGTTACAGGCCCCGAGGAACTTTATGGTGATCATATATGGAAAGTAAATACGTACAACCAGGGGTACTTTACGAATCAGTACAATGACGCCTGGAACCCTTATAGTTATTCCGGCTTCTATTTAGACAGTGCTCAGCATTTTAATTCACAGGACAAATGGAATCCCGCAAATCATCCATCTACAGCAGTGGGTTTTCAGGGTGATTGCCCGGTCTGGTCGCCGGACCGTTCGTGGGATGCAAAGCGGAAAGGATTTGATTGTGGTATGTATCGCATTGATGTATTGAATAATTCGAGTGAAGGGCAGTTGCTGATTGATGGAGTAAAAGTCTGGGGCAGGTTGACTGCCAGCAATGATACCGTTTACAATGCCTGGACTGGCCTTCTTGATGATTCTTCAAAAGTGGATTTCAGAGTAACAAGTGCGGATGGTCTTTCTTATGGTGCCATTCGTATTACACCAATCACCGATTTCATCACGCTCACAGGAAATGAAATCCTCTGCAGCGGCCAATCAGTTACACTCAGTGCACCTTCATCCTCCAATTATCTATGGAACAATGGAGCAACCACTTCATCCGTTGCTGCTTCGCAAAGCGGCAGCTATTCCGTGACGGTTTCTAATGCAACAGGTTGCGAAATGACCTCGGATCCAAAAAATATCACTATTCTTCCGGATGCAGCTCCTGTAGCTCACATTACTTCTTCATCCTCGGCTATTTGCGACTGGATACCCATTACACTCAGTTCTGACAGCCCAAGCGGAAATACCTGGAGCACAAACGAAAGCACTTCCACCATCACCATCACTACGCAGGAACTTATACGCTTACTGTGGAAAATGGGGTAGGCTGCAAAACGCAGTCTTTCATAAATATAAAACAGGGCTCAGGAGCCCCACAGCCTGAATTGTCCAATACGGGACCTAATTGCACAAATGCACCTGTAGATCTAACGGTTGGAGGGTTGGCACCCGGCGGCAAGGCAGCATCTTTCAATGGTGCGAATCAATATGTGCAGGTATATCAGAATTTGCCGGAGTATGATTTCACGATTGAGATGTGGGTGAAAACAATTTCACCTAATGTGGGCATATTCAGCGCAGCAGAAGCCTCCGCCGGCGTCGGTGGCCATGACCGTAATCTTTTCCTTGAAGACGGACAGTTGTGCGCGCGCGTGCTGGGTTCGGCAAAATGGAACCCGGATTTACGATCAATGACGGGGGAATGGCACCACATTGCTTTTGTGGTGCAGAGTGGTATTGGTCAAAGAATATTTGTAGATGGCAATTTATCACCCAACAGTAATAGCTATGATCATTCGGATTTTAATTGGCAATATTATTTTCACATTGGTTTTTCGCCGGATGCAATCAACCGTTATTTGCCGGGCTCCATTGATAACGTACGCATCTGGAGTGAAGCCCGATCACAAGCTGACATTCGCAGCAACATGGGGCGCGCTGTTCCGTCTTCTTCCACTAGCCTGATCTATGCATGTCTTTTTGAAGGGGACTTCAACTCCGTGGTGGGTGGCGGATCAAACGCTTTCAATGGACTGAGTTATGAGGATGCGAACCATTATACCTACACCTGGCTTGGTGCCGGGGCACCTGAAGCATCAAAAATGAAACCCAAACTTCTTCCGCACTCGTTGCAGGAGATTACTCCGTGATGATCACCGATCCGGCAGGTTGTGCAGCTACATCAGCTCCAATTTTAGTCAATATACTATCAACCCTTAATCCCGTAGCCAATATCACAGCTTCTAACGACCGTGTTTGCGACTGGTCTCCCATAACACTTTCATCCGACAGTACCCATGGGAATGTCTGGAGCACTGGTGATACTACCCAAACCATTGTGCTGGATCATGCTGCCAACATTACTTTAACGGTGTCTAACAGTGCAGGATGCACTTCACAGTCTCAGCAATCAATTTCCCAGAGTTTTACCCCACCTGCTCCATTTACTTCAGCCAGCATATCGGTATGTGAAAATTCCAGTGTCAACCTTGTTGTGGACGGACTGGCACCCGGCGGAAAAGCATTCAATGGCACAGAAAATGGACCATGGTATTATGTGAACCAAAATATTCCTGAAACCAATATTACGATAGAGATGTGGGTAAAGACAACAATGACCAACGGTGGAATTTTCCAGGCAATTGATTTTGCTACCGGTGGTTATGACCGAACGCTCTATGTCGTTAACGGAGAATTGTGGACCAGGACTTACAGCAACCTCACTGGCTGGAATACAGGCTTTAAAATTAATGATGGTATGTGGCATCACATCGCATTGGTAATTGAAACCGGTATAGGACAAACGGTGTACGTGGATGGAAACTCTTCAGGTGTCGGCAGTACACTCGATCATTCTGACTTTACCTGGCAAACGTCATTTATTATCGGCAGATGTTATGATGGTGCTATATCCATCTTGACGGGTCAGGTGGACAACCTCAGAATTTGGGATGAAGCAAGAACGCAGGCAGAAATCCGGGATAATATGCTTTATGAAACACCTCTTTTTACTGATCACCTTATTTATCATGCCTTATTGGATGATAATGTGACTCAGTAGTAGGGAATGCAGGTGTAGTTTCTAACGGATTAACCTATATTCCTTCAGATTACTATACCTACACCTGGACGGGTGCCGGTGCACCCGCTCCATCCAACAGTGAAATACAAACGACTTCAGCACTTGTTTCCAGTGGTACTTACAGTGTATCAGCATCTATTGGAGACTGCGGTGCATCTGCAGCTTCCTCCACCAGTGTGATAGTAGATCCACTTGCGGCTTATTATGCCGATGAAGACAATGATGGATATGGCTCTTCATCTGCAACCGGTTTGGTAACCTGCAGCAATCCCGGAGCCGGATACGCCACCAACAATGCAGATTGCAACGACTATGATGTAACTGTTCATGTTGCGCAGCAATATTATGTGGACGGTGATCTGGATGGATATGGTTCTGCTATCACAGCAATGTTTTGCTCATCTGCTGCTACTGCCGGTTACGCTGATAGCAACACCGATTGTAACGATCTTAACAATGCAGTTCATCCGGGAACTGCAGATAATTGTAACAGTATTGATGATAACTGTGATGGAGTTACTGATGAAAATGCCATCAATGCTACTGTTACACCATCAGGTTCATTGAATGTATGCAAAGAAACGAACCTCACGCTTACAGCAAACAGCGGTGCAGGAATTACCTATCAATGGGTGAAAGGAAAAAATAACATTGAAGGTGCTACCAACCAAACATATTCTCCAGCAAAAACAGCATCTTATTTTGTTAAGGAAACAAATGCTTTTAATTGCTCATCCACATCTGCTAAAGTTTCGGTTACAATGGTAAATAATCCTGTTGCGGCTATTACTCCTTTAGGCAGTCTCGACATTTGCAGCGCAGGATCAGTGACGTTACAGGCGACACCAGGATTTGGATTGACGTACCAATGGGCGAAGGGTAGCAATGCTATCCCGGCAGCAACCAATCAAACCTTTACGGCTTCGGCAAAGGGAAATTACAAAGTTACTGTGACCAACAGCACAGGCTGCAGCGATATTTCTGCAATTGTGAAGGTTACTCAATCGTGTAAGATTGATAATGAGGTGGGGGGATGATGAAATGACTGCTTCGATTCTTAGTATTTATCCCAATCCAAACAATGGCCGGTTTATGATGAAGCTTACCATAGAAAACTATGATGCCGAAGATGCCATCATCCAGGTTTACAATTCCATTGGACAGGTTATTTATGCTGCTAAGGGAATGATGATTGATAATAACCTTCAACAGGAGATTAATCTCTCCAAAGCCGCTTCAGGAATGTATATTCTGAGGGTGATGCTAGGAGGAAGAAGTTATGAAACTAAGGTAGTGCTGGAGAGATAGAACCTATTTGAAACTAAAAGCCTCCGCTGATTTGACGGGGGTAATATTTCTACATTTCTACTGAATAATTGTTTCCGTGAAAAAATTAATGCAGCCGAAAAAATGTCATCAGCTTTTGATCAAAGTTTACACTGTAGGATTTAGTATATAAGGATTGTAAATAGAAAACTTGCCAAACTTTTCAATAATGCGACTTCATTGTTTTTATCAATGTCATCCTGTTTCATAATATCCTGAACTGAAGGTTGATTCAATCCCCGGTACGGTAAGAGAGAAGAAGGCCACAATTGGTTGCTTTCTATACTCAAGATTGGTATCTGGAAAATCAATCAATGGTGATATGTCCTTTTGCATTTGAAATTCCTTGTGGTAAATTTCCAAACGCCATTTTTAATTTCAAGTGAGCCAATTGGCAAATCCTTATACATCAGTACAAAAGATGCATTTTCATTTACCGGTGTATTAATATCTTCCTGCCCTTCGCCTTTCCAGATTTTATTTATCAGTTTCTTATCATTTCTATGAATTTATCAGCTTATTAAATGCTTCAAACCGGTATTGCAAATAACGGAGAATTATTTCCTTTCGTGTACTAGTAATCATTCCTTGAAATTCAGAATTCAATATCGTTTTTTAGCTTTTTTCAAGATTATCATTTGAAAACAATTTTTTTGCCACTTCAAATGAGCAATCGTTACTACAAACATTCTTTCAACCAATTGAAAGTGATTTATATCCTTTTCACCTTCCCAACCAATTTAGGTTTGGTTTCATTGTGATATTTAACGATTTTATTAAGTAATTGCTTAGAATCTCACGCCAAATTAACAACTTTTCATCCGAATGGTTCCAAATAAACCTCGCGCAGTATCATAGATAGGAGAAAAATGAGGGTGTATGCTCACTTTTTATATGCCTCAGAACACCCCAGTCAAAAAGTGCCTGTCATTATTCCCGACGATAGCATCAAAAAGCAACACCTGGTTTAGTGACTCACAAATATCATTTAGCTTCAATCGGAAACACTTCTTGTATAGCTTACAAATTGAAGGGAGAGCATTTCCTGGCTCCAACCTCGTTTATCAATTTGCTCAATAATACTGGCATCGCTTTCTGGAGGTAACGTGCCAATATATCAGCGCCATGAACCAATTCCTGTTCAGAATCTCGGGAAAATTCACTGCAAAACCGTAATTGCCCGTTAAATATGTACAATCTTGAA
>JADJAG010000006.1 GCA_016704325.1 Chitinophagaceae bacterium
CTCCTTGTATTTATAATGCGCTGCATACCCCTTCTCTGCAATTTCATTCATCCTTTCCGTTCTGATCTGCACCTCTCCAATTGCCTGCCGGCCCCATCACAGTAGTGTGCAACGCTTCATATCCATTCGCTTTTGGATTGGAAATCCAGTCGCGAAGCCGGTCAGGATTTGGACGATATGAATCGGTCACTGCGGAACAGACCCGCCAACAATCCGTCTTTTCATTTTCTTCCGAAGTCTTGATGATAATACGAATAGCAAATTTATCGTATACTCTCTTCAAACGGAATGCTTTTGTTCGCGCATTTTTCGCCAGATGGAATAAACAGTCTTAAGGCGACCATAGATCTGGAATTGAAATCCAGGCTGGTCATTTCTTCTTTTATAGGCTTGATGAATTCCGATATCAGCCTGTTGCGCTCTTTCTTAGATTCAATTATCTTATCCGAGATCTGTTTATATATTTTCGGCTCGCTGTACTTCATCGCAAGGTCTTCCAGTTCCGATTTAATCTCAAACAAACCCAGCCGGTGTGCCAGCGGAACGTAGAGGTAAATGGTTTCCGAGGCGATCTTCAGCTGCTTATTCCGCGGCATAGCATCCATGGTGCGCATATTGTGCAGCCGGTCAGCAAGCTTAATCAGAATCACTCTCACATCTTTGGAGAGTGTAACCATAATCTTACGAATATTTTCGGCCTGGATAAACCGTGTACGTCAAATATGACAGAGATCTTGGTAAGGCCTTCAAAAATTTTGGCGATAGGCTTGCCAAACTCCCTCTCAATATCTTCCAGCGTTACTTCCGTATCTTCTACCGTATCGTAATAATGCGCAGATAACACCTACGGCACCAATGCCGATTTCGCTGGCTACAATTTGTGCAACAGCCAGGGGATGGAGATATAAGGTTCCCCTGATTTTCTGCGAATATCCTTATGTGCATCATAGGATATTTCCGAACGCCAGGCGAATAAGTTTGCGGTCGCCCCGCTGTAGCTGGGTTTTAATGCCTGCAAAAGCCTGCGGTATTGATGCAGGATTTCTTTCTTTTCATGCTCCTGTATCGAAATAGTCGGTTTATCGACTGTGGTTCTTGTTTCTGTCGTCTTCATCTTTTCTTCACTCATGGGAAATTGCCAATGGCTTCCGGGACTGTTCGTTTTTATTGTTAGCGAAGTAAATCTAAGAAACACCAGTGATATAACTATGGAATCTTTAAGTTGCAGCAATTGCTCAGGCAACAATCCCGTTTACACATCTAGCTGTCTTGAAACCTGTTGAAAATGAAACCAAAAAAATGAAGGTAAAATTCGAAACTCTTGCTAATTTGCAGCTATGAAAACAAAATTAAGATCGTAATAGCTGATGATCACCAGATTTTATTGAAGGGATTAAATCACCATTAAAGATTCTGAAAAAGTTTTGCTGGTAGGTGAGGCCAGGGATGGCGAAACACTTCTGCACGTACTAAAAGCAAAAAAATCCTGATGTAGTACTCATGGATGTCAATATGCCAAAGATGAGCGGCATTGAGGCAAGTAAAAAGATCAGGTTGCTTTTTCCTGATATCAAGATACTGGGTCTTACGATGTCGGACGATGCTGACTCCGTTTCTGAAATGATGCGTGCCGGGCCTTGGGTTACCTGCCTGAAACCACAAGCAACGCGGAACTTATCAGCGCGATAGTACATGTGAATAATGGAGAGAAATACCTGAGTGCGGAGATGTCGATGAAGTTGATTGAAAAAATGTTTGATGACAATGAAAAGGAGGAGGTGGAACGCATTCCCAGGAAGGCAGATATTACTAAGCGTGAATTAGATATCGTGCGTCTGATTGCCCAGGAAATGACCAATGTAGAGATCGCCAAGAAATTGAATAACAGCCCAATGACCATTATTACGCATCGTAAAATTTACTGAGGAAACTGGGCGTAAAACACAGCCGGATTAGTGAAATATGCGGTAATGAATGGTTTGCTGGAGTCTTAGTTGTTGGACTATAATTTTTCAGGAAATCTTTAACTGTTGCAAACCCCGCCAAATAGGCGGGTTTTTTTTGTTTTTTTTTGCAGAAAATATTTTTGAGAATATTTGGTTAATTAAAAATGTTACCTATTTTTGAGTAATCATTTAATTCTTTTAAAGATTGCCGCAGCAACACCCCCTCTTCCGGATAGTTTTGGTGTTTTACTTTCCGGTTTAGTCCTGATACAATTTCCCCCCGGAGCGCTTAAGCGGCTTTTCTTTGGTTACATCATACCTCTGAAAATACACTTACTGGTTTCTGCAATAAATCATCGAAAGATTCCTAACCCGCCGAATCAAACTTCCAAAGGATCATTTAGTAAATTCGTCTGTTCAAAAGGGTACTTATTGCGTAGTATAATGATCCCACATGTTGGCATATTCAATCGGAAGGTTTCGGATATTAAAGCATTTCATCCCTAATAATATTCATGAATCCCGGGATAACAGGTAATAAAATAAAATGACCATCCGCCTGCAGCGCAGCGGTTTTTGTTTCGTAACGTCTGTATTTATCCATGATTGTAATTTAGCCGTACATCCTGATGTTTGTTGGCTGCGTTTTCAACGCCTAAATCATTAACTTTTGCAACTTTCTTGAAAAGAGGTCAGGCAAGAAATTACTAACCCGTTGAAATGAACACACTAAATCCACTTTTGGGTAAGAATTGTTATTAGTGAGTACTTCAATGTTTTATAGGCGGATATGGCGTAATTGGTAGCCGCGCCAGACTTAGGATCTGTGCCGAAAGGCGTGGGGTTCGAGTCCCCTTATCCGCACTGAAGTTTAAAATGATGATGCACCTTCTTCGTCATTAAGGTTAAATGCATACATTAAGACTTTGATTAATTACTAACTGTTAAACCTAACAACAAGAAAAAGTGAATATTACCCAGGAAATCATGAATGATAATCACCTCAAACTGGTGGTAAATGCAACCCGAAGATTACACTGCTAAATTGACGGATGAAATCAAATCGTTGAGTAAAAAGATAAGTATGAAAGGTTTTCGGCCGGGAAAGTACCCGTCGGAATGACCCGGAAAATGTATGGCAATTTGTACTTGCAGAGCACCTTGATAAGTTGCTGAATGAATCTGTACTGGCATATATTAAAGAACATGACTTAAAGGTATTAGCAACCTATTCCTTTTGAAGTCAGGCACCAGCAGTTTGATGAATAGCCTGCAAGCCTATGATTTTGGTTTTGAACTGGGCTTAATCACCATTTTGAACTACCTGCGTTGGATACAAGAACATTGGAGAAGAAAGTTTTGTTAATCAGCGACGACATGTTGCAGGAAGAAATAGAGCGCGTTCGAAGCATTCATGGTGAAAGGAGTTTGCCCAGAGAAAGTTGGTGAGGATGATATCCTGTATGGCGAATGGAAGGAATTGGGAGCGGATGGTGAACTGAAAGAAGGCGGGATCAGTTCCACTTTTCTTTGCCATGAAACTTGTTAAGGATGATGTTTCCAGGCAATTGTTTTTGAATCTTAACAAGAAAGAAAGTACGGACATTGCAGTGAAACCGGCTTTTGGAAACGACATGGAACTGATCATTCATAATATTCTGAAAACAGACCACCATGTTGCAGATCAGATGGGTGAAAAATTCCGGTTTACCCTCCTTAATATCCATCATGTTGAAAAGGCCGGTTTGGACCAGGCATTTTTTGATAAAGCATTTGGGGAAGGTGCTGTCCATAATGAGGAAGAAATGAAAGAAAGGATTAAAGCAGATCTTTCACGTGAGTATGTAAAGTATGCTGAAACCCGTTTTGACAGGGAACTGCAGGATATGCTGATCAATGAAACAGAGATGAGCCTTCCTGTAGAATTTCTACGAAAACTAATACACTCAAATAAACAGGAAGATGATGCAGTATTGGATGAGCAGCAATTAGTGCAGGCATTACAACAAGTGAAATGGGACTTGATTCACGATAAACTGCTGCGTGACAACAATGTGGCTATCACCGTGAAGAACTTACCGGCCGCGCAAGAAAGGATATTGCCAATTATTATGGAGGAGAAGAATTTTTCAGAATAACACAGGTGAATTGGATCGCCTTGCTGAATCTTTGCTGAATGACGAGAAATATGCGAATCGTTTACGCGACCAGGTGTTGAACGATAAAGTTTTTTGAATTGTTAAAGTCGAAAGTTTCTGCAATAGAAAGCCGGTAGATCAACACGAATTTTTCATCACTGATAATAAAAAAAGAGAGATGTATCAAGACGATTTCATGAAGTACGCGGTGCGCCACAGGGGCATGAGTTCTATGTACATGGAGCAGTATAAGCGAAAATCAGTTACGAATCTGACGCCTATATTATTGAAGAACGTCCGATGAATGTGGCATCGATGGATGTTTTTTCCAGGTTAATGATGGACCGCATCATCTTTATGGAGAAGCCATCAACGATTATGTGGCGAATGTAATCCAGGCGCAGTTGCTCTTCCTCGACTCTGTGGATGCTAAAACGCGACATTCAGATTTATATTAATAGTCCGGGAGGCTCTGTCTATGCCGGCCTTGGCATTTACGATACCATGCAATACATCAATCCAAATGTAGCAACAATCTGTACCGGAATGGCGGCTTCCATGCGCAGTGCTGTTATGTGCCGGAGGAAAAGGCAGCAGAACAGGGTTGAAACATTGCAGGGTGATGATCCATCAGCCTATGGGCGGTGCCGAAGGACAAGCCAGTGATATTGAGATTATGGCTAAGGAGATCATGAAAACAAAAAGAGAACTTTATGAAATCATAGCTTTGCATACGAACCAGCCGATTGAAAAAGTAGAGAAAGATTCAGACCGTGATTATTGGATGAAGGCGGAAGAAGCGAAGGAATACGGGATGATCGATGAAGTATTGATTCGGACAAAAGAGAAAAAGGAAATCAAGAAATAATTCCGGCGCATGGTTCGGATCTCGTAAATCTGGCAGGTCAAATGCCGGTAATGCAGGTATGAGTGAGCCAACTTATCAGTAACTGAATTTTAGCACTATGAAGAAAACAGCAGAAAATGTTCTTTTGCGGTAAACGCAAAGAGGATACTTTAATTCTTATATCCGGGCAGGATGCCTACATCTGTGAAAACTGTGTAGAACAGGCACTTACTATTATTGATGAAGAATTGGGTGAACGCAAGCACTCCAATGCTGCCACTGCTGCACCTGAATATAAAACACCGGAAGAGATAAAAGGCTTCCTGGACCAGTATATCATTGGACAGGATGATGCAAAAAAGGTACTGGCCGTGGCTGTCTACAATCATTACAAAAGGCTGAATAATGTGGGAAAGGATGATGTGGAGATTGAAAAATCAAACATTATGATGGTGGGTGATACCGGTACCGGAAAAACATTGCTGGCCCGTACTATTGCTCGTTTCCTGAATGTTCCTTTGCAATTGTGGATGCTACCGTATTTACAGAAGCAGGTTATGTGGGAGAAGACGTGGAAAGCATCCTTACGAGGCTGCTACAGGTATGCGATTACAATATACAGGCTGCAGAAAAAGGTATTATTTATATTGATGAGATTGATAAAATTGCCCGTAAGAATGATAACCCTTCCATTACGCGCGATGTATCCGGCGAAGGGGTGCAACAAGGCCTACTTAAATTGTTAGAGGGAACAGATGTGTTGGTTCCGCCACAGGGTGGCCGTAAACACCCGGAACAAAAGATGGTGAAAATGAATACGACACACATCCTGTTTATTTGTGGCGGAGCATTTGAAGGCATAGATAAGATAATTGCCAAGCGCAATAAAACGCATGTGATCGGTTATAAGTCAGACAAAGATCGCGATAAGCTCGACCGTGGTAACCTGATACAATATGTCACCCCGCAGGATATCAAAGGATTCGGTTTGATTCCGGAACTGGTAGGCAGGGTACCTATCGTAACATATCTTGAACCACTTGATAAAGAATCGTTGTTGCGGATTCTTACAGAACCCAAAAATGCGCTGGTTAAGCAATACAAAAAGTTGTTTGATCTGGAAAACGTACAATTAACCTTTGACCAGGAAGCACTTGAGTTTATTGTAGAGAAAGCAGTCGAATATAAACTGGGTGCACGTGGCTTGCGTTCGATCTGTGAAGCCATCATGACAGACATCATGTTTACGATACCTTCGAAAAAGGACATTAAAGAATTCACTGTTACTCTTGCACTGGCACAGGAGAAGATTGATAAATCAAAACTGCGACATCTTAAAGTAGCCTGACCTTCCGGAAATGATCTATTGAAGGAATAGTTTCTGAAGCATTTAAAATGTTGGAGATGAATTCCGCGCTTCAGAAAATCAGTGAGCAATTATACAACCGTATGAGATACCTGATAGTTTTCGCTTGTTTTTCTGTAACGAACCTGTTTGCTCAATCCCATATATCTCTTGATACGTTAATTCCAAAAGGAGCGTATGAAAATATTTCCCTGCAGCCATTAAACAGCGATTCGAATGTAACGAGTATCGTTATCTGGATTAAAGAGGAAGTAAAGCCGCACCTGCATACCACCCATTCTGAACACGCTTATATACTCGAAGGCAGTGGCAGGATGTTACTTGATGGCAAGACCATAGACGTGAAAGCAGGTGATTTGATTTTTATGCCACAGGGAATAGTCCATGCAGTAAAAGTTACTTCTGCAGTTCCAATGAAGGTTTTATCTATTCAGGCACCGGCTTTTGATGGAAAGGACAGGATTCCGATAGATGTGCAATGGTAGCTTGGAATGTTCTTATTATTTGAACCGCTTTTATAGTGGATGACTTTTAATAACGTCAATTAATAAGTGTTCTTATAGTTACAGCTTACGTTCAAAAGATATAATATAGAACAGGAGCAGGCAGGCAATAGTATTTTTGATAGCTATGGTAGCCCCGACAGGAATCGAACCTGTATTTAAAGTTTAGGAAACTTCCGTTCTATCCATTGAACTACGGGGCCAAAGGAGCATTCGTTAAAACAGGGTGCAAAAATAATTTTATTCCGCGATTTACAGTTTTGCATTTGATATTGGGGTTACAGCAATTCTAAATGCGGATGATTGGCTGATCGCCTGCCAAGTTCTAGAAAAGGGATCATTATTCCTGATATATACTTGCAGGAAATTATGCAGGATTGCGAATTAGAGGTTTCAAATTGCGGATGGAACAAATCCATTCAACTGAATATTGAAAATTTACCGGAAGGATTTTATACAATTCAAATCATCAATAACAAAACCGGCAGGAGTGAAGTGGGAAAGTTTGTGAAAGTACAATAAGGCATTTTGATTTGTCATTCTGATCCTCATTGAACGCATTGATGTCAAGCTAAAAAGAATAGAGATTAATTGAACTTAACTGTCATATAGCGTTTCAATCCTATTCATTTATCTCTAACAAAAACACGTTTATTCAGACGTTTCAAGTGATATAACTATACTGTCGCCCCTACGGGGCTTGTTTAATTTATGATTCCATTTTTTCCATTTTTCTACCGTACTGTCATCCCTACGGGATTTGCTTAGCCCCGTCAGAGACGACATTATGTTAGAAATTAAAAGGAGGAACAATCAAAGCCCTATAAGGGCGACAGTATGGTAGTATGGTAGAAATTAATAAAAGGAACAAACAAAGCCCTGTAAAGGCGACAGTATGGTAGTATGGTAGAAATTAAAAAGAGGAACAATCGAAGCCCTGTAAGGGCGACAGTATGGTAGTATGGTAGAAATTAAAAAGAGGAACAATCAAAGCCCCGTAAGGGCGACAGTATCGATTGAGATTAATACATCAGAGATACCAAATTGCATTCGTTTTTCATCAGTTAGCTTTACGTTTATGCGATTGATCGAAAAGAATTCTACAATGCAACCAACAGATGCTTCTCATCTCCTCACTACACAATCCTCTCCTTCAAAGCCTTTGCAACTGCTTCTGTCCCGGAATGCACGTGCAGTTTTTCATAAATATTCTTGCAATGTGAATTCACAGTATGAAAGCTGGTTGTGGTTGTATCGGCAATCATTTTGTAGCTCATTCCTTTTACCAACAACGATAAAACTTCCAGTTCACGGACAGTGAGATCGAATCTTGACTGTGCCTTAGCAGCAGGTTGATGTTCAAAAATCTCCAATACTTTTTTGCAACAGTTGGCGACATGGGTGCCCCGCCTTCCAGCACATCACGGATACCTTCTATCAGTTTTTGCGGTGGTGTTTTCTTCAGGAAGTAACCATTAGCTCCGGCATGTATGGCGTCGAAAATTCTTTCGTTGTCGTCGAACACGGTTTGCATCAAAATCAACACATCAGGAGCATGCTGTCTGATCAATCGCAATCCTTCAATGCCATCTACACCGGGCATTTCTATATCCATCAGCACTACATCAGGTGAAGTGGCTTTTACATCACGCAACACGTGAACACAGTTATCAAAAGTACCGGCGCAAATCATGTCGCCACTTTTATCAACCAATAACCGCAATGCTTCCTGGCGGGCACGGTTGTCGTCGAATATAGTAACTCGGATGGGCATGGGACAAAAGTAAGAACAGTGACTTACAATATGTCTCACTAATATTAGTGATTGTATCCACTTATTACCTCCTCCATATTTGCTGCGTCAAAACAATGTACCATGAAAAAAATCAAACTTCTTTTTTGCCTTCTGTTTCCCGCAGTTTTCAGTTTTAATAATGCGATGTCGCAATGCCCTGCCGGAGATCCTGCTGTTTACGGCGATCATGTCTGGAATGTATATGCATGGAATGGAACTTATGCCGAAACCTATGCAGGTTATTATGTGGACAGCAACCTGAACTTCGACGCGCAATCGAAATGGCATTCACTTGAATCTCCATCTTCTGCACCAGGGTACCAGGGATGCAGCATTCAAGATGATTACTTTGCTTTCAGTGCAAAGCGGAAAGGATTTTCCTGTGGAACCTATCACATCAATGTTGTGAAGAATGATGATGTGGGAACATTGTATGTGAACGGAGTGCTCGTTTGGCAGCGGTATAATGCAAGCAATACCTATGTTCCGAATGTATGGAGCGGTTGGCTGGACGATACTTCAACTGTTGAATTCACGATCAACGAGAACTACGGATATGCTAATGGAGCCATAGAGCTTACAACGATTACCCCAGGCGGTCCTACTACATTTTGTCCCGGGTATTCAGTACAATTAAATGCAAATTCCGGAACCGGTTACTTATGGAGCACCGGTGAAGCCACGCAAAGCATAACGGTTTCAACAGCCGGGACCTACTCGGTAACGGTTACAGAAAATGGCTGCACTGGCACTTCTTCCATAGCGGTTAATGTAGTACCGATAGATCTACCAATCCTTGACGAGGATCAGCTCCTGTACAGTGCTGCATGCGGAGGAATGTCAGTACTCATCTTTTTACTGAACCATGATCCCACGCTCACGTATGCATTCGATCCGCCTAATATGACAGATTATGGTTCCGGCTTTTTTGACACGTACATTGGAGGAGATTACACGTTGAATGTCACAGATGCATCCGGTTGTTCTTCAAGCATAGATTTTCATGTAACAGGAGTTACAGCCCCCGAGGAAATGTATGGTGATCATGTATGGAAAGTAAATACGTACAACCAGGGGTACTTTACGAATCAGTACAATGACGCCTGGAACCCTTATAGTTATTCCGGCTTCTATTTAGACAGTGCTCAGCATTTTAATTCACAGGACAAATGGAATCCCGCAAATCATCCATCTACAGCAGTGGGTTTTCAGGGTGATTGCCCGGTCTGGTCGCCGGACCGTTCGTGGGATGCAAAGCGGAAAGGATTTGATTGTGGTATGTATCGCATTGATGTATTGAATAATTCGAGTGAAGGGCAGTTGCTGATTGATGGAGTAAAAGTCTGGGGCAGGTTGACTGCCAGCAATGATACCGTTTACAATGCCTGGACTGGCCTTCTTGATGATTCTTCAAAAGTGGATTTCAGAGTAACAAGTGCGGATGGTCTTTCTTATGGTGCCATTCGTATTACACCAATCACCGATTTCATCACGCTCACAGGAAATGAAATCCTCTGCAGCGGCCAATCAGTTACACTCAGTGCACCTTCATCCTCCAATTATCTATGGAACAATGGAGCAACCACTTCATCCGTTGCTGCTTCGCAAAGCGGCAGCTATTCCGTGACGGTTTCTAATGCAACAGGTTGCGAAATGACCTCGGATCCAAAAAATATCACTATTCTTCCGGATGCAGCTCCTGTAGCTCACATTACTTCTTCATCCTCGGCTATTTGCGACTGGATACCCATTACACTCAGTTCTGACAGCCCAAGCGGAAATACCTGGAGCACAAACGAAAGCACTTCCACCATCACCATCACTACGCAGGGAACTTATACGCTTACTGTGGAAAATGGGGTAGGCTGCAAAACGCAGTCTTTCATAAATATAAAACAGGGCTCAGGAGCCCCACAGCCTGAATTGTCCAATACGGGACCTAATTGCACAAATGCACCTGTAGATCTAACGGTTGGCGGGTTGGCACCCGGCGGCAAGGCAGCATCTTTCAATGGTGCGAATCAATATGTGCAGGTATATCAGAATTTGCCGGAGTATGATTTCACGATTGAGATGTGGGTGAAAACAATTTCACCTAATGTGGGCATATTCAGCGCAGCAGAAGCCTCCGCCGGCGTCGGTGGCCATGACCGTAATCTTTTCCTTGAAGACGGACAGTTGTGCGCGCGCGTGCTGGGTTCGGCAAAATGGAACTCCGGATTTACGATCAATGACGGGGAATGGCACCACATTGCTTTTGTGGTGCAGAGTGGTATTGGTCAAAGAATATTTGTAGATGGCAATTTATCACCCAACAGTAATAGCTATGATCATTCGGATTTTAATTGGCAATATTATTTTCACATTGGTTTTTCGCCGGATGCAATCAACCGTTATTTGCCGGGATCCATTGATAACGTACGCATCTGGAGTGAAGCCCGATCACAAGCTGACATTCGCAGCAACATGGGGCGCGCTGTTCCGTCTTCTTCCACTAGCCTGATCTATGCATGTCTTTTTGAAGGGGACTTCAACTCCGTGGTGGGTGGCGGATCAAACGCTTTCAATGGACTGAGTTATGAGGATGCGAACCATTATACCTACACCTGGCTTGGTGCCGGGGCACCTGAAGCATCAAAAAATGAAACCCAAACTTCTTCCGCACTCGTTGCAGGAGATTACTCCGTGATGATCACCGATCCGGCAGGTTGTGCAGCTACATCAGCTCCAATTTTAGTCAATATACTATCAACCCTTAATCCCGTAGCCAATATCACAGCTTCTAACGACCATGTTTGCGACTGGTCTCCCATAACACTTTCATCCGACAGTACCCATGGGAATGTCTGGAGCACTGGTGATACTACCCAAACCATTGTGCTGGATCATGCTGCCAACATTACTTTAACGGTGTCTAACAGTGCAGGATGCACTTCACAGTCTCAGCAATCAATTTCCCAGAGTTTTACCCCACCTGCTCCATTTACTTCAGCCAGCATATCGGTATGTGAAAATTCCAGTGTCAACCTTGTTGTGGACGGACTGGCACCCGGCGGAAAAGCATTCAATGGCACAGAAAATGGACCATGGTATTATGTGAACCAAAATATTCCTGAAACCAATATTACGATAGAGATGTGGGTAAAGACAACAATGACCAACGGTGGAATTTTCCAGGCAATTGATTTTGCTACCGGTGGTTATGACCGAACGCTCTATGTCGTTAACGGAGAATTGTGGACCAGGACTTACAGCAACCTCACTGGCTGGAATACAGGCTTTAAAATTAATGATGGTATGTGGCATCACATCGCATTGGTAATTGAAACCGGTATAGGACAAACGGTGTACGTGGATGGAAACTCTTCAGGTGTCGGCAGTACACTCGATCATTCTGACTTTACCTGGCAAACGTCATTTATTATCGGCAGATGTTATGATGGTGCTATATCCATCTTGACGGGTCAGGTGGACAACCTCAGAATTTGGGATGAAGCAAGAACGCAGGCAGAAATCCGGGATAATATGCTTTATGAAACACCTCTTTTTACTGATCACCTTATTTATCATGCCTTATTGGATGATAATGTGACTCCAGTAGTAGGGAATGCAGGTGTAGTTTCTAACGGCTTAACCTATATTCCTTCAGATTACTATACCTACACCTGGACGGGTGCCGGTGCACCCGCTCCATCCAACAGTGAAATACAAACGACTTCAGCACTTGTTTCCAGTGGTACTTACAGTGTATCAGCATCTATTGGAGACTGCGGTGCATCTGCAGCTTCCTCCACCAGTGTGATAGTAGATCCACTTGCGGCTTATTATGCCGATGAAGACAATGATGGATATGGCTCTTCATCTGCAACCGGTTTGGTAACCTGCAGCAATCCCGGAGCCGGATACGCCACCAACAATGCAGATTGCAACGACTATGATGTAACTGTTCATGTTGCGCAGCAATATTATGTGGACGGTGATCTGGATGGATATGGTTCTGCTATCACAGCGATGGTGTGCTCATCCACTGCAACAGCAGGTTACGCCAACAGCAACACCGATTGCAATGATGTAAGTATTGCCGTTCATCCCGGCGCTGCAGATGAATGCAACAGTATTGATGATAACTGTGATGGGATTACTGATGAAAATGCAATTAATGCGACTGTTACACCATCGGTCCATTGAATGTATGCAAAGAAACGAACCTCACCCTTACGGCAAACAGCGGTTGCCGGAATTGCTTATCAATGGGTTAAAGGAAAGAATGATATTGCAGGTGCTACTAACCCAACTTATGCTCCCACTAAAACTGCATCTTATTCTGTTAAGGAAACCAATGCCTTCAATTGCTCATCCACATCTGCTAAAGTTTCGGTTACAATGGTAAATAATCCTGTTGCGGCTATTACTCCTTTAGGCAGTCTCGACATTTGCAGCGCAGGATCAGTGACGTTACAGGCGACACCAGGATTTGGATTGACGTACCAATGGGCGAAGGGTAGCAATGCTATCCCGGCAGCAACCAATCAAACCTTTACGGCTTCGGCAAAGGGAAATTACAAAGTCACAGTGACCAACAGCACAGGCTGCAGCGATATTTCTGCAATTGTGAAGGTTACTCAATCGTGTAAGATTGAGGATGAGGTGGGTGATGATGAAATGACTGCTTCGATTCTTAGTATTTATCCCAATCCAAACAATGGCCGGTTTATGATGAAGCTTACCATAGAAAACTATGATGCCGAAGATGCCATCATCCAGGTTTACAATTCCATTGGACAGGTTATTTATGCTGCTAAGGGAATGATGATTGATAATAACCTTCAACAGGAGATTAATCTCTCCAAAGCCGCTTCAGGAATGTATATTCTGAGGGTGATGCTAGGAGGAAGAAGTTATGAAACTAAGGTAGTGCTGGAGAGATAGAACCTATTTGAAACTAAAAAGCCTCCGCTGATTTGACGGGGGGGGGGTAATATTTCTACATTTCTACTGAATAATTGTTTCCGTGAAAAATTAATGCAGCCGAAAAAATGTCATCAGCTTTTGATCAAAGTTTACACTGTAGGATTCAGCATATAAGGATTGTAAATAGAAAACTTGCCAAACTTTTTCAATAATGCGACTTCATTGTTTTTATCAATGTCATCCTGTTTCATAATATCCTGAACTGAAGGTTGATTCAATCCCGGGATACGGTAAGAGAAGAATGGCCACAATTGGTTGCTTTCATACTCAAGATTGGTATCTGGAAAATCAATCAATGGTGATATGTCCTTTTGCATTTGAAATTCCTTGGTGTAAGTAAATTTCCAAACGCCATTTTTAATTTCAAGTGAGCCAATTGGCAAATCCTTATACATCAGTACAAAAGATGCATTTTCATTTACCGGTGTATTAATATCTTCCTGCCCTTCGCCTTTCCAGATTTTATTTATCAGTTTCCTTATCATTTCTATGAATTTATCAGCTTATTAAATGCTTCAAACCGGTATTGCAAATAACGGAGAATTATTTCCTTTCGTGTACTAGTAATCATTCCTTGAAATTCAGAATTCAATATCGTTTTAGCTTTTTCAAGATTATCATTTGAAAACAATTTTTTTGCCACTTCAAATGAGCAATCGTTACTTACAAGCATTCTTTCAACCAATTGAAAGTGATTTATATCCTTTTCACCTTCCCAACCAATTTTAGGTTTGGTTTCATTGTGATATTTAACGATTTTATTAAGTAATTGCTTAGAATCTCCACGCCAAATTAACAACTTTTCATCCGAATGGTTCCAAAATAAACCTCGCGCAGTATCATAGATAGGAGAAAAATGAGGTGTATGCTCACTTTTTATATGCCTCAGAACACCCCAGTTAAAAAAGTGCCTGTCATTATTCCCGACGATAGCATCAAAAAGCAACACCTGGTTTAGTGACTCACAAATATCATTTGCTTCAATCGGAAACACTTCTTGTATAGCTTTTCTTACAAATTGAAGGGAGAGCATTTCCTGGCTCCAACCTCGTTTATCAATTTGCTCAATAATACTGGCATCGCTTTCCTGGAGGTAACGTGCCAATATATCAGCGCCATGAACCAATTCCTGTTCAGAATCTCGGAAAAATTCACTGCAAAACCGTAATTGCCCGTTAAATATGTACAATCTTGAATTGGCCATGTTAAATCCCCAAACTTGACCCAACCGCGTAAGCAAATGTTCAGTAATACTTTCTGATGGATACCATTTGTGACCGACCTTGGCAATGTATTTAATCCACTTTTTGGGATTTGACTTGCGACACCTCCCAAATTCGTAAACCGAAACAAAATCTTTCGGCGCATCTCCCGAAAGCCGTTCGGGTCTTACTTTATATTGGTGGCGTTTTAAAACTTCTACCTGCCTTTTCGGAAACAACCTTAAACTGCTGCTGTAATTTATTACAGGTGCTGCTTCAGCTTTTATGTAGAGCAAACTCTTTTTTATTTTCATAAATTATTCTCAGGAATAGTGTTTGAAAGATAGTGAATGATAATGTTTTCAACTCTGCACATAGCAAATTAAAATTCCTGTTGTCTGGATAGAAAATTTCGTGAACTCTGTGTGAATCCATTAAGGGCCCTTCCTTTTAAAATGCAAGAAATCCTTGGATCCGTTTTTCAAGTAAAGCACGCGCAAGGTTTCTTCAACAGAGGTCCCGGTCAATTTACAAAACGTGGCGAATCGTTAAAAGAGAATTCTCCTCCTCGAAGAAAAGTATTATAAAAGGTGATAACGATTTGGTCACTTATTTCAATTAATGAGTTATACCCCAAACTCCAACTCAACCTTCGTCCCTTCCCCCAATACCGAATGAATCATCAGTTTCCCCTTCAACTCCTCCGCCCGTTTCTTCATGTTCAGCAATCCGTTACCGTGTTCGATGAGTGATTCATTAAATCCTTTTCCGTTGTCGCTGATGCTGAGCAAAACAGTATGATGATTCCATTTCAGTTCAATCTTCACTTGATCACAATCTGCATACTTAGCAATATTGTTCAGCGCTTCTTTGTAAATAAGATAAAAGTTTTTTCGTGTTTCCATATCCAGTTTCAAATCGCTGAGCGATTCATCAAGTTGTAAGGTTAACTCACAATTTCTCGCTTCGAATAATTCTGCGGCCAGCGAACGCATGCGGGAGATCACATTACCAAAGCGGTCGTTGCGCGAATTGATCACCCACACAATATCGCTCATGGCTTCCATAGATGATTGCGTATGTTCATTGATCTTCTTCAGCCAGTTGCCGAGTTCAGGAGATTGATGGCTGGCCTTTTCACCTGCTACTTCACTGAAAATGGAAATGCTGCTGAGGTTAGCACCAATCTCATCATGCAGGTCTCTTGCTATGCGATTACGCACAGCCTGTACATGAAGTGCTTGCTGTAAACGGTAACGGTAAATGCCATACAGGATACTTAAGACAACAATACCCGTAAACGTACGAAACCACCACGTCATGTACCAGGGTGGAAGAATGATGAGTTGTAATTGTCGTGGTGTTTCATTCCAGATGCCATCGTTGTTGCTTCCTTTTACATTAAAGGTGTAAGAGCCGGGATCAAGGTTTGTGTAAGTCGCATCGTTGTCATCTCCTGATTGAATCCAGTCGTGATCGAATCCTTCTAATTTATACTGGTATAAATTTTTCCCCGGTGCGGTAAAATCCATAGAAGCAAATTCGAAGGTGATCATGTTGTCGCTATAGGGCAACGTAATTTCTTTAGCAAGGTAAATGGGCTTTGATAGCACAGAATTTTTTTCACTGAAATCATTCGACTTATTCCTCAGCTTAAAACCTGTGATCTGCACTTGCGGAATGAACGGGTTATCATGCAGCTCTTTGGGATGGAAATAATTAAAACCATTCACGCCACCGAAAAGCAGCCAGCCATTTTCCAGTTTGCAATAGGCATAACGATTAAATTCATTTCCCTGCAATCCATCTTTTTGCCGAAACGTTTTAATAGCTTTTGTGGTGGGATCAAAACGGCATAACCCATCGTTGGTGCTCATCCACAGATTACCTTCTTCATCACTCAAAATTCCATACACCACATCATTGGGCAAACCATTTTTCATGGAGTAACGGATGCTTTTACCGGTTTGTTTGTCGAAGCGGTTCATTCCACCACCATCTGTTCCGATCCATAAATATTTCTCAGGGCTTTCCGGATCCGGGCAAATGGTAAAAATGATGTCGAAGCTGATAGTAGTAGTGTCCTCAGGAACATTTTTGTATTGCTTCCACTCCGGTCTTTGTGCATCAAAACGGAGAAGTCCTTTAGTGGTGCCGAGCCAGAAGATGCCGGCAGCATCCTGGTACATGCACTGAAGAAAATCATAGCGTCCCCAAAAGGGAGCTATGGGATATTGATAATTTGTAAATTTTTGAGTGATGGGATCATAACAGGTTAACCGGTTCTCGGAGCCCGACCATACTTGTTGGTTCCTGTCTATGAAAACAGGAAAATTATTTGGATCCGTTCGCCGCACAGTGGTGAATAAATTATTTTTTTGATCATAGCGCTGCCACCAACCCTTTGTCAGCCAAAACTGTCCCGTTGTGTCCTGGACTGCGCAAGTGGTTCTTCCAATTTGAGCATAGCGGACGCCGGAGCGATGGAACTGGCTGTCTGCAATCTCCAGGGAGTAAGCATGAGAGGCCGGATCAAAAATGCTCAGGAAGGTGCCCATCTTACATATAATCGCTTTTCCTTCACTCGCAGGACTCATCCAGTTAATGCTTTCACTGTTAACCGGGTGAAATTTTTCTGATTGCGGATTGAACTTAAGTAACCCAAAACCTTTTGTGCCGATCCAGATGATTCCGCTGCGGTCACGAAAGGTGACACTTGCATTCAGGAGCATATTGTCCTGCACCGGGTCGTGAGACCTGACGCGAAACCACTTTTTTTCCACCACATTGAATTGTTCGAAGCCGCGCCTGTCGTTGCTTACCCATATATTTTGTGAAGCATCTACACAGTTGGTGCGTCCCATCACTGACCAACGGCTTTCCCCTTTGAAAAGAACTTCCGCATGCCCTGACCTGGTGTCAACTACTGTCACAAAATTTCTCTGGATCAGGTACAGCCTGTGCCGGGCAGTATCTTCTGCAGTAGTATGAATAAACTTGCTTCGGTTACCCGGATAGGCATAAAATTTAGTTGAATCTAATCGTTCAATGATATCATTGTTATTGGCATCCGGCAGAATGCGAAAAAAGGGTATGTTTTCAGAGATTCCCCATACATAGTTATTGTGGGTGGGCATTATCCGGACGAAATCTTTCAAATAATGTTTAATGTGAATCGAGAAGGGATTTCCGGAAGACTGCTGGCCTTTATTTTCTTCAAACCAGATCTTGCTTAATCCATTATCTGTATCAATCCAGAGCGCTCCGTTGCGGTCTTCAATAATGAATTCCACCCAGTTTTCACTCACCATATTCTTACGCTGTTCATCGTGATTAATATGGAGGAATGTTTCTGTTTCCCGGTTGAAAAGATCTAATCCAGTTTTGGAAGTAGCGATCCAGAGGCGTCCTTTTGAATCTTCGTAGATGTGCTGCACATAGTTATCGGCGAGTGAAGTGGAATCCGATGCATCGTGCCGATAGACTATGAAATGATATCCATCGTAGCGGTTCAGACCATCCTTGGTACCGAACCACATGAAACCATAGCTATCCTGCATGATGCAGTTAATCATGCCTTGTGAAAGGCCGTCATTGATATCGAGTACATCGAATTTCAGGTAACGGTTGGTGGTGTTATTCTGCGAAAAGCAAAGCGTTGCAGAAAGAATCCACAGGGTTATAAAGTAAAATAAATGGGCAATGATTTTTTTCACGGAATAAAGAAAGCAAAATAGTAAATGAAGTGGAGAGAAGAAGTAAACGCCACTTCGTAATCGTAAATGCAAAAGTTTCGGTCTAATACGAAGTAATGATTAGAAAACCTGTTGTTTGATAATTGCTGGGACAAATTTATTTTCTGTCCATTTAGAATTTTCTTGCCGAACTTTGTTTATCATACCCTCGGTTTATCAGCATAACTGCAACGCCCATTTTTGCCCACAAACATGCGAACCTGCATTTCATTTTTCCCTTTTTTAATATTCTTTTCCTGCCAATCCATTCAAACCACCTCTCAACAAATGTCAACCTCAAAGGATAGCACCCATACATACACCAACCACCTCATCCACGAAACCAGCCCTTACCTCTTACAACATGCACACAATCCTGTCAACTGGTATCCCTGGGGTGAAGAAGCGCTGCAAAAAGCACAGCAGGAAAAGAAGTTACTGATCATCAGCATTGGCTATTCTGCCTGCCACTGGTGCCATGTGATGGAGCATGAATCATTTGAGGATTCAGCTACCGCGAAAATCATGAACGATCATTTCATCTGCATCAAAGTAGATCGCGAAGAGCGTCCCGACATTGATCAGGTGTATATGAATGCAGTTCAACTGATGACAGGCAGTGGTGGCTGGCCACTCAACTGTTTTGCATTGCCTGATGGCCGGCCAATCTATGGTGGTACTTATTTTCAGAAGAAACAATGGCAGAATGTATTGCTGAACCTGGCTGATCTTTATAAAACCACGCCTGATAAAGCAATTGACTATGCTGAAAAACTAACAGCAGGTATTCAGCAAAGCGACCTGGTGAAACTAAATACAGAAACGGTAGACTTTCAATTGAGCACACTTACGCAAACTGTAACGAACTGGAAAAATTATTTTGATCGTGAAGAAGGTGGTCCCAACCATGCTCCCAAATTTCCTATACCGAATAATTATCGCTTCCTGTTGCGTTATGCTGTTGCTGCTAAGGATGAAGAAGTTAAAAAGCAAGTTGAGTTGACCTTAGAGAAAATGGCCTATGGCGGCATTTACGATCAACTGGGAGGCGGCTTTGCCCGTTACTCCGTTGATTCTCTTTGGAAGGTTCCGCATTTCGAAAAGATGCTTTACGATAATGCCCAATTGATTTCGCTTTATAGTGAAGCCTACCAGGAAAGTAAAAATCCGCTTTACAAACAGGTAGTGTATGAAACGCTGGAATGGATACAACGCGAAATGACCAATGAAGAAGGTGCGTTCTATTCTGCCCTTGATGCGGATTCGGAAGGAGTAGAAGGAAAATATTATGTGTGGTCGAAAGAAGAACTGCAAAAGATACTTACTGATGACTTTGCTCTTTTTGCAGATTACTTTAATGTAAATAATATTGGATTTTGGGAAGAAGAACATTACATACTGCTCAGAAAAAAGTCAGATGCTGAAATTGCCTCAGAGCATAAAATGAATGAGGAAGCGTTACAACGGAAGATTGAATTATTGAAGACGAAAGTGCTGGCGGTTCGTGAACTACGCATTCATCCCGGCCTTGATGATAAGACACTCACCTCCTGGAATGCAATGATGGTGCATGGTTTTACAGACGCTTATACAACTTTTGGCGATCAGCGTTTCCTGGATGCAGCACTAAAAAATGCCATGTTTATTTTCGAAAAGCAGTATCGTGCTGATGGTGGATTGAATCACAGTTATAAGAACGGTATTTCAACCATTAATGGTTTTCTGGAAGATTACGCTTTTGTGATTGATGCCTGCATCGCTTTGTACCAGGCTACCTTTGATGAGGTATGGCTCCATCGTGCAAAGCAACTGGCTGACTATACAATAAAACATTTTTATGATGTTGCGGATGGAAGTGGCATGTTTTATTTCACTTCTGATTTGGATGCTGCACTTATCGCACGGAAAATGGAGTTGCAGGACAATGTGATTCCGGCCTCCAATTCCGTGATGGCAAACAACCTTTTTTTGCTGGGTAATTATTTTGAAAATGAAAAATATTTGGAGATATCATCGCAAATGATGCATACCATGCAAACCAAGGTAGTGAAATGGGGTAGCAGTTATTCAAACTGGTGTATGTTATTATTGAATTATACCACCCCTTTTTATGAAGTTGCTGTGGTGGGTCCCAATGCAGGTGAACAACGCCTTGCATTTGGAAATTTTTTCCTGCCTTATAAAATGCTGATTGGAAGCACGGAAGAAAGTTCCTTACCATTACTTGAAAACAAATTTGTGAAGGGAGAAACACTGATTTATGTGTGTGAAAATAAAACCTGTAAATTGCCGGTGAGGAAAGTGGAGGAGGCGGTGAGGCAGATGAGGGAGGAATGAATTTAAGATACTGCACATCACCCCGGGGCCCCTCAATTGGCGCCTTTCTCCTGTACCTTTCTATTCCTTCGTGGGAAGGTTTTCGCTTAAAATGTGATGTTCTTCAAATTAGCATATGTCAACTCAACTCCGCTGAACTTGGCTAAGCTCGACTCAATTCATCTCAACTCGTTTCATCTCAATTCCCGGATGTCTGCATCAATGCGAACTGCCGGCACATAATATTTTCCATCAAGCCATCTAACAGCTGTATATGCAAAAGGCGGAAGGGTAGGAGCATCTTTTTTTCTTTCACATAAGAAGAAAGATAAAGTTGTGTATGTGCAGGTGCCATTTGAGTAGCTACGGCTATCTCCTTATCGATAACTGTTAGTACACCTGTTTTTTTATCGAAACCAATTGGTTTGCGGCCAGGTAATTCAAGCAGGTCGCTTCCTTCGGGCAACGCTATAAAATCATCTGTATCTAATGCAACTGCATCAAAACCTGAACGGCCTGACATATGTAAATCAGGATCGTCGAAGATTTTGCCGTTAGAATCGGCGTGAAGCAGGTTTGGAATTTCTTTTAATTTCATTGAAAGCAATTGCAAAGACTAGCCTGAAGCACCAACTTTTATGAGATTATTATCTTGTGATATAATTCAGAACACTTTGAAGAAAATATTTTTGTTATTCCCACTCCTGGTTTTCATGTCATGCAGGCATGAACAAAAGCTCACAGCAGGAGATTTTAGTCAATTAGTCCCTTACCGTATTGGCAATTACTGGGGATTTTCAGATACGTTGAAGCACATAGTTATTCCCGTGAAGTATGATGATGTTGAAATAATCAATGACACCATGGCCAGGGTGAAGTCGAAAAATATCATCCGGTTTATTAATACTGCGGAGAAAGAAATTTTTCCCTTTCCTTATTTCGATTTCGATGGATTTTCCGAAGGCATGGGCATAGTGATCCAAATGCGCAAGTATGGTTTCATCAACATGCAGGGCAAAGAAATTGTGGCGCCTAAATATGATAATGCAACTCCTTTCTTTCATGGCCTTTCAAAAGTGAAATTGGGCGATATGTATGGTTTCGTGAATAAGGAAGGGAAGGAAGTGATTCCTGTCATTCATTCTTATATAGATATCTACTCAGAAGGTACCTACAAAGCTATCTCCGAAACAAAGATTGCCGTGTACGATACTCTTGGCAATGTGATTATTCCATTTCAATCGGGGGCGATAGACAATTTCAGCGATGGACTCATCAAAACTTTTACACCTGAGGGGTATTGTTATAAGGACAAGAAGGGTCGGGCACGTTTCTATCTTCGCTATCCTTTCTGTTCAAAGTTTGTGAATGGCAGAGCATATGCCGGTGCAGAAGACCATTATGGTATTCTTGATAAGAAAGGAAAAATGCTTACACCTGCTATTTTTGAAGATGTTGAACTGAGTGAATCAGGTCCAATCATGGTGATGCTTCAGGGAATGGCAGGCTATCTTGATTCATTGGGAAATCCGGTGATTCCACTTCGCTATAATGATGCTGAACCGTTTGTAAACGGATTTGCTTCAGTGGCAAGCAACGATCTTGTTGCACTGATCAACACAAAAGGTACGGTTTTGACACCTTTTATTTACGATTATCTCAGGGTAACGCCTCTAGGAAAAGTTGTTTACACGAAAAACTCTAAATACGGAATCATGGACACCCTTGGACATGAGCTTACCGATGCCATATACGATATGGTTAGAACAGATCAATACAGGGAACAGCATCTTCTGAGAACGCTTGGAGTGAATGATTTCTACACGCCCACCAAATATCCTATTGTTGAACAAAATGGTAAATTCGGATTTATCAATTTACAGGGAAAAGGGATTTGCTCATTAAAATACGATGAAGTGAATCCATTCTCTGAAGGTTTTGCCGCTGTTAGCATTGATCACATGTGGGGTTACATTAATGAGAATGGAGAAGAAGTGATTCCGCTTAAATATAAGGGTGCAGCGAACTTTAAAAACGGATTGGCTAAAATTAACACACCGGATCATTTCGGTTTCATCAACAAGAAGGGAGTAGAATTTTTTGAAGACAATGCAGATCCGCAATAATCAGAAATACTTAAGATAACTGAGTTTGGTCTTGAGTTGTTCATTGTTTGGTGAATATTTCAATCCTGTCTCAAGCCTCTGTTTAGCTTTCGGTTTATTCCCTTTCCTTATGTAGTAAGATGATTCTTCACCATAAGCCCATCCAATCAAATTATCCTTCAGTTCCGTATCAGGATGATCTTTGTAAAACAATTCAAACATTGAAATGTACTTCGTGCCTGCGTCGGCCTTGTTGCGATTAAAATTTTCACCGGCAAGCTGCAGGTACAGGTAAGCGTAAATATTCTGAATATTTTTATTCTCTGATAAGAATGGAAATACCTGCATAAAATGATTCAGGGAATCGATAACCTCTTCCGCTTCGGCATTGCGGGCCTGAGAAAGGTATTGCATAACCACTTCCGTAATAAGAGAATGAAGTACAAGGTTGTTTGGATTGATAGCAATTGCTTTCGTGAAGTACGAGAGTGATTTTGTGTCATTGGATTTTAACGCTTCAGCAGTTCCTAAATAGAAATAGTTGATGAATTGGATATCAGCTAATGCGACAGAATCCCTGATGTTTTCACTCAGGTAGGAATAAAATGAATCGTAGTGAACCTTGTCATTTTGATTCAACAACAACTCACGTGCTACTTTTTCAAAGTATGATTGTACCACCTGGCGGGCTACTTCTTTGTGAGTATAGTTCACATACTTTACCAGGTACTCTTTATTTTGATCATAATGATTTACCAGATCGTCTGCAACAAATTGTTCAAGGCAGTAGAGGATCAGGAATGAAGTTCGTTCACTGGGATAAAGCCGGTATGATTTTTCAAAGGTTGTAAGCGCATTTGCATACTGCTTGTTGTCTAATAAATCAACTCCCTTGTTGTAGTATTGCAAACCTGCAAGTTCGATGAGTGAAATATCAGAATCACTGTAGTAGCTCTTATAAAATAAATCATTGACTGAGCTGGTTGCGAGATCTGCGTCAGAAATAAGTTTTTCGGCCTTTAGATAATCTAAATACTGCTTTTTCATTTCATCAGTCACAACTGAAATAAGTCCCTGCGGATCGGTTGTTTCAACCATGATGTTTTCTGCTCCGGGGTTTACAACCAGGTAAATATGTGTCGGAGTTTCTTTAATAGTGTATCGGATTCCTACTTTGTCAAAGAGAATTGCATAAAGGGCACTTGCGGTTACACAATTATAGGTTCCGGATTCAAAGATTTCGTTGAAGTAGGCACTCAGCCAGTACTTGGTGAAAAATTTTTTGTGCGTGAGATCAAAATAGTTTTGTACTGTTTTGCTGAGTGTCTTTTTTGACTTTTCACTCTTAAGGTGCTCTGTAAAACCATTGACGGCCTGTTCAGCTTCACCAATACTCATGTCTGCAGCTCCAGAATCTATCACCATAAAAAGTTCTACCGCACTATAAGACTGTTTTTTTTCAATGGCGTCAAAAATTTTCTCTTCCTGGCTGCTGTTGAAATGAAGTTTAGTAATGGTAAGTTGTGTGGTCTTCTGACATTCTCCTTTAAGAAAAATGCACGAACACAGTAAGGCCAAAAGAAATTTCTTCATGACTTGAAGGTAGTAGAAAATTGCTTCTTGCCAGGAGAATATTCTTTGTTTTTGAAATTAATCAAAAGAATTTCTCGCAGCTTATCTGCGGGGTAAAAAAAGTAAAAAAATGGTTTGCTAAGCAAACTCCATCAAGATACCTCAATGCTCAGTATCGGGGAGATTCATTGAATCAATACTCATCTATTAAAATGCAAAGAAGTATAAAATCACTTAGCTTATGCTGTATGATGAACGTATTATTCGTGAATGCTTTTTTTTGCAGGCTTATTATTCATTCAATAAAAACAGGCCCGCTTATAACCAGTTTGCAGGCAGGTATAAGATTTTCTAAATACAGGTGACTATTTCCATTAATTCTTTTAAAGTGAATGCAAGTGATGCCATTTTCGATCATTATCCGATTATTGATTTTGAGTATTAGTATTGTTAACTGGAAATGTCCACTAAAAATTTGTCCTTCGGAAATCAATCGATGAAGCTTGATTTGACATCACTATTGCCCGGTATTTATTTTCTCAACATAAAAAGTGGGACAAAAAGTTTAGTTCAAAATTCAACAAAGAGCAGATTCAATCCGCCAACTTTCCATCATCCCAGCCCTTCTCATCAATAGGCTTTTGCCTGATCGCCAGTTCATCATTGATGGACAGTTCGGGCAACCTGACAGTGAACTGTGGTTTCCTGTTAACCTTTTTTGACAAAGAATAATCTCTATATTTAGTCCGGGCTAAAAAAGGGGAGTTGCCTTCCATTTATTTACATTCATTATCATTTGATATTTTCAATCATTAAAAAAGCAGAACCATGAAATTAAAATCACTGATTGCAACATTGCTGATTATAACAATCACCTACTTTGCTAACGCCCAGCAAACAAAAAAAGGCGCTCCTGCTGCCCAGACAGGTAAACCCAACATCATCATCATTTGGGGAGATGACATAGGGCAATCAAATATCAGTGCCTACTCTTTTGGGGTGATGGGTTATCGGACTCCCAATATTGACAGGGTGGCAAAGGAAGGGGTTATGTTTACCGATTATTATGCAGAGCAAAGCTGTACTGCCGGTCGGGCGTCATTTATTACAGGTCAATGTGGTTTGCGCACCGGATTAACCAAGGTAGGATTACCGGGTGCAGCTATAGGGCTTCAGAAGGAAGATCCAACCATTGCGGAACTGCTAAAAGGCCAGGGTTATGCAACGGGACAGTTTGGAAAAAATCACTTAGGTGATCGTGATGAGTTTTTGCCAACCATGCATGGTTTTGATGAATTTTATGGTAACCTCTATCACCTGAATGCGGAAGAGGAACCGGAATTGCGTGATTATCCAAGTGAAAAAGATTTTCCGGGTTTCAGAGAAAAGTTCGGCCCGCGTGGTGTGCTGCATTGTTATGCAAATGGCGATGGAACCCAAAGAATTGAAAACACAGGTCCACTCACAAAAAAGCGAATGGAGACCATTGATGATGAAACGGCAACTATGAGTGCTGCATTTATTGAGAAACAGGTAAAGGCGGGTAAACCCGTTTTTTTATGGGTAAACTTTACGCATATGCACTTTCGCACACATGTGAAGCCTGAAAGTATAGGACAATCGGGCCGTTGGCAAAGCGAGTACCATGATGCAATGATTGACCATGATAAGAACGTAGGTACTGTTTTGGACATGATTGATAAACTGGGTATTGGTGAAAACACCATAGTAATGTACAGCACAGATAATGGTCCGCACCGCAATAGCTGGCCCGATGCAGGTACTACGCCTTTCCGCAGCGAAAAGAATTCAAACTGGGAAGGGGCGTACCGTGTACCTGCCCTGGTACGCTGGCCCGGTCATATTAAGGCAGGTACCGTATCGAACGAAATGATTGCTCATCTCGACTGGATGCCCACGCTATTGGCCGCTGCAGGTGTGCCTGATGTAAAGGAAAATTTACTTACAGGCTATTCTGCAGCAGGCAAAACATTTAAAGTTCACCTGGATGGATATAACATGTTGCCATTACTTACGGGTCAAACGACTAAGAATCCACGCACAGAGTTTTTGTATTTTAGTGATGATGCAGCATTAACTGCTTTGCGCTATGATAACTGGAAGCTTATATTTATGGAGCAACGGGCACCGGGTACATTACGAATCTGGTCAGAGCCGTTTACTCCGTTAAGGGTGCCTTTGATTTATAACCTTCGAACAGATCCCTACGAATACGCATCAATCACTTCCAATACTTACTATGACTGGCTGTTGGACCATGCCTATCTTCTGGTACCTGCCCAGGTGTATGTAGGTAATTACATTCAATCATTTAAAGATTTTCCACCTCGCCAAAGTGCTGCTTCATTCAACCTTGATGATGTATTTAAAAAGTTGCAGGAAAGTGGTGGCAGCAAATAGTATAGGATGATTTATTTACCAACGGACATCTTTCGGATGTCCGTTGTTTTTTTCAATAGAATTAATTGATACGCCATGATAAGAATAATGAAAGTCATGAAAGTGAAAACACAATTAGGTTTATTGGCACTAACAGTCATGGCAAATTTTGTATTCAGCTGTAATGAACCACAACCGGAAACTGAATCAGGTAGCGGAGTGTCAACTGTCGTTGCGGATCCACTTCCTTCGTGGAATGAAGGCGCCTCTAAAAAATCCATCATTGATTTTGTAAATGATGCAACTAAGGAAGGCGGATCGGATTTTATTCCTGTTGAAGATCGTATTGCTGTGTTTGACAATGATGGGACACTATGGCCTGAACAACCTGTTCCAAATCAGCTGATGTTCGCAATTGATAATCTGAGAGCTTTCGCACTGACGCATCCCGAATTTCAAAAGGATGCTGTTTTGAAAGGAGTACTCGATGGTGATATAGGGCTTTTAAAAAAGGCTGGCATTCCTGGTTTGTTGAAGTTAATCAATGCCAGTCATAACAACCAGACAGAAGCTGCATTTAGCCGGGCCGTGTTAAACTGGGCAGACACCGCAAAGGATAAAAAATTTGGAAAGTTGTATAAAGAAGTAATTTATCAACCCATGGTGGAACTGCTGAATTATTTAAGGGCACATGATTTCAAAACATTTATTGTGAGTGGTGGCGGTGCCGATTTTATGAGACCCTGGTGTGAAGAAGCATATGGTATTCCCCCTTATCAGGTGATTGGCAGTTATGGTGAATTGAGGTATGATGTGGTAGATGGAAAGCCTGTGATTACTAAAGTAGCGGGCGAACCTTTCATTGATGATAAAACCGGAAAGCCATTAGCTATTCATCGGTTTATTGGTAAAGTGCCTGTTTTCTGTGCAGGAAACAGCGATGGCGATCAGGCCATGATGCAATATACGAGCAGCAGCAAATACAAAAGTTTGTGTTTGATCGTGCATCATACAGATTCCGTAAGAGAATACCGGTATGATCTGAAAACATTAAGCGGACATTTAGAGACGACGTTGGTGGAAGCGAAGGAAAAAAACTGGCTCGTTGTAGATATGAAAAATGATTTCAACCGGATATTTTTGTTTGATAAATGATAAGGATTGGCTTATCAAAAAATATGGAAGGAATTACCTGAGATAAAAATTACAATTTCGATACTGCATTCATTAAATTAAAGCCGGTTTCAACTTCTCCTTAATCACTTCTATCGGCGGATTAAAATATCCATAGGTGATATGTGGGAATTCTTTTTTGATTAAATCCATTACTTTTTTCACACCAAGAATATTTCCGGTATCGGTTACTCCGATTCGTTCGAGATACCAGTCCGGGTCAATGTTAAAGTTGCGCCATTGAATCATAGAAAGATCCGTAACGCGGATGAATTTGCGCAACGCTTCATATTCATCGCTGTCATCAGTCATACCCGGAAATACAAAGTAGTTGAGTGAAGCCCAGCCATTGAATTTGCGCACCACTTTAACAGACTCAGCCAATGCTTCAAAAGAATAATTGTTGGGAAGGTAATACGCTTCATAGATGTGCTTTCGTACGCTATTGGTACTTACCCTGATGCTGTTCAATCCGGCTTTACACAGTTTTTCTACGGCTTCCGGCATACTGCCATTGGTGTTGATGTTAATGCTACCGAGCTGTGTATGCTTCCGTATTTCACGGATGGAATCGCGGATGGTTTCCCACATCAGCAAGGGTTCACCTTCGCAACCCTGCCCGAAACTTACAATCGGCCGTGGTGCACTTTTAAGGTGATCAATTGTGTACTCGGCAATTTCAGCAGCGGTCGGTTTGAAAGTTAGTCTGTCCTGTGTACTTTGGATGCTTTCCTGCTCCGGCTGAAAGGAAATGCATCCTATACAATTCGCATTGCATGCTGGCGAAGTTGGTATTGGTGCTTCATACCTGTTCAGGAAAAAATTTCTTGCAGCAGGACAATAGTACGTCATTGCACAATTGTATCCGATGTGTTGTAGCAACCGGTTATCCGGAAATTTTTCAATGAGATTCTTAACACTTTCCTGCACTTTTTCCTGGTCGAAGCTTTTTGGCTCCTGCCTGATATCCGCATCGATACGCACTGCAGGTACATAATATTTCCCATCTAACCAGCCCACAGCAGTATAGGCAAAAAGTGGAAGCGTGGGCGCATCCTTTTCCTTTTTAGTATAGGATGAAAGGTATAATTGGGTATGTGCCGGAGCCATTTGTGCAGCCACGGCAACCCCCTTATCGCAAAGAGTTAATGCCCCTGTTTTCTTGTCGAAACCAATTGGCAGCCTGCCAGGTAACTCAAAGAGGTCGCTGCCTTCCGGTAATTCGATGAAATCAGCTGCTTCAAGTGCCACTGCATCAAATCCTGACCTGCCTGACATCAGCAAGTTGGGATCATCGCAAATGATACTACTGCCATCGGAATAGACAAGGTTAGGAACACGTTTAGGTTGAGCCATAGTTGTAAAGAAGCTGCAAAGTTAATCGCTTCATTTTTGGCAGGTAGATATTCTTTCTTATTGGGTGTACGACATATCGTTTAGCTTGTTAAGCAATGGTTGGTGGGTTAAATGGCTAAATGGTTAAATTACTGCGGCGAAGGCGATCACTTGCTATTTTGTAATCACTACGCTACTTTACTCACTTACTCACTCACTACTCAATACTCAATTTCCAATTTGTCGTAAACCCATCTTCCGCCCTTCGCTCATGGGCAAAAATTTGCGCCCTTACACGTTAAGGCACCGCCCTTCGAAATGGCTCCGGGAAAAAAATCTGGTCGCTGAGCGGAGCCGAAGTGCCGGATTTTTTGGATTGGATCAGTTAATTTTTGCCCTTCGACTCCGCTCAGGGACCGCCCTTCGACTCCGCTCAGGGACCACCCTTCCGCTCGGCCCAGAACCCTGCGAACTCTTAACAATCGACTGTTAATCATTCATACATTCAGGCTAGTTAAATTAATCAGCCGTTTCTAAATCCTCATCTTCCTCCACATTTTTTCTTTTAATCCTTTCCGCTCCTTTATTTACACCTTCGTTGAGCTGATTGTAAGAACTATCCTGGTACATCTTTTTACTAAGCCCCATCAGGTTGCATAATTTATACAGCATTCTAGCACCCACATTCGCATCCCATTCTGTAGTGCCGGGGGCTACTTCATTCAGGTCAAAGCCAATGATCTTTCTGCCTGAGCGAACCACTTTAAGGATCAGATAGACAGCTTGTTCAAATTCCAAACCACCTGCTACAGGGGTTCCGGTATTAGGGCATAGTTTGGGGTCAAGTCCATCAATATCAAAGCTGATATACACAAGAGGAGGCAATTGATTTACCATACTGTCGCAGAGGGTTTGCCATGAAGTGCCTCCATATACATCACGTTTCAGGTCTGCATCAAAGTAGGTCTTCACGCGGCCATTGGAAGCGCGAATCACATCTATTTCTTCCTGGCAGTAGTCACGGATACCCACTTGTACCAGTTTCGTTATCTCTTTAATCTTTAGTGCATTGTACATGATGGAAGCATGCGAAAATTCAAAGCCTTCATAAGCCTTGCGCAAGTCGCAATGCGCATCAATCTGCAAAATGCCATATTCGGGATACACTTCTGCAAGTGCTTCCATTAATCCGAGCGGTGTGCTATGATCGCCACCCAATAAACCTGGCATTTTATGCTTTAATAGTACCGACCGCATTTCTTCGCGAACCCAATCATTCAATCCAATGCTGCCTATATTTATCTGATCGCGCATTTTTCGAAGAAATTTTTCTTCTTCTGGTTCCAGTCCTTCTTCCAGATAGGACAGGTAGTTATTTGCTTTGGCACGCAAATCTTTTCCCCATTTCATCATCTGCTTATTCACCTTGCGTAGAAAGATGCCTTGCTTCCAGGCATCCTGTAAATCAGGATCATATAGATCAACCTGTTTTGAAGCTTCCAGGATAGCACTTGGAGCCTTAGCGGTTCCGGTACGGTAGGAAACGGTAACCTCCCAGGGTACAGGAAGTATCACAATATCAGATTCTTCTTCACTAAAGGGCAAGCCGAAGAGTTGGTTGCCGGATGCCATTCCATTTGGGTTGAAGTGGTCAATTTTTTCTTTTTTGCTCATAAAAAAAAGACATGTTTAAATGCAAAATTCAAAAAAACAAATGAGTGGATGTTCTTGTTAGCTTCAAAAGTAACATTATACACATAGTGATACGATCTGTGGTGGTCGAACCACTGCATTATTTCTTTTGGAATGTTGTAATTTTGTTCGCCGAAGTAAAAAAACCATGAAAAAAATTCACATTGCAGGTCTTGTACTGATTGCAGTCGCCATTGGCTTTATTGTTACTATGGCCAGTGATTACAGCCAATATGAAACCTTCTCCTCTGCCCAGGGCGAAACAAAAAAAGACTTTCACATTGTTGGTACATTAGTAAAAGACAAGGATCAGTTTTATGATCCGATCAAAGACCCGAATTATTTCAGCTTCTATCTTCAGGATAATAATGGCGATCAATGTAAGGTGGTCTTTAAAGGAACCAAGCCACAGGATTTTGACCGCTCAGAACAAATTGTATTAACAGGCAAAATGGATGGAGCTGAGTTCCATGCATCGCATATATTGATGAAATGTCCATCCAAGTATAAAGTGGATGAGATGGAAGTAACAGAATTCAAATCAAATACCTGATGGTTGATAAATTTGAGGGGGAGCATTTACTTCCCGGTCAGCTCGGTCAGATTTCTGTCTATACTGCTTTCATTTTTGCTTTAGTTTCGGCAACAGCCTATCTAATTGCCGCCTATTCAAAACAACCAGATAAGGTCATAGCCTGGAAGCGCTCCGGCAGAATTGCATTCCTTATTCACAGTATTGCCGTATTAAGCATCATAGTCAACCTGTACTATATTATTCAGCAACATTTCTTTGAGTACTATTACGCATGGTCACATTCCAGTAAAGCTTTGCCGATGAATTACCTGTTATCCTGTTTTTGGGAAGGACAGGAGGGCAGTTTCCTGCTTTGGATGTTTTGGAATGTAGTGCTAGGCATCGTGCTGATTTTTACCCTGAAGGAAGCTGAAAGCAGGGTTTTGGGAGTCTTTGCAATCGTGCAGGGTTTCTTAGGATCTATGTTACTTGGATTATACGCGTTTGGCCATAAGATCGGCAGTACACCATTCGCACTGCTACGTGATGAGATGCAGAATGCTCCTATCTTTCAGCGGGCCGACTATTTGAGTTTTATACAGGACGGTAACGGGCTGAATCCATTGTTGCAAAACTATTGGATGGTGATTCACCCACCGGTATTATTCCTCGGCTTTGCGGCTACGCTGATACCCTTTTCTTTCGCCATGTCAGGTCTTATGAGCAGGAAATTTGACTCCTGGACAAAACCGGTGATGCCCTGGGCCTTGTTTTCTGCGGCAGTATTGGGAACCGGAATTATGATGGGTGGAGCATGGGCTTATGAGTCGCTTACTTTTGGCGGCTATTGGGCATGGGATCCGGTTGAAAATGCTTCCCTGGTTCCCTGGCTCACTTTAATTGCAGGACTTCATACTGCTTTGGTTTATAATAAAACAGGCCGGTCCCTGCGAACTACCTACATATTTTTTATCCTCACTTTTATATTAATTCTGTATTCCACTTTTCTCACAAGAAGTGGCATACTGGGCGATACCTCTGTTCATGCATTTACCGACCTCGGCATGAGTGGACAATTGTTGATTTATATGACCGGTCTTTCGATCCCGGCCATCGTATTGCTGGCTGTTTACTGGAACAGAATCCCCTCTGTAAAGAAGGATGAAGAAGTTTTATCGCGCGAGTTCTGGATATTTATCGGTTCACTGGTATTCCTGTTGTCTTCATTACATATAACGTTTAACACGTCGCTGCCGGTTTGGAATAAGGTATTTGGTACCAACCTTGCCGTACCTGCTGATGCCGTTGCATTTTACAATAAGGTACAGATATGGGCTGCCGTGATTATTGCATTGCTGTCAGCCAGTTCCTTATATCTCAAGTTTAAGAAGGCCGATGTAAAACAATTCTACAAACGGATGGCAGTGTTGCTTGGCATCACTATTCCGGCTACGGCCATCATCGCATACCTGGGTGAGTTTGATTTCGTTTCACACATTATTTTATTGTTTGCGGCACTATTCGGTGTAGTTGCCAATCTCTACTATTTCATTATTGTCTTATCAGGAAAATGGAAACTATCGGGAGCAGCCGTTGCACATTTGGGATTTGCACTAACGCTGGTGGGCATATTGTTTTCATCAGCAAAGAAGGAAACCATCTCTTTCAATTCGATGGGGGTTAATTTCGGAAAGGAGTTTGATGCTGCTGCCCAACGATCAAACATGCTGTTGTATAAGAACGTACCTGTGCAAATGAAGCAGTACATGGTGACCTATGTGGGTGATTCTGTGGCTGAACCTAATTTCTATTATAAGGTCAATTATGAAGTATTTGATTCTACAACCGGCACCATAAAAGAGCAGTTTACCTTGTACCCCAATGCGCAGATCAATCCGAAGATGGGACTTATTGCCAATCCGGATACACGCCATTATCTCTCCAAGGATCTATATACACACGTAACTTCTGTTCCTGATAAGACTAAAGAAACAGAGCAAAAGGAAAAGGAATTTAAGTCGAACCTGGTGCAGCGCGGCGACACGATATTTACCACCACCAGTTTTGTGATCCTTGAAAGTATTGAACGTGTGGCGAATTCAAAAAAGATAACTATTGAGGAAGGCGACCTTGCTGTTGCCGCCAATTTATTGGTGAAGAAACTGGATGGACAAAGTTATTCCGCACAGCCCTTATTTTATATTCATGGTGATCGTGCCACGTTGGTGGATGATGAATTGCCTGAACTCGGCTTGACGTTTCGGTTGAATAAAATAATTCCAGATGAGAATAAGATAGACCTGCAGATTGCTGAAGTAGAGGTACAACCGGACTTTATTGTGATGACGGCTATTGTCTTTCCATATATCAATATTTTGTGGCTGGGAATCATCGTTACGATACTTGGATTCGTAATCAGCCTGGTAAGGAATCTGCAGAAAAAGCGTTCTTCGAAACCGGTCCTGCCATAATTAAGCGCAACTCTTTTAGATTTCTATTACTTATACATGGATCAGCAGTGTATTATTGATAATTTTGCGCCTTCAAATGTCTTATTATCATGAAGTCTTACAAGATCGTAATTATCGGTTCAGGTAATGTAGGGTATCAAATGGCCTGGCACCTGCATAATGCAGGACACCAGATCATTCAGGTTTTCAGCAGGCATCTTCCGTCCGCCAAATGGATTGGAAACCTGATGGATATACCCTGTACTGACTCTTATTCGGAAATTTCGCAGGAAGCAGACATCTATCTTGTTACTGTGAAAGATGATGCGATCAGTGACGTGGCAGAGCAATTGAAACTTAATGGGCAGGTGATTGCTCATACCTCAGGCAGCGTGCCGGGCAGCGTATTGAAAAATGTGAGCGACAATTTTGGCATTTTCTATCCGTTGCAAACGCTATCCAGAAATGTTTCGGTTGATTTTTCTACCATACCGATTTGTGTTGATGCATCCAATGCAGCAACGCTTCACATTTTAAGAGACTTGGGAGGAACCCTGACCGGAAAGATCATTGAAGTAAATGACGAACAGCGTTTTGCGATCCATGTGGCCGCAGTATTCGCCAATAACTTTACTAACCATCTCTTTTCCATTTCCCAGATGATTTTGGAGCAAAGTGGCTTATCATTTGAAATTTTTAAGCCACTCATTAATGAAACCGTCCGAAAAATTCAGAACCATGATCCGTTGAATGTGCAAACCGGTCCGGCCGTACGCCGCGATAACCTGACAATAGAAAATCACCTGGAGTATCTGAAAAAGGACGGCCGTTTCGCCGAGATTTATAAGGTGCTTACAGCAGATATTCAACGCTGGAAGCCTGAGTAAAGGAATAACCGTTGCACTTTTTTAGATGTCAATTTTCAAATAACAAACAGAATTAAAGCCCATTGAACCTATTAAGCCGGCATAGGTTATATCTTTGCGCGATTTTAAGCAGCATCAACAGATAATGTACACCATCCATTTTACATTTGAAGAGAAGGAAATTCAGCCGGTAACCGTTACTTCTCCGGATGGAGACACTTTGCTGGAGGTGGCCATAAAGAATGATATTCACCTGCATCATAATTGTGGTGGAGTATGTGCCTGCAGCACCTGCCAGATTTACCTGGAGCAGGGTGAAGAATTTGTGGATGAAATGACGGATAAGGAAGAAGATTTCATTGACCGGGCACGCAACCCGAGGCTGACTTCAAGGCTTGCCTGTCAATGCCTGCTGAATGAAGGGAGCGGCGAACTTTCTGTAATGATTCCGGATCAATCAGGTATACTGGGAGAATAGCGAATACGGATAGTCCTTCATGCGCGCTACTTAGGATAATTTAACATCTATTAATACACAGAAAATGCACGAACCTCCAATTCATTGGAATGATCATGAAGACATCGCTCAAAAACTCTATGAGAAGTTTGGGGATGATTTCAATGAATCAAAAATTTACCGGATTCGCTTCACTGAATTGATTGAATGGGTACTCCAACTACCCGGATTTTCCGGTAAGAGGGAGGAAAGCAATGAAAGTCACCTGGAAATGATACAGTCTGCCTGGGTGTATGAATGGAGAGATAACCAACATTAAACAAGGTTGCTTATTTCATTGCCCAAGTGTATTGAGTCTTTACTGAAACCGTGAAAGCTTATTGTTTTCCGGTCAGGTTTTAATCAATGATAATAGTATCACAGTTATGGCTAAATCGAAATCCGCACCAACTCATTTTCTGGAATTATTGAAAGATACAACAGCAATAGTTTTGGATGTGGATGGAGTGCTTACCGATGGTTCGTTATTGATCACCAATAATGGAGATGAGTTGAGAACCATGAATATCCGTGATGGTTATGCATTGCAGCTTGCGGTAAAAAAGGGTCTTATGGTTGCTGTTATTTCAGGAGGCAAATCCAATGGTGTTATTTATAGGTTAAATCGCCTTGGTATTCAATATGTGTTGATGGGTGTGGAAGACAAACCCGGCGCCCTCAGGCAACTGGCCTCCGCACTGAAAATGGATCTTGCAACCACAGTTTATATGGGAGATGATATCCCGGATGTGGAAGTAATGCAGTTGTGTGGTTTTCCATGCTGCCCTGCTGATGCTGCAGCTGAAGTGAAGGCGATCGCCAAATATACTTCACCCTTTGAAGGAGGAAATGGCTGCGTACGTGATGTAATTGAAAAAATATTGAAGCTACAGGCTAAATGGCAATAGCTTTGTTAAGTACTCTTGCTGAATCTAGCCTGTTTTGTTTATTCAGTGCCCATTCCATAGCACATTAAATGAAAAGTATTTTTTACTTCCTGCGACTCATCCGGATTGTTAACCTGCTCTACATCGGGCTCACTCAATATTTGGTGCAGTACACCATTATTAAACCGATACTCGGACAAGCGGAAGCATTACCCACACTTGGCGACTTTCATTTTTTTTTATTGGTGATGTCTACTGTTTGCATTGCTGCCGGCGGATATGTGATCAACGATTATTTTGATGTGAAGATTGATGCAATCAATAAACCAAAACGTGTATTTATTGACCGTACCATTAAGAGGCGGTCTGCCATGCTGATGCATCAGCTACTTTCGGCTGCAGGTATGTTATTGGGATTTTATGTTGCCTGGTATTCAGGTAATTTCAGGCTTGGTTTCATACATCCGATTGTAGCAGGTTTGCTTTGGTTTTATTCTACCGGCTATAAAAGGCAAATGCTGGTGGGCAATGTAATCGTAGCCTTTCTGACTGCCCTGGTGGTTTTGCTTGTAGCATTGTATGAACGTCACCTTTTTCATCCGGGAAATGTGGCAGAAAATGCTGCAGCCTATACTATTTTCATATTGGTATTCTTTTATTTTCTCTTTGCATTCCTGATATCACTTGTGCGCGAGTTGGTGAAGGATATGGAAGATGTGGAAGGAGATGAGCGATATGGTTGTAAGACGTTGCCCGTAGTACTTGGTGTGCAGCGCACCAAATGGATTGTTTATTCCATCTGTTTCCTGATTATTGGTTTTCTAATATATATACAAAGCAGGCAGGCAGCCGGCGGAGATTTTATTTCTGTCTTGAATTTATTTACCATGCTCGAACTGCCGCTTGGCATAGCTATGTATTTGCTCTACAAAGCAGATTCGCAGAAGCATTTTGCGATGGTGAGCAGTGTAATAAAACTGGTGATGTTATTGGGCATATTAACCATGGTTTATTTCTATTACCTGATGTGGCAATAAGCGGTTAACGATTTTCAATCTGTAAGTATTCATCCAGCAATTTGATAGCTGTCTCATTAAGATCCCGGATAGCAGCAGGCATATCCCAGCTGTTTTTATCGCGAAGCATTACATAGTTGGATACCGCACGCAACTGCAAAAATGGAATACTCTCTTTGCTGCAACACCACATAAAAGCAGCACCTTCCATGCTTTCTACAGCCGCATCGTATTTGAGTGAGCGCCGCTCGATCGTTCTTTTATTTCCGGATACGGTATTTACTGTTATTGCTCTTACTGCCGGCAGTACTTTTACAGCCGTAATGCCTGATTCAAATTTATTAGGAATCCATCCACTCTCAAAGGGAAAAGTGTCGGCATTCATTAATTGCAGTTCAAACGCATCGAGGAAAGCATCCCCGTCTTCAGCTCCGAGGTCAGCAAAAGTATCAGCAACCACATTTACGGTGGTACCAAGTGGTATTTTCTTATCGAAACTTCCGCAGATGCCGAGGTTTAAAGCAAGGTCCCAGTTATCCTGCTGCAACAGCTTACCAAGATGATAGGCTGTGCACATACCACCGGCACCTGTAATCACTATTTCTATTGCATGATTTCTAATCAGTTGCTGATCATCAAGACGGGTTAGGTATGCTTCCAGGGGTTCAATTTCCATTCTGGTAGCAGCAACGATAAGTAGCTTCATTGGTTTATGCAATATTTTAACAATCAGTCCTCAATCGCAAAAAATCAAGTACAAAGTAAGTCAAAACGATTGTTCTCACGTTTTCCGGATTGGAGCCGGCTGTAGTATGGGCTAATTGCAATAACAGCTTCACGATAGTTTTAAATTACCTGCATGAAGACTTATCTTTACATAAATTTCTAAAACTGTAATGTTATACCTTACCAGGAAAGAGCATTTTAACGCTGCGCATCGGCTATTTAATCCCCGCTGGAGTGAAGAGAAGAATGATGCAATATTCGGCAAATGCGCCAATAAGTATTTTCATGGGCATAACTATGACTTGTTTGTAACAGTAAAGGGAAAACCGGATCCTGATACCGGGTTAATAGTTAATGCTAAGGATTTGAGCGCGATTATCAGGAAAGTGGTAGTGGATAAGCTGGATCACAAGAATTTGAATCTGGAAGTTGATTTCTTAAAAGACCTGATGCCAAGCACAGAAAATGTTGCCAGGGCGATCTGGCTGGAACTGGAACCGCACATTACAGGATGTCAATTACATTGTGTGCGTTTGTTTGAAACTGAGAGTATTTTTGCCGAATATTACGGTGAGTGAACAAATAATGCCGGATACGGTTATCAGGATATTGATTTTTCCTAAAGAACCTCTCCGTTTTTATGTCACAAATTACTAAAGTTCAGAATAAAAAAAAGCAGCAGGGCATACAGCCAAAAAGCTATTCAAAATTGGAAATCTACAACGAAGATATTACCCATGCGCTCACGAGTTACTATCGTGAAATTATAGAAACGATTGGAGAAGATCCTGCGCGAGAAGGGCTGGAGAAAACACCAATGCGCGCAGCCAAGTCTATGCAGTTTTTGAACCAGGGTTACCAGATGGATCCCGTAGCCATATTGAAATCGGCAAAATTTAAGGAACAGTATTCTGAGATGGTGATCGTAAAGGACATAGAAATGTATTCGATGTGTGAACATCATTTATTGCCATTTTTCGGACGGGCACACATTGCTTATATTCCTAATGGTTACATTGTCGGATTGAGTAAACTCGGCCGTATTGTTGACGCCTTCAGCCGCCGCATGCAGGTGCAGGAAAGGTTAACCCACCAGATACTGGATTGTATTCAGGATACCCTCAATCCTTTAGGGGTAGCAGTGGTTATTGAAGCCAAGCATCTGTGTATGATGATGCGTGGTGTTCAAAAGCAAAACTCGGTGGCAACCACTTCTGCATTTACCGGTGAATTTGTGCATGAAAAAACCCGCTCTGAATTTATCCGCCTCATTTCAGCCGATCTGATGCATTGATACCTCTGGTTGCTTTCCCTTAGAACGAATTGCTTAGTTCCAACAGCATACCAAATTGTCGCGCAAGTACTTTTTAACTATATGGTTTTATGGAACCGTTCCTCACAATGACAATCAGCTGCGAACTTTGTTCCATTGTATGCTGGTTTTATAAACTCATTTTTAAGATAATGTCTTGAACAGCTGCCTTTTGGTATGCACCCTGAATTGGGGTGTACGTCAATTTGGATATTGATTATTGGGTGTTGAAATTGAGAATTAAGTATTAAGTATTTGGGTAAGTGAGTAAAGTAAAATAGTGTAGTTATTACAGAATAGCAAGTGATCGGCTTCGCCGCAGCAATTTAACCATTTAGCCATTTAACAATTTAACCCACCTCTGAATTGCTTCCCGCTTTCCTGCGCATCTTTTCTTTTTATCTTTGCGCCCGATTTCTGTTTCCTTGAAACCAACAATCATTTATGAAAGCATACATTTTTCCGGGTCAGGGTTCCCAGTTTCCGGGCATGGGCAAAGATTTATATGAATCAAATTCAATTGCTAAAGCATATTTTGAGGAGGCCAATGAAATACTGGGATTCCGGATTACCGACATTATGTTTAATGGCACGGAAGAAGCGCTGAAACAGACCAAAGTGACTCAGCCTGCTATCTTTATTCATTCAGTAATTAAGTCAAAAGTAGCCGGAGAGGCATTTCAACCGGATATGGTGGCCGGCCATTCATTAGGTGAGTTTTCTGCACTCGTGGCAAATAAAGCATTGACCTTTAAGGATGGATTGCAGTTGGTTTATAAGAGAGCGCTTGCCATGCAAAAAGCCTGCGAATTGCAGCCTTCTACAATGGCAGCCATATTAGGATTGGCTGATCAGGTAGTGGAAGATATTTGCGCAGGTATTGATGAGGTGGTAGTGCCGGCTAACTATAACTGCCCTGGGCAGTTGGTGATAAGTGGTTCCATTGAAGGAATAAATATTGCCTGTGAAAAGTTGAAGGCGGCAGGTGCGAAGCGCGCGCTTGTACTGCCGGTTGGAGGTGCTTTTCATTCACCGTTGATGGAGCCTGCAAGGCAGGAGTTGGCATCTGCTTTGCAAAGCACTGAATTCTCCAACCCGATTTGTCCCGTCTATCAAAATGTTACAGCAACCGCTGTGTCTGAGCCTGTAGCTATCAGAGAAAACCTTATTGATCAGTTAACGGCACCGGTGCGCTGGTCGCAATCAGTCCAGGCTATGATTGCGGACGGAGCGAACATTTTCATCGAATGCGGCCCGGGTAATGTATTGCAAGGCCTGGTAAAAAAGATTAATAAGGAAGTGGCTGTGGCAGCAATATGAATGATGAGTGCCTGTTGATTGCAACAATTCACAGGGTAATGGAGTAAGAGTTTAAAAGTATAAACAGCGAAATGAACAGAGCTTATTTATTCCCCGGACAAGGGTTTCAGTATGTAGGGATGGGGAAAACAGTTTATGATAGTTCTCCATTGGCACGCGATTATTTTGAAGCGGCCAATGATTTATTGGGTTATCGCATTACTGATATTATGTTTCATGGGCCTGATGAAAAATTATTTGAAACACAGGTTGTTCAGAACGCCATATTTCTAGTTTCATTGATCAGTGCATTGAAAGAGGGAAATGATTATAAGCCTTCTATGGTAGCCGGTCACAGCCTTGGCGAGACTACAGCACTGGTTGCCAATGGTTGTTTATCATTTGAAGATGGATTAATGTTGATGAATGAACGTGCTGTGGAGATGGAGAATGCTTTTCGTAAAGTGCCTGCTGCAATGGTGGCCGTGCTTGGCCTCGAGGACCGTGTTGTGGAAAGAGTATGTGACTCAATAGAGGATATTGTAGTTCCTGCCAATTACAATTGTCCGGGGCAGTTGGTTATTGCCGGTACTAAGTCCGGGGTAGACGAAGCTTGCAGGGCACTGACAAAGGAAGGAGCCCGCCGTTTTGTACCATTGCAAGTTGGCGGAGCTGTGCATTCTCCACTAATGCAACCGGTGGTGGATTACCTGGAGAAAAAACTGGCAACCATAAAATTTAATGAGCCAAAATGCCCTATCTATCCAAATGTAACCGGGGTGGCTACTATCAATACAGATGAGATCAGAGAAAACCTGACGTTGCAGCAAATCAAGTCACTTCGTTGGACGACCACTATACAAAATATGTTGATGGATGGAGCAACTGAGTTTGTAGATTGTGGCCCACCTCACGTTATCAGCGGTATGGTTAGAAGGATCAGCAAACAAATACTAATCAACAGTGCCGTTACGATGTAAGATAAAATGAAAACTATGGTTGAAAATGTATTCCACACCAGTCAATAAACCTTTCTATCCTGATTATCTTTAGTTATGAAACATTTAGCAAATTCCAATTTATTATGAGCAATCTTCATCGCCCTTCGCATACAGAAACCATCATGACACAGGTAGTGCAACCGAATGATACCAATCCACTCGGTAACCTGCATGGAGGAAGGCTCATGTACTGGATGGATGAATGTTCTGCCATCAGTGCAACCAAGCATAGCCGGGCAATTGTTGTAACGGTTTCTGTTGATGGCGTCTCATTTAAGAATCGTATTGAACTCGGAAGTTTTGTAACTATTAAAGCGAATGTTACCCGCACGTTCCGTACTTCGATGGAAGTGTTTATTGAGGTTTGGTCAGAGAATATTCCAAAGAACACCAAGATAAAGTGTAATGAGGCCTATTACACTTTTGTTGCACTTGATGAGCATGGTACACCTATTCCTGTTAAAGAAATTCATCCTGAAACTGAGTATGAGCAACGACTGTATGATGGAGCAATCCGACGCCGGCAGGTGCGTTTGATTCTCGGGGGCAAAATGAAAGTAGAAGATGCTGGTGAGTTGAGAAGTTTGTTTATAAAAGATTGATCGCGGATTAACAGGGGTTGATTGTGTCCGTCAATTCCCGAGTGTTGAAGCGCGGGATTAGAAGATACCGTCAGGGTTTGAAATCTGATGCAGGTTGTATTTTTGCGTTACAACAATATTATTTTTTCTTTTTTTATGAGCAGATCAGTGCTGCAGGAATACTCACCACCGCAATGTGAATTGTTGTTTGGATAGTTCCTTTCTGAAGAATACTAACCCAAAATAATAGAGGTCAATTGTTATGGTTACGGATGGGTTTGTTCTAATCTCCTGCCAGGCTTCATTCATTTCAGCAGACCAGTAAATATCATCGAAAACCAGGATTGACTTTTCATGCAAATGTGGCAATACCTGGTAGAAGTAGGCAAGAGTAGCTTCTTTGCGGTGATTTCCATCAAAATAAACGAGATCTGTTTTCCCGAATTTTTGCAACGCCAGCGGCAATGCATTTTCAAAAACATCTGTTAGAATCTCAATGTTTTGCATTCCCAACGTTGTTGCATTAGTACGTGCAATTTCTGCGAGTTCCTTTGCACCTTCAATGGTAACCACTTTCGTATTGGCTCCGGATGAAGCAAGGTACAAGGCTGATATACCCATATTTGTGCCTAGTTCAATGATTTTAACACATTTATAATAGCCTGCAATGCGGAAAAGTAGTTGTGCCTTTTTAGGAGTACTTGATGATTTTCTTAAAATACTGCTAATCGTTTTTATAACAGGCAGGCCTGAATTGCTGCCGGCACCAAAGTCAATGAAGGATAGCGCCTGGTGTGATTGAAGGAGTTTTTTGCGGACATTTTCAATTTCAGCGTAAGCATAAAATGTTCTCGGGTCATATAAAACCTGCTGCATAAATTCATATACAAAGGGAGAATGCATATTGTTAATACCCTTTGAAGTAATAAAATAGGAGACGAATGACTTTAACCGAAATAAACCATTCATTCAGGCAGTTCTATTTTTGATTCTTTATTTGTAAGGTAAGATAAGGTTGCTTTAAGTTCCAAATCCAAGCAAGTTCAACTTATGTCAAGGGATGAAAAAAAATGGATGTACAACAAATTGGATATAGTCTATTGGGTGTTGAAATTGAGTATTAAGTAGTTTGAGTAAGTGAGTAAAGTAGAGTAGAGTAGAGTAGAGTAATGAATACCGAATAGCAACTGATTGGCTTCGCCGCAGCAATTTAACCATTTAACAATTTAACCCACCAACCATTGCTTGACAAGATGAACGAATTGTCGTGCACCCAAAAAAGTTACGCAGATTCATGACTTAGCGGGAAGATGTATTTTGAATCAATTGTTCAAAAAAAATGAAAAAGGATCGTTCAAATGGTTATTCCTTAAATCCAATTTGCAGGTATCCGGTTTCATAGTAACCGCAACGTAGTGAGAATTGGCTTATTTTCGCAGAAATTTGATGCATGAACCGGGTATCCGTCTTTACACTTTTTTTGCTTTTGCATATGCATGCCGTAGGTCAGCGAACAATGGGCGAGTTTAGTAACCTGCCGGAATTCATACAGTCAACTTCAACAAACCGCGATTATATTGATACGGTTATGGCGTTAAGTTTTGTCCCACTTAATGAAGGCGGAATGGGCTGCGCAACCGGCGTTTATGCTGCACCTAATACTGGTTATGTGACGGGAAATAACAATTATGGTGACCTTCAGAAAGCCCAGTTTTACAGCCTGCATCAGATGGGGTATACGGCACCGGGAATTTTGCAGGGAATACAGGTTTTTACTGCAGTTAAGACGGCATTTTCCGGATTCAGCCAGGTGGTGGTACAGTTATATGATGTTGATACCGGTGGATTCAGGCCGGGTAATGTATTGGCAGTGTCAAATCCGGTTGCAATTAATGACATAGATGCGACTGGTTTAGGGACTACCTTCTTTTTTCCAGGTTCAGTAGAAGTAGGTGATTCGTTTTTTGTAAGTGTGGTATTGCCTTCGAATACAGGTGACACGCTGGCTTTATTATCGAGTATTAAGGATTGCAGTGGTATAAACGGATGGTCGTGGGAGCAATGGTCTAATGGCACCTGGCATACATTGGAAGATTCGTGGATTGCTGATATCGACCTCGCCATTTTCCCGATTTTAGACCTTCCTTTCAATGTAGGAGTTGATGAAACTACCTTCACCTGGAGGGAAGCATCTGTTTTTCCCAATCCCGCCAGCGGAACGGCTTCCTTACATTATCAGTTGAAAAAGCCCTGCATCATCAATTTCACGATTTTTAATGCACAGGGCATTAAGGTGCAGGAACTGGCTATTAACAGGCAGCAGGCCGGCAACTATACAGAACTTCTTGATTTGAAATTATTGTCTGCCGGATACTATGTATTATTGATTAGTTCAGGTACTGAAAGGCAGTCATTTCCATTGTTGGTAAACTGATCATTTGGATGCTGATATGCTGGCAGATTAAATGGCCGATAATTGTCATGAAAGTGTTATCAATAACCCCGCGGAGATAATTTTTTTTACTTTAAATCAAAAACTATAAATTGCACTCTTAAAACTTTCGAAAATGAAAAAACATTACGTAGCCATTGTTTTCTTGCTTACAGCCATTGGTGCTTCTGCACAGGTGCCTTATAAGAATCTGAAGCCAGGCCAAATATCCGGTGCTGAGATCAATCACCTTAAGTCAACCCGTTCTCCTGCACTGAACAGTAATACCCGTGATATTTATGAAATGTATGTTGATTACAGTTATGTGAACTATGACGACGTTGCATACCTTTTTAATTTTAGTTCCGATTATACAGGTGTTGACACTGCATTGAACTATTCTGCAGTGGTATTGAACAACCTGGTTGGCTACACAGATCCGGTGGATCCCGCCAATTCTTTGGTTGACTGGAGTGTTTTTGGTTTGTCGGATTCATTTCCCAGTGACGTACAAATCACTATTGACAGTATCTACATGATTGCTTCACACGAGAACAATTCAGGTGAATTTAATAAGATTGAAGCCCAACTGGTAAAAACACTTGGTAGCGGTGCACCTTCACAAAGTGGTACCAGCGTACTTTGGTCTTATAAAGATTCTGTTGATTTTGGATTATCCTACAGCAATGAATGGTTAGGAGGCGATGCTTTTGTGCTTGCATTTGGACCAGGCTATACACTTGAACCTGGCCAGAAAGCTGCTTTCAACTTCATCTACAGAAATCCAAGTAAACTGGACACTTTCGCAGTAGTGGGTGGTTGCCTGGATGATGGACAGGGTGGCTCAATTTCACCGAGTACCTATGCAACTTCTTACATGCGTTATCCGCCCTTTATTACTTCGGTATACCAGTGCGTTGACATCGTGTATATTGATGGCGCCGGAAACCCTGTAGGCTATTTCGCTGCTCAGAATTGGATAGACTGGTTTAAGGTGACGATCAATACAGAATTAACAGGTATTGCTGATAATTTTGATAACCTGAATCTTACTACCATCTACCCAAACCCTGCTGTAGATCAGACACAAATTCTTTATGGTCTACATACAGCAGAAGATGTTACCATTGACCTGTATGATGTTGCAGGAAGATTCGTAGCTAACCTGTATAAAGGAAATGATGCAGGTGGATCTTATGTTCGCAAAGTAGATTTAAGTAATGTGGCTTCAGGTGCCTATATGGTTTCTTTAAAAGCCGGAAATGGTTCGCCTGTAGTTTCTAAAATAATTGTAAGTAAGTAATTTGCTGCCGGAAACAGTTGAAAAAAGCAGGACGTTCTGTCCTGCTTTTTTTATGCACTTTTCTATCAGGTTATGAACTGTTGAACCTGATTACGATCCATACTAATTGCCATTGCTAATAATTCTATTTTTGAAAATAATTAATTCAATCCCGATGCTACAGCGTTTACTTGTCATTTCAGGTGTGATATGGAGCTTATTGACTCCTCTATGCATTGTTGCGCAGGTTTCACCTGCTGCAAATGCTGCAGAGATAAAGCTACAGTTGAACAAACTCAATGTATTGGGTAGCGTGCTTTATGTAGCTGCACATCCAGATGATGAGAATACACGCTTGATTTCCTATTTAGCTAAAGAGAAATTGTACCGCACCGGTTATCTTTCTCTCACGCGCGGTGACGGAGGACAAAATCTTATTGGCAATGAACTTGGGCCATTGCTTGGTTTAATCAGGACGCAGGAGTTGCTGGCTGCCAGGCGGATTGATGGTGGTGAGCAATTTTTTACGCGAGCAAATGATTTTGGTTATACCAAGAGCCCGGAAGAAACTTTCACTTTCTGGAATAAGGATTCGATCCTGGCTGATATGGTATTTGTTATCCGTTCTTTTCAGCCCGATGTTATCATTTGCAGATTCCCGGCTACAGGGGAAGGTGGCCATGGTCAGCATACTGCCTCAGCTATCCTGGCTCAGGAAGCATTTACAGCAGCAGCGGATGCCAAAAGATTTCCGGAACAGCTCAAGCAGGTTTCTGTCTGGCAGGTGAAAAGACTCTTGTGGAACACATTCAGCTTCGGTGCTACCAATACTACCTCAGAAGATCAGTTTAAGATAGATGTAGGAGTTTATAATAAATTACTTGGAAGGGGTTATTCCGAAATCGCGGCAGACAGCCGTTCGATGCATAAGAGTCAGGGTTTTGGTGCGGGCAAAAACAGGGGCGTTCAATGGGAATACTTTAAGACGATAGCAGGTGAGGCACCTGTAAATGATTTGTTGAGTGGAGTTGTAGCAGGTTGGGGCAGGGTTGCCGGTTCATCATCAATACAAACGATGGTGGATCAATTGATCGCAGCATACAGAATGGAAGACCCTGCTGCATCAGTTGATGGTTTAGTAAAATTGTATAGCGCATTACAATCGTTACCTGACAGCTATTGGAAAATGCAAAAGATGAAAGAAACGGAACAACTCATTTGTATTTGTTCCGGATTATGGATGGAAGCTTATTCGACTAAGACCACACTATCTCCGGGGATGCTGCTTGAATGGAAAGTACAGGCAATCAACAGGGGAACGGTTCCTGTGATTTTGAAATCAATACGTGTACAGCAATTCGACAGTACAATGAATGTTACGTTGCGCAACAATGAACTGCTCACCCTTCAACGAAAACAGTTACTCGATCCAAATACACCTGTAACACAGCCATATTGGTTACAGCAACCCTACACACTTGGTGAATACCGGATTCCGGAACGTTCACTGGTTTTGAAACCAGAAAATGAAGCGGCAGCATATGCCGAATTCAACGTGGAAATTGCAGGTAAGAATTTTGTTTTTAAGCGGCCATTGGTTTACAAATCGGTGGATCCTGTGCGTGGAGAGGTTTACAGGCAACTGGAGGTCGCACCGGCCATTACGGCTACTATTGATGAACCCACCTACCTCTTCAGCACTGCTCAATCAAGGGTTGTTAAAGTGAATCTGAAATCCGGTATTGAGAATGCTGGTGGAACTGTTTCATTAGAAGTTCCAAAGGGATGGGTAGTTACGCCGGCAGGAATTCCCTTTGAATTAAAAAGTATAGGTGACGAACGTGCTGTGAGTTTCTCAGTTTCTCCGGCCACCGGTGCAATAAAGGCGGCTGTTGATACGATGACTGCAATCGTAACCTTGAATGGAAAAAAATTAGACCGCGGACTGCTGAACATCAGTTATGATCATATTCCTGCAATCACCATCTATCCCACTTCAAGTGCAAAACTCGTGAGTGTGCCATTGGTAATTAAGGGCCGGAATATTGGTTATCTGAAAGGGGCCGGTGATTTGATACCGGAAATGCTCCAACAAATCGGGTATACGGTAACCATGCTCAGTGATGAGGAGATTGCCAACGGAAACCTTTCGGTTTATGATGCAATTGTTACAGGCGTTCGTGCATATAATACTAACGACCGGTTGAAGTTTTTGAATGATAAGTTATTGGAGTATGTAAAGGCGGGAGGGATCTTGCTGGTACAATACAATACTTCAGGCAACGACCTGGTCATGAATAATTTTGGACCGTATCCATTTAAAATTTCCAGGGAACGGGTAACAGACGAACAGGCGCAGGTTACTTTTTTACAACCCGATGCAGCTGTTTTACAAACTCCGAATAAAATCACACCGGCAGATTTTGACGGATGGGTGCAGGAACGAGGTCTGTATTTTCTTGCCGATATTGACAGTAACTATCAGAAGATATTTGCCATGAATGATAAAGGAGAACAACCGAAGGATGGGTCGTTAGTAGTATGCAATTATGGTAAAGGAAGGTATGTCTATACCGGGCTTTCTTTTTTCCGTGAATTGCCGGCAGGTGTACCGGGCGCATACAGGTTGTTTGTTAACCTGATTTCCAAATAGGTAGGTATTGGTCTTATGCTATTGCACGCTTATTTCATCGGCAAATAACCAGGCCGGATGGCCGGCGCCGCTTTTGCCGGAAGGAATAATTCCGTAGTTGACAGCGGTAATCTTAATGTAACGTGCCTGTGTTTTTTCAAATAAGAATGCTGCACTTCTCCCGCCGTTTTTCTCAATGGCTTCCGTAGTCTTTTTTCCTGCAACCCTGAAATTATTTCCATCTAGTGAGAGTGCAATGGTAACTTCTTTGGGAAGGTAGATCCAGCTACCTTCAGCATGCAGGAGACCAAGTGTTATTTTGGATACATTTTCCGGTTGTCCAAGATCAATAACTGCTTCGAGGTTTGTGCCGGAGAAACCCAACCACTCACTGCCATTCCAGGGTAACCGGCCGGAGATTCCATTGACCAGTGTGAATGAGCCTCCGTTGTTATATCGTTGATCCGGTTCATTGCCCAAAGTAATCGTGCGACCGGTAGCCAAATTCATGTTAAAAGATTTTACTACTTCAGCGCTTTTTATTCCTGATGCATCCCGGGCAATAGCATTCATGATTACTGATTTGCTGATGGCAACATCAATGGGGCCGGCTTCGAATTGCGTATTGTTGGTGGCCTGAAGGATTTCATTTTCATAAGAACTCAGGTTATAGTTGATCAAAGCTGCAGGATCTCCGGAAGTAAGTCTTACGATGAGTCCGTTTTTATGGTTATTCCTTCTTATCTCCATTTTTACCTCGTAGAGGGCTTTTGAATAATATATCCCATTCCTGTTGAATTCCGGAAAATGATAAGAGGTAAGGCGTTTTGTGAAATCTTTGAAGTTCCGGTTTTCTTTTTTTGTCCAAAGCACTTCACTCATGGCACACATTCTTGGAAATATCATGTATTGCAACTTGGAGAAGGTTGGAATGTATTCCGTCCACACGTTGGCCTGGCCACCCAAAATGAGTAGCTGTTTTTCTTTCGGTAAGGCATCAGGCGTTGGTTCAAAGGCATATACTTTATCCAATGGTATAAATCCGCCAATAGCCAGCGGCTCTGTGCCATTCGCTGACTGGTAGTAATCGAAATAACAAAATTCAGTGGGTGACATAACCACTTCATGACCTGCTGATGCAGCTGCAATGCCACCTTCCATTCCGCGCCAACTCATTACTGCAGCATTGGGTGAGAGTCCGCCTTCCAGAATTTCATCCCAACCAATAATGCTCCTGCCATGCTGATTCACAAAGTCATCTATCTGCCCGGTAAAATAACTTTGAAGGGCAGTTTCATCTTTAAGTCCAAGCTGCACCATCAGGTTCTGACAATATTCGCTTTTTTCCCACTGCTCTTTTGGGCATTCATCTCCACCTATATGGATATAATGAGACGGAAAGAGATCCATTACTTCCAGCAGCACATTCTTCATAAATTCGATGGATTCCCCGGTAGGGCAAAGCACATTGTTGTATACCCCCCAGGTCTTTCCTACTTCAAAGGTAGTACCTCCACAAGCCAGCTGCGGATAAGCAGCCAGCAATGCCTGCACATGACCCGGCATTTCAATTTCCGGAACAATAGTGATAGCGCGTTTTTCAGCGTAAGCAACTATTTCCCTGACATCCTCCTGAGTATAAAATCCGCCATATCGCACCGTATCAAAAGTAGGTTCATTACTGTAATGTCCGATTAGGGTTCCATTGCGCCATGCACCTGTTGAGGTGAGTAAGGGGTATTTTTTTATTTCTATTCGCCAACCCTGATCATCGGTAAGGTGCCAATGAAAGGTATTGAACTTATAAGCAGCGAGATAGTCAATGTATTGTTTCACCTCTTCTTTCGAAAAGAAATGTCTGGCCACATCAAGATGCATTCCGCGCCATTTATAACGGGGATAATCACTGATCGTTGCAACAGGAATAGTGTACCGGGCAGTGGCAGTATCCTCCACTATTAACTGAAGCAATGTCTGCATGCCATAGAAAATGCCGGCACCATCAGCCGATTTGATGGTGACCTCATTTTCATTAACAATTAGTTTATAACCTTCTTCCGGAATATCAGCACTGGAGCTTCTAACCAGGTTGATGGCCTGCAGCGTTTTGTAAGGAGCAGTGGCAAAAACATTGCTGTTTCTAAGTTTTTTTAGCAACCGCTCATTTAGCATGTTGCCGGTGGCAGAATCTGCCGGATTATTCCATTTTACGGCTGTTTCATTGGTAAGTTGAAACCGGCCTTCCGAAATTAAAACAGAAACTGGTTGAGGAATTATTCCATGCAACGATTGAATTTGTGCATAGCTTCTGAAACTGATGATCAGTAAAATGATAAGTATTGCCTGCTGATGCATCTTATGAAACAAGGCTCAGTTCATTCCAGATCAGGGATGCTGCACCCAGGATAGCGGCATCGCCATCGTGCAATGAAGAATGAAGGATCTTCACTTTTCCCTGGTATACCTTGAGCAGATTCTTTTCAAAACTCTCGCGGGTTGGCTTAAAGATCAATTCGCCTGACTGGGCAAGCCCTCCAAAAAGAAAAATAGCCTTAGGACTGAAATAGGTTACTGCATTGGCCAGTGCCAGGCCTAATATATGCCCGGTGTATTTGAATGCCTGCAGCGCTTCTTCATCTCCCTCTCTGGCTAGTTGAAAAATGTAGGCGGAATCAATTTTCTTCGGATCAATAGCAGCACGTTTATCTTTTTCAGCCAAAAATTTCATATAGGACTTGCGGATTCCCGTAGCTGACGTATAGGTTTCTAGGCAACCATAACGGCCGCAACCGCACAGTCGATTACTATCTTCTTTAATTATGGTATGCCCCATTTCACCGGCAAAGCCATCGTGGCCATAAACCAGCGCTCCATTGGAAACAATACCACTGCCAAGACCAGTTCCAAGGGTGATGAAGAGAAAATCCTTCATGTTTTTTGCACCTCCAAACCGCATTTCACCCATTGCTGCGGCCTTAGCATCGTTGGTGAGCGCTACAGGTAAATTGAAAGCTTCATGGAAAAGTTTAGATAGATGCACGACCCCTTTCCATGGCAGGTTTGGAGCAAACTCCACTGTGCCTGTATAGAAGTTACCATTAGGGCTGCCGATACCAACACCCACTAATTCCATATCGTCCTGCGTTAGTGCCAATTGCAGAATAGACGCAGTTAAAACATGCGTAAAATCTTCCACCTTTTTAAAAGCAGCTGTATTCACTTTATCCTGAACCAGGACGTTTCCGTCTTCATCTACCAGCCCAAATTTGGTATTCGTGCCACCAATATCAATACCAACAACCATTTTATTTGACATGTATGCGTATTAATTTGCGGGTTAAGATCAGCAGAATAATTGCTATAACAAAATCCCCCATGTGGATTTCCAGGAGATTACAACTTTTACTTAACGGGAACATCCTATGAAATGGTTGTTTCCAATCATTTGCAAAAGGAAAAAGTCCTATCGGTGTAATCACATGCCTGTCGTGTTAATTGCATGCTAAACTGCCAATTGTTACCAGATATTGTTTGCTTTTTCTACAATTACTTTGTTCCTGGTAATAATGGAAGGTTTGAATTTTTTTCCGGAGAGAATCTCTATTCCTTCCCAGTTACCATTGTTGCAACGGGATGTGAGGGTACAGCCATCCAGTATGAGCGTAGCTTTTGGCATCAAAGTGATTTTTGATCCGGGTGGCATGGATACAGTGCAGCGAATGGTAAGCGTGGCATTATTTTCTACCACAAGGTCGCCGAAAATATCCATCGAACCGGCCCATTCAACCTGCTCACCGGAAGCGATCGACATCGATTTTTCCGGCTGGTAGTTGCACCAGTCATTCACCAGGTATTTACGTGTGGTTTTATCATTATAAAAGCCCATACAGATTTTTGCAATCTGGCAGGGGGTGTATGCCATTTGATAGGCATTGTAATCCATCACATTGTTAGAACATACATCGCAGGGAGGTGCGCCGAAATTCCAGCAACCGGGATGCTTGGGTGTATCATCACATCCATCATCCACATTCCATGAATGGGAGAGACCGAGGCAGTGGCCAAGTTCATGATTCATTAATGCTGATAAGGTCCAGGTAGTAAATTTCAATGTATCACCATTCTCCATGACTACCGGATTCTTCCAAAGGTGGTAGGAACCCACCAGTTTTGCCCATGATCCGGTGCCTACCCCGTCGCTGGATGCTTTATAGGTTGGGCTGGCAACACTATCTGGGTAATGCTCAATAATAAAAATATTGATCACCTTGTCTTTTTGTGTACCGTATAATTCATATTGACGGCGGTCAAATACATTATCTTTTTTCTTTGATTTTTTATTCATTGCAAATAAAGAATCATTGCGGTGATAATAGATGCCATCGTCATTTGGATTTGCAGGATCACCGGCAAGCACATAGCGGAAGGGGATAGGAACCACTTCGGTAGAGTTCTCCTTAGGAAGATTCATTTTTTCATTTTTGTTCAACCTGTTATTCGCATCGTCTACCAGTTGCCTGAAAAAACCCTTTGACGTCGCTTCCTGGAAATTGTTTTTACCCTCTCCGTCCTGGATGATGTGAAAATTCACCTTTACTAACCGCATTGGGGTGTAAGCAGGGTTTAAAGAATCATACAGGTAAGCCTGGTACGTGGTGCATGATTTTGAATTGTATTTTTTAGCCGCAGTATCAACGGTTGCGTCAGCACGGGTAGCAAAGCGGGTGGTTGATTTTTGGGCAGATACTTTAGTTATCTGTAATAAAAAAATAATGAGGAATAAAACATTGCCCTGAAACAGTATCGTGAATGGTACTTTGTAAAGCTTCCGGAATTTCAATTTTAACATAGTTGGCAGTGTTGCTTTTTACCTTCTTTGGTTTGATAAGTTAGCTGCTGGCAAATTAGTCAAACTTTGTCTTTTGAATTGAATTCATGTAGGTTTGCAAAAAAACAATTCATGCGCTACCTGAGCTTTTGTCTGTTGTTGGTTACCCTGGTTTCCTGTACTTCACAAAAAGAGCAGGATGCTATTGAAATTAAAACAAACCTTGATCTGGTTGATCAGGGCTTTAATGACAATAAGCTTGATACCGCTGCATCCAGGAAAGCGGAGACAGAGATTAAAGCATTTGTTGCAGCGTATCCGGAGGATTCCCTTTCAGCGGGTTATTTGTTCAAGTTGGGAATGCTTTACCAGAAACAGAGAAATTTCAAGGAAGCGATCGATGCTTTTGATAAAGTTTATACAGATTACCCGACTTCAGGGTATAGCCGGAATGCTGTTTTTCTGCAGGGATTTTTATATGCGAATGAACTCAACAATTTGGATAAAGCAAAAGAAAAGTATGAACTCTACCTGGAGAAGTATTCAGGCATTGATCCGAAAATGACCAGTGATGTACAGATGGAGTTGCAGAACCTTGGTAAGTCACCTGATGAGATACTTAAGGAAATACAGGCGAAGGAAGGGGCAGCGATATGATACGTGAGTAAGAGGAAGGAATTGCCGGGTGGTAGTAAAACTTTTATTTGATCAGGCTTATATTTCCCCTGATAGTTGTGTTTTCACAAATTCCTGTTGCCACCGTCATAAAAAAAATATAAGTGCCAATATCGCACACTTTTCCGTCGAAGGTTCCGTCCCAGCTGTTAGCAGGATCGTCGGCAGAAAAAATCATGCGTCCCCATCGGTCAAATATCCGGAGGTTGTAACCAGTGAGGTTTGCATCTGAAAATACCGGAATGAAGACATCGTTCAGGCCATTTTTATCCGGAGTAAAAGCATTCGGAGCATAGTACTTCAGGTTGAATTGTATAAATATAGAATCCACCACATCACATCCGCTTGCATCTTTTAAAGTAGCCCAGTACCAGCCGGTAGCGTTTACTGTTTTTGTTTTTGAAGTGGTATTGTCGAACCAAACAGTTGCCGGAGAAGGACTTACAATCTCAAATTCATTTCCAACACAAATAAGGGTATCGTTTCCAAGAAAAGTTCCGGGTAGTACTTCTAATGCAAGTGTATACACAGAATCGCATCCATTGGCAGTGGTATAGGGTGCAACATATGTTCCGCTTTCAGCAAAAGTGTTGCCCTGAAAAAAATGAACTTCACCCGGACAAAGTGTTACTTCTTCATAAAATTCATAGGTTGGATATACAGTGAGGTTGAGCGTACGGATCGTATCGCAACTGCCACTGACTTTTATGGTATCAATATAAAGTCCGGATGCAGTATAGCCGAAGTAATTTGTTCCTTCGCAAATCGCAGTAGTAATACTTACCGGGTAATTGACACCCTCGTCGATTACAATGGCGATGCTGTCAATAATGCAACCTTCCGGCGATTTTACATAAATTGTATAAGTGCCTCCCGGAAGGTCCGGAAAAAAATTACTGAATTGATAGTTTACGCCATCTACGGAATAGGAGGAGTTAGGACGGTTGGATGAAATAGTAATGCTGCCATTGTGCAGTGAGTTGCAGGTGGAATTCGTGGTTTCAATGGAAGTGATCTCAAAAGAGGGCAGATTAATTTGCGAGGTTGCGAATTGAGTAAGCCCAATGGGTGTACCATTCAACAATGCATTGCCTTGTTCATTTTCATAATCATTGTCAAACTTATAATAGGCCAGCAAGCCTGCCTGGATTGAAGGATTGGACAGATCCAGCATACTGGATGTTATTTGCTCCTGCGTGCGGCAAACATTCCAAATCCTGACTTCATCCAATCTTCCATAAAATTGTTCACTCTCATTGGTGCTTTGGTTTCCAATAGCAGTTGTAAAATCATTCTGAAATAAGTTGCCGCTAAATGGCTTCTCAATTACCAGGCAGCCATTCACATAATATCGCACAAACTGTCCATTGTACGTGCCTGCAATATGGTACCAGGTATTCAAGTCAAGTGTAAAAGGATTTGCCATTTGCAGAAACTGCGTTGGCCCGCTGTTTCCGGAAATATATGTAGTGAGCTCAAAGGTTTGGGCTCTTAAAAGATAATTCACATCATCAGGAAAGGAATGCTTGCTTACGATGTTGGAAACATTGGAACCCGCCCGGTATACCAAAGCTTCCACAGTAATCTGGTTGCCCTGTATATCAAGATCACCAATACTGATCCAGCTTGAATCCTGTGTGAGGTTGAGTGATTGGGATAAGGCAGTCCTGTATAAAGCCAGCAATGAGAGGATGATAAATAGAAGAGATAATTTCATTGCATAGTTTGATACAAGTAGCTAACCTGGTTCATTCTTCAGATAAAGCGCTGTCTTCCGGCATTCAAAAATAAATTAAATCTATGATGAAAACCTGTCTCATCTGAGCACGGCTTACTTTTTTATCGCAACAAAGAAACGCTTTTGCAGACGGAATGCTTCAATTATCATGGTAATGTAAACTTTCACAGCATGCGAGGTTTCATGAGAAAGCAACTGATCATTCTGAATAATACAAAAGTTGGAACCATCTCCCGGAACCACTTACAGCATCATCACCATTGAGCTCATTTTAGATATTCAGCCAGCCATGCATGCAATTCCTGGTAGAAAAAACGGCTGTTTTCGGCTTTAAGTATCCAATGGTTTTCTTCCGGAAAAACAATCAGCTTACTCGGGATTTTTTGCCGTTGCAGGATGTGCCAGTTTTCTATAGAATTGTTAAGAGGTACCCTGTAGTCCAGTTCGCCTATCGTGATCAGCATGGGCGTCTTGAAATTGGCGGCATACTTATATGGATTTTGCTCTTCCCAGGTCTTTGCTTTCGTCCATGGTGCTCCTCCATTCATTACCTCTCTGCCGAAGATTACATCGCTTGTACCCCATTGAGAAATGCTGTTAACGAGACCGGCATGGCTAACCAGGCACTTATAATGTGTGGTGGTTCCCTGCAACCAATTTGCAAGGTGGCCACCATAGCTCGCACCTCCGGCGGCTTGCCGGGATGCATCAATAAATGCAAAGCGCTTAATGGCATCTGCTGCTGCTTCATTTATTTCTTCACCGGGGCCTTTGAAAGGATCATACTGAATATCCTGTCCGAATTTTTCTCCATAGCCGGTAGATCCTGTATAATCAGTTAGTAATACCACATAACCCGGCTTTGCCAGTAAATGATAATTCCACCGGTAACCCCAGTTATCTTTCCAGGAACCTGCCGGCCCGCCATGAATTACTACAAAGAGCGGATACTTTTTAGTTGCGTCAAAACCTGCCGGCCTTACCAGCAGGCTTCTTATTTTTTTACCTTTTTTGCTGTTGAACCATATAGTTTCTGTTTGCGGTAAATCAAGTTGAGCCAGTTTTTCCTTGTTGAAACCGGTGAGTACCGTATGCGTTCCATCTGCATTGATTTTCACAATTTCAGGTGGGCTGGAAGCAGATTCATAATTAGCAATCAGGACATTATTAGATTGTGCTGCACTCACATTGGTATAACATCCGGCAGTGGCAGTGCTCAATTGTTTTAATGCATCACCTGAAAGTGCCAATGCAAAGATCTTATCATGGCCCTGATCTTCCACACTGAGATAGGCCTGATCACCGGCTGCAACGAAGTTGTTGATACCCCGGTCTATTTTTTCACTGAGGACTGTTTTGTTTTGCATGGTTGGCCAGTCAAAGCGTACCAGGCGGTTAAGATTATATATTTCATTATTGTTGGCAGCGTAACTGAATACCAGTAGGTACCTTCCATCAGGGGAAATCGTCGGATTTCCATAATCATTTTTATCAGCCGTCAGTTTTGTGGCGTCTCCTCCGCTAATCAGTACTTTGTATAACTGAGCGGTAGGGTCCTGGTAAGCAGCGGTATTGGCATTATCACTTGCTGCAAAAATTATTTCACGGCTGTCGGGGCTCCATGTTGCATTTTGATAGCTGAATCCGGCAAGTTTGCTGATGGCCACATTAGTAAAAATATCTTTGGCGACACTGCCGGGTTCAATAGACTGCACAAAGGCATGATCCTGCATTTCATCGAGCCATTTATCAAAGTCGCGTATGGGGAAGGAAGTGTACACCCTTGCTTTGTATTTGATTTTCTTTTTCTCTTCTGTCATTCTTTTGTTACAGGAATCGCTGAAGCACGTGGGAAACACGCTGCTGTTGAAGAGAATCATTTTACCATCGGGGCTCCATTTGGGTGATGATGCACCGGTGGAGAGATTCGTTAATCGTTGAGCTTCACCGCCTTCTTTGATATTGATGGTGTAGATCTGGGCCATTTCATCACCATCCCTTTTGGCAACGAATGCAAGAAACTTCCCATCGGGGCTCCAGGTATAGCCGCTTTCGCCGGCTTTTCCCGCAGTGAGTTTTCGTGCAGGAGCGCTTCCATCAGTGGATACTATCCAGATGTCATTCACCTGCTCTTTCTCATCATAAGCAGGTTCTATTACATTAAAAACTGCATGGTTGCCATCAGGACTCACGGCAGGAATTCCCACCCTTTTCATGAGCCATAGGTCTTCATGAGTGATGGGTTTCTTTTCCTGGGCAACAGCGGACAGGATAAAACAAAGGAGAAAGGTGATCAGAAGTGTTTGTTTCATGAAGATGAATTTAAGCAGAGCGAAGTGCAAATAAATAACAAATCTTGAAGAAAAGCGGGAATCAGTTTTTATGGGAACTGTGGTTTTTGGTTGCAGACTTGTACTTTTTAAGTTGAATGGTTGAATGGTTGAATGGTTGAATGGTTTGATGGTTTGATGGTTGAATGGTTGAATGGTTAAATTGTTTCGAGCAGGGAAGTTAGGGGGAAGTGTACGGAAGTATTACTTCTACGAAAATTGTCCAATTTATGAATCAAGTGATTTTGTGATTTGCTATCATTGGTTTATTGTTTGATCACTTCCGCTTCCCGATTATTATTTCGCACATTCATTTGTAGTAATTGACTTTTGAGCATGAAATCATTAAGTGGGTAAAGATGGTTATGAATGGGAGTAATTGCCATTTAGTAAAACTTCGTAAAGTGGACTTTACTTTATTTTAAACTCAGGAACCTGGTCACTAAAACTTTCTTACCTGAAGATTTATTTTTTTCTTTCCACTTTTTTTTTAAATTTAATCTATTAAAAACGGAATGTTAACGATTTCGCCTGTTAAGTATAAGTGCATCTAAAACTTCAACCTATGAAAACTTCTCTGATTTTGGTTTCTTGTTTACTCAAAGCATCTATAGTATGCTCACAGGCACCTGTTGTCAGCTGGCAGAAACCTATGGGAGGCAGTTCTGACGACCTTGGCCAAACTGTAGAAATGACCTCTGACGGTGGATTGATCATAGGCAGCACCTCTAATTCCACTGATGGCGACCTGAAAAATCATGGGACCTCTTTCGACTTCTGGATCACCAAACTCGATGTCAATAAGGACATTCAATGGTCGAAAACTTTTGGCGGATCTGACAATGATGTGCTGTCTTCTATTCACCACACCACTGATGGAGGATACATAGCAGCCGGCTCCTCTGAATCGTATGATGGTGACTTAACGGAACATGCGGGTACCGGTGATTATGCGGATCTGTGGATCATAAAATTAAAGACTACCGGAAAGCTTGAATGGCAAAGATCCATGGGAAACGAGAATTTGGATTATGCTAAAAGTGTTCGACAAACCATTGATGGTGGGTATGTGGTGGCAGGTTGTACAGAAAATGATTATTGGATTGTGAAGTTTGATGCTGCAGGAAATGTTTCGTGGGATAAAATGTATGGTGGATCAAGTCAGGATGTTGCTACTTCCATTCAACAAACACCAAACGGTGAATATATAGTTGCTGGCTATTCCTATTCCGATAATAAAGATGTAACCGGCCATCATGGAAATACCCAATCAAGTGATTACTGGATCATTAAACTGGATGCGTCCGGAAACCTGCTTTGGGAAAGGTCGCTCGGTGGAAGTGCCAACGATGTTCCCAACTCAATTGCACTAACCAGCGATGGTGCATATATCGTAGCAGGATATACCTTTTCAACGCAGGCAGATGTAGAAAATAATCATGGAGGAGCTGATTATTGGCTGTTAAAAATTTCTGATTCCGGAGAACTATTATGGCAGCGGACGTACGGAGGAAGTGCAGATGATAAAGCCAATGATGTGAAGGTGATGACTGATGGTGGTTTCACCGTTAGCGGTGCATCCCGTTCCAGCGATGGTGATGTAAGCATTCATTTGGGTGCAGAAGATTTTTGGGTGGTAACAACAGATGCCTCAGGAAATATTATTTGGGAAAGCACTTATGGTGGTAGCTATTCAGACATTGCAAATGCCCAATGTTTGCTTGCTGATGGAACGCGGTATGTAATTGGCAGTTCAATTTCCAACGATCACGATGCAGTGGGAAATCATGGTGGTCAGGACGTGTTGCTTTTGCAGCTTGGAAGTATTCCAGTTAATACCATCAGCCTGCCGGTAGTTTCAGATTACAAACCTTGCTGGGGAGAAAATGTAACTATAGATTTCACTGTTTCAGGGACTTATAATGCAGGTAATATTTTTACTGCAGAAATTACAAAGAAGGGTTTTTTCATAGAAAAATTCCCCATAGGATATTTAAGCGGAACATCCTCAGGAACAATTACGGCTACCATTCCCTTCGATCTGGGTAAAGGAGATTATTTTTTACAAATAGTAAGTTCTGATCCCCCTATTATCGGTGATGCATTGATAAACGATATCCATCTAAAATGTAAGGGAATTCCCGAAGAGGGAAGAAAAACCAGCAATATTACAGCTACCAGTGCAACCATAAGCTGGAAGCCAAGCGAAGGTTGTCCGATTTCTTACCAGGTAAAATGGAGAATAGCCAGCGGAAATAATTCTGATAATAATTATGCAGATGCTACAGACACCACGTATAACATAGCGGGACTACTTCCTAATACGTCTTACCTTTGGTGGATTACTACACGCTGTGTGGATTCACCTGAAGTGCTTTCAAAATCTTCACTAACACGGGAATTTACAACAAGTCCGTTGAGGCTAAGTGAGGGAATGTGGACTAATGAAGTTGAAATATTTCCCAATCCTGTGCAGGACAAATTGTTCTTTAGTTCTGCAACTTGTATGAAAGGAACAATCCAGGTTATGAATTTGATAGGAGAAATCTTGCTGCTTGAACCAATAAACACATCAGAAAGCAGTATAAATGTTTCTTCAATTTCTGCCGGAACTTATTTGCTTTTTATAAAGTCTGATGAACATTCTTTTGTCCGGAAGTTTGTGAAGCAATAAATCATGAAGTAACTTTTGTAATTTGAAATCATTAGTGGAGTCGACGGAAATTGTCTTAACTATGATTTATGTTTTAGAGGGTAGATTCAAATGATTTTCTTAACTAGGGTTTGATTGACTATTGGATTTGCCAGGTTAACCTGTCGCGAACATGATTTAGAATAAACACCTTGTTCCAAACAGACAGGCTACCCCACCAATGCCTTGTGCAATACCAGTTGCAATTCATTAATGGAAGCAATCGGTTTTATTTTTCCATTGCGGGCATAGGAAATGGTTCCTGTTTCTTCAGACACTATTACAGACAAAGCATCCGTTTCTTCGGTAATTCCGATGGCTGCCCTGTGGCGCAAGCCTGCCCGTTCAGGCACTGATGGACTTTCAGATACAGGCAGTACTGTTCCGGCAAAAACAATTCTGCTTTGTGAAACGATTACGGCGCCGTCGTGCAGGGGACTCGATTTTTCGAAAATGCTTTCCAATAATTTGGCAGAGATCACGCCATTGATTTTGACGCCCGGACTATTGAAATCATTCAGTTTAAAAGTAGAGAAGAAAACCATCAGCGCACCTGTTTTGGTACTTGAAAAATACTCAAGGGCTTTAATGATTTCAGCTGCAGCCTGTTCATGTTGTTTGGTGCGTTGTTTTTTGTTACCACGAATAAGGTCCCATAGGTTTTCACGGTCACCGAGTCCTGCCTTGCCAAGTTTCAGCAGAAAGCGACGTATCTCCGGTTGAAAAACGATCAGCAGCACAATGATACCGGCATTCACAAATTGCCCGATAATTTCTGTCAGCAGGTGTAAATCTAAAAATCTAACGAGCAGATAGGTGGCATAGATGAGCAGCATTCCAAAAAAAATATTAATACCCAACGTCCCGCGTACCAGCCTGTAAAGCTCAATAAGGAGCAAGGTCACCAATACCATGTCGATGATATCGATCATAGAATATTCATTCGAAAAGATTTTAATCAACAGCGGCATGCAGTTCTTTTATCAGGTGAATCGCTTCCTGTGCTTCTTTCACATCATGCACTCTCAAAATGGAAGCGCCATTAAGGAGTGCGATTGTATTTACCACGGTAGTTCCGTTCAATGCCTGCACCGGTTTCAGGTTTAATGTTTTGCAGATCATTGATTTACGGGAAACACCCGCTAATATAGGCAATCCGAATAATTGGAAGACGGACAGCTGATGCAGCAGTTGAAAATTATGCTTTACCGTTTTGCCAAAACCAAAACCGGGATCCAGGATGATGTCATATATACCTAAGCTATTTAATTGCAGAATTTTTTCTTTGAACCAATCAAAAACCTCTCTCACTGCATGTTGGTATGCCGGATTTAGCTGCATGGTGGACGGGTCGCCCTGCATATGCATTAGTATATAAGGAAGTTTTAATTGTGCAACAGTTTTCCATAGCACAGGATCCTTTGATCCGCCTGAAATATCGTTCACCAAGCTTGCACCGGCAGCCACTGCTTCATTCAGCACAGTATTGCGCCAGGTGTCAATTGATAGAATTGCATGCGGAAAATTTTTATGGAGCGCAGCGATTGCCGGTAATACCCTCCTTAGTTCTTCTTCTTCTGTAACTTCCGTAGCGCCGGGTTTGCTGGACATACCACCAATGTCCAGTATACTGGCACCTTCATTCAGCATCCTTTCAGCGTGCAACAGCAGTTCTTTTTCACTGTTCCACCTGCCACCATCATAAAATGAGTCTGGAGTTACATTGATGATACCCATTACTACCGGAACAGCAAGATCCAGTAAGTGCCCATGGCAGTTAAAGGTGGTCTTTGTAGAAAAGATTGTATTTTTCGCAGCCATTGTTTGTAAAAATATCCCTAAAACTTGGAAAGCAAAACAGGTCAGCAGTTTGATGAACAGGCCAATGCCTGCAAAACACTTTTTTCAAAAAAGGCCAGAGACTATGGCACTTCCTGGAGTGTTTTGCGTATGTCGTCACTGGCAGATCAGATATTTATTAAAGCGCAGCGCATACGAACCATCGACAGATTGGAAGTAATGAAGGTGGCCGAAGAAATGGACAGCGAGTTTATCGGCATAGTCAATTATGCGGTAATCGCACTGATACGACTGGAGTTGGGCTTGCGAATTGAAGAAGGTATTGACCATGAAGAGCTGATGCAACGCTATACTGCAAAAATCCAAACTGCAAAAGAGCTGATGCTGGCAAAAAATCATGATTATGGAGAAGCCTGGCGAGATATGCTGATCAGTTCATTTACCGATTTGATACTTATGCGCATTCTTCGCATCCGGCAGATCGAAGAGCATGAAGGTAAGACACTTGCATCGGAAGGAATAGATGCCAATCTTTACGATATTATCAATTACGCTATTTTTGCACTCATAAAAATAAGTGAACAGAAATGAGGAAATTCCTTAGAATTATTTGCATACTCGTAGGTGTATTGTTTATCGTTTCCGGATTTGTTAAAGCCGTTGACCCGGTCGGTTTCTCCATTAAACTGGATGAGTATTTTGAAGTATTTGCTGCGGATACAGAAAGCGTTGGTTTTATTTCCGCGTTTTTTCTATGGCTTACCAATATTTCGATTTACCTGTCAATGTTTTTTTGTGTGCTGGAGATGGTGCTTGGGTTTATGCTGGTCTTCGGAATACGCATGGAACTCACGTCGTGGCTGTTGCTTTTAATCATCGTGTTTTTTACATGGCTTACCGGGTATTCTGCTGTTACCGGAAAAGTAACGGATTGCGGTTGTTTTGGCGATGCCATGAAACTTACGCCCTGGCAATCCTTTAATAAGGATATCGTATTGATGGTCTTTATTTTGATCATTTTTGCCTTCCGGCAGAAAATTAAACCGGTCTTTGAAGGCAAATACACCTCAACATTATTGCTTACCGTTTTTACGGTGGCCTCGTCTTATCTCACAATTTATTGTTATCAGCATCTGCCGATCATAGATTTCAGAGCTTATAAAGTAGGTAATGATATCAGGGAGCAAATGACTTTGCCGGAAGGTAAGGTGCCTGATCAATATGTAACTATACTTACCTATAAGAATAAGGCTACTGGTGAAGTGGGTGACTATGTGATGACGAATAACAATGAAACGCAGGCAGCCTGGTTCAGCGAAAGAAACCTTCGTTCGCTGCCCTGGCAGGATTCTTTATGGATGAGCAGTAATGAATTTGTGAAGAGTACCAGTGAAATTGTGGTGAAAGGAGCACAGCCGAAGATTACAGATTTTAAAGTGTGGGACCAGGACAACCAGGATGCCACCTCGCTTGTGCTTGATGAACCCGGTTATCACTTTTGGGTTATAGCACAGGATATGTCGAAGACAAACAAATATTCTTTTGAAAATATCAATCAGTTGGCAAGTGACTGTGAGAAGAACAGGATTCAGTTTGTAGGCATCACTTCCACATCTTATGAATTGTTAGATCCTATCAGGCATGAACTGAATGCTCCTTTTCCATTTTACTATGCTGATGGTACTGTCCTTAAAACCATTATCCGTTCCAATCCGGGGCTGGTTTTGCTTAAAGGATCAAAAGTGATTGCGCAATGGCATTACAACGATATACCCGCCTATAATGAAGTCCGGGATAAGTATTTCGACTAGATGCATTAATCATTTTTTATTCAAACACGACAAGCAGACTTGTCTTACAACTTGATTTCCTGAGTAGCACCGATACAATACTGATGGCTAAAATATTTCTTATCGGTTTTATGGGTAGCGGGAAAAGCACTGTTGGCCGGCAACTGGCTACACAACTTCAGTATCATTTTATTGACCTTGATACGTTGATTGAACAGCAGGAGAAGGCAACTATTGCGCAACTTTTTGCTTCGCAGGGAGAATCCTATTTCCGGGAGCAGGAAGCCTTTCACCTCCGGTCACTCGATAAGCATGAAAGAGTGGTAGTTGCTACAGGAGGAGGTTGTCCGTGTTACCACGATAATATGGACTGGATGAATCAGCATGGCGTAACAGTTTACCTGGAAGCTTCGGTAAAGTTATTGGCAGACCGGTTAAAAAAGGAAAAGGATAGCCGGCCGCTACTGCAAGAAAAATCCCCGGAAGCGTTAGCTGATTTTATTCAGCAAAAGCTCAATGAGCGGATTGCATATTACCAGGCTGCACAAATTAGTATCCCTGCTACTTCGTTGAATGGAAGAAAGCTGGCACTGGCACTTCGTACCAAAACGATTATTTAGTCTTCAGATATCTTTCATTTGGTAGCGGCTGTGGTAGTCAGCACAACCGGATTTCTTTAACTTGTACTTATGTTAATGGTTTGTATGTAAAGACATGCTGATTTATCATGCATGTATAATAGTTCAGTGTGTAACTGAATTGCCAATGGTATATAGCGCTTGCATCATTTGAAACAGCAAGCTTTTCTTTTCCTCGCAACTTATTGAATACTTAAATCAGTATGCTTCCGCAATTCTTAAGTATGATGAATGCACAATCAAACATTGATCATTCCGAGAAGAGCTTTTGTTGAAATGATATCCCGGAAATTTTAACCATGTTTTTTCTGCTGCTGTAGCCGTTACCAAATAGGAGTGAAGGCCGTAATAAGAAGTTAGGAAATTATTGCCTGCGCAGGCAAATAAATATTTTATCCACAATGTGGTAAAAAGTGGTAAAAAGTGGCAAATAGTTTATATTTTTGATTCGTTCTAAAACAACACAATGGCGCAAACCCGCTTCCTGGGCGAATTTCCGTGTACACTTGATGCAAAAGGGCGATTGCTTTTTCCTGCTGCATTAAAGAAGCAGGTGCCTGTGAAAGCGAAGAATCAGTTTGTTATTCACCGTGGCTTTGAAAAGTGTTTGGTGATTTATGCAAAGCATGATTGGGAGGAAATCAGTGCTGAAGTGAACCGTTTGAATTTGTATGTGAAGGACAATCGTGATTTCGCGCGCTATTTTTTCAGGGGAGCCACTCCGCTGGTACTGGATGGCACCAACCGGTTATTGTTGCCAAAATCATTATGTGACTCCGCTGAGATTAAGAAAGACATCGTACTCTTTGGCTATGCAAACCGGATTGAAGTATGGAGTGAAAAGTTATACCGTAAGCAAATGGATGAGGAGCCCCGTGATTTTGTAAAACTGGCCGAGGAAGTAATGGGCAGATTGAACAGTGGTAAAGTGAATTCATAAGGATTGCCCGGAAGCAATTCGAATTGATCAATAGCATGATGGATTGTACTGCAGCATCAAATTATTTAAATAAGAATGAATGTCAGCTTATCACGTGCCGGTTCTGTTGGAAGAAAGTGTGGCCGGATTAAATATTCAGCAGGATGGAATTTATGTGGATGCAACATACGGGGGAGGTGGGCATAGTAAGGCCATCATTGAAAAATTGAAGGAAGGCAGGCTGATCGCATTTGACCAGGACATTGATGCAGCGGCAAACAAGTTAAATGATGATCGACTAATTTTTATCAACCAGAATTTTAAGCACCTCAAAAGGATGTTGAGAGTACATGGTATAACTGAAGTGGATGGAATACTGGCCGATTTGGGTATCTCTTCCTACCAGGTTGATACGAGTGAGCGTGGTTTTGCGCACCGGTTTGAAGGGCCGCTGGACATGCGGATGGATAAGAGCGGATCACTCACAGCGGAAGATATCCTGAATGCCTATGCTCCTTCTCAGTTGCAGCGAATTTTTGGAATGTATGGTGAAGTGAGAAATGCACGCACGTTGGCACAAGTGATTGCTGATGCAAGGGTTAACGGGCGGATTGATAGTGTGGGCAGGTTGATTGAAGTGATTGCACCGGTAATAAAAGGAAACCGCAACAGGTACCTGTCGCAGGTTTTTCAGGCTTTGCGCATGGAAGTAAATGATGAACTGGCAGTGCTCGCTGATTTCCTGGAGCAAAGCAAGCAGGTACTCAAAACAGGAGGAAGGCTGGTAGTGATTTCATACCATTCTATTGAAGACCGGCTGGTTAAAAATTTCATACGTCATGGCAATGCAACCGGTGAACCGGTGAAGGATTTTTTTGGCAGGGAGGAGAAATATTTTCATTCATTGACAAAGAAACCGGTGGAACCATCAGCAGCAGAGATTGGGAATAATCCGAGGGCGCACAGCGCCCGTTTACGCATAGCGGAAAGAACAAAGTAGTGCATTAATAATCAGCAGACATTTTTTAATAACAAGCAGTATGGCAACAGCTGTCAATTTAAAAAAAGCAGAAAAGGAAAAAGAGGTGATGCCGGAGCAGCAACCGGTGAAGGTTGTTCAACGTAAGCGCAATTGGCTATATGAGTCACTTGACCTCAGCCGTTGGGTGCACTATCAGACCATCATCCGTAACCTTCCTTTCGTATTCTTTATGGCATCCATAGCCATTTTATACATCGCCAATGCCCACTATGCAGAGAAGAATGTAAGAGAGCTGAATCAGATTGAAAGAAAGATGAATGAGATGCGGTGGGAATACATGACTACCAAATCAGAACTGGAGAACATCAGCAAGCAATCGGAAGTGGCAAAGCTTGTTGCGCCATCAGGTTTGAAGGAATTACGTGAACCACCCAGGAAAATAGTTGTGAAGAAAAGATGAACACTAAGAAGGATATTTTTTGGCGGATCGGGCTGGCTTATCTCTTCATGATAATGCTTGGAGCAGCGATTGCCTGGAAGGTATTTTACATTCAAAGTGTGGAAGGTCAGCGTTACCGCTCCATGGCCGACAGTATTACCACACGCTATATGCCTGTGCTTGCAGACCGTGGCAATATCTATTCGTATGATGGCCGGCTCCTGGCCACCTCACTTCCAAATTTCGAAGTGCGCATGGATATGAAAGCGGACGGGTTGACGCATGAAATTTTTCAGCAAGGTATTGATTCACTCTCCGGTTGCATGGCCGGACTCTTCCGTGACAAGTCAACTACCGATTATAAAAAACAACTTACCGCGGCAAGAAAAAGGGGTGACCGCTATTTCCTGGTTAAAAAAAATATAACCTATCCGCAATTACTGCAGTTAAAAGCATTTCCCATTTTCCGCTATGGTCAGTATAAGGGTGGCCTGATTGTGCTGCAATCGAATAAACGTACCTACCCTTATAAGGAGTTGGCTAACCGGACTATTGGCTACATGCGGGATGCGACGGTGCAACCGGTTGGACTGGAAGGCGCCTTTAACAATCAACTGACCGGTATCCCGGGAAAAAGATTGATGCAAAAAGTATCAGGTGGAGAGTTCATTCCGATCAATGACAAGAACGAGTTGGATCCGCAGAATGGAAAAGACCTGATTACTACCATCGACATCAACCTGCAGGATGTAGCGGAGAATGCATTGCTGAAAACGCTGGTGGCAAATGAAGCGGACCATGGTTGCGTTGTGGTGATGGACGTCAAGACAGGAGCTATCAGGGCTATCGCCAATTTGGGACGCAATGAACAGGGAGTTTACTGGGAGAATTACAACTATGCCGTTGGTGAGTCTCATGAACCCGGCTCTACTTTTAAGCTGGCATCCATCATGGCTTTGGTGGAAGATGGCTTTGTTGACATTGATGATACTGTAGATGTAGAACTGGGCATTCACCAATACTGGAATCAAACGATGCGTGATGCTGAGCGGCACAACCTGACGCGCATTACGGTGCGTTCTGCATTTGCACATTCTTCCAATGTAGGAATCTCTAAACTGGTAGAGCAGCATTACAACAAGGATCCTGAAAAATACCTTTCCTACTTAAGGGAACTTGGACTGGATAAGAAACTAAACATCGAGATACCGGGCGAACAACAACCCTACATCAAGGATACAAAGGACAAAAGATTTACACGCTATTCACTTCCGTGGATGTCTGTAGGGTATGAAATACAAATATCACCATTACAGATGCTCACGCTTTATAATTCTGTTGCCAACAACGGCGTAATGATGAAGCCTTATTTGGTGCAGCAGATTCAGGAGTATGGCTTGCCGGTGCAGCATTTTGATCCGGTTGTATTGAACAAGAAAATCTGTTCTGATGAAACACTGCAAGCCATGAAGATTATTTTGAAGGAAGTGGTGGACAGTGGAACAGCAAAAAACCTGCGCAATCCCAACTACAGCGTAGCCGGAAAAACAGGTACAGCGCAGATTGCAGACAAAAAGCATGGTTATGCTACACGCATATATCAATCATCATTTGTCGGCTACTTTCCTGCCGAAAATCCGATGTATTCATGCATTGTAGTAGTGAATGCTCCAAGCAAAGGAGTGTATTACGGATCAGCGGTAGCAGGACCGGTATTTAAAGAGATAGCCGATAAAGTGTATGCAACAGATCTTGATATACATCCTGCTGAAATACTGTATGCAGAAAATCAGCAGTTGATACCGCAAACAAAAGCGGGCTCAAGGCATGAATTGTTGTATGTGTGTAATCAGCTCGGAATTAATCTTCAGGCACAAAGCAACCAACCGTGGGTTACCCAGCAAAGCGGAGACAGCCGGCAGTTGGTAGATAAGAATGTAGTGGAAGCAACGGGCATTGTTCCGGATGTAAAGGGAATGGGATTACGGGATGCCCTTTACCTGCTGGAGAGTTGCGGTTTACAGGTAAGTGTAGCGGGTGCCGGCGCAGTGTTGTCTCAAAGCATCAACCCGGGAGCAGTCATTCAAAAGGGAACAAACATTTCAATAGTACTGAGCTTGTGAAGAAACTGTCAGATATACTCTACAAAGTGAACCTGCTTGAACTGTCAGGCACTACGGATATTGCCATCAGTGATATCTGTTTTGACTCACGAAAAGTGAAGGCAGGTTGCCTGTTTGTGGCAGTGAGCGGTACCGTGACAGATGGGCATCAGTTTATAAATACGGCCATTGAACTCGGAGCGGTTGCCATCGTTTTTGAAAACCTGTCAGAACTCAAGAAGACAGATGTGACCTATATAAAAGTCGGCGACAGCGCGCTGGCACTTGCCATCATGGCAGAGAATTTTTATGATAATCCCTCTGAAAAAATTAAAGTAGTGGCTGTAACTGGCACCAATGGTAAAACAACGGTAGCGACCTTGCTGTATAACTTGTTTTCATCACTTGGATATAAATGCGGCCTGCTTTCCACCATTGAAAACAGGATTGCCGGCGAAGTCATCGTTGCTTCCCATACCACGCCGGATGCCATTCAGCTGAGTGAATTGATGCACCGGATGTGGAAGAGCGGTTGTTCCCATTGCTTTATGGAAGCAAGTTCACATGCCATCCATCAGCAACGTTTAGCGGCCATTAGATTAGCCGGCGCCGTGTTCACCAATCTCTCGCACGATCATCTCGACTATCACAAGACCTTCAAAGAGTACATCAATGCAAAGAAGAAACTATTCGACCAGCTTCCGGCAGATGCATTTGCACTGGTGAATGCTGATGATAAGCGAGGAGCGGTAATGTTGCAGAATACCAGGGCATCGAAGCACACTTACTCCATTACGGGCATGGGTGATTTCAGGCTTCGTATTGCAGAAACTTCATTCCAGGGCATGCTGCTGATTTTGGATGGTGAAGAATTGTATACGATGCTGGTAGGCAACTTCAATGCCTATAACCTGCTTGCCATTTATGGAACAGCCATGTTACTTGGTGAACAAAAACTACAGGTACTTACTGCACTTAGTAAACTCAAACCTGCTGAAGGCCGATTTGATTATGTGATCAGCATGCAGCAGAAGATTATGGGTATTGTGGATTACGCACACACTCCGGATGCGCTGGAGAAAGTATTGCTGACCATTCGGAAAGTGAGGACAGGAAATGAGCAACTCATCACGGTAGTGGGTTGTGGCGGTGACCGGGATATCACTAAAAGACCTTTGATGGCGAAAGCAGCCAGTGAGCTCAGCGACCGCATCATTTTAACATCCGACAATCCGCGGAGTGAAGACCCGCATGCGATTCTTGAACAGATGAGGCAGGGAATTCCGCCATTGAAAGCCGGCAAGGTGCTTACCATTCATGACAGAAAAGAAGCCATACGCACAGCAGTTTCTCTTGCTGAAAAGGGCGATATCATTTTGATCGCGGGAAAAGGTCATGAAAAATATCAGGAGATAAAAGGAGTGAAGTATCCGTTCGACGATAAAGAAGTGTTGTTGGATGTTTTTAAACAAATGGATAAGTAGGAATGCGCGACAGTCATCTTCAGATTATAATGAGTAAAAGCAATCTTAATAACTGTTCAATAAAATAGCAAGCGGTAATAACCGGCAAACAAAAAATAAGTAAGGCCCATGCTCTATTATCTTTTCAAATACCTTGAAAAATGTTGCGACTTCATCGGCGCGGGGCTGTTTGACTACATCTCATTCCGCGCCGGAATGGCAATCATCGTCTCCTTGCTTATTTCACTCGTATTTGGAAAATCACTGGTTAAGTATCTGCAGCGGCAACAGGTTGGCGAAACAATTCGTGACCTGGGACTGGAGGGACAACTGCAAAAGCAAGGCACGCCAACCATGGGAGGTCTTATCATTCTTGCTGCCATCATCATTCCCACATTGCTCTTTGCCCGAATTGAAAATGTATATGTCATCACCATGTTGATTTCAACAGTATGGCTGGGCTTTATAGGTTTCCTGGATGATTATATAAAGGTTTTCAAAAAGGATAAGCGTGGATTGGCCGGCCGGTTTAAGATTGTAGGGCAGGTGGTGTTGGGAATTATTGTAGGGCTGATACTCTATTTCAATAAGGATGTTGTCATCCGTCGTGAAATAGTGAGTACTACTGTAGAAGCGCCCATGATTTCAACCGATACTTCCCAGATAGAAAAGGTGGCCGCACGTTTTGTTGATGCGAAGCTTCCAATTACCACCATTCCATTTGTAAAGAATCATGAATTCAATTACGCCAGGCTTATCAGCTGGATGGGTGAAGGATTTGAAAAATATACCTGGATCATCTATACACTGATTGTCATTTTCATTATTACAGCAGTTTCCAATGGTGCTAACATGACCGACGGGATAGATGGTTTAGCAACCGGAACATCCGCTATTGTTGGCGCTACACTCGGTGTGTTTGCCTACGTTTCCGGTAATATACTCACAGCAGATTACCTCAACATCATGTATATACCCAACTCCGGTGAGTTGCTGGTGTATTCCGCAGCGCTCATTGGCGCCTGCATCGGATTCCTGTGGTATAATGCCTATCCGGCCCAGGTATTTATGGGTGATACCGGTTCACTGGCACTTGGCGGCATATTGGCCACACTGGCAATTATTGTAAGAAAAGAATTGCTCATCCCGATTCTCTGCGGGATTTTCCTGGTAGAAAATTTATCAGTACTGATACAGGTGAGTTATTTCAAATATACAAAACGAAGATTCGGCGAAGGAAGAAGGGTTTTCAAAATGGCACCCTTGCACCATCACTATCAGAAACTCGGTTATGCAGAACCTAAGATTGTAACACGTTTTTGGATCGTGGGGATTTTGCTGGCCATCGTTACCATAGTGACTTTAAAAATCAGATAAATAATAGCCGCGATAATAAACCGGAATAATTAACCAATAGAATAATTTAATTCATGAGCAGGCAACGAATCGTAATACTGGGAGCAGCGGAAAGCGGAGTAGGCGCTGCCGTATTGGCGAAGTTGCGCGGTTATGAAGTCTTTGTTTCTGATCAGGGTAAGATCAAAGATGCTTTCAAATCAGTATTGCAGCAGTATGAAATTCCCTATGAAGAAGGAATACATACGGTGGAAACGGTGATGGCTGCCGATGAAATCATCAAGAGCCCGGGCATCTCGGAAAAAGTACCCTTGATACAGCAAATACGGGCAGCCGGTATTTCCATCATTTCAGAAATTGAATTCGCTTCACGTTTTACGAAGTCAACCATCATCGCCATTACCGGCACCAACGGAAAATCTACCACTACGTCGCTCATCTGGCATATGTTAAAAAAGGCAGGCCTCGATGCTTCCCTGGTTGGTAATATTGGAAAGAGTTTCGCGAAGCAGGTTGCAGAGCACGACAGTGCTTTTTATGTAGCCGAGATCAGCAGTTTTCAACTCGATGATTGCTATTCTTTCAAACCGCATATCGCTGTTCTTACCAACCTGAGCGACAATCACCTCGACCGGTATCACTATCAGTTCGATGAATATGCTGATGCGAAATTCCGCATCACACAACAGCAAACTGCAAGCGACCGCTTTATCTATTGTGCGGATGATATGGAAACAATAAAAGCCATGCAGCGACATGTATTCGCATCAAAAAAAATTTCCTTTTCACAACAGCAGGTACTTACAGAAGGCGCCTGGCTGCATAACGATCAAATCATTTTTAAACATAACAATACCTCCTTCTCTATGTCACTATTTAACTTAGGATTACGCGGAAAGCACAATGTCTACAATTCGATGGCTGCAGGCATTGTGGGAAGTACACTCGATATCCGGAAGGAACTGATTCGGGAATCGCTCTCAGATTTCAAAGCCCTGGAACACCGCCTGGAATGGGTGGCAGATGTGCATGGCATCGAATTTATCAACGACTCCAAAGCAACTACCGTGAATGCTGCCTGGTATGCCATGGAGAGTATTAATAAGCCGGTTGTCTGGATAGCAGGCGGTGTCGACAAAGGCAATGATTATTCCTTATTGCTGGATCTCGTCCGTTCAAAGGTGAAAGCCATTGTGTGTATGGGTATCGATAACCGGAAAATACATGAAGCCTTCAGCCGTTCAACCGATCTCATCATCAATACAGAGAGCATGGAGGATGCTGTTAAAACAGCGTATCGTTTGTCAACCAATGGTGATTGTGTCTTGCTTTCACCGGCCTGTGCAAGCTTTGACCTGTTCGAAAATTTTGAAGACCGTGGCCGTCAGTTTAAAGAGATGGTGCGTATGCTGTGATCACTTTTTGCAATGCAGCTATTCAAAGAATACAATGTTGTCAATTGATTAATACAATTTTTAAAAGATGGAAGCCGCTTCAGTTCAGGTAGAAAATATTTTTAAGAAGACGCAGGGCGATAAATACATATGGCTTGTGGTGATTTTTCTTTCTATCATCTCGATGCTGGCTGTTTACAGTTCTACCGGCTCCCTTGCTTTTAAATACCAGGGAGGCAACATGGAATATTATGTGGTAAAGCAGGGCTTGATGATACTCTTTGGTTTGTTCCTGATGTACCTGGCCCATAAAATAAACTATACTTACTATTCGCGTATTGCACAGTTGCTGTTGTTCATTTCTATCCCGTTGCTTGCTTTCACGCTGATCTTCGGTGTGGAGATCAATGATGCACGCCGGTGGCTGACCATTCCGGTAGTTAATGTTTCGTTTCAGACTTCTGACCTTGCTAAATTGGGTCTCATACTTTATCTGGCGCGCGCTTTAGCAAAGAACCAGGGTAACATCAAGGATTTTAAGTCCGGATTTTTACCGGTAATGCTTCCACCTATCATCGTTTGCGGACTGATTGCTCCTTCTAACCTCTCTACTGCCGCCATACTTTTTGCAACCTGTTTGTTGTTGATGTTCATCGGCCGTATCAACATGAAGTACATTGCCATCATGGGTGGTGCAGGTATCCTGTTGCTGGCATTGATCATCATCATTGCAATGAATACTTCTTTTCATGCAAGGGTTGACACGTGGATCAGCCGGATCACAGATTTTTTCGGAGACGGCCAGGAAGCCTACCAGATGCAGCAATCAAAAATTGCAATAGCCAATGGCGGATTATTCGGAGTAGGTCCGGGTAATAGTACCCAACGTAATTTTTTGCCGTCTCCCTATTCTGATTTCATCTATGCCATCATCATCGAAGAATATGGCTTCATCGGGGCATTGTTACTGATTGTGTTGTATCTCTTTTTCCTGTTAAGATGCATCAAACTTTTTACCAAGAGCCCGGGGGCATTCGGTGCTTTTCTTGCAGTGGGTTTAAGTTTCAGCCTGGTGGTGCAGGCATTGATAAACATGGCTGTAGTAGTGAACCTGCTTCCCACAACTGGAGTCACCTTACCGATGGTGAGCATGGGGGGTACCTCACTGTGGTTTACCAGCCTTGCTATTGGAATCATACTTAGTGTAAGCAGAAACGTAGAAAAGGAAGAAGAGCGGGAAGATGGGACAACAACATAAGGTGATCATTAGTGGGGGAGGAACGGGAGGGCATATCTTTCCGGCTATCGCGATTGCCAATGCATTGCATAAAAGGTTGCCTGACTTAGAAATACTTTTTATCGGTGCACAGGGTAGAATGGAAATGGAGAAAGTGCCAAAAGCAGGTTACCGGATTGAAGGATTACCGATTGCGGGTTTGCAACGCAGTTTGTCATTAAAGAATTTGTCATTACCATTTAAAGTAATCAATAGCCTGATGAAAGCAGCATCCATCATTAAATCTTTTAAACCGGATGTGGTGGTAGGGGTGGGTGGTTATGCAAGTGGCCCGGTATTGTTCGCTGCTGCATTAAAAGGGATACCGACTTTGATTCAGGAACAAAACTCTTATGCAGGTATCACGAATAAAATTTTAGGAAAAAGGGCACGCAAGATTTGTGTCGCTTATGAAGGGATGGATAAATTCTTTGCAAAAGATAAAATAGTGATTACCGGGAACCCCGTACGCAAAGACATCCTGGATTTGGTGGGGAAGAAGGCAGAAGCTCAAAAATATTTCGGACTTGATGCCAACAGGAAGACGATACTGATTATCGGTGGAAGTCTGGGTGCCAGGACGATCAATGAAAGTGTGCTTGCAGGGTTAAACGAGTTGGTAGCAGCAGATGTTCAACTATTGTGGCAAGCCGGGAACCGTTATTACGAATCGGTTGCAAAAGCTGTGATGGGCTATGAAGAAAAAGTGAAAGTGAAGGAGTTTATTGAACGAATGGATTTGGCTTATGCAGTTGCCGACCTTGTCATTTCAAGAGCAGGTGCACTGTCAATCGCAGAATTGTGTGTAACAGGAAAACCCAGTGTGCTGGTGCCTTCTCCCAATGTTGCTGAAGATCATCAGACAAAAAATGCACAGGCATTGGTGAATGATGATGCTGCTTTGCTGGTAGAAGATGCGGATGCCAAAGAAAAGCTGGTAACGACAGCCCTGGAGTTATTGCGGGATGAAATGTTGCAGAAAAGACTGACAGGGAATATTGCGAAACTGGCCAGACCCGGAGCAGATGATGCCATTGCTGCACAGGTGCTGGCATTGATAGATAAATAGTAATGCCCAAATAATTGATTAATCATAAAGATCAAATTTTTTTTAACTGAAGCACACGAATAAATTTCACCATTGAATGTGCACCAAAGTAAATGAACCTCAGTAATATCCATACGATCTACTTCATCGGAATCGGCGGTATCGGCATGAGTGGCCTTGCCCGGTACTTTAATACGCATGGAGTCACTGTTTCCGGATACGATAAAACACCATCGGTACTTACTGAAGAGATGATTGCGGAAGGTATGTCCATTCATTTTGAAGAAGACCTGTCATTAATTCCAAAAGTGGTGGACTTGGTTGTTTACACACCGGCAATACCTGCAGATCATGAAGAGCTTGTGTACTACCGTGAACATCAGTACACCGTAATCAAGCGTTCAGATTTATTGGAGCAACTCACTGCCGATCTTTTCACGATAGCAGTAGCCGGCACGCATGGCAAAACCACTACCACGTCCATGATTGCGCACATACTGAAATATTCAGGCTATGACTGTACTGCATTTTTGGGAGGCATCGCTGCCAACTACGACAGCAATTTTATAGTAGGTAAAAACAAAACGGTAGTAGTGGAAGCCGATGAGTTTGACCGCTCTTTCCTGAAATTGCATCCTGATATTGCAGTCATCACCTCTTGTGATGCCGATCATCTGGATATCTATGGCACGGAAGCGGAAGTGAAAAATTCCTTTGATGAATTTACCGGAAAAATAAAAGCCGGTGGTACACTTATTACCAAAGCAGCACTTTCATTTCCTGATCGTTCGTTTGACGACATTAAGACATTGTACTATGCGCTTGATGGTGCCGATCTTGATTTCTATTCCACTGACACAAGGATTGATCAGGGTACTTATGTTTTTAATGTAGTCGGAAAAAATTTTACGATAAACGATATTCATCTTTCTATTGCAGGACGCCACAATGCTGAGAATGCCATTGCTGCCGTTGCTGTTGCAAGCCTTTTGAATATAAAGCCTGAACAGATACGCATGGCGCTGCACACTTTCAAAGGGGTGAAGCGGCGTTTTCAGTTTATGGTTAGAACCATTAGTACCATTTTCATCGACGACTATGCGCATCATCCTGCAGAGATCGCGGCATTCTTAAATTCCGTGCGGGAGATTTTTCCCGGTAGGAAGATAACCTGTGTATTTCAACCACACCTCTATACACGAACACGCGATTTTGCAGCAGCCTTCAGTGAAAGCCTTTCCCTGGCAGATGAGGTGATCTTGCTTCCTGTGTATCCGGCCAGGGAATTACCAATAGCGGGCGTGAGTTCGGAAATGCTGCTTGATAAGATTAAATCACCTGAGAAACGGGTAGTCCGGAAACAGTCATTAATCAGTGAATTGATGCATCTGCCGCTGGAAGTGCTGGTTACGATTGGTGCCGGTGATATTGATCAACTGGTGGATCCAATCGTCGGTATGCTGGAAACAAGAGGCGGTAATGGAATCCATGATAAAGCAGGTGAAAAGAAATGAAGCGTACAAAGAACAACTGCATACAAAAAAATTAACTGAAAATGCTTAGAAGATTCTGGATCCGTATCCGGCCCGTTGTGATGATGTGCTTCTGGATTACCTGCATTGGCGCCATGATGGTATTGCTGGGTGCTGCCATCAGCCACAGGCAGCAACTGACATTTAATGCCATCCGGGTCAACATAGATGAAACCAATGGCGTACTCTTTCTTTCCAAAGAAGACATTGAGGGTTTATTGCGCGACGATCAGGTGAATGTGAGCAAATCAAAACCAATAAGTGAAGTGAATTATGGAAAGCTGGAACGTATTATTGAAAACAATCCATATGTAGACAATGCAGAACTTTTTGTTGATGCGAATGGAACAATCAGTATCCATATCAGGCAACGCACTCCTATACTCAGGGTTATTAACAATCAGGGTGTTGGTTATTACCTTGATGAACAAGCAAGTAAGATGCCTCTCTCCAGTAAATTTACGGCTCGTGTTCCGGTGGCAACCGGAAACATCATGGCGCTGCCTGAGAATTCAAATAAAACCGATTCAGTGACGCAAAATAATTTGTATGTATTGGCAGATTACATCCGCGGCGATACCTTCCTCACTTCGCTGATTGAGCAAATTGTCGTCAACAATCAACATGAGTTTGAGCTCATACCCAGGATTGGTAATCACACCATTTTGCTGGGAAGTACCAACGACCTTTCAGAGAAATTTTCAAAACTAAAAGTCTTTTACAAAGAAGGATTGAATCGGGCGGGCTGGAATAATTACAGCCAGGTAAATCTTAAATACAAGAATGAAGTGTACTGCAAAAAAAGAAGTACTGAAAAGCAAGTTGTGAAAGTGGCAGCAACTGCAGTGAATGATTCGACGATGGCAGTTGATTTGGTGAAACCATAATTTTTTCATTTTCTAAAAATTACAGCATTATGAGTAATTCAGAATTCATTGTCGGATTGGATATCGGAACCACGAAGATCTGCGCAATTGTAGCCCGCAAAAATGAACATGGCAAGATTGAAGTGGTTGGTATGGGCAAATCCGAGTCGCTTGGCGTTTCGCGCGGTGTGGTTGCCAACATCGATAAAACGGTAGATGCAATCACGAGGGCCATTCGCGAAGCCGAAGATCACTCGGGCGTGGAGATCAGGAATGTATACGTGGGCATTGCAGGACAACATATTAAAAGCCTTCAGCACCGCGGTATTCTCGTGCGCGATAACATGGATACTGAAATCTGCAGCGATGATATCCGCAAACTGGCAGAAGATATGAAACGACTCGTGGTAAATCCGGGCGATCGCATCATTCATGTGCTGCCACAGGAATATATCGTGGATAATGAAGCAGGAATTAAAGACCCTGTTGGCATGGCAGGCATTCGCCTTGAAGCAAATTTTCACATCATCACCGGTCAGATCAGCGCGGCACAGAATATAAAAAAGTGTGTAGAGAAATCCGGCCTCAGCATGGTGGATATGATCCTCGAACCACTTGCTTCCTCCGCTGCAGTTTTAAGTGAGGAAGAAAAAGAAGCAGGCGTGGCACTCGTAGATATCGGCGGCGGCACTACCGACATTGCTATTTTCCAGGATGGAATCATCCGGCATACCTATGTAATTCCTTTCGGAGGCAATGTGATTACCGATGATATCAAAGAAGGTTGCATGGTGATGCGCAGCCAGGCAGAGATACTGAAACTTCGTTTTGGAAGTGCCATTTCTGATCCATCCATGGACAACCAGATTGTGTCTATACCCGGATTACGTGGCAGGGATGCCAAAGAAATATCCGTGCGCAATCTCGCCAACATTATCAATGCGCGTATGGAAGAGATTCTGGAACATGTAGATTCCGAGATTAATATTTCAGGGTACAAAAACAAATTGATTGCAGGCGTGGTGGTTACCGGTGGTGGAGCACAATTGAAGAACCTGGTGCAACTGGTAGAGTACATCACCGGTCTCGATGCGCGTATTGGTTTGCCCATTGAACACCTCGCACCGGTAAAACTGGAGAACGTAAAGCATCCGATGTATTCCACCGGTGTAGGACTGATCCTGAAAGGATTTGAAGATTTTCAATATAAACGCGCCAGGCAGGTGCCGGAAGCCAGCACGAAGCTGACGGAAGAAGTGGTGGAAGAGAAAAAGGTAAGCAAGAAATTTTTCGGTTCTTTTTTTGAGAATGCCAAGAATTTTTTCGTCGAAGGCGTCGATGAATCTTTTAAATAGGAAATGAAATAAGAAAAGTTGGGGGTGCACAAAATCACTGCCAAAGCAATACATACTTACAACAAAACTTAAATCAACACACATGAGTATTCAATTCGATTTACCGCAGGAACAGGCATCCATCATAAAGGTGATAGGGGTAGGCGGAGGAGGAGGCAATGCAGTAAACCATATGTTCCGCCAGGGTATTGTAGGAGTTAACTTCGTAGTGGCCAATACCGACCGCCAGGCGCTGGAGATGAGCCCGGTGCCCAACAAAATTCAACTCGGTGTCAACCTCACGGAAGGCCGTGGTGCAGGTATGAACCCGGAAGTCGGAAAGCGTTCTGCCCTTGAATCCAACGATGCCTTAAAAGCATTCCTGGAAAAAAATACCAAGATGTTATTTATCACGGCAGGAATGGGTAAAGGAACAGGAACCGGTGCTGCACCGGTGATTGCCAAGATCGCAAAAGAGATGGGCATCCTGACGGTAGGGTTGATCACCAGCCCATTTTCTGCCGAAGGCCCCCGCCGTTTTCAACAGGCATCGGATGGTATCTCTGAAATGAAAAATCATGTAGATACCTTATTGGTAATTTCCAATGATAAACTGCGCGAGATTCATGGTAACCTGACTTTAAGTGCTGCCTTCTCGCAGGCAGACAACATTCTTTCCAATGCGGCCAAGAGCATTGCAGAGATCATCACGGTACCCGGTTATGTGAATGTGGATTTTGAAGATGTAAATACCGTGATGCGTAACAGTGGTGTGGCCATCATGGGCATGGCATCCTTTGAAGGCGAAAACCGTGCAGTGAATGCAGTAGAGTCGGCTTTGAATTCACCGCTGCTGAACGATAATGACATTCGTGGTGCCAAAAATATTTTGGTAAATATTACTTCCGGATCCGTGGAAGTAACACTGGATGAAGTAAGTGAGATCACAGAATACATTCAGCGCGAAGCAGGATTTGAAACCAACATCATCTGGGGTAACTGCTATAATGAGACCATGGGAGAGAAACTGAGTGTTACGGTGATTGCAACGGGATTTGAAGCGACTTCTACGCAGCGTAAAGACCTTTCCAAAAAAAGTGTGGTAAAGCATGTACTGGATTCAGAGGTAAAGACTGCCCCGGAAGTTTATAAAACAGAACCGGTCGAAAAAGAACAACCTGTTACACGCAAACCCAGGCCATCACTTAAACCGGAGCGCGAAACGGAACAATCTGTCAATGCAGAATTGCCTTTTGAATTTGACCTGACAGAAACCACATTCACGACTGCGAAACTGCATATCGAAATACAGGAAGAGACACCGGAACGGGAAAGTGGTCCTGCTGATTTCGTATTGCGTGAAAAGGAAGTACGGGAAATACTGGAAGAGCGGCAGCAACCGGCAGACCTGCAGCAACCTGACCTCTCTAAAAATTCAGCACGCGACCGGGTGAACAAACTCAAGAACCTCAGCTTTAAACTCACCAATCCGGCAGCCATCAATGAGATGGAAAAGGAACCCGCGTATTTACGCCGTGGCATCAATCTGAAGGATGTGGATCATTCTTCCGAATCTAATCTCTCTCCATATTTCGTTGCGGATAATGAAGATCCGAATAAACTGCCTGAGTTGAAAAAGAACAATGCATTCTTACATGGGAAGGATAGGGTGGATTAGAAGGTGAGTTTGGAATGAACAATAGGATTCCTGATTGCACTTTTTAGGGTTCTATGTGCAGGTGTGTGAAATGTTGTTTTTGAATTATATATTTGGAGGGTGCATGACAAATTGCAATTCTCAGCGATAAAATAATACAAGCGCGAAGACGCCAAGACGCCAAAAAAACGTAGCATATTGATCCTTTGTGATTTTCTTCGCGACTTCGCGTCTTGGCGCTAAAAAAGCAAGGCGCTAAGGTAAACGCTACAGCATTAAGTGCAATTTGTCATAAACCCTATTTGGAAGTGGTATTTTCGAAAATGAATATTTGTTATGACTAAGCAAGAATATTACCTGAACGACTTCCACCGCAAACGAAGTAAATCAGCATTAATGGCGATAATCGCATCTAAGGCATGTCCATTGTCATTGGAAGAAATGATTGCACAGGCAAGAAGATTAACCCCATCAAAGAGCAAGCTTTTGCAGCGGAAAAGCCTGGAAGAAATTAATGGTTGTTAGTGCTTTTCTTCAGTAATTATAAGAAAGACATCCTGTTTGATTTCTGAATCGGAGTCAAAGTTTAAGTCAGCACATTCAACAAGCTTTAGCGCATTGCTGACTATTTCAATATAGAAAAGTGTAAACAAGATTAACCGAACAGGATATGCAGGACCACCATTTATTAATTCAACAGGAAATCCTGGAGCTTAAAATCGCCTATCAACCCGAAGCCGTGGTAAGCAAGACCATCATAGACAAAAAGACAGGCACGGTTACGTTGTTTGCTTTTGATGAAGGTCAAGCATTAAGTGAACATACTGCGCCTTATGATGCCATGGTATATATAGTAGATGGTTCAGCATTAGTAACTGTGGAAGGCAAAGAAATGACGTTGACGAAGGGGGAGATGGTGATTTTGCCTGCTAATAAACCACATGCATTAAAAGCCTTAACGCCATACAAAATGTTGCTGGTGATGATCAAGTCTTAACTATAGCCGGTTTCAACGCAAATGGTTAACCGCCATAATCAGTCTTTAAAAATTGTTGTCGACCCCGCAAACGGCAAATGGTATTTTTTTTTGCATTGAAATAATAGTAAGAGTATTATTATTACTGTCCTGTTTAGAACTAAAACTTTATCATGAACCTAAGTTTTTTATTACGTACGGAAGCATGGCAGATCGCTCTTTTGCTTTTTGTTTTTATGATACTGTTCATTTGGGTTGGCAGAATAATTGGCAACCGGGTGCGTATAAATGGAAAGGAAAATGACAAATTTTCGGAAACCTCGGGGTTGACCGGTCTCCTGTTTTTTTTGCTGGCATTTACCTTTGGTATGAGTGGAAGCCGCTATGATGCACGCAGGCAAATAGTAATAGAAGAAGCTAATGACATAGGTACGGCAATCTTGCGTGCAGATTTGTATCCTGATTCAATACGTCAATTATTTCGGAACGACTTTAAAGAATATGTGGAAGCACGTGTAACTTATTATGAAGTAGGTGCCGATGTGCAAGGGGTGATGGATGCGCATGCTCTCTCGCAGGCCATTTCAGAAAGATTATGGATACGTGCAAGTAACCTGGCGAAGGATCCGGCAAACCTTGCTGCCACACAACAAATGATCCCGGCATTGAACACGATGATAGATGTAACCACTTCAAGGTTGGCAGGTGAGAAAGCAAAAGTACCGGAGAGCATCCTGCTGATGCTTTTTTTCCTTGCATTAATCAGTGCCTTTTACGGTGGTTACACGGCCGGCCGAAAAGGTGCTATTGATTGGCTGGTGGAAGTAGGTTTCTGCCTGCTTGTTTGCCTGGTGGTTTTATTCACGTTGGATTTGGACCGCCCCCGCAGAGGATTTGTGACTATGGAAGGCCCCCATCAAACTATCGTGGAGCTGAGGGAAATGTTTAAATAAGCCGATTCTCAGACAGTATTGATGATCGGTTGCAAAATCACTTTTATTGCCTGGAAATAAATACATTTACAAATTGTTTTTAACCAAACTATATGAAATTCAAAAACTCATTTGCTGCCATTCTATTAATTGCTGCAGTAGTTACTGTCAGTTGCAATCAACCAACACAAAAGGAAAGCACTGTTAATGCACCCGCATCCGGAGAATTTGACCGAAGCATTCTTCCTATTAAGGAACCTACTTATCCTGCCATCACAGAGTTGGATGCGCGTAATGCGAAGGCACCTCCACGATTTGATGTGACGGCTCCTGAGAAAGCGCCAAACATTGTTATTGTGTTAATTGATGACATTGGATTTGGTCATTCCAGTGCATTCGGCGGACCTATCAATATGCCAACGGCTGAAAAGCTCGCTTCCAACGGACTGAAGTACAACCGTTTTCATACCACAGCCCTGTGTTCACCCACACGCACGGCTTTGCTTACCGGGTATAATCATCATTCCAATAATGCAGGTGCTATTATGGAAGTGGCTACTGCTTTTCCGGGCAACACCGGTATCCGTCCGCAAAGCATCACCACGATTGCTGAAGTGCTTAGGATGAATGGTTACAGTACGGCAGCATTTGGGAAGTACCATGAAACACCACCCTGGGAAGGATCCGTATCCGGCCCTTACGACCGTTGGCCCACCGGCTCAGGATTTGATAAGTTCTATGGATTTATCGGCGGAGAAACCAACCAATGGCATCCAATGGTATATGATGGTACTACACGCGTGTATCCTAAAGTGGATGATCCCGGTTATCACTTCACCACGGATATGACGGATCAGGCATTGGCGTGGATGAATACACAACAATCACTTACGCCTGAGAAGCCATTTTATATGTACTTCGCTACGGGTGCAACCCATGCTCCGCATCATGCTCCAAAAGAATACATCGACAAATACAAAGGCAAATTCAGCCAGGGATGGGATAAATTGAGGGAGGAAACGCTGGCTAAACAAAAGGCATTGGGCGTAGTACCGGAAAATACGGTGCTGGCACCGAAGCCTGCCGATATAAAAGACTGGGACAAACTTACCGCCGATGAAAAGAGATTGTTTGAAAGACAGATGGAGATATTTGCCGGTTTTGGAGAACATACCGATCATGAGGTAGCAAGACTGGTATCAGCATTGGAGGAAAGAGGGGAGATGGAAAATACGGTGTTCATTTATATCATTGGTGATAATGGATCGAGCGCTGAAGGCGGCATGATTGGCATGTATAATGAGAACACCTATTTCAACGGCGTACAGGAAACGTTGGATATGCAACTGACACGTATCAATGAATTAGGAACAGAACATACTTACAATCACTTCGCAGCGGGATGGGCAGTAGCAGGAAATACACCCTTCACCTGGACAAAACAAATTGCTTCTAACTTTGGTGGTACCCGCAATGGCATGATTATGCATTGGCCGGCCGGCATTCAATCAAAGAATGAAGTACGTTCTCAGTTTCATCATGTAATTGACATTGCCCCCACTATTTATGAAGCAGCAGGATTGCCTGCACCCAAAATGGTGAATGGAATTGAACAACGACCTATGGAAGGTGTCAGCATGGTCTATTCATTTAATAATCCGGCTGCTCCTGATGTCCGGACCACTCAATATTTTGAAATGATTGGTAACCGGGCCATCTATCATGAAGGGTGGTTTGCCGGTACCATTCATAAAGCGCCATGGGAAGCTGCGCCACGAAGACCTTTAGCGGAAGATGTATGGGAGCTATACAATGTGACTGAAGATTTCAGCCAGGCAAATAACCTGGCAGAGAAAAATCCGGAGAAGCTGGAAGAGCTGAAAAAGAAATTCATGGAGGAAGCGGTGAAGTACAATGTATTGCCCATCGACGACCGCAGCATTGAGCGATTCGACCCGGTGATTGCAGGACGGCCTGATCTGATGAACGGCCGCACTAAATTGATTCTCTATGAAGGCGCAAAAGGAATACCGGAGAATGCCTTTATCAATGTAAAGAATACATCACTCAGCATCACTGCTGAGGTGGAAGTACCTGCAAATGCAAGCGGAGTCATTTTGTGCCAGGGGGGTGATTTTGGAGGATGGTCTTTTTACATCATAGATGGTAAACCTTCCTATACCTATAATTGGGTAGGGCTTGAATTTTACACAGTCAGTTCCACACAGAAATTGGCACCGGGTAAGCATACCCTCACTTTCGATTTCGCCTATGACGGCGGACGAGGTGGCGGAGGCACAGGTACTATTTCTGCAGATGGAAATAAAATTGCAGAGCAAAAGATTGCAAAAACCAACAGCAATACGTTTGGTATTGATGAATCGGCTGATGTAGGTACTGATGAGAATACGCCGGTAACTCCGGTGTATGCACGGAAGGAAAAATTTACTGGCAAGATTAATAAGGTAACGGTAGAAACATTTGCCGCCAAGAAGTAAAATTGTTTTTTGAACTTGAAACGGTCACCTGGTTAGGTGACCGTTTTTTTTTGCAGGCATCCGATATTGATAGCATGAAGCTTTGGATTATTTGGAATTCAAGTTATTCATCTATGCACATCGCTGATTTGAAAAGGAAATCGATCAACCGGTTTTTTACCGGCAATAATATCAGCATTCCCTTTTAGCAAAATCGTATGGTTGTTCTTTCCTGCATCAGGATATCAAAAGAAATATCAGGAACAACTAAACGGTACAATATGATACTAGAGATATCAGGAAGCAGGTGGTCAGGCAATGGACTCCTTATGAAGCAAATGTTATTTGACAGGCTTCTCTGAATCAGCACCTTCATCTACCGGTGCATCGCCATCATCATCCACATCATCCATTTCATCTTCCGGATCTGCATCATCAGGTGATTCAGAGACAGCACTTGCTTCTTCAACCGGATCTGCTTCCTCAGTAGTATCCAGAGATGAAACCACTTTAGCTGCATCAGCACCCGGAACAAGAGGTATTTCTGCGTTCTGTTTCCCGGGATTCTTCAATTCTTCCTGCATTTGCCTGGATGGTGCCCATTGGCCATGTTCTTTATCAAGGATGTTTTCAACCTGCATTACGAATAGCGATTCGCGGTTGATGTCAGGCAGTCCATAAGGGCCTACATAGAAATTATAGTAATAGATTTCACGTTTCAATTCTTCATTTGTACGGCGATAGGTGACCCATAGTTCGAAGTAATTAAATGTTTTTAATCCGGTGGTAAGAATGGCTACAATCGCCGAAATCGTGACAACAATCATCTTGGTTTGTACAGAAATGTCCACGTTTATAAAATCAAGTTTAATCGGGATGCTGTCCAATGCTGCTATTACCGGCGTTAGTGCCGACAGAATGATCAAAGCCCATTGGTATTTTCTGTATTTATCCTTGTTCTCTGCAGCTTTCTTTGAATAGTAATTCATCTGGTCTTCGTAGCGATTCTTCAGGTAGTCTTCGAAGTTGGTCTTATTCATAAGGTGCTTTTTTGTTAGCGAGAATGGAATGTGCCAACAATATAGTAAGAATTGTTCTTTATGTAATGCAATAGACAATGGAAGGGTGCATATCAAATTGTCGCTGCTCATGCTATTATCTTAAAAATGGACTTCTAAAACCAGCACGCAAAGGACGCCAAGCTCGCAGCGCTGGATTAAGAAGTTTTTCTTTGCGGGCATTGCGACCTTTGCGATACAAACAATCCAAATGAAACATGATCTTTTTTTGAAGAACAGTTCCATATAACTAAATATTTAGACAGAGCTTGCGCGTCAATTTGGTATGCAACTTTAATGGCGGTCTTGAAATGTTCCCGGAATACCTGTCTAACTTAAGCGTGATAAGAATGGCATTATTAATACTATCTTGATGCTCCTGACTAACTTAGCGTAACAAATTTTCTGAAATCAAAAGCCAAATCAATCAATGAACTTACTCACAAGGCTTACTACTCCTGGTCCAAAGCGCATACTTGCACTCGATGGTGGTGGTATAAAGGGTGCAATGACACTTGGATTTCTAAAACGAATAGAGGACATTTTAAGAGTCCGTCATAACAACAGTAAACTTTTGCTTTCCGATTATTTTGACCTCATTGGTGGAACCAGCACCGGATCAATCATTGCCGCACTACTGGCAGTTGGTAAAACGGTGGAAGAAGTTCAGCTCATGTACCAGGATATGGGAGGAGAGATTTTTGATGACAGGATTAAATTTAATCCATTGGGCTTGTTTGCGCCTAAATTCAAATCGAAGCCACTCAAGGAAAGACTGGAATTGGAATTCGGTGATATGCGGATCGACAGCGAAAAAATCCGCACCGGTTTATGCATTGTTACAAAAAGACTGGATACAGGTGGAACATGGCCCATCATCAATCATCCGGGAGCTAAATATTTTAAAGATAACAGGGATATATTGCTCCGCGATGCCGTACGGGCCAGCACTGCTGCACCTTCTTATTTTGAACCGGAGAAGCTAAGGGTTAAAATTGACCAGGAAGGAATATTTGTTGATGGTGGCGTAAGCAGCGCCAACAACCCTGCCTTGTATATGTTTATGATGACACAGTTAACAGGTTTTCCTTTTCATTGGAAGTCAGGTAAAGAAAACATCCTGTTGGTGTCGTGCGGCACGGGAGCATCACGTCCAAGGTATACTGCCGATCAGATAGATTCATTTCTGCAGGCTAAGCTTTGGGCGGAAAGTTCTATCGCAGGAATGATGAGCGATGCGCATACGCTAAACCAGATTATGCTGCAATCTATTTCCTATTCGCCAACCAAAATTAAGATTGACAGCGAGATAGGAGATATGCAACAAGATCTGATCTCTAAAGAACCATTGCTTTCCTATCTGCGCTACGACTTGAAGTTTGAAGACAAGGAAATTGATCTATATCCTCCAATCAGAAAAATTATGGATGACAATAATGTTTCTGTGACTGATATCAGGCAAATGGATAATGCGAAAAATAGAATGGTGTTAGCAAGAATTGGTGTGGCAGCTGCCGCAATTAAAGTGGATGCATTGCATTTTGATCCCTTGTTCGATGTAAATAACTGATGATGCTGAAATTTAAGAAAGGTCAGAAGCCAACATACCCGTTTAACCGGGCCATAAAGAAACCAATACCCGTTGAATGTTATCAGCTGCATGAACCGTTTGAAGTAGAGACAATGGAAGGTACCCTGAAAGGCAAGGCCGGAGATTGGCTGATGGTAGGCATTCATGGTGAAATGTATCCCATAGCGGCAGAAATTTTTGAAAAGACATATGACCTTGTCAGGGAAACAGGAAGGTTTATGCGATAAATAATGATGAGATAATAGAATTTACCTGATGCTACTTCTGTCATTAATAAAATCAATAAATCAATCAAACAATAACTATGGCTGAAAAAACATGTTTTGTAGTGATGGGTTATGGCGAGAAGACTGACTTCGCTACCGGCCGTAAACTGGATCTTAATAAAACGTATGAGTACCTCATTAAACCTGTTGTAGAAGGCTTAGGAATCAAATGTATCCGGAGCGATGAGATTATTCATTCAGGGGTAATTGATGTGGTGATGTATAAATGGCTCCTTGATGCCGATTTGGTAATTGCCGATATCTCCACCAGCAATGTGAATGCAGTGTATGAACTGGGAGTCAGGCATGTGTTGAAACCCAATTCAACCATCATCATGGCCGAAAGCCAGTTAAAGTTTCCATTCGACTTGAATCATATCACACTCATGCACTACGAACATTTGGGCACGGATATAGGAATGAGTACGGTAGTGAAATTTACCAAACAGTTAAAGGAGAAAATTGAAGCAGTGATGCAATCCGGTGATGTGGACAGCCCTGTTTATACTTACCTCAACGGATTGAAACCACCGTCGATAAATGCGAATGCACAGTCAATTTCTGCTCCTGCCGATGCCGGAAGTTCGCCCGATCCGGTTGCAATGGTTACGCTTTCAGCGTTAATGAAAGCAGCTGAAGATGCGAAGGAAAGTGGTAACTACCTGACTGCTGTTGCACTGTTTAATTCAGCAAAGGCCTTAGACCCTAACAGCGACCTGATCGCGCAACGCCTTGCTTTGTGTACTTACAAATCGAAAAGCCCTGATCCCATGGCAGCCTTGCTCGCGGCAGAGAAGATATTGATTCCATTGAATCCTGAGATTACCACAGATGTGGAGACACTGGGATTATGCGGCGCCATCAACAAGCGATTGTATGAATTGACAACGGAAAAAAAATACCTCGTAAAGGCATTGGATTTTTACGGCCGGGGATATACGCTAAAGCAGGATTACTACAATGGAATTAATGTAGCCTACCTCTATAATGTTGCTGCAGAAATCGCAAACGAAGAGGAGGAAAGAATTGCTTATCGTTTTTTTGCAAAGAAGATCCGGTTGGAAGTAATAGACCTTTGCAATATGCTTATCAACGATCCCAACTTTGCAGACCGATCTGACAGGGAGTGGATTGTACTTACACTGGCAGAAGGTTATTTCGGAACAGGTAACATGGATCGCTATAATAAAACTATTGCTGATATAGAAGAAAAGGCTGCAGCCGGAACAGCGTTCAAAGGTAGTTTTAACAGGAGCTCATTTGATGAACAGATGGCAAAGCTGAAATTGATCTTATAGAATTGGAAGCAGATAATTAATGGTCTGATTTTTTTGAAGAAAAAATTTCTCAAAAAGAAATAAACTGGTTAAATAGTTTTTGAAGGTATGCTTTCCCATCTGCCACTTCGGATGCTGTAAGAGTTGAATACGTCACGCTGTCTGTCTTAAAATCAAACAGCATAGTCCCCTTATTTGTCATCCATCCGAAAGCATCATCGCTGGTGTAATACGCAAAATTCTTTCTGTATGGATTCAACAGGTTATTGCTCCAGGTAAAAGCTTCAGATGAAATTTCCAGCTGTGATAAAATAGTAGCCGGCAGGTCGGTTTGCATACCGAGGTTTTCGATTTTCCTGCCTCTGAAAACCGGATTAATTACTTCACCAAAAAAAATGACCGGTATGTGGAAGCGGGCAGGTTCTCTTGGATTCCTGTTTCGTGGCTGCAGATGTCCGTGATCAGCAACCAGGATAAACAGCGTATTCGCATACCAGGGTGCATTTTTTATACTATTAAAATACGCTTGTAAAGAAAGGTCTGTATATGCACAGGAGTTTTTGAATTTTGACGGCACATCATTGCCCGGAAATTTTGTTTCCATTGGTACGGTAAATGGTTCATGGCTACTCAATGATAGAATGATGGAAAGGAAAGGCTCCTGCTCCTTTTGTATAGCAACAGCCTGTTGTTGAAAAACATAACCATCATGGGCACCCCATTTTGCATTCATCTCATCTGCATCGAATGAAGATTTATCAGTGATATTGATAATTCCTGACTGCAACAGGTAGGCCTTCATATTTGCAAAGCCTGTTTCACCACCATAAAAAAAGGAGTTCTGATAGCCATGGCTGGCCAGTACTTCCGGTAAAAATTGTAGAGATTTATACTTCTCCGGCGACATGATAACTGAAAAGTTTGGTTGTGCAGGAAAGCCGCTTAACACACTGGCAAGACCCTGATCTGTCCTGAATCCCTGTGAGTAAATACTGCTGAAGAGTATTCCATTATATGCCAGGCTATCCAAAAAGGGAGTTACATTTTTTTCGCCACCCAAAGATTCCACCACGTCGGCCGTAAAACTTTCCAATAGAAATATCACGATATTCGGACGAGTGGTTGTCAGTACCCGAAAGGTGGTGTCTTTTTCAGGAACAAAAAGTTGTGCTATCCTGGCGTTGGCCTCTTCATCGGTGAAAAACCGGTATGGATGATCTTGTTGATACCTGCCGGTGCCAAGCGTTTTTTTTCCGGCATTCCAAAAAGTATTTACGGCAGCGTCATTCGCTGGCTGGTGTTTTGAAAAGTAGGCACTGCTTTCATTGATCGGTATCTGTTGCCACCCGCCGCGAATTCCAATGACCAACACAACAATTAACAATAAATGAAAAACGGTCAATGGTAATCTTAACGTCGGACTAAGCCTATATGAAAATGAAACGGGCTTTAAGACCTGGCGCAATAATATCAATCCCACAGTTACCTGTAAAATCACAATTACCAATAGAAGCAGCACGGCAGGCAAATCAGTAAATGCTGCGCCCTGGCCGGCAAATTCCAGGTATTGCAAGGCACGATAGCTGAGTTTAGTACCCCAGTCGGTGTAAATGGCAAGATCGTACACGCAGATGAATGAAGTGAGTATCAGCAACAACAAACAATAGATAAAAACGAATTGCCTGAAAAATGAAAAAGCAATAAACTGTTGCAGCAACAATAACAGCACAGGCAGCAGCATCAAATAACTGATTGCTGAAACATCCAATGCAAAACCATGCAGGAAGGAAGCTGCTGTGTCAACTGCCGGTACATCATTAAACTTGTTGAAGAAATAAATGATGAATACCATTCTGTTCATTAAGAAAATGAACCACCAGAAGAGGAACATTTTTAGAATCAACAGGAGATATTGGCGCATAATGGTTGCAGGAATAAGTGCATGTAAAGCAATCGCGAAATTAATGCTTTTGTTGTCGCTTGAAAGAATGGATAATTATAGGGTGTACGACAATTCTTTCATCTTGTTAAGCAAGTGTTGGGGGGTTCATGGATAAATGGATAAATTGCTAAATTGCTAAATTGCTAAATTGCTGCGGCGAAGCCGATCTATTGTAAGTCTTAAGTCTTAAGTCTTGAGTCTTAAGTCTTGGTTCCTGGTTCCTGGTTCCTGGTTCACTCAACACTCAACAATCAACACTCAATATCCAATGACAGGCTACTCCGGCAACGCAAACATCTCCGGATTATGAGCGGTAATATTTTTATAGAAATCTGCAATAATCTTAAAGTCCTTTTCTATATCACCACTTGGCATAAACCAGGGACCCATACCGGCTTTTTTCTCTTTAAAGTCGATGTAGGCCATAATCACAGGCACATTAGCTCCGAGCGCCACATGGTAGAAACCTCTCTTCCAGCGGGTGGTTCGCTTGCGGGTGCCTTCCGGCGGAAAAACAACTATCGCATGTTCATGGGTATTCAGGTAATCAATCATCGCTTCTACCATACCATTGTGTTTTCCACGATCTACCGGAACTCCGCCTAACCGGAGGAACATTCCCTTTAGCGGCCACTTGAATAATTCTTTTTTGGCAAGGTACTTTGCGTCGAACCCTAATAATAGTTTTGCACCTGCACCATAGATGAAATCCCATCCACTGGTATGAGGTGCTACAATCATCACACACTTTTTTAACTCTGGCGGCACATTTGCGCCTAGTGTCCAGCCGCGAAACTTGTAGTGCCATTTAAAAAACCGTTCAAACACAGTAATTTTTTTTTCAAGATAGAAATTTTGTCGTGTATAGGGAACAAAAAAAATAGGTGACGGCAGCGTATGTTAAATACATTATCCCGACCTTGAGGTCTCATGCATTTCTTTGTTAATGTAAGGTCATCAAGTATTCATGGCATCCGTTTCGGTTCAGGAAAGCAACTGCTCATCTGCTTTCACGGATTTGGAGAGGATGCCGAAAAATTCCGGGCACTGCATTCCGGATTGTCTGACCGGTATATGTTGATTGCCATTGATCTGCCCTTTCATGGAAATACAAAATGGCAGCAAGATGAATTATTTCTGCAGGAAGACCTGAAGTTTTTGATCAACCGTATCCTGGAACGCGAGCAAAGCAAGCGGTTTTCACTGATGGGCTACAGCCTTGGAGGAAAACTGGTGCTGTCTGCTATTCTGAATTTTGCTTCACAACTTGACAGTATTATCTTAATTGCGCCGGATGGGGTAAAGGCAAATGCCTGGTATAATATTGCTGTGTATCCGGAATGGGGAAGAATGTTATTTCTTCGTTTTGTGCAAAAACCTCAGTTTGTTTTTCATATTGCCCGGATTTTAAGATTTATCGGGGTGCTAAGTCAACGGTTTTATAAGTTCCTGCAAATGCAAACCAACACGCAAGCTAAACGCCGGAAGGTTTATGATTCATGGCTGACGCTGAAAGATTTTGCGGTGAACCTGGAGCATGCCAAATCACTGCTGAATCAGTATCGTGTTGAAAGCTATGTTTTTGTAGGAAAGTATGATATGCTCATCACACCCGCGACCGGAGCGAAGTTTGCCGATGGATTATTGGATTGCAAGTTAATCGTGCTGGAGAAAGGCCATAACCTCGTGACAGAAGCATTGAATGAACCCCTTAAGATTGCCTTACAGAAATGACCATTTACATTATTCTGGTCTTAATACTTACTGTGAGTTATGTGCTTTTTTTTACGGCATGCCTCACAGGATGGGCATTGCTGCCAGATTGGAACAGGAGTACCAAAGATTGCAACACGAAAGTTTCCATCATTGTTGCTGCACGCAATGAAGAACAACAGATTGGTTTATTGTTGAATGCTATTGCTGCACAAAATTATCCACGGGCGCTTTTTGAGCTGATCGTAGTTGATGATAGTTCTGAGGACGACACAGCGGCAATAGTAAACGGATTTTCAATTCTTCCTGTTAAGTTAATTCGAATGAAAGACCAGGTTGCTGAACTGCGTACAGGCGGAAGCTATAAGAAAAAAGCCCTGCAAGCCGGCATTAAAATGGCTACCGGTGAATTGATTGTTACGACGGATGCCGATTGCACCATGAATGCTGATTGGCTGACAACCATCATTACTGCATATGAACACTATCCATGTCATATGATCGTAGCGCCGGTTTTGTTTATGAATAGGAAAGGGTGGTTTGAAAGAATTCAGGCACTCGACTTTTTGGGCATGATCGGAATTACAGGCGCAACTTTGCAATTTGGCCTGCCTGCTTTATGTAATGGAGCGAACCTTGCTTTTCGTAGACAATCTTTTGTGGAAGTGAAAGGGTATGAAGGTATCAGTGATACGGATTCAGGTGATGATGTGCTATTGATGCAGAAGATGGCAAGGCAATGGAAAGACAGCATTTATTTTTTGAAAAATAATAGGGCTGCTGTATATACTTTCGCGCAGCATAGCCTGCTTGCTTTCATCAGTCAACGTATTCGCTGGGCTTCAAAATCAAAGGCCTACCTCGACAAGAGGGTAGTATTCATTTTATCCATGGTGTATTTATTCAACCTTTCATTGTTGAGCAGTGCAGTGTTAAGCTTTTTCAGCAGTCAGTATCTTATCTTGTTGATTTTTCAGATGACACTTAAATTAATTTTGGAGTTTTCATTCCTGGGAATGGTAGCTGCCTATTTTGGACAAAGAAAGTTGCTTTGGCTTTTTTTACCTGCCCAGTTGCTGCACATCCTTTATATTGTGGTGATTGGCGCCTTGGGAAATGTGATGCAGACTACCTGGAAAGGCAGAAGAATCCGTTGAAGCGTTTTGCATTGAAAGAAGGTTACTTAGAAATGACTTTGTATAAATTTGTGATACATCAATCAGGTAAATGCTTTTAATTTACAAACAATAATGAACGGACTGAATGATACGGAATTCCGGGTAATGGATGAGCTGTATTTTGTTACGGCGTACAACGAACTTTTAGAGTTGACCGTGTTGGATGAAGGCCTGCTGAATAAAACGCTTTTTGGATTGATTGTTCAAGGTTTGGTTCATCAGATGAAGTACAATGCAAACATTAACGATTTTGAGAAATTGGAGCAAGCTGACACGGCTTCATTCTTCCAATCAAGTTTTGTTGCTTCTCGGCAGGGCCTGTTGATGCATAACATGCGCAGTTAGCACTGTTACCTGAACAGATGCAGAAAGATAGTAGCTTGCAATAAGAAGAAATGATAATGAAAGCAGTACCGGTAAATGAGGAGCAAAAGACGGAACAACTGGAGCAACAACTTCGGGTGAAGGAACGTGAATTGAATTCATTACTTCAGATTACGCAGGCGATCAACAATAATATTTCATCGCAAGGACTCTTGCGCTTCTATGAGAATTTATTGGTCAACCAGATTGGCGTAGGCAAGGTGGCTGTTTTTATTCATGGTGAGCATTGGGAATGTACCAATGCTTTTGGCATTCAATTAAATGATGCAGAGGAGAAAATCAGTAAGTACCTCCCGTCGTTTTTACAAATTACCAGGTTGGAGAACAGCAGTCATCCGCTGGCAAAGTATTTTGATGTGGTAATCCCTGTTTTTCACAAAGACTTTCCGCTTGCCTTTACCTTATTGGGAGACTTCAGAAAGGAATTGCACATTGCCCTTGATGATAAACTCAACTACATACAAACTATTTCAAATGTAATAGCGCTGGCTATTGAAAATAAAAGGTTGTTCAGGGCACAGGCATCGCAGAAAATGCTGAAATCGGATTTGGAATTGGCAGGGCAGATGCAGACCATGCTTATTCCCGGGAAACTGCCGGATGATGAAAGAATTTCAATAGCCGGAGTATACTTGCCTCACCAGGAAGTTGGCGGTGATTATTACGACTACATTGAGTTGAATGAGGAAGAGGTTATTTTTTGCATTGGCGACATATCCGGAAAAGGTGTAGCGGCCGCATTACTCATGGCCAATTTTCAGGCAAGTGTACGCTCCTATGCAGAACAGCAGCCTTCCTTAAAAGCATTGATACACAGCCTTAATGCCAGGGTGAATGAGATTACCAACGGAGAGAAATACATTACCTTTTTTATTGCCAAGTATAATTTTACGACACGGGAATTTCAATACATCAATGCCGGACACAACCCTGCCATCTTATATCATGATGGAGAGGCAAAACTGCTGCAAGAGGGTTGTACCATACTCGGTATGTTTGAAAAGCTGCCTTATGTAAACCTTCAGAGTATCGTTCTCAAACATCGCTTCATTACCTTTTGTTATACCGATGGCCTGACCGATATAGAAAATGAGGATAAACAGCCGCTTGATATAACAGAAATCATTTCCTTTATTGAAAAGAATAATAACTTGTCACCTTCTAAGCTGAACAAAAAAATTGTAGATCACCTCGTTGCATTCAAAGGCAAACGTATGATAAGCGACGATATCAGTATGCTTACCTGTCTGGTACATTAAAAGGTTCTTTTTGAGGCTTATCAAAATCGGTTGACAAGAATCTTACAATTACCGCAGCCATTTCAAATTGTACAATCAATAACTTTGTAATGAATTCATATCAGCCGTTATGGGTGTACGAAAATTTGAATATTGAATATGGAATATTGAATATTGAGGTTGTGTGGTTGACTGAAATAGGTTGACCTTTTTTAACTGATTTTTCAAAATTGCAATGCAGATCGATTGTTACTATTTGTCTTAAGTCTTGAGTCTTAAGTCTTGGATCTTTGTCGTTGACTGAAATAGGTTGACCTTTTTTAACTGATTTTTCTGTTTTTCAATTACTTTTCAATGTTACTATTACTATTAATGATGTGGGAAAGTGAAAAAAATTCCCGTAAAAAATAATTGACTTTTTTCACTTTTCCATATCATCATTTATTAACTTTTTTTAGCGGTGATGGCATATCCGTCATGGATTTTAGTTTAGGTCGTTGACGTTTGGTTTGTTGACTGATCTGTGCTGCAAATATTGAGGGGTCATCATCTTCAAGCTACTATGTGGTTTTTCGTTGTTGTAGTAGCCGATGATTTTACGCGTTAATGATTGAAGATTAGCTGATGTTACATCCAACTCGGAAAAGTACTGATTTTTTTATCGTGCCTTGCACTCGTTCTACATAAGCGTTTTGCTGCGGAAGTTTGCCCATGCTGATCTTCATGCCATTATCGTTAAGTCGCTTTTTTGTGCCGCACTGATGTATTGACTGCCTCGATCCGAATGGAAGATACATCCTTTGATACACGTACCTTGCCTTGCCCGCAGGGCCTTCTTAAAGCAGATCGTGACTTGCTCAGCCGTTAAGCGGTTGGAAAGATGCAACAGAGTAGTTTCTCGAATACACATCTTCAATGGTGACTCCGTAAAAATGTTGTTGCTCAATACCTAAATAAAAGATATCGGATTGCCATACCTGGTTGATGTTGCCTAGCACTCCTTGCGGGGGTTCGGAAATACTTCTACCAGCTGGCTCCACGGGTCTTGATCATGCTGCGCTTGCGTTTTAGTTTGAAACCATTGGCAAATCCAATTTGCTCGAACTGCCCTCGGCAGCCGCAATGGGCTGCGTAGTACATCTACGGCAGCCCATCGCTTTGTGATGCTTGCGGATCTTATTGATCTGGTTTACCACTTGCGCACACACTTCCGTCTGCTGTTGCTGGCGTTTGCGATATTTCCATAACGCTTGCTTGCTTAAGCCCGTAACCTCGTACAGTGCTTTCATTTTGTATCCGTGTTTGATCCTTTGATGGATCCGGTACCATTCAAGTGCCGGCTTAATGAATTTTTTTAGATCCGCCCGTATTCTTCATTGGCCAACTCAATGACCTTGTTGAGTAAATCCATCTCCAGCTGCTTACGACCCAGCGCTGCTTCTAATTCTTTGATGCGCTGTTCCAATTGCTTACTTCGGTATGCTTCGCTTTTTTCTTCCACAATCAATGTTTTATTCTTCACCAAATATCGGCTATAACGTCCTAACCAGTTGTAGATGCTTTGTTCACTCACTTGCAATTCACGCGATGCTTCCAGCACCGTACATCGACCCAGCTCTATATCCTTAACTGTTTGCTTTCGAATATCCTCGCTGAATATCCTGTGAACGCGTAAACCTGTCTTTTTTGATGATTTTCTCTTGTTACCGTTGACCATGTTTTTACCCTTTTTTTGGTCAACCTATTTCAGTCACGGACACTTGTGTCTTATGTATTTGAGTATGGGAGTAAAGTAGATTAGGGATTACAGAATTACAAGTGATCGGCTTCGCCGCAACAATTTAACAATTTAACAATTTAGCCATTTAACCCACCAACCATCCCTTGACAAGATGAACCAAATCAAATTCCCCGCAGCATCCTGATTCTTCAATCGTTTATTTCGAATATCCTGGTTAACAAGTAAAGCAATACAAATAAAAAAGAAGGACCCGATTTTATCCGTTTCAATAAGATCGCTGAGCATGGTATTTATATATATGATCACCAGGCAAAGTAATACAGCCATTACATAGCGTTTGTCTTCATTGTTTATTGTTTCATGATAAATAGCTTGTCCCTTGATCAATATAAACAAAGTGAGTATCAGGAAGATCAATAATCCGATAACGCCCTGCTCCGTTAATATTAACAAAAAGTAGTTATGGACGGATGATTTCTCCGGGTTTTCACTTACATAGGTCATGAAACCGTTTACGGTAAAAGACTTATAGAAACCATAGAAATTGCCCGGCCCGTAACCTGTAACCGGCTTATCAAGCCACATGCGAACTCCCGCAATCCATCGATAGATTCTTTCAGCACTTGACACATCTTCGCCTTCAAATGTAGAAAGCAGGTGGTCTCCTAACTCAGGGTGATAAATGGTATGTTCAAAGTCAGGCTCATAATTCAAATATTCATTCTGATAGCCCATGTAGACGAAGAAGCCAATCATTGCCGCCAATCCTGCCCCCAGCACCCAGTTTGTTAGTTTTGCCCTGATCACAAAGTACATACAGCTTGCCCCTAATAGCGACAGCCAGGCAGAACGGGTATAGGCAAAATAGATAGCCACCATCAGTATTACCATGGCCAACAGCAGAAATCGCCTTTGAACTGTTCCTTTCTTGTACCACGTAAAAGCCAGCAAAACAAATGGAATCATTTGTGCAAGGGTGCATGCATAGTTGACGTGATTTCTGAAAAAGGGGATCATCTGCTCATTAACCGATTCAAATGAAAACCCATCGCGTGAATGCCTTACCACACTATATACCGCCGTAAACAACAGTGGAAAAAGTATACACCAAAAGGCAGTACGAAAAGACTTTACGTCTTTGATTATAAGTCCGGTTACAAAAACAAAGGTGATGATGTACCAGGTTTTTGCGATTGAAAATTTCAAAGAAACTAAAGGTTCGGAGGAATAAAGCGTTGCAATCAATATCCAGCTATAATGCAACAACAACAAAAAAATGATTGGATTCTTTAGTACTTCTTTGTCCATAATGCCGGGTTTGGCTATCACTGCGCCTAAAAAAAGCAGCATAAGCCCTGCTATCAGGGGTTCGGTAGGGAAGTCAGTGGCAAAGCCACCCGGCAAAGCAATCTCTGTACTGAGTGGTAATAAAAAGAGTAGCAGGAAATAAATGATCCTGAAGTCATTAATGCTCAGGTATAGAAAAAGGATACCGGCCGGAATCAGCATCAGCAGATAATTCTCTGTATAGATACTCAGCAGAGCACAGGTAAGGAGTACACCACTGAAAATATAAAAGGCATGCAACCAGAATTTATCAATCCGTTGATTCCTGCTGGAGGTGGCAGGGCTACTTGCAGTACCATCATGCTGCTGAATCATTGATCAAATGTTACTTACCGGATTGTATCGTTGTATTAAGATATACTGTGTAAAATGTGGTTGAAAATGAACTTCATTCCACGTGAACCGTTTGCCGGTCAATTTAATCAGGCAGTGGTAGAAGTAGCCTCTTCCTCTTTCTGAAAAGCACTACGTAAATGCTTGAACCGTTCGATCATCACAATGGTAATGGCTGAAAGTACAAAGCTGACCAGGAGTGTACCCACCACGATTAGCCAACGCACGGGTTTTGATTTTCTTTCTGCCTTAAAAGCCTTCTCCAATACATATACGGTGGGCACCGTGCTGTTGATGGTGGCTTTGTATTGTTCATATTCAATCATGTTGTTATTGAGCTCGCGTATGGCGCTTTTCTTTTGCTCTTCCAGTACCTTCACTTTTTCTGTTGCCTGGTCGAAGCCTATTCCTTTTTCGGCCCGCAGTTTAGTAACCTGATCCGGCAAGTCTTGAATATTACTATATAAATTGTATTCCTGCTTAAGTTTAAAAATAGTATCACCCAGCGCTTTCAGCTGTTCTTGCTTTTCGTTCAGTTTAACTTCATAAATAGCAAGAATCTTCTGCTTATTATCATTCAGCAATGCCTGGTTGGTTTCGTCAATTTTTCCAACAATTGCATTACACATATCAGCTGCTATTTGCGGATCTCTGTCATACACGGCCAATTCAATGGCGCCCCGGTCATTCTTTTCAAAAGAGTAGTTATTGTGCAGTTCCTTTAAAACTGCCTCCACAGGATATTTTGTCTTGTTTGAATCAATCTTGTAATGCTTGAACAAGTCAAACTTATTAACGATGTACATTTTTAATGGAACGGAGCCTGCAATCGAAAGAATACGATCTACATCAGCGCTGGTACCGAAGTAACCTTGTGCATTGTCGCCAAAGAGGTTGGAACTTTGTGTCAGGTTCGGATTAAGGGGATAAATAAGCGATACAGACTCATAATAAGGTGGCATAATGTGTGGATCTGTTATCACTACACTGCCGATTAGGCCTACTCCCATAACGATCAAAATAGGCTTTCGCCACTTAAAGATCAGCTTTAGGAATTCGATCAGATTTAACGAATTGTTCATTCCGGGAGTTAAAAAATTTTCGCAAACCTACACGAATTCATCCCAATTCCAAAAAACTTGAGGCCTAAGTTTTGAAGCTGTTCACATCTTTCGCAATGATTTACAGCACTTAATGTCAGTTAACAACTTTAAAATGGATTGCTGTAATCAACGATTTCTGCATAAAAAATGGGTTGATAAGGTAGATCGCAACGGGTGTTCGGCAAGAAATGATGCATTGCGTTTATACTGAATAGGTATCCTTTCAGCTATAGCCTTAATTGCCAGATGTTTACTATTCCACTTTGCTGTCCGGTATAATTGGTACCGATTCTGATGTTGCTGATTAAGGATTGCCGGCAGAACGCAATAGTGGCAATAGTCGCTTCAATTCAATCAGTCTTAATAAAGCAGCGAAACCCAAAGCAACAGATGAAAACATAAACATCAACAGTAACCAGTGAACTTGCCATAATGGTGCTGAAAGGAAAATCAGAAAGCTTCCAAGCACAAAAAGAGCCATCCGGAAAAGCAGTGGCAGATTGAATCGGAAATGAAAAATCTTTATCGACAAGAACAAATTGAAAGTGCCAATAACCAGATTGGTGATACAGGCTGAAATAGCTGCCCCCCAGGCCTGGTAAAGAGGAATAAGAGCAAGGTTTAAGCAGAAGTTCAGAATAACTGCTACGAGTGAAACCAAAATCAACTCCTTCAGGTTGCCATTGGCTGTTAGCAGGGTTCCGAAGATATATACAGTGGCTGAGCCCAGAAAACTGAAAATGAGGATGGAAAGAATGCCGGAAGAATAATGCGATGCATCGTGATACAACAATTGCATAATCGGGTCAGAAAAAAAGGCAAGTGCCAGGCAGATGATAAAGGCAAAGACAAAAATGACTGTGTAACTGGAACGCACCAATGAAGCAACTTCCTGTTTCTTGCCAAGCATCCTCGAAAATATAGGTAACAGCAATACGGCAAACAGGTAACCAAATTGATTGAGGGCATCTAATAGCCGGTATGCAGATGCATAAATGCCTGCTTCATAGGTTCCATTCTCAGGAAGCAACTTATCAATCATCACGCCATCTATCCTGGAGTAAAGCGCCATTAAAAGAATAAGCAGGGCGAAAGGAAATGATTTTTTTAACAAGCCTGAAGCAAATTGAATGGAGAAATGAAACCTGAATCTTCCGCTGATCCTAAGCAGGTATCCGAGGGCAAGTGCCAATGTAATCAGGTAGGCAATGGTCTGTGAATACGCCAGATACTCAATCTTAAACTGAGCACGAAAAGCAGGCACCACCAGCAAGGTCCCGCAGATCAGGATCATTAATGCTTTGTCCAGGACGGATATCAGGCTGTCTGCCCTGAAATGGTGCATGGCTGAAATGTTGGAACGTGAATAAACGATAAGGGAGGCAAGTGCCTGGTTCAATCCTATCACACCTAAAAGATAGAGCTCAAAGGCATTGTAATGAATCAGCAATCCTGATAAAAGGGTTACCACCATATATACAAATGCCAGTATAATCTTAATGCTGAAAATATTAGAAAGGTGATCAGTGAGTTCATTTTCATTCTGCGCAAGGTGCCGGTTATTGTAGTTGCTGATGCCTGCGTCAAGCAGAATTTGCGTCAGCATAGAAAAGCTGAATAGCACGAAGTAAATACCATAGGCTGCGGAGCCCACCACATTTTGAACGGTTCGGTCAATGCCTAGAATCCATAACGGCTTGATCAGGACGTTCAGTGCAATTAAGAAGATAAGGTTTCTGAAAAATATTTTTTGCATCAGTGACTACTGAGATGGTTCCGGGATATTAATTGGTAATGCATGCCATTGTAAAGAGTACAAAGTTAAAACCTCCGGCTTTTTAGGTTTGAAAAGTTACGCACCGTACTCTTTCTTCTGAGATAAAGCATATTTACAGGTTTGATTCTGCGGATTAAGCAGATCGTAACTACTCAGCAGATGAAGATTCAAAATGGAACACGGATGACACTGATCGAACGGATTTATGCGGATTTAATTTTTACCTGATCATTTTCAATCCGCTTTTATCATAACAGTTCTTGTATTGCCCATTAACTCAAAACTATTTTAATCTGTGCTGATCAGTCAAATCCGTGTCATCCGTGTGCTATTTTTCCCTTCGGCTGAGTAGTTACAGCAGGTCAAATAGAAATTCAAGATCAGCGAAATCTGCTTAATCTGCAGGAGCTGCGGTCAAATAACAAAGACAAAAATTTATAATCAGATTCAAATGATTTATATTTTCATATAGAAATACCGGAATTACTTAATTATCCGGAAATTCAAATAATTTATCTGTTGCGACTTTTTTTACCACATGCAACCGAATAGCCCATTAGTTTTATCTTGCTAACGTGAGGATTGCTGTTAACACCCGTTTTCTGCTTAAAAATAAACTGGAGGGTATTGGATGGTTCACTTATGAATCATTGAAGAGAATAACTGTGCAGCATCCTGAGCATGAATTTATCTTTTTCTTTGACAGAAGCTTCCCAAAAGAGTTTATCTTTTCTGATAACGTAACCGGAAAGGTAATCTTTCCGCCTGCCCGCCATCCTTTTCTTTGGTATTGGTGGTTTGAACATGCTTTGCCTGCTGCATTAAAAAAGCATAAGTCAGATATCTTTTTATCTACTGATGGCTATCTATCGCTGAAAGCGGTTCTTCCGCAGGTGACTGTAATGCACGACCTTGCTTTCGAACATTTTCCTGAACATGTCAGTCCGCTTACTGCCCATTATTATAAATACTTTACACCAAAGTATGCAAAGAAGGCAAGGAGGATTGCCACCGTTTCTTCTTTTTCCAAGCAAGATATTGTAAGCTTATATGATGTTGCTCCTGAAAAAATTGATGTGGTGTACAATGGTGCGAATGAATTTTTTGTTCCGCTAAGCCGGCCGGAGCAGGATAAAGTAAGAGGTGAATTCACCGGTGGCAATCCCTATTTCATATACGCAGGTGCTTTACAGCCCCGCAAGAATATCATCAGGCTGTACCAGGCTTTTGATTTGTTCAAGAAGAAAAATCCAGGCAATATCAAACTGGTTATGGCCGGTCGCAATTGGTCGTACGATGAAGCCATGAAGGTGCATGCAGCCATGGAATTCAAAGACGAGGTAGTGTTTCCGGGTCACCTTACACGCCTGGGACTTTCACGATTAATGGCTGCTTCGGAAGGACTTGTTTATGTTTCACTTTTTGAAGGGTTTGGAATTCCAATCGTTGAAGCCATGTATTGTGATGTTCCCGTGATCACCTCCAATATCTCGTCAATGCCTGAAGTGGCCGGTGATGCAGGGCTACTGACTGATCCATATTCAATAGAGGATATCGCCGATAAAATGGAAATGTTATACCGAAGCAAAGCACTTGCCCTGCAACTGGTTGAGCGGGGAAGATTGCAACGCATAAAATTTAACTGGCAGTTTACTGCTGATAACTTATGGAATTGCCTGATAAAGGCAATGGAGGAATAATCTGCGGCAACAGGTTGAATTAATTGGTGTATTCAGGATAGCCAGGTATACTTCCCCTGAACAGTTTTATTAATGAGGGAATACCTGCTTAATACACTTTTTTCACAGATTCGATTAAGGAATTGATTTTATGGTGATAAGGAAGGGTTAGTTCCAATCTTACAATCACTGATTTGTGACGACTATCAAACTAATAAAACAAGCGATGACTACTTGTTTATATGACTCACCACTTTTCTAATCAGCCAGGTTCATCCATTTCTTTGTGCCACCACAAAGCCAGATGGCATTGTAACCAAATTCCTTTAATAGATTTGCCGCTTCCGTAGAACGTCCACCACCTTTTCCGCAGACAGTCACAAACTGGCACGATTTGTCCAGGCTTGCTATTCGTGATTTTAAATCATTCAATGCAATATTCAGGGCATTTGGTATGTGTGCCTCATCAAATTCTTCTTTTGTTCTTACATCAATAAGTTGAATTTTACGATGCTCCTGAAGTGCTAATCGTACAACTTCTGCTTCAATGCAATCTTTATCGGCAGCTATAGTTACCGGTAAGCGAAGCTTGATGATAAGAGATGAAGTGATGGTTATAGCCCCAATTAGAATCAACGCAGCATTAATGCCGAATAAGTCTGCCGTAACACCTGAAATAATTGCCCCAAATGCATAACCTAAATCCCTCCAGAGTCTGAAGGTGCCAATACTTTCTGCTCTTTGATTTGGGCTTGTTGCTGCAGCAATAGCTGACAGGAATGTCGGATAAACCAAGGCAGTACCAAGTCCTAAGATGATTGAAATCGTCACCATCATATAGAATGTGCTGCTGACAGGTATTAACAGGATTGCCACACCTTGTAAAAACATGCCCCAGAACAGCATCGCTTTTTTAGAATAAACATCTGACATCTTGCCGGTAAAAAGTTGTCCGATTCCCCATACTGTCGGATATATTGCGGCCACAATTCCAATACTGTGGGCATTGTAATGGTAAGAAAATAATACAATGGGAAGTAAGCCCCAGATCATACCATCATTGAGGTTGTTTACCAACCCGGCTTGAGTGATTGTACTAAGCGTTTTATTCTTAAATGTTGTTTCAATAAATACATTTTTCAGTTGCCTTGCTTCAGCGGTAATGCTTTCTTTCTTCACAAATGCCCGGGTATCATTAACAAAGAAAAAGGTGAGCAGGAATCCTGTAATGGAAATGACAACTCCTATATAAAAGGGATATGGCGTAATGCCATACTTGTTTGCGACGTAACCGGAAAGAAAGGCAATGAGTCCAACTGAGACATAACCTGCAAACTCATTCAATCCCATGGCCAGGCCACGGTCTTTTTCGCCTACAAGATCTATCTTCATCAATACTGTACTGCTCCAGGTTAAACCCTGGCTAATACCTAATAGCATGTTGGCAAAAATTACCCAATTCCAATTGGGTGCATACATTAATATAAAAGGAATGGGAATAGCCAGCAACCAGCCAAATAGCAATAAGTTTCTGCGTCCGAATGTATTAGCCAGTCTTCCTGTATAGTAATTCGTGATTGCTTTGGTGATGCCAAATGCTGTAATGAATGAAAGGATGGCCGTTTTGGAAGCCACGCCAAATTCGGCACCGGCAAACTGAGGAAAAATAGTTCGTTCCATGCCGATCATGCCACCAACAAATGCATTTACAATAACAAGCAGCGTAAACTGTTTCCAGTTTTCCTTTAAGCCAAGCTTTATTTCCATACGGTGCAGTTTAATTTTTGATTGCGACCATCACGAATGGGCATCCTCAATTTTTCTGACACAATTTGCCAATCATTCAGGTGCTTAAAAAGTAAGCACCTTCTCACTTTCCATAATAGTTTTGGTTAGTTCAGCCATGGAACTGATAGTCGCTTTTTCAATCAATGCTATTTCCTTTAAACCCCTTGCCTCCAGGCAGCTTCCGCAGAGCAGCAATTTCGAACCTTTATTCAATGATAGTTGCAACATTCTTTCAATATTGTAAAAGCCATTGGGTGTATGTTGATTCGGAATGGCACAGTTTACCCCATCAGCTATCAGAAAGATCGTTACCTCCGTATCCGGAAAATCTTTGTTGATCTGATTCGCAATCCTTAATGCATTGAACGCCTTTTCAGTTCCATATGGCGCATCATTAATGATGATTAATGTTTTCATGTTAGATAATTTATTCAACAGGTAAGTATAATTTCATCGTGCCGGGTTTAAACCGTCCTTCATCAAAATGTCCCATTTTTGATTGGTCTTTTGTTATAAGGTGCATGTGGAGATACGTGTCATGGTGTGTGAAAATAGTTTGGTGCTCTGTAGAAAAAAAGCCTCCGATTTCAACAGCTTCATTGCTCAATGGGAAATTGGTTTGTCCTTTATGTGCTTCCTCAGGTGAATTCACCGTCGAACCTTTGGGCAGGTTGACTATGTGTATGATTGCAGTATCCATAATTCCTGTGAGCCTGAACGCAAATGGTCGCGGAGAAGTTCGCGTTTGCAGATCAAGATAACTTTCCAGTTGTTGAATAGTCTGAACGCTATCAGGCATAACTTGTCTCTTCCATTTATGAACATTTGCATAGACAAAAAAAGGAGCTTTTGCCTTGAAAGTCTGTGAAACGATCATCGTAGTGTCGTTAACTACAGAAGATACATACGATTTTCCATCGATTATAATTAACTCACCTGATAAGTATTCAAGGGGCCCCAGTCCGTATAAATGTTTTTTATTTGAAATCGTGTCAAGGTCAATTGTTCCGTAAAGTTGCCCTTTCCACATTACGTTTTTCATTGCACCAACAACCTTTACCGTATTGGTAGCTTGTTGTGCTTTGGAAGGGTAGTGCACAATCAGTAAGCAGATCATAACCGTTAAAGGCACTATTATTTTGTGAAGCCGCATATTGGATTTTCATTTACCCAGGAAGGAGGAATACATCCACACCAGCTTTTCCTGCGCCCTGATATAATCACTCATCAAAGCATTGGTACCTTCATCACCGGCTTCAGCTGATAATAAAAGTAATTCGCGTTGTATCGTGATAATCGTTTGAAAGGAGTTAAGTATGTCCGCTACTGCTTTCATGCCATCCGATACTTCCGAGCTTTCAACAATGGCTGATGATTTGGCATAATCTGAATAACGATGATTCGGCGCATGGCCAAGCGTTAGTATTCTTTCAGCTACCTCATCAATTTTCAATTGAAGATCGTTGTATAATTCTTCAAACTTCAGGTGTAATTCAAAGAACTTCTGTCCCTTAATATTCCAATGATATCCTCGCACGTTTTGATAAAAAATAGAGTAATTGGCAAGCAGTTCACTAAGTTTTCCTGCTAAATTCGCTGACTTTTCGCTGTCAAGTCCAATGGCATTTAGTTTGTTCATATGAATAGTTTAAATGAGTTAATTAATTAAGAATGCATTCTGGCTGCAATAACATTAACCTTCATTTTCCCGGTTTTGTATCCGGAAGTATGCAGATTGAAATGCTGCTCCAAAGTAGGTAACTGCCAATTTACAGTATTACCCCAATGCAAACACATGATATTAGACAGAAAATATTTCCTGAAAGCAGATCAATTGAAAACGGAATGCGAAAGACGCTTCCTATTGTAAGTTCCTCAGTAGGAAATAGTTTCACCAAGACCGGCATAAACATAATCACCCTGAAAAGTGTCTTTCAGAATTTTAAAGGCAAGATGCCCGGTACAATGTGCAGGCGCTACCCGGTGTATTTTGAGGTCTTGACGAAGTAATTGTACGATGCGAAGTGTTTGCGGCCTGTCAAAGGGAAGCAGATGGAACCCGCCGTATAATAACTCAATGTTATTGCCGGTAGTCTTCATCGTTTCATTTACAATGTTTTCTATTCCGGTGTGTGAACAACCTGCTATCAACACCTCTCCTTTGTCTGTTTTCATTGCTAAAGAAAGTTCCGGTAAGTTGGTGTTTTTGCAATGATCGGCATCCTGTTCAAATTGTCCTTCCACAAAACTTTTCCCGGGATAGCAACTAAAGTAACCCATGTACTGCGAACTGGTTGCAATAAGAAAAAGTCCGGGCAAAATTTCTTTTGAACCTTTCACAAATTCGATATTTGCATTCCAGAATCTTCCAGATTGTTTGATCAGGAACTTAGTGTTACCCCCATTAAAATATTGCATATATTTTGGTAATGAATCTTTTACGTCAGCTTCCTGACCGGTTGCATCAAAAGGAACCGGAGCACCCCAGAATATATCATACGGAAAATAGATTTTCACGTTCGGATTCACCTGTAATACGTAATCAATGCCGTTGAGGTGATCAAAGTGGCCATGCGAAAGCACTACCATGTCAACCTGTGTCAGGTCGATACCAAGCTGTAGCATATTTCTTTTAAAAATATCAGCATTACTACCTGCATCAAACAAAATGGTTTTGCCCTTATATTTTGTGATGCAGGAAAAGCCAAAGTCTGGTGTTAGGGTGGTGTCTTTTCCAAATGCATCATACAAGTTGGTAATGGTGCCTTCCTGAACAATTTTATTTGTATTGTCTTCAGGCTGGTTTAGTGAACTTAAAATGAAGAAGCTCAGCAGTATCGGAACAAAAAGGTATTTTTTCATGGTAGGAAGTTTTCAGACTTAGTTATGCAAACTTTTGATGATTATTGTCGAAGGGCAAACACGTTAAAATCTTTGCAAACATCTAATTACACTTTCTTAGTGTGAAACAGTGATGACCACATTACCCGTCTTTTCCCCGGTTTCAACATACCTGGTGGCATCAGGAATTTGCTCCAGGCTATAGGTACTGTCAATTACTGCTTTGTATTTGCCTGCTTCAATAATTTCTTTGAAAAGGAGGATATCGGCTTTAGTATCTGTGGGAATCGGAAACTTGACTTTCTTTTTGCTGAAGAGAGGCGTCCACAATGCCAGGAAAACATTCGCTGACAGGTATCCGAGTTCAGTTGAAAAATAGATACCATGCGGCTTAAGTAATTTCTTACACTTCGAAAAAGAACTTTTTCCTACCGCATCAAAAACTACGTCATAGAGCTTGCCATTTTTTGTGAAGTCCTCTTTCGTATAGTCAATCACTTCATCTGCGCCAAGTGATTTAATTAAGGCAAGGCTCCTGGTATTGCATACCGCTGTAACAGTTGCACCATAATATTTGGCAAGCTGAACGCCTGCAGAACCAATAGAGCCGGAGGCACCATTGATCAGGATATGTTGCGGCTTGCTGAAGTCAACTTTCCGCATAATGTTTTTTGCAAGCATCAGTCCGTCACAAACAGCAGCCGCCTGCTCATAGGTCATGTTGGTCGGCTTCAGTGCTATCGAGCTGCTTTCTTTCAAGCAAATGTATTCTGCATGTGCGCCGAAATGATACGTGCTTAAGCCAAAGACGGCATCTCCTTTCTTAAAAGATTTGACGGCGCTGCCTGTTGCTTCAATCTCGCCGGCAAATTCACTGCCCAGTATATTTTTATTCGGTTTAAAGAATCCGCTGAAGAACCTTACTATAAAGTATTCAGGTTTACGAAATCCGCAATCGGTCCTGTTTACCGTTGTTGCATGGATTTTTATGAGTACTTCATTGTCTTTTGGAACTGGTTTTTTCACCTCTTTGAGTTGAAGAACTTCCGGTGGACCATATTCCGTATGCACAATAGCTTTCATCATAGTTTCCTGATTGATGCTCATGTCGCTTGCTTCAGTTTAAACGTATAGTGGGTGTACGACAAATTGGATATTGATTATTGGGTGTTGAATATTGGATATTGATTTGTCAATCAATGTTCAAAATTCAATTGACATTACATCGCTGGCGTGACTCCTACCTGTAATTGCCATGCAAAACGTTTTGTCGCACACCCCGTATAGTTGTACTGTAAATATATGTAATTCAATTTGTGTTACTTTGACTTTGCTTGTGAGTTATTGGAATGGTATTTAGAAATGCTCTTTTTACCAGCAGCAAAAAATACCGGCTGACCATTTTTCACGGTAGGTAATCCTGTGAAGAAGCGGTCAGCCGGCTTTTTGTTTTGTACAATACGATCAGAATTTTAAACCCACCTTAGCAAATAGAAAGGTGCCATCAAAACCCATCTGCACTGCATCCCATGCTCCTCCTGATTCTGTTTGGTACGGATCATAGTAATCAGGATAGGTATTGAATAAATTAACTGCACCTACGTTTAATGAAATATTGTCTGATATGTTGTAACCAAGCGTCAGGTCAACGGTAAATTTCATATCATAAGTGTAAGGCTTAGGATCAAAATCATAAAAGGTTAACGGGGCCCATTCATTGATATGCAGGTTGGCGCTGAAATCTTTATGGCTATAGGCGATTCCCAAATTGAACTTTGAACGAGGCGCTGAGTTGACCAGGAAGGCACTGTCTCTTGGACCGAAGTAAGAATCTTCCTTGCCTTCCAGTAAACCAGTGGTATTTACTTCATCCACCTGCATACTGTTTATATTGCTTACAAACGAAAATCCAAGACGGTCATTGTTTCCCAGTGTCAGTGAATAATTCAGCACCACATCCAATCCTATCGTTGTAGTATTAACTGCATTGGTAAAGAACTGTGCTGCGGTAACATTCAATGCATCCAGAGTCGGACCGATGATCGGATCGCTGTTATCAAACTGTCCGGTGAGTACGATGCGGTCTTTAATCTTTACATAGTAACCATCAACAGTGGCAGTGAATCCTTTTCCATTACCTGCTGTAAAACCCAGGCTTCCGGTAACTGCAGTTTCTTCTTTTAATGGAGGAATTCCCAATGCTACCGTGATAGGATCCACATTATTTGCAATTACAGCATCAAAGATCTGCCCGTTTTGAACATTCGTAAATGTTTGGTTGAAATAGACCTGTGCCAGTGAAGGCGCACGGAATCCTGTACTCACTGAACCTCTTAAAGCAAAATTGTTTGAAATAGCATAGCGTGCAGCGAGCTTGCCATTGATGGTACCTCCAAAGTCGCTGTAGCTTTCAGCGCGGATGGCGGCATCAATCATAAAATCGTCGGTGAGATCAATTTCCACATCTACATAACCTCCCACATTGGTACGGGTTTCATCAACTTCATTGGCAGGCCTGAAGCCTGGAAATCCTTGGGATCCTCCGGGCCGGAAGGTGGTGTCGAGCGCAACAAAAGTTCCATAATCATCAAAGACAGAATCAATGCTGAAGATTACAGGTCCATAAGTTTTCCAGGAACCTTCTTCACCGGTAAAAATCTGGTAATTCTCTGAACGGAATTCACCACCAAAGGCTATGTTCATGCCGCTCATCACCTCTTTATAGAACCTGCTTACATCCAGAGTAAGTGTGTTTTGAGAAAGCTTAGTGCCTCCATCATCAAATGAAGTAGGGGAGGCTTCTTCCAGCGATGCATTTAATGTGTTGTCACCGAAGAAGTGAAATTTGTTAGAGCCATATGCATCACTGAAATCAAAATTCCATTCGCCCAACTTTGTACGAATTCCGGCAGCAGCCGTTATATCACCGATTTCTGTCTGAATGATCGGATCAAATCCTTCCGGGTAAATGCTGATCACGTTACGCGATTCATCAGCAACACGTGTAAAAGCATAGGCATCCGTTTTACGGTAGTTGTATCCGCCAAATGCATAAACGTCCGTCTTATCACTCAACGGAATTTCCAGGTTGCCCATAAATCCAACACCTTGCCCTGCTGCTTCACCAAATTCGTTACGCACATCTGTATTTCCCGGATACCAGTCCGCGGGTATGTTCGCTCTGTTTGTATGGCCGGTATTCATGTAGTCACCGGAAAGGTTGAGGTATCCATTCTTGGCTATTTTGAAACCATAGTTAGCTCCAAGTGTAATTTTTCCGCCATCAAAACTTTTATCATCAAACCGATACTTTGCCAGGTTAGTACCTGCACCGATATTGCCGGTGAATTCGCCGGTAGATTTTTTCAGTACAATATTGATTACACCGGCAATAGCATCAGAGCCATACTGTGCAGAAGCACCATCGCGCAGAATTTCGATGTGATCAATAGAAGAAATAGGGATGGCATCAAGGTCGGTACCTGTATTACCTCTGCCACGTGTTCCGTAAATATTGATCAAAGAGGATTGATGCTGGCGCTTACCGTTAATCAGTACCAATGTTTGGTCGGGCCCCAATCCGCGAAGCGTAGCCGGGTCTGTATGGTCAGCACCATCTGCACCGGATTGTTTGTTGGCATTGAAGGAGGGAGCAAGGTAATGCAGCAATTGATTCACATCCAACTGTCCCATTTCATTGGAAATCTTTTTTATGTCGATATAGTCAATCGGAACCGGAGTATTGGTAATGGAACGGTTTAAAGAACGACTTCCTACCACTTCTATAGCAGCCAATTCAGTAGCCGCATCATTCATAATTACATCCAGGCTTGCATCTCCGGAGACTACAATTTCCTGAGTGGCATAGCCAACATAACTGTATACTAATGTGGCAGGCACTTTTTTTACGGTGAGCGTGTAGCTTCCATTTTCATCACTGTAGGCACCGTTTACAGTTCCTTTTTCAGCAATGGTAACACCGGTGAGGGACACACGATCCTTATCCGTTACTTTTCCGGTAACGGTAAATTGTGCAGTTGCATACTGAATACAGGATGCAGCAAACAGCAGCAGTAGTAGTGCTTTTTTCATGAGATTTTTTTTGTTGGGACGGTAATGTAGGATTAAAAAATGCTTGCCTGATTTATATACTACAAAAATTAGGCACATGTTTTTCCACAATGTGTCCGGATTATTGACAGGCGGTGTAAGTTTGGATGCAATAATAAAGTGCACTCATTATTACTCCTGTCAATCATGTTGTAAACCTGAAGGGGATTTCCGACCCGGAGTCTATACGGTAATCTTTAGTAGTTGGTCTTTTATCATTTTTCCCACCAGCCTGTCAATTGGAAAGGTGAGTAGTTCTTCATTAAATTCATGAACGGATATCCATCTAAAGATCGCTGTTGCATCTGATTTATTAGGGTCGTTAGCCGAAAGTATTGCAGGGTTTGATTCCACATTGTTTAAAGGATGCACCAGGTAATAGATGCTGATTACCTGTTTGTTGGGATCAAAAGCAGATTGCTGATAAAAATCGGTAGTATAGAAATGATCGCCTACTTCTATTTTTTGATTTAACTCCTCCATCCATTCCCTGGCAAGACATTCCCGGGTGCCTTCCCCTAACTGTAGTCCGCCTCCGGGAAATTTTGTAAACGATTGCCCTTCCTGATATTCATCTGCAACCAACACACCTCTTGCTGCATCTACCAGAATACCATAGACCCGGATGGTGAATTGGCGCAGCTCTTTGACACGATCCATATTTTTTCCGGTAAAGGTAAGTGGTAGAACAGCCACCTTGATTTTTTTAATTTGCTTTATGTGTAGAGAACGATCAGACTAAACTGCCTACAATTGAGGTCAATCCGGACATTAATGTCCATATCTTTTTAAATAGAAATTAAATTCCATTTAAATTTTCACTACACTTGTTACACTAAAACCAAATGCTTATGAAACGACTTTTTTACAAGCTTGCCATTACACTGCTGGCAATTCCTGCATTTTGCAATGCGGTTTTTGCACAGTTTGATGTGAATGGCACCGTCACCAGCAGTGCTGGTGAGCCACTAATCGGTGTCACCGTCTCTGTAAAGAATACCAATAATGGTACTGTGACGAATGAAGATGGATACTACAATATCCGGATATCAGGCTCCAGTGCCACACTGGTTTTTTCTTACCTGGGATATCGGTCGCAGGAAAAACCTGTTTCTTCCTCAGGTACAGTTAATGTTGCACTGGAAGAAGCCAATACAGAATTGGATGAAGTAATTGTATCCGGTTTGGCCACATCCGTTAAACGTGCCAATTCTGCGAATGCAGTGGCTGCTATTTCAGCCAAACAGCTCACCGGAATTACGCAGCAATCTACCCTCGATGGTGCTATTTACGGCAAGTTTACCGGAGCACAGATTACACAAAGCTCAGGTGCACCTGGTGGAGGTATCGGAATACGGATGCGTGGTATCACCTCTATCAATGGTCCGGCACAGCCATTGTTTATTGTAGATGGAATTTTTGTTGACAACTCCTCTATCGCAGCAGGTCTCAATCTTGTATCGAATGCTGCCGGTGGTGGTAATGCTGCCCAGTTTGACCAGGACAATGCCTCTAACCGAATAGCAGATATTGATCCGGGAGATATCGAAACCATAGAGATACTGAAAGGCGCAGCGGCTGCAGCAATCTATGGATCCACTGCATCTTCCGGTGTGGTAATTATTACCACCAAGCGTGGAAAGCAATCCAAAAAAGATCATGCAAATGTTGAATTCAGCCAGTCACTTGGTTTTCAAACCATGTTGAATCCACAGGGAACACGCTCCTGGGATTCCGAAAAAGTTGCCGGTAGTTTTGGCGAAGGCGAAGTGCCCAACTTCCAGGCTGCAGAATCATCAGGAACCCTGCATGATTATGAAAATGAACTTTATGGTAACAAAGGAATGCTTTCCGATACCAGGCTTTCATTTGCCAATGCCAACGACAAGACTTCATTCTACAGCAGCATCTCTCATAAATCAGAAGATGGTATTGTAGAAAAAACCGGTTATACAAAAACCAGTGTTCGCTTAAACCTTAATCATAAAGTAAGTGAGCGGTTTGATCTTGCTGTAAGTACGAACTATGTAAAGAGTTCTGCAGACCGCGGATATTTTAACAACGACAATACCAGTACTACCATGGGTATTTCATTTGCCGGTACACCATCATGGGCACAATTGCAGCCAGATGCAGAAGGCAATTACCCTGACAATCCTTATAGTGCAGCCAACTTCCTTCAAACCCGTGACCTGATCACGAATAATGAAGCAGTGGATCGTTTCCTCGGAGGCATGAACCTGGTTACTAAAATTGTGACCAACGACAGGCATTCTCTAAAGTTGATTTTGAATGGAGGCCTTGATGCCTATACTTTCCAAACCACGGCTATTTTTCCAAAAGAATTGCAGTTTGAGAAGAATGGCAATGGAACCAATGGTGCATCCATTCAGGGAACTACTACCAATTTTAATAACAATGAATCTGCATTCCTGGTCTATTCATTCTTTCCTGCTTCTGCAGGATTCAACATTCGTGCACAGGGTGGTCTGACAAGAGAAAGTTTTGAAAGAAATACCATGATCGCTTCAGCCACGCAATTGATTGGTGCGCAAACCAATGTGAGCCAGGCAGGCGCAGTGGATATGTATCAGTTCAGGAGCAAGCAGTTAAACCTCGGCGGATTTGGCCAGGTGGAAGTTGACTTCGATGGTAAGGTGATACTGACAGCCGGACTACGTGGTGATAAGTCATCGAACAATGGTGATGAGAACAAAGTGTACTATTATCCAAAAGCTTCTGCAGCAGTAAATCTTGCTGAGTTTGCTTTCTGGAACATGGAAGACTGGAACCAGTTTAAACTCAGAGTAGCTTACGGACAATCCGGTAACTTCGCTACGTTTGGTTCTGCATTTACTTCTTTAGGCAGCACCATAATTGAAGGTGCAGCAGGATCGCTCATTAATACCACACAAGGTAATAATGAAGTAGGTCCGGAACGCCAAAGTGAATTGGAATTTGGTACGGACCTTGGTTTCCTCGATAACAGAATTTCAGCAGAAATCACGTACTACATAAAGAATGTTACCGATTTGTTGCTTGTTTCATTGGTTCCTTCTTCTACAGGTTTTGTAAACAAAGTGACCAATGCCGCGGAATTGCGGAATAAGGGATTAGAAGTGGGACTGGGTATTGATATCATCCGGAAAAAGGATTTCGAATGGTTCAATCAAACCAATTTCTGGTTTAATAAATCTGAGATCACGCAGCTTGATATACCATCTTATGCTGTGGGCTCTTTCGGCGCCACACTCGGTACTTTCTATATTGAGCAAGGCGCAAGTGCTACACAAATTGTGGGAATAGGCACAGCAGCTGATGGAGAAGATACGACAGACAATGGCCTGGTAGTTTGGGGTGATTCAGAACCTGACTTCCAGATTTCATTCGGTGAAAACCTGCGATACAAAAACTGGGAACTCGGACTGGTGCTGCACTGGAAACAAGGCGGCGATAACGTAAACCTGACCACCTTGCTTACCGATATCTTTGGTACAAGTCCTGATTTTGATGACATTGATCTTGATCCTGCCGGCGTTACGGCAAATGGTCCTTATCGTCTTGGTTTGCTGGGAACTTCCGCTGAAGTTTTTGTACAGGATGCCAGTTATGTGAGACTGCGCGAAGTTGGTTTGTACTATACTTTTGCTGACTTGCACACGAAGACCAACAATACATTACAGTCAGTAAGAGTCGGAGTTTCTGCCTATAATGCGCTTAACTTCTTTTCTTATAGAAGTTATGATCCTGAAGTCTCCAACTTTGGCAGAAATGGAATTTCCAGCGGGGTAGAGGTTAATCCTTTCCCGACTGCTAAGAGATATTATGCAACCGTAACCGTTAATTTCTAATCAGTTAAAATTTCAGCACATGAAATTCAATCATATCAAATCACTCATGATCAGCACCACCGTGTTTTTCATGCTGGTGGCGGGTATCAGTTCCTGCAAAATAGATGAGCAGGTAGACCCGAATAACCCTTCCCTGGAAGGAATAGAAGCAAATGCCACCATAGACGAGATGAATAATCTTGTTTCCGGAATGTTGTCGGGCATGCGCAACAGGTTTGACACCTACCTGGATGATGTGTCGGTAATTGGCCGCGATTACTATCGCTATTCCGGTTCCGATCCACGTTTTACATCCGATCTTTTAGGTAAGGAATCAGCCGTACTTGATCCGAATACTTTTTACACTACAAATCCCTGGGCAGATCATTACAGGGTAGTTCGCAATGGCTGGATTTTAAGACATGCCATTGAAAATACCTCTGCTGCACTTACAGATGAGCAGAAGAATGGGTATCTCGGTTTTGCAAAAACCATACAGGCTCAACAAATGCTGAATGCATTAAATATGCAATATCAGAATGGTATTCGGATAGATGTGGAAGATCCAAATAACCCGGGCCCTTTCCTTGATTACAACGGTTCTTTACAGGGAATACTGGATTTGCTGAATGATGGTTATGACGACCTTACCAACGGTGGTGATGCATTCAATTTTGTGCTTACCTCCGGATTTGCAGGTTTTGATACACCTGCAACCTTTGCCGAATTTAACAGGGCATTAGCTGCAAGGGTTACACTTTACAAAGGTGATTATTCCAATGTGGAAGCGTTACTGAATGCTTCTTTCTTCGATATGACCGGCAGTCTTACAACCGGCGTTTATATGGTATACTCCACATCAGGTGGTGATTTATTGAACGATGCCTATACACCGCTCAACTCATCTACCGGTTCCAATGCACGTTGTGCACAGCCATTATTTGTTTCTGAAGCAGAAGCAGGAGATACCCGCGTGGCCGCCAAAGCCATTCTCAGGGATGAACCGGCCTTTGCTGATGACCTGACCAGTGATTACGATGTTTGGGTTTACAAATCGAATGTAGATCCTGTATGTATCATCCGGAATGAGGAGCTGATTCTTATTTATGCTGAAGCTATGAATCAGACCGGCAACGGTACAGCCGCAACGGATGCAATCAATATCATTCGTGCATCAGCAGGCCTTGCTGACTATTCCGGTGGTACCTCACAAGGTGAATTGACGGATGAAATTCTTAATCAGCGTCGCTACTCACTTTTCGCAGAAGGACATCGTTGGGTTGACATGAGGCGTTACAACAAGTTAGGTGAATTGCCTATTGATCGCCCGGAAGATGATGTATTTGTTCAGTTTCCAAGACCGGCCAATGAAGAGCTGTAGTTTCATTTATTCATAAACAGAAATAAAAAGGGGGCATATGCCCCCTTTTTATTTGTTAGCAGTACCGATCAAGACTAAAGTCAGCTCATTTTGCCGAATGGAATATTGATTCAGGATAATTTGAAGCTTGATTTCTGCAAAGTGATAAAGAATATGCTGCCAATTGTTGCTGCCTTGTATATTTGAAAAATCAATATTGTCAGACAAAAAATAGGGTATTTTAGGTTGAAATCAAATACTGGTATGCATCCTTTAAACCCACAATTCAGTGAGGTGTTATAGGATGAACCCCGCACCTGGCAGGCCTTAGCCCACATTAGCAGGACAATAGTTATAACCTATACCTTGAACACCTAAGGAAAGCAAGAGCAGGAGACGCTCCGTTTTTTTTCACAAAAAAAGGCTGCCTCAAACGGAAACAGCCTTTCATTCATAGTTAATTAAGTTCCGGTTAGCGCACAATCTTTTGTGTAAACACGTTTCCATCCTGACGAATAGTAACCAGGTAAACGGCTTCTGACAGATCAGACAAATCAATGGACATTGCAGAGGAGTTAATTTGTACTTGTTTAACAGCCTGCCCCATTAAGTTGGTGATGGTGATATCTCCCGGGAGATTATTCTTCAACTCAATCGTCACCTGCTTGTTAAATGCATAAATCTTGTAACCATTTGCATTAACCGGTGTAATGCCAATACTTCCGGCATCACCTGCAGCGATGGAAACAGCTGGAGTACTTTCAAAAGCATAATCTTTGATGGTAAAAGTTTTACCGTCTGTAGTAACATCCATCCTTACCCAGCCATAATGTTCATTGGTGCCTACTTTAATACGCAGACCGAGGTACTTGTCAGTAGCTCCAAACCATTCACCATAAGCTCCCTGGAAATATCCGGAACTGGCCATGGTCATTCCACCAATATTTGAATTCCAGGTTTTGCTTTCTCCGATCATATCACCAGGAGCAAGTGCTGAAGGATAAATGTAAGGATCACTGTAGGTACCGGCGATTGCATTGTCACCGATTGCTTCAGCGGCCAACTTAGCAGCGGCGCCATTGGAGGTAATGCTGATTCTGAAATCAACGGTTGCATCATTATTCAAATCCAGGTCATATGCTGCACCGTTACCGGAATCAGTTACGTCAGGATTTACATCGGTGTAAACAATCTGGGCACTGGCCAGGTTAGAAATCGCAAGCAATGAAGCCGCTAGCGATGAGTAACCGGTAATTTTTTTTGTAAGTGTAGAAGTGTCTTTTTTCATGTTCTGGGGATTTTGTTAGAGTATGAGTTCAAAAATAGTGAAAAATGAATTTAGTTCAAGAAACTTTTAAAAATATTACAAACATATGATTAGGGGTGTTTTTCAAAGCCAACTTTCCGGAATAGTGCAATCGTTTGAATTTGGTTGTTGGTGACATTACCGGCTGTTATTCCAGTCCCAAACCAATATTTCCCATTGTTCACCACTATAATCGGTATACTGATGGATACTTTCAAAGCCAATGCCTGCATGTGCATTGATAGATCGCTTGTTTCGGGTAGCCACCTCAGTAATCAACAGATCATATTTTTCAGCATGCCTTTGGTATAATCCTTCGTACAACAACCTGAATAGTCCCTGGCCCCTGTAATCTTTTTCAATACAGACCTGCCCCATTATGAAAAAGTTGTACGCAGAAATCATTTTCCTATGAAATTTCAAATGATCCAGTATTTCAAACATGGGTGTTAATACAGGTATGCTGTTTCTGTTTTCCGTGGTCATCACCAAAGCATAACCTATTACATGTTGTTGATGGCATGCAATCAGGCTGGGTGCTATGCTGTGCATATTCAGCAATAACTCCATATCATGTTGTACCGTTACAAAGCCCTGGTCAGAAATCTCAACAGGGTCAAGCACCGCAGCAATATTTTTTTGCTGTAGTTGCAGTATTTCATTCAGCTCTTGTTCATTTTCAACTTCTTTGATGACGATGTCACCCGGCGGGAAGTTAATCTTTAACATAATGCATTGGGAAAGAAAGCAAGATACAAACAAGCGCTAATCATAGTTGCACTTCAGGGTTAATAGGCAATTTTTATTTCTTTCTCTTTTCAAAAAGACCTGACAACTTTTTGAAGGGCACCAACAAAAGCCTGGCAATGGGCCTTCCTTTTTTTTTGTATAACTGATTCAATTTTCTTTCGATGGATGATCCGATCTTGATGCCAAAAGGAGCAGGTTCTTCGCAAACCTGGTATTGCCTGTGGAGTTCTTGTTGCATTGGAAGGTGGGTGCCTAAAGGTTATTGATCCTTTCGTAAAACCAAAACTGTGCCATTCCGGAAGAATTGCAGGTGTTAATCAAAAATTAACTTCAATTTCAATAGAACAAATATTTTCATATCAGATAGAATTCCAATGCCTTCATCTGTCTGGCATTTTTTAATGAACTGGAATATTTATAGACTATATTAACTTGACGAGGGCAATAACCGAAAACAGGCTAAATAATAAGCTAATCAATTCAAATCCTCACTCCCGCCTTTGGCCATAACTGATGTCAGCGAAGGGGTAACCGGCACTTTGATTTGCCGGTTCAGGATATTGTACACGAATTTAACATCTGGAAGTAATTCTAATCCGGGAACCGATTCGCCGGTAAAATAAAAACCACCAAGCAGCCAGGGATAAAGCGGATTGGTGTTGCCGAAAATGAGAAAGCCGGAACCATCTTTTTCAAAGGTGATTTCCATCCGGTCGATATTCTTTAGTGGAATGGTGCTTATTACCGGCTTTTTTCTTCCTACCGAAACGATAACTCTCTTATCTGTGATGCAATAGAAGGTGCGGGCTCTTTTGGCAGCATCCAGGAAATACCGGATCAGTCCCATATACAGACCAGCACCGGCCATTAATATGCCGAACAGTTGTAAAAAAATAGAAGCTTTATAATGAAGCAGTGCAAAATCGAGAATAACAGCAAATCCAATTAAGATGATGCTCATTGGGATTAATAGCATATCTGCATCACGAAAAAGGATTCCGCGCTTTGGTTGTCCAGACCAAAGCATCTTTTCATCCGGTTTAAGAAGATTGCTGAAAATCGAATCCGTAACTGTAAATGCCATCTAAATAGAAGGTTAAGAAGTATCTTACTGCAAAGAAAATTAACTTAATGTTTCCGATTCATTAAATTTAACAGCTAATAATTCGGGAAGTTACTACTTTCGACTCCCTGTTTTGAATAATGTAAGCAGCCATTCGGATCCGGATTTTTATTATTCAGGGCGATACGAAGATTAATGCTGCTGTTTCTTTAATTTAAAAGACTATTTGTGCAGTATATTAACAGAGAGATCAGTTGGTTATCATTTAATGAGCGTGTATTACAGGAAGCGCAGGATACTTCCGTACCGTTAATGGAACGTCTTCGGTTTCTGGGGATATTTTCTTCCAACCTGGATGAGTTCTTCAGGGTAAGGGTAGCCTCTTTGAAGAGAATGACGGCCCTTCGAAAGAAAGCGATTAAAACGATTGGCGAATCACCCAAGAAGGTGATGGCTGAAATTCTGGACCGGGTAATCACGATGCAAAACAGGTTCAACCTGATCTATCAGCATATCGTGCATGAATTGGAACAGGAGAATATTTTTATTTTGAATGAGTCACAGCTTACACCTGAACAAGGCGCTTTTGTAAGAAATTATTTTCACCAGGAGGTGAGAGCGGTATTGGTTCCCATTATGGTAGATGCTATCGAAGAATTCCCCTACCTGAAGGATCATGCTATTTATCTTGCTGTTTTGCTTTCTGACAGCACTGGTAAACATAAATCGAAGTATTCGGTAATTGAAGTGCCGACGGACCGGCTTTCCCGTTTCCTGGTATTGCCTAAGAACGGGGACCGGAATTTTGTGGTTTTGCTGGATGATGTAATACGGTATTGCCTGGATGATGTATTCTATATTTTTCCGCATGATACCTACAAAGCGGCTACCATCAAGCTCACGCGTGATGCAGAACTTGACTTGCTTGAAGATTTTAATCAAAGCGTTACAGAGAAAATTGAGAAAGGCATCAAGCAACGTAAGAGAGGGAAGCCCGTGCGGTTTATTTATGATGCAGCCATCGACTCAGATATGCTTGATTATATCTTAAAACGGATGCACCTTAAAAAAGGAAATGACCACCTGGTAGCCGGAGCTAGATACCATAACTTTAAAGACTTTCAGAAGTTTCCGTCTTTGGGTAAAATACATTTGCTCTATCCCAGGATAAATCATCTTCATCACCCGGATATTGAGCCAAACAAGAGTATCCTGCAGGTTATTAAAAGAAAGGATATCCTGCTTCATTTTCCGTATCATTCATTTGATTCATTCATTGACTTCCTCCGCGAATCTGCCATTGATCCCAAGGTTACAGAAATAAAGATTACACTTTACCGGCTTGCCAAAAACTCCAGGGTGGCCAATGCTTTGATTAATGCCGTAAGAAATGGCAAGAAGGTATTGGTGGTAATGGAGTTGCAGGCACGGTTTGATGAAGAACATAATATTTTATGGAGCGATCAGTTGGGTGAAGAAGGTGCCCAGGTAATTTTTGGAATTCAAGGCCTGAAAGTACACAGTAAGGTTTGCCTTATTTCCCGAAGAGAAAAAGGAGAGATTGTTCAATACGCGAATATCTCTACCGGAAATTACAATGAATCAACGGCAGAAGTGTATGCCGACCATAGCTTATTTACAACCGACAAGCGTATAACCGATGAATTGCAACTGATGTTTGAATTTTTTCAGAACAGCTACCGCTTACCCGACTATAAGCATTTGGTGATGTCGCCCACCTATATGCGGAAGAAGCTGGAGAAGCTGATTAACAGGGAAATTGAATTTGCCCAGGATGGAAAACCGGCAAGGATTGATATTAAACTCAATAATGTAGCAGACCTCGCAATGGTAGCAAAAGTGGTGGAGGCGGCAAAAGCCGGAGTAAAAGTTCGCATGTTGGTACGAGGTACCTGTTCCCTCTATGCCATCTCAGAAGAGCTCAAGTCGAAAATCGAAATTATAAGTATTGTTGACAGGTTCCTGGAACATTCCAGGATACTCATTTTCAACAATGGCGGTGATGAAATCGTATACCTTACTTCAGCCGACTGGATGGTGCGCAACCTGAACAGCAGGGTCGAAATGGCTTGCCCGGTTTATGATGCAGAGATACGGAACGAGTTAAAAGATTATTTCAATTTGCAATTCAAAGACAATGTGAAAGCAAGGGTAGTGGATGCCAATCAGTTCAATCAATATAAAAAAGATCAGCAACTACCTTGCAGGTCACAGCAGGAAATTTACAACTACCTGAAAGAAAAAGTCCTTGCTGCAAAACTGCGGCCGGCTACCTGATTCTCGATTCGTAATCTTCTCTCCGCCGTGCATACATCATAAATCACACAATCATGCTGCTTCAATGTTCGACTGCATCAGAAATAACTAATCATTCCTTTTCGCATTTGCAAGTGGTAAGCTTGCAAAGCGAAAAGGACGTTACTCCCCGATGAATAATTACTAAGGAGTTATTCTACCACAAACTTGCCATTCATCTTTTGCCAGTGACCAGGGTAAGTGCAAACAAACTGGTAGGTTCCGGCAGGCGGTGCAGCAAATGTCAAAACTTCGGATTTACCTGGATCCAGCACATTTGAAGTAAACAGGATATTGGACTTATCGTCCGGAATGAAGTTCTTGTCGGGGCCGGCGGTAATTGATGCTGTCGCAACAGCTTCAGCTGTTCCATTTTTTACAATGAAGATGTTATGTTTCATTGCCGCATCAGTAGCTTTATTTACAAAGTTGATCTTCACGGTAGTCCCGCTTTTAACTCTTATTTCAGCAGTAGAAAAAGCCATCACATCCATGGAATTCCCAACAGCTTCCAGGTTGACTTCCATAACAGGTGCATTAGGATCTATCCTGGCAGGATCATATGGGGTTGTAGGTTCTTCTGCAACGTATGCATCAGATTCAGTAGTGGTAGTCTCTTTTTCATTAGCGGATTCGCCGCCACAAGAGATAAGAAAGGTCAACCCGCCGAAGAGGGCGCTTGCTAAGAGAATTTTTTTCATAATTTTAGTTTTTCAAAAGATACGCATTTAACAGCTAATACGCAGTAAAAGGTTTTAAGATAGTCTATTTAAAGCAGGAACGGTTTTTGAAACCGGCACAATGAAAATCAGCACTATGAAATTAATCAGCACCATTTTCTTAAGCATCTTTTTGCTTGCCAATGCCAATGTTTCCCTGTCCCAATCACTTACTTTTTGCAAATCAGTAAGTAAGGAAGGCATTCCTTCAGGTGTGGCACAGGAATTTGTGCTGTCAAAGGGAGGGGTGTCGCTGTTTTTTTTATTCCAGTTTGGAACCACAAAGCCGGTTGAAATCAGTTATGATGTGTATAAACTGGATAAAGGAAAGGAGGTATTCAGCTCCACGCTAAAACAGTTGATGGTACCGGGCAAAAACTGGCTGGCTAAAGAAGTTACTTTGTATGATGCCGGTGCATACCGAGTTTATGTATATGATGATCAGGATAAACTGCTTGCGCAATTGGGGTTTAAGTTGAAACCGGCTGCTCCATAGTTACTGCATTTCTTAAGATTCAAGATTCAAGACCCAGGATTCAGGACCCAGGATCCAGGATCCAGGACGTAAGACTTAAGACTAAAGACTATTAAGTTGGGCTTGCATTTTTTTTGGCAATCCTTTTACCACCAGCTCATAAGAGTGATCAATCATACCCAACAATTCATCATGTGGAATGCTGCCTATGCACTCCACACTGTTCCAGTGTTTTTTGTTCATGTGGTAAGCCGGATATACCGCTTCATACTTTTCCCTTAATGATATGGCCAGTTCCGGATCACATTTGACATTGATGCGGAGCGGCTTGCTTTCTAAACTGGTAAGAAGAAATATTTTATTCATGACCTTGAAAACCAAGGTTTCCTGGTCAAAAGGAAATTCTTCTGTTACCCCTTTTTTTAGAAGACAATAATCGCGAAGGAATTCAGGATTCATTGGAAAGGTTTGTTTATCAAGCTTCCGTAAACAAGAGCTGACTTGAAAACGGCCGTTAATTTTTTTAGTATACCAAATATACCAACTTGCTTAGGGTCTGCTAAAATATGATAGTTTGTTTTGATACAAGTTCTACAACTATTTAAAGGGTGTACGACAATTCGTTCATCTTGTTAAGCAATGGTTGGTGGGTTATATTGTTAAATGGCTAAATGGCTAAATGGTTAAATGGTTGCGGCGAAGCCGATCATTTGCTATTTTGTAATCACTACGCTCCTTTACTCACTTTACTCAATACTCAATTTCAACACCCAATAATATATATCCAACTTGTCGTACACCCCTATTTAAACATGCTTCGGCTGCGATTGTACTCAGCTTACCGAAGAGTTTATGGTTCGGAGTCGTTGAGGCCGCACCCTGATCGAAGTCGAAGGGTATAAATTTTTGCTCCCTGAGCGGAGCCGAAGGGCGCAAAAATTTAACTCATTCTTCCCGAAAATCGGCCGCTGCCGGTCTTGCGTGGGCGTTCAGGCGACCGGATTTATCTTGCCCCCTGAGCGGAGCCGAAGGGGAAAGCCTTATTCGGCGCACGGCTGCTAGGGGGGGGGGGGGGGGCATGAGCGAAGTCGAAGGGCAGGTCGATTAAGCATATTTTTCTTTTAACACTTCCTTACAGCCTGGTAAGCTATCTTGACTTACTGCAGTGTTCACAAAAATGCTATCATTCATCATAAAGCAATTGATTCAGTGCTTCCTGCAGTTCACGGTAGTTCTTATCATCTTTTCCTGCTGTTCTTTTCAGGCCTTCTTTATATGTATTAAGGGCTGACTCCTTGTTGTTAAGCCGTTCATATAATTTACCCAAATGATAATAGGTACCGGTGTAGTCAGGGTCATCATTCCTGATTTCTTCAAAATACGCAAGGGTCTTTTCCTCATTCCCAAGTTTATCGTATTCCAGCGCTAGTGCAAACCGCACAAAGCTATCCTTTGGATTGGCGGATAAAAATTTAAGTAACTGATCAATTCTTGGTGTGTTCATACACTAACTGGAAAAGGTTTTTTGGCTACCTTTGCGGCTTCATAACAGTTTTCGGTATCAACCGGCGACAATCCGCAAAACAAAGACGAAGATATACATGAAGATTCTAGTTTGCATCAGCAAGACACCCGATACTACCTCTAAAATTTCGTTTACGGATAATAATTCGAAGTTTAACAGCGACAAGGTTCAGTTTATTATTAATCCATACGATGAATGGTATGCACTGGTGCGGGCCATAGAGATGAAAGAACAGGCAGGCGCTACCGTAACAATAATGAATGTTGGCAGTGCTGATTGTGACGCTATCATCCGTAAAGCTCTGGCCATTGGTGGTGATGATGCTGTGAGAATTGATGCAGAGCCTGACGATGCTTTTTTTGTAGCAGACCAGGTTGCTCAGTTTTCAAAGTCGGAGCAATATGATATCATTATGCTGGGTAAAGAAACGATTGACTACAATGGTTCACAGGTAGGCGGAATGATTGCCGGACTACTTGATATTCCATTTGTTTCACTGGCTTCTAAGATGGATATAGCCGGTAATATTGCAAGTTTGGAGCGTGATATTTCAGGAGGCAGAGAACTGCTTACTGTTCAGACACCTTTTGTAATCAGTGCTTCGAAAGGAATGGCCGAAGCAAGAATTCCGAATATGCGTGGCATCATGGCAGCCAGAACAAAACCCATAAAAGTGCTTCCTCCTTTTCCTTCCGAAAAACTCACTTCTGTGAAGAAATATGATTTGCCGAAGGAAAAGGCAGGCCCGCGGATGATTAATGCCGATCAGCCTGAAGAGTTAGTTGCTTTGTTGCATAATGAAGCGAAAGTGATTTAATAGCCGCGAAATAAATCGTAACAATCAAACCGCTTTTTTGATAACCTGTCGTAGCTGTTTTAGCATTGTTTAGAAAGAGATTAGATTCAGATAAAACTATAAAGTATAACCAATGAGCGTACTTGTTTTTGTTGAAGCATCAGAAGGAAAATTCAAAAAATCAGCTTTTGAGGCGGCCACTTACGGAGTGAAGGTGGGTACCTTACTTGGCGTGGAAACACATGCTTTGTGTATTGATGAAGCTGCAGAAAGTGAATTGAAATCATTAGGAGATTATGGAATAAGCAAGGTATGGTATGTCAATGACAGCAGGCTCAGGAATTTTGATCCGCTCGTCTATGCTAAAGTCATCACACAGGCAGAAGCACAAACCAATGCAGATGTGTTGGTGCTTATACAGAGTTACAGCGGTAAGGCTATTGCTCCGGTACTTGCAGCGAAACTGCGTGCAGGATTGGTTTCTGGTGCTATTGATCTGCCGGTACTGGAGGGCAACTCATTCCTGGTTAAGAAAAATGTTTTTTCAGGAAAGGCTTTTGCAACCTATGAAATGCATTCTGCCAAGAAGATCATTTCGCTGATGTCAAATTCGATTGCCCCGGAGAAAAAACCTATTGATGCTACTGTAGCAGCATTTAAACCTGAATTGGAAGATTCCGATTTTAGAGTAACGGTAAAGGAAGTAGTAAAAGCATCGGGAACAATATCCTTGTCAGATGCAGAGATTGTAGTTTCAGGAGGACGTGGATTGAAAGGCCCTGAGAACTGGGGGATGGTGGAAGAGATGGCGGGGATACTGGGTGCAGCCACTGCCTGTTCGCGCCCGGTTGCTGATATTCATTGGCGCCCGCATACAGAGCACGTAGGGCAAACCGGCGTTGCGATACGCCCAAATTTGTATATTGCAATAGGAATTTCAGGAGCGATACAACACCTGGCAGGTGTAAATGGCAGTAAGGTGATGGTAGTAATTAATAAGGATCCGGAAGCGCCGTTTTTTAAAGCAGCAGATTACGGAATAGTGGGTGATGCATTTGAAGTTGTTCCAAAACTGAACGAAGCATTTCGCAAGTTTAAGGCAGGGAATTAGTTTTTTAACCACGAGTTGAGCATGAAGAAGATAGAATTGGAAATAGTCGCATTGTCACATAGCATCACGCAATCGCATTCTTATGCGGTGGTGCTGGGTGAGGTGAGTGGCATCCGGCGGTTACCTATCGTGATTGGTGGATTTGAAGCGCAGGCAATTGCGGTGGCACTGGAAAAAATGAATCCAACACGGCCACTTACACATGACCTGATGAAGAGTATATGCCATTCATTTAACATTGAAGTGAAGGAAGTGATTATCAATAATTTGCTGGATGGAATTTTTTATTCTCAGTTGGTATGCAAGCATGGTAATGAGCTTATTGAAGTAGATTCAAGAACTTCCGATGCGTTGGCTTTGGCAGTTCGTTTTGATTGCCCTATTTATACTTATGAATTCATATTGGATTCTGCCGGACTGATCCTGGAAGAACCGGCTAAAGAAGAAAAACTGGAGATCAAGGAACGCAAATCAGAAAAGAAATCCGGAACAGCTACAGCCGTAAAATCAATGGACCTCACCAGCCAATCGCTTCCGGAGTTAAATCAGTTATTGCAAACGTTGCTGGAGAAGGAAGATTATGAGCAGGCTATAAGGGTACGTGATGAAATTTCCAGGAGAAAAAATCAATCCTGAAAGCCTTATTTTGAAACAGTAGGCACCCTGAGCGAAGCCGAAATGCAAGCGGTATAACATATATTATTATTCATTTAAGACCACTTCTCAGTCAATAAATTTTTCTTTCAAATCCGCAGTGGGTATCATACAGGAATCGGTTCTTCCAAAGACTCTGTACCGATACTTCGCAATAAATGCATACACACCATCGCGCAGAAAGGCAGGAAAAATGATAAATGCATAAAAAAGTTTCCAGCCTCCATCCAGTTTCTTAGCGATACGCAATGCAGCAGTTGATTGAGAGAAAATTTTTCCATCCTCAATCAGGATCACACTGTTCATTTTTTTATTGTTGTAATTGTAATCTGCCAATATTTTTGCAGCATGCTCCGACTGCAACATTCCAAATACAAATCGCCCTGCTTTGTCATGTTTGATGATGAACTGCACAAATCCATTGCATAGATTGCAAACTCCGTCAAAGAGAATGATTGATTTAGCATTGGTATCAGGTAAAGGCATCGTATTATTTCCGCAGCGAAACTACGTTGAAAAATACAGGTGTTTCAAGGTATTATCATTTATTGCGGCTGTCATTTTCTGAAAACAAGTTTATGACTGCATGGTTTCTAACCGGCAACAACACGTTGCAAATTGATTTGCGGTCCGGCTGCTATTTCCAATTCTTCCATTTAATTATCATCTTTCGCTTAAATAAGTTGCGATGGAAATTTTTCGCGGGTTACTGGGTTTGGCAGGATTGGTGTTTCTCTGTTATCTATTCAGCAATAATAAGAAAGCAATAGACTGGAAACTGGTGGGTACAGGTCTTATTCTGCAACTCGTATTTGCAGTTGGAATACTCCATGTGCCCTTTTTCAGGGATATTTTCGAATATATCTCGCAAGGTTTTGTAACGCTGATTAACTTGTCGCACAAGGGTACTGAGTTCCTTTTTGGAAATCTCGCTGACCAGTCACAATCCTGGGCTTTTGTATTTGCCGTGCAGGTATTGCCTAACATCGTTTTTTTCGCAGCGCTTTCTGCATTGTTGTATTACCTGGGCATCCTGCAAATAATAGTGTTTGGATTTGCCTGGATAATGAGTAAGACCATGAAGCAGATTTCCGGAGCGGAGAGTATGTCTACGGCGGCCAATATTTTTCTTGGACAAACAGAAGCACCATTGATGGTGAAGCCTTACCTCGCAGGTATGACGAAGAGTGAGATCCTGTGTATCATGGTAGGTGGTATGGCAAATACTGCAGGAAGTGTTTTAGCGGCATATGTAGGTTTTCTTGGCGGGGCTGATCGCGAACAGCAGGAATTTTACGCCCTGCACATGCTATCACAATCAATTATGTCGGCACCTGCAGCAATTGTCTGCGCCAAAATGTTGTTTCCGCAAACGCAAGGAGAACTCGTTGCACGGGATCTTAAAGTGCCAAAGGAAAAGATTGGCAGCAATGTGCTGGATGCAATTGCCAATGGCACCACAGATGGTTTAAAGCTGGCATTGAATGTAGCCGGCATGCTCGTTGTTTTTATTGCATTGATGGCTGTTTTCAACTACCTGTTGCACTTGTTTGGAGGACTCATCGGCATCAACGGCCAGATTGTGTCATTAACTGATAATCGGTTTGATGGATTATCGCTGCAGTTTCTGTTTGGCTACCTGTTTGCACCGCTTGCCTGGCTCATGGGTGCTTCGTCTCATGATATGATTTACATAGGACAGTTATTGGGGGAAAAAACCGTGATCAATGAATTTGTAGCTTATATCTCCATGAGCGAAATGATGAAGGAAGGATTACTTACTGACCCCAGGTCTATTGTAATTGCCACGTATGCTTTATGCGGCTTCGCGAATTTTTCTTCCATCGGGATACAAATTGGCGGCATTGGCGCATTAGCTCCCAATCAGCGTCAGAATCTTTCTTCTTTGGGTATCAAATCGTTGATTGGCGGCACCATTGCCTGTTTCATGACAGCAGTAATCGCCGGCATGTTATATTCCGGTTGAAAGATTGATGTTGATTGAATCAAATCACTTTTTACTTTTGCGTCCTAAATAAACAACAGCACTATGTTTGACTTTTTATTAACTGCCGATGGCCTGGTAAGTTTGTTTACCCTGTTATTGATGGAAATAATACTGGGTATCGACAATATCATATTTATATCACTTATTGCCGACCGGCTTCCAAAAAGCCAACAGCAGCGTGGTCGGGCTATTGGACTTGCCCTTGCTTTGATTGTAAGGATATTACTGTTATTCTCCATTTCCTGGTTGACACACCTTACGGAGCCATTACTTACCATCAGCACTTTTGCTATCAGTGCCCGTGATGTAATATTGATTGCCGGAGGATTGTTCCTGTTGTATAAGACAACCAAGGAAATACATCAGAAAATTGAAGGGGAGGAGCATTCACAGCAAGTTAAAGGTAAAAACACTTTTTCATCAGTCATTACACAGATTATCATTATTGACGTGGTGTTTTCCGTAGATTCTATTCTGACTGCAGTAGGGCTGGTGGAAGATGTGACGATTATGGTGATTGCTGTTACCGCTGCCATGGGCTTTATGCTGTTGTTCTCAAAATGGGTCAGCGAATTCATCAACAATCATCCTACCATCAAGATGCTGGCGCTTTCTTTCTTGCTAATGATCGGTGTATTGCTCGTTGCGGATGGGTTACATTATCATATTGAAAAACAATACCTCTACTTCGCTATGGCATTTTCCTTCTTGGTGGAATTTCTCAATATGCGCGAACGAAAAAAGAGGAAGGCAACGAATTAACATTCAATGAATCTTTTTTGACCAGATATTGCAGGTGATGGTATCATTTTACACTTGTTTTAGGGTAAAGCGGGTATACGACAAATTGAATATTGACTTAAGATTTAAGACTTAAGACAAATAGCAATTGTAACAATCAAAAGTCAACCTACTTCAGTCAACGACAGGATTATTGAGTTTTTGAGTATGTGAGTAAAGTAGAATAGTGATTACAGAATAGCAAGTGATCGGCTTCGCGGCAGCAATTTAGCAATTTAACCATTTAGCCATTTAACCCCCACTACAAACAATTGTACCCAAAGTCGGCTTATATTTACTTTGCTACTAAACTCCCTACATTATCGGAGCTTCTTCCGGAACCAGTTTGCTTTTTACTTTTGCTACCCATCCGAAGGGATCCGGTAATCGGCTGGTTTTTATGGCTTCCAGATCATGTTTAAGCCTGGTCGAATATTCCCATGCTGAAGCCGGTGGTAATTGCATCACAGCGCCTTTATATCCAACATGAGAGATGGGTGCGATAGATGCCGCCGTGCCTGTTCCAAATGCTTCGGTAAATAGTCCCTTTTTATGTGCATCTGCAATTTCATCCAGGGAAATCCGGCGCACTTCAACCGGAGTACCATAACTATGCAGCAACTGTATCACACTGTCGCGGGTTATGCCATCGAGAATGGTGCCATCCAGTTCAGGAGTTACCGCCACACCATCAATCATAAAAAAGACATTCATGGTGCCGATTTCCTGCGCATACTTATGTTCCAGGCCATCGGTCCATAAAACCTGGTCGAATCCCTGCTGTTGCGCTTCTTTAAGCGGAAGCATGGTTGCACCATAATTGCCTGCAGCTTTGGCAAAGCCAACACCACCTTGAAAAGCTCTTACATAATGATCGGAAGCAATCACTTTTACCGGTTTGGCATAGTAAAATCCGGCAGGTGAAGTGATGATAATGAATTTAAAAAACTCCGTAGGTCGTATACCTATGAAACGGTCGGTGGCAAACATAAATGGGCGCACATACAACGAACATCCTTCTTCTTCAGGAATCCATTCCTGGTCAAGGCTAATCAGTTCATGAAGCGCATCAAGCCAGAGTTCCTGTGGGATTTCTGACATTCCCATTCTTGCAGCAGAGGCATTAAATCGCTTGTGATTTTGTTCCGGTCGAAACAATTGTGGATTTCCATCCGGGTCCTTATAAGCTTTCATGCCTTCAAAAATGATTTGCCCGTAATGCAATGCTGATGATGCAGGACTAAAATACAGGTTACCATACGGAGTGATTTTACAATCGGTCCACCTTCCTTTCTTGCATTCCGCCACAAACATATGGTCACCATATAATTTGCCGAAAGCAAGATCTTTGAAATTGACAGTTCCCAAACGTGACGTCTCTGTCCGTTCAATGTGGAAAGGATACTTCATAGGTAAGATTTTAGAGGAGCAATGAGGATGATTGGCTAATAATGATCCTGCCATAAAAATAAAAAATGATTCTCTGGCAAAGAAACTATTCAGAGAATGAATATTTTTAGGCACAATAATCAAACCGGCATGCAGGAGGAACAAACTATGAGTTTATATGGGTACTTGTTCAGCAAACCCATTTATGTAGCAAATGAATCCATCGCCCCTGAGCTTACTGACCTTGATGGAGTTCCAATGAAGACACCTAAATTGCTCTTCGTGCTTAGAAATGCGATGAATCACCCCATATCTGCCGAAGACCTTGACCTGCTGAAGAAAATGGCGGATTGGACCGGGTTGGAAAGAAATGAAGTTGCTTGTTATCTGATGCAGGATGAGTTGCTTAACTTAAACAAAATCAGGTTAGTATATGGATTTACCTGCTTCATTTGTTTTGGTGCAATTCCTGCTGATCTGGGTTTGAATATAGATCATAAATTAAATGCGATGATCAGATTTATGGATGGCATATTACTCTTTACATCACCGTTTGCCGAAGTACAGAAAAATGAAAAACTAAAAAAAGAATTTTTCCATGTTGCGGGAAATATGTTCAGCCACCTCAGAAAAAAGAAATCTTGAAAATCCTCTTTGCCACACAGAACCAGCATAAGCGCGACGAAGTGCAGGCTTTAGTTGGTCATCAATTCAATATCCTTTCGCTTCACGATTTACATTTTACTGCGGAGCTACCTGAAACACATGAAACTTTACAGGAGAATGCCCTGGAGAAAGCATTATTTGTACATCAGCAATTTTCAATAGACTGTTTTTCAGAAGATACCGGATTGGAAATTGATGCATTGGGAGGTGCGCCAGGTGTCTATTCTGCCCGCTATGCAGGCGCAGGAAAGAAGCCGCAAGACAATGTTGCCAAAGTGTTGCAGGAATTAGGGGATAATGACAACCGCAATGCTCATTTCAGAACCGTTATCTGCCTTTTTTATCATAATGAAACTCAATATTTTGAAGGCATTGTAAATGGTACGATAGCAAAGGAACCTGCTGGTGAAAAGGGATTCGGATATGATCCCATCTTCATCCCTGAAGGTACTGCACTTACTTTTGCACAAATGAATGCTTCAGAGAAAAATGACATAAGTCATCGCCGGATTGCAATTGATAAGATGATCTTATGGCTGAATCAACAGGTTGGTTAAGTACAAATTCCACCTTGTAAAGTGCAGGTGTTGCCTGCTTTTGCAGGGTCTGTTTATTGTTCCAGATGATAACTGTATCTTATCTTATTTTTCTAATGCAACTAATCTTCTTATTTTTAAGTCATTAAAATATCATCCATGCGACTTTGGGGTAAAGATAAGGTCAGCGAGCAGCAACTAATTAGTGGCTGCGTCACAGGTGATCGCAGCATGCAGGAGGAGTTTTACAAAGTTTTTGCTCCGCGCATGTTTACGATTTGCCTGCGATATGCTAATGATTATTACCAGGCAGAAGATATGTTGCAGGAAGGTTTCATCAGGGCATACGCTAATCTTCATAAGTTCAGGAATGAGGGATCTTTCGAAGGATGGATGAAGCGCATTTTCGTCAATACGGCTATTGAAGGGTATCGCAAGAACCAGGCGACGAATAATATGCTTGAGGTAGAGGATATGAAGAACGACCTGGTTCAGCAGGATGATTTTCACCACCTGTCGGCCAGCGACTTAATCAAAATGGTTCAGCGATTGTCGCCGGGTTATCGTACTGTTTTTAACCTCTATGCAATAGAAGGATACTCGCACCAGGAAATTGCTGATATGCTTTCGATCAATGTTGGCACGTCAAAATCGCAATTGGCAAGGGCAAGATACTTGTTACAAAAGATGGTATTGAATTCACAAAGGGTACAGAAATATGCCGCTGTCTTCTGATAAACATATTGTTGACGATCAGTTCAAAAAGCAGTTGCACCACTATAAAGTGCAGCCGTCGGCGAAGGTGTGGAACCGACTGTCGGATGCCCTTCATTTTGAACAGCGAAAAAACGCGACCGGAAAGCGGTTGCTGTTGGTATTATTGTTACTGTTAGCAGGTTCCGGTGGTGTGTGGATGAGTTCCAAAATTCAACCCAAAGGAGATGCCTTGATTGTATCGAATCGTTCGACAGAAGAAAGCGGAAATGTTCAAAAAAATCCTGTTTCTGAATCATCAACTTTACTGGAAGTGCAACAGGAAAACAGCAAACCGGTAAGGAATTATATTGAAAATGATATCATATCTGTTGAATCATCAACTTCAGATCTGATAAAGGCAGAGGAGAATAAGCAGCAAGCAAAAGAGGTGATAGAAAATGAAGCGGTACCAATAGTGGTAATCAATGATGCTGAACAATTTTCACCGGTCAATTTAAATGAGTCATCACCAAAATATGCGTCAGAATTTTTGGTCGAAAACAGTATGCAAGTGCCGATTGCCTGGACTGATGTTGCCTTTGATGTGGCCCCCTTAACGCTGTCAGCACCTTCCGGGTTAACAGCATCCACACAGATCATTTCCCCAAAAAAAGTTAAGCATAGTCCATCACCTGTGGTGAATAAAAATTCGCAATACTACCTGGCTGATGCTTCCGGATTGTATATCGGCTTTGGAGAGAATTTCAACAGCACACATATCATAGACAAGCGGGCATTTCATGATGAGAACCTGAAATATACACCCACTTTTGGGACAGCGTTTATGCTGCATGGTGGTTATAACATGAACAATAAGTGGGGACTGGAAGTAGCATGGGTCATTCATTCTCAGGAAGGACAGCGTTATAAATACCTGCCTACCGACAACAGGACCACAAGCCTTGAGTACAACCAAAAGCACGTTTCATTTAACTATATGCAATTTCCTGTGATGGCCCGATATAAGGTGCAGGGCTGGTCGGGCATAACAGAAACACCGATTTTTGTAAACTATTCAGTCGGATTTCAATATGGCAGATTGCTTTCTTACAGCGTAGATGAAACAAAGGAGCGGGTATCAGAGCAGAATCTCTTCCGTAAGAATGAGTATGCACTGGTAGCCGGAGTTGATTATGATTTTCTTTCCCGCAAAGCAGCTTTCTATACTGTGGGCCTTCGGGCATCCTATGGTTCAGATCTCTTTGTGAAGGATGTTCCCGAATACCTCGAGTTTGATAGGCCACATAATGTGGTAATTGGTATTCATGGCGCAGTGAATTTTTCATTGAAAAAAATGCCACAGAGTCCTTCAGCCTATTGATGATTGCCGAAGCCATTCCGGCAATGTTTTATCATTCCACCTGCTTCATAAAATTTTCAAGTGCGAGGTGATATTCTTTAAATTCATTCAGGTTTTTATGTTTACCATTTTCTATTTCCACAAATCGATCGCCCGGCTTTAAGTACTGCTTCAGTTTTCTTCCTGATTCAATAGAAACCGTTTCATCTTTTGTGCCATGCAATATCAAAACGGGAACGGTGACAGCTTTCAGGGCACTGTCATTCCGTAAACTGAAGGAAAAATAATTTCCATTCGGGAATGGCATACCATAACGACGGGCAATGTCGTACATATTTACGAAAGGTGTTTCCAGGATCAATTGTTTACAGGAACGGTTGGCAGCAAGATATGCAGCTGCTGCAGTGCCTAATGAACGGCCGTATATATAAATATTTTCAGCCGGGCACTGACTGATGGCATAATCATACCAGTAAAAAGTATCACCCAGGAATGACCGCTCTGTCAGACGGCCTTTACTTTTTCCAAAGCTCCGGTAATCAGGTATCAATACCCGGTAACCGAGGTCGGTGAATTTTTTGGTGAAGGGTAGATAGTTCTCCAGGTTTTTCCAGTTACCATGAAAATAGAGGATGGTTCCTCCCGGCGCATCCGGTTGCAAAAGTAGCCCATGCAGCAAGGTGCCATCCGTTGCTTTGAGTCTGACTTCTTCGAAAGGAACACCGGGGTTAAAGGCAAAAGATGCCGGAAGTTTTTGTGGCCGGAAGATGAAAACGGATTGCAAGAACAGGAAGACCAGGCAGTACAGGGCATACAGCACAATCAATCCTGATAACAGCCATCCCATCTTTTTTGTCATTTAGTAAAGCAATATGTCGCGCAAAAATGCATGATATTGCGGAAATGAAGGGAGGTTATTGTGTTTTCCGCCTTCTATACGGATTAGCGTAATACGTTTCGGCGCTATGGCTGCAAGCCGTTCACTGCTATTAATTGGAATTAACCGATCTTTTGTACCATGTAGAATGTAGGTATGACATTTCACATATTCCATCCATAAATCTGCGCGTATTGGATATTTTAACAGGAAGGGCATAGGAAGGAATGGCAGGTAACGGCTGGAGATATGCTGGAAGCTATAGTAAGGAGCATCGAGGATGCAAAAACGGGGCGTATTTAAACTGGCCACGCGCACGGCAAATCCACTTCCGATACTTCTGCCATACACGATGATCTGGTCTTCGTTGTATTGTTTCTTAAGTTCTTCATATACGAATTGCGCATCTTTCAGCATCACTTCTTCCGAACGCTTGCCGGTACTTTTTCCAAAGCCCCGGTAATCTATCATCACCAGGTCATACTGGTACTTTGTAAAGTCTTTGGAATATTTCGCCCAGCCTTTGATGCTTCTTGTATTACCATGAAAATAGAGGATGATGCCCTTTGGATTTTCAACAGCGAAATGCAGACCATTAATCCGCACATTGCGTTCTACATCAAAAAATAATTCAGTAAACGGCCGGTCGTACTGGAATTTGAAATTCTGCGGCAATTTTTCCGGGTGAAAAATGAACCGCTCCTGAATGAAGTAAACTACCACGCAGATTACCAGCCAGGCCAGTCCGATGTAAATAAGTAAATCCATACTATGGAATCGAATTCCAAGATATAGATTCTATGATATTATGAGGGGTAAATATAAAATGCCAAGCAGCAGAATTATTTGTGGCGCTGTAAATATTGCTCCGAAGTGGTTTTTATTAAAACAATCCGGAAACAGTGCGTATGCTTCATATTAAATTTTATTTCCGGAAATGTGATCCATTTTTCAACCCGTTAGTACATTTAGATCGGATTCCGTATGCTTCCATCTTTTGTAATTATTACTTTGAAGAATACAGACAGTACAAGATAAAAGGTCAGATCGCACGATTGTTTTTAATTCAACTAATTTTTAATACTTTCAGATCGTAAAATGGCAGGTTGGTGGGATTGAAAAGGTTGTTGGCGGCAATGCCAAAAATCAATGCAATCAATCATATGGCTTGTAATTCACCAGGTATTTTCATCTGCGTTTTTCTTCTTCTATGCATAAGTGCGTATAGTGCTTATTCACAACAAAGCACCGGCATTGTTTCGAGGATAGTGTACCTGGCCGGCAATACCGCCGATGCAGAAAACACAAAAAACCTCGAGGCACTCCATGAATCGGTACTTAAAGAAACAGCACCTGTTACCGTAATCTACAATGGCGATATTTTACACAAGAGCGGATTGGAAGTAAATGCATTGAATGAAGATTCCGCTTTTATTCGGTTACTGTTTGCGGTGGTTAAAGATGCCCCCGAAGCAGCGGTGTATTTTATTCCGGGCGACCTGGATTGGAACAACTCCGGCATACATGGCTGGGAGTCTGTTATAAAGTTGGAGCAGCTGGTAAATGGTATTGCAGGTAAGAAGGTCTTCCTGCCTGAAACCGGATGTCCCGGCCCGGTGACCATTGATCTTGGGGAAGATCTGCTGTTGATATTGATCAGTTCACCATGGTGGATTCATCCTCATGAGCGTCCGCATGCACCGGCCACCAGTTGTGACGTATTGGTGGAACAGCAATTTATGGAGCAGCTGGAAGATCTGCTGGAAGTAAACAGTGAAAAAAACGTATTGATAGCAGGGCATCATCCTGCAATCTCCAATGGAAATTATGGAGGCAGAAATGCTATAGGGCAACATTTTTCTCCTCCTGTCATTGGCACATTCAAAGCGGCCTATCATCAGAACATTGGCGATCCAAAAGACATGGCCTACAGTGCTTACCGATCATTCGCCGGCAGCCTGAAATTCCTCTTACAGGATCAGTCACCCTTTATTTATGCCTCGGCACATGATTACAATTTACAAATATTGGAGTTTGAAAACTCTTACCAACTGGTGAGTGGTGCAATTGTTAAAAAAGTAGCGTCGGCAACATCAAAGAACACGATTTACAGATCCAAAGAACAAGGGTTCATCAAGCTCACTTATTATCAGGATGGCAAAGTAATGGCTGACGTAGTGGAGCTGGCTGAAGGAAAAATTCTTGGCATTACTACTAAGGAACTTTACCAGTCTTCCTGTAACCCGGATGGATCCGGAGCACCGCTGAATTCGCGTTATGTTCCATGCAGGAAAAAAATTTTTTCCTGCTGAACATATGAATCCTGATTTTGCTGACAGTATTGGCGCTGCAGTTGGTGGTGCCGAATACAAAGCCGGCTTGATGAAGAAAGCATTTCTCGGTTCATTGTACAGGTCGAGCTGGACGACTGCCATACAGATACCTTACCTTAATCTCGACACTGCCCGTGGAGGATTGACCGCTATAGGAAAGGGAGGTGGACGGCAGACACATTCGCTTTCGCTGCAAGGTGGTGATGGAAAATCCTATGTTTTCCGTAGTGTGAATAAGGACCCTGTGAAAGCACTTGATCCTGTTCTCAGAAAAACATTTGTAGTGGGATTATCAAGACAGTTCACGGCCACGCAGCATCCTTACGGAGCCATGCCTGTTTCTTATATGCTCGATGCTACAGACATTTTACATGCGCAGCCTTCTTTGTATTTGTTACCTGACGATCCAAAATTGGGTATGTTTCAAAAGGAATTCGGTGGCATGCTAGGTATGCTGGAAGAAAAGCCGAAAGAAGGAAAGGGCAACAAGGCGGGTTCCTATGGTGCGGATGATGTGGTAAGAAGTTATGAATTGTTCAAAAAACTTTACAAAGATCATGACAACCGCATCGATCCCGCTGCTTTTGCGCGTGCAAGGGTTTTCGATATCTGGATTGGTGATTGGGGCCGGCATGAGGATAATTGGAAGTGGGCCGGTTTTAAAGAGGGAAATAAGACAACCTATTTTCCAATTCCCCGCGACCGGGATCATGCTTTCTCCAGATGGAACGGACTGTTGCCATTTTTAGCCTCTCGCCATTGGGCGTTACCGAATGCAGAAAACTTTGACTACCGTTTTCGTGATGTGTCCTCGCTTACCTGGCCATCGCGCCATCTTGATCGCTTCCTGCTTTCTTCTGTCGACAAAGACGCATGGTTGCAGTATGCCGGGGAACTTCAACAGTTAATGAACGATGCATTGATCGACAGTGCTGTGCAGCATTTTCCAAAGACGGTGATCCCGCTTTCCGGAAATACTATTGGAGCAAAACTTAAATCACGGCGAACAGATCTGCCGCGTGGCATCTTGGAGTATTATGATTTGCTTGCAAAGAATGTGGATGTGGTAGGTTCGAATAAGGCAGAGTATTTCAAAATTACAAGGATGGAGAACGGAAGTGTGGAAGTGTCCATGTTTGATAAAGACAAGAAAACAAATGGTCCTTCCGGTATTCCGCTGTTTCACCGTGTGTTCAGTCCGGAGGAGACGAAAAGTATTAATGTATATGGTCTCGATGGCGATGACATCCTGATGATGGATGGTAATGCAACGAAGACCATCCTGGTCAGGATGTTTGGAGGGAAAGGAGATGACCTGATGGTGAACAAGGCTACAGGTGTTTCACGAAATAACATTACACAACTGTACGACTATGAAACGAATGCGCACGATTCCATTACTCCTGCGCGCGAACAGAAGGTAGTATTAAGTGAAGATAGGAACCTGGTGGAATATAACAGGCAGGCATTCCATTATAATACGTATTTGCCCTACCCGGTAATTTCATATTCTCCGGAGGATGCTTTCACATTTGGTTTAGGTCTTGTATACACCTTTCACCAATTTGGAGAAGACGAGTATGCCGATAAGTTTGGAGCGGGCGTAAAAGTGAGTACGGAAGGAAATTTTGAAATAAAATTTGCGAATGAACTGCACCATGCTATCGGTAACTGGGATTGGGTTGCTGCAGGTGATATTGCAAAGCCTTTTCCTTATGTTTATTATTATGGATCGGGTAATGAAACGGTAAAGTTTGACACGGTGCCTGCGCTTTATTATAAGTCCCGGTTTAATGGCTATAATTTTTCAACGGGCCTTCAAAAAATATTCTGGCAAAAAAGCAGGTTCATCGCATTGGCTTTTTACGAAAACAATGAAGGACAGATTCCTGCGGATAATATACTGGCAGGCGATACCACCGTATTGGGAAACGGTAGGATTAATTCTGTGGGTGGCAGGTTGCTTCTTGATATAGATTTTCGTGATGATGCTATTGTTCCCAAACGCGGCGTACGGTTGTTTGCGAAACAATCCTATTCTTATCTCACCAACCTGGATGATGATTATACCAACAGTGAAATTTCGCTGGAACTCTACCAAACTACCCGAACGATTATCCCGGTAACATTAGGTCTTAAAGGAGGCGCTACCAATGCCACTGGTACGGTACCTTTTTATAAATTGAATACGATTGGCCGCACCACGGGAGTGAGGGGATTTAAACGGGACCGGTTTACAGGTAATGCTACGGTCTATTTTCAAAGCCAGCTTACTTTTGAATTTGGCCAGGTGCATACAGGATTTGTCCCACTTACACTGGGTGTGTTTGGTTTTTTTGATGTCGGAAGAGTCTGGACGCCGGATGAGACTTCCAACAAATGGCACAATGGGTACGGCGGCGGAATTTATTTCACACCACTATTCACTTTCCTTACTACCCGCATCTCCTATGCATTTTCTGATGAAGAGCGACAAGGGTTGTTTGATTTAAGTTTTGGGTTGAAGTTTTAGAGACGCCGGGAAGCAGGCAGGAACCAGGAACCAGGACGGGACGTAAGACATAAGACGTAAGACAAAAGACTGAGGACGCAGTCTTACGTCTTAAGTCTTACGTCTTAAGTCTTAAGTCTTATGTCATAATAAAGGCGCTTCCTTTCAAAAGATACTATCTTCATTGCTTAAGCTACAAAAGTATGAAAGGAAGGAAAGCAATAAGATTTGTGCAGTGGCTGGCAATCGTGATTTCTACTGTTATTACCAATATCCTTTCTGCATTTTACAATTATTTCCTTTACAAATTACCAACCATAGAAGGCATTGCTCCATCCTACAGTTTTACCACTGAATTGATAATGAATATCGTGGCGGGATTTGTTGTGGGCGGATTGCTCGGTCTGTTCCTGGTGTATTATATGCAGGATCGTTTCAGTGACAAACCCTATGGTTACACGATCATCGTACTTCTTGTGAGCGTATTTGGCGTGTTAATGGTAGTAAGCCTGGCATTCCTGGTTCCTTATGTGATGATAATAACCGGAAAACCGCTTACAGACCCTGCTTCAACAGCACTTTTTAAAGATTTGTTTTTTTACCAGGTGAACCCTTCTTTATTTATAATTTTTCCATTGGCAGTCTTGCAGCATATCATGCTGCAGATACTGAACAAATTTGGCCCGGGCGTTTTCTGGAAGATGGTGCGCGGAAAATATTACCGGCCTAAAACCGAAGACCGCATCTTTATGTTTCTTGATCTGAATGCATCCACCACCATTGCTGAACAAATTGGGAACGAACTGTATCATGATCTGCTCAAAGAATTTTTTGCTGACATCACCAATTCCATTTTGGATCACGGCGGGGAAATCTATCAGTACCTCGGGGATGGAATCATTATTGACTGGAGCACAGAGGGTGATACACGGGACCTGCGATGTATCTTTTGTTTTTTTGATATGCGTAAAGAAATTCAAGAACGGCGTGACAAATACGAGAGGAAATTCGGACTGTTACCCACATTCAAAGCAGGACTGCATGCAGGCAAAGTGGTGGTAGGTGAAATCGGAATAATCAAACGTGATATAACCTATTCCGGTGATGTGCTGAACACGGCAGCAAGAATTCAAGGCATGTGTCACCAACTGAAAAGTGAAGTGCTGGTGTCTGATGATTTGCTGAAAGGGGTTTCACTTCCTGTGCAGTTTGTTGCAGATGCCGCAGGATCATTTCTTTTGAAAGGAAAGGAGCGGGAGATGGAATTATACAGGATTTCGTTGCGCTAAAGAATATTCAGAATCTTTTGATCCGTACACGGAATGCCAGGCCTTGGTAAGTATGGTTAGGTAGAGATTTATTCGGGTAACCGCCATACAGAATGCTTATTTTGAGTAATTGCTCCTTTTGTATTCGCGCTTAAGTTAGGTAAGTAAAATCTTATCTTGCAATCAGGGAATCTGAAAGAATCAGTTACAATTTTTTTAACCGATGCAAATGCGCCAGCTCCGTGCAATCATGTTTGCCGACATCGTAGGCTACACAGCCATGATGCAGGACAATGAAGAGCATGCCATCAGAAACCGGGAAAAATTCAGTAAGGTGCTGAATCGTGAAGTAGTAGTATTTCAGGGCAGGATTGTTCAAGGCAGTGGTGATGGTGCATTGTGCAGTTTTAGCAGTGCAATAGCTGCTGTTAACTGTGCCATTGCTATTCAACAGGATATGCGGGAAAATCCGGAAGTACCGCTACGCATCGGCATTCACTCCGGAGACGTGATGGTTGATGAAAATAATATTTACGGTGACGGAGTTAATATCGCTTCGCGTATCGAATCATTTGCAGTGGCAGGTGGAATATTTATTTCTGCTAAAGTGTACGACGAGATTAAGAACCAGAACACTATTGAAGCGATTCCCCTTGGTACTTTTGAATTGAAGAATGTAAAGCAACCCATTGAAATTTATGCAATCAGTAATGCAGGACTGCGGGTACCCGCTAAGGAACAATTAGAAGGAAAGGGAAGAATGGTTGTTAACCCCCGTATTCAGGCATCAAAAAAAACTCGTCGCACGGTTATCATTTCAGCACTCACCGCACTTGCAATACTGTTTGGGGGCTATTTTATATATATGATTTTCTTTCAGGTTAACAGTTCGGTTACCGATAAGTCCATTGCTGTTCTTCCGTTTGAAAACCTCAGCGACAGTAAGGAGGATGAGTATTTCACCGAAGGGATGACGGATGAAATTCTCACGGAGCTTTCACAAATCAGTGGTCTGAAGGTGCTCTCCCGAACGTCAACGGCACAGTATAAGGATACAAAAAAAGCGATGAAGGAAATCGGTGAAGAATTGGGTGTGCAAACGCTGGTGGAAGGAAGCGTACGTAAAGTAGGTGATCAGTTGCGGGTGATCGTTCAGCTTATCAACGCCAAAACAGATGAACACATCTGGGCTGAAACTTATAACCGAAAGATGGAGGACGTGTTTGCCATACAAAGTGAGATTGCTCAGCAGATAGCTAAAGAACTGGGCAGCAGACTCTCTGCCACAGAACGAATGCGCATTGAAGAAAGACCAACGGAGAACCTGGAAGCATACGATTTATATTTGCGCGGAAAGAGTTTTGCGAATGACTTTTGGGCTGGGGAAGATATTCAGAATGTACCTGTAGCCGAGCGGATGTTCAGGGCCGCATTTAGGCTGGATCCGAATTTTGTAGAACCCTATTCGTACTTGATTGCGATGTATATTGATGTATACTACTACAGGGCCGGCCCGGAAAAGGATACCTATCTACGGATCGTGAACGGAATGCTGGATACGCTGCTTGCATTAAAGATCGACAAACCTATTGTGCATGTTGCATTGGGTAGTTACCATTATAAGATTGATCGTGATTATGATCTTGCACTGGCAGAATTCGCAAAAGCGATAGCGCAGGATCCGAACAGTATTGAAGCTCCGCTTTTAAGGTCGGAGATATACAGAAGGCAAGGTAAGTTTGATGAAGCACTTGCCGACCTGGAGAAAGTGAAAGAGAGAAGCCCTAATGAAGAATGGAACCTGGCGGCTCTCTTTGAAACACATCTGGCCATGCGACATGCAGAAGAAGCACTGGTATATAGTGATAAGCTTATTTCACTGCTTCCTGATAAGGCGATTAATTATACGACCAGGGCGTTCACCATCGCTGTTCTACTAGGCGATGTAAGCAAAGCAAGAAAAGTAATTACTGCTGCAAAGCCATTATTCAAAGCGGATCAGTTTGAACAACTGGATAAAGAATTTGAGCTGCTGGAAGGCAATTACAAACCCTATTTGGATATCCTTTTGCAACACCCGGATACTCTGGTAGAAACTGAAGTAGGATTTAGATCAGCAGCACTGCAGATCGCAATACTTTATCACGCACAGGGTAAACAAAAGGAAGCGAAGGAATACTTTAGCAGAGCACGTGATATACTGGAGACAGAAGAAGATTCCTCGCCAGATGATTTTCGCGTACTGAGTCCTTTAGGTGTAGCTTATGCGGGACTTGGTGAGCGGCAGAAGGCAATTGAATATGGAAATCGCGCGCGCGAACTGGCCCCGCTTTCTGAGGATATCATTCTCGGTATTGTGCCGCTGGAAAACATGGCGCTGATCTATACTTTACTTGGTGACCAGGATGAAGCCGTTCAAATTCTTGATCAGCTCATGCAGATGCCGTTTAGCTGGTACGCTTCCAACTCTATTCCTTTACTTAAAATGTCACCAAGGTGGATTTCGCTGAAGGATAATGCGGCGTTTAAGAAATTGGTTGGGGAAGTTGAGAATTGACTTGGGAACCAGGAACCAGGAACCAAGAACCAAGAACCAGGATTCAGGAGCCAGGAGGCTGTTGACAGGCATCTGTGAGATGATCATATTTTTGGAATTGAAGTTTTTAATTTACATTAGATTTATAATCCAGACATTCTATGAATGCAGCCATCATAGGAATTTCAACAGGTCTGCTGACCATATTAACTTTCAGCATACTGAAGCACATAGACAAAGCAGTTATTTACGCATTGATACTTTCAGGTATTGGTTTCCTCTATGTCGGCTTTACCTGGACTGACACACCAACATTTATTATTACTGCTGTGCAGGCATTATTTTTTGTAGCACTTGCTTACTATGGAGTGAAAAAGAGTTTTTACTATTTGATTGCCGGTTATTTTCTTCACGGTATCTGGGATTTGGGTTACGACCTCTATTTGCAATCATCATTACTTCCACCGCATTACGACCTGTTTTGTTTTACAGTTGATTTTCTAATTGGTTTTTACCTGCTATTCATAAAATACCGGGCAGGACGTAAAGTAAACAATCCCGGTGCATCCGACAGCGTACTTTAACAGGGGACACTATGAAGTTTTACTGGAACATGCCGGCAGGATTGGAAATTCATTTTCGCAATGAACTGGAGCAATATGAGCGTGAACTGCTGAATGGAGATTTGCAGAAGTCATGGAGACAACTCGAACGGGCACACATCATCGGGCAAGCATGGTTTAAGCAACATACCCATGTACATTGGTTAATGCTGAAATTTGGAATAAGGATTAAAAACAGAAGAGAGATACTGGGACAGATACCGAGATTGCTTATGGGAGGCGTTAAATCTTTTGTTGGCAAAATACCGGTCGGCAATACAGGCGGAGCTGATTGAGTATAGAGTATAGAGTATAGAGTATAGAGTATTGAGTGTGGAGGGTGAAGAGTATTGTGTATTTGAGTAAGTGAGTAAAGTAGCATAGTGATTACAGAATAGCAAGTGATCGGCTTCGCCGCAACAATTTAACCATTTAGCAATTTAACCATTTAGCCATTTAACCATTTAACCCACCAACCATTGCTCTACAAGATGAACGAAAGGCCGTACCCCCGTTTTCTGATATTCCCGCAAAGAAATCTGTAATATGTCTATCTTCATTCCATTAAATCCAAACCCATCATGAAGATACTCCTTCCATTATTCGCATTACTCCTGGTTTTTTCCTGTAAGCAAAATCCACAACCACCTAAAATTGTAAAGCAATATACCATTGAAGAATTCTATAAGACAAAACGGATCAGCGGCGGCGCATTTTCTCCTGATGAAAAAATGTTGCTGGTTTCCAATGATGAAACGGGCATTTTCAATGCATGGGAAATTCCGGTAGATGGTAGTTCGCCACGGCAACTTACCAGCTCCTCTACCAACTCTGTGTTTGCCATATCCTATTTGCCTGCAGATAACCGCATCCTGTACAGAAGTGATCAGGGCGGCAATGAAATAGGTCATATCTACCTGAGAAAGGAAGATGGCAGTACGATGGACCTTACACCGGATTCCGCAGCGAAAGCTGAATTTGTACAGTGGAGTCGTGATAAGAAGAGCTTCCTGTACCTTTCCAACAAACGTGACCCACGGTTCATGGATCTTTACGAATTGGAGATATCGGAATTTACACCAAAGCTGATCTACCGGAATGATTCAGGATTAGATGTGTCTGCCATCAGTAACAGCAAAAGATTTGTGGCCCTTTCCAAGACGGTTACCACGGCCAACAGTGATATCTACCTGTATGACCTGATGGATAAAAAGATGAAGCTGATAACATCGCATGAAGGGGATGTTTCCAACGGTGCATTGTTTTTCAGCAACGATGAAAAATGGCTGTATTATACTACAGATGAAGGCAGTGAGTACGCTTATCTCGTTCGTTATAATCTTGCTGATGAGAAACTGGAGAAGGTATATGAAACCAATTGGGATGTAGCATATGCCTATGATTCCTACAATGAAAAGTATCGTGTGATATTGGTGAATGAAGATGGTAAAAATGCGATACAGGTGATTGACCTTCAATCTAATCAACCTGTAAAACTGCCGGAGTTCAAAGACCTCGATATTCTAAGCGTTAATATCTCAGAGAGTGAAAGGCTGATGCGTTTGCAAAGCGGCAGTTCGGTTTCACCGGCAAATATGTATGTGTATAATTTTGAAACGAAAGAGCTGAAGCAATTAACCAATACTGCCAATCCTGAAATCAATTCGGCTGACTTATCTCCGGCTACTGTAGTACGCTTTGCTTCTTTTGACGGGCAGTCCATTCCTGCAATTTATTATAAGCCTGTAGTAGCTTCTAAAGATAATAAGGTGCCTGCATTGGTGTGGGTGCATGGAGGGCCCGGCGGTCAAAGCCGTATCGGCTACAGTGCTTTCATTCAATACCTCGTGAATCATGGATATGCAGTACTGATGGTTAATAACCGTGGAAGCAGTGGTTATGGAAAAACATTTTTTAAGATGGATGACCGCGATCATGGAGGAAAGGATCTGAAAGATTGCATTGCAGGTAAAGACTGGCTGGCAACACAGGAATACATTGACAGCGGAAAAATCGGAATCATTGGTGGCTCTTACGGCGGTTTCATGGTACTGGCAGCATTGGCATTTACACCTGATCAGTTTAAAGTGGGCGTAGACCTGTTTGGCGTTTCAAACTGGTTGCGCACGTTAAAGTCTGTGCCACCCTATTGGGAATCTTTTCGCAAGGCATTGTATGATGAAATGGGTGATCCTGCTACAGCAGATTCTGTGATGCTCTATAATACATCGCCGCTTTTTCATGCTTCGAATATTGTTCGTCCGCTGATGGTTTTACAGGGGGCCAATGATCCGCGTGTATTGAAAGTGGAAAGTGATGAAGTGGTAGAAGCAGTAAAGAAGAATAATGTGCCGGTGGAGTATGTAGTCTTTCCGGATGAAGGACATGGTTTTGTGAAAAAGGAAAATGAAATGAAAGGTTACCGGCAGGTGCTGCAGTTTCTGGATACGCATTTGAAAGGAATGGAAGTACGCGCTGCAACCGGTGATTCCATAAAAGCGAATTGACCACAACGTGCACAAAAAAGCCGAATTGATTTAAATGTCCATAGTTGCCGTGCTGATCTGATTCTTGTCCTGAGTACTTGCCTTCCGATTTACTCTAAAGGAAAGTGTGGAATCCTGTTCACAACTATTAATGGAATGATTTGTGTTTGGGTATTGGCATTTAACTTAATTAAACCAAAACAAAGCATTTATGAGAAATCAATGGATCCTTCGCGTTGCCTTCATGGCATTCGTAATTCTTACAGGATTTATAACACCAGGAGTGGTTTACGCACAAGAACGTATTCCTATTGAAACACCTGAAACAGTAGATCAAAGGGATAAGATGGCATGGAAGGATTATAATCAGGATGTTTATTCCCGTTATGAGAAAATTATGTCACAAGTTGACCGTATGAAACGTCAGATGGTGGACAAGAAGATGGATAATCCGCAATTCCGCAAGTCCCTTAATAAGTTTGAGGCGAATGCAACGGCATTGCATGAGCGTATGAAGAATGCGGAGAATATTGCGCCTGAGAACCAGGATGCCTACCGCAAAAAAATGAGGAGTGAACTTCAGAAATTAGGTAAGGATTACAACAAATTAATGAACAGGTGGGAAAAGATGAATGCTTAAAACTTTTTAAGTAGAGGGCATCAGTGTTCCGGCAGCCGTTTATCGTATGGATAAACGGCTGTTGTTTTTTATTACCACAATGTGTTTCGGGATTTTTGAGTGAAGCGTTGGTATAGTCTCTTACGCCGCCGCCGTCTCGGCGGAGACCGGCGGCGGGAAAAGCTGGTATCGTTTCATAGTAGCTCAGTTTATATTTTTCTCAGTGTATTCTCCGTAGTTGTCTTTTTTGAAACCACAGAGTTCACAGAGGTGGAATTGCATCAGACTAGACCTGCAAGTATTTTTCTCTTTGTTCTCCGTGGTTACTTTTTTGAAACCACAGAGTACACAAAGGCGGAATTGCATCAGACTAGATTTACAAATATTTTTCTCCGTGCTCTCCGCGGTTACCTTTTTTGAAACCACAGAGAACCAGAAGTGGTTAAAATATCCGCTCTCAGAACATGGCTTTTATAAGATGGAAGAGGATTATAAAGAACACTCCCGAAAGTAGCCATGAAGCGATCTCTTTACCTGCATTGAGCAAATGTTGCCTTTGATGGTTGTTTTTCATGTTGGAATCTTTAAGAATGGTACAATGCTGATACAAGAATTAGACGTATCTATTTCCCCGTGAATAGCATACGCTGTTTGAAGTATTAAAACTATTTCTCCTGTTTGCAACTGCACATGACAATTGTCATGTATGTGCATGACATATGGCAATGTCATTAAATCAGAGTTGATTGTGGTAAGTGAAAATCGAAGCCGAAACAAATGCCTGAATCACGTAATCTGCTCTTACAATTAATCACTGACAGAAATAGTAAAAATCTGCCCGATCTGTGTTATCCATGTTTTATTTTTGAGTCTTCAACTGAGTAGATTTCCATTTTAGCATCAAGTGATGAAACTGAAGCCGGCATTTGTTTACAAAATCTCACAAGTACTGGCAATCACCGTTTTTTGGGTGCTGGCAGGAGTATTGGTGGAACTGAATAATGCGGTAAACTACGACCCTGTCAGCCACAAGCATTTCCTGCATTTCATTTTCGGCAATACGTGGTTGGAACACTTATTAATAACCGCAATTGGTCCGGTGATTGGCGGAATACTTGGCGGATCGTTCATTGTATTTTACCAGCGCGGCAGGCTTAAGGGTAAAACGTATGCGCAAAAATTGTTTATTCATTCCGTTCTGTATATTCTTTTTGTCAGTGCCTGTATCTTGTTAGTCGGTATCATTGGCGCTTTAACCAGTCCTGAAGATGAATCATTCTGGCGGAAATTCTATCGTGATATTTTCAGCTTCAGGGTGCTTCGGCTCTTGATTGATTGGTATTTCATCGTAGTGCTTACCATTTTCCTGCTGGATGTGAGTGAAATTTATGGTTCGGGCATTTTAAGGAACTTGCTTTTAGGCCGGTATTATTTACCCGGGAAGGAAGACAGGATATTTATGTTCCTCGATTTAAAATCTTCCACTACCATGGCAGAACAGATTGGTGATGAGCGTTATTTCCGTATGCTGCGCTATTTCTATGAAGTAGCTAATGAAGCAATCCTTAATCACCATGGAGAAATTTACCAGTATGTGGGTGATGAAATTATTGTTTCATGGGAGAAAGGGCCGGGACTACGGGATGCGAATTGCCTTCAATGTTTTGGAGCGGTAAAGGCTGCTGTCGCACATCAAAGAGATTATTTTATAAGCAATTTTGGTGTGGTACCTGAATTTAAAGCGGGCATCCATTCCGGTGAAGTCACCACCGGACAAATCGGTTCTGTAAAAAAAGATATCGTTTATTCAGGCGATGTACTCAATACAACGGCCCGGATTGTTGCATTATGCAATCAGTATAGTCAGACCTTAATTATCTCTGAAGTATTGTATGAAGCATTGAAAACGGCACCTGGATATGAGTTCAATTTTCTCGACAACCCCTTGTTAAGAGGCAAAACAGTACCATTGCGACTTTACGGAGTATCTATGTTAGGTTGAATGGGTACCTTGATTGGCCAGATCGAAATGGTGTGCTATACTGTAAGCTTGATGGATGTACGACAAATTGGATATTGATTACAGGGTGTTAATATTGAGGATTAAGTATTTGAGTAAGTGAGTAAATCAGGGTAGTGATTACAGAATAGCAAGTGATCGGCTTGGCCACAGCAATTTAACCATTAAGCAATTTAACCATTTAGCCCACCAACCAATGCTTGACAAGATGAACGAATTGTCGTAAACCCAGCTGGATTCTGAATATCATCCCGGCATCTTAATACGTTAATTCATCTTTTGCTCAACAAAGTACATATCAATCATCCCTTTGTTTTTGGCTTCTATTCTTCCCCGGTAGGTGTAATTGAATTTTGTTTTTACCAGCTCATACGTGCTGCCGCTGATATTTATTTTTCCTTCTTCTCCATGTTGTTCCATCCTTGCTGCGAGATTTACGGTATCGCCCCAGATGTCATAGGCGTATTTTTTTACACCCACGATACCTGCCACTACCGGACCCGTATGAATACCTATGCGTAGCTCAAACGGCAGCTCTCCCTTGACTTCTTTTTCTGTTTTACGCCGGTTCATAAAATCACGGATTTCAAAAGCCGCATGTACCATATCAATGGCATGTGTATAGTTGGAAACGGGTAAGCCTGCAGCGCAGAGGTAAGCATCGCCGATCGTCTTTATTTTCTCTATACTATACTTTTGAATGATGTTGTCAAATGCGCTGAAACAGTAATGTATTTCATCCACCAGTAACTCTGCACTTACCTTTTCGCTGATGTTGGCGAAGTCTTTGAAATCGGTAAACATCACGGTGACCATGGTGAATGCTTTTGCTTTGGCAGTCCCGTTAGCCTTCAGCTCTTCCGCGACTTCCCTTGGGAGAATATTGAGCAGCAATTGTTCACTGCGTTGCTGTTCCGCATCACTCTTTTCTTTTTCTTTTTTGATCTTGTTACGTTGCCTGTATACGATAGCTGAAAAAATTAATGCACCAGCCAGTCCTGCTGCGATTGAATTGCGTACATTATTCTGACGGATGTCTTTTTTTTCCTGCTCTGCTTTTATTGCTGCTTCCCTTTTATCAAACTCAAACTGCAGGGCCGTCTCCGTCAGCTTTTTATCGCGTTCCATGTTGAAGACGGAGTCTTTCAGCAGGGAATAATATTTATAACTTTTTAGCGCACCCTGGTAATCTCCGAGTAACGCTTGTATGCTACTCAACCGTTCATAGTTATTGAATAATGTATTGAGGTCGCCGATTTCACTGAACAGGACGATGGCACTGTCGGTGTATACTTTTGATTGTTGCAGCGCTTTTGTTTTGTCGCCTCCGAAGAGACGGTCCAGGTCCTCTGTAGTTTTACTTTCTGAAATGGCCAGATATGCAGCGCCGATGCTGCCAAGATTTACAGCTATGCCAATCTTGATCCCAAGCTCTTTACTCATTTGCAGGGCTTTGAAATAGTATTCCAGTGCCCTTGAATAGGATTGCTGTTCGAGGTAAACGGCCCCGATATTACCGAGGTTTCTTGCAATGCCCACCTTATCGCCCAACTCCTCATACATGCGTAAGGAAGTAGAATCGTATGCTAATGCTTTAGGGTAGTTGGATAATCTCCTGTAGATTTCACCGATATTGCCGAGGTTGGAAGCAACGCCCTGTTTATTTCCAAGTAATTGGTCTATCTCATTCCCTTTTAACATGTATTCCAATGCCTTTTGATAATCCTCCAGGCTGTTGTAGACGATTCCTATATTCGACAGGCGACCAGCCATTCCATTTTTATCACCTAGTTCTTCATCAATCTGCAATGCCTTTAAATAATACTCCAGCGCTTTGGGGAAATTAGATTGGTACCAATAGACCACTCCGATATTGCTGAGTACTTTTGCCATCCCCGGTTTATTTTCCAGCTCTTCAAACAACTTCAGCGATTCCAGGAAGTACTGAAGGCTGGTGGAATATTCCGATTTGCCATAGCTGTAGTTTACGCCAATGGTCCGGTTGGCATCAGCGATGCCTTTTTTCCAATCGAGATTTATGGCAAGGTCTAAAGCCTCTTTTCCATATTTTATTCCTGCATCAGGATCAATGGAACTATAAGTAAAGCTCAGGTCAACCAGTAAGTTGACCAGGTTGCTGTCTTTGTGAACGGATTGCATGGCGGTCAGCAGCGAATCAATACGTGCTTGTCCACCTTTTTGTGCTGAAGAGGAATGCATTAATAATAGCAACAGTAAGAAAATTAACAGAGGGCTTCTCATGTTTATGTATCTCTTGTGTTCCTTTTATTTTGACAATACAAAAATAATTTTTTTTCAAATGATGGGAAGGAGTTGTTGGTAGGGGTGTGCGACAATTTGGTTATTGAAAATTGTTTCTGTAATATTGAATTTCGTCATTGCGAAGAGGAGCGAAGAAGCAATCCCCACCACGAAGTCGTCATTGCGAGGAGGAACGACGAAGCAATCCCCATGCTCTACTAAACTAATAATAGGTTTTAATCAGGAGATTGCTTCATCCCGCTATTGGGACTTTGATAATTCAAACATTGTATTGGCGGGATTCGCAATGACGGTTAATCAATGCGTCATTGCGAGGAGGAACGACGAAGCAATCCCACCACAAAGATGCAAAGTCGCAAAAAAATATAGTCACTGATGATCCTCCGCCCGCTCTTAGCATATTGACCTGGCCCCAACATTTTAGTTGAACCATAATGAAAAGCTTCTTAGGATTGCATGAATGGGTTCTACTACAAACGAATTTTGGAAGCACCATTAATCTTCCACTTCATCCACTACCTCCACCTTCGGTGCCAGCAACTTATACAACACCGGCGTCACCAACCTGGTAAGCAACGTCGAACTGATCAATCCACCGATAAGCACCCAGGCCAGTGGAGCGTACAAGGGAGCATCTTCCAATACAAGTGGAGTTAATCCACCAATAGCGGTTAATGTGGTTAAGATGATAGGAACGAAACGGGTTTCACCGGCCTGTTCAATGGCTTTATTTAATTCTACTCCGCGTTCGCGCAGGTAGTTGGTAAAGTCGACCAGCAAAATGGAGTTTTTAACTTCAATTCCGATCAGGGCGATCAGACCAACAACAGCTACAAAGGAAAGTGTTTTACCAACCAACAGCAAAGTGAAGACGGCACCAATTACGCCTAAAGGTATTACGGACAATACGATGAAGGTGCTTTTGAAAGTACCAAACTCCAGTAACAATATGCCAAGTATGCCGAAGATGGTAATGATTATGATGGTGCCGAGTCCGGCAAAACTTTCCTGGCTGCTTTCTACTTCGCCTGCAGCCTGGTAACTGTAACCGGCAGGCAGGTTCAGTGCATCCATCTGGTCAATGATCTGGTTAGTAACTTCACCGGTATTGTATCCTGTTTTTACATACGATGTTACGGTGATGTAACGGTTCTTATTGTAGTGCTTTATAGTAGGCACCGACGTATTCATTTCAATGGTTGCCAGTTGTCGTAATGGAATGAGGTTACCTGCAACGGAAGAAACATACACCTTATCAAACTGGTCAATGGAGGGATGTTTGCCCTCTTTTGGCAACACCACGTTGATCTGGTGCTCATCGCCTTTTTCATCACGGTAGGTACCAATGTTTAAACCTGTAATGCCTAACCTTACCGTGCGGTCAATTTCAGCAACAGGAATACCCAGCAAACCTGCCTTGTCTTTATTGATGGCTATCTGTAAATCTGTTTTTTGCGAAAGCAAAGGATTCGTAATGTAGATCGTGCCTTCCGTTTGCTTCATGATATCTTCCACCTTAAATGCAAGCGCACGGAGTGTATCGAGGTTTTCACCAAAGATGCGCATAGCTATCGGTGCTTCTACAGGCGGGCCCTGTTCAAATTGTTTCACTTCAATTTTCGCATTGGGATATCCATGAAATTTCATCCTTAATGAATCGATCATCTCTTCCAGTTCCGTCATCGACAAATGTTTGGTGCGGATAAAAAACTGGGCATAGTTACTCGATTCATTTTTCGGAGCGATGTTGTAATAGATGCGCGGATTTCCTTTGCCTACATTGGTGAAGAAGGAAGTGATCTGCGGATGCTGTCTCAATTCGTGTTCAACAAATAAAGCAACACTGTCGGTTGCATAGAGATTGGTGCCCAGCGGTGTTTCCACATTCACCATGAACATGGGCTTCTCTGATTTTGGAAATAGTGAAAAGCCGACTACAGGAATCAAAGCAATGCTGAGTACGAATATGCCAAACGCAATGAATAGGGTAACATATGGATAGGCCAGTGCACGGTGCAGCAATTGCCGGTAAGAGCCGCTGATAATTTTCTTTAAACCACGCATGAACATATTGCCTTCCGGGTTGTGCGTACGGCTGAGCAGAAGACTTGAAAGGAAGGGGATGATGGTGAGTGAAACAAACAGCGATGCAAGCACTGTACTGATCACAGCAATAGGAAGGCTGCGGATAAAATCTCCGGATCCTTCCGGTAAAAATACAATGGGCAGAAAAGCGAAAATCAAAGTGGCTGTGCAACCTACCACAGCAAGTCCGATTTGTTTGGTGGCCTGAATGGCAGCGTCTTTTCTCGAATACCCATTGCGCAGGAACCGTTCTATATTTTCAACAACCACAATGCTGTCATCCACCAGTAATCCTAATGCAACTACCAGTCCTACAATGGATAATTGATTGATGGTGTAACCAAAAAAATTCAACATGGCCAATCCAATGGAAAGGGAGAGCGGGATGGAGATCATCACGATAACCGATGCACGCCATCCAAGTGGTAACAGGGTAAGCAGCACCAGGAAAATGGCAATACCGAAGTCCCTTGCAAATCCGCTGAGCCGTTTCGAAACATCTTCGGCCTGGTTAAAACCTTCATCGAAATCAATATTGGCCGGAAGCGTGGTTTTGAATTCCTGCATGATGGGCGTGATCTCCTTGTTGATAGCCAGGATATTCGTGCGGTCCTTTTCACTCACCGTAACGAATACGGCGCGTTTTCCATTGAAGCGGGCCAGGTAGCTTTCGTCTTCATAGCTGAGTTCAACGGTGGCAATGTCTTTCATATAGACAATCTTTTCTGCCGAAGTGAGCACGATGGTATTGCGGATTTCTTCGACAGAATTATAATCGCCACTGGTTTTGACATTGAATTTTTTTGAACCCATATCAATGCTGCCGCCCGGTATATTTACATTTTCATTCTTAATGGCTGCCATCACACGGAAGAGTGGAATCTTGTTCTGCGCCATTTTCTCGAGGTTCAGGGAAATGCGTACCTGTTGTTCGGGATATCCGTGTATGTCCACATTCTTTACCCCTTGCACTTTCTCCAGGGCAGTTTTCAAACGGTCTGCTTCATCATACAGGCTTTTGTAAGAAGCATTCTCTGAGATCAGCGCAACCTGCTTGGTGTTGACATCGCTGGAGGTGAGTTTCTTTACTTCAAGGCTGAGGAGATCAGCCGGCAGGGAGGAGCGGATGTTGTTGATTTCACGTACCACTTCATTGTACTTACCGTCAATATCACTGCCCCAGGTGAAATCAATCTGCGCAATCATCAGTCCGTCGTCAATCTCTGTACGGATCCTTTTGATGTCGGTAAGTTCATTCAGTTTTTCTTCAATTGGATCCGCTACCAGTTCTTCCATATCATTGGGACTGGTTCCCGGATATACCGCTATCACCACAAAGTACGGGGCATTGAAGGGAGGGTCTTCACCACGGGGCATGGTGAGCAGCGAGCTGATACCAAGTGCCATTACCATCACGAAAATGATGATGGTGAACTGGTAATTTTTAACGGAGAATTCGGAGATTTTCATTGAAGCTGATTATAGAACTGTAAGAGTGGATGAATGGTAGCTCGTGAATGAGGTGCTGCTTGCTTACTTCGTGATAACAGAAACCAATGAACTTTCTGTGAGGTATGCAGATCCGCTGGTAATTACCTCTGTAACTGAATCTGCGATTGCTGAAAGTGCCACCTGATCTTTTTCATAATAGGCAACTACCACAGGAATCTTCGTAACGGTTTTGCCGTCTGCATTAACTTTATAAACAAAACCATCTTTACCGGAACATTCTACCAATGCTTCAATAGGAATGCTGTGTAACTGCTGATGCTGTGAAGGCATGAGTTCAATTCGTGCAATCAAACCATTGGCGAATTTTTTATCTCCCGGGCTTACTTTCAGCTCCACCTGGAAAGTGCCGGAATAAGGATCAGCGGCATCAGAGATTTCTGCTATGGTTGCATTAAAGATTACTCCGGGATAAGCATCTGTTTCAACGATGGCCTCGTCACCTTTTTTAATACGCGTCCAGTCATAGTCTGCCACACCTATGCGGATCACCCAATCATTTTCGCGTGTGGAGTTGATGATGAAAATGGGAGCGCCGGGTGCGGCCAGTTCTCCTTCATTGGCCAGCTTCTTGATCACGGTTCCGTTTTCTGTTGCATAGATGGAGGAATATTGCTGGTTGAACCTGGCAGTAGTGAGATTGTTTTTTGCCACTTCGAGCGCGGTAGCAATATTCTGTAACTGTTCAAGGGTTGCTGCATTTTCTTTATGCAGGTTGTTCACCCTGTCGTAATCACGCTGCAGCTTTTCTACATTCTGATTGGCCTGCATGACAGCTGCATTAATCTCGGTAAGATCGAGAACAGCCAAAAGTTGTCCCGGGCGAACTGCCTGGCCTTCCTCTACCGTCATTTTAGAAATGATGCCTCCGGTTTTGAATGACAGGCGCGCCTCTTTTTTTGAAGTGATCATGCCGCTGGAAATAATTGGCAGCGCCACCAGTTGCTGGTTCACCGGAGCGGTTTGTATAGTTATTACATTATCCTCTGTATCGGTTACCTCTTTAGAAGGTGAAGAACAACCACCGGCTGTTACCAATGCGATAAACACCGGGATCAAAAAGCATTTGGGAAAAAGTTTCATCGGTAGGAGTATGTTGAGTGTTGAATTATAATTTATAAGCAGCAGCAGCGCGTTCCACTTCTGATTGTTTAATCAGGACGTCTGCATTGGAAAGAGACAATGACAATTGCGCACCGGCAAATTGGCTGAGTGCATCTGAAAGTTCAATCAGTAAGGCAAGATTTTGTTCATAACGAAGCTGTGTGATTCGGTAATATTCCTTTGCATATTCTAAGGCTTTCAGTGATGCCTGTTGTTTTGCTATGGCAGATTGCAGTTCAAGACGTGCCCTGGTTAGCTGCAGGGAAAGTTGCTTTTCCGTTTCCTCTAGTTGTACATTCAGGCTGTTGACCACCAATGCTGATTGCTTTACCCTGTTGGTATTTGTGAAACCACTAAAAATATTCCAGCGCAGTTGTATACCGCCGAAGTAGTATTGCTGCACATTGTCGAAGGTGTAGCCATATCCCTGGTAACCGATATCAAAAAAGGTGCTCACCGTTGGAATGGCATGTGATTTTTGCATTTTGAGGAAGAGGTTGTTTTGTTCGAGGCCGCTTTGCAGTTGTTGCAATTCTTCCCTGTTTTGAACAGAGGTATCAGTACTCACTTCGGAGATCGTTACTTCATTCAGCATCAGGCTGTCTTCTTCAATAATCGTGTTAAAGGGTTTATTCAGAAGGAAATTGAAATAGGCAGCAGCCAGTTCTTTGTTGTTGTTAGCCTCGAAGTACAATGCATTAACTTTTTCCAGGTCTGCATTTATCTTCAGTACATTACCGGGAAGTGACATGCTGTTTTTTACCAGCGCTTCCGTTGTTGTTTTATTATCAGACAACAGCTTTGCAGTATTGGTATAAATCTTTGCAGCCTGGATGGTTTGCAGGTAACTGTAATAGGCATTCTTGATCTCTTTCACCAGTTCACGTTTGTACACGTTTACAGCGGCCTGCTGAAAGTTGATGTTTTCCTTTTTTATCTTTTGATTGTAATAGACTTCAGCATTGATGAGCGGCATGGCAGCTTGCAGGCGGGTGGTATGATAATCGTTGGGCAGAAACTGCTCACTGGTATTTTCTACCTGCGGGAATGCATTTGAGTTCGTGAGTTGATTTAAAGTAGAATAGACAGGATTCAATAAATCTCCGATCGGTACTTCGATAGACCTTCCGCCGTCAGAATAGGTATAATCAGCCAGCAGGTTGAGAGAGGGAAGAAAAAGGCCCCGTGCTTCCTTTAAGGCATAGATGGATTGCTGCAGCGAGAATTCCTGTTGCTGCAATGCAAGATTATTCTTTATACCTTCCTGTACATAGTTGTCGAGGATAGCTGACTGCGCCGACAGAAGGAAGGGCGACAACAACATAGGCAGCAGCCAGCGGAGGGTAAGGTTCATGGTAATTTATTTATTGAATGATTGTTGTTTAATTTTTGGTGCGTTCTACAAGCAATCTCAAAGTGCCAATAGTCCTCCTGAACTTGTTTCAGGATCTCATCAATTTAACTGCCTGGTCAGACCTTAGAAAAACTGCATGGCTTGATTTACTGATTGAGAATTTTTGGAAACCTTCAAGTGGTACACCTTAAGTTTCAAAATGAAAAAATCAGGCTTTCATCATGTTCATCATCTCTGTCAGTTCTTCTTCCATGAGTATGTTGATTTTTACTTTATGCATGTTTTTAAAACGGTCGCGGATGTGCAATGCTGCCAGTCCATGTGCGAACGACCAGATGGCAATAGAAGCCATATCAGCGTTTTTTGATTTCAGTTTTTTCTTTTTGATGCATTCAGCTACCACTTCATGAAGAAACAGGAAACTCTGCATGCCGCAATCCCAGTTGTCTTTTTCTTCAATATGAATCATGGGTGCCCGCATGATGAACATCAGGTCGTAGTACTCCGGATTTTTTTCGGCGAACTTCAGGTACTCTTTGCCAATGCGGATCAGTTTTTCAAATGGATCTTTGATGGTGGATAGTTTCCTGAATTGCTTAAGCAGCAATTCAAAGCCTTTCTCCTGGATGGCGTAGAACAGTTCGTTCTTGTCTTTGAAGTAGAGGTAGATGGTAGCAGGACTGTATTCAATCTTATCGGCAATATTCCGCAAAGAGGTTTTGTCGAATCCGTCTTCCAGGAACATTTTAGTAGCTGCTTCCAGGATCAAAGCTTTCTTTTCCTGTTTCTCGCGTTCTTTGCGTTCGGTGATGCCCATTGCTGAATGGTGGTTGTATTTATAACGGTGCAAACATACTGAACAGTGTTTAGTATTTCCAAATATTTGCTAATATATTTTTTTAGACCGTTGGCGAAATTGGCTAATTGATAATTTTTCTTTGAGCGCTGTGTTGGATGGAAGAATCAGGTTGAGCCGGAAGGCAGACTGTCATTTACAGGGAAGGAATAGGTGCCGACATACGGTATGACGGAAAGTTACGGAACTGAATAAACTTATCAGCTGCCTTTTAGTAAAGCAAGTGCCTCATCGTGAGCAGGAGTGGGGATGCCCATACTTTTTCCAAGTTTGCAGACCTGGCCGGTAAGTGAGTCAATTTCAGTTTTCTTTCCGCGATAGTGATCGAAATGCATAGAACTGTAAGTCTCAAATGGAAGGCTTTCAATTTTATTCAGCGTATCTGCAACAATAGTAACAGGCAACCCGATGCCTTGTGCATTTGCAATGCTTGCAATTTCCTGAATTAACCGGAAGAGATTGTTTTTCTGCTGTTCCTCATTTAATACTGCCCCGATAGGCGCATTCAGGAGGGTGGTCATGGTGGCGATGGGGGAAAGAAAGATGAATTTGGTCCACAGTACAGGCGTGATCTGTTTTATTCCTTTTGCATTGATGCCTGCTTTCGTAAAAATGGACTCCACCTTCTGAATGATTTCTCCGGATACGTTTTCATCACCGAAAAGCAACTGATTCCATTGCCCGGTTTCGTGAACAATGCCGGGCTGTATCAGTCTTGAAACAATATATGCACAACCTTGCCAGCAGTTGACCCATGGGAGTAAAGCATGAATCCGTGTTCGGTTATTGACTCCATTCAGTAAGGGTAAGATAATGGTGTCCGGACTGATACAGGATTGAATTTGTTGCAGGCTTTCTTCGAGGTTATATGCTTTGACTGAACATATCAGTAAATCAATTGTTCCAATCTCAACAGGATCATGGCTAATGAGCTTTGGATGTATGTATTCTTCTCCGGAAGCTGTACGCAGCAACAATCCTTTTTCCCTGATGGCTTTTTCATTTTCATTTCTTGCAATGAATATAATTTCCATCTCGGTTGAATGGGCATAGCAGGAAGCCAGTTTTCCGCCATAGTAGCCACCAACACCACCAATCCCCAGGAAGGCTATTCTTTTTATTTCATGCATGTTGCAAAGAAAATTCTATTGCTGCTACTTCGTAAGTTTAGCGTAGTCAAATACCAGGTGACAAAATGCTTTTACTCCTACATCAAGTTTGCTGTCGTCAATATAAAAATCCGGTGTGTGGTGTGGTGCAGCGGTATCCGGATCTTGTCCTGCCGGCATGCCACCAAGGAAGAAGAACAAAGATGGAATTTTTGCACCATAGTAGGAAAAGTCCTCTGCTCCCGTCATCCAGTTCATGATATGTACGTTTTCTTTACCGGCTGCTTTATCAAAACTTGGAGCCATCATTCCGGTAAGTGCAGGATCATTATATGTGACAAGTGTTTTAGTAACAATGGTAACTTCTGCAGTAGCCCCTGAAGCTTCGGCAATTTTTGTGGCCATGCGGCGCATCTTTTCATGTACTTCCGGTTGCATAGCACTGTCGAGCGTTCTGATGGTTCCTTCCATGATTGCTTCTTCGGAAATGATGTTATTACGTACGCCACCATTTATTTTTCCCACAGTAATAACTACGGGTGCTGTCGTAAGATTTTCCTGCCGGCTCACTATGGTTTGCAATCCTTCAATAATTTGTGCCGACACTACAATAGGATCAACACCGGCCCAGGGCTGTGAACCATGAGATCCTTTGCCTTTTACTTTAATGGAAAACCAGTCGGCGGCTGCCATCTCTGCGCCGCTTTTATACAAAATTTTACCGATTTCAGTCTGTGAACTGATATGCAATCCAAAAATGGCTTCCACTTTCGGATTTTCCAATACCCCTTCTTTCACCATCAGTTGTGCGCCACCTTCTTCATTACCGGGAGCACCTTCTTCAGCAGGCTGAAAGATGAACTTTACCGTTCCGGGAATATCTTTTTTCATAGATGACAATACCGTAGCAGCTCCAAGCAGGATGGCCATATGCGAATCGTGGCCACAGGCATGCATCACCGGAACTTCCTCACCCAGGTATTCACCCTTAACGGTGGAGGCATAGGCGAGTTTGGAACGTTCCAGCACAGGCAACGCATCCATGTCAGCTCGCAGGGCAACAACGGGTCCGGGCTTACCTCCTTTCAGCAAAGCAACCACGCCGGTCTTTGCCACGCCGGTTTGCACTTCCAGGCCAAGGGAAGTGAGATATTCAGCAATGTATTTTGAAGTCTGGACCTCACGGTTAGAAAGTTCAGGGTACTGATGCAGGTAACGGCGCCATTCAATTACTTTGGGCAAGATGGCTGCAGCTTCCCGGTTAATTACAATATCGGTAGACTGTGCAAACAAGGTAGTAGTGGTAAAAAGAAGCAACAGCAACTGTGAGCCTTTTAGTTTATTCATGAGCGTAAATTTAGTATGGTACATTTTTTCTGTAGTTAACGACTGATATCTTGCAGCAAGGCATCCATCTCTTTTCCCCATTTTTCTTCCGGTGTAATAATATTCATTTTGTCCACAAAAGGGTAATGCTTCATGCCTTTAAAGGTCAGTCTGCCGTAATGATGAAAATAAACACCCAGTAATATGTGTATTGGTTTGATATCGCCGAATGCCAGGTTTCTTTTCTTTGTTCTTAAATAGAAATCAAAATCCGCAGCCTGAAGGCGTTCATCCCAGGTGCCGGTTTTCTCCAGGGCATTGCGGGTACTCGCAATGCAGGAACCTGAAAAGCCCTCCAGCACTTTATGGCCGAATTGTTGGCTTCTGTGTGCTGTCCATGCTTCCCAATTGCTATACATAAGACGGTGCATAAGCCTGAGGTTTTGATAACCGTTACCGAACAGGAATTCAAGCGGGGTTTTGATCCATTTCCATCTGTTTCTCAAGCGGAAAGTGGCCTTGTCGTTTTCAATTCGGTCGTTGGTGGCGAAGCTCACTACATCGAGTTGATGTTCGGTCATTAATGCTATTAGCTTTTCATCCCATCTCGGGGAAACCAGCAGATCGTTATTGAAGAAGGCAATGAGGTTGTGTGATGCGGCTGCAATCCCCTGGTTCTGGCAATGAGGATAAGAATAGTTGCCATCATTGGTAATTAATTTAACACCCTTATTGCGAAAGAAAGCGGGGCTTTCATCGGTGGATGCATTGTCGATGATGATCAGTTCATAAGGATGTACCGTATATTTTTCCAGGTATTCAAAATACAACCTGTTCATCGCATATTGATTGTGGATAGAGGTGATAATGCTGATCATTAATTCCGGATTGGTGATGATTTGCTGGTGTTTTTAGTATCAGCGATCAAATTCTAAACGCATGCCATTCACACTTTCATCAAAAACTCCATTGGCATATACGAGGCGTCCATTTACAAAGGTATGTGTAATGCGTCCTTGAAAAGTAGTGCCTTCCAACGGTGACCAGTTACATTTGTACAGGATATTTTCTTTTGAAACTTTATAAGCGTGTTGAGGATCGAGTATGAAAAGATCGGCGGCATAGCCTTCCCTGATGAAGCCGCGGTTTTTAATTTTAAAGAGAAGAGCGGGCGCATGACACATTTTTTCTGCAATTTTTTCCAGCGATAGTTTGCCCTGCCTGTAAAATTCAAGCATCATATTAAATGAATGTTGTAACAACGGCAACCCGGATGGAGATTTGAAGTAATCGGGTTTACCATCCGGAGTTAAAGCATATTTTTCCTGCCAGAGGTGAGGCGCATGATCGGTGGCAATTACATCTAGTTTGTTGTCGAGGAGGGCCTGCAGCAATTGTACCTTATGTCTTTCTTCCTTAATGGCAGGATTGCATTTTATCTGAGCTCCCAGTTTTTCATAATCCCTGCTATCGTACCAGAGGTGATGCACACAGACTTCAGCGGTAATTTTTTTATCCGTCAGTGGTTGTGAACTGTTGAATAACGCTAACTCTTCCGCAGTGGAAATGTGTAAGACATGCAATGTTGCTTGGTGCTTTTTTGCCAATGAAACGGCCAGGCTGGTAGAGGCGAAGCATTGTGCTTCATTTCGGATTATAGGATGCAGTTCGATGGGAATGGCATCGCCATATTTTTCACGCATTACTTTTTCATTGGCCTTGATCATTGGATCCGTTTCACAATGTGTGGCAATGAGGGTGGGCGCATGCCTGAAAATATTTTCAAGAGCCACTGTATCATCCACTACTAATTTCCCGGTAGACGAGCCCATAAATATTTTTATTCCGCAGATTTTTGAAGGGTCTGTCTTTTTTATTTCATCGAGATTGGTATTGGAGGTGCCTAGATAAAAGGAGTAATTGGCCAATGAGGTAACCTGTGCAATCTTGTATTTCTGTTCCAGCAACTCATGCGTATCAGCGGGTGGAATGGTGTTGGGCATTTCCATAAAGGAAGTCACGCCACCGGCAATACCTGCTTTTGATTCGGAATAAATGGTAGCCTTATGAGTTAATCCGGGCTCCCTGAAATGAACCTGGTCGTCGATGATGCCGGGGAAAAGTAATCGTCCTTCCGCATTGATCTCCGTCTCGTTACCGGTAGCAGTGATTTGTCCTGCTATTTTTTCAATCAGTCCGTTTTTAAGAAGCAAATCTCCCGGGAAAATCTTTCCTTCATTTACAATGCGGGCATTCCTGATAAGGATTTTTTTCATGCTGTTGCGAAGATACTATTACGAAGCTAACAGGCAAAGCATTATTATAGGGATGGACGTACGACAGGTCGTTCATCTTGTCAAGCAATGGTTGGTGGGTTAAATGGTTAAATGGTTAAATGGTTGAATGGTTGAATGGTTGAATGGTTGAATGGTTGAATGGCTAAACTGCTAAATTGCTAAATTGTTGTGGCGAAGCCGATCACTTGCTATTCTGTAATCACTATTCTACTTTACTCACCTACTCATCTACTCAAATACTCAAATACTCAATACTCAATACTCAATACTCATATCATTGACTAAAATAGGTTGACTTTTTAACTGATTTTTCAATTTTCTACTAACATTTGATTGTTACTATTGCTTTTTGTCTTAAGTCTTAAATCTTATGTCTGCAGTCTTAATCCTTATGTCAATATTCAATTTGTCGTACACCCTGGCGCCCTTTAAAGTTTCAGTTTCTTGCATTGGAGATTAACTTTGCAGAAAAATTAATAATCATGTACAGAATAATCGGAGGAGTACTGATTGCGGCAGGAATTTTATCGTGCTCGAATCAGCATAATAAAATCACTACCTATTATGATTTGGAAAATAAAGAGATACGGGAAATCTTCACGGTTCGTGCAGATAGCCCTTCAATACGGGAAGGTGAATACCTGCTGTATGGAAAGGAAGGCAACCTGGTAGAACGCCGCAATTATACGCACAACCTGATTACGGATACATTGATGAAGTATTATGCTTCCGGAAAAGTGAGTGAGAAGACGATGTTTTCAAATGGAATACAGGATGGACAACGACGTGTATTCTTTGAAAGTGGTCCCGTGATGATCATTGAACATTATTCCAAAGGTACTTTTGAAGGCTCCTATCAATCATTTTATGAGAACGGAAACAAAAAGGAGGAAGGACAATATGTGAATGATAGAATGTCAGGAAAATGGTTGTATTACTATGATACCGGTGAGTTAAAGGAGGAAGTTTATTTTGAGAATAATGTGGAGAACGGACCTTTCGTTTCCTACTATAAATCCGGTAAGTTGAAAGAAACAGGCACCTATACTGATGGACTAAAAACCGGCGAATGGAAATCGTTTGATGAAGAAGGAACGCTCATCACTGGAGTAAAGGAGGAAGCAAGTGACGTGAAGTGAATTGTTAATGACTGTGACATAATAGCTTAACTGCTTAGTAATTTCAGGGTATGTAGATTTGGCTTGAAGTCATACATTTCAATGAAATAATACGTGCATATATATACAATGCACCTTGCAAAAAAGGTTGCGCTATTGTGTCGTGATAACAATAATATCAGGCAACCCTGAAGAGCAAATGGTCAGGTTCTTTATTACCTGAATGGCGAATCCTTCTCCTTTGAAATTACGTTATATGCCATCCTGTCCATAAAGGCAGGAAAGAATTTATTAAGCCACACCGTCATTTTTCCCTGTAAGGTGAGGATGATCGTTCGTTTCCTGTATATGATGCCCTGTACAATATGCTGCGCCACTGCTTCTGCACTCATCAGTTTGCCTTCTTCTAACGGAGAATCTCCTTGCTGCTTGCCCTCTTTATTGAGTGCAGTGTTCCTGATATTGGAAGCGGTATAACCCGGACAAATTACCAACACATGCATGCCGGTCTTCAGGTTTTCTACCCGCAGGGCATCAAGAAATCCCTGCATGGCAAATTTGGAGGCGGAGTAACCGGTTCGCCCGGGCAGCCCTTTGAATCCTGCTATGGAAGAAACTCCGGCCACGCTTCCTTTATTTTTTATGATTTCTGCTATCGCATACCTCGTGCAATATACCGTTCCCCAAAAATTAATGTCCATCAGTTGCCTGATCACTTTCAAATCAGTCTCTGCAAATACGGCGCGCATGGAAATGCCGGCGTTGTTGATAAGGATGTGAATGGTGCCGAATTCACGAATGGTCTCTTCCATTAATCTCTTGCAATCGTCCTCTTTGCTGACATCTGTTTTGCAAATAGCAGCAACATGATCTTGTTCACGAATCGTCCTTGCCACCTCCATCAGTTTCTCTTCATCACGGGCGGCCAGCATTACCCTGGCACCTTCTTTTGCAAAGGCAATGGCACATGCTTTGCCAATTCCGGAAGAGGCACCGGTGATTACTACTACTTTATCTTTTAAGGTTGTATTTCCGGCCATTATCTTCTTTAAGGAAGCTTCAAATTTTAAGTAAAGCTAAAAATTATTGAAGGGCAGTATATAGTTACCTTGAAATGTAAAATTTAAACACTGTTCAATCACCTTAATACCTGCTTAGCTTATAGTAAGACGCAAACGGGGGTGTACCACAAATTGGATATAGATTATAGGGTGTTGAAATTGAGAATTGAGAATTGAGAATTTGAGAATTGAGTATTTGTGTAAGCGAGAAAAGCATAGTACTGTTTACAGAATAGCAAGTGATCGGCTTCGCCGCAGCAATTTAACCATTTAGCAATTTAACCATTTAGCAGCTTAACAAGATGAACGAATTCTCGTACACCCGCAAACGGCATGATTTTAATTAATTGTAACCAAAAAACTAACTTCACCACCAACAGCCACATTTTTGCACCGAAATCGATGTATCAAAGGACTTCTTTTTGTTTTATTGTATTTATAGTACTGCTGTCCGCAGTTTTCAGTTCCTGCAATAAAGGGCCTGAATCGCGTCCTTCCTGGGATGTTAATATTCTTGCGCCATTGCTGAATACTTCACTATCCATTGATGATTTAATCTCCGATTCACTCCTGCTGGAAAATAGTGATCATTCCGTTTCACTCGTATTCAGCAATTCTCTATACAAGTTTTCTTTGGCCGATCAGGCGATAAAAATTCCGGATACGACTATAAAAGCCGGTTTTTCGCTGGAGAACCTAAGTCTTGCTAACCAGACGCTTGTTTACCCATTGTCTTTAGGTCAAATGTGTCAACAACTGGGCTTGTTGGGTCAGTTTATCATTGCATCCAATGGAGGCATTTTTCCCATACCGGCTATTGAGAATATTACTACCGGTGCAACCGATATTGATGCTACACAATTTTTTGAGTCAGCCGACCTGCAGTCGGGCTTTATTGATATGACATTGAAGAATGAACTGCCGATAGAGATTTCTAACATCGTTTTCCTTATTAAAAACAAAACGGACCAACAGGTTCTCACGCAGGATACCTTTCTGAACCTCCTGCCCGGACAGATGCAAACCAAGGTGATTGACCTCAGCGGCAAACATGTGGAAGGTACCCTGGTTGCTTCTATAATTGACCTCGACAGTCCCGGAGGCGTGGTGATGATTGATACATCCAAAGCATTGATCATTACCATGGTGGCGCACGACCTGGTCGTGAATTCGGCAATTGCCATTTTCCCTGCACAAAACCTGATTGAAGAGGATAAGGAAACCGCCTACCAAATTAGCGGCGGGGCTTTGTTGAATGAACTACGTATCAAATCCGGCAACCTCGTGATTACTTTAACAAGCACTATTCAGCAGGAATCGCATTTTGAGTTCGCTTTGCCTTCCGCAAAAGATGTGTATGGAAATTTTATTTCCATTTCAGAGGATTTGCCTGCTGCTGCGGCGGGATCTTCCAGTGCAGTAATAAAATCATTTGACCTTTCCGGTTATACGTTCAACCTCACCGGCATTGACGGGAGCAAGCATAATACGTATTATACCCACCTGGTGGCCGGTATTGATTCAACGGGAGAACTGGTAAACATATCTAAAGGAGACAGTGTGCTCATCACCTACGCTTTGCAGGATATAGTGCCGGAATATATCAGCGGCTATCTCGGTCAGCAAATCGTAAACATAGGTCCCGATGAAGCATTATTTGACGGATTAGATAAAATTAAAAGCGGAAGCATAGGTCTGGCAAGTGCGTCGGTTAATCTAAAGATCACAAACGGCGTAGGTGTATTGAGCAGGTTGAACCTGTATGAGCTTACTGCCATTAATACCTTATCAGGAAAGTCGGAAGCGCTGCAATGGGATCAGTTGAATAAGCCACTTAGCATATTGCCCGCCACGGAGAATCCTTTTGTTCCGGCTCTCACTACTTTTTCATTGGATAATTCCAATTCAAACATCAAGTCATTGATTGAGTTGCTTCCTGATAAGCTGACTTATGCACTCGATATTTTTGTGAATCCCGATGGCAACAGTTCAGGATTCAACGATTTCACATACGACAGCAGTTCCCTGGATGTATCCCTTGACATTACCTTGCCATTATCACTGGTTGCAGATGCGCTGGTTTTGCAGGATACCCTTGATTTTTCACTGGGCAGCCAGGAAGAAGGTGATCCGGTTATAAAGGAAGGCACCTTCTCATTAATTGCATACAATGGATTTCCATTCAGTGCTGTGCCTCAATTGTATTTCTATGATTCGGAATTGCAGTTTCTGGATTCATTGTTTACGATACCTGCTGTAATGGCACCGGGAAAGTTGGATGATCAATGCCTGGTTATTGAAAAAACAAAATCAGTTTTCAGTATCCCTGTTGATGAGGCAAAGATGCAGCGATTGCGAAACGCTGCCATGGTAGTTACACGCTCATCCTTTTCTACAGAGGTCACAGGTTCCTGCAATTCATACCTCACTATTTATGATGACTACCTGCTTGACCTGAAGCTCACAGGTTCATTTATTTTTTACACCGGATATTAATCGCATGTATTATAAGAATTTCATTTTGCTGTCTGCCTGCCTATTGATTCCGGTTTTTATGTATGCACAGCAAGGTGAGGATACGGTTGCCACAAAAGATACATACCATTCGTTTTCATTTAATGACTGGAATGAACTGACGTTTAATTCTTTGTTCACACTGTTTCCGCAATCCGATAATGATTCGCTGAAAAGATCATTTGGTGTAAATGGAGGTTCCGTAATAAGTTCCAATGCATTGAATCTCTCTTTTAGTGTTGCAGCACTCAACAATGAGTTTATAGACACAGATTTGAAGAATTCAGTTTCTGAAGATTTGTCTGCTATGAATGTTTTTGAATACAATACAGAGGCAGAAATCTATTACCGGTTTGTAGCTGAGCGATTTATTACTGCATCTCCGGCACTGCTTTCATTCACCTTACGTGCAGGTTCCATACAACAATCGCATTTTACGGAAGACCTGTTTAACCTCGCGTTTTATGGCAATGCCGGTTTTGCAGGAACTACAGCCGACATCAGTGCAACAAAAGGATTGTTGTATGACTACCGTCAATTGCGTTTTGGAGCGCAACAAAAATTTTCCGGTAAATCAGGTACGTGGGAAGCGGGTTTGGGTGCATCCGTGCTGCTGGCTAAAAATGGTTCAGCTATTAAAGTGAATGAAGGTACCGTCTTTACTGAAGAGAATGGCGAATTTATTGATGCCGTTTATGATTTTGAGTACATGCAGTCAGATACCGGAAATAAAGGAACCCTGCAGGTTGATGGTTTCGGAGCGGCAGCCGACCTGCTGCTGGCTTATATGCCGGCACACGGTAAATCCAGATGGACTTTTCATGCAAATGACCTTGGGTTGATTTTCTGGAATAAGCATACCAATCTGTATAAAGCTGACAGCTCCATACATTTTGAGGGAATTGAACTAAGTGACTTTAATAATGATGGCGATGCTTTTTTATTTGAGTTTAACATTGACACACTTTTGAAAAGAACCGGTACGAGTAGCGAAGTCGTTGCCCAAAGTACCGCCTTGCCTGCCCGCTTTGCACTGACCTATTCTCGTATTTTAACGGAGCGTTGGCTTGCAGGAGGAGGAGTTGCTTACCGTCCGTCAATTGACCGGATTCCATTGATTTATGTACAACCTGTTTATGCATTTGCGCAGTGGTTTAATGCGGGCGTCTTGTTGTCATACGGCGGAACGGCGGAGTTTCAGCTTGGTGTAATGGGCCGGTTTACCTTGAACAACAGGTATCGGATACAGGTTGGATCAGGGAATGTGCTTGGTGTATTCCTTCCGGGAGAATCTACTTCAACTTCTTTATTTTTGCAGGCATCAGTTTCATTTTAATACAACCAATCAAATTTAGTGGAGTATGAATAGCCTGTTTACCAGATTTTGTTTTTTTCTTCTTTTGTTTTTTCCAATCCTGTTAACTGCACAGGTAGCCACTGAAGCGGAAGTTGCATACTATGACACAATAGCTGTGCGGCGTCCGGATGCTTACAATATTATTGACCTGCAGGTCTTTTACAAGTCGACAGGCAGCCTGTACCGTGCAGGAACCATTGTAAATGGCAAGAAGCAGGGGATCTGGCGTACCTATTTTGAAACAGGTATATTGAACAGGGTAGAAGAGTTCAATCTTGATTTCTATGATGGAATCATCCTGGTTTTTGAAGATGATGGCACTTTATCGCGCGAGCAATACATCAAAAACAGTAAACTGGAAGGGGTGATGCATGATTATTATACCGGAGGCACGATGAAAGTGGAGGAATACTATGTGAATGGCCAGCTTAATGGATGGCGTCGTTTTTACAATATGGATGGCATTTTACAGGAAGAAGGAATGTGGAAAGAAGGCAAACGTGACAGCCTGAACCGCTGGTGCAATTCGGAAGGAATGCCTGCCATAGAGTATAATTATGTGGCCGGCGTGATCAGTGGCCCTTCCACACAATATTTTGAAAGTGGTAAGATTAAATCTAAGGGTAACTATAAGGAAAACATGGAGGAAGGTGCATGGAAAGAATTTTATGAATCGGGTGCCGTTCGGGAAGAGGGAAATTATAAATCCGGTAAAAAATCTGGTGCGTGGAAAGTTTACCAGGAAGATGGTAAGCTGAGATCAACACAAACCTGGGAAAATGGTGTAATGGTAAAGGAAGCTGCCGCGAAAAAATAGCGCTGGATGATTCAATAATAATGATTGGCCTGGTTTAAAGTTTGGGTCGGCAGTTGATAATTGCCTGTGGCGTTCATGACTTTTATTTCTTAAAGGCCGCCCAATTGTTTTGAATATAATCGTATCACTAATGCATAAATGTTTTTCATGAAGAAAATTTTACTCTCCATTTCAATTTGTATTGTTTCAGCAACATCAATAGCGCAAATCTCCATTACACAATCCGATATGCCGCAAGCCGGTGAAACATTTATTAGCACCACCGCTGCCGTTGATATTTCGATTGATCCGTCTGATACCGGCCCAAATCATACTTGGGATTTTCAGAATTTACAACCGTTGACTTCGGCTACGGATACTTTTTATAGCATGTCAGATATTTCGCTGATCTACCAGCTTTTGTTTTCGGGGGCTAACCTGGCAGCAAAGAGCGGATTCACGATAGCGATTGATCAACTGACACTGGAAGAAGTTTACCTGATCTACAAGAATTCTTCAGCACAGTTTGAACAGTATGGATATGCCGGAACCTTTGATGGCATACCGGTTCCGATTATTTACGGAGCGAATGATGTAATCTATAAGTTCCCGCTTCAGTATGGTGATGTGGATTCTTCGGAATCAGATTTTGCACTCGGACTTCCGGGGGTGGGTTATGTCTCACAGCAGAGAAAAAGGGTGAATACCGTAGATGGCTGGGGCACCGTGATTACGCCTGCGGGAAATTTCGAAGCATTAAGGATTACATCTGTTATTACTGACATCGACAGTGTGTTTATTGATACGCTCAATCTTGGTACTAATGTTACCCTGAAATCGTACGAATATAAATGGTTGGCTACAGGTTCCGGTGCTCCGGTTTTGCAGATCAATGCACAGGATGTGTTGGGATTACCTGTCGTTTCAGAGGTTTCTTACCAGGATACTGCCCTGCAAACGGGAATAGATATTCCTGAAGCGAATCAAAGTTTCAGCTTTACTTTCTTCCCCAATCCGGTGAGTGAAAATCTGGTACTTCAAACCCATAGTGAAATCAGACCCGGATTAGAGATGAAGGTTACAGATATATCAGGTAAATGCTTCATCCATTGTAACATAGTGCAGCCTGTATCGTTCTTCGATGTATCCGGTTTGGAAAATGGAATCTACCTATTGACAGTTGGAAGTGTAAGTGCGCTGCAAAATCAGTTGTTAGTGGTGCAGCGTTAGAAAATAGTCGGAAGTAGATAGTCGGAAGTAGTTAGTCGGAAGTCGGAAGTAACCAGTCCTTAGTCTTAAGTCTTAAAGTCTTAAGTCATGAGTCTTGGTTCCTGGCTCTTTCTTCCATCACCTCCAATGCCCCAGAATTCCTACCTTTACAATCCTCAAAAAAACACAAGAGTAGATGGCGACCATATTGATCATTGATGATGAGAAAAGCATTCGCCGCACATTGCGGGAAATCCTGGAATATGAAGGGTATAAAGTGGAGGAAGCTAATGATGGAGTAGAAGGTTTGAATATGCTCAAGGAAAAAAACTTCGACGCTATTCTTTTGGATATCAAGATGCCGAAAATGGATGGGCTGGAGGTGTTGGATAAAATTCAGCTAACAAATGCAGATACGCCGGTTATTATGGTTTCCGGGCACGGCACCATTGATACTGCAGTAGAAGCTGTTAAGAAGGGAGCATATGATTTTGTAGCTAAGCCAATGGACCTTAACCGGCTTCTTATCTCGTTGCGGAATGCATTGGAAAAGGCATCCCTGGTAACGGAAACAAAAGTATTGAAGCGCAAGGTTTCTAAAACCCGTGAGATGCTCGGACAGTCGCCGGCTATAGAAAAGATTAAAGAGAAAATTGATAAAGTTGCACCCACCGATGCAAGGGTGCTGATAACCGGAGATAATGGTACCGGAAAAGAACTGGTGGCACGCTGGATTCACGAGAAAAGCAATCGTGCAGGCGGGCCGTTGATAGAAGTAAACTGTGCAGCGATTCCTTCAGAGTTGATTGAGAGTGAGCTATTCGGACATGAAAAGGGTGCATTTACTTCAGCAATCAAACAACGAATTGGTAAGTTCGAGGCAGCTACCGGAGGCACGTTATTCCTGGATGAGATTGGCGATATGAGTTTAAGTGCACAGGCAAAAGTGCTGCGTGCTTTGCAGGAAAGTAAGATCACCAGGGTGGGAGGAGATAAGGAAATTACCGTTGATGTAAGAATAGTGGCAGCTACCAATAAGGACCTTAGCCGTGAAATTGATAAGGGAAATTTCAGGATGGATCTTTACCACAGGTTAAGTGTCATTATCATCCATGTTCCTTCACTCAACGACAGAAAGGAAGATATTCCCATTCTTGCTGAAAAGTTTGTTGCCGAAATTTGCGAAGATTATGGCGTCCCTAGAAAAGTGGTTACGCCAAAAGCAATACTTGAACTGCAACAAATCAACTGGACCGGAAACATACGTGAATTGCATAATGTGATGGAACGGTTGGTGATACTAAGTGAGAACAAGATTACAGAACAGGAGGTGCTCGCTTTCGCAGTAGCCAACGCTACTAAAGATCCTATGGACTCGATCTTTAACCGTTATGATAAGTTTTTAGACTTCCGGGATTTTATGGAAAAACAATACATAGAATATAAGCTGCGTATCAATAACTGGAATGTTTCAAAAACGGCTGATGAAATTGATCTTCAGCGCAGTCACCTGTATAATAAAATGGATAAGTTTGGATTAAAGCGGGAAGAGACGCAGAATAATTAGTCCAATGGGTGTACGACAAATTGGATATTGACTAAAGATTTAAGACTTAAGACTAATAGCAATAGTAACAATCAAGTGTCTATAGAAAATTGAAAAATCATTTAAAAAAAATCAACCTATTTCAGTCAATGATATGAGTATTGTGTATTTGAGTAAGTTAGTAAAGTAGAATAGTAATTACAGAATAGCAACTGATCGGCTTCGCCGCAGCAATTTAACAATTTAACCATTTAGCCATTTAACCATTTAACCTACTTTGCTTGCAGGCTTTCAAGTAAAGCGTAATCGCCCTGGTAGCCTAGTGATCTTGCTTTTGTAAGATCCTGTATTGCTGCAGCATTTTCATTTGTTCTATAATTTGCCAGCCCCCTGCAATACCAGGCTGCCGCCAAATCCGGCTGCAATTCAATGGCTTTGCTGAAATCGGCAATACATGCAGCATAGTTTCCGGAGGTAAAATAGGTGTACCCACGCTGTGCCAGTAAGGGTGCGGAACGCTCATTTAATGCAATTGCTCGTGAGAAGTCTTCAATGGCTTTGGCCGGTTGTCCCATTTCATTATAGCTGATGCCTCTGTTGGTATAAGCGTTTATATAATCAGGCTTTAATGAAATTGCTTTGGAATAGGCTTCAATGGATGCGGTAACTTTTTTCTGTCCTGCATAAATATTACCGAGGTTGTTATAAACTTCGGCATCCGTGGTTTTCATGGATAACAACATGTTGTAGTCTTTTAATGCAGCAGTACTATTACCGTTTTCACCATAGAAATTGCCACGGTTTTTGTAAGCGGTTGGCGTACCCGGATATTTATTGATTACATCACTCCAGAGTGTCTCACTGTTGTTCCAAACTTTTGATCGGCTGTTAGTGGCGAAACAAAGCGTCAGCAATGCACAGCAAAGAATTATGGACAAAGCCGTACGCAACCCTGGTTTAGATCGGTATAAATTTTCAAATCCATAAGCTGTCATAAATGCAAGCCCGCAATAAGAAAGATAGCTGTAGCGGTCTGCCATCAATGCATTGCCCACGGAGATAAACTGAAGCACCAGCCCAATGGCGATTAGGAACCATGCCATTCCAAAAAGATAAGCTAACTTATTTCTAAGATAACGATAAGTTATCCAGGCGATTGCTGCCAGGAGCAAAGGTGACAGGTAAAAGAGTATAGGCAATTGCTGTGATCCATTAGAAATGGGATAGGGATAAAAGGCAGAAAGTTTGACGGGCAATACAAACTTCACCAGGTATGCAAGGAAACCATAGCAGCCAAACAAAAATTGTTGAAAAATGGAAAAGGAAGCAATGTCTGCACTGGTGGAACCGGATTGTATGCGGAGTGCCAGGATACCGAATACCAGGGAAACGATCAGGAAGGGTACTTTTTCCAGCCACACTTTTATAGTAAAGCGTCTTTGCTGAAAGTAATCGATCGCTATCAGCAATAGCGGGAGAACTACTGCCATGGCTTTTGACAGACAGGAAAGCATAAAGAATAAAAAAGTAAGCAACAGCCAGGCTGCCTGTTGATTTATGCGATAGCGCAGGTAGCTAATCAGTGCAAGCATCAGAAAGAAGACATAGAGCACATCTTTTCTTTCTGATATCCACGCAACTGATTCCACGTGCATCGGATGAATAGCAAAAATCAACCCGGTGATCGCTCCGGTCAACAATTTTTTTCCAGAAAGGAAATAGAAAAAAATAAAAACCAGGATGCTGTTCAAAATATGGAGGAACAGGTTGGTTGAATGATAAGCATGTGGATCCAATCCCGCTGCTTTGTAATTCATTGCAAAGGTTAACATCGTGACCGGATGATAATTGAGGGCAACCGGTTCTTTGAATAATGCCGGCCAGTCTATGGAGGCTGATTTTATTATATCATTTCCGGTTACGTACGTGTCATCGTCCCAATTGGTGAAGTTGCCATTCAATGCAGGAGCAAATGAAAAATAGGTGGTAACTACAATTGCAGCGGCAATCAATGCGATAAACAGCCTGTCAGATTGTTTCACCGCTACTTTTTTAACAGCGGGCTGCTTTTGTTTGTGGCCTTTTTTCATGATGGGTTAACGGCTCAAAGTAATAAAGTTTGGATTATTCGAAACGGTTTCCGTTGTAAGTAGATTTCCGGCGTTTCAAATTTCATCCTGGAGCTACCGTCTGACCTCTGAAATTCTATACATTATTGCACATGATTTGCTTTTGCTTTGATGGTTGACAGCTTTTCTATTCAGGAATGATTGAAAAGAGATTGACGAACGACTGATTGGAGTCGTTAAGTATGCTGATAACGTCGACAAAAAAATAGCCCTGCTCATTTGTATTTAGCTATCGTATCGTCTGTATCTTTGTCATGGAACAATCATTTCAGTGAAGAAGTATTTCCATAAACTTGTAACAACGGATGATTGAGCATATATTAACCATCATTTTCTTTCGATGAAATTTCAACGCAGGCCTTTATTAATATTTTATCTGCTGGTCGCATATATTTTTGCTTCCTTCACCTGGTGGATTTTCTTCCTGTTCCGTATCAGTACAGAAGCTTACCAGGAAAAGAAGGAGCTTACACAGCTTAATCACATTTACCAGAATAACGCACCGGAAAGCATTGAAAACTCTTCAGCCATCAGCAGGATTGACAAGGAATATCGCCGTAACATTTATATGATACTTGGGGAAGGAAGTGTTTTTCTGATTATCCTGTTGGTAGTGACGCTAAAAACGAATCAGAGTTTGCGGCGCGAATACAAGGTGAACAGGCAACAAAAGAATTTCCTGCTTTCCATCACCCATGAGTTGCGGTCGCCTATTGCTTCATCAAAAGTTGCTTTGCAAACTATGCTGAGAAGAGAAACCTTGCCCCGCGATAAGGTCGAGTTGTTGTTGAATAATTCGTTACAGGATATGGACAGGCTGCAGGGATTAGTAGAAAATATTTTGCTGGCGGCGAAAATTGAAGATCATAATTTTCAAATAGGCAGTGATGCCTGCGACTTAAGCGAAATTGTGCTGTCAGTTGTTGAAAAAGCAAAAGAAGCAGCCGGAATGCGTCATAGTTTTCAGACCCAGATAAAGCCGGAGGTAATGGTAATCGGGGACCGGATGGGCCTGACCAGTGTGATTACGAACCTGGTAGAAAATGCAATAAAATATTCTGCCGATGCAACCACCATCAGGGTTAATGTGTCAGAAGAAAAAAGCCATGCGGTATTCACCATTGCCGACAATGGTTTTGGAATACCTGATGAAGAGAAGAAAAAAGTCTTTCAGAAATTTTATCGCGTAGGCCAGGAAGAGACCCGTCAAACCAAGGGCACCGGATTGGGTTTGTACATTGTAGGCCGGATTCTTGAGTTGCATAAAGGACGGGTAACCGTGAAGGATAATCAGCCCAGCGGATCAGTTTTTGAAGTGATATTACCTAAAGCAGCATGATAGAACCGGCAATAGTAAATGATGGTCCGGCAAGTGTAAAGTGCGTACGAACCGGGGATTCAAACAAGATGATGAATAAATCTTTTCAGCCAATTAAATCTTTCAGCTATGTCCACAACAACTGAACTTCTCAAGCAACCTACCGCTTATCAAAATCTTGCACAGCCGAGAATCCTGGTGGTAGAAGATGAGGCGAATCTCCTGGAGGCAATTAAAATGAACCTCGAACTGGAAGGCTATGAAGTGGTAGCTGCAATAACAGGTCCCATGGCTTTGAAGAAATTCAGTGAGGAAAGATTTAACCTGGTCGTACTCGATATCATGTTACCTGAATTAGATGGCTACCAGGTCTGCCAGACCATCAGGGTCACCAACAGTGAAACGCCGATCTTATTTCTGACTGCAAAAGACACCAGTGAAGATAAAGTGCTGGGGTTGAAAATGGGTGCAGATGATTATCTCACCAAACCGTTTAACCTTGAAGAACTATTGCTAAGGGTTAAAGTATTAATCCGCCACAGCATGAAAGGTACAGCAGGAGAGAAAAATACGCATGTATTTCATTTTGACGATAATGAAATAGATTTTTCAACCTTCACTGCAAAGGGAAAGTCTAAGAAACCTATTCAACTAACCAAGCGGGAAGCGGCATTGCTGAAACTGTTGATTGAAAGGAAGAATGAAGTAGTTTCCCGTAAACAGATTTTGCAAACAGTATGGGGATATGATGTATTTCCATCTACCAGGACTATAGATAATTTCATTCTCACGTTCCGTAAATATTTTGAGAAGGACTCACGCAATCCTAAATATTTTCATTCTATCAGGGGGGTTGGCTATAAGTTTACCGATCGCTAACCTGACAGGCAGGTTGCGTTTTGGCGCTACGCTTTTTCTTCATGGTTAAAGTATCGTTAAAGTCTGAAAGGCTGCATTGCAAACGGCTAATTTTGGATTTGTGAAAAAATCACTGATCACCACCTTCATCGTTTTCCTTACCCTGTCGCTGATTGGCATTATGGTATTGCAGGGGCTTTGGATGCGCAACGCCTGGGAAAGCAGCCAACGCGATTTCTATCGTTCCGTTTCTGAGGCGATGGATAAAGTGGTGTTGCAAGTGGAAAGAAGAGAGGCAGCCACTTTTATCACCAGGCGCTATCAATTGGACGATAATCAGCAGGTATCAATTCAGCAGGAGCAAGAGATACAGCTGTCGCCACAGCCGGGTTCTGCAAAGAGCAATCCCACGGTTGGGCTGAACAAAGAGCAAATTATACTGGATTACCGGATAGATTCAACCGGAGCGGCTCACAGCAATAGTCGCATATACTCCAAAGCGGATCAGATAAATCAACTGGTTTATGAAATGGTTATGGATTTCAGGAATAGGAAAGTACCGATTGACCACCGTTTACCGCCGGAAGAACTTTTACTATTGCTCCGGCAGGAATTGGGGAAAAAAGGCATCGATCTTCCATTTCAATTTGCTGTTGTGAGCGGGCAATACGATTCGATGTGTAATGTTAAATCCGCTGCGTTCACTACTTCCATGGTTCCCGCATCTTTCCGTGCTGCTCTGTTTCCCAACGATATCATCATGAGTCCTTATCAACTCTTGTTGCATTTCAGTGATACAAGACCGTATATTATTAAATCAATGTGGTGGATGCTGCTGCTTTCTGCCATTTTCCTGCTGCTCATTATTGCCACCTTTTCTTCTGCGATTTATATCATTTTGAAACAAAAGAAAGTTTCTGAGATTAAGACGGATTTTATAAATAACATGACACATGAGTTGAAAACACCTATAGCCACCATTTCCATAGCATTGGATGCCATCAACAATCCAAAAGTGCTGGCAGACCATGAAAGGATCAAGTATTATTCTGCAATTATCGCGAATGAAAACAAGCGTATGAATGCGCATGTGGAAAATATACTGCAAATGGCTTTGGTGGATAAGGAGCACTTTAGCCTGAATGAGCAGTTGCTGAATGTTCATGATGTCATTTATCATGTTTCGGACCCCGTGCGAATGCAGGTGGAGAAACGGGAAGGCAGTCTTGTTCTGGAACTGCAAGCGGAGAATGCATTCGTGGTTGCTGATGAGATTCACCTGACCAATGTAATTCATAACCTGCTCGATAATGCATGCAAATATTCCAAAGGAGCGCCGGAGATAACCGTTAGAACTGACAATATTAATGACGGACTGTCAATTACAATAACTGATAAAGGCATCGGCATGAGTGCTGAGACACAAAAGAAGATTTTTGAAAAATTCTACCGGGAAGAAAGCGGAAACATTCAGTACGTAAAAGGTTTCGGATTGGGTCTGGCTTATGTAAAAGCGGTGATCAGGAAGCATAACGGTACCGTAAGTGTACATAGCGAGCCCGGCAAGGGAAGTAGTTTCATGATCTGCCTTCCATATGGTCACTTACAGCATTAGCATACTGCCGAAACAAGCTGAAAAGGAATTCAAAGTTTCATTGCATACAGCAATATTTTTCACCCTCGTTCGTAATGAACAGCATGGACAAGAAAACACGAATCTTACTGGCAGAAGATGATCCGAATTTCGGCACGGTGTTGCGTGACTATCTCGAGCTCCACAACTTTGATGTTACATTAAGTACGAACGGGTTGCAGGCACTTAACTTTTCGCAAAAGAAAGATTTCGACCTCTGTGTGCTGGATGTGATGATGCCGGAGATGGATGGCTTTACACTTGCAAAAGAAATCCGGAAAAGGACACCTGGCCTTCCTTTTATTTTCTTAACAGCTAAGAATCTCAAATCTGATGTGGTGGAAGGGTATAAACTGGGTGCAGATGATTATGTAACCAAGCCTTTTGATTCTGAAGTGCTTTTGTATAAGATCAGGGCAATCATGAAGCGCAAGGACATGGAGCCAGTTCATTCGGAATTACCAAATGATTTTACAATTGGCAGCTTCACTTTCAACTATAGATTAAGGATACTGACACGCAATAACCAGGAATGGAAACTTTCACCAAAGGAAGCTGATTTATTGCGTCTGCTGGCTGCTAACCTGAACGATATGGTGTTAAGGCAGGAAGCACTGCGACTGATATGGGGTGAGGATAATTTTTTCACCGGCCGCAGTATGGATGTGTTTATTGTAAAACTGCGCAAATACCTGAAAGATGACCCGCAGGTTGAGATTGTAAATATTCATGGTAATGGGTATCGCCTCGTGATTAACAGTCCGATAGTATCCTGAATTGATTCTGTTAAAAAGCGTATCAGGTCTTTTCTTAAAACAAACGCTATAAAAGCTTGCCCCTATAAACTTAAGATAAGCTTAAGAGCGCTCGTTATTCCATGATATGAGATAATTGCCAATTAGAAAAATATGGTAGGTTACCTAAAAGGGTGTACGACAAATTGGAAATTGATTATTGGGTGTTGAATATTGGATATTTCAACACTCAACGCTCAATATTCAATATTCAATTTTCATTGCGGGTAGCGTACCAACCATTGCTTAGCAACTTAAACGATTTGTCGTACACCCACCCAAAAGCACTATTCAACCATCCACACAATAATGGCTATTTTTAAACTTTATAACAGGGGTTGAAACAGGTTGCATTCCATTAGGTATGCATCAACGTTAACAATGGAACAGGAATGTGGCAGTTTCCTCTAACCAGTCCCGTTTAATCATTAAAATGTCATTTGGCTGCTTAATGCTTTAATAAGGATTTGCGACACAGACATTCACTTTACAGCATACAGGATTGAAAAAAACAACTTCTCATATTGTTATTGGTGTTGTATCGTTGTTATTTATTCTTAACAATACAGTAGTTGGCCAGGAGCTTTCCAATGTCCGCTTCAAGAAGTTTTACCCTGTGAGTAAGTCAATAAAGATCGATTCATTCAGCCTTGTGCCGGGTTCTGTTAGCATACTGGATTCAAGAACAGATTCTGTAATTGCCATAGACCTTTACAGCATTGATGCCTTTTCCGCCACACTCACCTGGAAGAGTACAACCGTTCCTGATAGTATTGAAGTTACCTATAAGGTGATGCCATTTGCTTTTGCACAGGAATTGTCGCATAAACAGTTTGAGCGGTATAATAAGCAAGACAGCCTGGCCAGGCAACCGATTATTTATTCATTGCAGGAGCTGAGCAAGGGAAACAACCTTGATTTGGGCACAATGAATTACAATGGTAGTTTTTCGCGTGGTATTACTTTTGGTAACAACCAGGACCTCGTTGTGAATTCCGGATTCAATTTGCAGTTGCAGGGAAGAATAGCCGGCGACGTAGAGGTTTTGGCAGCATTATCAGATAACAACATACCGATTCAGCCGGAAGGCAATTCGCAACAGTTGCAGGAGTTTGATAAAGTGTTTATTCAACTGAAGAAGAATAAGTCATCGCTGGTAGTCGGTGATTTTGAATTGCAGAAGCCGGAAGGTTATTTTATGAATTACTATAAGAAGCTGCAGGGCGCCAGTTTCAGCACGGTGTATAAAGGAGGGCCACGCCTGGAGTTGAAAACACAGGCAGGTGTGGCTTTGGCTAAAGGGAAATACGCGCAGAATAATTTCAACGGACAAGAAGGCAACCAGGGCCCCTACCGGCTTACGGGCAATAATGGAGAAACATACATCATTATTCTTTCAGGAACCGAGCGTGTATTTATTGACGGTAAATTACTTGAGCGCGGTGCTGACCATGATTATGTGATTGATTATAATTCCGGGGAACTGATATTTACAACCAACAGGCTCATCACCAAAGACCTGCGGATCAGTGTTGAATTTCAATATTCAGCACAGGCATACCTGCGATCTGTTTTTTTTGCTGGTCAGGAGTTTCAACAGGACCGATCCACTATTAGAGTTAACTTCTATACCGAGCAAGACTCAAAAAACCAACCTGTCCAGCAAGAACTTTCCGATTCGCAAAAAATAATCCTTTCAGAAGTAGGTGACAGCGTACAGCAGGCATACTATCAAAGTATAGACAGCGTGCCTTACACTGCCGATAGAATATTGTATAGAAAGGTGGATACACTGGGTTATGTGGCCTACGTATACTCCACCAATCCGGAACTGGCCAGGTATGCACTCAGTTTCTCTTTTCTTGGAGCAGGTAACGGGAATTATAATATTTCCACCAACCTGGCCAACGGCCGTGTCTATCAATGGGTAGCGCCTGTAGATGGAATCCCGCAGGGATCCTACGAACCGGTAGTCCCGTTGATTGCTCCGCAAAGCACACAACTACTTACCATTGGCGGAGATTTTGAAGTGACTGAAAAGACCGTATTGTCGTGGGAAGGCGCATTGAGTAATCGCGACATAAACACATTTTCTGATATTGATAATGATGACAACGGAGGAGTAGCAGCTAAGCTCGGCTGGAACCAAAATGTTAGCCTCAACAACAGAAAAGATAAACCCACCAGCCTATCCATAAACGGGCAGTATGAGTTTGCTTCTGCCACCTTTAACCCGATTGAACGCTACCGGCCTGTAGAGTTTGACAGAAACTGGAATTTATCAGGCCAGACCAAGGCTGCCAATGAAAATTTAGCTGCCTTGAGTCTTAACCTGCAACGCCTTACCGAAGGAAACCTGCAGTATGTCTTTTCCTTCTATAACCGCAACGGTGATTATCGCGGTCTCAATAATGCTTTGAATGGCACCTACCAGTACAAGGGCTTCCGTGTTGGCTTACTTTCTTCTTATTTGCTATCAACTACTGATTCAATAACAACAGCCTTTTTAAGGCCGGCATTGGATGTTTCTCAGTCATTCAAATTCCTGATGGGCGCCGTTTTAGGTGTTAATGTTGAACTGGAAAATAACAGGTTGACCAATATAGCTGCTGATACACTTACTTCTGGCAGTTTTAACTGGCAGCAGGGAAAGGTTTATTTCCGGAGCAGTGATACTGCCACGATACGATACAATATTGATTATGGCTCACGCATTGATTACAGCGCTGCAGACAACAGGTTTGTGAAAACTACCATCGGTAACACCTTGAATGCAGGTGTGGAGTTATTACGAAATCCTAATAGTATCCTCAGGACTAATGTGACCTACCGGACCCTTTCAATCAGCGATACATTATATACTGAACAACAGCCAGATGAATCCTTATTGGGCAGATTGGGTTATGACTGGCAGATCAAAAAGGGATTTATTGTTTCCAATACCTTGTATGAGTTAGGATCGGTGCAGGAACAAAAAAAGGAATTCGCCTATACACCGGTGCCTGATGGTACCGGTGTTTATACCTGGAATGACTACAATGGCGATAACGTGCAACAGATAAATGAATTTGAGATTGCAGTTTTTCAAAGCGATGCCAATTACATTAAGTTACTGTTGCCAACCAATCAGTATGTAAAGGCCTATTCCACCTTATTTAATGAATCGTTATCTATCAATCCGCGTAACCTCTGGAAGTCTCCACAAGGCATACAGGAAGTTATCACCCGGTTTTCCGGACAAGCTACCCTTCAGATTAGCAAGAAGACTATTGGCGGCGATTTCGGATCGAGGTTTAATCCTTTCCTGCTAAGTGTAGCAGACAGTTTGTTGCTTTCCAACAGTTCACTTGTGTCGGGATTCCTGTATTTCAACCGCAGCAATCCGCATTATGGAATTGATTTCTCTTATCAGAATAACAGGTCAAAACTCTTATTGACTAATGGCTTTGAATCCAGGGATCTGCGGGACTATGGCATTCGGTGGAGGTGGAACATTACCCGTAAATTTTCAAGTATTGTGAAAGTGAATCAAAATCAAAAGGGATATTTTGCTGAATATTTTCCTGATAACAACTATATCATCATTGGCTATTTCATTACGCCGCAACTAACCTATCAGCCATCAGGCGTTTTTCGTGCTACATTGAGTTACAGTTATGGTGATAGCAGGAATTCGATCAGTGATGGAGCAGGAGAGGAAGCAGTGAACAATAAGGTATCACTGGATGTAAAGTACAATGTAGTGGCTAAGAGTGTGATCAATGTCACGACTACATTTGCCAGTGTTCAATATACCGGAACGAATAATACTCCCGTGCAATACACGATGCTGGAAGGACTTCAACCTGGCGAGAACTACCTGCTGAATATTTCCTTCGACCGCAAACTCTCGAATTTTATAGAGATGTCCTTAAGCTATGAAGGCCGTAAAACCGGCGATACGCCCCTGGTAAATACAGGCAGGGCACAAGTAAGGGCAATTTTTTAGTCGCATTTTACAATTCAAGAATTTCCAATCCGAGCTGTTAAATGCAGTGCATGTTGAAATCTGCATCGTTTCAAAAGTAACTACTCAGCCGACGGGAAAAATAGCACACGGATGACACGGATTTGATTGATCAGCACAGATTAAAACAATTTTGAGTTAATGCTCAATACAAGAACTGTTCTGATAAAAGCAGCTTGAAAATGATCAGGTAAAAATTAAATCCGTAAAAATCCGGGGTGTACGACAAATCTAAATTGGTATTAGTGATAACATCCTCGAAGGATTTTATTTAGCGCTAAGACACCAAGTCGCTAAGAAGAGGCGGAGGATCATCAGTGATTTTGTTTTTTGGCGACTTGGCATCTTTGTGGTGGTATTGCTTCGGTGTTTCACCATGCAACGCCGCTTTGATTAACCGTCATTGCGAATCCCGCCAATATAATGTTTGAATTATCAAAGTCCCAATGGCGGGATGAAGCAATCCTCTGATTAGAACCAATTAATAATTCAATAAGGGATTGTAGTATAGTAGTATATGGGGATTGCTTCGTCGTTCCTCCTCGCAATGACGCTTCGTGGTGGGGATTGCTTCGTCGTTTTACCTTACAATGACGTCCATGCAAATGCTTGATAATCATTACCCAAATTTTGAATTGCAATTCCAATTTAGCCTTTTACTTGAATAGACGTCATTCCATTTTTTTCCATTTTTTGAAATGGTTCTTACTCGCAATGACTAAAAATCAATATTGAACACACAATTTTCAATAACTAAATTGTTGTACACCCAAAATCCGTCCGATCAGTGTCATCCGTGTTCCATTTTGTATTTTCATCTGCTGAGTAGTTACTTTCAAAATAAACTTGTAACTAAAAAAGCCATTCCAATTGGAACGGCTTTTTTAGTTACATTTCAGAAATCTGATTGAACTATTTCAATTCAAATTTTTGTGAGCTTAACAGGTAACCATCCTGGTAAACTTCAGCAGTATAGTTGCCTTTTACGTAAGGTGTTGTTTGCTGCCAGTAGGTACATACATTCTTAGCTTTCTGATCATAGTCAACTGTAGTAGAGGTGGTATACTGTCTTTGCTCTCCGCTACCGGTAACGATAAAAGTACCTGAACCGCTGCTTTGTACTGCCAGTGTAGTTCCTTCAGGGCTGATGATACGAACCAGGAATGTTTTTTCACCGGGATCAGCAACCTGATTTTCAGGAAGGTCAAAACACACTTTTAATTTTTCTGCTTTTTTGGCATTGTCAGTCTCTGATTCTTTACCACTTGATTTTCCGCGAACTCCTATTGCCACCATGCTGGTAGGCTTTAATAAAGAAGCTATAGAAACTTTTTGAGACAAGGTCTGATTGGTACTCGACAACTGGGTATTCATATTTATTTCGGAAGCCAGCGACTGTCCCAATGAATCATTCTTTGTGATGAGGATCTGGTTTTTGTCCTGAAGGTCTTTAATCTGCGCCATCAGGTCATTTACGGTATTCTGCATTCCATCCATCTGTTTTTTGTAATCTGCTTCCGTCACCTTCATCTTCTTCTTCATGGCATCCAGGTTAGATTTGAAACCCATGAGTTCTTTCTCTTTTATTGCGATGATGCTATCCAGTTTGGAATTTTGCCCTTTGTAGGATTCAATATTTACGAGGGTTTCCTGGTATTTCATGTCAAGGTCAGCGATGCGGATACTGTCCATATTGGCTTCTTCGGTAAGAGCAAGTGACTGATTCTTAGTCTGGTAATATTTAACATAGAGGTAAATATTTATGCCCACCAATAATAGGATCAGGATAATGTAAAAGATGGTTCTGTTGTTCTGTTTAGGCTGTTGATTCTCCGGCTGGTTTAATCTTACTTCTGACATACTCTTGTATTTTTAAGTTTAGAATAATTCACTGGTTACAAAATTAGTACCGAAAATTTAGTAAGCAATTTTATATAACTCATAAAGTGCTATATTTCTTGCAAATATAGGCTTAAAATAAGGAAAAGTAGTATGGAACTTAAGATTCAGGACAAATGGTCAGTTAATTGTGTAGCCTATGCTCCAACCGTTGATTAAGGGCCAATGAATAGGCTCTGAAGATTGCAGAAGTACATTTAATGATAATTTGATGTCTGTTTGGCAACCTTCTGTTTTTTACAAATACCAATTGAATATCTTTCGTTAGATATTCAATAATTATATTAAGAGTATTCTCAGTATACTAACGAAACATTGCCCGTTTGGGGAAATTATTAACCAATACGTTCACTACTCGCTTGCCGTCTAAAACTTCAAAGTCTTACATCTTGAATCTTGTGTCCTGCGTCTTACGTCTTACGTCTTACATCCTGCTTCTTATGTCCTGAGTCATGGTTCCTGGTTCCTGGTCTTAAGCCATACGTCCTGCGTCTTAATTCTCGGTTCTCCAATTTATTTCCTGCTATTTTTATCTTCTAATCTCCATCATTGGAAAACGACCTCCTGCTCGACGTCCGTAACCTGCAAACTACCTTTTCTTCCAATGGCCAAACGACTGTTGCAGTGGATCAGATCAGCTTTTCTCTGAACCGCGGAGAAACCGTCGGCATCGTTGGAGAATCAGGTTCCGGAAAATCGGTGACTGCTTTATCGCTGATGCGTTTGATTCCACCACAGGGAAAAATTAACAAGGGTGAAGTTTATTTCACCGGCCATGATGAAACGAAGGTGAACTTACTTGCACTTCCCGATAGGGAGATGCGCCAATACCGTGGCAAAGAGATTGCCATGATCTTCCAGGAACCCATGACCTCTCTTAACCCGGTATTCACCTGTGGAAACCAGGTGATGGAGTCCATCTCGCTGCACCTGGGGGAACGTGCTGCGGAGGCAAAGGCACGCACTTTAGCCATGTTCGAAAAAGTTCAGTTAACGGATCCGCATCGGATTTTCCATGCTTATCCTCATCAGCTTTCAGGCGGACAAAAGCAACGGGTGATGATTGCCATGGCTTTGAGCTGTAATCCATCCATATTAATTGCAGATGAGCCCACTACGGCCTTAGATGTTACGGTGCAAGCGAGGATATTGGAATTAATGGAGCAATTACGCAGGGAATATGAGATGAGTATGCTCTTCATTACGCATGACCTGGGTGTAGTTGCTGAAGTCGCCGACCGGATATTGGTGATGTACAAAGGCCGCATTGTGGAGGAAGGTACTACAGAGGCCATTTTTTTAAACCCACAGCACCCTTATACGAAAGGATTATTAGCTTGTCGTCCGCCACTTAATAAAAGGTTACGCAGACTGCCGGTGATACAGGATTTTATGGTGGAATCGGAAGATGGAAGCATGAAGGACCTTCCCCCAAATCATGAATTATCATGGAAAGAGCTGGAAATCAGCGAAGCGATTGTTTCCGCGAGAATGCTCCAGCTCCAATCCACTGCACCATTGCTCAGGGTAAAGCATTTGAATGTTAGTTTTCCGGTGAAGAAAAATATTTTTGACAGCAGGAAGCATTATATCCACGCAGTAAATGACGTGTCGTTTGATGTGTATCCGGGAGAAACACTTGGACTGGTAGGTGAATCAGGTTGTGGTAAAACAACCATCGGCATGGCCATACTGCAATTGATCAGGCCGACTTCCGGTGACGTTTTTTTTGATGAAGTAAATTTAACAACGCTTGACAGTGAAGCGATGAGAAAAATTCGCAGGCAGATGCAGATTATTTTCCAGGATCCTTATTCATCACTGAATCCACGCATCAAGGCAGGTGAAGCCATTCGTGAACCAATGAAAGTGCATGGCTTGTATGCGAATGATAAAGAGCGGAGTGAAAAAGTGATGGAACTGTTGAACAAAGTAAATTTGCCGTCTGCCGCGTATCACCGGTATCCGCATGAGTTTTCAGGAGGACAAAGGCAGCGTATCTGTATTGCCCGCGCATTGGCATTGCGCCCGAAATTTATTGTTTGTGATGAATGTGTCTCCTCATTGGATGTATCAATTCAGGCACAGGTGCTCAACCTGTTGATTCAACTGCGTGAAGAGTTTCAATTTACCTACATCTTCATTTCACATGATCTGTCCGTTGTAAAATTCATGAGCGACCGCATGATGGTCATGAACAACGGCAGGATTGAAGAGTTGGGAAATGCCGATGAAATTTATCACCGTCCTGCTTCCGCCTATACGAAAAAACTAATCAGTGCCATTCCAAGAGGTAATCCCGGTCGGAGGTAAATAGTCGGAAGTAGTTGGTCGGAAGTCGGAAGTAATTAGTCGGAAGTCGGAAGTAATTAGTCGGAAGTAGTTAGTCGGAAGTAAAGAGTCGGAAGTAGCAACTATCTCAGCTTGCCCAAAGCCATTCAGCCATTCAACCATTCAGCCATTCAGCCATTCAGCCATTTAACAGTTTAACAATTTAACAATACAACCATCCAACCTCCAACCCCTACCTCCCCCTCATCTTCTCCCACATATCCCACAACTCATCCGGAATATTTTCCAAACCCGTAAACTGTCCTGCACCATGCAGCCATTCTCCGCCATCAAGTACCACTACTTCGCCATTCATGTATGCTGAATATTCAGATAGCATATAAGCAGCGAGGTTTGCAAGTTCCTGGTGATCGCCATATCTACCCAGCGGTAATCGTTTCATCGGATCAACATACTGTTGTACTACCGGTGGGAACAGTCGGCTCCAGGCACCTTCTGTTGGAAAGGGCCCTGGTGCAATAGCATTGCAACGGATTTGTTTTCTGGCCCATTCTGCCGCCAACGATCTTGTGAGTGCTAGCACGCCACCTTTCGCCGCTGCAGACGGTGCTACATATCCTGAGCCCGTGAATGCATAAGTCGTTACAATATTCAGGATGTTGCCCGGTAGTTTATTTTCTATCCAATACTTTCCCAATGCCAATGAACAGTTGTAGGTTCCTTTCAACACAATATCTACTACCACATCAAACGCTTTGTGCGAAAGTCTTTCAGTAGGCATTACAAAGTTGCCTGCCGCATTGTTGAGCAATGCATCCACTTTTCCAAATTCATCTGTGCTCTTTTTTAACATCGCTTCCACCTCTTCATACTTGCGCACATCGCAGGCCACTGCCATTACTTTGTTTCCTGTTTCCTGTTCCATCTCCGCAGCGGTCTTCTGCAACACCTCCAATTTCCTGGAGGTAAGCACCAGCTTCGCGCCCAGTTGAGAACAGTAGGTGCCCATCGACTTACCAAGCCCGGTACCGCCACCGGTAATGATGATTACTTTGTCCTTCAAAGCCCCTTCTTTAAGCATGGGTTCTTTATACATGAATTTGAAAATTTAGGTTTAAAGTTTGCGTTTTGGCTTCTTGAATGGTTGAATGGTTGAATGGTTGAATGGTTGAATGGTTGAATGGTTGAATGGTTGAATGGTTGAATGGTTGAATGGTTGAATGGTTGAATGGTTGAATGGTTGAATGGTTGAATGGTTGAATGGTTGAATGGTTGAATGGTTGAATGGTTGAATGGTTGAATGGTTGAATGGTTGAATGGTTGAATGGTTGAATGGTTGAATGGTTGAATGGTTGAATGGTTGAATGGTTGAATGGTTGAATGGTTGAATGGTTGAATGGTTGAATGGTTGAATGGTTGAATGGTTGGAGCCTTGGGAGTGACAAGATATGTTAAAAATGTGAATGGCTGAATGGTTGGAAAAATTGAGCACAACGGTTTAGTTTATATGAAACTAAGAGAGAAGTACATTAATAGTATAAAGAAATGAATGCAACAACTAACAGTTTAGCCATTTAACCATTCAACTAAATAATTTTAAGAAATAAATACAACAATTAAACAGTTTAGCCTTGTTTCTTGGCTCTTGTGTCTTTAGTCTTACGTCTTACATCCTACATCCTAACTCCCATCTCAACCCTCACTACTTCAAAAGCGTTTGCGCAACTAACGGATGCTCGGGATTAATATCAATGGTTTGTTTCAGTGGTACTAAGACGACATCAAGGTCTTCCATGGGAATTGATCCTAACAGGCATGGTGAATCGCCTGGAATTACCAATGCCCTGCACATCGTATTTCTGTTCTTAAAATTTACAATTACCGGTCCCACTACTTCAAGTGTGGTAACAGTACCGTCTGCTAATTCAGCACTTTGGTAGCCAACATGACGAAAGCCCAGTTGCTGACGTATTGTTTGATTAATACATAACATATAAGCACCTTTATCTACGATGGCAGTAATGGTCATCTTCCGCACTTCATCTTCACGGATTCTCTTGTCGTCAACCCTTACCAGATCGTCGGGATTTACAAGTTCTATTTGTGCTTTTATAATACCCATTTGTATTTTGGTTTTGTTTAAAGATAAAAAACCAAAGTTACTTCTTATCCGGTAAGTTTGCTGCCGATGTCCTCGTTAGCAAAGGTTGAAAACTGGTTCAGTCTGAAAGGATGGAAACCCTTTCCATTTCAGTATGAGGTATGGGAGAAATATGCTGCCGGTTATTCCGGCTTGCTGAATGCTCCAACGGGAAGCGGCAAGACCTTCGCACTCTGGATGCCGGCATTGATAGAATGGATGGAGCAGGGCCGGCGTACCAAAGGGTTGCAATTACTTTGGATCACACCACTTAAAGCATTGGCAAAGGATATTCACCTGGCAGTGCAACAAGCCACTAAGGAACTCAACATTCCTTGGAAAGTAGAATTAAGGACAGGCGATGTTTCTGCAGCAAGGAAAAAAAAGCAATTGGAGAAATTGCCGGATGCATTAATTACCACGCCGGAAAGCCTGCACCTGTTACTTGCCGCAGGGGATTCTGAAAAGCTTTTTTCTAATCTGAAAGTAATTGTTGCAGATGAATGGCATGAACTCTTCGGATCAAAACGTGGCGTGCTGGTGGAACTGGCATTGTCGAGATTAAAAAGCATAAAGCCCGGACTGAAGATTTGGGGTATCTCTGCTACTATTGGCAACCTGTCGCAATCAATCGAAGTTTTATTGGGAAATGATTTCAAAGGAAACCAATGTGAAGTGGTCGCGAAGATTAATAAGAAGATTACTATTCGCTCCATCATACCGGATGAAATCGAACGGTTTCCCTGGGCCGGTCATTTGGGAATAAAGTTGATTCCAAAGATTCTTCCGATACTGGAACAGAGCCGGTCAACTTTAATTTTTACCAACACACGCGGACAAGCAGAAATATGGTACCAACAGTTATTGAATTATGCGCCTGATCTGGCCGGTACAATTGCCATTCACCATGGATCATTAAGTAAGGAAGTCAGGGCCTGGGTTGAAAGTGCATTGCACAACGATCGGTTGAAAGTAGTGGTGTGCACGTCATCACTCGACCTGGGTGTCGACTTTACACCGGTTGAGACCGTGATACAGGTAGGAAGCCCGAAAGGGGTTGCGCGTTTTCTGCAGCGCGCAGGCCGAAGCGGTCACCAGCCTGATGCGGAAAGTACTATCTATTTTGTTCCGACCCATTCATTAGAGTTGATAGAAGGGGCTGCATTAAAAGAAGCGGTGGAGCAAAATATACTTGAAGACCGGATTCCTTATGTGAAACCTATTGATGTGTTGGTACAGTATCTGGTGACGCTGGCAGTAGGCGATGGTTTCAGGTATCAGGAAACACTGAAAGAGATAAAGTCCACCTTTGCTTTTGCCGACCTAACAGAAGAAGAATGGGACTGGGTATTGCAGTTTATCACTACCGGTGGTTCGGCGCTTGAGCATTACCAGGAGTTTTCAAAAGTGGAAGAGGCAGATGGTCTTTTTAAAGTGTATGATAAAAGAACCGCTTTGCGTCACCGCCTTTCTATCGGCACCATTGTAGCCGATGCCAGCATGTCGATCCGTTATCTCACCGGCGGGAACATTGGAACCATTGAAGAATATTTTATTTCAAGGCTGAATCCCGGCGATGTATTTTGGTTTGCCGGCAAATGTTTGTCGCTCGTAAGGGTACGTGGCAATACGGCATATGTGAGAAGAATAAAACCAACGAAAGGACAAATACCATCGTGGCAGGGAGGAAGAATGCCTTTGTCGTCACAGCTTTCTGCAATGATCCGCCGGAAAATTGATGAAGCGAAACATCACCGTGAGAAGGAAATAGAAATTAAAGTGTTGAAGCCCTTACTCGATTTGCAGGAGCAACGTTCTTTGCTTCCCGGCTTGAATGAATTTCTTATTGAGCAGCTTGAAACGGAGGAAGGACATCATTGCTTTTTCTTTCCTTTTGAAGGCAGGTTGGTGCATGAAGGCATGGCAGCTTTATTCGCATATCGTATAGCACTCGTCAGGCCGATTACTTTTTCGATTGCCATGAATGATTATGGATTTGAGTTGCTTTCCGATGCACCTATTCCTTTGGAAGAAGCAATTGCCCAGGATCTTTTTTCTACGGATGACCTGCTGGCCTATATACAGGCCAGCGTTAATGCAACTGAAATGGCCATGCGCCGTTTCCGGGAGGTAGCACGCATAGCAGGATTGGTGTTCCAGGGCTTTCCCGGCAGACAGGAAAAGGAGCGGCACCTGCAGTCTTCCGCGCAATTGTTGTTCAAGGTATTTTCAGAATATGATCCGAAAAATTTATTGCTCCGGCAATGCTACCAGGAGGTGCTGGATTTTCAATTGGAGGAATTGCGACTGAGAAAGGCATTGATGAGAATCAAGAAGCAGCAGGTGATCATCAAACGACCGGAAAAACCAACCCCTTTTGCATTTCCCATCATGGTTGACCGCATGCGCGAAAAACTGACCAGTGAAAAGCTGGAGGAGCGTGTAAAAAAAATGCAGTTGCATTTTGGAGATGAAAAAAGGAGTACATTATTGAAAAGCAAAAGGATAAACCGGTAAGTTGCTATACCAATGGAAAAAACCAACTACGTCAAACACTATATTGCCGGTGAAGCGCTCTGTCTTTTACCTGAACGAGCAATTTTTTGGGAGCGCAGGAAGAGCTTATTCATCGCTGATCTGCACCTTGGCAAGAGCGGTCATTTCAGAAAGGCGGGAATCGCGGTGTCTTCATTAATCCATCATCATGATTTGGAAAGGTTATCAGGTATTATCACGGAATGGAAAGTGGCATGTGTTTACCTGTTGGGAGATTTGTTTCACAGCAATCACAACAGCGAATGGAAACATTTTACCGATTGGCGTATGCAGCATCCAGAGGTGGAAATACATTTAATTAAAGGTAACCATGACATACTGGATGATTCGATGATTTGCAGTGGAAAGATGGTGGTGCATGATACATCATATATACTCGAACCCTTTTTCCTTTCTCATCAGACTGTGAACATGCCACCGGGAAATTATTACCAATTCAATGGACACATTCATCCCGGAGCCCGGTTACATGGAAAAGGATTGCAGTCGCTGACTTTCCCTTGTTATTTTTTCGGAAAAACGGGAGCTATCTTGCCGTCATTTGGTGGTTTTACGGGTCATGTTGTGCTTCATCCTTCGGGCGATGACGCTGTTTTTATTATTTATAATAACTCTGTAAAGCAAATGCCCGGATTAGTGAGGCAATAGCCTATTTCCACTGGTGTTTAACAAAAGCAAACCACGAAGCACACAAAGAAAATTATTAACCTAGACCCGGATTGAAGTAACTCCCCCTCTGTGTGCTCTGTGGTCTCAAAAAAGGTAACCACTGGGAACACAAAGAAAAGCTTACCTAGATCTGCTTTGAAGCTATACCGCCTTTGTGTCCTTTGTGGTTTCAAAAAAGGCAACCACGGAGAACACAAAGAAAAGCTATCATAGATCTGCTTTGAAGCTATACCACCTCTGTGTACTCTGTGGTTTACTCTGTGGTTTCAAAAATGGTAACCACGGAGCACACAGAGAAAAATTTACATAGAACTACTTTGAAGCTATACAGCCTTTTTGTATTCTAAGGTTTCAAAAAAGGTAACCACGGAGAACACAAAGAAAAATGTCATAGATCCGGATTTTTACAATGTATCATCCGGAAGCAGATACTAATTCAAACTCGGATGCTCCGGGAAGTTGGCAATAATCTGGTACCGGTCACCCATGTTACGCAATACGGTGCGCCAGAGTTCTTTCGGATCTTCTTCGAAGAGGTATTCCGATAATCCTTTACCTATGAACCATGAATTTTCCTTCACTTCCCGGTTCAGTTGGCCCTCTTCCCATCCTGAATAACCGAAAAAAAAGCGTATTTCCTCAGGTTGCAGTTGTTTTGTATCGAGCAGAAAAATAAGCCTTTCAAAATCACCGCCCCAGTAAATGCCTTCCTGTACTTCTGTAGCATCGGAAAACAGGTCGCCCCGTTTATGCAGGTAATGGAGTGTATTCGGTTGCACGGGACCACCATAGAAGATATTGTTTTCAACAGCCGGAAAGTCCTCCACTACCTCATGTACCTTCATTTCTGTCGGCTTGTTGAGGATGAGCCCAAAAGCGTTTTCATTCCTGCATTCACATAGAAAGACCACAGCGCCTTTGAAATAAGGATCTTCCATGAAAGGTTCTGCGATCAATATTTTTCCTGAAGCAACAGTTTCCATGTTCTGTATTGTTGGTTTGATAAAGTAACAGCATTGACGCTGAAACACCAAAAAAATAAGTCCGGAATATGGTGAAGTGTGAATAAGTTACGCACTGGTTCTTTCATTCGGAAATAAAATTTATTTTTGCATCCTCGATTACATCACAAACGGTCCCGTAGCTTAATTGAATAGAGCATCTGACTACGGATCAGAAGGTTACAGGTTTGACTCCTGTCGGGATCACCAAAGGCTGCCTAGTGCAGCCTTTTTTGTTGTGATCAGGAATTTGGCTTCAAGCAAGAGTAAATACAATGTGTAAGTGCTTTTGATTAATGCAGCACAGAATAATAGTTAAAACTGCCTTCATTGCCGCTGATTATTAATCGGGTTCTTAATACCGTCCTCTTCTCGGCAGTGGCAAGACCTGAGAGAAGATTGAACGTATATCATTATTATTAAAGGAAAATGGTTATCAAGTGACTTTAATGGTGATTCAAACACTTGTGCTGTGAACCATCTGTTATGCATACATAAACAATTGCGCATTAGATGCCGCTAAGATCTTCAACTATTCATTCAATAAGAAAGCAGCTATTTATGTTGCTAAAGTTTCATTCAACAATATTTATTGCATTCTGAGATAGTCATGTTCTCATTTCCACACCATTAAAGTGCTAACGGAACTGCAGGAATGGACAGAGGTAATAGATGTTACGATAGAGATAATTAAAAAATCGCTGAAGTCTGAGTTTAAAGATTTTGAAGATGCTATTCAGTAATATGGTGCTAAAAGTTATAGTAGGTTTGATAGCATTGTAACACCGACACAAAGGATTTTAAAACGTGGTTACTGTTGCATTTACTACGAAGAAATCGCTGTCATTTTTTTGAAAGTAACATCAACTAACTTCAATGCCCGGTATCGTTTTATTGTTTATTTTGCTATTGTAACCTCGATGGATAAAAGTTCAGCAGAAGATTAATGTTTAGCATGAATTCTTTCTGTGCCGCGTAACTGGTTTTTTCATGCATCTTTTTTAAAAATTAGCTTCTAATTGCTAAGTGGCTTTTCGCCAGGAGAGCACTTTGGGCAATAGCATAAGTTATCAATTAACTTCCAACCCTGCAGTGAAAAGTAATGCGCTGCATCCGGTTTATCTGACCTTATTTCAGCGGAGCGTATACAGGTAGTGCATTGAATGATGGAGGTGGTAACTATCTTGCTTTGCAACTCTTTCATGGTTTTGAAGTTTTGTTTAGATGAGGTTTCTAAATCATGTTTCACCTGCAACAGGTGTGAAAACTGTAACCGGGAGTTTTGTGCTGTTCCTGGCACTACTGCTATTGCCACCCAATTATACTTTTATCTTATGTATAAGTTGCACAAAAAAAACTGAAAACGGATAACTCTCACGGTTATCGTTGATGTCGCATGATGGTGGTTCGTAATTTCTTGAATATCTTTAGCCGGTATGAACTGGCATTTGGAACAGGTAGAAAAGGTGCTGCAATTGACAGGCAGCAGCGAAAGCGGGTTGTCGACCGCTGAAGTGGAAAAGCGGGCTATTGAGTATGGCCATAATGAAATCACCGGGGCAAAGAAGAAACCGGCTATTTTTTTGTTTCTGAATCAGTTCAAGGACTTTATGATTCTTGTGCTCATTGCCGCAGCCGTTATATCAGGCCTGATCGGCGATCTGACTGATACTATTGTAATCATCACTATCATTATTCTGAATGCCATTGTCGGTTTTATACAGGAGTTTCGGGCTGAACGTGCTATTGAGGCATTGAAAAAGATGACGGTGATTAATGCCACGGTGATCAGGAACAATGCGGTTACAACCGTATCTTCTATCGCATTGGTTCCGGGTGATATCGTTCTGCTTGAAGCAGGCAATATTCTGCCTGCCGATATCAGGTTATGGGAAACGTTTCAGCTAAAGATCAATGAATCATCTCTTACAGGTGAATCGTTAGCGGTAGCAAAACATACTGCAGCACTTACGAATCCTGATCTCACCGTTGGTGATTACCGCAACATGGCTTTTAAAGGAACACATGTTTCTTACGGAAGAGGAAAAGGAATAGTTGTTGCCATTGGAATGTCAACGGAATTGGGAAAAATTGCCAGCTTGTTGCAGGAACCCGGCATACAAACGCCTCTTCAAAAAAGGCTTGCGAAATTTGGAAGAAACCTGGCCTATATCATCCTGGTTATTTGCGCTGTCGTTTTTTTAGTGGGTTACCTGCGCGGCGAAGAGATCGTACTGATGTTGCTGACTTCTTTATCGCTGGCCGTAGCCGCGATACCGGAAGCACTTCCTGCGGTAATAACCGTTGCATTGGCAATCGGTGCATCAAAACTGGTGAAGAAGAATGCATTGGTTCGAAAGCTTCCTGCTGTAGAAACATTGGGTTCTGTTACTTATATCTGTACTGATAAGACCGGCACCTTAACACTGAATAAAATGACGGTTGATGAGATTGCCGGAAATGATTTTCAGATAAGTAAAAGTCAGCAGGCTGCGGATATCTGCAAGGCTAAAGAGAATGAGTGGTTCCTGCATGCGATGGCATTGAATAATGACGTTTATAACGATGAAAACGGCATGTTGATTGGCGACCCTACAGAAGTGGCCTTATATGAATTTGCTTATGCAAATACATTTGTGAAATCAGCGCTCGAACAGCAATTTCCGAGGGTAGCGGAAATTCCTTTTGATGCGGAGCGCAAACGCATGACTACCATACACAAGTATGGTGATAAATATATGGTATTGGTGAAAGGCGCCATGGAAATGATGATGCAAAGAGTTGCTGTTGCCGAAAACGTAAAAGTGTGGGAACCTCCGCTCAACGATATGTTGCAGAACGGCTTACGGGTTTTGGGATTTGCCATGAAGGAACTGGATGTTTTGCCGGAAGAAATTACACCTGAGCTTATCGAAAATGAGTTGCATTTAGTTGGCTTGGCCGGTATTATAGATCCTCCCCGGCAGGAAGCGATGGCAGCAGTGCAGGAATGTAAGTCTGCCGGCATCAGGCCGGTAATGGTTACAGGAGATCATCCGATCACGGCTGCAAATATTGCAAAAAGACTTAGCATCATCGCTTCTGCTGAAGACCGGATCATTTCCGGTGATGAGATGAGGGCAATGAGTGATGAGCAGCTGGAGGAAGCAGTAGAGCATACGAAAGTATATGCAAGGGTTTCGCCTGAACAAAAACTGAAGATTGTGAGGGCCCTTCAAAAAAGGGGAGAGTTTGTGGCCATGACGGGCGATGGGGTGAATGATGCACCGGCCCTGAAGCATGCTGATATCGGCATTGCCATGGGCATTACCGGCACTGATGTGGCCAAAGAAGCTGCACACATGATCTTGCTTGACGATAATTTTACCACCATTGTGAATGCTGTAAAAGAAGGTCGGAGAATCTTTGATAACATACGCAGGTTTATCCGGTATGTACTCACCGGGAATTCAGCAGAGATTATCACCATATTCATGGCACCGTTTTTTGCTTTGCCTATTCCATTGTTACCGATTCAAATATTGTGGATTAACCTGGTTACCGATGGATTACCCGGACTGGCACTTGCAGCAGAGCCGGCAGAAAGGAATGTAATGAGCAGACCCCCCAGAAATCCCGGACAAAGCATCTTTGCCGATGGGTTGGGCACACATGTTATTTGGGTTGGTATGTTATTGGCCGCGCTTACGATCGGAACGCAGGCCTATGCCATATATATAGCGGATATGCACTGGCAAACGATGGTATTTACGGTATTATGCCTTGGTCAATTGATGCATGTGATGGCAATCCGTTCGGAAGAGGTGTCGTTGTTTACGATGGGAATTTTTTCTAACCGGCCGATGATTATTACCGTGGTAATTACCTTTATACTGCAGCTTGGAATCATCTACCTGCCTTTCTGCAATACCATTTTTGAAACACAGCCACTGACGCTTACCGAGCTACTTGCCTGCATCCTGATCTCATCCATAATACTTATAGCAGTGGAGATAGAAAAAGCAATGCGGAGAAGGCGAAAAAGAAAAGCAGGATTACAAATATCACAGCAGTAAAGGTTGACACCAAACAATCAGCTTACATTGGTTGATGTTACTAATGCATACAGCCGGTCTGCATCTTCTTTGCTGCACAATTCCGTACCCGGATGTATAGTGGCTGCCGTTCCACAGGCTACACCATATTTTGCTGCTTCTGACAGGCTTTTATCCTGCGAAAGATAATAAGTGATACCGGCGACCATACTGTCGCCTGCGCCCACCGTACTTTTGCGTTCAACTGATGGGGGAACTAATCGTTCGGCAATTGTTTCAGTTACCACCATGGCACCTGCAGCACCCATAGAGACCACAATCACATCGCATTTTGCTTTTGCAATAATAGTTCGTGCAACAGCTGGTACATCAGCATGCGAAATTTCTTTGATGCCCGCAAGGCTGGAAAGTTCGCCGAGGTTTGGCTTGAGCAGGTAAACGCCTTCATCAACAGCATCAGCAAGGGCGGCACCGGACGTATCGACAATAAATTTGGCACCTTTATTTTTGGCAATCTTAGCCAGTTGCGCATAAACATTTGAAGGAACGCCAGGGGGCAGACTACCACTGGCAATTATAAATTCAGCATCGGTGGCTTCTTCCACTTTTTTCAGGCATTGTTTCCATTCACTTTCGCTCAGTGCTGTACCCGGCATGCCGAATCGGTATTGTTGGTTTGTCGATTCATCTACTACGATGATATTCTCACGTGTTTCATTGGCCGATGGTATGATCACGGAAGCGATACTTTCCAGCTCTAAGAGGTGGTTGAAGAATTTTCCGGTATAACCACCGGATGGAAAGATGGCAGTAGCTTCTCCGCCGAGTTGTTTTATGGCACGGGCAATGTTAATGCCGCCACCACCGGGTTCCAGTTTAGGAGCGGCACATCTTAATTTCTTATCAGGAACTAAAGCCGGAATGGAAGTGCTCTTATCAATACAAGGACTAAAGGTGATAGTTATTATGGAATGCATGGCTCAGGGTTTAATTTGCTCCGGTTTGCTTTCGTCAATGTTTCAAAAGGAAATGCTTGCCGGAATGCGAAGTGTTTGATTAAATTTTTTGAAGCATGCAAAGATAGAAGCATGTGGCTGAAATACTATAATTTTTGAGAATGTTTGACGCTTTGTATTTTTTGAAATGGGTAATAGAATTAGCGCTAAGACGCAAAGCCGCGAAGAAAAAAGGTTACATATCATATGTAACCTTGTAGCCATTGCTGGTATTTTTAGTACTTACTCCTGGTGTCTTCGCGACTTTTCGACTTATACTTTCCTTCAGTTCATGAATCAGTAGTATTGTATGAGGGCTATGTGCCGAAAGTCCTTCAGCAATCCTTTATCTACAAACCGTATGCTGCCACCTGACTCCAATACTTTTTCAATCACCTCGTCAACGGCGTCTTTCATTCGTGTTTCTTTGCTGTCAGTGGATGCAATCAGCTTATTTCCATCGCCGTTATGTATGGGGTAGGAATAATTGGTCTCTACCACAAGTATGCGGCCCTTGCGGCTCGATGCAGCCATCCAAACATCATGTATGCCTGATGCAAGTTGTTTTCTGCCATCTGCATCTACAATTTCATTCATCAGTTGTTGTTGACGAAGTTGATGCCATTTCACGGAAGGACCCTTCAATCTCATTTTTAATTCTTCGATGGTGGCTTCTTCAAAATTTCCATGTACATAATCCAGGATGTAGCCGGAATTATGGGTAATTTGTTTGAAATGGCCGGCGATCCGGTCTGTGCCTAAAATCACCAGGGGCAGCTGATACTTATTAAGAACGGGTTCCAGTGCGTGATCAATATGATGGAGGAATTTCTCCATGAGAATTTCCTTACGGTCTGTCACATCGGAAAAGTTAGCAACCCTTTCTGCGATGTCGTTTTTAAATGCTTCCGATGAAGTCGGTATGGCATCGTGTATTTTTTCCAATAAGCCGGTGTCGCCTTTGTAAAGTGCAGCAGTATTGGCGCTCAGTACTAACATAAGGTATTCACTTTGTTGCGTATTGCTGTAAATCAGGTCCCGGATCTCAAAGGATTCATCGATGACGACTTTTGGAGATACCATAATATCTAGGTAGCATACTTTTTCAAAAACCGGTGAAACAAAAATGGCTATGCTCTTTTTACGGGTGTCAAACAAAATGTCTCTGCAAAGAAACCTTAATTTTTCAATCACTACCCGGGAAACATCTGCGGGGTATGTTGCCAGAAGCTCTTTCTCTGCATAGTCAAGTGCTGACTTAAGCGTGTGTTCCATTTCTGTCTGCAGGTTCATTTTTATATCAAATGGCAGCAGGATCGACACGGCAGGACGATAATGTACTGCATGGATCACTTCTTTAATTGCTGATCTTACTTCAGTGTTCATGATGATTTATTTAGTTGATCCAAGCTACTTTTCCTTTAAGCAACATAACCTGATATAAGTCATTGGCAGTTTTGATTTCTATCATGTACAGAAATTTGCAGGTGAATAACTGAAACTTCATTGATTTATAGCCATGTTTAACACTGAAGCCATAACTGATCTTTATCATCAGGTTTTATGATCTATGCTAGTTTTTGGAAACAGCAGTATTTTGAACTTTGGATAAAAAGGAGGTGCTATGAAAACGATCATACTGGCAATTGTCCTTGTTATTACCAGCTCAATTGCATTTTCACAAACTATCACTGAAAGTGAACAGTCAACAATTTTAAGAATGCGGGAAGATGAGAAACTTGCCAGGGATGTATATACAGCCCTGAATGAAAAATGGAATCAAAAGGTTTTTGCAAATATCCTTGAAAGTGAAGCATATCATATGTCGCAAATAAAAATCCTGATTGATAAGTATAAACTGGAAGACCCTGTTGCAAAAGTCAATGATCAGCCCGGTGTTTTTGTGAATCCTGAGATTCAAAAAATGTATGATGACTTTATCGCTTCGGGATCGGTGAGTGTTTTAGCGGCTTATAAAGCAGGTGCTGAGATTGAAGAGATAGACATTAAAGAACTGGGTGAAGCAATTGCAGCAACAGAAGTTAAGGATATCAAAGGGACCTATAAATATTTGCTGGATGCTTCAAAGAATCACCTGGTAGCTTTTGTCCGTAACATAGAGCGGATGGGTGTTAACTATGAACCGGTGGTGTTGAGTAAAGCGGAATTTGATGCAGTTATCGGCAGTAATCAGTGAAGGTAGCGACATTGAGGTGGTATCGATCATGCAGTTTTCAACGGAAAGCAGGCTTCATCTTAAAAGTATGGGGGTTCACCTTATAGTCCTGCCTTGAAACACAGGTTTATAGGATGTTTTAAGCTATTGAATTCTTATACGAAATGCATTTTTCGAATAGTAATAATAGTTGTTACATTCACTGGCACCTTTTTGGGATATTTAATGTCCTGACGTAAATTTATCAGCCAATGGAATTCAACTTTGACGAGAATATTATTCTCGAGAATGATCGTGTGTTACTTAGGCCATTGGCAATAGCTGACTTTGAACACCTTATTCAGTTTTCTCTTTCAGAGCCCGGGCTTTGGGTGCATTCGCTGATACAGGCAATAGGTGAGACCGGACTCAGGAACTACCTTCAACTTGCAGTTGATGGAAGGACAGCAAGAAGAGATTATCCTTTTATCGTCTTTGATAAGAAGAAACAGGCATTTGCAGGCAGCACCCGTTACTATGATATTCAGCTTGCCAACGACAGTCTGCAGTTAGGGTACACATGGTATGGCAAGCAATTTCAACGCACCGGTTTAAACAAGCACTGTAAGTATTTGTTACTCGAATATGCATTCGAAAAAAAAGGTGCTGAAAGAGTGGAATTCAGGGCTGATTTGAATAATGAAAGAAGCATTGCTGCAATGAAAAGTATTGGTTGTATTGTAGAAGGTGTGCTGCGGAGCAATGGCAAACGGTCGGATGGAACATTACGGGACAGTATTGTATTGAGTATCCTGAAGAATGAATGGGAAGGTGGAGTTAAATCAACGCTTTGGTCAAAAATCATCGCCGAGCAATCCAAAAGCTAACTTATTATTTGAAAAGATGAAAAGGTTAGCATATGCAATTATCCGGTAGCCTAATTTCTATTCTAGAAAAATCTAACTAATGAAGATGCAGCGGGGATTACCGCCAAGCAGTAGCTTAAGCTGTTAAATGGCTAAACTGTTCGGTTAAAGCGGTTGAAGCCAGATCGATTTGCTATTTTGTAATCAGTACTCGACTTTACTCATTTAATCAAACGACAATTTGAATTCAATATTCAACACTCAATAATCATTTTCCAATTTGTCGTACACTCTCCCTTATTGATAGTGAGTGGTAGTAAGGGTCACCTGCTGTCTTTGCGGATGAGCAGAGCATGACACAAAGCGGAGCTACAAAGCTGATTTACTATTAATATTGAGGATGCGGGCCATTGTGCGAATATGGGCTGCTCTGGAACATTCAGCAAGCTGCTATTTGATTTCATCAATTCGATTCACGATAGTCAGCAGGTTGCAGGAAACCGGTAACGTAATCATAGATGCCGCAGATAAATCGTAGAAGGATTTTGCTGTTTCTGAACAAAGCGATTTTGCCTTTCCGGCTCGCTGTTCTGTCATAATCTATTGAGGCAGGTTGTTTGCATCAATATATACATTATTTTAGCATCAAACTATTTATTTATGGGTGCAAAAACCGCAACAAAACTTTCACAAAAGGAAAACTGGAAACAGTATCATTTTAAAGGAATTCCCAAATCCTCGCAGCAGATTGAGGTCTCGGATCTTGGCAGGGTAAGAAGTAATTCGCAGGTTTCGAAGGGAGCGATACTGAAGGGATCGTTGACCGAAGGATACCGAAAGATCAGCTTGCGCCTGATTCATCCCCGGACAGCTTCCGGTACTGCGGTGTATTTAAAGAACAAAGCTGCACTTGCGAAGCAGAAGAATGATTTAAGATCCGCATTAGCGCAACTTGTCGAAATGAAGAAGAAAAGGCAGACCGGCAGCGATAAGTTTGCGATCAAGGTTAAACAATTAAAGGAAAAGTATCTGCAAGATGCATTGGAATACAAGAAGAAGTTGCGGCTTGACGAACACAACCGCACCACTTTCCCGGGTGCACTGGTACACAGAATGGTGGCAGAAACTTTTTGTAAGAAACCTTCAGCGAAGCACTTATTCGTTATTCACCTTGATCACAACAGGTTGAATAACCGCGCCAAAAACCTGGTATGGGCAACGAAAGAACAAATGGAGATGCATCAACAGAAAAGTCCGCATGTTAAGGCAGCAAAGAAGGCGATGGTTGGGCGAAGGGCCGGAACGTATTCACTGAACGAAGCCAAAGTGAAGGTGATTAAGCGATTGCTTGGAAAAGGTAAAGCGACAAAAGAAGGTATTGCAGCGCAATTTGGAATATCATCCACACAGGTTAAACGTATTGAAAGAGGAGAGAACTGGGGTGATGTGAAAATTTAAAAAAATTGGAGTATGTTTTTTAGCAGCTATTTATTTTAAGTAACCCGCTCAAACATTTCTACAAATTTCAGCATGGAAGGGATGTTGCTGACTTTTAGTTTTCCAAAGACTACTGCCATTTGCGCATTGGTTTGGCCCAGTTCAACGTCTTCATAAACACGGTCTGTGGATTCAACAATACACTTAGGGTCACCGTGTAATCCAGGCTCTACGGAACAGAGCCCGTTATCAACCTTTACGGTGAATTCCCCGCCCCGTTCGCCGGATATTTTGAAATGATATACCAATGAAATGCCTGCTCCCATGCCTGTTTTCATTCGTGATGGCAAAGACTGAATCATTGTTGCTGCTGTCATGATAATAATTTGTTTGGCGATTTTTCAGGATGGGTGTCCGATCACATAATTAACTTTCAGTCCCCAACGGTTTTTAACCTGGCCTGTTTTCCAAAGGTAGTGATCTAAACTTACTTCCCTGGTCAGTTGATTCAGTTCATTCACAGAATAGAATCTTAATACAGATACACTGCCATCCCAAAGGGTACAGAGCGGAATGAGTGGAATAACATACGTGAAAAAAAGCCTGCTCCAGCGAAAGGGTTTGAAAAAGGGTGTTAGCAGCAAGAATGCAAATGGTTGTAACAGCAACACACCAAAGAGGATGGTGAAGATGCTTTTATTGCCTGCATCAAAAATTCCGATGGATTCCTTTTTTGTTGCAGCATCTGCTAAGATGGCTTTCGCAGCTTCTGGACGAAAATGATGAAATGAAGAAAACAGCAGTCGCATGCCTTTGATTTCTTCCGGTACGTTCAACGCATCCACAGGATATGTAATAAAATCAATTTTTCCATTCGACTGTAATTTCAATGATTCATAAACGGAGATATTCGGATACAAATCGGTTAGCATAAATTTCGGGTGACAGTTAATTGAATCCAGGTACGATACCATTTTTAATACACCACCACCACCACCTGCACATAGTTCTATCAGTCTTGCTTCGCCGGCAGATCCCATGGTGCTTTTTATTAATGGCGCCGCAGGTTCATAGAAATTTGTCCATGAAATGCCATGCCGTAAAAAATCCATCATGCCTTCGCGGATAATCTGTGGAAACCAGGGTTGATCTTCGAATTCGAAAAGGTGGAGGCGGGGCATGGGTGGAGGAATTGTTGAATTGTTAAACTGTTAAATGGTTGAATGGTTGAATGGTTGAATGGTTGAATGGTTGTGAGTTTTAGTTTAAACCGTGTGGGCAAATCAATTTATTAATGGTTTGAGGAGGAGGTTGCCGGTTTTTGTTTTTTCGATTTCTGCTTCATTCATGAGTTGTTTTCTATAGGTTCCGGTGTTATAGTGTTCGAATTGATCACCGTAATGTGCGCTCATGGGATTTCCGGATTCTCCTGAAGGATTGACGCTAATCGAATTTTCAATATCGTTGAAATCCAGGAGTATTCGCATGGCCGGCCCATAAGTTGAAGGGAATGCCGCTCCTTTCCGAAGTTTAAAACCTACATTATTGATTACTTCCAGTCCGCCTTTAACCGGCATTGGTCCCACATTAAAGAGCATATTCATCGGCTTCTTGCTTCCAAAAGGATGAGTCTGTTCAATGGTATGTACGTTGCCCCAAGTCCAATGGGAAACATCGGTTCCTAATTCTTTTTGCAGGTGGATGATGGTGCTGTCGAAAGCAAGTTTAAAAATGGTTGCCCGGTTTTCTTTCACGTTTTTGGTTGAAACATTATCCCACCAGGGTGATGCATCATTTAACGGTAGTTGATTCGTGGTTGCCCGCATGCACCATGTATCGCTGAATACTTCAAAGTCTTCTTCCCCTAATTCATCCTCCATCGTAAATGCCAGTAAATAACTCATCATCGTATAAAAAATGGTCGGGGCTACATCATTTAAATCATGGCGTCCATCCCAATTGGAAAGGACAGCAAGCGCATCAGCATAAATTTTTTGCGTGGTGTAATCGGAAGTAGCACGCAGCACGGCAGTGAATTCTTTTGCAATGGCAGGTTTCGTAGATGAAGTCACATCGGTTTGCACTGCTTTAATTTCTTCCAATGACCAAATCTTTTTTTGAGAGATCAATGTATTCAACCGATTCGCTCTGTCATCTGGATAGAAATAGCCTTTCAAAAATATTCCGTTGAGTGAATCGGGTTGATTGTTGCAGGAGTACACAAATCCGGAGGGTGGGTTTTCCGAATGAGGATTGTCGCTGAAAGGATAATAGTCAGGTTCATGAAGGCCGCTGCTGCCATCAATAAATAATTTCGCATCGGTGCCACTTGGATAGCGTGTCATCTTTGCCGCAGTCCACCATGCGATATTGCCGTTTGCATCACCATACATAATATTCAGTCCGGGTGCATGTATCCATGATACAGCCTCCTTAAACTGTTCCATCCTGACTGCCTTACTAAAGGTATAGGTTGCCTGCAAGGTCATGGAAGGAAACTTAGTAAAAGTCCATCGAAGTGACAATGGATCTTTGATTTCTTCCAACCCTTTCAGTGCGTAGTTAAAAACAGGCCCATGACGAGTTTCCTTCACAAAAAAACGGATAGTATCGTCACCTTTCACGGCTATCTTTTCTTCACGTTGTGTGGCATTTTCCCATTCAGTGCCAAAAAGAAATTGCATGGAATCATCAGGATTTACTTTTTCGCGGAATATATCCATGTCATCATTTTCAAACATGGTAAGTCCCCACGATGCAAATCGGGTATGACCGATGATACCGAACGGTACACCTGCTAAGAAGTTGCCATAAAAACTATAACCCGGTGCTTCGAGATGCGCTTCGTACCAGACTGACGGTTGAGAATAACCGATGTGTGTGTCGTTGGCAAACAATACTTTACCTGAGGCCGATCTTTCAGGGCTGAGCACCCAGCCATTGCTACCGATCCATGCTGCCACGGGTAATTGAGAAAAGACTGCTGTGATGGTTCTTGCGATAGCAGTTACTGCAGTGTCTTGCTCATATACGGGAATTCTTAATGTGCCGGTTTGATACTCTTTAGAGATATCGTTAAGGTATGCAGTACCGAGCTGACTATTTATCTTTTCAAAAACAGGATCTGACCGAAGTGCTTCCGCGAAGTTGAAAGACATGTATCCTACAATACGGTAAATATCCTGCGGAGTAAATTTTCTTTTTTCAATACCGAGTATTTGAAATTCTATGGGTGTTTTGCCGGAGTCAAGGTATTGATTGATTCCTGCTAAGTAGGCAAGCGCATTTTTTTGAAACATGGCTGTATCGGTACTTAGAAATGCGGCAGCGGATTTTTTGGCAACTTCATTAATACCCAATGTCCGGAAGAGTCTGTCTACCTCTATCATGTCCGGTCCGAAAATTTCTGAGAGGCGCCCTTCTCCAACCCTACGTAATAATTCCATTTGAAACAACCTGTCCTGCGCATGCACATAGCCTAATGCAAAAAATGCATCTGTTTCGCTGCCGGCATAGATGTGTGGAATTCCATACGGATCATATTTTATGTTCACTTCCTGTTTCAAACCTTTCATTGTTAAGGTAGCATTATAAACAGGCTTGGTGGATTGCAGGAATAAGTAACCACCAATGATAGTTACTAAGCACAGAACAAAAATTATCAGCAATGCCCATTTTAAAATTTTCATACAGTTTGGAATTGATGCTGTGAATTTGCGGTTTTATCAGGAGAAATTAAAAGGAATATGGAATCAATAAGGTGTTTCTGGTTATGAAAGTAACCTGGCGCGATTTGCCAGAATGTTTTTTTCACGCAGAGGGCGAATAACTCGCAAAGTGGATAGGTATGATTCTGACATAATTGAAATTTACATGTCGAGCCCTGCGTGCTTTGCGAGAATATTTTTCACGCAGAGGACGCAAAGCTCGCAAAGGTGGTGGCGATGATTCTGATTTAATGGGCATTTTCTTTGCGAGCCCTGCGTGCTTAGCGAGCATATTTTTTTCACGCAGAGGGCGCAAAGCTCGCAAAGGTGATGGGGATGATTCTGATTTAATGGGCATTTTCTTTGCGAGCCCTGCGCGCTTTGCGAGAATATTTTTCACGCAGAGGACGCAAAGCTCGCAAAGGTGGTGGTGATGATTCTAATTTAATGGAAATTTTCTTTGCAAGCCCTGCGTGCTTAGCGAGCATATTTTTTTCACGCAGAGGGCGCAAAGCTCGCAAAGGTGGTGGTGATGATTCTGATTTAATGGGCATTTTCTTTGCGAGCCCTGCGTGCTTTGCGAGCATATTTTTTTCACGCAGAGGGCGCAAAGCTCGCAAAGGTGATGGTGATGATTCTAATTTAATGGAAATTTTCTTTGCAAGCCCTGCGTGCTTAGCGAGCATATTTTTTTCACGCAGAGGACGCAAAGCTCGCAAAGGTGGTGGTGATGATTCTGATTTAATGGGCATTTTCTTTGCGAGCCCTGCGCGCTTTGCGAGAATATTTTTCACGCAGAGGACGCAAAGCTCGCAAAGGTGATGGTGATGATTCTAATTTAATGGAAATTTTCTTTGCAAGCCCTGCGTGCTTAGCGAGCATATTTTTTTCACGCAGAGGACGCAAAGCTCGCAAAGGTGGTGGTGATGATTCTGATTTAATGGAAATTTTCTTTGCAAGCCATGCGTGCTTAGCGAGATTTTTTTTCACGCAGAGGGCGCAAAGTTCGCAAAGTAGAAGGTCATGATTCTGATACAAGGGAATCTTTCTTTGCAGACCCTGCGTGGTTTGCGACAAGATAATTTTTCATGCAGCGCGTGTTATGTGCTCATAGGGGAGGTTGTGAATTTGATGGAGTGTGCGTATATCTTCATTTAAAATTTAGATACCAATTTTAAAAAACGTTTAATGACTTGGGTTAAATATTTTGTTAATTGTTAATTCCTTTCAGCACTATAGATGCTAACCAATTCAGATTTTCCTTTTAGCTCGAGTGAACCTAACAATTCGAACCGGAGGTCGGAAGCAGGGGGAAGCAGATTCTTTAATTGTTCTGAAATCAACAGGTTTTTTTGATAGCTGTTACATTGACTTTGAATACGGGAGGCTGTATTCAGCACATCACCGTGATAGGCAATCTCTTTTTTAATTTCCCCGATTTCTGCCACCATCACCAATCCGGAGTTGGCCCCACCTTTAAATTCCGGCACTATTCCATATTTCTGTAAATAGTGCTCAGACCTTGACTGAAGCTGGTCATTAAAAGCAATCGTTAGCCTGATACAGTTGTTCTCTAAGAGTCCGTTTTTCAATTTCCAGGTGATTACTGCTTCATCACCTACATATTGATAGATTTCCGCCCTGTATGCTTCTACCTGTGTGGCAAGGTCATAGAAACAATCCTGTATCAGTTCGCTATAAAGTACATGCCCGATTTTTTCAGCATAGGTGGTGGAAGAGCGAAGATCGAGAAAAAGAAAAATGCGGTTTTCCTGTATTGGCCGGAAGTATTTGCCTAATAGCATAGGGAGCAGGATACCAGGTCCGAATTTTTGATTCACCTGTTTGATGAAACTTATCAGGAAGGAAATGAATAAGGCATATACCAGAATAGATAGCAGGAAACCCTGTTGATAGAATTCCAGGAGCTTCGACATTTCTTCCCTGAAACTGAGCTGATCAACGAATCCGGTGATCATATGGATGAGTGACACCACTATGATAATGGTACCTATATATATAAGTCCTTTAACGATAACGAGGAATCCAAAGGATCGTTTACGCAGCCTGCTTTTTGAAAGAAAAATATCCAGTATACCCAGTACAAATCCTATTGTAATACCTGCAATAGTACTTTGAATAAATACAACATGGTAACGGATAGGTTCAACCACCTTTATACGTTCGTAATCAGCCAGGCCGGCGACACGGTAAACCATGTACAGCCATGCTGCAATCGTCCAGCAGGTGATTTGAAATAAGACGCTGATCCTTATATTTCGTGATAACATTTTATTGGAGCGTAATCGGCTACTCAAATGTAAATATTAATAATGAGTTATCCAGCGGGAAGCACGATTCCGCAATCCAGATGAATTCAAGCAGTATGCATTGGCAATAATTCTTAATAAATTATTGGCTGATAGTGATCAGACATTTCAACAATTCAGGAATCAGGTAACTGAGACAATTTTAGAGATTGCTATTTTATTTTAATCTTTCCACTGCGTTTCGCAGGCTATCCATCGTAAGTCCATATTGTTTTGTTAGCCTACCGAGTTTTTCATCCTCAGGAACATCAGCAGGTATTCCAACTTCCTTAAGCACTTCCTGGTAAGGAAGACCGGTTATTTCTGTCAATTCAAGTAGCGTCATGGAACCCCTGATACTTTCATCATACGAAGGTTGTTCCTTCATTTTCTCCTTTACAGGAATTGGTTTAGAAAGTTCTTTCCCAACTTCTGATGTTAATGATTCATTTTCAGAACTGTCTGCAGTATTTTCCTGTGTATAGTCAGCTTTGTTTTGCTGCCTTGGTGATGATCCGGTTTGTTCTACAGATGCAAAAAATGGGCTGGCAGCAAGTACAAGTAAGGCTGCGAGTGCCAGTAGACTAAGTGCGATTCGGTATGTTGAACCTTCTGCCGGTCTTCCTTTCACCATGCTGATGATCCATCTCCAATGCAAAACTACGTGCAGTGCAAGAACCACAAGAAATGTAACAGAAATCCAGAAATGTATTTGCCCCCATTCATGACGGTCCATTCCCCAAAGTTCCATAAAACGACCCGACCCGGGAGGCAGGATGTAGTGCATCAGCAAACCGGTAGCAGTTATAAAGACAAAGCAGGCAAAGGCAAATGCATCGATGATGGCGTGCATTCTTTTTTTTTCCATGACCTATATATTTTGAAATACAAAATCAATCACTTGAAACAATAGTTCAAAGCAACTACAAAAGAACAAGGCAATTGAAGTAACTTAAATGAAGATTATCATATTCTTGTATGAAATTGGTCAGTTTAACCGGTAGACTATGTTTGAAAGGGAAGATCAGCACAGTTTTGCTATTTCCTATACCGGTTGAAAAAGACAGCTTGTGGAATTTATAGTTTCAGGCTGAGCCGCCAAATAGTTTCCTTTCTGTAACTTCGCCGGAGATGAGAGGAATTAAACCCTGTTTAGCCGGATTATTTATTTTCGCAACCTGTTTCTGCATCAGTTATCAGTCGCAGGCACAATGCCCTGCCGGACTTGAATTAGGGACAGAGAATATTGTGGTAAACGGCGACTTCAGTGCAGGTAACACCGGATTTGTTTCTGATCATGGTTTTTGTTCTACTCCGGGTTGCCTGGCAACGGAGGGTAAATATACCGTTGCCGGCGATCCTTCTGTTTATCAGCCCACCTTTGTCGGTTCGGATCATACTACAGGCGCCGGAAACTTCCTGATTGTAAATGGGGCTACCACCACAGATCCGGCATTATGGTGCCAAACCATTCCTGTTGATCCGAATTCATTCTACCAGATCAGTTATTGGGTGTCTTCTATGGTAGGTCAGAGCCCTGCTTCCATACAGGTTACCTTGAATACCTTTCCATTTTTCGGCCCAACATCGGCTCCCGGCAATGTGAATCAGTGGAATAATTTCTCACAGACATGGGTATCAGGTTTGAACACTTCGGTAACCATGTGTCTTGTTAACAAAAATGACGATGCAAACGGAAATGACTTTGGAATAGATGATATCAGCATTAAAAAATGCGAATGTGCATTAGTGATTGATGCGGGAGAGGGAGACAGTGTTTGTTATGGGGATTCCGTGCAATTGATGGGGGTTGGCGCAACAAGTTATTATTGGACACCGACCAGTAGTGTAAGTTGTTTTACCTGTGAAAATCCTGTTGCGACACCGGATGAAACTACTACTTATACGGTAACAGCAAGTGGTCCGGGTGGATGTAGGGCAACAGATTCGGTTACGGTAGTTATATTTCCTCCTTTTGATTTACATGCAGGCCCCGATACTTCCATATGTTTTGGCGAAAGTGTTCAGCTGACTGCTGACGGGGCCGTAAGCTATCAATGGTTACCGGCAACCTGGTTATCTGATCCTTTTATTGCAATGCCTTTATGCTCACCGGAAACATCCATCAACTATTACCTGAATGCCGTTGACCAGTTTGGTTGTAAGCAATATGATTCACTTAAAATAAATGTCTGGCCTTATAATGGACCTGTTATTGCGAGCAATGATACAACGGTCTGCCTGGGTGATGCGGTGTTGTTAACGGTGAATCAGTTAACAGGAGTGGTTTGGTCGCCGGATGATTTTTTAAGTTGTGTGGAATGTAGCCAACCGCTTTGTTTTCCGGATACGGGCATTGTTTATACGGTAAGTGTGACGGATATTAATAACTGTTTCTCCGGAACAGACACGGTAGTGATTTCAGTGGACGATTCGTGTGACATTATTATCATACCAACCATGGAACTACCGTCGGCATTCTCACCAAACAATGATGGTCAGAATGATTTCTTTAAAGTACTTGGTAATGGAATTGAGGAAATCAATCTCATGATTTACAATCGTTGGGGGCAGTTGGTTTTCAGTACTGCGAATAAAGATATCGGATGGGATGGCACTTATGAAGGTGATGCGCAGGAAATAGGAGTGTATATATGGCAGTTGAAGGGAAGCCTGATTGATGGCACTCTTATTAACAAGCGTGGCAATGTAACACTCTTACGATGACCTTGTTCGTGTTTTCGATGCATTGCACTCACTCTTGTTTCCGCTACATGTTGATAAAAAGTAACAGGCATTTTTTTTGTTAAAGGCTTTGCAGGAAGCTTACTACATTTGTTATATGTACAGGTCAGTTGCTTCAATTTAGTATTACTTATTTTCCGTACTTCAATCATCTTTTCGCATCGGGTTTGAATGTTCACATTCTTCAGATCAATCACCATTGTAAATATTAGGGAATGGCTGCAAAGCCGGCATGCGCGTGACTTGTTGCTGGTATTCAGTATACAGGTATTCTCCCTTATTGCCTCTCTGCTCATCAGTCTCACTATTACCAACTTATTGGGCGCAGCAGCCTATGGTATATTCAGTTATGGTTTTTCGTGGGTGAACCTGCTGGCCGTATTCAGTTGTATGGGATATGAACAGTTGGCATTAAAAGAGTTGCCTGCATACAGGGTAGAGAACAAACTGGGTTTAATACGGGGGTATTTTCGCTATGCCACAAAAAGAATATTGATCATATCTATTTCCCTTTCCGGCGTGTTGTTTCTGTTCTCTTATCTTCTCGAACATCCTGAAGACAATTTGCTGAGAAAGGGTTTGTGGCTGGCCTTACCTGCTTTACCAATCATTGCCATGATAAACCTGAGGTTTGCATGGTTGCGCAGTTTTCAGTTTAACACCTTAAGCCAGTTTCCTGATAAGGTATTAAGACCATTATTGCTACTACTGATGTTGTGGGTAGGTTATTTTCTTTACGGTGCATCAATGAATGTCTGGTTCGTAATCACAATGAGTGTAGCCAGTATTGTGGTGGCATTGTTTACCGGCAATAGCTTTGTGAAACGCAAAGTGATCAGCGTGGTTTCCGGAGCAGAACCGGCATATGATATAGTTGCCTGGAATAAGACGGCGCTATCTTTATTAATGGTGAATGGTATATATTTCTACCTCACGCAGGTGCAGATATTGATTTTAGGATCTTTCAGAGGTGCATCGGAAACAGGAGTGTTTGCCATAGCCGCACGCTTATCTGACCTGGAAGGGTACATGCTTTTTGCCCTGAATGTGGTGCTTGCTCCATTGATATCGAAGTTATATGCGGAAGGAAAAATTATGGAGTTGCAATCGGTAATTACCAGGAGTCTGTGGTTTGGTTTCCTTTTTTCTGCACCACTTATTTTTTGTTTTCTAATTTATCCTGGATTTTTTCTTGGGCTTTTCGGAGCGGAATTTGGTGATGGCAGTTTTGTGCTAATACTGCTTACCCTTTCGCAAATTGTAAACTTTGCTACGGGCTCTGTCGGCTATATGCTTACGATGACGGGCCATCACAAAATTGCTATGCAGATATTGGTTGTTTGCGCGTTCATTACTACCTGCCTCAGTTTTTTGTTGATTCCGGTTTATGGAAAGGAAGGTGCAGCAATTTCGGCTGCCATCAACAATGTAGTGCTGAATGTGGCCATGGCCATTGCCGTATTTCGCAAAACGGGTATTAATTCTACATTGCTACGTTTCAGATGAATAAAATAATGATACCCGGATTCTTCGTAGTGGGTGCGCCAAAATGCGGCACTACCTCACTCTATGCCTATCTTAAGCAACATCCACAGGTCTATCTGCCTCGTATTAAAGAGTTAAATTTTTTTTGTACCGATTTGCATTTCAGGTATCCGCTGTTGACTGAAGAACAGTTTTTAAGTTACTATAGCGATTATAAAAGTGAAAGCGCTGTAGGAGAGGTGTCTGTCTGGAATCTTTTTTCATCATCTGCTCCTGCTAATATTCATCAGTTTAATCCTTCAGCTAAGATCATCATCATGTTGCGCAAGCCTGCTGATATGCTTCATGCTTTGCACAGCAATCATGTATTTAACGACAACGAGCAGATCCATGATTTTAAAGCAGCACTGCATGCTCAAGCTGACCGAAAGAAAGGATTGCAGATCGCACCATTTATCAAATGCCCTGTGGAAGGGTTATACTATTATGATGTAGCTGCGTATGGCACGCAGGTGAAGCGTTACCTGGAGCTGTTCGGACCAGACCAGGTTAAAGTGATTTTGTTTGACGACTTCATACAGGATACCCAAAGAACGTATCAGGAAGTACTGACTTTTCTGGGAGTAGGTGAATTTTTGCCTGAAACATTTGTGATCCACAATGCCAGCAAATCCACACGCAGCAGTTTTATCAAGCGCATGACGGTACAAACGCCGCACTGGATAAAAGCAACGGGTAAATGGTTTTTCCCACACCAGACAAAAAGAAGAGACCTGCTGATGTATTGGCTATGGAAACTCAATTCAAAACCGGTGAACCGTCCGCCATTAAGCAAAGCGATACATGATGAAGTAACAGATGTGATGAAAGCAGAAATGTTTTTGTTACAGCAATTGATTGGTCGCGATCTCACACACTGGCAACAGTGAATGGATCATGTAAACAATGGAACACCTAATTATTTTGATGGGTCAAGTTCTTCATAGATTTCCAATAATTTTTTTCCTACCACCTCAGCTGAAAAATTTATTGAAGCATATTCCTTTAATGTTTCCGGATCGAATTGGTGATATTGCTGATACATATTTATTAATGCAGCTGCAAGTTGTTCCGGTGCATTGATATCTATGAGCATTCCAACAGCGTTGTTGATGAACTCTTCAGGTCCGCCACATCGCGTAGTGATCACCGGTTTACCGCAAGCAAGTGCTTCTGCTGCCGCCATAGAAAATGTTTCAGAAATACTGTTTACCACCAGGAAGGAACAGGAAGTAAGTAAACTATATACTTCCTCATTGGAAAGGTAATCGTGAAAAAATATCTTAGTATGCAGGAGGCCTGTGGCCATTGCGCTGTCATACAGCAGCTGATCCGGAACCGGGCGAATAATGTTTAGACGTGCATCAGGAATTTGAGCATGGATCTTTGAAAACACATCAATGAGTCCGGCAATATTCTTACGTGAATCAGTAAGTCCGCCGATGGCAATAATTCGCACGATACCTTCAGCCGGTTTTTGGAGTATTGCGGGTTCACTTAGAAATACCACATTGGGAATGATACGATACGTGCCATGTAATCCGAAGCTGTTCATTGCATCCTGCAGTGTCCTGGAAACGGCTGTAATAATTTTTGCCTGGCTGGCTGCATATTGTGCAAACCACTTCATTGGCGGTAACAAAACCGGGAGGTCGTGTACGAAATGACTGGAATGTTCTGTAATGAGGAATGGGATACCGAATTTATACCGAAGGTAAAAAGCAAGCAAGACCGGCCGGGTAAATATATGAACATGGCTTACATTGGGTAGTCCGAAAATTTGGCGCGTCTTCAGCCAGGCCATACGCGTTGCTTTCACGTACCTGAAAAACTTGATGATTCTGCCATTGATTTTTGTAGATACATCATTGTTACGGTACCATACCCTTACTACCGGGAATCCATGTTCCGTGGAAACCCGGCAGTCATAATACCTGTCACTCATGGAAGGGTCGGCGCCAACATACAATACAGCAAGATCTGCAATCATCGAAACTGCCCTGGCATGATTCTCGATAAAATTTCCATCGAGTTTATCAACCCTGTTGGGATACCACCTCGTGATAAATAGTATCTTCTTGCGCATTGGCGCTAAGATAATTTTTTTGCACGTAGGCGCAACGAATTTCCAATTACCATCACATCAGAAAAGGCCATGGAGGCTGCACCTACTATCGGACGCAGCCAGCCTATTGCAGCAATGGGAATGGCTACAATGTTGTAACAAAAAGCCCAGAAAAGGTTTTGACGAATGGTTAGCAATGTATGCCTGCTGATTTTAAATGCTTCAGGAAGCAGCAGGAGGTTGTTGTGCAGCAGTATGATCTGCGCAGCATCTACTGCAATTTGCGTTGCATTACTGAGGGAGATACCGATGGTTGCCGCTGTAAGCGCAGGTGCATCATTCACCCCATCACCCACCATGGCAACAGGTGCGTTTTTCATCAGTTCATCAATAATTTTCAGCTTCTGCTCCGGTGTTTTTAGTGCATGCCAAACATCGATACCCAATTCCTTTGCTACCAGGTTACATGCAGCTTCGCGGTCACCACTGAGCATCACAGTCGTGATGCCCTCAGTCTTCAATTGCTGAATGGCTATTTTGGCTTCCGCTCGAATTTCATCTCCTACATCCACCATGCCGGCCAGTGCATTGTTTTTCAAAACATATACATTAAACGACTGATCGTTGGTGAATGGAGCGGCTATCTTGTAAGAACCTGCTTCATACCGGTTGCCTGCTTCATCATGGCCTGTTATGGATATGCCTTTATTTTCAGTAATATTCTTCAGAGAAAAAGCAGGATCGTTTTTCAGCGAAGCAACAATGGAAACCGCTATAGGATGAGAGGAGTATTTTTCCAGGCTTACCAGTATGCTTTTTAGTTCTGCTTCATCAATCGAATGGCCTTGCAATCGGTTGATCTTAAATTTGCCTGTGGTTAAGGTTCCTGTTTTATCGAATACTACCATCTTTATGGCAGGAAGTGTTTCCAGTGTCTGTGCTCCTTTAATCAGGATACCTCTCTTTGCGGCTCTTCCGATACCCACCATCACGGCAGTTGGTGTGGCCAATCCCATGGCGCACGGACAGGATACTACCAAAACACCAATGCTGCTCATGAGGCTGCGTTGAAAGGAAAGGTCAAACAGAAAGTAGCTTGCAATGAATGTAATAATTGAAATGGTTAACACTGCGGGCACAAAAATGGCGGTGATCCTGTCAGCAAGTTTTTGAATGCGGGGCTTATTTCTTTGCGCATCATTTACGAGATCAATAATATGCGCCAATGCAGTTTCTTCGCCCACGGCTGTAGCAACAATCTTAACAGTACCATCCTGCAGCACGCTGCCGGCAATAACATCACTGCCTTTTTGTTTTACTACAGGAATGCTTTCCCCGCTTATCATGGACTCATCAACCATGCCGTTGCCCCACGTTACTGTTCCGTCAGCGGGGATCCTGTCGCCTGAATTCACCAATAAATAATCACCGACTTGTATGTCTATGTATGCTACATCAGTGACCACTTCAAATACTTCATCACCATAAAAATCAATGCGTTTTACCGTTTGTGGTTGCAGTTGTGTGAGTGCGGAGACCGCTGATCGCGTCCTGCTTACCGATCTTTTTTCAATGAGATTACCCAGTAAAACCAGGGTAATGATAGATGCGGAGGTTTCAAAGAAAAGGTAGTCAGGGTTTTGGTAAACAAAAAGGCCGATCACACTGTAAACAAAAGCTGCAGTACTTCCGGTAAAAATAAGTACATCCATATTTGGAACGCCTTCTTTTAAGGAGCCCAAGGCACTCTTCCCAAAATGCAAGGTGCCAATAATAAAAACGGGCAGGCATAAGATGAGTTGAAATGTCGGGTTATGAAGCAGTGCAAATGGCAATAACATATGCAACATTAGCGGAATGGTAAAAGCTAATGAGAGGTAGAATTTTGTTTCAAGTGAATTCAGCCAAAGCCACCAACTATTATGTGCTTCAGCGTCCCCTGACCTGACACGATAGCCCAACCGACTGATCCCTGTTGACAGTTCTTCATTGTTAAAAGTGCCGTTAGGCTGAAATTTTACAGCACCTGATGCAAAGTCGACATATACTTCTTTCATGCCGCGCTTTTCCAGGAATTTAGTTACTGTATTCGCACAACTGGAACAAGTCATCCCTTCTACATTCCATGCTACTTCTTTACGCTTTCCGGTTTCCATCCTGTCTATATCGGTTATTGCATTCCATTAATTTTTCATCCTGCTCTTGATCAACGCTTCAACAACGCTTCATTTTTTAACTATTAACATCCCCTTTAACATTAATCGCACAAAATTACCCAATTTAGCCTCTCTGAAAGCAAGCAGATCAATTCATTTCAACCAATAACTATTTTCAATCATGAAAACACAATCAAGTCATTCACGCCGAAACTTCATCAAAACAAGTGCACTGGCAGCTGCCGGAGCCATTAACCTGGTAGCTCTGGACTGGAACGGCGCTGTTGCCGCCGGCACCGGATTAAGGGAAAGTAACTTTTCCGGAGATGATGGTGCATTTAAACTTGCAGCTTTGCCCTATGCATATAATGCGCTGGAACCTTTTATTGATGCAAAGACGATGGAAGTCCATTATTCGAAGCACCACCAGGGCTATGTAGATAAACTGAATGCCGCTATTGAAAAATCACCGGAGCTGAAAGGCAGGTCATTGGAAGCGTTGTTAGCCAATATTGAGCAATTGCCCGAAGGCACAAGAAACGCTGTGCGCAACCAGGGTGGTGGCCATTGGAACCATACATTCTTCTGGCAGGTAATTGGCCCGAAGGCCGAGCAACAACCCTCCGGAAAACTCAAAGATGCTATGATTGCTAAGTGGGAGAGTTTTGATAAGTTTAAAGAAGAGTTCAGCAAGGCCGGTATGGGTGTTTTTGGTTCAGGATGGGTTTGGATGGTTACTGATAATAATGGAAAGCTGTCAATTGTAACAACACCTAACCAGGATAATACCCTGATGGATATTAGCAAAGACAAGGGAAAACCGGTTTTAGGAATTGATGTTTGGGAGCATGCTTATTACCTGAAACACCAAAACAAGCGGGCAGACTATCTTGCTGATATCTGGAATGTGGTAAACTGGAAAAAGGTAGCTGAACTCTACGGATAGTACCGGGTCGCTAAGAATTTCTATTCGGAGAACAATTGATTTCAGTTATATTTGCAGCTTAAACGGTGGTTGTAGCTCAGTCGGTTAGAGCATCAGTTTGTGGAGCTGAGGGTCGTGGGTTCGAGCCCCATCATCCACCCGTAGAAAAGGGCTTTCATTGTGAAGGCCTTTTTTTATTGGGGTCATTGAATTTTGGAGCCAAGAGCCAGGATCCAAGACTTAAGATCCAAGACTTAAGACTTTAGGACTTAAGACTTAATCATTCAAATTAAGAAAACGGGAACTCCCGAGATCATGGGTGTACGTCAAATTGGAGATAGATTATTGGGTGTTGAAATTGAGTACTGAGTATTGAGTACTGAGTATTGAGCACTGAGTATTGAGTTGAGTAAGTGAGTAAAGTAGCGTAGTGATTACAGAATGGCAAGTATTCGGCATCGCCGCAGCAATTTAACCATTTAACCATTTAGTCATTTAGCCATATTAAGTATTTGAGTAAGTGAGTAAAGTAACGTAGTGATTACAGAATAGCAAGTGATCGGCTTCGCCGCAACAATTTAACCATTTAGCAATTTAACAATTTAACAACCAACTCACCAACCATTGCTTGACAAGCTCATTTATGTCAGCGCTTTATGTCACCGCCTCATCAGTACACCTCTTACCGGAATATTTTTTCCATTGCCTGGCCCATCATGCTGGGATCGTTGGGGCAAAATCTCATCTATCTCGTTGATACATCTTTCATCGGCCGGATAGGAGAGATAGAGTTGGGGGCGAGTGCAATCGGCGGCATCTATTATTTTCTGCTTTTCAATATCGGGTATGCCATGAATATCGGCATGCAGGTAATGGTGGCAAGACGGAAAGGAGAAGGCAAGCAGTCATCCATCGGAGAAGTGCTGGACCATCAGTTGAGACTGATTGTGTTGCTTGGCGCGGCAGAGTTTATTTTAATGCAATACTTATCAGGAGGTATCCTGGCAGCTATCATAGATTCAAAAGAAGTATTGGAAAAGACCAATACATTTCTGCATTACCGGTCCTATGGAATTTTATTTGGTTTGCTAAACTCCTGCTTCATGTCGTTTTTCATCGGCATTGGTAATACACGTGTTACCGTCTGGACAACCGGAGTAATGGTGACGATGAATATCCTGTTTCTCTACTGTCTTGTATTTGGCAACTGGGGTTTCCCGGCCATGGGCATTGGTGGCGCAGGATTGGCATCTGCAATTGCTGAAGCTACTGTTACGCTGGTATTCATCCTGTTTTTTATTGTGAAAAAATTCAGGAAGGACTATCACCTGTTTCAGTTTGCTAAAGTGAAGTTCAATCTGATCATCAGCATGCTGAACCTTTCCACTCCATTGATATTTCAGCAGATCATCAGCGTGGGTTCATGGTGGTTATTTTTTATTTCTATCGAACATTTAGGTGAACATTCGCTGGCCATCTCTAATTTGGTTAGAAGTATTTATACTTTTTACGGTATTCCGGTCTGGGCATTGGCCTCAACAGTGAATGCAATGACGAGTAACCTCATTGGTCAGGGCAGGCATGCAGATGTTATTCCGTTGATCAGGCGCGTAGCTAATATCAGCATTGGCTTTGCCGCACTTTTCAGTTTTTTCATTAACTTTTTTCCTGCCCTGATGCTTTCTGTTTATACCAACGACCAGGTATTGATACTTGATAGTGTTCCAACGCTTCGCACGCTTACACTTGCCATCGTGCTTTTCTCCATTGCCATATTGACCATTTTTGCTGTAAGCGGCACCGGAGCAACCAAAGTTTCATTACTCATTGAAGTGATAGCGATAGTAATGTATGTGGCGTATACGCTTATAGCAGCAGTCGTATTACACTGGAGCCTGCCGGCGATCTGGCTTGCAGAATCATTGTATTGGCTGGTAACTTTCCTGATGTGTGGCTGGTACCTGAAAAATGGTAAATGGATGGAAAAGAAGCTATAGCAAGTATTCTTTCATTTAAAAAAATAATACTAATGCTATCTAAAGCTACTGTTGATAAAGAGAATATTCAAATTTACACTTGCTGCTAATCCAATTTTAAAATGACATCAATACCGATTTTGAAATAATCTGAAGTAACTTACTTCAATCGAGATTGATCTTACAGCCTACCTTCTTTTCTCTAATTTCTCAATTCCATCCTGAATGCTTACCGGTGCTTCAAGCAACCTTCGGTGATAGTTGATTTGCCCGATATGATACTGCAGGTGTCCAAATAATTGAATGAGTCGCTCCACCGTAATCTTAGCCGGTTTGCCGTCTTTCAATGGGTATTCCCCGAGTAACTGTTCTTGTGTGAGTTGACTGATCGTGGTTTTAATGCTGTAGGCGAGTTCATCAACCTCTTTCATTATGGCAGAAGTCGGCACATTTCTGTCGTTGAACTCTGCTTCCCGGTTCCTGATAAAGCCGCTATTACCCAAAGTTGCACCAATAAAATGACGCAGGTTTCCGATCAGGTGCAAGGCAAGCGTGCCCCCCGAATTCTTAATATCTCCTTTCAGTTTCCAGAGATCTTCTTTATGGGTGTAGCTGTTGATTTCATTTTTTAATTGTATCAAGGCGCCTTCAAACTGATTCGCAAGGTACTGCTGTAGCATAGTAATTAAGATTGTGAAGCATAAAAATACAAGTTAGGTTAAATTCCACGAAACCGATTTAATTCTATCTTAGCGGGGGTACGGCAAATTGTTTAGCTTGTCAAGCAATGGTTGATGTGCCGCCAGCCATGTAATGTCAATTGAACATTGGATATTGAATATTAAGTGTTGAAAATTTTCAATATTCACCACTCAATTTTCAATATCCAATTTGTCGCACACTATCTTAGCAGGGATGAGAGAATTACATTTTTCACAAAACGCAATAGCCAACATAGATCATGTAACAAGTAAGCACATTAAATTACTTTGCATGCTATGCATAACACCAAGTACATTTGTCATAGGTCGATTGGATAACCATTGTAAACATAAAAGCCAAAATAAAATAACCTGATATGACTGCAGCTAAGTTTGAAGTGCTGGAAGAAAAAATTGCCAAAGCCAAAGAAGGCGGCGGACTAAAAAGAATTGAAGATCAGCATAAGAAGGGCAAGTTGACCGCCCGTGAACGCATTCAGTTGTTGCTGGATGAAGGATCTTTCGAAGAGACCGGCATGTTTGTTACGCACCGTTCCACCGATTTTGGTATGCAGAAGGACGTTTACCTTGGTGATGGTGTAATAACAGGCTATGGTACCGTAAATGGCAGGATGGTATATGTTTACTCGCAGGACTTCACAGTCTTCGGTGGATCTCTTTCTGAAACGCATGCCGCCAAGATTGTACGTATTATGGATATGGCTATGAAGAATGGCGTGCCTATAGTTGGATTGAATGATAGTGGTGGTGCGCGCATACAGGAAGGGGTGGTATCGCTGGGCGGCTATGCAGATATCTTTTACCGCAATACGCAGGCTTCCGGGGTAGTGCCGCAGATATCTGCCATCATGGGTCCTTGTGCTGGTGGAGCCGTGTATTCACCGGCTATCACTGATTTTGTGCTGATGGTAGAAAATTCTTCTTACATGTTTGTTACCGGTCCTAATGTAGTAAAAACAGTAACCCATGAAGAAGTTTCTTTTGAAGAATTAGGAGGTGCCATAACACATGCTACCAAGTCCGGCGTCACACACTTCACTTCACATAATGAGGCCGACTGTATTCAGAAAATCAAAAGCATACTTTCCTACCTTCCTCAGAATTGTGAGGATACGGCTCCCGTTTATGCATACACTTCAGAAGATGAATTGCGGCCAAAGCTGAACAGTATTATTCCTGAGAATCCCAACAAACCATATGATATGAAGGAGGTGATTACGGGACTGGTAGATGAAGGAAGCTTCCTGGAAGTTCACGAACAGTTTGCTGAAAATATGGTAGTGGGGTTTGCCAGGTTAGGAGGAAGAAGTATTGGCATTGTGGCCAATCAACCTGCTGTGCTTGCAGGTGTACTCGATATTAAAGCTTCTTCCAAAGGTGCCCGATTTGTGCGTACCTGCGATTCCTTTAATGTACCCTTGCTGGTGCTCGAAGATGTTCCGGGTTTTATGCCGGGAACTGACCAGGAATGGAATGGAATTATCAGTAATGGGGCGAAGTTGCTTTATGCATTTTGTGAGGCAACGGTTCCTCGTGTAACGGTTATCACGAGAAAGGCATATGGCGGTGCTTATGATGTAATGAATTCGAAACATATCGGTGCAGATATGAATTATGCCTGGCCTGCTGCTGAGATTGCCGTCATGGGTGCCAAGGGTGCTGCAGAGATTATCTTTCGAAAAGAGATTAGTGCCGCTGCTGATAAAGAGCAAAAGCTGGAAGAGAAAGTTGCAGAATACTCAGAGAAATTTGCCAATCCATATGGTGCTGCCGCTCATGGTTACATTGATGAAGTAATCAGACCGGAAGAAACCAGGAAGAAGTTGATCAGAGCCTTTTCATTGCTGGAAAACAAGGTGGATAAGCGGCCGCGTAAGAAGCATGGGAATATTCCGTTGTAGGGAGGGTTGGGAGGTTGAATTGTTGAATTGTTAAATTGTTAATGGTTGAATTGTTAAATTGTTAAACTGTTAACTGTTGAATGGTTGAATGGTTGAATGGTTGAATGGTTGAATGGCTTTGGTCAAACTGAGAAAGTTATTACTTCCGACTGACTACTTCCGACTTCCGACTAATTACTTCCGACTAACTACTTCCGACTAATTGCCGTAAACATGAACTGAATGCCTGAAAACATATATGCTCTGCTGAAGCGAATACTGAATCCATTCATTTTTGGAAATATCATTATTGCATTATGTGCTTTTTCGCTTTTTCTTGAAACCTACCTGTTACTGGGCGTACCTTTAAAGGTGGATGGGCTTTCGTTGCTGGTTTTTTTTGCTACGCTGTCATTATACAATTTGCACCGTTTGCTTAATTATAAACGCATACGGCCGGAAGATTATGGAATTATTACCGGCTGGTCAGCGAAGCACCGGTTTACCATACTCATGTTAGCGATTATTGGTGCCGGTGGTGTAGCATTTTTTGTTTTTCAAACCACTTTGCCTGTCTTTGCAGTTTTGACGGCATTAGCTGTTACTTCGGTATTGTATGAACTTCCGCTGATTCGATATGGGAAAAAATTACACCGGTTAAGAAATCTTTGGATGTACAAGTCACTGATGATTGTGCTTGCCTGGTCCATAACAACTGCTTTATTACCTGCAGTTAATTCAGGAATTCCGCTGACAGATTATGGTGTCATACTGATTATACTGGAGCGGGTATTATTTATTTTTTTGATTGCCGTTTGTTTTGATGCCCGCGATACAGAATTTGATAAAAAGGACGAATTGAAAACCATCCCAATCCGTTATGGGATGGTATTTACACAAAAATTATACAAGATTATCAGCATCCTGTTTGCACTGGTTTGCAGTGTTCATTATTTTCTGCTCGAGCAACGTATTGGAGTAGGGATGGCCATGCTGCTATCAGCTTCTGTTACTTACTTTGTTATTTCAAGAACTAATCCACGCAGGTCAGACTACTATTATCTTTTCGTGGTTGATGGTATGTTGGTGTTGCAGTTTTTGCTGGTAGCCCTGCTTCATGCTTTTTGATACCGGATCAATACCGGTAAATAAATAACAATCGAAATGGCTTTGCTATTTTCTTTTCTCAAAAGTTGTAACTGTACCTTGCACTTTTAATTTGCACAGATGAGTACGAATGATATACTGGGTTTAATTGCGGGCGCTTTGACGTCAATATCTTTCCTTCCACAAGTAATCAAAACCTGGCGTTCCGGATCTGCCAGGGATCTTTCGCTGAGTATGTTTGGCATTTTTTCTTTGGGTGTTACCCTTTGGCTGATCTATGGCTTGATGGTAAACAGCATTCCGATCATCGCAGCCAATACACTTACCCTGGCCTTATGCCTTGTGATACTCTATTTTAAATTGAAGTTTAAGTAGCGGGTTTCTTGTGCTCGAGGATGGCATTGGTGATTCTGCTGATGCATACTAATTGTTCCGCTTCATTGTAAATACGGATTTCCCATACCTGCGTACTTCGTCCAAGGTGTATTGGCTTCGTGATTCCGGTTACGAATCCTTCTTTTGCTGTTTTAATATGGTTGGCATTAATTTCTAATCCAACAACGGTTTGTTTTTCAGGATCAACGCATAATACAGAAGCAACACTGCCTAAAGATTCTGCCAGGGCAACAGAGGCTCCTCCGTGCAGCAATCCCATTGGTTGTTTAGTACGATTATCAACGGGCATGGTGGCCTTGATGTAATCATCACCAATTTCTGTGAATTGAATGCCAATATGCTGTTGCATCGTGTTTTGATGCCAATCATTTAATGATTGCAGGTCGATGGGTTTTTTCCAGATCATTTGTCAGTGTTCGTTTTTATGATTCTTGCGGCAATTTTTTTGGCTTGATATCACTATTCCTCAGCGGAAGGAAGCGTACCTTGCGCCTCATTCAATTCGTTCGCGGCAGTGTGTTCCGTTTTCATTTTGCTTTTTGAATGAAGGCTGTATTTCTTCTGCTTTTTATAGAGGATGTAAACGGTTACAAACATGCCGATACCTGCCGCCAGTGTAGCATATTGAATATATGTTTTGCCTTCATCAATATATACATAGGTGGTAAATAACAGGGCCAATCCTTCAAAAAAGTGAACGAGCATCTGCAGATAAGGGCTGTGCACCCGCTGTCTTTTTTCATAATAGACATATCCAAAAATGGCGAGTCCAAAAAGCAGTATAATGCTTCCCGTAACCGGATAATGGTCTGTAATTTTTGCATAGCCTTTCAATACCAGCACGAAACCTGTCAGCAGATGCGCAATGGTGCCAAACCTTTTATACATGGGTTAACAGTGGGTTCAACTTCATGCTAAAGTAGTAATAATATACAGGTGCACGGGGTTTTCTTCTGCAGCAGCAAGCACAAAAAATCCGGAACTGATTGCTCAATTCCGGATTTTAATAAAGGGTGCTGAAAATATTATTCCGCTATCACCAGTTTTTTAGTGAAGGTTACCTCATTCACCATGATGCGGAGCATGAATACGCCTTTTTGATAATCGGGTAATTCAATTTCTTTCCACAAGATACCATCGGTCAGGGTCACCTTTTCTTCATAGATCGTCTGTCCAATCAGGTTGGTGATTTGCAGTATGGCAGTTTCATTTTGCTTTGAACCAAGGGAAAGATCGATAATAAAGTGGCCATCGTTAGGATTGGGATATACTTCAAAAACGGCAACTCCATTCGCCGGATCAAGCATGTTATCCTGCTTAAGCGCAGCAGTAGTGAACCGGTCGAGCGGTGAGAATACCGTTTTTTCAGAAGGACAGATGCTGCGCACTTTCCATTTATACTCAGTGGACGGATTCAGTCCGGTGATCAGTATGGAAGTGGAAGGTGCAAGCGTACTCTTCGGATACCAGGTAGTATTAGGTGTAGCGAGTCCGTATTGAATTTTATACTTAACCACACCCGGTACCGGATTCCAGCTTACCAATGCACTTGTCGTGCTGATAAATGAATGAGTGAGCCCTGTCGGAATTTGGCAAGGCCCTTCATCAATCTGACCATCACAGTTATCATCGATGCCGTTAGCAATTTCTACAGCATTCGGATTTACTGCAGCATCGGAATCGTTACAGTCTGTGCTATCCGTTGTATAGCCTGCAACCGGTGCACAGGATTGTATGCTGCTGTCTGCATTTCCATAGGCATCCTGATCAGCATCGCGGAAATAGGTAAATAACGGTAACACAACCACTGAAATGGTTTGCGTGGAAGCAATCGTATCACAAAATGTTTGTTCTGTAACGAAGTATGATCCGGCAGTATTTATCGAAATGGAATTTCCGGTACTACCATTATTCCATACATATTCACTTCCTACCTGCGGATTGTCTACACTGAGTGTGGTATAATCATTCGCACAAATGGTATCATTAGAGACCGTGAATGAAGGAGGTATGGCATCAAAGTGAACGGGGAAGGTATAGACTCTGCCACTTCTTCCTGTGATGTAAGCCATGCAACCATGTGCCGTGATACTCAGCAGATCATCGCTATTGCCGATGCTCCAGGGTACCCAGGTCATTCCACAGTCAGATGTGGTAAGAACAATACCATGATGACCCACACAAATCATATGTAATGAGTCTATCACTATTACACCGGTGAGATCATACGTTGTTCCGGAATTGCAGGCATGCCAGGAGTTACCGGCATCGTTGCTGATGGAGATGGTTCCGTTTACGCCAACGGAACAACCTACTCCGCCATATCCGCCACCATGGAATCCACCTCCGGGACAAGTACAACCAAATGCTATAGCATACAAGTCATAGAGTACACCGGAGTTTACGGCAATCCATCCGATGCCGGGTTGGTAGCGGCAGATAATGCCATTGTATCCGACAGTCCATAAATAGCCATTCCAGAAATTCACGCCATAGAATGTATTGGTAACTACAGGAGAAATATTACTCCAAAGAATACCATTCCAGAACCAAACCTGTCCATTAGTTCCCACAGCGTAACCGTTATTGGGATTGCTGAAGTAAATATTCTTTATGTCACAACCGCAGGGGATCATATAGGTGATCCAGCCGCCGGGTGTGCCGGTATAGTTTACTGCAGTAAAGCCACCATTGCCCGCAATCCAGATGGCACTGTTTCCCTGTGTGCCGGTATAACTCACTCCATTCAGGTGACAGGTACAAGGTAATCCCAGCGACAACCAGGTAGTGCCTCCATCTGTAGTAGAATAAACTTCTCCGTTAGGCTGAACAACGCATCCATGCAATGCGGAAATGAAAGAAGCATTATTTACATCAACAGAAGAATACGAACCAAATGCCGTAACACTGTGTGCAAAGATGTTCCAGACCCTGATCATGCCGGAAGTGATAATGGAGTCTGTACAACCCTCCTCATTGGTCACCACAAGTTTCACCGTATAGAAATTCGGCGCATTGGCTAATGAATAGGTGTGAACAGGGTTGGCATCCGTTGAGGTGCTTCCATCGCCAAAGTCCCACAGGTAAGAAACAATGTTGCCGTTCGTATTACTTGTGAAATAGACTGCTCCGCTTCCGGGAAGGAAACGTTCAATGCTATCAGCACTAAATCCATTCAGTGGTGAAGTGTTGGTCACAACTACCGGCTCAGAGGTAGCACTGCAGCCGGAACTATTCGTAACTGTTACAGAATAGCTTCCTGCACTGTTCACGACTATGAAGTCGGTTGTAGCACCATTGCTCCACAGGTAACCGGCCGCGCTGCTCGAAGTGAGTGTTACTGTTCCGTTGCCGCAAAGATTGGTTGGGCCGTTTGCAGTGATCACCGGTATTTCCACGCCTTCCACAATTGTTAACGAATCAGAAATCAGTGAATCACAAAAAGTTTGTTCGGTCACGAAGTAATTTCCTCCTGTATTTACTGATATAGAATTGCCGGTGCTGCCATTACTCCATACATAGTCACTTCCAACTTTAGGATTGGTTACGCTTAATGTTGAATAACTGGTAGCGCAAACCGTATCAATAGAAGCAGTAAAAGATGGACGAATAGGATCAAAGTTTACAGGGAACGTGTATACCCTGCCACTTCTTCCGGTGATGTAAGCTAGACAACCATTCGCAGTAATGCTTAACAGATCATCTGTATTACCAACACTCCATTGAACCCAGGTTAAACCACAGTCAGAAGTAGTGAGAATGATGCCATGGTGTCCAACACAAATCATGTGCAGGGAATCAATTACGATTACACCGGTAAGATCATATGTTGTTCCTGAAGTGCTCGGCTGCCATGAAACACCGGCATTATTGCTGATGGAGATGGTTCCATTGGCACCAACCGCACAACCCACACCACCATAACCACCACCACTGAATCCACCACCCGGACAGGTACAACCAAATGCAATGGCATAAAGGTCATACACTACTCCGGAGTTTACCGCTACCCATCCGGTACCTACCTGGTAATAACAGATGATGCCATTATAACCAACCGTCCAGAGGTATCCATTCCAGAAGTTGACACCGTAGAAGGTATTGGGGACACCCGGAGAAATGTTGGACCACAACACGCCATTCCAGAACCAGACCTGTCCATTGGTGCCCACAGCATAACCGTTATTGGGATTGCTGAAGTAAATATTCTTGATATCGCAACCGCATGGGATGATGTAGGTAGTCCAATCACCCGGATTTCCGGAATAGTTTACTGCGGTGAAGCCGTTTGCTCCGGCAATCCAGATTGCTGAGTTGCCCTGTGTGCCGGTATAACTTACACCACTGAGAGAACACGTACAAGGCAATCCAAGAGAGAGCCAGGTGGTACCTCCATCAAGTGTGGAGTAAACATGTCCGTCGGGTTGTACCACACAACCATATTGTGCAGAAATGAATGAAGCATTGTGTACATCAACTGTTGAGTAGGAAACGAAATTGGTTGGTGTGCAATCGAATTTGTTCCAAATCCGGATCATATTGGTTACCATAATTGAATCTGTGCACCCTTCGTCATTTGTTACTTTTAAACTAACGGTGAAGAAGTTTGGTGCATTTGCCGTAGCATACGTATGTGCAGGATTTGCAAGTGTAGAAGTATTGCCATCACCAAAATTCCATAGATAAGACACGATGTTTCCATTGGTATTGCTGTTGAACTGAACAGTGCCATTGCCCGGAAGGAACCGTTCAAGGCTGTCTGCAGTAAATCCATTCAACGGACTGCTGCCGGTTACGATCACTGCTTCTGATGTTGCAGTGCAACCACCCGAACCGGTTACTGTTACTGTGTAACTGCCGGCGGTGTTTACCACAATGAAATCGGTTGTTGCACCAGTACTCCACAGGTTATTGACAGGGCTGCTGGAGGTAAGGGTTACTGTTTCGCTGCCACACAAGTTGGTAGCGCCTGAGGCAGTAATTACAGGTGTGGTAACGCCACCATAAATGGTTATCGAAGAAGAGACAATCGTATCACAACTGGTATATTCCGTCACGAAATATTCACCACCGGTATTAACAGAAATCGATGTGCCTGTTGCACCATTGCTCCAGGTATAATCGCTTCCTACCTTTGGGTTAGTGACACTGAGCGTTGAATAGGTTGCTGCGCAAACTGTGTCCGCCGTAGCGGTGAAAGCAGGAGGGATAGCATCGAAGTCAACAGGAAACGTGTACACCTGTCCGCTTTCTCCCGTGATATAAGCCAGGCAACCATTCGCTGTGATGCCGGTTAAATTTTCTGTGTTACCGACACTCCATTGAACCCAGGTTAATCCACAGTCAGAAGTGGTGAGAATGATGCCATGGTGTCCAACACAAATCATGTGTAAGGAATCAATCACAATTACTCCGGTAAGGTCATAACTTGTTCCGGAATTGCAGGCATGCCAGGAACCGCCGGCATCATTACTGATAGAGATGGTTCCATTAGCACCCACCGAACAGCCAACACCGCCAAAACCACCTCCACTGAATCCACCACCCGGACAGGTACAACCAAATGCAATGGCATAAAGGTCATACACTACTCCTGAGTTCACCGCTACCCATCCAATGCCCACCTGGTAATAACAGATGATGCCATTATAACCAACTGTCCAGAGGTATCCATTCCAGAAGTTGACACCGTAAAAGGTATTGGGTACACCCGGAGAAATGTTGGACCACAACACGCCATTCCAGAACCAGACCTGTCCATTGGTGCCAACAGCATAACCGTTATTGGGATTGCTGAAGTAAATATTCTTGATATCGCAACCGCATGGGATGATGTAAGCAGTCCAATCACCCGGATTTCCGGAATAGTTTACTGCCGTGAAGCCATTTTCGCCGGCAATCCAGATCGCAGAATTTCCCTGTGTGCCGGTATAGCTTACACCACTGAGCGAACACGTACAAGGTAATCCAAGAGAGAGCCAGGTGGTTCCGCCGTCGTAAGTGGAATAAACCTGTCCGTCAGGTTGCACCACACATCCGTAAAGTGAAGAGATGAATGAAACGTTGTTGACATCAACTGTTGAGTAGGAAGCAAATGTTGTTCCTGTACAGGTAAACTTATTCCATACCCTGATCATGTTTATGATAGTAATAGAGTCGGTGCAGCCTTCATCATTCGTAACTTTTAAGCTTACCGTAAAGAAGTTTGGTGCATTTGCCGTAGCATACGTATGTGCAGGATTTGCAAGTGTAGAAGTATTGCCATCACCAAAATTCCATAGATAAGACACGATGTTTCCATTGGTATTACTGTTGAACTGAACAGTGCCATTGCCCGGAAGGAACCGTTCGAGGCTGTCTGCAGTAAATCCATTTAAAGGACTGGTCGCTGTTACAATTACCGGATCAGCCACTGCTACGCAACCGGAACCATCGGTTACAATCACACCATAATTGCCGGCATCATTTACTACAATAGCATTTGAAATCGCACCATTGCTCCACAGGTAACTTACCCCGTTGCTGGCAGTAAGGGTGACCGTTTCACTTCCGCAAAGATTGGTGGAACCACTTGCAGTAATGGTTGCAACAGGAGTACTTTGATAGATTGTTTGCGAAGCAGATACAAGGGTATCACAAAGTGAATATTCCGTAACAGTATAGGTACCGGCCACATTGGTCACCAGCGTACTGCCTGCACTTCCGTTACTCCATATATAGGCACTTCCCACTTTGGGATTTACAATACTAAGTGTGGCATAGCTTCCTGCACAAACGGTATCATTTGAAACGGTGAATTCAGGAGGTGCGGCATTGAAATCTATCGGGAAAGTATAAACACCACCACTGTTGCCGGTGATGTAAGCAATACAACCATTGGCTGTCACACTGGTCAGATCTTCTGTATTGCCAATGCTCCAGGGCACCCAGGTCACACCGCAATCTGACGTGGTAAGAACGATACCGTTTTGTCCGACACAGATCATATGCAGCGAGTCAATTACATAAGCACCGGTCAGATCATAGGTGGTACCTGAATAAGAATTGTTCCAGGTAGTACCGCCATCGTTACTGATGACAATGGTTCCATTGGCGCCTACACCAATTCCTGCTCCTCCATATCCTGTTCCGCCATATCCGCCACCCACACAGGTACAACCAAAACTGATGCTATACAGATTGTAAACCGTACCGGAAACGATATTTATCCATCCAATGCCTGGTTGATATTGGTAGATAACACCACCATAGCCAACAGCCCACAAATATCCACCCCAATAATTAACTGCATAGAAACTATTGGAAATTCCCGGAGAGATGTTTCCCCATACCGTACCATTCCAAAACCATACCTGGCCATTGGTTCCCACAGCATAGCCATTGTTGGGGCTGCTGAAATAAATATTGGAGATATCACATCCGCAAGGAATTACGTAGGTAATCCAACCACCGGGCGTTCCGGAATAGTTGACTGCGGTAAATCCATTTTCGCCCGCAATCCAGATGGCACTGCTATCCTGATTTCCAACATAGCTTACTCCATTCAGATGGCAGGTGCAAGGTAAGCCCAGGTAGGTCCAGGTATCACCTCCATTGCCGGTGAAGTACACTTGACCGTTGGGCTGTACTACACAGCCATTCATTGCAGAAATAAATGAAGCATTGGTCACATCAACTGATGAATACGTGTAGAAGCTGGTTGTTGAATTCGGGAATTCATCCCAAACACGAATCATATTATTTGCAATTAATGAATCGGTGCAGCCTTCACTGTTGGTAGCGGATAATTTTACAGAATAGTAGCCCGGTGCACTGGAATTGGTATAGGAATGTGAAGGATTGGCCACCGTTGATGTGCCACCGTCGCCGAAATTCCAGTTGTAAGCGGTAATGGTACCATTGGTGCTGGAATTAAATTGTACAGTACCGTTATCAGGCAGAAAGCGCTCTATGCTGTCGGCAGTAAATCCATTAAGGGGAGAAGATACGGTAATTGTAACCGGTGTTCCTGTGGCAAAGCAACCATTGGCATCGGTAACATTCACGTTATAGTTGCCGGGAGCAGACACGGTGATTGTTTGTGTAAATGCACCATTGCTCCAGTAGTAGTTCAAACCTGAAGGGTAAGCAGTCAAATCTACACTGCCGGTACTGCAAATGGAAGTAGGTCCGGAAGCGGTTATGGTAACAACAGGCGGTGCAACAAAACTGACTGCAACCACATTGGAAGATGCGGTACAACCTAATCCATCAGTTACGCGGCAAGAATAATTACCGGCAACTGATGTATTGAACGAAGCATTGGTTGCCCCGCTTATATCATTGCCGTTATCCATCCATTGGAAGGATAAACCGGTTCCGGTAGCGACCACTGCAAGTGATGCCTGATCGTAATTGCAGACGGTGAGCGGCCCTGCGGGATAAACACTGATAGTTGGGTTGTGGACATTTACCACCACAGGTACTGCATTCGTTGCCTGACAGCCAAATTCATTGCTGACTGTAACGTAATAAGCTCCCGTGCTTGTTGCATTTATAGATTGCGTGGTGCTTCCACCGTCGTTCCATAAGTAGCTATTTGCGGCTGATGAAGTAAGTAACACACTTCCGCCAATACAAAATTCAGTAGGGCCACCAATAGTAATCGCAGGTATGGAAGGATTCGGATTTACAGTAACAGTTGTTGGCAGAGAAACAGCTGTGCAACCCGCACCGGATGTTCCGGTAACAGAATAATTACCTGATGTGGTTACATTAATTGATTGGGTGTTCGCGCCATTACTCCAGGTATATTGTGAGAAACCGCCCGAAGCAACCAAGGTAACATTGCTTCCATCACAAAAAGTTGTAGCACTGAGCGGAGTAATCGTTACGCTGTTGGCAGAAGTCGTATCTACCTGCACATACGCGGATTGTCCGGGGCAGCCATTGGAATCATAGCCGATTACTTTGTAAAAACCGGGTGCTGAAGCAGAATAGGTTGGTCCACTGCCAACGGTCTCTGTGCCACGAATCCAAACATAACTCACCAGGTTGTTTGGCACCGCACTTAAGAGTACGCTATCACCGGTGCAAATCTGTTGTGGTGTAGAAGGAGCCACTGAAACAACAGGTGTAGAAATACAAGGGTCTATGAACACCAGCGATTTCATGATGTTACTCCAGCTGTTATCGATTCCTCTGATACGGATATTCAGGAGGTGAAATCCGGAGCCCGTTAAAATGGTATTTGGTGAAGCGGTCAATTGTTCTAAAGCATTATTCAAGCTGCCATCCAGGGCAAGCATATTTTGGGCATTCGTACTGTCTGCATCCCACCAATATTGTGCGGTAATTATTTTAATATCATTTGCATTGATGGGTTGTTCCACACTGATGATCGTACTGAATGTATTGCTGTAATTTCCGTCAAAACCTTTCACGCGGATGTTGAGTTTATGGAAGCCGGCAGAAGGCGGGAATAGCTGTCCGTTGTTGACAACGGATTCCATGGCATCATTGAAAGTCCCGTCAAATGAAATCAAAGCAATGGAATTCCCGGAATCATTGTCCCACCAGAATTCTCCCATTGTAATCTGAAAGCTGCCTGCAGTTATAGGTTGCTCTACGCTTACGATGGTAGAAAAAGTATTACTCCAATTGCCGTCTAGTCCCATCACATGGATGTTCATTTTATGAAATCCTTCCGCTGGCGGAATCAAGGCAGCATTGTTCATTACTGTTTCAAAAGCATCATTGAATGTACCGTCAAAGGAGATCAATGGAACAGCACCGGCAAGATTTTCATCCCACCAGAATTCACCTGCTGTAATATGAATATCGGGAACAGGTAATGCCGTGTCTGCCACAATCACGGTAGTAAACAATGGGCTCCATTCACCATCATTGCCAGACACGCGCATATTAAGTGTATGCAGTCCAATTGGCAATGAAGCACCGGTATTGCTACTGCTTACTGTTTCCAGCGCATTGTTAAAGTTGCCATCAAAAGCAAGCAGGGGAGTGCCCAGGCCTTCTCCGGGATCACTGTCATAGAAAATTTCACCGGATGTAATCTTTACATTTTTCGCAACCGGCAATGGGTCAACTCTTGTAACAGTGGTAAATACTGGTCCCCAGGTTCCGTCCGGACCACGCACGCGAATGTTCAATGTGTGAAGTCCTGTACTATTCGGAGCATTGAGTGTGCCCGACTTCACTTGTTCCAGTGCATTATTAAAATTACCATCAAAGGCAAGGAGTGGCGTAGCTGCGCCCTCTCCCGGGTCGGTATCAAAAAAGACTTCACCGGCAGCTATGCGGATATCACGTGCTGTGATGGCTGCATCAACCCTGACTACCGTCGTAAATACCTGGCTCCAGGTGGCATCATGGCCTTTTACACGAATATTCAGGGAGTGCACACCGGTAGTAAGCGGTGGAGAAAATGCACCGCTTGATATTTTTTCCAAAGCATCATTAAAGTTACCATCAAAAGCAATCAGGGCAACACCGTTACCCTCCCCCGGATCCGTATCCCAGAAAACTTCACCTTGCGTGATGTTCATCGGACGTGCTGTTACTGCAGGATCTTTCCTGATCACGGTAGTGAATACTGGACCCCAGTTACCATTGTTATCACGTACACGGACATTCAGTGTGTGTAATCCGATAGATAGGCCGGTGATATTTTTAGTAAGCTGTTCGGTAATATTATCAAAAGTGCCATCGGCAGCATTCAGCGGAGTACCTGATCCGACACCGGGATCGGTGTCAATAAAGTATTCGCCTGCTGCTACATAATGGTACTGCGCAAAAACAGGGCTGACCATTAGTAAACTAACTGCCAGCACGCAGTATGTAAGGAGTAGGTATGGCTTCACGGGATACTTATTTAAGTGATGATTCACAAATGCTTACTTGTCGAATGAATCTGCTTTAAGGCTTACATTGTTGCCCATCAACACTCTTCGCGGAGCATTTACAAATGTTACCCGTGCGCCATTGGAAAGATTGTTCATCGGGTGGAAATTGGTGATACGGAAAGAGCCTCCGCCGCAGCCTGCATCATTTCGGGTCAGGTCATGATCTGCAAAGGCATCATTCGGATAACCGCCATTAACAGCGCTGCCTGTAAGTGCCATACCGGTTGCAGCATCATAGGTACTGTTAGATGCGATGATATTTGTTCCATCGTTTACAAGGCCATAGAATGCATTGGTTGGACTAGTTTGCTGTAAATGATTATAACTGATCACATAGTTGGTGTTCGCGCCGCCCAGGTAGATTCCATATACTCCGGTGCCGCCATTCATCAACAGGTTATTGTAAACAAATGTAAAGCAGGATGAACTATAGAGTAACATGCACTGGTAACCTTGACTACTATTATATAGGGTATTGTTGATAATGGTATTAGAACCGGTTTGATTTGCATTGGTGCCATTCACTGTAATGGAATACTGAGCATAGGCATTGGTCTTGATATAGTTATTGGCAATATAAAAGAAATTGGTGTTGTTGGACCAGTAGATGCCACTTTGTGCACTCCCGCTGTTTGACATGATGATCACGTTGCCAACAATATAAACACTGTCGGCAGCGGCAGTAACTTCACTCAGTACGTAAATGCAATTTTCACCTCCCGATGCGGTATTTAAGTAATTGCCAATGAGTTTACCAAATCGCATATAGATGTAAGGGTTGGTACCAAGGATGGAATCCTGCATCATATTCAATTCCCAACGGGCATTGGTGTAAAAATTCACATACCCGTTTCTGATAGTGCTTCCCACCATCGTAAATTTTGAACGTGCACTGCCCGGTACAACACCACCATTGATACTGCCAACGATCAAATCCATACCCTGGATAATAATATTCGAACCCTCTACCGGTGGCGTAACCGTAATATTCGCACTTACCTGGTATTGCTGGCCTTCTGTATTGCTGAGCAGCTGTACATTCTTATTAATATTCAAAGAGCTCTCATTATACGGAATGCCGGGTGTAACCAGGATCCTGTCTCCATCGGAAGCTGCGGCAATGGCAGCTGCAATAGTGGCATACTGTGGAAGCACGCCGCCATTTACAACTACCAGGTCAGTTGCTTGAGTTAAGTTGATGGTGGAAATTACCATTAATGCAATTGCTGAAAATTTATTGAAGAGGTTCATGAGTTGATTTTTTTGAGAGAGATGAAAGGTGATTTTCAATTACTAACGGTCGAAGGAATTTGCTTTTATGTTGACAGCCTGGCCAATAACTACCCTGCGGGGTGCCATCATATAAGTAACTCTCGATCCGGCAAGATTCATCGGGTGAAACTGTGCAAGGCTGAATGAACCCCCATAGCAACCGACATCGTTGGGTGTAATATCCAGGTCATAGAAAGCGGAATCGCTGTAACCGGCGTTAATGGCATCGGCTCCTGCAAGCAACTCCCCTGTAGTAACATTAAAAAATCCGTCAGTGTTGGTGTTAAAATTGTTTGTGCCATTGTTGGCCAACCCTGTCATTCCACCGGTAGTGCTCTTCACAAAATTATAACTCGCTGTATTAAAGGAAATAGTGGTACCCCAGTATATGCCACCATAACCACTGCTGAGGGTGGACAAGATCAGGTTATTGTAAACATCATTATAACTGTTCTGGTAAAGACTGTATTCATAAATGGCCATCCAAAGATAACCCGGCGAATAGATCGTGTTGTTGATAATGGTATTTCTTCCCGCAAGCGAATTTTTATTGGTATAGATGTATATGCCTCCGCTGTATCCACCTGTATTCATACACCGTATGTAGTTGTTGGAAATAAACTGAAACTGTGTGGTTGATTCCCAATAAATTCCGGCAGCGTAACCTGCCACCGGGCAGGTGAGAATATGATTTCCGACAATGAGTATAGAGTCATTGGTACTAATCGCATCACCGGTAACATAAATGTTATGAGTACTGGCAATCGTCTGATTTTGAATGAAGCATCCGATCACTCTGCCAAACCGAAGTTGCACTGCCCCGTTCATCAAAGAATCAGCGGAAGCGGTTAGGTCATAATAGTATTGGGTATAGAAATTAATGACGCCATTGTCGAGGCGGCAACCTAATATGTTCACTTTGGTTTTTCCTCCGGAATTTGCCTGGGAGATAGCACTGATGTTTCCGTTTTGCAGATTCATGCCGATTATGGTTACAGAACCATTAACCGGCATAGAAGCTCCATCAATGTTAACTGCACCATTAACACCAAAATATTTGCCTTCCACGGCAGAAAGTATCTGGATATTTTTATTGATCACAATATTTTCTGTATAGGGTGACCCACCGCTTTTGGGATACACGAGGATTCTGTCGTTGGCAACTGAAGCGGTAATTGCCTGTGTAATGGTAGAAAAAGCACCACCCTGGCCGCCATCGGCCACGATGCGATCGGTAGCAAAAGCAAGCTGCTGTGAAGCAATGACTCCAAACAGCAGAATCTGAAGCTTTAATTTTTTCATATGGATTTTATTTGGGAGGAAAATGAAAGAAAATCAAATGTAGCAAGATTGGGATAACATTTCCAATGGTTGTAAGTATTCAGTGAATTTAAACATGAATTAAATGCTGGCGTAATGTGTCAGAGAAATATGGTTGGCAGCGTTTTATTTCATAAAGGAATCTTCATCAAAAGTTACTGGCGACAAAACCACTCATTTTCTAAAACATATTTTCTTTTGCAAATTTTATATAATAATTCAAATAAAATAAGGGTTTTTCTATAGCTCATCAGTATAAGACTGTTCCTATTGAATGGAGTTATTTCAAACGCAGGCATGAATAGCGCGTGCAGCAATTCGTGCCCCCACTCAATGCATAACTGTTCTGTCTTAGTTAGGACCTTCGAGTGGTGGCACGAATAAGCGCGAGCCTTTTTGTTAAGATTCAACCTGCCACTTGCAAATGCCGGAAGGAAAAGCGCAGGCAGCAATTCGTGCCCCCACTCAATGCATCACCGTCCTATTCTAATTAGTACCTCCGAGTGGTGGCACGAATAAGCGTGAGCCTTTTTCTTAAGATTCAACCTGCCACTTGCAAATGCTGGAAGGAAAAGCGCAGGCAGCAATTCGTGCCCCCACTCAATGCATAACTGTTCTGTCTTAGTTAGGACCTTCGAGTGGTGGCACGAATAAGCGCGAGCCTTTTTGTTAAGATTCAACCTGCCACTTGCAAATGCTGGAAGGAAAAAAGCAGGCAGCAATTCGTGCCCCCACTCAATGCATCGTTATTAGGCGGTGCCCCCACCAATGCATCTGTTCTGTCTTAGTTAGGACCTTCGAGTGGTGGCACGAATAAGCGTGAGCCTTTTTCTTAAGATTCAACCTGCCACTTGCAAATGCTGGAAGGAAAAGCGCAGGCAGCAATTCGTGCCCCCACTCAATGCATAACTGTCCTATTCTAATTAGGACCTTCCAGTGGTGGCACGAATAAGCGTGAGCCTTTTCTTAAGATTCAACCTGCCACTTGCAAATGCTGGAAGGAAAAGCGCAGGCAGCAATTCGTGCCCCCACTCAATGCATAACTGTTCTGTCTTAGTTAGGACCTTCGAGTGGTGGCACGAATAAGCGCGAGCCTTTTTGTTAAGATTCAACCTGCCACTTGCAAATGCTGGAAGGAAAAACGCAGGCAGCAATTCGTGCCCCCACTCAATGCATCACCGTCCTATTCTAATTAGGAACTCCGAGTGGTGGCACGAATAAGCGCGAGCCTTTTTCAGAATAGACCAATCACATGCAAACGCTGGCAGGAATAGTGCGGACAGCAATTCGTGCCCCCACTCAATGCAAGACAACACAGTACTAATAAAAGCTTTTCGAGTTTTGGCACGAATAAGCGCGAGTCTTTTTTATAGAGATTCGTTTCAATGCACATTAAATTTAATGACTACACGATTAAACGCTTAACCATATTCTTTTGATTCGTCCGACTGTTCAAAGAGAATGGCCTTAAGAATCCCAATCCTTTTTGCCAATAAAACTTACTATAGTAGCATAAGCAGGCAATTTCAAGTGCAGTTGTATTTTCTACCCACTCACTACTCACTATAATAAGTGCGAACATCTGTTGTAGTCGCCCATCACTTACCTCTTCGAATATTCGCCCGGGTAAGTAATATACCTGAATTCCGGGAGCGCAGAAACAACCGCTTTCTGTGATGCAAACCGCTATGCTCAATAGCCAATTTAGCATGGGGAAATAAATAGCTAAAACAACATTATTAAATCAGGAAAACACTCTTAACATGAAAACATTACACAAACACTTAAAAAACACCGCTTGCAGCATGTTGCTTTGTATTGGCTTATTATTTATCGCCAAAATGCAGGCTTTCGCACAATGTACCTTGCCAAAACCTTCAGGTGTAACCATTGACTGGATAACAAGCTGCGATGCAATGCTCACCTGGAATGAGGTTCCGGGTGCTGCTTTTTACCAGGTGAAATACAAATTGACGAGCGAAGACACATGGACACAAGTAAACGATTCATTGACTATCAATTATTTTCGTTTTACTTATCTTTCAAGCAACAGTGAGTATAAATTCCAGGTAGCAGCATATTGTACAAATGGTGGAAGTTCAGGCTGGAAGAGCAAAACAGCAATAACCAAATTAGCAAATGAACCTTCCGCTCCCTATTCCATTGCAACGGGTGGAACTTATATAACAGTGGGCTGGATGAATGATTGTCCGTGCACCTCTTACAATTTGCGGTATAAGAAAAACGGAAATAACCAGCAATGGATTATACAAAGGGCAATTACCATTTCTTCATTTACCATTTCTGATCTGATTCCAAATGCAGGCTATAAATTCAGTGTGCAATCGCAGATGAACAACGATACATCAGCCTGGTCTGCTACCGTCACAATCAATAGTGGTATCGTTATGGAATCTCCGACTTCAGCAAGCAATCCGAATATGATTCTGTATCTGCTTGATGATGGACGATATGATGCCTTCCGTGCAAATGGCGGACCTTCATGGTTTGAGACGCCATCCATTGATCGTATTGCAAATGAAGGGGTGAATTTTCAATATGCTTTTGCAACTACCTCACAATGCGGGCCGAGCCGTGTTTCTATTTATACGGGATTATATGCGCACCGGCATGGTGCCATAGATAATAATACACACCATAATGATGGACTCACGATGATACAGCACCTGTTGCAGGATGCTGGTTATTATACCGGTTTTATCGGCAAGTATGGACAGAAGCAAGGAAAGCCAGAGGGCTTTGACTGGTGGCTTACCTCTGATGGCAATGTATATGAGAATCCGGATTATACAATAAATGGAAAGGATACACTTATCGAAGGCCACATCACTGATGTGTATCAATGGGCTGCAAATGAATTTCTGGAGAGCGTACCACCGGGAAAGAAGTTTATGCTGATGTTTTTTACACGTGCACCGCACGGCCCAACAATACCCCGGCCGGAGGATACCGAACTGTATACCGATGAGGTAATGCCATTTCCTGCTAATTTTTCAAATTATCAGATCAACTACCCTTCTTACTTCTACGAAAACACCGGACATGAATGGCACCACAGCATTGCTGAAACGGATTCATTAAAACGATTGAATTTCCAATGCCTCAATGGAGTGGAGCAGAATATTTCGGCGCTACTTGACTGGCTGACCGGCAAGAATTTAATGGATAGCACCTTGTTCATCTTCTCATCAGATAATGGCAACCTGGAAGGAGAGCATATGCTCAATGCAAAGCAACTCGGACAAGAGCATTCCATCAGGGTCCCCATGTTTATCCGCTATCCTGCTTGGTTCTCCAAAGGGGTGGTGAATTCGAAAGTGCAGGCACTCAATATTGATATAGCGCCAACCATGCTGGATGCAGCAGGCATTACGGATACCATGGACTGGGATGGAATTTCTCTTCGGAACCTCTTTAATGGCAGTGAAGAAAGAAAATATTTCTACTACCAGTTTTTTGGAGAAGGTGATGCACCGGAAATCAGGGGCTTACGAACCAACGAACATATCTATCTTAAACATTATTGCAATTCGGTCACCGAAGAGTTCTATGATCTTGTAAATGACCCCGGAGAGATAACCAACCTGATCAATGAAACGTCTTTCAGTGAAATGATTACACTGTATCGCGACAAGATGGATAGCCTCATGATTGCGGTAGGCGATACCGAACCGGAAACAATAGATTGTTACTTAAGCAATCCGGTTTATCCTACGAATGTTCGTGTTGAGAATGAAGAGGAGCTTAATGAGGAAATGCAAGCCATCTTTAAATTAATGGCTTATCCGAATCCTGCATCGGGCTCAGTTAACGTTGTGTTCAAAAGTATTGTCAAAGAGGATATTCATGTATGTATTGAGAATATGCTTGGTCAAAATCTTTATCACAAAATAATGCCCAATACCAATTCATTTCACCTTTCAGTGGAAACAGAAGATTGGAACGAAGGAACCTACCTGGTTACTATGAAAAAAGGCGCTGACTCCTATACTGAGAAATTAGTGATCCAATAATTCAAGAGATGAAAGTTGATACCGAGACAATGGAGTATTTCTTATTGTGGCATAAGCGTGGACAGCCTTTCGTGCCCCCATTCAATGCAATACAACACAGCACCAATAAAGGCCCTTCGAGTGGTGGCACGAATAAGTGCGAGCCTTTTTCTTAAGATTCAACCTGCCACTAGCAAATGGTGGAAAGAAAAGCGCAGGCAGCATTTCGTGCCCCCACTCAATGCATCACTGTCCTGTTTTAATTAGTACCTCCAAGTGGTGGCACGAATAAGCGCGAACCCTTATTTCTTAGCATAAAAAAAATGACGAAACATTTTACAAAAGGTTACATTATTGTCCGACTAAAATATTGTGATTTAGGCTGAATCCTAATACAGGCGCGCATCCTATAACCCCACGCTTCAGCGTGGGGTTATAGGATGAAACCCGCTCCTGGCGGGCTTTAGCCCACATTAGTCGGACTATAATGAAAAAGTTACTTGATTAAGCCCAGGCACGCTGCATCAAATATTACTATCATGTAACAGTATGCAGAATATTATTATAAAAAAATCAATCAATAGTATTAAATTGCTACTTCCAAAAACGATATAAAAGATGAAAACTAAATTCATTACCATCATCCTTGCGCAGTTTTTCTGCGCCACTTTTCTTTTTGCACAAACACCTGCAACACCTACAACACCTTTAACACCTGCTACACCTGCACAGCCGGATAATGCTACTGTAAAGTTTCCCGAAGCAAGTCAATATGCAAATACCAACCTTTCGTACACCATCATTGATGCACCCAACAATACCTTTGGTTACGATATTTATTCCTCAGGAAAACTAACCATTCACCAAACCAGCAAACCCGGCCTTCCCGGCAATGAAGGTTTCAAAACAAAAGACGACGCTATAAAAGTGGCTGAAATGGTAATGTATAAAATCAGGAGAGGGGAGATGCCGCCGACGGTGACGGTGGAGGAGATGAAGGAGTTGGGGGTGATGGAATGACTTCATTCATATTAAAAATAAGCGGCAGTGCAAACTTCAACTTTAAAAGTAACAGCAAATGCAAGGATGCTCTTTGTGCTTCTACTTATAGCAAGTGCTTTAAGTAGTTCTGCTCAAACAGATATCTGGACTCAGAAAAGTGATGTAGGTTCCAATACAATTCAATTTTCACCTCGTGTAGGTCCGTTAGGATTCAGTATCGGCAACAAGGGTTATTATGGCACAGGATTGAACGTTATCTATATGTTGGATTTCTGGGAATACGATCCCGATACAAATACATGGACTCAGAAAGCGGATTTTGCAGGACCAGCCCGAAGGTCGGCAGTTGGTTTCAGTATTGGCAGCAAAGGATATGTGGGGACGGGAATAAACGAAGACACATACTACAAAGATTTTTGGGAATACGATCCAGCCCTTAATAAATGGACGCAGAAATCAAATTTTGGAGGTAATGGGCGCGAGAATGCAGTAGGTTTCGGCATTGGTGATAAAGGTTATGTCGGAACAGGTTATAATGAAGATGGACCGGTGTTCTACTTCAAAGATTTCTGGGAATATGATCCCGCGTCGGATAGTTGGATGCAAAAATCCTCGTTCGGAGGAAATGCTCGTGTGTACTCTGTAGGTTTCAGTATTGGTAGTATGGGTTATTTGGGAACAGGATTCTATAACACCGCTTTATACAAAGATTTCTGGGAATATGATCCTGCTGATGATAGCTGGATACAAAAAGCTGATTTCGGCGGAGGGATACGTTATAACGCTGCCGGTTTCGCGATCGACAGCAAAGGTTACCTTGGAACGGGTACCAATGGCGTTAATTATAAAGATTTTTGGGAGTATGATCCTGCGGTTAATACCTGGATAAAAATGGCAGATGCCGGAGAGAATGAAAACGGGGGTGCTGTGGGCTTTAGCATTGGAAGTAAGGGATATTTGGTAGCAAGTAACAGTTGGGCCACTAAAGGAACAGAGTTTTTGGAATTTGACCCTGCAATCAACACTTGGATACTGAAAGATTTTTTAAGTGGAATTGGTCGCAAAAATGCTGTTGGTTTCAGTATTGGGAGCAAAGGATACATAGGAACGGGAAAAAATGTGGAGACGTATTTCAAAGATTTGTGGGAATACGATCCGCTAACAAATAGCTGGACACAAAGAGCGGATTTTGGTGGAGGTGACCGTGAGAATGCAGTAGGTTTCAACGTTGGTAACAAAGGTTACATAGGAACAGGATATACGGATGATGGAGCACCTGCCTATTACCAGGATTTTTGGGAATATGATCCCACCACGAATTCCTGGACAAAGAAACAGGATTTTCCCGGAACACCACGTCATGAGGCTGTTGGTTTCAGTATCGGCGATAAAGGGTATTTAGGAACGGGTCAAAACACCGGAGCTGAAAAAGATTTTTGGGAGTATGATCCTGCTATAGATAACTGGAAAAAAAGAAAAGGCTTTGAGGGTGATGCCCGATATTCTGCAGTTGGATTCAGTATTGGATTGAAAGGGTATATAGGTACTGGAACTAAGAGCAATGATTTATTCACCGATTTTTGGGAATATGACCCGGAAAACAATGCATGGACAGAAAAAGCTTATTTACCACCTTATAATTACAAGCGTGAAGGTGCTGTTGGATTTAGTATTGGTAACAAAGGATATGTGGGAACAGGAATTACAGGCTATGGTTACCACAGGGATATTTTGGAGTACGATCCTGATTTGAATACCTGGACACAGAAAAAAAATTTCGGTGGAACTGGAAGGGGATATGCTGTTGGTTTCAGCATTGGCAGCAAAGGATATATCGGGTCAGGAGAAGATATTCATTATGAGAGAAATGACTTTTGGGAATACAATCCCGATAGTTGCTTTAGCTATATGGCTTTCGCTGATTTGGATGGAGATAGTTTTGGAAATCCGGCAGAAAGTATTCTGATAACAGACTGCATATTACCTGCAGGTTATGTTACAAACAGTACTGATTGCATTGACACGAATGCAGCTCTCAATCCATTAGCAATTGAAATTTGCGACAGCCTTGATAATAATTGCAATGGTTTGATTGATGAAGGGGTGATGCTCATTTCTTATACGGATGCAGACGGTGATTCATTCGGAGACTACAACTCGATAATCAGTTGTGTAATTCCGGCTGGTAACGTAACCAACAATACTGATTGTGACGATAATAATGCAGCCATCAATCCTTCTGCAATCGAAATCTGCGACATCATCGATAATAATTGCAATGGAAGTATTGATGAAAATCTAATACTTATTTTTTATGAAGATTTAGATAATGATGGTTTCGGAAATTCAAACAGTTCAGTTGATTCTTGTGCCCTTCCAGTAGGATACACTTCTGACAGTACTGATTGCGATGATAGTAATGCAAATGTTTTTCCCGGAGCTATAGAAGTAGCATTCAACAATATTGATGACGACTGCGATGGAGATATTGATGAATTTGGTATAGGCATTTCCGAAGTAAATTCAATTTCCTTCTTTACTATATTTCCAAACCCTGCCGACAACCAAACCACCATACAATTTTCTCTTGCTCATTCATCGCAAGTAAATATAAGTGTGTATGACTTGAGTGGAAAAAAAGTCATCGTAATAATTAATGATCTGTTAAAGAAAGGAGATCACACTTATCAAATTAGTACCGTTCCTTTTTTAAAAGGAATTTATATCGTGAGAATGAAGAGTGAAGAAGAAATTCAAAACAGGAAGCTGGTTGTTCAATAAACAATGGTACAATATCTAAGTTAAACGCGTTTTGCATGAATATTTTATTCTCATTCCGATTCCTATCCACATTAGGACCCACTAAAAAAGCAGTATTTTTTTGTACAGCATTTATATTGGCAAGTTCATTTATCTGCTTTGCCCAAACTGACTATTGGATACAAAAAAACGATATCGGTTATGCAACTTCAAATGTAACCGAACCACTTGCCCGGAAAGATGCTGTTGGATTCAGTATTGGAAGTAAGGGATATGTGGGAACAGGATATAAAGGTTCAAACATGAAGGATTTTTGGGAGTATGATCCTGTTATTGATATATGGACGCAGAAAGCTGATTTCGGGGGTGCTGCACGATCAGAAGCTGTCGGCTTCAGTATAGGTGGTAAAGGATATATAGGAACAGGAAATGGTGGAGGCTATAAAAAAGATTTCTGGGAATATAATCTCAATACAAATACATGGACCCAGAAAGCAGATTTTGGAGGAACTGCCAGGTATCGTGCGGTGGGTTTCAGTATTGAAGGCAAGGGATACATAGGAACAGGAACGGATCAAAATGCTCCGTTCCATCAAAAAGATTTTTGGGAATACAATCCTGATACTGACACCTGGAAGCAGAAAGCTGATTTTGAAGGAGGAGGCCGGTATGGTGCAATAGGTTTCAGTATTGAGAGCAAGGGATATCTGGGAACAGGATATCCAACCTGGTCAAAAGACTTCTGGCAATACGATCCTGTCATTGATAGCTGGACACAGAAAGAGGATTTTGGAGGCGAAGCGCGTTATTCTGCTGTTGGTTTTGTTATTGGAAGCTATGGATTTATTGGTTTAGGTGCATCAAGCAGCACTTATGATTTAAAAGATTTCTGGCAATACAATCCGTCAACTGACACATGGATACAGAAAGCTGATTTTGGAGGAAAGGGACGTGAGGATGCACTTGCTTTTAGCATTGGAAATAAAGGATACTCTGGAACAGGATATGATAGTGATTTCTGGGAATATGACCCTTCACCAGACAACTGGAACCAGAAAGCCAGCTTCGCCCAAAGAGGTAGAGAAGGCGGAGTAAGTTTTAGCATAGGAACTAAAGGTTACTTCGGAACGGGGCTTAATTCTTCCAATTTCAAAAAAGATTTTTGGGAATATGATCCTATTAACGATTTATGGTCACAGAAGGCAGATTTATATGGACCTGCCCGTTACTGCGCAGTAGGTTTCAGTATCGGAACGAAAGGCTATATCGGAACAGGATATGGAGTTGAAGATTATCTCAGTGATTTTTGGGAGTATGATCCAGCCTCTAATAGCTGGATACAAAAAGCTGATTTCGGAGGCGCTGCCCGTCACCGGGCGGTTGCGTTCAGCATTGGTAACAAAGGATATTTAGGGACAGGTTATAACGGAACTTCCATGAAGGATTTTTGGGAGTACGATCCGGATACGGATAAGTGGGAGAAGAAAGAACCTTTAGGAGGAGACTCCAGATATTTGGCAGCAGGTTTTAGCATTGGTGGCAACGGTTATATCGGGACAGGAGTTAAGAACGGCAATTACTTTAAAGATTTCTGGGAATATGATCCGGAAAATAATACGTGGATTCAGATAGCCGATTTTGGTGGGACTGCACGATACGGCCTTGTCAGTTTTACCATTGAAAGTAAGGCATATGCAGGTGCAGGATATGATGATGATAATAAAAATGATTTCTGGGAATATGATCCGCTGTTAGATAGTTGGATCCAGAAGGCTGACTTTGTAGGGGAGTGGCGCTTTGGAGGGGTAACTTTTAGTATAAACAATAAGGGATATTATGGCTCCGGAGAGAATGCCGATCTCAATTACAAGTATTACAATGACTTTTGGGAATACAATCCCCTATGCAATGGATTAACCGTTTTTGCTGATGGAGACAGTGATGGTTACGGAAATGCAGCCAACAGTTTATTTGCTGTCGATTGCATAATACCTTCTGGTTATGTAACGGATCATACTGATTGTTATGATGCCAATGCAGCGATACATCCCTTTGCTGTGGAAATCTGTGATAACCTGGACAATAATTGCGATGGAAATATAGATGATGTTTACCTGTATTCCTTCTACGCTGATTCAGACGCTGATTTTTACGGGGATCCAAACAACTCAATGCTTGCCTGCACATTGCCGACTGGTTATGTAACCGACACAACAGACTGCGATGACACAAACCCGAACATCTTTCCCGGTGCCCAGGAAATCCTCTTCAATGGATTAGACGACAACTGCGATGGCTACATCGATGAATTCGGTACCGGCCTTGCCGAAGTAAACTCATCATCCTTCTTCACCATTTTTCCCAATCCTGCAACCAACCAAACCACTATTCAATTTACACTTCCTCATTCATCACATGTGAGTGTTTCTGTTTTTGATTTGAGTGGGAAAAAATTAAACACACTTATTGATGAAGCATTGCAACAAGGAGATCTTTCATTGCAACTCAATACAACTCAATTTTCTAAAGGAATTTATTTCGTGAGAATGATCAGCATTGATGGAATACACACTGAAAAGTTGATCATCCAATAATTATTTTCATCTTTTAACTGTTCATCTGATGCAGCACATTGTGAAATTTCATCAGAAAATGCTGCTGCTGTGCATCGTGCTTCTGATCAATTTCTTGCCTGCTGTCGCTCAGAGTATATCCCGTCCCAATATCCTGGTGATCCTGCTCGACGATGCGCGCTATGATTCCTTCAGCCCCAATGGTGGCCCTGATTTTTTTAATACACCTTCCATCAATAGTATTGCAGCGGAAGGTGCCAACTTCAAAAATTATTTTGTCACCACTGCCGTTTGCGCACCGAGCCGCTCAAGCATTTATACCGGTTTATATACCCATCACCACGGTTGCCGGGAGAATGGTGATTCACCCGATGCCAACGTTACTTATGTTTCATCAATTCTTCAGGATTCAGGCTACTATACCGGTTTTATAGGAAAATGGTTGTTGAATTACAAGGTTCCGGATACACCGGTTGGTTTCGATTATTGGGCCGTAACAGATTCTTTCAAACATATTGATCCTGTTGTTACATTTAATGATGGATCGCAAGTGCAATACTATGGCCACGACTCTGAGATCTATACTGATCTCGGCATTGATTTCTGGAACAACAAAGCACCTTCCGGCCAACCCTGGCTATTATTTATGGCGCACCGTGTACCACACGATCCATTTAATCCGCGTTTTCAGGATACATCATTGTACGATAGCGAAGTAATACCTTTCCCTTCCAACTTCGATCATTACCAGAAAAATTTTCCTTCTCATCTTTATCCCGGCAAAGAATACACACAGTCTGCAGATTCACTTACACAGGAGATTGAGAGCTATTTCGAAACATGTTACAGTGCCGAAGCAAGTACGGATAGTCTTTTGTCCTGGCTTGCCAACCATCACTTATTAGACAGCACATTGATCATTTTCACCAGCGACAATGGTTATTTTTTTGGTGAGCACCGGCTGCACATGAAGTTGCTGGCCTATGAAGAATCAATGCACGTTCCGCTTTTCATCCGCTATCCGCCCTGGTTTGCACCCGGCACCATCGTTGAAAATGAAATTGCCGCCAATATTGATATTGCATCCACCCTGCTTGAAGCAGCAGGTATTCCGGATAACTTTCAGATGGATGGCACGTCGTTGCATACGCTTGCCAACGGAACAACGCATCGCCAGTATCTTTTTTTCGAACACATTCCTCATACCGGAGTCAGTTGGGAAGCGGTCAGGTCTTTGAGGTATAAGTATATCTATCACTTTTGTAATAATCAGACAGAAGAGTTTTTTGATCTCCTTTATGATCCAGGAGAGAATACCAATTTAATATTTGATCCGGCCTATGAAGTGCTTATTGACAAGTACCGTTTCCTTCGGGATAGCTTGCGGATTGCCACAAGCGATTCTATTAATCCTTCACTGGGCGGATGCAGCCTGAATTCTTTTTTTTATGAAGATGCAGATCAGGATGGATTTGGGAATTATGAAGTACGCATAGAGCAACAAACAAATCCGCAAGGTTATGTTGCAGATAAGACAGATTGTAATGATGGCGATGCTTCGGTTTATCCCGGTGCAAGTGACAGCTGTAATAGTATTGATGACAATTGTGATCAGGTGATTGATGAAAATGCAATCGTGGCAACTATAAGTCCTGCCGGAAGTGTTACAGTATGTGATGGCACTGCCGTGATGCTCACTGCAAACGGTGGAGGCGGAATAAGTTATCAATGGATCAGGAACAATAAAAATATTGAAGGGGAAACAAATCAAACCTATTCGGCAAAGAAAGCAGCCGGTTATAGCGTGTCGCAGTCTAATGTATTTGGTTGCGTAGCTACTTCTGCAAAAACTACTTTAGCTGTGCTCGCCGTTCCTCCCGCAGCGATCATCCCGTTGACCGGTACCGATCTTTGTATTACTGATACCGTAATGCTTGAGGCAAATGGAGGAACAGGTTATACTTATCAATGGAAGAAAGGGGCAAGTATACTAACGGGAACAAATCAAGTGATGAAGATTACAAAAGCAGGCACATATAAAGTGGTGGTAACCAATGCGCAGGGATGCAGCAAAACTTCAGGTGGATTTAAAGTGACCAAGACCTGTAAGAAGGGTGAAGTATTCTCCGGAAATCCGGCATTACATGTCTTTCCAAATCCATTTACTGCATCAACTACTATCACATTCCTGATTCCATCAAACTCGTCTGTTCAACTGGTGTTGTTTAATGTGTTGGGCAAAAAGATGGAGACATTGCTGGATGAAAATATTACTGAAGGGGAACACCGTTTCATCCTTCACAGCAATCAGTTTCCTTCAGGCATTTATTTTCTGCAATTATCAGTTTGTTCCAATGATTCAGAAATGAAAGTTGAAACAATGATGAAAAAAGTACTGATACAATAGCCGGTAAATACTACTAATGCTTAGGTAAGACCGACAATTATTACCCTGAAGTTCCGACCATCTGCTTCCGACTAACTACTTCCGACTTCCGACTAACTACTTCCTACTATTCCAAAGCTTGTTCAAAATCCGCAATCAAATCATTTACATCTTCTATACCTACAGAAAGCCGAACAAGTCCATCCGTAATACCGTATTGTTCCCGCACCGCTTTCGCTACGCCCACATGACTCATGGTAGCAGGATGTTGAATGATGGTATCCACGGTTCCGAGTGAGACGGCTAGCTTGCACAGTTGTATTTTTCTCATCAGTTCTTTTCCTGCTTCCAATCCATCTTTCAGTTCAAAACTCAGCATACCGCTGAAATCACGCATTTGTTTTTTTGCTGTTTCATGATCACGGTGGGAGGGCAGGCCGGCATAATTTACTTTGGATATTTTCGGATGGGTGCTTAAATATTCGGCTACTTTCATCGCATTGGCACAATGGCGTTGCATGCGAATCTCCAGGGTTTTCACGCCTTGTAACAACAACCAGGCATCAAAGGCATTGCTGTTGGAACCTAACAATTTCCGGTGGTCAAATATGGATTTGTTCATCACAGAATCTTCGCGGCTGATCAGCATACCGCTAATGGAATTACCATGTCCGTTGATATACTTGGTGGTAGAATGAACTACAAAGTCAACACCAAAGCGGTACGGTTGCTGCAGATAGGGAGATGCAAAAGTGTTGTCAACGGCCACTATCAAATCATTTTGTTTTGCAATGCGGGTTAATGCTTCTATATCATAAACATCAATGGTTGGATTGGATGGTGTTTCGATATACAGCATCTTGATTTTTGAATCGCTTTGAATTAAAGCTGCTGCACCATTCAAATCTTTCAGGTCCATCAGAATAGGTTCCACACCGTGTTGTGCCAGAAACTTATTCAGGAATTCAGAAGTACCGCCATACAGGTTTTCCTGCGCCAACACTTTGTCGCCGGTCTTCAGATTTGCCAGGAACAACGTACTGATGGCAGCCATGCCGGAGCTGAACATATGAGCTACGAGCTTGATGGGTTTTCCTTGTTCATCATTAATGCCACAGGCTTCCAGGGCTGCTACTTTCTGTTCTGCCAGTTCAATAGTAGGGTTGCTCCAGCGTGAATAGACAAATCCTTTTTGCTCACCAAGAAAGACTTCCATCAATGCTTCCGGATCATCGTATGAAAAGGTGGTACTGGCCACGATGGATTCCATATGAGGTATTGCATTCTTAAATACGGTATCGGGATTTCGAACGCAGACGGAGCCAAATTGTAAGTCCATGGATTTTTTTTGTTAAAGGTAGGAGAAAGAGAGGAATAGAAAATCATATTGAATCGGAAAGGTTATTCCGAATTTGTTTCGGAATCTCATTTGTAAGCAAGAGATACTGAAACGAGTTCAGCATGACGCATTTGGTGGATGGAGTGTTTAGTCGGAAGTAGGAAGCATTGGTTTAATGGAATCAATATGCGAGTCGTCATTCCGAACTTGTTTCGGAATCTTAATTGTATTCAAGAGATGCTGAAACAAGTTCAGCATGACGCATTGGGTGTAAGGAGTGTATATTCGAGAGCTTGATGTGTTGGTTTGTCTGAATCAATTTGGATATTGCTCCTGCACACTGTTTATTTGTGCGAAATAATCAGTCAATTAAAATTCAATGAAAAAGCTTATCCGCGATTATGCCGCATTTAATACATGGGCGAATGAAAGAATCTGCAGCGAAGTGATGTTGCTTACGGAAGATGAATTTCTGTATGAAATGAAAAGCAGTTTCAGGAATATCCGGGAAACGTTGCTGCATATCTGGGATGCTCAGGATATCTGGCTCGAAAGATTTGATGGAACATCTCCTTCGAAATGGCCATCAGCTTCCTTCAATGGAAGCAAGGATGATTTGATTGATGGCCTGATGGCATCTTCTAAAGCCCTGGAAGATAAAATTCGTGATTATAGCAAGTTGCAATTGAAAAGCAAAGTAAGTTATACTACCATGAAAGGCAATAATGGGAACGCTCCCCTTTACCAGATGCTGTTACATGTGGTAAATCACGGCAGCTATCACCGGGGACAACTGGTTACGATGCTGCGTCTGGTTGGTAAGACTGAAATTCCGGCAACCGACCTGATTGCTTTTTATCGGGAGCAGATGGGGTGACGGAGGTGGGTAGCGTTTAGCGGGAGTTATTTAGTTGAATGGCTGAATGGTTAAATGGCTGAATGGCTAAATTGTTAAATTGTTGGATGGTTGAGGGGCTATATTGTTAAATTGTTAAACTGTTAAATGGCTAAATGGCTAAATTGTTAAATTGTTAAATTGTTAAATTGTTGGTTGGTTGTGGGGCTAAATTGTTAAACTGTTAAATGGCTAAATGGTTACGGCAAAGCCGGTGTGGTCTTCCGTCTCACGTCTTAAGTCATAAGTCTTAAGTCACTTAAGTCTTAAGTCATGAGTCTTAAGTCATGAGTCTTAAGTCTTGAATCCTGGTTCCTGGCTCCTGCCTCCTAACCCCATCCACTCACTTCCCCTTAATCGGAGTAAACTTCATATAATTCACCGAATCCAGTTGCAGTACCATCGTATCGCTGCTGAATTTCACTTTTACTGAAGAGGTCTGGTTTTCAATGACTGTGAAGAGCATACCCAGTTTATCGTCATATGACCATATTCCTTCTCTTGGTCCATCATTTTCTGTAGCGATAAATTTGCCGTCTTCCAGGAATTCCCATGAATTTTTCTTTAAAGCTGAATCACGGCTTGAACGGAAGGCCTCCAATTGGCTGCTGATTTGCTCAATTTGTGCTGAATACAATTTGATTTTTGCAGTATCTGTGAGCAAAGGAAGGCTGTCCTGCAGTGTCTTCATTTGTTTTTCACCATATTCCTGTTGCTGAAGATAGTATTCAATGTGCATCTCATCGATCTTCCACTTGCCAATGAGCTGACTTTTCAAACCGGCGGAATTGCATGCAGTGAATAGAATTCCAATACTCATAATTGCTGTAAGGAGGGCAAAGGGAAATTTTCTCATGATTTTTGACTGTGTTTTTTTGAAGTCGGCAAAGGTACTTGAAAATGTGACTTTCGCAAAATGAAGGTAGCAGTGAGTGTACGACAACTCTAAATTGGTATTAGTGATACCATCCTCAAAGGATTTTATTTAGCGCTAAGACGCCGAGTCGCTAAGAAGAGGCGGAGGATCATCAGTGATTTTGTTTTTTGGCGACTTGGCATCTTTGTGGTGGGATTGCTTCGTTGTTTCACCATACAACAACGCTTTGATTAACCGTCATTGCTAGTCCCGCCAATACAATGTTTGAATTATCAAAGTCTCAATGGCGGGATGAAGCAATCCCCTGATTAGAACCAATTGATAATTCAATAAGGGAATGTAGTATAGTAGTTCCTGGGGATTGCTTCGTCGTTTCACCTTACAATGACTAAAAATCAATATTGAAAACACAATTTTCAATAGCCAAATTGTCGTACGCCCGTAACAGTATTAAGAATCTGCCATTTTGAGGTCAATGCGGCTAACCGATTCTTAATTAATGGTGTAACAGCCCCAAAGGCTAATAGTAGGTTTATTGTAAGTGATTTATAGTACACGCAATGTGTTGTATACCTGAAAGATGCACTCATTTTTTGCTTTGTGGCAGGTGATCTTTCAGAACGGTGTTTTACACGTATTTTTTGAAAGCAAATAATTGTCTTTTTTTCAGGTAGTCCGCTTCGGCATCATGTGCGTAAGCCTCACGTTCAAAAACAATATTGCGATAGGCAGTATCATGATCAGGATATTTCATCCTGTTAAGCAAATAATGCAATACATATAAAACATAAAAAGGAATAATCAGTAATTCGATTTGCTGCCGGTGATGTATTAATTCGTGATTCATAATCACCTTATCGGAAGAGATTTGGCTATTGCGAAAAAGGATGAATGGATAAAGCGCCATGCCCCGGACATGCAACCTTCGAATATGAATAATGAATGGATATCCGCCCATGATTTCTCAGAGTTCCATTTTAAAAATCACTAATCCGCTCATCAGCTTTGGTTCGAACCAGGTTGATTTTGGTGGCATCACTTCATTAAGGTCTGAAATAGTGAATAGTTCTTCAATCGTGATTGGAAACAACGAAAAGGCCACCGGAGCTTTGCCTTTGAGCACCGGTTTTTCCAGGGCTGCCATACCCTTTATCCCGGGAATGAAATCAATGCGTTTGTCAATTCTCGGGTCTTTAATATCCAGGATAGGATCCAGTAGATTGTTCTGTAAAATGGAAACATCCAATGAGCCTACCGCATCTTCCGGATACGTACCTTCAAGTGCTTTCAGTTTATACCATTTGTTATACAAGTACATGCCGAAACGGTGCGGCTTCGAAGGATCATAAGGAGAACGGCTTGCTTCTTTCACCTCAAACTTTTCACTTACCAGCTTCAAAAAATCTTTTTCCGAATGCCCGTTCAGACTTTTAACGATCCTGTTATAATCATAGATGCGCAATTGATTGGATGGAAACAAACATCCAAGCATATAATTGAAATCATTTGATTTTAACTTGCCTTCCTGGTCGTGCATCTCTTTTGCATAGATAGCAGCTGCCGCTGCACGGTGATGACCATCGGCAATATAAGAGCATGAAACATGCTGATCGAAAAGGTTGGTGAGCCTGTCAATGGCAGCATGGTGTTTCACCACCCAGATTTCCTGGCGCACTTTATATTCATTCACGAAATCATATTCCGGAATTTCACCGTTAGTAATGAAACCGATTTCTATATCAATTTCATCTACCGGTTCATAGGTTAAAAAGACTGGATTGGAATTCAGCAGTGTGCTGCGTATGTGTAATACATTTTCATTTTCCTTGTCAGCCCGTGTATGTTCATGTTTCTTTATTTTACCGTCCTGGTAATCTTTCAAATGCAGACAACAGATCAATCCGGTCTGTGTATGGTTGTCCATTGACAAACGGTAAACATATAATGCCGGTTTTTCGTCACGGACTATGGTGCCATCATCTACCATTTTCAGGAAGTAGCGGTGGGCAAAATCGAACAACTGTTGTTCAGTTTTTGGAGTATCGTCCGGAAAATTGATACGCGGCTTCACCACATGAGCGAAAGAGTATGGATTCTTTCTTGCTTCTTCTCTTCTGTCCAATTCGTTAAGCAGGTTGTTGGGATTCAGTGCCACTTTTAATGCCAGTTCCGGCACCGGTCTGTAACCTTTGAAGGATTTGATGATCACGTATTCAGCTTTTTACTGATGATTCCCATTGGGAAAAATTCATTATGATGGACACTACTTCTTTGCCGATACGGTCCTGTGCTTCCCTGGTCGATGCTCCAATGTGTGGTGTGAGCGATACCTGCGGATGTTGCAACAAAGCAGTATTCCCGGTAGGCTCTTCTTCATAGACATCTATGCCTGCATAAGCTATCAGTCCGGAATTCAGCGCTTCCAGCAATTCCGTTTCATTGATGGCTCCACCACGGGCGCAGTTAATAATGCCCACACCTTTCTTCATCCCGGAAAACTCTTCTTTACCAAGCACCTGGGTAGAACCGGCACTGTGAATTGTGATGAAATCGCTGTCGCTGATTACAGTTTCTTTTGTGGAGGGTTTAATGAGAAAAGGAACTTTTACATCATTCATTAACTGAAGCTCAAGGTTCCAATCGCGGGGATAGAGGTCGTAAGCAAGCACGTTCATGCCACAACCAATAGCAATTTTTGCTGTGGCCTGTCCGATATTTCCAAATCCGATAAAACCGATTGTTTTTCCTCTCAACTCACTGCCTTTCGAAAACTTCTCTTTCAGCTCTTTAAATTTTGTAGTGCCATTTACCGGCATCTCGCGGTTAGACTCCTGCAGGAAACGCACAAGTCCAAACAAATGTGCAAACACCAGTTCGGCCACTGACTGTGAGGAAGCGAGTGGTGTATTTTTTACGGTTATGCCTTTAGATTGTGCATATGCTACATCTATGTTATCGAGTCCTACACCACCGCGGATAATGAGTTTGGTGCGTGTGATTACATCAATCAATGGCTTACGAACTTTCGTGGCACTGCGTACGGTGAGTACATCAAACTCATTAATACGTACTGCCAGTTCTTCCTGAGGGATTTTTGTAGTATGCACTTCATATCCGGCGTTTTGTAAGGCTTCTTTTGCTGCATTTTCTATTCCGTCGTTGGCAAGAATCTTTATCATGCGTGGTTATTTTCTTCTTTTGCGAAAATAGCCAAAGGATTAAGCTTTTCATTTTAAATTTTAGTGCCCTTCGACTTCGCTCAGGGCAAGCCTTCGGCTTCGCTCAGGGAGCAAAAATTTCCGCCCTTCGACTCGATCAGGGCAAGCCTTCAATTTCGCTATGGGATCAAAAAAAATCCGGTCGCTGAGCGGAGTCGAAGCGCGGATTTTTCAGGAGAACTGTATTAAATTTTTGTGCCCTTGGACTCTAACGGATATATATTCAGGGTAATTGAATGTTACGGAATCCTTTGAGCAGACTCTCCAGGTGTTTGTTGTTAATGATGCTGATGTACTTTCCTTCCAATCCCAATGTGCCTTCTTTCTTGAAAACAGAAAATGTGCGGATGACTTCTTCAATAGAGGCTCCGATAATATCAGCAAATTCCTGTCGGGAAAGTTTTACTGCCAAGACTTTCTTGCCATGAAGTTTTCGGGTTCCATAGATATCACGTATAGTGAGGAGCGTATCTGCCAGTTTTTGCTTAACGGTCATTTGCGACAGTGACCGGAGTTTGTGCTCGGCTCTTCTAAGTTCTGAAGCATAGAACATGAGCAGGTTTATTGCAAAAGCAGGGTTGTGTTCCAGCGCCTTTATAAAGTCAGTGGTTTTAATAAAACAGATCGTGGCTTCTTCCAATGTGGAAGCGCTGATTGGATAGCGCATATTGATGCCTAGTCCACGATGGCCAAGAATATCTCCACTGCCCGCAAGCCTTACAATTTGTGAACGGTCGTCGGGGCCGGTGTTATACACTTTTACTTTACCGGAAAAGATGAAGTAAATCCCAAGTACCGGTTCACCTTCCTTCAGAACAGAAGTGCCTGATTTATATCGTTGCGCCGATTTTCCGGTAATGATTTTCTCCTTCCATTCAGCAGATACATAGCGGTTGATGAAACAATTTGTAGAAGTGCAGTTGTTGCAGACCGGTTGGTTAATTAATGATATCTCGCTTGTTGAATGCTTCACTTATAGTTTACTGTTCTATTGAGCATGTTTTGATTCAAACTCCTGCATCACGCTTACCAGTTTTGCCACCCCTTCATCCGGCATGGCATTATAGATAGAAGCCCGGAATCCGCCTACGGAGCGATGTCCTTTTATGCCAATGCATCCGTTGTCTTTTGCAAACTGGCCGAAAGATTCTTCAAGCGATTTGTCGTGCATGATCCAGGTTACATTCATCATAGAACGATCTTCGGCTGCAACATTTGCTTCAAACAACGTATTACGCTCTATTTCGGCATACAACAATCCTGCTTTCGCACGATTTCGTTTTTCCATGGGTGCAATGCCACCCTGGTCTCTGAGCCAACGGAGTGTGAGCATGCAAACATAGATGGCAAAGGTGCTTGGTGTGTTATGCAGTGAATTGTCTTTGATATGTGAGCGGTAGTCAAGCATAGTAGGAACAGGCCGTTTCACTTTCCCCAACAGGCTTTCTTTCATAATCACCAGCGTGGCGCCGGAAGTACCGAGGTTTTTTTGTGCTCCGGCATAGATCATGTCAAATTTATTCCAATCGAGCACCCTGCTGAAAATATCGGAACTCATATCCGCAATCAATGGCACCGGTGAATCAGGTATCGTTTGCAATTGATTGCCATGAATGGTTTCATTTGTGGTGATGTGAAAATATTTGGCGTCTGCAGGAATGCTATACCCTTTCGGAATGTAACTGAAATTCTTGTCAGCAGAGGAGGCAAGTACATTCACATTTCCGAAGAGCTTCGCTTCCTTTATTGCTTTCTTCGACCAGGATCCCATCTCAATATAAGCTGCTGTTTCATTGGTATCCAGCATATTGTACGGTATGGTACAAAATTGCATGGTAGCGCCCCCCTGCATAAACAGAATTTTATAATCATCACCCAGACCGGTGAGTTCTCTTACCAGTTGTTGTGCTTCTTCTACAATTGCAGTAAATTCTTTGCTGCGGTGCGAGATTTCAATCAATGATAAACCGATGTTATCCAGTTCCAGCACAGCTTTCGCGGCTTGTTCAAATACGGTTGGGGGTAAAATGGCAGGGCCGGAATAAAAATTGAATTTCTTCATGTGGGTAGGTTAAAAATCGGCACAAAGCTAAAGAAATTTAGTGCCAACAAAAATACGATGTGTGCTTTGGTAGATTGAAGTTCAAACGTACCCGTACCTTATTTGTACAATTTGTGGCTGTATAAGACAATGCACAAAATTATTTTCCTCCTGGTTTTTAAAGCTATTGCCGGGTGAATCAGTATACAACAAAGTTCGTGAATAGTACTTATGCTGAATAAAAAAATCACGAATCAGCACACAGTTGTTCTAAGGTCAGCTTAATCAAAATGTCTACCGCTTTATTTGGATTACGGCTGAATTTTTTTTCTATGCGATTAGCGATGATAGCGCTTAGAGATATGGCTTCATGTCCCAATATTCTTGCCATTCCATAGATGCCCGCTGTTTCCATTTCAAAGTTGGTAATCCGTTGACCGGGCATCGAAAAAGTGGACAGTTGATTGATTAGTTGCGGAAACGCCGGGGCAGCCCGTAAAATTCTACCCTGAGGTCCATAGAAACCGGGGCAGGTAATGGTAATTCCTTTAGTTGAAATAGTGGCAAAATCAGACAACAGTGGATCACTGCCACTTGCTATATAGGGTAGGAAGGCAATGTGGTTTTCCTGCACATGATTCAGGAAAGCAAACAAAAGCTCTTTCTCGTAAGGAGTATTCTCCAATTGATAGAAATTCAGCAGATTATCCATGCCGATGGCGAAGCCGGAAGCAACAACGCTGTCAATGGCAATTTCAGGTTGTAAAGCGCCTGAAGTACCCACCCTGATTATTTTCAGTGTTGTTAAATTGGATTTTACCTGGCGGGTTTGCAGGTCAATGTTAAAAAGCGCGTCGAGCTCTGTAAGAACAATATCGATGTTATCAGTACCAATTCCGGTGGAGATAACGGTTAATCTCTTTTTTCCGATATAGCCGGTATGTGTAACGAATTCCCGATGCTGCCGGGCAATTTCCTGCCGGTCGAAATACTTAGATACCGCTTTCACTCGTTCAGGGTCTCCCACGGTAATTATGGTATCAGCAACTTCTTCAGGGAGCAAATCGAGGTGATAAATGGCGCCCCTTTTAGACAGGATGAGTTCTGATTCCGGAATGATTTTCATGTTTGATGTTAGTTATTACCTTTGCAAGCCTAAATGTAATTCATCCCGGATAAAAGTATGAATGAGCCACAACAACCCACAACTTCCCGATATAAGATTCTTGTTCCAACCGACTTTTCTGCTATTTCAATCCATGCATTGGAGTATGCCGCGTTGATTGCCAGAAAGGCCGATGCGGAGTTACTGCTGTTGCATGTGTTTGAATCCTATTCGCAGAATACCATGCTTGATATGGTAGTTGATTTTACCGAAATCATGGAGAAGGGAATCGAGGAAAAGATGAATGAGATAAAGATGAAGAATCTGCTTTTGAAAGGAATCACCATTCATTCTAAGGTTGTAACCGGAAAAATTCATAACGAAATTGAGCGTATTGCAAAGGAGGAGGATGTGCGCCTGATTGTGATGGGAACCCATGGTGTTTCAGGAGTAACCAATATCGGAAGATACATTGTTGGTTCCAATGCTTATCGCACTACGCAAAGCGCGCCCTGCCCAATAATCACCCTTCGGCAAGAGCCTTCAAATAAAAGTTTTAAAGACATCGTGCTTCCTATTGACAGCACAAAAGAATCGTCAGAAAAGGTGGACATCGCAATCACCTGGGCCAAATTTTTTGGAAGTACCATTCACCTGCTTGCCGTAACGGCATTTTTTGAAGAGTTTATGGTAGATGTAAAAGAGGTGGATAAGAAAGTGCATGATGTGGGTGCGAGGCTTGCAAAGGAAGGTATTCCATACACGGCGCATATTATTCGCAATCAATCACCATCTGAATCTGTAATTGAGTATGCACGAAAAGTGAGTGCAGACCTGATTATGGTTGTTACCGGACAGGGATCGCAGCTTACCGAGCTACTGTTTGGTTCCAGCGCCCGAAGTATCGTAACGGAATCAACTATACCTGTATTAAGTATCAATACAAAGACTGCTAAGAAATAGAATTTTTCTTTGTGCTCTCCGTTGTTTCCTTTTTTGAAACCACATAGAGCACAAAGGCGGAATCGCATCAAACAAGATATATGAGTATTTTACGATGAGTTCTTTGTGGTGACCTTTTTTGAAACCACAGAGTACACAGAGGCGGAATTGCATCAAACTTGGTCTATGGTCATAATTTCTTTGTGCTCTCCGTGGTTTCCTTTTTTTGCAACCACAGAGTACACAGAGGTGGAATTGCATCAAACCTGGTCTATGTCAATAATTTCTTTGTGCTCTCCGTGGTTTCTTTTTTTGAAACCACAGAGTACACAGAGGTGGAATTGCATCAAACCTGGTCTATGTCAATAATTTCTTTGTGCTCTCTGTGGTTTCCTTTTCTTTAACCACAGAGTGCACAGAGGTAGAATAGCATCAAACCAGCCCTATATCAATAATTTCTTTGTGCTCTCCGTGGTTTCCTTTTTTGAAACCACAGAGTACACAGAGGAGGAATTGCATCAAACCTGGTCTATGTCAAAAATTTCTTTGTGCTCTCCGTGGTTTCTTTTTTTGAAATCACAGAGTACACAGAGGTGGAATTGCATCAAACCTGGTCTATGTCAATAATTTCTTTGTGCTCTCCGTGGTTTCCTTTTCTTTAACCACAGAGTGCACAGAGGTAGAATAGCATCAAACCAGCCCTATATCAATAATTTCTTTGTGCTCTCCGTGGTTTCCTTTTTTGAAACCACAGAGTACACAGAAGTGGAATTGCATTAGGCCGGGCCTATATCAATAATTTCTTTATGCTCTCCGTAGTTTCTTTTTTTGAAACCACGTTCGCATAATTCAGAAAAATATTAACTGGAATTTGTAGCTTTCCTGAACCAACTCCCCTCAAATGTTAAGCTCATGAAACAAATTTTACTCCTTGTATTCCTTTGCCTGCAAGCTTTGCCTGGTAATGCGCAGACAGCCGGCTTCCTCTATGGATTCAGTATCTACTCTCAGAATGTACCCCCTTACAATTATAAAGGACTTGCAGAGTACAATACCTTTACCAATGAACTGGCAACCTGGAGTCAGTTCAGCGAAGACTATTTTGCTTTTGGCGATCATGCCATCGACCCGGTGCATGGCAGGTACCTGCAGGTGATCGGTGATTCCCTGAACATGTACCTGAAGGATATTGATTTTACGACTGGGGAAGTATTGGGAGAGTTGTTTACCGTAGATTCTGTTGGTGGTGGTCAACCCGGTTCTGTAACGATAGGCGGCAACATCAATGGCACATTTTATAATTGTGCCGACGGACAGGTTTATTTTTTTCATTACAAGGCACCATATGAAGATTCCACGCACCTGGCCAAAGTAGATCCTGTATCTTATGAAGTTACCGAGCTGGCAGCTTTTCCCATTAGCCATTGGAGTTTTGATAATGTGGTTTCCAACAACCAGCAGAAAATTTACCTGGGCTATTACAATTACTTTGCTTCCAGCAGTGAAGTAATTACCTATGATATCAGTTCGAATACTACTTCATCAGTAACCCTATCTCAACCGGGATTTAATATTCAGCAATTGTCTCTTACTTACAATGTGAATGATGGAAATCTTTATGGGGTGGATTATGACCTGGATTCATTTGTGAATAATAATTTCCTCGCTGATTTGAGGATTGTGAAGGTGGATCCGGAAACTGGGGCGTTCAACTATCTCACTCCTGATTTTTTGGGTAACCTGATCGGAGGTAATATGGTTTTATATCCACCAACCGGTAAACTCTATTTTATACTGCAGCAAAGTAATCCCGGTTATGCGGAGATGGGAGTCTATGATATTGTTGCCAATACAACCACTATCTATCCCATGGATAACCTGAATACTTCCGGTTTCAGCGCGACCACACTGGGAATAGATTTGTATGCTATCAGCAAAGATTGCACTATTCCTACCGGGGGTACTGAGCTGTTTATGGAGGAAGCGTGCGAGACTTTGCTAATGCCTACGCTGACTTCGGGTATGCTGAGCTTAAGTTCATCATGTGCATTTAATCATTATGAGCACTTTTATATTGATGTGATTGATTTACTTGGCAGGACATTGGTAAGTGAACGCATGGACGGAAACAATATCAATGTAGCCGGAGTGCTTCAGGCGAATGCGCCCTATTTATATCGTTTTCGGGAGGGCGAACAGGTTATCAAAAGTGGTAAGGTTATTTTTATTGACTGAAGGATCAGCATAATGGGGTGTACGAAAAATTGGATATTGATTATTGGATATTTCAATTGTGAATATTCAACACTCAATATTCAAAATTCAATTTACACTCCATGGCTTGCGTAAAGTCGACCAATGCCATGCAAGCTAAAAGATTTGTCGTACATCAGCACAATGCACAAAATCTGCGCGCAATTTTATTATTGCAATAATGAAAGTGTATTGAGCAAAAGGATCAACGCTAACTTTTTTCACGCAGATTCAGCAGATAGCGCAATTCACGTGGAAGGCAGATCTGCCATTGCTTGTATTGTTTTTTCCAGGTCACTCACCGCATTCATATAATAAGTTGCAGCGTCATACGGTGAAGCAAATGGGGAAAAGTACTTATGTACATCGCCGTCAGCCCAGAATTTTGTACTCATGTAATAGAAGTGATCTGAAGTCTGCAATTTCCCCCACACTTTTACCAAATCTTCATTGCCTGTTGCTTTTACTGCTTTTTCCAGTGAATAAATTTTTGCCAGTGCTTCTTCCTGCATTTCATTTTCTTTCCATGCAGAGAGGTCGCGTTCTTCATCTGCCCAACTGGTAAAATCAGGAACATCATACACATCACGGGAAGGATAGGCAGCGATCACTTCCGATGGCGAACGAAAATAGAAATCAGGATGATCCAGTATCATCTCAGGCAGGTTGTCAAGGAAATCAAAAATACCGGTCTCTTTCCACTGATGTTCTCCGAATGTTTCATAATCCATAAACAAGTTGATCGTTTCCGCATTGCCGGCATGTTTATGCAACCATTCAGAAAACTTATCAGCAGTTAAGGGCCAGTCTTCCCATTCATGATTGCTAAACCGGAAAGCGATGTCATCACTCAATCGGTAGTTCTTTAATAGCAGCGAAAAATTAGTGATTCCGGGAGAAGAATAGATATGGTTGGGAAGGCGTGTTTGAAGATAACGGTCGGTACCTTCACAGAGCATGCCCTTATAACCTAATGAGGCCACATGGGCAGCCAGTTCGTTGTTAAAAATTAATTCAGTATTTCTGAAAATGGCCGGTTCAAGCCCGAACAATGCTTTGATTTTTTCACGGTGCATCAAAACCTGCCGGTCAAATTCTTCAACGGAATAATTAAAACTGAGCGAATGGTAATAAGTCTCGCTGAGCATTTCCACATTGCCTGTGGCAGCCAATGCCTGAAAGGAACGGATTACATCAGGCCGGTACAATTCAAATTGTTCCAATGCCACACCTGAAATGGAGAACGCCACTTTAAAGCGGCCTTTATGCCGCATCAGCAATTCAAGAATTTTGGCATTGGTAGGCAAATAGCATTTATCAGCCACTTTATTCAGTATTTCAATATTCTGATCATAGTTTTCATAATAATGATCGATACCAATCTGATCAAAATGATAGGTGCGCAAGCGAAATGGTTGGTGTACCTGGAAATAGAAACATACAGCTGTTCCGGGCTGATCTACTTTATCAGGTTCCTTTTTACCTGAAGCAGGTAGGGCAGGAGATTCTTCTTTATGCCCAACCGGCAAATTATCCGGATGTGGTTTTACTTCAGCGTTAACCTGGGGAACAGTTAATGTAATATCATCAATAAAGAGATCCTCCATGGCAGCCAGTGGTACCGTGAATCCGGTAACCGCATCAAAAACTCTTTCAACAACATCCGCTTCTTTCATTTTCTTTCCCTTCTTCTTTTTCTTTTTATCCTTCTTTGACATGTCCTCTGTAATTTAAATGCACACGTTACTTACTCGCAACAAAACGCTCACTACTCACTACTCACTACTCACTATTCCCCTCCACTAGGTGCTTATATGATTTCAAAACCTCACGAGCCGAATGATCCCAACTGATATTCTTCAGATCATTGGAGGTCAGTCTCACCATGGTATCGCGGATACCCTTGTAATTGCATACTGCATAAAGTTGGTTTGCGAATTTGTCGGTATCCCAGCAGTCAGCTTTCAATACATTGAATAGCACTTCACTAACTCCGGATTGCTTTGATAGCACGCACGGGATTTTAAACTGTGCTGCTTCCAATGCAGAAAGTCCGAAGGGTTCAGAAACCGAAGGCATAAAGTATGCATCCGCAGAGGCAAGTAATTCGGTCACCTTCTCCCGTTTAACGTAACCGGTAAATATGGTCTGATGATCGAGTCCATTGGCATGCACCTGTTCTTTCAGCCAATCCGTTTTGTCGCCGGTACCGGCAATAATGAATTTTGCTTCCGGCATTTTGCTGCAAAGTTTAATCATGGTCTCCAGCAAAAATTCAGGTCCTTTTTGTCGCGTAATTCTTCCAAGAAAAAGTATCCATTTCTCCTGATCATTCCGTGATACTTTATAGCTGACTGTTTCATCTATTGCATTATAGATCGGGTAAATTTTTTCAGCAGCTATACCATAAAGATTGATAATGGAATTCTTCGTGTAGGCACTTACGGGCAATATACGGTCGGCATGCAGCATACCCTGATGTTCGATATGGTAAACCGGATTTCGTGCTTCGGGATGAGCACGGTCAGTTTCGAGTGAATGAACGTGAAGTACGAGAGGTTTACCTGTTTTCTTTTTCAGCCTTACCGCAGCAGGAAAGGTAATCCAGTCGTGGGCATGGATTACATCAAATTCAATTTTGTCACTAAGCTGTTCCATTACTTCAGCAAAGGCCTGCACTTTGCGCATGATATTGGTACCATAGGAATCGGCTTCATTAAACAATGCAATCACTTCATTGCCGGTAATATCAGGATAATTGTAGCTGATGCGCAATTCGGCAGGTTCAGGATTTAATTCATCAATAAATTCTGCAGCCAGGAATTTACGGAAGTCATCAACCATCATTTCACCTGTTGCAGGGTCAAAATCAAAATGATTCAGGCCAATCAGGTTTACCCGTTTCATCTTAAAATTCAGATCAGATTTTGGTAAAACAATTTTCAATTCCACAAAATTGGCAAGTGACTTAGCCAAGCCATAGCATGCGGGCCCTAATCCTCCGGTTAGAATCGGAGGGAATTCCCATCCCAGCATCAGAACCCTGATCTTTTTATAGTCCATACTTTATTGTCCCGTGCAGAAGTGTAAGTATAAAAGATTGCTACACTGCGCTTCGCTTTTATTCCTGGCTTTATTTACCTGCCGCAGGTGTATTCATAGTTTTTTGCATCTCATCCAGCTTTTTCTGAATCGTCTTAAGCTGTGTATTTTTCTTCCATACTTTTCCGGCTTCCAGGATCCAACCTGCAAAAAAACCTACTATGAAGATGATAATGGTTACAAAAGCGAGCGACCCTTCAAATTTCCAGAAGAGGAAACGCAAGGAAACAATTAAGGTATTTTGAATGGCAAAGATCAATGCTATCACAAGCAGCACAATGGTGATCAGGTAAATCCGGTTCATGAATTTTTTTTTTGAAGGAGCGAAAGTTAGGAAGAAATTGGAGAAGGGAGACTCTAAAGAAACATGCGGAATTGGGTTTTCGCAGAGTTTGTTTGTTATCAGACTTTAAGTTCTGGGCAGGCCCTTTGGCTTCGCGCAGGGTAAGCCCTTCGACTTCGCTCAGGGCAAGGAAAATCCGGTCGCTGAGCGGAGCCGAAGCGCCGGATTTTTAGGAACACAGTAGTAAATTTTTGCGCCCTTCGGCTCCGCTCAGGGAGCAAAAATTTATGCCCTTCGACTCCGCTCAGGGAGCAAAAATTTATGCCCTTCGACTTCGCTCAGGGTAAACCCTTCGGCTACGCTCAGGGAGCAAAAAATCCGGTCGCTGAGCAAAGCCGAAGCGCGGATTTTCAGGAAAAGGATGTAAATTTTTACACCCTTAGCTGAGGAGGCTTCTGTTAGACTCACCAAATCGATGTAGTAGATATTCTACGATCAGTCTGCGCACAAGTTTTTAATTTGCAGAAAATTTAAGCATTCATAATTTCATTGATGACTGAACGTCAGATACTTATTGCGGATGATCATGCCATTATCAGGCTGGGGCTAAAGTTTATTCTCGATTCGCATTTCAATGTTCTTAACGCTGATGAAGTGGATGATTGTAAAAGCCTTTTTGAATTCCTCGCGCTTAAGTATTATTCTCACCTTATCCTTGACCTTCAAATGCAGGATGGCAATTCCATGAATATCTTCTCGCAATTGCACAGTCAATACCCTGACCTTAAAATTTTGATTTATTCTATGAGCCCGGAGGAAATGTTTGCCAAGCGATTATTACGCATGGGAGCTACCGGATTCCTGAGCAAGCAAAGCAGCGAAGGCGAAGTGCTTAAGGCCTTGGACCTTTTCCTGTTGGGCCGGAATTATGCGAGCGATAAATTACTGGAAGAATTACGCAAAGGCCAGTCTTCACCCGGACAGGAGCAAAACCCATTCGATGAATTATCTGAACGCGAGATGTTGGTAGTTAATAATCTGCTCCTCGGGAAAGGCGTGAAAGAAATTGCAGGCCAACTAAATTTAAAATCTACAACAGTGGCAACCTACAAGGCCCGAATATTTGATAAAGTGGGTGTAAATAACCTGGTGGAGCTCAGAAATGTAGCACACCTGTACCACTTTAATTCCTGGTAAACATTAGGAATTGATGAAAATGCTATCTTCCTGCACCTATCAGCTATGTTAAAAGCAAGTGCAATCCTTTTTATTTTATGTGTAGATAGTATGTGGTTACATGCACAGCTATCTTTCAATATTGAGAATTATACAACTAGAAGCGGCTTACCTCAAAATAGCGTGCTATCGATGGAATTCGATACCAACGGTTATCTGTGGTTTTCTACGGAAGGAGGAGCTGTCAGGTTCGATGGCAGAGATATCAGGGTTTTTAATGTCCGTAGTAATCCTGAACTCATTGCTGACAGGGGGCTTGAAATTGTAAAAACAATAAACGGCGAAATAGTTTTACAAAGTTATACGGCAGGCCCGTATGGTTTTTTCAATGGCAAGTTGAAACCACTTGGCAAAGCGTATAAAAAGGGAGAGAACGTCTACCGCTTAAGAGGGGGTATCCCTTCTGTGGACCTGCATGAAAGTATGGTGCGTGAAAAAACTATCGAAAAATTATTTGCGCATAATATTCACCATTATGTCAACCTCTTTCCATTAAGCGATACCACTTTTATTATTACGGATATTGATACGGTCCATCTGTTTAATGGCACTACCCTTATTAAATCATATTATACCGGAAATTATAAGCCGGCCGGCTACCTGATGGTAAACAAGCAATTGCTTTTTATTGACAGCCTGCTAAATCTTTACAAATTGCATCCGGATAACGGAAGGGTGACACACTGTAAAATTACCGGTAAGCTTTGGAACATCCCTTTGAATGCTTCCTCGTACTATGAAAATTTATTTCAAAACCTGCTTCCGTTTAATGATGCGTATTTAATTGCAAAGGAAGAACTCTACAGGATTTCTGCTACATCAGACAGTACAATTTATAGATCAGAACTCATTACCACGATGCTTCCCGAAGGTTGTATCATCAATTGCCTGGCTTTTGATTCTTCCGGCCGCACTTTTGCCGTCGGCACTGATTCAAAGGGACTGTTTCTCTTCCGGCAACAATCTTTAAAGACCGTGCAGTTTAAATCATTGAATACGCATAGTAACAATGTATATTATCAGCAAGCTGCGATTGACAGCACCAGGATTCTAACCAATTATGATCGCTTGTTTGATACCGGTACAGATAGCATACTATTGCCTGATATCGGACCAATAGATGGCTATGCACTTATGAAAGATAGGGCCGGCAACATTTGGTACAGCTCCAGGGGTAATATTGTACGATATCGGCCAGCCGATAAAAAGCGCTCCCACATTCAACATGCATTTTCAGGGTCAATTACCACTTTGTATGAAGAGAATAATCGCATTTGGATTGGATCTCAAAGTGGATTGGGTTACATAGACAATGATTCCATAGTCTATGTTCCGAATGATAACCTTAACCCTACTTATAGTTTCCATGAAATAACGGGAAAAGGAATTATGACAGGCCATAACAACGGCGCCTACTTTTTAGATCCTGTAACTTTGAATCGAAAAAATTTAGATGCGCTGAACGGCATATGTGTCAGGACCATAGAGGATATTAATGGCCTGCTGTTTATCGGAACCTATGGTAATGGATTTTATCTCTGGAGAAATGACACGTTAATTAAAGCCCCATTAGACAGGAACAATAATATGCTTAATGTACATTCCTTTTTTGAAGATGAGCAGGAACATGTTTGGATGACTACAAACCATGGACTTTTTATTACAACGCTGTCCGGCTTACAGGCATATTTCCTGGATACAACAAAAAGCATATACTATTACCGGTATGGGTTGAAAGACGGAATTGTAAACGATGAATTCAATGGCGGCTGTTCTCCAACTTACGTCAGGCTGGATAATGGTTTAGTCTCCTTACCAACCATGGATGGACTGGTTTGGTTTAAACCGCCGGAGGTTGCAGTGCAGTTTCCTGACAAAGCAATTTTTATTGATGCTATCCGTGTTGATAATATTGATTACCTGGAAAGTGAGCCATTAACATTGCCATGTGATTACCGGCAATTAGAGATTACCTTTTCCACCCCATACTGGGGCATGGATGAAAATATATGTATGGAATACATGCTTGAAGGAGACCGTGATCATTGGATTCCTTTGAGCAATAAAGATCGCAGGATATTGATTTCGCATATGCCATTTGGTGATTATTCATTAGTGATCAGAAAACGTTCAGGATTTGGTGCCGATGATTGGGTACAGATCACTTTGCCATTCCGGGTCACCCCACACTTCTATCAAACCTGGTGGTTTATCTCACTGGTAATGCTCGTATTAACTGGATTGTTTTGGTTGGGTATTCGCATTTATTCACGAAATATGATCAGGCGAAATCAAAGGCTGGAACAAGTAATAGACCAGCGTACCGTAGAGTTAAAGAATGTAAATGAGGACCTGGCCGCATCAGAAAAAATATTACAGGAATCAGTTAAGGCAAAGGATAAGCTCATTTCAATTTTATCTCATGATATCATTACACCGCTACGTTTCATAGGTCTATCCGCTAAACTTGCTCAAAAGCAAAATCATGATAATGCCGATGTTTTAGCACATACTTTAGGCGATATTCAAAATGCCACCGCAAAGTTATATGACAATGCATCAAATATGCTCAACTGGATCAACCTTCAGAATCATCGCATAGCCGCAAGTCCTTCCAATGTGGCCGTTTTCTCATTAGTTGATGAACTGTTTGACAACCTGAGGGAACTGGCTGTGCGTAAGGAAAACGAATTAATTAATGATGTTTCGGAAGACCATATTCTGTGCACCGATCCTCAGCTACTGGTGATTGTGCTCTCGAATATTATTTCAAACGCAATAAAGCATACACGGAAGGGCTTCATAAAGATTTCAGCAAGGGAGGCCCCGTCATTTTATGAAATCATGATAGCGGATAACGGTAGCGGAATTGCGGATGATATACTGAATCGGATCAATAGCCCTGCCGGGGATCAGTTACTGAAAACCACTGCTCCTGAAAATGACTTTGGAGGCAGCGGGCTTGGTTATTTACTCGTCCGGGATTTATTATATATTTTGAACGGAAACCATGAAGTGCGGAGCGAATGGGGAAAAGGTACCACTGTAATCTTAAGGCTCAAGCCGCTGATGATGATTAGTTTAAAGGAATAACAGTAAAACAACAATGGAGTATACTTTGGGAGGTGCTATTGTTAATGTTTAGTTTACAATGCTTGCTGCAATTTCTGGTATTGAATGGCTACCTTTCGTCGGTTTTATAAATAGGCGATAAGCCAAATTGGTTTATGAGTATACTTAAAATACTAGTTGCCGATGATCATGCGGTACTGAGATTAGGATTGAAAATTGTCCTTAATTCGCAATTTAAAGATTGTGAGGTTGATGAAGCAGAGGACAGTGTAAGTTTATTTGCTTCGCTACAGACGAAGACTTATACACATCTGATCCTTGACCTGCAGTTGAAGGACATAAATATGATAGATGTATTTGCTGAAATACGGTCACTGTTTCCAACGCTTCAAATATTGATATACTCCATGAATGAGGAAGCAATTTACGCACAAAGATTAATACAATTAGGCGCTTCCGGATTTTTGAATAAACAAGCTAATAGAGCGAAACTTATCAGGACTTTGCAAATTTTTTTTCATGATAATTTCAATAGTAGTACTATGTATGAAAATATTTCAAGAAGTAGTTCAAATAGCAACCAACTGAATCCATTCGACAAGCTGTCAAGCCGTGAAACTATAGTGTTGCAAAGCATCCTATTGGGAAAGAAAAATAAGGAAATTTCAAATGAATGTAATCTTAAACCTACCACCATTGCTACCTATAAGTCACGTATATATCATAAACTTGGCTACTCTAATTTAATGGATATTAGAAGACTTGCTGAAGTTTATAAGTTTATAAGTTTATAGGTATAAATAATAATCACCTCTTCTGATTTTGCGGCTATTCTGTATTATCGTTCGAAGTTTAAGTTATTATCGGAAAAACTATTTTTCTGTTTGTTAAACAGTTGATCTGATTTTCTGATTGGCGAATTTCATTTGTTCCAACTTACGCAAAATTTACCCATTTGTGAAACGCTGTTTCTACCAAAACGATTATGATTCTTACTGTTTATGAAACAATTTTTATTTTGTCTAATATGATTTTATCAATGAAAACAATCTTAAAGAAATTTTTGTAGTTAAAATTCTACATTTCTAATATTAACATTATTCTAAGTTTGTGCCCTTAATAAATTCTTATTCTTGAAATCTCCTCTTGAATTCTCCAACTAGTTAAAACCTCAAACTTTCCCATTATGAAAAACCGTTACCGCCTAATTGCATTTAGGTTAGCTGCCATTTCGATAATTTTATGTGCTGGTTTATTTTCTTCATTTGCACAGGTTTGTAATATTCCGGCTCCGGCTGCTGAATGTACACCGCCAACTACTTGGAACCATGATAAAGTAGTGAATACCAGTGTCACATGGGCATCACTAGGTATTGGTTCTGCAGATAATGTTACACAGAAGATACGGATTTCAGGTACTGGAACAGTAACCGTTAAGGACGTAAACCTTATTCTGAAAAGCAGCAGTGCTGTTGTTTATTTAGATGGAATCACCTTTGTGGTCGAGAATGGAAATATTCAGTTGGATGCTTCAGGTTCACGTTTTCTTATGGATGGAGGCGCTTTGAGAACTTATGGAAACTTTCAGCAGAGCAGCGTTGGTGCTACGGTAGTTTGCATTGAAGGAACGGCTATTGATATCGGGGAAGAGCAAAACGGTCCTGAGTTCGTTCCAGGTCAGGCAAGCACCTCAGCAGATTGGCAGAATGATAATGGATACCGGTATATTAAGGACTGCTGTATTAACGTAACACATGATGTGCAATTGCAAAGCAGCGGATCGGGAACAGGACTGAATGGTGTTGATATCTGGATCAACGATTGTATTGAAGTTGGTGACCGCGGAAATAACGATGCCATTACTTCTGATTTTGGTTTTGCTGATGGCGACGATTCAGGCAACTGGCAGAACAGTAATAATCAATCGATATACAATACCACCATAGCTGTTGCTAATGGCAACTATCAGAATAATCAGGGCATTATGACCCTTTGTGATGTAAGGGTTAAGGTCAATAAGAGTGGTAATTTTCAGGTGAATAATGGGACATTAAAGGGACAAAATCTTTGCGTAGCGGTTGAGGATGTATTTGAAAATTCAGCGACATGGACTCTCACAGGCATTACCTGGTTTTCCGACAAACAAAACAGCACCAATGTACCGGGTGCTGGCTCAGAAACTGCTGAATCAACCATTTTATCCAATTGCTTTCAAACTTGTTGCACCGGTACAGTATGCACTGTTGCTTTGACTGGTATTGATGTCGATGTAAACTGTTTTGGTTCCGCTAACGGTTCAATTAATGTTACAGTAACCGGCGCACAAGGTGCAGTAACTTACCTGTGGAGCGATGGAGCAACCACAGAGGACAGAAGCGGACTTGCTCCCGGTACCTATTCAGTAATAGTTACGGATGCAGAAGGTTGTGAGGCAAATCAGAGTTTCACAATCACACAACCTGCAGCGCTGAATATGACAGGCTCAGTAATTGATGTTACTATAACAAATGGAACAAATGGTTCAATAACTGCAACAACCACCGGCGGTACTTCACCTTACACATACTTATGGAGTGATGGAGCAACTACCGAAGACCGCACAAATTTGTCTGCCGGTAGTTATTCAGTAACAGTTACAGATGCTAAGGGCTGTACTTTTATGACCAACTTTACAGTCAATCAACCGCCTTGCGCAGTTGCAGTAAACGGGATTGATGTTGACGTACTCTGTAATGGAGATAACAACGGATCAATAGACATCACCGTATCAGGTGCACAGGGAGCAGTAACGTACCTGTGGAATGATGGAGCAACGACAGAAGACAGAAGCGGACTTGCTCCCGGAAACTACTCAGTAGTAGTAACGGATGCAGCAGGTTGCCAGACAACACAGAGCTTCACGATCAGTGAGCCGGTAGTATTAGGAATGACCGGAGTGGTGAATGATGTAACAATCACCAACGGATCAGACGGATCAATAGATGTAACGGCAACAGGCGGAACAGGTGGATACACCTACCTGTGGAGCGATGGATCAACGGATGAAGACCGGGCCAATTTACCTGCCGGCAGCTATTCAGTAACGGTAACGGATGCCAACGGTTGTCCTTACACTGCCAGCTTCACGGTTGACGAACCCGGATGTACAATCGGCATGAGTGGCAATTCGATAGACATCAGTTGCAACGGTGAAGACAATGGATCAATAGATATCACCGTATCAGGCGCACAAGGTGCAGTAACTTACCTGTGGAGCGATGGAGCAACAACAGAAGACCGCAGCGGACTTGCTCCCGGAAACTACTCAGTAGTAGTAACAGATGCAGCAGGTTGTCAGACTACACAATCCTTCACGATCAGCGAGCCGGTAGTATTAGGAATGACCGGTGTAGTAAATGATGTAACGATCACGAACGGATCAGACGGATCAATAGATGTAACGGCTACAGGCGGCACAGGCGCATACACCTACCTGTGGAGCGATGGATCAACGGATGAAGACCGTACGAACCTTCCTGCCGGCAGCTATTCAGTAACGGTAACGGATGCCAACGGTTGTCCTTACACTGCCAGCTTCACGGTTGACGAACCCGGATGTACAATCGGCATGAGTGGCAATTCGATCGATATTAGTTGCAACGGCGATGACAATGGATCAATAGACATCACCGTATCAGGCGCACAGGGAGCAGTAACATACCTGTGGAATGATGGAGCAACGACAGAAGACAGAAGCGGACTTGCACCCGGAAGCTACTCAGTAGTAGTAACGGATGCAGCAGGTTGTCAGACTACACAATCCTTCACGATCAGCGAGCCGGTAGTATTAGGAATGACCGGAGTAGTAAATGATGTAACGATCACGAACGGATCAGACGGATCAATAGATGTAACGGCTACAGGCGGCACAGGCGCATACACCTACCTGTGGAGCGATGGATCAACGGATGAAGACAGAACGAACCTTCCAGCCGGAACATATTCAGTAACGGTAACGGATGCCAACGGATGTCCTTACACTACCAGCTTCACGGTTAACGAGCCTGGTTGTACGATAGGCATGTCAGGCAATTCGATTGACATCAGCTGCAACGGCGATGACAACGGATCAATAAATATCACCGTATCAGGCGCACAAGGTGCAGTAACCTACCTGTGGAGTGATGGATCAACAGATGAAGACAGAAGCGGACTTGCACCCGGAAGCTACTCAGTAGTAGTAACGGATGCAGCAGGTTGCCAGACAACACAAGCCTTCACGATCAGCGAGCCGGTAGTATTAGGAATGACCGGAGTAGTAAATGATGTAACAATCACAAACGGATCAGACGGATCCATAGATGTAACAGTAACAGGCGGAACAGGCGCATACACTTACCTGTGGAGTGATGGATCAACGGATGAAGACCGGACCAATTTACCTGCCGGCAGCTATTCAGTAACAGTAACGGATGCCAACGGATGTCCTTACACTGCCAGCTTCACGGTTAACGAGCCTGGTTGTACGATAGGCATGTCAGGCAATTCGATTGACATCACCTGCAACGGTGAAGACAACGGATCAATAGACATCACCGTATCTGGTGCTCAAGGCGCGGTAACGTACCTGTGGAATGATGGAGCAACGACAGAAGACAGAAGCGGACTTGCTCCCGGAAACTACTCAGTAGTAGTAACGGATGCGGCAGGTTGCCAGACAACACAATCCTTCACGATCACCGAACCGGTAGTATTAGGCATGACCGGAGTGGTGAATGATGTAACGATCACGAACGGATCAGACGGATCCATAGATGTAACAGCAACGGGCGGAACAGGAGCATACACTTACCTGTGGAGTGATGGATCAACGGATGAAGACCGGACCAATTTACCTGCCGGCAGCTATTCAGTAACGGTAACGGATGCCAACGGCTGTCCTTACACTGCCAGCTTCACGGTTAACGAGCCTGGTTGTACGATAGGCATGTCAGGCAATTCGATTGACATCACCTGCAACGGTGAAGACAACGGATCAATAGACATCACCGTATCTGGTGCTCAAGGCGCGGTAACGTACCTGTGGAATGATGGAGCAACGACAGAAGACAGAAGCGGACTTGCTCCCGGAAACTACTCAGTAGTAGTAACGGATGCGGCAGGTTGCCAGACAACACAATCCTTCACGATCACCGAACCGGTAGTATTAGGCATGACCGGAGTGGTGAATGATGTAACGATCACGAACGGATCAGACGGATCAATAGATGTAACGGCAACAGGCGGAACAGGAGCATACACTTACCTGTGGAGTGATGGATCAACGGATGAAGACCGGACCAATTTACCTGCCGGCAGCTATTCAGTAACGGTAACGGATGCCAACGGTTGTCCTTACACTGCCAGCTTCACGGTTGACGAACCCGGATGTACGATCGGCATGAGTGGCAATTCGATAGACATCAGCTGCAACGGCGATGACAATGGATCAATAGACATCACCGTATCAGGCGCACAGGGAGCAGTAACGTACCTGTGGAATGACGGAGCCACGACAGAAGACCGGAGCGGACTTGCACCGGGCAACTACTCAGTAGTAGTAACGGATGCAGCAGGTTGCCAGGCTTCACAGGCCTTCACGATCAATGAGCCTTCAGTAGTGGAAGTGAGCGGGGTAGCAACTGATGTAACGAGCGTCGGAGGATCAGACGGATCGATAGATGTAACAGCCACAGGTGGAACAGGTGCATACACTTACTTGTGGAGTGATGGCTCAACAGATGAAGACCGGACAAACCTACCTGCCGGAACGTATACAGTGACGGTAACAGATGCCAATGGTTGCTCTGGTTCTACTGCTACTTACACATTCTCATTGAAGGAGCCATGTTCGATAACTGTAGATGCAGGGGCAGATCTCGACAAATGTCATAATGATCCGACCATGCTTTCAGCTTCTTCATCTGATCCGAATGCGACATTCAGCTGGGCTCCGGCAACAGAGTTGGATAACTCCAACATTGCAAATCCAATAACCAATGTGAAGGAGACAACAACCTTTACGGTAACGGCAACAGGAGAAGATGGATGTATGGCTACGGATGAAGTAACCGTTACAGTGTATAAGGTTGTAAAAGCCAAGATTGAAGTGAAACCAAATACGGATGCCTGCCAAGCTCCTAATGTAAAATTGGGAACAAAAAACAATCCGAACTATTCTTATGAGTGGCGTTTAAACGGATTGCCAATAATCGGTGCACCTGATAAAAACACCTATTGTGCATCTGTTTCAGGGGACTATTCAGTGCACGTTATAGACGTGGTGACAGGATGTGCCCATACTTCAAAGAAGTACACTGTGACCATTGCACCTAAGCTGGAAGAGGGCGAAATGGCTAAAGCGAAGAGTGCCATGAACTTTAGCGCATGGCCCAATCCAACAGCTGACCAGCTCTATATCACCCTTTCAAATACGGTGGAAGGTGCTGTGAAAGTTCAGTTGATGGATATGTTTGGCAGACAAGTGCTGAGTGCTGATTTGGGTGGTAGCAAAGAAGAGCAAACCATCAAATTCAACATGAATGAACTTTCAGCAGGCATGTATATCGTGAGAGTGCTGAATGGAGAAAACAGGATGGAACAGAAAGTGATGCTGATCAAATAGCAGCATACGTTTAATTGTTCATAAAGGCAAAACCCTTACAGCTCTGCGGAGCTTGTAAGGGTTTTTTTATCCGCTAATATCGACCGTCTTAAGTCTTACTTCTTACGTCTTGATTCTTGGTTCCTGATTCCTGCTTCTTTTTATTTAATAGCTAAATGGTTGCGGCAAAGCCGAAACGTATTCTGAGGTAGTCTTATGTCTTTAGCTTGGGTGAACTATCAGCCGGCATGTACTTCGTAAGAGTGCTTAATGGAGAGAACAGGATGGAACAGAAAGTGATTATGAGCAAATAGCAGCGCACTTTTAATTGTTCATAAAGGCAAAACGCTTACAGCTCTTAGGAACCTGTAAGGTTTTTTTTATCCGCTAATGTCAAACGTCAGATCTTGGTGGAAGCAAAGAAGAACAAACCATCAAGTTCAATATGAATGAACTTTCGGCAGGCATGTATATCGTGAGAGTGCTGAATGGAGAAAACAGGATGGAACAGAAAGTGATGCTGATCAAATGGCAGATCAAGTGCCACTGTTCCTAAAAACTAAAAACCCTTACAGCTCTTTAGAGTCTGTAAGGGTTTTTAGTTTTCATAGTCTTACATCTTACATCTTACGTCTTACATCTTCTAGACCTTCTTCCCCTTCATCGCCTCCCCAATCACCGCATCCATCACTTTATGTGCAAAGGGCCGTGAGTATTCATTCAACTCATCCATTTTAACTTGTATGAGGTCTTTATCATCACTGGCTGTTGCCTGTTTCAATGCTGTCATCAATGCCTGCATGCCGGCAGCTTCTTCAGCAGAAAGCAATTCGGCATTCTTCTTAATAAATTTTTCAGCAGCAAGTAATACCTGGTTGGCTTCTGTTTTTGCCTCTAATAAGCTGCGTATTTTCATATCATCTTTTGCATGCACGATAGAATCAAGCAACATCTGTTCAACTTCTGCATCGGTTAATCCATATTGAGGCTTGATGTCTATACTTTGTTCCAACCCGCTGCGCAGTTCCTTTGCTTTCACTTTCAGTATACCATCAGCATTCAGGATAAAACTGATTTCAATTTTTGGAAACCCGGCAGGCATAGCCGGAATTCCTGATAAGATAAATTCCGCCAGTTTCCTATTATCTTTTACTACATCACGCTCTCCCTGGTATACGGCAATCTTGAGGTTTTTTTGTCCGTCGACAGAAGTAGTGTATTGACGTGCAGCACTTGTTGGGATCTTTGAATTGCGTGGAATGATTACATCCATCAGATCTCCAATAGTTTCTATGCCCAGCGAAAGCGGTGTAACATCCAACAACAAAATGTCTTTTTGATTTCCTGCAAGCACATCAGCCTGGATAGCTGCTCCAAGCGCCACCACTTCATCCGGATTCAGTGAATCGTTAACCGGTTTTCCGAAAAATGCGGCAACCGTATTTTTCACCAATGGAATACGTGTAGCACCACCTACCATTACAATGGTTTCAATAAGGTCTGAGGTTAATTTTGCATCGCTCAAAGCACGTAGAATAGCGGCAATTGTTTTCTCCACAAGAGGCAGTGTCAGCTGTTCAAATACTGCTTTTGAAATATTACATTGAAGGGAGTCGTGTTTACCGGAATAGAAATCATGATTGCTCAGGTGAATCTTTGCTTCTTCTGCCTGAAGCCGCAATGACTGGCTCAGTGATTTATCGGTATGAAGGGTGTCTTTCGAAACATGGTTATGTTCCAACCAGTAATCTACAATAGCGCGATCGAAATCATCACCACCAAGGAAGGTATCGCCGTTGGTGGAAAGGACTTCAAAGATTCCATTTTGAATTTTAAGAATGGAAATATCAAAGGTGCCGCCGCCTAAATCATAGACTGCTATTGTTTTTTCTTCCTGCGGATCAAGGCCAATGCCATACGCAAGTGAAGCAGCAGTAGGTTCGTTGATGATGCGCAATACTTCCAGTCCTGCAAGTTTTCCGGCATCTCGCGTTGCCTGCCGTTGTGAATCATTGAAGTATGCCGGAACAGTGATCACCACTTTCCTTACCTCAGCATTCAATACACTTTCTGCACGATGCCTGAGTTCTTTTAAGATAAACGATGACAATTCAATAGGAGAGTAAAAGGAATTGCCCACCCTTATTTTAACAAGCTGTTCTGTATCTTCATCAATAATTTTGTACCCGAAATAGCCCTCGAATTCTTTCACATCTTTATACGATTTACCTAACAAACGCTTAACTGAATAAATGGTGTTTTGAGGATCCGTAACAAGATAATGTCGTGCAGCTGAACCGACTATTACTTTATCCGGAGATTCAAAATGTACGATGGAAGGAACCAGTGAATTTTTTCCGTCTTCTTTCACCGTTTCCGCAAGCCCCGTTTCTTTATTCACAAAAGCAATCAATGAATTGGTGGTGCCAAGGTCAATGCCGGCAATCAATTCGCGTTTTTCAATGGTCGCTTCTTTTATGTTAATGGAAATTTTTGCCATGTTGATTGATCAATGCGGTTTCGATGATGTTTAAATGAATAAAGTGTACAAAGATAGGTGTTACACAGTTTCAATTGGAGAAGGTTCCATATTGAGCTGCTTAATTTATTTTGAAAGCAGGTAACCGTAGCGCTTTATCATAATGTGCACTGATGATAATAGAGGAAGCCAATGAAAACGCAGAGCAAGGAAACCACGGAGTACAGAGAGAAGAACATTTGTAGAACTTATCTGATGCAATTCCATCTCTGTGAACTCTGTGGTTTCAAGAAAGGAAACCACGGAGTACAGAGAGAAGAACATTTGTAGAACTTGTCTGATGCAATTCCACCTCTGTGAACTCTGTGGTTTCAAAAAAGGCAACCACAAAGAAAAAAGGAAAATACTCACATAAATCTCGTTTAAAGCACTTCCTCCTCCGTGCCCTCTGTGGTTTCAAAAATGCTAGCCACAAAGAAAAAAAAGAAAATACTCACAAAAATCTCGTTTAATGCAATCCTCTTTTATACTAACGCATCAGGTACATTTTCCCAATGCCATTCTTAAAATACTGATCGGTTCCGGTTTCATAATGGTCAATCTCTTTACCATTCAGTTTTGCATTTACGCGATAGAAATACAATCCATTCGCCAATTGATCTCCAAATTGATCCGTACCATTCCAGGCATAGTCGGTGATGTTATTCCCAATATGGATATTACCCAGTTCATTCATAAATATTTCTTTGATAATTCTTCCGCTGATCGTCATAATCTGAATCTTCATTTGTTGCGGCACTTCAGAACCGGTTAGCGTAAATACAAACCGTGTAGAAGTAGTGAATGGATTCGGATAATTCATCACATTGGAGATCATCGGCTTATTAATCACCTTAAATGAAATCCTGTAAACATTATCACCGGAGGTGTTACCGCTCCGGTCATAACCTTGTACCACCAATTGATAAGTGCCATCAATAGCAAATGTTTTTTTCAGGATAACCTGCGCTACATTGTCTTTTGAAAGATTATTCTGATCAGCAGGATAGAAGATCGCTGTAACGTTATCAAATACAATACTTTGCTTTGATCCATCCGGGTACAACAGGTAAATATCAAACAGGGAGGTATCGTTTAATGCCAGGAATTCACTCTCATCTGTCAGCATCAGATTTATTTCAGGCTTTGCGGAAACAAGGTCACCATCCAGAATATGGATGCCGTCGAAAGTCACATCCAGCAATGGATTTATGTTATCGGTCGTGACATGAAAGTCAATGATGCCGATATTATTAAAATGTGTTTGCTCCGGCTGATCTTCATCCGGATTCACTTCCATAAACAGGTAATTCAGTCCGGCATAGATGTCGCTACCGGTGGTAAAATCATAAGTTACCTGGATGGTATCATTACCTTCCAGTGGTTGATAGCGTTTGTAATAGGTATGACTGCCATTGATTACATCGGTTACTTCATACTTCATCAACAGACTGTCCATGCTCCAGGGAGTAAGATTCTCCACAGCAACCTTTAACTTCAGCGGTAAATATTGGTTGACGCTGTCAGCAGCTGAAAAATATGCTGAATGATTCAAGGCAGCCTCCGGAACAGGCTGATAATTGACTCTCCAGAAGTCGAGTTGTGCAGGCGTTCGTTGCGCTGTATCTGTAATAAAAAGATGCAGTTTCAGGTAAGGATATAGCTTCGCATCAATACCCGAAAGTAGCGTATCACTTGCTGAAACCTTGTTAACTAACACGGTTTCCAGGCCGTCAGCAGACACGCCTCTTATTTGTAATGCTATACTATCTGTACCTGCTTCCAGTGAATGCCATTTCCAATGTAAAGAAGTCCATGAAGCAGCAGGCCCGATTAAAGTGGATTGAATGAAACCCTGGTCCCAGTTGCCTTGTATCGCAAAGTTAGTATCAATGATAGCGTTGAAAGTATCACCAACCACTTCGTAAATGGGATAGTTTGGATCATTTTTCTTCAGGAAAGCAACATAAGGCACTGCCGTTTCGATGTTGTTTATTTGAGTAAGATTCAGATCTGTAAAATATTTCATCATTGTCGTGTCCCAGTTTCTGATATAGGGATCATTCACTGACATGATCAGCAGGTAGTTTCCATCGGGCACCGTATCAAGAAATTTTCCAACATCGGCATTTGTATAGGAGGTGTTGTAGAAAAAATTAGATCGTGGTGTTGATTTACATTGAATACTGTTATACAAGCCGGTGATACCACCAAGATTTGGATTGATCCATTGCAGTCCGGTAACTGAATCAATTACTTCAAACAACATGGTAACACCATAACCCATACAATCCCAGACTCTTGACATTCGAACCCCATTGATAAAATATCCAGGATCATCCAATGGAACCGGCCCGCCGATATAAGAAGTAAAGGCATCATAAACACCAATGGTCTTTATATCATCTGCAAATTTGAATTGCCGGTTATCAGCCAATTCCACATTGCCATTTGGTTGAATCGATGACTTTAGCTGAAAGTAATGTGATTGATTCCATCCGGGAGAAGATCCTGCTATATAGATGAAGGAACTGTTGTGCCATACAAAATCATTGTTGTACAACGTATCAATGCTGGTGCGCCAATAGTAGACAGTACTGTCGTGAAGGTTTATGGCAGGCTGCCATTTAATCACACCTCCGGACTGAATCATTTTCTTTTCCTGGAATACAGGACTATTAAAATTAAGGGTAGTATCAATCTGCAATACATATTGTTTTGTTCCGGCAAATGCATCTACGGTAGAAGCTTTAAGCGTAACACCCTGCTCACTCACAATGGAATAGTCGTAAGGAAATGCAGGGACAATATCATCGGAACTGATAAACAGGTTTGTCGTGATTTCATTGTTTAGTTCTGATAGCTCTTCGATCTCCCCATTAAATGAAATACTGTCGCCTGCATCGGCCTTGATATAGAATTCGTTCAGTCCGAAAGCTAAATTGGATTCTGTTTGCACAGCAAGTCGAATCGTATCTTTAAAATAGGGTGCCTTTATTCTTTTATGATAAAGAAATTCTTCTGTTCCATTCGGCAGTGTTCGTTTTACATCCAAATAAATCGAATCGCTGACTGCCATGCCGATGTTGTACAATACAATTTGAAGGAAGAAGGAATCCAGTCCTGCCGTAACACCGGGTGGGTCAAAACTGATAAAAGGAGCTTCCAGCACATAGTCGGGTTCTGTATGCGCATTGATCTTAATAGATGGATCACCATTCAGCAACATCTGTTCTGCAACAGCACGATCAATATCAGCTCCCGATTGCGCTACTACATCGGCCATTGTTTCAGCAATTAATGTACCCAGCGATTTATTATAACTGCTCGTTGAAAGGTTTTTATAAAAGCCCGTACTGTATAGATCAAGAGAGGTAGAAACCGAAAATTGGGAAGGCGCCAGGAAAGCTATGGCACCGCGATCTTCCGCAAAAATGAAATCATCGCTGATGCCATGTGTAGTAGTAAACAAATTGCCGATGAGGCAGCCATTTGTAAGGATTACCGGGTACTTGCCATAATTATTGTACTCCTCCGGTCGGTCAAGATTGAAGTCAAAAGAATTATAAGAAGAGTGGCCGTAAAAGGTAATTAAAGATACTCCGTTGGAAATAATAGAGTCGAGGTATGTAGAAACAATGTACTCAATGGGATCAGTGCTTGTCTTGAAGAAGGAATACACATTGGCACCAAACAACGTGTCGCTGAGTATGGATTTGTATTTATTAAGGTAACCCTGAAATACAACCTGGTCCAATGCATTGGCACCTCCGGCCAGGTGCATCACATTTTTCATCCACCCTTTGTTGGAAACGGTCTGTACCGGATTTTTTTGCGCACTTTCAAACAACTGTGCCTTCGCAAGGTAGATACCAACCTCTTCCGGTGTCAGGCAGGCCAACCTTCCGATAGGTATTCGGGGTACCGGCGAATTCCCATGGGCAGTCAATAAATTATCTGAGCCGGGAAAGCCGAAGGTAGGCACGTAGCAATAAGCCCTGTTGGGAGGATAATTATAGAAAGCGGCATGTTCAATGCCTTTACCTATCAGAAAAATATGTCGCTCTGCCGGAGGCCATTTTTCAATAATGAAATCACTGAAGTTACGGATGGAAGATGGGTGTTCATGTATACCCCAGGCAAATTGATCATACAGTTCCCTGATGTTTACTACAATTGCCTCGTAGCCGTTTGCATTCTTAAAATTCTTATAATCTTCTACGTGGTTGTATCCGGAACTGTCTGAAAGAAAAAACGGATGGGTGATAATGATGAAGTCTCCCTGGTTGGCGGCTTCATTAAAATTTGTGAATTGTATTTTTTTTAGAGTGTCCACCTGCCTGATCACTGCAATCGGATCATTTGCCACCAGCAACAATTGTCTGTTTAAATTGGAAGGAGGTAATAGGAATTTATTAATATCATTTTGAGTCACGGCTTCCAATCTCAGTTTATTGGTAAAATCATACAAGATGGGAGTGGTGCCCGACTCATTAAAATTACTGATCTCCAGGTATTGCGTAGTATTGGTTCCATCCAGGTTGAAAAGTAACTGGCTGGTATTGTCGAAGTTAAATTCGCGGGGATAGGTTAAGTCAAGCCAGGCAACAGAAGCGTAGTCTGTTGTGGTAGAGGTAGATGCTGCGGTAGAATAAGTGAGTGTTGTTGCAGGGTGGCTCAATTGCCCGGCATTGGGCAGGTTAACATCAATTTGCTGCATTACGAATCCAAAGTTGGCAACGTTGTAAATATTGTTTCCATTAGATGAAATCGAAAGCACATGATCAGTAAGTCCCCAGCTGACAACAGCACTCTTCAATGTTGGTTGTGGACCAATTATATATGGATAAGGCGTATTCACCACAAAATCTTTCGCAGTCTTATTGAAAAAATTATCAGTATAGCCTTCACAGTTACTGAAGTCTGAATTGTAAAAAGCCTGTCCGTTAAGTGCCACCTGGCCCTGGCTGAAATTCAGCCAGCTGACCCTTGCTGTTCCTCCCACATAGGTTGCCGTAAACCAGCAAAAGGGTTCTTTGGCAGGCGGATTATCAATTACATTGGAAATAGCTGAGATATGCTGCGTACTGGGTTGATTACTCCACGTAAGAAAGTAGGCAGCAGTATCATTAAACATGCTCAGGTGGGTATTTGCCTGCCAGCTCTTATCATAATACAAGGATGAATCTGCCATGCCATCGTTACGCACTGCATAAAACTCGAGGTAGTCAGAGGTACTGAGGAGGGCATCATTGCTGACATAAACCGGTATTTCAATACCCCGGTTAAAAACCTGCAACTGATTTCCATTGATAGATCCTAATGGAAACCCTGCTGCATTCAAAACATCATAGTTTATCCTGTAAAATCCGTCTTCAATTATCAGAAATTTGTAATAGGTCTGCTCGTATTGGATCCATTCATTCCCGAAATGCTGGGAAAATATTTTTTGTGTGAGGAAAAGAAAACAGAGTACGGGTAATAGTCTTCTCATCTACGACTTAACTGGTTTATCGGCAATGGTAATGCGTAACGAAAATACATTAGAGTAGAGGGAGGACGAAAGGCTACCCAAATTGGTCAATGCATAATCTATGCTGACACTCTTGATCACCAATCCAACACCAATATTCGGTTGTGCGGTAAAATGTTTGCTGCCGTCGAAATCCGTTACCTGCTGAATGTTTCCGATGCCGCCGCGCAGGAAAACAATGTCCTTGTATCCTGCTTCCAATCCGGCATGCGGATCAATGCTGAATGGCTGTGCGCTCAGCAATACATTTCTTTTTCCATCTGTAGTAATGTCAATATCCACTTCAGGCAACAGGGTAACATTTTTGCCCAGTTCGAATTTATAAGCGGCTCCTAGAATTATTTTAGGTGCCGTGAGCTCAATCGAATTTTCAGGCACCACGTTTTGAGTGGTTGTAAAAATTTCCTGTTCATCTTCCGTAAAGCTGAACGACCAGGCATTAAATGTGGTAGTGATGTCTTTTGCCATGGCACCAAACCGCCATTTGTTTTTATCATACTGAAAGCCTGCATCCAGTCCAACACCCCAGCTCGAAGCAAATGAACCAACGGTGCGGTGTATCAGTTTCAGGCTGCCGCCGATACGCATGCCTTCAATAGGCAGTTTCTGCGCATAAGAAATAAGGCCTGCATAATCAGCTACTGAAAAAGTGGTGACATTATTATAGTTAACGCTGCCATCAGGCTCCAGCAAAAACAAGGTATTGGGGATATCATCCACTCCAAAACGGATGATGGAAAAGGCAAGCATCCTGTTTTTATCTTGCATGGGCAGTGCCACGGCTGCATAATCGAACTTGGCTATCCCGGCAAAATACTCGGCATGCATCAGTCCTATATCCATTTTTTTATCAATAAGAGCCAGTCCGGCCGGGTTCCAGTATCCTGAAGTTACATCGTTGATGGAGGCAACTTGAGCGCCTGCCATGCTTAAGCCACGGGCCCCAATGCCAATGCTTAAGAATTCGTTGCTGTATTTATAAAACTGGGAAAAAGCCCCTGTATAAGTAAACAGCAGCAGGCAGACTATTGTCAGTATTCTTCTCATGAAGGTATTTTGCTTAAAACCCTGGATAAACGCCTCGTATTTAGCGGTATTGTAAAAGTAGATTTTTTATTCCGAACAGAAATGCGGCTCATTGGTAGGGTGTATGCCAAATTGCATTTCTCAGCGATAAAATAATACAAGCGCGAAGACGCCAAGACGCCAAAAAAACGGAGCATATTGATCCTTTGTGATTTTCTTCGCGACTTCGCGTCTTGGCGCTAAAAAACCAAGGCGCTAAGGTAAACGCTACAGCATTAAGTGCAATTTGTCATAAACCCTATTGGTACAGTTTCGAATGATTTGGACGGCGAAAAGGGGCTCCTTTTGGTAGTTTGCCGTTCACCCATGAGCGTGTGGGGGAGGGTTAATTCAATTTTTTCAAATAGCAAGTCTGTGAAGGAGCCTTAAGGGAGCACGACAAATTGGATATAGATTATCGGGTGTCGAAATTGAGTATTGAGGATTGAGTACTTGTCGTTTGAGTAAATGCAATAGTCCGGTAGTTTTTTGCGGATGTGTACACAATGTAGGTCAATAAACAGGTTAGTGTTGAATTCAGGGTAAGGGAGATTGCAAGATAAAAGAAGAAAGTCTGTGATTTTTGTGTGCCAAAAACTAAACAGACTTCCTTCGGCCATACGGGATGTATGGTTAAGGCAATATTATCACAAATTGATAATATCAAAAAGCCGGTTGCAAAATTTATTTCAACACTGTGTTTGCAATGGTGGAGCATCAGCGGCAAATATAATTTCACTAACATGTCGCGTTACATGAGCTATAGTGAACAGGCAATGCGTAATGCCTACAAGCGAGGCTTTGAATTTTCTGCTTTCAATTGGGAATTGATAAAAGATCATTGCTCGGATGAATTGATATTGGCATTTGATCCTAGCTATATTTTCAAGAGTGGCAAGCACACCGAAGGACTGGATTATTTCTGGAGCGGACAAGACCAAAGGACAAAAAAGGGACTAGAGTTTGGCTGCCTGGCAGTGGTAGATGTAAAAAATGAAACCGCCTTTCATTTAAATGGAATTCAGACCCCGGATAAGCATGCCAGGAAAAAAGCAAAGCAGAATTTGATCGACCATTATGTTGATTTCATTTTATCGTCTTTACCTGCGTCAGGCAGTTTGAGTACATATCTGACCGTTGACGGGTACTTTATGAAAAAAGAATTTATCAATCCCCTGTTGGCAGCAGGTATGCAGGTGATCACCAAAATGCGAAGCGATGCCAACTTGAAATATTTATATAAAGGAGCACAACGTACGGGTAAAGGCAGAAAACGAAAACATGGACAAAAAGTGAACCTGAAAGATATTGACAGAAAACAATGGGAGACAGTTTATGAAAACAAAAAACAACTTTGCCTCACGGCAGAATTATATTGTGTGGCTTTGAAAACAAACGTACGCATCGTTTACCTTTATCATAAAAAGCACCAGTCTTATGAAGTGTTTTTAAGCACCGATATTGAACTCTCGGGAGCAAAAATTGAAAAATATTACCGGCTTCGTTACCAGATCGAATTTTTATTCCGTGATGCTAAGCAACATTCAGGGCTAGAAGATTGCCAGGCCCGGGACAACAAAAAGTGAACTTTCATTTTAATCTCTCCCTGACTACCGTAGGAATTGCCAAAGCACAACATTACCTTTCTATTCGCAAAGAGCAAAGAGGCAGTTTTTCATTGCAAAACATAAAACGGATGTCCCACAATAGGCATATTACAGATTTAATTTTTTCAAACTTAGGTTTAGACCTGAATTGCAAACAAATAAAACGCCTCTACGACGACTGCATTCAAATTGGCAAAATGGTTGCTTAAAAAATAACGGACTATTGTAAATGAGTAAATGAGTAAATGAGTAAATGAGTAAACCAGAGTAGTGATTACAAAATAGCAAATGATCGGCTTCGCCGCAGCAATTTAACCATTTAACCATTTAGCCATTTAGTAATTCAACCATTTAACCCACCAACCATTGCTTGACAAGATGAACGAATTGTCGTACCCCCAGCCTCAACAAACTTCTCCCGTCAATTACCTAATTCCTATTTTGCCGAAAATCAACCCGAATGAATTTTGTCGAAGAATTGAAATGGCGCGGCCTGTATTTCGATGCCACACCAGGTGCTGAAGAACATATAAATGAAGGTTCAAGAATTGGATACATCGGATTCGATCCGTCAGCCCCGTCATTGGGTATTGGTAACCTGGTACAGATCATGTTGCTTACTCATTTTCAGCGGGCAGGAAACAAGCCCATTGCATTGGTGGGTGGCGCTACAGGCATGATTGGTGATCCATCCGGGAAATCTGAAGAGAGAAAGCTGTTATCGGAAGAAACGATTCGTGCTAACGAAGAAAAGATCAAGCAGCAATTGGGCAAATTCCTTGATTTTACAGGAGACAATGCCGCTACCATTGAAAATAATTTTCAATGGTACAAGTATATGACGGTGTTGGATTTTCTACGTGATGTAGGAAAACACCTGACGGTAAATTACATGATGGCAAAGGATTCTGTAAAGAGCCGGCTTGAAACCGGTATCTCCTATACAGAATTTACCTACCAACTCTTACAGGGATACGACTATTATTGGCTGAACAGGCAACGGAATTGCACCCTGCAAATGGGCGGTTCCGATCAATGGGGAAATATTACTGCAGGAATTGAACTGACGCGCAGAAAATCAGGCAATGAAGTGTTTGCCATTACCAGCCCGTTAATCACGCAAAGTGATGGTAAAAAATTTGGTAAGTCGGAAAAAGGAAATGTATTCCTCGATGCATCCATGACTTCACCCTATAAATTCTATCAGTTCTGGATGAATGTATCTGATGAAGATGCTGCCAAATACCTTCGGGTATTTACGTTGATGGAACAAGATGAAATTATTTCGCTGGAAAAGAGCCATGCCACAGAGCCACATTTGCGGTTGCTGCAACAGGCACTGGCAAAGGATATTACCATCCGGGTGCATTCAGCAGAAGACTACAACCAGGCCATACGCGCTTCTAAAATCTTATTCGGCCAGTCAACAGGAGATGAACTCCGCACACTCAGCGACCGTGACTTCGAAGAGATTTTTGAAGGCGTTCCTTCCAGGAAAATCAGCCGATCTCTTTTAGAGGAAGGTATCGATGTAATGCAATTGATGGTAGAGGAGACGCAATTCTTTCCAAGTCGTGGCGAAGCCCGCAGGATGATACAGGGTAATGGCGCATCCGTCAACAAACAAACGGTTGCACTTAATCAAATCATCAAAAACGCTGAACTCATTAATAACCGGTACTTGCTTTTACAAAAGGGAAAGAAGAATTACTTTCTCGTTATTGCAGAGTAAAGCGATTTTATAATCGCCTTCGAAAGTCAATCATCCGGAGTTGTATACATGATTCATCAAATAAATTTCCAGTCTTTTTTTGCGGATATGAAAAGCCGGCTTGCGCAACCTTTGCCGGGAGAAACGGCACAGTACAAAATGGCTCCTGCACGTCGTCTCACTTTGACCGATTTTTATGAGTCAGGAAACAAGAACCCACACCGCAGTGCGGTACTCATTTGCCTGTACCCTCATCAGCAATCCATTTACACTTTACTGATGTTACGTCCTGATGAACCAGGGGCGCACAGCGGACAAATTAGTTTTCCCGGAGGAAGATTTGAATCACATGATGTGGATTTGCAGGCTACAGCAATACGGGAGGCTCAGGAGGAAGTGGGCATTCAGGAAAGTGCAGTTATTATAGCAGGCCCTCTTTCACCTCTTTATATTCCGGTCAGTAACCATCTTGTGCAACCTTTTGTGGGTTTTTTGGAAGAAAGACCTTTCTTATTGAAGAATGATCATGAGGTGAGAGAAATAATTGAAACCGATATCCTTTGGTTACTGGACCATTCCTTAAAAAGTAGCAGGACCTTTCCGGAGTTTAACTTTACCAGTATGGAAGCACCTTATTATAATTTGCATGGACATCATGTATGGGGTGCAACTGCAATGATGTTGAGTGAATTGGAGCACCTGGTGAGAGAAATTATCAAGCAATAAATTATAGTACAATTTATTTCAAGTTTCCGCTGCATTATTCTTCGGGTAACTACTCAGCAGAAAAAAAGCGGCACACGGATGGCACGGATTTGACTGATAACCACAGATTAAAATATTGATCATTCAAAGTACCCTTAACAAATGATCAAATAAAAATCCGTAGGAATCCGTTTGATCAGTGTTATCCGTGTTCTATTTCTTAAATCTTCATCTGCTGAGTAGTTACTTCTGACGAATCCAATTAGATATAAAAAAGTTTAATGAGAAGCGATTCAGTATCGGTATGGCAACAGACAGGTTAGGATCTACGTCAAATAGGATATTGATTATTGGGTGTTGAAATTGAGTATTGAGTATTGAGTAAGTATTTGAGTAAGTGAGCAAAGTAGATTAGTGATTACAGAATAGTAAGTGATCGGCTTCGCCGCAGCAATTTAACCATTTAACCATTTAGCCATTTAACCATTTAACCCACCAATCATTGCTTGACAAGATATCGAACTGTCGTAAACCCGCAGGTTAACAAGCAATTTATGAAAAATAAAAACTTGCTACCTTTATCAAAGTGCCTGGAAACTAAATGGAACAATGCATGTTTGAAATGAATGAATTGCAGGAAGATCAGCAGATTGATTGGAATGACGATAATATGCGCCCCCGAATTTGCTGCAGCTTTTCAGCCTTGTTGTTAATAGTATTTTTATTAAGCACCTCTCTTGTATTTGCACAGGACACACTCCACAACCCGATTGATACCGGTTGTGTACAGAAAGATATTGCCGACCTCCTTCGTGAAGCACTAAATAAACCTCCGAAAGTCAAAGAAGAGGGTTCGGGATCTTTGCTGCTGGTTCCTATCATTGGGTCAAATCCGGCTACCGGTTTTATGTTTGGAGTAGGTGGACAGTATGCATTTAAAATGCCGGGGAGTACTTCGTTCTCCCTTATTTCGGGAAGCGCACAGATTACCACGAAGGCACAGTATATTTTCATGCTGAAAAACAGCATCTATTCAAAGAATAACCGGTTTTTTTATACAGGCGACTGGAGATTTCTGGTTTTTTCGCAATCGACCTACGGACTGGGAACCAACTCTCCTGAAGGTGGCGTTCTCGATAATCAATATAGTATCTGTGGATTGGAAACATCGGAAGACTCATTAACACAACCGATGAAATTTGACTTTGCTCGATTGCATCAATCCATGGGAATTAAAGTGGCGGAAGGATTCTATTTGGGATTGGGTTACCAGTTTGATTCCTACTTTAAGATCGTTGATGAAAAGCTTAAACTGGACGAAGGGGGTGACTCCTTGATAACCAGTCACTATGCTTATAATACGTATTATGGATTTGATACCAGGAGCTACCTGACATCTGCCATCAATGCCAAAGTGATTATTGACACCCGCGATAACATGATCAATGCACGAAAGGGTTACTTCCTGTCAGTCGGGTACAGGGGCGCCTTTAAATTTATTGGCAATGAAAAAACTTCTAACGCATTACAGGTGGAATGGAGAAGCTTTCATGGCGTATCGAAAAAAAATCCCGCTCATCTCGTAGCCTTTTGGCTGATGGGTGATTTTACCGGAGCCGGTACCTTGCCTTACATGATCTTACCCGCAACCGCTTATGACCAACGGGGACGCAGTTCGCGAGGTTATACACAGGGTCGTTTTCGTGGAAACAATATGGTTTATGGTGAAGTGGAGTATCGCTTCCCGATTTCAAAATGTACCGGCGTACTGAGTGGCGTAGTATTTGCCAATGCCACCACCGCAAATAATGAATTCCAGTCCCTGGGCCTTTTCGAGTCAATTAAACCAAGCGGGGGCTTTGGCCTGCGGGTTATGGTTGATAAGAGTTCACTCACCAACCTGGCCATTGACATTGGCTTTGGAGATAAATCAACCGGATTCTATTTGGCTGCAGCCGAAACATTTTAGCGGATCTGTTAAGCTATGCGTATTTGATATTTGCATTTGTATAATGGGCCATTCTTTAATAGGCGCCTTTTATTTGCCTGGCGCATTCAACTGCCCGGCGTATCCCTAAATAGAGTTTTCGAAAAAGGTAGTTTGATTTAATCGTTGTTTTAGAATAGCCTGTTGCATGATAACTATCATGCCTTGCCTACCTTTTTTCAAAGTGTTCTTTTATTGAACATATTGCTGCTACCCTTAATTTTGCAGTAGAGCAATTTCATTTGAATTCAATATGTCTTAAATATGTTTAACGCTGTTAAATTTTATAGAAATGAAAAGGTTACTTGTAGTACTTGCACTTGTCTGCACCACGTTTGCAGCCAGCGCACAACTTGAATTGGGAGTTAACGGTGGTTTTGGAACTACCTGGTTTTTAAACGACAACGCTTTTGACCAGGGGCCTAACCTGAATCCGAATTTCTCTTTTGGTGGGTCATATGGTATAAGCGGTACCTATTACTTTACGGAAACTATTGGAATAGGAGTAGAGGCTAACATGCTTTCTATGAATCAGAAGTATGACGGAACAGTGAATGAACTGAATTTCGATTCCAGGGATCATGTCAATTACTTTCAGTTACCAATAATGCTTAAAGTAAAAACCGAATCGGGATTTTACTTTGAAGCCGGACCGGAGATTAATTTTCTCTCCAATGCAACGGGGGAACTGACTTCTGCCGATGCAACAAATCCAATGAATTATGCTGACCGCGAGATTAAGACCGGTTTTAATAGCAGCGTGTTTGGAGTGGTATTTGGTTTTGGCGGAAGATTTAATCTGAACGAGAATTTGTTGCTGACAGCTGGTCTGCGATTCTATGGCGGAATAGCTGATGCTACAGAAGAACTTGGAGAGGAAGTTTTTCAAAATGAATGGAATGAAGAGAACCTGGGAACGACCGTCTTTTTTGCCCACACCGATCAGGGAGGTAATTATTATTATGAAAAAACTACTCTTGCTACCGGTGGTGTTCAGGTTGGATTGGTTTACCTGCTGAATGTGAAAAAATAGCATGCTTAAATTAGCAGGCAGTTAGAGACTTCCGCTTAGGAGTAAAAGGGTTTAGGCTTGTTTACTGTGGTTGCATGTGAGCTTTGATTAGGCATCTTCAAAAGCAGATGTGCAGTTTGGTATACAGCGTTTGTGACTAATGCGCAGATGAGGAATGGAATTTTAAAAAGCAGGTTTATTCAATGATGCTCCACTATATTTTTGATGCCGGCGTTTTACTCTTTTCTGACTAAAAAAACTGATCTTGCCAATCCAGGCGAAAATTTTATGCTCTTTCATGGATAGACAAGAAATCATTAAACAGTTGCAGTGGAGTCATCAGTCATTCAATGAAACAATCCTTTCATTGAAAGAACCTGCGTTCTGTTTTTCAAAACCCGGCAAATGGAATGCAGGCCAGACATTAGACCATGTATATAAAGCAGTTTATGCATTGAACCTTGCCTTGAAACTACCGAAACCATTATTTGAAATGCTTTATGGCAAAGCGAACCGGCCATCTAAAGAGTATGACGCATTGGTCTCGAAGTATATACAAAAGCTGGCAGAAGGCGGAAGGGCAAGCGGCAGGTACCTGCCTGTTGAAGTTAAGTTCAGCAACAGGCAGAAGGCTATTGGCAGATTGCAAAAATCTATAAACAGTCTTTCTCTGAAACTGGCTTCCTGGTCAGAAGCGCAACTTGATTATTACATACTGCCCCATCCGTTATTGGGTAAAATTACGATACGCGAGATGATGTATTTTACGATCTATCACGTACAGCATCACAGGCAGATCGTGTTAAGAGATTTGGAATCCATTTAAACTACTTGATTGAATTTAGAGCATTGGTCAACCGGTATAAATCCTGCTATTGTAAGAACACAAGATTAGGTTGAAGATTCCGTAGTTAGAATCAGCAAATCTCACCGTTAAACGTTTACCATTTGAAGATTTTGATAGGAATCAAAATGTTCAAGTTAAGGATACTGTACCAGGAACCTAACAACGTATGTTTCATTTGCTGTAATTACCTGCAGTAGATAAATTCCTGAATTGATATCAGGAGGCAGCAAGATCTGATAAGCATTTTCTGATGATGAAAATTGTGTACTGTAAACACATTGCCCAATATTGTTGAGCACCCTAACGCTGATGAATGCATCTTGCGGTGAATGGATACTTAGCATAAATGTTCCGGCATTCGGATTAGGATATATTACGATATCTCCTGTTGAGACATCATCTTCAGCAACAGATTTCGTGCAGACCTTGGTCACGCTTATACTTGCCGAAAGTTTGCTGCAGCCACTGCTGTTTGTAACTTCCACTTTATAGGTTCCTTTAGTCGTTGCCGTATAGTTTTGATTGGTTTGGCCGGCCAGGAAATTGGCCCCTTTCTTCCACCGGTAGGTATATCCGGTTCCTGCATTTGCCTGAAGTATTACTGAACCTGTTAGACAAATATTTAAATCGCCCAACGGGGTGATGGTTGCTGCAGGAAGGATTAAAAATGTAACGGAAGTTGCTGCCGAGGTGGAGGTGCATCCGAATGAATTATTCTCGAGAACTGTATAGGATGCAGTCTTCTTTGGCGAATAAGTACTTTTTGTTTCACCAGAAATCACAACTCCGTTTTTATACCATTTATACGTGATACCACTGCCCGTATTGGCAGCGAGAACAACTGCCGTTCCACTGCAAACCGAGACACTTCCCGATGGGGTAATGATGGCAGTAATGGCATTTTCATCTATTGCTGCATTGCAATTGTCATCAATGCCATTGCACAGATCATTCACACCCGGATGGATATCTTCATTGTGGTCGTTGCAATCTGCTGCATTGGCAACATAACCTTCCGGTTGCGATGGCGACGTTATGTAGTTATCCGGATCACCATATTCATCATCGTCTGTATCAGCGTACCAGGTAGTGCCACCTCCGGTACAATGGACGATAAATTCTATGGTGTCTTTGAAAATGGTGGCATTGGAAATGGTAACCAAACCGCCTGCAAAAATTTGAGAGCCTGATTGAATTTCAATGCCGTTGTGATAAATACTCCAGGTAATGTTATCACCCGGCTTTGGGTTAAAGTTTTGCGTCCTCCGTAAAGTAATATCTGCGGTGCATGAAGATGGATAGATAACCCAGGCACCTGTTTTTGTTTGAAGATCACGAATGAAGAGCTGTGCTTCCCATTCATTTGCTTCATCGCTCACTTCATTCACCCAATCTAAACTTCCATTCACCGAGCCAAAGTCTTCACCGGTATTGCCATCTCCATTACCCCAGTCTTCATTTAAGCTACAGTTTGAAAAGGCCGGGTAGGAAAGATCTTTCCTGAACCGGAAAAGATCAAAGACATCTTCCGCATTCCAGGTACTGCCGTCACCGTTATGTGTACGGCTGTCCCAGAAGTAATATCCGCCGGTATTATTTGCATTTACGGAATCATAATATATTGTTTTTTCCGTCCAGCCCATCATCAGGTCATGTTTCCCGTTGATGCTGAAAATAAACGGATAATCTCTTTCATTAAGCTCATGAATTACAAACCCTCCGTTTAGAATTTCGTAGGTACCATAGCCCAGGTTACTGGGCAGGTTAGTTAGGCGGGTGCCGAGTAAGTTGTCTCCGTCTTCTCTATTTGCCTTACCTGTATTAAAACTGCAGGTGGGCTGGTAATCCTGGTCGAATCCAAAGTTAAAAAGACCAACAGTGAGTCTCGCAGCAGCGAATCTTTCAGGATAGGTGATGGCCATAGAGTATGCACCCGGCGCACCTAGTGAAATACCATCTATATAAACTGAGTTACTGTCTACGTCCAGGTATTTGAATGCCCAATCTAAAATTCTGTTGATCCTGATTTGTGTTATGTTATAATTGATACCTGTTGTAGGTGGCATGGTGTTTTTCAATAGGTCATAATAGTCGAAATTTTCATTGGCACCCCAGAATCCCTGGTTAAGGCCGCATGGCAAATTATCTTCTGCACCGATTACCATTTCGTCTCTGATGGCAGTGGTAACCTTATCAAGAAAATATTTTCCGCCACCATGTAGTTTTATTCTAAGAGGACGTAGCCCGCTTCCGGTGTTTTTATAGAGTCCAAAATCAAAGGCAACAAAACCTGATTTATTCATTAAAGGCTGTCCAATGGCATATTTAGTGCTGAAGAAAGTCGAGTAAATAAAAGCCTGCTTGCCATCAACCATTCTTGATTCCTGAAACACCGGCATGGGATCACTCACCGTTTCAGAAAGATAGGCAGCCAGCGAATTGCGGTCTGCAATAATGGTTTTGTCTTCAATATCATCGATCATCACCGTGATGGCATAGAAGTAGTTGCCATTTTGTAAGGTGGTCGCAACAAACAATCCGGTTCCGGCCGCTAAAGGTGTTCCGGCTGAATCAATACGCAGATACCGGATGGCATTGTCTTGCCTGGAAAGGTTCCAGTCTTTGGCGCTGTAGCTATCTGTATATCCCAGGTATTCACAATTGGATAGTTGTGTTCCTGAAGTGATGGGAACTGTCGATCGGTATACTTTATAGAATGCATTAAGTTCATTAACATTCTGCCAGGTAAGAAAAACCTGCCCGTTGCGATAGAAAGCTTCCATTTCGGTAATCGTTGCAGCTTGAACGATTGATTGCATCGAAACCAGTATGATGAGGAGTATCTTTTTCATGATAATTTAATATTAGATGCTGATAAAATAATAATGCATAAAATCTTTAATTATGCACCGGTCAAGTTACCTTGATAATAGTTAATAATCTATGATATAAGTCAAAGAGCAGGATGATTGACACTATACACTTTGTGATGATAAATGAATGTTGCAAAACCGGAATTCACGCTATAGAAAAAATGCTGCTATTTAACAGAATAAAGCGCGTGTTAAAGTTTAAACCTATTAATCGGTAGGCAGTAGAATGCAATATATTGGTATTTTCTTGACTGAGAACTTGAAAGGGCTATTGTAAGGTTATCCTGTTTCCGTTGAACCTCCATTCTTCCCTGTTCAGGCATTTATAATTGGTGAGTTGAAATGGTATCAATAGTATTGTCCTGAAGTTGCACCTGCGTTAGCTGCATGAATAGTTCGTATCAATTTATGTGATGATGTGTTGTGCAACTGACCTTGTGGCTTTTCATGATCTGTATAGTTGATATTGTGCTACTGCAATCTTAGTGTAATCACAAATGGTAAACCTGTAAAAACATGAAACTACCAATACATTTTTTCCTGTTCATGCTGCTTTGTAAGCTCACTACCGCACAGGTTAATCCGCTGCTAAAGCAATGGGATTTTAGCTACGGTGGTTATCAGGGCGATTTTATCAGTCAGCTGTTAGCGACTCCTGATGGTGGATTTCTAGCTGCAGGTATTTCGCAATCGGATGCGATGTTTGAAAAGTCGGCCGACAACTGGGATAACTCCATGTTCCCATCGTACGACAATTGGATCATAAAAAATAATGCAGATGGAGTAAAACAATGGGACCTCACACTGGGTGGAAACGATGATGATTTTTTTTATGCTGTGATAAACACGGCAGATAGTGGCTTCCTGGTAATTGGAGGCACACGTTCACCGGTAAGCGGAAATGTAACCCAGCCACCAATCGGAATCTTTGATTTATGGGTCGTTAAGCTTGATGCTGCAGGAACGATTGAATGGGATCACCGTTTTGGCGGCAATGTTTCTTGTGTGGGTACAGCCGCAAGACAGTTGCCGGATGGTGGTTACCTATTAGGCGGTTATACCAGTTCAGACCAGGGTGATGATGTAAGTGAACCTGGTTATGGAGATTCCGACTACTGGATTCTTCGCACTGACAGTGATGGTAATAAACTATGGGATAAAAGATATGGCGGTACAGATGATGAATCAGTATACAATGTGTTTCTGACGGAAGACGGCGGCTTTTTGCTGGCTGGTACATCGCTTTCTAATGCCGGTGGGTTGAAAACACAGGATAACTATGTCAGCGGAATGTCTGACTTGTGGTTTGTTAAAACAGATGCTGACGGAAATTTTTTATGGGATAAGACTATAGGCAGCCTGGATGCTGATATCGGATTAGATATCATTCAGGTGCCTGGTGACCACTACGTGATTGCTGCTACGAATTGGGCTGACGCAGGTGGTGACAAAACGCAATCAAACCAGGGTGCTACAGATTGGTGGGTGCTGAAAACGGATTCTTTGATGAATGTGTTATGGGATCTTTCAATTGGCGGTACAGGCCATGAAGATGATTTTGGAAACCTTCACCTTACTGCAGCAGGCAATTACATGATTTCCGGTACGTCTTATTCAGAACCTGATTTTTGGAAATCCGAAGCCAATAATGGTCCGGAGAATACATGGATCGTTTTAATAGATTCGAACGGAAGCAAAGTATGGGACAAAACTATTCTAACCGGCTATTCGCATACTGAAACAGGTTATGGCATTCAGTTATCAGATGGATGCTACATTTTTGCAAACGACGGAGATGGATTTACCGGGCAGGAGAAAACAGATCAGTCTTTCAGTTTTGACTATTGGTGCATTAAGTACTGCGATACAACATCGCAACAACCTACTCCATCTGCAGTATCCTTTTCTGCATCCCAAAACACAATGTGTGAGAAATTTTGTATCAGCTACACTGATTCATCATCTAATAATCCAACAGCCTGGCAATGGTTTTTTCCCGGAGGAATTCCTGCTGCTTCCAATTTGCAGCATCCCGGTAATGTTTGTTATAATGATCCCGGCATTTATGATGTTACCTTAATCGCAACCGCTTCAACCGGTAATGACACCCTGACCATGCAGGAATATATAACAGTTTACGCAACACCCAATCTTCCGGTTATCACGCAAGATGGCTTTGTGTTAACCTCATCGCCTGCTTATAGCTATCAATGGATGCTCAATACGGTGGAGATTCCAGGCGCCACAAATCAATCTTATACAGTTTTGCAGAGCGCACTATATACTGTCTTAACAGGAAATGAGCAGGGATGTATTTCTTCAACGGATTGGAATATCCTGATAACAGGAACGGGTCATCAGGAAGCGAATACACCATTTGTCATTTATTCAAATCCTACGAATGGAATGCTAAAGATTGACTTGAACAGGCAGATGCCTTCGGGAACAGCCATTTCAATTGTTAACTCAACCGGACAAGTTGTTTATCATCTTGATAAAAAGTTAGCACCACTATTTACGAGTTTGGATATTGATCTTACTAAACAGCCTGAAGGAATCTACTTTCTGCAATGTAAATCAGCAGAAGAAATGTATACCGCACGGATAGTTATTGCGAGGTAACCTGTTTTCATTTCGATGAATGACCCGTATTGGTAACATAATTATTTATCATTATTGTCCGACTAAAATATTGGGGTTTAGGCTGAAACTCAATACTGGCGCGCATCCTATAACCCCACGCTTCAGCGTGGGGTTATAGGATGAAACCCGCTCCTGGCGGGCTTTAGCCCACATTAGTCAGACAATAGTGATTATTTATAACAAATTCTGCTAAGATGAAAAAATATGGAGGCATTACCGGGAAAATAGATGCTCCTGTACTTAATCATATTCTGTGCATGGGATTTTGAGTAGTTTGGTTGCGACGCATTGTTGAATGGAAGTACTATGAAAAAAGCTAATACTCATGTTAATATGAATTGGGTATTGTTGATTGTAATTCTTTTGTGGGCGCTTAGGATAAATGCGCAGAGCATAACTTCCTTTTCACCTTCATCAGGACCCATTGGTACGGTGGTAACCATCACGGGAACAGGTTTTAGCGCCACGCCATCTGAAAACAGTGTCTTTTTTGGTGCCACAGGTGCTGCCGTATCTGCTGCTACCGTCACTGAACTTACCGTTACGGTACCAATTGGAGCAAGCTATCATTATATATATGTTACCAACATCACCACTAACTTAACTGCTTATTCATCGAAACCTTTCAATGTGACCTACAATTGTGGATCAGCCTCCTTTGCCGCAAAAATGGATTTCAGTGTAGGCACTTCACCATACCTGGTTGCAATAAGTGATTTGGATGGAGACGGAAAGCCGGATCTTGCCACTGCGAATGCATCCACTAGTAATGTTTCAGCTATAAGAAATACCGGTTCTTCCGGAACTGTTTCATTTGCAGCAAGTGTAAACTTCGCCACCGGCGCTACTGCATTAGGTGTAGCAGCCGGTGACTTTGATGGCGATGGAAAGCCGGATCTTGCAGTAACAAATCAAGGTGCTTCCACCGTTTCTGTATTACGAAATACCAGCATAATCGGAACAATTTCTTTTGCTGCCAAAGTCGATTTTGCAGTGGGCACTACCACAAGTTACCCTTTTATCGGAGACCTGGATGGCGATGGCAAACCGGACCTGGCTGTTGCTAATCAAGGCGCCGGAACCGTTTCTGTCTTAAGAAATACCAGCAGCGGCGCCGGCAATATTTCTTTTGCCCCGAAAGTAGATTACACGGTAGGAGCAAGTCCCAATTTTGATTTTATCGGAGACCTGGACGGCGACGGCAAGCCCGATCTTGCAGTAAGCAATGTTTCTTCTGCTTCCATATCTACCTTCAGAAATACCAGTGTTCCCGGCACGATCTCCTTTGCTGCTAAAGTGGATTTCGCTACCGGAACTATTCCGTATGGCCTATCTATGTGCGACCTCGATGGCGATAATAAGCTTGATCTTGTAACCGCAAATTGGCTCGGCAATAATATTTCAACATTAAGAAATACCAGCGTCTCCGGCACCATTTCCTTTGCCGCTAAAGTTGACTTTGCCGTTACACTTACCCCACATGGTATTGCCGCAGGTGACCTCGATGGAGATGGAAGGCCCGATCTCGTTGTAACAAATACAGCTCCTTCAAATAAAATTTCAGTACTCATCAATACCAGCACAACCGGTACTATTTCTTTCGCTCCCAAAGTGGATTATGCTGTCACCAATAATCCTTACGGAGTGGTTACCGGTGACCTGGATGGAGATGGTAAACTTGATATCGCATCATCAAATACCAGCAGCAATTCTGTTTCAGTATTAAGAAATATTGGCAGCGCTTCTTCCATATCCTTTATTTCCTTCACTCCGGAGTCTGGCCCGGTTGGCACAACAGTAGTAATAACCGGAACAGGTTTCAGCACAACACTTGCTGATAATATTGTATTGATGGGCGCAACAGAGGCAATCGTATCGGCCGCAACTGCAACATCACTTACCGTTACCGTGCCGCTAGGAACCAACTATCAGTACATCACCGTCACCAATCTTTCCACTAACACAACTGCTTATTCCCAAAAACCATTTGTGCCAACTCTTGGATGTAGCCCTGCAACGTTTTCACCAAAGGTTGATGTCTCCGGCGGCGCAATGTCTGTGGAGATCTACGATGTGGATGGTGACGGTAAACCCGACCTGGTACTGCCGGATTATTTCAATAATGTGGTATGTGTATCAAGAAATACAGGTACTTCAGGAACGATTTCGTTTGCGCCGAAAGTTGATTTTGCATCAAATGTTCAACCCAATGATGTGGCCTTAGGTGATTTGGACGGAGATGGAAAACTCGATATGGCAGTAGTTCATACAGGAGCTTCTTCTGTTTCAACATATAAAAACACAAGCACTCCCGGATCAATATCTTTCGAACCCAAAGTTGATTTTGCAGCGGGAACACAACCCGATGGAGTTAAAATAATTGATTTTGATGGAGACGGGAAGCCGGACATCGTATCAGCCAATTGGGGAAGCAGCAATATTTCCGTTTTGAGAAACACAACAACTGCCGGGACGATATCTTTTGCAACAGCCGTCAATTTTGCCACCGGAGTGTTTCCAAATAAACTGGATGTTGGCGACCTGGATGGCGACAGTAAACCGGATATTGCTGTTACCAACTGGAATTCCGCTACCGTTTCGGTTTTTAGAAATACCTGCAGTTGCGGAACAATTTCCTTCGCCGCTAAAGTGGATTTTGCCACTGGCCCGATTCCGGAATATGTGCATATCGGCGATTTGGATGGAGATGGCAAGCGCGACCTCGCATTGGCAAGCAGAAATATTAATGTGGTTTCAACCTACAGAAACCTCAGCACACCCGGAACCATTTCTTTTGCTGCTAAAGTGGATTTTGCAACCGGTGTTTATCCTTACGGAGTAGCTATCGGCGATTTGAATGGCGACGGAAAACTTGATCTTGCTGTAGCCAATTACACTCCTTATACAGTATCAACATACCAAAATAACAGTACGCCCGGTACAATTGCCTTTTCGCCGAAAGTGGATTATGTTACCGGCTCCCCTTTAAGTGTTGCCTATGATGTCGGCATCAACGATTTTGATGGAGACGGATGGCCCGATCTCGCCGTATCGAAATCAAACAATACAGTAGCAGTGTTCAAAAACGCCTGTACGCTCATACTTCCAATAGAACTGATTGCTTTTAATGCTAAACAATCAGGTACGGAAGTATTGTTGACCTGGAGCACCGCTTCGGAATTCAACAACGATTATTATAGCATAGAGCGCAGTGCGGATGGAACTGATTTTGAAGAAATCGGACAGGTGAAAGGTGCAGGAAACTCAAATATGTTGTTGAATTATTCTTTCCCGGATGTGAACCCACAACAAGGCCTCAACTATTATCGTATTAAGCAAACGGATTTCAATGGCTTGTTTTCGTATTCGAAAATGGAAGCGGTTGTATTTAGTGAAAAGGAAATAGTGGTAAGTATTTCACCTAATCCATCTTCAGGAATATTTTGGATTGAACTGAACATGCCTGTTTCTCCTGATCTAAGTATCTCGGTAAACAATGCAATCGGAAAGACCATCTACACTGTTGAAAATGCCTTTTCTCCAAAGTCAATACAATTTGAAATGAATCTGTCAGATCAACCGGAAGGAATGTATATACTTCAACTCAAGTTGCCCCAGGGAATTTATACAAAGCAATTAATAATTGCCAGGTAAAAATTTTTTCAACAATTCAACAGTTCAACAGTTTAACAATTTAACCATTCAACCATTTAACCATTCAACCCTTCAACCCCTACTTAACCAACCGCCCAACATAAAACTCCTCCGTCTCATTCCTGATATGCAGAAAGTAAACGCCATGCGGCCAGTTTTTTGTATCCAGCACATTCCATTGTGAAGTAAGCGTGCCCGATGCAATCAGCAGGCCAATAGCATTGTAAACACTGTATTGACTGTTTGCTTGAAAATTCTTGAATGATATAGTAACAACATCTTTTACAGGATTCGGATAAACACTAAGGACCGGTGTTTCATTAATTTCAGGCACATCAACGGTCTCTAATTGGTACACGCGTACGTAATCAACTTCCATGGTAGCGGGAAAAACAGTAGAAGCATCCGGATTGCCCGGCCAGTTACCTCCAACAGCCACATTCAGCAGAAAAAAGAAAGGCTTCTGAAAAATCGGGGTGCTGTTGGTGTAGGCAGCATAATCAAATTGGTAATAAATGAAATCATCAACATAGAATTGGATATGGGTTTCATTCCAGATGGCGCCATAAACATGAAATTCGGATTCATCTATTGGAACAGAACTGCCTTCATAGGCATGACTCACATTGTTATACCAATGCACGGTTCCATTGGTAAGGCTTTCATTGTTTACATGTTCCATCACATCTATTTCACCACATTGCGGCCATCCGACCTGATCGAAGTTGGCACCCAGCATCCAGAAGGCTGGCCATATGCCCTGACCAACAGGTATCTTAATCCGTGATTCGATTTTGCCATGTTGAAATTCATATAAATCTCTTGTAATAATACGGGAAGAGGTATAAGAACTGCTGCCGGTAGTTTCTTCAAGAGCAGTTATTTTAAGGCTTCCATTACTCACCGTTAAATTTTGGGGATTGGCTGTATAATACTGCAATTCATTATTCCCCCAGCCTCCGGCACCTATTTCAGGAGTCCATATACTGGTGTTGAGTGAAGTGCCGTCAAATTCATCTGACCAGGATAGCGTCCAGTTAGATTGATTGGGAGCAATGCAATTGCTGCACAATCCCCAGCAAACAACATCCAGGATCGAATCTGATTGAATGGTAAGTTTCCTGTTAGTGAAATTCCCGCTGGATACGGTGCAAGAGGTGCTGGCAGAAAGATTTTCCTGTCCGGTCCAGCTGTCGAAAGAAAATTTATATTCGTAAGTACCGGCATTCATGTTAATGGTCGCTTCCCAGATGCCGTCATTATCAGTATCCGTCATGGCATTACAGTTACCGCACCAATTGTTGAAAGTGCCATTCACTTCCGGAGTTTCAAATCCGCTAATACCATTCAGGTTTAGCCGGAAGGTTACCGAATAGGCATTTACAATGGAAGTTGTAAAAAGGAAGCACAGCAGAACAAGGCAGGAACGTAACATGCAGCAGGTTTTTGTTAAAAGTACAAATAGTTAGGGAATTTCAACACTGCTCCGTCAGAAAGGCTGTACGACAATTTGGTTATTGAAAATTGTGTGTTCAATTATGACACATCATTGCCATGAGGAACGACGAAGCAATCCCACCACGAAGCGTCATTGTAAGAAAGAACGACGAAACAATCCCCAAGTACTACTAAACTAATAATTGGTTCTAATCAGGAGATTGCTTCATCCCGCCATTGGGACTTTGATAATTCAAACATTGTATGGGCGGGATTCGCAATGACGGTATATCAATGCGTCATTGATTGGTGAAACCACGAAGCAATCCCCGCCACGAAGCGTCATTGCGAGGAGGAACGACGAAGCAATCCCCAAGTACTACTAAACTAATAATTGGTTCTAATCAGGGGATTGCTTCATCCTGCCATTGGGACTTTGATAATTCAAACATTATATGGGCGGGATTCGCAATGACGGTTTATTGATGCATCCTTGCATGGTGAAACCACGAAGGAATCCCCACCACGAAGCAATCCCCACCCCGAAGCGTCATTGCGAGGAGGAACCACGAAGCAATCCCCACCCCGAAGCGTCATTGCGAGGCGAAACGACGAAGCAATCGCCAAGTACTACTAAACTAATAATTGGTTCTAATCAGGGGATTGCTTCATCCCGCCATTGGGACTTTGATAATTCAAACATTATATGGGCGGGATTCGCAATGACGGTTTATCGATGCATCCTTGCATGGTGAAACCACAAAGGAATCCCCACCACGAAGCAATCCCCACCCCGAAGCGTCATTGCGAGGAGGAACGACGAAGCAATCCCCAAGTACTACTAAACTAATAATTGGTTCTAATCAGGGGATTGCTTCATCCTGCCATTGGGACTTTGATAATTCAAACATTGTATGTGCGAGATTCGCAATGACGGTTTATCGATGCATCCTTGCATGGTGAAACGACGAAGCAATCCCATCACGAAGATGCCAGGTCACCAAAAAGTAAAATCACTGATGATCCTCCGACCCTTCTTCGCGAATTGTCTTTTACACCGCCGCCTTGTATTCTCCGCTGCAACATAGCAGGGAGGTAGTGGGACACAGGGGAATTCCATGCTATACTATTATTTCCCAACCCATTTTTATATATTGCTAAATGTCTTTAAAAACACTACACGATCTTCCAAATGAATTATACTTCTGCACATTCACTTGCACCAATTGGCTATCCTTGTTTGAAATTACACAGTCTTATGATGAAATTTATAAGTGGTTTGTAATTGCCCATAAGAAAAACTTTCGGACATGCTCATTTGTCATTATGCCAAACTCCCGAAAAAGCGGGACGTTTCATTATGGTATGCTTAGGTGGTATTGAATATAATTGTAAGCCGTTAAAATTTTTGATTTATTCTCGAACTCAACCGAGTTTGTCAAAGTAGCCGGTGCTTTTGTGTCAGTCAGCTTTTTCACGCCGCTGCCGATGAACGAAAGTCATCTAATTGGAGTATGCAATTAATGTGATCAAACCCGGATTTTAATTCCATGTTTCTGTTACTTCTGCACACTTGTTAGCTAAGAATAGTCAGTATTTGCACTATTAACAAATTCAACCCCATCTTGAAAAATCATTCTTTTAGACTATTGCCCAATGCGAGTGATCACTCTATTTTTGATAACAGTAATGCATGTAAAAATGTATAAAGCATGGATGGGCCTGATGCATTTTGTTTAGAATGACGTTGAAATGCTTTCTGTTCAACTTTTCACGGGTTGATTTGCGAGTAAATTTATTCTGTATAAAGTTCTATTTGTATTTTATGAAAAGCTACCTGAGAGTATTAATACTATTGCAACTGTTGGGGAGCACTTCTCTTCAATCACAACCCGTTGACCCTTTAAATGTATCTGTAATACCTCCGGCTCCAACAGCAGCGGCACTTGCAAAGTATGCACTTACACCTGTCAGTCTCAGCGCAGGAATTCCAAATATTGATATCCCTTTGTATGAGATTGCAGAGCGTGATATCAATCTGATGGTATCTCTGTCTTACCATGGAGGAGGGATTAAAGTAGGCCAGATTGCATCATGGACAGGCATGGGTTGGTCGTTGAATGCAGGAGGAGTAGTCACAAGAACAGTGATGGGTCTCCCGGATGAAAGACCTCTCGCAGGATTTATGCATAATACAGAAAGCATTTCTGAGTTCTTAAACTATTCCCCGATACAACATCATGAGTATTTGCAAAGTATTGCCGACCATCAGATCGATGTTCAGCCCGATGAGTTCTTTTTTAATTTCGCCGGTTATGCCGGAAGGTTTGTTATTGAAGGCGTTGACCCTGATGGATTCCTCATCATACATACGATACCGTATCAAAATTTCAAAATTATTGCGGAACAACAACTAACCTATTTTAAGATTATTACGCCCGATGGGATGACCTATCATTTTAATAATATAGAACTTACACGTGCTACAACAGTGTGTGAAGGAGGTGGCGATGAACAGATTGACGAGAGTATTAAATCATCCTGGTATTTGGAATCTATAACCGGTGTTAATGGCACTGTCATTACATTTGACTATGCAGATGGTACCATTCTTTATTATGCCACAACCAGTGAATCCCGGTTAGAAGATCCCTGGTTGTATTGTACCGATCATGATACGGAATGCAACACAGATATTGAGATCGCATTAAAACGACTGCAGTCTATTAACTTTTCTAATGGCACGGTTCGGTTTTTTGCAGAAACGGAGCGGGAAGATGCAGAGTACGATTATGCTTTATCAAGGATTGAAGTGGTGAATAAGCAGGAGGAGATAATCAGATCTTACCACTTTCAATATGATTATCACCCTATCGAACCAATTAATTGCAATGATCGGGAATGCAAGCGGCTGATGCTGACTTCTATAACAGAAAAAGGGAAAGGAGCCATTGAGCTACCACCTTATGAGTTTGTATATGATCCTACTCCCTTACCAGCACGAAACTCCAAAGCGCAGGACCATTGGGGCTTCTACAATGGGGCACTTTCGAATCAAACACTCGTGCCTGCTTACCCGGAAGAGGAATGCGAATCTTTTAACGGAGCTGCAGATGGTGCAAACCGATTGCCCAATTTCAGTTTTGCAAAAGCGGCTGTGCTTACCGGTCTGCTTTATCCTTCCGGAGGCACTGCAACTTATACCTATGAGGAGAATCGTTTTGGCAGATACCAGGATCAGTTAGGTGTAGATACGTTTGAAGCCAATGAAATACCCAGGATAGATCTCAGTGCATTCGCCTCTTCAAATGGCGTAAACAGTACAAAGCCGGCTGATACATTTGTAGTAAATGCGGATCAGATTGTACGCATATCAACTTCAATTGAATTTGGTAATCCTCCATGCGAATGTGAAGCCTCCGTGAGGCTTATCAATAGCAATGGACAAGTACTTTTTGAAAGGGGTGATGAAGATGCATATGAAAACTGCCTCTTTCTGCCGGCAGGAACGTATTACCTGACTTCAGAAATGATAGGTTCCGGACCAACGGCTCATGCAACCATAACAACGTATTACTATGAATTGCAGAACGATACGATTAAGTCTGTGCTCGCCGGCGGATTACGAATAAAGGAAGTGCGTTTAAGAAAGGATACTGTTAATTCATCGGATGATCAGGTGGTTCGATATTCTTATAATATGGCTGCCGATAAGGATAGATCAAGTGGCTTTTTATTGAGTACCATTCTTTACGATTATGGATTCACTACAAGAGGATTTAGCGAAGTCGGTGGGCCGGGTACTACTTGTGATTTTCAGGTAAGAACATCAGTATCACAGGTGCCCGTTAGCACCTCTAATGGAAACCCGGTATTCTATGCGGAGGTTACTGAGTTTTTTGGAGATATGTTGCCGAATGGGAGTGCGGCATTCGGTAAACGGGAAAGTACATTTTCCTTTTCACCTGATATAGGAGTTTTGGCATACCCATTTGCGCCGCCTGTTAACTATGGATACAAAAGAGGTCTGCTGCTGGAGGTAAAGGAATATAATTCCGATAATCAGCTCAAACTGGAAACATCAAACAAGTATGAATTTGATGCGATCAATCATGCACATGGTATTACCGGTTTAAAGGTGGCGTATTTGAAAAATGATCAGCAGTTCGATGGTATTGAAGCGGATGAGTTTACGTTCAGTTTCTATTTTTATCACTCCCAATGGGTTCATCAGAGTGAGCAAACTACTACTGAATATTTTCAGGATGGCAGCCGATTTGTAACTAAGAAGCAATTATTTCATGATAATCCGGCTCATGTACAACCTACGCGAATTATTACTACAAGATCTGATGGTAATACGGAAGTAACAGTCAGGCGTTTTCCACTTGACTACGATGTATCAGTAAATGGTGGAACGGATGCTATGTTGATTGCTTTAGACACCATGATCAACAAAAAGTTCATGGTGAATACTTTGGTTGAGGAATACACCTTACTGTTGAAAAGTAAGAACAACATAAAACCAACAGGCTTGAATAATAACATTGCAAATGGAGGAGAAATATTGAGTGGAGGAATTATTAGCACAGGTAACTCAGCCGGTTTTGGAAGTGAAGCATTGAAAGGTAAGGTTGAGATTGATACTTTCATCGTAGCCGGAAAGCTTGTGCGCTATCGTTTGGATGGTAGTAACGTGGTGCCTGACACCGTATTGGTGCTTGACCTCGGAGAGCCATTGTTAAAATCTTCTTTTACCGCATCCGAAGTTTATTACAATTCATTCATACATGACAACAAGTATCGCTGCACCCGGAAGTTTGATGCATTCAATGAGCATGCGCAGCTGGTTCAGTATCACGAACCATACGGAATGATTACATCTGTTATTTATCAGGGCAGTACAGGATTGGTGAATGCTGTCTTTAATAATACAGCAATAGCTGATGTAGCATACACCGGTTTTGAGAGCGAAGAGCAGGGAGGATTCACTTATCAGGAATCAAATGTTGACAGCGAGGGTCCCTTTTCGGCTATCGCTAAAACAATTACAGGGAGCAGGTATTTTAAGCCGGGTATTGTTTCACGCGCTGTTTCATCTGCCGGTAAATATATTTTGAGCTACTGGGCAACTTCAGCGGTAAATGTTAGTGGCAGTGCATGCAGTGTCGAAAATACTGATATCGGAGAAACGATTCATGGCTTTACCGCGTATCAGGTTTTCCTTAACTTCAGCAGTTCCGGAACCGTTACACTTAATTCCGCAGGCTTATTAGATGAATTGCGATTATATCCCGAAGCGGCTTTGGTCACATCATACAGTTATCAGCCACTTGCGGGTATTTCAGAAGTGTGTGATGCAAACAATTATATCACCCGGTATGAGTATGATGCATTCAGCCGTTTGCAATACACGGAGGACCATTTTGGCAATGGGATGAACTTCACCGAATATCAATTGCGAACACCCGGCAATGCTAATAGCCGCAATTATGTACGGCACGAAACCGCTGTTGTGCCGGGCATATCCAGGCAGGCATTTGAAACGGGCACATTACAAAACATACAAAGCAGAAGGGTCCTGACTTACCTGGATGGCATTGGTAGAGAAATGCAACAAGTGGAGGTTTCTCAAAGTCCCTCCGGTAAGGATATCGTTAACTTTCAGGAGTATGATGCTTTCGGCAGACAACCACGAAGTTATCTGCCGTACAGTACTGAAATATTGCCGGGCGGGTATAAAATTTCAGCCATTGAAGACCAACATAATTTTTACGCCACCGGCACTGATTGGGAATTTACTGACTTTGCATACGATGAAAAAACTTTCGAGGATGCTCCTTCCGGGAAAGTGATTAGAGATGCTTTTGCAGGGGAAACCTGGAAAACAGGTAATCATAATGTTCAATACAACTACCGGTCAAATTATGTAAATGAAGTACGGTTGTTCAGAATTGATCCAACTACATCAGGATGGAAAGGTACATCATGGTATAGCGCCGGTGCGCTTCAGGTAGTTGAAACGACGGATGAGAATGACAACACGCACCTCGTCTATGTTGACAATAAGGGCAGAACGGTGCTGGAGAAGCATCCGCGGAAAATTGCCTCTGGAGAGGAAGAGAAGCAATTTGAATATATCCATACTTATTACGTGTACGATGATCTTGGACGATTGGCAGTTGTGATTTCGCCGGAAGGATACAATCAGCTTCTTACAGGTACAAACTTTACCGTAAAAGCTACCGGTGATGTATGGAATTTCTTTTACCGCTATAACAATCGCGGTCTGATTTCGGCCGGGAAACTACCCGGAATTGACTGGAGTTACTATATCTATGATCAGTTAAATCGTCCTGTCCTTACACAAGATCCCAATCTGCGGTTTACTGGCAAATGGAGCTATTCAAAATTTGATCAGTTCGGGCGGCCTATATCTTCCGGCCTCACTGCTATCGCAGGTCAGGATGCAGAGCAGCTACAGGATCAACTGTGGATGCCGGCAGTAACCTGTAGTGAAACAAGAAGCGAATCGGCAAATGGTTATACCAATGTGGTTTTCCCAACCGAATCATTGGAAGAGCTTGCAATAAATTATTACGATGATTATGACTTTAACGGTGATGGTACACCTGACTATGCATCCAACAATGCTGATAATGCAAGATCCAAAGAAAAACTTACGGGTCAGTTTAGTAAAATATTGGAGGAGGGAACGGCCGTTTTTGAAAAGGGGGTATTCTTCTATGACTATAAAAGCAGGGTGATCGAAACAAAAGGAACCAACCATGATGGCGGAGAAGAAACAACATGGTTGTCTTACAATTTTGAAGGCTTGCCACTTGAACAGATTCGCATACATCAATACAGCTATGCGCCACCGGGAGGAGGTTTGGGATTTACTACAGAACTGACACGAAAATTACGCTATGAATATGATTTTGCCGGTAGGTTAAAGAATACCTGGTTACAGGTAGACGATCAACCTGAGATCTGGATAAACAGTCTCGGTTACAATGAACTTGGCCAGGTGAAGATGCAAAGGTTGCACAATGTTTTGGTGAGCAGCGGCGCTATACCAATTCAAAAGTCAATGCAAACGATTGACTACCGCTACAATATTCGGGGATGGTTAATAGGCATCAACGATCTTGCACAGGTAAGTAAGAATGGTGACTTCTGGGCCGCTGAAATGCATTACACCGATGGACATGAATTACTGGATGCCACTGCACAATACAGCGGAAATATAGCCTGGATGGCCTGGAAGAGTTGCCGTGATGAGCGAACCAGAATGTACGGTTATGAGTATGATCCGCTCAACCGGCTGGTAAAGGCAAAATACGGTACTGCTGCCGGTCCGGGAATAACTGAAAGTGATCAGTATACTGTAGACAATTTAACGTATGATGATAATGGCAACATTCAAAGTATGAGGGTAAATGGCGCACTGGCCTATGATGAAGAAACCAAACTTCATTCCTATGGCATTACAGATCAGCTAACCTATCAGTATGAAGGCAACCGTTTGTTGTCAGTAACCGATGCAATAGCTCTTGTTCCCTGGAATGGCAGCAATGATTTTAAGGATGTTGCCAACGCAACCGACTATAGTTATGATGTAAATGGAAGCATGACAGCAGATGCAAACAAGTCTGTTTCCATCACCTACAATCACCTCAACCTGCCTTCACTTATTTCGAAAGCAACAGATCAGGTGAAGGTAATTTATGGAGCCGATGGTGCGAAGCGGAAAGAGGAAACTACGGAGAATCTTCAAGTGAATACAACCGGTTATTTCGGTGATATCATACATGAAGAAGGAAAGCCTGCAAGAATACTATTTGATGGAGGCTACCTGCTGATTGATACGAATGGCAATTGGATACCTTATTATTTTATAAAAGATCATTTAGGTAATACAAGGGTTGTATTTAAGGGAGAGAACCTGAATTGGCAACAGGGTGAACTGACGTTTGAAGTAAATGAAGACGAAGAAGCAGATGCCTTTCCCGGTTTCAGGCAGGTCAGCACGGTTCGAAACAATGAGATGGCATTACAAGGGGAGAGCTCTGGTAAATTATATAACCAGGAAGGCCCGTATACAGAAATCCCCGTTTTCTCAGGTGATACTGTTCAGGTATCCGTCTATTATTATTATGAAGAGCAGGATCCGCAGAAAACGATGCCTCCTGTTAATGCAAGGCAAATTCCTCAAGCTGCAGCATTAAGCTTTGAATTGAAACCACTGCCCTTTAATCCGGCGCAGAATGATATAGCCAATGTTCCAGGTAATAGGGTTTATGGTTTGCAGTTAAACATTGCCGGCTTGTTTGAAAATTTGATGCATAAGAAGCGGAATGCAGCTCCTGAAATTCCAAATGATTTCTTTGATGGTGCTCCACAGGCATATTTGGAGTTATCGCTGCGGGACACCGCCGGTCAGGAAATCAACAACTGGCGCATGCTGGTAGATACGGCCAACAATTGGAACCGCTTAACCGATTCCATAGGCGTTCATGTACCGGACACCTCACAGCAATACACACTAAGAGTAGCATTGCACAATGAAAGCGAACGCACGGTCTGGTTCGATACACTCCATGTGAATCTGGGCCAGAAGGCTGATCCTGTGGTACAGGTAAACCACTACTATCCCTTTGGCAACCTGATTGCCGACATCAGCTGGCAGGCTGAAAATGCAGATACAAACAACTATCTTTATAACGGTAAAGAGTTACATCGTTCTTTGAATTTGAATTGGCTTGATTACGGAGCCCGATGGTATGATCCTCAGGTTGGGAGATGGTGGGTGGTGGATCCTATGGCGGAGGCATATGTATCATGGTCGCCTTATAACTATGTTCTAAACAATCCGATTATTGGAATTGATCCGAATGGTATGTTTTTTCTTGATTCAAAGGAGCGCAAAGTCGCCCGTGAAGAAGCAAATCGACGAGGGGGTAACTATGAGAAAGTTGGACATAGGACATTTAAGGTTAATTATGGTTATTCAGAATATGATCAGGAATTTAATATCAATTCAGTCGTTACTACCTATGATATCATCAGGCAAGGGGAAAGTGGAAAGACATCGGAATTAGAAAATGAGCTTAAAAACTCAGCATTTCCAATTGTCGTACCCGGAAGCAGGTTGGGTCCTCAAAATGCAAATGATGGGATACAAGAGGTTGGAATAATTACAGATGTAGCTATAGCAATTGCAACTTTAGGAGGAGGGCCGTTGATAAAGGCGGGAATTAGCGGAGTATCAAAAGAGACAATTGAGAGAGTTAGCTCTAGGAGAGTAAATTCAGTATTGATTAATTCTAGCAAGCAATTACAAGCTAAGTTTAAGCATGCTAGTGACTTTGGTGTATTGGGAAATTACAGTAAGGCTAATGCTGGAAGGTTCAGTTCTGCCATTAATCAACATATCAATTCTGCAGGTATTCGAACAATAAATGGGACGTACAGGGGACAATCGGTGATTCATTATCTCAACCCTAGTACTGGACTCAATGTTATTTCAAATCCTGCAGGACAGTTCATTTCTGGTTGGAGACTCAATCCAGCACAATTGCAAAATGTATTTAAACATGGAGGGTTGTAAATTATGGAAGCTAAAAAGGAGAATGAAAATGTAGCTCTAAAATTAAGCATTAACGAAGCTCTTGTGCTTATAGAATGGCTGTCTGAATTTAATAAAAAAGATAATACATGGCTTTTTGAAGATCAGGCAGAGGAGCGAGTTCTGTTTGACCTTGAATCATCACTAGAACAAGTCTTGTCGCAAACTTTTGAAGGAAACTATTTAGATAAACTCCTAAGTGCAAGACGTGAAGTAAGAGATAAGGAATAACATAAAATTAATGGAATGAAGATACTGATGGAATGTGTCCCGAGTACAACGAACAAGTGAAAAACCCATAGGCAGGACAAAACTTTAACACAAGCAGCGGGCACGAGTTTCAGTTTAACGGGGATAGTTTGGATACTGTTTGGATGTGATTATTAATCCCGATTTTTTAGACATATTGATGATGAACAGTATTACCTAATCATAGTATTCATTCAATCAACAAAATCATAGTTCAGACATCCCTTAGGCAAATCCTCAGTTTTAAAAGGAACTAGATGAAGTACCAAGGAATGACAGTAAATGAAAGGCTTTATTTAAGCGGCAAATTAGACGATTTTGATAAGGCTGTTGCTCAGAAGAATACTACGGAGATTATTAAAATCTTAATAGCAGTCGAACTTACAGAAAGTTCTATTGATGAAATTTTACAATATTTGAAATTGAAGGAAAGTAAAAAAGAAAATGGCTTGGAGGCCTAGTCACGTTCTGGTTTATTGCCTGGCATTTTACACCGCCTCCATGGTCTATGCTGAGAGGTTTTGAGGGAGAGGTATCGGGACACGGCGGTGGTATTAGGGCATGATTTAGGAGGAAAAGCTTACGGATGTGTAATAACACCTCATTTGCAAGTTTATAATAAAAACTTTGTTGGTGGTGTTCAAAAAAGTGTATCAAGGGCAAGTAAAGAAGCAATACCCATGACGCAAAAAGACATGCATTTAGTAAGGAAATATCTAAAAGGTCAATAGATGATAATTAATTCAGATAAAATAGAGTTATTTCAAAACTTATCCCAATTTGATTTTGATAAAATCAAATTTGATTTTCATAACGATTTTAATTGTGTGAAAGTCAAATTTCATAACAATATTTTGCTGCTACTTTTTCAAAGTATTGTAAGCAAATTTATTGTTTCGCTTAGTTTTCAGAAAACCACGTTGACATTTTTTGAATTCGAATGTAGAGAGGCAGTTGAAACTTTAACAATTGACAATTTATATAGAGGAAGATTTGAGAACGATGGAAAGCTAATAGAATTTGAAAATAATAGAGGCTATTTTTATTTGGAATTTTATGAAGGACAAAAAATCGAATTTTGGAGTGAATCTCTAGTTGTAGTAAAGGAATAGGATAGGATGGCTCTGAAACAAGAGCTAGTATTTTAAGTGCGGAAGAGCTCTTTCTAAAGGTTACCTTCCTTATTTGACAATTTGCGACGAAATATTGATAGTTAATCCTAATGGTGAATAGTAAGGCATAACAATTCCCTTTCTGCGAGATAGAACTGAACGTGGCAACATACCATATGAGGGACCCAGACACCCATTAAGACCTTCAAAAAGAATTAACTATGGACAGTTTTATTGAATCTGTTAGATCTGAGATTGAAAGTCTAAATCTTTCAATTGTGTCAATTGAAGATAATGAAGCAGCATGCTTCTATGATGTATTGAAACACAAATTCAGACTTGACTATACTAGTTTGTTTGTTTGGAGTGAGTTGAACCGGTTTTCTGATTTTAGTTATGGAGAATCGGTCAACTGGGAGGTGTTGATTCAAGAATTAATGAATGATTTTAATTCTGAACTATTTCTTTGCATTACTAATGAAGAATTTTATCCCTGGCCAATTCTAAAAGGTAAGAAGGGAGAAATAGTTGAACTCATTGGTTCTTTGCCCTTTTTTGAATATTTTGTTTTTGATTCAAATTTTGAAGAATTATTGTTTGATACGCATGATAATTTCTTCAGGAAAGTAAGAATAATCAAAGCATAAGCATTGCGCCATCTATTATCTGCAAAGAAAGCACGAAGGCATTCAATAATTCGATTGTCGTCTTAGAATCAGAGGTATGGCTGAAAATCCTAAAGCTTATTTGGATGAGATTGCAAACCCGGATTTATTTGGACCAATAATGTGTATGAATAGTATTGCCTGGTCATAGCATTCATTCAATCAACAAAGTCATAGTTCAGACAACTTCCAAACTAGCACACAAGCGATGTATCGGCAATTTTTGCCAAAGTATGTTATAAGCGATTATTTGCAACAATGCTATATTTTAAAAAGCAAGTAGAGGGGGTAAATACGGGCAATGACTATTCGTACCTGATCATAGCATTCATTCATTCAATCAACAAAAATCATAGTTCTGATAACTTGTTTTCAGCACCAATTAAAGGTCTATACTGGTAAAACCTTTTCTTATTGATGGAAAATCAGATAACTTCAACCTCACGTCCAATTTATCCACCTGGTCAGTCTACTTTTTCTGACGATTTGCAGTTCTCAAAAGTGTGCCTATTAGTGTGAAAACCCTGTACCTTACTATGATAAAACAAGCGCTGTTTATTTCAATTATGACTTGCTGCTGCATGGGAGCTTTGGCACAGGCTGGAAGCCTCGACCTTACTTTTAATTCCGTAGGCTATGATCTTAACTTCACAAATCATTATTCGCAGGCATTTTCTGTCCTGATCCAGCCAGATGGAAAAATGGTAGCTGCCGGCAATCATACTGATGGTAATTTTGACTTTGCTGCTTCCCGATATAACCCTGACGGATCTCCTGACATCTCCTTCGCGAACAATGGAAATTTCCTGGAATCAATAGGAGGAGATGATTGGTGCTATTCAGTTTTATTGCAACCGGATGGCAGACTTATTATGACAGGCACCTCAGGTGAAAGGATTGCCGTAGTCCGGTTGCTTACTGACGGTACGTTGGATTCATCCTTTTCAGTCAACGGCATCCTGACAATAAAAATTGATAATAAACCTTCAGAAGGGCGCTGTGCTGCGCTTCAACCCGATGGGAAAATTTTAGTAGGGGGACAAGACGATGAGGATGAAATTGTAGTGATACGCATAGCAAGTGATGGCATTATTGATTCGTCATTTGGCGTAAATGGCGTCGCTTATAGTGGAGTAACAGGAAGCCCGAGTTTCTGTAATTCAATAACTATAGACCATGATGGAAAAATTGTCGCTGCCGGATATGCAACTAATAATATGGTGTTGATACGGTTTAATGAGGAAGGATTTGCTGACAATACCTTCGACAGTGATGGCATCATTATTCTCGACTATGACAATTTTATTCATGAAGCGCTTAATTCAGTCCTCGTTCAACCTGATGATAAAATTCTGGTCGGCGGAAGCGCACTGAACGATTTTCTGTTGCTGCGATTCAATGAGGACGGATCAGCAGACACCACCTTTAGCCAGGATGGGGTGAAGATGCTTGATATCAACGGAGGCCAGGATTTTATTCACGGTATTGCTTTGCAAGCCGATGGAAAAATTGTGGCTACCGGAAAAAGTGAAGATAATCTGGCATTGATGAGATTGGAGGAAGACGGTTCGTTGGATAATAGTTTTGGAAATGGCGGTGGCGTGCTCACATCAGTACCTAATTCCAACGCAACAAAGGGTAATGCCATCGCTTTGCAGGAAGATGGAAAAATTGTCGTTGCCGGCGCAGTGGACAGTGGAGATTTTAAGTTTACTGTCTTTCGTTATTTATCTGACTTTGCTACAGGATCATTTTTTCCGGAAGAGCAAGCAATTAATAACACAAACTTTCAATTGGAGATCGTTCCAAATCCCCTTGCAACATCCGCTACCATCCGATTTCATCTAGGGAAAAACTCGATGGTTAAAATTGAACTTTTGAATGTTTATGGTGCAAAAATCAAGACTATTATCGAAAAAGATTTTTCTGAAGGAAATCACCTGATCGAATTCAGGAAAGGTGATTTACCGGGCGGAGTTTACTTTCTTAAATTAAGTACTCAATCACTTTTCTCAACCGGAAAAATGATAATTCGGTAACAGGTCATGGCTGGCGCATGCGCTATGTTAGAAAGTAAAAGATCTTGATAAGGCAGGTTTTTTTGGTATCGTGAATAAGGGTTTCAACTGATGCGATGCTTAAACCGCAGTGGTTGCCGCAGGAAGTTCCTGAAGGGTGGTAGCCGGACACTGGCGAATTCCAGCCTACAACATACTTTCCTTCTTCATTTATTTATCTTGATGTATGTCCCTAAAAGCACTCCAGTATCTTCCCAATCAATTATATTTCTACACATGCACCCACACCAATTGGTTATCCCTTCCTGAAATAGTATTCTAAAAGTATTATGCTATGAAAGCACCAATACCTATCCATCTTTTCACATAACCGTTTGCATAGTTAGAAATTGCCTACTTTTAATTGTAAGTTTTCGCAACCGGTTAAACATTGCACATGAATAAGGATACCTCTGTTATGAAAAGATTGTTATCAGATAAACCCTGTGACAGCGTGGATGTGCATTCCATTTTATCTTATTATCATATTCCGCTGCGTTCAAAAGGCAGGTTCATTATCAGCTTATTGGCACTGACGATTTGGATTGCTTCCTGCAAAAAACAGGAGCCGGATAATGATACGCCGATACCTATTGTCGAAGATACATTGACCTATGGCACTCCTATGCAGAATGTTCCGGCCACTGAAGATATTGTAATGTATGAAGTGAATGAAAGGGCATACAGCATAAGTGGGGACTTTCGCGGCATCACCGACCGCATTGATTCAATAAAAGCACTTGGCATAAACGTGATTTGGCTCATGCCCATCCATCCCATCGGCACTATTCAATCCGTCAACTCACCATACTCCGTTCAAAATTACAAAGAGGTGAATCCGGAGTTTGGCGACTTGAGCGATTTAAGAACCCTCGTTGACAGCGCACATAGCAGAAATATGGCCGTTATTTTGGATTGGGTGGCCAATCATACGGCCTGGGATAATCCATGGATCACCAACACTTCCTGGTATTCTCAGGATGGGGCAGGTAATATCATCATTCCACCCGGCACTAACTGGCAGGATGTTGCTGATTTGGATTTTGATAATGCAGACATGCGGCTTGCCATGATCGATGCCATGAAGTATTGGATTCTTACCGCAAACATTGATGGCTTCCGCTGCGATGCTGCCGATATGGTACCATTTGAATTCTGGCAACAGGCCATCGATTCTCTTAACAGGTTGCCCGCACGAAAGCTGATCTTCCTTGCAGAAGGAGGAAGGGCAGACCACTTTACAGCCGGTTTTCAGTTGAATTTTTCCTGGGACTTTTATGGAGGATTAAAAAATGTCTGGAGCAATGGTTATGCTGCCAGTTCGCTGTTCACGATTCATAGCAACGAGTATCTTGGAGTTCCAGCAGGTGCAGAAAAACTTCGTTTTACAACCAACCATGATGAATCAGCATGGGATGCCACACCCTATACTTTGTTTAACGGGGCAGACGGCGCATTGGCTGCATCCGTAGTTACATCTTATCTAGGTGGTGTTCCACTGATTTATAGCAGCCAGGAAGTAGGAAGAAGTACAACGGTTCCGTTTTTCAGTAATTCTCCGATCAACTGGAACAGTCATCCGGAAATGTTGCAAGCATATAAAAGTATTTTCTCATTTTATAATGCCTCCAATGCGCTAAGAAAAGGATCACTCACCACTTTTCCGAACAGCAATGTAGTTTGCTTTAGGAGGAACTATCAGGCAGAGGAAGTGTATGTAATAGTTAACACGAGGAACTATGCATTCAATTATATTTTACCTGCCGAAGTAGCGAATGCAACCTGGAAGAATGCATTCGATAATAGCGATATTACTTTTGCCAATGCTGTTGTATTAAATGCATACGAATATCTGGTGATCAGAAAATGATCAATGTTTTAACATTCAGATATCTGCCGGCAAGTGGAAATGGAATAAGCAATTAAATTACTTAGGTAGAATAGAGACAGGGAGTAAGCGCTTTTCTTCCTCCCCTGTCATTCTTAAATCGGCTAATTCTCTGCAATAAAAACTAAGAAATGATTCTGCAGGAAATGAAAATCATCAGCAATGTTGAATGTCTGTAACGACCTTGCAATAGTTTCTTCTACAACATGCTTTTCGTGATGGTTAATTGCAGCTGCCGCAGGGCCAGTGCCCATAAAACTTTTTACCCCATCGGCCAGACTGGCATAAAGGAACGGGCAGGCAACGACTGTTTTGTAAGTCAACTTCAATCCATTTCGTTCCAGGACGCTTTCAATTCTGCCATCTTCCGATAATGCAAAAGGTCCGGGTGTACCCGGGGGAGGTGGGGGCAATAATGATCCGATGGATTTCAGTACCACACTGCCATCACTCATTTCCGGTTTGTCCCAGATACCAATCACCAGCCGGCCACCGGGCTTCAATACCCGTTTGGCTTCCTGTAATGCATTTTCAAAACTGCCTGCATACTGGAACGAGTTGAATCCTGCCACCACGTCAAAGTTGTTATCCTTAAAAGGCATAGCTTCAAGGTCTTCTTCCAGAAAGCTGTTGTTTGGATTGCGTAATCGTGCTACTTCCAATAAACCCGGAGCGGCGTCAATACCGATTAGTCCGGCTCCAGTTTTTATGGCCAGGCTGCTGAAGAGCCCCGCGCCGCATCCGGCATCTAACACTAAATGATCCGCAGTAAGGTGTAGCTGGTCGAGTACTTTTTTGTACATCGGCGTAAACCAGGGCTCAAAATGTTGTGCCCAGTACTGTGGTGCTACACTCCACAGTTTTCCCTGAATTGTTTTTGTGCTCATTGAATAGATGAATTTGTTTAGACCGCAAAAGTAGCGTTGCAATGAGGCACAGGTTTTTCTTAAAAGTCCGGAGAGTTGACTAATAAGGTCAAAGGGGCGATTCCTTCAACTTTTTTTGCAGCATAGTTGCAGGTGAGGTGTCAAAACGTTTTTTGTAAGCCCTGCTGAAATGAGAAACATTTTCAAATCCACTTTCATAAGCCGCTTCAGCAACAGTTTTACCCAAATGGCTGAGAAGGTGTTTGGCATTATGTAATCTCTTTTCCAATAGCCATTTTCCCGGTGTGGTGTATGATACAGCCGCAAAAATCTCTTTTATATGCAGACAGGCTGCGGTTGCTTAGCCTGGCAAATACTTCCAGCTTAAGGTTGAAACAAAAAATTATCTTCCATTATTCTCTGCAATGCAACGCTTTGGGGTTCCTTCAATATTGAACTGAAGTAAGACTGTAAGACACTGTTGTCAGGGTTATCAGCAATGGTCAGGATCAGCTCGCTGAACTTCAGTTTTAAAAGGTACTGGTCCGGAACGTAATCGGAATTGAAATAGATCATCATCGTTTGAAAAAATGCAACGGTAGCAGCATTCTTGCTGATGGTAATAACGGGTTCGTATTGTTCCTTAGGTTTAGGAAGGGGAGTAGCCTTGCTTTTCAGTACTTCACATATAAACTCATCCGGAACAAAAAATAAAAAGAAGCAAAACCTGGTTTCAAAAAACTGCTCTACAATGGTGGCTCCTTTTCTAACAAACACGCAACTGCCTTCGCGCAAGTCATAAGAGCCATGGGCCATATGCCAGATCTTTCTCCCTTCCACTACATAAATGATGTAATTGTATTGACTCCAGGTATCTTCATATTTGCTTTTTAACGGACAGTTATAAATGGAAAGAAGGGACTCACCACAACGGAATTGCTTGTAATGAGTTGGATTGCCTGCTATTTCCGAATACAGATTGAACAAGGGAAAAACGCTTTTATCAAATTTAGTAATTATATAATAATGCAACAAATGCGCTGTATGGCAGCCTGTTCATGGGAGGAAATTTGAGTTCTTGTGACTACAAGAAAAATTGTAAAGGCAGATTTGTACAACGGTACTTAGAAAAGCGGTAGCAATGGGCAACAGGAAAACGGTCTCTCTTTGGTCCAAATTTGTAATCATAAGCGTTTATAAATTATCAAAATGCTCCTGCAGCCTTAATCAGGGGGTGTACTACAAATTGGATATAGATTATTGGGTGTTGAAATTGAGTATTGAGTATTGAGAATTTAGAATTTGAGAATTGAGTATTGAGAATTTGAGAATTGAGTATTTGTATAAGTGAGTAAAGCAGAGTAGTGATTACAGAATAGCAAGTGATCGGCTTCAGCAATTTAACCATTTAGCAATTTAACAATTTAACCATTTAGCAATTTAGCCATTTAGCATTTAACATTTAACCATTTAACCATTTAATCATTTAACCCAACCAATCCTTGACAAGATGAACGAATTGTCGTACGCCCTAATCAGATGCTTGAAAAGACAGTTTGTTTCCTTTTCGTATGTTTGACTGGATGCAGCTTGCCAGGATTTGTATTTATCTGTCTATTGTATGGGTGGTGTTCACCGAAGTGCGATGCGTAAAGGAAAAAGCCGCTGACTATAATCCGTGGAGTATCAGTTTACGATGGATACCGGCATATCAGGATGAATCCTGGGACAATGTTCGTACCGGCCTGCTCTGGTCGTTCAGCTTCCTGGGTGCTACACGCAGCAACCAATTCCTCATCTCTTGCTTTCTATTCTGCTTCCAGAAGGTACCGGCAGCATAGCAGACAGTTCTTTTCAACACAGATTCATGAGACGATGGAGTTGATGCCAAATGGACAACTCCGTTTTGCCACATACGATCTGCAAGGAATCCTGATGCCTTCAGCCAATGCTGTGATCAGTGCAGCAGGAAAGCCCGGAAAATGCATGTGGTGTCATGAATCAAAGGCACTTACCCTTTTTCAGGAGCAGGACGATGTACCCGGATATCTTACTGCTCAGGAATTTGTGGAACGTGTAGCATTAACTAACGAAGAGCTAACTGAAATAAGGAATGCCTTGTCAACTGATCTGGTATTTGCCAACCAGTCGGACCACACGCTAAGTGAACTGCTTTACATCTCCTTCATGGAACCCTCTCTGCATATCACATAGCAAATGAATGGGGGATTAACAATTGATGAAGCTACTAATGTTTTAGCTGATTTGCCAACACGAATATCCTGAGTTTCCTTTCCTTGGCCTCCTTCTACCAACGCGAAACCGTTGATTTGTTAGCTCCTTACAAACCGAAAAGGGTTCCGGAGTCAGCTATGGGAGTATTCTTTTTATGAGCCGGATTTTTTAAGGAATAGTTTAGGTAATCCAACTTCAGAGGGTTTGTGACTCACTAACTACTAACTACTCACTATTCAAGAATCACCCTTCCAACAAGTTATTCACTGTCTTCCTTCATTCTGTAATATCCGTTAATCTTGCGGAAACAAAATATGGATTTCTGATGAAACAAGCTGCTGTAAAAGCCAAAGCGTTAAAAGGAAAGGCCGTAAATCGAATAAGAGTAGTACTATATCCCATTTGAAGAAACCAGCAAATCTTTACAGTAATAGAGTGGCAGGCGATTTTGCGAAAGCAGATCTCCGGGTTGCAGAAATTCAGGATCACCAATGTGGGCACCGGTAAAGTTTTCAGCGACTACACCGTTTATAATACTGCTACGCAGAATTCATACAAAGTAGCGTTGCGCAGCAAAGATAACCCCCCCTTAATTTTTGCAGTTGCAACGATTTTAAAACAAATCAACTTGGAACCTCAAACACATTGAAGCCGTACCAGTGGAATCAACAAAAGCCAATATTGCCAAGCTGCCCAACAGAACTATGAACCTGCCTAACCACATCTATTTATCTTTCTTACCGTGGGAAGCAGAAAAGTAATGGCAAGAATCGGTTCCAATAACAAGCCTGCATTTGAAAAACTTTTAAAGAGAATTCTTCGACCGCAGCAGCTTGCTCTTAAAGAAGATTCATACTTTAAGATGGAGCAATTACCTGGGAAGGCCAAGGCATTAAATAACAGCACCATTCCGTTGTTATGATGATGCCTGGAATATATTATTCCAGTGCCGCGAGAAAATAAATCGGCAGAGCATTCATAGTAAAATATGATAAGAGCATTGCTCCGCCAATTGCCGATATGAAAGTGAAAATTATTTCCTTATCAAAAAGAGTGCGCTTCTGCCTCGGAGCCGGACAGGCCATTCTGGCTGATGATAACTAGGATTGGGGAAAACCATCCAGGCAATCGCCTATGCTGAGATTGATGGATCGGTATTTCGGAATAGAAAAATATGGATCGTTTGTCCGACCTCTCTGAAGTACCAATGTAGCAAAGTGAGATTGAAAAATTTACCAAAAGCACGGTTAGGTTGTTGGGAAATCTGCTGAACAGGTTAAGAATCTATAAGGAAGATAAAAGAGCACTTACAAAATTGTGACCTATAATGTAATTTCCAATGACTGGGAAGTATATTAATGAGCAACAACC
>JADJAG010000007.1 GCA_016704325.1 Chitinophagaceae bacterium
TTAACAGGTTGCCCGCACGAAAGCTGATCTTCCTTGCAGAAGGAGGAAGGGCAGACCACTTTACAGCCGGTTTTCAGTTGAATTTTTCCTGGGACTTTTATGGAGGATTAAAAAATGTCTGGAGCAATGGTTATGCTGCCAGTTCGCTGTTCACGATTCATAGCAACGAGTATCTTGGGTTCCAGCAGGTGCAGAAAACTTCCGTTTACAACCAACCATGATGAATCAGCATGGGATGCCACACCCTATACTTTGTTTAACGGGGCAGACGGCGCATTGGCTGCATCCGTAGTTACATCTTATCTAGGTGGTTGTTCCACTGATTTATAGCAGCCAGGAAGTAGGAAGAAGTACAACGGTTCCGTTTTCAGTAATTCTCCGATCAACTGGAACAGTCATCCGGAAATGTTCCGAAGCATATAAAAGTATTTTCTCATTTTATAATGCCTCCAATGCGCTAAGAAAAGGATCACTCACCACTTTTCCGAACAGCAATGTAGTTTGCTTTAGGAGGAACTATCAGGCAGAGGGAAGTGTATGTAATAGTTAACACGAGGAACTATGCATTCAATTATATTTTACCTGCCAAGTAGCGAATGCAACCTGGAAGAATGCATTCGATAATAGCGATATTACTTTGCCAATGCTGTTGTATTAAATGCATACGAATATCTGGTGATCAGAAAATGATCAATGTTTTAACATTCAGATATCTGCCGGCAAGTGGAAATGGAATAAGCAATTAAATTACTTAGGTAGAATAGAGACAGGGGAGTAAGCGCTTTTCTTCCTCCCCTGTCATTCTTAAATCGGCTAATTCTCTGCAATAAAAACTAAGAAATGATTCTGCAGGAAATGAAAATCATCAGCAATGTTGAATGGCTGTAACGACTTTGCAATAGTTTCTTCTACAACATGCTTTTCGTGATGGTTAATTGCAGCTGCAGCAGGGCCAGTTCCCATAAAGCTTTTTACCCCATCGGCCAGACTGGCATAGAGGAACGGGCAGGCAACGACTGTTTTGTAAGTCAACTTCAATCCATTTCGTTCCAGGACGCTTTCAATTCTGCCATCTTCCGATAATGCAAAAGGTCCGGGTGTACCCGGGGGAGGTGGGGGCAATAATGATCCGATGGATTTCAGTACCACACTGCCATCACTCATTTCCGGTTTGTCCCAGATACCAATCACCAGCCGGCCACCGGGCTTCAATACCCGTTTGGCTTCCTGTAATGCATTTTCAAAACTGCCCGCATACTGGAATGAGTTGAATCCTGCCACCACGTCAAAGTTGTTATCCTTAAAAGGCATAGCTTCAAGGTCTTCTTCCAGAAAGCTGTTGTTTGGATTGCGTAATCGTGCTACTTCCAATAAACCCGGAGCGGCGTCAATACCGATTAGTCCGGCTCCAGTTTTTATGGCCAGGCTGCTGAAGAGCCCCGCGCCGCATCCGGCATCTAACACTAAATGATCCGCAGTAAGGTGTAGCTGGTCGAGTACTTTTTTGTACATCGGCGTAAACCAGGGCTCAAAATGTTGTGCCCAGTACTGTGGTGCTACACTCCACAGTTTTCCCTGAATTGTTTTTGTGCTCATTGAATAGATGAATTTGTTTAGACCGCAAAAGTAGCGTTGCAATGAGGCACAGGTTTTTCTTAAAAGTCCGGAGAGTTGACTAATAAGGTCAAAGGGGCGATTCCTTCAACTTTTTTGCAGCATAGTTGCAGGTGAGGTGTCAAAACGTTTTTGTAAGCCCTGCTGAAATGAGAAACATTTTCAAATCCACTTTCATAAGCCGCTTCAGCAACAGTTTTACCCAAATGGCTGAGAAGGTGTTTGGCATTATGTAATCTCTTTTCCAATAGCCATTTTCCCGGTGTTGTATGATACAGCCGCAAAAAATCTCTTTTATATGCAGACAGGCTGCGGTTGCTTAGCCTGGCAAATACTTCCAGCTTAAGGTTGAAACAAAAATTATCTTCCATTATTCTCTGCAATGCAACGCTTTGGGGTTCCTTCAATATTGAACTGAAGTAAGACTGTAAGACACTGTTGTCAGGGTTATCAGCAATGGTCAGGATCAGCTCGCTGAACTTCAGTTTTAAAAGGTACTGGTCCGGAACGTAATCGGAATTGAAATAGATCATCATCGTTTGAAAAAATGCAACGGTAGCAGCATTCTTGCTGATGGTAATAACGGGTTCGTATTGTTCCTTAGGTTTAGGAAGGGAGTAGCCTTGCTTTTCAGTACTTCACATATAAACTCATCCGGAACAAAAAATAAAAAGAAGCAAAACCTGGTTTCAAAAAACTGCTCTACAATGGTGGCTCCTTTTCTAACAAACACGCAACTGCCTTCGCGCAAGTCATAAGAGCTATGGGCCATATGCCAGATCTTTCTCCCTTCCACTACATAAATGATGTAATTGTATTGACTCCAGGTATCTTCATATTTGCTTTTTAACGGACAGTTATAAATGGAAAGAAGGGACTCACCACAACGGAATTGCTTGTAATGAGTTGGATTGCCTGCTATTTCCGAATACAGATTGAACAAGGGAAAAACGCTTTTATCAAATTTAGTAATTATATAATAATGCAACAAATGCGCTGTATGGCAGCCTGTTCATGGGAGGAAATTTGAGTTCTTGTGACTACAAGAAAAATTGTAAAGGCAGATTTGTACAACGGTACTTAGAAAAGCGGTAGCAATGGGCAACAGGAAAACGGTCTCTCTTTGGTCCAAATTTGTAATCATAAGCGTTTATAAATTATCAAAAATGCTCCTGCAGCCTTAATCAGGGGGTGTACTACAAATTGGATATAGATTATTGGGTGTTGAAATTGAGTATTGAGTATTGAGAATTTAGAATTTGAGAATTGAGTATTGAGAATTTGAGAATTGAGTATTTGTATAAGTGAGTAAAGCAGAGTAGTGATTACAGAATAGCAAGTGATCGGCTTCGCCGCAGCAATTTAACCATTTAGCAATTTAACCATTTAGCAATTTAACCATTTAGCCATTTAGCCATTTAGCCATTTAGCAATTTAACCATTTAACCATTTAGCCATTTAACCATTTAATAATTTAACCCACCAACCAATCCTTGACAAGATGAACGAATTGTCGTACGCCCTAATCAGATGCTTGAAAAGACAGTTTGTTTCCTTTTCGTATGTTTGACTGGATGCAGCTTGCCAGGATTTGTATTTATCTGTCTATTGTATGGGTGGTGTTCACCGAAGTGCGATGCGTAAAAGGAAAAGCCGCTGACTATAATCCGTGGAGTATCAGTTTACGATGGATACCGGCATATCAGGATGAATCCTGGGACAATGTTCGTACCGGCCTGCTCTGGTCGTTCAGCTTCCTGGGTGCTACACTGCCTGCAGGTTCTTTTGATGCATCTGTCACATGGAAGAACGATCGGTTGTTTACCTGCGATTTTTCGAAACTCGGATTCAAAAAAGAAGCATTGCTTTCTTTGCAGGTTATTTTTGACCGGTTGAAAGCATCAGAAGAGTATAGCGCCAAGGGAGGAATAGATCTGGGAAGATTGCTGATGCTCACCATTTACAGTTCCAATCACTATTACCGGATTACCGGTATGCATGCATCTTATAATACGCTAAACGAACTACACTTGTCTGACAGCATACTTCAATTGGCACTTACCCATTCAGCAGTAGCAAGTGAAAACAGGCTGATTAATATGCCGGCGGCAACCAATTCCGCATCTCTTGCATTCTATTCCGCATCAGAAGGTACCGGCAGCATTGCAGACAGTTCTTTTGCAACACAGATTCATGAGACGATGGAGTTGATGCCAAATGGACAACTCCGTTTTGCCATATACGATCTGCAAGGAATCCTGATGCCTTCAGCCAATGCTGTGATCAGTGCAGCAGGAAAGCCCGGAAAATGCATGTGGTGTCATGAATCAAAGGCACTTACCCTTTTTCAGGAGCAGGACGATGTACCCGGATATCTTACTGCTCAGGAATTTGTGGAACGTGTAGCATTAACTAACGAAGAGCTAACTGAAATCAGGAATGCCTTGTCAACTGATCTGGTATTTGCCAACCAGTCGGACCACACGCAGAGTGAACTGCTTTACATCTCCTTCATGGAACCCTCTGCATATCGCATAGCAAACGAATGGGGAAGAACAATTGATGAGGCAACTATTGTTTTAGCTGATTTGCCAACACATGAATATCCTGAGTTTCCTTTCCTTGGCCTCCTTTACCAACGCGAAACCGTTGATTTGTTAGCTCCTTACAAGACCGAAAGGGTTCCGGAGTCGGTACGGGAGTACTCATTTTATGAGCCGGATTTTTTTTAAGGAATAGTCTGGGTAATCCAACTTCAGAGGGGTTTGTGACTCACTAACTACTAACTACTCACTATTCAAGAATCACCCTTCCAACAAGTTATTCACACGGTCTTCCTTCATTCTGTAATATCCGTTAATCTTGCGGAAACAAAATATGGATTTCTGATGAAACAAGCTGCTGTAAAAGCCAAAGCGTTAAAAGGGAAAGGCCGTAAATCGAATAAGAGTAGTACTATATCCCATTTGAAGAAACCAGCAAATCTTACAGTAATAGAGTGGCAGGCGATTTTGCGAAAGCAGATCTCCGGGTTGCAGAAATTCAGGATCACCAATGTGGGTACCGGTATGGTTTTTAGCGATTACACCGTTTATAATACGGCTACGCAGAATTCATACAAAGTAGCGTTGCGCAGCAAAGACAACTCCCTTAATTTTTGCAGTTGCAACGATTTTAAAACAAATCAACTTGGAACCTGCAAGCACATTGAAGCCGTACTCAGTGGAATCAACAAAAAGCCAATATTGCGCAAGCTGCTTAACAGGAAATATGAACCTGCCTATACATCTATTTATCTTTCTTACCGTGGAAGCAGAAAAGTAATGGCAAGAATCGGTTCCAATAACAAGCCTGCATTTGAAAAGCTTTTTAAAGAATTCTTCGACAGCAACCTTGCTCTTAAAGAAGATTCATACTTTAAGATGGAGCAATTACTGCAAAAGGCCAAAGGCATTAATGCTTCATTCCGTTGTTATGATGATGCACTGGAATATATTATTCAGTGCCGCGAGAAAATAAATCGGCAGGCATTCCTTAGTAAATATGATAAGGCATTGCTCCCTCCAATTGCCGATATGAAAGTGAAATTATTTCCTTATCAAAAAGAGGGAGTGCGCTTCTGCCTCGGAGCCGGACGGGCCATTCTGGCTGATGATATGGGATTGGGGAAAACCATCCAGGCAATCGCCTATGCTGAATTGATGGATCAGTATTTCGGAATAGAAAAAATATGGATCGTTTGTCCGACCTCTCTGAAGTACCAATGGCAAAGTGAGATTGAAAAATTTACCAAAAGCACGGTTAAGGTTGTTGAGGGAAATCTGCTGAACAGGTTAAGAATCTATAAGGAAGATAAGAGCACTTACAAAATTGTGACCTATAATGTAATTTCCAATGACTGGAAGTATATTAATGAGCAACAACCTGACCTGATTATTCTGGATGAAGCACAACGTATCAAAAACTGGAAGACAAAAATTTCACAAAACGTAAAGCGGTTACAATCGAACTATGCCTTGGTACTTACCGGAACACCTTTGGAAAACAACCTGGAAGAGTTGTATTCGCTGGTTCAATTTGTCAATCCGTTTTTGCTCGGCTCATTATATAGTTTCCTTTCTAAGCACCAGGTAAAGGATGTTCATGGAAAAGTGATCGGCTATAAAGATTTGCATGAGATTTCAAAAGTATTGGAGGGCACGCTTCTTCGCAGAACTAAGAAGCAGGTACTGCAGCAACTGCCGGCACGCACAGATAAGAACTTGTTTGTGGCATTAACACAAAAGCAAACAGAATTGCACGATGAGTACAGAGATCAGGTGGCAAGGCTCATTGCTAAATGGAGAAGTAAAGGATTTCTCACTGAACAGGAAAGAAACTCCTTGATGATCAACCTGAACATGATGCGTATGGTGTGTGATTCTACTTACATCATTGACCAGGAAACAAACCATCAGACTAAAATTGATGAATTAATGAATATCCTCGAAGAGATTTTTTCTATTGAAGGGGAAAAGGTCGTCATCTTCAGTCAGTGGGAACGCATGACGAGGTTGGTAAAATTTGAATTGGAAAAGAGAAAAGTGAAATATGAATACCTGCATGGCAGTGTGCCAGCAGTAAAGAGGAAGGATCTGTATGAAAATTTTAACCATGATCCGGATTGCAGGGTTTTTCTTTCCACTGATGCAGGTGGCGTTGGACTAAATTTACAGGCAGCCGCCTACTTGATTAATCTTGATATTCCCTGGAATCCGGCTGTGCTGGAACAACGGATTGGAAGAATTTATCGCTATGGACAAAAAAAGAATGTGTCCATCATCAACCTGGTAGCACAGGAGACCATTGAAGAGCGCATGCTGGAATTACTAAAGTTCAAAGGCTCTCTTGCAGCAGGCATTCTCGATAATGGAGAAAGCAATATTTTTATGGGCGAGTCAAAGTTCAACAAGTTTATGAAATCGGTGGAAGAGATTACTGCAACTATTCCGCAGTCAGAATCGCCGGCACAGGAAATGTTTGAAGAACAAAAGCCATCGCAAAAATCAGACAATGTTCCTACTCCTGAACAAATCAGTTTGTTTAAGGATGATGATGTGGTTGAAGAGAAAGCAGCTGCAGTGCCTGTTGCACAGTCTTCAACTGCACCTTCCGAAGCGCCGGATATTATTCAGGCAGGAATGAGTTTTTTTCAATCAGTTGGTAAAGACTTTTTTCTGACAAGAAAGCTACGGATTCACTTGTTAAAAGCCTTACCGAAAAAGATTCTGCTACCGGTAGAACCTATGTAAAAATTCCGGTGGAAAGTGAAGAGATGGTTCATAGTGCAATCAATCTTTTGTCAGGATTTTTCAAAGCAATCGGAAAGTGATTGTTTGGCTGATGATACTTTATGTGAGGAAATCTGTAACCAGGAGCGCTACAGGTGATGAGTATTGGTTGCATGACTAATACACATTTGAAGCAAGTATTATTCAGGAAATCTGACATAATCATGCCATGCGAAAAGAGCATGCACTAAAATGGTTATTGGCAATTTAGATGAACTAATAAAAGTTAATGATTTTATGAGTAATCACATAGTGATCTGCGGGTATACTATCACAGCCGATCCATCTTTTCAGGACGAACGCGTTAGGGTAACTCCATGGTTGAAAGAGCAGATGGAACGTCTTTTTTTGGAGAGCAGGGATAAGAAAAATCGGAAAATTATCGGTGAATTGAAAGATTTGATCGTTCAGTTTCCGGATACGCCAATATTGAAAAATTATCTGACCGTAGCTTACTTTATTAGAAGCAAGTTCGATGAATCCCGAAAAATGAATCAGGAGTTGTTAAGAGTACATCCTGACTATCTTTTTGGGAGAATCAATCTCGCCTTTGAATACTTTGGAAATGGGGCGTTTGAAAAAATGACGGAAGCATTGGGAGAGAAGATGGAGCTGAAAGCACTCTATCCTGATCGCAAACTATTTCATTTCTCGGAAGTAACTGCTTATTATAAAGTGGCAGTGCTTTATTTCTGTGCCATTCATGATTTAGAAGCTGCCGAAAAGAGGTATGAAATACTAGAGGCAGTAGCGCATGAAGACGAGGACATAGAAGCAGTAACAAAATATATTGAAGCTGAGCGATTATACGCCGCCGGAGAAAAATATAGCGAAGAAGAAAAAGTTAAAATAAAAGTTATCCAGAAAAAACTGCCGCATCGAGGACAAAAGGCAGCACCTCCGGATTTTATTCATCCGCAGATTCATTGGCTATATGAAGAGAATTTGAATATTAGTCACAGTAAGCTTCGAATAATCACAAGTTTGCCACGGGAATCTCTCCTCAAAGACCTCGAAGCTGTTCTGCTCGATGCTGTTCAGCGCTACTATTTCTTCCGCAAGAAGGAGGCGTTAGCTGGATGGGATGATGACTGCATGAAGTTTCCGGTGCATGCATTGTTTTTGCTGGGTGAATTGCGGGCAACAGAGAGTTTGCCGGTAGTTTTTGAGTTTTTCAGCCAGCATGAAGAGGTGTTGGATTTCTGGTTTTCAGATTACTTAACTGAAATTAATTGGGAGCCTTTTTATTATTTATTGGAAAAGGATATTTCTTTGGCCAGGGATTTTTTATTGAACCCCGGCGTTTATACCTATGCAAAAACTGAAGTTGTTACAGCCATAGCACAAGTGGTATTGCACAATCCGGAAAGGAAAGCAGAAGCAACGGAATTCTTCAACAGTTTGTTTCATGAATTTGCTAAAACCGGTATCAGATCCAATGTAATTGACAGCGACTTTATCGCCTATGCAATTGGTGATGCCGCTGAAGCGATTGATCCCTTGCTGCTTCCAGCCATCAAACCTCTTTTTGAAATCGGCTATGTTTCAACAGTAAGCTACAAATCATATGATGCTTTGGTAAAGCACTGCCACAATCCAGACAGATTAAGCCCATTAAAGCCATTGTTGAATATTTATGATCGTTATGATGATATCAACAATAGTTGGAATGAATACATGGAAGAGCTGAATGAATCACGGTATCCATTTGAAAACCACACACCATTTATTGCCCCACCTAAAACCGGCAGAAACGATCCTTGTCCTTGCGGCAGCGGAATAAAGTATAAGAAATGTTGTTTGGATAAGTTAAATGAATAGAAAAGCGAATGCAGGTGCATGCTTTCAGGCATTCAACATGCTAATGGTTATTCAGTATACCTTTCCAAATAATAAAGTCTCTTTTCCGTTAGAATTTTGAATCCAATAAATGCTTCAATAAAAAATACTTACGGATCATCCATTGGCTACCAATAATTTTCGCACGTTCATAAAAGCCCTGCAACCAAGCACAAGCGGGGTTTCTTGAGTGTGATTGTAGAATGTCTGAACTATGATTTTATTGATTTGCTGATTGACTATGATTTTTAGCTGGGTTCATAGCTCATTTAAATTGCAAGGAAGTTAAATGCAAACCAAATTCAAGACCATACGTGTCCGGATAATTGATGGCCTGTGGCAGATAAAAATGCACTAATCATAGTTTTCAATAAATCATTTCTAATCATAGTTCAGACAACTTTTAAAATCGTCTGAACTATGATTTTATTGATTTGCTGATTGACTATGATTTTTAGCTGGGTTCATAGCTCATTTAATTTGCAAGGAAGTTAAATGCAAACCAAATTCAAGACCATATGTGTCCGGATAATTGATGGCATGTGGCAGATAAAAATGCACTAATCATAGTTTTCAATAAATCATTTCTAATCATAGTTCAGACAACTTTTAAAATCGTCTGAACTATGATTTTATTGATTTTTTGATTGACTATGATTTTTATTTGGTTTCATCACTCTTTTAAATTGTAAGGAGGTATTTCCGAAATTTAAGAGCAAACCAATTTCAAGACCATACGCCTCAAGATAATTGATCGCCTGCGCCAGGTGAACATTTTCTAAGGCAACAACTGCCTTTAATTCAACCATTACTTTCCCCTCTACAAAAAAATCCACTCTTCTCGTCCCCACGTGTTCGCCTTTATAATTAAGCTCCATTTCGTGTTCCCTGCTAAATTCCAGACCTTGTTGCGACATTTCAATTGCCAGGCATCTTTGATACACCAGTTCCTGAAATCCATTACCCATAATACGATGCACTTCCATTGCACAACCAATTATTTTCCCTGTCAAATCAGATAGAGGATATTCCTGCTTAATCATAGTATTCCTTTTAATCATTTAAAATCACAATTCAGACAACTTTTGCGCAACAAACCCAGATTCCAATTGATGCCTAACGGAATATTCTTGCCTAATCATAGTATTCATGCAATCATTTAAAATCATAGTTCAGACAACTTCTTAAATCGTCTGAACTATGATTTTATTGATTTTTTGATTGACTATGATTTTTATTTGGTTTCATCACTCTTTTAAATTGTAAGGAGGTATTTCCGAAATTTAAGAGCAAACCAATTTCAAGACCATACGCCTCCAGATAATTGATCGCCTGTGCCAGGTGAACATTTTCTAACTGAACAACTGCCTTTAATTCAACCATTACTTTCCCCTCTACAAAAAAATCCACTCTTCTCGTCCCCACATGTTCACCTTTGTAATTAAGCTCCATTTCGTGTTCCCTGCTAAATTCCAGACCTTGTTGCGACATTTCAATTGCCAGGCATCTTTGATACACCACTTCCTGAAATCCATTACCCATAATACGATGCACTTCTATTGCACAACCAATTATTTTCCCGGTCAAATCAGATAGCGGATATTCCTGCTTAATCATAGTATTCCTTTTAATCATTTAAAATCACAGTTCAGACATCTTTTACGCAACAAACCCAGATTCCAATTGCTGCCTAACGGAATATTCTTGCCTAATCATAGTGTTCATGCAATCATTTAAAATCATAGTTCAGACGACTTCCGCATCCAACACTTCATATAGCAACTGTAAATAAAATCTGATTCCTTAAAGTAAGTCTAAGATAGAGTTCTGCATTTCGAATTTGATAAAGCGTTCTGGAAAACTTTGATTAACCATAGGTTTTTCTGAGGTAGCAACACACTACCTACGAAGCCACAAAAAGGCACAGGCGCAAGGTGCCCCATTTGTCCCAAAGGGATCCCAATGGGAAGGTAGCCACGGGGGTGACTTTGAAGTTTTTGAAGCACTCTGCCTGTTAGAATTTTTAATCCGGTAAGTGTTTCACTAATAAATGCTTCCGGATCATTCAGTGGCTACCAATAGCTTTCGAACGTTGTGATGTAAAGGGTAGTAGAAGAAAAGAAGAATTAAAGTTCCACTGCTCAGTAAGCCCGATTACAAATCAGGCCTAACAGGATTAATATTTGCTTTCGATTGTTATATTTGATTCACCATGGCCTCCAAAAGAGTACAACCCTTTCAGTTTACTAACGAATTAGCTGATTTTAAAAAGTATCTTGAAAGCGATGCCAACGAAGATGCAAAGAGACCTTTATTGTATCCGCTTTTTAAAACACTTTTTAAGGAGAAATTTAAAATTGAATCTGATGCTTGTGGAGCTGATGTATATGCAGAAGGTCAGGTATTAGTAGAAAGTAAAAGCGAACAATCACAATGGTTGGAGGGCTTTTACCAGGCACTACATTACCATAAAAGATATGGACTTGCTTATAATACCATCATCGTAATTGCTCATAAGTTTATAGCAATATGGAAAGTGGATAAACTTCCTGAATTTGTTGTGATTCAGTCACACTCTGCTAATGCTCACAAAGCACCCAATGAAATAGGAAAGGCACTCGCCCGTATTACTCAGAAAGCAACCCGGACAGAAATCAGAACAAAGGCTTTCTATTGGCTCGACTCAAAGGAATTAGAAGCCAATATTTTCAGCGGAGGTAAAAGTTTAACTATTGAGGTTAATGAAGTGCTCAAGATACTTCGTAACCTCGACAGCGACCGGCTACAGGTTAACACCCATAATTTCATAGCTACCATTGAGCGGATGAAAAGTTTTTTTGAAAAGCCCATTGATGCCGTTCATGCCTTTTATACTATAGTTGCTTATTGGGATATTACATCAACAGTTTCTTACAACGAAAGCACTGAAACTGTTTTTGTAGTTGGATTTAAAGGAAGCCGGAACAGTGAAGCAGTAAAAGTAGCCCCAAGGTATTTTAACGACTTCAGGCGTTTTATTGAAACGCAATATATTTTTACCAATGAGGGAAGCGGTATAACTGCAGACTACTATTTCAGCAGGTTTGATGAAGTGATGGCACTGATTGATCCGGAATATGTAAAGCAACACGGTATCTTTTTTACGAATGGCAACCTGAGCAAGTTTGCGCTTTGGTTTGCGAAGTATCATTTTCCCGGAAACATCAATGAAAACTACATTGTATTTGATCCTGCCGGTGGTTCGGGAAATTTGGTTTCGAGCTGGAGGGGAAAGCTAAAACATAAAATAATTTCAGAGTTGCAGCCGGATTTGCTGCGTACTATTGAGCGGCGTATGAAAGTAGATCCCTTTCACGTGGAGACAGGGTTTACTATAATTCCAAAAACTTCGGAGAACCGAGGCTTGAATTTTTTAGACCGAAGTGCAGCTGATTATTTAAGTGAATTGAAAAGTGAATTAGGTAAGAAAAATATTACACTTGACAAACCACTTGCTTTTTTATTGAATCCGCCATATAAAAACACGGATGAAAATGTAAAGGAACGTGAGAAAAGTGAAGCTGAATACATTATTGACCCTTCCATACTGGCACTTACCGGTGAAGATGCAGGTAAAGAGCGCTACCTCGCTTTTCTCGGTCAGATATTAAACATCTCGAAACTTCAACATGGAGAGAATAATGAATTGAAGCCAGTAGTGATGATTTTTACTCCCACATCATGGTTGATTCCCAGGCCAACGTATCAGGCCTTTCGCAAAAAATGGGATCAGTATTTCAAATTTCATAGTGGATTTATTATCACCAGTAATGAATGGTTTAAGATCGAGGGCAAGTGGCCGCTTGCTTTTACTATATGGATGTATGAAAAACCGAAGGAAGGACAAGAGGAAATAACAAATGCAGTAAAGGTTTATGATTTAGCTAATCTTAAGAAAGCTGATCTTAATATCAATTGGAATAGAGAAGATGAAAGAATAAATAGTGAATTGAATGATATTCTGGAAAAAGCAAAAATTATCAAAACTGATTTATCGCGGGGAAACATTCAGAATTCGGCGGAGCAATCCATGTACGATTTTAAAAGGGATCCAACCAAAGCTGAAAAGAAATCAAATTCAATTTTTGGAGGCTTACCATTAAAGGACGAGAGAAGAGGCAATAAGAAGACTTATGGTATTTCAAACTCTTCTGTTATTGGTTACATGGACGATTTGACCCCTGTACGAATTAAAGCAACTGATGAAAGAAGATTTATTGAATCAAAGCAATCTGTTTGGTTTAGATTGGATAGTGTTTTTAAAGACATTAACAAAGCAAAATGCTTTAACGGACCCACGGACAATAGAAGTTATTGTGGTTATGATTTAAAATCTTCAAAAGCAACCTATTCTTGGTTTGCTATAGCAAAAGCATTGAATGGTATTTATCCTCTCTGGGCGAATCAACTTGATATTTGGTCGCCTAAAGTAAAACCATCATTAGAGCATGATTGGTATTCCCTCTGCTTTGCTTTTGTATTGGCAGAAAACAGGTGTGTAGTCACAAAGTTTGAAAAGGATAATCCGATAAAAGGAGCGCCGGAAGTATTTGTAGATAATCCGCTTTGTCCAACGAATAGGGAAAGTTTTTGGTCATCAACGCTTGAACCTTATATACTTGCAGACAACGCAGAAAAGGAAAAAGGATCGGGCGCTGTTAAACAATCATCATCACTTTTATTAATTGATAAAATCAAGGAACTTTATACCCATTGGAATTTCAAATATTGCCAGGGACAGTTTAAATACAACGTACCCTTGCAGGATGAGCCTTACTTTAAATACTTTGATTACGCTCCTTTTCTTACACCCTATTCCGGTTTAATACAAATAAAGAAATACGGTGAAATAGAAGGGTTAAAAGATTTGCAGGATTTCTTTGGAGAGATCAGCGAATTGTCAAAGAAGGTGAAAGAAGAGATTTACAGAATGCTTACTGTGGAATTTGAATACTTCGGGTGATTTTAAAAAAAAGGATTTCGATACTTGCAATTAGTTAAATTTGAATTTATTACGCAAACCCTAAAGACATGAGAACTCATTTCTACTCCTCCGTTCTTTCTGATGAACATTTGTAGAAGATTCGCAGGGTAGTATTAGTATCACTTCGAATCATCTTTAAATCATTTTTTCGGCAACATTGTTAAACGCTGGTCGCTTGGAAGTTTAAATGCCAGATCTTATTCGCACTTAGTGATTCTGAAACTTCCGGCAAGAAAGCGAAATTGAAATACTTTGGTCAGAAAGCCCGGATTGCAAAGTTGTGCCTGTGATTTTTCAAGTGCACCATTACTCGCTGGCATAACTATACATAAAACTGGAATAAATTGCTTTTATAATTTATCAAGTAAGAATCAGTCGTATTTTGTATATAATTTTATTTGGAAAGTTTGAATTGCATAGAACTTTAATTACATTTGATTGCTCACTTTGAAAATCTACTGGGTTTGACTCTATGCATTTGATATTATGTGCACTTGAAAACTAAGTTGTTGTGCTTTGGACAAGAATTGAGTGAATTGGTTTTTTTGCAGAAATTGCTTAGCACTGTTTATTTCCCTAATAAATTGTAAGACGACGATGGACTTGAAAAATCACACATTATGAATAAAAACTACATCATCATTATTTGTTTGTTTTTAATAAGCCGATTATCAATAGCACAGAATTTGGTTACTGTCCACCATAACGGCCAGCCAAGTTTCTATTCACAAGTTACTGATGCAGTATCAAATGCTCAAAGTGGTGATACAATCTATATTCCGGGAGGAACATATCCAATTGGTGATTTGGAAATTAGAAAGGAACTGCACATTTATGGCATTGGACATAATCCAGATTCATCTAAAGCGACTGCATTCACTATTTTGAGTGGAGGATTAATAATTGGAACGGGATCGGATAATCTAGAAGTGATTGGAATCAAGTTAATTCCAAGCGGATCAGGCTCTTTTGGAGGATCAATTGTTATTGGAGAATATCCGGAGTTGGATTCCACTAAAGTAAGTGGTATCAAAATTAGCAGGTGTTTTCTAACATCAATTTCATTTGACAATCCATACGGTCTTAGTGATAGATTTAGAGACAATATTATTTGTGAAAATGTTGTTAGTGTAATTGATGGTGGAGGCTTTGCAGGGAATGATGGCAATATTTTTTCTAACAACATTATAAGTACGTATATTAATAATGTTAGCGCAGGCAACATAATTTCAAACAATATATTTCTCAATAATTATCCACAGAATGCCATAATTAATATATATCAATCGGTCATTCAAAACAATATTGTCTTGACTCCGTGTTGTTATAATGATAATGGCTATAACCAAAATAATTTTATTAGCAATAATCTTTTTGTAAATACCAGTAATAATTTTGTTAGCCCTACAAATATTTTGCAGGAGAACATTTACTCTCAGGACCAATTATCAATTTTCATTAACCAAAGTGGTTCCAGCTTTGATTATTCTCACGATTATCACCTCAAATTAACCTCACCTGGCAAAAATGCTGGAGCCGATGGAACAGACGTAGGTATTTATGGTGGGCTTTATCCTTGGAAAGAGGGAAGCATTCCTACCAACCCTCACATTCAATCCAAAATAATTAGCAGTAATACTGATGCCTCTGGTAATTTACCAGTGAATATAAAAGTAGCAGCCCAAGATCACTAATCATTTTTTGAAAGTTGACCATGAAACGAATTTTACTATTTGCATTGATATGTTCCTTTTTTAAAATCACGAATGGCCAGGCTGTATTTGCAGTGGAATCAGGAACAAATACGGTATTTTATAGCAATCTTGATGCTGCAATTATTAATGCAATTGCGGGAGCCACAATATATCTTCCTGCCGGAACCTACACTTTAGAAGCCACCGACGCTATTAATCTTCACAAAGAACTCCACTTTATAGGAGTGGGGTACCATCCTGATTCCACATTGGCCACGGGAATAAGTAGGATCACAAATTACTTTGCTTTCTATACTGGTTCTGATAATAGTTCAATCATTGGTATTGATATAGATGCAATATTAATGGTTACCAATGTCCAAAATATATTTATCAGCAGGTGTAAAATTACATCTTTGTCATTTTTTGGAGGTCCTGATGCAAATAGCAAGATAATCTTGTCAGAATGTGTTGTTTTGAATTCGATTACTGCTAATAACACTGGCAATATTTCAGATTGTGTTGTTATTTCAAATAACTCAATATTCCAAGGGCAAATTGCTTACTTAAATGATAGCCAGTTTGTTAATTGCATTTTTTTATACAAACCAGAGTCCCCTTCGCCACTAATTTTAGTAAATAAGAATTCTGTTTTTCAGAATTCCATTTTTATCGGTGATAATTCGAATATAAATGGTTGCGTAGGTTGTAATAATCAATTTATTAACAACCTTTTTGTTAATTCAAATCCGCAATTGTATGGTGATATCGATTTAAACAATATTAAGGGAATACTTGCCTCCGATATTTTTGTTAGTCAATCGGGAAATACTTACAACTATAAACATGATTATCACTTAAAACCCACTTGTCTTGGTAATGATGCAGGGTCTGATGGAACCGATGTTGGAATATTTGGATCCATTACACCATTTAAAGTTGGGGGGCTACCTGTAAATCCTCATGTTGCCCTAAAACAAATAGGTTCCTCAACTGATCAGAATGGTAAGCTTCCTTTAAATATTAAAATAGTTGCACAAGATCATTGAGCATATCAAAATACATCAATTATGAAAATTATTATAGTCTTTGTAAGCCTTTCTTTGCTGACTGATTCAACAATGGCACAGCAATTAATAGCATTGCATCATTCTGGACAAGCATTATTTTATACTGATTTTGTAACCGCAGTGAATGCGGCTCAAAGTGGGGATACTGTTTATGTTCCAGGTTTCTCTTATTCTAATACTGCTGTAAGCATCAATAAGGAAATCCATATTATTGGTGTAGGCCACGATCCAGACTCGACTCTGGCGACATCATTTACCTACCTGAATGGCTCCATTAACTTTACTGCAGGCTCGGATTACTCAACTATTGAAGGGGTAAGAATTAACGGAGGAATATTTTTTGGATCCTACACTGGAGAAAATGCACCGGTAAATAGTATCACGATTAGACGATGTTACATGATAACATGTGATTTTATGCAATACTATGACCAAAACTACCAGTATCACCCTAATGAAAGTCAATATATACTATTTGAGAATAATATTATTAGTGGGTTTGTTAACGGTGGATATTCACATAATAATGGTTTTTACAATAATATTATTTTAGGTGCGATGTTTTATTTTTCGGACAATAATATCTTTAGAAACAATATATTCTATAGTCAAGGGAGTTGCTATTATTGGACGAGTTCTTGCGCAATGTCCGCAATTACTAATTGTATGTTTGAGAATAATATATTCTTATCCGCACAGCAAATTCCATATGGAATTACTGGCGGTTTATTTAACAATAACATTTTTGTGCAGGGCATGCCAACAGGTGCTATTGGATCAAATAATCTTATTAATCAACCTCAATTTGAAATTTTTACCATGTATTCTAATTCACTAGACGTTTACAGTGAAGACTATCATCTAAATGCTTTATCTGTAGGGAATAGTGCTGGCACAGACGGAACAGACATTGGAATTTATGGAGGAGCATTTCCCTGGAAAGAGGGTAGTGTTCCTGCAAATCCTCATATACAAACTAAGAATTTAGGATATTCAACAGATCAGAATGGGAATTTTCCTATAAACATTAAAGTAGCGGCGCAGGATCAATAATTTAAAAGATAAATTCTTATGAAAAAGATTGTTTCAGGTTTCCCTTTTATTGCTTCGGTATTATGTCTTAACATTTTTTATACTCAAGCGCAAGAGAAGGGCGCAAATATTAAGGTGGCTGAGAGTGAAGATGTGTTAGTCAATAATAACACGTTTGAGGAATACAAATCTAATTCGTATAATATTCGTTTTGACGCAAAAGATAGCTGTAAGCAAGAGGATTTCGTTTTTGTTTTTAAAGAGAGACTGGGATTGAGAGATGATGACAAGTTCAATATTGAGAAATTGAATGTAGATAATCTGGGATATACTCATTATAGCTGTCAACAGTTTTATAAGGACGTGAAAGTAAACGGAGGAGTACTGTTGTTACATGAAAGGGATGGTAAACTTGTTACGGTTAATGGCCAATTTTACCGCGGAATAGAGTTGGATATTATTCCTACGCTCTCACAAAAGGAAGCCTTGGTGTTGGCAAAAAAGTATTCAAGAGGAACCGAATTTGAATTGGAAGACTCCGTCTATGAGAATAATTTAAGGATGATTAGAGTTGATACAAGTTCTACTTTTTATCCTTTAGTTGAATTGTGTATTTCACCAATTAAGGTAGAAAACAAGCAGGAGCAGTTTCACTTGTCTTATAGGATTAGAATTCCTACGAAGGACGTGGGTACCTATATTTATGTAATTGATGCTGTTAATGGAAGTTTGATAAGTAAAGTTTCAGTTGTTTACAATTTTGATGTGAATGGGATTGGTCAGACAATATATAGTGGTTCTCAAACCATAACAGTTTATAACGATTTATTTAATTATAGTCTTAGGGATTATGATCGAAAAGTCTTTACCTACGACTTAAAAAGCGGAGTAGACTTTGAAAATGCATTTGATTTTACTTCTGAGGATAAAGATTTGTGGCCAGTTGTTTTTCAAATAAAATTGATTATTTCAGAATTAAACAATAATTGGTGGGTGGGTTCAAACGAAAATATAAATGGGGGAGAACCTGATCTTTTTTTTACCCTTGAGGATGCAAGTGAAAATACGCTTTATTCTTCGACAATAAAGGAGAATACAATTGTCCCTGATACGTTTAGTGTCACCTTGCCATTAAATGATAATGGACCTTATATTGTTAAAATCTGGGATGATGATTTTATTGGTGATGATTTGCTTGGGACATTTGTACTATTAACTTCTTCTGGTGATCACTCGTTTGAATTTAATGGTACTCTTGGTTCATATACCGGATTACTTATGAATAATCCCGCATTGGATGCGCATTGGGGTATGGAAAAAGTATTCGATTTCTACAAAGAGAAATTTAATAGAAATAGCTATAATAATCAGGGAGCTTCAATCAAAAGTTATCTCAACTTTAGTATTGAAAATAGTAAATATGGATACCCAAACAATTCATATGCAACTGAGGGGATTATGGTTTTTGGTTTAGGAGATAACATAAATTTTCGACCTATTGTTTGCCTAGATGTGGCAGGACATGAATTTACACATTTAGTTTATGAATCTAGCATGAAGGATAAGCAAGTGAAATACGAGAATGAATCAGGTGCATTGAATGAATCTTTTTCAGATATTTTTGGAACTGCCATTGAATTTTATGCTAAGCCAAATACGGCAAATTGGACAATGGGTGAAGAAGTAAAGATAAAGGCACCATATTTTTACAGATCTCTCCAAGATCCAAATTTGAATGGCCATGCTAAAATATATCCTAATTCTGATCCATATCTTTCTGAGGAGTACTTTTGGAAACCATTAAGTTATACACCAGACTATGATATGAATGATCTGGGTGGTGTGCATTCCAATAGCGGTGTGCAAAATTATTGGTTTTATCTTTTGGTCAATGGCGGAATAGGTACAAACCAGTTTGACAATTCATTTAATGTTTCTGCTATGGGGATGGATGACGCTTTAAATATTGTTTATAGGAATTTAACAACCTATTTGTCTTCTACTTCAGGATATTTGGACGCAGCCGTAGGGTCACTAAATGCAGCTATAGATTTGTTTGGATTGGGGAGCGCACAGTATACCGCCGTGTATAATGCATGGTATGCTGTAAATGTTTTTAAATCTCCAACAAGTTATTGTGCGGGCACAACAAATCTTACGAGTGCAACTGGAGAATTTCAGGAGAGACTTGGGAGTGGTAGTTATGGGAACAATGCCGATTGCATATGGAAGATACAACCAACTGGTGCTACATCTATTACTTTGTCATTTAGTTCATTCGATTTATTAGCCGGGGATACTGTTTATATCTATAAAGGTAGCAGTACAAATGATGAATTATTAAAAAAGGTTTCCGGAAATACACTCCAAGATCCAATTACTGCTAACGGATCATCTATGCTTGTTAGATTCACCTCGGATGCTTCTGGTATTGCTGGCGGATTTAATGCAAATTACACTTCAGTAACTTCAAGCACAAACTTTTGTAGCGGGGTAATTATATTAAATCAATCTGCAGACATTCTATCCGATGGAAGTGGTATCAATGATTATGTTAACAATGCAAATTGCCAATGGAAAATTGAACCACCAGGAGCCAGTTCCATTTCATTGGCTTTTTCATCATTTGATTTACAATTAGGTGACTCGGTTAAGATCTACAATGGGCCGACTACTTCATCTCCATTAATACATAAATATTCTGGAGATGCAATTCCCCCAATTCAAAATTATTCGACAGGTCAAATATTGGTAGTATTCAGCAGCACCCCTTCGGGTACTGCTTCAGGTTGGGATGCTTCATATACTTCAGTGGGAATTGGATATTGTAATCCATCAAATGTTTTAATTGCAAGCTCGGGAACCATTACTGACGGTAGCGCAGTAAATAACTATTACAATAACACAGATTGCGGGTGGCTGATTGATCCACTGTCAGCTGTATCAATCAGTTTGACATTTACTTTGTTCGATTTAGAGCTTGCTGCGCAAGGAGGTTCCGGTGTTATTTATGATTGGGTTAAGGTATTTGATGGTGCTGATGCCAACTCTAATTTGATAGGCACTTTTACCGGAACGACATTGCCACCTGTTTTAACTTCTTCTGGTGGGGCTATGTATCTTCAGTTTCATACTGATGGAGCGGTTGTGGCGCAGGGTTGGAATGCCTCTTATACTTCAATAGAAACAGGCTATTGTGCAGGGACTACTTTATTAACATCAGCATCTGGTTCGTTAAATGATGGAAGTGGTACAAGCAACTATGGCAGCAATGCAGATTGCAAGTGGTTAATTCAACCAGCAAATGCTTTATCAATTGTTTTGTCATTCAGTTTCTTTGATACGGAACTGAATTATGATGGCATCACTGTTTATGATGGTAGTACAACAGCCGCCCCTGTTATTGGTGTTTTTACTGGTAGCACATTACCTCCTACAATATTTTCAAACGGGGGCGCAATGTTAGTTCGATTTACATCCGATAATGCAATAGAACAACAAGGCTGGTCAGCGAATTATGTTGCTAACATTTCCGCATCAGGAGGTTTAAGTGGTTTAAATGAGTATGAATATTGGTTCGACAATAACTATGCTGATAAAATAAGTCAGGCAATTGCTTCAGTCAGCAACTATACAATTAATACAGGCATACCAACAGAAGGATTAGCAAATGGTCTTCATTCATTTCACATTCGTTTTAAAGATAAGAGCGATAATTGGAGTTCTGTAGTAAGCCAGTTTTTTCAAAAACTTGCACCAACCAATGGATTACCCAATCTGGTAACTGCGTATCGCTACTGGTTTAACCAGGAATCTGCCAATATGGTGAATGTGAATTTGGCGGTACCAACAAACCCTTATGATTTAATCACTGATATTGCTACTACTGGTTTACCTAATGGCACACATACCGCTAATTTTCAATTCAAAGACACCAGAGGTTATTGGAGCTCTGTACTCACCGATACGTTTACAAAGAGCTTATCGGCACCTAAGATTAGCCTGGTTTTAAAGACAGGTGTTGTTTGCCCGAACACAGGTGCTGTTGACATAAAGGTTACAAAAGGTGTATCACCTTACACTTACTTATGGTCAAATGGTGCCATTACGCAGGATTTGACAGGACTTGCACCGGGCACATACACCGTTACAGTTACAGGAGCTAATGGCGCATCTTCTACTGACTCTTACAATGTTAGCCAATCAAATATTCCAAAACCTAAAAATTTATCAGCAACCAATGTCACAAGTTGCAGCGCAACCTTAAACTGGCAGGCAATTTCAGGAATTACGGAATATAAAGTGCGGTATCGAATTACCGGTACCACTGAATGGTCCACTCCCATAAAATTGGGAAATCAATTGAGCTACATTTTTCTAAATTTATTACCAAATACAAGCTATGATTTGTCGGTGGCTTCAAAATGTTCTGGTAGTGCAACCACAGGGAATTATGCTATAATTACTTCAACTACTCTAAAGTGTACTGCCCCTATCAACATTACAGCAACAAGCATTACTTCGAGCTCTGCCCTAATCAGTTGGACGGGAGTTTGCAACCCTGTGAGCTATAAGATAAATTATAAACCATTGGGAGGAAGTTTCACAACAGTTAATGTTACGTCAAGTCCGAAAACTATTAATGGATTATCTCCTTCAACTACGTACGAATATCAGGTAAAGGCTGTATGTGCAGTTGATAATTCACAATACTCAACATTGCAGAGTTTTACCACAAGCCCCCTCAAAGATGCCTTAACGGAAGAAAATGATTTGAACGCTTACAATGTTTCAATTTATCCAAATCCCACATCTGGCAATTTTGTATTGTCATTTACTAATCCTTTAAAAGAAAAAGTAAGCGTTGAATTGGTAAACATTCTCGGACAAAAAGTGCAGAAAATCTTTGAAGGCACCACAGAAACGAAGTTCAGCAAAGAAATTAACGGAAATGAATTGCCTTCGGCTATGTACTATGTGGAGATAGCGATTGGCAGTGAAAGAATTACCCGGAAACTGGTGATTGAGAGGTAAAACCTTGATGAATTAAACTTCATTTAGAATTCACTATATGAGTTTATGTTGTCAGGTTAATGCACGGAGAAAAATCAAAAGGAAGGAAAATTAGTCATTCAATAATTCTTAAAATCACTGTCATGCGCTCTATAATTGCATTTTTACTACTGATGAATACTTCTATATTCTTTTCTTATGCCCAGCAACTTATTACAGTTCAACATCAGGGTGCAGCTACTTTTTATACTGATGTTTCATTGGCCGTTAATGGAGCACTTGCAGGGGATACTATTTATATTCCGGGAGGAGTTTACCCAGGGAATTTAACTATAAGTAAGGAACTACACCTTATCGGGGTAGGGCACAATCCAAATTATTCAACAGCTACAGACTATTCAGTTTTGAATGCAAGCATATCTTTTTATGATGGAGCCGACCACAGTTCAGTGACGGGTTTATTAATTAATGGATCCATTTTCTTTAATAGCAGTGGACTTTCTTTTATTCATATTTCCAGGTGTAACTTAGGAAACAATTTTATCCTTATGAATGCTACTGTATTCAATTCTACGGTTTCAGAATGTATATTGAATTACATTCAAGCGGAATTTGAAAGTTACAATAATGCGTTTTATAACAACATTTTTCTTACTGGCATATTTAATTTTGGAGCTAATAATTTATTAGCAAATAATGTTTTTGTCTTCAACGGAAGCTATCCCATTAATAGCATCTTAACTTCAGAAATTAGAAATAATATTTTTCTATGCGTGAATAACAATATAATTATTGGTAATTCACTTACCATAAAAAATAATTTAGTCATTAATAGCATTATTTGCGATTTATCTTGGATTTGCAGTGGGAATATCAATGCTCAACCCCTCAATTCAATTTTTGTTAATTATCCACAAACCGGAGCAGGTTTCAGCTACTCTGATGATTACCATCTTCAGGCGACTTCTCCAGGTAAGAATGCAGGTACGGATGGAACTGACATTGGAATTTATGGAGGTGCTTTTCCATGGAAAGATGGAAGCGTTCCCTATAACCCTCACATAACTGTTAAAAACATTGCTTCAACAACTGATAGTGCCGGCAAACTTAATATAAATGTTACAGTGGTGGCTCAGGATCATTAAGCCAAGTTAGTCTGGATTTGTAATCACTACTTTTCGAAACATACTCAAAACCTTGCTGGGCATACGTTACAGACAATCTGCTTTAGCGGTTTTTATACTGAAAATGTAAGGGGTTACAATTGACACCATGCTTTCCTTAGGGGAAAATAGTTCATGACTATTTGAGACTGAATTTTATGCGCACTTTTCCGGATAGAAATATGAATGAAAGTTAAGCCAGTCAAGGGTTCTGAAGGTTTCGAACACCTGTGATTTGTAATCACTACTTTTCGAAACATACTCAAAACCTTGCTGGGCATACGTTACAGACAATCTGCTTTAGCGGTTTTTATACTGAAAATGTAATGGGTTACAATTGACACCATGCTTTCCTTAGGGGAAAATAATTCATGACTATTTGAGACTGAATTTTATGCGCACTTTTCCGGATAGAAATATGAATGAAAGTTAAGCGTGTCAAGGGCTCTGAAGGTTTCGAACACCTGTAATTACAAATCCGGACTAACGAGGGTGGACTATTATTTGTCAATAGGAGGATTTTTGCGACGGATTGCATTTGTTAAGAATGCAGTTACAATAGCTACCAAAATATAACCCGTTAGATTTTTCTCAATTAACTGGAGGTATCCAGTCACAATAGATGCTCCCAAAACAATCATCAGAACTATAACGTTATAAACACTTTCACGAACAAAATTTATACGATAGTTTCTTTGATTTTCCAAAACGATCTTAAACCTTTCCTGTTCTATCTTTATTCGCGTCTCACCTTCACTATTCTTTGATTGCTCATGATTTTCCCAAGCTTTCAAGACTGCTTCAACATTTTTTTCTGTGAATAGGCTTTTAAATAGTGGGATTAGGGTATTAAACTCAGCAACCTCTTCGTAAGGGATTGTTTTTGCAATATCCACCTGCTTATTTCTTGCGTTTTTCTTACTCATAGTTTTACTTTTTAGGACTCCACATGAAAATGATTACTCATAAAAAATGTCATGTTATTTGATAAACCTTCTTGTTGCTCGCACAAAATTATAGATCATGTACGAAGCCCAAACTCGCATAGCGATGTCAATTATTGTACTATAGCCAACAAACTCTTTCTCATTTCTTCTGAGCGGGTTCATTAATCTGAAGTATTCAGCAAAAGCTGATTCAAAAGCAGAGTTAGAAGCTTGAGCAATCGAAAATGACAAGTTGTGATAGTTAAAGAGCATTATTAAAATAGCAAACATTAACCAATGAATAATTACTAACCCGATAAATGGTCTTAACATGCTCAACCCAAAATCGCTAAATACATGACTGAACCCTATTATTAATTTTGTGCCAGGGTCCTTTTCAAAAGTAATTGACCGATCGTGGGCTCTCATTTCAAGGGAGTGAAACTTTTGCTCATTCACAACATCCCCTTGCTTGCTCAGGGCATACTTGATCTGTCTATAGGTTTCTCGTTGATTCCTATAATAGGCTAAAACTTTTTCATCCACTTTGAACTGCTCTGCTTCTGCATCATAAACAGGTGAAGGATGCTCAATCCTTTTAATCATACTCTCTACTTTTATGTCTTCATCCTCTCTGTAAATTCTTCGCCCTTTGAATGAACCAATAGTTACAGACCACCTTACATTTACGAATGAACAATCTGCCAGATGAGAATTAACAATGTTCACCTTTGCGAAACTTCCGAAATCAACAGAATAAAATTCAGCCTTACCGAGATAAGATTCGGCAATTGATAGTTCTGTGGGCAAACCATCCATTTTCATTGATTTCAGGTTCCAGATTCTCAATCCATCTATGTTCCTATATCTATAAATGCTCAGGCAGTTCACGTTGATATCTTCAATTGCAATTGATGAGTTTGGCGAATGATGAGAGAAGTGTAACTCTTCAATTTTCGTTTTTGCACCTGTAACTTTAATATCGCCCACTACCTTTTCAAAATTGATCCAAACAGATTTCATATTTCCACCTCCCCAGTAACCAATATTTAATTTTTGAAATGTACCACCACTGATATTGACGGTTGTATTCTCATTAAAGGTCCATTTACAGTCAGAATACTCCCCTTGAATTACTAAAAATTGAATTCCGACCGCGACCTCAACAAAATTCAATTCTGAGTTAAATTTTGTTTTGTTTCCGTTCAAGGTTAGTCGTTTATCAAAGAAACATTGATTGAAACTAAGATTAACATCCCATACCGAGTTAAAGAATAAAACATCCTCTTTGAAAAAACAATTGACAAAACGCAGTCCTGATGCATCATTGCTCGGAAACTCAATTGGCGCAGTGAATATCTTTTCCCGAATCAAAAGACTTCCTCCAAAAGATTTGACTGGGTTGGGCTTTTGAAGTTCCCCTTGAATAAATATATTGAAGTCAGCTATCTGAGAATAACCTGCTAACTCATTGGGTGGTATTCTATGAGTAAAACTCATTGGTTGAAAATCTTGGTTTACTCCTTTCAATTCTTACCATAAACTGTTCACCGAATAATTCCAGCAAACAACCTCACTGCTTCACAAACTTCTCCACCTGCAACAATTTATTCGCTTCCAACACATTCACAAAATATAAACCCTGAGCTAACTCGGCAACGGAAAACTCCAGCGTAAAATCTGTAGGTTCAATTATTTTGAGTTGTTTGCCGGTAACATCTGTAATCTGAATACTCACATTTTCAATGTAATTCAACTCTATAGTAATTTTATCTTTAGCTGGATTGGGATAAAGAGAAACAATACTTTCGTTTCCTAATCGGCAGGTAAGGCTAATAGTTGTCTTATTTGTAAAGGCACTACAACCGGTTGATGTTTTTGTGATCTTGCACTTATACTTTGCATCTTTGGTAGCAGGATAAGTAGCGTTTGTAGCGCCGGCAATGGGATTGTTTCCCTTGTACCATTGATAGATAACATCAGTTGAAGTGGAGGATGCAGTTAAAACAGTTGAATTTCCTGCACACATAGTTACGGTTCCGCTTGGAGAAATAGTGGCAGAGGGATTTTTATTGACTGTGATGTGAATGATATTGGATGTACCCGAGCATACTGAGTTTGAGCCAATGCAGGAATAATCACCAGTTTTGGTAGCAGTGTATGTTTCCAGTGTTGCTCCGGTAATAGGTGCCCCGTTCTTTAACCATTGGTATGAAATATTGGGAATTGGCATTTTTAAAATTGCGCTGCCTGCTGTGCAAAAAGTGTCTGAACCATCAAGTATATTAATAAAGAAATTATTTTCACAATCACTTTCCGTGATGTTTACTATCCAATAATCGTAGCCACCATGATTTCCAGAAACATCACCGTCATTTGAGTTTGAGTATCCCCCAACAACAAATCCACCATCATTTAGTGGCTCAATTGACCACACTGCATCATCAAGGTTACCACCAAAAGACTTTTGCCATATTAAATTTCCACTTAAATCTATTTTAATAATCCAAGAGTTGGGTGGTTCGCTAAAGTTTCCAGAAACATCACCATCATTTGAGTACGCTGTTCCACCAACTAGATAGCCTATACCATCATGTGACTTCTTTATTGAGAAAGCGTTTTCTTGGCTACTCCCTCCTAAAGTTTTTTCCCAGACTAAAGCACCATCCATATTTAATTTTACGATCCAATAATCTCCACCCCCATGATTACCTGACACATCATTATTGTTTGATGCAGAGAAACCCGCCATGAGAAATCCACCATCGTCTGCTTGTTCAATCGAAAAACAAACATCATTAGCACTGCCGCCTAAAGACTTTTGCCATATGAGATTGCCGTCCGTATTCAATCTTACTATCCAATAATCTGTTCCTCCATGATTTCCGGTGATATCTCCTCCGGCATTCGACCAGGAATGTCCTGCAACGATATATCCCCCATCAGAAGTTTGATCAATTGAACTTGCACTATCTTCTCCATAGCCTCCTAAGGATTTTTGCCATACTAAATTGCCAAATGCATCTAATTTTACAATCCAGTAATCGTAACCCGAATGATTACCAGAAACATCACCATCGTTTGAGTTTGAATGTCCTGCAACTATATAACCACCATCAGATGTTTGTACAATGGCGTTTGCTCCATCATAGCCTGATCCTCCAAGACATTTCTGCCACTCTATTTCACCACTCTCATCCATTTTAATAATCAAGTAATCACTTGCTCCATGATTGCCCGAAATGTAACTGTCATTAGAGTTTGAAGATCCCGCAATGATAAATCCACCATCATTAGTTTGATCCATCGCTCTATCGTAAGAAATACTTTCATCTCCGTATCCTCCTAATGATTTTTGCCATAACAACTCTCCATCCATATTTAATCTTAACATCCAAAGATCTGTTCCGCCTCTGTGGTCAGAAATATCCCCATTAACTGAATGAGAATAACCTATTCCAGCATACCCTCCGTCAGTTGTTTGTTTAATTGAAGCAATCCAATCATCATTGCTACCACCGTAACTTTTCTGCCAAACAATCGAAGAATTAACGGGTGGCACTTCAACACATCCCATCGAACTTTGCAAACTTAAACGGGTGGTGTTTAGGGTTGCGGTCATAACCTCAGACTGATCCAGGGTAAAGAGGTTCATGCCAGCATCAAACGTATAATCCATAAAATTCATAAACATAATACCTGGTTCAATTGTATTGCACGGATCATAGCATGGAGAACCAAAACAAGTTTCATTAAAATCAAATTGTAGTGGTGTATCTTCTAAACCATCATCATCTGAACAAGTTGCAAGTATTCCTGTAAAAAATCCCCAGATGTGTTTTAGATTTAACCAATGTCCAACCTCGTGGGTTGCGGTTCTACCTTTATTATATGGGAGAATTACTGTTCCCATTGTTCCAAACGCTTGATAATCTACAACCACTCCATCTTCTCCGCCAGAGGCCTCATCTGGAAAAGTAGCAAATCCAACAATTTCTTGTCCGATCAAATTTGTGGTAAGATCGCAAACCCAAATATTTAGATATGATTCCTTTGGCCAAGCATTTGCCCCTCCGGTTTCTTGATGCTTCATTTTGTCTCCTTGCTTGAAGCTTGTTCTCGTGGTTTGAACGCGAACTATTCCATTTGTGGAATTTCCACTTGGGTCTCTATTTGCAAGGCAAAATTGAATATTAGAATTAGCAGCAATTCCTTGCCATACAAGGGGAGTATTAGCTGCATCAGCGTTTGATCGGGAATAGTCTTCATTAAGAACATCAATTTGAGATTTAATTTGTTCATATAAAATATTTTCTTCTTCAATATTCCAAACCACATGTACTACCACCGGAATTGTTACTAGATCACGCGGTGCACTTCCCTTGTTTTCACTGATCCATTGTTGAATTTTTATTTCATTGTCATTAAGTCTCTGTTGAAGAGAAGAGTCTTTACTAATAAGCATTTCCAAATGCTCCATTGTGCCACATCTTTGAGTAATTTGAGCTATACCCGAATAGGAAATTAAGATTAAGATGTTGCCGAGTAGAATTAGTTTCTTCATCGTTAGATTTGTTTTAAATTGCTAAGAAATGCTTACACAAGATATAAACAAACCTTAACATATCTGCCTGACGCTCATGTCGCAACTTTGTACAGGATTAATAATCCGGTTCTACTGAAAAGAAGTGGTTTTCAATCCCTTACTTATTGAAACCACTAAATATCGGGTAGCATATCCTTATCCAGCCACCCTCCCCAACATTATTTCCCCACCCCCTTTGTAATCCCAAACTTTACCCTTACTTTTGCGTTCCAATTTTTCTCAACCTCATTTATCATACCAGAAAACCATTGCAGATAACCAAGAAACGCAAACAGGTCAACACTAAAGTAAAGAGTGCCCAGGCCTATACCTTGTCGGATGCATCGAACCTGATCAAGGAAGTTTCAACACCGAAATTCGATGCCTCCATCGACCTGCACATCAGGCTTGGAGTAGATCCCCGCAAAGCTGACCAGGCCATTCGTGGCGTCGCTAACCTTCCACACGGAACCGGTAAAACCAAACGCGTTTTGGTGTTTTGTAATCCTGATAAGGAAGCCGAAGCCAAAGAGGCCGGAGCCGATTATGCCGGTTTACAGGAATTTGTGGAGAAAGTGGAAAAAGGTTGGACGGAAATAGATGTCATCATCGCTACCCCCAGCGTAATGCCCAAGATCGCTAAACTCGGTAAGATCCTCGGTCCACGTAACCTGATGCCAAACCCCAAGTCCGGTACGGTAACAGAAAATGTGGCTGATGCCATTAAAGAAGTAAAAGGCGGTAAAATCGCATTCCGCGTTGATAAACAGGGAATAGTACATGCTTCTATCGGCCGTGTTTCCTTCCCGAAGGAAAAGATTTTTGAAAATGCAAACGAGCTCATCCATACGATCGTGAAGATGAAACCATCTTCCGCCAAAGGCACCTATTTAAAGAGTGTGTATATGGCCAGTACCATGAGCCCTTCTATTTCTATAGATACTAAAACGCTAATCAACTAACCGATGGATAAGGCAACCAAAAAAGTAGCAATTGCTGAGCTGACCGAGAGGTTTTCAAAAGCAACCAATTTTTTACCTGGCTGACGCTTCCCATCTGAATGTGGAGCAGATCAATAAACTGCGCCGCCTGTGTTTTAAGCAGGGTGTAGAGTTTAAAGTAGCCAAAAATACACTTATCAGGAAGGCGCTCGAGTCAATCGGTACCGGTTATGATGGATTGTTTGAAGCACTGCAGGGACCTACTTCCGTTATGTTTTCGGAAACAGGATCCATTCCTGCTAAGGTGATCAAGGAATTCAGAAAGGCCGGAGATAAACCGGTGCTGAAAGCAGCTTATATTGACAGTGCGATCTACCTCGGCGATACTTCGCTCGATGAGCTTTCAAAGCTGAAAACCAAACACGAACTGATCGGCGAGATCATCGGTTTACTGCAGTCACCTGCAAAGAACGTGATCGGTGCATTGCAATCCGGCGGACACAAGCTTTCAGGCATCTTAAAAACTTTAGAAGACAGACCTTCAAACTAAAAATATTGCCGGAAAAAGGTGTTAGTGGGAAGCTTCCTCTTACACGCACTGGCTACCGGATATTACTCAATCATTCAATTCGCGAATCAATAAATCAAAACTAAAATGGCAGACTTAAAAACATTTGCTGAACAACTTGTTAACCTGACAGTAAAAGAGGTGAACGAACTCGCCAAAATACTGAAAGACGACTATGGTATCGAACCCGCAGCAGCAGCTCCCGTAATGGCAGCCGGTGGTGGTGGTGCAGCCGCAGCCGCAGTAGAAGAAAAGACAGCTTTCGATGTAATTCTGAAAGCAGCAGGTGGTCAGAAGTTGACAGTAGTTAAGGTGGTAAAAGACCTTACCGGACTTGGCTTGAAAGAAGCTAAAGACCTGGTAGATCAGGCTCCGAAACCTGTTAAAGAAGGCGTTTCTAAAGAGGAAGCTGAATCAATTAAAGCCAAGCTCACAGAAGCCGGCGCCGAAGTTGAAGTCAAATAAGATCCCTTTTTTGATTTATTAATCAGGTTTTCCGGCAGTTTACGGGAAACCTGATTCCCTTTTTTAACTAAAACAAAGGTTTCAAAAAAATCAAATGGCATCAAAGAATCACGAAAGAGTCAATTTCAGCAAGACACAGATTAAGCTCGAATATCCTGACTTACTTGGAATTCAGCTTCAGTCATTCAAAGATTTTTTCCAGTTAGAAACCACTCCTGAAAACAGGAAGAACGAAGGGCTCTACCGCGTATTCACTGAAAATTTCCCGATCAGTGATGCACGGAACATCTTCGTATTGGAATTTCTGGATTATTTTGTAGATCCGCCCCGTTATACGATTGAAGAATGTATTGAACGTGGATTAACCCACAGCGTGCCCTTAAAAGCAAAGCTGCGCCTGAGCTGTAACGATCCCGAACACATCGATTTCCAAACGATTGTGCAGGATGTGTTTTTGGGAAATATTCCCTACATGACACCCAAAGGTACCTTCCTCATTAATGGTGCTGAAAGGGTAGTTGTATCACAGTTGCATCGTTCACCCGGCGTGTTCTTCGGACAATCCGTTCACCCGAACGGTACCCGCATTTATTCCGCAAGGGTTATTCCTTTTAAAGGGGCCTGGATGGAATTTGCAACGGACATCAACAATGTGATGTACGCTTACATCGACCGTAAAAAGAAATTCCCGGTTACCACCTTATTGCGTGCAATAGGATGGGATACCGATAAAGAGATATTGACCCTGTTTGAATTGTCGGATGAAATTCCTGCAAAACAAGCTGACCTCAAAAAAGCCATCGGCCGCAAACTCGCAGCCCGAGTATTAAGAAGCTGGAACGAAGATTTCGTGGATGAGGATACGGGCGAAGTAGTTACCATTACCCGTAATGAAGTGGTGCTGGAGCGCGATACCGTTTTAACCGAAGATAATATCGGTGAGATTCTGGAAACTGGCATTGATACCGTGATCCTTCAAAAGGAATTGGTAGGTGCTGATTATTCCATTATCTATAACACCCTTCAAAAAGATACTTCCAATTCAGAATTAGAAGCTGTTCAGTACATCTACCGCCAATTGCGCGGTGCTGATGCGCCTGATGATGAAACAGCCCGTGGCATTATCGAGAAGTTGTTCTTCTCCGATAAGCGTTACGATCTGGGAGAAGTAGGCCGTTATAAGATCAACCAGAAATTAAGAAAGGAAACTGAGCTCGATACCAAGGTATTGACGAAAGAAGATATCGTTGCGATTGTAAAGTATTTAGTGCAGTTGGTGAATGATAAAGCAGTGGTGGATGATATTGATCATCTCAGCAATCGTCGTGTAAGAACGGTAGGAGAGCAGTTGTACGCTCAGTTCGGTGTTGGTTTGGCCCGCATGGCACGTACCATCCGCGAACGCATGAATGTTCGTGACAATGAGGTGTTCACACCTATTGACCTGATCAATGCACGTACGCTTTCCTCTGTAATCAATTCCTTCTTCGGAACATCACAGTTATCACAATTCCTCGATCAAACCAATCCGTTGGCAGAGATCACCCACAAGCGTCGTATATCAGCGCTTGGTCCCGGTGGTCTTTCGCGCGAACGTGCAGGTTTTGAGGTACGTGACGTTCACTATTCTCACTATGGACGACTTTGCACCATTGAAACACCGGAAGGACCGAACATCGGATTGATCTCTACACTGTGTGTTCATGCGAAGATTAACCGCATGGGATTCATTGAAACGCCATACATGAAAGTGCATAATGGCAAGGTAGAGTTGAAGAAGAAAGTAGAATTCCTTTCTGCAGATGAAGAAGATGAAAAAGTAATTGCACAAGCCAATGTGCCGATCAATGAAAAGGGCGAATTCAAAATAGACCGGATCAAAAGTCGTCACCAGGGTGATTTCCCGATAGTGGAACCTGATAAGGTTGAATACATGGATGTGGCACCGAACCAGATCGTTGGTTTGTCTGCTTCCCTGATTCCATTCCTTGAACATGATGATGCCAACCGTGCACTCATGGGCTCTAATATGCAACGTCAGTCAGTGCCCTTGTTGAAACCTGAGTCTCCGATTGTTGGAACAGGTCTTGAAGGTAAAGCCGCTGTGGATTCGCGCATGTTGCTGAATGCAGAAACGAACGGCGTAGTAGAATATGTAGATGCTGATGAAATTGTGGTGAACTACGAGCGTACCGATGAACAGGATATGACCAGTTTCGATACCGGTCGTACCGTTTATAAATTATTGAAATTCAAAAAAACCAATCAAAGCACCTGTATCAATCTGAAACCTATCGTGAAGAAAGGCGACAAGGTGAAGACAGGACAGATTCTTTGCGAAGGATATGCTACACAAGATGGTGAACTGGCATTAGGACAGAATCTGCAAGTGGCATTCATGCCCTGGAAGGGTTATAACTTTGAGGATGCTATTGTATTGAGCGAAAGAATTGTAAGGGAAGATATCTTTACCTCCATACATATTGAAGAATACGAACTGGAAGTACGGGATACGAAACTGGGAGAAGAAGAGTTGACACCCGACATACCAAACGTAAGTGAGGAAGCAACCCGCAACCTCGATGATTTCGGAATCATCCGTGTCGGTGCACATGTAAAAGAAGGCGATATCCTGATAGGAAAAATTACACCCAAGGGTGAAAGTGATCCGACTCCGGAAGAGAAATTGCTGAGAGCCATCTTCGGTGATAAAGCCGGTGATGTGAAGGATGCATCGTTGAAAGCACCACCATCTACAGAAGGTGTGGTGATTGACAAAAGCTTTTCTCCCGTGCCAAGAAGGATAAGAATTCTAAAGCTAAAGAAAAGGTCTCCCTCGAGAAACTGGAGAAGGAACATTCCAAGGCAACATCTGTAATCAAAGATACCCTCATTGAGAAGCTGATGAAGTTGCTGAAGGATAAGACTTCAAAAGGAATCACCAACGTGTACAAAGAGGTGGTGGTTGCGAAAGGGACTAAGTTCAGCGCCAAGATTCTGAATGATATCAATTACCAGGAGGTTGACCAGGGAAACTGGACTAACGATGATCATACCAATGAGCTGATTAAGATACTGCTTCATAATTACACCATTAAGCACAATGAAGAAGTAGGTCGCTATAAGCGCGAAAAATTCAATATCAGTATTGGTGATGAATTACCTTCCGGTGTATTGAAGCTGGCTAAAGTGTACCTCGCTAAAAAGCGTAAGCTGAAAGTGGGAGATAAGTTGGCCGGACGTCACGGTAATAAAGGTATTGTTGCGAAGATTGTACGTGATGAAGACATGCCTTTCCTGGAAGATGGAACTGCTGTTGACATTGTGTTAAATCCGTTGGGTGTACCATCCCGTATGAACCTGGGACAGATCTATGAGACGGTGTTAGGTTGGGCAGGATGGAAGTTGGGTATGAAATTTTCTACCCCAATATTTGACGGAGCATCTATTGAAGAGATTGAAGGTTACATCGAAAAGGCTGGCTTACCGACTCTTGGTAAAACATATCTCTACGATGGTGAATCCGGAGATCGTTTCCATCAACCGGCAACTGTTGGTGTGATCTACATGCTGAAACTTTCACACATGGTGGATGATAAGATGCATGCGCGTTCCATCGGTCCTTACTCATTGATTACGCAGCAGCCTTTGGGTGGTAAAGCACAGTTCGGCGGACAGCGTTTCGGTGAAATGGAAGTATGGGCACTGGAAGCATACGGCGCATCCAATATTCTTCAGGAATTGCTCACCATTAAATCTGATGATATTGTGGGAAGAGCCAAGGCCTATGAAGCGATCGTGAAGGGTGAAAACCTGCCGAAGCCGAATGTTCCGGAATCATTCAATGTATTGGTTCATGAATTAAGAGGATTAGCGCTTGATCTGAAATTTGATTAATCATTAGCGGTGTTGCCTGCAACATCAGTAATACATGCTGATAGAAAGCCACTTTGCGAAAGCAGGGTGGCTTTTTTGATTGTAGATTGTAATGGTATGTTATTTATAGAGAAAATATGCCAATCAGCCGGGTTGAGCTAGGATGGAAGCATGCTGAGATACTTAGAAAAAAGACTCTGGAAATTTAATAAGAAAGATGGTTGTGATTGAGAGCAATCGAGCAGCGCTCCTATTCCCAGACAGGATTTCTTTTTCTTGTAATATACTTCTTCAGGTTAATCCAGAAGGCCAGAATCAGATAAATAATGATCGGAGAACTGATACCGATAAAAGCCGTATAGATAAAAAACAATCGGATATAAGACGAGGCAATGCCAAGTTTCTCACCCAGGTATGAGCAGACGCCGAAAATTCTGCCCTCAACAAAGTACTTCATCCGGTTCATTTGCCAAAAATAGTAGCTTTCTTATGAATTATCAAGCAAGTTTTTCACAGAGGTGATTGGGGTTTGAGATATACATCGTCCAATTGTTGTGGAATTGCCTTGCCTTGATCGCAATTTCCGGAAGTGCATTCCCATCTGATACAAGCCTTTATTCCGACACTTGACCTGGCTGGTCATTTTGCAGTAATACTTTGTGGCCAACTGCACAATCCAGGCAACGGAAATTTTTGCAATAGTTGTTATGAAGCTGTAGCAAAGCCTGCGACTCAAATGCATTGGCTGCCTGTATGCCCATCAGGCTCCAGTTTTTCAGGATTTTATTGTTTTCTGCCGGCACGTGTTCTAAAACATCCAATGCACGTTCGCAATAAGCATCTTCATCCCTGTATTTTCCGAAAAGAAACAGGAAAGGCACAACGGTGTTGATCAAAAGCAGGGATATTGCAGTGGTACCGAATGATTTTTGTCTGCTGATGGAAGTATGGTCAAAACGGTAATGATCATCCCAGTAAGCGGAAGCCGTCACTTCAAAAAAAGGTGCAAGGTTTGATATTTCCCGGCTTTCAGTAATCTTCGAAAAAAGGTGTGATGACTTATAGATAAGCTGTGCAAACTGCGCAATTCGGATGGATGGAAAGTTAGCAGGCCTGAGTCGGAGGAACTTCCAAATATGTTTCTTAACAGGTTCTAATCCATATTTCTTTTTCAGGAAGCTGAATTCTTTTTTCAGTTCATTGGGGTAGGCATCAGCAAATTTTTCTTCCAGGAAGCCTGCCGTGCCAAACAGCAGTGCTTCCAGTTGAAACAAGTTGTTTTTGTGCCTGGCCAATACTTTAACAGGAAGTGCCCGGGTCAATTGTAAGAAAGGTTCTGCATTAATCCGCGCACCAAATGCCGTAGCCAGGAATTGGTAAAAGGTTTCTTCCCAGTTATGCTGATTCTCCGTCAAAGCAGCAAGTATGGGTTGGATTTTCTCTTCTATGCGTTCAACCTGTAAACGGTGCAGCCATTGTTGAAGAACGATTGATGGAACTTTGTAAAGATGTCTTTCACAGGGTATCCAGCTGTTACTTCCCATCAGTGACTGATAGTTTGCATAAATGTTTGTGTCAAACTGATGCTTCACGATAAGGCATGGAATAGTGCTGCCGTCTTCTCTTGAAACCGGTTGATCATTTTTATAAACCACGTGGAGAACGATATTGTCATATGCTTTATCGTTTTGATGTCGGTGGGCATTCCAGGCAGAGGACTTCATGTGAATCTCTACATTGCCTGCCCATAATGTATCGCCAATTCTGATTCGTGCATTCAAAAAATCAGGACCTGCATTGGTGTTGTATTCACCTGCATGGATAATTTGAATTTTTTCACCAGACTCAGTTTGCAGGAAGTTGTTTTTAAGGAGCTTCATGCTCCATAGATAATGGAGGAATTTTTCAGTCATAGAAATATGAATAGATAGTTAATTAATAGAATAAATTCACAGTAATGCTACTAAAATTATTGGAGAACAGGAAATGAATAATGAAATATTTATAGTCGTTATTCCCCTCAATTTCTTTTGAAAAATTGTTTGCCGGTCGAATAGTTGGCCCGAAAAGCCTTGAATTTATAGTTTCATTTATCAGAAGTTTACAATCGCTGACCGCGCTGAAAAAATAGGACTGTAATTTTTATGAAGGGAATCGGGACTGCAGCAAGTCCTGCATCGTTTTCTGATACTTCATAGCTTCCATTCTAGCAGCTATAGAAAATTCATCGCTCTTCTCAGCATATATAATATTCCTGGAAACATTCACCAGCAATCCACACTGATCATTCATTCCTGCTTCGGCTACTTTTTGCAAATCACCTCCCTGCGCACCAACTCCGGGTACAAGCAAAAAGTGATCGGGTGCTATAGAACGAATGTGTGAAAACAATTCCGGATGGGTAGCCCCAATTACGTACATCATATTGTCTGCATCACCCCATTGCTGCGATTTCCTGATCACACTTTCATACAATTCTTCGCCATCTGTTGCGCGGTGCTGGAAATCTTCGCTGCCTTTATTGGAGGTGAGCGCTAACAAAATCACCCATTTGTTTTTGTGCTGAAGAAAGGGTGTTATAGAGTCTTCTCCCATATAGGGAGCCACTGTGATGGCATCAAAACTGAAGCCTGATTGTTCTTTTTGAAAAAATGCACGCGCATACATGGAGGAAGTGTTTCCAATATCTCCGCGTTTGGCATCTGCAATGGTGAATATATTTTCGGGAATATAGTCCAGGGTCTTTTGCATACTCTGCCAGCCTTTTACGCCGGACGCTTCATAAAATGCGGTGTTGATTTTATAGGCTACACAAAAATCGCGGGTGGCCTCAATAATGTTTTTATTGAATTCAAAGACTGGATCGGCAAAGGAGAGAAGATGAGGAGGAATTTTCTCAATATCTGTATCAAGGCCAATGCAAAGGAAAGATTGCTTTTGTATAATCTGTTTGAATAACTCTTGCCGCGTCAATGTATAGTTGATTGAAGATTTTAAAGTTTTAGGTTAAACGTTTGAATGACCGCTACCACCCAAGAAATCAGCATGGTCATTATTGCAAATCACCTTCGCTTTACAAATATTAAATTGCTTCCACACGTAAAATTTCAGGAATTGCTTTCCTGATAGTTTCTTCTACTCCCGCTGTCATCGTCATCTCACTCATTGGACAATCTTCGCAGTTTCCAAGCAATTTTAACTTCAGCACCATGTCGTTGGTTAGTTCCACCACTTCAATGTTTCCTCCGTCTGTCTTCAGGTAGGGCCGTAAGCTATCAAGAGATTCTTCTACCCTGACTAATAATTCCTGATGTTTCTTTTTTGTGGTCATTATATATTTTTTATCGACATGAATGTTAATTTGCTTTTCGGGGTTCATGTCGAATTATGGTTCAGTTGCCGTTAGCTGGCAATTTCCACCACTTTTGTTGATTCAAAATTAGCATTTCTAATGGCAACATGCTGCGCTACTTTCTGTGCCAGTTTCCGGAATACCGCTGCACTGATTGGTTCATCGCCTAAAACTGCAGGCTTTCCTTCATCACCACCTTCCCTTATCTGTTGAATAATGGGGATCTCTGCCAATAACGGAACATCATACTCATCAGCCAGTTTTTGACCGCCACCTTTGCCAAAAATGTAATGTTTGTTTTCAGGTAAATCATTACCGCTTGTCCCGGCGATGAAGTATGACATATTTTCCACCACGCCAATAATCGGAACATTTATCGGGTGAATGCTGAACATGCCCATTGCTTTTTTTGCATCGGCCAGTGAAACATCCTGCGGTGTTGTGACAATGATGGCGCCTGTAACAGGTACCGTTTGCACTAATGTAAGATGGATGTCACCGGTGCCGGGCGGTAAGTCAATCACCAGGTAATCGAGATCACCCCATAGGCAATCAGTTACAAATTGCCGGAGTGCGGAAGAAACCATAGGTCCTCTCCAGACAACAGCTTGCTTTTCATCCACCAGCAAACCGATGGATAATGCTTTGATTCCATACTTCTCAATAGGAATCATCATCTGTTTTTCTCCCACGTCTTTAACTTGTGGTCGCTGTCCTTTTATATTGAGCATCAGCGGTATGGATGGTCCATAAATATCAGCATCAATCAGCCCGACAGCCGCTCCATTTTCTGCCAACCCGATAGCCAGATTTACGGCAACCGTTGATTTGCCCACGCCACCCTTACCGGAGGCCACGGCAATAATGTTTTTGACACCAGGAAGTACCAGGCCATTGTCTTTTCTGCGAGAGGTTACGTCGGAAGTCATGGTGATGCTGACCAATGCTTCTTTATCAACCAGATGGTGTATGGCATTTTCGCATGCTTTCTGAATGGCATCTTTCATGGGGCAGGCCGGAGTAGTCAGAATTACGGTAAATGACACTTTTTTTCCATCAAGTACGATATCGCTGATCATATTTAATGTCACAAGGTCTTTACCCAAATCAGGGTCTTCCACATAACTCAACGCTTTCAGCACCTGCTCTTTAGTAATCGCCATAAATGACTGTTTTGAATAGCAAAGTTAGCAACAATCGACCTATTTGGTGATTATGAATTTATTTGGGTGTACGACATACGTTCATCTTGTTATGCAATGGTTGGTGGGTTAAATTGCTAAATTGCTAAATGGTTAAATGGTTAAATTGTTGCGGCGAAGCCGATCACTTGATATTCTGTAATCACTACTTTACTTTACTCACTCACTCACTCACTCACTCACTTACTCAATACTCAATTTCAACACCCAATAATCTATATCCCCATTTGCTGTATACCCATTCATTTGGGTGTACGAGAATTAGTATATTCTGCAAAGGGTAAAAATTAACGGCAAGACGTAAAACTGCCAAGACACTGTCTTAGGGGCTTTTCGCTAAATATTCTTTACTACAAGGAAGTACATTTTATCGTACACGTATTCATTTTGGGTATTGGACAATACAAAATTCAGGCAGAACATGCTGTAAGCATTAAGGTAATCTAAGCAATAAACCTATCAAAGTCCTTACTACGTGATGTTATCTATAGCGTGTACTAAAACCACCATTTAAGGGTCAAGGATGCTTATTTGGATCGCATGAAGTTATCCGTCCAATGTTAAATTTTGAATTGGTCTATTCTTTTACATAACAGTATGGCTACATTTAACACTAAAATAACCTTTTGATAACATGAAAAAATATCTACTGACAATCACCTTGTTTTTGACAATCCTAACTGCAATAGCTCAAACAACAGGTGGCGACGGCAAACCGGCGTTTAACCCAACCATTAAAATGAAGGCGCTGGTGCACAGCAGGTTTGAAGCTTCTTTAACTGACAGTGTTGACCTGCAGGGCAAAGTAGTAGCGGTGCCGATACCTACCAATTTCAGGTTGAGGAGGGTTGAGTTGAGAAGCGATATTAAGCTGAATGACCATTGGTCTGGCGTCATCCGAATTCAGTTGCCTGAATTAAAATCAGCTACCCCAACAATGGGCAGGGTGATCGAATTGGCTTATTTCGAATACAAACATTCTGATCAGTTTTCTTTACGCGGCGGTCAATTTAAAGAACCATTCGAACTGGATGAGTTGACAAGTCATGAAGACCTCCGCATGGTAGACCGCGGCCCTACCAGCCGCTTGTTTGTAAGCAACAATTATTCATCCTACAATCCCGGACTCATGGTTTTTGGAACCTTTCTCAAAAAGACGACACCATTGAGTTACTATGTAGGTGTTTTCAATGGCGGCGACCGGTCAGTGAACTACGATTCCAATTATGGAAAGGCATTTGTCGGCAGGGTGGAGTTTACGCCAATTTCCGGCTTACGGCTGGGCTTGAACGGGCAGGTGAACGGGGTAGCGCAGGACATATCGGCAAATGCTGCCGGCGCTGATGTAAGCTGGCAGCAAAAGCTTAATGACAAATTGAATATGATTGTGGAGGCTGAATACATAGGAGGGAACAACGTTAATTCGTTTATTTCTTCTTCAGATTCACTAAAAGAGATTAGCAGTTACAAAATGAATGGCTATTTCGGGCAGTTTCTATTCCGGTACAAAGTGTCTATCCCGGGTTTACAGACATTTGAACTTGGCGGAAAGTTTGAACATACTGACCCGCTTTCTTCCGATGAACTTGATCAGTTTAATACAATAACAGGTGGTATTGGTTTTGTATTTCTTCCGGACAATGCTGTTCGGTTGCAACTTAATATGGTTCATACCGGCTATACGGAAAATGCAAGCGATGCATTTAGAAACTTCAATTATTTTGTGGCACAGTTACAGCTTAAGATTTAAGGAAGCATGATCTGTGCAAAACAGCTTGTATGCGACTGTAATTTTGAATAGTGGTGAATCAGGCGGAATCATTTACGCTGATATTCATCTTAAATTTTGCACATAATTGGTGTTGTTTCCTTTGAAAGGAAGCAGGTAGTCTTGCATTTCTGCTTTCCTTTTTATAGCAAAGAACTGATAATAAAGCAACCGATACCATGAATGATAAAAAAGTTTTGGATGCGGAATCGGTCAGGCAATTGCGTGAAGCTGCTACCTGTTTTAATGCTGACTGGCCGGCTTTGAAATTGAAATTGCTAAAGGATATATCTCAAAAGTCAATCAACAAAGTGAATGTTTTGATTGACTATCACGACTGCCTCTTATTTCTGTTAGCTTACCCGGAAACGTACGAATTATTTGCATTATCAAAAGCTGAATTGAAAAGAGTGTCCGTTGTGACAAAAGCACTTTTCACAGAAGGTAATGAGCGCATCCGCCATCAATTGAGTGGTACCGGAATAGCGAACACCCCGGTGCATGTGACGTTTGGATTTGAACTGGCAAGCTGGTTAGTGCAACGATTTCCACAGCAAGTGAGCATATTGGAATGTGCAGGCATTAAGGCAGCTGTAAATGAAATATTCCTTTTACTGCTCCCTGCAACTGAGCGGGAGTATTTTGAAAGGCAGCATGAGACATTCAGTCAGTTTATCAGCCGGCTGAAGGGTGACAGTCAGTTGACAGATTTGCAATGGTTACTTCAATTTATTGAAAGAGCCCATTTACAAAAGGAGGTGCGTGACTACCTGTATGATCAGTTAAAGATCTATATCACGTGGATGACAGACGAAGAATCCCCGTCAAGAACTTTTGCGCGTTCACTGCATAGGACGCCGTATTTTCATAAAGCGGGTCTGAATAAAAGACCGGATTCCGGTTCGCTGATAGGTCAGCTGATCGATAAGCCGAAAGCTATTTCCCCTTATGAGAAGCTACTATTGATCACGGCAACTCGAGGCATACTTGCAATGCTTCAAAGGGAAACAGATCCTGCTACCTATGCTGATGTGGAGGAGATGCAGTTCTTCAATATGGGTAAGGGAATTGATATTGTTCTCTATCCTATGGTGGAAGAGCGCCGTCTTCCGTTTGATGTCTATATTGGGTATACGCTTTTTAAGAACCGTCTTCCGGTAGCATATGGCGGAGGTTGGATCTTTCAGCAGCGGTGTAAGATTGGTGTGAATGTGCTTGATGCATATCGTGGAGGGGAGTCAGCCTATTTATTCTTGCAGGTACTTCGGTTGTATCATCAATACTATTCCATAAAAAGATTTATAGTAGAGCCTTACCAGATAGGTTATAAGAATACGGAAGGCCTGAAATCCGGCGCATTTTGGTTCTACTACAGATTTGGTTTTGTACCGGAAAGTGAAACACTGCGCAAGATTGCTGAAGAAGAATTTAATAGAATTAAGACAGCAAGCAGCTACCGGACTTCATTAAAAGTCTTGAAAGCACTTTCTGTTGACAATATGCAATTGACGCTTGATTCAGGAGGGTATCAGCAATTAGATACAAGCGAGATTAGTAAGGCTATTACCGGTTTGATCGGGAAACAGTATCAGGGAGATCGCAAAAAAGCTATAAGTGAAGCAATCAAATCAGCCTATAAATGGCTGCAATTAGATGATATGGAGAAGTCAAAATTCACAGCGAACCAGGTTATAGAAAACTTTGCGTTACTTCTGCAATTATTCCCTAACAGGAATGATTGGGATGTTGTTGAAAAGAGTGCATTGAAGCAACTGATACTTTTAAAAGCTTTCGGGAATGAGCGTGACTATCTTGCGCTGTTTAGAAAGCACAATAAGTTGAATGAAACACTTGCAATATGCTTTGAGTAAATTATGCCTTATTGCTATAAATTAAAAAAGCCCCATCGAGGGGCTTTTCAAGAGGTGGATGATTTTTTAATTGACAGTTGGGGCTGCAGGTATTACGCTGATATAATTACGGTCTTTGCGTTTGCGCTTAAATTCAACGATACCCTCAATCTTCGCGAAGATCGTATGGTCTTTTCCCATATCAACGCCGGTGCCGGGCCAGAACTTAGTGCCGCGCTGCCTGACAATAATATTACCGGGAATAGCAGCCTGTCCGCCATAAATTTTTACGCCAAGTCGTTGCGCATGGGAGTCCCGTCCGTTTTTGGAACTGCCTTCACCTTTTTTATGTGCCATAACTAATAGTGTTTACTTGTTTGTGGATGGTTGATCGGAAACGGTCAGTTAAGCAATGGTATCAATCTTGATTTTGGTAAAAGCCTGGCGGTGACCCACTTTGCGTTTATACCCTTTCCTGCGTTTCTTTTTAAAGGCAATAACTTTGTCGCCTTTTAAATGATCGAGGATAGTCGCAGATACCTTAGGGGCAGCTACATTTTTCACAATGGCACCGTCTGACAGTTGAACGAGCACTTTGTCGAACACCACTTTATCACCTGCATTGCCTTCAAGGCGGTGAACAAAGATTTCATTACCGGCTTCCACCTTAAATTGCTGACCAGCAATATCTACAATCGCGTACATGATCCTGAAAATTTAGATTAAGGGCTGCAAAGATATACTTTTCAGCCGGAATTCAAAATACATGTCGAAAATTTCCCGAAGGATTGAAACAGGCGAAAATATGCCCATAAACAGGCATAAGAAGCATGTTTTCCGATGCTTGATTTGATCGTAAGCCTTACTAAACGAATACCGGATGAATGTATGGGAGCAGTAGATTGAGGTTTAAATCGGCTGGCCGTTTTGCTGCAAGTGTTTAGTAAGACGAGGGTGTAATGGTTGATTTGCCTGAAGTCCATCATTTTGTGTGCAGCTGCCAATTACAGCATGGTAGCATTTGAAAGGTTACTAAAAAAATAATAAAACCAATGGAATACATTAGCACCTATCAGCAGATACTTCAGGCAGTTTTTTTTATTTCCTTTGTATAGTGATGATTGACCCCAAAATATTGCATCCTGAATTGGTTTTCAAAGCAGTCCGCAGCAGTGGTAAAGGCGGGCAGAATGTGAATAAAGTGGCCTCAAGGTGGAATTGTACTTTGATATCAGAAATTCTATAAAGTTAAAGGAAACGGAAAAGGACAGGTTGTTAGATAAACTGACAAACCGAATCAGCAACGATGGGCTGTTGATGGTAGATTCGCAGGAGAGCAGGTCTCAGTTGGAGAACAAAAAAATCGCGTTAGCAAAGTTCGATGCGATGATCCGCAAAGCTTTTACAGAGAAGAAGAAACGGGTAGCCTCCAGGCCTTCAGCCGCTTCAAAAGCACGCCGGCTGGAGCTGAAAAGAAAAACTGCGCAGAAGAAACAACAGCGCTCAAAAAAAACTGATGATTGAAATCATATCAGGAAGCATAAGAATTCGGAGTGCATTAAACCTGAATCTGGTTCTCAATTTCTACCTTTGAATTTCTAAATTTAATCTAATGCCGTACTACCATTCACTGGGGTCTATACCTTCAAAGCGCCACGTGCAGTTTCGTAAACCTGATGGCGAACTGTATGCTGAACAGTTGTTTTCAACAGAAGGATTTTCAAGCACGTATTCCATCCTCTACCATAACTATCCTCCTACGATCATCAAGTCAGTTGATGCGCCGTACCCGGTTGCACCAAAGCTGTTAGCCCCTAAACAAATGTTACACAGGAGTTACCAGGGGTTTAATATTCAACCGGAAGATGATTTCCTGAAAAGCAGAAAATATGTACTGGCCAATAATGATGTGCATATTGCATTGGCGGCGCCCAGAAAGTCAGTAACCGATTACTTTATAAAGAATGCTGATGCTGATGAGATGATTTTTGTGCATGTGGGATCCGGCACATTGAAAACGATGTATGGTAATATTGATTTTGAATATGGTGATTACCTGGTTATTCCACGTGGCACCGTTTATCAACTTCATTTCAACGACAATAATAACCGATTGTTGGTGATGGAATCTTTTAGTCCGATTGTGCCACCCAAGCGTTACCTGAATGAAGTCGGACAGCTTTTGGAACATGCACCATATTATGAACGTGATATTAAAATCCCCAGGGATTTAAAAACACATGATGAGAAGGGAGATTTCCTGATCTACATCCGCAAACAAGGCATGATGTATCCTTATCATTATCTCTATCATCCGTTTGATGTGATAGGGTGGGATGGTTACAATTATCCATGGGCTTTCTCCATCCACAACTTTGAACCCATTACCGGTCGCATCCATCAGCCACCTCCTGTACATCAGACCTTTGAAGGCCGTAATTATGTGGTATGTTCTTTTGTACCCAGATTATTTGACTACCATCCTCAGGCAATTCCGGCTCCCTACAACCACAGCAATATTGATTCTGATGAAGTTTTGTATTATGTAGACGGGGATTTCATGAGTCGAAAGCATGTTACAAAAGGGATGATCACCTTACATCCGGGAGGTATTCCGCATGGTCCGCATCCGGGAACAGTAGAGAAAAGTATTGGTGCAAAGGAAACGAAAGAACTGGCTGTGATGATTGATACCTTTCACCCGCTGTTGATGACTGAAGAAGCAGTTGCTATAGAAGACAAGGATTATTACCTCTCCTGGATCAGTGATAAAGACAGAGATGAACTCCTGATTCCTTAAGCGTAATTGGTTTTGGAATGATGACATATGAATTATAATACCTTAACAGTAATTTTAGCTTTATTGGTCGCTTAATTCCTGAATTCATCATTGCTCACTATGAGGGATAGCCGGTTTATTAATTACAATGGAAAGATCATTGCAACCGGTGAAAATATTTTTCACTTGAACCGTGCAATGAATTATGGCGATGGTTTGTTTGAAAGCATCAGGCTGCAAGAGGGTGAGATTCTTTTTCTGCAGGAGCACCTCGATAGAATGTTCAACGGTATGAAGGCATTAAAGATGCCGGTGCCTGATCATTTTACTCCTTTCTTTTTTCATAAACAATTGATTGACCTTGCCCAAAGAGAGCAACCGGGCCCTAATGCACGCATGCGCATTGCCGTTTTCAGAGGAGGTGGGGGATTGTATGAACCACCGGTACAGGCTGTTGAATATTTTATGCAGGTAATGCCTTTAGACCGAGGTTATGCATGGAGCGATGCTGCTTGTGAACTGGGAGTATATAAAGAGGTACCCAAGAATTATTCTGCAATATCTTTTTTCAAATCCATGAATGCATTGCCTTATGTATTGGCTGGTATTTACAGAAAAGAGCATCATTTGGATGACTGCCTGCTGCTTAACTCCTTTGGAAGAGTAGCCGATGCAATTTCTTCCAATGTATTTTGGGTAAAGGGCAGTACTTACTACACTACACCGATTACTGACGGTGCGATTGATGGAGTGCTGCGCAGAAAAATTGTACAACTGATCAAGGATAACGATATGAAATTTTATGAAACTTCCATTTTGCCGGATGAATTATTGCAGGCGGATGAAGTTTTTCTCACCAATGCAGGATGGGGGATCAAATCCATTACCGGATTCGGCGAAAAAAAGTACGACACCACTCAAACAAAGCATCTGTTTCAACTGTTGATGCAGCATATTTCCGAATAAATCTGCAGCACATTTTTTGGATTTACCAGGTTTGCTATTGAATGACCTTTTTATCAACTCACCAAATTAAAAAAGCGTGTCATACTTATGAAGCCGACAATTGCTGTTTTCTGGTTTCGCCGTGATTTACGCTTGCATGATAATGCAGGATTGTACCATGCCTTAAAATCAGGTTATAAGGTGCTGCCGCTTTTTATTTTCGACACGGACATTCTTGATCAGTTAGATGATAAGCGTGATCGGCGTGTATGTTTTATACATCAGTCTTTAATGCTTTTGCAAAACCGGCTGCAGGCATTTGGAAGTGACCTGCAAGTGAAACATGGGAAACCGCTCGAAGTCTGGAAAGCACTATTAGATACATTTGATATAAGTGATGTATTCACCAATCATGACTATGAACCCTATGCCATTAGTCGGGATGAAGCAATCCGCGATTATCTTTTTTCAAAAAATATTACCCTGCATACATTCAAAGACCAGGTGATTTTTGAAAAGAATGAAGTATTGAAGGATGATGGAACACCTTATGTGGTATGGACACCATATAGTAAAAAATGGAAGGAAAAACTCAATGAGTTCTATTTGAAGAGTTACCCGGTGTATGACTATTCAGGCAATTTTTTGTCTTTGCCTGCTGCGCCAATGCCATCCTTAACAGAGATTGGTTTTGAAGCTACCAATGATGATTTTCCAACGACAGTATTGAACGATGAACTGATCCGCAACTATCAAAACACACGTGATTTTCCTGCTATTGCCGGCACATCACGGTTGAGTGTGCATCTGCGTTTTGGCACGGTTAGCATCAGGGAGATCACCAGGCAGGCTAAATTCTTGAATGAAAAATTTCTGAATGAATTGATCTGGAGGGAATTCTACCAGATGATTCTTTGGCATTTTCCGCATGTGACCAGGCAATCGTTCAGAAAGGAATATGAAGGCATCAACTGGCGCAATGATGAAAGAGAATTTGAGTTGTGGTGCAATGGAAAAACAGGCTACCCGATAGTTGATGCCGGCATGCGGGAACTGAATGCAACCGGTTTTATGCACAACCGTGTGCGCATGATTACAGCAAGTTTTCTTACCAAGGATCTTTTAATTGACTGGCGATGGGGTGAAGCGTATTTTGCAAAGAAGCTTTTGGACTTTGAGCTAGCTTCGAACAATGGCGGCTGGCAATGGGCAGCCGGAACCGGTGTAGATGCTGCACCCTATTTCAGGATATTCAATCCGGCATCTCAGGCTATGAAGTTTGACCCCGGCGGGATTTACATAAGAAAGTGGGTACAGGAAGTGGATGAACTCACGTATCCATTACCGATAGTGAACCATCAATTAGCAAGGGAGCGTGTATTAAGTGCATATAAAGTCGCACTCAACAGGTGATTTAACAGCAGAGTCATGCACAAAAAGGCATGTTCAGTGGCCCGGTTCATTTCATATAAAATCCTGATTTTGATTTTAGCGAAATTTGACTCAGCACGATTCAAATTAATGGCAACTAATAAGACTGCTTTTCCAGCTTGCCGGTAGTAACACCATATGCGCCATTTAACTGAACCGTATAAATTCCAGCCGCAGGTAAAGAAAGGTCGAGCGTGACTTGCTTTTCAAAATCAGTTATTTCGTGTTGATAAACAATTTGTCCAAAAGCATTTAAGATGGTCAGTTTTGCTGTCTTTGCCGGTAATGCAACGGTGAATTGGTTCGTGAATGGATTAGGAAAAATCTGAAATTTTTCTGCACCTTGAATAGATGCATTTCCGGTTACCGTATTCTTTTGGAATTTTGCCACCCACATATCTGAAACGCCATTTGATAGAAGGGTATTTGTTCCAAACTGTGCTTCGCCTTTATAGTTTCCGGTAGCAAATGCAAATGCGGAACCATTACCAGCGATGCCAAAACCGCCATCATGGTGTTCACCGCCAACATGTATTGCCCAGTTCACATCACCCAAAGGGTTAAATGAGGCAATGAATGCATCGGCAGAATCTTTATTAAAATAGGGTTCTAAAATTATTGATCCAATAGTATCAACGCCTGCAAAAATGCCGGTTAGTAAAATGTTCTCTTCAGCGGAAATGGATAAGGTTATCGGACTGAATTTAACACCGGGCCCGCCTCTGATCGAATTTGCCCAAAGAAATTCGCCGCTGATATCATAGGCTGCAACAAAAATATTCTTTGGACTGCCCGTCAGTATTTCACCCCCATCGAAATAACAATTTCCGGCAAAAGTACCTGCCACATAGCAGTTACCGGCATCATCAAGGGAAAGCGTGGCCCCGGTTTCATCGCTGCTTTCCACATCGGAGCCAAATGAAGTAGCCCATAAAACATTACCTGCAGATGACATCTTCACCACGTACCCGTCAGCATCTCCCAATGAAGTGAGTTCGGTACCGCCAAAATCAACGGTGTGTCTGTAATTGCCACTCATGTAAACATTGCCTGCAGGATCAACCATCATATCATATACCTGTATGGCGCTTGCAGAGCTGAATGTTTTTACCCAAAGCAATTCACCGTTCCATTTATACTTGGCACAATAAATATTAGGGTCGTACACGGTGGTGATCATTGAATCTTCAAAAAAATTCAAATTGCCTTTGAAATTTCCCGCACAATAAACATTCTGGTCATTGTCTATATAAACTGCACTACCCATATCATCACTGTTGCCTCCTCCCAGTTTTGCCCAGTTCAGGTTTCCATCCGGGTCATAAGTTACCAGCCACATGTCTTCCATGCCAAATCCCGGGAGTGAATCACCATTGTCGAGTTTAACATAACCAAAACATTTGCCGGTTGAAGCAATAAATCCATTATCGTTCACGCTTAAACCAAATGGGTAATCATCGCTTTGACTTGCGGCATTGCCCATACTATGTCCCCAAACAGGATTACCATCAATATCCATTTTCGAAATAAATATATCTTCATCGAATTCACCGCCCACAGCATCCAGGCTGATACTGCCCATATTCATTTGGCCCTGAAAGAAACCGGCGATGTATTGATTGCCGAACTGATCGACACCAAGATCTTTTCCCTTGTCTTTTTGGTCACCTCCATAAGATTTCACCCAAATAAAACCTTGTGCTGAGGTTTCAATGTGGAGTGATATCAGGAGTAAGGCAATCAGGTAACAAAAGACCGGACGTATATGATTTATTTGCTTCATTATTAATATGGGTGTTTTCTTATCTCAAATGTACTTCATTCAGCTAAAAGGGCAAGAAATTCAGTGGAAATTAGGGATTATTTATCCACATTTTTGCTTTTATATCTCAAGATTGAAATGTCGTGTTTGTGTACCTACTGCAATTATACGGAGTTACGGAAAAGACTGCGATGAAGTTTTGGCTTTTCCTTATTGGCTATAGGATAAATGACATGAAAATAGTCAAATGCGATTTAAAAAAGATCTGTTAAATGCCGATGAATTCCCGGAAGATTATTAAAAAGTGGGTAAAGATGGTTGTTCACTAAAAATGCTGGTATCAAAATATAACTTTGCACCTCCAAAACATGTTAGTGCTTGCGTATTCTTCAGGTTTGTAAGAAATTTCCATATCCCCTCAGAGATGGGGAGGTGATAGCCATACACCAGTTAACCCGCGGCTTTTATGAAGCAGGTCAAAAGGTGACGGTTGCAGCTATTAATACCAAAAAGCATTTTTTTCCGCCTGACGAAATGCCGGTGGAGAACCAGGAGTTTGCAGATTTCCACTCTGTATTGCTTGATACAGATGTAAACTGGTGGGATGCCCTGCGTACCCTTTTTACAGGTGATTCTTATAATATTCAACGATTTGTTTCACCTGATTTTGAGCGTTTGCTTTCCGCAATCCTGCGCGAGAATGATTTTGACATTGTTCAACTGGAAGGATTATACCTGTTGCCCTACCTGTTATCCGTTCGCAAATTTTCGAAGGCGAAGATTGTGTTGCGGGCTCATAATATTGAGCACCTGATTTGGGAACGTAACTCCAAGATAGCAAAGCCCGGAGCCAAAAAATGGTACTTGCAGACTCTGGCAGCACGCATGAAGGAATTTGAAATTTATCACCTAAATTCCTGTGATGCATTGGTACCGATTTCGGAAGTTGATGCAGCAAGATTTGTAGAGTTAGGATGCAAACTTCCTATGCATACCAGCCAGGTGGGGATGAATCTTAATGGAGAAGGCGGAGAAATGACAGAGATAGATATCAATCCTTCCATTTGTTACATTGGTTCCATGGATTGGTTGCCAAACAGGGAAGGCATTGAATGGTTTCTCGATAAAGTATGGCCTAAGGTGCAAAGCCAGTTTCCAACACTGAAATTTTTTATTGCCGGCAGAAATTTTCCTGCTGATTTTCCTGATAAGAGCTATCCGAATGTGGAGATGGTTGGAGAGGTGGAGAATTCCCGTGCTTTTATACATTCAAAAAATATTATGATCGTACCGCTTTTCTCGGGCAGTGGTATACGGGTTAAGATACTGGAGGCAATGGCTGAAGGCAGAACGGTTATTTCCACAACAATCGGGGCAGAAGGTATAGATGCTGTAAATGAGAAAGAAATACTGATTGCTGATGATGCAGATGCATTTGCGCGGCAAATCAAGCGTTGTCTTAAGGATCCGGATTTTTGCAGCACCATAGCAGGCAGTGGACGTGCTTTTGTAAAAACAAGATTTGATAACAAGGTGATTGTGAAAGAGCTGCTGGATTTCTACAAATCGCTTCTAACGTGATTGCCCTGGTATTGCTTTTTTGGCTGGCGGTTCTTTTGCTGCTGCATACCTATTTTCTTTACCCAATATTGCTCAGGATGCTGACTGCCGGCAGGTCCGCTCAAACTTTAATTGCGGGTGAACAGGAGCATGTTCCTTCGATCAGCATCCTGCTGGCGGTTTATAATGAAGAGATAGTTATTGCTGAAAAGATTGAGTCAACATTTAGAACGACCTATCCAACTGGAAGTATCGAGTGGTTAATTGGCTCTGATTGTTCTACGGATCATACAGAAGAAATAATTAACAGGTACATCGAAAAATTCCCTCAAATAAGGCTGGTACGTTTTAATCAAAGGACAGGCAAGATTGGAATTATGAATGAACTTGCAGCGATGGCATCAGCGCCGGTACTGATTTTTACGGATGCAAATGTTTTTTTTACAGAGGTCACATTGAGGGAGCTGGTAAAACATTTTAAGGATCAGGCTGTTGGTTTAGTAGCCGGAAATATCATTAACCCATTAGTGAAACCGGATGGGATTTCCCGGCAGGAAGGAGATTATCTTATTTATGAAAACAGGATGAAATACCAGGAAGGCATATTGTGGGGTGCAATGATGGGTGCATTCGGAGGATGCTATGCTATGCGGAAGGATTTCTTTTCACCAACGCCAAGGCACTTTATTGTAGATGATTTTTACCTGACTATGCAGGTGCTTGAGAAGAACGGCAAGGCGATATTAGCGACACAGGCTATTTGTTATGAAGATGTGAGTAATAAGGTACGTGAAGAGTTTCGCAGGAAGACAAGAATTGCAACCGGCAATTTTCAAAACCTGTTTCGGTTTGCGGGATTATTGTCGCCTGCCAAAGGCGCAGTGGCTTTTGCATTCTGGTCGCATAAGGCTTTGCGGTGGATCGGTCCATTCCTGCTCATCATCGTCTATTTTAGTAGTTTTGTTTTATCCTTCAGCAGTGTTTTTTTCTGGAGTTGCTTTTTAATTCAATCGCTGCTTTTCCTGGTTCCGTTAATCGATTCCATTTTAGGCAGCATGCAGATTCACCTTAAGGTATTACGCTACATCAGTCATTTTTACCTGATGAATGCAGCATTACTGAATGGCTTTTTTAACTATTTAAGCGGAGTAAAAAATAATGTCTGGAAACCAACAGAACGGAATCAATAATATTCAATTGAATACTATTGAAGAGGCCATTGAAGACATCAGAAACGGCAAGCTCATTATTGTTGTAGACGATGAAGACCGTGAGAATGAAGGCGACTTTATTACTGCAGCGCGAAATGCCACACCGGAGATCATCAACTTTATGTCGAAGGAAGGAAGGGGATTGGTTTGCACACCACTTACCGAAGCCCGGTGTGACGATTTGAAACTAAACCTGATGGTAGGTGATAACACTGCTTTGCACAAGACACCATTTACAGTGTCGGTAGACCTGCTTGGCAAAGGGGTCACAACAGGTATCTCTGCCTTCGATCGCTCCAAAACTATTGCTGCATTGATTGATCCGGAAACCACACCGGAGGAATTGGGACGTCCCGGCCATATTTTTCCATTGAAGGCAGTCGCAGGAGGCGTACTTCGCAGGGCCGGCCATACAGAAGCTACGGTGGATCTTGCACGTTTAGCAGGATTTGAGCCGGCCGGCGTTTTAGTGGAAATTATGCAGGATGATGGTACCATGGCAAGGTTGCCCGAGTTAATGAAGGTGGCTCAAAAATTTAATCTCAAGATTATTTCTATTAAGGATCTTATTGAATACCGCCTTAAAATGGAGTCGCTTATCAGGAAAGAGGTGGAAGTGAGTATGCCTACTGACTGGGGCGTTTTTCAATTACATGCCTATACACAACAAAGTACGGGTGATGTTCACCTGGCACTGGTGAAAGGAAGTTGGAAAGAGCATGAGCCTGTGCTGGTGCGCGTACATTCCTGTTGCTTAACCGGTGATGTATTCGGATCACAACGTTGTGATTGTGGAGGACAGTTGCATGATGCCATGTATATGGTAGAACAGGAAGGTAAAGGTGTTGTTTTGTATATGAACCAGGAAGGAAGGGGAATCGGGCTATTGAATAAACTGAAAGCCTATGCATTGCAGGAGCAGGGACTTGATACGGTGGAAGCTAATATTAAATTAGGTTTTGGTATGGATGACCGGGACTATGGTGTTGGTGCACAGATTTTGAGAGATCTTGGTGTGAGTAAAATCCGCCTGATGACCAATAACCCCAAGAAACGTGCAGGCCTTAAAGGCCATGGGTTAGAGATTGTAGAGAATGTAGCTATTGAGCCGGTGTCAAACCCGCATAATGAAAAGTATTTGAGGACGAAGCGGGATAAGATGGGGCATGAGATTTTGAAGTAAGAGGCTAAATGGTTGAATGGCTAAGTTGCTAAATTGTTTAATTGCTGCATTGTTTTGGCTGGGGGTGGGATTTGGAAATTGTACGTGGAGAAAATCAAACGTTATTTTTGGGAAATTACAATCTCAAGATGTTATCCAGCTTATTGAGCTAATAGCTAATCAACGATCCAGCCATTTCTTAAACTCCGGTGCGCGTTCGCGACTTACGTAAAGGTCTTCTTTTGAAAGGCCTTTTACCTGCACTTTCAGTTTTCCGTTGAGGTGCGAAAAAATATTCCCTATTGCATGGAAGGAAGCAATGTATTGACGATTCAACCTGAAAAATTGCAAAGGATCCAATTGAGGTTCCAGTTCGTCCAATGATGGTTCAATTACATATTTCCTGCCCTGTTGGGTAGCTAAAAAGGTGAGTTTCTCTTCTGCGAAAAAATAGTGTATATCATTTACAGATACAGGTTCAAGCCGTTCACCCAGTTTAACAAGGAAACGGGTTTTATATTGTTGGTGCTGCCTGGTCAATAATTCGATTACATTATTCATCTGAGCAGGAGAGATACCGCTGCTTTTAATTCCGGATTGCGTCTTGAATTTACTGATGGCTTTTTCCAGTTCGTTTTTGTCAATAGGTTTCAACAGGTAATCCACACTATTTACTTTGAATGCTTTCAATGCAAACTCATCATAAGCAGTCGTAAATATTACCGGTGTCTGAATACTCGTAGCTGAGAATATATCAAAGCAAAGCCCGTCACTTAGTTGAATATCCATCAGCATCAGGTCAGGCGCCGGATTGATAGAAAGCCATTCTACAGTTCTTTTAACACTGTCCAGCAGCGCTGTTACTTCCGCATCTTTTTCAATTTCGAGGAAAAGTTTTTGCAGCCGTTTTGCTGCCAGTGGTTCGTCTTCGATAATGATTATTTGCATATTTATTTTGGATCGTTTTATTGCAAAGTTATTAAGACGTTAAGCGGCCAATCAGTTTCTTATGCGTGAATGATTGGTAGTTTGACAATAAATTCATTAGCCACTTCCCTGATGATTACAGGATTTGATGTGAGGCTTTCGCAACGGCTGATGATGTTCGGTAAACCGATTCCGGTAGATGGTTGTGTCATCTTTTTTCTCCTGAGGTTATTTTTTACGACTATGTAATCTCTTCCTTCCAGCGAAATATCGATTAACAAAGGATTTTCATTGGAGGCCTCATTATGTTTAATGGCATTTTCCACCAGCGTTAGTAAGCCTTGCGTAATTACCTGCGATCCATTTAATGATGCAGGAACGTCCACATGAAACTGCAGGTTTTGTCCGAACCGCATTTTCTGAAGAAAGAGGTATGCGTTTACGATTTCAATTTCACTGCCGAGGTCAATTGTATTTTTTTCCTGGTTCTGCAAAGCATACCTGAAAACCCGCGACAGCTTTTGTACAAAGTCAGTAGCCTTTTCCGGATCCTCACCAATTAAGGCAGTAAGCGTATTGAGCGAGTTAAAAAGAAAATGCGGATTCACCTGGTTCTTAAGGGATTCATATTCGCTTTTCAACATTTGCTGTTTCATATGTTCTGCCTTCAACTCTGATTGTTTCCATTGTTGCATAAAATCTGAGATGGCATAGTTAGATATCACCAACAAAGTAATCAGGAAAGAAAAAACCGAATACAAGGCATATTTGTCAGATTCAATAACTACAGCAGGGTCAAGCCATTCTCTTAGCTTGAAAATCGTAATGATCAGCGCTATTGCATAGAGCCCGCTAAGCGCGTAGGATAGCAAGAGTCTTTTGACAGGTGCTTCGCGCCAACTGGTTATTCTTCCGCAGATATAACGGTCAACTACTACACTACCTCCCAGGTGGCACCACAGATGAATGCCGTGAATAATGTTTCAATAATTAATTCTTCCGCAGTGCAGTCTGTAGTAAGAAAGTTCAGAAACATTGCCAATCCAACGATCAGTATAAAGCCAATTAGTGAATACGTCCAGGGTTTCAAAGCGGTGAGTTAGGATGAATTTTTGCTGAAAGTTAAGTGATTCAATTTTGTGTAAGCTAACTCAGATGTGAACCGGTGCCGGTGTTGTTTTAGCCGAATACCTTCTGATAAAGTAAATGATCAAAGGGGTTAATATTGCAGTAGGTGCCAGCCATACCACTACATTCAATTGTTGTGGAACAACATCGCTCAGGTTTACAACCACAAATGCAGTGACGGTCGCTATATAGGCCGACATCATTCTGCTGATATGTACCAGCAACCACCGTTTGCTCTTTAATGATATCGGTTCTTTTTGCAGAAAATCTTTTGCATCAGAGATGGCAAGCAAAGCGAAGATGATACCAAAGACTATAAGAATTATATTACCTGAAGCGACCATGAAACCGCACGTCGCCAATGCCACTGCCGTCATCAGCCAGTCGGGGATGCTGGCGCGGCGTGTTTTATTTCTGATTGCTCGAAAACCCGCATAGGCTGAATAGAAGGCAAACATTGCAATCATCAGGAAGAAATCAAGATCTTTAATCAGTGACATGAACATTGCGGTTACTGCCACTGCCAGCATAGACCAGAAATAAATTTTCCCACTGGCGCGATGAATCTTCATGCCCTTCCGGGCTATGATGGCAATCAGTCCGGTGACTAAAGCGATAAATCCGGCGGTGATGTGGAGGATAAGTGCTGCTGGCATTAATTGTTCCATGTGCTCAAAATTAGTTTTAGGTGAAAGCCGATGTTGAAATTGAAAGGCATTGCAGTTTTTAGAATGTCATTTTGAAAGTGGGAACTGGGAAAAATCCCTGCTGGTATTCTGTTACCACGGTATTGGTATATGGATCATATTGTTGTGAGAAGACATTTTGATTATTCGTCACATTCTGCAGATCCAATGAGAACTCCATAGCCATGCCTTTAAAGTTTTGGCGGAAATACAGTTTTGCATCAAGCCTTAAATAAGGATCCTGTTGTTCGCTGTATGCCATGTCATCCAAGTAAACTGCACTACCAGTTGCATCCGAGGCTTCCAGGTCAATGGGAGTAAGGTATTTTCCACCGGCAGTAGTAAATTTAATATCTAACCCAAGGGCATTCCTTTTCTTTCCAACAAGAAGCTCTTTTCCTGCCAGTAAGTTTATTACATAATGTTGATTGTAGGCAGTGTTGCGTTCTACCTCATCGCTTCCTTTGTACCTGGAATTGAAGAAGGAGGTGGTAGCAAGAAAGTAGTAGTTGTCACTAAAATATTTTTCCAGCGTAAACTCCAAACCATAGTTATAGCCGGTACCGTTATTCACCAGGCTGTCAGTGAAGTCAGGTGCAAAACTGTCTCCGGAATTGATCGCTGAATAAGCACTGGCAGTTTCTTCTACCGGAATGTTATATAAATATTGATAGTACGATTCTACTTTGAAGTTCAGGTTTTCCCAGATCATCCAATCATAACCCAAAACGAGATGATGGGCCTTTGAAAATTCCAGTTCACTGTTGGTTAATGCAAAACCATTTTCTGAAGGTGTTTGAATAGCATACATCGTAAGCGGCTGCATCCTGCTGACGATTCCATAACCTATATTAAGGGATTGATTGCCTTTCAGCCGGTATGTGAAACCAATTCGGGGATCAAGGGCTATTGAATTATTGAGCGACAGCAGCATCACATTCGCTCCGCCTTTGAACGTGAGTTTCTCGTTGAAACGGTGTTTCCATTGTGCAAAGGCTTGTGTCAGTGAGGTGTTGGTTTTGGTTGAGATATTTGTCTCATAAATTGTTCCCTCGTGAATTTCCTCATTAAATAGATCTGCATAGATCAGTTCACCTGTTATGCCGGTGCCCAGTGTATTTTTTGCATTGAATTTATGAGTGAGGGAATAGTTCAGTGAATACTTCTGGGTTTTGAAGGTGCCATTGCCGGAAGGGAATTCTTCCAATGTCACATCGCTGATGGAATCGCCATGAAAATATTCATCGGTACCTGTGAAACCAAGAGTTACTTTAGATACACTTCTAGGTGAGATATTGGTTTCATAGGAGATGCCGGCAATACCTGTTTTGTATTTTACAATGGTATTTGAATAACGGCTGCCATAGAAATCAAGCGCTGTAGTATCTGTTTCATTTCCGAGGAAACTTACATCGCTGATACCACCCAGTCCGAATACAGAAAGATTCCCATTGCCCACTTTGAAGTTGAGTTTCAGGCTGAGATCCTGGTAATCGGGTGTTGCCGAACCTGTGCCAAAATCAATTCCCAATTGCTGAAAGACACCCAGTGTTGAATAACGGTAATTGATCAGGTAAGAAGAACCTGAATTCCTGGCGAACGGACCTTCTGCACCCAATTCAAAACCATTGAAACCGATTTGACCGAGAAACTCATGTTGCTCATCATTGCCATTACGCATGCGCAGGTCAAACACCCCACTTGAAGCATTTCCATATTGAGCAGGAAAAGCGCTGGTCATGAAATCGGATTTATCCAGCACGTTGTTGTTCAGCATACTAACTGGTCCGCCGGTAGAACCCAGTGCTCCAAAGTGATTTGGATTGGGGATATTCATTCCTTCCAGTTGCCAGAGCAGGCCTGCAGGTGAGTTACCGCGTATGATGATATCATTCCGTGCATCGTTCGCACCACTTACTCCGGCAAAGTTTGCAGCCATGCGGGAAGGGTCACCTAAGCTTCCTGCATAACGTTTTGTATCATCAATATTAAATGAACGGGAACTAACAGTCGTCATATCATTATTCGTAACGGTATTGTCTTTGGTGCGGTCATAGCGTACTACTACTTCATTCAATTCATTTACTTTTTCAACGAGGTGTAAATTCAGAATCACTTCCTTACCACTTGTTACCATTACATCAGAGGCAATTGATTCTTCATAGCCCAGGTAGGAGAATTGAATGTCATACCTGCCTACCGGAATTGCAGTTAGACGGAAGTTTCCGTTTTCATCTGTTGTAGTTCCTGTATTAAGAGCGGGTATCCGGATTACAGCGCCGATCAATGGTTCCTGGGAGTCAACGTCTTTTACTGAACCCCGGAGTGACTGTGTAAATGATTGACCGGAAGCAACATTTTCAAAAAATATTAAACAGATAAAAATGAAAACTGCTGTTTTCAGCAAATGGGAAGTGCTGGCAATTTTTGCCATTAGTTGTCTGAGTGGAAGTAGGATTTGGTTTTGCATATGAGCGATTTTTTTATTGGCTCAAAGATGCTACGGGCATTCCCGGATGCATATTGATTTCTGATGAAGTGAAGATAAAGCCGGATGAAGCGTTGTGCAATTAAATTTATTGTCATCATGGGGAAATTGTCTTTTCGCGAAAAAGGGGGGGGGGGGGGGGGGGGAAAGGGGGCCGGGGGGGGGGGGGGGGGGGCCCCGGGGGGGGGCCGGTGGGGGCCCGGGGCGGGCCGGGGGGGGGCGGGGGGGGGGGGGGGGGGGGGGGGGGGGGGGGGGGGGGTCACCGCGTAAAAAAATTTAGAGGGGGTTTTGAGAGGGGGTTTTTTTGGGGGGGGGCCCCCCGGTTTTTTTTTTTGAAATCCCCCCGGGGGGGCCCCCTTGGGGTTTTTTTTGTTCCCCCCCGCAAAAAGAAAGGGGGGGTGTTAAAAAAGTCCCCCCCCCCCCCCCCCCCCCCCCCCTTTTGGGGGTTTGGTTTTGTTTCCCCGGTTCCCCCACTTATTATTTTTTAAAACATTAAAAGTCCCTTTTTTTTTTTTTTGGGGGTCTTTCCCCCCCACAAAAAAATCCGCTAAAAAAAAAAAAAACCCAAAAATCCCCAAACCCCCCCCCGGGGGGGGGGGGGGGGGGTTTTTTTTTCCCCACCCCCCCCCCCCCCCCCGGTTGGGTGGGGGCCCGGGGGGGGGAAACCGCCGCGCCCCCCCTTTTTTCTTCCGGGGGGGGTGTGTTAAATTTTTTTTTTTTTTTTTTTTTCGTGCCCCCCGCCGGCCCCCCCGATGGGGGGGTCCCATTTTCGGAAAAAAGGAAAGTTGCAAGAATAACCAAAAAAAAAAAAATATTTTTTTTCATTTTTTAATTTTTTTATTTTGTAAAATTCTTCGCAATTTAAAATTTTTGCTGTCCGTTCCGCGATAATTGGCCCCCCAAAAAAATGCTCTTTATGGCTGCTATTTTTTTCTTTTTTGCAAAAATGGAGGACGAGGATTTCATTCTTAGAGATTTGAGTGGTAAAGTTGATGTTCAGGTAAAATTCTTTTGCTGATAACCTGATAGAAAGGTGAACTAAGGCGATGAAGCAACTCTTTCGCGGAATGATCCGTGAGTAGCAAATGTTCATGCAGTATGCATTCTAATGTAGATCAGCTCTCAGATTCCGGCTTACTTATTTCACCGGTTTTTTTACTTCATTCACCGATATTCCGGACACTTTCACCCAATAATGATTGTCAGAAGTTGACCTGCTATCTACTTTTGTAAGAAAAAAACGGAACTATGGAAAGCAATGAATTGAAAAGAGGAAATAACAATGTCTGGCTGGGTTTGTTATTGTTAATGGTTGGTTTGGCCTGGTTGCTAAAATCATTTGGAACACCGCTGCCTTATTGGTTATTCACCTGGAAAACTTTTCTGATCGCCCTGGGTATAGGTATCGGATTTCAGAATCAGTTCAAAGGAAATACCTGGCTGGTGCTTATTTTGATCGGCGGAGCCTTTATGCTCGAAGACCTGTATCCTGATCTTTCGATGCGCCACTATTTGTGGCCGGTGCTGATTATCATTGTCGGTGTCTGGCTGATGATCAGGCCACGCGGAGGACGCTACAGGGGAGATGATGAAGGTGGCCAATCAACAGGTAACTATGACCGGTCAGGCATTGCTGCAGCAAGCACCTACCTTAGTGATGATTATATTGATTCCACCTCTGTGTTTGGCGGGATAAAAAAAGTAATCCTATCAAAAGACTTTAAAGGTGGTGAAGTAGTCAGCATCATGGGTGGAACAGAAATAGATATGACGCAGGCCGACATTAATGGAAGGGTTGTACTGGACGTAACGCAGATACTTGGTGGTACAAAACTTATTATTCCGGCTCACTGGGAACTTAAATCGGAGCTGGTTTCTGTTTTTGGAGGAATAGAAGATAAGCGCGCTGTGCTTGCTTCAAATGTGAATCCTGAAAAAGTTTTGATTCTGAAAGGTACTTCCATATTAGGTGGCATCGATATCAGGAGCTATGCCAAATAGCTGCTATTGAAAGGGATGGTGCGATTGCATGGTTAGCCCTGTAAATCAGCACCATCCTTATTGATACCGGAAAGATTCCGGGAATCCGTTTCCATTGTTAATTTCAGGCTTTGTTAAAGGAACCGTTTTGCATACTTCGCCATTTTCTGTAAATAAATTAAGGCTGGCATTTATTGCTTTCTGGTTTATCTGGACTGCATTGCAGGCAGTAGTAGTACAGCGTCTTGGCTTTGATTGGAGTATATCTATTGCTGACGGGATTACCTTTAATACCATTCTTGCAATAGCCTGTTTCCTGGTAAGTAACAACCTTCGATATTATCTTCCCCAGCAAGACCGCTATTGGTATATTTTACTTTGGAGTATAGGTTTCAGTGCGGTCTCAATTTTTACCGGAAGGTGGGTGCTGATGCGGTTTTTTGGGGATCACCCGTTTTATGCAACTTTTCTTGTTGATTCATTACTGATCAGATCAGCTGTTGCATTTCTGATGATAGGCTGCATGGCAACCATCAGTGTGTTATGGTATACAGTGCAGGAGCGGCAGGAGAATGAGCAGCGTAAAACGGATGCAGAAAGGCTTGCGCGCGAAGCAGAACTTTTTAACCTTCGGCAGCAGCTGCAACCACATTTTCTGTTTAACAGTTTGAATTCCATTAACGCTTTGATTGGTTCACGACCGGATGAAGCCCGATTAATGATTCAGCAACTGGCTGACTTTTTAAGAGGCACGCTAAAGAAAGATGATCAGCAATGGGCATCGTTGTCAGATGAACTTAAGCATTTGCAGTTGTATCTTGAAATAGAGAAAGTAAGATTCGGCCACCGGTTGTTGACAGAAGTTACTATTGCAGCAGACACGGAAGGATTAACAATCCCTTCATTGCTGCTGCAACCTATTGTCGAAAATGCAATTAAATTTGGCTTGTATGATATGACCGATTCAATTTGTATTCGTATTCAAACCAGGAAATCTGTAGGTCAGCTGGTAATTGAAGTGCAGAACCCTTACGATCCTGCAACAGCAACGGCAGCTGGCGGCACCGGTTTCGGATTAAATTCAATTCAGCGGCGGTTATATTTGTTATTTGGACGCAACGACCTTTTGCTTACCAAGGCAGGTAGTAATTTGTTTACCACAACAATAATAATTCCACAGCAAAATGATTAAGGTCGTTATCATAGATGATGAGCCCCTGGCAAGATCAATGGTCAGCGAATACCTGCAACAGTATCAGGAGGTGAAAGTTGTGCAGGAATGTGGAGATGGGTTTGAAGGACTAAAAGCCATTCAGCAGCAACAGCCTGACCTTATCTTCCTCGATATACAAATGCCCAAGATCAATGGCTTTGAAATGCTGGAACTGCTGGAACAACCACCGGCGGTAATATTTACCACGGCATTCGATGCTTATGCAATTAAAGCGTTCGACATTCATGCAATAGATTATTTACTGAAACCTTTCAGCAAAGACCGGTTTGATCAAGCCATGCAGAAGTGGATGGAACAATATAAAACCGGAACAGGCCAGGAGCAGGTAAAAAAGATGTTGGAGCAGGTTCCAACATCACCTGCTTATCAGCATCGCATAGTAGTAAAAGTGGGAGGGAAGATCAGGATTATTCCGGTCCATGATATTCAATATCTTGAAGCGGCAGATGACTATGTAAAGATTAATACCGCCGAAGGGTATTTTCTGAAAACAAAAACGATGAATTATTTTGAGCAGTCGATGGATCCACATCAATTTGTGAGGACGCATCGTTCGTTTATAGTTAATGTACAACTCATTACACGCATTGACCCATATGAAAAGGATGGTCATCTTGCAATTCTGAAAACCGGAGGTAAGATTCCGGTAAGTAAAACAGGATATGCAAAGTTAAAACAGGTGCTGGGATTGTAAGAGTGATTGACATCAAGCATATTTTGAAGTTAGCCTGGCCTTCCCACCTTTAGAATTATTGGAAAGAAAACAGGCTTCCTTTCTTCATCAATCCAAATTTCTGATAATTTTTTTCGGACTTCTTCCACAGGATTTATTTGGTGTTGCCTGATGTAATGCTGTACTGCAGACCATGTATTTAAAAAGCCGACCAGGTCATGTAACGACCAATTGTAATTCATGCTGAATGCCGGTGTTTGCATTTCCTGAAATGGAAATGGAATAGTCGAATAATGGTTATCAATGTATTTTCTTTCCGGGTCCCAACAAAGATGAAGGGTTTCGGAATAAAATTGTTGAATGATTGTATCTATTCCGGGTTCAATCGAGAACAACGGGTATCCAATTACAACGATCAGGCCGTTTGGTTTCAGTGTGCGTCTTACTTCACGATAGAAAGCTTCAAAATTGAACCAATGAATGGCTTGTGCTACAGTAATAAGGTCAACGGATGCGTCGGGAAGGGATGATTGTTCTGCGCTTTCAACCCTGTACTCAATATTGGATTTTTGAAGGGCATGGTTCAACTGATTCTCGCTGATATCGGTTGCAATTACCTGATTGAAGTATTCTGCAAGTAAGTTGGCGACCTGGCCATTTCCGGTAGCAACGTCCCATGCCAGGTGGTGTTCTTTAAGAAGGGGCATTAAAAATCCGAATAATTCCTCAGGATAGTGTGGCCGGTATTTCGCATAGTCTATTGACTGCCGGGAAAAATTGTCTTTCATTTGACACTTGTTACTGTTTCGAAGATAAGATTTTGGATTATTAATAGTTTCAGCCACAGTTATCATTCACGGCGGGTGTACGACAAATTGAATATAGATTATTGGGTGTTGAATTTGAGTATTGAGTATTAAGTATTTGAGTAAGAGAGTAAATTAGCGTAGTGATTACAGAATGGCAAGTAATCGGCTTCGCCGCAGCAATTTAACCATTTAGCCATTTAACCCACCAACCATTGCTTGACAAGATGAACGAATTGTCGTATACCCTTCACTGCAAGGGTAGTATGGTATTGTTTAATAAGCTTTATTTTGCGCGTAATCACACTTACAAGTATTTTTAATGAGGTATGTCGAATCAGATCATTGTTTTTGTTTTATTGCTTTTTGGAGTCACTTTGTTATCTGTTGTTGCGGATAAGATTAAGACATCCTATCCAATTGTACTGGTATTGGCAGGGCTATTGATCTGGCTGATTCCCGGAGTGCCGGTAATCAAACTTGATCCAGATGTGGTATTCCTGATTTTTCTTCCGCCACTACTTTATGCAGCAGCCTGGGGAACGTCGTGGAATGATTTCTGGAAAGCAAAACGGCCGATTATGCTCCTTGCATTCGGATTAGTGCTGACCACTTCAGCTATTGTTGCATTCTTCTCAGTGTGGCTTATTCCGGGCTTCACGCTCGCTTTGGGATTTCTGCTTGGTGGTATTATCTCTCCGCCTGATGCAGTAGCAGCTACATCGGTTGTAAAAAACCTAAAAATTCCAAAAAGGCTGGCCACCGTATTGGAAGGAGAAAGCCTGGTGAATGATGCTTCGAGTTTGATTGTGTTTCGATTTGCAGTGGCTGCAATTATTAGCGGGCAGTTTTCAATTGTAGCTGCTTCGGGGCAGTTTTTTTTGGTAGTAGTAATGGGTGTGGTGATTGGTCTTGCCATTGCACATATTGTATATGTGATACACCGTTTCATTCCCACTTCACCGAGTGCTGATACTGCCATTACTTTGATTTCGCCTTACCTCGCTTACCTGGTGGCAGAGCATTTTCATTTTTCCGGTGTACTGGCAGTGGTAAGTGCAGGATTGTTTCTCTCCTTTCGCGCTACTGATATTTTTTCATACGAAACACGTTTACAAGCTACGGGGGTCTGGTCTACCATTGTATTTATGCTGAATGGAGTCGTGTTTGTGTTAATCGGTCTTCAATTGCCGAACATCATTGAAGATCTTGATGGCTTCACCGTTTGGCAGGCAATAGGATATGGCGTCATGATCAGCCTGGTAATCATTCTTGTGAGAATAACCTGGGTGTACCCGGGAGCATTCATTCCAAGAATGTTGTTTCGAAGCATTCGTGAAACAGAAGCCAACCCCGGATGGAAGCCCGTATTTGTACTGGGCTGGAGTGGTATGCGTGGTGTTGTCTCGCTGGCTTCAGCACTTGCCGTACCGCTTACATTGCAGGATGGAACAGACTTCCCATTTCGAAACCTGATCTTGTTCATCACCTTTTGTGTTATCCTGATTACGCTGGTGGTGCAAGGACTTTCGTTGCCATGGATCATTCGCTTACTTAAAATTCAAGCGGAAGAGGACGGCGCAGCTGAAGAGAAAAATATCCGTATGCATCTTGCCTATATGGCCATTGAAAGGATAGAATCTAACTATGCACAGAAGGATGCTACACGCGATGCCCTTCATCATATAAAAACAAAGTATGAACGCAAGATTGACCAGATACATCAACGTATGCTCACTCTTGATGCGAAACGTCATTCCGCAGAAGTCTTTCATGAATACACCAGGGTGCAGCTTCAGATGGTACAATTTGAGCGGGATCAGTTGCACCAGCTTCGACGCAACAATAAATTCAGTGAGGAAGTAATTCGTAAGCTGGAATATGAAGCGGATCTCGAAGAAGCTGTTTTACGGCAACAGATGCAACATAAAGATGCAGTTGTTACAGATCAATTACCCGACGATTCCATTTCAAAATTTGACATTTAGACCGGGAAAGAAAAATAAAAAGTGCTTCCGGTTCCGATTTCACTGGTGGCCCAGATCTTGCCGCCTTGTGTAAGTATAAATTCTTTTGAAATTGCCAGTCCAAGTCCTGTTCCGGATTTGGAGTGATCTGCCCCTGGTACTTTAAAGAAGCGCTCAAAGATTTTATCCAGGAAGCGTTGTTCAATTCCGGGGCCTGCATCTTTCACATAAAAAATGAGCTCACTATTTTTTTCAAGCGATTGTACGGTGATCTGTGAATTTTCCGGACTGTAGCGGATGGCATTGCTAAGCAAATTGACCATCACCCAGGCGGTTTTTTCAAGATCGCATATTACTCCTGGTAAATGATCATCGCAGACAATATTGAGTGAGATATTTTTTTGTTCAGCCTGTATTTTTAATGCCTGGCAAGCGTAATCGATAATTTGTTTAGGCTGTACACGCTGTTTCTGCAACTGTATATTGCCTGTTTCAACCTGTGCCAGGTCGAGCAACTCTCCGGTAATTTTTAATAACCGTTGAGCATCTTCCTTAATATTGATGATCAGTTTCTCTTGTTCGCTGTTTACAGTTCCCACGCGCTTGTCTTCCAGAAGTTTCAGGCTCATCTTGATTGAAGAAATCGGTGTTTTAAGTTCATGGGAAATAGTGGCTATGAAATTGGTTTTTGCTATATCAAGTTCTCGGAATGAAGTAATGTTTTTTAGTATGATAACCTGGCCGATCGGTGTATCGTTGGCAGTGATAGGGTACAATTCTTTTGTGAAATAGGATTCTTTGCCTTCAGCGTAAATTTTTAAAGGCTTAATGCTTTTTTCCGGGCTGATCAGCGTACGGAGCAGATCGTTGCGAACAGCTACATCCGGTGCGTATTTTCCAAGCAGGTCTTCTTCGGGTATGGCCAGCAGTTTTAGCGCCTGCTCATTGGCAAAGAGGATTACATTTTTTTCATTAAAACCAATAATGGCATCCTGCATATTGTTGATGATGGTCTCAATGCGTTTCTTTTCAAAGATGATTTTAGCAAGATTACTGTTTTCATACTGATCAAGCCTGGAAGCCATGGTGTTGAAAGCCTGTGCTAATTCTCCGAACTCATCATCAGACTTAAAATGCAGCCGTTGTGAATAATTCTTGTTGGCAACCTCGCGGATACCTGCTGTCATTTCGCGGATTGGATTGGCGATGTAACCCGGAAAATTGATGATGAAAGAAAGTGAAATCAAAAGGCAAATGCTGCTGATGATAGCGATATACATCTTGGCATTTTCAGCCGTTTTTAATGCCGCTGAATTTTTGCCGACTATGGCATTCATGTTCAGATCAATAATCCGGTAGATGAAGAAACGCATTGAATTGATCCGTGTGATGGAAGTGTCGTTGACGAGTTGTTGAAACTGTGCTCTTAAAGTAGTGGTCAGTTCCAGCTCACCTGTTTCTGTAATGTTTTTTTCTTGCCGTTCTATTGCGCTCTTGAATTTAGCATGCCATGAAGTATCGGAAGCAACATAGAGGTCAAGTGCTTCCAGCATATCCCCTGAAAATTCAAGGCTTTCATAATTTGCTTTAAGAATGGCTTTTGAATCATTAGCCAGGCGGTTGATATAGAAGATGCTTACCGCTGTTATCAGGATGATAACAATAAACAGGAAAAGCAATCCAAGAGAAAGTTTAACCTTTATTTTCATGGTAATCAGGATAATATGATGAGATCAATATCGAGTTTAGGCATTTTACCAAGCAATTGATTGAATAAACTCCGTTTCATCATCCAATGTAACCAGTTTAGTTGTGGACGGCCAATGCAGATGGTTGTGATATTTTTTTGAGCTGCCGTTTGCAGGATTGCGCGGGCTACATTATTGTTTTTTTCACGAATTACTTCAGCACCCAGTTCGGTAGCCATTTTAAAATTATTGATCAGGTGTCGTTGTGCGGCCAGGCCAATCTTGTCAGGATGCTCTTTCGCTGTCTGAACATAAAGTACAAACCATTTTGAGTTATAGTAAGCAGCTAATCTTGCAGTTTTTCTGATCAGCATGGCAGCATTCGTGTGATTGCTGTTGATGCATGCCAGGAAACGTTCATGGCGCAGGGCTGCGTTGCCCGTCACTTCCATTTCAATTTTCCGTTCCACTTGGGAAGCTACTTCTTTCAATGCCAATTCACGCAACTGCAAAATTTTGTCGGACTGAAAAAAATTCCTGAGGGCACTTTCCACTTTTGCGATGTCGTAGATCTTACCTTCTTTGAGGCGCGAGATCAGTTCATCGGCCGTGAGATCAATATTTACCACTTCATCAGCCATGCGCAGCACGTTATCCGGAACTCGTTCCCGCACATTGATGCCGGTTATTACTTCCACTTCTTCATTCAGGCTTTCTATATGCTGAATATTCAAAGCACTGATCACATTGATCCCGGCATTCAGTATGTCGAGTACATCCTGCCAGCGTTTCTCATTGCTGCTGCCTTCGATATTGGTATGTGCAAGTTCATCTACAATTACCACTTCGGGGCGAATATTGATGATGGCCTGTACATCCATTTCCTCCAGTTCTTTTCCTTTGTAAAAAAGTCTCCTCCTTGGAATTACAGGAATACCTTCTACCAGGGCAATTGTTTCAGGCCGGTTATGCGGTTCGATGTAACCAATCTTAATATCAATACCGCTTTTTAAAAGTGAATGTGCCTCCTGCAACATTCGGTAGGTTTTACCTACACCTGCACTCATGCCTATATAAATCTTAAATTTTCCGCGCCTCGACTTTTTGATAAGGTCAAGAAAATATTCAACGCTATGTTCCTTGTCAGTATTCAAAATGCTATGGATAATGAGGTAGCTGCTAAGGTAAAGGTGTTCTTCGATACCTCATCCTTATAAAAAATGTCGTCCTTGCTGTGGAATGCCCTTAATTCAATTCTCCAAAGCACATTCCTGAGAAGCGCATAATCGAGGTTTGCGGAAAAGCCGGATGTCTGGAACCCATTTTCAGTTCCCGTGTAGATGATGATGCCGTTTTTATCAGCATAGAGCTCTCCTCTTCCTGCAATAGCAATTTTTTCAGTCAGTTGATATCTTAGAATCAAGACAGGACTGAATAAGTTGTTATAGTCATTGCTTTCCGAGCTTTTTTGTTCTATGCCGAAATCAAATCCTGCTGTAATTCCAAACCGGTCGGTGGGATGAAAAATGCCATAAAAATTCTGGTAGAAACGCATTTGCTTCAAAGAGTCGGGTTTTTCATTTCCAATGAACGTGCTATAGTTCAGGCTCACTTTTGCGCCCGGAGTATAAGTGATTTGCGTACCGAATGCAGGGGTGTTGTTTCCCTCCGCACGTGCAATGCGTTGCCAGCCATTCAATACCAAAGCGGCGAGATACCATTTGCTGTTTTGAGAAGCGTAACCAAGTTTGATTCCGCTTTCGTAGTAAGGTGTATTCTCTGCAATAATGGAGCGGGTAAGCGCAGCGCAGTCTTTTCCTATAGCGCTTTCAAAACCTATGTGAGAGGGTAGGATACCGGCATCGAGCCATAGATTTTTTGTCTTACTAAGTTTCAATCCTATGTTAGCCTGCCAAACGTGGCGGAGTAAATCTTGTTCAGCCGATAAATTGTATTGCGGATAGGTGCCTGCCATCAGTCCAAAATTTCCACGTACTCTTTGCGATGAATAACTTGCATTTGCATAGCCAAGGTTGAGATTAACTTCATTATGTCTTTTAAAATTATACAGGAAGGAAGGAAGTTCGTGATTTTCCGGCCGGTTCAGATCATAACAGTAATAGACTTCCGCATAACCGGAAAATTTTAAGTTTCCTTTTAAACTATCTGCCTGGCCAAATGAAAGGTGATTTATGGCGATGAGTGCCAGTAATAATAATTTTTTCATGGTTTGAATTATTTGAGATTGTCTAAAGCAAGGTTGAGTTTAAGGACATTTACCTTCGTAGTACCGAATAAATTCAGCAGCGGTTTTTCTACGTGTTCATTTATAAGTGCGAACAACTTTTCTTCCTGGATGTTTCTTGTTTTTGCGATTCTGGAGACCTGCACCATAGCACCTTGTGGTGAAAGGTTTGGATCCTGTCCGCTGCCGGAAGCTGTAACCAACTCTGATGGAATCTCAGATTTTTTTACGCCGGGGTTGTGAGCAAGAAATGTATCAATTCTCGATTGCACCTGTGCAAGGTAATCGGGATTTGTGGGTCCTTTATTGCTGCCGCCACTTCCTGCGCCATTATAATCGACAGCAGATGGCCGCGACCAGAAATATTTGTCGTCGGTGAATTTTTGACCGATGTTGGTGTAGTAGTATTTTCTTGTGGCGACACGATGTGTCGTAGTGGCGACACGATGCGTCGTGTCGGTACTAACAAGAATAATTTCCCCCCGGCCACCGTTCGGGGCAAGTTGGGCAATTCCCAACATAGCTACTGTATATACACCACAGAAAAGGCCGATGCAACAGAGGGTAAGGATAATTGATGGAAGCAAATTGTTTTTCATGCTGTGGTACTTTATTGAATGATGACGGTAATAATGAGGTCAATTAGTTTGATTCCAATGAATGGAACAATGATTCCCCCTAATCCATATACAAACAGGTTTCTTCTGAGTAGTTTGGAAGCGCCGATGGGCCGGTAAGCAACGCCTTTCAAAGCAAGCGGTATCAACATCGGAATGATGATTGCATTAAAGATCACGGCAGAAAGAATTGCACTCTGCGGACTATAAAGATTCATTATGTTCAGTGCCTGCAGCGCAGGAATGGAAACGATGAACAATGCAGGAACAATTGCAAAGTACTTGGCCACATCATTTGCAATACTGAAGGTAGTAAGTGTTCCCCTGGTCATTAACAGTTGCTTTCCGATTTCAACTACTTCAATCAGTTTCGTGGGATCGTTGTCTAGATCAACCATGTTGCCTGCTTCTTTGGCTGCTGCGGTTCCACTGTTCATTGCAACACCTACATCTGCCTGTGCAAGAGCGGGTGCATCGTTCGTGCCGTCACCCATCATAGCCACCAGTTTGCCGAGTTGTTGTTCCTTGCGGATATAAATCATCTTGTCCTCAGGTTTCGCTTCAGCGATAAAATCATCCACACCAGCTTTCTCTGCAATGTATTTTGCAGTAAGTGGATTATCACCTGTCACCATCACAGTTTTTACTCCCATCTTTCTCAGTCGTTCAAATCGCTCTTGTATTCCGGGTTTGATGATGTCCTGTAGTTCTATTACACCGATCACTTTTTCATTTTCAGTAACTACGAGCGGTGTGCCGCCATTGGAAGAAATTTCTCTCACACTGTCTTCCGTTTCTTTTGGAAATGTATTTCCTGCATCATTAGAAATCTTTTTGATTGCATCGAATGCGCCTTTTCGAATTCTTCTTCCGTCGGATAAATTTACACCGCTTGATCTTGTTTCAGCAGTGAATTTGATCATAGTGTCTACATGATGCATTGTGTCGGCAGACATCACGGCACCTTTTTGATTGGCGAGTTCCACAATGGATTTTCCTTCAGGTGTTTCATCAGCGAGGGATGCGATCAGGCAATTTTGGATGAAGAGAAAATCATCTACGCCATTTGCAGCAAAAAAATGGGTTGCCTTGCGATTTCCTATCGTGATGGTTCCTGTTTTGTCAAGAAGAATAGTATCGAGATCACCTGCCGTTTCAACTGCCTTACCTGATTTGGCAATCACATTCGCACGTAGCGCCCTGTCCATGCCGGCAATTCCGATAGCAGATAACAAACCGCCGATGGTAGTAGGAATGAGGCAAATGAATAGGGAGATGTATGCAGAGATTGGGATGTGCGCATTTGCATACAGAGAGAAGGGTTGCAATGTTGCGCATACAATGATGAAGATGAGCGTGAATCCTGCCAGCAGTATAGTGAGTGCAATTTCATTTGGTGTTTTCTGCCGAGTAGCATTCTCCACGAGTGCAATCATTTTGTCGAGAAAACTTTCGCCGGGCATCGTGGTAACTATCACCTTTATTTTGTCTGATAACACTTTTGTTCCGCCGGTGACAGAAGATTTATCTCCCCCTGATTCGCGTATTACCGGTGCGCTTTCACCGGTAATCGCACTCTCATCAATGGTGGCTATGCCTTCAATGATTTCTCCGTCAGACGGGATGATATCACCGGTTTCACAGATGAATACGTCATTCTTTTTCAACTCCAGCGACAAAATGTTTTGTACAGTAACTGCGAAGCCTGCTTTATTTTCAATCACCAGTTTTGCAGAAGTTTCTTCTCTTGTTTTACGCAGGGAATCTGCCTGTGCTTTGCCACGGGCCTCTGCAATTGCTTCCGCAAAATTTGCGAAGAGTACAGTAAGAAGCAGGATGATGAAAATCGAGAAGTTGTAGGTAAATGAGCCCTGCGATTTTTCTCCTGTTAATATCCAGATGCAAACTGCCAGCATCACAACAGTTCCAACTTCAACAGTGAACATCACCGGATTGCGAAACAGAATTTTGGGGTTGAGCTTGATGAAAGATTGTCTCAAGGCTTCATTCAGCAACGCGCTCTGCAACAGCGGAGTTTTTCTTTGTCTTTTCATTTTATCTTTTGTCTTTTGTCTTTTGTCAATAATCCTATGACTTAATTCCTTTCTCTCATTAACTCATACTAAAATATTCCGCAATCGGTCCCAATGCCAATGCTATAAAAAATGAAAGGGCAGCTAAAATGATGATCACCGCAAATACCATGATGCCGAAAGTGCCGGTATCTGTTCTCAGCGTGCCGGCACTTTCAGGAATGTATTTTTTCTTCGCAAGTATTCCTGCAATGGCTACCGGACCAATGATTGGGATGAAACGGGAAAGCAGCATCACCACGCCACAACTAATATTCCACCATGGGGTATTATCAGCCAACCCTTCAAAGCCGCTACCGTTGTTTGCCGAGGAGGAAGTGTATTCATACAGCATTTCGGAGAAGCCATGATGCCCCGGATTGTTGAGCCAGGGTAAATCAGGGTTCAGATAAATAAGATAAGAGGCAAGCGCTGTAAAAATCAGAATGAGAAAGGGGTGAAGCAGGAAAATGAGCATCGCGATTTTTATCTCCTTAGCTTCAACTTTTTTGCCGAGCAATTCAGGAGTGCGACCTACCATTAATCCTGCTATGAATACGGCGATGATGATAAAAATGAAAAAGTTCAGGAATCCAACGCCAACACCACCATAGAGTGCATTGATTTGCATACCCAGCATGGTGAACATGCCGCTCAAAGGAGTCAAGCTATCGTGCATAGCGTTCACCGATCCATTAGAGGTGACGGTAGTTGTGATGGCCCAGAAGGCAGATGCTGCCGGTCCAAATCGAACTTCTTTCCCTTCCATGCTCCCAAGATTTTGTGTAACACCCAAATTGGCAAGCATAGGATTGCCATTCATCTCGAGGTAAATCGTGGGAATCAATAAGCACAAATAGCCAACTGTCATTACCCCATAGATCATCCAGGCTAATTTCTTCTTCCTGAGATAGAAGCCCAATGCGAATACCAATGCGATGGGAACCAGGTTAATGCTGACGTTCTCAATGATATTTGTCAGATAGTTAGGATTCTCAAACGGTACTGAAGAATTTGCTCCGAAGAAACCTCCTCCATTTGTTCCAATTTGCTTTATCGCAACCATAGCGGCAGCAGGACCGCGGGAAACATGCATGGTATCACCCTGCATGGAAATCACTTGATCTTTACCGAGAAAGGTCATCGGTGTTCCATTGAACATAATAGTAATGGCAACAATTACCGACAGTGGTAATAGAATCCTGGTGCACGATTTTAGAAAGTAGTTGTAAAAGTTACCAAGCTGTTCGGTACTTCTTGCTTTCAAGGCATTGAAAACCACTGCAGCAGCAGCGATACCTGCGCCGGCACTGATAAATTGAAATAGCTGAAGCATCAGCTGCCCGAAATACGACATTCCGGTTTCCCCTGAATAATGCTGAAGATTGGTATTTGAAACAAAGCTGACTGTTGTATTGAAAGCAAGATCAGGAGTCATAGATGGATTGCCATCAGGATTCAGCGGAAGCCATCCCTGGTTCATCAGAATAATCATTCCAAGAAGAAACCAGACGGCATTGAGGGTGAGCAACGCCACCATGTGTTCCTTCCAGTTCATCTCTTTCTGGGAATCTAATCTGCTTATTCGAAAAAGGAATTTTTCGATCGGATTAAAAACCGGGTCGAGGATTGTTCTTTGACCTTCAAAAATATTTGCTATGTATTTGCCAAGCGGGTATGCAAACAGTATGGTTAGCACAAACATTAAAATGATTCCGTTGATTTCCGTGTTCATAGGTTAGAATTTTTCGGGTTTCAGCAATACATAGCCCATGTAACAAAACATGAGAAATGAAATGATGAGGAGTGCTATCATGATAAAGAATTTTTTTTGTTCAATATTTCGACCGTTTGGTTAATTCCGTTTAATCAAGAATCTTTTAAACTTCCTTTTCCCATGGTTATTCATTGCCTTATTTAGAAAAACATAGATAGCACTGAAAGCAGCTATGAAAGCAAATACGATCAAGAAAGCTATTATGATCTGCATGTGAAATGGTGTTTCTATTATTGATTATTTAAAGTGCATTCAATTTTTTTCGAAAAAGTAAAGGCGTTTTTGAAACAGGACGAAATACTAACAAGTAGCGACAAACAGCATGATTGTTATCATGACGATCGTTTTTAGTAGACGTGTATCAGCAACCAGTAAGAGAAAGTAGTTACCAGGATTGCAAGGATTCCTATCAGCGTTCCAATCAGTATTTCATTCCATATTTTTCCTGATTTTTTCATGAGTTGCATTGTTTTATGTTTGTTAAACTGTCCTTTAATCATTCAGGAACTTGTATTGACTAAATGCGTTCCGAGAAAGGAAGAAAATGGAAACTCAGGCAGAATGAATTGTTTTAGAGTGAGTTAGAATATGTCTTGGTTATAGACCAGGTTGATATAGAAGCATAATCCCTTCCGAATTGGAAGGGTGCTTTTTCATTTTGGTGATAGCACGATGGTTTTTGTCATGTATTTCTGATATTAGATGATATGATGCAAGACGATCTGATACAAGTTGATGTGATGTACAACGACGGGAAGCACTACGACGAGAGGTACAACGACGCGATGATTCGCGTCGGTACGATGCTGCTATTGGGAAAATTTATCTTCATTCCATTTTTTAACATTCATGCTGATGTAATTTTCTATGCGCAGTAGTTCTTCTTGGTTCCTGATAATGTGCTCATGAAATTTTGGCTGCCAAATCTTTGCGGTATTTCCACGTTTGCGTTCCCGGGTTGTTACAGCTGACTTAAAACCACGAATCACGGAACCGAGGTTTTCTTTTTGCGGGCCAAAGGAGTTTTTAAAACCGGTAAGTTGAATTTTTGAGAAGATGACTTCTGAGACTAATTGAAGTGGCTCTTTGCTGTGTTTATGAATAAAAATGATTCCATGAATATGATTCGGCATCACAGTAAACTTGCCCAAGGTGATATATTCTCGAATGGTAGCAGTTTTAAGCCATTCCGCTTCAATGGATTTCCCCAACTCGCTCAGGTGCATGATTTCATTCTTAATGGTTCCAAAAATGCAACGGCGATTGTAACTACAAATAGTTATGAAATAGGCACCATCGGATCCATAGTCGTAGCCTTTTAACCGGACCGTTTGCCGGCGATATTTCTCGTAATGTGACATGCCATAAGATTTAGCAGATAGTGATAATAATATTGATAATGATAGTGTGAAGATTAATGATGATTCAAATTGTTACATAGTTGGATTGGTTATTTGTTCACAAGATATAATATAATTCATAATGTTTCTGTCCGCGATTTCAATTCCCCGCCAGGCATGTGGTGTGGCGACGCTGGTTGGTACTGTATTGTTTCAAATACTGCATCAATGCACCTCATGTGGCGACGCGATGCATCGCGTCGGTACTGTAGAGTATCAAATACCTGCATGCATGGCATCTCATGTGGCGACGCGATGCATCGCGTCGTTACAATCTATATTCTTCTATCTTTCTGTAAAGTGTGGTCAATCCAATATTCATTAGTCTGGCAGCCTCTGTTTTATTTCCTTTTGTGTGGGCCAGTACTTTTTGTATATGCAATTTTTCCATTATTGCCCAGTCAAATGGCGAAGCAGGAGCGGGGTATGATGAAGTATTTTGTAATTCGATAGGAAGATCATGGATCGTCAACTCTTCATTATAGCAGAGTATCACTGCACGTTCAATGATGTTTTTAAGTTCGCGCACATTTCCTTTCCAGGAATAGGATTGTAGTGAATTCAAAAAATCAGCATTTATTTTTGGAACCGCTTTGTTCATCTTTGCTGCGAAAAGCCCGAGAAAATAGTTTGCTAGCGGAACGATGTCTTTCGCCCTTTCTCTAAGCGAAGGAAGCTGAATCTGAAATACAGCAAGGCGATAATATAAGTCGCTTCGGAAATGTCCGGTATCCATTTCTTTTTTAAGGTCCCGGTTGGTTGCAGCTATTACCCGTACGTTTATGCGGGTAGCTTTTGATTCACCTACTTTGATAAATTCATTGGTTTCGAGCACGCGCAGGAGCTTTGCCTGTAACGCTACATTCATTTCACTGATCTCATCAAGAAAAATGGTGCCTCCATTTGCCTCTTCAAACAATCCCTTCGTATCTTTAATAGCTCCGGTAAAGGCACCTGCTTTATGACCAAAAAGCTCGCTTTCCAATATATCTTTTCCAAGTGCTGCACAATTCACCGCGACAAAATTATTATTACGCCTGGCACTGCCATAGTGGATAGCCTGTGCAAAAACTTCCTTGCCTGTTCCCGTTTCACCCAACAACAAAACTGTTGCATCGGTTGCGGCTACTTTTTTTGCAAGTGCCACAGCTTCAACAATTTGTTTAGATGTGCCTAAAATGTTTTCAAACCGATACTGTGTACCGATTTTTTTCTCTAATTGATGTATGCGTTGCTGAAGTTGCGCTTTCTCTGCTGCCCTTGTCAACAAGGGAATAATGCGGTCGTTATCGTCGCCTTTTGTGATATAATCAAAAGCACCTTGCTTAATGGCCTGCACGCCGTCAGCAATAGTACCATGAGCGGTGAGTACAAGAACTTCAGTAAAAGGATAAAGGGATTTTATTTTTTGAGTCAGTTCAATGCCATTGCCATCAGGCAATTTAACATCGCAGATCACGACAGCAAATTCATCGGATTCCAATTTTTTCAGACCGGATTTATAGGAAGCAGCTTCAGTAACTGTATAGCCTTCCAATGAAACAATGCGTGCAAGCAGACCGCGAAGTTTGTCTTCATCATCAATAATCAGGATGTTACCGTTTGACATACTGCGTAGATACAAACTAAATTGTAAAAATCGGCTAATGAAAGCATTTCTTTAAGGGAAATTGAGCTCCGGATAAAGTGAACCGGCACTGAGATAATTGCATTCAAACGTCTGTTCTACGGAAAGACAACAGTTACTCCAAAGGAAATTACACCAGGATCAGATTAGCGAATTATGTTGATATGATATTGCTACCTGATAAGTAGCATAGCGCAATAAAGGTGCGGAGAGAAAGGGATTCGAACCCTGGTCCCGTGAAGGACAACGGTTTTCAAGACCGCCGCATTAGACCGCTCTGCCATCTCTCCGGGGTCAAAGATAGTCGAGCATTTCCGGAAATCAAATTATACATTGATTTCGAGCCAATTATATCCATCAATTGATTTGAAGAATTGTTCCCGCTTGTATGCGGTGGATCTATCTGGATATGCTTCAGAGTAGTGCAATACAAAAGGTCTTCTTGCTTTTTGTTGATCTTACTTTGCCGGAATTATGACTTTTGAGTCTAGCTGTGAGGTCATTAGTATGACCATAATAATATTTAAAGTCTTTAGAGCTTTTCAGAATATAAGTAAAATACATAGTCAGATACACCGCACGGCTGCTCAGCAAATACATGACAGGTGGATTCTAGTCCCTAATCCGCCAAAGGACAACAGTTTTTACCTTAGGAATCCATTTAGGAAAAGACCGCCGCATTAGATCACTCTGCTCCGAAGGAGTCCTGCGGACCATCTCTCCGGGGTCAAAGATAGTCGAGCATTTCCGGAAATCAAATTATACATTGATTTCGGAGCCAATTATATCCATCAATTGATTTGAAGAATTGTTCCCGCTTGTATGCGGTGGATCTATCTGGATATGCTTCAGAGTAGTGCAATACAAAAGGTCTTCTGCTTTTTGTTGATCTTACTTTGCCGGAATTATGACTTTTGAGTCTAGCTGTGAGGTCATTAGTATGACCATACACATTTAAAGTCTTTAGAGCTTTTCAGAATATAAGTAAAATACATAGTCAGATACACCGCAATGGCTGGTTAGCACAAACATTAAAATGATTCCGTTGATTTCCCGTGTTCATAGGTTAGAATTTTTCGGGTTTCAGCAATACATAGCCCATGTAACAAAACAAGAGAAATGAAATGATGAGGAGTGCTATCATGATAAAGAATTTTTTTTGTTCAATATTTCGACCGTTTAGTTAATTCCGTTTAATCAAGAATCTTTTAAACTTCCTTTTCCTATGGTTATTCATTGCCTTATCTAGAAAAACATAGATAGCACTGAAAGCAGCTATGAAAGCAAATACGATCAAGAAAGCTATTATGATCTGCATGTGAAATGGTGTTTCTATTATTGATTATTTAAAGTGCATTCAATTTTTTTCGAAAAAGTAAAGGCCGTTTTTGAAACAGGACGAAATACAAACAAGTAGCGGCAGACAGCATGATTGTTATCATGACGATCGTATTAGTAGACGTGTATCAGCAACCAGTAAGATAAAGTAGTTACCAGGATTGCAAGGATTCCTACCAGCGTTCCAATCAGTATTTCATTCCATATTTTTCCTGATTTTTTCATGAGTTGCATTGTTTTATGTTTGTTAAACTGTCCTTTAATCATTCAGGAACTTGTATTGACTAAATGCGTTCCGAGAAAGGAAGAAAATGGAAACTCAGGCAGAATGAATTGTTTTAGAGTGAGTTAGAATATGTCTTGGTTATAGACCAGGTTGATATAGAAGCATAATCCCTTCCGAATTGGAAGGGTGCTTTTTCATTTTGGTGATAGCACGATGGTTTTTGTCATGTATTTCTGATATTAGATGATATGATGCAAGACGATCTGATACAAGTTGATGGTGATGTACAACGACGGGAAGCACTACGACGAGAGGTACAACGACGCGATGATTCGCGTCGGTACGATGCTGCTATTGGGAAAATTTATCTTCATTCCATTTTTTAACATTCATGCTGATGTAATTTTCATGCGCAGTAGTTCTTCTTGGTTCCTGATAATGTGCTCATGAAATTTTGGCTGCCAAATCTTTGCGGTATTTCCACGTTTGCGTTCCCGGGTTGTTACAGCTGACTTAAAACCACGAATCACGGAACCGAGGTTTTCTTTTTGCGGGCCAAAGGAGTTTTTTAAAACCGGTAAGTTGAATTTTGAGAAGATGACTTCTGAGACTAATTGAAGTGGCTCTTTGCTGTGTTTATGAATAAAAATGATTCCATGAATATGATTCGGCATCACAGTAAACTTGCCCAAGGTGATATATTCTCGAATGGTAGCAGTTTTAAGCCATTCCGCTTCAATGGATTTCCCAACTCGCTCAGGTACATGATTTCATTCTTAATGGTTCCAAAATGCAACGGCGATTGTAACTACAAATAGTTATGAAATAGGCACCATCGGATCCATAGTCGTAGCCTTTTAACCGGACCGTTTGCCGGCGATATTTCTCGTAATGTGACATGCCATAAGATTTAGCAGATAGTGATAATAATATTGATAATGATAGTGTGAAGATTAATGATGATTCAAATTGTTACATAGTTGGATTGGTTATTTGTTCACAAGATAGAATATAATTCATAATGTTTCTGTCCGCGATTTCAATTCCCCGCCAGGCATGTGGTGTGGCGACGCGATGCATCGCGTTGGTACTGTATTGTTTCAAATACTGCATACAATGCACCTCATGTGGCGACGCGATGCATCGCGTCGGTACTGTAGAGTATCAAATACCTGCATGCATGGCATCTCATGTGGCGACGCGATGCATCGCGTCGTTACAATCTATATTCTTCTATCTTTCTGTAAAGTGTGGTCAATCTAATATTCATTAGTCTGGCAGCCTCTGTTTTATTTCCTTTTGTGTGGGCCAGTACTTTTTTGTATATGCAATTTTTCCATTATTGCCCAGTCAAATGGCGAAGCAGGAGCGGGGTATGATGAAGTATTTTGTAATTCGATAGGAAGATCATGGATCGTCAACTCTTCATTATAGCAGAGTATCACTGCACGTTCAATGATATTTTTAAGTTCGCGCACATTTCCTTTCCAGGAATAGGATTGTAGTGAATTCAAAAAATCAGCATTTATTTTTGGAACCGCTTTGTTCATCTTTGCTGCAAATAGCCCGAGAAAATAGTTTGCTAGCGGAACGATGTCTTTCACCCTTTCTTTAAGTGAAGGAAGCTGTATCTGAAATACAGCAAGGCGATAATATAAGTCGCTTCGGAAATGTCCGGTATCCATTTCTTTTTTAAGGTCCCGGTTGGTTGCAGCTATTACCCGTACGTTTATGCGGGTAGCTTTTGATTCACCTACTTTGATAAATTCATTGGTTTCGAGCACGCGCAGGAGCTTTGCCTGTAACGCTACATTCATTTCACTGATCTCATCAAGAAAAATGGTGCCTCCATTTGCCTCTTCAAACAATCCCTTCGTATCTTTAATAGCTCCGGTAAAGGCACCTGCTTTATGACCAAAAGCTCGCTTTCCAATATATCTTTTCCAAGTGCTGCACAATTCACCGCGACAAAATTTTTATTTTGCCTGGCACTGCCATAGTGGATAGCCTGTGCAAAAACTTCCTTGCCTGTTCCCGTTTCACCCAACAACAAAACTGTTGCATCGGTTGCGGCTACTTTTTTTGCAAGTGCCACAGCTTCAACAATTTGTTTAGATGTGCCTAAAATGTTTTCAAACCGATACTGTGTACCGATTTTTTTCTCTAATTGATGTATGCGTTGCTGAAGTTGCGCTTTCTCTGCTGCCCTTGTCAACAAGGGAATAATGCGGTCGTTATCGTCGCCTTTTGTGATATAATCAAAAGCACCTTGCTTAATGGCCTGCACGCCGTCAGCAATAGTACCATGAGCGGTGAGTACAAGAACTTCAGTAAAAGGATAAAGGGATTTTATTTTTTGAGTCAGTTCAATGCCATTGCCATCAGGCAATTTAACATCGCAGATCACGACAGCAAATTCATCGGATTCCAATTTTTTCAGACCGGATTTATAGGAAGCAGCTTCAGTAACTGTATAGCCTTCCAATGAAACAATGCGTGCAAGCAAACCGCGAAGTTTGTCTTCATCGTCAATAATAAGAATGTTACTTTTTGGCATATTGCAGATGATAAATAAAAATGAAATAAGCCCTAAAGAAAACACTTCTTTAAGGGATTTGTAAATTAGTTAATTACATTAAATTTTAATTCAATAAGATTCCAGCCTGTTTTTAGAGATAAGGGAATTGAAAAGAGGTTGCATCATTAGTGCTACCGGCAAATCAATGCCGACGTAATTGATTCAATTTGTCCAGGACTTATTTGCCAGGGCAGCAACAATTTGGGGTTATTCTTTCTAAAATTCACTTCCATTTGATTTATAAGCTGGCGCAACTATCTTTGCCCCCGGAGAGATGGCAGAGCGGTCTAATGCGGCGGTCTTGAAAACCGTTGTCCTTCACGGGACCAGGGGTTCGAATCCCTTTCTCTCCGCACCCATTATTTTTGATTTTAATACAGTAGTTTCAAGAAGACTAAATGCGGTGGTATAACGCAGAAATCTTCTATGAAAAACGTGTGCATAACAAATTGTCGCGCATGTGCTGTTTGAGTATTTTGTCATATAGAAACGTTCCTCACGAAAAGATCATGTTTCAATTGGGCTGATCGTCTTGCAAAAGTTGCAAAGCCTTCAAAGAAAAACCAGTCAATCCAGCTATGCTGGCTTTCCCTCTGCTGCATGCTCGTTTTAAAAGGCCATTTTTAAGGTAATGTCTTGAACAACGACATTTAGGTATGCACCCAAGAAAAACTTAATGCACTATGTATCCGAAAAAATTCCAAAATTAGAGCAGACTGTAAGATCAATGCTTTAGGATAGGGCTGCCTCTTTGCATCACCTCAATAAGGCCACACTGCCTTTCTCAAACTGATCCACTCCATTACCGTTTTTATACCTAACTGTCCATACATATTGTTCAATAACACTGGCAATTTTTCCTTCACGGCCATCCCAGCCTTCATCAGGATCAGCAGAACGAAAGATTAGTTCTCCCCAGCGGTTGAAAATGATAAGTTCATATTCACTGATATCATCCAGTAAAACCGGCTTCAGCACATCATTCAATCCGTCACCATTAGGCGTAAATGCATTCGGCATCAATACGGCCTGCTCACAATCCGCTTCAACTATTATTAGGTCGCTTCCTGTGCAACCATTAGCATCCTTCACTTCAAGGGTATAGGAACCGGGCGCGGAAATTTCTGCTGTTTCACCGGTGAAGCCATGGCTCCACAGGTAAGAGCTGTAGCCATTAACAGTAATTAGCATGGAGAACACACCGCAAGCAGTAGTATCTGCGGGAAGAAAATTGACCGGACTGGCAAAGACATCATAAATAACCAGGGTATCTGTGGCCGTGCAACCATTTTGGTCAGTAACAATGACTGAAAAAGAGCCCATTTCATTAACAACTAAAGTTTCGCTATTGCTGCCATCGTTCCATACATAATTAGAAAATCCGGAACCGGCTGATAAGAGTAGTGAAGTACCATCACAAATAGCAGTATCCTGCCCCAGGTAAACCATCGGATTCGGCAGAACAGTAAGTTGCGTAATCAGAATACTATCACAACCATTATTGGCAGCTAAGGTATCGTAAAAGGTGCCCGGCATCGATTGATCTGAACCACCTGCAAAGTAACTCGCTCCATCACATATCGTAACGCTCTGAGTACTAAATACAGGAAACAACACCTGTAACTGTGTGGTCACTATGCTGTCGCAGCCCATTCCACTCTGCAAAGTATCTATGTAGGTTCCTGCTGTTGTTTGCAATATTCCTCCGGCAAAATAGCTATCGCCAAAGCAGATGGTTACTGTAAAAGAAGCGGTGACAGGCTGTACCATTTCAATCACGGTAGTAACTATGCTGTCGCAACCCAATGCGCTTTGCAAAGTATCGTAGTAACTGCCTGCATTGCTCTGATAGCTGCCACCTGCCCAAAGTGAATCACCCTGGCATAATTGCACAGCCGTTGTGGAATAGACAGGAAGAATTTCCTGCAGATGCGTAATCACAATACTATCACAACCGGTACTGCTGTTCAGCGTATCATTGTAATAGCCTGGTTAGCTGCTGAAAATTACCACCCACAAACAACGAATCACCCTGGCAAATAAAAGCATCAAGATTTTGGAAAAGTGGAAGTATAATCTGAAGGTCAGTGGTAAGCACACTGTCGCAACCAGCAGCACCGGTAAGGGTATCTAGATACAAACCTGCTGTGGACTGGTAGGCCCCTCCTGTAAGAAAGGAATCATTCTCACAAATAGAAACCGTTCTATATCCGTAAACCGGCATAATCACCGCGAGATTCGTGATAATAATACTGTCGCAGCCAAGTGATGAAGCAATGGTGTCAGTATAAGTGCCTGCTAGTGTCTGCTGGGCACCTCCTGCCAAATAGGAATCGCCTTCGCAGATAGCAACATCCAAAATGGTGGTTACAGGTTGTATCACCGATAGGTTCGTAATGATAATGCTATCACAGCCTGTGAAAGCAGCAACCGTATCATGGTATATACCGGGGGTGAATTGAAAGCTGCCTCCAACAAAAAAAGAATCACCAAGGCAGATAAAGTGGCTGATGTTAGTATACAAAGGAGAAATGACCGTTAACATAGTAGTGATGACACTGTCACATCCATCGTCGTTGACCAATGTATCAAAGTAACTACCCGAAAGATGTTGGAACTGACCTCCTGCAAGAATTGAATCTCCGCTGCAGATAGAAACGGTATTGGTTGACGCCGAAGCAGTGAGCATAGAAAGGTAAGTCAAAACGATACTGTCGCAACCGGTTGCTGCGGAAAGGGTATCGTAGTACAATCCGGGTACAGTCTGATTGCTTCCACCTGCCAGATAGGAATCTCCCGGACAGATGTAAGGATACACATTCGTATATTTTTGCGGATGCACCGTTATGTAAACAGAATCTTTATTTATTGGAGTGCACGGATTTACATAGCCGGTAAGTTTATACCAACCGGAACTGGCCGGAATGGCATTAGGAATCACCGGATTGGCAATTGAAGAGCTAAAGGCATTTGGCCCCGTCCAGGAATATTGCACAGAGACATTTGCAGTGCCGGTTAATTTTATAGAATCAGATTGGCAATAGCTTGTATTTGGCGAAGAGGCTGTAACATTAGGAGCTATACAATCCTGTACAACAGCCAGGTTGTTGCAATCATTAAATTCTTCATAGTACACAGCAATGTTGGAAGCATCAAAAATTTTCACATAGTCCACCTGGCCGGCTTCACGAAAACCAATTAACAAATTATTGATATTGCAAATGCTGCCTGTATAACTCATGGAAAAAAGTTGGAGCCATCATACGACCAGTTCACTACATTATTAATGAAGTCGAGCCTGATTGTACGCCATGACGATAAATCCATTACCAGTTCCGGCAGGTTACCCATAAAACTATTGCCTACGTAAATAGAAGTGTATTGTTGGGCCCCCGGATCACCTTCTATCAGGCAACCCGCCGTAATTCCACTTCCGGTGAGTGACAGCCAGGTATCGCCCGAAACGGCACCGCCGGTTGCAGGATCGTTCTTCAGCCGTATTTCTACCGAGAAATTATTCGTAATACAAAAGGTGTCATTTAGCGTGAAGCTTACATAATAAGGATCAGGAAAAGTTGCCGATGGGGAAGCCGTGAGTACACCTCCCTGGAATACATCTTGTGCCGGAAGCACTTCTGTAGTGGCCCCGCCTGCGCCGGGATCTATTGACGCTTTCCATTTGCTGGTATCACATTGTGCAAAAGCATTGCCTAAACTGCTCAATAAAATAATCAACAACAGACTAATTGGTAAGCCAAAACTGATTTTCCGGTATCTTACGATCACATTATTAAATTAAATGCCTTAACCAATATAGGGCACCAAAATACAAACCTCTCCTTATCAGTAAGATGTGAAAGTTTTGAACAGGTACTCCCCGGTTTTTTTTAATGACTTAAATACACCATACCATAGAAAATTTGGTGCCAGTTTAAGAACTGTTGATTAGTGGCAGTCTGACTGAACTATTGGCTAATTATCAGTCATTTAGGTCGCATTGGTTAGATGCCCAACTGTTTAAAAAAGCAAGTGTTTTTGGAGGATGTGTTTAAACCAGGGAGTATAATCTTCCGGATGCTTAGCTAATTGAACCATCAGTTCAGTTACTGATATCCATTTAATACTGCTTACTTCGGCAGGATTCAAGTCAAAAGTGCCTGAATAATTACCGGTGATAACATAATCGAACTCATGTTCTGTAAGGCCGCTTTTTTTATCATAAAAGGAATAAGTAATAGCATCGCACAGCACCAATTTAGTAACAATGCCCAACTCTTCGCTCAACCTTCTTTTGCAGCCTGAAGCACCTTTTCGCCCGGCCTCGGATGACTGCAACAGGCATTGGTCCATAATCCGCCAAAGTGATACTTGTTAGCCGCTCGTTGCTGAAGCAGCATTTCCCCTTGGTCATTAAAAATAAATATGCTGAAAGCACGGTGAAGCAATCCCTTCTCATGTGCTTCCATTTTTTCGGCAATGCCGGTTTTTTTTCCCGCATTATTTACAAGAATAACAAAATCACTTACTGCTTTCTTTTGTTTCATTACCATGAATCTGAAAGCAAACTTAACAGCATTCAATGGAACTTGTTTTATCTTCAACGCGATAAATTTCAATTTCGATTTGATATTTATGTTGTTTTCAATCAATACCTGAAAAGCATCCGAACAATGAAACTGGATTTAATTGCATTTGGCGCACATGCTGACGATGTGGAATTATCGTGCAGTGGCACATTAATGAAACATATTTCAGCCGGCAAGAAAGCCGGTATTGTTGACCTTACAAGAGGGGAGTTGGGCACACGCGGCACACCTGCCATCCGAGAACAGGAAGCGCAGTCGGCAGCCCAGATTATGGGCGTTGCCATACGCGAAAACCTTGGTATGCGGGATGGATTTTTTGTGAATGATGAAACGCATCAGGTGCAGGTTATACGAATGCTCAGGAAATATCAGCCTGAAATTGTGATAGCCAATGCCGTTTACGACCGGCACCCTGATCATGGCCGTGCTGCACAGTTAATAGAGGATGCTGTTTTCTTATCCGGTTTAAAAATGATCAGCACTTCAGATGAAGGCCATAGCCAGGACCCCTGGCGTCCAAGAGTTGTTTATCATTATATTCAGGATCAATGGATTGAACCTGATGTCATCGTGGATATATCCGCTTTCGCTGAAAAGAAACTGGAAGCCATTCGCGCATTTCAATCGCAATTTCATGATCCCCAATCAAAAGAGCCGGAGACGTATATATCAAGACCTGACTTTATTGATAGTCTCATTTACCGGGCGCAGGAAATCGGAAAAATGATTGGCGTTCAATATGGAGAAGGATTTACCACCCTGAGGAAGCCGGGAGTGGATAGTTTTTTCCATCTGAAATGAAGCGTTCTGTTTAACATTTTACGGGTTAAAGAAGTTGGATAAATAAAAATGAGAGCAGATGATTAAATATAATCATTAATCAATTATAAATATTCATTATTCAATAATCAATTAAATAAGAAACGCTCTTCCTGAAAGTTTAAAGAGACTCCAATATTGAACAGATATGCTATGAAAGCTGTAACAACTCTTTCACTTCTGTAAACTTACGTTTGGAGATATCGACCATGGTTCCATCCCGCATTTTCACTTTGTGGTCGGTGGTGATGGACACTACGTACTTCCTGTTAACAAGATGGGCACGGTGTATTCTGATGAAGTGATGGTCACTTAACAGTTCGTCATATTCTTTTAACGTCCTGGATGCAAGCACCGGTGTCTTGTCCTTCATATGAAAGCGCGTATAGTTTACATCTCCTTCACATCGGATGATATCGTCGGTACTCAGCAGGTGAGTGCCTTCTGTCGTATTGATAGCCAACCGGAAGTACTCGGGTTGCTTTATCTTATGATTGTATAAGAAATTGCTGATTCGTTTTTCTGCGTTACCTGTGGTTTTGGTTTTGAACCGGTCAATAGCAGTTTTTAATTCTTCTATTTGTACAGGTTTAAGCAGGTAATCAAGGGCACTGAAGCGAATGGCTTTGATAGCATATTGATTAAAAGAAGTAATGAATATGATTTCAAAATCAATGTGACGAAGTTGCGCAAGCATGTCAAAGCCGCTCATGTCGGGCATTTCAATATCAAGAAAAATAAGTTCCGGGTGAAAATGGTTGATGGCCAACAGTCCTTCCGTTCCATTTGTGGCAACGGCCAGCAGCCGGATTTCCGGTATGTATTTTTTGAATAACTGTTGCAACTGATCGATGGTGAAAGGATCGTCATCAACAATTATGGCTGTTAATTCTTTCATGCGATCATTAGTTTGTGACTAATTCCTGCCTTACTTCCTCTAATGCTCCTGTACAAAGTTGCATCAATTCATCGGCATCCGCTTTTATACGGTGTTCACGATGGTAGTTAGATTCAATGGCTTCTGCCAGTTTCTTAGCCTTAAGTAATCCGACAGAAGCCATTTGCGGTTTCATTACATGTACTGTTTTTCTTACGGTAAGGTAGTCATCACTTTCCAAGGCAGCTTTAAGTATGCTGATTCTTGCTGGAATGAGTTCATTAAACAATGTCAGGTATCTCCTGAGTTGAACGGCATCGCCCGCAACCAATTCATGAAGATGTTCCAGGTTAATCCATTGGTATTGCTGATTTCTTGTAACGGGTTCTGCTATAATCCCTTTTTGTGGCCTCTCCAGGCCGGAAACTTCCGGGTATCTTTTCAGTAAATTGGATATTCCCGTGAGCAATTCTCTTGCCGAAAATGGTTTTGGGATATACGCATTCATACCTGCCTGCAAACATTTTTCAATATCCGATCTTACGACGGATGCCGTGAGTGCAATAATTGGTAGGTCAATATGTAATTCATTCCTGATGATATGTGTAGCCTGGTAGCCATCCATCTCAGGCATTTGAACATCCATAAGAATAATCTGGAATCGGGCAGCCGGCAAGCGGGCAATTAATTCATGTCCATTATTCACTACCTCCACCTTCACTTCCGGAATATATTTCTTTAATGTATCAGCAATTAATAACTGATTGTATTCATTGTCCTCGGCTACCAGGATACTGATTCCCCTTAATGCTTCGCCCAGGTCTTCTTCGTAAATCAATTCTTTTTGCTGATGTTGTTGCCATGCTTCTTCAGTCGCGATTTCCAAGGGTAAGATCACAGAAAACCGGGAGCCTTTTCCTGCTTCACTTTTTACCTCCAGCTTTCCATTCATTAATTCAGTCAGGTTTTTTGCAATGGTCAATCCCAATCCTGTTCCTCCGAATTTTCTGTGCGAACTACCTGTTGCCTGTGTGAAACTCTCAAAGATTTTATTCAATTGATCTGCAGGGATGCCCGTGCCGCTGTCAGCGACCGTGAATTGCAGTTCGCAGGTAGCAGGAAGAGCATTCGCAGAACTCACTGCATCAAGAGCAGGCGTGACATTTGTGATCGTTAATGAGACAACTCCTTTTTCAGTAAACTTCATGGCATTACCTACCAGGTTAAGCAGTACCTGGGTGATACGTGCTTCATCGCCTTTCACGATTGCAGGAACATTTTCTACAGTAACCTGCCAGTCAATCTTCTTCTCATCTGCTTTTAACTGAAATGTTTCCCTGATGAACCCCGCAGCATCACCGATTCGAAACAGGGTTTTTTCAAGCTGCATCTTTCCTGCTTCCATTTTACTTAAGTCGAGGATGTCATTAACCAGTACCAGTAAATTATCGGAAGATTTTTTTATGGCATTCAGGTATTGCATGCGCTTCTCTTCGCGCTCCTCTTCAAAAAGCAGGTTGGTAAATCCATGGATTGCATTCATCGGTGTACGAATCTCATGACTCATATTAGCAAGAAACTCCGATTTGAATTGTTCACTTTTTTCAGCTCGTTGCTGAGCCGTTTCAGCACGCTGTTTTTCTTCCTGTATTATTTTATTTTGCAGCTCCAGTTGCTTTGAGGTGCGTTGCTTAAACTGATACCGGTTGAAAAGCAAAAAGGCAAGCAAAAGAAGCAACGCCGCGCTGCCGATAAATATATTTTTCAATAGCCGTTGTTGTGCAACTTCTTTTTGTTGCAGTAGTTTTTCCTTGTTCAATAATTCAATCTCTTTTTCTTTTTGGGAAAGACTGAATTTACGTTCCAGTTGTTTGGTTGCTTCTGTTTTTGCAATTGCATTAAGGGTATCATGCAGGGCAGTATACTTCTGCATATAAATCCAGGCATTCCGGTAATCACCTGTTGCGGCGTAACAATCTGATAATCCCTTTAGCGTATACTCCAATTGATCTTTGTAATCAGCTGCTTCCAGAATAAGCTCCGATTTCTTGAAATAATTAAGGGCTTCAGTATAGTCTTTTTTCATAAGTAACACTTCTGCCAGGCCACCATACACGCCTCCGACTTCCGAACTTTCGTATCCTAAATGATCATATACTGACAGTGCGGTTTGGTAGTAATACAATGCACTGTCCACTTGTTTCATCTCGTTGAATTCATCACCTAAACAGGAAAGGGCATAAGCCATTTCAGCAGAATCTTTATAGAAAACAGCTTTTTCTACAGCCAGTTTCATATAGTGTACGGCACTGTCATGTTTCCCGAGTGCCCCATAGGATTGCCCGGTATTGGCCAGTGCAAGCACCACTCGGACATCTTCTTTTTGTTTGAAGAGGTTGTAACCTTTTAATTCATATTCCAGCGATTTTATATAGTCTTCCTGGTGAAAAAAAATGCCGGCAATATTGCTGTAGATGCTGGCCTGCAACGAAAGCGACCCTGATTTTTCTGCAGCGGGAATCGCACTTTGAAATACTTTTAATGATTCTTCATAATTCCCCTTCATCAATTCATTTACACCGAGTTGCGATAAACACTTAACCTCCCATGCTAAATTTCCTGCATCCCGGGCAGTTTTGGCACCACGTTCAAAGTAGATGCGGCTGGAGTCGTCATACACTGTTTCAGCATAAGCTTTACCCATAACAAAGCATCCTCTGAAGATGGAAGCAGGATGGTTGAGGCTATACGCGATTGAAACACCTTCTTTGGCCAGTGTAATACTTTCTTCCCGGTCCAAGTTCAGCAATTCTTCAGCTAGTCGCAGGATAAAATAAGTACGCGCAGTATCTTTTTCAGGATGCTGCTGCAAAGAAATCCGCAAGCTGTCTATCAACTTATTTTGCGCAAAGAGCGCAGTGGAAAATAATATAATGATCCATATAAATACAGATGCCTGGAGAAAGCGCTTCATAAGGAAGTAGACGGTGTTGTTCGATGCATGACTTTTCAGCATTGTACAACGAAAGGCAGCAGCTGATCCTGCATCGCTGAAAGCTGATATGCTGTAAAATAAAATGTTCTGAGCGAATATTCAGTTGTTTTTTTCAATTGAAATAAGCGCATCTTTGATTTTACTGCAGCATCGTTCATCTATTTTATTTTTTTTCTTTCTTTTTATGGCTTTTTACGGGTGCTTTACTTACAATTAACGAATAATCATCCATCGTTCCCGCATAATAATCGGATTTGCTACCGTTTTTTTGTGTAACTATGTTTGTGTCATCCAAAAACAATCCAACATGAAAAAGTTTTTCTTTTCGCTCATTGCGCTGGCGACGTTCTATAATGTCTCACTTGCGCAGAATACGTTTCCTGTAACAGGTGCTGCGGGTATCGGAACCAGCACCCCCAATGCAGCCTCACTGCTTGATATTACTTCCACAACAAAAGGGGTATTAATTCCGCGGATGACGAAGGTGCAGCGTGATGCCATCATTGCCCCTGTGGAAGGACTGATGGTTTATCAGACCAACAGCACACCGGGATTTTACTTCTTTGATGGTGATTCCTGGGAAGCGGTAGCTCCCAAAGGGGCGACTAAAACACTGGGAAACTTAACCGCTCCTACAAAAGTGGAAATTGATTTACTCCCTGCAACGGATAATACGGTAAGCATCGGCTCTGCTGCTGTTTCCTGGAAAGATGCAAATTTCGGAGGTAATGCAAACTTCGATGGCAAAGGTTATTTTCTCGGTGGTTTGAATGTAGGTTCTTTCGGAAATCAAACAGCTACGGTTGAAGTAACACCTTCGTCAGCTTCCGCATTGAGATTAAATCCATTCACTTCTGGAATAGGTTCCGGTTCAACAGGTGAGCTTCAAATGATGGAAGCAACAGCTAATGGATTTAATTATGTAGGTTTTAAATCGCCATCGAGTATTCTTACAAATAAAGTATGGACTTTACCGGCTGCTGATGGAACAAACGGACAGGTACTTTCCACTAACGGTGCCGGTATCTTAAGCTGGGTTACCGGAACCGGCGGCGGTGCAGAAACAGATCCGCAGGTTGGAACGGTAACCACGAGTTTTGTTCCCCGTTGGGATGGAGCGGCTTTGAGCACCGGATCAATTTATGATAACGGTACAAATATTGGCATTGGCTCATCTTCACCACTTGCAAAAGTGTATGTCAGTTCCGATGCTTCCTCTACTACGCCAAACCTGTGGATACATGAATCGGGTGGAAATGATGATACCCGACTCAGATTTACTTCTGTAGCCGGCGTTGACAGGAACTGGGAGATCATTACCAAAACATCAAACACACTTGAAACGGCTAACAAATTCAGGATCAGCCAGACCTATCTTGATCCGGTGGAACTGGATATTAATACTTCCGATCGTTTTGTAATTGATAATGACGGACAGATAGGTATAGGCACTTCTTTGCCTGAATCCCGCTTACATGTGTTTCCCGGATCATCAACTGAAACTCCTCTTATGGTTGAGTCTTATCTGGGGCTTCCTACACTTAGTGTAAGTGCAGGAGCATCTCCGGGAGTATCAATAGGAACATCTGTGATTGCTCCTGAATTTGGATTAAGGGTTTTAGGACAAACAATTGTTGGTTCAAGCACGCTTACACTTGATGGTACTTTTGATCTAGGTGTGGATGAAGATGCGTACTTTAAAAGCAGGGTAGCGATCGGAACCACTGCTCCCAATTCAACCTTGCATGTGAATGCTGCTGCGGGTGAAAATCCTTTGCGTGTGCAGTTAGATGGAACATCCAAGCTTTATGTGAATGCAACGGGTCAGGTTGCTGTAAATACGGCTGCGCCAACTGCGAATATGGAGTTGTCAGTTAATGGAGATACCTATTCCTCCAGCCAGATGTTTATCGGTGGTACATCCGGAACGGCAAAACTGAATATCGAAGGCGGCGATGGGGAAACAGTTTCTATTTTAGGTACTGCTCCTCTTATTAAATTAAAAGATGCTGCCAACAGTGATGTATTTGTGCAGGCAAGTGGCAATAATCTCCGGTTGGGAACACTATCAGGCAACAGTGCAGGTAAACTTGTTTTCCGTTTTAACGGCACAGACAGAAATGGTATGGATGTAAATGGAAATTTTGGCTTGGGTACCATCTCACCGTCTGCATTGTTTCACCTGAAAGGCACCAATGAAGTGATGCGCATTGAAGGAACCTCGCCATTTATTCAGTTCTACAATAGTACTATAGCAAAATCATTCATCTGGAGTACCGGTAACGATCTCAAAATTGGAATATCAACCGGAAACAATACCGGCAGGCTTATTCTGGGTACCGCCGGTGGCGGTGACCAGGTGTTTCTTGATTCTGACGGAACGGTGGGAATCGGTACCAGCGACACCAAAGGATATAAATTGGGTGTGGATGGAAACATCGTATGCGAAGAATTGAAAGTGAAGCTGAGCCAAAACTGGCCCGACTTTGTTTTTGCCGATGAATATCAACTTCCATCATTAAATGAGGTAGAAAAGTCCATTCAGCTCAACAAGCACTTGCCAGGTATTCCTTCCGCTAAAGAAATACATGAAGAAGGAATTAATGTGGGTGAAATGCAAAAGCTGATGATGCAGAAGATAGAGGAACTCACCTTATATGTGATTGATCTGCAAAAGCAAAATGTCGATCTCAAAGCGGAGGTGTCATCGTTACGTTCCACTTTAAAATAGAACCGATCATGTTTTCTTGCGGAGTATCGATCAGGTAACGAAAAATAATTCATACTTAACGAATAATAAACGGATTTGCAAGCAGGTACTTTACAGACCTACTTTCACACTTACTAAAAACAAACTAACATGAAAAAGATCTTCTTCTCTCTTATTGCATTGGCAACATTCAGTAATGTTTCTATTGCGCAGAATACCTTTCCGGCAACCGGAGCTGCAGGCATTGGCACATCAACACCCAATGCTGCCTCGTTGCTCGACATTACATCTACAACCAAGGGCGTATTGATCCCTCGCATGACAAAGGTGCAGCGTGATGCCATCATTGCTCCTGTGGAAGGGCTGATGGTTTATCAGACCAACAGCACTCCGGGATTTTACTTCTTCGATGGTGATTCCTGGGAAGCAGTAGCACCAAAAGGAGCAACCAAGACATTGGGTAACTTAACCGCACCTACAAAAGTTGAAATTGATTTACTTCCTGCTGCTGATAATACAGTGAGCATTGGCTCTTCCACTGTATCCTGGAAAGATGCAAATTTCGGAGGTAATGCCAACTTCGATGGCAAAGGATATTTTCTCGGCGGTTTGAATGTAGGTTCCTTCTCAAATCAAACGGCCATGGTGGAAATAACACCGACTTCCGCTTCCGCATTGCGACTCAATCCGTATACAGTAGGTGGAGCAACAGGCGAAATGCAGCTGATGGAAACCACGGCAAATGGATTTAACTACGTTGGATTTAAAGCACCAACCAGTATTCTGGCAAACAAAATATGGACCTTGCCTGCTGCCGATGGCACAAACGGACAAGTGCTTTCTACCAATGGTGCAGGTGTGTTAAGTTGGGTTACCGGAACCGGCGGTGGTGCAGAAACTGATCCGCAAGTGGGTACCATCTCCACTCATTTTATTCCAAGGTGGGATGGAACAGCTTTAGTAACGGGTAATTTAAAAGATACCTTAACAAGTATCACCAATGGTAACTATAGCAAAAAAGGAAAAGTAACGATCTACCGGAACGGAGGATTAATTGTGGATGATGGTGTTTCAGCAGTTCAGGGAATTGGAACTACAAGTGTTGGTGGCAGTATTTTATCGAAAGGTTTTCTCGCCGCAAAAGATTTGAATGAGTTGGTTGATCAGCAGTTTTTTCCTCCTTTTAGCTCCAGCCTTGATCATGCAGGCGTATTGGGTTACATCACCAGCAGTGCAAGCGCAGATGGTTCAGCGGTAGTAGGATTAAACTCCAGCACTGCCGGTACTTCTTATGGTTTGTATGGAATAAGCAATGGATCGGGATCATTGAAGTATGGCTCTTTTTCAAAAGCAGTAGGTGATGGTGGTGCATTCGGATTGAACTATGGAACTTATGGAGAGGCATCCGGTGCCGTTGCAAACTTTGGGGTATATGGAAATGCAGTTGCTACCAGTGCTTCTGTAAATACGTATGGTGTATATGGTACTGCATCCGGTACTACGGGTTCTGTCTATGCAGGCTACTTTGCTGGTGACGTTTATGTAAGTGAAAAGCTTATAGTGAATGATTGGATTGATGTAGCTGATTCCATGCATGTTGATAAAGCATTGGTAGTCGGTACAGGTAATCGCCCTATCGCCTATGAGTTTGCAGTAACCGGTGGTGCAGATGCTTATATTGATGATGTACTCTCCGTAAATACCACTACTGCAACTGCTCAATTGAATGTAAGCGGATCGAATGAAACCGTTTTAATAGAAGGAACAACCCCTTACATAAAACTTAAAGACGGGGCAAATCAAAGTGGTTTTGTACAGGCAAGTGGAAATGATTTACGTATGGGCACTCTTTCAGGCAACAGTGTAGGTAAACTAGTGTTTCGTTTTAACGGAGTAGATAAAAATGGAATGGATGTGAATGGCAGATTTGGTTTAGGTACCATCTCGCCATCAGCTTTGTTCCACCTGAAAGGCACCGATGAAGTAATGCGTATAGAAGGCACTGCTCCTTTTATTCAATTCTATAATGGAACCACTGCAAAATCATTTATCTGGAGCACCGGTAACGATCTGAAGATCGGAATATCAACAGGAAATAGTACCGGAAGACTTATTCTGGGTACAGCCGGTGGTGGCGACCAGGTGTTTCTTGATTCTGACGGAACGGTGGGAATCGGAACAAGCGATACCAAAGGTTATAAACTGGGTGTGGATGGCAGTATCGTATGTGAAGAACTGAAAGTAAAGCTCAGCCAGAACTGGCCCGACTATGTATTTGCAGATGATTACAAACTTCCTTCATTAAAAGAAGTGGAAAACTCCATACAACAAAATAAGCACCTTCCTGGCATTCCTTCAGCAAAAGAAATTCATGAAGATGGAATAAATGTGGGCGAGATGCAAAAGCTGCTGATGCAGAAAATTGAAGAACTCACACTTTATGTAATTGACCTGGAAAAGAAGAACAATCAACTTGAATCAAAAGTGACTGCACTGGAGAACAAGTAGTAATTCCTTTTTGTCATACATAAATTTTCTTCAAGACAATAAAATTCAACTAACATGAAAAAGTTACTATTCCTCCTGATACTCCTTTATAATACCGCAGTATCACAGGATCGCAATGCAATAAGATCCATCGTTTCAGAAAGCATGCTTTCAAACGATGAGTTAAGATTCGCCAATAATACAATGGAAGATGGATTTGTCGGAGAGCACTGGTTTGCAGAAGTTGATTTTAATCCGGAAGAATCACAGCTCGTATTGAATTTTCCAGACGGCTCCTCTGCGACCTGGGACAATAACATAGCAAAAATGCATGGTGCCGGCATTTATTCCTGGAGAGGAAAAACCAATGACGGATTGGGCAGGGCAACACTGGTTTACAATAATGGGATGATAACAGGCCGGGTTTCCGTTAATCCAAGACTTACGTACCGGATACAGCCGCTATCAAAAAACAGGCATATGGTGTACCGCGTAAACCCGGCAGCCGGCACAAGAGAAGAATCCAACGAGCATTATAAGATGATGTCGGATCGTGCATGGGTTCCTTCGGAAGAGATGCATTCTCCAAAAAGGAATGAACAGGAAGACGAAGCCATGAAGCTTACAGGCAATGATTGTTACATCCGCATTCTTGTAGGATTTGATAATGTAGCAGGCCCCAGCCTGGTTGATCCCATCGGCTTTGCACTTGAATGTATTGTGCTTTCGAATGACATCTATGCGCAAAGTGAGGTCAACTTCGAAGCAGAACTGGCCTATGCCGATATTTACCCGGATGCTGCATCAGTGGATATTGACGATGCACTGGCACAGTGGCAATTTGATTTTGACAATGGATTCGACAATGTATTCAGTGACAGGGAGCAATATGATGCAGACTTTTGCATACTCATCACTGAGAATTTCGACGGCGATTATGTAGGTCTTGCCGCAACTATTGGTGCCAGTTATAGTTCTGCTTTTTGTGTAGTGGAAGACGGTGCGGCTATTGACAATCTTTCATTCACCCATGAAATTGGCCACCTGATGGGTGCACGTCATGATTTGTATGTTGATGGATCAGGTGATTACAACCATGGTTACATCATACACAGTGAGCAAGTGAGAACCGTAATGGCTTACAATACAGAATGTGAGGACAATGGTTACGACTGCGACAGGGTGGAATATTTTTCAAATCCGGATGTAGATTTTCCCGGAACCGGCAAAGCATTGGGAGACGCTGATGACGCACACAATGAACGTGCATTAGATGAGAATGAAGTAGATTTCAAAGACCTTGAACCAATAGTAACAAACAAAACCTTTCTTTTTCCGGAAACTATTTCAGGTACCATTTATGGAAGCATTACTGCATTGAGCAGTATTCACAATGCAAGCAGCTACGAAATTAGTAATGGTGCGCAAGGTGTCTGGAGTGCGGGAGATGAATTGTACCTGGATGTCGGTTTTGAAGTGGAATCCGGTTCGCAGTTCGAGGGTAAGATTGCAGGTTGCAATGCCAGCAAAATTGGAGAAACTGTTGATGAATCTTTTGTAAATGGAATGGATGCTACTTTATTGATGAACATCTTTCCTGATCCTGCAAGTAATGAAACCTCCATCTCTTTTACCTTGCCTGAAACAGCCATGATCCGTGGAATGCTTTATGATTTGTCGGGTAGAAACCTGCTCACTTTCATTAACAACACTTTTGAGCCGGGTAACCATCAGGTAAACATAGACGTGAGTAAAATACCTTCAGGCACCTACCTCTGCAAAATGGATGCTGGTGCAATTCGTGAGGTGAAGAAACTGGTAGTTCAGCATTAATTTGTTACTGTTCAGCAACCTTGATATTAACGGCCATGCAGGCTCAAAGGCACAAAAAAGTAAAGTAAGTGTTATACAAACCTTAACGCCTTTGTGCTTGCGTGGCATTAATCAGATTAGTAAGCGTTTCAAAATTATCAAGTGCTGAATAGCAACACGAATTTTTAGAAAAACACAAGAAGCAAAGCTGACTTTAAAAAAAACTATAGCCTACCTAAAATAAACCTGAGATGAAAAATTTAATCACGATCGTATTGCTGCTACTGTTTTTTCAGAATACCCATGCGCAATCCTGTATCACTGTTTCGGACGATCAAAACCCCGATCAGTGTAATTACAATTTTTGCGGGCCCTATGATTTTTCCAAAGGCGTTTACCGGCTGCCTTATCCTGATGGCACTTTAGTACACTGCACAAACGATCATTTTAAACATTGTCCGAGAGGTGCATTGGATATGAGTGGTGCATCGGGTCAAAGTTCCTATAACGTGGTGGCATCGGCCGACGGTTGGATTCGTGCCATCAATGATGAGGATTCTGAAGAATGTACCTGCGAGGGTGGTGATAATTGCGATAACAACTATGTGTGGATCGAACATCCAAATGGCGAATGGACAAAATACACGCATGTTAGACAGAATAGTGTGGACGACCTCGGACTTTCAGAAGATGATTGGGTAACCAGGGGAACAGTAATCGGTAAGGAAGGCTCTGTGGGTTGTTCAACCGGAGACCATGTACATTTTGAAGTGGCTGTACCTATTGATACCAATATCTTATTGTTTGATGAAGGTGGTGGATGGATCGACAACGATTGGGCAAGGAACCTCGTGCCTGTTTTTTGCGGTATCAGTGGAAATAAAATGGTGAGTGGTGGTGATTATTTTGCCTTCGACTGCTCTTCCGCTTGTAACAGATACTGCCGGTGGTTAATTCAAGTTATGGCAGCGGCGTGTTCAAGGTATTTCTCGATAGTTATTCATTGGAAAATACCCATGATTTTAAATTTCTTTCCAACTCATCCGGCGAATTGCATGCAGCCCATGAAATTATATTGAATCCCGGTTTTGAAGCGCAATCCAATGCTGTTTTTGCAGCACGAATCGGTGAATGTGATGAATCTGCATTAAAAGAAGCGCAGGAACTTTTGGAAAATTCAATGGTTGATTTTCAGAAATTAACTATTTTTCCAAATCCTGCCACTGATCTGTTGACGCTGGAAATGAAGTTGAAATCTTCTGAGCCTTACACCTTGATGATTCGGGATATGACAGGCCGCACACTGTTAATGCGTGACCACCTTTCTGCTGAAAGTAGTTTCATTCAAGCGTTATTTTCAGTCAGCACTTTTGCCGATGGAATGTATGTGGCGGAAGTACAACAAGGTGGTGCGCAATGGATAGAAAAATTTATGGTGCAGCATTAGGGGTTGTCAGGATGTGATCAGGGAGTTCCACATAATCTGACTAGTCATTTGAACATGGTGAAACATTTTTCTTTTCAGGGGTGTACCATAAAATGTGCTTCCTGGTAATAAGGTTGTTAATCGCAAACCCGCTAAGACGTAGTCTTGGCGGCTTTGCGTCTTGGCGCTGATTATTAACCTTTTCAGAATGCACTAATGGTCGTACACCCCTTTTCAGTATCAGCAACTTGAGCCGGGAGAATAGTTGTATTTTGTTTTCCTGTCAAACTACCATGCACCAATGCTTAAAGCCTATAGCTGGATCATCACATCCTACCTCGTTGCCTTTTTCGCTGCATTTATTTTTATCCGTTATGTTCAATCAGAGCAATCATTACTTGTGCAAACATTTTATGCTGATGTAATTGCTACTGTCATCATTTTCCTTTTCTCTTTATTTTTCAGGAATGCCAGCTTTTACGATCCCTTTTGGAGTGTAGTTCCCTTTGTAATCTGTCTCTTCTGGGTTTATAGGAGTGATTCAGAATATTTTTGGAGAGACATCTTTTTACTTACGTCATTTTTTATTTGGGGAGTAAGGCTTACTTCCAATTGGGTTAAAGGTTGGAAGGGCTTACAACATGAAGACTGGAGGTACGGAGCATTAAGAAAGCAAACCGGGAAATGGTATCCCTTGGTAAATTTCTCCGGCATCCATTTCTTCCCTACTGCAATAGTTTTTCTTGGAATGTTGCCTGCATACTATTCCATTATGCATGCTGAAAAGGAAATCAGTTATCTCGATCTTATTGCATTATGCTTATGCATCATCGCGACATTAATAGAATACTATGCAGATGAACAGCAAAGAGCTTTCAGACTTAACAGGAAGGAAGAAAAGGAGTTTTGTCAGTCAGGTTTATGGAAGTTTTCACGTCATCCTAATTATTTCGGTGAAGTGCTTTTCTGGTGGGGAATATACCTGTTCATACTAAGTGCGAATCCAGTATTCTGGTGGACAATCATCGGCCCAATCGGCATCACCATCATGTTTTTGTTTATCAGTATCCCTATGATGGAAAAACATCTGCTTGAAAAGCGCCCGGCTTACAGAAACTATCAGCACAACGTATCCTCCCTGATCCCCTGGTTTCAAAACAGTAAGCATCTCTGAATATTTTTTGTTCAAAAAAAAAATGGCGAAGGAATCAAATCCCCTTCGCCATTTATGCCGCCTTCAACTAACGACTAACTAATTCCGAATATCTCATTGCTTAACAATTCTCTGTGTCATAACCTTTCCATCAGCAATCACGCTAACAAAGTAAATTCCGGGTGACAATGAAGAGAGATTCAAATCCTGTTGAAATAGCCCATCTGCATTTTCATTGAACATGATTCCGGTGCTTTTTCCATTGATGTCTTTTACTTCAATGGTGAGTGCTCCGGTAACTTCGAGTTGAATATGAAGTAGTTCATTAACCGGGTTTGGATACACTTTAATGGAAGATGGAATTGAATTGCCTGCAGCCTTCATGCCATTTCCTAAGGTAACAGCAATGTTTTTAACGGCAACGCCATATCCAATCATACCCAATGAGGTTACTGTTCCGGTTGCCACATCCACAGTATACAGTACGTCATTTATGCTGCTGCCGGTGTTGGCTGCCAGGAAGGCAATGTTGGTATTTCCTGCCATCTCTGAATAGATATCCATGTCAATACTCGGGTCAACGGTATTCACCATAATTCCGGATGCACCGATAGAAAGCAGTGTGCCATTGTTCGGCGGATTTTGAGTACTTAAGAAATTCAAAATAAAATCATAGTCGTACAGTGTAGTAGTAACTGAACCGGCAAAGCTATTGGTGTAAGCAAGGGCATTTACATTTGGATCAGCGCCAAAATTGATATCTCCGGCACCATAGTTCAGGTTCAGGTCGGTAAAGGTAATTGCACCTGTCAACGGATCGAGTCTGTAGTTCATATTATTGGCACTCACCACCCTGATCTTATCAACCGTAGGGTTGAAATCAAGTCCCACCATCGTACCACCCAATGATAGAATCGTTGGTGTGGTATTCACTATAGTAGTTACGCCTGAACTGGTATTTACTTTATAAAGTTGTGATTCTCCGGTGGTGTTGTTATAACCCAAAGCGAATAACTCGCCTGTTGCCGGACGAAAATCTGCACCAACTATTGACTGGCCGGTGGTGATCCCAGTTACAGCAACTTGGGTTCTCACATACGATGGCTTGTCTGAATCAAATGAAATAAGATTGTTGTTTGTGGTAATGGCATAGATCAGGTTGCCTGTTACAGGTGTAAGTGTTCGGTCGATAAATACAGCCAGGTCAGATACAGGAATTCCACCTCCGATGTAACCCAAAGCGGTAACTGAACCTGTAGCAAGATTCAATGAATACAACATGTCCTTTTTGTCCATTTTCACATTTGCACTTAAAAAGGCTTTGTTCGTCAGTGTAGACGGATCAAAGTATACATCCATATCCAATGTAGGATCGCCTTTGCTGATTTCTATACCAAGACTTCCCACAGTAACCAACGTTCCGTTATTCGGCGGGTTTTGGGTTGAAAGCGTTGACATCCTGTAATCCACATCGTATAAAGTAGTGGAGGTTGCACCGGCATAGCTATTAGTGTAGCCAACTGTAGCAATGCTGGGATTGGTTCCTGCAGCAACATCTCCGATAGCATAGTTCAGTTTAAGATCTGTAAAACTGATGGAACCGTCATTTGGGTTCAAACGGTAATTGAAATCTTTGGTGCTTACCACCCTGATTCTGTCAACAGTCGGATTGAAATCAAATCCTATTTGCAGTTTTTTATCTTCAGCAGCTAATCCAAGGTTAAGTATTCCCGGACTATTAACTGCCGTCGCAGTTCCGGTTAATAAATTAATAGTGTACAACTGGTAATTCATGGTCATCTTATTGTAACCGAAGGCGTACAGTTGTCCGGTTAAAGGACGAAAATCCATGCCTTCAATAGCCTGGCCTGATGTTATTCCGGTTATTGGCACAGTACTTAGTAAGATGGTGGGTGTAGTGGCATCAAAGGAAATCAGGTGATTTCCGGAAAGCCCATAAGTCAATTGTGCTTTGCTTTGAAAGCCACTCAGCATGCATATGGAAATGAGCATGGCTACGGATAATTTCCTGAATGCAGTTTGCGTTAAGCATGAAAAATGTGTTACCTTTCGATTGCCGGGGAGTGAGGATTTCTGTTTCATAGGTTTTTGTTTTTAGGTTTCGGAAAAATTTAAAATCACCTACGAAAAGGAATCCCTTCCCGGTTTTTTTATTGAATGATTTATTTTTGTCTTCACCAGAATCGGCCGGCAAGCAGCAGATAAATCTAACCTGCTGATAAAAATGTTGATCGCATATTATTCATAAGATGGAACTATTGTCAAAGCTCTCACCGGCTGAAACGTTACTGCTGCTTAAGCCTTTCGAATCGCGCCTGCGCGACTTTATGAAATTCACTTTAATGGACCTGTTGACCAGGCAGGAGGTGCAACTGATCAATTACGATCAGCATCCGGTTCAGGGAAATGCCACCCTGGCTTTCGCATATGTAATAGCAGGTAAAAACCTGAAGAAACGCGATCCCAAATTGCATGAAATGATTTTTTTGTATCCTTTCTATAAAAAGCCTAAGGCTAAGATTCTGTTCAACCACTATATTCAAATGGCTTTTAAAACGGCGAAAGGGGAGGAGCACTTCAAAAAGAAATTACTGTTCGATGGTGACCTGAAACCTTACCTCCGTATCGGATTCTGGCAGCGCATGCTGGGTTCGGTATCATTGAATAAGGAAGGTGAAAAAGTGAGTAGTGAGATTATTAAACATTTTAATTACCTCGATAAGGAGTTGCCGGTGATGATGAAAAAGGAGCCTGGTAAAGCCGATGAATACATGAATCAGATCAAAGGCAACCTGCTCTTGTTGAATGCGCTTAAGTTTGAATTGCTTGAGTTACTGGGGCGTGAAATAGCCAGGGTAGAAGATGAACTGAATGGTGATGTATAAAGTGTTAACTGCGAATAGTGAAAGTCTCCGGTTATCCTATTTCTTGATATTTTCAGCAAGAAAACTAAGTCAATTCTTAAGCAGCCCTTCGCTGACCGATTACAACCATCCGTTGTGTTCCGGTTACTTTGCCTGAATGACGAATGCCGGGTGTGATGGTAATAAGATCTCCGGCCCGGTGATGACTTGATTTTCCATTGATGTGCATTTCACATGTTCCGGAACATACCAATAAATATTCAAGGTGGCCGGTATGCAGTTCTTCTTCCACAACGTCTCCGGGATTGCCGAATACTACATAGGTATAGAAATCTTCATTACCCGGTAATTCAACCATGGTCAAACCTGCGGTAGACTCTGGCAGGGTAATCTGGCATTGATCAAGATACGCTAGCCAGTCACCGGGGTTGGAACGCTCATCAACCTTTGGCGGAAAATTGTCTTTAGTTTCCGGCACTTCTGCAGCCTGTATCGAATCAAATATTCTTTTTTTGAGATTTTCTTGCGGGGTTGCAGCAGTTGAAGCGATAGCATACTTAGCAAGTGCATCGTGCACGGCCGTAATTTCTTCTCTCAATTCCTGGTTGCCGGCTGCCGCTGATTCCACCAATAGCCGTTCTTCTTCGCTGGCAATACCCAGGCAATAAAGTTCAACTATTCCCGATTCAATCAATTCCTTTGCAGTCATTTGTGCTGGTATGCTTTACACGCCTGATTATTTTGAAGTCCAATGATTTAAAGAGAAGTAAGAAGGCTTCTTTGTACTGCTCTTCATAAGATTCAATGTAATCGCCGGCGCAAAACTAAAACATTTCATTGAACCATCCTGATGTGCCGATAATCGGGTGTATGACAAATTGCATTTCTCAGCGATAAAATAATACAAGCGCGAAGACGCCAAGACGCCAAAAAAACGTAGCATATTGATCCTTTGTGATTTTCTTCGCGACTTCGCGTCTTGGCGCTAAAAAAGCAAGGCGCTAAGGTAAACGCTACAGCATTAAGTGCAATTTGTCATGCACCCCTTACCCGCACTCCAACAGGAGGATTGCATTTCTCAGCGATAAAATAATACAAGCGCGAAGATGCCAAGACGCCAAAAAAACGTAGCATATTGATCTTTTGTGATTGTCTTCGCGACTTTGCGTCTTGGCGCTAAAAAGGCAAGGCGCTAAGGTAAACGCTACAGCATTAAGTGCAATTTGTCATACACCCCTTACCCGCACTCCAACAGGAGGATTGCATTTCTCAGCGATAAAATAATACAAGCGCGAAGGCGCCAAGACGCCAAAAAAACGTAGCATATTGATCCTTTGTGATTTTCTTCGCGACTTCGCGTCTTGGCGCTAAAAAAGCAAGGCGCTAAGGTAAACGCTACAGCAATAAGTGCAATTTGTCATACACCCCGATAATCAGCAGTAGGTACCCTTATAGCCACCAATACTGCTAATGCCTTTTCAACATAAAAAAACAGGCATGTGGTCTCGTACCGGCATGCCTGCTTTTTGAGGTAAGGGTGATTATTACTTTATTCTTGTCATCACCATTTCCATCGTTTTCCTTTCCTTGCCATTTTTAGTCTCATACATTTCCATCATGTGCGTGTTGTCATCTTTAATGATGTAAACCTCACGCATGGGAATTTCTTTTCCGGTAACCGGATCAACACCCATTCCTTTATATTCTACCCCTTTTACCTTGTCCTGCCATTGGCCTTCCATATACATCATGCCGGTGCCCATATTATCTATCCAGCTGCTAACAAATTTTTTGGTGGCATTATCATATCCAAGGGTTGATGTGCCTTCAAATGGCATATTCATCATCATGCCGTTATAACGGCTCACAAGGTAGCGGCCGCCAAGTATCATTTCACTTTGTACCCTTGCTTCCATTTCCATTGGTGGCTGTGTTGGGTCCATCCACATTTTGGTGGCAGCTTTCCAGTTACCGGCAGAAGTGCCCATTTGTTGGTGTTCTTTACCCGGAGTCATGTAGTCTGTCCAGGCTTTCATTGCTGCATCCATTTCAGCATTCTGTGCATAGCTTGATCCTGTAAAGAGCAAGGCAGTAATCAGGAGCAGGATTGTTTTTAGATTTTTCATGGTAAGTTAGATTTTGCTCTAAAATACATAAAAAAACATATTTAAATTAGGTGGTCAAAAGATCGGTAAATTTTTAGAATGAGTTTTGAAGTCTATTTAATTTTTTTATGGTTACCATTTTTGAAACCACAGAGAACTCAAAGGCGGAATCGCATCAAACAGATTGCATCAGTATTTTACAATGTTTGCTTCGTGGTTGCCTTTTTTGAAACCACAAAGAACACAAAGGCGGAATCGCATCAAACAGATTGCATCAGTATTTTACAATGTGTGCTTCGTGGTTGCCTTTTTTGAAACCACAAAGAACACAAAGGCGGAATCGCATCAAACAGATTGCATCAGTATTTTACAATGTGTGCTTTGTGGTTACCATTTTTGAAACCACTGAGAACACAAAGGCGGAATCGCATCAAACAGGTTGCATCAGTATTTTAAAATGTGTGCTTTGTGGTTACCATTTTTGAAACCACAGAGAACTCAAAGGCGGAATCGCATCAAACAAGAAGCATGAGAATTTTACAATGTGTGCTTTGTGGTTACCATTTTTGAAACCACAAAGAACACAAAGGCAGAATCGCATCAAACAGGTTGCATCAGTATTTTACAATATGTGCTTCTTGGTTACCTTCTTTGAAACCACAAAGAACACAAAGGCGGAATCGCATCAAACAGGTTGCATCAGTATTTTACAATGTGTGCTTCGTGGTTGCCTTTTTTGAAACCACAGAGAACACAAAGGTGGAATCGCATCAAACAGATTGCATCAGTATTTTACAATGTGTGCTTTGTGGTTACCATTTTTGAAACCACAGAGAACTCAAAGGCGGAATCGCATCAAACAAGAAGCATGAGAATTTTACAATGTGTGCTTCGTGGTTACCATTTTTGAAACCACAGAGAACACAAAGAAAGAAACCACAAAGAGCACAGAGAAGGAAACCACGGAGCACACAGAAAATATATTTATAACTCCTATTTAATGCGATGCACCCTCTGTGTTCTTTGTGTATTCAAAAATGGTAACCACAGAGAAAGCAAAGAAATAAACTCAACAATCTTGTTTAGTGCGACTACCCCTTTGTGCCCTCTGTGGTTTCAAAAATGATAGCCACAAAGCATTAAGAGAAAAATGCTCAAAGACCTGGTTTAATGCGAATAAATCTCTGTGCCCTGTGGTTTCAAAAATGGTAGCCACAGAGCGTTAAGAGAAAAATACACAAAGAAACCCACTTCATTCAGAAAGCGAAACCTGGTTATCCCAAAGCAGATTGCATCCTCGGATATCGCTATAATCCGTTCTGCCAAGCGTTTCGAAAGTGCCATCCACAAATGTCTTCCCCAGGTCTGCAGTGGCTATAAATGCGCAGGAATCGAGGTTGGCCAAATCAATAATGTTGATGGCACCAACCGTATTTGTTCCAAGCAGTTGCAGCGGATCATTCACATCACGAATCAAAATCTTCATCCACGACGGGGCATGAAATTTACCATCTTCCATCATATAAGCCTGCGATAACAATTCAGTCATCCCGTATTCACTATAGATGGTTTGCACGCCAAAAGCCTGCTTCAACAATTCATGCAGTGCCTTCCGGGTCAGCTCAGCGCCACGGCCTTTCATACCACCGGTTTCCATTATGCGAGTATGCTTCAAGTTGCATGGAAATTTATTCGCAAAATCTAACAATGCAAAACTGACTCCTATTAACAATGTTTTTTGTTGTGACTTTTCCAAAGAAACCAACCTGTTGAACAATATTTCATATTCGTTTAGAAAAAAACCATTCATTGGATGGTTCGATTGTCCGGCAAGTTGCATAGTCATGTAAACAAGCGAAGAATCTTCCCTTTCAAGATAAGATGGAAGCAATGCGAGTAAACAATAATCAGCAGGATCGCCAAAAAATTGGTGAAAGCATTTTGTGAAACTCGTTTCATAGATCGAAAGATCGGTGATATAATGAAGGCTTGTTTGTAATCCCGTAGTACCACTGCTGCTGAATATTTTTTGAATGGCCCCGTCACCGGTAACAACTTTATAGCTTTTAAATAGCTCTACAGGCAGGAAGGGTATCTGTGTATAATGAAGCACAGCTGCCATATCAGTATGCATCAAAGAGCAGTATTCACGATAAACGGAATTGTATTGGTATTGGTAATGGAAAACCTCCAGGCACAGGCTGTTGAAGGAATCCGGATTCACTTCAAACAATTTATCAAGTATTGCAGCGCGATTCAGCATAACATTACCCCGTTTCCATGCGTTTAAGACGGGCATTAATGCCGCAAAGAAAAGATTTTATAATTTCGAAGAATCATGAAGTACCTTTTATTCATCACAGCAGTTATTATTTCCCTGTTTACGGCCTGCCTCAATCCTCCGGAATACCCGGAAGAACCGATCATCTTATTTGATTCCATTTCAAAAACTTTTGTAAAAGGACTTCCTTCATCAGATTCTATAACTTTTGTGATCTCCTTCACTGATGGGGACGGCGACCTCGGTGCCTCCAGTTCCGATACCGTGCCGAACCTCTTTTTTAAAGACAGCCGTACCGGATTTATCAATGCCTTTCAATTCCCAAATGTAACGCCGGAAGGAAATGTAAAGGATATCTCTGGTACCATCAGTTATGTTTTTACGCCTTTCAGTTGTAACCCCGGCAAACTGATCGATACTTTCTATTATACCATATTTATTGACGACCGTGCAGGCCATCGTAGCAATGAAGTAACCAGTCCGGTTGTCATCTGCGATTGCAATTAATTGATTCTGTGCATAGGAAGGGTAGTGGTTATCAATCATTGATTATTGAAAATTGGATATTGAATATTGAGTGTTGAAATTTTCAACACTCAATATCCAACACTCAACACCCAATTTTCATTTATCCTACTACAACAACCTGTTCTTCCTCCATTTCGTATGCGACTTAGCCAGTGCTTTTTTCCCTGTCAATGGTTCGCCCGTTACATCGCCGGCGCCGGCAAGTGCTGCACCTAACAAGGCAACGATCTCTTTCTCTCCTGCATCTTCAGGTTGCAACTGAATGCTATCGGTTTTAAAATATTTAGGAATGAATCCGGTATCAAAATGTCCGCTCAGAAAATCCGGATGCTCCAAAACCCACTTGCCAAAGGTGAGGGTCGTTTGCACGCCGGTGATTTCATATTCATCAATGGCACGTTTCAAACGCTCAATGGCTTCACTCCGGTCTTTCCCATGTGCGATAAGCTTGGCCAGCATGGGATCATAATATATGGGAATGTCCATGCCTTCTTCAAATCCATCATCTACCCGCACGCCCGGGCCTTGTGGCCTGCGGTAGGTTTTCAGTTTGCCGATATCCGGTAAAAAATTGTTCATCGGATCTTCGGCGCAAACCCGAAGCTCCATGGCATGCCCATGTATTTTTAAATCCTCCTGCGTGAAGCTCAGCTTTTCGCCTCGTGCAATCTTAATCTGTTCTTTTACTAGGTCGAGGCCTGTGATGAATTCCGTTACCGGATGCTCTACCTGCAGCCTGGTATTCATCTCCAGGAAATAATAGTTGAGTTGGTCATCAACCAGGAATTCTACCGTGCCTGCATTGTAATAACCACAGGCTTTTGCCAGGGCAACGGCACTGTTACCCATCCTTTGTCGCATTTCTTCAGTCAGGATGGAAGAGGGTGCTTCTTCAATAAGTTTTTGATGCCTTCTTTGTATAGAACATTCCCTTTCAAAAAGATACACCACATTGCCATGCTGATCGCCCAAAATCTGAATCTCAATATGGCGTGGAGCTGTCACATACTTCTCAATAAATACAGAGCCATCACCAAAAGCTGCCTGTGCTTCGCTTATGGCGCGGTTCAGTTGTTCTTCAAATTCCTTTTCATTTTCTACAGTGCGCATTCCTTTGCCACCACCACCGGCCGAGGCTTTGATAAGCACAGGATAGCCGATTTTAGCGGCAATCTTTTTTGCTTCACTGATACCCGCAATCGGTTGTTCTGTACCGGGCACAAGAGGAACATGGTGCTTCTTTGCTGTTTCCTTGGCAGCGAGTTTGCTGCCCATTAGTTCCATAGCTTCCGGGGAAGGCCCGATAAAAATGATCCCCGCATCTCTCACCTGCCTGGCAAATACTGCATTTTCACTTAAGAACCCATAGCCGGGATGTATGGCATCTACTTTTAGTTGTTTGCAGACCTCCAGGATTCTGTCGCCTCGCAGGTACGACTGACTGGAAGGTGGTGGCCCAATGCACACTGCTTCATCGGCATATCGGACATGTAAGGCATTGCGGTCGGCTTCTGAATAGACTGCAACGGTTTTAATACCCATTTCCCTTGCAGAGCGCATGATCCGAAGGGTTATCTCGCCCCTGTTGGCAATCAGGATTTTCTTCATGGCTGAAAAATAATGAATGAAAAATTGAAAATGGATGACTAATATCCTCTTTGCCTAACACTCTCCATTGTGATTACCGTTAATTTTTTTTGAAAATCAAATTTGGCGTCTTTGATTAGTTCTTCTATAATTTTGCCAGGTTCATTACTTTCGTATACATCTAATCTAAGGTAGATAACACCCATTTCAGGCCTGTAATTGTGCTTGAATATTAATTCCCCATAATCCCGATCGAAGGTCAATATTGTTCTTGCCTCTTTTATAGCTATTTCCATTACTTCATTATCAGAAATACTCGGGTTGTGTGTGCCAATTGCTTTAATGTCAAAACCTCCGTTAATCAGAAGCTTTACGCTATCCATTGGGAAATTTTCATTTGCAAGCAATTTCATGACGCTTTGTCAATTGGTGTATATAATAATCCATCCTGGATACAGTCGTAGAGGTATGAAAATACAGCCCTTAAACTGTCATGGGTCAGACGCGGATAGTTATCTAAAATTTTTTGCTCGCTCCAACCTTGAGCTAACAATGATACAATATGATCTACTGAAATTCTTGTTCCCCTTATGGTTGGTTTTCCAAGAAGAATCTCTTTTTCAGAAACTATATAATTTTGCCAATTCATAGTCTAAAAATATGAAATTTTTGTTCATTTAGAAATGCCTGAAAAAAGTGGCAGCTAACGCAAAGCCATTGTTATGGCAGGCATTCTCCAGATTCGTGCGCGAATGCGAGGCAAGGTTTGAGTAGAGGCAAGTTTGGTTAGCGCACGCGTTCGCCTCCCTCATTGCTTGCCTGCAAACGCGCGAGTTTGGGTTTATGATAACCAGTTTCAGGGAACCCTTAGCCCTCGGCTCGAGAGGACTAAGGATATTTTTATATTTGGTTGTACGGTGGCGCTTCGTGTTTCTGACTTACTTAACTTAAATGGATCAAACCTTGAAATTAGTAATGATAGTTACTATTTGAAGGTAACCTCAAAGAAGACACAAACCTTCACACGCATAAAATTACCGGACTATGCTATAGAAATCCTCAAAAAATATCATTGCAAACGGCACAGGAAACTGCTACCGGTGATTACTAACTATAACCTCAACAAGAACATAAAACTGCTTGCACAAACCGCCGGTTGGACTGATCCATTTGCAAAAATGCGCAGTCGAAGAGGCATTTCTGAATCGCCTGGAAAGCAGCTAAAGAACCAGACAACTCATCGTTTTTGCGACTTGCTGACTTCTCATACCATGAGGAGAACAGCCATAACCACCATGCTTTCTTTAGGAATGACAGAGTATATGGTAAGAAAAATATCAGGGCATTCAGCCAATAGCAAGGAATTTTTCAGGTATGTGGCTCTTGCTCAGTCTTATATTGACAAAGAGACCGAAGCCTTTTATCAACGACTTTCAGAAACTAAATTTTCGCAACAAAATTTAGTAAGGAATACTTAAATTTCATGCGTAAATAAGCAAAATTCGGCATGAATTTGAGCCTAGCCTATCTTCTGTATGATAATCCCAGTAAGGATTTGAGCGAAAAAGATTACTATCCGGGCGGGATGGTAATGCCGGGGAGGAGTTTCTCATCATCAAATTATGATTTCGGCTACCAAGGCTCATTAAAAGATGATGAAATCTCAGGTATTGGGAATAATTACACTACCTACTTCCGCGAGTTAGAAGTGCGCTTAAATAGGTGGTGGACAACTGATCCCAAAAGTTCCCTTACACCTTGGGAATCTCCATACCTAAGCATGGGTGGAAATCCAACAATGTATAATGATCCTTATGGAGATTATCTATGGGGTTTGATAGGCTCTACTGCAGAGCAAAGACAATCAGCTAAAGCAGTTGCCAGTGAAACGGATGGAGATATTCAGCATTTTAAAAAAAAATCGATTCATGTTGATTATTCGATTGCTTATTCTGAATTTGAGTCCGGGGTTATTATAGAATCAAAAACGGCACGATTTAGAGAAAATGGACTGCTTGAAACAGGCAGCGCGTTGATAGATGATTGGAACGATCAGAAATTAGAGGCTCTAAACCAAGGGAGAGAAATTTCATGGAATGAAAGTGGGCTACAATCAAAATATGTATATGATGGTATTAAACCAGATTATACGCTTGAATCAGTAGTTTTAGGCGGGATAGCCTCTAAAGGATTGGAACTGGGCATTAATGCAGTAAGAAATTCTGCCTCTACAACACTTTTTCGATCCGTTGCACAAAAGGAATTGGACGATATTGCACTAAATGGCCTAAGAACAAATCCGGTTGGTGGTTATGAAACCGGAAAACTCTTTGCAACAACTGCAGACGATGCATCAAAATGGAGTAAGTTAAACTATAAATATGATGCAACTCCAAAGACAATAATTCAAGTTCGAGTCAGTAATAGTATTATAAAGCAGTCTTATCATTTTACTGCTGACGGGATGAAAGCCATTTCAGTTGATTCTCGATTTTTATCAAACATTTCTAAAGTAAAACCTCTAAACTTGAGTAATTTATCGAAATGAATGAGTTTTATAAAATAAAAGCATTAGTAAAATTCCTATCTAAAACAGAGGGTGGGTTTAGAAATGCACCATTACTTGCAGGATATCGCCCAAACTTTGACTTTGGAGGTGAATCATTTAAAGACGGAATTTTTTCCTTTGATAGGAATAAGATGATTTATCCAGGCGATGAGTTTGAATCCGATATTTTATTCCACGATAATAGGTTTTTTGGTAAGAACTTTGGAAAAGGTTCTCATTTTACTTTTATGGAAGGGAGGAATAAAGTGGGAGAGGGCAAAGTATTAGAAGTAATAGGTTTAGTCTCCTTTCATAAAGAATAACAATAATCCGAAAAAAAATATACAAATGATCAATAATTATTTATTCTCATTTATGCTTCTGATAATTTCCTCAGTGGCCATTGCTCAGACACAAGCATTAGATAAGAAACATTTACTCTGTAAAACATGGGTTTTGGAAAAGTATAAAGAGACAAACGGAAAAATTTATTATCCACCTTCAGAATTGAGGAGTGAGTATTTAAAATACAACTGCGATGGAACAATGGAAAGTATCGAAGGAGGATTGTTGCTAAAAGGAAAATGGACATTTGATGAATCAGAAGGCACTATCACTTCTATACAAAATGCTACTAAAGATTATCCTGCTAAGATTGTAACACGAATTATTATGATTACAGAGAAAGAACTTGTGATAGAAGGAATTGATGCAGGAGGTGATAAACTGATTCTATATTTACGATCAAAATAGTAAGTATAATTATTTGAATATCACGGAAGCTAAGGTTCGAAGCTAAAATGTAGATTTCAAAAGATCAAGATGGTTATCCGGGCGGGATGGTTATGCCGGATAAAAATTTTAATGTAGATGCTTAATTTCTCGGCAACTCAACCTTAAAGCAATTTAAAATTTCATTACCAGCTAAGAGTATTAAAACTGATAGGTATCTAATCCAATCCTGATCATGTGTCAAGAAATCTTAATTTTGGCACTCTTTAGTTCCCTATCATTTTTGTGCACTCTATAGTGTTATCCTCAGAAGATATCGTCATTTGATTGCCTGACTCATCCAGGTTTATCTTGAACTTACCATTAAAAATGGCTGTTTTAGCAGTTATATGTAAATAATAAGTTTGTTTCAATTTGATAATTTTCCATGAGGCATCCTTCTCCAAAGCATCATAGGAAGGAACTCGGCAGTTACCATTTTTTTCGAAGATAATCATATTACTAATAAAATTGTATATCGGTACCTCTTCATTGTTTATGATTGCTTTTTTTATAACCCAGGTTCCTCCTACTTTATCGTAAGTGTCATCGCAAGAGGACGCAAACAATAGGATAAAGATCACGGTTATCTGAATTACACTTCTACAGAATATCGAATTATTTCTGCTTTTCGTCCACAGGAACATAAATTGATTTAGGTTTAAAATTATCCATAGTTTGAGCAGGAGTTTCATTATCATGCTTTGGTTTATAGTTTTGGGAAACATTCTTAACAACATCAATTCCTATGTTATAAATTTTATCATCAGAACTAGGGTTTGTCCCGCTCAAAACCACATTTAAAATATTTCCCAAGGCCGTTGGATTCTGATAATCTTCCGGGATAATCCCTTGGCGTAATGCTGTATTGACATCAGCGATTGCAGACTGAAGCATTATTGACTGCTCTTTTATTTGGTCAAGATCATTATTCACCAAATTATTTGCAATTGCTGTACCTCCATAATTAATAACATCCACAATTGCAATACTTACACCAAGTGTTCTATTCCCTAAGACTGTAGAAGATTCAACCGATCTATCTTTAAATCTTTTATCAGGCAGTCCTGTGCTTTTTGCTATGGGCTTTTCCACCGGTATAGTAGACGGATTGTGGGCCGGATCTTCAGAATTTGAAGGACCCAGCTCATCTTGAGGATAATCTTTTCTCCCAATTGATAATATGCCCAGCGATAGATCAATACCAATTTCCCCGGATTTCCAATACTCACTAGAGCGATTCATTTGGATTACCCTATACTGGCTTACAGATGACAAATTCGTTACTTTTATTTTAACAGAACCATCTACCACTTCTATTCGTGCTTCATTGGCATTTAAGTATTCTAATCCATCCAAATCAATCCCGGAAATAGGATTATTGCTTCCAAATTGATATGTTGATAAACTTGGGTATTTTATTGCTAATGGGTCAATAGTTAAAAATCTCCCTATTCTTTTATCATAGATTCTCATTCCATAATCCTGTTTCAACCATTCAGAGTCATCTTCTTTTCCATTGAATGAAAATGGATACTCATATGCACTAAAATTCCTCTCCGGCATTACCATCCCGCCCGGATAGTAATCTTGCTCACTCAAAAGGCTCCTATAATTCACATTCATATAAAGACTAGTTTGCCGGATGAATTTACAGTATTATTGAATATTATTGGCAATAAGTTATTATTAAGTTCCAAACAAAAATGAGGATCTACAAAGAAGAGGACAAAGATGAAAAATAGAGAAGTAATCGCGCACTTGTTCGCCTCCCTCAACCTTTACTGCAAACCATCGCGAGTGAGGGACATACCCGACAATGGACACATAAGTATGGCAATATGTTAACCTATGATGAAACTTGTCTTTTTTATTGAGGCTTAAAAAAAATTTAAGAAATTTTTGTGAATTCTGTGTAGTCTGTAAGATCTTCTTTGCTTATAGAATTGTAATTATCAACTGCCTTCTTAAACCATTGCTCGTAATTTTTCCATAAATCTTTTGCTTCAAAAGACTTCACTACGGTCTCTGAGTGGTAGTATCTTCCATTTGGCGTATCATAAGCTTTTATCAAGTTCAGTGTAAAGGTCAATTTGCCTGGCAAATCATCATATGAAAATCCAATCCCTCCTAGAAAATTATCATCATATTTTTCAAAATCAAAGTTCAGTGCTTCAGGATATTTCTTTCGTTGTGGGTAAAAGGAGAATTGTTCCAGATATTTGTTAACTACTTCTTGAAATTTATTAAGTTCCACTTTAAGAGCGTAGTATTCCTTTTCAGTTATATTTTTGTAGATGTTGTAGAACATAATTATTTAGTTAAGGGGAACGACCCCATAGTTGGGAAGTATTGAAAAATTGTTGCTTCATTTCCACCGCCAGAGGTCGGCCGACTAGGAGATGGAGCTACTGGGCTATAAATTCCAGGACCTCGGGGTAATTTAGTTGCTAGAATCGTCGATTCAAAGGTGTAGATTGCAACTTCAGGAGCAGTAGGCAATGCTAATTTAGTATATGCTTGCGAAGATGAGCTATAAATATCTGGCGTGATGTATTTCTCAACCCAATCTCCTTCTGGATTAATATTTTGACCGCCAGCATTAGATAATTCATTTTGTGACATGAATAGACTTCTTAATCAATTTCGAATCGCCCGCCAGGAAGAAAGAAATCAATACGACAAAAGTAAACAGAAGAAATTATAGGTAGCGAAATGAGTCAAAGTAGTTCAAAGATTCTATTTATTTTTCTAACGGCATTTTCAGAGGCCTGCCAATTGGGTACCATTCAAAATCGCACCTTAGTATTTGAGAAAACCTCGAGGAGCATAAATGAGGGAATTGAAACTCATGTCCTTGACTATTTTATTGAAACTCTTCATGATACTTTACACATTACAGGCTACCCAGACTCGTCTAGTGCATATTTTTATAGTGATACCATCTTCGTCGATAGTTTAAAGAATGAAATTTTAAAAGTCGTTAATGATACTTCCTTTGAAGATGTAGTATATTTATCAACGCAGCCATTTATTCTAAGGAAACAAAAGGATTCAATTTATTTTCTTTACAGAAATAATGTGGACGCGTCAATTGCAAGAGCAAAATGGTATTCTCTTTCAAAATGGGATACTTTAACTAACTGTAGTCCATTGTTCCTCTCATCAAATCAAGTAACATGTAATGGTGCTAATTATTATACAGGGAGAGACAGCACATTTTCTCTGTGTGGTATAAAATTCAAAACATACGTTTTCAAAGAAATATACACTGTTACTGGAGCAGATAAACATTGTTATAATGTTATTCGATACATCGATAAAAAAACATTAGTACCAATCATTTCCAAATATTACTATCTCGATGATAACTGTGCAAACATTATAGATAAGGCCCAAGTCTATTTAGTAAAGGTATTGCCATTGACTGAGAGAAATAAAGCCATCTGGAGGAAAAGTTTTTAAAAATCCCACTTCTTAAAAATTTGGTAGGGACAAATTGGAATGAACGATCAAAACCCAATATATTTTGTCAATTTTCCTAAAAAAAATTTGAGGTCACAAATAGTATTGACACTCTATGTTCTGTATTACTCCTTTCTTTGATTTTTATAATCATTATGCTTTCTACCTTCTAATCTTATTAATCATTCTTTCAAATCGGCTTCACATGTGGGTAACCAACAAATCCCTTTTTGCTGCCGGTAACGTAACGCTGTGTTTTTTACACAACTCTCCCATCAACCTCGTCAGGCGAAGTAAATACTTCAGTAGTTTTTTGCGAAGCTTTTTCTCCTGCCTTGTTGTTTTCTTTCTGCTCTTCTGATACGATAAAAACTCAAAGCTACTGTCATCGTAATTGTTACGGATTTTACGCTTCCGGTGACGAATTTGCAGTATATTCTCTATAGAACTCATCGAAATGGAATATCTTAAAAGCCCAGTCCATCATAGCGTTCGTGTTCTTAAAGAATAATTTAGAAGTAAACGCCTCATCTTTTTTGTTTTTAACTGTGGGTCTTCACACAATTTTTGTGCAAGAGAATATGGAACTAACCTGTAGGTCAATTCTATTTTTGGTAGGCTATCATTCAAAAATATTTTGTATTTAAAAGAAATTGAATGCGATGGCAATATAAAAGCAATTCGCATGGGGGCGTGATCTAGATCATAATAAAAATAATCCAAATTCACGTGACTTTCCTTATTTAATTCATTAATTCGCTCGCTTAGCGAATTAATTGTTTCAAGATTAAACGAGTATTTTTCTGAATAATTAATGAGTAATATACTATCTACAGTATTGTTTTGAATAATACCTAAGTAATATCTATAAGCACTATCCAATTTTATTTGTACATTTTCAAAATATAAATCTTGGGCGTAGGTATTTTCTTTAAAACACGCAAGAAAAATTATTGCAATAAATATTTTTTTCATCTTTTTTGTAGTGGGGGGATATCAATTTGAGGAATTGGTGAAATTCTAAAGGGGAGTCCAGGGACACCCATTAAAGGATCAGGATGTGTGTTATCATATTTTCTCAACCCCAGTTTATTCAAATTGCGGACCTTATTTTCGTAATCTATCGTTAACCCTTTAGCAGTAATGAGCAAAGATCTATCCAGGATCATCTTTTCGGTAAAGTTATAATACGCGTGCCCTCCTAATTCATGGTACAAAACAACGTAGGCAGGTACAACCATTCCATCGTCTAGGACAGCACTTTTACCTGTCCAATAAATTGTTGAGCCAGAGGCTCCTGTGAGATCGAAGTTTTTGCTTACATCAAGATTTGGTACTGTGGCTGCACCTAAATAATATGATAGCGTATGTGTACTTCCTGGTATTATTTCTGTTTCAGCTGTCTTCTTTATTGTAAAGACTACATTATCCTTAATATTTTCATCAATATTGTGAAGAATATCTTTCTGTTCCTTGGATAAACTCGTCATTTTATTCTTGTCAATTTGAAGTTCATGATTGTTATCAAAATAATAAGGATTATTTGCTTTATTTACACTTAGTCCTCTTCTCAAATCTCGCAGAATTCTTTTTTCCTTAAATCCATGAATTCGAACTATGTCACCACGAGGATCATTGAACCAAATTGGGTTATCATTCATAGCGACGTAGGGTGACCACAAGGCTAAAGGCTTAGGATCAAGCGACCACCACTGATTTATTCTAGGGTCAAGTTCTCTAAACTCGGTACTGTAAGAATTGTAGCTACCTTTAACCTCATCATTTTTTAAACTACCCTGGTAACCAAACCCATAGTTTTCATAGGAGAAACTCCTATCTGGCATTACCATCCCGCCCGAATAGTAATCTTTAGTGTGATAGTTGGCGCTCAATATTAATGATATTGAAGAGAGTCAAGATAGTAGTTGGATTCATTTGTTTGTGAATTGTGTGAAGTTAACTCAAGGTAAATGGTCTCATTATGTTTTTCAATAACTCCTTCAAACAGAAATGGCATCATATCTGATTTCCTAAGTTTCAAAACCCTCAAATTTGACTTTCTGAAACCATATTTTACTAGCATTTGATCATAAAAGACCGACGAAAAGAATAGAGTAGTCGAATCCTCAGTGTCAATTTGAGCTACAAGTGGAGTTCCCTCTTCTGCATCTAATATTCCGTCTAAAGTATATGTCCTACTATAAGTGTATTTGTATTCGTCACCTGAATAGTAAAAGTATTTATATAGACTTCCATTATTATTAAATTTAAAGTAATGCCCATAAGGTTTGTCTAAATAAGTTCCACTAATTTGCATGGCCCTTGAAGGGAAGAGAGAATCGTACAAAATAGTTATGACATAATATTTGTTCAAATATAAATTGAATAGTACTACTTTATTCTCCTTAGGATAATTTGCCTTTGTTTTGGTAGTGCTCGTACCTCTAGTCATTATTGAATAATAATATTCTGAAGGAGATATTTTTTTACTACATTGAGTTAATATTAGTAAAAAGAGCATTAAAACACAAAATAATATTCTAAGTGTCATGAAAGAAGTCTATTTATTCGTGTTTATTAATAGTATCTGATGCAGGTATTTCCGACTCTTTATAAGATGGTATACCATTTTCTATAAAAAATGCTTTTTTACATGTTTTACAATAGACCGATCTTTCCTCACTCTTTATATCGTATACCTCTTTTGACAATTCTGAAAGTTTTACTGCTTGATCCTCAAATGACAAGTCACTGAAATTAGGTTCTTCAATTCCAAGGCCGGTCATAATTGGATCCATTATCTTCAAGAATTCGTCAAAATCAAAAGTGGTAATTTCCTTGTTAGGATCTGCCTTAGAACCTGGTGAGGATTCACCTGATGAGCTTCCAAATATTTGAACTTGAGGTATCCCAGATAGATTACGAGGAACAAAAACTGTAAACTGCTTATTTAAAACAGATCCATCAAATTGCTCTTGTTCCACTTCCATTTGATATTGTACACCCCAACCCCTTTCACCAAGTGGCTGCCAACCATCGAACTCTAAGCCATAATATCCATGATGAGTATTTAATCCAAAGTGTCTTGTCGCATTTTTATTAGAAACTTTTAACTTGCCTTGTTGATCAAATCTTTGATAATAGGTAACCCATTTATCTTCGAGGCCGTCAATATCAATAGCTACAATCGGCTTATTTCCTGCAAACTGATATGGTGAGTACCAGGGAAAACTCTTTGAAATAGGATCCACAGAAATAAATTGACCACGTCGTGGATCATAAATTCTCATACCATAGTCTTGTATATTTCCGCTCGCCTGTACATCGCTATCATCTTCCTTATCATTAAAGCCAAATCGATAATTAGCATAGGAGAAACTCCTCTCCGGCATTACCATCCCGCCCGAATAGTAATCCTGACCACTGATTTGAGCAGCAACCCAATAGTCATATAAGCCATCGCCGGTGGCAGTATCCTGGCCAATCTTTCGATCATTTATCGTAGTCAAAACATTTCCAAGATGATTAGTGAGCTCGTATTGCTTTTTGCCTTGCAGATGATGAAAAAACTGGGAATAGGTGGTTGGTGGATACACTACTGAATCAGGATTTAGTACTCCAAGCCGTGAACTGCCATACAAATCCTGTTCGATCCATCTGACCGTATCGTCTCTAAGCTCATAAATGGCCATTATATTTCCCTGGGCATCACGAATGTAGTAGCTGGTGACGGTATCGCTACTGGCTGTTGTGATTACCCGCTTTGACAACCTGTTCTGTGAAGCATCATATCCAAAATTAATGGCAAGGTCTGTATTATCATTGTAAATCGAATCCACTTTTCCATAAGCCGTCCAGGTGATATCGAGTTTCTCTTTTTTATCCTTTATAAGGTTCCCTGAATTATCATACAGGTAATTGGTGCTCACCTGTTGATCAATGTCAATGGAATAATTTGAAGCGCTCACGGCATCTTCTACCTGAACCAATTTATTGGTGCCTGAAACATAGTTATACGTCATGTTATCCATGTTGACCTGCGAGGGAGCTCCTTTACGAAGATACGTAAGAATATTTCCATTTGCATCATAGCTGAGCTCTTCTTTGTAGGAGGTCATGGCACTGCCACTGGTAGTCCATTTGTAGTTGCTGGAGTTAAAGGTATCATACGGTTTGACCTCAGCAAGCCGGTTTAATTGATCATACTTATAGGCATAGCCGATGGTAAGTGGGGTAAGTCCTTTGATCGTGTAGCCAATGTTGCGGATATTGCCGTTGTAGAGACTGGGGCTTGCACTGCTAAACGATGAGGGTGAATAAGATGGTTCAAAGTTTCTTGAATTGCCTCCGGCCGGGTAGTAGTCGTCTTCGAAATATCCAATTACCATTCCATACACATCGCGCCCTACCTTTTTGTTAGCTGAGGCGCCGGTATTTCCATCTCTTCCCATATCCCGGTACAAGTTAAGATCAAGACCATTGATGCCTTTTAACCATCCCTGAAGGGTATAAGCATAGTCAATGCCCTGTACTTGTCGTTCTCCAAGTTCTATGCGGGCTAATGGGCCATGGGCATAATACTGGTAATCAGCATCTATATCCCAAAGCAGTCCATCGGCACTGGTTTTGGCCTGGATTAAACGGTTCTCTTCATCATACGCATATTGATGAATAAACTGGTCAACAGAATCTTTCTCATAATGGACCTTGTTTACTTTACCGCTGATAAGATCATACTCGTAATCAATTCGTTTAAATCGCTGGACATAGTCTTCCAGTTCCGGAATATCCTGTACCAATGTTTTTACGTTTCCTGCAATGTCGTAGCTGTAATGAGATGCATGGTTATATACTTCCTCATCGGTGTCGTAAACTTCCTGGAATGTAACGGTAGCCACCCGGTTGCGTAGGTTGTCTTGAGAGAAATCGGGGATGGTTGTAATTGGTTCATCATAAAAAGTACGGGTCACCTGCTCGCGTTCTGTACCATTTGCAATCCATAAGCTAAGCTTTATGGGGTTGATACTTGTATCGGTTATCATCACATGGTTCTGCTTGAGTTGCCCCACTTGAGTGTTGAAAATTGATTATGGAATTGAAATTGAATATTGAAAATTGAGTGTTGAATATTGAATATTCAAATATTCAATATCTAATAATCAATATCTCCACCTCAAAATCTCCCGCCAGAGATGACGGTAGTGTTAATCTTTTATACAACCAGTGTAAGTTACTTTTCGGGCTAAGTGCCACCATCATTATATTGGTATCAATAACTACCGATAGCATTATTGCTGAGGATCATTGAGCCAATTATCGAAATCCTTTTGAGTGTAACCTTTCTGCTCGGTGATATGGGCAATTTTTCCGGTTAGCTTTTCAGATAGGTGGTTTACCAGGACTAATTTAATTTCCTTCCTTTTTTGTGCAAAAGTAGCTTGAATTTTCAATGCGGGAAGATGTGGGTGTTGATGGGTTGTACGCCAAATTGAATATTGATTATTGAGTGTTGAATATTGGATATTCAAATATTCAATATTAAAAAATAGTATTCAATATTCAATATCCAACGACAATATTCAATATCCAATATTCAATATCCAATATCCATTTTTCCAAGCACCCACCGCCATCACTTTACCCGCTTTCCAATCTTCTTCACTACTTTCGCCACTATGTGGCAGGAAGTACGTGCACTTATCTTAAAAGATGTTACACTGGAATGGCGGCAACGTTATGCTTTCAGTGGAATAATGCTCTACCTGGCCGTTACCATCTTCCTGGTGTACATCAGCTTTATTGAAATGGATCCGGTGGTATGGGTCACCATGTTCTGGATCATCCTGCTTTTTACAGCCGTAAATGCAGTAGCTAAAAGTTTCATGCAGGAAAGCAGTGGTCGGCAACTTTATTACTATTCAATCGCTCATCCGCGTGCCGTAATTCTTGCCAAGCTGATCTACAACAGTGGTATGATGCTGCTGCTGGCAACAATGGGGATGCTACTCTATACGATGGTAAATAAGAGTCCCATCTCACAGATACCCTATTTTGTAATGGTAGTTTTGTTGGGCAGTGTAAGTTTTGGTTTGGCCTTTACCATGATGTCGGCCATTGCTTCCAAAGCCAATCAAAGTGTGGCTTTAATGGCAATTCTCAGTTTGCCATTTATCATACCGGTGTTATTGCTGCTGATTAAACTCACCCAAACAGCCTTGCTCAATCATGTGGAGTTTTTTCCATTGCAGGATTTTGTATTGTTGTTTTCGCTCGATGTGATTATGGTGGTAATGGCGGTTTTATTATTTCCTTATCTTTGGCGCGAATGAATTCATTGTTGCCAGAATGTCTTTCAGCTACCGTTCAGGTTACCAAAGGATGTTCTTCAGGTTCATAAAGTTTACCGTTAACAAATGAGTCTTAAACGATACTGGTGGAAAGGGCTTTGTATTATACTGGTAATCTATACCATCATTGCAGGTTTCCTGGTGCCTTCACCGGCATTGCCGATCCTGCATGAGTCTATCCGCAATCTCTATTTCCATGTTCCGATGTGGTTTGGCATGACGATACTGTTGTTTATTTCCATGATTTACAGCATAAAGTACCTGTCGAACAGCAGCCTCCGTTCCGATATTTATGCCGTTTCTGCAGCACGCATTGCTTTACTTATGGGTGTGTTGGGTATCTTAACCGGCATGCAATGGGCACGCACCACCTGGGGCGCCTGGTGGGTGAATGATCCTAAGCTGATGGGTGCTGCAGTGGGTATGCTGATCTACCTGGCCTATTTCGTACTGCGGAATTCTATTGATGATATCGACAGGCGAGCAAAAGTTTCTGCAGTATTCAACATCATGGCATACGCTATCTTCATTCCAACCATATTTATTGTACCGCGCTTAACCGATTCGCTGCATCCCGGCAATGGCGGCAACCCCGGATTTTCGACCTATGACCTTGATGGTGCAATGCGATGGGTCTTTTATCCTGCCGTGCTTGCCTGGACCTTGCTGGGCACCTGGATTATGACGCTGGATGCACGGATAAGGGTGATGGAACTGAAACTTGCTGCAGGCAGCAATATATTGTCGTCCTCACCACAGCCTAAAACGGTAATCAATTCAACTGTTTCCTGATACAATCAAAATGATGAAATACTATTTGCTGACTGCTATACTGTTTCTTATGAATACGATGATGCTGCAAGCACAAGGTAACAGCCTGGATCAGGAGGCTGCTAATTTCCTGAGGGAATCGGGAAAATTATATGTAGTGATTACCATACTCGTTACTATATTTGCCGGCATCGCTATTTTTTAATATTCCAGGAACGTAAAATTTCTAAACTCGAAAAAAAACTTAAAGACAACGAAAAACCATGAAGAAGGAATCTCAGAATGGCCACAGCTTTTTTCAGAATGTAGAACGTTACTTCGATAAAGCAACCAATTACCTCAGTTATGATCCGGGATTACTGGCCCAGATTAAAGCATGCAACAGCGTTTACCAGATGCGCTTCCCGGTTTTGGTAGAAGACAAAAAGACAGGGAATAAAAGCGTAGAGGTGATTGAAGCATACCGCGTGCAGCATTCGCAACACAAGGTGCCTTGTAAAGGAGGCATTCGTTTCAGTCCGGACGTAAACCAGGATGAAGTGATGGCACTTGCAGCACTCATGACGTATAAATGCGCCATTGTAGATGTTCCATTCGGCGGAGCGAAAGGCGGGATCCGGATTGATAAGAAAAAATACAGCGACGATACCCTGGAACGTATTACCCGTCGCTATACCACGGAACTGATCAAGAAAAACTTCATCGGCCCAGGCATTGATGTGCCTGCTCCTGATTATGGTACCGGCGAGCGGGAAATGTCGTGGATCGTAGATACGTACGTTGCTTTTCACCCGGGCGAGATAAATGCATACGGTTGCGTGACCGGAAAATCAATTCCAAATGGCGGTGTGCGCGGAAGGAGGGAAGCTACCGGGCGTGGTGTGTATTTCGGCATCCGGGAAGCCTGTAACATTGCCGAGGATATGAAAAAAATTGGCCTGACAACAGGTATTGAAGGCAAACGAATTTCTGTACAGGGATTAGGCAATGTGGGATATTATTCGGCTAAGTTTTTTGTGGAAGCCGGTGCCATTTTAGTCGCTGTGGCAGAAATTGATTGCGCACTGATGAATCCCAAAGGGATGGACCTGGAAGATATCATGAAGTGGAAAAGTGAAAAGGGAAGCCTGCTTAATTATCCTAAGGCCAAGGTGGTGAAAAACCCCGGCGCTGCACTGGAGGTAGATTGTGATATCCTGATCCCTGCAGCTTTGGAAAGTGTTATTACAGAAGAAAATGCACCAAGAATAAAAGCTAAGATAATTGCTGAAGGAGCAAATGGTCCATGCACACCGGGTGGGGAAGATATTTTGTTGAAGAAAAATGTGCTCATCGTTCCTGATATGTTTCTCAACGCAGGAGGTGTAACTGTTTCCTACTTTGAGTGGTTGAAGAACCTGTCGCATGTACGCTTTGGCCGAATGGATAAGAGGTTTACAGAGAATACCAATAAGATATTTGTAGATCAGATTGAACGGGTAACCGGGCAGACACTGGAATCAGGCGCAAAATTGTTGCTTGAACAAGGCGCTGATGAAGAAGATCTCGTTAACAGCGGATTGGAAGACACCATGATCAACGCATATCAGCAGGTTCGGCACGTATGGAAAAAGCATTCCAAGATTAAGGATATGCGTACGGCTGCTTTTGTTTTGGCGATTGACAAAGTGGCGTCGTCTTATACCACGCTTGGTATCTGGCCATAGGCAATTTCGAATTCATGTAATAAACATAGCCGCATTGATTTTTCGATGCGGCTTTTTTATTTGCCGGATGATATAGGGTGCATATCAAATAGGCGCGCAAGTACTGTTGATACATACGGTTAGATGGAACTGTTCCTCACAAAGAGATAATGTATCAATTGATTTATTTGTCTCGCAAAGGTCGCAAAGCCCGCAAAGAAAAGTTATACAATCCAGCTCTGCGAGCGCTGCGAGCTTTGCATGCCATTGATTTGTTTGTCTCGAAAAGGTCGCAAAGCCCTCAAAGAAAAGCTATATAATCCAGCTCTGCGAGCGCTGCGTCATTTGCGTGCCATTGATTTGTTTGTCTTGCAAAGGTCGCAAAGGTCGCAAAGAAAAGTTATACAATCCAGCTCTGCGAGCGCTGCGTGCTCAGGAAATTAACTGCGGCTTCCCCAATCGCTGCAGGTGAATAATATGAGCCTTTAATGCTTTCAGCATCGTCGGATATTCAATATACTTCACATTAAACTGTGCGCAGGTTTCTTTTACCATTTCGCTGATCTTCGGATAATGGATGTGGCTGATTTTTGGAAAAAGATGATGTTCTACCTGGAAATTCAATCCGCCAAGCAACCAGGAAATTAATTTATTCCTTGTCGCAAAATTGGCTGTAGTGGCAACCTGGTGCAATGCCCATTCCTGATCCACTTTATTGGTTGCAGGGTCCGCATTGGGAAACTCGGTTTCACTTACAATATGAGCCAGTTGAAAGACAATGGCCATAAACAAACCACAGACAAAATGTATAATCAGAAAACCAACCAGCATCTTGATCCAGCCTACTGTTATTATCGGAACGATTAGGAATAATGAAACATAAAATATTTTAGATCCCCAGAAGATGATATGTTCTTTAAATGATAAGTTTGTTTTTATCATGCCATCAGTAATTCTACCCGTAAAATATTTGTCGAAGTCCTGGTAAAATACCCAGGAGATATAGGTAGCACCATATAAAACAAACCAATAGAAATGCTGAAAACGGTGAATCCAATACAAAGGTTGATTATCATGAAGTCGCATGAGTGGCCCCACTTCAATGTCCGAATCCAGTCCTTCAATATTGGTGTAGGTATGGTGTGAAATATTATGTTTCAGTTTCCAGAAGTAAGAACTTCCTCCGAAAAAATTTAATGAATGTACGGAGATGTTATTCACCCATTTATACCTGGAAAAACTGTGATGACCGCCTTCATGCATGATGTTGAATCCAACAAGTGCCATGCTGAGACCTAATAAGATGCACAATAGCAAGGAGATCAATATACCCGGCGTAAAAAATACCAGTATCACATATAAGGCCAACGTAACGATAGCCTGCAAAATGCCCTTCAGGTATACCTTGCTATTGCCGGTTGGCCGTAGCTGATTACTGTCGAAATAGGCATCTACTTTTTCTTTTAAAGTCTTGAAAAAAGGACTGGGGTTATTGTTAAAGGTGACTTTGGGTATCGACATAATCCGGTTAAGTGATTTTTCTGTTACTGATGTAAGCTTAGCGCAATGCAAACCTTTTTTCGTATCAGGTAAATTAAATGATAGCTGATTGAGCTGAGAGCAAACTCAAGGGAAACAATCAGAAAAAGATTCGCGCGAAAGCCTGGCTCAGAAGGGCAGTAGCTGAATTAACAGGGGTGCAAGGTAATTGTTTTATGATGAGGTAATACAATACATTGGACGATGTTAGCTAAATGTGATTGCAAAGAATGCCGGGAGTCAGGGGGAGGAAAATTATTCCTTCTCATTTTAGGAAAAAGCAGCCTCATTGCTTGTAAACACCATAAAATCAATAGGTTATAAAAACCTTTCTGCATTTTAGGCTAAATTTTGTACCTTGCGGGCTATAATTTTTCTAATTAAACAAAATCATAATGGGAAACTTTGGACGTCCGGCCACCAGACCGGCTAAAATGATGGATGGATTTTATATTGAAGTAGCCAATAAAGGCTCTAAGATCAAAGGGGTAAAAATCAGGACTGAAACAAGAGAAGCTATGGAAAATTCAGCCCGTGAGTATTCCAAGAACAAGGAAGTAACCATTTTGGGAGAATACAAGAACGAAGCCTGGGTAAACGGCAAATAACGAACCATGGGGCAGCACTTTTAACTGCCCCGTTTTTTTTCCTGTCTCATCAATTGTGTTGATGGAACGCAATTGCCTGCACTCAATTTGTATTTCAAGCCTCCTGTTGGAGTGCGGGTAAGGGGTGTATGACAAATTGCACTTAATGCTGTAGCGTTTACCTTGGCGCCTAGCTTTTTTAGCGCCAAGACGCGAAGTCGCGAAGAAAATCACAAAGGATCAAGATGCTGCGTTTTTTTGGCGTCTTGGCGTCTTCGCGCTTGTATTATTTTATCGCTGAGAAATGCAATCCTCCTGTTGGAGTGCGGGTAAGGGGTGTATGACAAATTGCACTTAATGCTGTAGCGTTTACCTTAGCGCCTTGCTTTTTTAGCGCCAAGACGCGAAGTCGCGAAGAAAATCACAAAGGATCACTATGCTACGTTTTTTTGGCGTCTTAGCGTCTTCGCGCTTGTATTATTTTATCGCTGAGAAATGCAATCCTCCTGTTGGAGTGCGGGTAAGGGGTGTATGACAAATTGCACTTAATGCTGTAGCGTTTACCTTAGCGCCTTGCTTTTTTAGCGCCAAGACGCGAAGTCGCGAAGAAAATCACAAAGGATCACTATGCTACGTTTTTTTGGCGTCTTAGCGTCTTCGCGCTTGTATTTACCTTAACGCCTAGCTTTTTTAGCGCCAAGACGCGAAGTCGCGAAGAAAATCACAAAGGATCAATGTGCTGCGTTTTTTTTGCGTCTTGGCGTCTTCGCGCTTGTATTATTTTATCGCTGACAAATTACACTTAATGCTGTAGCGTTTACCTTAGCGCCTAGCTTTTTTAGCGCCAAGACGCGAAGTCGCGAAGAAAATCACAAAGGATCAATATGCTACGTTTTTTTGGCGTCTTGGCGTCTTCGCGCTTGTATTATTTTATCGCTGAGAAATGCAATTTGTTATACACCGCTGGTAAGGCAACATCAGTTATTGCTGCCTTTTCTCCTGTTGCAATTTAAATGGCTCGCTTATCCGGCAGTCCCTATTTTTGTGCCTTCGTAGAAAGGTCGTTAATATTGAACATCCCGCTTAATTTTCCATGAAGCAAAAAAGGTTATTGGTAATAGGAGGAGGAGCTGCGGGTTTCTTTTGCGCGGTAAATGCTGCCAGGCTAAATCCTGGCTTGTCGGTGATTATAGCCGAAAGAACAGGGCAGGTATTGCAAAAAGTAAAAGTAAGCGGTGGTGGAAGATGTAATGTAACCCATGCCTGTTTCGACATTCAGGAGATGTCAGCTTGTTATCCACGAGGGGAAAGGTTTTTACGTAAGGCATTTCATCAGTTTTTTGTTAGCGACACCATTGAATGGTTTCAGGAACGGGGAGTACTATTAAAAGTAGAGGAAGATGGCAGGATGTTTCCGGAAGCAAACACTTCACAGGCCGTTATTGATTGCCTGCAACAGGAAGCACAGGCATATGGTGTTAAACTGGAATTGCATGCTACTGTCGGGAAGATTGAACCACTGGAAGCGGGTTTCAAAATAAATTTCAGTAAAGGCCAATCAATGCTTACTGATTTTGTAGTGATAGCCTGCGGCGGATTTTCTAAGCTATCGCAATTCGAGTGGCTCAGTAATTTGCAATTAAAAGTAGAAGAACCGGTACCATCCTTATTCACCTTCAACTTTCCTGCCCATTCCTTAAATCAACTGATGGGGATTGCTGCGCCGGAAAGCAGCGTGAAAATTTCCGGTACAAAGTTATCATCGGATGGACCGGTACTTATTACACATTGGGGATTAAGTGGTCCTGCAGTGCTCAGGCTTTCTGCATTTGCTGCAAGAGAACTTGCTCAACGCGGCTACCGGTTTTCTGTCGTGGTGAATTGGTGCAGCATTTACAATGAGCAATCTATTGCAGAAAAAATACGCAATGAGCGAAATGCATCACCTTCCCGGAAGGTCATCAATGGAAATTTCACAGGGCTGGCATCGCGGCTATGGGAGCATTTGTTAGCAGTTTCCGGCATTGACCACAGCAAGCGTTGGGCCGATCTCACAGTGAGCATGATGAATACGTTGTCAAAAAAATGTTGTGCATACGAAATGAATGCTTTGGGGAAGACTACTTTCAAAGATGAGTTTGTGAGTGCAGGTGGAATTTCTCTATCTGAAATCGATCACAATACCATGATGAGTAAAAAGTATCCAGGCTTGTATTTCGCAGGCGAAGTAATGGATGTAGATGGTATTACAGGCGGATACAATTTTCAGCATGCCTGGACATCCGGTTATATTGCTGCAAGCCATATCTGCAAAAGTCAATAGCAATTGATTGCATCAACTCATTTACTTCAGCCTCTGATTGATGTTTCCATCAACCGGCGTTAGAAATGGCCGGTGAAAACACCGGCCACAGGCTCAATCAAACTACGATTACATTGCCTTTCCGCATGCGACGCTAATTTTTACACTTGCGGCCTTTAAAAATGCTGCCTGAAGAAAAAACAACTGCAACGTACAGGAACGTAAGGTATATAGCGGCTTACGTTTCTTAATCCTTTTCCTACTGCTTATTGTACTATAATATTTGCTGACTTATACATATTGTTATGCGCCATTCTAAAACGACAGAAAACAAACGATTTGACTTGGAAATTTTGTAAATTTAAACAGAATTAAGAACTGAAAAAATATGTTCAACACAATTGAAATAGACAGAATTAACCTCACAATAATGGGGGTAAAATTCTCGGACTTCGAAACTTTAGAAAGCACAGCAAATGCTTTGGGAAGTAATATGTTTGAAGGTTTTAAACCAACACCAAAAGGAATCGAAATTATCAGAGACTATGTAACAGGGAAAATATCACTAACTGAACTTGTGGCATTCGCCAAACAAAAAGCCTATGTCTAATTCCTACAAATATATAGACCCTGACTACACCTACACTAACCCAAATACAGGACTATTACGGAATTTACAAGACATTACTGACCCCGATAAGCCTGGTTAGCATCGCGTAATTGTTACAATTCTTTATACCCAGTTTCCTCTTTTAGTAAATCTCATAAAATCATAACTTCGCTTTCGAAACAATGCTCAATATGGAAACTCCAACCAAATTTACTAACCTTCAGCAAGAGTTACTCAAACTCTATTCAAAGAATGTGAGTGATGATGATTTGATAGCCATCAAGGATCTGCTGGGAAAATATTTTGCTCAGAAGACTATTGAATCCGCGAATAGTGTTTGGCGAAAAAATCATTGGGGTGAGCAGGAAGATCAGCAGTTCTTGAATGAACATATGCGAACACCCTATAAGAAACCTAAAGTATGAAAGTAATCCTTGATACTAATATTCTGTTCGTCAGTTTATCAGAGCATTCTTCCCACCATATAATTTTTAAGTCGCTCATTCAGGGTAAGTACACCCTACTTCTGTCGAATGATATTCTTGAAGAATATCTTTAAATTGTTGCCCTCAAGATGGATTCTGAAACATCAGAAAACCTGAGCGAAACTTTGACCCATCTCGCATCTTAGAAAAAATTGAGGTGTATTACAAGTGGATGCTCATTACTACTGATGTTGACGACAATAAATTTGAAGATGCCGCTATTGCAGGTAATGCTGACTATCTTGTTACGGAGGACAAAGATTTTAATGAGGTAAAAAGTATTAGCTTCCCGAAGGTGCAGGTAATATCTTTGAAAGAATTTAAAGTGCTTATTATTTGAAAAAAAGATATTAAACCGGACTTATTGACCAAATGAGGAATCCGGGTGGCTACCGTTACATTCCAAAAAGTTTACGACACGGATGAAGAAGTATATAACCATGCATCTCATTACAGCTACGACATTGCAGGAAACGTAAAAACATTGGTACAGGATGTTCCGGAACTGGAAGACTATGTCCAGCGATTTAAACGAATTGATTACGAGTATGATCTTATCAGCGGTAAAGTAAACAAGGTCCATTATGAGAAAGATTCTGTGGACCAGTTTATTCATCAATATGCGTATGATGAAGAGAACCGTTTAATCCAGGCCAAAACCAGTGCCGATGGACTGCTTTGGGATATAGATGCTGATTACCAGTATTATGCCCATGGCCCATTAGCCCGCATAGAACTTGGAGAACGACAAGTACAGGGCATTGACTATGCTTATACCCTTCAGGGATGGTTAAAAGGCATCAATGGTCTTGATCTTAACTTGTTCCGGGATATGGGAAGAGACGGAAATACCGGCGCCTCAGCTAACAAAAAGATTGGGCGCGATGTGTATGGAATGGTAATTAGCTACTTCGAAGACGACTACTACCCGGCCGGAGGCAATTCAAGAAACTTTGAACCTTCTTATTCACCCTCATCGTTTAGCAGTGCAAGCCCCAGTCTCTATAACGGCAATATCCGCAACATTGGCTACACGATCAAAGGACTTACCCCACTTACCATCGGCTATGCCTATAAGTATGATCAATTAAACCGGCTTGCTGAGGTCAAACCGTATGATACCTTTAACTCCAGCAACTACAAATGGAGTACCAGTGGCAGTGCCATGACCTCCTACAAAGAAGAGCTCAGCTATGATGCAAATGGAAATATTCTTACGTATCTTCGTAAAGGAGCTCCCTCGCAGGTCAACATGGATAACATGACGTATAACTATGTTTCAGGCACCAATAAATTGGTTCAGGTAGAAGATGCAGTGAGCGCTTCAAATTATTCCATTGACATTGATCAACAGGTGAGCACCAATTACCTGTATGATAATTCCGGGAACCTGATAAAGGATAAAAAAGAGAAACTCGATATCACCTGGACGGCCTACGGAAAGGTAGATTCTATATACAACGATAATACAGACCTTGCTATTAATTTCAATTATGATGCTTCACAGAACAGGTTGTCAAAGCGGGTGATCACCACAGCTAGTAGCGACACCGTCACCAGCTACTACATTCGTGATGCCCAGGGAAATATAATGGCCATTTATGAGCTTAGAGACGATACGGTCAGATGGATCGAACAGGATTTGTATGGCAGTTCACGGCTTGGAGTACTAAATCCTGATTCAGTAGTGTATCCACCAACCACCTATTCCCAGTTTTTTCATCATCTGCAAGGCAAAAAGCAATACGAGCTCACTAATCATCTGGGAAATGTTTTAACTACGATAAATGATCGAAAGATTGGCCAGGATACTGCCACCGGCGATGGCTTATATGACTATTGGGTTGCTGCTCAAATCAGTGGTCAGGATTACTATTCGGGCGGGATGGTAATGCCGGAGAGGAATTTTAGTACGGCCCATTACCGTTTTGGATTTAACACACAGGAGAAGGTAGATGAAATTTCAGGAGCCGGAAACCATAATACTGCACTGTTTTGGGAGTATGATACACGATTAGTTAGAAGATGGAATATCGACCCGCGACAAAATCAATCTTTAAGTGGATACGTTTGCCTAAATGATAATCCAATTTGGAATTCTGATTTTTCTGGTGATTCGCCAATAGTTCAGATCCAACAGTTTCCTCACATTCAGTCATCATTCAGCGACGCATATCTGTCTCAAAATAATCCTGATAAGTACCCTTTACTAATGAAAAATACCTCAATTGATGAGGCTATTGAAATTGATCAGGACCTTTTAGGAGCATTTAGCAGTGTAGCCTCAATTGTTTATGGAGGACCAATAGGAATTGGAATAGGAATAACTGGTTTGGGGTTATCATTTTCAAAGCTCGCTGCTAATTTTATGCCTGATGCAAATCAGAGCACTATTGAAAAAACTCCAGATGACTTATTTGGAGCACTGGGTTTCGCAATTGATAATACAAGGGCACAGCTAAATCAAACAACTGTCAATAAAACTTTTGAAGCTTCATTTTCATTAGTAGGATCACTTGCAACATCTGGCAAATCCCTAGTATCATCTCCTCTTTTACCTAGGACTTTTAATCAACTAGCTGATAAAAGTGCCAGTTTGCTTGATTTAACAAATACAACAATCAGGTCATACTCGCAACTTGCAAATCAATTCCAAATAAATTCAGTTGCTAATTACACTACAGTTATTACAAACACTACTATCAATAACCCGGTAAACTTCGAAGCTTCACATATTCCTTCAACGAAGGTTACGGTAGAACAAGTTCAGGCTATTAAGAATTGGCTCCACTAAAAATGTTAATATTCATTCATGATTATTGAAAAAAATAACTCTGGCTTTTTTAAAAGAATTCTGAATCAAGGCCTAAATTTTGTAACAGTAGCCGCTATCATATTAATCGCACTTTTATATATAAACTTTAATGACGGGTGGTTATTTCCCCTCAGATTAATACTTGGTCTCTATTCAGCCTTTTTTATTTATTCATTCGTTCAGATAGTACTAATGAATAAGTATCTTATTACTAGAATTGAATCTAAGGTGGATAATTTAAACATTCATTTTTATTGCTTTAGGAGGCCTCAAATGCGGGAATACAAGATGGAGAATATTAAAATTAAAATTGATTTTGAAAGCTTGAATACACGTGGAGGGAAGAGATATGTTTTAATACTAAAAAACAAGGACGAAATTATTTGCAAACAATATCAGATTGGAGGATGGCAGATTTCAGAATTTAAATCACTATTTTATGAGATTAAATCTTTGCAGGGAAAAACTGGCTATATAAATTCTGTATGTGAATAATGGTGATGAAATATACATCTGCAATTTTGGTTCCTGGATGCCATAGCTTTCGGAAAAAGGACGGCATTAGAAACCTATTGAAAGTCCATTCAACTTTCGGCAATACTTATCAAACTTTCATCTGGAGGATAATGAAGAAATTAGTAACAGAGTCGCTAAATTAGTGCCTATTATGAAAGACAGATTAAGCTGTTATCTCAAGAAATGAAAATTCAAAAATTTTAATCGATGAAGTCTCTTTTTGTTTTGTTCTTATCATGGATACTTTATTCTGCTTGTGATGTTGGATTTTCAGATAAAGACTTATACGGAACATATGTGCCCTTTAACTATATAAACACATTTGATAGCATCCAACTAAATGCTCGTCGAGTTTATTTAAGAAAAGTATATGATAAGAGCGGTAAAAAGGTTTTAGATATGTCAGGTAAGTGGGAAATGAAAGATGCCAATGAAATTCAGTTTTACTCCTTCTTTCAAAATCTAGACCGGGATATTTCATTGTACCCCGAACTATTAAGTGATACAACTGGCGGAGTGAGTACAATCTTTCAAACTGATGGAACTACTATTCGCTTTTGCATCGGACATTACGAAAATAGCAATTGTTACAAGAGAATCGAATGATTATACATTGTAGGTCTGGAAATCGACTTATCATACAGAAGATGAACTATGCTCAAATTCATACCGAATCTAGCGTATTAGTGCATGAAACTTAGGCATTTTTATCATTGAAGCTTGTAAGAAAAGGTAAATAATGAAAAGCAGATCGCGCACTCGTTTACCACTCACTTAGCTTGGCTGCAAACGAGCGCGAGTCAGGGGAAATTATTGGAAGAACATTTTATAAGTAATTTTCCGTCTCCTTGTACACACCAATCAGGAGATTGAGGAAAGTACTACTTAAGCTAGTATGCGAGACTTTGATGATTTATCTCAATTTCACTTTGTTGAGGAAAAAGCTTATATTGTAGTTATTTTAAATATATATATTTGTTTGTAATATACATTGTTAATATTTATTTCAAGAGGAAAAATTGCATACACGATTTTTACTTTTTTCAAACACGCATTGTTACATTTATACGCTAGATCGTCGTTGTGAGTAATTTTTCTGTAGTTATTAATCCATTTCCATTTTGGATTTGTGTCGCTAAAGTTTAAGCTATCTAAAGATACATTTTGACCTTCAGTTGAATAGAGTACATATTCTTTGCTGATAAAAACGTATCCATGTTCGACTTTCACATTTAAGGAGATGCAAATTGCTATAACAATTATGAATGCAATACTAAATAAAAATCTATTTTTCATTTAAGGGTCTATTTTAGTTTCACAATCATCAGTACATTTTTCAACTATTGGTTTAATCATTTCATCGATATTTCTCTGCTGAACTTTGCCGGGATTGCCAGGATCATATGCACCCATAACATTACCTTCCCAACCCTGTTGAGGTAAAATTTCCCATTCATCATCATAATATTTAACTTTAGGGATTCTTCTGGCGATATAACGATCGATCAATCCGAATAAATGACCGACTTCATGCGCCCAAACTGATTTATCAACATCTGCTCTCCAAACGCCTTCGTCACCGCCTACTACAAAAGCTAAATCCTCGGGACCATTCTTATCACTTAATTTTTCTTGTTCCGCTTGGTCTTTAGTTACTTTTATGAAATTATCAGTATTTAAGGGATTATAGGCTCCAGAAAAATATCCTGGTTCTTTGGTTGGATTATCTGTATTATAAACTTCAACTCTAATATCAAATTTAACACTATAAACTTTGCTGGATTTCTTGTCAGTGTAACTCCATGATTTTCCATTTTCATCTTTTGACCAGGCTCCCATAATTGCAGTTTGCATTTCAGCTGTCTTTTCAGATGTTGCTCCCGATCCATAGATATATATTGTGGTAGAAATAGTAATGTCTTTACCCTTAATTGTTACTCTGGCATCTTTTCCGGTCGGATCATTAAAGTAAATTGGGTTATTTTCAAATGCATTGTAGGGACTCAAATTGGGATACTTTGCCTGTAGTGGATCTACACTCAACCATCTATTTATTCGGGAATCGTAAATCCTGTTGCCAAAATCTAAACTATTCCCGCTTCCCTTAATTTCATTATCTAATTCCTTTCCATTGAATCCAAACCCATAGTTTTCATAGGAGAAACTCCTCACTGGCATTACCATCCCGCCCGGATAGTAATCTTTAAAGGTGAAATCATTTCTGAAAGCTGAATTTTCCAGATTAGTAATATTCATACTCAAATTAAGTTTTGTTCATGCCTACTTAAATTTTAGCAGCCGTTTTACTTCTGATTATGTAGATTTCAATTGTGAAAATGCCGAGGACAACTCAGTGTGGTATTTTTAATGTAAAGGCAATTTCCCCCATCCTTCTGGTGGAGCATGTACACTATCGGAAACTGGATGGTCAAACAGTATTTCACTGTTGTCGGGATTAGGGGGGTAATAGCGTACATAAAACCGTTTACCCATTACTTGAGATGGTTTATAGCTATGAGGGGTTGCTAATCCACTATATTGAATTCCATCTACATTATAGTCGAAGTAATAATAATACCTAAAGCTTCTAGTATTAGATTCAGTTACTAAACCGATAGTATATTTACTATCACTCTCTAATTTTTTATTATCCACAATCAACTTGCCGGCTATCAAAATAATTGTGACAAATAAAGCAATAGCGAATAACTTATTGAACCATTTCATCATTTTGTTTCTATCGCTTCTTGAATCCCTTCTTCTCCCACCGTTGTTGGAAGTGTAGTTAAAGTTTCCATTGTAACCCTTTCCAATCCCTCTCTTATTAATGGACTGACAGTATTCATTGAAGCATTACCGGCTGCACCCCATAAAACTGTATTAGCAAAGTTGGCGGCATATTCGGCATCCAACGGTGCGACCGAGCCAAAAAATTCCCGTTTTTCAAAGTCATATCCTAAACTTAATGTTGTATTCAATGTAGCATTACCTAGAGCTTTTCCGAGAACGGCATCTCCAGCAACATCTATAGCATCAATCTGTTTATGAGCAGCTAGCTGAGTTAAAGCGCTGATTACACCTTTTAATCCAGCGTATCTAGTGCCGAAACCAATTAACGCTGTCGCTGTACCAGCCTCCAAACTAAATCCCATCGTACCAATCGCCATAAAGGCACCCGCTACAGTTTTTTGCCCAAAATCTGCAAAGGCATACATGTTTTCCTGTCTGACCCGCTCAGTAGTTTTATACTCCATCCAACGTCCTGACCAGTTTCCATTCTCATCCTTATTTTGGCCTGTAAACTGCCCTTCACTTCCGTCATTGTTTTGCCAATAAAACCAGTTGGCACTATTCGGCCGATTCATTATAGTATGATATTGTTCGGTTAAATTATCATAAACAGTATAAACTGTGTATTGCCATTTGGTCGTTGTTTCATCACCCCAAATTAATTCATCCATATAACTCTTTGGTTCGGCTCCATCCCGGTCAATATTACCTATCGGACTATTACCTGCAAACTGATAGGGACTATACCAAGGATAATCTTTTGTGAGAGGGTCTACTGAAAAAAACCGACCTAACCGCTTATCATAAAATCTCAATCCATAGTCTTGATAACCAATATTTGCGTCAGTATCATCCTCTTTTCCATTGAATGAAAAACGATAATCAAGTGACTGATAATTCCGTCCGGGCATTACCATCCCGCCCGAATAGTAATCTTTTTCGCTCAAATCCTTACTGGGATTATCATACAGAAGATAGGCTAGGCTCAAATTCATGCCGAATTTTGCTTATTTACGCATGAAATTTAAGTATTCCTTACTAAATTTTGTTGCGAAAATTTAGTTTCTGAAAGTCGTTGATAAAAGGCTTCGGTTTCTTTGTCAATATAAGACTGAGCAAGAGCCACATACCTGAAAAATTCCTTGCTATTGGCTGAATGCCCTGATATTTTTCTTACCATATACTCTGTCATTCCTAAAGAAAGCATGGTGGTTATGGCTGTTCTCCTCATGGTATGAGAAGTCAGCAAGTCGCAAAAACGATGAGTTGTCTGGTTCTTTAGCTGCTTTCCAGGCGATTCAGAAATGCCTCTTCGACTGCGCATTTTTGCAAATCGATCAGTCCAACCGGCGGTTTGTGCAAGCAGTTTTATGTTCTTGTTGAGATTATAGTTAGTAATCACTGGTAGCAGTTTTCTGTGCCGTTTGCAATGATATTTTTTGAGTATTTCGATGGCATAGTCCGGTAATTTTATGCGTGTTAAGGATTGTGTCTTCTTTGAGGTTACCTTCAGATAGTAACTATCATTGCTAATTTCAAGGTTTGATCCATTTAAGTTAAGCAAGTCAGAAACACGAAGCGCTACCGTACAACCAAATATAAAAATATCCTTAGTCCTCTCGAGCCGAGGGCTAAGGGTTCCCTGAAACTGGTTATCATAAATCAGAAAGTTAAGCTGCTCCGGTGTTAGCACTATAATGGGAATTTCTTCACCTGGCACATAAAAGTTCTTATGAAACATGCCAACCCGTAATCCTATCTCATCATTAAGATAGTTAAAGAAAGTGCGTAGTATTTTAATATTGCTTCCGACATAGTTGCAAGTAAACTGTTTGCCGGCATGTTTCTTTAATTGCTTTCAAAGGAATTACATAGCTGCATTCACTTCACACCTCCTGAGTGCCTCCGCCGAGAGGTTTTGCGAGGAGGTAAAGCGACACGGGCGCGGTGTTGAATGGATATTGAATATTGGATATTGAAATTTTCAACATTCAATATTCAACACTCAATAATCAATATTCAATTTGTCGAATATAGGTAGTCGGTAAACTTTTTGTAGAATTTGTTCCAGTAGTTCATTTCTACTGCAAGTTCTCTCTTGCTTAGTTTGGAGGTATCCCGTATTCTAATGGTGAATTTTGTAGCTGCCTGAAAATTAATCAGCAGCTTGTAGAGGTAATGGTAATTCTTAATGGTTGCCTCCTTTATTTTCCTGCCATTTTTGACGTAAGTATTACACGTGTATGCTCTATACTGCTGATGTTTATGACAATAAATTCGCAGATCCCACTATTGAAGGCATTGCTGACTTTCAGGCGGGTATAATTTTCAACATACCCGGACATCCGGTTAGTTGCTGCCATTCATGAATGCAAAAGTCAATAGCAATTGATTGCATCAACCAATTTACTTTCTTTTAATAGCTGACACCAGTTGTTTTATTTTCCACTTTTCAAGCCAGGGTCCATTCATATTATCTTCGTAATACAACACTTTTTTCAGAAAGGGATCATAAATAATAATATCGCCACAATCTTCTTCCAGCTTTATCTTAGAGGTCGGGAAATAAAAGAAGAGGTAAGCATATTCGCCTGAAGATGCATCAAACAGGATCTGTACGGAATCTTTTGCAATCACCAGGTACTCATAAGGATAGTCAAACAGGGCTTTTTCAGCTATCAGCACTTCGTCTTCCACTAAAATGGAACCGTCAGTATAGGCATAATTGATGAGCAGTGTTTTATCTCTCAGCAGTTTTACATTTTCATCGCTCATTGCCCATTTCAGCGAGTCTTTAATCTCCGTCCTTATTTTTTGTTCAATTATTGTTTGCAATGACTGGTTCAGTAATGCAATCATGATCTCATTTTCAATCATGCCGGCTGCCAATGCACCACGGTCGGGGCCGTACCTGAATGAGCCCAGTATTTTTGAACCGCTCGTACCCGCAGCAAAAAGCAGCTTAGCCTGTTTGTATCCTCCCTGCGCGCATACGAAAAAGTATTCCTTGTTTTTTGTGAGATCATCACTGGTTACCAGCCGGAATAGCCCGGTTTTTTCATCCTTAGCCTGTGTATAGATGAAAAAATTCTTATCGCTGATCACCTGACTGTCGAGTTGTGTTATCGTTATGAATTGAACAGGGCTTACCGTCCATTGTTTATCAAGGGTAGCCCGGAACCAGGTATTAAAATTTTCATCTTCCGTAAGTACGGCAAAGGTTTGTCCTTTCACAAAGGCCTTCATAACGGATGAGGAATAGGTTTTGGTAACCAGTTGGCCTGAAGACAGGCCAGGCATTAAAAGGAAGAAGCATAGCATAATGCCGGGTAGTGCATTCGTCATTTTAGAAAAGTTGTTTAACCGGTTCAAACATACAAATTCGATGATAAATTGATGTGCCCTGCCGGTAATTGAAACAGAGGATACTTATTTTAAAATTCCAGGGTAATTCATTTTGAGCTTTTGCTATGATGGCCAGGAACCGGCAAGCAGTCGCTCATGCCTTCCATTCAAAAAATGAATTAAAACATTTTCAAAAATTCAGATAATCAGCAGGAATGTTTGTTGGTGAGGGTGCTTTCGAAATTGTCGATGATCATGACATTATCTTAAAAATGACCTTCTGAAACTATCATGCAAAAGTTGCAGAGTTGGAATGCGTAGTTTTTCTTTGCGGGCGCAGCGATCTTTATGAGACAAAAAATCCAATTGAATCATGATCACTTTGTGAGGAACGGTTCCATATAACCAAATATTTAAGCAGCACTTGCGCGTCAATTGGAATACACCCTGTTAGTGAATATCATAAGGCCAATGTTAAATAGTTTGCTACTTTCGTGTTTCCAAGATTAAATACTGACTCAATATGAAGATATCTCCAATTACCGGTTTTGCCATATTGTTATTCCTCTCAGTTTCCTGTAGCAAACCAGAGGAGAAAAAGGCGTTGATACCTGAAGTAACTGTGGTGAAAGTTGGTCAGCAGGATGTTGATACCTATGTAGAATACGTGGGACAGACCTATGGTCAATCCGATGTGGAAATAAAGCCGCGTGTGGAAGGCTGGGTGCAGTCGATCCATTTCATAGAAGGCAGTGCAGTTAAGCAAGGCCAGTTGCTCTATACCATTCAGGATGATGAATTAAGAGATCGTGAAACCGCTGCTTCTGCTCAGTTGGCACAGGCAGGTATCCTGCTCTCAAAAGCCAAATCTGACCTGGACAGGGTGAAGCCACTTGCCGAAATGAATGCCCTCAGCCAGCGAGACCTGGATGCAGCGCAAGCTACCTACGATGCTCAAAAGGAAGCGGTAGCTGCCGCACAGGCCTCACTGAACAATGCGCAAACGCAAGTAAGCTACACGAGGATCACTTCACCAATTAATGGCATTATAGGAATTTCTAAAGTGCAGGTAGGAGATTATGTAAGCAAAACTTCTTTGCAGTCCACGATTAATACGGTTTCCGCTGTGGGTTCCATACGTGTGCGTTTTTCAATTTCGGAAAACGACTATTTGAAATTTAAACAGACAATGACCCGGGAACAGCTTCAGAATGTCCAACTGCAATTTGCATTGAGCGATGGAACCATTTTACCGGAAACCGGCAAGCTGGATTTTGCAGACCGTAATGTTGATCCCTCAACCGGTTCCATGATTGTACAAGCCAACCTGGAGAATAAATCGAGAATACTTCGACCGGGACAGTATGTAAAAGTTCGTTTCAAATCAGGAGAGATACCTGGTGCCTTGCTGGTTCCTCAGGGAGCCATCAATCAATTACAAAGTATTTACATGGCTGTATTGGTGAATGACAGCAATATGGTGAAACCCACACCGGTAAAAGTCGGAGAAAGAATAGGCAGCAATTGGATTGTTACGGAAGGAATCAAGGCCGGTGATCGGGTTGCTTTAGTTGGAAATGCGGTAATAAAGCCTGGTATGGTAATAAAACCGGTGGAGAAAGCATATTCGTATGATTCAACTGCAGTTTCAAAATAATTTTCAGTTCACTTTATACCTCATCCAATCATGAGTGAGTTTTTTATCAACCGACCGATTTTTGCCATGGTGATTTCCATTCTCATGGTGGTCATGGGCTTGCTGGTTTTGCGTGGAATTCCAATTTCTCAGTATCCGGAAATAACACCACCTATGGTGCAGATAAATGCAACCTACAATGGTGCGAATGCTGTAAATATGGAACAAACCGTTGCCACGCCTATTGAGCAACAGGTGAACGGAGTAGAGAACATGCTTTATATGCGTTCTGTAAATGCAAATGATGGAACCATGCGATTGGAAGTTTCTTTTGAAGTGGGCACCAACCTGGATAATGCAAACATGCTCACTCAAAATCGGGTATCACAGGCTAATCCATTTCTTCCTCCGGAAGTTACTGCCATGGGCGTTACGGTAAAAAAGTCGCTCACTTTTCCGCTGATGCTTGTTTCTATTTCATCTCCAAATAATTCTTACGATACCAAATTTCTGAACAACTATTCTTTTATCAATATAGTAGATGAGTTAAAGCGTATTAATGGTGTGGGTGATGTAACGGTATTTGGCGGTTCAGAATATGCGATGAGAATTTGGGTTAAACCCGACGTGCTTTCCAGATATGATCTTACCGTGCAGGAAGTGATGAATGCTTTGAAAGAGCAAAACGTGATTAAGCCGGGCGGAAGTTTTGGTGGTGAGCCTGCAATTCCCGGCATACAAAATACTTACACCGCACTGTTGCAATCCCGGCTTATTTCAGAGGAGCAATTTGGAGACATTATTCTGAAATCAAATTCGCAAGGTGCCATCGTGCGCATGAAAGATGTGGCACGCATTGAGCTGGGAACAGAGAATTACAGTATGAGCAGCCGGATCAATGGGGCCAGTGCTTCATCCATTGCTATCTACCAGATACCCGGCTCTAATGCAATTGCCGTTGCAGAGGCGGTGAAGCAAAGAATGGAGGTGCTGCAGCAACGATTTCCTTCGGATATGAAATTGGATTATTCTCTTGATACCACGCTTGCAGTTACAGCCGGTATTGAAGAAATCATGCATACCCTTTTGGAAGCGCTCGTACTGGTTATCATCGTGGTGTTTCTATTCCTGCAAAACTGGAGAGCCACGCTCATTCCATTGTTAACGGTGCCTGTTTCACTCCTGGGAACATTTATGGTGTTTCCGCTCTTAGGATTTTCTGTAAATGTTCTTTCACTTCTTGGGTTAGTACTTGCAATCGGATTGGTGGTTGATGATGCTATTGTAGTGGTGGAAGCGGTAATGCATCACATTGAAAAGGGTTTGAGCCCGAAGGAGGCAACGAGCAAAGCAATGAAGGAAGTGGGTGGACCGGTTGTGGCAATTGCTGTAATCCTTGCAGCAGTGTTTGTGCCTGTTGCGCTCACCGGAGGAATTACGGGAAGACTGTATCAGCAATTTGCTATCACGATTGCAATCTCTGTTTTGTTTTCAGCATTCAATGCCCTCACTTTAAGTCCGGCCCTTGCTGCACTATTACTAAAGCCCATAAACCCAAACAAAAAAAAGAACCTGCTGGAAAGATTTTTTGGAGCATTCAACCGCGTATTCGAACGTTTCACGAATGGCTATGTAAAAGTTGCAGGTTTCTTTGCCAGAAAGTTGGTCATCACCATAGCTATATTGGTTGGAATTGTTTTGATGACCGGATGGCTTGGCAAAACGTTGCCTTCCGGTTTTGTACCTGAGGAAGACCAGGGATATTTTATTATAGCTGTTTTACTTCCTGATGCGGCTTCACTCGGACGTACGGATGAAGCTACCAGAAAGGTGGAAGCGATTCTGAAAGAGATTCCTGAAATAGAATTGTATACAACAATCAATGGAAACAATCTGCTGAACAACACGGTAGCTCCTAATGCAGCAACATTTTTTATTACCCTGTCTCCCTGGCATGACCGGCATACGACTGCGAATGAAATTGCGCAAAAGGTTAATGCATTGACAGTAAGCAGTATTTCTGAAGCAACGGTAATTGCTGTTGGTCCGCCACCAATAATCGGGCTGGGTAATGGGGCAGGCTTTACGATGATGCTTCAGGATCGGGGAGGAAATACGCCACAGTACCTGGCAGAACAGGCCCAGAAATTTATTGCTGCTGCAAGTCAGGAAAAGGAAATTGGAAAAGTGTATACACTTTACCGGGCCAATGTTCCACAGAAGAGTATTCAGCTGGATAAAGAGAAAATTGACAAACTTGGACTATCGGTGAATGATGTGAATAATACGGTTTCTACTTTGCTGGGTGGCACTTTTGTGAACAACTTTAATCAGTTTGGCCGGCAATATAAAACGTACGTGATGGCTGATGCCGATTTCAGAATGAAACCTAATGACTTGCAACAATTTATCGTGCGAAACGCTGCAGGAGAGATGGTTCCGGTAGGAACGGTAGCACAAATAAAGGATACTGTTGGCCCGCAATATACTAACCACTTTAACATTTATCGTGCTGCAGAAATCAATGGCATTCCCGCATTGGGCTACAGTTCTGATCAAGCCCTAACGGCACTCAAAAAAGTTGCTGAAGAGACATTGCCTGTCGATATGGGTTATCAGTGGAGTAATATGTCTTACCAGGAAGAAGCGGCGGCAGGAACAGCCGGTACCGCTTTCTTAATGGCACTTATGTTTGTTTTTCTCATTCTCGCTGCACAGTATGAAAGCTGGAAACTTCCTTTCAGTGTCTTACTCGGAACACCCTGGGCCGTGATGGGCGCTTTCTTAGGTTTATTTCTTGCCGGATTATTCTCGCTGAGCTATGTGAATAATATTTTCGCTCAGATAGGATTGGTAATGCTCATTGGATTGAATGCAAAGAACGCAATCCTGATTATTGAGTTTGCCAAAATGAAACGCGATGCCGGTGAGGATACCGTGCCGGCTGCTCTTGATGGCGCCAAACTACGTTTCCGGCCAATCCTCATGACCTCCTTCGCATTTATTCTTGGTGTAATTCCTTTGCTCACGGCATCCGGTGCAGGCGCCGAAGGCAGAAAAGTGATGGGTATGGCAGTGTTCAGCGGCATGCTGACTGCAACCATTGTGGGTGTGATTTTAATCCCGGCCTTGTATGTTTTGATTGAAGGAAAAAAGAAGAAAAAATTAAAAAGTGAGGTGGAGGGTAGCAGTCATGAGAAATAATTTGATCCCTCGCAAAGCAATTATTAAGATGGAAGTACAAAAATCCGCTACTTCAGACCGACAGGCTGCAAGAACCAAAAGATCAGTTCTCAGAACTATAATTTTTGCCATCTCATTTAGTTACCTCGCGGTTTTATTTAATGGTTGTATGGTTGGGGGCAATTTTGAACAACCTATTGTGTCTGTGGATTCTATTTATCCCAACCAGGTTACCGCAGATTCCATGACGAATATAACCTGGTTTCAACTTTACCAGGATACCGTGTTGCAGCGTCTGATAAAAACTGCGATCGACAGTAACCGTAACCTGCTTACCGCAGCAGCCCGCGTGGAAGAAGCGAGGGAGATTGCAGGAGTGGTAAAAGCTAACCTCTATCCATCTGTTGGATATCAGCTAAGCGCCGGATATGGTGATGCCGGAACCAATGCGCAGCAGTTAGGATACTTAGAAGGCGGTGTTTTCAAGGGGTTTGGCACATTGGACTGGGAGGTGGATATCTGGGGAAAGTTACGTCATGCCAAACGTGCGGCGCAAAGTGATTTCCTTTCGCAGGAAGAGAACCGACTGGCTTTGCAGGTAAGTTTGGTTTCGGAAGTGGCGAGCAGTTATTTTATCCTGCGTGATCTTGATTATCGGTTGGAAATAGCAAAGAGGACACAAATATCCCGTAACGAGAATACGAGAATCATAACAGCTCGGTTTGATACCGGTTATGTATCAGAGCTTGATAAATTACAGGCGGAGCAGCAGGAGTATGTGGTGGCAGGTGCCATTCCAGAATTTGAAAGGCTGATCACCATTACTGAAAATTCACTGCGGGTACTGCTGGGTATGCGTCCAGGACCCATCAATAGGGGGCAGTCTAATGTGCAGCAGGTATTTGTTCCGCAAATTCCAACCGGCTTACCTTCTGAATTGTTGTTGCGGCGACCCGATATCCGTTCAGTAAATTTTCAGATGCAGGCGCAGTTTGACAGGGTAGGGGTTTCTATTGCCAACAGGTTTCCATCACTAAACCTTACCGGCTTACTTGGTTTTGCAAGTCCTGAATTAAATACTTTTTTTGGCGCAGGCGGATTTGTTGCAGCCGGCGGGGCAGGTCTTTTTGGACCGTTGTTTAATTTCGGTAAGTTGAAACACGCTACCAAAGCAGAGCAGTTTCGTTTGCAGCAGTTTAGCTATCAGTATCAGCAAACAGTGCTGGAAGCTTTCTCTGATGTCGACAATTCATTGAAAAATTATCAAAGCTATACGCAACAGTATGCTATCGTTCGATTACAGGTAGAAGCAGCAAGGAAAGCATTACTACTTTCGGAAGCGCGCTATAATTTCGGGTATACGGATTATACAGAAGTAGTTATTCAACAAGATAATCTCTACAGTGCTGAGTTGAATGAATCTTTCATTCTTCAAAGCAAACTGAATTCCATCGTGGGATTATACAGGAGTCTTGGAGGAGGATTTTAAGTATATCGTTGAGTGTTGAATATTGGATATTGGATATTGAATATTGAAATTTCAATATTCAACACTCAATATCCAATATCCAATATCCAATTTCCAATTGACATTACATGGATGGCGGCACGCCAACCATTGTTTGACATGACATAAGATTTGTCGTTCTCCCAATTACTCATAGTTATCCTTTCCTTCGGCTACGCTCATGGTGCGGCCTTGCTTGCGCCCCGAACACTGAGCGTAGCGGAAGGGTGTTTAGCTGGTTGAAGTCTTATTTCAGAATAAACTATCAATTCATATCAGCCAGTTATAATTCCCCAATATTTTTATGGTAATTTACTGTTCCTATAAATTTCCTCATAAACTTTTCTCGCACTGCTGATAGTTGCTTCAATCATGCTTTTTTCTTCTGCTGTTCTGAAACCGGTATTGTTACCAACAGCAACCGCTAACCGGTCAAGCCATTTCAGAAAATAGGTTGCACTTGTTTTAGCATGAACTTCTTTTCCGGGAACAGTAACGTAGACAGGATTGGTACTGGCATAAGGATAGATATCAGGAAGGTCAGGATGCGCTTCCTTGCTCCATGCACGCAACAATAACCAGCCCGGCCCCTTTATTTTGATATTTCCTTTGATATCTGCTATTTTCCCTGATGCTTCAATGGATAAAGTTTTGATCACTTCCCCATTCCAAACAATTTCGAGGTGATCGACCGGAATGGCACTTCGCAAAAATGCAGAGAAGGCAAGTGTTGTTTCATTTTTTCCTGTAAGCATTATGCTTTCGCCTGCCTGAACACCTGAAACGTTAAATCCAATTAACGGAGCATTGGTGACAAAGCTGTTGCCTTTTTTCAACCCGCTAAGTACCTCCTGCCTGTTGTGCAAACCTGAACTATTCACATACACCCTGTTTAATCCAACAGGGCCCCGCAGGCTTGCATAATTTGCCATGGCATCGGTGCCTGCTGCTGCAGGTATCCTGAATCCGCAATTCAACAAGTGATACCAGACAAACTCGGAAGCCTTGTGATCGGAGAAACCAATCAATTCATAGTAATCTACTTTTCCCAATGCTGCATCAACGGGCAGTTCATTCATCAATGCAGGCGACTGATCAGGGAAAATTTCAGATGGCTCAAATGGATGCACATAACCTACCAGGGCTTGCTGCTCATGCGCGCGGTCTGCGATATAGGCATTGTGCGGAAACAAACTTGATACAGCTGTTTGCGGATATCCAGCATAATCGGGAAGAATCAAATGGTCGTTCAGCTCTAAGAGTCCGAGGTGTCCCCAATAACTGGTATGAAATTCCTGTCCATGAAACAAGAGCACTTCATCATCAGAGGCCGTATCCGCTGTATTCGAAAAGTAATCTGCGTCCGGTATGCGTTGTTCTTTATTTACAATCAGGTTATAGAGTATATCCAGGTCTTCTGCCTTCGCCTGCCGCACCAGGTTGCCGGGTGTATTGCGGTAGTTTCCGCCATAGTTCATATGTACATGAACATCGGTACTCCACCATGCTCCAAAATTCTCCGGCAATCCGAGTTTTCTTAATTGAATAATAACAGTATCGCGTGCATCCTGCCTGATTACCAATTCTTTTTTTTCAATTTCATATTCCGGTCCATGCGATACCTGTACTTTTATTCTGCCGGAAGGTACTTCTACTTTACAAAAGCCCTGCATATGAAAATAGTGCGATTCGAATTGATGCTTATCAGGATATCTTGAATCATCGGCATGAATCCAGGCATCTTCAGGAGCATAAAATTTCTCGCGTTCATCAATAATGCTGCATCTTGATGACACCGGCTTGCCAAACTCATCCAGCACTTTTATAAAAAGGTTGGAATGTGGGGTGAGATACAATCTCGTTTTTGCAATAATTTGTTCTTGCCCACCATCGAAAACATCCAACATCCACAGAGAAGTGTTACCCGTTCTATTGGAAATGAATGCAATCTTTTTTCCATCCGGTGACCATCTTGGACAGGTATTATCATAGTTTCCGTAGGTGAGTGGCATAGGATAACCTCCTGTTGCCGGAATCATCCAGAGTTGTTGCCAGTTGCGTCCCAGATATCTGCTGTATACCAATCTCGAACCATCCGGTGAAACATCAGGCTTTGTGCGCCAGGATGTCTCTTCATGTAAAATTGTTTTTGGGTAGCTTAAGCTATCGGTATCAAATGCAACAATATCGCCGGTACCATGAATGATTTCGTTATTGGAAACAAAGTATAACCTCTTGCCATCAGGATGCCAGGCTGGATTGATGGCATGATCGAAAGCGCTGTAGTAATATCTTTTTACTGAACTCTTTCTGTCAGGTGTTAAACATGTTAACTCAGAAAGCGCATTGTTTTCTATTACTGCTTTATATAATAAAAAATGCTTGCTTTCAATCGTAGAAACAAAGGCAATCGTTCGTCCATCATTCGACCAGCGGGGTTCAAGATTTAGTGCACTGTTATTGGTTAACGGAATGGTCACTTTTGTTTTGAGATCATATAGCATTAACTCGATTGAGTTGCCTGTATATCTAACGAAAATAATTTTTGTGCCATCGGGTGAACAATCCGGCTGATAATCATAACCGGAACCATCCGTTAACTGTTCGGCTATGTCGCTTGCGGTTTTTTGCAACCATAAGCTTCCGCTCATGGAATACACCAGTGTACTTCCATGAGGAGTCCAGGCGACAGAAGAAGGTCCGCCGGTAAGTTGCGGCAGGTACAATTCGCGGTAGTAATAATTATGAGGAAGATCTACCTGGTTGAGAACAGGTACCCGTTGTCCAATTACTGCTGTATTGATAAGCAGAATAAGAAAAGCAAGAAGATGCCTCATTGGCTTGCATTCAAAAATTTGAAAGTGAACTGGAGCAGTTGCAACAATTTGCAACTTGCAGTTCTACAAAACTTCATCTGACGGCAGGCGATTCAATGCTGAATAGCAGCAATTAATTGTCAATCGGAGCGGGTCCATCCGGCAGCATGGGTTTCCATACTTCATCACCTTTTCTCTTTAGAAATTCTGTTTTGATTTCATTTCGCAACGCTTCATTTTCAAAAAGGTCAACCATCGTCATGCCCAATGATTTTGAGGCGAACAACAAGCCCTTGTGCCCGATGGACATGCCACCGCAAGCCACTACAACCCAGGAATGCCAGGGAGATTCGTAAGGAGCTGTTACTGCCAACAAAGTTATTTCCGGCACGATCCAACTGATATCGCCTACATCGGTTGATCCTCCATCCGGATCTGCTTTTGTTGTTTCCAAAGGTTTGATATTGCCATTCATTCCTTTTGCAGGCAGTCCATATGCTTCCTGTATTTCTTTCGCGAAAGCAATTTCTTCCGGAGAATAGATAATGGGTCCTAGTAGCTCCATATTCCGGTGCAATACTTGTGCACCTGCTTCATTATTGAGTATTTCATACAATCCACTGTTCAGCTTGATCGTGTATTCCACTCCGGCCATCATTGCCGCACCTTCTGCAATTGCCCGCACTCTTTCTTCCAATACGGCAACACCACTGCGTTTTGAATCGCGCATCCAGATCCATACAGACGCTTTATCTGGAATTACATTGGGCACGTTGCCACCATCTTTATAAACGTAGTGAATGCGTGCACTCGGCCTGATATGTTCTCTTAAAAAATTCACGCCGGTGGTAAACAGTTCTGCTCCATCCAATGCACTTTTTCCATTCCATGGATCTGCAGCGGCATGTGAACTCTTTCCTGTAAATTCAACAGTCCAGTCTGTGACAGCCTGTGAACTTTGCATGTTGGCTTTGTTCTCATAGTCAGGATGCCAGTCGAGGCAAACATCCAGATCATTGAATAATCCTGCTCTTGCCATGTATACTTTTCCGGATCCATCTTCTTCGGCAGGAGTACCATAGAAACGAATGGTACCTTTCAGTTTCCCGGCTGCCATCAGTTCTTTTATGGCAATGGCAGCGCCCAGGCTTCCCGGGCCAAACATATTATGACCACAACCATGACCGGCAGCACCTGCTACCAGTGCTTCTTTGGTCGGTTGTGCTTTTTGAGAAAGTCCGGGTAATGCATCAAATTCACCCATGATGCCTATGATGGGAGCGCCTGAACCGTAGGTAGCTGTAAAAGCGGTTGGGATGCCGGCAACCCCGCGTTCTACTCTGAAACCCTGCGCTTCGGCATAATCCGCCAGCACTTTAGAAGATTGCGTTTCCTTGAAAGCGATTTCAGCGTATGCCCATATTTCATCGCTGAGTTTTATCAGTGCCTGCTCATGTGCGTTTACGGAAGCAATAACCGCTGCTTTATTTGCAGGTATTTTTTTTTGTTGTGCAACGGTATTTTGTTGCAATGTCAGCAACAACAGAAAAAAGGAGGCCAGTGGCGAAAGCTTCATGGTATTAGTTTTTTGTGATGTTGAAAGTAGTTATTCTTTCGATTTTGATTACAACATTTGTAATAATGCAGGTTAAGGTTCAAATATGGAGCATGGATCACAAAGATCGGACGGCTAAGTACCGTTCAATTACAAGCTGTTCTTATCTGCTGAATAGTGATCAACAACAACTAACCATACAGCTAATCAATAATTTATTATAGGCTCTTGAATAATAAAACAAACACAATGAAAGGGCTTGCTACTGCAGCAGCCGGTTAAAATAAGAGATTGATGCGGGTGTAGGACAAATTGGATATAGATTATTGGGTGTTGACATTGTGTGAGTAAGTGAGTAAAGCAGATTAGTGATCACAGAATAACAAGTGATCGGCTTCGCCGCAACAATTTAACAATTTAACAATTTAACAATTTAGCCATTTAGCCATTCAACCCACCAACCATTGCTTTACAAGATGAACGAATGGTCTTTGAACAACTAATATCAAGAGGATAGCTGATCAGTCAATACGACTTACTTTAATAGTATTGGTTCTGCTCCTGGAATGTAAAGGCATGGCAGCTGTATTAATCACCAGATCACCTTTGGCAACAATACCCATAGTGTGCAGAATGGAATTCACATCAAAAATGGTTTCATCTGTGGTGCCAAATTTATTATAGTAGAAGCAACGCACGCCCCATAGCAGATTGAGTGTATTGAGTAATTGCTTGTTGTCGGTAAAAATGATTACCGGTGCTTTCGGTCGGAAACTGGTAAGTTGAAATGCGGTATAACCGGAGTGCGTCATACTGACAATGGCTTTTGCTTTCAACACATCACAAATCAGGCAGGCCTGGTGGCATATTTCATCAGATAAGAAGGTCCGGGAATGTGGATTTACTTGTTTGCGTTTGTTATATACGTTATCGTCTGTTTCCGCGAAGCGCACAATCTTATCCATAATTTTTACCACTTGAACAGGATAAGCACCTGCAGAAGTTTCGGCGCTGAGCATTACGGCATCTGCACCATCGAGCACGGCATTGGTTACATCATTGGTTTCTGCCCGCGTAGGTGTAGGACTTTGTATCATGCTTTCCATCATCTGTGTAGCAATGATTACAGGTTTTGCTGATTGAATGCAGGCTTTTACAATTTGTTTTTGAAGAAGTGGCACTCTTTCCAATTCTATTTCAACACCAAGGTCGCCCCGGGCTACCATCACTCCGTCTGCCGCTGCAATTATTTCGTCAATATTTTTTACAGCTTCCGGTTTTTCAATTTTTGCGATCACTTTCGCTTTTGAATGCGATGCATGTAACAATTCCTTCAGGGCATGGATATCATCGGCGTTGCGGACAAAAGAAAGTGCAATCCATTCCACTTTGTTTTTTATGGCGAATGCAAGGTCTGCTTTGTCTTTTTCTGATATGGCGGGTACTGACAGTTGGCTATTCGGAAAATTGACGCCTTTTTTTGAACTGAGCTTTCCACCATGAATGACCATAGCTTCCAGCAACGTATCTCCGTCACTGCTGAGGATTTCCAAAGCAAGTTTTCCATCATCAAGCAGGATGCGTTCTCCGGGTTTTACATCTTTCGCCAGGTTGGCATATTTAATATACAATTTGCTTTCCGTGCTGATACATTCCTCGGAGGTTAGTTGGATGTTTTGGCCATTCTGCAAAAAAATCTCATTATTCTCTACCATACCAACCCTCAATTTGGGGCCTTGCAGGTCTCCAAGCAGGCAGATATTGGTGTTGTTCTCCACATTAAAGCGCCTTACCTGGTCAACAGTTTCCTGGTGATCTTCGTGTGTGCTATGTGAAAAATTCATCCTCGCCACATCCATACCCGCAACAATCATTGCGCTGATGGTTTCATAGTTTCTTGAAGATGGGCCTATCGTGCAAATGATCTTCGTGCGTGTTCTAGCTATCTCTTTTTCCATAGTGTTGTTAGTCGCAAAAGTAATCAACTGTGATGAACTTAAACTTTTAGGTTGCAAGGGGGATATAACTCAAGCGGCTAGATCCTTTATTAATTCATCGCTTTTCTAAACTATTTTCCATCTCAGTAATCTCAGAAGTAAGCCTGCCTGATGTGATCAGAAACCTTTTGTATGCGGTGTTAAGGCCAACCCGTTCAACTGCCAGCCTGTCTGTTTCGGTATCGGTAATGAAGACCTGTCCAAACTCAGGGCCGGAGATCAGTTTCAATATCCTCACTGACCTGAAAGCATCGAGTTTATCAAAAAGATCATCAAGAAGCAGTAGTGGTTTTTTGTTCTTTTCCGATTTAATCAATTCCCATTGTGCCAGTTTGAGCGACATCAGAAAGGTTTTTTTTTGTCCCTGGGAGCCAAATTTTCTAACCGGCTGATCATTAAGAAAAAAATCGAATTCGTCACGGTGTATGCCTTCCGTAGTTCGTTCAAGCTGCCGGTCTTTTTCAATAACCTGTTTAAGTAGCAGGTTAAAGTTCGGCCGGTGAAAGACGGACTGATAGGTTGTCTTAATACTTTCACTTCCTTCACAAAAAAGGTGATAATAATATTCAATCAGCGGACTGATTTTCTCAAGATAAAACACCCGTTTGCTAAAAATTTTTTCTCCAAAGGCGGTTAGCTGTTGGTCTAATGCTTCTATTAATGCGCCATCAAATCTTTTGGTGACGGCAAAATTTTTTAAAGCTGCATTTCGCTGTTGTAATACCTTATTGTACAATAACAGGTCTTCCAGGTAAAGATGATCTATTTGCGAGATAGTATTGTCAATAAAACGGCGGCGTTCATCGCTTCCTTCATTAATAAGTGACTGGTCGTCAGGAGCAATCATTACAACCGGAATAGTACCTACATGGTCGGTTAAACGTTGACAGGTCACCTCATTACAGGACAGTTCCTTCTTGCCGCCTAATGGATAGACGCACCGGATGTTGATTGGTTCGGAACCGTGTTGAAAATCACCTTCCATTCTGAAAAAGCGTTCCTCAAACTTCACCGATTGCTGATCGCTTGCATGAAAATAGCTTTTGCCAAGGCAGAGGTAGTGGATTCCATCCAGCAGGTTGGTCTTTCCGGTGCCGTTTTTCCCCGTAATGAAATTAAGGGAGCTGCTAAAACCAAGGCTAACGGCTCCGTAATTCTTGAAGTGAGTGATTGATAATGCTTTAAGATACACAGGCAGGAGAAAATCGCAACGTTCTAATTCACTTTTTTGACTATTTTCGCACCCTAATTCAGTAGAATTGGCGAAAACAAAAATAGCAAAAGAAAGCAATGGCGAGGTTACAGATGTAACGACCTTCAAAAAGGAGAAGGTTGCTACTCCTGTTTCTGAAAATGGAAGTTTCAGTAAAGAAACTTACCTGTATTGGTATGAGTTAATGTTGAGGATACGCCGGTTTGAAGAGCGTGCAGGCCAATTGTATGGTATGCAGAAGATAAGAGGTTTCTGCCACTTATATATCGGACAGGAAGCAGTAGCTGCCGGCACTATAAGTGCTTTACGGGCAGAAGATCCCATTATCACAGCATACCGGGACCATGGTTTGGCGTTGGCCAGGGAAATAAGTTCAAATGAATGCATGGCTGAATTATATGGTAAAGCTACAGGCTGTACCAAAGGAAAAGGAGGTTCGATGCATTTCTTTTCTAAAGAGAAGAAATTTTTTGGCGGACATGGCATCGTAGGGGCTCAGATTCCATTGGGTGCAGGAATTGCTTTTTCAGAGAAATACCTCGGCACCCAGAATGTATGTGCCTGTTTTTTTGGTGATGGCGCTGCACGGCAGGGAGCATTGCATGAAACGTTCAATATGGCTATGCTTTGGAAGCTGCCGGTAATCTTCATTTGTGAAAACAATGAATATGCCATGGGCACTTCGGTAGAACGGTCGAGTAATGTAGTGGATATCAGCAAACTGGGACTTGCTTATGATATGCCATCCTTACAGGTGGATGGTATGCGTTGCGAGGCCGTGCATGCAGCAATTGCAGAAGCGGCAGAACGGGGAAGAAGAGGAGATGGCCCTACTTTTCTTGAAATTAAGACCTACCGTTATAAAGGCCATTCGATGAGTGATCCTGCAAAATACCGCTCTAAGGATGAAGTGGAAGAATACAAACAGAAAGATCCGATCGAAACCACGCTGGCTACCATATTGCATCATCACTATGCGACCATGAAGGAGATTGAAGCAATCAATCAGCGCATATTAGATGAGATTGATGCAAGTGTAAAATTTGCGGAAGAATCTCCCTATCCGGATGCATCGGAAATTTACCGGGATAATTATATGGATCAGGATTATCCATTTCTTACGGATTAAATGATGCCGCAAAATCGAAGGACTACAGATCAGCAAAAATTTTAATCATTATTTATTAATCATAAATCACGCATAAAAATCAGCAATGGCAGAAGAAATAAAGGACCAGAACATTAAGTTGGAAGATCGCTTAAATAATTTTGAGCATTGGGTGAATGAAAATAAATCCTTGCTTACCTATGTCGTAGGAGGATTGTTTGCAATAGTGGCAGCATACCTGGGATTCACTAAGCTCTATCTGGAACCCAAAAGCACTGAGGCTACGGAACAGATGTTTATGGCTGAAAAATATTTTGGCCAGGACTCATTGGACCGTGCTTTAAACGGCGATGGAAACTACCTTGGTTTTATTCAGATTATGGAGGACTATAAATGGACACCTGCTGCCAACCTTTCCCATTATTATGCCGGAATCATATACCTCAAGCAAGGTAAATTTGAAGAGGCCATTGATCATCTCAAAGATTTTGATGGAAAGGATAAACTGGTAACTAATATGTCGCTCGGTGCTTTAGGTGATGCATACTCTGAACTGGACAAAAAAGATGAAGCCGTGACATATTATAAGAAGGCTGCCTACCATTTTGAAAATGAATTAACAACACCGCTATTCCTTAAAAAAGCAGGCATGTTACTCGAAAGCCAGGCAAAAGCTGCTGAAGCAAAAAAGGTATATGAAGAAATTAAGGCAAAGTATCCGAATTCAGCCGAAGGCAGAGAGATGGATAAGTATATTGCCAGGGCCAGCGGGGAATAATTGTAAGAGTAAAGTCTTGCAGCTACTTGTTAGTCGCTAGTCTATAGTCGCAAAGCCCTAGTCTTTAGTGCATCAACCTAGTACGCACTTCGAAAGTCTTCAGTTTGATTTCAATTTTCTAATAAAATTTCAACTCACCACTTTTGTATAAATCAGTGTTATCAAATAGCTTGATTGCAGCTTTCACTATAGTAATAGTTTGTGCTCTTACATCGTGTAAGTCCGGAGTTGAAAAAAATGCAGAAGGCACTGCAGCAGACTCCGCTTTAGCCGACAGTGCGTTTGCCAAGGAATATGACTTTCGTGAATTGCGAACTGATTTTTCAAAGCATAATGTACCGTTGGATTCCATTCGTGACGGAGGTGTTGAAAAAAACACCATTCCGGCTATAGATTTTCCTGAGTTTTTTAGCCTGGAAGAAGCACGTGGTTTTCTTACAGAGCCTGATTTTGGTATCCTGCTGCAGGGAAAATCAGCAGTTAAATTCTATCCGCTGAATATCTTAAACTGGCATGAGATCGTAAATGATGAAATTGATGGTATTCCGGTAGCTGTTACTTTTTGCCCGTTGTGTGGATCTGGAATGGTGTATGAAAGGATAGTGGATGGCGATACTTTACAATTTGGAGTGAGTGGTAAGCTTTATGAATCCAACCTGTTGATGTTTGACAACAGCAATGAAAGTCTGTGGTCACAGTCTATGGGTGAGGCAGTAGCGGGCGAGTTTACCGGTAAAAAACTGAAACTGGTAAACTCCAATATGGCTTCGTATGAAGATGTCAGTAACCACTTTCCCGATGCGAAAGTGCTGAGTCCCAAAACCGGCTACGACAGAAACTATACGCAGTATCCTTATGCTGACTATATGTCTTCAGAAGAGCTCTACTTTCCTGTTTCAAAAATAGACACACGATTTCCTGCTAAGCAAATGATGTACATCGTATCAACGGGAAATGAAACGGTTGCCTTTGACTGGTTGTCACTGCTTAAAAAAGGAGCTGCCAGCCTGAAAACGCCTTCAGGAACGGTAATGGTAAAGGTGGTCAATAATATTCCTTCTTCCACAATCAATGGACAACCGGTTCCGGCGTATTTTTCTTTTTGGTTCAGTTGGTTTGTTCATTATGGAGGAGAAAACCTGGTTTGGACAGGTAAATAATCACTTGATTATTTAGTAGCAATTGTGCCTTTTGTTACTTGATTGGAAAATGGATCATGTAAAAAAAATTATCCTGTAAAATATAGCACCAGTAGTTGAGCGACTAAAATTCTCATTATCGTAGCCATTGGATAAACCGTTGCATAAGCCTGAGTAGGAAGGTCCGATTTGAAATAGGATGCACTGAATGCCAGTGCAGCCGGGTCAGTATAGGTTCCTGCAATAAGTCCGAGTAAGGGAAGGTAGTTCATCCTGAATATCAACCTGGCCACCAGTACCAAAAGCAATAAAGGAATTACTGTAATACAGATTCCATAGAGTACCCAAATTCCTCCGTTAAAGGTTACGAAAGTTTTATAGAATGATTCTCCCGCATGTAACCCAACTGCTGCAAAAAAAAGGCAGATACCAAAGTCTTTCATAAATAACATCGCACTTTGGTTCAGAAAGGAATGTATGGTAGCAATGCCACCATACCGGCTGATCACTAAAGCAACCAGCAATGGACCTGCTGCAAGTCCTAACTTCACGGGTGCCGATAATCCGGGAAGCAATAGTGGAATAGAACCGATACCAATACCCAATACCACGCCTAAAAAAATTGAAAGTAATTGTGGTTCTGTAAGCCGTTTTTCCGAATTGCCGAGCAGTTTAGCAATCTTCTCCAATGATAACTGATCGCCCACAACTCTTACTTTATCACCATAATGTAAAACCAGGCTTGGAGTTGCAAGTAGTTCAAGTCCTGAACGGTAAACCCGTGTAATACGCGCTCCATAATTGTCTTCGAGGTTAAGCTGCTCTATGGACTTTTGTACAGCGTTATTATGTGTTACCAGGAAACTTTTGGTCAATGTTTTTTCCTGCGATTCAATAAATAAATCAGAGGAACGGTAGCCAAGCATGTCAATTGCTTTGTTTACATCATCGGGTAAACCAACCAGCATCAATACATCGCGTTCCTTCAGCAGTGTACTACCGGAAGGGGATTCGACTATAGTGGAACCACTATGTTTCAACCTGGAAATGATGACAGGTAACCGGCTTTGTTCCAGGAAGAATTCAATGGCCTTACCGATAAACATAGGACTTGTTACCCTGCATTTACCACTCCCTGGTGTTGGATAGTTGATTTTAATACCCTTTTCAAAGCGGTCAATTTCATTTTTGATATCTATTTTAAAAAGGCTTTTTGCCGCAAGCATGAGCAATATTACTCCGAGCACACCAAAAGGATATGTGATGGCATATGCATTTGCAGGATCATGCAGTACCAGGTCAGGTCGTTTAATTGCAACATCATGCAATGCTGCTTTTGCGGCACCCAATCCGGGCGTGTTGGTTACTGCGCCAGACATAATGCCGACCATATTATCCATACCTGTTGAGGTAAATTTATACAGCAGAATAGTAGTAAGTGCACCGCTCAATATCGTACCAATGGCCAGTGTATTGAAAAGGAGCCCGTCTTTTTTGAATGATGAAAAGAAGGAGGGACCTACCTGCATGCCTACTGCATACACAAACAGAATAAGTCCGGCATCACGGAGAAAGTCCAGTGTTTTTAAATCTATCCTGTAGCCGAAGTGGCCAGCGAGGATTCCGGTAAACAAGACACCTGCAATGCCGAGTGAAATTTTTCTAAACCTGATTTTTCCGAGCGCAATGCCCGTTGCCATCACCAGGAAGACAATTAATAATGATGCTGAGGTGCCGGGATTTTCTGCGGGTAGGACGAGTTGTTGCAGCCAATCGGGTATCATGGGGATTGGGATGGATGGATTGTTGAAGGGTTGATTGGTTAAATGGCTAAATTGTTAAATGGTTAAATGGTTAAATGGTTGCGGCGAAGCCGGTCACTTGCTACGCCATACTCACGACTTAACACTTCCTACTCGCTTCTCACTACTCGCTACTTCCGACTTCCGACTTCCGACTTCCGACTATTGTAACATCAAGCACCCGTAACTAGAGGAGGCACATAAGATTTCTCAATATAACGTTCAAGCATGATTCGCATATGATGCATTTCATGGCCGGCAATAACAAAAAGAATAGATCGTACAGAAATTGGTTGGCCGTTGGCAATGCCCGAACTGTTAAGCATTTCTTTATTCATGTTACTGAATAGTTCGATGGTACTTTTGCGGACTGCATCGAATTCACGAAGGATGGATCTTAGTTTCCTGTTTCCTGCATTGCTGTTTGGTACCCATTCATTTTCTTCAAATCCTGGCAGCGGGGTGGTATCTTTCCTTGCAAAGCGTAAAGCGCGATAACAAAAAACTCTTTCCCCATCAATCAGGTGAACGAGTATTTCTTTTATCGTCCATTTCCCTTCGGCATAACGGTAATTTAATTGCTTTCGACTCAGCCGGCTTACCATTCTGCGCAACGTTTTGTGATTTGCAACCAGTTCATCCAATGGATTGCCTGCTACTTTAGCGATATACTTTTCATAGTATTCGGGATAATCTGATTTTTCGGGTCTGTTGATTCTCATGGTTTTTAAGTCGGAAGTAGTTAGTAGTTAGTCGGAAGAAATTAGTCGGAAGTAGTTAGATGAGTAGTGAGTAACGAGTAGTGAGAATAGAATAGAAAGTGATCGGCTTCGCCGCAACAATTTAGCAATTTAACAATTTAGCCATTTAGCTATTTAACCATTCAGCCATTTAACCCTCCAACCCTCCCCAAATCAACACCTATCATAAGAAGCCTTCAACACCCGCATCACGCCATCAGTAAGCTCACTGAGATCATTCAGTATTAACCTATGCGTAATGCGGTCGCTTCCCAAATTTTTTGTCGGTTTAAATTCTTTGTTTTTAGTGAACTTGATGGCCACTTCGGGTACTCCGATTGCCATCCCGTCTTTTGTTGTTTTTATTATTGCAAATTGTTGGTTATGAATCAGTGACAGATAGGTTTTGTTTACCGCTATTTTATGCACGCCCCATTTTTTTAGTGATGCGGTGATTTTATCATAAATCGGCTTTTGGTAATCTCTATTGCCACTAAAATGTAAGTGCATCAGCGTATCCACATCATAATCCGACATCCCTTCATACATCATTTTTGTGATGGTTGCTGCTATGCCACTGCCCAATTGGTGTTTTGTTTTTAGCCAGGTTAACTTCTCCTTGCGGTCCATTGGTCCTGACTTCTTCACAACTTCAAACCACTGCTCCAGTGTTTTTCCGGTATTCTTTTGCAGGTTACGGACGATAGCTTCTTGCATTTCGGCAGGTGATTTGGGCATTTGTAAAAGTTGGATCCTGTGATCAATATTTTTTTGGGGAGTTGAAATTAAAAGTTAATTCCAATAACACCAATGTATTTCAAAAAAATAAATGGAATTAGCTGCAACAGCTAACCAAAACAAGGGAATAGTACATTTGAAGTGAAAATAACAAGGACATGGATCGATTGTTAATGGTGCTCTTTATTTGTTTTCCTACGCTATTGTTAGGGCAGGAAACGTTAGGTTTTTACAAAAGGTTTGAGGGTATTATTGGTAAAAAATCAGCCGTAACTGCAGATCTTTTTTTTACAGATTCCATCGTTTCCGGGCATTATTACTATCAGTCTGTAGGTAAGCAAATATTGATTGGTGGTACGTTTAACGATGGTAAGCTGAAGTTGCAGGAATATACAGATACCATGATTACCGGTTATTTTGACGGAACAATTTCTGATGATTTTGGACAGGCAAAGGGCACCTGGAGCAACCCTGCCCGTTCCAAATCATTTCCATTTGAGTTTCATTCTTTTCTTCCCTACGGAAGTGTTGCTTTGAATTCTTTGCAAAAGCAATTTAATTATGAATTTATGAAGAACAGTGCCGGTGAGTCAATCGGATGCGTTGCAGAATACATCTATTGTTACCTCGTAGACTACCAGGATAAATCTGTTGAAAAAAGTATTAATGAGTCGCTGCTGAATACACAACTGCTGGGAAATGAAACACCGGATCAACTGAAATCCAAAGCAGCAAATGCAATGAAAGATGAATTCGATAATTACATTGATTCTTACCGCGAGACATTCCAAGATGCTGTTACAGCGGAAAGTAAACTATTGATGGATGAATCTCCATACAGTTTCAACTGGGATTACCAGGAAAAATACAAAGTGATTTACAATGAGCATCATCTGCTATGTGTCGAAGAATTTGGCTATTTCTACAGTGGTGGTGCACATGGTAATTATGGATTTAGTTACAGGGTTTACAATTTGATGACCGGTGAGCAGCTGCAATTGGAAGATATTTTTTCCGCCGGCAAATTAGATGAGCTGACTGCTATAGCGGAAAAGCAATTACGGGCCGACAGGGGTATACCGGATGCTAATGCGCTATCAGTAAGTGGATTGTTTATTGACAAGTTGGAATTAAAGGAGGATTTCTTCGTTGATCGAAATGGCATTGGGTTCACTTATAACCCTTATGAAATTGCTTCTTATGCCGATGGCCCGGTTACCATTTATTTGAAATGGGAACAAGTAAAATCATTAATCAAGCCTGTCGGGCCTGTTTCCTGGGTATTGATCAGGTAAGTTTTTAGAAGCATCATTTTTTCTATGGATTTTTTAAAAGCAATAAATTCATTGAAGTCATTTAATTTAGTTACGGTAGCATGTCAGGTAAGAGACAACATCCTCCATAAAGAAACAACTTATCATTAATTTGAATATGCCTGATCTTCCGCGTCTGATGGCATCCTCTAAGATTTGACCGGTTAATAAAATACGTTGTTGCACTATCTATTTGGATATTGAAGAATATAGGCCGGCTAATTTGTATAACATACATGAATTAAGAATTATGGATATGTTTATATTGCTATTACATTTAGTATTAAGTGTGAGGCCATTTAAAAGATTAGTATCTGATGTTAATTACCGATATTTACTTATCTGCTTGAAGCAGGTTTAATTAATTCATTATAAAATGGGATATATGAATAAACCAGCGATAATAACTGCCTTCCTCATTGCATTGCTCGAAACTGCGTTTGGTCAGTACAGTGTTGATTGGGGAAAGTATATGAATGATGCTGTTCCCAATGCTGACTTTTCAGCAGCTGAACAAAGTGAGTATTTGATTGTAGATGTGAAAAAGGCATCAGCGAATCTGGAGTATGTTTATGTAACAGGCAGAACACATTCCCGGAGTGACCAGGAAATTTCCTGTGCAAATAATGAATTTTATTATGGCGCGGAAGATGATTTCCTGGCTAAGTATGATAAGTGTGGCAACCTGCAATGGTTTCGTTACCTGGGCACTGATAACAACAATGAAAAAGATGAATGCGGTGATTTTGCAGTTTGCATGGCCATTGATAAGGATCCTGTCACAGATTCAACATATATTTATATAGGAGGGTATAGTTTCACTGATTATGAACCCAATGGATGTTCAACCTGTCTGCCATGTGACCCTGCCAACAGTGCAAAAGCCTTTGCATGTATAGGGGACACTTGTGTTTTTCAGAAAAACAAGAAGAATGAAATAGATGCTTTTATAGCAAAGTATGATGAAAATGGCAACCTGCTTAAATGGACCTATTTTGGCGGTGTAGGAGATGATTATATTATCGGTATGAGTATTTTTCATCATGATGTTTTTATTACCGGCACTACCTCAAGTCCTCCTGATTTTATTCCGGCATCCACTCCAATGTTTGATAGCACATTATCCTCATTATTGGATGCTTATGTAGCACAATTAGATGGTAACTTATGTAGCGTAAAGTTTTTCTCCTATATGGGAGGACCATTATATGAACGGTCTCATGCAATCAGATGCTTCAAAACACCGGGTAACCCATCTCAAATACAATTTTACATTTCAGGCGCCACTGAAGGTGATATGGCCGACTCAACTTATCATCCATTGAATAGTTATAATGGCGGAGGCAATGATTCATTCCTTGCACTCTGGAAATTGAATAAGCAAACGAATGTTTTTTCACCTCAATGGTTGCAGTATATCGGCGGAAAAGGCGATGACCGTGACCGGGAAATGATCATTGATAAATCGAATAATGCAATCATCACCGGATTTACACAGAGCAATGATTTTTTTGATGCTACCAATTGGAGCTATCCCAAATCAAATTTTTATGACACCTCTTTTAACGGTGTAAAAGATGCTTTTGTCGCGAAGTATGATGTTGCCGGAAATGCCCTTTGGGGCACTTATTTTGGTGGCAGCAAAAGTGATGCATCACGGGGACTGGCCAGTTACTCGATAAAATCAGGCACAACAACCAATTTTGTTGCCTTTTCAGGAGGAACGCAAAGCGTGGATATGCCTGTTCAAGCGCTTCATCCACCTTTTCAAACCGCTTTGAATGGAGGCAGCAGTGCTACAAATCGGGACGCATTTATTGCGATTTTAACAGATCCAAAGTCTTCCTCCGAAGTGCAGCAACTGGAATTTGCTTCCTATTTCGGCGGCGCACAGAATGAGTGGGATGATGCTACCGTGGATTATGGGCCGGATATTGAAATGGGTGGCAATAAGGAAATCTATCTTACTTTCTATACAAGAAGCATTGATATTGAAGATTGCATTGGCAGTGTGGACTATCATTTTAATAGTAATACTGGAAGTGATCAGGATGGATTCCTGGCTAAAATTCTAAATAACACCGTTTCAAAACGCTTTGATTGTTTGGATTTTGACTGGGGCAATGAAGGTCCTGAAAAGAGTGAAGTTTCAGAGTCATCTGTTTCATCAATGCAATTGTATCCGAATCCTTCGGATGGAAATTTTATGTTGCAGCTGGAATTACAAAGTGCAATTAGTGAAAATGCAACTATTGAAGTGCTGAATCTACTGGGTCAAATAGTTCATAAGAAGGAGATTCCGGTTATTGAGGGTAAGCTGACTACCCAAATTTTGATTAATCAGCTATTAACAAAGGGAGTGTATGTGCTAAGGGTGACCATGAGCAATAATTCCTATGTAGAAGAGTTGATTTGTCAATAGCAAATTAGACGTCTCCATGTTTCCTGTTGATCCAGGCAACAGGTAAATAAATCAATGTTGATTTCACTAATGTGTAGTGTAATTGATAAACCGGTATTCCATATACTATTTGATGCAAAGTGTCAAGTTAACTGAAGTAGCTGTCCAATCTCAAAAAATACGTATCATACAATTCTCTGCTATTTCTTTAGCTTTCCAATAGTATCCTGATCTCTTCCGCCAAACTTTCTACTCCTGGAAGCATTGCCTTCTCAAGAGCCATATTCATAGCAACAGCAGGCAGTGGTTTTGCACCAATAGTTTTTACCGGCGCATCAAGATATCGGAAGCAGGCATAGGCAATTCTTCCTGATAAGGCCTGAGCGAAAGTGTTTTCAACCTGTTCTTCATTCAACACAATACATTTGCCATGTCGGCGAACGGTTTCAAATACTTTTGCATCATCGCATGGATTCAAGGTACGCAAGTCAATAATTTCTACGGAACCCGGAAACTGCTTCGATGCATTCTTCGCCCAATACACACCCATGCCATAGGTTATGATGCAAAGCGTATTACCCTGGTCTACTTGTTCCGCAGATGCCTCCTGCACTACATTTGCTTTCCCTAGCGGAATGATATAGTCTTCATCAGGCTCAATGGTTTTTGCATCTTCCGTACCCGGATTTTTACTCCAGTAAAGTCCTTTGTGCTCGTAAACGATGACAGGATTAGGATCATAGTAGGCAGCCTTTAATAATCCTTTCAGATCAGCAGCATTGGAAGGGTATACCACTTTAATGCCGCGCTGCGACAGCACGATCGACTCATGGCTGCCACTGTGGTAAGGCCCGCCGCCCCCATAGGCACCTATAGGAATCCTGATTACAGTACTTACCGGGAATTTACCCATTGTGAGGTAGCAGGACTTGGAAATTTCTGTGATGAGTTGATTGATAGCCGGAAACTGGTAATCACAAAATTGTATTTCTACCATTGGGCGTACGCCTACGGCACTTAGTCCTGCTGTGGATCCAACGATATATGCTTCCTGTATCGCAGTATTGAAAACGCGGTCATCGCCATACTTATCAGCCAGCGTAGCGGCTTCGCGAAACACGCCCCCTAATCTCCTTCCCACATCTTGTCCAAAGAAGATCGCTTCCGGATGCTTGCGCAAAATTTCATCTACTGCATGTAAAGCAGCATCAACCATCACTACTTTTTGTCCGCCTGCCGGGGAGCGGTTACCTTTCTCCTCCGTTACAGGAGTAGGAGCATACTCATGTTCCATGATGGTGGCAGGATCAGGTTCCGGCGCATCAACAGCACGTTGAAAATCGCGGGCAACCTTTTCTTCCGCGCGTTTTTCTATTTCATCGAGTATTTCATCAACAATACCATTGTCGAGCAGGTATTGCTTCAGTTTTGGAAATGGATCATCTATAGCGTGAAGTGCCAGGTTTTCTGCGCCGCGGTACATCTCTTTGCGAACGCCAGAAGTATGGTGATTCAGCAATGGAACTTTAGCATGAATTAGGATGGGTTTACGTTCTTCGCGAACAAATTGTATTGCATCTCTTACACATTCATAGGAAGCATGAAAGTCACTTCCGTCAACCTGCACCCGGTTCATGCCTTTAAAACCTGAAGCATATTCATAGGCATTCATGGTGCGCATTTCATCGGAAGACACAGAGATACTCCAGTCATTGTCTTGTATCAAATAAATGATCGGTAGCTGTTTCAACACTGCAAATTGCCAGGCCTCTGCAACTTCTCCTTCTGTAACACTGCCATCACCCATAGAGCAAACTACAACAGGTGGCTCTGGCGAATTCAGCATACTTTTTTTCTCAAGGTATTGAACACCTTGTGCCAATCCTGTTGTAGGAATAGCTTGCATGCCGGTTGCGCTGGAATGGTGCAGTATCATTGCTTTATCTCCGCCTTTATAGGAAGGATGAGAATAATATTCACGCCCACCGGAAAAAGGATCATCCCGTTTGGCAATAAGCTGCAGCATCAACTCATAAGGCTCAAAGCCCAGGCCGAGCAGTATACTTTCATCACGGTAGTAAACAGCTAAATAGTCGTGTGGCTGAAGTTGCAACCCGACTGCCAGCTGAATGGCTTCATGGCCACGGGAGGTAGAATGGACATATTTACAGATCTGCCTGTTTTCATCGTATGTCTGTGCCATATACTTCACATAACACATCTTCTTAAAGGCACGCAGGTATAGTGGATGATTCAAGGGTTTTGTTTTATCGGGCGCAAAAATAAGAAGGTAAGTGGATTGCACAAGAAACAACCGGTAGTTAGTGTGGAAAGGAGAGTGGGAAGCAGGAGCCAGGAACCTGGATTCAGGATGGGGAATCAAGAGCCGGGAATTTAGATTTAAGACGTTAGACTAAAGACGTTAGACTAAAGACGTAGGACATAAGACGTAGGACGTAGGACATAAGACATAAGACGTAGGACATAAGACATAAGATTTAAGAATAGCGACTTCCGACTAGTGACTTCCGACTTATTGTTACCTTTAAGCACACATGCAATATCTCTACTACAAAATTTATAAGCCCTATGGCATGCTTTCGCAGTTTACTCCGGAGGGTGACCATGATACATTAGGTTCCTTATTTGAATTTCAAAAGGATGTTTATCCTGTAGGCCGGCTTGACCATGATAGTGAAGGTTTATTGTTACTCACAAATGATAAAACAATAAACACACGATTATTGAATCCTGATAAGAAACATATAAGAATCTATTGGGTGCAGGTGGAAGGTTTGCCGGGAGATGCGGCGCTCAATCAAATGCGTAAAGGAGTAACGATTAACCTGAAGGGGACTTTGCATCAAACGCAGGCTGCTGGTGTAAGGGGAATGTCGGCACCACGGATTCCGGAGCGCATTCCACCGGTTAACCATACAAAACATCCGGAGACATCATGGCTTGAGTTAGAACTTACAGAAGGAAAGAACCGGCAGATCAGGAAGATGACTGCAAAGGTTGGGCATCCTACCTTGCGACTTATACGTTATGGAATTGAACGGCTTAATATAGATAAGATGATGCCCGGTGATATTGTGGAGGTGCCTAAGAGTGAATTTTATCAGGGACTGCACCTCAAGCCCTGAAATGCTGATAGCCATTCCACTGAGTTTTTAATTCAAAAAAATATCAGGATACTTTATATGCATCCGGTATCTCCTGATCAACTATTTCACATCAAACTCCAATACGCTTTCATCTTCTACAAAGCATTCGATATGATCATTAAAGGTCACAGGACCAACACCTACAGGCGTTCCGGTAAATATCAAATCTCCTTTCAGAAGGGTAAAGAATTTTGAAGCATAGCTGATAATTTTTTCAAACGGAAATATCATATCCCCGGTGTTTCCTTTTTGTGTAAGCACTTTGTTCTTATACATGCAGAAGTTGAGGTTCTTGAGGTCATCGAATTGCGATTTTGGAAGAAAATCACCTACACAAGCGGAGCCATCAAATCCCTTGGCTATCTCCCAGGGCCAGCCTTTCTTCTTTAGTTCCTGCTGAAGGTCACGTGCAGTAAAATCAATACCGGTGGTAACGGCATCAAAGTAGTTATTGGCGAATGCTTCACTGATGTTCTTTCCATTCTTGCAGATGCGCAATACGATTTCCGTTTCATAGTGCATGTCTTTCGAAAAATCCGGCAGAAAAAATGGTTGCTTCTTGCGTTTGAAAGCTGTATCAGGCTTAATAAAAATGACCGGCGCATCCGGAATTTCATTCTTCAATTCTTTGGCATGTTCTGCATAGTTGCGGGCAACACAAATGATTTTCATAGAACTATTTGAGCGGTCAATTATTGTGATTAGTCTTAGCGTACATTTCTTTGTTGCCAATAAAAGAAAAACTTTTTTCGGACAGAGGCGCCAGGGATCTTAAGAAGCAGGTATTTCGCTCAGTAAACGATATACGGGTTTACCCAATGAAACCATGAGGTCATGCTCCCTGTTAGCTCCAGGTGAAGGTGCAAGCAGCAAGAGGGCATCACAGCTTTCCACCATAGCCATAGAAATATCCATAATCAGTTTGTATTCATCATCCACTTCTGATTTTTCCAATACCGGGAGCGCTGCATTAACACCGATAATCGGGATGTGGCCCATTTCATAAATGGCGGCAGCTGCTTCATTCATTGCATCTAAATTTTGTTGCCGCTCTTTACCGGTTGGCGCGGAATAGGGTCCTGCTATTGCTATTTTCATTTTGGTGGGTTGGGGTTGGAGTTGTTATTATTGTTAGTAAGATTTTATATGAATAGATGATTGAATGGTTGAATGGTTGAATGGTTGAATGGTTGATTTGTTGATTTGTTGATTTGTTGATTTGATTCTGTCGGTTACTAAACAATGTTGCCAAGCAGTTATGCAGCCATTTAACAATTTAGCCATTTAGCCATTCGGCAATTGAGCAATGTAACAATGTAGCAATGTATTAAAGTAGCCATTCACCCCTCACTTCCCCACCTTATTAAACAGATTCATCGTTCGCTCCGGGCCAATAGTTACAAAGCTCTTTACGGCATCTGCAGCAAGGCGGATTTTTTCGGGTAACAATTTTTTCTCTTCATTTGTCCAACTGCCGAGCACATAATCTACCTGCCTCCCCCTGGTAAAGTTTCCATCAATTCCAAAACGCATCCTGGTATAGTCTGTTCCAGGCAGTAATTCCTGTACGGATTTAAGTCCATTGTGATTACCATCGCTGCCTTTGCTACGGATGCGTATTTCGCCAAAAGGTAATGCAAGGTCATCCACAATCACTACCAGGTTTTCTCTGTTGATTTCCAGTTTTTCCATCCAGTATTTTATAGCTTTTCCACTTAGATTCATGTAAGTAGTTGGCTTGATCAGGTGGATCATTTTGCCTTTCAGTCGAAAGGAAGCATGCATGCAAAGCCGGTCTAAAACAAAAGAAGCACCGGCTTCTTCAGCCAATGCTTCTGTAATTTTAAAACCGATGTTATGTCGTGTTTCTATGTATTCATCTCCGATATTGCCGAGCCCTGCGATAAGAAACTTCACGTCTTAACTTTTTCTGTTGCTGGTTACAGCCGGAAGGCTGTATCACTTATTACAAGATTCAGAGAATAAAAACGGTTGCTGTATTATTTTTTCTTTTTGTCGTCTTTTTTGGCAGCACCTTTTTCAGCTGCAGCAGCAGGAGCGGCAGCCGGAGTAGCGGCAGCGGCCGGAGCAGCAGCAACAGGTGTTTCTTCTTTCACTACGCGCGGAATAATTACGGACAGTATCGGGAAATTAGGCGCTGCGAGAAATTCAAAACCCTCATTTTTCAGATCACTGATGCGTACGGATTTACCCAATTCAACATGGTCTACCTTTATTGAAATAAAAGGAACCAGGTCTTTGGGATACATCCTTACTTTAAGTTTTTTCATGCGCTGATTGATCTTGCCACCGGCACGAACACCTGCAGGAATTCCTTCGAGTTTGATTGGAATATCAACAGTTACTTTCTTGTCGGTATTCATTTCCAGGAAGTCTATATGTGTCAATTGATCTGTTACCGGATCGAATTGCAGGTCTTGCATCAGGGCTTCTCTTTCTTTGCCATCAAGAATTATTTTCGCGATAAGAAATTCAGGGGTATACACCAGGTTCTTGAAGGACGTAGCCGGAGCACTGAAGTTCAGGGTATCTTTACCGCCATATAGACTGCATGGAACCTGACCGTTTTTTCTTAATTCACGGGTTTCTCTTTTTCCGGCAGATTTGCGTATTTGACCTTCGATCGTAATGGATTGCATGATTCAAAAAAAATTTAATTGTTAAGGAACAGCGAGGTAATAGATTTATGCTCGTACATGTTGCGGATAGCTGTTGCAAACAGCTCTGCCACACTTAGCACTTTTATTTTAGGTGATGTCTTCTTCAGCGGGATGGTATCACAAACGACTACTTCCGTGAGAGATGAATTTTCAATGTTTTCATAAGCTTTTCCGGATAATACCGGATGGGTGATTAATGCCCTGACACTTTTTGCACCCTTTGACAGCATCAGGTCAGAAGCGTTGGCAAGGGTATTACCGGTGTCAATGATGTCGTCACAAATAATCACATTGCGGCCTGTAACATCGCCAATCACCGTCATGGCAGAAATTTCATTTGGCCGCTTCCTGTATTTATCACAGATCACCATTTCTTTGTTGAAGTGAATGGCATAGGAGCGTGCCCGGTTAACACCACCTACATCAGGTGCTGCGAACGTCACATCATGCAAATCCAGTGATTTAATATATGGAATAAAAATCGTGGAACTTTCAAGATGATCAACCGGAATATCGAAAAACCCCTGTATCTGTGGTGCATGCAGGTCCATCGTCATGATACGGTTGGCACCGGCTGCTGTGAGCAGGTTGGCAATGAGTTTCGCTGCAATCGGAACGCGTGGCTTATCTTTTCTGTCCTGCCGTGCAAAACCAAAATATGGAATCACAGCAGTAATATATTCTGCAGAAGCCCTTCTGGCAGAATCTATCAGCAACAAAAGTTCAAAAAGATTATCGGTAGGGGCAATCGTAGATTGCACTAAAAAGACATAATCGCCACGGATAGATTCCAGTATTACAGGGCACATTTCACCATCACTGAAACGGCGCACCTCCACCTTACCCAATGGAACTCCATAAGACTCCGCTATGGCAGATGCCAGGTATTGTGTGTTTGTTCCTGAAAATAAACGGACTTGTGATTCCATCGGCTTTTTTAGAGGACGGCAAAGATAGAAAAAGAATTAAGATTTGCCCAAGAAAGGGCAAAAATGGGGGTAAATCTGAAGTTAAAGTCGCCTCTTTATTCACATATTCCCTGCAGTCATCATTATTCGAGGAGATTCATTCTGGCATTTACCACATTATTATAGATAGACCCAAAGCTATAACTGATACCCACGGAGGTGTAGTAATTGAAGTTAGTGGATAATTCTATTTGCCGGGTGAGGACTTCTTCAGGAGTTGCACCTTGTTTGGGCAGGCTCAACTGATCGTGTACCAAACCATAGCTACCATAAATATTCAGATCCAGGCCTTTCACAATTCTCAGGTTGAGTGCACCCGACAGGTAAAGCGAGTTCTTCGACCAATCGTGGAAATAGTTGGAGCCATAAAGAGAAAAACTCACTGTTCCCCATTTTTCAATCAGGCTTACGGTCGACGTCAGTGATTGTGAAAACAGAAATTCTGAAGTTTTACCATATAAGGTTGTATCGGTATAATCAGCGTAAGCAGGGGTAAGCTGATAGAGTATGGTAAAAAGTCGTGATGTGGAAGACGTGTAGGGAAACAAATCCCATTCTATGGCAGGGGAGAGTGACCCATTAAAATCGTAGTTGCTGTATGTGGAAGTATAAACAGATGCTGCCATTCCCGCCGACCAATGTTCTGAAAGGCTTCGGACAATCAGCGCATCTCCGGATTTTGATTGTGTTTCACTGATATACGTAAATCCATCGTAATCGTAGTTTGAATAGTTGTACGCGCCATTCATCCTGATGTTAATTTTCCAGTCATCCGTAATTTTTCCGGCGGAAGCACCACCGGTGACATAGAGGTTTTGATACGATTTTTCTCCATTTGCATTCACGGTAGCAGAAACAGTAAATACCCAGTTCTTCCAATCTTTAGTTTCTGCTTGTTGTAAACCTGAAGATACAGGGTTGCTGTTGTAATCAATTGCAAAATTTCCGGATGAAGGTAACCGGGCGATGTATGGCATAAGTCCCATTTTAATAATCCGGACCAGGCCTTCCCTGGTTTCATCATCCGTATTATTGTTGTCGGCCACATACTTCAACGTATCATTTTTTCCGTTGAATTCTTTTTGTCCGAAATAGAATAATGTGTATTCTATCCCGCCACCACCTGTTACCTGTGTGGTAATGAGTAAATGCAATGAAGCCATCTGCCGGTCGCGCATAAAGTTGACAAAAGTGATTTGTTGCCTGATATAATCATCATAGTTTAAATTGCCATCAATATACAAGGAGAGGTATTGATCAGGCAAAGCAGCCAATGTATCATTATTGGTCTGCGCATGCAGTTTGCCTGATAATAATAACAGCAGGATTGAAATGAAGAAGCATTTTTTCATCAGTATCTGAATTATTAGCGAAGAGAACAAAATGTGGAAGCAACTTTCAAATGAATTTCCATTGGAAGAATGCTGCACGTAAACTTATGCTATAAAGGTGGATAAATATTTCATGTTACTGTGTGCGGAGCAAGTTTTGCTTTACAGGCACAGCTATACTTGTATTTAGTATTGTCGGTTATTGTAAAGATTTTCTGAAACGTTCTAAAAATAAATGAACCCGGTTCTTTTTACAAAAAACCGGGTTCAAATTGGAATCCTATTCTCAGATCTATTCGAATATTGCAGTTAATGTACTCAACAATATCTGCCTGATTATCCGGATCGCTTTTACTCTTTAATTATTTTAATGATTTTTTCTTCTTTTCCGTTGACGGTTAATTTTACAAAGTAGATACCGGCATGATACGATTCACCCACCCTGGTAGTTTGCTCAGTTGGCAGGATACTTTCTACAAGTCTGCCTGTGATATCATATACTTCGATTCTATTTTGATCACTTACAGCTCCATGGTAACTGATCATAAAATAGCTGGTCGAAGGATTTGGATACACGTTAAAAGCATCAGACGTTGCATCACCTGTCAGTTTACAATTAATAGTGACATTGGCTGCCTTGGAATTTTTTACGCAGCCCGTGGCAATAATGGTGACTTTGCATTTATAACTTCCGCTGATGGTCGCTGCATAGGTCGCATTGGTTGCGCCGGTGATATTACTGCCGTTTAAAGTCCATTTATACGTTACACCGGTAGATGGATTTGATACCGAAGTCAAAAGTACCGTACCACCTGAACAGGTACCTACTGTGATGCTGGACGTAGGTTTGGGTGTGGTAGCTACCGAAATTACATTCGAAGCAACTACACCACAACTATTGGTAACATCGCAAGAGTAATTACCTGCATCAGAGGCCTTATACGTTTGTGCAGTTTTTCCGGAAATAATGACGCCATCTTTTTTCCATTGGTATGCAATAGCAGGAGTAATAACTGATAACTTGACACTGCTTCCGCTGCAGAAGGTTAAAGGTCCGTCTGCTGAAATAGGTGCACCGATGGTAAGGTCTGTACCGTTATCTGTACCAATTGCTGATGGATTAGAACTGATTACCCTGATCCTGTATTTCATGCCGGTAATGGTGTTAGCAGGGATCATTGCATTTATGTTTCCTGATAAGATTGAAATTTTTGTGCCGATGGAAACCGGTGTTGCAAAACTGCCATTTACATCAGAGAGCTGCGCAGTAAAGACATTGCCCGGATTGAAATTGCCGACTACTGTATAACCAACTGTTACAGATTGCCCGCTGCAAAGCATATTTGGCGAAATGGCTGATGTCTGAATGAAGTTTCCGGAAGGAGTATAAGTTACTGCTGCTACATTGTTTGCTCCCGTACCATCAACAGAATAAAAAATGCCACCCGCGACAATGGAACCTGCATAATTAGTGAGCCCGAAAACAGCCTGAACCGTTCCTCCACTACCCATATAGGTAGCCAGGGGTGTCCATACTGTTCCGTCCCATTTAGCAATATTAGCAGCGGGTTGATTATCGGCAGTGGTATAGATGCCGCCTGCTATCAGGTCGCCTCCATATGTTGTGAGTGCCATTACATAGCCATAAACTCCACCATCCAGTCCGTTGCCTAGTGCCGACCAGGTACTGCCATTCCACATGGCAATCTTATTTACGCTTACACCACCGGCTGAATAGAATAGGCCACCGGCAACAAGATTTCCATTGTAAGCAGTTAATGAGTATCCAATATAGCCCAGGCCAGTTCCTATTGGCGACCAGGTGGTACCATTCCATTTAGCAATATACTTTGCTGCTACTCCTCCTGCTTTGGTAAAGAAGCCTGTTGCAACCAGATCATTTCCATAAACTGTCAGTGCCATTACTTGTCCTTCTGTTCCTCCCATGCCACTTCCAAGAGCCGTCCAATGAGAGCCATCCCATTGTGCTATGTATTTTGCACTTACTTCTGCATGGGTGAAATATCCACCGGCGATCAGTTTTCCATTGTACACTACCAGGGATGTCACCGAATTATCCATGCCACCGGCCATCTCTTTCCAGGTAGTTCCATTCCACCGGGCAATGAAGTTGACCACTTTTGTGCCGGCCATAACAAATTTTCCTGCAGCAATTAGTTCTCCGTTATAAACGGCAATGGCATCAACCTCCCCAAGCAATCCTTCGCCCACGACTTCCCAGCTTGCGCCATTGAATTTCAGTATGCCGGTAGCTGTACCTGCATACAATTCTCCATTAAAGGTGCCTACCGAATAAGTCCAGTCCGGAACACCGGTACCGAGAGATGACCATGTTTGTGCATTTGATTGAAAAGAAAGAACAGCGAGCAGTAAAAGCACGCTAACATGCCGGAAGATGATCATTGGCTGTATAAGTGAATTGGTTTTCATGTGTTGATTTTTTTGTGATGGATACAAAGGTTACTGAACTAATAACCATTAAATATGACCTGGTGATGAATGAGCAGAATTGCAGACTCAATGGCTGAAATTTGCAGTTGAATGGTAAATTCATTTTTAATCTAGATGCAGTCCCATATCATATTTTTTTAAATTAAATCAGCAGTCGTCTAACAGAGTAAGAGGGAAATTGAATGACGGTATGCTATTCAAGGTGCCTGCAAAAAAAATCGCGGTGAAAGTAATTTCACCGCGATTTCAATCCAAACTACTAACTCAAACACCCATTACATAATTAATTTTAGCAAAACATTTTTAAGGCTCCGTTCCAGTTTCAAAATTGCTCTTTTCTTTTTGCCTCATTCGGTTGTTTTGCGATACCAAAATTATAGGTGATCCGGTCTGTTGTAAATGATTTCAGTCATGTGATATGATGATACTTGATGGCTGCAAAGTATTCTCGCCGGAATAGCAGTTACTGCTCATTAAACCAAATCATTAACCTGTTAATTAGAACATCAGGTGGTTTGCAAGTCCGTATTTCCAATGGTGTACCAAATGATTATAGTCACTCCTTGCTATGAAGATTGTCAATAGTTCCCCGTCGGGTTACCTGCAAATTGTTCCATTCTCTATCTTACGTTACTTTATTTACGAACCCATAAACATTTAATAATGAAATCGGACTATGAGATTGCCCAGGAACAACACATGCTAATGATTACCACCGTTGCCGATGATTTGGGCATTGATTCGAATATGGTGGAACCGTATGGCCACTATAAAGCCAAGATCAACATCAGTGAATTCGATGAAAAAAAGATCGCTTCTTCCAAATTGATTTTAGTAACTGCCATTACACCAACCAAAGCAGGCATCGGTAAAACAACTACCTCAGTAGGTTTGGCAGATGGATTACGCAGGCTGAATCAGAAAGTAGTATTGGCATTGCGTGAACCCTCCCTGGGTCCTTGTTTTGGAATGAAGGGTGGTGCGGCAGGAGGTGGCTATTCGCAGGTTGTGCCAATGGAAGAGATCAACCTCCATTTTACCGGTGATTTTCATGCAATAACGGCAGCCAATAATACCCTGGCAGCTTTGCTTGACAACTACCGCTTTTACAATAGGGGCAAACCAGAAGGTATTAAAACCGTTTTGTTAAAGCGTTGCCTGGATGTTAACGACAGGGTACTCAGGAAAATAGTAACAGCGCTCGATGTGCCCAATAATGGTATTCCCTCTGAAACCGGCTTTGTGATTACCCCTGCCAGTGAATTAATGGCCATGTTGTGTCTGTCGGAAGGAATAAATGAACTTCGCGAAAGGATTGATGAGATGTTGCTGGGCTTCACCTTTGCCGGTGAACCGTTTACGACCAGGGACCTTGGTGTCACAGGTGCCATTACCGCTTTGCTGAAGGATGCTATTCTGCCCAACCTGGTACAAACTTTAGAAGGCTGTCCGGCAATTATTCATGGTGGGCCATTCGCAAACATTGCGCACGGCTGCAATTCGATTATGGCAACTAAAACAGCCATGCAATTTGGAGATTATGTAGTAACGGAAGCCGGTTTTGCCAGTGACCTGGGTGCTGAAAAGTTCTTCAACATCAAATGCCGCAAGGCAGGGTTGCAACCTGCCATGAGTGTGCTGGTTGCCACTTCACAGGCATTGAAACTAAGTGGTGGAATAGCAGAAACAAAGATGATGCTGCCGGATATCGATGCTTTAACAGGTGGTTTGAAAAACCTGGAAAAGCATATTGCCATCTTAAAAACCTTCGGCCAGAAAGTGCTGGTGGTATTGAACCGTTACCATTTCGATACAGAATCGGAGATTGATTTTTTGCGTAACTGGTGCGGGGAGAAAGGTGCTTCCTTCGCAGTCAATAATGGTTTTGCTAAAGGGGGTGAAGGCGCTGCTGAAATGGCAAGTGCTGTTATGGAAATCTGTAAGAATCCATCACCACCATTACAATTTACCTATGATCTCACGGATGACCTGGAAACAAAAATCAGGAAAATTGTGACCAGGATTTATGGCGGAAAGGACGTGGTGTTCTATAAGAAGGCGCAGGAGATGTTACGCAAAATCAAGAAACTTGGCCTGGAACACCTTCCGGTTTGTATGGCCAAAACACAATACTCTTTTACAGATGATCCCGCAGTAAGCGGACTGGATGGTGATTTTAAAATAGATGTGGATGATCTGGTAATCAGCAAAGGAGCAGGATTTATAGTTGCAGTATGCGGGGAGATGATGCGAATGCCCGGCTTGCCAAGAGTACCGCAGGCAAATTACATTGATGTGGTGAATGGTAAAATTATAGGGGTAAGTTAAATATTTGTATCGCAGGTTTGTTTTGAAATAAAAAAGCCGGTCCTGTTAACAGGACCGGCTTTTTGTTGACCGACTAGGGCTCGAACCTAGACTCTTCTGAACCAAAATCAGACGTGTTGCCAGTTACACCATCGGTCAATAGAAGGACGGCAAAGGTAAGGTAAGGGTTGGAATTTGCAAATAGCAAGTTGTTTCTACTATGCCATCTAACCATGATCTCAGAAGTGAATCCCTTGTTTATTCCCATTCTATAAAAGTAGAACGGATACGGATAAGCGCTTGCCAGGCATGTATCTTGAAAATAGATAATTCTGTAACCTTTTGTGGAATGATGTTACTTAGGACAGGTTCACATACGAAAGAATGCACCATTCCTTTTGAGCGTGCAGGTTTTATTTTGAAATGAAAGGTGCAGTTTAGCAGGTACGTAAGTGATCATAAATACACAATTAAACAAGCTATTGACATCGCTACGAATTCCCTTGCTCCTATTACCAAATAAACTATTTTTGCCCAGCTTAAAAAAACCTCTTTCATGACGTTGTATAATAAAGTGAATAACATTACCGGTTGGATTATTTTCGTGATTGCTACCACAGTGTACTGGATGACTGCAGAACCTACCGGCAGCTTTTGGGATTGCGGTGAGTTTATAGGTTGCGCCTATAAACTGCAGGTAGCGCATTCACCGGGTGCTCCTTTGTTTATCATGGTAGCACATATGTTCACGCTATTAGCAGGCGACCCTTCGAACGTGGCTTTGATGGTAAATTACATGTCAGGCCTTTTCAGTTCATTAACGATCCTCTTTCTCTTCTGGACGGTTACTGCATTCGCGAAGAAAATATTTAACAAAAAAGAAAATGAAATTTTTGGCGCTGATCTGATTGCAATAATCGGTGCAGGTGTGGTAGGTGCACTTTCATACACTTTTGCAGATTCATTTTGGTTTTCCGCGGTGGAAGGTGAGGTTTATGCAATGTCTTCTTTCTTCACCGCCATCGTATTCTGGTCGATCCTGAAATGGGAAAACGTAGCTGATCAACCTAATGCTGACCGATGGATCGTATTCGGCGGTTACCTGATCGGATTATCTATTGGTGTTCACTTATTAGGATTGCTGGCTGCACCGGCCATGGTTTTTGTGTATTCATTCAGAAAATTCAAGCCAACCCGCTGGAATGTAATCAAGACTGGTGGAGTAGCAGTAGCCATACTAGGCTTCATACAGTATGGAATCATTCCAGGCATACCTACATTGGCAGCTAAACTTGATATTCTTTTTGTCAACGATTTCGGATTGCCTTTCAATAGCGGTGTATTGTTCCTGTTTACATTGCTGGCTGCATCCGTTGTTTTCGGACTTTGGTATGCAGTAAAGAAGAACAATCATATCCTGCATACTGCGATCCTAACAGTTCTTTATATAATGATCGGTTATTCCTCGTACCTGATGGTTGTTATTCGTGCAAATGCAAATCCATCCATTAATATGAGTGCGCCGAAAGATCCAATAGCGCTGCTTAGTTATCTCAACCGAGAGCAATACGGAGAGCGCCCGCTTGCTTATGGCCACACTTTTACCGCTGAACCTATTGCCATTGACCGTGAATCCGGTGAAAAACGTTACTACCGTGGAAAGGATAAGTATGAATTTCTTGACAGAAAGCCTATTCTTAAGTATTCGCCTGCTGATGAAATTCCTTTCCCCCGTGTCTGGGACAATGATGATCCTTCCCATGTGCGCTTTTACAGAAACTGGCTCGGTTTACGGGAAGGAGAGAAGGTAACCATGGGCGATAACCTCAATTTCTTCTTTACCTACCAGGTTGGATTCATGTATATGCGTTACTTCCTCTGGAATTTTTCCGGCAGGCAGGATGACGTGCAGGGTGATGGCGACATTCAACACGGAAACTGGATCACCGGCTTTCCATTTATTGATAATGCCATGCTCGGGGATCAGCAGAATTTACCTTACCCTTTGAATGAAAACAAAGGGAAGAATAAATTCTATTTGTTGCCCTTCATTTTAGGACTGGCCGGTGCGGTGTATCACTTCAGAAAAAGTAAACTGGACGCATGGGTAGTTATGCTGCTGTTCTTTTTTACAGGACTTGCTATTGTTATCTACCTGAACCAAACTCCCATGCAGCCACGTGAACGGGATTATGCTTATGCAGGATCCTTCTATGCTTATACCATTTGGATGGGTCTGGGAGTGCTGGCGCTGTTTGATTACATACGAAGGCGCATGAACCCAAGAAATGCAGCATTGATAGCTTCTGCTGCCTGTGTATTGGTGCCGGTGATGATGGGCGCAAAAGGCTGGGATGATCATGACCGCAGTAACCGGACTACGGCACGCGATTTCGGGAGAGATTACCTTGAATCTTGTGCTCCTAATGCCATTTTGTTTACGCAAGGTGACAACGACACCTATCCTTTATGGTATGCACAGGAAGTGGAAGGCATTCGGGAGGATATCCGCATCGTAAACCTGAGCCTGTTGGGTGTAGATTGGTATATCGATAATTTGCGGAGGAAGATCAATAAATCAGAAGCAGTGATTATCAGTGTGGATAGTTTGAAATACAGGGGCTCTAACCGTGACTATGTCCGTTTTTATGAGAACAAAGCGATTGCACAGGGTCAAGCCTATTCCTTGAATACAATTCTTGATTTCATGTTTAATGACGATCCCAGGAATAAGATTGATTACGGTGCAGGTTCCCCTATGAATTACCTTCCTGCAAGAAATATTTTTATTCCTGTTGACAAAAACCTGGTATTGGCAAACAATGTGGTTCAACCATCAGATACGGCGAAGATTCTTTCCCGTTTAGAATGGAAGCTGAACAAAGGCACTTTGCTGAAGAATGATATCATGACGATGGAGATTCTTCGCAGTAACCTCTGGAAAAGGCCCATCTATTTTGCCATTTCAGTATCACCGGAATCGTACCTGGGTTTGAATAACTACTTACAGCAGGAAGGGTTGACCTACCGCGTGGTTCCTTATAATGTAGTCAGCGATGATGGTTTGCCCGGTGGCGTGCAAACAGACCTGATGTATGAAAACATGATGAATAAATTTGCATGGGGTGGCGTAGATAAATACCCTGTATATCTCGATGAGAACATACTCCGAATGGTTACCAACCTCAGGAGCAATTTTGCGCGATTGGCCAGTGGACTGATCAAAGAAGGAAAGAATGAAAAGGCGATTGAAGTCCTGGACAAATGTGCAGAAGTATTGCCTGAAAAGCAGGTGCCGGTTTCATTCCTGAACCTTGCCCTGGCAAAGGCGTATTTTGAAGCGGGTGCATTGGATAAAGGCAGCAGCATGCTTGACCGGTTGCTGACTGTATATTCTGATAAATTGAGATACTATTCATCACTCCCTACTGACAAGCGCAAATACTTTACATCAGATATCAATGAAGGAGTGTATGTGTTGAATGAAATTACTGAGCTATCAGATAAAAACAGTCAGGCCGATCTGAACAAAAAAGCGCAGGAAGCCTTTCAGCGTTACATGAATTTGTATACGCCGCAGAATAAATAGAGACCTTTTGGTCGTATAACAGTAAAGCTTCATGGCAGCGGCGCGAAAATTCGCGTCGCTGTTTCCTTACATCCTTGCATAATGTTGTCACAAATTCAGGTGCCCGTTTTTTATTATGAAATCGTACAAGCTTACTAGCTTTGGAAAAACTGCCTAACAGGAATCTTCCGAAAAACCAATTCATTTACGGAATTCATCCGGTAGAAGAGGCATTATCGGCCGGCACTACGATAGAACGCATCTTTATTCAAAAAGGGATCCATAAGGAAGGAGTGATGCAAATAGTGCGCATGGCTCAGCAACAAGAAATCCCGGTGTTGTTTGTTCCCATTGAGAAACTGAATCGCCTGCACCGCAATCACCAGGGTATTGCGGCCGTAGTTTCTCCGGTGCAGTTTTTCAAAACAGATGACATTCTTGCACAAGCATATAGTAAGGGAGAAGATCCCCTGCTCATGATTGCCGACCGGATTACGGACGTTCGGAATTTCGGAGCAATTGCGCGCACTGCCCTTTGCAGTGGTGTGCATGCAATCATTATTCCGCAGACGGAAACTGCAGCCTTAAATGCGGAGGCAGTGAAAGCTTCGGCAGGCGCATTGAACAAAATCGCAGTATGCCGTGAGAAAAATTTACTGCAGCTCATCAGGCAACTAAAATTGAATGGCATACAGGTAATTGCCGCCGACATGCAGGGCACGAAATATGTATTTGAGGCAGACCTGAAAATTCCTACCGCAATCATTATGGGATCGGAAGGCGAAGGCATTGCTCCTGACCTGCTCAGGCTTGCTGATGAAATTGTAAAAATTCCCATGAAAGGAAAGTTTGAATCGTTGAATGTTTCGGTTGCTGCAGGAATGATTTTGTATGAAGTGATGAAACAAAGAATGGAGGCTGTGAAATAAAAAAAGGACATTCAGGTTGAAATGTCCTTTTTGCATGCAGAGATATTGATTTCCTGTCTTATTCTATCACCACCTTTTCAAAGTGTATATCATTCTTCATGGTGATTTTCAGAAAGTACAATCCGGATGACATTGCGGGTAGAGATTTTGAAATATAAGAACCTCCTGCCTGCAGGTATTGTTTCCACTCCACCAGCATGGATCCTGATGTACTTATCAATTCAAATTGTACTTGCTGATTTTCCAGTATGCTTATATGAACTCCGACGTGATCATGCGCCGGATTAGGATAGACCTGAATCGTTTGCATGTCATCGCTAATTACAGGAACAGAACTGATGAGGGTGCTATCCAGAATAATATTTTCATCGCCTGGCTCATATTCCATCCAGGCCACAAATGCCAGCATCATTTCATCCGTAGTATGTTCTCCTGCTTGCACATCCTGTGGTGGGTTACTTGGATTATCGGGATTGTTCGAAGTATTATCAAACGACGCTACGGCCTGAATAGCTGATGGATCAGTGATGTGTACCGGTTTCTGGAAATCATAAAAGCCCTGCCAGTGAAACGACCAGTCGGGAATATTGATGAGTCGCGTTGTGTCACCATCATCATTGAGCGACCATGCTTTATAGGAAGTGCCGATACGGTGCATGTGCGGAAAAATAGAGAGTACTGAAATATCTCCGTATTGCCATTCAAAAGATTCATGGAATGTTTTTACTGTATTGGCAGGAATAAATAGGGGGCCATTGGTAAGATCCGTAAAATGACTAAGCATGGCATCTACATTTACCGTGCGGATTGTAGTCTGTTCAGGTGTAAATTTCAAATTTACGGTGCTGATATCTGACTGCCCGTTACTGCCCGGTGCATAATGCATCTCTACCCCAAAATCTGCCCCCGGCGGAATACGGATGCCCATGTTAGATGGCAGGGAAAAGATGCTGCTGCCCGGCGCCCAGGCACCTATGATCACGGAAGCACTATTGAGTGGTCCTAATCCAAAACTCTCATAACCGGGAAGCGGATCTCCCAAATCTTTATTGAGGGAATAACTGGTAGGGTCATAAAACAGTACGATGTGATGGACGATAGAACCATTGCCAGGCAAGTATTCAATCTTATTGAGGAATTCCTCTGTCGTAAAACCCGATTCAATCACAAATGTACGGTAGTGGTCTTCTTCACCGGGAATGGTGTAATCAGGTGTCACGAGCGATTTATCAATTGAAGTAAGTTGCGAACCTGTGGGAAAAACTGGCGCAGGTGGTGCTGTGCCGGGATCACCCAAAGGTGTATCTCCATATACCCACGCTGCAATCGTACTAATTTCTGATTCAGTCAACTGTCGTTCATCCTTAAAATGGGTGTAAGTAGGGTCTGGTTTCCAGGGGGGCATCAGTTTTGATTCTACCTGCGACTGTATGCCGGCTGAATTGCTTACGGCCTCTTCATAGCTCATCAGGCTGAAAGGTCCGATGCCTCCATCACGGTGGCAATTGCTGCAATTGTTGTAAATAATAGTGGCAACATCATCTGACCAGGTGGGCGTTTGTGCATGGAGATAAGAGCAAACTGTTTGCAATAATATCAAAACCGGGAAAAATCTTTTCATGGAGTGGTATTGTTTAGTAAGTCGGGAATAAAAGGTGAATTAGTTACAAGGTCGCTGGTGATCCGTCAATCGTTCTCTTTACAACGGGAGAATATTGAAAAGTTACTTTTGTCCGGAATGTTTTTTCCAAATGCTATGCAACGCTAGGGGGCAGTTACATTCTCCAGCATGTCTTTCGTCATTCCATCCAAATCATATTCCGGCTTCCAACCCCAGTCAGCACGTGCTACGGAATCATCGATACTCTCCGGCCAGCTTTCGGCAATCTTCTGCCGGAAATCAGGCGCATAATCAATACTGAAATCAGTAAGTACTTTTTTTATAGAAGCAGCTTGTTCTTCCGGCGTAAATGAAATAGCGGAAATATTATAAGAGGAACGCACTTTCACTTTTTCAGCGGGTGCTTCCATCAGTTCAATGGTTCCGCGAATGGCATCGGGCATATACATCATCGGTAATCTTGTGTGTTCAGCAAGAAAACAGGTGTAGTGGTTATTTTTCTTTGCTTCAAAATAAATGTCGATGGCATAATCTGTAGTGCCGCCGCCACCGGGAGTTTTATAGCTGATGAGTCCGGGATAGCGCACACTCCGCACATCAAGATTTCTCTTTTGAAAGTAATAATCGCACCATCTCTCACCGGCTTGTTTGCTGATACCATAAATCGTGTTTGGTTCCATCACCGTCCACTGTGGTGTATTTTGACGCGGTGTGGTTGGTCCAAATACAGCAATCGTACTTGGCCAGAAAAGCTTCTTCACACCCAGTTCAATACATGCATCGAGTACCTGACGTAATCCTTTCATATTGACCCTCCACGCAAGCTCAGGATTTTTTTCACCCGTTGCAGAAAGTATAGCTGCCAGGTGATAGATCTGTGTGATATTGTATTTCTTCACGGTTTCATACAAACTGGGCTTGTTCAACACATCCAGCCTGATAAACAAGCCGGAGTCCCTGACTTCATTGCCGGGTTCTTTTAAATCAGCAGCAATCACATTGCTATAAATTTTTCGAAGCGCCATGGTGAGTTCAGAGCCTATTTGTCCGCAGGCTCCTATCACCAGTATTGTATCAGCAGTATTCATAGAAGTAAGGTAAGGGGTTTAGACAAATGTAAATATTTTGGTCGTGTGCGTTACAATGCTGAAATATATTCAGGGGAGCCAGGCTTTTCGCTGATGCCTGACAATAAAATAGTTAACCACAGTCAAAAAGAAACGGGCTCAAGAACGCAGAGCATGTTTCATTGTTGAACTGATCGTAAAAAATGTTTCAATTCGGTAAATTAATTTTGATCGGTTCAACTTCTCCATTTGAATTTCGGGAATCAAGGTCGAAAAGGTAATAGCGGGGTGTACGACAAATTGAATATTGACTTAAGACATAGTAACAATCAAAAGTCAAAAGAAAATTGAAAAATCAGATAAAAAAAGTCAACCTATTTCAGTCACGGACAATTGAGTATTGAGTACTTTAGTAAGTGAGTAAAGTAGCGTAATGATTACAGAATAGCAAGTGATCGGCTATGCCGCAGCAATTTAACCATTTAGCCATTTAACCATTTAACAATTTAACCTACCAACCATTGCTTGACAAGATGAACGAACTGTCGTACACCCTAATAGCGTATACTCCCGGATTCCTTATCAGTTTTTAATTATTTTTACCGCAATACTACCCCTGAACTATGAAAGAAAAGAAAACAGGTAAACCGGATACTTTGAAACCCGCTCTTGAGAATGCCCAGGTTTCGGGAAATAGCAGCATCCTTAACGTTCGTGAACTGCTTCCGCATATTGTTGCCATACTGGTTTTTGTTTTTGTAAACCTGTTGTTTTTTTCGCCGATGGTGCTGGATAATAAAATGATTCAGCAAAGTGATATCATCCAGCATAAAGGAGTTGCGAAAGAGCTGACTGATTACTATGAAAAAAATGGGAAGGTTACGCTTTGGACAAATTCTTTGTTTGGAGGCATGCCGACTTACCAGATGGGTGCAAAGTATGAAGGCAATCTGTTGCAATACCTGGAGAAGGTTGCCGCGCTTGGTTTTCCGCATCCATCACAACTGTTATTATTCGCATTTATTGGTTTTTACATCCTCCTCGTCCTCATGCGTATTAACCCGTGGCTGGCAATAGGTGGAGCATTGGCATATGGACTGGGTTCTTATAACCTGACACTGTTAGAGGCAGGCCATACTTCTAAATTACATGCAATTGGGTTATTACCGGTTGTAGTGGCCGGCATCCTGCTATTAAGGCAGGGCAGGTTTCTTTGGGGAGCTGCAGTAACGGCGATTGGATTATCGTTACAGATTTATGCGAACCATCTTCAGATTACGTATTACCTCTTTCTTCTATTGCTTGTATATGGAATTGTAGAACTGATTTTTGCCATTCGCAATAAGGATCTTTCCAGTCTCTGGAAGGCTGGTGGCATTGCAGTAGTCTGCGCGCTTTTTGCAGTATTGTCGAATCTATCGAATTTATGGTCTACGTATGAATACCTGCCATCTACTATTCGCGGGCCGGCAGAACTTTCTTCCAATAAGGAATCAACCGGTGGCCTCGACAAAGATTATGCGATGTCGTGGAGTTATGGAAAAATGGAAACGATGACATTGCTTATTCCTAATTTTTATGGAGGATCTTCCAACTCAAAACTGGGTGATGGTTCAAACCTTGCTGCATTACTGAAACAATACCAGGCACCACCGGCACAGGTAACAAGTTTCCTGAACAATGCACCAACATATTGGGGTGATCAGCTTTTTACATCCGGACCTGTTTATGTAGGAGCACTTGTTTGCATGCTTTTTCTTTTGGGATTGCTCGTTGTGCGCGATCATTGGAAATGGTGGATATTGTCTGCTTCTATCCTGGCTATTCTATTAGCCTGGGGTAAAAATTTTCAATGGTTTTCTGATTTCTTCTTCTACTATTTTCCAGGCTATAATAAGTTCAGGGTGGTATCCATGATATTGGTATTGATAGGTTTCACATTTCCTTTTATGGGATTCATGACCGTTTCAAAAATTTTGAATGGGGAATTCGATAAAGATTTCCTCATCTCCAGACTAAAGATCAGTGTGTATGTTGCAGGTGGATTGTGTTTACTGTTTGCCATTGCCGGGCCGGCATTCTTCAATTTCCAGGGAGCAGGCGATGCGCAATTGCAGAAAGAAATTATTGATGCAGTAATTGCAGACCGGAAATCTTTGTTCCGTTCAGATGCAATCAGGTCGTTGGTTTTCATTTTGCTTGGCGCTGCTTTGATTTGGGCATATGTTAAAGAGCGGGTTAATAAAAATGTGTTGATAGGAGGTATAGTGGTACTGGTCTTTGTTGATATGTTTTCCGTAGGTAAGCGTTACCTCGACAGCGATGATTTTATTTCTAAAAATGATTACAGCCGTTATTTTGAAGCAACGCAGGTTGATCAACTGATTCAAAAAGAAACATCCAAAGATTATCGTGTTTTTAACTTAGGAGCCAGCCTTACTGCTGACTCACGCACATCCTATCATCATAAATCGTTAGGTGGATACAGTGCGGTGAAGCTGAGACGGTACCAGGATATTATCGAAAATCAATTGACCAAAGCAGATAGTACCAGGAACACCGGTTTCCCATTCAACAAGTCAGTGGTGGATATGTTGAACGCAAAGTATCTTATTTATAAAGCTGAGAACAGAGACCAGGTTATGCCCAATACCGGAGCTCTTGATAATGCCTGGTTTGTGCGCAAAGTGATCTTGGTAAATAATGCCGATGATGAAATGGCAGGTCTTAATAATTTTAATCCCGCAGAAGAAGTGCTGATTGATAAACGGTTTGAAGAGCAGGTTTCCGGTTTTGTTCCTGTGATGGATTCTGCTGCTACGATAGTTTTAAAAAGTTATGAGCCTAATAAACTATTGTACAACTCTTCTTCAAGAAATGAACAACTTGCCGTATTTTCTGAGATCTATTATCAGCCCGGATGGGATGCATATATAGATGGGAAGGCTGCCAACCATTTCAGATGTAATTATATACTTCGTGGCATGCGGTTACCGGCAGGTGAGCATACCATTGAATTCCGGTTTGAACCGGTGTCTTATTACACCGGTGAAAAAGTCGCTATGGCTGGTTCCGGAATCATCTTGCTGTTTCTTATCGGGTTAATTGCAAAGGAGTTTATTGACAGGAAAAAGGATGTTCAGGTGAGTTAAGGTTCGATGTCTTTGGAAAATGCATGTAAGCTGTTCAATGCACGATCTGCTGAAGATTTTAGTTGATCAATATGCAATCCGTTTTGCAAAAATTACTTGCGGTAATAAGTTTCAGCTTGAAAAAAGCTATCTTATTTTCTTTAAATTATCGGACAATATTATGAAGGACATTAAATTACTAGACGTTATTGTTTTGTCATGACAATGAATTTCACCCCAAAAGACAACGACTTCGCATCAAGGGTTACAAAAAGTTTTGCAATGCAAAGCTTTATGAGTTTTATAAATGCGAAGCTCGTTAAAATAGAACCCGGCTATTGCGAAATTCATATTCCCTACGACAGACGTATTACACAGCAGAACTTATTTTTTCATGGAGGCATTGTCGGTTCGATAGCAGATAATGCAGCGGGTTATGCGGCTTTTTCATTAATGGATAAGCACGCTGCAGTGCTTACTGTTGAATTTAAGTTGAACTTAATTTCTCCGGCAGACGGAGAATTGCTGATCGGCAAAGCATATGTGCTTAAGTATGGCAAGACACTTACTGTTTGCCGTGCAGATGTGTTTATTCTAAAAGAGGGTATTGAAAAATTATGCGCGGCTGCACAATCAACAATTATAGAAGTAAAACAAAGTGACCAGTGATGGAGACGAGAAGCAACTTGCTGCCTGATCAGCATTGTTAAAAGTGTTGCCTCTAAAATTCACAGCGCATAACAATTCAATTAAGAAGCCTCTTCAAAATACTTCTTATTCGTTCTAAAAACGGTACCCTGGAACAATCCGATTAAGAGCTGTTGCTGATTGATCACGGTCACCTGGTAAATCGCTGTTCTGCCGCCCAAATAAATTTCTTTTGCCTCAATGGTAAACACATCATTTAACTGTCCTGCATTTGGATAGGAGATGGTAACATCGAGTGCAACTGCTATGCGGTTATGTGAATTGCTTGCATAAGCAAAGGCTGTATCTGCAATACCGAATACTATGCCTCCATGCACTGTTCCTACACCATTTAAAAATTCAGGGCGCACCGGCATCTTCATCAGGCAATAGCCTGTTGCAATTTTTTCAATGATCGGATTCAGCCATTTGCCGTATGTATCCTGTTCCAGCATTTTATCTACAACCTGCCTGGCAATTGAAGAGGCATCAACGTTCAAAGTTTCTTTTTTTTATTTGATTAATACTGATACTTACAGATAGCAAAAGTTCATCAGGAGAGCTTTTCAAGCCCTGCCCGAAGTTTATTAATGGACCCTTCGATCTCATTTAATTTACAGGTGCCAACAGAAAGCCGGTACCAGGTTGAATCGTGAGAAGAACCAAAAGCATAAAATGGAACGAGGGCTATGCCACATTCATTCAGCAGGTACGAAGTAATGTCCTCTGTACTGTTGATTTGTTTTCCATCTGCTGTTGTTTTTCCTTTCAGGTCAAACTGAACAGTAAGATAAAGTGCAGCCTGTGGGGTGATGGCATCTACTTTGAATCCATCTTTCTTCAATTGTTGAAGGCCCTCATAAATGCCTGTCAGCCGAAGATGAATCTGCTCTTTGAAATGCGACATATAGGTATTGATGTCGTCTTTGAGCTTCAGAAAATTAGCAGTAGCCACTTGTTCAGGTTTAGGGGCCCATGCGCCAATGTGCGATGCGATAGATTTCATTTTATCAATGAGGTCTGCCGGCCCGAAAGCCCATCCAACACGCAATCCTGTGGCTGCAAATGCTTTTGACATGCCATCCACAAATAGGGTATAGTCGCGTAATGCGGGCCGGAGTGAAACCGGATTGTAATGGACCGTGCTTCCAAAAGTTAATGTCCAGTACATCTGATCATACAGAATATACAAAGGCTTTTGGCCGGATCCGCGGCGCTCATTTTCTTCCAGTACCAGGTCACAAATTTCTTCCAGTGCTTTTTTGGTAAATGCCGTACCGGTCGGATTCTGAGGGGAACACAATGCAAGCAGCGTAGCCTCTTTAATATGCGGTTTAATTTCAGAAGCAACAGGCATAAAATTATTCTCCTGCTTTGCTTCAATCATAATCGGGCGAGCACCGGAAAGATGACAATAATGATTGTTATTCCAGGAGGGCACAGGGAAAATAACACCATCTCCCGGTTCAATTAGGGTGATATAGGCAGTGTAGATAGCCGGCCTGCCACCACTGGTGATCAGGATCTCTTCCGGCGTATAGTGCATGCCACCTTCAGCTAAAAAATTGCTAACCTCCTTCCGCAAATCAAGCATGCCATTGGCGGGAGGGTAGTTGGTTTGTTTGAGTTGGTAGGCTTTTATGATTTCATTTTCAAGAGATGCAGGAATAGGAAATACTGCAGGATCAAAATCACCTATCGTAAAATTGAAAATTTTTTCACCTTGTTTGATCTTCTCGGCAACTTCCGCCGCTAGCTTGATGATCTCACTTCCAATCAGCGTTTCTGCCATTTCAGAAACAATTAATTTTCTTTTAGTAGCTGCCTGAGCCATAAGGTTGGTGTTAACGGTTATTTAAAGGTACATTGTTATTTAGTTATCAGCATGGCCGATATATTCGCCATATTCAGGCTTCCACATTATCTTCCTGTTCTTTGTGACGCATAATCATTTCCAGCACATCGGGTACAACATCAGAGCAGATGGTAATGAAGGCACCTTTTTGTCCTTCGCGTATCACATAATCAATGGCCTCCGGTTCACTCGGAATGATGGTGGTTTTCTTATTGCCTCCAACATCTTTAATACCCTGCATCATCAGGCCTATAATTTCTTCGGAAGAACGCCCCCGGAGGTTCTTATCCTGCCGTATCACGATTTCATCAAAAGTTCTGGCTGCCACACGGCCCAGTTCAACAATGTCTTCATCACGGCGGTCACCTACACCGGCAATAACACCCACTTTCGGAGAGCCATCAATTTTCTCCACAAATTTTGATAACTGCTCAAGGCCGGCATAGTTGTGTGCATAATCAACCAGCACCTGGAAGTTCTTAAACTGGAAAAGATTCATACGTCCCGGAGTGGTTGCAGGAGAAGGGACAAAATTCTCCAGCGCCGCCTTGATATCTTCTATCTTAAACCCCCGAAGGTGACAGGCAAGCACTGCAGGTAAAATATTCTGTACGTTAAAAGTTGCCTTGCCGCCAAAGGTCAATGGTATACTGTTTATTTTATCTACCCGTATTTTCCAGTTGCCTTTGCAGATTGTAACAAAACCGTTTTCTGCAACTGCGGCAAGGCCGCCACCGGCCAGGTGTTCCACGATGCGCGGATTCTTTTCATCCATGCTAAAGAATGCGACTTTGCATTCAAGCTCATTTCTCATTTTATAGACCAGGTCATCATCTGCATTCAGGATGGCATAGCCGGAAGGCCAGACACTTTCCGGTATCACCCCTTTTACACGGGAGAGTTGTTCGATCGTGTCAATACCCATCAGACCAAGGTGGTCCGGCTGCACATTGGTAACGATACCTATATCGCAATGGTCAAAGCCAAGTCCGGCGCGCAGGATGCCACCACGCGCAGTTTCCAGCACGGCAAATTCTACAGTAGGGTCTTTTAATACAAACTGTGCTGAAACTGGACCGGTACAATCGCCGCGCATCATCATCTGGTTCTGAATATAGATTCCATCGGTAGTGGTAAAACCTACTTTGTAACCTACCTGCTTCACAATATGTGCGATCAGCCTGGTAGTGGTGGTTTTGCCGTTGGTGCCTGTGACAGCGATAATAGGAATGCGCGCTGAACTGCCAACAGGATAAAGCATATTGATGACCGGTTCGGCCACATTACGCGGCAGCCCGTCAGTAGGGGCCAGGTGCATCCGGAAACCGGGAGCAGCATTTACTTCGAGTATGGCACCACCTACTTCATTAATAGGTTGACTCAGATCCGGTGTCATGATATCAATACCACAAATATCAAGTCCGATAATACGGGCAATACGTTCGCACATAAATACATTGTCCGGATGAACGAGGTCGCTGATGTCAGTTGCGGTTCCACCCGTTGAAAGGTTTGCTGTGGGCTTCAGCCATAATTCTTCTCCGGCAGGCAATACGGTATCAAGTGTCAGGTTTTTTTCCTGTAAGATGCCCATGGTAAAGTCGTCGATTTTGATTGCTGTAAGCACTTTTTCATGACCATAACCACGACGCGGATCCGTGTTTACCAGATCTATTAATTCACGAATGGTGGATTTTCCATTTCCATAAACCGAAGCAGGTGTTCGTTTGGCAGCTGCCACAAACTTGTAATTGATAACAAGAATTCGGTGATCGTATCCTACAATATACTTTTCGATGATCACAGCACGGCCATACTTTTTAGCTGCTGCCAATCCCTTTAATGCATCATCCCAGTTGCGAAGGTTGGTAGTGGCGCCTTTACCATGATTTCCGTTAACCGGTTTGGTCACAATCGGATAACCGATTTTTTTGATGGCTGCACGAAGGTCTTCTTCATCGTAGCCGATCACCCCTTTAGGTACCGGTATTTCAGCTTTTTCAAGCAGGTTTTTCGTTTCTTCTTTATCGCAGGCTATTTCTACGGCAATGCTGCTGGTAGTACTTGCTACGGTAGCCTGAACCCTTTTTTGATTTACTCCATATCCCAATTGCACGAGGGAGTGTCTGTTAAGACGGATGTATGGTATGCCGCGCCCAATTGCTTCTTCTACAATAGATCCTGTACTTGGACCAAGCCGGTATTCTTCCCGTATTTCGCGCAGGTTTTGAATGTCTTGTGCAAGGTCATAGTCTTTTCCATCAACCAAGGCTTGTGCAATTCGTACCGTTGCCTTTGCAGTATAGATACCTGCTTCTGCTTCCATATAGGTGAATACCACATTATAAACTCCTTTCTCGCTTGTTTCACGTGTGCGTCCGAAACCAACATCCATACCTGCAAGCGTTTGCAACTCCAACGCCATGTGCTCAATTACATGGCCCATCCAGGTTCCTTCGTCTACCCGATGCAGGAAACCTCCAGGCTTGCCTTCCGAACAATGATGGTCGTATAGACTTGGAAAAAGTTTCGTAAGCCTATCTTTAAATCCCGGGATCTTGTTAGTCGGATAATCTTCTAGCTCCTGCAGGTCAAGTTTCATTACAATCAGTTTGTGCCTGCGGATCGACCAGTAGTTAGGGCCGTTCATTACACGAATGTTAATTATCTCCATTGTTGTGACAGATGTTTGTTAGGCAGTACTTCAATAGCTGCTGTTATTTAAGATGTGTTTTCGGGTTGAAAATCAGGATAATTTCCAACAGTGCATAATCGTACATTTTATTGAAATTTTTATACTTCGGCAGAAGTTTTATGATGGTTTGGCAGTTGCAAGCCGAGAGTAACGTGGATGGATGGTTGAATTGCTGAATGGCTGAATTGCTGAATGGCTGAATGGTTGAATGGTTGAATGGTTGAATGGTTGAATGGTTGAATGGCTGGGTGGTTGATCCATCAAATTAATAAGAATCAAAAAAGCCCTGTAAGGGCGACAGTATGGTAGTACGGCAGAATCGTAGTATCATGGTAGCTATAACAGATGTGGAAATCATTTTCTAAGCTAAAGGAGTATGTAATGAAGTTCAGTTATTTTTGCGTCAACCATCAAACAAATTCATGAGCCATCCAAAAGGAAAGCTGATTGCCATAGGCGGTGCTGAGGATAAAGGAACCGACCTGGAGTTGGGAGTCATTCACCGAAGCAATCTTAATTTTTTCGAACTCGGTATATTAAAGCGCATTGCAGCAGAATCAGGTGCCACAGACGCACGTATCGAAGTGATCACAACGGCTTCCTCTTCTCCAAAAGAAGTGGGCGGTAATTATAAGAATGCATTCGAGAAAATCGGTTACAGCAATGTTGGGCATATTTCCATCCGGAACAGGGATGAAGCCACAGACACCGATTTTATTCAACGGGTTAAAAAAGCGAATGTGGTTATGTTTTCAGGAGGTAATCAGTATCGGCTGACCTCGACTTTCGGAGGTACTGAAATACTCCAGATTTTGCATGACCGCTATCTGAAAGATGAGTTTGTTATAGCAGGTACCAGCGCCGGCGCCATGGGTATGTCTAATACCATGATTTATGAAGGTAATAGCGGACGATCACATCTTAAAGGGGAAGTGAAAATAACCACAGGTCTTGGTTTTAATAAGGATGTAATCTTTGATTCTCATTTTGATAAGAGAGGACGATTTGCCCGACTTGTTCAGGCTATTGGTGCCAATCCTTCCTGCCTTGGCATCGGTCTTGGTGAAGATACGGGAGTGATCATTACCGAAGGAACTAACATGGAGATCATTGGTTCAGGCATGGTGACGATTATTGATGGTCACCATATTCGCCATTCTAATATCGCAGACATTCCCGAAGGGAATCCAATTTCTATTGAGAACCTCATTGTGCATTTCCTGACTTCAGGTGATCGTTTCAATACGTATCACAGAAAAGTGGAAGCCAAACAGGTAGAGGAGCAGGTGGAAGATTAAGAAGCGAACAGATGTCAGTGAACAATGAAAGTAACTTATCAGTATATTAATAGCTTCTGTAAAGGAATAATGCCATCCTGAAAATTCAACAGATAAGTTCCGCCGGAAAGTTGACTGGTATTCAGTTCGAAAATATTACTTCCTTCGGTAATTTCAACTGATTGCTGCAGCACGACCTTTCCGGAAAGATCTGTCAGAACAATGAAGGTTTGCTTGCTTTCTAAACTGTTGAATTCTAAGGAAACAAATTGATCAGCCGGATTAGGGTAGAGAAGTAATGGTTGTTCATCTTTTGCCATCTCTTGTGTTTTATTCATGCCATCCGTATTCTCTAAGGAAAGCTCGTAGCAAGTGTTGGAAAATCCACCACCCGGACTTAAGACTCTCAGATAAAATTTCCCACTGATAGCAGCATTCATGGTAATTTCTTCACCCCACAATCCTGTGTGATTTGATTTTCGAATCGGGTTGAACAAAGAGTCGTAAAGCACCAGGTCGCAATTTTGGGCAAGATTATCCAGTTTTATCTTTAAAGGAAAACCTGCAATTTTTTTAAAACGATAAAAATCTTTATCGCCCTGATAATTCATCAGCGCTTCCAGAAAGGTAATTGTATTGATGGTTTCAAGATCAGTTGCCTTGCTGAAATCATTGTTTGGTTCATAAAAGTCAAGACACTGAATATCAATGCTTACAAATAAACCATCTGAGGAAGGAATAGAGGTAGAAGAAGGGGTATAACTATTGAGTGTTCCAAGGCCAGCACTATAGCTGGAGACTCCAAAGATGATGTGGCGGTTATCATAAATGTCAAAGGCAGGCCCGTACCCATCCTGGTAATTTTCATCTTTGATACCACCATAATAGGTTGACCAGATCAAACGTCCATCTTCAGAAAAGATGGCAAGAAAACCATCCCTGCCACCTCCACGTAATACTTGTAATGCATCCGGTGTGCTCAAAAGCGAATCACTTAAAGTGGTGCCTCCAATAACCACCAACCCATTTGCCAGCCATTTCATAGCTGAACCCATTTCATCATGTTCTCCTCCAAAATAGGTAGCCCATAGCAGTTTCCCGGTGCTGTCAAATTTTGCCAGGTAAGCATCTTCATAAACAGTATCTGTTGCCGGGCCTGATCCATTAAGTAAAACCTGGTGCGCATCTGGAGTAGCAATATTCAATCCGCTGCCTGTTGGTCCGGTCACATAGCAGTTGCCATCACCATCAGGCACTATTTCCCGACCTCGTTCGGTTTTTAATCCACCGAAATAAGTACTCCATTTCTTGACTCCTGTTTTACTGTACTTTGAAATAAATGCATCACTATTTCCACCTACCTCACTTTGATGTACATCACCAAGTGCAATTCCATCTTCACTGGGAGTGGTGCCGGTAATCATCAAGTTACCAAAATGATCAAGGTGAATGTCATGTGCGCGATCCTGGTCAGATCCTCCTAAATAGGTAGAAAATTTGATGATTCCTGCAGGTGAAAACGCTGCGATAAAGGCATCACCGGCACCGGCATAGTTGGGCTGATCTGCTCCCGGCGTAACAATGTTTTCAGCGCTTTCCGTATATCCTCCAACATAAACGCCGGATTGATTAGCGATACAGGAAAAGGCCTGGTCTTTTCCTAAGCCACCATAATATGTGCTCCATGACAAGATTCCTTCTGTGCTGAACTTTGCAAGGAATCCATCTATTGATCCTCCATAGTTTTTCTGGTGAGCACCGTCCGTTCCAAAACCTGACGAGCTATTGGTCTGTCCACAAACATATAACCCACCAAATCCATCCTGGCACATCCCGAAAGCAAAATCACCATCACTGCCTCCAAAATAAGTACTCCACAATACAGCACCATCCTGATTAAACTTGGTGATAAAGCAATCAGAAGGGCCTTGCTTTACAACCTGGTATGCACCCGAAGTAACAATTCCCATTGGCGAATAGGTTTGTCCGCAAGCATAAATGTTACCCGTTCCATCTGCTTCTATTACCTCCACAAATTCATCTTTAACACCACCCAAATAGCGGCTCCAGGTAATTTCCGGATCGATGGTCAATACCCGCTGATTCTTTCCCTGCACAGGAGCGAATGAAACGATGTTTCCCTTAGTTTGATAGGAAGCATAGAAAGAATCCTTTTCTGTAATAAAGTAGGACAATGGTTTTGATTCAATGACAAATCCGGCATTTGCCAGCGGAGAAATTAATTCGTCTTTTTCATTGATGAAAGGAAAGTTGGCTCCTGCATAAGAAAGTCGTATGTCGGCTTCACTGCCATTTCCATGTACAATGAAATCATACTTCAGCCTTACTTTTTCTTTGCCGGCTTGCTGGATGATGTAGAATACTAAATCAATACCGGGATAAACATTTTCATAAGTTACCCGACCGTAACTGTGCACATTGTTGTAACTACCGGTTGCATTATGAAAGTTTCTTGTATCGGTAAAAATGTCGCCTGGCCTGATCTTTACATTTTTTAAAGCGTTCAATATTTTGACATCCGTGCGGTCAAATTTCAACATACGGCTTTCTATGATACTACCTTCCGCAAAATTATCGGATGCTTGTGCGGAAACAGAAGTAAGTTCCGGAACACATAACTGGTATGAAAAAAAATCGCGACCGAGAGCAAGGGTAAAACCATCCTGTTCGAATAGGTAGAGAATATCATCACGCCTGTTGCCATTTTGGTCAACTACTTGTCCTTTATTTTCGAGAAACCCTGTTGATTGTGCCCAAGCCTCTATGAAGTTACAGAGAAAAACCGCGGCGAAGATTATGGCCGTTGACAATGGTCGCAAGAATGTGAAGGTCAGCTTCAAGAGATAAAATATAGGTAAAGTTTGCAGTTGGTTATTTTTGATTCACGCACCTGCAAGAGATGCGAAATATATTGGCACAGGATGTAAAATTGATGCCAATATCCGACATTTCAATAACATTGCCAGATATGCAACATTGTTTTGCTGGTAATCAAAGGATTACAGGCGCTTTATTGCCGGCGACATCCTAAAACAATTACAATGGTTGTCTATATATTGCAATAACAGGAAGTTCGTGGTTTTTTCGATATCCCCGGTACATCCCATCTGAATTAAACGATAATTCAATATTACAAAAACGGTCAATGCTGATCAGCCCTCCCTCTGCCCTCATATTCACCAGTTTTTTTTGCACCACATATTCGCAGGCTTCTTTCAGCAACATGCCTTTATATTCCATGAGGGCGGAAATGTCATAAGCGACAACGGCCCGGATAAAATATTCGCCATGACCGGTGCAGGAAACCGCACAGGTCTTATTGTTTGCATAGGTACCGGAACCAATCATCGGGCTATCGCCTATACGTCCAAATCTTTTATTGGTAATTCCGCCCGTTGAGGTGGCGGCAGCCAGGTTTCCTTCTTTGTCGAGCGCTACTGCACCAACTGTTCCGAATTTCTTCTCGCTGCCGTGATCCAGTTGCATCACATTTTTTTCAATCGCATGTTGCCATTGATCGTACCGTTCCTGGCTGAAGAAGTAGCTATCCTCTTCAAACGAAAGATTTCTTTCCCGGGCAAACTCTTCCGCACCTTCACCACCTAGGAAAACATGTGTTCCGTCAGTCATAATCTCTTTTGCGAGAGATACCGGGTTCCTGATATGCTTCACACCGGATACTGCACCTGCAGCAAGGTCGAAACCGTTCATGATCGAAGCATCCATCTCATGTTCGCCAGTGTGATTAAAGACTGCACCTTTTCCTGCATTAAAGTAGGGGAAATCTTCCAGGCACCTTACTGCCTGTTCCACTGCATCAACAGCCAGACCACCGGCCTCTAAAACCCGGTAACCTGCATTGATCGCTTCCTCCAAACCACCTTTATAGATTGCTTCTTTTTCAGGAGTCATCTCTTGTTGCAGGATAGTACCTGCGCCTCCGTGCACTGCAATTCCGAATTTCTTTGACATAGGTTGAAATCTGTGTAAAAGTAGTTAAATGGTGGTTGAGTTTGTTAGGTTGGATGGCTAAATGGTTGAATGGTTGAATGGTTGAATGGTTGGATGGTTGATGGTTTGAATGGTTGAATGGTTGAATGGTTGAATGGTTGAATGGTTGAATGGTTAATTTTTTCATTAGCAATTGGTAAATCTGATCTGAAAGGATCAGGGATACAGAAGAGATATTAATACTTCGGCACGTAAGGCTCAATCTAAAAGTAGAACATAAAACGATGCGCGATCAATGGCCAGTAAGGGCGCCCCTTTAATAGTTGAGCGTATAGGTTTAATTCAAACATAATTATCTTAATCGCATATTTTTGGGTTGATAAATTAAATTACTATAATTCAAAACCCAAAATGTCAATGCTTAAGGGGATACAGCATTGAATTGGCACAAACCTCCAACGCTTTTTCAGAACACATTTTCTAATTTCCACCAAAGCAATGCAACAATTCAACCATTTAGCCATTTAGCCATTTCACCATTCAACCATACAACCCTTTCCCCTCCAATCTCTTCACCACCCATCTCCAACTCAATAAACAACCAACTTCTCATAAACAACCTGCTTGCTATTGCTGATACGCACCAGGTAATTTCCAGCTGTCAATTTTCCTATATCAAAGATTATTTTGTTAGAGGCACCTGAAGATTTTAAAGGGGAACTCACTGCTTTGCCAAAAATATCGGTAACGGAAACAGCAAATGCTTCCGGTAGTGCATTGCTGATGTAAATAGTAATGAGGCCTTTAGCAGGATTTGGAAATATAGTAAAGGAGAAAGGCGGAACATTGTCGTAGGAAGATCCGGTAGCTATGTAATTATAGGTAGCTGATAGAAGGTTGCAGTCAAAACTATTTGTTATGCTCACCTGATAAATACCGGAAATAACAGGCACATAATATTTAGAAGTGGCACCGGGAATGATATTGCTATTCAGAAACCATTGATAAGAAATAGCCGTTGTTGAAAACAAAGTATCATTCGATTGCGTGATGACAGGAGCAGGTGTTGTGCTAAAGGTTACTTCTATCGGAATCAGCATACAGTCCAGGTAATCAGGACAAACAGCAGGAGCTCCGCACGCTGTATAGCTGCCCGATGAGGTGATATAATAAATACTGTTGTTTGCCCCTGAAATCGGATTGCCACTATCAAACCACTGTACATTTTCAATATAAGGTTGTCCCATCTCCAGGATCATTGTATCACCCGGGCATAAAATAAAGGACTGCGTATTCGGATCGAATGTGCCTAGGTCACCGCTTTGAATCACATACGGCAACAGGAATACCCATCCATCTACTAAAACCGACGCTGAATTTTCTGTGCAACCTGCAAGGGTAGCAGCCACCTTGAATTGTTTCAGCATATCATTTTGACCAACTACGTGATATTGATTCGTAGCTCCGGCAATGGCATTGTTGTTTTTATACCATTGATAGGCTTCATATTCCTGTGTCCATAACGTATCGCTTCCATTGGGACAAAGGATAGGCTGGGCAGGAATAATGGTAGGCGTAAAAGTGCATTGCGCGAATGCGGAAGAACATTCAATAACCAGGAGCAGGAATAGTAATACAGTTAGGCGTATCATAGAATTGGGTTTTTAATGCTGCTAAAAAACAATGACGAAATGCTGTTTCGGCCCGGCAGGGATCAGTATCCTTTCACTATTTAGTGATTGCTGTTGCTTTAGATAAGTTTTGGAAGGATTATGCTGCTTCGTAAAGTTAATTCATCTTAACATCAGTAGTAAATTTTATTGTCAAAGCTATTTGCCAATCACGATGTGAATATCTAAGCATTGAATATTGGGCGTAATTCCTGGGACTCAGATATTGGGTCTTGGGTCTTGGGTCCTGGGTCCTGGATCAAAATAGTACCAACTTTCGTACTCCTGCAACCAGGGGGTGTACGACCAATTGGATATAGATTATTGGGAGTTGAAATTGAGTATTTAGTATAGAGTAAGTTTGAGTAAGTGGGTAAAGCAGCGTAGTGATTACAGAATAGCAAGTGATCGGCTTCGCCGCAGCAATTTAGCAATTTAACCATTAAACCCACCAACCATTGCTTGACAAGATGAACGAACTGCGATACACCCTAACCAGGCACATGCTATCATCCTAAACACTTTTGTATAACTTCATCCCACCAATAAATCACCATTTCATCTCGACCAATAACACAAACAGCAATACAACATCAAATGAAAATCGCATTATTTACCAATGAATTCCCTCCAAATATCTATGGCGGCGCCGGTGTACATATTGATTTTTTAAGTAGAGAACTTGCCAAACTGGCTCAAGTGGAAGTGCGATGTTTCGGAGACCAGTCGTCCAATGAATCCGGCATGAATATACAAGGCGTGCAACCCTCTTTAAGTATTCTGGCCAATGCCGCTAACCCGCAACTGAAGATGTTTCAGAACCTGAGCCGTAATGTGGAGTTGTCGCAAGCTACCATGGATGCAGATGTAGTGCACTGTCATACCTGGTACACCCACCTGGCCGGAATTTTTACAAGAGAGCTATTGCAGATTCCTTTATTCTTAACCACGCATAGTTTGGAAACACATCGTCCGTGGAAGGTGGAACAACTGGGCAATGGTTACTTCCTTTCCCGTTGGATTGAGCAACAGGCCTACCGCACCGCCGACGGCATTATTGCAGTAAGCGAACAGATGCGTACTGATGTAGTGGAAGCCTATGGCGTAGATCCTTCAAAGGTAACAGTGATTCACAATGGCATTGACCCTGATTTTTACCAACCCACTTTCGATCGCGAGTTGGTGCGCAGCTATGGTATTGACCCTGATTTGCCTTTTGTTTTGTTTGTTGGCCGCATCACACGGCAGAAAGGCATCTCACAACTGATTGCAGCCGCAAAGCATTTTAACAAAGGTGCCCAGGTGGTATTATGCGCCGGCGCACCGGATACAAAAGAGATTGCCGAGGAAACGGAAGCACTGATGGCTGAACTGAAATCAATGCGGCAAGGCGTGATCCTGATCTCTGAAATGCTGCCCCGCGAAAAGGTGAAGGTGCTGTACAGCCATGCCAGGGTATTTGCCTGTCCATCATTGTATGAACCCTTCGGCATCATCAACCTCGAAGCAATGGCCTGCGAGACACCGGTAGTAGGCAGTCACGTGGGAGGCATACCGGAAATTATTGTAGAAGGGGAGACGGGTTATCTCGTTCCATTAAAAAGTGTCTCCCGTACAGACTTCCATCCCGCCAATCCCGAAGCCTTTCAAAAAGACTTCGCTTCCAAAATCAACCGTTTGCTCGACGATGCCTCCCTGGCTGAAAGCATGGGAAAAAAAGGCAGGAAAAGGGTGCTGGAGAAATTCAGTTGGGAATCTATTGCGAAGACTACGTATGATTATTATGAGGAGGTGAAGGGGAGGTTTAAGGGGGAGCGGGCGTAAGCGTGTGAAATGATCTGTTTGAATAAACCTATCATTGCGATTTCGTTTTTATTTTGGAGAAGAATATACGATTTGCGCGCACAGTGTAGCAACGATTGAGTCCTGTGTTGAAAGATGCCTGGGAATCCGTTAGCATTTGAACTGTACGCGATTTCTGTTGGAGTTTTCCAGCTTTAATTTTATTTGACATTTTTGTTCTCTCATTTTGTTTAAATGGCAGGGCTTTTCAATCCCCTTATTATACATGAAACATTTCATATCCATTTTTCTTATACTGAATATTAGCACCGCACATTCCCAAATCACCTTTGAAAAATGGCTGGGTGGCGTGGAGTCAGACGAAGCCAAAGGGGTAGTGCAATTGCCTGACAGTGGCTTTGCTATTCTTGGACGATCCTGGAGTTTTAGCAACGGCGGTTCCGATATCCTTCTCATCCGCACCGATAAATATGGTGATACCTTATGGACAAAACACTATGGTGGAACCGGTAACGAGTTTACCAACGGGGCAATCAAGATAACATCAGATGGCGGATTTGTTTTTGCAGGCAATACCACTTCCTTTGGCCCGGGTACACCTGCGGGCTTCAACTGGTACCTGGTGAAAACCGATGCTGAGGGTAATATGCTATGGAGCAAGACCTGGGGATCGAGCGGAAATGATGAATTGAAACATGTTATACCTACTGCCGATGGCAATTATTTGTTGACAGGCGCATGGATCGTTTCTGGATTTACCAATGGCGTGATACTAAAGACTGATGAAGCAGGAAACACACTTTGGGGCGATACGCTGCCCTCGTACGGATCAAGTCATTTCATGTATGCCTGCGAGAATGCACAGCAGGAATATGTGGTAGCCGGTTATTCCTTAGCAGGAACAATCAATGCCGTTACCAGGAAGTATGATACAGACGGCACGATGCTGATCAGCAAAATGTATGAAGCCCCCACAGCCGAAGCTGCCATTACCATTGAAACCGTACCTGCCGGTGGTTATATCTGTTCGGCTACGTGGGGACAGTCTTTTTCATTTGATCCCTGGATTTTAAGGCTCGATGAAAACCTGGATACGATGTTTACGAAGATTATGGATTTCGACTATAACATTGCAGGAAATTCGGCAAAGGAATATTCTGTGTATCCATCCGGCAGCGGCTTTTTTATTTGTGGTTCGATTGCAAACAAAGTGATGCTCCGAAAGACTGATGAAAACCTGAATACCATTTGGGAAGCATTGTATGGCGATGTAAGTGGCGAAGCCGGCTATGAAGGCATACCAACCAATGATGGTGGTTACATCGCTGTCGGCTTGACGTATAGCTATGGAGCAGGTGCGGCAGATGTTTATTATATAAAAACCGATGCTAACGGCCTTCAACAGGTTCCTGTTGGAATTGATGCTTCACGTAATAGTTTGCTTGAGATCTATCCAAATCCTTCAGCAGGTTATTTCCTGGTAAGATTAACAAAGCCGACAGAGGAAATACAGGCAAAAATTTGTGATATCCACGGCCGTGTCATAAAACGGATTATGATTAATAAGGTAGTTACCGATATTGATTTGACTGCATTTCCGAAGGGTGTGTATTTATTTTCTCCAGATCTGCCGGGAATTTTTATGCCGGCGTGGTTGATGGTCAATTAATGCGATAGTCATCGGATGACTCACCGTGGAGTAGCCTCCGCCAGCTATTTTTTTAATTGAAGGAAAGGCATTTAAAAGTGGGTGAAGGAGGTCACGAAACATTAAATAATTAAACAATTCAATCAAACAAAGGGGAGAGAAAAAAGAGGGGGGGGGAAGGAGACTGGCTTCATTTTACTTACTTTAATGCGGTGATATTTGCAAACATTCATTGCTGTTGACTTTCCAATGCTTTCAATCCTGCACTTGCATTTTCATATTCCGGATTCAGCTGTAATGTTTTTTCCCAGCACCGCTTTGCTTTGTCAAACTGCCCGGTAGTAAAGTAAGCACCACCCAGGTTGTACCACCCATTGGTATTGTTGGGATCATAGCGCACAGCTTTTTCAAGATCGGCAATACAGGCAAACAGTTCTTTATTCCTGGCTTTTTCCATGCCTGTTTTATAATACATTTCACCAAGGTATTTGTCGTACCCGATAAGTTTTTTGTTGCCCGGACTCACGATACGAGCCTCTTCCCAGACTGCTTCAGCTGCCTGCACGCTATCGAGCCGGCTGTAAGCAACACCCATATTGAGTAGCGTGGTGATGTATTGTGGTTTGATATCGTCAGCGATTTTTAAATACTGCAACGACGCTGTTGCATACATTCTCTTCAGCGAATCTTCTGTAGCCTGGTCACATAGCTTTATCAAGGCCACTCCGGCATAGGCATTTGCACGTGCGCTTCGTGATGATATTTTTACGTCATGTAAAAACAATGTTTCATTGGAGTGCCAGTTCTTATTGCGTTCGATAGTGATCCATCCGCAAATTACTATTACAGGTAGCAAGAAAACTGTAACAGTGATAGATTTTAATTTTTCATTTCCTTTCAACTTATGAAACAAGGGAATGCCTATTGCAGTCAATGCGATGGCAAACGCGGCCGATGACTGAAATAAAAACCGCTCTGCCATAGGGGCTCCGATATTGATGAAAATATTGGAGACTAAGAGCATTCCTGATAAGTAGACTAATAGGCACCAACTGAGTATGTTTTTATTCCTGAAGCCAACTATCATTACTGCAAGCATCAACAGGTGAACGGCAATGGAGATCCATACGATGGGAGCGCTGAATTCAACATATGGTATCTGGTTATACGAATAATCATAGGTTAAAGGATGTGGCCAAAACAACAATTGCAGGTATCGCAAAAACACCAGCAGTATGGTAGCATATTTTTCCAAAGGGCTGGCAAGGAGATAGGGATTATCCATCACTTCCTTCACCTCGTTTGGATTTGGAACGAGCACGGCATTGCGAAGGAGCAGGTAGCCTAATAGGACGCCCCAGAAGGGAAGGCTAAGTGCTATAATGCTACTGGGCTTTTTATGGGTAAAGAAATAAATGGTTGCCGGAATAATTGCTGCGAATATGATTCCGTTTTCTTTGGAAAGCAGTGCCAGTGAAAAACACAGAAGAGATAGCAGCAGGTACTTTGCTTTCTTTTGTTCAAGACAATATTGCAGCAGGAAAAAAAGTGTGAGCAGTAAGAACAGGAGGGAGAAGAGTTCATCCCTGCTCTTGATATTGGCCACCACTTCAGTATGTACAGGGTGTAAGGTGAATAAAAGTGTTGCTGCAAAAGCAGCCAATGGTTGATCTTTAAAAACAAATCTTCTCAACAGCAATAAAAAGATGATGCAGGTCAGCAGGTAATAGATAACATTGAAAAGATGAAAAACAAATGCATTGGTCCCTGCCATTTCATACTCCAGGGCAAAGGCCACCAGCGAAAGCGGACGGTAACGCCCGCCGCTCAGGTTTTCACTGTTGCCGATGGCTCCATAAAAACTATCGTGAGTTAAAATGTCGGGAATACCGGTGATTCCTTTCATTACAAACTTATTTTCTAAAATCACCATGCCATCGTCCAAGGCAAACTGGTTCGAAAGGGTGTTGCCATAAAACAGCGCCACCATTAATGAAATGATGATCACCTGAAAATTTCTGTCATTCAGAAAATGTGTCTTAGTTGTTTGCAACAAGATGATTCATTTTTTGTTGGTCAGAGAGAGGATGCGGTTTTATGATTCGATATGTCTTTATTAACACAACTTCACGAATTTATCGCGCACACCTTATGTAGCGTTGAGGCAACAGCATCATTTGAAAAAAAATCAGCCGATCTCCGGATAATCATCGGGATGTGATTCCCGAATCATATTATAAACGATCCAGAAAATATCTTCCGGATTGGGCTTGCAGAAATAGTCACCATCGGTCGCATAGGCAGGCCTGTTTGCTTGAGCCGTTATAGTAACCGGTTTTGCATCGAGGTAACGATAACCGTTCTGTACTTCAAGCACCTGCTGCATCATATACGCACTTGCTCCGCCCGGCACATCTTCATCAAGGAATACCACCCTATTGGTTTTTTTTATGGAATCGACAATGGAATGATGAATGTCGAAGGGTAACAGGCTTTGTACATCAATCAGTTCGACAGAGATTCCAAACTCATGCAATTTTTCAATGGCCTCCATGGCAATTCTGCACGAAGATCCGTACGTTACCATCGTTACGTCAACACCTGCATGCAGCACTTCAGGAATTCCTAAAGGCAATGTGAAGGTTCCGATGTTATCGGGCAGTTTTTCTTTCAGCCTGTATCCGTTCAGGCATTCAATAATCAAAGCAGGATCATCGGAAAGTAACATCGTATTATAGAAACCTGCAGCCTGTACCATATTCCTGGGTACCAATAAATAGATACCGCGAATGGCATTTACGATCATCCCGATAGGTGAACCCGAATGCCAGACACCTTCAAGGCGATGTCCGCGAGTACGGATGATGAGCGGTGCTTTTTGTCCGCCGCGTGTTCTCCAAAGTAATGTCGCCAGGTCATCGCTCATCGGCTGTAATCCATACAGCAGGTAATCGAGATATTGAATTTCAGCAATTGGACGAAGTCCGCGCATAGCCATGCCAATTCCCTGCCCAATGATGGTGGCTTCGCGTATACCTACATCAAAAACGCGTTCCACGCCGTACTTCGCCTGTAGTCCGGAAAAGCCCTGGTTCACATCGCCGATCATGCCAAGGTCTTCTCCAAAAGCAAAGAGTCTGGGTTCACGTGCCAGCGCAGCATCGAAACAATGGTTGAGCACTTCAAAGCCATTGATCACAGGTGAATGTTCATTGTAAACCGGTTTTACTTCAGGTACTAATAAGGCAGATTCAGCCGACTGACTGTACAGGTGAGAAGTATACATCTCACGTTGTTCTTTTTCATATCCATTCTTCCAGGCGATGAGCTTTTCGCGTAACGGATTGTTCTCTTTGCTCAGCAGCAGCAAGGTATTCTTGGCTGCTACCAACACATCCTTTTTAATTGGGTCAACGGTTGTTTCCAGGTGGTTCTTAATGTCTGTTATTTCAACACCGTTTTCTGAGGAGGCTTCGGCAATTTCATCGAGCAGGGCAGAAAATGATGCAATTGATTGTTTGATGGGATTGTTGAAATCGTCCCATGCAGCTTTGCGTTCACTCTTCACAAATTCACGTGCTTCATTTTCTATAGCATCACATTCTTGTTCAGAGATGATGGCATATTTGATGATCCACTCCCGCATCTTTTTATTGCAGTCATACTCATGTTCCCATGCCAGCCGTTCTTTGTCTTTATATCTTTCATGTGAACCGGACGTGGAATGGCCTTGCGGTTGTGTAAGTTCCTTTACATGGAATAATGCGGGTATGTGTGTCTCCCTTACTTTGGCAATCCCTTTTTCATACGTTTCAATAAGTGAAACGTAGTCCCATCCATTCACCACGTAAATATCAATGCCATTCCCGTTTTCATCCACCATAAATCCGGAGGTGATTTCAGAAATGCTTTGCTTGGTGGTTTGATAGCTGATGGGAACAGAGATGCCATAGCCATCGTCCCAGACGGAGATGGCCAGCGGCACTTTCAAAACGCCTGCTGCATTCAGTGTTTCCCAGAAGTGCCCTTCAGAGGTACTTGCATCTCCGATGGTTGCGAATACCACTTCATTGCCATTATCGGAAAAATCTTTAAGGTGTTGCAAGGCCGGTACTTCTCGATATTTTTTTGAAGCCAGTGCCAGTCCCAGGGCTCTTGGCATTTGTGAAGCCGTTGGGGAAGCATCAGCGGCCGAAACCTTCATTCCTGTCAGGTGCTTGAAACGGCCTTGTTCATCGAGCATCCGCGTATTGTAGTGGCCATTCATCTGTCTTCCGCCTGACATAGGATCATTATCCAGGTTGGTATCTGCATAAAGCTGAGAAAAGAATTGACGTACCGTACACATACCGGTAGCAAAGGCTAAGGTCTGATCGCGGTAGTATCCGGATCTTATATCTCCCTCTTTAAATACTCTGGACAGGGCAATTTGCGCTAACTCTTTTCCATCGCCGAAGATGCCGAACTTGGCTTTACCGCGTAGTACTTCCTTGCGTCCCATCAGGCTTGTCTCTCTGCTGATTGTGGCAAGGCGATAGTCGTCGATAACCTGTATCCTGAATTCTTCAAAGGTGAGTTGGCCTTCACCCGGTGATGTTCCAGCTAACATTTTCATGCCCGGCATTTCTTTTTTTTTCAAAAATAAGAAAAACTGCTTCGAAAGGGTGGTAATGAATCGTAACTGATATAAGAAAAGGAGTGCTTGCTATTCCTGCCAGCAGTGATTAGCAAGATTGATTATTTATGATTATTCGGGGATTTGATATTAAACTGTACAATATAAGATGCAAACCAAAGTGGTCTTAAATAAAAAAGCACAAAGGACAAAGCGCTATCACTTTTTTTGATTTAGAAGGAAATTCTTTTGTTTGGATAAGGAATCGCAGTGTATTTACAGGGGTGCTTGGTGGTAATTTTTTTGATTGATAATGTTTTTAGCGTATTTGATAGCACCGGTAAACTTGCATAGTACAACAGCAGACATACAAGAATTTGTTTCAAAGTTGCTTTATAACCATTAAAATAATTTGCAATCATTGGATAACTTACGTGTACCCATTAAACTCATCTATGATATTGCGTTCAACTCATGCCTAATCTTCTTAAAAATTTGTTAAAATACTTACGGCACTCTTAATTAATTTGGAGAGTAGGGTAACTTATTGATAGCTTTGACCAAGCAAAAAAATAAACATGAAAAAAATCTTCCTGCTTGCCTTTCTGTTGCCTGTTTTAGCAACAGCTCAAACTACTACCATTACTCCTAAAAAAGCGGAGCGGACGGTTAAAGCAACACCTACCGTGCCTGCAACACCAACAGCACCTGACGCACCGGTTGACCCAAATGCGCCGGCTTTTAACTTTAATGAAGAAACCTGGGATTTTGGTTCTATTCCACAAGGCATTCCGGTAACACATGTTTATGAATTTGTAAATTCAGGCAAACAGCCGCTTGAAATCAGCATGGTATCTACTTCTTGTGGTTGCACCACACCGGAGTTTACCAAGGATGCGGTTAATCCGGGCGTGAAAGGAAAAATCGCCGTTACCTATGATGCAGCTAAAGCCGGACCTTTTAAGAAATCAGTCACTATACAATCAAATACCGGCTCAATTAAGTATCTGTATATCAATGGTACCGTTTTGCCAAAAGCTACTGTTCCGGCAACTGAAGAGAAGTAAGTGGCTCATTATTTGACTAAACCAGATTAATTGATTTAATAACTATTCTTCCACCAACCTAAAAACCAATAACAATGAAAAAAGTAATTTTCTCTTTTGTATTATGTAGCGTATTCGCGCTTCAGGGCATGGCGCAAAATGCACCGGCCAATGCTACACCCGCCAGCAACCCAAATGCAGGTGATTTTACCTTTGTTGAAGAAACACATGACTTCGGTAAGATTGCAAAAGGCACTCCCGTAAGTTACGAATTCAGTTTCGTGAATAATGGTAAAGAACCGATCGTAATCAGTAATGTACAGGCATCCTGCGGTTGCACTACGCCAAAATGGCCTAAAGAACCTGTACTGCCGGGAAAATCTGCTTCTATCAATGTTCAGTACAATGCTGCTAATCCGGGTGGATTTAATAAATCCATCACCATCACTTCCAATGCAAAAACACCTACGAAGGTGCTTTACATTAAAGGAACTGTTGATGCACAGGCAGAACAAACAACTCCTGAGAAACAGCCGAATATGCTGACCAGCCCAAATAATTAATTTAAGTTGAATTAAAGGCAGAAGAAGACTCCGTGGCGAAAGCTTACGGGGTCTTTTTTGTGAGTGCCAAGGCAAGAGGCCAACTCATAGTTATTTTTTTTTCAGCTGATCTTTCAGCTCATGCAGTTTCATCAACGCTTCAATAGGAGTAAGTGTATTGGGATCTACCTGTTCCAGCCATTCTTTTAACTTATTTAGTACCGGGTCTTCCTGCTGAAAGATGCTCAGTTGCATTTCACGGGAAGGCATCTTTTTTATTTTGTTCTGCAGGTTTTTAGCAATTGTTTTTTCTTCCAGCTCTTCCAACAATTCATTGGCACGGTTAACTACAGCCGGTGGTATGCCTGCCATCTTTGCTACATGAATTCCAAAACTGTGCTGGCTGCCACCCGGTTGCAGTTTGCGCAGGAAGATCACTTTATTACCGGATTCTTTTACGGAGACATTAAAGTTCTTTACCCGCTCAAATTTATTCTCCAGTTCATTTAGTTCATGATAGTGCGTAGCGAATAATGTTTTTGCTTTCCCTTTCGGAAAATCATGCAGAAACTCTGCAATAGCCCAGGCAATGGATATGCCATCATAGGTGCTTGTGCCGCGACCGATTTCATCCAGTATCACCAGGGAACGGTCGGAGAGGTTGTTGAGGATACTTGCAGTTTCTGTCATCTCCACCATAAAGGTAGATTCGCCGGAAGAAAGATTGTCGGAGGCACCTACCCGGGTGAAAATTTTATCTACAATACCAATGACTGCTTTTGAAGCAGGCACATAACAACCCATTTGAGCCATCAATACGATGAGGGCATTCTGACGAATGAAAGCGGATTTGCCCGCCATATTCGGACCGGTAATAATGATGATCTGTTGTACTTTATCATCCAGCAGCACATCATTGGGAACATAGCTCTGATCGTGGCCTAACTGTTGTTCGATAACTGGATGGCGCCCGTCTTTTATTTCCAGCGAGTAGCCATCATGAAAGGAAGGCCTGCAATAATTATTTTTAATTGCAAGTTGTGCAAAAGAGAAAAGGCAATCAAGTTTTCCTATGGTCTGCGCATTTAATTGTATCTGTGCTACATAATCTTTCAACGATGAAACCAGTGCTTCAAATAATCGCAATTCGAGGTGCAGGATTTTTTCTTCTGCACCCAAAATTTTTTCTTCATACTCCTTTAGCTCCGGGGTAATATATCGTTCGGCATTCACCAGTGTCTGTTTACGGATCCATTCTAAGGGAACTTTACTTTTATGCGCATTGGTAACTTCAAGATAGTAACCGAACACATTGTTAAATGAAATCTTTAATGAATTGATACCGGTGCGTTCCTGTTCCGTTTTCTGTATGCTAAGCAGATAGTCTTTTCCGGTCAATGAAATTTTACGGAGGGCATCGAGGTCTGCTGACACTCCTTCACGAATAAATCCTCCTTTGGCAGCAACCGGAGGAGCATCTTCTCTGATCTCTTGTCCTATCCTTTCTTTAATCAATTCACATGGATGCAATTGATCAGCTAATTTCTTAAAAGGTGCTTCATTGCCATCGTTCAGTAACAATTTGATCTGGCTGATTGCAATTAATGCTTTCCTGATATGCATGATTTCTCTCGGACTGATTTTTCCCAGCGCTACTTTTGCAATCAGCCTTTCGAGGTCACCGATCTGCCGGATAAGCACAGCAAGGTGCTTGGAAAGTTCCGGATCCCTGATGAGCAATTCAACAAACTGCAACCGTTCTTCAATCGGTTGAATTTCTTTTAACGGCAGCACCAGCCATTTCCGCAACATACGAGCTCCCATTGGAGAAAGGGTCTGATCCAATACCTGCAACAATGACTTTCCTCCTTCATTGTTGCTGTGTAATATTTCCAGGTTTCTTACGGTGAAGCGATCGAGCCAGACATGCCTTTCTTCTTCAATGCGGGAAATGCCGGTAAGGTGGTTAAGATTGGGATGTTCTGATACTTGCAGATAGTGCAATGCTGCGCCACAGGCAACAATGGCTTCATGCAGGTCGTTGATGCCAAAGCCTTTCAGTGACTGTGTTTCGAAATGTTTGGTGAGCAGTTCATTGGTGTAGTCATACTGAAATACCCAATCATCAATTGCGTAGGTATAATACTTGCTGCCGAAAATCTGCCGAAAATCTTTTTGTTTGTTTTTACTGAAGATAATTTCTGTGGGCTTGAAACCTTGCAAGAGTTTATCAATATAATCCGCATTACCTGTGGCTGCATAAAACTCTCCGGTAGAAATATCAAGCAATGCTATGCCGAGTTGCTTTTCTTCAAAGTGGATTGCGCAGAGGAAGTTATTGCTTTTGTGATCGAGAATCTTTTCATTGTCAGTTACGCCGGGCGTTATGAGTTCAGTGACTCCGCGTTTCACAATTGTTTTTGTGAGTTTGGGATCTTCCAACTGATCACAGATGGCGACACGGTAACCTGCCCTTACAAGTTTGGGTAAATAGGTATCCAATGCATGATAGGGGAAGCCTGCTAACTCGGTGTAGGTGGCGGCACCATTGGCGCGTTTTGTTAAAACGATACCCAATACCTTTGATGTGGTGACTGCATCCGTATCAAATGTTTCATAAAAATCACCCACCCTGAAAAGCAAGATCGCATCAGGATACTTGGCTTTGATGTGTTTATATTGCCCCATTAACGGGGTTTCTTTAGTAGCTACTGTCTTTTTCAAGGTGGAAATGCTATTGATACTATTCCTTCAAAGGCTGACAGGATGAATATATTTCATTCCCGGAGGTTAACACCGGCGAAAAAAAGACCAGGCGGTAAGGCAGGTCTAATTATTTTCTTCGGGTGATATCCACTCACAAAAATAGTAATTTACCTTGCGCAGTATAGACACCCAATGAGAAAGTTAAGCACACAGGAATTGAACAGGTTATCGTTGGAAGAATTCAAATTGTCCGGAAAGATTCCTGTGGTGGTTGTTTTGGACCAGGTTCGAAGCGGTCACAATGTTGGTTCAGTGTTCCGCACCTGCGATGCATTTGGTGTATCCGCCGTTTACCTGTGTGGTATCACACCTTGTCCGCCCAACCGTGAAGTGATGAAGACTGCTTTAGGCAGCACCGATGCTGTAGATTGGTTTCATCACCGGGATACAGGTGAATTATTGGAATCATTAAAACAGGAGTCGTTTAAAATCATTTTTGCCGAGCATACTACTGAAAGCATTGCGCTGCAAAATTTTACTCCCGGTCGCGGAACTAAATATGCTTTGGTTTTTGGAAATGAGGTATCAGGTATCGGTGCGGAATGGTTGCCTCTGGCTGACCAGGTAATAGAGATTCCTCAGTTTGGGACGAAGCATTCTTTTAATATCAGTGTGGCGGCGGGTATAGTGTTGTGGGATGTATGGAACAAACTCACACAGTTATAAAAATGATTTTTGTGGCATGCGACCGATCAATTTTAAGAGAATGGTGTCGTTACACCTCACTTATCTGCAACCCTTTTGAGATTGCACGAAACACGTTCAATTGAAATTAAGTTTTTGTGTATTGTTGTTTACAATTTTGTATAACCTCTTTGGTTAACATTTTCTATAATACCGTCCGAAGCGAAGTATCAGTTCTAGTTAAATTTCACCGAAAGTCCCAATAGCAAATGCCTTTGTTCGTAATACCTGGCAGGATTGTCAGGAGGAATATTGGAAGATCTTGGATCACGTGGATCGAGGTAGCGTGGATCGCGCCATTCTGTGGGCACGTCATCGCCCGTTTCATAGGCACTTCCGGTTACTGGATTTACGATGGCCGTGTTTTTAGTATTCAGCAGGTTGGTAAGTTCGATAGAAATAGCAAGTTGCGTTTTCTTCATGGTAAACCATTTCTTTAATGAAGTATTCAACCAAAAAGAGCTGACAGATAGCGCACTATATAAATTTTCCGGATCACTGTCCATTTCATAGATGGGTCGACCTGAAGTAGGTTCATTGCCGGTAAAAAAATACGGAGTATATCTTCTTCCGGTTCTGTAAACAGCTTCAGTATATAGACTGAATTGATTGATCCATTTTTTCCGGAATAAGCCGTTTTCATTATTTGCAGTAAGCAATACATATCCTTTGGCATCTACCGGTGAATCCCAGGCAAGGTAGGTTTCTGTAGTGGAGGTACTGTTGCCGGTAGCCAGTATTTCATCAAGGTCTTGTGATGCGGAAGAGCTTTGGCCTGTGGCTATGCTGTATGAAAAGGAAATGCTCGATTCGAACCATTGTTGAATGCGTTTGATATAGGTCGCTTCGATACCTCTCACACGGGCATAGTCTGCATTGATGCGGATGGTTCTGCTTACTTCACGGCCGGTAGCATCTTTCAGTAAGATGGTGCTGCTGGTGATGAAATCATATTTATCTTTCCAGTAAGCAGCAATATCAAGCGCATCATTTTTAGTGAGTTGCGCCTTTAGTCCCAATTCATAGGAAATATCAACTTCAGGATTCAGATCAGGATTGCCGATAAAACCTAAAGTGGAACGGTCAGCGTAGTAGGGGTCAAGTCCGGTATAGATGTAGGAGGGATGCGGTGAAATAGTGCTCTGCCCATAATTAAAGTACATCACCTTATTTTCAGCTACAGGAAAAGAGGCTGCAATTTTTGGCAGCAGCCTTAACTTAGCCCTTCTTCCCATCAGGTTAATGGTATTTTCAAGATAGCTTTCACGAATCTCATCTGCAATCAGTGCATCAGGGTTTGCAACAGCATCATCCACATATTTTCCGGGCATCCAGTATTCCAACCTAAGACCTACGTCAGCAATCAGCCCGTGAAATTTATATTTATCGGCTATGAAAAAGGCACCTTTCACCGGTTGCACCTTCCATACATCACTTACATCACCCAGACGGAATGATTGTGTATACTGGCTATCCGGAAGTTGGATAGGTGCACCAATCCAAGGCCTTGAAATATCTATCCACTGCATTTGCTGGTGCCTGAAATCCAAACCAAAATAGAACCGGTTGAGTGTGTTTTTTGAATAGCGGGTTCCTGTCGCTTTGATGTTGTAATCTTCTACATAGTGATCGTGCCATAGTGTGGCAATGCCATCATTATTATACAGGCCTGGAGCAGGGTTCACAAAAACAATGGAATCATCAGGATTAAAATAGCCGGTGGGAAAAGTTACTATCGATACAGGATCCAATTGTGAGTTTACTTCCTCCGGCCGCCAGTCGCGCCCATTGGCATCGGCTCGCAAATGCACAAATAACCTGGAGGCTGCAATCTTATAAGAAATAGTAGGTGCCGGTGTATGGTTCCAGGTTACGGTTTCAAGATTGGTATCGTGCGTATATGTATTTGCATTATCCGGTTGCAAAGCAAAGCTGAATTGATAGCCTGGTGTAAATGGCACATCATTTCCGGTAATGCGCAACATATTGTAATCCTGGTTGGCGGTTACAGAACGCAGGTAAGAGAAGGTCAGTTTTTTTGTCGGGCTGAAATTGTAATTCAGCTTTAACATGCCGGCCCAGCGATTATCCTGGTAAGGTGTCCAGAAACTGTTTGGATAAAGGGAGGAAGTTAGTTGTGATGCCGGTTGTTTGATGTAGGTATCTGTGAAATTGAACTTGAAGGAAGCGAGGTAATGAAACTTTGCAGGAACATCTTTATTGAACTTAACAGGACCGCCTGCTGCAGCTTCATAAGTCGATTGGTTAAAGGAAGAATTGGCATCAGAATTAAAGCCGAAGTTATCACGCTTCATTGCCAAAGAAAAAGCAAACTGATCGCCTCCGGTGCGGGTTTTGGTGTTGACGATACCTGAGGTGGCATCGCCATATTCAACACCCGGCGTGCTGGTACTTATTTCAATATTATCGATGGCATTGGTGCCAATATCAATTCCAAAACCGGTTCCTGCCAATGGGTCGGTTGCAGATACATCATCAATATAAAATCCCGTTTCATACGTTCTTCCTCCCCTGATGTGGATGCCTTCCGGATTGAGCACCACGCCTGTTTGCGTATTCAGCAAGCCCTGGATGGCACGTGTGGGCGCTGCAGCGATCAATTCCCTGCTGATCTGCGAAGAGCTTTTCGATTCTTCTACATCAATGAGTGGTTTATCGCCAACAATTACAATTTCCTGGTCTATGGTTACCATGGTAGCATTCATGGAAATGTTCATGGTTTTTTGTTCACCTTCTTTCAAAACAATACCGGTATACATTGTTGACTCATACCCGATATAACTCACATTTATTGTATAGGTGCCGTAGGGAAGATTGATGGTGTATCTGCCATACTCGTCTGTTACCGTACCAAAACGGGTTCCGGTAATCATGATGGTAACACCGATCAATTCACTGCCATCGCTTTTGTCAGTTATTTTTCCCGATAGGGCAGCTTGCTGCGCAAACAACATGGAAGGCAATATAAATTGCAGGCTAAGAAAGATATACAATGCCATTCGCACCATGCGAACAAATGTAAAAGTATTGACGAAACTTTTAATCCGGTTTTGTTAACGATGGTGCCAAATGTCTCTCCCGTGATCAGGTAAGGCTATACAATCTATGCCTAAGCTCTATCAACTGGTTGACTTACACGATTTAGGTAACGACTTCAGTTCGAAAGAAGGGTGTCAGAGCGCATCCAAAGCACCTGCGAGGAAAGTAATGGTAAATGGAAGTGTTACCCAAAACCATTCAGGCAGAAAGATCAGGAAAAGAACAAGGGCGGTGAATGATATGAAAAACAGTAACCAGTAAAGTCCTTTTGATGTTTTTTTAGTCTCTTCCATAGGATGGATTTATCGGGAATGGAGCAAAAGTAATGATTGTATTTATTTCAAAGCGGTTTTTTTTCAATCCATTTTTAGCTTACGTATTTAGTGGCTATTATGAAATTAATCAGATTGTTTGTTACACTGCTTACATGGCGCCTTCGCTCAGATGCATCACACCACTTCAAGCATATAACCTTATAAAGTCAGCATCGTGATACCAGGCTGTTGCTCCCTGTTCAGCACTTCCAGGATACGCTCATAATGTTCCCGGTTTTCAACAAAGTTTACTTTGGAGACATCAAGTACTACAATTCTAAGATGGGGCAATGTTTTGAAATAATCGAAATAGGCTCTTTGAATACGTTCCAGGTAAGCGCCCGTAATGTCCTTTTCATAGGGCCTTCCGCGCTTAGCAATATTTTCAAGTATCACCGGAACAGGGCTGTGCAGGTAAACAAGTAAATCAGGTTCCGGTAATGCTGCCTGAATGATTTGTGAAAGGCGCTGGAAAAGACTGAATTCTTCGACTGAAAGGTTGATACCGGCAAAGAGGTGCGACTTGGCAAACAGATAATCGGTGATGATGTAAGAATTGAAAAGATCTTTACCGGCAGCTACATCTTTCAATTGTTGGTATCGTTCGGCAAGGAAAAACAATTCTAAAGGAAATGCATATTGTGCCGGATTCTTGTAGAAATGTGGCAGAAATGGATTGTCGGCAAACTGTTCCAGCACCAATTTCCCATTGAAATCATGGGCCAGCATTTTACATAGCGAGGTTTTCCCGGCTCCGATATTGCCTTCTATGGTCAGGTAATGGTAGTGCATTTTTTACGGTGGGAAGATAGCCAGATACATCGGAAAAATCAGGGACTGTTTTTCTGTTCATTTGTTGGATTGCCGTACCCGGATATGGGAATTCAACTCAAAATGTCTCAGTGAATTTGTAAAGCTGATACAGGATGCTAATATTCCTCACTTGTTTAACATAAATTTGCAACCTTATCGTCTTGTTCTAAAACCTTTCATACATGAGTTTCTGGAAAATTTTCTTTAGTTCATTACTTGCTTTTGTTATCGGCACCTTCCTGGTAATGTTTATACTAATTGCATTAATTGCAGGTCTTGTTTCTTCCTTTGGGGGTGAAGCACCTGCAACGGTACATTCCAATTCTATTTTAAGTCTTGACTTAGGGTATGATATTCCTGAACAGACTACCTACATTCCTTTCCAGGGTTTTTCTTTTTCTGAATTTGAGCCGGCTGTAGCTCCCGGTGTCTATGACATTATCAAGAATATTAAGAAAGCCAAAACGGATCCTGCCATAAAAGGTATCTACCTGAATTCCGGCTATATTGGTGTGGGTATGGCCAACACGGAACAGCTAAGAAATGCCCTTCTTGATTTTAAGAAATCAGGGAAGTTCATTATCGCTTATGCTGAATTGTATTCAGAGAAAGCATATTACCTGTGCAGTGTTGCTGATAAGGTGGTCGTGAATCCGAAAGGGGTGGTAGAATTCAATGGTATGAGTGCGCAGTATATGTTTTTTAAAGGGTTGCTTGATAAAGTTGGTATTGAAGCACAAGTGTTCTATGATGGCAAATTCAAATCTGCCACGGAACCTTTCAGGCTTGATTCGATGAGTAAGGAGAATGAATTAATGACGCATGTCTTGCTTAATGACGTACAAGATAAGGTGATGAATACCATTGCCGCAAGTCGTAAAATTGAACGGACCCAATTGGATAGTATCAGCAACAATTTACTCGTTCAAAATAGCTGGGATGCAAAAAAGTATAATCTGGTCGACGAAGTCTGGTTTGAAGATGAAGTGCGTGATTATCTCAAAACACAACTGGAATTGAAAGAGTCAGATAAAATTGAACAGGTTACCTTGGGAAAATACCTTTCTGTTCCTGGCAATAAAGAAGAGGTAACCTTACAAACTGACCGGATTGCCATCCTTTTTGCTGCCGGTGATATTGTAGATGGTAAGGGTGATGACAGTAATGTGGGAGCCGAAAAATATATAAAACAACTCCGTAAGTTGAGGGAAGATGAAAAAGTGAAAGCAATTGTATTCCGGGTAAATTCTCCAGGAGGCAGTGCATTGGCTTCCGATGTTATCGCCAGGGAAGTGGCATTAACAGTTGCAAAAAAACCTGTTGTTGTTTCCATGGGTGATTACGCGGCATCAGGTGGATATTATATTGCCGCCAATGCATCAAAGATTGTTGCACAGCCCAATACCCTCACCGGTTCCATTGGTGTTTTTGGAATCTTTCCGAATATGCAAAAGTTGTTTGAAGACAAACTGGGAATCACCTTCGATGGAGTTACGACAGGCAAATTTTCGGATTTTGGAGATGTGTCCAGGCCCATGCGTCCAGATGAAAAATTGATTGTACAACGTGGTGTTGATTCCATATACAGTAACTTCAAAGCTGTGGTAGTCAAAGGCAGAAAGTTAAGCCCTGAACTGGTGGATACCATTGCACAGGGACGCGTATGGACAGGAAGTCAGGCGCTGGCATTCGGATTGGTGGATACACTTGGCGGGTTGGAGGATGCTATTGCTATGGCCGCCGGATTGGCTAAACTTGATAAATACCGTTTGGTAGAATATCCTGAAATTGACAAGGATATGTTTGAGGTAGTGCGTTTATTCAGCGATGAAAAGGAGCGCAGCGCTATACGGCAAAAGCTGGGACCATTCTATTCACTCTATGAGCAAGTACAGGTGCTGGCAACAATGAAAGGTGTTCAGGCCCGCATGCCGGTAATGGTTGAGATTGAATGATTAAATAATGTAGCTATCATCAGATAAAGAAAGAGTGGAGGAGATCCGCTGACTTAACCTGATGTCCTGCTTAGTTTCTTTATTAGTCCAATAAATGCTACCACACCCCACGTACCTTCCAGTATAACAAATGGCATAAAGTGAATCAACACCGATGCATAGCAGGCGATGGATGCTCCTGCAATATTCAACCCAATGTATAGCAGGCTGTTTTCTTTCAGGAAGTGAAACATATTCAGGAAGAATGCAATTAGTAGCAGGCTTACACCCAGCGATGCAACGATAGTAGGATAGTCCATGAATGTTTTTTTTATAGATGAGAAATAAGAAGTCAGGGCCGGCTCGTACCGAGTCGTTCTTTACTTTTTAGCCAATGTAAAGTAGATTACCGGATTAGTATAACTCCGCCTTTAAGATTTTCTGACAACACTACACCATGTGTACTTCCGCCATATGATAGTGTCCAGACATAAGTGCCCATTTCTGAGGGTTGATCTGCATTTTGTCCGTTCCAGCCTGTTTCAGGATCATTGGTGGCAAATAACAGGTCGCCCCAACGGTTAAACACCTTGAAGTCATAATCATCGAAGGCGCATCCGATTGCAGGAATAAAAAGATCATTCAATCCATCGTTGTTGGGCGTAAAGGCAGTGGGCACATGTACACACGTACCACAGTCATCAAATTCAACCAACAGGCTGTCGTAGGTACTAAAACAGGAGTTATACGCTTCTACGGTATATAAGCCGGGTTCTCGTATTGCGTAATCATGGTAAACAGATCCATCCTGCCAGAGGTATTCCGACCCCGGAAAGAACACATCTTTGAACAAAACATTACCATAGCACAATACAGAGTCTTCTCCAAGATCAATCAATGGTTTTTGTTGAACATAGACCCTGTAAACGTAGGGTTCACTCATGCAACTGCTGTCGTCGAATGCAACGGCTGTATAGGTATTGTCAAGGAAGGGCTGAACAATATACGGGTCATCCACAGAAACGCCATTATCCCAGATTACTCCGTATTGACCGACATTTCCGCCAACAGCAGGCGCAGTTAGGCTTGCTTCGGTACCAAAACAAATGGTAGTGTCTCCCGGATAAACAATAGCAACGGGTGTGGGCTGGTCGATGTTGATGATGGTATCATACATACATTGATTGATATCTATTATAAGCAGGTTATATTCTCCTGCACCAAGACCATAAGCCGTATTGCTTCCGCCGCCATATGGTGTCCACACATAAGTATAGGGAGGGGTACCACCTAGAACATTAAGCGACACACTTCCATCTTTGTTACCATAGCAGCGTGCATTTTTAAGGTTGACAATATTAAAAGTTACTTCTGGTGGTTCATTCAGCACGATACTCAGCGTGTCAAAACAATTGTATGAATCCGTGATGGTTACCTGGTAATTTGCCGGACATAAACCGCCGATATTTGCCAGAGGCGGCGCACCGTTTGTCCAGGTATAGGCATAAGGTGGAACACCACCCGATCCAATAACGGAAATACTGCCATCGCAGGCATTGAAACAGTTAATGTCTTTGGATGATACTTTAGTGGCGATCACCGCACCTGTAGATGCCTGGAAGTTCACCAGAGCAGTATCAAGGCAGCCAAAGGAATCTTTAACAACAATGTAATAAGTACCACTGTCCATGCCGGTGAATGAATAGCCGCTTTGAAAAGGGCTGCCATTGATAGAGAATTCATAAGGAGGAGTTCCCACTGTTCCTGAAACGTATACCTGACCGTTGAATCCTGCACAGGTAGGTTGCACTAAGGAGTCAATCACAATTTCCACTGAACTAACAAAAAATTCGGTAGCCGCTGAATCAGCAATAAGTCCGCACAAGTCAGTGACGGACGCTGCCGCATTGGTGATGCTTAGAAAATAGTTGCCACCGACTGTCATGGGTGGACTTACTGATGCGGTAAATGTTTTGCCGGATGTTGCACCGGCTGAACAGGCAGGTCCGGTAACTGCTGAAAGCACATAAGGTCCGCCAGGTCCGGTTAAATGAAAATCGGCATCCTGCACAGAACCGCACAAAATGTTTTCAGAAAAAGTAAATGTCAATTGGTTATCGTTGCAAATCACTTGTTCTATAGTGTCGATATACGGCTTCACCGTATCAAAGATAGAGGCAGAGGAAGCACTGAAATCAACTGTATATCCTCCGGTGGTGCCACTCCAGTTATTGATGTTCAACACATAGGTTTCGCCGGCATTTACATTTAGCAGGTAGTTGAATGCATTTGTGGGGCCGGCACCATTCCAGTTACCGACGCCGGTAGCAGAGATACCTGTGTACCCCCATTGAGATGAATTGCAACTCACCATCAGGGAACCATTCGTTTGAATCTCAGCGCAGGTTGCATTCGTCAGATTATACATGGCCCAGTCATAATCTGCTCCTGCATTCACAGGCGTAATAGTGAAAGCAAACGTACCACTGCTGCTGATATTAAAAGTATACCAGCTGCTGTTGAATTCACCCGGAATCAGGCAGGTTCCGGGGCCCTGTTCATTTGGGTAATTTCCAGTACCGAAAGTGGAGCTTGGTGTATTATATACCTGGTTACAAACCGGAATTGCCCCAAGGCAATCCTGGAAGGTGGGAATTTGTGCGAAAGATTGTTGCAATGGAATGAGCATGCAACAGCATTGCAGTGCAAAAAGTAGTCTTTTGGATTGCTGGTAAAAGTGGCTCATTCAATTACGCGGAAGCCCAAATTTAGGAATCATTTATGAGCAGACGAAATGAAAATACAAATGGTCCCTGGATTAACGGATTAAGGTCACATTTCCTGATAAGGATTCACTAAACAATGTAGCACGGCGAAGTCCTGTATAATTTACCACCCAAACGTATACTCCAATGTCACCGGGTTGGTTTTTATAGCGCCCATCCCAGGATTCATTTACGTTGCTGGTTTCAAAAATTAGTTCGCCCCAACGGTTAAATATTTGCATGTTATATTCAGTTACAGGGCAGGTGATTACCGGCCTGAACAGATCATTTTTTTGATTTCCATCCGGAGAAAAACCGGAAGGATAGTGTACGCAAGCTGAACAATCAGTATATTCTGCAACTAATGTATCGCTGGCTGAAAAACAGGTATTGTACACATTCACCCAATAAATTCCCGCATCGCTGATCGTAAAAATACTGTCTGTTGATCCATCCTGCCAGTTGTAGGAAGCACCGGGAAAAGTGGCAGACAGGTAAAGCTTATCATCAATACAGAGCAGCGAATCGTTACCAAGATTTACTGTTGGCAACGGGTCTACGATTACCTTGAATTGCTGCGGGCTGCTGATACAACCATGCAGGTCAGTGGCTACTGCTGTATAGAAACCATCTTCATCAGGAGTTACCATAAAGGGATTTCCGGTGAAACTGCCATCCCATTTAACGGTATAAGGTGCCGTGCCGCCGGTTACATCTGCAAATAAATTGGCCGAGGTGCCAAGGCAAATAATAGTATCAGCAGGTTCGGCAATCACAACAGGTGCAGGTTGCGGTAGGGCGATCGAATAGCTGAATGTACAGAGGTTCGCATCCACTATGGTAATTGTATAGAGCCCGGCGCTGATTGCATTTGTTGTTAAACCATTGCCACCTGATGGTGACCATTGGTAGCTATAACCCGGACTGCCACCGGTAACTGCCACCGTAATGCTGCCATCGCTTGAACCATTGCATGATGGCTGCACCAATTGTACAATATTCACCACAAAAGTATCCGGCTGCTGTAATGTTACACTTGCCGTGTCAAAACATCCGGATGCATCAGTAATAGTTGCGATGTACGTTCCGGCGCATAAGTTACCGATGGTTGGGGAAGGGGCTCCTCCATTCGACCATGCATAGGTATATGGTGCAGTGCCACCATTGCCGGCCGCTGTAATGGATCCGGTGCATTCATTTGGGCACTTCAGGTCGGTTGCGGAAAGTACTGCAGCCGTTACGCCGCCCGGTCCCTGTAATAAAATTACTTCCACACTGTCTGTACATCCGGCGCTGTCTTTGACAATTAGCAGGTATGTTCCTGCAGAGAGCTCAGTGAAACTTCCATTGGTTTGTGATGCTCCGTTGTTCAGTGTGTAGGAATAGGGTTCAATGCCCACACTACCGGAAACATAAATGGCCCCACTGTTTGCACTGCAAATGGGTTGGAGTATTGAATCTACACTGAGCAAAGGACCCGGTGCCACGAAAATGAGGGAAGAAGTATCTGCGATGTTCCCACAAAGGTCTGTTACATATCCAGCTAAATCAGTCAAGCCAAAGGTATACGTTGCTCCATTTTCAAGAGCAGGGCTGAAAGTTACCGTAAACGTTTTTTCCTGTGTGCCACCATTGGCGCAGGAAAAACCGGATACGCCTGATATTACGAAAGGGCCGCCCGGACCTTCCAATGAAAAATCGGCAACTTCTACGGTATTACAGAGAATATTCTCGGAAAAAGTGAAAGATAAAGAAGTGCTGTTACAGCCAATGGGCGTAACAACTTGTAAAGATGGGGGCACTGTATCAAAAATAGTAGCCGTGGCAGTCGAGAAATCAATGGAATAACCCCCATTGGAAGTGCTCCAGTTGTGAATATTCAAAGCATAGGTCTGGCCTGATACAACCGGCAACAAATAGTTGAAGGCAAATGTAGGTCCAGGACCATTGTAGTTACCAATTCCACTGGAAGATATGCCGGTAACTCCATATTGTGAGGAGTTGCAACTGGCCATCAGGGATCCATCGGTTGGAATATCTTCGCAGGAAGCATTCGTAAGATTGTAAAGACCCCAATCATAATCCGCATTGAGATCAATGGGCGTAATGGTAAAAGCAAGGTCACCGGATTCAATCACTGTAAAGGTAAACCAGGTGCTGTTGAGTTCACCGGCGGTAAGACAGGTGCCGGGCCCAATCTCATTCAGGTAGTTGCCGCTGCCTAGTGTAGAACTTCCGGTACTCCAAATGAAGTCACAGATTGGAATAGCGCCCAGGCAATCTTGTTCTGTAGGAGTTTGTGCGCTGACAAAAGATGGTGAAAATGCCACACAGGCCAACAAAAAAGAAAATATGGTAATGGCGAATCTGTAAAGTAGTATCATAATATGCAGAGTGAAGTTCTAAAGTTAGTAATCATTTATCAACCTATTGTGCAATATTGATTACATCGAGTATGCAGACAGAATACTGAAGTGTAACGCTTTCAGATTTGCCCGTCTGTAAGTTCAAACTTCAGGTACCATCTATAGAAAAAAAACAAGGCAGCACCGAAGAGTAAGACGATGATAAACAAGAAAAGGTGGTAAAGTACAAGGAAAAATATTACGGCTGAGATTCCGAAAATCCATTGCAAGTAACGTTCCATATCCATCGGGGGTTTATACAGGATGCTGTGATATAAAAGCAACATGCCGGTACCGAATAATGGTAACCACCAGATGTCTCCCGGTTGAAGCCTTTCAGGAAATGCAGCAATGAACAAGAACCATTCCGGTAGTAATATCAAAGAATACACCACTGCCATATTCAGCAGGCGCCTGATCATACTTACAGGAAGATTGCGGTAGAATAGCATCAGGGATTCTTCAAATTTCCTGAATTCAAAAACCATTACACAATGAGCTGTAAGGCCTGCCATAAATCCCAGCATCACAACACGGCCATCATAGGTATCCAGAAAGAAGCCATTGAGAAAAGCCAGCAATATGATTGCAGAAAATAGTTTAGTTACCACGAAGATGGTTTTCATCTCATTTAATAGCTGCCAGATAAAAAACAAGGGGTACGATTTGGTGATTTTGAAATGAAAAGGAGATGAGAGGAAAAAACTCTTACCTGAATCCGGATGCCGGAGCCTGCGGATATATAAGCGTATGCTGAAAAGACAGATGAGGCTATGAAACACGATTACATATACGGCTGCTGCCGGAGTTCCGGATACAAAACCAGTTGTTGCAACAATCAATGCATAAACGGCTACCGGTAAATAAATGAATAGCTGTGTAAGCAGTATGGATCGAAATTGTTCCCTTGCCGGAAGACATCCTGTTAAGTACAGGAATTGCTGCTGTTGTTCTGATAAAATATTCATCACAAACTGATAGCACTTCCATCCATACAGCAACCAGATAAAGGATACCACCATCATAAATGCCCACGATTCCAGTATGGCTTCTATCAGTGTGCGATGGTAACTGATCAGTTGCGAACCCGGAACTATACCAAATAATGCAATGAATAAAAAAAGGAAGAAGCCTGCATTGCGCTGGTAAAAAGGAATGCCGATAACACGGTTAAGCAATTGGGAGACAGACATCAGTTACAACGGATGGATGGTTTGATGATTCATTTTCAACTGGTGTGTGACGTGAAATGCATCCGTTTCAAACAACTGATGGGAGGTGAGCAAAAAAATTATGCCCTGCTTTTCATGGTAATCACGTATGATGCTGTTTACAACAGGAACTGTTTTGTCGTCAATAGTAACCAATGGCTCATCAAGAAGTATAAAACAGGGTTGTCCGGTAAAAGCCAGCAACAAAGATATTTTCTTCAGCATACCGCTAGAATAGGTACCCACCGGGTTGCCAATAAAGGAAGATACCTGCAAAAGCTCAATCAGCCGGTCGGATTGCTCTTTATTACCGCCTTTGGTTCTCCTGTAAAACTGCAGCAAGTCCAGGCCGGTCAGGAATGATGGGTAAAGAGGTTCCGCTTCCACATAATTTACAAGCCGCAGGTACTCCGTCCTGTTTTTCTTAAGACTGATTTTGCCCTCAATCACCACATCGCCTTCAAAAGGCAACAAACCAGCTATGATTTTCAGCAACGTGGTCTTCCCGGAACCATTGATACCTTTAAGCCAGTAGATCTGTTTTTCAAATGTAAAAAAGGGTATCGAGACCACTTCTTGCTGGTTATAGGACTTATGAATGTCTTGCAGTTGTATCATAAATAGATAGCTGAATCAAAGCCTGGTAGCCTTGATAGAATATACCATCGGAATCAAGCCCTCCAGATTTTTTATCTGGAAAGTTCCATCTGCCAGTTGAATGGTATTTTGAAAACAATTGTATGGAGAATAGGGGAACTCATGCAAGAATTCAACCTGGAAACCATGAGTGGTAAGTGCACTCACCACTTCACCCAATCCATGGTTCCAGGTAAACGAGGTCGTTTTTATGGGCGCATTGCGGTCGGCATAGGTGCCGGTTTCTTCTTCCACAATCACAGACTGGTTATGATAAGCGTATTGTATACGTTCGAAATTATTGTCGAACATCCAAACGACGGGATGAAACTCAACCATATAAAAGATGCCTCCCGGCTTTAGGAAATGGGCAATTACGGAAGCCCAGCGGTCAAGGTCAGGAAGCCAGCCGATAACACCATAGCTTGTAAAAACAATATCAAAAGAATCCGTCCAGGTTTTTTTCAAGGTCATAAACATTTGAACAGATAAATCTTGCATCAAGCTGAAGTTCAGCTGCAAGTTTTTTTGCAGCTGTAATAGCCTGTTCCGAAAAATCAATTCCGGTAACTGCTGCACCTTCCCTTGCCAACGATAGCGTGTCCTGTCCGAAATGGCACTGAAGGTGTAACAATTTTTTTCCTCCAACGGGCAACAGCTCATTGGTTTCAATGGGCATTAAAGAACTTTTTCCTTTCCTGAATGCCTCCAGGTTATAGAATTCAGATTCAGTATGCGAAGCCGTACGCTGATTCCAAAGTTTCTTGTTTGCCTCAAAATAATTATCCATTTTCAGTAAAGTTGCCGCAATAAAAATAACAATCAACGGTGTTTACACCTATTCATTGTAAATCCTGAACATCCTGCTATTCTGATTGTTTGAATTAATTTGCAGGAAAGAAGACTTTTAGTATGCTGAAAATCAGGTGTAATAAATCATCTGAACAAAATTTTTAAACGTAATTTCAACCATGTTAAAGTACAGGGGCATATTGTTTGCAACGGGCATCATACTTCTGTGGTGTTTGAGCCTTGCATTAATGCTCTCACTGCCAGTAACAGCTTTTGCATGGTGGATATTGCCATTGGTGTTGCTTCAAACTCACCTTTATACAGGCATTTTTATTACTGCGCATGATGCAATGCATGGCACAGTGGCATCAAACAAAACGGTCAATAATGCTTATGGATGGATTTGTGCTGCATTATTCGCTTTTAATTACTATCCGCGGCTGTTTTCAAAGCACCATGAACATCATCGTTTTGTAGCCACAGCTAATGATCCTGATTATTACAAGGGCAATTTTATTCAATGGTATTTTTCTTTTCTTAAGAACTACCTGAGCATTTGGCAGGTCTTGATGATGGCCGTTGCATTTAACCTCTTGCTGCTTTTTGTTCCTCAGGTAAACCTGTTGCTATTCTGGATTTTGCCATCGCTGCTGAGTACGCTACAATTATTTTATTTCGGAACCTACCTGCCTCATAAGGGAGAATTTCCGGTAACTAACAAACATCACGCCTCATCCCTGCCGCGGAATCACGTGCTTGCATTTATTACCTGCTATTTTTTCGGATACCATTATGAACATCACGACTCACCCGGAACACCCTGGTGGAGATTGTATCAGCGTAAGCCTGGAAGTGGATAGGGGCTGATTCAATTTTCATAAGATGTTTCGTAACAATCATATTTATGAAGGATACAAGGTTAATTCTTTGAGTTTTGGCTGTTCATTTTCTCAAGTTAGCAAGAAAATGGACCTATTTGTAAACACTTTTACCTGATTTTTGTAGTACGGTTGCAACACGTTAAAAAAATCACATGAAGCATTTTTTATTGATTATTGTTTTTATATGTTCCGGCTTATTGGCTTTTGCTCAGTCAGGTATAATCAGGGGAAAGGTCTTTGATGCATTTAATAATCAGCCCATCGAATTTGCAACGATTGTCGTTCAGAATACAAATTCCGGTGCAGGCACGGATGCGGAAGGTAACTACCTGGTTGAAGGATTGAAGCCCGGGTTATATAACATCGTGGTCTCTTCAATTGGGTATAAAACAAAAACAGTATTTGAAATACAGGTTTCCAGTGCCAAAGAGGCACAGGTAGACGTGCCGCTGGAATCTATCGTGAAAGAGCTCGATGAGGTAACCGTGAATTCTGATGCTTTCAATAAATCGGAAGAAAGCCCGGTATCATTACGGACGATAGGCGTGAATGAGATACAACGAAATCCCGGTGGCAACCGTGATATTTCCAAAGTAGTACAATCCTTTCCAGGTGTTGGGCAGAATGTTGCTTACCGTAATGACATCATTATACGTGGAGGTGCACCCAATGAAAACCGGTTTTATCTTGATGAAATAGAAGTGCCGAATATCAACCACTTTCAGACGCAGGGCGGTTCTGGTGGCCCTGTGGGTATGATCAATGTCGATTTCATAAAAGATGTGGAGTTTTATTCCGGTGCTTTTCCGGCAAATAAAGGAAATGCCGTGAGCTCACTTTTTGAATTCAGGCAAAAGGATGGCCGCAATGATCATCTTGGGTTGTCAGCTACTTTAGGTTCGAGTGACCTTGGACTTACCTTAGAAGGACCAATAGGCAACAAATCAACCTTTATCTTTTCAGTAAGAAGGTCTTACCTGCAGTTCCTGTTTAAAGCGTTGGCATTGCCATTTTTGCCTACCTATAATGACTATCAGTTCAAGTACAAATTCAAGTTTGATACTAAAAATGAACTGGCCATCATCTCGCTTGGTGCACTGGATAATTTCAAACTTAACCTTGGAGCAGATTCCACCGACCAGCAAAAGTATATCCTCGGTAATATACCAACCAATAATCAATGGAATTATACCATTGGCGCCGTGTATAAACACTTCGGGAAAAATAATTTCATTACTGGCGTGGTGAGCAGGAATATGTTGAATAATGAAGCCGAAAAGTATTATCAAAATGACGACAGCAACCCGGATAACCTTGTGTTGAATTATAAATCACAAGAGATTGAGAACAAGTTCAGGCTGGAAAATAATTTTTACAAAAAAGGCCTGAAAGTTAACTATGGAGCCGGTTATGAATTTGTGAAATACAACAATTCGACCTTTAATGAACAGGCTGATCCGGAAGGCAATATCTACACTATTGACTTCACTTCGGAAATAAAATTCAGCAAGTATGCATTGTTCGGTCAGCTAACCTATCCGTTCTTTGAAAGGCGATTGGTACTTTCTGCAGGCTTGCGGACTGACTTCAACAATTATTCTGCTGAGATGAGTAATCCTTTGAAACAATTATCACCACGTTTTTCGGCTACCTATAACATTAATGAAGCATTTAACTTCAATTTTAGTACAGGCATCTATTATCAGTTGCCGCCTTATACGGTGCTGGGCTATCGCGACAATAATGAGAACCTGGTGAACAAACAAAATGGAGTTACCTATTTTTCCTGTAAACACCTGGTTGCAGGTTTTGAATACTATACACAGAATAACGGACGTATTTCCATTGAAGGTTTTTATAAATACTACGATCAGTATCCGTTCATACTTGAAGATTCCATCTCACTGGCAAACCTAGGCGCCGATTTTGGAGTAGTAGGCAATACTGCAGTCAATTCCACTTCGCAGGGCAGAAGTTATGGGCTGGAATTGTTGTTGCAACAAAAGTTATTCAAGGGTTTCTATGGACTGACCGCTATTACCTTTGTTAGAAGTGAGTTCAAGGACAAGAATGAAGTGTATGTGCCATCCTCCTGGGATAGCAGGATTATTGTTTCGCTTACTGCCGGAAAGAAATTTGGCAAAAACTGGGAACTGGGATTGAAATGGAGATTCTCGGGAGGTTCACCTTATACACCATACGATATTCCATTGTCATCGCTTATTCCGGTATGGAATGTAAATGGACAAGGACTTCCTGATTACGATTACCTGAATACACAACGGTTGCCTGCATTTCATCAGCTCGATGGGCGCATTGATAAGAAGTGGTTCTTCAATAAGTTCAACCTTAATCTGTACCTGGATGTGCAGAATATATATGCATTTGATACAACCTTGCCGGATTACCTGGACGTAAGAAGAGATGCCGATGGAAATCCGCTGGTTGATCCGGCTAATCCCGGATCTTATCAAACCTATTTACTGGAAAATACAACCGGAACAGTACTTCCTTCCATTGGAGTTATTTTTGAGTTGTGATGGTTGATGTGAGAAGTAATTTTGAAAGGACTAATAACCACGGAGAGGACCATGATTTTAAACGGGAAAGTACAAAGTGATCACAATAACCGTTCTGACATAAGTGAAGCTGCTGTCAAATGAACGTTGCACATTTTTCTCTGTGATAGCTCTACAGATATCTCTTTGGAAATTGTAGAAAAAAAGTAGTGTAGCAACACTTATGCGGATAAACTATACTATTCAAGTGGTGTATGCCAAATTGCACTTAATGCTGTAGCGTTTACCTTAGCGCCTTGCTTTTTTAGCGCCAAGACGCAAAGAAAATCACAAAGGATCAATATGCTGCGTTTTTTTGGCGTCCTGGCGACTTCACGCTTGTATTATTTTATCTCTGAGAAATGCAATTTGCCATATACATTATTCAAGAAGTACTTTCAGGTAAAATGAAAAAGTAGTAATATTGAAGTATGAAACGCCTTTTGGCAATACCTGTTTTTCTCTTATGCAGCGCAGTTTCATTTGCACAGCTTCCGGGCGACCTGAAGGGTGTAATATATAATCATGAGCTAAGCGGAGGGATCATCGTTCACACAGCAGGTTGGGGCATTTTTTTGGATGTAGGCAAACGACAGGAACTAAAAAAGAAAACCATTTACGAATTTGAGTTTACGCAGCTGCATCATCCTAAAGAGGTGAAGCAAACGATTGATTTTGGCTTTTCTTTTTTTGGTATTAATTCACCGAAGCCTTTCATCTATGGCAAACAGAATAATTTCTATTTGCTGAATTCCTCCATTGGTCGTCAGTTTATGATTACCGAGCGTGCATCGCACAAAGGGGTTGAAGTGGGTATTAAGATAGTAGGCGGTCTTTCACTCGGCCTTTTAAAGCCTTATTATCTTGATCTGTTATATCCTGTAGATAATTCCTCCACCTATCGCATTGTTTCAGAAAGATATTCAGCAGAGAATGCTTCCAAATTTCTTGATTGGTTTTCCATTTACGGAGGCTCAGGATTTGGATATGGCATCGGGCAGATAAAGTTTATTCCTGGACTTCATTTGAAGTCGGGTCTTGCATTTGACTGGGCTGCTTACGATGACTTCATCAAGAGCCTGGAAGTAGGAATTATTTTTGACGCATACTACAAGGAGATTCCGATCATGGTTCTTGAAAAAAACCAGCAGTTCTTCCCTAACCTGTATGTGAGTTTGCAGTTTGGTAAAAAGTGGTGAAATGATTGAACTGAATACGATTCAGGAAAAACCTATACGCATAAAAAAACCGGACTGGCTTCGGGTAAAAGCTCCCGACAGGTGAGAACTACCGCCATGTTCGCGGACTTGTAGACCATTACAAGTTGCATACTATTTGCGAGAGCGGTAACTGCCCGAATATGGGCGAATGCTGGGGTGCAGGTACTGCCACCTTCATGATATTGGGCAACATATGCACACGTTCCTGCGGCTTCTGCGCTGTATATACAGGCATGCCTACTGAACTTGACTGGGATGAACCTAACAGGGTGGCAGCGGCCATTCAACTGATGGGTGTAAAGCATGCCGTTATCACTTCTGTAAACCGGGATGAACTTAAGGATGGCGGTGCTGCAATTTGGGCTGCAACCGTAAAGGCTGTTCGTGAATTGAATCCTGCAACTACTATGGAAACACTGATCCCTGATTTCAAAGGAAATATGGAAAGTGTGGATATGATGATTGCTGTGAAACCGGAAGTGGTCTCGCACAATATGGAAACGATTCCGCGCCTCTACAGAAAGGTACGACCGCAGGCTAAGTATGAACGAAGCCTTGCCGTAATACGAAGGCTTAAAGAAGGAGGCATCAGAACCAAATCAGGTATTATGGCCGGCCTTGGAGAAACCAAAGAGGAAGTCTATCAGGTGATGGATGATTTAAGAGAAGCCGGATGTGATGTAATGACGATTGGTCAATACCTGCAGCCAACACGCAACCACCTGGAAGTGGCAGAGTGGGTTCACCCTGATATTTTCAAACATTATGAGGAAGTGGGTCTTTCCAAAGGCTTTAAATATATAGAAAGCGCACCATTGGTACGGTCCTCATATCATGCTGAAAAACATGTGAACTAAGTCAAAAGACTATGTGTTACGCGCATGATTTGCGTTTTACGTTTAATAATCAGTATAATTGTAAAAGATAGACTTTGAAAACCGAAAGGGACTGTTTTCAAAAGAAAGCAAATGTGTAAGCATAAATTTGATAAGCAATCAGGATGTTTACGATAGCATGACACGAATAAATTGAATGATCGTTTTTCTTTGAATGAATCTTTTTTACTTTTAGCCAATCATAAATCCAAGAACCAAACCATGAAACGTTTACTTCTTTTTACAGGATTAATCACAATAGCCTTCTTTTTGCTGTTGGCATTTATTAACCCATATGCTCCGGTTGCCAAATACGAGGAGAAGAATGAGCATGGTATTTCAGGTGCTATAGAATGGTGGATGTCAGTCAGGGTAAATGATCAGACAGGAGAGTTGGACCTGGCTTCCATGCATGAAGCGTATGATGCGGTGAATTCGATGAGTTCGAATAGGAGTATGGGCATTCAATGGGAAGAAATGGGCCCGGACAATATCGGTGGCAGAACCCGCAGTATCCTGTTTGATAAAAATAACCAGGGAGTAATTTTTGCAGGTGCTGTATCCGGTGGATTGTGGAAGAGCACGAATAATGGACTTAGTTGGGGAAAGGTGAACGATCTCTTTGAATCATTAACCATTTCTACTATTGCACAAGCCTCAAATGGAGATATCTACTTCGGAACCGGTGAAGCATTCTATAGTTTCGGATTAAATAATCCTACAGGGTTCAGCGCATTCGGATTCCCGGGAAGAGGAATATTCAAATCAACCGATGGTGGTAACACATTTACTCAACTAACGGCTACCATTCCTGCAACAGGTAATTCTACAACGGAAGATTGGGCCTATGTTAGCCGTTTGGCAACCAGCCCTACCGATGCCAACAAAATTTATGCTTCTACCAATAAAGGACTGCGTATTTCCAGCGATGGGGGAACAACCTGGACAAATGCCGTTGGCCCCATACTGTCTTATTCATGGGATGTTAAAACGGGAAGTGATGGATATGTGCATGCGGTAGTTGGTAACAAATATTACCGTTCTACTACTCCTGATGGCAATAGCTTTGAGGTTCGGTCCGGACTAGGCGGATTTCCTAACAGCGGAATCGGCAGAATTGAACTGGAAGTGGCACCATCGAATGCCTCTTATGTGTATGCTATCTGTATTAACAGTGCATCAGAAGATTTACAAGGGGTGTTCAAGTCAACTGATGGAGGAACAAACTGGACATTGATAGGCCCCGGAGGAAGTGCAAGTTTCAATCCTCCCGGTCAACAGGGTACCTACGATATTTGTGTTGGCGCATTGCCAACAGATCCGGACGTTATTTACTTCGGTGGTCAGCTAAGCATGTGGAAATATACCCCTACACTCGGATGGTTCAGTGTCAGCAACTGGCTGGGTGAGTTTTTTGATCCAGATATTTATATACATGCTGATATGCATGCGATTGAGTTTAACCCTTTCAATCCAAGTGAAATGTATGTGGGCTGCGATGGAGGCCTGTTCAGGTCAGGAAATGCAGATGATATTTATCCGATTTTTTCAGATGTGAACCGCAATTTTAATGTAACACAGTTCTACTCAGTAGCAGCTGCTGCAACAGGGGAAGTAATTGGGGGCACACAGGATAATGGTACTAACTATATTGATTTTCTCGGTAACACCACTATGGCAGCTAAGGAGATTCAGGGAGGTGATGGTGGCTTCTGCGAAATTGGAAAAGTTAACCCGAACGCTTTTTTTGCGGGGCTTCCTGCAGGAACCGTAACAAGGTCGTCCAGCAAGGGAGGAGGATTTAATCTTTTTTATGATGACAGAATTGATGCAAGCGGAGACGGTGGAATTGATGAAGGAGCGGATTGGCTTACACCTTTTGCACTTTGGGAGCAACCTGATACCGGACGTGCATTTTATATATTGGGTGCCGGGGGAGTTGGCGGAAATTCAGGTCATATGTGGCTCACTACGGGTGCTATGAACTTTTCAGTAGACCCAGACTGGTTCCGGTTTCCACTTACAAGCGGCTGGGTAACCTGTGTAGCTTTTTCTAAAGATGGAGATCATGCATACGCCGGAACATCAAATGGCTTTTTATACCGTTATTCTAATTTGCTTGCTGTGGATGAAGCTGGTAAGTTTTCCTATCCTTCCATTTCTTCTACCGCTGCAGCCTGGAATGCAGTTGACAGTGGTATCGTGGTTTCATCGGTACAGGTAGCTCCCGGCAGATACCTTCGTTGGATTGCTGTAGATCCTACAAATGCCAACAACGTTGTTGTTACTGCTGCCCGCTATGGTAATGATGAAAATATCTGGCGCTCTACCAATGCACTCGAATCAACTATGACTTTTACGGATTTGACTGATAACTTACCTAAAATGCCCGTTTGGACTGCTGTGGTAGATATTGAGAATCCAAACAGAATCATCATCGGAACAGATTATGGCATTTATGCAAGAGATTTAGGTAACGCAGACGGCTGGACGGAAGAAAACGGCGGAATGGCAAGAGTGCCTGTCCTGGAAATCAAACAAGTGCCATATTACGGCAAACCTTACCTTTATATCGGAACTTACGGACGCGGCATCTTCAGATCCGGAAGCCTGGTTGGTATTGATGAATCGGCATCGATTATAAATAACGCGATGTTATTTCCAAATCCGGTTCATGAACAAGCTAACCTTAGAATTGTGCTTGCCAAAGCGGGCCTTGTAGAGATAAATATTTATAGTCTTAAAGGCGACCTGGTTCTAAAGTTGGATGAGAAAAATTTGGCTGCAGGAGAAAGTAATATACTGATCAATACATCTAAATTAACTCCCGGAAGTTACCTGGTTAATGCAAAATCAGGCAGCTCCGTTTTCAATCAGAAAATGGTGGTTATAAAATAGCAAGCGCCTGTAAGGCAGGTTATTGAAAACAGCATGTACAGAGATTATCAACTCTGTTCATGCTGTTTTTTTTAGGCTTATGCTGGTCCATAGAAGTGCTTTTGTTACCTGATACTGTAGCACGGCACCTTATGCCTTATCATCAATCAATTGCTACAATGTAAGTTTTCGCTGAGTATACTATTTGCCCTTCGAACGCTTGTTTGGAAAAGCGCGTTTTTCACACTATGGATAAGTTCAGTTTTCTACCTGAAAATCATTGCAATTTATTCGTACATTTCAAAAAAAATACCGGCCTGCCGGAATATGCACCGATCAATTTTACTTATTACTTTCATTTGTCTGGTCTTTTATCAGCGCAGCTTAAGCCAGTGCAATGGATTACCTGCTGATTGCCTGGGTGCGCAATCTTATACCGTAAGCCCGCTTCCTGTCAATGGATTTTATGATGCCAGTACCGTGGTTACCTATTGTTACAGTATTCAGAATTATAATCAATGCAATTCAAACTGGTTTCATACGCTTGACCTGAATTTTGGCCCCGGTTGGGATTTGTCAACACTTACACCGATCAGTGTGCCTAATGGATGCGATGGCATGGGTAACTGGGATTATTATAATTCCGTAACTTCTGTTTCTACCTTTCAATCATATGGACCCTGCTTCTCATACGATACGCCTTCCGGATTTGCGGGTAATGTGTTAGATGGCAATCCGGGTAATAACTTTGGTGATAACTGCACAGTTTACACCTGGACCTTCTGCTTTTCTATTATGGTAAGCGCATCTTCTTACGGACAAAGTCTTTCGGTGGATGCAACAGCCATTGGCGATGGATCGGCAGGTTCCTGGACCTCAAACACCTGCCCTGGTGCTCCCTTTAATATTAGCAATGCTTATTCGCAGGCCTGTTTTTTGTCTGCCGCCAATGCAATCGTGCAGCCAACTTGCCTTGATAACGATGGTGCTATTGCATTGACCGTTACCGGAAATATCGGGCCGGCCTCTTTTCTGTGGTCACCCGGCGGACAAACCACATCCGGCATAAGCGGGGTTGGTGCAGGAACCTACACGGTTACGATCAGCGATACGGCAGGTTGTGAAGCAACCTATAGTTTTGAACTGGACTTCGACAACCCGGTTACCGTTACCCATTCACAATCCGATGCCGTATGTTTCGGATACTGTGATGGCATTGCTGAAGTATTTCCGGCCGGTGGTGCTGCACCTTACAGTATCAGTTGGCAACAAACCGGCGGAACTGCTGCCTTTGATAGTGCATTATGCGCCGGCTCGTATTATGTTACGGTACAGGATGCCAACTATTGTACACGTATCGATACCATTGTGATCGGCGAGCCTGATGAGATTCTGATTGCTACAACTTTACAAAATGTTTCCTGCTTTGGCGGGTATGATGGATGGGCCTCGGCCAATGCTACCGGCGGAGCAGGTGTGTATTTTTTCAACTGGCAGCCTGGCGGACAAAACAGTGATACTGCCAAACAGCTCGTAGCCGGATCGTATACTGTAACCGCAATGGATATTAAAGGTTGTCTTGCCGACACCACGGTTGTAATCTCCAGTCCACCGCAAATAATTATTACACCGGCTATCACTCCTGCCACCTGCTTCGGATTTAGTGATGGTGCTATAGCAACAGGTGTTACGCAAGGAGTTGCACCATACCAATATTTCTGGGTGGAAGCCAACCAGGTTACTTCAGGCATTAACAATTTAATTGCAGGTGCCTATTCTGTAATTGTTACTGATGACTCCGGATGCCAGGAAGTGGATACTTTTTATGTTTTACAACCTGATTCCCTGGTCGGTGAATTGATGATAAAGTCCCCAAGCTGTCCATCGGCATCTGACGGCAGTATTGCCGCTTATGTTTCAGGAGGATCTATACCTTATTACTACGAATGGAATGGCAATGCACTGTTGAATACACCTTCACTTGATCAGTTAACCTCCAGTTATTACAACGTGCAGGTTACTGATGCCAACGGCTGTTTCATCAACCTGGCTGAAAATGTATACGCACTTGCCGATTTGGTTATTCAAACAGGACTTGATGTATCTATTGAGCTTGGGCAAAGCACTATTTTGAATGCACAAGTGGATAGGTTTGGAGACTTCAGCTTTGTTTGGAAACCTGCCTATAATCTGACCGATAGTTTTTCCTGGACAACAGTAGCATTCCCCTTTCATACTACTACATACACTGTTGAAGTAACCGATATTGCATCGGCATGTAAAGGAGCAGATAGCATAACGGTAATCATACTGCCAACCAGTTATGTTTTGGTTCCTAGTGCATTTTCTCCGAATAATGATGGGCTGAATGACGTCTTATTCCCGGTTTTAGGAGACCTGGCAGTATTGGAGTCCTTCAAAATTTTCAACCGATGGGGCCAGGTTGTCTTTGCCAGTAGTACAGAAGGATGGGATGGCAACTTTGAGGGCAAACCGGAAGAAATGGCAACGTATGTGTATGATGTGCATTATCGCATAGAAGGCCGCGCAGACCAAACCTATTCCCATTCAGGAAGCGTGGTACTGATCCGATAAGGAATTGGCTATTTCAAAAACTTCGTTCTCTTTCTTATTGCGTAGATCACCCATTGTGGTGTAATCAGCGAAAAGAATAATAGTAGCCTGGTTACTAAACCCGGAATCACTACTGCTTTATTTCTAAACAATCCTTCCACGCCCAATTTTGCTACTTTTTCTGCAGACATCATGATACCCAGTTTTTTTCCGAGGTCTACATTGATCACATGCGGGTCATAGAGATTAGTAGCAGTCGCACCGGGGCAGAGACAGGTCACCCATACATCATAATATCTTAACTCCGTTCGAAGGCTTCGCGTAAAACTGCTGATATACGCTTTAGTTGCTCCATAGTAGGCAATGCCCGGAAAGGCTTTATAAGCAGCAATGGATGAATTATTCAGAATGAAACCCTTTCTGCGCTTTTTCATCTCATTGCCAAACAAGGTGCAAAGCAATGAAGTGGTTAATACGTGTAATTGAATTTTCTGTTTTGCTTGATAAATATCAACGGATGTGACTTCACCAAAGAAGAAAAATCCTGCATTATTTACCAATACCTCCACTTCAATTGTCTCCTGCTGACAATAATTGAACACTTCCTGCGCAGCATGGTGATAAGACAGGTCCAAATAAAGTGTGGCCACTTTAACTTGGTAATTCATTTCAAATTCAGTCTTAAGCAGAAGCAACTTTTCTGCTTCATTGCTCACCAGCAGCAGGGAATAACCACGTAAGGCTAATAATCTGGCTATTTCAAGGCCTATACCGGAAGAACTACCTGTAACCAAGGCATAAGTATCATTCATCTTATATCGCTGCACTTTTTGCTTTTAAAGCCGGATGTCCATTCATTTGCATGGCTGCTATTTTTTCCTGCAATGCAGCCGGTAAGTTTTTTTCGTTGAGATGACATGCTATTTGCCCACTGTACATTTTGGCTACACAATAATTGCAAATAGTGCATTCAGACCTGTTGATGGTTTCATTTCGCAAATCATTGATGAAATTTGTATTGTGTATCAAGGCCCTGGCCATTGCAATGAATTGAAAACCTTCCTCCATGGCTTTGTTGATGGTTTCGATACTATTCATACCGCCAACCAGCACTACCGGTATGCTCAGTGAATTTTGAATAGACTTCGCTGCTTCCATAAAAAAACCTTCATGGAATGGAATAGCAGGTATTAAGGATTCACCAAACCAGCTGACAAACATTTTCTTCCATGCCTCCTTAATAAAATAAGCCATAATATCCACCGGCATTTTTCCACGCATCACATACATAGGTGCACGACTCACAAAACCTCCACTCACTACAACAGCATCAGCGCCACAAGCTGCTATTTCTTTTGCAGTCAATATTCCTTCTTCCCGGGTAATGCCACCCTCAAAGCCATCCCAGCAATTCATTTTCACCAGCAAGGCCATTTTCTCCGGCATGGCTTCACGCACGGATTGAAGTATTTCTGTCATCAACCTTTTTCGATTTTCAAATTTCCCTCCGTATAAATCTTTTCGCTTGTTGGTATAGGGGGATAGAAACTGACTGATGAGATAACCATGTCCTGCATGAATTTCGACTGCATCGAAACCGCTTTCGGCAGCTAATAGAACCGCTTGAACAAAATCTTTTTTCAATGATTCAATATCATGAGTTACCATGCTTCGCGGGAAAGTGGGGCCGTACCAATTGATTCCCCCACTGGCAGCAACCGGTCGTATTCCTGTTACTGTACGATTTGCCATGTTGCCGCCATGTCCCAGCTGAATGGATACAGCAGCACCTTCCTTATGTACAGCAGCAGTAAGTTTCTGTAATGATGCTTTTATTTCTTTCCGCATGTACAATTGGTGTGGAAACGACAAGCCGCCCTTGTTCACTGAAGCATAAGCGATAGTAGTCATTCCCACGCCTCCTTGTGCAAGAGCGGTGTGGTAACTGATCAATGCGTCGCTCACCTCATGACCGGGAGTCATGCCTTCAAAAGCTGCAGCTCTTATACTGCGGTTCCGGAGTTGAAGCGGACCAAGTTTAGCCGGTGTGAAAAACAAGGAGTTGTTCATGTAATTGATGGAACCATGAAAAGAAGTGTTAAAGCTGTTCCTGTAAAGTGTATTTCAAATGTAGATAAAACAAAATGCCAGGTGAAAGTAACTGCTGCGTAATGCAAAAAGGAAAATTAGCCTGATAAAATTTTATAATTGTCCCAGGCAGATCAGGGTTCCGGTTTTCGAAGTGCTTACTGAATTTTAGCTTAAATAGACTGCCTCTTCCATGCCGGTACCGATTTCAACAGTAATATGCTCCTGCATATTGGTAGAAAGAGAAAGACCTACGAAGTCAGGACTTACCGGGTAAATTTTATGTTGCCGGTCAATCAACACCGCAATCTGAATTCTTTTAGGCGCAAAATCAAGAAATGGCTTCATCGCATAGAGCAGGGTCTTTCCTGTATTCGCTACATCGTCGCATACAATCACCACTTTGTTATTAACGGACGATGGATCAATACCCATCAGTATCTCTGAAACAACAGGATTATGTTTCTGCAACTGAAGGTCTGTGAGAATTATAGAAAAGTTGGCTGTCTGTCTGAGATATGATTCAAGACGCTGGGCAAATACAAATCCTTTTTGCCGGATTCCGGCCAGGATTATTTCCTGCTCCCCATCATTCTGCTCTAATATCTCATAACTGATGCGCTCTATCTTTCTGTTAATATCATCCTGATCAAGGATTAGTGATCTTTTTATTGCGTCCATATCTTGTTATTGAATCGTTTTGAAAAGTTGCCTTTGTCTACCCGTAATTTTTATTAATGGTTTGAACCACTTTCTGAATTATTCACGAAGAAGCGGCAAGAGCATTTTATCTGTCCATCGTGCTTATGATTGAAGGTAAAAGTACAAACCTGCTTCAAGATGAAGCAAACCGGATCTGATTAATTTTCGAACAATTAGCTGCATTAAGTGTATCCGTTCTTTGTTAATGTGCAGAATCTGTGAATCATGAATAGTAAGCAGCTCAGCTCGCCTTTTTATTGCTATCACAAAGTGAAGGAGTATCCTTGTGGATCAATATGGTAAAAAAAACAAGAAGCATAAAATAGCAGGAGATTGAAAATGAGTTGTATTTTTCGCAGGATAACCACCACGCTGACCTTTAACAAAGGCTGAGCGCAGTAACGATTGGGCAGATGTTCCCTGCGATTACGTACACCCAAATATGAACTCTATGTTGATAGCACAAATAATTTTTGTCTGTTGTCTGGCGGTAGCTGTTTTTGTTTTTACGAGAAATGTAAAAAAGATCATTCGTAACATTCATCTTGGCCGCGATGAGCGTATTTCCGGTGATACTGCAAAACGGTGGACAACCTTATTAAGAGTAGCACTTGGCCAATCGAAAATGTTAACGAAACCAATTGCCGGTTTTTTTCACATTATCATTTATGCCGGGTTCATCATCATCAATACAGAAGTTTTGGAAATTGTATTGGATGGTATTTTGGGTACGCACCGCTTATTTGCTGCCATATTGCCTGCGGCTCTTTATAATACCATTATTATAGTCTATGAATTGCTGGCAGCAGGCACCCTGATCGCTGCCATCGTATTTTTATGGAGAAGATACATCATGAAACTGCCCAGGTTTGCAAGCAGCGACCTCGACGGCTGGCCGCGTAAGGATGCAGCGAATATTCTGATGTTTGAAGTTGTGTTGATGATCTTGTTTCTTTCGATGAACGGCTCTGACTATTTGTTACAGCAAAGGGTGGGAGGGCATTATATCACGGCAGGACATTTCCCGGTGAGTGCGACCATTATTTCACCTGTATTTTCCATGTTGCCTGATGGTATTTTGCAACTGGTAGAAAGGGGTGCCTGGTGGTTACATATCATCGGCATTCTGATTTTCTTAAACTACCTGGTCATCTCCAAGCACTTTCACATCATCATTTCCTTCCCGAATGTATATTTCTCCAACCTGTTTCCTGCGGGCAGGTTCGTTAATTCGGCAGCAGTAACACGTGAAGTAAAACTCATGCTTGATCCCGCTGCCGTTCCACCGGTGGATGAACAAGCGGCAGCACGTTTTGGTGCAAAAGATATCGCGGATCTTTCATGGAAGCAATTGATGGATGCTTATTCTTGTACAGAGTGCGGCCGGTGCACTGCTGCATGTCCTGCTAACATGACTGGCAAAAAGCTTTCTCCACGCCTGATTATGATGAAGACCAGGGACAGGATGGAGGAAGCAGGTAAGAATATTGATTTACATGGCTTGAGTTTCAGCGACAACAAATCACTTTTGGGTGATTACATCACACCGGAGGAACTGTGGGCCTGCACTACCTGTAATGCCTGCGTTCAGGAGTGTCCGGTTAACATTTCACCATTATCCATCATTATGGATTTGAGGCAGAGCCTCGTGATGGAAGAATCAAAGATGCCGAATGAACTGGCCATGATGAATACCAATATCGAGAACAATGGCGCTCCCTGGCAGTTTTCACCTGCAGATCGTTTTAACTGGTCAGAAGGTCTGGAAATACCTTTGATGGCTGATGTTGCAGCTTCAGGAGATACGGTTGATGTGCTTTTCTGGGTAGGGTGTGCCGGTTCTTTTGACGAACGGTATAAAAGTGTTACACGCGCTTTTGCATCCATTCTGAAAGCTGCCAATATCAAATTTGCTGTATTGGGTACTGAAGAAACCTGCACCGGTGATCCTGCTAAACGTGCCGGCAACGATTTCCTTTTTCAGATGCAGGCTTTCACCAATATTGCCAACCTGAACAATTATGGTGTAAAAAAAATAGTTACTGCCTGTCCACATTGCTTCAATACCCTAAAGAATGAATATGCAGAGCTGGGCGGAAATTATGAGGTGATGCACCATTCCGTTTTATTGCAGCAGTTGTTGTTGGATGGCAAAATAAAAATCAGTGACAACCATGCCATACAACAAACAGGCATTACCTATCATGACTCCTGTTATATAGGCCGGGCTAATGGTATTTATGAGGCACCACGCTTTGTACTGGAAGCACTTAAAGCTGATTTAAAGGAAATGAAACGTTGCCGCTCTAATGGATTGTGTTGTGGTGCGGGAGGAGCGCAGGTTTTTAAGGAAGAAGAGCCCGGCAACAAACGCATTAATGTAGAACGTGCTGAGGAAGCTATCGGAACAGGCGCCAGGATTGTTGCGGTAGCTTGTCCGTTTTGTATGACCATGATGGATGATGGACTAAAAAACAAAGCCGGTGATGATGCACCTAAACTTAAAGACCTTGCAGAATTGGTGGCAGATGCCATGAAGTAACATCATGCTTCAATAATAGCTGAAGCTATTTTAAAAGGTTCAAACGAAGCGTTCATGCTGTATGTGTTTCTGCCTCTTTCTGTGAATGGGAAAAGGAATGCTGAATCCACAACCGTGCGACTCCCGTAATTTTGATATAGTGTCTGTCTGAACATGTGGTACTGATTGCCAGGATGCAATAGCTTTTGGATTGAGGAATTGATTTTTTTATACCAGGACATGCTTATGCGATAAAGTCGCATGCAAAAGCTTCATCTGAATTAAATATGAAGAAAGCAACATTCTTTTTATGGTTTTATCTGCTGCCATTAATCTTGCATGCGCAGCAACAGGCTTCCGGAAGAGAAAATTTTGTTGCCCGTCTCGATTCCTTCATTCCACAGCAGATGGGTAAGTATGGGATGGTTGGATTTTCTATGGCTGTGGTGGATGGCGGTTTGCCGGTATTATTCAGGAATTATGGCTATGCCGACCTGGAACTTAAAATCGAAGCCACAAAAGAAACGATCTATCCCATTGCTTCTATCACTAAGATTTTTACTGCCATGGCAGTGATGAAACTGCAGGAAGAAGGGAAAATAGATTTGCAGGCACCGGTGGAAGCGTACCTTGATGAGCTGAAGTTTCGTTATGCGCCCGGGTTTCGTCCGATCACGGTACACGACTTACTCACCCATTCTTCCGGACTAATCGATAACATTGATAACGGAAGTATGTGTGCGGTGCCTCCAGAACCGGAGTCAATTATTTCCGAAGCCAACAAATTATATCTGACGATTCCTGCAGGGTTGAAAAGGAATTATTCAAACACAGGTTATGCGCTTTTGGGTTGTCTTGTTTCAAAAGTTACCGGTATTCCATTTGAGACCTATGTTCAGCAACAATTTTTGGCGCCAATGGAAATGTATAGCACAGGAGTAGTGAAACCCGGTGATACCTTGCCACTTCTTTCCAAAGGATATTTAAAAGACAGTATTGTCTGCAATGAAACCCCGTTGCGTGATGTGGCAGCAGGAGGGATGTACTCCACCACTGCTGACCTGACGCAATTGTGCCGCATGTTACTGCAGCATGACATGATCAGTAATAGGCAATTATTGCAAGGTGCTACTCTGCAACGGATGATGACCGATCAAACCGGTAATCTCCTGCTTCCCACCGATGATGAATTTGGGTATGGATTATTCATCAATAACCTTGGTTCTGATATGGATAGTCTGATAGGGAAAAACATAGGACATGGTGGTGATTCCAGGGTATTTCATTCTATACTGGTTGTTTTTCCGGTACTCGATATAGGGTTTGTACTCCTGACCAATGCCGCCAATGGGGGTGCTTTCACCAAAGCAATCGTATTGCAAATGGCAAGAGAATACATAAGGTTGGTAAAGGAAATCCCATTACAAAAGTCAGTACCTGTTGCATTCACACCTGCAGCAATCAGTGCCGATGGCATTGCTCATGAACAAATAGCAGGTACGTACGGAAGTGGCGGAGAAGATTTTGTCTCAATACGGGCAAAGAATAATAAGAAGCTGATTTTCCGGCAAGAGAAAATTAAACTGCTTTTGAATCGCGATGAGCAGAATTTGTATAGCGTAAAATATCTGTTGCTGAAAATTTTCCCGATAAAAGTCAAAACCGCATCATTTGCATTCCGGGAAATCAACGGAGATGTTTTCATGAAAACCATTGATAATGCATCGAAAAAATTTGAATACGTTTCAATGAAAGACAAAGGCATTCCGGTAACAGCATCATGGAGATCAAGAACAGGAGCATACAAAATCATTAATCTTTGCCAGGGCAACCTGCTGTTGTTCCCGGATGAATTGCAAATTATTGGAAACAAAATATTGTTGCACAGAAGCGATCCGCTCAAAGAAGAAGAGGATTTTGTTTCCTTTAATGTAATCAGCGATACGATGGCCATCGGAGATGGAATTGAGCGTGGTTCAGGCAGTACACTGGAAGTTTTACCCAATGGTAATTTGTATTGGTCAGGATTTGAACTTACAAAGGTGGAGTGATCATTTGAAATGGAAGAAAGATATTTGTTGCAGGTGATATTGAAGATGTAACAGCAGATAGTAAATAGTGATAAAGTTCTTTTCGTTTGAATGACAATGCGCGTTTAACAACAATTGAAGAGCATGTATGCTTTATGATATCATTGTAATAGGCAAAGGATTAATTGGTACTGCAACAGCCAGGCACCTTAGCATGACGCAACAAAGCATTGCCATCATTGGCCCTGATGAGCCGGAAAATATGGATCAAGCCGTGGTATTTTCAAGTCATTACGATAGCGGAAGGGTGCAACGAATGGTTGGACAAACTGATGCAATGACGAAGCTGAATGTAGCAGCCGTAAATCAATATCCGGTCTTAGCGCATTTGAGTGGTATCCCATTTCATACCGGGATAGGATGTTTATATGTGAATCCAACGGGTACTGATGACTTTCTCATGCAAGCTAAGCGAAGGGCGCACCAATTCGGCATTGAAACAAAATTCTTTGCTTCAACTGATGAACTTCGGCAGTCATTTCCTGAGTTTGTTTTTCCAGATGGAGCCAAGGGAATGTTTGAACCTGCTCCTGCAGGTCATATTAGCCCGCCTAATTTAATTATGGCACAGCTCAATGTTTTTAAGAAGAATGGAGGCACCATTTTTAAAGATACGGTCAACGGTGTTACTGTTAATAATAGATGTATTGAGATTACAACATATCAGGGAAATATTTTTCAAGCCAAAAAAGTAGTGATTGCAGCCGGTGCATTCAGTAATTTTTCAAAATTGTTGCCGCGAAAATTAGACTTGGTTTTGAAAAGTGAAACAGTGCTGCTGGCAAGATTGAGCAGCGCAGAAGCCGAGAGACTTTCTACACTGCCTTCACTGCTTTATGAAATGGATACCCCTGAGGTCGAAGGCATTTACCTTACGCAACCTATCAGGTATCCGGATGGGCACCATTATCTGAAGATGGGTTGCAACCTGCCGCACGATATTTTCTTTGGCAATGATTTGACGGCCATTCAAAAATGGTTCAGGAAGGGTGACAGTGCGGCTCATATAAAAGAGATGCGGGAGGCTTTGCAATTGATTATGCCTGGAATGAAAGTGGATGACTATGTAACAAAACGATGCATTCTTCCACGCACGCAAAAACATAAGAATCCATATATCGGTAAAATTGATGAACAACTTTTTGTGACTGCAGGTAACGGATGGTCTGCAATGTGCTCCGATGGTGTTGGTTATGTTATGGCAGCTTTTGTAGTCAATGGCAACTTTCCGGCAGGATTTGAAGCGGCAGATTATGAACCCGTTTTCTTATAGAAAACAAACATCCTTAGAATACACTGCATTGCATCAGTTCAATCTGTTTCAGGATATTGTTCTTTTAACAGCCTGCACTAATATGCAACAGTTTTACGCGCGAAATTATTGCTGAACAATGAAAGCATGTTTATAGCGCTTATTGCCATGAGTCAGGAGTACCAGATAGTTTCCCGCAGGTAAAAGTGATACGTTTACAGGTGACAGGTAATTGTCAAAAGGCGCATCCATAGAAACAGACCAGACAATAGCACCATAAGCATTAATAATTTGCACACTGCCTGAATTCTTTTCTGATGAAAGAAAGTGCACCATCATTTCTTCAGAAACCGGGTTAGGAAAAGTATTTAGCAATGCAGGTGTTTCCTTTGTATTGGATGTCAATCGTTCGGGATTGGTAAGAGCGCATTCATATAATGAATCCCAGGAAAAATCTTGATAGTAGTTACGCAGGAAAACAAGTTTATCTCGGTATTCCTGCAATAAGGTTGCATAAGCAGGATCATTGAATAGGTTGATATTTTCCTGCGGGTCGTTGACAAGATCAAAAAATTCTTCAGTGGTTTCTGTACAATTATATGTTATGTATTTATAATTATGAGTGCGGACACCGCGAAGGTCAGGAACACATTCTTTGTTGATGAATTCATACAGTAGTTGATTACGACCTGCGCTTCCATTGATCATGTTCAACAAGGAGATGCCCTGAAAGCCAAACGTGTCTGCTATACCGGCAAAATCAAGCAGGGTAGGCGCAATATCAAGATTCATGGCCAGTTGATCGGAAACAATGGTGCCGGCTTCAATTTCAGACGGATACCGCATAAAGAGGGGTATGCGGATAGATTCTTCATAAGGAAGCCGCTTTTCCATCAGCAAATGTTCACCCACCAAATATCCATTGTCGCTCATAAAAATAATTAGCGTGCTATCAATCAAGCCTTTAATAGTCAGGGCATCGTAAATATCTCCAAGGCGTATTTCCACCCCTTTCAACAATTCAAAATATCCTCGGTAATAATCTTCAATAAATAAAGTATCTCCGTATGAATGGCACTTATAGCTAAATTCCGGAACGTTGGTTTCATACCTATAAAAGTTTTCAGGGAATGGCATGTCCACCGTGTCATAGATGCCTTCCTCTTCCATTCGGGGAACAGGAGGTAAATGTGGCGCCTTATAACCCAGCCACAGAAAGAACGGTTGTCCTTCGGGCACTTTATTTAAGAAGGCTAAGGCACTGTCTGTTACCACATCAGTTATATGACCGGGAATAGTTTTCGGAATGCCATTCACATTGAATTTCGCGTCGACATTTTTATTGGAATGACCTTCCATCCAGTAATCAAAGCCCGGCTGCGGAAGGGTAGAAATATGATACTTACCAATGAGACCGGTATAATACCCGTGGTCACGAAGGATTTCAGGAAACGAAATGTTGGAAAGTGTTTGATTCTCATTTGGGGGTGTGTTATCAGTAATGCCATGCAGGTGGGGATAAAGGCCTGTCATAATGGTGCCCCTGCTTGGTGCGCACATCGACAAAGCCGCAAAAGCTTGTGTGAAGTTTACGCCTTCCTGAGCAATGCGTGAAATGTTTACGTCATTAAAAAAGGAAGGTCCACCATTTGCTGCATAGGAATCAAATCGTGCATCATCCACAATAATCAAAAGAATATTTTTAGCAGTATTGGCTGAAAGTGTCGTGAAGAAAATGGAAGGAGAATATTCAGAGTCACCATTTTTGCATTTCGACTCCACTTTAATTTCATAGGTTGTATTTGGATGTAAACCGGTCATGACGTAGCTGGTAGATGGAATACTCTTTATACCGAACCATTCCACAGTGCCGGCCCTTCGATAGCGCAAAGTGAATTTAGGAGCACTACATATCACTGACCATGTAATACCCGCAGTTGTTGTAGTTATTCCGGAAGCAGTCAAATCTGCAGGCGCCGTACAAACCAATGTAGTTACGGTGATAGGTGCACTAAATATTCCGGTTTCAGTATTAGCACAAACGGCTGCAATCTTCACTTCATAGGTAGTTGAGGCATCTAAAGCATTAAGCAGATAAGAATCTACATTGCCGGTGCTGTTGATAACAGTCCACACGGCAGCTCCTGATTTTCTGTATTGAATAGTATAATCAATAGCATTGGTTACCTTTTTCCACTTAGCCGTGAACTGGCAACTGGCGATACTTTTAGATTTTAAATCTGCAGGAGCAGAGAGGGTGCACTCCGCAAGCATATTATGGAAGTTCAGTAAGCACAATATAAAAAAAGACAAAAAGTATTTCATGCAATAATGGTTTGAGGGGTGGGGTGTAAAATAGATAAAGTTTTACGTGATGTCATCTGTTAGTCCTGAAAGTACATTTGCCAAATTGAGAAGCAGTGTTAATCTGAATTAATCCGGCGAAGTATGATTTCGCGCAGCAGTATGCTCATCTTAAAACGATGTGGTGAACAATTAAATCCAGGCTTTTCGTAAGCCGTTATGCTAGTAACAGAGAAGTTGCTTCTGAAGGAATTCCATAATATTCTTTAAAAAATGAATCAAACTGTTTGAAACCCCGCCAAATAGTTATATTTGATCGTACGCAGAAGGTGCGAAGTGAAGCGCTTTTTCCCGAAGTGCTGTTAGGTTTTTTTGGCTTGCTGTCATTGTAATGATTCTTCATTCACCTCAAAACCATAAACCATGAAAAGCATGACTCAGATTTTACCCATTCAAAAATTGTTATTGTTGCTGATAGCAATAATATACAGTCTGCCTGTTTTATCTCAATGGACTGTTTTGAACAGTGGCGTAACAAATACGTTGAGAGCGCCTTATTTCACCAATTCCAAAACCGGATATGTCGTGGGCGAACCGATTTCACCCGGACAAGCGGTAATACTGAAAACTACAGATGGCGGTGATACCTGGGTTTCTAAAGTTTCAGGTACGGTAAATGCATTACGCGGTGTTCACTTTACAGATGATAATACCGGATATGCAGTTGGCTTTACAGGTACCATCCTTAAAACAACCAATGCAGGTGAAACATGGACGCCTTTAACAAGCGGTACTACACAGGCCTTACGCTCAGTACATTTTCCATCTGCCAATGTCGGATATGTTGCAGGTGGAGCCGGGGTGATTCTGAAAACAACAAACGGCGGAACTACATGGACTTCGCAAAACTCAACGATAACACAGGATCTCATCAACATACGTTTTATTAGTGATGATATAGGTTATGCTGTTTCCAGCACCGGTACCTTTACAGGAGGCATTGTAATTAAAACCGTAAATGGCGGGGCCACCTGGACTGCCGTGTATACCAACAACTATGGCTTGCTGGGCCTGGCAGTTGTTAATGCAAATACGGTGTATGCCGGTGGAGGTAATAATCAGGGTGTTGGCGGATCAAGCTATATCGTAAAGACAACAAATGGCGGAACTACCTGGACTCAGGTTTATACCGGCCTTTCGAATGCTGCGCTGAGAGGTGCATGGTTTACCTCTGCAAACAAAGGTTGGTTTGTAGGAGATTATGGAGAAGTGCCGGTAACTGCTGATGGCGGATTAACCTGGGGAAAGGATAGTGTACAATTACAAGGTTTGCTGGGCATATTTTTTCCTAATGAAAAGGTGGGATATGCAGTAGGTGCCGCCGGTGTAATTTTAAAGTACAATTTAGTCTCTGATTGTCCCAAGCCAACCGGTTTGAATGTTACAAATATTACCTCTTCATCTGCAACACTTGGCTGGAACGAAGTAGCTGGTGCTTCCGGTTACAAAATTATCTACCACCCGGAAAATGATCCTGCAGGCATTAAGAAATCTTCCACCTCGAATTCAAAAGTATTGACAGGCCTGCTTCCAAATACTACCTATAAATGGACGTTGCAGACAGTATGCTCCAGCCCTCCGTTGGTTGCTTCTGCTTTTGTAAAAGGAAATGATTTTACAACCCTGCCACAAAAAATCAGCGGGGAAGAGGCCGTTGATCTGTCCCTTCAATTATTCCCGAATCCGGCAAGTGATGAAGTAACCATTTCATTTAACGTAAGCTATGCCACACCGGTAAGTATTCAATTACTCGACCTGAATGGAAAACTTTTGCGTGAAGAGGAGCAGGGGACCTTTGAAAGCGGCCGACATCTGGTAAATTTCGACTGCAGCCGGCTTTCCTCAGGGCTTTACTTTATTCAGATTAGAACAAATGAATCAGTGTCAACAAATAAGCTCCAGGTTGAGCGTTGACAGAGGAAATGAATGAACAGCATAGACAGCAATCCTGTTGCATTTACGGATTTCCAGGAAATCTTATTTTAGCTGGTATTTAGTTTGCAACCTCCCGTTTCATTTCAACGGAATCGGGAGGTTGCTTTTTATAGGAAGATTACCGGCACCTAAAAAACAACCGGATTTGTAATGGAGTAAACATGCTGTAGCAGCTTCCTTATGGGAAATGCTACCTGAATTTTTTTTCCTGAATTTATGATTTGTGTGATTTGCCCATGCAGTTCTGATAATTAACAATCAGGACAATGATTGACGATTATGTTTCCTGGCTAAAATTTTATCGTACCGGAATCTCTGCTGTTACATCGTATCTTTGTGCCGGTTTCACAATTAAAGTAACAGCATATGCATCATTTTCATGATCAGTCTAAAGTGTGGATTTACCTTGCAAACCGTCCATTTACTGAAGCGGAAACAGGTTCTATTAATCAGGCAATTACCAGCTTCTGTAAAGAGTGGTCAGCACATGGAACAAACCTGAATGCTGCCGGAGAAGTACGTTTTAATCAATTCATCATTTTGATGGTAGATGAAACAGCAGCCGGTGCAAGCGGTTGCTCCATTGATAAGTCAGTCAGGTTTATTCAATCGCTGGAAAGAAGTTATGATGTTCAACTCTTTAACCGTTTGCTTATTGCCATAAAGGAAGAGCAGGAAATAAAATTGATCCCGTTAAACGCGTTTCAGGAACTAATAAAATCAGGAACCATAAATGCAACTACCCCGGTATTCAACAATGCAATTACCACGAAAGAAGAGATGGATACTAAGTGGCTGCTCCCATTGAAAGACAGTTGGCTGGGTAACCGCTTAAGTGTGGCAGTATGAGTTGAATAGACAGTAAGCATCTTTTTTAGAATGAATGTGAATTGAAATTTGAGATTCTGCATTTACTGCTACATTTGTCTTGCATTATAACTAACAGGTGGATCCGAAAAGCGCGCATCAGAAGGTTACCATAGCAGGGATTTTAATTACATTAGGTATTATCTACGGCGATATTGGTACTTCGCCATTGTATGTGATGTCGGCCATTATGGGTCGTCATCCTGTCGACAGATTCCTCGTATTGGGAGCCGTTTCCTGTGTTTTCTGGACGCTTACCATTCAAACAACAGTTAAGTACATCATACTTACCATTCAGGCTGATAACAAAGGAGAAGGAGGCATTTTTTCTTTGTATGCATTGGTTCGTAAACGTGCGAAATGGCTGATCTATCCAGCAATTATTGGTGGTTGTACCCTATTGGCTGATGGTATCATTACTCCGGCAATCACAGTATCGGCTGCTGTGGAAGGATTGAGGATATACAAACCTGATATCAATACCCTGCCCATTATTCTTACAATCATCACGTTCCTCTTCTTGTTTCAGCGGGCCGGCACAAGGCTGGTAGGCAGTTCATTTGGTCCAATCATGTTCATCTGGTTTTCAATGCTGGGGTTTTTGGGCATGAGCAAAATACTGGGACATCCGTCCATCCTGCAGGCGATAAATCCTGTTTATGCTTTTAAATTACTCACAGAGCACCCGCACGGGTTCTGGTTATTGGGCGCAGTTTTTCTTTGCACTACTGGAGCGGAGGCGCTTTACTCCGATTTGGGTCATTGCGGTCGTAAAAATATCAGGGTGAGTTGGGTCTTTGTAAAGACCTGTCTTTTACTGAATTATTTTGGACAGGGAGCATGGCTGATGGAACACCAGGGAACTGTATTGGAAATGAATCCTTTCTATGGCATAATGCCGGGCTGGTTCGTAATCTTTGGAATCATGATTGCAACAGCGGCCTCCATTATTGCAAGCCAGGCACTTATTTCCGGATCATATACATTAATAAGCGAAGCGATGCGCCTGAATATCTGGCCAAAAGTGCGAATGATATTTCCTACAGTACAGAGAGGCCAGGTTTATATACCAAGTGTGAATTGGTTTTTGTTTGCCGGATGTGTATTGATCATTTTGTATTTCAGGGAATCAACAAACATGGAAGCTGCTTATGGTCTTGCCATTACCATTACCATGATGATGACAACCATTTTATTCAGCACCTATTGGTATGTGAAGCACGGATCCTGGTTCACCACGTTGTTAATTGGAGGTACTTTCTTTTCGGTGGAGCTGAGTTTCTTTATTGCCAACCTCAGCAAGTTTCCCCACGGTGGTTATGTGACGCTCCTGATAGCTTTTATTCTCTTTTCCATTATGTACACCTGGTTTAAAGCCAGGAAGATCAAAAACCGGTACCTCGAATTTTTGCCGGTTAATGATTACCTGCCAAGTCTGAAAGAACTCAGTGAAGACCGCACAATGCCTAAGTATGCCTCCCATTTAATCTATCTGACCAGTGCCGATTACCTGACACAAATTGAAGACAAGGTGATTTACTCCATTTTTAACAAGCAACCTAAAAGGGCAGACATCTATTGGTTTATACATGTAGATGTGGTGGATGAACCTTACCGCATGGATTATTCCGTTGATATACTGGTTCCCAATAAAGTGATCAGGATTGAATACAAATTGGGTTTCAGAGTTGCTCCGCGATTGAACCTGTTCTTCAAAAGAGTGGTAGAAAATCTTGTGAAGGAGAAAAGGGTAGACATTATCAGCCAGTATGAATCGCTTCGGCGAAAGCATATTGCCGGCGACTTCCGTTTTGTAGTAATGGAAAAATACCTGTCGAACGAAAATGAGTTGTCGTTCTTTGACAAGGTTATCATGGACTACTATTTTTACCTCAAACGTATTTCCATTTCTGAAGAGGATGCCTTTGGTTTAGATACCAGCAATGTAACAGTTGAAAAATTCCCGCTGATTATCGCTCCGCCTGCTGATATTAACCTGAAGGAAGTAAGTTCTGATAGGTAGTAGGCATACGTAGATCTGCCAGCCGGAATATATGTCCGCCGGATTAAAAAAACCGGGGGGAAAAAAAAGGAGGGGGGGGGGGGGGTTTAAAAAAAAAAAGGGGGGAAAAGGGGGAAAAGGGGGGAAAAAAAAAGAAAATATTTTGGGGGGGGCCCCCCCCCCTTTTTTTTTTTTTTTTTTTTTCGCCCTGGCGGGGGGGGGGGGGAAAAGGGTGGCTTTTACCTAAGAAGCGGAGGGAAATGCGGTATACTATCCTTAAATGAAAGGGCAGGTTGCACTCAGATCACAACATGGTATTGCCGGCATTCCAGTATGAACTTTGTGGCTATTGATGTGTTGTCTCGGCAGTACAACAATGGTGATTGAGGCGGAGAGTCGCCCGCTGTCCCCACCGTAGCTGTTGCAAACGAAGAAAATACTAATTTCACCCCAAATCCAAACAGCCCCATGAATAAATTTACTACTACGCTCTTCTTAATGCTCACCGGTTTTTCAATGCTGGCAAGTGCGGGAACCGGTGATCCATACAATCGAACCTACATACAAAACAATAAAGAACAGATCAGTTATCAGCGGCAGCGTGAGCTGCAACAAGACAAATCCTGGTTGCAGTTCAGTACGAAGCACCAGGGCTGGAAAGTTGTTTTTGATGAGCGCAGCAGCATGCCGCATCGTGCTTATGGTACGGGTATTAAATTGGCTGGAAACGGAACCCCGGCTGCTTTGGCACTTGAGTTTATTACCTCTGAATTGGCGGGCTTTAAGGTTAAAGCGGATCAACTGAAATTACGAAGTGCACACCAATCGGCGAAGTACCATTATGTTGACTACTATCAAAACTACCAGGGCCTTGAGGTATTGAACAGCAGGGTAACGGTCAGGTTCACAAAGGATAATCAGGTGGTCTTATTTGGTGCAGATGTTTATAACGATATTCAACTTACAACCAGTCCATCAATATCATCTTCAGCAATCACTGCTTATGCAACAGAAGGTATTGCTTATGAAATTAATGATACTAAAGTAAACCCCGAATTAAAGGTGCTCCCGGTTCCTTACCAGGATGGTTACGCTTACAGGCTGGTCTACGAAGTAACAGTTTCTTGTATCAATCAGGAAGGGTATCCTGCAAGATATTACACCCAGGTAGATGCCAACAACGGAGAAGTACTTTATCGCAGCAATGAGATCTGCAATTTTGACGACCAGGTGATTGTAAGTGCCACTGTTTCTGACCCCAATCCATGGGAGCCTAATGTAGTGCGTAATTTGTCTGGCCTGGAGATTAATATTAACGGAACCAATTATTACACCGATGCTACAGGAACCTTATCATTAGATGGTATTACACTTCCCGCAACTGCTACCATCAGCCTGGAAGGCAAATGGTCCAAAGTAGTTACCGGTAACAATGGTTCATCTGTAAGCAGCTTCACCGTAAACCTTGTTCCGGGTATCAACGAAGTTTCATTTGATACTCATGCAATCCTTGAACAACTAAGTGCATACTACCATGTAAATGTGGTGCATGATTTTATGAAATCATTCCTTCCTGATTTCGAAGCACTGGATCAGTCATTTACGACCAGGGTGGAAAGAACAGACGGCTCCTGCAATGCTTATTATGATGGTTCTTCCGTAAATTTTTATCAGCAGGGAGATGGCTGTTTTGCTTTATCACTTGCAGGTGATGTCGTATATCATGAATATGGACATGGCATTAACGATTTCTTCTACAGCGAATTCAGTAATGGAATGGATAATGGCGCGATGCATGAAGGATATGGCGATGTATGGGGAATTGGCATTACAGACAACCCGATTCTTGGTATTGGCTTCTCCGATTCTGATCCCGAAGGCTATGTCCGCAGGTACGATATTAACAAGAAGGTATTTCCACAGGACATACAAGGCGAAGTGCATGCTGACGGTGAAATAATTGCAGGTGCATGGTACGATACGCGTTTGAACATTGGAAACAAAGAAACCATGTTTGCCATATTTGCCGAGTCATTATACGGACTTGCAGATGGCCCCAATGGCCAGGAAGGAACTGTTTTCCGTGATGTGTTACTGGATGCTTTGACAGCTGATGATGATGATGCAAACCTGGACAACGGTACACCGCACGACATAGAAATTCTTTCCGCTTTTGCATTGCATGGCATTACATTGATTGGAGAAATTAACCTGATTCATGCAGAACCTCTGGTTGCTTTTTCTGCAACACCTATTACGATTCAGGCCACCATTGGTGCAGACTATCCGATTTACATGGGAGATGCTACACTTCATTACAAGCAGAACAATTCTTCTACCTGGGAAACGGTGACAATGACCGTTGTTTCAGGAAACACGTATAAAGCAGAAGTGCCGGCGCAACCACAGGGAACTATTCTTGATTACTATTTCACGGTGAATGATATTTATGGAAGTACTGCATTAACAGAGCCTGCTGAAATATTGCAAGCAGATCCAAACCTTCCCTATAAATTGCTGGTAGGTTTTAATCAACTGATCAAAGAAGATTTTGAGATCTATTTCGGTGATTGGATTGCATCCGATCCTGATGATGATGCAACAACAGGCCAATGGATTTTTGATGAGCCGGTTGCTTCTTATATAGTGGAAGGTGACCCGAATAGTATAGTACAAACAAACAAAGACCATACGGAAGACAATACCTTTAATTTTTGCGCTTTCACCGGTAATGCCAGCATAGGTGCCGGGGCTGGAACCAATGATTGTGATGCGGGAAGAAATACTTTATACGGACCCAAATATGACCTTACCACTTTCCAGGAACCGGCAATCTCTTATTATCGCTGGTATTCCAATGATCGTGGTGCTAATCCGGGTAATGATTCCTGGAAAGTGCACATAACAAATGGAAATGGAAATTGGGTGCCGGTAGAAGTAACCTATACATCAGATCATAGCTGGAGGGCTAATGCAATCCGTGTTAAAGATTATGTGACACTCACTGATAAAGTACAATTGCGGTTTGTTGTCTCTGATAGCATCATTGCAGGGGCTAACCTGGAAGGAGGCAGCCTCGTGGAAGGAGCTGTTGATGACGCCATTTTATGGGAATTGGGAGAACCTACCATTGGAATCGAAGAAATAGAAACTATTGCGTTAAGCGTTTCACCGAATCCGGCTACAGAGGAAATATTGGTGAAATGGAGTAAACTTTCTGCAGGAGTAACCACTATTGAATTATTAAATGCCGTTGGCAGGTCTGTTTACAAAACTAACTTCAATGGTTCTGCAAATCAATACCGGCTTCCTGTGCATGAACTGGCTTCCGGAGTTTATACATTGCAGGTAAAGACCGCTGATTTTGCAGGCAGCAGTAAAATCGTAGTGCAATAAATAATTTCAACCAATCATGATGAGCAAGACCCCTGGCAAGATCGCCAGGGGTCTTGTCATTTAATCGAATTTCAGGCAAATTTCAAAGTGCGTTTTTCATCGTTACTTTTGATTGCCAGTTCAATAATCTTTATCGTATTTCTCGCCTGTTGCGGTGTAACGGCCAATGGAGAATTCATTCGCAGGGTTGCATAAAGGCTTAGATAGAATTCCCGGTAATCACCCCTTTCACTTTCGATCTTTGTTATTAGTTGCCGGCTAGCTGACTCCGTAATTATTGTTCCATGAAGTGCAGCAGGTTCTATTCCCCATGCAGGATAAGTCAATGGAGTCAGCCCGTTTTTCAACGCTTCTTCCTGTACATCCATTCCATACTTAACAAAAGAGCCATTCGTGCCAGAGAGGATAAAATGTGGAAGCATGGAATTGACAAGCATACCGGCTTTTAGCGTCACTTTTAATCCCGGATAGAAGAGCAGCAATTCAAAGTGATCAACTACAAGACTGCCCGGCCTTTGTATTTGAAGGTTAGCAAATAATTCGTCCGGTAAGCCAAATAAAAGAACGGCCTGATCAATCAGGTGCGATCCGAGATCATAGAGAATACCGGAAGCCTCCGTTGGTTCTTCTTTCCACGATCCTGCCTTCAGTGTTTTTCGGAAGCGATCAAAATGTGCTTCATATTCGACCAGCTTACCCAGAGAATTATTTTCTATAATTTTTTGAACGGTCTTGAAATCGCTGTCCCATCTCCTGTTGTGGTGAACTGTAATGATCTGTTGTTTACTGTCTGCAAGATCAATCAGGGTATCTGCTTGCGCCGAATTTATAGTAAATGGTTTTTCTACTACAACCTGCTTACCTTTAACCAACGCTTTCCGCGCAAGCTCGAAATGTGCACTGTTTGGTGTAGCGATGATGACTAACTCAATGGATGGATCATTAATTAAAGTTGCAGGATCAGATACGATCCTGGTTGTAGGATAAAGTGACTGAGCCGTGGATGCCGACTTTTCATTTGCAGTCGAAATCATAGCAAGGTTAAAGTGGGGAATACTGGAAATAATTGGAGCATGAAAAATGCTGCCCCCGGTTCCGAATCCAATTAAGCCGGTATTTATTTTATCCATAACTCAAATGTAGCGTAAACATTTAATGGTGAATTACCTATGGAAATGAAAAAAAGCGCAGCATTATTGAACAGGATCACTTATTGAGGAACGGTTCCATTTAGCCAAATATTTAAACAGAAGTTGCGCGTCAATTTGGTAGACACCTCTTTATCTGGGGTGTACGACAAATGCAATAGCGTAATTGCAAAATTTAAAGGCTTGTGAATTAATAGAAAGTTAGAAACAATTGAAAGTCACCCCGGGGCCCCTCGAAGGGGCGCCTCACACCTTAACCTTTCTGTGGCTACATTGAAGATTGATCGTTCAAATTGAACTATATGCTAAGCTAATATTTTGCTACGAAGCGACAGAAAGGATCATGAGAAAGGAGCCCCTTGACGGGCCAGGGGTGATTTTATTGCTTCATCATACTAAATTGTCGCACACCCTTTATCTGCATTATTGTCTGTTTTGCCTGTCAAATTGCTATATTTGCCGGGCAATTTTTAACTTAAACAATGCAAGAGACGTTAGATATTTCCTCCATAATGCACGATGAAAGCAGGCAGGGGGAAGCATTTACCATAAAGCAAGTTAAATCAGAAAAAGAGGGCAACCGCCAATTCTATATTGAAAGTTATGGCTGTGCCATGAATTTTAGTGATTCAGAGATCATCGCCGCTATATTAATAAAGGAAGGGTTCAAAGCTACCCGGCATTTTATGGAAGCGGACCTGATATTGGTGAATACCTGTTCGATCCGTGAAAATGCAGAACAGCGTGTACGGCAGCGACTTACCGAATTCAGCAAAGCGAAAAAGCAGAATCCGTCAGCAATTATTGGCGTGCTTGGTTGTATGGCCGAAAGGTTGAAATCTAAATTCCTGGAAGAGGAAAAAATTGTAGACATCGTGCTTGGCCCTGATGCTTATCGTGATCTGCCAGTACTGGTTGCACGTGCCGAAGATGGACAACGTTCAGTGAATGTATTGTTGTCGCGTGAAGAAACCTATGCCGATATAAATCCTGTTCGCCTTAATAGCAATGGTATTACCGCTTTCATATCCATCATGCGTGGTTGTAATAACATGTGTTCTTTCTGTGTGGTACCTTTTACACGGGGGCGTGAACGCAGCCGCGATCCACATTCTATTGTTGCCGAAGCCACTGATTTATTTGCGAAAGGCTACCGCGAAGTAACGTTGCTTGGACAGAACGTTGATTCATACCATTGGCAACCAGGCTGGGGTGGCGAGACTTATAATTTTGCAAAACTGCTTGAAAGTGTTGCTAAGATCAATCCTTTGTTACGTGTAAGGTTTTCTACATCGCATCCTAAAGATATTACGGATGAAGTGTTGCACACTATGGCTGCACATCACAACATGTGTAAGCATATCCATTTGCCTGTTCAATCAGGAAGTTCCGCAGTATTGAAGCGTATGAACAGAACCTATGACCGTGAATGGTATCTGGAAAGAGTGGAAACAATTCGGAAATTACTTCCCGGTTGCGGAATCACTACGGATATTATAACAGGTTTTTGCGGCGAAACTGATGCGGAACATAGTGATACATTGTCCATGATGGAAACCGTTAAGTATAACATGGCATACATGTTTAGTTATTCAGAAAGACCGGGAACACCTGCAGCTAAAAATTTTAAGGATGATGTACCGGTTGCATTAAAAGCAAAGCGCCTTTCGGAAATTGTAGACTTGCAACATCAGCATCAGCAAGAGTTGCACAGCCTGGAACCGGGCAAAGTGTATGAAGTGCTTGCAGAAGGAATTTCAAAAAGGTCAAAGGAGCATTTGTTTGGAAGAACTTCTGAAAATAAAGTAATCATCTTCCCGAGAAATGAAGTACAGTTGGGCGATTATGTTTACGTGCAGGTTAAAGAGTTTACATCGGCCACCTTGTTTGGTGAGATAATTAATTTGAATTCAAAAAGTGAAATTAACAGGCAGCACAAATAAATTAACCGAGTTAATGATATCGGTAAGTACAGGTAATCAAACTCAAAGACTTACATCGTATCAGTTTATTCATTCAACAGCATCTTAAACTAACTTGTGGATACGCAATCTATAAAACAACGGTTCGGAATAATAGGTAATTCACCCGGACTTAACCAGGCACTAAGTGTCGCCGTATTGGTAGCACCTACAGATCTTAGCACCTTGATCACCGGCGAAAGTGGGGTAGGTAAGGAGGTGTTTTCTCAGATTATACATCAACTAAGTCCAAGAAAACACAATCCTTTTATCGCCGTCAACTGCGGCGCAATACCTGAAGGAACTATTGACTCAGAACTCTTTGGGCATGAAAAGGGATCGTTTACCGGGGCACATGAAGGCCGTAAAGGGTATTTTGAAACAGTAAACGGCGGCACCATTTTTCTCGATGAGATAGGGGAGTTGCCGCTTGGCACACAGGCGCGTTTGCTGCGGGTGTTGGAGTCGCAGGAATTTATCCGTGTGGGTTCATCAAAAGTGCAGAAGACCGATGTTCGGGTTATTGCTGCCACGAATGTGAATTTGCTGGAGCGTGTGCACATGGGACGTTTTCGGGAGGATTTGTATTACAGGTTAAATACGGTCCCTATCACCGTTACCCCATTACGGGAGCGTAAAGATGATATCCCGGTGCTCTTCCGGAAATTCTGTATTGATTTTGCCGAAAAATACAAACGCACACCCATTCAGTTAGATGAAGCTGCGAAAAATCTGCTCATCAATTATTCCTGGCCAGGCAACGTGCGTGAACTGAAAAATATGGCAGAGCAGGTTTCCGTGTTGTCGAGGGAGAAACTCGTTACAGCAAATGAATTGCATGCTTTTATTCCGAATGCACCTGAAAGTAATTTGCCAATGCTTATGGCAGGCTCAAACCATGGTGGTGATTTCTCGGAAAGAGAATTATTGTATAAAGTGTTGTTTGATATGCGTAGCGATATTAACGACCTGAAGAAAGTAGTGTATGGCCTTATGCCTTCTGACCAACGGGAACAGGGTGTCATGGCAAATGCCGTAACTGCAGTTTATCCTGAAGTGAAATCACATTCTGATAAACCAATCGTTATTGATGCAACCCACACAAAACCAATAGAGGTGGAAGAATCATTGTCACTGATGGACAAAGAAAAGGAAATGATTCAGCGTGCATTGAAAAAACACAGGCAAAAGCGAAAGGACGCTGCACGGGATCTCGGCATTTCCGAAAGAACGCTCTACAGGAAAATTAAAGAGTATAAAATAGCCGAGTAACAACTGCAGCAATGGAAAAACTACGAAATAAGTTTACTGGCTTCCTGGTTGGCGTAATGTGCTTTTTGGCAATAGCCGGCTGTGGTGTCTATTCTTTTACAGGTGCATCTATTGACCCCAATGTAAAAACCTATACGGTTCATCCATTTGTGAACCAGGCACCAATTGTAGTAGCATCACTTGCAAATTCCATGACGGAAGCATTGCGGTTTAAGTTTGTTACCGGCACCAACCTCAAGCAACTGGAGAGCGGTGGCGATTTGGAATTCCAGGCTGTAATCACCGGTTACCAGGTATTGCCGGTCGCTCCGCAGGCAAATGAAATAGCAGCAGTAAACCGTTTAACAATAACCATAAGTGTAGAATATATCAACCATCAGAATGAGAAGCAGTCATGGAACAGTACTTTCAGCCGCTATGCCGACTATGATAGTAATAAAGATCTTTCAACGGTTCAGGAACAGCTGATTAAAGATATTAATGAGCAGTTGGTGGATGATATTTTTAATAAATCAGTTGTAAATTGGTGACATGAATGCAAATGACCTTCAATACCTGATTGAACACCCGGAAGCAGTACGTACAATTGATAAAGTTTCGCTGGAACAGTTAACCAGGGAACATCCCTATTTTTCAGCAGTTTATAGCCTTATTGCTAAGCGTGCAAAGCTTCACAAAGAATCAAGCTTTGAATCAAAATTGAATCTGGCTGCGGCTTATACGGAAGACAGGGTGCGTTTATATGAGTTTATGCAGGAGCCATTGGAAGTTTTTGTGCCAACAACTGTAGCATTGGAACAAATTGCTCCTGAAACAATCCCTGTTGCAATTCAGGAGTCGGAAGACAGCGAATTGAAAAATCTATTACTGTCTATACATGAAAGGAAACAACAATTTTTAGCAACGGATATAGTGGCTGCCCGTGAAACCAGTGAGCAAAAAGATGTTGAAGAACTGGAGATCCTGCATGAACTCAAAGCTGCCGGATCAGAGTTTTCACCCATTCCATTTGATGTTGCCGAAGAAGATGCTGAACCTATTGACACCGGAATTGATGCAGTTGAATTGGAAATGTTGCAGAAAATGGAGCAACAGATTGAAGAGCAAATAGCTCATGACCGCAAAGAAGAATTCATAATTATCAATGAATCAGCCGGCGACGGGGAATATGTTCCGCTGCATGAATTGCTTAGTGAAGAAGCGGAAGACTCCTTTATTGAAGAGCATGATCCCGAAGTCGCATCCATTTCCGTTATAGAGGAAGAATTTATTTTACGCGACCTTGATCAGGATATTAAATTGTATGAAATTGGTGCATTAGCAAATGCTGAAGGTCCAATTTTGGTGGAACAGGAAGCAAGTGCCGGCATGGACTTACCTGATGAAGGCGAAATAGAAGCGATAAAGTCAGTAGCGTTCGAAATGGTGAAGCAGGACACCGTATTCAAACTAGATGAATTGCAGCTCGTTAATCTGAAAGGCGGTGGTGGTGCAGAATATATACCCATGGAAGTTAATGAGCTTCCTGATCAAACGGAATCACTACCATTATCAGGCGAGACTGAATCGATTCATCAGCTGGAAAATGCCTCTGTAAAACAGGAAACGGTAGAAGGCATCATGAAACCGGAAATTGTCCATGAGGAAGAATCTTCACTTAGATTTACGGAGCATGTCCCTTCTCCGGGCGCCTTCCTGCCCGGCAAATCGTACAGCTTTATAGGCTGGCTTCAATTCTTTAAACCGGAAACAACAAAAAGCACGACAATAACCCGCGAAAACAAGAACAAGGTTAGTTCAGCAAAAGAAGAGCTGATTGAGAATAATACCGGTGAAGATGATATTGACCTTTTTAGCGAAGGGGTGCGCGAAGAAGGAGAAAATATCGACAGAATTGTTGCTTCACTGCGGCATGAGCCGGTTGAAGGGACAGAATTACTCCTTTCTCCCTCTGATCTTGCCCGCAAAAGCATAGAGCTGGACGATGACCTGGTTTCTGAAACGTTGGCCACAATTTATGAGTCACAAGGGCTCATTAGCAAGGCCATTCACATGTATGCCAGGCTTAGTTTGAAATTTCCCGAAAAAAGCCTTTTCTTTGCCGCTCGAATTAAAGAGTTAAAAAGCAAAAAATAATCATGTATTCCTTCATCATTGTACTAATCATCATTGCCTGCGTCCTCCTGATGCTTGTTGTGTTGATTCAAAATCCCAAAGGCGGTGGCTTGAGTTCTTCTTTCGGTGGCTTGTCAAATCAGATTCTCGGCGTAAAAAGAACAACTGATTTTCTGGAGAAAGCAACCTGGACATTAATCATTGCAATAGCAGCGCTCAGTTTATCTACTTTGTTATTCTTAGGTTCACCTTCTGATGCGCCTGCCGGGCCACAATCCGAGCTGGAAAATATTGACCTCGGTGGTTCTTCAGCAATTCCAAACCTGCCTCCCGCAACAGAAACAATTACTGACAGTACCACGCAGACACCATAGCTTTAAAAAGTAACGTAACAGAAAAGGTCGTTGTATCCGGTACAGCGACCTTTTTGTTTTACTTTATTGATCTTTCAGAAGCCGCGTTGAATCAGGTGACTGACTTTCATTCACTGTTATGAATCAGTTGCCCTGGGTATACAGGTAACGCACTAATGATCGCTTTGCCACCGGCAAAAGTGTTTCCCTTAAAGGATAGTCAGTCCTGGTTTCTACTGCATAAGCGGCAGGGTTTGGCAGATGCTGGAATTCTTTAATCAGTTGAAATTTTATTTCTTCAAAAGTATTGCTGAAACTGTGTGCATAGTTCCCGATAAATTCTGTTTTGATACCTCTGAATTTCTCATTCGCATTTTCGAAAATGGTAATCTGGTAGCCATACACACAGGTCTCCTTCGAAGTTTTTTTAGAAAGCATCAGGTATCCTTCGTCTTTGTTTAAAGAAACAATGCCTACCGGGAAAATGGTAAGGTCTTCTTCTACTTCCTGGTAAATTTCCTTGCCTTCTTCCAGGTGCCTTTGCATAAGGGGAATGGAATAGTCAATGATAGCTTCCACTTCTTCCATATAGCTTTCATCGGCAATCATCTTCCCAAACTCAACCCTGAAGTTTTCAAAGTCGATACGGCTTATTTTTTTGGGAAAAGTATTGGTTGCAAATGTCTTATACTTCTTAATGGTAAGCAGGTTGTTGTAATGCAGCACAAGGTCTGCCAGTACAGGGTATAATTTTCTTTCATCAAAATGGAGGCCGACCTGCTGCAGATAATCCAAAAGAATATATTTTTTGTATTCAAAATCCAGCAAGCCTTCTGTCAACCAGTTCACAGGCAGTTGTGTCATACTGTCTCTTGATTTAGTCCCACTATGTTACAAAAAAAAACCTGATGATATGCAAAAGTCATTTTTAGGGTGCATACCAAATTCGCTGGTCAAGACAATATCTTATAAAAGGCCTTTTAAAGTTAGCATGAAAAAGGCAAAGCTGGCAGAACCGGATTGAGCAGTTTCTTTGCGGGCTTTACGACCGTTGCGAGACAAAATATCCAATTGAAACAGGATCACTATGTGAGTAACGTTTCCATTTAACCAACTCTTTAAACTGAACTTGGGCGTAAGTTGGGTATGCAACATTTTTTGAATCCTGTGAATGCAACGATCGTAAGTATGAGTTTGCCGATTGCGCCCGGCAAGAATTAGTTTTTTTATGTTTGGGCAAGTATGAACCGATGCCTTGTAAAAAGATGCCGAAAGACGTCGTTAACGGCAAATCCAACCGCTTTGAATACCTTTGTTTCACATTTTATATGACAACAGGAAATAAGAGCAGTAGTAAACAATCCCGTGCAGAGCATGCATTGGTCAATTATTTTTTGCAGGAACAGGAACGCTATGTCTCCTTCAAGCAGCTGAAGAAAAAGTTTTCCAGCCGATTTCATAAAGATGATCTGTACAAATCAGTACAGTCATTGCTGGAATCAGGATTTCTGCAGCAGCGGGGAAGCCAATTCCGTCACCTCACCGGGAGCGTCAGGTCTGAAACGATTTCAGATGCTTCCAACTTGCTGGAAGGAATAATAGAGATCACTTCAGCGGGTCACGGATATGTTGTTTCACCCGACAGTGAACAGGACATCTGGGTAAACCGTGATTCCCTGAATACTGCATTTGATGGAGACAAGGTGCGGATAGCCTTGATGAAACGTAGCCGGAAAAAGCCGGAAGGCCGGGTGGTGGAAATTTTAGCGCGTGCAAGAGATACTTTCATTGGAACCCTTGAACCAATTGGCGGCAGATTGTTTTTCATTCCTGATCAAAAGAATGCTGCTGTTGACTTTATTATTCCGCAGGATAAAGCAGGCGAGGGTAAAAAAGGTGAAAAGGTGGTTGTCCGGTTAACATCCTGGGAGAAAGGCACAGCAAATCCTTATGGTGAAGTAATCAGGGTGTTGGGCAAAGTAGGTGCCAATGAAACGGAGATGCAATCCATCCTGTTGGAGAATGGTTTCCGCCTCGAATTTCCGGATGATGTAATGCGAGAAACAGATTCCTATCCGGATCTTATTCCGGAAGAAGAAGCTTTGCTGCGCAAAGATTTTCGGAAAGTACTTACGTTTACCATAGATCCGGAAGATGCAAAGGATTTTGACGACGCCATTTCATTTCGTGAAGTAAAAAAGGGCCTGTATGAAGTTGGTGTACACATCGCAGATGTAACGCATTATGTGAAGCCGGAATCGGCACTCGACAAGGAAGCATTGCTGCGGGCTACTTCTGTTTACCTCGTAGATCGCTGCGTGCCCATGTTACATGAGAAATTATCAAATGGCATTTGTTCATTATCACCGGGAACTGATAAATTATGTTTTTCAGCAGTGTTTGAAATGGATGATGAGGGTCAGGTAGAAAGTGAATGGTTTGGTAAGACCATTATACATTCCGGCCGCAGATACTCCTATGAAGATGCGCAGGAAGTGCTGGATGGCAAGGCGGATGATTTCTCTGACGCATTGTTAAAGCTAAATCTTATCGCAAAACAATTGCGTGATCAGCGATTCAAAAATGGGGCTATAAATTTTGAAACCATTGAAGTTAAGTTTCGATTGGATGAGCATGCAAATCCAATAGATGTTTTTGTGAAGGAACGAAAAGATGCGCACCTCCTGATTGAGGATTTTATGTTGCTCGCCAACAGGAAGGTAGCTGAGTTTGTTGGAAAACGTAAGGGTAAGGAAATACCATTTGTTTACAGAGTACATGACTTGCCTGACGATGAGAAACTGAATAATTTTTCTGAGTTTGCACAACTCTTTGGCTATAAGCTCAATTTCAGTACTCCGAAACATACTGCACATTCATTTAATAAGATGATGGAGAAAATAAAGGGCAAGCCGGAACAATATATGCTGGAAACGCTTGCTATCAGAACCATGGCCAAAGCAATTTATACCACTAAAAATATTGGCCACTATGGTTTGTCCTTTGAGTATTATACGCACTTTACTTCCCCTATAAGACGTTACCCGGATATGATGTCACATAGAATCCTGGAACAGGTATTACGTAGTGACAAAGTAAGTGATCATCAGCTGGAAACTAAATGCAATCATTGCTCGGAAATGGAACGAAGTGCAGCCGATGCGGAAAGAACTTCAGTTAAGCTCAAACAGGTTGCCTTTATGGATCAGCGGATAGGAGAGGTATTCAATGGTTTTATTTCAGGGGTGGCTGAATGGGGCATTTTTGTAATTACGGAAGGTTCTTATTGTGAAGGGCTGGTACGGATGGACTCCATCAGGAGCGATTTTTTTGTTTACGATCAGAAAAAACATTGTGCAAAAGGAATGCGCACAGGTAAAAAATTTCAATTGGGTGATAAGGTTCAGGTGAAATTATTGAAGACCAACCTGGCAAAAAGAATGATTGATTTTTTATTGGTTGAAACACACGAGTAAGCATTACTTGTTACAGCAAACGGTGTTTAAGTGATATTGGATTACATGCAAGCATACCTATGAGGAGTATAGTTGAATTACAACAATTGTTTAATGCCAACCTGAAAGCGCAGGAGTTTCAGGGTACGCCCCGTGAACTCTATGAGCCATTCACCTATATGCTGGATTTGGGTGGTAAAAGAATGAGGCCGGTATTATTGTTACATGCCTGCGAACTTTTTGGCAAAGATGCCATGCTGGCCATGCCGCAGGCGCTTGCTGTCGAACTCTTTCATAATTTCTCGCTGATTCATGATGATATCATGGACCTTGCGCCTATAAGGCGTGGCGTACCCACTGTGCATAAAAAATTTAATCAAACCATTGCCATATTATCTGGCGATGCAATGCTGGTGGTAGCCTACAAATACCTGGTGCAGGCTGATCAGGCGCTGCTGGCCGGATTACTGAATGTATTTAATAATTGTGCGATCAAAGTATGTGAAGGTCAGCAACTCGATATGAATTTTGAAAAGTATGCCGAACTGAATGTAGCCGATTACCTCAATATGATTGAGTTAAAGACCGCTACACTTATTGCAGCCTCTCTTCAGCTAGGTGCCATGATAGCCGGTGCCGGTATACACGATGCAGCACACCTCTATAATTTTGGAAAGCAGCTGGGTATTTCTTTTCAATTGAAAGATGATTGGCTTGACAGTTTTGGAAATACACAAAAAGTGGGAAAGCAAACGGGTGGTGATATCATTCAAAACAAAAAAACTTTTCTCCTGGTTGAAGCATTGAATTGCAGTGATGCGGAAACCAAAAGGCAATTGGAATATTGGTATCAGCCCGGGCAGTTCAATCACGAAGAAAAAGTAGCTGCAGTGTTGCAATTGTTCAATAAATCAGGAATCAGCGAAAGAACACAGCAGGCAACTAATTGGTATTTTGAGGAGGCATTGAAGCACCTGGAACAACTGGCGTTGCCATCAAAAGATAAGGATGTGCTGGAAACATGGGCGCGTCAAATACTGGACAGGGATTACTAACCCGGATTTTTAGATTGGATCCTGTAAAATGGTCACATTAGTTCCAACCTTGTTTTTTAGAAGTCATCCGGCTAAGTATGATGCTCCAGATATCTTCATAAGGAATAATTTCCATGGTCTCATTTTCCGTTAGATGACCATACTTTGATTCAGTGAGTTTTTTCAAATAGGGTGCTGCTTTTGCTTTCACTTTCTCCGGTTTAAAATGGCAATTGATCAGTTGACGCAGCATTTTTATGAATATGCTGGTCCGAACCGACTTTTTACCCGACAGGTAACGGGATGAAAATATTCTCAGTGATTCAATATTTTTTTCAATACGGTCTTCATCTCCACGATCAATCATAAATAATAACTGTGCGATCAGGATGGCAGGATAGAGGCCACCTTTGTCTTTGGAATAGATCGGAACCTCATTAATAAATTTTAGAATTTTAAATTCTTTTCCTTTGGTTTTTGCAGGCATAACGTAATGGAGATATGCTTCGTAAATCTTCCATTCTTCCGATTTTTCATCTGACAGATATTGAAAGCGCTGATGCCCTGTAGCCTGTTCAAATATTTCAGCGGCCTGTTTGTGTTTACCGGCATGCATTGCCAGCATAAAATAATTTTGCAACACCACAAACCAGTTGTTACTTCCCTGCGTATAGAACTTCAGTGCTTCATCCGCATTTTGTTTACCGTTTTTATAATCGTTCAGGTAGAGACAACAAACCATTTTGAGTAAGGCAATTTCGCCTTCGCGGGAAGCTAACCGGTAGCGGCTATTCTTTTTCAGAAAAACCTGTAACCGGTTGCAGAGGTTTAATGTGAGCCTGTAATTGCCGATAACCTGGTAATACAATAATCCGATGCGGTAATGCAGCAGGTGAAGGTGAAAGCTTTGTTGGTATTTCGACAGTTCCTTGCTTTGATTAAAGTATTCCTTTGCTGTAGCTGTCAGTTCCTGACTGTAAGATTTACTGCGGGCAACCTGCGACAAAAGCTGTTCATACATATGTTCCGCCTTTGTTTCGGATCGAATTAATTTCAACGATACATCTGCGAGGTCGTTGAACTGTTGAAATTCCTGCTTCAATCCCATCATGGAATAGTGATGCCGGAGCATCCTGGCACACAATAAGGTAATTTCATTCAGGTCGAATTGCTTTGCCAAAGCTAAGGTGCTTTTTGCCATCGCAATGGCACTGGTACGGGCGCCATGGGTCAGCAATATTTTCGAACAGAAGTAATTTCTGTTGCATTGGTAAACCGCTTTCTGATAAGGGGAATCCTGAATTTTTTTGTGATTGAGAAAGAAGAGTGTATTGATAAGTCGTTCTTTCAGGCGACTTTTCAACATCAGGTACTTCTTGTTCTTAGCAGAGGTTTGGTATAGTTGTAGGGCGGCTTCTTCGTCACTATTAAAGACACCATCTGCAATTCCTTTGAACAATTTCAGGTACAGATTTTCCTTGCCGTCCGGTAATCGTTCATCAATCAATTCAATGTTATTGAGCCGTTGCTTTGTTACCAGACCGACCATTTCTTTAAATACTTTCATTGTTGGAATTCGCTGAAATGCCTAAAGGTATTGGATTTCAGGGTTTATTCCTACGATAGAAAAACAATTTTCAGGAAGAAAAATGATGTTACCCAATGCTATTTTTTGCACGAACTTGAACTTGTTTGCTGTTGTACCTTAGTGCCATGAAACAGCCAAAACCGGTAAACCTTATTGGATATGAGATCGGGGTATAGGCTTTTTTAATCAATTCCTGCGAGAACAATTTTCGAGGTACTTATTGAGTTTTTCGGGGTTTTCCACACCCGGCAGCCCGTAAATTATTTGAATGTTACTATAAGTCAATTTTTGAGGCTTTTTCTGACAATTGTCCTATTATGGCCTGAAACCCTTATCCAGTAAGGGTTTTATGATGTGTGTGTTTTAGTTCATGGCGAAAAATAGAGGAATATTTCCCGCTGAATGTTGCGGAAGTTACTATTGTTATTGTGTTGAAACGCAATACAGGAGCATGTTTCAGCCTTATTGACCAAATTTATTTGATATAATTGGCTACCCCTTATTTTGTCGTTAAATTTCCTTCGTTGATCTGCCAGCCATTTAACTTTTATTGTGAAACTCAATAGGGAAGTAGCTTTCAGAATAGGCATTTTTTGCAATGGTTTTGGACTAGTCTCAGCTAATGTTACCAATGGTTCAAGTTTGCACACTTAATTTGCTGGCGATGGGACTAAATTTGATGCATCATAATAACAAGAACTTAAAACCATTAACACCATGTCATCAATTATCTACCAAATCGCACTCGCTTTAAATTTATTGTTGGGAGGTGGAAACCATCAGCAGGAAGCTGCGCAAATTTACTCGTCGGAAGACTACAAGGTGGTATGCGGCGTAGTGATTATTGACACGGATGAGCTCTAGTTTTTAAGCTTGCATTCAAAGTGTTGTTTTATCTAATGATTTGAGTTTAAACACAGAAATGTTTCCATGGTCGACCTGAAAATGAAGTTATCAGAGGAAGTTTGGCAAAAAGCCACCCTGGCTCCAGATTTGGATCCTGAATATTTTCGACTCGATGAAGAAGGTTCGTTGATCAAAAAGACCGATTTTAACAATGAATCTTCGATATATGGATGGTGCTTCTTTCACCTTCGACCCATTTGGGATGGAGGTAATGACGATATCCGCAATCTCAAACCTTTAAACGTGATTAATAAAATCCTGTTTATGGCAGGTAGCTTTAAACCGCAATTTGCGGAATCAGACTATTGGGATTAGTATTTTCCTTTGTTGCATTGTTGTTTGATCTGTCATTACAGGAGAAGAATTCACTTAATTTGACTACTTGCCGGTTTCTGCTTATAAATAGCCTTGCTTATTTTTTCTTCATTGGACTTCTTACATGCCATGATTCACCGGTTTTTTCGTTGAATGTGTGCGCAAACTGAGCAACCAATTTGTTCACCAGCCATCCACGCAGCCGGTAGTAGCTTGTAAAATATATAGGTTTGCCACCTAACATCGATTTCGCTTCTCTTGCCGTTCTGCCTAATTCCACCGCTTTCTTTTTATTGGTAATAGCCATGGCAATACCATCATACATCATATTAAAATAAAGAAGGTATTGCTCATTCTTAGCATAATCCATACCGATATAGTGGAGTTCCCAGGTTTCTTCGTAGATGAAATGTGAGCTGAATGCCACCAGTTTTTCGCCTTCAAAATAACCTGTTAGCTGAAAAGCCTCACCGTAGCTTTTTTTCATCTCCAGAAAATAGGACTTGTCCGGAATTACCAGACGGATGGCTTGTTGCCTTACTACATTATAAAACAATTGCTCCAGTTCATCTCCATAGAATTTAATCTCTTCCTCCGCCAGGTTTCTTCGGGCTATAGAGGCAGCGCTTCGTTGAATTTTCCTTACCCGTTGTGCATACTTATGCTTCAATGCAGCCGTATAATCTGAGAGGCTTTTCCAGGCAGGATTTAGATCCAATTTCATAGTGAGATCTTCCGGCCAGTTTCTGAAGTTAAACTGCTTTACCCAGGTTGTATCTGTACCGGAACGGCAATCTTTGATTAATATGGCATGCGGTTGTGGTTGAAGCTTTTTATAATAGATTTCCAACGTGTCAAATAATTCAGTCAGTGACACTTGCCTATCTGCTATATGGATGGCCGGAAAATCAACCCTGAAAAGATTGCCACAGACCAAAATGTGAAAACCATTCCTTAATACCATTTTCTCTAAAGGTGCCAGCCAGGCATTGCTCCATAACGGAAACTGGTAGTGCCTGGTGGTGAAGTGAACCAACTGAAAATAGGCGCATGCAACAGGCTGGGCAATATCATTTTTGTAAAAGAAGAGGTAAGCAAATTCCAGGTCAGCCGGTTTGCATTGCTCTAATGCTAATAAATGCTCAGATCGCATGTGGTGCAATTCCGGGAGCAGCTTGTCCCAGTTGGCTGCCTGTTCCTTTAACGATGCATAGACTTTATAAAACAATGAGGCTGGAGATTTGTAGTCGTGATAGGGACGTTGCAAGGTGATAAAAATTTTTTGTAGTCACTAATGTGGTCGGCTCAAATGATTATTGTTACATAATACCCCGATGTGAGCTTAACCCGGTCAGAATTTGTTTTCAGATGAATTATAGGTTTTTCTACATTGAATTCCATTCTGAGCAATGAAAAGGATGTGTTTGCAATGCCTTTTTATTTATTTTTAAATCCAAATCCTGCTGATGAATACATACTACCCTGCCTCCATGCCGGCGATGGCTTTTTTATTTTCGTCCTTGGTGTTTGCACATGCATCACATGCGCAGACTTTCTGTTATCCTGATGGAAATGTGATTATCTATTCTAACTATGATGGTGGTTTTCTGAACATCAATGTAGACGAAGATATTCCCAATCTGAAAATAGGAATAACCACCTATGAAAAATGCGAGATTGCCATCAGTGGCCAGTATGCAGGCAATGTTACCGAAGTGATTTATGCAGGGTATAATGGTAGCAACGACCATTGTAACCCAACTCCTCCTACCACCAGTATCAGCGGTGCACCCAATGCAACTACTTCAGTTTTGCTTTACCCTCCGGTAACCTGGACGAATCCAAACGGATATTACTACGTGATTTGTAACTATTCCTGTGATTCGGCTACGGAGCAAGGGGGCTGCAATACTCCGGATCAGATCGTTCATTACTATCTAACTGAGTTCGGTGGATCACTGTATTATCACTATACACAATATGGTTGCTGGCAGGGAGCATACGATGTTTCAAATGCCGGCAACTGTTGTATTGGTGCTGAGATCCTCGAACCACAATTTTCTATCAATGCATCATTCAGCACCATCAATGATACATTGTGTATCAAGGATTCACTGTTGTTTTTCAATAATTCGTTCAATTCATTTCCGGGCGTAACCTATTATACCTGGGATTTCGGAGATGGCTCTCCGACCGAAGTTGCAGTAAATCCTTCGCATATATATGCTACTCCGGGAAATTATACTGTCACGCTGATTGCTTCAAACAGTGATGGCAGCGCACTCGATACAGCATCAATTGAGTTGACACTGATAAATTGTTTTACCGCATTAAATCATGTATTTGCCTCCTCAGGAATTCGCTTTTTAAGCAATCCTGTTTCATCAACATGTTGTTTGGTTATGGAATCACGTACTAGTGCTGATGCATCATTTCGCTTGTATGATTTGCTGGGAAACCCGGTTATTGAAGACATTATTCCCGGAGCGGTGAAAGAGTGGTGCGTGAGTAAACCGATGGATCAATTGCCCAATGGCCTTTACTATGCCATTGTTTCGATTGATGGAGAAAGCCATGGTAGCAAGATTGTTTTGCAACATTAATAACCACAAAATAGAACCACCCATCCAAAAAATGAATGGGTGGTATACAAAATGACATTACAGTAAACCCTTTCCTGGAGTCAGAGGGGCTTTAGGAATTCTCTGCTTAGTTTCCTATGCTTAAATGACTCAACTGTATTAATTCACCTGAACTATAGTCAAACTGATACAAGCCATTGGTGGATAGCAGCAATAACAATCCTCCTAATGGAATTACATCCCTGGTTTCACCGGCCGAAACAGTTTGTTTGATTTCTATTGTCAATGGATTTTGAGCATCCATCCTTCTTAATCCTGCATTATCATCACAGACGAAAAGATGTGCTCCATCAATACCCAGTCCAAATGGATGTGTTAGCGGTACAATTGCTTTCAGAACAGGGCTCTTCAGGTTGCTGATATCAATTACTTCCAACTCATTGGTAAATCCCTGGCAGGTAGTACCGTTTCGTAAGGTAGCATAAGCATAATTGCCCTGAACTACTACAGGATCGCAACTGCTTACATGCGACAACTCAGAGACAAACACAGGGTTGGATGGATTAGCATTATCATAAATGGATACACCGGTTGTAGAACCTATAAACAGGTAATGATCATAAGGAAAGATCGTTTCGATGTTCCATGGCATTTGAACAGAATTGGACATATCCGGTGCAGCGGCATTACTGATATCAAATAGTTTCATCGAAGCATTGTCAAGGCAATAGAGGAATTCGTTATAAATAGCGAACCTTGCAAGAGAGCCTGCAACGCCAATTCCGGGAGTTACAGCAGCGGAATTTCCGGAAGAAGTACCCCCGGAAAAACTGGACACAAAGGCATCTTCAAAGGCGCTGACTGCATACATACTGCCACAGTTCTGCTCTACCGTAGTATCCATAATATTCCAGCCCGTTACAACACCTTGTATAGGATCTGCAGTCCAGCCATTGGCAAAAACCCGGTCAGGAAAAACATTTTGATTCCTCGAGGTTTCCTTCACATTTAATGGATCAGTGATGTCAATGGCTACAAGGTCGATGTAGCTGTCGGTGTATAGAATATTGTCCCGGATAGCTATATCAAGGCAGCCGGGAACATTGATGAAGGCCTTAATTTGCGGATTCGAGGGATCGCTGTTATCAATTATATGAATCCCTTTGTCAATTTCACTTACAAAAAGGTAAGGTGCCTTGTAATAGATTTTTCCTACTGAATTGAGTTCAGAGGCAGGAAGAGATTTAACAGCGCTGCGAAGTTCATCATAGCCCATATATATTGGCTTGTACAATTTATAGGTGTAGATTTTTGTACAGGAATCTTTAAGGCAACTGCTGAAAAGCAAACTAGTGATTGCTAAAACACAAAGTGCCTGCAACGACCTGGGGATGTTGGTTGTCATATGTGAAATGATTTAACGGTAGACACTTCTTGCCGATTAAATGCTGCATCAAAACTAAATACTATGATAAAGAAGACCTTCATTGCTTTGCTGTTGATGACTGCAACAATAGCTACTGCCTTTGCACAACGCGGCGTTAATGACATTATCTATCTGAAAAATGGAAGTATTTTAAAAGGCATGCTTATTGAACAATTGCCAGATAGCATTGTGAAAATAGAGATTGCCGGTGGCAGTATTTTTGTTGTTACTATGGCTGAACTGGATCATATTGTATACCGACAGAAAACAGACCCTTCAAAAGTTAAACCGATTAAAGCGGAAGCCATCGCTCGAAAATCAAAAGGTTACTTCAATATCTCCCAAATGGGATTACTTCCCGGCTCCAGCAGTAACTACGATTATTATTGGTACTATTCTGCCCCATCTGTCGGCTTTACAGTTCAGTCTATACATGGCTACCGGTTCAATCCGCATTTTTTGGCCGGTGCGGGATTAGCTCTTGATATTATTGACAATTCCATCGGGCAGCTTTTTCTGGATGGACGATATGAAATTCTTGATAAAAAAACCACGCCATTTATTTATGGTGATTTTGGTTATGGAGTACCACTTAATAAAAAATATGAAGATGAGAGCATTTCAATCAGTTATAAAGGAGGTATTACTGCCGGTGGTGGAGTTGGTATGCGCATGAACTTTAGAAATGAAGGAGCATTTATTATGGAGGTCGGATATAAGATGGAGAAGTATTCCCAGCACTATGATTATCAGGTATGGGGAGAAGATATCACTAATAAATTTACATTTAACAGGCTGGCTATTCGAATGGGGCTGGCATTCTGAAGTTATTTTAAATAGACCCAATAGAGGAATACAGCAGTTGCATTTGATTTTTATAAGTCAAATCACTTTTCCCATCTTATCACTTTCTTTCATAACAAGCAGGTTTAAATTTTCAGGACAGCCTCACCAAGTACAAATGAAGCAAAGCTCATGAAAGGCATTGCTGCAAGAGGCACAGTCACCGTAATTAAGTGATGCAAATGATTTCTTCAGTGATTGCGCATTGCCTCCGGGACAAAATACGAACAGCAGAAAATTGGTAATCAATACATCCGCCTATTGAATAATTCTTCAATTTAAAGCAAGAGAATAATGCCATGACGGGCCATTAATTCGCTTTAACTTCGGTGGTCAGCTTTTGCAATGAAGTTTTTGCATCACCGAAAAGCATCCTGGTACGGGGTTCATAAAACAGTTCATTCTCAATACCTGCATAACCTGCATTCATGCTTCGTTTCATCACGATCACATTCTGCGCTTGTTCTACTTCGAGGATGGGCATTCCGTAGATAGGAGAGGAACTGTCTTTTTTTGCCGCCGGATTTACCACATCATTGGCACCTATTACGATCACGGCATCCGTTGTCGCAAATTCAGCGTTAGCGGCTTCCATCTCCAGCAACTTATCATAAGATACATCTGCTTCTGCAAGCAGCACATTCATATGCCCGGGCATGCGGCCGGCAACAGGATGTATGGCATATTTAACTTCAACTCCCTTTTCCTCCAGTAATTTTTCCAGTTCATGAACGGTATGTTGTGCCTGGGCTACTGCCAGGCCATAACCGGGGACAATCATTACTTTCTTTGAATAACTTAATAGTACAGCAGCGTCAGAGAGAGAAATCTCTTTGATATTGCCGCGTTCTTTCCCATCTGCGCTTACTGCTTTCGAACCGCCGCCAAAGTTTCCGATGATCACATTCAGGAGAGAGCGGTTCATGGCGCGGCACATCAAAATCGTTAGAATGGTTCCGGCAGATCCTACCAGGATACCACCGGTAAGCATTACCTGGTTATTATAAATAAACCCTGCACAGGCAGCAGCCACACCGGTGAATGAATTCAATAATGATATTACCACAGGCATGTCTGCACCACCGATCGGCATAACAAATAAGACGCCATACACCAGGCACATTGCAATCATTATATAAAGCACCATCATATTCTGCTCCCCAAGAAAAGTAAGATAGATGCCAACGCCAACAGTAAGCAGCAGCACCAACATATTGATTATGGATTGGGCGGGAAACACTTTATCAGTCACATTGCCATTCAATTTCCCGAAGGCAATCATACTGCCGGCAAAAGAAACACCACCTATTAAAAGGCCTGCAAGTATTACTCCGACGATATTCCAATCGCCACTCACGAAATGATGGTGTTGGTATTCGATGATGGAAATGATTGCAGCACAGGCACCACCCATTCCATTAAAAAGAGAAACCATTTGCGGCATGGCAGTCATCTTTACGCGTCTCGCTGCCATAGTTCCTACTATAGTGCCAATAAGTATTCCACCAAAAATCCAGAGGTAGTTGTGAAGTTTATTGCCTTCACTGTCCTGGTACAGGAATATAGTTCCTAAAATAGCCAGCGTCATCCCACCTGCTGCAACAAGGTTTCCACGACGTGCGGACTCCGGATGGCTGAGCATTTTCAATCCCAGGATAAAGGTTATAGAGCCGGCGATGTAGGTTAACCAAAGGATACTGTTTTCCATTTTATTTTATTTAACGCTAAGGCAATTACTTTTTCTTTTTAAACATTTCAAGCATTCTGTCAGTAACAACAAATCCACCAACCACATTCAATGTGCCCAGGATGACTGCCAGGAAACCAAGTATCAGGGCGAGATAATTGCTGGGTTCAGCGCTGCCCATCACGATAATGGCACCGATGATAACTACCCCATGTATGGCATTAGCGCCCGACATCAGTGGTGTATGCAATACGGTGGGAACGTGAGAGATAATCTCAATTCCAAGAAAAACGGAAAGAATAATTATGAAAACCATTTCCTTGTTTTCATACAGGAATGTTAAGAATTGTTCCATGGTACTTTTTTTATTTTTTGAATAAAGGTTTATGGTGCATTCAACTTTTTATTCAGGCAGTTTTGACTGCGAGCGCTTCCTGCACCCTGCTGCTGATGATTTCTTTATTATGCGTAATGCAGGTACCCTTCACAATATCATCTTCAAAATTCAGATTGATTTGACCGTCCTTCAGCATCAGCTTAAGAAAGTTCATCACATTTTTACCAAACATTTTGCTGGCATCTGAAGGCATGTTTGCGGGAAGGTTTGAATCTCCGATGATGGTGACACCATTGGGTGTCTGTATGGTTTCATTGTTTTTGCACAGTTCGCAGTTACCTCCTGTGGAGGCGGCAAGGTCCACAATTACGGCTCCGGCTTTCATGGCATTCACGGTAGTTGCCGGAATTAAGACCGGTGCTTTTCTGCCGGGAATCTGCGCAGTACAAATGATTACGTCTGCCTTTACTGCGCTGTCATAAATTTTCTGTTTTTGCTTTTCCAGGTATTCTTTGCTTTGTTCTACTGCATAACCGCCAGCTGCCGCAGACTCTGCAGCGCCTTCTACTTCAATAAATTTTGCTCCAAGGCTTTTCACTTCCTCCTTAACGGCACTACGCGTATCAAAAGCTTCCACCACAGCACCCAATCTTCTTGAGGTAGCAATAGCCTGTAAGCCTGCCACTCCGGCACCCAAAATCAAAACCCTTGCAGGGGTAATGCTACCCGCAGCAGTCATGAACATCGGAAAAAACTTAGGCAAAGCAATAGCAGCCGTTAAAACCGCTTTGTATCCGGCAACTGTAGCCTGTGAAGAAAGTATATCCATCGATTGCGCCCGGGAAGTCCGGGGCACCATATCCATACTGAAGGAGGTAAGGTTTTTATCGATCAGTTGTTGAACAAGTTCTTTATTGAACAGTGGTTGAAAAACAGCCAGGAGCATTGCACCCGGTTTCATTTTACTCAATTCTGCATCTGTCGGACGGTTGATAGAAAGTATCAGGTCAGCATTGCTAATGATTTCTTCACGGGAAGAGATTTTAGCGCCTGCCTGCTGATAGTCAGTATCAGCAGCGAATGCCCTGCTGCCTGCACCGGTTTCCACGAATACCTCAAAGTTCAATTTTGCTAGCTGCCCTGCAATTTCAGGGAGGGTGACAACACGTTTTTCCTCTATGGGTTCTTTAAGAATTCCTATAATCATGGCTGGGTTGGAATTAGTGGCCTCAATGTAGTTTGTTTTTACTAAAGCGCCTGTTTCTAATGGCTGCAAAATAGAAAAATCAGGTTAATCAGTATATGAGGAAAAAGGGAATCTTAGAATTTGTTGAATATACTTGCCTTATCCATTTGCGGCAAGTTTAGATACGTATGCTCCTTGTCGATTAATCCATGAGTAATTCATAGCATTATTAGTAGCCTGAGATTATGATTAGCACTAAGTTAAAAGTAGGCAAATTCAAGTCGTTGCTAAATAGTGCCAAAGCAAGAAAAATGTAATTACCGGCATAAGTTGCCTATGAGAATCTTAGTAGTTGAGTTTTAGCGGTGACCTATTTCCGTTGTACCAGGTTCTCAATTTCTTCCGGAATAAACGGTGATGGATCGCCGCCATTCATAATCACATCGCGAACAATGGATGAGGAAACAGAAGCAAGAGATGGATTTGCCAATATAAAGATGGTTTCAATATTGCGGCTGAGCACACGATTCGTCTGAGAAACCGCGCGTTCAAATTCAAAATCGCCGGAACTGCGTATTCCCCGGAGAATATACCTGGCAAGATGCGTTTCACAAAAGTTGACCGTTAAGCCGGTATAGCTTTGTACTTCAATCTTTGGTTCAAACTCAAATATCTTTTGCAGCCAGGAAATCCTTTTTTCAAGAGGGAAAAGGTATTTCTTTTGAGAATTTACTCCTATGCCGATGATCATTTTGTCGAAAAGGGGCAAACCCCGGTTGATGATATCGATATGACCTATAGTTACAGGATCAAACGATCCGGGAAAAACGGCAATTTTTTTCATGGTTCTGATTTAGCGGGCTGAAAGTACTCAATCAATTGATTTTTTATGCAATAAGCGTCATACTTAGCCCGAATTTTAATCTAATTCCTTAAGTCCATGCTCCGGCGAGAATATATGAAAATGTGTTTGCCCGTAATTTCTAACCTGCATCAATTCAGTAAATTGAGGATACTTATGATGCTGATTGGTCTCCAGGATGAACCAGCCATTCTTTTTTAAAATTTTTTTATCAAGCACGAGTCCGGGTAACTCATCTATTTGCGGAAGCGGGTAGGGCGGGCCAGCGAAAATTACGTCAAATTGCTCTTTATTATAAGCCAGGAATTTAAATACATCATTTTTTACAATGTCGATGGCTTCTATCTTCCATTCCTCTTTCATTTTCCTGATAAATTCAACTGCACCGCGGTCCTGATCAACGGATACGATTCTGGAAGTGCCTCTTGACGCGAATTCGTAGCTAATGCTGCCAGTTCCGCTAAACAGGTCAAGGAAGCTGAGTTCACTAAAATCGAAATGATTGTTTAGAATATTGAACAATCCGGTTTTCGCGAAGTCGGTAGTTGGACGCGTTGGTAGATTGTTGGGTGGATTGAATCGTCTGCCTCCAAGTGAACCGCTGATAACGCGCATGGGCTAAAGGCAAAATAGGTTATAAAAAAAATAATGAGGCATTGGGTAATCCGCATCAAATTGTATGGCTTCAAATGGTTTGGCGAATTCGATGTTTCGGATATATTTGGTGAGCAGTTGGTAAATCACGGAGTCGCGCACAATTTCACCCATTATGGTAACCGCAATCAGTTCCGGATCAATATGCAATTGCTTGCAAGCGAATAGCAGGTAATACATAAAATCTTCAGGGGAACGGTAGTTGAAACTGTTACAATAGCATAAAGCTTGATTGCGAATTAGTACCAACTGAAATGTATTGGACTGGAAGTAAACAAATAGCTGTTCCTGACCATTAGCCGGACTGACAGAGAGCAGGTGGTCAATAAATCCTGTAAGAGAATGCCTGGGATATTCACTTCCAACATAATTGCACATTTGGGCAATAGCGGGTGGAAGTGCAAACAAGAGAGTTGTCTTTTGTGCTGACAGATGATCGGCATATATCATGTGTTCCGGGTTGACCGGGCAATTCAACTTCAACAAGGATGTCCTTGATTTTTCATTATCCAGTTCCCTGGGCACCAGTGTGAAGCAAGTGGTAAAAACGGAAGTTTTCTTTTCCGACACCTCCCTTTTCAGCCAATAGTCCGTTTCAAAAATTTCTTCAACAGCAAGCAGCCATTCAGCAGGATTATGTATAGCTGAGAACTGGTAAGGTTGCAGGCATACCAGTTTATTAGATGACCGCTCTATCACCAGGTATACCAGTTGAGCCGGTGTGATCAATATTTTTACTATGCTATTTGATGTAGTCAATGTGGCCTCCTCCGGTGTTGCATACTTGGCGCCGGCGATAATCTTGTTTGGTGAGAGGAGGTGATTCATAATCCTCAAAAGTACACTTTATGCGTTTTCGCTTAAATAAAAAAACTCAACCTGTTTGAGATTGAGTTTTGGAAAGTGATAAACCGGCCTGTTATTTAGGCGCCGAATTTAATGAACTGAGGTAGGTATTCCAGTCTGTATTCAGGTAATGATTTTCGCCGAAGAAAGTCAGGATATTGGTCATCATATCAGCTTGCATGTAGCCGGGTACAATGGAGATTACCTGTAATTTTTCGTCGAGGAACGTAGTGGTGGGGTAACCTCCGGAAGAACTGAGGAAATTGGCTGCCACGCCATTGATCCGCTTCGCCGTTTCGTAAGTGTATTCCTTGTTCTGATACATGATCTTTTCTTTTGATTCCGCATTGAGCTTTACTGCATAGTAATTCTCATTAAGGTATTTCACTACCCTCGGATCTTTATAAGTAGTAGCATCCAGCTTTTTGCACCAGCCGCACCAATCTGTATAGATATCGATCAAAATTTTTTTGGGTTGCTGTGCGGAGAGCTTTTCAGCTTCTGTTATGGACATCCATTTGATACCTTCTGCCTGTTGTGCTGAAAGTTGAAATGAGATACTGATCATTAAAAAGAATAGAAGTCCTGCGATTTTTTTCATTGATGGTTTTTTTAAGTAGCCGGATATGAGATCAAAAATGATTCCAGATTACCAATTCAAAAGTACTAAAATGTTTTATTACAACAGTAATGTAAGATATGGTGGGTGTACGGCAATTCGTTCATCTTGCCAAGAAATGGTTTGTGGGTTAAATGGTGGTGTGTTAAATGGTTAAATTGCTAAATGGTTAAATTGCTGCGGCGAAGCCGATCACTTGTTATTCTGTAATCACTACTCTGCTTTACTCACTTACTCAAATACTCAATACTCAATTTCAGCACCCAATAAGCTATATCCAATTAGTCGTACACCCGATATGGTGTTCGCTTTAAAATATTCTTATTCATTCCATACTGATTTACGGCAGGAATTTAACCGGATACCGGAATGGGATTTTCTCTGAGAACAGGTTGTTGTCAATCTCTTTTGTTTAGTTAACCAGTGCTACTTTTGTACTTATCTCCCCCTGATTCACCCGCAATTGTGTTAACTGATCTGAAATAATCTATTTTCACAAAACGGCATTGGTCCGGAGCAGGCAAAAGAGATAGAAACATTATATGAAAAGGAACAAAATTGTTATTGCGGTAACCGGTGCCAGTGGCGCAATCTATGCCAAGGTATTGTTTGATAAATTAATCTTGTTGCAGGATCAGGTAGAGCAGGCCGGTGTTGTAATGAGCGACAATGCACGGTATGTCTGGCAGCATGAATTGGGAGAGATTCCCATACCTGCTAAGCCCTTTACATTTTATAAGAAACAGGAATTTACTGCTCCGTTTGCCAGCGGATCAGCAGGATATGATGTGATGGTAGTATGTCCCTGCTCTATGGGTACGATGGGTAGAATTGCTGCCGGCATTTCTGATGATCTTGTTACCAGGGCCGCAGATGTTATGTTAAAAGAGCGGAGAAAATTGATACTGGTAGTACGTGATACGCCTTATAATTTGATTCATATTAATAATATGAAGACGATTACAGAAGCCGGTGGCATTATTTGTCCGGCAACGCCATCATTCTATTCGTTGCCAAAAGATTTTGAAACCCTTGCTGCGACTGTGATTGACAGGGTTCTTCATCTGGCGGGATTTTCGCTGAAGGCATATCAATGGGGAGAAGATTTGTGAAGACCGGTTTAATTTGCGTACTGCGACGTAGGGCGACATCTACCTCGTGTAGTTAAAAACGACATGAATGTCGCAGTACATTTGCATGTTTCAAACTTATTATGATGATTAGATTAATAGTGGTTTCCATTGCGATTAGCTTTGCGTTTACAGGCTTCGGCCAGGTGCCACCAATTGTTTGGCAGTCTACATTTGGGAATACCGGCAATGAAGTGATGCACAGTATTGCTGCCACGGCAGATGGCAACTTCATGGTAATGGGTATTGCAGATGTTAACGGCGATGAAGTGGATTGCGATCTTAAGGGACAGCATGATGTCTGGATATTCAAAATGACACCAACCGGCAGCATCATCTGGCAAAAATGTTTTGGTGGCAGTAAGGAAGAAGCCAATCCGTATAACAAGATCATTGCAACGAGTGATGGAGGAAGCATGTTTATCTCTGAATCGTGGTCGAAAGATTTTGATGCAACGGGCCATCATAAATACAGTGATGTGCTGACGATAAAGCTGGATGCAAATGGAAATGTGGAATGGAAAAAATCTTTTGGAGGCAAGTTTTATGATGTTCCAAGGAACCTGCTGGAATTGCCGGGCAAACGGTATGTAATTGTTTCCCGGTCGACCTCTTCTGATGGCGATGTGCCGCCCAATATGGATCCCGTAAAGTTTGATGCATGGGTATTTATTGTAAATCAAATGGGTGCTATTATCTGCAACAATGTCTTTGGCGGTACCGGTGATGATGATCTTTATAAAGTACTGCAGGATAATGAAGGCAATCTCGTTTTATTCGGACAAACCACTTCCATGGATGGAGATCTTGAAGGGCAAATCGTGGAAGGGACCGATGCATGGTTGTTAAAAATTGATACTACAGGCAATGTACTGTCGAGCAAAGTTTATGGGCAATCAAATAATGAAGCATGGCGTGATGCATTACCCGCACCTAATGGCGGGTACTTTGCTTTTGGAATAACGGAAGATCCGGGAGTGTTGGTTGATAAGGGCTCTTATCATGGAGATGATGATTTGTGGGCAGTAAAACTTGACGGAAACTATAACATGCAATGGCAGGGTGTTTATGGCGGAAGCGAGCGTGAAACAATGATGCAGGCTGTGGCGGCACCCGGAAATAGTGGTTTTTACCTGGCAGGTGGTACTTACTCCGTTGATGGTGATGTGGTTAAACCATCCTCCAACGGCAATGACGAATATGTGGTAAAAATTTCACCGAATGGTACGCTCCTTTGGTCGTTTACACATGGCGGAACGGAGAAAGATTATGCGAATGCTATTACAGCTACCGGGCTTGTAGCAGGGGTAGCCTATTCCACCGATGGCGATGTGATTGGTGGGGCAGGTAATGGTGATGGATGGATCTATAAATTCAAGGATAAAAAAACAACTTTGAATCAGAAGCAGTATGAATATCCGGAAGGATATAATGGAGAGGTAGTCCTACAAGTTCTTCCTAATCCGGCTCGCGACCTGGTTGCGATTGATTTTGGTGGGATCAATGGAATTTTTGAGATGGTATTGCTGGATGTAACCGGTAAAATAATGATGCAGAAAACCATTAGTCTAGATGGTTCAAAACGGGATGAATCAATTGATGTTAGCGCTTTTGATGATGGGTTTTACATTCTGCAGGTTACCGGGGAGAAGTTGTTTCAGTCGGTGCAGATGATAATATCCCGATAATATCTTAAATAGACCCTTGTAAAGAGGGTATATCAAATTGCCGCGCAGGTTCTGTTTCATTATTTGGTTATATGGAACCATTGCTCATAAAGAGATCCTGATATAATTGTATTGTTTGTCACGCAAAGGTCGCAAAGCGCGCAAAGAAAAGCAGCTCAATTAGGCTCTGCTGGGTTTGGTCTTTATTGCCAGAGAACATGTTAAAATTGTATTATTTATCACGCAAAGTTCGCAAAGCGCGCAAAGAAAAATAGCATAATCCGGCTCTGGGGGATTTGGTCTTTATTGCCAAGGGTCATGTTGAAATTGAATTATTTGGCGCGCAAAGTTCGCAAAGCGCGCAAAGAAAAGTAGCATAATCCGGCTTTGGGAGCTTTGATTTTTATTGCCGTGCAAGATCTGTTAAGTTATTTGGTTATATAGAACCATTGATCACAAAGAGAAGATGTTATAACTGTTTTATTTGTCTCGCAAAGGTCGCAAAGTGCGCAAAGAAAAACAGATTAATCCGGCTTTGGGGGATTTGGTTTTTATTGCCAAAGATCATGTTGTAATTGTATTATTTGGCGCGCAAAGGTCGCAAAGCGCGCAAAGAAAAATTCCTCAATCAGGCTCAGGGAACTTTGGTCCTATGCCTGTTAGTTTTAGAAGGCTATTTTTAAGTTAATAGCTTGAGAAGCTACAATTTGGTATGAAATCCCTTGCTAGGATCAAGCGGCTCAGTAAAAAAAAGTAAGCGTGGCTTCCTTTTAGGTCTGAATTACACCCACATTAAAAGGCCTGGTAATGGGTGCATGGTTTGCTGCTTCAATGGTCATCGAAATCACTTTTCTTGTTTCCAATGGATCAATAATGGCATCAATCCATAAACGTGCCGCTGCGTAGTAAGCTGAAGTCTGTCTGTCGTAACGCGCTGTTATTTCATCGAGCAGTTTTTTCTCCTCTTCCGGCGTAATTACTTCCCCTTTTGCTTTCAATGAAGCCACCTGTATCTGTAACAATACATTTGCAGCCTGTGAACCACCCATTACGGCAATCTTCGCGGTAGGCCAGCCAACAATGATCCTTGGATCATAGGCTTTGCCACACATGGCATAGTTGCCGGCTCCATAGCTGTTACCAATAATTACTGTAATCTTGGGTACCACACTGTTTGCCACTGCATTTACCATTTTAGCACCATCTTTTATAATACCGCCATGTTCGGATTTCGAACCTACCATGAAACCGGTAACATCCTGCAGAAATACCAATGGAATTTTCTTTTGGTTGCAATTCATAATAAAGCGTGTTGCTTTATCGGCAGAATCGGAGTAGATCACTCCGCCAAATTGCATTTCTCCTTTTTTATTTTTCACCACTTTACGTTGGTTGGCTACTATTCCAACTGCCCAGCCATCAATGCGTGCATAACAACAGATGATTGATTTTCCATAACCTGCTTTGTATTCATCATACTGTGAATCATCGACCAGTCTTTCAATTACTTCATGTGTATCATATTGTTTCGAACTGTCGGTAGGTAACAATCCATACAGTTCTTTTTGATCTTGTTTGGGAGGCATTGGGCCAATCCGGTTGAATCCGGCTTTTTCATAGTCACCCAATTTACTTATGATACTCCTTATTCTGTCGAGGCATTCCTGGTCGTTTGCGCATTTGTAATCCGTTACACCGGAAATCTCGGAATGCGTAGTTGCACCACCCAAAATTTCCTGGTCAGCATCTTCGCCGATAGCAGCCTTTACGAGAAACGGTCCTGCAAGAAAAATGGACCCCGTTTTATCTACAATCATGGCCTCATCGCTCATAATAGGCAAGTAAGCGCCACCTGCTACACAACTTCCCATCACCGCCGCAATTTGTGTAATGCCCAATGAACTCATTTGTGCATTATTTCTGAAAATCCGTCCAAAATGTTCCTTATCAGGAAATATTTCGTCCTGCATCGGCAGGAAGACACCGGCGCTGTCAACCAGGTAAATCACGGGCAACCTATTCTCCATAGCAATTTCCTGTGCACGAAGATTCTTTTTTGCTGTAATAGGAAACCAGGCACCCGCTTTCACGGTAGCATCATTTGCCACCACGATGCATTGCCTGCATGCAACATACCCGATCACTACGATAACTCCTCCGGCAGGGCAACCTCCCTGTTGTTCATACATATCAAAGCCAGCAAAAGCGCCAATTTCCATGGTGGGCATATCCTTGTCGAGCAGGTAGGTTATGCGCTCACGGGCAGTCAGTTTTCCTTTTTCATGTTGTTTTTCGATATTCTTTTTTCCGCCGCCGGATTTTATTTTATCCAGCCTCGACCTGACTTCACTTAAAAGCAACAGGTTTTGGTCTTCATTTTTATTGAATTGCAGATCTTCTTTTTTCATATCGTCACAAAAATAGAAAAACTAAGCGGCAGGGTGTTTTTCGACAATGATATACAATAAGGTCAGGGTACATAAGTTCTCTTTTTTCCAGGCTTTAAGCTTAGAAAAATTCAAATTTTGATTCTTTTAAATCAGCTCAAAAAGATTTAATCTGCCTACTTTTACGCCTGCCGCAAAACGAAAAGGCGAAATAATAGCGCATATGGGAAGAATATTTGAAACTCGCAAGCATAAGATCTATGCCCGCATGGATAAGATGGCAAAAGCTTTTACCAAAGTAGGAAAAGAAGTAGCCATTGCTGTAAAGGAAGGTGGTGCTGACCCCAACAACAATGCAAGGCTGCGTGCTGCGATTCAAAATGCTAAAGGCGTGAATATGCCAAAGGACAGGGTGGATGCAGCCATCAAACGTGCAATATCAAAGGATGCCAGCAATTACGAAGAGTTGACTTATGAAGGTTACGGTCCGCATGGAGTGGCAATTATTGTTGATTGCGCTACAGATAATACCACCCGTACGGTCGCCAATGTGCGGATGCATTTTTCGAAAGGCAATGGAAATTTAGGAACGAATAGTTCTGTGCAGTTTTTGTTTGACCGTAAGGGCGTTTTTAAGATTGCAAAGCAAGGTGTAAATCTTGAAGAGCTGGAGCTTGATCTTATCGACTTTGGGGCAGAAGATATACAGGAGGATGAAAATGAAATTTATATCTACACACGCTTTGCTGATTTCGGTAGTATGCAAAAGGGATTGGAAGCGAAAGGAATAGTGCCCATCAGCAGTGAAAAGCAATGGATTCCTCTTAGTACGAAAGAAGTAACGGATGCTGAGGCCGACGATGTGATGAAGTTGATTGGTATGCTGGAAGACGATGATGATGTGCTTGCCGTTTATCATACCATGGCATAAAGGGTAGTGTCATGTATTAAAAAGGAATACTGACTTCATGATAAGAAACTTCTCTGCTTATTATTTTACCGAGAACCTGTAGTAACTGTCAGGCACTCCTTATTTTCATGACCCATAAAATTTCTGCTGACATGCTGTTCATTGATGAAGACATCACCAAAGCTTCCACGCTTCCATCGGCATTCTATACGGGCAAAGAGTATTTTGAAGCTTCGAAAGAAAAAATTTTCGCACGTACCTGGCATCTCGCAGCCAGTCTTGAAACAATAAAAACTCCGGGACAAACTTTTCCTTTTACCCTGTTACCGGGTTCTCTTGATGAACCATTATTATTGACCCGGGATACGAATGATGTATTGCATTGTACATCGAATGTATGCACCCATAGGGGTAACATTGTGTGCGAGCATGGAGGCATAGAGAAAAGCCTTCGTTGCCGTTACCATGGAAGAAGGTTTGAGTTGAATGGTAAGTTCTCCAGCATGCCTGAATTCGAAAACGTGCAAGATTTTCCTTCAGAAAAGGATCATCTCCGGCAACTTCCTTTTTCAACCTGGGGTGGATTTCTTTTCACTGCATTGTTTCCTGCATTTTCTTTCCCGGAAGCATTCGGGCAAATGATAGCGCGCATTCCCTGGCTTGATCCAACAGACTTTCATTACAGCTCCCATCATTCTAAAGATTACCTCGTTAATGCCAACTGGGCGCTCTATTGTGAGAATTATCTGGAAGGATTTCATATACCATTTGTTCATGCATCATTAAATCAAGTACTGGATTACGGAACCTATGCCTACGAAATTTATCCGTATTCCAATTTGCAAATTGGTTATGCGAGGGCGGGAGAGGAGACTTTCAGGATTCCGCAAACATCACCGGATTTTGGTAAACACATAGCAGCGTATTATTACTGGATCTTCCCGAATTTAATGTTGAATTTTTATCCTTGGGGATTGTCAATTAATATTGTTAAACCCTTGAACGTTAATCAAACAAAGGTTTCCTTTCTCACCTATATCAGCGACCAGGAAAAATTTGAGCAGGGTGTAGCTGCCATGACTGACCGGGTTGAAAGGGAAGATGAAGCGATTGTAGAGAATGTGCAACGTGGTGTGCGATCAAGGCTCTATGAAAACGGACGTTATTCTCCAACAAAAGAAAAAGGCACGCATCATTTTCATCGATTGATTGCGCAGTTTATGCAAGCCTGAGCCCGGCATAAAGCAACTTTTTAAGATGCCTTTTGTAGGGTGTATGACAAATTGCATTTCTCAGCGATAAAATAATACAAGCGCGAAGACGCCAAGACGCCAAAAAAACGTAGCACATTGATCCTTTGTGATTTTCTTCGCGACTTCGCGTCTTGGCGCTAAAAAAGCAAGGCGCTAAGGTAAACGCTACAGCATTAAGTGCAATTTGTCATACACCCCTTTTGTATCAAATGTTATCGCGATAGCATGATTTATTCTCTTTTCTGGCTGGCTGCCTTGCCTGAATGGCCAAGCAAGGCAAATGCAATTGGCTAAGCCGGTATATTGCTACCTGGAGTGATACAAGATTATCACATTATTAACACAGGTTTTGATCAAGACAATGAATTTCTATATTTGTACTTACTAAAAATAATGACCATGCCAAAGCGCCTTGTTAAGGGAGAGAAAAAAATATTTGGTGTTTGCAGTGGAATTGCAAATTACTTCGATATTGATCCTACTATCGTTAGGGTTTTATTTGTTTTTGGATTTCTGGTTTTTGGTTCAGGACTCTTGCTTTACCTTATCCTGGCCATAGCGATGCCGGAGAATTGATACTGACTTACAGTATGTGGTTACTGCTGGTTTGAATGGAAATAAATTTTGAATTTCATTCCGGTAAGTGACAATCAGCCTTCGTGTATTAAATTTATGCTGAAGTGAATCGTAGCGCAGTTTTTTTTGAAACAATGGCCAGCAGTTACAAAGTGATAGCAACTTTATTTTTATATTTAATAGTGAATCAAATATGAAAATTTTTCTCCACCGGTTTTTTTTACTTTGGATATTGCCGGCAGCTTCTTTGGCGCAACCTTGTTCTGATCTCTTTATTTCAGAGTATGTGGAAGGAAGTTCATTCAATAAGGTGATTGAGATTTATAATCCGACTACCGGAACGATCCTGTTGGACGGGTATCAATTACTCCTTTATTCAAATGGTGCAACCGTGCCATCCTTTAATTTCAAGTTGCATGGCCCGCTGGAAAGTCATGGTGTGTACCTGGTTTCGCATCCGCAGGCTGATTCATTATTGGTGTTGCCTTTTGTGGATACTACAGGCCTGGTCTGTAACTGGAATGGAGATGATGCCATTGCGCTGGTGAACAATAATACAGGTGATACATTAGATATACTTGGCGAAATAGGCATTGATCCCGGAGCATCCTGGCCTGTCCCCGGGGGTAGTACGCTTGATCATTCACTTGTACGGACCATTGAAACACAGGAAGGAGCTATTGACTGGCTAACAGGAATTGAACAATGGGTATCCTTCGATCAGAATGATTTTTCACACCTGGGTACACATACGATATTGGATTGCCCTGCCGCTAATCCTGAAATCTCAATAGTTTCTGATAGTACCTCGATTCCGGAAAATGCAGGATCATTTCAACTGAAGATCAGCATACTCAATCCGAATACCGGTGCCACATCAGGCGATGTTAAAGTAACCGGAGGAACTGCTACACAAGGCAGTGACTACCTGTTCACAGATCAAACCATAACGTTTCCCGCAAATGGTTTTGAACCGATCATACTGCCAGTTGAGATTGTGAGTGATGGCTTTTCGGAACCGGATGAGTCTATAGAAATCTCCCTTCAGAATCCAACGAATGGCGCTACCATTGGCGCTGCTGTCGTAATAGTAAAGATTATTGATGATGACGGATTAGATAACGGTGAGCCGGACATTGTGAATTTGCAGGTTTTTCCAAATCCGGTGATTGACCGGTTGTATATATCCACTGCAATACCTGTGAACAGTATAGCTATTGAAAACTTGTTAGGTGAAACTTTGCTGGGTATTCAGCACAACGATTCCGGCAGAATAGAAGTAAACATAAAGGAATTCGTTCCGGGAATATATTTCCTGAAAGTTAATGCAGGGGAAAACAATCTTACCAGGAAAATTTTGAAGTATTGATCATTTGTTTTTCACAACTACCAGTACTTTATCAACGCGTTTGCCATCCATATCCACCACTTCAAATTGGTGATTGCGGAAAGTGAAACTGTCTGTTGTTTTTGGAATTCTACCGAGCCTGTGCATCATGAAACCACCTAACGTATTGTAGTTGCCGGTTTCCTCTTCTGTTATTTCATGAATATTGAGCAATTCACTCCAGTCATGTGTTTGCATCATTCCATCGATCAGCCATGATCCATCGGCACGTTGTACGGCTTCCTGTTTTGCATGGGAGTCGGTAATCCTGATATTTCCAAATATGGATTCCACCACATCATGTAAGGTTACGATACCTTCGAGTGATCCATATTCATTCATCACCAGGCTGACATGGTTGCCCGAATTCCGGAAATTTTCAAGCAACTCAAGGGCAGGCATTGATTCCGGTACATACAAGGGTTGTTTAACCAATACCTGCAGATTCCATGCTTCATGTTTACTTATTTGAATCAGGATATCTTTAATGGAGATGATGCCGATGATATGATCGAGATCTCCTTTACAGACCGGGAAATTGGTATGCACACTTTGTTCAATTAATTGCTGAATATCTTCCAGTGTTGATTCGCTATCAACCCACACGATATCATTTCTGTGCGTCATCAGGGTACTCACATTACGGTCGGCAGTTCGAAAAATGCTGCGCAGCATATCGGATTCCTGTTGTTCGAGAATGCCGAATTGCCTCCCTTGCTCAATGAGGTGTTTCAGCTCTTCTTCTGTTACCGGTGGCTCATTAGACTTCTTATTAAGCCGGAATATGCGCAGAATGAATTTGGTAGAGATACTGAGCAGCCAGATAAAAGGAGAGGCGATATAATACAACAATTGCATGATGGGTGCTAAAGCAATGGCAATTGTTTCAGGACGCGTCATGCCAATTGTTTTTGGAACGAGTTCGCCGAGAACAAGAGTCAAGAAGGTAGTTACTACAATAGTGACAACAAAACCTAACAGCGGAGCGTACTTTCCAAGCAGGGCTATTCCTTCAAATTCTTCGGTAAGTTTTGCTGCTACTTCCGTTCCGCCGTAGGCACCGGCTATGATACTGACGGCAGTCATGGCAATTTGAACAGTTGGCAAGAACCGGTGAGGATCTTTAGCAAGATTGTATGCAATTCTGGCCCTCCAATTGCCTTGCTTCGCCAGCTTTTCCAGCCTGATTTTGCGCGATGAAATCAATGCCACTTCCGCCATGGAAAACACGCCATTAAAAAGTGTGAGCAGCAGAATGATGAGGTATTCCATTTGGAGTCAGCACATTGGTGCAGTGCGAAGTACGGATTTTTTGTCTATTTGAAGGGAGGGATTCCTGTCTGATGCAATTCCACCTCTGTGTACTCTGTGGTTTCAAAAAAAGGTAACCACGGAGAGCACAGAGAAGAATATTTATAGAAATAGTCTGATGCAATTCCACCTCTGTGAACTCTGTGGTTTCAAAAAAGATAACCACGGAGAGCACAGAGAAAAGTATTTGTAGATCTAGTCTGATGCCATTCCACCTCTGTGTACTCTGTGGTTTCAAAAAAGGTAACCACAAAGAACACAAAGAAAAATACACATAGAGCTTGCTAGATGCAATTCCACCTCTGTGAACTCTGTGGTTTCAAAAAAGGTAACCACGGAGAACACAAAGAAAAATACACATAGATCTTGCTAGATGCAATTCCGCCTCTGTGAACTCTGTGGTTTTAAAAAAGATAACCACAAAGAACACAAAGAAAAATACACATAGATCTTGCTAGATGCAATTCCGCCTCTGTGAACTCTGTGGTTTCAAAAAAGGTAACCACAAAGAACACAAAGAAAAATACACATAGATCTTGCTAGATGCAATTCCGCCTCTGTGAACTCTGTGGTTTTAAAAAAGATAACCACAAAGAACACAAAGAAAAATACACATAGATCTTGTTAGATGCAATTCCGCCTCCGTGTATTCGTGGTTTCAAAAAAGGAAACCACAAAGAACACAAAGAAAAGTACACATAAAATTTGTTTGAAGCTATTCCGCCTTTATGCCATCTGTAGTTTCAAAAAAGGTAACCACAAAGAACGCAAAGAGGGCCCTCATTATTCGTCAATAGTTTTTGAAAGACTGCAACTGCTTTCTCCCACACTAAGTGAAATCCTTGATCTGCTATTCAATTCCACTTCAGTTATGGAAGTGTAGAGCTCATTGTATTTGGTTACAACTATAGCCGATTGCTTTTTGCCGTTCACTTCAAAAAAATTTCTACTGATGGTAAAATGAAGGTTCGACGTATCGATGATAATTTTTTCCCTGATCAATGCCCTTACAAAGGCGTTGATCCATACATCCTCCCCCTCAAAATTGCAAAAAGAAGAGGTATAGGTCCTGACGCGCAAAGGAACATATGATTCCTCTTCTGCAAGCTCATCAGTATTGACTTTGCCTAGCTGTTCAGCAGCGACTTCCTTTGGAAGAAGTTCGCTTTCCTCTTTAAACGGCAGTTTCGATTCAGGCATTTTTGGAACCGATTGTTTTTCTGGCTGCATTGATTCTTTTTCGGTGCTAATGGAGCGGGTTTTTCCTCCGGAATATTGATTGATTCAACTTTTAGCGGAGCGGGAAGCGATTCAGGAAGCTTTTTTGCAGGTAATTCAATTACGATAGAAGTAGACTGTTGTTTTTCCGGAGCAATAAGCTTGATAACAATCACAACGGTTGATGCAGCTGCAATTGCCAGCAAGATCAACAGTTTGGAAACCTTCATCCACTTATGCCCATTACCTGATTGCACCTGTCGCTTCGGTTGCCGCTGTACGAATAACTCAATGCTTTTGAGTTCCACTTCTGGAGGTAATTGTCTGATGGCAGCGAAAGTTTGGTCAATATCTATGTTTCTCATCGTATTAAAAGAATATGGTGAAAAGAGTGAATTCTTTAACCGGCAATTTTGATTTCAATGACCGGTCACTCAGGATTGATTTCAATTTCTGTCGTGCCCGGCTCAATCTTGTTTTGACGGCACCTTCACTTGATTTTTGAGCAGCACTTATTTCCCTGATGCTAAATCCACTGATCTCGAAGAGGATTATAGCTTCCTTATCCTTTGCCGGAAGCTGATGCAATGCTTTGTAGAGGTAATGAATATCCAGTGCAACTTCAGGGTTACCGGTTTTTGCCTGTAACTTATTCGCTGCATGCTCATCAAAGGTTCCCTTGAATTTTTGTCGACGCAATTGATTCTTAACAATATTATTTGCCACACCGATCATGTACCAGAGTAGTTTATTCTTATCATGAATGCGTTCAAACTGCTGCAAAGTGCAAAGAATGGTTTCCTGAACCAGGTCTTCAGTTTCCATTAAACCATAGGCATTGCTGCTGCAATAGCGTGTAAAACGATCATGCAATGGCGTGTAAAGTGTAAGAAACTCTTGATGTATGTCTCCGGTCATAATTATTTCCTATCCAATAGCAGGCATAAAGTAACATCAAGGAATGAAAGGTTACAATAGGAAATTGTTTTTTAGCTGTCCGGATGCCGGCAGACTGAAAATTTCTTCAACATAATTTGAACATACTGGTTACATTTTGTCTTTTTGTTGAAACTTATCAATAGTCCGGAATGGCAAAGCAGAAAAGTTATAGTGATACGGAGCTCATAGCTGCATTAATGCGACCTCTAAGTATGGATGATGCGGTAACTTTCATTTACTCAAATCATTATCGCTTTTTGGCCAAAGCAGTTACCGGGAATTCGGGAAATGAGATGGATGCGGAAGATGTTTTTCAGGAGACGTTGATCACATTCATACAGATGGTGCAGCAACAGAAATTCAGAGGCGAATCCAGTATACGGACGTTGTTGTATTCTTTGATGCGCAACATTTGGCTGGGTGAATTGCGGAAACGAAATAGTAGCCGAACAAGAGATACCGGCTATTATGAAGATTCAGAACAGGTGGAGAAGGGTGTTACAGAGTTTTTGCAGGTTAAAGAAGCTACGCAGGAAGTATTCGCATTTTTTGATACCCTGGGAGAAGCCTGTAAAAAGTTGTTGATTCAGTTTTACTACCAGGAAATGCCAATGAAAATGATTTTGGAGGAATCCGGTTTTGAGAATGAACAGGTACTCCGGAATAAAAAATACAAGTGCATGAAAAAACTGACTGAAATGCTCGACAAGGCTCCGATAATAAAAGAACGTCTAAAAACCGCGCTTAGAAATGGATAATCTTTCGCAACAATTACTGGAAAGGCTGGATGATTATCTTGACCATAAGCTCTCCGAAGCGGAAATGCAGTCCGTTGCTGAACTGCTTGAACAGGACCCTGAAGTGCGCAGGGCGCTTGAGCAAATCAGAACTGCAAGGACGTTGATAAGCCTGAATGGGTTACATCAAAGAGTAAGATCAGGCCATGTTGAAAATATGAAGTATGTATCGGGTAGTGATGCACACAGAAATAATGGCTTGTCCGGAGTGGTCAGGTATCTGAGGCCTGCTTTGCGAATGGCTGCTGCTGTTGCAGTAATAATTTTAGCAGCAGGAGTGTTTCAATTCTTCACATTAGATGGGTTATCAGTATATGAGGATAATTACTTAGGCTACCATCTTTCTGTAACACGTAATGACGATGCCAAAGACCATCGTGAAATCGACTCCCTGTACAGGGCAGGTCAATTTGAAGCAGTGATTCAGTCATATAATTCCGGAGACTCATCAGATAATTTCAGTCGTTTTTTAACTGCGATGGCATACCTGGAAAAGGGAAGAGAACAAGAAGCTATTCCGCTTTTCCTGTTGATTCAGCAACAGAATAAAGATGCGGCAATAAAATCTTTTGAACAGGAGTCTGAGTACTATCTTTCACTTGCTTATCTTAAATCCGGTGAAACTAAAAAAGCACTTGATATCATTAAATCAATTAAAAGTAATGAACGACACTTGTTTCGCCACAACTTCTCAGATTGGGAAGTTTGGAAACTGAATATGATAGCTTTGAAAGATTAGTGAGCCAGGATGCCATCAATAATTCATGGCAAATCAGGCCGCAAAGGTGGTTTTTCTAAAGTTTTATATTGAAAATCATAAGGCTGGGAGTGGAGATGACTTGAAAGTAACAGCACCACTGTATACGCATAGCCCGAGAGATAGGCAGATTTACACGCTCCATTTTTTTGCAGTCTTGCCGTAAAACCTAAATGCAATCACTGCCATAACAGCGGCGGAAATAATGAATAAGAAGGCAAAGCTATTTTTCCACCATACATCTGTTTGCGTAGAATTGCCTGTAAATATGAGATTTCCCCAGTAGGGAGGGGTGTGGAATTGTGCCATGGATGGGTCTTTTAATAAGTCAAGTTTAGCAAAGCGTAATGCTGCAGCAGGGTCATTCCCCTTTTCAAGATGACTATAGAATTGTCGGCTGATATAGGCTGTAGGAATATCTTCTGCCTTCCACAACGAAATTACCTGATTGTCGCAGCCGGCCGCTGCAAAAGCCCGTGATAAACTTAGTATACCCTCGCCCTTGGCAGATTTGCCGCTTCCCGTTTCACATGAACTTAAAACCACCAATTCCTTGTTCTGAAAATTCAGGTTGTAGATTTCATGAGCAAACAGCCTGTGATCAATATGCTCCTGGCCGGTGGGATAGAATGCAATGTATGATTGCAACGGATCAATGTAATCAACTTTTGAATGTGTTGCCAAATGGACAGTACCTGCACCATCCAGATTCCCAAGGAAATTCTGTTTTGTAGCAGCTTTGTTCAGCAATTGTGTTCCACCAAGATTTTGAAGTTCTTCCCCGGAGGCTGGTAGTTGCAGGTATTGATTTGATACCGAAAGATAGGATGCGTCCACAAATGGTGCAACAGCCAGTGATTTTTCAGGATTAAAATGGAAACTGGTTTTATCGGCATTGATATAGATGGACGAATATTGGTAGGCAACTTGGTATGCTTCCGTAAGATAATGATGATCCCTGTTCTCCAACACTTCAAATGGTATACTATTCAACGATTCCTGCGGAATAATAATCAGAGAGTGATTACTTGACTGGCTGAGTAAGGGTTCCATGAGGTTATTAAACAACCAACTAGAATGCTTTGATCCCTGGTAGCTGATTCCCGGTGTAACCTGATTCAATGCATTAATCAGGGACTGAAGATGATGCTGATAGATGCTGTCGTTGGGAAACTGATGCAAAAGCAATTGGTTTCCGGAGATACCGAATACGTATACATCATCAGGAGTATGAAAGTAAGATAATAGCAATTTACCCTGATTCTTTAACAAGGACTGCAAGCCTGCGAAATCAAGTGTGTCCATTTCATGTTTCAGTTTATAATATGCAGGAAATTCATTCAGTTGGTCATAAAGGCGGGAGAGTTCAAACTGGCATTTGCTGATTTCTTCCTGAATGCCTGCAAGGTTTTTGGGATCAGTAATACTTTTTTTCTCCTGTAACAATTTGGAAAGCTGTAATTTCAGATCCCTTTCATTATGAAGCAACGTATCCGGAATTCCGGCAAAAAGTTTTATTTCATTCTCATGCATTAAAATAGAAAGTGCCCTTGCTTTGCTTTTTGATGCCCAGAAAAAAGCAGTCTTGAGGTGACTTTCATTTTTTGTTGCTTTATAATCATCAAGCACCAATGCAATGCCTTGCTGATAAGCTTTCATTACTTTCTTACCCAGGAAAAGCCGGGCCTCCTCATTGTCAAATGAGGTGCGTATGAAATCTCCCAACAAGTAAGTTGACTGATAACAATTAATAGCATTTGCAAATGGGGTACTATCACCCGATATACGGTACAATTCTTCCCAGCATCCCGCTTTTAGATAAAGGCTTTCAAACAATTCAAAGGAAGTAAAGCCTTGTTCGAATCGTACAGGGTTGGAGAGAATACTGGTATCATTAAATTCATACTCAAAGGCAACCATTGATTGCTGGTAGTATTTCAATGCCTCAAGGTAGTTTCCGTTTTTTTGTTCAATCCGTCCAAGCAATCGAAACGTTTTGCCGATTTCTGGATTTTTAAAGCCGGCATCATGGCTTTTACTATAGGTGAGTGCCATAAGAAGTAATTCCTTTGCCCGTTGCAATTCGTTTTTAAGTGACCAGGCATAGGCAAAGTGGTTGTAGTAAATAACAGGGTTTACAGCTTCAGGATTTGAGATCCGCTGCAAAAAATAAATGGCACTGTCCGGCTGATGCTGTTCCAGGAAGATGCTGGCGATGTTTATGGAGATTTCTTCTGTTTGAATTCCTAATGGTAATAATTCACGGTAGATCGCTGCTGCAGAATCATAGTATTCCAACCTGCGTAAAGCGGAAGCAATGTTACTTTGAAATGAATAATAGCCGAACGTTACACCGGACCCTTTTTCTGTTAAAATCTGCAGCGCACGTTCGAAATAGTTAGCGCTTTGCGTGAAGTTTCCTGATTGAAAATAGATGGCCCCCAACGAATTGTAAAGCCGTTCCGCATCTTCCAGTTCATGGTAGCGGTCTAAGATGGACTCTGCCTGTTCAAAATAATGAATGGCTGAATCGAAATGATTAAGAAAGTAGTGCGCATTACCACTAAATAGGTAAGGTTTGAATAATAATGAATCAGGCAATCCCGCACGTTTCACAGTATTGCAAGACTGGTTATAATTTGCTAATGCAGCAGCCTGCTTGAGGTTGCTTTGCTCAATTATTCCGGCATTCAGGTAACAGCCAAATTTCTTTACTGAGAAAATACCGGTATCCGGAAAGAGTTGTGCAGCAGACAGGTAATTATTGATGGCAAGGCTGTCTGAATAGGGAGTTGGTTCTTCGAGATTATACAATGCTTCGGCCTGCTTAAAGAATCGAAGCGCCTTTTGTTCCGGTAAACTGTCAATAGCAGGAGCTACCCAGGCAAATTGAAAAAGAAGTGTTAGAAACAGCGTCGCTCTAAAGCACATTTGACACATCACCATTAAGCGGTGAAATTACCAAATGTGCTTAAAGTTTGCATGCTGAATTATAGAACGGAGATAATCAGCTGTACATATAGGCAAAAACTGAAACGCATTATGTACTATTCTACAGCTGTTCCTACAATTACAATGTAAGGTGGCCTGGTCTTTTTAGTTTTTTCCAGGAAGTCAATAGGAGCCAGGGTCACATCAGGTCCGGCATATTTGGGTTGAAAATAGGTAAGGTCCTGTTTATCCTCCATTTCCTGAAGCAAACTATCCGGAATATCTGCAAGCGTATTGAAGTAATACATGCGGATATCGATCTTATTCAATGCCATCTCACTAGCATCGTCGAGGCGATAATACAACTCAAAATCTTTGGATAAGCCATTTTCCGGAACAACACCAAATGTACCATTGGTTACCGTTTTCTTCAGGTTAAACCTGCCGGTTTTCTTATTCAGGGAAACACCCTGTGGAATAAGCTGGCTGCCTGCAGGAGGTTCATCGGCATTGCCATCGCCATCATCATCGTCGGCTCCATCGTCAAATTCGCAGCCGTCGTCATCCAGGAATTTTAGCTGGTAAGAGTCATCACTGGTAAAATCATCATCATCGCAAGGCAAAGCCGCGCTGTAACTGGCATTGTATATTGGAAAGGCAAAAGTATCCATCTGATCAAGTACATACACACTGTCTTTATAGTTGATACCGGAAATGGTGACGAAGGTGAAACAGGAATCATTAGACCCTTCTTCCGTATAAAAAACACGGTATCTTAAGCCGGTTTCGCTGGTAGTCACATTTATTTCCCCGGATAGGGTATCAATAGATAAGCCTTTCGGAGCTGCACCATAAATCCCGGTCAGTTCATTTACAGGTGCTACAATATAATCGTTAACCTGTTCCACGAGGTAGTAGGTAGAATCGGCATACTTGAAATCTTTACATTCATTCTTTCCCTCTTCCCATTCAACAACTTCATAGTCAGGCAAAGGAAATTGGAGACAGGCTGATAGAAAAAGGGAGCCAAAAAACAAGAATGATAGTGCCAATTTGGGTTTCATAGTCGACTTATTTATGCTTTGTTGTTTTTGAATTATAAAATGTAACCACTAACCTCAAAAAATGTTTAAAAATCAGCACGTTGAAGGAATTTCCCTGTAAAACAGCCAGATCGGTTGGCAGCACGCTTACATCTTCTATGCCAAATGCGAAATGCTGTGATAAAGTTAATGAAACGTCAGGGTTAATTAGTGTTTGTATTTCCAGATTATCTTAGCAGGCGGCATTTCTGTGATTAAAGTAAACAATGTAAATACAGTACACATTTATAAATATTATGCTGGGTGTAATTTGAGTTATTTTACGGATAAGGGATTCCGCTTGTATCATTTGTGTGATAAGTGCCTGATTTGCATGACAGCTAAATGTTGAAACAGATAGTTAGAGGTATATAAAAGCGAAACTGCCATAATTGGCAGTTTCGCATTGTAATCGGTATTGCAATAATTATTACTCTGATTTATAGAGTTTTATAGTTTCCTGGCTTCCATCAGCATGAAGGATGCGCACCAAATAATAACCAGCCTGCCATTGCGCTACATCTATAGTCAAAGAAGAGCTAACAGATTCGAAACGACCAGCTTCCATGCCTGTGATAGAATAAACAATCACGTTAGCTGATTCAGTTAAGCCGTCAAGCGTAACTGTAGATTGAGCAGGGTTAGGATAGAGTTGTATTGCGCTAACGGGAGTTACTTCATCACCTGTTTTCTGTGCACCGTTAAGTTTTACGATCCAATAGTCAGCATTGCCATTGTTGTCAGATACATCAAAGTTGTCTGACTCAGAAGATCCGGCTACGATGAAACCACCATCAGAAGTAGGTGCTGCAGAGGTACCGAGGTCTTTATCTGCACCGCCCAGTGTTTTTTGCCACTTCATGGTGCCATTGGCTGCAATTTTAACTACCCAATAGTCATCCGATCCTTTATTGTTGCTTACATCTCCATTGCTGGATTCTGTTTCGCCGCAAAGGATAAATCCACCATCGGAAGTTTTGTGGATAGACCGGCCGATATCTGATGTTTCGCCACCATAGGTTTTAGCGAACTTGAATGAGCCATCGCCTTTAACGCTTACTACAAAGTAGTCGTCACCACCGCTGTTATCAGGAACATCTCCATTGTTGGATTCTGTTTCACCTATCACAGCATATGCATTTTTTGCAAGGGCTTCTACACCATAAGCCTGGTCGTTATCAGTTCCACCGATTGTACGGGTGAAGTTGATAGCACCATTAGTTTTGATGCGCAACACATAGTAGTCAACGCCACCTTTGTTACCGGAAACATCACCATTATTGGAATCTGTTTCACCGGCAATGATGTATTGACCACTGCTCAACTGATCTACTCCATAGCCACGGTCAGTACCTGAACCGCCATAGAGTTTCTCAAAGGTTTTTGAACCTGATGAAGTTAACTTTACGGCAAGCACATCATAGCCGCCTTTATTGCTCGTGCCACTGATGTTATCTGATTTAGAATCACCGGCTGCGATGTATCCGCCATCAGTTGTCTGTACAATGCTATAAAAAGCATCGTCATCAGAACCACCGAAGTTGCCTACGAAAGATTTGTTGCCATTAGCATCCAGCTTTATCACTACAGCATCAAATCCACCTTTAGCTGAAACGATATCGCCATTATTGGAGTTGGATGTACCGGCAAGGATGTAACCGCCATCGCTGGTAGGTTGTACAGCATAGCAACGGTCGTCGTTGTCGCCGCCGTAAATTTTCTTCCAGGTAATGCTACCGGTTGAAGTGAGTTTCAGTACCCAGAAATCTTCACCGCTCTTATGACCTACCACATCTCCATTGTCGGAATTGGTATAGCCTGCAACGATGTAACCGCCATCAGGTGTTTGACGCACGGAGGTAGCATTATCTACATTGGTTCCGCCGTAATTGTTTTCCCACTGAATAGCGGGTGCCTGTCCGAAGGCTACTGTTGAGCTCAGAAGGAGCGCTGTCAGGAAATTGATTTTTGTTTTCATGTTTGTAATTTTTGTTTGTTATTGGTTTAGAATTGAATGAATGATTATGATTATTAAAAAGGGTAATTGATTGTAAGCAAGTCTTGCGGGCTATGGCGGATTGTAAGTGTAGGTGATGATGCGGTGATCATCAGCGGCGAATGAGGTTGTTGCAGCTAAATGATACTGCGTAATTTCTCCCACATTCAATATTTCAAGCCTGTGGCGGAAAAGTGAGTTGATAAATGCCCTGGACCATTTTGCTGTAAGAGGAAAAGTTTTCATTGTATTTTCAGTTACATGACATCTGTTGCAGCTGAGAATGAAAATGTAACCGTTGGGGGAAAGATTTTTCTGACAAGCGGGTAAGGATCGTTGGAATTATGGCTGGAAGTGCTTTTTTGGATTGTTGATCCGGAAGGTGCGGAGGGCAGGATTACAAATTCCGGGCAAAGGAGGAAGATGTCTGAACTATGATTTTATTGATTGAATGAATACTATGAATGTGTACAAGGTTTCGAACATTGTGATTACAAATCCCGGGCAAAGGAGGAAGATGTCTGAACTATGATTTTGTTGATTGAATGAATACTATGAATGTGTACAAGGTTTCGAACATTGTGATTACAAATCCCGGGCAAAGGAGGAAGATGTCTGAACTATGATTTTATTGATTGAATGAATACTATGAATGTGTACAAGGTTTCGAACATTGTGATTACAAATTCCGGGCAAAGGAGGAAGATGTCTGAACTATGATTTTGTTGATTGAATGAATACTATGAATGTGTACAGGGATTGTTTGGCGGACGGTGCCTTTATTACCTTGGTTAGCACGGATTTGTAATCACTGGTGTTCGAAACGTTGTGTAATTAAATTTGTAGAGATGATTAATTGTCTGTTTGCAAGAGACACATAAAAAAATGTCATGCTGAGCGGAGTCGAACGACGAATTTTTGGGGGGGGGGGGGGGAAAAAGGCATGGCGGCCCTGGGGTGGGTGGGGGGGGGGGGGGGGGGGGGGGGGGTTTGGTTTTTTTTTAAAAAAAAAAAAATTTTGACCCCCCCCCCCCCAGCATGACATTTTTTTTCGTCACTCAATGTTTCGAGCAGTAATGATTCTAAATCCTGCGTTGGCGGAAACAATCCTCAAAAAAACATCATGCTCCGACTGAGTTTGACCTGAGCTTGTCGAAGTGCTCAGCATGATATTTTTTTGCTTCTCTCGTCACTCAATGTAACTAACATTAGTGATTCAAATTCCCGATCAACGGGGCATCAATGTCATTTGAAATTATTGAACGATAATCCTTTCAGAAACAATTTTATCCCTGCTGATCAGGTTTACGATGTAAAGGCCGGGCGACAGTAATTGCAGATCCAAATCGAACTTGTTGGTATAGTTGGAGTTGGGGCTAAGGACTAATTTGCCATCGGAAGAGAAGATTTGAACATTTACAGGACCTGAAAATGTATGTTCGATGCTCAGTGTTTCAGAAACCGGATTAGGATACAGCGCTAAACTAAACGCCGGTTCCTCCATTATTCCGGTACTTGAATAGGTGTATTTGGCAAAAGTGGAATTATCACAAACAATTTCAGACACCAATGCGGGTATGAAGCCAGATACATAGGTGTCGGTCAATGTATTGAAAGCTACCATTTTCAGCGCAGAGTTCGTATCGATTGCGGCCAGCAAAAAGGTGCTTGTATATTGGTCAAAACAAGATGAGCCGCCAACATAATATGGAAAAGCTGATAAGTCACCGCGGTTAATTATTTCTCCGTTCAGCTTATTTATTTCAACTATATACCTGCCGGTAAAATTAAACAGTGCATCATAGGTATCGCTTAATGCGTATATTTTCCCGTTAATATTATCATAATTAACGCAGGTAATATTGTTGTAAGGCGCAGTCGTGGTTAATATTGTTTTTGTGTATGAAAACACACTATCTCTTACAGGTATGGCATACAGGCATAAAGCCGGATCGTTGGTAAATCCTACGTAGTACATGATACCGTTGTTCGAATCAAAACCAATGGCATCGGCGACTATACCGTTCGCACCGGGTTCATAAATAATACCAATCAGGCTGTCTTCATTCGAATTAATGTCGAAGGCATAAATACTTATATTTTCTTCAGTTTCCATAATGAGGTTATACATTTTTCCAGTGCTCATATCGAATTCTGAAATATTGGAAAAGGAAGATCCCTCCGCCAGGCTCTCTTCGTTGGTGGTGGAATTAAATGAGTACAAACCGGTGTTCATTCCCGAAATTCCTGTTAAATAATAATTGCTGTTGAAAGCATCAAACGCTGAGCTACCGAAATAATACCCATCCAGAATGGTAGGAGTTACAGTTACTGTTGAAGAATCGAGTGGCTGCCATTGTATAAGGTCAATTTTTCCTGTTCCCATATTCACGGCAGCACCCATTAGTTGTATTTGTGCCTTAACACCAGTGTTCATCGCCACAACTGCCAAAATGCAAAGTAGAGTACCTTTCATATTACTTCGGTTTCGCCTTGAAACAACGTGAAACTAATATTGTTCAAACACACTGTTTATTTCTACAAATGATGATACCCCACGATGCAGGCTCGCCGGGGCCTTTTTTTATAAAGGTATCATCACTCGCAGAGGGTGGGGGATCATCAGTGATTTTATCTATTAGCGACTTGGCATCTTTGTGGTGGGATTGCTGCATCGTCGCATCTCGCAACAATGACGCTTTGATTAACCGTCATTGCGAATCCCGCAAATACAATGATTGAATTAGCGAAGTCCCAATGGCGGGATGAAGCAATCCCCTGATTAGAACCTATTAATAGTTTAGTAGAACAAGGAGATTGCTTCGTCGTTCCTCCTTACAATGACGACTTCATAGTGGAGATTGCATCGTCGCATCTCGCCACAATGACGCTTTGATTAACCGTCATTGCGAATCCCGCAAATACAATGATTGAATTAGCGAAGTCCCAATGGCGGGATGAAGCAATCCCCTGATTAGAACCTATTAATAGTTTAGTAGAACAGGGAGATTGCTTGTGTTCTTTAATAGCTGTGAAGGGATTGCTTCGCCGTTCCTCCTTACAATGACGTCCATGCAAATGCTTGATAATCATTACCCAAATTTCGAATTGCAATTCCAATTTAGCCTTTTACTTGAATAGACGTCATTCCATTTTTTTCCATTTTTTGAAATGGTTCTTACTCGCAATGACGCATTGATTTACCGTCATTGCGAATTCACTTGCGCGCGAATGCAGTAAAGTTTTGCGGGTTGCGTTCGCGTGCACCAGCAAGGGGACATTGCTCTTGTTCAATCATTCCTAAAAAAATGTCATGCTGAGCGGAGTCGAAGCAAGACATTTTTTTCTCGTCACTCAATGTTTCGAGCAGAAATGATTGTAAATCCCGACTAACGGAAGAGACAAATGGCTCGAAGTCAGTGATGAATTAATAAATCTATTTAAGTAACTTTGTTTTATATAATCTCTCCATAAATTCTATTCCAATGAAAAAAGCGATCCTGATTATCACATTAGTTTTAGCTATTTCACATCTTTCCAACTCCCAGGTTGCAATTAAATGGCAACGTACCATTGGTGGAGCGGGACATGATGACTTAAATGCGCTGGAATTGAACAATGATGGTAGTTTCTTTATTGGGGGTAGTTCCTATTCTATGATCTCTGGAGAGAAAACTGAAAACGCCATGGGGTATAAAAGTGATTATTGGGCCCTCAAATTAGATGCAACCGGAAATATCCAATGGCAAAATACTATTGGGGGCCTTGAATGGGATCAACTGACTTCTATTACCAGAAAAATGGATGCCGCCTGTTTCTTAGGTGGCTTTTCTTATTCCGGTATTTCTGGAGATAAATTAGATAGTTCAAAAGGGATTAATGATTACTGGATTCTAGAACTTGATGATTCAGGAAATATTGAATGGCAGCGAACCATTGGAGGGGATTCAGATGATATGCTCTTTTCTATCAATCAAACTTTCGATAGTGGTTACATTCTTGGAGGAGAATCAGTTTCAGATATCTCTGGCGAAAAAAGTGATGAAGGCAAAGGACAACTGGATTACTGGATACTTAAACTGGACTCAGTGGGAAGTATTACATGGCAGAAAACCATAGGAGGTAAATTTGATGATCGGGAGAGTAGAGCAGAGCAAACAGCAGATGGTGGGTATATAATTGGCGGAATATCAGAATCAAATGCTTCAGGTTCAAAAACCGAACCTAGTTTAGGCTTTTTTGACATTTGGATAGTTAAACTCAATTCAACAGGAGATATCAGCTGGCAGAATACTATAGGAGGCAGTGAGAATGATTGGCTCGAATCCATTCATCAAACCAGTGATGGTGGGTATATTGTTGGGGCATATTCAGGTTCAAGTATTTCATCTGATAAAACAGAAAATTCTCTTGGTGGACTCGATTACTGGATCATCAGGCTGGATGCATCAGGAAATATCGTTTGGCAAAATACAATTGGCGGCGAGGGCCAGGATTATTTAAAAGCCGTATGGCCGACCACAGATGGTGGATACATTGCAGGAGGTACTTCCGATTCTGATCAGTCAAATGATAAAACACAGAACAGCAAAGGTGGTAACGATATCTGGATTGTAAAACTTGATTCTGCAGGTAATATCGAATGGGATAATACTTTTGGTGGGGACGAGAGTGATGGGTGTGATGAAATCCGGCAAATTGGCGACAGGGAATTTATTGCAGCCGGAGTTTCATATTCATCTATCTCAGGAGATAAAACTGAAATCTCAAGAGGAGGGCCAGATTATTGGGTAATCAGGCTTACTGAGACCTTTAATCTGGTTACGGGTAAAATGTTTTACGACCTGAACAGTAATTTAATTCAGGATGAAGGAGAACCCTCTCTTGAGAACCATCTTGTAAAGGAAGTGAACACGGGAAGGTTTTCGTTTTCCGAACAGGATGGGTTATATGCTGTTTCTGTTTTAGATACGGGAAGTTTTTCTGTGATTGCAAATCCGCTTGACTATTATACTGCGCAGCCATCTTCCTATGCTGTGAGCTTTGACAGTACAAATGAGGTTAGTTCATTGAATGATTTTGCATTTCAACCTGCAGGAGCTTTCAATGACCTCGCTGTCATAGTCACTCCTTTAAGCGAATTCAATCCCGGATTTGATGCTTTGTACAGTGTGGATTACAGTAATGTGGGAACAACTTCACTGGAAGGAACCATTGTGTTTTATCCTGATACTGAATTGTCTTATGAAACTGCATCCATAGTTCCTGATCTCATTACACCTGATTCTATTGTCTGGAATACCGGGATGTTGTCTCCATTTGAGACCGGCGCTATTTTGCTCACCTTAAAAGTTAATGTTAACACCGTTTTAGGTTCTACTGTTTCCTCCGGTGCAGTTGTTTACCCTCTTATTGATGATGCGGATACTTCCAACAATTCTTCAGCGTGGGATGTAGAAGTTACCGGATCATTTGATCCAAATGATATTCTGGTCAATATTCATAACATCCTGTCAGATCAAATGATAGCTCCACCTTACCTGGAGTATATCATCAATTTTCAAAATACCGGAACTGATACTGCTGTAAATGTAAAGGTGTCAAATAAATTACCACCTACGCTTAACCTGTCTTCATTTGAATTGATGACCAGCACGGTACCTGTTGAATTAACTTTCGATCAAACTAACAATAAGATAGTGTTTCAGTTTTCAAATATTATGCTACCCGACAGTAATGTGAATGAAGCGCTCAGCCATGGTTTTATACGATATAGAATAAAACCAGTCACGACACTTTTAGCCGGAGACAGCATTGTGAACAATGCTTCTATCTTTTTTGATTTTAATGCAGCAATCAAAACCAATGATGCCGTTACTTATATTGATCAAGTGTCAGGAGTTTATGAAATTGATATTTTATCAAAACGCTTACAGCTCTTTCCAAATCCTGCAACGCAATTGGTAACAATCATCAGCGATCCACTTTCTTCATCAGAGGGACAGTTGTTGGTGTATGATATTTATGGCAGGGAAATCTATCGTATGCAGCAAGGGAATCAAAAACAAATGGTTTTAGATGTCTCGAAGTTTGCCAATGGAATCTACATCATATTACTGCAAACAGCAGGGAAAAGTTTTGCAGGAAAAATGATAAAAGAATAGCATCTGTTGGCGCGGATTTGTAATCACAAGTGTTCGAAACCTTGAACGATTAAGTTTATGCAGATGATTAATTGGCTGCATTGACCAGAAGTAAAAAATGTTATGCTGAGCGTAGTCGAAGCATGACATTTTTTTTGTTCAACCCTCTTGACCGTTCATATATGTAAATCGCGATAACTCGGATTTGATATCATTGTTGTTCGAAACATGCACAATAACTTGCCAGCCATACGTTACAGACAATTTGAATAGGTGGTTTTATACTGAAAATGTAATGTGTTACAATTTGCACAATGCTTTTCCTGAAGGGATAATAGTTCATGACTATTTGAGATAGAATTTTATGCTCATTTTTCTCGATAGAAATATCAATGAAAGGCAAGCCAGTAAAGGGTTCTGAAGGTTTCGAACACCTGTGATTGAAAATCCCGACCAGCTCAATCGCATATCCGGACCGACGGGGGTAATATGGACAAAGGTTGGCGGGACGCCAACCAGGGATAGAGTAGTTCATGGGGATTGCTTCGTTGTTCCTCCTCGCAATGACGACTTCGTGGTGGGGATTGCTTCGTTGTTCCTCCTCGAAATGACGATGACAATATTGAACACACAATTTTCAATAACCAAATTGTTGTAAACTCGGCTATACCGGGATGATTTATTTAAATAAAAAAAAGGAAGTATCTTTATTAACCGTTACTATTCTAAATATTCTTATGCTCAAAGTAACTCTTTTATTGCTAATGTTAAACCTGAACTTATCGGTAACATTTGCGCAGAATTACACTCCTTTCATGAAAAAATCTACAACTTTTTTCATCGCGTATAATAATCTTTTGATAGGATCACGGTTTGATTCGGTAATGGTTTCAGGCAGCGATTCCATATTTTTTTCTTACCATGCATTTGAAGACACCCTGTTGTCAGGATCAGGAGCATCGGAATGCAACATCTACAGCAGGGGAAAAAACTGGATGGGTTTTGGAATGCGACAGAAACCCAATGGAGAATATCTATTTGCTAACCGATTTAACGATACGATCAGCATAAGAACACTTGCAGGATGGAATGACACCTGGCTATTCATGAAAACGCAGGATACACTTTTTCTAGAAGCTATTGTTTCTTCTATAGAACCCATGACTGTGAATGACATCAGCGATACCGTAAAGGTGATAATTCTTCAAATGAAGAATGCAAATGGAGAACCGGTAGCTTCAGTTTTGAATGGCGCTGAATGCTGGTTAAGCAAAAGCAACGGATTGCTTAAGATGCCCATGTTCAATTATATGCCTGAAAGCTATACCAGCATTACCCGGTTCAATATTCCTGGACATACATCAGCATGGTACCAAAATGATGAAGTGGGGGATGAAACAGATATTTGCAAATACGAAAGTGACGCAATTCATTGTACTGCCAAAAAGATAATTGGAAAAATATACTCCACAGATAGCAGCGAGGTGACTTATACAATGCTTACTTATGGGAGAAGCCAATTTTTTAATCCGCCATCATTTACTGAATATTTTACAACCAGTTCTTATGTTTCAAGTGTTTCATCCGATAGTACGGTTTTATGCTCTTCCGCCGGTATGACTGACGAAGCAATATTGGATACTTTATCCGGTAAAGGGAAAACTTATCGTTATCATTATGATTTATGCACGCAGACGATCGTGAGTTCTCCGGGGGACACTTATTTTCATTGCGAAGATGAGTATTATGAAATTCCGTTTGAACTATGGAATTATTCTTATCAAGTGTCTTATTGTGGCATCGTTTCCTTAATAAATTATTTCGGCGAATCAAACAGCCCACTTAACTTCACGCACCAATTGGTTTATTACAAAAAGGGAGAAATTGAATGTGGCAATAGCATTATTGTAGGTGTTGAAGAACAACCGGCCAAACAGTTTTTGCTTCCAGCTTACCCCAACCCTGCAAATGAGAAAGTATTCATACAGTTACCTGAAGTAATCGGTATGCCATCTACCTTGAAAGTATATAATCTTACCGGCATGATGGTTATGCAGGAAAAAGTAGGAGCAAACCAGGTGGTAGAACTGAATATCGGGAATCTTGATCCAGGTATTTACCAGGTTATTATTTCTGGCAAAAAGATATCCTACCTTTCAAGGTTTGCGAAGATGTGACAACTCAATTTGCCAGCAATTTTGAGATAACTGCTTTGTTAGCGCGGATTTGTAATCACAGGTGTTCGAAACCTTGAACACTATTATAATTGCTGTGATTATTAATAATTTGGACAAGAAGGAAGGTAAGATTTTTGACAGATGAGAGTTAATCATACTCGCGCTCGTTCGTACTAAATCCTGCGGTTGGCAAAGCGGCGGTGCAGAATCCTGAAAGGATTCCACGTTTATAGAAAATGAGGATATGTTAAAACCCGATGCCAGTGGGTTTATAAACATGAAGATTGTGCAAGGAATTCTTCAAGCCCTGCAAGGATTTGCGTATGTTACGAACAGCAATGATTACAAATCCCGAACAACGTATAACACTCTCGAAAAAACAATGTCGCACTTCGACTCCGCTCAGTGTGCCATTGTTTTTGTTCAACACTCATAGCCGTTTGTCCGCGTGTATCACGAACTTGAATTTCTTTGAGTTCTTCATTAAGTCTGAAAGCTACCATGGTTTCGAACACCTATGATTAAAAATCCCGAACATCGTTGTTCAAAATGAAATTTTTTCAAAGCAACCTCTAGTTTATTTGAAATAATGATAGAGTATTGGTTAACTATTGCAAAGTGTTACTATGACTTTATAAGGACTTAGTCGTGAGGCTAAGAGGGTTCCTCCTGAATGACTTCGGGGCGAGGTAATTTGTTAACTACTGTTCAGTCATGCCAAAGTACCAAACTCTAATGGAATTAAAAATCCGTGTAAGGATGGATTTCTTCGCAGTGAAAGGGTTAGCTATTTGAGGTAATCATAAGGTACCACCTCAAAAAATAAATGTAAAATAAAGCCCTCAAATCAGTGCCCCAGGCGGGAATCGAACCCGCACCGCCGTTGCGGGCGACAGGATTTTAAGTCCTGCGTGTCTACCAGTTCCACCACCAGGGCAAAAGGAGCTGTAATATGATGTCCTTACTAAAATATGGAGCCGCCTTCGTTCCGGATTGTATCAGAACTTTGGCGGCTTCGAGCGGGAGACGAGACTCGAACTCGCGACCCCAACCTTGGCAAGGTTGTGCTCTACCAACTGAGCTACTCCCGCTTATTATCTTAGTAAATGTTAATTTTCCGTTGAACCAGACTGAGTCTTGAGTCTTGAGTCTTGAGTCTTGAGTCTTGAGTCTTGAGTCCAATTTCCCATCAACGGAGCGCAAATATAATCAAATCAGAAAATGAAAAGCAAATTTGTGGTTGCAGCATTTTCAAAAATCCTTTAGGTTTACGCCATGCCAACCATCTCACACAAGGGCCGGGCCATGCCGGCATCGCCTATCCGCAAACTGGTTCCGTATGCGGAGAAAGCGAAACAACAGGGTAAAAAAGTGTATCACCTCAATATTGGACAGCCTGATATTGAAACACCCCCACAGGTCTTTGACGCTATGCGGAAGATCAATTTCAAGGTATTGGAATACAGCCATTCTGCCGGTATTGAAAGTTACCGTCGGAAGCTGGCCGCCTATTATAAGAGATATGATATAGACATTTCACTGTCAGAGCTACTTATTACTACCGGTGGTTCAGAGGCCATCACATTTGGGATAATGGCAACAATGGATGCCGGCGATGAAATTATTATACCGGAACCATTCTATGCGAATTATAATGGTTTTACCGTTGCGGCAGGTGTGGTGATCAAGCCAATCACTGCAAAAATTGAGAATGGTTTTGCACTACCGCCCATTGCTGAATTCAAACGGTTGATTACCCCCCGGACCAGGGCCATCATGATCTGCAACCCCAATAACCCAACCGGTTATTTGTATTCAAAGGAGGAATTGGAGCAGCTAAAGGATATTGTGCTGGAGCACGATCTGTTCCTTTTTGTAGATGAGGTGTACCGTGATTTTTGTTACGATGGCAAGAAGCATTTTTCAGTATTGAATATCAGCGGACTCGAAGAGCATGTGATTGTAATTGATTCCGTCTCCAAGCGGTTCAGCATGTGCGGTGCCAGGGTAGGGAACCTGATTTCCAGGAATAGAAACGTGATTGACGCGGTTTTGAAATTTGCGCAGGCAAGGTTAAGTCCGCCTACATTCGGACAAATTGCAGCCGAGGCAGCCCTGGATGTTTCTGCAGACTACTTTACAGGGGTAAAAGCAGAATATATCAGCCGGAGGAATTTGATGGTGGAAACCATGAATCAGATACCCGGTGTGCTATGCCCGAATCCGGGAGGGGCATTCTATACCATCGCCAGGCTGCCGATTGATGACAGCGACCAGTTTTGTCAATGGCTTCTGGAATCATTCTCCTACAATAATGAAACCGTGATGCTGGCACCTGCCACCGGATTTTATGCAACGAAAGGACTGGGATTGGATGAAGTCAGAATAGCGTATGTACTGAATAACAATGATATGCAGAAAGCCTTTGAATGCCTGGACAAGGCTTTGGTGGAGTATCCGGGCCGCAAGCTTTAAGCCGGCAGGTATGCTATCTGAAATGTTATTAAAGTGGTTGCCATGAAATGTGGTAATCCGTCTAATAAATTTATTTTTGCGCTTGCATATTTTTGATCATTAACTAAATCCTGTCAAGATGGGCATGTTAAAGGAATACAAAGAATTCATCAGTAAAGGCAACGTAATTGACCTTGCTGTAGGTGTGGTAATCGGTGGCGCTTTTGGAAAGATCGTATCGTCGCTTGTTAACGATATTGTGATGCCGCCAATAGGTTATCTGTTGAAGGGCATTAATTTCAAGGACTTAAAAGTTGTACTTACCCGGGCAGGTACGGATGCTGCCGGTGTCGCAATCCCCGAAGTCGCTATTACCTACGGAAATTTTATTCAGATTGCCATTGAATTCCTCATCATTGCCTGGGTAATATTTTTAGTAGTACGGACGATCAATAATATGAAGCGAAAGGACGAGGCGGTAGCTGCACCACCGGAACCATCCACACAAGAAAAATTACTGATGGAAATCCGGGATTCTCTCAAGAAATAATTCAATCAAAAATTCATCTAATTATTAACCTGATTCATCTACAAAATGAAAAAAGTAATTCTATTGCTGATGCTCATTGCCGGCATTAATGGCGTTTCAGTCGCACAAGACACCTTAGCAATTCCTACAGATACGACCTGGCGCATTGGAGGTTTTGGTTCCTTACAGTTTAGCCAGGTGGCATTAAGTAACTGGGCCGCAGGTGGTGAAAGTTCGATGTCGTTAACAGCTATTGTAAACGGCTTTGCCATGTATATGGAAGGCAAGAATTACTGGAACAGTTATGCCTTGCTTTCATACGGTGCTTACAGGGGACAATTTGATGATGGCATCCGGAAAAATGTAGATAACCTTGAATTGGGTACCCGGGCCGGGCATGATTTGGGCAGACTTTTCTACCTGACAGGACTGGTTAACTTTAAAAGCCAGTTTGCAAAGGGATACAACTACCCGGATCTTGATACTGTAGTATCTACGTTTATGGCCCCGGGCTACCTAACCATATCAGCGGGTATTGACTGGAAGCCCGTTCCTTATTTTTCATTGTATATGTCTCCGACAACAGGCAGATTTACTTTTGTAGCAGATCAGGCCATTGCCGATGCAGGAACTTATGGCAATACTGCCGCCGTTTTTGATACTTCAACAGGTGCGGTTATTACCAGTGGAAAAACAATAAGAAGTGAATTTGGCGCATTGGTAATTGCCACGCTTGCGAAGGATATTGCCAAGAATGTGAATTTGGCAACCAAGCTTACTTTCTTCAACAATTATACTGATCCAATAAAATCTCAGCGCGACAACATAGATGTGAACTGGGACCTTATGCTTACGATGAAAGTAAACTCATGGCTCAGCGCGAATTTTTATGGATCGCTCATTTATGACAATGACATCATTATTACTGATTTTGATAAGGACACAGGGGAGCCTACCGGAACAAGCGGACCAAGAACACAATTTAAGGAAGGGCTTGGCATCGGATTAACCTATAATATTGGTGAAGAAGCAAGGAAGTAAAGTGGCCACTTATTAATACGACTTTGCTGTTCCTGAAGCAAACCGCTTTGTAAAAGATATCATGATATAAATGATTGCCCGGATTGCGCTCATCCGCAATCCGGGCGCTTTTATGTTTTGCAATGATTCGTTCGTCGAAAAGCATTTCCGTTTTTATAAAGTCAGCTATATTGCACCATATAAATCAACTGCATTGTCTGACAACAGAAAGGACCTTCCTCCATTTTTCAAAAGCTGGAACCAGTTTTACTTTTTTGTTGCCTGCTGGCTGGTAACCCTGATCATTCTCTTTTATTTCTTCACACAATACTTTTCATGAGCATCACCGACTGGATTGTATTGTGCGGAACACTGCTATTGATTCTCACCTATGGCATTTACCGCAGCAGGGGCCAGCGTAACCTGGACAGTTACCTGTTGGGCAACCAATCACTGAAATGGTGGCAGGTTGGTTTTTCCATCATGGCTACACAGGCCAGCGCCATCACTTTTTTATCAGCTCCGGGACAGGCCTATACTGATGGAATGCGCTTCGTGCAGTTCTACTTCGGTTTGCCATTAGCGATGATCTTCCTTTGTATTTTCTTCCTGCCGATTTTTCACCGGTTAAAAGTGTTTACTGCTTATGAATTCCTGGAGCAACGATTTGACCTAAAGACGCGTACGCTTACTGCCATGCTGTTTCTCACGCAACGCGGACTTGCAGCAGGGTTGACTATTTATGCTCCTTCCATAGTACTTTCTTCCTTGTTAGGATGGAATATCTACTGGACGAATGTTTTTATGGGCGGGTTGGTGATTACCTATACCATGCTGGGTGGAACAAAAGCGGTTTCCTTTACCCAATTGCAACAGTTGCTGGTAATTTTTGCCGGCATGTTTTTAGCCGGCGTGATGGTGGTGCGACTGTTGCCTGAGGGTGTAGGTTTTACGGATGCATTGCACGTAGCCGGAAATATGGGTAAAACGAATGTGATCACCACGAACTTCAGCTGGAATGACCGGTACAATATCTGGAGCGGATTGATCGGTGGTTTCTTTCTTTCGCTTTCTTACTTCGGAACAGATCAATCGCAGGTTGGCAGGTACCTGACCGGCAAATCCATCGGGCAAAGCAGGTTGGGATTGCTGATGAATGGTGTATTGAAGATTCCCATGCAATTCCTGATTCTCATGATAGGTGCCCTGGTGTTTTCATTCTACCAGTTTCATCCGGCGCCTGTGTTTTTCAATACCAAACAGGTGGAGAAAGTGTTGCAATCAGCGGAGTCAGATTCATTTCGCATTATAGAAAATGCATATCATGAAATTGGGATTCAGAAGCAGGAACATGTGTATGATCTGATGGCAGCCTTAGATGCCGGTGATGAGACCAGGAGAGCTGCAGCGCAACAATCTCTTCACGAACTGGAATCGGAAGGCAAGGAGGTACGCAAGGAAGCTGTTGCACTGATTAAAAAAGTGGATCCTGCTGCTGATACCAATGATACAAATTACATCTTCCTCACCTTTGTGCTGACCTACCTGCCACAGGGATTAATTGGATTGTTGATAGCCATGGTTTTTTGCGCTTCCTGGAATTCTACGGCAGCAGAGTTGAATGCGCTGGCCACTACTACTATAATTGATATTTACCGTCGTTCCATAAAAAAGGATGCACCGCAACTTTTATATGTGCGCGTTTCGATGCTGGCAACTCTTGGATGGGGGATTTTCGCCATCTGCGTAGCACAATTGGCCAATCAGTTGGGCAGTCTGATCGAAGCTGTGAATGTGTTAGGTTCGTTGTTTTATGGAAATATACTCGGTATTTTCCTCATCGCTTTTTTCCTGAAGAAGGTAACCGGAACGCCGGTATTTATTGCCGCGCTGATTACTGAAGTGTTAATCATCCTGATATACCTTGAGGGTTCTGTTGCATTTCTCTGGCTGAACCTGATCGGTTGTCTGACGGTGATGGCATTGGCGTGGTTGCTGCAGATCACGGGGCAATTCAAAAAGAAGGAGGGAACGGTTGCTACCGGATTACCACCTCACGAATGAAGTCCTTATCAATTGCTTCATTTATTCGTTCGATCATTTTATCCTTGGAGTACATCATTTCCTGTCGCAGCGGTGCTGAACTGATATGGAGATACAATTTCTTATTGTTCACAAACATTTTATCTGTGTATTTTGAAATGGTTTTTCCAAACAACTGTTCCCATTGCTGCACGAGCCGTACTTCATTCATCTTTTCTTTAAGATGATAGGATTGCAATAATTCCGCAATCACTTCTTTCAGGGGCTGGTCGTTCTGGCGTTTCATGGGGTGAATTTAGGGAAAGTAATGGTGTGGATTGGATGTTTAAGGATACAGGAACCAGGAAACAGGAACCAGGAACCAAGACATAAGACCCACGACTTATGACTTAAGACTCAGGACTTAGGACTTGCTCCATTCAACTTTCAGTATTCATCTCTAAGAATTAATTTTTAAGAATGGTTGAAACTTTGGTTACTCCAAAGTCTAGAGCTTTTCTGATCGCAAGTGCAATATTTTCAACCCGGTAATAATCAGCTTATAAAGTCTGTCAAGTTATAACCACAGGCAACCAAAGTCCTTGCTTTTAAGCAGCCTGTTTATCCTGATTTTGTTGAAATATTCCGGATCAAAAATTCCACCCAGCCACACTATCATTTCTTCGCGCTCTTCATGCCTGGGATCTTTAATAATTTGCTGCAGTTCTTCGTATCCATGCATTCCGCCACAATCTTCCGGAGGGCAGCGTCTCTTACCGTCAATGCAGGTTGGAATATGTGCCTTTTGTGGTGAATCCAATATCTTTTCAAGTATGATGCTATGCGACCAACTATCACCAAAATCATACAGGTAACTAAGACGGTCATTTTCCTTTTTCATCAGTTTACTCAGCTTAACGCTATCTGAAAGCCTGTTTCCTTCCACTTCAAATTCCGCAGGAGAATAACTATGCTTTCCGTCAGAGAATTCATGGAGATGCGAATTCGTCCAACCCATAGTGGTCTGCAAAATCCGGTGCAAATCATTGAGATTGGTATCAGCATATACCAAAATGGTTCTCCAAATTAATGGGTTGGAGTGCAGAAGGGTTACTTTCAGTTGATAAATTTTATTGTTCATGAATTAGCAGTTGAAGGGTGTTATTACAAAGATGTGCGGAAATAACTGATGGTTCAAGATAGTTGCTCTTGGGTTATTTTGCATGAAAATAATACGTGTCTGAACTACCAGGGTGATTGTTTTGTGCGTTTGGATTGAGTTTTTCAGGCTTGTCTATGAAATGTTTGAAAAAAAGGATGTGGATACAATAACTAATTGTGAATGCATTCCTATAGAATTTTGTTTTGTTCCATAAGCGTTCCTAAGTTTTTTCCATTCCATTCCCTACATTAGCATCCTTGCTTTAATTTTGCATCATTCGGTTAAATAATTGAATAGCCGGATGTTTAGTATCATCCTGCTGCTTTCACCTCATAAATCAATAATACTCCATGAGTTGGGTTACACAAATTTTTACTTCGTCGCTGGGAAGAAAGTATGTGATGGCCTTGACAGGCCTTTTTCTATGTACCTTCCTGGTTATTCACCTCACCGGTAACCTGCTTACGCTGATGCCGGATAACGGGCTCTCTTTTAATGCATTTACCCATTTCATGGAGTCTACGATTGTGATCAATATATTGGAGTATGTGCTGTTTGCCGGGTTTATCATTCATATTATACAGGCACTGATAATCACCCTTAAGAACCGCAGTACCCGTCCGGTAAAGTATGCGGTATCGCCGGGCAATGCCAATAGCAAGTGGTATTCGCGGAATATGGGTGTGCTGGGTACCCTCATCCTGATCTTCCTGGTTATTCATATGAGAGACTTCTTCTACGAACTGAAGTTTGATGAGGAATCTTTTAGCCTGGATGCCAATGGCAATGTGGATCTGTATAAGAAAGTGGTGGCTACTTTCAGCATACTGCCTTATGCCGTGCTTTATTTTGTTTCGATGTTCGCATTAGGCTACCACCTGTGGCATGGATTTCAAAGTGCATTCCGCTCACTTGGCTTACTTCATAAAAATTATACCCCTGCCATAGAAGGATTGGGTAAGGTGTACACCATCATCATTACCGGAGGGTTTATGTTTTTACCTGTTTACTGGTATTTGGTTCAACATTTAAAATGATTTATCAGCAATGGCTTTAGACGCAAAGATACCCGCTGGTCCGCTGGAAAGTAAATGGACCAATTACCGCTCTACCGTAAAACTGGTAAGCCCTGCCAATAAAAGAAAGCTGGATGTAATTGTGGTTGGAACCGGTCTTGCCGGTGCTTCTGCGGCAGCATCACTGGCTGAGCTGGGTTATAATGTGAAAGTGTTTTGTTACCAGGACAGTGCCCGCCGTGCGCATTCCATCGCAGCGCAAGGCGGCATTAACGCTGCAAAAAATTACCGTAACGATGGCGACAGTATCTATCGTCTATTTTATGATACCATCAAAGGAGGAGATTATCGTGCAAGAGAGGCCAATGTATATCGTCTGGCAGAAGCCAGTGTGAGTATCATTGATCAATGTGTTGCGCAGGGTGTTCCGTTTGCGCGTGAATACGGAGGGCTGCTCGATAACCGTTCTTTCGGAGGCGTACAGGTGTCGCGTACTTTCTATGCCCGCGGACAAACAGGTCAGCAGCTGCTGATTGGCGCTTACCAGGCACTGGAACGGCAAGTGGGTTTAAAGAATGCAACCTTATATACCCGCCATGAAATGCTGGAAGTGGTGATAAAGGATGGAAAGTCAGCAGGCATTATTGTGCGTGACCTGGTTACAGGTGAAATTCAACGTCATGGTGCGCATGCTGTCGTATTGGCTACCGGTGGCTATGGCAATGTGTTTTTTCTTTCTACCAATGCAATGGGCTGTAATACCACTGCTATCTGGCGCGCCTATAAGAAGGGTGCATATTTCGGGAATCCTTGTTTTACACAAATACATCCTACCTGCCTGCCACAGCATGGCGACTATCAGTCGAAGCTCACATTAATGAGTGAGTCGTTGCGTAATGATGGAAGGGTTTGGGTACCAAAAGCAAAAGGTGAAAAACGCAAAGCTGCTGATATCCCGGAGTCAGAGAGAGATTATTATCTTGAAAGGAAGTATCCATCTTTCGGAAACCTGGTGCCACGCGATATCGCATCGAGGGCAGCCAAAGAAGTGTGTGATGAGGGACGTGGTGTTGGCTCCACAGGCTTAGCGGTTTACCTCGATTTTGCAGATGCCATAAAGCGGTTGGGACAAGATGTGGTAAGCGCTCGCTATGGTAACCTGTTCGAAATGTATGATAAGATTACAGGCGAAGACCCATACACTTCACCGATGATGATTTATCCGGCAGTGCATTATACGATGGGTGGATTATGGGTGGATTACAACCTGATGACTACCATCCCGGGATTGTATGCAACCGGTGAATGCAATTTTTCAGATCATGGTGCTAACCGGTTGGGTGCTTCTGCATTGATGCAGGGACTTGCCGATGGCTATTTTGTGTTGCCTTATACCATTGGAGAATATTTATCCGGAGAAATCTTATCAGGAAAGATAGATACGAACAGTGAAGCATTCGTAGCTGCGGAAGAAGCAGTGAAAAGCCGGCTTTCTTTTTTCACCAATAATAAAGGAAACAAATCAGTCGACTATTTCCATAAACAACTTGGCAAAGTAATGTGGGATGATTGTGGCATGGCCCGTTCTAAAGAGAGCCTGACACGTGCTGCAACAGAGATTGCAAAAATTAAAGAGGCTTTCTGGAAAGAAGTTCGTGTTCCGGGTACGGATAAGGAATTTAACCAGGAATTGGAGAAAGCCGGAAGGGTAGCTGACTTTATTGAACTCGGTATGCTGATGGTACAGGATGCATTGTCAAGAGAAGAAAGCTGCGGTGGTCACTTCAGAACAGAATACCAGACACCGGAAGGCGAAGCGATGCGACGTGATGATCAGTATATGTTTGTAAGTGCCTATGAATTCAAAGGCGACGATACCGCTGCACAACTGCATAAAGAGGAGTTGAAGTATGAGGTGGTGCATCCGACGCAGCGGAGTTATAAGTAGGTTGAATGGTTAAATGGCTGAATGGTTAAATGGTTGAATGGTTGAATGGCTTTGATTGAGGTATTGTGGCTCAATAACTTGTTGGGTAAAGTTGTTGCTGAGGAAAGGAGTTGTTTCTTTTATATTGTATAGCTGTTAATTGATATGGCTAAAATTATTATGGTAATGGAGCATAAAAGATTTTTGAAATTAAGGGATGTCGAAAGTTATAAAATTGCGTTTCATTTGAGCAATTACGTTTGGCACGTAATAATTCGATGGGATCGTTTTGCGAGAGGTACCCTTGGAGCACAGTTTGTAAGGTCTGTTGATTCAATTTCAGCAAATCTGGCAGAAGGATTTGGCAGGTTTGGGAAAAAAGATAAGATCAGGTTTTACCGGATTGCTTTAGGTTCTGTAACAGAAAGCCTGGATTGGAATCAAAAATCAAAAGTGAGAAAATTGATAAACCAAGAAGCGTATGAACACATTTTTTCAGAATTAATGAAACTCCCTAAGGCAATTAATACTCAAATAAAAACCACCAACGAAAAACTAACCACCTAACCATTCAACCATTTAACCATTTAACCATTTAACCATTTAACCATTTAACCATTTAGCCATTTAGCCATTTAGCCATTTAGCCATTTAGCCATTCAACCAACAAATTTCCAAAAACAATTAATCAATCAATTTAGCAACCCCCTCCCAAAATGCAACTAACCCTCAAAGTCTGGCGCCAGAAAAACCGTGATGATAAAGGAGGTTTTGAAACCTACCAATTAGGTAATGTTGATCATCATGCTTCTTTCCTGGAGATGTTTGATGTATTGAATGATCAGTTAATTAATGAAGGAAAGGAGCCGGTAGCTTTTGATCATGATTGCCGGGAAGGAATTTGCGGTGCCTGCAGCATGGTCATAAACGGCCGTCCGCACGGACCGCTGAAAGCTACCACTACCTGCCAGTTGCACATGCGTCATTTCAAAGATGGTGATACCATTACCGTGGAACCCTGGCGTGCCAAAGGATTCCCGGTATTGCGCGACCTGGTTACAGACAGAACGGCATTTGACCGCATTATAGAAGCAGGTGGATTTGTTTCTGTAAATACCGGACAGGCACCGGATGCTAATTCCATATTGATTGAGAAAGAAAAATCTGACCTGGCCTTTGAAGCTGCTGCCTGTATCGGTTGCGGAGCCTGCGTGGCAGCATGCAAGAATTCTTCCGCCATGCTTTTTGTAGGTGCTAAAGTATCGCACCTTGCCCTTTTGCCACAAGGTGAACCTGAACGGAGTCTGCGGGTATTGAAAATGGTAGCACAAATGGAAGCCGAAAGTTTTGGCAGTTGTACGAATACGCTGGCTTGTGAAGCGGAATGCCCTAAAGGAATTTCTGTTACAAATATTGCCAGGTTAAACAGGGAATACCTGTGGGCCGGACTTACTTCCGGCAAGTAGTATTGCTGATTTGTTATAATCAGCACTTCAGTAATTTGCAATGTTCCTCAATGGGCATCTTGTTTTTCTGCAGGATGTCTAAAGCGAATCAAGTTTTGGTGTCGTTCATCATGAAAATGTAAAATGTTGCACAATTCCATTATGAAGTGACTCCCGGCTTTACCGGAGTAACAATTACCCGATGATAATAGATTGGATGGGTTTGCGTTGTTTCAGGTGGTCATCCTGTTTAAACCAGCATTGTATGATGAAAATTCTTGCTGCAATTCGGAATCCGTCTCTGAATGTTGCATTTTTTTTGTGGCGGGAATAAATTGTAATTTGCAATACTTCTAAAAGATTTCATGCGCAGCTATTCCATATCTGTCAGATCAATTTTTGCAGCATCACTGATTGTTATTTTGGGCCTGTTGTTTTCTGATACAGCGAATGCCACACATAACAGGGCAGGCGAAATTATCTATACACACTTGTCAGGGTTTACCTACCGTGCAACAATTATCACCTACACCAAAGAAAGTTCTACCGCAGCAGACCGGGATAGCCTGGAAATCATCTGGGGTGATGGTACGATGGATACATTGGGCCGGTCCAATGGAAATGGCAATGGGGTCTATATCGGTAACGACATTAAGTACAATGAGTATACCGGCGTTCATACTTACCCTGGCATGGGGACCTATGTTCTCTCTATGACGGATCCGAATCGCATTTCAGACATCATCAATATCAATGGCGGCAATTCAGTAAATGAACCATTCTATATTGAAGACACGCTGAAAATTCCCGATCCTCAGTTTTTTGATTACAACAGTTCGCCTGTCTTGCTGAATCCTCCGATTGATTTCGGCAATGCCTTTCAAACCTACATCCATAATCCCAATGCCTACGATCCGGATGGAGACAGCCTGACCTTTGAATTTATCGTTCCCCGTAAAGGACCCAACCTTCCTGTACAAAATTATGTGGATCCCAATCTTGTTCCGGGAACACCGGCCGGGCAAACATTTACTATTGACCGTGCTACTGGAGAAGTCGTCTGGACTACCCCTGTTTTTTGCGCCATCTACAATTTTGCCATCCTGGTAAGAGAATACAGGAAAGGAATCTGTATAGGCACCATGGTGCGCGATATGCAGGTGATTGTAAACTGTACCAGTAATAATCCACCGGTTATAGCGGCCATTCAGGATACCTGTGTTATTGCAGGCTCAGTGCTCGAGCTGGAAGTAACAGCCACTGATATTGATCTTGGTCAAACAGTTACGTTGACTTCAAATGGCGGCCCTTATGAAATAGTGATCAGCCCTGCAACATTTAGTTCCGTATCAGGGCAGGGAGAAGCTGTTGGTAATTTTAAGTGGAATACTACCTGCGATCATGTTCGCGGACCTTTTTACCAGGTGATCTTTAAAGCGCAGGATAGTTATGCAGTACCACTCGTTGATATCAAGAACTGGCTGATAACAGTGGTTGCTCCACCTCCGCAGAATGTTCAGGCATCACCTGTGGGAAATGATGTGCTGATCAATTGGGCGAATCCATATAGTTGCGCGGCAACACCGAGGTTTATCGGTTTTTCTGTCTGGAGAAGAGAAGGGAGTAATCCTTTCATCCCCGACAATTGTGATGTAGGATTAAATGGCAAGGGATATACCAAGATCGCTGAACATCTGTTGGATTATGAGTTTCTAGATCAGGATGTGGAAAGAGGAAGGTTATATTGCTATCGTGTATTAGCGGAGTTTGCCGATAAGACACCGGAGCCGGCCGGATTCTATTATAATAATGTAGAAAGCCTTCCTTCAGAAGAAAGTTGCGCGCAGTTACTGAAAGAAGTGCCGGTAATCACCAATGTAAGCGTTACGGCTACAAGCAGTAGCAATGGAACGATGTATGTGGCATGGTCTAAGCCAAGTCCTGTCGATTTGGATACCTTGCAAAATCCGGGTCCTTATAAATATGTTGTTCAACGCTCGGAAGGATTTCCCGGTGGAGTTATGACGCGTATTGATTCTTTCAGCGCGAATACATTTGGTTCGCTAAAAGATACCATCTATAACGACGACGGATTAAATACGGTGTTGAATCCGTATTCGTATAAAATTGGATTTTATTCTAATGGTAATTACATCGGCGAAACAGAAATTGCATCGAGCATTTACCTGACTCCTGTCGGAGCAGATAATGTGGTAGTACTCAACTGGAACCTGCAGGTGCCCTGGCAGAATCAGTTCTATACAGTGTATCGAAAGAATCTTTCCGGTGTGTTTGATTCCATCGGAATCAGCAACAGTCTAACTTATTCAGATTCTTCACTGGCCAATGGCGTAGAACAGTGTTACTATGTAAAAAGTACAGGCAGCTATTCAGCTCCCGGATTTATTGATCCCATCATTAATTTATCGCAACAGGTTTGCGCTGTACCGGTTGATACGATTGGTCCCTGCGCACCGGCACTTGTTGTAAAAAATATCTGCAATACAGAGAATTTTCAACTTACCGGTTTTTCTAATTTGCTAACCTGGAATAATCCTAATGGCTCCTGTGCGAATGATGTGGTTTCCTTTAATGTTTACTTTGCAGCTGCGGAAGATGTACCATTTGCATTGATAGGAAGTTTAAGCGATACCTTTTTTGTGCATACACAGGAAAGCACGATTGCAGGCTGTTATGCTGTGGCAGCAGTTGATTCTTATTCGAATGAAGGACCGAAATCTACGGTGATTTGCATAGAGAATTGCCCGGTGTATGAGTTGCCGAATGTATTTACACCGAATGGCGATGAAAAAAATGATGTGTTTCATCCGTTTCTTCCGATCAGGTTTGTAGAAAAAATCGATATTAAAATTTTCGATCAATGGGGAGCCCTGGTCTATCAGACGACCGATCCTTTTATCGGTTGGAATGGAACAGACATGAAATCAGGGAAAGAGGTAGCGGCCGGTACGTATTTCTATGTGTGTGATATTTTCTCTGACGGAGCATCCAAACCCCTGCCTACGCTAAGTGGTTATATACATTTGTTCAGATAAAGATTTCCGGAAGATGAGTCAGGGTAATTGTTATGGGGTTAAATGGCTAAATTGTTAAATTGCTAAATGGTTGCGGCAAAGCCGGTGTGGTCTTCCGTCTTAAGTCATAAGTCTTGGGTCTTGGATCTTCATTCGTAAATATTCAATATTCAATAATCATTACATCGCTGGCGTGACGCCTGACTTTACTAGACAAGCAAAACGTTTTGACGTTCACCCTCGGATAGCATTTTCCTAAGCCCGTACTTCGCAACAAGTAGTATCTTTTCACTTTTCAATCAATGAATAAGAACATTTAACCCCACAACAATCATGTTTACCGGTATCATAGAAGCAACAGGTAAGGTAGTTACCAAATGGCAGGAGGGCAGCAATGTACATTTTGCAGTAGAGTCTGTTATTTCGCCTGAGTTGAAGGTTGATCAGAGTGTAGCTCATGACGGCGTATGTTTAACCGTAGTGCAAACTCTGGGAGAAAGGCATGTCGTAACAGCTGTGGAGGAAACGCTCAGTCGGACGAACCTTAACCAACTTTCAGAAGGAGATGAGATAAACCTGGAGCGTTCGATGATGTTAAACGGCAGACTGGACGGGCACCTCGTGCAGGGTCATGTAGATGAAGTGATTACTTGCAATAAAGTTAAAGCATTGGACGGCAGTTGGCTGTATACTTTTAGTGTGGGTAAGAAGCAACGAAATTTATTGGTTGAAAAAGGATCTGTATGTATCAATGGCGTAAGCCTGACGGTGGTGAAAGCTGACAAGAAACAATTTTCAGTCGCAATCATCCCTTATACATTTGAAAATACCTCATTCAAAAATATCAGGAAGGGCAGTAAGGTGAATATTGAGTATGATATTATTGGCAAGTATGTGCTTCGGATGTTGGGGAGCAGGTAATAAAGGGCACACAGATGAAACAGATTTGGCTGATAGTTAGCCGGACGGGATTAAAGATCATTGGTGTTCGAAGTCTTCGGTAATTTATTTGACGTAGCTGAATAATTGCTTTGTCGTTCCTCCCCGCAATGACGGCTCGATTAACCGTCATTGCGAATCCCGCCCAATACAATGTTCGAATTACTAAATTACCAATGGCGGGATGAAGCAATCCCCTGGTCAGAACCTATTAGTAATTTAGTAGAACATGGGGATTGCTTCGTCGTTCCTCCTTACAATGACGTCCATGCAAATGCTTGATAATCATTACCCAAATTTCGAATTGCAATTCCAATTTAGCCTTTTACTTGAATAGACTTCATTCCATTTTTTTCCATTTTTTGAAATGGTTCTTACTCGCAATGACGACTTCGTGGTGTGGATTGCTTCGTCGTTCCTCCCCACAATGACGCTTCGATTAACCGTCATTGCGAATCCCGCCAATACAGTGTTTGATATATCAAAGTCCCAATGGCGGGATGAAGCAATCCCCTGGTCAGAACCTATTAGTAATTTAGTAGAACATGGGGATTGCTTCGTCGTTCCTCCTCGCAATGACGCTTCGTGGTGGAGATTGTTTCATCGCACTTTCCTGCAATGACGCCTCGATTAACCGTCATTGCGAATCCCGCCCAAACAGTGTTTGAATTACCAAAGTCCCAATGGCGGGATGAAGCAATCCCCTGATTAGAACCTATTAGTAGTTTAGTAGAACATGGGGATTGCTTCGTCGTTCCTCCTCGCAATGACGACTTCGTGGTGGGGATTGCTTCGTCGTTCCTCATCGCAATGACGACTTCGTGGTGTGGATTGTTTAATCGTTTCACCATGAAAAGATGCATCGATAAACCGTCATTGCGAATCCCGCCCAAACAGTGTTTGAATTACCAAAGTCCCAATGGCGGGATGAAGCAATCTCTTGATTAAAACCTATTAATAGTTTAGTAGTACATGGGGATTGCTTCGTCGTTCCTCCTCGCAATGACGACTTCGTGGTGGCGATTGCTTTGTCGTTCCTCCTTGCAATGACGATTTCGTGGTGGAGATTGCTTCGTCGTTTCACCATGCAAGGATGCCTCGATAAACCGTCATTGCGAATCCCGCCAATACAATGTTCGAATTGCCAAATTACCAATGGCGGGATGAAGCAATCCCCTGATTAGAACCTATTAGTAGTTTAGTAGAACATGGGGATTGCTTCGTCGTTCCTCCTCGCAATGACGCTTCGTGGTAGGGATTGTTTCATCGTTCCTCCTCGCAATGACGCTTCGTGGTGGAGATTGCTTCAGTATTAAGTATTTGAGTAAGCGAGTAAAGCAACGTAGTGATTACAGAATAACAAGTGATCGGCTTCGCCGCAGCAATTTAGCAATTTAACCATTTAACCATTTAACCATTTAACCATTTAGCCATTTAACCATTTAACCATTTAACCCACCACCCAATCCCTTCATAAAAACTTCCTTCACATTCCTTTTGCTACATTTGCGCCCGACAAAATCTCTTAATGGCTGCATCACCACGTTATAAAAGACTATTAGAAAAGATAAAGAAGAAAGCAAGGAGTCAGCGCCATGGCATCAGGCAGTTGTTTAACCGTTTCAAAGAAGATAAACCTAAGGGGCTCGACAAAGCATTCAGGAAGGCGAATGATGAGGCGTTTGCCCATATCAATTGCCTGGAATGTGCGAATTGCTGCCGTATCGCACAACCGGTTTTTGAAATGCCGGATATTAAACGCATAGCCCGCCATTTTGAGATGACACCAGAAGGATTTATTAAAAAATACCTGAAGGCAGATCCTGAGTATGAGTATTTCACAAAGAAACTGCCCTGTACTTTTTTGGGTAATGATAACAAATGCACCATCTATGAAATCAGGCCTATGGGTTGCCGTACCTATCCTCCGGCAAAGCTTCGGCTTTCGCCGGAGCAGTTAGATGTGATTCACGATAATGCAGGTATTTGCCCCGCAGTAAATGAAATTATTGATAAAATCAGGTTGCAGTTCTGAGTGGCATACGACAAATTGGAAATTGAATATTGAGTGTTGAATATTGAATATCAACACTCAATATTCAATTTCCACCTGACATTACAAGGCTGCCGGGACGCTAACCATTATTTAACAAGCTAAACGATATGTCGTACACCCGTTCTGAGTTCAGATGGGGAAATAATTGCCGATACGTTACTTAAAACCGGTAACCAAATACCAGCTTCGACTTATTAATATCCTGCAAATAGTAGTTGTCGTTGCTGATGTTCAGGAAATTCCGGTCATTTACTATGGAAATAAGCGCATAGAATTTTATGCCGGCATAGCCAAAGGCACCTCTTGAAATTAATTTATAAGAAATATTTACCGGTACGCCACCTATGTACCATTCATCATTTGCTTTCAATTCACCACGTGTTACAGAAACGCCCGGTGCAAGTGAAAGGGTAAGATAGAAGTGCTTCGGAAATACGAAAGTATAGGCGTACCCGGCACTGATTCCGGCAGTTACCATAAAGGCATCTGTGATAATAGTGTGATCTTCAAAAAGCGTATCATATTCCACAGGTACAATAGCACTGTCGGCATGAAGATCATACACAGAAAAAAACACACCGGCCATGGGGCCACCGGCACTTTTCTTCTGTATCTCCAATCCTGAGATTGATCCAAAGGTGATCTTACCCGAATTGAAAAGATAGTTGTAATTAATTCCCAATGCCGTTATGCTGATATCGGGGCGATAGGGAATATCTATGTCTTTGGAAGCCAGGATACCACCTCCATTTTCATTAATCCAGCCATACAGGCCGGTGCTTTTGTGAAGGTGGGCTTCGAAAAGATGCGCTTTGGCATAGAGTGAACCAACAAAATCAAATGCATTGCTTTTGTTCACCGTATCACCCGCCACATTTTTTTTGATTTCAAAAAAAGCAAGATCCAGGTTGAGTGCGTTGCGGGAGAATCCCATGCCGAAAGCATAAAATTTATTCGGAGCATAACCTATTGCATTATTGGTTTGATTGCTGCTAATACCAAATTGCTGGAATTTTAGCACACTATAGAGCCTTATTGACCATTTGGAGGGTGCCCTGTCAATGTAAGCAGTATCATCTTCTGTTACATTGAAGTCAGCGGCCGTGAATTGAGCCATGGCATCACTTCCAGGTCTAAAAATGAAAATCAGCAACAATAACGGAATCGTTTTAATAATATGATTAAATGAATGTGGATACATTAATTGTATTGGTAGTGTCGCAGCACTACATTTTAATCTTGACCTTAATAGTAAATCAATTGGTCTCACCAATTATGAAGCCAATGTTTACCTGCTGAGTAAAAAGCCTTGCAGTAATAATTCGCATCGACTGATAACTGCTGACCATAGTTTTATTGGACTGTTATTTCATCACAAAAAATCCAGGAATCGCCGCCGGCACCCTGATGGCCGGCCTGCAACTTTCCGGCATTCACTGCTTTGATTCTTACATAGCGAACTTCTACCCGTGGAAAGGAAGCGGAAAACTGCTTGTTAACAGGAGTCTCTTCTGCGTAAGGTACATCATTGATGATGGATGCAATAGGATAATAGTTCTTGCCGTCTACAGAGCCTTCTATATTCACCAACTTCGGCATCAGTATCCATGATTTCTGGTCCTGTAAGAATCCGGCACTGACCGAAGTAACATAAGTTGTCTTTTGAAGATCTATCAACACTTCCATATCCATTCCCCACCAGCCTTGCCAGTAGCCATTCTTAAAATTAACACCTCCATGTTGTCCGTCAATCAATGTAAGATCTCCACCGCCTGTGTATTGATTATTATACCGTGTAAGATAGGTTAGGCTGCTGTTGTGCGCTACTTGTTGAAATTTTGAAGTCACTTCCTTACTCTTTACTCCCTGCCTATTGACAGCGATTGCTTTCACCACCGTATTTTCTTTAATAGTGAAAGGTTTGAGATATGGTTTTGATTTTTGTGTTGGCGTGCTATTGTCAAGGGTATAGTAAATTTTACTTCCTTTTTCAGGACTCAGCACGGTGATGGTGGCAGCCTCCCTGAAGGTGGCATTGCCTGGTTCTATTGCAGGAACTACTGCAATCAGTGATTGCGTAATGGCAGACGGCGGGGCTGTGATCTTTCCGGTTAATGTTGCAGGACTACTAAGCATTTCAAAGTTTACAGTAGCTCCTTTAAGTATCATCTCCTGTGAAATATAGAACGTATCGCTATTGGTACCATTTAATTTCATTGACTGAATATAAAAATCGCCGGGCTTTGCATGCTTTGATACAATCGTAAATGTTTTCTGATTATCCTGGTGAATTCTTACGGTGTCGAACAACGGTGTGCCAATGGCATAATACGGTGTGCCCGGAGTAACCGGATAAAATCCCATTGCACTGAATACATACCAGGCACTCATCTGTCCACAGTCTTCATTGCCTGATAATCCGTTTGGCGCATTGTGATACATCTCCTCCATTATTTTGTGAACCATAGCCTGTGTTTTTGCAGGATTGCCTGCATAGTTATACAGGTAAGCCATGTGATGACTTGGTTCATTGCCATGTGCATATTGACCAATCATCCCACTGATATCCGGTTGCTCCCTGCCATTGATTTCGGAACGTGTCATAAACAAGGAATCAATAGCTTCTTCAAAGTATTTTGTGCCGCCTAACATTTGTTTCAGTCCTTCTATATCCTGCTGCACGGCAAAACGGTATTGCCAGCTATTGGCTTCCGTATAGTTAAAATTGACTTCATAAGGATCGTATGGCGTAAGAAAGCTTCCATTTTTCTTTGGCCGCAGAAAGCCTGTTGCGGGGTCAAATAGATTCTTCCAGCTTTGAGCTCTTTGTATGAAAGATGAATAGGCAGCAGTATCGTTTAAACGCAAAGCCACCTGAGCGATGCACCAGTCATCATAGGCATACTCCAATGTTTTTGAAACCGATTCCCCTTCATCTTCCATACTGATGTAACCTTTTTCCCGATAGGGAGCAAGTCCATAGATGGAAAGCCCGGCACTGAATTGCATGGCATTCAGTGCTTTTTGGTAGTCAAAACCTTTCAGGCCTTTGACGGCAGCATCTGCTATTACGGAGACGGAATGATAACCAATCATACAATCCGTTTCATTGGCTGATAATTCCCAAACCGGTAAGCGGCCGCCTTGTTCAAATTGAAGCAACATTGTTTTTATGAAATCCACATTCTGCTTTGGTGTAATGATGGTAAGCAATGGATGCAGCGCCCTGTAAGTATCCCACAGTGAAAAAACAGTGTAATACGGATGTCTTGCAGCATGTACCTGTCCGTCACGGCCGAGGTAGCTGCCATCTGCATCATTATAAAGATTGGGTGCAATGAGGCTATGATAGAGGGAAGTATAAAAGATGGTTTGTTGATTGGTTGTTCCGCCTTTCACTTCAATTTTGTTGAGGTAATAATTCCATGTTGCTTCGGCATTGATACGTACTTCTTCAAAATTCCAATCCGGTATTTCATTTACCAGGTTATTACGCGCGCCTTGCATACTCACTGCTGAGATGCCAACCTTAGCAATGATTGATTCATGTTCTGAAGTATTAAATTGAAAATAGGCCTTTACATTTTTTCCGGTATTTTCATTCACAGGATTCAGCAAAGATGAATTCAGTAAGGAATCATTTAAGGAAATGCCATAGCTATTGAATTGTTTAGAGAATTCAATAGCAAAATAGACTACCTGTTTAGGTGCCCAGCCCTTTGAGCGCCGCATGCCCTGTACATGCCTTGCATCAATTACCTGGATAGAAGATGCAATCACTTCATCGCGATGGGCAAGATCCAAAATGATGTTGGATTGTTCTGATGCCGGAAATGAATATTGATGCATGCCCACTCTGCCGGCTGTTGTTAGCGCTACATCAATGCCATCATCATCAAGATGTACTGCATAATATCCGGGAGTAGCAGATTCCCTCGTATGCGAGAAGTGCGATGCATATCCTTTTCGATAGCTTCCATCTTTTATCGGAACAAGAACCGGAGTGCCGGTAGTTGGCATCAGCAGTATATCGCCATAGTCGCTTATTCCTGTGCCGCTGAGATGGGTATGCGAGAAACCATAAATCACGGAGTCGCTGTAATGATATCCGCTGCAGCCATCCCAACTTCCGTCAATACGTGTGTCGGGTGAAAGTTGAACCATGCCAAAGGGTAGGGTGGCGCCCGGAAAGGTGTGCCCATGTCCGCCTGTTCCAATGAATGGATTTACAAGCTGTGTTAAAGGGGTTTGCGAAAATCCTGCTGATGGAATAGCGAGTAGCAGATAAATCAACAGTTTTTTGAAGAGATGCACTACTCTGCAACAATGGCGCGGGCCTGATTTGTAATTGTATGAATGGATGTTGATCATCAGTCTTGGGATTGCCTGTAAATTATCAGTAGAAAAATTTATGGATACTATTTTAATCTGAGTGTTGTAATGAATTGCAGTTATCGGTTTGATGTAAATATAAATGTTGCAATTGGCTAATTAAAATCGGCATTTCTGTGGAATAATAATCTTGCAACAATGCTTTGCTTCAACATGCAAGGTTTATCAATACTGTCCGACTAATGTGGGCTTAAGCCCACCAGGAGCAGGTTTAATCTCATAACCCCACGCTGAAGCGCAGGGTTATAGGATGCTTGCCAATTTTGGGTTTCAGCCCATAACCCCACGCTGAAGCGTAGGGTTATAGGATGCTTGCCAGTATTGGGTTTCAGCCTAAGCCCCAATATATTAGTCGGACAATAGTGAAAATTTATCAATATCTATGTTTACCATACAACGTATCAATAGCAATCAATTAGTGAAGTTGCTTTAACATGAATTAAGTTTTGATCATCTTGTTTCTGTGAATACAGGTAAAGCATCTTTTTTTCATTCGGAAGCAAGTCGAAGAAATTGTCACTCAGCTTGTATGAGGTAAGGTCAACATCCAGGAAAACGTCTTTTGCAAACATCGCTGATGAACATTCCACTGTATAAACAAATGGATAATCCTGCATAGTTGATTGGTCATGGAGGTAATTGATCTTGCAGGAGATTGTGGTGGATGGTAATGAGAGGTCCTTTGGTTTTTCAAAGAAGTAATTACTGTATGCCAGCACTGCATTTTCTGCAACTAACCTTGCATGAAGAAAAATTTCATTTGTATTTGATTTGCCAATCAGCGTTTCTGGACTGAACTCATAAACCGGAGTGCCGGAATTGCCCGACAGTTGTACTTCTTTACTGAAATCCCAAATGCTATCGCCGATAAACTTAAGGATGGTAAGCTGTAACCTTCCATTGATTGCTTTTGGCAAATCAGAAACAACCGTCACTTTACAAAGATCACCTTCTTCCTGTATGCTGACGATTACCGGTTGAAAGAGTTTCTTTATTTCAAAATGCAGCGCTTTCCAGTTACCATAATAATCCCGGCTGCTCCACGATGTTACGGGCCAACAATCATTTAATTGCCAGTATAACGTGCCCATGCAATATGGTTTGGCGCGACGGTGTGCTTCAATGGCAGTAGCAATTCCATCACGTTGCAGCAGCTGCGAGACATACACATAGCTGTTGAAATCTTTCGGCACCTTATAATCACGTTTCAGGTATTCATCAATAGTCTCAAAACCTGTCGGATGCTTTTGATGCGCATTCATCATTTGCGAGAACCTGTTTGGTCCCTTGCTTTCGAGCCGACGATCCTGTGCATCAGTGAATTTTTCGATGGTTGCAATGGCCGGCAATGCCTGGAAACCATATTCACTCATAAACCTGCCGACTTTGCTATTGTAATTTTCAAAAGGTTCTTTGCCCCACCAGATTCCCCAGTAATGAGAGTCGCCTTGCAGAAGGCTTTCCTTACGTCCCCAACCTATTGATGGAGAGGATGGCCAATAAAAGCGAGAGGAATCATACTGTGCAAGAATTCCAGGTATGATGTGATGGAACAATTTTTTATAGTTGCCCCAGAGTTCATCCTGAACTGCGCTTGTGTATTTGTATTGCGCTTGCCAGCCCCAGTTATGCCAGGCTTCATCAATCTCATTATTTCCGCACCATAAAGCAATACTTGGATGATGACGCAATCGTTGCACCTGGTCGATTACTTCCCTGCTGACGTTTTCAACAAAATCACTATCGCCAGGCACCATGGCACCGGCGAACATGAAGTCTTGCCAAACCAGCAATCCTTTTTCATCGCATAGGTCGTAGAATGCATCATCGGCATATACACCACCTCCCCAAACTCTTAGCATGTTCATATTCACGGCAACGGCATCGTCAATAATGCTGCGATAATCATCTATAGTAACAGAAGGCATAAAATTATGAGGCGGGATGTAGTTGGCACCCTTTACAAAAACGGGTTGTCCATTGAGCCGGAAATAGAAGGATTGTCCAAGTGAATCTTTTCCTGCACCACTTCTATTGTTCTTATTCCAAACCTGATCTTTCGGGATAAGGTTATTGATGGTTGCGAAGTGGTAGCTGCAAACTCAATATTATAAAGGTAGGGAATGCCCATACCGTTGCAATTCCAGCGAATCGGATGATTAATTTCAAATGGAATAATGTACTCCTGCAATCCTGGTTTTATCTGCAGTTTGCTTAAAACATACTGTACACTTTCTGTCTCAACTAATATCTGAGGAAGCAATTCCAATGAGGTTTCGCTCTCAATGGTCAGCTTTAAATCAAGAATGGCTTTCTCATCGGAAACAGATTTGGTTACCACATATGCATCACGAAGGTTGATAGTTGACCAACCCGTAAGCGTAATAGATTGCCAGATTCCTGACGTCAAAAGTCTCGGTCCCCAATCCCAACCATATTGGTATTGCGCTTTCCGGGTAAATGCTTTGCCATCCACATCACCTGCAATTGGAAAGGACAGGAGGGAAGCTGCTTCTTTGCCTCTTTTTACAGGAGAATGGAAACGGATCGTCAGGATATTATTATATAGCAATTGTGATTTGTCAATGCGCACTTTATAGGTACGAAACATATTCTCTGACTGGAGAATCAATGAATCATTCAGGTACACATCAGCATAGGTATCGAGGCCGTTAAACTGAAATTCAAAATTGTTTTTTGTCAAAAGTTCTGCGGGGCATTCAAAGTTTGTTTGATATTCCCAGTCATTATTTTCAATCCATTGCACTTCTTTCTCCCGGTCACCGAAGTAAGGGTCCTGAATGATTTGATTTCTCATCAAGTCTGTATGTACCGTACCCGGAACTTTGGCTTGAAGCCAGCTACTGTCTCCGGCTTTTCTGAATTGCCAGTTGGCATAAACATCGGTAAGTTGAAATGTAACAGTTTGTGAGAAGGCCAATGAATACGTTAAACTCGAAATAATGAGGAAAAGAAAGATTGATTGAATGGTGAAGTTTTTTGATTGTACAGGTATTGATTTAGGATTAAGTTGCGCAAGGATGTTCATGTTACTTGTGGAGCGATTAATTCCCGGTTATTTTATTTCAATAGAACATCGGTCTATCTGCCGAATCATTCCTTCCCGTGCAATCTATTAAATCAATCGCAATTGTCCGACTAATGTGGGCTAAAGCCCGCCGGGAACGGGTTTCATCCTATAGCCCCACGCTGAAGCATGGAGTTATAGCATGCGCGCCGGTATTGGGCTTCATCTTATAGCCCTACGCTAAAGCGTAGGGTTATAAGATGCGAGCGAGTATTGGGAAATCCGTTTCCGCGAGATCAGCAAAATCAACGGTATCTGTAGGTGGTTCTCTGGATCAACGTAAAGCGCAGTAGTTGTGATCTATCTATGAAGCAGCATACCTCAGTACATCTTTTCATAAGCGATGCTGGCCTTCCTGCATATATTCCTGATAAGTTCAGTATCAGAAACAAGGCTGTTGTCAGCTAATTGCTTTTTTGCGGAGAAATGAAATTCATGAGTGCCGCTTTGTTTCACAATCGCTGTAATATTATCTTCCGTTATACCACCGCCGGCAAGCAGGGTTATTTTGTCTTCCGCAATGCTTACTAATTTGCTGATTAAGTCGCTGCCCAACAAAGCATTTTCCTTTTGGCCGGAAGTCAGGATGCGGTTGACACCGAGTTTAATTAATGTATGCAGACTTTCAACAGGATCAATCACCACATCAAATGCCCGGTGAAATGTAACAGACAGTGGAAATGCAAGACTCATCAATTGAGCAGTGCGTTCCTGATCAATACTAAAGTCATCATGGAGCACGCCGAATACAACCCCTTCCATTTTTAAATTCTTGCAAGTCTGTATGCTTTCAATCATGATTTGGAATTCCTCTTCAGCATAATTGAAATCACCGGCGCGCGGTCGTATCAGCACATGAATAGGCAGGTGAATGGATTCGCGTACTTTAATCATCAATTCCAGTGTAGGGGTCACGCCACCCACTTCCAGGTTTTCGCAGAGTTCAATACGATCTGCTCCGGCAAGTTGCGCATTGATTGCCGACTGAAGGCCATTGGCACAGACTTCGAAAAGTGGAGTTCTTGACTTCATTAAAACAAAAGGTTGACTATCCTGAAGCAAGTTAGTGTCAATCATTCCGATGTTTTTATCTTTCGATTTAATTACTGCATGCAAGATGATTACTTGAATTCCACAGTACATCAGCCATTCACATAATCCTGCAAATACTGATACCGTTGTCTTAGTTGTCCATTCGATGCAATAGTGGCACGTTCGATAATTTCGCTCTGTTCCAATAGAAGTTCTTCTACCACATATTCAATAAGTTTATCACCAAACTCTGAAGAAGCTTCTCTTGGCAACTCATTCGGCAGGTTGCTGACAGCCATTACATCAATCACCTGCGGTTGATATGGAGTATCTTCTTTTTCTGTTGAAGGGTTATAGCCGAAAACCGGAGATTCAATAGTGGTGTCACGTATAGTGGCCGGCACAGAGCCGTCCACATCACAGGTAACATCAGCAATCACTTTTATTTTAAAGTCGTGCCGCCGCATGTCTTCTTTTGTGAAGAAGACAGGGGCATGTGGATCCCAGAAGATGGCATTGATGAAGATGTTGGTGACTTTGGTGAAAGGCAAAAAGGCAGAAGTATAATTTTCCGGATGGTGGTGGAATTCATTTCTGTCAAATGGTTTGCCGTTTTTGCTTTCATACAATTGAGAAGTATTCAAAACCACATAAACGGGTTCTTCAAAATCTTTGGTCAGGTAGTTTTGAATACTGACCATTCGAAGATTTAATTTTTCCAGTAACTCATAAGCCCCTTTGGCAACACGGCCGGTTCCGGTAACTGCAATTTTCATAGGTGGCAGGCTCAGCTCTTTATAAGCATCTATCAATTCATCATAGTCATTACACGCATGTGCAGGTTTCAGGTTAAAGAGGTTGTATCTTTTTCCATAAGTGATAAAAGCATTGTGTGCACCGACCACGCCTGCGAAATGTCCGAAGCCTAAGATCCGTTCCCCATTCTCCCAGACAAGGCATTCATAGTCGATGAGGCGGATATTATGTTTCAGTATGGTTTGCAGCAATGCCCGGTTTTGGGGCTGCTTTTTTATGGTATGTGAGAAGAAGAGGTATTTCTTTCCGGGGATTAATTTTTCTTTGGGTACTTCTTTGATTCCCATTAACAGGTCAGCACCGGAAATGTCTTCCTGTACCATAATCTCTTCCTGCCGGTATTCGTCATCTTTGAAACAACGGTTTTCGCATGGCTGTACGATTATTTCCAGTCCCGGATACTTATTCATCAGCCATTGACACTGTACCGGGCTGAAAGCTACGCGGGTATCAACAGGAATTTTTTCTTCACGGATGAGGGCAATCTTAAGTTTGGTCATAATTTTTGGGGCGGGGCAAAAGTAGGGGTTTCGGGGGAAGGTTGGAGGTGTAGGATGTGCTGATGTGCCGATGAAGCGATGTGCCGATGGGGTGATGTGCCGATGTGCCGATGAATTGATGTGCCGATTTGCTGATTTGCCAATGTGGTGTTTTGCCGATGAATTGATTGGTTGATGAGGGATGAGTGGATCTCTTGGGTGTACGACTATTTGGTTATTGAAAATTGTGTGTTCAATATTGAATATGTGGTTACAAGGAGGAACAACAAAGCATGAAGTCGTCATTGCGAGGAGGAACGACGAAGCAATCCCCCAAGTACTACTAAACTATTAATAGGTTTTTAATCAGGGGATTGCTTCATCCCGCCATTGGGACTTTGGTAATTCAAACACTGTTTGGGCGGGATTCGCAATGACGGTTAATCGAGCCGTCATTGAGGGGAAGAACGAAGAAACAATCCCGGGGAAACTATCCCCCCGAAGCGTCATTGCGAGTAAGAACCATTTCAAAAAATGGAGAAAAAATGGAATGACGTCTATTCAAGTAAAAGGCTAAATTGGAATTGCAATTCGAAATTTGGGTAATGATTATCAAGCATTTGCATGGACGTCATTGTAAGGAGGAACGACGAAGCAATCCCCAAGTACTACTAAACTTTTAATTGGTTCTAATCAGGGGATTGCTTCATCCCGCCATTGAGGCTTTGGTAATTCAAACATTGTATTGGCGGGCTTCGCAATGACGGTTAGACAATGCGTCGTTGCATGGTGAAATTACGAAGCAAGCCCAGCACAAAGATGCCAAGTCACCAAAAAAATATAATCACTGATGATACTATGCCTCTTCTTAACGACCTGGCGTCTTAGCGTTAAATAAATTCCTTCGGGAATGGTCTCATTCATACTAATTTAGGTTTTTCGTACACCCGATCTAATTGATGCGTATAAATGATTGTAACGTTTTACGAAATTTGCGTTATAGATACAAAATGGAATTATTAGCTGGCAAAGCACTTCTTTCAAATGAATAAATACCTGGTTAATTTGATCGTCATTTGTTTTCCTGCCTGGCTGCTTGCCCAGGATTTGGATAAGGCTGACAATAAGTGTGTCAATAAGGTGAGCCTATTGTATGGGTTGAATCAGCTTTCCCGGCAGGATCAGTTGTTTTCTCCCATGGTATATCATGATGTTTCCTTTCAGAATATAGCAGCATTATATGCCAATGAGAATTCACGGAGATGGCATACCGCTGAAATTTTTTATTCAGGATATGAAGCACGCTGGCATGATGACTATACCTACGTGACCGGAGCAGAAGAGAAGTTACAAACCACAGCACCTACTTTTATAACGATAGTAGGTGTACGTTACAGCTATTTGAAGAAAATTAAAGTTACGGAGCAGGGAAGCTGGTCGGTCGGTGGTATTTCTGATAACCAGATCAATGCAGTGGATAACGTGTATGGAGCCTTCGGGACCTTTGGTTACCTCGGACAGTTTTCTTTGTCTCCCATGGTAAGGAAACAGTTTATTGAAGGTAAGCATGAAGTACTTGTTGATGCCTTCTTTCCTTTATTAAGCTGGGTATCGAGAAGTCCTTATGCGTTGAATGATGATGAATATATGAAAAACAATGCAGATCATAATGGATTTAAGACCGTGTTCCGGTATATAGGTGATGGAAATATTCAGACTGTGAACAGGCTTCAGAAATTTAACCTGGATGCAGCATACAGTTACAGCCTTTCTGATAGATGGCAATTGGGGGGAGTGTACAGGATGGAGTTCCTGCGAAGTTCAAAACCCAAGCCCCTTATTGCTGTGCGTAATAATTTTAACTTAAAAATCAGCTTTGAATTTTAGATGAGAACGATATTCATTGTAATTGCTATCGGCATCCTGTTCAGTTCCTGCGAGAAAGTTTTTTTTCCTCCGGAACCTGACAATGAGCCGGTTGCTGTTTTCAACCAATTCTGGAACGACTTCAATGAATACTATGCCATTTTCGAGGAGCGTGGTGTTGACTGGGATTCGATGTACCAGGTATATGCACCGCAGGTAGATGAAGGCACCACAGATGATGAGCTTTTTGCATTGCTTTCTTCCATGTTACTTCCGCTCGATGACGGACATGTAAATTTAATTGCACCGGACAGAAAGCAGTTTTCCAGCAATCATATCTATCGCGATTCTGTTGGTTTCTCTCTATGGGATTTGGATGTGATCAAACAATCTTACCTCGGTGGCAGTTTCGAAGGAGTAGACAGTATCGGCTATGTGTATGGCCTGATCAATGGAGAAATTATCTATGTGTATTTCACCTACATTTCCGACAACATGCCTGTTATGGATGACATCATCGCTCAGTATCCAAATGCAACAGGGATGATCATTGATCTTCGTCATAGTTATGGCGGTGATTTTACCTGGGCATTTCAGTACTTCGGGCGTTTTACCGATCAACGCAGGCTGGTATTTCAGTCGGCGACAAAAAACGGACCGGGCAAGGAGGATTATGAAGACTGGTATCCCTGGTACCTGGAACCATCCGGAGATTACTTCAGCAAGCCGTTGGTATTGTTAACTGACCGATACACCATCAGTGCCAGTGAGCGGACGGTGATGGCATTAAAAGTGATACCGGGCATTATTCATATCGGTGATACCACCAATGGTGCACATTCTACGATGATAGGAAGGGAGTTACCGAACAGTTGGTATTATTCCTTAAGTCCGCAGAAGATTCTTTTTGCTGATGGAAAATCCTATGAAGGCATCGGTATCATACCTGACATAGTTCTTTTCAACAGTGTCAGCAATTTGGAGAATGGAGTTGATGATCAGTTGGATAGGGCTATTGATGTTTTGCAATAGTTTGAAGTTTGAGATTTGAGGTTTGAAGTTGTGCCGAAGGACTCTTTCGGAGAAGTTTGAGGTTTGTCCGAAGGACTCTTTCAGAAGTTTCAATGTCGTCTGGGGTTTCTGGGGGGGGGTTTGAGGGGTTTTTTCGTTTTTCGTGGTGTTATTCTGTCTTCCGTCTTCCGTCTTGATTTTCCTTTCCTGAGTCCTGCATCCTGGCTCGTGGTTCCGGCGCCCAGTATGAATCCGGTTCAATAATTGCGTACCTTGCAACCCTAACTGGGGCTGACCGGAATTGACAGCATCGTTCTTTGTAAGTAAGCATGTAGTGCATTGGGAGCCAAGCACTTTAATCTTTAACTCCCGACGCCATATTTGGCAACACTAATTACGCAATGGCTGCCTAAACCTCAATGTAGGTTTCAGCTGTTTGTTCCCTGCGGATTGCGCCTGACAAGCTGCTCCGGAACATCGAAAAGTCAGGCTGGTTCTGTTTTGGCTTCTTAAACAGGATAAGACAACTACAGAAGATAAGATGGTCAGTTGGTATGTTCTTCACCGGCCTTCATCCGACAATTAAGAAGAAATAAACATGTAGAAGGCTTACGATGGCCTTGTCTGGACGAGGGTTCAAATCCCTCCAGCTCCACAAACCGCCTTTATTCCTACGCAATGGGAGTGAGGGCGTTTTTTTTGGTAGTTGGTTGCTTGTATATTGTCTGAACTATGATTCTTTTGATTTATGTGAAGACTATGATTTTTTTTTCATGTCTATCATAATCATCATCCTAATCCTAATCATAGTTTACCTTGAGGATCTGACTTGACTATATCGGATTGAGAATCAAAATGTTCGAAACCTTTGGAATCATTAACTGGATTGACATTCAGTCATATTTTGAATGGAAAAGGATTGTAAAACTTAATCTCGAATAGGCATGAATTATTTTTCCATTAGGAAAAGGCAGTTACTACAAGTATCACATTTCATTTTCAAGTGAAAAACCGCTTATGTAAACTGTCTGAATGTAAGTCCGGCATGGCTTTGCGTATATTTCGAACAGCATTGATTTCGTTTTCTATGCCTTCTATTAATTATCTTTCAACAATCAAGATGAGTGTGTCAGTTACTCAAATAAGCTGAGTTGTTTACTTCTGATTTAGTCTATACTTTCCTACTATGCAAAACGGTGCGCACTAATACTAATGATTATTATCAGAAATTGCGGGATTTTCATTATATAATTTATTATATTTGATTGGGTTTAATTGACTTAACGGCACTTTGCATTCTCAACCTTCTCCTGCATTCGGCCCTCAAGTTCTTATAAGAAGGGAATTTTATTTGGAGCAGTTCACTTTAGAAAAAGAAATAGAAGATTTACCGGTTCGACTAAAAAAAAATCAAATCCTAAACAATGTATTCTTGAAAACTAAAATTTTTCATCACTCTAAATCTCAAAAAACAATGAAACACGTTATTTTGATTTTCGCATCACTTCTGGCCGCAGTATCTGTATATAGTCAAGCACCAAATACCTGGACGCTAAAAGCCCCTTTCGGGGGAACTGCCCGCTGGGGTGCTGTTGGTTTCAGCATGGGCAGCAAAGGATATCTGGGAACGGGATCCAATTATGGTGTAGGGCCATTTACTACAACGATTTCTGGGAATATGATCCTGCTTTGAACACCTGGACGCAGAAAGCAGATTTCGGGGGAACTGCCCGCAACGATGCTGTTGGTTTCAGCATCGGCAGCAAAGGATATGTAGGAACGGGACGTACTAATAACTAACCGAATAACTTCAAAGATTTTTGGGAATACGATCCCCCGTTGAACACCTGGACGCAGAAAGCCCATTTCAGGAGAACTGCCCGCTACGATGCTGTTGGCTTCAGCATCGGCAGCAAAGGATATCTGGGAACGGGACTTTCACCTAACGCCAGCACGAAAGATTTTTGGGAATACGATCCAGCATTGAACACCTGGACGCAGAAACAGGATTTCGCGGGAACTGCCCGCAAGCGTGCTGTTGGTTTCAGCATCGGCAGCAAAGGATATCTTGGAACAGGATCTGCTGAATATCCTGATTATTACAAAGATTTCTGGGAATACGATCCTGCATTGAACACCTGGTTTAAGAAAGCAGATTTCGGGGGAACTGCCCGCCACGATGCTAATGGTTTCAGCATCTGGAGCAAAGGATATCTGGGAACGGGGGTTGATGTCACTTACCCTGGCACCAAGGAGGATTTCTGGGAATACGATCCGGCATTGAACACCTGGACTCAGAAAACTGACTTTGGGGGAGGCGAGCGATCATCTAGCGTTGGCTTCAGCATTGGCAGCAAAGGATATCTGGGAACGGGATATTCTAACGATGGAACAGGAGGTCACTACTACAAGAATTTCTGGGAATACACTCCGGAATGCACCGGCTTGACCGTTTATGCTGATGCCGATAGTGATGGCTATGGCGATGCAGTCAACAGTTTTGTCGCAGCAGACTGTATAGTGCCGGAAGGTTATATAACAACAAATAGTAGCGACTGCGATGATGCGAATGCGGCTGTAAATCCTACCATATCAGAAGTGTGCGGTAATGCAATTGATGACGATTGTAATGGGCAGGTGGACTGCTGTCTGATACCAGCAATTTCCTCAGTAACTAACATCACGTCTTCTTCATTTCAATTAAACTGGCAGCCTGTTCCTGATGCACTCAACTATAAGATTAGGTATAAAGTGAAAAATACAGATACCTGGTTAATCATCAAATCACCTACTAATACAGCGTCCATTGTCGGCTTAACCGCAAGTACTGTGTATGCCTTGCAGGTGAAATCTGTGTGCAATAGACAACCCTCAATAGTTTCTGATTGGTCATTCAAGGCATTCCCCACCACGGCTCCTTTAAAAATGGCCGATGCGCTTTCACTGCAAACATCATTGGAACTTTATCCCAATCCATCATCCGGCGATGCTGTCGTTCATTTGATTCTTTCGCAATCATCACCCGTGAGTGTAAAAATTTTTGATGTGAATGGAAAGGAAATCAAAATAGTTGTGAATCAAGCACTCGATGCAGGCGATCATTTCTTTTCAATTAATACTGCTCTATATTCAAAAGGACTATATTTTGTGCAAATGATTTCGGAAAGTGGACTTCAGCATGAGAAGCTGATAGTGCAATAAAAAAAGTAGGTAAAGAACGTAGATTCAATTTCTCTTCCTGACTGTAACAATTTTTGAATAGTTAGAATGAATGTGTCGCGGTTGGTGCAAGCACTTCCGTTGGTCGGGATTTGTAATCACATGTTCGAAACCTTGGGAATCATTGACTGGATTGACTTTTAGTCATATTTCGAATGGAAAAAGAGAGTGTAAAACTTAATCTCGAATAGGCATGAATTATTTTTCCATTAGGAAAAGGCAGTTACTACAAGTATCACATTTCATTTTCAGTTGAAAAACCACTCATTGGCGGATTACGCTGACCAAACAGCATTAATAAGAAAGTAGAATGAATCAAATGTTAAACTTCTCATCCCGGAAAAGAATAGATTCAATGAGGAAGGGGTAAGCGATTTAAATTTATTCACTATTGAGAGTGATCATAATTCTAATCCTACTTGGCTAAAATTTGTATTGCTTGAAAAAGGGGTAAATGAGGCTGACCATATGTATAAGGAAGCTCATTCGCACAGACACCCCAAGGAGGACATAGAATGGGCTATAAAGCTCCGAAAAGAGGATAAAACACTCGAGCAAATAGCCGAGACGATACTAGGAGACAAGAGTAAAAAGGGAACTATTAGCAAATGGCTGAAAAGGTTTCCAGAATAGGTGAAGTTTCCAAATGTTTCCATATGTGAAAGGAAACTTGGAAACATCTTAAGGTGCAGTTGCTCAATTTCTGTGGTTCATTGAGTATATTCAATTTGCGAGTTTGAATTTGAATGATGTTTATACCCTTTTTTGTGACGGCTTATATACATCTCGACAACAAATAACCGGTATATGCTGACATATAGCTAGCAGTAAGCATCCCGTAAACCACGTATTGCAGGGTTAATCAACACCGATCAAATTTGCGCAAAAAAAAGCGGATGCGCACTTCACAAGAGAAATATTTTTCGATCATTGAAAAGTTTATGAGCAGTGGGCTTTCGGCAAAGGCCTTCAGCGAGCGCAACAGGATCAATAAAAATACCTTGAGCTACTGGAAGAAAAGATACAGAGACCAAAGCAAGGTGCAGCAAAAGGATTTACCGCTTTATCCATTACCCAGATACAGTCAAAGCAGATTAGCATTGAATATGCCGATGGTACACGGCTGGTCTTTAGTGATGCTGTTAATGCGGCAGTACTCAGGTCACTCGTTCCTGTTTTCCAACCATGATTGGATTTAACAGTGCACAACGGTTTTTCTGTACCGTGGAGCGGTCGACATGCGTAAGAGCTTCGATGGGTTGTGCGGTGTGGTGACGGCTGAACTGGACAAGCCACTGACCACAGGGGACGTATTTATCTTCGTCAATAAACCCCGTCACAGCATCAAGTTGTTGGTATGGGATCGCAGCGGCTTTGTGATTTATTACAAGCGACTCGAACAAGGCACTTTTGAATTGCCGGCAGGTGGAGATGCAAAAAGTACGGTACTTAGATGGGATGAACTGGTGATGATACTGGAAGGCATCACACTGGGTTCGGTGAAAAGAAAAAAACGGTTCACTTATCCACAGCAGTGAATAAGAAATGGAATTTTGTGAGTAAAAACGACCCTTGAAATGATTTACCGCTAAGGGTGCCAGTTATCTTTGCTTTCGCAATGACAGCAACTACGCCTCTACAGGAAATGACCCGCGAACAACTGCTCGGTGTAGTAGACAAGCAGTATACGGTGATTGGTGAAAAGGAAGAAAAAATTGATTCGTTGCAGTTTCGGGTGAGTGAACTGGAGCGGCTGATCTTTGGTGTTAAAAGCGAACGCTTTGTCGCCGCCACCGGCCCTGAACAAGGTCATCTGGATTTTGGAAGTAGCAGCGAACAGCAAACAGAAGCCCCTGCTACCGAAACAATCACCTACGAACGGGAAAAATCGGGGAGCAACAAAAAGCCATCACGGCAAGTGCTGCCTGCCCATCTTCCAAGAATAGAGCACATTCTTGATCCGGATGAAGATATAACCGGACTGATAAAGATCGGGGAAGAGGTAACCGAAGAGTTGGAATATAGTCCGGGCAAACTATTTGTTAACCGGTATGTTCGTCCTAAATATGTAAAACCCACCGGGCAGGGTAATAAGATCATCATCGCTGCCATGCCTGATCGGGTGCTGCCTAAATGCATGGCAGGTCCAGCGTTGCTTGCTGCACTGGTCATAGCAAAATTTATGGATCACATTCCCTTGTATCGTCAGTCACAAATGTTCAGGCGGCAGGGTATTGACTTACCGGATTCCACCATAGGGTCTTCGGTTAATAATGTAGCCAGGCTGATCGAACCGCTCTATCAGGCACACAAAAGAAAAACACTGAGTGCCACCTATCTTCAGGCAGATGAGACGCCGATCAGGGTACTGGAATCAGAAAATCCCGGAAGCACCCATCGGGGTTATTATTGGGTGTACCAGGATCCGCAGGAGCGATTGGTGTTGTTTGATTACCGGCAGGGTCGCGGCCGGGAAGGCCCAACCGAAATACTGAAAAATTTTAAAGGACATCTCCAGACCGATGGTTACGGAGTGTATGATCAGTTTGGACAGCGTGAACACATTACCCTCATTCACTGCTGGGCGCACGTGAGGCGTAAGTTTACCGATGCCCTCGACAGCGACCCGGCGAGGGCTGATGTGGCGCTCACCCATATACAAAAGCTCTATGCAGTGGAACGGGAAATAAAGCAGCTGCAATTAAACAGCGAACAGGCAGTGGAGATTAGAAAACAAAAATCACTTCCTGTAACCCAAGCATTGGAAAAGTGGATGACCGAAACGATAACACAGGTGCTGCCCAAAAGCCTTATAGCTGGGGCCATTGTGTACACCCTGCCAAGAATAGATGCGCTTAAATGTTACCTGTCTGATGCCCGCTTGCAAATTGACAACAACCTCACTGAAAATGCTATTCGTCCAGTAGCGGTTGGAAGAAAAAAATTACCTGTTCGCCGGATCACATTCGTCTGCACAACATGCAGCCATCTTCTATTCACTGTTTGCCACTTGCAAAGCCAAAAATATCAATCCCCAAACCTGGCTCACCGAAACGCTGATCAAAATAGGCTCACACCCCATCAATAGAATCCATGAACTGCTGCCCGGGGCAAAATTGTCTAATGATAATTGTTGATTGATTGGATACGTGGTTCACGGGATGCTTACGCTAGCAAGTGCCGGCATATGCCAACATAAGGCGAACAAATGCCGACAAATAGCCGATAATAATCAGTTATTATACCGACAATTACCCGAAAAGCATTTCAAATTTCTTCATAAAACTAAAACTCGTAAAAAAGAATCAGAAAATACTCCGATAAAAGATTGAAAAATGATTCAAGTTTTTTCTTTTCTGTAAAGGATATCTATACAATAGGATTATTTTAGATACGGCTTGTACATAGCATTAAGGCCATATTTATTGTATAGGCACTGAAATATTTTCATAAAATAAGTTTCCTCCCATCCTGATAAATCAAAATCATTTTGAAGATTGTATATTATTATGCGTATGGACTTAACTTTTGAATTAAGAATTCTATGAACTAGTAATTCTTGGTTGCGATAACTTATATTGCCATTCCTATCCATTGTTAAAGCTGTAAAATCAATAGATTGCTCAAAATTATTTTCTTTGGTAATAAACCTCGTCCAAGTGCGAGTTCCGGTTAAGGTTGAAACAGAATCGTTATCAAAGAGGAATAGTAGTTTGTAATTAAGGGATTCATGCGGAACAGGTTCGTAATTTTTTAAATGAGGGCTAATAGTAGTTATACTAATAACAACGTTAGAATCAATAAAATGCGTCAATATTTTAAAGCTATCTCCATTATTCTCCAGCGTAAGGACTTTATTTAAGTTGTATTCAGAAATTACTTTTTCAAACTTATCAAAACTGATATTCAGAATTGCTTCATCGCAATCACAACAACTTGGATTAGCTCTTTTTGCGTTTCCTTGCTGTTCTTGATTAATTTGACTAGCCGAATTGCATGAGAAAAAAAAACTTGCAGTGAAGATCAATAGAATTTTTATGTTTGGCATCAACTTTAAATTTTAATTTACATTCAATTATTCGATAAGTCCAGCGACTTGAGGTAATCGTTTACCATATGATTAATGACTTTTACTGCCTCTGTTTGTTGAGCTGATTGTGCAAACTTTATTGGAAAGGTTTCAAATAGTAATGTTTGGACTAGAGATGCAAATTGCTCAGCAGAATAATTACCACTTAATGTATTAAATGCTTGCATAGCAGATTTCTTTTCAAATGGAAAAAGCGGGTTTATGTTTGATTTCCAAAAATCCGGTCGGTTATCGTTAGGAAAAACTTTGTACCAAGCCATTGTATAGAGTAAGGAGGTAAGGAAGCTATATAAATAATCTGCAGCATTTACTTTTTCTATAAGGTTTTTCCGTCCCAGGATGTTTGATTTCTTTAAGAAAATATCGGAGGTTTCATATAAGTAACTTGAACTTTGAGGATGATTATTAACTAATGCACCGGAAAGCATTTGAATAGCAATTTCATCCTTTTTTTCTTGTTCATATAATCCGGCAAGACGTTTATAACAAGCAACTTTAGCATAGTAATCTATTTTTTTACTTCCGTCGAGCAACTTGTGAAACTCTTCAATTATTTTTTTTCTATTATGATCACTAACTTTTTTGTAGTACCCGGCCATTTTATCTAAAATTGACCAATGATCAAAGTAATTCCAATCACAGCGGTAAAGGAGTTCAAAAAGATAATCTATGGCATAATTCTCACCCTTAGCTTTTTTAATTTCTGTTGCGGGCTTTAAATGAGTGTCGTAATTCAAATCCATTTTAAATCTCTACATGTTATTCAGTAAAGTAAAGTTCATACTCGACATTTTCAAGTATAAATATGTGATAAACGGTTGATGTGGCTGTGTATACCTCATCTTCCACGGTAGAAGTTGTAATGATAAATGTAGTTGTTGCCCCTTGATAGATTTTTTTTATTTCGTCATATTCTATTTTACTATCAATTAGTTTGCATCCAAGTTCCTTTATTCTCGTTATATACGAGTTATATTTTTCTGTTTTGTGAATCTGAATATCAAGTCGATTCCTTTTTGGTTGTTCAGAGGTATACAAGGAAATAAACGATTCGGCGCTGTCGTCAAAAGAGTTTTTGTTATATGCAAAACTGCCTTTATAAAATACATTATTTTGATTGCTACTGGAGATAAATTGCCATTTTTTCATAGTTAAATATTCTTCAGCTGTTGGCAAATCTTTTTTTCGAAGAGCGAGAAGTTCCTCAAGAGTTAGGTTTTGAGAATAGGATATGAGACGTATAGTTAAAAAGAATAAAGTAAACAAGGTTTTCATACATTTTTAATTTAATTTTATGCAAGCTACATGTTTTCTAATCTGGATGTGTAATTGTTTATGGAAATATTTAAATGTGCAAAGGCGATAATTAGAAAACATTTTTCAGATAGCTATGTAAATGGGGTCAAAGTTGAGATTGCTTTTCCGATTTCTTGGTTAAGTCGATTTAGTGCAAACCTTGAAGGACCTCGAGGATGAAATTTACTTCGATGGGTAATTTTACTTTCAAGTTTTTTTAAAAAGGGAGCTCTGGTTTGAGATATTCACCGAAACTCTTATATCGCTTTTCAATTAACTTTGCTAATTCAATACTAACGCTAGCACTACTCATTTTAATAAAAGAATAGAATTTGGATACATTAAAATGCTGAAGTATAGCAGAAACCTTTATCTGAGTCTCCGGTCATTGTTGAATTCTTCAATAAATTCATTAAAGTTGGAATACATCATCATTTCCAACTTTTTCACATTTACTTTTGATTGTTGAAATCGTAATTGCTCATTTAACTGGATAATAGCATCTCTTATTCCAACAAGCTGATTATAGTTTTCAGCATGACGATCTATAAGCAAATGATCATCGAGCAAAGAAGTATATTTTTGGTTGCTGCTCGATTTTTTCATGCCATTAATAATTCTTTTCTGGAGTGTAGCAAGATTGTATCTTAAAGGATTTTCAAACCTTGAGGCGTAATAAAATATTTGCAAACAAACGGGAAAACTATAAAAGCCTTGATCGCAATAGATAAGCATTTGTCTTACATTATTCTTGTACTCATTGTCTTTCTGAGAAAATACGAATGCAGGTGCTAGCTTTTCCAAAAGTATGTACTGAGGTAAAATCTTATTTTGCTCGATGTGAAAGCGTTCGTTTAATTCATTGATAAGAACATCTATTTCAAGAATGCTTCCTCCTGTTAAGAAAAAGTAAATTGAATTATAGAAATGAAAATCCTCTCTTTTATAAAAATTTCCCATGAATTGCTCTCTATAAGATTTCTCTACTTGTTTTTTTTCATCAAACATACTGCTATTTTGATTTCTATCTATAAAAGATCTAGCAAACTCAAATGGGCTTTGGTCTAATGCTTTCTTGTTTGAAGATGACAGATTGCCAGATTTGTATTCGATAGAAATAGTAATTGTAAATTTCAGAAGTTCATGAAATATTTTCCCTTCCATTTGTTTTAGGACATCTGTTTTCTTTGTCGAGTTTTTTAGTTCCGAATAAATTTGGTGGAAACAGAATAGAGCATAATGAAGAGTTCTGAGGTTGGAAGAATTCTGTTTAAATGTTTCAAGTATGAATTTTTTATTTTCTGTCAGAAACTTCATATAATTCCGATAAGCTGCAAAGGAATTATTTATAAGGCTTTCGTAGCTTGAACTCAAATCTTGAATGAATTCAATGCAATTGCCGACAACCTTTTCTTTTAAGTTAAAATAGTTAGTACGATCTATTTTATTTTCATTAGCAACTATTATTACTTTTATATTTTGATTCTCTACAAGTGAATTAACGTAACCTATAAATTCATCAATTTTTAGATTCTCATTTATCCTTTCAAGATCATCGAAGCAGATGACGAGTTCCGCAAATTTTATCAGTGATTTTTTGTTAATTTCTGTTTCAGAAGCGATTTCAATTAGAAAATTGAGGTTCTTAAGTGCCAAAAACCCTTTGGCAAGAGCTTTTGCAATCTCGAATCCCACTTTAACAGCTTTATTTTTAGAAAAGGGATAAATGGAAAGCAAGATTTCAGTTTGAATTTCTTCTATAGATTTTAATCCAAATAATGAAATTAAATGAGGTTTATATTTAACATTATTATTTTCAAAGATAGGAGTAGAAGCAATTTGGTTAAATATTGTGTTCTTAAGATAGAAGGTTTTACCAATTCCCCAATCACCAGTAATCATTAGGGCATAGTTAGTATTTGATTTTAAGTAGAATTGAACAATATCATCAAGTGCTTTCATGTACGAATATTATCTAAGTTTATTAACATACTCACTTTATTGATTTAAGATTTAAGAGAAAAGAAGATAACTAATAAATCGTCATTTCATATTTTATATTCTTTGCGTCAATTAACTTACGATATTCCTTCAAGTATTTTCGAACAGTTGATTTACTATTTTCATAGAATTGCTCAATTTCCATTTTAGTGACAAATTCTGGTTTTCTTACAATAATTAGATTGTTCACTGAATCACCGGATGGTTCCATTGTAATTTTTAAAAGGTGTATGGTCGCTTTCTTTCCGTCAAATACCTCAGCATCATAAATTAATTTATTATCTAATAATGATATTTTCCCGTTTTCTGCAGCAATCTTACTATATCCAACATCATGTTTTAATTTATACAATAAACATTCGAAATTGAATGTTTTCTCTATATTTAATTCTAAAGAAGCTAGTAACCTTTTCACGTTTTCGAAAAATGCTATTACAATTTCAGTGTCTTTAAATTGGAAACGATCTTCCTCTATTGTAATACTGCTTTTATAAGTATGAATAATGGAAGTAATTGTCTCAATGTCTTTTCCAGTTGTTGAGGAATTATTATGAATAATTGTATTTCTTATTAATTGAAAGCGTTTAAACATATCATATTCCTTAGTATCATATGCTATTTCAACAACCTTTTCAAAGTATAAGAAGCAAGAATTGATATAATTCCCTCTTCCCTGATAAGTCCTCGATATCTAATTTCCTGAACAGCCTATTCTTTAGTATGTTACAGAGGCGAATCAAGAAATATTCTATTGAAGAATACATCATTATAAATGCGGCTTTTGAATGCCCATCATTGGATAGTTTTTGGATCACCTCTAGTTCATAAATATCTTCGTAAAATGGGTCAAATCCAAGCTTTCCCTGAGCTTCACTTTCAGCCATTGAAATAGCGTTTTCTGGATCCTCACCTTCTTTACGTAATCTCTCGATTATTTCTTTAACTGTAGTTTCAAACTTGTTTCATGAATATTATATTCAGTTTTATCAGCCTCATATTTTTGCTTTGGTAGGGTTGCTTATATTTATTTTGAGAATAGAAATAGCAGTATCTAGCTCAAGGTGCAAAATGTGAAATAAGTTTTCATAATCAGAATATCCATCTTTTGGTCTTCCGTGGCTTATCATTAGCTATTGGGTTTGTTGGTGACTTTTGGTACAGCCGTCATCAAGATAACTATAAATCTCAAATATGTAGCATAGGTGGCATTGTATTCGCCCTTCCCCTGAAAGGATAGTCTCCTGAAAGCTATCTGTGTAGGTACATTATGAATTTACATGGAACAAGGGTTCGGGAGCCCACGGGATTTTGAACCCAAGTAAACGGTGTTTCACCAATGTTTCACCTTACATTAAATTAAAAGTTGTAAAGCTTTGCTGTATTGACTTACAGTTGTCGTATTCAAATCCCTCCAGCTCCACAACACCCGCCGAAGTCCCC
>JADJAG010000008.1 GCA_016704325.1 Chitinophagaceae bacterium
CAACAAATGTTTGTGCCTTGTATCAAAGGGACATATTTCCTCTCAAAATCAAAGTTGCTGAAAAGGAGATTCAAGAAAGGATTATTTCCGAAATCGAAAGCCGCCTGAGTGTGTGCGATAAATTAGAAACAACCATTGAAGAAAATTTAAAAAAGGCAGAGGCATTGAGGCAAAGTATTTTGAAGAAGGCGTTTGAGGGAAAGCTAATCACTTAAAATAGACAATATGAAACCAGAAACGGAGATTGCAATGGAATTACACGAAAAATTTGGAGAAGGAGTTTTACCGATTACACCTTTCCAAAACCATCCGCAAAGATATTTCAAAAATCAAAGCGATTTATCTTGGATGCGATCCAAGCAATAGTCATTCGCACACATTGCCATATGTTTTTGCTTAGAAAGTGGATTCTTATTTTTTAAAAAGTTTCTAAAAGATCATGAAAGCAATCTGAATCAGGTTGGTCTGAGTTGGGAGACTGTTTATGTGCAAAATCTTTGTCAAAATTACTTCAAGAAAGAAACAGCTGACAACTGGAAGCTTTGGAAGGAAGTTGCCAAATGGTGGATTCCAATACTGAAAGATGAGTTGAAACAGTTTGATTCATCCATTCCAGTTATGTTGACGTCAGCTTATTTATATAAAGTTCTGAAGAATGGTGATAAGTTTAAACCGATGGATTAACTATGAATGCACTCAGCCTATACCAGTCCCGGCTGAAGAGAGTAAAATTAGAAAGACCTCTGATTCCTTTTTACAGAAACCGTCGGAAGGTGAATTATCATTTAACAAATCCGAAATGGATTGCATACAAAGAAAGAATTCAAAATATCTGCAATCTTCAACAATCCTGATATTAAAAATGGTGAATCCATTTGAGAATAATTAATCACATAAGGTAAACCAAAATTGGTCTAGAATGGAAACTAAAGAACTTGAAAGGATTTTTAAAAGCAAACAACAGAAAAAGAATAAAAAAGACAAAATAATACCTGGCTTAGTAACAACTAAATTTGAACATTTCGAAAAATGGTTTGACGAAAAGGAATTTCAAAAGGGTTGTTATTACTGCGGCACAACTAGTGAAAGAAGTCATGAATTATATGAAATGCAACGAAATGGTCTAAGACCGGATGGAACAAGAGGTGGTAAAAGAGGTAAACGGTTAGAACTGGATAGAAGAGATCCATTTCAACCTTATGACAATTTGGATAATGTTGTTTGGTGTTGCTATTGGTGCAACAACTCAAAGTCTAATTTTTTTACTGAGGAAGAATTTCAACCTATTGCTATCGCAATTGGTGATGCATTAAAAAAAATAAAGTGATGGACTTTTCAGAGGCATGGACGGAGATAAGAAAAAAGGCTATGAAATATTTGCGGTCAGGTGAGGCGTTACCGACCATTTCGAGAGGTACCAAAAATAAAATTGTGGAGGTAACGAACGAATATATTCGGAGAAAATCTGAAGGTGACAGAACGGGTTCAGCGGATAAAGTGCGAAAAGCAGACTGCTCGAAGATTTTATGTTGTGGGCTCAAGTTACGGCGGACAATCTGATGCTGGTTCACAAAATGTTTTTCAAATTATGTTGAATAAAGGAGCCATATCAGTAGGCTTTTTATGGGATCACGATTTGAATTCATTGGTGGGTAAGCCTAAAGAAGATATTGTTAGCTTCGTTGATCAATTCCGTGGTAAGATTCAAGAATACGATTGGAAAGCAGCACGAGAGACATTACCAAAATTTTTGAATCTACATCCGGGTGATTTGATTGTGATTAAATCTCATGGGCGTAGTAATCATTTGACAATAATTGCTTACGCGGTAGTAGAAGAAAGAAATGGAATAATATATAGGCATGATGATGAAGATTTACCCTATGGACTTGGTCATTTAATTAACGTTCGATTCTTAGAGACAGATTTAAAGAATGATACGGGATATACACTAATGCGAACAATCCATGAGGTTGATTCTTCCAATCCATACTTTAACAAAATTTTTGGAACATGGTCTCAATTGACCATCAGCCAATTGGAAGATGGTGAAGTTGGAAATCAAGACAATGATATTGATGATGAGAATATATCTGATAAAGACACATCAACCTATGTCCGTAAATCATCCGGTGACCAAGTGGTAACTCAAATTCATAATGTAATTCAAAATAAATTTCACCGGTTTTTGAAAAAGAAATTTCCAAAAGACAAAATCAAAAAGGAATACAAGGGAATGGTTGATATAAGGAGAGAAAATGAGAAAGAAATTTTCTATTACGAAGTGAAACCTTTTAATAAATCTTATAGCTGTATAAGTGCTGCAATTGGTCAATTGATCGAGTATAGTCATTTGTTTCCTGTGAAAAAGAAATTGAAACTTGTGATAGTTGGACAACCATCATTGGATACTGAAAGTTTAAACTACCTTAACTATATAAAGAGTTTCTTGCAACTTCCAATTGAATATCTTGATTTTAAAGCACTGTAATTAGAATGAAAAACACTAATTTATAATGGACAATACTTCCTCCATCATCTCCAAAGTCTGGTCCTTCTGCAACACACTACGTGATGATGGTGTTGGCTACGGAGATTACCTTGAACAATTAACCTACCTCCTATTCCTGAAAATGGCGGATGAGTTTTCAAAGCCACCGCATAACCGGAAACTGCCGATCCCCAATGAATACAAATGGGAAACATTAACGGCAAAAAAAGGTGATCGGCTGGAAGTTCATTATAACGCCTTGCTTCGGGAACTAGGAAAAGAAAAAGGAATACTCGGGCAAATCTTTACCAAGAGTCAAAACAAGATTCAGGATCCTGCGAAATTGTTTAAGTTGATCGAGATGATTGATAAGGAACAATGGAGCACAATGGGTGCAGATGTGAAGGGTCAGATTTATGAAGGCTTGCTGGAAAAGAATGCAGAAGATACCAAGAGCGGTGCAGGACAGTACTTTACACCACGCGCATTAATTAAGGTAATGGTGGAATGCCTGCAACCGGAACCCAATAAAACCATTGCTGACCGGCATGTGGTACGGGTGGTTTCTTCCTGAGGGCTTATGATTTTATTGTTGAGCACCATGAGTTAGACAGATCGCAGAAGCAGTTTCTGAAATACAAAACCTTTTTCGGCAATGAGATAGTTGCCAACACCCGCCGTTTGTGTCGGATGAATTTATTCCTGCACAACATCGGCGACATAGACAGTGAACACACACTTATTTCAGCCAATGATTCATTGGTTGCCGACGATGGAAAACGGTATGATTATGTGCTCACCAACCCACCCTTCGGTAAAAAGAGCAGCATGACCTTTACCAACGAAGAAGGCGAACAGGAAAAAGAAGAACTCACCTACAACCGCCAGGATTTCTGGGCCACCACCAGCAACAAGCAATTGAATTTTGTACAGCATATCAAAACCATGCTGAACACAACCGGGAAAGCGGCTGTAGTATTGCCTGACAATGTTTTGTTTGAAGGTGGTGCAGGAGAAACCGTCCGTAAGAAATTACTCGACGCAGTTGATCTTCATACCATTCTTCGCCTGCCCACTGGCATTTTCTATGCCCAGGGAGTAAAAGCCAATGTGATCTTCTTCGATGCCCAACCCGCAGCCAAAAACCCATGGAAAAAAGAAATCTGGTTCTATGATTACCGAACCAACATTTATCATACACTTAAGAAAAGCACTATAAAAGGCAGAAGACCTGAAAGAATTTATTGAGTGCTACCACCCTTCCAACCGCCACAAACGCAAAGAAACTTTTTGATGCAGAAAAGAATCCCGAAGGCCGTTGGCGGAAATATACCTATGAAGAAATCATCAGTCGGGATAAGACTTCCTCGATATAACCTGGCTGAAAGATAAGTCACTTGCTGATTTGGATAATTTACCTGATCCGGATATATTAGCTGTGGAGATTGTGGAGAATCTGGAAGCGGGGTTGGAGAGTTTTAGGGCGATAATTAAGGAGTTGAAAAATGAGTAAGCCAAAAACTCAAAGAAACGCCCTCTCGCTATTAGCTTCAACCTTCCTATCTCATTTAATATCGCAATCGTGATAAAGGAAGACCCTCCAGAAAAAAGATAATCTCCCAAAGCTCGTATCACCTGTATCGATTCCTGTCTAAATTCATCGTTCGAAATGGTATTCCTTTGCATTAATCCACCCACCCATTGTTTTACTGATACGATACCTCTTTCTTGAATATCGTTTTGAGCATCCGTTTCGCCATATTCTTTTGCTCTCAATAAAATACCCGATAAGCGCGGATCAACAACATTACTCGAAAATACTATAGCAAGATAACCCTGGGCATATAAATTACATAATCGATGCCGGGTACCTTCACTTCGGATTTCACGCAACCCTCGTAAGAATACATAAGTTGTAATAGCAGTTAATCCGATAGCAACAACTAATATAGCCAATCGTGCTAAGAATGCTGCTGATATGGCTGCTACCCCCCTAAGTGCTAAACTTCTCAATTGAATTAAAAGCGTTCGTCCCCATCTTCTTAAAGCTTCTAATGTTAAACCAATTCTAACTCTCACCCGAAAGTTGGTCGATTCAATTCTTACCCTATATCGATTAACAGGTTGATGCAACGGAAAAAACCATTCAAAGCGAATAAAATAATCCGGTAAATCTCCAGTATCAAAAGCAACCTGAAAAGAATCAGTTCCAATACTGGCACCGAAGGCATGTTTTAATCTTCCGAATATATCAGGAGGGTATATTTCCCACAGTCGTGTTGTGTGATACAATCTAAATCTTATAGCCTCTGAAATTTCGAATTCTACTTGTTCACGAAAACTAAGTCTTACACTTAAGTCCCGAGAATTTGATGTTGCCTCTCTTCCTGCTACTTCTAATCTTAAATTATTGGTTTCTGCTGATGCCGGGATAGTTGGATCAATAGATACATTTATAATACCCCCACCTGAGAATGCTGCTTTGAAACCACCTCTTTCAAATCTTGTAACAGGAATATCAATATCAATCGTGAATGCATCATTGGTAGGAGATTGTCGAATTGGATGAATATCTCTTCTTTCAACAGATCCCTCACCTAATTCAAGACGCATTTCTACTCCTCTCGCTTGCACAAGTTCCAGTGGCACCGAGAAATCAATTCGAACTATTCTCCGTTGGTTCGAAATGAAATTAGCATTGATGCTTACTCTTTGCCCTCTATGAGGGGCAATTAATCTCCACACAGAAGTCAAAGAAGAATTATTGGGTACTAAGGATTGCTCCCTTCGCATTGGACGACTATCAGGTCCCAATGATCTTGATTTAACAAAAAGATGAACTTGATGCATTATTTCATTCTCAAATTCGATATAGCTTTGAGGAACAATAACGGTCAAAGTTCTACTCCTTTCAAGTGGCAAAGAAGTTCCGGTAATTCCTCTTTCGGACTCCTTATTCTACTACTTCCATTACCATCCTGACACATTAGTTATTCTGTTGGATTTACTGTGAAGTTGTCTATACCATCGACGACAATCTTCTTATCAATATCCGGATCTTCCAGATTTTGATTGAGAAGTCGTGAAGCGAGCCTTAGGTTTTCCAATTCTGCGCGACGGGCTTCTGCTTGCGCTTTCTTTACATCTATCGCCCGGTGTGCAAGTTTGAAATCTTCCAATACAGGATGAGCTCGGCAACGCTTCAATAAAGAGAGATTTGGTAGGTATGATTATTTCTTCATTTTGAATATATCCTGAAGTAAGATACTTCAAGTACATTTCCTCGAACTGTTTCCTGTGGGTTCTGTTAAATTCTTCCTCACCCTCAATTTCAAAAACCTCTTGTACATGGGCCTTGAAGGCTTCCACGTCAAATGCACCCTGAGTATCCGGATCACGCAATCCAATCTCTCCATCTTCTATTTGGATATACTCTTGCATCATATAAATGGTTAGAGGATTGTTCAGCTTTAACGGAAAAATTTGATAATTTCCCTTGAATCCAATAGGATTATCTATATCAGCTATTTCCATGCAGTTTATGTGTTTCGGAAGAGAGATCAGGTGGAGGTAAATGCATAGAGCCGAACCCGAAGATGAAGCATCCATAGGAACAAATGCCGTAACCTCGATATTGAAAAAGAAAAAAATCGCTGGTCAGGCACTTCAGTATCCCATATGGCCTGCATGTAATAAAGAATATTATTTTTTATGTAGTTTCAGTCTGAGAATTTAGCCTGCATATTCATAAAGGATTTTAAAGCTTTCGTATAACTCTCAACCGCTTGCTGCAAAGCCAGATTATTTTGTGAAAGTTTATTTTCCAAATCACTAATGGTAGCAAGCTCGCGATCATAGGCTGCTTTTTTTTGATCTACCAGCATTTGAACTGCTTGTGTATGTTCAGTAGCTGCTGCTGCATACGTATGATTTACCAGGGATTGTTGTTCTCCTGCAAGGAGGTCTAGCGCAGCGTTCCTGTTTACGAGTGTTTCTTTCAATTGGCTCCTTGTCTCTTGCACAATACTTGTTAATATATCTAAGTTGGCCTTCAGGATATCCAAATTTAAATTATCGCCCTGAACGCCATCTACGATATAATTTAGGGCAGGTATGAAACTATCATCAAGTATAACTTTTTTCAATATCCAATCATTTTCAATGATCCATGCCTCATTGATTTGGTCTGGCGTAGGCACTTGACGTGCCACCATGATCACAGGCGTAAGCTTCTGTATCTCCTCTGATAAAGTATACTGCCTTTGCAGCTCATAGAAGAGATAAGTGACTGTGAGTTCATCATTAGGATTAGAAATCTCCCCTGCCATGTTCTCCTCAAATTCACTACTCGTCAGGAGATCAATATCCAGCTTATGTTCCTGCCTGTATTCTTCTGCAGCCTTTTTAACTGCCTCCCGAAAATCTTTTTTCGTTTGAGCGGATTCACTCGCTGAGTCCGATTCAATCCCAGTGCTTACTCCCACTTTGAATACCTCAGGAATACTAAATGAGGACTCTGCGTTCAATTTAAAATTGCTTCTGTGAGTTGCCTTGTTTACGATTTCTGAATCTACCCTGGCGGTAGAATCTGAATCAAATTTTCTTGATGATGATGAACCTTCAGCTTCTTTTTGCTGGCTTTTTTTTTGTCACCAGCTTTTTTGAATATTTCACAGTTTCCTTTGGTGCAAGCGGAATAGTATTAATCAAATTACCTACCTGGTAATTTCCAGGTTCCCATTTTTGGCGATAAGTAATTAATACCCCGAAATTGTATGATCCAGGAGCAAAAACTCTAAATTTATATGTTTGTCTTAATGCGGTATTTAGTTCAAGTAATATCCCTTCAATGCTATCTGTTGAAGTAGAGGAATATTTGGCCAAAAGCGAAATTGTCCAAGGTTTCCAAAGCGTGTTGATCGAATTGACAATTGTTTCCAGAGGTGGATTTGTTGATAGAAATGATTCATAAACATCAGACCAAGCTTGCAATTGAGCCATATCGCTGGGTGTTAACATTGCAAAAATTTTGTTTGTGATGGTTGGTGCAATAGCAAGAATACTTGGTGGTACTTCAGAATTGGATCCCAGTGTACCTATAGCAGAATTGATTTCATTTATAAATGTAATTAATTCTGCCTCATCCGTAGATGGTGCTTCTTCTGCTTCACCCGAGGGTGATGCTTCCGTAATTTCCTCCGGAGCAGGCAGACCTTCGTAAGTTTCCCGAAGTTCAATATATCTTTCATAAAGCCGCTGACCACCAACAAGTATCTTAGCATCAAATACCTCCTGCCATACATCTTCGAAAGCAATTTTTAAAACGCGAAAATCATGATAAGCTGTAACGTCAGAAGGACCTTTTTCAAGATTGTATGTGGTGAGGCTTTGAAATAGACTTTCCTGATTTGCACGCGCTTGAATATTATTAGCAATGGGATCTATGGGAGAATTTTGAAAAGTTAGCCCCATTTGCTCATTAATGAAATTCTGGATGCTTTCTGAAGTGCTGGGATGGATGATATCAGGCATTTGAAAGGTTTGAATTTGAAGTTTTGTTAACGATTTGAGATATAAAATTCTGAGCAGCTTTTGATTGGATGTTGTTTGGTCGTTTAGCTTTCCTTTCAATAGTCGGCCCTCGTGGATTATCAATCAAAAACTGCGTAATCCGGCTCGGGTCAATTGAGGTAGTATCGGAATTACCAGTACTATTGGAAATGATCAATGAGGGCCTTTTGTTTTCGATTTTTGATCGCTCTTTGAGTTTACTCAAAGTTCTTACCATTACTTTTCCATGATTGCTTATCAGGTTGTCAGTAGGATTTAAATAAGTTGGGTCATTTCTAACCTGTGAGTTTACTGAAGACAGTGACAGTGAATGGATTAATCCTTTTGCTCTTTTCTTTACTTCCTTCGATGCTAACAACTTCTCTTTGGTGGCCAGGTTAAGCGTGTTTTTTATCGCGTTACCTAAAATGTAAGCATCTGTAATAGAATTTTGTATGCTTACTTTCTTTTCCTCAATATTATCCTGAACTTTCCTTACTTCAATGTCAAACTCTTTGAGTTTCTTTTCTGAAATTTTAATGACATAGCTTTCAATTTTTCCTGCATTAGCGCGAATAGATTTTGATATATATAGAATTTTAGGCGGCGAAATTTCTTCAGGTAACGGTAAAGGTCCGTGAGTCAGATCAATATTTGACAGATTTGGAGTCAAAGAACTTGGTAATTCTTCTTCAGGAGGCAACACAAACAATATGAGGTCAGGTCTGAATTCCTTTTGCTCAATTATGAATTCAGAATTCTCATAAGAGAGTTCGAATTCCCCTCTCTCATTTGTAACTACAGAACCAATTCGATCGCCATTGATTCTTGCCCAATAGTAATTGATATTCAACGGCTGAGCTGCTACACGTTCATCCTTGAAAGATTCAGAAATGTACTTCAGGGTTCGAGGATCAATATCGTAAAGCACAACTAACAAATTGGGAATTCCAACCAAAGTTTCTTTTACAAGGATTTTGCCTTTGACGATGTTCATAAGGAAATTTTAATTACTAAATGTAAATATAATATATCACATCTTTAGAATAATTTCTGTGTAACGCTTCCATAAACTCGTATTCTGCTGCCCCGTTGGGCGGGATTTGTAACCCGTCCTAAAAGAGCTTCGGATTTTCAATCCGATAAAATTGGATTTCATCGTAGAAAGCCTACATAGATTATGCCTTCCCCCTCCAACTCGAGTATGTTTGCAGTAAAGCCTTTGAAAGAAAGTGAACGCATGCGCTTGTCTCAAATCTCCACTGCACACACGCTCAAGTGAGATGGTTTTACACCGCCACCGTGTCTTCATCTTGAGGCACAGGTGCAAGCCAATGAGACACGGGGAATTCAAAGCTATACACTGTAAGCGCACTCGTTAGCAGCCCTCAATTGCTTGTCTGCAAACGAGGCGAGCAAGGGTTAATGCGATCGCAGGAATGGATTTTTTCCCAATCAGCTGTGTGGCTTTTTCAGGATAAGACAACCAATTTTATTTAAAGGATACTCCGAGGCAACGCCAAGGTAAAGCCGTAGTAACGCCGAGGATACTTCGGGGAAACCCAATCAGTAGTCAGGTGTAAAAATACTCCCATAAAAGGCTATTTCCTACTAACTCACACGTTAGTCAGGATTTGTAAGATGACTTATTGAGAACTGGATTTTTACTATTCCACCGTGTCTTCATGATGAGGCATAAGAGCAAGTCAATGAAACACGAGAATTTCAAAGATAAATACGGAAAGCGCACTCGTTCGCCTCTCTCAATTGCCTTTCTACAACCGGGTTCGAGTACGGGTGCAAGAGGAAAAGTTAGATACTTTTGAATTGGTATTGACCTTACTATCTTTGCGATGTCACGGAACAACAAGATACTTAGTACTACGTAGTGTGGGTTTGATCACCCGAAAGCAAAGACGCAATAGGGAAAGAAACGAAGAACATTCAGTTTGAAAAAGAAAGCCAAAAGCCAGAAGTATAGTGTTCCGAAAGCAGAAGCGGAAGGTGCTGTGCTGCCAAACAAGCTTCAACTCACGAAGGCGAAAGAAATCGATCATGCAGAACTCGAAGGATTTCTTCACGCTTACAACGTGTTGTTTGATGAACTCAGTGTAGAAACTGCTTTCGACCTTCACTACATTTTCAGAATTCACCAGCTTGCCCTGGGACATCTTTATTCGTCCGCAGGAAAGTTGCGCACGGTGAATATTTCAAAAGGCGGCTTCCTGTTTCCTCCGGCTAAGTTTCTTTACCAAACAATGGATGAATTTGATAAAACAATTTTAAAAAAGTTACCCGCTCAGTATGAATCTGCTGACACACTCATCAGCGACATTGCGCGTATACATGCAGAGTTGTTATTCATTCATCCTTTCCGTGAAGGAAATGGCAGAACAGCACGTCTTCTTGCCGATTTAATGGCGGGAAAAGCAGGGTACCCATTTTTGAATCTGGAAGATTTCAGGAAGAAAAAATTCAGTGATTATGTGAGCGCAATCAGGCAGGCAGCTACGGGAGATTACTCGCAGATGGAGAAAATCATCCGCTCACTTTTTTAGTTTTGGAAAGCACTTTTTTGAAGATAGCTTTTGCTGTGGAAGAAGCAATAATGATGTTTTCAATTTCAAATGATTGCAATACCTGTTTAAGGATTTCATCCTTGCCGGGCTTGTAAACCTTCAATTTTTTTTGCATTAAACGAAGATACAAAAAGTAAGGGGAAAACATACACCACCACTGTGTCTTCATCATGAGGCACAGGTTCAAGCCAATGAGATACAGGGGAATTCAAAGCTTTACACAATAAGCGCACTCGTTCGCCTCCCTCAATTGCTTGTCTGCAAAAGAACGCGATTCAGGGTTAATGCGATCTCAGGAATGGATTTTTTTCCAATCAGCTATAAGACTTTTCCAGGATAAGACATCCAATTTTATTCAAAGGATACTCCGGGGCAACGCCGAGGTAAAGCCGTAGTAACGCCGAGGATACTTCGGGGAAAGCCAATCAGTAGTCAAGTTGAGAAATGGATTTTTACTATTCCAACGTGTCTTCATGATGAGGCATAAGAGCAAGCCAATGAGACACGGGAAATTCAAAACTAAACATGGTAAGCGCACTCGTTCGCCTCCCTCAAAAGCGTGTCTGCAAACGAGGCGAGTAAGGGGACAAGCAACGGGGCAGACATGGAAAAATATTCTGTACTTTTAAAATCAGCCGTGAATGAAATCAGTCGCTTGTTTAAGAAAAGAAATTTGCAATCGCTGACTAACAACCGCAATGCCTAACTCATACCAAAGGAAAAACAAGCTGAGGAAGCTAACCACTTTGAATTGGTGACGTGGTTGGTGATAAAATAAAATTTTATATCCATCGAATTCGATGGATTTAAGAAATATACTTTAACTATGGCGGATTCGCCACAATTAACACTTCCGTATGGCAACAAAGCAAACTATCAATGTAAAAGGAACTGAAATTACTATTTATCAGGGCGGACAAGCAGATTTTATTTCCCTTACTGATATCGCCAGATACAAAGATGCAGCGCATACAGATGATATAATTAAGAACTGGCTAAGAAACCGAAATACCATTGAACTATTGGGATTCTGGGAGCAAATGCACAACCCGGATTTTAAACCCGTCGAATTCGACGGGTTTAGGAAACAAGCCGGTCTTAATAGTTTTACCATGACTCCCAAAAAGTGGATTGAATCCACCAATGCACTAGGTATTATATCAAAGTCGGGCAGATATGGCGGCACCTACGCACACAGAGATATCGCATTTGAATTTGCTTCCTGGATTTCAATCGAATTCAAACTTTACATCATCAAAGAATTTCAACGGCTCAAAGAAGATGAGAGCGACAGATTGAAATTAACCTGGAATCTCCAACGCACTTTAGCCAAAGTAAACTACAGAATTCACACCGATGCCATCAAAGAAAACCTGATTCCACCAACACTTTCAAAAGAGAAACTGAATTTTGTGTATGCCGATGAAGCTGATATGCTAAACATGGCTTTGTTTGGAATTACAGCCAAACAATGGAGAGATAAAAATCTGAAGGCAGACCGTAACATCCGTGATGAAGCAAGTATTGAACAATTAGTGGTACTATCAAATATGGAAAGCATCAATGCTGTTTTAATCCACCAGGGCTTGCAACAGCATGAATGGTTGAAACAACTCAACAGCATTGCTATTACTCAAATGAAATCGTTGCTGGGAAATAAACAATTGAAAAAGCTGAAATAAGTTTAGCCCTCAAACAAAGGATTTCAAATGCCTTGCAAGGCTTCTCTAAAGGATCGCCGTTGGTCGGGATTTGTAATCCCGTCCTATTGAGCTTCGGATTTTGAATCCGATAGCACGCTACGCCTGCGATATCAGATTTGCAATCCGCTTCTCCTGAGAACAAGATTCTCAATCCTTCCTTTTCAATATAAGCCCACCAACACAAACTACACCCAACACTTACCAACGTTGCCAGTAAAGTTTTCTGCTGAAACCAAACGCTTTCGCCGTTAGCTTTTTTCCTGAAAGCAACCTCCCCCATTTTTACAGATCCAATCTTTTGTTTCCGCGACTAAAATTTCCAGCGTATTGATTTTTCCTGCTTTGAATGCATGATTGGCTCCATCGATCCAGGTCAACGTGGCATTGGGTAAAGCAGCACAAACCTTTTTGAGGTGACTTGCGGAAGCAAATTCGTCACGCGTGCCCGACAGGAAGAGCATCGGCTCCTTTACCTCTTTTAAATGTGCTGCCCTTTCGATGGAAGGAGTACCGGGCTTATGAAGCGGGAAACCGTAAAAAATAATTCCACGCACGCCGGTATCGTGATGAAGAGATAAGTACTGGGAGCTCATTCTTCCGCCAAATGATTTGCCGGAAATGAAAAGCGGAAGCGCAGGATATTGCTTCCTGGCATGATGAATCGCTGCTTCAATGGCCTCATGCGCCACTGCCGGCACATCAGGCCTTCCTTTTTTATGCTCCATGTAGGGAAAATTAAACCGTAGTGTGGCAATTCCGTTTTCACCTAATGAGGTGGCCAGCGTTGTCATAAAAGGATGTTCCATGCCGGCACCTGCACCATGGGCAAGTGTCAGCATACAGACCGGCTTGTCAGGAATGATGTACTTACCGGAAACAGCGCCGATCGCTGCCGGCAACCGAAGGGAAATGGATTTTGTTTTCATCAATTGAAATTAAGCATTATAAGGAGAATACGGCCATGTCATCATATGTTAAGTTGAACCGAATCCTTGTTTTTTGTTGAATCATGTCCCAATAAGATGTCCTGGTTCGACTCCGATCAGTGCAACATCAATTCGAATACGATTAGAATAAACGTTCCTTCTTCTCTCATTACCCCAAGTTTCGAAAACAAAGTATTGCAAATCCCGATCTTGTCTTATGTCTTACGTCTTAAGTCCTACGTCTTATCCCCTACCTCCTGCCCTTAATAGCGCATTCATCCTCGTTGGTCGGGATTTGTAATCCCATCCTAATGAGCTTCGGTTTTTGAATCCGATAACACAGTAACTGCAATTGTAATTTGCTATTTTGCAACATGAATCTCACACGGGCAATTGATATTGCGATAACTGCGCATCAAGGATTAAAAGATAAAGTCGGCAAACCCTATATCACGCACGTGATGCGCGTGATGGAACGTTGCAAAACGGAAGAAGAAAAAATAGTAGCGGCATTGCACGATGTGGTGGAAGATACTTCCACCTCAATAGATGATCTGCGAAAAGAAGGGTTTAGCGAAAAGGTGCTGGCGGCAGTGGCTGCTATCACGAAAAACAAGGGAGAGTCAAAGTCACATTATATCGGTCGTGTCAGGAAAAACCCGCTTGCCATTCGCGTAAAGCTCAATGACCTGGAAGACAACATGGATATTCGCCGCCTGCCAAAGATCAGCGATTCGGACGTGGAGAGATTGAGCAAATATTTACAGATATACAAGATGTTGCTGAAAGATATTTCTAAGTAGTAGAAACCCGCCAGGTTGACGGCATTTGTGATACATTCCCAGCGCCCTCGTGCTCCGCTAATTTGGAAAGCAAGTAAAGTATAATTCCAATTATTGCTATATTGCTTCCTCAATCGATCAAATGATTGACCTTGCAAACAAATTTATAATAGGAAAGCTCAATAAGTAGCGACTATCATCCTGAACAGCAGAAGCTGATTAGATTATTATCAGCCATTTTAAAGTGGAACTATTGACAGTAATAACCCTGTAATCAATTTATATATGCAATCTTATATCAACCACCTTATTGAAGATATTACCCAAGCCGAAAGATCACAGGAACTGAATACAAGAGATAATTTCGGACAGCCGCAAACATTGGAGGAAGAATTTGCAGAGATAGAACGCTGGCTGGAACAGGGACCTGCTCATACCTTTGGTTATTACTGCGGATTGGAACAGGAACAGTTTCCACCCGCTGAAAAACTAACAGAAAAACAATTGAAGCAAGTAATCAAATCATTCTCTCATCTTTTATTCACCTGGAATTTAAATGCAGACATTCCGGCAAATGTTCCGCTAAATAAAAAGTATGCCCTATTGATTAGTATCCTTGGCGAAAAAACTGATCTGGTTAGCACCGGCTTCCTGACTTTTGACTTTTGCAATTATGACCCTCCCTCCTGCCCATTTGAAGAACACTGCATTTGCAAAAATTTTGAAGACGATACCAATGAAATAATAAGCGATGATTTGCCGGATGAAGCTTTGCCCTTCTGAAATTAAGCATAAGTCAAAATGTAACTACTCAGCCGAAGGAAAAAATAGCACACTGATGACACGGATTTGACTGATCAGCACTGATAAAAACAATTTTGAGTTAATGCTCAATACAAGAACTGTTCTGATAAAAGCGGATTGAAAATGATCAGGTAAAAATTAAATCCGTAAAAAATCGGTCCGATCAGTGTCATCCCTGTTCCATTTTGAATCTTCATCTACTGACTAGTTACGTCAAAATAAGCACACTACATGAAATGGGAAGCCGGCTTAATAGCAAAGATATTCGTGAAGTAGCTCAACTAAGAGGCAGCATGTCCTTAAGCTATGTCTTATGTCATAAGTCTTAAGTCCTAAGTCTTACGACTTACGACCTATTCCACAAATTTGATCTCAAACAGACATCCTGCTTCAACGCCACCATTTCCGCTTATCCAAAACTACTTCGGAAGAAATCCTTTACTCTGCAGTTCCGCTTTATTGACAGCAATAATAGCATCCATGGTCGTTCCAAATTTGGAAGGGTTGAGGGTTGAAGTAGTGCTGGTCCAAAGCAGCTTATTGGGTTCCAGAGAATACACATTTGTTTCAATAAGGTAGGTCTTATCTTCAGTGTAATATCCGGGAGAAGAATAACGATAACCATACCACCCGCCATAGCCCGTTCCTTCTACATAAGAAACACTCTTATCTACGTTCTTCAGTCGCATGAGCAGGATACCGTCAAAACCGTCTTTCTTAAGTTTTGCATCAAGCTGACGGTCATTGGTATCGGAAGGCAACAGGTAACTGTATGCCTGCACTCCTACGCCACTTTTCATAGCCGCTACCAGTTTGTCTTCTGCAATTCTTTTAGATGATTCATCGGCAACACCTGCAACTACCAGCACCTTGGTGAATGGCTTTATGCTGGCCGGATCAACGGAAGGATCATACCAGCTCTTCTCAATTTTTGTAGCCGGTGAACAGGCAATCATGAATGCAATAAGGATCAATGGAAAAAGCAATTTCATTTTCATAATTCAATCATTTAAAATTGTGAGCAATTATTTAATTACTGGCTAAAGGTAATAAGGAGCTGTTGTAATATCAATGATTATTAGCTTCCTGAAGCATAAAAAAATCATCTGGTGCAAACAGGCTGCTGCTGTTGTTTTTTTCATGCTCCGTTTAATACGTTATGTACTTCCTGAAAAAGAAGTTACCGGTCATTCCTTCTGTCAGGGTATTGGTAGGAATGCCGTGGCTGATGGTACTGCAACGGAGTAATCAAAGCAAACTTATGATCAGGTTGTTTCTCCATAATGAAATACTCACAATTACCGGGATTGGCAACCCGCTCAAATTCTTCCACGGTCCAGTGATACCATCGCATAAGGAAAACGCGGATGGTCATGCCATGCGTTACAATTATTACGTTACGTGGAAAATTCTCCCGCTCAAAATCACGGAAGAGCGTATCGAAGAAGCCGCTTACACGGTCATATACGTCGGCACAGGATTCTCCATCAGGAAAGCGATAATAAAACGTTCCGAATGCGTCCCGCTCTACATCGATGTTTTTGTTGAGGTCTTCGGTGCGTAAGTGTCCCCACTCCTGTTCCCGGATGCGCGGTTCTTCCCTCCTTTTCACCTGGCTTTCCGAAAAACTCAGCGTAATTTCTTCGCAGGTCATGCGGGTTCTCCAATGTGGCGACACGTACATCATCACATCTTCATCGCCAATCAATGCAGACAGATGCCGGCCTGCTTCCCGGGCCTGCTCTTTACCCTTCTCGCTCAATTCCAATGAATAGTCGGGCCGTTCAGCATAGATGGAACGGTTGATGTTTCCTTCTGATTCTCCATGCCGGATCAATATAATTCTGTTGGGTTTCATATCTCTTTTCGAAAATGATGATCAAAGTACAAAATTGACGGTTTACCAAACTAACATGTTTGTGCAGGGTAAAGCCTCCCGATGGAGCATGCTGATCAGCGTTTCATTTTGCTTATCAGTTGATCTGTACCATCTGCTGCATCAAATAAATCATTTTTTCTGATATGAATAGCTATCTTGGCCTTCTCGCTGCGGGCGGGGGGGGGGGGTTTTTCTGGGGGGGGGCATGGGGGGGGGGCCAAGGCGCGGCCCCTCGGTTTAACGCTGATTAATTTTTCAAAATCGTCAAGTATGAAAAACAGAATCCCTTTCTTCCTGCAAGATTCCATATTAAGGTTGCCGTTTTTTTTCTCTGTGATCTCATTCATTTCTTCCTGTGATTCTTGTCAGACCACGCCTGATGTTTATGACAAAACCCCTCCAACGGTGCAATGGATCATCACACCGGCAACAGGCGAAAAAGACACCATTGAAGGAAACGGCACCTATGCGACATCCTTTGCGGAAGGCATTCATGTAATGGCGGTGGTAAAAGATGAAGGTGGCATTGATGAAGTACATACTTCGCAACTGTATAATTGGGATTGTTATACTAACGGGTTCGGGTTGCAGTCCCCGTTTTTTGGACCGGTGAACCAATCAATGCCCCTTGGCCTCGATTCTCATGGCAATGCGCTTACCCTTTTCCCGGTAGGCTTTGATGTGACCACCTATCTGGTTTGCCCAACCGGGTTGAATTTTCAGCAAGGCGCAGTAACACTAAAATGTGCCGGCACCAACTTCGGGCATCTAACCACGGAAGGCACTCTGATGATACAAGTCAATCAAAAACGCTGAGTTCATGAGTATCGGCTTAGCAGCCACATTAGAAACTTTAGTCTATACGGCCTAACTCAACTGATAGCAGATACTCCAAAATTATACACGGTATTACCGGAAAGTGACTATTTCCAATTGAGGGATGTGAAAGGTAATATGGGAAGTTTGGCTTCTTTGGTGAAGGGCATTTATTTCACGGGGACAATTTCAGCAACTCTGCCAAAGCATTCAAAAAAAAACTGCAGTTATAGAACCGCCAAATACTATTAAGTACTAACTAATACCTTACTTTTTGCTGCGGTCCGGATGGGACTCGAACCCACGACCTCCGCCGTGACAGGGCGGCATTCTAACCAACTAAACTACCGGACCAAATTTTGATGGCTCGCAAAAGTAAACTTTTCTTCTTTTCAAAAAAACTATTCCCCGCGTTTTCCTTCATATTTTGATATTTTTGTTTCCCACAAAAAAAATGGAATGACTTATCTTGATTTTGAAAAGCCTATCGAGGACTTACAGGAACAATTGGATAAACTCAGGAAGATTGGTGAAAATGGCAAGGTAAATATGGCTTCTGCCATTAAAGAGCTGGAAGATAAAATGCTGGAAACACGCAAAGGCATTTACAGCCACCTCAATGGCTGGCAAAGAGTGCAACTGTCGAGGCATCCGGAGCGGCCCTATACTTTGTACTACATTTCTCAACTGTGCAGCAAGTTTATCGAATTGCATGGCGACCGTACCATGGGCGACGATAAGGCCATGGTTGGCGGTATAGGCACCCTTGATAATGAATCCATCCTGTTTATCGGGCAGCAAAAAGGAATTAACACCAAGCAAAGGCAGTACCGCAACTTCGGTATGGCCAACCCGGAAGGCTACCGCAAAGCTTTGCGTCTGATGAAGCTTGCAGAGAAATTCAACATTCCTATTGTAACACTTATTGATACGCCGGGCGCTTTTCCGGGATTAGAGGCTGAAGAACGCGGACAAGCAGAAGCAATCGCCAGGAACCTCTACGAAATGACCTTACTGAAAGTACCTGTTATCTGCATCATTATCGGCGAGGGTGCATCCGGTGGCGCATTAGGCATTGGCATCGGCGATCGGGTGTTGATGATGGAAAACACCTGGTACTCTGTAATCTCTCCTGAATCCTGCTCTTCTATATTGTGGCATAACTGGAATTTTAAAGAACAGGCTGCAGAAGAACTGAAGCTGGATGCAAAAAGCATGTTTGATTTCAAACTAATCGATGGTGTAATTAAGGAACCTTTGGGTGGTGCGCATAACAACCCGGAAGAGATGGCAAAAATACTGAAGCGTGAAATCAAGAAACACCTGATTGATCTGAAAGATTTTACACCCAAAGAGCGAATCGACAACCGGATTAAGAAATTTTCTGCAATGGGCTTTTTTGAAGAATAAGCGGCTATGACATGTTAAAGAAAATACGTAAGCTCATTCATTTCTATCTGCTGAGGAAGGAATTGAAATTTCACCAGGTGGAAAGAAAAGTGGTGAACCTCCGGAATGCACGTGAGATAGGATTGCTCTTTGACGCTTCCGATACCGACGTGACAGCACAGGTAAACCTGTTTGCAGAATCGTTGCGTAAAGAAAGAAAGAAGATTTTCATGCTGGGATACTACAATTTTCCCAAACCTGCCATTAATCTGCATTTCCCTTATTTCAACAGGAAAAATGTAACCTGGTATTACGAACCCAATGGACTGCTGGTTGAAGAATTTATTGCACGCAAGTTCGATATCCTCATCAGCGCGCATATTGAAGAGAACCTCCCGCTGGAATATATTTCAACCATGTCACAGTCTACCTTCCGGGTAGGTCAATATGATAAGAGCAAGACGTATGCTTACGATTTCATGATTGATTTGAAAGGTGAAAAGGATTTGCGCAAGCTGATGGATCAGGTGAAGTACTATATTGAGATGGTATAGTGCAGATAATTTCAATCAGAAAAAATGCCGCATTCCCGGAAGTTAAGTCTTGGAAAAAGCAACTACAAAAATCATTAACAGTTATAAAACTTTAACGATGGCCGATTCAAAATTTCGCGGTACAGGAGTAGCACTGATCACTCCTTTTCGATCAGATAACAGCATTGATTTTGCCGCATTGGAAAAGTTGATCCATTTTAATATTGATAATGGTGTTAATTATTTCGTTTCCCTCGGCACCACCGGTGAAACAGCTACACTCCGTAAAAAAGAAAGGGAGGAAGTTTGGCAATTCACAGTTAAAACGGTTAATGGTAAAGTGCCGCTGATTGCCGGCATTGGCGGAAATAATACGGCAGAATTGCTGGATACAATTTCAGGTTTCCATGACAACGGATTCGATGCCATTTTATCAGTCAGTCCCTACTATAATAAACCAATGCAGGAAGGCATCTACCGTCATTATATGGCGCTTGCTGAAGTCAGCAGGTTGCCAATCATCCTTTATAATGTACCCGGAAGAACCAGTTCAAACATGACTGCAGAAACTACAATCAGGCTGGCAAAAGCCAATGAACGGATCATTGGTATGAAAGAAGCCTCCGGAAATTTTTCACAGTGCATGCATATCATCAAAGAAAAGCCTGCCGGTTTCTTAGTAATCTCAGGCGACGATATCATTACCTTGCCTATGATTGCATTCGGCATGGATGGCGTGATCTCTGTTGTTGCGCAAGTTTTTCCAAAAATATTTTCAACTATGGTTCAGCAGGCATTGCAAGGAAACTTTAGCGAAGCGCAAAAGCACCATTATCAGTTGCTTGATTTCATGGAATGGTTTTTCGCGGAAGGAAGTCCCGGCGGTGTGAAATCTGCCCTCAATACCCTTGGCATTTGTGAAAACATTGTACGGCTACCCCTGGTACCGGTGGGTGAACCCTTGCATCAGAAAATTGCTGCCGGCATAAAATCGATCGTTGCATAGCTCATCATTCCTTCCAAAAGAACATACCCGAAATGTGGAGAAACTATTTTATCTCACACTTCCATTACGTTTTCAAAAAGTTGTTTCGAATCTCCACCAGAGCCATTCAACAATTTAGCAATGCAACAATTTAGCAATTCAGCCATTCAACCAACAACTACACCCCCACCAATTTCTGCGTCTGATAAACCCCGGCTTTCAACTTTTCTGCCACTTCACTAAAACAATGCAACGTTTCATCAATATCCTGTTTGGTATGCACAGCAGTTGGTGTTAAGCGAAGTAACATAACTCCTTTAGGTACTACAGGGTAGACTACGATAGACAGGAAGATGTTGTAATTCTCCCTGATATCCATAATCATGTTGGCTGCTTCGGAAGGCGTGCCTTTAAAATAAACAGGCGTTACAGGCGTGTTTGAATTTCCAATATCGAATCCACGGTCCTTCAGTCCGGCTTGTAATGCATTTACATTCTCCCAAAGTTTTGCTTTTAATTCAGGACGGGTTTGCAGTAACTCTAACCGTTTCAGATTGCCCACCACAAAAGGCATAGGCAATGCTTTGGCAAATATTTGCGAACGCGAATTATAACGCAGGTATTCAATTACCTGCTCATCTCCTGCCATAAACGCGCCGATACTGGCCATTGATTTCGCAAAAGTGGAAAAGTATAAATCAATATCATCCTGAACGCCCTGTTCTTCTCCTGTTCCTGCACCTGTTTTTCCCATGGTACCAAAACCATGTGCATCATCAACCATCAGGCGGAAAGAATACTTTTTCTTTAGTGCTACAATTTCCTTCAGTTTACCCTGGTCACCACCCATTCCGAATACGCCTTCCGTGATTACCATGATGGCACCACCAGACTCATTGGCAAGGTCGGTAGCACGCTGTAACTGCTTCTCACAACTTTCAATATCATTGTGTGCATACACGAATCGTTTACCAAGGTGCATGCGTAATCCATCAATAATACACGCATGAGATTCGGCATCATATACGATGATGTCTCTTCTGTCAACCAGGCAATCAATGGCAGACATGATACCCTGGTATCCGTAATTTAAAAGGATAGAATCTTTCTTTCCCACAAACCTGGCAAGTTCCTTTTCCAATTGTTCATGCAGATCTGAATTGCCCGACATCATCCTGGCACCCATCGGGTAAGCAAGTCCCCAGCGGGCGGAAGCATCAGCATCCGCTTTTCGCACCTCCGGGTGATTGGCTAAACCCAGGTAGTTGTTCAAACTCCAGATGATGCGTTCTTTTCCGCGAAAGATCATCCGGTTTCCAATCTCGCCTTCGAGTTTTGGAAAGGAAAAGTATCCATGTGCAATTTTAGAGTATTGCCCTATCGGACCCCTGTTCTGAAGCAGTTTTTCAAATAAATCCATTGAGAAGTAAGGTTGTTGATGAATGAATGTGAAGCGAAGGTAATAGAATGCTGTTTGAAAAAATAACTGTGCAAAAATAGTTATTCACGGAATGGTTAATTGTTAAATTGTTAAATGGCTAAATGGTTAAATTGCTGCGGCGAAGCCGGTCACTTGCTATTCTGTATTCACGACTCTGCTTTACTCACTTACTCAATGCGCACTACTCACGACTCAATACTCAAATTCAACACCCAATAATCTATATCCAATTTGTCGCACATCCATCTATAGAACCTGGAACTTTGAATTTCAACACACAAAATTCATTTGAAAGCCCAGTGTAAGCGCCAGCCAACAAGATTTGTAATCTATACATAGGCGCATTTAAAAATCCTCCTGAAAGGCAACCCCCCTTTTGTTTATGTTTCAAATTAATGCACCGGCGCTCGTCAATACATTCCCTTCGAATAAGCTTCAAAATCAGGTTACACTACTAGAAACACAACAGGAAGAATGACACAGGAAAATTGAATGTCTAATACTTTGGATAACAGCTAATTATAAACCAATTTATCACAATTCATCATTCAGCGTGTCAATTTCTCAGTCCATGACCAACTATTTTAATATCAAAATTGGCCATACCTATTAATAGTTAGTCCATAAACACTATCAAATCTTACTAATTCGTAACCTTTATAGGTAGCCTGCCGTTATTCCGGATATTATAAATCCCCTCTACATGAAGCAAAAAAACTATCGGTCTCTTTTGCGATTCGCCCTGTCAATCGTCCTCTTTATTACCGGCACCAGCCAAGTTGCAAATGCATATCTCGTAACAGAACTGCAAGCCACTTATTCGAATGGCCAGGTTTTTCTTACCTGGAAAAACCCTTCATTTACCAACCTACAATACAATGTGTATCGTTCCACGAGCCCATTCTTATCAGCGGCAGACCTGAACACTAGCACTTACCTTGGCTTTGTTCGTGATAATTCAGGCAAAAACGTCCGCAAATCGACGCTCTACAGCCAGAATTTCTATTTCAAGACAAGTTCATCAGGCAGTCAGCTTGCCAGCGACCGGGGGCTTTATGTAGCAACCTGCACCAATGCCTCCAATTACTATTATGCCGTAATGGTGGTTACGCTCAGCAATAACATCGAAGACAAATCGAGCATCAGCGCTGCCAACTCATTGGCAATACCTGTTAATGAAACAGTAGCTGACCCGCAACCTGTATTGCAACACCAGGCAACTGAAAATGACGGCACTTTACGATATGAATATGCGCTATGGGGAAACAATCAGGAAACCCCGCATTTTCCAGCATTTAATAATGCCGGTTCCTACGCACACAATTTCACCGTCTTCAAAAGTGGTAACAGCACCAACAAATCAATCTATGTGCTCTTTAAAGACGACAATCCTTTTTCTACTGCCGGTATAAAACTTTGTACTGATTGTAATGTATTGAAAATAGACGACAGGTTGCCAAATGGTGTAGACAGTTATTGGAGCGGTTGGAATGAGAATTACAATATGTATTCAACTACCAACCCTGTTCCCACTACCGGTGTGGTGAGGATGTTTACACAATACCGGTTGAAGGAAACACTGGAATGGGTGCGTAAAAGTATTTCTGCCGATAGCAACCGCGTTTACCTGACAGGCGTTTCACATAATGGGTATGGCGCATTATTAACTTCTCAAATGTGGCCAAGCCAGGTAACGGCAGTCTGGGTAAAAAATCCACCGACTGTAATTAAACCGATCAATAATTCGGCGCGTGAAGAACAATGGAGCGATAATGCGGAAAACCCCAATTCAGATTTCCTTGATCCAAACACAGGAATTCCCATTCCACTTTGGCAATTGTTCGATATCGGGCATATGTATATTGTTAATGCTCCAAGAAGCATCCCTTTTATGGGTGGAATAAATGGAAAACAAGATGTTACCGTAGGCTGGGTACAGAAATATTATTGGTATGATACAGTAAATATTGCACGTCACGGCGGTGCATGGTATTGGGACCAGCGTAAACACAATAACACTGGATCCACCTTTACCGATCTTGAGACAACCGTCAACTATGAAAGATTCACGATGGCACGTTCCTATCCTGCTTTCTCCTACTGTTCGATCAATCAAAATCCAGGTGATGGTACCCCTTCTAACGGAGATCCGATCGGTGCATTAAATGGCTATCTTGACTGGAACGATCAATCCATAGTAGACAATAACACCAATTATGACATTACCTGCTTTGTAAAAGACATGTATGCCGGCGGTGTGCTGATGGCCAATCAGTACGACTCCTGCACCACTGATATTACATTCAGGCGACTGCAGCAATTTAAACCTTTTGTCGGACAGGTTATTACCTGGTCGGTTAGAAAAAATGGAGGGGATGTTGTTCAATCCGGAACTACCTTATATGCCGGCGGACCTATTACGCTCTATGGAGTAAAGATCTACCGTGCAGGCAGCAACATAAGCATGACCGTTCCGGGATGCACGATTACCTATTATGCAGATAGCGACCACGATGGATTTGGTTCATCAACAGATGCAGGCACGATCTATTGCAATGCTCCCAATGGCCTGGTTACCAATAACAGTGATTGCAACGACAACAATGTTGCGATCAATCCGCTGGCACAAGAAGTTTGCGATGCAAACGACATTGATGAAGACTGCGATGGCATGGCTGATGATGCAGATGCTTCTTCTCTTGGCAAAAGTATTTATTATGCCGATGCTGACCTGGATGGATTCGGCGCAGTGATGGCAACGGGTACGCTGTTTTGTAATCCACCGGCAGGTTACGTGACGATAAAAACAGATTGTAATGATGCAAATGCTGCGATTCATCCCAATGCGCAGGAAGTGTGTGATATCAATTTGATTGATGAAAACTGTAACGGTCTGAGTGATGATGCTGATCCCGGTGCGTCAGGCAAAACCATTTATTTTGCCGATGCGGACCAGGATGGCTTTGGTGCCGCAAATACATCAGGCACTGCCTTTTGTACGCAGCCTCCTTTAACGGTTACAGGCAATACCGATTGTAATGACAACGATGCAGGGGTCAATCCTGCTGCAACAGAATTATGCGCAGAAAATGGAGTTGATGAAGATTGCGACGGGCTGCTCGATCATGCAGATCCTTCTGCTGCAGGAGCTTCCCTGTATTTCGTTGATACTGATGCAGATGGTTACGGTGATGCATCCGATGCCGGCACTTCTTATTGCACGCCGCCTTCGGGTGTAGTTTCCAATGCAACAGATTGCAATGATGCAGATGCATCCGTCAATCCGGCAGGCATTGAAATATGCGATCCCAATAATACTGATGAAGACTGCAATGGAGTTGCTGATAATGGCGATCCTTTGGCCACCGGTAAATCATCCTATTATACGGATGCTGACGGTGATGGGTTTGGCGCTGTTAATTCAACCGCAACTGCCTATTGCAGTGCGCCCGCAAACTTCGCATCAAATAATACGGACTGCAATGATGCAAACAGTACTGTGAATCCTGCTTCGCAGGAAGTGTGTGACATCAACAACCTGGATGAAGACTGTGATGGCCTGTCAGATGACGATGACAATTCTGCTTCCGGCCAGGCTTTGTATTATGCCGACGCCGACCAGGATCAATACGGATCATCAGCTGATCCGGGTACCGTGTATTGCAACCCGCCTGCTGGATTTGTAAATAACAATACAGACTGCAATGAATCGGATGCGAACATTCATCCTGCCGCACAGGAAGTTTGCGATGTAAACGACCTTGATGAAAACTGTAATGGCTTGTCTGACGATGCTGATCCTTCATCAACCGGAAAGATTCCATTTTATCCTGATGCTGACCTGGACGGATTTGGTGCTGCTGGTGCTGTCGCTACAGCGTTTTGCACAGCGCCGATCGGATATGCTGCTGTCAATACAGATTGTAATGATGCTGCATTCAGTATCAATCCTGCAGCCCCTGACATGTGTGATGGCATTGATAATAACTGTAATGGCACTATTGATGAAAATGCAATAACAGTAAATGTAACACCGATAGGTCCATTGACAGGATGTAAAAGTGACCTGGTTACACTTACAGCTACCGGTACTAATATTACCAGCTATAAATGGTATAAAGGAACAAACCCGAATTCAGTTTCCGGGCAAACCAATTCCACCTACACATTATTATACGATAACACCACCGTTAAAGCGGTTGTATCCAATAGCTTTGGCTGTTCAGCTACATCTAACATAGTTACGATGACCGGCGTACTGCAGCCAAGTTCTGTTATTACTGTTCAAAACAGCGGCAACCTGAATCTTTGCACAGGGCAAGTATCGCTTACGGCTACCGGTGGCACCAATTTTATCTGGCAATGGTACCGTAATGAGGTGCTGATCAATGGTGCCACTAATGTAAATTATCTTGTAACCAGTAACGGTACATACACTGTCAAAGTAACCAACCTCACCGGATGTTTTAAGATATCAAACCCTGTGATTGCATTTGGTCAGGCTACCTATTACGCAGATGCCGACCTTGATGGATTTGGTGATGCCGCAGCTACAGCATCGTCCTCATGCACTCCGATTCAGGGAATGGTGACGAACAACATTGACTGCAATGATGGTAACGCCGGTATTAACCCTTCTTCACAGGAAATATGCGATATAAATGATGTGGATGAAGATTGCGATGGATTGAATGATGATGCTGACAATTCTGCAACCGGCAAACTCATATATTATACAGATACAGATGGTGACGGATATGGTGCTGCCTATCCTGCAGGAACCGCTTATTGCAACCCACCTGCCGGCTTGGTTCAAAATTCCGGCGATTGCAACGATGCAGCCGATGCAATTAATCCCGGAACCGCAGAAGTATGTGATCCAAACGAAACAGATGAGAATTGCAATGGATTAACAGATGATGCGGATGTAAATGCAATTGGGAAAATAATTTACTATGCAGATGCAGATCAGGATGGATATGGAGATATCAATGATGCCGGTACAGCGTGGTGTAATGCGCCATCCGGATCAGTAACTACCAACAACGATTGTAATGATACTGACGGAACTGTTAATCCCGCAGCATCAGAAATATGTGATGCCAATTCAATTGATGAAGACTGCAGCGGGCTGTCGGACAATGAAGACCCTGCAGCGACAGGAAAACTGATCTATTATGCTGATACCGATTTAGATGGATATGGTGCAACAACAGATGCAGGAATCGCATTATGCCATCCGCTTGCATATATGTCTGTGGATAATAGCGATTGTGACGATGATAACAATGCAGTACATCCCGGTGCAATAGAAATCTGCGATGCAAATGAAACCGATGAGGACTGCAATGGTTTGAATGATGACAATGACGCCATTGCAATCGGTAAACTGATTTATTATTCCGATGCCGACAATGATGGTTATGGAAACCTGCTTGATGCAGGAATTCAATATTGTCACGCTCCTTCCGGAGTTGTGCTTAACAATACCGATTGCAATGATGCAGACCTTTCAATCAACCCTTCAGCAACTGAACTCTGTGATGCAAATGACGTGGATGAAGATTGTAATGGACTCTCCGATGATTCGGATCCAAACGCTATTGGCCAGGCTATATACTTTGTTGATGCTGATAACGATGGTCATGGTGACATAGCAGATCAGGGAACTTCCTTCTGCAATCAGCCTGCTTCGATGGTAGCTTCCAACGATGATTGTAATGACAATGATGGTTTAATCAATCCATCTGCTACTGAAATCTGCGATGCCAATACAGTAGATGAAGATTGTAACGGACTGGCCGATGATAACGATGTTGCTGCTTCCGGAAAAACACTCTTCTACATTGATGCAGATCAGGATGGATACGGTGATGTAGCCGATGCAGGAACTGCTGCTTGCATTCCTCCTGCTCTTTTGGTAAACAACAATACAGACTGCAATGACGCAGACCTTTTGATCAATCCTGCTGCCGTTGAAGTATGTTCTGCCTTCAATATCGATGAAAACTGTAACGGGCTTACCGACAATGCTGACCCTGCTGCAATGGGTGCTTCACTTTACTATGCCGACCTTGATCTCGATGGCTTTGGCGATGTGAATGATCCCGGCACTCCTTATTGTGATCCTGTGGTTGGTGTGGTAAGCAACAACACTGATTGTAATGATGCAGACAATACCATCAACCCTTCAGCAACCGAACTCTGTGATGCAAACGATGTAGATGAAGATTGCAATGGACTCTCCGATGATTCCGATCCAAACGCAATTGGCCAGGCTATCTACTTTGTTGATGCTGATAACGATGGTCATGGTGACATAGCAGATCAGGGAACTTCCTTCTGCAATCAGCCTGCTTCGATGGTAACTTCCAACGATGATTGTAATGACAATGATGGTTTAATCAATCCTTCTGCTACTGAAATCTGCGATGCCAATACTTTGGATGAAGATTGTAATGGCCTTGCTGATGATAACGATGTTGCTGCTTCCGGAAAAACACTCTTCTACGTTGATGCAGATCAGGATGGTTACGGTGATGTAGCCGATGCAGGAACTGCTGCATGCCTTCCTCCTGCTCTTTTGGTAAACAACAATACAGACTGCAACGATGCAGACTTATTGATCAATCCTGCTGCTGTTGAAGTATGTTCTGCTTTCAATATCGATGAAAACTGCAACGGGCTTACCGACAATGCTGACCCTGCTGCAATGGGTGCTGCACTCTATTATTCCGACCTTGATTTGGATGGCTTTGGTGATGTGAATGATCCCGGAATTCCTTACTGTGATCCTGTAGCCGGTGTGGTAAGCAACAACACCGATTGCAATGATGCAGACAATACCATCAACCCTTCAGCAACTGAACTCTGTGATGCAAATGACGTAGATGAAGATTGTAATGGACTCTCCGATGATACAGATCCAAACGCTATTGGCCAGAGTATTTATTATGCTGATGCAGATAACGATGGTCATGGTGATATCACTGATCAAGGTACTTCCTTCTGCAATCAGCCTGCTACGATGGTAACTTCCAACGATGATTGTAATGACAATGATGCTTTAATCAATCCATCTGCAACTGAAATCTGTGATGCCAATACTGTAGATGAAGATTGTAACGGACTGGCCGATGATAACGATGTTGCTGCTTCCGGAAAATCACTCTTCTACGCTGATGCAGATCAGGATGGATACGGTGATGTAGCCGATGCAGGAACTGCTGCATGCATTCCTCCTGCTCTTTTGGTAAGCAACAATACAGACTGCAACGATGCGGATATCATGATCAATCCTGCTGCTGTTGAAGTTTGTAATGCATTCAATATTGATGAAAACTGTAACGGGCTTGCTGATAATGCCGACCCTGCAGCAATTGGTGCTGCAGTCTATTATACCGACCTTGATTTGGATGGATTTGGCGATGTGAATGATCCGGGCACTCCTTATTGTGATCCGGTAGCAGGTGTAGTAAGCAACAACAACGATTGCAATGATGCTGACAATACCATCAACCCTTCAGCAACCGAACTCTGTGATGCCAATGATGTAGATGAAAATTGTAATGGACTCTCCGATGATACAGATCCAAACGCTATTGGCCAGGTTATCTATTATGTGGATGCTGATAACGATGGTCATGGTGATCTGGCAGATCAGGGAACTTCCTTCTGCAATCAGCCTGCTTCGATGGTAGCTTCCAACGATGATTGTAATGACAATGATGCTTTAGTCAATCCATCTGCTACTGAAATCTGCGATGCCAATACAGTAGATGAAGATTGTAACGGACTTGCCGATGATAACGATGTTGCTGCTATCGGAAAAACACTCTTTTACATTGATGCAGATCAGGATGGATATGGAGATGTGAATGATGCAGGAACTGCTGCTTGCATTCCTCCTGCTCTTTTGGTAAACAACAATACAGACTGCAATGATGCAGACCTTTTGATCAATCCTGCTGCCATTGAAGTTTGTAATGCATTCAATATTGATGAAAACTGTAACGGGCTTGCTGATAATGCCGACCCTGCTGCAATTGGTGCTTCACTCTATTATTCCGACCTTGATTTGGATGGATTTGGTGATGTGAATGATCCCGGCACTCCTTACTGTGATCCGGTAGCCGGTGTGGTAAGCAACAACACCGATTGCAATGATGCTGACAATACCATCAACCCTTCAGCAACCGAACTCTGTGATGCCAATGATGTAGATGAAGATTGTAATGGACTCTCCGATGATTCGGATCCAAACGCAATTGGCCAGAGTATTTATTATGCTGATGCAGATAACGATGGTCATGGTGATATCACTGATCAAGGTGCTTCCTTCTGCAACCAACCTGCTTCGATGGTGGCTTCCAACGATGATTGTAATGACAATGATGCTTTAGTAAATCCATCTGCTGTTGAAATCTGTGATGCTAATACGGTTGATGAAGATTGTAACGGCCTTGCCGATGATAACGATGTTGCTGCTTCCGGAAAAACACTCTTCTTCGCTGATGCAGACCAGGATGGATACGGTGATGTTACAGATACCGGAAACAGTTTCTGTCATCTTCCATCGGGATCTGTTGCTGATCATAGTGATTGTAATGATAGCAATGCGGGCATAAATCCTGCTGCTTCTGAGATATGCGATCTAAATGAAACAGATGAAGATTGTGATGGATTGATTGATGAAAATGACCCTTCAGCAAACAGCAGTCTTACTTATTATACCGATGCAGACAATGATGGATTTGGATCAATATCTTCCAACGGCGTTCTTTCCTGCAGCCAACCTGTTGGCATGGTTCTTAACAATTCCGATTGTAATGACCTGAATGCTTCCATCAATCCTGCAGCATCAGAAATCTGCGATGCCAACCAGGTAGATGAAAACTGTAATGGCCTTGCTGATGATAATGATCCTTCAACCTCAGATAAAGCATTGTACTATACAGATGCAGATATTGATGGTTATGGCAGTCCGGCAGATCCAGGTACACTTTATTGTATTGCACCACTTGGTTTCTCCTCAAACAATAGTGATTGTAATGATTTAAGTGCATCTGTTCATCCTTTAGCACCGGAATTTTGTGATCCAAATGATGTAGATGAGGATTGTGATGGACTGGCCGATAATGCAGATCCTTCAGCAATAGGCAAAATCACCTATTATGCAGATCAGGATAATGATACGTATGGTGCAGCTACAGATCCAGGCATTGGCTACTGCACGCCACCACCGGCTGGAGTAGTTACCAATAATACGGATTGCAATGATGCAAATGCCGCTATTCGTCCGGATGCAGTAGAGATTTGCGATGGCATTGATAACAACTGTAATGGCATTGCTGATGAAAATCTAACCGTTTCCAATCCGATGCCTTCACCGGTTATAACACCTGCAAGTTCTACATCATTTTGCTTTGACCAAAGTATAACCTTAACAGCAACGGATGGATTTAACCAGTATAGCTGGTCTAATGGCAAGACAGGACTGTCGATAACTGCGAATACCGCGGGCAATATAACGGTAACAGTAAAAGACAATAACAATTGTTATGGTACCTCCGCACCACTTTTGTTAACCCTTTGGGAACCCGAAGATCCGGTAGTAAGTTGCAGTGGTCCGACTACATTCTGTTTGGAAACACCTTCGGTGCTTTCTACTATCTCAGGATATAATTACCAATGGAAGAAAGGAGCCGTAATATTGTCAAATGCGACCAATCAAACGTATGTGCCCACTTCATCGAGCACTGCATATAAAGTAACAATAACTGATGCCCATGGATGTTCCAAAACATCAGAAGGATTCCCAATAACTGTTAATAATGCCACTATACCGATTATTACTGTCAGTGGAGGCACTTCCATTTGTGAAGGTGATACAAGCATATTAACCGCATCTGCAGGCTTTAATGCTTACCAGTGGTCTACCGGAGAAACAGCCACTAATATAGTGGTAACACAATCCGGCAATTATGTAGTAACCATAACTGATCAAAATGGTTGTACGGCTGCTTCATTGCCAAAAACAATAACGGTTAATCCATTACCACAACCGGTGATCACTGCCTCCGGACCTACTTCTTTCTGTGACGGCGGCAGTGTTGTATTGATGCGGGAGCAGGATATTCCTCGTATAGCTGGTCAAATGGTAAACTCACGCAAACGTCAAGCATAACTACTTCCGGTATATTCTCCGTTACCGTAACCAATTCAAACAATTGTACGGCCACTTCAGCGCCTGTAACCGTTACTGAATGGATTCCGGAAGTTCCAACTATTACTACCAGCACTGGCGCAACTACTTTCTGTGCAAACACCGGTGTTTATCTCAATACAATAAGTGGCGTCAGTTATCAGTGGCAAAAAACTTCTGTTGATATTTCAGGAGCCACTGCACAAAGCTACCTGCCTACATCAGGTGGTAGCTATAAAGTGAAAGTTACTGATGTGAATGGCTGTGAAAAGATTTCAGCTACATTCACCATTACTATACTCAATAACCCGGTTCCTGTAATAACAGGCACCACTACTATCTGTGAAGGATCAACAACTACTTTGAGCTGTGGTTCTTATAGCAGTTATAGCTGGTCAACCGGATCAACTTCATCAACTATTGCCCCTTCAACCGCAGGCGACTTTACCGTAACTGTAACGGATGCGAATGGTTGTATTGGTACTTCGGCTCCGAAAACTACTACCATAGTGCCGCTACCGGTTCCAGTGATCACCGCACAAAGTGCCACCGAGTTTTGCGATGGTGGTTCAGTGCTACTTGATGCAGGCAGTGGTTATACTTCCTACAATTGGTCGAATGTAAAGACTACCCAAACAAATACCATTACCGCTTCAGGAATTTATACAGTAACTGTTACCAACAGCAATGGTTGCATAGGCACTTCTGCTCCTGTAACGGTTGATGAGTGGATACCTCCAACACCGGTAATTACAAGCAGCAGTGGCACGTCTACATTCTGTGCCAATGCCGGAATATATCTCACCACCATCGGAGGATACAGTTATAAATGGCAGAAAAGTGGTATTGACATTTCCGGAGCTACCCAGCAAAATTATATACCTGCTTCCGGTGGTAACTATAAGGTGATTATTACCGATGTGCATGGCTGTTCAAAAACATCAGCTACGTATGCTGTTACCTTACTCAGTAATCCGGTGCCTGTTATTACCGGGCCATCAACTATTTGTGCTGGCAGTTCTGTTACCTTGAGTTGCGGAACTTTTGTCGGCTACAACTGGTCTAACGGTTCTACTGCTGCAACCATCAACACGAATGTTGCCGATAATTATACAGTAACTGTTACTGACGGCAATGGTTGCCAGGGAACTTCTGCCGTAAAAACAACTACCGTGGTGCCCTTGCCTGTTCCGGTTATCACTGCACAGGGACCAACTTCATTTTGTGATGGAGGTTCCGTTACGCTGGATGCAGGTGCAGGCTATACCAGCTATAACTGGTCGAATGGAAAAACTACGCAAACAAATGCCATTACAGCGTCCGGAACCTTAACGGTAACTGTTACCAATTCAAACGGTTGTATAGGAACTTCAGCGCCTGTTACTGTGGAGGAATGGATACCTCCTACTCCTGTTATCAGTTCCAGCAGCGGTGCTTCTACATTTTGTGCGAATGCAGGTGTTTATCTCACTACCATTGGCGGTTATAGTTATCAATGGCAGAAATCGTCGGCGAATATTGCCGGTGCTACCCAGCAAAATTATTTCCCGACTTCCGGTGGAAATTATAAGGTGATTATTACCGATGTTAACGGCTGTTCAAAAACTTCCGGCACCTATACCATTACCATTAATGCCAATCCGGTACCGGTAATTTCAGGATCAAGTACAATTTGCCAGGGTTCATCTGTTTCTTTGACCTGCGGCACTTTTACTTCCTATAGCTGGTCAACAGGCGCTACCACTGCTTCCATTAATGTAAGTACAGCCGGCAGCTATACCGTTACAGTCACTGATGGCAATGGTTGTCCCGGAACTTCAGCACCAAAAGTTACCTCCGTGGTTGCGTTACCGGTGCCCGTAATTACAGCGCAGGGGCCATTACAATTCTGCGACGGTGGTTCAGTTGTTTTAGATGCAGGAGCCGGTTACAGCACCTATAACTGGTCGAATGTAAAAACAACGCAAACCAATACCATTACTGCATCGGCCACAATTACCGTAACAGTAACCAACAGCAACGGCTGTGCAGGCACTTCTGCACCGGTTACGGTTGATGAATGGATTCCACCTACTCCTGTTGTAACTATTGTAGGGCCATCAACCTATTGCATTAATGCGGGAACCTATCTTACAACATTAGCGGGTGCCACCACCTATCAGTGGATAAAAGGAACTGCAGATCAGGCAGGCGCTACGAATCAGAACTTCACCCCAACTTCTTCCGGTACTTATAAAGTTCGCATCACGGAATCGCATGGATGCAGTAAGACCAGCAGTGGAGTTACGGTTACAGTCAACAATGCACCTACTGCTACCATCAGCATTTCAGGCAGTGCGAATATTTGCTCCGGTCAAACGAAAACCATAACAGCGAATACAGGCACAGGCTTTACGTACCAATGGAAACGTGACGGAAATAATCTGTCTGGCGCTACTGCTTCCTCCTACGTTGCCGGCATTGCTGGCAGTTATACCTGCGTGGTAAAAAATGCGAACCTTTGTTCCACCACCTCGAATACTATCGTGATAACCAGTAACTGCAAAGGCGAAGAAGCGATCACTGCCAATGCAGCAATGGTTACCTGGCAGGTCTATCCAAATCCAACCAGCAACGACTTGCATATCAGGATGACGTTTAGTGATATTCAGGAAGGAAATTATGAAATGGAAATCAGGAATATGGTCGGCAGTGTGGTATGGCGGAATAAATCGACGTTCATTGATTACACCATTGCGGAAGACCTGTTGCTCGAAAGAACATTAAGTGCAGGCAGTTACTTTGTAATCATCCATACAAACAACCAGGTGTATAAATCACAGTTTATTATTACCAGAAATTAACCACAGCTTCCGTAAGCTTAAAAGCAGCACCAATAAACCGGTGCTGCTTTTTTATTATTACTGATGCATCTGTTTACTAAAGGTAGACGAAGCATTCCTGCAGTTAAGGCAAGTCATCAGTATATTATTTTGCCATTGTTTCAATTTATTAAGAAAAAACAACTCCAACCTATGCAACAGGTAGCAGGCTAAGCAATTAAAAAAGATACCTCTGCTTCTATTGGACACGTCACACTACATTAATTTACATATACTCCCTAATGCGATAAATATACTGTTGATTAAATGAGGGTATTAAATTCAGCATTTATTACATAAGAATTACCGGCAAACAAACGTTGCATGTCAACCCTACAAATTCATATTCTTTTCAATAACAATATATAAACTGTGATTCATCCTGAGCGTTGAAATTAGTTAGTTCATTCACCAATAATCATTCTTAAATCGACAGGAAACTTACCCTTGCGCAACAAATTTTGACATGAACCGTAACGGTGGGCTAATATTCACCAAACCCCCATGAATATGAACATTGCTTTACAAAGATTTCGCAAATCTTTACTATCATTCCTTGCTTTTTTCCTTTTCATTTCAACGGTTCATGCATACTCTGTAACAGAACTTCAGGCTGTCAAATACAATGGCCAGGTTTTTCTTACCTGGAAGAATCCGGCACAAACAAATCTACAGTACAATGTGTACCGGTCGTCCACTCCTATTACGTCTTCCACACAATTGAATGGCACCACGTATCTTGGTTTTGTCCGTGACAACTCCGCAAAAAATATCCGGAAATCAACATTGTACGGCGGTAGTCATTATTATAAAATAACATCTACTGCAGCACCATTAACAAGTGACCGGGGGTTGTATGTGGCAACCTGTACTGCAAGTGGCAATTATTACTATGCGGTTACCGTAGTTACCCTAAGTAATAACCAGGAAGATAAATCAGTGATCAATTCATCGAATTCCCTGGTTGCTCCCATCTCTGAATCAATAGCGAATCCGCAACCGGTCTTACAATTCCAGGGCGTGGAGAATGATGGCACCTTGCGGTATGAATATGCCCAATGGGGAAATAATCAGTCGCCAAACCACTACCCTGCTTTCAACAACTGTGGTTCTTTTGCCTGGAATTTCACCGTATTCAAAACGGGTATCAGCACTAACAAGTCCATTTATGTTCTTTTTAAAGATGATGATCCTTTCTCTGTTTCAGGTATTAACATTTGTGAAGATTGCAATGTGATAAAACTGGATGATTACTTGCCCAATGGCAGCGACAGCTACTGGACAGGCTGGAATGACAGCTATAATATTTATTCAAGCACCAACGCTGTACCCAATAGCGGAATAGTAAAAATGTATACCCAAACGAGGCTGAAAGAAACCATTGAATGGGCTAAAAAAGGTATCTCCGCTGATAGTAATAAGGTTTACCTGACCGGTATTTCTCATAATGCTTTCGGAGCACTCATCACTTCACAATTGTGGCCCGATATGGTAACAGCTGTCTACGCAAAGAATGCCCCTATTCTAATTAAAGCCTTAAACAACTCAACACGCGAAGAACAATGGTGTAATACTACCGACAATTTTGACACCGATTACATCGACCCGAATACCGGAATACCCATTCCCGTTTGGAAGCTTTTTAATATGTGCCACATGTATAAAGTGAATACCAATCGAGGCGGGCCATTTACAGCCGGCATCAATGGCAAACAAGATGTAACTGTTGGATGGATTCAGAAATTCTTCTGGTATGATTCCCTCAATGCATCAAGATTAGGTGGCGCCTGGTATTGGGATCAGCGTACCCACACAAATAACGGTGCAAAGTTTACTGATGAAGAAGTTACGCCGGATTATGAGCGATTCACACTCGCCCGTTCTTTTCCTGCTTTCTCCTTTTGTTCTGCCAATCAAAATCCCGGAAATGGGACTCCTTCCAATGGAGATCCATGGGGAGCGATTAACGGTTACCTCGACTGGAACGATGCATCCATTGCCGATAATCCGAATGATTATGCAATTACCTGCTTTGTAAAAAATTTATATGCCGGAGGTACTTTGGCCGCAGAACAGTATGATTCATGCACCACTGATATTACATTTCAGCGCTTACAGAAATTTAAACCCACGATTGGCCAAACTATATCCTGGAAAGTAAAAAACAGCAGCAACAAAATTGTGCAACAGGGAAGTTTCACCTATACGGGTGGAATCATTACTTTATTTGGAGTAAAAATTTATAAGACCAACAGTGTGATTTCTATGTCGACCGGCAGTTGCAGTACTGTCTATTATGTTGATGCGGATAATGACGGATATGGTTCCTCTTCCGATCCGGGAAGCACATCCTGCACACCGCCTGCCGGAAAAGTCACCAACAATACTGATTGTAATGATGGTAACAATGCTATTAAACCCGGCGCGCAGGAAATCTGTGATGCCAATGATGTGGATGAAGATTGTGATGGGTTAAAGGACGACGCAGATGCATCAGTAACAGGTAAGATTACTTACTATCCCGATAGTGATCATGATAATTATGGTTCCTCTTCCGCAGCTGGAACTGCCTATTGCAACCCGCCTGCCTGGTACACTACCAATAAAACAGATTGTAATGATGCGAATGCGGCGATTAAACCGGGTGCTCAGGAAGTATGTGATGCGAATGATGTGGACGAAGACTGCGACGGTCAGGCAGATGATAGTGACGCATCCGTAACCGGAAAAATTACCTATTATCCGGATGCAGATCACGACAACTTTGGTTCTGCCATTGCTGCCGGAACAGCTTATTGCAATCCTCCAGTATGGTTTACCACCAATAAAACAGATTGCAATGATGCAAATGCGGCAATCTATCCCGGCAAGGCAGAAATCTGTAACCTGGTTGATGATGACTGCGACTTGCTTATTGATGATAATGCAGGTATCATCTATTATGCCGATAATGATCATGACAATTATGGAAATGTCCTTTCATTCATTATATCCTGCACCATGCCAAATGGCTATACCACTAACAATACCGACTGCAACGACAACAATGCAGGAATTAATCCCGGTGCAGCAGAAGTATGCAATTCACTTGATGACAACTGTAACATACTGATCGATGATAGTGCAGGTGGAATTACTTACTACCTTGATGCTGATAGCGATAGTTATGGTAATGCCCTGGTGTCAGTTACCACATGCAATACACCTCCTGTCGGATTTGTAACCAATGGAAATGATTGCAATGATCTGAATAGCCTGATCAACCCTACTGCCATAGACATTTGCGATGGCATTGATAACAACTGCAACAGCCTAACAGATGAAAATGCTATCGGAGTTGCTATTACCTTATCCGGCTCCGCAACCGGCTGCAAATCGGAATCTATTACACTTACAGCCACAGGTTCCAATATGGAAAGTTATAAATGGTATAAGGGAACAAATCCAAACTCGGTGGCAGGACAAACCAATTCAACCTATACATTAAACTATGATAATACTACCGTGAAAGCAGTCGTATCCAATAGCTTTGGATGTACAGCAACCTCAGAAACCGTAACGCTATCCAGCATACTGAGTCCGTCTGCAACTATTACTATTTTGAATGGCGGCAATCTTGACTTGTGCAGCGGTGCAGTTACGCTTTCTACTTCCGGAGGAGAAAACTACAGCAGACAATGGTACCGGAATGATATAGCTATAGCCGGAGCTACAAGTACTACTCTTATTCCTGCAACTGCAGGAAATTATACCTTGAAGGTGACTAACATATCCGGATGCAGCAAAACTTCTTCGCCTGTATCAGTCATCGGACTGGTGACCTATTATGCAGATGCAGACGCGGATGGGTTTGGCTCATCCTCAGATCCCGGAACTGTTTATTGTGAAATACCACAAGGAGCAGTAACCAATAATAGCGATTGTAATGATGCAAACAACAGCATCTATCCGGGAGCCCCGGACATTTGCGATGGAAAGGATAATAACTGCAATGGCATAACAGATGAAAATGCAATCACTGTATCCATTGACCCTCCTGGCCCAATTTCAGGTTGTAAACTGGAACTCTTCACCCTTACCGCGAGCGGTACGAATATTGAAACATATGAATGGTTTAAGGGAAATAGTGCCAATTCGGTAGCCGGACAAACCAGTCCATCCTATACGCTCGCTTATGAGAATACAAGTGTAAAAGCTGTTGTTGCCAATAGTTTTGGCTGTACTGCTACATCCAACACTGTTTTAATAACCAGCATTGCAAATCCTTCCGCTACCATTTCCACTGCTAATAGTAATCTATGTTTGGGAAGCGTTGTATTGGCAGCTTCCGGAGGAGCTAGTATGTTGTGGCAATGGTATTACAATGGCATTATGATTCCTGGTGCTACCAATAATAACTATGAGGCATTATCAGCAGGTAGTTATGAAGTTAACGTAGAAAATATTTCAACAGGTTGCAATAAACAGTCATCACCATTTACAGTTACTAATTCTTGCAAGACCACAGATCTCTTTTTCTCTGAAGACCTGCAATTGGAAATCTATCCAAATCCTTCCAATGGCTTTTTTACGATCAATCTAGAAAAAACAGGCACTGCTGATGTAATCATTAAAGTGTTCGACCTCACCGGCAGGGCAATTTATTTGAGTGATAGAGGCTTAATCGAAGGCAATTACGAGTCAGCCATTGAACTATCGAATCAACCTGCAGGAATTTATTTGATGGAAGTACTTGTTGATGGCGAGCGGCTTCGGAAGCAATTATTGATTCAATAATACTGTTAGACTTTAATTTAATTGCGCTTGAACAGGTTGCCAGGGTAGCCTTTTGATCTCAAAAAATACAAAAGCCGGGGAATAATCTTTCCCGGCTTTTTTTAATGTATCATTCAGCAGGCAATCGGATTTTTACCAGACGGAAATAGTCGAGTTTTTCTTTTTTGGGAACGACACCATTAAAAAAATGGGCTGTTGCTTCCGGTAGGTGATCATTCTTAAAAACTAATACATTGACAGTTAGCCTTTTATAAATTTTTGCGATTCCATTTATTCACCAGGAGATAAAAGGCAATAATATCTGGAACCACTTCGTTTTCACGATTTTACAGTATCTTTGCGCGCCCATGAATACTTGGAATCGGTACTTCTTTACTATGCTGGTTTTCGGCATCGTTGTGCTCTTTGGATGCAGCGATTATCAGTCGGTGCTCAAGAGTTCTGATACCACTCTGAAATTGCAGAAGGCAAAGGAATACTATGATGCAGGCCAATATTATAAAGCGCTCCCCATTTATGAAGAGCTCATTAATTTTTACAAAGGCACAAAGGAAATGGAAGACATCGCCTATTATTATGCTTACACCCATTTCCATATGAATCAAAACCTCCTTGCTGGATATTATTTCAAAAATTTTGCTACTACCTATCCTAACAACGAGCATGCAGAAGAGTGCCTGTTCATGAATGCCAAATGCTACTATTTACTTTCGCCAGATATACAATTGGAACAATCCTATACACAGAAAGCCATTGATGAGTTGCAGTTATTCGTGAATCAGTACCCTTCCGGAAAATATGTAGCCGATGCAAATCAGATGATTGATGATATGCGTCGCAAGCTCGATTTGAAAGCCTTCAGAAGTGCGGAATTGTATTTCAAGATGGGCCGCTATAATGCTGCCGCAGTTGCTTTTAAAAACCTGCTGAGAGATTTTCCGGACAGCCCTTACCAGGAAAGAGCCATGTTTATGGTGATTAAATCTAATTACCTGTACGCACTTAACAGCATACCTGCAAAACAAAAAGAACGATACATGGCTACCATAGACAGCTATCAGTTGTTTTCCAACAAATATTCCACAAGTAGCTATATTGCTGAAGCCAAAGACCTTTACGAATCAACCAATAAAAACTTAACCAAAATTGATGTCAATGAGCAAGAATAAACGCAATGCAAATGGATCCATCTCCCCGGTAATGGAAACAAAAAACCTGAAAGAGATGCAGCAAAAAACCGGCAACCTGTATGAATCCATTGTGGTAATTGCAAAACGTGCCAACCAGATTTCTTCTCATTTGAAAGAAGAGTTGCATGGAAAACTGGAAGAGTTTGCCACCACTACGGATAACCTGGAAGAAATCCATGAAAACCGTGAGCAGATTGAAATCTCAAAATACTATGAGAAAATGCCGGATGCAACCCTCATCGCTACACAGGAATTTATGGAAGGCAAAGTGTATTTCCGTAACCCATCAAAAGATACTGTAGACCCGCTTAAGTAAGGTCTGCGACAGGTTGTATTTTTTACTTAAATGGTAGTAATTAAGTACCGTCAGTTGCCAATTTTCAACGGGCCGCGCCTGTTACCATCTGTTAAAAAGCAAATGAACGCTGCAGTTCTACTGTAGGCTGAAGGCTGACCTTAAATCCTTATTAGCTTGAGCGCACTCTCCGGAAAAAAAATTCTTTTGGGTATAACGGGCAGTATTGCTGCTTATAAAAGCGCTTATTTGGTACGTCAACTCATCAAAGAGGGTGCTGACATTAAGGTGATCATGACGAGAGAAGCCACGCAGTTTATTACACCGCTTACGCTCTCCACGCTTTCAAAAAACCCAGTGTTGACAGATTTGGTTGCTGATAAAGAGTTCCTCTGGAACAACCATGTCGAACTTTCTTTATGGGCCGATGTGATGCTCATTGCGCCGGCATCCGCCAATACTATTGCCAAGTTCGCACATGGCCTTTGCGACAACCTGCTTACTGCTGTTTATCTTTCTGCACGCAGCCCTGTAATAATTGCTCCGGCAATGGATGAAGACATGTGGAAACATGCTGCTACCCAGCGAAACATCAATACTTGTATTGGCTTTGGAAACAGGATCATTCCGGTTGATTCAGGTGAATTGGCAAGCGGACTTGTGGGTCCGGGCAGGATGGCAGAGCCCAATAACATTGTTGATTTCCTGGTAAGTCATTTCGAGAGCAAGAAAGCGACAGCAGCAACGATCAAACCATTCACGGGAAAAAAAGTAATGGTTACTGCAGGTCCTACGTATGAAGCCATTGACCCGGTACGTTTTATTGGCAACTATTCCTCGGGAAAAATGGGTATTGCCCTTGCGGAAGCTTTGGCAGACCAGGGTGCAGATGTAGAATTGATACTAGGGCCAAGCACACTTCTTCCAAAAAATTCCGGTATAAAAATTACGCGAATCACTGCTGCCAGTGAAATGTATGATGAAGCAAATCGTGCCTTCAGGACAGCAGATATTACCATCATGGCAGCAGCGGTGGCCGACTATTCGCCGGAAAAAACCGCTCCTGAAAAAATCAAGAAAAATGCAGGCGCTTTCCTTCACCTGAACCTTGTTAAAACACCGGATATCCTGAGGTCTTTGGGGGAAAGAAAAAAGCCCGGCCAAATACTGATCGGCTTTGCACTCGAAACGACAGATGAAGTGACAAATGCCAAAGAAAAGCTCCGCTCAAAAAATCTGGACATGATTGTACTGAACTCTTTAAATGATGAGGGAGCAGGATTTCAGCATGATACTAACCGAATCACCATCATTGACAAAGAAGAGCAATTGCATAAATTTGAACTGAAGAGCAAACAAGAAGTTGCCAAAGATATCGTTAGGTTTATCCGCGATCACATGCAGCCGGTAAGCCAGGTTTCCAATGCAACTAATAAATAATGCAATCTTCAGCCCTTATCCTGAAAACTTACATTTATAAATAACCCTTTGTATGAAACGCTACTTTTTTCTACTTGCAGGACTATTGATCGCAATGGGTTCTTCGCACAGGAACTGAATTGTACAGTCAAAGTGATCACCGCACAGTTGCAGGTAGTAGATCCTAAAGTTTTTCAGACCCTGCAAAAATCTATTTTTGAATTCATGAACAACCGTAAATGGACCAATGATAATTTTACTGCCGGGGAACGTATTGATTGCAGCATTCTCATTAATGTTACACAGGAACTTTCCACTGATAAGTTTGCTGCACAGATCACTGTTCAAAGTAACCGACCTGTGCACAATGCAGGTTATAATTCAACACTATTGAAATGGGCAGATAAAGATTTTCAGTTTCAATATGCAGAATACCAGCCATTGGAATTCAGCGAAACAACATTTGGTTCTAACCTGACTTCCGTACTCGCCTACTATGCTTACATGATCATCGGACTTGACTATGATTCCTTCTCTCCTTCCGGTGGCACTCCGCACTATCAGAAAGCACAAAACATCGTGAATGCGGCACAGTCATCCGCTGAGTCAGGTTGGAAATCTTATGAATCCATTCGCAACCGGTATTGGTTGGTGAATAACCTGCTGAATTCCAAATTTGAGGATATGCGTACCGTTCTCTATAAATATCACCGCGAAGGCCTTGACAGAATGTTTGAGAACCCTGAAATTGGACGGAAAGCCATATCAGAATCCCTGAACCTGATGAATAAGGTGAATGAAGATGCCCCAAACTCTATGATCATGCAGGTGTATCTTCAGGGCAAATCTGATGAACTGGTAAATATCTATTCTAAAGCAACCCCACAGGAAAAATCAAATGCTGTTCAGATACTTTCCAAACTAGATGCTTCTAACTCTTCCAAGTATCAGGCGATTATGAAGTCGAATTAAGTCGGAAGTGAATAGTCGGAAGTCGGAAGTAAGTCGGTAGTCCTGGTTCCTGGCTCCTGGTTCCAATCATCTATCTTACATCCTACGTCTTAAGTCCTACGTCTTCCATCTTCCGTCCTACATACTGTTTGTTGAAAACTACAAAAGTTCAATCACAAAATATCCCTGCTTCAATTTAACTTTGAAACATGCTGCGCAAATTAGCAATACGCAATTATGCCATTATTGATCACCTGGAACTTATATTTTCAGAAAAGCTTACCGTGATAACCGGGGAAACAGGTGCAGGAAAATCCATTGCTATAGAAGCCTTATCGTTAGTGCTGGGTGAGCGGGCAGATGCCAATGTACTTTTCGAGAAAGAAAAAAAATGTGTGGTGGAAGCAACCTTTGATACCCTGACTCCTGAACTTTCTCATTTCTTTGAGGCAAATGATCTTGATTTTGATGATCATTTAATTCTCCGGAGGGAAATTCTACCTGCGGGTAAGTCACGTGCATTCATCAATGATACACCGGTGAATCTTTCCGTCATGAAAATGCTGGGCGACCAATTGGTGGATATGCATAACCAACATGAATCACAGGAACTCAGTACCTCCTCTTTTCAAATAACCCTATTAGATTCGCTTGCAAAACAGGAGCCATCAGCCCGGCAATTCAGAATAAGATTTATTTCTTACCAGGAAGATGCAATACGAGCCGGCCAATTGCGTGCACAACATCAGCGCGAAACGCAGGAACTCGATTACCTTACTTTCCAACTTACTGAACTGACTAATGCCGCATTAAAACCCGGCGAACAGGAAACAGCGGAGCAGGAATTAAAACAGCTGGAACATGCGGAAGAAATCAAAAAACATTTTGCAGCAGCCTATCAACTTTTGCAGGAATCCGACCATGCAGTAAAATATCAACTGAAAGAAATCAGTACGCTGCTCCATGCAGCAAAGAAATTTTTTCCACAAACGGAAATGCTGATCACACGGCTTGAAAGTGCACGTATTGAACTCGACGACATTGCCGATGAAATAGAAAATCAGCAGGCCGCACTGACCATTGATCCCGAACGGTTGCAGGAAATCAATCAACGGCTGGATGTGATTTATCGCTTGCAGAAAAAACACCATGCCGGTTCCAATGCCGCATTGCTTGATATTGCTGCCGGACTTGATTTAAAAATTCAGGCCATCAGCATCCATACCGGTGAACTGGAAATTTTAGAAAGAAAGTTGGCCGTTGAACAGAAGGAATTGCTTTCGATGGCACAAAAGATTTCTGCAGAACGAAAAAAGCAAATTCCTGTAGTGATCGAAACCGTAAATAGGATGCTGAAGAGTGTGGGCATGCCACATGCTGCCATCAAAATTGAACATTCTCCATTAGCGGATGGTGAATTGAATTTGTATGGGATCGACCGGTTTCGCTTCCTGTTCGCATCCAATAAAGGCAGCGAATTCGCAGAGATTCGTAAGGTTGCCTCAGGAGGTGAATTATCAAGATTAATGCTCTGTATAAAATCGTTGATTGCAGCTTCTACTTCCTTGCCTACACTTATCTTCGATGAAATTGATACCGGTATATCCGGCGAAACTGCCAGGAAGGTTTCCGCTATTCTGAAGGAACTTTCAAACCATCACCAGGTTATTTGCATCACACACCTGCCGCAGATTGCAGCCAAAGGGGACCTGCACTTTTTCGTTTTCAAAGAGACCTCCAATGCACGCACGTTCACCCGAATTCGCAACTTGGACCCACAGGAAAAGATCAAGGCCATTGCACAAATGATCAGCGGAGAAAAAGTAACGCCAGCTGCACTGGAAAGCGCCCGCGAACTGTTGAATTAAACCGTCTCCGTCGCTACTATTTAACCATTTAACAATTCATAACTACATTTGCCAAAACCATTAGCCATGTCCTATAACTTACTGAAAGGAAAAAAGGGAATCATATTCGGAGCGCTGGATGAAAACTCCATAGCCTGGAAAGTAGCGATGCGTTGCCATGAAGAAGGTGCAGCACTTACGTTATCCAATGCCCCCATTGCCATGCGCATGGGGAAAATCGCTGAACTGGCTAAAGCAGTGAATGCCGAAATTATACCGGCAGATGCAACAAGTATGGACGACCTTACTAAACTGGTGCAACAAACCATGGAAATCCATGGAGGCAAGATTGATTTTGTATTGCATTCCATTGGCATGTCGCCCAACGTGCGCAAAAACAAACACTATACGGATGCCAATTATGAATTTATGGCAAAGACCATGGACATTTCTGCATTATCGCTACATAAGATCATACAGGCGCTTTTTCATGCAGATGCACTGAATGAGAACGGATCTATACTCGGACTCACCTATATAGCCGCACAACGTGCTTTCCCGAATTACAACGATATGGCAGATGCGAAAGCATTGCTTGAGTCCATTACCCGCAGCTGGGGATATCACTATGGCGTGAAGAAAAAAGTACGGGTGAATACTATTTCACAATCACCTACCTATACTACTGCCGGTTCAGGTGTTGCCGGTTTCGATATCTTCTTCAATTATGCCGAAGCCATGTCACCATTAGGCAATGCCAGCGCCGATGAATGTGCGGATTACTGCGTAACCCTGTTTTCTGATCTTACCAGGAAAGTTACGATGCAGAATCTCTTTCATGACGGAGGATATTCATTCACCGGTGTGAGTGAGAAGATGATGGAGTTGTTTGCGAAGAAGAGCTAGTTGGCAGGTTGTAGGACGTAAGACGTTAGACGTTAGACGTAGGACGTAGGACGTAAGACATAAGGATTGGGGAATGGAATCAGGAACCAAGAACGAGGACTCAAGAGCCAGGACATACTTAAAACTAATGACTTAAGACAAGCCATTAACTCGCGACATACTTCCGACTTCCGACTAAGTACTTCCGACTAACTACTTCCGACTTCCGACTAACTACTTCCGACTTATTCCCTCACGCATCCATCTTTTCTTCTTTCGGCTGCTTTTTAACAACTGCTTTCAGTTTTTCTGCATCAGCAGGGTCAATATCAACCATGATGGTATCACCGGCTTTTACGGCTGCATTCAACAACTCTTCAGCCAGTGGGTCTTCCAGGTATTTTTGAATGGCACGCTGCAAAGGCCGGGCACCATACTTGGAGTCATAACCGCGTTCTGCGATAAAGTCTTTTGCTGCAACTGAAATATCGAGTGTGTAGCCAAGTGTGACAATCCTCTTATACACTTCCTTCAGCATAATATCGATGATCTTGTGGATCTGTTCTTTACCGAGTGAATTGAAAATAATTACATCATCAATCCGGTTCAAAAACTCAGGTGAGAACGTACGTTTCAACGCACTTTCAATCACTGATTTTGAATGCGTATCCGCAGCTTCCTCCCGGGCACCGGTCGAGAAACCAATCCCTTGACCGAAATCTTTCAACTGACGCGCCCCGATATTAGAGGTCATGATGATGAGTGAATTTTTGAAATCCACTTTTCGTCCCAACCCATCGGTAAGTATGCCATCGTCCAGTACCTGTAGCAATATACTGTAGACATCCGGATGCGCCTTTTCAATTTCATCGAGCAGGATAACGCTGTAGGGCTTCCTGCGGACTTTTTCGGTGAGTTGTCCGCCTTCTTCATAGCCAACATATCCGGGAGGCGCACCAATCAATCGTGATACAGAAAATTTTTCCATGTATTCACTCATGTCTATACGCACCAACGAATCTTCACTGTCGAATAAATAACGTGCTAAAACTTTTGCCAATTCCGTTTTACCAACACCGGTCGGGCCCAGGAAAACAAAAGAACCAATGGGCTTACGCGGATCTTTCAACCCTGCCCTGTTCCGCTGAATCGCTTTTGTAATTTTCTGTATGGCTTCCTCCTGCCCCACTACGCTGCCTTGTAACTCTTCAGCCATGTTCAACAGTTTAGTGCTTTCGCTCTGTGCCACACGTTTCACAGGAATACCCGTCATCATGGCCACCACTTCCGCAATATCTTCTTCCAGCACAGGATAACGCTTAACCTTGGTTTCTTCTTCCCAGGCTGCTTTGGCGGCATCCAATTCTTCGATGAGACGTTTTTCAGAATCCCGCAGCTTTGCCGCTTCTTCATACCGCTGACTCTTCACCACGCGGTTCTTCTCGCCTTTGATATCTTCTATTTTCTTTTCAAGTTCAATAATGCTGACGGGAACATGGATGTTCTTTAAATGCACCTTTGCTCCCACTTCATCCATTACGTCAATGGCTTTATCCGGTAACAAGCGGTCGGTGATATACCTGTTACTCAGCTTTACACAGGCATCAATTGCTTCCGGTGTGTAATTTACATTATGGAAATCCTCGTACTTGCTCTTGATGTTGTTAAGGATGATCAACGTTTCTTCAGGTGATGGCGGATCGATCAATACTTTCTGAAAACGACGGTCCAACGCACCATCTTTCTCGATATACTGACGATATTCATCTAAAGTTGAAGCGCCGATGCATTGCAATTCTCCACGAGCTAATGCAGGCTTGAAAATATTAGATGCATCAAGCGACCCGGTTGCTCCTCCTGCACCAACAATAGTATGAATTTCATCAATAAATAGAATGACATCACGGTTCTTCTCCAGTTCATTCATGATTGCTTTCATGCGCTCTTCAAATTGCCCGCGATACTTGGTGCCGGCCACCAATGCAGCCAGGTCGAGCATCACGATGCGTTTGTCGAATAATACCCGGGATACTTTGCGCTGATGAATCCGTAATGCAAGACCTTCCACGATGGCTGTCTTACCGACGCCGGGTTCTCCAATCAGGATAGGATTATTCTTTTTCTGCGGCTTAAAATCTGCGAAACACGCTCAATTTCTATATCACGCCCTACAATCGGATCGAGTGCTCCTTCTTCAGCCTGGCGGGTGATATCGCGTCCGAAGTTATCCAGCACAGGCGTTCTCGATTTCACTGCAGGTGCTTTACGCGAACCGGCACCCGGGCGTGACTTCTCTTCCTCAAATCCTTCATCATCATCAGGCTGATCCTGTGGCGATTCTGATTTCATCTCCTGCTGAAGGAAATCCAGTTCGGCTTTAAATGCATCATAGTCAATTTCAAAGCGGGCTAAGACTTCCGTCACCACAGCATCCTTATTCTTCAATATGGATAAAATAAGGTGCTCGGTGCCAATGGTATCTGATTTTTGAACCTTAGCTTCGAGAATCGTGATTTTTAACACTTTCTCAGCCTGTTTTGTCAGTGGCAGGTTATTCACATTGACATTATGGTGGTGAATCGCTTTCTCGCGGATTGAATCCTCGATGGCTTTTCTAAGCAGGATAATATCGATATCCATAGATTTCAGCACCTTGATGGCAAGGCCTTCTCCATCGCGGATAAGCCCCAGCAGCAGGTGTTCTGTGCCTATGAAATCGTGACCCAGCCTCAGGGCTTCTTCCCTGCTGTACGATATCACTTCCTTTACTTTCGGTGAAAACTTTGCTTCCATGTGCAGTTTTTAATCAAAGTATGAGCCAACCATGTAAAACGTCCAAACTGTCAGATCGAACGCTAAACTTAATAAGAGTTAAAGTTATTTACAAATTTCAACGCTTCCCGGAAATTCTTTTCAACAGGGTTGACGAAAAATGTCTGTTCTTATTTTCTATTCATCCTGAAATGTCAAGTTACACAGATTTTTCTACCAACCTTAATTCATGATCTTATTCCGCAGGAAACATTGAGTTCCATTAAAATGCATCTCTAAAAAACTATTCCCATCCTTTCTCCTCTCCTGCTGAACTACTGCTGCGTCAACACATGTTTCTAACCTACTGTAAATAGCACTAAACCAGTTGATGTAAGGTATGGGATAGAACAGTAATGCTGCTTTAACAATGCAAATTGACGATTTGTTTCTGAAAGCGTTCATAATAAAGATCATTGCAATCCGAGTCAGGTTGCATTACTAACGATTGGTTACCCCGTCAGCATTTCCTGTAATGAAACAGGAATGGGAATCAAACAATCACATTAGCAATTAGCGATAGCTGTTTCTGCTTACATTTATTTTTGGTTATTTTACACGCAAATAATCAGGAAGTAATGAAATTCAGCATAGATAAACAAGAAAAATACAGTGTGTTCACATTAGAGAATGAGAAGTTGAATTCCCAAATCGCACCATTGCTAAAATCAGAGATGATTTTATTAAATGCTGAGGGTATTCGCAATATTGTTTTTGACATGAGCCGTATCAAGTTTGTGGATTCTTCCGGTTTAAGTTCGATCCTGATTTCAAACCGGCTTTGCAAAAGTGCCAATGGAACTTTTGTTCTTACCGGTGTGAACGAGAACGTGATGAAACTGATCAAAATTTCCAAACTGGATGAGGTGTTTCAGATAGTTCCTACCCTTCAGGAAGCAAAAGATCTGGTGATGATGGAAGAAATTGAGCGGGACTTTAATGATGATGTGAAATCATGATTTTTGAAGTTACCATTTTAGGTAGCAACTCGGCATTGCCTGCACATGGCAGACATCCCACTGCACAGGTACTGAATCATCATGATAAGCTATTTCTTCTCGACTGTGGTGAAGGCACACAGATTCAACTTTCAGCATACCGGATCAAACGTTCAAAAATCAACGAGGTCTTTATCAGCCATCTTCATGGTGATCATTATTATGGACTACTTGGATTACTTACCTCGTATCATCTTTTAAAACGCATGGAGCCCCTCCACCTTTATTGCCCAAAAGGTTTAAAAGATATTATTGATCTGAATTTCAGATATTCAGATACCCGACTGGCTTATGAACTGATAGTGCATGAAATTGATTGCAGCCAATCACAGCAAATTTATGAAAACAGTTATTTAACAGTAACTACCATCCCAATGAAACACCGAATCGCCTGTTGCGGTTTTTTATTCCGGGAGAAGGAAAGAGATCGTGTTATACTACCCGAAAAACTCAGGCAGTACGAGGTACCCCATACCAGCATTGGCGAACTAAAATATGGGAAAGATATTCTGGTGAATGGCGTTACGATACCCAATGCGGAGTTAACCCAGGATCCGCCGTTGCCAAGGGCATATGCTTTCTGTTCGGATACCATTCATTCGCTTGATTTTGTAGAACAGGTAAAAGAAGTAAACCTGCTCTATCATGAAGCTACTTTCATGGAAGAGTCGGCCGAACGGGCAACGCTCACTTTTCATTCCACCACAAAACAGGCAGCAACGGTAGCTAAAAAGGCAAAAGCAAAAAAACTACTGATCGGACACTTCTCGGCAAAATATGACAACCTTCAATTACTGTTAGATGAAACAAAGACACTATTTCCGGCTACGGAAATTGCAGTGGAAGGTCAGACCTATAAAGTTGAAAATTAGCAATCCCCTTCAGTCCTTCACGATAAGCTGAAAATGCCCCATCCTGCCCTGCAGGCAGCCGGGAATCAACAGGGAAACATCAATATACACGACTTCCAGGTTACGCAATTTGCAGAGTGATTCAGGAATCTCTGTCATGGGTCCGCATTTGGCAAGATCCAATTCTATAAGTGTTACCAGATTACCCAGAGAAACCGGCAAAGACTCCAATGCATTTTTTCCGATATACAGGTAGCGTATGCCGGGCAGGTTACCGATTTCGACCGGTATTGCTGTCAGCCTGTTTTCTCCGAGATACAAATATTCAAGAGCAGATAATTTGCCAATTGCGGCAGGCAGTTGCTGCAAGAAATTATTATTGAGTTTTAACTCATACAGATTAGTGAGGTTACCGATTTCCTCCGGTAATGATTCCAGTTGATTGTATGCAAATGAGAGGCGCCGGATCTTTTGCAACTGCCCGATTTCAGGTGGCACTTTTTGTAACCTGCTGCTTGTGACCGACAGGTATTCCAGTTCTTTCAGTTTACCTATTTCCGCCGGCAATGAATCAATGTGTGATCGAAATATTATCAGCTCTTTCAGGTTTTGCAGTTGAACAATTTCGGCAGGAAGCGAACCCAGATTTTTGTTGGAAATTTTTAAGCGCTGTACAGCAGCCGGATTTTGCAATGCCTTATCGAGGCTGGTGTAAGTACGGTACGTGCCGCAACTGCTGAAAATAGTGCAGGCACACAACCATATAATTGCCCGTTGGAAATTGAATGCCCTTAACCAGCCAGCGACGGTTGGAATATAAACAGTCTTCAACATCAATCGCAGCACCTGCATGAGCAACATTATTTACCAGATATTAAGTACGGTGAAAAACACAATCTGCAAGATAAATAATGGTATTGCAACACCATTATCTTCTACCGGTTTCATCTTATTAAAAAACAGTTGCATGGCAAAAGAAATATAAAACCAGGCGACAAAATTTTGCAATGGAATGATTGCATGCTGCCAATACCAGAAATCATATTGAACCGCAACAGGTTCAATAAGATAATCGAGTGCTGTCATTAAAGCTGCAGCAGTTAATTCTATCCATGGCCTGCCTATCCCAATTTTTCTGACAGTTACATGCGAGATATAAACCAGCATCAGCCAGTTTACTCCAATAATAACCGGTGTCCGGCTAATCTTCCAACCCAGCGCACTACCATAACTATATTCCCCGAAGATTATACCTGTATTGACGCCAACGGCTTCCAGAAAAAATCCGGCTATCACTATTGCCAGCATACTCCATACCGCTTTATTATTCCAGGGATGGTGGAACCAGAGCAAAACACACACAGACAATAAGATATTGAAGGGCACCAAAGTCTGAAACAGTGGTGCTGTTGCACTGTTCAGCAATCCAAATATGCCTACGGCATAAAAGACAGTCAACAATACTATTGCAAAGATCAGCTTCTTACTTTTCTTCCCTTCCATGTAATATTTCCAAAAAATTTTCCGGCAATGGACCGTGCGGCAATATAAAGCAATACCACCACTTGAAATACATGGAGCAATACATTCCACAGTGGGTTCTGATCTGCCATCGCGCTGATCAGCGAACGCAGAAAGATTATCGCCAGCAGCATGAACAGGGCCAGTTGCCAATACCCGGCATAGAACAAAAATGCATAACTAAATACCGTCAGATACAAATAACTCAACAAGTTGAAAATACTACCTCCGAAGCCGGCAAGAAGGTTTTTGCTGAATCCATTCACCGCCTCGCCAAAACCCATATACATTCTGCATCTGATGAAATTATTTTCGAGCAAGGTTGCTCCCTTTAATCGTGCCCTCTTTACCAATTTCATAATCTCAATATCTTCTGTCACTTTACCACGAGCCTGGCTGTGCCAGTTGGCAGTACGATAATGTTTTGCCTGAAACAGCATAAACTGACCATTGGCAGCAGCAAGCGAGGGATACTTTAACCATTCGATAAAACAAAGTGGCAGCATGCTTAATAAAAGGTAGTGCATGAGCGGAACTACCAACCACTCTCCGGCAGTTTTCATATCCTGCCCCGGAAAGAGCGACAGCAACGCTAAATTTTTTGATTTCATCCTGCTCAACGCGCTGGAAAGCAATGGTCCATTAATGCTGACATCTGCATCCAGGAATAAGAAGTAGTCGCCGGTTGCCTGTCCGGCCAACTGGTGACAAGCCCAGTTTTTACCCATCCATCCGGCAGGCAACTCTTGCCCTTTGATAAGCCTGCACCTTAATTCAGTTGTACAAAAGCTTTTTACCATTTCAGCTGTTTGATCGGTGGAGCCATCGTCCAAAACGAGTATTTCAAATTGCCGGTAATCCTGTTTTGAAAGATCATTCAGCAGGTTAGCAATATTGGCTGCTTCATTACGTGCCGGTATCAAAATGGAAATGCGTTCTTCTGAACTGAGCCAGCCAAATTGCAGGTGGGTGGGCGTAATGCTGTTAAAAAAAGCAACAGCCAGTCGCAGTACCAGGAAAAAAACCGTAATGGCAATAAGCAGATCCATATCACTATTGCTTGTGCTGGGTTATCATCCATTGTTTGCAAACGGAAAAAAAGTCATTATACGCCCTTTCAATTTTCGCTATATCCCTTTCTTTTGAACCATGGTATTCTTCGTAGAACAGGTGAAGTGCCGGTTTTCTTTTGGAAAAATAATCAACCAGTGCAACGGTAAAAACGATGTGAAAATTTTCTTTGGAATGCTTCATAATATAGGCCAGTCCTTTTTCAAAATGCAGTGCAGCTATATGTTGCGATTCGATCTTTCCTTGCGGGAATAATTGCAGCAGGTTACCGGGCTCCTCCAGCAGTGCTATGCTAAAATTGAGTGATTCAATGATGTCCTTAGAATTTCTCTTCACTGAAAAAACACCTCCGTAGTTAAAGAACCAGAACCGGCGTAATTGTTCTTCCAACATCATTACATGGTACTTCTTCCTGAAAGAAACCTGATTCAGATAAAAGAGGATGAAGGCATCCCACCAACTGAAGTGATTAGAAAGAACCAGGATTGCCCGGGGAAAACTTTCCGTTTTCCCGTGTACCTGAACAGTTTGAAAATCACGTTTCAGTATAAATGGAATATACCATTTAAAAAACAAAAGTACCGGGGCTGCATGCTTAGGCCTGATCATCAGTTGCGAAGATCAGTAAATATAAACGGAGATTGCAAGCGCGTTGAATTAAATTCCGGATACGCTTTAACAAGCTGGAGAAAAATTACCCGGAAGGCAAAAAGTGCGCATGAAAGATTAAGACAACATTTATGTCTTGATTGTATAAATCAGATTACTCAGCACTAGAAAATACGAGGGTACTTTACAGCAACAAATTATGGAATGAGGTTCTGAAGATTCTACTGTTTATGAAATGCAATACCCTTTCAGGTCCGGCGTTGCAGAAATATTAATTTGGTACACCGGTACATTGCAATGTATTCTGGACTAACTTTGATCATATGCACCTGATTTTTTTGTTGTACTCCGCCTTATGGTTACCTGTATCCGTCATTCAAGATCGCAAAGAGGATGAAATACGGTGGTCACAAAAAAGTGAACTTGAATACAGCGATTTCAAGGGAGCGGTACCGGGCAATACGCCATGGGCAGCGCTGACAGCGAGTTACATATATTTTACTTACAGTACCACCAATGGAAAGATCAGCACATTTAAGGTGTATGCATCTTTTAAGAAAAACGAGTCCTGGATGAAGACTGCACGGGCAGATGTATTGGCACATGAGCAATTACATTTTGCCATCACTGAATATTTTGCAAGAAAACTTTATAGTGATGCACAACAATTAAGAACACAAAGCGGAAATATTTCCGCTTCAGCAAATGCTCTTTTCAATGCTGTTAATAAAGAATGTGATCAGATGCAGGAAACTTATGATGCTGAAACAGACCATGGTGTAGATGCAGTTAAGCAGGAAAAATGGCGCATGAGAGTAGCCGGCTTAATGAAACAGTATGATCCATATCCTGAAACCGTTGAATAAACCCACAGCAAGATGCGATGAGTGCTGCATTTTTTTGAGTTTTTACAATGGATAATTCCCGGATAAAAAATAAAAGTGCTGAAGTATTTTTGGTAGCTCTTTCCGCTTTGGCGTTGCAAATGGCGTTTTCAGTATTCAGGCCAAACCTGACAATTTTGTATAGATGCCTGTGAATCAGGAAAACTACCAACAAACATTAGGTGTGTCGAGCCAAATTGTATATTTTAGCCCGATTCTTTAACCAAACCAACCTAACTGTGGCTGATTCCATTTTCGGCGCGCCAAAAATTAGCTTTCAAGATGTGAAAGATATTGATGCCAGCGCTCCACAATTAATCATATGGGCTATACCGGTAATGATTTTTTTTACCGTAGTTGAATACTTTGTAGCCAAATATCAGCACCGCGATGATATCTATAATGATACCGAATTACGTGGTTCCGTGCTGGTTGGACTGGGTAACCTACTCAGTAACTACCTCACTAAACTTGTTCTTTTTGTAGTGGTAGTTTTCTTTTATAACCTCGTTCCCTGGAGAATGGAATTCCGGTGGTGGTTGTTTATTCCCTGTTATGTTTTGCTCGATCTGTGCAGCTACTGGGCCCATCGAATTTCGCATGAGCAACGATTCTGGTGGACAACGCATGTACCGCACCATAGTGGAAACAACTATAACCTGGCAGTGTCGTTTCGTTTATCGTGGATACAGGAGTTCAAAATATTATTCTTTATTCCTGTTACCATAGCCGGATTTCATCCATGGATATTTTTTGTGGTGAACCAGGTAGCCGTTCTTTTTCAGTTCTGGGTGCATACGGAATACATAAAAAAGCTACCACGCTGGATTGAATACATTTTTGCCACGCCATCGAATCACCGGGTACATCATGGAACCCAGGATAAATACATTGATAAAAATTATGGGGCAACCTTCATTATTTGGGACAGGATGTTTGGAACCTATCAACCGGAAGAAGAACGTCCTAAGTATGGATTAACTACCCCGGTACATACCGGCAATCCTTTCAAATTAGTTTTCCAGGAAGCGATTGATCTGGTAAATGATGTAAGAAAAGCTAAGACCTGGAAAGAACGTTTCTGGTATACATTTGGAAGTCCGATTGCCATTGCGAAATATAAAAGGGAAAATACAACGGTTCCTGATAAGCAAAAGGCGACGAAATTTGAATTTCAGAAAAGCAGTTAGCAACAGCAGCTTTCCATCGCTACCTTGCTACGTTTATTTGAAATCCACTTGTACAATGTCGCCTATATTCAGATTCAGCAATCCTCTTGCATTTCCCTTATTGATAGCAATTTCCAGATAGCCTCCGGAATTGAAGAGGCATAACTTCTCACTTTCAGGAACATCAAAGTAATTTTCACTGATCGCTTCAATATCATCATAGCGCTTAAAGAAAATCACAAAAGGCCTGTTCTTCCCAATGCGGTCAAATTCATCTTTCCTGACATTTACTATGGCATTCTCAAAGCGGTCAAAATAAATGATGGTGGCCCTTATATAATTGGCGCTGCTCATAGGTCTGCCTATCATTGATTGCCGAATTGAACCGGATTTCTGACCTATATCGGCTAGCTTACCACCTTCACAAATATGCTTTGCTACGCGCACATAGAGGTCCTTAACAGGAATTGTACTTATATATTCGGCAGCAGTAGGCTGCAGTTGATATATTTCTGTTGCCGGTTCACCTTCCCAAAGCAGTCCGAAAATGCCATTGTCGGGGCCAATAAATATATGTCCATCTTTTGTTGCAACAATATGATTCAGACCGGTTTCACTATTTAAGTTTACTCCGATAATATGGATGCTTCCGATCGGAAAATGCGGGTATGCGTTTTTCAGCACATAGGCTCCATGCATGATGTCGAATGGTTCGATGTCGTGAGAGATATCAATGATTTGCGCATCAGCGATGGCCTTCAGAATCTCTCCTTTGACTACTGCAGCATAATAATCCCGTGTGCCAAAGTCAGTAGTGAGTGTGATGATGGGCATCGGAAGGCTATTGTATCTTGTTTGCAGCAAGCCGTTTCAAGGCTGCCATTCCATTAAAATGAAATCTATGCTGTTAAATTTATCTCAATCACGATGAAAAATAACAGAATTGCAAAGAAACATCATAATCTGCAGGATGAAGAATATACACATACCGCATCTTGATATTGTCTTCTCACGTTACCTGCAACGATTTGGGTTATTCAGGTGCCATAATTTGAAAGCGCTACAGATTGGATCTTATCAACAAGAGGTACGCAAAAGCAAGTCCCTGAACTATTTCGGCCGTTAATTATGTTTGAAAGCCGACATCAACTTTTCTATAACTTTACCTTACTAAACCTAACTCACTTTGACAGAACTAATCATTCACCTCGACTCTATCGAACCGATTGATTTATTAGGCATTAATAATTCACGCCTGCAGATATTGAAGAATGCCTTCCCCAGGGTGAAGTTCACCTCGCGCGGCAATAAAATTAAAATTGAAGGGAATACGCAAGACCTGGAATTATTGGAAGAGAAGATTAACAGCCTGGTGCATTTTATTGAAAAGTATGGCCGTCTGACCGATAAAGCTGCTGAAGATCTGTTGGATGATATTGATCCATTTAATCTCGAAATGCCGAAGGCACATGATGATGCCATAGTCTACGGACCGAATGGCAACGTAGTAAAAGCACGAACGCCCAACCAGAAAAAAATGGTGGATCTGTCGGAGCACAACGATATCATTTTTGCAATCGGCCCTGCCGGTACCGGAAAAACTTATACTGCTGTTGCCCTTGCAGTACGTGCCTTGAAGAACAAAGAGATCAGGAAGATTATACTCACCCGGCCGGCAGTAGAAGCCGGTGAAAACCTGGGTTACCTTCCGGGAGACCTGAAAGAAAAAATTGACCCTTACCTGCGTCCTTTATATGATGCATTGGATGATATGATACCTCTGGATAAACTGAATTACTACATGACCAATAGGGTGATAGAAGTAGCGCCATTAGCATTTATGAGAGGGAGGACACTGGATCATGCTTACATCATCCTGGATGAAGCTCAGAATACGACAGATTCTCAACTGAAGATGTTTCTTACCAGAATAGGCTCCTCTGCCAAATGTATCGTTACAGGAGATATCACTCAGATTGATTTACCGAAGTCGCAAAGAAGCGGATTGTTCCGGGCGCTTGACATTCTTTCCGGCATAAAAGGGATCGGTACGGTTCACCTTACAGAACAGGATGTGGTTAGACATCCATTAGTTAAAAAAATCATTAATGCTTACGAAGCCTCTGACCCGGGAGAAGGACTTGCATCAAGACCGCCGTTTCCACCCATACAACCACTTAACTGATCATGTTGATTGAAGGAGGTATGGCATAATTGAACCAAACTTTGAATTGAATGAATTAAAAAGCTAAGACAGAGAGATTATAGATTATCGTGAAATCCGAGTTTTGCGCGATCTGTCCATTTGCTTGATCTGCGTGAAATGCATTTTCCGGATAATAAGCTTCGGAATGGTGATGTGGAGCTGATAAAAAATTGCGCGCAGCTTCAAATGACTATACAGATTGCGCTGAACTTAACTACTTTTTCAAACGACCATAAAAAAATCCGCTCCCAAAGGAAGCGGATTTTATTGATTTCATTTTATTATCAATACTACTTTGCGGCAGTCGATTTGGTTTCAATTTCTTCGGTTGCAAGAAGGTCGTTTTTTGCTTCCTTACTCACAGCATCAGTTTCAACCATTTCTCCTGAAGCTGCTATTGCAGTAGATTTAGAGGGCTTCACACAACAGGCTCCCGATTTTTCATCCGCTCCATTTACCGGAACCTGCATCATATAATCATTTTGTTCTGTTGTTACCACATCTCCTTTATGCAATCCCAATAAACCATTTAAAGGAATGGAAGGCGCAATGACAAGGCTTACAATGCTCATCAGCTTAATAAGAATATTCATAGAAGGGCCGCTGGTATCTTTAAACGGATCACCCACGGTATCTCCGGTAACGGAAGCTTTATGTGGTTCTGATTTTTTATAATACACTTCGCCATCAATCTCTACTCCTTTCTCAAAAGATTTTTTTGCATTGTCCCAGGCACCTCCTGCATTCGACTGAAACATGCCCATCAGCACGCCTGAAACGGTAACACCTGCCAGCAAGCCACCTAATACTTCCGGGCCAAACAAGAATCCGATAATTACCGGAACAGTGAGTGCAATTGCTCCGGGCAACATCATCTCACGCAATGAGGCCTCGGTAGAAATCGCAACACACTTATCATATTCAGGCTTTCCTGTTCCTTCCATAATACCGGGTATTTCCCTAAACTGGCGACGCACTTCCTGCACCATGCTCATGGCTGCACGTCCTACAGCTGCAATGGCCAAAGAAGAAAACAGGAATGGTATCATACCGCCGATGAATAATCCGGCAAGCACATCAGCCTTGTAAATATCAATCGAATCAATACCTGAAATTCCTACGAAAGCCGCAAACAATGCTAATGAAGTTAATGCTGCTGAAGCGATGGCAAATCCCTTACCGGTGGCGGCTGTGGTGTTACCCACTGCATCGAGGATGTCTGTTTTTTCACGTACATCTTTAGGCAATTCGCTCATTTCAGCAATGCCACCCGCGTTATCCGCAATCGGACCAAAAGCATCAATGGCTAATTGCATGGTAGTAGTAGCCATCATACCTGCTGCTGCTATGGCAACACCATAGATACCGGCAAACTGGTAAGCGGCAAAGATTCCACCTGCAAGCACTATTGTTGGCAACATGGTAGATTCCATTCCGACAGATAATCCACCGATGATATTTGTGGCATGGCCGGTAGATGATTGCTTAATGATCATTTTTACCGGACGCTTGCCCATGGAGGTATAGTATTCCGTAATCATGCTCATCAAAGTACCAACTACCAGTCCCACAACGATGGCACCAAAGACACCATTGCTTGTAAACTCAAATCCACGCAGTGATAATGTTTCCGGCAGAATCGCTTTTACGATAAAATAAGAGGCTATGGTGGTTAGTATGATTGCGCCCCAGTTACCATTGTTAAGTGCCTTTTGCACAGTTGCTGTGCTAAGGCTTGCATTTTCGCTTATGCGAACGAAGTACATACTGATTATGGAAAAGATAATACCTGCACCTGCAATAATCATTGGAAGGAGTATGGGGGCAAGTCCATTATAGCTATCAACAGAGATGGTTTCGCCGCCCAAAACCATGGTAGCGAGTATGGTTGCCACGAAGGAACCAAACAAGTCAGCACCCATTCCTGCCACATCACCCACATTGTCTCCAACGTTATCAGCAATGGTAGCAGGGTTACGCGGGTCATCTTCCGGAATACCGGCTTCCACTTTTCCCACAAGGTCTGCACCTACATCAGCAGCTTTTGTATAAATACCACCACCTACACGAGCAAAGAGTGCAATGCTTTCTGCTCCTAGAGAAAAACCGGTCAGCACTTCAAGGGCAGTAACCAGGTGGGCATTGGTTGAAGGATCAACGTACATTGTATAGAAGACCACGAAGAGGGAACTCAATCCTAATACTGCAAGACCGGTAACACCCAATCCCATTACAGAACCTCCGGTAAATGATACCGCCAGTGCTTTTGAAAGGGAAGTACGGGCTGCATGTGCAGTCCGGGTATTTGCTTTAGTGGCAATGCGCATACCGATGTAGCCGGCAGTAGCTGAAAAAACGGCACCGGTAATAAAGGCGCCTGCAATCAGCCAGCTTGACTCCGGGTTAGAATAACCAAGAACAGCTAATAATACGGAAGCAATGGCGACAAAAATGGCCAGGATGCGCCATTCTGCTCTCAAAAAGGCCATAGCACCTTCTGCTATGTGCTTTGCAATTTCTTTCATCCGGTCGTTACCGGCATCCTGCTTCTCCACCCACGATGCTTTGATAGCTGTAAATATTAATGCAACAACTCCAAAAAGTGGTATTAAGTAAAACCAAGTGTTCATAAGGGTATTAAATTTTAGCCCGCAAAAATAGTCGGGAAAGCATGAAAAAGGAACTTTTTACCGGATATTTTACCTTCCGGCCTTTAACATGCGCAGTTTACCTTGTAAATCGTTGTTTATCTTGATGTTGCTAAAGCCAAAGCTATTTAACAGGTCGGCAACTTGCGAAGCATGATTCTGATGCAATTCGAGGTAAATTAAGCCATCGGGTAACAGACATTGACTTGCTAATTTGGCAATGGCATGATAGTATACAAGAGGTTCATGGTCAGGCACAAATAAGGCGAGGTGTGGCTCATATGCGGTCACATTCCTGTGCATGGTGGTAACTTCTGATATGGGTATGTAAGGTGGATTGCTTACGATTATGTCAAATTTGTTTACAAAAACGGGAGAAATATTGCTCCCAAAAGTATCAAGAGGAGCTGGTTTTGAACTATAACCAAGCACATCTGCCTTTTGGAGATTAATCGCTGCCTGGTGAAATGTGGCATTGGTTTCTGCAATTAAAAGTGCTTTTTCGCTGATATCAATGGCGGTAACTGTTGCCTGAGGTAATTTTGTTTTCAGAGCTATCGCGATACATCCGCTGCCGGTGCCAACATCCAGCATATTGCAAGGTTGCCTGTGAAGCTGTTCCTGAACGATCCATGCTACCAGTTCTTCGGTTTCAGGCCTTGGTATCAGCACGTGCCGGTTGACTTTAATTTTCAATCCATAGAAATTAGTATATCCCAAAACATATTGGATGGGTTCTCCCTTTGATAACCTCACTAAAGCGTAGGCCAGTTCATTTGCCTTCACTTCAGAAATCACCTCATTCCCACGTAACAAAAGTTGAATTTTTGAGAGTCCAAGTTTATCTTCAAAAATCCAGGATGTAATGCTTTCTGCTTCTTGTAAATCATATAATGGGGTGATGATTTTAATATAGTGGTCATATACATTACGATAAGTCATTTAACGAAGGTAATTTTTTTTGAATGTCAATAGGGAAAACTACTTTTGAATTATTTGGTATGCTATAGATTAGCTGGAATTTCTTCAATTTTTAAGATGAATGTCATGCAAAAGAATATTGGATTTTGAGCTTTGAATAGTTAGCAAGTTTTTTTTGATAATGGGGGAATTGCTTCAAACAAGATTGATGAGTGCTTTTATTTGTGTTTTTGTGGCTATCGTTTTTGAAACCACGGAGGCACAAAGGCGGAGTTGCATCAGACAAGATCTATGATCATTTTTCATTCTATTCTTTTGTTACCATTTTTGAAACCACAGAGTACACAGAGGTGGAATCGCATCAGAGTAGATCTACAACTATTTTTCTCTGTGCTCTCCGTGGTTACTTTTTTTGAAACCACAGAGGACACAGAGGTGGAATTGCATTGAACAAGATCTATTTGTATTTTTCTCTGTGCTCTCCGTGGTTACCTTTTTTGAAACCACAGAGTACACAGAGGTGGAATCGCATCAGATAAGTTCTACAAATATTTTTCTCTGTGTTCTCCGTGGTTACCTTTTTTGAAACCACAGAGGACGCAGAGGTGGAATTGCATTGAACAAGATCTATTTGTATTTTTCTCTGTGCTCTCCGTGGTTACCTTTTTTGAAACCACAGAGTACACAGAGATGGAATTCTAAAGATTATTTTTCATTTGTTCATTCGTTAGGAGTTCTTAAGCAAAAGGAAGGTGTGCTATTCTTTAAATCAAAATATTTTTAAGCGGTAGTCATTGGTTCTATCTGAGTCGTTCATGCATTGCTTTTACTTTCTATTGAGTAATAGCGAATTTGGTTCTTCAATATGAATCCACCCTATCCACTTAATTCGCACACTTTAACTATCAGATGAATAGTTGATTTTTTTATGATTGGGTTTTGGAGCAATTCTGTTAGGTTTGTTGGATGCAGTTTGATGATGCACTTTATATGAGAAGATGCCTTGAGCTGGCGCTGAACGGTAGTGGCACCGTGGCGCCAAATCCTATGGTGGGCTGCGTGATTGTAAATGAAAACAACATCATTGGTGAAGGGTTTCATCAATTATTTGGAGGACCTCATGCTGAAGTGCATGCCATTCAATCTGTGCATGACGGCAATAAATCCTTGTTGCAAAATGCTACGCTATATGTAAATCTTGAACCCTGCTCGCATACGGGAAAGACACCACCTTGTTCTCAACTGATCATTGATCATCAGATTCCCCGTATTGTGATTGGCACTATAGATCCCAATCCATTGGTAGCAGGTAGTGGAATTAAGCAGCTAGCAGAAGCCGGATGTAAGGTGAAGGTAGGTGTACTGGAAACAGCGTCGAAGGAACTCAACCGGCGATTCTTCACCTGGTTTGAAAAAAAACGACCTTATGTTATTTTGAAATGGGCACAAACGATTGATGGTAAAATTGGCCTGAAAGATCAAACCGTGCCGGTCAGCAATCATTATACAAAATCACTGACCCACAAATGGCGCAGCGAAGAAGCCTGTATCCTGGTAGGCACCAATACCGTCTCTACTGACAATCCAAAACTTGATGCAAGGCATTGGAATCAACGGCATCCTGTTCGCATTGTGCTTGATCAGCAACTTCGGTTGTCTCCTACCCTTCATGTTTTTGACAAGAGCATTCCCACAATCATTATAACAGGACAAATCAAAGAATCGGTTCCTAACCTCGAATATGTTACTATTGATTTCAAATCTGATATAGCCGGACAGATACTTCAAAAACTTTATGAACGCAATCTTCAATCCGTGTTCATAGAAGGTGGTGCCTTACTGTTACAAACTTTTATTGATAGCGGGTGCTGGGATGAGGCGCGGGTATTCATCGCACCCTCCATATTGCCGGCTGGTATAAATGCACCTCAAATTAATGAGATCCCAGTTTCCACTACCGAAATAGAAGATAATACGTTACATCTATACAGGCACAACCAATGATTCCGCTGCTACTCAGTATTTGTTGTTCAACCTATTTAGTGGTGCTGTTCAGGTATTTCAAGAATCATCACATAGATGCCAGGCAGGCAATTGTTGCAAACTACATCACCTGTGTCATTACCGGAATAGTCATAAGTGGTGATGTTCCTGATGCACAAATAATCTATCAGGACTGGTTTCCCATCACCTTATTTCTGGGTTGTTCCTTTTACTTTATTTTCAACCTCATGGCATTTGTGTCCGCGAATATCGGCATCACACTCACATCGGTATCCGGAAAAATATCCATGGTAATACCGGTCACGATTGCCGTTTATCTCTACGGCCAGGAATTAACTTTCCTAAAAGTTTCGGCAATGATTCTTGCTTTGATAGCTGTATACCTGACGTCCAAAGTGCCGGAAAAAAATCAACAGGCATTACATGCAAAAGGATTGTTGCTTGCATTTTTGATTTTTATTGGGAGCGGCATTAATGATGCAGTGATTAACTATGCATTTTTCTATTTTTTGCAACCGTCAGAGTTTGCACTTTTTAACATATCCATCTTTGCAATAGCAGCAACTGCCGGAATATTTACGCTGCTCGTTTATTCCCTGTTTTATAAATCAACTCTTTCAATTAAGTCTATTGCAGGCGGAATACTCCTCGGCATTCCCAATTACTTTTCCATGTTATTTCTGTTGAAGGCATTGGCAATCCCGGGATGGGAAAGTTCCGTCATCTTCCCGATAAACAACATGGGCATTGTTATACTTACCGCCGTCTGCGGGTTATTATTATTCCGTGAGAAATTTTCCAAAACAAATATTGCCGGTATCCTGCTTGCATTGATTGCCATATCACTTATGATTGGTGCAGAGCGTTAGCATCGGTAAGGGAATGATTCAGAAAAGTCATTTATCATTTCCGGGTTCATGCATCGGCTTCGCCCGGGGTTCGTCGCACCATCAGCCTTTAAACAAACTAAGCATGTAGGGAGTCTAAGGTTTTGATATTATGCAATCTCATGAAAAAGCCAATCGTCATTTCCAGTCACCTTTTTAGGGTTTATTATTTTTCAGTATGCCTATTTTCTTCAAGCAACCTGAGAATCTCATCCTGTGGTAATGCCGTTATCTGAAATCTTTTATTGGGATGTGTATGGCCACTCACCAAAACAATTGTTGCCTTTGGAATTTTCAACAACTTTGAAAGTGCCCTGATCACTTCTTCATTCGCCTTGCCATCAACCGGAGGCGATTTAACCTTCATTACCCAATGGCCTGTACTGTCTTTTAAAAGCAGGTTTACTTTGCTATTTGGTTTTATTTTGATCTGAAGGTTCATTTGAATCGGTTTACTTTTCAAGATATACAGATAAGTCTGCCATTGCAATCAGAACGGATAACTGATACCAAAATTGAGGAGGATGTTATTTCGATCATATTCATTGGATCCAAAGGGATCAAACTTCCATCCGTTATTTTCCGTAACGTAGGGTATTCGCAAAGGTGTGGCAAAGTCAAATCGTATAATCAGGTAAGTGAGATCGAGCCGAAGTCCGACACCTGCATCCACGGCTAACTGTTTATAAAACTGGTTGAAACGAAAAACACCTTCTTCACCATATAGCTTGGTGCTTTGCATCCAAATATTACCGGCTTCTCCAAACAATGCTCCCTTCAGATAACCCACAATGGGAAAGCGGTATTCCATAGTTAGTGTAAGCTTAATATCTCCTAACTGATTGTAAAAGCCAACGCTATCCAGGTCTTCATCATGATAGATACCGGGTCCGACGGAACGTGATCGAAAGCCCCTAAGGTCATTTACACCACCCGCTGAAAATCCTTTATAATAAGGCATTACATCACCATTTCCATAGGGCAACCCAATACCTGAAAAAATGCGGGAGGCAAGCTTTGACTGTTTCCCCAATGCCAGGTAATACCGGAAATCTAAGGATGTCCAGCCATACTGTGAATAAGGATTGGAAAAAAGTTCAAACGGATTCTCCGGAGTACCCTTTTCCGTCTGGAACAAACTCTGGAGCGCATAAACAGTATTTCCGGAAAACTCAAGTGACCCTTTAAAATAAACCGGATTTCTGTTTTTGCCGGTAACCTGGTTACTGAATGTATAGGAATATCCGATACCCAATACAAACTGCCGGTCGAAGCTTTCCTGTAAGGCTTGATTCTCATTCAATATCGAATCATAGGCCGCTGTGGTTTGTGTTGTATTTACAAAGTTGATAAGGATCGGTGTAAGGGTATGCTCTTTAGTTATGGACTCTTTCCAATTGTATCCGAAGGTAAGTTCGAACGAATTAAGCAGGTAATAGCCTTCCCTGTTTTCAATGGTATAGCCGGCTTCAATTTTTGTCTTTGGAATAAACACGCTATACGTACGGGGCATGTGAAAAGGCACCAGAAATTTAGGAAAAATCAACTGAGGGGTAACACCAAATTCAAAGGCCTGCAATGGCGGCAGGTCACGTGATATCTGCACTTCATAATTGCCGTTAAAATTTAACACAAACAACTCTGCCCCTCTAAAAATATTCCGGTTCCGGTTGCTGAGATTTAATCCCGGTCCGGCAAAACCGTTATCCTTCACAATACCCTGTACTTCTCCCCTAAGCGAGTACTTTGGAATAGTGGTGAGATAAATATTACCATTTAACCATCCGGGGCGTGTGGTGTCTTGTTCAAACTTGATATTTGCATATTTAAAAACACCTAAACCCATCATCCTCCTGATCGTTATGTTATAATCACGGGAATCGTAGACCTCTCCTTTGTCAAAATATATATTATCTACAATTACTTCAGGACGAAAAAGGTGTTTGGAGGAGATGTAATAGACACTATCTACCATCACTGTGTCGGTGCCTCTTTTGTCGGAAGCTTTTGGGTTCAGTGTATAGTCAGGAAAAACAAAGATGTCGCCTACCCGGTAATAGTCAAGTGCTTCCTTCGGAACATTTTTCTTAATATCCACATACATGTTGCACCGGTGATCACCGATAGTAGTATCAACCCGTACGATGATAAAATCAGGGTTGAAATAAAAATAACCTTCCCTGCCCAGGAGATCATCAATCCTGTTTCGCTCATTACTGATGGTTTGCAAATTGTATTGTTCGCCCGGTTTCAGGAGGCTGCTATCTTTTGTTTCATCCATTTTTTTCGATATCCTGCCTGTGATTTCAGGAAAAAAGACTGAGTCAATTATAAAACCTTCGGCGACCCTGGCATAATAAACAACGGTAGCTTTCTGATTCTTAATGATGATCGTGTCGGTGACATCACTTCTGAAATGCCCATAGGTAGTAAGGCGGTTTTGCATAAGCAAACTTGTACGCCTGGTATCCAGTTGACTCAACAAAACGGGAGGCTCTCCCACATTATATTTCATCCAATATTTGAATCCCCTTTCCTTCCTGGGTTCTTTTACCCTATTATGAATGGCAAGCTTTAATCTTCCACCAAGAAATTTTTTATTGGGTGATGGAATCATGACAGACTCCATGGAGGAAAGTGCCTCCTTTGAAGTAATCCTCTTTGATGAATCAACCAGCACTATTTCACCTTTTACATAAAGCGCTTCACCATCTGCGAGGAATTTGGTGTTGCTGCAGGATGCACAGCATATCAAAACAAATAATGTACAGGTTACTACAGGCATCCTGCAGAACCATCCATTATTATATTTAATTGCCGAAATCATCTTCAATTCTTCAATCTGTTTATTTCTATAGGTTTAAGATTACTTGTCCTTTACTTCCTGTCCTGTTTCTTTCCGTTTTTTCCGTTCTGCTGCAGCCTCCTTTCTCGCAGTAAAGAGCTGACGCAAGGAATTGTAGTCACGGTTGTAGATCCATGACAGTGAGGTTTCTATTGCCTGACCTTCGAAAGCTCCCTCATACGTGCTTTTCCGTGACAAATTAAGCCTGGTGCGGCCATCCGCTTTTAAAAGATATTCCAGCGAAAAGTCACCACTGATGTCACTTGGTTTCGCTGAAAAAGTTTCACTCCCGCCAATATCAAAATTGGTACCCACATAAATCTGCAAACGATCGTTAAAAAGTTGTTCGCGTACCCCAACGTTCATCTGTGTTTTTTCTTCCTCCACACCCGAAGAATAATCTGTAACTGATTTCAGGTCGAAGCTGAGATCCACTCCTTTTATATATTGCCCTGATAGCCTGTTAAGCTGGCTTGACATCAGGCTGCTTACGCTGTTTTTTGCAAGGTCGTTGATATACTCACTTGCCCCGGTGCCTGCTGTTGGATCCTCTGCGACAAAGGTTCCGAGCACCATCAGGGAGAAGACCTGCTTATTCATTTCACCTTCCAATTTTTGCAATTCCAACAACTTTGCATCAACCATACCATCCAATGCGCCGGCATCTTTTGGATCAAGCTGAATATCGAAAGAGATTTCCGGCTCCAGCAATTTATCCTGCATGATCAGGTACACATCAAAGTCAAGCGGATTCTTGTATTGCGCCTGTTGTTCTTCAGAGGAACCTGCAACCTGCGCTCCTATTAAAGGATAGGGGGAGGTACGCACATCCATGTGGCCTTTTATATCTATATCGGCGTTGATTAAATCACCACTCCAGTTAATGAAGCTGCCTTTTTCCAATACAAATTGTTTCTTCACGAGTTCATATAAAGTGAGGCTATAATTACCCTGTGAAATTTCGTAACGGCCGCTGAGTGACATTCTGCCGGATGGTGCAATTTCAAAATTGAAAGATCCATTGCCATTTACCGTAAGCTTATCGCCTGCAACAGGATCTACTATAATTGTAAACTGACTTTTATCATTCACCTCAGCAATTACCGTAATACTATAGCCTGAAAGTAATGGCTCCTCTTCATTTTCCTCCATCAACAATAAATTCAAGCGCTGATCCATATCGATAAACTCAACCAGTCCCTCTTCAGAATTGAAAGAAGTATCAAAACGCTGATAGATATAATTGAAATCGCTTCCTTCGCGGAGTTTTAGTGCGATGTTAATCTCCGGTTGTTTTATGCTTCCCCGAATGCTTGCCAGAAAATCAAGCCTGATCATCCCATAGTATTCTGACTTTACCTCTTTCGTAGAATTCATGGCCACAAAATCTGTCGCTTTTGCGTTGAGGGCAAACTGATAGTCAATATAGTCGGTCGTATATAAGTTTCCATTGAGAAACGCCTTATTTCCCAATGGATCAATGACAGCGAAGGAATTGAACTGAATACCTGAATCGTCCAGCGTTACCGGTTCACTTCCAAGCATCAGTTCAGAATTGGTATAGGAAACAATAAAGCGCGCACTATCGAAACGTATGATTCCATTAATCGATGGTGCGTCAGTAGTTCCTCTTATGCGCAACTTACCGTTCATGGAGCCCTTCAGATCGCGGAGGTAAGGCCGGGCAAAGGGTTCAACCAATGAAAAAGCAGCACTGTCTATATCTGCATCAAAATGCAGTTCCTTTACATTTCCTTCCACTTTATAGTATCCATCTAAAGCGATTCCGTTTCCGGCACCCAGCAATCCAAGCTTAATATCATACAATCCTTTTTCTTCATTCACAGCATTGAGTTCCAGGTTGCCATACTTCTTTCCTAAAACGGAAAGCCCCTGAACATCCAGGTCAGCACTGAAAGTGGAGGTCTTCATATCATTTAACAGAAAATTTCCATTCACCAGGCCGGACAATAATTGTTCTGAAGAATCTGCGATGCCTGATAACATGCCTAAATCAAAATTGCTGAATGAAAAGTCAAGCGGTGCGCCGGCAACATCACCGACACTTTGTATTTTGATGTAACTGCTATCATTATAAATTTTCATGTCATGTGCCATTACACCATCAGCGCCATATTGAAAATAGTTGTCGGGCTCTACCGACCAGCGCACATTGTTGAAGACGAGTTGATCCGGCCAAATATGCAAGCGATAGTTTTCGCCCCTGGTTGAAAGTGATCCTCCCAGCAGCAAGGCCGTGTCTTGTTCAGTAGGTGCAACTGATAAAAATGCCGTGATTGAATCATGTTGTAAATATCCTTTCAAAGAAACTCCTTCCAGAACCAACGTATCTTTTTGTATGCGATCTGCAGTAATGCTGTAGTTCAGCTTTTCAGGATCGGATGAGGCAGACAGCACAAGCGAGTCTGATACAATACCGGAATAATTTGCATCAATCTGTGTTGAAGTTAATTCCAGTTTTTTTGACTTGCTGTCAAATGAACCTGTGATGACGACAGGGTTTAGATCATTAAGACCACTGACAAAAAATGGCAGCAAATCCATATTATCATGAATGCTGACATCAAAATCAAATTGCTGACTGCCCAGCGTATCCGCTTCCCGGTAGGCTTGCCTGTTGAAGTAGTAGTTAAAATGATTTACCAGCATCGGGATGCCAACGGTTGCACTCGCTGTGCCACGGTAGTTTGCATCAACAACCGGCGAACGCAATTTCCAGTCATACTTCCCTTCAATGGAAGTAGCTAAAAGTTCGATGGAATCGAGGGTGAGCAATTGATCCCTGGCTGCAACAGTAGCACCTGTAACTGCAATGTGGCCATTCATACTTCTCAGGTCGTTCCCGGTAAAGTTGCCGGCTATATTTCCTGCAAATTTTAATTCCTGATCGTAGAGGTTAAGTTCCTGAAGATCCAGGTAGGTAATATCGAGGTTAAAGTTGTGTTCAGGATGATCTATATCCAATCCTGCCTTTCCTTTGAATGTGAAGGCGATCGCATCATCATCCATAGTAATCTCCCCGAGAAATGCCTGATCTGCAATGGTGCCATTCACTTTAGCATCGCGGTACTCATAACCCATCAATTCCAGGCTTTTGACATCTGCAGTTATGTCTGCATTCATTACATCCAGCTCCAATCCCTCGCCTATGGCAGAAGCACTCAAACTGATGTATCCTATTTGCTCTTCCTGCTGCAACATTTTTCCGAGGTTAAAATTCTCGAGGTCAATTTGAGCATTGTATTTGGGCAGGCTGTCACCGACAACCTGTTGCATGCCTGCTACAACGACTGCATTTCCAAATGAACTTTGGAACACAGCAGCCGTTTTAAAATTGTCCGTTGTACCTGTGAAGTTGCCTGATAGTGTAAAGGTCTCCGGCAATTGTATTGAAGATGGCAACAAACTATCAGGCAATAATGATAGCAATTCCGAATTGGTGGATGCGAACTTTGACAAGCTTACGTCAAATTCCATTTTATCGACATCAGGTAACCCTTTAATGCGGCCTGCTGCAATCAATTGAGTCGCTCCGGTTTTTATGCTTAGTCCTTTAAACAAGAGGTTGTCGAGCGTACCGGAAAAACTACCATCAACAGTCAGCCTTCGATCCAGCGATGATTTCACATACTCGATATCAGCCAATGGCGGATAGAAATAAAGTAACTCACTGATGGCAATGGTGGCATTTTTCATAGTTCCATAGATTCCCAGTTTTCCAATATCATCAGTAATGTCTTCCAGCGAGGCATAGCTGATGCCTGCACTATTGCGGATGGTGCTCTTGCCTGTGATCAGCAGGCAACTGTCGAAGCCAACACCTTTATCGGACATATGGAATTTTCCATAAGCTTCCCGCACGATGAATCCACTCTTTTCAGCAGCTTTCAGTTGATGAACATCCGCTTTGATGTTTATGCCCTGGTAGAAGATTTTACTAACTTCTGCGGTAATATTCTTTATATCAAGGTGGTTATAGTCTATGCCTTTTGCGGCGGGTGCAACAGCCCTGTTGTCGTAACGAAAATCAAATTCCTGAAGAGAGGCGGCATCACAACGTACCATCACCCCTTCATCAACCGTATCAGGCATTGCCGCTGCTTCCACATCCGGTGCAGGTACACCTCCAATGGCTACTGCGAAAGAGGACTGCGCTACCTGCAATTTTCTGAAATCAAAAATCAGATTGGCCAGATCAATGGTATCAGGCTCCGCTTCCAGCCTGGTTATTTTTGAGGCAAGGGTGATTTGCGTTGCTGTATCCGAATAAAATAGATCCAGTTCAGTTAATTGAATATGGTTTGCTTCAAGTTGCCAGGATATGGGTGATGAGGCAGTAGTATCGCTGCTTCCTGCTTTACGCTTCCTATAATGAACCCTGGAATCACTCCAGGTAAGTTGATCCACGGAGACGATCTCCTTCACCAGGTTGAATTCATTGAAGCTGATGGCTAACAGTCCTACATTTCCATTTGCTTCAATCCCAGTAACCTCATCTGACAAGGTGACCCGGATCTGTTCGAGCTTCACGCTTCCGAGAACAAGATTGAATGGAGTACTATTCGATGGTACTATTTCTGTTTTTTTATCCTTCGTTGAAAATGAGTTAACAATAAAGTCAAAATTAAAACTGCTTTCAGCAATCGTCCTGTACAAATGTGCGGTAACGCCTTTTAAGGCCAGCGAGTTAATTACTGCTTCGCTGCTAAGGAGAGAACGCATATTAATATCAACAGTGAGCTCATGAACCTGCAGGAGGGTATCGCCCTTAAGATCGGCGATAAAGAAGTTTTTCAGGTACAGTGATTTCGGAAAAGAAATATTTACTTCTTCCAAGGTAACGGTGGCCTTTATTTTCTTCGAAAGCCAGGAAGTTGCTTTATCAACTGCGATATTCTGGAACCAGCAGGTTTGTAATAAAAGTACCAACGTAATCAATAACACAATCAATCCGGCTATACACCCTAGCAGGATTTTTATCGGAATACGCAAATATGTTGGAAGCCTTTTAATAATTCTCAGATTGAATAACAGGAAGATTGTGCACCACCTTCCCGCCCTAAATTTAGCTGTTCAAAACGAATCGGAAACCGCTGAAATAAAAGTTGCTCACAAACCACAGACAAAGCGTCCTGAGATCATGAAAGATTAGCGTTATCCATTAAAATGCAACCACTATGTCAATAATGATACCGTAGTCAGGAAGTGCTATTATACGTGTCGGCGACTATGGCTTTCTTCTTATCGTAAATGGCTTCAGCGAGCCAGACAAACTCATTTGTGAAAAGGGTAACATTCTTCTCAAAAGAGGCATCAAGCAATACCCCGTCCTTATCAAAACGTTGATGTATATCGGGAACCAGCAACATTTGCGGAACCGGGTAACCATAAATTGCCAGGATGAGTTGCTGCAACTGCAATCCTGCCCTGATGCCACCCATGCCACCGGTAGAAACTGCAGTGACCCCAATGGGTTTCCTCCTGAATACTTTCAAGCCAAAGTAATCAATCATATTTTTCAGTGCCAGGGAATAACTTCCATTATATTCAGGTGTTATGAAGATCATGGCGTCTGCTGCCTGTAACTTGGCATGAAGGTCCACACACATCTGCGGAGGTGACGGCTCTTTATCAAATACCTCCTTCCAAATAGGATAGTCATACGCTGCCAGGTCCACTACCTCTCCAGCCACCTGGTAGTGTTGTTTAAGGTGTTTCAACAGATTCAAAGCAACTTTTTTTGTTGATGCATTTTCGCGGATGCTGCCGGAAATTATGATTGTATTCATTTGTTAGTCGTTCCTTATTTATTATTTAAATTAATTCAGCAGCGTATTTCATTGGAATGTGTTTCTTTTAAGCATCTTCATTTCCTTCTGATTCCCTTTGCACGTCTGTATTTCCCGTTTCCGGGTTATTCATCAAAAAGGTCAATGCGCCGGAAGGGCATTTCTTTACCTGATCAATAATCTGTTGTGTGGCAGCACCTTCTGCGTTGATCCATGGACGCACGCGTGGATCAAAGACTTCCGGCAGTCCTTTGAAACAAATAGCTGAATGAATACAAACATCAGGTTTCCATACAATAGTGACTTCCCCATTTGAGTATTTCCTGGTAATCTTTCGTTCCATAATTGCCAATTTGAAACTAAAGTTATAAAAACCATTGAAGAGTTAATTTGTTCAATTGCTTACACCACACACAACCTACTCAAAAAAAATCTTTCCTTCTTTTGTTACTTTTTGTGAAAGAGCCGTTCTGATTAAAACTGCTTCATGAAAAGAATTCTTTTGATAATACTTTCACCCTTAGTTATCTCCTTTAACGGTTTTACTCAAAGTATTACACAAACTATCCGCGGGAGTATAGTGGCGCAACATGTGGAAACTCCGTTATCAAATGCCAGCGTAATCCTGTTGAATTCAGTACCGCTAACCGGAACATATACCGATGAAAATGGAAATTTCAAACTGGAAAAAGTCCCGGTAGGAACACATACCCTTCGCATCACCTATATGGGTTACAAAGAACTTAGTATTCCGAATATCATGGTAAACTCAGGGAAAGAAACAGTACTCACTATTGAAATGCAGGAGCATATACTTGAAGGAGAAGAGGTGGTGATCACCGATGAGGGGCAGCGTGAAAAGCCGCTCAATGATATGTCAACCGTAAGCGCGCGTACTTTCTCTGTGGCAGAAACGCAGAAGTATGCTGCGGCAGTGAACGACCCTGCCAGGATGGCCCTTTCTTTTGCAGGTGTGGTAAGTGCTGATGACGGCAATAACAGGATTGTGATCCGGGGCAATTCACCAAATGGGCTCTTATGGCGTATGGAAGGCATAGACATTCCAAATCCCAATCATTTTGCCGATGTCGGCAGTTCCGGAGGTGGGATCTCAATATTAAGCGCGCAATTGCTGGCCAATTCCGATTTTATAACGGGAGCTTTTGCTTCTGAATACGGAAATGCAATCTCCGGCGCATTTGACCTGCGGCTGAGACGAGGTAACAATGAAAAAAATGAATGGACCTTATCTGCCGGTGTGCTTGGGATAAATGTAGCTGCCGAGGGTCCATTCTCCTCTAAATACAAGGGCTCTTACCTGGTAAACTACCGTTACTCCACACTTAGCATACTTGGAAAGGTGGGCGTGCTTCCGGACGATTATGTGACCAACTTCCAGGATCTGGCTTACAATATTTACCTGCCGACAAAGAAAGCAGGTTACTTCACACTTTTTGGATTCGGTGGATTAAGTGATCAGAAAAATGAGGCACTCAAGGATTCTACTGCATGGGAATACGACTATGAAAAATACAGTAGCAACTTCTACTCAAACACCGGAGCTGCAGGTGCAACGCATGGCATCATACTCAATTCAAAAGCTTATATTAAATCAGCGTTGCTGTATTCTTATGCAGGCAATGGTTATGAAGAATCCTTCTATTCAAATGATTATACCTCTGTTGCCAATTATGATCTGGGCTATGCACAGAAAAAACTGGCATTGACTTCCGTACTCAACTATAAATTTAATGCTAAGAATGCCCTGCGAACAGGCATTATCGCCACAAACATACGCTATGATCTTTCCGGAAATTCATTGAATGACAGTACCGGCCAGATGCAGGAGCACATTAATACAAAAGGCAGTACGTATACAATGCAAACTTATGCGCAATGGCAATACAAACTCAACGATGCCATTACTTTTAATGCGGGATTTCATTACCTGCATTTATTGCTGAATGATTCAAAATCTTTGGAACCACGTCTTGCAGCGACTTATAAAATGAATGACAGGCAGACACTGAGCGCCGCTTACGGTTTGGTGAGCCAGATGCAACCCATCGGCATCTATTTCGCGCAGTCAGCAAATGAAACCGGAACAGTCAGCCTGCCAAATAAGAACCTATCCTTTACTAAAGCGCATCACTTTGTGCTGTCTTACGATTATCTTTTCACCACCGACCTTCACCTGAAGACTGAAGTATATTACCAGTCCTTATTCAATGTACCCGTAGCTGAAGGAGAAGCCAACTCCTTTTCCATGCTCAACTATGCAGGTGGTGATTATGTTACCGATGCATTGGTGAATGAGGGTACCGGAAAAAATTACGGCATAGAATTTACCCTTGAAAAATTTCTGAGCAATAACTATTATGCGCTTTTATCAACTTCCCTTTACCAATCGAAGTATAAAGGATCAGATGGTGTTGAAAGAAATACAAGATATGATGGCAACTTCGCCACTACACTTACAACCGGCAAAGATTTTATCTTATCAGGAAAATCAAAAAGCCGTGTGTTAGGGTTGAATGGGAAAATTATTTATGCAGGCGGATTCCGGACTACGCCGATAGATGTAGCTGCATCTCAACAAGCAGGTACAGGTGTTTATTTGGAAGAGCTGGCTTTCTCGGAACAAAACCCAAATTACTTCCGTGCTGATATCGGAATCAGTTTCAAACGCAACCGGCCTAAGACAACGAGCACCTGGTCGCTCGATATTCAGAATGTCACCAACCGCAAAAACATTTTCAGCGAATATTACGATCCGGCGAAACAGGATGTGATCGTGGTTTACCAGGCTCCATTGATTCCGGTTTTGAATTATAAGATTGAGTTTTAAACTACGAGATTTATCCTGGAGTTGACATTGTGAACAGCATTGAAAATGCAACCATAATGTCCCAAAAGACTCCATGAACCGCAGTAAAAATAGGATGCGAACCTGCAATGCATTCTGAAAGAAATCGCATTTTGGGTCTTACAACAGTGCTTGTAAGATTATCGTACACCTGATAAACTTATAACATGGTTATGTGCCACATTTCATTCCGTTTCTTCAATTGAATGCAGCATGATAACCTTGTTAAGCTTTGTTGATCTTAAACAACATCAAATCAGCTATGGATTTCCCCCTTGCTTTCGCTTCATCTGCCTTTTTACCTTCAAAATGCTGGTCCAGTGTTGCCGTCCACAGTTGCAGCCACCGGTCAAAGTGAGCTTGTGTCAATGATGTTTTCCTATTGAGTTGAATATGCTTCGACATTACATCGCCATTGAAAGATGATTCTCCCAACAGCATAGATGCCCAAAAGCTATACATTCTCGGCAAGTGCGCTTCCCAATCTACCTGTGCGATATCATTAAAAATATAGCCGATGGTGGCATCCGGTTTTACCTGGTCATAAAAGCTGTCAACCAGTAACTTTACATCATCAAAGCAGTCAATGTCTTTTTTCATGGTATTGTGAAGATCAGTTAGTCACTCAAATTAGGCATTATGTTTTTGATGCGTATCAAAATGAAACTTGACACAGATGGTGCTGAAAACCACAGATCAAAACCAACCTGATTTAATACCAATGGCAGCTCTCAAAAATTCAATCCGAAAAAGTCCGTTCGATCTATGTTATGCATTTCCTTTTCTTAGACCATTCCAAAGCAACTTGAGTATGTAAAATCTAAACGTAACTAAACCATCATTGCCATAAAAATAATGACCGATAAGCAGACCAACCATTTTCCATTAATTGTAACATGGTTAACCTACCTACCGGCTTTCATTCATTGGCCTAACAGCCTCCGAATGATCATTACCGGGCATCACTGCCCGACTCAAGCACAATCTATGCTTCTACCATTTTTTTAGCGAGATAGAAATCAACTTTCTCACATGTGGTATCAGCTAATCTTTCCTCCAGGGCCTGCAAAGTTTTAGGCGCGGGAATAATTACTTTTTCTCCCTTCTTCCAGTTCAGGGGCATCGCTACTTTGTGCTTATCTGAAAACTGCAATGCCTGCAAAGCGCGTAAAATTTCATCCATATTTCTGCCAACATTTAACGGATAGTACATGATCAGTCTTATCTTTTTGGCAGGATCAATGAAAAAAACAGCACGAACTGCAGCCGTTTCACTCTCATTGGGTTGCAACATGCCATATAGTTTACTCACCTTCATATCTATATCGGCAATGATTGGGAATGAAAAATATACTCCAGTCTTTTCACGCACATTATTCACCCAGGCCAAGTGAGAATGAATACTATCAATACTCAAGCCCAGTAACTCCGTATTGAGTGCTTCAAACTCCCCTTTGCGGATGGCAAAGCCACTCATTTCTGTAGTACATACCGGTGTAAAATCGGCAGGATGAGAAAAGAGTATCGTCCATTTCTCCTTGGCAAATTCTGAAAATTTGATCTTACCGGTTGTGGTGACGGCCTCAAAGTCAGGGGCAGTATCGCCGATGCGAGGCATTGCATACATTGTTTCGTTTGACATATCTCTAAGATTTTTTTTACACAACAAAGTTCAGCAACGCTGTGTGGGAAACATGTGATATAAGTCACATTCAGGCAAATCAATCATAATAAAAGAACCTGCCCGTTTTTTCCCGGTATGCCACATACTCCTTATACCGGCCGTTCAATAATCCTTCTTCATATTCCGACTTAAAATAGAACAGTATCCAAAGTGCTAACCCCACACCTATTCTCCATGTGCTTTGAGAAAATACACCATATGATAAAGTAAAAATGATGATCCCGGAATAGATAGGGTGCCTGATATAGTTGTAAATGCCGGATTGAATTAACGAGCCCTGCACCTTGGGAGTAGGAAATGGGGTGAGGTTACTTTTCAATTGCAACAAGGCAAGCAAAAAGATGATCACACCAATTAATGCAAAACCAATGGTGATGTAACGCACCATATTGCTGATTGCGAATGGCCTGTCAGCTATTGGAAAAAGATAAAGCAGCAACAACAACAACTGTACCGTTACATATGCGATATCTTTTGCTGCAATTCGTTTCATCAATGCATTTGTATTATTTCAATGAAATAATGAGAACCAAAAAACTTCGTTGCTAAACACCGTTCTTCCTGATAGATTTATTCGATTCTGTTATGTAAAAATAATCACTATTGTACAACTAATGTGGGTTAAAGTCCATCCGGAGCCGGTTTTGGCCTTTAATCCCACGCTGAATCGTGGAGTCACATGATGCGCACCAGTATTGGGTTTCAGCTTAACTTTCAATACTTTCCCTGACAATAATGACTAATTAATATTGACACCGGCGATGTTCCGCTCCTATGCACGAATTAATATGAAAGTAAAACTTAAAAATTGCCATTTGATCTTGCCCTTTGAACTAGAGTGACAGTGCCATAAGCTATAACGTTAAACGAACTCCGGTTGACCAATAAAACCCGGTATTAAGATCTTCCTCATAAGTTCCCTGATCAGTAACTATGGTAGCCGGATTTACAGGGAAGGTGAAAGTGGAAGCTAGGTAGAAACGGAACTTCTTAATTTTATAACTCACCTGAATGTCTGTTTCAAAGTCCAACAGTTGAAACTTTTGCGATTCAATTGTCCTGGAGCTATTTGGAATACCTGGTTGCTGTCCGCTGCCACTGCCTCCTCCATTCCCACTGCCCATCCCTGTCTGCGTGTTTCTCATAGTGTAATACTGACTATAGTATTGCTGAGTACCGGCATTCAAATAAACTGCCGGTGTAATCCGCAATTTCCTTTTTAATGCATAGAACTTCCGGTTGATTTCTGCACCTACGAACACATCTGTATAACCGCTCCAACCAAGAGCGCCGTCAGCATAAACCATAAAGCCTGCAAGATCATAACCCACGTAAGCACTCAGAGATGTGCTCATTTCTGACACTACCGTATAACTATAGTCGTTGAAAAAATACTCTGAAACAATCATGCCTGCCTCAAACTTCTCTCCATAATAATCATACCCCCCTGATAACTTATAAAGATCAATCCTTCCCTGGCCTTCCCCGGTTAAATAAGACAGCGATGTACTTAGAAATAAACCGGATTTGTGATAATATCCCGCATAAGGCGATAAGTAAGGTGCTTTTGATGAATCGCCTCTTCCCATAAACAGATAATCGCTTGTGTACCAGACACCGACTCTCACCTCCGTCTTCTGCCAACCGGAATCGATACGAAATTTGTGAATTGTTTGAGCTCTTAACATCATTGAAGAATCAAACATCAACAATATTAACACAACGAATAGTCCACCACTTAAAGCTTTCATAACTACAATCCATTATTTCCGCTCCACAATTATCGGCTACACTTCCCTTTTATAAATTGAATTGAAACTGCACCATCAAGACTCACTAAAGTAAAGCAGATGCAGTTTCAATTTTCAGCACTCCTTATTTGGGGTTTCCCTTTTCCTGTCCGTGCTGATTTTGCATTTCCTTACCGCCTTCCTTTGATTCCCTGCCACGTTCCATTTCCATCCTTTCCCTGCTTTGTTGCTCCAATCCTTCGTTGTAACGACCGTGATTCTCATAACGATTGCCTTGCATGTCAAGGCATTCCCCTTCATTCAACTTAACCTGTTTACCGTTCTTTAACTGCATGCTGCCCTCCGGTCCAACGATAGTGCCGTTTTGTAAAGTGACTGATTCTGCCAACTGTACCCTTTTCTCACTTTTAATTCGATATACCTTACCACTCTGAACCATCAAATACTCCTGACCCATTAACTGTGCACGATACTGCATTTGCTGGCTGTACTCTGACTGGTTTTTGTATTTGTTGCCTTGCATATCCAGGCATTCTCCATCCTTCAATTGAAGTTGCTTCTTGTCTTTCAATTGCATTTTGCCACCCGGACTCACATTTGCTCCATTCTGAAAAGTGAAAGATTCGCCAAGCTGTATTTTTTCATTGTTCCGGATACGATACATCTGGCCGCTTTGGCACATAAAATACTCTTGTGACATGGCCTGTGCACGATATTGCATCTGCTCGGTAAATTCCTGTTGGTTCTTATACCTTTTCCCATCCATATCAAGGCACTCACCATTTTGCAACCGTTCCTGCTTCTGATCCTTCAACTGGTAACTGCCATCCGGATTTACAACCGCACCATTTTGCATCTTGTATTGCCCTCGCAATGGAGTTTGATTCTGATCTTTAACCTGGTACATGTTACCATCTTTTAGCATCAAGTATTCCTGCAATTGGATCTGATCCTTATCTTGCTGTTGTTCTTGTGCATACGTTTCCACAGCAGCCCATATCAGGACTACTGTAATAAAAAATATCTTTTTCATTTCCATTTTGGTTTTATTATGAAGTTTAATGGCAAAATAAACTCTAAGCAAAGACTATAAAACTGACCTGCAACAGGAGCCTGCTTGACTTTTATCATTGAAATACATTTCAATATATGCTGCCGTTTAATACTGTTGTGCTATTCTGGGATAGTTCGTTACTGTTCAGCAGCACTAAAAAAAGTACCCTTAAGGCACAAAGAAGCATAGTGAAATGCAAACAAAACTTTTAGCTGTCGTGGCAAAACCAGATTACTTAGAACTATAAAATTTAAGTGGACTGCACAGTAACAACTTCTCATGTATTAGAAAGGGGTCAAACAGTCTCTACTCCTTTGCTTAGTATAGTTGTACATGCTAATTTCAACAGAACTACTATTGGTTTCATTTTGTCAACTTCAAATAAAATTGCTTTAACCGCTTATCCAGCTTTTCAATCGCATATCGAAGCGTCACCCGTGGCATGGTTGCTGCATATTTGTCCAGGAAGTGGATTAACTGTTGTTGATCACGCTTGCCTGCTTCACGAACCCAGCTTCCGACTGCTTTGTTGATCAGGTCGTGTTTATCATGAATTAATAATGCTGCAATCTTAAAAGTATCTGCCAGGTCGTTCTGGCGAATGAAGTAATAGGTACTAACAATGGCTGTTCGTCTCTCCCATACATTTTTAGATTTGGCCAGCTTGTAAAGCGGAGCTCTTGATCTATCAAATAAGTAACCTCCTACTACATAAGGCGCACTTCGGTCAACCAGGTCCCAGTTATTTATTCTATCGTGATGCTTCATATAAATACTATACAACTCCTTTCTCCTATCAGCCGTTATTTTACGATCTCTTGCCTGGAAGTCCATTATACTTACAGCTCCCATTCTTGCTTCATAGAAATTGCTGGCAAGAAGTTGCTTTACTTCAGGGAGCGGCATTTGGGTGAACTGCTTTGCAAGTGAGAATATGGCTGACATCTGCACACCCAGGAATTTGTTTTTCCTGTCATCACCTCTGAAATACCTGGAGTTATCAATGGCTGATTTTACGCCTAACTGAGTCAACCTAACGATAAACTCTTCAGATGTATAGGCGGATTGCACTAAAAGATGGCCCGTTGTTTCCTTCTTCTTTGTAACCATTATTATCTGATGGATTATGGCTGATTCAAAAATAAATGTCGAACACAAAAAGCAACCAGAGAAATTTATGGAATAAATATTTCACTGTTTCTTAAAACACCATGAATGTCACTGATATCATTAGTTGTTTCGGTTCTTACATTAAACTTCTTTGTCGATTAGGTCAGATTATCTAAATAAATGTTTGAAGAAATACTAATACAACAAATCTAAGCTTGCTTTATCTCCAGCTTACCTGTATCCCTCAAGTATTCTTTTCGCAGAATCAGAAGCACAAACGAGGGCAGCCGCCATCATAACAATGTCCTTAATCACCAATCGCCCTGCTCCCGACAAATAAGGAAAGCCATATTGAGGAGTCGGAAAATCTCCACCTAAATTGGGTACATACACCTCCGGAGTGGTGATTAAGAATGACAAAGTCACTACGGACATCACCAATGTCATCAGGCTGCCTATCAAACCTATTTTGGCTTTCCATATGCCCAGCAATGTCAACAAACCAATAATTACAATTACTGCTCCCAGTCCATAAGCAAAAGCATACGTTCCATTCTCCTTATGCCAATCCACATTTTTCTGAACAGTTTTGCCTTCCGGGTTTTTATACTCCTTGTATTCAGGGGCATCCTTGCTGTAAAAGAATGACATAAACGGACTATTTGCTACAAATGGAACAATGCCGTCTGCTTCATATTGAAATACTTTTAATCCGCCAATCCAAATCATGACGATAAAAATGGCAATTCGTGTCAGGTTAATAAATAACGATTGACTGTTTACCAGAAAGTATAAAAACGACTTTAGCATTGTTCCAATCTTTAACAAACTTTTATACTGGTTGAACAAAGAATAGCATCCGCATACTATTTTATTATGAAAATTTACGGTGACCTTCTTTATTATCTGTGCTGATCGACGAGGATACTGTTTCCATCCGGGTCTGTTAATCCAATGCTGGCAGGACCACTTGTATTTTCAGCTGCTTCACTTTCCAACTTTATCCCCTTTTCCTTTAATTGCTTTTGAATTGCCCTTACATCATCAAAGTCATCCATATTCTGCGCATTCTCATCCCAACCGGGATTGAATGTGATTATATTTTTTTCAAACATTCCCTGGAACAAGCCGATAAGGGCATTTCCGTTTTTCATTATCAGCCATTTCTGATCGATATTACCACCGAAAACAGAAAATCCCAGATTTTCATAAAACTGCCTGGAAGCGTGAATGTCTTTGACACTTAAACTAATGGAAAAGGCCCCTAATTTCATTGGTTGGCTTTTAGTGAAGTGATCAGTTTGCTTTATCGTATGCTGCTTTCAGCCATTGCATTACTTCCGGTGTAACATCACTTTCGCCCGACAGATTAATCTTATGGGAACACATGGCATTGGCCGCTTTAATCTCTTCGAGAATGCCTTTGGGTTCCTGACCTTTCAAAATAATACCGACTTCAAACCTTGTCTTAGTGGCAGGTTGCAGGAGTGCAAATTGCTTCTTTCTTCTCAGGCTGACATATGCATTTTTTGGAGCCACTTCGATGTCCTTACCAAATGATAATATCTCCTTCATCAGTTTATCGTAAAGTGGTATGAAGTGTTCTTTGCCTTTATACTGCTTTTCAATCAGTTCGTCTTTGTTCTCAACAGAACCAGCATCAGAGCCTTTCGCTTTATGCGCCACCAGGTTTGCAAAGCCATGCGTGAAGGCATGCTTTTCTTTTAAGAAGTTAATGATTTGCCCATGCTTCTCAAAATTCTCCTTCTTAACAAGTTGCACCCATTGTTCCAGGGTTTTCCCTGTGTTTTTGTGTAGATTATCGTGCATTGTCTTTTCTGCCTGGTCCATAAATTTATCTGTTTTAAATTTTGAGTTGATATATGCATTTTTACAAAAGCATCTCGTCCTAAATTCAGTTTGATGAATATTTTCCAGCGATCTTCGGAAACTGCTCAGCTCATCGCGGCAACTTATGAATCCGGTATGAAGCGTTGTGCAGCATTTACTTCCTTCAACCTGTAAACTCTAAAAGATCCTTTTTCCAAAATCAATTTATCAAGAAGCCGAAAAATGCTGCTGTCATTTTCAATTTGCCTGGAATCCGAATACAGATACCTTGCACCATCCCTTATCATTTCATTCATTCTTTTCGCACTTATGTTATTGTCTTGAAAAGCCCACCCTTTTTTGTCAATGTAATAAAAGTAAATATAATGTGAAACATCATTTCCTACGATACATAAAGCATCTTTTGGGGCAGCATTTCTAAGTTCCTCGCTGTACACTAGTAAGTCCTTATTAAAACCCGGTGTTTCAGCGTTCCACCTATCCTCCATCCTGAGATAGGCAGTCAAAGGAAGAATCAGCAAACATAAAATAACCAGGTATTTCAGGTATCTGATTTTCAGTGCAAGCAGATTCCATGCTCCATATGCGACCAGTATAAACAGCATTGGATAAAACGGGAAAAGATAATAATCATGAATCTTTGCAATCATGTGAATCTCAAAAATAAAATAAGCAAGTATCGCCATGCTCCATGCAACAATGACTCCAAAAAGCGGATTCTTCCACACCCGGTTACGATAAATAAAGTAAAACCCACTTAAAAAGAAAAGCACCGAGCCATAATTTAACATGAGCTCCGGCAATGCTGATACTAAATTGTGCCAGAGGTAGTCCAGAAACTGAAATGGCGAGGCATTGCTATCAAAAATTCCTCTAACAATTCCATTACCTGTCCATTGCGGAATAACAGAAAAATACCATGCAACTGGCAATAATATAAAAACGGATGCACAAAGTACGTTCCACGCATCATTACTGTTGATTCCATTTCTAATACTATTTAAAATGAAAAAAGACAGCGGTACGCTGAAATATAATATGAAAGGAAGTTTGCATAATGCTCCGGCACTTAATAAGAATCCACTTATCATTAGCAAATATGTCTTGCCTCTCTCATGCCAAAAAAAGAATAAAGCAACTCCCCAAATGGAGAAGCATAAAGCTAAATTGTCAGGCAAGGGGTTAATTGTATAATAATAGAAGCAGGGTGAAAAATTAAATGCCCAGGCACCGATCAACGCTAAGGTTTCATTACGGAATAAAAACTCAAGTAATCTATACATGCCCAGGACCGAAAATAATCCAATAATAAACATAAACAACCTGCTTAATATCAGGTGATTTCCAAAGAGGGTATATACGCCCGCTACCAACCACTGCATTAAAGGAAACTCCATTCTGAATAAACCATCACCGTTTCCTCTTTCATTTCTATGCGGATTCAAAATATTCATATCCTCTTCATAAAAATTAAGAATGGTTGATTGAGTCTGCGTTTGTCTCCAAACATGAACACCCATTAAGTCTTTGCTGAAATGATTAAAATGCATTATAGTACTAATTAATGCTATTGAAACCAGGACAATATTTCTATAAGATCTGCTCACTTTTTGTATAAGGGAAATGGTTTCCCTTCGATTGTTTGAATTGAATCAATTTGATCCACCCAGATGCAACAATATAGTGAAGAGTCATTGCCTCCAAAATAAAGAATGTTGTGAAGTGTATCGCCTAAGTCCACATCAAAATCATAAATCAGCGTATCGTTGAAAGGTTCGAATATATTTTGGATGTAAACTTTCTTGTTGACCGTATCTTGGCGATAAAAGAATTGGTCATTACTTGGAAAAGTATCGCCCGACATTGCTCTAGTGTAGAATCGTACTCTTTGATAAACAAAATTTCCAATCAGTGTATTCCCATCAAGATAATATTCGTTAATATAAGAGAGATTGGGAAGATTTATTGGATCATCAACTCCATATTCCCTCCATACAGCATTAGAGAATGGCATGGGATGATAATTCTGGCTATGGCAGTCGTTAAAAAAAACTATCAAGCACAAAAAGGAAAGTGTGATGTTCAAGATAAAACTCTTCATTGCAAAAAAATTTAGAAGAAAAGCTACCATCTTTAAAATTTATTTTCATTTCATTGCTTTGAATTTAAGAATGTTTTTCGATTTCCAAAAAATATTCTTTTTTACTCGCCGAGTAGTTTGGATGAAAAGTTGTCTTGTCCTGAGAAAGTCAGGACGGGGGATTTGGTGCGTGGCAAGTTCCAGTGTTTTCAAAAAACAGGCGAGGTTTTGTACAGCGGTTTTTGAAATCTCTTGAACTTATGCACGAGTCTTCGAAGTTTTGTATCATGTCCCTAAGTTTCGTAATACTCGCCAAAAGGAATTGCAGATAACTCAAATCTAAACTCCCAATGTAAATCACATTCGCTTCGATGAATTTACTTCCTTCAAACATTTATTACACCCCAATGATACTTCAAGGAAGACACCACGCAGTAAAACAAAATAAAACAACCGTAAGCTCCTATTGATAAATCATCTCCGGCTATTCTTATTGCTTTACAACTTCCTCTGCTTTTTGCTTATACTGCGAACCTTTCACTTCATTGTTCATTAAGTAATACACTTCGCTGATCCTGGTATAATATACGGACAGGTCTTTATGTCCCTGCCCGAGTTGAATAATTTTGCTATGCAATGCTTTCTCATAGTAGCTTAATGATCTCTTATACTCCGCCTTGCCTTTATAAGCGTTTCCAAGGTTGGTATACGATTGCACCACTTCCACGCCGTTCTTTCCAAATAATTTCTTCCTGATTTTCATAGCCTTGAAATGTGCGGTAATGGCATTGTCGTAATCTTTCATACGGAAATAGACATTACCGATGTTGCCATAACTGGTTGCCACGTCAGCATTATTTTTTCCTAATTTGAAAAGACGAATAGAGAGTGCTTTGTTGTGATAATACAATGATTGATCAAACTGATCTTCAGCGCTATAAACTACGCCTAAACTAATGTAGGTCCGGGCAAGGGTCAAACTATTGCTGTCTAATGAAACGATGCCTTTTGCCAATGCCCTGTTTAGCCATGTTTTCGCTTCATCATAGTTGCCCTTCCGCGTTAAAAGAACACCTATCTGATTAAAGGCATCAATCTCCTCTTCTATGTTTCCAATCTTTTCATTTTCAATAGCAGCCTTTTCATAATAATAGATGGCACTGTCCGGATTCGATTTGCTCTTATACTCTTCAGCAAGTTTTAAAAAACTATCCGCAGGCATCCTGTCCTGCCCATTTGCGAAATTTCCTGCAAGCACAGCAGAAAAAAGAATAATGAAAATGATTTCCATTTTTGCCATTGACAGTATTGATTTGAGTTACTTTCTGTTAAGCGTTGATTCATGCAGCAGGAAATTGCTTTACTTATAAAGCGAATTTCAAAGTCACCATATTCTACAACATCCTGCAAAATAAAATTAGGTAAATTTTACACTATCGCTCCTATAAAATCGACGAAGTCTGCCCCTGGCTCGTTTAATCCAGAATCCAGGCACTGAAGTACAGATTTAGGGGATATCAAACAATCCTGAGCACGGACTGTAGCATTGCAAGTAGCGGGCCTGCAAATATGGAACCATTCCCTGTTACCGGGCCCTGACAATTCCGCATCTTCTTCCCATCACTAATAAACCCTTGTCAATCGCTGTTTCCATTTTTTTAATCTATAAAATACATGTTCAAATTTCCCTTCCCCTTTACATATATCTGACCCCTGTGAATGCAATTATATTTTCCCTTTACTAAATCATAAGTGCTCTCCGATATATTGATCCTTCCCACCTCTCCATTGGATTCCATCCTGCTGGCCGTATTTACCGTATCTCCAAAAAGATCATAGGCATATTTTTTCTTTCCTACTACGCCGGCCACGACAGGACCGGAATGAATTCCTGCCCGCATTTCCTATTGTATCTTATTCTTTCCATTTCGTTCATCTAAATACTTGAACATTTGCCTGGCCGCTTCTATACATTGAATCGCATGATGCTTATTTTTTACCGGCACACCGCATGCAGCAAAATAGGCATCGCCGATCGTTTCTATCTTTTCAACCTGGAAGGCTTCCATAATATCATCAAAGTGACTATATATTTCATTCAGTTCTTCCACCAGTTTAATCGGGGAAACGGACGGAGCCATCCTGGTGAAATCCTTAAAATCGGTGAATAGAATCGTCACATTATCATATTTTTTTGTGGTAGCTTTTCCATTGATTTTTAATTCATCGGCCACCTGCTTAGGTAAAATGTTCAGTAGTAACTCTTCCGATTTCTTCTTCTCAGTCAATATGATCTGTTCTGCCTTTTTCTTTTCCGTTATATCCCTGATAATGCCGCTGTAATATCTTTTGCCATCATTATCCCAGCTTCCGAGTGTCAGTTCAATAGGAAATACTTCCCCACCTTTTTTTATCGCCTGCAGTTCAAGCACTTTTCCAAGCACACGAGGTCTCTTTCTCTGATTCATTCTTTCAATACCTTCATTATGCCTTTGATGCAATTCAACAGGAATGATCAATGTCAATGGCTGACCAATGACCTCCTCAGCAGTATAACCAAATATATATTCGGCTCCCTTATTCCAGAATAAAATAAGCTTACTCTCATCAGAAGTGATGATGGCATCATTCTTAGAACTGCTTATTACCTGGAATCTTTTGATTTGCTCCTGGATAAGGCTCTCTATTTCATGCTTCTCCGCAAGATTGAAATCTATGTGTCCGTAATTGTTAGCGCTTTTCTTTGAATTCTTTTTGGCCATGTATTGATTAATTTGTGGTTACACTCATGGAGGTATTATCCGGGGAATTGTGGTTTACAAATGGGGATTTGAGTTCATGGGCGATTGAAACAATCAACTGCATGCCGCAATAAAACTAATTAAATAATGTACTTATTATGCGCCTAATTCGGGACTTTAAGCATACACGATATGGCCCGCAGCAATATTATCAATCAACTGTTGCAGGGGAAACACGCTTTAGAAGAATCAGTCCGTCAAAGGTTTTAGATAAAACCATTTTGTTGCTGTTTTCTAAGTCTATAAAGGTGTCATTAATGATTATCTCCTGAACAAGCCAGTCACTGCCCTTTGAGAATTTCTCCGGGATGTCAAGAAAATTTACTTCGCCATCCAGTTGACTAATAATATGTTTAATATCCAGTCCAGCCGAATCCGGTGGTACCATCTTTACCACTCCTCCGGAATTATCATTAAAGCTTCCGGAACCGGCAAAAATTCCAATAGAATACATGTCATTGCCGTATCCGGGCGCCAGCAATTCACCCATAACCTTTTCATGCTCATTATACTTTCCTATATGATAATTATGTCCGATTATTATTACCGGACCCTCCTTAAATTCCCTTTCAATGAGCCATTCCACATTCTTTGCCATTGCGGAATCCCGTGCGGCCCATCTCCTGTTCCAGTCTTTGTCTTTGAGAAACTGCAGCATATAAGACAAGTAGGTGATTCTATTCTCCAGGGTACTGTTTATTAGCAATAAATCGCGTGGAGCGTCTTCCGTAATAAAAGGTGATAGGGCGGTCTTCACCTTTTGATAATCAAGGATCAGCGTTTCCGTTATGCTTCTCAGAGAGTCATATATTGCTTTTCTATTTGTCAATTCTCTTGCAACCAACCGATATCTCGTCTCAAGATCATAACTGCTCATCGTATCCAGCTTGCATCTTTGTACCACATTCATTAAAACAGGATTGAACGTCAAGCCGGTTCTTTGAACATCAAATCCGGCAATTGAAATACTATGCGATTTAACATAGCTCATTAATTCGACGAATTCCTTTGTGCGCCAGCCTCCAAATAAGCCATCTGTCATTTGAAAAGGGGTCAGGTCATCCCTATTCATGTCTGCCGCTATTAATTCACCAATTCCGGATTCAAATAATATCGTTTTAGTTCCTGTCTTTTGATGCAGATACGCTATTAAAGAATTACGCAACTCAAATATCTCTTTTGAGCCATGATTAGATTCTCCTATCAGTATTAAATTCTTGTCTTTCACATGGGGTAACAGAAAGCTCCAATCAGGCTGCTCTTGCAAACTATCCAGGTATATCGCTCCTGAGCTACTTTTTAGAAAATTTACTTGCTCATCTGTTAATGATTGACAATATACTTCACTAAAAGCAAAGAGTCCGATGAGTATGCCGATTGCACAGTGCTTCATAGTTGTTTGATTCTCCAGTTAAATGGCTAAATGGCTAAATGGTTAAATTGTTAAATTGCTAAATTGTTAAATTGTTGTGGCGAAGCCGATCACTTGCTATTTTGTAATCACCATTCTACTTTGCTCACTTACTCACCTAAATTAAGATCCAAGACTTAAGACTTAAGACAAATAATAAAAATGTCAATAGAAAATAGAAAACTTAGTTAAAAAAATCAACCTGTTTCAGTCAACGACTTTATTTCCGGCCCTATTTACTTTTTAAGTCCGTAAAGGTCTTTCCTCCATAACTTTTCTCAGCAGCCGTCTTTACGAGGGGCACGTTTATAAATTATTTTACTATCCCGTTCTACATAGTCGCCCGAAACAATTGGATATGAATACTTCGGCGCGTACGATAGAAAATGGCTTCTTATAATTATTCTGTCGTTAACTTTCAGGCTATGCAATTGCTGAAATTCATTAGACTTTTCCGGACCGAAACTAAGAATATAACCCTCACCATTAATACTGACCATCACGCCGAAACCTAATCGTGAGCCTGGCGGAAGAGAAAGAGAGGTTACAACAGCGTCCATGTTGGCAGAATCACTTACATGGTTTCTTATTTTAGCCGAAGCGGCAAGCACTTTTTGACCTTCGGGAGACGCTTCCCATTTTTTGAACTTTATACCCTCCGGAGTAGCCTCCCATTTTTTCATTTCGGCTTTCATTTCTGCAGCAGAGAGTGGCTTTGGGGTTGCTTCTTTAGAAGCTTCATTCTTGATTTCGCGATTAGCAAGTACTAATCCGCTTACCACAACCAGGGATAAGATCAGCGCATAAATAACTTTTTTCATACTTTTTCAAGTTTAAGTATCAATTCCAACAAAGCTACAAGTCTTTGTGCCCGGCTTTAGTAAAGGAAATGTTAAAAAATGAAAAGGAAATGTAAAAGTTGCTTGGATAGCTATGCGTGTTTCATTCATTTATGCCAGCTGCGCGCGATTAATCCTTATATGCTAGCAGCAGTGTTTCTGTCTTTCGTCAATGCGTCTGTTATTTTACTCTGCAAGAACATTCGTGATGCTCGCTAATGTATTTGATTGATTCAATACATAGTTCTTTTAGGACGTCTGTATTGATGTCAGAAAACTTTTTTACATAAATACAAGCTTTACTCATTTTGAATTTACCAAGGTCAGTTATTAGTGTCCTGCTTTTTTCGGTGTCGGAATACACGTAAAGTGTTAGTGCGGCTTTTCTTGGTGAAAAGCCCAGAACTGGTGCATCTCCTTCATGTCCGCTTGCATATTTGTAATGATAATTACCAAAACCTATTATGCTCGGTCCCCACATTTTAGGTTCAGATTCAGACCATTCTTGCATTAGCTCAATTAGCCGGAAACTGTCCGCTTTTTTCTGCTCGTTGTCAACGTATGAGTTTACAAAATCTATAACGTCCTGTCCAGTATAAGTTGTCTTTGTTTTTGCCATTCGATCATAATTTTATGATGCTGATTTCATACTTTATTTGCAAATGTTGCCAGGCGTGTTTGGTGATTGTGTGGTCGTCCAACTACGTTTTGCGGGTTTAAGAATTTGGCGGTTTCTGAGCGTAAAACTGTCTGCCAACACTGAACTTAATACGAAGCACGAAGCTTCATTTAATAACTGAACCGTCAATTTCTTGTAGGTGCTGTTATAGGCTGTGTTTCTTTCGTCCGCTTGGTTAATATTGTCCACTATAAAACTTATTAGAGTTGTCAACCTTAAGTCCATTGTCATTAAACCATTTTACAAAACTGTCCCATTTATCTTTGTTTTCCGATTGCCATTTATTAAAACCATCTTCGTCACCCTTCATTAAAATCCAATGATTATATGCTTCACTCTGTCCTGATTTGAATATTTTGTCCTGATAGTCAATAAGGATATTTGGATGCGTTTTGTTATGCCCCATTTTAAAATAGTTTTCTACAAAAGATGTTCTTATTTTATCAAGTGAATTGATGTCGATTGCTTTAATACTAATTATTGACATAATAAATGCTTGACCAAATACCATACAAAATGGAAACTTGATTTTGTCTTTACCAATTATATCGTCAGCATTAATTACAGCATTGCAAAAATCAATTTTAGCAGAGTCGCCATTAATTGTGATTTCACTTTTGTAAGTGTCAAAAAGAAGCTTGCTAATTTCCGAAGTCCTTTTACTGTTGCGTTCTAAGTTCATAAATATTTCTCCGTAAATCAACCCCCAAACTTCTTCTGTCGAACTACAATAAATTCTTGTCGCTCGGTAGTAATTGGAAGGAAATTTTGGGTCTACTTCAATTCCTTTTTCATAAAAGGGTAGTGCTTTTTCATATTCCTTTTTGTTCCAATGGACATTTCCTTTTTCTAAATATATTATTCCTGAATTAGGAAATTTTTTTAGACCAGCGTCATATGCTTCAAAAGCTTTGTCGCTTTTGCCCAGTACGTCATAGCTATTTCCTAAAAGTTGAAAAAGTCTTTCTGTTACATCTTTATGGTCTATATTTTTTTCTAAAATTTTAATGGCAGTCTTATAGTCTTCTTTAGAATAGTATGCATAGGCCATTTCATAAGGGTAGTCAAACCTGTCTGGGTCGAGTTTTTGTGCTTCTTCAAGTAACTTTATACTCTCGTCAAGTTTCCCGTTGTCCATAAGTTTGATAGCTTCTTGACCTTTTGCAAGTGCCTTTTCCTTGTTGTTCTGTCCATACGCAATTTGTCCTGTTGCAAATAGAAGAAGAAGTCCGATTGTTCTGATTGTTGTCATTGTTTGTGTCGTCTTAACATAGCCTATAATGGTTGGCTTTACGCTACTATTTCGTTTATTTCTCTATTACACTTTCCTCTTAATCCATTGAAAAAGAACAGTATCCCTTTCTAACTGAAAAAATTGCGCATTGCGTAAATATCCTAAACCTGACTTCAAATTTTGTAACTATTCAGCATAAAAGAAAAACGGCACACGGATGACACGGATTTGACTGATAACCACAGATTAAACCAGTGTTTATTCAAAGTATCCTTTATGAATGATCGAATAAAAATCCGTAGGAATTCGTATGATCAGTGTTATCCGCGTTCTATTTCTTAAATCTTCACTACTTAGAGTTACTAATTTTTTCTATTTGCAATTAATACCCAACTCCCAATTTCCGGTAGATAAAATGCAATAACCAGACAGGGCCAATCAACAGAAACTGGACATCCTTGAGGAAGGAAGGTTTTTTGCCTTCTACTTTATGGCCCCAGAACTGTCCTATCCAGGCGGTGGCAAAAATCAGTAGGGAGATGGCCCATAGGGGTAACAGGTTACTATTTGAAAGCTGGTAGATGATGAAGGTGAAGCCGGCAACAATAAGCAGCATGCCTAAAGCCAGAGGAATGGAGAGCCGCACGTAGTAGATCATGGCAAAGGCCATGAAAATAATGGCCCAGTTAAGGGTAATGGGCCCTAATGCAACCTGGTGAAAGAAGGAAGGTATCGGAATGGACCAAAGCAGTCCGAGCAGGCTGATAACTATAGCAGGCACGCAAATCCAATGCACCGCTTTGTTTACCGGGTTTTGATGGCTGTCACCGTATTCATCAAGGAGGGATTGAATGGGGCGCATGGGCTTTGAATTTTAATGCAATATATAGTTTGCGGGGATATGTTATTCATTGGGAGGGGAATTGATAAGAGCCAAGAGCAAAGAGCAAAGAGCCAAGAGCCAGGATTCAAGACTCAAGACTTTAGACTTAAGACTTTAGACTTAAGACTCAAGATGAGAATCACTAAAAGCAATAGTTACAATCAAATGTCATTAGAAAATTGAAAAATCAGTTTAAATAGGTCAACCTATTTTAAGAGCACACAAGTACTCAAATCTCAAATCTCAAATCCTAAATCTCAAATCTCAAATCTTAAATCTCAACACTCAAATCTTAAATCTCAACACTCAAAGTTGCATTAAGGCTGTGCTTTCAGGCTCTTAATTCCCATGTTCCAAAACATGAAGGAATAGATGTCTGTGTCTTCTTCAATCACCTTGGCTACCGGCCTTCCGCCGCCATGTCCGGCATTTACATCAATGCGTATCAACACCGGCGCATCACCGGCCTGTGCCGCTTGTATCGCCGCTGCATACTTGAAGGAGTGGGCAGGTACTACCCTGTCGTCGTGATCTGCCGTGGTAATAAGGGTGGCAGGATAGCGGGTGCCTGCTTTCAAATTATGCAATGGGGAATACTTGTATAGATTTCTGAAATTCACGGAGTCGGTGCTTGCTCCATATTCTACAGCCCAGCCCCAGCCTACTGTAAAGGTGTGGTAGCGTAACATATCCATAACGCCCACTCCCGGGAAACAGACTTTAAAAAGATCAGGCCGTTGCGTCTGACAGGCTCCTACCAGCAAACCGCCATTGGATCTGCCAATGATGGCAAGCTTTTCAGAGGAAGTATATTTCTCTTTGATCAGGTATTCCGCCGCTGCGATAAAATCATCAAACACATTTTGCTTCTTCAGCAACATGCCGGCTTCATGCCATTCCTCGCCATATTCACTGCCACCACGCAGATTGGCTACTGCATAGATGCCTCCATTCTCGAGTAAGGCAATTCGGGAAGCGCTGAAGCTGGGGGTGAGTGAAATGTTGAAGCCTCCATATCCATACAACATAGTTGGATTGCTGCCGTCCAGCTTCACTCCCTTCTTGTGAATGATAAACATCGGAACCTTGGTACCATCTTTCGAAGGATAGAATACCTGTTTCGTTTCGTACAGGTCGGGATTGAATTTTACTTCGGGCTTTTTATACACTTCCGATTTTCCGGTGGCTATATCGTACTTATAAATCGTAGCCGGTGAGGTGAATGAAGTAAATGAATAGAACAGCACTTTATCATCCTTTTCCCCTGAGAAACCCGCGACCGTTCCATAACCAGGCATCTTTGCTTCATGCTCCATTTTGCCGGTGCGGTCAAACTGGTACACGCGTGCGGTGGCATCCTGCAGGTATTGTGCAAATACTTTTCCTCCGGCAGTCATCACGTTTTGAAGCAGCATCTTCTTTTCCGGAATCATGGGTTTCCAATTCGAGGTAGCAGGATTTTTCGGATCTACGGAAACTACTTTGTAGTTCTTCGCTTCAAAATTGGTCATCACCAACAGGTTCTCGCCCTCATTATCCAATACATTGTAATTGTATTTGAACCCTTCAAACAGCAATTTGAATCCGGCTTCACGATTTCTCAGATCCATGTACCAGAGTTCGGTTCCATCTGTTCCTTCAGCGATGTTGATGATGAGGAATTTTTCATCTTCTGTGGTCTGCGCACTCATGTACCTGAGGGGATGGTCTTTGTCGGAATAGATGAGCTGATCGTTGCTTTGCGGATCACCCAGCTTGTGATAATATACTTTCTGGAATTTATTGGCCTGGGAAAGTTCTTCTCCTTTCTCCGGTGCATCATAACGGCTGTAGAAAAATCCATCTTTATACCAGGCTGCACCTGAAAACTTGGTCCACTCCAGTTTGTCGGCCAGCTTTTTCTTTGTGGCCACTTCCATTACATAGATCGTCTGCCAGTCGCTGCCTGCTTCCGAAACGGAATAGGCCAAATATTTACGGTCGTTGGAGAATCCGCTGAAATTGACGGAAGTGGTTCCGGCAGCATTCAATGCATTGGGATCGAGAAAGGTAACGGGTTCACCTGTAAGTCCTTTCTGATAGAAATACACACTCTGCGGCTGCAGCCCGTCATTTTTGGAATAGAAGTAATATTCACCTGCACGGTAGGGCGCTGAGGTTCTCGGATAGTTGTAAATTTCTGTGATACGGGCACGTATCTGTTCCCGATAGGGTATTTTAGCGAGGTAGTCGAACGTGACTTTATTCTGTTCTTTAACCCATTCCGTGGTGGCGGGAGCGTTATCGTCTTCGAGCCAGCGGTAAGGGTCGCTTACGTTGGTTCCGAAATAGTTATCAGACTGATCGGTTTTCCTGGTGTCAGGATATTTCAACTGACCGTAAACAGGAACGGTGGTAAAGAAGCAAACAACTGCAAGCATGGTGAACAGGAAAAAATGGTGGGTCTTCATAGGTGATGATTTATTTTCGGGAAAGGGTGCAAATATAGATAATGGAAATTCAAATCTCGATGGGAGGCAAGAGCCAGGAGCCAGTAGCCAGGACCCAAGACTTAGGACTTAGGACGCGCTACTCAATACTCATTACTCATTACTCATTACTAACTACTCACAACTCAACGGTGTTAAACAAAACTGCCCCGCGGAGATGCAGGGCAGTTTTAAGCTGAAAGGCAAGATGAAATTAATTCACCCGAACCAGTTTCTTCCAGATCACCGTCTCTCCTACTGCAAAGCGAACCATATAGATGCCGCCTTCAGCTAATGAAACAGGATACGTATAGGTACCTGCAGACTGACTGGCATTGTCGAGTACCGGCTGTACTTTCTGACCTAACATATTCCAGATTTCAATATTCACAGCAGAAGCTTGCGGCAGAGAATACTCAATCACTGCCTGGCTGTTGAATGGGTTAGGGTAAATGTTCAGATCAAAGCTGAGAGAAGGATCGGTAATTCCAACCGCAAGGATGGTAATGAAATCTTCCGTTATAAATGAACAACCGGCTCCATCTTTAGCGGTAAGGATCACATTGTAAGTACCTTCTTGAGTATACAAATGTGTGGGATTCTCCTGTGTAGAAGTTCCACCATCACCAAAGTTCCAATCCCAGGATGTAGCACCTGAAGAATTGCTGGTGAAGGACACGATTTCATTTTCATACACAGTTACCGGATTATAGGCAATCGCAGCATTCACAATGGTAACATCGATAGTTTGCGTAACCGTATCACAACCATCCGTTCCACAGGCAATCATTTCTACTTCATAGGTGCCTGAAGCAGTGTATGAATGGCAAGGATCATTCGATGTGGAAACGCCACCATCGCCAAAGCTCCAATCTATACTGGTAGTGCCTGCTTCTGTTGAATCATTAAAACAAACTTCACCCTGGCAACCCACTGTGGCGTTGAAAGAAACACAATTGTCCTGGTCAACATTAACGGTAAGCAATACGGTGTCAGATGGATTGAATGGATCGTTGCTGCTTACTACGATGTATTCCGTATAGGTACCATTAGCAAGTCCTTCACTGTTTATTGTCACATTTACTACCTGTGAACCGCCCACGCCCAAAACACCATCTCCGGAAGGGCTGATAGAAACCCAATCAGCAACAAGCATGGAGTTTACCCATGCTAAAGTATTCCCCATGGTAACACCTGCATTTACATCCGATACTTTATAATCGAACCCAACATAAACCACGTGTCCGTAACCAACACTTTCATAACCTACTATGGTACCACCTGAATAAGTGATCAGGTCGATCATGTTGGAAGTGAGATTAAGCGAATGGGAATTTTTTGGACCATCGGCTATTGAAGTACCCAAAGATTGCGTTATGGGATGCGTAGTATTTACTACCGTTAAAACCTCGTTGGTACCTAATGAACCATAGGTACCTGAAATTAATCCGGTATTAAAGAGACAAGCGACTTTTGTAGATGCCGCGCCACACATAATTACCGTTCCACCGTTGTTTACAAATTCCTGTAAGGGGCCGGCAAAGTTCAGGTAATCAGAAGCGGTACCGATAGCCTTGGTAATCAGGCAAACATTTTTATTCTGCAAAGCCGCCGCCAGATCCTCTGCATTGGTGGTATTTATCTCGGTAATGGTATTATTTGGATAATAGGTATTGATTGCATTGATGGTATTCGGATACGATTCACTAAGATCTGCTCCATAGGTCAATGCAAGAATGTTGGGTTGATCACCCTGAAAGTTGTATTCACTTTCTGCAACGTTGTACAAAAGGTCACCGCCACCGTCATTGGTAATGCTGAAAGTCAGGTTGGCAGTAGTTGTATTGCAATTCAGATCCACTTCGAGGCTACTTGGGTTTACCTTCACTATTGGTGCAGCCTGTACTACTACCGTTTTTGTAATAGTATCTGAACCGCCGCAATTAGCAGAAATCAACTTCACACTATAGGATCCGGAACCATTGAATACATGCGAAGGGTTAGGCAATGTAGAAGTTTCGCCATCGCCAAACTCCCAGAAGAAATCTATTGGATCGTTCGTAGAAATATCTGCAAAATCTACAGACTGTCCATAAGCCGGTGTGGTAGTGCTGATGGTAAAGTCGGCAACAGGAGTTACTGTACCACCGACAACTGAAGTATAGGTAGCTGTATAACCGCTATTGGCTTGTGAACTGTTAGAAGTCCAGGTAATGAAAAGTTTACCGGAATTACCCGTTACCTGTGGATAAGGAAATGGAAATCCTGACACAGATAAAAGTAAAGGTGCTGAAGCATCTTGTCCGTCATAAACTTTCAGGTAATCGTTATTGGCCTGCGAGGCAAAGGCGGAAAAAGTAAGGGTGATACTTCCTGCACAGGGAGGTGAAATCAACAAAGAACAGTCTTCATTATTCTGATAGTTACCTGCCGGTCCGCCGGTATCATGAAACGTGCCGGTAGTAAGGTTTACTGATGAAAGGCCGCATAGATTGAACACCGGTTCTACCAGAATGTAATCGGGTTTGGTAATGGTATGCGTACCAAAGTTATTGGTCACTTTAAGTGTTACATCAAATGAACCGACGTCATTATAGACAATACCGGTTGGGTTCTGCAAAGTGGAAGTAGCCGGTGTGCCACCTTCAAACTGCCATTCCCATGATGTCGGAACATTCACACTCAGATCGAAGTAATTAACAGATCCTCCGAAATTCACGGTAGTAACGTCGGAAGTAAATTCCGCAACAGGTGCTACACTCACTGCTTCGAATATCACCGAGTAATCTTCAGCCTGCCCATTCTGTGGACTATAGCAAGAACCGGTAATTGTATTGGCCGCTTTGTCATCCATTACCCGCATCCTTAAAGGCGTATTCAACATGGCAGTGGTGGGTGTATAGATAATGCCGGAATGCACACCGGTAACCGCATTGTCCTGGTAAATCAATTCATTGGTTTCATTGAACGTGCCATCACCATTATAATCAATCCAGACACGAAGGTCTTCGCTCTTTCCGGCACCGGTAGTCACCGATAAGATAACAGGATCTCCTGCAACCAGGTGGGTAAAGTCGGAACAACTGAAATCCTGATAACCTTCTGTGGCGCCGAGGGAGGAGTTGTCAATTTCATTTAACACAACTTTAAATACACCAAAGCCGGAAGAAGGTGCTGTAGCAATAGGCGTACAAATTGGAGGAATCGGTTGGCCCACATTATCTACTGTGATATAATCCGTTTTTATCAATGTATCAGCTGTATTACAAAGTGAAACTCCTGTTACAATTAGTGAAACAGTATAGACCCCTTCACTTGCATAAAGGTGTGTAGGATTTTGTTCGGTAGAAGTAGTTCCATCACCAAAATCCCATGTATAACCGGTCGCATTCAGACTGCTGTTAATAAAGGTAACAGCCGTAGTGGTGGTACAGAATGAGGTCTGCGGAGCAGAGAAAATGGCGGTTACCGCATCGTCAAATGGTCCGCCAACGTTCACAGCATACCAGGCATTTACCGTTTGAACAGCCTGGTTCGAGCAATCTCCAAAAAGGTCCTGTGCCGCCTGTAAAGAAAGATCACGAAAATCGGCATACTCAGAATTTGGTGTGAGATAAACGGTATTGGCACGGAATGCTATTGCTCCGGCATCTACCAGTCCGATACCTTCCACGAAATAAGAATTGCCTACATCATTTACCCCTTCTCCTCCTTCTGTAAGCAGGTAATACCAATAGTTGCCGACACCACTGCCTGAATGTACTTCAGGACAATTGGACCAGTACAAACCATCATAACAATCCGGATTACTGAAATCGTTAGGGTGTGCCATATCCCTGATCAGGTAGTTAAACTGATCGCCAAGGAACCAGGTACCATTCGGTATATTCAAGAAGCGAATGGTAACACCGAAAATATCGGACATAGATTCATTGATACCACCCGGCTCGCAAGAGTAAACCAACCCTGACGAATTTTCTGTAACACCATGTGTAAGTTCATGACCACAGACTTCCAGTGAAGTTAAAGGTGTTACACCCATCCCTGCATCGCCATCCAGGTAACTCATATAAGTGCCATCCCAGAAAGCGTTGATTCCACCGCCGGCATGTACCAGGCTTTTTAGCTTCTGTGCACCTGCACCATCCACCGATTTCCATCCATAATTATCATTATAGTAATCATAGGTGGCTTCCGCTCCAAAGTGTGCATCAAGTGCGTAAATATCGAAACCTCCATTGTAATTCCAGTCTTTACTGTTGCCGGTAAAGTCATTTGGTTCAGAACCATTGAAAGTTTCTACCCCTGCGCCACGTGTATATTCACGAAGGCGGAAGGTGTTATTGCTGAAACTGTCGGAAACTATAGGCTGTGTTCCATTGTAGGCTGTAACAGCAGTGCCGGGCACATCTGTTTCATGAATGCGTGATTCTGTTTTCAATACGGTTCCGCTTTGTGCATCTACATAAATCCATTCCCGTTTCCAGGGGTCTTTTGCGTAAACATCACATTTATACACTAAATGATAACTTCCATCCATGGGAAGAATCATCAGTTTGTTATTATTGGCTTCTTCCCGTTCATGCCACCAGGTTTTTGCATTCATATAATTGCAGGCAAACTGATAGGCTTGTGCTGCAGTTATGGAAGGATTGGCATTGAGTGAAATGCCTTCATACCATTCGCCATTGGCAGAGGCTACATTACCTCCTCTTGAGTGAACATAGTAAACACCATATTCTACCGGAACTCCTTTATAATGCTGGCGATAGCGGATGTGGCTAAATCCGGCTTTATCGTCGAATTGGTTGTATTGGATCAGGTCCAGTGTGGCAGGAACTTTCAGGACTTCATTCTTCAACCAGTCTTTGGCTTTTGCAACAGGAATCATTTCATTTTCCTGCAGTCGGACAAATGAAATCGTGTTTCTTTTCTGATGCACAGATACCAGGGATGCACCTTTATAGAACGTTGTTGCCTGCGCTCCGGTAAAGTGTTTGCTGCCCTTTTGAGCAAAAGTGGCCAGTGTGAAAACGCAAAGCAAGGTCAGCAATGCGGGCGTAAAGAATTTGTTCATGTAGAATTGTTTAGTGGGTTTCGAGTTTAAATTTAATGATTCATTTGGCAATGGCAAATTAAGTTATCGGAAGGAAGGTAAAATCGAATGCAATTGCTTAAAAGTTAATTTTGGAAGACAACTGTTAAAGTTATTATGCTGCAGGGGATTAAAGGCTTAAATACAGGCCATAAATCCGGATCAGTACCAGGGAATTCCAGATATATGAAACTTGAAAAAGGAGCGATTCAAAAAAATTAAGCGCTCGGAACACAGAGCGATCAAAAGCATGCAATACAAAGGATGATTGCCACAGGCAATGCATTTTTTTCTAACCTCTTTAGAAGGAACGAGGAAATTCTTTGTGTACCCGGGCTACCTTTCAGTTAGCTGCTGATATCAAACTTCCTTTCTTCCGCTTAACAAATACAATACTGCCATACGAATGGCTACCCCGTTTTCTACCTGATCGAGGATGATAGAGTTGGGGGAATCAGCCACATCACTGGTTATCTCCACACCACGGTTAATCGGACCCGGATGCATGATGAGTATATCCTTGCCAATTTCATCAAGTAACTTCTTATTGACTCCGAAGTAGAGGGCATATTCCCGCAGGGAAGCGAAATACTGAATCTCCTGCCGCTCAAGTTGAATACGGAGGATGTTTGCCGCATCACACCATTCCAAGGCTTTGCGCACATCATATTCTACTTTCACTCCGAGCGACTCGATATACATAGGTATCAAAGTAGGCGGACCTGCAACCATCACTTCAGCACCCAGTTTCTTAAGACAAAAAATATTGGAAAGCGCCACGCGTGAATGCCTGATGTCTCCTATAATGGCGATCTTCTTGCCTTCCACCTTCCCCAGTTTTTCACGGATGGAAAATGCATCGAGCAAAGCCTGCGTAGGATGTTCATGTGTGCCATCGCCGGCATTGATGATACTGGCATTGATATGCTGAGAAAGAAAGACCGGAGCTCCCGGACTCGGATGTCGCATCACCACCATATCTACCTTCATGGCAAGGATATTATTGACGGTATCAATCAATGTCTCGCCTTTCTTCACGGAGGAGCCGGAAGAAGTAAAATTGATGGTGTCGGCAGACAATCTTTTTTCGGCCAGCTCAAATGAGATGCGTGTACGGGTTGAGTTTTCGAAAAAGAGGTTTACAATGGTAGTATCTCGAAGGGAAGGCACTTTTTTAATGGGGCGGTTCAATACCTCTTTGAACTCATCTGCTGACTCAAAGATGATCTCAATATCCTCGCGCGTCAGGTATTTTATTCCGAGCAGATGTTTAACACTCAGTGCATTCATGGCTCGTTTGGTTTTGCGGGTACAATCCAGATACGGTCACTGCCGTCCACCTTATCCCAATCCACTTTCACTCTTTCTGAAGTGAGTGAATCAATCGTTATTCCAACATAATCGGGCTGTATCGGCAATTGCCGGGTGAACCTTCTGTCAACCAGTACCAGCAACTCCACCTTGGACGGTCTGCCAAAGTCAAGTAAGGCATCCATGGCAGAACGCACGGTTCTTCCTGAAAACAAGACGTCATCAATCAAAACCACACTTTTATTTTCGGTAGAAAACTTAATGCTGGTGGCCTTTGGTGTGAGTTGTTTTTCGGCAGTGCGGTAATCGTCGCGGTAGAAGGTGGGATCAATGATACCGTAAGCAATAGTTTTGCCGGTAATCTCAGACAATCGTTTATGAATGCGGTCGGAAAGGTAGATGCCCCGTGGCTGAACGCCGATGATGGCCGTATTGGAAAAATCCTTTTGTGTTTCAATTAACTGAAAACAAAGCCGGTTGAGCGTGAGAAGAAATCGTTTGCTGTCAAGGATAATACGCGGCTGCACGCTTTAATAAGTTTTGGCAAAGATAGTATTCGGAAGTTGATCTTGTATGTATGGGGATTTTTGGGGGTACGACAATTCGTTCATCTTGTCAAGCAATGGTTGGTGGGTTAAATGGTTAAATTGCTAAATGGTTAAATTGCTGCGGCGAAGCCGATTCCAAATACTCAATTCAAGACTTAAGATTCAAGACTTAGGACTTAAGACTCAAGACTTATTTTGTCTTAAGTCTTAAATCTATAATCAATATTCAATTTCTCGTACACCCTATTTCAAAGTTACAGGACAACCTGTTTGAGGAAGCTTGAATGGAATGGAATAAAATATTATTGATTTGGATTCAGCCGGACCGCAAGTTTACTTAGGAACTCAATGCAAACGCTTTGCAAATTTTAAATAACCACTCCACTAATCTGTCCAATTTTAATATTATGGCTTAGCAGGCTAAGAATGAACATCCACTCGAATTACAAAACCTGTTGGATATCCTGATCAAAAATCTTACTTTAGTGCTTCGAAGTTATTTCGGCTATATCTTATATCTATCGTATCTATGAATCACTGGAGTGAATATCCGTTTGTACGGATACTATTTGCTTATCTCGCTGGAATTCTAATTTGTCTTTTTACGCCGCTTCAATTTCCTGCCTGGATACTGCCTGTTTTATTCCTTGTTACCTGGCTGGGACAGCTCTACTTGCACAAGAAAGCTATTCGAACCTACCGATATACATCAATTATCGGACTTGGTTTTCAACTGGCGGTTTTTGCTTTCGGCAACGTGCATACTTTTGATTGCATTGATATAAATGATGCACGCCACTACATTCATATAACGGACAATGCATCATTCCTTGTGGTAAAAATCACAGAGCCGCCTCTTGAAAAAGAACGCAGTATCAAAGTAGTTGTGGAAGTAATAGCGTACAAAACGGGAGTTGCTGTAAGACCTGCTTTTGGAAAATCTATTCTCTATTTGAGTAAAGACAGTGTTGTTACTTCTTTGTTACATGGCAATGTTTTACTGGTGAAAAATAACTTCAGGCAGGTGGCAGCACCTGCTAATCCCGGCCAGTTTGATTATAAAAAATACCTTTGGTACAAAGAAGTATATGCTACGGCCTATCTTCAAAAAGATGACTGGCACCTGTTGCCTTTGCAATCCGCCAACCCGCTTTATGCATTTACCTTCCGGCTGCGCGATCTTTCAGTGAATGCCCTGCAAACTTTTATTACTTCACCGCGTGAAGCAGCAGTTGCAGTAGCATTGGTGATTGGTTTCAAAGACAATATGTCACCGGAAACCATGCAATCATATACGGCTGCAGGAGTGGTGCATGTACTGGCTGTCTCCGGCTTACATGTGGCCATTTTATTTGCCTTACTGCATCAGTTGCTATTCTTTTTGAATCGCAAGAAATATGGGAAAATCATACAGTCTGTCCTCATCCTTCTTGTAATCTGGATCTTCAGTATGGTTACCGGATTATCGGGCTCAGTGGTACGGGCTGCGACTATGTTTTCATTTATCACCATAGGTAAAAACATGAAACAGCCTGTGAACCTGTTCAACCTGCTTGCCTGTTCAGCCATGGTAATACTACTGGCAGATCCATTGTTGGTGATGGATGTGGGATTTCAACTCTCCTACATTGCCGTGCTTGGCATTGGCACGCTTAACCGCTACATTGATCATTGGCTCCCTCGTGAAAACAAACTAATTGACTACCTCTGGAAAATGGTAGCAATGTCTTTAGCCGCACAGATAGCTACGCTTCCGCTGACAACCTATTACTTTCATCAATTCCCCACCTATTTTTTACTGGCAAACATTGTAGTCATTCCGGCTGCAGGATTGTTACTCCATCTTGGCATTCTGTTGATTGCCATACACTTTCTTCCACCGTTGGCGGCAGTTACCGGAGCATTAATCCGATGGATCACCTATGCGATGAATGAGTTTATTGCAAACATTCAGCATCTGCCGGGATCGGTAATTCAATTGCCTGGCATTAACCTTTTACAATTTCTGCTGCTGGGTATTTTGACTATTGCAGTCAGTCATTATTTCATCACTCTCCGGACAAAATGGTTGTTTACTACGCTTATTTGCCTTATCGGACTACCGGCAATACATGCAATTGATGCTTGTCTGCGCTTTCATGAGAATACCATTACGCTTTATTCCTTCAAAGGTGCAAGCGCACTGGAATTTCGGTCAGGCAATAGCCTGCCATTATTCAAAAAAAATGGATCAATAAGAAGTATGGATTCAATATACCTGCAGCAACGGTGGAGGTTAGCACATATCAGGAATTTTGAATCATCAGATCAACTAAACGCTTCCAGATCCTTACAAAAACAAGATACCTTAATTATTAATGCTATCTATCAATTCTGCAACTACCGCATGGCTGTTATTCAACAGCCAATGGTTTCCGATGCCGGCACAAGCAAAATTATAGTTGATGCATTGGTAATTGCCGGAAATCCACGACTGCGACTGGAAGACCTCCTGGATAAATTTACGACAAACACCATCATTTTCGATGCTACCAACAGCCGTTACCGAATTAATAAATGGGAAGAAGAAGCGAATCATTTCGGTTTGGTTACTTATGATGTGAAGATGGATGGGGCGTTTGTGGTGAGGTTGTAGGTGGTGGGTTGGTTCTTGGAATGCTTGGGTTGAATGGCTAAATGGCTAAATGGTTGAATGGTTGAATGGTTGAATGGTTGAATGGTTGAATGGTTGAATGGCTGAATTGCTATGTGGTTGCATGACCTTTTGGGAACTTTGAAAGCTCATTCCTTTGCGAGCTTTGCGCGCTTTGCATGATCTAATTTTTAGGTTGAATACCTGAATTGCATAAATGTTAAATGGTTGTGGCTGCGCGACTTTTGGGATAGTACCAAAACGGTTTCCGTATGTTCTTAATGCACTGAAAGAGCACGAATTAAATTCGGCATCAGGGATTTGAGTGAAAATAATCAGATAGCTTCTCTATACATTTGCGGTACAAGCAACTTTATGAACTTCCATCTTGTAAAAACCGAAAAGCAAGACCGTATTCTTTATATAATTCTGGCGAGGCCGGAAAAGAAAAATGCTTTGAATGATCATATGGTGAAAGAGCTGACAGAAGCCCTTCACATGGCAGAGCACGATCCTGCAGTTAAAGTGGTAATACTAAAATCGGAAGGTGATGTCTTCAGCGCCGGCGCTGACCTCGACTACCTGCAACGGCTGCAACAATTTTCTTATGAAGAAAATCTTGCGGATTCATCTTTGCTCAAAGGTCTACTACTGAAAATATATTCATTGAATAAGATTGTGATTGCACAGGTGGAAGGCCATGCCATAGCCGGCGGTTGCGGGCTTGCTTCCGTTTGTGATTTTTGTTTTTCAGTACCGGAAGCAAAGTTCGGTTATACGGAAGTGAAGATCGGCTTCATACCTGCATTGGTAATGGTATTCCTCATCCGTAAAATCAGTGGTACCAAAGCAAGGGAGCTGTTGTTTACCGGAAAGTTGATTGCCGCTGAAGAAGCGGCTGCCTGTGGCTTGATTAATGAAGTGATTCCAAAACAAGACATTGCAAAAACCGTCCTGCAATTTGCTACGAGCCTCTGCGAAGGTGCTTCCGGTCAATCGCTGGCTTCCACCAAAAAAATGTTCACGAAAGTAGTTTCCATGGAATTATCGGAAGCATTGGAATATGCCGCTCAGATGAATGCGCAGACGCGCAGCAGTGATGACTGTAAAAGAGGCATTGGTGCATTCCTGAACAAAGAAAAATTCAAATGGTGAGCTGTCAGTTTGTTAGACCTGACTGTTGTCTAATCATGATCCTCAATTGCTGCCGTAATTTTTTCTGGTTGCATTTTTCCAATACTATTGTATCGCACCCATTGAATGTGGCAAATTGACGGAGCTGCTTTCCAAGTGCATTCATCATGGCATCATCTGCAATCAAATCATCTTCAAAGAATAAATTGCGGACATAAAAAACCCGATCCTGCCTGTCGGCTTTTGGATCGAGACGGGCAATGAACCGGTCTCCATACAACAATGGCAAGGTGAAATATCCATAGATTCTTTTGTGCTCAGGCAGGTAGCACTCAATGGTATAATCGAAATCAAATAGCCGTTGCAACCTGCGCCTTTGTATCAGCAGGTTGTCAAATGGTGAAAGGATGTGCACTGATTGCACAATTGATTGATCAACGGATTCAGGTTCAATTGATGAAAGTCCATAGAATTTTGTCTGTTCATGTCCTTCCAGCTTCAGTTCAACGAGCACTCCTTCCTTCAATAGTTTTTTGACTGCCCTCTTTATGTATTGATCAAGCGCCCCTCGCTGATAGTACATCTCCTTTTCAGTGATTATGCCATGCGCAGTGATAGCAGCCTGTACCAGGTGTTCGGCAAATAATGATTTAGAAGGCATCGCGGTAATGACTCCGGATGGCAATACATTCTCCGTAAGATCATATACCTTTTGAAATCCCTGTCTTTGGGTTACCATTAGCCTTCCTTCCATAAACAATTGTTCCAATGCACGCTTTGCCGGTTTCCAATTGTACCAGTTGCTCCTTCCATCATCCGGAGTTTCAAAATCCTTTGACTGAAGCGGACCTTCACGCTTGATTCTGCTGAGTACTTTGCGCTTAATTGATTTATCCTGTTCAAACCAATGAGTACGTCCTTTCAGGTATTCTCTTTTCCTGGGCAATGAAAACCGGTAATCCTTCATGGGCAAGTATGAAGCAGCATGGCCCCAGTATTCGAACAGTTGTCGTTCCTGCAATAATTCATTCAGCCATCTCACATTGTAGGATGGCATACGGTTCCATAAGATATGATGGTGTGCACGCTCCACTACAGAAAGTGTATCGATCTGCACATAGCCAAGCTGTTCAATAACCTGTAATGCATCCGCTTTCGAAGTCAATACATGTTGACGGTTCAGCCATTGACTGTGGATGGCCATTGCACGCGCTGTTGCCAATGAAACTTTTCTGATCATGTTCGTTTTTCCGGTTGGAAAGATAATGGCTTGTTTGCATTCTTAAATACACGAACCCGGTAAGCGTATTGTTTATCATGCAATAATATTTTGCAAGAAACCACAGAGAACAAATACTCAGGCAACCACTTTCCTTTTGGACTTGTAGTACAGTGCTTCATAGATTGCCACATTCATCAGCAACATCAGCATGGAGTAGACGAGATCTTCTACAGGAATGGTTCCAAGCCTGATGCCGGAATTATAAAGGTTATTGTAACTAACGACAGGCAAGGCAGTAAGTATGCCATTGATGATTACAAATGGAAGCAAATGAATCAGGTACATGGCGAAAAAAATGGGGAGATAACCAACCTTCCTAAAAAAGACTAAAAACGAAAGCAGCAAAGCAGTGGAAATGCAGGTAACCGATGTATAGGTTTGCGACCAAAAGGCAATGCCTGCAATAAAAAGAAAAACAATAAGTGGAACAATGAAATAATTAAAGTGCTTCACCTGAATTCCCCGCAAAACATAATCTTTCAAAACTGCATAGATAAAAAGACATGCATACGGGATACAAATGAAAAACAACAGCTCTTCCAATGGAAGTCCGCCAATATATACTTTGATAACGTATGCTGAGTTAAAACTCCAGATACCGTGACTGGTAAAAAAATAATCCCATACCAAAAAATAAATCGCGGTAATCAGTATGGCAGGCAATGCAAACTTCCACTTTGAATAGAAATTTACCTTGCTTTCAAAACTGAAGAGTAAAGGAAAAAGCAAGGTGCCAACGTTGAGGAGCAAGTAGGTAAACATATTATTAAAATACATTTATGAATAGTAGAAATAATGTCATCATTGCCTCTAATAGCTTATGGAACATACTCTTCGATTGCGGTTTGCCAATTTCATTATAACTATTTACAGTTGTTGCAATAATTCCTCCGCTTTTTCGCGGTAGGAGCCTTGCAGCTTTATCACCTTTTCCAGCATTTTAGCTGCTTCTTTCTTATCCCCTTTTTGTACATAAGCAAGGGCCTGGTACCACAATGATGCTTCATAGTAAGTACTGCTCTTTTTATTTTCCAGTTTTTTCAATTTGGACAGCGCCTCCTCGGCATTGCCTGCAGCGAGATAACTTACACCTGCATAAAAAAGAGCTTGCTCATTTGCCGGATCCGTTGCCAATACCTTATCAAAATCATCATTTGCAGCCGGATAATTGCCTGCTTCGTAAAGCTTCATTGCTTCCGCTAAGATGGGTCCTGATTCCGGATACTTCAACATATCTGCTTTCTTTTCAGTCATTTCCATTTCGCTTAGCGAAACTCCCTCCGTAGATTTTGTTGCCGCTGCAGATGGCTGCTGCGCCTTCGGCTCATTACTCTTGTTGGATTTAACATCGGGTTGAATGACAGTCTCATTAAAACTCTGTTTATCCTGTTCTTGCAGCTGTTCATTTACTGACATATCTGCTGATGGCGCAACCTGTACTTCATCGCTTTCTGCCAGAGTTGATGCCGCTTCTTCCTCCACCGTGGTAAAGTCATGAACAACCGGCAGTTCATCCTTTTCTGCAGGAGGTAATGGTTTAATATTGGTTTCATTATTTGAAATAGCCGGAGATTCTACCGGTTTGGTTTGCTTTGTTTCACCAATGGCCGTTGCTTCATCAATTATTGAGGCACTTTCAGGAGCCGGCGCAGGATAAGGCTCTAACTCATCGGTAAACAGTTTTTCTGTTGAATTGTTGAACCGGTCATTCACCATCCAAATTCCGGCAGAGAGGATCAATATGGCAGCGGCAGCCTGCGCCCACCTTAGCCAGCTATGTATGGGCCGTATTTTTACGTTGATCTTCCGGTTAATGCGTTCTTGAATGGCTTGCAGGTCTGCATTGATCTTATCAGGATTTTCCACTTTCATCATCCCTTCCACAGCATCTGACAGAAACGGATCATCTGCCATCGCTTCTTCAATTTGGCGTTGTTCTTCCGGTGTAGCCAGTCCCCTGGCGTAGCGGACCAGCATTTCCTCCGGTACTTCCCCATGTTGACCTGAAAATATTTTATCGGCGTTGCGCTGCATGCTGCCTGCTTATGATGTTTTTTAGATTGCGTTTCCCATTCTGAATGAAGCTCTTCACCTGTTTAAAATCAAATCCTGTTGCTGCCATTACCTGCTGATAGCTCTGTTCCTGCAGGTAAAACAACTCAATGCAGGTTCGTTGGTCTGGCGGCAATTGGCGGATGGCTGCTTCCACACCCAACAACTGCCCTTCCTTATTTGGTTCATTATCAAGATGCAGGTTGACATCCCATTCCATAAATGCTACCAGTTCCTCTTGCAGTTCCGGACGCTTTTCAATTCTCGTCTTGTCCTTCCTGAACTGCATCAGGCAATAATTCTTTGCAACCTGGTGAAGCCAGCCCCTGAAATGCGCTACCTCATGCTTCTTAAGGTCAACAAGTAGCTTGATGAAAATTTCCTCTGTGGCATCCTTGCTGTCTTCTGTATTCTCAAGGTACTTCATACAAACACCATACACAAGATGCAAATACCGTTTATACAACTCTCCGACAAAAAGGTTGTTGCCCGTTAGCCGGTAATTTGATACCAGCTCTCCATCAGATAAAGATTGAATGTTTTCCGGCAACGACAAATTCAAGGGATATGAACTGCAAATAAAGCAAACGGAATCAATTTCGCCTTTCAAGATTCAGTCAGGAATCGGAAACACATATCATGCCCAGGTACCAATACCTGCACAAAGTACTTTCAGAGAGCCAGCTGCAATTCAATCGGGCAGTGGTCGCTGCCCATTACCTGCATGTGGATAGCGGCATTGGTAACCATAGGCCTTGTCTCCTTAGAAACAAAAAAATAATCAATGCGCCAGCCTACATTCCGTTCCCTGGCTCGTGTGATCTGATCCCAGTACGTGTACCATTCCGGCTGCTGGTTAAACTCCCTGAACGTATCTATATACCCCATCTCCACGATCTTATCCATCCAGCTTCGTTCTTCAGGAAGAAAGCCACTGGTTTTTACATTTTCCTTCGGCCTGGCAAGGTCAATTTCCTTATGAGCGGTATTGTAATCACCGCAAACAATGATTCTCTTATTTTGAAGTCGCACTGATTCCGCACGGCGAAATAAGGCATCATAAAAATCAAGTTTGTATTTCACGCGCTCCGGTCCTCTTCCACCATTGGGAAAATAGACATTAAACAAAACGAATTTTTCAAACTCCATTTCAATTACACGGCCTTCAGAGTCGAAATATGGATCACCCAATCCATTCTGAACATTCAATGGTGTATGCTGCGTATAGATGGCTACACCGGAATAACCTTTTTTCTCGGCAGAATTAAAGTAGCACTTGTAATCTTCGAAATGGAGGATCTCGTGATCGAGCTGCTCCACCTGGGCTTTCGTTTCCTGCAGGCATAAGATGTCAGGTGCTTCAGCAGAGAACCAATCCGGAAATCCCTTTTTCCAGGCTGCCCGTATCCCGTTTATATTCCAGCAAAGTATACGCATTTTATTGGCCGACATTTTTAGTTTTTTTGGTGGAAGTTATTCTGTTGCCTTCTCACATTGTAGTTTGAAGCGTTTCAAAAGTAAGAAAATATTAAAGCAATCATTTCTACTTATTAACTTCCCGCTAAAAGCGGAATCATGATCACCTGGCAAGATTTTGAAAAACTGGAAATGCATGTGGGAACCATTATCAATGTGGAAGATTTCCCGAAGGCTAAAAAACCTGCTTACCAACTTACCATTGACTTTGGTGCATTGGGACTTCGCAAATCTTCCGCACAGTTGACGGCACTCTATTCGAAGGAAGACCTGGTAGATAAGCAGGTGATTGCGGTGCTTAATTTCCCGGTAAAAAAAATCGCAGATTTTTTATCTGAATGTCTTGTGCTTGGAGCCATTCGGGAAGATGGTGCAGTAATTCTTTTGCAACCTGATCGAAATGCGGCCAATGGTTTGCGGATTGGTTGAACACGAAACCGTTCTTGCTTGCTTCATTCAAAAAAGACTTAGCTGTGCCTTCGGTTCTGAATTATCGAATAAGGTATAGTCAAGTGCTGGAAAAACCCGACCTGCAAAGTACCTTGCTTTCGACAATTCAAAAAGCCGCCGGATGGATGATGCAAACTCCCCTTCCCCTTTCATTCTAATACCAAAACGACTGTCTCCCAATTGCCCGCCATGCATGGAGGCAACCTGGTTCAATACTTTTTCCGCCCTATCAGGAAGGTTCTTAAAGATCCAGTCTTTGAAAACAATGCCCACATCTCCGTTCAACCTTACCATTCCATAATGAGCTGTCAATGCGCCGGCATTAGCAGAAGCCTCCAATATCGAAGGTATCTCCTCGCTGTTAATAGAAGGAATTATGGGTGATACATTTATATTGACAGGAACACCCTTTGCAGAGAGCATTTGCACAACATCCAGTCTGCGTTTTGCGGCAGCAGTGCGTGGTTCCATTAACAACCTCATCTTTTCATCAAGGGTAGTAATGGATATAGTCACATTCACCAGCTTCATAGAAGACATCTCCGTAAGCAGGTCGAGGTCACGAAGTATCAATGCATTTTTTGTGATGATACTAACCGGATGCTTATATTTTAATAACACCTGCAACATGCGCCTGGTGATCTGCATTTTACGTTCCAATGGCTGATAACAATCGGTGTTACCGGAAAGCATGATCGACTGCGCAACATGCTTCGACTTTCGTAATTCCTTTTCAAGCAATTCAGGTGCAGTAGGTTTCGCAATAATCTTACTTTCAAAATCCAAACCTGCATTAAATCCCCAGTAGGTGTGTGTATTTCTTGCGTAGCAGTAAATGCAGCCATGCTCACATCCCTGGTAAGGATTCATGGAATATTCCATGCCAAGATCCGGGCTGTCTACTTTATTCAGGATCTTCTTCGGATGCTCTTGATAAACCTGTGTGGACGGGCTTGAGATCAGTGGTTCATCCAACCCTTCCATGTGCTCTGCAACATACTCCTGTTGCAAGAACCTGTTTTTGGGTTTTAGTTGCGCACCTCTTCCTTTAAAGTAGCTATCCGGTGATTGTTTGACTGGTTGCAATATGATCTGGATCTATTCATTCAATGTATAAAATTTAATGCATTCAAATGGCACTTTTTTTTGAAAGCGTACCCAATTGTCGCGATTCAAGACATTATCTTAAAATGGCCTACTATAATTTGTGCGCATAGACCAAAGCTCGCAGAACCTGATTGAGCAGTTTTTCTTTACGGGCTATTCGACCTTTGCGAGACAATCATTCCAATTGAAACATGATCTCTTTGTGATGAACAGTTCTATATAACAAAATATTTCAACAGTACCTGCGCGACTTTGAAATGTATTGAGTATTGAGTATTGAGTAACAACACTCAATATTCAATTTCCAATTTGTCGTACACCCGATTGAAGGCAATACCATTGAACCTGGTATGTTCTATTTCAGTTCTTTTTTTTGCATTTTCCTGCCAATCACTATTTTGCATTTGTGAAAAAACGGCTACCTCCACAAGCTCCTACTCCAACTGTTTCCGGCAGCAATAATCATCCAAAAAAGTTGCAGCGCTCTCTAATGGTCATTTGTGGCATGCTGGCCATATTATTATATGCCAATACGATTACGCACGATTATGTGTTGGACGATGATATGGCCATCGTAAAAAACACTTTTGTTCAGGAAGGAATTTCTGCCATACCAAAGATATTCACTACACCCTACCGTGCCGGCTTCAGCGACCGCAATGAAGGATTGTACCGGCCATTATCAATTGCTTTGTTTGCCGCGCAATGGCAATTGGCTCCGGGAAATGCGCAGGTTGGCCATTTAATTAATGTCTTGCTTTACGCACTTACTGCTATCCTGCTTTTTGTAACCCTATCCTTATTTTTTGCAGACAAAAACCCGCTGTTTCCATTTGTTATCACCTTGCTTTTTATTGCCCATCCCCTTCATACGGAAGTGGTAGCCAACATAAAAAGCAGTGATGAAATCTTATGCTTTCTTTTTTGCCTGGTTGCGCTCTGGTCATCATTGAAATATGGAAAACAGGAGAAAATAAAATACCTGGTCCTTGCAGGCTTCAGTACTTTTCTTGCTTTGTTATCCAAAGAAACCGGCGTCACCCTTTTGGTTATGGCTCCATTAACTGTATATTTTTTCTCTGCTGTCTCTGTTAAGAAATGCTTGATGACAGCTATACCGGTCATTCTTGCTTTTTTTGTATATCTGGCTATCAGGGTCAGCGTACTTTCAGGTGTCAGTAATCTTGATGAAATTTTACTAATCAACAACAGCCTTGTTGCTGCCGAGGAAGATACACTCACCAGGCTGGCCACTTCCATTTTCATTATTGGAAAATATTTCAGTCTGTTAGCACTGCCTTATCCATTGTGTTACGATTACTCTTACAATACGATTGCTTTACTTCCATTTGGAAATCCAAAAGTATTGCTCTCCCTGTCAATAATCATTGCAATTATTGTATTTGCCCTTAGCCGCTTAAAATCGAGAGATCCAATTGCCTGGGCTTTAATTTTTATTGGAGCAACGCTCTCGCCGGTAGCTAATATATTTTTCATTATTGAGGCCACCATGGGAGAACGGTTTCTTTATATGCCGGTTTTGGGATTCAGCATGATCATCGCATTGCTGCTTACAAAGTTGTTTAAGCGTTCAGTGGATATAAATACCAATCACAGCACTGCCGGTTTTATAAAAACAAATAGTGGTCTCCTTGCAATGGTCACAATAGTCGTAGTCATCTATGGAACAGTTACTGTTGTTAGAAATACTGCATGGAAAGACAACCTCACCCTGGTGAAGACCGATGTGCAGACACATCCAAACAGCGTGCGCATACGTTACGCCTATGGTAGTATCCTGGTTATGGAAAAGGCACTGAACGAAAAAAATGAAACCCGGAAGAAGCAACTGTTACTGGAAGGCACGCAGCAACTGGTTGAAGCCGTGAGGATATTGCCAGATTATGGTGATGCATGGTTCAACCTTGGTATGGGATATAAAGAACTCGAGGATTACAAAAAGGCGATTGCCTGTTTCGAAAATGCAGAAGCTCATATGGTGAAAACAAATGCCACATTTTATGTAGCTGCCGGAATTGCATATGGTGAAGATGGACAGTACGAAAAGGCAATTCAGGAGCTCCAAAAAGCCATTGACCTCGACAGTAGCGGATATGATGCATACAATAATATCGGGCTGTACTATTCAAGAACAGGCAATTATTCAATGTCTTTTCAAATGCTGAATAAGGCCATTCAACTTAATCCAAATGATGATCATGCCTACTACAATATGGGGAATACCTATGCCGCGATGAATGATTTTACAAATGCCCTTTCTTTTTATAAAAAGGCACTGTCACTCAACCCGGCTTCAGACATTGCGTGGGTAAATCTTGGGAACTGCTATGGTGTGCTTAAAGATTATCCAAATGCATTGCTTGCTTTTGAAAAAGCATTGCAGGCTAACCCGTCAAATGAACTGGCCCGCTTCAACATAGGCACTACCTATTTTATGCTTGGAGATTCTGTGAACGGGAGAAAATACATACCTGATTAGAAACGTTCTGAAATATTTATTAAAGTACTTTTCCTAGCATTTTCTTCCGTGATTCAGGATACATCACAGCATTTTGGGTAGTTGTTCAGTGTATGTCCACAACTTTTGGGATAGATCTGCATACTATCTTGTAAATTTAGCGGTAAATAAAGCGGCAATGACGGAAGACAGCAGCTCCGACAAATATTATTTCTCGATAGGTGAAGTGGCTAAGATGTTTAATCTTTCCATTTCCAATATCCGTTTCTGGGAACAGGAATTTGAAATATTACGACCCAAGAAAAACAGGAAAGGCGACCGTTTCTTTACCAGGCAGGATATTGAAAACCTGAAGATCATTCACCATTTGCTTAAAGAAAAAGGATACACCATTGAAGGCGCCAGGAAAAAACTCCTGCAAAATCCTGATCAGGTTACAGAACGAGTGGCCATGATTGATTCGTTGAAAAAGATCAGGTCGTTTCTCGTCAGCCTTAAAGAGCAATTTGACAATAAAGACCCCGGCATACAAGAACCAACCGATATTACACCATTGAGTTATCCGGTGAAAGAAGAATAAAAATACTCCTTTGAAAGTTATCCTTATTGTATACTAAAACTGAAACTTCCGCTTCGCCACATTCATCCTCACTCCCATCTGAAAAATATGGCTGGAAGATTCGAATGCACTCAACGTTGATGCCGTCTTTCTGTAGGAATAACTTACGTCAATAAAAAAATTATGACGCAACATATAGGTGGCTGTCCATTCATTCAATAACAGGTCTGTGCCCACACCCTGACCCGCTTTATTTCCATAAACAGTCAACACATTTGACTCTGTGGTCGGGATAAAAATATCAGCACCGAAATTACTTCCGGCAGTATCCCTTCCTGATGCAGCCACTGTAAGGCTCCAGCGTAAAGTGAGTGGGAATATTGGCTGGTACCGAACCACTCCAATCCATTCATTCAGGTTCGCACCAAGCGGATGTGCAAGCGGTTGATTGTAGTTTGAATAATTGGCTACCGTATCGTTATGCGTATAGGTATACGGACGAATGTGATTCCATTCCAGTTGCAAATCAAGATTGGAAACTTTAAATGCATCAATGTATTGAGCTCCAAGTTGAAATCCATATTTATTCGCCCAGTAACCTTTGGTCCCCTTTGAAACCTGTATATTAAAATCGTCGAGCATGAACTGACCATAAACTGAGACGTGACGAAATAAATTAACGCGCATATCAAGTCCGAGCATCACATTATCCGGACTGCCAAGAAGTTGCTCGACAGATCTGTAGAAAATAATCGGATTGAGGTATTGCAATTCATACCCATCATTACGCTGAAACACCACACTTTCCCAAACGCCTACATTTAGAAAGTTTGTTGCATTAAGACTGAGGTGATGAATGGCACCGTATTTCTTTGGCAGCAACTGATCGGCTTCACGTGTGAAGTCTGCTGTCATATCCACAAACAGATTCTGGTACCTGATCTTCCAAACCCGTGTTTGCAATTTCAGAAAAAGATATTCCTCTGAAAAATCAGACAGTGCCAATGAGCGTATACCATTGCCCAGAAAATTCTTATCAGTACCAAACTGAATGGTAATGAATTTCGCAGCCGTAAAATCAAAATACCCTTTTGCTGAAAGAAAATCAACGCCGGTAGTTTTATATGTTTTATAATAGCCTTCTCCCGGAACGGCTCCAAAAGAGTCGATCCTATCATGCACATACTGTGGAAATCGGGCCTGATTTTCACTTACAAAAAAATAATACCCCACCTTTTTGGCCACCCATCCGCGCAATTCAATTCCTCTGGTATTGGTAAAAAGCATCTCACCGGAAGCGGATTCCGTTCCGATCTCAAAATCAAAAACAGGATTCACCTTCACCATAAAATCATCATTCCTGTGCTGGTAAAGACTTGCCTTGTCGCGGTATAAATACTTTAGGAAAGGTTTCCTGCTAAGTGCTCCTGAATACAAAGACCATTCATCATTATCCGTTAACAGGAAATTCATAGCTCCGGAGTCAACAGATGACCATCCTGAAATTAAATCTTGCGTTGAATCAACCATCATTACTGCATGATGCCGCTGCAGCGGCAATGCAGAAAAGTGCAACTGATCTGATATCCTGCCTGATTTTATCTCCATCCGTTTCAGGTAGTGATACGAATCATCATTCAATGGAATAAATGAGCTCTGTGCCATTGCCATTTCCGCAATCTTCAACATCAGCACAAGTGAAATAAGAGCACGTTTCATTCGAATGTATTTCAATGATCAATCCCGCTTACAATTGCTATACCGAATGATTAATTCCTGTACCGTCTCATAAACAATGAAATTAACAGGAACTAAATTTCCATTACGTGACTTCAAAAGGCATTTATTCAATTCAGCATTCCTGATAGCGCAACTGTCAAAATACAATTGACCTATCAATCTGCAAAAATCTTTGTCCTCGTAATAAAGACTCTCAGCAACAACCAACTTGCTAAAGCAATACCTGCATAAATAAGCGCATTCATCCACTCATGAAAAATCAATGACCCGGTCAAAAATAATATGGAATAAGTCATTGCCACAGCACTCAGCCAACAGACTACCAATTTGCCCATCTGCTGATCTGATTTCTTCATGCCTGTTGCAAGTCGTATTGGTTCCCACCATCCGCCGGGATGAATGCGTCGGTAGAAACTTTTCAGTTTTTCATCATCGGTCGGCTCCGTCATATATGTTGCGAGTAACCAGCTTATGGTAGTAAATCCTACAGTAATGAAGAAGCTATCAGGAAACTCCAGCTTTAATACATACCTGGAAATTGCATACCCTATAAAAGGTGCTATCGTCGCAACAATTTCACTCCATGCGTTAATGCGCCACCAATACCATCTTAGAATCAATACCAGGCCTAAACCTGCACCACATTCAATCAGGAAAGACCAAACTCCGGAAATCGTTTGCATCTGTGTCGTGACAGCCAATGATACTACCATCAATACTATTGTAATTATGCGGCTTATGGCCACATAATGTTTTTCTGATGCATTGGTTGTTGCAAATTCTTCCGGGCGTTTAATAAATCGCTTATAAACATCATTGATAAGGTAGCTGGCACCCCAGTTTAATTGGGTAGAAAGGGTGCTCATATAAGCTGCAAAAAATGCCACGAGTAAAAATCCCTTCATGCCTGCCGGCAAAAAATCGCGCATGGCCATAACAAAGCCTTCCTTTTTATTTTCCATCGAAAGTTCCGGATACAAAACCATTGCACACAATGCAACAATAATCCAGGGCCAGGGCCGGATACAGTAGTGGGCAACCTGGAATAATAATGTTGCATAAATAGAATGCTTCTCATTCTTCGTACTCATCATCCTTTGCGCCACATAACCACCGCCGCCAGGCTCTGCCCCCGGATACCAGCTTGCCCACCATTGTACTCCCACATATGCCAGGAATGCGCCAACGCTGATGGTGAGTGTGGTGGCGACATTACCGGTATAAGAATGTCCCTTTACTTCAGGAAAAAAATCAAGCGACCATCCGGGCAATTTGTCTTTCAATCCTTCAATGCCTCCAATCCGATCGCTGTTAAGTACCAGGAAGGCCAATACAATACAGCCGATCATGGCCACTATAAATTGAAATGCATCAGTAACTGCCACGCCTAACAATCCACTCACGGAAGAATAAATAGCTGTTATCAGCATCATTAATGCCGCATAGAAAAACGCTTCCTGAGTACTGATGCCAAAAAATACTTTCAAAATGGAAATCATAGCAAGATTCACCCAGCCGATAATAAGCGTATTCATAAAAAGTCCGAGGTATAACCCTTTAAATCCGCGGAGGAACTTTGCAGGCTGGCCGCTATAGCGCAATTCTATCAATTCTACCTCTGTCAAAATATTAGCCCTTCGCCATAAACGGGAAAAGAAAAATACAGTAAGCATGCCGCCGAATAGAAAACTCCACCATAACCAGTTTCCGGCAATGCCGTTTTTTGCAACCAACTCTGTAACTGCCAGTGGTGTATCTGCAGCAAAGGTAGTGGCCACCATGGAGGTGCCGGCCAAATACCAGGGAAGATTTCTTCCTCCAAGAAAAAAACCTGTGGTATCCTTACCTGCCTGTTTTGAATAGCGAAGACCAATAAATCCGGTAAAAACAAAGTACAATACAATGATTAACCAATCAACGAGCTCGAGATGCATCCGTAAAATATTTTGTGCGAACCAAAGTAGGTATTATTTGTACAAGAAGAATTCTGAAATATCAACAGCTTACTTCCCCTTCAGTCTCTTTTATCAATACGATTTTTTAGATGTTGGCTTATTTCAGGCCAATAAAAAATGAAGCGATATTCTGTAAGCCGGAAAATATTTATCTACTTTGCCGTACCAATGCTTTTACTGGACATCATTAATTTTTTCGAGGAAATTCTTAAAGACCCCGGAGCGATCTTCAATCCGGAGATGTTAATCAAATATGGCGGCCTGCTGTTACTTTTCCTGATGGTGTTTGCCGAAACTGGTATCTTTTTCTGTTTTTTCTTCCCGGGTGACTCGCTTGTATTTACTGCCGGCGTGCTTACAGCAACCGGTGACTTACAACGGAATGTCTATATCGTCTGCACCACCTTGATCGTTGCGGCAATTCTTGGCAACCTGGTTGGTTACTGGTTTGGAAGGCAAGCAGGCCCGATGCTTTTCAGGAGGAAAGAATCCATTTTCTTTAAGCATGAGTATTTGATCATGGCAGATAAATTCTATGCAAAATATGGCGCAATGGCCTTGATTCTGGGAAGGTTTCTTCCGGTTATCCGCACCTTTGCACCCATCATGGCAGGAGTAATCAGGGTTGATCTGAGAAAGTTTGTATTCTTCACTGTTGTTGGTGCTATTGTATGGGTTGTTCCATTGGTAACGGCTGGTTACCTTTTAGGTACGCAGCCAATTGTTCGTGAGAACCTGGAATACATTATTATAGGAATGGTGATTGTGTTTACCGGTCCGATCATCCTAAAGTTTATCAGGGAATCGAAGAAGCTGAAAGTTGAAGAAGAAGCACATAAGAAAAAATAGTTTCTTGGTTCATTTTACAAGTTCTGCATATAATTTTCTGGCCTTCCATTTAGGGAAAGCTGAATGCCGGTATTAATTAAGATTTTACCTATCTTACTTACTTAAATATTGTACATGCTGAAACGATTTCCAATCAATTGGCGCTCTGCCATTCTCATCATTTTTGGATTATTTTCATTGTCTGCTATTGGCCAGGTAACTACCGCATCTATCACCAAAGAATGGACTTATGCCGGCAAAGAAGAATTCGGTGTGGTGCGCCCTCCTGCAAGCGAATTTAAGGATGACCATTTAAATATAAATGTCGACGGCACATTTATTATGCTGAAAGAAGGTAAACAGTGGTCGGGTAAATGGGTTTTTCAGGAGAAAAGCGCCATACTGTTACTGACCGATCTCAAAACAAAAAAATCAATTAGCTATACTATCAAAAGCGTGAACGAAACACAACTCGTAGCAGAATATCAGAGCCCGGATCTGGTGCGTACGAAATACCACTTTAGCCGAAAATAGCCAATCGCCATTTATGCGATTATCAGATGTAATAATTTTGACTGAAGCTAGATGGCGTTTGTTCATTTTGCAGATAATCTAAGCGCTTCTTTCCTATTTTCGCACCGCAAATAATTATTCTGATGAAATCAAGTATTAAATCAATAGCCGTATTTACCTCCGGCGGTGATGCCCCGGGTATGAATGCTGCAGTGCGGGCGGTAGTTCGTACCGGAATCTATAGTGGACTTAAGGTATTCGGCATTATGCGCGGTTATGAAGGCCTTATTGATGATGAGATTATTGATATGGATTCCCGGTCTGTCAGCAATATTATTCACCGCGGCGGAACCATACTCAAAACGGCCCGCAGCAAGCGATTCATGACTGATGAGGGAATGAAACTTGCTTATGAGAATATCAAGAAACATAATATAGACGCGGTGATCGCATTAGGTGGAGATGGTACCTTCAGAGGCGCTGTTGAATTTAACAAAACCTATGATGTGCCTTTTATCGGGTTACCATGCACCATCGACAACGATCTCTATGGAACGGACAATACCATTGGCTATGATACAGCCATTAACACGGCGATGGAAGCCATTGATAAAATCCGCGATACGGCAGATTCACATAACCGCTTGTTCTTTATAGAAGTAATGGGCCGTGATGCAGGATTTATTGCTATGCGAAGTGGCATTGCAACCGGTGCCGAGGCGATACTTATTCCGGAAAGCCCGCTTTCCATCGATCAGTTGATTAATAAACTAGAGCGTGGCTGGCAACGGAAAAAATCATCCGGTATCGTCGTAATTGCTGAGGGAGAAGAAGAAGGAGGCGCTTTCGAAGTAGCCCGAAAAGTGAAGGAAAAATTCAATCATTATGATACCAGGGTTTCCGTAATCGGGCATATGCAAAGAGGCGGCAACCCAACGTGCCAGGACAGGGTGCTGGCAAGCCGACTTGGGATGGCAGCCGTGGAAGCTGTAATGGAAGGAAAATCCAATGTAATGGTAGGCGTTATTCACCACAGTATCGTCTACACACCTTTTAGCAAAGCAACGAAACACAATCTCGAGCTAAGCCCATACCTAATGAAACTGGCTGTGGTGTTGTCCACCTGATTATTACAAGAATCAATTCTTAAAACCGAAACGGTCTATTTTCCAAAGCGGGCAAATGCGTAAAGCCTTTTCCTTTCTTTCAATTGATTCCATCATAATCTTTACAGCTGTTTTGAATACACCACATCAATTATTGAAACATGGAAATACTTAAAAAATGGATTGAAGATGCCTGGGAAAACCGTGCTATGCTTCAGGATGAGAAAGTAAAAGAGTTCATTTCCAGTGTTATTGAGCTGCTCGACCAGGGCAGAATCCGCGTAGCTGAAAAAATAAATGGAGAATGGCAAACACATGAATGGGTGAAGAAAGCCATCCTTCTTTACTTCGCCATCAGGCCCATGGAAGAAATGGAAGCCGGCCCCATGGTTTTTTACGATAAAATTCCTTTGAAAAAGAATTATAAAGAGCTGGGAGTAAGAGTTGTCCCACACGGTTTAGCGCGATATGGCACCTACCTTGGCAAAAATGTCATCCTGATGCCTTCTTATGTCAATATTGGTGCTTATGTGGATGAAGGAACGCTGGTTGATACCTGGGCCACTGTAGGTTCATGCGCTCAAATTGGAAAGAATGTGCACCTAAGCGGCGGGGTGGGTATCGGTGGGGTGCTCGAACCGGTTCAAGCCAACCCGGTAATTATTGAAGACTATTGTTTTATAGGCTCAAGGTGCATCGTAGTAGAAGGCGTGATTGTAGAACAGGAAGCAGTATTAGGCGCTAACGTCGTACTCACAGCCAGCACAAAAATTATTGATGTTACCGGTAAAGAGCCTGTTACGTTTACCGGAAAAGTACCTGCAAGAAGCGTGGTGGTTCCAGGTAGTTATACAAAAGAGTTTCCTGCAGGCTCTTTTAATGTGGGTGCTGCCCTAATCATCGGGAAAAGGAAAGCAAGCACGGACTTGAAGACCTCTCTTAACCAGGCTTTGCGGGAATTTAATGTGCCTGTTTAAATAGAGAAGGGTATACGACAGTTCGTTCATCTTGTCAGGCAATGGTTGGTGGGTTAAATTGCTAAATGGCTAAATGGTTAAATTGCTGCGGCGAAGCCGATCACTTGCTGTTTTGTAATCACTACGCTACTTTACTCACTTACTCAAATACTTTATACTTAATAAACACTTAAGACACAAGATCCAAGACTTACGACACTATTTGTCTTAAGTCTTAAGTCTTGGATCTTAGATCTTGGATCAATTCAATATTTCAACACTCAATATTCAATTTCCAATTTGTCGTACACCCCTAGAGAATAATCGATTTTCAAATTTGCAAATTCAGGTTAACTTTGCAGCCCTCCTATGCCGAAGTGGTGGAATTGGTAGACACACTGTGTTCAGGGCGCAGCGCTCGCAAGGGCATGAGAGTTCGAATCTCTCCTCCGGCACTTTTCTTACATTCATAATGGGTTCATTGTTATTTCAGCCCTGAAACAGCTATTTCTTTTATCGCATTATTTATTCCTTCCGGAAAGTTTAAGAATCCGATTCCATTATAGCAGGAATCAAGGATAATGTGCACTTTTTTTCGAACTACTTCATTGGCTTTTGCTGATTGCAGAAAGCATATTGTATGACTTATTAGCCAATCTGATCCTCCAACAGACATCTTTTATTTTCTTCAAAAAAAAATCTAAATGACTTGCACTTTTTAGAAAATAGATTATATTACAAACATACAGTTTGACCGTATTACAATCATTCAAAACAAAACCCACTCATCATGGAAGCCATTTTACTACACCCAACATCTGCAGTCAACACTGCCTTTCATCAACCCGGTGAAACAGTCCATACAATACAACTGACACTTGAAAAAGACAACAGCCTTCCAATTACACCACTCCGGCTTGGGCCTGTTTTCTATGCAGGCCGCTCCCCTTTCCGCATCAGTGTAATGATACTTACCTGCTTTGCGATTCCTGAACATGATGCAGAAGACACCGGCAAGTATATTACCTATGTAGGTTACAAAAAAGCAGGTGGTGAGGAATTTGATTTTGATGAGATGATTCACAGCGACTCTTTTGATATGGCTGAAAAAACACATCATAAAGCCTGTGGCTTCTTTGGAAATTCAAAACTGTTTGTTGAATCGTTGGCATAATAATACAGTCTAACTTCATTTTATAAAATGGCCGGTAGCTTTTAATAAATCCGGATAGAGATCAATCGAAATATTTATTGGGTTCGTCGAAGAATGGAGTCATGTTATCCATGATAATGGCCGCTTTGTCACAATTACAAAAAGGACCTGTAACATTTCTGTTTCCAGATCGACTTATGTTCATTCAAAACATAAAATTCAAACTCAAAATCATCATCCCATGAAAGCACAATCTATTTCCCTACTGAAGCATTGCACCCTGTTTGCCTGCATGCTTCTCCTCACTACCGGTTTTGTTATGAATGCCCATGCAGCAGGAAAGCGCCCGGGCAATGCACACATCAATGCAAGCATACCTGATCAATGGAAAAGCAACATCATAAAAGAAGTAAACGGAGATGTAACCATCTTTTCTTTGGTAAATGGCGATGCAGTCCCGGTATATCTTTTTTCAGTAACAGAAATTGCAGAACAGGAATGGGTAAAGGTAAAAACACAGTTGCCGGATGTTAAACTCCTCGAACGCAAGAATGGTAATATCTATTTCTCTGATAAGAATCAGAAGACAAAAGTGAAGGGACCTTGCAGTGAATTATACCTGCAAATCTATCCTTACATTGATCAAATGATCAGCAGTGTGCAGATTGACTAACGTGAAAAAAAACTAGCATAGCTGATTGTCTGAATGTTCGCAACTGAAAAGGATAAAAGCAAGGTGATTCCTTTTGCTTTAATCCTTTTCAGTTGCGAACTTTTATTTAGCGGAGAAAATATAAACGACAACGATCGGCAGTAAATGCTCACTTTTTAACAACCAATGTTCCAGCCATTAAATCATGCAAACCTTGTTTCTTTTCAGTGAAAAGAATCATGATATAGCCAAAGCCAAACAACATCCCGGAAATGATCTTGCCAAAAAAACGGCCTGTAGCATTCAAGAATGAGATACGCTGACCATTCGTACTGGTCACCTTAATACCGACAGCCATTTTACCAGGAGTTGCCTGCCGTTCCGACGATTCAAATAAAGAATAGTAAAGCCAGTTAATGGAAACAGCAATTATTATCAGTATAGAATAGGCCGCTATTGCTGCCATCACCAAGGCCACTTTCTCATTATCTTCCAGGTTTTCGAAATTACGAAAGGTATCGAGCTCACTGAGGCCGAATAGGCTGATACCCATGATAGCGAGGATCGGAAATATTACGGCCAGGCTGACAAACCCAACAATGAGCCTATCGATGATATAGGCAACAAAACGCAGCAAAAAGCCTGCAGGATTCGCTGTCGGTAGGATGTTATGCTGTGTGCTTGAAGAATCTATGATTTCCATATTAAGTGTGATTTATGGAAACAATATAATGAAAATAGTAATCCTCATATTTTTTTTGCTTTGGAGGAGTAAGATCAATTGCACTTACGTGATATAAAATAATTAAGCGCAAAGTCGCGAAGACGCAAAGATTTAATATTCACTCCTTCAGTTGTTGCTACTTGATTAGAATGGATAATTACACTCCTATTTTTTTCCTTGCGGCCGGGTTTTCTTTTAGCAACCAGAAAAAATCTTTCCAAAAAAAAGCCCCCGGATTTACCGGAGGCTTAGCAGTTCCATAATGAAGTCTCATGCTATTTCTGATTACCCTATTGCACACCCAACAGTTCCACATCAAACAACAATACTGCATTAGCAGGTATCGGTCCTGATGAGCGACTGCCATAGGCAAGTGGCGAGGGAATCACCAAGGTGCCTTTGCCTCCTACATTCAAAAGTGCAATACCTTCATCCCAACCTTTAATAACCTGTCCGGCACCCAGTTTAAAAGTAAAAGGTGTACGACCGGGATTAAGCGAGGAATCGAAAGGCTTGCCATCCAGAAATTTTCCGGTATAATTAACAGTCACTGATTTACCGGCTTCCGCTTTAGCGCCATCACCTTGCTTTTCAATGATGTAGTACAGCCCCGAAGCTGTCTTCTGTGCTTTCAACCCTTTGGTTGTAAGATAATTCTCGATTATTACTACGTCTTTTTCCATTTGTGATTTCATTTCTTCTGTTTTCTTTTTTTCAAATTCTTCTTTCGTCATCATAGACAATACGTTGACATGAATCTTTACAAATTCACCAGGCTTTGCAAAAGGCGGCATCTCCTGATCTCTGTATGCTGAATCCGCAGGCATCAGGAAGATGGCACTATCTCCTTCGCCAAGCAAAGCAAATCCTTCCATCGGGTCGCCACTAAACGTAGGCGGACCAATCGTAAACTGAACAGGTCCCATTTCTTCATCATACGTTGAAAAAAGGGTAGAGTCCTTTTGTGTAAGGTAAGCGAGATTCATTTTGATGATATCACCCATCTTTCCCTTTGGATTCTTTGCATCAACGATGATCTTATAATAAAGCCCGCGTGAGGTCTTTAAAAAACCTTCCGTACTCTTAGTCTGGGAAAATGCTGACCCTGAAATCGTCAGCAGGATCAAAAATGCCGCAATGGCTGGTTGAGTCTTCATTGTTGTTTTGAATTTATGCGCCTATGTCGGCAAACCTTTTTCGCTGCCTGCCAATTATTACAGCACTTACATACCTGTTTATTATTTTACTTCTACCAGTTCAATATCAAATACAAGAATAGAATTGGGTGGAATTTGGCTGCCCATACCCTGTTCACCATAACCCAGTGTTGAAGGAATAAACAATTTTCCTTTACCTCCTTCTTTAAAGTATGGAATTCCTTCATCCCATCCCCTGATTACCGAACCCTGGCCAATTACAAACTCAAAAGGTTCGCGTCCCGGGCTTAGAGAGGAATCAAACTGTTGTCCATTCAACAACTTCCCGGTATAGTTCACTCTTACCGTGCTGCCACTTACAGGCTGCTTTCCGGTTCCTTCCTTTTCAGTAACCAGGTACATTCCGGCGGCGGTTTTGACACCGGTCAATCCGTTTTGTGTCAGATAGCTTTCAATATTTTTCTGTTCGATTTGCATCTGGCTAACCGATTGCGCCATCATCATTTTATCGTATTCTTCCTTGGTTAGTACCTGGTCAACGGTAATATCCAGTTTCATAAAATCGCCCTTCTTAAGAAAAGCAGGCGGGTTTCCCCTGAAGATCAGGTCAACCGGAACCTTGCATGAAGCACTGTCTCCGGCACCCATCATGGCAAGCACTTCCAGCGGATCTCCTTTGAATTTAGGAGAATCAACCTGGCTGTATAAGGGAATTTCTTTGTCTTTGGTGCTGAGGAATAAGGAGTCGTTCATTTTTCTCCAGTACACATTATACTTAATTACTTCTCCTACCTTGGCTTTCGGTTGCTTTTTGTCAACGATGATGCGGTATTCAAGGTCATTGGCACTTTTCTTATACTCTTCTCCACCACAAGATGCCAGGAAAGGAATCACCAAAAGGAGGTAATAAAAACTGCTGATACGCTTCATATTTTTCACTTATTGAGTTGATTTTTAAGGGGCGCTAAGATAGCAATTAATTTCTCGCGTGTCTCGGCCACTGATAAGGGTGAACGGCCACCGGCTGCGTTCTTATGGCCACCACCGGAGAAGTTTAAATGCGCCAGTTCATTCACATCAAAAGTGCCTTTTGAACGGAAAGACAACTTTACTTCATCCGGCCGCTGAATAATAAATGCCGACAATCGTATTCCTTTTATCCAAAGCGGATAGTTTACCACACCTTCCGTATCGCCTGACTGAATATGAAACTTCTTAAGGTCAGCAGTTTCCAGGCAAATGATGCCGGTCTTCAGTTCTTTAATGATCTCCAGCTTTTCACGAATACAATATCCGAAAAAGCGCAACCTGTTCTCTGTAAAGGTTTCATAAACGGCTTCGTAAATCTGTGTATGGTTAATTCCCAGTTCCAACAGTTCTGCTGCAATGCGATGCACAGCCGGCGTGGTGGTTGGTATCCTGAAGCGGTCGGTATCTGTTAAAATGCCGGTATAGATACAGGTGGCGATGTCTTGTGAAATGAGCTCCCGGTCGCCGGACTGTATTATAAAATCATAGACCAATTCAGCCGTGGAGCAGGCAGATACCCTCGACATTTGAAATTCCGCAAAATCATCCGGTTCAAGGTGGTGGTCGATGAGGACTTTAGTGGCTGTTGATTGCGCTATTAGCTTACCCAATTCTTCGAGCCGGTAAAGTTTATTAAAATCAAGACAAAAGATAAGTTCGGCTTCCGCTACCAGTGCTTTGGAACGAAGGGGCTCTTTTTCATAAATTACAACGGTATCGTTGCCGGGAATCCAGCTGAGGAAATCAGGATAATCAGTTGGAGATATAACGGTTGCAGCATGGCCCTTCTGCTGCAGATACAGGTACAATGCAAGCGAGGATCCCATTGCATCGCCATCAGGACGCTGGTGTGTGGTAATAATGATCTTTCTGGGAACCGAAAGCAGCTCCTTCAGTTCTTCAAGGTCGTTCATTCAAAAATTGCTGCGCGAAGGTCTAAAAAATTTATTTCCCGCCAAAATTTTACTCTTTACAATGGAAGGTTAGTTTTGCGGCACGAAATAACAAGGAAAGCGAATACCGAAATCTATGAAAATGGATTATTTGTTACTTGCTGACGAGACATTGAAGGCAAAATTCAGGCCAACAGAAATACTAATTGAACTTAAACCAACATTAACCAACCATTGATATGAAAGGGAACAGAACACTAACCATTATCAAACCCGATGCAGTGCAGAACGGGAATACAGGCAATATCATTCAAAAAATTACTGATGCAGGTTTTAAAATTATTGCCATGAAATACTCGCATCTGAGTACTTCTCAGGCTGGTAAATTTTATGCTGTACACAGTGAACGTCCATTCTACCAGGAGTTGGTTCATTTTATGACTTCAGGTCCGGTTGTGCCAATGATACTTGAAAAGGAGAATGCAGTGGAATCATTCCGCAATTTAATTGGTGCCACCAATCCTGCCAATGCAGCGGAAGGAACCATCAGAAAGGCATATGCAACTTCCGTAGAACGTAATGCAGTACATGGTTCAGATTCTGATGAAAATGCAGCTATTGAAGGCAGCTTTTTCTTCTCTACACTTGAGCAATTTTAGCGTTTTTGGTTTCTATCGTTAATACTGACCGGTAGCCAGCATTACCAGCGTACATTCATTAAGCACTTCAATACCTGCTGCTCTTGCAAGGGTTTCCAGTTCTTGATTCTCAGCTCCCGGGTTGAAAATGATGCGGCGTGGCTGAAGGCTGAGCAGATAGGAATAGTATGCTTTTTGTCTCCCGGCATTTAAATAAAGGGTAATCGTATCTATGTCCTCCCGCTCCGGCATGCCGGTTTTAATGCTGACACCCGCCACCACACCCTCTTTTAATCCGATGGGCAACACCCGTTGGCCATGAGATACCAACCGGTGTATGGCAAGATAAGCATACCTGGAAGGGTTAACAGATGCACCCAATACCATTGTCGTTTTCTTTTGCTCCACTATTTCGCGGATTTAGAAGGTTAACAGAAAAATCAGCTTCCATTTGAAAGAATGCAAGCTAAGTTGATTTACCCGAATGATGACCGATGTAACCAAATATCATTTTTTTCCGTAAAGGGTTCAAACACCAATATTATGGCAGAAGTATACCCGCTTGTACCTAAAGAAGAACTGCTCCAATTAATCTTTCCGAAAAACGAAGTGCTCGAATGCCCTAAAAAAATTAAAGAAAGGGCTGAGAAGCTGAGTAATGCCGTATTGCAGGGGAGATTTTTTTACAAAAAGGCTGATTTGATTATTGAGACAGAAGATGGATTGGTAATGGTGCATGCCAATATCTGGGAAGCCACTGATGTAAATGTATTGTTGATGGGTGGTATTGCAATACCCGTCTGCTGCATACATGAGGTGAGCCTTTCCTCCGTGAATTGACGGGTAACCATTACCTGCACATTTAGTGGTACCTGCTATTTGCTCTTTCAGTGATTGCTGAATAGCTGTTACCATCCTGCTGCCAACACGTCTGCAATATGCATCGTTTTGATGCCGGGATTGTTTTTTTTCAGGTAGCCGTCAATGTGCATGAGACAAGAAATATCAGTAGAGATAAGGTAATCGGCGCCGGTTGCCAATGCATTCGATAACTTTTGTTCTGCCATAGCTGCGGAAATATCAGGAAATTTTACTGCAAAAGTTCCACCGAAGCCACAACAGGTTTCACAATCATTCATCTCCCGCAGTTCCAATCCCTTCACCATGGATAGCAATTTTCGCGGCTCCTCTTTTATATGGCATTCGCGTAAGGCGCCACAGGCATCGTGGTAAGTGGCAACACCTTCGAGCGTTGCACCAAAATCGGTAGCATTCATCACTTTTACAAGGAACTCGGTAAACTCAAATGTATTCTTTTGTAATTGCTTGCATTCATTATGCAAAGATGCATTATCAAATAAGTCTGAATAAAAGTTGCGGACGAAACCGACACAACTTCCGCTTGGTGCCACCACATAGTTGTAATCTGAAAAGTCGTGAATGAACTTTTCGCATACCGTCCGGGATTCATTCCAGAAACCGGCATTAAACGCAGGTTGTCCACAACAGGTTTGAGATGGATTATAATGCACGTCGCATCCAACCTTCTCCAATACTTTAACCATGTTAAAAGCGGTCTGGGGAAAAAGCTGGTCAACAAAACAGGGAACAAACAAACTTACCTTCACTTAGCGCTATTTTCTGATTCGTGCGCTAAAGTAGGCATATCAAAGGGGTATTTTTCAAATGAGGCAGTTGAATTATGCACGTTTGGTATTGGAATAATTGTAACTGTACACTTGTTAAAAAAAAGCACATAGGAAACCCGGATTTCACGGATAAATACAGACCAAATTATAGTAGCCATGTGCGAAAATATCCTATCCGGGATTAACGCTGATTTGCATTATACTACAGTTGCTCTTAAGGCCTTTTCTCTCCTGATTGTTGAAAGTAAAATCAATCCGACAATAAAAAACAAAATCAATACAAGTATGCAGTTTCGCATATTGCCGGTCAATTCCAGTACCAATCCATAAATAGCCGTACCAAAAACAGTGGCCATCTTTTCTGTTACATCGTAGAAGCTAAAGAATGAGGCCGTATCCTTTGTTGGAGGAACCAACTTCGAATAGGTAGATCTTGAAATGGACTGTATCCCTCCCATTACCATACCGACAGCAAATGCTATTGCGTAAAACTGGTATTCATTATTGGTCAGGTAGGCAGCGATGCAGATTAAGATCCAAATAAGTATGGCAACCGTAAGACTTCTTATATTCCCGTATTTGGCAGATAACCTTGAAAAAAGTCCGGCACCTGCGATTGCAACCAATTGTATGATCAATACGGTGATGATAAGTTTTGTTTGCCCCAGTTTCAGTTCTTCTGTACCGAATATGGTAGCCAGGTACATTACTGTCTGTACGGCACTGTTATAGAAAAAGAATGCCAGCAGGTAATACTTCAAGGATTTGTAGTGCCTTAGTTGAAACCATACTTTTCTCAATTCATGATAACCGCCGAAGAATGAATTCATCGTCAGTTTTTTTTCCGGAGAAATATCATCGCTCACCGGTGGTATATATTTGAATCTCCTCAGCGCATAAAAGGGTATCTGGGCAAAGCCGGCCCACCAGATACCAACCATTACAAAGGAAAGACGACTGGGCACGGATTCATTTGCAAAACCGAATGAATCGTAAAACAATATCATCTCCAGGTTAACGATCAAAAGGATCACACTGCCTGCATAGCCCCATGCGAAACCTTTTGCGCTTACCCTGTCCTGTTCCCTTTCATCCACTATTTCTTTCAGAAAAGCATTATAGTAAACAATACTTCCGGCAAAGCCAATGCTGGCCAATACAAAAAAGAAAATGCCAAATGTTACATTCTCCCCGGTAAACCAGAAAAGTGCTGCACAGCTACCTGCCCCCAGGTAGCAAAAGAATTGCATGAAAGACAGCTTGTTTCCTTTGAAATCTGCAATAGAAGAAAGCAACGGGGAGATGAATGCTACAATTAGAAAAGAAAAGGAAAGCGCATAAGAATACAATGCATTATTCACATACTCTCTACCGATAAAACTTACTGTACCGTTATTGATTGCTGAAGTAACGGATATATAATAAATAGGAAAGATCGCCGTAGCAATCGTGAGTGAATAAACCGAATTTGCCCAATCATACATGGCCCAACGATTGATAAGCTTGCTGTCGTTACGCAGGAAAACTTTACTCATCTGTTCCTATTTGAAGAAAACGCAATATCGCATTGATTTTTCTGGAAAAGAAATGAGTGGTTAAACTATTAACAGGAAGATCGTTTCAGCCGGAAGGAAGTATTTTTCTATTTCTTCCTTAGCTTTTCTTTGCTAAAATCCACAGGACTTGGAAATGGGGCTTCCTTCATGGTGGAGGTAAATATATTATCAATATGATTCCATTTACCTCTTCTCCATTCAAAGGCTTCATACGATCCATCCGGTACATAGGTATAAGGCAGATCCCTCGTTGATGGATCAGCAGGGATGAGGTGATCATAAGTGATCATGCGGAGGTCTTCGTCATAGTTCAAAGAAACCTGTGCATCTTCTTTGAATTCAACTATGAAGCGCCCGATTCCATTTTGATCAGATTCCTTTCCAAAATAAAAAACAGGTGCACCAAATACCGGTTCTTTCTCTTTAGTGAAACTCAAGACCTCCAGCAATTTTTTATTACTGCGCATATTGTTGCCATCCCAACCAAACAACATGTAGTACTTTTTGCCTTTGCCTTTCACTTCAAGAATACGATAATACAATGCGCCATACCAGCGCTCATTGTCTGTAATGGTATCAGCGGCATTTGCCATATTATCTGAATAGTCATACAATGGATACAATCTCAGTTCCTTATCATCTTTGAGCTGAATAGCACCAAAGTAACGTTGCTTACCGGTGGTAAGTGGTAGCTGCCAGTTAAAAATTCTGAAAGATTTATCATCCGGATAGAGGATGGATATTCTTTGTAAGGAGTCGAAAGGATATTCATAGGACCCTTCGAGCTTAAGTGCCTGTACCAGTTGCCTGATAAATTCATAGCATGCATTTTGGCGAATCCCCTGTTCGCTACCGTCGAGGAAAACATCAGTCAGCCGATTCAGGGTGTCTTCATACTCCCGAAGTTTAAGTGTGTTATCAGGTGGACGTTGGGCAACTGAAGCCTTGGACAGGAATAATAAAATGATTGCAGCAGTCACTGCAACTTTAAGGGAAATATTAATCAATCTATCCGGTGATGCCGTCATTTTCAAGTAAACAAATATAAGCGAACCGGAGTAACGAGATAGGTTCCGTTTTATTGGAGTAACATTATAATCGACTATCGGGATGCAATTTATTTCGCGAGCGGGTCAAATGACATCAATTGTTTTCCGGAAGCATCATTCAAAACCAACCTGCCCTCATACACTGAATAATTATTCACGTTGGCAATTGTGCTTAAAAACGCTGTCTCCATTTTCATATCAGGGCACATCATTCTTGTGCCGGCGAGATTGCTTAAAGTAATTTTTTCTTTTTCATTTGTGAATCCTCCGGTAAATGAATTGCAGCCACTGTTACCACTTACTTGCATGTTTTGCGGATCAAATGCAAGAGTGGGTATTGACGTTCCATCAGTTACATTCACTTTCTGGCCGTTCAAAGAAAACAGCCGCCAGTTACTCTGAGATAAAGCAGTGAGTGACTTTGAAAGTTTTTCCCCTGAAGTGGAAGATGGCGTATTACATGACAAAACGAAACCGGTAAGTACCAAAAAAGCGACAAACGTAATATTACTTCTATTAATTGAATTCATAATTCTGGAAGTATTCTTAAATTAATTAAGGTTCTCAATTACGATGGCGCTTGCACCACCGCCGCCATTGCAAATACCTGCCACTCCAATTTTCTTCCCTTTTTGTTTCAGGGCGCTGAGAAGTGTAATGGTAATTCTTGCACCTGATGTACCGATTGGATGTCCTAAAGCTACCGCACCTCCAAAAACATTAACGGAAGCCGGATCAAGATCTAACAACTTATTATTGACAATGGAAACAACTGAAAAAGCTTCATTGATCTCTGCCAGGTCGGCATCTTTCATTTCCAACCCGGCCATCTGCATCGCTTTCGGCATTGCCTTAGCAGGTGTGGTGGTAAACCATGTTGGATCCTGGGAAGCATCAGCAAATCCTATGATTTTTGCAAGTGGTTTTAGTCCGAGCTCTTTTACTTTCTGCCCACTCATTAAAATAACAGCTGCAGCGCCATCATTTATTTTAGATGCATTTGCTGCAGTAATAGTACCGTCCTTTTGAAAGGCCGGTCGTAAAGTTGGAATCTTATCAAACTTCACTTTCTTCACTTCTTCATCCTCACTAATAAGTATTTTATCTTTCCCGGAGGTAACTTCCACGGCAACAATCTCCTCTTTGAATGCCCCTGATGCAGCTGCTTTTATCGCACGATTGTATGATTCTACAGCATAGTTATCCTGGTCTTCGCGGCTTACTTTAAACTCCTTAGCACATATTTCTCCGGCATTACCCATAGCAAAATCGCTGTAAGGGTCCCATAAACCATCTCTTATTATTGAATCTATAATTTGGCCATGACCATAACGATAGCCTGTTCTTGCCTTTTCAAGGTAGTATGGCGCATTTGACATGCTTTCCATGCCGCCTGCCACTACAATATCATTTATTCCCATCATTACCGACTGAGCACCTAACATAATAGACTTCATGCCTGATGCGCATACTTTATTAATAGTTGTACATGGAACGTTGGTAGGGATGCCTGCGGCTATGGAAGCTTGCTGTGCAGGTGCTTGTCCGACATTGGCACTGAGCACATTACCCATATACACCTCCTGAACCTGGTCCGGAACGATTCCGGCTCTTTCAATAGCTGCTTTTATTGCAATGGCTCCCAACTGCGGGGCGGTAAGGGATGAAAGAACACCACCTAAGCTTCCAATGGGAGTTCTTGCTACTGATAAAATATACACTTCGTTCATGGTCGGGATTATTTAGTGAATGTAAACAGTATCGTTTTAAAACGCGCAAATTTAAGGTAGTTATCCTTGCGAACAAACCGTTTAGATAATTAATTCACTGCTCCTGCTATCACAGGATTCGTCAACGGACCGCACAGCAAACGGTTTCCAACAGCTTTCCAGCTGATCATCAGCTCTTACTATTTCCTGTAACACGACTGGCTTGTAAAAGACTTTCATTGAATACAGTTAAAGAATTCTAAAAAAATCGGTTCTGACAAATTAAAATCATTTGTTGTGGTGATATCAGTCATGCTTTCCTCGTTTAGTAGTAAACTAATTTTGAGTAGGTTTTCTTTAACAGATGTTAAAATCATAAAGCCATGAAAAAAATACTGGCAGTATTTGATGGTGTGAATTATTCAGGCAACACCTCAAATTTTGGTATTGAACTGGCCCAAAAAACTGATTCACTCCTGGTTGGCGTATTTCTGCATGACCTGACTTATTCCAGATTTGTGTATACTTATGCATGGGATGTGCCCACGCAATACTATTATGGATTCCAGGAAATTGAGGAGCAGGAGAATCTTAAAATAAAAGAGAATGTAGAAGTATTCAAAAAGTTTTGCAGTGCGGCAGGAGTTAAACACAAGATTCATCTTGACAATGGTGTTCCACTGCAGGAATTGCTGAAAGAAAGCGCTTTTGCTGACCTTATTTTAATTGATACAACCACCAGTTTTCTAAAAATTGGCGATCGCTCACCCAGTATTTTTCTTAAAGATCTGCTGAGTGAAGCCAAGAGTCCTATCTTAATACTACCAGATAAGCAGCAGGTAATAAAGGATGCAGTGATTGCTTATGACGGCAGCGATTCAAGTGTTTTTGCGCTAAAGATGTTCAGCTACCTGTTTCCCGAATGGGATAATCTCCCAACAACAGTATTAACGGTGAACCACTCCACCTCCAACCACATTCCGAAGAACAGAGATCTGAAAGACCTTGCCGGTTTGCATTTCAAAAACATTACTTATGAAGTGCTCAATGGCGAACCTGAAACAGAAATTAAGAAGCATCTCCGCAAGCACCCCGAATCAATTGTGATCATGGGTTCTTATGGCAGAAGCACGTGGTCGAGAATGTTTCATGCCAGCCTCTCCAATAAACTGCTGCAGGATGTAAAAGTGCCGTTGTTTATAGCACATCAATAAAATTCAAGCAACAGCAGGTATTGGTAAACTCACTTCAAACTAATATGCTGAAGCTTTATGTTGTGAAAAGGTTGGTCGCTACTTGTTTTAACATCCAAAGGAAGTTTCTCCTGCTCCGGAACAAATAAATCATACTCATCTCCAATTGTTATAACTTTCTTTTGCTTTTGTCGGAGGATTGGGGGCAGTCATGTTGTAATAAACAGAATATTGCAGTGATTTAACTTTTCGAAAAACAAGAATTGCACTTTCCTGGTTTTGAGTTCATAAATAAGGGTCTCCAGCCCGTTCCAAATCAAAAACCAGCCTGCAGGTTCCAGGATTACCCGTATTACACTGAATAAAAAACTCGCGGCATTGATATAATCTACATATGCTGCCACAATCATAAGTATAAAGCCAAGTAGTGTAAGTAACAATCCCTTTCTTCTCAGGTGATGTATCTCAGACCCTATTGCAAGATGCTGGTTTTGGAAATACTGTTTTAGGCTTTGCACTATCCCGGCTTCCAACGGGGGCTTACGCACATCGTCCGGAAGGTGCAGTAACAATTCGCTGACAGGTTCCCTGATCTCCTTGGCGTTTCGCTTCAACTCATGAATAAAATCTTCAGAAACAAGGCGTTTAGAGAAATGCCTGGAATCAAAATCTGAATAGAGATCATCGTATGTATCTAACCAAATGTTGAGTTCCATGATACCATTAATTTTAAGTGCAATCTATTACCTGCTTAGTAAAAAATCTGATGGCCGTTGCTTTTTGAAACAACGACCATCAGAAAGCATATTACTGCCTGATCTTGCTAACTTGCTATTTTATAACCGCACCTACACGTGCACTGATACCTGCACCTGAAACAAATACCTGATAATTTCCAGGTCCATATGGAGTAAGATCAAGAGCAATTGCATTATTGCCTACAACAGCTACTGCATCAACTACAAATAATGGTATGCCATTGCTGGTCATTACACTTATACCTACTTTGCCACTCATGTCGGCAACGAAACGCACCGTAATCGGTCCACTGGAAGGGTTCGGTACAACGGAAACAACCGGACGAGATGTCATTATCATTTCCTCAGTAGTTGCTGCTACATAAGTAAGATTCACGGTATTAAGGGTTTGGGAGTACAAAATTCCACTGCTAAGTAGAATAATTGCGAATGCTGCGAAGAGCAGTTTTGGATTTAAATTCCTGGTTTTCATATTGATTAATTTTCAGTAAAGTTATACGCGGCCAAAAAGGGTGTTTATGATAAATGTTACTTCCTAAGATGACTTTTGTTAGCAGCAAATAACGTGTTGCTGCAAAAAAGACAGGGTGTTTCATTAGTTATTTTCATGATGTAATTTATGTCTTCAAACAAAATAGCCTGCTGTTTGCGTATCGCTTCCGGCTGAAAACATGATAAATATCAAACGGCCATGCAACCAATATCATACAGACCATAACAAACCACCCTTTACTTTTGATGCGTTCATTAAAAAATATCGGCAATGAAAACAAACTTGATTGATAAGCAGGAAATCACCTACCAGGCAGGTGACCAAACTATTACAGGAGACCTTGTAATTCCCGCAAATGCGAAAGCCATTGTTATTTTTTGCCATGGCATTAACAGCAGCAGACATAGTCCAAGAAATATTCCGGCAGCAGATTTACTTAACCATTCCGGCATTGCGACCTTACTGATCAGTATCGAGAAAATTGATGAGGATCTTTTCCTGAAGGGAAGTAACCTCCATGTACTGTCCAACAGGTTTGCCGATATTACCAGGGCCGTGCTATCTGACAGCCGGACAGAGAAACTATCCATTGGCTATTTTGGATCAGGAACAGGTGCAGCTGTTGTGTTAGCAGCCTCCACCAAATTCCAGCATGAAGTGAAAGCTATAGTTTGCCGCGGTGGCAGGCCGGAAGAAGCGGTCGCATTGCTAGATCAGGTAAAAGCAGTCACACTATTGATTTGCGGGGAAAATGATAAAGAAGGTATTGCGTTGAATGAAATGACAAAAGATCATCTTAAAGTGCCCTGTGAATTGAAAATAATCCCCGGCGCTTCCCGGCTATTTGAAGAAAGGGGTAAATTGGGAGAAGCGGCGCAACTTGCGCTGGATTGGTATTATAAACACCTGTTGCCCTCAGCAGAGAAGCAACCACATCAGGCTAACATGCAGCATATTAATTAAGCAGCCTGATAGAATTGAGTATTGAGTATTGAGATTTGAGTATTGAGATTTGAGTATTGAGTATTGAGTAGCCAAATCATCCACCAATTATTCAGGCAGATTAAAAGCCACTAAGGGCACCTTTGTTTCATAGATCAGGTTTTCTGTGCGGCTGGTAAAAAACATCCTGCCAAGCCAATTATGCTTATGCCTGAACATGATTAGCATGTCGGGATGATGGCGGGCAATTAGTAACTTGAGGTCTGTGGCAACGGATTGACCGAATGTAGTAGCTTCCACATACAACTTGAGTTTCTTGTATGACCTGCGTTTGATAATGCTTTGTGCCTGCGCTATCAGTTTTTCATCCTTCAGCGTTTCATCGGCTATATGTGCCACTTCCAATGTGGCATTAAATATTTTTGCAAGCGGCAATGTGAAAGCCAGTTCTTTCCTGATGTTCGTGAGATCAGAAGCATGGAGCATCTTCTTTAAAGGAACATAATCGTAAGATTCCGGAACTGCAATTACAGGCACCTTAGCACTTGCGATTACATCTGCCGTACTGCTGCCGAACAACACTTTTCGCATTTTTGAAGTTCCTCTTGCACCCATGATGATCAGGTCGGTATCGGTCTTTTTCACTACATCCAGCATTTGCTCTCCTACTGTAAAGCCCTGTGATACGAGGCAACTTACCCTTCCTGCCGGCATCTTCATTTTCGCGGAAGCGAACATTTTTACTGCATAAGCCTCCAACTGCTTTTGTACAGCGTCCTTATTTATATCAATCATCATCATGGAAGCTTCAGGTGGTGCAGCAACGGGTATCAGCACACCATGAAAAAATACATAACGGCAATCAATTTTCCCGGAAAGCCGGAGGGCATACCTGATGGCATTGTCGGCATTCTTTGAAAAGTCGGTAGGAAGCAAAACGGTAATCATGGCGATGTGATTTAAGTGAATCTATCTGGCTAAATGAACTGCAATATGCTGAACTTATTGATCGGGGGATCACATAAGACAACACAAACCTTAAGTTCAGCATTAATTTTCCTTTTTACGATCATTACTTTATTTAGTTGTTAGCCTTCCACCCTGTTCCCCAAGTAACCTGGCAACCGGCTCCCATCCATTAGTTCTGTCAGCAATTAGTTTTATTATAGCCACGAATGGTATGAAAAGAATCATGCCTGAACCACCCCACAGAATTCCGCCTGCAATTACAGCTACCAGTATCACGAGGGTATTCAGGTGTAACCTGCTCCCTACTACATAAGGGTAAATTACATTTGCTTCAAGATATTGAACCACACTGAAAACAGCGATTACACCAATCGGGTACCAGGCAGAATCATAGGTGATCCATGAAACCGCAATAGGCAATAATGCCGCCACCATAATACCCACATAAGGAATGAAGGTGAGAATGGATGCAATAAATCCAAAAAAGAAGGCACGTTCAATTCCCAACATCAGTAATCCGATGCTGTTTAGTATACCCACTATCAGGTAAACAATCAGCATCCCACGAATAAAATTGTGGTACTGATGAATGGTTTCAAAAAGAATCTCCTGTAGCACGACTCTTTTCTCTGACGGGAAAAAGCTGAACAGCACTTCAACAAATACACCTCTGTAATGCAGGATAAGCACTGCATACACCGGGATAATTACCATCAATACGAAAGAGATGCCCGAAGTAAATAACAAATTTTTGATGAGGGAGAGAATGCCTGCAGTGGAGTTTTTTAAAGCCGTACTGAACCATTCTTCCTGCTGCTCCTGTGTAATATGGAAATGCTCATTGATGTATCTGCTCCCTGCCAGAATGCTCTCCAGAAGCTGTGTGCTCAGGGTATCCCATTCACTTGCAAAACTGACAATTTGCTGAAGCAATAAAGCTACCAATGCCAGCAATAACAACATTACTACAGATACTGCTGCAATAATGGCAAGCATTCCGGGTACTCCCTTTTGCTGCATCCATTTTACAGCCGGATAGACGATGAAGCTTATCAATAAAGCAAAGCTTAACGGAATAAAAAGCGGCTTGCCTATATAAAGCACCACGCCTCCAAGAACAAAGCAAATAAGATAATTCGCGAAGTCACTTCTGTTTGCAATCATGTATCTGATTAAGGCTGATCCTCAGCACTAAATTTTATAACTATTTCTTTCGAATCGACAATAAAGGACCTTTAAGATCATAACTTAATTCTTCCGTCTTGTTGCCGGCAAAGAGTCCTTCAAAAAAACTCTTCTTTTCATGAAACATTACTGCCAGGTCAGGTTTACGATAAGCTAAGAACTCTCTCAATTGTTGCAATACCGTTTCTCCCGGATTTCTTTTGAGTTGCACAAAACGCAAAGCCTCATACTTCGAAGCATCCGTCATTTTCCTGAATAATTGTTCTTCATGTAATCCAGCAGTATAGCTCAGATTAAACACATCAATAGCTGCACCAAATGCTGCTGCAAGCGGTATGATCTTTTTCAACTCCGCCATAGGATTCATAAGATCCGTTGCATACAGGATATTTTTCAGTTTTCGAAATCGGTACCGGGGTGGTATGGCCATTACCGGAATATTACTTTTTGAAATAAGCAAGGAGGTATTGCTGCCAAACAACCTGTTGATACCTGTTGCGCCATGTGTTCCGGTTACAATCATGTCCGCCTTATGCTTCCTGCCTGCAGCTATGATATCTTCCACAATCAGCGTCCCGCTTTCCACCACCGGCACCACATTATTTTTATCTATCGGAATCTCAAGTTTGGCGAATAGTTTAGAAAGCAGTTCCCGGAGTTGCATTGTCTTTTCCTCCTCATCTTGCCTTTTCAACTTAGCCATTTCCACTTTTGTGGCTCCATATAAAGATGCCTTTAAGGGGATATTGGTAGAATGAAAAAATACCAGTTTTGCATCAATCCATTGCGCAAGCTGGATGGCATACTTCATGGCATTCACTGCGTTAGTGGAGAAATCAGTTGGTACGAGTAGGGTTTTCATGCAACAAATAGTAATTGGTTTGAGAATGATTACTATCCCAGCGAAGAAATCACATTTAATGCATTACCGGCATGATATTGCTCAATGCAAAGGATGATAATTGTCAATCCCTTTTCTCTAATGAGCACCTGACCCGGGAAGAACAATTGATGCAAACATCCTTCGAACAATCCGAACATATTCTGTTCTATTCAAAAAAAGCTACCTCAGGAAATATGCGCCCTCAGCATCCAGGCCATTTTTTCGTGCTGTTCCATGATACCGGTAACAAAATCACCGGTACCTGCATCTTTATTCCTTTCTGTGATGGTGGTAATATTTCTCCTGAGTAACCTGATTATGGTTTCATGATCATTTAACAGTGACTGCATGATCTGCTGCTGATTACTGAAATCATGGTTTTCCTCGGTGAGGTGCGTAATACTTAAAAAATCTTTCAGCGATCCCAAAGCATAGTGGCCAAGTGACCGCACACGTTCCGCAATCGCATCTATCATGAGGTCAATTTCATCATACTGCGTTTCGAAGAACTTATGCAGCTCTATGAAATGAAGTCCTTGTATATTCCAATGCGCATTCCGGGTTTTCGTATACAATAGATACTCATCTGCCAATAGATTATTTAACAGTGTAGCGACTTCCTTCAGGTTGTTTTCAGAGATTTCGATATTGGGTTTCATAATTTACAATTTAAGGTAACGGAATATCTTCGAAGTCATTAGTCAAAATTATCATTTATTCAAATCGCATGAATAAATCCGAAGCAATTAATTGTTTCACACTAAAGTATAAGCCATCACATTCTGTTAGGTGAATCAGCATTCCTGCATTATGACTTTAGCAGTCGTGCCGGAATGGACTTGCAAACAGGCGTTAAAATTTGATCCCCCTTTTCTTCATCTCTAATAATAATTTTGCCGGAATTTCCCTGCAACTGCAATGTTGCTTGTGAGTTAGATGCCAGTTAACCCGTTGTGCAAATGTCGGATGCTCCGGCATCTTATTCTTCTCATGCCACTCTTTATTAATTTTCATGATCGAAATTTTGAAACCAGGCGCTCAAAATCGTTCTGATTAATTGATAGTATGCTGCTTGATCAAACGCTGTATGTATCAACCCTTTCAGAATCGTTCTTCTCAAAAATGCATGTATAGGAAATAGTACTGCATGACGATTGTCAAAGCTTAGAATGATAAAAATCACCGGCTTAGTGTGCAAGCTCTATTACAGAAGCAAAATACTTTCCCGCTCGGTAATTCAACATTACCGAGTGGTGATGCCCACCGGGAGAAATATCTAATTGAATATTTTGAACCGTTCATGGCAAGCTTTGCTCAAGGCCTCCCGGTCATCAGGATGGGCAATATTGATTAATGCTTTTGCCCGTTGCCTTAAATTCTGACCAAAGAGTGAGGCTACTCCGTACTCGGTAACTACATAATGTACATGGCCCCGAGTGGTAACTACACCGGCGCCCGGTTTCAGCAAAGGAACAATCCGGGGCAAGCCCTTTTTTGTACGACTGGTAAGCGCTATAATCGGCTTGCCGTCTTCACTGAGTGATGCAGCGCGAATGAAATCCATTTGTCCGCCAATTCCACTATATTGGTAAGTGCCAATACTATCTGAACATACCTGCCCTGTAATATCAATTTCCACTGCGCTGTTAATGGCTACTACTTTTTTATTACGTTTGATTACAGACGGTTCATTTACATAATCAATATCCAAAAATGCGAATGCCGGATTATCATCTACATAATCGTACAACTTTGTAGTACCGAAAGCAAAACCCGAAACCGTTTTGTTGGGGTGTATGCTCTTATACTTATTAGTAACCACTCCCTTCTCGCAAAGCTCAATCAATCCGTCGCTAAACATTTCAGTATGCACACCCAAATCTTTATGACTTGTCAAAAACTTACACACCGCATCAGGAATACAACCAATGCCAAGCTGCAATGTGCTTCGATCTGATACCAGGGGAGCAATATGTTCACCAATCTTCATTTCTTCAGCAGTCAACTGAGCTGGCGCTCCGGCAGCATGCAATGGCTCGTCAGTAAATACCATGGCATCAAACTGGCTACTGTGAATAAAACTGTCGCCATGCGTTCTTGGTACCCTTGGATTTACCTGAGCAATCACATGGCTGGCGCTGTTTACTGCCGAGCGTGCAATATCTACTGAAACACCCATAGAACAATAGCCTTTCTTGTCAGGGGGCGAAACCTGCACTATTGCCACATCCAATGGCAAAACACCCCGTCGGAACAATTCCGGAATTTCACTCAGGAAGACCGGAATAAAATCCGCCCTGCCTTCATTAATTGAATTACGGACAGATGCGCTCACAAACATCGTGTTGATGTGGAAGCTATCTGCATACTCCGGAGCATCCACTATGAGGTCGCCGTAAACAGTGATAAATACGAGTTCCACATCTCGTAACTCATCCTTTCTTTTTGCAAGGTGTGAAATAAGGTACGATGGTGTACAAGCACCTCCCTGTATAAACACCCTGTCGCCTGATTTAATCTGCCGAACTGCTTCTTCAGCTGATTTATATTCATACTTCGTTTCCATAATTGCCAATTGTTTGAAAAGTAGCTAACATTTTTTGCAATTGCAAAAATCAGGGCCACATTGCAACAGCGGGCTGACACCGGTCACTTCGACAACTGATGCATATCATGAATAAATTGATTGAGTATTTCGTCAGCCTTTTTCGCTGCCTGCTCCTTCAACTGCAGTAATTGTACTTTGGCATTTCCGCTCATGGTTGTTTCATTATCCAAAATGTCTAATTGAATAACAACAACCTGAAGGTCGTGCCAGTTGCCCAGTAATTTGTCACATTGATTAAGAAAATGCAAATCATGCAACCGAGGAATCGCCCCATCTGCCATTATATTAACGGCGGCAAAGTTGTACTTAAGCTCCTTCAACAACATGCGTACCTTATGTAATCGTTTCGGTGACTGATTATCATTATTCAAAGCGCTTTTTAGATCTTCCTCTTTGTGATTGAAGTACACCCCAAGTTTCAACTTTGATGCCTTTTTATAAAAAGATTGCAGGTACCGTCCCGTATCTTTAAAATATGATTTTCCAGTGCATTTATAATGATGCCTAAACTGAGCATAGGCAAGTTGTATTTCCTTATGTATACGTAGTGCAGCCTCTTCATAAACCGGATGATGACCGGAGATCCTCTTATCAAGCAACTGCCATTCGCGGAGGATGCCTGCAGCATGAAATAGTTTTCGCATCTTTTTAAGGCGATGGCGATCCAGGTCTTTATTGTAGAAGGCCAGCATGCTCACTAATGCATTAAGTTGTTTGACGGCTACCCGTAAAGCATGCACATCCGCCTCCACCGGATGCTCATTTATATCCTTTGCAAGCGTTCTTATCCGCTTCATAAGGTGTATACCATATCCAAACCAATGAACCATCATTATTAATTCTACCAGTATTAACTGCTGCCTCAATTATTTCAATAGTTGTTATTAAGCAGTAAACCGAAGGTTTAAAGCTCCTGCTTACAGTCAGGCGAGCGATATGAGCGTGATCATACACCACGCTGATATTGATCATGACTTCAAATATGATTGTTTGATAATTTAGTAGTACCTAAATATATAATGATGCTCGGCGAATTGAATCACGACCAGATTGAAACATTACTTCACCAGGAGCTCATCGGCAGGATCGGATGCAGTGCTAATGGCATAACCTATGTGGTACCGGTAACCTATGCATATGATGGCCGTTACATTTACTCACACTCTAAAGAAGGGAAAAAAATACAGATGATGCGGCTTAACCCGATTGTTTGCTTTGAAGTAGACCGCATGGAAAATATGTCTTCATGGAAAAGTGTGATCTGCCATGGAAAGTTTGAAGAGCTGCATTCTAACGACAGGAAACTGGGTTTGCAAAAATTAATTAACAGGATGCATGAAGTGGAGACCAGTGAAACAGCCATGCCCCGGCATGCTGTTGCAGACGCACATCAGAACGATGCAGGACCCTACAAAGCAATCATCTTCAGAATTGAGTTAAAAGAAAAGACGGGACGATTTGAAAACAGGTAAACAGTAACGTTATGAAAACAATTCTTTTTTTTATGGTAATGCTTCTCATGAATCAGGTCACCTATTGCCAGGGTAATTTAAAAGAAAGCATCGACCGTCTTGCAAATCAATATGTATCAGAAAAAAGTAATAGGGCGCTGGTAATCGGACTGATCAACAAAGAAGGAGATGTATTTTATAGTTATGGTGAAACAGAAAAGGGAAATGGCATTAAAGCGGATCAGGCATCCTTGTTTGAAATCGGTGAAGTGAGTTCCGTTTTCACTACTTCCCTGTTATCAGTCTTGGCATCCGAAAATAGTCTTGACCTGAACGACCCGGTCCAGAACTTTTTTCCCGGCAATGTCAATATTCCCGTCTATACTGAAATAATCTGTGAGCCAATAGAGAAGCCGCATTACAGTACAGAATCTCCCAATCACACTGCCTATTATTGCTTTGTCGATCCCTCCTATCATCCGAAGCAAATGCTGCTCTGCGATCTCGGAACCAATACATCAGGGTTGCCTCCATATCCATCAAAGGTTGATTCCAGGCAAAAGGAAGTGAATGCCTATAGTAACTTTTCACTTTCAGCCCTCTATGAGTTCCTGAATAAGTACCAAACAAGCTACCCAACAGGATTACATTATGATTTCTCACCTCTTGGTATTGCGATGCTTGGCAATGGACTAGCCTGGAAGTACAATAAAGAATATGAAAAACTGCTACGTGAGAAACTCTTGGATCCATTGCAAATGCAAAACACTTTTCTTGATAAACCTGCAAACAATTCAACCACGTTTCTACAGGGGCACGATAAAAAAGGCAATAAAGTGGTTGCAGGAGCATTCGGATCATTAAGTCCTGCGTTAGGTTTACATTCCAATGCAATTGACCTTGCCGCTTTTCTAAGAGTGAATTTGAATCTTACTAAATCATCCATTCAACTCCCGGTAGCAAATACCGGTAACCCGAGGGTTGCCATTACGGATACTAAAAAATCACATGGTTCTTATGCAGGATTGGGTTGGACAATAAGCCCAATTCCCGGTAATGCAACGGTACGCATGACCTGGCAACAGGGCAAGACCTATGGTTTTTCTGCTTATGTCGGATTTATTGGTGAACAGCAACAAGGATTAGTGATACTTTCAAATTCTGTGAGCGACCTGGATAAAATCGGACAGGAAATCCTGTTGCTTATGTCTGTTCAAAAGACAAACGCATCACAGCAAACAATCAAACACTAGCGGAGATCTCTCCATTACTGCCTTTAAGCTCATGGCATAGAAAATTCATGCGTAAAAAATTCTGTTACGGGTAAGAAATTTTTTTATTAATAAGCTCAATACTCACTTATCTGAAAAAAAACAAACCTTTACTGTCTAATCTGCAAGTACTGAAAGATTGCAATTCTTCCAAATGGCCACAGCATCTGTCAAAAACAAAAGAACCTGCAGTAAAGGGCATACTTTCTACAAGAGCAGTGATTGCCCGGCATGTCCTGTTTGTGAAGCGAACCACAAATCTCTGGCAGGATTACTTGCATCACTTCCTGCTCCGGCAAGGAGGGCACTGGAGAACAAAGGCATTTACAGTTTAAGGCAACTTTCAAAATACTGCGAAACAGATATATCAAATTTGCATGGCATGGGACCTTCCACTTTGAACATGCTTCGCCATGAAATGGAAGTGAATGGCCTTTCATTTAAAAGCATCTGACAATGCATTCAAAGCACACCCAAGGCATAAACTGCCCTGTATCCAAGCAACGACCTTTTCCATTTCATACATAATTATTATTTTGTCATAATGGTTTAAGTCTGTTTCACAAACAAAATTTGATTATGAAATTTTTGGCAATAGTAGTATTCTTTATCTCCGTGTTCGCAACGGATGCATGGCCGCAAGTAACCGGTAAACCCATTAAGGTTTATTTATTGGGGACTTTTCACTTTGCCCAAACGGATTCCACCTATGATGTGCTCACACCTAAAAATCAAGCGAGCATCTTAAAATTGTGTGAAATAATTGAAGCTCAAAAACCAGACAAGGTATTTATTGAAAGGATGCCAGACTTTGAATACATGAATAAGATGGACAGCTTGTACCAGGCTTATAAAGCCGGAGATCCCAATATACGACGCAATGAAATCTGGCAAGTGGCATTCAGGGTAGCAAAAAAACTGGATCACCCTGCTGTTTACAGTTGCGATCATCCGGGACAGTATGGCTTCTATTATACACAGATTGAAGAATATGCCGGCAAACATCAACAATCTGAACTATTGAATTATAAAGGCAAGGGTATTACGGCTCCATTGACTGATTTTATTGATGAAGATTCATTGCTTGCAAATACTGACCTGCTCGATTATATCCGGTGGCTTAATTCAGATGAGGTACAGCAGACTTCCCATGCACACTATATTAATCTATATCCGCAACTGGGAAATACGAATGTCTTTCAATACAACGATGCTTACTTTCTTGGTGCTAACCTTACAGCAGATTGGTATCGAAGAAACATCATGATCTACTCCAAGATGATTGCACAGTTGAATTATACGGAGCAGGCTATATTCCTCATTATGGGAAACGATCACATACCTATCTTGCGACACCTGTTTGAAAGCAATCCTTATTTTGAAGTGATTGATACTGAACAATGGTTGGGTGCTACCCAAATAAAAACGAAATAGTAAGTTTTGAGGCAAACGAATGTCGAATATTGCTCAGTGTGATGCAGGTCTACAAAAGCGTCATCCCAAACTCGTTTCGGGATCTTTAAATTGATATTGAGATGCTGAAACAAGTTCAGCATGACGCTACGATTTGAGTTTATATTTGTGTGAAAGGAATCACTCGCATGGAAACTTCCTCGCAAACTTTGTAATAATATCCAACCAAAGCGGCATCCGGACTCGTTTCGGGATATTTAAATTGATATTGAGATGCCGATACAAGTTCGGCATGACGCTACGAATGAAGTTTGTTGTTGAGGCAAATGAATGTCGCGCATTGTTCAGGCAAGCGCATTGCTCTTATGGAATTTATAGCTCGAAGTTAGTAACAACCTCCAACCAAAGCGTCATCCCGAACTCGTTTCGTGATCTTTAAATTGATATTGAGATGCTGAAACAAGTTCAGCATGACGCTACGATTTGAGTTAATATTTGTGTGAAAGGAATCACTCGCATGGAAGCTTTCTCGCAAATTTTGTAATAATCTCCAACCAAAGCGGCATCCGAACTCGTTTCGGGATCTTTAAATTGATATTGAGATGCTGAAACAAGTTCAGCATGACGCTACGAATGAAGTTTGTTGTTGAGGCAAATGAATGTCGCGCATTGTTCAGGCAAGCGCATTGCTCTTATGGAATTTATAGCTCGAATTTAGTAACAACCTCCAACCAAAGCGTCATCCCGAACTCGTTTCGGGATCTTTAATTTAATATTGAGATGCTGAAACAAGTTCGGCATGAAGCTACGATTTGAGTTTAGTTTTGAGATAAAAGAATCACTCACATGAAAGCTTCCGCGCAAACTTTGTAATAATCTCCAACCAAAGCGTCATCCCGAACTCTTTTCGGGATCTTTAAATTGATATTGAGATGCTGATCCGCCATTGGCGCGACGGCATGACGCTACGATTTGAGTTTATATTTGAGGTACAAGAATCACTCACATGAAAACTTCCTCGCAAACTTTGTAATAACCTCCAACAAAAGCGTCATCCTGAGGAAATAATTCCGCGATGCGGAAAAACAACGCAAGATGAACCAGATTACTGTTCACGCTGGGCTGGTTGGGTGCACGACAAATTGGATATAGATTATTGGGTGTTGAAATTGTATTAAGTATTTGAGTAAGTGAGTAAAGTAGCGTAGTGAATATAGAATAGCAAGTGATCGGCTTCGCCGCAGCAATTTAACCATTTAACCATTTAACCCACCAACCATTGCTTGACAAGATGAACGAATTATCGTACACCCGGCTGGTTCATCAGTAACTTGTTTCAAGATCTGTAATTCAATATTTCCAACTCAGAAACTTCCACCCTGCACATCTTTCAGGAATTTAATGATACCGGGATAATAGTTTTCCTGGTCGTCCCACATTGCAAGGTGACTTCCATTAGGACAATATAAGTACCTTCCTTTTGCTACCAGTTTACTCATCTCTTCCATGTCTTCAGGGTTCATGGTATCGTACTTTGCTCCTACCATCAGCGTTGGCACTTTGATATTTCCAAGATCATTCCATCGGTCCCAATGTAACAGGCGACCACCGACTTTAAACTCATTGGGTCCTTGCATCATCACATAAATGGTAGGATTGACATGCCTGAAACTTCTCAACACCGGATCAGGCCACTCCTCCAGCCGGCAGATATGCTTGTGATAATATTCCTTTGTCACCAAATCTACATAAACAGGGTTTTGGTAGTCGCCCATTTTTTCATATACTTCCAATGAATCAATCAACGTCTTCCGCATCTGATTACGCAACATGGTATTGTACGCCTCATAACGAGGTATGCTGGCCACCATATTTGAAATAATGAGTCCTTTAAGATGCTGCTGGTATTTAAGCGCGTACTCCATTGCAAGTATGCCTCCCCATGAATTTCCCAACAGGTAAAAATTATCCTGATCCAGGCCCAAGGCTTTCCTTACCTGCTCCACTTCTTCTACGAATCGCTCCGTAGTCCACAGGCTGCTGTCTTCCGGTTGATCGCTATAATAGGAACCAAGCTGATCGTACTCATAAAATTCAATATTCTCCTTCGGAAAAAAACTTTCGAAACACTCCATATATTCATGTGTCATTGCAGGTCCGCCATGCAACAGCAACACTTTGATATCTCCTTTGCCAAAACGCTTCGTCCACACTTTGTATTTGCCGTCGATGGTAATCATTTTTACACCTCCAGACTGTATGCCCTCGTCTTTGAAATCAAGGTAGTTGCACGTCGTAGCAGTATTGGTATTTTCAGAAGTTACATGGTCTGCGTGATTGCAGGAAGAACATGCTATGTATAAGAGCAGCAGTAAGGAACAACAGATTTTCATGAGGAGATATTTTTAGAAATATAGCAGTTTCGCAACTGGATGATGCTTTTTTTATTAAAAAATAATTCCGGCTAGTAGCTTCAACTTGAAAAATTGCGGCATCTTACAGCAACTTAAATAATATGCTATTATATATATTATCACTATTGTCCGACTAATGCGGGCTAAAGCCCACCAGCAACGGGTTTCATCCTATAACCCCACGCTGAAGCGTGGGGTTATAGGATGCACGCCAGTATTGAGTTTCAGCTTAAACCCCAATATTTTAGTCGGACAATCATGATATATTATGTGAAAAAACGTTAAATGGAATACCTGTCAGGATATCTATTCAATATTATTACTCTGCAAGATGGTCAGGGTTTTGGTCTCTGTAGCAAAGGTTACCAAAAGTTCAATATTCCGTATCAACCATACTGCTACAATGCCCGTACCTTTCTAATCTGCAACCCATTGACAGTGCCAACCTGATCGTGCAATCAAAGCATTTTTGCGAGAAGTAAAGACACAGCAGTCATCCACTTTTCCAATTTAAAAAGATTGGACATCAAGGGATAGCTGCTTCCACTGAAAAATGCTGAATTGCAATGCCGTTCATGATTAACGATGTAAATTTTTGATTAGCGACAGTTTGAATGCTCCACTAAATAAGTTGCAAGTCAATCGCTATAGATAAGGTTATGCGACTGGAATTTAGTTAAAGCCATGTCTTGTAACCCGTATTGCAGCAGTAAGCGTTGCCTTTATATTATGCATCGGCCACTACATCACGCATCCTCATCAACTCCTGAACCTTATCCCCAGCCCAGCCAGTTCATAAGAATGCATCAGCGAAATGATCAATGACAACACGATATCGCGGTTGGAGCATGGCAGGTAATGAGATTGCCTGGGTGTAATGTTCATCTTCTTCAGATACAAAGTGATGTCGTCTCTGGAAAAAATGATGCCTTTATTAAAAGGGTTAATATAAAATAAGAGGCTGCTCCTTATTTTCTGTTCGGGTTCATCGGTTTCCAGCAGGTCTTTATGAAAAGACAATACAAAATGCTGCGGCAGGTTAATCGCGTATACAGGCATTTTGATTTTGTTTGCAAGAATCAAATACAACATGGAAAGCGAAACAGGATTGCCCTTCTTCGTCTCCAGCATTATATTCAGGTACGCATTCTGTGGATCATGTATGTTGGAGGTATTGCCTGCGAATCCGTTTAGCTGGAACAATACATGGTTGAAGACATTCACCTGCTCCAATGGTGTCAGGTTATAATTCATCTCCAGCCAGACCTCCCTGCTGATCTTGTCAATCTGTGCATTAATCTTTGCGGTGTTCACGTCAGGATACTGATAACGTGCTACGAGGATAGCTGCTTCCAGAAGATTGTCCTGCCGTTTCTTGGTCCATCTTTTCAGTTCCTTAAGCAGTGTTTCGAACTGTATCAGGTGAATCAATTCTTCAAGCCGGTAATGCAGGTTGGGATCGAAAGTTTTTTCCCAGGCAACTTCCAGGGAAGGAATGATGGAAGTTCCCAACGTGATCAGCCTGTCGGTAACGTGGCGATAAACCTCCTCATCAGGGTCGTCGAGGAGGTTGATAAGGGCATTCAGTTCATTTTCCTTCAGGTGCGCTTTCAAGATATGGTTGCCGTTGGTTTAGCTTCCTTTTCGTTTAAAACGGCCAAAACTCTTTTTCGGTGCATCTTTTGCTTTTTCAAGTAATTCCATGCAGTCATCCAAAGTTAAGTCCTTGGGTTCTTTACCCGGAGGTATTTTCGCGTTTAGTTTTCCACTTTTAACATAAGGTCCCCATTTGCCTTCCAGAATGGAGATGCCGTTTTCTTTAAATTCCTTAATCACGCTCGATGCCTTTGCCTTGATGAGTTCAATGGCTTCATCCAGGGTGATCGTCATCGGGTCCTGCTCCTTTTTTAAAGAGTAGAATTTCTTATCGTGCAATACATACGGACCGAATCGTCCTTCACTTATTGTTACATCATTGTTCTCATAAGTGCCTGCAATGCGTGGCAACTTAAAGAGCTCCATCGCTTCTTCAAAGGTGATCGTTTCCAGGTTCATGCCACTGCGCAACTTTGCATACTTCGGTTTTTCTTCATCTTCCGTAGCACCTACCTGTACCATGGGGCCATACCGTCCCATCCTGGCAATCACCTTACGTCCTGATTTTGGATCGGTTCCCAATTCGCGTTCGCCGGTTACGCGGTCGGCATTTTCTAAAGTATTTTCCACGTTCTTATGAAAGGGTTTGTAAAAATCGTCAATCATCTCGTCCCACTTTTTCATGCCATTGGAGATATCATCAAACTCACGCTCAATGTCTGCAGTGAATCCATAGTCCATGACTGTCTGAAAATGCTGCATCAGGAAATCATTAACCAGCATACCAATATCGGTTGGAAACATCTTTGATTTCTCTGTACCAAAAGTCTCTGCCTCTACTACCTTGGTAATCGCATCTTCCTTCAGCTTCAGCAATCGGTATTCACGGCGCAATCCTTCTTTGTCTTTCTTCTCTACATATCCACGCTTTTGAATGGTACTGATTGTCGGAGCATAAGTAGAAGGTCGGCCTATTCCCAGTTCTTCCAGTTTCTTAACAAGTGAAGCTTCTGTATACCTTGCCGGCGGACGGGAGAATCGCTCCGTTGCATTCATCTCTACAAAATCGAGTACCTGTCCAATGGTAAGTGGAGGCAGTGTACCGGATTCATCGGCTGTGGCAATTGTGCTTTCCTGCTTCTCATCATCATCTACCGATTCCATATATACTTTTAAGAAGCCATCAAACATCAGCACTTCCCCACTGGCTACCAGTTCTTCTTCTTTGAGTTTTGAAATGGCTATCCTTGCGGTGGTTTTTTCCAGTTGTGCATCACTCATCTGTGAAGCAATCGTACGCTTCCAAATCAGGCTGTATAAGCGCTGCTCATCATACTCCCCTTCTATTTCTTTGTTTTCAATATAGGATGGCCGGATAGCTTCATGTGCTTCCTGTGCATTTGCGGTTTTAGTAGCATACTTTCTTTGATGCGCATACTTTTTTCCATACGATTTCACAATCTCATCCTGTATAGCAGTCAGGGCAATCTCCGACAGGTTGGTAGAATCGGTTCTCATATAGGTGATCTTACCGGCTTCATACAATCGTTGTGCTACTAACATGGTTTTAGCTACAGAATAGCCCAGTTTCCTGCTTGCCTCTTGCTGCAAGGTGGACGTAGTAAATGGTGCTGCGGGAGATTTTTTTCCGGGCTTAACCTGCACATCTCTTACGGAATACTCCGCGCCAATGCAGGCAGTAAGAAATGCCAGGGCATCCTTTTCTTTACTCTTATTCTTTGGCAGTTCTGCTTTGAAGGTAACGATGTTACCAAACTTATCCTTCGCTTTGAATACAGCAATGATCTTAAAGGTTGACTCCGATGCAAAATTATGCACCTCTCTTTCACGTTCCACAATAAGTCGTACAGCAACAGATTGCACTCGGCCTGCAGAGAGTGATTTGGAATTCGATATTTTCCTCCATAGTATTGGCGACAATTCAAAACCAACCAGCCTGTCCAGTATCCTGCGCGCTTGTTGCGCATTCACCATGTTCAAATCGAGCAGGCGCGGATGCTTCACCGCTTCCAGGATGGCAGTCTTGGTGATTTCATGAAACACAATGCGTTTCGTCTCCTTCACATCAAGGCCCAATGCCTGGCACAGGTGCCAGGAAATCGCTTCCCCTTCCCGGTCTTCGTCCGTTGCAAGCCATACATCGCCGGCATCTTTGGCTAGACGTTTTAACTCTTTTACCACATCCTTCTTTTCAGCGCTGATTTCATACGTAGGCTGATAGCGGTTGGCAATATCTATGGCTTTATCGGATTTTGGCAGGTCGCGGATATGTCCATAACTGGACTTCACAATAAAAGTATCATCGAGAAATTTCTCCAGCGTTTTTGCTTTTGCCGGACTCTCCACAATTACTAAATGCTTTCCCTCTCCCTTTACTTTCTTCTTTGCCATACAACTGCTGATAAGTATTCATTACAAAAAAACATGCTTCCACTTCGCCGCAAAGTAAAAAGTTTAAGTGTGAAAAGTCAAAATTATTATCCCGCGCCTATTTGAGGTTGAAAATACCTGCTATCTAATTTACCTTGATTCACCGGCGAAATTCAAATGATTTTCACACCATTACAGCTGTTGTTTAGAAAAACGGAGCTGCTATTGCTGAGTGACTTGCAAGTCAACTTGAATACAATATGGATGCATTAAATGTTTACACTATAAGGAAATGAACAACTGCATAACATATGAAAAACCAATCACCGGGTAATCTGTGCTGCTACTAATAAACAGAACATAAACAACACAAATCAAACAGATTTTTTCGGGTATGATTTTTATCTCTTGTCCTTTTAATATGGACTAAAACCCACGCATAGGAAATTACCATTTCCCCGCGCTGAATCAGAGGGTTATAGCATAGTCTACATTATTAAGTTTAGGACTAAGAGTCCTGTCAGGAAATAATCGTTTGCTTTTTCTTGCGATTGCGAAGCATCAAAAAACTTCCACTCTGTTAATAATGAGTTTGTCGAAGAGTGGTTTATGAAATGAAAAAAGCCTTTTTAAATCATTTCCTGACATCATCAAAATATTATCAGTCATTTCTCCAAACGCCATCTGCAATCCTTTCTTTTACCAATTGTTTGCTTTTGCATTTACTGCATTGCGGACGCGAGAGTAACTTTTTCACTATATGCTTAGCACAGGATATGGTGCCGCATGTGGAACACCGGTATCGGATAATACGAGTGCCGGAGGTAAAGAATATGCCATGCTTTACAGCATGCTTTCCTGCTTCACAATAATACACTTCTCTATCAGCCATGGTACAGGTTTTTTAGTATGAATCAAATTTCGAATGGTGCCACAAACATTAACTACTATTCAGGTTTTGATGTCAATGGACGGTCTTCTTCCACAAAACGGATGCCCAGTGTCTCCAATTCCTTCAGCACCGGAAGATAAACCTGCGACATCACCGGAATATGTACACCGGTAAGAAAGAGTTCTTCCTGCAAGAGTAACCTCGTCATAATTCCCAAAGGCAGACCTACGGTGCTTGCCATCGCTGTATTTAAAGAATCTGTTCCTTTTAATACAAGGGTGCTTATTTGTTCTCTTGCTTCGCCATTCAGCAGGTACTGTATTTCATGCCGCATCACGATCATATCATTATCTGTTGGCTGCATCTTCCATTGCTGCTCAATCAATTGCTGCAATATCTGTGCAGGCGTCCCCTTTGATAAAGGGATAGGCTTTGGTTCAAAGATTCCGAGCCATTCAAGTCTTTCTAATATGCCATGCTTCAGATCCAGGAACTTCGCTGTTTTCGACTTCACACTTTTTGTTGCCCACTTCGGTTTATGTGGAAGATAGCAATTCACCCAATCTGCATACGTCATCTCCCCCAGGTTGTTAAGCACATAACTGTCGTCAGTCAAACCTAGTTGCACGAGGGCATTCCATGCGGAGCAATAGCCTTCCTTTCGCAAAGTAGAACGTAAAATGGTTTGCACATTATCCAAACCATATTTGGAAATATAACTCAGTGAATCCCTGTTCGGATACGATTCAAATTTTCCGTATCCGGAAATCTTGAATTGTTCCGTAGTAGTAAAGATGCGGTGATATGGAACAAATTTACGGATACCGTTTTCCAGGTATTGTGCAGTGCCCTGTCCGGCCAGCACCACATTTCTCGGATTCCAGGTTACTTTATAATGCCACGGATTATCATCTGATTCCGGAGCAACCAAACCACCCGTGCCTGATTTAAAAGAAGTAATAGCTCCACCCTGTTGCTGAATACTATGAATCATCTTCATGGCACTCATGTGATCGATACCCGGATCCAACCCCATCTCACTCATAAACAATAAACCTGCGCTTTTAACCGCTTCATTCATTTCCTGCAACTCGGGCGAAACATAAGATGCTGTTAACAGATGCTTCCTGAATGCCAGGCAATCAATGGCCACCAGCAAATGCAGGTGTGGAGGCAACATGGAGATGATGATGTCGTGTGCAGCAATTTCCCTCTTGCGTTCCGATTCATCTGTCACATCAAATGCAATGGCATTACCTGCATTGCCAGTACCCACTTTTGCAGCAGCCGTTTCCAACAATTGATCGCCGACTGTAACAGAAGCATTCCATTCCTGCGCATGGCTGAGCAGGTATTTTATTAATACAGTGGCGGAACGGCCGGCACCTAACAGCAGAATTTTCTTCATAGACTAAAAAAAATTAACTTGCAAAGGTAAGCAACGATGCGTTCAACTCTTAACGATAATTAGAAATTGATTGAACTGCAAGATCCGTTGCTACTTATTGAATGATCGAAAAAAAAATCACCAGCACTTTCAGAGAACTGGACGATGCAGCAGAACTTCCCGCAACTTTACAATCGCTTTTATTAAAAGCAAAGGAAGCGATTGAAGATGCCTATGCACCGTATTCCTCATTCAGGGTGGGTGCAGCAGCTTTGTTGGAAAATGGAATAGTGGTGAAGGGCAGCAACCAGGAAAATGCATCTTCCCCGGTAGGAATTTGTGCCGAACGTGTCACCTTATCTGCCGTCTCTGCCATGTACCCTGGAATTGCCGTTGTGGCCATTGCCATATCTGCCAGGCCAGGTAATCATACACTCACAGAACCTGTTGCACCCTGCGGCATATGCAGACAGGCAATAATTGAATATGAGGAACGATTCAGTAAACCTATACAACTGATTCTACAAGGCGAATCAGGAAAAATTGCCTGGCTTGAAAATACAACGATGCTCCTGCCGCTTGCATTCAGAAGAGAAAGCCTGAAACGCTAATGAGGATGGTAACCTCAAACACTGCCATCTGAATATTTTCTGAATCCTTCTTTGAAAGAATCTAACATTCTATAGTCAGGGATCCTATTCAATCGTTCATTCTCGGAAGAGGAGCGAGTTTTATTTACCGCTTTCTTCTGATAACTTTGCCTCCTGAGCAAGTGATTTCCCGCAAGAACAATTTATCAATTCCATAACAGAAATTCTTACATCCATGATCGGTACCGCAAAAGTGAACCATATTGAACTGGAAGAAAAATACGGCGCGCACAATTATCACCCATTACCGGTCGTACTTGCTAAAGGGAAAGGTGTTTTTGTCTGGGACACTGACGGCAAGCGTTATTTCGATTTCCTTTCTGCTTACTCAGCGGTAAACCAGGGACATTGCCATCCACGAATTATTGATGCACTCACCGAACAGGCACGCACGCTCACCCTTACCTCCAGGGCTTTTTACAACAATGCACTCGGAGAATATGAACAATACATCACCACGATGTTCGGTTACGATAAAGTAATGCCTGTGAACTCCGGTGCAGAAGCGGTAGAAACAGCATTGAAGCTCTGTCGTAAATGGGGACATAAAGTGAAAGGAATCCCGGACGGACAAGCGAAGATTATTGTATGCGCAGAAAACTTTCATGGTCGTACCATTGGCATCATTTCCTTTTCCAGCGATCCACCCTCTAAAGATGGATTTGGTCCTTTGCTGCAAGGATTTGTGACCGTGCCGTATAATGATCTTACTGCCCTGCAAACTGCAATTACTGATCCAACCATTGCCGGCTTCCTCGTAGAACCCATACAGGGCGAAGCCGGTGTTCATGTGCCGGATGATGGTTACCTGGCAGGTGCTTTTAAACTGTGTAATGAAAACAACGTACTCTTTCTCGGAGATGAAATTCAGACCGGCCTTGCGCGAACCGGAAAGATGTTGTGTTGCGACTATGAATCGGTGCGACCCGATATCCTGATTCTTGGAAAAGCACTGTCAGGAGGCGTACTGCCTGTTTCTGCAGTACTCGCCAACGATGAAATTATGCTTACTATCAAGCCCGGAGAACATGGATCCACCTATGGCGGAAATCCATTGGCCTGCAGGGTTGCCGTTGCAGCGCTGGATGTGTTGAAAGAAGAAAAACTTGCGGAAAATGCTTTTTATCTCGGCAATATTTTCCGGGAAGAATTGAGTGCAATCAATTCGCCGCGAATTTCACTGGTACGGGGCAAAGGGTTGCTGAATGCCATCGTGGTAACACCAAAAGAAGGTAAAGAAGCATGGGACCTCTGCCTGGCACTTCGCGACAATGGCTTACTGGCCAAACCTACTCATGGCGATAAAATCAGGTTCGCGCCTCCGTTAGTAATTACTGAAGAACAATTGTTGGAGTGCGTTGATATTATCAGGAAGACCATTGCTGCATTTTGAAAATTGCAGGTTGTAAGGGAGTCTGCAGTTAAAGCATTTCGATCATATGATCAGAAACAGAAATTGAGTGTCAGCATCCATGATCCCAGTGGATAAATCTAGTACACCCTACGCCTGCTCCTAAACTCGCGCTCGTTTGCAGTCAAGCTATGAGGGAGGCGAACGAGTGCGCTAATCACTTTTTCCTGCAGCGCAATACTTGAAAAATAGTTCAACATTAGAAACTTGTTATCTATTGAATCAAATCCACAACAAGATACCCCTTTCCTCCTGCATAATCAAATGCCGGGCGATAACAATAATTCTTTGCTTTTTAAACAAAGCCTGCTTCAACAGGATTATAATGTAGATTGAGTGCCAACGTATCTCAGATGAGGAAACGCTTTAGCAAAAAAATGACTACATTTATAACTATCAGGATTGTGGCAGGTGACAACCATGTCAAATTCCACTAACACATTTGCACAAGTACAATACAGGTAGTGAAAAACAAATTTGATGCTTGATCATTTTCAATTCCGCCTGCTTGGCCATAAAACCTTGATGCAGAAACATAGTGGTGGTATCGATTGTATGCGCACTCGTTCGCTGCCCTCAAAGCTTGACTGCAAACGAGCGCGAGTTTGGGACACGGCGGCGGTGTAAATTGAATTTAAGTCTATAATATGAACTTTATGCTTTCTAAAAATTTATTGCCTTTATTGCTTTATCACTTTTAGTGATTTAACGGATTTTCCCGACCAATCCAGTACAGTGCAGAAATATAGGCCAGAATGTAGAGCAGAGATGTCGATGCTAGTTTGAGCGCTGCCTTCTATTGGAAAGGACAAAACTTTATGACCATAGAGATTAGTCATATTAATGAACCCTCCTTGAAGCTCAGGATAGGAAAATAACCCTACCATCTCAAAATGCGTTGTAGCTGGATTGGGATAAATGAGGATTTGATTATTTATTTGAGTAAAATTGCCTGATACTGCAATATCCATTTCATAGCAACCCAAATCGGGATTAGTACCTACAGGTAATGGCCTATTGGATCCTTCAATATCGAAGGTTGGTGCTCCATCTGATTTTCCTGCACCAATGCAGGGTGAGGTCGGCAAAAGATGAAAATCGGTGCTTGAAATAAATAAAGGGTCAGCGTCAATATTGCCGGTTCCAGAGAATCCACCACGGATATTAGAATAGTCAAAGTTGGGAGGGTAATTCGTAATATACATTTCCGGGCCATCATTTGGATTCCAGAAAATGGAATTAAAACATTCTAAGTAATTATTAGGGCCAATATATATTCCACTACCTAAAACTTCACCACCATCGACTCTTTGGTTATTTGTTACTGTAACATTTACAAGCTCTATAGAAGGGGGATTGTACGAACTGTAATCAAAATATATACCGCCACCGACATATGAATTTCCTTCAGACCCCATAACATTACTTACAATGAGAACATTATTAAGAATTAAATTTGATTCACTCGAGTAAATACCCGCTCCATGGTACCAAACACCTCCAGTTCCGGATTGGTTATTTAAAACTTTAACATTGATTAGTGTAGAATTTGACTTGTAAAAATATATTCCGCCTCCGAGATAAGAAATTCCACCATCACCTACAATATTATTCGAAACCTTAGAATCAAACATTGTAACCTCGCATTCAATAAAATGAATACCGCCTCCGTCACAAAGTTCACATCCAGTTCCCGAGTCATTCGAATCAACCACAGTGTTATAGATATAAACACTAGCATCCACAAAAATCATTGCACCTGCACCCCTTGAAACTACCGATACATTGTGCATTACAATACAGTCCCTCAAAGTAATATTTAATGATCCAATCGAAGTAACTTCCAAAGCTGATGCATATCCTCCATTCACTATTCTGTTATTAAGAATTTGCAGGTTATCTAAATATAAATATTCTCCATTATTTACGCGCATTGCAGCTCCAGCCGCCAAATTTGCTGAATCAATATAATTGTAGGAAATGGAGCTGTTCCGAAAAACAGAATTAGATTGTTCGCATTTTACTCCGGCTCCACCAGCCTCTGAATCACTATACAAATGATTACCCGTGATACAAACTTCCTCAAACTTGGCACCGCATCCATTTAAGTAAATTCCTGCTCCAGTCACATTTTCGCCTTCCAAATAGCCGTTCCTAATTTGAAAACCCCTGACAATAGTGTTTGTATCTGTGTCCACTTCAAAGAAAGTCATTACCCTTCCAAGTTTATTTCCATCTATTACAGTATTGGTTGAATCACCAACTGCAAAAAGCTTTATTCCTGCAATATCTGGCCAGACCAAATTTTCAAAATAAATTCCAGGTTGAACAAGCACTGTGTCATTGTTCGAACAATTATTAAGACCCGACTGAATTGTTGCATAATCGGAGGGCACATTAATAATTACGGCAAAGGATTTAAGACATATACCTGACCAAAGAAGACACATTAAAAATATCTTCATACAATTTTTTTCGGAATTAAAATATCTGGCTTACCATCTTTTATTACCATTCCAATGCGTCTTAGTTAAAGAAGAGTATCCGCGTCCTATGTAGGATAACTTCTTTAATGGTGAAGTTCATGATTTCTACTTAAAAAAGAAAATAAATATTTGTAATCTCGCCGAAATAATCCACAGGAGAAGAAAAGTAAGAATCCACAGGCAATAGATCAACGCTATTGCTGTTTGTCATTTTTTTGGAATGAGCAACCCCGTTTAGCGCAAGCGTCCGCTTGTGCTTTCCATTATAAAGCGTCCGCTTTTTTTTCATTTGCTAACCTCTCTCCGGCATTTACCGATCCTCAAAGTAACAATTTTAAAGGTATTGAAAAGTAATGCTGGCTATCTCCCCGACCAAGGAAGGGTTATTTGCTTCAATTTAAAATGCCCCGTTTAGAGCAAGAGCGTCCGCTTACTTTTAAAAGTTGTCAAACAAAATAATTTTTAACCATCCTTTCTCTCCGCCATAATCCCTTGCACTGCTGCAAATCCAATCCTCCGGTTGGTTCATCCCGCAGGGATCCCTATGAGACAAATCCGGCCTCAACAGGATTGTAGTGTGTGTAGTGCAAGGTATTGTTCAACAAACCATTTGTGTTCAGCTCAATAGGCTCATTGTTTTGCTGCAAGAATTGAAAATCCCTGTTATTAGAATTCTTCTTCCCGGCTCTGCCCATCAGCCATAGCATCTCCCGAGAAATCGGAACAGGCACTCCTTCCTGCTTTCCTGTGAATGCCCACCAATAGTTGCCTTCCATTGTGTTGAAGTATGACTCTTCATATCGCGGATAATATTTTGCATCGGATTTCCACGGCTGCCAATTATCAAATGTACATGGCTTGTCATCCCGGCTTAGCCGGGACAATAATCAAGGCTGTCAAGGAGCACCTGTTTGTATTCATTTCTTAGAAAGACATCAATCCAGTTAATGACGGCAAAGCTGACAAAGTACAATTTGCTGTTGTCACGAAATTTATACTTTCTACTCATATAATAGTGGTTAAAATATATTTTAAAGGTAAAATTATTTGAATAGCTTTAACCTAATTATCTGATGAAGATTGGAAATAAAGTTAAAAAAGCGGACGCTTTTAAATGTAAGGCACAAGCGGACGTTTGCGCCAAACGGGGGCATTATTGGGACAACTAAATTTGTAAAATTGAAATGAAGAAAGTAGCTCTCATTGCCTTTCTATTTAATTGTATGTTGGTTTGTGCTCAAAATCGAGCAAATGTGTGGGAACTTTCTTATTCTGACACCCTTGCATTTCCAAACTGTGAAATGAAATATGTGAATGGTACTATGGATACCAATTTGATTTACCGCGTTATGTCAATATATTTGACAAATAGCAGTATTTGTGATACAAGTGGTAACCTTTTATTTTATTCAAATGGCCTTACAATTGGCAATAAAAATTATGACACCCTTCAGAATGCTGTAAATTTTAATCCTGGCTGGTCAACTAATTCTTATGAACCAGGCGGAATGGGTATTAATCAAGGAGTATTAATCCTCCCTTTCCCGAATTTTCCTTATAAATATTTCATATTTTCATTATCAGGCGAATTACTTCAGAATGATATACAACCAATTCATCTTAGCTATAGCGTCATAGATATGAATTTGGATGGAGGCTTAGGAGGTATAGTGGATACTTTAAAAAATAAATATGCTATTGATGATACACTCTGTAACGGAGGTTTGACAGCTGTTAAACATGCAAATGGAAGAGATTGGTGGGTAATTGTTCCTGAATATTATTCCAACCGATTTTATAAGCTGCTTCTAACTCCAAACGGTATTGAGAATTTGTATTATCAGAATATTGGTTTAATCACAACTCAGGATATAATCGTTCAGGCAACATTTGCTCCAGATGGAAGCAAATATTGTTTTTCTAATGCTGGAGGATCATTTATTTACATGAAATTTGATAGATGTAGCGGTGAATTTTCGAATTCAACTACAATATTCAGTTCAGACTCTTTAGGTTTTATCGGTTGTTCATTCTCCTCTAATAGTCGTTATCTTTACGTAAATACTCAATACGATTTGTTCCAGTATGATACTTGGAATAGCAATATAAGTGATAATGTAATACATGTTGCGACTTGGGATTCTTTTGTTCATCCTGTGTATCATATTCCAATCTTATTTGGAATTCAACAACTTGCTCCCGACGGTAAAATTTATGTTTCCGGATGGAATGGCACCGAATATTTAAATGTAATTAATGAGCCTGATAGTTTAGGTCTAGGATGTAACTTTGGACCTCATTCTTATATTCTTCCTCAATATAATAACAGTGTTCCCACATTTCCTAATTATGATTTAGAATCTCTTTTGAGTAGTGCCTGTGATACATTATTTACTCTTGCTCCATCAAAAAATGTTGAAGCAAATTCATTTAATATAAGCCCCAATCCATCAAATGGCATTCTAAACATTATTTATGATACCAAAGAAAATTGCAAGCTAAATTTATATAATGTTAATGGGAAACTAATTGCCTCCATCAGTTTATTCCACTACTTCAAAAATCGGCTACTTAATGTGAGTGATTTAGCTGCAGGTGTTTATTTGGCGACAGTAACTTGCAAAGCAGAAAGAATCTGGAGTGCGAAGGTGATTGTTCAGAGGTAAAACGAGAATCCAATTAATAAATGAAATTATTACACCGCCGCCGTGTCTCCGCCGCGAGGTTTTGAGGGTAGGCAGCGGGACACGGCGGAATTCAGAGCGAATAAAACATTAAGTTGTTTTTTCATCACCGTACAGTATCTGTGCATAATGTGTTATGGGAAATTGACAAGCTGTTCCCAGCTCATAAAATGCAGCACTTGAATGTGGATACAAAACAAAATCGTTTACTAAGTTCCATTTGCCTCTTACTGGATTGTGATGAATATAGTCCATCTTTTGAAAAAGCATTTTTCATCGAGAATAAGCCGTGCATCGAATGAAGGCTTGAAAACCTGATGAAGTTTACCTCTCTTCTTGTCACTGCGTGTAACTTCGTTCTCCAATTGCTTTAACAAATGATCATGTTTTGAATTCTTCAATCTCTCTACAATCTCGTAGGCCATAAACCTCTTTCCATTACTGACCAATGTATTCAAATTCGCATTTCGAAATGGTGTAGCCATGATAAAATGCAAATGCCTGCCCGTTTTTTCGGGGATTTGGCATAATGACAAAGGCACAGGTTCTAAAGCTTTTCCTATCCGCAATTACAAACCATTTATAAACTTCATCGTAAGATTGTGTAATTTCAAACAGGGATAGCCAATTGGTGCAAGTAAATGTACAGAAATACAATTCATTGGGAAGATCGTGAAGTGTTTTTACAGACATGCGGAAAGTTATAAAAAAGAAAAGTAAAATAGGTATAGCATTCAATTCCCCCGTGTCCCGCTGCCTCCCCGCTATGCTTGCAGCGGAGACACGGCGGCGGTGTAAGTCAGCATAATGGCTCCAGCTCAAAGACATCAATCCAGTTAATGACGGAAAAGCTGACAAAGTACAATTTGCTGTTGTCACGAAATTTATACTTTCTACTCATATAATAGTGGTTAAAATATATTTTAAAGGTAAAATTATTTGAATAGCTTTAACCTAATTATCTGATGAAGATTTGGAAAAAAAGTTAAAAAAGCGGACGCACAGAGTACCGGCTCCAGTTTTAGCTTTTAGATTTCTGCAAAGATATGAGCGGACGCTTGCGCCAAACGGGGAGTTGGGTGAAGATCAAGGTAAAATTGCTAACAATCATTTAAAATCGTTAAGTGAATGTTGTGTGTTGTATCCAAAACCCACTGATCTAATTATAAATTTTCAATTCGGTTCGCTTAATGATGAGTGTGAGTTTTCGGTTATTGATATGGCAGGACAGCAGCTGATTAATAAATTAATTGAGGTGCAGGAATTTTCAATTACGTTTTCGTATAAATTGCCATACTCAGGTATCTACATTGCTATATTAAAAAATTCAAATTGGATAATTTATCAGTAGAAAATTGTTGTTTTACATGAATAGGTATTTTTGCATTCTTGCATTTTTGTTTTTGTGGCCTCTACTATGCTTTTCTCAGAATAGAATTAACGTATGGATGCTATCTAAGCAATTCGTTGCCTTGGACTGTGGAATTGATTTTAATTCAGGTTTTGCCGATACTTTTTCTGTCTGGAAAGAGCTAGAATTTTTCGCTACTAACGCTAGTATCTGCGACTCCATTGGGGAATTATTATTTTATACAAATGGAATATATATTGCCAATAAGGAAAACGATTCGCTTAAAAATTGTAATGGTTTTAATCCAGGATATGCTACAGATTACTATGCAGATGATGGATTAGGAGCTTCTCAAGGTGCTATTATTTTACCAAAACCGGAATTGAGCAGTTCATTTACTGTTTTTCATATTAGCGGTGAGGAATTGGATAATGGTTCACAACTGCAACCATTGCATTTAAGGTATTCGGAAGTAGATATGAACGATGATAATGGCCTGGGAGGAGTGGTTGCCGGGAAAAAGGGAGTTTCTATATTAAATGACACCCTTGTATGGGGACGGTTAACTGCCTGCAAGCATGCCAATGGCCGCGACTGGTGGATTATTGCTCACCGGTGGAATTCTGATCTGTATTACAAATTTTTGTTGACTCCTGATTCGATTATCGGACCCATGACACAGCATATAGGATCAGCCATCATTAAGGATGATATTGTGGGTCAGGCTTGTTTTTCGCCGGACGGGAGCAAATTTGGTTATATCAATAGGAATTATAATTTTGATTACATGGAGTTTAATAGGTGTACCGGTGAATTTTATAATCATGTAAACATTGTTTTACCTGATTCCAATTTATCGCAAGGCATTTCTTTTTCTCCGAACAGGTGCTTCATTTATTGTAATACGTACACCCAACTTTTCAGTTTGATACCTGGTCACCGGATTTGGCTGCATCAATGATTTTAATTGATACTATTCCATTTGTACAACCGGGCATTGATGATTGGTTTGCTGTAGAAATGCTGGCGCCAGATAATAAGATATATATATCCACTTATAATGGTGTTAAAGCTATGCACGTGATAAATTATCCTGATTTACCTGGAACAGATTGTGGCTTCGAAAGAAAAGGGTTGACTTTACCAACATATAATCTGTATGCCATTCCCAATCATCCGAATTATGATTTGGGGCCATTGCCAGGTAGTGAATGCGATACGCTGTATCTAAGCAATATACCAGCGAACGAAAACTCTTTTTCGTTTCTAATAAGTCCAAACCCTTCATCCACTAATATTAATATTGTTTACAATACTAAAGAGACCTGCTTTTTTAATTTATTTGACATAAACGGAAAAACAGTCGCTTCCGTTACCTTATACCACTATTTTAAGAACAGGTTGCTTGATGTGAGCGGATTGCCGGGTGGTGTTTATTTGGCTCACATAAGCTGCAATGGAGAAAAAGTTTGTAGTGAGAAAGTAATTGTTCAGCATTAAAACTTTAGTCCAATCTATTTAAGTTTTATACTATCCTCCGTTTTTTCTGCGATTCACTTTATTAATTCTTAAATATATCAGTCATAAAACCCGGATAGCATCATTAACAATAATTTTACCTGGTAGCATTTGTTTAACAAACCATGTTCCGGAAACTATTATTACTTCACCCTAAGCCTGCTCCAGTGTTGCAATATCAAATTTCTTCATTTTCATAAATGCCTGCATTACCCTTCCTGCTCTTTCCGGATCACCCATCAGCTTAGCAAGAACCGTCGGTACAATTTGCCACGAAACACCATAGCGGTCTTTCAACCAGCCACACATACTTTCTGCACCACCTTCGGTAAGCTTATCCCAGTAATGATCTATTTCCTCCTGCGTTTCACATTCCACAACAAATGAAACGGATTCATTAAACTTGAAATTCGGGCCGCCATTCAGACCCATAAACTGAGTGCCGTTAATCTCAAACCTCACAACCATGGGAGTATCTACTGTAATCTTTGCATTTTTGAATATGCTACAGTAAAATGCTGCGGCTTCTTTGGCCTGTCCGTTAAACCAGAGGCAGGGATAAATAGTACGGTTCATTTTTTCATTGATTTTAAAAGTGTTTTCTCCTGATTCTCCTTTAACCTGAACTTAACAATCCTGGCTATCAGTGGCAGGGGCACCGGCTCATCAACAGGAAACTGCACGGTGCCTTTTGAAGTTTTATAGGATGCAAGTTCCTTCTTAAAAGCAGCAATGCCACTTGATCCGGGGTAGAATCCAATGTGCTTTTCATAGGCAGCAAAATAGACCAGCATACCATTCCATTTATAAGCAGGCATACCATAACTGATGACTTCTTCAGCCTGTGGGGCAGCCTTTTTAATGGTTGCACGCAGTTGCTTCAGGCTCTTTTGCGTTTCATTTGGATAACCGGAAATGTATGCATCGGTGTCAACAGGCTTTTGCATCATGGTTTTCATATCTCAAATATAAATCAAATACGTTGATTATGAAACCAACCTATTAAGATGGGTTTACGACAATTCGTTAATCTTGTCAAGTGATGGTTGGTGGGTTAAATGGTTAAATGGCTAAATGGTTAAATGGTTAAATGGTTAAATGGTTAAATGGCTAAACTGTTAAATTGTTAAATTGTTGCGGCGAAGCCGATCACTTGCTATTCTGTATTCAATATGCTACCTTACTCACTTACTCAAATACTCACTACTCACTACTCACTACTCACTACTCACTACTCACTACTCACTACTCATTACTCAATACTCAGTAAACCCATTAAGATGATGTTTCTGAAAAACAGAACAATCGTCATCCTAACTTCAATAACTCAATCAATCACAAAAATCTGATCGAACAGTGCTGACCGCATCAACTTAGAATCAGGTTTAGTTCTACCATCCGGATTCTTCTCAATCTGAACTAACCCAAACCAATCTAAGAACCGTTCAAACGTTCTTAAGCTATAGCAATCATGGAACTGGCTTTCGGCGGAAGTGTACACTTCATCAGCAAAATGATCTATTAAGTCGGGTATTGCCTTTAAATAAGCGGATGAATAAAACTCTGATGGCAACAACTTATCACCAAAACGATCCATCAAATACATCGAATAGCCAAAACCGAATTGTCCTACAGGATAATTAATGTAATAGTCATTAAATCCCCAATTAAATTCTAAACAGTACGATCTAAAAATAGCCTTAAACAATTCCACCCTATTCTCTGCTTTCAACAACATCGTTCCTTGGGCTGTAATAACAATTTTCCCTTTGGACAATTTAACAAGACCTGCCATGTTGGCCGTTACTCTTGCTGATCCTATTTGAGGCCAATGATGCTCTTGCCAAACTTTAAAATAATCATTCTCAATGTACCACTCAGCGGCAAACCCATGGCTATATAATTCTAATAACACTTTTCTTTGAAGAGCGCCGGAAGGTGTTAGCTTCATTCTCTTTTCGCGCTGAACTACTTTAACAAATGCTTCTGCAAGTCTGAAAAATGGAATTTTATCCAAGGTGGCGTCACTAATATCCGGACGAAACTGAATAGGTGATCGTTCTTCAAATGTATCATACATAAGATGATCCATTTCATTTGGAGTAAGTCCGTAAAAAATATCCAATGGGGTATTGTTCCGGAGGAGTATCGTGGCTTCAATGTCAGATCGTTTCATATCCTACAGATGTTCAGTTGATTCTATTAGAAAACGTCACACAATATGATACCAAAACATCAAGTGTTGCATAAATTTAGCCTTTTAAAAATTACGCGCATAAAAAAGTTGCAGTAGCTGAAACTGTTGATACAGAACTAAGGCTTCATCTCAAAAACATACAAGTTTGGTGTTTTGCCTGCTGCCTCATTGGTAATAATCATCGTTCCGTTACGCAGGAAGGTAATGCCTTCCGCTTTGGCAAATCGTTCTATACTGAGTGTTCTCATATGCAGTATTTCACCCTTCCGGTTTATGACAATCAATAATTGATCTGCTGCAGAAATAACATACAAATCATCTGTTACCGGATGCACTGCAAGACTTGCCGGTCGGAAATTAAAAGGTTTTGTTGCACCTTTAGTAGTCAACCCTTCCTGCTTAATACCGGATACCTTCGCACTTGCTGCGAGGTGTTCCACGTTGATACTGTAAACAGGCTGATCCTTAATTTTCTTTGTTGTTAAGTCATAACCATAAATAAACCGTTCTGATTTTTCATCATGATTCTGAGGTTTGCTTTTTGCTGCAATCAGTAACCGGTTATTTCCCGGATCATAGCAAAGCCCTTCATTATTGGAAGTGGCCAGCGACAACCTGCTATGGATGAATGAACTCTTGTTCGTTGGAAAATCATTCCATTCCGTCAGGCGACCATCACTTCTCAATATATAAAGCGACTTTCCGGTATAGGTCAGTCCTTCAAAATCTCCCACACTATCGAAACGATGCTGGGAAACCATCTCCCCACTCCTGAAATTATAAATGAAAACGATTCCCAACTCATCCTGCACACAGGCAATATGATCGTTGTCAATATCAGTCAATCCGGAAATTTCATTTAGAACTGCCGGCAGCTGATGTGTTATGTCGGGCTTATCGAGATCATAATTGAATTTAGTTTGTCCAAAACAATTAACAGCTGACTGTTGAAGTAACACCAGGAAAAATATTTTTCTCATTGAGGCAGTTTTATGTGAATTTATAGCAATTGTAAATGCTCCCATCCTTCCGGATTTGATACATGGTGTGCATTCCGTCCATTACAATCAAAATAACATGAATTATTCAGGTTCTTCAAAAAAGCGCAAATAAATATGCTAACTCAGGTCTGCACTTTTGTTCAGCAGCAAATTATGAGGCAAACAAACGGGTTCAATGGGAGCTTCTACTTACCGGAGAATCCATCATACCAGTTCTTGTATACACACTGCGCATTGCTCACTATGTTCAGAATTGAATTGATACAATACAAATCCAGGGCGATCAATTCGCAAATTTCTTTCAGCCGGATTAATTACTTACTGATTGTATTTTTATAAATCACCCCGTCTTTAATAATCAACAGAATTGCTTTATCATAATCCTCCAATATTTTCAAATTCACAAGCGGATTGCCGTCTATCAACAAAACATCGGCATAAGCTCCTTCTTCAATTACACCGAGTTTGTTAGGATAAGGATTACGGGGCCCGCTCATGGCAAGTAATTGTGCGTTAGTTGATGTTGCCATTTTCAAAATTTCATAAGAAGTATACCATTTCAATAGTTTTGTCAGATCACCGGCCCTGTTTGCTGCATGTTTGGGTTGAAAAAGACAGTCTGTTCCAAATGCCGTTTTAACATTGTACTTCTTTGCAAAGAGGTAGGCACTATCCGTTCCGCGCATCATCGTTTGTTGTTTAATACGGTTTGGAGATCCTTCCGCATAAGCACTTTCCCCTTCATCTGTAAAAGGCTGAAGGCTTAACCAGGCTCCTCTATCTGCAACCATCTTTGCCGTGGCATCATCAATAAGTTGTGCATGGTCTATACAAACTACGCCCGCACGCAACGCAGTTTGTATTGCCCTTGGCGTATAAGCATGCACTGTCACATAGGTGCCCCAATTTTCAGCGGCATCAACAGCAGCCTTCATTTCCTCTTCTGTAAACTGAGATACATCCAATGGATCATAATAGGAGGAAACGCCGCCACCTGCTGCCAGTTTTATCTGTGTGGCACCCAGGCGAAGCTGTTCTCTTACCCGTTTCAGCACCTGATCTTCGCCATCAGCAATCATTCCAAAATTAAAGCGCTCTGTAAAATCAAGATTTGCCGCAGCATCCCTTGGAACATCATTGGGAGAAAGAAAATCACCATGACCACCTGTTTGGGAGATCATCGCTCCGGAAGGATAAATTCTTGGTCCTGCAATTAATCCTATGTCAATCGCTTTCTGCAAACCAAATGATGGACCGGATAAATCCCTGAATGTTGTAAAGCCCTGCAGCAGGTCCTTCTCAGCAGATTTAACCGCATTAATAGTGATAAACTGAATATCGCTGTTCATCAGCTCCATGATGCTTAAAGATTCCATCATGATATGGGTGTGGGCATCAATCAATCCTGGCATCAGAAATTTCCCCTTGCCATCAATGATCATTGTTTCTCCGCTTTTATTAGTTGGAATGGGCGCAGTAGAAATCTTGCTTATGAGATTATTTACAATGAGCACATTACCGGTAATGGTTTTTTCATCCTTACCATTAAAAATCTGAACGTTATTTATCAGAACTGATTTTTGAGCCATTGCAAAAAGTACACTCAGTAAGATGGCAAATGTTAGCAGGTGCCTTTTCATTTTGTTAGGTATGTTTTATCAGTGAACATTTAAAAAAATAATTCATGCCCTTCCTTTGCACAGGCTCATAACCATACCAGGCAACGGTTCAACACTTGGCGAAGAAACGGATTTTGGACTACAAAACTCAATCAATTATTGAACAGTGAAATTACTACAGGTGTTGACTACCATTGATGCTACTTCGTCTTTCATTAATAAATTTTCTGAAAATCACGAGGTGGGAAAGCAAAACTAAAGGTACCACACAGGATGGCAGCCAGTTAAAAGGAAAATATAATACAGCAATATTGGGTTGGTCAAAAGCAAACTGCTGAAATGGAAAGGGTGCCGATAGAATTGCAACAACCACTATGTTAATCAGGAGTGCAAGGCAGATGAAATTCCAAATCAAAATTACCTTTCTGTCCAATTGTTTTGTTACAAAACCGAAGTAAAAAATAATCGGAGCAGTCAAACCCGATAAGATGTCAAAATTTCTGCCCTCGAAAGTCATCAGTACAGGAACCGATTTATTTATGAATAACCAAAAAAGAACTATTTCAACCGGAATTCTAATGGTGTGCAAAATCGTTAATGTCTTTGCGTCTAAACTATCAAGGTATTGCCTGCCCTTTTTAGTTGTAAAAAGTCCGATGATGAAAAGCATCGGTGGCAAAACTAAAAGCATAAATCCTGGCGGAATACTATCCGTAACTGTATAAAAACCGGAAAGTCCAATGAAGGTCTGTAATACCAACCATCCAAGTAAAATAAATATTGTCGCTTTTGAGTTGTTGGTTGCTTTGTAAAAAACACCAACTGTTAGAATTGTAGTCAGTACGAAAACTATACTTATGTAAGCAGGCAAATTTTCCATTAATTGAATTTCCTTAAAAAATAACAGCTTTCAATTCAATTTCAAAAACGTTTTTTACTTCTTATTTCATTATCCTTTCAAGCTAACCTATTAAAATCGCTTAGTAAGCTGCTTTAGACTGAAAATTACGCTGCGGAAACATTCTCCGGTTAAACCGCAACCCTTTATTACAGTTTTCTTCATTTGTCTATTTAATCATCACACCCCTTTTCCCAATCATCGGTACTTCTGTAAAATTATCTTCGACAATACTTTCTGTTACGAAGACATACCGTTTGTCGAAGAGCGTGCCCTCGTACCAGAAACTCACCCAAAACTCATTGGTTATACCAAAGAGGCGTTCATCAATCCATTCAATCTTCACGAAGTCATGCCCGTTTATCTTTTCGAAGAACTGCCTCAGCGTGCTTGTCTTTATATTCCGGCCTTCCAAATTGCCATAACCATTAGAGCTGATCAATACCCCATCGATAGGTTGCTCTTTTAAATTGATGAGATATACATTCCATTCCTGCATACCCTGTGCATCATCTTCCGGTACTACGGCAACTGCGATGTCTTCCACACGTTCTATCAATATATCTTTAATCATAGTATGACTCTGTTATGATTTTTTGTGAATTCAATTTAAATAGATCCCTATAGGGTGCATACCAAATTGTCGCGCAAGTACTGTTTAACTATTTGGTTATATGGAACCGTACCTCACAAAGAGATCATGTTTCAATTGGATTATTTGTCTCGCAAAGGTCGCAAAGCCCGCAAAGAAAAACTACTTAATCCAGCACTGCGTGCTTTGCGTCCTATACGTGCTGGTTTTAGAAGGCCCTTTTTAAGATAAAGTAATGAGCAGCGACAATTTGGTATGCACCCATCCCTGTCAATTCAATCGAAGCCATCATGCTGCATTCATTTACACATTTTTAAACCTTTTCAACATCATGAAACAAGTCCGGAATGACTTCCATTATTCTGAGATGCGTTTCAACGATTCAAAGTTCTCTCGCTTTTAATTAATTCAAAAACTGGCCATCGCCCAATCCACCATGTCATAGACTTCCTTATAAGCCGTTAGCATTTTCTGCCCCCGTAAATGCCCAAGCCGTACAATCACCATATGCTTATCAGGAATGCAAATGATCCACTGCCCGTTAATGCCACGTGCATAAAAAACATTTCCACGTTCAGGCATCAGCCACCATTGGTAACCATAGTAGTTAGTGGCCATTCCCGTTTCATCCGGCAAACCAACAGGTTGCAATGCTTCTTTAATATATTCCTCCGGAACCAGTTGCCTGCCCTTCCAGTTGCCATTGTGCAACATCAAATTACCAATACGTGCGAAATCGCGTGCATTTGTATTGAAGCAGCAATAGGCTTTTTCTATTCCACCCTTGTGATCAAGTGACCATAGCGCATCATGCTCTGCTCCCATAGGCTTCCATAATTTTTCAGAAGCATAGACGCTGACAGATTTCCCGGTGGCAGCTTTTAATACCAGCGACAGCAATTGCGTATCACCACTTCGGTAGCTGTACGACTTTCCCGGGCTACCTTGCAATTGCAACGACATAACTTGTTCATGCAAATCGGTGCCGTAATATCCTTTCGTAGTTTGAGAAAACAAACCGGAATAGCTTTCATCCCAACTGGAATTACTCGACATCATCAGCAATTGCCGTACCGTTACATTACCCATTTCAGGATGTTTGAAATCGTGAATGTATTTCCCAATCGGATCGTCTAAAGATCTGATTTTTCTTTCACCCAATGCAATACCGGTAAGTATGCTGATAATTGATTTCGCAACAGAAAAAGAATTAGACAAGGAAGCTTCATGGTATCCGTCCCAATATTCCTCAAAACAAATCGAATCATCCTTTATCACCACAAAGGCTACTGACCTGATGGAATCAAGCTGTCGTTGCAATGATGGGAAAGACTTAATGTTATTATATGTTTTGGAAACCGGCCAGGGTTGTGGCATGCCTGCCTTAACGGTATCATTGGGAAACAATAAGTAGTCGTCGATGTCTGCATAGTTATAAACTATTGCTTTATACACGTAGTTGTTTCCTGTAATGGTGGTGTAACCATACAGCAATACCACTAGCAGCACGATTACTGCAAAAATCCATTTCAGTATCTTCATTCCTGGCGGGAAGGTTTATCTTCTTTTATCCGGATGGCTCAAAATTATGAGCGAAAGCCTTGCAGTTAACCATTTACAAGGTCTGCATTAAACAATCGCGCAAAATGATACTTCAGCTTGTTCTTCACTTCTTCCATATTCAATTCACGTGACAGCTCTTTTTGCATAGAGGTAACACTCTTATCGGTAATACCACAGGGAATGATGTGATTAAAGAGGCTGAGGTCAGTATTTACATTAAAAGCAAATCCATGCATCGTCACCCAACGACTGCAGCGTACACCAATGGCGCAGATCTTGCGGGCACGGGATGGACTTTCCGGTTCGAGCCATACGCCAGTCTCCCCAACGGAGCGACCGCCTTTTATTCCATACTCCGCCAAAGTTTGTATCACCGACTCTTCCAGTAAGCGAAGGTACTTTCCGATGTCGGTAAAAAAGTAATCGAGGTCAATGATTGGGTAACCTACAATCTGGCCCGGGCCGTGGTAAGTAATATCGCCGCCCCTGTTGATCTTGAAGAAAGAGATGTTATGTTCCTTTAATGCAGCTTCATTAATAAGCAGGTTATTCATGGAGCCGCTCTTACCTAATGTAAATACATGAGGATGCTCACAATAAAGCAGGTAATGTTTAGGGAAGAATGGGGTGTTAGGCGCATTGCGGTGCGCAATCTTACGGTTGATAATATCAGCAAAAAGTTTTTCCTGGTAGTCCCATGCATCTTTATATTCAATATTTCCCAGGTCACGAAATTCGATGCTTTGTCTGGCAGGTGTTTCCAATGCAACAGGTTCCGGTAAGGTAGTCAGGTTCTCCATTCACGAGGTGGTTTGCCGGCTTAACAACTTTCTGCCGCTTACAGTTTAGTTCAGGCAAAAAAAATTCCCCGCCCGTTTCTTCAAGCGGGGAAATGAAAAAAGCAGTCGCTAATTCGCCAGTTCGGCTTTCAGGTATTCAATCACATTTACTTCCACAGGGTCTACTTTCCTGATTTCTGCAAGGAAGTAAGAAACCCAGTCGCCGAGGTGAATCAGGAATAATGATTTTTCAATGAAGCTGTCGCCCTTAGAATAGATCTCAATAATATTTGGTGTGTATTGGGAAATGATATTCTTCGCAATATTCATCCGTTGCTGAATGCGGGAGTAGTCTGTATCATTGCGCAACAAAATGACAGCATACTTGCCGGGAGCCCGCCATCCAACCAGTTCATTGTGATTCATTTCCGGAATCACATGATGCCAGCAAAGCACTTTTGAATTCTCATTCAGCTGTTGCCTCCACCGCATAGATACCGCTTCCATATTCGCAGCGCTATATAGCACAATCATTTTCTTATTAATTTTCTTCGCTATCGATTTCGCCTGCTTTATTATCCGCTTCTCTTCCTTATCAAGATGGGAGATCGCTTCCTTAATACCTACTATGAAGCCATCATCTATGAGATTATAATAGCTGAGTACAAACAATTGCTGAATAAAAGAATAAGCAAGGCAGGCTCTCGGTGGCATTCCCCCGGGAATAATCACCACATCCAATGCCGCCTTCTTTGCTAAAGCAACCATAGAACCACCGGATGTTATGCAGATGATCTTGCAGGTTCTTTTAATGCCGTCTTCCATGGCATGCAGGGTTTCCTCCGTATTGCCAGAGTAAGATGATACAATCAGCAGGGTATGCTCATCGGCAAATTCAGGCAGGGAATAATCTTTACAAACCACAAAGGGCAGTTTCATTTTTGCGGAAATGAGTTCTGCAACCAGGTTAGCTCCGATGCCGGAACCACCCAAGCCAGCGACTACCACATTGCGTATCTCCTTATGCCTGGGAGATAACTTCACCGCTTTTCCAATCTCTATGGCTTCTGCCATTTGTTTCGTAAAATTGGCAATCAGATTATCCATCATAATTTCTTAATTTTAGTTACAATTTTCGATTCAATGAGTAAACATAATGAATTGGGTGTGAAAGGTGAAATTTTAGCCCTTGAATTTCTTGAAAAAAAAGGTTACACGATTTTAGAGATCAATTGGCGGTTTGAAAAAACGGAAATAGACATTATTGCCCGACATCAAAATACACTGGTGATTGCTGAAGTAAAGACCAGGACCGGCAATTTTTTCGGATTCCCGGAACAGGCTGTTGGCGCAGAAAAACAACGTAACCTGGCGGTGGCAACAGAAGAATACCTGGAACGCAATAACCTGGATATGGATGTTCGGTTTGATGTGATCTCTATTACGTTTAAGAATAACCTGCCGGAGATCTTTCATATTGAAGATGCTTTCTTCCCGTATGAGATCTGATTGCTGACATTATCAAAATGCGGCTTTCCGCTATATCTGCCCTATCTTGGCAGCCATGGACAGCCTCCACCCTATCTTTACAGAACAGCGGACGATACTGATTTCTTCTTCGCCCTATACCCCTGTTTATGTGAAACAGGAACTTGCTGTTTTGGGTTTTGAAACATTACAGGTAGGATTTACTACGGTAGAAACAAAAGGCACTTTTGAGGATACAATCCGGTTAAACCTTCATTTGCGAACCGGAAACCATGTCTACCTGCTCATTGAGCAGTTTATTGCAAAGACGATAGAAGAATTGTATCAGAAAACCCTTGCTATTGAATGGGAAAAGATTCTGCCGGTCGATGGCTATTTCAGTGTTCACAATGTAACCGATCATGAAGAAGCCGCCAACACCATGTTCCTGAACCTTAGGGTGAAAGATGCCATTGCCGACCGCTTTATGTCAACCATGGAAAAGCGACCTGATTCCGGATCGGAGAAAGAGCGTGCCGTGATCTTTATTTACTGGAAAGACAATGAGGCCATGCTTTATCTTGATACAACCGGTGAGCCTCTTACCAAACATGGTTACCGTAAAATTTCTTTGAAGGCTCCTTTGCAGGAATCACTTGCCGCTTCCATAATCATGGCCACCAGGTGGACCACACAAGATAGCTTTGTGAATCCGATGTGCGGCAGTGGTACGCTTGCCATTGAAGCGGCCCTGATGGCTTGCGGAAAACCACCCGGTCTTATCCGCAATAATTTTGGGTTTATGCACCTGACAGGATATCGTCCTTCCGTTTATGATGCATTGTATGCATCGGCTCATGCAGCAGTATTGAAAGAAATTCCGGGTAAAATAATTGCCAGCGATCTGAGCCTGGAAGCCCTGGATGCTGCTAAGAGCAATGCAACCGGTGCAGGAGTGGAACAACTCATCCAATTTATAAAGAGTGACTTTCAAAACACGCCTATGCCGGAATCCCCGGGAGTGGTGATTTTTAATCCGCCCTATGGCGAACGGCTTGGTTCATCAGAGCAATTGGAGCTTTTGTATGCTTCCATCGGCGATTTTATGAAGAAAAGCTGCAAAGGATATTGGGGATACATATTAACTGCAAATCCGGAACTCGCTAAAAAAGTAGGGTTGAAAACAAAAAGAAAAATTGATTTTTATAATGGCCAGCTTAAATGCAAATTGCTGGAGTATGAATTGTATGACGGTTCCAGGAAAATCAAAGCATTGAATGAAATAGCCGAAGCTTAAAGCTTATCATTTCACGAACATTGGGTAAAACGATGCCCATTTCACTCAGTTCAGCCGCTCTTATGGCCTGTTCAGTAACCTTTTTTTGAATACACTCAGTTGTTGCCGCAACTTTATCTCAGCAGGAAATTATTTGATCATCATTGATTGAAAACTGCACACCATTGCAGTCAATTCCTGAAACTCCGATTGTCACTAAAATAAGAATTCATTACAGCCTTTTCATCATTTCGAAACATACCGCACGTCCATTCATAAACATTAAAAATAAATACCATGAAATCCATCATTAAGACAATCACCCTGCTGCTACTTGTTATTGCAACTGCTTCCTCCTGTAAAAAAGATGATAGCACATCCCTTGTTGACAGTACCATTCAAAAAGGCAACTGGAAAATCACCTTCTTTCAGGACAGTGGTAATGATGAAACCTCGCATTTTTCCGGCTACGAATTTATCTTTAACACTGATGGCAGCGTAACTGCTTCCAATGGCAATAACTCCGTAAGTGGTACCTGGACGACAGGCACAGATGACAGCCAGTCAAAACTCATCCTGAATTTTGGATCCACTATTCCATTCGATGAATTGAATGAAGATTGGCATGTATTGGAAGAGACGGCAACTATGATTCGTTGTGAACATATCAGCGGCGGAAATGGCGGCACCGACTACCTGACTTTTGAAAAAATCTGACCGTGGCGCTTGTTTTGTGGTATATGCTCTTTACTTAAATACAATTTCCATGAAAATTTTATACGCCCTCCTGTTTTTATTGTTTGCTGAAAACGCAAATAGTCAGTCTCCTCAAAAAGTTTGGGAAGTATTTTATGATGGCCTCTTAACAGGAAAGGATATTGCCAATGCAATGGTCGTGGACCCGGAGGGAAACATCTACGTTACCGGCAGATGTTATGATACAGCAAGTGGTGGTAATTTTACTACGATAAAATATGATGCAAACGGCGGGACTCAATGGTACGATCACTACAACGGCACATCGGCCAACGGAACAAACCGTGGCATTAAACTCGTAATGGACAAATGGGACAACGTGTATGCTATCGGCACAGTGTCTTCTCACCAGGGTGACATAGCCATTGTGAAATATAATGCCGCAGGACTTGTCTGGTCGAAGAGTTACGAGCCTTATTGGTTTGGTTCAGCAACAGATTTTGGAGTAGACATTGCAGCAGATACGCTGGGAAATATTTATGCAGCCGGGCAGATAACTTCCCTTTCAGGCAACCTGTATGACCTGTATGTAATGAAATGCGATTCGAACGGTGAAAAAATTTATGAAGATGATTACAGCAGTGCCAGTGGTGATGATTATACGGGTGGTATTGCCGTAACACCATCCGGTAATGTATTCGCGCTTACCAGTTCCTTCAATTTTTTCGGAACCGCTACCTATGACATTACTACAATCAACTATCTCGAAAACGGTGCACATAACTGGTTGTCTCACTATGATGGTGATGATAGTGCCACAGATTACGGTACGGGCATCAAGGTGGATGATGCAGGAAATCAATACGTATGCGGAACCAGCGATGAGGGACTGAATAATGATATGGTGGCGATGAAACAAAATATTTATGGCACCACCTTATGGTCAGCTACCTATAATGGTTCTGCCAATGGAAATGATACTGCTATTACTACCGTGCTGTTGCCCAATGGATTTGTAGCTGTAACCGGCCGTTGCCGTGAATTAGTCAATGGCAATACTATTACAGGTTGTGTTACCCTGCTGATCGACAGCGGAAACGTGCTGTGGAGCAATAAATATTATGGCAGTGACAATGCAGGTGCTGCTCCCGGACAAATGATAACAGATGAAGAAGGCAACCTCTTCATCTGTGGAAGTGAAAACTTAAGTGCGGGTACAAAAAATGGTTATATCATAAAATTTGACTTAAGTGGAAACCTGTTGTGGACCGTCTCGTTTGATTCAGGGAATAACCTGGATGATAAATTTACTTCCATTGCCAGGTATAATAATGAAGTGATCGTAACTGGCCAGTCATTTACTTCTTCTGCAAATGCAAACTATGTGACGGTAAAGTATGGAGACGTGGCAACCGGCAATACAATTGCAGTGCCACCACCCAATCAATGGCAAGTCTATCCAAATCCGGTGCGTGCCGGCGAAAAAATAAAATTGGTTTCAGTCAACTCCGATTCTGGGATTGCCTATTCGGTTTACAGTTTGCACGGTAGCCTGGTTGAATCCGGTTATATCACAGATTCTTTCTTACTGATTGGCAGAAATTATTCACCTGGCATTTATATCCTGGAGATTAACAGTGCAACCAATACAAACCAACAGAAACTGCTGGTGACGGAATAGCTAAATAAGACTTAAGATTTAAGACTTAAGACAAAGCAATAGTAACAATCAAAAGTCAAAAGAGAATTGAAAAATCAGTTATAAAAAGTCAACCTATTTCAGTCAACGACATTAAGTATTAAGTATTTGAGTAATTGAGTAAAGTAGAGTAGCGAATACAGAATAGCAAGTGATCGGCTTTGCCGCAGCAATTTAACCATTTAGCCATTTAACAATTTAACCAATCAACCATTGCTTGACAAGCTAAACGATTTGTCGTACACTCTTCTTTTTAATATCATTTGTTAAATATCAGAGAAATCATACCTTCGTACCGGAAAACATACTTTAGAGTATCTTTTTAAATCAGGTTACCATGAAAAAGGTGTACACATCGCTGTTGTCTTTCTTCCTGCTGTTTCTAATTTGTTCTACCCTTCATGCACAGGTTTATTGGAAGGATGTTGCAGGCTTACTTTATGAAAATTGTTCATCCTGTCATCGTGCAGGTGAGATCGGGCCCTTCCCGATTATGTCTTATAAAGATGCTTCCAACCCCGACCATGTTTATTCCATACAGGCCTTCATAAACAATGGCGAAATGCCACCGTGGAAAGCGGATCCGGCATACCGTCATTTTTTGGATGAACGGGTATTGACCGAAACGGAGAAAGCACTGATCAGTCAATGGATTGATGATGGCGCACCGGCCGGCGATACCACATTGGCACCTCCACCACCTGTCTTTATACCCGGTTCGCAAATTGGTATTCCTGATAAGGTTTTGACAATGGCAGAACCCTTTTACATTGCCGGTGATGATTCTGACCGTTATATGTGTTTTGTATTACCCACCAATTTTGTGAACAGCCAGAATATATCAGCCATTGAATTCCGGCCGGGAAACGCAGCAGTAGTGCATCATTCCTTTATATATGTCAGCGACGACAGTTCTGCAGTGTATGCCGACCAGGCTACTCCCGGGTACGGCTATCCTTCCTTCGGCGGTGTTGGAGATGGGGTGAGTGCTGATTTTCTTACGCTTTACGGTCCCGGCATGACTGCACGATACTATCCGCCCGGATCTGGCGTAGCGTTTCCTGCCAATAGCTTCGTTGTAGTACAAATACATTATGCTCCACTCAGCAGTCCTGATGTGGATCAATCTTCTATCAACCTCTTTTATTCCGTTCAGCCGGAGGTAAGAAAGGTTTTTGCAAAAAGAGTTGGTGAAGGTTATATTACCAATCCGCCATTTAAGATAACGGCCAATGAACGGGATACTTTTTATATGACATATCCTATAATCAAAGACTATTCACTTTTTGCCATTGCGCCACATCAGCATTTACTTGGAGAATCCTTTATGATCTGGGCCGTTACTCCGCAAGACGATACCATACCCATGATACATATCCCCAAATGGGATTTCCATTGGCAATTGCTGTACAGTTATCCATTTATGATCAAGCTTCCTCAGGGATCAAAGGTTTATGCACGCGCCAGCTATGACAATACCATCTATAACCCTAACAATCCGCATAATCCACCTGAAGATATGCACTACGGTGAATCTTCAACAGAAGAAATGTGTAAGTACTTGATCGACATGCTGGAATATATGCCGGGTGATGAAGAACTTGTATTAGATAGCAGTGAAGTTTCAACTGCCGTGGTACCGGTAAACGGGTTAGTAAAAACACCACAGTTTTATGGTTGTGCCCCCAATCCTGTACAGACAAAAACTACACTTTCTTTCTTCTTTCCTGAAACTATAGTTTTTGATTTAATCGTTACCTCTGCAGATGGGCGTCAATTATACCGGGAGCAACTTGAAAAGCCAACCGGTTTTTCTCAACATACCCTGGATGTGAGCAAATTAACCAATGGCACCTATTTTGTAACTATCCAAACAAACGGGAAAACAGTCAGCAAACAATTGCTCGTACAACGCTGATGGCTCCGGAAACAATCAAGCTACATAGAGAAAATTTGCAAGGCCATAAGATAGCTGTTTACCATTACAAAGTTCCCGTTTACTAATGAACGGGCATACAACAAATTGGATATAGATTATTGAGTGTTGAAATTGAGTATTAAGTAACTGAGTAAGCGAGTAAAGTAGCATAGTGAATACAGAATAGCAACTGATCGTCTTCACCGCAGCAATTTAACCATTTAACCCACCAACCATTGCTTTGCAAGATGAACGAATTGTTGTACACCCTAATGAACCCAACCAATGTTAAGAACGTTGTGCCCGCTGAATTACAGCTAAGTTGTACTTTTGCGCCGTTGAACTCAATGGGCAGCATAATCGTATATCAAAGCCGTTCTAAAGTTAAACCAACAAAATAAGTTACTCATGAAGCAGTATTATAAACTTTTTCTTAGCACATTCCTGCTTCTTTCAGGTGTGAGCAATACCTTTTCTCAAATCCCTGAATGGAAAGATGTAGCCAGTATTATTTATAATAACTGCACTACCTGTCATCGTCCGGGTGAAATCGGAGCGGATTACCTAAATGCAACCAGCTATAAATCACTGGTGAACAGCCCTTATTTCTATAACATTCCCGCGCAGGTTCAAAGCCGCCTGATGCCGCCCTGGAAAGCGGATCCTGAATTCACACATTTTCTCAGTGAGCGGATACTCACGCAAAGTGAAATCGATAAACTCTCTTTATGGATAGATTATGATGCCCCTGCCGGCGATACCACCCTGGCACCTGATCCTCCCATATTTTCCGAAGGTTCGCAATTAGGAATACCCGACACTACGCTTACCATGACGGAACCTTATACTGTTATCGGCGACAACCAGGATCATTACCAGGTATTTGTACTGCCCACAGGCCTGTTGGAGGACCGTGATGTTTCCGCCATAGAATTTCGTCCGGGTAATGCAAAAGTGGTACACCATGTATTCGTCTATACTTGCGAAGATTCCTCTGCCGCTGAATTGGATGCCACCACACCTGAATACGGCTACCCTTCTTTTGGAGGAGCTGGTGAAGGAGTAAATGCCGACTTCCTTGGATTATATGCACCGGGATTACAGTCGAGATTCTATCCGCCCGGCTCGGGCATAAAATTTAAGGCTGGCACCGATGTGGTAATACAAGTTCACTATGCCCCGGTGACTGCAGATGCAACTGATCAGAGTTCAGTGAATCTTTTCTATACCAATGCAACCAACCTGCGGAAAGTAAAAGCTAAACGGGTTGGAGAACAGTACATTACCGAGCCGGTATTTTTTATTCCTAAAAACAAGGTGCTGACTTTTCATAATATTTATCCAATGGACACCACCTATTCCATATTCAGTATTGCACCTCATATGCACCTGATCGGTAAAGATTTTAAGATATGGGCTGTTACACCGGGCGGTGATTCTATTCCACTTATCAATATCCCAAAATGGGATTTTAACTGGCAAATGCTGTACAGCTATCCGTTTATGATTAAACTGGAAGAAGGCACGCAGATCTATGCGAATGCCACATATGATAACACGGAGAACAATCCGAACAACCCCAATAACCCGCCTATGAATATTGGGTATGGCGAGTCATCCACGACAGAAATGTTCAAATACTTCATGAACCTGCTTACTTATATGCCGGGCGATGAAAACATTGTATTGGACAGTACCTGGCAACCTGTTGGAGTCCCTCCTATTGCAGGAATAGTAAGTACCCCGCAACTTTATGCACCATCGCCTAATCCATCGAGCAACGAAGTATCACTGACCTATTACCTGCCTGATGCAAAAGGATTTTCTTTGTACATCTATGACTTGTCAGGAAGATTAGTGACCACCATAAATGAAACAACACATGCAAGTGCCGGTCTGCACCGGAATATTTTGGATGTGAGCACGTATGCGCAAGGCACTTATTTCTGTACCCTGTTGAGTGATGGCAAGCGGTTGACTAAAAAATTTGTCGTGCAGCATTAACCATGTTGCAGCATACGGATTTAGTTATTCCGCCTTTTTCAGTTCTTCTTCCCAGTCATTTTTCTCGGGATGCTTGCGCATGTATTCATCAATGGACCAGGGCCCTGAACCTTCTACAGCAAAAAAGATAAGGAGAAATAATACCAGTACAGAAAACCACAGTTCCCCTGCATTGGAAGCAAACAGACCGCTGCTGAGGTTAACAAAGAATACAGCCCCGATCAAAACGGGAATCTGGAAAAGACTAGCCAACCGTGTTAGCAATCCGACAACAATCATCATTCCCCCTACCAGGTGAACGAAGGCAACATAATGGGCAAGGAAGAAGGACACCTGCTCGAATCGGCTATGGTCAATCATTTGCTGCAATTCGGCGGTATTGCTTACAAATACAACGCCTCTCCATAAGATGATGACGCCAAGTAAAATGCGGAGCAAATCCAACCACTTTGGGTGATGCTTGTCGCCCCATGTTTCAATGCGATGAATCCAGTTCATAACCTGAAGGTTTAAGTTGAGAGATAGTCCGAATATACAATCTAACTGATATAATCACAAGCAAATATTGCTTATGCCAGGATGATACTGCTCATTAGTTTTTCATAATGAAATGCCTATTCTCAACCTAAATTATGCGGCAATTGGCTGCTACTGTAATCCGGTCATCATACTCACAGGAATCATCACCACCTTATAGATTACAGGTAGCAATGGTTCATGGTTCTCTGTTTCACAGATGTACTTGATAAACCGGCCTTCGCTGTCCACCAAAAGATCTTCACCATTTACTTTAATTCGATAGTAGGTAATATCGCAATCGGTTGCGCTTTTATAAACGGCGGCAAATACTTTAATGGCCCCTTCCTTCTTTTTAAGCTTCGGAGCATCGGCCAGTGCGGTTGTTGACACCATGAGCAACAACAGAAAAAGAGCGCTAAGTTGTTTCATCTTACTAAGTTTTCCTTCCGGCTTTGCCAACAATATGCCAGAAGAAAAACTCAGTAACCGGTTAACAGGTATTTAACAAAAAGGTGATACGAAAATTTCTGCAGTCGTATAAAATCAACATCAGTTTATATCCTGACCACTTTCCAATTTTGCAACAGCCTGCTTCATACTCTCTTTATTTTGCGGATCCGGTGCGCTTTCATAGGCCGTCTTCGCATACTTCAGTGCTGCTTTATAGTTACCCATTGCAGAATAGCCGCGTGCCATTCCCACATTTACCACCCATTCTTTAGGATGCTCCTTTTGATTGTACTCAAAAATTTTCATCGCTTCCTCTTTCTTGCCCTGTGTGATCAGTTGCCTGCCATAAAAATGTACCTGCAGTGCTGTTGCCGTAGGATGCCTGATCGCTTTTTGCATGGTTGCTTCCGATTCTTCCTTCCTTCCCAATGCATCCAGCACCTGCGATTTTGTTGATAGGGTAGTAAAATTTTCTTCCCCGATAAATGGAAGGCTGATCGCATTTTCCGACCAGGTTAATGCCTCATCGAGGTTCACTTTTTTAGTTACACAATAAGCTGCCGCATCATTCCAGTTCTCCCATTTGAATCCTGTTGAATTCTGTAACTGGCGGCGCATATTGTCAACATACAATTTATTGATTTCCGGAACCTTGATCACAAAAGGGATCATTTTATTTTCCCATATCAGTGCACAGGTTGCCTGGTCCTGCTGCCTGTCGGTGAACGCATAGGTGAGCCATTCTGTATAAGGCGCATCGGCAGGCATAGCAGTCACCCGCAAAGCATCTTCCGCCTGATTATAGAAGAAACTTCCCCAGGCAGTATGATTATTTGAAAAAATTAATGTCCAGGGACCGGTCTTCTCAACAATGATGAAGAACCCATAGGTACCTGCTTTAATCGGCTGGCCCTGTACTGTTACATCATGTGAAAAAGTTATCGTAGTATTTTCATTGGCTCCGGCACGCCAGGGTGCTGCCTTGCTGCTGCCAAATCCCTGGTCAGTCAATCCATAAGGAACCAGTTCACCCCAGATTTTTCCTTTGCGGTCTTCACCGGCAGGTCCGGTCACATTCGGACTACTATAGTTAACGGTGACAGAAACAAGCGCCCCTATATATTGTGTTATTGTAGATTTGTTATTGTCACCGCTCGGTGGCTGAATGATGGGCTGCGCAACAACAGTTTGCATGCCGAAGCAAAGCAAAAGCATAAACAGGAAGCCTGAAGCACGTGTAAATGTTCTCATGGATAGTTTATTTAGGTTCAGATCAAACGTAAGCTGTTGTTTGCTCAGAATTGAATTTTTTAGTTGCATCCTCAAAAATCATCGACCATCGGTAATACCTTATCGACATCTGGCGGAGTTCAGGGGGTGAATTGGGTGTGGGGGGGATAGAGCAATTTAACCATTTAGCAATTTAACCATTTAACCCACCAACCATTACTTTGACAAGATGAACGAATTGTCGTACACCTATCTTTCCAGATACTTTCTCCATCCATCCTTATATTGTACCTTCGCGCAAAATTTTTCAAAAATACATGGCTGACAACAAGATCATCTTTTCAATGCAGGGCGTTGGAAAGATCATTCCACCCAATAACAAGGAAATACTGAAGAATATTTATCTCTCATTCTATTACGGAGCGAAGATCGGCATCATCGGTTCGAATGGAAGCGGTAAATCCACCCTCCTTAAAATTATCGCAGGAGTGGATAAAGAATACCAGGGCAAAATTCAATTTGAGAAGGATTATTCTATTGGCATGCTGGAGCAGGAACCACACCTGGATGATACTAAAACGGTGATGGAAATTGTGAGAGAAGGTGTGAAGCCCGTGATAGACCTGATTAAAGAATTTGAGGATATCAGCAATAAATTCTCTGAACCCATGTCTGACGAAGCCATGGAAAAACTCACCAACCGCATGGGTGAGGTGCAGGAAAAGATTGATGCTGTAGATGGTTGGGAAATAGATTCTAAACTGGAAAGGGCTTTGGATGCACTGAATTGCCCGGAAGGCGACTCCCCTACCAAAAATCTTTCCGGGGGTGAACTGAGAAGGGTGGCATTGTGCAGGCTATTGCTGCAACAACCGGATATCCTGCTGCTTGATGAGCCGACGAATCACCTGGATGCCGAGTCCATTTTATGGCTTGAACAATACCTGAAGGATTATAAAGGAACCGTAATAGCAGTAACCCATGATCGCTATTTCCTCGATAATGTGGCAGGCTGGATTTTAGAACTGGATCGTGGTGAAGGTATTCCCTGGAAAGGAAATTACTCATCATGGCTCGATCAGAAGCAGATACGCCTGGCACAGGAAGAGAAGACGGAATCGAAACGCCAGAAGACACTACAACGCGAATTGGAATGGGTACGCATGGGACAGAAAGCAAGACAGGCAAAATCAAAGGCCCGTATCCAGAATTACGAGAAGATGGCCAGCGAGGAGACGAAACAGAAAGAGGAAAAACTGGAACTCTTTATACCACCCGGACCACGATTGGGTGCCAACGTGATTGAAGCAAAGGATTTAATGAAAGCTTTTGGAGATAAGGAGTTGTTTGAGCATCTGAATTTCAGTTTACCACAAGGCGGCATTGTTGGAATTATTGGCCCCAATGGTGCCGGTAAGACTACTTTATTCCGCATGATTCTCGGACTGGAAAAGCCCGATCAGGGTGAAATAAAGATCGGCGAGACCGTAAAGATCTCTTATGTAGATCAGCACCACACAAAGATTGATGTGAGTAAGACCGTGTATGAAGTGATCAGCGGTGGAACAGAATGGATTGAGATCGGAAAATACAAAGTGCTCTCCAGGGCTTATGTAGGTAAGTTCAATTTCCAGGGCAATGATCAACAGAAAAAAGTAGAAGTACTTTCCGGAGGAGAAAAAAATAGGCTGCACCTTGCGCTCACTTTACGCGAAGAAGCAAATGTGCTTTTATTGGATGAGCCTACCAACGACCTGGACGTAAATACACTTCGTTCATTAGAAGAAGCCTTAGAGAATTTCGCTGGCTGTGCCGTAATAATATCCCACGACCGTTGGTTTTTAGACCGTGTTTGTACGCATATTCTTGCTTTTGAAGGAGATGGAAATGTGTATTGGTTTGAAGGAAGTTTTTCGGATTATGAAGAGAATAAGAAGAAGCGTTTGGGTGATGTGCAGCCGCATAGGTTTAGGTATAAGAAGTTGGTGGCGGGGTGATGTGCCGATTTGTTGATGAGTTGATGTGCCGATTTGTTGATGGGTTGATGTGCCGATGTGTTGATGGGTTGATGTGCCGATTTGGTGATGGGTTGATTTGGTGATGTGCTGATTTTTCAATGAGTTGATGCGAGGATGTGGAGATAATTTACATGATGGTTAAATGGTTAAATGGCTAATTGACTAAATTGACTAAATTGACTAAATTGGCTAATTGGCTAATTGGCTAATTGGCTAATTGGTTAAATGGTTGGTTGTGGTGAGGTTGAGTTTAGACCTTTAATTTTTTTTGTAACAAAGGGCTATCCTATTTCCGTCATAATGCATGATGGATAATTATCGGATGCTGATAACGGCAGGTTGGATAGTTAGTTTACTGCTGTATTCCTTTTTGCTTCAGGCGCAGCATAGTGTGCTTGTTTTTGAAAACAGGTTTACCGGAAAACGTGTATTACTTAAACCGGGTAATGAGGTACGCCTTAGGTTTACCGTTCGTGATACGGTGAATGCACCTTTTGATGTAGCGGTTAATGATATTACCGTAGAGGCTACCGTGGAAGGAATTAGTTCCGGCACTATTTATTTAGCTACAAAGAATAAATATTTTGACCGCACATCTATTGAAGTGCCATTATCAGCAATTGAAGCGTTTCGCAAATACAGCCCACTGCGACCATTTACAAAAGCTGCAAGTATTGTACTGGCATCGGCGGCCGGATTATTAGCTACGCTGCAAATTTCGGAGAGCGGCGATATCGTAAGTTGGGAAAGCGCGGGGTTAGCCGTTGCAGCAAGCAGTGCTGTATTGTTGAGCAAAGAGTTGTTCTCAGATAAATTAAAATTTCATATGGTGGAAGGTTGGGCTCCACATTTGAAAATAGTAAGACAATAGCCTAAAGATTGCTCAGTTAGTTTTACCGGATCAAAGAATGATTTCATGGAATGAACTGACAATACTGCAACATTCGTCTTTTTCCTTTGACTTTTTTCCCTGGCAGAGAATATATATCTACGAAAAGGAAATGCAAAACAAAACACCTGCTTGCAGGCAAGCATGGAGTATTAAGATCGAGTGTGCATCCGTTCGACACCCACGTGCGTAGACCAGATTGCAACTCACCTTTGCAAAACCATCTTTATCCCCTGGCTGTATTTCCCGTCAGAGATGGAAATCAAATATTCTCCGGTAGATAATGATGGATTTATTGACAATGCCATGGAATGCTCCCCTTTATTCTGAGCCACACTGGTAATGAATCTTTGCACCTCGCGTCCCAGCATGTCAAAAAGAGAAATGGTAATATTATAGTCATCAATAAGTATATAGCTGATGTTGGCCTCGGAGGTTACCGGGTTTGGGTAAATCAGCACTGGTTGCTGATTGGTCGTTGAATCAATGATACCGACCTGCAACCCTGATAAATAGCGTAGAGCAATAAATCCAAGCTCATCGGAATATCCGGCTCCAACGATTCTTTGTTGTTTGTCCATTGCTATGGATAAAATGTAAGATTTTAGCAGTGAGGTTACAACAACACCATTATTTCCAAAACTACTATCTAAATTACCTTCCTGTAAAACCCGCATCACCATGATTGTATTTTTTACATTAAAAGAAGAAGGAGAGCAATAACCCGCCAGAACAATTTTTCCATCTGATTGATTTATTGCACTAAATACAGGTACTCTGGAAAATCCTGGAATTAGCAATGATTTCTTGCCACCTATTCCAAAGTTGTTGTCAAGAGTTCCATCACTGTTGTATTTTGCAATAGCCACATATCCAGTAGTGTCATTAGATATGCCTGTTTCTCCAGCTAATACAATTTTCCCATCAGGCTGAATGATAAGATCATAGGCAAAAGAACCGCTATTATAAATATTAGTATTGTAGAAATATATTGTATCCTTTCCATCCCCATTAAAATTGTTATCCAGAGAACCGTTAGCGTTGTATCGGGCAATAGCAAAAGAACAATCTGTGGTACTATATGAACCTCCGCCTACAACTGTTTTCCCATCCGGTTGCACCTGAATGCAAGTAGGGGAAGCATACTGATTTCCGATCGGTGTTAAAACAATACCATTTGAACCAAAAGTGTTATCCACAGTGCCGTTGCTGGTAAATCGCGCAACACCGAAAACGTTATTATTTGAAACTGTAGAGGTTGATACTACAGTAGTGATTTTCTGGTCAGGACCTATAGCTAATCCCCTGCTGGAATTAGAAAACTGATGCGGATCCGTTAAAGTATAAATCAATTTGCCGGCAGTTCCAAAGGAGTAGTCTAATGTTCCATTAGCGTGCAAACGGATCAATGTACACGCTAACCCGTCAAATGTTGCGCACGTGCCGGCAACAACTATTTTACCGTCTGATTGAACAGCGATTTTTCCATGCAGGTTACTTCCAGCACCAACCGTTGTTTTCGATATTCCATTTGTGCCAAACGTACTGTCGAGACTACCAGAGTCATTCAATCTGATAACAGTAAATCCATCAGTTCCAATTCCACCATACCCGCATACTAAAATTTTTCCATCCATCTGAACAGCAATATCAGTAGCATCTCCATCGGAAAATGGGGCAACAATTCCATTTACACCAAAGGTGCTGTCCAAATCACCTGCCTGGCTCAGTGCTTTCTCGTTGAATAAAGCAAAGAATAATAATACCATTAGGGTTCGTTTCATTTTGTTATTATTTAATTATGACAATCATTTTTTCAGCCACGATAATTTTTTTTGAGTGAATAACAATTTCCCGGATTAAAATCCGGATGCTCATTAGATTATGATTGCAAAACCCGACCAACGGGTAATTCAGATATCCGAATGTAGTTAAACATATTTATGATTTCTTATGAGAGAGATCATGAAAAGCCGGAATACTTACCAGTGAATGGTTTGGAGTTGACAAATTGATAAAAAAGCTTCCATAAATGTTACGGGACTTATTCTAAAACAACCGTTAGTCCGGATTAGCAATCACAATGTTCGAAACCTTCAGAACCGTCGACGCATCGGCTGTAATTACCTGCCAAAATATTTCTTCCTAATTTTCCAATTCAACCTGACTAATAATGCCGCGTTTCCTGAGCATATTGATTCTATTCATTCTGGTAATGATCAGTCCCCGCTTAACTGCGCAGGAAATCTTCAATGCACAGTTGCTGGAAAAGATCATTCAGCGTGAGCAGCAAAGTGCGGAGCCTAAAATCTCTTTCCGGGAATCCGCTGTCACGGATGATTACAACCTGAATTACCTGGATGCTTATTGGGAACTGGATCCTGCAGTCTACTACATCAAAGGCTCCCTTACCTATTACTTTCAGCCTGCTGAAAATGGACTGGCTTCTATTTCCTTCGACCTGTCTGATTCATTGCAGTTCAGTTATTTCATTTACCATGGAGATACAGGCTTTAATTACATACGATCAGGCAATAACATCGTTCAACTTCCATTGCCACAGACTGTGCCTCCCGGAATTCAGGATTCTATTACGCTCTGTTATGAAGGCAAGCCGGCTTCCACCGGTTTCGGAAGTTTTGTGCAGGAGACCCACGATGATCAGCCTATTATCTGGACACTCTCTGAGCCGTATGGCGCCAGCGACTGGTTTCCCTGCAAAAACAGTCTGACTGATAAGATAGATTCCATTGATCTCTTTATAAAAACTCCGGCAATAAATCACGTGGGTACCGCCGGTATTTTAATGAGCGAGACCCCTGTGCCGGGAAGCAATGATAAAATTATTCACTGGCGCCACCGCTACCCTATCGTTACGTATTTGATTGGTCTGGCTGTTACCAATTATTCTGTGATACATCAAAATGTAGCTTTAAACAGCGGCAACAATGTCCCGGTGTTGCAATACATCTATCCTGAAGATTCCGCATCGTATATGAATGACACGACGCTGATTGGTAAGTTTCTTATTTTATTCTCCGACCTGTTCGGTGATTATCCTTTCCATGAAGAGAAGTATGGCCATGCACAATGGAACTGGGGCGGAGGAGAAGAGCATCAAACGATGAGTTTTGTTGCCAATGCCGGATTCTTTGAACTGGTAGCACATGAATTGGCCCATCAGTGGTTTGGAAATAAAATTACCTGCGGAAGCTGGGAAGATATCTGGCTCAACGAAGGTTTTGCCACTTATTTATCCGGACTTGCCTATGAATACATTGCTCCCGACTATTGGATGGCATTTAAAGAAACACAACAGAACAGGGCTTTTAAGGATTCTACCGGATCTGTTTTTTGTGAAGATACTACTGATGTTGGCCGCATTTTCAGCGGCTCCTTATCGTATGCCAAAGGAGCTTACCTCTTGCATATGCTACGCTGGAAACTGGGTGATGAACATTTCTTCCAGGCCATACGTAATTATATTGATGATCCTGCACTCTGTTATGGATTTGCCCGTACCTCTCAATTACAGGAACACCTGGAAAGCATCAGTGGACAAAGACTGGATGAGTTCTTCGATGATTGGTACTATGGAAAAGGTTATCCTACCTATGCTGCCCGTTGGGCGAACCGGTCTGACGGGAAGGTCACTATCAGCCTGCACCAATCGCAGAATCATCCGTCAGTTGATTTTTTTGAGATGCCGGTACCCATCAGGTTAAAAGGCGAATTGCAGGATACTACGATCGTGGTACAAAATGAAAGTAACGGTGATACGTACATTACCGGCCCTTTTTCATTTACGGTCGACAGTATTTTTATTGATCCTGAAAGGTGGTTGCTGGCGAAAAAACTTCCGCCGGTCTACGACCCGTTGTTAGCTGCAGAACTGACCATCTATCCGAATCCGGCCGGGGACTTTGTGAGCATTGCGTATTATGGCAATTACGATCCGGTTCAAAGCATCATACTCTATGATTTATCCGGCAGAAAATTGCTGACATTAGATACTTCTTTATCCTCCTTCTATGAACCAATAGTAGTTGACATCTCCAATATATCAGGTGGTTGTTACCTGGTTGAGGTGAATACAACTTCTAACAAATACCTGAAGAAGTTGGTGAAGTTCTGAGAACTTGGAACAACAATTGCCCGCTTTACGTGTTCCACCTATTTTTACACCCTAAAATCATTTCATCATGAATACATTCAAGCTCCTTCTCATGGCACTCATTACCCTTTCTACCTCAGCAATGGCACAACAACATAAGAGTTGTTGCCAGGCACCTTCGGCCACGGCCTCCTTTGCATCACTTGCGGGTAGCAATGGTTTCTCCGGTGCTCATGAATCTCCGGCGGCAATCTCCTATGCTGCAAAAGGCAGCATGATCACTTTTACTACGCCTGATGGCAAAACGGGAAGTGCCTATTTTATTGCGGCTGAAGGCAAATCCAATAAATATATTTTCGTATTCCAGGAGTGGTGGGGCTTGAATGATTACATAAAACGCCAGGCCGATCTGTATGCAGATTCTTTGAAAGGGGTGAATATAATGGCCATCGACCTCTATGATGGAAAAGTTACGACCAATCCTGAAGAAGCCGGTAAATTTATGCAGGCTGCTGATGATGCGCGTATCAGGAGCATTATTACCGGTGCCTATAGTCATATTGGAAAAGACGCAAAAGTTGCCACAGTCGGATGGTGCTTTGGCGGCGGATGGTCGCTGCAGGCTGCGTTGATTGGAGGCAAACAGACAAAAGGCTGCGTGATGTATTATGGAATGCCCGAAACAGATGTGACTAAACTAAAAAGCCTGCACAGTGATGTCGTGTTTATTTTCGCGAAAGAAGACAAATGGATCAATGAAAGTGTGAAAGAAGAATTTGTCAAAAACATGAAGACGGCCGGCAAAACACTAACGGTAAAAGAATATGATGCAGACCATGCATTCGCTAACCCTTCCAATCCTCATTTCAACAAAGATTTTGCAATGGATGCGCAACAGATCACACTACGCTATTTCAGAACGGTTTTAAAGTAACTGTTGGCACCTCAATAAATCAAAGAATTAATAAGAAGGTGTGAAATTTCATCGCATAATCTGATACATGTGTTCTTCAAATCAATGCTTTGGTCGAATTAATGAATCATATTATGTTTAGCTGCTAACAATACACCAATTTTGAAACCGGGACGGTCATGAAGAAATTACTGATTATGCTAATCATCAGCTTTGCACCGGCTTTGGGCATTTCACAGGAACTTAAAATCGTCAGTTTTCCGGAATTGGAAAAACTTTTGGCAACTGATCCTGAAAAACCCAAGCTTATCAACTTCTGGGCTACCTGGTGTAAGCCCTGCGTGGAAGAACTCCCCTACTTTATTTCAGCAAAAGAAAAAAATGCATTACCTGATCTGCAATTCATTTATGTTTCCTTAGACTTTCTATCACATACAAATAAGGTAAAGGAGATGATTCAGCGACTTGCCATGAGTGGACACTTGTTACAGCTGAATGCTCCCGGTGGAGAATGGATAGATACAATAGATAAGAATTGGTCCGGTGCAATTCCATATACACTTTTAATATTGCCTGACGGCGAAAGACATGCGGCTTATGAACCATTTGAAAATGAAGCCGCACTTTTAAATTTCATCAACCAAAAAATTACTCACTAAAATCACTTAACAAACTATGATCATTAAAAAATCAATGCAAGGATTTGCAATTGCTGTTGTTGCTATCTCATTGTTTACTTCAGCCGCTACCAATGGTTACAAAATTGGTGATACGGTGAAAGACTTCAGCCTTAAAAATGTAGACAATAAAATGGTTTCTCTTAAAGATGATGGTGGCAGCAAAGGTTGCATCGTTATTTTTACGTGCAATCATTGTCCCTATGCAAAGGCATATGAGCAACGGGTGATAGCACTCGACAATATGTTCAGGAGCAAAGGTTATCCGGTAATTGCAATCAATCCTAACGACCCGGTAAAAGTGCCGGATGATTCATTTGATAATATGCAAAGAGTGGCGAAAGAGAAAAACTATCCATTCCCCTATATAATTGATGAAACGCAGGGTATTGCCCGCCAATTTGGTGCAGCGCGGACTCCGCAAGTATATGTGTTAACCAAAACTGAAAAAGGATATGACGTAGCCTATATTGGTGCGATAGATGATAACACAGAAGATGCCGGTAAAGTACAGCATAAGTATGTGGAAGAAGCGGTGAATGCATTACTGGAAGGAAAAGCGGTATCAACGCAGGAAACGAAAGCGGTGGGTTGCACGATAAAATGGAAGGTGTAATGAATGAGTATTGAGATTTGAGTATTGAGTATTGAGAAATTTCAATACTCAATATTCAGCAGTGAATTCAATCAATATTCAATTCAGGTACTTAAAGTCTCTTTGAAAACTTTGACTGCTATGATCTTTCACTTTTGTCGATTGAAAGTATCGTTAGACAAAGCTTTCAATAAGGTGTTTTGATTAATTGCTTTGGGTTGGGCGGTGGGGGGGGGGGGGGGGGGGGGGGGGGGGTGGGTGGGGGGGGGGGGAGTTGTTGTGGGCCCTTCGGCTCGCTCAGGGAGCAAAATTTATGCCTTCGACTTCGCAAGGGTAGCCCTTGGCTGCTCGGGTAAAAAAATCCGGTCGCTGAGCGGAGCCGAAGCGCCGGATTTTTCAGGAAGAAGGGCATAAAAATGATAATGAGTTTCTTGATATGATTAACAACATGTTATTTTCTAAGTGGTCTGCAAAGCGCTAATCAATTTCAATAACTTCAAGTTTCATTGAGTGAAACAAAAAAAACCGCCCCACAATTGTGAGACGGTTTTTTTATTTAAATCGGAAACAGAACTTATTTCATCTTAATAAATTTCGTGGAGCCTGTTTGCACTCCGTCCGTTATGGTGATGAGATAGATTCCATCGGTGAGTTGCCTTGTTTCCATATCCAGTTGTTGATCTCCGGCTTCAAAATACCTGCTCAGATTTTCTACCACCCTGCCATTGATATCCAGGATCTTTATGGAGTAGTTGCCTGCTTCCAATGAGGTGAAGAGTAATTTGATGCTGGCATTGTTGGTTACCGGATTTGGGAACACGCCGATCTCATACTCACCCAATTCAAGGCTTTCTTCCACACCATCAGCAAGTTTTGTAGGAGAGAAACAGAGTGTATGCGGATTCACTTTTTTCTTCATCACCAGTACATGCTGAATGAAGTTATCACAAACCTGCTCGGTACAAAACTGTATAGGATTTGACTTTACGGTATCCATGATCAGTTTCAACGTATCGGAATGACAGGTAGCCGCATTCACTCTTCCCAAACCATCGGTTTTGATTACATGACCATCAGTAAGGGTACCAAGACCGTATGGATCAAATGCATTGGTGCTGAGGAAGTAGCCGGTTGTCGGATATCCTGAATTTACAGAGACCACACTTTCTGTACGAGGGAAATTAGGCGTGGTGAGCGGGTAATGATGTGAATTGATTAAGGTACCATTGGTAATATCCATTTCAAGAAGGTACGTATCAGAGAAAATACCATTATTCGGATCATCCACTCCTCCGGTGATTACCACATTTTGTGGAACCATCCTTGCCTGGTAAATACCTTGTCCATAGGTAAGCGGAGCCGGAGGAAGTGTACTTCCGGGCGTACCAAAACGGTGTGCATTTACAAAGGCTCCTGTATTTACATCAACACGTGACAGAAAACCCAGACTACCTGGAGTTGCTCCAATGCCTACGGCATTCGACAATCCGGTTATTACGAAGTTATCTACTGTTGCTGCTGCACCCACCGCTTCATCTTCTACCATTATATCCCATCCCTGGTCGTTGGATCCGACACCTGTTGAGCTAATTAATGGATAATCCATTTTCCACATCATCAAACCATCATACTTCACACGCATCACAAAATGGGTGGAACCAATTACACCAGGCGTATTTTTCTCTCCGGTAATAGTAATTCCGATGGGGTCGTTAGGTGTTCCATTAACAAATTCACGATAGACGCAAGACTGACGCGGTATAAAATTACACAGCGGCTGAAATGTTACCGGATTGTAAAAATACCTCCACAATAGCACACCGTTGATATCAACTCTTGTGATTGCGGGAAATGTAAGTCCGGTAGCAGGATTTGTTACGGACGATACCATCATCATATCACCATTCGGGCATGATTCTGCCGAAACACCTACTTCATCATAAATGGCACCGGCAGCGAATATGTTGGTGCGCACCCAGAGGATATTTCCATTGTTACCCAGCTTAAGCATAAAAGGCCTGCGAACACCGAATGCAGCATCTTTGTAGTAGCCGGTTACATAAAAATAGTTTTTCGACTTTGGTATTGCTACTGAATTAACGTTAGGTGCAAAAACAGGACATGCCAGCAGATTACATGGCAAAGGACCGCTGATCGACGGCGTAAGGGTTCCATAACCTGCCTGGATATCGGTAGCAGTATAAGAAGTGCCGGGATTGGCACCGTCATAGTACTTACGATCCCAGGTATTGGCACCGGTTGCACCATTGTAACGTGATAACAGGATATGCTCGGTGCCTGCAGCCGGACCAAAGCTATTGGTATTTCCGGCTACCCAATAATCGTTGGCTACAGCAACACCGGCAACATAATTATCATCGCCACCGGGCATGTAGGTGTTTTGAAAAGTTTGGGCATGCAGTCCAAAATTGGTGATGACTGATAAAAGCAAGATCAGCAACACTTGGGAAGTAATTAGCTTTTTCATAATTGCATTTGTTTGAAATGAGTGCTTACTCTTTTTCCGGCTTTTCAGCGTCCGCCGTTTTTGATGAACCAAAAGTAGCTTCGCGCCATACCTGTTAGCAATTACAATATCTGTCCACTGTAGGCTGATGCATGGGCATAAAACAGCAATGCCTCCGATATTGAAGGCATTGCATAAATAGTGTTTCCTTTTCAGAACCTGGAAAGCATCGACCTGATGACCTGGCCGTTCACCCTTACTTCCACTATGTATATGCCCGTTGTTAAATCAGAAACGTTGAAATCAATTTCCTGCTGCCCTTCTTCCAGCATTTCTGACATTATCACATCTTTAACACGTTGGCCCATTGTATTATACAATACCACACTTACATTGGCTGCCTGTACAAGATCCAATTCAATGGTGCATTTACCTGAAGCAGGATTCGGATACAGTCCAAACGATCCACCGTCCGGCATTTCACCTATTACCCTGCAACCAAGGTCGGGGCCTGTATAGTTAAAGCAAATGGTGTCCTGTACATAATGAATGCTGCCATCGGAACAGGTAACCTGGAAGTTAAAGACATAACAAGAGTCGCATACCAACGTATCGATGCTCTTCATCTGCCAGTTTCCGGTAGCTGTTTTGCGCAGGAGAATATCAATCGGAGCATCAATGGCAGTAACGGTGGAAGGTGAAATACCGGGGCCACCGGCGCCACATTTATCCTTGGCGTAGCTGGTCAGTTTTTTCAGTTTGGTCCATTTATTTACTACCAGTTTGCAGGTATCATCATCACAAGATGCGATGGCAATATCCAGGTTATCGGTAATGATATCCAGGGAAAGAACAAAAGCAAACGTAAACTGGTCAGGGCAGTCGGGACCGAAAATGCTGAGTTTTACTGTAGAAACAAGGGTCGGCAAGGGTGGTATTTTAACACCCAGGTATCCACCATTCATTTTCAAAACATTGGCTTCTGTAACAGGAATAGAAAAAAAACAAGCCGGAAGGCCAACACACATTACCTGTACCTTATAATCAATCGTGGGTGTGGTAGAAGAAGGTTTCCAGTATACATAATAATTTCCTACGGTATCGTACAAAACTACCTGTTTCAGAGGCGGAATACAGGGCTGGGCAAAACTACTTTTCAGTGTTACTACCATCAAGGCAGCGAACATTATGAGTATTAAACTAAAATTCCTAAGGATCATTGTAGTAGTGTTTAATGCTTGAATATTTCTCTAAATTTCGCAAATTGCCGCATATATAGCAATTGAAGTAACAAATATTTCATTACATTTTTTTTGAAGTGTACCCAAAAACGAAGACTTTTAGCTGTCAGCATTTCCTTTTCAACTGCGGATGAACCCTTGTGCATGAAACTAAGCTCATTAAGACACTCAGAACCCTTAACCGCAAGGAATTAGGTGAGTTGTTACGGTTCAGCCAATCAGGACTGGTAACAATTACCGATAAAGGGCAGGAATTACTGGAACTGATACACTCCTGTTCACCGGCATTTACGTCGCCCCGGTTAAAGAAGGAGCAACTTTTTACAAAACTTTTCAAAGGTGATCCCTATAACGATACAAAGTTGCGACTGCTTCAAAGTGATTTGCTAAAACTGGCAAATCAGTATATCAGTACGAAGATGCTGCTAGCATCATCTTATGAAGCGGAAATGCTGCAACTCGAACATTTTATTAAGGCGGAAAACAATGATTATACTTTACGGCGTATAGATGAATTTACCCGAAAGGTGGACGCTATTCCTTATCAAAACGAGAACTATTTCTACCTCCGCTTCCGTGTAGAGCAAATGAAGAGTAACTATTTTGCCAAGCGGTCAAAAGATTATGCGCTGGATGCACTCTTCAAAAATCTCGAAGCGTTCTATTTTTTGAATAAGCTGAAACTATTCTGTGTACGTATCAGCAATAACCTAATCTACAGAAACGAACCGGATCATTCCTTTCTGGAAGAAATCCGTCAAAGCCTGGAAAATCAAGCTTTCCCTGATAACCAGATCATATTGGGATACAGCTACAGCATATTATTGCTTACAGGGGAAGACACAGAGCTCCAGTTTCGCCGGCTCTTTGAATTGCTGCAACAGTTTGAAAAACAACTGGGGCCTCATGAAGTGAATACTTTTAATAAGATATTGGAGAATCACTGCATACGGCAGATCAATACAGGCAATGAAGAATATTATGAAATGCTTTTTATGTTGCTGGAACGCAGGTTGCTGAAAGCGCATGAAATTGCTTCAGGAGAAGTGAAAACTTTCATCACACTTTGTATCCGAATGGGCAAAGACATGCTGGCGCAAAAATTCCTGAAGGATAAAAAACAAAGTATCGTACCCGCAGAGATCAGGGAAGATGCATACAATTACTCGATGGCGCTGCTGCATTTCTACCGGCAGCAATATGATCAGGTGCTTACTTTATTACAACAGGTAGAATACCTGAATATCTTCTATAAAATTGACAGCAAAAAATTACTGATCGAAACGTTTTATGAGTTGAAAGAATGGGACTCCCTGGATTCTGCAATGAATGCATTCAGGGTATTTATCCACCGCAATGCAGAGACTTCTGATGTGCATAAACAGAACAATCAGAATTTCATCAACTTCCTGTATAAACTCATGAACTCAAAGTCAAATGAGCAAAAACGCCTGCAGCAGTTGTTGCTTCAGCTAAAGAAAAGCAGGCACCTGGCAGAACGAAAGTGGTTGATTGAAAAAGTGGAAGAAAGAATAAAAAGTTGATTCCAGCATTCAGATTACAAAATCAAATACCCTATTCTGATAAACGAAAAAAAAATGAAGCAAGCACTAATTTTTGGCAGCACAGGCCTTATCGGAAATGAAGTATTGCAGTTACTTCTGCAAGATTCCGCTTATCACATCAGCACGTTCACCCGGCAGGCTGCGCAATCATCAAATAAGGTTACCAACCATGTAATCAACTTTAACAGGCCGGAAGAATCAGCCAAACTAATTTCAGGAGATGTACTTTTCTGTTGCTTAGGAACAACCATAAAGAAAGCGGGTTCACAGGCATCATTCCGCGACATTGATTATGAACTGGTTTTGAAGATTGCCCGTATTGCTGTGCTTAACGGTGTTGCAAGAATGATTGTGATCTCCTCTGTGGGTGCCGATGCTAACTCCGGAAATTTTTATCTGAAAACCAAAGGTGAAATGGAACGTGACCTGCAGTTACTTCCATTCCAACGAATAAAAATACTTCGCCCTTCCATTTTAACAGGACAACGAAAAGAATTTCGTTTGGGTGAAAAAGTGGGTATTGGATTCGCCACCTTATTTGCTCCATTAATGATCGGCAACCTAAGGAAGTACAGGCCCATTAAAGCAGAAACGGTGGCACGGGCAATGATAGCACTTGCATCAGATGACAGCCCGCAAATTGTATATGAATCAGATGCCTTGCAACTTGCAGGCAAATAAACTCCTTGACAAACACATGGTGTCCGACCTGCTTATTGTGGCTCAGTTATTCATCTTAAATACCATCTTCAGCAGAAACTCTTTGTAATTGGCACCAATAGGAATTTCCTTGCCATTGATTTCAATAAAATTACCAACGATGGAATTTACAGCGCCGATAGATACGATGTAAGATTTGTGTACGCGCACAAATTTGTTCCTGGGAAGCAGGTCCTCAATCTTCTTCATCGTTTGATGCACCACCAGGGGACGTTCCTTTACGAATATTTTCAGGTAGTCCTTCATGCCTTCAATATAAATGATGTCGCTGTAATTCACTTTCACGAGTTTGCTGTCCACTTTTACAAACATATACTCCGTACTACCCTCTCCGCTAATCGCGGACTTTCGAAGTTCAATCACTTTATTCACGGCCTTCAGGAAGCGTTCAAAGGAAATCGGCTTCAAAAGATAATCGGCCACATCCAGTTCAAAACCTTCCAAAGCATGATTGGGATACGCTGTGGTAAGAATCACAGATGGCGGATTCTTTAATGATTTCAGGAAGGAAAGTCCGTCTATTACCGGCATCTGTATATCCAGGAAAAGAAGGTCTATCCTTTCATTGTGCAATGACTCAAATGCATCGAGTGCATTACTGCATTTCTTGATCAGGTTCAGTTCACCCGACAGGCGCTGTATATAATTCTCCAGCACTTCCTGTGCAAGGGGCTCATCATCTACTATGATACATTTCAGCATGGTTACAAAAGATTTAGTTGAAGTGTTACTAAAAACCGGTCATTATAAGGTGCAATCTCCAGGGTATGCTTGCCTGGATAGATCAACTCGAGTCGTTTTCTCACATTCTCCAAACCGATGCCTCCTTTTTCCTTTAGCATAGCTCCATTGACCGGAATACTATTTTCTACAGAAAGGCTTAGGGCATCCTCCTTCACATCCAGTTTAATCGTGACATAGCTGTTTTCCATCTGTGCATTGATTCCATGCTTAAAACTGTTCTCTACCACCGGAATCAGCAATAACGGTTCAATCCATTTGTCTTCCATATCACCATGCAAAGCATAATTAATGGATACATGATTGCCATGCCTGATGCGTTCAAGTTCCACATAATTACTTACAAACTCCACTTCTCTTTCTAAGGCCACTGCACCGGAATTGCATTCATATAAAACATACCGCATCATATCGCTGAGGCGTAGCACCATATCTGCCGTCTTATCTGATTTGCGCAGGGCCAGCGAGTAGATATTGTTGAGTGTATTAAAAAGGAAGTGCGGATTGATCTGCGCTTTCAATGCATTCAATTCCAGCGTGAGGTTATCACGTTGCAACTTCAGCAAGCGTGTCTGCGTTGACCTTACCTGTCCTGCATACTTTATGGAATACGTAATAACCAGTGTAAAGAATCCTTCAATAATATCATACTGGGAATTAAGCTGGCTGATGTAATCGATGAGACCGGCATTGGATATGGATGCAGGAATCAGGTTGAGTAAGTTATAGTTTACATAGGAATAAGCAAACACCAAAGCAATGGTACAAACTGCATAGATCACATACCTTCCTTTGTTGAGCAGTTGGGGTACCAGGAAGTACAAGTGAAAATACATCATGGGAATTTGTGTAGCTGCATAGACAAGCATAAACAACAACTCCCCCGGCCCCCAGCCATAAAGCGAAACGATATCATAAAAGGTACGGAAGAGCCAGAAGAGCCAGAAGCCCACATGCATAAGCACCCGCGAAAACTGCGGCTGTTGCACCTTATCCTTCCATTGCCCTAAAAGATGCTGTGTTGTTGTTTCCATTTGATACTGTAAGGTAACCTCGCGGCGGAGTATGCAATAAATTTATAGACAAAATCTTTCAATCCATCGACAAAAATAAAACGGCACACGGATGACACGGATATGACTGACAACCACAGATTAATACAGTGTTCATTCAAAAGAGCCTTTACAAATGATCAAATAAAAGTCCGCAAAAATCCGTTTGATCAGTGTTGTCCGTGTTCTATTTTACTGGTCAGCGGCTGCTTCATTGGTCTAATCAAATGATGCATTGGTCTAATTAATTTCTCTCGCTGCGGCCATCAACCTTTCTTTGATGCTGCCTTTACAATTGTAACATCATTTTTTACAGTTGCAGCGGCAATAAAATTCTCATGGTTGGTTTGGTAAACTACTTGGCCTGCGGCAATGTCCCGCAAGCCGCATGGCTGAGTAGTTTGAGTTTTCAGCAAACCATTTATCTTACCGTAAACTTACAATGTATGAAACTATTTAAATCAGTCACACTGATCCTCTGCAGCAGCCTGTTGTTTATTGCCTGTTCCGACAATGCCAAAAATAACGCGGTTACGGAAGGATCATCGCTTTCATTACAGCCTTTACTCAAAGCCTATTACGAAGACCACTTAAAATTAAATCCGCTGGAGGCTACTCAAATTGGTGACAACCGCTATAATGATCAGTTGCCCAACGATCTTTCTGTCGCTTATCGAAATGCTGAAAAGCAAATGCTGCAGGGCTACCTCGACTCGTTGGCTTCCTACAACCGCGAACAGCTGAGCGAAAACGACAGGATGAGTTATGATGTATTGAAATGGGAACTTACTATGTCGCTGGAGGCAATGCAGTATCCTGAAGAACTAATGCCTATTAATCAGTTTTGGAGCCTTCACCTGGCGATGGGTCAACTGGGTTCAGGCACAGGTAACCAACCTTTTAAAACGGTAAATGATTATGAAAACTGGCTGGGCAGAATTAACGGATTTACTATTTGGTGTGATACGGCTATTGGAAATATGCGAACAGGAATGGCACAAGGCATCGTGTATCCTAAAATACTCATGGAAAAAGTGCTTCCGCAACTAAAAAGCATTTACAGCAAGCCGGTTCCTGACAACCTCTTTTATCAACCCATCGTTGACCTAAAAAATACAGATTTTTCGGAAGAAGATAAACAAAGACTTACCGTACTCTATTCGAAAGCGGTGAATGAGCAAATCAACCCTTCTTATAAAAAGCTGTATGATTTTATTAAAGACGAATACATTCCAGCCTGCAGAACTTCTGATGGAATTTCCAATATTCCCGGTGGCACAGATTACTACCAGTTTCTTATCAGGAACTGGACCACGACAAACATGAATGCAGATGATGTTTTTACACTTGGGCAATCTGAAGTAAAAAGAATCAGGCAGGAAATGGAAAATGTGATGAAGGAAGTTGGCTTTAAAGGCGACCTAAACCAGTTCTTTGAATTCATCCACACCGACCCGCAATTTTTTCCGTTTAAAACAGACGAAGAAGTGCTGGATGCATACCGTGCCATTGAAGCAAAACAACAGCCATACCTGAATAAACTCTTTACCGTTTTCCCGAAGACGGCCTTTGAAGTGCGACAGACGGAAGCATTCCGTGAAGCCAGTGCCAGCGCGGAATACAGCCAGGGCACTCCGGACGGCTCTCGTCCCGGCATCTTTTACGTACCGGTGCTGGATCCAACCAAATTCAACAACCTTTCCATGGAAGATCTCTTCCTGCATGAAGCCATTCCGGGACATCATTACCAGACTTCATTGCAACAGGAAAACAAAAGCTTGCCGGATTTCCGTCGTTTCATCTGGTATGGCGCTTATGGTGAAGGCTGGGCACTCTACTGTGAATCACTGGGAAAAGAATTGGGACTTTATACCGATCCCTATCAATACTTCGGCATGCTGAGTGCTGAAATGCACCGTGCCATCAGGCTGGTAGTGGATGCCGGTATTCATACGAAAGGCTGGACGCGGGAGCAAGCCATTCAGTTCTCTATGGAAAATGAAACAGAATCAAAAGCAGACATTACTGCAGAGATCGAGCGGTATATGGCCATTCCCGGACAAGCACTAAGCTATAAGATCGGGCAACTGAAAATACTTGCATTGCGTAAGAAAGCAGAGCAGGAATTGGGTGTTCAGTTTTCTTTGTCAAAATTTCATGATGAAATTCTCAAAGACGGCTGCCTGCCGATTGCAGTGCTGGAAGCAAAGATGGATAAGTGGATTGCAACTCAGAAACAAGCAAGCTGAACTACCATTTATGTACAGCAAGCATTTTCCGGTATGCTGAATAACAAAAATTGCAGTGAATGTAACCAATGAAGTTTTTACGAGAAGTTTAAAACTGCAGTTGAACAGTTTTGAAATCTACATGCCGGTAATAAAAATAAATCAAGGCCTTCTTGTTTCCGTATTCAAATTCATTTATCATTTTTGATTTCATAATAGAATAATATGCCCCTCTTCCATAAGCATACAATAATCTGGCAGGTGCTTTTAATCACCTTATGCAGTACCACTCTTTTGCCTGCACAAGACCGTTATCGTTTTACCGTGGATCTTGTGAATGGCAGCAACGATCAAGTAACGATTACACTTGACTGTCCGCGCATTACCGAAGCTACGGTGAACTACTCTTTGCCAAAAATAGTACCCGGCACCTATTCTATCTATGACTTTGGAAGGTTTATCGAAAACTTTAATGCATGGGATCAAGACGGTAATCCCTTACCTGTTCTTCTTAACGACCTCAATACCTGGACTATCAAAGACGCAACCAGGCTTACCAAAATCACGTATCGCCTGAATGATTCCTTTGATGCACACGACAAAGACAATCCGATTTTTGAACCTGCCGGAAGCAACATACAGTTAGACAGCAACTATGTGCTGAACACATTCACCTGCATCGGCTATTTTGAAAAGATGCAATCTATTCCCTACGAGGTAACTGTTCTCCACAGACCTGATTTCTATGGAAGCACTTCCATGACTGATCTTGATGACAGTCCGAAGATGGATTTATTCATACAACCCTCTTATCACGAATTGGCAGACCATCCGCTTATGTATAATGTGCCAGATACTGCTACCGTGCAGGTGGGTAATTGCAGCGTATTAATCTCCGTGTATTCTCCTTCCAAAATGGTACCTGCAAAGTTTATTGCCGGAAAAATGGATACGTTGCTGCAAGCCCAGGGTAAATACCTGGGAGGAAAATTGCCGGTTGATAAGTATGCATTTATCATTTACCTCGACCAGGATGAAGGCATCTCAGGTGGACAGGGAGCGCTCGAACACTCCTACTGTTCTATGTATTATTTGCCTGAACTGGAACCAGAAATTTTCATCAGCTACTTTATTCATTTCGCGGCTCATGAATTCTTTCACATCATCACTCCCCTCAACATCCATTCAGAAGAAATACAATTCTTTGATTTCAACAATCCGAAAATGTCTGCGCACCTTTGGCTGTATGAAGGAACCACAGAATACCATGCTTACCTCGTACAGGAAAAGTATGGACTGATGTCCCGTGAAGCCTTTCTTGCAGAGATTCGTGATAAAATGATCACCGCCACGTCCTCCTTCAACGATACGGTACCTTTTACGAAGATGAGTAAAGGTTGCCTGGATCAATACAAAGATCAGTTCATCAATGTGTATATGAAAGGAGCACTGATTGCCATGTGCCTCGATATACAATTACTTCATGAGTCTTCCGGAAGATATGGTTTGCAGGAACTGATTGGCGACCTCAGCAAATTGTATGGCAAAAACAAGCCATTTAAAGACGAAACCCTTTTCGATACGATCGGAGCATTAACATCTCCCAATATCACGGCATTTCTCGAAAAGTATGTGGGCGGGAACAGTCCCTTACCCTTTGAAGAGACCCTGCGACTTGCCGGTGTAAATTATCAACCATTGGTAACGATAAGTGATTTCAGCTTTGGTAAAATTGGAGCAACAGTTGATCCGGCAACAGGGCGCGTAAGAATTGCAGATGTCTCTTCTATGAATGATTTTGGCCGTGCAATTGGCTATCGCGAAGGCGATGAAATTATTTCTATGAATGATACGGAAATTTTCGCAGCTAATTTTGTGCAGTTTCGAAATAACTGGCTTGCCACCGTTAAAGAAGGTGATAGAATTACCATTGTGGTAAACAGGATGAAGGCAAATGGAAAAGAGAAAGAGGTGGTATTAAAAACAAAAGCGTTCAAATCAGAGAGGTCAGAATATCATGTATTGGATTTTATAAAAGACGCTTCACCGGAGCAGGTAATGATCCGCGATGCCTGGTTGAATCCATAGCAAACACCAAGATGAAATATCTCCCAATTACGTTCTGTTATCAACACTTGAAACTGTTATGATTTGTAGGGTGTTTGAAGGTTAGGGGGGGGGGGGGGGGGGGGGGGGGGGGAGAAGAGGGGGGGGGGGGGTGGGCCGCCCCCCCCAAACCTTTTCCCATTACAAACTTTTCCCCCCCCCCCCCCCCCCCCGGCAGGAGAAGGAGGGGGGGGGGCCGATTTGTATTCCAGTTTGATCTTATGATCCGTTTCTTGTAAATTTAGGGATTCGAAATTTTTGATCACGCCAACCTGCTATTAATGAAAGTTTTGCTAACGACCCTTTTATTGTGTCACATGGTGATTGCTGCATCGAGTCAGGTCACCTCAACCAGCTCAGGGAAATTGAATCCAGATAAAGCGGTTCTTCAGGTAGAAGCTTCCTGCGGTCAATGTAAATTTGGATTACCGGGCAAAGGTTGCACACTCGCAGTGCGGTATGACGGCAAAGCTTATTTTGTGGACGGCGCCCATATCGATTCCTATGGCGATGCACATGCCAGTGATGGTTTTTGTGAAGCAATACGAAAAGCAGAAGTACAGGGAGTAGTGAAGGATAGTCTTTTTGTAGTTTCTTACTTCAAACTTATTGACGCAGTAGAAAAGGTACCCAAAGAATAATCATAATCTTTCCAGTCAACAACCTTTTTGCTTTCTCAAAAGTTGATATTGTATGGGTGTATGACAAATTGGATATAGATTATTGGGTGTTGAAATTGAGTATTGAGTATTGAGTATTGAGTATTAAGTATTGAGTATTTGAGTAAGTGAGTAAATTAGCGTAGTGATTACAGAATAGAAAGTGATCTGCTTCGCCCCAGCAATTTATTTAGCCATTTAGCCATTTAGCCATTTAACCCACCAACCATTGCTTGACAAGATGAAAGAATTGTTGTACAGCCTATTGTAGCGCTCGTACCTAATCATTAATTGTTTTCTCCATCTTTACGTGAATCTCAAACGTAATGGCTCAAACTATTGATGAGGTAATCGCCCGGCTCGTTGAAATAAAAGCAGCATCAAGAAGCGCTGCACATCGAATAGGTTACTTCACTTCTTTATATCTCAAAGTGACCACGTGTGTAAAAGAAGGTATTACACAAGGACGATTCCACGACGGGGCACGCATGGAAGCACTTGATGTGGCATTTGCCAATCGTTTTATTCAGGCTTATGATCTATGGCAGAACCGGTCACTCACAACGTCCTCCTGGTCAGCGGCATTTGAAACAGCCGGGCTTTGGAAACCATTGATCCTGCAACACCTTTTGCTGGGCATCAATGCGCACATTAACCTCGACCTGGGTATAGCAGCACAGCAAACATGCCCGGGAGAAAAACTGCTGCCATTGCATCCTGATTTTGAAATGATCAATACCATCCTGGCAGAACTTTTTTTGCCTTTACAGGAAAACATGAATAACATGTCACCATGGATTGGGTTCCTTAACAGTATCAGCAAAAAAACGGATGATGCCGTTATCAATTTCAGTATGAACATTGCCCGTAATGAGGCATGGCAATTCGCTTTGTATCTGAATACATTGAATACAGCACAAAAAATAGTGGCTATTCAGAAACGAGATGTAGAAATTGCAGCATTAGCGAATAAAGTAGCCAATCCTAAAGGCTTCGCAATAAATGCAGGATTGATGGTAATCAGGCTGCGCGAAATCAATAATGTGAGCAAGGTAATTGATCTGCTGGGTTGAAGAATACGTCGGCTTCGCCGCAGCAATTTAACCATGTAGCCATTTAACTCACCAACCATTGCTTTACAAGATGAACGAATTGTCGTACACCCGGAGATTCGTTAAGAGCGATTATTATTTTTTACATCTTTACTTTTCACAAATTTTCCAGCCTGGTCAATCTATGAATCCATTCCTTACTAAGCTCAGCAATATTTTTACATCCGTCAAATTTTTTATCCCCTTTGCAGGATGCTGCATTGTGTTTGTTTGCGCCGGCCATTCAACTGGAGCGAATTTTATAAAAACCCATTCGAACCGAACTATTTATAGAGTGAATGCACAGCAGGAAATACCCGGGCTTCGGGTGATGACGTATAATATTCGTTATGCAGGAGCAGCAGATACCGGCGCCATCAAATGGGATCACCGAAAGAAATTTATCACGTCTATTATCCGGTATCATCATCCGGATATCCTGGGATTGCAGGAAGTAACGGCCAGGCAAATCAACTATTTTGATAGTACGCTTAAAGATTTTTCTTATGCAGGCGTTGGCCGGGATGATGGTAAAGAAGGAGGCGAATTCAGCCCGGTTTTCTTTAATAAAAAGCGGTATGAAAAGATGGCCGACAGCACCTTCTGGTTGTCACCCACACCACAACAACCCGGAAAAGGTTGGGATGCAGCACTGCCTCGAATCTGCACCTGGGTGAAATTGAAGGACCGTGAAAGCAAAATGATTTTCTTTATATTCAATACACACTTTGATCATATAGGAAAGGTTGCAAGGGAAGAAAGTGCCAGGCTCTTGCTCCGTCAGATCTACAGGATTGCGGGTAAGTCACCGGTTATTCTCACCGGCGATTTCAATTCAGAAGAAAAAGATACTCCCATCCGTATTCTTACCGGCCTGAGTGAACTTTCAGTGTATGCATTCTCCGATGCCATGTATAGTTCGCGATTGCCCCATCATGGCAGTGTGCCTACCTTCTGTGGTTTTGATATCAGGGAAGGAATTGCAGGCGGACGAATTGACTACATCTTTATTTCTGCAGGCATATCAGTACGCAATCATGCAACCCTCACCGATTTTGAAGGCAGCCACTTCCCTTCCGATCATTTTCCGGTGATCAGTGAGTTGCAATTGCAGCAGTAAAAACAACAGGTGCTCTCAATTAAGGGAGTTATCCGTGTGTATTACAAATGCTATTACAGAAATCTTAATGAATGTACATAGAAATCAATGTACTTAAGCGATTAATATCTTTCAGAAATCGTTGCAGTATTCATTGATAACCTTCAAATGAAAATTCTTCAAAAAAAGTAATAGATCACCAGTTGAATGAAGCTACATCATTCCACCACCTGATTATAATCATAAAAATCACGAAAAGTGCTTGCCACTTTTGAAAATTATTTCCTTTGTCAGTTTAGCGGAGCAACCATCATTCATTGAAGCTCGTATGAAGCAATCTCTCGTTTCAAAATATGTATTGCCATTTCTTCAATGGTATGCGCTGATGATCTTATTGGCAATTGCCGTGGACTATCTTTTGCATCGGCTGCAAATTGTTTTTATTGGCAGATACCTGGGTATAATCGGGACTTCCATTATTTGTCTTTCATTCATCTATTCTTTGCGTAAGCGAAAAATAATTGAATCCGGTTCTCCTAAAAAGCTATTAGCAATCCATGAATATATGGCCTGGATCGGCTCTGTTATGCTGCTCATACATGCGGGAATTCATTTTAATGCTTTACTGCCGTGGCTGGCAATTCTCATGCTATTGATAGCCGTTGCAAGCGGATTAGTAGGGAAATTCCTATTGAAAAAAGCAAACGAAACCCTTAAGGAAGAAAGAAATGTCTTACTCCAATCCGGAATGATACGGGAAGAGGTCGATAAAAAACTATTCTTCGATACCCTTACTGTTGACCTGATGAAAAAGTGGCGAGTTGTTCATTTGCCTATAACATTGTTACTCGCTCTGCTATCACTGATTCATATCATCACTATCCTAATGTACAGCAAATGAAAAGAGCAATCGTATATGGTGTGATGCTACTATGCATCGTGTTAGTCATTCAATTTCCGCATACGATGATTCAACCGGGGGAACTTGCAAAAGCGCACCGGGATTCTGTGAGCAGCTGTCTTGCCTGTCACCAACCCTTTTTGGGAATTCCAAATGAAAACTGCATTTCCTGTCATAGACTTAAGGAGATCGGGATGCGTACAAATAATAGGACTGACTCACAGGCGGTGAAACAAATCTTATTTCATGAACAGCTTGCCGACCAAAAGTGCACCACTTGCCATACTGATCACGTCGGCAGAGATGCATCCATTACGATGGGTACCTTTTCTCACGAAAAATTACTCCCCGCATTGGTGGAGAATTGCAACGGTTGCCATCGTCAGCCATTTGATAATCTTCATACTAGTGTTTCAACAGCATGCATCAGTTGTCATAATACAGAAAGCTGGAAGTCCTCCTCTCCTTTCAACCACGAATTGATACAACCTTCTGAACAAAAAAATTGCACCAAATGCCATCAAAAACCTGACGACAACTATCATTTGCACTTTGAAGAAAACTGCAATAAATGTCATACAACTACAGCCTGGAGCCCTTCCACATTTGATCATTCAACCTACTTTCAACTCGATCAAGATCATAATGTGAAATGCATAACCTGCCATACGGGTAACAACTTCAACATTTATACCTGCTACAGTTGTCATGAGCATTCAGAAAGCAAAACTATTAAAGAACATCTTGAGGAAGGAATCACTCAAATCAGCAACTGTGTATCCTGTCATAAAAGCAGTGATGAAGATGACATTTCCGGGAATTCAAATTTCGGGAAGGAAATTGATCAGCAGGAATTGAATGGTATTAAGGAACACTATAAAAAGCAGGAAAAGAAAGGGAAAAAGAATCATGACAATGAGAATGATTAGGTGGCCTGATGTGTCCTTAGAGAAATAATGATTGAGTTGATTTCAATTAATTCCATAAGCTATGTTCTCCGTGGTTGCCTTTTTTGAAACCACAGAGTACACAGAGGTGGAATTGCATCAGACTAGATCTACAAATATTTTTCTGTGTGCTCTCCGTGGTTACCTTTTTTGAAACCACAGAGTACACAGAGGTGGAATTGCATCAAACCTGATCTATGGCAATAATTTCTTTGTGCTCTCCGTGGTTACCTTTTTTGAAACCACAGAGTACACAAAGGTGGAATTGCATCAAACCTGATCTATGGCAATAATTTCTTTGTGCTCTCCGTGGTTACCTTTTTTGAAACCACAGAGTACACAAAGGTGGAATTGCATCAAACCTGATCTATGGCAATAATTTCTTTGTGCTCTCCGTGGTTACCTTTTTTGAAACCACAGAGTTCACAGAGGCGGAATTGCATCAGACTAAATTGGGTTTCACCTTTAATGAAAAATTCAGCGTTGACAAGGCAATCTGCCGGTACTGAACGATGGATGTATGTATACCATGCTGATCACTACGGCAAGAAAGGTATCCGCAACTTGAAATTCAGCACGATTGGAGATGCTGCCAGATAATAATAACTTAAGTTTTTGAGCAGCATTCCTTTTATCAGGCATGTAACCACATGGCAATAAGTCAACCTTTTCAATTACCGTTTTTATCATCATACCAAATTTAATGCTCTCTTAAAAAGCTTTTCTGGACTTGATCAAGCTGTATTTTAATTCGCTTATCGAGCTACCGGATTCAAGATATGCTGTTTGAAAGTCCGTATCCTGAACGAAGCCGAAGGGCCTATCAGCTATTTGAATCCTTTTGCTTTTCATTAATGGCGACTCAAATCCAATACCTGTTTGCCCGCTATTTACTTTCTGAATATTGTCTGGTGGCCATTATTCATCTATATGATTACACGCCCGCTTAGAACACTAGTTTCAGAAGATTGAATTTCTATCAAGCACTGTTCTTCCTGGTAATCACGCAGTTCAAATCAGAGGGCATACATGCTTCTACTGAAGTATTTTCATAACCCTGATAGTTACCATCGGAAAAATTAAACTAAATTCAGTAATTTGAAAAAAATTGAATGAGGATACAGTTAACATGATTAAGCTTGTTACAAGAACAATAACAAAAGGTTCGAATACTGCCAAACTGGTTTTTCTGAGTAATATCCGCGATGTAATTTTTATCAGTATCGGAGTTACTATGGCGAGTATTGGGTTGAAGGGTTTTTTACTGCCTAATAAATTCTTAGATGGGGGAGCAATGGGCCTGTCATTGCTTGTAGAGATATTGACTCAAATAAACCTGTCCATTCTGATTGTTGCAATAAACCTGCCCTTTATTTTATTAGGTGCCCGGCAGATCTCACTGGTTTTTGCAATAAAAAGTGCATTGGCTATAATATCATTGGCACTACTCGTACACTTCATAGAATTGCCGACGATCACCAGTGATAAGCTGCTCATCGCTGTGTTCGGTGGATTTTTTCTCGGAGCAGGAATTGGCTTTTCCATCCGTGGTGGCGCTGTAATTGATGGTTCAGAGGTTTTGGCCATTTCTGTAAGCCGGCGATCCAGTTTAACAGTTGGAGATTTTATAGCATCCTTTAATATCGTGCTGTTCTCTGTAGCCGCAATTCTTGTAAGTATCGAAACAGCCATGTATTGTATGCTTACCTATATCTCCGCATCAAAGACTGTTGATTTTATTATTAATGGCATTGAAGAATATATAGGTGTTATGGTTGTTTCCAGGCATTCCGAAAAGATTAAAGACCAGATCATCAATAAACTGGGCAGAGGTGTAACGGTACTGAAATCAGAAAAAGGATTTGGTAAGAAAGGTGCAGAAGGCAATGATGGCAAAGTATTGTTCTGCGTCGTAACCAGGCTGGAGGTCTTCAAACTGCTATTGGAAATAGAAAAAATAGACGATGACTGTTTCGTTGTTCAATACCCGATTAAAGATACCAAAGGAGGTATGATCAAGAAACGACCACTACATTAATGTTGCATTCTTCAGGCAATCGACCTGCTAAAAGACGTTTTTCTTTAACATTGATTTCTAATTCGAATTAATGAAACCACTTTTTTTGATTTGTGCTCCACTTCTGCTTTTGCTTGCACCTTCTATAAATAGTAAAGAAGCAGAATCGCCTCCACCCTACCTCATTATTCTTGGCAATGCACAGGATGCAGGCTATCCGCACATTGCCTGTGAAAAAACATGCTGCAGGTTGTATTATGAAGGAAAGGAACCCAAACATTTTGTTTCCAGCATTGCAGTTATTGATCCAGTTTCCGGAGAACGGTTTGTTTTTGACTGCACGCCCGATTTTCCTGCGCAGCTGCATCTTATGGACAGCCTGCTGCAAATTCCAAAAATGCCGGATGCTATTTTTCTCACGCATGCACACATAGGCCACTATACAGGACTGATGTACCTCGGCCGCGAAAGCATGAATGCCAATGCGATTAAGGTATTTGCCATGCCTGAGATGAATGCATATCTCCAAAACAACGGGCCCTGGAGTCAGCTCGTACAATTGAAGAATATAGTACTGCATAAAATGAAAGCAGATTCTGCCATCAGCATCAACGAACGAATCACCGTTACTCCGCTACTCGTTCCGCACCGTCATGAGTTTACTGAAACCGTAGGGTTTCGAATTACCTGGCCGGGAAAATCGATCCTGTTTATTCCTGATATTGACAAATGGGCCAAATGGAATCACGACATACTCCATGCGATTGAAGAGCATGACCTCCTCTTAATCGATGGCACTTTCTTCGACGACGGAGAGCTGTCAGGACGCAGCATGAGTGAGATACCACATCCCTTTATCAAAGAAAGCATGCAATTATTTGACACCCTTAGCCCCGGTCAGAAATCAAAAATCTGGTTCATTCACCTCAATCATTCCAATCCCGCTTTGATTACCGGCAGTGCCGCACAGAAAGAAATAGAAAGTAAAGGGTATCATGTTGCCGTACAGGCACAGGTTATCAAATAATGGCTTTTGGTCTTGCAAGAAGCAATTGTATTTCAAAAGTTTTGATGCAAGGCGCTGGTTATTTACACACTTATAGTAAATTTAGACTGTACAATACAACCGCTATGAAAAAAGCTTTCTACCCGAATCCCTTTTATGCGTTGGTCATCAGCTTGTTTATTTCCTACCATGCCGGGGCCACTGTTTATGATGTCAACTCACTGGCAACAACCAATACCGGAACAGGAAACAGCGGTACGCTCTATTACTGTATTACGAAGGCCAATCAAAGTACCGGCCCGCATACTATTAACTTCAGCATTGCAGGTACAATCGCCATCAGCACTTCCGGTTCCGTTTTGCCGGTGCTCACCAAGCAGATTATCATAAATGCCACCACAGCGCCCGGCTACGCAGGCATTCCGGTTATCTTGCTGGAGGGAAACGGCAACTACGGTAATGGCCTGGAAATTACCGCAGGCGGTTGCGAAATTTACGGGTTGGAAATTGCCAGTTTCTCCGGTCGTGGAATTTACATCCATGGCAGTACGGCTGGTGATTTCAAAATCGGAGCGGCGGGAAAAGGAAACGTAATAAGAGATAATAACTATTATGGCATCACTGTAGATGCTGCTGATAACGGAGTGATTGCCTATAATAAGGTAGGCACCGATGCTTCGGGTAGCAACTGTGCAGGAAATGGATATGATGGCCTGGATTTTCAAAACGCAGCAGACTATAACCAGGTCTTGTTTAACCATATTTCATGCAATGGTTACAATGGCATTCAGATAGGAGGATCAAGCTACAATATCATCAAAAGCAATATCATCGGTCCGCTTAATAATGATTGCCAGGGTAACTTATACCGCGGTGTAGATATAGAAGATGGATCCAACTATAACCAGGTAGGTGGCAATGATCCTTCTGAATTCAATAAAATCGCGGGCAATCTGTATTGGGGTATAGAAGTTAAAAACAGTTCATCCAATAACCTGATCAGTGGCAACAGCTACCTCTGTAATGACTATGGTGCCATCTCCCTTGATAATTTTGGCAATAACAATATAGCAGCACCGCTGATCCAGTCAGCAAATACCACAACGATTAGTGGTTTGGCAAGTGCAAATGCAACAGTAGAAATTTTCAAAAGCCAGGATACTTATCCGACACAATGCACCAATACAGCGCCCAACCAGGGTGCAGATTTCATAGGCAGTGCGTTGGCTAATGGCAGTGGTGTATGGTCCTTATCAGGAAGTTTTGGCGGAAAAATAGTGGCTACCGCTACAGATGCAGATGGCAACACTTCGGAGTTTAGTTCCAGTATCACTACAGGTGTATTTGATACGTTGGCGAATGAATGCAGCGGCTATATTCCACTAATTATTGCGTCTTTCAATTCTTCTGCTTCAACGGTCTGCGAAAAACAGTGCATCAGTTTTACCGATCAGTCGCAGAATGCCACCGCCTGGTACTGGACCTTTGAAGGTGGAATTCCAGCCACTTCTACATTACAGAATCCTTCGAATGTATGTTACGATGAACCTGGTGTTTATGAAGTGAAGCTACAGGTATATAGCGGTGGCGGAACGGATTCCGCTGTCGCTATACTCTTTGTAACTGTAAATGCCACGCCTGCTATTCCTCAAATCAGTCTAGTCAATGACACCCTCTTCAGTACGCCGGCAATAAGTTATCAATGGTTTTTGAATACGGTGATCATTCCCGGTGCAACCGATCAATATCATGTTGTTTCACAAAACGGTTTTTATTCTGTTGAGATTACCGACAGCGTGGGCTGTACTGCCCTTTCTACGGCAGATTATATTGACATCACCGGCATTGCAACCGAACTACAGCAATCCATAAAAGTAATTACCCTGCAACAAGGAACTTTTGAATTATGGATACAAGGCATGTCCGGTCGAAAAGCGCAATTGACGGTCTATGATTTGTATGGAAGGAAAATGCTTGTAGAAAACATACAGATAACCTCATCACTTTTCAGTAAGTCCTTTAAGCTGAATGAACTTGCAGAAGTTGCGATACTGAAATTACAATCCGGTGAGATATTGTTGGTTGAAAAAATTTGGTTGCCGCCTGCGGAGTAACAATAGGTTTTAGCTGATCGTACTTTTTTTGAGTTTGTTGAAACCCGGTTTTTTATAAATCTAACAGAAAGGAACTGGAGAAATGCCGTTTGAGGGGCCGTAGTGCGGTTTTGCATTTACATAAAATAAATTTGTCGTACACCCTTCAGAGCGGGAGTACTGCAATTTACTTTTCCTTGCAATAAAAAACATAAGCGCAACGTCTCGAAGATCAGGTATTAACTCATTTAGTTATTGCTACAACGTTAGAAAGACAAAAAATCACTCTCATTTTTCTTGGCGGCTTTGCGTCTTCGCGCTGATTTATTACCTTTTTCAGAAGTACAAGGTAGTTGTTGCTACAACGTTAGAAAGACAAAAAATCACTCTCATTTTTCTTGGCGGCTTTGCGTCTTCGCGCTGATTTATTACCTTTTTCAGAAGTACAAGGTATCGTACACCCCTTCAGTGTGTGCATACCAAATTATCGATGCTCATGACATTATCTTAAAAATGGCCTTCTAAAACTAGCACGAAAAGGACGCAAAGCTCACAGAACTGGATTGAGTAGCTTTTCTTTGCAGGCTTTGCGATCTTTTCAAGACAAACAATCCAATTGAAACAGGATCTCTTTGTGACGAACGGTTCCATATAACCAAATATTTAATCAGTACTTGCGCATCAATTTGATATGCACCCAATTATAAGAGCGGATAGCAGATACTGTAGCTGTTGAAAGTATCCGTGTCATAGGTATATATGACGATAATCAGAGGAATGGTATACTGTTGATCCTAATTTTGCTTTAGTTTAATGGTATATATATGAAAGCATTTGCTAATTATCCCATATCCATTTTCATGAGTTGTGTACTCTTAATCAGTGGTTATACAAACGGACAGGTTTCGGATGATCAATGGATGAAAACGGTATCGATGGATGTTGCCGGATTCAAAGAAAACAAAGGGCAGGTAATGACTACTGACGTACGCTCAAGCCCTGATGTGCTATACATCTATTCAGCAAAAAATTTCAACCTGGTGCTGAAAGCTAAAGGATTCAGTTATGAACTCATACAACACAAAACTCCACCTTCCATTTCAGAAGCCACGGGGCTGGCAAGCACTGAAGCCAATGTGTCAACTGCCTTGAACATGGATGAAGTGGTGACGCAGTTGGAGCGATTCGATGCCACATTTATTGGTGCGTCAAAAGATTGCCATCTCATTGCTGCCAATCAACTGCCTGGTTATGCAAATTATTATACAAGTAGTGAAACAGGTCCGGTAACCGGTGTACGCTCTTTCAAACAAATCACCTATCAAAATCTTTACCCCAATATCGACCTCGTATTCATTGCCCCTGCAGCATACCATAAAATTCTCAGGTACCAATATATAGTACATCCTGGAGGCAACACAAATCATATCAGGATCAGATACAACACATTCCATAAAGTTCGCGTGGTGAATAATGCACTGGTGATTGAAGGTAGTTTTGGATTTGTAAATGAAGAACGGCTATTTTCCTACCAGGAGAATAAAAGTCATGAGATTCCATCCACCTTTAAACTGAATGGTAATGAGCTATCATTTCAAATAAAGGATTATGACCGTAACAATACGCTCATAATAGATCCCGATATCGTTTGGGGCACTTATTACGGTGATGACTTTGCCGATGACAATGCAAAAGAAATTGAAATAGATGCAGAAGGGAATATACTGGTTACAGGTGAAACAGCAACCACAGCTAACTTCACTACAGAAGGCGCATTTCAAACCACCTTCGGAACAGGAAAATTTGATGCATTTATTATGAAATGGAGTCCGGAGGGCAACCGTATTTGGGTTACCTATTATGGCGGCAATGACCGGGAATGCGGTTTTGGTTTGAAAACAGATCAGCAATCAAATGTATACTGCACCGGAGATACGCGAAGCGCTCACCTATATCTGGTAAATCCACACCAACCTAACTTTGGAGGTATTGTAGATGTTTTCATACTGAAGTTGAATAAGAATGGGCTTGCGCAATGGGCAACCTATTATGGAGGAGCAGATGAAGATCATAATGATGGCGGGATTTATCTTGACAATCTTGCAAATGTTTATGTCTGCGGCTGGACAGAAAGTTTTGAAAACATTGCAACTCCGGGTACACATCAACCAGATAAAGGAATGATCATGGATGCATTTCTTGTTAAGTTCAATACGGATGGAATCCGGTTGTGGAGTACCTATTATGGTGGCGATGATGAAGACAGGGCGCACAGCCTTGCACTGGATCGCGATAATAGTATCTATATGTCTGGCACCACACCAAGCCTAAACAATATTGCCACGGAAGGAACTTCACAGCCATATTGTGGTGGTGCCCTGGATATTTTCCTGGTAAAATTCACCACAGATGGTCAACGGCTTTGGGGCACTTATTATGGCGGCGCCGACAATGAGCATGGAAGAGAAGCCAGTATGGATGAGGCCGGATTATTTTACATCACGGGATATACCACCAGCGAAACCAATATCTCAACACCGGATGCATATCAGCGTAACTGGGCTACTGGATATACCAGTGAGGGAATTAAAAATCCGGATGCCTGCCTGGCCATGTATGATGCCAATGGTATACTTGTTTATGGAACCTACCTGGGTGGAATAGGTGCAGATTATGGACGGGCTTTAAAACTTGAGGCTGATGGTTCAGTGATCATCGTTGGAAGCACACAAAGCACAGGACTAGGAACAAACGGTGTTTATCAGAAATTGAAATCCGTTGGCAAGGATGCCTTTATTGCCAAATTCAACAGCAATGGATTATTGAACTGGTTCACCTATGTTGGTGGTAATGGCAATGATGAGGGCGAAGAAATGGCAGTGGATAGCAATAACAACATTTACATCACAGGCACAACCAACAGTACTATTGGCATTGCCACTCCCGGTGCTTATGAAGATACCCTCCTCAATAATACAGTAGATGATATAATGATGCTAAAATTTATTGATCGCTGTTATGATAAATATGAAACAAATAACAGCGCCAAAACAGCTACTCCACTAACAGTCCCTGAAAATAATTTTCTACAGATAAATGCACAAATAGGTGTTGGCGGAGACAAAGATTTCTATTCTTTCGCCAATGATGCTTCTTCTCCGGCTATTCAGATTCAACTTAGCAATTTACCTGCCGACTACAATCTATATTTGATAGGAACCAATGGCAAGCAAGTGGCCAAATCAATCTTGACCGGAATGACAGATGAAGAAATAAACTATCAAACGATTGTAGTTGGTACTTATAAAGTAAAAGTGCAGGCTGCAAATACATCAATATTTAATGATACCGTTTGCTATGATCTTTCCATCTCCTTAATCCAGCCGTCACTTCGCACCAATGAAAACAGTGTTGAAGTTGAGGATAGTTCATCTCAACAATTTGGATTCGAAAATCCTGAAATAGAAGATACTTTCCAGGTCTATCCGAATCCTGCAACCACACAGGTCTTTCTTGGTTTTCAGGAGAACACCGTTGTAGTAATGGGCGTCCAGGTATTTGACATGCTGGGAAGACTGAAATATGAAAGGTTTGACCTCTCATACTCCTCTTGTGTTATTGACGTAAGTGACTGGAATGAAGGAATGTATCTTTTGATGTTAAGATTTGATGACAAGAAATTTTCACAAAAACTTTTAATCAGTAAATGAAGTATGCATGACTGCAAAATTAAATGCTGCAAGTCATTCTCGCAGGTTAAACTAAATCAAATCAAGTTGCGCTTTGAAATGGATAGATGTAATCAGCAATACCAGGTAAAATCTAAATATGCCACAACCTTTCACACAATACCTTCTTACCGTTGCTCACTTTGGAAATAATTTCTAAAACATTCATACTATGAAAAACTTAATAATTGTTGCATTTCTTCTGATGGTTAGTTGTCTGTATGCATCAGATGTTACCGGAATAAAAGTTGTGCGTAACGGCGGGCAGGTATTTATTACGTGGAAAGGCGATATGTCGAAAGAATACACTATCTATCGCACTACCTACAAAATAACAGCAGTAACAGGATGGCCGACTACCGGTTTTGGAAAGTCGCCGGCTTTCTCTACTAAAAATGTACGGTTCAGCGAACTGGTTACCGACGGTGTGAGGTACTTCCGGGTGCCTTCCGGCAGTTCAGGTGCTACCGTTCTGTTAGATCCGGCGGCAGGCTATGGCGGCCTTTTTGTATTGGCTTGTACTAGCAGCAGTGGAATAAAATATTTTTACGGTGTTAAAATGACCGGTTCTGCTGACATACCTATTCCCGGAGAGAACGTAACTTCAGTTGGTACTAAAGATGCCATTGCAACGCCTAAACCTATTTTCCAGGAAAGCATGAACCTCGACCAGGTTTCAGGAAATGATATGGATATATATGTACACTTTGCCACTGCCATTGTTCCCGCAACAGCAAAGAAAATGATGAATGCAGGATTCTACGATTTCATAGGATTTAATTTTGGCGTGGTTCCTTTTAAAGATGCCGGCAGTGCATCTCCTCATCCATTGATTGTTAAACTTCATGCCGGTGGCGGAAACTTCATTGAAGATGGTATAAGTATAAGCAACGAGGCAACTTCCGCATACAAATTGTGTATGGATGACTGGCTGCCCAATGGGGAAGCAACCTGGTGGTTCGGGTACAATGAAAAATATGACATAAGTAAACCACATGTTAAACTAAGCACCTTACCTCCAAGTTGTGGGGATCCCTGTCTGTTGAATGATGCTGCTTGTCACGGCAGTAATTATGGTTATACCTTTCAAAGAATCATGTATACAATCGACCAGGTGAAAACGATGTACAACAAAGCACCCAATACCAATCCCAATGATGATATCAACAACAACAAAGTTTCCTTAACAGGAAGATCGATGGGTGGCGGGGGTGGAATGCTGGCAGCAATGCTTGCACCGGACGTTTTTTCATGTATAGCTGTTATTGTTCCAAAAATGGACTTCAGCTATCCTTATGATCAGTCGCTGGATATCTGTGCATGGAACTTTGACATAGAAGCAGAAGCATTAGCAGCGCCATGTTACGATTTTGACCTATACCTTATTACACGCGAAAGGACAAATGCCAAGTGGGGAACAGTAACAGCCAACTGGCCTTCCGATGCTTATGATCCTAATAATGCCGGCACATATTATAGTACCTATGATCTGCTGAATGCAGGATTTATGACTTCTTCCATCACCCAGGCAAACAAAGACTTGCCTATCATTTTTGCCTATAGCGGAAAAAATGATAGCGGACAGGGCTGGGAAGAAAAACTTCCCGTCTATGACTCCATGAACACCAACAAGCAACCCGGCATATTCTTTTGGGACCAGGGTGAGCATAAAAATCCACTCTACTGGAATTTTGGTGAATCAATCACTTTAGAGGACCTCACCAGGTATTCGAGCAAACAAGCCTATCCCGCTTTCAGCAATTGCAGTAATAATGATCTGCCTGCCACAGCTCCGGAAGGAACCATCAATGGCTTCTTTGACTGGGATGAGACTTCCATCATAGATGAAAAGACCAACTTCAGCATCCAGTTAAAATGGAGGACACTGAAAACAATTACCGGTGCTACGGTAATACCTGACAACGCAAATATGACGACCGACATCAGGCTTAGGCGTCAAAAGTTTCCGGGTACGTATGCAGGGCCGGTATGCTGGACGTTGACAAACCTCACCACTGCCACATCCGTTAGCGGCGAAAGTTTTGTACCATTTGCAAACGGTCCTGTGGACATCAACAACATTGCGCTGCATTATCCTGATAAGTATCAGTTAACGATCACCAATGCCTCCTGCAAAAACAGTGAGGTTGCAACGGTGCCAAACCTTTTCAGTTGCATTCAAAACGTCTATCCAAATCCGGTAACGAACACCATTTACATTGAGTTGATGGCCATTGAAAAGGAACCATATCTCGTTTCCGTGTTTGATATTTATGGAAAAGAAATAGACCATCTCTTAATTCAAAAAGAGGTATCAGGCCTTACTACCGTGAAGATAAACAGTGAAAATTGGCTGGCAGGCATTTATATTCTTGAAGTGAAAACAGGAAGGGAAAGGATTATTAGGGAAGTTGTGAAAGTGGAGTAATTTCCCCCTAAACCAGAGGTTAATCTGTTGTTCTTATTAGTCAATTAACAACGAGAGGATACAATCATTTCACCGGACTTAATCTATCTAGTGAATCAAACATTGGAAAAATCACTCTTCCAATTACCATTTAATTCTATTTTTATGAGCTAATTGTAAGTAACGCAAAAATATAATGTTATGAAAACAAGAAAAGAACATGACTTCCTGGGTGAATTAGATATTCCCGATGAAGTATACTATGGTGTGCAAACTTTTCGCGCGCTCGATAACTTTCACATAACCGGTGTGCCACTAAGCCGCGAACCATTCTTTATCAAAGGACTTGGTTATGTAAAAAAAGCCGCTGCACTGGCTAACCGTGATTGCAAAGTGTTAGACGCGAATATTGCGGAACATATAAGTCTTGCCAGCGATCGCGTGATTGCCGGTGAATTTGATACACATTTTCCAAGCGATCTGATACAAGGAGGCGCCGGCACCTCTGTAAATATGAATGCCAATGAAGTGATTGCCAATGTAGCGCTGGAAATGATGGGGAAAAAGAAAGGTGACTATACTTTTTGCCATCCCAACAACCATGTGAATTGTTCACAATCCACCAATGATGCCTATCCAACTGCTTTCAGAATTGCACTCATATTAAAATTGGGTGACTATGAACGTTGTATCAAAGAGCTGGCTGACAGTTTTGAAACTAAGGCCGGTGAGTTTAACAATGTGTTGAAGATGGGGCGCACCCAATTACAGGATGCCGTGCCCATGAGCCTGGGCGATGAGTTTCGCGCTTTTGCTAATACCCTTCGCGCTGAGCTGGCGCGGATCGAAGAAAGCAAAAAATTGATCTCTGAAATAAATATGGGTGCCACCGCTATTGGTACCGGCGTAAATGCACCTTCAGGATATGCTGAACTGGTAACAAAATATCTTTGCAACCTAACGGGAATAGAACTTACGCTTGCCCCTGATCTTATTGAAGCTACAGTAGATACCGGTGCTTATGTTCAACTATCCGGAGTATTAAAAAGAACGGCCGTTAAAATTTCAAAGATTTGCAATGACCTTCGCTTGCTTGCTTCCGGCCCTCGAACAGGTTTTGGTGAAATCAATTTGCCTCCCATGCAACCAGGCTCTTCCATAATGCCCGGTAAAGTGAATCCTGTAATTCCCGAAGTAGTGAATCAAACAGCTTTTTATGTGATTGGCGCTGATCTTACGGTAACGATGGCTGCAGAAGCAGGACAACTGCAATTGAATGTAATGGAACCGGTAATTGCCTTTTCCCTTTTCACTTCTATCACTTTCATGACGCGCGCCTGCGATACCCTGCGCCTCAAATGCGTAAACGGCATTACTGCTAATCCAGAACATACCAAACAAATGGTGATGAACAGTATAGGTATCGTTACACAATTGAATCCGATTCTCGGGTATGAAGTAAGTGCTTCTGTAGCAGGCGAAGCACTGAAGACCGGAAAATCTGTTCATGAAATTGTAGTGAAAGAACGGAAGTTGATTACACAGGAAAAATGGGATGAGATCTACACATTTGAAAATCTCGTTAGGCCGAAGTTCATCCAATAATTTTTCCTGTCAAAGATCAACCTGTGTTATTTCCTCCTGGTATTAATGCGATCGCTCATCAGGTTACTTAAACCGGCAATGGCGGAAGAATCAGCACAACAATAAAATTAGTCATGCTAATAAATTTAAAAAGATGATCTGGCTACAACTGTTCATTCTGCTCGCGATGATTCTCATCGGCTCTCAGCAAAAAGGCATTGCATTGGGCCTCTGGGGAATTGTGGGAGTATTCATCTTTGTAACCTTCTTCGGAATGCGTCCAGCGGATCCTCCCGGAGATATCATGCTTATCATACTCTGCGTGGTAACGCTGTCGGCTACATTGGAAGCCGCCGGCGGTTTAAATTACCTGGTTAGTATTGCGGAAAAAATAATCAGGCGCAATCCGAAACGCATCACCATCATTGCTCCTATTGTATCATTTGTGTTATGCCTCTTTGCCGGCACCTCCCATGTTATTTACTCGTTGTTACCAATCATTGCTGATGTTTCGGCAAAGAACAGGATCAGGCCGGAACGGCCGTTAAGCGCATCCGTAATTGCCTGCCATGCCGCTCTTACCGGAAGCCCAATGGCAGCCTGCACTGCGGCCCTTGCTGCTATTCTCGCTTATCCCGGCGCCGCTGCAGATATCATGATGGTTTGCATTCCATCCTGCTTTATCGGTTCTGTAGCCGCTGCTTTAGTGATGATGCGTTGGGGCAAAGATCTGGATGCTGACCAGGAATTCCTGGAGAAAATGAAAGATCCTGAGTTTGCCGCTGCCATTGATGAACTCTCTCATCCAGCTACGCCTGATGCTGCTGCAACAAAAAATGCAAAACGTGCCGTGATTATTTTTGCTGCAACCATACTCCTGATTGTTTTAAGCGGAACCTTCCCTCAGATTATTCCAAGCACTGCAGAAGGCGATCCCGGCTTTCATGTAAATGCCGATGGCACCCTGAAGATGGTGACCGTAATAGAAACTATTGCCCTCACTGCAGCGGCATTCATGATGCTGCTTACCAAAACTTCTCCTGCAAAAATTGTGAAAGCCAGCTTATTCAGCTCCATGGGAAGTGCGCTGATCTCAGTTTTTGGTGTCGTTTGGATGGCTGCAACCTTTATGAATGCGAATAAACAAACCATCTCCGATTCGCTGGGAGTGATCACAGCACAATATCCCTGGACATTTGCGATCGCGATATTTGTGATGGGTGTTTTAATGTTTAGCCAGGGAGCGACCACCAAGGCCATGATGCCACTGGGATTAGCACTCGGACTTCCTGCTGCTTCCCTAATTGCCATGTTTCCCGCAGTGAACAGCTTTTTCCTGATACCGGGTTATCCAACACTGCTTGCAGCCATCAATATGGATAAAACCGGAACCACCAAGGTTGGTAAGTTTGTCATCAACCATAGTTTTGTAGTGCCCGGCATTGTTGCGACTATTGTTTCGATCCTCACCGGATTTTTAATTGCAAACTTTGTAGTTAATTAAAAATACATTCACCCATTTCAAGATTCATTACCTATTTACTTTCAAAATTTTTTATGAAAAAATACACACTGCTGCTTATCATTCTTTTCTCGGCTAATCATTTGATTGCTCAAGAAACCGTCGTACTCGATTCAATTAACTTCTATGGGAGCTTACGGGCTCATGTCGCTATTTATGATGAACAAGTAGAAGTACAGAATAACTCATCGCGTATTGGTTTTTACCTCAACCGGCGCATGGTAAACGGAGTTGCCGGCTTTGGCAAACTGGAACTCGGTACCAACCTCGTCCAAAACAATAATACTTTTAATTCAGATGCTGCCACTTTTCCTGACGAATCATTTTATAATGAAACACAACCTGCCTTTACTACCAGGCTTGGTTACATAGGTCTGCAATCAAAGTATGGCTCCATAGCAATAGGTAAACAATGGGGTGTATACTATGATGTAACTGCATGGACGGATCTCTTTTGGATATACGGTGGAAAAGCCTCCGGAACCTATAATACAAATACCGACGGAGGTACAGAAGGAACAGGCAGGGCTGAAAATGCCGTGATCTACCGCTATAGTGCGGAAAGATTTTCTTTAGGTCTTCAGGCGCAATTTATCGGTGAAAAGCAGAACTATGCTGCAAGTGCAGTTGCAAATGTAACTGATCAGATCTCTGTCGGCGCTGCATTTAATACCTATGCGCCAACACAGGATATTCTTGACCTGGTAGGTGGTTCAAAAACCCATGCGAACTCTTTTGTGGTTGGATTCAGGTACAAGACAGACAAACTTAACCTGGCAGCTAATTATGATTTCAATCAGTCTGAGTCACAATTCCCGGGTGATACGGTTGTTGCTTTCCCTGCCAATGGTGTAGAATTATATGCCAACTATTTCCTGCTGCCAAAATTGAGTGTAGTCGGTGGTTTCAATTACCTGAAACCAACTTCCACGCCTGAAATCATCGACCCGGATTTTAATCTATTGCTAATCATGATTGGCGCTGCATATTATTTCGTACCTGATTTTCTCGCATATACAGAATACAAGATAGATTTGGGAACGGATACAGGTGGCAATAAACCGGCAAATGTTTTTGCCATAGGATTCCGGTACAATTTTGATTTCGGAAAGTCGAAGGTGAAGATATAGGCTTACACCGGAATCCAAAAACAATCATGATTGTTTCTCACTGGCTATCAGCCAGCGCGGCAAAGATAAGTCAAGCCGGATAGCAGCAACGCGAAAGATGAATACAAAGCCTACAATCCCCAGTTGAAGTGGAGTAGAATCCGGAATAAATTTCAACAACAGTACATACAGCAAAGCACCCAGCAGTATTGGTGTAGCATATAATTCCCGCGAAAGAAGCAGGTTGGTTCTGCCTGTTAATACATCACGGATCAATCCGCCACCAATTGCTGTTAGTACACCTGCTGAGACGGCAATCTCCCATGAAAATCCGGCTCCAAAGACTTTTTTCATTACGCTCATTAACAACAAGGCATTGCCTAATGCGTCAAGATAAAGTAACAGCGACAGTCTTCTCTTCAATCCGGAACGAAAAAAGAAAGTGATGATGGAAGCTGCTACTGCCGCAACAAGCATAGACGGATCATACACCCAAAAAACAGGCAGGTTCAGGATGACGTCTCTTGCTGTTCCACCGCCAACAGCGGTTACCACACCCAGTATGATTACAGCAATGATGTCCATTTCCTTCCTGGATTGAATGGCTGCCAATGCCCCTGTGATGGCAAACACCACAATAGCTGCGATATTAAGATAGTATGGTAGCGTTTGCTGGAGCAAGTAATATTTATTTTATGGTTAAACCAGGAGAATCAGGTATCCGGCATTCTGAATTTTCGATATTCAGTATTAACTGCATCCGTAACACGTCAAGATTTTAATCACGATTCCTCGAAGCGCATTACTCTTCAGCTACTTCCGCCTGCGTTGCAGAACCTTTGACCAGGTTTTTACTGATGTAGGCAACCGCTTCAACAGGATCATCTGTTACCATCATCAGATCCAGGTCATCCATTGAAATAGTTTTCATTTCAATCATGGTCTCCCTGATAAATGTACCGAGATGCTTCCAGTATTCCTTGCCCAGACAAACTACCGGGCGCGGAGGAAGTTTATGGGTTTGAATGAGAGTAAGCACTTCAAAATTTCATCCATCGTACCAAATCCACCGGGCATCAAAACATATGCAACAGAATTTTTCTCAGGATGACTTTCCTCGTGAAGAAAAATTCAAAAGATACCATCCTGTCTACATACAGATTCGGTGCCTGCTCAAATGGTAGAATAATATTGCAGCCTAGTGAAAGTCCGCCGCCTTCTTTCGCACCACGATTCGCCGCTTCCATTACTCCGGGGCCTCCTCCTGTCATCACTGTAAATTTATGCTTCGCCAACTCCTTGCCCATGGCGCGTGCCAATTCATAATACTTATCGCCTTCGCGGAAACGTGCAGAACCATAAACGGTTACACAATTTTTAATGGCTGAAAAGGCACTTACCCCCTGCCAGAGATCTGCCTGCGCTTTATGCGTATCCCGGATTTCATCTGCAATGGTTCTTTCAGGATTCAGAAAGTCCTGGTTGTTGCTCAATTTCATATTTATCAGGTTATGATGATGAATAATGATGGCGAAGATAATCTTAGTTATCATGCACAATAATGATTTCGGTTGAAAAGGAAATTAAGGCAGTATAAATATATAGCAGTTATTCCGGTACGAAACAACTCCTATGTAGTTTCAAGGATGCATGCTCCATTCTTTGAGAAAAAACACATAGACATCAATGCAACAAGTCGCATTTTTAATTGGGAGCTTTAAGGAATTAACCTTCACGGCAGTCAATACAAGCTAATACTATATATCTGGGTGTACGACAAACTGGATATAGATTATTGGGTGTTGAAATTGAGTATTGAGTATTTGGGTATTAAGTAAAAAATTATTTGAGAAAGTGAGTAAAGTAGTGATTACAGAATAGCACGTGATCGGCTTCGCCGCAACAATTTAACAATTTAGCCATTTAGCCATTTAGCCATTTAGCCATTTAACAATTTAACCATTCAACCCACCAACCATTGCTATACAAGATGAACGAATTGTCGTATACCCATATCCCATCTATCAGACATTAAGCAATCGATTTTACTACCTTTATCATACTTATAAAACCAACTGGCAATTTATATGAGAATTCGTGTAATCGGGGCAGCCGGCGGCGAAGTAACAGGATCGGCTTATCTCATTCAAACAGATGATGCAAATATCCTGGTTGATGCAGGCATGTTCCAGGGAGGAAAAAACTTCTGAAGCAAAAATCAACTCCCAAAAAGGAGCACGGGTTACGGAAATAGATGCCGTATTGCTCACACACGGACACCTGGATCATACCGGCCGACTACCATTATTAATCAAATTCGGATACAACAATCCGGTATATGCAACACAACCGACGCTTGACCTGGCAAAAATTATTTTGATGGATTCAGCCCGGCTCCAATCGGCAGATGCAATGAGAAAGAACCGGAAGAAATTCAGGAAAGAGGGCGACCCGGTAGCTACGCCTCTTTATAACACAGAGCATGTTGAATACATAGATGAACTGGCCAGGCCTGTTGATTTTCACCGACCGATTGAAGTAGCAAAGGGAATTATTGCTACCTGGATTGAAGCCGGGCATATGTTGGGTTCAGGAAGCATTGAGTTGAAGATCACTGAAAAAGGCATTAACAAGACCATCGTTTTCTCAGGCGATCTTGGACCGCTTTCACTACCGGTGCTGCGTCCCTATGAACAATTCCGGAATGCCGACCTCGTATTTATGGAATCTACCTACGGTAACCGTGATCATAAATCTTTAAAAGGAACACTGGAAGAATTTGAAGCAGTAGCCATAGATGTAGCGGAACATGGAGGGAAAATTCTCATTCCCACCTTTGCTATCGGGAGGGCACAACAACTTATCTATCATCTTGCAGAAATGTTTCACAAGCAAATGGTGAAGCCCTTTCCAATTTATGTTGATAGTCCCATGGCTATAGAAGCCGTGAAAGTTTACAGGAAGCATCTTGATTTACTGGATAATGAATTCCAGGAACTGAAAACGGCGGGGGCTTTCCCGGTTGATGAACGCTATTTTATTGCTACGCCTTCCGCTAAAGAATCGCAGGTACTCAATGAAATAAAGGGGCCGATGATGATTCTGGCAGGTGCCGGTATGTGCAATGGCGGACGAATCCTCCATCATTTTGCACATAACATCAGCGACCCAAATACGTATGTACTGATCGTTGGCTATCAATCATACGGTTCTATTGGCAGAAAACTGGTTGATGGCGCTGATACGATAAGAATATTCGGCAAAGAATACAAAGTGAATGCGAAAGTCAGGACACTCAATGGATTCAGCGCCCATGCCGGACAGTCAGACTTAATCAACTGGTTCTCGTCCCTGGCCGCCTCCAATCCAAAGGTAGTAATCACCCATGGGGAAGAGGAGCAACGCAAAACCCTTGGGGACTTGCTGAAGAAAAAATTCGGTGTCAAACCGGTATTGCCGAAATTGAATGAAATCGTGGAACTTTAGTTGCGTTATGATGAAAACATTTTTCTTTCGTTATTTTAATGGTGCTAATATACAGGTAGCAATGCTTGTCTGCATTGTTTTCATTATACCCATGCTTGATTTCGGATACCAGCCAATTGCATACAAGATTTCCTTTACCATGCTGATGCTGATTTCAGCCTTTTTGCTACAGGTAAAGCGAAAAATGATGCTTACTTTGATCGTGATAGCACTCATTATACTCGAATGGCTGGCGACAGAGTTCAGCAAGCCTTTTATCCTGCAATTGTCTCAGACAACAAAAGGAATCTACTTTATTTTTATCGTGTTCAGTTTAATCCGGCAAACGGCTATGGCAGCGCGTGTAACAGAAAGAGTGATTGCCGATGCAATAAGTGGTTACCTCCTGCTTGGAATGGTTTTCAGCATCGGTACAGTTATGATTGCTCACCAGTATCCGGGGGCATTTAGTTTTACGCTGGATAGTAATGTGCACTATCTTAATACGATGAATGACTATATCTATTTTGCTTTCACCACCTTTACCACAACCGGTTATGGCGATATGCTTCCGCTGCATCCTGTCGCCAAATCCTTTTCCATTTTTACCGCAGCATCAGGCCAGCTTTATTTTGCCACTATTATTTCACTGCTGGTCGGAAAGTATGCAAGCGCCGCCAGTAGGAAAGACTGATATTTTAAATTTTATGCTAAGTTCAATAAATACCGAAATAATAAATGAGCACGTATCAAAACCCAAACCGATACTGCAATCCGGCTAGCACCTGTGTGCGTGAACCAAGAAATCCAACTTCACCACGCACCATAAAATGCTGATTGATCTGAAACTGCGAGCCGATCAGGAAATTCCACATCTGCTTTTGTTTCTTATCAAGCGAATACTGCACCGTTGACTCATTAATTGTGTTCACCGCCTGGTCTGCCGCAACCAACAAGTTACCTGCCTTTTCCAGTGCACTGTTGGCGGTTTCATATTTGGCAACATTAACAGGATTCTTCTGCTCCAGTTCTGTAAGGCCGTTCCACCACGAATCGATAGACATCTGCGATTCATCCACCTTTGCCATTCCATTATCAATTTTTGACTGGGCATCCTCAAAAGTAAACAGCTCGTTCAGGTTTAATGAGCCCGTAGTACCGGAATTAAGTTTTAGCCTGAATGCACCGGTCCAAACAGCAATATTCATATCTTTCTTTAATGTAAAGTTCTTTCCAAACCTCGGATCAAAGACAAAGGCAAAGGCAGGTTTTTCCAGTTCATCAACATCAGACCAGGTAAAGTTCATATCAAAGGCGAGAAAAAACCACCCACGCCCATCGTAGGCGTAATACCTATGCCCATGGTTGTTGCATCAAACTCCGCCTTGGTGCTAAACGTTGTAATTTCTGACCAGGTACTGTCATTCGTTGGGATCCAGATACCGGCATCTATTGCAGTGGATATATTTGACTTAGCTAAAATGGCATAAACATTCAGGAATGGAAACAACCAAAAGTCGGGCCTGATGTTTAAACCGCTTGCCGTTGATTCTGCATTGTCAAAGCGAACGATCTCATCGATGTTATACAATGCACTGTTATTAAAACCTACCTGCAGATTATTGATAATCAGGTCTGACTGCTGTGCCAGATAATTAACACTCAATCCTGCAGGCATCTGTAACTTATAACCCTTTTCAGTAGCTTTCTGTCCCCAGATTGGCAAGATGTATGGATACTCCGCTTGTTTCAAACTGTCAATGTACGTTTGGTTCTTCTCTCCAATGACTTTATTGGTAGTAACCTGAGCATAGGAAGCCGGTTTGCAACATAACAAAATCAAGAGCGCAACAAGCCACTGCAATCTGATAGTTCCGTTAATCCGGCCTGCAATACTTAGTGCACAACCATTGAGATAGTTTGCAGTTGGCATAAAGAAAAATTTGTTCATAAAACAAATATTAAAAGTTGAAATCAATTTGCCGGTAAAACTACCTATCAGAAAGCACAAAGTCAAAAGGACGCTTAAACAAATTATAGTGAATCGTCACTTATCAACACTTTAATTCTCCTGCATAAAATGTCTATTTTTCGCCATCGAAAACTAATTGCGTGCGCTGAATCATGCATTTAGCAGCATTGTTAAATTTTCCGGAAAAGCCACAGATGCAACCTTTCATCGCGAAGTATTATTGTTTGTTTTTGACGCTGCTGTACCAGTGCGCTGTCTTTGCTTCTGCATCCTTTACGGTTGAATCACTGCCGAACCCGAAAGCATCACCTTCCTTTAACTATGTCACCAATCCGGATCAAGTCTTAACTGAATCTACGGTAACGGTGATTGATTCAATGTTGAAAGAACTCGAACTCACCACTACCTGCCAGGTTGCCGTAGTGGTGATCAATTCTATCGGCGAAACGGTTCCTAAAACTTTTGCAACCAAACTCTTTAACTACTGGGGTATCGGCGACCGGGAAAAAAGACAATGGTTTGCTGATACTGATGGTAATGGATCAAAGGTCTATTGAATTTGAAACAGGCAAAGGAATGGAAGGAATTCTGCCGGATATACGATGTAAGTATATCCAGGAAACCTTTATGGTACCTTATGCCAAAGCAGGAAATTATGATGCCTGCATAGTAGGAGGTGTAAAATCTGTAATCATGTTCATCACTGATCCTGAAAATGCGCCGGAAGTAATGGCAGAAAATTCTTCTGCTTTTAGTCAATCAAACTCACCATTTGCGCAACCTGTATCAATAACTGTAATGGGTATTATTGGAGCGGCTCTCCTGGCATTTACACTTCTTTTCCGGCCACGAAAGAAAAATTCCACCCAGCCTGAATATGTGGTCAGGAACCGGAATGATGCTCACTGGATTACAAAAACGCTGCTAATAAATATAGCAATCCCTGCTGCCTGGATCTGGTCTCAATTCACCTACGATCCACCCGTGACCGTTGTTGAGTTGCTGATTGCAATTTATGTTTTCATCATCATTCTTCTGTTAGAAAGACGCCTGAGACTAAACCATTACATCGATTCCTTTTTTGGAACGGATCGTCATGCAAAGCACGTAGCTTACTCCAGATCACATCAATTCTGGAAGGTGACTTACTTTATTTTTCCATTTCCATTCCTGTTGTACAAGTTGTTTAAAGATCAGAAACTGAGTGCGCTTCGTAATGCCCCATATGCCTGTGACAGGTGTAATAATATGATGCAGAAACTCGATGAAAATTCAGACGACCAGTACCTCTCGACAAGCCAACTCGTGGAAGAGCAACTGCATTCCGTAGATTATGATGTATGGCATTGTTACCATTGCAGCAACCAGTTTCAATTCAGTTACATCAACTATGCATCAAAGTATACCAACTGCAAACACTGCAAAGCAAATACCAGCTATATCTCCGGACGTAACACGATCACCTCCCCTTCCTATACTTCATCAGGTACCGGTGAAAAGATAACAGACTGCATGCATTGCCACAAACAGGACCGTGAGACCTATACCATTCCCATGTTACAACGCAGCAGCAGTTCCGGAGGAAGTTCAGGTTCATCGGGCAGCAGCGGAGGTTCATCATGGGGAGGAGGAAGTTCAGGTGGTGGTGGAGCAGGATCGAAATGGTGAACCTATGCTTAAAGAAAGCAAGGTAATATGGATAAACGGGGATCGCCTGCAATTTATTTACATTGTGCTGCTGACGGCTCACTAATGCTGTACTAAAAAAACATCCATAGCTTACCGAACAATTTGCAATACGATGTTGAATAGTTAAGTCGTTTTTACTGGTATTACGAAATGAATCATTCTTAAAATATTACCTTTTAATCAACAAAATAACTCACACAACAATGGCATTTTCAGCACCTACAAAATCAACAGGCGGTATCGCAAATACCGGCGAAACAAACTACAAGCCTGCCCTGGTGGTGCTTACTTCACTTTTTTTTATGTGGGGTTTTATCACATGCCTGAATGATATCCTGATACCGCACCTGAAGACCATCTTCGATCTGACTTACACCCAGGTGATGTTTGTACAGTTTACCTTTTTTACTGCCTATGCCATCGTATCTCTGCCGTCCGGTATACTGGTAGAGAAGATTGGTTATAAAATGGGAATCATTGCCGGACTGCTTACTGCAGCGGCCGGCACGGCATTATTTTATCCTGCAGCCGGATTTCGTTCCTATGAAATATTTCTATTAGCACTTTTTGTACTGGCTTCCGGCATCACCCTCTTGCAGGTAGCGGCAAACCCTTACGTGGCCATCCTGGGCAAACCGGAAACAGCGTCAAGCAGGCTAAGTCTCTCGCAGGCATTTAACTCTCTTGGAACTACGGTTGCTCCCATTATTGGTTCGATTCTGATACTTTCCGTTGCAGTTAAAGGTGCTGATGAACTGGCAAAGCTTTCATTGGCTGATCAGGAAGCTTACAAGCTGACTGAAGCAACCGCTGTGCAAACTCCTTATTTAATATTGACAGGCATGCTCGTCCTGATAGCCATTATCATTGCACTCTTTAAGTTACCTAAGATTGAAACCGCTTCACCTTCAACGGGCTTACCCGCGGAAGGAAATTATGAGCATCAACAAAAAAGCGCATGGGGTTACCGGCATTTGGTTTTAGGGGCTATAGCCATTTTTGTTTATGTAGGCGGTGAGGTTGCCATAGGCAGTTTCCTGGTAAATTATTTCAAGGAGCTTTTGAATATGCCGGAAGCAGAAGCGGGAACCTATGTTGCTTTGTATTGGGGAGGCGCCATGATCGGCAGGTTCTTCGGTTCTATAACTCTTTCCGGAATGACGGATAGCAAAAAGAAAAACACGTATACTGTATTTGTTTTTGTGCTCGCTTTTGCACTTGCACTTTATATCACTAAAGAGTATCAAAACTTTGCCTCCTTTTCATTTGCAGGATTCAGCAAGACCATCACATTTCTTGTACTGGTAGGTTTGAATTTCTTCGCATTTAATTTAGGAAAACAAAAGCCCGGAAGAACGCTTGCTATTCTGGCTTTCTGCGCTGCTACTTTAGTCGTTATTTCTATGCTCACAAACGGGCAGTTGGCTATGTGGAGCATCTTAAGTGTTGGACTATTCAACTCCATCATGTTCCCTACCATTTTTACACTCGCTATAGATGGATTGGGCAAGCACACAGGACAAGCTTCGGGAATTCTATGCACAGCCATTGTTGGAGGAGCAATCATTCCTGTGATACAGGGTGTGTTTGCAGATAACATCGGCATTCACCATGCATTCATATTGCCAGTACTGTGTTATCTGTACATCGCCTTCTACGGAATCAAAGGACACATTCCTGCAATGAACAAGGCTACCTGATCAGTTGCATCAACATGTATTTAATTATAAAGTAAACACAGAGCACTTAGAGAATAATACATATAGATCTTGTCTGATGCGACTCCGCCCTCTGTGTCCTCTGCGGTTTCAAAAATGGTAACCACAGAGAGCATCAATTAAAATACTTATAGTTATTGTCTGATGCTATTCCGCCTTTGGGTTCTCCATGGTTTCAAAAATGGTAACTACAACGAGCATCATTTCAAATACTTATAGATATTGTCTGATGCTATTCCGCCTTTGTGTATTCTAAGGTTTCAAAAATGGTAACCACAACGAGCATCAATTCAATTACTTATAGGTATTGTCTGATGCTATTCCGCCTTTGTGCTCTCCGTGGTTTCAAAAATGGTAACCACAACGAGCATCAATTCAATTACTTATAGGTATTGTCTGATGCTATTCCGCCTTTGTGCTCTCCGTGGTTTCAAAAATGGTAACCACAGCGGGTATCAATTCAAATACTTATAGTTATTGTCTGATGCTATTCCGCCTTTGTGCTCTCCGTGGTTTCAAAAATGGTAACCACAACGAGCATCAATTAAATACTTATAGTTATTGTCTGATGCGACTCCCCCTCTGTGTGCTCTGTGGTTTCAAAAAAGGTAACCACAGAGCACATCGAGAAAAATACACATAGATCTTGTTTGAAGCTATTCCGCCTTTGTGGTCCTCTGTGGTTTCAAAAAAAGCAACCACAGCGAGCCTCAACTAAAATACACATAGATATTGTCTGATGCGACTCCGCCATAGTGTATCCTAAGGCCAAAAAGTTAACCACCCCGTAGGTAAAGTTAGCAAAGCACTAAGCTGTAATATCACCCTGTTCACAACCCCGTACCATGTATATGGGATTGACCTGCCCCCTTCTGAACGCTATCATTGCATTTTTTTTCTACACCTCATCATTCAACCAATCACACAATGAAACAAAACAACAACTTTATGAAAATGAAACCCAATAGCCTGATCATTACAATACTTTTTACTGTCTTACTTTCTATTCCAGGTCTAAAGCTAATGGCACAAAATGCCAACACAGCCCTTTCAAATCTTGTATCGCCAACAGCAATAAATAAATCACTGCTACCTACTTCCGACAATACGCTGGATTTCGGTTCATCCACCAAAGCATGGAAGCATATTTACCTCGACGGATCAATCTATATGGACGGAATACGATTTCTATCTAATGGTGACAATACCAATAATGCATTCTTAGGTTACAATGCAGGGAAGTATGCTACCGGTAGCGGAAACTCCTTTATGGGAGCCTACTCAGGATATTTAAATACGAGCGGTCATGATAATACAGGCATCGGATACTTTTCTCTTTACAACAATGCAATCACCTATCAGAATACTGCCGTTGGATCACTATCCTTATTTACACTATATGGCGGATACTACAATACCGCCATTGGATTCAGCGCCCTGTTTAATAATGCCACCGGTTTTTACAATACTGCCGTTGGTGCCCAAGCTTTAGAACTAACAGAATCATCAGGCAATACAGCCATCGGTGAACGCGCCGGTGCTATTTACGAAAACGGTTGGGGCTGTACTTTTGTCGGACAACAAAACTGGGCAAATGCCAATGGCTATGTCTATTCCATGAGCCTTGGATATAATGCCCGCATTACAGCAAGCTACCAGACAAGAATTGGAGATGCAACCACTACTTCCATTGGTGGTTATGCCAGCTGGACAAAAATTTCAGACAGCCGGGTAAAAAAGATGTTAAAGAAGATGTGCCCGGATTATCATTCATCAACAAGTTGAAGCCGGTTACCTATCACCTCGACATGAATCAAATCGATGCCTTCATGAATCCGGATAAGGACAAATATCCGGTAAGAGAAACAGCCAAAGAAGAAGCGTTGGCAAAAGAAACCGGATATAATGCGAAAGGCAGCATACTGGAAACAGGGTTTCTTGCACAGGATGTAGAAAATGCCGCCAAAGAACTCGGCTACGATTTCAGCGGAGTAGATGTTCCAAAAAATGAAAAAGACATGTATGGATTACGCTATGCGGAATTCGTGGTACCGTTGGTTAAAGCAGTACAAGAACTTTCTCAGCAGAAGGATGCTTTGAAAAAGAAATGGATGAACTAAAAGCGTTGATGAATACCTGGAACTCTGCTCAGCCACAAACGGAAACCCCTTCATCGCTGCTGAAATCAGCTGTTGCTGAAAGCAATACGCAGCATGCATCACACCTCGAACAAAATGTACCGAATCCCTTTCTTGAAAAAACGGTGATTCAGTTCCACGTCTCCCCCTCTGTGCAACAAGCTGAAATAAGAATCACTTCACTCAATGGAACCCTGGTTAAGTCTTTTGCCATTGCTTTGCCGGATCAAAACCAAATCACCATCTATGGCGGATCCTTATCAGCAGGTAATTACCTGTATTCACTTATTACCGATGGCAAGGTTGTAGATTCAAAACAAATGACCTTAACACGGTAAACCTGTCAACACGAAATACGGAGAATTTTTCTAGAGTCAATAGTGCCGAATCTACTTCTATAGCCGGCTTAAAATAAAACCCTGCAAGTTTGTACTTGCAGGGTTTAGCTCTTTACAGTGATCCCGCTGGGATTACTCATCTTTCATTGATTTGCGTTATATTTCTATCAATTGCATGCATATCAATGTATTATGAAATAAAATTTATTAGATTGAAGTAAGTAAAGTTGATTAAATGATTAAAATGTTTACCCCAATGTTTACCCCGTTATGGTTTTTTGTTGTACATTGAGGTGTAATAAAACTCTTAAAAATGGCAAGTGTCACTATAGTATTTAGGAAAGAAAAACTGAATAAAAAAGGAGAAGCTCCCATCCATCTTAGAATTATTAAGGATAGGAAAATCAATTTCATCACGACTGGTATCATGCTACCTCAAAAATTTTGGGATGAAAGAAATCGCAAGATTAAAATTGGTTTTCCAAACAGTAAGCGATTGAATTCTTTTATCTCCAACAAATTCGCTGAACTTCAGGATCAGGTATTTGAACATGAAACGGTATCAAAGTCATTGTCTACCCGTCAATTGAAAGATTCTATTTATGGTAAGAAGCCAACCGATTTTTTAAATTTTGCCAATGAAGTGTGTCAACTATATCTTAATGAAGGAAAGATTGGAACCTATGATAAGAACAGGTCGATACTTAAAAAAGTAGCTGCGTTCTCAAAATCCTCTGAACTTATGTTCCAGGAAATTACGCCGGCATGGCTGACAAAGTATGAGCAATTTTGCAGAACAAAATTTGGTAATAAAACCAACACCATTCACAAAGATTTAAAATTCATTCGGAAGCTTTTTAATGACGCTATCCGTCAGGATATTATTGAGATTAATCAAAGTCCATTCACAAAATATCAGTTGAAACTAGAAAAGACGCAAAGGTCATTTCTAAATGAAGATGAATTAAAACTGATAGAAGATTGTCTGGTAACTCCCGGAACTCGTCTTGACCTCCATAGAGATATGTTTGTTTTTGCATCCTATACAGGCGGTCTAAGAGTATCTGATATATTGCAATTGCAATGGAAGAATTTTGATGGTGCCAATATACTTTTCACCATTAAGAAAACAGGTCAGCAATTATCAATAAAGCTTCCAAACAAGGCGCTTGAAATCATTAGAAAGTATAGGAATGAAAAAGTTGAAGCTGACAGTTTCATATTTCCCATGTTAACTCCAGGATTGGATATGAAGAATGCAAGGCTGGTCGATAATGAAATCTCCAGCGCTACCGCCTACATCAATAAGAACCTCAAATTAATTGCGCAAAAAGTCGGCATTGAAAAACCCTTGAGTTTTCATATCAGCCGCCATACCTGGGCGACAAGGGCGCTCCGTAAAGGGATTAGTATTGATAAAGTATCGAAGATAATGGGGCATGCCGCAATCCGTGAAACTCAGATCTATGCGAAAATTGTAAACGAGGAATTGGATAAAGCAATGGATGTATTTAATGCATAGCTTTCACTTCTTTGAAAGCTTTTGATGCACTTTGCTTTCAGAAATTGAAAGCAAAGTATTTAAGGTGATTTAATGGATGCCGGTTTTCTGGCAAGGAAACCAATAATTGCCACACCGGACCGTAAAAACACTTTTTATGGAACCTGGTTGGATTTCATCCTGCATCCCGGAAGCAATACACGCTTTAACCCACGTAAAACCAATTTTAGCGGTTCTGTTACCAGTTTTTCAATCGCTTCTCGCACAAAAGTGATTCCACAACCCGTACCTAAACATCCGGCTGTTCGCACCGGTAACCAATGATCTCGGCACCGAACCGCGGAAATCTAATTTCCATGGTTTTTACCGATTTTTTCGCTTCTGCGGTACTTCAGTATCCGCATTAACCGGCGCAAAAGTAGTTTCTCCGGTTACGGTGACCGGTGGTACAAATTACTTCGCCGGCGAAGTACATTGCGGTAACCCATTCAAAGTGACTGTAAATTTCAAAGCAAGAAGCGGTTGACTTTGTGCACTCTCACTTTAATACTTTGCCTGGAAGTGATCAGCTTGCAGATAGTTTCTCTTCATAAGTAAATCAGTCCTTTTCAATACGCTTGTTTTGGCTTACAGAACTTGCAAAACACTTTTTCATCGTTCTGCTTATTTTTTCCGAAGAGCTTCCTGTCACTTCCAAAGTACTTTTTCCTTGTTTTGCCTTCCTTTGCCAATGAAGTTCCGGTGACTTCCAAAGCACTTTTTCTTCGTTTTGCCTTCCTTTTCCAATGAAGTTCCGGTAACTTCCAAAGCACTTTTTCTTCGTTTTGCCTTCCTTTTCCAATGAAGTTCCGATAACTTACAAGGTGTATCATTTTCCAGTGAACTTCCGATAACTTCCAAAGTACTTTTTCTTCGTTCTGCTTACTTTTTCCAATAAAGTTGCGGTAACTTCCAAAGTGTTTTACTTCTTTAATCGCTGGTTTGTTTATTAAAGTGGTATAAACCACTTCCATTTCCTTTTTTTCATATGAAACTGATTTTTTTCAACTCTTATCCATAAACCGCTATTCTTTTCATGGTTGATCGAGTATCCCGCCTTTTTATTGAAGCGGGATTGAGCATACCATGAACTGAAAGAAATATAAGGCTTCCAAAAAGCCTGATCCCGCTTGTTTTTAAAGCAATTCATGTAGGGTTATTAGAACGGCACAATCCTACATTGATCAAAGATTTACTTCATAAATCGTATTGAAAAACGAAACGATCTCCTTTTTTTCTGGAAAGAAGTACTTTTTCCGTTGTTCATTTCCTGATTGAAAGAAATTTCGTTGTTGTTTCTTCCATTTATTTCGTAAAGAAACCTGCCTCAAACCCGCTCCCAGATATATTTTCAGCAGGAAGCAACACAATTATTTCGTAAGAAATAAAACTGATGAGGGATTTTAAATGATCCCTTCATCAGCAAATGAATAATACCCATCGGTAGTTATGATCAGGTGGTCAAGTATTAAAATGTCAAGTACTTTCCCTCCTTCTTTTACTTTCCTTGTAAGGTCAATGTCCTGGGCACTGGGTTTTCTGTTTCCGCTTGGGTGGTTGTGGCTTAATATGATGCTGGTGGCATTGGATAGCAGTGCTGCCTGGAAGATAATGCGTGGATCAGCTATGGTGCCTGTAATGCCACCTTGCGATACTTTCATCCAACCAAGCACTTTGTTTGCCCTGTTCAGTAAAAGAATGGTAAACTGTTCTACATATTCAATCTGGTCATCGTTGTAAACTTCCTTCAGGATGCCATATGAATCCCTGGAAGAAGTGATGCATTCCAGTTGAGAGGGTTTTACTTTCGTTTTGTAGCTCATCTGGACTTCAGAAAGTGAAGGAGACTTTGTAAGCTGCCGATAAAGTGCAAGTTGCTGTGCTGGTTTTAGTTTCATGGCTTTTTTCGGCCCCTTCAGCAGGTGAAAGGGTTTCTGTCAAGACCGCACGTAGTGCGCTCGCCTTGGTCTTTACTGAAACATGACGGCTGGGCTATCTTTGCCGAATAAAAAGTCGGGAAACTATTTGCTGAAATACACATTATCAGCTTCTAATAACCCGCTGTAGCTATTGGATAATAGATTAACACGATAACTATAAGCAACTATAAAAAGACTCATACCTTAAGAACATAATCGTAAAATAAATCAAATTAGAAAATCCTATTAGGAAATCAGAAAATCGTAGATTTCTTTTGTTAATTTTTTAGCGCTATTACTCATTTCATTCCACGCCATACTTTGAGATAATATTCTAGCAAACTTAAGTTTGTAATGAGGCTTCAACGTGCCACTTTTTTCAAACAATGAATGCGGAATCGCATTTCGAAATTTATTAAGTGTAAATAATTGACCCAATTTAACATGTTTATATTCATGTTCAGAGAATGCAACCGCACTAATTTTTTCTTTCACGATCCTATTAGTCAATAATGGTAAGTTTCGTTTTAGTTGGTCAACACTCATCAAGTTTTCTATCTCAGAAACTGACAAATATTTATACATAAAGTTTTTTGTTTCTTGATCTTTAAAAACAAGATGCTTCTTTTCCTTTCCAGAATCACGATCTGCTATAAGAATAATTTTATTATGCAAAAATTGAGCTTTGATTTTTTCAGACAATTTAAAATCGGTTTCTATTCTACTATGTGAGTCCGTAAAAAGAAAATGCATGACATTTGATCCCGAATACTCAAAGAATGCATAATCTATATCCTCGTTGAGTTTAATTAAATCCTGAGAATGCATGTATGCTTTCAAAAAAGCTTTTATAATAATTCTATCAGTTATACCTTCAACCCATATGGATTTATTTGCAAGGAAAACAGAAGAATTTAATACACCGAGTTTATTCAGAATATCAGTGTCGTTATTTTTTACGGCCTTTATAGAAAAAACATTTTTTTCTGCACCGTATAACTTTTCTATAGTAAATATCGAAATACCATTAGTTAATTCTAAAGTCAAATCTAATAAGTGATTAGAATGTGTTGTAAGAAAAAACTTCAAATTCTTGGAGTTAATATAGGGATCGTTGATTAATTGCTGAAGGAATAACCGTTGCATTCCTGGATGCAAATTCATTTCCGGTTCTTCAATAAATATCCAAGAATTTGGTTCGACCATGTAAATTGGATATAGTAAAATCATCAAAGATTGGACACCATCTCCTAAATCATGAAGATTCCTGTCTTCACCCTTTATCCAAATATTCAAATGTTCCTCATTTTCATTATTTGTTTCACTCGCTATTATATCAACTGTCTCAGTACCAAAAAATGTTTTGCCTAAAAATGCTTCATACTTTTCAAACTTATTTCGTACTTCCTTTATATTATTTCTCGCCTTTTTTACCGCTTGATAGAAATTTAATCCGGTCTGAATATCTATTCCTTTTTTCTCTAATTCCTTTGCTTCTATTCCGTAGTTTTGCATTATAGAGGCAGCAAAAATGTTCTTTCGAATTTTTATTGAAGTTGGACTTTCATTTATATCTTTATCATAAAGGGAAATAGCACTTCTAAGTGTTGGAATATAAATTCTTGATGGAGGAGTTGGACTTAATATTTCAACATTAATTAGCTGACCTAAATATTCAATTGTATTTTCAATGTATTTCAAGTGTATTTCAGAAAATTTATAATGACCAATTGAATTTATTAAACTTTTAGATAAACTCCTTCTTACTTGTTCTGAATCAGGATTTTTACATAGCTCTATAGATAATAGTAGTTCGTTGTAAACTTTTTTAAACGGATCTTGCCAATTTTCATTTTTGACGTGAATATTGTTTACAAATTTTTCAAATTCTGTTTTTAAAGAATTGAAATATCTAGAATCAAATTGAATATGAGTACCAGGATACTGCTGAAGTAACCATTTATGTGAAGAGTTAATTGAATTGCTCTCGTAATATTTTGGATCTAAGACACCCACCTGATAGGAAAAGCGAGGGTTTTCACCAGAGATCAAATCACAATTTTTTAAAATTTGCTTTTGGATATCTTCAATTTTTAGCGATGAAATTGTTAGAAATTCATCAGACCTCAAAATTCCTCGAAGCAACCTACTCTTTCCTGAATTATTTGATCCAACTAGGATGTTTATTTTCTGAATTGGGCCCCAGAATTGTATTTCGCTTTCTTCACCATCCCAGAGATAGGCGGCATTATTTAAATATTTATGTATGTGTTTAAATATAAAATACATAACAATTTGTTTAAAGCATTATTGTTTATCTTAAATCAATACAACACTCCTGCCAGGTTAATTTCAAAATAAAATTTAACTATTTAATTAAACTATCTTTTAAAGTTCAACAAAAGTAATAATAGGAAAACAGTTTTTGCTTTGTATCTACTAACAAATGAATAAATCATTATCAGGGTACTATTTCTTCTACTTTTAAGATACCTGCCCACAATGCGATTGAAGAAGTCTTAAACAAGATTGTTGAAACCCGCTTTTTACTAACACAAATACTCTTCAAACCCGAAATAGCAGAGGTCTGAAAACCTGACCTCTGTAGAACAGTTATTGAAACTTACAATGCAATGATTTTTGCTACTGCAGCGCGTTTGGTCATTTCAAGTCGGTTAAGGTGATTTTTAACTCGATTGCTCATTTCATGAAACTCTGAAAGCAACCTAACCTGGTTCCAGAATTTATCTCCTTCAAACCGAACAATGGAATCAGCCTGATCTACAAGCATTACCAGTTCACTTTTTCTAAGGAAAGGAATTACAGAACCCACTAAGTGAACCCTGAAATGATTTGACTGCCACAGGCCGTAGCAGATCCAGAAGTATTTATCCCTTTCTTCTTCTGATTTGCAGGAAAAGACAAAGCAGTTGGGACAGGCAGCATCCAAAGGTTTTCCAGCATTGAGCCCTTTGGAGAGGATAAAGAAATGAATGCCCGGAAGTTGTTGTCCGGCTGAGTAACAGGTGATGCGGTTTTTCATAAGCTTTTTTTCCGCACCACCATCAGGCGCAAGCGATGGCTGTCAAGAGTCATGATATCATCAGCAATAGATACCCATCATGACTTGTCTTGCTCTTGACGGCCATCATGAGTAAAGGGATATCTTTGCGGAAATAAAAGTGGTTGAAAAACCTGCTGGGATTGGGTACAATATTCCTTACATTTCTTTCTCTAAATTATAAGGATTTAGTCCTGGAACTTGCGACAGGATAGTTTTTCAAGATATAGCCATTACACGCTCCTCGTATAAAAATGCGAACAAAGTCTCCTTACGAGTGCCGATTAAAAGAGACGAGATCTGCATTAGGGATTGCAGTGGAAATCCTTTTTGTCCAATTGCTGTAACTAAAAACAAAAAGATTGCAACGTAAAGCCCGACCCGGAGGGGAATGCCAAATAAATTTAATTTACATTTTCTGGAATTTTCTCATCTCAGAAACATATATTAAAGAAACATAATTATCACTACTGGCTTCAAAGAGAAACTTGTTATCTTTTTTTTCATATCCAGATTGCCACTTATGAAATATTGGCAAGAGCTCCTTGTGCTGTGAAATAGAACTGAATATAACTTTCTGTTTTGAACTATAACTTTCCCCTGTCAAAGATTTTTTTGAAAATAATGGATTGACAAGCTTTGATTCAAATACAAAGGGAGCATTAATTGAACCTCCTTCATTTGTTTCAAAATCAAAAAGAGGCTTGCAAACAACTAAGTAACTGGGAGGCAATTCTTTATTGTTAACTAATACAAGATGCAAACTGAAAAGTACTATTTTCTCTCCTTGATTTTCCATCACTAAATATTTATCAATTTCAGCTCCAAAAATCTGTTTGTTGAATTGCTCAAATAGTTTAGTCCTTTCCAACCGAAGGTTTACATCTTCATACATTTCATTTATAATTCGATTAATGAATTCAATCCTGTTCCAAACCATTATTCCACCATAGCTATGTCTCTGAGGATGGGAATAATGATTCCGCATAAACTCAAGATGCTTCAAGGTTTGAAGATCTGTGTCAAAAAGATTCAAATTTGTGAGCCTCGAGATAAGTGGTTTGAAAGTTTGATTTCTTGTTTTTGGGTTAAAATCTCGAAGGCGAATATTCATCGACATTTCAAAAGTGTGTATTGCTTTTGCATATGCTTCATCAATTAGCTTATATTCGTAATAACTCAATGCTAACAGTTTTTCTACAACTTCAAAATTTCGAATAACATCATTGGGTACTTCTTTTTTAAAATAGAATTCTGGAATGTTTGAACAATATTCGTCAAATGTTAATTGGCCGAAAAATACATGCGGTTGAAGATGTTTTTCAGAAAAGGTCATATTTAGATTTTATTCCTTGCTGTACTTTTTAAAATTCTCCGCCTGCTCAAATATCTCCTTAAACACCTCATCCTTCGGGACAGGCGGATAACCATGCTCCGCAAGTATCAATATCAAATCCATCTTTAATTCAGCTTTAATATCGTCACGCTGCGACCAATCCGTATATCGGGCTTTGTCATCAACAACATTTTTTACCGCTTGCGAAAGCTTAATTAGTTTGCCTTCGGGATATTCAAAACTGTATTTCATTGCAATGGCTTTCAGAATATCAAAAAATGCCTTTTCCTCAAAGTCAATTCCTAAATCCGTAAATGAGTTACGCTCCTTTTGTAAATCCCGGAACAGGTTTGCAAACTGTTCCGCTACGTCATCCAGTACATCACTTTGCATGGCCTGGAAATCCTTTCTTTCATTATAGAGGTCCACCAGCATTTTCATCTTCTTCGTAAAGTCAATACCCTTAATTCTGTTAACCTTCTTAAATTCTTCAATAGCTTGCGAAAGCAACTTCTGAAGCAATTTTATTTTGGTATTCGGTAATTTGATCTTATCAATCTTCGCCAGGTATTCATCGCTGAAGATATCAGCATTGGAGTTCGGGTCATTTTTGTCTATTTTAAATAGTTCTTCCACTCCATCACTGATTAAGGCTTCCTCAATCATTTTTCTAACCTTGTCATTCATCTGTGCAGTGTCGGGTGCTTCGCCGACTGATATCTTATGAATGATGGCTTTTATCGCGAAATAGAAATGGATGTAATCCCTTTCTGTTTCGCTTATCTCTTCGCTGGAGCAACATAAATCATAAGCGTATCGTAATTTTTTTACCCAACCCATAAACCGGGTCTCCATTTCTTTGGTGAGCTGGACAAATTCCACAGCACGGTTCAGGCAATCTAACTTTTGCAATGGGGTTCCTTCAAAAAAAGGATGAATGTCAAATTTGTGGAAAAACCTTGCCAACAAATCCAACTGATCCTTTACTAGTACAACTGCTTTGTCAACATCTTCAAAATCGTCAGTATGCACGCTGGAATACCTTTTCAGCGCAAAGTTCATGTTGGACTTGATACCGATGTAATCTACCACCAACCCTACCTCCTTTCCTTCATATACACGGTTAACTCTTGAAATGGTTTGGATCAGCGAATGTTGTTCTACCGGCTTATCAATATAAATGGTCTCAAGGAATGGAACATCAAATCCCGTAAGCCACATATCTACCACCATTGCAATCTTGAAGTTGGACTTTTCATTCTTAAACTGACGGTCCAGTTCCTTCCTGTCTTCCTTGGTACCGAGCATATCGTACATTTCTTTTGGATCATCCTTATGCCGGGTCATCACCATTTTTATTTTTTCAATGGGTTTCAATTTCTGTTTTTCCTCCTCCGAAAGCACAGCACCCTCTTCACAATCCCTGATTTCTGCCCACTCCGGACGTAAGGCAATGATTTCTTTATACAGATCATAGGCAATGGGACGACTGCTTGAAACAAACATCACTTTCCCTTTTACACTGGCGCCTTCTTCAATCTTCCTTTCATAATGCTCAATAAAATCTGCCGCAAGCAATTTCAGGCGCTTAGGATCGCCTAAAATGACTTCCATTTGCGTGACCGCCCTTTTGCTTTCCTCAATCTGGTATTCATTAGTGCCTTCAATGGCGCACTTCTTATAGTATTCCTCAATCTCCTGCAGTTTTGCCTCATTCAATAATACTTTGGCAGCCCGTCCTTCATAAACAATTCGAACGGTGATTTCATCATCCACAGATTCCTTCATGGTATAGGCATCAGCTACCTTACCAAATACATCTAATGTTCCATCAATTGGGGTTCCGGTGAAGCCAACATAAGTGGCATTGGGTAACGAATCATGAAGGTATTTGGCAAAGCCAAATTTTCTGGAAACGCCCTTATCGGATATTACTAACTTTTGATCAAGATTGATTTGTGATCGATGCGCTTCATCTGAGATACAAATCACGTTTGTTCTTTGGGTAAGTAACTCCGTGCTTTCAGTGAACTTGTGGATGGTGGTCAGGAAAACTCCACCGCTGTTTCTGTTTTGTAAGAGTGTTTTCAATTCGGCACGGCTTTCAACGCTGATTACATTTTCATCACCAATAAATTTCTTGGCATTGGTAAACTGAGCGGAAAGCTGATCATCCAAATCGTTACGGTCAGTAATTAGGACTATGGTCGGGCTGGCAAAATGCGGACTTTTCATCAACAATCGCGTTAGGTACAACATCGTGAAACTCTTTCCGCAACCTGTTGCACCGAAATAGGTGCCCCCCTTTCCGCTACCTTCCGGCCGCATGTTCATTTTGATATTTTCAAACAACTTTTGGCAGCATAGTATTGCGGGTAACGGCAAACAATCTTAACATCGTCTTTTGCAGTATCAGGGAAATAAATAAAGTTGCGGATTACATCCACAAACCTTTGCTTGTTAAATAAGCCCTGAATCATGGTATAAAGCGAATTGATACCATCCACAGCTTCATCCTCCGGGTTAATCTTCCGCCAGGCATAAAAGAAATCATACTTTGAAAAAAGTGAACCCATTTTGTTGTTCACTCCATCACTGATAACACAAAAAGCATTGTATTTAAACAATTCTGGAATATCTCTGCGATACCTTACGGTCAATTGGGTAAAAGCATCTTTAATTGTGCAACTTTCCTTAACTGCAGTTTTGAATTCGATAACTACCAACGGCAAACCATTGATATAGACAATTCCATCCGGAATTCGTTTCTCATAACCTTCAATTTCCAGCTGATTTACAAACCTGTAAATATTATCATCCCTTGTTTCATACCCATCTGATTCTTCAGCAGCAATATTTATTCCTTCATTTTTAATTGCTTTCTGTTTAATCCCTTGAGCACCAAAATCTATCAAATGGACATAAAGATCCTTTTTGCTCCTGTCTTCCCTTTTTATTGGAAACCCATCTCCAATCAATCGCATAATAGCTCTGTTACTTTCATACAAAGCTGAACTCGGATACAATTCTAACCTTCTGATAATGTTATCAATTTCATTCAGCGTTATATCATCATCAGCATATCGGTTCAATAAAAACTGCTTCAAATCATCACGAAGAAGCACATCACTAATTTCCTTGTGAATGGTTTCACCTTTGCAGTGCGCAAATTGCTCCGAAGCAAATAATTCAATGACGGCTTGCTCTAATGTTTCTTCGCTGAATTTCATTTTTATTGTCCTATAAACTCGAATAAATTTTCAACTCAATATTTCCAACTGTTGCTAAGTAGTGATGAACATTTCCCAACAATAAAAGAATATCGTTTGAAGCGTTTGCTTTACTTAATGAGGGTTGAACAATATAGATATGAAAATTAATCGGCTTTGTAAATTTGGCTTGACTCAGTAAGGATTCTAAATCATCTTCTGTTCCTTTTACTATTCTGCTGCATGAAACACCATTAAGTGTTTTTGTCTTTCTTTTAAAAAGATGATTGAAAAACTCTTTTCCGTCTTTATGTTTCCATTTCAAAGATTTTTGCGCTTGTCCACAAACCTGATAGAAGTTATCAATATTGTTTCCCACCGTACCATTCCTTGCATACTTTAAATGATACAAATGAATGTCTATCACTTTGTCGGAATCATTTATGCCAATAATGTCTGCAATTTCACCTTTACCATCATCATCATAAATTACCTGAAAATCATTTCTGATTTTATTGATAAAGTAGTATTGAATTGAATCTTGAATGTAAGGTGCAATGTCCTGTGATTCATTTCCAATGTTTACACTATTCCAGGTATCAGTAATAATACTATCCAATGGGATTACTCCTGGAAACACCTTGAGTTTTACATAGAGGTTTTGAATCAGTTGTGACCCATCTGCAAACCAAATTGTAGGTGTCAATTCTTGAAAGAAATCTCTTATGTCAGCACTTTTATTTCCATAAAGAACTGTGCAATCTGTTTGGTTTGTTTTTATGATTTGAAAATATTTTTCTTCCGTTTCTGCATTAACGCCAAGTTGAAGTTCAAAATGCACTGAATGTTGTGGTGTATCTAAAGAGAATTGCAAGCTCCCGTTTGTTGTTGGATTCAGGAGGTTTAACTCAACATCAGCCATATCAAATGAAACTCCATCGAAGTTAAACCGAAAACGGTCTTCTGCAAATTCATACATTGAAGAATGCCAATTAATATGGGTAGGCATTACATCAGGTCTTTGAGATGTTTTTTCAATAGCTAAAGTATGTTGTAGAACAATGTTTGGGTCAATAGCATCATTCTCCACAATCTCACCAATCTCTTTGCACCACTTTGTTAGCTCATCTAAGTTGCCTCTCTGATAAGACCACACTTTTCCTTTCACGGAACATCCTAGTGAAACTTTTTCTCCTGCCTTATAACCTACCCCAAAAAAATTATTTTTAATAAGATTCCCTTGCTCTAATTCTCTAATGCCATCCTGAACTCCTTTTCCGAAAAAGGATTGAAATGTAATGTCCTGTCCAATTCCTCTTTTTGTTCCTACATTATATAATTTCAATCTATGCACTTCATGAAAGATTCTAAAAACATTCATTCCAGTAATTAAACTCGTTCTTCCCTCACCAAAAATTGCATCCATCAAAGTGCTACCTGAAAATGCTTTTAGTGATGTGTTCAAGAAAACTCTATTAATGTTAGGTCTTAAATCCCAATGAATAACCACAATGTCCCATTGTAAATTCTGAACAGTTTCAAAACTGCCCCACTCAACCTTTTCAATTTTGCCTAAGATAATTACAAGCGTATCTGTGTGGTTGGTATCGCTAAATACATACTCATAACCCTCTATCCCTGCAAATCCTGCTTGCCAATTAGATGGATTCCATTCATAGTTACTGTTTTTATAAATGACAGTACTCATGGCTGGATTAATTTCTCCAAATGGCACTTCGGATTGATTTATGTTTTGAAAGCCGTCAAGAAATTCCTTTATATTGATTTCCTTTTGCGTTGCGTTCGCACTCATACGGGGCAACAGCAAATTCCAATCAGCATTTCTTGCATAGAGTTTGTCTAATTCGTCATGAATTGGTGGATAAGCAATGTTCGTTATAAAACTTGCATTGCCCAATTCATCATAAGAGGTTCTTGTAAATCTACCTATGAATTGAAGCGTTATTGGCAAACTTTGTCTTTCATCATGTATTGCTGCGATTTTTAGATTAGGTAAGTCAAAACCTTCACCCAACATATTTACGCAAACAATAATTGAATGCTCACCTCTTTTTATTGCATCAATTTTTTTGCTTAGTCCTCCTATCCCTGTGTGTACCATTATAGGATTGAGTTCAGGATAAGCTTGATAATATTCCAAAACTTCTTTGGCTCTTGTTTTATCCTTGCACCTTGCCATCAGAATATGATTATATCCTGCTTCAATGTCGGCTTTCAATTGTTCAACTGCTTTGTCAGCAATTTTTTTATCAGCAAGCTCCTTTTTGTATTCCCTAATCGGTAAGAAGTTAATTTCCTTGTAGTATTTCTGCTCTTGTGCTTTCCGAAGTGAAAAATTAAAAATTACTTTTCCTTTTAAACTCTGTCCGTCGTTCCTGAATGGTGTAGCTGTGAAGAGAAAAACCTTTCCTTTATCAAACTTTGCAATAAGTTCCTTCCAAGTTTCAGCTTCTGAATGATGTGCCTCGTCAACAAAGAAATGTGAGAAGCTGTCCTTTAAAATTGTTCGTTCCGCATTGGTGCAACCAGTGAGTATGTCCATTGTTGAGACAACAACATTACACTTTGAAATAAAGTCCTGTAGTTCCTGTGGAGTTTGAAAACCACTATTCAAAATTCCGACAATTGGATTCATGCAATCCGCACCAACAATTCCAAATTCTTTGAGCAAACCAAGCGTAATAAATTTATTTGAGATTTGATTTCTCAAAGAATCGGAAGGAACTGAAACAAGGATTTTATTGCATTCGTTGGCAATAAGAGTAGCCAACATTGTTTCTGTTTTTCCTGTTCCTGTTGGCATTACAACAATTGCTTTGTCTTCGGGATTTTGAATGTGTGCAAGAATTGAATGCAAAGCACCCATTTGAGGAGGTCTCAATCCTTTAATGTTTGCTTCTTCGTTTTCCTTTATGAAGTTGAACTTGTCTTTCCATGAGGCAATAACTTGGTCAGGTGTAGCGACAACAAAAGAAGGATGCTTTAACCAACGCTTAATATTTAAATGGTTTGCATTTACATCTTTTCGTATAGGTTTCTTTGAGGTTAATAGAACAAAATCGTGTGCTGCAACATTGTTATCATCCTTATTTGAAGTAAGTAAATAGTTGATGCCGTTGCTTTCAATTACAAAAGGATTAGTTTTGACAAATTGAATGTTGTCTAGCGTTTGTTCTCCACCAAAGCATTGCCATACTTCATTGCCACTGGCTTCATAAATTAGCTTTGATATTCTTGGAAGATTTATTGGCATGTTGAAGTATTAGTTTTCTATGGTTGCAAGTTTTGAGAGTAAAAGGTTTTTCATTTTTTCCAATACCAGTACTTCCTTTCTCTTACTAAAGATTAAATTTTCAATTGGCTTTATTTTAATTGAAAAGTTTTCTTGTATAGGAATACTTGGGGCAATAATGAAGACACTGTAAAAAGCACTATGACTTAAATCTGATTGAGCTGAACCAGCAGCAAGTTCAACCATTAAATTGTATGTGCTGCTCTGCCTTAAAAACCAAAATATATAATCCTTTAAAAGCAATTCATTTTTGGGAGTAACTTTAAAGCAGTTATTATAAACTACACCTTCCTTATTCCTAAAAACAAATCCTACCTGTCCAGTCCTTGTATAAATAATGTCTTCTTTTTTTGCGATGTTCTTAACGGGAACACTTTCATCAATAAATATTTTTTGTGTATCGTTAATCAAATCTGTGATTCTTAGTAAAGGAATTCCTTTTTCTTTTAATAGGTGGTTTGTAGTTGCATTCATTACTAATCCTTGACTTAAAACTACAAACTCATTTAGTTTTTCTGCTTTCCAATCCTTAGGGATTTCACCCAATTCACTACCCAGCATTTCTCCACCACTACTTTTGTATGGCTTGCCTTCTTTGTTTGGAAATTCAAAATCAACAAACCAATTCTTGTAAAGTGCTTGTGTAGTTTCTTCCAATTTTTGAATGAGTTGGTTGATGAGGGTAATGCGATTTACAATAGTGTTGTATTCTTTTGCAATTTCCTTTTGCTTAATAAGTGAAGGAACTTTTATAGGTGTTTCGCAAAATGTTTCCCAAGATATTCCACCACGAACATCACCACCACTTATAAAGCCAATGTATCTATCGTTTTCGGGACGACACAACCACATAAATAAATATTCAGGTAGAATGACTTTTTCATCTTTTGGTTGGAAAACATAATAAGCTGATGAAACAATTGCAGGTTCTTCTTCTCGGTATAAATCAACTGGTAGCTTTTCATCTCTTCCAACACTCATTAACTTACAAGCTAATTGTCCTTTGTTTAAAACTTTATAAACCGACATATCAGTGCCAACAAGATTTGCAACAGATGAAATGAAAGTTTTCTCCATACTCACACCAACAAGTTTTGTAATGGACAAATCAGTATTTCTAATATTGACTTCCTCAATAAATTCGCCTAACTGTTTATAATTTGATTTCATAACCCAACTCTTTAAATACGGTTAGCAAATCTTTTTTGGATTGGTCTTCTGCTTTCAGCAAATCGGCAAACTCTGTTTGTAAGGTTTGCATCTTTTCATCAAAGTCAATATTCTCATCACGGTTTACAAACTCAATGTATTTGCTTGGCACAAGTGAGAAATCTTTTTTCTCTACTTCTTCAAACTTTGCACTGTAACAAAACTCGGCTGTGTTCTGATATGTTTTTTCAAAATCGGTTTGCTGCCAATTATGAAAAGTGTCTGTTACTTGTTTGATATTCTCTTCCGAAAACTGAATGAATTTTTTTTCAAACGGGATTCCAATTTTTCGCAAGTCCATGAAAAGAATTTCTCTTTCACGGTTGCGATACTTTTTAATTTTCCCATTGTGTTCAATGGTTCTTGCTTTCTTGTTTTTATTCAAGAACCAAAGTGTAACACTGATATTGGTAGTATAAAACATATCCTAAGGTAACACCAAAATTGCTTCTACCAAATTATTTACAATCAACTTTCTCCTGATTTTATATTCATCACCACCTCCACCTAATGCCCCATTAGCTAAGATAAAACCGGCGACACCATTTTCAGAAAGTTTAGAAACCATATTTAAAATCCAGGCATAGTTGGCATTGCCTGTTGGCGGTACTTCATAACCAGCCCACCGTGGATCGGTAGTCAATTCATTCTCTGCTCTCCACTGCTTTTGATTGAATGGCGGGTTAGCCATTACAAAGTCGGCTTTCAGGTCCTTGTGTTGGTCACGGAAAAATGTGTTCTCCGGTACATCACCCAAATTGGCTGTAATTCCTCGGATGGCTAAATTCATTTTAGCCAGCTTGTAAGTAGTGGCCGTGTATTCCTGTCCGTAAATGCTCACATCTTTGGTGTTGCCATGATGCGCCTGAATGAACTTGATGCTCTGAACAAACATTCCACCACTGCCACAGGCAGGGTCGTATATTTTCCCTTTGTAAGGCTCAAGCATTTCAGCAATCAGGTTTACAATGCTTTTGGGAGTGTAAAATTCTCCTTTGCCCTTTCCCTCCGCCAATGCGAACTTGCTAAGGAAATATTCATACACTCTGCCAACAATGTCCTGTTGCTTGTCCCGGAGCGTATCAATGTTATTGATGGTATCAAGCAGCGATGCCAGCTTGCTGACATCTAAATTCATGCGTGAATAGTAGTTGTCGGGCAATGCGCCTTTTAAAGCAGGGTTGTTTTTCTCAACGGTAAAGAGAGCAGTGTCAATTTTTATAGCAATGTCGTCTTGTTTGGCATTATCAATCAAATAACTCCAACGCGATACTTGCGGCAAGTAAAAAACATTCTTACTGGTATAAAACTCCACCATGTCTAAATATTTTACTTTGCCTTCGGCAATCAATTCCGCTTTGCGCTCTTCAAACTTGTCGCTGGCAAACTTCAGGAATATCAGTCCAAGCACAACGTGCTTGTATTCTGATGGTTCTACAGAACCGCGAAGCTTATTTGCGGAATCCCAAAGGGCTTCTTCTATGGATTTGTGTTTTTTATCTTTTGCTTGTTTAGCCATGTTGCCTGAATAGAATACTTTCTGCGTTGCGTCCCGCTAAGATATAAGTTAAATGCAGAATCTTCCTACAAGCGAAAGCTTTTAGAGCAAGGTCGTTTGAGACGATGAAGCGATCTTTATAGACTTATACTTCTTCTACTTGCGTATTGGTTCTCCAGCAGCATCGAAGTAAGTAATGTTTTGATTGCCTACAAACAGGCACGCAATGGCAAAGCAGAATTTCTTCTGAAGCTGAGAGTTATTCATAAGGTTACAGTTTTACAATCGTCCTTTAATATCAGGGATGGAATCATTTCTCCATCTCCGTTCCAGGTGTGAACCATATAGGAATCATCTAGGAATGAGATAACTGTGTACTCTTCTCCTATCCAATCGCGATACCAGCAATTCTTGAGGGTTGACTGAAAGGTTTTAATAATTCGCGGACAAGTTGCTGGAACTGAGTTGGTTTGATTTAGCTGGGAGTGTATCATGGCTTTTTTCGGCCTCAATACACAGGTGAGAGGGTTTCTGTCAAGGGTCTCCGACATTTTCGTCGGAGATCTACTTGCTCTTGACTGAAACATGAGTCAAGCCCACCTTTGCCGAATAAAAAGTTATGATACACGGTGCTGAAAACCGCTCCCAGATACATTTTGAGAAATGCCTTTCCTGAAATTAATTGCCTACAATTACTATCAGACGATGATAATTTTACTGAGCCGCTTTGAGGCTCTATGTACTTATCACGTTGGCTGCACCTTAAATAGGTTTCGAACAATCGCAAGATCATCTATTCAGAATAGTAAATGAATCAGCTGATGTCTATCATGCAGCCGCCGCTTATTTTTCTCTTTGAGGGAAGTATAAAAATGACCGAAATCCACAAGATGAGTTCATTTGGGAGTAGGGAAAGTGTTAATCACCAACATCACAAAGTGATTCCGATTATTTGAATGGCAGAAAAAATGAATGAGCTCGACAAAGCGAATTCATTTTTGGAGCAGGGGCAACCAAATGGCGACCTCACCAAGCTTTGGAACACTTGGTTGCCATTGCTTTTTTTACAATAAAAAGTTGCGATACAAGGAGCTGTATCCCAATCCTATATATTTCACGCGTCTGTAAGCAAATAGCATCGTAGGCACATTAAAGCCAACTAACTATTCAGCAATCTTTATTCAGGCTTGAAGGTTTTCAATGTTTGGTTCAACTCTTTCATCGTTTCATTCAAAATCTTACTCCTATAACCAAAAAAACTATTTGACCTATCCTTCATAATTGAGGGTAAAGAATAAATTGTTGAAATAGCTTTCATAATCAGCTCCTCCTTTTTAGTTCCTGCAATATCACCATATGCTTGAACTGTTAATGCAATAGCAGAACGAAAGGCATATTCTTCCTGAAATGTTCTCTCTCTCACGTATTGTTTAATGGTAAAAAGTAATACGATCATTATTGGCAAAGCTTTAATAGAATTAATAAGGAGATAATGCCAATCAATTTCGGTTGGGAGCTCTCCGATCCATCCATAGAAATTTGTAAAGATTCCAATTATAAGTGCCAATGCTATAATTCCTGTGGCGAATACTATGTTTGCCCATCTCTTAATTGGGCCTTCTAATGAATTCTTTCTATCGTTAAAAGTATTAAACAATTTTTGTGCACCTTCTTTTCCAATTAATTCATTTAAAACTTCAATTCTATTGTCAAAGGTATCACTCCTATCAGCTACCGATATAAGCATTGCATCGAAGTCAGTATTCTTTTTTACACCGGCCTTAATTTCTGTATTAAACGAATCTTTTAAGTCTTTTAATTCTTGTTGAAAAGTAGAATAAGTAGATCTTTCTTCCTCATACTTTTTAGTAATTTCTTCAAGTTTGGTGTTTTGTTGGGTTAGAAGACTATTAATTGATTCATTCGTCGCTATACTCGTATTATGTAGTCTAGTGATCTCCTCTGAATTGTTCCTAGCTGCGGGAAGCAATGACTCTATTTCTGTTAATTCCTTCCTTTTGATTGCAACGAATTGTTCAATATTATCTTTTTCAAAATTTAGTCCCTGAAGAATGGATTTATTTGTTTCAATATTCTTTGAAAGCTGCTCAGTAATTAAATTTATTTTGCTTTCCATTTCTACAATCCTTGCAAACCTTTTCTTATCATCCTTTTCCATCACTTTGTTCCAGAAACCATTTACAACCTGATAGTAAACCAATCTAGATAGAACAGTACTTGCAGTTGCAAAATCATTTGCACCAATGGAAGTGTTTAACGTAGTTATGTCATCCTTTAAATTTCCATTACCAAAGTCATTATTAAATTGGTATTCATAAGGGAGAATATTTGCAAATGCTGTATCAAGAATTTGTCCCAATTGAGAAATCATCTTTTTTGAGTAACCTGAAATTTCTGAAACTGTATAGTGACCAACGACAACTGTTTCCAAATCTGGAGAATCTTTATATGCTTCTGCAATGCGTTTATCAATATCTAAATCCCAAAATGGCTGAAGCAATACTATCACTTGATCCTTGTTACTTTGATTCATAATAATGATGTTTTTCTATGTTTAAATATTATTAACTTAAAAATAAAGAAATCATTAAGTTTTATGGCAATATACTATTTAGTACCCTACCAAAGGTATAAATACTTTAATGCAAGTGTTTGTTGATTCCTTTGCCAAATAAAAAGTTGTGATGCACGAAGCTGAAACCCGATACCAGATATATTTTCAGCTTATCAGCTATTATGCTCCGCTAAACGTGTATTGATACTCCGATCATAGAATCTCCCTCCGCAAGAAAAATAAATATAGCGGAGGAATTTCCTTTCAGTAATCTATTTAAGTCAATTTCCTCCTGCATGTAATCTGCTGCAGGAGAAGGAAAACCGGCTGGAATCAATACCGGGGAAAAGAATATAGAATCTGGAATTGATTGCATGGTAGTCAAAGTGTTTGACTAAAAATAAGTCAATTTTTTAGATTTCGGTTTTTGAATTGGAAGTTTAAATTTACTTCCAAAAGAAACACCCTATGCCTACCAAAGTAGAATAGAATGAGTTTGTGGACTGTCAAAAATATCACCCAATTACACGCACTTATTTTCTCCATGTCCAAGGTGGAATAGGGTTATTGTCTACCCACAGTCCAACTTTCAATTCTCTCGCTTTATTCTCTAAGTCTGCATAAGTATTGTCATTACTGTAGCTTTTGTAATGCCATGCCAAGCCATTTTTTACGAGCTCTTTGTTTAGATTCGTACCATCATGCAAAATTACTTCTGCTATTAACCGTTTGTTTCTGTCAAACTTATTTTTATGAATTAAAATTACATACTTACCATAGCACATTTCAGAAAGAAACTGTTTTGCTCTACTTCCAAAAGGTTGGTTTTTTTCAGGGCAGTCAATGTGGGCAAACCGAACGACTTGTTCTTTACCATCTATTAAAACTACAAAGGTATCACCATCCTTTATACCGATTACTTTGTACCCATTCTCAGTTTCTGCTTCTAATAGGGAAGCTTCGGAATTTGCTGAAATAGATACTCTGCTCTTGTGGTCCCTATCATACTGGTTGCTTTCAGGGTGATTACAACCTAATAATAAAAATAAAAATGTAACAATTTGAAGTTGGTTCATTTGATAATTATCTGTCAATTTTTATTGACAATTTCTATTTGTGTTACATGAAATGAAAATTAGTAGAAAAAGTTAATACTAAACTTGCTCATTGATTGTCCTTCTTGAAAGAAGGAATATGAACTAAGCTATCACAGTTGCAAATGTCATCTTCTTTAGTAAAACAATCAGGGTTCTTGGCAATGAGATATTCCAAATATAGATCTACTTGATCCTTATAATATAATTGTATTTCATTAGGATTATATGTAAAAATAAATTGAATAATATCCTTACCCTTTCTGCCTTTAAGTCCAATTCTCTCAATTCTCATTCTGTCATTGCTGTTAAGTTCAGAATTCGGAACAGGTTCTAACTTATTATTCGCGGCTTTATCCTTCTTAGTTTCTGCTTGCTCTGGTACTTCCTCCTGGCTAATAGTAATATACCTTACCTCAGACGAATTAAAGAATATAATATAAATAACAATGGTTAAAACGAGTAGAAGATTTAGAATAACCGAAATTAAGAATTTATAATCTTCAAATATATTATTCCAATGAGAATAGGGTTGCCTTTCAAAATATGGTTGACTTGGAACTACATGCATAGGAGTATTGCTTTTTTGATTTTGCAACTCATAACAATATTCAAATAATTTGTTGTGCTCATCAACTCGTTTTTTTACTTCACTTTTACCCCATTTTTGTTTTTTGTAAGTCCAATTTGTAAAGCTGTCGTCATTATTAGTGTGGTTCTTGCTTTGGTTATTTCTTTCTAATTCTATTTTTCGTTCTTCATCAATTCTCCTTTTCTCTGCTCGTTCCTTAATTACTTCTTCTTTTCGGTCAACAAAGGTTTGCCAATTGATTGACTTTAATATTCCCTTTTGATTTACATAGGTAATAATCTTTTCATCAAATGTAAAATACAATGTGTCAACGTCATTAAAGTATTGTATAGAGTTTTCAATAAAAGCTTTTACTTGGGTCGCACTGTCCTCATTGGCTTTTGGGACAATCAAAAATTTCTTAGTTTGATTTACTTTTAATGAGTAAAATTCTGTATCTTTTAAAAAGCTTAGCTGAGATTTAGCTTTGTCAAAATTTGTTGGCTCATTTACATGAAGCTGAATCGCTTCACTAACTTGCAATTTTGAGTTTATAATATTTTTTTCACTTGAAACTAGGTCATTGTGCAGCTCCTCCAAAAAGGAGTAAATTACGCTAGCATCTAAAAAGGCTTCTTTTAGTAATATACATGAACCAATAAAAGTTCCACCTCGGTTTGAGTTTATTTCATTTGCATAAGAATATTTACAGATGCAAATTGATAAAATTCCATTTGACAATTCCCTTTTTACTGCGTATAATTCAGTATTAGGAAATAGTTCAATTGAATTTGTGTTAAGATCAAGTGTTGAGTTAAATACTTTATCAAAATAGTATTCTGTTCCCACATAAAACACTTGTTGAAAACCAAACGGTTTTCCAAATGTTCCAAATACTCCTAATCCAAGTAAATCGGTCATGTTTTATTTGCCAAATATTCTTTCCCAAAATGTTCCCTCATAGTCCAAACTCACATTTGTAATGCTTTCATAAAGCCAATCTGTAAGCACTTTTGCTGTAGATAGATTCAGTTGTAGTAACCTATCTTCGCCTTTCTCATTTTTTTCAACACTTCCAACAGTATAAAATGTTTTAGAAAGTCCGTAGGTATCCATTTTTTGATTGGTCATTGGCATGTTTTGCTGAATATAATCAGCTAGTTGCTCTTCGCTTGAAACGCCCATTGACCCTGATTTATCCCATTTGGAAATAACTAAAATTGCATTTACAGATTTGAAACTTCTGCCCTTTCTTTCTAATTCATTAAAAAATGAAAACATTAAAGAATCGTCTTCCTTTGCAGTATTATAGTCAGTAACTAAGATAAAGTTTAAAGGAATATCTGAATTGAGATACTCCTCAATACTTCTATGATAAACACCACCACGTCTAATTTTCATATGATCGTCTCCGGCCATCTCTAAGAAAGTCAAATCAATTGGCTTAACTTTTTTAGATCTATTATTCGGTTCAAATACCATATCTAAGCGAGTAACTTGATTTACCGTTGTCCTTGCTGGTAGAATACCCTTTCTAATATTGTCCAATAAGTCAAATAGTAAAACTTCTGCCTCTTTTGTATTTGGTGAATTTCGTTTTGGCCTTATAGCTCCAGCTCTAGCATTCATGTGATAAAGCATTGATGCAAGTATTACAGACTTTCCTGTAGAGGCGTTGCCAAAGAAAAAGATAAAATTGCTATCCTTTGAAGATAATGAACTTGAATCTGAAATAGCAACAAATTCATTTGTAGTAGAATTTGATATAGTCTCTACTACTGGCGCTCTTGGTGTTAATACTTTCTTCTCTTGTAAATTCTTATTTGGTTCCATGTATAAAGATTTAGTTTTTTGGAATTAACACTTTGCCTTCTCTTTTGAATACACTACCACTTCTGTTTTTGTCGACTGGTTTAGTAATAAGCAAAAGCAGGATAGGGATTAAAAAGTCAAGCAAAATGCAGCCCATTAAAACGACAAACTGGTAAACTCCAAAGTTCTTTAGAGCATGTTCAAAAGCATAACCGATTTTTCCAACTTCTTGTGTTTTGGAAAGAACTGGTACGAATTTAATTTTATTTGCTCCAAGTATTGTCAATGCTTTGTTACCAAGTTTGTTGTATTCAGTTAATGATTCATCAATTAAACCTTGTGAAATATCATCCTTTTCCGCGTTTGATAATAGCAGTAACTCTTGAATTCTCTTGTTCCATTTCAAAACAGCTTTATTCAAATCAACCTTTAATTCTGTTTCAACGGGCGACAAACTTGTAATCATTGCATCAATTTGGCTGCCCATTCTTTCAGCTAAATCAACATAGTCGTTGCCAACAGGAGTAAGTAAATCCACTCTCTGTCCAAGTAATTTTTCAATATCTCTTATTAATGATTGTGCTCTAGTTCCTATTCCTTTATTTCCTGGGTCTTTTATTTGCTCAATCATTTGATTTTTCAAGATCTCAATATTTTGCTTTACTTCATCGTTATATTTATAGTTGAACTTTGAATTTACATCTGCCTCCAAATGGTTGAAATTTTCATTTATTTCCCTTAACTCAGTTGTATAAATGTCGGTTCGCATGAAACGAGTATATAATGCATTGAAGTTTGCCATAAAGCAAAATGAGGCGATAAAAACATAAATAGTCAATAAGCCTGTTGTTGAATTGCCTTTTAGTTTTGCATCTCTTATGAGCCAACAAAGCATGAGTAGCATTGAGGACAATACAAGTGAAATAATAAACGAAGCTGGTCCGAAAATCTGTTGCAGTCCTAACCAAGTTTGATAAAAACTTACGCTGATAAGTAAGATTGCTAAAATACCAACAAAAAGGTCAATGGGATTTAGTCGATTATGATTCATGATTATGGTTTTTAAAGTTTTAAATTTAACAGTTATTGTTAGTCCGCATTTTATATCAAAAGCAAATGTGATGCAACTGCGATGGCTTAAGTAGCGACTTTAAATCACTTTTAATTTTGCTAGGTGTCGGGTTCATTACTGCATTTTATTGGCACTTCTTGATCGTTAAACGAAAAATCCATAATACGGTCATCACAGCTACTCCTTAAAGGAAGCCATGTTCTTAAAAATCCTCATAAAGCTTTTTCAATTGACATTACCTGTGCTTTACTTCGTCAAGATCAATGTCTAAAAAGTCGCTTACCTCACTACAGAACCAATTCCACCTACTGAACATTGCATCCCAATTCCATTCTTCGTCAAAAGAAGCGGCATTGTAATCGTCAACTATTTGCTGGGTAATTCTAAATGCTGTTACTCCTTCGTTGCCCTCCTTATAAAATCCTTTTCCTGAATATGCTTTTATCTTTTTCGCAAAACTGTCATTACTTGCGGCAATATTTTTAGCTCCACTTAACAGAGTAAGATTACCACCTGAATTTATCCAATCTTCAACATCTTCATCGTCATGAAAATTTTCCCACGCTTTATTTGATTTGTATCCTCTAGGTAGAATATGTTCAACATGTAAAGTTTTTTCCCAGATGTTAATCATTGACAAATTGCTATCGTCAAGTTGTTGGTATTCAATCATTGCTAAAAGTGGTTTACACCAAGGTTCATTGTAAATGTCATTGTTCAAATTGTCAACCGCTTTTGAAATTGTGCTGTTCTCTTTCAAATTTATTTCTAACTCTTTCTTTATGAAGCTGATTGGTTTGCCTTCCTTAATCCATTTGATAATATTGAAAGAAATTTGTTTGATTTTGGTAAGTGTATAACCAGCAATCCAGTTTAGATAGTAATATCTTAAAAGTGCCTTTGAAAGTTCTTGATGTTGTGGATACTTACTGTGTAGTGAAGTTGTAATAATTGTGCGCCAGTATACTGCCCATCGTAAATAATATAATCCGTAAACAGTTTTGTCCTCCGCATCAAAAATGTGCTCTTTGTAACTGGTGCAGAAATTTTTAAAGTCCGAAATAATTTTGTTTGGTTCTTTATTTTGAAATTCTGAAACTAACTCGTCATATAATCCTCTCTTTGGATTTGCTGCTAAAAGATAATATTCATACATCACGAACAAGTCGTTAATCGCATAGTAAGTATCAATCGCAATCGTCTCACAAGATTTCCAATCGTCAATGAATTGGTCTTCCTTCTGTCGTTTTAACTCTTGGTCTTTGTCATACCTAGATTGAATGCGTCCAATGAGGTAACTCTTTATTAAATCCGAATTTGAAAGTTCCAAACCTCTGTCATTCAGAACTTGAAAAAGCTTGATTGCAAAACTTACTGTTTGGCAATCAATACGAATTATCTTTACAGAATTAAAAATGTAGTTGAGCAATCTACCTGCTTCATCTTCTCCTAACTCGGTCAACTTTTGAGTAAAAAACCATGCTGTGTTTTTAAATTTGAATGAAGGGTCTTCTTCTCTTTTTATATCTTTCTTGAATGGCTTTTCGTATTCAGTTGTGTTTCCTACAAGAATTAACTCGTCAAAGTCGCTTTGATGATTTGAATGAGTTTTCAATCTCAATCTTTCAAATCTGTCATTGAAGCGAATTGATGTCTCAAGAATTTTATTGTCAACTGCAAAGGGGTCGGTGTCTAAAAGGTTATGATTTATTTTCGGATACAAGTCCCGATAAACACACATTAGAATAGTGAGTGTCGTAAGTCGTTGTTGTCCGTCAACAACATCTAGATATGTTGAAGATTCTTCGGGTTTCGCTGTAATAACTGAACCTAAAAAATAATTTGGGTTGTTCTCATGAGATTCCTTTAGGTCGTCCCAGAGCTTTTCAAGTTGCTCATCATTCCATGAGTAAGGTCTTTGATAGCGTGGAATTTGATAAAGTGAATCAGTGTTTCCAAAAAGCTGTTTAATTGTCAAACTGGATGGTTTAAAAATATCTTCCATAGTACTTAGTTACCCTGTCTTATATTCTATTTTATTTAAAAATATTTGTACAATGTTTGTCAGTTAAAAGTTAGCGGCGTCCCCACGGGGATGCAGATAAAATTTATGTTTAAGAGGGTTTCGGCTATTTCTTTATTATGGTAGAATCCTATTCTATTTAAATTGAAAAGATTGTAATCTATATGGATAATTCTGCGCAATGCGTCAATCTCTTGGTACCTATCTCTTATTGAAGCTTTGTTTCGAATGTGTATTCACTTAAGTCGAATTGCTTCCAAATATCTTCTTTTTATATTAAATTTATTAAAAATCTTCAAAGCGAGCTTTACCAAATTAACTACATCTTCTTTATTGTAAAGTAGTACAGCTTTCTTTTTCGTTGGATTGCGCCAGTCCCTCCAAATTTGAAAGATGCTTGTTTTGTATTTCACAACCTGCCTGCGAATTCCGAATTTGTGCTCCAGGTCCTTTAATTTAAAGCTGCCGGTTTTTATATGGTCTTTAAAAACCTTCATCAGGTTCACGCAACGGAATTTATCCCGGAATTTCCATTTGAAGAACTTTTCCAGCATGCCGGTATCCGGTCCGTAACAAAACACGCTGCCGTTTACTTTGGCAAATAGTTTTTTGAAGTTTTTCGAGGTCAGCTTTTTCCCGTAAAGTTGCCCGAAGTATTTGTTATCGTAAGAATAACCGATTAGAAAAATGCGCTGGTTTAAATACCACTCCGCATCAATGTAGAGGTTGATTACTTTTTCTTTAGCCATTTTGTTGATTGTACCCGGTGAAATTGTTCTGAAACCTGCGCCCAGATATATTTTCAGCGTTTTATGCTGAAGGCTTTGTTATAATGGCGTTTCAGGAATTCTTCCACATCACTGGTGCGGTACAGGATCTTAGCGCCTACCTGGCTAAAGGATAGCTCTCCGTTGTCGCGGTAGTTCTGGAGCGTGCGCTTGCTCACCTTGAGCCATTTGCAGACTTCGTTATTGTCCAGCCACAGGTCATCAGGCGTCGTATTCTTTAGGCGGGTATCTATGCCAGCCTTGATCTGATTTAGTTGCTCCAGCAGTTGCTGGAATGCTTTGGATTCGATGGTGATTACTTCCATGCTTCAGCGGTTTTGTTTTAATAAAAACCTGCTGCGAATATGTGGTGCAATTGGAAGATTTTTGCGGTAGTATAGGGTAGTACTACCCTAGAGAAAGCATATGATAATCAATAAGTTAAGTGTCTTTTTTTTGTTTCATCCGGATTGCGATTTTTTGCATTCTATCGAAGTTATCAGTCCAAAAGTCTAATGCTTTTTCTGTAGGAGTAGCGTAAAACTTATCAATGCTTCCAACACTTACATCATCCTGAGCTTTTGATTCAAAGCTTCTGCTGATCACCCTGAAAAGGGATGCTGAAATCCTTTTATCTATTATATGATTTTCCACCATCGCTTTAAACAAAAAGGCAAGCTGGTCAACGGTTAGGTATGTTTTAATTTTCTCTCCACCCGAGTTTTTTTACATTGTTTTCATTTTCCTTTATCCATTGATCAGATGCAGCAATCAATTCCTTGGACAAAAGAGGTTCTTCCCATTTACGTTTGATCAATACCAAATATTTTATAAAGTGGCTTAAATCACCCTCGAAATTATGGTCTATATGGTATTCCATGAATTGAACCAGGTAGCTCAGGTCACACTGGCGCAACGCGAAAGCGAATAGCAATTCAAACGTACCTGCGTCAACCATTTTCTTTGTTATCCGCAGCGGTTCCCTGAATTCAAAAAGATAATAGAAGTACTTGTCTGGCTTCCCAATCCTGGAAGGTTGTCTTGGTCCTTCAATAGGATACTCTAGCTTGAGAACAAAGTGATCAACTTTAAAATTTTGCATCTGCAAATGCGCCATTTCACCGCTGGCAAGCTTTTCGTGCTTCAATTCAAGATAATTATCAGTTGAGTTTGTCGAGCTGATGGAGGGCTTTGTGTGCTTTTCTAGAAGTGATCTAATGGTCATTTCTAAACTGTCAGCTAATCTATCAGGGCATTTTTTAGCAAGGTATTCTTCACCCTCTCTTGCATAATCACCTTCATTACTAAAGATACGGCCGGTATTTATTTCGAAGTCATTTTCATTCTCATATACCTGATCTTCTAATAAGTTATCACCTTCCATTACAATAAAATTTTAGAGTGAATGGGTAAGATAATCATTAATAAAATCTGCAAATCAGGTGGTGAAGGTTCCTTAGTTAACAATGTTTACCCTATGTTTACCCCGAAACTAAAAACGCCTCGTAAATCATTGATTTACAAGGCGTTAGTTGTCTGATATGTGATCCCGCTGGGACTCGAACCCAGGACCCCAACATTAAAAGTGTTATGCTCTACCAGCTGAGCTACGGAATCGTTTTATGAAAAGAGTGTGCAAAGATAGTCGGTGAATCAGGAATTGCAAATGGGGAGGGATAAATTGTTGGAGAGGGTAGGTTGAAGGGTTGAATGGTTGAATGGTTGAATGGCTAAATGGCTGGATGGCTGAATTGTTAAATTGTTAAATTGTTGCGGCGAAGCCGATAACTCGTTACTCGCTACTCAATACTACCGACTTCCGACTAACTACTTCCGACTATCCGCTTCCGACTATCCGCTTCCGACTATCCGCTTCCGACTTTTAAAAAATGCTGCAGGATCATAAGCCGGATTCTGTATCATCCAACGAAGGGTTGGTGAATTGGATTTCTCCAACCACCGCTGCTCCTTCAGATGCTGACATTCATTTATCTGGTCCCGTTGTCGCCAACGGGATCGAGCGGTCTACCCACCTCCGGATCATCATGAAGATGAATAGGGCGAGCAGCCCTACCAACTGCCTTTTGAGCAGTTAACCGGAGTATATTTGACCTTACAGCCCGCAAGGTTTACCCGTCCCTGGTGTTGCCACCACGGACCGTGAGCTCTTACCTCACATTTTCACCTTTACCCCGACAAGTATTGTCTGGGAAGTTATTTTCTGTGGCACTGTCTTCTCCCGATACATAATATCAGGAAACCATCCGTTAGGTGGTGCGGCGCTCTGTGCTGTCCGGACTTTCCTCCCTCCCGCTTTTACGGAAGAGCGAATGTCTCACCTGCAGCAAGTTTTTCAAAGAACATTTAAATCTACCACACACTACACATTAATCTATCATTCAGCAAGTTATAATTAACTACCTAAATCTTCACCTAATATCTCAAACGTCTTGCTGATTAGCTGCTTTAGCCCTCCATTTTGTAGAATGAGCGAGCCTCTAAACAACCGAATAAACTAAGAACCATGACCAAAAGTACATGCGAATTCATATCGATTCATCTACTCTCAATAACCGTTTGAAAGAGGTACAACCTGCCATCAACCTGCGCATTAACATCGTACAGCTATAGCCCGTTCCCAAATGAAAAGCCCCTGATTCCTCAGGGGCTTCCCGCTAAAAGGTTGCAGGGATGACTATGAAATCACTTTCACATTCACCGCATTAGGGCCTTTTTTTCCTTCGGAGATCTCGAAAGAAACATTGTCGTTTTCACGGATGTCGTTGATCAGACCTGTTGCGTGAACGAAAATTTCTTCATTCGTGCCATCCTGAATGATGAAGCCAAATCCCTTGGATTTGTTGTAGAATTTTACTTTACCTGTGTCCATTGAAATTGTAATTAAAAATTAAAAAAAGAAAACGTAGCAAATATAAAAAAAATATAAACAGAAGACGAGAAAAGTCGGAAGTAGATAGTCGGAAGTAGATAGTCGGAAGTCGGAAGTAGCTAGTCCTCAGTCTTAAGTCCTCCGTCCTGGTTCCTGGTTCCTCCCTCCCTCCCCTACGCAATCACCGTCCTCCGATCATTCACCACATCAGAATAAACCAATCCATCCCTTAGCCTGACGATTCTGTGCGCATAGAGGGAGATATCTTCTTCATGTGTTACAATAATTACGGTATTACCCTCCCGGTGAATCTGATCGAAGATACCCATGATTTCTATAGACGTTTTGCTATCGAGGTTCCCGGTAGGTTCATCAGCGAGAATTATAGAAGGATTGTTAACAAGGGCACGTGCAATGGCCACCCGTTGTTTCTGTCCTCCCGAAAGTTCATTGGGCTTGTGGTCCATCCGGTCAGAAAGACTAACTGCATTGAGCATTTCAGTTGCTTTTTCATCGCGGTATGATTTTGATTTGCCTGCATAGATCAGGGGCAACGCTACATTTTCCAAAGCTGTCATGCGTGGCATCAGGTTAAATGTCTGGAAGACAAATCCGATCTCTTTATTCCTGATAACAGCCAGCTCATTATCCGTCATGACGCTTACGTCGTTACCATTCAGTAAATACTTTCCACTGCTGGGTGTGTCGAGCGCGCCGATAATATTCATTAAAGTCGACTTACCGGAACCCGAAGGCCCCATCAAAGCCACATATTCATTCTTATGAATGGTGAGGCTGATCTCTTTCAATGCCGGGATTACTACCTTTTCCAGCACATAGTCTTTTCGGATTTTTTCAAGGGAGATGATTTCGGGCATCTTGGTGAGTGGAGTGGTTGGTTGAATGGTTGTATGTCTAAACTGTTAAATTGTTAAACTGATAAATGGCTAAATGGTTGAATGGTTAAATGGTTAAATGGTTAAATGGTTGCATTGTTAAATTGCTAATTGCTGCCAGACTTCATTATACCTTAGAAACTGGAATTGAGCAATAAAACTGTATATCATCACGTCATCACATCGGCACATCACCTCATCATTACATCGACACATCAATTCATCTGCACATCGGCACATCGGCACATCGGCACATCAATTCATCGGCACATCAATTCATCGGCACATCACCACATCGGCACATCGGCACATCAATTCATCGGCACATCACCACATCAACCCATCAACCTTCCCCAAACTCCCTCAACTTCTCCTCAATAACACGATACACCTTTTGTCTCAGCGGTTCCACATCATCAAGCGTCATGCCTTTAGTTTCGATTGGCGAATGTACAAACACTCTTGCTATTCCGGGACGGCCATATGCTTTCCAACCATCTACATAAAGAATTTTCCAGTTATCAGCCATGGTTACCGGAACAATGGGTACCTGGTGCTCAATGGCCATCTTAAAAGGACCGTTCTTGAACCGTACCATCTTAGGAGGATGCGGGCCGATCATACCTTCGGGGTAAACGACAATGCTCATGCCTTTCTTCAACCCTTTTCCGGCTTCGCTCATACCTTTTAATGATTCGCGTGCATTTTCGCGGTTGATCAGGATATCAATTGACTTAAAAAAAATATTAAGTATCGGAAGGGATCCCAGCTCTTCCTTGGCCATAAACCGCCAATTGCGCCTGGCCGCCATTGCCGACATCGGTATATCGAAGTAAGAAAAGTGGTTGGCACAGAATACATAATTGCGGTGCTTGCTCAGCTTTTGCTGGTAATGAATCCTGGGAATGATACCGGTAAAAGTGAATAGCAGATAACCCCAGACAATGCGCAACCTGTTGGCATAGTTCCACCATTTCTCCCTCGACAACGTGATGGCAAAAGCAGGATACAGGACTAAAAAAATAAGGACAAAGATGAAGAAGTACCAATATGCCCAAACAACCTTCAGCCCATGTGTGATTATTTTCACGGTGTCAAAAATAATTTTTTTTACTTTGCCCGCTATGGAAACAGTGGTTAGCGGCATCAGGCCAACGGGCAATTTACATCTGGGTAACTATTTCGGCGCTATGCAGAATTTTATCAGGATGCAGCAGGAGCAGCATTGTTTCTTTTTATTGCCGATTATCATTCACTCACCACACATCCGCATCCTGCCAACCTGCATCAAACGGTACGGCAGGTAGTAGCCGAATACCTGGCCTGCGGTATCGACCCCGAGCAGTGTACACTATACATACAAAGTGATTTGCCGGAGACCGCGGAACTCTATCTCTTTCTCAATATGCTTTCTTATGTAGGGGAGCTTGAAAGAAGCACTTCTTTCAAAGATAAAATCCGCAAGCATGCTGATAATGTGAATGCAGGGCTGCTGACCTACCCGGTGCTTATGGCTTCCGATATCATCATTCACCGCGCTCATAAAGTCCCGGTAGGTAAAGATCAGGAGCAACACCTGGAGATGACACGCACCTTCGCCTCTCGTTTTAACAGGCTTTATGAAGTGGAGTATTTTCCTGAACCTGTCGCTTTCAATTTTTCAGATAAGCTGGTGAAAGTGCCGGGGTTAGATGGTTCCGGTAAGATGGGAAAATCTGAGGGAGAAGGCAATGCCGTGTTTCTGGTAGATGAACCGGAAGTGATTCGAAAGAAAGTGATGAAGGCCGTTACCGACAGCGGACCTACCCAACAAAACCAGGAGAAGCCCGAAGTGATTCAAAATCTTTTTACTTTATTAAAGCTGGTAGCGGCTAATGATACAGTGCAACATTTTGAGACCGTTTACAACAATTGCACCATTAGGTATGGCGATTTAAAGAAACAACTTGCGGAAGACATGATCAACTTCACCGCTCCCTTCCGGGAACGGGTGAAAGATTATTACAACGATACCAACCGGTTGCATAAAGTGCTTTCGCAAGGCGCTGAAAAAGCAAGAGCCAGTGGCGGAAAAACGGTTAAGGAAGTAAGGGAAATAATAGGCATCAGGAAGTTTTAGAATCTTTTATCTTCACGTTGATTATCTTACCCGAGGTTGGATAAGATTTTTGCCCTGATAACCAATAAGGCTCCATTAATTTCTTTATGTTTCATTGAGTCTTTGTGACTAAATAGCATACAAAACTTTACAACCAATTGATATTATCCACAATTACAATTTTTATTTAACCCCATTCTTTAATTACTAAATAGTTCAGATCGTCGCACGATGGCTAAGAAAGACCTTAAGTTTTCAAATATCAAACATATAGCCATTGCCGGAAATATCGGTGCGGGCAAGACTACCCTGACTACCCTGCTTGCCAAGCAATTTAACTGGGAGCCGCACTATGAAGATGTAGACAACAATCCATACCTCTACGATTTTTATGAGAACATGCCGCGCTGGTCGTTCAACCTGCAGATCTATTTTCTCAATAGCCGCTTTGGTCAAATCATCAAGATTCAGCAAGGGGAGAAAACAGTGATACAGGACCGCACCATCTATGAAGATGCGCAGATCTTCGCACCAAACCTGCATGCTATGGGACTGATGACTAAACGTGACTTTGATAATTATACGGCACTATATAAAACCATTGGCTCGCTCATTAAACCACCCGACTTACTGATCTACCTTCGTGGATCCATTTCCGCCTTAGTGGGGCAGATTCAAAAACGCGGCCGTGAATATGAAGACAACCTGCGGCTCGATTATCTGCGCCGCCTTAATGAATATTATGAGAACTGGATCAACAGCTATAAAGAAGGTAAGCTCCTGGTGATTGATATCGACAAATGTAATTTCGCGGAGAAACCGGAAGATTTAGGCGAAGTGGTAAATAAAGTGCGGGCTAATTTGCATGGATTGTTCTAAATCCGCATCCTATATTTACATCGCTTGCAGGTCTTGCTTCATTACAACCTTTAACAATATAGTACACAGTCCTAAACAGAAATAATAATAGCTGCAGCAAAAATTACCAAATTGTTACGTGTATTTTTATCCTGACTATTCATTTTTCATTTGCCTTTACTATTTGACTTACTTGATTATATTTGATCATCTTTATTGCTGATGAAAAAAACCTTACTATTCACTATTGCATGTTGTGTATTTACCTTTGCTTCCTTTGCCGGAAACGAACCGCAGGCAATTGGCGCGCGATCTACTGCCATGGGTGGAACAGGACTGACACTTACTGACCCCTTTTCCATGTTTAATAACCAGGCTGCGATGGCTTTTGTAACGGATATTTCCATCGGCTTGTTCAGCGAAAGAAATTTCATGCTGAGTGAATTGAGTTACAATGCCGGTGGTGTCATCTTTCCAACTAAATCAGGTGTGTTTGGATTTACTGTTACCTATGCCGGTTTCGATGTATACAATGAAAAAAAGGCAGGCCTCTCCTATGCCAGGTTATTCACTGAACGCATCTCCGGAGGCATTCAATTCGATTACCTCGGCACTTCTATCTCGGAATATGGCAATGGTTCCACCTTTACTTTTGAAGCCGGATTATTGGTAAAGATCACAGAAAAATTTTCTACGGGAGCGCATGTCTTTAACCCAGTGCGGGTGAATTCAGGTTTTGTGGATGATAAAGTCCCCACCACACTTAAACTGGGGGTATCCTATGAAGCAGGTAATAAAGTAAGTATTGCAGCAGAAGCAAAAAAGAATATTGACCAGCCGGCTCAGTTTTGCGCCGGTATGGAATACCGGGTGGTTGATGCATTGCATTTACGTGCAGGTTTTGAGACCTATCCTGCCCTCTACTCATTTGGTGCAGGCATCAACATACAACAACTTAAGATTGACTTCGCCACTTCGTATCACCAGGTGTTGGGTGTTACACCGCAGCTATCGATCAGTTATGCATTTTCGAAAAAGAAGTAAGAGGCTATGCTGCACCATACCGCTTTTAGATTCTTCTCCAACTTTTATCATTCCTGCATGATGTTGTTGCACAATTTGCAGCATCATCAGTTGATGATTATTTTATGTTTAACATGTTTGCTTATTCAATTCAAGGTTCAGGCACAGATCACCAATCCGGGTGGTGAAGAAGAAAAGAGAGAAGACTATATCGAACAGCTTATTGAAAAAGACGATAATACCGGTGGCGACTATGAAGCCATTATTGACCTCGATAAAAACCTGCGTGAACGACCCATCAACCTCAATACTGCCACAGAAGAGGATCTTAAACCTTTACATGAGTTGGCATTGCTTACCGGCATTCAGATTAATGCCATTATTACCTACCGGGAAAAATTAGGCAAGCTGATCAGTATTTATGAATTGCAGGCTGTGCCTTACCTGGATCTTGCATCTATCAGGATGATTATACCTTATGTTAGTGTTGGCAGCGACATTTCCGAAGTACAAGTGCTTCCCAAAGATCTTTTGCTTAAAGGAGAATATACTTTGCTCATACGCGCACAACAGTTGCTTGAAGAACAAAAAGGTTTTACACCGGTTGATTCAGGTTCTACTGCATCACGATATCTTGGAAGTCAGCTCAACCTGTACACACGTTTCCGGTATCAATATGGCACCAAGTTTAGTTATGGTATCACCGGTCAGAAAGATGCGGGCGAAGAATTTTTTAAGGGCAGTCAAAAACAGGGGTTTGATTTTTACTCCTTTCATCTTTACTACCGCGGGAATAATTTCCTGAAAGCCGTTGCGCTTGGTGATTATGAATTAAAATTCGGACAGGGCTTGCTGGTGGCCTCCGGATTTGGCGTGAGCAAGAGTTCGCTGGTAACAAGTATAAAGTATGGCGGAAGAACACTGAGGCCCTATACCTCTGTTAATGAATTTAATTTCTTCCGCGGTGGTGCTGCAGTAGTTGGCACAGAAAATATTTCACTTACCGCTTTTGCATCTTCAAAAAAAATTGATGGCAACATCGGTACGGTTGATACCCTGGGCGAAGATGTTTTTGTAACCTCCATTGGTGGTGATGGCCTGCACCGAACCACATCGGAGGTAGAGAATAAGAATACTGTGCAACAAACCGTAACAGGTGCCAATGCCGACTTCCGGATACGTTCCTTAACACTTGGTGCATCAGCTATCTATTCCAAATACAGTGTGCCGCTCATTCCATCTTTTCAGCCGTATAATCAGTTTAAGTTTCGTGGAGATCAGCTCACCAATTTTGGAATACATTACGACTGGCAATACCGGAACTTCAACCTGTTCGGGGAAGGAGCCATAGATGATGAAGGAGGAAAAGCGCTACTGGCCGGCATGCTGATCAGTATTGATCCCAAAGTTGATCTAGCGGTATTATACAGGAACTATGGCAGGGACTTTCATTCGCTTTATGCAAATTCATTTGCTGAATCGAGTACCACCGATAATGAAAGTGGCATGTACAGCGGCATCATTATCCGCCCATCGCGTGCATGGACTATTTCCGGGTACGTAGATTTCTTTTCAAAGCCCTGGCTCGACTATGGCATCGATGCACCATCCGACGGGGTGGAGCTGCTCACTCAGGTTACCTATAAACCGAACCGCTCGCTTGAGATTTATGCACGGTGGAAAAATGAATCCAAACAACAGAATGCAACCGCAAATGAAGAGCCGCTCGACTACCTTGTAAATACTTCTAAACAAAATCTGCGCTTTAACCTGAGCTATAAAATTTCTCCTGCCTTCCTGATCAAAAGTCGCGCTGAATGGGTCTTTTACAAAGAGGGCGAACAGGATGTGCAATATGGATTCCTGGCTTACCAGGATCTCGTTTTTCGGAAGTTAGGATCACCCCTCCAACTGACAGGCAGGATTTGTCTCTTTGATACCGATGACTATGATGCGAGAATCTATGCATATGAAAATGATGTACTGTATGCCTATTCCGTTCCTGCTTTCTCCGATCAGGGCATGCGGTTTTATGCTATTGCACGTTATACGGTTACCAGGGGCATCGACATTTGGTTACGCTATGCCCAAACCTATTATACCACACTTAATGTGATTGGCAGTGGATTGGATGAAATTAATGGAAATACCAAATCTGAAATAAAAGCGGAAGTGCGGTTTAAATTTTAATATAAGTAAATAGCACACGGATGACACGGATCGGACGGATTTTTACGGATTCATTTTTATTTGATCATTCGTGAAAGGTACTTCTTAGAAAAGATTAGTTAGTTTAAATCAAGTTGAGAAAAGTAAAAAGCACACGGATAACACGGATCAAACGGATTCATTTTTATTTGATACTTGGTAAAAAGTTTTTCCTCGAAAAGTTTATAATACTTTGATTCACCACGGTCTTAAACCGCAGTTATCAGCCTAATGTGTATTATTCGTGTTCCATTTTTGAATCTACATCACCTAAGCAACTAAAAAATTATAAGTATCATCACTTACCCGTCTGGTCCATCCTGAAACCGGGTGATTTATATTCCTTACCCAGGTAATCGTTAGGAATCGTAGTGTGGTTACCATCGCGTAGTGAATTATAATGCGGCGACATGATTTCTATTCCGGCTTCATTGCAGGCATCCTGGATACAGCAATGCAACTGAGAATAAATTTCCTGCATTTTATTTGCCTCCCTGGTATATGCATTAATCTGATAGGATACATAAAAATCATCAAGGCTTGTCTGGAAAACAAATGGAGCAGGCGTTTTCAAGATTGACGGTACACGGTTTGCTGCAATAATTAATGCCTGATGCATTTGTTTCCAGGGCACATCGTAGCCGATGGTTACAGTAGTATTAAGTATAAGTCCATCGGAATCCAACTCAGTATTGGTGGAATAATTAATGGTGCTGCTGGAAAGTACTGCGGAATTGGGAATGGTCACATCTTCATTCTTAATCGTTTTTATTTTGGTTACCAGCATTGTTTTCTCCATTACATCACCGGTTACCTCGCCGATTTTTACACGGTCTCCTACTTTAAAGGGACGCATATAAGTTATTACATAACCCGCCATAATATTGGCAATCGCACTGGTAGAACCCAAAGAGAATAAGATACCGATGAACACAGAAACACCCTGGAAAGCAGGTGAGCTGGAGCCCGGCAAATACGGAAAGATGAGTACGAGCATCAATGCATACATCAGAAATTGAAGAATATTAAATGTTGGATGTGCCCAGTCTGCGTGGAAAGAAGCTATCCTGATATTTCCTGCTGCAATCTCATCAACAAAATACCTGATTGCCTTGATTGTATATCTGAAAATAAAGAATATCACCAGTACCGTAATCAGGCTTGGTAAATAACTCACAATGCCATGTACAATACTTCTCACCGGAGCCATTGTCCAGCTGATCAGTGTTCTTGTCCAGTCTTTTGTTTCCGGAAACACACTAAATAAAAGCGGCAACGAGAGGTATAATGCGATGATAATGGCAATGATGCGAAGAACATTGGTAAAGCGCATTACAAAACGCTGAAATTGTTCCTGGGTCAACAAGCGCACTTTGGCAATGGTGAGACCGTTGAGGTATTTGTCCTGATTCTTATTTAGTAACTTATTAACGAACCGGAATAACCTGTTGATGAGAAATATGAGTAGTGCCAGGCAGAAGAATATCAGCAAAACCAGTCCGATCCGGATCATCCAGTTTTTAAAACTATTAGCGACACGCTCTTTACTGATTTCGTTTGCTATCAGATCGCGGTATTCCCTCGCAATCTGCAAGGCATCCTTTTGATACCACAGGGCATCATTAGGAGTAATGCTCATAATTACTTCGCTGGAGCCATAAAATATATCGCAGGTATAATCACCTTCCACTACCCGAAGTGAATCAGCACTATAAAATGGGTCTTCATACAAATGGATAATTCTTTCACTAATAGCAAGACTTCGCTGTGCAGGTTTGAAAGAGGCAACTTTCAGGTAAATATGAAAAAGCGTATCGTTAAAGGGTGCTACCGGAAAACCAACTGCACTTTTCCTTAACTTTTCCAGTGCAGCAAGAGTATTTACCCTGAGCATGGAATCATTGAAATTCATCTCCCGAAGCCTGGCCTCGAGTTCAGCGATTCTTGATCTATCACCACTGGCGTTCTGAATTTCCTTCTGCACCTCCGCCCTGATAACAGAATCAATCAGTTCTTGCTCCTGCATCATCATAATCGCATCAGTAACCTGCTCTGAGGTTGCATTTAATGAAGTAGAATCCCGGATTTCCTGGCCAATGGCGTAAAAAGAAATGCAACCGAAAAGGATAAGAAATAAAAAGAGTTTAGGAAACTTCATGCCATCCATTTGTATTTTCAGAAAGATACTGATTTCAATATTTTTTCAGCCATTCAATTAACAGCAGGGTGTACGACAATTCGTTCATCTTATCAACTAATGGTTGGTGGGTTAAATCATGCGTCAACTGTTTATCTGCAAACTGCCAAAACTATCAGATAAATCCTCTGCAGTTCTTAGCACCACAACGGCAGGGCAATTTGCCTTCATGATGGGTTATGCCATAATCGGCTGTCAGCTCCTCTCCTTTCCTGATGTTACGAAGGGTATAGAATTCCACCCTCGTGGAGGTGACACGGATATATGCATTCGGGGAACATGAATGATTTATATAGCGCAATGAATTGCTGTTTACCGATGCATCTAATGCTGTTGTATCTGTTAATTCCACGATGGCAATTTCTTTGGTAACACGTGCTTTCTTTCTTGCCGCCCGCAATGAGATGATGACGCCACCCAGGTCTCCGATTTTTTTTCTTTTGGGAATATTAGTCGTAGCATAAGCGCCTTTGCCTTGTATGCCGCTCTTGGCAAGCCGCAGTTCATAGTTCACTTTATACATGAATGTAAGTTTTGGACAAGATAATTCTATTTTCAAAATGAAAAATTGGCATCAACTCGTTAATAAAATTTTGCTTGTTCAAAATATTACAGCAACAAGGCCGTCAACTCCATTAGTTTTCATTTAACTAAAAACAAAAAACATGTACTACAACCAGGCATGGGCCGCAAAAGGCCAGGAACACGGAAGCGCGAGCAAACTCCCGCTTATCCGATCAATGCAGCGTGCAGCTGTAAGCATTTACAAAACCGAAAACAGCCATGAGTTACTGGTGTTCGCACCGGGTCGCATCAAGGAACATTTTCACCTGGATGTGAAAGGAAACGAGCTGACTATTTCTTACACTCCTCCTAAAGATTTTCCAAGACCGGAGTGGGTGTTGCGTGAATACAGCCGCGGAGGATTTGTGAGGGCATTCAAACTGGGAGATACCGATGACGCCAAAAACATAACAGCGAAGTATGTCGACGGCGTGTTACAGGTAAGTGTTCCCATGCTAAAGGAGGCACAACAGCCCAAACAGGAAATCAAAGTAAGTTAGTCAGCACATTCGAGTAAATGACACTGAAATACTGACTTCCTGAAAAACAAAAGCCTGCACCGGTTAGCTGTGCAGGCTTTTACTTTTATCTGAAGCAGTGCATTTATTTCACCGCCTTTAAGGCAACTCCCATATGAATCTCATTCCTGATCAGGTCATCCGGCTGACCGGGATAAACGATATCCCACTGAGAACGATCGATGTTAAACTTCGCAAGCGCATCAATGCTGTTTGCTGAAAAAGCTATGATAGCCGGGAACTCTATATTTTTGGTAACTCCCTTAATAGTCAGGTTACCACTGATCGTATGTGTAGGGTTCGTAACCTTGTATTCGCTGATATCCTCCTGGCGATCTTCATTCTCTGCTGTTACCGCACCGGCAAAGGGCTTTACGCCCGTAATTTCAAATGTGCCTACAGGAAATTTAGCCACGTCAAAAAAATCGGCTGATTTCAGATGGCCGGTCAGTTTTGCATTCTTAGCGGCATCGCTACCTGTCGGACCCACCGTGGCGATGGAGTTCATATCCAACGTGAACTTGCCGCCGGTAATATTACCATCCTTGGCCTGCAAATCGCCACTTACAATTTTAATGGAACCTGTATGGTAACCGCTCACCTTGGTAGCCACCCATTCCAGTTTACTGGCAATGGTATCCAGCTTCCAGGTTTCGCCTTCGGTTGCAGTCGTAACTTCCTGTGCATCAGTGGTAACGGCTTCATCACTTTTCGGTGCACTGGTACAAGAAGCTATCAGTATAACCGAAATTGACAGCAAAAGCAAGAAATTTGTTTTCTTCATTTTTAAAGGGTTTATTTTTTGAATGTGTTCGAAAGGCATTCAAACAGTTGAGCAGCCTTTTAGTTCACCATTTTTGATTTTTATTTTCGGATGCTCAAAGCTCATTAATAATTGCCCTGTGAAAATCTATTGATTAGCCGGAATACCTGCTTTCAGCATATCATTGGATAGCATTCAAATGCTATTCTCCGGCAAAGCGCTGAAGGCTATTCCAGACCAACGAAAGAGGGCGTACGACAAATTGGATATAGATTATTGGGTGTTGAAATTGAGTATTAAGTATTTGAGTAAGTGAGTAAAGCAGCGTAGTGATTACAGCATAGTAAGTGACCGGCTTTGCCGCAGCAATTTAACCATTTAGCAATTTAACAATTTAATAATTTAACCCATCAATAATATGTTGCCATAGAACTGAAGAGCAGGGTAAGATTCAAAATTGCCATCGTTACAGGCAGCGAGAAAAACAAAATTCAGCTCCTTTCTTTTTGCAAACCCGGAAACGTGCATGGCAATCACTGCGCCCTTTGAAGCGCCTGCAACGGTGATATTGCCGGCCTTTACCCCTTGCTTCAGTAACTCATTGATCTGCTTGGCAACAAGCTGGGCATAGGACTTCACATCAGTATCAGGCTTCCGTACTTCACTTTTTACTGTAAAGCCTTCCTTGCTGAATGCTGCTATAATATCATTGTAGCGATATGCACTAAAGGATGGACTTACGGCATCCGCTCCCTGATTTTCCACGATGGCACCGTGGAGGTAGAAAAGGTATGTCTGGGCAAAAGAGTTGTTATTCATAGCCGGCAGGAGTAAAACAGTGAAAAGAACATTTCTTAATGACCGATATAACTTATTCACAGGCATTTGATTTACTATAAAGATAAATAACCTGAGTTTAGGGAAGATCATTCATAGCTAATGCCTTCATACATTGAATTTATTCCAATAGACACAGTAATGTGTTTTGTATCAATCCAAATCCCTGTGATTACATAGCCCGTTGTGGCTAATGAAATTTGTTCCTGCAGTTTGCAATTAATGAATCCGGTCTGGTGGATAAACAAAAAATGTGACCATAATCATTATCTATGCTATTCTACATCATATTAACCGCTCCAATAAATATATAAACTTTGCATATTGATCGTTCAATAAATATAGCTATGAAAACTTATACATCAATTATTGCGTCAAAAAATTCGCGGGTAATCAATTCAACTATTAGGTTGATAACAGATTTGCTTTTATATATTTTATTATTGGGATTGCTGGCTTCACTTCCAATTTCCGGACTTTTTGCCCAGGATAAGTGGACGAAAATAACTGATTTTAGTGGTATCATAAGAGTAGATGCCGTCGCATTCACCATAGCCAACAAAGCATATTTAGGTACCGGAAGGCAGTGGACTGGTAATTGGGAACTTGAAACTAGCAAAGAATTTTGGGAGTACGATCCGGCATCAGACATGTGGTCACAAAAAGCAGATTTCGGCGGTAAGACTTGCTATGCTGCTGCCGGATTCAGTATTGGCACGAAGGGCTATCTAGGAACCGGCATAGAGAGAGGGTTTCTCGGATCCTTTGGTTCGACACCCCAACTGACAAAAGACTTATGGGAATATGATCCGGAAGTAAATAGCTGGATACAGAAGGCTGACTTTGGAGGTACGGCGAGGCTGGGTGCGATAGGATTTTCAATAAAAGACAAAGGATACCTGGGGACAGGCTTTGATGGGCAGAATCATAATATAGATTTCTGGGAATATGATCCGGGAACTGATACCTGGAAACAAAAAGCTGATTTTCCCGGAGCACCAAGGCATTCAGCCGTAGGTTTTACAATTGGGAATAAAGGGTATGTTGGAACTGGCATGGAAGGAAATATATTAGGATGTAGTTTTTTCAAAGATTTTTGGGAGTACGACCCAATAACAGATACCTGGTTGCAAATGGCTGATTTCGGGGGAACCGCACGTGCAGAGGCAGTAGGGTTCTGTATCGGAAACAAAGGATATGTTGGAACAGGAAGTGATATTCTCACTGAGGAGTTCCTTTTTATACCCACTAATGATATTTGGGAATACAATCCGATTAATAATTCATGGGTACAGAAATCGGACTTCACAAGCGATGCCCGATTCCAATCTGTTGGATTTAGCATTGGTGAACAAGGATTTTTGGGCTTAGGAGCTTCTAACATAGATGATCATGGCCTGTACAAAGATTTCAGGCAATATTCTCCTGATTGCAGTGAAAGTATTACTGTATATCCTGATGCAGATGGCGATGGGTATGGTGATGCCATTGCCCCACTCTTAACAATCGGATGCCTGCCTCCTGCCGGTTATGTTTTCGACAATGACGATTGTAACGATAACAATCCAACCATTCCAAATTCCTGTGATGGTATAAATGGTCTGGATGACAACTGTGACGGAGTGGTTGACAATGGGGCCGGTAACATTACATACTATGCAGATCTTGATCATGATAGCTATGGCGATCCTGAGAATCAGATCAAAGAATGTACAGCCCCGGCAGATTATGTAAGCAACAGCGGTGACTGCAATGATGGCGATGCTGAAATAAATCCTGGAGTTGAAGATGTATTTAACAACCTTGATGACAATTGTAATGGAACAATAGATGAAGGATTTTCTGATGATACCTGGGTGCAGAAAAGGAATTTGAGGGGTGCCGCCAGATCAGACGCTGTCGCCTTTAGTATTGGAAATAAGGGATACCTCGGAACAGGACTAAAAAATTTTGCAAGCAAATTTTGTCAGGATATCTGGGAATACGATCCAATTTATGATAGTTGGTCGCAGAAAGCTGACTTTGGAGGAGGTGCCCGATCAAAAGCAATCGGCTTTAGTCTTGATGACAAAGGGTACCTCGGAACTGGATATCGGTATGTCGATGCATTTGAGATTTACAATTATAAAGATTTCTGGGAATTTGATCCTGTTGCAAATACCTGGACACAGAAAGCGGATTTCGCAGGTAATTCGAGATATGGAGCTGTTGGTTTCAACATTAACAACAAAGGTTACGTCGGAACAGGTTATTCCTATGTGCCTTTTGGTGCCAAGACATACTACCGTGATTTTTGGCAATATGAACCTGCTTCAGATTCTTGGATAAAAAAAGTCGATTTTGGGGGTAATGCCAGACTTGGCGCCATTGGTTTTAGTATCGGAGAAAAGGGATACATAGGTACAGGCCAATCAATGAGCGACGTCGAATTGAACTATGCGAAAGATTTTTGGGAATACAATCCTATCTCTGATACCTGGACGCAAAAAGCAGATTTTGCCGGAACGGAAAGAAGTTACGCAATAGGCTTCAGCTTAAGCGGTTATGCTTATGTGGGTACCGGTATAAATGATGATTATTTCAAAGACATGTGGCAATACAATCCTGCAGTTAACGAGTGGACACAACAGGCTGATTTTTCAGGAACAGCTAGGAAAGGAGCTTCGGTTTTTACCATTGGTGAAAAAGGATATCTCGGAATGGGTGTAAACTATGACACCTATTATTCTGAGTATATATACTTAAGGGACTTTTGGCAATATACGCCCGCTTCAATAACAGCATGTGCAATTCCTGGTGATGATACAATTTTAAACATTTCTACTGCATCCGTATTAATAACCTGGACTCCTATTATTGGAGTTTCTTCATACAAAGTGCGCTACAAAATAAGCGCAAGTGGAACCTGGTCAAAAATATCCACCTCAAATACTACAGTTTTAATTGATGGCCTTTCTCCCAATACAAAATATGTATGGCAGCTCAAGACCATTTGCAATAAGGAGGCCGGGATCGAATCTGATTGGTCAGATAAGCAATTCTTTACCACTGCCTTGCAAAAATGCAATAATGTACAAACAACAGTCGTGCAACTCTATCCGAATCCTGTTTCCGAAAGTTTCACATTGCATCTGCAACGCTCCAAAGGAGTTATTACAGATTATTCAACCACGGATCAATCAGCTGCAATCTACTTGCTTAATACACTTGGCCAGGTTATTTACTCTTGCAATGAAATTACAGGCAATGGCGAACTGACGAAAGTGATTACCATGCCAGCTACAGCAGCTTCCGGTTGGTATGTGGTGAGGGTGGTGATGAGTGATCAGGTGATGGAAAGAAAATTATTATATGAAAAATAGTATGGCTATCAATCTGATTCAAACACAAAGCCTGCTGTATTAATAGCGGGCTTTGTGTTCATCTCTTCGATGAGGTTTTTGCTCAGGGGAATTCAGTTCTAATAAATGAGAAAACTAATCCAAATCATTACGCTACTTAACACCCGTCATAAAAAAACGGCATCAATTGATGTCATCTTTGCTTATTCATTTTATAACCAAAATATATCGTTATGAAAGCCATCAGATTAATACTCGCAGTTTTACTAGCAGCCTGCTTAACCAGTAGCAGGGCACAGGATACCTGGACACAGAAAGCTGCCTTTGGAGGAGCAGCAAGAAATGGCGCCGTTGGCTTTTCTATTGGTGACAAGGGCTATATGGGCACTGGCCGGGATTTGAATAATAGCTATAAAACTGATTTTTGGGAATACGATCCGGTAACAGATGTATGGTCACAAAAGGCGAATTACGGAGGAGTGGCTGTAGGATATGGAGAAGGGTTCTCCATAGGAAACAAAGGGTACGTTGGTGTTGGGTTGGGTGATAATGGCAATAGGAAAGATTTTTGGGAATTTGATCCTTTAGCTAACACGTGGATTCAAAAAGCTGATTTCGGTGGCACTGCACGATATGTTGCAGCATCATTTGCAATTGGAAACAAAGGATACATTGGTACCGGTTGGGATGGCGCTTCTTACAAAAAAGATTTCTGGGAATATGATCCTTCAAATGATACCTGGACACAAATAGCTGATTTCGGAGGAGTAAGCAGGGAATATGCAACAGGCTTTACTATTGGAAGTAAAGCATACATCGGTACGGGTTTAACTAATTCAGGCTACAAAAATGATTTCTGGGAATATGATCCATCCAATGATATGTGGACAGCTCGGGCAAATTATCCAGGCGGAGGATTAAGCGAGGCAAGTAGCTTTGCTATCGGCAATAAAGGCTATATAGGTCTTGGATACACCTCTGGTAATAATAAGGATTTTTGGGAATATGATCCATCCACTGATGCCTGGACAAAGAGAGCTGATTTTGGAGGGAACGCGATGCATTGGGCTGCATCATTCTCTGTTGGTGGCAAAGGTTACATTGGAACAGGGTTTACAGGTGGCACTTTCTTCAACTATTTCTGGGAGTATACTCCGGAAGGATGTAGTGGCCAAATGGTTTTTGCAGATGCTGATAATGATAGTTATGGTGATGCAACGAGCAGTTTATTTGTAGCTGACTGCATTGTGCCTGATGGATATGTATTGAATAGTACTGATTGCAATGATGCCAATGCTGCGATTCATCCCGGAGCTTGTGATGCCTCAAATGGCAATGGCATAGATGAAAACTGCGATGGAATTATTGACAACGGTTTCGGTGCCACTACTTATTATACAGATGCGGATGGTGATGGCTACGGTGCAGGAACAGGAACTTCTCAATGCAGTAATCCCGGCACAGGTTATTCAACTTACAACACCGATTGCAATGACAACAATGCAGCCATCAATCCCGGCGCTTATGAAATTATAGGCGATGGTATTGACAATAACTGCAACGGAATAATTGATGAAACAAAACTATTAATTGCCTCTTACCCTTTTAATGGGAATGCCAATGATGAAACTGGAAATGGCTATAATGGAATGGTTGATGGTGCAACTTTGTGTGATGATCGGTTTGGTAATGCCATCAGTGCTTATAACTTCGATGGCAGCAACGATCAGATTGTGATCGGACAAGAACCGAATTTCCCGGCGTGGGATACTTATTCGGTAAGTTTGTGGTTTCTGAATGATGGGGGTGGAACCTTTGGATATTATGGCCAAAAGATCCTGAGCAAAGCTCAATTCTATACTGATTGGCATCTCGAAGTAGGTTGGCCCAGTGATAGCGGAATAGGTGGCAATCTTTCATGGTGGGCATCTCAGGGTGGTTTTGATCATGTATCGGACCCTAATTATGATTACAGGGATAACAAATGGCATCACGTTGTGCTGAATAAAAAATCTCCTACTGAGGGGGATATGTGGGTCGATGGAGTATTACTGGCCAGTTCCAATACGCTACTTGCAACAATTAATGATGAGGCTTTGGTGATTGGATTTACGACACATGGTGATGGTTTCCAAAGAAGTTATTGGAGTGGAAAAATCGACGATATTCAAATTTTCAACAATATACTATCGCCAGCTGAAATAATGGATCTTTTTGGAGATTTTAAAAACGATGTCTGCGAATATCCTACAAACTTATCAGAAGCCGAGATCACAAGCACCTCAGTCAAATTAAAATGGGATGATAATCCCGAAGCATTAGGTTACGTGATTAAATACAATACTGATGATGGAGGAGATAATGCAAAAGTTACCTACTCCAAATCCAACGCTAAAACCATTTACGGATTATTACCTGGCACTACTTATTTCTGGCGGGTTAAAAGCGTTTGCTCTGATGACCCGAAGGTGGTTTCTGACTGGTCAGAGAAAAACTATTTCACCACTACCCCACTGCGATTGGGTGATCAACAGCTAACTGCCATGGAGATTTATCCTAATCCTGTTTCTGAAAAATTCATGCTCGATCTCAGGTTTTATTCTACTACCAATCAACCGGCAAGTATTTATATCATGAATACACTTGGCCAGGTTGTTTACTCTTCCGTAGAAACGGTCGGTAATGGTGAATTGTCCGAAGGACTCCTTACGGAGAAAAAGGTGATCACCATGCCTTCCACAGTTTCATCAGGGTGGTATGTGGTGAGGGTGGTGATGAGTGATCAGGTGATGGAAAAGAAGTTGTTGTATCAGAAATAGAAATCAAATCAGCATAAAACAACAATGCCCCGACATACAACGGGGCATTGTTGTTTTATAAGGCGTAGAGATGGCAACTTGACATTGATTAATTTAATATTTAGATATTATGAAGGCTATTGTTTGTGATAATAACAAGTGAGAAATTCCTCATTCATGCTCGTGACTGATGCATATCATTCAATTATCTTCTAAGTGCTGTAATTCTTTTACATGACGGTAAAAAACAGTTCATAATCTGTCTTTTTATAATATATGATATGTTAATACTGATATAAATCACAGGTTGGCAAAAGCAGGATCATTGTTTCGATCTACCTAACTGCCGAAATTTGGATATTATTTGAATGTATAATTCTTAAGCTATGAAAACTATTACTATTATTCTCGCGATAATTCTCTTCAATATTCATGTAAAAGTAAATGCACAATTAACCGCTCCGTCTAAAGTGTGGGATCTCCGGTTCGGGGGCAGTAGTGATGATTATTTGGGATCTCTTCAGCAAACAATCGATGGAGGCTACATTTTAGGAGGATTTTCTGAATCAGGAGTCAGTGGTGACAAGACTGAAGAAAATCTTGGAATTGAGGATATTTGGATTGTAAAGATTGATTCCAATGGAATAATACAATGGGACAAAAGATATGGTGGAGACAGTTACGAAGAATTGTTTTCGATGCAACTAACCAATGATGGGGGATACATACTCGGAGGGTGGTCAACTTCAGGCATAAGCGGTGATAAAACTCAACCTTCGCAGGGTTCCGGTGACTATTGGATTGTAAAAACTGATGCGAATGGAGAAATAATATGGGATAAGCGATTTGGCGGCACAGAAGATGATGAACTTATTGAAATTCATCAAACTAATGATGAAGGATACATTTTAGGAGGTTGGTCGTATTCAGGACTTGGCGGAGATAAGACTCAAGCAAGCCAGGGAGGCATAGATTATTGGATTGTGAAGATCGATGCAAATGGCATAAAACAATGGGATGCGCGATTTGGAGGCAACAGCGTTGACATCCTTTGCTCTCTGCAACAAACTTCAGATGGAGGATATATACTGGGAGGATATTCTGATTCAGGAAACAACGGTGATAAATCACAGGCAAGTCAGGGTGGAAGAGATTACTGGATAGTAAAGACGGATGCTAATGGAATAAAACAATGGGATGCACGATTTGGGGGTCTCGCCTACGATTGGTTAAGTGATATTATACAAACATATGATCAAGGATATATCCTTGGTGGATGGTCTTCTTCCGGTATCAGTGGCGATAAGACGCAGGCAAGTCAGGGTAGTGATGATTATTGGATTGTAAAGACCGATGAAAATGGAATAAAACAATGGGATGCACGATTTGGTGGCAGCACTCATGAAAATCTTAATTCTCTGCTGCAAACTGATGATGGTGGATACCTTCTCGGAGGATTTTCTGATTCCGGCATTGGTGGCGACAAAACGCAATCATGTCAGGGCAATCAAGATTTCTGGATCATAAAGACAAATGCAACAGGAACAAAACAATGGGATGCACGATTTGGAGGTAATGAATCTGATTGGATTACTTCATTTCAGCAAATTAATGACGGAGGCTACATGCTGGGTGGTGTTTCTCTTTCAGATATAAGCGGCGATAAAACACAACCGAGTCAAGGCAGTTACGACTATTGGATTATCAAAATAGCTCCTGATTGCTTTGGTCTGACTGCTTTTAGTGATTCCGACAGTGATGGTTTTGGTTATGCAGGAAACAGCCTTTTTGTCACAAATTGTGCTGTGCCGGCAGGTTATGTAATGGACAGTACCGATTGTGATGACGGCAATTCATTGATATTTCCAAATGCAACTGAGGTTGAAAATGGCCTCGATGATAATTGTAATGGGAACATTGATGAAGGCTTTGGCTTGGATGAGTGGCTGCAGAAAACCGACTTCCGGAGTTTTGCAAGAGACTATGCCGTTGCATTCGCTATTGGCGACAAGGGTTATGTCGGTACAGGAACCGTAGATTTAGGCAGTAAAATCTATAAAGATTTCTGGGAATACAATCCCGCTACAGATGCATGGTCACAGAAAGCCGAATTCGGCGGTACTGCCAGGTATTCCGCTGTTGGTTTCAGCATCGGCGATAAAGGCTATATTGGAACAGGCGTTTCTCGCGGATGGGGTTCGTATTATCCATATCAGGTAGAAAAAGATTTCTGGCAATATGATCCTGTCCTAAATATCTGGACACAGAAAGCTGATTTTGGCGGTACGGCAAGATGCGGTGCAGTCGCTTTCGTCATCAAAAACAGAGGGTATGTCGGAACCGGAGAATGGAAAGAAAATGATTTTTGGGAATATAATCCTTCAAACGATTCCTGGACAAGAAAAGCTGACTTTAGCGGAGAAGAAAGAACGGAAGCCGTCGCTTTCAGTATTGGAAACAAAGGTTACATCAGCACTGGAAGAGATGGCATCATGTCCGATATTGCATATAAAGATTTATGGGAATACAGCCCGTTGACAGACACGTGGGCAAAAAAAGCTGACTTCGGCGGGGGAGGAAGATGCGGTGCATTCGCTTTCTCAATCGGGAACAAAGGATACTTAGGAGCCGGTAATGACTTTAAGGATGCCTTGCCATTTAATCCGCTTCAAGACTTTTGGGAATATAATTCTGAAGATGACACCTGGTTAAAGAAAGAAGATTTTGGTGGCGGACTTCGGGGTAACGCTGTTGCCTTCAGTATCACCGGTAAAGGTTATGCGGGTATAGGAAGTACACACCTTGATAATATTTCAAGTTACTACAATGATTTCTGGGAATATCTACCTGCATGCACTGACGGCTATACGGTTTACCTTGATTCAGATAACGATGCCTATGGAGATGCCTCACATCCTTATATCACCACCGGTTGTTTACCTCCTGATGGCTATGTAATTGACCAATCAGATTGTAATGATCTGGATGCATATATTCCCAGTAACTGTGATGGAACAAATGGCATCGACGACAATTGTGATGGGGTAATAGATGATGGATTTGGGACTTCCCTTTACTATGCAGACAGTGATGGAGATGGCTATGGTGATTCAACTATTCATGTTAACGGGTGCACGGCCCCAGAAGAGTATGTGATTAACGGCGATGACTGCAATGATAGTAACCTTACTATTAATCCACTTGCCAAAGAAATACAAAACGGCATTGATGATAATTGCAACGGCACTATTGATGAAGGATTTGCACCGGATACCTGGTCACAAAAAAGTAACATGAACGGTATTGCACGCCATCATGCCGTTGCTTTCAGTATTGATGGTAAAGGATACATGGGAACAGGATTCAGATATGACGAAAACAAAGTTTATGAAACCTACTATAAGGATTTTTGGGAGTACGATCCCGAATATGATGTATGGAAGCAGAAAGCAGATTTCGGAGGTGGTGCACGAGGTTATGCAGTTGGTTTTAGCATCAATGGCAAAGGTTATATTGGAACCGGATATATGATTGATAACCACTGGGCAGATTTTTCTTATAAAGATTTTTGGGAATATGACCCGATCCTCAATTGCTGGACACGAAAGGCAGATTTCGGAGGAGAAAACCGATTAGGTGCTATCGGTTTCGGTATTGCCGGAAAAGGATATCTAGGCACCGGATTAGATAAATTTCAATATGCCGGCACCCTATACTTTGACTTCTGGGAATACGATCCAGATACAGATACTTGGATACAGAAAGCAGATTTTGAGGGTGGAGGACGATATGGTGCTGTTGGATTTAACATTGGCATCAAAGGCTATTTAGGAACCGGATTATTTTCAAAGGATTTCTGGGAGTATTCCCCCGAAACAGACTCCTGGGAGCAAAAAGCGGAATTTGCCGGCGAGGCCCGAAACAATGCTACCGGATTTAGTATTGGTGAAAAGGGATATATTGGAACAGGGTATGACGCAAACTTTGCTGATTTAAAAGATTTTTGGGAATATGATCCCGTTTTAAATACATGGGTTAGAAATGAAGATTTTGGCGGAACTGCCAGAAGCGGAGCTATTGGTTTCAGCATCGGTGAAAAGGGATACATTGGCACAGGACTCAACTACGATGGAGAATACCATTATTTTAATGATCTCTGGCAATACACTCCAACAGACTGTGATGGCTTAACTGTATTTGCTGATACCGACGCTGATGGATATGGTGACATAGCGAGTAGTTATTTTGCTGCAGATTGCCTCGTTCCTGCCGGATACGTTGTAAACAGAACTGACTGCGATGATACAAATGCGGCAGTACATCCCATTGCAGCAGAAATCATAAATGGCATTGATGATGATTGCAATGGATTAATTGATGATTTAATCTGTCCACTACCTGAAAACTTACTTTCAAGTAACATCACAGCATCTTCAGCCACATTGAGTTTTGATCCACCTGAACAGGCAACATCCGTTAAATTGCGTTACAAGGTTGGCAGCAGTTCAGCATGGAATAAGATGGTGTTTACAGGCTACTCAATTGTTGTTGAAGGATTATCAGCTAATACCAAGTATATCTGGCAGGTTCAAAGTGTTTGCGGTAGCGATGTAATAACCGGTTCCGAATGGTCTGCCAAGCAACACTTCACTACTGCCCTTTATAAAGTTGGCGATGAAGTCACCACTTCCCTGGAACTATTCCCAAACCCTGTTTCAAGTGATTTCACGATAGATCTGCAACTTTCCAAAGAAGTCCTTACAGATTTTTCATCCAAAGATCAATCAGCAACCATTTACATGCTTAATACACTTGGCCAGGTTATTTACTCTTGCAATGAAATTACCGGAAATGGCGAACTGACAAAAGTGATTGCCATGCCAACTACAGCAGCTTCCGGTTGGTATGTGGTAAGGGTGGTAACGAGCGATCAGGTGATCGAGCAGAAGTTGTTGTATCAGAAATAGGTCTTCAAAATCTGTCGATTTCACTTCGAAGATTTCTGTTCTTGCTTCAGTATAAGAATAGCTATCATGCTTCTATTGTATATTTATACTATTTAATATATCTCCATATTGATGTTTCAAACAGGCTGACTTATATAACAATCAGGCTGCATTGATTAAAGTCATCTACGCTCCTATGCATCGTCATAGTAAGCTGCCTGGCTAAAGGTGGAACTTTGAGCATCAATTCAACCTAATGCTCAGAAAATGAAAACGAATACTATATTGGCCAAGGCAATAAGATTGCAAACGGCCAAATCAATATTTCGAATGATATCAATGACATTTGCGATGTTGTTCATGCTTTCTATACTATTTATTGGTATTGCAAATCCTGTATTTGCACAATCGCCCGGTACATGGATACAAAAATCAGACATCGGAGGTGCTGCGCGCGCAAGGGCCGTAGGATTCAGCATCGGCGACAAAGGCTACCTTGGAACAGGAACTACTGCGCAAGGAATAAAAAAAGATTTTTGGGAATATGATCCTATTGCTGACAGCTGGACACAGAAAGCAGATTTTGGCGGCGCAGCACGTTCCGGCGCTGTTGGATTTAGTATTGGCAACAAAGGCTATATCGGAACCGGTGAAACGGATTATCCTGAATATCATGTACTCAAAGATTTCTGGGAATATGATCCCGCTGCCAATAGCTGGACCCGGAAAAAAGATTTCGGAGGATCCGCCAGGTGCTGGTCGGCCGGTTTCGCAACAGGCAACAAAGGATATATAGGTACCGGCATAAATGAATCTTACCTTAAAGATTTCTGGGAATACGATCCGCTCAAAAATACCTGGACCAGGAAGGCACCATACCCCGGAGTGAAGGGCAGCAACCTGACCGCCTTTTCCATCGGCGATAAAGGCTACATGGGAATGAGTTTTAATTTCTATACCAACACCTGGTGGCAAAAAGATTTCTATGAATATGATCCTGCTACCAATACCTGGACGAGAAAAGCAAACTTTGGTGATGGCCGAAGGGATTGGACGGCAGCATTTTCAATCGGTACTAAAGGGTATGTCGGAACAGGCATGTCCAGTTTTGATTATAAGAATGATTTTTGGGAATATGATCCTGCAGATAATGAATGGACTGAGCAGGCTGAATTCAGGGGCATTGAAAGAATTGGTGCTATAGCCTTTAGCATTGGTGGCAAAGGCTATATCGGCACCGGCGAAGATTACTATGGTGCGTACTTAAATGACTTTTGGGAATACACACCTGATGTAACGCTACTATGCAAAACTCCTTCCACACAAAGCTACACCTCCATCACACCTGTTTCTGCAGTATTAAATTGGGAAAGTAGTGCAACTGCCCTTTACTATGAAATTGAATATGCCCTTGCGGAAGGAAACGGTTCAGCAATAACTAAAAACGCTGTATCCCATAACATAGAGATTTCCAATCTTTTACCGAACACCCTATATAGCTGGCATGTGAAAAGTATCTGCGCTACTGATTCATTCACAAGTTCTGATTGGTCAGAGATGCAATACTTTACCACAGAGGTATTGAAAGTTTCAGGTGTAGCAGGTGCTACATTATCATTGTATCCCAATCCCGTTTCTGAAAACTTCCTGTTGCATCTCAAAGCAGCTGCTTACAATGACCAAACAGCAACCATCTACCTGCTGAATGCACTCGGACAAGCTGTTTACTCAGTGAAAGACATAACAGCCAATGGTGAAATAAATCAGGTAATTACAATGCCGGGCACAGCAGCGTCGGGTTGGTATATAGTGAGAGTGGTAATGAGTGATCAGGTGATAGAACAGAAGTTGTTGTATCAGAAATAATTATTCATGATTAATTTTATATGAGCCCCGGAAAATATCCGGGGCTCTTTATTTAATCAGCTTCACATGTGTGATGAAAGTCTGCCTAAGATCATATACCTGCATGGCTCAAATCATTTTTCAGGATCAGTAATGAATTGAACTTTGGGTAATTAATAATTAAATCTGTGTGTGATGAAAACACATAATACCATTTACCATCTCATCCTGCTATGCGTTCTTTTTTTTATGGCAACCTCTTCGGTTGCGCAGCAGATGAATGCTCCGGTTCAGCCGGATGCGCAGGCGCCTGCCGCAAGTGCTTATCAGAATTCAAGCATCACCTGCAACATCATTGATGCGCTTAACGGCACCTTCGGTTATGACGTATTTGTTGACGGGAAACTGGTGATTCACCAGGCCAGCATTCCGGCCATGTCCGGCAATGAAGGATTCAAAACAAAAGAGGATGCGATAAAGGTGGCTGAGCTGGTGATGTACAAGATCAGGAAAGGCGAAATGCCACCAACCGTTACTACGGATGAGTTGAGAGACTTGAAGGTAATCAAGTGATCAGTTCACAACTAAAATTATAACGATCATGAAAAAGATAATTCTATTTTTCTCAATCCTAACAGCAGTCGGTTTGACTGCTCTGCAAGCACAGGATATCTGGACGCAGAAAGCGGATTTCGGTGGCACCGGTCGTTACGGTGATGTTGGTTTCAGCATCGGCGACAAAGGTTACATCGGAACCGGGTATGATGGCACTTACCGGCGTGATTTCTGGGAATATAATCCCAACGCAAACGTATGGACACAGAAGGCTGACTTCGCCGGCATTAAACGAGTTGAGGCGGTCGGCTTCTGCATTGGTGATAAAGGGTACGTCGGCATTGGAGTGGATGGATCCTCATTTCCATACATCTACCCAGTAGACTTCTGGGAATTTGATCCTGCTGCAAATACGTGGACGCAAAAGTCAGATTTCACTGGCCAGGGACGCCAATCAGCGACTGGTTTTGCAGTTGGTGGCAAAGGGTATATCGGCACAGGCGTTGACAAACTATCAGGCGACAATTTCTACAAGGATTTCTATATGTATGATCCGGCAAATGACAACTGGACTAAGCAGGCGGATTTCGGTGGAGGCTACAGAAGTAACCCAAGGGCTTTTGCTATAGGCGACAAGGGCTACATCGGCACGGGGTATTATGGCGGCTGGAAGAAGGACTTGTGGGAGTACAACCCGGCCACAAATGCATGGGCAAAGAAAGCCGATTTCGGAGGTATATCCAGGGAGTGGGCGGTTGCTTTCTCCATTAGCAACAAAGGATACCTTGGAACAGGGTTTTACAACTACACATGGCTGGCGGATTTCTGGGAGTATGATCCTGCAGCAAACGCCTGGAGCCAGCGCGCTGATATCGCAGGTCCCGAGAGAGCGCATGCTGTTGGTTTTTCAATTGGCGACAAAGGATATATAGGCACAGGAGAACATCCGGGTTCTTCTCCTCTTAAAGATTTCTGGGAATACACTCCTGAAGGATGTAGCGGTTTGACTGTCTATGTCGATGCTGATGCCGATAACTATGGCGATGTATCAAACAATTTATTTGTAGAAGACTGTGTAGTGCCAAGCGGCTATGTTGAAAATAGCACTGATTGCAATGATGCCAGCGCTTCGATATATCCTGGCGCTGCGGAAATCCTAAACGGCATTGATGATAATTGCAACGGGGAAATTGATGAAGGATATAGTCCGGATATGTGGACGCAGGTTGCTGATTTCGGAGGTTTGGCAAGATATTCTGCAGTTGCATTCTCAATTGGAAATAAAGGATATGCAGGAACAGGCGGCGATGCAAGCGGCTACAGAAAAGATTTCTGGCAGTATGATCCGATTACAAATGTATGGTCTCAGAAAGCCGATTTTGGAGGAGGAATTAGAGCATGGGCGGTTGGTGTTGCCATTGGTGACTTGGGCTATGTGGGTACAGGTTGGGATGGAAACTCACAACATAGTTACGGCAGAGATTTCTGGGAATACAATCCTGTCACAAACACCTGGATTCAGAAATCTGATTTTGCCGGAGGAACCCGCAGTGGATTAAGCGGATTTGCAATTGGTTCAAAAGGATATTTTGGAACCGGTGAAGCAGGTGGTCTTGGAGGAACCCGGACAAAAGACCTATGGGAGTACAACCCTCTGTTGGATTCCTGGACACAAAAGTCGGACTATGGAGGAAATCAACTAAAACATCCGGCAGTATTTTCGGTCGGTGGAAAGGGATATTTTGTTACGGGAAACACTAATTCGCAACAATTCATAAAAGAATCATGGGAATACGATCCATCAACAGATACATGGACTAAGAAAACGGAATTTCCGGGAACAGCAAGATATGGAGCAGTTGGGTTTTCTGTGGGCAATAGTGGATTTCTTTCTACCGGTTATAGTGGATCCTATCTCAAAGATCTATGGGAATACGATCCTGCAACTGACACCTGGATGCAGAAATCCGATTTAGCAGGACAGTCTCGATATAACGCCGTTGCTTTTGGTATTGACAATAAAGCATACGTAGGAACAGGTAGTGGCGTGTCGTCCATCCTCAAAGATTTTTGGCAATACACTTCTGAAACAACAACATCATGTACAGTGCCCACAGATGAAACAACAACCAACATCACCGGTACCTCTGCTATAGTTAACTGGGAGGCAGTGAGCACCGCAAAGGGTTACAAGATTGAATATGAAATGACAAATGGCAGCGGGCCCGTGAAAACTACTTTTGAAAAAACCGGTTCCAAAGTAATTTCGAATCTTAAGCCTAACACTCAATACTGCTGGCGGGTTAAGAGTGTGTGTTCGTTAGATCCGAAACTCACCTCCCCTTGGTCAACCAAGCAATTCTTCACCACCGGCACACTTAAAATGGGTGATGAAGCAACAACTGCATTGGCAGTGTATCCTAATCCCGTGGTAGAAACATTCACGTTGCATCTTCAACTCCAATCATCCGCCGTTCAATCAGCCACTATTTATCTGTTGAATACGCTTGGGCAGATTGTGTACAATGAAAAAACTTCAGTTGAAAATGGACTGCTGCTTAAAGAAATCAAACTAAACGATCACCCTGCCGGAATGTACCTGGTAAAAGTAATCGTAAACGATCAGGTGTATTCGGCTTCGATCAATTATCAGAAGTAATTGTACTCATCAACCCTGCTCTTACCAAGAGCAGGGTTGATATTTTAATTATTTTATTTTTTAATGTATATGCTGGTTTTTTGGAAGAATTTATTTGTGCGAATGACCTAAGTCATTTGTTTCAACGGGTGTCTTCAGCATCTTGTAAAGCGTCTTTAGCTCACGGGGAGCGTTGTGATTTCAACACTCAAAAAATATAAAAGTATGAATGAACCTTCCACACCTTTAGCTCCATTCAGCAGTACCTTCTCTCCTCAGCTTCCCGAGTTGTTGCTGAAGTTGAAGTGTAGTATTGCCATCACCACCTACCAAGCTGGTAAACTGGTTTTCATCAGCCCTGCGGATGAGAACCGCTTAACGATGCTACCCCGCACCTTCGCCAAACCCATGGGTTTTGAGGTGCAGGGCGATCGCATGGTGCTGGCTACTAAAGATGAAGTGATCTATTTCGAAAACTCAAGGGAGCTAGCCGCTCATTATCCGAATAAAAAGAACACCTACGACAGTTTGTTTGTGCCCCGGACCACCTTCTATACCGGCCACGTAGACATGCATGATATCGCCCTGGGAAAAGAAGGTATATGGGCCATCAACACTTCCTTCTCCTGTCTTTGCCAGGTGACCGGCAACTACAATTTCATTCCTAAATGGAAGCCTCCTTTCATTACTGAACTCGCATCAGAAGATCGCTGTCATCTGAATGGAATGGTGTTGATCAATGGTAAGCCGAAGTATGTAACTGCGCTGGGGACTACGAATACCCCGCAGGGCTGGCGGGCGGATATTGTTCATGGAGGAATATTGATGGATGTTGAAACCAATGAAGTCATTCTCGACAAACTGCCAATGCCGCATTCGCCGATGATGTACAAAGGCGAGTTGTACCTGCTGCTTTCTGCAACAGGAGAAATTGTTAAAGTGAACATCAAAGAAAAAAGTTATGAAGTAATCAAGCAATTAAATGGTTATTGCCGGGGCATGGACATTTATGGCGACTATATGTTTGTGGCCATGAGCAAGCTTCGAAAGAACTCTTCCACGTTTGCCAAACTCTCCTTTGCAGAAAAAGCAGATACGGCAGGAATAAAAGTTATTCACCTGCCTACCAAAGCATTTACGATGGAAATGAAATACGAAACCAGCGTGGATGAAATTTATTCACTAAAGATTTTAGCCAACACCATTCGGCCAAATATTTTAAATACCATAAATCCAATACATAAATATTCGCTCAGCATACCCGGGCATACGTTTTGGGCAAGCCCGGATGCTTTTCCTGAAAACGAATAATTCAACTCAGCTATTTTTTGTTTATTCATAAACTAAAATCCCATGAAACAACAACTGATTTACAACCACCTGGTGCGTTGCTACAATCGTTCAAGACGAAAACTTCACAACCTTGCTACAGCAGGAAAAAACCTGCGCAAGCAAGGCATTTTGCAAAGGCGCATCACACGATTATTTAAGACACTTACCGGACTGCAACGAACACTTAAATTGGGGATGGCGACGGCAGCACTGTCTGCCGGCATGCTGCTCTTTCAGCCCAATGCCGCTCATGCGCAAATAGCATTTGCTGCCGCGCAGGGCAATCCATTTGGGTTATCGAGTTTCGGATTTTATTCTTCTCCTACTTTTGTTGATCTGGATGCAGATGGGGATATGGATATGATGACCAGTCAGGTGGACGGAAAGTTGTATTATTCCCGGAATGTCGGAACTGCCTCTGCCCCGGCATTTTCAGGTGCCCAGATTAATCCGTTTGGATTAACAGGCGGGGCCCACCCTTCATTTGCTGATCTGGATGGAGACGGCGATATGGATTTGATGGTAGGGGGATTAGTCTATTTTGAAAATACAGGAACTGCTTCTGCTCCTGCTTTTGCGGCTGGACAATTCAATCCATTTGGCTTAACAGGTGAGTACTTGAGAGATCCCGCATTTGCTGATCTGGATGCAGATGGTGATGTGGATTTAATGGTGGGAGGATATGAAGATCTTTGCTATTATCAGAATATAGGAACTGCTTCTGCTCCTGCCTTTGCCCCTGTACAAATCAATCCATTCGGCTTAAGTAGTGTTTATTACTCAACTCCCGCTTTTGCTGATGTTGATGGAGATGGTGATATGGATCTAATGTCAGGATCGCTAGGACAATACAATAATAAAAAATACTATTTTCAAAACACCGGTACACCTGCTGCACCTGCTTTTGCTGCCGTGCAAATCAATCCTTTTGGATTAGGGGGTTCACTTTATAGTACTCCTGTTTTTGTAGATCTCGATAATGATGGGGATATGGATTTTATGCAGGGGGGATACTCAGGTGTCTTTATCTATAATCAGAATACTGCTTTTTGTTCCGGTTTAGCAGTTTATCCTGATGCCGATGGCGACCAATATGGCAATCCGGTAAACAGCAATGTAGCCAATGATTGCATTGTGCCAACCGGGTATGTGACTATTAGCGGCGATTGCAATGATAACAATCCATTGATTAAGCCGGGGGCATCGGAAATATTGGATGGAGTGGATGATAACTGCAATGGAATTAATGATGACTTTACTTTTGTGCAAGTCAATCCTTTTGGATTGTCAAATCTTCCCGATTATCAGAATGGTATTGATTTTATTGATCTGGATGGAGATAACGATATGGATTTGATGGCAGGGGGATTTCTCTTTTTTGAAAATACAGGAACCGCTTCTACTCCTGCATTTATTCCTCCGCTTGACAATCCTTTTGGACTAACTGGCGGACAACTACCTTCATTTGCTGATCTAGACGGGGATGGCGATATGGATTTGATGGCACAATCTTATGACGCTGGAGGTACCAACTTAGAATATTTTGAGAACACAGGAACGGCTTCTATATCAGCATTTGCTCCTCCACTAACCAATCCATTTGGCATAATAAAGCTTTCGTGGCAAAACAACCTGGAAGAAGTTGTAGCAAACTTTGCTGATTTGGATGCTGACGGGGATTTGGATATGATAGAAGGAATCACGCGGTTTTATTCCTTCTCCAATGATAATTATGGATGGTATGGCAGTTTTCTTTATTATGAAAATGTAGGAACTCTTGCTGCTCCGGTTTTTGCTTCTCCGTTAATTAATCCATTTGGATTGTTTGGTATTGAATTTTCAAGACCAACTTTTGCCGATGTGGATAATGATGGGGATATGGATCTGTTGACAGGAAATTATTATTATTCTTATAAAATGGTCTATTTTCAGAACACAGGAAACGCATCTTCTCCCGCTTTCACTAAAACTTCAATAAGTGGGCTTCCATCTACTGCTAGTTTTAGAGATTTTTCTTTCGCTGATCTGGATGCAGATGGGGATATGGATGTGATGTCAGAATCTGGTTCTCTGTCCTATTATACAAACAATCATATTTCTTGTTCGGGTGGTACTACGGTGTATGCTGATACCGATGGCGACCAATATGGCGATGCCTCAAATAGTTTGTTTGTGGCAGACTGCATAGTCCCTCCCGGTTATGTTGACGACAGTACCGATTGTGATGATGCAAATGCTGCCATTTATCCCAAAGAGTGTGATGCCGACGATGGCATAGATGATAACTGCAATGGTATTGCCGATGATGGTTTCGGTGCTACCACCTACTTTACTGATGCAGATGGTGATGGTTATGGCACAGGAACGGGAACTTCTTTATGCAGTAATCCCGGAACGGGCTATGCTACTAATAATACCGATTGCAATGATGCGGATGCTGCTGTTTACCCCGGCGCAACGGAAGTTGAAAATGGCATTGATGATAACTGCAACGGCATTGTTGATGATGAAATCAACTGCATCGTACCCGCAAATCTATCTGCTACCAATATCACCGGCAACTCAGCCAAATTACAATGGGATGATCTTGTAACAGCTTTGGGTTATGCGATTAAGTATAACACGGATGGCGGTAACGATAAAGCAAAAGTTACCTACAGCAAATCCAATTCAAAACCTATCTCCGGATTGGCACCTAACACTACCTATTTCTGGAGGGTGAAGAGTGTTTGCTCAGAAGACCCAAAGGTTGCTACGGATTGGTCAGAGAAGCAATACTTCACAACAGCTCCTCTTAAAGTTGCAAATCAACAGGCAACAACTATGGAGTTGTACCCCAATCCCGTTGCTGACCAATTCACGCTGCACCTTCAGCTGCCTTCCCTATCCAACCAGGCCGCTGATATTTTCCTGCTGAACACTCTCGGACAAGTACTCTATTCAGCTCATGCAACCGCCGGAAATGGTGTGCTTAATCAAGTGATTGCCATGCCGGCTACAGCAGCTTCAGGCTGGTATGTGGTGAGAGTGGTGTTGAGTGATCAGGTGATAGAACAGAAGTTATTGTATCAAAAGTAGCTTAAGTGTTAAATTATCCGGGCTGTGGAAAATACCACAGCCCGGTAGTTGCTTTGATATCGCTGTTACAAATGCGAATGGGTTTATGTTTCATTGATTAACTATACCTCCACTCTCCTACTATATCATCCGGTTAGTTTGACCCGGATCATATACCATCCTGATACCCGTCATTTAAAAATGGCATTCAGATAATCATCTTTGATCATCTATTCATTATTCAAAAATCATACAATATGAAAACTTTCAAACTATTACTCGCGCTGGTCATCTCCTCCGGCTTGACCAGTAGCCGCGCACAAGACACCTGGACACAAAAAGCAGATTTCGGCGGTGGCGCAATAGCAGGAGCGGTAGGGTTTTCTATTAACGACAAGGGTTACGTTGGCGCTTTCGGCACCGCAGCATTCTGGCAATATGATCCGGCATCCGATATTTGGACACAGATGGCAGACTTCGGAGGAGGATCAAGAGGCAATGCAGTTGGTTTTTGTATTGGTAGCAAAGGTTACCTGGGAACAGGTTCAAGTAATATTTCGCCATATCTCGCAAAAGATTTTTGGGAATATGACCCCGAAGCAAATACATGGACTCAAAAAGCTGATTTTGGAGGAGGAGAAAGGTGCTGCGCAACTGGTTTTTCAATCGGAAACAAGGGGTTCATTGGTACAGGCATTCCACTTGGGTATGGTGAATTGGTAGGAGATTTTTGGGAGTACGATCCTGTTACGGACCTGTGGACACAAAAGGCATATTATGGCGAAATGTACGATGCTGTTGGTTTTACCATTGGCAACAAAGGTTACATTGGAGGCGGTAGAGATTGGTATGATTCGTTTGGTTACTTTACAGAGTACGATCCTGATGCAGATACATGGACTGGAAAGGCCGATGTAGGACGCAGAGCGGAAGCGGTTGGTTTTTCAATCGGCAACAAGGGATACATTGGCTTGGGTAACAATTTGCCTACACCTTATGAAGATGAACACATTTTCAATGATATCCTGGAATACGATCCCGCATCAGATACCTGGTCGAAAGGAGTGATTTTTTTGGGTGGTGCAAGGTATGCAGCTTTTGGATTCTCCATTGGAAGTAAGGGATATCTGGGAACAGGATATACCAATGTTGTTACAAAAGATTTCTGGGAATTTAATCCTGCAAAGCTAATATGCACCGTTCCCGCTGACGAATCAACAGTAAACATCACCGGAACCTCCGCTAAATTGAACTGGGATATTGTTGGTGAGGCAAAGCGTTACAACATTCGTTACAGAGCGGCTGGAACTAATGAGTGGATAATACTTACAAATATAATATCCAACTCAAAAGTTATTTCCGGTTTAGTACCAAACACACTTTATTTCTGGCAGGCAAAAAGTATATGTTCCGCAATTCCAATTGTTTCTTCCGAATGGTCAGCAAAACAATCCTTCACTACCGGAGCATTCAGGTTGAGTGATGAACAAACAGTATCACTTGATTTGTATCCCAATCCTGTTACTGAATCCTTCACATTGGATCTTCAACTCGGCACAACCACGGATCAATCAGCAACTATTTACCTGCTTAATGCACTTGGACAAACAGTTCATGCATCTATGGAGGTTGTGAATGGTGAATTAAACAAAGTAATCACCATGCCGGGCACTGCAACATCGGGTTGGTATTTGGTTAGAGTGGTGTTGAGTGATCAGGTGATAGAACAGAAGTTGTTGTATCAGAAATAAAATATTCAAATATTATGATTCGAGCCCCGGAGTTATTCGGGGCTCGTGGTTTTATGGGTAGACACAACATCTATCTTAGATGATTATTAGAACAACTTAGAAATGATTCTCCGGAAACAGCAAGTTCTTTAATCCCGGTTGGCACTTGAAAATCCAAAATAAAAAAGTACACTGACTTTAATTTCTGTGCTGTGCTCCTTTTTTCAATAAAATTATAGCCCTTTTCTATCGGAACATCATTGCTAAAAATATGATTTGCCTTAGCAACCTTCCATGTTGGTAAGACATTTCAATTACCCTCCTACTCCACTTTAAGTTACTTACAAATGCTTTCAGACACCTCTTACCTTTCTGATTCAAGTTATGCTAAAAACTGATCTGTATCATTTTAAGAGCAGCAATCATGATATTAACTTTACATATTTATTTATCCTTAAAATATACTCGCTATGAAAAAGCTATTAACTATTCTTATCATTTTACTTGCAGCCGGCTTAACCAGTAGCCGGGCACAAAATACATGGACACAAAAAGCGAATTTCGGAGGAGTGGCTCGGTCAGCAGCTGTAGGATTTAGTATTGGAGACAAAGGATATATTGGTACCGGATATAATGGCAGCATGTTAAATGACTTTTGGGAGTATGACGTTACCAGCGATGTATGGACACAAAAAGCCAATTATGGCGGCACAAAAATGCACGGAGGAGCCGGTTTTTCCATTGGCAATAAAGGTTACATTGGCATAGGTGGTGGCAACAGCATTTTTTACAAAGATTTCTGGGAGTATGATCCAACAACAAATACCTGGACGAAGAAAGCAGACTTTGGCGGATCAGCAAGATATGCTGTTATAAATTTCACTATTGGAAACAAAGGATACGTTGGTACAGGATTCAATGGTCAGTACTTGAAGGATTTTTGGGAATATGACCCGGCAACTGATTTATGGACACAAAAGGCAGATTTTGGAGGTGGCAAGCGCATTTTCGCAGCCAGTTTTTCCATTGGAACCAAAGGTTATGCTGGAACAGGACAAGCTGAAGGCGTTACGCTTGTCAAAGATTTCTGGGAATACAATCCCTCCGCAGATTTGTGGACAAAGAAAGCTGATTTTGGAGGTACTGCCAGATTATTTGCAGCTGGCTTCTCTATCGGCAATAAAGGATTTATGGGTACCGGCTCTTATAGCTATTACAAAGATTTCTGGGAATATGATCCCGCTATCGATAATTGGACACAGAAAGCTGATTATGGAGGAGGGGGGGTATATGCGCCCGTAGGTTTTTCAATTAACGGTAAAGGTTATTTAGGTACCGGTGAAAATGGTGCAGGCTATAAAGGTTTCTGGGAATACACGCCTGAAATCAATAACGCACTCGATTTTGATGGAGTTGATGACTATGTTCTTACCCCAGGAACTTTTGGAGGACCCGCATGGAAAGAGTTGACAGTAGAGGCATGGGTGTACTGTGATGCTATAACCGATTATTTTCAAGCTGTTTACGGAAGTAATGAATGGCCAGAAGGAACGTGGGTACATCTTCAGATGGAATCAGGGGGGAACAATGCAATTTTTTCGAATAAAGGTTGGATTGGATTACCTATCATTCCTCAAACTGCGGGTGTATGGAAACACGTTGCACTGGTGGCAAAATCAGGTGATTCCCGCATTTATGAAAACGGTATTCAGTTAGGGGCGACTGTCACTACTCAATTTCAATATATTCTGGCATCAAACACAATTAATATTGGGCGCGGATATAATTCCGTACGGCACATGAATGGCAAAATTGATGAATTAAGGGTTTGGAATGTAGCCCGCACACAAGCAGAGATACAAGCCAATATGAATGTAAAAATTTGCGGTAACACCAGTGGCCTGTTTGCTTATTATCCTTTTGATCAGGGGATTTCAGGTGCAGACAATTCAGGACTTGTAATAGCAGATGATTTGTCTGATAATAACAACGATGGAACCCTCAACAATTTTGCATTGTCCGGCACCAACAGTAACTGGGTAGATGGCGCACCTGGCTTGATGAATGATAACTGCGAAGTTACTGACTGTGCTATCCCTTCTATGCCAACTGTTTCAAGCATCACTTCCACTTCAGCCCAATTCAATTGGGATAATCTTCCAACAGCCCTGGGCTATGTGATTAAGTACAATACGCAAGATGGAAGTGGCACAGCCAAAGTAACTTACAGTAAATCCAACTCAAAACCCATTTCCGGATTAACACCAAACACTACCTATTTCTGGAGAGTGAAAAGTGTATGTTCAGAAGATCCGAAAGTTGTTTCTGAATGGTCAGAAAAATATTTCTTTACTACCCATCCATTTAAAATCGGTGATGTCCAATCCAATTCTCTTACTATATATCCAAACCCTGTTTCGCAACAGTTCACTCTGAATATTGAATCAGGTTCAACCACTAATCAATCAGCATCCATCCACCTGCTGAATGTTCTTGGCCAAACTATTTATTCCTCTCAGGAAATCGTGAATGGTGAGTTAACCAAAGTAATCACGATGCCGGGCACAGCAGCGTCGGGTTGGTATTTGGTAAGAGTAGTAATGAGTGATCAGGTGATAGAGAATAGATTGTTGTATCAGAAATAGCATTTTCAATAATTATTGATTGGACGGCGCAGCAATGGGCCGTCCCTTTTTTTGAAACCTATTCAGATGAGAACTATCATTTACCTGTAAAATCCAGGTCATGTGAATTGTCTGTCTTGTATCGGAACTTTGTGTAGGGTTTAATATCTATTGAAATGAAAACGTATCCATTTCTGCTGTCCCATGTTCCAGTTCAGGGAAAGAATAATAGGTTATCGCTTAATCCATATCAGGCTTACACTGCATGTTTTGTTATCAATTATCCAAAAAGATATTTATGCATGACGGGCTCAATATGCAACCTGTTTCTACTAAGTAAATTCTATTTTTCAACATGTATCAATTTACTATTATTCAAAAACATCATGATCATGAAAACGAACTCACTTATTCTCGCATTTTTTCTACTCTCGTTCACGTATGCCTTCGGGCAAGATGAATGGACAACGACCAACTTATCTGCATACCGATATCAGATGGGGTCCACTGCACTCGGAAACAAAGTCTATTTCGGTGGTGGTAGTATTGTAACCGGAATTTCCAGTCTGGTAGATATATATGATATTAATAGTCAGCAATGGACATCCGACCATTTCGATATAGCACGGAGTTTTCCTGTTGCGGTAAGTTGCGGCAGTAAAGTGTTCTTTGCCGGAGGAATCCTTAGCAGCGGTGCAACCACCTCCTCTGTGCAAATTTTCGACACGCTTACCCAGCTATGGAGCAGCGCCCAGCTTTCACAAGCCAGGTTCAGCATGGCTGCAGTGAGCAAGGGCAACATGGTGGTATTTGCCGGCGGTGGAGATCTTTCAATGGAGAAGGAATACGCTGTAGTGGATATCTACAATACGGAAACAGACCAATGGACGACTGCCACGCTTTCCGAAGCGAGGGGAGCTATGGGCTCCACCGTAATTGGTGAATTAGCCTTCTTTGCAGGAGGATTTAATTTTACGACAGGAACGGTTACTGATAAGATTGATATTTATAATTTCAGCACAGGCACCTGGTCTACAGCGATGTTATCTGAACCAAGATTTTTTATCGGCGCTGTCACAGTTGGAAACAAAGCATTGTTTGCAGGCGGTTCGGATGCCAATGGGGTACCCAGCAGAAGGGTAGATATATATGATATTACCACCAATACATGGTCAATTGATTCTCTTTCCGTTGCAAGAGGTTTTTTGGAAGATGAAAATACAGCTTCCGTTTGCGGCAGAGCTTACTTCGTTGGAGGTATGACTATTGAAACAGAGAACTACACTTTTACCGGCGATTTTAATGTAATTGATATCTATGACGAAGTGAGCGGCAACTGGTCAACGGGATCATTGCCTTATAATCTTTTCGACCATTCAGTTGCATCTGCAGGAAATCATCTCTTAATTGCGGGAGGCGGAACACTTTCAGGCGAGTATATCCAATTGCATGCACAGGTAAATATCCTGACATGTACTACTGTAAGTATTGAAGAGGTACCCAATCAATTAACTGCGGTTAACCTTTATCCTAACCCTGCCACTGGATTTATCACTTTCGATCTTGCCAAAGTTGCAGCAACAAAAGCGGAACTTTTCATCTACAACACCAGCGGAGTATTACGCATACAACTTCCTGTAACCCATTCAGCCCAACTTCAAATTTCAGTTGATGACATCGGCAGTGATGGCATGTATTTCTATACAGTGAGAACAGACGATCAGCAATTCTTTGCGGGGAAATTTATTATTCAACGCTAATACTTGGTAAATGTTAAACGGGTTCAAACAAAAAAATACGGCGACAAAAAAATTGGTCAATCAGTTTAAACACTAAAGCTATGAAAAAGATAATAACTCGAACCGGCGTTTTGCTGTGGATGCTTATCGCGCTTCCGCATTTTGGATTTGCACAAACTGTATGGAATAATGCCTGCGGAATTCTGCAGCCTCTGTCAACGCATCTGCTCAAACCGGATTCCACCGTTAACGGCGATTCTGTTATCATCATTCCAACCGTGTTTCATATTCTTACACAAGGAGGCGCCGAGAACATTTCGAAAAGCCATGTTCAATTAGCGCTGCAAATTCTTAATCAGGATTTCAACCGGCAGAATCCTGACACCGTTGATATTCCGGCAGCATTCCATCCACTAAGAGGTAATCCCAAAGTAGAATTCAGACTTGCGCGTATTGATCCAAATGGCAATTGTACTGATGGAATTGACAGAATTTATTCTCCGCTTACCGGTGCTTTTGACAATTACATGCAAATGCAACCCAATTTTTCCTGGGATCACACAAGGTATCTGAATATTTATGTGGTGACATGGATTGACGTTTATGGAAGCCCGATAAATTTCGGTGCGAGTTATATTGCCCCTTTTGACAGTGGACAGAATGCGGCTCCAAACTATGATGCATTGATGGTAGGTTATTTTGTTCTTGGAAACGGGTTTAACGGAGTTCCACCAGGAAACCGAGGGCATACCTTGTCTCACGAAATGGGTCATAACCTGTCGTTAAACCATGTTTTTGGTTCAGGAGCAGGTTGCAGCGATGATGATGATGTTGACGACACTCCATTGCAAGACTATCAGAATTTCGGTTGCCCGACATTTCCCCACATTACCTGTGCAAATGGTCCGGATGGTGATATGTTTAACAACTACATGGACTATTCACAATGCGTGAATATGTTTAGCGAAGGTCAGGTAAATCGCTTGCGTACTTGTTTGGCAAGAAACGAATGGCGAAATACACTTTGGGCTCCTGAAAACCTTTCATCAACTGGCGTTGACAACACGACACCTGTATGCGCGAACACACCTATAGCTGACTTTGGCTACGGAAATTATGCCAGATGGCTTTGTGCCGGCAAGCCCGTTCAGTTTTATGAGGCTTCAACCTGGAATCCTACTGCTTATCATTGGAAATTTATGGGCGGTGTTCCGGAAACATCAACAGACATTTTCCCTTCAGTAGTTTTCGCAGACAGCGGATTACACAGTGTAAGTTTAATCGTAAGCAACAGTTATGGAACTGACACGATAGAGAAAGTGATCAGGATTGAACCGGCAGAAGTCTATTACAGCAGCACCGATAACTCAATGACGGAATCCTTTGAAGATCCCGTGTTCAATCAGCAGCTACCTCAATGGATTTTAGGAGGTAAAAAATGGTCGGTGACAAATCTTGCGGCGTATTCCGGTACTAATTCAATAAGGTTAGACAGCGGTTTCAAATATTTCAGTGTTTTCTTCACTCACATTTTTGACTTGAGTCAAATCCCCGGTCCTGGCCGCACCTTAGAATTTAAGGTAGCATGCGGCTTGAGCAATGCTGGCACCATTGCCGGTGGTTTGCGTGTAACCTGGAAAAGGCCTTGCACCTACGAACGCTGGGAATTAATTGGAAATACAGAGATGGGTGTGGAAAGTGGCGCTCTTCATGTCGGAGATGCATTGCTGCCAAATGAGTTACAAACGGCCTCGACTAATTCAGTTTTTATTCCTGGCAGCAGTCAATGGAAAACAATCACTCTGTATATACCGGATACGCTTACCGGTGAAATTCAGATTGGATTTGATTGGGGAAATTTCATTGTAACCAACAAACTCAAAGGCTTATACATAGATGATATCAAATTGCTTTCCGGTAACACCGGGATTGCAGAAAATTCGAGTGGAAATGATTTGAATTTATTCCCGAATCCTTCCAGCGACTTCATCACTTTCGATCTAGGTAACGTAGTAGCAACACAAGCAGAACTTTTTATTTACAGCTCCACCGGAGTATTGCTCAAACAATTTTCCGTATCACATTCTACTCAACTCCGGATTCCTGTTGATGACATCGGCAGTGATGGCATGTATTTCTACACGGTGAGAACAAATGATCAGCAATTTTTTGCAGGGAAGTTTATTATTCAACACTAATATATTCTTTCATGAATTAAAAAATCATAAGTCATGAAAAACTCAATTCTTAATCTAATATCAAGAGCAACACTTCTCTTCTCTCTCATATTTTGCTTGATCACTAGAAGTATGATCGCTCAGGATACCTGGACACAAAAAAGTGATCTCGGATATAATACAGCAAATGTTACAGAACATTCGCCTCGCACCGGAGCAGTCGGTTTCAGCATTGGCAGCAAAGGGTATATCGGAACCGGAAATCTTATGGGTAATTACTTCAAAGATTTCTGGGAATATGATCCTGAAGCAGATACCTGGACACAAAAAGCGGATTTCGGAGGAACTGCTCGGACGGACGCTGTTGGATTCACCATTAGCAACAGGGGATATCTGGGAACCGGATGTTATTACGATGGCTCTTCTAATTACTTCACCAAAGATTTCTGGGAATATGATCCTGATGGAAATACCTGGACGCAGAAAGCTGATTTCGGAGGAACTAACCGTGCTGGTGCAGTAGGTTTCTGCATCGATAGTAAAGGATATGTTGGAACAGGATTTGATTTTGAGTCTTCCACAGTGAATACGTACTATAGAGATTTCTGGGAATACGATCCTGTCGCTGATGCATGGATACAGAAATCGGATTTCGGAGGAATTGAGCGCTGGGAAGCAGTTGGTTTCAGTATTGAGAGCAAGGGATACGTGGGAACTGGTTCTTACTTCGATCAGGAAAATCAATACTGCAAGGATTTCTGGGAGTACGATCCCGTCGCCAATTCATGGACGCAGAAAGCAGATTTCGGCGGGCTTGAACGCTGGGGTGCCGTTTCCTTCGGCATTGATAAGAAAGGATACGTAGGAACTGGACATTCTAATTTATACCCTTACCCTCCATGCAAAAAGGATTTATGGGAGTATGATCCAGCCATTAATACATGGAATCAGAAAACAGATTTTGCAGGATATGAGCGTTTTGATGCAGTTGGTTTCAGTATCGGTAGCAAAGGATACGTGGGAACTGGATACTGGACTGATGGATTCATGGACAGTCACATTTACGAGGACTTCTGGGAATATGATGCTGTCGATAACTCATGGATACAGCGAGCCGATTTCGGTGAAACGAAATGTTTGGGTGCAGTTGCTTTCAGTATTTCCGGCAAAGGATACGTAGGAACAGGTGGCGGTTATGCAGGCTATGCCAATCATTTTTGGGAATATGATCCTTCTGCAGATGCCTGGAAGCAGAAAGCTGATTTTATAGGCGGCGGGCGGTCAGGCGCCGTAGGATTCAGTATTGGTGATAGAGGATATCTGGGAACAGGATACGTATCGAATGGTGGGTTGGGTGGGTATCTGAATGATTTCTGGGAATATAATCCCGCTGGTAATACCTGGATACAGAAAGCCGACTTTCCGGGTGGTGCTCTTAGTAATGGAGTAGGTTTCAGTATCAGCGGCAAAGGATATGTCGGAACGGGAAATGGATTTTGGTACACCACCAGCCAATTCTGGGAATATGATCCTGTTGTTGATAGCTGGACTCAGAAAGCCGACTTCGGAGGGGGTGCTCGTACTGATGCAGCCGGATTTAGTATAGGTAACAAAGGTTATTTAGGAGCGGGCAATGAAAAAGATTTTTGGGAATATGATCCTGTAACAAATGAATGGACACAGAAAGCTGATTTTGGTGGAACTGCACGGAATGAAGCTGTTGGATTCAGCATTGGCAACAAGGGATATCTGGGAACCGGAGAAGATGATGTCTTCAAGAAAGATTTTTGGGAATACGATCCTGGTACTGACACATGGACGCAGAAAACCGATTTCGGTGGAACTGCCCGGACCGGAGCTGTTGGATTCAGCATTGGCAACAAAGGATATCTGGGAACCGGAAGATATCAGGAAGGATTCCAGAGTTATTATGAAAATGATTTGTGGGAATATACACCGGCACTAACCGGGATTGAAGAATTGTCCGCAACCGATTCCGTTTCTATTTACCCCAACCCCGTCAATGACCTTATCAGTTTCGAATTCGGAAGTGTGGCAACTGCGCAAGCTGAACTTTTCATTTACAACTCCACCGGAGTATTACTCCAACAAATTACTGCATCACATTCAACGCTACTTAATATTTCTGTGGATGACATTGGCAGTGATGGAATGTATTTCTATACCCTGAGAACAGATGACCAGCAATTCTTTTCGGGGAAATTTATTATTCAGCGCTAACTGATTTTTCTATGAGTCAAAAACTTAAATGCTATGAGAAAGATAATATTCTTAATCTCAATGTTGATTGTCATTAGCAATAAAGTATTTGGACAGGCAGGAACTCTGGACTCCACCTATGGTAATAATGGGATTTCTTACTGCGGATCCAATTATGGTCCATACAATTTGCCATTCAGCACCATGGATTCGGATGGGCGAATGCTTCTTTTATATGCATTTGACGATTCCAGCTTTATATTGACACGATATCTTGCTGATGGAATTGCTGATATCACTTTTGGAAATAATGGACAGGAAATTTTCAATACCGGGCACATTTATAATAACAGCTATATCCAGTTACAACAGGATGACAGAATACTTGTTGCAGGCACTATTCAGCTCACGCCCACTGATTCAGCTTACAACACTGATTTTTTTCTGACAAGATTTCTGCCTGACGGCGGCATTGATACTTCTTTTGCTAATCTTGGCCAATTGGTTATTGACCTGGGCAATAGAGATTATGCAGGATGTTTGGGAATACAAGAGGACAATAAAATACTTCTTTCGGGATCAACGGATGCGCTTTCGACATACCAGAAAGACATTACTTTATTGCGTTTGCTTCCAAATGGCACACCTGATTCCTCCTTTGGTGATGCAGGAAGAATAATTACAAATCTTACCAATTTGTCAATGCACGAAGAATATGGAGATAAAGTACTTGTTAGACCTGGTGGTAAAATACTGTTATTGGGTGTTGTGCATTATTGGCAATGGGATCATAAATCAATTATGCGTTATCAATCCAACGGAATAATTGACTCTTCCTTTGGAAGTTTTGGAATCGTCACTGATCTTTCTATTGATGACATATCCTATTGGGATTTTGTTCTGGAAGAAGATATGTCAATCCTTGTAGGCGAGGGTGGAGGATCCGTTTCTGGAGGGGGATTCAGGACAAATCTGCATAAATATACCCCGGATGGTCAAATTGATTCTGCCTTTGCGGTTTATGGAAAATATGAGTCTTCTTTCAACGGCTATTCTTTGCGCTCATTTAAATCTTTGACCATTCAAAGCGATCACAAAATTGTGGCTTCCGGAGTTTGGGATGATAGTCTGTTGTTGCTTATGCGGTTTACCTCCTCGGGTATTCCCGATAGTAGTTTTGGCATAAATGGAATGGTAACTAATCGTTTCGACGGATTGTATTGTTCGGCAAACAAAGTCTATTTATATCCAAGTGATAAAATTACCCTGTTGTGTGCTTCTACAAATTATATAGATACAGGCCGGGTTCTTATTGTGAGATACAACAATGAAAATGTCACCATCGGGATTCCAAACGCTCTTACAGCAAATAGCTTTGCTTTAAATGTTTATCCCAACCCGTCGAGTGACTTCATCACTTTCGATCTCGGTACCATAGTAGCAACACAAGCAGAGCTTTTCATCTACAACACCAGCGGAGCATTACGCATACAACTTCCTGTAACCCATTCAGCCCAACTTCAAATTTCAGTTGATGACATCGGCAGTGATGGCATGTATTTCTATACTGTAAGAACAGATGACCAGCAATTCTTTGCGGGGAAATTTATTATTCAACGGTAAACCATCATAATCATCTCAATTCAAAACATCAATAGCATTCAACTTCAGCCAGGCGACAATCATCAAACTGATGAATGTGCCTGGCCTTGTTGATTATTCTAAATTGAAATCAGGATACTATACAATTCGCCCTATTTTTGTTATTGCGTTTATGCTTTCACCAATCCGCAATCGCAAATCCGCAATCCGCAATCCGTTCATTCCATCAGCTTCAAAATATCATTATAAATCTCCTGCATCATACTCGGTCGTTTAGCATTCAAATCAACAATCTCTCCCTTCTTATTAATCAACATATACCTGGGAATACCGCTTATACCAAAAAACTTTGCTATAGGTGATTGCCAGTTGCCTGGTGAAATACCATGCAACCCTTCTATTCCCAACTGTTGGATGCCCGACTTCCACGCCTCTTCAGTTGCATCAATAGAAATGTAGAGAAATACCAGTTCCTTCAGCTGCTTTTCATTAAACATGCCGTGCAACTGCTTTGAATAGGGCATTTGCTGCCGGCACGGGCCACACCAGCTTGCCCAAAAATCTACATACACTACCTTGCCTTTCAGGTCATCAAAAGTGAAATACTTGCCATCTATGCCCTTCAGTTTTGGATAATTCATTCCCGAACTACTTGTAGCCTTATCAGGTCCTTCTGAACCATTTGTGACCACGACATCTTTTGCCGCCAGCCTTGCCTCCACTTTCTTCTTCAATAAGCCGGTATATGTACCATTTCCTTCCTGCAGGCTCAGCACGTCATAGATATGTCTTGCAGTATACTGACTCACACGGTTCACTTCACTGTTTAGTAAATAAGCAATCAACCAATTCAAAGACGCCCCTTTAAAACTCCCCATCGCAGTTTGGACTTTCTTCTCCAAAGACATATTCAGATCTTTAAACTTATTAAACCCGTTGGCTTCAGAGGTGAAATAAATAGTGTAGTAATAAAGGAAATCGCGATAGGATGCAGCACACAATGCCTGATCATTAAATAAGGAAGCATCAATACCTTCCAACATCACTTTTGGGAAAGCCTTTACGGTAAGCACCTGACTAGATTGATTCGCTCTTATAATCGGGTAAGAAAGTAAGCGCGCATAATAATTGTATTGAATGGTATGCTCCATAAACTTTTTGAAAGCTTCACTGAATGTTGCTTTACCCTCGGCAGCATTGTAATACGCCAACTGCTTCTTTCGCTGCTCAAACAATTTCATCTCAAATGCATCCACCTCTGTGCTGAGAATAGCGACATTAATTTTCCCGGTATTAAAATCATCACCAAACAATTTTTGAAATGAATAGAGCCATTGATTTTCTGTGGCACCCATTCCGGTAAATGACAAATTGTAATGCAATGAATCCCCTTTGGAATTTATTTCCAGCTGATTGCCGGGTTCAGTGAACAGGTTGATTGAACTTCCTTTGTAATGCAACTGTAACACTGCAGGCTTGGTAACGGCTACATTAAATTCACATTGCCGATTATGCAGTATTGCTGTGTATTCTTTTTCATACTCATCGAGATAATACACGACCGGAATGATGCTGACCGTATCATTCTTGCTGCTTTCAAAAGTGCACCGAATCGCCACATTGCCCTGTGCAAACAAACCCATTGGCAACAACAGGCAACTGAGAATAATTTTTGGTATCATAATAAAAGTGATGGAATGTATGTCCGAAGATATTCTATTGCCGGCAATCAAGCGTCAGGAGCTGATTGCAAGGCTACCAACTCGCGTCAACTGCTAATGGTTACTAACTTCATTTATAAAAAGCGGCTTTATGGTACGCTCCTATCGCGCCAACTCCAGCACCCACATCTCGTCTTTATTAATTTTCGTCTTGTCTGACAGCCGGAATGCATAATTTGCCGTAATACTTTTTGCGCTGCTAAATCCGGTTGTTCTTTCAGCATACTTGCTAAAATCCACTTCCTTGTCTTTTCCGGAGGTATTCATCACGCACATGATGGTTTGCTGCGCATCGTAGCGGAAATAAACATAGAGACCATCGTCCGGGACATACTGCATCAACTGGCCGGTGGTAAGTGCCGATGATGTTTTCCGGTAATTTGCCAAAGTCTTCACCAATGCCTGCACCGTCCGTTCCTCCTCGGTCAATCCCGCTCCTGTAAAGGCATTCTTCTGATCTCCCTGCCATCCTCCGGCAAAATCCAGCCTCACCCATCCATCCGGGTTGGTAAAGCCTTTCATCAGTATTTCCGTGCCATAATACATTTGCGGAATACCACGACTGGTAAGCAACCACTGAATACCCATTTTCTGCTTCGCCACACTTTCACCTACAACAGAATAGAAACGGCTGAGATCATGATTGTCTAAGAAGATCACATTGCGTGTTGCATCCTTATACAGATAATCACTGGCCAGTGTTGTATACAACCTGTTCACTCCTTCATTCCATCCAAATGGCTGCGTGAGCGCCGGAACGATGCCATTCATGTACGTTTGAAAATCTGTAGCTCCCGGAAGATTACTCGTAAAGGTTGGAATGCTGATATTATTTTCCACAAAATACACCTGGGAGGTAACTCCATTCACCCATAGCTCACCAAAAATGCTAAGCTTCGGATACTCATCCAGCAATGCTTTGTTGCAACGATTCATAAAAGCAAGGTCGTTGTAGAGGTAGGTATCTATCCTCCATCCATCCACGCCAAACTTCTCCACACACCAAACGGCATGCTGAATGAGATAATTCGCAACATATGGATTGGTCTGATCCAGGTCAGGCATTTGCCTGGTGAACCAGCCATTGGTGGTAATGTCTTTGTCGTGCTTTGAGGCATATGGATCAAACACCGGTTGATCCTTGTAACTCGTACCGGTATAATCAGGCCATTGATGAAACCAATCTTTGGATGGTTTATCAATGAATAAGATATGGTCAATATCTACATGATTATAAACTGCATCCTGTACCAGTTTCATTCCCTGTTGATGCAATGCATCACTGAGCTTACTGTAAGCTTCCTCGCCACCCAACCTTCTGTCTATTTTGTAATGATTGGTAAAGGCATAACCATGCTCCGTGCGCTCTGTTCTATCATTCTCAATAACAGGCATCAGCCAAAGTGCTGTAACTCCAAGTTGCTTCAGGTAATCAAGGTGATTGGTGATACCTTGCAGGTCACCGCCATGTCGGTAATAGATGGAATCGCGGTTTAACGTCTGATCCCGCATACCGGGAATTCTATCGTTCGATGGATCACCGTTGCTGAAACGGTCGGGCAATACGAGATAAATAAAATCAGCCGGTGTCACTCCCTGGGCAAAAGCAGTTCCGTTGCCTGATCTTCTTTCGAGCAACGGCCATTCAATGGTGTTTTTTTGTATTTCCATTCGAACAGGCAATGAATACATTTCCCGGTTTCGCTTTGGTACTGATTTGAATATCCAATGCTACATACTTGCCATTCTCAAAAGTATGTTGCTTGATTATTTTGATTCCCGGATAGTCAATAGAAAAGGTCTCTTTACTGAAATCAGCATTTGTACTTTTCAATAGTAGTTGCACGGCATTCATTTTCATACTCACCCACCAGTTGGTGGGATAAACTTCTGCATATTGTGCATTCGAAGTAACGACTGTAGTTATCACTAGCGAAATGCTGAAGAAAAAATTACGAAGATTCATAGTTTATGATTTATTTTCAGTCAGCAATAATAGTTGCTTTCAATGAAAAGCGACATAAATGTGCCTGTACTTTTTTAATGCGGTAAGAATTACGACTTAAATGTCACTCTTCTTCTCTTAAGTCTTATGCCGTTAATTTTGTTTAAGTGGTTCGTATAGCAACATTCATATCGCTGTACCTGTCCTACGTCTTAAGTCTTTTGTCATACTAACCATCCTGGCTCCTGGTTCTTGCCTCCTGTTTCTTCTCTCCCATCCATCTACTTCTTCTTCCTCACCAAACTATCCATCGGATGATGCTGCTCAAGCGTATCTCTCATGGCCGAAGACCAGGTAATCAGTAGCTCCTTTTGCGATGCATCCAAAGCAGCTTCAGGATGAGGAAGCGTGTAGGCATAAACAGGCATCTCATCTGCTTTAACCTGCTCCATGATTTCCTCGAATTTCCTATACTGCCTTCTTGGTGAGTAGGAAGCAAAAATCGAAAAATTTAATTCCGCTTTGCCTTCTTTAACGTGATGATCCAGCCACCAGTCAACAGGTTGAATCTTAGCATACCAGGGATAATTGGTGTGGTTACTGTGACAGTCGTAACAGGACGTTTTCAGGATGGCTTGCAATGTGTCGCTGACGGGAAAAACATTTGCAATGGTTCCGCTTTCATCACCATCGGAATTCGGCAAGGGGTGAAAGAATTGAATCACAATAAAAACAAGGAGCAGTAACAAAAGGAGCGCCCGTATTACTCTTTTAACGATAGCCATGTGCAATAAGATTATGCTTGAAATTTAGTGAGCGCTTAAAGATATCAGAAATCTTGTTTCGCTTCAAAATGATCTCTGTAGCATTTCAATCATTTGCTTTTCCGCTATCTTTTTTTGTGCAGCAAACATAGGTAGCGTTTCAAAGTTTCCATTACAGCAACCTACGTAGCATGTTCTCTTTGGATTTCATCAGCCAACATCTTATTAATAGCTGCCGCTGCACGACGACCTTCACCCATGGCAAGTATAACTGTAGCTGCGCCTAATACAATATCTCCACCGGCAAAAATCCGGTCAATAGAGGTCTTCTGCATTTCATCCACTATAATGTTTCCTCTTTTATTCACTTGCATATCGGGTGTTGTCTGACTGATCAGTGGATTGCTGCCATTACCCACAGCCACTATCACGGTATCCACATTAATAAGAAAGTTACTACCTGGAACTTCTATAGGTCTTCTTCTGCCGGAGGCGTCCGGTTCTCCCAGTTCACAGGTGATGCATTCAACTGATTGCACCCATTTTTTTTCATTACCCAAAATTCGTTTCACATTCTCCAGAAAACGGAATTCAACCCCTTCTTCTTTTGCATGCCTGACTTCTTCTTTGCGCGCAGGCATTTCATTTTCTGTTCGGCGATAGATGACCATCACTTTCTCTGCACCAAGACGCAATGCCATACGTGCGGCATCCATTGCCACATTTCCTCCACCTAATACTGCCACATGCTTTGATGGAAACATGGGAGTATCTGCTTTGCCCGTTTCATTGGCATGCATCAGGTTTGCCCGGGTAAGGTATTCGTTGGCTGAAAAAACGCCGATCAGGTTTTCCCCCTCAATACCCATAAAGAAAGGCAATCCGGCACCGGTTCCGACAAACACTGCATCAAAGTGGTCTTTTTCAATAAGGTCAACCAGTTTGCGTGTTCTGCCTACAACAAAATTAGTTTGGAATTCCACTCCCATTCTTCTGAGGGTTTCTATCTCACGGTCAATAATTTCATTCGGTAATCTGAATTCAGGAATACCATATCGTAATACGCCCCCTAATTTATGAAAGGCTTCAAATATAGTAACATGATGGCCTTGCCGGCGGCAATCTGCCGCTACCACCAGTCCGGAAGGGCCACTGCCGACTACAGCAACACGTTTTCCTGTTTCAGGTTTTACTTCCGGTTCTTTTACCTTACCGTTAATACGTTCCCAGTCTGCAACAAAACGCTCCAGCCTTCCAATAGCTACCGACTTGTCGACATCCTTCAATGCCCTTCCAACGGTACAATGTGCCTGGCACTGTGTTTCCTGCGGACATACACGTCCGCAAATGGAAGGCAACAAACTGGTTTGCCTGATTACGGAAGCAGCATTTTCAAATTCTCCGGTTGCAATGTGATGGATAAATCCTGGAATGTCAATGCTAACCGGGCAATCCTCGACACATGTTTTCTTAATACACTGAAGACACCGCAAGGCTTCTATCCTGGCCTGGTCTGCAGTAAAACCAATTGCCACTTCATCAAGCGTATGCGACCGCAATTCAGGATCCAGTAGCTGCATCTCCTGAGGAGGAATCAAAGTTCTGTCCTTTGCTTTTAGCTGATCGACTCTTTGCAGGTAATCAACGAGCATTTTCTTAGCGTCTTCCGTATTCTTTTGAGACGTGTGCGTTGTCATTGGCTGACCATTTTTTCTTTCCATCCTTCTTCCACAAAACATTTATACTTATTCTTTTCAATATCGCTATAGGCATGCAACCTGGCAATCATGTTGTCGAAGTCTACGAGATGTCCATCAAACTCAGGACCATCAACACAAACAAACTTTACTTCATTTCCCACATTCACACGACAACCACCGCACATACCGGTTCCGTCAACCATGATTGTGTTAAGCGAAACCTGTGTAAATACGCCATAAGGTTTTGTTGTTTCCGCACAGGCTTTCATCATCATCGGCGGACCGATTGCGATTACCATGGCCGGCTTATCTGCTTTTTCACATTGCTCTTTCAGTGGTTCCGTAACCATTGCATGCCTGCCATAAGAGCCATCATCAGTACAAATAATACATTCATCGGCGATGGCTTGCATCTCTTCTTCCAGGATAATAAGTTCTTTGGATCTTGCGCCGAGTATAATAGTTATCCGGTTTCCTGCCTGTTTCAATGCCTGTGCAATAGGGTATAACGGAGCTATACCTATTCCTCCTCCCGTACATACCACATGGCCATAGTGCTGTATGTGTGTTGGTTTGCCTAATGGACCTACCACTGCCGGCAAATCATCACCTGCTTCAAACTGTGCCAGCTGTGCTGTGGTTTTTCCTACTACCTGGAAGATGAGGGTAATGGATCCTTCCTTCCTGTCAGCATCTGCAATAGTGAGCGGAATACGTTCACCATATTCACTTTCCGTTTGTAGTATGATGAACTGACCGGGTTGCCGCTCTTCTGCAATCAACGGCGCCATTACTTTCATCAAGAAAACCTTTTCAGAAAGCTGCTTTTTTAAAACGATACGATTCATAATAATGGTCACAAAATTTACTGCGAATCTATTTTCCACCGCATGAATAGTCTATGACATTTGTTGCCTCCTGATATGACCTATATCTCTCAAACTTCTCATTGCAATTACTACCTGCTTTAAAAAAAGATAATAATGGTATTGCAATCACTCCTCCAGGCTGTTTAATAAAAAAACAAAAAGTGCCGCATCGGTTGCAATGCGGCACTCTCATACTAAAACAAAACACCTACTACGCTTTAGGGTAAACCCATAAGCGCATCAAAACTACTGGTGATGTGAGTAGTTGTCAATGACTTTCATCAGTCAGTATACTGACTTATTATATTGGTATGAAAATATACTAAATGAAAGCAACAGGAGCAATCGCACACAGACTTTGTATACTCAATACACAGGTATGGTAACCGATAATTCATTTCTTCATATGACAAAGATCATCCCATCAGCCAACAAATGACATGATCATACTTGCATATTTGTAAGTTACATTTGACCCATCAATTCATTAACGCAAACATAAAGCTCCGTTAATGCTTCACTCTTAACTCAAAAGAATATGAAAAAGATCTTAATCAGTGGCTTTGTTTCCCGCCATAACGCTTCTCATACTGAGCATACTTGCTTTGTATCTGACCATTTTGCTTTTTCCAAGCATTGCCCTGGAGTATTATGACCCTGCATTTCAATCTAATTCAGAAAGAGATTTCCTCTACTATATTCACCCTGTTATACTTGGATTTGCTTTGGCCTGGTTCTGGGAAAGATTCAAAGGCGTGTTAAAAGGTGGCTTCACTATGCGAGGAATTGAATTCGGCATCATCTATTCTTTAGTTGCTACACTTCCTTCCATGTGGATCATCTTTAGTGCCATGAATGTTTCACTGACCATCGTTTTCACCTGGTTTCTGTATGGTTTTGTCCAGGCATTGGTGGCAGGTTTGATTTGTGAGAAAATGAATCCTTGATTGTATCAGGGTATATAGAGGCCGGAATTGAAAATCTTTTCAATTCCGGCCTTTTTTTGCGTCTTATGAAATCCTCTTGTTGGATGACTTTTATCATATTCATATAGATTAAAAATCATGCAGGTTGATGACACAGGTCATGATCATACACTACGACCAATAAGACCTTGTGCCAGCAATTAATAATCAGTTTACAATTACTCATCATGAAAACATTCACCAAATTACTACTGCCGCTCCTGATACTTGCAATGCCATTAGTAAGAGCTCAAAGCACGTATGTAATAGCGCCGTCTGCTGAGTTTACCATTAAAGGAACTTCCAATGTGCATGATTGGGATGAAACTATTCAAAAAGCAACGGGCAACGGATCATTCTCAATGAATGATGATGGCAGCATGAACATTCTATCAGTGCAGGTTACAATTCAATGCATAGATATTAAGAGTACCCACGGGTCTATAATGGACAACAAAACTTACGAAGCCCTGAAAGCGGAAAAGAATCCTACCATTACTTATAAATTGTTGTCACCGGTAAACAATATTAATCCTTCAACCGCCGGAACTTCCATTGCAGCAAAAGGACAGGTCACTATAGCCGGTGTCACCAAAGCCATAGATCTCCAGGTTAAGGTGCAGTCAGGCTCTGCAGGTTCATTAATTTTTGAAGGCAGCAAAACTTTGAAAATGACTGATTTCGGAGTGAGCCCGCCAACAGCATTCATGGGTGCCATGAAGGTTGGCGACGAAGTAGTAGTGAAATTCAAAGCTACCATGCTTCCCAGGTAATTTTCTTTTAGAACTTTCATCAATAAACTAATATTCAAATAAAACTCAAGCACAATGAAAAACAAGATCAGATTATTCAGCATGCTAAGCCTGATGATTTTTTGCAGCAGTATCATAATGGCACAACAGGCACCCATGCAAAATTTCAGGCCTTACGACCAAAGAGGTTTAAATGTTTTTGAAACTCCGAAAACAGACACTATACCGTTTACGGGCTTCAAACTAAGGATCGGAGGTAGTTTCACTCAACAGTTTCAGAACCTCCAGCATGAAAACGTGATCGATACCGCTCAATTTACCGGAGCAATGACCGGTTGGCATATGATTGATGCCAATGCAGACAGTAAAGATGACCGTGCATTAATTAAATTGTCGAATGGCTTCAACCTTGCCATGGCCAACCTGAATATTGATGTGGCAATTTATGATGGTGTGCATGTAAGCCTTGTTACTTACCTCTCATCCCGTCACCATCAGGAAGCATGGGTAAAAGGCGGCTTTGTTCAATTTGACAAGTTGCTTTTTCTTAAGAGCCCGACAGTTGATAAACTGATGGAAAATTTCACCCTGAAATTCGGTGATTATGAAGTTAACTATGGGGATCAGCACTATCGCAGAAGTGACGGTGGTAACACCATGTACAATCCATTTGTTGAGAATATGATTATGGATGAGTTTACCACTGAAATTGGTGGTGAAATTCAGTACCAGAACAGCGGATTCATAGGTGTTTTTGGAATGACAGGCGGTGAAATCAAAGGTGATGTTTCTGAACCACTGGCAATTGATTCAGTAAGTAAAGAAGCCAACAGGCGTGCACCCAGCATTATAGCCAAATTTGGATATGACAGCCAGGTAAAACCTGATCTTCGTTTCAGACTTACCGGCTCTGTTTACACCACAAAGAGTTCAGCCAGCAATACCATCTTTGGTGGAGATCGTACAGGATCACATTACTTCAGTGTAATGGAAAACTCTGCATCTTCTGTAACTGCTCAGGCTTTTTCAGGAAGGATCAATCCCGGATTCAGTGACCAGGTTACTGCTTTCATGATTAACCCTTTTATTAAATATCATGGACTTGAAGTATTCGGAGTTATTGAATTTGCAGATGGCCGCAAAGTAAATGAAGTAGATAAAAGAAGCGCCAGTCAATTTGGTGTGGATGTAATTTACCGCTTTACTAAAAATGAAAAATTCTGGGTTGCAGGCAGATATAATACTATGTCAGCGGACATGTTGTTCACAGACCCAACGAAAGTGACTTCCATTCAATCCGTTTCCTCTGACCGTTTCGCAATTTCCGCAGGTTGGTATATCATTAAGAACCTGATGGCAAAAGTGGAATATGTGAACCAGGTTTACAAAGACTTCCCCACATTAGATATCCGTTACGCCGGCACCGGTAATGATGGTGCAAAATTCAATGGCATAATGATTGAAGCTGCTATCGGTTTCTAGTTTGATCATAAGAACCGTCTTTCAATTAACCATTGAAAGACGGTTCTTTGTTAGTTTTACTATATGAGCTCTTCACTGAATATTAAATCCATTCACTTTATTTTATTACTGATCACAACTCCGATCCTTTTCATTGCATCAAGAAATATTTTACAGGCACAGTCAGCACACAATTATACGATTGAATATGCTATACTCGCCGACAGCAAAATAACCGTAGCAGGCACAACCAATATTAACGAGTTTGCCTGTTTCTCCATTGAGAAATATGGTAAAAGCAAAGGCACCACCACTATCGATCCGGTTACCAATACAGCCATTTTCCGCGACACAAAGTTAAAAGTAGCTACTGTCTCGCTCAATTGTGGAAACGATGCCATGAACAGCAATCTTTACAATCTGCTTCGGGCAGAAGAGTTGCCCTACATCATTATTGAAATTCAACAAGCTAAATCTAAAGATGGCAAACCGGTTAACTTTTCGGTTCAATCACCTATGACAGCAAAAGTCTACATCACGCTGGCAGGAGTACGCAGAATAAATGAAATAACATTTACCGGAAAAGAAATGTATCCGGGTGCTTATCACTTTACCGGGCAACATAATATTTCATTGAATGACTATCACCTCAAAGCCCCTGAAGCCTCTATTTGGCCTGGTGAAAGTGAATGATATCATTACGGTCAAATTTGACCTGAAAGTTGCGGTAAGGGCTACTCCATTGCCATAAATGGTTGGTAGCTTTCCAAAAGAACATCTACCTAATCCGTTCAATCGATGCCCTGCATCACAACTCAGTAACTGGTACAAATAAGTAGCCAGACCACCAGCTTGACAATAAACTATCCTGACTATAAGATCACTTCATGAAGATGACTTTCGTCGTAGTGCTCGCCAACCAATGTCATTGATTCGAAATTCATTGCGACGTTCATTTGCAATTGTGAAAGCTTTGCGAGAACTACCGGTAATCATACTGCTATCAATAATAATTCTCATACCTGAATTTTGCCGCTCTCAGCCCCCTACCTATGTTTGGGCTAAAACACTGATTGGCAATGTAGAATCAATACAGCGTGCCACAGCAGTTGATGCCAGTGGAAATGTTTACCTATATGGTGTATTTTTTGGCACTGTTGATTTTGATCCGGGCCCTGCTACTGTCAATATAACACCTGTGCCATATGGCTGTAATGTTTATATAGCCAAGTACGATATCAATGGTAACTTTCTGTGGATAAAGAATATTGCTGTTAATGCTTCTTACGGAGGTAGCAGCATGGTGATGGATGCGAATGAAGATATCCTGATCACCGGCTTTTATTCAGGCAATAATGTGGATTTTGATCCCGGGCCGGGTATTGCAACCAAATCTTCTCTTTCCGGAAGCACAGACATTTTCATCGCAAAATATGACGCAAATGGAAATTACCTGTGGGCCATAAGCCTTGGATCAACTGCTGATGATCGCGGAAATGATTTACTAAGTGATGCCGCCGGGAATATTTTTGCAACCGGAACCTTCAATGGCATAGCTGACTTTGATCCCGGGACAGGTTCAGCAAACCTAGCTGCGTTGGGAGCAGGTGATATCTTTTTAGCTAAATATGATGGCAACGGGAATTATTTGTGGGCTAAGCAGACAGGTGGCACTGCCACAGACGATGTTCGGGATATTGCGCTAGATGTCTCAGGAAACATAATACTCACCGGAACATTCTGGGGCACTTCTGATTTTGATCCGGATGGCGGAGTAGCTAACCTAACAAGTGCCGGACAGAATGATAGTTACCTTGCAAAATACGATGCCAATGGAAGCTACCTCTGGAGTAAACAATTTGGCAGTACAAGTTATGATATCGGAACAAGCCTGAAAACAGACGTGACCGGAAATCAATTCATTACCGGCACTTTCAATGGCACAGTAGATTTTGATCCCGGCACCGGGATAACTAATCTGATCGCGCCTGCCGGTGGCGGATCGTACTTTGGCTACTATGATGCTTCCGGAAGTTTACTATGGGTTAAGTTTTTGCCATTGAATACCGGAAATATTGATATCACTATTGACCAATGCAATAACCTCCTGATTGCCGGAAGTTATCTCAGTGGCGGACCTGCTGTTATTGATATGGATCCTGGTCCCGCAACCGCTAATCTTTCGGTACCCGGAAATCTTCCTCCTCCCTATTACAATATTTTTGGAGAATATGACATAACCGGTAATTATTTATGGGCAGGCGTATTCGGGCATACCTGCTACTGCAGCGTTGCAGGTTACAAGTCATCCATCACCTGCGATACTTTTGGTAATGTTTACTACACTGGCATTATGAATGGTTCTGCATTCGGTTCTTCTACAGTGGATTTTGATCCCGGTACCGGTATAGCCAATCTGACGGCTCCTAATTCTGTTGACAATGTTTTCTTCGCCAAATACATTTGTCCACAACTCGTACTACCAATTACCCTGCTTGCTTTTACTGGTGAAAACAGGAATCATATCAACTATCTTCAATGGAGCACAGCCTCTGAAAAACAAAATGATCATTTTGATATAGAAAGAGGCTCCGGTGAATTATTTTTTGAACCATTGAGCAGCATAAATGGATATGGTAATAGTGCCGAAATTGTTTATTACTCATTTGAAGACCACAAGCCTATGGCAGGCTTGAATTATTACCGGTTAAAACAAGTTGATGAAGATGGAAGCATCGCTTACTCAGATGTGATTGCCGTCAATAATCCAACAGTGCAAAGTTCACCGGTTGCCAACGCATATTCAAATGGAGTTATCGTAATCAGTGGTCTGGCACATCCACCCCTTTATGTTTCTGTTTTTGATGCAGCAGGAAGATGCTTTTACTCTTCTCATCAGCTACAACTGCTTTCAGAATACAGCATTCAATTGAATGTAAGCCAGCTACCTGCAGGAATCTATTTTATTACGGTCCGCACTTCTCATGGAAATGAAAATATTATTGTTCCGCTAAACAAATGATCATCTACCTTTTGCATCTACACAATAGGTTCCCATAATTTAATCTACTCTCACGATAATGCCGATCATCATTTTACGACCACCAGTTTCTTATGCAAAATCATCTCACCAGCTTTCCCGGATGGATGATTATGGCAGATCTTTACATGATAAATTCCGGAAAAAACATCAGAAGACAGGTTTTTGCGCAAGTCAATTTTCCAATTCCATTGAGCAGATGCAGGTACTGCAACCTCTGAAAAAATGAGCTGCCCTATCGCATTGCGGATTTCAATTTTCAATTCACCGGCAATTGTAGCATCCGGAATCACCACATTGAAAATACTTTGTTGAAATTTGATTGCAAAGTTTCACAATGCTTCTTTGTCGCGGTACGCAGAATAGTTATATAGTGATCGCTTGAGTATTGAATAAAATGAAATAAAAATTATTGAATAATCGGTCATGATCAATGCCGGATGATGTCTGCTAATCAATAATTCTCTTCATATCCCTTTACTTCATTACCATAATTCTTTTCCTGGCATAGGGAAAGTAGAAGCCGTCATCAACCCTTTTTGTACTTAGATAAAGATAATAAACACCTGCCGGTTCATTGTTCAAATTAATTTCCTTCTTCCAGCCTGCACCATAAATTTCTTCTTCAGCACAATAAACAAGCTGGCCGATCGCATTTGATATTTCAAAAGTAACTGACCCAGCCATAGTCTGTCCCAATAACTGTATTATAAAACTTCCTGCTGTCGGATTGGGATAAATCAAAACCTGCTCATCGTCATTCACCTCTTCCATTCCTACGAGCAACACATAAGTGGTAGAAAAAGAAACACAACCATGCTGGTCGGTAATGAAAACAGTATAATAGCCACTCTGCATTACATCATATGATTGGTTGGTAGCTCCCGGAATATCCACTGAATTAAATTGCCATTGGTAGCCGGTTGCAATACTTGACGTGAGCGTATTTCCATTTTGCGTGATCGTTGGAAATGGCGGCGTAGGATACACCGTGATAAAATCTAAAAGTGTCAACGTATCATTTCCAGCTGCATTCGTAGTAATTAAAGTTACATCATAAACTCCTGGAACCTGGTAGCAGACCGGTGAGGGTTGCTGGTCAAACGATACAGCCGGAACGCCACCGGGAAAGAACCATTGCCAGGAGAAAGGGCTGTTTGTAGATTGATCAATAAACGCAACACAGAATTTTTCACATAACGTAGTTTCAGAAACTGTAAAGCCCGGCAGCGGTATATTGGTGACTACAATCAAACTCGAAACAGCACATCCTGTCGCATCAGTAATTGTCACACTATAATCACCGATTTGTGTAATGATGAGTGTTTGTCCAGTCGCTCCCGGAAGCAGACTCCCATTCATAAACCACTGATAAGTGTTTGCAACTGAACAGGTCAGTGTATCAATATTTTGACTGATAATCGGTGCGGGAGGCTGGGCTGTTACAGTAATATAATTACTGAGCAATAGGGTGTCACTTCCCCCTCCATTACTGCTGATGAGCATGACATCATACACACCTGCTTCATTGTAGCAAATGCCTGCAGGATGTTGCAACGAAGAAGTTGCCGGCGAAGCACCACTGAAGAACCATTGCCACGACGTAGGGTTACTGGTCGATTGATCAATAAAATCAATACAGAGTGTTTCACAAAATTCTACATTGGAAGCAGTAAAATCCGCTGAAGGCATACTAATACTAAATTGAAATGCATCATTGGGAAAGTTTGGCAAACCAGCAAGACACTCCCCTCCCCAAACATTAACTGCCTCATCAATATAAATACAGCCCGCCCCATACTCATTCGGGTTTTGTATGGCGCCCAACCACTCTGTATTTTGCTTAGCCATATATATTTTACCATCTGAGGCAAGCGCCAATGCTCCTGCCTTAGAAGTGCCGCCTGTTCCAACAAGATATGCTGATGCATTGATGGTCGCAGCATTTCCGGAAGTAATATCCCATTGCATAAGCCATGCGGGTTCATACTCAGCACCATAGAGCAGTGCATCGTTTGGAGAGAATTCAACGCCATAAAAACCATCATTCGGCTCAAAACCATCTATATAAATAGGGTTGGAAACAACACCTGTACTTTTGTCAAAATCGAAAAGCTCTATATAATTATTATCATAAACAGCAACAGCCAACTGAAGCCCATTATGGGAAGCCCGCAAATAGCCGATTGCATTTCCAACAACTCCGGAATGAATGGTACCGGTACCGCTCACCACCGGTATTTCATCCACTCCGGTTGCGGAGAAATGATATGCATAGAATTTATTATTGTTCCAACCATGAATTACAATCCAATAATCTATGCCATTAGCATGACGCACTGCAGTTAGTCTCTCTGTACACGTTAATAAGAGCGGAATATTCTTTTGTGTTACTTCACCCAGTCCATTCTGTAGCGTGAGATCAACAATTGAATAACAAAGTCCTCCATAGAGGAACTCTTCTACCGTGAAAATATAATAAATAGAATCTGTACCCGGTTGCCTTAGTATCAAAGCCGATTGCGTAGATGACCAACCTCCTTTAAGTCCAAAACCATTACTCATTTGCTGGTGATTCTTGTTGTAGACTTCTTCGCCATCTGTATAGAAAAGCAAACTTCCGGAAGCATCTGCAATGCTAGAGCTTCCCTCTAAAGTACTTACCTGTCCATTTGTTAACACCACCGGTGTGCCGGAAGTAAAATCCACTCCCGCAAAGTCACCAAAGTACCATACATCATATTCATGCTGTGCAAAAGTCTGCTTGCATTCAATTAAGAGTAAAAGCAAGAAACAACTTACCAGGATATAGCTATTTGGTTTCATTGCAGTTGGGTTAAATGACAAATACAGCTCTGATCTCCATTCTTATGTATACTCATTATCAAAACCGGAATATTCGAATTGGAAAGTTAATCCTTTTAAATAATAAAAACAGATAATATGCAACCTGGCGATCAATCCATTTCAATGCAATTCCTTATGGCAGAAGACAAATAGTAATGCTCACTAAAATTAAAGGACATTCGAGAAAAGCGTATCTAAATTTGCATCTCATGTTGTAAAGGAATGCACTTACTGTTCATCCTCATTCATCTACACTCACCGAAACAACTCCACCTCCACCTAATGTCAACCCAATCAAAAAGCCGGAAGTAAATTGTTGCTGATTGCTGTAAGCTGCCACAAAATCAACCCTTAAAACTTTCAGGATGTGCTCGATGCCAATACTCAACTCGACATATTGCAGGTCAGGTGTTTGCAGGTAATGCACTCCTGCCACTTCCTCAAACTTCAACTTGCGTATTAACGGAATATGATTCAATACCAGTCCATGAAAATGATGCTCCAGATGACCTGCTAAATGCCATTGATCTGTGCTGTAGGTATAATACGGCAGCAACTGAAACGCATGCATGCGGTCCGCTTGCGCGAAAATTGTTTGATTTCCATTGAAATGCTGAAACTCAGCAGCCCCCACATTAGCATTGGTAAGAAATGCTCCCGCTTCCAGCCTGTAATCTCCTTCACCAAAAGTACCAAGCTTGTAATGATCCTCTACTCCGACCGTTAGCTGGTCAAAATTAACCTCGCTGCCCAGCCAGGGCAAGCCTCTTTGATAACTTAAAGTAAGCGCCGGGTACTTCGACCGGATGTTTATTTTCTCATCAGGTCTTGAAAAATATTGTTGCCGAAAGTGTATGGTTGCTTTTAATTGAATCAACCAGGCATCATAACCGGTAAAACAGATTTCTCCGCCACAGGATGCAAATTGCGGATCGTTGACAGTAAAATGAATATTGGAATCCGATACAAAAGAGTAGTCTGTGGTATTCTCCAAAACAGTTCGGTGATTATACGAACTGCCTGCAGACAGCTGAATGCCATTTACAATCTCCGTTTCATATGTTGCTTTTCCATAACTATTCATATAGAGTTTCATATAGTTTTCTCCGGCAAACAGAGTATAGGCAGTATTAATAAGCGGTGAAATTGGATTTGCTTCATTGAACTGTTGTACAAATCGTCCTCCTTCCACTTTCCAGGAAGAAAATTGCAAAGGATCAAAGAGATAAACGGCTTTGAACTTCACCGAAGGTTCATGGTTCGAAAATCCATAGCGAAATGTTGCAGACAACTTCAACAACCTCTTGTCTTCCCATCTTTTATCCATTCCTAAACGGATGCCGGGCGCAAATCCTTCCACCGTATTATAGTTTATGAAACCTAACAAACCACTCGTGTGGTAATTGGTTTTTGTATATCGCCGGTAATACTGGTAGCCAAATACCAGGTCAGCTACGGCGAATTGATTGTTTTCACGATCAATAGAATCCAGGTAGGGCTTTGAATTTTGCAAAACCGAAAGGCTGTCCTTCGTCTCATAATCCGCTGACTCCTCATCAGTTAATGGTACGGGACGATTACTGATCCAGTAAAGGGAATCCTTTGTATTCGCATCCTCATTAATTTTCCATACTTCTCCGCTAAAAAACTTAGCAGGAAAGTCCGGATCAATTTTATAATCAGTAAAAATTCCTGCAAAATTGGCCTTCATCTTAAACCCTAATGCATTAATAAAAACATGCATGGTTTGGCTATACGGCATCCATAATGTATCATTTACACGCGCATACATTTGCGCCAGCTTCAGTGAATCGACAAAATCAAGATTTGCATCTTTCTTCAGCCAGAGATCGGTGCTGTGTATTCGCCAACTGTCCTCTACTATATAAATGAAGCCGCTAAAAACAGGGTCGCCTTTACGCCTTGGTATCACCTCAATTTTATTGATCAGTTCCCCTTCTTCATAAAAAGTACCGACCAGCCTGTACCGGTAATACAAAAGTGCTGTTTCAGAAATGGGTGAAATAAACTGCCGGTTGCTCATCCTTCCTGCATCCACCAGGTTTTTGTAAAAATTGAAATCGAAATCGCTGGCTTTATTCCAACTGAATCCATTGGCATCACCGCTTACTTTAGAGGATAGCATGACTTCCTTAACATCACCAGGTCTCCGGAAATGATACTCTGATTCGGATTCACTCAGATAGATGATTCCAAGCATAGACGAATCAATACCTTTCTTTTCCAGGTTATAACCCATGAATGATTTTGGTGTACTGTCAAGCCGTGCAATTCCTTTTATATACACCCTGCTGCTAAATCCTTCCGGTTGGTCAAGGTAATCGCTGCGTTTTTTTATTGCGGCTTTAATAACACGATAAGCCGGATCCTCAGCACCTGCAGTTACCACAACTTCTTTCAACTCGATCTGCTCAGGCTGCAATTGCACATTCAACTGTACAGGCTGCTCTCCAACAATCACTTCCCGCGTTTGCTGAAGATATCCGACATAAGAAAAAATCAATTGATAAGTGCCGGGGCGCAACGTTAATGAATATTGGCCTGCTGTATTGGTTGTTGCTCCCGATGTCGTTCCTTTAATATATACATTAGCATAAGGCAACGGACGGTTCGCTTCATCTGTTACCATTCCGGTTAAAGCGCTGGAATAAGCCGCAATCGAATGAACAGTGCAAATAAAACATAACAGATATGAGCGCATGCGCGGAAAGTTAGGCTGATTTTATTAATTGCATAAGTGCATTTTAATAACTACAAGAATAAATAGAGTTGCCGGTTGCATGCCCTGCATCAATCTCACTTTCTCACTCAAATCATTTCCATTTGCTGCCAATCAATTCTATTTAATTCCCACTTCCAAATCAATCCATCATCCGGATCACTTAGCTGTTGTACATTGGCAAATCCACATTTTGAAAGCACCTTGCAAGAAGCGTTGTACTCCGCAAGGGTATGCGCTATTACCGTTACAACCTTTTCATCTTCAAAAGCATGAGCTACTAAAGCTTTCGTCATTTCCGTAGCAAAGCCATTATTGCGGTAGGCTATTGCTATTTCATAACCAATTTCAACAGTGCCATCAGCTGAGGGTCTGCCTTTATATCCACCGCTTCCGATAAGTATATTTTGCTGCTTATGGATTGGAAAATAGGTCAGCCAACCATCATCTTCCTGATTCGATTCAAGCTGTTTCAACGAATACTGAAATGCACCGATGCCAAATTCTGTCCAATGATCAGGCACGGTAACGACTAGCAATTTTCCCAGTTGTCCGTTCCCTTCTATGGCAGCTTCTAAAATTTGCTTGTCGCAGCCAATTAGCGTCAGTCTTTTTGTCTCGATCACTTTCATTTTAAATGATTAGATATTTTACATGCGAACTGAATTTGCAAAGCAACTATTTCAGCCAGTACTCCGCTTCCCCAACTCAATAACCTCCACTCCAAATATTTTCTTCCCTTCAATCTTTAACCTTACCAACGTCCTTATCTGATGAAAACCACTCCTGCCGGCTGCACCCGGATTGATATGCAACAAATTATTCAACACCGGATCACGAATAATTTTCAGCAAGTGCGAGTGACCACAGATATATAAATCAGGTTGTTGTTGTTGCAGGATTTGCTTTACGCCCCGTTCATAATGATCAGGATAACCTCCGATATGCGTGATGAATATTTTCACTTCTTCACAGGTAAACAGTTGTGCCTCCGGAAATTGCTGACGGATCGTGTTACCATCAATATTTCCATATACTCCTTTTAATGGTTTGAATGCCTCCAATGGTTCAGCAACATCTCTTCCGAAATCACCGGCATGCCACAACTCATCACAATCGGCAAAATGTTTATATACTGCCGCATCCAGGAAACCATGTGTATCAGATAGGATGCCGATGTATTTCATATAAATAAGGTGGCAAATCGTTTATTGGTTTTTTAGTTTCATGTCAATAAATGACAATATGCCGGTTTCATCATCCGGTTCAAACCAGGTAATATCCTCCTCTTTTCTAAACCACGTCATTTGCCGCTTCGCATAATTACGACTGTGCTGTTTGATTAAAGTGACAGCCTGATCCAGGGAAATTTCATTTCTTAAATGACTAAACAACTCTCTATAACCCACTGTCTGCAATGCATTTTCACCGGCATACTCGCTTAATGCCATCACTTCCGCCAACAGCCCATCTGCCATCATCTGATCTACGCGTGCATCAATACGCGCATACAATTGTTTCCTGTCTGTATGCAACCCTATCAACAGTGAATTAAAATCGCGTGATGCACTGGCGGACTTTCTGAATTCGGAATATCGCTTTCCGCTGGAAATACATACGGCAAGTGCCCGAAGCAGGCGCTGTGGATTACTACGATCAACTAGTTCGTAATACGGACGATCTTTCTCATGAAGCATTGCCTGCAGCACACCAATACCCTCCGATTCATACAAAGCATTCAATTGATCAACAACTTCCTTTGATACGGGAGGAAAAACATCCAGCCCTTTCAACAAGGCCTTAATAAAAAGTCCGGACCCTCCGGTAAGTACCACGGCATCATGGGTGATAAACAATGTTTCCAGTCTTGATAAAGCAGCTTTTGCAAAATCTCCGGCGCTGAATTGGGTAGTAACCGGGATTTCATTCACAAAATGATGCCTGACTAAACTAAGTTGCACATCGGTAGGTGCAGCGGTACCGATACGCATGCCCCGGTAAAACTGGCGTGCATCAGCAGAAATAATTTCGGTATTTAAATGTTGCGCAACAGTGATACTTACTTTTGTTTTTCCAATGGCTGTTGGCCCGACAATGGAGACCAGGGTTTTCATGATACCACCCGGTAGGTTGAAAAACGTATAGACATCAGTCTTTTTCCTCACCTTCAGGGAAGTCACTGCCAAAATCTTCATCGGTGAATTCCTCTTCCGGCTCTTCCGCAGCCTCCTCCACATCTTCTGTAACATCATCTGTTACATCATCCTCCCCCGCAAGATCATCAGTGGCACCAATATCTTCCGCATCTCCTTCCTTACCCATGCTTTCAAGGTCATCTTCTTCATCATCCAAACGGTGCTCCTCCTGATCTCCATCATCGGCCACCTTGCTGTAATGTGCCACCAGTTCTTCCTTCTTAAATGGCGAAGGGCCTTGCTGCCGCACGCAAACAGGGTAGATTACAGTCGGTTTTTCATTTCCGGTAAGGGTCATCAGTTCAATCAGAAATACAAACTCCTGGGTACCCATATATTCATAGATAAACTTTTGATGCGGGTCGTCAATGAAGGCAACCAGCATGGGCATCGCAGCAGAAAGGCCTTTGGATTTTCCTTTAGCTTTCTTTTCTTCACCGGGAGGAGCAACTATCAGTTGCTTAACCTTATGCCAGTTATCATTACTGACAAAAAAACGGCCTGATAAATTCGGTGGCAAATTATAGGCGCTTACAATCACCGACTCAAAATCCTGGATGGTCTGCGATGGCTTTATTTCAATATCACGATAGATACTGTCATCATCCTCATACATTACTCTGAATTTATAGATCGTCATGACTATCGGACTTTTTTCTTATTACAATTTTGATAATGCATGCAAAGAAACCAATAAACCTATCGCCAAACAAGACCATGCAATTAATTTTCTGTTGCCGGCTTCCAACCCAAAGCTGCTCCTCTTTCCAACATAAATTTAAATGCTTCTTCATAATTATTTGCAATTACTCCATCCAGTATCGCTTCACGAACTGCATCCTTTATGGTGCCGATTGAACGACCAGGTGGTTGATTAAAAGTCTTCATAATAACTTCGCCGGTGATTGGTGGTTGCCAGTTGCGCATCTGATCTTTGGCTTCCACTTCCAACATTTTTTCGCGCACCAATTGAAAATTCTGCAAATACCTTCTAACTTTAGTTTCATTCTTCGAGGTGATGTCGGACTCACACAATATCATCAATGAATCAATAGCATCACCGGCCTCAAACAACAAGCGCCTGATGGCTGAATCGGTCACCTGCTCTTTCGATAGACTGATTGGACGCAGATGAAGCAAAACCATTTTCTGCACAAACTGCAATTTTTCATTCAGTGGCAGGTGAAACTTCCGGAAGATAGTGGCAACCTTTCTGGCACCTACTACTTCATGCCCGTGAAAGGTCCATCCATGACCTTTCTCAAAGCGTTTGGTATCTGGCTTTGCAATATCATGAAGTACGGCAGCCCATCTCAGCCACAAATCATCACTTCTGTCGGCAACATTGTCAAGCACTTGTAAGGTATGATAGAAATTATCCTTGTGTCCTTTACCTTCCAGGTGTTGTACTCCATATAATTTTTCAAACTCGGGAAAAATAATTTTCAGCAACCCGCTCTTGAAAAGCAGGTCAAAGCCAATGGAAGGTTTCTTCGAAGCAATAATCTTATTCAACTCATCTGCAATCCGCTCCTGGGAAATAATGCTGATGCGTTCTTTGTTTTTTGAAATTGCTGCAAACGTGTTTGCTTCAATCCGGAAATTAAGCTGCGAAGCAAAACGTATGGCGCGCATCATCCGAAGTGGATCATCCGAGAACGTAATATCAGGGTCAAGCGGTGTACGAATTGTTCTTTGACTGATGTCATTCAATCCACCAAAAGCATCAAGTAACATACCGTAGTCTCCTTCATTCAGACTAACAGCCATTGCATTCATGGTAAAATCGCGGCGGCTGAGATCTTCCTGTAAGGTGCCATCTTCTACCAGTGGTTTTCGTGAATAGCTGCGATACGATTCTTTTCTTGCGCCTACAAACTCCACTTCAAAATCTTCATGTTTCAGTAAGGCCGTACCAAAATTTTTGTATACTGCCAGTGAAGGATGTGGTATAACCTTATTCGCAACATACTCTGCAAAGCCAATCCCGCTGCCCACTACGGTTACATCAATGTCTTTTGATGGACGTTTTAATACCTGGTCGCGGACATAGCCCCCTACTAAGTACGCCTCCACCTTCAATTCCTTCGCGCAGTTACCCATTACAGAAATAATCCGTTCTTCTTCCGGAGAAATGGTGAGGGGAAGGAACTGCTTTTTGATAGTGGGAGATTTCAATGCTGAGAAAATTTATGAATTGGGGATGAAATACTGCTAATAGCAAAAACATTCATCAGAAGTGGGGGTTTTTTATCAAATAATAAAACGTCATCGAACAATGAACTTCCTTCAAATTGTATTATGTTGAATCAAGTGTGTAGTACTTGCATAAAATGATACGTGTATTCTGAATAGTAAATATTATCATTGCAAATAAGCCCAATCAGTATAAGCCATGTTCCATTTTTATACCTGCACCTTCCAATTAAAAATGGCCCGCTGAAAATCCAGGAGCCATTTTTACTTCCGAATGTTGCCGGATTAACGCAAAAAAACTCATGCATTATTCTTACCGCTCAACATGCTGTTGTAGCGAGAGAGGGAGTTGAACCCTCGACCTCCGGGTTATGAATCCGACGCTCTAACCATCTGAGCTACCTCGCCTTGTGCTTCCTGTTTTTCTTTAAATACTACTGAATCAAAGCTTTATGTAACCATTTATGCACAGTTTAAACCCATGCCAGCCTCACCTTAAGTCTGCAAATATAATGATTGAAAGTTGTTGACAGTTAAGGAATGTTGTTTTGGATAGAAAGTCATATTTGGAATTAGGAAACAGGAACCAGGATTCAAGATGTAAGACTGAAGACGTAAGACTGAAGACTTAAGAGTGAAGACGTAAGAAGTAAGACTTAAGATGTAAGAAGTAAGAAGTAAGAAATAAGATAAAAGATAAGATATTGCTCCTGCTTAAAAACCAATCAACCATTCAACCCTGTAACCATGCAGCCATTTAACAATTTAGCAATTTAGCCATTCAGCCATGTAACCATTTAGCCATGCAGCCATTTAACAATTTAGCAATTTAGCCATTCAACCAATTAGCCATGCAGCCATTTAACAATTTAGCAATTCAACAATCCAACAACCGCCTCCCTCCATAACTCCCCCTTAAATGATTTTCCTATTTTTGTCATGTTAAATCAATTGCATGGAGGTACTATCACACAGAATTAACCGGCTGGCAGAATCTGAAACGTTGCAAATGGCGAAGCTAAGCCGCGAGTTGAGAAGTAAAGGATTTGATATTATCGACCTGAGCCTGGGTGAACCGGATTTTCAAACACCGGCACATATTTGTGAAGCCGCAAAAAAAGCTATTGATGAAGGCTATACCAAATATCCTCCTGTAGCCGGCTTTCTTGATCTGAGGCAGGCTATTTCTGAAAAATTTAAACGGGAGAATAACCTGACATTTTCACCCGAACAAATCATCGTAAGCACCGGTGCCAAACAATCTATTGCCAATGTGATGATGGTATTGCTGGATCCGGGCGATGAAGTAATCCTGTTAAGCCCGTATTGGGTAAGCTATCGCGAAATAATTAAATTGGGCGAAGGCACAATGGTTGTTGTTTCTTCTACCGTCGAAACTAATTTCAAGACAACCGCTGAAGAACTGGAAAAAGCTATAAGCCCACGAACCAAGATTTTCTGCTTCTCTTCACCCTGCAATCCTTCAGGAACCGTTTACAGTAAAGAGGAACTTCAGTCATTCGCTGAAGTTCTGGCCAGACATCCCGGCATTTTTGTGATTTCTGATGAAATCTATGAACACATCAACTTCACCGGCAAACATGAAAGCATTGCGCAGTTTGAATCATTGAAGGACCGTGTAATCGTTGTGAACGGTTGTTCAAAAGCCTATGCTATGACGGGCTGGCGGGTAGGTTATATAGGAGCACCTTTATGGATTGCCAAAGCATGCGATAAAATGCAAGGGCAAATCACATCCGGCACCTGTTCAATAGCACAGCGTGCGGCTTTAACTGCAATCACTGCCGATCAGTCGGAGACGACAAGAATGACTGCTGAATTCCGGAAACGCCGCGATTTAGTTTTATCCATGCTGGCTGAAATACCGGGAATCAAATCCAATCATCCGGAAGGCGCATTCTATGTTTTTCCTGATGTAAGTGCATTCTTTGGTAAGTCAAACGGCGAACAATTGATCATGAATGGAGAAGATCTTTGTAACTACCTCATCTATCATGCACATGTAACGCTGGTCACCGGCAAAGCTTTCGGTGATGAGAACTGTATCAGAATTTCTTATGCAGCATCGGAAGAAAAACTGAAAGAAGCTTTGAAAAGAATGAAAGACGCACTAGCTAAACTAAGTTGACCTGATTTTCCGGCTTTGAACACTGAAGAGATTATACAAAAATTTAAGGGCCTGAAAATTATCGTGGCCGGAGATGTAATGCTCGATGTCTACTTACGGGGTAGCGTAAACCGTATCTCACCAGAGGCACCTGTTCCGGTAGTATCGGTGGAAGAAAAAGAGGAAAGACTGGGTGGCGCAGCTAATGTTGCTTTGAACATCAAATCATTGGGTGCAATACCCATTATATGCTCCGTAACGGGCGCTGATGATGCTTCCAAATCCATCCGGCGCATTCTTAAATCGAATAAGATCGATTCCGGCGGAATGCTGCAAGCTCCTGATCGTATTACAACTGTAAAAACAAGAGTGCTCAGCAGGAGCCATCAAATGTTACGCTATGACAGCGAACTTACAACGGAACTTAATAATGAGGAAGAACAATGGTTATTGAAAAAGATAACCGATGTAATTACCCGCGAAAAACCTGCGGCGCTTATTTTTGAAGACTACAATAAGGGTGTGCTCACCTCAAAATTGATTAGCGCAGTAATTGCCGTGTGCAGGAAGAACAAGGTATTCACTGCTGTTGATCCTAAAAAGAAAAATTTCTTCTCCTATAAGTATGTTGACCTTTTTAAACCTAATCTGCGTGAAATAAGGGAAGCACTTAACAAAGATATCCCTGATATCAACCTGGCTTCACTCAACAATGTATCGGTCGAACTGATGCAGCACCTCTCGAATAAAATCACGCTCATTACCTTGTCAGAACTGGGTATCTTCTACCACACTAAAAATGAAAAAGGTATTCTTGCCGCACACAAGCGTGACATCTCCGATGTGTCAGGTGCCGGTGACACCGTTATTGCCATGATTACACTATGCCTTGCTGCCGGCATGCCACTTGCTGATGCTGCCAACCTTGCCAATATTTCAGGAGGTCTTGTCTGTGAACATCCTGGTGTGGTACCGGTAACTTTTTCAATGCTGCAAAAAGCTATGATAGCCGGTTAGGTACCACGCTTCATTGACAACCTATTGGAATAGCTATTCATTGCCCGACAACCTCCTCGCCAGAACACATTATTCTAAACTGCGATCAGAAAAAAATGAATTTTCAGCCGGAACAATTGCTGTTAAGTCATACCTGTCATACTGCTTCTGAAGCGTCCGGACACAAAGTAGAAGGCTGCTAAGTGTTAACTTGTTATTTTCTTACACCCTAAGAGTAAATCTTTTCTGTTATTTTTCCGCTCCCGATAATTATTCATTCTTCATGGCGGTAACAAAGAAATCTACCCTTGTTTCAAAACACAGCGCAAAATTATCGCTGATCATTCCCTGTTACAATGAGGAACAACGCATTCCACAAATGGTAAGCGGATTGCAGGAATTTGTAAAGAGCGGAATAATGCATCATGAAATAATTGTGGTTGATGATGGCAGCACCGATGGTACACTCTCTGCATTGAAAAACAATGAATTCATAAACAGCCAGGTAACCGCTAACCATCTTCGTATTATTCATCTTGAGAAAAATGAAGGTAAAGGTGCTGCACTCAAAAAGGGAGTTAAGGAAGCTTCCGGCGACTTCATTCTAACCCTTGATGCAGATATGTCTGCAAAACCGGCAGAAATTGAAAAATGGTTATCACTAAATGGAAACAAGCTTCCTGAAAATGAAGTATGGATCGCTTCCCGCGAACATCCTGATTCTGTGATCAAGGAAGTGGAAACAAGGCGCTGGACAGGACGCATGTTCAATTTCATCGTCCGGCTGCTCACTCCCCTTCGCCAGCGCGATACCCAATGTGGTTTCAAACTTTACCCCGCCGATGTCGCCAAAAAACTTTTTGCGTTACAGCAATCTGCAGGATGGGCGCATGATGTGGAGATATTATACCGCGCGCGCCAGAATGACTTCGCGATAGTTGATATGCCCGTAAAGTGGGAAGCGCAAACAGGAAGTAAGATTTCGCTATTGAAAGATTCATTGCCCATGTTTTTAAGCGTGCTCCTCGTTTCGATACGGCTAAAATGGAGCTACTATGTTACTACCCCCATTGCACTGATTACATCTAAAACAGCGCCTGTCAATAATGAAGAAAGAAAGGAAGGGATCTTTCGAATGCTTTTCTTTTTTACCTCCATGGCGCTTTTCTTTTTGATGACCACCTTAAGTTTTCAATTTGGTATCACCGGCGATGAAAAAGTGCAAAAAGAATATGGAGAGAAGGTGCTTGATTTCTTTACAACTTTTGGAAAAGACCGGTCAGCATTGGAATTCAAAAATCTTTATTTCTATGGTGGCTTTTTTGATATGGTGTGCGCAGCCGCCAATCGTTACATCGGAATGCTGGATACTTATGACATGCGGCATTTAATTAATTCCGTATTCGGATTTATGATGATCCTGTTCGCAGCATTAATTGCCAGGCAATTGGGCAACTGGCGAAGTGGATTTATCGCTTTGGTACTACTTGCCGTCTCGCCACAATTGTTTGGTCAATCCATGAATAATCCCAAAGACATTCCCTTTGCCGCAGCATATGCTTTTTCAATTTTCCATTTTTTCAGATGGATAAAGGAATTGCCACATCCTTCGGTACGTACACTCATCTACGCTGCAATGGGTATTGCCGTTGCCACCGGCATCAGGGTAGGTGGTTTGATTTTAGTCGGTATCCTGCTAGTCTTTTTATTTACTGAATTGTTGTTTAACAAAACACTTCGGGAAAAATTAATAAAGGAAAAGGGCGCACTAATGCGTTTGGCCAAACACCTGATCATCGTTGTTGCAGCCGGATACTTTGGCGCATTGCTTTTCTGGCCTTATGGATTGGTGGCTCCCTTCAGCAATCCCTTCAAGGCATTGGGCGAAATGCAAAATTTCTCTACTTCCATTCGCGTTTTGTTTGACGGCGAACACATGATGTCAAACGAGGTTCCATGGAATTATATTCCTACCTGGATTGCTATTACCACGCCTTTAATCATGCTCCTGCCGGCAATCCTCATGGCAATCATGAGTCTTTTTGCAGGCAAATATTTCAGGAAAGAATACTTGTTGTTGATTCTATTTGCCATAATATTTCCATGGGCTTATGCCGTTTACCAAAAATCTTCATTGTATGACGGCCTTCGCCACTTTCTGTTTATCGTGCCCCTGATCGTAGTGCTTTCATCACTCTTTTTTGAGTTCTTATTTAAGATCGTTAATAGTAAATTGATTAAAGGCGCCATAACCGTCATGCTGATTGGAGGGATTATGCTACCCCTTATCTGGTCATTTAAAAATCACCCGAATGAGTATTGTTACTTTAATGAAATGGAAGGTGGCATCAATGGAGCATATGGCAATTTTGAAACCGATTATTGGATGAACAGTACACGCGAATCATCACAATGGCTACGCGAACAAATCGTTGCTTCATCTGGTAAAAAAACCATCGTGGCAACCAATTGTATTGAACCGGTTCGCTACTATTTCCGAAATGATACTGCGAATGTGGAAGTCATTTATGTTCGCTACTACTCAAGAGGCGCCAAAGATTGGGACTATGGAATTTTCTATTCCCGCTTCATTGATCAGTCTCAATTGAAAAACAAATCGTGGCCCAATACACATACTATTTACCAGGCAAAAGCCGATGCAGTGCCATTGAGTATTGTGGTAGAAAGAAAAGATAAATCAGACTTCTATGCAGGCAAGGCAATGGAAGAGAAGAATTACCATCTTGCAGATTCTCTTTACTCCCTCGCTGTTCAGTACGATGCGAAAAATGAAGAAGCATTAACAGGTCTCGGTACTGCACAACTCAACCTGAATAAACCCGCTGATGCCATTCAAAACCTGACACGGGCACTGCAGATTTATCCGGCAGATTTTGGTGCATTGAGCCTGCTTGGACTCTCCTACGCACAAATGGGTAAAACAGAACAGGCTATTCAGTTGTTGAATCAATCGTTGGAAGCGAATCCGAATAATCCGCAACCCTACTATTACCTTGGACTTATCTACCAGCAGAAAGGAGACCAGGCAACAGCTAAACGGTATTTTGATGTGGTCAACCAGTTTCAGCAGGCCGGCAAGAAATAAATGAAGTACATCATGCAGCAATGAACCCAACAGAACAATGGACCTGAAAGAATTGGAAAGTGGTGTAGATCCGAAGAAACACTGGTATTACCAGTCTAAAAAGATACCACTGGTTAATTTCGTCAAAAAAATATTCAACCAAAAAAAAATACCACTCACCCTGGTTGATGTAGGTTCCGGCTCAGGTTTCTTCATGTATGAATTGTTGGAAACGGTACCGGAGATGATTAAAAAAATTTACCTGGTAGATATTGGTTATAGTGAAGATGAAATCCTGTCAACAAAAAATAAATTGGTTGAAAAAACAATTTCGCTGCCTCCCACAATCGAAAATGCAATTGTCGTGATGATGGATGTGCTGGAGCACCTTGAGAACGACACCGATATGCTAAATGCCATTAAACGAAACACAACAGATAGCGATAGTCATTTTTTCATCACGGTACCTGCTTTCATGAGCCTGCGTTCCGGGCACGATATCTATCTTGGTCATTACCGCAGATATACCCTGAAAACATTACAAAAATTGTTATCATCGGTTAATTATAAAACATTAAGCGCATACTACATTTATGGCTTCATCTTTCCTGCTGTTTGGCTTATCAGGAAATTTTCCTTCGGCAATCAAAATCCTGCATCAGATATGAAACCTTCAGGAAGTCTCATCAATGGTACCTTGAAGCTGATTTGTTCTGCGGAAATGCCATTCCGGAAGATGAATAAACTTGCCGGCGTTTCAGTGGTTGCCGAAGGTACCATCTGAAACGTAGCAATCTCGAAATAAAGATCATATTGTTCGGTTGCCTTTAAGTTATACCATCTAAAGTCTATTATTTCAACAGAAAATTTTCCATTATGGCTAACTTAACTATTACTTAACATCGTTTATCTTCCCGGTATATTCAGAATTAATCTATACCATGTTCAATGCTATCTTACCAATCGGTTCGCGACTTTATCTCAATCCTCTATATTTGCCGACAAAAAAAAGCTATTTATGACTTTCCCAGGCAACATGACCTTACTAATCAGCAAAAAGGCATTTTTTATTGTTTTGGCAATCACCGTTTTGATCGGCTGCAGTCAAACAGATTTGATGGTTGAACCGACCATTGACAGCCAGGTTGATGAGAAATTTGGAGAATTTGCAATGATCACCGGCGATGCCGCCAATGTGGAAACAACTACACAAAGCGGCTTTGTCCTGATGGGTGGCAGCACAGATGTTGATGAAGCAATAGCCTGGATGATTGAAAGAAGTGGCGGTGGCGATTTTGTGGTAATCCGTGCTACCGGCACTGATGCCTATAACAATTATATCTATGGCTTGGGAACAGTGAATTCAGTGGAAACCATTATCATCAATTCAGTTTCTAAGGCCAACAAAACCAATATTGAAAACAAGATTAAGAATGCGGAAGCGCTGTTTATTGCAGGCGGCGATCAGTATGACTATGTGAAATACTGGAAGAACACAAAAGTGGAAAACGCCATTAACTACCTCATCAATACAAAGAAAGTACCTGTCGGTGGTACCAGTGCAGGATGTGCTATTCTAGGAGATGTGTATTTCTCCGCCCAGTTTGGCACCGTCACATCCTCGCAGGCTTTAAATAATCCATATTCCCAAAAAGTTGCACTTGGTAAAAATGACTTTGTAAATATCCCCATCCTTGCACAAACTATTACAGACACGCACTTTGATAATCCCGACAGGCGGGGAAGAGCAACCACTTTTCTTGCACGCATGGTGCAGGACTGGAATTATAATGCAAAAGGTATTGCTGTTGAAGAAAAAACTGCTGTCTGCATCGATGAAAATAATATCGCTACCGTTTATGGCTACAATAACGGTACAGCCTTCTTTATGCAATCCAACGGACAGGGGCCTGAAGTATGCACTCCAAATACTAAACTCACCTGGAACAGGAATAACCAGGCAGTCAAAGTGTACAAGATCGAAAATGAAGTGAATGGCAATGGCTCTTTCGACCTCAATGATTGGTCTGGCGCATCAGGCGGAACCTGGAAGTACTTTTGGGTTGATAATGGCGTCTTCCACGAAAACTAAAACGGTAAGAATTGGTAGGCCAACGCACGATACCTTAATAAAATACATTTAACCGGCAATTGCTTTTCCGTATATGGAATACGGCAAAGGACAGGCAATAGCTCTTTGCATTCTTCTTTAATTGAAAATTCTATGGCACAGTTTCATCCTCACACATTAAAGTTCCTTTCTGCATTGAACAAAAACAACAATAAAGAATGGTTTGAAAAAAACAGGAAAACTTATGAAGCCGTGCGGGAAGATTTTATAGGAATCGTATCCGCAATCATCAATAACGTATCAGCCTTTGATCCATCCATTGCTCAGCAAGATGCCAGGAAATGCCTCTTCAGGATCAACCGCGATATCCGTTTTTCTAAGAATAAGGTCCCCTATAAAAATAATATAGGCGCATTCATTTCTAAAGGAGGAAAGAATACTCCTTTAGCAGGATACTACATTCATATTCAGCCCGGCGAAATTTTTATAGCAGGTGGTATCTGGATGCCCGAAGCACCAATTCTTGCTAAGATAAGACAGGAAGTAGATTACAACTTCAGCGAGTTTAAGAAAATTGTTGAATCAAAACCGTTTAAGAAAACATACGGCAAGCTCGATATGGAAGGGAAACTTAGCAGGCCGCCAAAAAATTATGATCCGGAAAATCCTGCTATCGAATACCTGAAATTGAAAAGTTTTGTGGCTGTTGCCAAAGTGGATGAAGCGACCCTTAGTAAAGGCAACTATGTCAAAAAAGCATCAACTTCCTTTAAAACGCTATACCCTCTCATTTCCTTCCTTAACCGGGCAGTAGAGTAGATTTCGCCCGCTTTTTTGATAAATTTTGCAAATAATTCAGCATTTACTGCCCTTATGGCGTATCAAAACAATAAAATGCGCCCTTATGTCATGCAATTTGCCGGTGGTATACACCTTGCTAGATGATAGCCATACTAAAAACTCATAAGCCATGACACTTGTAAGATTCAAAAATGAATTCAACCCATTACAGAAATGGGTGAATGAAACGCTCGACACGCTTAATCGTGACGACCAATTCCCTTTCGTTAACAGCAACAATTTCGGCTACATGCCGCCCGTAAACGTAAAGGAAACCAACGATCAGTTTCATCTTGAACTGCTTGTTCCCGGCAGAAAGAAAAGCGATTTCAACATCACGCTCGAAAATGAATTGTTGACAATCAGTGCCAAAACCGAAGCCTCACAGGAGACTGCTGATGATAAGTGGACACGCAAAGAATACAACATTGCTTCGTTTTCCCGCACTTTCAGTTTGCCTGATGTTGCTGATGCCACAAAAATCAATGCAGAATATACAGATGGGGTTTTGAAGATTGCCATCGCTAAAAAGGAGCAAGCAATCAACAAAGGCGCTATCGAAATTAAAGTTGCTTAACCAAATTTCATAGTGGGTTTTAATTTGCAGGCGGGCCATTCCATCGGTTCGCCTGTTTTCATTTTGCCGTCAATCAAGAAGCATTGCTTCGAAACAAAAAATTAAACAATTTAACAATTTAGCCATTCAACCATTCAACCATTCAACCATTCAACCATTCCTCCATTTCTCCAACACCCATTTCACTCAAACAACTCCCCCTGCTTCCTCTTCCGTTCAAAATCCAAAAGCCATTTCTTTCTCCATAATCCACCACCATAGCCGGTCAGCGATCCATCGCTGCCAATAACACGGTGACAAGGAATAATGATTGCAATCGGATTCTTACCATTAGCCGTACCTGCGGCCCGGATAGATTTCAAGTCACCTAATTGCGTTGCCAATTGCGCATAGGAAATAGTTTTTGCAAAGGGTATTTTCTGCAACTGCTCCCAGACTTTTTTTTGAAACACTGTTCCTGACGCATTAACTTTTACAGAAAATTCTTCACGCTTACCAGAAAAGTATTCATCCAGTTCCAAAATGCACTGCTTCAATACAAGGCAAGCATTTTCCAATTCACCCCTTTCATTTTCCTCAGCAAAATGCACTTTAGTTATACCCGTTTCATCTGCCTCAAGAAGCAACCATCCAACCGGGGAATTATAGTAAGCACTGTATATCATTCAATTTGAATTCCTTCTATCTTGACAGGATTTATTCAACTTCAAACTTCAAACTTCGAACTTCAAACTTCAAACTTCAAACTTCAAACTTCAAACTTCAAACTTCAAACTTCAAACTTCAAACTTCAAACTTCAAACTTTAAACTTCAAACTTTAAACTTTAAACTACCGATATCCCAAAATCTTCAACATACTCGCTGAAGTCTGTTGCTTAGCAAATAATCTATCTGTCACATTGCCCTTTTTATCTTTCGATATCAGTACCACTTTTGGTGAAGGAATAAGGCAGTGCTTAATACCTCCATACCCTGAAAGTTGATCCTGGTATGCCCCGGTATGAAAAAAGCCAATGTACAATGGCTCTCCATTACTGTTCTTCGGAAGGAAAACCTGGTTGATGTGCACTTCCGAATTATAATAATCCTGGCTGTCACAGGTGAGTCCGCCAAGATTTACTTTCTGATAGTCTTTATCCCATTTATTGATCGGCAACATAAGAAACCGTTGTCCAATGCCCCACGTGTCAGGCAGTGTAGTTATAAAAGAACTATCCACCATGTACCATAGCTCAGAATCATTCTGTTGCTTTTGCGCTATCACTTTATAAAGATTAGCACCGCTCTCTCCTACTGTATAACTTCCAAACTCAGTAAAAATATTTGGAACAGGAATCTTATTCTTCTTGCAGGCTGTCTTTATCTGCAGCACTACTTCCTTAATCATATATTCATAATCGTAATCAAAGCCAAGCGAATTCTTAATTGGAAAACCGCCTCCGATATTAATGGAATCGAGTGTCGGACAGATTTTTCGCAGCTGGCAATATACATTCAGTGCCTTATTCAATTCACTCCAGTAATACGCATTGTCTCTGATGCCTGTATTAATAAAAAAATGCAGCATCTTCAGGTTAAACTTCTTATTGTTATGTATTTTCTGCACATAAAATTCAAGAATATCACGCCACCTGATCCCCAGTCGTGAGGTATAAAATTCAAAGGTCGGTTCTTCTTCCGCGGCAATCCGGATACCGATATTACAGGTGCCTTTTACAGTCCGCTGATAAGCTTCTATTTCAGATTTATTATCAAGAATCGGAATCACATTTACGAACCCGTCGTTGATCAATGCAGCTATCTTAGTGGTATAGGTACGGGTCTTAAATCCATTGCAGAGAATATACTTCTGCTTATCCACCAGCTTTTTTTCATACAACTTTCTGATAATGTTGATATCATAAGCATAGGAGGTTTCAATATGCACATCATTCTTTAAGACCTCTTCCAGCATATGCTTGAAGTGTGAGCTCTTGGTGCAATAACAGTAATAATATTTTCCGGTGTATTTATGTTCCTTGAATGCCTTCTTAAACAGAGACTTTGCTTTGCTGATCTGCGAGCTGATCTTTGGAAGATATATGAGTTTGAGCGGTGTTCCATATTTCTGGATAATATCCATCATCGATATGCCATTGAAGTATAACTCATTTTCTATTACTTCAAATCCTTCCTGCGGAAAATCGAATGTCTGGTTTACGAGGTCTTTATAGGTGTTGGTCATCTCCTGTTTGCGAAAAGCGGTTGTGGTATTTTTTTGACGTGCGAAACTACATGATTTTTAGGGTTTTGAAATTTATTTTTGAGAAGGCTGCTGGTAGTAAAGCGACAGCAATAAGTTGCTTTAAATTGGTGAATGGTTAGATGACTAAATAGCTAAATGGTTGAATGGTTGAATGGTCCTCAGGGGAATGTGCAAAATGGTTGAAAGAATTAATGCTACCTGGCAATTAGGTAGTATTCGGGAGTACTATAAGAGTGATTCATAATTTCCTCCTAAATCGGCATAAAAGTTTGCATGAGAGGTTACAAGCTTTTATTCATAGATTATTGCTGCTTGTTCAGCCGGCTTTGGCCAACCCACAAATTGCAGCACACCCCATTTTCCTACTCACGTTCAACTCCCGATTTTGTGATTACTTTTACACTATGAAAAACATTAAAATCATCGCAGTAAAATCAGAAATTGGGGCCGGCACAAGAGGCGCCAGTCTTGGATTTGATGCGATCAAAATAGCAGCCCTTGATTTTGGAAGCACCTTCTTCAAGCAATTTCCGGAAGAGCAAATACAGGATGAGAATGATATGCTGCTGGAACCTGCCCGATCTCCGCATGCACGACGGGGAAAAGGAGTACTCAATGTCTGTGAACGCGTAAGCCATACGGTAGAAAGAACGCTGCGTGATGGAAGTTTTCCTATCGTTATAGCCGGCGACCATTCTTCATCAGCCGGAACCATTGCCGGTGTTAAAGCAGCATATCCGGATGCCCGTATTGGCGTTATCTGGATTGATGCCCATGCAGACCTGCACTCGCCCTACACCACTCCTTCCGGCAATATGCATGGTATGCCGCTTGCAATCTCACTTGCAGAAGATAATATCAGTCAGCGAAGCAATGCGCCCGATGCAGCAACCATTGAATTCTGGGAGCAGTGCAAAAACATGAACAATATATCACCAAAGATTCGCTACGAAAACCTGGTATACGTGTCTGTACGTGATACAGAACCACAGGAAGATTATCTCATCCGTCAAAACAAAGTGAAGCTATTTTCTACCGATGAGATCAACAATTTCGGAATCGACAAAATCGCCAGAGAAATATTAACCGCTGTGGAACCCTGCGATTATATTTATGTAAGTTTTGATGTAGACAGCATGGACCCGACGATTTCGCGTGGCACCGGAACACCGGCACCAAACGGGATTACCGAGAAACAAGCCGCCTCATTGTTGCAACGGCTTATGCAAAGTCCTAAAGTATGCTGCTTCGAAATCACAGAAATAAATCCCACGCTGGATAAAGAAAATCTCATGGCAGAAAACGCATTTGAGATTCTGCTGAAAGTGACCAACCAGTTACTTTATGATTAAGCGCTGCATCACTTTATCCGGGTACCACGACATTCCTGTCGCGCTACTCATAAAATAAAAATTGCTTCACGTATTAACCGTTATACTTGAATAAACAACATGCAACATCAGCTTAAATCAATAACATCCCGGATAGTATCGCAACTTTATCATCAGGAAATACTGCCTGAACAAGTACAGGTGAATATTCCGCCGAAGGATTTCCCATTTGATTTCACCATAGTGGCATTCACTTTTGCAAAGCTTGCCAAAAAATCTCCGGATCAAACAGCCAATGAAATCGGCGCGGAACTGATCAAAGAAATGCCGGAGCTAGACCACTACGAAGTGGTAAAAGGATTTCTAAACCTTCGCTTAAAAGATGCTTATTGGATCGGTGTTTTTGATGCTGAGGTGAACAATCCGCTATTCGGTGCACTTCCGCCTACCGGGAAAAAAGTAATGGTGGAATATTGCGGGCCCAATACCAACAAGCCATTACACCTGGGCCACCTTAGAAATATTTTCATTGGCCATTCAATGGCTTCCATTTTGAAAGCTGCCGGTCACGAAGTAGTTAAAGTAAATATCTACAACGACCGTGGCGTACATATTTGCAAGTCAATGCTTGCTTATCAAAAATATGGTAACCACGAAACACCGGAGAGCAGCGGCGAAAAAGGAGATCATCTGGTAGGTGAATACTATGTGCGTTTTGAACAGGAGTTGCGCAAACAGGTAAGTGAAATTATTGCGCAAGGTTTAACAGAAGAAGCCGCTAAGAAACAGGCACCACTCAATAAGGAAATCTCTGAAATGTTATTGAAGTGGGAAAAAGGTGATACGGAAGTAAGAAACCTTTGGCAAACGTTGAACCAATGGGTGTACCAGGGCTTCGAAGAAACTTACCGTAAAATCGGCAACGACTTCGATAAAGCCTATATGGAATCAGCTACCTATTTGCTTGGCAAAACGATTGTTGCGGAAGGATTAGAAAGGAAATTTTTTTTCAAAAAACCGGATGGCTCAGTTTGGATTGACCTTACAGCCGATGGACTCGATCAAAAAGTATTATTGCGTGCAGATGGCACCTCGGTGTATATCACGCAGGATTTGGGAACTGCCGATGTACGATTTAAAGAATATGCTCCTGATGTAATGATCTATACCGTTGCAAATGAGCAGGATTATCATTTCAAGGTATTAAAACTGGTGTGCCAGAAACTGGGAAGGCCATATGCCAACGGCATTCATCACCTGTCATACGGATTAGTTGATTTGCCTACCGGCAGAATGAAAACTCGTGAAGGAACGGTGGTGGATGCAGATGACCTGCTGGATGAAATGGATCTTACTGCTGCACAAAAAACCAGGGAGGTCGGTAAGATTGAAAATTTCTCGGAAACAGAACAACTGACATTGTTTCACCAGTTGGGATTGGGTGCCCTAAAGTTTTATATACTGAAAGTAGATCCGAAAAAGCGAATCATCTTTAATCCGGAAGAATCTATTGACTTCCATGGTTTCACAGGTCCGTTTATTCAATATACCCACGCCAGAATTTGTTCCGTACTTCGTAAAGCGGCAGAGAGAAGCATTTCTGGTGGAAGGCAATGCCGGCATTCATAAACTTGACCCGATAGAAAGAAGCCTCATTATGCTGCTGCATGAATATCCTGCAATCATCAGCGAATCTGCTGATAAATACGAACCTTCAACTCTGGCAAATTACCTATACCAACTTGCTAAAGCGTACAATCACTTCTATGCAACACTCCCCATTTTGAATGCAGTGGAAGAACAACAGTGTAAATTCCGGTTGCAACTTTCTTCAGCTATTGCTTCCACAATAAAAAAAGGAATGAAACTATTGGGAATTGATGTGCCCGATCAGATGTAGCCTTTTTATAAACCAGCAAACTTTTCCATTGCTTCGCCATAATTCAAAAAAAAAGAGTTGCCACCGGCAACTCTTTTCTATTTTATCTTTTGACTAGTTTCCTGCCAGAACCAATCGTTCTCTGAACTGCTTGCCATCAGTTTGAATAACTACGAAGTAAATTCCACTGGCCATACCTTCCATCAACCGGATATCTTCTGTTAACAATCCACCGTTAAGCGTTCCTTCAAGCAATATGAATTGTCTTCCCAGCATATCTTGCACAATCAAAGTATAAGGCAATTGAGACTCAAATCCTGCATTAAAACTTGCCGTAAAAGTGCTGGTTGCAGGATTCGGGAAAATGCTAAGCGAAGCAATAGCAGGTTGGTATACATCGGTTAACTTAAGTGCCGGTGTGGTAAACGATTGCATCGGTGAGTAAGTACCCCAGTTGCTGGTACCACAACTCTTACAACGTGCTTTTACTTTCCATTTAATAGTTGTGGATGGCGCCAGTCCTGTAATATCAAGGGTCGTAGCCTTTACATCAACGATCACTTTTGTACCTGCCCCTTTGTAAAGTACCCTGTATTTATTTGCATCAGCATTGGCTGTCCATGATAAAGTAGCTGAGGTTGCTGTAATGTTTGAACTGGTCAATTCCGTAGGTGCTGCGCACACCAGGTAATTAACCCAGGTAACAACAGCTGAGTACCCGGAAGTATCTCCGTTGGCACAAATAGCGGCTACCTGCAACTCATTCACATCGCCAAAATTATTGGTGAATTCATAACAAGTTTGAGGAGCATCCACACTATTGTATATCCAGGTAGTATCCGGAAGCTTATTCCATAAAATAATGTAACCGGTAGCACCTTCCACAGCTGTCCAGCACATAATCGCATTATTTCCACATAAACTATCCACGGATATAATCACCGGTGCATCACAAGGCCCGGAACAAGGTGTTACTGTAACCGTAATCTGATTCGATACTGCACTGCCACATGAATTTGTTGTGGTAACTGAATAATCACCACTTTCGGTTACTGTTATTGATGCAGTTGTCTCCCCATTGCTCCAGGTTCCACCATCATTTCCTGACAACACTACACTTTCTCCTTCACAGAAGGTTACAGCGCCTGCTGCAGTTATTAAGGAAGCGACAGGTTCGGGGTTAAGAGAAATCGTAATTTCATTTGAAACAACACTACCACATGTATTGGTATTAGTAACAGAATAAATTCCGGCGTCACTGACAGAAATCGAGGCTGTTGTTTCACCGGTATTCCACGTACCACCATCATTTCCGGACAATACTACTGTTTCTCCCTCGCACATAGTTGTGCCCGCTGCACTGATAACGGATGCTGTGGGCATCGCAATAACAGTTACCGAAACCTGGTTTGATTGAATGCTTCCGCAAGTATTGCTGTTGGTCACAAAATAATCACCTCCTGCCAGCACAGTAATAGTGTTGGTGGTCTCCCCATTGTTCCAGGTACCGCCGCAATTTCCTGAAAGTAATACACTGTCGCCTTCACAAAGGGTAGTGGCTCCGTCTACTGTAATGATGGAGGCAGCAGGCAACATATTGATATCAACAACATTATTGTGTAAGTCAATAGCTCCTGCACGTGAAAGGCCCCTGCCAAAGAGTGAAGCATTATCCAATAAGCTGATCGCACCATTGGCGATGATTGTACCCCTGAAAATAGAACTTACTCCCAAAGAAACAGCCCCGTTGATCTGCCAGTATACGTTACATATTGCAGCGCCATTGATTAGAATCACATTGGAAAGGGTGTTGGTTGATAAAGCGCCGTCTATCTTAAAAATAAACAATGCATCCGGGTCACACTGAGCATCCAATATTAAATCGCCATTCAGCACGGAAGCAGCGCCAAGGCAATAGATATTTGGAGAAAGCACCTGTACATTTCCTAAGGTGGTCCCAATTACTTCGCCACAGGTAAGCGCACCAAGGAAACTATAAGCTTCGTCCACATCGGGCGCAACCGCTGCAGAAACAACATCTGCAACATGAATCTGTCCGATTACAATTCCCGGAGGAAATCCGGAGAAGGCACCTACATTAGTTCCAATATCACCCGTTACTACAGTTGCTCCATCGTTAGAGAAAGCTCCTGCTGAAGTAAACAGTGCGAAACTGGTCGCACCCCCTAAAGGCGGTGCCTGTGCCAAAATGGTATATGGCATAATCAAAAGAATAAACAGAATCCATGCATTGCGTAATTTCATTTTCATTTGAATTAGATTTATACTATGAATACTTTTTCATAATATGTAAAAATAGCCTATCCGAATACCGGATCTGTTACACAATTACATAATTAGGTTACATAATTTCCTCTTTTCGTGTTATATCAAAGTTTCATCATTCAAATAAATAAAATTCTGTAGGGGTACCATTGCCAGGTAAGCAATGTCAATTGTTAGTTCATTGTACTGTATAAAAATAACCTGTCGACCATGAAATATTGCCAGGTAAAGAATCGCAGTATCGGTAACAGCGAAGGGTTATATCAATCACAGGAAAGGTCATATTTCGCAAGACCGCTATCCCGCACTAAACATTTTCAAGAGCAATCAATCGCTTGCTTTTCATCTTCTTGAAAAAGGTGGGCGTTAATCCGGTCACCTTCTTGAATTGATTGGACAAATGTGCCACGCTGCTGTAGTGAAGTTTATGTGCAATCTCATTAAGTGTAAGCTCGTTATAAATCAATAATTCCTTCGCACGTTCAATCTTATGGGCGATGATGTAGTGCTCGATGGTTGTGCCTTTTACCTCTGAAAAAAGTCCGGAGAGATAGTTATAGTCATAGTTTAGCCGCTCACTGAGATAACTGGAAAATTTTAATTTGGGTATTTCATCCGTATAATGAATGAGCTCAACAATAATGCTCTTTATTTTCTCCACCAATATAGCTCGCTGATCATCCATCAGTTCGAAACCATGCTTTACCAAAATCATTTTCAGGGATCTGCGCTTCCTTAAAGATAGCCGGTCAGATATCTCCACTTCCCCCAATTCCACTACCATAGCATGCAACCCCTCCTCCTCAAGCGTTTGCTTTACAAGCACCTTACAACGAAGGCTGACCATGTTCTTGATATAAAGATTCATTTTTACCGGATTAAACAGTCGTTAATTAATGCTGTAAATTTTATGCGGATCAAAAATGCCGAACTTTAAGTCGTGGTGGAATATGCTTATCGTTTTGCCCTAATCAAATTTAACTAATCTTTCCGGGTTTTATGATCTATATTGGTGTAACCTTGAATCTTCTCTAATCAAAGCCTTTAAGATTGCAAAGCAATTCGTATATCTAAGAAAAGCATATGCATCCTGTCATGATAGTCCTATATTAGTTTATCCTGTTAACAAAGATTGCCATAAACATTCTCCGTCAACCTGTGTATTTAGCATTTCGAAATAATTTGCACAGCAAAACCATGAATAAAAGATGGCCCGCACTCCATATCGGACATGAAACGCTCTTACTAAATTATAGTATCCAAAACATGCTACTGTTCGCTCATAAACGGATATCGGTAATCCGTTGGTGGTGCAAACGTCTCCTTAATAGATCGTGGCGAAACCCATCTTAGCAGGTTGATCATGGAACCGGCCTTGTCGTTGGTTCCTGATGCTCGCCCGCCACCAAAAGGTTGCTGTGCCACCACTGCTCCGGTCGGTTTGTCGTTGATATAAAAATTACCTGCAGCATTTACCAATCGTTTCGATACATGATTGATGATGTTTCTGTCCTGGGAAAATACACATCCGGTTAAAGCATAAGCAGAAGTGCTGTCAACCAGATCGAGCGTTTCTTCAAATCTATTTTCATCATACACATATAGAGATAATACGGGGCCAAACAATTCTGTACACATTGTGGTGTACATTGGATCACTCGCCTGGATTACGGTAGGTTGAATGAAATAACCTTCGCTCTTATCATATCCCCCGCCTGCAACAATTTCTACCCCTGCATCTTTCTTAGCCTGGTCAATATAACCGGCAAGTTTATCAAACGATTTTTCATCAATCACTGCATTGATAAAATTTCTGAAATCTTCTGTTGTTCCCATTTTGAATGAGCTGATATCTGCCACCAACCCTTCCCGCACTTGTTTCCACAGGTTAGAAGGAATGTAGGCCCGTGATGCTGCTGAACATTTCTGTCCCTGGTATTCAAAGGCACCCCTTGATAAAGCCGTAATCACAGCCCTGGCATCAGCTGATGGATGTGCCAGCACAAAGTCCTTTCCACCGGTCTCCCCCACAATACGCGGATATGATTTATAAGAAGCAATATTGTTTCCAATGGTTTTCCAGAATTCATGAAAGACTTCCGTAGATCCGGTAAAATGTATACCTGCGAAATCCGGATGTGCAAAAACTATTTTTCCTGTTTCAGCACCCGGCGTATATACCAGGTTAATCACACCGTCAGGCAAACCCGACTCCCGCAATACATCCATAATTACCCATGCCGAAAAAATCTGCGTGTTGGAAGGTTTCCAAACTACCGTGTTTCCCATTAAGGCCGCACTGGTGGGCAGGTTACCGGCTATTGCAGTGAAATTAAAGGGCGTTATCGCAAATACAAATCCTTCCAATGCTCTTTGCTCCATGCGGTTCCACATGCCTTTGGAAGAAACCGGCTGCTGGCTGTAAATCTCTGTCGCGAACTGTACGTTGTACCTCAAAAAATCAATCAACTCACAAGCAGCATCAATCTCTGCCTGGAATGCATTCTTTGATTGACACAACATCGTAGCTGCATTAATTCTGGCACGGTAAGGACCGGCAAGCAAGTCAGCCGCTTTCAGAAAAATGGCTGAACGATGTTCCCACGGCATATTTTCCCACTGCTTCTTAGCTTTTAATGCCGCATCAATAGCCTGTTTAACATGTTCTCCTGTACCGGCATGGTAATGTCCAAGTACGTGTTTATGTTCATGCGGCGGATGCATCGCAATCTTTTTCCCGGTTCTCACTTCCTTTCCGCCAATAAACATCGGAAGATCAGCAGACTCCGATTTGAACTGGTTCAATGCGGCTTTTAGCGCTGTGCGCTCTGCCGAACCGGGCGCATACATCAGGTTAGGTTCGTTAACGGGTACTGGAACTTTGAAAAATCCGGTGCTCATAGAATAGTGAATTTATTTGGTCAGTAAAGGTTTACAATTCTTTCCTGCAAAAAAAATTACAGGATTAAAAATTTCCGGTGCTCTGTATCCTGCTCTATTCTCAACTGAAAAAAGTTAAGGATCAATGAAATGGGAAATGAAATGCTGAAGTTATCAGCCGCTGATTCATTTACAATTTTACCGGTCTGCAAAATACGACCGCAAAGTTAGACGTTTAACTTTTTTCATGTTGAAAACTTTTCACCTGCAAGCCTTCCCGCGCCTATGTAACCATTAACTTTACCCAAACCATTTTCTGAGGGCATTGTATGGCTGAAACTACCAATAAGCTAAAGGCGGAGAAAGAGAAAGCTAAAGAAGTAAAAGAAGAAAAAATTGCTGAACCAAAACCGGCAACGGAGAAGATCCGTGACAAAAAGAAAAAGAAAACATCAACAGGATGGCTTGCTGCTATTCGTGAAGATGAACGGCTGCCAAAAATCATTGGCTTGATATTGTTACTTTCTTCTATTTACCTGTTTGTTGCTTTAGCATCTTATTTGTTTACCTGGAAAACTGACCAGGACAAAATCTTTCGTTTCACCTGGCAGGACTTTTTCGCCGGCTCCTTTCAAGTGGAGAATTATCTCGGCAGGCTGGGTGCTTATGTTTCTCATTTTTTCATGTACAATGCATTCGGATTATCATCCTTTATTTTCGTAGGCATGCTCTTCGTAGCCGGTGTCAATCTGTTGTTTCGCACTAAAGTCTTTCCTGTTTCCAACCTATTAAAAGCTTCCCTCTTTGCGCTCGTACTTATTCCAACTACGTTAAGTTTCTTTTTTGCAAAGAATGAATTTCCTTATGGAGGAGCCGTAGGACATATGCTGAATGCCTGGCTGGTAGCCTTTATGGGAGTTATTGGTACCGGTTCGCTGCTGGTTGCAGCTGTGATGGCATACCTCATTATTGTTTTCAATTACAGTTTTCGTTTTTCCAATCCATTTAAGAGCGAGCCGGTTGCCAGGCTTGGCGAAAAGAAAGATCATCCAGATGATTCACAGGCATTGATCCTGAATAACCGGGACGAACTCGATTCAATCAATACCATAAAAGAAGAGGAAGATGAGATCGATATGGTACTGAAAGAAGTGACCCCGACATCGGCAATGGCAGATCTAAATAATGAAGCGATCGTTCCAAATGAACCCGCAATTGAAGTATCCGGCGAAATGGAGATTCCGCTGGAAGCAACGATCACTCCAATAATTACATTACCCCCCAAAGATGATTCAGGCATCGCCCTCGATATCGTAGCAGTAAAAGAAGAAGAACTGGCAGATGCGGAAACTGCTGTAAGGGAGAATTATGACCCTACCATCGATTTACCCAAGTACCAATATCCTACCCTGGACCTGCTTGAAAATTATGGTTCGGAGAAAATCCGCATTGATTCAGAAGAATTGATGCGTAACAAAGATCAGATTGTAAAAACACTGCAGAACTACGGCATCGAGATTCAAAGTATAAAGGCAACTGTAGGTCCTACCGTTACATTGTATGAAATCGTGCCCGCTCCCGGCGTCCGGATTTCGAAGATCAAAAACCTGGAGGATGATATTGCTCTTTCTCTCTCAGCCTTAGGTATCAGGATCATTGCGCCTATCCCAGGTAAAGGAACTATCGGGATTGAAGTGCCGAATATGCATAAAGAAACCGTTTCGATGCGTTCGATGCTTGCTTCCGAAAAATTCCAGCAGGCACCCATGGACCTTCCGATTGCTTTGGGTAAAACGATTTCCAACGAAATATATATCGCAGATCTTGCCCGAATGCCACACTTACTCATGGCCGGTGCTACCGGGCAGGGAAAATCGGTGGGTGTTAATTCCATCCTGGTCTCTTTACTATATAAGAAACATCCTTCACAGATTAAGTTTGTGCTGATCGACCCTAAAAAAGTAGAGCTCTCTTTATATACCAATATTGAAAAACACTTCCTGGCAAAACTCCCCGGTGAAGCCGAACCAATTATTGTAGATACCAAAAAAGTAGTGAATACCCTGAAGGCACTCACTATTGAAATGGATCTGCGTTACGACCTGTTAAAAAATGCGCAATGCCGGAACATCAAAGAATACAATGAGAAATTTCTGCAACGCAAACTACTCCCGACCAAGGGGCACCGTTTCCTTCCTTATATTATTCTAGTTATTGATGAATTTGCCGACCTCATCATGACTGCAGGTAAAGAAATTGAAACCCCGATTGCACGACTAGCTCAATTGGCACGTGCCATCGGCATTCACCTTATTATTGCCACCCAAAGGCCGTCAGTTAATATCATAACCGGCACCATTAAGGCCAACTTCCCTGCTCGTATCGCATTTAAAGTCACCTCTAAAGTTGACTCGCGTACCATCCTCGATCAGGGAGGGGCCGACCAGTTAATTGGACGCGGAGATTTGTTGCTTTCAATTGGCGGCGAAACCATCAGGCTTCAATGCGGTTTCGTAGATACACCGGAAGTGGAAAGGGTTTGCGATTTTATTGCAGCACAAAAAGGTTACCCTGAAGCACATTTGTTGCCTGAAGTAAAAGAAGATGATGCAGAAGCCGGCGACTATCTCGACCCTAATGAACGCGATGAACTTTTTGGTGAAGCAGCCAGCCTGATTGTCCAATATCAGCAAGGCTCCACTTCTTTATTGCAAAGAAGGTTGAAATTAGGTTACAACCGGGCAGGTCGACTGATGGATCAGCTCGAGTCAACCGGCATTGTAGGTCCCAACCAGGGAAGCAAAGCACGTGATGTAATGATTAAGGATGAAATGGAATTGGAACAGTTTTTGGCACAGATGAACCAGCGAGAGAAAAGCGGCATCTTCTAAATCCCGAATCTTTGTTTGATTTATTCTGTGTTTTCTGAATTAACCGGTTCAATCCATCCGAAGCAAATGAAAAAGAAAGTAGTATTCTTATTATGTTTTATTGGTACCACCTTTTTTGCAGCAGCCCAGCAGAAAGACCTGAAGGCCCAGCAGATATTGAATGGAGTCAGCAATAAGTATAAAGAATATAAATCCGTTCAGGCGGATTTTACTATTAAAGTAGAAAGTGCAGGGAAAACTATTCCAACGGAAGAAACAGGTACTATATTCCTGAAAGGAGACCATTACAAATTGCTGCTCAGGAACCAGGAAATTATTTCTGACAACAATACGGTCTGGACTTATTTGAAAACAGCCAATGAAGTGCAGATCAATGCCTATGAAGAAACGGACAATACTATTTCTCCCGCAGATATTTTTACACTTTACGAAAAGGATTTTCTCTATGCTTATATAGAAGAAAAAATCATTTCTGGCAAAGCCTTGCAGATTATTGAGCTTACTCCAAATGATAAGAACAAACCCTATTTCAAAGTACGTCTTGCTATTGATAAATCAGCCAGGAACATACAAAGCGCTATCATCTTTGATAAGAACGGTTCCCGTTATACCTACGACATAACCAAAATTCTTGTCAATCCTCCCCTGTCAGCTACCTTCTTTTCTTTTGATCCTTCCAAGTATCCGGGCATTGAAGTAGTTGACCTGAGATAAATGCCTACGTCCTTTACTGAATGTATTTTTGATGCTTTTCAGGCGCTTTTGCCTGACTATTATGCTCCTACGTGAAAATTGAGTGTAGGATATGAAAATTCCATCTTCAATAGCCAACTTATAGTACGTTGCTCCCAAAACCTTTGGCACTTTTCTTATCTTGCAGCGGATTTTTTCACTTTAGCACCTATTAACAGACATGAATTACGACCTTATAGTACTTGGAAGTGGTCCGGGAGGATATGTTGCTGCCATCAGGGCATCGCAACTTGGACTAAAAACAGCCATTGTAGAACGGGAAGCACTTGGTGGAATCTGCCTCAACTGGGGCTGCATTCCTACCAAAGCACTCTTGAAAAGTGCTAATGTCTTCGATTATATCAGGCATGCAAAAGATTATGGAATAAACGTATCTGAAAGCAGCCCTGATATGGGTAGCATCATTAAAAGAAGCCGTGATGTAGCAAATGGAATGAGCAGGGGTGTACAATTCCTGATGAAAAAGAATAAGATTGATGTAATTATGGGATCGGGTAAAGTGAAGCCCGGAAATAAACTTGCAGTAGTAGATGCTGCCGGAAAATCAACAGAATACACAGCTAAGAACATAATTATTGCCACCGGCAGCCGCTCGAAGGAATTGCCGGCCATGAAGCAGGATGGTAAAAAAATTATTGGCTATCGTGAAGCGATGGTCTTGCCTGAAATTCCTAAAACCATGGTGGTAGTAGGCGCCGGCGCTATCGGTTGTGAGTTTGCCTATTTCTATAATTCCCTGGGAACAAAGGTCACTATCGTTGAATTTATGCCTTCATTGTTCCGGTAGAAGATGCTGATATCTCAAAAGAACTGGAGAAGAGCTTTAAAAAGCAGGGTATTTCTATACTCACCAATGCTGCTGTTGAGCAGGTGGATGCGAAAGGAGCCGGTTGTAAAGTAACAGTTAAAACTGCACAGGGAATACAGATGATTGAATGTGATATTGTCCTCTCTGCTGCAGGTGTATCCACAAACATTGAGAACATTGGCATCGAAGAAACCGGCATTAAAACAGAGAAGGGCAAAGTAATAGTGGATGATTTTTACAAAACCAATGTGAGTGGTTATTATGCCATTGGCGATATTGTAAAGGGACCTGCTTTAGCACATGTAGCAAGTGCTGAAGGAATTATCTGCGTAGAAAAGATTGCAGGAAAATCTCCTGAACCGCTTGATTACAATAATCTTCCGGGTTGTACTTATTGTTCTCCTGAAATTGCCTCCGTTGGTTATACGGAGAAAGCTGCAAAAGATGCCGGGTACCAGGTAAAGGTTGGGAAGTTTCCATTCTCTGCCAGCGGCAAAGCCAGTGCTGCCGGTGCGAAAGATGGATTTGTAAAAGTAATTTTCGATGCCAAGTACGGCGAATTTTTAGGTGCGCATATGATTGGTGCCAGTGTAACCGAATTAATCGCTGAAGTAGTGGTTGCCCGCAAACTGGAGACTACAGGTCATGAAATCATTAAATCGGTTCACCCACACCCAACCATGAGCGAAGCTATCATGGAAGCCGCAGCAGCTGCCTATGGCGAAGTAATTCATATTTAATCTGCAGCATCGGTTGGTGGTATAACTACTGAATCGCTAAAAATTGAAGTAAGTTTTACTTCAAAGTTGTTTTGTTTATTCTAATTAATTTTATCTTGCCCCATGCTTTCACATAAGGCTAAATATGGTTTAAAGGCTGCGTTTTACCTGGCCCGTCAATATGAAAAAGGGCCGGTCCTGATTTCTGATCTTGCTGCTGCTGAATACATTCCTAAAAAATTTCTGGAACACATTCTGGTCGAGCTCAAAAAACAGGGAATTCTGTACAGCCGCATGGGAAAAGGCGGAGGATATTCGCTTGCGAAACCACCGGATAAGATTTTCCTGGGGCAAATTATCAGGATATTAGATGGTCCTTTGGCAGCGGTGCAATGTGTAAGTAAGTCGGCTTATGTTCGGTGTGTAGAATGTAAAGATGAGCGAACCTGCGAAATCAGGAAAGTGATGAAACATGTAAGGGATGCAACTGCGCATATACTCGATCGCACTTCACTCGCCGATGCGATGCATACAAAACTTACGCTGACTAAATAGGGATAGCAGTCCGTAACTTGTGCATTTCCCATTCACCCAATCAGCTACATTATTACAAATCTGCACTTGCTGGTTTCCTGCATTTCACAAGGCTTAATTTAGAAGTACAGCATGAACCTTGTACCGTGGTAAAATCCGGAAATGATCCCTGTTCAAGGTTTTCGACAACTCCCGTTTCGAACAGCCAACAAAATATAAAACAGGCCAATTTGCATTAAATAAAAATAAATTTATTACTAATCTACCATTTCTATAGATTATGTATATTTTTGACCCGTCTAAAACAAAAACCATTCCCATGAATCAGAAATTTACTTTCACATTAATTGCGGTGTGCATCATCTACCTGTCACAATCAAATGCATTGCTAGCGGTCTCAACAGAAAGCTATCTGTTAAATGGTCCACTGGAAAACAGCGTGCTTCCGGTAGATACCCCTAAGAAAAAACCGGCACCCGCACCGGCTGCAGCACCTGCGGCACTCATTACCTTTCCGCTATCTGCAAAAAACAAACTTTCCCTTTCCGGATACACGCAGGCAAGGTATGTGTACAATTTATTGGATGGAGTAAAAACCAACACATTTGATGTGCGTCGTGCACGCGTGGACTTACGCGGCAACATTGGCGCCAAATGGGCTTACCGAACTCAAATTGATTTTGCACCCACCACAAGGGTATTGGACGCAACGGTTTCTTACACTGCGAATCCCTACCTGAGAGTTACTGCAGGCCAGCAGAAAATTGCATTCTCCCTGGAGAACATCGTCTCCTCTCCTTTAATGGAAAGTATCAATCGCTCGCAAGTAGTAGAAGCAATGGTATCCCGCTCAACTGATGTGATCAGCCAAAGCGGGGGAAACAATAACGGTCGTGATATTGGGGTGCAGGTAAGCGGTGGAATCCCCATCGCGGTTGATTCCACTTCGAAAAGAAATGTATTTGAATACTATCTTGGTGTATATAACGGAAATGGTATTAACAAAGGAGATAACAATGTAGATAAAGATTTTGCAGGACGCTTCCTGGTTATGCCGATCAAAGGACTGCAGATTGGAGGTTCTTTCTATAAAGGACAAGGCTCTTACGGAACAGATATCGCACTGGAAAAAAAACGCGACCGGTTTGGTGGTGAGGTATACTATTACACTAAAAGATTCTCTTTTAAAGCGGAATATATCGCAGGCACTGATGACACCATCAGTAAAGGTGGTTATTATGCACAACTGGCAGCATTCGCATTACCTGATAAATTGCAATTCCTGGTTAAGTATGATTCCTATGATGCCAATACTGACAAAGATGATAACATATCCACCATCTATACGATTGGCCTCAACTATATGCCTACGAGCTGGGCCAAGCTTCAGTTAGCCTACGACATGAAGAAAGAACAGGCTGATGAGCAAACCAAAAATGACCAGCTACAAGTGATGTTGCAACTCGGATTTTAAATTAACTGTACGCCAATCGTGAACGTGCCCTGTACTGTACCAAACTATAATACCTACTCTATCTTCCATATTAATTCTATGGATTTGGTAGATTATTAAAAAACATTTTTACATTTGTCGCAACAAAGAAAAAATCATTGAACTGTAACTACAAAATCCATTGCTTTATGAATTCAAAAACAATACTCTTGTTGCTGTTGCTTTTACCGGCCACCGCATTTCTAAACTTTACTAAGCCGGTAACAACTTCGAAGGAACCTGAAATCTTGCCGGCGGCACTATCCGGAAAAATCACCATGTCCGGTGCCTATGCTTTATATCCCATGGCCGTCAAGTGGGCTGAAGAATTTAAAAGAATAAATCCGGGAGTGACTTTTGACATTCAGGGTGGTGGCGCAGGCAAAGGAATGACCGATGTACTTTCCGGTACGGTTCACTTTGGCATGGTATCCCGTGATATTTCTCCTGAAGAAGTAAAAAAGGGTGCTTATGGTATTGCCGTTTGCAAAGACGCCGTAATACCAACCATTAATCCCAACAACCCTTATATCGATCTTATTAAGCAGAAAGGAATCACCCGTCAGCAATTTTATAAGATCTTTATTACCGGTGAGATTACCACCTGGGGAGAAGTATTGGGCAATAAAAGCATGAAGCCCATCAAGTTATTTACCCGTTCAGATGCTGCCGGTGCAGCAGAATCATGGGCTAAATTTTTAGGTGCTCCCTATAAACAGGAAGACCTGCTCGGCACAGGCGTTTATGCTGATCCCGGACTTGCACAGGCCGTATCAAAAGATCCGCTTGCACTAGGTTATAACAATATAAACTTTGTATACGACAACGTTTCACGCAAGCCACAGCCTGGTCTTTTCCCCTGCCCTATTGATCTAAATGGCAATAGAATTTATGATGCCAATGAGAAAGTGTATGCAACACTGGATGCCATCAATGATGCTATTCTGAGTGGCGCCTATCCTTCACCTCCTGCAAGAAACCTGCTGTTGGTTACTAAAGGCAGACCGACCAATGCACTACAGGTAGCGTTCCTGAAATGGGTCTTGTCAGATGGTCAGAAATTCGTAGACCAGGCAGGATTTGTAAAACTGCCGGATGAACTTTTAAAAAAGGAAGCTGCAGCATTAAGTACATCTCAAAACTAATCGACAAATAAATAATCATGGTTTTGCCTCTGAGAATATTATTGGACAAGGTAGCCGGTAAGTCCGTTTTGTGCCTTAGCGTACTTATTGGTTCACTGCTGTTCTTAATAGTGGGGGGACTGTATTTCAAGTCCCTCCCTATTTTAGAATCACATTCATTCTGGGATCTGATCAGCAAGTCAATCTGGAAGCCGGGTAAAGAACAATTTGGCTTTCTTCCATACATCCTGAGCACCGTTTACATTACGATCATTTCTTTAACAATCGCAGTGCCGCTTTGCATCTTATGTTCCGTTTATCTGTCGGAATATGCAAGCAAACGGGTAAAAAGTTTTGTCACCTCATTGGTGGATATACTTGCCGGAATTCCATCTGTCATATTTGGCATTTGGGGAATTATTATGATTGTTCCATTTATATCTGATACCCTTGCCCCGGCATTCGGACAGGAAGATACCACCGGCTACAGCATCCTTGCAGGTGGGCTGGTACTTGCTATTATGGTATTTCCCATAGTGATTCATATTATGCTTGAAGTACTGCGAACCGTTCCGGTGGAACTGCGGGAAGCATCTCTATCCTTAGGTGCGAATAAATGGGAAACAATAAAGAAGGTCGTGTTGCGTAAAGCGGCACCGGGAATTATTGCAGCCATCGTACTTGGCTTCTCACGTGCATTTGGTGAAACACTGGCTGTATTGATGGTAGTTGGAAACACGGCATTGATTCCTCATTCCATTTTTGATGCCGGATATCCATTGCCCGCGCTGATTGCCAATAACTATGGTGAGATGATGTCTATACCTCTTTACGATTCTGCATTAATGTTTGCGTCCTTCCTGCTGCTGGTCGTCATCCTGATATTCAATGTGGCGGCCCGCTTTTTCATGATGCGTGTAGAACGCAGGATGTCGTAGATCACCAACACAACAGGGCGAACAATTAAAAAATTAAACTAAACTGAAAATCGAACTTAACAATACGCTATCAATATGTTCTGGAGAAAATTTGAAGAACGGCTTTTTAATTTCCTGATAAGACTTGCTACTATAATTATTATAGGCTGCCTGTTTGTAATCGTACTGACGATAGTAGTCAAAGGACTGCCGGCCATGAGTTGGGATATGATTTCTAAGTCGCCCAGCGGTGGTTTCTATCTCGGTAAAGAAGGAGGTGTACTAAATGCGATCGTAGGTTCTCTTTACCTCGGTATCGGAGCCAGTTTATTCGCGCTGCTGCTTAGTATACCGGTAGTGGTATACATGAACGTTTATGCGCCAACACATTCAAAGTTTGCACAGTATATACGCATATCCCTTGATATACTTTATGGTATTCCATCCATAGTGTACGGAGCATTTGGTTTCCTGATCATGATTTACCTGGGACTAAAAGTTTCATTACTTGCAGGTATTGTTACGGTCGGTTTATTGGTACTTCCTATTATGGCGAGAACGATGGATGAAGTGATTCGCACCATTCCGAAAGAACTTACGGAAGCGTCCTTATCTCTGGGAGCCACTAAATGGGAGACTGCAATGAAAGTATTGCTGAGACAAGCTTTTCCCGGCATTCTAACAGCCATCCTGCTCGGATTTGGCAGAGCAATCGGTGATGCTGCTTCTGTAATTTTTACGACAGGCTTTACTGATAATGTTCCTGAAAGCATTTTGCAACCGGCAGCAACCTTACCCCTGGCGATATTTTTTCAATTGGGGTCTCCCATTCAAGAAGTAGTGAATCGTGCATATGCTTCCGCGTTAATTCTAACCATCATGATACTGGTAATCAGCATCAGCAGCAGGCTGCTGTCAAGAAGGTTCAACAAAAATATCATCAAATAAAAAACCGCAAATCATGCAAACTTCAATAAATGAACCAATGGAAAAAACCGGGAATGCATCTCAGCATGCAACACTGATTCAGCCGCTAAACGGGCAATCTTTAAACGGTGTAAAAACCCATATCAGTGTTCGTAACCTTAACATCAGTTATGGCAATTCGCAGATTCTGAAAAACGTCTCTATTGATATTCCTGATAAGAAAATCACGGCTATCATTGGTCCTTCCGGTTGTGGTAAAACCACCCTGCTTAAAACATTCAACCGTTTGATTGAATCATCGGATGGTATCAAGATTGAAGGAGAAGTATTGGTTGACGGAGAGAACATTTATGGTAAGAATGTAGAAGTTACCAATATGCGAAAGAAGATGGGCCTTCTTTCACAGCGCCCTATGCCTTTACCCATGTCCATTTATGACAACATCGCCTATGGAATGCGCATTCATGGAATAAGGAAAAAAAGCATTCTGAATGAAAGAGTCACCTACTACTTAAAACAAGCAAGCTTGTGGAATGAGGTAAAAGACCGTCTGCATCAACCTGCAACAAAACTATCAATCGGGCAACAGCAACGGTTGTGCCTTGCACGAGGTTTGGCGGTAGAACCGGAAATCATACTAGGAGATGAGCCAACCTCTGCATTGGATCCAATAAGCAGCCAGCGTATAGAGGAAAAATTTGTGGAACTAAAGGATCAATATACCATTGTGATGGTTACTCATATACTGCGCCAGGCACGAAGAATAGCGGATTATATTGTTTTCATGTACCTGGGAGAAATTGTAGAACATGGCCCTGCGCATGAGTTACTCGAAAATCCAAGAGAAGAAATGACAAAAGAATATGTAAAAGGGGTGATCAGTTAATGGTGCACCCGGCTGAAAAATGAAAAATAAATGGGAACGGCTGCTTCAAAAAGATACTTCGCCCGGAAAGAGTGAACAAGACCTTTTGCAATACCATGTTTTTGAATTTTTTCTAAACCCGGGCATGCTCATCAGAAAGTCTAAAAGGAGCAGACCATATATAAACAGGCCTTCAAAAAAGTAATCCCTTTTTAAAGTTAAGATCATCATCACAAACCGGTTAATGTAATCCGCATGCTTTCAAAAAAAGCCAAATACGGTTTAAAGGCAGTTCTTTACCTAGCGAAGCATTACGGCAACCCGCAAGGTAATATAGTGGTTGCCGAACTCTCAAAACAAGAGTATATCCCGCGTAAATTCCTCGAAAAAATACTTCTGGAATTAAAAAATCGCAACATCCTGCAAAGCCGTATGGGCAGACATGGCGGCTATACCCTTTCCAGGGATCCGGATAAAATATTTATGGGTGAAGTAGTCCGCATTCTTGATGGTCCGCTCGGCCCATTGCCCTGCGTTAGCGAGAATTCCTATTTACCATGTATGGATTGTAAAGAAGAACGTACATGTGAAATCCGCAGAGTGATGAAACTTGTAAGGGATGCCACCGTCGATATCCTTGATAAAACTTCGCTGGAAGCTGCTCTGCATCAAAACCTGAGAGCCATGCAGCAAGCAATGCGTTAAATTTTCTAAGAATCTATCTGCATTAACTTTCCACTATCCGCACTGTTATCTTATTTGCACTCAAAAATGAGGGATGCCTGGACTATTATTTTCCTATAGACAGAAAATGGCTCATTTAATCGATCCTCCTATTCAAATCAGCCGTAATATTTCTTAATATCTTCAGATCAGAATTTCTGTTAATGTTTTAAAGGAAAAGCGCTTTCAAGATAAGTACTTCTTTCAATGCAACCGACCATTCACGAAATATTCCTACCTTTCGCAAAGTTCTACCAAATTGGTCTGAATAATAGATACGATTAAGAGGGAAGAATATAGGGACAATTTATCATTTATAAGGTTTCTGAAAGTACGACTAAAAAAGTAGATTATTAATTATTGAAAACATACTTTTCTAAAGCATAAAAGCAACTTTCAATCATGGGCAGATTAGCTTCAAACGAAGTGCTTGAGTTCCTGATCATCCTTGTAGTACTGCTGGCCACTGCCCGTATCATGGGCGAATTTTTTAAGAAACTGGGATTACCTGCAATAATTGGTGAATTATTGGGAGGAATATTGTTAGGGCCTTCCTTTGTCGGGGCGATATTTCCTGGCTTCTTTCAAGCAGTCTTTATTGACCCGCAACAATCATCGGTAGCTTTTGACGGCATCTCTAAGCTGAGTGTAATGCTCTTGTTATTTATTGCCGGCATGGAAGTAAAACTCGATAATATCCGTACTCGTGGAAAAGCAGCTGCAAAGATTAGTCTATCAGGGATTTTATTTCCCCTGGTAATTGGCTTTGGAAGCACCTGGCTGTTGTATGATATCTTCTTCAGCGAACCCACCAATAATAAGATGGCACCGGCCTTATTCATGGGTACTGCGCTTTCTATTACTGCACTGGGGGTAATGGCAAAGATTCTTATTGACATAGACATGATCAAATCAAGATTCGGCAACCTGATGATGACTGCAGCCATGATTGATGATATTATCGGATGGATGCTTTTTTCTGTAGTGATCACCATTGCCGACCTGGAGGCAGAAAGCCGATTCGGATCCATTACTGTATTACTGATGATTGCAGCCTATGGCACCTTCCTGATCACAGTTGGGCGAACTAAAATAGTTGATCCGCTTTTCAAGTATGCCAATGAAAAACTGTCTAAGCCCGGTGCAGAATTATCGCTTGCCATGATCCTTTGCCTTCTCAGTGGCATATTCACAGAATGGTTAGGCATAAAGGCCATATTCGGTGCCTTTTTAATGGGTGTTACTGTTGGCAACTCCCCTTACTTCAGCGAAAAAGCTAAAGAAACATTTCACGATATTGTTACCTATGTATTCTCCCCGTTGTTTTTTGTTTCTATCGGACTCAAAGTAAACTTCGTTGCGAACTTCGACCTTGCCATCGTGCTCCTTGTACTTGCCATATCTGTTTCAGGTAAAATTCTGGGAGGTTACATTGGAGCCCGTCTCAGTGGATTCAAGCCTAACAAAGCAATCGCTGTTGGTTTTGGGATGAATGCAAGGGGTTCGCAGGAAATAGTGCTTGGACTAGTTGCATTGCAAGCCAAAATTATAGATGAAAAACTTTTTGTGGGCCTTGTTATCATGACATTTATTACTATCGTGATGGCCGGTCCCGGCATGAAATATTTCCTAAGGAAGCATGATAACAAAACAAAGATTAGTCAGGAAGATGAGGAAATAATGCAGACTACGAAAGAAGTATCGCCGGCAAAGATGTAATACCGATAAGTACAAATTGTACAATTGTCGGTAAGTGATTTTTGAATTGTACATTCATCTGTGGCGCAAATGAGCTTATTGATTTTCTTCACTCTTCCTTATTGCACAACCTGAATACCTTTTGCCATTCACTACAATGGTTGCTGTGTAACTGTATGCATTATCTGTTGGGCTTTCACTGCAAGATGCCTTCTTAAAAATCGCAATGATGGCAGTTTGATTCGCATAGTTATTTGAGTAGTAAGTAAACACTTCATCATTCACCACCTTAGGTGCGAAATACTCAAAGAGATAGACCATATTATTGTCATAATCTTTCAATGCAAGTATTCCTTCTTTTGCGGAAACCTGTAATGACCAGGATGGCGTAGTGCCCAATGCCCAGAAATCGTATGGTATGCATGTATTACGATAGTTTTTCTGTTCAAAGGTGAGTGTTTCATAAACAACCAATGCACTGTCAAAACCCTGCAATGCGGCAGGTTCCGGCGCTGCAACCACTTCTCCTCTCACTTCAGTATACACATACTCATATGGAAAAGCCGGGGAGTTCAGAAAAATAGTCTGATAAAGCTCATCCATTTGAAAAGTAGAATCAATTACATAATATTTAACATCCGGACTTTCGCAACGTTTAAAGCTCTTCATTCGCTTGCCGGCTACAAACAAACCTCTGTATATTTTTCGATCTGCATCAATGGCTGGCAATGCGGGAGATTGTTCCTCCGGAACAATGAAATTTTCCGGAATTCTTTTACCCTCCTGTCTGCACGAAAATAGTATCAACATACCAAACAACAAACAGGCAATTCGCATACTGAGCATCATTTAAGTATTCAAGATACCAATTTCTCACTTCACAATCATAAATTCGCCGCCTTCAAATTCATTACTTTGTTTTCCTGTTAAGCTGCCAACTTGTACATTTAACATCTAAAATCAATAGTATGCAAGGATTACCCATTAAATATACTGTTACAGAACGGTTTCTTACCTATGTAAAAATTGATACCCAGTCAGACCCTGAATCCACGACTGCACCTACTACAGAAAAACAAAAAAATCTTTCCCGGTTGTTGGTCACAGAGTTACATGCTATGGGCATTACCGATGCTTTCCTGGATGACTATGGTCTTGTGTATGCCCTGATTCCGTCAAATACTCAAAAATCAGTTCCCACCATCTGCTTCTGCGCTCATGTAGACACCTCACCCGATTGCAGTGGCGAAAATGTAAAACCGGTGATTCACAAGCAATATAATGGTCAGGATATTGTGTTGCCTAATGATGCTTCTGTCATAATCCGTATGTCAGATCATCCTGACCTCGCGAATCAGATCGGCAATGATATCATTACAGCAGATGGTACGACTTTGCTCGGAGCTGATAACAAATCAGGCGTGGCAGCAATTATGGATGCTGCTCATTTCCTGATAAACCATCCTGAAGTAAAACATGGAGACATAAGATTGCTATTTACACCTGATGAAGAAGTAGGACATGGTGTTGATCATGTAGATATGCAGAAACTCGGCGCGCAATATGGATATACGATTGATGGCGAAACGGTGGGTACGCTGGAGGATGAAACTTTCTCCGGAGACATGGTTACCATAGTGGTGCATGGCGTTAGTGTGCATCCGGGATTTGCAATTGGGAAAATGGAAAGCGCCATTAAGATAGCCGCTGCCATAGTTGAGGCACTGCCAAAAGAAAACCTGTCGCCGGAAACTACTACTGATATGGAAGGATTTATACATCCGGTAAGTATTGGTGGTTTACTTGAACAGGCTACGATTAAACTTATCGTGCGGGATTTTGATACGGCAGGATTGCATACGAAAGAAGCGCTTCTTAAAAAGATTGTAACAGATGTGATGAAGGGTTATCCAAATTCTTCCTTCGAATTTACGGTAACTGAGCAATACCGTAATATGAAAGTCGTATTGGATAAACACCCACAAGTTGCTGCCTATGCTTTAGAAGCCATATCGCGTGCGGGTCTGCAGGCTGAAAGAAGAAGTATCAGGGGTGGAACAGACGGATGCAGGCTGTCATTCATGGGATTGCCTTGTCCAAACCTTTTTGCCGGTGAACATGCTTTTCATTCCAAATCAGAGTGGGTATCTGTGCAGGATATGCAGAAAGCAGTAGACACTATCATACATCTTTCCATGATCTGGGAAGAAAAAAGTTAACCTTGCAGACATTCATTCTTCAGTTGCACAATACATAAAGAGATCATCACTGATGAACCTATTTCACTTGAAACAATTCTCGCTTTTCCTGGCTTGTATCATATTAAGCGTTTCCTGTTTTGCACAAACATCAACGAGTGATCCCCATTCCTATGCACAGCCTGATCGGGCGGTAGTCACTCATCTTGCATTAAACCTGACTGTCAATTTCCAGAAAAAGGTGTTAACCGGAAAAGCCTCCTGGAATATCAAGGTGAATCAAGATGCAGGTGAGATTGTCTTTGATACCCGTGACCTGGAGATCCGGAAAGTAACATTAGGCGATCCGGAAAAGCTCACTACGTTCACTCTTGGCAAAAATGATGATTTCCTCGGCAAACCCCTAACCGTTAAGCTTTCTCCGGGTACCACCGTGGTGAATATATACTACACCACCTCCCCTGGTGCTGCAGCATTGCAATGGCTGACACCACAGCAAACAGGAGGCAAAATGCTTCCATTTCTTTTTACCCAATCGCAAGCCATCCTGGCCCGCACCTGGATACCTTGCCAGGATGGACCGGGAATAAGGTTTACTTATGAAGCGGATGTAAAAGTGCCGCCTGCACTCCTTCCATTAATGAGTGCTTCAAATCCACAGGAAAAAAATAAAAGCGGAAAGTACCATTTCAATATGGCACAACCCATTCCTTCTTACTTGCTGGCATTGGCTGTGGGCGATATTGCCTTCCGGAAATTAAGTGAACATACCGGTGTATATGCTGAGCCGGCCATGCTGGAAAAAGTTGCCTGGGAGTTTGCCGATATACCTGCCATGGTTGCAGCAGCTGAACGACTGTATGGACCATACAGATGGGACCGGTATGATGTGATCGTGCTGCCGCCCAGTTTTCCGTTTGGCGGAATGGAAAATCCCAGGTTGACCTTCGCAACACCAACCGTAATTGCAGGCGATCGTTCATTGGTAAGCCTGGTATCACATGAATTGGCTCACAGCTGGAGCGGCAACCTCGTGACGAATGCCACGTGGGATGATTTCTGGTTGAATGAAGGCTTCACTGTTTATTTTGAAAGAAGAATTGATGAACAACTTTATGGAAAAGAGTTCGCAGATATGGAATGGGTTCTGGGCAGACAAAGCCTGGCGGATGAATTGAACAGTTTCGGCGAAGATGACCGGGATACCTGGCTTAAGTTGGATTTATCCGGCCGCGATCCTGATGATGGTATGACAGGCATTGCCTATGAAAAAGGCGCCTTGCTTTTACATTGCATTGAAGAACGGGTAGGCAGAGAAAAGCTGGATAGCTTTCTAAGGGAATATTTTTCCGTGAATGCATTTCAGAGTATGACCACAGCGTCTTTTGTGACCTACCTGGAGAATGAACTGGTAGCAACTAATCAGGCTGCATTCCAGGATTTTGATTACAAGCAATGGATTTACGGAGCGGGGATTCCTGAAAGCTGCCCGCCGATTATCTCCTCAAGATTCCTGTTGGTAGATTTACAAATCGCCGCATATAATGAAGGCAAACCATGCAGTGAGCTGCAAACCAAATACTGGGTTGCGCAGGAATGGATTCATTTTCTGTCAGGCATTCAGCAAAACCTTTCTTCAACCAGAATGAAAGAGCTCGACGATACTTTTGGTTTTACTAATTCGGGAAATAGTGAAATTGCCGTCCTGTGGTTTTTGATGGCTATTAATAATCAATACACTGCTGCATATCCGCAAATGGAATCTTTTCTAAACAGTGTTGGCAGGAGAAAATTCATTATGCCATTGTACCAGGCACTGATGCAAACGGAAACCGGTAAACAAATGGCAATGGCCATCTATAAAAAATCAAGGCAAAATTATCATCCGGTTGCAACAGGTAGTGTGGATGAACTCCTGCAATGGAAAGAGCATGATAAAAATTCGCCCTATTAACAATGAATCCGCTTATCAGGAATACAGGCTATCTATGATGCAATTCATTATCAATTCGTCTTTGACTGCTGGAAGGTAACTGAGTATTTTGAAGCTGAATACCACATACTTGCTGTTTTCAGGTAGAATCTATTGTAAACTGAATAGCATAACCTTGATAATTATCAGTGTTGTTTGATTGCAGTTGTTATAACTTTACAAAATAAAATGATCAATCATGAGCAACCAAAATTCAAAGCTTATTTTCGCCCTGCTTGCAGGAGCAGCGGTTGGAGCAGCAATCGGTTTCTATTTTGCATCTGATAATAAGGAAGAAATAGTGGAAGACCTGAAAACAATGGCAGGTAAAGTAAAAGAGGAAATGGAAGCTGACCTTGAAAAAGGAAAACAACTGGTGGATGAGCTCAAAGGCAAATTTAAAGACCTGGTGAACAAAGTTTAAAGTGTATGGCTGACTCCAAAGAGGAAAAAACTTTTCTCGCTCAACTACGCGATGCCGGTGCAGACTATTTTATGGCCAGGCTTCAACTCACCAAAGTACAGGCATTTGAAAAAATAGCCAGGATTACTTCTATTGTATTTTCACTCTTCATCATAGCATTGCTGGCTTGTTTTACAGTACTGTTTCTCGGTATGATGCTGGGATTTCTGATTGCGGAGCTCTTTGATTCCAATGCACTCGGATTTAGTGCTGTAGGCGTACTATTTGTATTGATGCTTACACTACTTATCGTAAAACGGGAATCCTTCCTTGAAAAACCTATAGCGGAGAAAATCATCAAAGAACTTTTTGAAGAAGAAGTAACAAATGAATTACAAGATGAAAATAATGGCACTGACCCGGATGATGAGGAGAAAGATGTTAAAAGTAAAGTATAACCTCAGGTTACATGAGCCAAAAGAAAAAAATTAAAGTTGTTGATTTTGAATCGTTGCAACTGGAAAAACAGCGGCTCAGAAAAATTTGCGATACCAGGAAAGCGGTACTGGATCAGAAACTGACTTTACTTAAAGATAACTATCCTGAAGTAGTCATTAAGACCATACTTCCTTTCAATGATGCTACCAACGAAATAATTTTTAAGAGCGCTAGCTGGATGCATGAAATATTTTCGGGCTTTTTAGCAAATAATCATTCTAAAACAGCACAATTTATTTCCGGCAAGGGATCGAGTGCGTTGCAGGCTATTCTGTTTTATGTTTTCGTTCGTATAGGAAAAAATATTCTCCACAAACTCAAAAAAGAAAACGAATAAATTTACTGCTACCCTGCTGTTTTCGTCGTGTATTATTGCTTATTCAATTCCGTGTAGCTTCCCTGTTGGAGCCGGAAATAGGAAGGATTCAGCCAGGTATCTTCACGTATTTCATTCAACCGCAGCCTGAAAGTATGTGCATTCAAAAATGGCTGCACATCTCCTGCTTCGAGATCACTTTTGAGAGAAATGGTCACCGTTCTTTGTGGATTATTCAAAGATGAAAACAACAATGCTTCCATCGGAAAACTCCATTCATCCAATGCCGGATCACCGGGATAGTCCTCTCCTTTCACAAAAAACTTTGATCCAACCTGCTGTTGCGCCGTTGCAACAAATAAACGCACTTTTTCAATCCTGGATGCGTATCGTTCTGTATGTTGAACTATACCATATCCGCGAAACAGGATGATGCATATAAATGCAACCTCGAAAATTCTCTTATGGGGTGAGCAACTATAAACTTCTGTAAGAAACGGTAACATGCACATGGGTATCAGCACAAGGTACATGCGCTCAAAATAATTTGAATGATGCCAGGGATTATTGTGTGTTGCATTGATCAGCAAAATATAACCTGTACAAAAAGTCAGCAGTATCGCAACCTGCCCAAACCTTCCCTTCTTCAAAAGCAAAGCGATCGTCAGTGTCAACATCACCATTGCTTCCGCATACACCGTGAATAAAAACCACAACAAAGATTTTAAATTTTCAAACGATTGAAAGTTTTCACCTAAGGTGGTGCCTATCCGTGAATAGGGATAACTGACCTTTCCAGTTTCATATTCAGAAAGAAAAAATATTTTACAAGCGCCCCAAATACAAAAGATCAGGAAAAAGAGTCCTGCCACCGGAATGGATATCCTCCCTGCTTTCAAAAAGTGGAGTATTGAAAAATAAAGAAATCCCACGATCATCAGCGGATATGAAAACAGCAGGGTAATGGCTGTAACACCCAACACTGTCAATTGCCATGTTGAATGATAAAATTCATGGCGTAACATCGTTGCAAATAAGATCAGCAATACTGCACCGTACCAGACTTCATACATAGGCACGAAATAAAGGAAATAGACTCCGCACACACCTATCAGCAGCAATGCCCAGCCGGCTGCTTTATCCTTAAATACAAAAACACAAACAATAAAAATGAGAAGCAGATAAATAACCGGGTTAAGTGAATTCAACAACAGCACTGTTTCCAATGAAAGTTGTAATTGCACTCCTATCCAGGCCAGCAACTGAGATGCAATCAGGATAAAGCGCTGATGCTCTACCCAAAAATTCTCTGACTGTACTACATGAAAAAAATAATATGATCCATCCAGGAAAATTCGTTCCTGCCGAAACAAGATGGCTCCCGTTAAATACGCTGCAAAACAAAGGAAGGCAACAATGATAAAACGCCAACTGTGCACCAGGCAAATGGTTTTATGAGAATGCCAAGATAACAATCTGAATAGTCAATCAATTATTCCCGTAATAAAAAACCATGACCGCTAAGCCATGGTTTAAATCTTATCATTTTGAATGGGTATTTATTCCCGGAAACGCTTCTACAAACACATTATCGAATCAATGTTACATTCCCCTTCCTGGAATCAGATTTGCCATCGAGGTAGGTCACATTAACCAGGTAGACATAAGCGCCGCTTTGCTCTTTCTTCCCGTTAAAATTTCCATCCCAGCCTTCATCCACATCACTGGTATAAAAAACCAGTTGCCCCCAGCGGTTAAACACTTTGCAATCGAACGTGGCTACGTTCAGGCTGTGTACCTGGAAGAAATCATTCAAGCCATCACCATTTGGTGTAAAAGCATTTGGAATGCCCAGCGTATTTGGTGCTGATTCTACAAAAACAGAATCAATAGTCTTACAGCCATTGGCATCCGTTATTTCCACAAAATACCATCCTGAACTCAGGTTAATTGCTGTTGATGTATACTGTGCAGAATCGCCTGTCCAGGTATAGCTATAAGGCTCCGTTCCGCCGAATGGAGTTGCTGTAGCTGTTCCATCATGGGCGAGGTAAAACGATTCGGGTGTTGTGGTAACTTCAACTGCTATAGCGGGAGGTTCGTCAATAGTAACCAGTGAGCTGTCTTTGCATCCATTGGCGTCGGTAACAACAACCGTATAGGTTCCGGGAGGCAATCCGGTAGCCGTGTCATTAGCCTGTGGTGGTGTTGAATTCCAAACGTATTGATATGGTGCTGTACCGCTGTCGGCTAATGCTATGGCAATACCATCATCGGCACTGAAACAAGTTATGCTCAATGCTTCGGCATCTGCCAATACTCCGGGAAGTACTTGTACGAGTGTAGTATCCGTCTTCTCGCATCCGAAGGTGGTAATCGCTGTGACGACATAAGTAGCATTCGTATCCACACCAATCACAGAAGTAGGATTAGTGGCACCTCCACTTCCTCCAACAATGCCCCACGTAACATCTGCGGCATTGCTTGTTGCATTCAAAATTACCATTGCACCCGGACAAACAGCAGTATCAGGTGGTGCAGTTACCTCCGGTAGCGGGTGCACATTAATTACTTTCTGACCGTTGGATTGCCCGCATTCATTCAAAGCAAACACGGTTACCGTAACACTGCCTGTTGAATCAAAAACTACCGTGATTTCATTATTAGAAGTGTCAATAATATCTCCCCATGTGGTTGCCCATTCATAATACGTACCCGCATAAAAAGTCACTTTATAAGTAAGCGTATCCCCCTCACATACACTCAGTGGCCCCGCTATTCCGGTAGCCGGCGTATTAATCACGTTCACATAGACGGTATCTGCCCAGGGTCCATAACAGCCATAATTGTATTCCCTTACCGTAAACCAATAAGTGCCTGGAGCTACGTTATTCGGGAATCCAATAATAATTCCGCTTCCGGGCCAGAAGAATGGGTTACCATTATTCAGATTCGGAGAATACCATTCATACTGTGATCCGGAATGATAGGGTGAAAAAAGCAATGTCAGGTAGTCACCCGCACAAATCAGTGTATCATCTGCTGTTAGCACAGGAGGAATTGTATCCTCATAACCAATTTGCAGGTGAACCAGCGAGCCATACTCCTGGCTGGAAGGGTTCACGTCAGTAGCTACAATACGCATGTAGTATACACCGTATCCGGGAGGGCCTAAGATTGGAATAAGGTCTAATAAACCGGGAATGGAAAGTGTAATGGTGGTGCTGGTGGTCGCATTCACTGAACCAAGTGTACCGGTATTAATGATGGAATAGGTTGAAGCATCAAGTATCTGTACCTGGAACTGATTGGTTGGGCCATAGGTAGCACCGGGAGGCCAGGTATTAATATCAATATTCAATAAGGTATCTACGCCCACATTGTCGGTAATGCATACGGCAATATCCTGCATGTTATTGGTGGTAACATCGCATTGACGGATACAGAACGGTCCCCAAATGGAGCCAACTGCCACCGGATTTGTCGACCTCACTCTTACATAGTAATTACAACCCGGAGGGGTTACTGGCACTAAACCGGAAACACTACCGGGAGGTGAACCAAGCGCCGGATCATACGTGTTTGGATCTGGTGAAGAACCAAGTACCTGCGGACTGGCAAAACTTCCGCTGGCATCCGATAATTCGGCCACATATTGATTACTGGCATTGAAAACGCCTGTAGAGTAGAATGGAACATCAATCACACTATGAACACAGAGTGTATCAGGACCATAAGTTACAGCAGGCTGCAGTGTAGTGATGACATTCGGACAATCTTCTATCTCAAAGCAGATGCTTGCTGTGCCTGTTATTTCAGGAGGTGGTGATGCCCTGTTGATACGTACTTCATAACAACCTCCCGGCGGCGCTGTACTTGGTATATACACTCCTACTCCTCCGCTTGTTTGCCCGGAAAACACAGTGAATACACCCAACCCTGTGGGGTTAGAAAAACTACCGGCCGAATTCGACATTTCTACCTCGTAAGTTCCGGTACACATGGGTTGCGACAATTCAAAAAAGATAATCAGGATACCGCCCTGACAAACCGGATCAGGACTTACACTGGTAATATCAATGGTAACCGGGTTATTCACGTCATCATAGGTACCTACAACAATAATATCGTCAATAGAAAAAGGCACTGATTCCACGGCACCTGAATTGTTTACCCATCTGAATGCAAAACGAATGTCGACCTGGTTATTGAAAGCCGGGTCTGTCACTACTTCATACTTCCATTGAGAAGTGTTATTGTACTGTGCCTGCCCTGTTTGTATCCAGCTTGCACCGCCATCGAGGCTGTAGTATAACTGGCCATAATCGTTGCTATTGCCTTCAGCCAGATAAAAGAACGTAAACGTAACATCGGTAAGGCTCAAAGTACAAAAGCCCGTGTTCATGGCTGCCAGCCTATCTGATGCAGTTACCGGATCATAATTGGAATTAGAGGCCGTTGCGGTGTTATTAGCATCGTTAATATGCAGGTAATTGCTGTAAGGTGCGCCTGCAATAGTACCGCTAAAAGTTTGCGTTTCATCAGGTGTATCCGGGTAAAGTCCGTTGCCGCTGTAGCTATTGTTGATGATCCATTGGTTAGGGCCTGAGTTGCTTCCAATACCGGAACTATTGAGGGTAAATGCAGGAGCCCCTGTATTAAAGTCTTCGTAATACAACTGAATGGTTTGCTGAGCAATTGAGTTACTGATGACTGTCAAAACCAGCAATGAAAGAATTTGTAAAAATTTTCTCAGCATAGGCTTATGGGTAGTTCAATTGTTTTCCCGGAAATGTGACCTTATTTACCGAGTAAATCTAAACATTTTATTCATTAATACAATGCGAATTGAATGACGACAGTCTGCTAATCGTTTGAACCAGCCGAAATACGGCAAAATGATACTTTTCGCCGGCAGGAAGAATCCGATGCGATTTCCGGCAAATTTTAAGCTCCCCTTGTTACTAAGGAGAATCTATTCCGCATTAATCTACGAAAGAAAAACTAAAAATGCTTGGATTGATATGATTCAAATAGCGTGCTGTATGGCTTCTCTGTGGCTACCTAAAAACGCCTTACAACCTTTGAGATATTACAATGGTTAAAAGCAAAAGCATTTATCTTGAATACAATGACTATTTTGAGAATCGTTACCTTCCGGAAAGAAGCAAAAAAATGCATCCGTAAACGATAACCCCGGCCATTCAGGTTACAAACTGCAAATAATGAACACAATGCAAAAAAATCAGATTAGAAAGCGGAATTGCATCATACACTTTTTTTCTTGCCATTTGCTGGCCCAGGTTGCATGGCACATATGCATTAGCTAATGAGAAATAGATTAATAAGTTAAGTCAATAAATCGTCAACACTCTACCAGTAATCAGTATATGACATTACAAATTCTGATCAGTCTTCTCGTAATTACAGCGACCATTTTCATACATGGCCTGGGAACAGCTTTCTGGCTTAATTATTTAAGTCGAATGCATGCAACTTCAAACAAAACTTTTGGATTTAGAAGAAGCATGATCATATTAACACTTACATCTGCCTTCTTAATGATATTGCATTATTTGGAAATCGCGCTTTGGGCGGCGGTTTATCTTCAGATACCACATCTTGATAAATTGCAAAGCTGGGAGGAATCAATTTATTTCTCAACCATTACTTATACTACCTTGGGTTATGGTGATATTACGCTACCTCCGGTATGGCGTGTGATGAGTGGGTTTGAAGCTATGAATGGAATTCTCCTATTTGGCTGGTCTACGGCGATGTTTTACGCCGTAGTTCAAAAAATAATGACCATTTCCAAGCAGAAATCATGATGCGAATTTTAAGTTCCTTACAGTTGCCATTTGATAAGTCAATAATTTTAATTATTCATGAATTTCGCTTACCATCCATGTTTCTGTTTTGAATCATAACTATTAATAAAACTAAAACTAATACCCCATGAACACCGAGCAAGACAATAATCTGTCCTCTGAGAAAAAGGCTATTGACCTATCAATTAAACTAATGCTGATAACCCTCCTCATTGTATGGAGCCTGATGATAATATTTCCTTTCATAGCACCGATTCTTTGGGGCATCATTCTGGCAACCACTCTTTTTCCATTGTACCAAAGCATGCTAAAAATTTTCAAGGGAAAGAAGGCAATTACCGGGACTTTGATCACGCTGCTTCTGCTCTGCCTGTTATTGATTCCTTCCGTAATAATGATCGCTTCTGTTGTAAACGAAGTGAAGGCATTAAAAGCATCAATGGATGCAAATACACTCACTATTCCGCCACCCAATGCAAAAGTTGCAGCATGGCCACTGGTTGGGCCAAAAATTTATGATGCATGGAGCTTATTAAATACCAATGTAGAATCAGCAGTAATAACCTACAAGGAGCAAATGATTCAAATAGGTCAAAAGCTTTTGAGTGCGTTAGGTGGCCTGTTTTCCAATGTTCTTATGATGAGTTTATCCATTATAATTATGGGAATATTGCTGGTGTACAGCGAAGCATCTGAAAAATCCGTTTCCAGATTCGCAAAGCGGTTATTGGGCAACCACAGTGAAGAATATACAAAAGTAGTGGTGCAAACCATACGCAATGTTTCCAAAGGAATATTAGGTGTTGCATTTATTCAATTTGTTATAATGGGTATTAGTTTCGTGTTAGCCGGCGTTCCGTTTGCCGGAATTTGGGCGCTGCTGGTTTTCCTCCTCGCCCTTGTTCAACTTCCCGGAGCTTTGGTTGCAATACCGGTTGTTATCTACGTCTATTCAGTGAAAGAACCGGTTCCGGCTACTATATGGTCAGTAATAATTCTGGTCTGCGGCCTTAGTGATAATGTACTCAAACCACTCTTAATGGGCAAAGGCGCACCGGTTCCCATGCTGGTGATCTTTATCGGTGCTATAGGAGGATTTATGCTGTCAGGATTTATTGGACTATTTACCGGAGCGATTGTACTTTCCTTAAGCTATAAATTAACCGGGTTGTGGATAAACGAGGACCACTTAATACCGCAGGCAAAATAGGAATAAGCCCAACCCGTGATAACATGATTAATAATTGAGTAAAATTGCGTTGTATCCTGTTTAAAAATTCCGAAAGCATTTTAATGCGGTTACTAAATTTCATATTTCGCTTCATCTTTTTGTTTGTAGTGCTATTGCAAGGTGTGGTATCATGCCTGTATGCACAAAACAGGCTGAACATACAGGTGAAGGAAATCACCCTCGACGAAACCATTCAACTTGCTAAACAGAATAACCTCGACCTGTTAATGTCACAAAAGGACAGCGCTATTGCAGTTGAAAATATTAAGTCTGCTAAAATTGAAAGAGCTCCTTTCCTGAGTATTGGCGGTTACTACAATTACATTGGCAGCCCTGTTTTGTATCGCGACTTTTATTCTAATGATACACTTATTGATTACTATCATCACCAGACCAGCTGGAATATTGCCGCCGGAATTCCTATCTATTATGGTGGAAAAATCAAGACTCAAATTGCGCAAAGCGAAATAGTTAGCCTGATACAGAATGAAATGTTACGGATGACAGACAATCAAATTAAGCTATCCATTATCACACAATTCTATTCGCTATATAAATTGTACCGGGAAGTGGAAATAATTGAGGCAAACGTCAGGAGTGTGAAAATTAACATCGGGCAGCTCGAATCGAAAGTAGCCAATGGCCAAAACCTGATCAGCGACCTCGTACGAACACAATTACAGCTATCTAACTTTGAAATCCAGGTTTTCAAAACATGGAATGAGATTGATTTGCTAAGTAGTTATCTGTGTATTCAAACCGGGCTACCTAACAATACACGATTACAGCCTATAACAGTTGCAATGATTATTCCTGAAGAAACGAAGCAATTCAGCCAATGCCTGGAAGAAGCCTTTTCAAACCGAAATGAAATAAAGCAATCCGTATTGCAAAAAAACTATTCCGAAATGTCATTAAAAATGACAAAGAGTTTTTACAAGCCATTTATCTCAGGCAATGCAATTTATACCACCAATTTTCCTGTTCCGGGTACATTTCCGCCTCAATCAGATATTTTAAATTATGGTGCTGTGGGAGTAGGTTTAAGTTATGATCTTTCAAGTTTCTATAACCTCAATCATCGTGTAAAAGCGGATCGGCTGCAAATTGAATTAGATGAGGTAAATATTAGTCAGGTAAGGAATCAAATTGAGCAGGAAGTGAAATCTGCTTACGTTCATTTTATGGAAAGCAAAAGCAATGTGATAACCTATCAAAAAAATGTGGAGCTGTCTGAACTCAATTACCGGATCGTCAAAAGTAAATACGATAATGAATTTGCGTTGATAATCGATATGATTGATGCGGAGTTACAGGTTAATGATTCCAAACTTTCGCTAAACAAGGCTATTATTGAAGCTATCATTCAATACCATTCCTTGCAGTATTCAATGGGAAAACTAAACTAGATTACAATGGATGCTGAAAAAAACGGTAGTGCCGGAGATGTAAAACAGGAAATAGTAAGAAACCGATACCTTGAGTATATCGCTTTAGCATTTTTCGCCGCCGGAGTAATTTGGACGGCTTCCATTTTCTTCGATTTCAGCACCAGTATAAATACAAATAATGCGCAGATAGACGCTGATATCTCTTCCATAGTTGCCCGCGTACCTTCTTATATTAAGGATATCAGGTTTACAGCATATGGAACAGTACAAGCCGGTGATACCCTGGTACTGCTGGACGATGCTGAATTCCTGATTAAAGTTGCGCAGGCGGCAGCTGATCTGGAAATTGCAAAAGCGAATCTGGAAGCGATTCAGCAGGCTGTGATAATTTCAAAATCCTCCGAGGCGTCTACGGAAGCGCGGCTAAAAGGCAATGCCGCCAACCTGGAAAAAGCAGAAAAAAATTATACCCGCTACGAAAGCATGTACAAAGATTCAGCTGTCACTACTAATCAATTTGACCAGGTAACTGCACAACTGAAGTCAGAACAGGCTTCTTTGGAAGCAATGCAAAATGATTTGCTTACCAGCAAATCGGTAACAACGCAAAATGAATTAAATATCGCTTCGGCCAAAGCAACGGTTAAGCGTAAAACCGCGGATTTGGCTGCAGCACAACTGCAATTATCCTATACCAAAATTATTGCCACGGCCAATGGAATTCTTGGAGAGCGTACCATTCAGGCAGGAGAATTTGTAAATACAAACCAGGTATTGGTTGAAATTGTACTGCAGGATAAAAAATGGGTTTCGGCGAATTTTAAAGAAACACAACTGGCAGAAATTAAATTGGGGCAGCCTGTTGCAATTAAGATAGATGCATTAGGTGGAAAAGTATTTGATGGTATAGTAAGCAACTTTTCTCCTGCAACCGGAGCTAAATTTTCGATGGTAGGGCCGGATAACGCTACCGGCAACTTCGTGAAAATAACACAACGTGTACCCGTCAGAATTGATTTTACGACACCCCCCTCTGAACTGGCCATTGTAAAACCAGGAATGAATGTGACCGTAGAAGTAAAAAAATAATTAAATGCATTGGAAAAAAGGGGACCTATTAAAAGTAACAGGATTATACCTGTTGATTATCCCATTTCTGAATGCACTGAATGCCACAGGCTATGTAAGTTCACAGATACAAGGTCACTTTGGGGCATCCTCTGTTGAATTTATGTACATGAACCTGATACCAGTCTTCGCAACCATTGCGGGCCTGCCTCTGGCACTCGAACTTTCCAGGAAGTTTCGGCTAAAATCAATGATGCTATGCATTACCATAGCTGCAATCATACTTAATAGTTGTTCCGCTTACACACCCGGCATCTTCCTATTTACGCTGTGCCGTTCATTGCTTTCCTTTTGCACAATATTCGGAATTGTAGCTGCACTGATTCCGATAGTAATGATCTATAATCCAAAATTAAACATGGCTATCATGTATGGGATTGTACAATTTCTCATTCAAGGGAGCAGTAATGTTTACAAGTTCCTGGGGGCACAATTTTCAAACCTGTATGATTGGCGCACTTCACTCCTTCTTCTTAATATCAACTTTCTGCTGTGCATACTTTTAACCTTTTTGTTCCTACGTAAGGACGTTGCGCTTGGCAAGGAACCTTTTAAGTTTGATTTCAAAGGATGGATATTGTTGATCCTGTTTTTCTTACCCATCTTGTTTTTATCAGCCGAAGGCCAAAACAGAGAGTGGTTTAATGATTCGAAAGTTTCTCTTGCCTTTGCAATCATACTGGCTGTTACCGGTGCATACCTGTTTTATGCAAGCAAAGCGGAAGCACCAATAATTAATTTAAAAGTATACCGCTACCGGAATGTTGCAGTTGGCAGCTTATTCTTTTTTCTGATAGGCCTGGTAAACGGTACAGGCAGTGTAATAATGGGTTACATGGCCGGGTTGCTTGGATTCGACGATTTGTATATTGCAAGAACGCACCTGTATATATTAGCCGGAATAATATTTTCCATTCCTATTTGCACCTACATGATGTATCGAAGGGTTTACTTAAACATAGCGGCTATATTTGGATTCCTCGCCTTTACGATTTACCACCTGTTAATGTATTTCCGGTTTTATCCCGGAATTGGTGAAGCAGATTTCGTTTTGCCATTTGTTATTAAGGGAATAGGAATTGGTTTCCTCTATCTTTTAAGCGCATTATATATTTCCGAGAATGTGCCCAAACAATTTAGTACTTCCAGGATGATGAGTGGCATAATTTCCCGCATTGTATTAGCCACCATTTTAGGAGGGGCTGTCTTAAGTACTGCTATCAGCAATACTACTACCCTGCATAAAACCGGTATCAGCCAGCAGCTGACAATCGGTAATACCATTGCATCAGAAAAACATAAAAACACTAAAAACTATTATCTGTCACAAGGATTAGAACCCGCTGCAGCAGATAAAATGGCTGATAACCCGCTGCAATCTGAAATGAAAACACCTGCAACATTACTTGCCTATAAGGATATTTATTTAGCGATGGCTGTAATAAGTTTCCTGCCAATCATCATCCTGCTGTTTTCACGGATTGGAAGACGTCCGCTGCAAAGCATACAGGTGGAACCATTGCCTATGTAATTCTTTGTCGTTTCAAATGCAGTAAGAATGCTTCCTGGTAAAACAGCGTTAACTGCAGTATCCTTTCTTGCCCAAACGTGATTACTACATGTCATCCAATTGACTGTTCGTATATATTCCGCCGGAAGGGCAACCCAGGGCTGAATGCTCGAAGGTCTCGCAACACTTTCCTACATTTGCAGAATGCCTAAAATTATGCTGATGTACAAAATGCTAACCTTGCTGATATTTATCTTGATTGCATCCATTGCATCAGGACAACCACAACACTACACCCACGCTAAAATAAGCGCAGCTGTATTGCAGCAATTCCTCAAAGAGGAGCCTATTGAATGCATTGTCTATATGAAAAATCAGGCTGATCTGACTGCCTTGAAAAGTATGCCTGGTAAGATCAATAAGGGGAATTTTACTTTCCAGTCACTTACTGCCTTTGCAAGTTTAGACCAGGCTGAACTGGTCGAATTTCTTAATAAAGAGCAGGCCTTATTCCGGCCTTTTTGGGTGATTAATGCTATTCTGGTAAAAGGTGATGCAACATTGTTTAAAGCTATTGCTGACAGAGAAGATGTTCAAATGATAATGGGTAATTCACAGCTTAGACAATCAGTACCTGTTGCTGTTTCCATGGATATCAATCGCGATCTGTTTATACCATGGGGTATCGACAGCATCAATGCCCCTGCAGTTTGGGATTTGGGTTTTAAAGGTCAGGGCGTAGTGATTGGAGGTGAAGACACGGGTTATGATTGGCAGCATCCGGCCATTAAGAATCAATACCGTGGCTGGGATGGTACTACTGCTAATCATAATTACAACTGGCATGATGCCATTCATGCAATAGACTGGCACAACACCGACGACAATCCATGTGGTATTGATTTACTTGAACCATGTGACGATTACGGTCATGGCACCCATACCATGGGTACGATGGTGGGTGAAGACGGCGACCTGAAAATTGGTGTAGCACCGCAGGCTAAGTGGATCGGACAGCGAAATATGGAACGCGGATGGGGTAATTTGGCCGGTTACCTCGAAAGTTTTGAATGGTTCATAGCGCCAACAGATTTGAACAATGAAAACCCTGATCCGTCCATGGCTCCGCATGTGATAAATAATTCATGGTATTGTTCTGCTGAAGAAGGATGCGATCCTTCCACATTTTCAATTATGGAAGAAGTGGTAAATAATGTGAAAGCTGCCGGAATCGTAGTAGTGGTATCAGCAGGCAACAGTGGTCCATATTGTAATACTATTGCATTCCCTCCAGCACTTTTTGAAAATAGTTTCACCATTGGAGCTGTCGACTTTTTATTTAATGCTGCCTCATTCAGCAGCAGGGGAAGTACAGTTACTCCATCGGGTCTTACTATTATAAAACCTAATGTTGCAGCACCGGGTGTAGATGTGCTATCCTGTATACCGGGTGGACAGTATGCCTCATTCAGTGGTACCAGCATGGCAGGCCCGCATACTGCAGGAGTTGTTGCTTTAATGATTTCTGCCAATCCTGCACTGGCTGGTGAAGTGGAACTGATTGAAAGCATAATAGAACAAACTGCCACGATTACTTATACAAATGACGGTTGTGGAAGTGAATTACCCTCTGCAATGCCAAACAATACATTCGGATTTGGAATAATTGATGCTTTGGCCGCTGTAGAAAAAGCGTTGTTAGCGACTGCAGTCATCAATGAACAAGGCTTCACAGGTATTGAAATAAACTATGCCTATCCAACAAGCGAATTGACAATTAATGTTACAGGATCCGAAACGCAAGGTACAATACAGGTTTTTGAATTAACAGGAAGAATGGTAATGCAATCTGTTTTGCATCCGGGCTTGAATACCCTTTCTATGCAGAACCATATTGCTGGCATGTACCTCTACAAAATCAATTTCGCGAAAAGAAATGGTAGCGGTAAATTTTTGGTGCATTACTGACAAAGCTTATCATTATCATTTACACTCTGTAAAGTCTCTGAATTTCAGCTGTTCGGCTATTGCAATTTGTTATTGGTCGAAAACTAAATCAATCAATAACCACTTTGATTAATTTACTAAAAAAAAGATGACACAAAACGAAAATGCAATCAACTGGTTCGAGATTTCCGTATCGGATATCGCCCGTGCAAAAAAATTTTATGAAACCATTTTAGAAATTGAGATGCCGGTAGATAATATGATGGGAATGGATATGGTATTCTTTCCTTATGATGCAGGAAATGGAAAAGTATCAGGTGCGCTTGTAAAAAGCGATATGCATAAGCCTAGTACCGATGGTGCTAAAATCTATCTAAATGGAAATCCTGACTTGGCACTGGCATTAGGAAAAGTAGAAGCTGCCGGCGGGAAAATAATTATGCCTAAAACCAATATCGGACCGGATGTCGGTAACATGGCATTCTTCACAGATACGGAAGGCAACGTGATTGCATTGCACTCTCAGGAGTAAATTACTGGATTCCAGTTTGTAAGACAACTAGAATTCAGCCTTAATCCGGTTTGTTATTTCCTGCAATCGCTCCGGGGCCACTTTCAATTTTGGCCTGCTGAAGTTGATATCATCCACGCTTTGCAATGGAATAAGGTGGATATGTGCATGAGGTACTTCCAACCCGATCACTGCTACCCCAATTCTTTTGCAGGTGACAACTTTCTTTAAGGCTTGTGCTACTGACTTTGCAAATACAAAGATGCCTGAGAGATGCGTATCATCGAGGTCAAACAGGTAATCAGTTTCTTTTTTGGGAACCACCAGCACATGCCCTTCTGCCAGCGGGAAAACATCCAGGAATGCGATGTATTCTTCCGTTTCAGCTACAATATAAGCGGGAATCTCCCGATTAATAATCTTTGTAAAAATGCTTGTCATAATAAGCAATTGATTAAAGCGAAATCTCTATGATCTCAAACTTCATCTTACCGGAAGGCACTTCTATTTCTGCCACATCACCAACTGATTTTCCGAGAAATCCCTTTCCAATAGGTGATGAAACAGAAATTTTTCCGGTCTTGAAATCCGCTTCCTTCTCAGATACCAGCATATATAAACTGGTTTGTTTGGTGCTTATGTTTTTCACTTTTACTTTGGACAACACCATCACTTTAGTGGTATCAAGTTTGGAAGTATCAATCACGCGTGCATTAGACAATGCTTCTTCCAGTTTAGAAATTTTCATTTCTAACATGCCCTGTGCGTCTTTTGCGGCATCATACTCTGCATTTTCAGAGAGATCACCTTTTTCTCGCGCTTCCTGAATCTGCCGGGCAATTTCTGCACGGCCCTTAGTCCGCATTTGTATCAGTTCCTTCTTTAGTTTTTCTAAACCTTCCGCAGTGAGGTAAGTAGTTTCAGCCATTATGAATGTGTTGGTTCAATGGTTAAAGAAAAAAGAAACGCTTCCTTTGTCAGGAAGCGTTTCCGGATATCTAAAAAGCTATGTAAGTTACAAATTCATTCTAATTCCGATAGCATGTGAACCATCAAAAGGATTGCTGGTTCTGTAAGAATAATCAATACCCAGTGTAGCGCCATTTTGTTTTAAAGGTACTTCAAAAGTAAGTCCGCCTGAAAGCCCTGTTAATGCAGTTACCCTGTTCTCAGCATCTGCAAGACTGCCCTGGTAGTTATAACCGCCTCTTAGCATCACCATTTCCTTAAATGCATATTCAAGTCCTCCGCCAAACTGATCTTGAGTAAATGAATGCGATGTGAAATTTGCTGCAACGGTAAGCCGGTGGCTTGGTTTTCCTTCCTGACCGAATTTGAAGTCATACGATCCGCCAATGTTTAATAAAGAAGGTAACTCATATCCGTTCGAGCGTTGCTCCAGGGTCATTGAGTAATCTCCTTCCGGTGATTGCCCGCGGAAACTTAAGCCGTCGCCGCCATATCTCATTGGCGCGCCAACATTTCGTAAAGCAATACCAAATTTCACAGCAGTCGGATCAGCTTGTGGGCCGGTTACATACTGTATACCTGCATCAAATGCAACACCTATAGCATTTACATCTGCAAGAGATTCAGAGATTACACGCAATGCAATTCCGCCGTAAATGCTGTTCGAAAAAACTTTGGAATATGCCAGTGCACCATTAAAAAATTGCGGACTGAATGTTCCAAGGCCTCCTTCCGGTGATGCAGTGGTAGTAATCGGGATTTCACCAAAATCAATGGACATAATACTTATGCCAAGCACTCCGCCACTCTTTCCAAGACTTTGCGCAAGGCCAAACGTATTGAATGAAATACCGGTACCACCAAGCCAGTTCGTATGAGAGAAAACCAGTTCCGTTTTCCTGGTAAAAGCCAGTCCTGCTACATTAAGATTGAGAGATTCTATCCCCCTGATACAGGCAGTATTAAGCCCATCCCAACCGGAACTTCGTGCCCATGGGTTAATCAGTAACTCAGAAGCACCTGCTTCACCCTGGCGATCTTTGTTGCCTGCAAAAACATTACTGCTGCAGGCTATCAACAGAATTAATAAGACTAATTTTAGAGGTTTGGTCATTTCTTCCTGTTTAAGAATTGTTAGTATGAATCAAGGTCAGTGGGACGCATAACCCCGAACCATTTTATTGTTTTCTCACCTATTCCCGGTGCATCTATGTGAATAATGTAAATGCCGCTTGCTATTGGAATACCCGCATCATTCTTTAAATCCCAGTCATAAGAAGTCACCGAGGCATCATCCCTGTTTACCTTCCGGATCAGCGTTCCATCAACAGCATAAATGGTAATCTTACATTGCTGCGGCAGATTCGTTATCTTAACACGATTGTCGATCTGGCTCTTTTCATAAGATGAATAAGCATAATAAGGATTAGGAACAATTCCAATCGTATCTAATGCATTCACTGCAGTGGGCAGGTCACCAATTTTAGCCGAAAGGTTATCCGTATTGAAAGTATACCGTGGCATGCCATTGTTCTGCACATCATCCGTTTCGTAAACCTTATATGGTTTACTAACCCTGAACTTAAGCGTAGTTTTAGTGGGAATGAGTCCATCAGCGAGGCTCTTGAATGTAAAGCCGGTATTTAATAACGGCATAGAAACCCAACATACCTTTTTATACACGTTGCGCTTGTCAAGACTGGTACCTGAAACCAGGTAATCCTTGAAGGATGTGCAACTGTCATATTTCTGACGTGTAACAAAGATGTAATGCTTGCCACCAATCCAGAAATCATTGAATGTGGGTGAAAAGATATCGGTGGTAGGATTCCAGATCATATCGTTTCCATTCTGACCAACCAACCAGGAGTCTTCACCAAAGAAAATGTTGAGTCGTTCACCAGTCTCCGGATTAATAGCATAGCCTGGAAACCATGACATGCCCTTTTCTCCGGCAACTACATTACCATCCTTATCCTTAGATGGTGCATCGCGAATATCAAATTTTGATGCATCTCCCTGGCTTAATTGCTCATCTGTTTGTAATTCTACCACTACACATCTCGACCACAATGATTTATCACTGGTGAACACAATATCCACACTTACCAAACTATCCAATTGATTCAATGTAGAATAGTGTGAAGCGTCTGTCCAGGTTGGTCCAATTGATTTTTCATCAGTGGCAACGCCATAATTAGTCCAGGTACGGCCTATCATTTTCTCATAAAATTCTCCGTCATCACGACCAAGGTAGTCACCAAAAGCACTTGCATCAGGAGCATATGTACCGGAACGAATCCAGTTCAAGACGCCATCACCTTCCTGGTCTGCCACTCCACCAAGCCATGTTGCCTGCGGATCTTCATAAACAATACTTGAAGAAAGCAATCCATTATTGTTTGCCAACTGTACATCAACAGGGCCTCCCGGATTTCTCGCAGTTCTAACAAATACAGACAGTCCCCAGTCAGCGATCAACTGTTCATTTTCAGCGTCAATCGTAAAGTCACTATTAACCACTTCACCGGTTGTCAGATTCGTTAGCGTCCATTTAGTGGAAGTGCCATTCAGAATTCCTGTGGTACCTGCAGTATCTATCAGTTTCAACTCGAAGTCTGCAGAGGGTACTACTTTCGGATTGTAAACCTTCACCGCTACCGGACCGGCGCCACCTTTATAAACCTGGTGATAGGTTTGATTGGTAGGGCTGTTCAGAATTTCCATCATACTCTCTTCGGTGAGATCGGTAATAAATATGCCATTTCCCGTACCTTCCTGACGTACCATTTCCGGGCCATCACCATAGGAAGCGTTCAGAGACAATCCTGATCCTTCCGGCGTAGTTATATGCGGTATTCCTGAATAAATCTTAATGTTTTTCCGTCCTGCGAGGTAAGGCTGCAACTGCTCTTTTGTTGAAATATTTACCACATTACCCTGATCGTCAAATACCGTATCCGCCACCTCATAATAATTATGCGCATAGGAAATGATACTGAAATAATAGGTTTTATGGTTGATCAACCGTTTATCGCCGGTTGCAAATGCATCATTCAGTATCTGAAAAGTATGCTGGATACCTTGATTCTGACCGTCAACCTGTAATGTAGGAACGTTTGCGTTATCAGGATTGCCAACATCAAGGGTTGGATCATACACAATATTCACAATTTTGGAAATATCATCTTTAACATCACACTGAAAGATCAAGCGTGATTTTGCCGGATCATCATAATCCTGTGCGCTCACATTTCCATCAACCAATTGATAGATCTGGTAACCCTGGTAATCGAAGAAGGTATCAGCTGTTCCCAATGCGGTAATCCTTGAATCTACCTCATGGTACATTTCAATTTCCTTCGTTCCGGTTAATGAAAGAATCAATTCCTTATCCAGTTCAACTATACTCATATCCGGTGCTGATGGGCCATCTGTCAGACGGAAACAAGCATCAAACAATGCCTGTGCTTTTTCATCTGCCTGCTTCAGCAATTTAAAACTTGGACAAGGGTAAGTACCTATGGGAGGTTGTACCCATACAATACCAACAACGATGTCATTCTTCGCTCCCGGCTCAAGGCGAAACGGTCCTGAAGCCTGTATGATACGACGATCAGCAGACTGGTTATTTTCAGTACACTCTGACCAACCGGCAGCATCTGAAGGATCGCCGGGGAAAACATAATTTGTTGGAACCGATCCTCCATAAGCATCACCACCTGAGGTAAATGGAGTACCATCTTTCCATGTTCCAGATAAATAGCCATAGTAATCGCTGGCATTCTCAGGATTACCCAACTGACTGAAATCATTATTATAATAAAGGAAAGAGGATAAGCCCAACTCGTTTCCATCTTCATCCAAAGGACCCTGAAAATAATCTACACCAAGAAAAGGTGGCTGATTGCCATAGTCCAACACACAACCTGAACCACCATCAACACCGCTGGAATTGTAAACAATACCCATACCTGTCTCCAGGTCGCAAGCAATATAATCATCGAATGCACAACCAAGATCCGGATCAATCCATTGACCCATGAAAACACTATCAATGGGTGAAGTGGCTTTATTGAGCAAACGGTATTTATAAAAAGTCATATCGTTTACTTCATCATTTGTTTTGAATCCGAATGCAAGTGCCTGCACTTCCATGCCGATAGCCGTAGCACCGGTCTCAGAGTGAATATTTCCCTTATCGTTGTAAACCCACCAAATCATCTGATCAGCATACGTTACCTTGTCTTTGCCACATATTGGTGCATCATCAATAATCGGATAATCGCCGCCGGTAGGATCATAATAGCCGTTGGCGTCCACATCCTGAAATGGAGCAAGGTTTCTGTTGCCGACCAATCCATTATTCGGGTTACCGAAACCTGGCCAGTCAATCAGATTTTGCGGAATCAGGTTAAAAGGAATATTAGTACCATACTTTTCACTTAGGGCAATGATGGAGTCAATTTCTTCACCATAAACCTGGTAATGCTTATCCCAGGCCTTACAGGTAGCCGCATCAATTGAGGCAAGATCATCAAGAGGGCCGGGGAAGAAATCATTGCCGGTTTGGCGATAGGTTTGAGCGGCCACTTTGAGCTGCCCGGTTTCATCAATCCCGCCGATCCAAATTGCTCCGGCAAACAATGAACTGGCATTTTCAGGTTCTCCCTCCAGGCTTTTTGGCACTTCATACTTGGCATCGTTATTCAGATCCCACCACATGTCGCCACCGGTTTGAAGCCGTGCCCTGATGTTGTTAATATTAAGATCAACAGAAGCTGAAGCAGGTGTACAGTCAGCAGTGAGTTTCTGCGCATTGCTAAGCTTATCAGGCTCGAGTCCCGCAATTTCCTTTGCTGAAACTGTACTGAGTAAAAACAGTGCTCCTGTTGCCAGTATCCATAGTTTTTTCATCGGTATCATTGTTTATGGTCTTTTGTAAATATTAGAAATTGAATTGAACACCCAAACGAATTCTGCGGGGCTGACTATAATTATTCGGATTATTGACTTTTATACCATAGAGGTATTCAAAACTCTCGGGATCAATCTGTGTTTGCACAGCTTGCTGCCCGGTAGCTGACTCAATATACCCGTCATCATCAGGATTTCCGGTATAACCATACACAGAAATGATGTTTGCTGCATTCAGGACATTTTGTACAAGCAGGTAAATATTAATGTAGTTGGTTTTATCATCCTTACCTACTTTAAAGTCCTTGTCAATTTTTGCATCCAGTTTTATTGACCAGGGCAAACGTGATCCATTAACACTACCCAAAAGGGATGAATTTGTTTGCACACCAAACAAAGCATCCGGTGTTGGTGTAGATTGCTTGGTATAAGGTGTTCCTGAACCAGCCCGGAAAATCAGGTTCAAACCGGCATTCGCAAGTATCGCTGAACTGTTTTTCCCTACAACCGGACCATTATAACTTCTTCCTTCTCCAAAACGGTAGTCAATAGAAGCAGTTAATGCATGGCGCTGATCATAGCTGAAAGGAATAAGGGTACGAAGGTTCGGTTGGCCGGATCCTACGAGGTTAAGGCCAGAGGTGATATCAGAACCGGTACCATCAGCAAATTGCAGTGTATAGTTTGCATCCAACTTCACGTTTCTTACCCTTCTCATCTCATAGGTAACCTGAAGCGATTTCACCGTACCAAAATCTGAGTTACCGAAAGTGCGGTATTCCACCGGGTAGGCATAGGATATTTTCTGCACCTGTATCATATCCTTTAATTCACGGTAGGTACCGGAAATGGTGATTGCCGAGATTGATCCCAATGCCTGTTTAAAACCAACCTGGTAATCAATGGTTCTCTCCGGCTTTAAAGCAGGATTTGCCATCACGTTATCTGTATTTAACTGCTCGAGATAATAATACTGGAAAGCATTTGCGATAAGTGCATTGCCGGAAGGCGTTTGCCCGGTAGCACCTTGGGGACGCTGCGACAATACATCGTAGTGTGCAAAGAAAAGTGCTTCATCTGAAATAGGGAATGAAAATGCGATACGCGGCATTACGGTAAACTGAGGCGTATAATCTTCAAAAGACTCAGAACTCAAAGTGAGATTGTCAACGTCGGTACTTACCAGGTACGGTGTAATTCCTCCTGTGGTAGAAGCCTTTGCCAAAACACCGGGATCGGAAATTTCGGTTCCCTCAGCATTGTACCAGGTATCTCCATCTCTGTATCCGACAATATCAGAAGGATTCGAAAGATCATTAACATAAACTGCATAGTCGCTGCCAATTGATGCCGGGTGCGATCCAAATTCCGTTACCTCTGCTGCAGAACGAATCGGGTACAACGAATAAGGATCTTTTAAGACAGCCTGATTCGCATCAAACCGATCCACCCTAAGACCTATATTAAAAATAAGATCGCGGAAGTTGAATTTATCCTGAATATAAGCAGATGAATAAATTGGCCGGAAGGCAGGTGAATTACGTGCGAAGTTTCCATTTTCATCTTTCTGATTAAAAAAGTCATCCACACTCGGTTGCTTCGTTAGCTTGTTACCGAGGTAATCATAACCCTGAAAATAGACGAGGTAATTTCCATTATTCAGCAACTCATCCGGACTGAACATTCCTAGGTTGAGCTGTGTAGGATCCAATGCATCTACATCAATGTAATCCAGGCCGGAAACATTAAGACCAAGCGCTTCTCTGAGTGATTTATCAAAATAAGCCTGTTCGTCACCAACAAATAACCTGTTGTAGTTAATGGTATCAAGGAATACTCCAAAATCATCGTAGACCGGAAGTGGGTTTTTTGTATCTAAGGTCGCAATATGCGCATTGGTAAGCTGACGGGCAAGGCCCCATACCCCGCCATTACCTGCTAACGGGAACACAGAATACCTGCGATCTACTCTTTGCTCATACTCAAATCCAAACTCAAGAGCATGGCGACCATTATCACCCTTCTTTACATTCACAATATCTACCGATGCATTCAATGATAAACGCAACTGATCGTTATCTACTGTTCCATATCCACCTATTGGATAACCTGTATTTAAGAACATGGAATACACAGTGAGCGTGCTGGTTGGCAATATACCGTTCAGCATACCTCCGCCATTTAAAATATCAAATAAACTGTTGTAATTGCCATCGGGATTATCTCCAACCAGGTCATAATATTGCGTAGTATAGTTACTCAGCAATGGTTGCTGCGTACCTGCCTGGTAAGTAACAAGGGTATCCTGGTAACCTGCCAATAGCCATCCGGTGAGCCCTGACACGGAATCCTGTCCGAAAGTATAAATAGGTTGGCGGAAGGTTTCAAATTTTCCCACATACCCATATGCGAAAGGATCCTCACCAAGCGTCTTATCTTTATTTGTCCTGTAAAATTTACTGTAATCTGCCTGAATGCTGTAGTAAGCATTCTGAAAAACAGAGGCTGTCTTATCCGCACTTCCGGAGTTGGAAGCAAAGCGCTGTGTGAAGCGAACAAATCCCCTATAAGTATTTTCATTAAAATAGGAATTGCCCTCTTCCGCATTCATTAAAGAACGGTTATAGTTAAAACTGTAATAGTTAGAGATATTGAAATCTCCTCCTACTGTAAGGGTTACATAATTATTCAATTGAAAATCCAACTTGCCTGAAAAGCGGAAGTTATTATCAGCTACATTTTGTTTATACTTAATTTCTTCTATGTCTTCTGAAGTCAGGAATGCTGCTGAAGGAACATAACCTGAAGCTGTGGGTGATGGAGTAAGCGGATTCGCGCGCAAGTCAGCTAGCACATCATCTTTCACTTTATACATTCCAATCGCAGAAGGATCTGAATCTTTATTATGCTCATATTCACCTGTAATAAAGAAACCAATCTTTGCATCTGAAGAATCCGTGCCTTTATTCTTAACGAATAATGGCCCTGACAAATTAAAGTTGGCAAGGTTGTATCCGAAACCATCCAAAAATTCCGATGTTACCAATTCGACACCACCGGCATACTGCTCCGATGGGCCCCTTGTAGTAATATTAATTACACCGCCGGTAGCATCTCCATATCTTGCAGGAATACCACCTGTTAGAACGGTAAGCTGCTCAATGGCACTCGCAGGCAGCGATACAGAACCTCCGCTGCGAACAGCTATTCCATCAATGTAATATTTAGTGGAGTAATCACGTGCACCACCGATATTCAATGCATCTTCATCATCACGTTGAAAAACACCGGCCGTGAGGGAAGCGTAGTTCCTTGTATCACGGGTTGCAATGTTAGCGATCTCATCTTTTGTAATGGTACTTCCTGTAGTTGTTTTATCAGGTTCAACCAATTTCTGTGTAGATACTACGATATCCGGCAAGGTTTCTACGCTCGATTCCATAGGAATATCCTGGAAAGTAATCTTATCTGAATTGACGATGACTCCGGTGAATACTTTCGGTCGGTAGCCCAGATATGAAACTTTGACGTCATATGTACCGGGCACCACAGGTTTTATGGTGAAGCGACCATTATCGTCAGTTTCTCCAATTGCCTTTTGGGATCCACTCATTTCCAAAACAATATTGGCAAATGGGATTCCCTCTTTTGTTACCTGATCAAAAACTTTACCCTGCACTTCACCTGTCTGTGCCAACAGGTTAGAGCTAAAAAGGAAAGTCAATACGACGAGCGCGTAGATTTTTTTCATGCCGTAAGATTCAAATTAAACGTTTGGTTCTCGGAGTCAATGCGACAAATATAGTTTTTAAATCAAAATCCCGAATAAAAGTATAACGAATTCTTAATGTTCTTTGCATTAGCTGTTATTTGTGACAAACGTTTGACACTAAATGATCTTAGAAATTTTGTCCAAAAGTGACAAGGCAATCTTCCCTGGTGACTCAAAACTCTTTCCAGCAATATGGGGTGTTACAATTACTTTGCCTGTAGCCATCAAGCCTTTAAGAACCTGCTCTTCAGCGGGAGAATGCGATGCAAAATCTTCATTTTCATATACATCAATCGCGGCCCCTAATATCTTATTTTTTTCAATTGAATCCAATAACGCGCTATGCGCTATTAATTTACCGCGTGCTGTGTTGATTAGAAATATTTTCTTTTTGAACTGTTGCAGAAACAGGTTATCCACCATATGAATACTTTCACTTGTGAGGGGAATATGCAAACTCACTATTTCTGATTCTTCAAAAATACGTTCCAGGCTTGATTCCATTGCATATTGATCACCAAATTGATCCAGGTACTTATCATAAGCCATCACCGTCATCCCGAATGGAGATAACTTTTTAGCAAATGATTTACCGGTATTGCCATAGCCAATTATTCCGACTGTTCTGCCTTCCAGTTCATGCACACGATTTTCCTGCACCAGCCATTTATGCTGACCGATTTCCGCATGTGCTTTCACTATATTATGAAAGAAGGCCAACAACAACCCTACTGCATGCTCTCCAACTGCATTGGCATTCCCTTCCGGAGAATTGATACAAGTAATGTTTTTGCTAGAAGCAAAAAGCGTATCGATATTCTCCATTCCAGAACCGGCTCTTGCAATAAATTTTAATTGTGTTGCTGATTCAAGCAGTTGCCGGTTCACTGCAATTCTAGTTGCGACCACTATTCCTGTATAATCGTGAATGTTTGCAGCTACCCCTGCCTGTGAAATACCCGGCTCATAGGAACACTGAAAGCCCATGGCATTGAGCCCGTTGATCAAGCGTTGATCTGTTGTTTCTGTAATAAGCACTTTTCCTTTTGTCATGTTGTTAGCCGGAAGATTCAAGCTTTTAATCTTATGCAATCCGGGAATATAGGTTTAGAATGTAACATTAAGATGCATTACTGACGATGCGGTTTGAAAGTGCAATCCATTCTTCCACCGAAAGCTGCTCAGCACGCTTATTAAAAACAGGATCTCCGGTAAACGCTAAGTGCATAATATGCTGATGCAGGCTGTTACGCAGTGTTTTTCTCCGTTGTCCAAAACCCGATTTCACTAAAATCTTGAAGTGCCCTGCATCATGAATCAAAGGGACTTCAGATTTTCTAATCAAACGAATCACACCGGATGTTACTTTTGGCGGTGGAGTAAAGCAATGTGCATCCACATCAAACAGGTATTCAACCGAATAATAAGCCTGTATCAGCACACTCAGAATACCATATTCCTTATTTCCGGATGAAGCAGCAACTCTTCTTGCTACCTCTTTTTGAAACATACCGACCAGGAAAATTATCCTTTCCTTATGTTCCAATACCTTGAAAAGTATCTGCGATGAAATATTATAGGGAAAATTGCCAATGATACTCCATTCTTCTTTGCCGCTCCGGTTAAGATCAAACTCCAAAATATCTTCATTATAAACATGCCCTTCCAATTGTGGAAACTCCTGCAATAAAAGCGGAATCATCCGTTGATCTAACTCAACACCTGTATAGCTAATACCTTTCCGCATTAACAGGTATTTTGTCAACACGCCTCTGCCGGGTCCAATCTCCAGCACGGCAGGCAAATTGCCTGACGCGAAAAATTCGTCAACAATTTTTTGGGCAATATTTTCATCCTTCAGAAAATGCTGTCCTAATGATTTCTTCGCGTAAAGCATTTACTGTTTCCGTTTATGAGGAAGTAAAGCAACGTCAATTTTGTGTAGTTTTACAACCTTTACCATATTTCATTATCAAAACAATTGCATGCTCATTTCATTGATTAAGAAGATCGGAAAAAACGATCACCTGGCAATAATTGCAGATAAAAATACAGATTGGAATAAAATTAAGCTGACGGGTATAGATAGCTCTTTAGTGAGAAGTCAGGTTAAAAAAGATATACGTCAGATCGTATTACCTTCGGTTTCCGGCATTACGCTTATATCAGTAATTGAACAAAAAGAGACAGTAGCACAAACAGAAGAGGTGCTCCGGAAGGCCGGCCATAAGTTATTGGCCAACATTCTTAAAAATAAGTTGTCATCAGTAACAATAATGAATTTAAGCGGTATTCCTTTAGCCGTTTTGCCTTTTGCAGAAGGTATGGCTATGGGAAACTACCAGTTTTTAAAGTATAAGAAAGATAGCGAGAAAGAACGGAATGCCCTTAAAGAGATCCGAATTTTTGATGAGCATGTCTCCAGTGCTTCCATTGATGTGCTGCAAACAATTGTGGAAAGTGTCTACCTGGTTCGTGACCTGGTGAATATGCCTGCAAACTACCTGAACGCTATCGACCTGTCTAAATGGATTGTGAAATACGGAAATATCGCAGGCTTTAAGACAGAAGTTTTGAATAAAGCAAAAATCACCGCCTTAAAAATGGGTGGATTGCTTGCAGTTAATCTCGGCAGTGTTGATCCTCCCACTTTCACCATTATGGAGTACAAGCATAAAAACCCGGTCAATAAACATCCGATTGTATTGGTTGGTAAAGGTGTGGTGTATGATACCGGTGGATTGAGCCTGAAACCTACTTCGAATTCTATGGATTATATGAAGTGTGATATGGCAGGTGCAGCGACTATGTTGGGAGCCATCTATTGTGCTGCCAAAACTAAATTGCCTTTACACCTTATTGGCCTGATACCGGCTACCGATAACAGGCCGGGCTTTAATGCCTTTGCACCTGGTGATGTTATTACAATGCATAATGGAATGACCGTAGAGATGTTGAATTCTGATGCAGAAGGCCGAATGATACTTGCAGATGCTTTAAGTTTCGCCCGGCAATACAAACCTGAGCTGGTGATTGATGCGGCCACCCTCACAGGTGCAGCCCACCGTGCTTTAGGTGATCATGCCATTGCCTATATGGGCACTGCTTCAGAACAGGTTAAAAATAAACTGGAAACATCCGGAATGGAAGTTTATGAGCGATTGGTTGAATTTCCCCTTTGGGATGAATATGGTGAAATGCTGAAAAGCGAAATTGCAGATATTAAGAACGTAGGTGGCGCCTTAGCCGGAGCCATTACAGCTGGAAAATTCCTTGAAAAATTTACAGACTATCCCTGGATTCATTTGGATATTGCAGGGGTTGCTTATTTCAGCTCCAATATGGGCTATAAAGGAAAGAATGGCTCTGCGATTGGTTTAAGATTGCTTTTTAATTTTCTTCAAAAAAGAGCTGCAAATGACTGAAGGTAAAAGATACCTGATTGGTATAAGCCAGGGTGATTTTAATGGAATCGGTATTGAGGTCATCATCAAGACTTTCCTCGATAGCAGGATGATGGATCACTGTACTCCCATTTTGTATAGCTCTTCCAAAGTAGTTTCCTTTCACAGAAAAGCGCTGAACCTTGGACAGTTCAATTTCGCGCAATCACGCAGTATTGATAAGATACAATGGAATACTTTTAATATTATCAATTGCTGGGAAGAGGATCCTGTAATTCAACTCGGGCAAAGCACTCCGGATGGCGGTAAGTATGCTTTACAATCATTGCATGCGGCAGTGAGCGACCTGAAATCAGGCAGAATCAATGGCCTGGTAACTGCACCAATCAATAAGAAAAATTGTAACAGTGAAAGCTTCCCTTTCATGGGACAAACACAGTTTCTTGCTGAACAAGCCGGCGTAAATGATCATTTAATGCTGATGTGCGGTGAAAATCTAAGAGTCGGTATTCTTACTGAACATATTCCTGTTTCAGAAATTGCACAACACATTAAGAAAGATGCTATAGTAAGCAAACTGGAGATTTTGAAAAATACGCTGATCAGGGATTTTGGCATTGATAAACCAAAAATCGCCGTGCTTGGACTAAATCCACATGCAGGTGATGACGGACTGATCGGTAAAGAAGAGCTGGAAGTGATAAAGCCGGCTATCGCCGAAGCAAAAAGCAGAAATATCTTCGCGATGGGCCCCTATCCGGCTGACGGATTATTTGGTTCGGGCAACTATTCCAAGTTCGATGCCATTCTTGCCATGTATCATGATCAGGGTTTAGTGCCTTTCAAAGCACTGTGTTTTTCAAGTGGTGTCAATTATACTGCCGGGTTACCTTTTATCAGGACTTCACCGGACCATGGTACCGGATATGATATTGCCGGAAAAAATGTTGCAATGGAAGATTCATTCAGAGAATCCGTTTACCTGGCTCTGGATATTCTGAGAAAGAGAGAGTTAAACAAGGAACTTACTTCCAATCCACTTAAAAAAACAGAACTCTCCAAAGAATCGCATTAAGCCATTTACGCAAAATTACCGTTGTGTTGGTTTTGATATTCAACCAGAATGATTTAATCCATACGCCCACTTCAGAAATTGCGGCATTGCTTTGGCCCAGGTTTTTTGGTTGTGATGCCCCCCTTTAATTTCAAGGTATTCTATATCCTTAAAAGGGCGATACCCTTTTTTGGTCAATTCTACAATCAGATCAATGGTATCATCAATTGAATCAATAATGCCATTATTATTGCGATCCGCATGTTCATCAAGAGTTCCTGCTTCAAACCAGAATTTGAGGCCGGGCTTAAAATCATCATCTGCCACCTGTGCATGTGCAATCCGGTCGCGATCGTCGAGATAGCCCCCTGAATAGGATTTGCTGCGCCACCAGAATGAGCCTGAAAACACACCTATTTTGCTGAATAGTTCAGGATGATTCCAGGCAATATCGAAAGCGGAGAGGCCGCCAAGTGAATACCCTGCAATCGCATTTTGAGCATCGGAATTGTCGATCCGGAAAGAGGCCTTTATCAATGGCAATAATTCATGAACGATAAAATTAGCATACAAGTCAGCCCGGCTGCCTCTTTTTCGATAATCGGGCTTTGCTGCTATGCCGTATTCCTGCATCCTGTCCCCGGCATGAACACCTACCACCAATATTTCGCGCATTTCATTGGCCCTTGTGAGCCTGGTTAACGTACTTTTAATTCTCACCGCATCACTATCCTGGCCATCATTTAGAAATAGTATTGGGTATCTTTTTCTGGAGCTGTTGTATGAAGGAGGCACAAAAACATCTACATCCACTACCCTTTTCAAGAGCAGAGAGTAGATACCCGGCAAACGTTCCACCTTATATGGTGAGAAGATATTTTTTCCGCTTAGCAGCACATTTTCTGTTTCAACCGCAAGTATATGGATTCTTTCAGAAGCTGATAGGAAATACTAAAAAAAACTTGTCACAGGCTGTTTGTAAATAAATTTTGGGGGCATTTGCAGGAAGCTTCATTAAAATGGGTTTGAAGTTTGAAACGGCAATTCACTTTATGCTTATGTTGATGTATTGAAAATTTCGCAAAGCGATCGGCTTCGCCGCAGCAATTTAACCATTTAGCCATTTAACCCACCAGCCATTGACTGACAAGATGAACGAATTAACGTACACCCCATGTTATCATGCCATTATTATATTCCACCCCAATTACTTACTTTTGCCCTCCATCTTAAAAAAATAAGGTGGGTGGGTGATGGATCCGCTAAGACAGTACGAGATCGCTTTTGTGGGGTTGAAGAATGGAATTCACCAATTTACTTTCCAGATAGATGAGCCGTTTTTTTTACTGTTTGAGGGCTCGATTGTCAGGGAAGGCAAAATGGAAGTGAAACTGGATTTTAACAAGGGTATTTCATTTTTCCTGTTAAAATTCATGATAAGCGGTTGGGTAAAGTTACCATGCGACAGGTGTTCGGTGGATTTAAAATACCCAATTGATGAGGACTACGACATTGTGGTGAAGTTTGACCCGCACTCCGATTCGGAAAAGGACGATTCAATGGCAGATGTCATTTACATCGCCCGTTCAGCATCACTTTTGGATGTTTCACAGTTGATCTATGAATTTATCAACCTGAGCATCCCTTTGAACAGGGTGAACTGTGATAATTTAAAAGGAGAAAAGCCCTGTAACCAGGATATATTGAAAAGACTGACCCCGCAAAAAGTTAAAAAGCAACCTGCTAAAGACCCCCGCTGGGATAATTTATCAAAAATTAAATTCAATTAAACATGCCAAATCCGAAACGGCGCCATTCAAGTACGCGCAGAGACAAACGCAGAACACATGATAAAGCCGAGGCCCCTACGCTTAGCATAGACCCTACTACCGGTTCACATCATCCACGGCACCGTGCCCATTACTTTGAAGGAGAGCTTTTTTACAAGGGTAAAAAGATCCTTTCCAAAGGTGAATGAAACATTTATCGGTTGTCCGATTCGTCAACTGATTTCTTCAGCAGCGAGCTGCCGAAATTGGACTGGTTGGCTATTGATAATAAAGCACAGCTGTAACAAATGAAAATTGGAATAGATGCTATGGGTGGCGATTTTGCACCACTCGAATGTATCAAAGGTGCAATTCGTACAAGTTCAGAATTAGGAAAAGAGATTCGCCTTTTTCTATTTGGAGATGAACCTATATTAAGAGAGCTAATTCTCCAGGAAGGTGGTTCTCCGGATTCATTTACGATAGTGCATACGCCTGAGGTAATTGGAATGGCAGAATCACCAACGAGGGCCTTAACACAAAAGCCAAACTCAAGTATAGCTGTTGGTTTTAACTATTTGAAGGAAGGCAAAATAGATGCTTTTGCAAGTGCCGGGAATACCGGTGCAATGCTGGTTGGAGCTATGTATTCAGTAAAAACTATTGAAGGGGTAATACGCCCTGCCATCTCTACCCTTTTACCACATAGCGATGAACGGCTGGGCTTTTTGCTGGATGTTGGCGCTAATGCGGATTGCAAGCCCGAAATGCTGCTCCAGTTCGGTATTATGGGAGCCCTGTATGCCCGCTATCTTTATAAAGTGGAAGACCCAAAAGTTGCCTTGTTAAGCATAGGAGAAGAAGCAGGTAAAGGAAATCTTTTAGTGCAGGCAGCCTATCCCCTATTTCAGGAATGCGATAAGATTAATTTTATTGGCAATGTGGAAGGCCGGGATATTTTTGGGGATACGGCCGATGTGATCGTTACAGATGGATTTACCGGCAACATTGTTCTTAAGTTTGGTGAATCCATTTATGATATGATCAAGAAGCAAGGCATCAGGGATGCATATTGGGATCGTTTCAATTACGAAAATTATGGCGGTAGCGCCATCCTGGGTGCCAATGCCCCGGTGGTGGTTGCTCATGGTATTTCCAATGCTACTGCTTTTCACAATATGATCCTGTTAACAAAAGAAATGATTGAAAGCCGGATAGTGGAAATTTTTAAGGCTGCTTTCATTAACCATCATGCTGAATAACAGGTTGCCTTTTCTTTAAAAGGTTCCTTATCAAAATTACCATACTCACAAAAATTCTACACTATGGCAAAAATAACTGCTGCCATTACCGGTGTTCAGGGCTATGTTCCTGACTATGTGCTGAATAATGCTGAATTAGCTACCATGGTAGATACTACTGATGAATGGATCATCAGCAGAACCGGTATCAGTGAGCGCAGAATTCTGAAAGGAGAAGGCAAAGGTACTTCCGTGATGGGTGCCGCCGCCGTTCAGGGACTGCTGAAAAAGACCAATACCAACCCTGAAAGTATTGAACTCCTGATCTGTGCAACTACTACCCCTGATATGCAGTTTCCTGCCACAGCAAATATCATCTGCGATATGGTAGGACTTAAACATACCTGGGGATTTGACTTACAGGCAGCTTGCTCAGGCTTCCTTTATGCACTGACTACTGCTGCCAGGATGATTGAATCCGGTGCGATACGAAGAGCTATAGTGGTTGGCGCAGATAAGATGTCATCCATCATTGACTATACTGACCGAACTACCTGCGTAATTTTTGGAGATGGTGGTGGTGCCGTTCTTTTAGAACCGAACCAACAGGGCCTGGGTATCCTCGATTGTATTATGTATTCTGACGGCTCCGGAAGAGCACACCTGCATCAGAAAGCCGGTGGGTCTGCTATGCCGGCTTCGAAACAAACAGTAGACCAAAGGTTGCATTATGTATACCAGGAAGGGCAGGCTGTATATAAATTTGCTGTTTCCAGGATGGCTGATGTTGGCTATGAAATTATGACAAAAAACGGGCTCAGCCCGGATGACATTGCATGGCTCGTACCCCATCAGGCGAATAAGCGGATCATAGATGCCACTGCCCAAAAGATGGGGTTGCCTGAGAACAAAGTCATGATAAACATTCAGAAGTTCGGCAATACTACCAATGGCACCATTCCACTTTGTCTTTGGGAATGGGAAAAGCAATTGCATAAAGGAGATAATCTTGTGCTTGCCGCATTTGGAGGAGGGTTTACCTGGGGAGCAGTTTATATGAAATGGGCGTATGATGCGAAGTAAATGGAGCCAGGAGCCAGGAGCCAGGACGCAAGATGAATGACGTAAGACTAAAGACTTAAGACTTAAGACTAAAGACTTAAGACTAAAGACTTGGATTTTGAAAGTAAGTAAAAGTGCATTCGATCAGATACACATGATTAAATATTAATTGATAATTACAAACCATGGCAACCACACAAGACATCAGAAAAGGATTAACAATAGAGTTCAAAAACGATCTGTATACCATTGTAGATTTTCAGCATGTAAAGCCCGGGAAAGGTGGTGCTTTTATCAGAACCAAACTGAAAAGTGTGACCAATGGAAAGGTTATTGATCAAACCTGGAACTCAGGTGAGACAATCAACCCGGTTCGTGTAGAACGCAAAAAGTACCAGTTTCTTTATAAAGATGATGGCGGCTATAACTTCATGGATCAAAACACTTTTGAGCAGGTAACGCTGGATGAAGAAATGGTTACCGGTCATGAATTCATAAAGGAAGGTCAGGAAGTGGAAATTTCTTTTCATTCCGAAACCGATAAACCGCTTAGCTGCGAGTTACCGGCATTTGTAGTGCTTGAAATCACTTATTCAGAACCGGGAATGAAAGGTGATACTGCAAATAATCCATTAAAAAAGGCAACCGTTGAAACCGGAGCAGAAATACATGTTCCGCTATTCGTTGAAACAGGCACCAAAGTTAAAGTTGATACACGCACAGGTGAGTATGTAGAACGTGTGAAGTCCTGATGAAAAACTCAACACATGAAAAGGCCCCAATTCTTTCAGGAATCGGGGCCTTTTCATTTAGTAGTTTTTCGTTTAGCGCAACAACAATGACCCGGTGTTATAGTCGAAGACAATATTGAATGCATTCAATGCATCAGGCCCAATTACAGCCTGTGCAATCAGGTTCCCTTCTATTTTAATGGCCGGGTTTTTTACGGTGCGTCCTGAAATTTTTACCTGGTCAGGAACCAGGATATTTTTATTTGCTGAGCTCGCAAAAAACTGACCGGCAGTCTGCTCGGTTACTGCCATGCCTGATCTTGCAGGATCAAACACAAAATTAACCGGTGCGTTATTGATGTTGGCAGGTATCAGGTATAATCCATTTTCATCTTTCAGCAAGGTTGTTACAGAAACTGAATTATTCTTATACAGCGCCTTCACTGATTCAAGCGTCTTTGGTACTTCCAGGTTTGCAGGATCAAGCAACATGTATTTATTATAATAATACATTGCTACTCCATAATTCTCATTCAGCGCATTGATGTCACCCAGGTATTTGTAAGATTCCATCAATTCCTTCTTGTACTTATTGGTATCCACCATAGCCTTTTCGATTACCTGAAGGTAATATGGAGCTGCCAACCCTTTTACTGAATCAGGATTATCAAGATTCGTCATTACGCGGGCCCGCCAAAAATAGCTGATGGGCCACTGTTTATTTAACTGTGACATATTCATAAATGCAGTATCTGCCACAAAAAACTCTTTTGAAAAATAGGCTGACTTTCCTACGTTGAAATAATCCTGCAACGTAGCATCCGTCCTCGAAGCATCCACCTTTTTTTGATAGGCTACAGCAGCTTCATGGTATCGCTTCTGCTGAAAATAGATACCGCCAATATCATTGTAGAACGGAAACTTTGTTGAATCCAATGCTATTGCCTGCAGGTAATTTTCGATTGCGAGGGAATCCTGACCTGTTTTTGACAGCAGCTTCGCATAATATTCATAGTCAGAGGGCAATACCCTGGCGGTATCCGCTTTAGCGAAAAAAGTTTCTATTTGCTCAAGACCTTTTGCATAGTTACCCGATTCATAGTTAGAATACGCTGATAACCTGTACATGATTGGGACATCAATTCTTGTTCTCAGCTCATCTAATATCGCCAGGGAGCCATTATAGTCCTTGGTGAGGAACAAATACTGTGCATACCTGAATTGTGTGTAATCATCTTTATCGGCCAGGTCAAGGTAACGTTGATAGGTCTCCTTGGCTTTATCAAATTGACCGGTATAAAAATACAATTCTGCCATTTCCCGGTAGGCGGGCGGGAAATTCTTATCTGAATCCAGCGCTTTCTGAAAGCTGGTGAGAGATTGATTATAATTGCGTGCCAGCCTCCAGATCATACCGGCGCGAGTATTTGCTTTTGCCATTGCAGGGTTTAATTCAGCGGCGCGCTCATAGGCAGATACTGCATCACCGCCCTTTCCGCTTCCTTCAAAAGCCAGTCCCAACTGCCAATAAACATCTGCATTCTTATTCGTATAGGAGATTGCCTTGTTCAACAGGTTAATCGATTCCTGGTAATTGGGATGTAATCCGGATGAATAGGCATCAGCCATCAAGATATACTGCAAGATATCCTTCTGAGAGGTAAGGCTTTGTGCCAGGTCAAAACTTTCCTTCGCCTTCTTCGCATTTTTCTGATCGAGGTAGGTGCGGCCGAGTCCGATATGATTGTAGATTGATTTAGGTTCCGCTAATGCTCCTGCCGCATAGGCAATGCGGGCAGAATCAAACTGACCCAAAGCATTGTGCGCCTGGCCCAGGTAGTAATAGTTGCGGCCATCTGTGGGAGTTTGGGTAATCAATTGACTGAATATTCGCTTTGCCGTAGCAAAATTCTCATAGTCAATGGCCTTTATGCCCTCATCCGTTGTAAGGGCTGAAGTGGCAAGATAACTTACTAACCCCAGTAAGATCATTAAGCTGGTTTTCATGTTACTGTTAATTTTACAACTGCAATTAAACTAAAACTCTTCCTTTAATTCAATGATCCTGATTGCATGATCTATTGGGAGCAATCCAGATCGCTGCACAATCCTTTGTCCTTCATCAGACGCAACGTATGTTGCAAACCCTGTGCCCAGACCAGAATGTCGCTCTTGACTGACAATAAACAACTCACGAAGAAAAGGATAATGCATTGAATAAATAAATCTCTTTACCGGTAAATAAAAACTATCCGGAACCTCTCTGGATGAAATGGCGGCTACCTGTATTCTTTCCAGAAAACTGCCGGTAGTGGAATCTCCCCGCTCACTGATCCAACTAACCCCTATAACGCCGATTGCACCCGGATCTTTCTCCACATAATCAATAACTGCGGGGTTCGAATCTACCGCAAACGCCTGTGAAGTGATGGGCTTTCCGCTAAGCAATTTATCGCTAAGATACCTGACTGTACTGGACTGCTGGTTATCAAAAACCAATGTTATTTTGCCCAATGTTGATTTTGGGTTGATCTGTTTCCAGTTCGTGATTCCACCATTTACAATTTGATCAACCTGTTCGTAAGTTAAACTGGTATCATTATTCTGATTGTTAAGTACGAATGCCACGGCATCAATAGCGATTTTGATTTCATGCGCCGGAAGTCCTATTTGTTCGAAATGCTTTTTCTCTTCATCCAGAAGTCTTCTTGAGATCAGCATCAGGCGCATTTCAGGCCGGCTGAAAAATGTTTTCAAAACTTCTGCTTCAGGCAAATAGTCGGCCTGTATATCTGCATCATCGTAGATATTGCAAAAAGTAGCGATCTCACTTCGTAATAATGGAGCGAAGGATTCATCTGCCACGATTTTGATAATACCGGATGCCGGAGTATCTGATTGTTCAACGGGAACAATTTTTTTACTATTGCAGGCAACCACTGCAATCAAAAAAAAGAATGTCATGAAACAGGCATTCATGCGCCTCCAATTTCTCAGACCCATCATCTTCTGTTACCTCATTTGCTTAAAGAGAAAATAGCAGCGATAGACTGCAAAGCCAATCAGTACCGCGCCTAAAACATTGCGGGCTGTACCGGTTAATTCAGGGAAAAGATCTGTAAAAATCAAACTGCCTCCCACCCCTATGTAGAAGATGATCATGAAGAGGTTGAAGGCAATTAGAACCGGTTTCAAAAAAGCCGAGGTGATTTGTAGTTATTCAGTACCTAATTTAAAGGTTACGGGAAGCTTGAAATACACCTTTACGGCATTTCCATTTTGTTTACCCGGCTTCCAGGGTGGCATATTCTTTACAACCCGTGTAGCTTCTTCTGCACAACCGCCGCCAATGTCACGAACAACCTGTAAATCAGAAATCTTACCACTTTCATCTACCACAAATTGCAATACTACTTTACCTTCAATACCATTCTCACGCGCTGCGGCAGGATATCTCAGGTTCTTCTGCAAGTACTTGATCAACTCTGTTTGTCCGCCCGGAAATTCAGGCATCTGCTCCACATACATGAAAATTTCAGGCTTCTTCTCTTCTACTACCTGTGTTTCCTGGTTTGCACTGAAATCATAGGTTGCATTTGGATCAACTTCGGTTACGGTAGCTATTTCTGCCTGTTGCAATTCTTCCACGGGAGGTGGTATATCTTCCTCTTTTACTTCTTCATCCGGCTTAATTACAGGAGGTGTAAACTTAATTGTTTTAGGCGGAGGTGGAGGTAAATCCGGAGGTGGCGGTGGCGGGGTATTCTTATCTATCGGTGGTGGTTCAGACAACTCTGTATACTTGATTTCCTTCCTGGGCTCTACAACAGGCTCCGGCTTCAAGAGATTAAAAAGATAAGGCGCCACAAATGCCACCGTATAGATGCCTATGGAAATTAAGAGTGCCATGGTTATGTGCTTACCATATCTCTTTCGGAGATCATACGCACCATAACTCTTATTTCTGCCTTCAAAAACCAGATCATCAAGATCTGCAGTTAAAATTTTTTGCGCATCCATATTTTTAAGTTTTCATCTAAAAGATGCAAAACGTTTCACCTTTCCATAAATTATTTCGGAATCATTTCCATTTCTTCAGGCGTTACATCCACGATTGCAAAAGATTTGATTTCTGAAATCTTCATCTCATCGAGTATGTCAACCAGGTTAATAAATTTTGAATCCTTGGTAGGCTTAATCAAAACATAAACACCATTCTGCTTCCAGCCATTTTGCCTCTGCAAAGCAACCACTTCCTGGTACTTATTGATCAAAATTTTCCTAATGTTTTTGAAGTTAGTCGCTTCCACCACAGGATCCTCATTACCGTAATAATAAAAAATCCTATTCTCCGCACCAAGCAGAAGTGTCATTGCTTCTGACTCCCTGATCTTTGATTCTTCTTCTTTTTTTGTAGTGTCGGCCTTATCGGGCATCACCACCTGCATAGCTTTGGGTTTCTGCATGGTGGTGGTAAGGATGAAAAAAGTAACCAACAAAAATCCAAGATCCACCATCGGAGTCATATCAATCCGGGTAGATATTTTCTTGGCTCTTACACCGCCTCTCTTTTTCCCTTTACCACTATGGACGTCACCACTTTCGCCTAATTCTGCCATGTTGCTTTATTTTAATTGTGCTACATCTGTAGGCATTGCTTCATCGGCAGTGATAAATCCGAATCGCAATACTTTCCTGTTTTGCAATGTTTTAATTACGTTGTTAACAGCCGGGAAATTAGCCTGTCCGTCACCTTTGATCAGGATTACCGGATTCCCACCGGCAATTCGTGCATTTATGAGCCAAACACCCAACTCATTAGAAAGATTCAGCGTGGAGTCAACGGGAATTCCGGGTTGTTGTACTTTCTTCCTGTCTTCAGGCGACAGGTTGAGGTAATTCTGCATCGAACCCATTGGAATTCCGATACTGGTGCCAGTAGCAAAAGCATTTTGCTGGTCAACCGTGAAAGTTATTCCATAGGTCTCCCCCATCTTCTCAATCAATGATTTGCGGCTATTCTGATTATCCAAATCAAAAAATATTCTGCCATCATTTGCAACTGTTATAGTTACGACCCCTTTTTCAGGTATGGTAGCTGTAGAAGTTGAACTGGGTGTATTAACTGCCACAGGTTCATCAGGCCTGAATTTGGTGGTAAGGATAAAGAAGGTTACGAGCAGAAAAGCCATATCAACCATCGGAGTCATATCGATGGAGACACTTGACTTTGGCATTTTTACTTTTGACATCGTACTGCTAAATTATTTGTGACGTGATGCAAATGTGTTGGTTATGCTATAACCTGCTTCATCAATCAGGTAGGTAAGTGAATCAATTCTGTTGGAAAAATAGTTATACGCTATAATGGCAAGTGCTGAAGTAATGATTCCGTTTGCTGTATTTACCAATGCTTCAGATATACCTATAGACAAAGCAACAGAATCCGCGGCACCCGATTGACCCATAGCTGCGAAAGCCCTAATCATACCTAATACCGTTCCAATCAAGCCAAAAAGGGTTCCAAGTGGTGCTATTGTTGCAATAAATGGCAGGTTCTTCTGAAGCATAGGCAATTCAAGAGATGTGGCTTCTTCAATCTCCTTCTGAATTGCCAACAGCTTCTGTTCTTTAGTCATCTCATTATCATTCGCCATCTCGGTATACTTTTTCAACCCGCTTTTAATAACGTTTGCAAGAGACCCTTTCTGACGATCACATTCTTTCATTGCTTCTTCAATATTGTTGTTAGCAAGATTAAACTGGACCTTTCTTACAAAGTTGGCAATATTACCTGAACCATTGGCTTTACCGAGTGTCAGCAATCTTTCAATTGAAAAGACAATTACCATTAATAACATAGTAAAAATAACGGGCACCAAAAAACCACCTTTAAACATAATCCCTTGTATGTTTCCAACTTTCGGAGTTTCCCGATGTTCATCTACGAAGTTTGCAGGGTTTCCCAGTATGAACTGAAAAATAATAATAGCAATGATCAGACAGGTGATGATCACTAAAACAGGAAAAAGAGATGAAGAACTACCTTTTTTGTTCATCGGAAGTAATTTTTAGGTTAGAGGTTTATTGACAGTGTTAAATGTGTGATTGCAAAAATAAACTTTCCTTTTTCTGAACCAAACTTAAAAGTAAATTTAAATTGGTTGCGAACAAGTGATTGACATTCTTATGACTTATCATTTATTACTTCATTGCATCCTTTTGTGCAACACTATGATACCGGCTGTATAAGAAATAGACTACAAATCCTAAAGCCGTCCAGCAAAGAAAACCAATCCAGGTATACGCATCCAGGCCAAACATCATGGCGGCACAGGTGATGATACCAAGTATCGGCACCAAAGGCACAAATGGTGTGGTGAATGATCTTTTAAGGTTGGGCTGAGTTCTGCGGATAACAAGAATTCCTGCACTCACCAGCAAGAATGCTGACAATGTTCCAATACTGGTGAGATCTCCTGTTAAAGAACCCGGAAGGAATGCTGCAAAGAGCCCAGTGAATAAAAAGAAAATCATATTTGATTTCCAGGGAGTGCTAAACTTTGGATGCAGGTCGGAAAAAACTTTTGGCACCAGACCATCGCGCGACATAGAGTAAAACACCCTCGACTGTCCGAGTAACATCACGAGAATTACAGAAGAAAAGCCTGCAAGAATGGCCACCGTGATAAATGTTGCTAACCATCCATAACCGGTCATGTATGTCTGAATAGCGTAAGCTACTGAGGCTTCCTTTCCATGCACTCTGAAATCTTCATACGAAGCCACACCCGTGAGCACATATGAAAAGAGTATGTACAGAATTGTACAAATTGCCAGTGAAAGCAAGATACCCATCGGCATATCCTTCTTAGGATTTTTTGCTTCCTGTGCAGCCGTTGAGACCGCATCAAATCCTATAAAAGCAAAAAATACAGTTCCCGCTCCTGCAAGTATTCCCATAAATCCTCCGAAGCTATGTGTAATGCCGGAACTGTCCGTATAGGATCCGGCAGGCGGAATAAATGGAATATGATTTTCAGGCTTAATAAACGACCAGCCAAATGCAATGAACAATAACACGATGGCCACTTTAATGATTACGATAATGGCATTCACCAAAGCAGACTGTTGTGTTCCCCTGATTAGCAACATGGAAAGTAACCCTAATATAAAAACGGCAGGAATATTCATAATTCCATGCATGGTGCCATCAATACTTGTTTCAAATGGAGAGTGACTCCATTGAAAGGGTACCTGCATATTGAAGTTAGCCAGCAACTTATTCAGATACTCCGACCAGGCGATAGCTACTGTGGCAGCACCTAAACCGTATTCCAGAATTAACTCCCAACCGATAATCCATGCAACGAATTCACCGAGTGTAACATAAGAATAGGTATAAGCACTTCCGGCAATAGGGATGCTGGAAGCAAATTCAGCGTAGCACAAACCGGCAAACAAACATCCTACTGCAGCCAACACATAAGAAAGGGTTACCGCTGCGCCTGCATGTTCGGATGCGGCCGCAGCAGTCCGCACAAATAAACCGGCCCCGATGATAGCGCCAATGCCTAACAGCACCAGGTGCCCAACTCCAAGCGTCCGCTTGAAAGTATGCTTACTTGCATCAGCCTGATCAAGTAATTTATCAATCGATTTTGTTACAAATAATTTACTGGCCATATTTTTTTCCTGTAAATTTTAGAAATGATGAAATGAAATCAATTTGTTAAATCCTATTAATCAATGCCAGTTAATGACCTGTTTTTCTTATTAAAGTCATTTTATCAATGTCTCATTCAAACTTCACCTTTACTTTAGTGAAGGGGCAAAATAGGAATTATTTCAAAACCAAAGAATTTATCATGTTGGATTGAAGTATTCAATTGTATTTGCCATGACAAGAATCCCAAACAAACTTATTAGAAGCAGCTAAACACTAACCACATAAAGAAGTGCGCAAATAGCAAGAAGTGTCGCGGAAGGAAATAAGACCCACATTATGTATTTTATTAGCCGGCAAGGCTGCCGAAATCAGGGACAACAGCGAATAGAGACCGCACCTTTGACCTGTTTGCTACAAACAAATGAATAAATGGTAAAGCAGGTTTTGCTAAATAAGGTAAGATAGCGAGCCAGGCAAAAGTCCAATAAGCAAAGTTAGCAGTGCGATAATGGCCAATAAAACTTTTACAGGCGTAGCTAAGACGATGCCCTCTTCATTTCCTTTTTTCATATAAGAAGCAATTACAGGAGCGAAATAGTAGTAGACACTGATAAAAGAATTAATGATAGCCAACACCGTGATCCAAACCCATCCATCACTTATAGCTGCTGAAAAGACATAAAATTTTGCAAAGAAGCCTGCCGTTGGAGGTATGCCGGCAAGTGATAGCATGGCCACTGCAAAGGTAATTGACATCAATGGACTGGATTTCGAAAGTCCATTAAAAACACTGACCTCATCACTACCGCTTTTCTGTTGAAGAATGGCAACCACGGCAAATGCCAGTAATGAAGCCAGCGTATAGGCAATGCTGTAAAACAAAACGGCTCCATTGGTTACTTCATTAGCTGCCATCAAAGCAATAAGCATATAACCTGCATGTGAAATGCTGGAATAAGCCAGCATCCTTTTCACACTTTTTTGATACAATGCCGTGATGTTTCCAATGAACATGGTGGTAACAGCCACAGCAGCAAAGAGAAACTGGTACGTTTCCAACGCTGGCGAAAATCCCAATTGAAACACACGGACCAATGCTGCAAATGCGGCAACCTTACCTACCGTTGCCATATAACCGGTGACTAATGTAGGGGCGCCCTGATACACATCAGGCGTCCAGAAATGAAAGGGTGCTGCAGCCACTTTAAACAACAGTCCAATCATCAGCATAATAATACCGGTTACTATAAAAGGTTCAGCAACCGCTTTATGGAGGCCGAGGTAGTATGCAATATCACTCAGCATGAAAGAACCTGTAGCTCCATAGAGCATAGCTATGCCAAACAATAAGAATCCTGTTGCAAAGGCCCCCATTAACAAGTATTTGAGGGAAGCTTCATTTGACAACAAATCCTTTTTCTTCAGACCTGCCAGAATATAAAGACTCAGTGATAAAATCTCTATCCCTAGGAACAGCATCAGCATGCTGGTGAATGAAACCATGACCACTACGCCTGCCAGTGAGAACAAGATGATTGAGATTACTTCAGCATAGTGTACATCACTGCTGTAATGCATGTAATGATAAAGTAAGAGGAAGACGAATGCGGCAAAGAGACATACCACCGTAAAAGCAATTGCGAAATTATCCATACGCATCGCTTCAAAATAAGTGGTGTTGGTATTCCATTCCAGCAATGCAAAATAACCTGCTGCAAAAAGGCCGGACAATGAGACCGGCAAAACAACAGATCGCCCGTTAAAAACACTTGCGAACATTGCAAGTATACCGGCTGCAGTAAGAATGATCAGCACCATCATAGGCCGCTTACCCCGCTTTTATGATCGTTCATAAATTGCAGCAATTGTTGAACAGGTTGCTCACTGACATTCAATAAAATTGAAGGAAATATTCCTATTACAATTACAATGGCACAAAGTGGAATTAGAATAAAACCTTCCCATCCGGCTACATCTGAAGTTGTCATCTTATGGTCTTTCACTTCTCCAAGGAATACATTTCTATAAAGTCTGAACATATAAACAGCACCCAAAATTAAAGTGAGTCCGGCAAAAGCAGCTGCCCATGGATTAAAAACATACATGCCCATCAGCAACAGAAATTCTCCTACAAATCCATTCGTAAGCGGAAGTCCGATGCTGCCTAACATGACTATCATAAAGAGTACACCCAGTTTTTTCATTTGCCCCGCAATACCGCCCAACTCATCCATCCATCGTGTGCCATACCTGTTTTCAATTATGTCGATCATAAAGAAAAGCGCTACTACATTAATGCCATGGTTAAACATCTGAATGATAGCGCCCTGCAGTCCGGCAGTGTTTGCTGCTAATACACCTGCTGCAATTAGCCCGACGTGAGCAATAGATGAATAAGCTATTAGCCGCTTCAAATCCTGCTGTTGCCATGCGATAAGTGAAGCATAGACAATACCAATGATACATAGCACCATGGCGAAATCTACCCAGTCCTCCAATCCCAGAGGAACAATGGGCAAGATGAAACGAATTAAACCATAGATTCCCATCTTCAGCATGAGGCCCGCCAGCAACATGGTACCTGCCATAGGTGAGACCGTATAGGTGTCGGGCTGCCAGGAATGAAACGGGAAAATTGGAATCTTAACTGCAAATGCAAGAAAGAATGCCCAGAAGATCCAACCTTGTTCAACCGGTGTAAGTGTAAGCTGATAGAATGCCTGTATATCAAAAGTATGACTGCCAGGTGTTTTAAAATACAGATAGATAATTGCGATAAGCATCAGTAAGCTGCCTGCAAGCGTATAAATAAAGAATTTTAAAGTGATTGGAATGCTTCGATCTCCTCCCCAAACTGCACATATGAAATAAACCGGTATAAGGGTCAGTTCATAAAACACATAGAAGAGGAATGCATCTTTTGCCATGAACACGCCCATCAATCCGAGTTGCATTAACATCATCAGGCTGTAAAAAGCCTTCGGATTACTGATAACCGTTCTGGAAGTGCTTGCTATTATAACCGGATACAATAATGCGGTAAGCAGAACAAGGATTAAAGAAATACCATCCATGCCAATATTAAAGCGGATACCAAATGCACTTGCCCAGGAAACATCAAAGTTCAGTTTTGTAAAATCTTCCTGTAAATATTGACTATAGGCAAAAGCCGTGATGGAAAAACTGATGATGCTGCCGATGAGTGCAATTCTTCTGCTACTGGCAGCAGGTGCAAGCAATAGGATGATTGCAAAAATTACAGGCAGCAAAAGAAGGGTTATGGCTATCATCAGAAGACGTTGAGTTTAGCCAATGCAAAAAGCAACATCAGCACCATTCCGGCTACCATTGCAAATACATAGAAGCCGGTGTTTCCGGTTTGAATCTTTCGGAGTTGTGAACTAAGGAACAAGGTGATACTTCCCAATCCATTTACAGTTCCGTCAATCATCTTCTTTTCAACTGCTACGGAAAACAAGCCGGCTAATGCACTCAACGGTTTCACGATGCCATAATCATAGAGTTCATCCACATAAAATTTATGAAGAGAGAGTTTGTACCAGAAAGGAAGCTGCTCTTCTGACAACGTAACTTTCACTGTCTTCAAAGCATACCGCTGATATGCCAGCCACATTACCGGGACAATAACTACTAAAGAAAAGGCAACCAACAACCATTCAATCATTACACTATCAGCATGCGCCATGATCCGTGTATTTTGCGAAAATACCGGCGAAAGATAATGGTGTATCCAATTGTGATTGCCGAATATTTCCGGCAGTCCAAAGAAACCTCCGATAGCGGCAAAAAGAGCAAGTACTATTAATGGTATCGTGATACTTTGCGGTGATTCATGCAAATGTTCCTCCTGATGATGCGTGCCGCGAAAATCCCCCCAAAACACCATAAAGTATAACCTGAACATGTAAGCAGCCGTGAGTACGGAAGTAAGTATCAGCAATAGGAAAATGATGGTTGAATTAAAATAAGAAGCTGTGAGTATGGCATCTTTAGAAAAGAAACCTGCAAATGGAGGAATGCCTGAAATGGCCAGTGTGCCAATTAGAAAAGTGAAAGAGGTTATGGGAAGCGCTTTCTTCAGTCCTCCCATGTGACGGATATTCTGTTCTCCGCTCATGGCATGAATTACACTTCCTGCACCAAGAAAAAGCAATGCTTTAAAGAAGGCATGTGTCATCACATGAAAAATTCCGGCATCGAAGGAAGAAGTGCCAAGGGCTACAAACATAAACCCAAGCTGACTCACGGTAGAATAGGCCAGCACTTTCTTGATATCGTTTTGAGTAAGTGCAATTAAGGCAGCAAACAATGCCGTGATGGTACCGAGTACGGTGATTACTGCAAGTGTTACAGGCGCAATGGAATACAGGATATTGGAGCGCGCCACCATGTAAACACCTGCCGTAACCATTGTTGCCGCATGTATCAGTGCGCTTACCGGAGTTGGGCCGGCCATTGCATCGGGTAACCAGGTGAATAAAGGAAGTTGTGCGCTTTTTCCGATAGCACCTACAAACAAGAGTAATGTGATGGCAATAATAATTGAATCGTTGGTTGTAAAAGCTGAGGCGGCGGGAAAAACCTTATCAAAATCACTTGAACCAAAAACGGCAAACATCATGAAGATGGCGAGGATAAATCCCAGGTCACCTATTCTGTTCATGATAAATGCTTTATTGGCAGCAGCTGAATATTCACGGTTTTTCCACCAGAAACCAATCAGCAGGTAAGAACATAAGCCCACTCCTTCCCATCCGATAAACATGATTACGAAACTTGCACCCATCACCAGCAGTAGCATGAAGAAGATGAACAGGTTGAGATAAGCGAAGAATTTTCCGAAGCCTTCATCTTCCTTCATATACCCTATTGAATAGACATGAATGAGGAAGCCGACACCGGTCACGATCATCATCATGATGACAGAGAGGTTATCTATCAGCAAAGCAAAAGACACCGTGTAATTGCCTGCAGCAATCCAGGTGTACAGATCGATACGATGGTTTAGCGGCGTTTGCAAAGATTGCAGAAACAAAGAGCACACGATGGCAAATGATGCCAGCACTGATCCACAACCGATGATTGCAGCTACTTTTTTATTTAACTTCGGGAAACCGAGACCATTAATAATAAAACCCAGCAGCGGTAATAAAGGTATCAGCCAGGCTACAGCGGTCATAGATTACGGTGGTTGACAGATTGAATGACTATGGATATACTAAAGCAGCAATCATCACGTCAGGCGCGCAAAAGTAAGATTCTTTTTAATTCGGGGAAAGGAATCTGTTGGATTTCTGGCATATGACTACGGTGCATCATATCTGCTTTCCTGTGGATATTTTTAATGCATTGTTGCCATATTCCATTTCCATTTTATTAATACAAAGCCGGTGTAACTGAAATTGGGTGTAGTTAACCTGATCATTTTTTGAATAAGGAAATACTTAAAGCATAGCAACTATGCATACACATCCAATCTGTTTTGTAATTACCGGAATTCAATAGAAACTATGCAACGGCAAGAAAGTTTTGCACCAATTTATTTTCCTAAATATAAAACGCCAATGCAAACAGACTAATCTCCTTCTTCCTTATCAAGCTCTTTTTGCTTGTAAGAATATCGAATGCTGATTTGCTGATCGGAAGTATTGGAACCTTCCTGTTCCTTTGTTTCTTCACTGATGTCATTTTCCTGTGAAAGTTTTTGAGGGACTGTTTCATCTTCCTCATTTTCATACATCCATTCCGGCACGTAATCATTTGATGGTCCATCACCTAGGAAGTGAACACTAAAATATATGCCGGCCAGGAAACCAAACAAATGCGCTTCCCAGGAGATATCAGGAATATAGGGGAACATACCCCAGATAAGACTTCCATAAACAAAAACAACGGCCAGTGATAATGCCAGCAGGTTCCGGTTTCTGCGCAGTAAACCGCTGAAGATTAAAAAAGCAGCAATGCCGTATACCAGTCCGCTTGCTCCTATATGATAAGCGTCACGACCTAAAAGCCAAACACCCAATCCATCGATAAACCAGATCCAAAGCAACACTTTGTAGGCTATAGACCGGTAGAAATAGATTAGCCCTCCGCCAAGAACCAGTAAAGGGATAGAATTAGAAAGCAGGTGTCCCAGGCTGCCGTGAAGAAAAGGTGTGAAAAGAATACCACTTAATCCGGATAAGGTACGCGGCAGAATTCCAAGCCAGGAAAAATCGATACCGGTGGCATACTCTGCAAAATAGATGAGCCATAAGGTACTGACAAAAAAGACCGGAATCATTATGCTGACGTTGATGCGCTTTTTTTCTACAGCCTTTTGAGTGAGGTTTTCCATTATTTGATGATTGCTACACTATTTTTTGATGCGATGAAATGTTGAGGTTGGTATTGAAATGGGTGATTTACTAATTTTTGCGCACTTCGGCTGCGCTCTTCGCTCTGGGCGGGCCCTTCGACTTCGCTCTGGACAAGAAAAAATCCGGTCGCTGAGCGAAGCCGAAGCGCGGATTTTTCAAACGGGCGGATCTACTAATTTTTGCGCCCTTCGGCTACGCTCAGGGAGCAAAAATTCAACCCTTCGACTTCGCTCTGGGTATACCCTTCGGCTGCTCGGGTCCTCGGCTGGGGTCGCTCGGCCGAAGCGCATTTATCTTAACGGCTTTACTACAAAGAACACTTCTTCTATTACATTTCCAAACAAGCCTGCCTTACCTTCAAAATCAATCCAAATTCCAAACCTTGCTCAAATCAGTAACCTTGTCACTTTTCCTGATAAGTTTGGGACGGAAAACAAACATCTTATGACAGAATAGCCTATAAAAAAGGTTTTGCAAAATAATGGCCAGGCAAAAGGTATCCATAGAGTTGAAAAAAAAACTCAACAAAGGATACATTACTTATATGGATTTAATTATATTTCGCAGATCAACCGGAGTAACCTCACTAAAATAAAAACACATGAAAGCATTAAAAATCATTGGAATCATTCTTGGAATGGTTCTGCTTGTGATTGCCGCATTCGCAATGTATATAAATGTGAGAGGCATTCCGCATTATGAGGCGGAAGATCCGGGCGTAACCATTGCACCTGATTCTACAATGGCTGCCAATGGCAAGAGGCTTGTTTCAATGCTATGTAAAGATTGTCATTACAATGCAGCAACTGATAAACTCACAGGACGCAACATGACGGATGCTGCTGTCGCACAGTTTGGTACGATCTATTCGCAGAATATTACGCAAGATAAAGATTATGGAATCGGGAACTGGACAGATGGTCAACTGCTCTGGCTCTTACGCACCGGTATTTTGCGAAATGGAAGATATGCACCTCCCTACATGCCCAAACTTCCAAACATGAGTGATTACGATGTGAATAGCATCATCGTGTATTTGCGATCCAATGATCACTGGGTAACACCGGCTGCAGTAGCGGATACACAGACGGTACCTTCCTTCCTGACAAAATTTTTGTCTGCTGTTGTTTTCAAACCGCTACCCTACCCCACTGCACCAGTTGCAGGGCCTGACACTACCAATCCTGTTCAGCTCGGAAAATATATAGTAACCGGTATGCTGGATTGCTATCCCTGTCACTCAGCAGATTTTAAAACGATGAATGTTGCGGAACCTGAAAAAAGTGAGGGCTTTTTAGGTGGAGGTAATTTGGTAGGCGTGAACCTGGATAACAAGGAAATGTTATCGGCCAACATTACACCCGACAAAGAAACGGGTATCGGAAGTTGGACAGAAGAACAATTTGTTCAATGTATCAGGTACGGACAAAAGCCCAATGGCACTCAGCTTTCCTACCCGATGATGCCATTGCCTCAGCTTACAGAAAAAGAAGCCAAAGCAATTTACGCCTACCTGATGCAGGTACCGCCAATTAAGAATAAAGTTGTTAATCCGGTGCCTTAATAGTTTCATTTGCAGCATCATGGTAATAAATTCTTCATTGCACTCAAACACGGAAAGAATGTAACAGCAATCGTGCCGTTGTAATTTCATGCATACGCTACCTCCTTTGTATTTCTTTATGCATGACAGCTTTAATTACGTATTCAATGGGTTTACGACAATTCGTTCATCTTGTCAAGCAATGGTTGGTGGGTTAAATGGTTAAATGGTTAAATGGTTAAATTGCTGCGGCGAAGCCGATCACTTGCTATTCTGTCTTAACTACGCTACTTTACTCACTTACTCAAATACCTAATACTCAATTTCAACACCCAATAATCTATATCCAATTTGTCGTACACCCTATTCAATTGTTCTGTTAACATTTGTATCTGTCGTACAATATTGTATGATCTTTGTTACATCGTGGAACACTGAATATGACCATGACTTAATTTCTTACTTAAAGTTGCTGATATGAAAAGATTGTTTTTGTTAGGGGTGCTGGTGGTGTTTCTTCTTTCCTGCCAGCAAAAGGAGCCTTGCGACCAGATTTTTTACAATGCAAAAATTTATACGCTGGACAAAGACAGCCTGATCGCAGATGCTATGGCTGTATTGAATGGACGTATTGTAGCTGTTGGAAAGAAGGATGATCTGTTCAAAAAATACCAGGCAAAAGAAAGAACGGATTTAAATGGCAACACTGTTTACCCGGGATTTATTGATGCCCATTGTCATTTTTATGGGTATGGTATCAACCTGTCGGAAGCAGATTTGTCAGGAACTGATTCCTGGCAAGCCGTACTTGATACCATTATAAATTTCGCCATTAAAAATCCGGAGGGTTGGCTGGTGGGACGCGGCTGGGATCAGAATGACTGGGCCATCAAATCTTTCCCTACCAAAAAGCAACTGGATTCTTTGTTTCCGGGCAGGCCTGTTTTTCTTCAAAGGGTTGATGGCCATGCCTGCATTGTGAATCAAAAAGCACTTGACCTGGCAAATATTAATGCCTCCACGAAAATTATCGGAGGTGAAATTGTATTGATCGATGGAAGTCCTTCCGGTTTATTATTGGACAATGCCATGGATGCATTGCAAAGATCGATGCCTGTGCCTTCAGATGCTGTTATAAAAGTAGCCTTGCTAAAGGCGCAATCAAACTGCCTGGCTGTTGGGCTTACTACCGTGAGTGATGCAGGCTTGCTGAAAAATGTTGTGACGATTATTGACAGCCTGCATCGTAATACCCTTTTAAAAATAAGAGTATATGCTATGCTGGCCGACAATGATGAAAACAAGAATTTTTTTTTCAGTACCGGACCTTATAAAACTGACCGGCTTACGGTGCGCGCCATTAAATATTATGCTGATGGTGCTTTGGGTTCGAGAGGCGCTTTATTGTTAAAACCTTACTCAGATGCACCTGCCACGCGGGGATTGCAACTCAATTCAAGATCCTATTTTGAAGAGCAGGCTATGTTATGCAACAAACATGGTTTCCAGATGTGTACCCATGCCATCGGCGATTCTGCTAACCGCATGATCTTGCAGGTGTACGGAAAAATATTAGGTGGTATAAATGATAAGCGTTGGCGGATAGAACATAGCCAGGTGATTGCACCTGATGATTTTGAACTCTTTCATCGCTATTCCATCATTCCATCTGTACAACCTACGCATGCTACGAGCGATATGTATTGGGCCATGGACCGGTTGGGCGTTTTCCGGATACGGGGTGCCTATGCTTACCGTGATTTATTAAGCCAAAATGGATGGCTGGCTAATGGCAGCGATTTTCCTGTAGAGTCCATCAATCCATTGTTTGGATTTTATGCAGCGGTTGCCCGCAAGGATCAAAACAATTTTCCTGAGGGTGGATTTGAAATGAAGAATGCCCTTACCAGGATGGAAGCTTTGAAGGCTATGACGATCTGGGCAGCGGCTGCCAATTTTGAAGACGAAGTAAAAGGAAGCATAGAGATTGGTAAAGTGGCAGATTTTGTAGTGCTTGACAGGGATATTATGACCGTTGCGGAGGAAGAACTATTTAAGGCAACAGTAGAGGCTACTTATATTAATGGTGAAAAAGTTTATGACAGGTGAGTATTGCGAAAGAGATCCCGATCCGCCGCAAAGGCGTGACGGGATGACGCTTTGGGTGGAGGTTGTTAATGAGTTTGAGAGAATGATTTCATAAGAGATATTCCAAAGAATGATTCCATAAGAGACATTCGTTTGATTGAAATACGAACTCCATTCGAGGCGTCATGTTAATACGAGTCATGCGTTTGCATCAAACACAAAATCCATACATAACGTGATGCTGATCAGAATGGATAACCAATGGCCAGGTTAAAGGCCAGGTTATCTTGCAGAAAATTAGTTTCGCTGTTTGAAAAATTATTTATAACCCATCGGCTTCCCTGTGGATAGGCCGGATCATATATTGGCGTGGCAACATCCAGGCGCAGTATGAAGTACGTAAAGTCAAAGCGAAAACCTACCCCAGTTCCCATAGCGAATTCCTGCAGAAAGGTGCTGAAATCAAAGCTGGCACCAGGCTTATTCGGATCGTACTTTCTGAGCCAGATATTACCTACATCCAAAAAGACCGCACCATCCATTCGACCGAAAATGTTGAATCTGTATTCGGCATTCGCTTCCAGTTTGATATCGCCGGCACTGTTGTAGAAGTTGGAAGTGTCTTTATAGGAACCGGGGCCCAGTGAGCGCACACTCCATGCACGCATGCTGCTGGTACCGCCCAGATAAAATTGCTTGATATATGGAATCACATCAGAGTTCCAGTAGTTGATGGCTATTCCTGCGGCGCCACGCAAGACCAGTGAGCGGTTCTGCGTGAATTGAAAATAATGCCGCAAGTCACCTTCGAACCGAACGAAGTTTGCATAGTTTGTACCAAACAGCACATACTTGCCGGATGTATCCACATTGTTGTCAGAGATCGCAGCATTCGCCAGGTAGAGCAAGGTGCCTGCAACTTCAGCAGAAAGGCGGAAGAAGGTAAAGTCACGGTGTAAATACTGACCCTGACTGGAAAAGATGTAGCTGTAATTCATGCCGGCGATCAACTGATCTTCAAACGACTGTTTCAAAAAAGGATCATCATCGAGGCGCTGTTGAAAATCATCACTAAGAATGGTGGAGTTCACATAACTGATAGCAACAGGATTCAATACATGACGCTTCATAGCATTCTCCTTCCATTCATAGCCAAATGCGAAAGAGTAATTGTTGAGTATATAAATTTTGGTTTGCTGGTAATAATTGGCAATCAATGAAATTTTAGTCCGCGGATTAAAATAGCGCGAAAACTGATCTGTATTGAAAGGCACTACAAACCGTCGCAAATAAAAATTTAATTGCCCGGTTACACTGAAGATGAGGCTGTCTTTGTTAAAGACCGGGATCTGTGTTCCTGCATTCAGGCTGACATCAAATGTATTTGCACTTCTGAATACATTTTTATCCTTGTAAGAAAACTTCACCGCTGCACCTACATTATCCTCTATGTTACTGGCTTCCACTTCCGTTGTTAAAGCATGCTTTCTTCCCGGTGTCAGGAAGATGGTACAATCGAGGGTACGGTCTTGCTTCTCTTCAAACCGTATGCTTATAAATTTGAAGACACCCAGATCGGAAAGACGCATCAGTGTATAATCATAATCTTTACGGGAATAAGGCCGATTGCGCAGTATAAATATTGCTTCTGCTATCGCATCCATTTTAATAGTACTGCCCGGGTCGATGAAATAAAAATTATTAAAAAGAACGGTATCCTGTTTCACCCCGCTCAAATCCAACTTGGGATCATAACCGGGACGTACATAAATTTTGTCGATGTAGTGTACCTGCAGGTCTTCCCCATCATCAGTTGATTGTTTGATCTTTACATACAGATCGGCGGTCTTCGTAGTTTTGCTGGTATCTGCTTCAAAGTAAATGTTGTCGCGTACAAAATGAAAGTACCCCTGATTTTGTATCTCCCGGAATAAACGGAGTTGCTCGCCGGCAATAACATCTGCATCAAAGGCATTGCCCTTTTTCAAAAGCGAAGCAGGTATTACCTCCCTGATAACAGCAGAAAGTTTTGATGTATCAGAAGGAAAAAACACGCTGTCGATGGTAAACAATGGGCCGGGGTTGATATAAAAGTGTGGCGTTGCTTTTTTCCTCCTGATCTCATAATCAAAGTGCTCTTCCGAATGCAGATACCCTTTGCTCACCATATAGTCGTGCATGAGTATTACAGAAGCAGGAAGTAACGTGGTATCAAACAAAACAGGAGGCTCTCCGATATTGGTCATAAGCCAGCGATATAAACCGGTGGTATCGGTGGTATAATAGCGGTTGTAGATACTCAGGTTAAGTTTGATAATGCCCAATGTCTTTTTATTAGGCTGCTGCCTGGCTTGTTCAGCCAGTTTATTTTCCAAAGAGGTGTTTTCTTCGATGTTGCGACGGATCTTCCGATAATCAATGTCAGAATTTATTGTAACGTCATTCCTTTTTAAAAGGGTTTCATTGCTTTTAAGAAATTTTGTATTGCTACAACCGGAGACAACGAGGGCAGTTAAAACAGGTAAAAGGATGTATCTTACGCAAAGCCCCAAAAGTCGCATGTATGATCAGTAAGTCGATTGAAAAATACGTGAATTCACTAAAACAAAAAAAGTACCGCATTGAAGAAGGCCACTATATTGCCGAAGGTGAGAAGATTGCAGAAGAATTACTGCATTCTGACCAGGTAATCAGCAAACTTATTGCTACCAGAGATTGGTTTTCTGCCAATGAACGTTTGCAGCGCAGGAAAAATATGAAGGTCATTGAAGCCACAGAACAGGAAATGAAGCGCATTTCAGGCCTTGTGCGACCGTCAAATGTATTATTGGTCGTTGCAATTCCGCCAGTAGAAGTTGATGAACAAGTGGTGTTAAAGAATCTCAGCCTGGTATTGGATGGTATCAGCGATCCGGGAAATTTAGGCACAATTGTAAGAATAGCTGACTGGTTTGGCATTCCCTACATTTTTTGTTCAGAAGACAGTGCAGATGCTTACAATCCAAAAGTAGTGCAGGCATCCATGGGATCTATTGCCAGGGTGAAAGTTACAGAAATGCCACTTGCTGATCTGTTCCGCAGGTTTCCCTCTATGCCTGTTTATGCTACTGCGCTGGAAGGTGAAAGTATTTACAATGCCACGTTATCAAAGTCTGCCTTTATTGTGATCGGAAATGAAGCAAGGGGTATTTCTGAGCATATCAGTCCTTTTGTTACCAGGGTGCTGACCATACCAAAATCCGGTGGAGCAGAATCATTGAATGCTGCTGTGGCGGCGGGTATTGTGTGTGCGATGTTTAGGAAGGATTAGAATTTTTTTCCAGCCCTTCGGCTACGCTCAGGGTAAGAAAAATCCGGTCGCTGAGCGAAGTCGAAGCGCGGATTTTTTAGTCGGCGCCTTAGGCAATTTTTGCGCCCTTCGGCTACGCTCAGGGAGCAAAAATTTTAGCCCTTCGACTTTTCATTGGGATTGGTTTAGAGGTAATTTGCGAATTGCCGGAAAAGTTATGTGAAATCGACCGGCCCTTCGGCTCCGCTCAGGGACCGGTCTCCCCACTTCACTTCGACTTCGCTCAGGGAAGACACTTCGGATACAAACAGGGCAAGCCCTTCGGCTTCGCTCAGGGCAAGAAAAATCCGGCCGCTGAGCGAAGTAGAAACGCGGATTTTTCCAACAAATTCAAGCATTCTGCGACAATAAACTGATTGTGATAAAAACAAAAAAAGTGAAGGAGTATTGAACTAAAGCAACCAAAATTTATCTTCCAAGGGTATGCTTTTGAAATAGCCTTCCGCCAACGGATCAAACTGAAGCATTGCCATTAAAAACCAGGTGCAAGGTGAAGTAGAAGGATTGGTATTCACTCCAGTCCAAAATGGTTCAGCGCCATAACCTGTTCCAAAATTGGAGGCATAAGGGAGCGATTTTGTTCCGGCAAATGCCGTATTGTTGATTACCGGTTTCACCATTTCCTGAAGGTAAAAATCAGCCAGGTCAAACTTACCTGCTTTCTGATAAGCAATTACCATCTGACCTGTACCTTCCAGCCATACTACATCCTTATCTATATCCGGAGCAAAACCGGTGACAGGCAAGCCTCCAATGGTAGCAGTTTGCGTATTAATATAACGATCTGTCTTTTCAAGAACAGAATATGGAAAGTCTTCAATCCCACAATATCCCCATGAGTGATTATCTAATGCAAATTCATAATAGTTGTCCGGCCATGAGACCAGCAGGTTTTGTGTAGAATCCCAACGGTAAATACTAAAGTACTGAAGCAGGTTGCGATGAAAGTTTGTATAACCGGGTACGGCATTGAATGCATCAATCATGCCTTCTGTAATTTTCCCGATCTGTGATCCATTGGCTGTGTATCCACCCCAAATGCCACCGTCTGTGTCCTGCAACTGGGTAATCCAGTTGGCCAATTCATCAGTTAATCGCTGGTATCTTGTCTCATCAACCATTGCCGCATAATTGTTTAATGCAATCAGCAACCAGGCATTGTCGCCAAGCCAATTGTGGCCGGATGGAATTCCATTTGCATCCCGAAACTGTGAAAAACCACCCTTGCCGGAAAGTAATTCAATATCAATCCGCTGATCAAAAAAATCGAATATTTTTTCTGCTTTCGATTGCTCACCGGTGGCCAAAAAGGTTAATGCGGCAAGACTGTTATCGTACAATGAAACAAGGTTACTCTTTTCACCGGTTTCTATTAATCCATTAGGCAATTGCATTTGAATCAGCCATGCAAGCATACTTTCCGGAATCATGCCCGGAATCCGCTTTTGTCGTGCAATAAAATTGATCTGATTGGTTGCAGAAGTAACAATTACCGAATCAGGTGAAAACAAATAACCAGAGTCTGCAGGTACTACTAAAATATTTCCCTGCAAATTAATGGCTTGCCAGTTTCCTTCTGCATCGCTCATCACAAATTCATTTTCACCAATATTGATCCTGACATTATTTACACCTATACCATGTATGTTTACGACCTTGCCGGAAATGGTGTATCCTATAAGCGGTTCTATCTTCTCCTCATTACATCCTACCACAACTAATAACAAAGTAAAGCTGCAGCAGAAGAGGTTGAGAAATTTCATGATTTAGTAAAGTTACGTTGGTTGGTGGGTTAAATTGCTAAATGGTTAAATTGTTAAATGGTTAAATTGCTAAATGGTTAAATTGTTAAATGGTTAAATTGCTGCGGCCAAGCCGATCACTTGCTACTCTGTATTCACTACTATACTTTACTCACTTACTCAAATACTTAATACTCAATTTCAACACTCAATAATCTATATCCAATTTGTCATACGCCCGATTGCACCTTTTTTTAAAATCATAATCGGCAAGACGCTTCGACTGCCCTCAGAGCGAACCTTCGTTTGCCTCGGGAAGCAAAAATTTTAGCCATTAGGTTTCACTCAATAATCCACCTTACTGGTAAAAAATTACGCAGCGAAACCAAACTTGTTTTCTCTATATCTCGGAAATTGCAAAACCCAAAGATTTTATATCATCCCAATATTTAGGATATGACTTTTTCACAACAGCAGGATTTTCAATTTTGACTGAACCACATAACATCGCAAGTGGTGCAAAAGCCATGGCCATACGATGATCGAGGTATGTTGAAAAAGAAGTGTTAACCGGACGGAATTCTCCGTCAATGGTTATTGCTTCCCCATCCCTGCCTACTGCGATTCCGCATTTCAGGAGCTCTGTCCTGAGTGCTGCTTCACGGTCGCTTTCTTTGTACTGCAGATGTTCCAGGCCTGTAAAACGCGCGGGTACTGACAATCCGCCACTTGTTACAAACATGGCAGGTGCGAGGTCGGGTTGATCTTTTAAATGAAATCGCCATGCTGAGGAAGGGGTCATTTTAGAAAGTTTAATTTCCTTTTCGCTATAAGAAGTAGCTACTCCAAACGATTCCATAAATGAAGCAATCTTTGCATCGCCCTGAAAACTATGCTGCAGCAATCCGGCTAACGTCAGGTCCAACTCATCGCTGAAGGCAGCCATTTCATAATAATAGGAAGCGGCACTCCAGTCTGATTCAATGAAGATATCTTTCGGCTGATAGCTTTGTGGCGCAATATGAATCGAAGCTGCACTTCGTGTATGCTGCACACCGAAGTGCTTCATCAGCGAGAGCGTCATATCAATATATGGCTCGGAAACCACTTCACCGGTAAGTTCCAAGGTGAGTCCATCTCTCATTCCCGGAGCAATCATTAATAAGGCAGATGCAAACTGACTGCTGATGCCTGCCTGTACCTTTACATGCCCTCCCGTCATACTACATCCGGTAATCTTCAACGGAGGAAAGCCTTCACGGCCCAGGTATTCAATACGTGCGCCAAGCAAGCGGAGCGGATCTACCAGGTCACCGATGGGTCTTTGCTTCATGCGTTCACTGCCTGTAAGTATCCATGTTCCTTCTTTTATTGCCAGGTAGGCAGTCAGGAACCGGAAAGCCGTACCGGCATCGTGTGCATCAAATTCATTTCCCGTTGCAGATAACAAGGAGGTCAAAAGGTTTGTATCGTTTGAATCTGACAGGTTTTGCTTTTGAACAGTTTTGCCCATTAAAGCTTCCATAATCAATACCCGATTAGTGATACTTTTTGAACCACTGAGGTGAATGCGGCCTGAAATCTTTTTGTCTGCTTTTGAAACCTGGTATATCATATTTTACTTACACGAGCATTTCGCTTGTTTTGAGATTACTGTTCCGTTACTTAAAAAAATATTGCCACCAAGGCGTCAAGTCACTAAGAAAAAATGCTTGGTGCAATTAGCCATTCGCATGCTGCCGGCGTTTTTCTTATCCATTTTGTTTATAGACTGTTCGAATATAATCCAATGCCTTTCGAATCATCACTTCATCTGCTTCGATGCCAATTACAGGCATCCCGATTTTTTTAAGCAATGCAAATTGCACGCGCCCATTGCGGTTCTTTTTATCCTGCTTCATGAGGTTTAAGATTTCTTTATCAAAAGAAGGGTCTACATCAATTGCAGGAAAATGATGGCAAATAAATTCAATTACCTGCGACATCCTTTTATCAGGAAAGCCGCACAGTTGGTTTGAAAGGTATAATTCCCCTATCATGCCGGCTGCAATGCAATACCCATGAAGTGCATCTCCGGTTCTGTTGAGCAAATCTGATTCTATTGCATGACCAATGGTATGCCCAAAATTTAAAATCTTCCGAAGTCCCTTTTCCAATGGATCTTTTTCCACCACCGATAACTTTATGCCGGATGAATCTCTTACGAGCTTGTTCCAATTTACCGATGAGAGGTCATTGATAGCGTGCACTTGTTTCCAGAATCTGCCACCAGCCAGGAGTCCATGCTTCACCACTTCGGCAAATCCATTTGTGACCTGAATTGCAGGGAGGGTTCTAAGGAATTCAACATTCACGAATACTGCCTCCGGATTTCGGAAAATACCAAGTTGATTTTTATAGTGATTAAAATCAATTCCCTGCTTACCTCCATATGCTGCATCAACCTGGCTTAAGACAGTAGTTGGTACATGAATAAAATCGATACCCCGTTTATAGGTGCTTGCAGCAAACCCTCCCAGGTCACAAACCATACCTCCTCCTAAGTTTATCAGTAATGCATTGCGGTCAGCATGGTGCTCGGTGAGTTGTTCCCATACTTGCTGTGTGGTGGTAATATTCTTAAATACTTCCCCTGAAAAGATTTCAATCACCGTAGCAGACTTCAGCATATCTACTTCATTGAATAAAACCGGCAGACAATAATTTACGGTCTGGTCATCAGCCAATATATAGTAACCTGAATATTTCCTTTCGGAGAGAAAATGAGCAAATTCTTTAGCAATGTTTTTGTAAAATACTCTTGACACAATTGATGGGGATCGGGAAGACATATGGATAAGATTAATTTTTCTTCATTAGAGGAATAAAAAAATAGCGCAGCAAATTAAAGACTACGCTATCGGGTGTATGACAAATTGCACTTAATGCTGAAGCATTTACCTTAGCGCCTTGCTTTTTTAGCGCCAAGACGCGAAGTCGCGAAGAAAATCACAAAGGATCAATATGCTACGTTTTTTTGGCGTCTTCGCGCTTGAATTATTTTATCGCTGAGAAATGCAATTTGTCATACACCCACGCTATCTCAAGCGTTTATTTGGTAAAGTTCTGCAACCCTGATTTCCTGCTTACTTGTTACTATGGTGATTCGCCATGAACTAGTCTGGTAAGTGCAGGATTTCAACCAAATATTTATGCCGGTGAACTTACCGATTGCTCCTTTTTCTTCGCTAGGTTCATGACCTCCACTTGTGCACGAATAGATTCATCATGAATCTGTACGTAGAGGGCTTTAACGAAATCGCGGTTTAGGCCCATGGTCTCACCAAGGTCAAGCACCTTTTTCAGAATTTCTTCCCACCGGCTTACCTGGAAGACGATTACATTGTTATCCCGCTTCCATTCTCCAATTTCCTGCGATAGCAACATACGGGAAGCGAGTGTTTGCAACAGGTCCTCATCTACGAGATTAATTTTCTCACGCAATTCCTGGAGTTTCGATTTATTCTCTTCTACTACATCTGAGCGGATGATGAGGTTAGAGATGATCTCAAACAAACGATCAGGGGTGATCTGCTGACGCGCATCACTCAATGCCCTTAATGGATCGTTGTGTGTTTCAATGATCAATCCATCATAGTGTAAATCCATCGCCTTTTGCGCTACATAGGCTGTAAGATGTGTATTACCGCAGATGTGACTGGGATCACAAATCATAGGCAATTCCGGACACATGGTCTTCAGTTCCAGTGCAAGTTCCCATTGCGGTTGGTTGCGGTACATGGTGACTTCATAACTATGAAATCCACGGTGTATTGTTGCCATCTTTTTAATACCTGCACGGTTGATTCGCTCCAGGGCTCCGATCCACAATTGCAAATCAGGGTAAGCGGGATTCTTGACCAAAACAGGTACGTCAACGCCTTTGAGGGCATTGGCCAGCTCAGTTACCGAAAACGGATTGGCAGTAGTGCGTGCACCAATCCACAGTACATCAATACCTGCTTTCAATGCTTTTTCTATATGCATTGGATTCGCCACTTCTGTTGCCAGCATGGCGCCGGTCTCTTCCTTCACGCGCTTCATCCAGTCGAGGCCAATTACGCCTATGCCTTCGAACATTCCGGGACGTGTACGCGGTTTCCAGATTCCTGCACGGAAAATGAATTTGTCGAAATGTTGTTTTATTCCTCTTGCAGTCTTTAGCATCTGATCTTCCGATTCCGCGCTACAGGGACCTGCTATCAGGATGGGCTTTTTATCAAATGGTAACCACTCACTTGGTGGTATCAGGTCAAGATCTAATTTCTTTGTGCTCATAATTTTGCTGTTACAAATTTTCCTTTACGGTATTCACCTAAAATTGAAAGATTAAATGTTTTCTTCAGCACCTTCGTAATTGCTGTTTCATAGTCCTCATACTTGCTCCATTCCAGGTCCACCAAAAAAGTATACTCATTTGGACGGCCGACAATAGGTACTGATTGAATCTTGGTCAGGTTAATCCAGTAATCACCCAAAATATCCACTACTTTTTTAAGATTCCTTGGGGAATTATCAAGTTGAAAGCTGATTGATGCTTTATTGGCACCTTTGATCTTAATATTCTTATCAGAAAGAATCAGAAACCGGGTATAATTTCTTTTATGTGTTTCAATATTTGAATGCATGATGGTCATGCCATACTTTTCTGCGGCAGCATCACCTGCTATTACTGCTGTATTATTCAGTTTCTTATCGCGTACATTCCTGGCACATTCTGCAGTATCATTCAGCGCCAGTACTTTCTTATCAGGATACCTTAATAGGAACTCATCACATTGACGAATTGCCATTGGATGCGAATGGATGAATTCAATGTCATCAATCTTTGCGCCATTAAGTCCCATCAGGTGTAACTCTATCTGTAGATAGACCTCGCCAATAACACGAAGACGATAGTCAGTAATAAACTGGTAGTTGGTAAGGATGGTGCCTGCTGTAGAATTCTCAATAGCCATCACACAATAATCAGCTTCACCATTCACCATTTTCTCACAGGAGCTGCGGAAGGAGTTGGCTTCAATGATGTCAATGTTCCGTCCGAAAAATTTTTGGGCGGCCACATCATGAAATGAAGCAGCAATACCTTGTATAGAAACTTTTTTCCTCCGCATGTGAGCCTTCTTACGTTTAAATCGCTCACAAAGTTATATTAAAATGCAAGGAATGTAACTTTATTTTTTCCTGAAACCCGCATTGGGTAAGGGTTTGGCTAACAAAGGTTAGTTTGGGTTGGGGTGATATGAATATGCAAAGTTTTGGCAAATGGCTAAATGGTTATATGGCTAAATGGTTAAATGGTTGAATGGTTAAATGGCTGAATGGCTGGGGACGATTATTGCGGAAATTTTGGTCTTAACCTTTTTCAAATATAATTTTCCTTGACTCTGTCAGGTTACCATCAATGACGAGCTGATAGAAATAGGTGCCACTTGCCTGGTAGCCGTGGTGGTAAAGCACTTCATTGATACCCATATTCAATTTGATTGGTAGTTCTTTAATGAGGGCACCGTTCATGTCGGTGATGCGGATTTGAGCGGACTGATAGTTGACGGCCTTCAACACATTAACGGTAATCATTACTGTTTCATCGGAAGGGTTAGGATAGGCGGGTAATAGCTGAATTCCTCTTCGAGAAGCAGGGTCATTAACAGCAGTGATGGTGCCTGCGATTTCACCACTAAACAGGCTTTCGACGTCATTTGAATCTACTGTTGCCGTACTCATGTAATACGTTGATGAAGCAGGTAAGTAAAGTGTGCCGGAAGAAGAATAGAATGTGTAGACAGAATCCCAATCATAAGTTAGTGAGCGGACTCCCACCCTATAGGAAGGATATGACTGATCGGCATTGATCTGAATGGTTACTTCATTTCCTGCAACACTTACCTGGAAGGTTGGTGTTTTCGGACCGATTGCAGCCATAGCAGAAGCAGTGCCGTTAATCAATGTGTTGCGTGCGAGGTAATTAAAATCCACCAGGAAACTGTCAATCACCATATCTCCATCGGTATCGTAGCCAATCACGTCGCGGGAGGTATGCTGGTTATCTGAATAACCGGCAGCAGCTACATTCGCATTGCCATTTTCATTGGCAGCAGTGAATCTCATGGCAGTGAAACCATGCTCCCGGAATGGAATATGATCTCCTCCCCTGCCCGTACGGTCCTCAGCAGTCATCAATGAGATAGTCATTGGCACGGCAGCCTCACTAAGCAACTGTTCTTTGTACTGCAACTTAATAAATCGCGCAAGTCCTTTATGCGGTGAATTAAATCCACCATAGGAAAACAAACGAACCTGTGTGCTGTCGATAGCACCGAATGGTGAACAGCTTGGGGCAGAAGAAGTCTCCCCGCATAAAATGCCGCCGACAATATCATTATTCATAACAGCCTTTACGGGAATTCCTTTTTGCTGCACATAATCAGCAAAGGCCTCGGAACCATACAAGCCCTGCTCTTCTGCAGTATTAGCAAGAAATACAATAGTACGATTGAAACTATACCGGCTCATTACTCTTGCCAGCTCCATAATCAAGGCTGTGCCGCTGCCATTATCATCGCTGCCCTGCGCCAGGCAGGCAGTATCACAGAGCACTTCACAACGGCTGTCCATATGTGATTCAATAATGATAATGGAATGATCTGAAGTATCCATTCCGGGTAACACGGCAAATATATTCTTATGCCGGCCGGCATTGCAGATTGCTAAATCAAACTGCAAATAAGAAGGCAATAGCCTGTTGTTGTTTACTGTACTGAACTCCTGGAATTTCTGAAACATCCATCTTCTTGCCGCACCAATACCTTTAGTATCGGAAACGGTATCTGCACCTGAATTACGGGTATGGAAAGAACCCAATTTCTCTATGTAGCTATGCAAAGAATCCGCATTGATCTCTTGAGCAAGTCCGGCAGTAATAGAATCTGGATGACTGACGATTACTGTTGCTGTATAATTAGCAGGATCATAATTTCCAGTCATTACCAATTCAGCAGCAGGATTTGTGCAAATGATATTTGACTGCGAAAAAACAAAATGCGCTTGTAACAGAACTATTATGGTGAACAGGGCTTTCATAGTCATTAAATTTAGAAACTATTTAGAAAAAAACGAATAGTCATAAAGGTGAACATCCCAATATGGCTATTCTATCTGTATAAATCCGATTCAACATACAGCAAGGGATTGTATCATTCCACCGGCAACCAGATCTCCGGACCCGGTTTTGTTCCGGATATCATCTGAAGAATCGATAAAATATAATCATTCTCACTCTGACCGCTTTCGGTTATCATGGACTCAACTGCTTTCGAAGAAATTGCAACGGCTGAGGTGAGGTCAATTTTCCAAACATGCTGCTCTTTGTTAAAAAGAAAATAAAAATCCGTTTTTTCGCCTTTCACAATCAGTTGCCCCCGGGCTGTGAAGTTATCAATGATTACATCACCTATCGAATTATTTGCCACCGAATTCTTTCCAACCATACCACTTTCAATGGCATACTGAATAAGTTTTAGTCCATCAAAACTTAAGAGCTGCTCCCTGGATGTTCTGTGCCTGATGGCAAGAACCATTAACTTATCTACAACCATCAAGGTATCTACTGCTAAAGAGTCAGCATGTAATGCCAACTCCAGCATCCGGCTATAATAGGCAACTGTTTTGTTGTCGACGTAGGTTACTGCTTCTGCACCTCTATCGTCGAGAATTGCACTTTTATAATCTTCAAATGTTTTTCTTACCAGCTTTTCTTCTGCTTTCTGTCCGAATGCACATACTGCGAACAGGCTGAAAAACATCCATGTGAACATATGCTTCATCATATGGTAATTCATTGTTGAACTGTCATAAAAAAAATTTCTGTTTTACTGTTTCACTATTGTTTCCGTCGCAATAACTGTATCATCAGCATAAATTACCAGAAAATAAGTACCGCTAATCAGTGGAGAAATCGAAAATGTAAACTGGTGTTTTCCAGCCACCACTTTTTGTCTCAACAACGTTTTTACCTTCCGGCCATGAACGTCCACAATTTCAAACATACAATTGGAAGCATGACTAAGGTTGAATTGCACTGACATATTATCTGCAAGCGGATTTGGAAAGACATTCAGCAATTTGTTGTCTTCATAAACTTCAGCAATCCCTGTTGGTGGCGGATTAAGTGCAATTTCAGCAATCCAGGTAGAGACTTTGTGAATGGTGGTTCCATACGAACCATTCACCCACACTTTACCCGGATCATTATACCGGCGTTGTGCTCCTGAATAATCGCCCCAACGTTCGGTTCCCGGAATGACTGAAACAAAAGACAATCCGTCCTTCACATTCTTTAATGGTGCATAATTCCCATCCCCATCGGAACGTATCACTGAAAAACCAGGAAACAGGTTGACTGCACTTCTCATTACCACCATCACCGTGGAATTATCCGTGCTGCTATTGCCATTATAGGCCAGATTGGGATAGCCGTAATGAATGGTATCATCCGATAAAATATTTAATGCAAGTGAAGGAATAGCAGATACATTGCTAATTATACCATGATAGATTGCGGCAGTAGCGAATGAAGTATCAGTTGTATTGCCTGCAAACTGTATCCGGTCATTTTCGTAAAAAGCCCCCAATACCCTGGAATCATTTGTTGCCAGGTCGCCGCCTGATGATTGCTTTCCATTAATCGGAACAAAATACGGGATGTCTGATTTCAGAACCTGGCTAGTCAGTGTTTGTCCGGGCGCTCCAATAGTATCAGACAGATGAACAAGAAAAAAAGTATCATTAACTACATCAAGGTTACGCTGACTCATAAAATAGATATCAGGTCCATACAAAGTGCTGCCACCTTTCACCGGGTGCAGGTTACGAATCCTTCTTCCGTTAAAAGCAACCTCATCATGTAACTGCGTTGAAAGTGATGCACCATCATACCCATTTGATTTATTCACCTGCCAGATCACACTTCTCACCCAGCCTGTTTGCCAGGGTTCATCATTTTGCAGGTGATTTACAGTGATAAACAATTCCTCATTGGTTAATGCAATGATTGGGTAATCACTCCATAGTGTATCATTTAAAGGGTTGCCAGGTATCTCATAGAAATTCCAGCCTTCACCCGGATTCTCCGTTTGTGAAAAGGCGGTGATGATGCTTGAGGTAGCATCGGTAAAACCTGCAAGGAACACCACTACAAACCTATTCTCTATTGGATCATAAATGGTCTTTGGATCATACTTGTCTTTGACGTTGCCCAATGAAGCCGCAAAGGCGTCAAGAGAAAGGTAGCTGATGGTAGTGTCTGTATTCAGGTCGTACATAAATACCGTTGAATTCATTACAGAAACCACATAGCCAGAATTGGAGACTGCGATATCATTATCATTTGGCACTGAGTTATTGTAAGCATTGCCCTGGAAATTGCGCCAGACATATGGTGTATCCAATACATCGCGTGTTGTAGTTGAAGGAACCTGGACGGAGCTTTTTCCTTTCATCATTTCCATCAATTGCTCTTTCCGTTCCTGCAGCAGTTTACGGTCTATGAATTCATCATGCGCTTCTTTTTCAATCGTCAGCAGTTCCGGATTCCAATCCACCTCGATGTCCAGCACACGCTGCGTGGATCCCAACGGGATGGTATAAACATTATGCTGTGCAGAAAGCCATTCTGTTTGCAAACAGACAAATGCAAATACTAACAGTAAAAATACTTTCATCGGAAAAAAATATTGAATGTGATTAATGACCAGGCCGACTGCCATTTTCGGGAAGACTTACAAATCGAAAGCAGATCAGTCATGCTAAAATAATTTAATTACCGGTTGAAATTACATTGATTTTTTCTCCGCATTGATAATGGCTGGCTTCTGCCTCTTTTTCAGCAACAAAAGAAAGCCGGCGACATGGTGCAACGGCAAAAGTAATACTGTCATTGACTGTAACAATTAACGGCCTTATTAAAGCCCCTCATTGGCAAAAAACAATTTCTGTAACTTTTTATGCCTGAAATACCTCTCATTCTTTTAATATTGTAAAAAAATAATTCATGGAGCTCGCGATTCAATCATTGTCCAAAACATATCCCAATGGTGTTGCCGCCTTACAAGATGTGACCTTAACGATTCCTACCGGGATGTATGGACTTCTAGGGCCCAATGGCGCCGGCAAATCAACTTTGATGCGCACCATTGCCACCTTACAGGATGCAGACCGTGGCAGTATCAGCCTGGATGGGATTGATGTATTGAAAGACAAGATGGCGGTAAGAAAAATACTCGGTTATCTGCCACAGGAATTTGGAGTATACCCAAAAGTTTCCGCCCAGGATATGCTGGATCATATCGCTGTTTTAAAAGGTCTGACTTCAGGAAGAAAAGAACTGGTACAAGCTCTTTTGCATAAAGTAAACCTCTACGATGTAAGAAAAAAATCGCTGAGCGGCTTTTCCGGAGGCATGAAGCAACGCTTCGGAATCGCGCAGGCATTATTAGGTGATCCGAAACTGATCATAGTTGATGAGCCTACAGCAGGCCTGGATCCGGGAGAACGCAACCGCTTTTACAACCTGCTTTCCGAGATTGGTGAAAACAGGATTGTCATTCTTTCTACACATATAGTAGATGATGTAAAAGAACTCTGTTCCAATATGGCCATTATTGATAAAGGCACCTTGCTTTATTCAGGTTCACCATTTGATGCCTTACAGTCGCTATCCAATAAAATATGGACCCGATATATTACCAAACCGGAAATAGAAAGCTTTGTGAACAGGTACCGTGTGATTTCGACGCGCATGGTTGGGGAAGGCCATTGATTCATGTTTATCATGAAGAAGAACCGGGTGATGGATTTTCACCAGCAGAAGCCGATTTGGAGGATGTGTTTTTTTTCGAGGATTGCGGGATTGAGGTGAGTTGAAGAGAACCAGGAACCAGGAGCCAAGATGTAAGACATAGGACGTAGGACGTAGGATGTGGGGATGGGAGTGAAAATTTCTTGTTGTAACAAATGCTAATTTATGTTTTTAAAGATTTTTCTATTTGAGATTCGCTATTGGCTGAAGCAGCCTATGGTGTATATTTTTCTTTTTATCAATGCCTTACTGATATTCGGTGCCACGAGCAGCGATTCGGTAACGGTAGGTGGATCGGTAGGCAATGTGAATAAGAATGCTCCATTTGTTGTTGAGAATTTTTATGCCGTGATGTCTATCATCAGCCTGCTTATGGTGACTGCTTTCCTGAATGTGGCTGCTGCCAGGGATTTCAGTTTCAATACACACCAGATTATTTTTTCAACTCCGCTGAAAAAGTGCAATTCCTGCTGGGACGTTTTTTCGGGGCCGCTTTTATAGCTATCATCCCATTTCTGGGTGTTTCAATTGGAAGTATAACAGGCACCATGATGCCATGGGTAAATGCGGAACGTATTGGGCCAACTTCTTTAGATGGCCATCTGATGGGACTCCTGGTATTCATCATTCCAAATGTAATTTTTTGCGGCGCTTTCATTTTTGCTATTGCAGCATTAACACGAAGCACGATCTATTCTTTTATAGGTTCTATTCTATTGCTGGTGGCTTATGGAATTGCCAATGGGTTAATTCGCGATTTGAAAAATGAATACCTCGGTACACTCATCGACCCCTTTGGCGTACGCACTTTTTCTGTTGCAACCAAATACTGGACTGTGGCGGACAAAAATTCGATGACGCTTGGGCTTACAGGCATTATGCTGGTAAACAGGATCATCTGGCTGGTGGTAGCCGGATTGATCATGTCGTTTACGTTTTACCGGTTTTCATTTACGGAAAGACTAAGGGGTAAAAAGCGATTGCCACAAAGTGAAAAAGAAGTATTGGCAACCTATGGTATGTTCCAGGAATTACCGGTTGCCGGATTCTCTTCTTCCGCTTCACAGCAATTTAAACAATTCTTCAACCAGGTTAGGTTGGATTTCTTTGGTATTATTAAGAGCACAGCTTTTATTGTGATTATTCTTGCAGGCATCATTAACATGGCCTCTTCGATGGCCTTTGTCACCGATTCCGGTTACGGCAATAAATCTTTCCCGGTTACCTATGCCATCGTGGATAGTATTCGCGGAACACTTTACCTGTTCCTGGTTGCCATCATCACTTTTTATACGGGCGTATTGGTTTGGAAAGAGCGCGACGCCAAAGTAAACGACATCTACGATGCATTGCCTTTTGCAAGATGGATTTCTCCTGTATCTAAACTGGTGTCCATGATTTTAATTACGCTGGTAATTCTTCTGGTCGCTATATTGACGGGGCTTGCCACGCAAATCCTCTTTGGGTTTTATGATTACAGGCTCAGTGAATACTTCATCAGTCTTTTAGTTTTGGATCTGCTTGCCTTCACTTTTCTGATCTGCCTTTCCTTCTTCATTCACACAACCATCAACAACCGGTACATCGCTTACTTCGCTTTCATCGCATTCATCATTGCTAACCTGTTCGCATGGAGGGCAATGGATATAAGTTCCAATATGGTGATCTTCGCCGGAGTGCCGAGTCACACTTATTCCGATATGAATGGCTACAACCCCTATGTGCCCGGACTTACCTGGTTTAATATTTACTGGTTCCTTTTTTCCGGGTTGCTGGTTATGACCGTTATCTATTTTTGGGTGCGGGGTAAAGAAACATCTATTAAGAACAGGCTGCAGGCAGCTAAAGATTCATTCACCGGAAAATACCGGACCATCACTTTTGGCCTGCTTTTGCTTTGGCTCTTTACTGCCGGTTTTGTTTTTTACAATACACAAATACTGAATACCTATCATTCCCCTAGAGCACGTGAAATTGCGCAGGCAGATTACGAAAGATTTTATAAAAAATTTGAAGATATCAATCAACCAAGGGTTACCGATGTCCAATATAAGATTGACCTGTTTCCTGAATCGCGCGATCTTACTGTAGTAGCGGATGCCATGATACACAATACCGGAACTACACCGATAGATTCCATACATTTTACCATGATCGATGGTTTTGATGTAAAGATTGAACTTGCCAATGCTTCGCTGGCTCTTGATGATCCAATGCACCGCTATCGTATTTATCAGCTGAAACTACCCTTGCAGCCGGGAGACAGCATGCCATTAAAAATCACCTCTGAATACCGGCGAAATGGTTTTGAAAATGAAGTACAATTCACACAGATAGTTGCCAACGGCTCCTTTTTTAATAATGCGCAAGTGCTGCCACAAATCGGTTACCAGGCAAGTGATGAGTTATCAGATCAGAACAGGCGAAAGAAGTGCAAACTGCCGGAACGTGAACGGATGCCGGCATTGATACGCGACTGCAACAGCAATTGCCGTAATTCCTACCTGACCAATAGCTCTGATTGGGTAACAGTAGAAACCGTGATGAGTACTTCCATCGATCAGATTGCTGTTGCACCCGGTTCGCTCTTGAAAGAATGGACAGAAGGGAACCGCCGTTATTTTCATTACAAACTAGATCATAAATCTGTAAATTTTTATTCATTCATTTCAGCTCGTTACGAAGTGAGGCGGGATAAGTACCAGGACATTGATATTGAAGTCTATTATGTGAAGGGCCATGAATACAACGTAGACAAAATGGTGAATTCACTTAAGAACTCACTGAAGTACTTCACAGAAAACTTTGGACACTACTATCACAAACAGGCCCGCATCATAGAATTTCCGCGTTATGAATCCTTTGCCCAGGCCTTTCCGGGTACGATGCCTTACTCTGAAAGTATTGGTTTTATTGCCAACCTGGAAGACCCGGAAGATATTGACATGGTGTATTATATTGTAGCACATGAAATGGGTCATCAGTGGTGGGCGCACCAGGTAATTGGTGCCAATATGCAGGGAGCAACGCTTTTATCAGAAACGATGGCGCAGTACTCAGCGCTGATGGTGATGGAAGATCTGTATGGCAAGGAACAGATGCATAAATTCCTGAAGTATGAAATGGACAACTACCTGAGAAACCGTGGAACAGAGACCATTAAAGAATCACCGCTTTTAAAAGTAGAGAACCAGGGTTATGTGCACTATCGCAAAGGAAGTGTGGTGATGTATTATCTGAAGGAAATGATCGGAGAAGAAAACATCAACGCCGCATTGAAAAATATGATTGACTCTTTTGCCTACCGGGAAGCACCATACCCGAATGCTTATCACCTGGTTGATCGTTTTGAAAAGCAAACACCTGATTCTGTAAAATACATTATCAAAGACCTGTTTTATGACATGACGGTTTTCAATAACAGGGTGCTTGATGTCTCTTATAAAAAATTACCAGGTGGCAAATTTGAAGTGGCCATGAATGTGCAGTCAGAAAAATTCAAAGCCGATTCACTCGGCAAAGAAACCAAGGTACCGATCAGTGACTGGATTGAAATCGGTGCATTGGCTCCGCCTGCAGATGGGAAAAAAATTGGCAAACAACTCTACAGCCAATTGGTTAAGGTTGAATCAGAAAACAACACGTACACTTTTGTTACTGACCAAGAACCGGACAAGGCAGGTATTGATCCGAATTATTATTTGGTGGACAGGATGCCGGATGATAATGTGAAGGAGGTGGAGGAGCGGTAGGTGGGTGGATGGAATCAGGAACCAGGAATCAAGACGTAGGACGTAAGACGTAGGACGTAAGACGAAGGACGCAGGACTTAAGACTCGGGACTTTTAGAAACTGTTATATACCGGAAGTGAACAGCAAATTTAAAGACGGAAGACGGAAAATGAAAGATGAAAGCTATAAGAGTTTGGTTTGAAGTTTTGCTGAAAACCGGGGCCTATGCAAAAAGGTTTAACAGTATAAGGATTAGTTATTTCACTGTTATTTTTTGTCACAAGTATTTACGTGATGTATTCTGTTAGAACTTCAATTGACTATTTTTTTTTAAAATTATTCTCTCACCGCTGCACCACCACCTTCTCACTCCAAACCCTTTCTCCTTTACAACTTACTGCAGCCAAATAAACACCCGGAGGCAATTCACTTACATTAAGTAAACGGTTTTTGAAGTAGTGGAATAAACTGACCGTTGCAACTTGCTTTCCATTGATGTCATATAAAGTGAGGAGGCAATCTTCTTTGGTATTGTAAATGATGTTGAGAGTACCATTAGAAAAATTAGGGTAGAGTGAAAAATAAAAATCATTTTCAACAATTTCATTAATCGTTACAGGGACACTACAGGTATCCACATAATTACCGCCGATCCATTTAGCAATGTGATTTATTGAATCACCTGTTTCAATAGAGTTAGTGCTAATCACTTCAAACCCTCCACCCATATACAGATCTCCATTCAAAGATCCAAGTGCTACGCATACATTATCCAACGTGTCCCCAAAACCGCACCATTGACTGCCATTCCATTTTGCAATATGAAAAGCAGAAACGCCGCCTGCATAATGAAAAACGCCACAAGCATATAGATCATCATTATATACAATTAGGTCATGAATCTGCCCGTTATTATTTGTGGCATTGTAGCCTGCCATACCTGATCCAACTTCTGACCAGGATGAGCCATTCCATTTTGCAATGAAATCACCAGGATCACCCTCGGCTTTTGTAAAAGTGCCAGCAGCATACAATTCGTTTTTATATACTTGCAAGTCCACTACACCTGCAAAACCGCCATTAATACCTTGTCCCAGGTTCGACCAATTTACACCATCAAACTTTGCAATGCGTTCTGTGTGTCCGGTACTATCTTCATAATCTCCTCCTACATAAAGCTCATTGTTGTAAATAGCGGCACAATTAAATCCATTTACATTTGCACCACCTGGAAAGGTGCCTTCAAAATTGCCTATCGCTATCCATTGCGCACCATCGTATTTAATTATTCCCGGTGAATAGACATTGCCCACATAATTAAAAGTGCCTGTCAGATATAAGAATGAATCGGTCGCGAATAGTCCTTTAGTACCTCCGAGAAAGATATTTCCTCCATCAATTAGTGTTGTTACAGTATCCCATTGAACACCATTCCATTTAGCTATAAGATGACAATATGTTTCATCGGCATATTCAAATCCACCGCATACATAAACTTCATTTTTAAATTTCGTAATTGAATAAATTGGCCAATCGTTACTATCCCAATTAAGATTGTTCCAACTTGTACCATCATAAACAGCTAAACAGCCTTGAGTGGAATATCCGCCACCGACATAAAACAAGCCTTCTTCTTCATCACCATATATTGCATACACGGAGAACGGAACACCCATTGACATGGCTGTCCAGTTTTGAGCAACCGTGTGATTTATGAAAACGATTAAACAGACAAAAACTACTATTATTTTTTTCACTGTAGAACGAAAAAGGTAACACTAAGGAAATGAATGATTCTGAAGGCTGGATTCTTACTGTTTAACAAATTTTCTCACTGATCTTCCTTCATAAGTTTTCAGCTCTAAAAAATAAACTCCTATTGGTAATGAGGAAATATCAATTGCTGAATCTCCATTATCAAGAGACTCTTTCAGCATGTTCGTTCCCATCAAATCAGTGATTGTTACAAGTTTCTTTTCTGGATATGCAGAAAAGATGGAAAGATATAATTGATCATTAGCAGGGTTTGGATAAACCGAAAATGAAAAATTGCTTTGAGTAATTTCAGGAATTCCTACAGGCATACTACACGTATCAACAAAATTTCCGCCTGACCATTTCGCAATGTACTTTATTGTGTCAGCACTGATAGTTGAAAATGCACCGCCAATATAGAGAGTGTCATGGTAAAAGGCTGCTGCTTTTATATTATTATTAAACTGGCTACCTAAGCCGCACCAATTATTACCATCCCAAATTGCAATATGATCTGCCGGTATACCTCCTGCAGACTTAAAAGGACCTACTGCATACAGCTTATCTTCATAAACGAAAAGGTTATTAATACTTCCGTTTGCCCACCCCGGAATTGTACCTGTCCCACCACCCATGGCATGCCATGTTGTGCCATCCCACGCCTGGATATTGTTATCGGCATTACCTTGTTGTGTTGAGAAACTTCCTGAAACTACCAACATGTCATTATAAACATTCATTGCCCACGTAAATGCGAATCCACCCATAATATCCGGAGACATGTAACTCCAGCTGATTCCATCCCATCGCATCATATTGTGTTGATATCCGTTAACATCATAGAAATATCCTGTCAGGTATAAAATATCTTTATAAAATGCCATTCCTACTACAACATTCCCCTCATTTGGATCGGTACCATCATAAGCTAATCCCAAACTTGTCCACGTGATTCCGTCAAACATGACAACCCCATTCGCCTCAATGCTTCCAACAGAATCAAATGTTCCGCAAACAAACAATTTTTCATCATGGACTATAATATCCTGTACTGAACCATTAAATTTAAAAGGCAAAGTATCCCATTTCAAACCATCCCATGTGGCAATGCAATTTGCAAAAAGATCACCTGCAGTCTGAAAATTACCCCCTACATACAATTTATCCTGATACCTGCATATTGCCCATACATTACATCCTGCATATTCCAAATCAAAATGATAGTCTAGTCCCTTTCCTAATGAATCCCACTCCGAACCATTCCATTTGGCAATACCATAAATTGATTTTCCATCTACTCTTCCAAACCAGCCTCCGGCATATAGCACATCATCTATACTGTCATTATATAGGCTGGTGACAACGTAATTCATTTCATTAACCGGTTGCCAATAATTCATCTGCGCCAAGGATTTGATTCCAAATCCGGCGACAAAAAATATTACAATCCACAAAGCTTTCATTGTAACATTATGCACCTTATAGTAGCAGTTCTCACCAATCATCATTTTAGTTCGTACTACTTTATTCACTGTAATGTACACATACTTCACCGCTGCACCACCACCTTCTCACTCCAAACCCTTTCTCCTTTGCAACTTATAGCAGCCAAATAAACACCCGGAGGTAGGTCACTCACATTAAGCAAACGGTTTTTGAAGTAGTGGAATAAACTCATGGCGCCTACTCTTTTACCATAAAGATCGAAGAGTTCTAAAAGAGCATCTTCATTGGATTGGTAAATGATGTTGAGCCAATCGGAAACGGGATTGGGTGCGATCTGATATTCAAACAATTTTTCCTGTACAGGTATCTGCGCTGTATATACTGCATGGCAAGTATCGCCGTTGGGAAAAGCTCCCAAATCATAATTCGGAAATGAGGGAATATCTGTGTGGTTTTGTGGCAATACAAAAGAATGTGGTACAAAGTTGCAGACAAGGCCTAAACTATCCGGCTCATTTATCACATTAAAATATTGGCCTCCGTTAAATCCACTCAAATAAATTTTTCCGTCAGGTGCTAATTGATGGATAAAGAATAAAACAGGAATATTGTTTTGCGTAAAAGAATCCCACTCAGCAATATGGATCATATTGTCTATCATATCTGCATTCCAGGTATCGTACTGATAAAGGTTATATTTTGATGAAGCATATAAGAAACGATTATTGGGAGAAAAGGAGCAACCATAAGTTCCAATGGAATCCGGAATATCAAATGATTGCGCATTGAAAAATTCCCCTGTACAGCGGTTAAACTCCATAAAGTCGAGAGTATTGCTTGCATTCATCATTGCAAATTTTGATCCATCAGGAGAAAAAGCAGTTTCACCAGCTATATCATTCGCACCAATCTCAGACCCAATTTTTTGACTGAAAGGTCCTGAAATTGAATCCGGTGTGATCAGAAGTTTGTAATAAACATCACTGTAATACTCATGAGATATTACCCACCAATCTCTTCCGTTTGCATGCTTTACAGCATTTAATCTGCCTAACATTAAAGTATCATCAATGACATGTAAATTCTTTTGAGAATCGACTATTCCACCTAGCCCGTTATCAAGACTCATGTCAATTAAACTATAGCTTAAGTACAGCGGATTAGTATCATAATTCCCATAAGCAAAAATAGGTTCTGCAGTAACGTAAAATAAGTAATACTGATCATTGCTTTCAGGCCTTGGAATGATTAGTGCGCCCTGGACAATACCCATTCCATCAGGTTCATAAAAAGTTGTAGCATAACCAGGATTAAAATTTACTGCATTTTGGAGTGTATCATAGTTTTTGTTTCCAACGGTTAAGCCATTTGTATAGAACAGCAAACTGCCGCTAGTATCACAAATACTTGCATTAGTATTAAAAAAGGCCATTATCCTAGATACACTTTGTGTATATACACTGTCTCCTGAAAAAATCATTTCACAATTGGGATACTGAAGATTGGTTGAATAAGACAGTTCCCAAATATTGGTTCTGTTTTGCGCTAAAGCATTAACTCCAATAAAAAGACAACATACCCAAAAACACCTTTTCATTGTACTTTAAAGTATTTCAAGATACAAGTTACAGTTTCTATTCTTATTGGAGATGAATAAACAACTCACCGCTGCACCACCACCTTTTCACTCCAAACCCTTTCTCCTTTGCAACTTACAGCAGCCAAATAAACACCCGGAGGTAATTCACTCACATTAAGTAAACGGTTCTTGAAGTAGTGGAATAAACTGACCGAGGCTACCTGTTTTCCATTGATGTCATATAAATTGAGCAGGCAATCTTCTTGGGTATTGTAAATGATGTTGAGCCACTCTTTTGCAGGATTAGGTACTAAGCGAAAATTGCCTTCATCTGCAGAGACAATTGGAGTTGAATTGAAAAGCGTATCGCAAGGTGAACCTTCCAATGGACCAAGATCGTAATTGGGAAAATTTGGAACGTTATTATTAAAATAAGGCAATACCAAAGAATGAGGAGCAAAGTCGCAACTTAGCCCTAAACTATCCGGGCTATTAATTACATTTAAATAGGAAACGCCCGTGAATGGTCCAATATAGATTTTATTATCCGGTGCAAGTTGATGATTAAAAAATAAAACCGATGTACCAAACTCAGTAAATCCATCCCACGTTGCAATTTTTATTACATTATTTGCCATATCAGCATTCCAGGTATCATACTGATAGACAATGTCCAGCGCAGAAACATATAGAAACCTGCTATTGGCAGAAAATGAGCAGCCACCAAGTCCAGAAGTTGAATCAGGTGGAATAATAATCTGCGCTTCATAAAATTCTCCAGTACATCTATCAAATTGTAAATAGTCTAGAATATTGGAAGGACTGACCATTGCATACTTGGATCCATCTGGTGAAAATGTAGCTTGCCCCACAATATCCTTAGTTACTACAGAACCAATTTGCTGCTGATAGGGTCCTGAAATCTGATCCGGAGTCAAAAGAAATTTATAAAAGATATCTGAGTAGTATCTATGTACTATAATCCACCAATCGCTTCCATTAGCATGCTTACATGCAGAAATGCGACCCCAGTTTAAAGTATCATCTACCAGATGTATATTTTTCAAGCCATCTAGTATAGCACCATTTCCATTATCAAGAGACAGGTCTATCTTGCTATAACTCAAATGCAAAGGTTGAGTCTCTAATTGATTATTAGCAACAAACGTTTTCCCCGTTATGTAAAAAACATAATAGTCCTTTACGCTCTGTGGTGCGGGAATAAAGATTGCTCCCTGACAGGCAACCAAACCATCAGGATCATTATCAGTAGTTTGCTCCCCTTCATTAAAATTTACTGCATTTTCTAGAGTATCGTAGTTTCTATTTCCAATTACGATTCCATTTGTGTATAAGATGAGACTTCCATTACTATCACAAATACTGGCATTTGTAATTGACATTGCCATTATTCTAAAAATTGCATTAGTATCTGCAATTCCATTAGTGAACTGAATTTCACTGTTAGGATTATTAAAATTGGTGGAGTAAGACAATTCCCATACGTTGGATCTGTTTTGAGCAAATACATTCACCGAAATTAAAACACACCATACCAAAAAACACCTTTTCATTTTACTTTAAAGTATTTCAAGATACAAGTTACAGTTTCTATTCTTATAGTAGCTTAATAAACTACTCACCGCTGCACCACTACCTTCTCACTCCAAACTCTTTCTCCTTTGCAACTTACAGCAGCCAAATAAACACCCGGAGGTAATTCACTCACATTAAGCAAACGGTTTTTGAAGTAGTGAAATAAACTGATGGCGCCTACTTTTTTACCATACAGATCGAAGAGTTCAAAAAGTGCATCTTCATTGGATTGGTAAATAACGTTGAGGAAATCGGAAACGGGATTGGGGGCTACTCTATATGAATTAGTGCTCCAAGATAATTGAGGAGCGGTAGGTGGGCGGAATGAATCAGGAACCAGGTATCAAGACGTAGGACGTAGGACGTAAGACGAAGGACTTAAGACCCGGCACTTTTAGAAGATGTTACATACCTGAGGTAAACAGCAAATTCAAATCAGTACTCTTCATATTGAATTTCTCGCTGAGGTGGCGGTTGGTGAGGGTGCCTTTGTATACGTACACACCATTACGGATGTGTGGATGAACACTCATCAGTTTTTCAAATCCACCGAGGTCGCTTGCTTCCCGCAGCATCGTTGTGAAAACATTACTGATTGCCTGTGAAGCTGTGCGTGGGACGCGTGATGGAATATTAGGGACGCAATAGTGAATGATATCAAATTTCTTGAAGATTGGGTTGGTATGAGTGGTAACTTCAGAGGTTTCAAAACATCCACCCTGATCTATACTTACATCTATGATCACTGAGCCCGGCCGCATTTTGGAAACCATATCCTCCGTAACAATAATGGGTGCACGGCCTGATTTTGAATGCACGGCTCCTACCGCTACATCTGCACGCGCCAATGCTTTCCCCAATACATCTTGTCTGATAATGGAAGTAAAAACTCTTGCACCAATATTACGTTGCAGCCTTTTAAGTTTATAGATAGAGTTATCAAATATCTTTACTTCCGCTCCCAATGCAATAGCTGTGCGGGCTGCATTTTCACCAACAGTGCCGGCTCCAAGAATTACCACGTTAGCAGGTGGAACCCCTGCAATGCCTCCTAATAATATACCCTTGCCATGATTGAGATTACTCAGCAATTCTGCAGCGATCAGGATTGAAGTGCTGCCAGCAATCTCACTCATACTCGACACTATCGGAAATGAATCGGATTCATCCTGAATGTATTCATAGGCCAATGCAATCACCCTTTTCTGTAATAACAATTCAAGATACTCCTGTGTTACGGTAGGCAGGTGAATTGCGGAGATAATGATTTGTCCGGGATGCAACATTTGTATCTCTTCCTTTGAAAGCGGAGCTACCTTCAGCACGATGCCGGCTTGAAAAACTTCCTTTGTATTATAGGCAATTTCAGCACCGGCTTCAGAATAGTCGGTATCACTGATGTGAGAGCCCTCTCCTGCTTTAGATTCCACGATAATGCGGTGATCATGCCCAGATAGAATAGAGACTGCACCGGGAGTGAGCGAGACCCTGTTTTCCTGGAAGTGGCGTTCCTTCGGAACACCAATAAACAGATGCCCCTGCTTCCTTGCCACTTCCAGCAAAGATTCCTTTGGTGCAAGGCCGATGCCTGATTTGAGTTCCTCAGGCATTTTTATTTTTCTTTCTTCACTCATGTTTGTTCAAGTGTCAGTATCCGTTCAGACTGATTTACAACATCAATACTTACCCTGGCTATTCCGGGTGGCAGCAACCGTTCAATTAATTGCGGCCATTCAATAAAGCAATAATCATTTCCTGAAAGGTATTCTTCCATTCCAATCTCTAAAGCTTCTTCTATTGTCTTTAACCGGTAAAGATCAATATGGTAAATCCGTTCAATACCCCGGTATTCATTTACTATGGCAAAAGTAGGACTCGAGACTTGCTCTTTAACTCCAAGCAAACAGCACATTGCTCCAATAAGCGTTGTTTTACCGGCGCCCATTTCGCCTAAAAATGCGAAAATCTTCTTATCTGTGCAAGACGCCAAGAGTTGTTGTGCAACATCAGGCAGATCTGCTACAGAAGAAATCATGAATTGCTTCTTCACGAAGTGAAGCTAAGAAAAAGTTGTTGGAAGAAATTGTTCCTTGATTGCATTTCACAAAGTATGCATTTTCTCTCATGCGAATAGTAAGGTTTGTATTACATGACAAATACAAATATGCTAAGAAAACATGTACAACCGGCAATGATTGCAGTGACTTGATTTTACTCTAGGCAAACGCTAAATAACAAATCCGGATTTTTCATCTAACAGCAACAGCTTTTCCTCTTCAAAACTTACTCCAAGATTTCGGCTCATCTCATCCGGTTCATTCGGTGGACGGTCTGCCACGAGGGTATGATCACCTTATGAAAGATATACCCGTTACTCATTACTCCGGTGTACAGAAAAATTGATTTTGGGCAATTCATCAGAATAATGAACCACTGGTACAATCACATTGATTATCATTTCGATAAGCATGGCATTTCTGTCGTCCATCAGTTCCAGACCTGAAATAGTCCCGGTTTATCAAGAATTTCTTCAACAAACCATTTTTCACCTGCTCATGAACCTGCCTGAGATCATACAGCAGTTACCAAATGAGATACCTTCGTTTCATACGCAACTAAATTCCATAATCTACACTGCTGCTTTTGTTTAAAATTAATTCGTGCTGCTACCGTTATTTGCAGTTATTTTAGCAAAGTCAATATTTATTTCAGATGCCCTTTTCAGTTCCAAATACTACAGGCTTCGGCAGATTGCCGATTATCATGATAGCAACATTGCTGGTAGTTACTATTTTTTCAAGGGCCTATTCAACAGATGATATTCCCTATTACCAGGACCAGGTTTTTGTACCCAACATCAGAACCGTTCAATTATATGTGGATCCTATCCTGCTGAGTGATCCTGTGATACCGTTAATTGGCACAGCCCAATTAAAACTTGAATTCGACGATCTCAACGGAGGTAATATGTACTACTACTATACCATCATCCATTGCAACTTCGATTGGACCAAATCCGAGTTAAGTGAATTCGACTATCTCAGAGGTTTCAGAGAGCAGGACATCATCAATTTCGAGTATTCCTTTACCAGCGATCAAACCTATACACACTACGATGTTACCTTTCCAAATGAAAATATCGGCGTGACCAAATCCGGTAATTATATTCTCATGGTGTATGCAGATCACAACCCTGACATTCCGCTTATCACCCGACGATTTGTGGTGTTCTCGAATAAGGTAGAAGTGATTACGAATGTGCACCCACCCTTTGATGCACGATACACGCAGACCCACCAGGAAATAGATTTTACTATCCGGTACAATGGCTTATCCATTTCCAATCCAATTACTGATATTAAAGTATTGCTGATGCAGAACTTCAGGTGGGATAATGCCATCGCGCATTTAAAACCACTTTTCATGAAACCCTATCAGCTCGACTATACCTATGATATGGACAATGCTTTCCCGGCCGGCAAAGAATTCCGCTATTTTGATACAAGAAGTATCCGCTACCGTACCGACAGGGTTCGAGAAATACGATTTGACAAAAGACAAACGGAAGTCATCCTGTTTCCAGACGAACCAAGAGCCGACGAACCCTATTTGTATCATTCAGATATCAATGGAAAATTTTTACCCGGTATTGTAGAAGGCTTTAACCAGAAAGCAGAACCTGATTATACCTGGGTCTATTTTTATCTGCCTTTTGATTATCCGTTACGAAATACCAGTCTTTATATTTTCGGAAAACTAACCGACTGGAAACTATCTGATGAATACCTGATGCATTATAATGCAGACTACCATGCTTATGAAGGAAGGGCCTACCTCAAGCAAGGCTATTACGACTATCAATATATAACTGCTGAAAAAGGAACCGGCAACATTACCAATGACCTTTTAGAAGGAGATTCCTATGAAGCCGAAAACACCTACCAGGTGTTGGTGTATCTCCGTACTTTCGGAAGCCGTTACGATGAAGTGATCGCATATAAAGTAACGGATACCTTTAACAGAACGAGGTAAAGTGAATCTGCACCTGAGATTCATCTTTGTTGCTGTCGAAATTTAAAGCCCCATGCTCAACTTCGTTTGATCGCCTACTTCCAGTTTCCATTTACTGCCCATCAACAAACAGCGGTTATCCGGTTCATGACCTGCAGGAAAACCATAACATACAGGGTACTCATATTCTGAAAGGTGCCCGGCAATAATTTCATAGGCTGTCTTGCCAAATGGATTGCTTTCATCCTTATTCTTCATATCTGAAAAATGACCGGCAACAAATCCTGCCAGTTGATCCAGTTTGCCTGCACGTTTCAAACTGATCATCATCCTGTCAATATGGTACAACTGTTCATCAATGTCTTCAATAAACAGAATTTTGTCAGTGGTATCCACTTCAGAGGCAGAGCCAATTAAAGTATGGAGCAAGGAAAGATTTCCGCCGCATAAAATACCGCTGCCTTTTCCCGGCCGGTTTAAAAGATGTGGCTCAACAGTATATTGTAATCGCTTGCCAAATAAAACCGATTGCAGGGAGGCTATTGACGCTTCTGTTGCCGTAGCAAAGTTGATGGCCATCATGGAATGAATAGATTGCGCCTCATAAACTGAAAGCAAATGTGATTGGATTACCGTGATATCGCTAAAACCACACAGCCATTTGGGATGCTTCAGAAATTTCCTCCAGTCAATAGCATCTATAATTCGCAACGTACCATATCCGCCTCTGGCAAACAAAATGGCTTTAACAGATTCATCATCCAGCATACGCTGCATATCTGCCGTACGAAAATCATCATCTCCGGCAAATTGAAAATCCGCTGCACCGATCGTGTTGCCGGTTACCACCTCGAGGTTCCAGCTTGTTAAAACATCAATGCATGGCTGAATCTCTGCCATCGATATTTTTCGTGCAGTTGATACTATCGCTACTTTATTTCCGGCACGCAATGGAGAAGGTTGTTTCATATCTGTGATTTAGTCTTAAGTCTTTCGTCTTTTGTCTTAAGTCTTTTGCCCTTAGTCTTTCATCTTACGAAATAGGCCTGTTCAGAATGCGAACTTCTATAAATTTATGCTGATTTTTACGTCCGCCATGAAAAACACACCCAAGAGATATACTGTAACTGCCGCTTTACCCTATGCAAACGGAGGCATTCACCTTGGCCATTTGGCCGGTGCTTATCTTCCGGCAGATATTTATGTTCGCTACCGCAGGTTGAAAGGCGATGATGTAATATTCGTTTGCGGCTCTGATGAACATGGCGTTCCAATTACATTGGGCGCCAGGAAGGAAGGAATTACCCCGCAGGCATTTGTAGATAAATACCATCTGCTGATGAAGAACAGTTTTGAGGAATTCGGCATCTCATTCAACATCTACTCCCGTACTTCTAACAAAATACATCATGAAACCGCACAGGAATTTTTTCTGAACCTTTATAAGAAAAACGATTTCATCGAAGAGACCTCCCTTCAGTTTTATGATGAACAGGAAAAAACATACCTCGCCGATCGTTATATACAAGGCACTTGTCCGAATTGCAGCTATGAGAAAGCTTATGGTGATCAATGCGAGCGATGTGGCACTTCCCTTTCCCCCAAAGATTTAATTAACCCGGTATCCGCTTTAAGTGGCAAATCGCCGGTATTAAAAGAAACAAAACACTGGTTTCTGCCTTTGCAGAAATATGAATCCTGGCTTCGGGAATGGATTCTGGAAGGCCATAAGGATGATTGGAAATCTAATGTATACGGACAATGCAAATCATGGCTTGACCAGGGTTTGCAACCACGCGCCATGACAAGAGACCTCGATTGGGGTGTGAAAGTACCATTGCCTGATTCAGAAGGTAAAGTACTTTATGTTTGGTTTGATGCACCGATCGGATATATTTCTGCCACTAAGGAATACTTCGAAAAAGAGTCGAAATCAGGAAACCGGAAAGCGGATGATTGGAAATTGTATTGGCAGGATAAGGACACGGAACTCATTCATTTTATTGGTAAAGACAATATCGTATTCCATTGCATCATCTTTCCTGCTATACTGCATGCCCATGGTGAATACATATTACCGGGAAATGTTCCGGCCAATGAGTTTTTGAACCTGGAAGGAGAAAAACTTTCTACGTCACGCAACTGGGCAGTTTGGTTGCATGAATACCTCGCTGACTTTCCTGGAAGACAGGATGAACTCCGTTTTGTACTGGGCTCCATCTTGCCCGAAGCCAAAGACAGCGACTTTTCATGGAGAGATTACCAGGCACGTATCAACAATGAGTTAGTCGCCATACTTGGAAATTTTGTCAACAGGACGATGGTGCTAACCCGCAATTATTTCAATAGCAAAGTACCTCCCCGACATGAACTGAATACTATTGACCTGGAATGCATTCAACAACTGGAAACTATTTCTTCAAAAATCGGAGCATGCATCGAACAATTCCGGTTTCGTGATGCATTGGTTGAATTGATGAATCTTGCACGCACCGGCAATAAATACCTTGCAGAGAATGAGCCCTGGAAAGTGATTAATACAGACAAGGCGCGTGTGGAAACGGTGCTCAACCTGTCGTTGGAAATAACAGCAGCATTAGCGGTATTGAGCAATCCTTTTATTCCGGGTGCTGCAGAAAACATGATGAAGATGCTGCAGCTTGATCCTTTGAAATGGAATGCGGTTACCGGCAAACCCATATTCAAAGAAGGTCACCAACTCGGAGAATCCGCATTATTGTTTAAGAAGGTAGAAGACGCTGAAATCGAAAAACAACTTGAAAAGCTGCAGGCTACCAGGCAACCTGTTATGGTAAATGCAGTTGATGGCAATAATAAAAATGAACCTGCCGGGAATAGTAAAAGTGAAATTACCTACGACGATTTCGCAAAACTGGAATTTAGAGTTGGAACAATTGTTACTGCAGAAAAAGTAAAGAAAGCTGATAAACTTTTACAGCTGAAAATCAACCTTGGCACTGAAACACGTACCATTGTTTCAGGAATTGCTGAACACTATGCTCCTGAAAATATTATCGGACAACAGGTATGCGTGGTAGCCAATCTTGCTCCGCGAAAAATAAAAGGCATAGAATCGAAAGGCATGATACTAATGGCGGAAGATGCGTCCGGCAAATTAAAATTTGTAATGCCTTCCGAAAAAGTTGATGATGGCAGCTCTGTCTCTTAGAACCTTTCAGGAAACTGTTCTAAAAGAGTATTCCTGCTAAAGCGACCGCCCTTCGACTTCGCTCAGGGTGCGACGAACCCTGAGCGAAGTCGAAGGGTAGTCGTTTGTGGTATATCTTAATTTATAACAAATCATTATTTTCTGACAACCATTTAGGCTATTATGCTATCCACCAGTAATGCCTTTTGGTGTGATTTAACTTACTTATCAATTTATGTTGAGCATCAGGCTAAGGAGTTTTGTAAATTTTGAAGCATAACACCACTCCTGCTTTGTCAGTTACTGTTACCAGGTACATTCCCGCTTGCTGGCCGGCTAAATCAAGTGCAAATTGACCTTCTTTCACTATATCAATAGCTGTAACTAACCTGCCTGTGATATCACTAACCTTTATGTTTGAATGAAGGCCGACATCGTGAAAATAAAATAGTCCATTGGAAGGGTTAGGGAAAACTGCCTGACCCAAAGAAGCGCTTAAACTTTCAATACCTGTTGGTGCTTCGATTGTAACTCTTCTTATTCTTCGATTATTTCCATCACAAACTAAAATAGAATGTGCAGAACCATCTAAAACCACACCCCTCGGATGGTTGAACTTCGCCAGTGAATCCGGTCCGTCGAGATAACCTGCAACACCACTTCCCGCAAGGGTGCTGACTATTCCATTCTCTATCTTCCTCATGCGATTATTATAGGTATCACTCACATAAATCACCCCTGTCCCCGATACAAACAATTCTGTAAGTGTATTGAAACGGGCAACAGCTATATCCCCGTCAACAAAGCCTCCTCCGGCGGCACCGGAAATACCGGTTCCGGCAACCGTACTCACATACTGCGACAAGTCAATTTTCCGCACCCGGTGATTATAGGCATCTGCCACATAGATATTCCCAATGTCATCAATACTGAGTCCGCAAGGAGTATAAAACCTTGCACTGGTATCACTGCCATCTTTGAATTCACTTACACTCTGAACCCCGAAGATGCTTCCCCCGCCGGCATAAGTGGATACTTCCCCGGAAGCATCAATTTTACGCACGCGGTGATTCCAGCTGTCGCTCACATATAAATTACCGGTTACATCTATCACAATGCCCCTGGGATAATTAAACTGTGCTGTAGCAGAAGGGCCGTCCACATAACCCGCTATTCCATTGCCTGCCACCGTACTAACCGTTCCATCCGTATCAATTCTGCGGATATACTGATTTTCAAAATCAGAAACATACACGTTGCCTTCTACATCCACGCATACATCAAAAGGTGTTCTGAACTGTGCTGTGGCAGCAGGTCCGTCAGTATAACCTGCAAGGCCTGTTCCGGCATAAGTTGTTACCAGTCCATCCGGCGAAATTTGGCGGATACAATGGTTATCACCATCGGCAATAAACAGGTTTCCCGATTGATCCCTGCATATGCCATCCGGTGATTTAAAACGGCAATTGGCAGTATCTCCGTTTATCAACCCCGACAATCCATCTCCTGCAAAAGTGGTTACCGTTGATTGACCGGAAACCTCGCAAAAATTAAGGAGGCATACCAGAAACAATGCCGAAAATTGTAATGCATACTTTTTATTCAGTAATGTTTTCATACAACAGTGAATTACAGGTTTTATGATCGGAAGCAAACTCAAGATATGGCCAAAATACGCATTCACGAAATTTTAATAAATAAGTTCCCAAAATATAATGAGAGGCGCTTTTGCTAATAAATCATACAAAAGTGCGAGTTACCATGATGCTACCGGGTGTACGACATATCGTTTAGCTTGTTTAGCAATGGTTAGGCCCCGCCAGCCATGTAATTTCAATTGGAAATTGGAAATTGAGTGTTGAATACATGTGGTTGACTGAAATAGGTTGACCTTTTTTAACTGATTTTTCAAAATTGCAATGCAAATCGATTGTTACTATTTGTCTTAAGTCTTGAGTCTTAAGTCTTGGATCTTGTGTCAATATTTCAACACTCAATATTCAATTTCCAATTTGTCGTACACCCATGCTACCAAATCATAGATCGCACAATGGCCTGATGCACATAGATTAAATCGTCAATAAAATAAATTATAGGTCGGCGGCTTTCTTATCAGCAAATCTCGTAGTACCTTCGAAGCCCGTAACAGCATCTTCCATGGCAACCACTAAGTACATCTTCGTTACGGGCGGCGTCAGCTCCTCTCTTGGCAAAGGCATTATCTCGGCATCACTTGCAAAACTACTCCAGGCCAGGGGTTTCAGGGTTACCATCCAGAAGATGGATCCTTACATCAATGTGGACCCCGGCACCCTCAATCCTTATGAACATGGCGAATGTTATGTAACAGACGATGGCGCTGAAACTGATCTTGACCTTGGTCATTACGAACGATTTCTGAATAAACCTACCTCCCAGGCGAATAACGTAACCACAGGCCGGATTTATCTGGATGTAATCACTAAAGAGCGCGAAGGTGTTTTTCTTGGTAAAACAGTTCAGGTAATTCCTCACATCACCGATGAGATCAAACGGCGCATTCAGATGCTCGGCAACACCGGTGAATTTGATATTGTAATAACAGAGATTGGCGGAACAGTGGGTGATATAGAATCGCTACCCTACATTGAATCGGTACGGCAACTAAAATGGGAATTGGGAAATACTAACTGCATCGTAATTCATCTTACGCTTATTCCTTACCTAAAGTCGGCGAAAGAATTAAAAACAAAGCCCACCCAGCATTCTGTAAAAGAGTTATTGGAAGAAGGTGTGCAGCCCGATATACTGGTATGCAGAACAGAATACCACCTTAGCCAGGAGCTGAAGAGAAAAGTGGCGCAATTCTGTAACGTAACAGTAAACGCCGTTGTGGAATCGATTGATGCAGAAAGCATATATGATGTTCCCCTGTTGATGCTGAAAGAAAACCTGGATCGCACCGTATTGGCAAAGCTGAAAATGCGCACCGGCGATGAGCCCAACCTCGACAAATGGAAGGAGTTTCTTGGCAGGTTAAAAAACCCTACTTCTGAAATAAAGATTGGATTGATCGGAAAGTATGTGGAGCTGACCGATGCTTATAAGTCTATCCGGGAGTCCTTTGTTCATGCAGGTTCAGTTAATGAATGTCATGTAGATCTGATCTCCATTCACAGCGAACACATCAATGAACAGAATGTAAGTCACCTGCTTGGTGGTTTAGATGGAATTTTGGTTGCGCCGGGTTTTGGTGCAAGAGGTATTGATGGAAAAATTCTGGCTATAAAATATGCGCGTGAAAATAACCTGCCTTTTTTTGGTATTTGCCTCGGGCTGCAATGTGCCCTGGTGGAATTTGCCAGAAATGTATTGGGGTTGAAGGATGCACATACTACGGAAGTTAACCCTGATACAGCCGATCCTGTTGTTGACATGATGGAAGAACAGAAGAAAATTGTGATGAAGGGTGGAACCATGCGGCTCGGATCTATGGAATGTAACCTGAAAAAAAACACGAAAGCATTCCTGGCATATCATTCTGCCGTAATATTTGAACGTCACCGCCATCGTTATGAATTCAACAATAAGTACCTCAGCGCTTTTGAAGAAAATGGATTTTCCGCAGTCGGTATCAATCCGGAAAGCAACCTGGTGGAAGTGATGGAACTGAAAAAACATCCGTGGTTTATAGGTGTACAATATCACCCCGAATTAAAGAGTACCGTGGATAATCCGCATCCATTATTTGTAAAATTCGTACAGGCTGCACTGGAAGAAAGAAACCACAGAGCGCAGAAGCAATCTGTTCCCATGGAAGAAAAAGATACTGTTTACGTGGAGTAATCTGAATAATATTTATGAATTTTATAGAATGAATGAACAAGATGTACGGTGGAAACAACGATCAGGAATTTCCAAAAATCCTTATTATATCTTCAAGAAGCATTACAAATAGAAAATCCCGATGTCATTCAGCGGGCAGGTATGATTCAGTTTTTTGAAATGACCTTTGAACTGGCCTGGAACACATTGAAAGACTATTTGCAAGCGCAGGGATTTATTGATATTAAGTCGCCGCGAAGTGCCATCAAAAAGGGATTTGAAATAGATCTGATAACTGATGGTGAGGGCTGGTTAAAACTGCTTGAAGACAGAAACCTAACCGCACATGCCTATGATGAGGTGATGGCAAAGGAAATTGAAAAACTAATCCGCAAGAAATATTTTCCGCTTATCAAAGAACTCTTTGACATACTGCATCAAAAATGAAACCCCTTCCCGGACTATCTGAAAATGAATTGACTGCAATATGCAACATCCTTAAAAAACATGTTGACGTGGAAGAAGCATTCCTGTTTGGCAGCAGATCAAAAGGCAACTATCACAGAGGAAGCGACGTTGACATTGTGCTAAAAGGAGTCCGTCTGAATCATGAATCAATCACTTCTGTAAGTTATGAGTTGAATGAAGAAACGCAGATGCCGTATCATTTTGATATTTTAAACTATAGTACCATTGTCAATAATGACTTAATAGATCATATTAACAGGGTTGGTATAAAAATTTATGGTGAAAAGTCATCCAAAAAGACAGTTTTGGCATGAACCAAACAAGCCTTAATTGCTATATCCATCATATAATAATGTCAATTAGAGATTTCTTCAAACTACCAATTGCTGTTTTGACACAATCAAGTATTTACCTAACGTGATTCGCTATTACATCATGCATCAGCGATTCAACTATTTTAACCGGCTCCACCAAGTGGATACCCGTAAAACCGGGTGTACGACAAATTGGATATTGAATTTTGGGTGTTGAATATTGGATATTTGATTATTTGTCAATCAATATTTAAAATTCAATTGACATTACATCGCTGGCGTGACACCTAACTGTAATTGACAAGCAAAACGTTTTGTCGTAAACCCATAAAACCGGCCTTTTTGACTTTCTCCTAAATTCATGTAGGTTTGCGCACCCAAAAAGGCTGTGGCAGCCGTATTATATGTGATACCTGCCTACTCATAAAACCCAACAAAAAATAGTACATGGACAGGAATGCGGCTATAGGATTTGTGCTGATTGCTTTAATCTTCATTGCATATATTTATCTGAATACCCCTTCTCCCGAAGAAGAGGCGCGTATGAGAAAACAAAGAGATTCTATTGCCTTTGTTCAGAAACAGCAATACCTGGCAGATTCCATCGGCGCGATACAACCTGATAGCAGTGTGATAGCTCCAGCAAGTTCCGGTGCATCCAAAACCGCCCAACAGGGCATCTTCACCGATACTTCTATTGCGGGAGAAGCGATTCATACCATCGAGAATGAATTGTTGAAAATAATGCTGTCCAATAAAGGAGGCAAGGTGATTTCTGTTGAATTGAAGCAATACAAAACGTATGATCAGCAACCGCTGATACTATTCAATCCTGAAGGCACTTTTTTCAATTATGCTTTTTTTTCAGGCACTACCCAGGTTGGAACCAACGATCTTCTTTTTTCAACGGTCGGACAATCCTTCTCGGTCAGCAACAGCGATTCCAATACACTGATCTATCGTGCATATGTTTCTCCCGAAAGTTATATCGAACAACGTTATACTTTGAAGGGCAATTCATACCTGTTGGGGTACCAGTTCAATATGGTAGGCATGGACCAGGTTATCCGCAATAATAATCCTGATATTAACCTGGAGTGGAAAGCCAATCTAAGTCATACAGAGAAAGACCTGGAAATGGAAAAGAATTTTTCTTCTGTCTATTTCCGCTACTGGGATGATGATGTGGATTATATTGCTGAAGCAGGCACCGGTGAAATGAATGCGCCGGGAAAACTTCAATGGGTTTCTTTCAAACAACATTTTTTTAATGCAACTTTAATTACCCAACAACCTTTCGAACAGGGTATTTTCAGCACACAAGCCGATGTTGACAACCGGTATGTAAAAAAATTAAATGCCCAGTTGGTCTTACCATTCGACAATACCAAAAAACTGGTCAGCTACCCGATGCAGTTCTACTTCGGACCTAATAACTACCAGGATCTCAAACGACTCGGTGACTACGACCTGGAGCAGATCATTCCGTTAGGAGCCGGTGTTTTTGGTGCCATCTCCTCTCCGATCAACAAGTTCTTCATCATCCCATTATTTAACTTTCTTGATAACTACTTCACCAGCTTTGGGTTGATCATTCTGATCATGACTGTATTGCTGCGCATCATACTTTTTCCGCTCAATTACCGCTCTTTTCTTTCAGCAGCCAAGATGCGGTTGCTGAAGCCTGAAATTGACGAATTGAAAGAAAAATACAAAGAAGATCAAACGAGATTCGGGCAGGAACAGCTTAAACTTTTCAGGTCTGCAGGCGTAAATCCGCTTGGCGGATGCATTCCGGCATTACTGCAATTACCTATCCTGGTTGCCATGTATACTTTCTTCCCGTTGTCCATTGAATTAAGGCAGCAGGCATTATGGTGGACGCAGGATCTTTCTACTTATGATTCAATCTGGAATCTCGGCTTTACCATACCATTTTATGGTGATCATGTAAGCTTATGGACCATCATCATGACCATAACCTCCATTATGTTTGCAGTTTACAACAATCAGCTTTCCGGCGTTACCGGGCAGATGAAGTACATGGCCTATATATTCCCTGTGCTGTTACTTGGCATCTTCAATAACCTTCCTGCAGCACTTACCTATTATTATTCTTTATCAAACATTGTCGCATTCGGACAGCAGTTTATCATCAAAAATTATATTATTAATGAAGATGCCATCCATAGTAAGATCCAGGAAAACAAGAAGAAACCGTTAAAGAAATCGAAGTTGCAGGAAAGGCTGGAAAATATGGCAAAAACACAGCAACTGCAACAACAATCGAAGAAGAAAAAGTGATCGTCGCCGGGCATTTCACTCACTCAAAACACAAGACACAAGACATCCAAGATCCAAGACTCAAGACTCAAGACTTAAGACTCAAGACTTAAGACTTAAGACTCAAGACTTAAGATTTAAGACAAATAGTAACAATCGAATTGCATTACAATTTTGAAAAATCAGTTAAAAAAGGTCAACCTATTTCAGTCAATGACATTGAGTATTAAGTATTTGAGTAAGTGATTAAAGTAGCGTAGTGAATACAGAATAGCAAGTGATCGGCTTCGCCGCAGCAATTTAACCATTTAACCATTTAACCATTTAACCATTTAACCATTTAACCCAGCAACCATTGCCTGAGATGCTGAACGAATTGTAGTACACCCACTGATTTTAGTCCAGATCACCATTTTAATAATTTTGTTTACTTTGCAACAGTACTTTACCTTTGATCATCTTTAAATTTTAAACCAAAACCTTATGCTGACAAAAACATTTACTCTTCTGGCAGCGGCGGTTACAATTTCCGTAACAGCCTTTGCACAATCCCCTACATTTTCTAACAAATTTCAATCGGCTAAGCTCACTCCTGCCATTGAAAACAAGATGTTGAAAATGAATACACTCCGTAGTACCGGACTTGAAGAAATGAAGCCCGGAAACATCAGTTCTTCCAACGCCAACGTTGGTAGTACTTCAACTAACAGAGATGTAACGCATACCATTGTTGGCACAACCTACTATGACCTGCAAACCAATTCTTCTGTTTGTAACAGGTTGTTGAACAATGTAGATGGCACCGTTCAGGCTACCTGGACTTTTTCTGCAGGTAACCAGGGTGTTGACCGCGGAACAGGTTATGCTGTATACACCGGTGGAGCATGGTCTCCTGCCCCGACAGCACGTATTGAATCCGCACGTACCGGCTGGCCCAGCATTGCCCGGACAGGCAGCGGTGGCGAATATGTAATTGCCCACAATACTGCTGTGAGCCAATTGCAATTGAGCAGCCGTTCCACATTAGGAACAGGCACCTGGACAGAAAACACTTCTTCCTTAACAAGCCCGATTCCTAATGGAAATTGGTGGCCACGTTTGGCTGCTTCCGGTGATTATGTGCATGCCATTTCAATTACCTACCCGGTAGCAAATGGTGGCGCAATTTTCGAAGGACAGGATGGCGCACTTTGTTACTCACGTTCTTCCGACAATGGCGCTACCTGGGATATCGTAAATGTAGTTCCTGACGAAGTTGACTCTGCATTCTACAATGGATTCAGCGGTGATGGATATGCTATTGATGCAAAAGGAAATACCGTTGCAATCGTTGTAGGTGAATCCTACACCGATGTGGTTTTGTTGAAATCTGTAGATAACGGAGCCACCTGGGCCAAGTCACTGGTTTGGGATTTCCCTATTGATAAATACCCTGCACTGGGAATTTCTGATGTTAACGGCGACGGCGAAGCAGATACCCTTGATTCAACCGATGAAGGATTCAGCGTGTTGATTGATGGCGATGGCATGTGCCATGTTACCTTCGGTTATGTTCGTGTTTTGGATGATGATCCGACTTCTACAGATGCACGTTCTTATTTCCCTGGCACAAACGGTATAGGCTATTGGAATGAGTCATTCTTAGAAAATGAAGATCCTCCCGTAATTGTAGCAGGTGCTACAGATGTAGACGGAAGTGGGGTGCTTGAAATAAATGCATTGGGACGTTATCTCAATTCAGGTATAGCACTTCATCCAAATCTTGCTACTGATGGTGTAAACCTTTTCCTTTCTTACACAGCTGTAGTGGAAAATACCGATGATGGTTTTGGATTTAACAATGAGCACGTATATGTTACTGCATCTGATGACGGTGGTATTACATGGCAGGAGCCTGTTGACATCAACCTGATCTATGATGAATTCTCTAATGGTGCTTTTGGTGACCTTGCAAGAGATGTAATCAATAACAAGATCCAGTTGCTGTATCAATTTGATTATTGCGCAGGTGTTGCCAATAACCAGGATTGCAATGTAGGACAGGAACAAACCATCATGTATGTGGAAGCCAATGTTGAAGAATTTGGTGTTTCCGGTATCGTGGGTGTTGATGCCATTAAGAATCTTGACAAAACACTGACTATCTACCCGAATCCTTCTACAGGATTGCTGACACTTGACTTTAATAAATTGAAGCAAACTGATGTGACTGTTTCTGTAACCAACAGCATCGGCCAGGTGGTAAAAACCATTAATTCTTTAAAGGTTACCAATAACAAGGCAATGGTAGACCTTTCCGGAATGGAAAATGGCATTTACTACGTGAATGTTACTTCCGGAAATATGAATACTACCCTTCCGGTAAATCTTTTTAACAACTAAAATTTAATTAGAAATTGCTGAAGAAAACCCTTCCCAAAAGAAGGGTTTTCTTTTTTTAATGCAATCTGCACAAGCAATTGCAACAGGTTGCCTGAAAGCCGCTTTATATAAGATTCTGCTCCTGTTTAACCTGACTGAAGCCGTGTTCGGCAAATTGGATATTGAGTGTTCATTGAGTATTGAGTATTGAGTATTGAGTATTGAGTATTGAGTATTGAGTATTGAGTATTGAGTATCTTAGGTCTTGAGTCTTAAGTCTTGGATCTTATGTCTTGAGTGAGTATTGAGTATTGAGTATTTGAGTGAGTAAGTGAGTAAGTGAGTAAGTGAGTAAAGTAGAGTAGTGATCACAAAATAGCAAGTGATCGGCTTCGCCGCAGCAATTTAACCATTTAGCCATTTAACCATTTAAGCCATTTAGCCATTTAGCCATTTAGCCATTTAGCCATATAACAATTACCCCCCCAACCATTGCATGACAAGATAACCAATATCGTACACCCTATTGAATTATGAATTGTAAAGTGTGGTTAAAATTTATATTTTTGGCTATTGACAATTAACCGCTTCTTAACCAAACTACCGCACCATGAAAAATTTTACATTAATTGCTATTGGGTTATTAATGGCCAATGCAAGTATTGGCCAGACTACCACCGGTAAAAAACCGGCACAGGTAAGGCCCGAACAATATAAAGCAGCCACATTAGTTCCTCAAACCCTTTCCGGCATGGAAAAAATGGAAGCTGCGAAACAAATCACCTACAGCAACAATCCAATCGGTGTACCGCAAACCGTACGTGAATTTACGGAAACCATTATAGGTACCACGTTCTATGACCTGCAAACAAATAATGCAATTTCCGACCGGTTAATTTACAACAGCGGAACGGGTACTATTTCTGCAACCTGGACCATGTCGCCGGATGCCGGTGCAGGTGCGCCAAACCGTGGTACCGGTTATAATTTTTTTAATGGAACAGCCTGGGATGAACAGCCATCCGAAAGAATTGAGACGCAACGCACCGGATTCCCAAATATAGGAATCACTTCAAACGGGGCAGAGAATGTAATAGCGCACAACACCACTTCCGGTGTAATGCAACAAACATTCCGGGCAACTACAGGAACCGGAACCTGGTCAGAAAGTCTTACCGCATTGGAGAATGATGCTACGCTTGGCAATCTTTGGTCTAAAACGGCTACCAATGGCAACAATCTTCATGTAATCTCCCTTACTTGTCCGGTGGCAAATGGTGGTGCACTCTATAACAACATAGATGGTATGCCATTGTATTACCGTTCAACAGATGGTGGCTCAACCTGGGATAAAACCAATGTGGAATTGCAGGATATTACTGCTGAAAACTACGTTGCATTTTCCGGCGATGCCTGCCAGATTGATGCCAATGGCAATACGGTAGCCATCGTTGTAGGTGGAAGCTTTGCTAATGACGTATTGCTTTACAAATCTACCGACAACGGCGATACCTGGTCTAAGACCATTGTTTACAAACACCCTTACTTCAAATTTACTGATGATACGATCACCGATACCAATAATGACGGTACTCCGGACAGCATGCGCACATCCGATGGCTCCTTTGCTTTGCTGGTAGACAATGCCGGCATGGTACATATTTGGTGGGGCGATATGTTTATCCTCAACGATATTGCAGGAGATGCAGCATACAGCTACTATTTTACCAATGCATTAATGTATTGGAATGAAACAAAAACGGAAGCAACTGCTATTGAAAACCTTGGCGCACTCGATGACGATGGCAGTGGCGTTCTTGAATTTAATGATGTCGGCACTTTTGCCTTTAAAGGACTTGCTGCCTATCCAAGTGCAGGTATTGATGCGAATGGCAACATTTATCTCTCCTATATGGCGCTCGTAGAAAATTCAAGTGATGGCGACGGCAAAGCGGTTCGTCATGTATATGTTTCAGCCAGTACGGATGGCGGTGAATCTTGGGCTGATCCGATAGATGTAGTAAGCGATGAGTTTTCTGAAGGTGCCTATGGTGCAATTGCCAGAACGGTGGACGATCACCTCCGTCTTACTTATCAGCGGGATTTCTGCGCCGGCATTTCAACTACTTCCGGCAATCCTGATCCATGTAATGTAGGCCAGGAAAATGAAATCATTTATATTGAACTTCCTGTTCTTGATCTTGGAATCAATGTAGGTGTTCAAAATGTTCAGGATGCAACAGCAAACCTTTCTGTTTATCCAAATCCTTCAAACGGCCACACTACACTTGAGTTTAGAAACAAAGCCCAGCAAAATGCTACCGTAACCGTTACTAACAGTATTGGCCGGGTAATGCTTACCCTGAATGAAGTTCAGGTAATTAATGGTAAAGCACAGGTAGATCTTTCCGGAATGGAGAATGGTATCTATTACCTGCAGGTGAAATCTGATAAAAATAATTCCACATTGCCTGTTACCATTTGTAACAATTAGTTTTTTTAAGTGTTGGAAATTGCAGAGAAAGCCTCCCGCACGGGAGGTTTTCTTTTTTTAATCAGTCCGACAATAGCTACGTAAGCCTCCCTGGCTACCACGTCCTCATCCAATCAATTTGCCTGAAAATAATCGTCAGTGTGGTCTTGTTGAATGGACGCTGTTGTACTCCAGTATTTTTCATTGAATAGCGGCCAGTTGGCGGAAAAAGCATGTTCAGATTAAAAATCATAGGTGTTCGAAGCCTTTAGAACCCTTTCCTGGCTTGACTTTCATTCATATTGCTATCGGGAAAAGTGAGCATAAAATTCAATCTCAAATAGTCATGAACTATTTTTCCCTCAAGAAAAGCATGGTGCCAATTGCAACCCATCACATTTTCAGTATAAAAATCTCTAATGCAGATTGTCTGTAACCTATGCCCGGCAAGGTTTTGAACATGCTTCGAATAGTAGTGACTGTATAAATCCCGAACAATGGGTACAGAATCCCGCTGAAAAGCGGGACAGGCTATTCAACACAGGATTAAATCACTGCACTGCTACGTTGCGCGCGTTTAATCACTTAAATGTTATAGGCTGACCAACTACCATCTAAGACTCAATTCGTCCGGTGTTAAAACAACTATTTCACTGTCCCGAAAGTCTTTGGTATTACGGGTAACAATGCAGTCAATTTTTTCTACAGTTGATGCACATAAAATTTGAATTGAATCTTCAAAGTCTTTATGTTTAGAACGCAATCCTTTTCTTAATACGTCTGTGTCAACTGCTATAACTGTTACATAATCTAGTAAATTGTATAAAACATCACGTAGTGCTTTTTCCTCGATATATTTTTTTAATAAATAATGCGTTGTTGCAATGGAATGTGAAGATGTAAACAGTTTAATTTTCCTTTCTTCAGATTTCTTAAATATTTCAATTGAATACTTGCTAAATGGCTTTCTGTCCGCAATTAAATCAACAATTATATTAGTGTCTAGAAAAACCCTTTTCATAAGTGTTTTGATTCAAAATAAGATCGTAATTCTTTTTCCTGGTCAAAGTTCTTTGGAAGTTTAACAGAACCTACAATTTTGTTCAGTTTTGGAGAAAGTCCTTCTTCTCCACTTTCTTGAGTTATTGTCTCCAAATAATTTTCAATGAGTTTGGATAAACTTCTACCAGTGCCTTTTGCGTATGATTTCGCACTTTCTATAATTGACTTTTCTATTGTCAAGGTTAATTTAGTGGTCATTAGCACGTGTATTTTTCACAAAAATACGTATTTGATCCTGAAATTCCAAAGTGGTTTGCCTCTTGGTTAGCAAGTGTCAGCAAACAGAAACAGATTAAGCAGAAAAATTTGTTTGTCATTGTCCAGTTTTCACTAGCAGTTAGTCTGAGTTTGCGATACAGTGCAAATAGAGCATTAGCATTGAACATAACGGTTTGCAGCTACAAGAAGTTGGCGATTTTCACCACAAATGTTGATGCGGAGAACCAATATTTGATTAACCGCAAATGTGTCTGCGGAGCACTGAACGGCCACTTTTGCCAAACCCGTGTTAGTGGTTCGTGCTACTGTTTGCAGGCATTGCTTCTATAATGTGTATTTCATTTCCATCAGGGTCTTTTATCATGATAGTTTTCGCACCGTAGGGCATTCTGTCAATAATCGGCTGCTTGTATTTGCCTGATTTGTAATCGCTGCTCACTTCCATAAGCCTCTTCAGAAAAGCATCCATAGAAATTACCATAAAACCAAAGTGTACAAAACCTACATATTTTGGTCCTGAAGGCACGTCACTGATAACTTTAGTGGTGTCGTTGACCCACTGTGATAAATGGAGTTCAATACCCTCACCAACTTTCAACCATTTTACAATGTATTGAGGGCTTGGAGGAAAGGGACAAGGTATCGTGTCTGCCTGAAAGACTTTGGTGTAAAAAGCTACGCTACTTTCCAGGTTCTGCACATCCATTAGAGTATGGTTATACCAAGCAGTACTTTTTTGTGCAATCGCAGAGGATGCGATAAAGAAAAGGAGTAGAAGGAGGAAAGACTTTATCATTGGTTTATATTTTTCTTACAAAATTCGTCAAAGAAAGAAAGCATGACCGCTAACGTTTTGCGGGTTTAAGAAGTGCGGGATTTCGAAGAACAAAACTGTCCGCCAGCACAAAAGATTGATTGAAAAACTTCACTTGGTTATCCCATGTCACCCCGCTTTTCTTAAACCCGCTGTTATGCCCAGTGCTTTTCATTCTATTACTATTTTGTCCGCCCCGATTACCTGGTTGTCCTTTATTAGTCGAACAAAATAAAGTCCGCTTGGTAGCCCGTTTTTTTCAATCTGAACTTTGTTGTCAGTGATGTTGTCAATTTGCAATACAGATTGTCCAATTGGATTTAGTATTTGTAATTTTATTTTTTCTCTTTTTGCATTCTCAAATTTTACAACTGTAAAATTGTCAAAGGGATTAGGAGAAATAAATAATTTTATTCTGTTTTTTTTAAGTTCATTTATTCCTGTGAATGCGGAAACGCTGTCGCAATGTGTGTCAGTTCCGCAGTCATTAGTCACTGACAAACAAACATAATACACACCATTAGCCCACCAACAATAATTAGGATTTTCAACTGTTGAAGTGTCGCCATTGCCAAAATCCCAATACCAAGTGTTTGCCCAAGTAGAATAGTTATAAAAAGAACCACAAGTATGTGTCATACCTATTTGAAAATTTGCAATGGGTGGAACACAAACACATGGATTGTAACTTGCAGTATCAGCAGTTCCCACGACAATAATATCTGACTGAATCGTATAGCCACTATTTTCTGTTCCTCCTGTGCCTTGAACCCAAGGCAATACTGTTTGAATAGTTATAGCAGTGTCTTGCTTGCAAGTGCCAGTTCCAATGCTATCCGTTTTTATCAAGTAAACATCTTCAAATCCTTTGCTGAAATTTCTTGTTCTGCCTATTACAAAATAATTTGTTCCATGTTGAATAACATCATTTCCTTGTTCCGGTGAAGCACCGCCAAAAGTGCTTGACCATAACACACTTCCTGCTGAATCTGTTTTGAGCAAATAAACGTCAGATTGTCCTGCTCCCGAACTGTAAGTACAACCAGTTGCAATAAATCCGTTGTCTGAAGTTTGCTTAACAGAAGTTCCACCTTCACCAGAGTTTCCACCGTAAGTATAACTCCAATCGCTATTACCTGCCGAATCTGTTTTCATTAGGAATAAATCATTGTCATAAATTGTTCCTGTGCCGTTGCCAGATGTTTCTCCTGTCAAAATAAATCCTCCGTCATTCGTAATTTCAATGTGGTTTGCAAAGTCATAACGATTGCCTCCATAAGTTTTTGTCCATTGTAGACTTCCAGTTGCGCCAACTTTTAACAAATAAACATCCCAACCGCCTTGACCGAAACTGTATGTGTAACCTGCAATGATGTAACCACTGTCAGAAGTTTGCTTTAAAGAATATCCTTCGTCATCACTTGTTCCACCATAGTATTTTGCCCATTGAACATTTCCGTTGTTATCAGTTTTGAGCAGGAAAACATTTTTGCTTGAACTTCCGATTTCAGTTCCTGCAACGGCATATCCACCGTCAGATGTTATAATAACATCGTAAGCAACTCCTTTGTAGTAACCCAAGTTTGGTCCTCCATATTGTTTTGTCCAAAGTGTGTCGCCTGCTGAATTAGTTTTTATTAAGCAAATGTGAATTGCATTACCCATGGTATAGTAAATGCTTCCTGCCATAATAAAACCGCTGTCAGGAGTTTGCTTAATGCTGTAATCATTATGGAATGACAACATGTTTGGTGGATTGAATGTTTTTTGCCAAATGGTATTTCCAAGTGAGTCAACTTTGATAAGGTAAACTCCTTCTGTTGCTCCATATAATCCAACTGCTACAAAGGAATTGTCATAGGTTGAAACAATCTGCCGTCCTATGTCGCCAGCTGTTGAACCGTAAGTTCGTTGAAATGTCTGTCCTGTCACTTGGTTAGCAAGTGTCAGCAAACAGAAACAGATTAAGCAGAAGAATTTGTTTGCCATTGTCCAGTTTTTACTAGCAGTTAGTCTGAGTTTGCGATACAGTGCTGTTTACCTTTCCTCCTTGTTCATGCTCTTATTCATCTCAATACTGGCATTCAGCTCAAAACCTATCAGGAGGCTGAGTGAATTATAATTTAGCCACAGCATCAAAACCACCAGGGTGCCGATAGAACCGTATAACTTATTATACTGTCCAAACTGGTCAATGGTCCATGAAAAAAAGAGTGAACTGAGAATGGAAAGCAATGTAGCCAACGAGCACCCTGCTGAAAAAAAGCGCCATCGGTTATGGGTGGCAGGACCAAAAAAATAAATAAGCGCTATGGAAAAGTAAATGAGCCCGACAATCGTGAACCAGCGAATGGCCGTAAACCATGAATAAGTTGATGAACTATCCACATCAATAATCTTCATCAGCCACCTGATGATCGTTTCACCGCCAATAAAGAGTGTAATGGAAGCAATCAACAACAGGAACAACAATGCCATCAGCTTAAAAGCCACCAGTTGATTATTGATGAAATTTCTTTTCCTGAATGTTGGCAATACCTTGTCAAAAGAATCCATCAAACTGATCACTGCCCTGCTGGCAAAATAAATGGAAAGCATGATACTTATTGAAAGCAGTCCGCCCTGCTGACGGGTTATGATATCTTCAATCGTTTCATTCAGCAATTCAAATACGTTCTGAGGAAGCACATCACTAAGTGTTACCATCAGCACACTTTGAAAGTCAGGGACCGGTATATAGGGAATGACTGTAAAGACAACGAGAATAGCCGGGAAGAGTGAAATAAAAAAGTTAAAGGAAATGGCAGCTGCCCGTATTAATATGGAGTCGCGCTGCATCTCCTTAAACAGAAATGAAAATACTTCATACACAGAAATATCGCTGTGGCCCGGGAATCCCTTGATTTTGGAGATTTCTACCAGGTTATTCCAGCCACTATACCTCTTTACATTCTCAAAAATATTTTTCACATCAGCGTTCAAGATAGGGCTTCAGCAGTTCCTGTACAAATGCAGGGCAGGAAACCGGTTTCCTGGATACTTTATCAATATACACCAAAGTAGTTACGGCCTTGTTGATCAGTTCATCATTCTGGTTATACATCTCATAGCTAAAATCGTGTCGTACCATAGGCATTTTTGTAATCATGGTTTTAATACGAACCACATCATCATAGTAGGCAGGTTTGATGAAATGGATATTCAAATCACGAACCGGCAGCATAAAACCAAGTTCTTCCATCTTCTTATACGAAATACCAAGACTGCGCATCGTTTCCACCCGTGCCTGTTCATAGTAAAATGAATAATAGCCATAATAGAGATAGCCCATCATGTCTACTTCTCCGTAGCGTACGCGGATTTGGGTTTCGTGGGTGTACATGGGGGGGTGGATGGTTGGATGGTTGGATGGATAAACTGCTTAATTGTTAAACTGTTTAATTGTTACTTCGATATCATGTAAAATAAACTTGAAAAATTTAGGTGTCTGAGTTAAAGAGCTATAATTTGTAGCCCGCTTCCGACTTCCGACTTCCGACTTCCGACTTCCGACTTCCGACTTCCGACTTCCGACTTCCGACTTCCGACTTCCGACTTCCGACTTCCGACTTCCGACTTCCGACTTCCGACTTCCGACTTCCGACTCACCTACCCTGCCTCGAAATCCATTGCTGATATCGCCGCGCATTCAACAAATGTTGCTCGTATGTTTTAGCAAATGCATGAGTACCCGGCTTATCAGGATTGGCGCAAAAGTAGATATAATCATGCTGCGCCGCATTCAGTACTGCATCCATTGTTTTGATCGAAGGCGTACAAATCGGACCGGGAGGTAATCCAGCATTCAGATACGTATTGTAAGGAGATACAAAAGCAAGGTGCACATTTAGTACGCGCTTAATACTGAAGTCCCCGATCGCGAATTTCACGGTAGGATCTGCCTGTAATGGCATGCCCTTCTTAATCCTGTTCAGGTACACTCCGGCAACTATGCTTTTTTCAGGCTGGTAATTGGTCTCCTCTTCCACAATGGAGGCCAGTGTTGCTACTTCTACAGTGGTAAGATTCAATACGGCAGCTTTGGACAACCTGTCTGCAGTCCAGAAACGATCGAACTCTTTCTTCATTCTTTCAATAAACTGTGTTTCACTTGTATTCCAGTAGAACTCATAGGTATTGGGGATAATCAGCGAAATAGAGGTAGCCGGTGTTAATCCATAGGCTTCCATTTCTGACCGGTCATTCAACATGTTCCATACAGATGCTGAATCAGCTTCCAGTTTTCTGCCGATAAATCCTGCAACATCCTCTTTAGTCCTGAATTTGATGATTACCAACTTAACAGGTTCCTGCAAGCCGCCCCGAATAAGTTTCACCAATTCATAATTGCTCATGTTCTTTTTCAAACGATACCTGCCGGGATGCACATTCTCAGGCAGTTTCATCTGCATCGCTACCCATTCAAAGGCTTCTATATTTCGTACTACTTTATGTTCAGAAAGAATCGCCAGCAATTGTTCATAATCACATCCGGTGGGTACAAAAAGAAACTCCTTCTCATCAGCATAGGCAATATTGGGTGCATAAATCCGGTGATAAAAACGATACCCGATAAGGGCTATGAATACACCAACTACCACCAGAAATGCAAGGAGGTAACGGCGTAGTTTTGATTGGGATTTCTTTTTTTTGGCCACGATTGTTTATTGTGAAGGAATGGTTGGATGGTTGAATGGTTAGATTGCTAAATGGTTGAATGGTTGAATGGTTGGATGGTTGGATGGTTGGCTTTTAGTTTGAGACAATAATTAGATGCCAAGTTCCTTTCGAACAAGTTTTGCTTTTTCATTCTTCGGATTGATTTTTAACACTCTTGCGGCCAGCTTTTTTGCTTCTTCAATATTTCGCAAAACCATCATCAATGCAAGCTGATTCATGAGGGCCTGCTCATAATCAGGATCAAGGGCAATTGCTTTGGCATAGAGAGATCCTGCATAATCAAATTCACCGTTAAGAAAGTAGATATATCCCAGGTTCGACAAAGCTGGCGCATATTTCGGTTGGTCTTGCACAATACTTTGAAATACCTGCTGCGCTTCCTTCACTCTTTTTAAAGCTACCAGCGCAGTTCCTTTTTTATTCCTGAATTCAGGGTCGGCTGATTTTAATGCCACCGCACGATCATAAAATTGATAGGCACGCAGAAAATTTCCGGTCTGATAATTCCCTTCCCCGATTCGGTATGCATTCCATGCATCATTAATCTGTGCAACCTCCATAGACTTGCTTAGTGCTATTATCGTGGCAAAATCTTCCTGCAGATAGGCGAAGCGAATTTTTGCATCTACATAAGTCCGGCTACTTTTATCTTCCGACAACTGCAGAAATAGTGCGGCAGAATCAAGCAGGTAGTGCTGCGGAGAGAATGCTTCAAAAGCCTGAAGGTAGCCCTGCGCCATCAGTAAAGCTGAAGGATTTGTTGTGGTCATGCATTCAAGTCCCACAAATTGTTGAATGTCCTTTTTCTTTTCATCAGTTACCGGAACCTGTATCCGGTGATCGTGTATGGTTACATGCGGAATATCCATCGTTTCAGAGACCGGCATATGGCACTTATAACAATTGTCATCTTCCAGCATGCGCTTCGAAAGCGGCAGCCTGCAGGTGTTTTCATCGGATGCATGACATGATTTGCAGGCATCGTTAAACTGTACAGGAGGCGTAAACTTTACACTCACATGCGGATTATGACAGGTAACACAAGTCATCTTCGATTGTACATAACATTCGCTTTGCTTCATACGATCGGCATGAGAGGCCATGATAAATTTTTCATCACCACCTGTATAACGCGGCATAAAGACATTCATCACACTGTTCAACGGTTGACCGGGCTTGAAATCGAAAAATGTCTTGCCCTCATTTAAAACAGAGATACCCTGCAGGTGGCATCGCTGACATAACTCCACCTGCATATCTCTTGATAAGTGCCTGGGATTTACAATTGAATAGTCTATTATTGAAGAAGTATCTTTTAAGATGCCCATCATCTTCTCATTGATGTGAGTTTCACCCGGGCCATGACAGCGCTCGCATTCAATACCTTTCTTTACTGAAATGAATTTGTTTTCAGAAGCTGGATCAAATTCAGGATACATGTTATGGCAATTCATACATTCCAAACTGATAATCCGGTTCCATCTTGTATTTAATCCGTCTTCAAAACCGGGAGGGAGTTCCCATATTCCTTTCTGTGTATAATAAGTCAATGGGGCCTGGTAGAGATAACCGTTCGATTGCCAGATATGCGAATTGGTATGTTGCCCGGAACCAACGATAAAAGAAATCAATTCCGTTCTTTTGAATACGGTATCCTTGCCTGCCAAACGGTATTCCATAATGTATAACTGACTGTCGCGCCAAAATGGACGGTAATAAAAATCATTATATGCATCATAGACTGAAGCATGGTCGCTAAAATTTGCGGAAGACTTTGCAGGTGAAGCAACATCCCAGCTTTCACCCATACCCGTCTGAATAAATGTTTCGTAGATCTGCTGATGGCAGGTTCGGCAGGCATTCATGCCCACATAGTCGACAGTATCATGCCAGTTCTTATACAGCGGTGCTTCTACAACAACCTTATCAGGGCCTGTGCAATACAATAAAGCAAAGCACGATACAATAAAAAGCAAGACAATAAGTAGGCGTTGATTCACTGTAGTGGTTCTGCTCCAAAAATATCAATTGTGGGTTAAATGGTTAAATGGCTAAATGGCTAAATTGCTAAATGGTTAAATTGCTGCGGCGAAGCCGATCAGTTTCAATTCTGTATTAACTACACTACTTTACTCACTTTCTCAAATACTCAATACTCAATACTCCATTTCAACACCCAATAATCGATATCCAATTTGTCGTACACCCCGGAGCACTTTACAGTTCATTTCGGGAATTTGGATTTCCACTCTTCTATTCCACCCGGCACATTCTTCGCATTGGTAAAGCCAAACTGTTCCAGGATCGCTACTGCCTGCATACTTCGCACACCTGACCTGCAGTGTATGATAATTTCTTCCTCTTTCCAATCTTCCATTTCAGGAATCAACGTCATAAAAGCCGATAGCGGAAAGTTGACAGCACCAATATTAAATTCTTCATACTCCCAGGCTTCCCTCACATCAATCAAGTGTAATACCTCCCCTTTATCCAATCTTGCCTTTAATGCTTCTACAGAAATTTCCTGCATATGAAAATTTATTGTTTAATAAATTTATGAATGGATGTCTTACCGGAGGCTCTATCCGTTGACTTCAACAAATAAAATCCGGCAGGAAGTCCGCTAACCTGTATTTGATGCTCCCCTTCTGACTTCAACACCAACTTGCCTGACTGATCAAATATTTCTACTATGAATTCCTTTTTACTTGCATACTGAAGCATCAGCATATCATGCACAGGATTGGGATAGATGGTGAGTTCATTATTAGCTGATGTCGGTTCATCGACTCCAACCTGAAATGGAATGGATTTTCCCATCACCGGACGCATCATCAAGGAACCACCAAATTGCGAGTTGCTCCATGCCCCATTCACATTGTAAAAAAGATGATCGCTGCCATCGGTATTCAAATCAAATCCCATATCTGTTTTAATGTCGGAGGTAACAGAGGTTTGCTGAAAACCAATATAAAAAGTATCGCTTACAATCAGGGTTCGGCTTAACCTGTAAAAAGCAAAACCATTCAACTCCTTCACATATTTTGGTTTCAGGAAATCATCACGGTACAACGTATCCGCATCATTCAATGAAGACCAGACAATAATTGAAAAAAGATTCTGGTCCATATTCTCATCCGTATTGGTAAAATGTATGGAGATGCCCTGTAAGGTATCCGGCTCATTCAATACATACCGTTGCGCGATAGATGCAGGCGATCCAAGAAGACGATAGGTGGCTTCTGCACTGCCATCATCATATGCCATATAGTTTGAAAACACCTGCTCCCTGGTGATCGTATCATTTCTGGCATTGTTATCACCGGTAGCGCCTACCACATAACGTGTGGAGACGATGACGGTATCGTTAAAAAAATCCTGTATTTCGAAAGAGCCAAAAGGAACCTGTGAAGTATCGCTGGCACTGATGTTTTTGCTTTGAACGGGAGATACAAAAATGGTGGTGCCGCTGAGTTGCTCCCATGCATCAAAATGGTAACTGGTATTCTTTACTGCATTGAAGTTATTTTTAATAGCCAGCAAATGTTTTTCTGCAATCTCTTTCTCCTGGTAATTCTGAAATTGCTTCCAGGGCATTGCCTGGTAGGTTTGTAACAATGATGTGGGAAACAACTGAATGGCAACATCAGTAATCAGCGTATCAAACTTAGAACGGCCGGCATTCAACCGTACGTAGTCAATATGCCATTGATCGTAGTTACCGATCAGGCTGGCATAATTCCTGAACCGGAACTGAAAATCGTCGTGGAAATAAGCAGATGATTTGACACTGATCATTACCTGTTTAAATGGATGCACGGCACTTCCATCCTGCTGCCAGGCCGAATGCCAGCTTCCGGTATTGTCTTTAAACTCCAAAACCAAAGAATCGCCAAAATTCACCCCGTAATTAAATAAGTTAAAGGTTTGATTGTTGGGAACATCGCCGAGGCCGCCGGGCTGATAATAGAAACTGAAATAGACAGAGTCAGCCGCTGACAAACCTGCCATCAAAACAGGCATGGAAGTGAGGGTATCGGCAGGTCCGATGGTACTGAAACTATAACTTGACGTATCATATGGAATACCATTTCCATCCAGCCCGTCAAGTGTGGCAACACCATAAGAAACAGGATCTTTCGGAAAAGTGAGATTGATAAAGGCACCATTGTTTTCCCAAAGAAGTACATCAGGTTCCGGTCCGGAATAAGAAAAATCATCAACGAATGGAAGTGCTACAGCCGATCTTACTGTGCTTTGTTGTTTTAAGGAGAACTGAGCTGCATTATAATGCAAGGGCAACAATGATTCCTGCGCTTTGGCAACGGTGCACGACAAACCAATACTGAAACAAATCAAAACAATGCCTGAAGCTTTTTTCATCTTATCAATTTAAATTAATCCCATTTAGAATACTTCTTCAATCTGCAATGAGCCTTCATCACTATTCAGGCAAACTGTTGAAATGTTCGGGTGAAGTTACAAACACATCCACTCCATCTCCTGTATTAAGCATCAGCATATCACCATTAGCTGCGTCCGGCACCTGTTGATAGATGATGGCATCAAGCGAATCTTCTTTTACATTGCTATCATACACCACTGCACGAAGTATTAGCGAAGATCCTTCTAATACAAATTTAGCTTCCCGAAGCGACATACCAATCAGGTTCGGTATCTCCACTTCTGTAATGCCTGAACCATCTCCCAAAACAAGGTCGATTACCGAACCTTTACGAATCATTTCGCCGGGTGGAATCGGCTTTCCTTCAAAAAACTGGTCGAGTACCATGTTTTTAGCAAGGTCGGGCTGATAGGTTAGCTTACCTACTTTCATGTTATAGCTTGCCAGAATCATTGTGGCCTGCTTCAGTGAAGCATCCTTAAGATTCGGCATTTTTACTTCCGGTGCCAGCTTTGCATTAATAGTCAGATATATCGCTCTTCCATCCTTCACTTTTGAATCTGCAGCCGGATTCTGACTCACCACACTCAATGCAGGTTTACCTGCATCATAGGTAGAATCTGCTATGGAATAAGCAAGATCACTCTTATGCAAGATTCTTTTTGCTTCTTCCAGCGACATGCCTTCCACTAAGGGCACAGAAACGGATGCACCATGTTTTGTAAAGCTTCTTACAAATAAGGCAAATAATAAAACGACCACAAGATAGAAAGCAACGGCACCCAATAAGTTATATAGGATGGACCGTTTCCCGGTAGCTGATGTGGTTTTAGTTGGCACTATTGATTCGTTGTTTTTCGAGACTAAATTCCAAAATTTTATCAATAAAATCGAATGGCTTATACAGGTTGATTGCTGCCTGGTGGAAGATAACCGTAGCCGGTGTCATGCCCGGTAACGAGTTCACTTCGATTATTATTGTTTCTACCCTGCCGTCATCAAAGATGCGGACAAATGCATCGATGCGGCAGTAACCGCTTACATTCAGAATTCTTGCTACCCTTTCGAGATCTGATTTAACGATTGATGCAATGCGATTATATTCCACGCCCTCTTTAGCAAACCTTGCCGGAGTTATGTTTTGACCTTGACCTGCCAGAAATTTCTCTTCCAGCGAAAGTACTTCTTCGCCTGCCAAAGCTTCTGAAGGCTCAAATACTTCGAACTCCATTCCGCCCTTACCATTCAATTTTGTAAGCATGCCTCCCGTAATTTCCAGGAAATGAGTGGCACCCTTACGCGTGATCAGTTCTTCTGCTAATAGTTGTTGCTTGCGCGGAAACTCTTCTCCCGGTTTTAAACCCAGCGCCTCAGCAAATTTTTTGGGATACGATTCCTTATCTCTGAAAAGCAGCTCACAGAAAGCATCCAATTCTTCGCGTGATTTTATTTTTTTAACGGCAGAACTGCAACCATCATCCACCGGTTTGCATATGAATGGATAGTGTAAGGTCGCCAATATTCCATCATAAAATTTCTCTTTATCCTGCTGCCAATCCTGTTTATTCAGCTGCAAATGTTCAGCAACCAGGAAACCATGTTGCCGAAGTATTTCATTGGTTTGGTATTTATTGATCGTGATTTGCGAAGAAGCAACACCGGAACCATTGTATGGAATATGCAATTCGTCCAGCTCGGATTGCAACTGTCCGTCTTCTCCCGGTCTTCCGTGCAATGCAATGAAGACAGCATCCACCTGTTCTTTCAGGTCTTGCAATGATAATTGTTTAGGTTCAAAAACAACTGTTGCAGAAGCATACTTCTCGGTTAACCGGCGACATTGCTTTTTAATCCTTTCCACCACCGGATGTTTCTTGAAATGGAGAATTTTCTCTCTGATATCATCCGCATTGTCTTTCAGTAAAAGGTTAACCGGAATCTGGTATAATGCATATTCCTTTTCATTACCTATCAGGAAAACAGGAATAGGTTCATACTTAGTAGAGGAAGCCAGCTTTTCAAAAATATTTCTTCCGCTTTCTACGGAAATATGACGTTCTGAAGAGTAGCCACCTAATATCACGGCAATTTTTTTCTTCACCCCAGATTGATTTTTCAAACCGGCAATCTGCTCATCCAATAACAACAACAGCAATCTTAATCCTGTAGTATGCGATTGCGATTGAATTCGTTCTGCTATGGAGGTGCGAATAATATAAGTGAGAAACTGCGAAGGATTTAAACCGATTTCCGCTGCTTGGTGAAAGAAGAAAGAGGAAGGCAACATGCCTGATGTGGTGTTCGGATCGTTGAGGAATATCTTTTTGTCCTTTCTGATGAATCCATCAATGCGTGCATACACATGAAACCCGAAAAACAGGAACAAAGCTTCACAATCCTCACGGATTCTTTCTATATCTTCTTTAGGAAGATCTATCGGTGTCACCTTACGGGTAAGGCCTGGCAAATATTTTGAACGGTAGTCAAAAACTTCCCTGCCCTTTCTTATTTCAGTAGGAGGTAATGCAACAGGCTTATCCGCTTCATTCCTTATTACGATACAGGAAAATTCAGTGCCATCAATAAATGCTTCCAGCTGCACTTCCTGTTCTTCATAGATGCTTTCCAGAAGGAGCGTTTCGTTTGAAGTGCTGAAATGGGTTTTGATAAACTGCAACAATGCTTCCGGATGGTAAATAACCCTATTGCCGATAGCGCATGGAATACCCGTTCCGTCCTTTATCTCCGAAAAGTTAGCAACCCATTCAATTTGTTCTTCTGCTGAAAAAATACTCCATTCCGCTGCCGTAAGTCTGCGAATAAAAAAAGCTGCATCAACAGCCTGCATGAAGAGTTTTTCCTTTTTGCTTCTCACTATCGTGACGCCAATAGAAGATCCCTGATTGGCAGGACGCACCACCATGGGCAATCCTATTTTTCGTTGTGCCTGGCTGAAGATCCGCTTCACATCGGTTGCCAGCAGCCATTCCTTTCTCTTAATTACCACACTTTTGGCAACCTGGAGGCCGGCTTCCTTCATCATGCTTTTCTGGAATACCTTATTCATGCCTATAGAGGAAGGTAGAATGCCGGAACCGGAATAGGGAATATGCAACCACTCCAGTATTCCCTGTATGGAACCATCTTCACCACCGGCTCCATGCAAAGCAAGGAAACCAAAGTCAATCAACTCTTTCAGATCTTCTACAGAAAGCTTTTTGCCCACCTTGCTGATCAGTTCCTGCAAGGCCTCCGGAGCAAGATCACCAAGTGACTCCAGGTAAAGTTGGAAGTTATGGTTACTATGGGGAAGCGTAGAAATGGGTGGATAAAAATCACGTATGGTGCCTTTGTAGATGTATTGCCAGTTGAGCAGGATAAAATTACCCTTTGAATCAACAAAGATGGGAACAGGTTCAAACAGGTTTTTGTCGAGATTGTCGTACACCGTCCTGCCACCTGCAAAAGAGATTTCACGCTCACGGGATGCCCCGCCAAAAAAGATACCGATACGAATCATGAGGCGCAAAGGTAATGAACGGATTAGAATGGGATAGCAGGAAGAAGATATTGGGTGTACGACAAGTCGTTCATCTTTTAAAGCAATATTTGGTGGGTTAAATTGATAAATGGCTAAATGGCTAAATGGTTAAATTGCTAAATGGTTAAATTGCTGCGGCGAAGCCGGTCACTTGCACATTCATTATGTCGTTGCCTAAAATAGGTTGACCAATTTAAACTTATTTTCAATTTTATATTGAAACTTGCTATGTCTTAAGTCTTGGGTCTTGATTCTTGATTCTTGACTTGCACAGCTGGCGCTACCCGTCCATTCCCATACCCTTAAAAACGCATATGTTTCCATAAAAAAACCGGTAACTATTACTATTTCTTTTCGTTAATTTACCACCTTAAGATGACACAACATTTACCCCGGAAATTGATGAATCAAATTGTTACGTATTATTTGCATATTACAAATGCTTGTCGCGGCCTTGCAAAAGGTTTTGACTTAATTGGCAATTATGGCAACCCGGCCTTTTTGTACCGGCAAAAACCCTTCCTCTCATTTTGTAAGTCGAAATGCAGCCATATGAATTTGTTTTACCTGCTGATTGCATGGCTATGCCTGTTCGCATTTCCTGCTATGGCTCAACCCGGAAGTGCCAAGCCTAATATTGTGGTGATTGTTTTGGATGATGCACGGTATGATATGTTTAAGGCCAATGGCGGTCCTGCATTTTTCAATACGCCTGCAGTTGACCGGCTTACAGAAGAAGGAGCGAATTTTAAGTTTACAGGCGCTACGACTTCCCTGTGCACTCCCAGCAGGGCTTCCATCTACACCGGTTTATATGCCCATCACCACGGGGCAATAGAAAATAATGCTTCGCCAAAAGCCGGACTTCCTTACATATCGTCCATCCTGCAGGACAATGGTTATAAAACCGCTTTTATCGGAAAGTGGTTGCTGGATTATCATGTACCTGACGACCCTGTTGGATTTGACTACTGGGCAGTTACCGATTCCATCGAACATGATAGCCTGGTGATGCGGTTCAAAGATGGATCTACCGTGTATTACGCAGAACATGAAGCAGAAGTGTATACCAACCTTGGGTTGAACTTTGTGGAAAACATGGTGCCTGATGAAACACCATGGGCACTCTTTCTTTTTTATCGCTTTCCACACAGTCCGTACGAACCAATGCCGGGCCATGAGACGCTATATCAGCAGTCGACAATAAACTTTCCAACCAATAACAAACCCTATACAAAAGATTTCCCCTCTTACCTCTATCCCGGTCATTTATTCGAAGGTGATTCTACGGAACTGGACCAGGTAATCAGGGATTATTATGAAAATGGCCAGGCTGCGGAATACAGCGTGGATACGGTATTGAAATACCTGGAACAGCAACAGATACTTGACAGCACGCTTATTATTTTTTCCAGCGATAATGGATACTTGCTTGGTGAACATGGTATGGAGAAGAAGGTGCTTGCTTATGAAGAATCCTTACGGCTTCCGCTTTTCGTTCGATACCCTGCCTGGTTTGCGCCGGGTACAGTAGTAGATTATGAGATTGCTGCAAACATCGATATAGCTACTACCCTGCTCGATGCAGCCGGTATTCCGGACACTTTTAATATGGATGGTGTATCACTGCATCAATTAGCACAAGGGCAGGTACACAGAAAATATTTCTATTATGAGAACTACCTGGAAGCGGGAAATAAATGGCTGGCCGTACGCTCTTTGGACTACATGTATATCTTCAGCTTGTGCAAAGACGAAACTGAAGAGTTTTTTGATCTCAATATTGATCCCGAACAAAATACCAACCTCATCTTTGATCCGAATTATACTGCGCTCATTGAATCATTCCGGCTTAAACTCGACAGCCTTCGGTTAGCAACCGGAGATACCTTGGAATTGGATCTGGGTAAGTGCAAACTAGAGTCAGCTTATTTTGCCGATGTTGATGGCGATCAGTATGGCAATGCTGATATAAGAAAAGATTCAATTGCACAACCGGTAGGTTATGTTTCGGATACTACAGACTGTAATGATAACAATGCTGCAATCTATCCCGGAGCCATAGAAACTTGCAATAGCTTAGACGACAATTGTAATGGAGCTATTGATGAAGGATTGTTCATCACGTATTACACAGATGCTGATGTGGATACTTTCGGCAGTAACCAGGGTGCCGGCATTTCTCTTTGTAATGATCCGGGGAATGGCTTTTCAACGAACAACGATGATTGCAATGATTTGAATGCAGCAATACATCCCGGAATTCTTGAAAGTTGTAATGGTATTGATGATAACTGCAACCTTGCAGTAGATGAAGGGTTAACTTTTGAGACCTACTATGTTGACCTTGATCTGGATTTATACGGAGACTTGTCATCGTCCGGTATATCACTGTGCAATAATCCGGGATCGGGGTATTCGGAAAATAATTTTGATTGTGATGATGAAAGTGCATTCATCAATCCCGGATCGAATGAAATATGCAATGGCCTGGATGACAACTGCACAGGTACAGCTGATGATGGTTTAATATTTATTACCTACTATCCTGATTTGGACAATGACAGTTATGGTGATGTAAACAATATGGGTAGTACCCTTTGTATAGATCCGGGCTTTGGTTTTATCTCCAATAATTTTGATTGTGATGATACTAATGAAGAAATCAATCCGGCTCAAATTGAAATTTGCAATGGCCTTGATGATAATTGCAGCGGAACGGCAGATGATGGTTTAGTTTTCGAAACGTATTTCCCCGACCTTGACAATGATAGTTTCGGTGATGAAAATGTGAATGGTATTTCACTATGCAATGATCCCGGTGTAGGTTTCGTCACCAATAACCTGGATTGTAATGATGAGCCCGGCGTTGGCGCAACGATCAACCCAGCTGCTACAGAACTTTGTAATGGACTGGATGATAATTGCAATGCAACTGCAGATGACGGACTCACCTTTTTGATTTACTATGCAGATCTCGACCATGATAATTATGGTGCTGATTCAGATACAGGTAACTCGCTTTGCAATGATCCGGGAATTGATTTTTCTACCAACAACTTAGATTGTAATGACGGAAATGCACAAGTCAATCCTTTGGTGGCTGAGATTTGTAACAGTATAGATGATAACTGTAATGGTACTGCAGATGACGGCCTTGTTTTCATTTCGTATTACCCTGACCTTGACAATGACAATTATGGTGATCTGAATGATGATGTAGTTTCATTGTGCATAGATCCGGGTTCAGGATATTCCACCAATAACCTGGATTGTGATGACGGAAATGCTTTGATTAATCCCGCGGCGATAGAAACTTGTAATAGCATTGATGATGATTGTAATGGAGCTGCTGATGATGGCCTTGTATTCGTTACGTATTACATTGATGTTGATAATGACCATTTCGGTGATCAATTAAATACAGGTAACTCACTCTGTATTAACCCGGGGCTGGGATTCTCTTCTAATAACCTGGATTGTAATGACCTGAATGATGCTATCAACCCCGGTGAGCCGGAAGTATGCAATAGTTTAGATGATAACTGCAATGGTGCTTCTGATGAAGGATTAATTTTCATCACCTACTACATCGATCTGGACAATGACAATTATGGCGATTTATCGGCACCGGGAAACTCTCTTTGCGATAGTCCTGGAATTGGATTCTCCACCAATAACCTTGATTGTAATGATGGAAATGCATCAATAAACCCTGCTGCTGCCGAAAGTTGCAATGAAACAGATGACAACTGTAATGGAACAACGGATGATAATTTGGTCTTCATAACCTATTACACAGATCTTGATAATGACAGCTTTGGAGATGTCGCAGACAATGGAAATGCTCTTTGTAACAATCCCGGCGCTGGTTATTCAACCAACAATACCGATTGTAACGATGGCAGCATCGAAATTAATCCTGCTGCTTTAGAAATTTGCAATGCAATTGACGACAACTGCAACGGAACAACAGATGATGGACTAATTTTTATAAACTATTATGCAGATCTGGATGGTGACAACTTTGGTGATCTCTCTGATGTTGGAAATGCATTCTGTAGCAATCCCGGCGCCGGCTTTTCAGTAAATAACCTGGATTGCAATGATGCAAGTGGATTGATTAATCCTGCTGCAACCGAAAGCTGCAATGCAATCGATGACAACTGCAATGGAACGGCTGATGATGGATTAACCTTCATTACTTATTACGCAGATCTGGATAATGATAGTTTTGGAGGATTTACTGATCTGGCAGTTCACTTTGCAACAATCCCGGAACCGGCTTCTCAACAAACAATGCGGATTGCAATGATGCAAGTGCATTGATCAATCCGGCTGCTGAAGGCAGTAGAATGGAATCGATGATAACGCAATGGAACGGCAGACGGATTAACCTTCATTACTGTATATCTGGATAATGACAATTTTGGAGTCTCACCGATGCTGGAACTTCACTTTGCAAGGCTTCAGCGATTGCACATGCAAGCATTGATCAATCCATCTGCTGCTGAAAGCTGCAATGGAATCGATGACAACTGCAATGGAACAACTGATGATGGATTAACATTCACCACTTATTACGCCGATCTGGATAATGACAATTTTGGAGATCTCAGTGATGCTGGAACTTCACTTTGCAATAATCCCGGATTTGGTTTCTCAATAAATAATACTGATTGCAATGATGGAAACATTGCAATCAATCCTGCGGCAACAGAAAGTTGTAATGGAATTGATGATAACTGCAACGGAACTGCAGATGACGGATTAACCTTCATCACTTATTACGCCGATCTGGATAATGACAATTTTGGAGATCTCAGTGATGCTGGAACTTCACTTTGCAATAATCCCGGAGTTGGCTTTTCCACTAACAATGCTGATTGCAACGATGCAAGTGCATTGATCAATCCATCTGCTACTGAAAGCTGTAATGGAATCGATGATAACTGCAACGGAACGGCAGATGACGGATTAACCTTCATCACTTATTACACCGATCTTGATAATGACAATTTTGGAGATCTCAGTGATGCTGGAACTTCACTTTGCAATAATCCCGGGTTTGGCTTCTCAACTAACAATACTGATTGCAACGATGCAAGTGCATTGATCAATCCATCTGCTACTGAAAGCTGTAACGGAATCGATGATAACTGCAACGGAACAACTGATGATGGATTAACCTTCATCACTTATTACAGTGATCTGGATATTGACAGCTTTGGAGATCTCACTGATGCTGGAACTTCACTTTGCAATAATCCCGGAGTTGGCTTCTCAACTAATAATGCTGATTGCAACGATGCAAGTGCATTGATCAATCCATCTGCTACTGAAAGCTGTAATGGAATCGATGACAACTGTAACGGAACTACTGATGACGGATTAACCTTCATCACTTATTACGCCGATCTGGATAATGACAATTTTGGAGATCTCGCTGATGCTGGAACTTCACTTTGCAATAATCCCGGGTTTGGTTTCTCAACTAGCAATACTGATTGCAACGATGCAAGTCCATTGATCAATCCATCTGCTACTGAAAGCTGTAATGGAATTGACGATAATTGCAATGGAACAACTGATGATGGATTAACCTTCATCACTTATTACGTCGATCTGGATAATGACAATTTTGGAGATCTCACTGATGCCGGAACTTCACTTTGCAATAATCCCGGAGTTGGCTTCTCAACTAATAATGCTGATTGCAACGATGCAAGTGCATTGATCAATCCATCTGCTACTGAAAGCTGTAATGGAATCGATGACAACTGTAACGGAACTACTGATGACGGATTAACCTTCATCACTTATTATGCCGATCTGGATAATGACAATTTCGGAGATCTCAGTGATGCTGGAACTTCACTTTGCAATAATCCCGGGTTTGGTTTCTCAATAAATAATTCCGATTGTAATGATGGAAACATTGCAATCAATCCTGCGGCAACAGAAAGCTGTAACGGAATCGATGACAACTGCAATGGAACAACTGATGATGGATTAATATTCACCACTTACTATCTGGATTTTGATCATGATAACTACGGCGATCAATCCACTACCGGAATTCTGTTTTGCAATGATCCCGGTTCCGGATTTTCAATAAACAATTTGGATTGCAATGATGCAACGGCAACAATCAATCCGGCTTCCATTGAATTTTGCAATGCCATTGATGATAATTGCAATAGTACAGTTGATGAAGGATTGGTTTTCATAACCTACTTTGCTGATATTGATCATGATAATTTCGGTGATCAATCTGATACCGGAAATTCATTATGCAATGACCCGGGCTTTGGATACTCCATCAATAATTTGGATTGTAATGATGATCCCGCCGATGGCGGTGCTATTAATCCGGCTTCCGCAGAAAGTTGTAATGGAATTGATGACAACTGTAATTTGGCAGTAGACGATGGAGTCCTTTTTGTAACTTATTATTCAGATGCTGATAGTGATGGATTTGGTGATTGGGCGGATGGAGGCGTGTCGCTTTGTGACAATCCAGGTATTGCCTATGCGACCAATAACGAAGATTGCAATGATACTAATAATGCAATCAATCCTTCTTCAACTGAAACATGTAACCAGGTAGACGATAATTGCAATGGAGCTACTGACGAAGGTCTCCTTTTCACTACTTATTATCCGGATCAGGATAGTGATGGCTTTGGTGACTTATTTATTACCGGAATTGCCTTGTGCAGTAATCCCGGTCCGGGCTTTATTGATAACAATGATGATTGTTACGATTTTAATAATGCCATCAATCCTTCCGCAACAGAATCCTGTAACAGTATTGATGATAACTGTAATAGCACAACCGATGAAGGACTCTCCTATATCACTTACTACACCGATACTGACCATGATGGATATGGAAACATTTCCGCAACCGGAGTTTTACTTTGTAGTGATCCTGGTATCGGTTATGCCGGTAATAACAACGATTGCAATGATGTAATAGCAGCAATCAATCCTGCTCAAACAGAAGACTGCAACAGTATAGATGATAACTGCAACGCATCGATAGATGAAGGACTCCTCTTCATTACATACTATACTGATCTGGACAATGACAGCTATGGTGATGCTTTCGACCCTGGCATTTCGCTTTGCAGCAGTCCCGGAACCGGATTCGCAACCAACAATACGGATTGCAATGATAATCCTGCTGATGGAGCATTGATAAATCCCGCAGCTGCCGAAAGTTGTAATGGAATCGATGATAATTGCAATGGAACAAGCGATGATGGATTAGTTTTTGTAACTTATTATGTTGACCAGGATAATGACAGTTTTGGAAATTTACTCGATAGTGGAAACTCTTTATGCATTAATCCCGGTACCAATTTCTCAATTAATAATACCGATTGCAACGATAGTAATATTAGCATCCATCCATCCGCTTCAGAAACTTGTAATGGTGTTGATGACAATTGCAATGTGATTGTAGATGAAGGATTGGTATTTACGAATTACTATGCAGACGCTGATAATGATGGATTTGGTGACCTGTCAGACTTTGGCAGTCTATTATGCACCAATCCGGGTTCCGGTTTTGCAACTAATAATACAGACTGTAATGATCAGATCAGTACCATTAATCCTGTTGCAACGGAGAGTTGCAACGGAATTGATGACAACTGTAATTTTTCAATTGATGATGCTGTCGGCCTGATTACCTACTATGCAGATACGGATGGCGATGGATTTGGAAATGCGGCCAATCACATAGATTCCTGCGCGCAACCGGATGGATACATCCTTGACAACACTGATTGCAATGACTCACAGGAAACAATTAATCCAGCTGCTGTGGAAGTATGCAATGGCATTGATGATAATTGCAATACCACTGCTGATGAAGGCCTGTTCTTAACCTACTACCCTGATGAAGATGGTGATGGCTTTGGAAATGAGGCCGGTACTGGAATTGTTCTTTGTAGTAATCCCGGTCTTGGCTTTTCTACTAATAACACCGATTGTAATGACAGTCCGGCCGATGGTGCGACCATCTATCCTGCTGCAACGGAAGTTTGTAATGGATTAGATGATAACTGCAATACTTTGGCTGATGAAGGATTAATTTTTATTGCTTACTATGTTGATGCAGATGAAGATGGTTACGGAAGCGCAATTGATCCAGGTAATTTTTTCTGTGAAAATCCGGGTGCCGGCTTTGTAACCGGAAATGATGATTGCAATGATAATGCTTCCGCAATAAATCCTGCTGCATTAGAACAATGCAATGCTGTTGATGATAATTGCAACGGCACCAATGATGACGGGCTAATATTCGTCACCTACTTTATCGATTTGGACAATGATGGATATGGCGATTTGCAGGATGCCGGGAACGCTTTGTGCAGTAATCCGGGTAGTGGATATTCCACAACTAACAATGACTGTAATGATAACAGTGCCATTATAAACCCGGGCATGCCAGAAGCCTGCAATGGAATCGATGATGATTGCGATGCCATTACTGATGATGGATTAGACTTTAGTACTTATTATCCTGACCAGGACAACGATGGCTATGGAGATATTTTTGTGACAGGTAGTTCATTATGTAATAACCCTGGTAGCGGATTTGCTGACAACAATGATGACTGCTATGATATAAATCCAACCATAAACCCAGGAGCTGCGGAAGCCTGTAATGGCATTGACGACAATTGTAATGGAAATGCAGATGATGGTTTAATTTATTCCACTTACTATGTAGATTTCGATAATGATGGCTTTGGAAGTTTGTCAGACCCCGGGAAACCCATTTTGCAGCAATCCAGGTACAGGTTACTCCACCAGTAATACGGATTGCAATGATGCAGACGCCTCAGTAAATTCATTAGCAATAGAAAATTGCAATGGATTAGATGATAACTGCAATGGGACTGCTGATGAAGGATTAGCCTTTATCACTTACTTTGCTGATCTGGACAATGACAGTTATGGGGATCTCGCAGATGATGGAATTCTATTTTGCAGTAGTCCCGGAGTTGGCTATTCAACCAATGCCTTTGACTGCAATGACGGGAATGCATTGATTAACCCTTCTGTCCTGGAAATTTGCAATGGTATCGATGACAACTGCAATGGCACAGCAGATGATGGTTTGATCTTCATCACTTATTATGCTGATTTGGACAATGACAATTTTGGAGATCTGTTTGATATAGGACTTTCTCTCTGTAACAATCCCGGATTTGGATTCGCAACTAACAACGTAGATTGTAATGATGGAAGTGAAGCAATCAATCCTGCTGCAATCGAAAGTTGTAACGGAATCGATGACAACTGCAACGGAACTGCAGATGATGGTTTGATCTTCATCACTTATTACGCTGATCTGGATAATGACAGTTTTGGTGATCTCACTGATATTGGCAATTCTCTCTGTAACAATCCGGGGTTTGGATTCGCAACTAACAACACAGATTGCAATGATGGAAACATTGCAATCAATCCTGCTGCTACCGAAAGCTGTAACGGAATCGATGATAACTGCAACGGAACTGCAGATGATGGTTTGGTTTTCATCACTTATTACACTGATCTGGATAATGACAGCTTCGGTGATATGTCCGATATTGGAAGTTCTTCTGCAATGATCCGGGTTTTGGATTCTCAACCAACAATACCGATTGCAATGATGGAAACATTGCAATCAATCCTGCTGCTACCGAAAGCTGTAACGGAATCGATGATAACTGCAATGGAACAGCAGATGATGGATTGATCTTCATCACTTATTACGCTGATCTGGACAATGACAGCTATGGTGATCTTTCCGATATTGGGAACTCACTTTGTAATGACCCCGGAGTTGGATTCTCGATTAACAATACTGATTGCAATGATGGCAACATTACAATCAATCCTGCTGCAACAGAAAGTTGTAACGGAATCGATGATAATTGCAATGGAACAGCAGATGATGGATTAATCTTCATCACTTATTATGCTGATCTGGATAATGACAGCTTTGGTGATCTCTCAGATATTGGAAATTCTCTCTGCAATGATCCGGGTTTGGATTTTCAATTAACAATACTGATTGCAATGATAAAGTGCAATCAATCCTACTAACCGAAAGCGTTGAATGGAATCGATGATAACTGCAACGGAACTGCAGATGATGGTTTGATCTTCATCACTTATTACGCTGATCTGGACAATGACAGCTTTGGTGATCTGCCTGATATTGGCAATTCTCTCTGCAATGATCCGGGCTTTGGATTCTCAATTAACAATACTGATTGCAATGATGGAATCCACTAATAAATCCTGCCGCCATTGAAAGCTGCAACGGAATCGATGATAATTGCAATGGAACGGCAGATGACGGATTGATCTTCATCACTTATTACCCTGATCTTGATAATGACAGCTTTGGAGATCTGTTTGATATTGGCAGTTCTCTTTGCAACAATCCGGGTTTTGGCTTTTCAACTAACAACACAGATTGCAATGATGGAAACATTGCAATCAATCCTGCTGCTTTCGAAAGCTGTAATGGAATTGATGACAACTGTAACGGAACTGCAGATGACGGATTGATCTTCATCACTTATTACGCTGATTTGGATAATGACAGCTTTGGTGATCTCTCAGATATTGGGAACTCACTTTGTAACAATCCAGGAGCTGGCTTCTCAACTAACAACACCGATTGCAATGATGGCAACATTGCAATCAATCCTGCTGCCCTTGAAAGTTGCAATGGAATTGATGATAACTGTAACGGAACAGCAGATGATGGTTTGGTTTTCATCACATATTACGCTGATCTGGATAATGACAGCTTTGGTGATTTCTCAGATATTGGGAATTCACTTTGCATCAATCCCGGAGCTGGCTTCTCAACTAACAACACCGATTGCAATGACGGCAACATTGCAATCAATCCTGCTGCCCTTGAAAGCTGTAATGGAATCGATGATAATTGCAATGGAACAGCTGATGACGGTTTGATCTTCACTACTTATTACACTGATCTGGATAATGACAGCTATGGTGATCTCTCAGATATTGGGAACTCACTTTGCAATGATCCCGGGCTTTGGCTTCTCAACTAACAATACCGATTGTAATGATGCAAACATTGCAATCAATCCTGCTGCAATCGAAAGTTGTAATGGAATCGATGATAACTGCAATGGAACAGCAGATGATGGATTGATCTTCACTACTTATTACGCTGATCTGGATAATGACAGTTTTGGTGATCTCTCCGATATTGGAAATTCACTTTGCAATAATCCCGGAGTTGGCTTCTCAATTATCAACACAGATTGCAATGATGAAAACTTTGCAATCAATCCTGCTGCAGAAAGCTGTAATGGAATCGATGATAATTGCAATGGAACTGCAGATGATGGATTAATCTTCACTACTTATTACGCTGATCTGGATAATGACAGTTTTGGAGATCTGTCCGATATTGGAAATTCACTCTGTAATGATCCGGGGTTTGGATTCTCGATTAACAATACTGATTGCAATGATGGCAACATTACAATCAATCCTGCTGCAACAGAAAGTTGTAACGGAATCGATGATAATTGCAATGGAACAGCAGATGATGGATTAATCTTCATCACTTATTTCGCTGATCTGGACAATGACAGCTTTGGTGATCTCTCAGATATTGGAAATTCTCTCTGTAATGATCCGGGGTTTGGATTCTCGATTAATAATACTGATTGCAATGATGGCAATCCACTAATAAATATTGCCGCCATTGAAAGTTGCAATGGAATCGATGATAACTGCAATGGAACAGCAGATGATGGATTGATCTTCACGACTTATTACGCTGATCTGGATAATGACAGCTTTGGTGATCTCACTGATATTGGCAGTTCACTTTGCAACAATCCTGGAGCTGGCTTCTCAACTAACAACACAGATTGCAATGACGGAAACGTTGCAATCAATCCTGCTGCTTTCGAAAGCTGTAATGGAATCGATGATAACTGTAACGGAACTGCAGATGATGGTTTGATCTTCACTACTTATTACGCTGATCTGGATAATGACAGTTATGGTGATCTCTCAGATATTGGCAATTCTCTCTGCAATGATCCGGGTTTTGGATTCTCGATTAACAATACTGATTGCAATGATGGAAACATTGCAATCAATCCTGCTGCAATCGAAAGTTGTAATGGAATTGATGATAACTGCAATGGAACAGCAGATGATGGTTTGGTTTTCATCACATATTACGCTGATCTGGATAATGACAGCTTTGGTGATCTCACTGATATTGGAACTTCGCTTTGCAATGATCCGGGGTTTGGCTTTTCAACTAACAATACTGATTGCAATGATGCAAACATGCAATCAATCCTGCTGCTACCGAAAGCTGCAATGGAATCGATGATAATTGCAATGGAACTGCAGATGATGGTTTAATCTTCATGACTTATTATGTTGATCTTGATAATGACAGCTTTGGTGATCTCACAGATATTGGCAATTCCTCTGCATTGATCCGGGTTCTGGATTTTCAACTAACAATACCGATTGCAATGACGGAAACATTACAATCAATCCTGCTGCTACCGAAAGCTGTAATGGAATTGATGATAACTGTAACGGAACAGCAGATGATGGTTTGGTTTTCATCACATATTACGCTGATCTGGATAATGACAGCTTTGGTGATCTCACTGATATTGGAACTTCGCTTTGCGACAATCCCGGAGCTGGCTTTTCAACTAACAATGTCGATTGCAATGATGGAAACATTGCAATCAATCCTGCTGCCCTTGAAAGCTGTAACGGAATCGATGACAACTGCAATGGAACTGCAGATGATGGATTGACCTTCACTACTTATTACGCTGATCTGGATAATGACGGATTTGGTGATGCAGCCGATATTGGAAACTCTCTTTGCAATGATCCGGGTTTTGGCTTCGCAACTAACAATATAGATTGTAATGATGCAAGCGCATTGGTCAATCCTGCTGCTACAGAAAGCTGTAATGGAATGGATGATAATTGCAATGGAACTGCTGATGATGGGTTGATCTTCATCACTTATTATGCTGATCTGGATAATGACAGCTTTGGTGATCTGTTTGATATAGGAATTTCTCTCTGCAATGATCCGGGCTTTGGATTTTCAAATAACAATACCGATTGTAATGATGCAAGTGCATTGGTCAATCCTGCTGCTACCGAAAGCTGTAACGGAATCGATGATAACTGCAATGGAACTGCAGATGATGGATTGATCTTCATCACGTATTACGCCGATCTGGATAATGACGGATTTGGAAATGTAGCTGATCTTGGAAATTCTCTCTGCAATGATCCGGGCTTTGGATTTTCAACTAACAACACCGATTGCAATGATGGCAACATTACAATCAATCCTGCTGCTACCGAAAGCTGTAATGGAATTGATGATAATTGTAATGGAACTGCAGATGACGGATTGATCTTCATCACTTATTATGCTGATCTGGACAATGACAGCTATGGTGATCTCTCAGATATTGGAAATTCACTTTGCAATAATCCCGGAGTTGGATTCTCGATTATCAACACAGATTGCAATGATGAAAACTTTGCAATCAATCCTGCTGCTTTCGAAAGCTGTAATGGAATTGATGATAATTGCAATGGAACTGCAGATGATGGTTTGATCTTCATCACTTATTACGCTGATCTGGACAATGACAGCTTTGGAGACCTATCCGATATCGGGAACTCACTTTGTAATGACCCCGGAGTTGGATTCTCGATCAACAATACTGATTGCAATGATGGCAATCCACTAATAAATATTGCCGCTATTGAAAGCTGTAACGGAATCGATGATAATTGCAATGGAACAGCAGATGATGGATTGATCTTCACTGCTTATTACACTGATCTTGATAATGACAGTTTTGGTGATCTCTCAGATATTGGCAATTCTCTTTGCAATGATCCGGGCTTTGGATTTTCAACTAACAACGCAGATTGTAATGATGGAAATATTGCAATCAATCCTACGGCAATAGAAAGCTGTAACGGAATTGATGACAACTGTAATGGAACTGCAGATGATGGATTAATCTTCATCACTTATTACGCTGATCTGGATAATGACAGCTTTGGTGATCTCTCAGATATTGGCAATTCTCTCTGCAATGATCCGGGCTTTGGATTCTCGATTAACAATACTGATTGCAATGATGGAAACATTGCAATCAATCCTGCTGCAATAGAAAGCTGCAACGGAATTGATGATAACTGCAACGGAACTGCAGATGATGGATTGATCTTCACAACTTATTACGCTGATCTTGATAATGACGGATTTGGAAATGTAGCTGATCTTGGAAATTCACTTTGCATTGATCCGGGTTTTGGATTTGCAACTAACAATACTGATTGCAACGATGCAAGTGCATTGATCAATCCATCTGCAATCGAAAGCTGCAATGGAATCGATGATAACTGTAATGGAACAGCAGATGACGGATTGATCTTCATCACTTATTACGCTGATCTGGATAATGATAGCTATGGTGATCTCACTGATATTGGAACATCACTTTGCAATAATCCCGGAGCTGGCTTCTCCACTAACAATACCGATTGCAATGATGGAAATATTGCAATCAATCCTGCTGCAATAGAAAGCTGCAACGGAATTGATGATAACTGCAATGGAACAGCAGATGACGGATTGACCTTCATCACTTATTACGCCGATGTGGACAATGACAGCTATGGTGATCAATTTGATATTGGTAGTTCTCTCTGCAACAATCCTGGTGCCGGTTTTTCAACTAACAACACTGACTGTAATGATGCAATTACAGCAATCAATCCCGCAGCATTGGAAAGTTGTAACGGGGTAGATGATAACTGCAATGGCACAACAGATGACGGACTGATCTTTATCACCTACTATGTAGATTCCGATAATGATAACTTTGGCAGTGTTTTGAACGCAGGCATTTCCCTGTGTAGTAATCCGGGTGCCGGCTATTCTGTAAATAATACGGATTGTAATGATGGTAATCCATTAATCAACCCGGCAGCACCAGAGAGTTGCAACGGAATGGATGACAACTGCAACATTCAAATAGATGAGGGCCTTGCACTTACTGTTTTCTACCAGGATGCCGACAATGATAATTTTGGTAATGCATCTATCAGCTTCTTTGCCTGTGCTGCTCCGTCCGGATATGTTGCCGACAGTACTGACTGTGACGACTCAGATGAAGATGTATTTCCCGGGGCAGTGGAAATACTCCCTAATGGTATAGATGATGATTGCGATGGGTATATCGATGAAATTAGCGTAGCAGTTGTTTCACCAGAAGATTATTACTTGCCGCTTTCAATTTTCCCTAATCCAACTTATGGCGCATTCACCGTTTACCTGCATCTTAATGATAAACAGGAACCGGAGGCAAAGATTGAACTGACTACAACGGCTGGCCAGGTGATCTTCAGCAAAATGGTCAGGTTGAAAGAGGGTGAATTGTCAGAGGAAATTCAAATGAGTACGTTCGATGCTGCAGGAACCTATTATGTTAAAGTCACCATTGGCGATAAAAAATACATTGCGCAGATGGTCTATCAAAAATAGAAAGCCGGGCAGACGATCTGCAGCATATGCCTTTTCAAAGGAAGGGTGTACATGATTTAGTCAATCAGATCGAATTAACTAATAGAATTACTGTAAACAATTCCATGACATGAATCTGTAATTTGAATACTGTTAATTGCTGTTGTAAAAATATTATCACTGGGCAACTCTTACTTCCAATTCAAACAATTCAAGATCAGCCAGGATCAGAGTGCGATGAAGGTCTCAACAGATGCCTGTCTGTTTGGAGCCATCACTCCTGTCAGTGAGAATGATTCTGTGCTCGATATCGGTACCGGAACAGGCTTGCTGGCTTTAATGCTGGCTCAAAAATGCAATTGTGAAATAGATGCTGTCGAACGGGATGCACCAAGTTACAGTCAGGCAGTCGCCAATGTATCAATGAGTCCGTGGAGTTCCCGTATAAAAGTGTATCACGCTGATATCAGGCTGTTTCATCCCGGTAAAAAATACAGTCTGATAATCTGCAATCCTCCCTTTTTTGAAAACCACCGGCGTTCGTCAATCGCTCAGCAGAATACAGCGAAACATGCCGATCAGCTTTCCTTCCGGGAACTGATTGAAGCGGTAAGTAAAAATCTGAAATCGGATGGACTTTTTGCAGTGTTACTTCCGGCAAATATTATAGAAAAATTTGTTATGCTTTCTGCAATGTCCAGCCTGCATGTGTTATATCATGTCTATATCAGCGACCGTGAATCGCTTCATCCTAAAAGGGTGATTACCATCTTCTCGCCTGAAAACCAGGAGACAAAAGAGTCCAACTCGATATACATTAAGGATGCAGGAGGAAATTATTCCAAGCAGTTTCGGGAACTGCTGCAGCCGTACTATCTTCATTTGTAGGCAGTGCGACAAAATAAATTGATTCACAAATTAAGATACAACTGTCAGGAGCATTTTCACATGCTGATGTTTTCCTTTGAATAGGCATGATAAAAATTGCTTGCTTGTTTGACAGATAGTTGCATCAATTAATCACTATGAAAATATCCACCAGAAAAAAATAGCATTCATTATGTACCTTTAAAAACCCAGAAAAAGTGCCCCGATCTTTATTGCATATACAGGTTATTCAGTAAAACCGCAGCGTTTGTTGAATCGATGTAAATAAACTGCCTGCAGACAGTCCTTACAGAAAAGCTTACTTCATCAATGAACAAAAGTCAAACTATGTCCAATTTAGGCTACACAATGGAATCCCCTTGTTGAGTACTAGTTACTGGCAGAGGCGCTCAATCCGGTATTTTTGTAAATCCCGAAAATAAAAGATTCAGGACTGCGTTCTTAAGCCGATTTTTAACTATGACCCTATTCCTGCAGATTACCCAAACCGTCATTGATACGGTTGCCAACAATACCCTTACCGATCCGGCTGTTATTGCCAAAGCAGAACCACTGAACATGCTTACGCTGATCATGAAAGGCGGCTGGATCATGATTCCGCTGATTATTCTCTCTATGCTCACCGTATACTTTGCGGTAGAAAGATTCCTGGTAATCCGCCGTGCCTCACGTATCGATCAGCATTTCATGTCCAACATCCGCGATTACCTGCTGAATGGCAAAATGGAACCTGCCGTTATGCTATGCCGCAATACCAACACGCCTATCGCACGCCTACTTGGAAAAGGCATCAAGAGAATCGGCAAACCAATTAAAGAAGTGGAATCTGCCGTAGAAAGTGAAGGGCGGCTCGAGATTTACAAACTCGACCGCAATATGAACTACCTGGCCATCATCGCAGCCATAGCACCCATGATGGGTTTCGTGGGAACGATCAGCGGCGTTATTAAGATTTTCTATACCATCTCTGTAGAAAAAGTAATCAGCATCGATGGTATTGCAGGCGGATTGTATGAAAAAATGATTACCTCGGCAGCAGGACTGCTGATCGGCATTTTCGCCTATATCTGTTTTAATTTACTGAATAATATGATTGACCGCGTATCGTACATGCTGGAAGCAAATGCCGTTGACTTTATTGACCTGATACAGGAACCGACTGCATGAAATTCAGGAGAAATACAAGAATGCATGCAGAGGTTTCCACCTCTTCACTGAATGACATCATGTTCATGTTGTTGTTGTTCTTTCTCATTATTTCCACCATGATGAATCCGTCAGTCATAAAACTCACGCTCCCAAAATCCACGAACAGCGAACAGACGGTAGCGAAAAAGATGGTGACGTTATCAATCGATCAAAACATGAACTACGCTGTGGATGACCAACCGGTCGCATACCCCGACCTGGAATCAGTGCTGTCCGCAAAACTGGCTAATATGAATGAACCAACCATAGTATTGCGGGTCGACAATTTACTTACCGTGCAGGATGTGGTGGATGTGATTGATATAGGCACCAAGTTGAAAGCAAAAATGGTACTGGCCACTGACAAAAAGAAATGATGGATGCGCAACAGTCAATTATGAAAGCACAGGGCATAAGATTTGGAGTAAATTAAAGCAGCTAATAGTATTCTCAACAGTATAAAAACTCATCCGGAATAATTTAGTTAATAATGCAAGCCATCAATTCATCTAATTTTCTAAAACATGAAGTGGACATCAATCCATCTTTCGACTCGGAAAATTTGCGTTTGCAGAAAAAAAGCAGACTCAATAGCCTCTTGAGCACACTTTCAATTCATGGCGCCTTACTGTTGGTCTTGTTTTTCTTTTTCACCCTCACGCCACCTGACCCGCCACTCTCTGACCAGGGTGTCTTCTTAAACATTGGTTTTGCTGAAGAAGGAATGGGTGATGTACAGCCGATGGGTAATGCAGAAGAATTGGTTGCGCCGGTACCTGATGCAAGCAGCTCACCTGCTCAGCAGGAAAAAACAAATGATGTGGTAACTCAGGAAACAGAAGAAGATGTACCTGTCATTCAAAAGAAAGAAACTCCTAAAAAACCGAATCCTGTTGCGACTCCGCCCGCTACTACAAAAAGTGATGCGGCCAAAGTAACACCAACACCGCCTAAACCGAAACCTAAGGCATTATATCCCGGAAGTTCAGCAAACAATAGCAGCAGCGAAGGCACAGGCAGCAAAACCGGTGACCAGGGAAAACCGGATGGAAGCCCGTTTGGAGACAGTTACGATGGTAATCCGGGAATAGGCGGTCCTGGATTAGGAGGAGAAGGTGGCAAAGCACAACTGGGAATGAGTGGACGGAAAATCATCTACTTTCCTGCAATCATTGACAACACACAACGCACCGGAAAAGTAGTGGTGAATATCAAAGTCGATAAATCAGGCTCGGTAACGTATGCAAAAGCAACGCAAAAAGGATCAACAACCACAGACAGTTACCTGTTTCAATTAGCAGAAAAAGCAGCCATGCAAACACGCGTGAATGCTGATCCCGATGCTGCTGAAGAACAGTTCGGCACCATTACTTATACGTTTAGGGTGAAGTAACAGTTTGTTTACTACTTCACTAATTCAAAGCTTCCTTCCAGTCCGCTTATGGAACTTCCACCTGCGAACACCTTAAACATACCCGGCTCTGCCTGATTGACCATATCCCTGTTATAAAATGCAAGATCATCTGCATCAATGGTAAAACTTAATGTTTTGGATTCACCGGCTTTTAGCATCACTTTGTTGAATCCTTTTAATTCTTTCACCGGACGGGTAAGACTTCCCACAAGGTCCTGAATATACAATTGCACTACTTCTTCTCCATCACGTTGCCCGCTGTTGGTTACCGTTATTGAAATCCGCAATGAATCATTCATGGCAAATTTTGACTTACTCAGTTTCAGATCAGCATATTTGTACTGCGTATAACTAAGTCCATAACCGAATGGATACAAAGGTGTATTGGGAACATCAAGGTATTTGGATGTATACTTATTATTTGCTTCAAACGGGCGCCCTGTATTTTTCATGTTGTAATGAATTGGCACCTGTCCGACATTCCGTGGAAAAGTCATGACCAGTTTACCCGACGGGTTATAGTCACCATATAAAATATCAGTGATAGCATGTCCGGCCATCGTACCAGCAAACCATGCTTCAAGAATAGCATCTGCATTTTGATCCAGTTCAGTTATAGCCAACGGCCTTCCATTCATCAGCACCACCACAATTGGCTTTCCGGTTTTTTTCAATTCGTCAAACAATTCCTGTTGCATGCCCGGTAATGTGATATCTGAACGGCTGGCTGCTTCGCCTGACATGGCAGCACTCTCACCCAAGGCTAAAATAATTACGTCTGATTGTCTTGCTACAGCTACAGCAGCTGCGAACTGATTTGTAGAATCATCATTGATATTGCAGCCTTTTGCATAGAGCACTTTTCCCGTAATAGCTGTCCGGGCTTTAATGCCTTGCAGCAATGAAGTTGCCTTTTTGCCATCCCCGGCAGCAGACCAGGAGCCGATCATGTTCACCGCATCATCAGCCAGCGGACCGATTACTGCCACGTTCAAATTATTATTCAGTGGAAGAATGTTCTTTTCATTCTTTAACAATACCATTGACTTGCGTGCTACATCACGGGCAATAGCCAGGTTCTCCGGCGTCATTACTTCTGAAGCTTCGCGTTTTTCATCGAGATAGCGGTAAGGGTCATCAAATAATCCTAAATCATATTTAACACGCAATACTCTTTTTACGGCATCATCAATATCAGCGAGCTTAACTTTTTTCTCGGACAATGATTGTGCAGTGTAATTGTAATAAACTGCTCCCTGCATATCCATATCAACACCTGCATTCAGCGCAATCTCACCCGCTTCTTTGTTATCTTTTGCGAAACCATGCGGCACCATTTCATTGATTGAAGTATAATCGGTTACCACCATGCCTTGCCAGTTCCATTCTTTTTTAAGTATGGTTTTTAATAGGAAAGGATTTCCAGTGGCAGGCAACCCATTGATCTCATTGAATGACGTCATGAATGTAGCAACACCGGCATCTGCACATGCTTTGAAAGGAGGCAGGTATACATCGCGCAGGGTGTTTTCAGAAATATCAACTGTATGATAGTCGCGTCCTGCCTGCGCTGCACCATAGGCTGCATAATGTTTTGCACAAGCTGCAATAGTATTCGTTTTACTGAGATCAGTACCCTGAAATCCTTTTACGCGTGCCAAAGCTATCTGTGTACCCAGATAGGTATCTTCTCCTGCACCTTCTGCTACCCTGCCCCATCGCGGGTCACGAGCAATATCAACCATTGGTGCAAATGTCCAGTTGATGCCTTCTGCCGAAGCTTCCGTTGCAGCCACTCTTGCTGACAGCTCCATGGCAGCCATGTCCCAGCTGCATGCTTCTCCCAATGGAATTGGAAAGATGGTACGATGGCCATGTACGACATCGTATCCAAACAACAGCGGTATTTTTAGTCTGGTCTCTTCAACCGCCGCCTTCTGCAAAACACGATTATATTTCACCGTGTAGGCATTGAAGATAGAACCCATCTTCCCGCTTTTGATATCTTCAAGATAATTGCTGCGCACAGTCGGCCCGGTTACATCCCAGTCAGAAGTGAATAAAGTCATCTGTCCGATCTTTTCCTCTAATGTCATTTTGCTCAAAAGCGTATTAATAAACTGTTCTTTATTCTGCTGGGCAAATAAGGTAGCTGGCAACAAAAAAACAAAGCAGATGATGGTGAGTATACGCGCTGTCTTCATTAGGGTTTGGTTTTGTGTTTAATGCTTTTGTTACATTAGTTTTCTTTATTCTTTTAGTTCAGGCTCCTGCGTTATTTGCTGTTGCAGGAATAGGAATTTACTTATCAGTATGAAGATTATATTTCCGGTTGAGTACCAAACGCAAGACCTTATCACGCCTACCACAAAGAAGGCTATTTAACCAGATTTATCAAACTCAATTCGTAAATCCCAGCTTATTCATGGCTACTGTTACTTCAGGGCTTGACATGAACAAATCCCAGAGTAACCCGGTCCGGTGATTCTCTATCATCAGGATAATCGGGCCCTGGTCAATTGCCAACGTGGAAGTCCCATACCATCCTGCAGTAACATTAAAGGCATCATAAAAACCGTATGGTCCCCAAAGCTTATCACCCAGTGTGTAATAGAAGAATTTCAATGCATCCATAGATGCTTCAGGAGTATATGGAAATGATGAAAGCGCTGCTGTCGGTGTAATCACTCCCAGGTCGTTTGTGGGAGAATGCGCACTGTATCCGCTTTCATTATCACTTGCGGTAAGCCCCCAGCAGTCGGAACTGTAACCCACAAAGTTCTTCGGATTATCGATGCAATAGGCACGGTTGATGGACGTATGATTTACGTTTTGTTCCCAGTAATCTGCATAATCATCCTTTAAATTTCGAGGATCAAATCCTAAAAATGAATAGTGAGCAAAGAACAACGGGCCTCCATAAGCAAATCCGACCGGCAATTGAATGCCATAGTAACTATTGCCATTAATTATTCCACCGTTACTGGCCCAGCCATTGTGATAAACAGTCTCTGCTATTGTATGCGTGGGTGAAGCCGCTGCCATCAGGTAAGTTATCAACGCTTCATTATATCCTTTTACCTGCATGTTCATGGCCCATCCCTTATCCGGAGACCAATGCCAGTACAAAACATTTTGTCCGCTCTTGGTAAACCAATCCCATTCAACACCGTTCCATAAAACATTAATCTTTTCTATTAATGCATTTTCTTGTGTGTTACCGGTATTCAGAAACTGGCGTGCTGTAAGTAAGCCCTGTACCATAAAAGAAGTTTCTACCAGGTCTGCACCATTATCGTTGGAACTAAAAGGTACTACATCACCTGTATTCCCATTCATCCAGTGTGGCCAGGCACCATGAAAGCGATCTGCCGTACCGAGAAAATCCACGATCTTCTCCAGGCGGTCCACCCCTTCCTGACGTGAAATAAAATTCCTGCTGATCCCTACCACAATTGCCATGATTCCAAAGCCTGAACCACCCGTTGTAACAAGATAGCCTGACGATTCTCTTTCCAGCGCAAGTCCGCTCACAGGATGTGCATGGTCCCAGAAATATTTAAAGGTGGCAGCCTGTACCAGGTCCAGCAAAGCATCATCGGGAACAACCGGAAACTTAGGCGTTGTATCAAGTGCAGCATAAAATTCTTTGGTATAACCTTCAAAAATATATCCGTTTAATGCAGTGATCTGAGACGAGAGGGTAAGCAGGTATTTTTCATAGTGTTTTAATTCCGGATTTACATTCACACTCATTTTTTTTCCACTATCAGTCAAGACATATTGCACAGTGGCATATTCGCCGCCATTGTAAACGCGAACACTATATGCATCAAGTGATGCAGGGTCAATCTTTTGATCAAAGGTTATGGTAGCAGGGAAATTACGGTCAACATCGGTGACCCTTGATGTGGTGAATAATTCTTTTCCAGCAACCTGTATGGACAAGATATTGAAGGAACCCTGTATCGTAGTAAAGTTTATAGTGATACCGGGATAGGTTTCCTTTTGTGCACCGAGCAGCGCGCCGGTAATTTGTAGTTGATAGTTCGTATTATTCGCGAGGTTAACCAATGGTTTGGCTGAAATAGTCTTATTCTGATTCTGGTATGAAAATTTTATCGGTAAGGAATTTCCGGCTGCAGATATCAAGACGGCATCTGCCACTGTATGCGTGTCTATTGCCATAGTAAATGTGATGAGGAAAGGCATATCCACAGGCACTTGTGTGTTGGATGCGCCAGCTGTAAGGTCAAACACATCATTCGCCACTTTTACTGATGACAGTTGAAGTATACCGGTATCAATCGTTCCTGTGTCATCTTTCTTACAGGATATAAAAAAGATAATAATCGCAACTACAAGGAATTTACCGTAGGATTTTAAAAACATTTCTTATAAATGGTGTTGCGTTACGTTTAAACTGAAGTAAATATTGTTAAGGTTCAAAAGTAGTAGAAGCTAAAGGTTGAGTCGAATTAATTCATGCAGTTATTATCTTAATAGAACCGTTGTATAAACAATCCAAAGGTTCCCTAAAAAATGGGAACCTTTGGATGTTAATTAATCTGATTTACAGGAAAGGTAGTCCGTCAATCAAATCCACATCAATAACCTATGGATGATTGCAGTATTCCCCTTTCTCATTACTTACTTGAATTGTACATAAGCGTAATCTCATCCTGTGTCAGCGTCCTGTGGTACACTCTCACATCATCCAGGTTACCCTGAAAGTGATTAGAATCAGGAGAATTTACATTACCCCATGGCTCAGTAGAGAATAATGTACTGGATTTATCCTGTGCAAAACCGAATACAAAACCTTGTCCAACATCTGTAGCAAGCGGGTCAAATTTAAGACCGGCAGCATTCAGTTTATTAGCTCCTGCGGGCCAAAGGTCAAAATCCTGTGCTTTCATCAACTCACCATTTATGTACATCGAACCAACTTTGGAAGGTGCATCATACATTACCACAATGTGTGCCCAGGTGTCTTTCAATAACACCGGAACACCACCACTTCCAGTAAGGTCTTTGCAGAATGTCCAACCCTGCCAGCCACCATTGTCCTTTGTTGCGCCATCTCCGATGAAGAAAATATCTTCGCTTTCGGTAACTGTACCGCAATCATATTGCGCAGCAATTTTGCACCATGCATAATCACCTGGAATTTCAAACTGGAAACCTTTGAAGAAGCCTGTTCCCATTACGAAATTTCCTTTAGGATTTCCGTTCGGGTCAGTATGACCTACACTATTGGCATAAACCCAGAAACTCAGGGTAAAACTTGCGGTGTTCATCAAAGCAGGTCCACCCGGATATTCAATATAGGACGTGGTTCCGTTGAAAGAAGCTGCTTTTCCTAAGATACTGTTCTTGGAATCAACAAGGGTCACATCAGTATTTTCAACTGCAGTATAAGCACCTGTAAGATCGTTAACACTGCCATCTTCAAAGTTCCAGTAAGCAACTGCGCCAGAAGGAGCAAAGGTACCTATGGTGGTATAGGTCCTGGTAATTGCACCTAAAGCCTGTCCGTCTGATGACTTTACATTAGCCATGCCCAATTCATACAAAGCACCTGAAGCCAATTCCTCATTGGGAACAATAGTGATCGTATTACCTGAAGTAGTAATGGTAAGATCTACTGATGCAGCATCATAATCACGGATAAGGGTGATGTTGGTAGCATTAGCTGTGGAACCGTCTACTTCTGTTGAAAAAGTAGCGACGATAGTGGCATCTGTGGCTACTCCTGTAGCACTGGAAGCACCATTAAGGTCAATGCCACCCGCAAGCAACGAAGACAGTGCAAAGACAACAGGATCATCCTTCTTACAGCTTTGTGCAAGCATGGCAATCAGTGCAAATGCCACCAGGGTACTCGAAATCCATTTCATGTTTTTCATTTTGATTGTGAAGTTTGGTTTAAAAAAAATTGGTTTACCTAGTATTAAATTAATAAAAACGCTTTACCATCCCGGATTCTGAGTCAATGTTCCTTGTGAAATATCTACCTCCGATTGCGGTATTGGCAATAACTCATGTTTATTCGATTGAAAACCTAATGGCCCCAATAATTGCGCCGCTTTATTTGTACGTACTAAATCCCAGAATCGAACTCCTTCCATTGCCAATTCAGCACGCCTTTCTTTCAATATCAATTCCCGCAAAGCATCCTTACCTGTTTCAGTAACGTCAGGAAGAATATCGTTATTTCCCTGGCGCGCCCGCTCCCTCACCTGGTTTAAGTAGATCAATGCATCAGCGGATTGACCGTTTTCATTCAGCGCTTCGGCTGCAATTAACAAAACTTCGGCATACCGCAGCAATCTCCTGTTATGGCCCCATTGCTCACTGGTGCCAGTACCGGGAATCCAGACTTTCTGGTTATAACATTCGATTTCTTTAATGACGGTATTGGTTTCATCGGTGTAAGTAATATCAGGTGTGCTTCCATCGCCTAAAATGGTAACACCGTCAATTACTTCACCCAGGAAAATAATGGTGCCCTCCATCCGCGGATCACCCGGCTCAAAAGAATCACGCAGGTTGATCGATGGCCTGTTAAATCCCCATCCCTTGTTGGGGGTACCGCGAACACCCTGGTTATTGGAATACTGATTTCCTCCATTCTCTGTACCTTCGAACTCAATCGCGCCTATTTCAAAAACAGATTCTGCATTATACTGCCCTGCCAGTGAAAAAGTATGTGAATAATCAGGATCCAGGAAATATACATCAGAAGTAATTACCTCTAAAGCATAGGCAGCTGCATTTGGATAATCATCATCAAATAAATAAACTTTTGAGAGCAAAGATTTTGCAGCGCCCTTTGTTGCCCTTCCGAAATCTGATGGAATGAGCTCCGTTTTTTCAGGCAAATTGTCAATGGCACTCAACAGATCACCTTTAATGAGGTCATACACTTCCTCTCTGGAGGCACGTGGCAGATTCAGCTCAGGATTGGTAGTTGTTACAATTGGAACGCCGCCCCAGGAACGTACCAGGTCAAAATAATAAAGCGCTCTCAGGAAACGCGCTTCCGCGATATACCTGTTCTTCAAGGTCTCATCCATGCTAATAGCAGGCACCTTTTCAATAACTACGTTGGCACGCTTGATCCCTTCATATACTGCACTCCACCATCTTGAAAGTCCATCCTGGCTGGTACTCATGGTGAAATCGTCAAAAGGCCCGACATTATTTGACTGATCAGCCGGATTACTGCCTTTATGGGCATCATCCGACATAATATCCAATATAGGGTAACCACCAGAGTGATAGTACCAATTTCGTAACGTACTGTATACCGCATTGGTTGCCAGTAATGCATCCTCTTCCGTTACCGGGAAGTTTTCCTGTGTCAGGTTTCCTTGTGGTACCTTATCTAAAAAATCGCTACAACTTCCGCTGATAAGAATCAATACAGCTAAAAGTGATCCTGTGATAAGCTTTCTCATGCTGTTCGTCATTAAAACGTTAGATTAAGACCAACTGAATAAATGGAAGTAACAGGGTAAATTCCAGTATCAATACCATTTGCCAGTACATCTGAACTTCCTATTTCAGGTGTATAGCCGGTAAACTTCGTAAAGGTTAACAGGTTAGATCCGCCTACATAAAACCTCGCTTCTTTCATATGTACTTTAGCGGCAATCGATTCCGGAAAACTATAGCCAATAGTAACATTTCTTAAACGAAGGAAGGAGCCATCCTGTATGAACCTGTTGGAAGGCGCATAATTGATACCACCGGATGATGCCTGTGGTTCTGTTGTACTTGTTCCCTCCCCCGTCCAGTGATCAATCACATGCGTTTCAAAATTGTACAAGTCAGGCCGAACCGCTTCTTTTCCATTATAAATCTCATTGCCTACCTGTCCCTGGAAATCTATAGACAGGTCAAAACCCTTAAAGGATGCTTCGAAACTAAAACCATATACAAAATCAGGTATCGGGGAACCGAGGTACACCCGATCCAATGAATTAATCAGGCCGTCGCCATTTTGATCAATAAACCGGAGATCCCCAACTTGTGCCAGTGATTCATGCGGATAAGCAGCAAGTTCCGCTTCATTTTGAAAAATGCCATCGGTCTGGTAACCAAAAAATGAGCCAATAGGATTTCCTACACTGCTTCGTGTAACCAATTGTCCATTTCCAAGGTTTCCGCCGAACAATACCGAATCAACACCGCTATTGCCTCCAACACTCAAAACTTCATTATGTATCGTGGAACCCAACACGCCAATTCGATATTTGAATGCTCCCACTACTTCATTATAGGCTACATTAAACTCAAAACCGCGATTAAGTACGGATCCGGCATTATACCGCACTTTTACGCCTTCTCCGTTTCCAAAATATCCCGGCGTGGAAAGCTCAACCAGGATGTCATCGGTAGTCCTGCTATAATAATCGAATTCAGCGGAGATTCTGTTATTAAGGAGGCCAATTTCCAATCCGACATCTGTTTGTGTTGTGGTCTCCCATTTGAGGTCAGGATTCCCTGTTTTACCATAGCTCGATCCCGGTAACAATATTTCATTTTGCCCGAAAACCGAATTAATCTGATTCAATACCAAAGCATACTGATCGAGATAGTTTATTTTTTCATTGCCGATCTGTCCCCAGCTGGCACGTAATTTAAGATTGGTAATAGCCGGTACCTTTTCCATAAAGGTTTCATTCGCAATATTCCAGCCGGCTGCAACAGAAGGGAAGTTCGAATACCGGTTTTCAATATTGAATTTGGAAGAACCATCTCTTCTGAAAGTAGCAGTGAGCAGGTATTTATTATTGTATGCATAATTGGCTCTGAAGAGATAGGAAATAATTGCATAATTCAGGTTTTCATCCACTCCATTCTTAATGGTGGTAGGATTGATATTATCCGCATTCAGGTACCATAGATTCTCAGTAACTCCCAGTATGTTTATAGCTGAGGCTTCAAGAAACTCAGAACTCGCTTCCTGCATTGTATATCCACCAAGCAGATCAATGCTGTGCTTGTCAATAAGCTTTTTATAACTCAGGGTATTCTCCCAAAGCCAGGTTACGTTTTCCCTATTACCAACAAAAAGGTCGTTGATTTCATTTTGCTGTTGCGGGGAAACATAATACACAGGGGTGAAGCGCCTGTTTTTCTGAAAAGCCATATCGGCTCCGAAACTGGACCTGAAAGTGAAGCCCTGCAGAAAACTGACCTCTGCAAAAAGATTACCAACGGTACGCAACCCTTTTTCAAAATCATTAGTTGTCTCAATATCGGATAATGGATTGCCAACTCCCGGCACTTCACCATAGGTGCCGTCTTCATTAAATGGAACAACAACAGGTTGGGCGCGATAAGCCGCATAAGTTGCATTGGCTGTGTTCTGCTGGGTATAAGGAGCGAACGTGAGGTTGTTACCCATCCTCACATGCTCTGAAAGGTTATACGTGTTATTCAGCTGAAGATTAAAACGCTCATAACTTGATTTATCAATGATGCCTTGTTGATTGAAGTAACCGAATCCAAGATAGTATTGAGATTTTTCCGTTGACCCTGCCACTGACAAGTGATAATTCTGTATGGGAGCACTGCTAAAAACAAGGTCCTGCCAGTCCGTATTTGGAACTGCATCAAGATTGTTATAAGATCCCGGGGTAATGTCATTCACATAGGCTGCGAATTCTCTACCGTCCAGCAACTCAATTTTCTTTGCCAGCACCTGTGAACTGTATTCAGCACCAAAGCTTACGGTAGGTTCAACCTGCCCTCCTGCCTTTCCATGTTTTGTGGTTACCAAAATAACACCATTAGCACCACGTGAACCATAGATAGCTGTAGCGGAAGCATCTTTCAATACTTCCATAGATTGTATATCAGAAGAATTCAGAAATGAAATGTCATCGAGTATTACACCATCCACCACATAAATAGGAGATGAATTATTAAATGTTCCGGTTCCGCGCACGCGTACAACCTGGTCAGCTCCCGGAGCACCCGACGTACTGGTCACCTGCACACCTGCTACCTTTCCCTGTAATGCCTGTACCGGTGAAGAAGATGGTATCTTAGTAAGGTCTGCTCCACGCACTGATGACACCGCGCCGGTGAGGTCACTTTTTCTTTGCGTACCATATCCTACCACCACCACATCTTCCAAAATTTCTATATCTTCAATTAAGATAACATCTACAATACTTCTGTTGTTAATGCCAATGGTTTGTGAAACATAACCTAGATAGGAGAAAATAAGCGTGTCGTTTCCTGACGATGCAGTCAGGCTGTAATTCCCATCCAAATCTGTATTCGCACCGGTCTGCCCGCCTTTCAGCACCACGTTCACCCCAATCATTGGCAATCCGTCATCTTCGGCAATCACGGTTCCCCTCACCTGCAAGGCCTGGGAGAAACCGGATAAGGAAAAAAAGATACTGAGTACTAAGAGTAAGGTTCTTTTCATATAAAGTGGGTCTGTTAAATGAATTAAACTTGCCGGCAATTTAATGTTGCATATTGTGAATGTCCGATTACCTCAAACCAAAAATAAACCCTTTCTTTTTTAAGCTGCGGTATCTTGATTTATTGAATTTAAAAAAACTTGCTGCCCGGTGTGAAACCCCTTTTTGCTTCTGGTTTAATTCTGTCAGTAATCCATAACTGAGCATCTTTCTTCTGAAATTACGCTTGTCTATTCTTTTCTGAAGTATTGCTTCATAAATATGCTGCAACTGGGTAAGCGTGAATTTTTCCGGCAACAACTCAAAACCTATTGGCTCATAACTGATCTTATGACGTAAGGTTTGCAGCGCCTTATCTACAATTTCATTATGGTCGAATGCAAGTTTAGGTATATTATCAGCCGGCCACCAGTAGGCTTTCTTCGCATAGCCTGAAACCGGATGTAATCCATTGTCATTTCTTTTAATGATTGAATAGTAAGCCACTGTAATTACCCTTCCCTGCGGATGCCTGTCAATACTTCCAAATGAATAGAATTGCTCCAAAAAAATATTATGCAACCCGGTCAGTTCATACAACACCCTTTCTGCAGCCGCATCAATATCCTCCTGATCATACACCAGGTTTCCGGGAATAGCTTTCCATGCTTTGAATGGAGGTTCGTTCCGTTCAACCAGCAATACTTTCAATTCTTCATCATCAAAACCAAAAATCACACAGTCCACTGAAAAATCGGAATGCAACTTTGGCAAATTGCCTTTCGCCATCCTATTAAATAAATTAAGCAATTGTCAATTACAAATATAAGCATCTTTTCCTACTTAGTGTATATTTTACACTTTAATTTTACCTATGTCCGCTCATGGAGAAATTGCAGGTGATCACAAGCCGGAAACAGTTAACTATTGCACGCAGCATATCGTGTAATAACAATGGGTAAGTGCACCGAATAAATTGAAATTGACCGGAAACACAATGCAATGACCCATTATAATGTATGCCAGCTAAAAAGACCGCATGTGGAGCACGGCTAACTATACAAAAAGCAAAATCAAACCGCTAATACAACCCTCTTTCCTATAACTATTTCACTTTATCAAGCCAGCCTCCTTTGAAACCTGCTTTTTTCAATCCTGCTACGATGTAAGGATTTTTTTTCATCAGGTCCCAAATGAAAGCACTCCGGTAATTCTCCAACTGTATCACAATGGGTCCCTGGTCTATTCCCAGATAATCAACATCTACCCAGCCTTGTGTGCCATCCTTGTTTATAATACTCAAATTAAACGCATCTTTAAAACCGTACTGACCATAAATTGTTTTTCCATATTGCTGCTTCATGGCGGACAAAGCAGGGAGGCATATTTCAGGAGCAAATGGAACCGAACCACCTGCTGCCGTGGGCGCAATAGTGCCATCATCCACTACATACCATTGTGCAGCGCCTCTGGCACTATATCCCATAAAAGCAATATTTGGATTGCTTTTATTTTCATTACCCGGACCATCACAAGCTGTAAGTCCCCAAATGGAAGCGGAATAGCCTGTATATCCCGCAGGGTTGCTGATGCAGTAGGCCTGGTTGGCATATGTGGCACGCCGTGAATTTTCGAAATAATCCAACCCCTTCCCACTCATGTATTCATCGGTAATTCCTCTGAAGTCAATGTACATATGCGAATACTGATGGCCGAACAAAGGACCAAAGTTGACCATCTCCTGTCCATAATACTTACCCCACTGATACGTATCGGTCCATGCTTTCCAGCTGGAAGCAGGGATGGTATGAGTAGGTGATCCAAGCGCAAGCACATATAAAATCATTGCTTCATTATACCCTTTCCACCTGGCATCCAGGAATCCTTTTTCAGGATGCCAGCCCATGCTCATGGTTTCACTGTTATTCATGGCCCAGTCCCATTCTACATTCCGGTACAATGCATCAGCAATGTCACGAATCTGTTTTTCTGTTTCATTATTGCCATCAAAATAAGTCTGACAGGAAAGAATACCTGCAATCAGCAATCCGGTATCAATCGTAGAGAGTTCTACATTCTCAAAGCGTATACCGGTCACCATATCAATAAAATGATAGAAGAAACCACGATACCCGGTAATTCCGGTAGCGGCACTTCCCATTTTTGCATTCTTAAAGAACAACAAGGTCTTCAACACCCTGTCTGCTGCTTGTGCCCTGGTAATATATCCACGCTCTACACCTACCAGGTAAGAGGTAAGTCCAAAACCTGTTGCTGCAATGCTTGAAAAACTTTTTGATGGCCAACGATCCGGAATCTGACCATTCTGTTCACCTGCCAGGTCCCAGAAAAAATGAAACGTTTGCGCTGAAAGCGAATCGATAAAAGCATCAGAAACCTGCTGTGATTGCGGTTGCGGCTGAACAACTTCCCTGTTAACCGAAGCAATTGAAATGATTGACAGGAATATCAACAGGAAAATATCAGCAACTAAGAAGGAAGGCTTGTTAAGTTTTAACATGGGTGATAGTTCGTTTTTTTTGAAAAATACTTTGTTGTTTTGCTTAAGTCAAAGGCATATCATCTGCTTTGGAAAGCGGGATATTTCTTTACCAGATCAGTATGCATTTGTTTTAAAAAGTTTTACGGCAAGGGCCAGCAGAATTACCCCAAATATTTTCCGGAGGATATTAATACCTCCAATCCCTAAAAGTTTCTCAATCCTGTGCGTATTTCGCAGTACCAGGTATACAATGACCAGGTTAATAAGTATGGCCACAATGATGTTTTCAATGTGCTGATACTGTGACCGGAGCGACAAAAGTGTAGTCAGCGTTCCTGCTCCTGCAATCAATGGAAAGGCAATGGGTACGATAGATGCCGTTTCAGCTGATTCCCCCTTGAAAAATTTAATACCAAGAATCATCTCCAATGCCAGAAAGAAAATAATGAATGCCCCTGCTATCGCGAAAGATGCTATATCTATTCCAATCAGCTTCAGAATAGATTCCCCGAGAAATAAAAAAACTATCATAATAATACCGGACACCACCACAATCTGCTCAGACTTAAGCCTGCCTGTCTTCTGCTGAATATCCACCAGCACAGGAAGCCCCCCTGTAATATCAATCACAGCAAACAAAATCATGGTAATGGCTCCAATATCTTTGCCGTTAAAATCCATAGTTACTTCCTTTTTACAAAAATGATAATTTAATTTATGAAAGATAGCGCATTAATTCCTTGGGGTGTACGACAATTCGTTCATCTTGTCAAGGAATGGTTGGTAGGTTAAATGGTTAAATTGCTGAATGGTTAAATTGCTGCGGCGAAGCCGATCACTTGCTAATCTGTAATCACTACTCAATACTCAATTCTCAATACTCAATACTCAATTTCAACACCCAATAAGCTACCGGCTTGTACGCTAACCCCCGGACGGGGGGGGGGGAAAAGGGGGGGGCCGGGGGCGGCGGGGGGGGGGGGGGGGGGGTTAATCCGTGGATATCAGTCAAATCCGTGTCATCCGTGTGCCGTTTTTCTTATCTGCTAAGTAGTTACGAAACTTTAAATTTAAATTTGACTTACTTTTAATTGGAAATGAAACAACTTGTTACACTTTTAATATGCAACATCTTCCCCATTTGGGCTTATTGTCAATCTCCCATCAGTCAGGAAGAATTGCGAAAAAAGCAAAACCCTTATCAACAGCTGTTACCTGCTTATATTCCTAATTCATTTTCGCTGGAAAAAAAATTTAACCGCGATGCAGTTTTCCAACCTGCTGTTGAACAATTCGATTATTTCAACACATCAGCTAACGATTGGCAACCTGCCTTTAAATATGAATATGATTATCTAAGCAATGGAAACTTGTATACCTCAAATGAATTCAACTACAACCTGTCTATGCAATTATGGACAAACACCAAAAAGGCTAGTTACGGATATGATGTCTTTGAACTTCCGGATACCGTGATGGAAGAAGTCTACAATGCTGCCGATGGAAGCCTCGTCCCGCAAACATTACTGAACCTGTTGCATACCCAAGCCGGTAATCTTGAACAAGAGCAGATCAGTTTCTGGAATGTACAGACTGTATCCTGGTTGCCTGATCATAAACACAATTACAACTACACAACAAGCGGCAAAGAACAAAGCGTCATCCATGCTGACTGGGCTGATACAAGCATGGACTGGAATCCTTATGAAGAATACTATTCTCTCTATGATATCAATGATAACCTGATTCGTTACCTTGGAAGTGAATGGAACCTGGACGTACTTGCCTGGTTGCCTGCAACAAAAGATACCATTGAATACGACCTGCTTCAAAATCTCTTGCGAACTACCTCCGAAAGTTGGTCAGTAACAAGTAATACATGGACTCCTTATTACAGGAATGAGTACGAGCACGATGCAGCAGGAAATTTGATTCGGATTACAGGTCAATCATGGGATGAGAGCTTACAGAATTTTCAAAACTCCAACCAGTATCTTTTTCAGTTCAATGGTGAAGTGTTGGAAGAAAATATCTTCCAGGTTTGGAATACAAACAGTTTGGAGTGGGACAACTTTAACAGAACTGTTTATGTTTACGACAGCACCTCTCTTTTGATTGAAAAAGTGATTCACAACTGGACCAATAATAACTGGGTAGCAACCTTTCGTTACCTGTATGTTAATGATGCGCATGGAAATGTAATTCAATCTACCGGGCAATCCTGGAACAACAGCCTGGCTGAATGGAAAAATATTGAGCGCTACACAGCATCCTGGATTTCTTTTACCACTAACACCGGTGAGGCGGCGACAGATTTCACATCAGTACTTGTATTTCCAAATCCTGTCAGTCAGCAACTATATATTGCAGGCCTTAAACCTGCTGTGAATTATTCAGCCCTGATTACCGACGTATCCGGAAAAGTGCTCTTGAATACAAATTTTAAGAATGAACAATCAGTTTCCGTGGATGAGCTGACTGAAGGAGTTTATCTCTTGTCTATAAAAGAAAATGGCCGCAATGTAGTTGCAGCCTGCAAATTGATCATCAGCAAATGATCTGTTCAGCTATGGCTGGCTGATGGTTCTTCTGTTTGTGTTATGGAACCCGGGCAGCCCATTTTTTGACTTGCGCAGGAACTTATACCAAAAGCAATCAACAATACTACTGCAAGCAGCGTCATTGTCTTTGAAATTGAAGGGAGGTTGAACATGTTTAAAACAATTTAGTGGAGGCGTTTTACTTCTATTTATTTTAGGCCTTTTAACGTTGCAAAAGTACGCGGAATTGTTGTTACCTGCAAAACAAATAAAATGAATGTCCACTTTATAGCAATCGGGGGAAGTGTTATGCACAACCTGGCCATTGCACTGAGTCTGAAAGGATACACTGTTACCGGTTCAGATGATGAAGTCTTCGAGCCGGCCTCGGGAAGCCTCAAAAAGTATGGTTTGCTGCCCCCTGCAATGGGTTGGTACCCGGAAAAAATCACAAAAGACCTCGATGCTATCGTGCTGGGCATGCATGCCAAGCCGGATAACCCTGAGCTGCTAAAAGCGCAATCGGCGGGGATTAAGATTTATTCCTTTCCTGAATTCCTTTTCGAACAGTCGAAACAAAAAAAGCGGGTGGTGATTGGTGGCAGTCATGGCAAAACCACCATTACAGCTATGATTCTCCACATCCTGAAAAAGAGAGGTGTTGATTTTGACTACATGGTGGGAGCGAGATTACAGGGTTTCGATATCATGGTAAGGTTATCTGAAACTGCTGATGTAATGATATTTGAAGGTGATGAATATCCTGATGCAGCCATTAATAAGACACCCAAATTTCATCTCTATCAGCCTGATATCGCATTAATAAGCGGTATTGCCTGGGATCATATTAATGTGTTCCCAACCTATGAACAATATGTAGCTCAATTCAAAAAGTTTGTGGAGATCATTCCTGAAAGCGGCTTGCTGATCTATAATTGCGAAGATGCAGAAGTGATGAATATTGCAACAACAGTAAATCCGGAACTGTTAAAGATTCCTTACCACACTCCCGCTTATCGTATAGAAGCAGGAATAACCTACCTGAACTTTGCCGGCAGCGAGATTCCATTAAAAATTTTTGGACGTCACAACCTCCAAAACCTGATGGGTGCTTTGGAAGTTTGTAAATCACTGGGTATAAGTGAAAGCGACTGCCTGGAAGCAGTTAAGGATTTTGCCGGTGCAGCACGTCGTCTCGAATTGCTGGAACAATCTTCCACTTCAGCGGTGTTTAAAGATTTTGCTCATTCGCCGTCCAAACTAAAAGCAACTATTGCAGCGGCAAAGGAACAGTTTCCGGAGCGCAAGCTGGTGGCTTGTATGGAATTACATACCTACAGCAGCCTGAACAAGAATTTTCTTGGCGAATACAAAAACAGCCTGAAGGATGCTGTTGTGAAAATCATCTACTATGATGCACATACTTTTGAAATCAAAAAACTGGAACCGCTAAACCCTTCATTTATTTTAGAGGCATTTGGAGATAAGTCAATCTTGTTGTTTACTGAAAGCAGGGCATTGCATGATTTTCTAAAACAGCAGGAATGGAAAAATACCAACCTATTATTGATGAGTTCCGGCAACTTCGGCGGATTGGATTTAAAAGAGTTGACTACATTTGTAATGGAGCATTCATAACCGCTATATGGATTTAAAACTAAAAAGGCCTCTTGCATTTGTAGACCTGGAAACTACCGGTACTAACTTTGCCAAAGACCGTATAGTGGAAATTGCCGTGTTAAAACTGATGCCGGATGGCAATGTTCATGAGAAGCAGACCCGAGTTAATCCCATGATGCCTATCCCACCGCAGGTTATTGCCATACATGGTATTACCGATGAAGATGTGAAAGATGCACCTACCTTTGAACAAATCGCAAAGCAATATTTTATTTTTCTGGATGAATGCGATCTTGCAGGCTTCAATTCAACGCGTTTTGATTTCCCGATCTTATTGGAAGAATTTCACAGGGCAGGTGTCATTTTTGATGTAAGTACCCGGAAGTTTGTTGACGTGCAACGTATCTACCATACCCTTGAACCCAGGAATTTAGCCGCAGCATACAAGTATTATTGTGAAAAGGAATTAGTGGGCGCTCATGGTGCCATGGCCGATGTAAAAGCTACGTATGAAGTGCTGAAGTCTCAGCTCGACCGGTATCCGCAGGCCTTGAAAAACGATATTGATTTCCTGCACGAATTTTCGAAAGACGGAGATTATGTAGACCTGGGTAAGCGCATGTATTATGAGAACAATATTGAAATGTTCAATTTTGGCAAGCATAAAGGGAAGGCAGTAACCGATGTTTTTGTGGCTGAACCCAGCTATTATGATTGGTTGCTGAAAAGCGAATTTCCACTCGATTTTAAAGAAAAAATAAAAGGCATTAAACAACGCATGAAGAAATAAAAGGATAACTGCGCCGTTCAGTAGCCCTGTTTTTTCCTTGCCGGAATACCAATGAATAAAAACAATACGGTCGAAATAGTATCAACCACATCTGAAAAATTTTTACTCCGGAGTTGAAGAGTTCCCTCATAGTCATACCAACATTTAATGAGCTGGAAAATATTTCCAGAATGATCCGGGAGATCTTTTCACTTTATCCGGATGCAAGTATCCTTATTGTAGACGACTCGTCTCCCGACGGAACAGCGGCAGCTGTTAAACAATTACAGGTCGAATTTCCGGGAAAACTTTTCATCGAAGAACGCGCAGGCAAACAAGGACTTGGCACAGCCTATATAAAAGGATTTAAATGGGCTATTGCCGGAAATTATGAATACATTTTCGAAATGGATGCCGACTTCTCCCATCCTCCAAAAGATCTCGTACACTTATATGATGCCTGCTCCCGGGAAGGCGTAGATGTTGCAATCGGTTCACGCTATGTGAAAGGTGGTAAAGTGATCAACTGGCCAACGGGCCGCGTATTGATGAGCTATTATGCTTCCATTTATGTGCGCATGATAACCTGGATGCCGATAAGAGACACTACAGCAGGATTTGTATGCTATCGTAAAAAAGTGCTGGAAACCATCGACCTCGATAAAATAAAATTTGCCGGATATGCTTTTCAAATTGAAATGAAATTTGCCGCCTGGAAACTTGGATTTAAAATCAGGGAAGTGCCCATTGTATTCAGCGATCGGTTAGAGGGCAATTCAAAAATGAGCAAAGGTATTTTCAGAGAAGCAGTAACCGGAGTCTGGAAAATGAAATGGAAGAGTTTTTTTGAGAGTTATGGGCATTCGTGATGGAATCAGGAATCAGGAATCAGGAATCAGGAACCAGGAATCAGGAACCAGGAACCAGGATGCTGAATGTTGGAAGGAAGACGTAAGACGCAAGACTTAAGACTTAAGACTAAGGATATAGGACTTCCCAGTAGCGCACCCTGAGCGTAGCCGAAGGGTAAGCGGATTTGCTCAATACAGCAGCGCACCCTGAGCGAAGCCGAAGGGTAAGCGGATTTGCTTAATACAGCAACGCACCCTGAGCGTAGCCGAAGGGTAAGCGGATTTGCTTAATACAGCAACGCACCCTGGCGAAGCCGAAGGGTAAGCGGAGTTGCTCAATACAGTAGCGCACCCTGAGCATAGCCGAAGGGTAAGCGGATTTGCTCAATACAGCAGCGCACCCTGAGCATAGCCGAAGGGTAAGCGGATTTGCTCAATACAGCAGCGCACCCTGAGCGTAGCCGAAGGGTAAGCGGATTTGCTTAATACAGCAGCGCACCCTGAGCGAAGCCGAAGGGTAAGCGGATTTGCTCAATACAGCAGCGCACCCTGAGCGTAGCCGAAGGGTAAGCGGTACACTAATCATTTTAACCTATTTCAAAACAGCAGCAAACTAAGAACCTCTCAGCGCTGCGCGTGCTGTTTTAGAATTTATGGTTTCGTCTTTGTATTAAAATATTACCCTTCATTTGTCTGCCTGACAGTAATAATTTATGATGAATGGCGTTTAGCCATGCATCAATCTACAAGCAGATGAATTGCATCAAGAAATCACTCCCTGTATTAACCCTTGTATTTTTGATCGCTTATAGCTGCGCAAGTTACGGAGCCGTTACGTTGGCTGATGCCATAAAAAACAAATGGGTTACAGCTACCATACGTGGTTTCGACTATCGGCAAGACTCGGTCTATCGATCTGCATTTTACGGGCGGTGCCTGGTGCTCACTTGCAAGAACCTAAGAGCAACACCTATTGAAATCACCGAAGCTGCGGGACGATTTTTTATTCCTGATGATACTGCTATTCAGCGAATGATTTTGACAGATGCTATTGCATTTACATTGGGCGCACAAAAAGAATCAAGCTTTCCGATGTATGCCATGTGCACTGAAGCGCAGGATGGTGCACCCGGAGCAGGGAGTTTTTTCAAACCGGGAACGATGGCACCACAACAACTTGCGCCCCTCATTCGATACATTGATGATAACAATTACCAGAATGATGCAGCACAACAGGCAATCTGGTGCATGACCAATGACTATTCTCCTTACCAGATCTCATCAGATGATACATTAGTGAGCAACAAACTCCGGAAAAAAGTTTGCGAGCTGAAAAATGTACCTTTTGTCAGAGATGCCGGACAACAGCATTTTCCATCACTACCACTTTTCCGGATAGTGGATGGAAGCTTTACTTATATTATTCAGAAAACAAAACTGGTAGATCTTATAATATTTAATGAAGCAGGACAGGAAGTAAAAAAGCTGGTAACAAATACTACGCAACCGGCCGGTAGTTATACGTATGACTATCATTTTAATTTTCCGATTAATGAAAATGCATTACTCCGACAGGCACTGGTAATCAAGTTCTACCTGAATGGAGAACTGATTGCTGAGAAGAAGCATGTACTCGGCCAATCGAACTGAGTACGGTTGGTGCTGCTATCTCCTTATCGGCATACCGTTAATATCCATTGCCTGTTGGCTTCTTTCTTCAAATATCATATTGTGTGAATTAGTAATTCATTGAATGTTGAATCAGCAATTTTTCATTTTATAAAATAAGGTCTTTGATGCTGAATAATACACTTCACATATCCACATAAAATGTAAGTATAAATCCGGCAGCTTACAGCAGCCTATCTATCAAACAACTTTTAGTAAGGTTCCCTCTTTCAATTGACATTACTTTTTAAATAAAAGTGAAGTCTTTAACAACCAAATGGCAATTGTCGCAGAATTGTCATGAATAAAATTCATTTGACAATTCATGAACAAATAACCTTGCACGTAGTTATACTGCCATTAACCAAACAAAAAAACAAAAACAAATGCGTAAAACATTCTTTCAATTTGCCCTTATCGTGCTGGTGGCAGTCTCCATTGTCTCCTGCAAAAAAGATGAGGATACCGCTATGCCGGAAACTATTTATGAAATGGCTAAAGCCAATCCTGAACTCAGCACGCTGGCTTCTGCCCTTGAAATGACCGGTCTTGATGATGACCTGAACGGCAGCGGAGCGCTCACCGTTTTTGCTCCAACCAATGCAGCCTTTACCAATTTTCTTTCTGCAAACGGATTTGCAAATCTTGACGCTGTACCCGTAGATGTACTTACGAACACATTACTCAACCATGTAATCAATGCAGAGAAAAAAGCCGCTGACCTTTCAACCGGTTATCTGAAAACGCTTGCTACTTACAGCAGCAACAATTTAAGTGTGTATGTAAATACTGCTTCCGGTGTTATCCTGAATGGTGGTGCTAAAGTAGTTACGGCCGATGTAGAAGCGTCCAATGGAGTGATTCATGTAGTAGATGCTGTTATTGCGATACCTACTGTGGTAACTTTTGCAGTCTCCAATCCTGATTTCAGTATTCTGGTTGCAGCACTAACACGCCCTGACTTAAGCACCAACTATGCTACCGTATTAAGCGGAACAGGACCCTTTACAGTGTTTGCTCCAACCAATGCCGCATTCACTGCATTGCTTGCAGAATTAGGTGCTACTTCACTTGATGATATTGACGCTCCTACGCTTGAAAAAGTGTTGACCTACCATGTAGTTAGCGGAAATGTGGTTGCATCAAGTCTGACCGAGGGACAGGTAGTTACCACCCTGCAATCAGGTACGTTTACTATTGGATTAACAGGAGGTGCAAAGATCACTGATTTCAATAACAGGGTTTCCAACATTGTTGCTACTGATGTTCAGGCAGGCAATGGTGTGGTACATGTGATTGATAAAGTATTGTTGCCACAATTGTAAATCACTATAATATTTCATTGAAAAGACTGCTCCAACAAAGCAGTCTTTTCAATTTTAAAAGCAGCCTTTTTATAAGGTGCCATCCATCAGGTTCTGAATTTCCTTTTCAGTGACTGCAGGAATAGCCCCATGATAAGTGGCAACAATGGCGCCTATCGCACATGCGAAATGCAGTGCCTCTTCAATCGGTTTTCCTGAAGTAATCATTTTTATAAATCCGGCAAGGAATGAATCGCCACTGCCAATTGTATCAGCAACCTTTACCTTATAACCCGGCGATTCGACGTAGCCGGAATCATGCAACACCACTGCACCATTTCCGCCTCTTGTTACCAGCAATAAGCTGATATTAAAAGCCGACCTCAGATAATCCATTACTTGACGGTCATCCCTTTCAGATAATCCATACCATCCGGAAATCAAGCGTAATTCTTCATCATTCATTTTCACCATATCAGCCTGCTGAAGGAGTAGCTCCACCAGGTCCTGCGAATAATGCGGCGGGCGCAGGTTCACATCAAATATTTTGTAAGGTGCCTGTTCCAGCAACTTTAGGAGACTTAATCTGGAAACTTGATTTCTGCATGCAAGCGAACCAAATACAATGCCCGATGAATTGCTAACCAAAGCAATCATTTCATCTGATACTTCAATAAAATCCCACGCTGCAGGTTGCACGATCTCGTAAACCACTCTATTCTTATCAGTCAAATCTACATTCACGATGCCAGTTGGATATTGCGCATCAGTTTGCACCCAATTAAGTGGAAATTGATTCTTGCTTAACCATTCCATTATCTCATTTCCAAGGTCATCCCTTCCTACCCTACTGATTATTAAAGAGGATAATCCCAGCTGCTGCAAATGCGCTGCAACATTCATTGGTGCGCCACCCATTTGCCTGCCGGCAGGAAGCAGGTCCCAAAGTACTTCACCAAAACAGCAGATATAAGATTGACCGTTCGGTTGCATTTCTTATAGATTTGTTGAATTCTATAAATTTCTTTAATGAGGTACTGATCAGGAATGTGTTAATTTCTTTTGCAAATCCTCCAGCGAAACGCCTTTCGTCTCAGGCATCATTAGCCAAACATAGAGCAATTGAAGCACCATCATAATTGAAAAGAAAGCGAAGATGACACCGCCTCCATATTGTGTTGCAAGCATTGGAAATACATTGGCGATAAGTGCTGCAAAAATCCAATGCGTAAAACATCCCAATGCCATACCGGAAGCACGTACCTGGTTGGGGAAAATTTCTGAGATGAACACCCAAATTACCGAACCCTGCCCTATTGCATGCGAAGCGATGAACATAAAAACATAGACCGGAACATTCGCATAGGATTCATTAAAAAACGCACCTGCAATAAGTGCCAGTGAAATAATGTAACCTAATGAGCCAATATACATCAGCACTTTACGGCCAAGGCGGTCAATCAACACCCATCCCAGTATCGTGAAAATTAAATTGACTACACCAATTCCTATTGTTGAAAACAAGGCACCTGATTTAGCCAGTCCTGTCATCTCAAAAATGCGCGGCGCATAATAAATAATGGCGTTGATGCCGGAGAGTTGGTTGAAAAAAGCAAACAGGAAAGCAAGCAATATAAGTTTGCTGTATTTCCTCTTAAACAATCCCTCCTTGTGACCACGAGGTTGTTCCTGCGCTGACTTCCTGATTTCCTCCATTGCAGCATCAGCATTGTCTTCAGTAATAAGCAGCACCTCACGCGCTTTTTGTTCATCTCCTTTGTGTAACAACAACCATCTTGGTGTTTCAGGCGTAAAAAACATCATAACAGAAAAAAAGAGCGCCGGAACTGCTACAATTCCCAACATCCATCGCCAGTCATTCGCTCCGCCTTCCAATAAGTAATTTGAAACATAGGCCACCAGTATTCCCAGCACTATATTCATTTGAAAAGAAATACCCATTCTGCCCCTGTACTTTGGCGGAGCTATTTCAGAAATATATACCGGTGCCACTACTGATGATGCACCAATGCTAAGTCCACCGATGAATCTGAAAAACATAAATGTGTACACGTCCTGAGCGACAGCTGTGCCCATTGCGGAGAAAAAAAACAACAATCCGATAGCTAACAAGGTCTTCTTACGCCCATACCTGTCTGCCGGTACGCCTCCAAACATCGCACCGATTACCGTTCCATACAAAGCCATTGCAATGGCAAGCCCATGGCTCCATGCATCCAACTGCCATAATGTTTGAATATCCTGTTCCGCACCGGAGATTACTGCTGTATCCAGCCCAAACAAAAAGCCACCGAGGCCAACGGTGATAGACCATAGTACAAGTTTGCTGTTCATCGATTACTTAAAATTCCTTTGTGGAGAATCAATTTTATGGTTGCATAAATGTATTAATTCAAACTAACTTTCCATTTCAGGAATGCAAAAAAATCCCGGCTATTGTTTCATTTTTTATTTGATTAAGGTGTAATAATTGAGATACTCATTGCGACTAATCATCCAAATCAAAAAAAATGACCATCAAAGACAACGTAAAAAAAACTTTCCAACCGGTATTAAACAGATCACTTTATGGAGGATTTGTGTTACTTGCATTGTACTACGCGCTGATAGCAAAAGATTTCAGTATGGCATTCAGTTCGCTCGGCATTTCGCTGGCATTTGATCCGTTTGACACCTCCCAGCCGTGGAAGGAAAGGCCATTGTATCAAAAAATCTGGTTGATTATACATCTTTGTGTGCTGACGATTGTTGCCGTTTTCGCTTTACGCTGACACTTGCAGCAATCCTCTTAAGAATGGAAGAACAAGAATTCCTGCGGCAGATTCGCGAACACCAGGGCATCATTCATAAGGTGACCGGACTTTATGCCGCCGATCCGGAAGAAAAGAAAGACCTGATACAGGAAATCCTATTACAAACCTGGAAGAGCCGCAATAGCTTCATTGGACAATCCAAGTTCAGCACCTGGTTATACCGGATCAGTCTGAATACCGTTTTTACTGCGAAACGGAAGAAAAAACTTGTTGACTATGTAGAAGAAATTCCTGATGAAGAGGTCGTTTTGCATCCCGCAATTGAAAAGGAGAATGCATTAAGCCTGCAAAAAGCCATTCGTATGCTGCACGAAAGTGACCGTGCCATTATTAGCTTACATCTTGATGGCTACACCAATCCAGAGATTGTTGAACTCATCGGCATTTCTCAAAACAATGTTGCGGTGAGAATACACCGGATCAAATTACGATTGTCCAAACTGTTAATACCTGAGAAAAATGGTTGAACAAAACGATTGGGAGCATTTTCATTCGAGGGATGAATTGCCTGAAGAATTGCTATCGGCTGAAAAACTTTCAAATTTGCACAGCCAGCACCCGCTTGAAAAAATCAGAAGTAACCTGCTTATCGGAATTGTCGTTGGTATAGCAACTACACTGGTTTACCTTATTATTCTTTATTATTTTGATCAGTGGTTGATTCGGGCACCCTTATTAATTGTATTGGGCTTTAACCTGTTTATCCTTCGCTCCAGTCTGCTTCTTCATTCATCCATAAGCAACACCGGCCTTCATGAACAAAACCTGTTGCAAGAACTTTCGCAGCACCGCAGTGCCATCAAAAAATGGTGGAAGATACAAGAGCAATTTTCACTTTTTGTCTATCCCTTTGCGGCTGCAGCCGGATTCCTGGCAGGTGGCATATTGGGTTCCGGCGATCGGGAACTTACCTTCATCCAACAACGTGAAATGTTGATACTTTTAGGCACTGCGATTCTAATTCTTACGCCTTTATGCTTTTTTAGCGCAAGATATATTTTCAGGTATTACTACGGCCAGCACCTTTCTACGATAGAGAAAAATATTGAATCCTTGCGATCAATGTCTGATTAGAACAGGCTACACTGCAACTTAAACTCAGCTAAGACCAATAGCAACTTCAGTAATTATCATTTTTAATTTAAAAAAATCAGGTGTCTGACAAATTGCACTTAATGCTGTAGCGTTTACCTTAGCGCCTTGCTTTTTTAGCGCCAAGACGCTATGTCGCGAAGAAAATCACAAAGGATCAATATGCTACGTTTTTTTTGCGTCTTGGCGCCTTAGCGCTTGTATTGTTTTATTGCACTTAATGCTGTAACGTTTACCTTAGCGCCTTGCTTTTTTAGCGCCAAAACGCGAAGTCGCGAAGAGAATCACAAAGGATCAATATGCTACGTTTTTTTTGCGTCTTGGCGTCTTAGCGCTTGTATTGTTTTATTGCACTTAATGCTGTAACGTTTACCTTAGCGCCTTGCTTTTTTAGCGCCAAAACGCGAAGTCGCGAAGAGAATCACAAAGGATCAATATGCTACGTTTTTTTTGCGTCTTGGCGTCTTAGCGCTTGTATTGTTTTATTGCACTTAATGCTGTAGCGTTTACCTTAGCGCCTTCCTTTTTTAGCGCCAAGACGCGAAGTCGCGAAGAAAATCACAAAGGATCAATATGCTACGTTTTTTTTGCGTCTTGGCGCCTTCGCGCTTGTAATATTTTATCGCTGAGAAATGCAATTTGTCATACACCCAAAAAATCAGTCAGCAATTGACTTTAAATTATAATCTTAATTTTGAAACATTAACAGTACTGTAAGATGTCTGGAACCTTTCCTCTTCTAAGTGCAAAAATCATAAAGTATAACCCCTTTTTTATTACTTACATCAGGATAGGCATCCTGCTTCATATTATAACAATATTAGAATTAGGCCTATTGGCAATATTCCTTTTAGAAGCAGACCTTTTCTTATGGCTTTCGAGTGGCTGGCTTCCAGTTAAGATCCTTATACTCGGTTATTTGTTATGCTTACCCGTCTTTGCGCAGCTCGATGTGCGTTCCCGGTTTCAAAATTATAAACAGGCAAAAGACCAGTTATATGTACACGGATTCCGTACGAGGATATTATATCCATTTTTGAAATCAAGGTGTCAACGGGATGCGGTTTCAGTAGCCGCCGATGAATTGGGATATGGTGCTGCTGCAAAAGCATTTTTTGCTGAGAAGGGTTGCCGTTGGTATCATCTCCTGCCTGAATTCTCCTTCAGGCGACCTCAATTCATGCTCACAAAATACTTCTGGATCAATACCTTCTTTATGAAAGACTATAAAGCCAGGTTCAATTATAGGCTGATCTATCTGGAGCAGCAACAGCTTCATTTTAAATTGAGGAAAGTATAATTGCATCTCTTGCCCGCTTTTGTTACCAGCAACTATCCACTTTTTAAAACGCTGATTTGCAGCCAGTTTTTGTATGCACTTTCAAAGAGCTCTTAAGGCATATCAAGAAACTATTAATGAGTGGAATACTAATTGTACAGGCGGTAGATTGTTATGACAACTATGAATCCAAGAATTGAAGTATAGATCAACTTATTATACTTCGCCAGCCAATTTGGAAGGTAAATGTCAAAATTATCTTTATTCGAATTGGAATACTTCCTGGCGATAATGGTAAGCGGGCAAAAAAATTTAAAATATAATAATATGATTCCTTCAAGGAGGAATAATCCGTAGCCGATCCAAAGCCACTTGTCTAACTTGTTTACAATTACTGCATAAAGCATGTAAAAGATGACCACGTTAAAAAAGAGCCAAACCAATGTATGGATGGTTTTAATAAAGATCAATTTTGCTTCACCGGTCATAATGAACTAATTCAAAATAAAGTTAGCTATTGCAAAAATACCAAAATGATCAAATGACTCCTTTCCCCGAATTACATTCTGTACCTGGTTGGCGTCCCGCCAACCATTCCATATTAACTTGGTGAATTGCTATTACTATCTTAATCCTATCCAATGTATTTTTTCACAGCAACTTTTAACAGTTGGCAGTTACTTTTAGCCGATGATGTAATAAAAAAAATTATTGCTGATTCACTCCAGTGGATGCATCAGAACAACCGTGCAAGAACCCATGGCTTCGTGATTATGCCTAACCACATCTATCTTTTGTGGTCCCCGGTATCAAAATTCCATGAAGAGGCTAACGAGCAAACACTGCTCAGATTCACCGGACATGCCTTTAAAAAGAATCTGCTTAGCTGTGGTTGGCGGGACGCCAACCACGGACACCAATGATCAAATGACTCCTTTCCCCGAATTACATTATACCTATGTTCTATCCAATAAAAAAGACGGCTTTGCCGGCTTGTGCCCGAGAAGGGAATCTAACCCCCACCGTATTGCTACTACCAGATTCTGGGTCTGGCGCATCTACCAGTTTTGCTTAGATAAAAAATAATAAATCCCGGTTATTCTTCAATTTTCGGTCACTGGAATATCAACCCCGGTACGCTTGATTTCCTCAATAAAAGCATCCCCGTTTCTAAATTCATCAGGTGTATAGAGGTGCGGCTCAATATCGAAAAAACGTATATTGGCTTTCGCGATTTTCAGACGGTCATCCAATGGTTTTCCGGTAAACTGAGGAGATACCAATGCTAAGTCAATATCAGATTCCTGATGCTGCTGATTGCGTGCATAGGAACCGAATAGTAATACTCTGTCAAACCTTACTCCCAGAGTACTACAGAAGTAAAGGTAGTTTTTGATGTAGGTATCTATATTTGGTCTTTCAACCATTGTGATGTTGATTTTACTCTATTTAATATTTCAGCGGCCTTCTTTTCTGTTGTTTGATGAAATAATCACCTAAGATAATCAGGATACCGTTATTCTAACTGATACTCTGTTAGCAGATCAAGAAAAATTAATCGTTACTCTTCTGCCTCGATAATCCCTGGGCTGGCGCATGCGTGTCGCATGTGCTATTAAACCATTAACTTGGCAACCTGACTTATCGGCGGTAACCAACATATTTCAAGACCCTTTACGTATCGGCGATATTCTATGCTGTTAACGCTAATCCAGCAGAGCTTTTATAAACAGAAATTCAATTCCGGGTTATGCCTATAAGTTACCAGAATTCAAATACGGCATACGCGTGCGCCGTCAGGGGTACGACATTTTGTGTAATTGCTCGTCGTGACGCCGATCAATTACAGCGTCTTATTGTCATCATTCTTTAAATTCTATGGTTGGTATCTCCAACCAGCACCTAAAAAATCAGGTTTGTCGTACTCCCATAAAAAAAATAAGGAACGTCATTATTTAATAATACCTAATTTCAGAAACTCCGTGTGTGTAGGATTTTATTAATTTTGTTAAAAGTCAAGCCATGCCAGAAGTAGTCGTAAAATATAAAACATCCAAAACACTAAGAGCTTTAAAGGATTTAGCTAAGTATTTTGATTACGTCATTTCTTCTCCTGCTAAGGATCAGGATATTGGATTAATTATTAATGGTGTCCCTGTGATCGCTGCAGATAGCACTATAGATACTTCAGAACTTGAGATTTTATTTTCAGAAAAAAGAGTTGATGCCAACGCTATCAGGAAACAATCATGGCAGAGAAGAAAATAATCTGTGACACGGATGTAATGATTGATTACTGGGATGTACACCAATTCCGGCATACTGCCACTAAAAATACTCTTGAAAAGAAAATAGGTTTGGATCAGGTTGTACTATCTGCCATCACCAAAATGGAATTGTTTAGTGGAGCTTCAAACAAAAAGGAGTTACATCTTATTGACCAGAAACTGGGTCGTTTCAACATCGCGCTTATCAACTCAGAAATTACTATTAAGTCATTTGATCTTCTTAAAATCTATAGGCTAAGTCATGGATTATTATTTCCTGATAGCATTATCGCCTCCACAGCTATTGTTTCAGGATTAGCTTTATTTACCTACAATACTAAGGACTATAAATTTATATCCGGGCTCCAGTTGTTTGAGGGATAATTGGAATTGCAATATATAGAAAGAGATTTTTACAGAATGACAGTTGCGCGAGTAGAGGCTACATGAGGAGAAGTATGGTATTTGATTGAAATAGCCAATAAAAAAGCCGGCTTTCGCCGGCTTAGTGCCCGAGAAGGGAATCGAACCCCCACAGTATTGCTACTACCAGATTTTGAGTCTGGCGCGTCTACCAGTTCCGCCACCCGGGCTAGTGGACAAAATAATAATTGCGGATTGCGGATTTTGAATTGCGGAATTATTGCGGATTCTTAAATCGTAACAATTTTGATCCTGATGAACTCACAAAATTTAAAAGCTGCATTCACGAATGGGCAGCAAAAGTATCTAAACTCTGCTGAATGCGCAACAGGTATTTCTTGCGGTAATAATAGTCCTTGATTTTCTTCAGATCACTTTCAGTTGATACCTCCTCCCGGTAGGCTTCAACAATACTGCTCACTTCCTGATAAAGATCATCAAATAAGCCCCTAACCTGCTTACGCAGCGTTTCAATTTTCGCACTATCGTGTTGCGCCTTCAATTCCATCAACCCTTCATTAATATCCATCATCTCCATCAGGAAATCAGGCGACAATTCGTATCGTTCGCCTTCGGAAACCTGGTTCTTCATTTCCAGGATATACTGCATGCGGCGGTCAAAATCAGATAAAGCATGATAAGCACGAGTATTGAAAGTGGAAAGCTCCAGCATCTCACTTTGCTGCTGCGCTTCTTCATTCACAAAAAAATCAGGATGGTACTTTTTGCTGCGCTCCAGGAATTTTCGCTTCACCTCCTGCGCATCTAAAATAAATGAAACTGGCAGTTCATAAAATTCGAAGTAATTCATGAATGCAGGCGCTTCTTTAAAAATACCGGTTAACGGAATAAACCTACAATGTCGTTTCCATTGGCATAAACCAGCAGCGTGAGCAATATCACCATGCCGGCTACCTGTGCATACTCGAGAAACTTTTCATTAGGCTTACGACGGGTAATCATTTCATATAAAGTGAACACCACATGTCCGCCATCGAGCGCAGGAATCGGTAACAGATTCATGAAGGCTAGTGCTATGGATAAAAATCCGGTAAAAGACCAAAAGGATAACCAGTTCCAGGTAGGTTCAAAAGCATTGGCAATGCTGATGAAACCTCCCACATGTTTGTATCCCTGCACCTTGGAAGAGAATATCAATGCAAACTGCTTAACATAGTTGGCCAGGGTTTCCCATGCCTTATTTATACCGGCCGGCAAAGCTCCGAAGAAGGAATACTTCACTACTTCTGTTTTCATGAAGTCGGTGCCCGGAGCTACCTGAACTCCCAACAACCCATCGGCAGACAAGGTCATGCTTTTCGTCACCGTATCCTTATTTCGTAACACCGATATCGCAATTTCCTTTTCCCTGTTTTCCGTCAGTTGGTTTCTGACTTCATCATAAAAAAATGCGGGTTGGTTGTTAATGGCAATCACCTGGTCTTCCGGTTCAAGCCCTGCCGTTTTAGCTACAGAATTAGGTGAGAAAGCTTTAATGACAAATGGCATCCGTGCAGAAATAAAATTCACAGACTTACTGTCAATCACCTTCTTAATCATCAATTCATCAATAGGCACCTGCACTGTTTCGCCATTGCGTTGCACCGTCACCACCTTGGCCATATCTATAATAATGGTAGCAGCAATCTTATTGAAGTTCTCCACCGGCTTGCCATCCACTGCAATAATCTGATCCCCATTTTGAAAACCCATTTCCCTACCTATAGAATCAACGGCAATACCATAGCTGAGGTTTTTGGTGGGTATGTATTCTTCTCCGGCAAAAAACAATAACATCCAGTAAATAAAAATACCCAGCAACACATTCATGATAATACCACCCAGCATAATAATCAGTCTTTGCCAGGCCGGTTTCGATCGGAATTCATAAGGTTGCGGTGGTAACTTCATCGCTTCCTTATCCATCGATTCATCTATCATGCCGGCAATCTTTACGTAACCACCCAATGGCAGCCAGCCTAATCCATACTCCGTTTCACCCTTTTTAAACTTAAAGATCTCGAACCAGGGATTGAAGAAAAGGTAGAATTTCTCTACGCGCGTCTTAAACATGCGGGCTGCGATGTAGTGCCCGAATTCATGCAATAAAATGAGTATCGAAAGGCTTAAAAATAACTGACCTGCTTTAATGAGTATGTCCATTTATCTTAATGTTCTGTATTTAAAATGTTGTCCTGGTAAAAACTATGCCAACTGCCTGATCTTTTCTGCGGCAAAGATCCTTGTTTCGCGATCGGTTGCCACAAAATCATCGTAAGCCGGCCGGCTGGTAAACGCAATATGCTGCATACAAAGTTCAATTACATCCGGCATTTTCAGGAATTGAATTTTATCATCAAGGAAGGCTTCCACTGCCACTTCATTGGCTGCATTCAGCATACACGGCATATTACCGCCCTTTCTTAAGGCTTCAAATGCGAGGCCAAGATTACGAAATGTTTTGGTATCGGGCTTTTCAAAGGTCAGTTGCGGGTATTGCATGAAATCAAATCGCGGAAAATCAGATTTGTAACGATGCGGATAACCAAGGGCATACTGTATCGGCAGGCGCATATCGGGCAAACCCAACTGTGCTTTTAAGGAACCATCTTCAAATTGTACTAAAGAATGGATAATGGACTGAGGATGAATGATGACTTCGACCTGTTCGGCCTTCAAACCAAAAAGCCATTTTGCTTCAATCACTTCAAGTCCTTTATTCATTAATGTGGCGGAATCAATGGTCACTTTGGCACCCATCGTCCAATTGGGATGCTTTAGGGCTTGTTCTTTGGTGATGGTTTGCAGAAACTGTATGTCTTTACCCCGAAAAGGGCCGCCGGAAGCTGTGAGATAAATCTTCTCAACCTTATTCTTCCATTCGCCCACCAGGCATTGAAAAATGGCAGAGTGCTCTGAATCTACCGGATAAATATTGACGCCCTTCTCTGCTGCCAAACCGGTGATCAGCTCCCCTGCTACCACCAATGTTTCCTTATTAGCAAGGGCAATATTTTTTCCTGCATTGATCGCGGCAAGCGTTGGCTGCAAGCCTGCATAACCCACCATGGCAGTCAATACCAGGTCTACAGAATCCATTGCCACCACCTGGCAAATGGCATCCATACCGGTATATACCTTAATATCAAAACTATCAAGTGCGGATTTCACGGCCTGGTATTTAGACTGATCAGCAATCACCACGCAATTTGGCCTGAAGGCTATTGCCTGTTGAATCAACAAATCGGCGTTACTGTTTGCGCATAAGACTTCCGCTTCCAATACATCTTGTTGAGCAGCTATTACTTCCAGCGCCTGTGTTCCGATGGAACCGGTAGAACCAAGAATGGCAATTCGCTTTTTCTCCTTAGGTGAATGACTGTCTGGTAATTTCAAAATAGAGCGGGCAGATTATTGACAGTTTATGGAAAGGTAATTGTCGTTGAAAAATTATTGAATCACCAGCTTCTTAATTGCCGTCATTCCCGAATTGTTGGTTATGCTAAGCAAATAAATTCCCGGTGGTAAGTGATCCCTTTGTAATATGGACTTTTTACCGGTAACTGTTTGTGATTGCACGGTCTTCCCGGAAAGATCCGTAGTCCTGAGCATATAACTCCCCCAAAATGGAAAATCTACAGTAGCAAAATCAGTAATTGGATTAGGATAAATATTGATTTGCTGTGCGAATACATTTTCTATTCCAACCTGAACCGGTAAATAGATAGAAGCATCGGCAGGGCATCCTGTCGCATCCCACACTTCTACTGAGTAAATGCCAAAGGGCAAATCGCTGATGGTAGAATCTGTGCCGCCATTACTCCACAGGTAACTGTAAGGTGGAATTCCTCCATTTACATGTACCGTAAGCGATCCGTCTCCTGCTCCAATGTAAGATTCAAACTCAAAATCAAAAGCGAGCTTCAGCTTATCGAGCCGGAACGTATCGAGCCAGAATTTTCCACTTAGTAAAGATGGCAAAGCACAACCCACGTGATCGAGACCCGCGCCGGAACTTTTTAAGGAAATACCAGTAGCACCATTCGCTGTAAAGGAATCATAGGCCACATAGGAATTCATATAATTCACATCATTATCTCCTTCACAAAAATACATGCGAATAGGTGCTGAAGGTAACCAGTGATAGGTATCGTTCAATTCCAGGTATTTATGAAGTTTATATTCGGGATCACTGTTAAATGAATCCAGCACAGCCGGTACAATAATATCATTTGGAACATCAGGCATTACGGCATTCACATCTCCCATCGTATGCAAACCATCAAACAACGGCGGCAATAAAACATCGTAAGGTGATACAAGGAAATCGGAAACCGATTCATACATGTGATATACTTCATTATAAGAAAGCAGCAGGTAAGGCAAATATCCGGGATTAGGATATACTCCTCCCTGAGAGATGATACCGGCTTGCACACCGGAAAGATCGTATGGGCCCGACATCGGCGCTGATGCTGTTACGGTGAAATAACTACTGTAATGTTCCTGTATCATTTGATGTGCAGCCATGGTAGCATGTCCGCCTTGCGAATAACCTATCAGGAAAAGTTGGTCATTCAATGTTATAGCCAGTTCATCACAGATATCAAGAGCAACTACCAGCAAGTCAGCTACTGAACGTGCTTCCGTTTCCGCATGCACGTAAGGATGAAGGCCGGGAGAATCACCTAATCCAAGATAGTCGGGCATACACAATACGGCTCCGTCGGCTGCCATGGAAAGACCGATAATCACCTCTCCACCGGCTAACCTCGAGGGCACATCTTCCTTCTGAAGAATCGTTCCATGCTGATAACTGACCAACGGTGACTGACATACCGCACCAACGGGCACAAAAAAAGCACCGGATGCCAGCACCGGCATACTGTCTGAATCCAGTGTATTGTAAAGTACTTTGTAGGCTTGCACACCATAACTGCTGGGCAATATGATACCGGGAATACCATTAGCAAAATAGATACTGTCAATCTGGTCGAGTGTATAGGTAGCAATCAGTTCATAAGATACCAGCTGCTGTGCCTGTAACCGGCCAAAGAATAAAATAATAAGACCTGAAAGGAAAATTTTTTTCATAAGGTTGGGATGAATGCGGCCAAAACTACTGTGATTGCAGCAGATTAAAAAGCAGGTAACTATTCGGCAGAAAAGAAAAACGGCACACGGATGACACGGATGTGACGGACAACCACAGATTAATACAGTGTTCATTCAAAACAGCCCTTACAAATGAGCTAATAAAAATCCGTATAAATCCGTCTGATCAGTGTTATCCGTGTTCTATTTCTTAAAGCTTCATCTAGTGAGTAGTAACAAAAGCGGATGACGGAAACGGTTTTTTTTCAAAGCAATAGGAAGTCAACGCTGATCAATGCGTCAACTTTCATGCAGCTGCACTTATAAGCACAACTATTCAGCTGGAAAGTATTCAAATTTTCTTATCACCACTTCATGTTTCAGGCCATTCTCAGGTCCGATTGCAACAAAAGGTAACGTCCAGAGATTAATTCTCGCATTGGTATTATTACCGGGCGCAGGTATTACTACCGGAAGTGAAGACTGTCCACCCTCCTTCTTTATTCTGGGTGGATGGTTTAAGTCAAACTCCCAGGTGGCTATCGGTGTTGCCGTTGTATAGTTTTCGCCGGTATAGCTTGCCCAGGTAATCAAGGTATCAGTCCAGGTAAACAGGTGTGTTGAAACGCCTGTTAATACCTCCTGTTCCACATCTGCCGTATGCGTGCGTTCCGGATAGAATATACCAAAGTTAACCGGCTGTACTGACATGGTCAGCAGTTTCGTCGTTTCCGCATCATCCCACCTTGAAAATTCTATATCCACTTCACTGTTGGCTTCTTCATAGAAAGTGCTGTCGTCCCACGTGAACAATCCAAAAACAACGTTGCGTGCAAAAGATGCAATATCTGCCTGAATGGTAAACACATAGGTGCCATAACCCATATTATCCTGAGAAACAACTTCTGATGAATACCATACACCGTCATGTTTATCAATTGTGAGATGCAGGTAACCCTTTTCATCAACCCAAACATCATCATAAAACTGAGAAAAATAATTTGGTCCGGGCCCTACAGGTGTTGTACTGTACTTTACATCCCACTTTAATCCTGAAAAATTCACGACGTCACCTTGTCTTCCCAGGACTTCCTCCGGATCAGACTGCTTGCATGCGGTAAAACAAATGCACATTGCAATTAATACAGAACTCAACGTGTATTTGAAAAATAATGTGTTGCTCATGGTTTGAAATAAGATGAAGCGGTTTCTCCGCCGGTTATCACTTCAATAGGTAACAATGCCATCCGACCCACTTTTTTTTAATGGATCATCTTCCAGATCAATGCAGCAATATCCTCACTTTGCCTATTTTCAACTCCTGTTATTTTCTTTACTATTTATTTTGGTTAAGACTTAAAAAAATACCTCAACAGGACAGTGATCAACAGAAATTGTAAAGCATTTTCTGAAAGTTGTCAATTGATCTTAAGTATTCCCCATAAAGAAGGGTCCATGTTAAATCCTTCCCTGCCCGGTGTATTCCAACGGTATTGGTATTCACGGGCTCCGTCAGCAGAACCCAAATCAACGGCCACCTCAATGCCATACTGATTACCTTTTTCCCATGGCCTTACAGCCAATGAACTCCACGGAATCTTTGCTTCAAAATAAACAGAATCATTGCTGATACTGCGCTTAATTTCAACACCCGTAAGTTGCATTCCTGCCTGCCATTCGTACACCTCGAATGAACCACCCAGTTGAATGCCAATATGCTTGTCGGTGTTGTAATAAATTTTTCTTTTCGGATCAGCGCCGGCATTGGTTGAAAAGGCAATTTCTACGGCATCGCCATTCCAGATATCTTTTCCTTTTTGATTATTAATAAATGGGGAATTATCCTTAATCCTTCCGCCTACATACAGATAGTTTTGATCTGCTGTTACTTTTATAATGCCGCAATCCAGATTAAAACTGCTGTCGGGCCATTCCGCTGAAGCAATCTTACCATCAGTAACAATACCTGAAGATTGTTCCATCAACATTTTTTTAGGACCGACAGGGGTGAATGGTACAATCGTAATTTCATCCATCCAGATGCTGCCGCTGGATTCAAACTGGAATAGCAGTTGCTTAATAGTGGTAGGGTCTATATCTGCATCATCAAGACTGAATCGATCGAGCGGGATGATCACTTCTGTCCACGTATTGCCAATAACACCTCCTTTCACACAATCTGCGGTAACACCTGACCATGCCTGATTGCCGGAAAAATCTTCGAATCCTACAGCCCATGGCAGGCCTTTCGAACTGCCTTTTTTTGTCTTTGCCCAAAAAGATATAGCGGCCGTATGTGTGATCAGGCTTAAATCTTTGCCAGTCCAGTTATCCCAGCCGAAACCCATGCCAATCCATCCACAATCTGCAGCCTGCTTATCCCACTTTATACTTAAGGCACCGTCACCGGTTTTTACTTCTTTCGTTTCAAAAGCAACCTGAACACATTCAGGTTTCTTTGAAAACCAGACATCCCCACTGTATACATCGCGAAAAATGGCAACCTGGTAAAACCCGTTAATATTTGGTTTATTATCTGGCTGCGCTGCCTGTTGGTATAGTCCGGCATCCTGAAATGTAGAACAGCCGGCTACTATGATGGTCAATAAAATTATCCAGGCTGTTGCTTTCATCTCTTAATGCTTAGGGTTGTAGTGGTCCGTTCTCTGTAAAAATCAGATAGTCCATATAGGTTTGAGAATAACCTGAGGTAGGATTTGCAAGGAAGAGTACAGATACCTGCAACAACTTATCAGGTTCATGCAAGCCATTACCAATTGCAGTTCCCGGCTGCCCGTTAATCAAGGTTGCGAGGTCACTATACTTCGAAGAAATTTGTTGCCAACCCGGATCAGTGAGACTCACCTCAATGCTAAACATATCTTCCTGGTTCGCTGTATAAAATCCATCGCCATTATCATCTTCTGTAAACTGAAAGAGTATGAGGGCATTGTTTATTTCCGGTTTCTTATACAACATCACATTGAAAAACACATTGTCTGCAACTGGCGATAAGTCGTAAGTTTTAGCACCGTATGCAGTTGCAGGCATATTTACAAGACCAATCAGCCAATCCCAGTTTACGGTTCCTCCCATATCATAATAAAGGTCTCCCTGTGCTGCAATATCAACGTTTTTTACCTGGAAGGTCATATTCGCACCGGATTGAACAAATGAATTCCATCCCGGATTAAGTCCATTTTCAAAATCCGAAAGCAGTAATCCTGTATTCAACTTTGCACTTACTACAGAAAGTGTATCACGGAAGGTATCTATTTCAGCAGCGAATGATAACTCGACAGCGCAAACTTCGGCTTTAAACATAGGAAGGTGTGTGGTTGATCCATTCCACTTTGTATTGCTTTCAGTGAGACTGTTTGAAAAACCGGTTATCTCCTTTTCAGAACCTGATTCCAACCCCTTAATGGTTATTTTCCATTCCACATTCTTGGAAAACTGAGCGGTAAAAAAAGTTTGCTCTCCCTGTGCAAAATCAACATCGCGGTCAGCAATGTCAAAAGGATAGATTAATGAAAAACTACCATAAAGGTCATTGAGAGAAGGACCTTCAAAAATATCATCGGTCTTGCATCCGAGTAAACACAACGGCAAGAGTATTGCCAGCAGAAATCTGTTCTTTATCATTAGAAAGACATTTGAAAAAGGAGCATGAATTGTTGAATTCGGTAAGTTGGAATTTCACCTGTACTATCTTCTACTTTAAGATTACTCATCTGGCCGGTAAGGAAAATCTTCTCTGTAAAACGGTATCTTAAACCAAGTGCAGTCATGGTTTCTTTACCATCTGCTTCATATTCTGCAAAATTGATCACTTCAGAATAATTGTTCCTGATGGCCATAAAATCAAATCCATTGTAACTCAGACTCTGAAAACCAAGCATTACATCAAGGGATTTGAAAGTTTCTATCTCTAAACCAAAAGAAGCCACATTTGTTTTAAGATCCACCGGCTTTATGAGTTCTTCTGCATCCCGCTTAGTGGCATCCATCCTGTATGAAAATGATGCATGAATCAATCTGGAATAGTTTTTAAGGAAACGGTTGATATCACTCTCCGCTGACAAGTCCAATCTTGAATAATGATGTGGCTCCAGCGTTCCCTGTCCACGTACTTCCTCCAGGCTCGTCCAGGCAACAGCGGCTGAAACAGGTATGGTTTCCTTTTGCCATGACGCTCCGATTGACCATCCCTGCCTGTTAGGTGTTGCCGCACCATAAGGCGTGATGTTGTCGTAGCCGGGATTCATTTCGGTTAGGTTGGAATTAAGTTGTGTATAGTACAGGTCAGACTCACGCATTAAATCCATCATGGTGATGGGCCTTAATATCTGGTCGTTGGTTATCCGCTGATAGGCAGCAGGATAAGCCGTGTAGTTAATTCTCTTAGTCTGGCTTCCGGGGCTACGGAAGTCGGGGCCAATGCGTTGCAAACCAGCAGAAACACTGAAACCGCTCTGCACATTCTTTACACTTGCAGTTACATCAAAAAACTGATCCTTCAGTTCCGGAGCCAATGTATCCTCATCATAACTTGTTTTTGAATTCCCGAATTCGGCAACTATATCGGATTTCCATTCTTCACGATTATAAATAAACTTAAGCGTACCCGTAATCACCGGGTTATGAAATATAGTCGTGTTGTTAGAAGTTCCCGGAATGTCGTACACATTTGCATAATTAAAACCCGCTTCGAAATAACCGCTCTGAACCAGGTATAAGTTAAGACCTGAAAACAACCTGTCATTCAGCGTGTTATTATTTGAAGCTTTCATACGCGTGGTGACGCCATGAAATTGCAGTTCCTGAACATATTTGTTAAACACGAGTCCGAATTCTGCAGCACCACCTTGTTGTCTCCATGAGTTATCCTGGCTGTAAAAGTTATCATAGTTCACCAGGTTATCTGTCTGCTGTTGAAATACAACCGGCATATTACTAACTATCTCCTGATTACTGTTCCAAAGTGTATACTTCGTCATCTTATAGTTTATATCACCTAACTGGTAACGGAATATGCCACCGATGACGCCTTTAATATAGAGTTGCCGAACATCAAAAGAAACACCCGATCCCCAGAAACCACCATAGTCATTGCGTATACGGATCATCCCCTGAATTTCCGTGCTTTTATTGGGCCTGATATTTATACCAAGGTCAGCCAGTACATGGCCACTGTTAATTTTCGGCGCAGTAACCGTATCCGCTTCCGGCAGGTCTTCTTTCAGGTCGTCGCCATAAAAAATACCCCTGGCACCTCCAACAAAACTAAACTTGCGTGTTTCCTGGGCCAAAGCATGCATGCTGAAAAGCATGATGCATACTAGCATTACCGGTAATGGCTTTAAGATTTTTTCCATCAGAAAAATGACTTTAATTCTACAGTGAATTCCCTTCCCTTAAAGTAATCCAGCTCGAAACTTTCATCTTTGAAATAGAAGAATCGTTGACGGAGGTACAAACGGGTATTCTTTCCCAGAGCAACATCAAGTCCACCACCAATGCCATGTCCATATTGATTGAGTGGCCGCCTGGTTACTTCATCAATATCGGTTAGATAGTTGCCAATCGTACGTTCATATCCATAATAAGCACTCAGCATTAACAAGCGGGATAAGCGGTAATAGGCTTCAAACTCAGACGCGTACTGGCGGACATAGGCATTCTCATTCACCACAATCACAGGTGACCATTTGCTTTGCACACTGTTTAACTGGAAAAGTGCAAAGACAAAAAGTTCATGGCCTGAAACTTTAGTCCTGTATTTGAACTGTCCCTCCATTACATTGAAGTACTTCTTATTCACGACTACTCCTGAGCTGTCATCACTCAGGTTCACCGTTTCATACATATCGCGATAAATGTCGGAGTAGCGCTGATACGGACCCACATTAGCCGGAAACTCCCATCTCCAGAATCGTGAACGTGTATATTGATTTACCGGGTGGCCATAAGTGATTACTGCTGCGGCCGGTGTTATTTCAGATGAAGTGCCAAGCCCTCCGCTGAACGAGAGCTTCTTTTTTCCAGTCTCTATATTAAGGTTCAGGCCCGTCCTGTTATTGGTCATTTGCCCAAGTCGTACTATGGAACTGCCAAACGGTTGCAGTACAGCCGAACTGCCGATTGCGCCCGCAGGAATATCATTTGCACTGTATTCAGGCGTAGCAGTATTCCAGAATACGGCATTATTGTTAACTACTTTGGGGCTGATCCTGAAATAATGTAACTCAAAAGTGGGAATCTTCAGCGTAGCCGGAGTGCGGAATTTCAACTGTAACGCTTCTCCCCAACCATCATCATTATTTGGACTATAATAGTTGCCTCCACCCACTTCACCAAATAGTGCAAAACCACGATGCATGAATCCGAATTCTACGGTAGCCATATTGAACCCGAATTTTGTTTGGGCCAGGCTGTCAGTATAGGAAATCGAATTGATCGTATTAAGGGAAACAAAATTATTCGGGCCGAAATCCTTCTTCACTTTTCCCCCATAGGAATAATTAGGTATGGTAGAAAAACCTCCATTAAGTTCTGTTTTCCCCGTAAGTACTGCAAATGAAAAACCACGCGGTAACGTGTTTCCTTCCAGTAACAATCCAAAGAATGCCCGGTTACCCCATCGTTCATCCTGGTCAATGGCACCTTCCTCAAAGTACTGATCATACCTGCCGTTGATGCTGGTGCCAATGGGGTCCCATGGATTGCGTTCAAAAAGGATATAACGGTTGTAGCCTTTAAAGGAGGCCATGGTAAGATCTGACATAGCATACCATTGTGTGCCGCCAACGTGAACATTCAGGTTTCCGAAATTTGTTTTGAAAGAGCCATGCAGATTCAATCCGAGGTTCAAGCTAAGGCTACTTCCAAGCCTTACAACCGGCAACGGAAGAGGGTCCTGTGTATTCGGCTTCAAGGAGTCAGGAACCTGTGTTCCATATGCGGGCTTGATGTTTCCTGTTAGAAACTGAAACATGTAAATATCAAATCCAAAAGAGGTACGTTCAGAAACACGGGTTGATACATTAAGGAGCAGGTTGGGTAGCTGGCTATCGTCGCCGATAAACAAGCTTTTCGGCCTTACCGTATCATTGGCGGCCTGGTTAAGATAATAGGGAAGTTGTTGCGTAGTATAGGTCGCGAAAAAACGATAATAACCGGATACTTGCAGTGTCTTCAATCCTCCCGGATCTTTCTTGGGAAAAAGACCAATGTCAAAACTTTTCTTTTGCGGCAGGCTGTCAGATTGCGCAAAGAGCGATGACATTACAGCGCTGCAAAGAATAAAAAAGAAGAGCGTGAGTAACCTTCTATTCATGTACCTGTTTGAACAATGCTGAACAAATCTATCACTTTTTGTCAAACTTACAATAATTCAATAATTTTTTAGAATCCGTCCATTTTTTTAAACGTAATAAATTTACCCTGTCCCATCTCAGGATCACGCGGAGTCACATAGAATGTTTGATTCGCATAAGCATAGTGCTTCTTGCCGTCATATACGAATATAAATAAGCGGTAAGCCCCTTCTTCAGACGGTGCCCGAAAGGTGGCCTGCTTTCCATTCTTTTTCAAAAAAAGACCGCTGATTGCCTGTGGTGCCTTTTCTGCATCTCCCCCGCTTCTTATATCGGTGCTCTCCGGAATAATCAGCCATTTAAATGACAGCTTATCATCATCCGGATCTGATACCGCAACTGCAGCAGCATACTTCTCCTCTGCAATAAGCAAAATACTTTTCTTATCAGTGAATCCTTCAATTATCAGCGAATCCAGATGTGGACAGCTATTGATCGGCGGTTTACCGGTCCAGATTTTCTGTAACCGGTCCAATGCTTCGGCAGAAGCACCATCCTCTGAAAACAACCCATACCAGGTGGCTGTAGTTTCTTGTTTATGCCCCCATAGGAATACATAAGAACCAATACACTGCGCTTTGTCGGCTGCTATATAATCGATATAGCGCTCTTCATATGAATCGGCTTTTTGCGAACTTGTTTGTTCAATAGATGCTCCCCATTTCGAACGCTCCACTTCCCAATGCCCGTTGGGGCCCCACTCACTAATAATATAAGGTCCTTTCCACCCAAAATTTGCAATGTTCTTTTTCACATTGCCAATATCACCGTAGGTATTTACTCCATATATATCTATTGCAGGTGCCCTTTCCATTATGAGCCTCACTTCTTCTTTGTCAAGACCGGCCGTAACCGTGCAAGTCGGATGATTCGGATCTACATCATGAATAATTGTTGCAATATCGTTTATAACATCCCATACTTTCGTATTGGTATACGCCAGATCAACTTCATTGCCAACTCCCCAAAGCAACAATGCAGGATGATCCTTTAATTCCATTATTGCCTTCCGGAAACCTTCCACAACAGCAGCCACCTTATCCGCATCATCATAATCAAAGCCCTGGCGTTCCTGAGGTACCCATAAACCCAACATTACTGTCAATCCCTTTGCATGTGCTTCGTCAAGAATTTCCTTTGCATTATCAGTACCCCAGGTCCTGATAGAGTTCCCACCTATCTCTATGAGTTTGTCAAGATTGGTATCACCACCTGCTCCCTTGATGTAATACGGTTCGCCGCCTCTCAGCAATTGCCATTCACCCGCAGGTGTTTGAGAAACAGTAACCTTTATCGGTTGCGCCACGGTAACGGCCGTAAGAAACAAGATTAGTGTGCAGGAGATAATTTTTAACATCTGACTATTTTAGCTAATGAGATTAAAGGTCAAAAACGTAATCACCGTCTTTTTGTTCATTAAATTTTGGCTGGTCGAATTTGTAATAAATAGAAGGTCGGTGCGCCACGCTTTTTTCGGATTCGTTCAGCTTCTTCAGAAACTTCATTCCCCGTATTTTTTTTCTAAAGTTACCCTTGTCAAATTGCTTATTCAACACGGTCTCAAAAAGCAATTGTAATTGAGTAAGTGTGAATTTTTCAGGCAAAACTTTAGTCCAGATCGGTTCCGATTTAATTAGTTTTCTCAGATCATCCAGCGACGAGTCTAGAATCTCACGGTGATCGAAAGCAAGTTTCGGCAAACGATACAATGTATGCCATTTAATTTTGCTGGCCCAGGAGGAGGCAACAGGAACTAAATCCTGTGTTTCCACCAGTGCAACATAAGCCACGGTAATTACCCTTCCCAGCGGATGCCTGTCAACGCGGCCAAAAGTATGCACCTGCTTCACATCAATATGCGTAAGTGAAGTCAGATCCTTTAATATGCGGAGTGCTGAAGCATTCAAATCTTCATTAGGATAAACAAGATCTCCGGGTAATGCCCAAAAGTTCTTATAAGGTTCTGTACCTCTCTCTATCAGCAACACCTTCAGTTCTCCTTCATGATATCCAAAAATCACACAGTCAACGGAAAAGGCAGATTGGAAAAAATCACTGATAGGAATAGAATACAGGTCGTCCTGCTGAATCCGGGACCTGTATGTCAACATCTTTACTGGCATTTGTTTATTGATTTTAACAAAAGTAGCAACAATATTAAAAGCATATTCTCTTTTTGTCATAATTACAAGAATTATTTTTGTACATATTACAATTAGTATTACCTTCGGATTAAATCTTCAACCCAAAAACTTTCTGCAATGCGAAAAATGTTACTCCTTTTATCCGGCATATGCTGGACAGCTGCCCTGATGGCACAGTCTTACAACATCACCTTCCGGCTCAACATGAATGAAGTGACCGGTACATTCACCACGCCTGAAGTAAACGGAACTTTTAATGGCTGGTGTGGCAGTTGCAACCCCATGACAGACACAAACGGCGATGGCATCTGGAAAACGACCATCTCCTTGCCGGCAGGTACTTATGAATACAAATTCTCGCATGATAATTGGGCGGGACAGGAAACACTTGTTCCCGGATCTTCCTGTACAATAACTACGGGCAGTTTTACCAATCGTAAAGTAACGGTAACTGCCGATGCTACACTTGATGTAGCTTGCTGGGGAGCCTGTCTTGATTGTGGTATTGCACCTCCAATTCGGGACATCACTTTTCAAGTGGACATGAATGATGTTACAAGTCCATTTACCACCCCGGAGGTAAATGGAACATTTAATAACTGGTGTGGTGGTTGTGCCCCCATGTCAGATACGGATGGTGACAATATCTGGGAACTAACTATTCCGCTTGAGGATGGCTCCTACGAATATAAATTTGCATATGATTCATGGGCAGGCAGTGAAGATCTTAGCACTGCAGGAAGTTGTACGATAGTTAATGGTGGCTTCGCAAATCGCAGCCTGAACGTTACAGCCGATGCAACACTTGCGCCGGTTTGCTGGGGCAGCTGCAATGTTTGTTCAACAGGTGGAGGTACACAAATGACCCTTCCTGTTTCTTTTGATGAAGCTGATGTAGCTTATGGCCTGGTTGGTTTTGGTGGTGCTGAAGCATCGACAATAGTTGAAGACCCTACGCTTCCCGGCAACATGGTAGCAAAAGTTACTAAATCTGCTACTGCAGAAACATGGGCCGGAACTACAGTTACTACTCCTGATAATTCCGGGTTTTCATCTGCTATTCCATTTACGGCAACGGAAACATTTATGAGTGTTCGTGTGTGGTCTCCCAATGCAGGAATACCCATCAGATTAAAAGTAGAAGATCATGCAGATGTTACACATACTGTAGAGACGGAAGTAGTTTCAACGGTAGCCGGCGCATGGGAAACGCTGGTATTCAATTTTGCCAATGAAGCTCCCGGAACAGCGGAATTGAACCTCAACTATACTTTTGATAAGGCATCTATCTTTTTCAACTTCGGAACAAGTGGTTCTACTGCAGGCGAAAAAACATACTACTTTGATGATATGGCTTTTGGTGGTGGAACAGGGGGCGAGAATCACAATGTAACATTCACGGTTAATATGAATGAAGTAACAGCTCCTTTCACCACACCGGAAGTGAATGGTACTTTCAACAACTGGTGCGGAGGTTGTGCGCCAATGACGGATGTAAATGGTGATGGTATTTGGGAAATAACCATCGAAATTCCTTCAGGTGTTCACGAATACAAATTTGCATACGACTCATGGGCAGGTTCTGAAGACCTAACACCCGGCAGCCCCTGCACCGTTACAGCAAATGGATTTACCAACCGTGCTCTTAACGTAACGCAAGATGCAGTCCTCGGCACTGTTTGTTGGGGATCATGCCTCGATTGCGGACAAGCTCCACCGGATCGACTCATTACTTTCAAAGTTGACATGAATGGAGTTACTGAAACTTACACTACTCCTGAAGTAAATGGCACATTCAATAACTGGTGCGGTGGTTGCGCCCCAATGTCAGATACCAATGGTGATAATATCTGGGAACTTACAATCCCCTTGCAGGACGGTATTTATGAATATAAGTTTGCGTATGATTCCTGGGCGGGTTCAGAAACTATGATGGCAGGTGCTCCCTGTACTGTAGATAATGGAGGATTTATTAATCGCTCACTACAGGTTACTGCAGATGCGGTGTTACCTGCTGTTTGCTGGGGTAGTTGCGAAGCATGCGGCGCACTTGCTCAAATGACTTTGCCTGTAACTTTTGATGAGATCGGTGTTGCTTATGGCCTGGTAGGCTTTGGCGGAGCCGAACTTTCCACGGTTGTTGAAGACCCTACACAGCCTGGCAACATGGTTGCAAAAGTAGTGAAGTCCGGTACTGCAGAACCATGGGCTGGCACCACGGTAACTGCTGAAGGCAACCTTGGATTTACTCCACCCATCCCCTTCACCAGCACCTCAACAAAAATGAATGTCCGCGTTTGGTCGCCCGATGCCGGCATACCGGTAAGATTAAAAGTGGAAGATCATGCAGATGTTACGCATACCGTAGAAACAGAAGCGATCACTACTGCAGCTGGCGCATGGCAAGTGCTGGAGTTTGATTTTGCAAATGAAGCACCCGGAACTGCGGAACTTAATCTTGCTTATACTTTTGACAAAGCTTCCATCTTCTTCAACTTTGGAACAACAGGTTCAACAGCAGGTGAAAAAACCTACTATTTCGATGATATGGAATTTGGTTCTTCCGGTGGCTTGGCAGTAAATGTGACCTTCAGGGTTGATATGCAAAATGTAACCGACCCTTATACAACACCTGAAGTTAATGGCACTTTCAATAACTGGTGCGGAGGTTGTGCACCTATGTCTGATGCAAATGGTGATGATATCTGGGAACTTGTTATTGCACTCGAGCCCGGCACCTACGAATATAAATTTGCTTATGACACCTGGGCCGGTTCAGAAACACTGGTTCCCGGAAGTTCATGCACCATCACTACCGGTGAATTTACCAATAGAATTCTGACAGTTACAGCAGAAGAAATATTACCAGTAGTTTGCTGGGGAAGTTGTACAGATTGTGGTACGTCTAGTGGTCCTTACAATATTGTCTTCAGTGTCGATATGAGTACGGTTACCGCAACCTATACCACTCCTGAAGTAAATGGAACCTTCAATAACTGGTGTGGAGGTTGTGCACCAATGACTGATACTAATGGTGATGATATTTGGGAACTGACTATTCCATTGAATGCAGGTACCTATGAATACAAATTTGCTTACGACGCCTGGGCAGGTTCTGAAGACCTGACACCCGGCAGCCCGTGCACAATAACGTTGGATGCATTTACCAATCGGCTACTAACAGTTAGCGCCAATGCAACACTGGCCGAAGTTTGTTGGGGATCATGCGAAGCTTGTGTTGTTGGTGTGGAAGATGTGCTGACATCCAATGTAATCGATGTATTTCCGAATCCGGCAGCAGATCAAATCACCATCAATCTGAATCAGGCAATTAAACTGCCTGCTACACTGAGCATTATCAATAGCCTTGGACAAATCGTTTCCAGCCAACCAATGCTTAATGCAGCGAAGAATGAAGTGAACATCAGTCATCTTGCAGATGGAGTATACTTCATCAGAGTATATGCAGATGACGCCTTGTTTACAAGTCCTGTTGTTATCAGGAAGTAGATTAATGCACTATTTGTCCTGAAAATTAATTTGGTAAGAAAGCCCTGATGAATAATTTCATCAGGGCTTTTTTCTTCTTGGTCATTCGCTTAAAGTAGAGATATCTTTATCTGACAGCATTGAGACAATAGCCTGACAAACATTGAACTTCAAATAGCAACCTTCTTTTAATAAAAGCGAAGTGCAATATTTAGTTGTTGCGGGAAAGTCATTAACAATGATTGAATGAAATGGCACATTAAAAAATGGCTATCAATTTTGCTCGCAGCATTCGTGAATGAAACAGATTTCGCTGATCCGGCAAATCAGCATAATCTGATTAATCTGATTAATCGAATGGGGCTTTGCGTTTGTTCTACTTTTTCTACGAGGAAGTCAGGTCGGGCTTGTTCAACAGTTTCTACGATGCTTTTGCTGTCTTCTTTGACAATAGTTTTTTTAAATAAGCTTTCTCCTCTGCAAAGGTCATGTTCATGATTTCCTTGCTTAATTGGTCACGGATTTCACGCATTGTTTTTACAGCGTCAAAGTTTTTTTCTTTTGTGACTGTCTTTGTTTTCATAAGTCTAAAATTTCTTTTGGAGTTCTAATTTCAAGCATTGTGTAATTGTGCTTTAGATTAACAGAGTTGTAACCTCTAATCCGTTTTAAGTTTACGATGTGTTTGAAGTTCCAACTCACAAGCACATCAACTTTGCAGATTGTCGCAATGGCGATATGTTGGCAGTCGGCTTTGCTGGTCGCACCAACAACTTTCTCAAAAATGTAACGGTCAGCTAAAATTTTTGCTTCCTCTGTCAGCTCAACTCGTTGAATTTGTTTTTTGGAATACTTGTCCAAATAGTTGCGAACATGTTTGGGGGCACGAAGAAGTTCCGCTTCCAAAAGATCTGATACAACCAAAACAATTTCGCCCTTCTCAACTTTCTTGAAAAATGCATTGCTCGCTTCGTCAAACTCTTTATCATAGAAACCACCAATTACCGATGTATCGACATAAATTCTCACTGGTTGCTTGTCATTTTATAGAGCGAAGATATTGATAAATTGGGACGATTTGTGTTGTAAAAAGCTGCTTTTCAAAGTCTGAATGTTGGAAGTTGATGTGTCCCCAGGCATGACGCATAAAATTTGAATATGCGTAAAAAAAATTCGAATGCCCTGCTATACTTTCCCATTTTGTGTATGGAATCTTCAAAGATCAATTATTTGTATAGCTGGCGGTAGCCAAACCGGGTGTACGACAGTTCATTCATCTTGTCAAGCAATGGTTGGTGGGTTAAATTGTTAAATGGTTAAATTGCTGGAGCGAAGCAGATCATTTGCTATTCTGTAATCACTTCTCTGGATTACTCAATACTCAATACTCAATGACTGAAACAGGTTGACTTTTTTAACTGATTTTTCATTTTTCTATTGACATTTGATTGTTACTATTGCTGTCCTGAGTCTTAAGTCTTAAGTCTTAAGTCTTAAGTCTTAAGTCTTAAGTCTTAAGTCAATATTCAATTTCCAATTTGTCGTTCACCCGCCAAACCTTGATCGCAAGACAATAGATAAAAATCAGTATTTTCAACCCGCTAACCGCAACATAAATTACCATGAAAAGACTCCTCCTACTCCTTTGTTTACCCATCCTTTTTTTTACGTCTAATTCTTTTGCCGGCCCGGGCGATACCATCGTAGTGCAGGCCTTTACCTTCGGCTCACCACAGGATGCATGGTTTGTTTTTCCTTCTAATGAAATCAGTTTCGAAAAAATACTGATGAAGTATACCCTGAAGTGTAATCCGGCTCAAAACCCAGCCTGCGGAGAATGGGATTACCTGACGTACACCTATCTCTATAAAAACACCGGCTTCCTCGATTCAACATTAATCGTACAGCCAACCTATACCGTAAATGGCGCCACACCTCCAAGCATTTCTTATATGAATAATCCGGCCTGGAAATACGATGCCTCCTGGCAATATTTTATGGTTAATACAAGCACCACTTCTTTGTCGACTTATTTATCCGGAACCGGCACCACCAATTCTACTGCTCCTTTTGGTACTACTGAACCTGTTTCACATTCACAATACCTTTGGAAGGCGAGCGAAATAGCAGCAGCAGGAATGACTGCCGGCAACATCACCGGACTTCAGTTCTATCTGCAATCACAGGGTGGCCAAATGAATAACATGACCATCAGCATAAAGGCCACCACATTTGAAACACTTTCACAATCCACCTACTCCAATACAGGATTCACTACTGTTTATGCAGGTAATACCACTTTCGGCAACACGGGATGGAACAGCATACAACTTACCACGCCTTTTGTTTGGGATGGAACATCAAATCTGCTGATTGATATCACGTATGAAAATGATCTATCGTTGCTGAACAATACTGTTGCATCCACAGCTACTTCTTTTAATTCAGGACTAACAGCAGCAGGTACAGACAGGATTGCAGCATTCAGTGGTTACAGTTATGTAGAAGTACCTATCAATGATGCAGTGGCTGCCATAGATTCTTTTGTTACAGTAGCATTCTGGTGTTACGGATCACCTGCAGCACAACCCATGAATGGAACTGTATTTGAAGCGGTGGATACTTTTCAAAACAGGTTGTTAAACAGTCATCTTCCCTGGTCAGACAGTCGTGTATACTGGGATGCAGGATTCAGCGGAACAGGCTATGACAGAATTGATAAAGCGGCTACTACATCTGAAATTGAAGGCAAATGGAATTACTGGGCCTTCACAAAAAATGTGGCAACCGGTTCTATGAAAATTTATCTGAATGGTGTACAATGGCATACCGGAACTGCCAAGGTAAGAAGCATGAAGGGTATCAAATATTTTAGAATTGGCAAAGGCATCTGGAATGGATCAGAATCTTATGAAGGTAAGATTGATGAATTTGCTGTTTTCAATACAGATCTCTCGCAGGCAACTATTCAATCCTATATGCATCAGAAGATCGATGCCACTCATCCCAACTATGCCAACCTCGCATTGTATTATCATTTTGATGATGGCAACTATCAAACATTTGAAGATGCAGCGCCGGGTAATCACGATCCTGCTATTCTTGCCGGAGTTGATAATCCTTTCAGGGAAGCCGGTGAAATCGTCTCTTACAATGAATCAAGCTTGCGACCAAACATCACTTTTGAACGTGGTGTATATGAACAGTACCTGGATTCTGTATTGGTTTCAGACTCTACAATCATGGCGCCATTTCAAATCATCACTTATAATGATTCGATTAATAACCCCGGCGTTGCCACCAGTACCTTGAATGCCTGGCCTGTGTATTATAACAACTATGTTTATGATGCGCTGGGAAATGCAATCGATTCTTCGCTCGTATCCGCTGATACCACACTGTATATCGCATTTTATGAATGGTATAAAAAATACCCGCAGGTCTTTCGCTTTGAGTTAGCACGTTACATCACCCCTTATGGAATCAACCTCAGCCTGGGCGATGGATTTACATGGACCTTCGATTTAAGTGACTACCGTACTTTGCTTGCAGACAGCGTTCACTTAAATGCCGGCAACTGGCAGGAACTGCTGGATGTTAAATTCCTGATGATTGAAGGCACTCCTCCGAGAGATGTATTAAGTGTTCAAAATCTTTGGAACGGTGGTTTCAATTATGGCCAGGCAAGTGATCCGATTGAAAACCATTTGCAACCTATCACCGTTGACCTACCGGCTGCTGCTGTTAATACACGATGGAAATCGAGAGTAACCGGTCATGGCATGGATACTCCCCAAAACTGTGCAGAGTTCTGTTCCAAGATTCATTACTATAAAGTAAATGATGTGGAACAATATTCAAAAGCTGTGTGGAGAGACAATTGCGACCTGAATCCTGTCTATCCGCAAGGTGGTACGTGGGTATATGACCGCGCCAACTGGTGCCCCGGTGCTGAAGTGTGGACGTATGACTGGGAATTAACGCCATTCACTACAGCCGGAACAAGTGTTAAACTGGACCATGATGTGCAACCCTATACCAATACCGGCGGATGGGATTATTACCAGATTGAAGATCAGTTAGTCACCTATGGTGCACCTAACTTTACACTCGATGCAGCAATCGAAGATATTCTTTCACCTACCACCGATCAGATGTGGGGCAGGATGAATCCTATTTGCACCAATCCGGTAATCAGGATAAAAAATACAGGATCCACGACACTTACTTCATTAACTATTTCTTATGGACTTAAAGGCGGCACGCCATCAACTTATGAATGGACCGGCTCACTCGCCTTTATGGATATTACTTCGGTAACCCTGAATACGTTTGAATGGTTGTCGGGTGCAACAGAATTTGAAGTAAGCATCAGCAAACCAAATGGCGGCACAGATCAATATGAATGGAATGATAAACGGATAACAAAATTTGTGCAACCACTGCTGGTACCTGAAAAATTTTACATTGATCTGAAAACAAACAACTATCCGCAACAAACCAAGTACACCGTTAAAGATGAAAGCGGAACTATACTGTTGAATAAGACGGGGCTTACCGCGAATACCATTTACAAGGATACCTTAGAGCTGCTGCCGGGTTGTTATAAATTCGAACTGACGGACAGCGGTCAGGATGGCCTTTCCTGGTGGGCGAATCCCGGACAAGGCAGCGGATACATACGTTTTAAAAACGCTGTTAATGGTGGCATCATCAAGAATTTCCTCAGTGATTTTGGCGGACAGGTATACCAGCAATTTACCGTTGCAATTACTACCAGCATTGATAACTACGTCTATGAAGATAAAACCACCATGGATGTTTATCCCAATCCAACAGATGGTCCGGTTATGATTGACCTTACCTCCGGTGAGCATGAAGATGGCAGGCTGGAGATTGCTGATCTACTGGGAAGGAAAGTGTTTGTAAAGCAATTCCAAAACATTACTGCTGAAAGCCTGGAGGTTGATCTTTCAACCTATCCGCGTGGTGTCTATTTTGTGAACTTCTATTCCGGTAAAGAACAGCTTACCAGGAAGTTGATTGTTCAGTAAGAGTAGTGAGTAGTGAGTAATTAGTAGTGAGTGGTGAGTAGTGAGTGGTGAGTAGTGAGTAGTGAGTGGTGAGTAATGAGTTGCGCAGTTTCCGGAAATTAATTCACGGGTGTACTGCAAATTGGATATAGATTATTGGGTATTGAAATTGAGTATTAAGTATTTGAGTAAGTGAGTAAAGCAGCGTACTGATTACAGAATTGCAAGTGATCGGCTTCGCCGCAGCAATTTAACCATTTAACAATTTAACCATTTAGCAATTTAACCATTTAACCCACCAACCATTGCTTGACAAGATGAACGAATTGTCGTACACCCTTATAAAACCGAAGGCTTACTAACCTTTAATTTTCCGTAGAAACGAACCACCCATGGCTGCAAAAAAAGACTGGAACAAACTGATTCAACCATTACTGCGCAAATACAAAAACAAAAAGCATCCGCTCAATTATCAGAATGAATACCAGTTGATGGTAATGGTAGTTTTATCAGCAAGATCATCTGATGCTTATATTAACCAGATCGCACCTGCCCTCTTCAATGCCTATCCGGATTTCAGAACCATAGCGTCTGATCCCGATGGACTTTACCCGTTTATCAAAGGAGTACCCGGAGGTTTAAAAAAATCTGAATGGATCATATCCATTGCAAATCAACTGAAAGAAAATAAAGTCTCATACAACATGGATGCACTTACCCAACTTTCTGGTATCGGGCGCAAGTCGGCTAATGTTATTATGCGAGAAACCGGAGCATCGGCAGCAGGTATCGTAGTAGATCTGCATGTGGTAAGGGTTGCTCCAAGAATTGGTTTAGCAAAAGGAACAAATCCTGAAAAGATTGAACAGCAATTGATGCAATTAATAGATCAAAAATATTGGGGTGACACAGGAATGGCCCTATCATTCCTGGGGCGCGACACCTGCAGGCCAAGACCACAGTGTCCGGAATGTGTGATGCAATCCGATTGCGCTTTTTATACTAAGGGTGGCTATCAGAAAATCATACAACAGGAAATGAAAGCAAAAGCTGCTAAAGCAAAACAGGCAATGCTAAAAAAAGCCAGCAGAAAATAAATCGTTAATGCTGATGATGCGCATTCAAAAACCCAGGTCGCTTTGCGCCGGTTTACTTTTCTTTTCAATAACCACTTCATGCATATTCATCAGGTGGGAAGGAAATGGCTGCATTATTTTTACCAGGTCGGGAAAAGGGGTAGATTCCTCCATCCAACTTTTTTTAAAATCCTGGTCCACGATTAAAGGCATACGATGATGCACCTGTGCTACCAGGTCATTGGGTTCCGTAGTGATGATGGCATAGGTAAGCAGTATATCCCCGTTTTCAGGATTGTTCCAATAGTTGAATAGTCCGGCATAATAGAAAACCGTTTCACCCTTTATGGTAAACAGGTATTTCTTCTTTGTGCTTTTATCTGTTTCATAAAATCCTGTTGTTTCCACGAGACAACGCTGCTTCTTATTCCATGGCGTGCGCCAGGTTGGTTTTTCTGCTATGGTTTCCGCCCTGGCATTAAAAGTGACTTTAGCATCCGAAAATTTCTTATTCCAGGGAGAAAGCAATCCAAAGAACCCTTCCTGCATGTTAGCTTCTCCAAGCAGCAGGATGCGTCCCTTTCTGCCCGGATACATGGAAGTATCATTTTCCGTAGAGCCTTCTAAAGTTTCGCCGGTGGTGCCCACTATCGAAGGAAGATCATCCCCTGCATGGTTATGTTTCCATCTTTTGCGGATGGAATGTTGCATGTCTTCGTAATTGTAACACATGAGTTGCGATTGCAGAATAAACGCACCAAAAATACATTCATCCTTCAAATTACAACAGAAGGTGTCAATTTTAAATCGTAACCGATGGCCTATCTGAAAAATCGCTCAGGCGACATACTTGCCATCCATTAACTGATCCCGGGTAACTGCGTAATCCAAAACCAGTTTCATTCATTTTTATGATTTAGGCATTCCTGTTTGGGTCGGGCTCTCCGTTGCAATCTTTTGAAGATAAAAAGGATTTTCACTGGGATCCCTAATGTGTATTATATGATAACAAACATAAAATTTAATGTATGACCAAATCCGCCTTTCATTTGTAACATATTGACTATCTACTCATAATGATGTGGATAATGAACCTCCAATATTTCTGTTAAGTCTGAGAATTTTTCTTTGTTTTACAATAAAGATATTTGACTGTGATGCAATCATCAATAACAACACGTAAAACAAACATTTCAGCGTCTTCTAAACTTACTTTCTCAGGTCACGAATCCTTCCAGTGTCGGCATTTGTGGCTAAAAAAAGGTTATGATTTTGTGAAACACAAAAAATCCTTCAATGATGAGGATGCTGTGGTTATACTGGGTGTAGGAAAAAACATGGTGGGCTCTATCCGCTTTTGGATGAAGGCGTTCAATATTCTTTCCCTGGATGACCAACTTACGGAGTTTGCCCACAAGCTTCTGGCTGACGATGGTTACGATCCTTATTTAGAAGACGAAGGAACTTTATGGCTCCTCCATTATCAACTTATTAAAAAAGGATTTGCATCAACCTACTCCATTGTATTCAATGAACTCAGGCGGGAGAAAATTGAATTTACAAATGACAATTTCATTGCTTACATCAAACGCAAATCTGAAACAGAAAAATCTTTTCAGTTCAACCCAAAAACTTTGCACGAAGATTTTTCTGTTCTTACAAAAATGTATTTGCGTTCTGATGCTCAGAGTAAAGATAAAGAAGATAGCTTCTCAGGATTGCTTACCGAATTGGATTTGATAAAAACATTTTCAAAAGGCAAGCAAGATTATTTCATCATTGAGAATACAGAGCGAACAGAAATTCCTGATGAAATAATTCTCTACGCAATTTTGGATAATGAAATTTTCGAGGCATCTGTAAACCTCAATAGCATTGAGATGAATGCAAACAGTGTAGGAACTGTGTTCGCAATCAATAGAACAGGATTAATGAGCAAGATTGAAACACTCACTCAGAAATACAATTACATTGTGTTCAACGACCAAGCAGGAATAAAAGAATTGCAATTCAAAAAGAAACCATCAGCACTGTCAATCCTTGGAAAATATTATGACAACTAAATTCACGACATCAACAAATATCATTCGTGATTCAGGTCGTGAATTGAATTACATCCCGACACCGAACTCCATTCGTGTCGTGAATCAAATTGTAAATGATTTCAAGAAAGGCATTCGCTCATTCAACATCATCGGTTCATACGGCACTGGTAAATCTTCTTTCCTCTGGGCATTGCAGCAGAGTTTGCAAGGCAAGAAAAGATTTTTCAATATCAACTTACTACAAAGTCCGAAAATTGAAATCATCAATTTCGTAGGTGAATACAAATCAATCACAAATGTTCTTGCGGACTTCTTTGAAGTCAACCAAAACAAAAACATCAATGAAAATATCCTTTCGGAATTTTTCAATCGCTACCATGAGTTAGGAAAGAAAAATCCTTTGCTCATTTTAGTAATTGATGAGTTCGGAAAATTTTTGGAGTATGCTTCACAGCATCAACCTGAAAAAGAATTGTATTTCATTCAGCAACTTTCAGAGTTCGCAAACAACCCCGACCACAACATTATTTTCCTCACTGCTGTTCACCAAAATTTTGATGCGTATGCTTTTGCTTTAAGCAATGCTCAAAAACAGGAGTGGACAAAAGTGAAAGGAAGGTTTCGTGAAATCACTTTCAACGAACCTGTGGAGCAATTGCTTTTTCTTGCATCGGAGCATTTGAAGAACCATCAGTCCGACAAGAAAACAGAAGCAGAAATAAAATCCTCACTCAGCATTGCGAAGAAATCAAAAGCATACAACATCAATCCTGAATATGCTGCGGAAGTTGCTTCCAAACTTTTTCCACTCGACTTGATTGCTGCAAACATTCTCACTTTGTCATTGCAAAAATACGGTCAGCATGAAAGGTCACTATTTTCTTTTCTCGAATCCACCGACCACACAGGCATCAACAGCTTCGACAAGAAAACAAATCCGTTCTACAATGCAGCTTGTGTTTTTGATTACTTGATTTTTAATTTTTACTCTTTCATCAATTCAAGATACAATCCTGATTTTGCTTCATGGTCTGCCATCAAAAACTCTCTCGAAGCAACCGAGAGATTTTTTGATGAAGACATAAATAGCTATTCAAAAATTCTGAAAACAATTGGTTTGCTCAACGTCACTTCCGCAGCAGGTTCTGATTTGGGTAAAGATTTTTTGGTGAAGTATGCAGTCATTTGTTTGGGTATTGCAAACGCAAGCAATCTCATCGACAATCTTGAAAACAGAAAAGTAATTCTCTATCGGAATTACAGCAAGCGATTCATTATTTCAGAAGGAACAGACCTTGACATTTCCTCTGCTCTCATTGAAGCAGGAAATAAAGTGAGTGACATCGTTGATGTCGTTACACTTCTCAAAAGAGAATATCAGTTGCCTCCAGTGCTAGCAAAATCATATTCTTATTTGAACGGCACACCAAGATTATTTGAGTTCAAAATTTCTGATTTCCCAATTCAAGAAGTGCCACAGGATGAGTATGACGGCTTCATCAATCTTATCTTCAATGAAAAATTAAGCATCGCAGAAGTCAAGAAAGAATCAGCAGCACAGAAGGAAGCAATCATTTACGGGTTCTACCAAAACTCTAAGACCATCAGGAACCAGTTGTTTGAGATTGAGAAAACAAGAAAGGTGATTGATGAAAATGAACAAGATAAAATTGCAGTAAAAGAGTTGAACAACATTTTGGTTCATCAGCAAAATTTGTTAAGCCATTTCATCCTGAATAATCTCTACACGAAAAAGTCAGACCTCAAATGGATATTCAAAGGTGAGGAAATAAAAATTTCAAGTAAGAAAGAGTTCAACAAAAAACTTTCAGGAATTTGCAGCGAGATATATCCCAAGACACCGAAATTCAAAAACGAATTAGTCAACAAGCATAAAATTTCTCCATCAATTCATGGAGCTAAGAGATTTTATCTCCGTGCCTTAGCTGACAATTGGAACAAACCCGACTTGGGTTTTGAAGGAAGTAAATTCCCCCCTGAGAGAACAATCTATTTAACACTATTGAAAGAGAATGGTATTGAGCTTTACTCAGACAAAATAAATTTTGCAACACAGGTTTCAAAAAATTCTTCTTTCAATCACTTATGGAATTACTCAATGGATTTTTTGAATAGTGCGAAACAAAACAGAAGAACAATTTTAGAGTTCATTGAGCCCCTTACAAAGCGACCATTCAAACTTAAACAAGGGTTGATTGACTTTTGGATTGCTTCTTTCTTATTCATCAAGAAAGATGATTATGCTTTGTTTGGTGAGAGCGGATACATTCCTTATCTCACAGATGAAGTGTTAGAACTCATCATTAAACTTCCTGAGAATTATGAACTCAAAACATTCGCTATCGAAGGAGTAAAACTTGACATCTTCAATAGCTATCGTATTTTTCTGAATCAACAGTCAAAAGTAAAATTAGATAACGAAACTTTCATTGAAACCATTAAACCGTTTCTTACTTTTTATCGTAATCTTTCGGAATATTCCAAAACCACTAGGCGACTAAAAAAGGAAACGCTTGCCATTCGTGATGCCATTGCAAATTCCAAAGACCCTGAGAAATCTTTCTTTGAAGATTTCCCTCTTGCACTGGGCTACTCCACTGAATCATTGCAGAAGTCAAAAGAGAAATTACAATCCTTCATTATAAAATTGCAAAATGCAATTAAAGAACTTCGCACCAGTTACGATTCATTACTCCAACGCTTTGAAGATTTTATTCTTGAAGATTTTATCGGGGAGAAAATGGAGTTTGAAGAATACAAAACAAAACTGCAAAATCGGTTCAAAAAATTAAAAAAGCATTTGTGTTTACCGCACCAGAAAACTTTTGTTCAGCGTTTAGATTCTGAATTGGACGACAAGAAAGCATGGTTGAGTTCAATTGCACAGGCAGTCATAGGAAAGTCGCTCGAAACAATCAAAGACGAAGAAGAACTTTTTCTTTATGATAGATTCAAAACACTCATACTTGAATTAGACAGTTTGACAAATATTTCACAAGCAGATTTAGATGAAGATAATGAAGATGTATTGGGAATAGAAATGAGTTCATTCGTTGATGGCATACAAAAACGATTAGTGAGATTGCCAAAAACCAAAAAGAAAGAAGTCGCTAAGATTGAAGATTTAATCAAAGCCAAACTTTCAAAAGATAAATCCCTTAACATTGCAGCTTTAGCAAACATATTAAAAGACCTTTTGCAAAAATGAAAAATGTCCGTCATGTATTAGGAATTTCAGGAGGCAAAGACAGTGGAGCTTTGGCTATTTATATGAAGGACAAGTATCCTCATTTGGATATTGAATATTACACCTGTGATACTGGAAAAGAATTAGATGAAACTTATCAGTTAATAGACAACTTAGAAATTTATCTCGGTAAAAAAATTATTCGTCTTAAAGCGTTTGAGGGTAGCACTGATGCACCCTTTGACCATAAATTAAAAACCCTTTCAGGATTTTTACCTTCACAACAGTTCCGTTGGTGCACAAAAAGTTTAAAACTGGAACCGTTTGAAAAATTTGTTGCAAGCGACAATGTGATTTCATATGTAGGAATCAGGGGGGATGAAGATAGAGATGGATACATTTCACGGAAGCCAAACATTCAAACTATTTTTCCTTTCAGGAAAAACATTTGGAGTGAAGATGTAATTGCAAAAATTCTATCAAATAATAATTCAAAACAAGTTTTGAATTTATACAGCATCATTGCTTCAACAAAAAATTCAAATCGCTTTAAAGAAATATTAAAGCAACCGCTCTCGATAAATTTCACGCAAGTTCAGAAATTGAACTTGCTGCTTGGCATCAACATCAAAGAATTTAATGCGTTAGTGTTTTCATTTCTGAAAACTACCAGCTACCCATTAGCACAAGAAGAATATTTTGCATTGATTGACAACGATGAAATTTTGGTTCGAGATGATATATTCAGAATCTTAGAGGAAAGTGGTGTAGGTGTGCCTCAGTATTACAACAAAATTGATTTTGAAGTGAATGGAAAAGAAGGGCAATATTCTCGTAGTCGCTCTGGTTGCTACTTCTGTTTCTATCAACAGAAAATAGAATGGATTTGGCTCTACGAACAACACCCAGATAAATTTCAATTGGCATTGGAATATGAAAAGGAAGGTTACACATGGAATCAAGATGAAACTCTTACCGACTTAATTAAGCCAGAACGGATACAAGGAATAAAAGAAGAGTATCTGAAACGGTTTGAAAAAAATTCGCAGCCCAAATCCGAATACTTGCTCGACATCTTGAATGAAGCAGAAGGAGAAGGATGTGCAGCTTGCTTCATTTAATTTTTCTCTATGGCATACGACATTGATTTCGCAGAGGAAGCGATTATAGGTTCACACATAAAAAAATTTCTTCTTTACCCCGTATTTTGGGCTGATGCTCAAAATCAAATTGGGATTAATACTCAATGGAAAAAAGTGATGTTCAGTTCTGCTAACAAAAAAAATGTTCCCAATAAAAAAGGTGTTTACGCATTTGTATTGAAACCAGTGTATCATAATTTTTTTGAAACTAATTATCTCTTTTATGTTGGCAAAACAAATAGGACTTTGCGTTTAAGGTTTCAAGAATATCTTGATGAAAAAGCAGGGAAGGGAAAGCCAAGAAAAAAAATTCACAAAATGTTAAACATGTATGATGGTTTTTTAGAGTTTTATTATGCCGAAATAGGAAGAAAAAATCAAGTTGATAAAGTCGAAGAACAATTGCTCAACACCTTTGTTCCTCATGTAAATACTTCCATTCCAAAAGCTAGAATTAAACATGAATTAAAATATATCTATGAGCAAAACTAAAAAACCCCTTTCTATTCCTTGCTTAAAAGCAAGAATGGGTGACTGGATATACTATGTAGGTATCATGTCATTTGACGATGTAGCGAAAAGAGTTTCTCTCCCAAAAGAAATTGACAAAAAATTCAAAGACCCTTCTTTAAAATTAGGTGATTGGATTCAAAGAGAATTAGACGATAAGAGGACTAACACAATTGTAGATTATCTAATTAAACAAAAACAACGATTCTTTAACAGTTTGATTTTAGGAATCTATGGAGGGAAACCCTCTTGGCAAGAACTTGAAATCTATAAAGAAAAAAGCAATCAAAGTATTCTCGAAGAAGAAACGGATTTGTATTTCTCAAAGTCAATTGGCGTTCTGAGATTGGATGGTAGTGAATCAATATTTGCAGTTGACGGACAGCATAGGGCTTTTGCAATTCGTGAAGCTGTCGCAAAAGATAAAACTATTTCCAAAGATGAGATAACAGTAATTTTCTTAGCACACAAAACTTCTGAAGAAGGTAAGGTCAGAACAAGGCGATTATTTTCAACTCTAAATAGGTATGCAAAACCAGTAAGCCAAAGCGAGATTATTGCTCTTAGTGAAGACAATAACTGTTCAATAATTACAAGGAATATTATTGAATCATTTGAATTATTAAAAGACAAAATCTTGGTCAATAAAAACAGACCGATTAGTGCCACCAACACTAACGCATTCACAAATATCCTAACGCTATACGAGATAATTGAGTGTTTACTTACAAACAAAAAAGTTTATGGATTTTCTGTAAGTGGTAACCCATTCAAGGATTATACAACTAATCGAATTGAAGATTCTGAAATTCTAAAAGATACTTTGCATGTAAAAAAAATTTTAAAAAATATTCTCGAAAGTATTCCCTCCTTCAATGTCTATTTAAAATCAGGAACGGTGGATAGAAAAAGCCCGAAATCAAATTTGGTATTTCGACCAATAGGTCAGAATATTCTATTTGATACCTATAAAGTCGCTTCAGAACATCACAAGACAAAGGAATTACTTCAATACATTTCAAAAGATACTTTCAACTTAGAACACAAAGTTTGGAAGGAAGTATTTTGGGATAAGGACACGAAAAATATTATTACTGATATACCAAGACAACGATATGCAACCAAATTACTTTTAGAATATTTAGGTATTCCTTCAAAAAGAACTCCAAAGGATTTGGAAATGCAAGCAGCATTTAACTTTACGAAAGTAGATTTATAAAACCACTTTCAATTCAGGTATTATTATAGTCACTACGAAATAAAATCTTCCACCATCAGATAAATTATTACTTAGTTTTCTCATCCAATAAATCAATAAAGCAGTTATCGTTATTATCAAAAAAGTTGGGCTCCGATTCGAGTTTTGCTCGGATTTTATCAAAGCCACCATTTGCATATTCCTCTATCAATTTTCTTAGTTTAAGAATTTCCTCATCAACTTCCTTTTCGTTCTTATTTTCCAAAGCATTAAAATCAATATCTGATTTTGAAAGTGTTCCCATTACAATATAATCTACCAAGTCAACAGGTGTCCAATGTTTCATGTAATACTGGAAACTAATTTTCTTTGCTTTAGGTGCAAACGCTAAGCGATAATCATTTCTCAATCCAAGCATAACGGCATACATAAATATCTCAAACTTTGTAGCAAAATATTTACCTTGTTCAAAGGTTGCCTCCTCACCAGTAGTTCCTGCTTTACCACCTTGGCCAACAGTAAATTTGAGAATTATCTCCTCAAATTTTGAATCGTATTCTGTTGCCTTGTCCTTTATTTTTTTCAGGAGTTCCATTTCAATTCAGTGCTTCAATTTTAGTAGATAAATTATTTCGGTTGCTCCGCTCATTTTCGGGAATGGAAGGAGTAATCGTATAAACCTTTCCGATTCTAATTTCAGAGTTAGTCAGTAATTCATTTCTCAAAGTTTGATTCTTGTAAAACTCCTTACTCATAATGATGCTTTGCTTGTAAACTTTGCTCACTGTTTTGCAGAAACCAATCGTGTAATCTTCACCAAACACAGAGGTAGGAGCATCAGTAATCAGAGTATAAAGATTCACCACCCCATCATTATTCTTTGCAGAAATGATTGCCATGATTGCAGCCAGTTTCACCAAGATAAGATTGCTAGTATTTGACCCCAGCAGAGGCACACCGTTATTGTCAATTATCTCAGGCATGAAATAGCCATTAGGCAATTTCCGCAGCTTAATTTGACCCCTTGTAGATTTATTTCCCGAAGTCATTGATTCATAATGTGAGTTAGCTTCTTTCTCTAATTGAGCAATCAAATTATTGAAAACCCTTTCTCTTGTTGTGCCTGCAATAGTTTCAAAGTCATTCAGAATATTTTTCTTATCCTCTAACCATTTTGGAATTTCGCCAGTCACCAATTCTTTCAATTGGTCTTTCACATTTTTCAAATTGCTTTTTGCGTATTCAATTTGTTGGGAAAGTTTAATTCGTTGCTCAGAATATTCCTTTGCATACTTATTTTGAATTGAATATTCATCCAAAATGTGACCAGCACTTTCAATATTCAATGAAGTGTCAGCTAATAACTTCTGAATATCCTGTTCAATGCTTTCCAAATCTTTATTTGCACTTCTCACTTTTGCATTGATGCTATTGCGCTTCGCAAGAGTTTCTTTTATTTCATCATCGATGTCTGCAATCCTGCTGCTGAGTGACAATCCATTTGTGTAAAGCCATTTCAAATCATCAGTAAAATTCTGTAAAGTCAGAGGTTCATCATCACTGCTTTTAGGTTTCTTCTCAGGTCGATCAATAAGTTCTTTTATCTTTTTCCATTCAACAGAATTTATTTTTGCCTCACGGTCACACACTAAGCATCTTTGTTTGTCAAGCATCCATTGAACATAATTTGGTTCAGGAACGTTGAATGGTAAACGAGTTTGTAATTTCTCAGCAGTTTCATTTTCACGATTATTTTTTGCTTCCCGTTCCGCAATCAAAACCAATTTCTTTTGCTCATAAGCTGAGAACCGTTTTGCATATTCTTCCTGCAAATTTTCTGTCCCTTTCAACACCCATTTATTACGAAACATTTTTCTGTGAAAACTTATTTGCTCTTCTTTCAAAGTATCATTCCACACAGCTAACAAATTGTAAACTCCTTTTATCTTTTCTTGCAACTCTTTCACTTTCGTTGCATCAGCTTGCTTACCTAACAACTCATCACATTTCGCTTCCGCTCGTGATAAGTTTTCATTTACTTCCTTTTCATCCGTTTGAAGGTCAGTAATTTTCACTTCCAGGTATCCTTTTTCCTTTTCCAACTCATTACTTCTTCCAGTATCTTTACTTAATCGTTTTACCTCACGATCATATTCGCTATTTGCTGATTTCGCAGCTGCAGCTGCAATATCATTCAGTTCATCGTACCGGGTAATACTGGACAGAACATTTATTGCTTGTGTTAGAGAGTCCTGCTTATTGAAATCAATAATAGATTCTACTTGTTCCCCTTGAAACCACAAATAGTCTTTAATATGAGGTGGTAAAATTCTTGCAACTATTTTTCTCTTTTCCTCTTCATCACTTACCATTTTTGCACTGAGATAAGAAAGCTCCTTTTGCATCACGGTAAATTCACTGTCATTGCTCTCAACTATCACCCCATCCTTAACATTGACAGTGTACTTTCTTTCGAGAATATATTTTTTATCAGTTTCTAAATTGTGAAAAGTAATACTTGCAGAGGCACTTAATTTTCCATCCTTCGGTTTCCATTTTGCTTTGTCAGAAATAATTTTTGATTTAACCATCTTGGTATTCTGAAACTCCTTTTTCTCAGAAATATAAACTTGGTCATACATCACCCAATAAAATGCATCATACAATTTTGATTTACCATAACCATTATCTCCAATAATAACATTGATACCTTCGGTAAATACCATGCTGTTTTTCCCAGCATAACACATGAAATTTTCAAGTTCTATTTTTTCAATAATCATTTTGGTTACTTGTTGAGATACTGGTTTAACTTCCTAGATACAACACCTTCAGATTGTCCATCAACATTTTCGTTAATCGCAATCTTGATCACTTCAATGAGTTTCACATGACTTTCTTCTATAAGTTTTAACTTATCCAATTTCTCTTTCGTAATGTAATTCTTTTCTATAAGAAGCGGGTCCTCCAAATAGCTTTTAAAAATGTTCTCTTTTGTCATACCGATGCTAATTCGTTTTGTATTGTGTAAATGTTCAGATCATAATGTTTGCAAACATCTTTGAATACATCTTCTGTAAAGAAAGGATTTTTTGCAAGTGAAGAGAAATACATTACCCTCTCCAATTCCTTTTTAACTAGTCCTCTCTCCAAATCATAAGTTTCAGATCCTTTCACATCATTTTCATAATCTGGCATCACAACCAAATCATAAATCATTGCGTGATTCTTCGCCTCATGAGTTCTCAGAATTCTTCCCCTTCGCTGAATGAATTGTCTTGGGTTACCTGTGCTACTGCAAAAGAGTGCAGTTTCTGCTCTCGGAATATCTACCCCTTCATCCAAACATTTCATTGAAGCAATCACATCAATTTCACCATTCTGAAATTGTTTCAAAATTTCATCCCGATTTTTCATTCCACTAATAAACTGATTCACTAAAATCTTGTCATCAATCCTCGCAATTTCACGAGTGAATTGATTTATCAGTCGGATGTTTTCTACAACTTGTTCATCATCATCTTCATTTATTTCAAAGGTGTCCCCTTCAGGAACATAGACAAAAGTATATTTCAAATTTCCTTTTTTTCGAAATTGCTCTTTTAGAATTTCAATTACAGTGCCCAACTTATTACTTGCCTTATGAATGATTCTTTTTCTTTTCAGTAACAACCTTTCAATTATGTTTTCCTTTTCAGGATTCCCTTTTCCGAAACGATAAAGTTTTGACAACTGAATACTGATGTCAACATATTCTTTCATTTCAATCTCAGTGAGCTTAATGATGTGAGGAAAATAATAATATTGGCACAACACACCTTCGCGAATTGCACGCTCCATCGAAAAAGAATAAGTGTAAGGTTCTTTTTCACCAAAAAAAACTTCCATTTCAGCGGTTCCCTCTGGATCATAAATTCTTTTCGGCGTTGCAGACAAACCAATTCTTTTCTTCAATTTAAAATCTTTGATTCTAATTGCCACCATCGGTGAAGCCAAATTGTGTCCCTCATCAGCAATGAAAATAGTATCGTCAGGCAAATCTTTTATTAAGTTTTGAAATTTATCCTTCACGAATGAGGCATATGTGCTGATTAGTACAAATGAAATCGGAATCTTTTTTGAAGTAGAAATTAAAGTAGTAACAGTATTTTGCCAATCCACCCTAGAAGAAATCTTAAACACCTCTTGAAAGTTGAAAGACAAAACTTCTTTTTCCCATTGGTTCACCAAAGTAATTGTTGGGACAAGAATCAGCACATGATAAATTTTGTCTGGATTTTTTTTAACCTCTTCGAGAACACAATTCAAAGAAGTTATTGTTTTCCCAGTGCCAGTTGCCATTGCAAAAATTCCTTTCCTTCCATTTCGCAACCAACTTTCATAAGCATCAATTTGATATTCTCTTGCACCAGATGAATAAGGAAACTTTGGTTCTCTCTGAATTTCTTCAATCCGAGTAATTGCTTTCTCAAAACTTTTTCTAACTCCTTTGTTTTCCAATACACGACTTTTCTTATCAAGTAATTCTTTTTCCTGAATCACCAATTCATTCACTGACTTACTGCCAAACTCTTTTTTGATTGCAATAGAAATATCCTCCACTTCCAAGTAGTCAACAAAATCTGCTTTACCTGAAAATAAATTTTCAAAGTCAGTATTTTGTCTGTTAATCATTTTACTTGATCGGCTGTTTTCCCAACTCAAAAAAGCATCCAACTCTTCTAAGTTTTCTAACAATCCATAAGCAGTGAAATTGCAGGATGCCTTGAAACCAACGGAATCCGAACCATCAGAAAAAATACCTGATTTGTAATGTGCAATTCCTCTTCCACTTTTTGGTCTGACAATTTTAATCTGAATCCTTTCCTTTGCAATCAACCAAGCAAGACACTCAAAAAAATGTTTTCCGTAGTCATCAAGAGTTCTTTTCAACTGTTTGATATCACTTAAATCAATTGAAGTATCTTCAACATCGCCATCCCTTGCAATCCAGATTGCATTCCTGTCTTCTTGAGAGAAAATATTATTTACAACTATTCGCACTTTCCCACCTGAGTAAAGAAAAGTTGCAAAGCCAAGTGACAGAACATTGATAGCAGCAGAACTGAAATATCCTAAGAGCAAATCAAAATTCTTGCTATGGCACAATCCATCCATGTAAAATTGAACAGGTTCGCTTTCGCCTCCTGTTCTGTATGATCTATCGATTGACCATTCTACTTCTTTAAGCATCCCCTTTCTTTAATTGGCATCAAATAAATTACCACCAAGTAATAGCACTATTAATTTAACATAGATTTATTCACAAAATAATCCATGTTTTTATCATTTCTTAATCTCGTTAAACTCTTTCAGTGCCACCTACACCCATTTGTGGCTTATCCTCCGGATATTATTTCTTTACGTTGATAAAATCACTTTCCCTTTTACTGGAAAGTCCAAAATAGGAGTTTACCAGTCCAAAACCAAGAAAGTGACTTTGGACTGCTTTTGGACTGGTGAAATGGTTAATGAGCAGGTAGTTGCGGGGATAGTGCAAAAGTCCACGTAAAAAGGAGACTTTATTGTTACAAGTTTCTGGGGAATCTAATTGGATGAAAAGAACTCAAGATGAGAGTATGTTCACAAAGCCACCCTGTCAAACAACCGTTCATCGCTAAACACCCCCAGATACCTCAGGTACTTCTCTGTGATGGAGATATTGGAATGCTGAATGGCCTGTTGCACCAGCCGGATATTTTTTTTCTAAAGGTACATGTCGCAGCAGTGGTGTGGCGCCAGCTATAGAGAGATTATCGGTGAGAGAAACCTAATGAGTCAAATACCTTCCGGTGTAGGTCCAGCATTTTATTCTTTCATAAAGCAAGGTACCGGGCCGGCCGTGCTTACCAAATACAAAAAACTCCGGATTTACTTCCTTCAAGTGGCCAACGCTGCACTTGAAAACGACAGGGATGGCATGGGAACGCTTTTTATGGGTCTAGGAGTTGAAGACCGGCACCGTGATGAAGAGTTTCTCCTTTTAATACCGGAAGGAGAAAACTAATTTTTTTATCCCTTCCATTTAAAAATGTGGAAGAGTTACATAACATACTTTGTCTCACTTTGCTGAAACCCTTACTGAGTAAGGTTTTCAGGAGTGCCCGCGACGAGATTCGAACCCGTACACCTTTGCAACAGGCCGTGTAATTATTAAGTTGTAATCAATGGATTATCAGTAATAAACGCAGTACAGACGGAAACATCGCGTAATGAAAAAATGAGAGATGGTTAAAACGCAGTGGAAAATGCTATAAGTAATATTAAACACAGTACAGATAAGATAAGACAAGGCATGCGTTATCTCCTCCCACAAACAAAATAATAATTGAGTTGCGTGTGAAGACACACACGACAGGTCAAGGCCATGAATAATGTTAAGACCCGTTTTTGGCAATCACAGTTTCGGGAATGCGTCTTTGTCCACTTTTGTTTCTCATATCCTTTCCGGCAGCTTGCTTTTGCTTGTTAATTTTTATCCATTCACTGATTCGCGCAAAATCCTGCGCTGTCGGTTGTCTGCCGGTGGTATAAAAATCAACATCTTTTGATTCCTTAATCATTGATGTAAGTTACAAATTCTGTGGGAAATATTGATCAATTAGCCTGGCTGCCGCTTTGGTGTCAAGAGCCATCATGTTACCAAAAATAACATGTGCCCCTAACGATTTCTGATAATGCTTAATAAGTTTCGTTTTACTTTCAAAAGAGATGTAACCGCCATATCCTTTGTCAAAGGAAACTTTACAAGCATATGCTACAAGGTTGCCAGGCACGCCCAAATAGATTTTTCTTATACCACGATTAAATTTACTGCTTTCAATAAGCGACATAAAAATATGGTCACCCCTGTCCTCCAAACTGATGAGTCCCTGAATAATAGTTGCATTGTCAACAATAACCAGTTTGTAAACAGTTCTGTCAGAAACTTTAGACTCTGCCTTCCAGTCAAATAGCCAATCAGTTTTTTTTAGTTTGCGAATGTCAGCAGGAGTCAAAACAATAACTTCTGTTTTAAAACTATCACCTGAAACCGCATTTTCAATTGAACGGGTTAGCTTATCAATTTCAAGATCAAACCGTTGATTGCGCTCCATTCTGGCAAAATAGTTGAAAAAACATCTGTGTAATCTTATACTGGCTGTGGCATAAATTTATACATTTATCAATAACGAAGCGCATAGTGATGCGCAAGATGATTCCACCTGAATGACTCCTGCCATTTTTGATTTTGACCATTATTCAAATTTCCAGATCAGACATCAGTATTGAAAAATATCTAAATCTATTCCGTTTTAAGGATAATAACCTTAGAAGGAAAGCATCGATAAAACTCAAGCTGATACAACTTATAAGTGCCCGGGACGAGATTCGAACTCGTACACCTTACGGCGCCACCCCCTCAAGATGGTGCGTCTACCAATTTCGCCACCCGGGCTTTAATTCAAGTATTCACTCCTTTGAGAGCGGGGCAAAAGTAAAAAATCTTTCGGCGATATGAATTAAAAAACAAACGCGCAGTAGGAAAATACTGCGCGTTTGACGAATACTCATTAGAGACAGTGCTTATCGAATCAGTGTCACATTTCCATTTAATGCAATGGTTGCGCCGGTGGCTGAGGCTACTCCTTTCAAATAGTAAACATAAACACCCAAAGGCTGATCCTCTCCTTTAAAAGTTCCATCCCAGCTTAAATCAAGCGGCAACGGACCGCCGGTAACATTTACATTGCTGATGGCAAATACTTCTTCACCCCATCTGTTGAAAACCCTGAACTCATCCAGGTGCGCCAATCCAAGTATCACAGGCCGGAAGAAATCATTCTTGCCATCACTGTTCGGAGAAAAGGCACCGGGAAATTCCAACAACGGATCCGGTACTACAAAGATCGTTACACTGTCTATTGCGGGACATCCATCTGCCGTAGTGATGTACACCACATACGTGGTAGTCTCTGTAGGTGCTGCAATCGGGGTAGCACTGGTTGGATCGCTTAGCCCATCAGATGGAACCCAGAGGTATGATGCGCCGCCGGTAATAGAGAGTATCGTGTACGTACCAAGGATAATCGTAGTATCCTCACTGATGAAAATCGGTGGAATAGGAATGATACTCACTGTCAGGCTATCCTGTCCGACAAACGGACAGGCATTTGCATCAGTGCCGGAAACCGTATACGTTGTAGTAACCAATGGTGTTGCCACCGGGTTTGCAATGTTTGCATTATCCAGGGTTCCCGAAGGCGACCATGAATAAGAAGTACCGCCGCTCGCCGAAATTTCCACACTTTGGTACTGACAGATACTTACATCTGGCCCGGCTACAATTACAGGGAATGGTTTCACAAAAACGGTAACGGTATCTGTAGCGATACAGGAACCAACCCAGGTTGTAAACAGGTAGCTTGTGGTATTTACCGGGTTAGCAGTAGGATTAGAAACTGTGGTAGAACTTAAACCATTTGGTGGCGCCCATTGAAAATTAATTCCACCGGAACCATTTAATTGAACAGATCCACCCGGACAGATAGTGGTATCTGCGCCAGCCATTGCAATCACCGTATCATAAACTTCAACATGCACCGTATCAATGGCCACGCAACCGAAACTGTTAGATACCGAAACGGTATACGTAACTGTTACATCAGGGCCTGCCAGCGGATTAGAGATATTTGGATTACTCAGGTTATAATCGGGTTCCCAATTATAATTACTGGCGCCGCTTGCTGCAGCATTCAACTGAATCTGATCTAATTTACAAATGATCGTATCATCCGGAATAGCATTTATTGTTGGGCTTGGGAATATCGTAATGATCTCCGAGACCGTATCGACACAACCCACTGAATTACCTACAATCAATGTGACTGTGAAGTTACCGGTGTTATCAAAGATTGCTGTAGGATTCTCAAGGCTGGAAGTATCTCCATTTCCAAAATCCCATGACCAGTTGCTGACAGTGCCATAAGAAGTGTTGGTATTATCAGCAAACTGAACAGGCTGCCCGACGCATCCATCAGGAGCAGAAAGTGCACCGGCAAAAATCGGGAACACATACACCAAGCCATAAGCGGTATCTGAACAAGTACTTCCGGGATTTACATACAGGGTAACTAAATAAATTCCGGTATCGGGGTAAGTAAAGGTAGGGGTGATCTCAGAAGTAGTGTCAGTGGTAGAACCATTTACGCCAAAGTCCCAGAAATAATTAGTCGCATTATTAGAGAAATTGGTGAAATCAAAAGTAAAGGACTCGCAGGAATTGAATATTGCGGGATTTAAAAAGGTATTACTTTCTCCATCTATTGAAGCTTGCGGACCGATACATTGTGCCACATTAAACTGAAAATCGCGTTTGTGCTCTGATAGCAATTGTCCATCTCTGTACTCCGTTACACAAACTGCCACCACAAACTGACCGGTTGCTGTAGGCGTAACTGTCAACTGACCGGTTTCAGGATCAACAGCCATTGAAGGGGAACCACCCATTGGATTGGCGGAAGTGTATGGTGCAGCAAAACTCACAAAACCATAAGGTGGTGGTGAAGGTGGATTTGGATATGGATTGGCTGAAGAAGCTCCCACGTATGGATCACACAATGAATAAACAAGTGAGTCACCATCAGGATCGGTTGCAGAATGATCAAACACGAGCGGTTCGGCAAGGCAAATAATAGGTGGCGGGAAGTTATTGAAATAAGGACTGCTATTGCATTCAGCAAGATCAGGATCTGGAATGTATCCAACGTAGGAAGCCCCTGTATTACTTGGATTTACAATATTGTCAATCGTGTTGTTGCGGCAGCAACGCTGGTACACCATGGTATAACCACCAGGTGACGGATCAAGAATCACGTTGTATTGAAACACCGCTTCTTCCACACAAATACCGGGTGGCACTACCAGGCAAGGATTTCCGGTATTATTCGGAAGTGTATCAGAACCCGGAAATGGAATTGGCAGGGTAGCGACAATATTGCTATTGGCATCGAAAATGTAAACATTGGTCGGGTTATCATAGGTAGCTTGTCCGCTGTAGCAATCCCTATAGACTTTCAGGGTAATGAGATACTCATTATCACCAAGACACTCATAGATCATTTCACCGCCCACAATATGTGAGGCTTTGAGCAGAAAGGGCTGAAGAGAAATGAAGGCGGCAATCAGAAAAACGTGTACGCTTTTTTTCATGTTGAAGTTGTTTTTTTCAACTCATTTAGTCAACGTAATAATACAACATTTCCTTTTACAAAATAGGGTTTACCTGTCGAGGTGGACTTTCCTGACAAAAAATAGACATAGGTTCCTACTCCTTCATCCTCCCCTTCATAGGTTCCGTCCCACCCTACTGCTACTTCATTTGAAGCATAAACCAGCTGCCCCCAACGGTTAAATACCTTGAAGCTTTCCGCTTCAAAAAGGCCAAGCACTACCGGAATAAACTGATCATTCAACCCATCACCATTTGGTGTAAAAGCACTTGGAAATACGACCAAAGGATCGTCTATTACCGTGACTTTAAACGATGCATTTAACGGGCAGCCTTCTGAAGTAATAGCCTCAACACTATAAATCGTTGTTTGCAACGGAGTAACAACTGGATTCTCAATATACGGATCACTCAGGAAATCCGGAGGTGTCCAGGTATAATACTGAGCACCATAAGCATGCAATACCGCTGATGTTCCCAGGTACATCAAGGTATCACCAGTAACATCCAAAGGTGCCGGGTTAAACACGGTTACAGTCACTGAATCGTATACTATTACCTGACAACTATTACTGTCTGACGCTTCAAGTTTGTAAACAGTAGTAAAAGTTGGAAATGCAATCGGGTTGGCTGCCGAAGCGTCATCGAGTGTACCTGAAGGTTGCCATGAATACGTCGTTCCACAACAGGCTATAATGGAAACACTGTCGCCAATACAAATACTTTGATCAGGACCGGCCGCTATTGCAGGTTCCGGTTTCACCAGTATTTCTATTGTATCGGAATCAATACAAGAACCAATAAAAGTGGTCATAACGTAGGAAACAGATGCACCCGGCTGCGCCTGCGGGTCCGGAATATCGGTATCCGACAATCCGGTTGGAGGAGACCAACTGAAATATACACCGCCTGTTCCATTCAATTGTACTATTTCTCCGGGACAAATGACGGTGTCATTTCCGGCAAATGCAATTACAGAATCATACACATTCACTTGCACACCCGCAGTGTCAGTGCATCCCCACTGATTGGTAACAGTTAGCAAATAATAGGTATCTAAATTAGGACTCGCAAAGGGAGTTTGAAGGGTGCTGTCATTCAGTCCATATGCCGGACTCCAGGCATAATCGCCGATGCCCGAACCCACAAGTTTCACGGTATCTAATGAACAGATGATGGTATCAGGATAGGCAACTGCCTCCGGCTTTTCATGAATGGTAATAAATCCAAACGTGGTATCCAGGCATCCAAGGTCAGTACCGGCTATTAGTTGCACATAAAAGGTACCAAGTGTATCAAATGCAAAAACCGGATTTTGATCTAAAGAGTTGCCCTGGTTTCCGAACGACCAGTACCAATAGTTCAGGTTTCCTACGCCGGAAGTTGACAGGTCAGTAAACTGCAAAGAGTCGATAATGCAACCATTGGGAAACTGAAAATCAGCATCCAGCACCGGATAAACATACACAATGCCATAAGCGGTATCGCCGCAGGCAGAACCAGGATTTGCAATTAAGGTAACAATGTAAATACCCGTATCCGGAAATGTATAAGTAGGCACTTCGAGATTGGAAGTATCGTTGGTTAGACCGGGCACTCCAAAATCCCAGTGGTAGGATGTTGCGTTATTTGAATTATTCGGAAAGAAAAACGTAAATCCGTCACAGGAATTAAACAGCGCAGGACTGTTCACTGTATTGCTTCCACCATTGATAGAAGCCGAAGCATTGTTACAATTGGTAACGTTGAACTGAAAATCGCGACGGTGAATAGAAAGCAAATCTCCATCCCTGTATTCACTCACGCATACACCCACCACGTACTGCCCGATGGCTGTTGGCGTAACGGTAAGTTCTCCTGTTGCCGGATCAATGGCCATCGGAGGTGCGCCGCCCATGGGATTGTCGTAGGAATATGGAGCAATAAAATTCACATTATTGTAATTCACCGGTGGATTACCCGGCGTAGGCTGCGGACTAAAAGACGTTGCCCCATCATAAGGATAACACAACTCATATACCAGTGAATCACCATCCGGATCTTCGGCCGAATGATCAAAAACAAAAGGTGTATAGATACAGATTAGTGTTGGAGGGAAATTAATAAAGTAAGGACTGTTATTGCAAGTGGCTAATGAAGAACTGGGCATGGTAGCTTCATAAGTTGCACCCGTATTTCCCGGATCAAAAATATTCACGATCGTGGAATTCCTGCAACAGCGTTGATAAATCAACCGGTAACCTCCTACTGAAGCTGGCAGAAAAACATCAGCGGTAAAAATGGCTTCTTCCACACATATATTTGGTGGCACAATCAAACATGGGTTACCGGTATTATTTGGCAGTTCATCAGAACCGGGAAATGCACAGGACAGCGTGGTATATAATTGACCTGTAGCATTATTATAAATGAAAATGTAAGAAGGATTATCATATGGAGCCTGTCCGTTATAACAATCACGATAGACCTTTAAAGTAATTTCATAATTGTCATTGCCGGTGCATGTATAATAAAGTTCCCCTCCTATTATATGTGATGCAAATAAATGCTGAGGCAACAGCCAAAATAGCAGCAGCGCACAAACAATTTTCATAAACACAGTTTGTAAAACTGATGGCATGTTCTGATTTTGGCTATGCCAAGATAGACATTCTTTAGTGACAAACTACCGATTGATCAATACTTTACCAACAAAGTGAGTATCCTGATTCCTAAGCAGGATAAAATAGAGGCCGGACGGGAAATCGGAAGTATCAAAAATAATGGCTGAACCGGTATTGATCGAACTTCCTGATAAGATATTTATACCGAAGCTGTTCACAATCGAATAGTTAAACTCTGCACGATGTAAGACTGTCGGTAGCTCCACGGTGATAGCAGCATCAGCAGGATTGGGCCAGCTGTTTAACAGCAATTCTTGCTTAATGATTGCTGCCGACACATTCGGCGCATCATTATAAAAAGTAACGCCACCCCTGTAATTGCCCACCAACAATTCTATTTTACCGTCAGCATCAATATTGCCGCCAGAAACCGTAGAACGCAATCCCTGCTGAATATCGGCATAGGTTGAATCCAATTTTGAAAAGGCGCCGTTCAGGTTACCATCAATGCCGGAGTATTGAAAAATAAACCCACGCTCACAACCCACCAATAAAGTATATGCTTCACCAGGCTGCATCTGTAATAGATAAGGTATGCTGTATCCGGTGGTATAGCCAGGCTGGCGGACATCCACCTGTCCAAAGAAACTATTGGTAGAAGAGAAGACAGGACTTGCGGCTGTTCCTGTATTCTGGAAGTAATTCAGGTTGCCATCGCGCTCCCCGATCAGCAAATCAATCAGGCCGTCTTTATTTACATCCACCAGTTGGGGCGTGCTGAAATTACCTACATCAATGCCTGCATAGTTCTGGCTGTTGAAGACAAAGTTTGCGGCACTTCCGGCTGCAGCAATATTTTTGAAATAGAGTAAGGTGCCATCATCTCTTCCTGTAATCAGGTCAGCGTCGCCATCACCATCCAGGTCGCCCAAGGCAGGATACGTGCCACGCACGGAAAGCGACAGGATATCTGCATAATCAGTTGTCACCAGCTGAAAAGCAGGCGTTGTTGCAGAACCGGTATTTCGGTAATACGCAATTTGCCCATCGTAAATACCTTGTGAGTTTATATTGAAGTAACCGTAATTGGCAACCAGCAGATCCTGCAAGCCATCAGCATCGGCATCAAAGAAAACAGGATAAGCTCCTTCACCTACTTCAATCATTTCATCAACAAAGAATGTTTCAGACTGAAAATCAAATGAAGCCGTAATAGCATTTCCCTCATTTGAATAATACCAGACACATTTATAGTTCTCTATGCCCACCTGGTTATTGGGTGTCACTAAAAGGTCTTTCAATCCATCGTTGTTCAAATCGGCAAGGAAAGCTGCCGGAAAGGTATACACATCGGCACTGGTATTGTAAGCGGGAAATACAGTGTCCTGGCTGGTGATGTTAGCATCGGTAAGGCTACCACCGTTGTGCAGATAAACAAGATTTGAGAAAGAGATATCTCCTGTAATCAGTTCCACATCCTGATCTCCGTCATTGTCAAAGGCTAAAAGCGTGGAGCCGGTATGCCTGAGCTCGCTGTTGCCTGTAAACTCAGGATCTTCACCTGTAAAGAAAGGACAAGGCACATTAAGTGAATCTGCCTGCACAAAACCACTTTCGAAAAAATCGCCCCAGCATTGATCAACCGGTTTATATTCAAGCGCCGCGCATCCATTGCCATTTTCTTTCGACTGATTTTCGTAGTAGAGTACATAGCCTCCATTTTGCTGGAAGGTCAGAATATCTGTATCCCCATCATGGTTCACATCAACAATGGCCGGAATGTCAACAGCACTTACATAAAGATTCACTTCAAAAGAATTGAATGGATACTCCAGCAGGCTATCGGCAATTTCGAACGAAATAACATTTTCTGAACTATACGATCCCCTATACACTCTTATTCCCGTAGCCGGAATATTGGTAAAGGTGAAGATGTCGGCAATGTTATCACAATTATAATCGAGTAGCAAAGACCAGTTTTCCATTTTTGGAAAGGCATCCTCATACTCCGGGTTGTAGGTATAATCAACCGTATTCGGTGTACCATGATTGAGAAAAGTATATCCTTTGTTACCTGTTCGGTCAAAGATGAAAAGGTCATCCAGGGCATCATTGTTTAAATCAACGGCAGAGAATTGTGCATTATTTAACCCGCCGGCCCAGGGATACTTCATAGCAATGCCAGCTATGTTTTTAACCGGTATGGATTGATCAATTTTATACTGGGCAAATCCGGATAAAGAGATTACTAAAAATAGGCATAACAGTAAGCCACTCCGCATCAGCAAAATATTTTTCATGCGGAAAATTAGGAAAAAGTAAGGAAGTGGGGTTTGGGTGACTGATTCGGGTGTACGACAATTCGTTCATCTTGTTAAGCAATGGTTGGTGGGTTATGAAATGGCTAAATGGCTAAATGGTTAAATTGTTAAATTGTTGCGGCGAAGCCGATCACTTGCTATTCTGTAATCACTACGCTACTTTACTTTACACACTTACTCAAGTACTTAATACTTAATACTCAATACTCTATACTCAATACTCAATTTCATCACCCAATAATCTATTACAAATTTGTCTTACACCCACTGATTCTGAACCTACTTCAAGTTGTATGTTGAATATTGAGTGTTGTATATTGAAATGGCATTTTGTCGTTGACTGAAATAGGTTGACCTTTTTTAACTGATTTTTCAAAATTGTAATGCAATTCGATTGTTACTATTTGTCTTAAGTCTTGAGTCTTGGATCTTGTGTCTCAAATATCACCCCTACACCCTCGCCCCCCTATCCCTCAATAAATGATCAGCAATCACAATAGCTGCCATCGCTTCTACAATTGGTACGGCACGTGGCAACACACAAGGGTCGTGGCGGCCGCGGCCTTGCACGGTCACAGACTCGCCTCTGGCATTTACGGATTCCTGTGCCTGCACAATAGTTGCGACTGGTTTGAAAGCCACCCGGAAATTGATATCCATTCCATTGGAAATACCACCCTGAATGCCGCCTGAATAATTGGTGCGTGTAAGTATGCGTTCACCGTCATTGAAAAATACATCATTGTTTTCGGAACCTTTTTTCGTTGCGCCCGCGAAACCACTGCCGTATTCAAAACCATGCACGGCATTGATGGAGAACATGGCTTTGGCAAGATCAGCCTGAAGCTTATCGAATAGTGGTTCACCTAAGCCAACCGGGCAATTTTTTATTACACCGGTAATGATGCCACCGATGGTATCCCCTTCTTTTCGGATGGATTCAATCAATGCAATCATTGATGCAGCGAGCTGTGCATCCGGACAACGTACAATATTACTTTCTGCAATGGTTACTAAATCCTGCAGGTTATCCAAAGACTGGAATTGAATACCTTCCATCTCGATTTCACCAACATGTGTAACGAATGCTGCAATTTGCATGCGATGTTGCGCAATCAGTTGTTTAGCTATAGCGCCTGCAGCAACTACAGCAGCAGTTGTTCTTGCTGAAGACCTTCCACCACCACGGTAATCGCGTAACCCGTATTTCTGCTGATAGGTGAAGTCGGCATGAGAAGGACGAAAAGCATCTTCAATATGTGCATAGTCCTTCGAGCGCTGATCCTCATTGGGTATGAATAAAGAAATGGGAGTGCCGGTAGTTACTCCGTTGAATACACCCGATAAAAGTTGCACCGTATCACTTTCTTTTCTTTGAGTGGTAATATGCGATTGACCTGGCCTTCTGCGGTCGAGGTCCGCCTGCATTTTATCAATCGACAATATCAAGCCTGCCGGACAGCCATCAATTACAGCTCCAATTCCTGCACCATGCGATTCACCGAAAGTGGTGACACGAAAAACCGTTCCGATTGTATTACCTGCCATGCGTTGTTTGCTGTTGTCGTTTGATTGTTGAACTGATATACTAATCTAAAAAAGAACTGCTTCAATTATTTATGCTGCTCAACATCACAAGGTCCTTTCGTAAAACTGGTGACACCACTTTTCTCCGCCTGACATTGATTGCCATACGTAATGCCATCGCATCCACAGACCGGCAGGTACTCCATCGTGCACATTCCTGCAGTATCGATCTTACTTTCATCAATACAGTTAACAGGTTGTTTGCAGGTATTGGCATCCAGTAATAGCATGGACAGCAAACAGGAAAAAAGTATCTTCACCCTTCAAATTTTGGTGATGAATATACTGATAAAAAATATCAAGTCGCTTGCCGGAATACGGGATGCATCGGTACGCTTGTTAAAAGGTAAGGAGCTTTCGGACTTGCCTTTCATTGAAAATGCTTTCCTGCATATCACATCAGGAAAGATTTCCGCATTTGGTAAAATGGATGAATTGTCTGCATATCTTGAAGGCAATCAATCATCCATTAATGAAACCATAGATGCAAGCGGTCGGCTCGTACTGCCCTGTTATTGCGATTCACATACGCATCTTGTTTTTGCCGATACCCGTGAAAATGAATTCATCTATAAAATACAGGGACTTACGTATGAAGCCATCGCTGCCAAAGGTGGCGGTATCCTGAATTCGGCGAAGAAACTGCGGGATATGCCGGAAGAATTATTGCTTGAAAAAGCAATGAAACGAATAGAAGAAATTATCAGCTATGGCACCGGCGCAGTAGAAATAAAAAGTGGCTATGGATTAAGTTATGAAGCTGAATTGAAAATGTTGCGCGTGATAAAAAAATTGAAGTCAATTGCTGCCATTCCTGTAAAAGCTTCCTTCCTCGGAGCGCATGCCATACCGGTTGAATACAAAGATAACCGCGAAGGTTACCTGCAATTATTAATAAACAGGTTACTGCCGGAGATTGCCGCTGAAGGCCTGGCCGATTACTGCGATGTGTTCTGTGATAAAGGATTTTTTACTCCTGAAGAGACGGACCGTATATTATCTGCCGGCTGGAAGTATGGCTTGAAACCAAAAATTCATGCAAACCAATTAGCAATTTCCGGAGGCGTGCAGGCAGGAGTCCGCAACAATGCGGTGTCAGTAGACCATCTCGAAAGTATGGGGCAGGAAGAAATTGACTGCCTGAAAAATTCAACTACCATTCCTACCATGCTTCCTTCTGCTGCATTTTTTCTTCGCATGCCATATCCGCCGGCAAGACAAATGATTGAGGCAGGTTTGCCTGTTACTTTAGCCACTGATTACAATCCCGGTTCCTCCCCATCAGGACGCATGGGTTTCGTGGTTTCACTGGCATGCATTCAAATGAAGATGACACCGGAAGAAGCCATCAATGCTGCTTCCCTGAATGGTGCAGCGGCTATGGAATTAAGCGATTTGACAGGCTCCATCACCGTTGGAAAAAAGGCCAATGTGATCATCACCAAACCGGTTAATTCCATCACCAATATTCCTTACAGTTTTGGAAATGATGTGATAGAACGGGTATTGATTAGGTGAGCTTTTAGATCATAAAATCAATGTTTGACGCGCTGAATAATTCTATACTTACCCTATGATAGTTCACATGAGCAAGACCTACTTATCATTTTGATTATCAATTAAATAGACTTAACTAAGTCATCAAAGCCACTACCTCCGGAAAATTTATTTAAAATTAAAATGCTGATGCAATAAGTCAGATAGCTGTTGACATGCAAACTACCGGTTGACTTGTTTTGAGGAATAAAAAATTACCGGTTGAATCAATAAGAAAAAACCTAATTCGCAATGCTTTTTGGCTTGCTTCTTGTCAAATTTTTTTGATTGAATATGACGTTAATGATTCGGTAAAAAACAAACGTTCCATAACATCGTCCGGGATCGAAATGCCATAATTGCGAATTCAAGATTCGGATATAGGGTGGTGTACTACAAATTGGATAAAGTTTAATGGGTGTTGAAATTGAGTTTTGAGTATTAAGTACTTGAGTAAGTGTGTAAAGTAAAATAGCGTAGTGAATACAGAATAGCAAGTGATCGGCTTCGCCGCAACAATTTAACAATTTAACAATTTAACCATTTAGCCATTTAATAACCCACCAACCATTGCTTGACAAGAAGAACGAATTGTCATACACCCGATACAGGTTGCATTCCATTTCATCATTTGCACTCGTTACATTTGTCTCGAAAACTAACAATGCATGAATACGCAGCTTATTGAATGTGTACCCAACTTCAGCGAGGGACAAGACCTTGCCATCATCAGGCAAATCACAAATGAAATAGAAAAGGTAGAAGGCGTTCGCCTGCTTGATTCCGACCCCGGGAAAGCAACCAACAGGACAGTTGTCACATTCGTAGGAACACCGGATGCAGTGATCGAAGCTGCATTTCTTGCCATAAAAAAAGCAAGCGAGCTGATTGATATGAGTAAGCATAAAGGCGAACATCCACGCATGGGTGCCACTGATGTTTGTCCGCTGATACCTGTTGCAAATATCACCATGGAAGAAACAGCAGCCTATGCAAAAAAACTGGGTAAGCGCGTGGGTGAAGAACTTGGTATTCCGGTGTACCTATATGAAGCGGCCCAGGAAAAGGAGGCCCGGAAAAATCTTTCCATTATTCGTGCTGGTGAATATGAGGGATTCTTTAAAAAGATAAAACTCCCGGAATGGATGCCTGATTTCGGTCCTGCAGAAATGCCGGCCAAAACAGGCGCGACGGTAATAGGTGCCCGTGATTTTCTGGTAGCCTATAATGTGAATCTGAATACTACTTCTGTCCGCAGGGCCAATGCCGTTGCTTTTGATATTCGCGAAGCCGGAAGAAAAGTAAAAAATGCAGCGGGAGTTGAAGTCGTACAACCCGGTACATTAAAAGCAGTAAAAGCAATAGGTTGGTACATTCAGGAATATGGTATTGCGCAGGTAAGTATTAACCTCACCAATATCAATATTACACCCATGCACCTGGCTTTTGATGAATGTGTGAAGAGTGCCGCAGCAAGGGGCATGCGTGTCACCGGTTCGGAACTGGTAGGATTGATTCCTCTGAAATCCATGCTGGATGCAGGGAAATATTTTTTATCGAGGCAGCAACGTAGTACAGGCGTTAGTGAAGAAGAACTGATACGGATTGCGGTGAAATCTTTAGGGCTTGATGAACTGACTCCGTTTGATCCTGAGAAAAAAATTATTGAGTACCTTTTAAAGGACACTGGACAAAACAAGTTGGTAAGCATGAACTTGCGTGCCTTTGCCAATGAAACCGCAGCAGAGTCACCTGCTCCTGGTGGAGGTTCCGTTTCTGCTTATATGGGTGCCCTGGGAATTTCACTTGCCACCATGGTGGCAAACCTCTCTTCCCATAAAAAAGGGTGGGATGATCGTTGGGAAGAATTCTCAAAATATGCAGAGAAGGGCCAGCAACTGAAAGATGAATTGTTGAATCTCGTTGATGCAGATACTATGGCATTCAACCGTATCATGGAAAGTTTTTCGCTGCCTAAAAGCACGGAGGAAGAAAAACGCCTCCGCACCCAGGCGATACAAGTTGCAACGAAGAATGCGATTGAAGTTCCTCTGCGCGTAATGCAACGATCTGTTGAATCCATGGAAATTATTTCCGCCATGGTGAAAGAAGGAAATCCAAATTCAGTGTCTGATGCCGGCGTAGGCGCTCTTGCCGCACGGAGTGCCGCATTAGGTGCTTACCTGAATGTTAAGATCAATTGTAGTGGATTGAATGATACTGATGCTAAATCTAATTACCTCGAAAAAGCAGAAACCCTTAAGAAGCAGGCTGTTGAAAAAGAACAGGCTATTCTGGAGGCTGTGGAAGCTACTATCAAATAAAGACCGGGAAAATAAAAGCTGAAATGCCTTTTTATCAAAATACGTATGGACTGTAGTTAAACTGTCAATCAATAATTCTCCATTCGGAAATTTTTGTGCGTATTTTCATAGCATCCATTAAATTACTCTTTTCAAAAAAAATATCGTTCAGTTCATTTATCAATAATTCTAAAAATTTCTTTCTATGCCAATAAGAATGGTTGGAGACGACAATCAACAGTCAAGAGATAATTATCCGGGCGGCGGCCGCAGACCAGGTGGCGGTGGCGGCGGATTTAACCTACTCGCCCTTTTACCAATGTTGTTTGGACTATTTCGAAAAAATCCAAAGACCGGCATTGTGCTGCTGTTGATTGGTGGTGCAGTCTACTATTTCATGGGCGGTATGCCTTCATCCACCAATGCATCGCAATTGCTGGCGACAGGCGCTTCCTTCGATCCGGCATTATACGACCAAACAGAAGTATATGAACCATTGGCCGACAATATTAAGAATCCCCTGCCGGAGCGTGTTTCGCTGGAAAAATATTGCCCGAAGCGATTAAACCAGGGCGAACAAGGTTCCTGCGTTGGCTGGGGAAATGCTTATGCTGCCCGGACTATTTTGGAATCACAACGCACAGGAAAAGCCCCGGACCAGGTAGCCTTTAGTCCATCTTATTTATACAATCAAATCTCGCTGGAAGGATGCCAGGGATCTTATATTGAGAATGCAATGGAAGTGATGCAGGGACAAGGTGTGCTCCCCCTTTCCCAATTTCCATACAATGCACAAAGCTGTTCCAATCAACCAACGCCATCTCAAAAACAGTCAGCGTCACAGTTTAAGATGACTGGATATAACCGCCTTACAAAAAGCGGCGACAACCAGGAGGTGGACATGCTGGCCATGAAACAAAACCTCGCCCAGGGTGCACCGGTGGTAGTGGGTATGATGGTAGGCGGCAGTTTCATGCAACCGATGATGGGAGAGGAAGTGTGGGTACCATCTGCCAATGATTATAACATGATGAATTTCGGAGGGCACTGTATGGCTGTAGTGGGTTATGACGATTTCAAGTATGGCAATGAAGGTGCTTTTCTGCTGATGAACAGTTGGGGCAATGAGTGGGGAAAAAACGGAATGGCATGGATTCGTTACAAAGATTTTGCTTACTTCACCAAAGAAGCCTATGGTGTATACCCAATGGGCAATGCCGATAAACCACTTAGCAATAACCTGTCGGTTCAATTTGGCCTGCTAGATAATGCAACACAGAAAAACATACCCTTGAAAAACAAAGGCAGCAATGTCTTTATCACAGAACAAGCCATTGCAAAAGGCACTAAGTTCAAGATTGAAGTAACTAATTCGCTGGAGTGTTATACCTATCTCTTTGGTCAGGAAACAGACAATTCAAGCTACGTGCTTTTTCCATACACTAAAAAGCATTCCCCTTATTGCGGCATCACCGGCACACGGTTGTTTCCGAAAGATTTTTCGTTGCAGGCTGATGAAATTGGGTCTAAAGATTATATGGCAATTGTCGTTACCAAAAAACCAATCGACTACAATCAACTGAATACGTTGATCAGTCAGCAATCCGGTTCCTATGCAGAAAAAGTAAATAAAGCATTAGGTAAGTCGTTGCTGCAATCCGTCAACTTCAATCCGGGTGAGAAAATCAGTTTCACTTTGAATAATGTAAATGAAGGCGCTGTTGCCATGGTGATTGAAGTGGATAAGAGATAAAGATTGCGTTGAAACAAAGAATGCATAAGTCTGTTGCAATTGCAAGGCAGCACCGTCACATTCGTTGATGTGCTACTACTTTGTGCTGTCTGAAAAATAGCTACCCTTAATTTTCGTTATTTGCGGCGTCAGCCCTGCCATATGCTGTTGTCATGATTTCGATGAAGATCTTCCCTACCCTGCTTGTTGTGTTTTTATCTGGCTGTCTGGCCGGTGCTTTCGCTCAGCATTCACCGATACAATTGTCAGGATGGGGAATTGATTCAATCAGCAGACGGCCAATCATCAACCTGCAGATCATCAATAAAAAAACGGGTGAGCGATTCTTCAGCGACAATGCCGGTTACTTCCGGGTAAAGGCAGACCGTGAAGATTCATTGTTTCTCACCGCAACCGGTTATAGTTCCAAAACGGTTTCATTCAGGGATTCTGTTTACCAGGAAAAATACCTGGTTAAGTTCTATCTCAATAAAATCCAGATTGAGTTACCCAACATCATTGTGCAATCAAACCGTGAATTCGATATGATCAGAAGAGATGCATTGAAGCTGGGTTATGACAAGAAAGATTATTCGTTGCACGGTTACCAGGTTTTGCAGAGCCCGATTACGGCACTCTACCAGCAATTCAGCAACCGTGAAAAAGACAAACGTGGTTATGCAGAATTAATGAATAAAGTACATCAGCGCGAGTTGCAGCGGGAAATACTTCAGAAATATATTGACACCGGTGTGATTAACCTGGAACAGGAAGAGATAAGCTCCTTTCTTGATTTCTGCAGTATTACCGAATATATGCTGAAGACATCACCGGAGTATGATATTGCATTGTATATGAAAAGCAGGTTCCTGGCATTTCGCAGGCAATAAGTGCCGGCAAAAAAAATAATTTTTCAAATCCAACGTATCAAATAGCACCTCAATTACCCGCCATTTCGGATTGGACAATAAAGCCTTCTAGAAAATATCGGGCAGCATTTCAATACCAACCTGTAACTTGCGCTTCAAATTTTTGCACTATGAAGTTTGCCACCAAGGTATTGCATGCCGGAATTGAACCGGACCCGACAACAGGAGCCATCATGACGCCAATCTTCCAGACCTCCACCTATGTACAGGAAGCTCCCGGGAATCACAAGGGCTATGAATACGCACGTACTCAAAACCCTACGCGTAACGTATTGCAAAATAATTTGGCCGCTTTGGAAAACGGCAAATATGGCTTGTGCTTTTCCAGCGGCATGGCAGCCACCGATGCCATTATGAAACTACTTAACCCTGGCGATGAAGTTGTTTCAACAAACGACCTCTATGGCGGAACCTATCGCATTTTCACCAAAGTATTCGAACGCTATGGTATCAAATTCAACTTTGTTCCCATGCATGTTCCGGGCACAATTGAAAAAAAATGTACTGCTCAAACAAAACTATTGTGGTTGGAAACGCCTACCAACCCCATGATGAACATCATCGATATCGCTGCTGCCGTTGCTGCCGCGAAAAGCATGAGTGCCCTGGTTTGCGTTGACAATACTTTTGCTTCTCCTTACCTGCAAAATCCGCTTGATCTTGGTGCTGACCTCGTGTTGCATTCCGTAACCAAATATATTTCCGGACATAGTGATGTAGTGATGGGCGCCATCATCACCAACGATGCCGGATTAAATGAAAGACTTCAATTCTTACAAAATGCCTGCGGCGGTGTTCCCGGACCACAGGATTGCTTTTTGGTATTACGTGGCATCAAAACATTGCACCTCCGAATGCAAAGGCATTGCGAGAACGGTCAGCATCTGATAGATTTTTTAGCATCCCACCCAAAAGTGGACAAGATCTACTATCCCGGGCTTCCTGCCCATCCAAATCATGTTATCGCGAAACAACAAATGCGCGGCTTTGGTGGCATGATATCTTTTACGCTGAAAGGCAATAAAATGGAAGATGCCCTGAAGGTACTTTCCGGTACAAAACTATTTGCACTGGCTGAGTCATTGGGTGGTGTTGAATCACTGATTGGCCATCCTGCTTCGATGACGCATGCATCCATTCCTAAGGAAGAAAGAGAAAAGAACGGGCTGCTCGATTCACTCATCCGGCTAAGTGTTGGGGTGGAAGATGCCGGCGACCTGATAGATGACCTGGAAAAAGCTATCGGTTAAGATTGGTGCAGTAATACATGGCAAAGTTTAGTTGTGTCCTATTAATTTATTTTACTCCAGGGCAAACGGGGCATTCATGAAGTGATTGTTTCGGTGGCAGCTATATTTTGTTAAAGCCATCCTTTGCAAATAAAACCTTCGGATAAATTCTCCTTTTATAAATAAATTATTCCAGCTGTTGTTTGGCATTTTCAAAATGAATGCAGAGGTTTATATATCTAAACCAACCAACCATGAGCAGGAACATTACACTTTTCGCACTATTACTTTTTATGTGCTACGCACAGGCATCTTTTTCACAAGCAATTGATACCCTGTTATTCGAGAACTTTGAAACAGACCCTGATACCTATATTGAACCCAACTTCCCTAATGGAGACGATGAAACATGGGTGAATTACGACCAGGATGGATACAACGATGCAAGTGGAGCCGGAAGGCCGGGAGAATGGTTTTGGTCTGTTGGCTTTGCTGATGTGGATACAACAACTTTGGTCTATGCAAGTAACTCCTGGACTACTCCAGCAACGCTCGTGGCAAATTACCTGGTGTTGCCTCCATTGACTATTTCAGATGCCAGTGCACAACTCAGCTGGAAGTCTGCACCATATCAGACACCCCGTTACCTTGATGGTTATTATGTAGTGGCTTCCACAGATTGCAACATCGAAGAATGCTTTACGGATACGTTGTTCAAAGCCGCTGAATTCCTTTCGGCAGAAATATTGGATACGGACAGCGGTTTCAGCCATTATAACTTTAGCAGCGGCTGGGTACATGGAGAAGATGGAACTTATATCGAATACCACAACGACTCAGCGCGATTCGTTGGCATCCTGCAACCGCAAACCGTAAGCCTTGCTCCTTATGTGGGACAAACTATTTATATCGCGCTGGTACATGGTACTGTCGACGACAACCTGCTCAGTATTGATGACATCCTGGTCACGCAGAATAAGATCACGGGTGTGGAGACTTATCCGGCGGAAAATACCTCGATTAAAGTTTACCCAAACCCGGCAAATGCAACATGTACATTAGATTTCTTTATGCCGCAAACTGCTCCTATTACCACCACGCTTATTGATGCTTCGGGAAGAACAGTACTTTCTACTCCCTCACGTATCATGATCAAAGGCCAACAAAAAATTCAACTGAATGTCAGTCAACTTGCTGCAGGTAGCTATGAGTTTTTTATTCGCTATGGCAATGAGATGATCACAGGTAAAGTGGTTGTACAATAAAGAAGCAACTTGTTCAACCTTCTGTTGCAAGCACATCCTGATTCTTTGCTCAATACTGTTAGATTTTATAAAAAAATCAACCATGAAATTAACAGCACAAATCGCTAACCACATCAGGGAAGTACATTTTGGCGATAACTGGACTTCCTCAAACCTGAAAGAACATTTAGCTGATGTAACCTGGCAACAAGCTACTTCCGCTGTTTATTCTTGTAATACTATTGCCGCACTGGTTTACCATATGAACTATTATGTGGCTGCAGCCCTGTTGGTTTTACAAGGAAAACCACTAAATGCCAGCGACAAATTCAATTTTGACCTGCCACCAATTCGTTCCAGGGAAGATTGGGAGGCTTTGTTAAATAAAACATGGACTGACGCTGAAGCTTTTGCCGGTTTGGTTGAACAGTTGCCGGAAGAAAGACTCTGGGAAGACTTTTATGAAAAAAAACAAGGAATTTATTACCGAAATATTCATGGAATCATTGAACATATTCATTACCATTTGGGGCAAATTGTGATACTAAAAAAAATACTGTCAGCGCAAACCAAACAATGATTCCGGCTTAAAGAAAATAACTCCTTGAGTTTAAAGGAATGATAAATTACAGATCAGTTTTTCACCAACATTATGGCAAAATGAACCACACAGAATTAAGCGGAAGCGTAAAAGCATTACTTGGCGAATACAAAAAAGCCATCGATGAACTTATTGTTGTGATCAGCCCGCTAAATGAGGAAAGCCTAAGCAGGGTCGTTGATCCCCAAACGACAGATCTTAACTGCAGATCTATACAAACAATATTAACGCATGTAGTACATTCAGGTTATGGTTATACCTATTCCATAGAAAACTCACTTGGTGCTGAAAAAACAAGACCCGGAAAGAAAATTCTGAACGATGCGAATGAATACAGTTTGCACCTGCAACACATGTTTGATTATTGTGAGAATTTTTTCAGAACTAATCCAACACTTGAAATTGAACAAACAGATCAGACGAAGAAAATTCTGGTTGCCTGGGGTCAGCAATATGATATCGAGCAGCTTATGGAGCATGCCATCGTGCACATTTTGCGACACCGGCGACAAATAGAAAATTTTATTCATATTCAAGCCGGGAATAGCATAGATACAAAATCCTGGTTGTCCCCCCCTAAAATTTTTGGTTTTTTCCCCCCCCCCCCCCGGCGGGGGGCCCCCCCCCCCCCCCCCCCCCCGGGGGGGGTTTTGGGAAAAACCCCCCCCCGGGGGGTTCCCCCCCCCCTCCCCCCCCCGATACAAAATAGTGAAAACAACAACCGGACAGCATCCATTATTAGATAGCCTGATTCCAACTACCTGCTCTTGTTTGCAAGTTGTGAGCGTAAGTAATGCATTTCGTAGGGTTCCGACAAATTGGATATTGCTTATAGGGCGTTGAAATTGAGGATTGAGGATTAAGTATTTGAGTAAGTGAGAAAGCAGCGTAGTGATTACAGAATTGCAAGTGATCGGCTTCGCCGCAGCAATTTAACCATATAGCAATTTAACCCACCAATCATTGCTTGACAAGTTGAACGAATTGTCGTACACCTATTACATCCATATTGAACCGGAGTCTTACAAACATCCTGTGTATAACTTTCAACCTGCTTTCACCCCCTAAATAGCGATAATTGTACCTTTGGTTAGAGGTAGCCCGCAGGCAAATTTGACCATTTGAAACCAATTTATCCATGGGAAAAATTATTGCGATTGCTAATCAGAAAGGTGGCGTGGGCAAAACTACAACAGCCATAAATCTTGCATCCTCGCTGGCTGTTTTGGAATTTAAGACCTTGCTGATTGATGCCGACCCGCAATCAAATGCCACATCCGGTATCGGCTTTGATCCCAAAAATGTTACCACCAGCATTTACGAATGCCTGATTGGCGAACAGAAAGTAAAGGACATTATTTTAAAGACCCAAACACCACATCTTTCCCTGGTGCCGGCACATCTTGACCTTGTTGGTGCAGAAATTGAACTGATCAACCATCCGAACAGGGAGAAGATCATGCGGCAGGTATTGGATGATATCCGCAATCAGTACGATTACATTATTATCGACTGTTCTCCTTCTCTAGGTTTAATTACGGTGAATGCGCTCACAGCCGCTGATTCAGTACTTATTCCTGTACAATGTGAATATTTTGCATTGGAAGGACTTGGTAAATTGCTTAACACCATAAAAATCATACAAACGCGGTTGAATCCTGACCTTGAGATTGAAGGCATCGTGCTCACCATGTACGATAGCCGTTTACGACTGAGTAACCAGGTGGTAGAAGAAGTACGCAGGCACTTTGGTGACCTCGCATTCGATACGATCATCCACCGTAATACACGATTGGGTGAAGCACCCAGTTTCGGCAAGTCAGTTATCATGTATGATGCGGAAAGCAAAGGAGCCATTAATTACCTGAATCTTGCCCGGGAGATATTGCAGAAAAATGACAGCACCAAGATGAAATCAGCAGAAAAAATTATTGATTTCAACCATGACTAACAAAAGACCTGATTTAGGAAAAGGAATACGCGCCCTCCTTGAAAACATGGATTCATCGGTAAGTAATGAAGCCTCGATACTTGGCAGCACCACTACTATTCCACTTGATCAAATTGAAGTCAACCCGTTTCAACCACGCCACGATTTTGACGAAAACGCAATGCAGGAACTTACAGATTCCATTAAAGTGCATGGCATTATTCAGCCTATTACCGTTCGTAAAATCTCGACAAAAAAGTACCAGCTCATAGCAGGAGAAAGACGGTTGCGTGCTGCAAAAATGGCAGATCTTTCAGAAGTACCCGCCTTTATACGTACGGCAGATGATGAACAGATGCTGGAAATGGCATTGATAGAAAACACCCACCGTGAGGACCTGAATGCGATGGAAGTGGCGATAAACTATAAAAGGCTGATAGACGAATGTAACCTGAAACAGGAAGACCTCGCTGAAAAAGTAGGCAAGAACCGCACGACCGTTACTAATTATCTCAGGCTACTTAAACTCCCTCCGGAAATTCAGCAGGCTATTAAAAATAAGACCATCACCATGGCTCATGCCCGTGCTATCATCAACGTGGAAGATCCATTGGTACAGTTGCATATTTTCAAGGAGATGCTGAAACATGAATTGTCTGTGAGAGCGGTAGAGTCATTAGCCCGACAGTTTACCACCGGCAGAAAATCAACGGCAAAAAAATCCGCAACCCTGCCTCCTGCTTATCAGCGTATACAGCAAACTATTGCATCACACCTCGCCACCAAAGTGCTGATCAAAAGAAAACGCCTGGGCAAAGGAGAGATCGTTATTTCTTTCTTCTCAGATTCTGACCTCGAAAGATTGGCAGAATTATTAAATGATTAACCCATAAAATTCCCTGAACAAAACGAATAGGCTTCCGGCTTTCCCCTGCACCTCTTTTTCTGCCGGCTATTTTATTTACCGGGCAAACAGACTACCGATCGGTATTCCTGCGTTTAGCGCTTAAAAAATCTTTACCTTTCTTTGCTTAGAGGAATAGACCGGAAATAAGTCTGATCGTATTGAACTTCAACACATTGTACAATTTTATTCTTAAATTATTGGCATTCGTGCTGCTTTTGCCTGCATTAAGCAAACAACTTGCAGCCCAGGACACCATTCCAGATAAGGTTGCTGATTCCTCAATTGTGAAAAGCAAATCAACTTTTCATTTATTTCCTGAAGAACATTCACCTAAAGCGGCAGGCCTCGCATCTGCCATCATTCCCGGGCTTGGCCAGGCTTACAATAAGAAATACTGGAAGATTCCAATCATCTATGCGGGTCTGGCAACAGCAGGTTATTTTATTTATTACAACTATACCATCTACTCCAATTTTCAGGAAGCTTACCGGTTGCGGGGCGATGGTGATACCGCTACCAATTTAAGCTCTTTTGATGTTTGGTACATCACCGGCACGGAAACCATTTACCTCGATGGCTATGAGAGTTCGCAACTTTCGGAACTAAGTAACATTTACCGGCGCAACGGTGATCTTTCTGTTATAATTTCCGCGGGTATTTATGCTTTGAATATTATCGATGCAGTAGTTGATGCACATTTGTTTGAATTTGATGTAAGTGATGATCTAAGTTTACATGTGCAGCCATTCTATAGTCCGGCATTTCGAAACCCGGCTAAAGGTGGTTTGGTACTCACGCTAACTATGAAATGAACAATTGAACAACCTCTTGATTAAAAATCCGCTTAAGGTTTTGAAACCAAATCACCGCATGCTGTCAAAATATTTCCTATGAAAATTGCATTGCTTGGATATGGAAAAATGGGAAAGACCATTGAAAAATGTTTGCTGGAAAACCAGGAACATCAGGTGGTTCTGAAAATCAATTCAGGGAACCGCAATTCAATAACTAAGGATGAACTGAGAACAGCTGATGTAGCCATTGAATTCTCTCAGCCTACAGCAGCAATTGACAATATCAGGTATTGCTTTGAAGCCGGGGTACCAATAGTAACAGGCACAACAGGATGGTATGATCAAATTGAATCTGTAAAACAATGGTGTAGCGAACACAATGGCGCCCTGGTGTATGCAAGCAACTTCAGCATAGGTGTCAACCTCTTCTTTGAACTAAACAAAAGATTAAGCTTGCTGATGAAGCCAAGGAAGGAATATGAACCATTTCTAACAGAAATACATCATACACAAAAGAAAGACGCACCAAGCGGAACGGCCATTACCCTTGCCAGCGATTTGCTAATCAATTCAACAACTAAAAGCAGGTGGGTGAATATTAAGGATACTCCTCCCCACTCAAAAGCCGCCAATCCGGATGAATTGATAATTTTGTCGCGCCGCCAGGATGATGTTGTTGGCAACCATAGCGTGGAATACCGGTCTGCTGAAGACCGTATTGAAATCAGGCATGAAGCGTTTTCCCGTGATGGTTTTGCAAAAGGTGCCCTGGCAGCGGCCGGTTGGATCCGCAACAGGAAGGGTTGTTATACATTTTCTGACATCATGGAATCAATTTGAACGCATGATTCAAATCAAATCAGCAAAGCTTGCAATGGATCATGTTCGGAAATAAAAACTAACGAATAAAAGAATACTTATATGAATTGGAAATTTTGGCAGAAAAAGGACGGCAAAAAAAAGCAAAAGCAGAAAAAGTCAAAGACCCGGGAATGGGTTGATGCGTTGATTTTTGCGGTAATAGCAGCAACCATCATTCGCACTTTTGTTTTGGAAGCGTATACGATCCCTACGCCATCCATGGAAAAATCTTTAATGGTTGGAGATTTTCTTTTCGTGAGCAAGATGCATTATGGCGCCCGCATTCCCGGCACGCCACTTTCATTTCCTTTTGCACATCATACGATGCCAATTATCGGAGGCAAGTCATATCTTGAATGGATTAAGATACCCTATAAAAGACTTCCCGGATTTCAATCTATTAAGAATAATGATATCGTAGTGTTTAACTACCCGATGGAAGATTTCCGTCCACCTGATAAACGTGAAAACTATATTAAGCGATGCATAGGAATTCCGGGCGATACCCTTGAAATACGAGATGCACAAGTCTACATCAATGGCAAACAAAATACCGATTGGCCCGGTCAGCAAATCGACTACCTGGTTACAACGGACGGTACGGCAGTAAATGATCGCTTGCTAAAAGAGCTGGATATTACTGAGTTCTATACTACCAACAACCCCGGACAGTTCCGTTTCAATTTAACTCCTGCCAATGCAAAGGAAGTGGCCAAACTGAAAAACGTAAAATCAATTGAACCACTTGTCTGGTCAAAGGGATTAGTACCGGAAGCATTGTTTCCCGGAGATACCAAGTATTTCCCTTCCAATATCGATAATTTCGGACCTATCTGGATACCTAAAAAAGGAGTGAACGTACCCATAGATAAAAGGAATATTGCATTGTATCAGCGGCTGATTACTATTTATGAAGGCCATACACTCGACATCACCAAAGATGGAAAAATCATACTGGATGGTAAAGAAACAGCAAGCTATACTTTCCAAATGAATTATTACTGGATGATGGGCGACAACAGGCACAACTCTTATGATTCACGTTATTGGGGTTTTGTACCGGAAGATCATATCGTGGGTAAAGCATGGTTCATCTGGATGTCGTGGAATAAAGGTGGTTCCTTTTTTGACAAGATCAGGTGGTCAAGATTATTTGACAGCATTCATTAATCATTACCGGAAAACCTGTTAACCAATTGGTTTGATGTATGAACCTGGAAGGAATAAAAAGCAATTGACATCCAAAGGAAAAAGAACATCATCCAAAGAATGGATCTATGCCTTTTTCATAGCTGTAATTGCCGCTTTGCTTATCCGTTTGTTTGCCGTGGAAGCTTTCAATATTCCTTCTGCTTCCATGAACAACACGCTCCTGGAAGGCGATTTGATCTTTGTAAGTAAACTGCCCTATGGCGCGAGGATGCCGATAACTCCTTTGTCGCTTCCGCTGGTGCACCAAAATATACCACTTGTAGGAGGTCGTGCTTACGTCGATTGGATCAAACTACCCTATTTGCGTATGCCGGCCATTCAATCAATACGGCATAATGATGTAGTAGTTTTCAATTATCCTATGGATGATAAGCACCCGGTGGATAAACGTGATTATTATGTTAAAAGATGTATTGCTGTTCCGGGTGACACGCTGGAAATAAATAATGGTAATGTATTTGTCAATCATAAAAACACTGCAATACTCCCATTAGAATTGCAGGAATATGTAGTCCTGACAGATGGCAGTGGCATAGACAATCATTTACTGATGGAATTGGGAATCACTGAATTTTCTGCTGTTGCCGGTCATGGAGCATATCGCGCAATGCTTACTGCATCCACGGTTCAAAAACTTTTGAATCTAAAAAATGTAATCGCTGTCACACCGTTTATTTGGCCCGATGGAACAGCAAATGAACCCTTGTTTCCTGCTGATTCAAACAACTTTCGCTGGAACATCGATAACTATGGCCCGGTTTGGATTCCAGTAAAGGGCACCACCATTAATATCGATACCGGAAACATTTCGTTGTATAAACGTATCATCACAATCTATGAAGGCCATAAACTGAAGATCAACGCTGATGGCCGTATGCTGATAGACAATCAGGAGGCCCACGAATACACCTTTAAATTCAACTACTATTGGATGATGGGTGATAACCGCCATAATTCCATTGACTCCCGCTACTGGGGTTTTGTACCGGAAGATCACATTGTAGGCAAAGCCTGGTTTATTGGATTTTCACGTAATTCCTTTGATGATTCTGTGCAAAATATAAGATGGAACAGAATTTTTCAGAGAATAGATTAACAGCCCCTCACCAGCCAATAACAAAAAGTCCCGGATACATTCCGGGACCTTAATCAAAAACCTTACTTATTTATATCAGGATTTTTTACCCATTCCTGCAATCATCAGTGCACCGGCTGCCATTGCTGTATCTTTTACAATCATGCTCATGGAAACCTGTGCCATCGCCGGATCAGATAAGCCTGGCATATGCACCGTTATCACAATAATAATGAGAAAAATTGCGAGGAGAATACCACTGTAATATGAAAACCTGTTAATGATAAAACTCACCGCCGCAGCCAGCAGACAGATTCCCGTAAAATAGACCATCGGTACTGCAAAACCGCTTAAGAAGGAAGGAATCATGCCGCTCATCGCATTGGCATTTGTTAAGTGGCCAATACCAAAAAAAGCAATCGTCAATCCAAAGATGATGCGTCCAATTGTAGTAAGGTTCATGTTCATGTTTTTGATTTTTTGAATGAAAAAAATTATGCACCTGATGATTTTCAGATGCCGAAGTCTCTAAGGTACATTTGATTTCATATAATAGTTGAATGCAATTACTAATCTTTTCAACATGCCATATAGCAGGCTGATAATTAGTGCGCACCAAATCTTTGAAATGCATTTTCCTTAAAAGTGTATCGCCCAAATTACCATTTGTGCAAGAACTTAGAATATGGATACTTTGACTGAAATATCACCGCTTATAGCTAGCAACACTTGCATTACTTCAAAAGATTTTGCGTGTCATGTAAAATTATGATTGGAGCTCTTTGTAGTTGAAAAAAGCAGTATTTTGAATCAGACGCTTGCTGAATGCTGAAAAAAATTAACTTTGAGCACATTCCTTTTAAGATTAAACAGCCACTTCATTGATCCCAGCTGCCGAATGAAAAGAATCCGGTTTACCCTTTTACTGCTATGTACCTGCAGCCTTTTGCAGGCTCAAAACATAAGTGGCATAATAAACAGCTATGCGCAGGTTACCGCCATTGCCGGAACTACCATAACGACCATTTCTTCAACCGGTTTTGCAGTTGGCGATAAAATCATTGTGATCCAGATGAAAGGGGCTTCCATCACCACCAGCAATACTTCTGCATACGGTGATATTACCAATCTCAACAATGCGGGGAATTGGGAGTTTGCAACCATTGCTTCCATTACCGGAAACGATATTGTTATTGCCTCCCCATTGGTGAAGACTTACACTATGACTGCAAAAGTACAGTTGGTTACCGTACCATCATACTGTAATGTTACAATTACCGATACTTTAAAATGCCAGGCCTGGAATGGACTTACCGGCGGGGTGCTCGCCTTTACATCCGGTGGCACCGTTACCATGAATGCAGATATTGATGTGAGTGGTAAGGGTTTCCGGCCGGGAACTGCCTGTAACACAGGAGCCTATTTCTGCAATAATTCCAACTGGTTCCTCAACCCAACCAATTGCCTTGGTGGATGGAAGGGTGAAGGCATCGCAGAATATGTAAACAATGCCCAAAGTGGTGGTCGCGGCAAGCTGGCCAATGGAGGTGGTGGAGCCAACCCGGGAAACAACGGAGGTGGCGGTGGTGGTAATAAAGGCGGTGGCGGTCTTGGTGGTTTTGAAGATAATAGTTGCGGACTCACCAGTGTTCAGGGTATTGGTGGCCTTGGATTGAATTACACTTTGGGTAAAATTTTTCTTGGTGGAGCCGGAGGCAATGGCACTGGTGATGATGGTCAGACGATCTTTCCCGGCACACGCGGTGGCGGAATTGTAATGATCTCAGCCAATACCATTGAACCAAATGGATTCTTTATAAAAGCAGAAGGCTACGACCAGACAAATATTACAAGCGATGAAGGTGCGGGAGGCGGCGGCGGCGGCGGCGTAGTCGTTTTAGATGTTCAAACCGTTTTAAGTCCTTTAACTATTTCCGCTGATGGTGGCGATGGAGGCTCAATCTCTAACAACTTAATTCCTACCGGATGCCAGGGTCCCGGTGGTGGTGGTGGAGGTGGCGTACTCTGGTGCTCCGGCGCTGCTTTGCCTGCTAATGTGACCTTTACTGCCAATGGCGGACAACCGGGTTTAATGCTGCAACCAACCAGTGTTTGCTTTAATACACCCAATGGAGCTACAGCCGGTGCTGTTGGTACCACCATCTTCAATTTTCCACCACAACCATTACCCACTTCGATAACACCGGTTTCTCTGGGAGCTGACTTTAGTATTTGTTTGTTAGGCAGTGATACACTTTACGCAGGGCCCGGTTACAGCTCCTTTCTCTGGCAAGACGGCTCCACCGATTCAACCTTTATCGTTACTGATTCCGGCACCTACATTATCAAAGCAGCGGACTTGCTTGGATGCTTCAGTTCAGATACCATTCATATAGCATTCCTTCCTCCTTATACATACAGTATGGGTAATGATACGGTGGTTTGCAAAGATCAACCCGTTTTAATTGATGCAGGCCCCGGATTCACCTCTTATCTCTGGCAGGACTTTACCACGAATCAAACCAATACTGCTGTTAATCCCGGCGTTTATTCAGTTACCGTTACTGATTCGTTTGGATGTATCGGGTTGAGTATGATTAAGGTGAGCAACTTTGGCATACCGCCTCTCGATATTGGAAATGACACCTCCCTTTGCATTGGTGATAAAATTATTTTCAATGGAGGAGCATTCCCTACTTACTTGTGGCAGGATGGGTCAACTACACCAATTTATACAGCAACAACACCCGGCATTTATTATGTAATTGTCTCCGATTTCAATGGATGTATCTATTCTGATACTGCTGAAATTTTTGGTTTTTACCAACAACCACCTGATACATTTTTAACGGATACCGTCCTTTGTACCAGCGAGTTTATATTGCTGGAAGGTCCGCTTGGATATGTTGACTATTTATGGAACGACAGTTCAACTACCAGTGCAATTACCGTTATTGACCCCGGAATTTATTCCCTGACCATCACCACCACCGATGGCTGCAAGAGTACGGATTCTACTACCGTTTCGTTAGAGTGTCCAACAACTGTTTTTATGCCCACTGCTTTCACACCAAACGGAGATGGTGTCAATGACACTTACCTGCCTATTGGTTATAACATTACCACTTATACAATACGCATTTTTAACAGGTGGGGGCAATTGGTATATGTATCTTCTGACTTCACTACCGGATGGGATGGCCGCGCTAAAGGAGTAAAATGTGAAACAGGCAGTTACCTTTATTATGTAACCTGGACGGGTTCACTCGACGGAGTACCTTCAGATGGAATTATTAAAGGTAATCTGACACTTATCAGATAGCAAGAAAATTGTGATTCAATAAAAAAGCCCCGACCCCGGGGCTTTTTACTTTTATGATATTTTAATACTAAGAAGGTTTGTTGGTCGCCGAAATAGAATCTGCAGGTGCAGGATTCAGTTCCGGAACTACCGGTGGTGTGTAGGATTCTGAAACAGATTTTAAGTCTCTCAAGCCCTTTTCAAAATCCTGACCCATTAGCTGATCCATAAATAAACCCAAATATCTTGCTATTGGATTCATACCCATATCCATATCCATTCCCCAGGTTACTTTGGTTTCGCTTCCTGATGGCTCAAACTTAAAGGAGCCTGTAGCATTTCCATTTTCCATAAAGTCAAGTGCGGTAACAATTAACTCATTGGGCTTGCTTTCAGTGATCGTGATTTTTCCATTGCCAACCTGGCTATTTTCACTCGACCAGGAATACCCTGCACCGGTACCTTCCTCCTTACCATTGTATTCAATCTTCATCTCCGGATCAATCTTGTTGTAGGGCATCCAGTTATTCCAGTTACGCAGATTGTTCACCTGCATAAAAACAACATTCGCCGGTGCACCAATAGCTGCACTTCTTTCGACATGAATCTTAGACGGCAACATGAATGAAATTACCACCAGCAGTACAATGACGGCCAAAAGGATGATGCCTATGCGTTTCAGTAGTTTCATAGTTTTTTTTCTACAAGATAATGAATATCCGAAAATTCACATTTGATTTTTTCGGTAGTGCCTGGTCCACTGATCAACACTACAAAATCATTCTTCCATTAATAGGGTAAATCGCTGATCCATCGGATCAAAATTTTTCTTCAGGGAATCAATAAAACCCGGTCCGTATTTTAAGTAATACGCAATAAAATTATCATAACGTTCTTGTAAACTGTTAGCAGGAAACAACTTTTCTTTCAGAACATGCAACTGTTGCAACGCCCCTTCTTCCTTCCGTTTTACTGCCTTCTTTAGTTTTTCCTCCAGCGCATCCATCGACTTCAACATCTTCACTTTCTCAGCTTCCACTGCTCCTTTCAAGCTGCCATCGAGCGCTATGGCTCTTTCAAGTGTTCGCTCCATCATTTCAATTAATAGCTTCCTTTCTTCATCCAGTGAAATAGATTGACCTGCCTGTTGCTGTAAAAAAATATCAGTTAGTTTATCGACAGGCTTAAAAATAATGTCAGCTGAAAAATTTAGTTTTTTCATGCGTGTAACATTAGCCTGGTCAATCCACACGGCGGAATTGCGTAACAATAACATCGGGAATGCTACTCCGGCGCTTAAAAATAATGCCTTAAGCTGCATCCAGTAGGTTATCTCAGCTCCTCCCCCGATAAATGCAATATTCGGTAATACCAATTCCTGGTATAAAGGCCTTAGCACTACATTGGGACTGAATTTCTCCGGTTGTTCCAGCAATAATTTCTGAAGTTCATCCGCAGTAAAGGAATGTGTTGTATTTAAAACGTTCCAGGTGTCTCCTTCTTTTACAATCCTGTTCCTGATTCCATCGTCCAGGTAAAACAAGTTAATCTCGCGTGGCGTGATTTGAGAAGTATAAGATTCAGAAAAAAGGCCTGTAGATTTATTTACTATAGGAAATGAAAACTGTTCATACAACTCGCTTTTCATTACCGGAATAAAAAGTTTTTTCAATGCATGATCATCGCCATCAACAATCACCAGTCCATCAGCACCAAAAAAATGGTAGAGTAATCTTTTGGTGGCAGCAGCAACAGAGCTCTCCTTCAAATAACTCATTTCCAGCAACCCGATACATCGAACAGCCTCCTCAGCAGTGCCAAGCACTGCTTTGATCTCATCGATCAGCAGTGCCAGCGAATCTGTCTTCATTCTGCCAAATGCTCCCTGCTGATCAGTATTCCAGGAAAAGGTTTTTCCAAAAAGATGAATGTGATTTAACTCTTCCTTATCATGGTCCTCACTACCCATCCAGTAAACCGGAACAAAATGGTATCCCGTCATGGTTTCAGAAAGTTGACGGGCGAGGTTTATCGTACTGATGATTTTGTAAATCAAATACAATGGCCCAAGAAAGAGATTCGGTTGGTGGGCTGTTACGATTGTAAAGGTACTGGCATCCTTCAACCGAATAATATTAGCCTTAACAGCATCAACGCTATCCTTTTGTTCAAAGGGTTCATACTGCCGAATTAAAGCGTTGCTTAATTCTTCTCTGTAAAAAGGGTGTTGCTGCCTGTTTTTTATGATCTCCGGAAATGATGACAGTTGCGGAGCATAGGTATAAAACGGTTTTAGTTTCTCTGATCCTTCGATATAATCGGTTACAGCTTTACTGAAAAACCCCGTAGACGCATAAGAGACCAATGCTTTATTCATGTGTTAAAAGTAATCATATGATCCCAAAATTTTTGGTGACAACTCTTTCAAGCTGACCGACCAGCAAATACAATATTCTTTTTCTTAGTTAATCATTTGCAGGCTACGCTGTATAAAATGAGTCAGCGCTTCACCTTTCAGTAAATTTTGGGAGAGCATAGCGAGGTCTAATGATTGCTTCAAAAGTTCATGCTGCTTAGCACTGTCAGGTTCCAGCAATACTTTTGAAACCAAAGGATGATTTGCATTCACCACAAGGTTGTATCTGTCTTTCATTTCACCCATAAATTGCATGCCACCCATGGCACTCATTTCCTTCATCCTGCGTGAAAACTCATCCCGCGTAATCAACAGAGGTGCTTCTTTTGGCTGGAGCGATTCAAACACAACAGTGAATTGCTCTTTGTCTGTCATCTTTTCCAGCATCGACTTCAGGGCACCCTCCTGCTCCTTAGAAAGCATGGATGCAGTTACTTCCTCTTTGTCAATCAGTTTATCAAGTATGTCGGCATCTACTCTCGCGAAAGTTGTATCAGTAAGCTTTTGTTCCAGCAAACCAATAAAATGCGCATCAACCGGGCTGTCCATGTACAAGACCTCATATCCGCGCTCATTTGCAGCTGCTACATAAGAATGCTGTTGCACAGCATCCGGTGTATAGAGGTAAATCACTTTACCATGCCTGTCCGTCTGATTTGGTTTTACCAGTTCTGCAAATTCATCAAGTGTATAACATTTGTCTCCGGTAGTCTTAAGGAGACAGAAACTCTTAGCCCGTTCATAGAATTTTTCATCAGACAACATGCCGTACTGAATAAATACTTTCACATCATCCCACTTTTTTTCAAAATCAGTTCGATCCGCTTTAAACAACTCTTCCAGCTTCTCCGCTACCTTTTTGGAAATGTGCGAACTGATCTTTTTAACGCTTGCATCACTTTGTAAATAACTCCTGCTTACATTCAGCGGAATATCGGGTGAATCAATAACCCCTTTCATGAGCATCAGGAAGTCAGGTACAATATTTTCAACCGAATCTGTTACAAACACCTGGTTGCTGTATAACTGAATCCTGTCCCTGTTTTGTTCAAAATTGTTTTTAAATTTTGGAAAGTAAAGTATTCCTGTTAGGTTAAAAGGATAATCTACATTCAGGTGAATATGGAATAGTGGATCATCGGCCATCGGATACAATTCTCTGTAGAAAAGGCGGTAATCGTTTTCCGACAACAACGATGGTTTCTTCGTCCAGGCAGGCTGCGTGTTGTTAATGATTTCTGTTCCAAACTTTATTTCAACAGGAAGAAACTTGCAATATTTCTTTAGCAATCCTTTTATCCTCGCTTCCTCCAGAAATTCATTGGCATCTTCTGCAATATGCAAAATCACATCGGTGCCCCTTCCCTCCTTTTCAAACTCTTCAATAATATATTCAGGACTGCCATCACATTCCCATCGAACTCCTTTGGCGTCCTGCTTGTAGGAAAGCGTAACTATTTCCACTTTTGAAGACACCATAAAAGAGGAATAGAACCCCAATCCAAAATGGCCTATCAGTTGCGCTTCACTCTTATCCTTGTAATGCTGTACAAATTCTTCTGCTCCTGAAAAAGCTATCTGTGTAATGTATTTTTCTACTTCATCAGCAGTCATGCCTATTCCGCGGTCGCGGAGGGTAATAGTTCTGGCCTCCTTGTCGAGTAGTATTTCAATAGTCAAATCACCCAATTCGCCATCAAACTCTGCCATGGAACTCAATGCTTTCAACTTCTGACTTGCATCTACAGCATTCGAGACCAATTCCCGCAGAAAAATTTCATGATCGCTATAGAGAAACTTCTTGATGATGGGGAAAATATTCTCCGTGTGTACCTGTATTGTTCCTTTCGACATAAAAAAAATTTGTGCGAAAGTAACAAACGCTTTGCCAACGGGCGAGAAACTGCCAATGTGTCGCCAAAGAGAAACTACCTAAGTCTTTCATAATACCATTACTAGCTATTGTAACACTATTGGCATTATGCTTTGATGGCCACCACCGATAGCCAGATTAAGGAAGTACATACCATGCGGAAATGAACTCACATCAATCTGCATGGTCATTTCATCAGCAGCAATCATGTCTAGTACCTGTTGGCCGGTTATGGAGTACATTTTCAACGAATGAATTTGCGCTGCAGGATTATTTCCGGTAAGTATTAATTGTCCGGTTGCAGGATTGGGAAACGCTGAAAAAGACAGTTCAGGGACATTGCCGGGTACAGTTGTTGAAAAATCACAATTCACATCCGGAACAGAAATACAAAATCCGAGATTCAGGTCGTTGTTAATGAAAGTTACTGATTCAGTGGAAAAGCAGCGCAGATCATAAGAATTATCTGTTACCAGGTAAAACCCGGAATAGATAAGCCCAAAAACACTTCCCAAACCTTCTACCCAGCTTTCTCCGGTAGCATAACCTTCTGCATTATCAATATGTATACGCCTGTGAAAAATACCGCCTATTTCAATAGAGTCAATTTCACCAACCCTGCTTTTTACAGTAACCGGCTCTCCATAGGTCAGCAAGTTGGTATAAATCCAGTCTCCTGTTTGCTGTACGGAAAAATCATACAAAATGCGCTCCGCAGAATCTCCGGTTGCCCATTCACTGATCATCATGATTTTTTTCCCTTCCTCCCGAAGTGCGCCGAAATAATGGGTATAGATTGTATCATACTGTGTGCCCGGTAAGTGATGTACCGTTTCATATATCTTTTTATAAGAAATGCCATTCGTGGTAGTATCGCCCGACATGGTAAAGGTGTGCACATCATACCAGCCCGCGGGAAAAAAGTAAAAGCACCTGATTACTTTCCACGAAGCTGTTTCGTCGGGAAAAGCTACATACTGCTGAGCTGAAGTTTGATAGCCTGTGCACAATACAACCAGTAAGGCAAGTAAAAAGGCTTTCATGAGAAATTATTTATAGGTGAAACGAAGACCAATTGATGATTTGATTTTACTGCATATCGCTGCATTTCCTTTCGCCTATTCGACCAAACCTTCATTTTTGACCACTACCGTACAATATCGACCACCTAAATTTTCTGCTCATCATTCCTGTAATGTTCATTTTAAGTCCGTTTTGCGAAAGTGAACCCTGACTTTGGAGCAAGTGGGAAGGATAACCTATAAAACATAGTTTTGCCTTTCTAAAATATAATCATGCCTTAGATCGTCAACCCTGCCATACGATTAAAGCCATGACTTTAGAAGCAACGATGACGAGCCATCAAAATGCGGAGATCCAGAAAACAGTGCACAAGGAACGCAAACGCCTGCTCGACTTCATTAGGCAACGGGTAAATAGCGATGAAGATGCAGAAGATATTCTGCAGGATGTCTTTTACCAGTTTGTGAATGCTTACCGGATGATGGAGCCGATTGAAAAAGTGACTTCCTGGTTATTTACTGTAGCCCGTAACCGGATAACAGACCTTTACCGCAAAAAGAAAACGGCCACTTTCTCAAGCCTGCTTCCGGTAACTGATGAAGGGAGTGATGATGATGCAACAAACTACTTCCTGGAAGAAATAATGCAGGATGCAACGGAAACTCCGGAGGCACAATATATGCGATCCCTGGTATGGGATACACTGAATGCTGCACTGGCTGAATTACCTGAAGAACAACGTGAAGTATTCAACCTGCATGAATTGGAAGGATTGAGCTTTAAAGAAATCGCTGCACAAACCGGTCAATCCGTAAATACCCTTTTGTCCAGGAAGCGTTACGCTGTTTTGCATCTGCGTGAAAGATTGCAGACACTCTACAAAGAATTATTAACCCTTTAAATAAAATGAATATGAAACGGTGGTGGATCTTAAAAGGAATAAAAATGTTTTTCCTGTTCCTGCTTTTTGGCGCAGCAATGAGTTACCTGGTAATGAGCTTATGGAACTGGTTGATGCCGGTAGTATTTGGATTATCAATAATTAATTTCTGGCAGGCACTTGGTTTATTGTTGCTGGCAAAAATAATCTTTGGTTTCGGACATGGCAATTGGGGACATTCCGGATACTATGCCAGCCATTGGAAAGAACAGGGCACCGTGCGATGGAAAGAAAAAATGGAAGACAAACTTAAAGCAATGACTCCCGAGGATCGTGAAAAGTTCAGGGCTGAATGGAAAAAACGTTGCGGTTGGAAGTACGAGAACGTTGAATCTGAAAAAAGCAGCAATTCGACAGCACCTTAGTTTATTTTGTTAATCATTGTTGCCCGAATAAAATATTTGGGTTTAAGCTGAAACCCAATACTGGCGCTCATCCTATAACCCCACGCTTCAGCGTGGGGTTATAGGATGAAACCCGCTCCTGGTGGGCTTTAGCCCACATTAGTTGGACAATATTATTAGTTTATAGTACATGATTTTTGACTGCTCCCTAAACTTATACCCGATTACTGTGAAATGTTATTTGCAAGTCAAATTCTTTGCATAGCTTTAACCAGTCAATAGCCGGGTAATCTAAAATGCAGCAATCCTTTAAGATTTTTATTTTGATAAGCTTACTGCTCCTGCTTGGTATCCAGGAATCAGATGCACAGCAGTCACCAAAGCCCGGTAAGTATGCTATGCAACGGCGACAGGCAAAAATGGAGCTCAGTTCTCCGGGTGATGTATCTGTAAAAACATATACGAAGCTGGAAAAAAATGCTTTGATTTCCAGAGGTAAAAATTCACAGCAACAAAGTAATAAGTCAGGGACTGTTTATAGAACCCCCAAAAAATACCTGAGAAAAGTTCATTATTAGCTGCCCGCTAAAGACTTCGCGAATTTTGTATCCTGATAGGTTTAATTTCCCTTTAAATAAGCCTGTTTTTAACCAGGTTCTGAAAAAGTTGGTTTTCCCCCTGCCACGTATGCTTTTACTTCTTGTAATTATTACAATATATTTATTGTAATTTTTACAATTAGTTTATATATTACAGTCAATTTCTAACCTAAAACCTAAATGAGATGAAAAAAACATTCCTTTTAGCAGCAGTATTAATCTGGAGCGCAACCCTTTTTGCTCAGGATTACAACATCACGTTCAAAGTGAACATGAATGAAGTAGCAGAACCATTTACTACACCTGAAGTAAATGGCAATTTTAATGGTTGGTGTGGTGGATGCGCCCCCATGACAGATGACAATGGCGATGGAATCTGGAAAATCACCATCCCATTACCGGCAGGCACCTATGAGTATAAATTTGCTAATGACAGCTGGGCCGGACAGGAGACGCTAACGCCCGGAAGTTCCTGCACCATAACAACAGGAGGATTCACTAACCGAATACTTACGGTTACACAAGATGAAGTGTTGGATATCGTTTGTTGGGGAAAGTGCCTGGATTGTGGTGTGGTACCTCCTACCCGCAACATTACTTTCAAAGTTAACATGGCTCCGGTTGCGGGATTGTTTACTACTCCTGAGGTGAACGGAACTTTTAATAACTGGTGTGGAGGTTGTGCACCAATGTCAGATGTTAACGGAGACAATATTTGGGAACTTACTATCCCACTTGAGGAAGGAAGTTATGAATACAAATACGCTTATGATTCATGGGCAGGATCAGAACAATTAGAGCCTGGAAGTTCATGCACAGTAAATAATGGCGGCTTTATCAATCGTACATTGGTTGTTACCACAAATGAAACTCTTCCTTTGGTATGCTATGGCAGTTGCACTGCTGATTGCCCTGTAGTGCTTACACAAATGGATCTTCCTGTTACTTTTGACGATCCATCCGTGGGTTATGGGTTGATTGGATTTGGAGGAGATGAAGCTTCTTCTATCACTGAAGATCCAACATCACCCGGCAACATGGTTGCAAAGATTATTAAATCGGCAACTGCCGAACCTTGGGCAGGCGTGGTAGTAACAGCTGCCGGTGATTTAGGACTTGCTACACCTATTCCTTTCAATGAGAGTACAACTAAAATGTACTTGCGCTTTTGGTCTCCTGATGCAGGAATTCCTGTCCTGTTAAAGGTAGAAGAACATGCCAATCCGGGACATTCTGTTGAAACCAGTACCAGCACAACTATAGCAGGTGATTGGGAAACAATGGAATTCGATTTCGCAAATGAGGCTCCCGGAACAGCTCCGCTGAATCTTACTTACACCTATGACAAAGTAGTTGTGTTTGCAAATTTTGGAACACCTGGTGCTGTAGCCGGTGAAAAAACTTATTACTTTGACGATATTGCAATGAGCATTTTATGCCAGAGCACTCCTGTTTCTATTGCTACAAGTTCAGCAACTACATTCTGCAAGCCAGGCACAGCGGAACTGGCTCAAAGTTCAGTTGGAACTTTTTCTTCTTACCAATGGCAGGCTGATGGTGTAGATGTTGCAGGTGCTACCACTTCAGCTTACAGTGCTAATAAATCGGGTGCTTATACCCTCGTAGCTACTAACAATTGTGGTGCTGTATCAACTTCTAATGCTCTTGAAATTACAGCCAATAAAAAGCCTAAAGCTGATGTAACACCAGCAGGACCTGTTAGTATTTGTGCTGGAGGTTCAGTCCTGCTATCTGTTCCTGAAGGAAACAAGCAAACTTATCAGTGGAAAAGAAATGGAAATAGTAACATTAATGGAGCAACTAACAGCTCTTATTTAGCTACTACCGCCAATGAATACAAATGTAAAGTCACTAAAACCACTACTGGTTGCTCCAATACATCAAAACCCGTAGTTGTTACAGTTGACTGTAAAGTTGGAACACCTTCCATTACAGCCACTGCATTTCCAAATCCTACTTCTGATTACTTTATGCTGAATACTTCCGGCCTTTCCTTGCAGGATGGACTCATCAAAATCTATGACTTAGCTGGTAAATTACTGGAAACCTATAATGTGGAAAGTGATGCAACCAAAGTTGGAACACAACTGCTTTCCGGTGTTTACTTCGCTAAAATTGAATCTTCCGGAAATGTGCTACAGGTAATAAAACTGGTTAAGAATTAAGTAAATTAACTCCTGGATTTTATAAGCGCACTTTATGTGCGCTTTTTTTATGCCTGTTACAAAAAATCATATTAATTTAAACTTCTGCAATTTGCCTTTTTCACAACTGAAAGAAAAATCAAAACAAAAGATGGTATTAATTCACAAATTATTAATTTCGGTAAATACTTGAATGTTGAACAACACATTCAAGAACGTTTAGCGTACAGCCATCAAAATAATTTTTCACCCTAAAATCAAACATGCATGAAAACAATCTACCTACGTTTTAGAAAATCTGTCTTTATCCTGATGTCCCTTCTGTTAATGGGTTCACTGCATACACAGGCGACAAAAGTGACCGTTAACGTCCAGAATTTTTTCTTCTCCCCATCAAGTTTTTCCATTAACCTGGGTGATACTGTTGTATGGAATTGGATTAACGGAACGCATACTACTACATCATTAACCATACCGGGTGGTGCAGTTGCATGGGACAGTCCAATAAGTACTTCAACTAAGAAATTTACCTATGTGCCTGCCGTTGTCGGTACCTATAATTATAAGTGTACCCCACATTTTGTAACCCAGGGAATGCAGGGCAATTTCACAGTGGTATGCCCAACACCCAGTGTAACCATCAGTGCCGGTGGACCAACCACATTTTGTAAAGGCAGTGAGGTACTTCTTTCCGTAAGCGCCGGAGGGCCTTTTAGCGCTTATCAGTGGAAACTGGATGGCGTCAACATTACCGGTGCAACCGCTTCCAGTTATGCGGCAAAATCAAGCGGCGGTTATACCCTCACTATTACCAACAATTGTTTGAATACCGCTACATCCAACTCAATAGCTGTAACTGCGAACAAAAAACCTAAAGCAGAGATTACACCCTCAGGACCGCAAACGATCTGTGCCGGTGAGACCCTCTTGCTTACCGTAAGCAGTGCAAATAATCAAACCTATCAGTGGAAGAATGGAAATGCCAATATTCCCGGAGCTACCAATACTACTTTATTGGTAAGTGCTGCCGGCTCATACAAGTGCAAAGTGACGAAAACAAACACCGGTTGTACCAAGACATCAAAACCGGTAGATGTTAGTGTTACCTGCAAAAATTCGGAACCACTGGCTGATCTGTTGGTTTACCCTAATCCATCATCAGACTATTTCCTGATAAATACAACTGCGCTTTCATTGCAAAATGGCAGGATCAGTACCTATGACATCACAGGTAAATTGATGGAAACATATGATGTAATAGATGAAAGTACGGTTATTGGAAAAAACCTCCCGGCAGGCGTTTACTTTGCAAAAATATTCTCAGAGGGTAAAACTGTACAGGTATTGAAGCTGATCAAGAATTAATTACTTTCAAGTATTGTCCAACTTCAATATTGGAGTTCTTGCTGAAATCCAATACTGGCGCATATCCTCTAACCCCACGCTTCAGCGTGGGGTTATTGGATGAAATCCGCTCCTATCGGGCTTTAGCCCACATTAGTCGGACAATAGTGAACTGATTTAATAATGTAACTGGTAAAAGCGCACTTCAGGTGCGCTTTTTTTATTGCTCCCATTGCAATTGATTCTGAACGATGCCGTATTGCTGATTGGAATCCAAAACCACCACATCATGCATCATACAAATTAGCAGTCCATTACTGAAAATAGCTTATATGTTATTGCACCTTCATTTCAATCAATGTTCGGGACGTATAATTGTTTTTCCCGGAAAAGCATTCAGAGGTCTTTTCCCTGATAATACCAATGCCGGCGCCAACAATCCAATATCCCTCACAATTATCTGTAATCTTATAACATGCCGATGCTTTCCATTTACTTTCAGGGCATGTCGCCATATTTACAATGGTCTTCTCTATCACCACGTCACCTCCATACATAAAGTTAAAGCGGCTTTCCTCTTTAACAGGCATCATTACCGGGGAAGCAATCTTCGCTCCGGTTCTTTGCCGTCCTAACTGAAAGATCGTGTCACCGCTGGCAAACCATTCCTTTCCATCTGCGAAAACATACACGGTTCTGCCGTTCCAATCTTCGGTACTGACGATTTTATCCGTATCATTGGTCACCAGACTTAGTGCACCGTCGGTAAAAACGGAATCCCGATAGATCCAGTAATTGCCTTTTGACAATGGAACAATACTTCCACCAACGGCAGTCGCTGACTCATTACAGCCAGGCTTTTCATTCAACAACAAAATCATTAGCAATGCCGTAACTGAAAAAAGGTAACCTTTCATATCTGAATTATTTAATAATTTAAAATGATGCAACGTGGATGCAATAACTAACAACCAATGACGAAAGTAATACTTAAAAAAGGGAACTACCAACGGATCTTCTCCGGCCATCCATGGGTATACAGCAATGAAATTGGCACTTTTACCGCACCGATTGCAGGTGGTGAAATAGTAGAAGTCTATGATTCCAGGAATCGATTCGTCGGACGAGGTTACTACAATGTAAAATCACAGATCACGGTTCGCCTGCTTACACGTGATATAAATGAGCAGATTGACGAAGCTTTTTTCAAAACCAGGATTGAGGCATGCCTGCAGTACCGGCATAAATTAGGATATACTGAAAACTTCCGGTTGGTTTTTGGTGAGTCTGATTTTCTCCCGGGTTTAATCATTGATAAGTTTGGTGACTACTTTGTTTTGCAAACCTTATCGCTTGGCATGGACAAGTGGAAAGAAGTAATTGCCAAAGTGCTGATGGAGCGTTTTTCACCTAAGGGCATTTATGAGCGCAATGATGTGCCTGTTAGAAAACTGGAAGGGTTGCCGGAGCAGAAACACTTTCTCTCCGATCCTTTTGCAACAAAGTTTCAACTGGAAGAACAGGGAGTGAAAATTTGGGTTGATGTGGAAGCCGGACAAAAAACCGGTTTCTTTCTCGACCAGAAAGAAAACAGGCAAGCCTTAAAGCATATTGCAATGGGAGCGGAAGTGCTGGACTGCTTCTGTTATACAGGTGCTTTTGCACTTTTTGCGGCAAAATTCGGAGCAAGCAGTGTTTTGGGGCTCGATGTCTCTGAAACGGCTGTTGCACAAGCGACTGAAAATGCTTCTCTTAACCACTTTGGTAAGTGCTGTACTTTCCAGGCAGCCAATGCCTTTGATATGCTTCCATTATGGGCAAAGGAGAAAAAACTATTTGATATTATCATACTCGACCCTCCTGCTTTCACTAAAAACAGGGCAGGTATTGAGGCAGCAGCGAGAGGTTACAAGGAAATAAACCTGCGGGCCATGAAACTCATCCGCTCAGGTGGCTTCCTGCTTACCTTTTCCTGTTCTCATTTTATGGAGCCGGGACTCTTTTTTGAAATGCTGGCACAAGCTGCTTTTGATGCCGGAAAAACGATAAGACAAGTAGCGTTCTTATCGCAGGCCAAAGATCATCCCATCGTGTGGAGCATTGAAGAATCCAACTATTTAAAAGGGTTTGTATTGCAGGTAATTTAGTAATGCTTAATGTTCCCGCCAGTCATGTAATGTCAATTGAATATTTAAAATTGAGTGTTGAAATATTGTGTCGTTGACTGAAATAGGTTGACATTTTTTAACTGATTTTTCAAAATTGTAATGCAATTGGATTGTTACTATTTGTCTTAAGTCTTGGATCTTGGATCTTGTGTCTTGATGTCTTGATATTCAACACTCAATACTCAATTTCCAATTTGTCATACACCCCTATTGTAAAAATAGAGGCCAACTCCCCGATAAATTTCTATATTTGCAGCCTTAATTTTTTACAAAACCCTCATAATCATGCGCGGAAAAGGCCTGGTCACGTTTTTCTCAATAGCGTTGATCCTGATTTGTATTTATCAGTTATCATTCAATTTTGTTACCCGTCGGGTGGAGAGCAAAGCAGCGAACTATGCCGAAGCTGCCGTTTTGAAAGGCAAATCACTGGAATCAGTGGTAGCTCCCAATACTGCCAATGGTACCCTGTTTAAAGATAGTGTTCTCACAGAAATCAGGAAGAAAAGACAGTCTTACCTGGATTCTGTTTCAAACAAAACCATCTTTAACATTGGTATAGCACAATTCACTTACCAGGAATGTAAAGATCAACAACTGAATCTCGGACTCGATTTACAGGGTGGTATGAATGTCGTGTTGCAGGTTTCTACAGAAGAACTGATCAAAGCACTTGCTGACAACAGTACTGATCCAACCTTTACTAAAGCGATTGCACTGGCCAGGGAAAAACAAAAAACACAGGTACAAACCGACTTTGTGACTTTGTTTGAACAGGCCTGGACAGAAGTAGCACCCGAAGGTAAGCTCGCATCTATTTTTGGTACACGCGATAACCAGGAAAAAGTGAAGTTCAATTCCACGAACCAGGAAGTGATCGCTTTTATTCGTGCTGAATCCAATGGTGCATTTGATAAAACATTTAATATCCTCCGGTCACGTATAGATAAGTTTGGTGTCACTCAGCCAAATATTACAGCCCAGGCATCCAGTGGTCGAATCACCGTGGAACTCCCGGGTGTAGACAATCCGGTTCGGGTAAGAAAACTTCTACAGGCAACAGCCGTTTTGGAATTTTGGGAAACGTATGATAACCCCACCTTTATACAGTACCTCGACGCAGCAAACACGGCCTTAAGAAATAAGCTGACCGTAACGGATACTACTGCTGCAGCCACTGCAACTACTGAGAATCCACTCACCTCTTCAAATGATGTGGCAGTCACTACCAATGAGAATCCTTTGCTTGCCGAAGGCACCGATTCTAACAGCCTTACTGCCCTTGCAGATTCCGGCTTACTTACCGGTGACTCATTAGATATTGCCGCTGAAAATGCAAAGAACCAGGCAAGAGAAAATCCATTGACCTCCCTGTTGCAACCGAATATCTATCGTACCACTGACGATAAGGTAGCACTTGCTCCCGGCCCCGTAATCGGTTATTCACTTGGTAAGGATACTTCAAAAGTGAATGAGTATCTCTCCCTCGATTACATTCGTTCAAACTTCCCCAAAGATGTTAAGTTTCTATGGAGTGCAAAAGCAACCGATGAAACAAGTAATGTATATGCATTGTATGCAATTAAAATGCAGGTCGGTACAAGCAAAGCGCCGCTGGAAGGAGATAAAGTGAATGATGCCAGGCAGGATATTGACCAGAATAGTAGTCCGGAAGTATCCATGACGATGGACAATGAAGGAGCGAAAATCTGGAAAGTGATGACGAGCAAGAACATTGATAAACACATCGCCATTGTGCTTGATAATTACGTCTATTCTGCTCCGCGTGTAAATGGCGAAATCCCGAACGGTCGCTCTTCCATTACCGGTGGCTTTGATATTAACGAAGCGAAAGATCTTGCAAATATTCTCACTGCAGGTAAATTACCTGCTCCGGCCAGAATTATTGCGGAAGATGTGGTAGGCCCGTCACTTGGACAGGAATCCATTCAATCAGGCATCATTTCCATAGTAGTTGCTTTCATAGCCATTCTGCTCTTTATGGTGCTTTATTATAACACCTCCGGTATCATTGCAGATATTGCTTTGTTCTTTAACGTCTTCTTTATCATTGGAGTCCTTGCTTCGATTGGTGCCACGCTTACTTTATCTGGTATTGCCGGTATCGTGCTTACCATGGGTATGGCTGTTGATGCAAACGTTTTGATTCATGAAAGGATAAAGGAGGAATTGGCGCGGGGCAAGACCCTGCTGAAGGCAGTGGAGGAAGGCCATAAGAAATCATATTCGGCAATTTTCGATTCAAATATTACTTCTCTCATTACGGGTTTGATACTTGCGTATTTTGGATTAGGACCTGTACTTGGTTATGCTACTACCTTAAACATCGGTATCGTACTCACCATATTTACAGCGGTATTTATGGGTCATATCATTTTCAACTTTGCATTGAAGCGTAATCTTCCATTACGTTTTACTACCAGGCTGAGCCGAAATAATTTTACCAACAGAAACATTCCATTCGTAGGAAAGAGAAAACTTGGTTATTTGATTTCAGGAATTGTAGTAGTAATAATGATTGCTTCGATCCTGTTGAAAGGATTCACTTATGGTGTTGATTTCACAGGGGGTCGTTCTTATACCATCCGCTTCGATCAGGATGTGAATACAACTACTATCAGGGAAGACCTTGCTGCAACGCTCGGAGGAACTCCACCTGTAGTAAAAACCTACGGTCCGGCCAACCAGATAAAAGTTACTACAGGCTACCTGATGGAAAATGACAATACAATGGGTAGTGACAGTATTGTTAACCAGGCTATTTATGCAGGACTGAAAAAGCATCTGCCTGAAAATTTATCTTTTAAAGATTATCATTCAAATTACCAGTTGCGCTCCGAAGTTATTGGACCAAGCATTTCAAATGATATCCGAAACAGTGCTTTCAAAGCGGTTATTTTTGGATTCCTGGGTATCTTCCTGTACATCTTCTTCCGGTTTAGAAAATGGCAATTTGCAACCGGCACGCTAATCGCGCTGGCACATGACATCATCATACTCATGGGTATATTTTCGATCTTCTCCGGAATGTTGCCTTTCTCACTTGACCTGGACGAAACTTTTATCGCTACGGTTCTGACAGTGATGGGTTATTCAGTGAATGATAAGGTGGTTGTATTTGACCGTGTCCGTGAATTCTTACGGGAACATCTAAAAGGAAATACGGGCGTTGTAATTAACGATGCGTTAAACAATACCTTGAACCGTACTATCATGACCAACGTAACGGTGATGATCGTTTTATTGATTCTCTTCATCTTTGGCGGTGAAGTGATCCGTGGCTTTGTGTTTGGATTGATTATCGGTTTGATTATCTGTACCTACTCATCCATCTTTATTGCAGCGCCACTTGTAGTGGATCTTACCAAAGAAAAAGAGTTGAAGAGTTTTGATACAGCATCGGGCAAACAACCCAAAACACCGGTTGCAGCTAAATAGCATATAAGAAAGATAAAAATTGTACCCCCGGAATTGATTTCCGGGGGTTTTTATTTTTAGGCCGCACCAGTTCTCTTAATTTATAATCCGGGCTTATTGAGAATGGGATTTTTAACCCCATTAATATTTGCAACTTTGAAATGCTTTAGTAGTTAATGTTTGTATAATCTTAGAATGTCAGGTTACAACTTGGTCATTATTCAAACTGCCACTTCAACAATAGTTTATGGAAAATGATACGTGCTACAGCATCAATAATTTTTTAACCAGGTGAAAACTTTTCCGGATTAAAAATCACAAGTGTTCGAAACCTTTGAAACTCTTTACTGGATTGGGTTTCAAAGCATTTTTCCAGGTTAAAAAGCGGATCAGAATTTTTCCTGAAAGTTCTTAAGGATGCTTCCTCCTCTACAAGAAATGAGAATTCGCGATCCAAAGCAGACATTCATATAAGTAGTTGCGCTTCCGAAGGTTGCTGTAATGTACACTGGATAAGTGTTTGGTGATGTTTCGAACACTTGTGATTGCAAATCCCGACCAACGGATTCGCGAAGAGTTGCTTGTTATCTCTGTATGACTACCTTCTCGCTCCACACCTCATTTCCAATGGTCACAATGACACCATAAACCCCTGTAGCTACATTCTCAATTTCAAATTCTTTTCTTAACAATCCATTTACAACAGGCACCTTATCCTCAAGTACTCTCAAACCTATCGGGCTAACTATTCGAATCGACGCAACTGTGTTCAAGTCCTCACGTAATTTCATCTCTATTATAAATCGCTTGTGTGCTGGATTAGGATATATATAGATATATGTAGCGCCAACATTCGCTTGAGGAGCATTTGTTCCTAAGCCTTCAATTAGATATCTGGCCAGTGTCATATCTAGATTGTCAGGCAAAAGAGATTGAACTCCTGCTATTAGTTTACCATCCGATTGCAGAGCAAGAGAATGAATTGCATCACCGTGTGGATATGGACTCACGTTACTGAAAGTAAAACCATTCGAACCAAATGTTTGATCAACTTCTCCAGTGACCAAATATCTTCCCACCATAAAGCTACCTTTGTATGATCCACCTATGATTATTTTGTTATCGGGGAGTAGTATCATTGAATTGGGAATGACAATAGTGCTTGGAAAATCCGTTGTGACAATCCCCATCATGCCAAAGCTACTATCTAAAGCGCCATCTGAATTATAACGCACTAACCCAATTCCATCATAACCATTATTGTAATACGCTGTAGTTCCTGCGCAAATTATCTTCCCGTCGGGCTGAAGAACCATTGCATTAATATGGTCGTGAAAACCGTTATCAAAATCTGTGGTTGCAATACCGTTAAAACCAAAGGAGTTGTCATGTGTCCCATCTTCCAGAAGACGAGCCACTATAAAATTATCCGTATAGCTAATTTCGTCGTAATAACTCCCTGCGATGAGTATTTTTCCATCTGGTTGTATAATTATAGCATTTCCCACAGGTTCCCACCCACCAAACTGTACTACGGCTTCACCGTTGAGTCCAAAGCTGTTATCTATAGAACCGTCGGCGTTAAACCGAACTAAAACAATTTCTGAAGACAATTGTACAGTGACATTGGTAAGCACAATTATCTTACCATCAGATTGCAGGCTCATATCTGTTACGTCTATAAAAGTATCAAAATCATATTGGACAGATCCTGCATCTCCAAAGGAAAGGTCCAAATCGCCATTAGTTTCCATCTTGGCAAGTATTGCGCTTTTTGGAGACATTGAAGTATTCCCTGCTACTAAAATTTTTCCATCGGGAAGGAGCACTCCTGCAGTTGCCAGTCCCAATTTATAAGCTACTCTACCAGCCTTACCAAAAGATGTATCTAAAGTACCATCCGGTAACAGTCTCGAAACAGCAACATAGGGACCATTGAGCACACAATACCCGATTTGAATTATTTTATCGTCGGGTTGAATTAGTATCTCATTAAGGACGTCATCATCATTTTCAGAGACATTTAGCAAAACAATTCCGTCAGGCGAAAATTCGCTTGTTGATCCATCCGGTTTTAGACGCAACCATGCAAAGTCCCCACCTTCACCAACTTTTCCCGTTCCTGCTACGATAATATGACCATCCGCCTCAACCACAACGGCACTCGCCTTGTCATCAAAGCCCATAAAATCATATACGAACAATCCCTCATTTCCAAATGTGCTGTCGATTGTTCCATCAATATTTACTCTTATTGCAACAAAGTCAAAACCAGAACCTGAAAAACTTGATTCTTGCTCGATATATCCTACCCCAACAATTCTTCCGTCTGGTTGAATGTCTATGGAGCTAATAGATTGATTTATGATGCCAGCATTGATGGTATCATAAATTAATATTCCACTCGAACCGAATGAAGTATCGAGTATCCCCTCGGCTGTGTATCTTGAAAAAAACTGTAGTTCGGCATTAAAGATGTAGTCGGAAACTCCAGCTGCAACAATCTTTCCATCGGGCTGAATGATCATAGAAGTTATACGATCAGATTCAGTGGAAATATCTAACATTATCTTGCCATCCACGCCAAAGGAAGGGTCTAATGTACCATCAGTAAGCAACCTCACTATCATATCATCTTCTCCTACCAATATCTTTCCATCGGTTTGAATTGCAGAGGCATAAGTTATATATCCTCCTTCTGTCGAGTCGAGGGTTAGCTTACCATCATCACTGAAGGTAGAATCTAAAGCTCCATCAGTATTCAATCTGACAATAGCACGATCACCTGTATTAGACGCACCATTACCAACAACAACAATCTTATCATCTGCTTGAATCAATACAGAAACAGCGTCCTCATCGGAATTCTGACTAAAACTGATTAGCATCTTTCCAGAAATGCCAAAGGAATTGTCCACCGTTCCGTCCGAATTGAACCTCACTACCAGAAAATCCCGTTCATAGCTCGCAAAATTAAACTCACTACCTCCTGCTACGAGCTTTCCATCTGATTGAAGAGCTATGGAAGAAAAGTATGACTCCCATCCTAAGTAGAGGGCTTTGCCGTCGCCGCCGAAGCTACTGTCTATGCTTCCATCGGCATGATACCTCACAATTGCTCCAGCCGAGCTCCCGTATTCGTAGGCGACGCCTGCAACTATAACTTTTCCATCTGGTTGAGTAATTGCATCGCTTCCCCTGTCATTCTCCCAACTTCCAATGTGTGTAGTGATGTGCTTATTGACCCCAAAAGTTGAATCCAGGGTGCCAGGTTGGGTGTAGCCAGTCAGTGGCAATAAAAATGTAGTCAAAAAAAATATTAGACTAATTTTCATGATGTCTCATTTTAGCTAAAAATAATAATATTTCAGATCAGTCAATCTGCTCGATTACAGGGAGCAGGATACCGGCACCACGTGGGATCGACTTAAAGGAAAAGAAAATGACCTTACCGGTGATTTACATATTGAATCATGCCTCAGCTTTTGAAAGAAGACAGTTGATCAACACCATCAAAAATCACCATCATGAAAAAAAGCCCCTACTGGAGGTGATGCAGCTAGTCCTGACTTCATACATTTCCCTTCCAACTAACCCGTTGGTCGTGAGTTATAATCATAGGTGTTCGAAACCTTAGACCCTATTATAATTGCTGTGATTATCAATAATTTGAATAAGCAGGGAGGGTAAAAATTTTTGACAGGGAAGAGTCAAACATACTCGCTCGTTCTAACTATACCCTGCGGTTAGCAAAAGCGGCGGTGCAGAATCCTGAAAGGATTCCACGTTTACAAAAATCAGGATATGTTATACCCCGATGACGAAGGTATCGAACCTAATAGTATGTCAGGTGTGATGCCTCCGGCATCAATTATTGCCTGGTGTACATTTTCTAAAAAGGTGAAATGCCTTCGGCAATGTAGTTCTCCTGCATTGCAGTGGATTTATAAACATGAAAATTGTGCAGGGAATTCTTCAAGCCCGTCAAGGATTTGCGTATGCTTCGAACACCGTTGATTAAAAATCACTACTGTTCGAAACATACTCAAAACCTTACTGGACATACGTTACAGACAAACTGCTTTAAAGATTTTTATACTGAAAATGTAATAGGTTACAATTGGCACCATGCTTTTCCTGAGGGGAGAATAGTTCATGATTATTTGAGATTGAATTTTACACTCGCTTTTCCCGATAGAAATATGAGTGAAAGCCAAGTCAGTCAAAGGTTCTGAAGGTTTCGAACACTTATGATTGCAAATCCCGACCAACGGGGCACATTCATTTGCATATAATACAATCTACAATCGAAGCGTCATGCCGTCGCGCCAATGGCGGATCGGCATCTCAAGATCAATTGAGAGATCCTGAAACAAGTTACTGATGAACCAGCCCAGCGTGAATAGTAATCTGGTTCATCTTGCGTTGTTTTTCCGCATCGCGGAATTATTTCCTCAGGATGACGCGTTGGTGGGAGGTTGATGTTAAACTCATGATACAATATTTGTGGAATGATTACTTACGAGACATTCGTTTGCCTATAATACAATCAACAACCGGCCGGTTATAGCTTTACAAAGGTGCCAAATTCAATCTTCCCTGATTTATTATTAATAAACTGTACCACATAGGTACTTGGCATTATAGAAGAGATGTTCATTTCAATTTCATTGTTCGAAAAAGAGGTCGGCAATGAGATCCTTCTGCCCGTAACATCTAAAACTATCAAAGATATTTCACTATGCTGGAAAGCAGTATGTAATCCGCCTGTCATGCTGTATTGCTCCGGCACAATCCGAATGTATTGCTGAGCGGGATTCGGATACATTTCAAATCTATTGCTTTCAATGGTCTCTATACCCGTAAAATCAGCAGACAATTTTACAATCCAGCAATCCTGTGTAGTACCAATAGCCGTTTCATGATTGCCCGTTACATCGCCATCATTGGAAAAAGAGAGGCCGGCAACGATGTAGCTTCCGTCAGCTGCCTGCTGAACAGAATAGGACTGATCATATTGACTGCCTCCCAACGCTTTTTGCCACATCAGATTACCGGTTGCATCTAACTTCACAAGCCAATAATCTGTACTTCCATGATGCCCTGTAACGTCACCATCCGAAGAATGGGTATAACCGGTAACTATGAAACCATTATCTGCAGTGGGATCGATCGCATATGCAAAATCATAATCACTGCCGCCCAGGCACTTCTGCCATTGCAGCATACCTGATTCATTTAGTTTTATCACCCAATAGTCTGTATCGCCTTTATTACCGGTAACATCACCGTCCACAGAACTTGTCCATCCGGCAATCACCAACCCGCCATCACCTGTTTGTTTAACCATGCGTGGATAATCCACGCTACTGCCCCCAAAAGATTTTTGCCATAGAAAATATCCGCTGGCATTCAATTTCACTACCCAATAGTCGCCTTCACCATGATTACCGGTTACGTCGCCATCAGTAGACTCCGATTCTCCAACAATCACAAAACCACCGTCATTGGTTTCCTGTACATAATACGCTTCATCCTCGCCACTGCCGCCAAGCGATTTCTGCCAGATCAGGTTACCATCAGCATCCAGCCGCAATACCCAATAATCAACCTCTCCATGATTTCCGGTAACATCGCCATCATTGGATTCCGAATAACCGGCTACAATATAGCCACCGGTTGATATTTCCCTGGCTGCATAGGCTTCATCCATACCGCTCCCACCGTAGGTTTTCTGCCAGATAATAGTTCCTGCAGCATCCAGCTTTACCAGCCAATAATCTTCCGCACCCTTATTTACGGTAATATCGCCGTTTGCTGATTTTGACTGGCCTGATACAATGAAGCCGCCGTCGCTGGTTTGCTGAAAGTCCCATTGTGCTTCATGATCACTGCCACCTAATGATTGTTGCCAAAGTAAATTGCCTGCTGCATCCAGCTTCACCACCCAAAAATCCGTGGCACCATTGTTCCCGCTCACATCTCCATCTTTAGATTTCGTGTAGCCTGCAAAAGCAAAGCCACCGTCGGTAGTCTGCAGCACAGAATTGGCTGTTTCCCCCACAGTACCGCCAAAAGATTTCTGCCATTCAATAACAGGTGCTGTCTGCGCCAGCACCAATCTCACCGGCAGCAAGATGGCGAATACAAGAAACAGGGTAACAAATCTCTTCATAGTCTATTGGATTTACGAAAGCTTATCACTATTGCCCGACTAAAATATTGGGGTTTAGGCTGAAACCCAATACTGGCAAGCATCCTATAACCCTACGCTTCAGCGTGGGGTTATGGGATGAAACCTGCTCCTGGTGAGTTTTAGCCCACATTAGTCGGACAGTAGTGAAAGTTTATGTTAGCAAACGACTTCAAAAATAAACCAACATTAACTACCGGCATAATCATCTTTTGGTGTTTGTTTTAATATAGACTAAATTTTATTTTAGACTAATCTAAATATTATTTTACCTTTGTCGCAAATCTAAAAGACATGTTCTCTCCCACCGAAGAGAATTACCTAAAGGCCATTTACCTGCTTACGGAAAAAGACAGTGCACGTGCCGTGGCTACCAACGAACTTTCTGCACAGATGAATACCCGCGCAGCCTCTGTAACGGATATGCTGAAACGATTAGCTGATAAACGCCTTATTCACTATAAGAAATACAAAGGCGTAATGCTGACCACCTCAGGCAAATCGCAAGCACTTGCCATTGTAAGAAAACACCGGTTGTGGGAATATTTCCTGGTCGAAAAATTAAAATTTCAATGGGATGAAGTTCATGCCGTGGCAGAGGAACTGGAGCATGTAAAATCAGAAGCGCTGATAGATAAGCTGGATTCTTATCTTAATAATCCAAAATTTGATCCGCATGGTGACCCTATTCCCGACAGGCTTGGAAAATTGTCTGCCTCCGGATTTAAAAACCTGACTTCACTAAAAGTAAATGAAAAAGGAAAAGTTGCTGCAGTGATCGAACAGCAGCCGGCCTTTCTCAAGCACCTCGACAAACTGCATATTCATATGAGTACTCCCCTAAAAGTAATTGAACATATCGCATTCGACAAGAGCATGACCATTTCTATTAACCAAACGGCAACCGTTAACATCAGTCATGAGGTTGCTAAAAATATCCTCATCACTAAATAATGGCTCAAACTACATCACATACCAAATCACTGGAAGACGTTCACTCTTCAGTGAATACGATTGGCAAGAAGGGATTCTTAAGATCGCTGCTGGCATTTATCGGGCCGGCTTACCTGGTAAGTGTCGGGTACATGGATCCGGGCAACTGGGCAACAGACATTGCTGCAGGAAGCGGATTTGGGTATTCACTGATCTGGGTGCTGCTGATGTCGAACCTGATCGCCATCCTCCTGCAAAGCCATTGTGCCCGTTTGGGTATCGTACGGGGTCTTGATTTGGCGCAGGCTTCCAAAGCAGCTTTTCCGGGATTTGTAAACATTCCATTATATGTGCTTGCAGAAATTGCCATTGCAGCAACAGACCTGGCAGAAGTACTTGGACTGGCAATTGGATTAAATCTGCTTTTTGGTATTCCGCTCTTAATGGGTGTATCCATTGCGGTGCTCGATGCACTGCTTTTGCTGGTGATCATAAATTTTGGCATCCGTAAAATGGAGGCTTTCATATTTTCTTTAGTATTCATTATCAGTGCTTCCTTTTTTGTGGAAATATTTTTTGCACAGCCTGTTGCAGCTGATGTATTGAAAGGTTTTATCCCTGCTATTCCCAATGATATTGCTTTGTACATCGCAATAGGTATCATCGGTGCCACGGTTATGCCGCATAATCTCTATCTGCATTCGGCATTGGTGCAAACCCGTAAGATTGATCCGTCCTATGAGGGGAAAAAGAAGGCGCTGCTGTTTAATACCATCGATTCGACCATCGCATTAAACATTGCTTTCCTGGTTAATGCTTCTATCCTCATCCTGGCAGGTGCTGTTTTTTTCAAGAACGGATACTTTGAAATTACAGAGATTCAGGATGCACATGGTTTGCTGGCACCCTTGCTTGGCACTCAGCTGGCACCCATACTATTTGCAGTTGCCTTAATTGCGGCCGGACAATGTTCTACGATCACAGGAACCCTTGCCGGACAAATCGTAATGGAAGGATACATTCACCTGCGCATTACACCGTGGATCAGGCGGATGCTGACCCGCATTATTGCAGTTACCCCTGCCTTCCTGGTAATCTGGTTAAAAGGCGAAGAAGAAACCGGTGAGCTGCTTATCCTTAGCCAGGTTATCCTCAGTTTACAACTTGGATTTGCAGTAGTGCCGCTTATTCATTTTGTGAGCGACAAAGAGAAGATGGGTAAGTTTGCCATCGGCATCAAGACTAAAATTGCTTCCTGGCTGGCTGCAGCAATCATCATTACACTAAATGCGAAGCTGGTGTTGAATTTTATCTTTTCTTTGATAGAGTCAGGTGGTCCTTATTTATGGGCAGTCTATTTTATTCTGATTCCGGTGGTACTTGCCGCCTGCCTGCTGATGCTTTATATAATAATCCATCCATTCATTTCATCCAAGAGCAAAAAACTTCGTGTGCCACATCCCGAGATACTTCCCATTCAATTTGAAGAAAATGCGCAATTCAAACGCATTGCGATTACCGTTGATTTCTCTGACAAAGATCAAAAAACCATTTCACGCGCATTAACTACCGGTGGCAAAAAGAGTAGTTACCTCCTGATTCATGTAGTAGAATCTGCAGGTGCAATATTTATGGAAAAGGACATTGCTGACCTGGAATCAGGAACGGATACCGAAAACCTAAAGCGCTACACAGAAGCACTTACGAAGCAAGGATACCAGGTAACGTATGAACTTGGTTTCGGAAGAAGGTCAAAAGTGATTCCTAAAGCGGTTAAGCAGTTTAATGCGGATTTGCTGGTGATGGGTACGCATGGCCACCGTGGATTGAAAGACCTGCTTTTTGGAGAAACCATCAATGCAGTTCGACATAAGATAGGAATACCCTTACTTGCAGTGAAATAATTATTTAGCGCATCCTGTTTTTTTTAGAGAAAAAATAGTTGTGTTGAAAGTTGTTTTTAGCATGTTAGCAGTTGTTGCATTTTTAAGCTGCTGAACCATTTTACTTTGCTCATTTTTACCAGATGAAAGACCTGTTCAGTCCCGGAGATCAGAAAGTATTTAAGAAGCTGGTGACAGCTGCTGATACGGCAGGCTTTTTTGATAGTCTAGTGCATCCCGTTTATTCCACTTTCAGCATTGCAAGAGATGCTGAATGGTGCGGAAGGCTTTTTGTGTTGGAAATGAAAGATTTGGATGAAGAAGGAATTGGCACATTCATTTCCGTTAACCATCATGCACCTGCCTTTCCCGGTGAAGAAGTAATTTTCACAACTACACTAAAGGAAATAAGAAAGCATGAAGTGCTCACGTCCTATATTGCAATGGCCGGCGACCGTCTTATTGCACAGGGTGAACAGGGACAGAAAATATTTAAACAAGAAAAACTGGAGAAGCTATTCTCCTCATTAAAAAAGGCAAAACAAGACGATGAGTGATGCGATCAATATAAAAAACAAGAAAGCGTATTTTGAGTTTGAGTTCATCGACAAATTTATTGCCGGTATTCAACTTACCGGTACGGAAATAAAATCCATCAGGGAAGGAAAAGTGAATATGAATGATGGCTGGTGCTATTTTCAGAAGAATGAACTATGGATCAAAAACCTGAATATCTCCACCTATGACAAAGGCACCCATTATAACCATGAACCCCTGAGACCGAGGAAACTGTTGTTGAATAAAAAAGAGCTAAAAAAGCTGCAGGATAAAATCAAGGAAAAGGGGTTAACCGTTATTCCTTTGCGGCTCTTCATCAACGACCGTGGTTTCGCTAAACTGGAAATTGCCCTTTCGAAAGGCAAAAAAATTCATGATAAAAGAAATACCATTAAAGAACGTGAAGCTAAACGCGAAATGGGGAGAGATGGCAAAGGCCGGAACTGATCAGTTAAATGCAAAAAAAATCCTCTGTAAAAGAGGATTTTTTCTTAAGGTATGTTTTAGCAATTACTTAATTCGCGTAAGTACGTATGATTTCTGAAGCGCCTCATTAGTTACAGGGTCTATTGTATCCCGTTGCAGTTTCATCTCATTGTTTCTCAATTCAATAATATCAAATAGTAATGATTTCTTGGTTTCAGGATCAAGTATTAGTAGTTGTTCCTTATTCTTAAGGTCGCCCACATTACTGGTAAAATTCCATTCTTTAATGATTACCGATAAAGAACTGTCTTTGTATAATGAATCTTTGCAGATGGGCGTATTATTGGCAATGTCATAAATATATGAAGAGTCAATAGTCAGTTTTTGCTGGTAACCGCCGTCTTTATCAAACGTCCAGATGTATTTGTAATTTAAAACCACTTTATCTGTCTGGCTGCCGCAAAAACCGATATAAGGACCTATAGAATCCGTTACCCTGCGCAGCGAATCATCATCATTCACTTGATACTCAGTAATATTCCATTCCCCTGTTACACGGGCTAACCTGGAATGCAGAGAGAAAAAAGGGTCTTCAGGGCCTTTCTTACAACTTTGCCAAAAATTCAGGATAGTGATCCCAATGAGTATAAAAACAACAAACTTCAATTGTTTCATTTTTTAAAATTTAGTTCTAAAATGCTGCTATTAAAGGAAGTGGCCAAAGATAAAGTAATTTTTTATTGTTGTGTTGAATCCGGCAAATTTCACCAATTCTCACCCAAATTTGTCCTATTGAGGCTATCTAAAGCTGATCTGTCTGAATTATTGTGTCGCTAAGGTAAATAATGAACAACACCATTTCAACTATTATCTGTTCTTACCCGGTAAAAATGGAAACGGAATCCTTTCAGATCCCGTTTCCATCATTTGATATAAGCTATTTTCAATGTATCACCTGCATGCTTTTCGTACCAATGTTATTGGAAGCGCTCTGGAGGCGGTAGAAATAAATACCGTTTACCAGGCTGCTTGTGTTCAATTCAATCATGGTGGTATTCCTGCTTACGGGTTGTGAATAGATCTGACGTCCAAGCTGATCAATTACAATCAAGGTCATATCACTTGTCAAACCGGAAACCGGAATAGTAGTAACCTGGCTGGAAGGATTTGGGAAATTTTGTCCCAGTTGCTGTGTACCGGCAGTAATGGCATCAGTTCCGGTAATTCCGTAAAACCAATCATACGCAGTTTTGATGATGGCTGATTTATGTGTACTGGTACCGAGCATTTCAATACCCGGAGCAATATAAACCGTCTTATAGGTACCATTTTCACCACGTACACCAGCTACTTTAGAAGTAACATTGTTGTAATAAAAGATAGGTGTTCCAACGCCTTTGGCTACAATCTGATCAGGAAAAAAATAGGTGCTGGTATAATAATAATTGATAGGTGTGGAACCCAATGCTCCAAAAACCGGATCACCGGTATTGGCAGTCAATGGCTTATTGGCTGTAGTTCCATCATTAACAAAATCTGCAAACATATAATCGTTGTAAAACGCCTGGGTGAGTGCAGTAGCATGTCCGGCATCTGCAGGATCTGTCCATACGTCCCATCCTATATCCTGACCGCTGATAAACAGATTACCGCCATTATCCATAAACTCCATCAATTCAGTTACAAAATCATCTGTTAATGCAGGGAAATACCAACCTGCATTATAGTAGATATTGTTTACGCCGGCAAGCGAACCTTCTGTAAAAGCACGCTGTGCAAGCGATGAACTCATGATACCGTAAGCTGCTGTGCCCGCACTGGCAAAGGCATTGATGTAACTTGTTTCCAGGAAACTTACCGTTTCACAGGCCATAGCGGAATTATTTATTACCAGTTCTGTGACGCCGGATAAAACATACACTGATTTCAACACTGCATCTTCAGAAGGGTTGGTTAAAGACTGAATGCTAAGCATGTAAGTAGCCATGGCAGGCGTTGCACCCGGCGTAACATTTACAGTAATAGGCGTTGCAATAGCTGCATCCATGTTACCTGTTGCTGAAGTGGTATACGTTGTGCCATTTAATACAAAGTTGGCAGACCAGTCGGCCGGCGCGTCAGATGTTAAGGTATAAGAATACTCTTGTGTTATGTCGCTGATGTTGACACCTTCCAGTGTAAAGGAACTTGCTGCAGATACTGTGCCTGCTGCAGTAATAGTCAAAGGATCATTAATGGAAACACTCGGGTCAAAGGTGGAGCCGCAATTATATATTTCTTTCGAGGATTCATTCTGAACAAAAGCTACAAGAGCAATCTCGTTCATGTTCCATGTAGCTACTTCATCATAAGAATAATTAAAAACCACAGAAGCTCCCTGTGCCGGAAGTACAATCGTTTCCCCGGCAGTGCCAGGAAGCATAGAACGGAATACATTCGGGAAATACTTTTCTCCATTATTACCCGGAGGGCTTACATAGTTTACGTTTCTTTCAATAATGGCTGTACGAAGTTTCAGATTACCGGTAGGTGGTGTACCTACAGAATAAACAGTAACTGTTACATCATGCGATGTGCCATTATCAACGTCTTCCACAGTTATCCGAATTGGACTGGTGGCTGCTACCTGATCATTCACATCCTGTTGAACAAAAGCGCCCGGTGCGCCTGATTTAACATTTCCCAGCATGTACACATCAGGCACACCTGAGACATTATAGTAATCTACCCTGGCATCACTTTGAGCAGCATTGGCATTGTACATAGGATCAACGCCCGGCCAGGAGGTATGGTAAGCGATATGCCGTACCGTGTTCGGGTTCTGATCTAATATGTTACACTGAAATCCGGGGTTCTGCTGTGCGCACGGACCACAACTTGCCTGTGTGAAGTGCTCAAACATCACATACTTGGGAGCCTGTGCCTGCGTACTGCCGAACCCAATAAAGGCCAAGAGTACCGTAAGAAGTGTAAATTTTTGCATGGATAAAATGGGTTTAGAAAATGAATTGTTTATGGGAACGGCGAATATACGAAAATCAATAAAAATGAATTAGCCGAAGCGATTGCTGGGGTAGGTAATGGTTGGTGGGTTAAATGGTTAAATGGTTAAATTGCTAAATGGTTAAATTGCTGCGGCGAAGCCGATCATTTGCTATTCTGTAATCACTACGCTGCTTTACTCATTTACTCAAATACTTAATAATTAATACTCAATACTCAATACTCAATACTCAATTGACCTGAGCCATCTTCTATTCAACCAACAACTTTTCTACCAAACCTTGGGTATCATCCTTCCATTTCTCATACTCATTACCGGTAGCTGGACCATTGATTCCTGAATACATCTTACGCAGGTTGCCCTTTCGATCCACAAAGAATGTAGTTGGATATGCAAACATGCCTTCCAGCATCGGCAATGTCTTAATTGCTTCCGGACCCGGCTGCCCGGCCAGCAAGATGCTATAATGGATATTGAATCGCTTCTTTAGTCGCTCGATATTTTCTACTGCTTTCTCACCAGTCGCCTTCTCATAGGCAAGTCCTATGATTTCAAAACCCTGATCATGGTATTGATCGTACAAAGGAGCAAAAAAGGCCACTTCATCCATGCAATTCGGACACCAGGAGCCAAGGATCTGAACAATTACTACCTTATTTCGAAAGCGTTCATCAGTAAGGGATACCTGGTTGCCCTGCAAGTCAGGAAATGTAAATGCAAGTTTATCGAAGCCGGGTTTTAGTCTAATGAAAGTAGAAGGGTCGGGCAATTCAAAATCCGGATTCTTCTTTGCCACCCATGCCTCCTGCCAATGATTGCCGGAATAATACATGCCTTTCAGCATTCCGGCAGGATCAATAGTTCCTTTAAAAAGAAACGCATGAGAACCATCGAAACAGGAGAGATAGAAATTGTTGCCTTGCACGGTTCCTTCCAGGTACCGGTAATCGCCTGAAGTGGTCAGGAAGGTACCCGTGAGTGAATTACCGGTCTGATTAAATAGCCCAACCGCTTTGGAACTGTCGGCAGTGCCCTTGCTGAAATCGACTTCCCAACGACCTGAGATATTAAGAATTGGTTTAACTGCTTCATTGGTAAACCTGTATTTCAACCCGTAACTTGCTTTGAACGGAAATACATTGTTCGATTTGCGGGAATGGTTGATCCAGGTGCCATTCATGGTTTCCGGTGTATACTGTAGTCTGAATTCCGAATCAAATACCGGAAGTTTAATCACCACGCTGTCATTCATCACCAATATTTCATCCACAACGATTCTTTCTTCACCATTCATGATCACCATCTGAAGCTTTCCGTTTAGATAGCTCGTTTCAAAATTGAAAGGCAGTTCGCCTCCATTTGTTGTCAGAACGCCGCGCCATATACCGGATTGAATGCCTGCAGGCAGGTTAAGGCTGTTAGCGGTGCTGGTAACAAAGTACAGAAGGAGGTGCAAAAAGATCATTGCTTGAATTTTCAGTGAGAAAGCAAATCTAATGGATAGCTGACAAACAAACGGTTAGTATTTCACGCAGATCATATTGGTGAGTTTGTCGTGCCATGTTTGATGGTAGTCGGAAACAAAGTATGCCAGGCAACTCAGAATAGCAGGAATGCCGGCAAGCACTACAAATATGAGATAGATCCAGGAGCGTGCTGCACACATCCTGAAGTATGGAACCTGCCGTGTAGACAGATCGACGAGCCTGATCCGCATGATGCGCTTTCCAATGGTGCCGCCAAGGCTTTCGAGTACCGGTGAATAAAGAAGCACCCACATCATCAAAGCAAAAGCAGGCATTGCTTGCTTGACACTGGAAACAATAAACACCACATTATACGGATTGTCAGCATTAATGAAATAGATGGCCATTTCCTGAAGGCCAAAGGAAGTACCAAATACAATGGCGGTGTCAATAATTCGTGCTATGGCGCGTTGAAAAAAAGTAGCAAGCAACTGTTCTTCTTCTCGTTTAACTTCCTGGGAAATTTTACTTAGCAGTTGTTCGATGGGGTCAGGCTGCGCCGATTTGGATACCATAATGGATGATTCAGGATGTTAAAATTCGCACTGTTTACCCAAAAAAAGAAATAGATTTTACCGTAACAGGAATCGCCAAAATGATGCTTTGCTTTGCAATACTCCGAAGTGTGCTTCCGCCAACCTATAACAAAGAAAATTCAGCAGTTAAGAAACCCTATCAGAACACAACCACATTTACTGAATAAGGTTTTAATATGACGGAAGTAGTTTGAACGCTGCCTTCCGATACATCAAAACTGCCAAGTGAAGACGCTGCAACGGAATGAATCGTAAAACTCTTTCCTGTCACACTTTTGCCGTCGATCTTCAATGAAGGAATGCTTATTTCATTCCCTGTTTCATTCATCAGCAAAAGTGAATGAATACCATTCTCGCTGCAAGCCACACCACTTACTCCGGTTAAGCCTGTAATCACCATTTCATTCACTTTCTTGTGTCCCTCAAACAGCAAGCCGCATGCTTTCAGGGTTTTATAAAAATTAGCGGCATCTCCTTTTCCGCCATCACCCCTGTTAAGACTCTTAAGCGGCATAAAGGCTGCATAGCTGATGAAGTTGCTGTTGTTGCTGTTATAATTGATTACAAATTCGTAGAATTTGCCGATGTACAGGCAACCTATCATGGTATTGTGAATGGAGGTTTTTGCTTTAATACCCCATTGACAAACGGCAACATTTTTACCCGGAAAATTACTTTTGAAAGTCTGCAACCACTGCGGTATGGTTTGAGAAAATGCCTGGTTAATAACAGGCAGGTTGTCTGCCGCATTTTCTTTTGCTGTAAAAAGATCCTTATCCCATATATACAGCCGCGCTTCATCACCAGGAATATCCTTCAACTGCTTATTCCATTCCGAAAATTTGGAAGTCTGCTTATAAACCGGTGCTGCATCTACCGTTGTAATGATACCGGGATACTTTTTTTCAACTGCTTCAATCCATTGTGAGATCTTCTTCTTGTAAGCATTTCCATCCGGGTAGTCGCGTGCATTGCTGCTGATATTTTGCTCCAGCCCAAAGATAACCCGTTGCGCATTGCTGCGTTCGATCTTCCAATACAACTCCTCCAGAGTGCCGCCCTGCACATTGGCAATCAGGTCGCCCCGAACTTTTAATTTTTTGAGCAGCGCAGTATACTGATTGAAGAAGTCAACCCCAAATTTTACAGTACCTACTCCATCCAATATTTCATCAAATGACTCACCACGGGCTTCTGCATCTTCACGACGAAGATTGTATCCATCGCCCTTGCCCCCGTTAATAAGGGTATCCCCGATAATTGCATGATCATGGTCTGAAGTACTACCACCACTGTATTGAAGTGAATTCAGATTCAGTGCCTTCAACCAGGAGAAGTAGGGATCAGCAAGTATATTTCGCGGAACCATCCCTTTTGCAAAGAAAATATCGATCGTAACACCCGAATGCACTTGCTTATACAATGCAACAGCGTTGGCAGTATTGATAGTTATGCCCGCATCTGTAGAGGATGAATCCGGAGCAACAATCAAACTGGCATTTTTTCCATTACCGGTAGTATTACATCCAATAGCAATAAGTAACAGTAGTACTAAGGCTTGTGTTGTTCTGATCATTTCATTTGAGTTTTAGCATGCAATTGCAAATTAAAGGAGCTGATTCACTGCTTACAAAATTGAAACCAATTCTTTTCGATCTATTTACCAATGCAATTTCATTTGACCGGTTTTCTCCACGGCCAGATGAGCATTGCATCAGGTACGAATCACTTCCGGATCTATTTTATAACCAAATGATTCCATGGAATATGCTTAGCCATTATGCGCAAACTTTTCATTACAGACAATCTGATTGAAGCTCAAATGCGCTTATTGGATTAATGTTCTTTTGTACCCTGAACAATATTGGATATAACCCGCGAAGTAAAAGGATATTACATTGATGCAACAACCACCTAACAATTTATCCATCCAACCATTCAACCAACCAACCATTCAACCATTCAACCATTTAACCATTTAACCATTTGAACTCAGATACATTAAAAAAGCATTGTTTAATTAGCCACTCAAAATAGTTACCTAAGCATTCATAATGGCCGCCACCCCCGGCAACACTTTTCCTTCAAAATACTCCAGCATAGCTCCTCCCCCTGTAGATACGTAACTTACTTTATCAGCCAGTTTGAACTTATTAATTGCTGAAACAGAATCGCCGCCGCCGATTAATGAATAAGCACCTTTTGAAGTCGCTTCTGCAACTGCAAGTGCTATGGCTTTTGTACCTTCCTGGAAGTTGCTGAATTCAAAGACTCCCATTGGGCCATTCCACAGGATTGTTTTTGAGGATAGGATAACTTTGTTGAAGGCTTCAATCGCTTTTGGGCCGATATCCAATCCCATAAATCCTGAGGTGATACTCATGCTTTCGCACATTCCACGATTTGCCTCATTATTGAATGCATCTGCGGTAACAGAATCAACAGGCAATAAGATTTCTACTTTTTTCTCTTCCGCTTTCTTCAGAAGCTGCAATGCATGTTCCAACCGGTCTTCTTCACATAATGAATTGCCGATATTGCCTCCCATCGCTTTAAAGAAAGTATAGGCCATGCCACCCCCAATGATAATGTTGTCTGCTTTATCCAGCAGCTGTTCAATTATCAAAATTTTGTCTGATACTTTTGCGCCGCCAATTATTGCTGTAAAAGGTTTTGCAGGTTTGAGGATGGCCTTATCTGCATTTTCCAGTTCAGCAGCCATCAGGAAGCCAAACATTTTTTTATCGGGAGGAAAAAAATTCGCCACAATGGTAGTGGAGGCATGCGCACGATGTGCTGTTCCAAAAGCATCGTTTACATATATATCACCAAGGCCTGCCAACTGCTTTGCAAATCCTTCATCACCCTTTTCCTCTTCCGGGTGAAACCGGAGATTCTCCAATAATAAGACTTCACCGGGTTGCAGGTTACGAGCAACTTCTTCTACGTCCTTACCTATGCAATCAGTAACAAACTTCACCTCGCGGCCAATAAGCTGAGAGGTAACAGCCACTATATGTTTTAAGGAATACTTGTCTTCCGGTCCGCCTTTAGGCCTGCCAAGATGAGACATTAAAATCACGGATCCGCCATCATCGAGAACCTTTTGGATTGTCTTCAAAGCACCGCGAATGCGTGTATCGTCTTTAACAGAAAAATTCTGTTTGTCGAGCGGTACGTTAAAATCTACCCTGATTAGTGCACGTTGATGGTTGAAATTGTGTGATACAACTGTTTTCATTTTTAGAATTTTAACCGGCAATTTCAATGAATGATTCGTCAGCATCAATAAGATAATCATAAGCCTCCCTGAGGCTGATCTCAAGAATACTTTTCAACTTTAGATTACTGGTATTACCGCAGTTAAGTTGAATAACTTGGGGCGGTGGATTAAAACGCGTTAATAAATTTGCAAAGTCTTCATCCTTAGTCAAAATAATAGCATTATGTCGCTTTGCAATCATGAAGACATCAATGTCCTCCGTCTGGTGAAAGTTAAGATCATAAAATGATTTAGCAGGAATGCCAATCTGCTTGCTAATCCATATTGCTATTACCGGAGAAATATGCATATCAGTCCAACCTTCAATCAGTGGTTCTGGCATAAATCACGGGGTGATTAAGCTTCAGCATTGCGTAATAAAGGCATGCTTTTACATCATCAGCCTCTAAAACAGGATGTTCTTTAAGAATCTGCTCTTTAGTCATCCCATTGGCTAACATTTCCAGAACATCAACCACCCGAAACCGCATTCCCCTGATAATTGGCTTTCCTCCAAAAATCCCGGCTTTGCTTGAAATTCGATTTAACAAGTCATCCATTCTTAAGTTACTTTATGCGAAAGTAAAAAGAAATATTAAGCTGACTAGTTTATTGAATTGGCCAGGCTACATAACCATCAAACAACTTGTAGATGAAATTAAACCTATAATTAACAGGGTTTAACCCCATAATACAGAGGTGCTTTTCAGAAATCTTTTAAACTTTCTTCTTTCGGACTTTCTGAAGTTGTGGCAAAGGGATATAAAAATTCCTTCTCAAATGGGGGGATAAATGACCCCCTTTTAAGAAGGAATTTTATTCTATCAAATCTTTCCCATTTGCCTTGATTTTTTAAGAACAGGCACCAATTTGACTAATTAAAAATCAACCTTTTCAATTTCAAATTCAATACGCATGCTCTTACGAAAGCATTTGCAATGATGCTTGAAGCTATTAACTTATTTGCTGATTAAACCGGCAAAATACTTCACAGTACGCACCAGTTGCGATACATAACTCATTTCGTTATCATACCAGGAAACTGTTTTTACCAATTGCTTATCGCCAACTGTCATTACTTTGGTTTGTGTTCCATCATAAAGAGATCCAAAGGTGATTCCGATTACATCAGTACTCACTATTTCATCTTCTGTATAGCCGAATGATTCATTAGCCGCAGTCTTCATGGCAGCATTTACTTCATCCACTGTCACTTTCTTCTTTAAAATGCTGGTGAGTTCTGTAAGCGAACCCGTGATGGTAGGAACACGTTGCGCATTACCATCCAGTTTGCCTTTCAGTTCAGGAAGCACCAGTCCGATAGCCTTGGCTGCACCGGTGCTGTTAGGAACGATATTCATAGCAGCAGCACGTGCCCTGCGCAGGTCGCCTTTAGGGTGTGGTGCATCTTGTGTATTCTGATCGTTGGTATACGCATGGATGGTCGTCATAATGCCGAGTTCAATGCCAAATTGGTCATTAAGCACTTTAGCCATGGGTGCAAGACAATTGGTCGTACAGGAAGCACAGGAAATAATGGTTTCTGTTCCATCCAGTATCTGGTGATTTACATTAAACACAATTGTTTTTAAATCGCCGGTGGCAGGTGCGGAAATCACGACACGCTTTGCGCCTGCTGTGATGTGCGCTGCAGCTTTGTCTTTATCAGTAAAAAAGCCGGTGCATTCCAGCACTACATCCACATCATGATTCTTCCATGGAATTTCAGCCGGATTTTTGTGTGCATAAATTTTTACTTCCTCGCCATTTACCGTAATAGCACTTTCGCCTGCAGAAACACTGGCATCAAACCTTCCCTGCGCTGAATCATACTTAAGCAGGTGCGCAAGTACTTTAGGACTGGTTAAATCATTGATTGCTACTACCTCGATGCCGTCCATTTGATAGATCTGGCGATACACTAGGCGGCCTATGCGGCCGAAACCATTGATGGCTACTTTTACTGTTGACATTTGCGGGTACAAATTTTAAGGGTGGAAGAATGAAAATTGAGCCGCAAAGGTAACGAAAGAAGCGCTCAACAAAAATGAAATGGCAAAATTTTTAAAGACGGTGTAGTTCCAAAAGAGACAAAAAAATCTATCTTTGCGACCTCAATTACGAATCGGCGCGTTGGTCAAGGGGTTAAGACGCCTCTCTTTCACGGAGGAATCAGGGGTTCGATTCCCCTACGCGCTACCAGGAATGATAATGCCCTTGCAGGAAAATATCCGGTAAGGGCATTTTCTTTTAAACTGCGCTTCCTCCTTTTCAATAATTCTTTGTGCGTTAACTAAGGTACATCATCCGGCATGGGTGCATACCAAATTGTCGCTGCTCATGACATTATCCTAAAAATAGCCTTCTAAAGCCAGCACGCAAAGGACGCAAAGCTCGCAGAGCTGGATTAAGTAATTTTTTCTTTGCGGGCTTTGCGACCTTTGCGAGAAAATCAATCCAATTGAAACATAATCTCTTTGTTAGGTACGGTTCCCTATTACCAAATAGTTAAACAGTACTTGCGCGACAATTTGGCATGCACCCTCCGGCATCGTAAACTACCGGTAAAGTACTTTTAATCACTGCCTAGCCTGAATATTTCGGCCAAATCACGGTTATTCTTATAAAAACTCCTGTCTTAAAAGGCAAACCATTGCCCACCAGAAATTTTTCTAAAATGTCTAACTGAATTCATATTATCTCCTGCTACTCTGGCTCACTTCTCCAATAAGCGGATATTGCCTATTTTTCAGATCGCGATTAAAGGAATTGCATAAAAAGTAACTACTCAGCCGAAGGGAAAAATAGCACACGGATGACACGGATTTGACTGATCAGCACAGATTAAAAAAATTTTAATTAATGCTCAATACAAGAACTGTTCTGATAAAAGCGAATTGAAAATGATCAGGTAAAAATTAAATCCGTAAAAATCCGGCCGATCAGTGTCATCCGTGTTCCATTTTGAATCTTCATCTACTGAGTAGTTACCATAAATAAAAATATATATAAAATGGAATTAACAAAAGACGCCAACTTCTTGCAGGATTTTGATCAGGCCACAAAGGCTGAATGGCTGGAGACGAATAGTTTGGGTGGCTATGCCAGTTCCACCGTAAATGGATGTAATACACGACGCTACCATGGATTGCTGGTGGCAGCAGTTGTTCCCCCAACTGAACGAATGGTGCTGGTGAGCAAATTGGATGAAACAATTGTTACTTCGGCTGATCGGTTCGAACTTGGCTGCAACGATTATGGGGATGCCATTTCTCCAAAGGGTTATCAATACCTGGTTGATTTCAGAAGAGGCCTTTTTCCTGAATTTATATATGACACAGGCAGTATCCTGTTCAAGAAAACCATTGGTATGGTACATCATGAAAACACGACCTTTCTTCAATATGAAATCCTGAAAGCCGAAAGCCCTTTTACCCTTGAATTAACACCTCTTATTGCAGGCAGGAGCTATCATGAACTTATAAAAGAAAACACTTTGCTGAATAGAAATTATGTGTTTGAAGATGACACCCTTTCACTAATGCCTTATGAGCATATTCCCGAAGTTCATATCAGGCTAGCGGGTGCATCATTTAACGAGGCAGCCTATTGGTACAACCATCTTAACTATACTGAAGACCGTGAGCGTGGCCATGATTACCAGGAAGATCTTTTTTCTCCGGGAATATTATTCATACAATTGCAAGAGCGTGATAAAGTTACAGTGTTCTTGACTACTGAAAATCCTACTGGCAAAAACATCGATACGTTGTTCGAGAATGAATTGCAGCGCAGAAAAGATAGATTCAATAAAAATAAGAAAAAGGAAGTATTGAATCAACTGCATTTTGCTGCCGATCAGTTCATCGTTGAGCGAGATACAGCACTAAAAACGGTAATTGCCGGGTACCATTGGTTTACCGACTGGAGTCGTGATACGATGATCTCTTTACCGGGATTGTGTTTAACAAGGAATCTTTTGGATGATGCTAACAAAATGCTGTTGGCATTTGCAAAAAATGTGAGCCAGGGCATGCTACCGAATCGTTTTCTTGATGGAGGACAGCCACCCGAATACAACAACGTGGATGGAACGCTCTGGTATTTCATAGCAATACAAAAATACCTGGAAGCAGGAGGCAGTGAAAAATTTGTGCTCAGGCAAATTCTTCCTGTCCTGAAAGAGATCATGGAATGGCATTATAAAGGCACCCGTTACGGCATCCATGTTACAGAAGACCATTTGCTTTTTGCAGGTGAAGCGGGAGTGCAATTAACGTGGATGGATGCCAGGGTAAACGAATGGGTGGTAACACCAAGAACAGGAAAAGCAGTAGAGATAAACGCTCTCTGGTATAATGCACACAGGATATTTGCAAGGCTATTAAAACTAAATGGTGATATACAAGAAGCAAAATCATTCAAGTTAAAAGCCAGGCAAATCAGGCAACAGTTTCTGAGCATTTTTTGGAATGAAGAACTGGGTTACCTGAATGATGTAATAAATGAAGAGGAAATAGATTCATCGTTGCGTCCCAACCAACTTTTTGCATTGGGCCTTTGCTTTCCTTTGATAAAAGGAAAACAAGCACGGTCTGTACTGCAAATTGTGCAGGAAAAATTGCTCACTCCGTATGGCCTCCGCAGTCTCGCTCCGGATGATGCAAATTATAAAGGGACGTATGCAGGCAATATCAAACAACGGGATGGCGCTTATCACCAGGGAACTGTGTGGAGCTGGTTAATAGGACCATACATTGATGCACTTTTTAATAACTATAATAAAAAAGCAGCATCAATAATGGCGCAGCAAGCAATTAAGCCGCTGATTATTCATTTAAATGATGCAGGCATTGGATCAATATCCGAAATTTTTGATGGCGATGCGCCACATGCGCCTCGTGGCTGTATTGCACAAGCATGGAGTGTTGGTGAAATATTACGGGTAATCCGGCAATACAAACTCAAACACTTTTAAATGGAGTTGCTAATGCTTAACTACTTTTAAAAAAGCGCTTTCACCTGTTGAAAACAATACTTGCCTTAAAAACTTTCAATAGATTCAATTTTGAATATCATTTATTGCTTAATAAATCGCTGAATCATTTTTTCGCTAGCCACCTTCACTTCAGCAACATAAAATCCGCCAGGTAATGCTGAAATATCTAGCAATTGTTCTGACCCGCCCTCACCTATAGTCAAGGATTTCATAACCATCCTGTTACCCATCAAATCATACACTGACAATTCAGCTTGTTGCTCTCTTTCAGATTCAAATTTTAAACTGATCATTGATACAGCCGGACTCGGATACAACTGGAAGTTCGTACTTACTTCATAAACATTTAACCGTAAGGCTGATGTCAAAAATGTAATCAATGGAGTCCAGTCAGAAACATAGCCATTCACACAATAGCTACGCAACCTGAACTCATACGTACTTTCCGGCTTCAGGTTAATTAGTTTCTTACTCGATTTGTCAGTATTCTTCAACTTCCAGTTTTGGGTACCCAACTTTCTGTATTCAATGTCATAGGCCACGGCATTCTTTACATCATTCCAGTCAATCTTAGCGTCATAAGGAGTAATATTTTTAATGATTACCTGGCTGCTGTTTGGAATTTCACAAGGCTGCCAGATATAACGGTGAACTCTGTACCCGCGTTGCAAGCCATCATTGAACCTGAACTCCCAGGTAATATTATTGTTGGCATCCACCTCTGTGTAATTTGGAATTTCAGTAGTTGAATTGATTGTCTTACCCCATGAAATCAATGTATTACCATTATCAAGGCGTTGCACGCTGCCTGATCCTGTTCCATAAACGTATGCCAATCCAACCTTTGGATGTTCATAATACCAGACTAATGTAGCGGTCTTATTTATTTCATCCAATTGATACTCCTTCGCACTTGACTGTTGTATCGGAAGACCGACCCCGTTATTAAAAAGGGTTACATTTCCGTTGGCAGTCCTTCTGATATCATGTTGATGACTGAAATTTTGAGGTATGTTGTCGTTGATAAAAGTAAACTGATTGTTTTCGCCGCCCATGCGCCAGATAATATCACCGGTTTCAAGATTTATCTTTGTGATCTCCGACATGTTTCTGGATGATAAAAGCAGGTGGCCATCAGCTTCTCTTTCCATAGCATTGCCATGTACAGGATCCACAATTGAACCCGTTAAAGGATCCAGATCTGTTGCATCTGTAATTAAGAAATGATCCCAGCTTCTCCATTGAAAAATCACTTCCTTATTACTGTTCAATTCCTGAATCACCAACCCTTTTACAAGGGCATCCGGTTTGCCACCCTGAACAATCTGGCTCATGTCAACAATTTGTGGGTTGTATGCAAATACAAAAGCATGTCCGTCGGGATACATCACAATATCATGACCGTTTGTCTCCATCTCATAACCATTGCCGCATTGAATAGAATCAATCGCCATCAGGTTCGAATCAAGCACAATCCAGCCATTGTATGGATAATTAAAGTAAGTGAGATAACCATTGTAGTTAATCTTAAAATCATGCCCGCTAATTCCTAAGTCGCATGCCCATATCAGGGTGCCATCGTTTTCGATAATGGTTGGAAATGAATTCGAATCCTTCTTATCGTCGGATTGGTTATTATGAAAAATTTGTCCGGGTGCAGGATTGTTGTTGATGACAATCTGGTATCCGGGCAGAGAATCAATACTACATTCTTCCGGTAACTTATTTGCGCCATTTGACTGTTGATTATATGGCCATTCATCGGATCTGCTTTCAAGGTACCTGGATTTTTGTTCTGCTGACATTTCATTACTTATCGTAAATGAAAATGCGAGACCTTCTACCTGACTGCCATCAGCTTTTCTAAGCAATGAATGTAAAACTACCTGAACTGTTTCACCCCATGCAAATGCCACATCGGGTTGTATGATGAGAATTCTTCCTTCTGCCAACACAGGTTTCCAGCTATGAACACCACTTTGAGATCCGGTAATTTCAAGCAGTTGATTTGAATTAACCGAAGAAGGATCGAGCAGAGCGCCTGCTCTGAAAATAAGGTTGGTTTCCGGATGGTGATACTTTGAACCCGGCAATGGACTTACGTAACTAAATTGAGCTTGCGACTGAAAGGTACAAACCGTGAAAAGCAGGAAAATAATAAATTGATACTTGGTTACTTTTTTCATTTTACGATTTTATGTTAGCACAATTGTTGAATTAATCTCTGGAATTGATTCTCATAGATTGCCACTCGTGATTTTATATTGAATCATCTTCAGACCTTACTATCAAATGTAGTGTAAATTGATAATTATTTGAATTTTTACTTTACTCAATCATTCATTATCCCTGGATCCATGCTTACTAATTTCCATTTTTGTAATTTCAATGATCAGGAATCATTAAATAGTTGACGATGAAAAATTTCATACTTCTCTGCGTCTTGATTGCTCCGTCCTTTTTACTTAGCGCGCAACAGGCTGACAACTGGTACTTCGGTGTATTTGCCGGATTGAATTTCAGTACTTCCGCGCCTGTAGTACTAACAGATGGACAAGTGAATACTCCTGAAGGATGTGCTGCAGTTTCTGACACGGCAGGTTCACTTCTTTTTTATACAGATGGTATTACAGTCTGGAACAATCAGCATCTACCAATGCCAAATGGTACCGGATTACTCGCAGGCAGTTCCTGTACACAGGCAGCGCTTATTGCCATGCAGCCCGGAAGTTCCTCGCTCTATTATGTATTTACACTTGATGAAATTGGAGGCCCTTTTGGATTTCGTTATTCAATTGTTGATATGAGCCTGCAAAGCGGATTGGGGGATGTGATTGAAAAAAATATCCTGATTCAGAATTCCCTTACCGAAAAACTTACTGCAGTAACCACTTATGATAACAGCAAGATATGGATCGTTACGCATGACTGGGGCTCTAATGGCTTTTACGCGTATCAACTCACCGGCAACGGGTTTGAAATGAATCCGGTAATCAGCAATAGCGGCATAGTTCATACAACCACAGCCATTCAAAATACTTACGGACAAATGAAGTTTGCCAGTTGCGGCGGAAGGCTTGCATTGGCTGCAGGCTACCTGGATACCATTGAACTATTTGACTTTAATCTTACGACGGGAACAATAAGTAACCCAATGACGATTCCCATGGAAGATCATGTTTACGGACTTGAATTTTCTCCCGACGATTCAAAACTCTATGTAACCTGCTACAATCCACTGGGAACTCTGGTGCAATTTGACTTAACACAAGGCAATGTGGAAGCCATCATTAATAGCGCCACTATGCTTAGTAATACCGAAGATTTATACGGACTTCAGTTAGCTCCTGATGGAAAAATTTATGTAGTGAAATCATACAGCCCAAATCTTGCTGTAATCAATGAACCCAATGTGGCAGGCAATGACTGCAATTTCGTGGAAAATGGTATAAATCTCGACCCGACTTATTCCGGAGCTTCTGCTGCACTCGGGCTGCCGAATTTTGTACAATCCTATTTTGATTACGCCCACAAAGGGTGCACATTTCCTACAACAACTTATGAAATGAATACAATGGATGAAATCAGTTTCTTTCCAAATCCGGCAACAGGTTATGTTTCTTTCAGCACAACTGCTCTCAAAGGAAAACCCGTTGAGATTTATGTTTCAGACTTAGCAGGAAAATCATGTATTCACTATAAAATGGATACCTATGATGAAAGTATCAGCATTGATCTGAGTACGGTGCAACAGGGCATTTACATCATCCGGGTTAATCAAGGTGAAATGGTTATAGCAAGAGAAATGTTGGTTAATACTCGTCCGTAAATCACAAAAAAAGAGCTGCTCCTTCCGGAACAGCTCTTCATTCAAAACTAAACTTTTTCTTACTGCTTAACGATCTTAATGGTCTGATCTGCATTCCCGCCTGTCACCCGAACATAATAGATTCCGGGAGCAAGGGTTACCAGATTCAACTCACGGCTATATTCACCTTCTTCAGACTGTATCGTCCAGGTTTCTATTGAACGGCCAACTGCATCAAAAAACTTGAAGGTTAGTGCACCTTCATAATTACTGGTGTAGCTGATCGTTGCCATTTCATTGGCAGGATTTGGGAATACTGCAAGAGCTGCTATAGCTGTTGTTTCAACGTCTCCAAGTTTCAACGGTTTGGTGGTAAAAGACACTATGCCTGAATAACTGCCGGTAGCTTTCTCTCCTGCTGTATCTACTACATGCGCCACCATCCATTCATAGGTGGTAGATGCTGTTAACCCGCTTATGGTGTAAGCTGAATTATTGTTCGCTGTTTCCTTCTTAGTCCAGGAAGTGGTTCCCTGTACCCTGTAGTAAACACTGTCATAGTCAATACATGCAAGGGTATCCCAGTTCAGCTGCGCTTTGTTGGTTTTAATCTTAGTGGTAGACAACCCTGACGGCACTGGTACAATTGTAGTCGTCACACTGGTTCCTTTGCCCTGGCCGGTTGCGCCATCTCCATAAACCGTTGCATAGTAGTTACCCGGTAAGAGCGTGTCAAGCGTAAATGGATTTGAATTTTTTACTATAAATGCATTGCCATATTTTTTTCCATTACGGAAGAGCTGAACGGTATATGGTTTTTCGCTCTTCGTACACTTGTACTCCAAAGTACCATCGCTGCAATCAGTTCCCGCTGCTGATGAAAGCAAAGTGATCTTTGCTTTTTCTTTCTGCGTGAAAGTAGCTGTAAGATTATACGCAGCAAATTCAGTAGCATAATAAGTGATCACCTGAACATAATAATACTGCTTATCAAGTCCGGTTAAATTTGCGGTAACATTTCCTGAAGAATTATATTGATTGAAAATCGGTGCCGCTGCAGTATCAGCATAGATCTTTAGGTATACATATTGAAGTCCGCAACATAATCTTGCTTCCCAGTTTAGGGCAACAGTTAAGTCACTGTTTCCGGTATAATTAATTTTCCACCAGTCGCTTGCATCTTGTAATCCGCCGTTAAACCGGAAGCCTACGTGACCTTCCACTGCAATATTAGCCGGCAAAGTAGCTGCCTTTTTAGGTTCTTCATTGCTAATTCCATCATTATCATTTATGTAAGTGTTCACCACATTTGTAATAGTGTATGGAGCATACTTATAGTTGTAATAGCAATATACACTTACATAGTAGGTTCCGGCAGCCAGTCCATCTTTACTGGTAAGTGTATTGGTGCTGGAATAATGATTTGCTAAAATTGTTGTACCATCTTCATCATAAAGGGTGGCATAAACATACTCACCAATTTCAGGAGTAAGCGTAATTACGATTTGACCGTCATTGGAAGTTACAATTTCATACCAATCAGCAGTATCGCGTTCCAGATCGTAATAATAGCCCACATGTCCGGTCATCGTTGAATTTTCAGCAAAGACTATTGCTGTTCCCTTTGAATTGTTCGGCTCCACATCATTTGCTACCGGTGCAAGTGTAAGTGTATCGGAGATGGTGTAATCTGCCCATTTATAATTGTAGTAACAATACATCCTCAGGTAATAGGTGCCGGCAGTAAGTCCATAAGAATTTAGTGCAAGGGTTCCACTTGTATAGTTTGAACTAATTACAGTGGTGCCATTCTTATCATAAAGTGTACAATAAACATACTCTCCATTTTCTGATTTAATCGTGAGTTCCAGGTCCCCGTCAAGATCCGTAGTAACCTTGAACCAATCAGAAGTATCTCTTACGCCATTGTAGTAATAGCCAACCTGTCCCGTTCTCGCATTATTTAATGGTAAGTTTTTTGCCTGTGCTTTCGTGTTGTTAGGTTCTGTATCATTCGCAACCGGAGGCACATTAAATACACTGGTGAGGGTGTACGGAGCAAATCCGTCAGAGTAGAAACCATATACCTTGACATAGTAAACTCCCGCAGCAAGTCCATCAGTTACATGGGTGGAAGTTCCGGAAGTATAATTTGATTTCAAAACGGTGGTACCATTTCCATCATACAAAACCCAGTACAAATACTGACCATTACCTGAAGCCATGGTTAGCTCCAGTTCTCCGTTACCGGTGGTTACGATCGACCACCAATCGGTAGTGTCGCGCACCCCATCATAATAATAGCCAATGTGACCGGTGCTGCTGCCATTCAGCGGAAAGGTATTAGCCTGTGTATACAAACCATTGGGTTCTGCATCAACTGCCAGCGGAGCGACATTCAACGCATTGGCAATTGTATAGGCCGGCATCTGCCCAGCCGTGTAAGCATAAATGTAAATATAGTAGGTGCCGGGAGCCAGTCCATCCTCGTCAATCGTTTTTGTTCCATTGGTATAATCGCTCACCAGTAATGTGGTTGCATTATTATCATATAATTGAAAATAACAAAACAATGAATTGGATACCGTAAGCGTAATATCAAGTTCTCCGTCTACATTGGTAGTTACCTTCCACCAGTCTACATCACCCGGGACACCGATGGCACCGGTATTACTGGAATTAAGATTGAGTTTGTCAGCATCACCTCTGACATCATTGGGTTCCGATTCAGCAGCTAAAAGTTGAATGGAGGTGAGAAGCAGCAGCAAGCAACATAAAAGTAGTGTCTTTTTCATAGTATTGATTTTATTAAAACGTTAAAATTAAAAGAATGATCAAACGAAGTTAATATAAACATTTGTAACACTCCATATATGACTTAACCCGGGGTACGACAATTCGTTCATCTTGTCAAGCAATGATTGGTGGGTTAAATGGCTAAATGGTTAAATAGCTGCAGCGAAGCCGATTACTTGCCATTCTGTAATCACTACGCTACTCACTTACTCAAATACTTAATACTCAATACTCAATTTCAGCACCCAATAATCAATATCCAATTTGACGTACACCCCTTAACCTCAGTTCTCTCGGTAACAATAAAATTAACAGATTCAGTCGACAGAATCAATACCACAATCAGGTGACAGGAGATAGACAAAATAATCTTCTTATTGATTCTTTATCCTTTTAGCTGATTCAGAACTGAAAGCCAATCCTGTGGTTATTTGATCAACCATAGAATGCCCATAATATAAGCGTTCAAGAGTCAATCAACTGGTGATTTTTTATCAAAAATGAAAAAATTAAAACCAGGAACTAATAACCGGATGGTATGAAAAAAAAAGCTGTCCCATTCCGAGACAGCTTTTAGATTCATTGATCAAATGCTTACTGCTTAACGATCTTAATGGTCTGATCTGCATTTCCGCCCGTCACCCGAACATAATAGATTCCGGGAGCAAGGTTTACCAGATTCAATTCACGGGTATATTCACCTTCTTCAGACTGTATCGTCCAGGTTTCTATTGAACGGCCAACTGCATCAAAAAACTTAAAGGTTAGTGCACCTTCATAATTACTGGTGTAGGTGATCGTTGCCATTTCACTGGCAGGATTGGGGAATACTGCAAGAGCTGCTATGGCAGCTGTTTCCACTTCACCTAGCTTCAATGGTTTTGTAGTAAAGGAAACGATGCCTGAATAACTACCGGTAGCCTTCTCTCCTGCTGTATCTACTACATGTGCCACCATCCATTCATAGGTGGTAGATGCTGTTAACCCGCTTATGGTGTAAGCAGAGTTATTGTTCGCCGTTTCCTTTTTTGTCCAGGGAGTGGTACCCTGCACCCTGTAGTAAACACTGTCATAGTCAATGCATGCCAGCGTATCCCAGTTCAACTGCGCTTTGTTGCTTTTAATCTTCGTGGTAGACAACCCTGACGGCACAGGTACAATCGTAGTCGTCACACTGGTTCCCTTTCCTTGTCCTGTTGCACCATCTCCATAAACCGTTGCATAGTAGTTACCTGGCAAAAGCGTGTCAAGTGTAAATGGAGAAGAATTTTTTACAATAAAAGCATTTCCATATTTCTTTCCATTACGGAAGAGCTGAACGGTATATGGTTTTTCGCTCTTCGTACACTTGTACTCTAAAGTACCATCGCTGCAATCAGTTCCTGCTGCTGAAGACAGCAAGGTGATCTTTGCTTTTTCCTTTTGGGTGAAAGTCGGGGTCAGATTATAGGCGGCCCATTCCGTACTATAAAATGTAATCACCTGTACATAGTAATACTGCTTATCAAGTCCGGTTAAGTTCGCGGTTAATGTTCCGGTGTTGTTGTATGTGTTAAATATAGGAGATGCTGCAGTATCTGCATAAATTTTTAAATAAACATACTGATTGCCACAGCAAATGCGCGGTTCCCAGGTAAGCGTCACCGTCATGTCGCTGTTGCCGGTGTAATTTATTTTCCACCAGTCGCGCACATCCCTTAATCCGCCATTGAATCTGAATCCAACATGTCCCGGAGTTGCTTCATTGGCATTGAGTGTAGCGGCATCCTTAGGATCATCATTATCCCTTCCATCATTTGCATTCAGATAAGTAGATAACTCATTTGTAAGTGTATAAGGAACAAAACCGGTGCTATAAAATGTGAAAACCTTTACAAAATAGCGCCCCGCTGCCAATCCATCAGTATTATGCGTGCTTGTTCCATTGGTATAGTCAGATTTCAATAAGGTAATTCCATCATCGTCATACAATTGCCAGTAGATGTATTGTCCATTCTCTGAAGTCATAGTTAAGCCAATCTGACCATCTTCTGTGGTATTGATTTCAAACCAATCTTCCTCATCTCTTTCCAGGTCATAATAGTATCCGGCATGACCGGTAACTGTACTGCCTGTTGCAAAGGTCTGTGCCTGAGCTTTGCCATTGTTGGGTTCGAGATCATTCGGTACCGGTGCCACAAAAAAACTATCGGTGAGGGTGTAAGGGATAAAACCAGTACTGTAGAATGGATACACCTTTACATAATAAGTACCTGCTGCCAGTCCATCTTCAAAATAAGACTCCGTTACATTCGTATAATTATTATTTAAAGAAGTCACTCCATCTTTATCAAATAACTGCCAGTAAACATACTGGCCGTTTTCAGAAGCCATGGTAAGTTTAACTTTCCCATCTTCGGTTGTAGTAAATTTATACCAATCTGATTCATCTCTTGCATTATTGTAATAATAACCTACGTTGCCGGTTTTTGAGCTATTCAATGGAATATTTTTCGCCTGACTCTTAGAATTATTTGGTTCGCTGTCACTTGCAACCGGTGGTGCCGTGTATAAACTTGTGAGGGTATAAGGACTATATCCGGTAGAATAGAAAGTATAAACCTTCAAAAAATAAGTTCCGGCTGCCAGGCCATCTACATTATAAGTTTCAACCACATTAGTATAATCTGATTTCAACAGCGTGACGCCATCGTTATCATAAAGCTGATAATAGAGATACTCTCCATTCTCAGAATCCATGGTAATGGATAGCATTCCATTACCTGTCGTGGTAACACTCCACCAATCTGTTGTATCCTTCGCAAGGTTGTAGTAATATCCAATATGTCCTGTCGCACTACCATTAATTGAAAGAACATTTGCCTGAGTATACGACCCATTAGGCTCAACATCGTTCGTTAGTGGTGCCGGAGTTAATGTATTCGAAACTGTATACACCGGAAGCTGTCCGGCTGTGAATGCGTAAATATAGATGTAATAGGTGCCAGGTAACAATCCATCCACACCATCGGTTTCTGTACCGTTCGTGTAATTACTAAATAACAAGGTAGTTGCATCATTATCATACAATTTGTAATAACAATACAAGCCGTTCGAAACAGCAAGCGTAATATCAAGTTTGCCATCAGCATTTGTGGTAACCTTCCACCAATCAACATCATTCGGCACACCCATAGCACCGGTATTACTGCCGTTTAGGGCAAGATTGTCAGCATCACCTCTTACATCGTTAGGTTCTGATTCTGCTGCATAAAGCCAACCGGAGGCGACCAGAAGGTATGCAAATAATGCAAGTAAAATCCTTTTCATAATATTTGATTTTGTTTGAAATGTTTTGAATGAAGTAAAAAATAAAATCAAAAGCAGACTAATGGTTCAACTTCTATTATAAAATTGCGCAAATGGAATACAAAAGTAACATTCTTGCCATTCTCCAACTATACCACAATCAGGTGATGTAACGGCTATATAGTATGTCAGACTACTCCTTCAAATCTATTGACTACCGGCCTATTGCATTTCAAAACAAAAACTGCATTAATCTTCTATGACTCGTATTTATTCGTCAATACGGCTTCCCTTAAACGTATAGTTTACCGGATTCTCCACTTTTCTTGTCCATATGCAGGTTCCTTCAATATGATCATTAATAACTTTTCCTTCCCATGTCATGCTGCCGTTCTTAGCACTTTTAGATATAGATAGGAAAGTAAATGTCGAATCATTCTTTTGTTTCCATTTATAGGTATCCGGCGTAAATCCATACTTCTCAGCTTCTGAAAATGTCATATTACCATTTTCAAAAGCCAGTGCCTGTTTAGAATCGTGCTCCTTCCCGAGATATAGTGTTACAGCATATTTTTTGCCGGCCAAAGGATCGGAAACCTGTGCAAACAGGTTAACAGCATTCGTCAGTAATAGAAGGAAAATCCACATTTTCATTTCAAATACAGATTTAATTCAAGCAACTAAAATCCAGGTCTACATGCTATTCAATATGACATAGAAAATCACTTTAATTCAACTATCGCACTACCGTAACATTTCCGGTTCTTGCAACGGCCTCCCCGCTTACAAATGAACCCTTCAGCATATAAACATACACACCAATTGGTTGAGGTTCGCCTTTGTACTCACCATTCCAGCCGGCCTGTAAATCGTTGCCCTGATAAAAGAAAACTTCTTCCCCCCATCGGTTATAAACAGCAAGCGAATAACTGGCTAATAAACTACCGAGTGGATGCAACATATCATTCACCCCATCACTATTTGGAGAAAAAGCTGCCGGTAAAAGCAAAAGGCAATCAGGAGTAATCAGCACGCTATCCGTTCCCTTGCATCCGAAATTATCAACCACCACAGTATAATAGGTTGTTGTTTCCGGCGCTAAAATCACAATTGATTCTGTAGTCGCTCCGGTAGACCAAAGGTAAGAGGTACCTTCAGCATCAGCAGACAACTGAAGCGGTTCATTAGGACAAAGCATGGTATCCTCTCTAAGTTTGGGGTCCGGAACAAAGTTTACACTGATGCTGATTTCAGATGCTCCTGATCCGCAAAAAGCATCAATTGCATTAATGCTTACTGTATAAATGCCCGGAGCAGTATAATTATGAGATGGATTTTGAAGGTCAGAAGTAATTCCATCCCCGAAATCCCAGAACCAGGAAGAAGGATTTGCAGAAGAAGCATCTGTAAACTGTACAGGCACACCAACGCAATATGGCGGGTCCTGAACACTAAGTCCTGCAATGATATTGGGTTGCACAACTATCTGCTGTGAAAAAGTATCGGTGCAGCTTCCGCTGGCGGAAACAATTAATTGTACATTATACGTACCCGCGGGATAGGTATTGGATGGATTTTGTGCTGTGGAAGTAGTTCCGTCACCAAGGTTCCAGAAATAAGATGTTACCGGACCAACTGAGTTATCCGTAAAAAATACTGTTGCATCTGCACACAGTACTGCCGGCGAAACAGAAAATCCTGCGCTAAACGGCGGTGGGCCAATGGTATAGGTATGGGTAATGAAACAACCAATGCTGTTTACAATTATTACGCTATACTGCCCTCCGTTCAAAGCATCTACCTCATCTGCTGTGGCATTGGTCGTCACTTGAAGTGTGTCACCATTACTATCGAGCCAAACAAAGGTATTCGGTCCGAAATTGCCGGAAGCTTCAGCAGAAATGGTCCCGTCACCGCTTGTAGGACAGGAAGGATCAACCTGGCTATAAGTTCCATTTAATGTATCAACTACAATGGTTACTGTATCAGCTACATCAAAACAGGAAGAAACTTTTGCATAGTAGGAAGTAGTTACATCAGGCGTTACCGTAATGGTAGAACCTGACCCCAGAAAGTTACCCTGGTCATCGTACCATTGTGGCAACCCGGCTGCAAATGGGATAGAAATATAAGGTATGTCACTGATATCATATGAATTACCATTGGGAGTAAATCGCTTCCCTTCGTTGAAAGCCTCCCACTGCTCCGGATAGTTTCTTCCGGGCACCACAACAGCAACCGTACCATTCTCATTATGCAATCCCTGTATTGCATTGCCTTCATTCCATTCCTCACAAACAATCTTGTTGCCTATATACATATCGATGATGTTTGTAGATTCATACAATATCATCTGGCCGGTAAAGACAAGTGAATTACATATAGTAGAATACATGGGAATATTTGTGAAATTATAAATAAAAAACCTGTTTGGGGCTTCCCCAAACTTTCCATAGGAAATACACGGATTGGGTATAACAGACGGATCCACATCATGCCATGGACCCATAATAGCATTCATCGGATTCAATGGTGATGGAATCGCATTAGTAATGGGCCACGGTGAATAATCCAATGCCACAGTAGAATCAAAAGTGATGTAGGCATTGGTCGATAACACACATTTCTTATAGGTATTGCCGAAAAAAGTAAAATTAAACCCAAGCTCAATTAACTGGCTGTAGGTATCATCTTCAATACTCAGCAGATCCCCATAAAAACTGGAATCAACAACAGCGGTAAGTTGAACAGGAGTTCCCGGGGCGCATACAGTATCATTGCAACAGGCCTGAATAATTTCCTGCGCCTGCACTTCATAAAAAAAAACTGTACAGCATATTAACAAATACGAAAGCGTAAATTTTAGCATGGGAAAGTTGTTGGCAAGCGTTAAAGTTAAAGATTTTCAATTCACAATAGCAATGTTTGATTTCTGGGGTGTATGATAAATTGCACTTAATGCTGTAGCGTTTACCTTAGCGCCTTGCTTTTTTAGCGCCAAGACGCGAAGACGCGAATAAAATCTTAAAGGATCAATATGCTACGTTTTTTTGGCGTCTTGGCGTCTTGCTTCTGGGGTAAGGGGTGTATGACTTGCCTTAATGCTGTAGCGTTCCTTAGGCCGCTTTTAGCGCCAACGTTTTTGGCGTCTTGGCGTCTTCGCCCTTGTATTATTTTATCGCTGAGAAATGCAATCCTCCTGTTGGAGTGCGGGTAAGGGGTGTATGACAAATTGCACTTAATGCTGTAGCGTTTACCTTAGCGCCTTGCTTTTTTAGCGCCAAGACGCGAAGACGCGAATAAAATCTTAAAGGATCAATATGCTACGTTTTTTTGGCGTCTTGGCGTCTTCGCGCTTGTATTATTTTATCGCTGAGAAATGCAATTTGTCATACACCCGATTTCTGAGTAGTCTTTACAGGAAACAACAACCATTATTGAAAGTTTACTAACCTAAAAGGTTTTCGTAATAAAACAGTATAATTACTAGTCAAACAAAGTTAAGTGCTAAGCAAACTTTGCAAGCACTTTCTCTATAAAAATGCTTCAATAGCAAGGTATGCATCTCTCGGTGCATAAGCTAACCTGATAGCGACATCCCTGATTATAAAGAACTTTTCAATATCCCTTGTAAAAAAACTAATTTGGCAACATAATTCACCATTGCCGGCAGCGTGGCTATTAATCGTCTTCGATTCAAGTACCGATCACTGGTTCCCAGGTGGGCCATTTTCACTATTGATACATTTATTGTGTTGGTGGCACTGCTATTCGCATTCTTATTGCGTTTCAATTTCCACATTCCGGAACATGAGCTACAGTTGATGTATATATCAGTACCTGTACTGCTTGCTGTCAGAATAGGCGGATTTTTCCTTTTCCGGATTTATGCAGGTATGATTCAGTATACAGGATCGGAAGATGCGCAACGTGTGGCTATTATGCTGGCACTCGGAACATTGTTTACCGGACTCCTGAATTTTATTTCGCTAAAGCTAACCGGCAGCTACCTCGTTCCATTCTCTGTAATAATTATTGAGTTTTTTATAAGCGTGTTCGCGATGTCAGCCTACCGGCTTGGTGTAAAATTGCTGTATGAAGAACTGGTGCAGGTACGAAAAGAGAAATCTAATGTCATTATACTCGGTGCCAATGAATATGGCCTCATCACCAAGAAAACACTGGAAAGGGATCCGAAAAAAGATGTGCAGGTAATCGCATTTATTGATAATAAGAATGACCTGTTGCGGCAGAAACTGGAAGGCGTTTCTATCTATGATTCCAGGAATGACCTGGAAGATCTGCTGCAGGACCAGGTTGTCGACTTGTTAATTATTGCTGTACCGAATATCCCGGCAAGCAGAAAAAAGCAGGTAGTGGATACCTGTCTCAAATATAACGTACGGGTATTGCATGTACCGCCTATGTCAAAGTGGATCAATGGTGAATTAAGTATGAACCAAATCCGTGAGGTAAAGATTGAAGAACTGCTGGAACGCGATCCCATACAGCTCGATAATGAACGCATCAGCAAACAACTCATTGGCAAGCGCATATTGATTACCGGTGCTGCAGGGTCTATTGGAAGTGAAATTGCCAGGCAGGTGGCAGGTTTTAATCCTCAGAAACTGTTTCTGCTTGATCAGGCCGAAACACCGCTTTTTGAATTGCAGCAGGAATTAAAAGGCGAGCTTCCTGGCGAAAAATTTGAGGTAGTTATTGGCGATGTCAGGAACAAGGAAAGAATGGAAAATATCATTTCATCATTTATGCCGCATATTATATACCATGCAGCAGCTTACAAACATGTACCTATGATGGAAGACAATCCTTCCGAATCACTCTTGACTAATGTACAAGGTACCATGGTTTGTGCCGACTTAGCGGTTAAATATGATGTGGAAAATTTTGTATTTGTTTCTACAGACAAAGCCGTCAATCCTACCAATGTGATGGGTGCTTCAAAACGCATTGCAGAGATTTATGTGCAATCGCTCAACCAGTTTCTTACTGAAAAAAATATTGAACCCAATACACATTTTATTACTACCCGTTTTGGAAATGTACTCGGCTCAAGCGGCTCCGTGATTCCTCAATTCAGAAAACAAATAGCAGAAGGCGGTCCCGTTGCTGTAACAGACCCGGAGATCACCCGCTTTTTCATGACCATACCGGAGGCCTGCCAACTGGTGCTCGAAGCAGGCGCCATGGGAAAAGGTGGTGAAATATTCATTTTTGATATGGGTGAGCCTGTCCGTATCGTAGACCTTGCAAAAAAAATGATTCAACTTTCAGGACTGGAACTTGGAAAAGATATTCAGATCACCTTCACCGGGCTTCGTCCGGGTGAAAAACTGGTAGAGGAATTACTGAATACTGCTGAAAACACCATCCCTACCCATCATCCTAAGATCATGATAGCGAAAGTCAGAGAATATGATTTTTCTTCTGTCCGTAAAGAAATAATTGAACTTATTGATTTGTTCAATAGCCAGGATAACCTGGAAATTGTAACTAAAATGAAGGAACTCGTTCCGGAATTTATCAGTAATAATTCCGTCTTTGAGAAACTGGACCAACAGGCGGCGAATTGAACACCTGGTTTTATTGATTAACCTAAGTTCAAATCTTGCTAAGTGCTATAAGATTTTATCTGGTAATATAATACTTGCAATTACCCTAAAGCCTGCATTAATCTACCCTCTACCAGGTGATGCATATGGAAAGGCTTTACCGCACGCCAGTTGAGGTCGTTGAGCCTTTCTCCCATGAGCAGATAATTGGACAATCGCGCTTTCCTCATTTCATCAATAATATGGTCGCGAAAATTGATCATGGCAACCCATCCGCCCTGATCCTGCACATCTTCAAACCATTCTTCATAATAACAATCATCTGAAACATGGAAGTTGAGCACATTCTCTCCTATCAATATAAACTTGGTAATGCCATGACCCATAAAAACATCGGCTACATCACGCTTTAGAAACATGATGTCATTACCAATTGCATCATTCCATTCACCAATCAATTCAATCACCACAAAGTGATGTGCATAATCTGCATGCAGCACTTTAAGATACAAGGTGGGTGAACCAAAACTATCCCATTGTGGATGAATAAAGAAGTTATAAATCGCATTGGTATACTCAAACTCACTGTATTCTCTTCCATAAAAGGGTGACTGGTCGTCCTCTTCAGACAGGTACACATCACGCCAGCTGTAAAAAGGTTCTATCTCGTGCATTTCAGTTAATTCTACGCGACTTAAGTTCCGGATTAATCTCTTCAAGCCGGTTTGCTAAACAACAACCCTCATCATTTGGTTACCGGTCGAGTATTCATGTTTCTTCCAGCTACAATTGTATTTCCAAACTCCGGTTTTCGGAATTCAACTTGCCGGAATCAATTATCATGGCAAAAGTAATACAACTTATTATTGCTGAAAAAGGAAAAAAATACTCATAAAATATATTCGCCATCCTTATAGAATGCTTTCAAACAGTTGTTTAGACTTTCGGTTTTCGCTTGTGCAATTGCATCACTTTACGCACACTGCCATACTCCTGCAAAATTCCCCTGGCCCGTTTATAATCCCAGGCAAATTCCCGCATCAGAATTTTCGCACCGCGGTCTATCAGCTTCTCATTGGTTAATTGCATATCAACCATTTTGTTATCGAGCACATGCCCCAATTGTATCATCACCGATGTGCTGATCATATTTAAAACAAGCTTCTGTGCAGTGCCTGCTTTCATGCGTGTGCTTCCCGTAATAAATTCAGGTCCAACAATTACTTCTACCGGAAAATCAACCAAATCACGCAACGGTGAATGGGCATTACAGGTAATGCAGCCGGTTACGATGTGGTGTTCCTTGCATTTCTTTATAGTTCCGATAACATAGGGTGTCGTTCCCGATGCAGTAATTCCAATCACTACATCCTTTTCATTGATCCCGTAGACCTTTAAATCTTTCCAACCTTGATCTTCATCATCCTCTGCAAACTCAACTGCTTTCCGGATAGCACCATCACCCTCCTGCAATCAAACCAATCACCTTATCCGGTGATACACCAAATGTTGGAGGGCATTCTGAAGCATCTACAATTCCTAAACGTCCGCTGGTACCACTTCCTAAATAAATCAGGCGGCCTCCTTCTCTCATATTAACAATTACAGCATTAGTAAGCGCTTCAATCTGCGGAATAGCTTTTTCAATGGCATCAGGAACGGTTTGATCTTCTTTGTTAATATTAACCAACAGTTCCTTCACTGTCATTTGTTCAAGATGACTGTATCTCGAAACAGCCTCTGTCATTTTTGTAAACTGGTCCATTGCTGCGAAGGTAGTGGACACTACTGATATTTTTTCACGCGCCTGTTCTGCCGGGGAATGGACGATTGCCTTCACTAATTGTACTGATCAAGCTGACATGAGTTGCAAATCGCAGCAATATGGAGATTCCGGTTCTTTAGCCCGGCGAAAGTGAGTATTGAGTATTGAGTATTGAGTATTTGAGTAAATCAGAGTAATGATTACAGAATTGCAAGTAATCGGCTTCGCCGCAGCAATTTAACAATTTAACAATTTAACAATTTAGCCATTTAACCATTTAGCCATTTAACCATTTAGCCATTTAACATTTTAACCCACCAACCATTGCTTCACAAGTTGAACGAATTGTAGTACACCCAGCAATATGATCTGCTTGATGCAACGCATTAAAAATCGTTTCTTTGCCTTTCCAAACAAACAAATGAATAAAAAATTCAACATCTGGCTTCCCGTAATCATGACTACTATTTTGATAGTGGGTATCCAGATAGGTCAAATGCTAAATGGTTCTAAAAAGCCGTCTATTTTCAGCAATTCGAATATTGGTACGCTGGAACAGGTACTGGATTATGTACAAGCCAAGTATGTTGATACGGTTAATCTGGAAAGACTTGAAGATGGCGCCATCGAAAAAGTGCTGGAAAATCTCGATCCGCATTCAACTTTCATTCCTTCCAGCGATCTTAAAGCAGTCAACCAGGAACTGGAAGGTAATTTTGAAGGAATAGGCATTGAATTTTTCGTGGTGAAAGATACCGTAATGGTTGTCAACGTGCTTTCAGGGGTCCTGCAGAATCGGTAGGACTATTATCAGGTGACAAAATTATTACCATCAACGATTCACTCTTTGCAGGAAAAAATATTGGCGACGGAGAAGTGGTCAAACAGCTAAGGGGCAAAAAAGGAAGCAAAGTTACGATTGGAATAAAGCGTAAAAATTCAAACACTTTATTGAGTTTTACGATCACCAGGGATAAGATTCCTATCTACAGCGTAGACGCTTCGTATATGATTGATGCAAATACGGGACTTATAAAAATCAACCGGTTCAGCGAAACTACCTATGATGAATTTATGGAAGCCCTTCAGAAACTGAAAAATGAAGGTATGTCCAAACTCATCATTGACCTCAGACAAAACGGTGGTGGCTACCTCAATGCAGCAACCGATATCACCGATGAACTCCTCGATCAACCAAAATTAATGGTGTATACCAAGGGAAGGGTGTATTCCCGAACAGATTACAAAACGCGTGTACTCGGACAATTTGAAGATGGCGCACTCGCAATTCTTATAGATGAAGGGTCCGCTTCAGCCAGCGAAATTGTGACAGGCGCTATTCAGGATTGGGATCGTGGAATCGTGGTCGGACGACGTTCCTTCGGCAAAGGTTTAGTGCAGGAACAATATGGACTCACAGACGGGTCAGCACTTCGATTAACAGTTGCCAAATATTATACCCCATCAGGAAGGTGTATTCAAAAACCATACAACCATGATGTGGATGACTATTATAATGATCTTACCGATCGCTATCACAATGGAGAGTTTACCAACAAAGACAGTATCCATCAGAAAGACACCGCTAAATTTTATACATCGCAGGGGCGCCTGGTATATGGCGGAGGTGGAATAATGCCAGACATTTTTGTACCACTTGATACCAGCAACACTTCCAACAATTTTCTGAATGCTGTACTAAGCCAGGGCCTTATTCAACAATTTACTTATGGATATTATCATGACCATCCGGGCATGCTGGACAGTTACGCTGATGTTTCAACATTCCGTAAAAAATATACTGTTAGCAACGAAATATTCAGTTCCTTCTTAGCACTTGCTGAGAATAATAAGATACAACCAAAAGAAAGTGAATTGGCAAGTGCAAAAGGATACATTTTGCTCCGTATTAAATCTTTTCTTGCCCGCGAGAAATTTTCACAGGATGCCTTTTATGCTGTGCTCTTTGATGAAGACGAAACAGTGATACAGGCTGTGAAATCAATGAATAAAGATGTTACAGCTTTTAATCCTTATCAGTAGTAGCTATATAAAAAATTTCATTATTGTCCGACTAAAATATTGGGGTTTAGGCTGAAACCCAATATTGGCGCGCATCCTATAACCCTACGCTTCAGCGTGGGGTTATGGAATGAAACCTGCTCCCGGTGGGCTTTAGCCCACATTAGTCGGACAATAGTGAAAAAATTTGTTACGTTATTCAAAAAGTACGAAACAATGCTTTCCGTCAACTTGCTCTTTCATTGCCGGGCACAAAAAAACGACATCAACGGGAAAGTGCCTCTTTCCAAATTAACAATCGGAATCTTGCATTACTCAGAACGCCTGAAATACAGGCAGTCATAAAATTATCAATTGCTGACCAATTTGCGTTTTCGTCAATCATGATTACCACTATTTATCCGGTCAAAGGTGGTTGGGGCAAAACAGGGTGTACGACAAATTGGATATAGATTATTGGGGGTTGAAATTGAGTATTAAGTATTTGAGTAAGTGAGAAAAGTACAGCAGTGAATACAGAATAGCAAGTGATCGGCTTCCCGTACATTTAACCATTTAACAATTTAACCCACCAACAATTGCTTGCCAAGATGAACGAATTGTCGTACACCCGCAAAACTAGGATAGACAAACTTTGAAATATAAAATTTAAGTTTGCCACTAGTCAAAGTTGTTTTGTCAACTGAATGGCGAAATGTACGATCCAAAAAAGCAGTGCTTACAAAAAAATACCATCATAAATTTTGAAACTCGCTGAGTCCGGATTAAATTAGGCATCATAAAAAAGTAACATTACTTAAAAACCAAAACAGTAGTCATTCAACATTTTAATAACTTATCATTATTGTCCGACTAAAATATTGGGGTTTAGGCTGAAACCCAATACTGGCGCGCATCCTCTAACCCCACGCTTCAGCGTGGGGTTAGAGGATGAAACCCGCCTCTGGCGGGCTTTAGCCCACATTAGTCGGACAATAGTGATAACTTATTTTTAAACTAGCTACAAAACCAAATTCCATATGATTCGCGCTACACTTGCACTGTGTCTGTTCATTCAATTTGCCTATGCCAATCCTGATGAGCAATGGGTTACCAAAACAGCTTTGTCAGTTCCCGGGTTTGTACCTAATAAAGGGCAATTTATTGACCAGCATCAGCATGCAAATGATGAGGTGCAATACCTCTATTCCAATGGAATGTTCAACCTTCAGTTAAAACAAGATGGTTTTAGTTATGAGCTCTTTCATTTGGTGGAAGTTGCCGAAAATCGTTCCGGAGATCGCTATGAATATGATCCTTTTATTGCCACTTCGGAAATGGCACCCAAATATGAATTTCATTCAACCCGCATCGATGTGAAGTTTCTCGGTGCTGCTGTACCGCAATTGTCGCCATCTGATGAAACCGGAACGCTACTCAATTATTATACAGTGCATACGGGCAGTAATGGCATTACAGGTGTGAAGAGTTATTATAATGTCAGCTATAAAAATGTTTACCCGGGCATTGACCTGCATTTCTATGCACCTGATGAGGCCGGCCAGCCTTTAAAATATGAATGGCTGGTACATCCCGGTGCTGATCCATCACAAATAAAAATGGAATATGCCGGAGCAACCGCTCTTCAATTAAAGGAAGATGGTAGCATCGACGTGATAACTGCATTGGGCAAATTGAATGAAGGTGAAATTATTGCATATACTTTGGGTGATGAGCAAAAGACATTTGTTGCCTATTCGCTGGATAAACATATTATCAGTTATACAGGTGCAGGCAGCACTGCCAAAACATTGGTAATCGATCCCAATATCACGTGGTTTAGTTATTATGGCGGTTCGAATAATGAAGATTTGTTTGAAGGTGAATTGGCCATGGATGGCAAGGGAAGCCCTTTAATTGCCGGCAACACTAGCAGTCCACAAAATATTGCAAGCTCCGGTGCACATCAGGTTACTTACGGAGATGGTGGCGTAGATGGTTTTGTCGCTAAATTTAAGCCAAATGGAAATATGGCATGGGCTACTTATTATGGGTCGTATGACAGGGATGGATGCCATGCAATTGCAGCAGATGCTGCTTACAATATTTTTGTTGGCGGTAATACCTTCAGCAGCTCCGGAATTGCAACGGCAGGTTGCCATCAGGAAGTTTTTGGTGGTGCAATGGATGCCTTTTTCGTAAAATTTAACAAAGATGGAATACGGCAATGGGCTACCTATTTCGGAGGTACCGGTTATGGCGACCAGGTTAATGGCGTGGAATGTGATGCAACAGGCAATGTTTATTTCACCGGCTATACCTGCAGCCCGAACAATATTTCAACACCAGGTGCATACCAGGAAGTTTACAATGGTATTGATGATGAAACCGGCGATGTGATGGTTGGCGCCTTCACCACCGATGGCGCACTTTTGTGGTGCTCCTATCACAGCGGACCATCGCAAGATCGTGCCCACGACATTGTACTCCTCGAAAATGGAGATTTTTATGTGGAAGGCACTTGCGAAAGTACTACTCAGTTTGCAACAGCAGGTATTCATCAAAGTACCTATGGAGGCGGCCCGCAGGATGCCTTTATTTCAAAGTGGAGTGCTGATGGTGATCTATATTGGTGCAGCTATTATGGCGGTGAAGGAGATGAACATGGCCGTGGTCTCGCTATTGATTCAAATAATAATGCTTACATCGGTGGCTGGACAATCAGTACCGTTGGAATCGGAACACCCGGAACAGCGCAACCTGATTGGTTTCCGGCTATAACAATGAAGGCAACCCTGCTGCCGATGCTTACCTGGCAAAATTTACACCCGAAGGTATGTTAGCCTGGGGAACCTATTATGGCGGGAAGGATCTGGAAAGATCAAGAGGTATTACGGTTGACAAAAAAATGACCTGGTTTATATGGCTGGCCAAACAAATAGCAAATTCAATGTTGCCAACAGCAATATATTTGATCCTGACAAAGTACTTTTTCTTCAGGATGGATTTGTATCAAAGTATTCAACCTCCGGAATATTACTCTATTCATACTTAGTCGGAGGTCCCGGCAAACAAACTGTTTTTGATGCTGATCTTGACAAGTATAATTCACTGTACCTTTTAATGACAACGGATGCCACTACTTTTACCACATCTGGTGTACGTACATCAGTCGACCTATAACGGAGGTGATGATGCCATGTTGGTGAAGATGAATCCTGCGGATAGCTGCATGGACCAATATGAACCCAACAATACCAATCTTATTGCAACTGAGTTGAGTATCAGCTCTGATACCATGTTCTATGGAATTACCGGTAACATTTCCAATTCAACGGATGTAGACTGGTTTCGGATAAAAACCAGTTTGACCAACCTGAAATTAGAATTGATAGACCTGGTTACTGATTATGATCTTTATCTATACAAAGGCAACGGGCAATTAATCGCTACAGCTGCCAACATTGGCGATGCCGATGAAACCATTATTTTTAATAGTTTACCAAAAGGCAAGTATTATGTGCGTGTTGTAGCTGCAGATAACTCCTATGATCCAAATGCATGCTACAGGCTCAGGGCCCTCATTGCATCCCAGCCATGGTTGACTAAAGAAGGTTTGCTTGAAAATGCGTTCAACCAATCCGCGGTTCAAGTATATACTTATCCCAACCCTGCAAAAGATATTTTATCCTTGAAAATTACTGCTCCTAATGAATCAACTGCCAACGTTTCCATCTTTGAAGTTAGTGGTCAGACTATTCTTGAAAAAGTCTTTACAATAGAAGAAGGGTCACAAACTATTACATTGGATGTAGCTGCATTAAAGCGAGGCATGTACCTGGTTGCAACAGATATAAACGGAGTGAGATCGTTTTCAAAAATTGTATTGCAATAAGTAACCTGCTTACCTGCTTTTAGCCTGGGATGGGATCGCTTTATTTTTGAAAGATAGGGAAGCATGAAACATTGCCTTCTTCCTTGGACTAGTCATCCGGATTTATTCTTTTGTAACTACTCAGCAGAATAGAAAAACGGCACATGGATGACACAGATGTGACTGACAACCACAGATTAAAACAGTGTTCATTCAAAACACCTTTAAAAATGATCTAATAATAATCAGATTTATCGTTCATACGCGAACGATTGGTCATTTCAAAATGTAGTACCTACGCTTTTTAATCATTGATGTCCGACAAAAATATTGGGGCTTAAACTGAACCACACTACTAGCGTTCATCCTCTAACCCCACGCTTCAGCGTGGGGTTAGAGGATGAAACCCGTTCCCGGCGGGCTTTAGCCCACATTAGTCGGACAATAGTGCTTTTTAATACTATTTCATTTACAGTTGCAATACCGGTCATCCTCCATGAAGCGAAAAAACTTTCTTAAACTACTTCCCTTGATTCCCTTGACAGCCTCTTCCATGAATTTAAATGAATTGCGCAAGCTAACTGATCCCCTGGCAACCGGTTCAAAAATGCCGGTACTTTTCTTAGGTCATGGAAGCCCCATGAATGCCATTGAACAAAATGAATTTTCAAAAGGTTGGGTAGCTATCGGTAAACAATTGCCAAGGCCGGCCGCCATCCTTTGTGTTTCTGCGCATTGGGAGACACAGGGCACCTTTATCACAGCAATGGATCGCCCGGAAACAATACATGATTTCAGCGGTTTTCCAAAAGAGTTGTATGATGTACAATATCCTGCGCCGGGCAGCCCTGAATTAGCAGGCGAAACAAGTAATATGATCCAGCATACGAAAGTCGCTTTGGATGAAAACTGGGGACTCGATCACGGTTGCTGGAGTGTAATAAAACACCTCTATCCCCATGCTGATATTCCGGTTCTTCAACTAAGTCTTGCCAGAGGTCAATCACCACAATTTCATTATGATCTTGCAAAGGAACTTGCACCCCTTCGCGAAAAAGGCATCCTGATCGTGGGCAGTGGAAATATGGTTCATAATCTACGCATCATGAATTGGAATACGCCTGAACAGGGGTTTGACTGGGCCGTGGAAGCAAATGATACTTTTAAGAAACTGATCAGTAAAGACGAACACAGCAGTCTTATAAAATACAAATCGCTTGGAAGTGCCATACAACAAGCTGTTCCTACACCTGAACATTACCTCCCTTTGCTCTATACACTTGGTTTGAAAAACGGAAAGGACACCCTTACTTTCTTCAACGATAAAACAATTATGGGCTCCATTTCTATGACCTCCCTGATGATTACGGGTTAATGCTTACAAGACTGATTGTCAAAAAAAAAGCCCCCATCTCTGGAGGCTTTGAATCGTGAAGACAAACATCACTGTTTGAAAATCAACATTGCGTGCTGACACACAGCGCTAATTTACTTCTTACATCTTTTTAGCTGAATCAACTACTGCCTCAAGTGACTTAGCAGCTGAATCAACAACCTGTCCCATATCGGATTTAACTGAATCCAATACTTCGTTGACAGCGTTCTCTACCTGCGTAGAATCCATTGTTTCAGTTTTTTGCTCACCTGAAGTGCAAGCTGTGAAAGAAATGGCTACTGATGCAAGAAGAACAAAAATACTTTTTTCATTTGATTTAAAAATTTTAATGGTTAGAAATTGCGGGGGCAAAGGTAACAAAATAATTGACAAAACGTTATAACGGCTATTTTTTTCTAAAAAACAGGTTCAGGGGCACTCCGGTAAACTTAAAATGTGTCCTCAGTTGGTTGTCCAGAAACTGCCGGTAGCTTGCTTTCACATCATTGGGAAAGTTGACCCAAAAGATGAAAGTTGGGGTAGTTGCCGGTACTTGTACTACACTTTTTACCTCCAAAAAGGATCCCCGGACTGAAGGATGCGGAAACTGCTCAATTGATTTCAGCATTTTCTCGTTCAACTCCTTCTCATTGATCACCCTTTTCCTGTTTTCCTGTACTTCCAAAGCAGTTTCAATTACTTTAAAAACCCGCTGCTTTTCAGTTACACTGGTAAAAATGATGGGAATGTCTTTAAACGGTGCTATTTTTTTCCTGATATCATCCTCCATTTCCTTCATCGTGTTGGTGGCCTTTTCAATCAAATCCCACTTATTCACTACCAGTACTACTCCTTTTCTCTTTTTTTCAGCCATGGAAAGTATACTCAGATCCTGTTTCTCCAGCCCCATCTTTGCATCCAGCATCAAAATGCAGATATCGGCTTCATCAAGGGCTTTTACTGCCCGGATTACTGAATAGAATTCAAGGTCTTCGTTTACCTTAGCCTTCTTTCTGATTCCTGCTGTATCTATCAGCACAAACTCCTTTTGAAAAAGCTTGTAATGCGAGTGTATAGAATCACGTGTGGTGCCGGCTATATCCGTCACAATATTTCGCTCCACGCCCATCAGCATATTCACCATCGAAGACTTACCTACATTTGGCTGACCAAGGATAGCAATGCGTGGAATGTTTTCCGACAGGTTTTCCACCGGCATTTCAATAAACGGGACAATCGCATCCAACAATTCTCCGGTGCCGCTGCCGCTGATGGAGGCAATGAAAAAGACTTTTTCAAACCCAAGACCATAAAACTCGCTTGCCTGGTACATGCGGGAAGTATTATCTACTTTATTCACAACGAGTAATACCTGCTTGTTGCTTTTGCGCAACATATTGGTAATATCCTGTTCCAGGTCGGTAATACCCACCACGGCATCAACTACAAACAACAAGACATTGGCTTCCTGAATGGCCAGATGCACCTGCTTTCGTATTTCCTTTTCAAATATTTCTTCTGAATTGGTTACAAAACCTCCGGTATCAATAACATTAAATGTTTTTCCATTCCATTCAGAGATTCCATAAATACGATCGCGCGTAACGCCGCTGATGTTGTCAACGATTGCTTTACGCTCGCCTACCAGCCTGTTAAAAAGCGTTGATTTCCCCACATTAGGGCGTCCGATAATAGCAACGGTATTGTTCATGATTTGTCGTACCCGTAATATTTAAGTTGCAATGGATCATTCCTCCAGTTGGCATTCACTTTTATAGTAAGCCCTAAAAATATCTTCTTCTGAAGAAATGATTCTATATCCTTTCTGGCGGCAATGCCGAGATTCTTCACCGCACTTCCACCCTTACCAAGCAAGATGGCTTTTTGTGATTCCCGTTCTACAATAACTTCAGAACGGATGTGAATAATATCAGGCTGATCTTTCCAATCCACAATAATCACCTGGCAGGAGTAGGGAACCTCTTTGTTGAACTGTTCAAATATTTTCTCCCGTATCAATTCTGAAACAACGAATCTTTCCGAACGGTCCGTTATTTCTTCTTCCTGGTAAAATGCCGGTTGTTCTTTCAGATGTTGAAGAATAGAAGCCAGCAAAACATCTAACTGCAGATTTTGTAGCGCAGAGATTTTGACTAATTCTGCCTCGGGAAAAGTCTTGCTACAAACCATTGTGAAAGCCTCCAGTTTTTCAGGCGTAACTACGTCTGATTTGTTAATGACCACAATCACCGGCATCATAACTTCCTTAATTCTAGCCGCTACATCATTTAATTCTGCCTCGGGAGCCGTAGGATCAGCAATCACCACCAGCACATCAGCATCCTCCAGCGACTCTTCCACCATGCGCATCATACTCTTGTGCAAACCATACTTTGTTTCAATAATTCCCGGTGTATCAGAAAATACGATCTGATAGTCGGTAGTGGTCAATATCCCTTTAATACGATGCCTCGTAGTTTGCGCCTTCCTGGTGATAATAGAAATTTTCTCCTCCAGCAATGCATTCAGCAAAGTAGACTTACCTGCATTGGGTTTGCCGATAATAGTTACAAAGCCGGAACGAAAGGTCATGGGTTGAAAAATGGAATTGCGATAGCGAAATTGCAGAGCGAGCGCCTATCCTATTGATATTAATTCGAGTGCAAGTATAGTCCATTTTATCCACAAGGCTTCCGGAATAACCAAACGCAGGCATTTACTGATAAGTCGGATAATCCTTTTCCCAAGATTGTGCCCAATTAAAAACAACTTTAACCAGCAATAAAAAGGCAGAAAAAAAATTGGCGTAAAAAGCTATTGACCCGACGATTTCCAGATGCTTGAATCCTCAACTTGAGATCACTCAATCAAAAACCTTTGCTCAATACTTTCCTCTTCACTCCGGGCTACAAAAAAATAAGCTCCTTTCGCATACGCCGAAAAATCAAATTGCTGGGTCAGCATTATACCGGCAGTAGCCTCCAATTCGGTTTCAACACGAGTGGTACCCGTGCTGCTATAAACAAAAATTTTTAGTATTCCTGATTTGTAGCTTAATAGTTCAACTGTGATGTTACCGTTAGAAGGATTGGGATAGATATTTAGTGAAACAAGATTACTATTCTGATTTTCAGGGTACTTGAATCAGAAAATCCTGAAAGCACCCATCGGGGTTATTATTGGGTGTATCAGGATCCGCAGGAGCGATTGGTGTTATTTGATTACCGGCAGGTTCGCGGCCGGGAAGGCCCAACTTGGAAATACTGAAGAATTTTAAAGGACATCTTCTCTGAAGGAGTCCTTTGGACAAACCGATGGCTACGGAGTGTATGATCAGTTTGGACAGCGTGAACACATTACCCTTCTTCACTGCTGGGCGCACGCCAAGCGCAAGTTTACCGATGCGCTCGACAGCGACCGGGTGAGGGCTGATGTGGCGCTCACCCATATACAAAAGCTCTATGCAGTGGAAAGGGAAATAAAGCAGCTGCAATTAAGCAGTGAACAGGCAGTAGAGATTAGAAAACAAAAATCACTTCCTGTAACCCAGGCATTGGAAAAGTGGATGACAGAAACGATAACACAGGTGCTGCCCGAAAGCCTTATCGCTGGGGCCATTGGGTACACCCTGCCAAGAATAGAAGCGCTTAAATGTTACCTGTTTGATGCCCGCTTGCAAATTGACAACAACCTCACTGAAAATGCTATTCGTCCAGTAGCGGTGGGAAAAAAAATTACCTGTTCGCCGGATCACATTCATCTGCACAACATGCAGCCATCTTCTATTCACTGTTTGCCACTTGCAAAGCCAAAAATATCAATCCCCAAACCTGGCTCACCGAAACGCTGATCAAAATAGGCTCACACCCAATCAATAGAATCCATGAACTGCTGCCCGGAGCAAAATTGTCTAATGATAATTGTTGATTGATTGGATACGTGGTTCACGGGATGGTTACAGTTGAATTATACTCCATTTTAACTCTATATCCTTTCATTCTGATCTCCGTTGATGCCTCTTTAGCAATTTCTTTGTCTAGATACTCAAAGAATGATGCTGGATCAAAGAAAAAAACTTTAGAATGTAGTTTTTCTTCAAATGTAGATTCAACTTTCGCCCTTAGCGTGGAAAGGGTTTCTTTTTCAATTGAACAGTCGACAATGAGATTATAACTGCGCGGCATCAAGCCGCTGCTACCACTAACGGCAAAAGGATAAGCTCCAGCTCCCCCAATAACCATCTTGTAGTGTGCCAAGACGGAAGTACAACTCCCTGATAATGAATCGGTTGGCTCGAATTGGTGTCAAACTTGAAAGGATAATCTTGGTTGCTATCTATTTTTTTAACAGCATTTTATCTTGAGTACTTACTTATATCTTGATTGAAAGTTAATAAAATAGAGTTCTAATTGATAAGCAATAAAACTATGAGCTATACAATTATCATTTTTGAAGTTTTATACTCCAGTTTGTCTTAGAATCATAATTTTCTTTTTCACATTTAACCGAAATATGGATATGTTTATTATGCGGATTTGGTCCATTGTAAGAGCGCCATGTCCATGCTTCTGCATTATTTATTTTGGACGAATTCATAATTTGGCTATTCCAAATTACATATTTTATTCGTTCATCCTTACTTTCTTGCAACGAATTTGCTAATATTTGGCAATCACATTTTCCAGAAGGATCCGCGGTAATATCTAGAGCTGTAATAACTCCCTTCCCTGTTAATTTATCCCAAACCCATGGGTTATGATCAGAATCACGTGACTTATGCGCATCATCTCCAACCGTACCATCTGAAGCTTTGTTTCTATAAGGCGCTAAATCATTGATTTGCGTTAAAAGCAATTTTAAACTTTCGGCTACCCTATAATCCTGCCATACTGTATTTTCCTCGCATTCTTTCAGATGCTCTTGTCGATTTAGTTCAAGAGCTGCATTTCGGTCATCATTAATATTATTCTGACTTTGACTAGTTGCAAATGTTGTTTTCGAAGCCAAATGAGGTTCTAAGGCCGACAATTTTGTAGTCAGTTCCTCAATTTGCTTTTGGGCATTATCTAGTTTTTTTTGCTGCTCATCCTGTTTGAGTGAAAGCTTACCAAATACTATTGAGCCTAGGCCCCTAATAATTCGGACACTTGAATACCCAAAAACAATACCATATCCGAAAAGAAGTATGTAATACCAATTACTAAGACTTGGACAAGTAGGCTGACCTTTAATTTGTCTAGAAATACACTCTGCATAATCTTTTATAACATTTAGACCGCTGAGACGATTATTAGTCATTTCATCTATTAATGGAGTCATAAAAGATCCAGCAATACCTATTAATATATATCCATAAAATTGCCAATTGTTTTTGACAAAACTGTATAAGATCATCCACCAAGTCGGTTCATGTTGTGGTCCGAAGGCTTCTTTGCTTTCCTGCTGAGTTTGGTAAAGGGGTAAACCTCTAAAATCAACAAAGTACTGGATTAGTCCAGCAACTATTCCGGCCAAGAGTAAAGTGATTATCATTTGCTTTTACCTTTTTTCTTATTTAGATTTTTAAATACACTTGATAATCCTCGAATCAATTTAATAGAATTTCAAAATATTGCTCTATTATATTCTTATTACTGCTCCAATTCCGGAGAATATAACTTAAAGGAAGTACCTTTTTTCAATGCGACCCCGTTCCACTTGAAAGATTTAATAACAAGTTCGAAATCTCCATTATCGTCAGATTTAAAATCAATATTTGAAATTGTTTCACCCGTTTGATTTCCATTTTTTAGGCTCATTTTTATTGGATCTGTAATTTTTTTTCCATTCTCTATACAATACATTTCTAATTCTCCTGGTGGTTTGTTATCTTTTACAGCAATAATATTATATTCTAAGTTTATAAGTTGATTAGGCTTAAAACCGTGGAGTTTACCTTTAGTGGAAAAAATTATTGAACTATCTGCAGCAAATGCAGAGTGGTCCGAATTATATTTTTCAAATAAAATAGTTCCATAAAAAGGTAAGATATTAAAAGGCGGACGATTTACTAGAATTTTATTCATGTAGTCCAACTCCTTCTGATTCAAACATTGTTTATGCCATGACGCTACCGTGTCACGCCAATTTCTCCAAATCTGAAATGTTTCAGGAAAATCCTTAATAGCCTCGGTACTTAAACTTCTACGATAAATATTGTTTGGATCAGTTATTATATCAAATAAAAATGTCATGTTATTTGTTACAGTTTGATATTCATTCCAAAGAAGCTTTAATTCATAGTCTTTTTTGGTAGATTCAAATCCGTGATGAAGTAGTGGCATCGTTATAAAAATTACCAATGGAGATAGATAAAACTTAATTGGAACCGCATTTTCTCGCTTAATGGACTTCAATATTTCTACAATTCCTTTTGTAACAGTAGTGATTCCAAAAACTGTGTCATTTTTTATATTATCAATTAAATTAGAAACTGAGCTTCCATCATTTGTTCCCCATACTATGGATTGAATGTTTATTCTTTGATCTTTAACAGCACTTTTATAAGCTTCATTCAATTCCAAATTAGCGCTATAACTACCTAATCCCATTTTTGCTTCGCCAGAAAATCCATACGCTATACTTCTCTTTTTTTGCTCAGAAATACCCTCTATGGTAACAATTACAATAACCTTTGCGCCCATTGATTGTGCGGCAATATAGTAATCACCATATTTTTCCTTAAATTTTTCTGGGCTACTTGTTAGCTTATTGGCGGATTTTGTCAAGTGAGCCTTGTCAATGGGAACTTGTATGAGCCCATAATCAACAGTAGATCTAAATACTAATGATAAAGTATTGCTATTTAATATTCTTGAAGTATTAATTTTTAATGATTGATTAAAATTATAATTTATATTCTTAACTGCAAGGCTTAAGTTAATATCCAGTGCCTCGGCTAGGTCTGTGGTATTGGTAACAATTGATACGCTACTTGCTTCAGACCGACCATAATCCAGAAAGCTTTTGTCAACTTCGAATTCGAGAGCGCTTGGTTTGAATTGGTCCGGACTGTTTACATCATATCCACCCCCTAAAAATTCTTTTGATCCTGGATGCCAATCTATATAGAGTGGAGTTTTCTGAGAATACGCTTTTAAGCAAATAATTAATGTTAAGAATAATACGATTGTAGTTTTCATGTGACTTACTAAAAATTTCAAGTATTTCAATTTTTACGGTACCATCTCGTGCGAAAGATAATGTTCTTCTGTCAATAATTAATAATCAATAGTCCGTTATTTTTTAAGCAACCATTTTGCCAATTTGAATGCAGTCGTCGTAGAGGCGTTTTATTTGTTTGCAATTCAGGTCTAAACCTAAGTTTAAAAAAATTAAATCTGTAATAAGCCTATTGTGGGACATCCGTTTTATGTTTTGCAATGAAAAACTGTTTTTGCTCCCGAGAGTTCAATATCGGTGCTTAAAAACACTTCATAAGACTGGTGCTTTTTATGATAAAGGTAAACGATGCGTGCGTTTGTTTTCAACGCCACACAATATAATTCTGCCGTGAGGCAAAGTTGTTTTTTGTTTTCATAAACTGTCTCCCATTGTTTTCTGTCAGTATCTTTCAGGTTCACTTTTTGTCCATGTTTTCGTTTTCTGCCTTTACCGGTACGTTGTGCTCCTTTATATAAATATTTCAAGTTGGCATCGCTTCGCATTTTGGTGATCACCTGCATACCTGCTGCCAACAGGGGATATTTTTTACATCTACCACTGCCAGGCAGCCGAACTCTAATCCCTTTTTTGCCTTTTGGTCTTGTCCGCTCCAGAAATAATCCAGTCCTTCGGTGTGCTTGCCACTCTTGAAAATATAGCTCGGATCAAATGCCAATATCAATTCATCCGAGCAATGATCTTTTATCAATTCCCAATTGAAAGCAGAAAATTCAAAGCCTCGTTTGTATGCATTACGCATTGCCTGTTCACTATAGCTCATGTAACGCGACATATTAGTGAAATTATATTTGCCGCTGATGCTCCACCATTGCAAACACAGTGTTGAAATAAATTTTGCAACCGGTTTTTTGATATTATCAATTTGTGATAATATTGCCTTAACCATACATCCCGTATGGCCGAAGGAAGTCTGTTTAGTTTTGGCACACAAAATCACAGACTTTCTTCTTTTATCTTGCAATCTCCCTTACCCTGAATTCAACACTCACCTGTTTATTGACCTACATTGTGTACACATCCGCAAAAAACTACCGGACTATTGATTATTAATATATAATTCATATCATGACACAGAACAAAGCAATGAGCTTGCTGACACAGGCATTTTTAAATGATCAGGAAAAATATTTCGGTGCTGATCTGAAAAAAACACTTCGGGTATTGCAAAGGTGTTCTACAAAAGAAGAAGAAACGGTAGTGCTCCTGCACCAGTTACTGATACATGGCAAGCACCTGGGATTTACAATAGAGCGGTTAAAACAGGAATATTTTTCCGTTACCATCTTGAATGCACTGAGTGTAATTTTTCGCCGTCCGGAAGATGCTGAACTCGCTTACCTGGAAAAACTCAAAGGAAATTTGCTCGCAAGGCGCGTTCGGATTGCTGAGCTTGCAGATAACCTTGACCTCACACAACTTGCAACTATTTCTAAGGGCGAATTGGATGATTTCTGGATTCAACATCAATTTTACATGAAATTGGTTAATTGCAAAATTTGATTGATTGCAAAAAATCTTTAACAGGCCATTTATTGCCTTTGTGGAAAACCACTAAAAATGAAAAAATTACTTGAAAGAAGGTATCCATTATTAAAAAATCTACAGTGCGCGAAGTACATCAAATTTCCGAAACCTCAATCAAGGTCGAAAGAGAAATTGTGAAGAGGACGACTTTAGAAATTCCAAAATCTCTTCATAAATAAATTGTTCTTCGTACACTTGACAAAGAAATTAGTTTGAAGGATTATTTCATTGGTCTGGCAAAACAAGACTTCGGTTTGTAGTAAAAGAGAATTGCAGCAATGCAGTAAAGGCGGAATACCGAACGGTAAAACTATCTAAACTGCCTATTGATTCCAGTAATTTAACTCTATAATTAACCATATCAAGACTGGCATTGAAATGTTTCGCCATTGCACTCTCAGTCATTTTCTTTCCTTTTGCCCATGCTAACGCTTTGCGTGGAAGCTTTAGTGATGGACCAAACCAATTTGCTTCTTCTTCTTGAGCCTTATCATAGTCTCTCAATGCAAGGTGAAAATATTCCCGCGAGGTTACGGTTGGTTGATGATTGCAGATAATATGAGCAAGTTCATGCAATATATCACTTTGCTGTCTTGCTTCGGAGTGGCTTCCATTGTGAACTATCAAATCACTTTCTCCTTCAATTTTAATAGTAACAGCAGACCAATGATTTGATGAATTTAGGAGTTGTAATTGTCCCATGGAAAGTCCTTCTACTTCAGTAACAAGAATAACCGGAACGCTAAGAAACTCCGCCAGATCAAAAGCACATAATGGATCAAACGGCTTCAAGCCAAGCTCCTTTCGGAAAAACTCAGCTTGTAAATCAGACCAGGATTTAAAACCACGTTGCAAATTATTTTTTGTTTCTCTTTTTAGACGCTGAATCGTATGCTAAATTAATCATTTGTATGAGAGCTTCTGACGTTTCCTTTGGTAGCGTCCTGTCCGCTCGCAAATGAGCGATCACCTGCTTTTTTCCGGAGGCTACCTCATCTTTTTCCTTTACTGTAAAATAATCAGGTGATACACCAAGCCATCTGCAAATGGCAATGAACGAACCTATATCAGGTAAATTACCTTGTTCTATTCGGGAGAGCGTTGAAGCGCTCATGCCTCCAATTTGCGTTGCAGCTGCTCGCAAGCCATAGTTTCCCCTCTTCGCTTTTATCGTTTCGGACAGTTTCTTATTATCTATGGTTTTTGACATTTTTAAAAAATGTTAGGTTGTTAACACTATGTGGAAAAAAAGTTCGACGCAATGTACAAATCATTCTGTCTAAGAAATAAAAAACTTTGTAACTTTGGCGGCACAATTCGTACAACACGTAGGACACTAAATTTTTTATCATGGCAAAGAAAAGCATACACGTAGTTCCCAATCAGGGTGACTGGGGAGTAAAAATCGAAGGCAATGGAAAACTCAGCAAGGTTTTCAACACTCAGGAAGAAGCAATTAATTATGGCAGAGACCGTGCAATTAATTCGTCTTCGGAGCTTTTTATTCATAATCGAAAAGGGCAAATCCGGGAGAGGAATAGCTATGGTGATGACCTATTTCTTCCACGGGGTTGAAACTTCCAAGTAAAGAAACCTGAAGCAAGATGAGTTTCAAAAGAGGTATTGTATTCATACTTATTTCTGTTGGTTGTTTCGTCGCCTCCTACTTACTCACCAATGACAACGTGAGTGCTGAGCTCATTGGCATGGGTATCGGATTTCTTATTGCTGTATTCATTGAGTTCGGTGCATGGCTTATCGCACAGCGAAAATTTTTGGGGCTATGGTGGGATTGTTACAAATATTTCTGGGGTAAGTCACCCATTCGACTATCAATAGCTTATCTGTATCGTATAGAAGTGAACGGGAAGTACCTGCTGATTAAGAGTCATCGGTTCAATGACAGATACCAACCTATTGGCGGCGTGTATAAATATTTTGAGCCAGAAGGCAAAACCGATTTACTTATGCTAGGTGCGGTAACTGATAGTGGAATTGATAATGATGAGGACAGTGAAGGTGACCTTCGAATCAAGTTAAGTGATAGAAGAACGCTTTTTCAGTTTATCAAGTGGTTTAGAAAGGGAAAACATCGGGAGATTGATCCGTGGAGAGAGTTTTATGAAGAGTTGGTACGCCCGGGACATCTGAGTGCAAACAATTTTTCTTACATGCAGTACGAAATAATTGGACAAGATTTTTCAAAACGTTTGAAATTATCTCCTCATTTCAAAATTGATGAGTTTATGTACGCAGACATCTACCGCGTGAAGTGTATGAATCTTCAGCAGGAGACGGAATTACGGGAATTGGTGAAACGTGAATGCGAGGATTTCATTTGGGCAACTGGGGATGAAATATTACAAGGGAGGACAAAAAAGGGGAATTATGTGATTGCCGAACACACAAAGAAAATTTTCAAAACCGATTTTTTATGATATCACTACTCGAAGAAAAAAATGTTCAGCTTGATAATCTTCTGGATAAAATAGCGGAAGCTATTCAGCTTGATGACACAAGATATGAGCGAATGAAATCCGGTTATGAATCAGTAAAGGATTGGATTGAAAGCGATGAGGTGTTTTTTAAGCGGTACCATTATGATGTTTATCCTCACGGATCAGTTAGGATACTTACCACGGTTAAACCCATTGGAAAGGATGAATTTGATTTGGATATTGCTATTCATCTGAAAAGTACTACATCCCACACACCGCAAAGAATTTACGCAGAATTAAAGCGGTGCATTGAAGCATACGCTAAAAAGCATGGGTTAAGAATTGAAGCGAAAAACCGGTGCATACGTTTAGATTATACTGGTGATTGCCATATGGACATTCTTCCCGGTATACAGGAATACAGTTTTGATGATAACATGTTGAAGGTACCGGATCGTGAATTGAACGATTGGGTGAGTAGTAACCCTAGAGGGTATGCTAACTGGTTTCTGGCACAGGCAAATTTGGTAAAGCAGAGTTTGCTTGAAAAAGCAATGAGAGCTGAGAATTTACCTGCGGATAATTTTAAAAATAAAAAGCCGTTACAGCGGGCGGTTCAATTAGTGAAACGCTATCGCGATTTATATTTTCAGGAGGATGATACCTATAAAACATCGAGCATTATTCTTACAACGATTGCAGGTCAATTCTACAGAGGTCAAGAAAGTATTTTCGATACAGTGGATGGGATTATTTCAAGCATTGAAGACCATGATACCTACCTGTATGGAAGGCTAAAAGTGGTGAATCCTGTGAACCCTGTAGAGAATTTCACAGATAAGTGGGATGATGAACCGGAGTACTATGAAGCGTTTAAGGCATTCAGTCAACACCTTCATAACCAATGGCAAATGCTAAAAAATGGATATGGGGTGATTCAGGAAGGCAAAATCTTGAAGGGTCTATTTGGTGAGGGTCTTTTTTCAGAGGCACAAAAAGTTATTACGGACAGAGTTGAAAACTTAAGGCGAAACAAGAATCTTGCAGCTAGCATTGGTAGCGGTATACTCACGGGAGTAAATATACCTTCATCGCGTTCGATTAAGCACAACACATTCTATGGAGGGGAGTATGAAGAATGAAAGACCATTCAATTGCAGAACAAGCTGCTTCCTTGAGAAGTAAGTACCCTCAGTACAAAGTGACATCAACGCATGTTGGACTGAAGGTACTTGGCAATTTGCAACCAACCGCAAGAAGTTCGGTTTATGCATTTGAACTTCGGTATTCTTTGAGTATTTCACCTGAAGTGAAAATATTATCACCGGCACTTGTAAGGAATTGGAAAGGAAGCAACATTCCTCATACATATCCGGGAAATAAATTGTGTTTATTCCGCCCCATTTACGGTGAGTTCAAAAGGTCAGACTTCATTTATGAAACAATAATTCCGTGGGTATCCCTTTGGTTGTATCATTATGAAGTATGGCATACAACAGACACCTGGTATGGCGGAGGAGAACACCCACAAATAAAATTCGACAATGCGTAGAAGAGATCGTTACATCTTAAATGGAGTTTTGATTGGCGGAGGAGTTGCCGCAATGGCTGACATTATCGTTCAGTGGATTCAGCATTTGAATCGAGGAGAAAAATTTACATGGCAGAAATTTGATGGTTGGAGAACATTAAAATGGGCAGGTATTGGAGCAGCCACTGGCGGACTTACTGGATATGGCTTTTATCGCTATAAGATTGGAGAAGAAAGCAAACTTCCTTTTCATTCTGATGAATATCTAAACAAAATATTGACAGACGAAAGCCTGAATTCAGATCCAAAGTTTCATACTGCAGTATTGCAGAGCAGAGAAAAAGTAAAGGGCTGGTTAGCGAAAGAATTTAATGGCGCACTTGTCCAATTTCCCGAGGACACTGGTTCCTTTCACAAGAAGACAGCTATTAATTCTAATTATGATCTTGACATTATCCTGCCGTTTTCAAAAAATAGTTATAGCACATTAGAGGAAATGTATATTGACGTCTTTAATAGAGTGGGAAAACAATTCGGAAACAAAGCGACAGTCTCTAAGCAGAGAAAAGCGATTGGGTTAACTTTCGATACAAATCAAGGCATCATACATTTTGATCTTGTTCCTGGAAGAGAAATAGATAACTATGCTAAGGAAAAAGAATTGAACTTATATCAGAAGCCGGATTGGTTTTGGCAAAAGGGCTCCTCTCATAAGACAAATGTCAGAATACACAAATCCATCACAACTAATCAACCTCAAGCACGAAAATCTATCAAGCTTTTGAAAGCATATCGAGAACGGAACAATCTGAATATTCCTACGATCATTATTGATCAAGCAGTAGTTGAAGCTCTTGCTGAGACACAATATGGAGTCAGCAGTTCAATTTCTGAAAATCTCTTAAATAGCATGACTGTTTTGTCAAGAAAGCTTCGTCAAAAATCATTTATTGATTTGGCAAATAGCAACAATAACCTTCATAAGAAACTTGATCAATCTGATAAGTTTATTGTCGCTGATCTTATTGAGAGGGACATTCAAAGAGTCACAGAAAATCCAATGCACTTCAAGGAAATGTTCGACGTATTTTAAGATGCTTTTATTTTATGTTGACAAGAAAGTTTCTTTGTATAATTCTTTGCCCGCATTAATAAAATATGAGTCAGTGAATGTGCATAGCAGTATCCAGTAAAGGAGTATTACAGTGAATGCAGCACAAGCGAAAGGAATATCTCTCAGCAATGTGTTAGCGCATTTAGGATTTCATCCGTACGAATACAGGAAATCCGAAAATGAAGCTTGGTATATTTCACCTTTCCGGGCAGAGCCTCTTCGCCTGAAATCCATTTATCTTCAATGATGTTGTTCTTCTCCTTCAGACGTTGAACAATTTCTTCGATGAGGGCATAAAAGGCTTCGTTTTCAAGGCAAATTACCTCCATAAATGATCATTTATAATCCAAAGAATCTGCATCTCAGTAAAATTCTCATCCCTCACTATCATAGGTGGCCCCACAACTGCACCATACACCTATCGTAACTTTTTTACTACAATTCATACATTCCCAATAATACTTCCACTTAGTATGTTTTTCTTTTGGAGAAAACCAACCTTTACTTACATAAAACGTTTTTAAAAACGTTTGCTTGCAGATCCACGTTGTCGTTTGCGGAGTAGGCACGGATATATCACGGCCTGATACTAAACCTTGTCTGTCCCATTGTAAATCTTTCTTAGTCTTTTCGATACAACTACAATAAAAATTAGAATGTTCTCCAACTGTAGGTTTTAACATACTCTTATAACTTTTTAGATTGCAAAATTACTGTATCAATAATACTAAACTCTAGACAATAATTTATACTCAATTAATGAGGATAGATTTGTGGTACCATTGTGGTACCCAATAAAAAAACCCGAACTAAAAAGTCCGGGTTTTCCTATACTCGCGCGCGAATGCAGATAAGCCATGCGGGAGGCGTGCGCTGCAACCTTTTCTTTTGTTCTTCTCATCTTGACCATTGTCTTCATTCTTAATATTGCGATGCTTTCCATTTGTTAGCGCACACGAAACTTTGCCTCAATCCTTGTCTGCATTCGCGCGAGTCTGGGTTTGGAAGCTTGTGAAGATGGAACAGTAACAATAATCAGTACATAACCTTTCACCCTTGAAATTTATTGCTTCATAAATTTTCCTTGAAAGTGTATTCCGCCTGATGAAACTGAACAAATGAAATACAACCCATTCATCCAATCAGAAACGTCAATCCTTAAAGGCGATGAAGAAATTTCCTTCATAAAAATTTCCCTGCCTAAAATATCTGTAATAACAAGCTTCTGATCCTGAAAGAACAATTGATCAATCCCCTGTACCATAATATATGTCGAGGCAGGATTAGGGTAGAGCAATAATTTTTGCGAATAATATGCTGCTATACCACTTACCAATACAGGGAAATCTTCGCTCCATCCATCGCAATCAGTGGAATCAGTTACCTGCACAGAGTAAGCGCCACTAATGATTGGAACATAACATTGAGTGGTAGCACCATTAACAGGAGCGCCATCTAAATACCAGTGATACGAAGTGAAAGGATCCGAGCATAACTGGTAGCCATCAAATGTAATGGAGGGTATCGGAAAGATGATATTGTCATCAACAATTCCGTTGCAATCATCATCTATGCTATTGCAGATCTCGACCTGCTGAAATCGGTTGAGTAGTATAACGCCACAATTCCGCCCTGTAGTTCCTCCCTTCATTGCCATAAATTCGATGTTGCTGTCTGTCAGCAATAGCTCATAGTCTCTTATCCATCACTTCCTGAAAAAGTGCAACTTAACATGGTGGCAAAAAGTGGTGTCCATCCGCCATAGTTCATCCGGTTGCTCGTAATTCTTTCGAACCGCATAGACCAGGTTCTTAGTCTTTTTTAGCTACGAAATATATTCATCGCCTTCCTGTAGTTGAACAGTAGTTGAAGTTTCGTCACCATTTGTTCGCCAAACACTTCCTGCTGAGTTGGTTGCAGAGGAAGTGAAAAACAAGGTACCGTTCAAGTCGGTAAGCAGGTTAGGCGAAAAGTCGGTAATACCTGGTGCAATATCTTTTACTAACTGTGTTCCGGCAGTCGTCCCGTCTGTTCGCCAGAGCTCAATTCCGTGGTTTTGATCCTTTGCACTGAAGTAAACATAACTTCCGGAAGCAGTGAAATGAGTGGGGTATGAGCTTTTATTGTTGCCACTAAAGATGTTTTGAGCAGGTAAGTGCCACCGGATGTTCCATCAGATACCCAGGGTCTTTCGCCTTCCGGATCTGTAGGTGGCAGAAAAAATAATTTCCCGTTCGCTGCTGTGATATAGGAAGGTTTTGAAGATCCTGCAGGATTAATATCGGCAACAAGTTGAGTGCCCGCTGCTGTTCCATCACTTTTCCAAAGCTCTTTATCACCGCTACCTCCGCTATTGAAATAAATCTCCCCATTATAAAGTGTAAGATAGTCCACATGAATATCGCGACCTTATACGTTCCTGTACCTGTTCCATCCGTTCTCCATAACTTGTCAGAGCGGCTGCGAAATACATAGCGTTATTGAGCACTACGGTGCCTCTTGAAAAATCAGGTTCAATTTCTTTCAGCTTAAAAGTTCCCGCAAGGGTTCCATCCGATTTCCAAAGTGCCATATCAGAAGATCCGGAACCGGTGACGGCAGCAAAGAATCCTGATGAATTCAGGTGTTTGGACAAAGATCAAATAGTGCGTACCCACTAGGATTGGTCATCAAATGTTCGCTTCCGGCGGGAGTACCATCTGTGACCCATAACTCATCTTTCATTGTATTTCCATAACCGACATTAAATAAGTATTTTCCTTCCTGCAATTTAACCATTTGATGAGGAATGAAGACTGATTTTGATTCAGGTTCACAGGAATAACATTCGTTCCGGCAGCAGTTCCATCGCTCACCCAAACCTCCTCATCATATTGATCAATGAAATACACTTTGTCTCCGGAAGACACCATCTGATTAACACCAAATGTGGGTAATGAAGCAACCTCGTAAGTGCCTCATCCGTACCATCAGTAATAAACAGTCCATCATCAAACCCAAAAACCAGGGAATCGGCTGCAATAAAGGCTACTTTATCATTTAACTTTCTAAAAAATTTTGGATAAGATCCATCAGGGCCTGGCAGGATATCTTTAATCATGGTTGTACCTGCAGCTGTACCATCGCTTTTCCATGGTTCATTTCCATGGACCCCATCATTTGCGAAGAAGTAAGCTTCATTATCGATAATAGTAATCCCAAAATAGCCAGACTCAAAATCTAAACCATCATTAATACCGGGGTTAATATCTTTTACCATAATAGTTCCGGCAACGGTCCCGTCACTTACCCATAATTCGACGCCATGAACGCCATCGTCTGCGACCATTATTAACTTCCCATTCAACAAATTCATATTTTGATGAAATTCGTAATCAAATGCGTGCAGGATTTGGGTTCCTGAAGCGGTGCCATCTGAATACCATAATCCGTACTCATCAGTACCTTGCTGTCAAAAACCAGGCTTTATCCTGGTAAGAAACCATTTTTGTAATAGGAGTAGCTCCACCTCCCGGTTCTCCTGTTTCCAGCACGAAAGTAGTTCCTGCTTCCGTTCCATCTGTTACATAAAGCCAGTCAGCCAGAGCAAAAAAAAGCTTGCCACCTGCCACTGTTGCTCCGCTTATGCCGAAGTAATGAAAGGAGTCCTGCGTATAGTCAAATACTTTTGAAGTTCCTGAATCAGTTCCATCACTTCTCCAAAGATCATAATGCACTGAATCAGGGTCAGTGCCTTCAAAATATACTATGTCGTCCATTACAATAAACTCATAAGGATTCAAAACCTTATCAGTTACCTTAAACGTTCCTGACTGTGTGCCATTGGTAACAAACAGCTTGTTTTGGTCTTCATCGTCACTGTTTACAGCGCTTCGATAATATAGTAGCCCATCGTTTATAATGCCGGGAAAAGGGTGAGCGCCGTAACCAGATATGAATAATCCTGGCTTTGCAACCTTCAATGTATGATCCGCAGTACCGTCTGTTTTCCACAGGTAAAGCCCATTATTATCTTCCCCATTGAAATAAACAGCATCATTGAAATAAATAAAATCACCACGAAAATCAATTTCCTGATCGGTGATGGTATTCACATCCGCAACCAGGGAGGGTTCTGAGCGAAAGAATAATTAAAGAGAGCACCCAGAAAAACAAAAAGAGCTAATTCTTTCATATAGTAAAATAAATGGTAAATCAAATGTATGGTATATTAAAGCAAAGAACAAGTACTGTCACAGCAATCATACAATCACCACATACCAAATCAAAATATTATAAAATACCTGTTATTATAACTGGATAGGACTTTTGAATTCCGCTGTGTCCCGCTACCTCCCCGCAAAACCTTGACGCGGAATACACGGCGGCGGTGTAACATTGAAATCTTTAAAAACAGTAAGAATTAAGAAATATTAGTATTCTCCAATTCTTCACAGGATAGGCAAGAACTGCTGAATTCACCTTACCTTAAAGAAGGGAATCAAGATCAACCCTTTCTCTTTTAGCCCTATTTATCAAAGAAGCCAGGAATTGCGCAAAAGGCTTAATATTCTGCTCAACACTTGCACTTTCTAAAGTGCTCATATACTTTTCCCGTTCAGCTAATGGAATAATCGTCCATGGATAACCGCCTGATGCAAGCATTGCATTCATCAGAAACCTTCCTATTCGTCCATTGCCATCGGGGTATGGATGTATATAAACAAAAATAAAATGACCCAGCACCACCCTTACTGCCGGTTCCTTTTCATGGGTAAGCAACTCAAAAAAGTCGGCATAGCGTCAGCGCACTGCAGCTGCATTAAGTGGCACATGCATCGAACGGCGAATAAAAACAGGACTATTCCGGTATCCCTGCAAGATCAGCCGGTTTCAGTATTCCGGCAGTTACACTCGCTCCAAACATTTCACGGTACCAGGTGCTATGATCACGACCTGCAACCTTTCCCGGATTCGTACCCTTTAAAATAGTTTGAATACTATTTTGCACCGCCTGATAGGCCTGCCAATAGCCCTCTTGCCGCCATTGCATTAACATGATTACGATCGTTTTCATTATCGTCAGGTCTCCATTTACCACTGCGAACCAGATCGATAATTTCAGGGCTTACACGATAACCTTCGATGGACAAAGAATTATATGCATCCAGAACATATATATCCGCTACCTTTTTCAGATAAGAGTCTATGCTTTTCGGCAGTCCCGGGGAAGTTGGAAAAACCCTAATGATGGGTTCGCGCATGGATTCCACATTAACTGAATTCGGTTTACATAAGGAGATCGCTCACGTGAAGAAATCAGCATCGGCCCTGATGCTTCGAAAAGGATCTTTCTCCCGAACATCATATCCTGCCGTGCGCATTCCATTTAAAATATCGTCAGCAATTTGCTTGCGACCGATATTTCGAAAGGCGCCTGCAAGACGACCCGCGATAGTGCTATGACCGTTTTCCAGTAAAGGTTTTAAAAGTTCGGATGCATCCCGGATACTGAGTAACGCTGTACGAGCTTCCGTCGGGTTGCGGCGATAAAAGTCTTCAGCGCAATTGATGAGGGCAACAGGCAGAGAAAAAACAACCGAATCCGTTTTGATCAATAAAACGTCGGATTTATTTGGCATCGCGGCCCGCATTTCCAGCAACGATGTTCCATGTATCAGTTTTGTTATCTGATTTCTGGCCTTTGGAGAGCGCACAAGTAGCTGGGGAACGATAGTACTGTTTCCGGAGTGCAGCCGAACGGAATCTTCCGGCGAAAAAAAACCTTCTTTGATAAGGCGCTCCCTGTGAACACGACTGAGTTGAACAGATCGGATGGCAACAAAGCCCTGATCTTGTATGCGTTTCAGCAGTTCAAGAGATGAAGCAAGTTTCTCTGAGGGTTTTGCCATAGTTTGCCTGCAAAGATAGTTATTAGCTTATTCTGCTGTACTATTATTAGCTTATTGTGCTGTATTGTTTTTAGCTTATTTTGAAAATATTAATGAGCATGTTATGAGCCATTCTCTTGCTTATCCAATACGCTATTTCCAGGTACCCACTTCGCCAATAAAAAAGCCGAATATTTCTATCCAGCTTTCATTATGTTGCGGAGGGCAGGACTCGAACCTGCGTTCGCCCTGGCGAATATGAACCCACTTCCGCTCACTACTTGTATTCTAAGTCAATCCTTTTCTTAATTGATTCCCGTCCTTGCCCTGACTTATAGAATTTTGCACCTCCGCCCTTTCTCTACTGACGGGATTGAGGAGAGACAACGAGACACGGAAGAAGCGCTATGAATTCCCCCGTGTCCCGCTGGCTCACAGCACAAATCCACTTGCGGAGACACGGCGGCGGAGTCGAATTCCTTTTCTCTCACGCCACCAAGTTATTTGTCTAATGTTGACAAGGTCACCTTATTTAATTCTTAGGCTATTGTGGTACCATTGTGGTACCAAATAAAAAAACCCGGACTAAAAAAGTCCGGGTTTCTCTGTGTTGCGGAGGCAGGACTCGAACCTGCGACCTTTGGGTTATGAGCCCAAGTTATTCTGGTTTGATCTGTACTGAAATGGTTCGATTTACCAGTGATTCTCCTATGAGACCCGCAAAAATTATTTCAAAAAACGACAAGCAAACCCGTGAAATGTTGTACCTATGTTGTACCTTTAAGATGTAAAAACAAGTAGTCATGGCATCGGTAAAAGTGGTACTTCGTAAAAAAATGAACAGCGACGGGACCTACCCCCTCGCCGTTCGCGTGACCAAAGATAGGAAATCTTCCTACATCTACACGGGACAACATTTAAAGATGAAAGATTGGGACTCCAAAGAGAAGTGTGTTAGGAAATCACATCCCAATTCTGTCTGGTTAAATAACTTCCTGGTCGCAAAGCTTTCAGAGGCCAACCAAAAATTCCTGGAACTGGAAACCCAACGTGACGGTGTCTCTTCTAAGACAGTACGGCAAGTTCTCAGGCCGAAAACCAGTGGACAGACTTTTTTCGCTCAGGCCGCGATGTATTTGAATAATTTCAAGCTGGCAGGAAAGTACAACCGGTTCCATCCGGAACAGTCCAGGTTAGGTAAGTTTCGTGAATTTTTAAAAGGTGATGACATCGCCTTTCAGGATATTACCGTTCCACTGTTGAATAAATTCAAGGCTTATTTGAAAGGTGCTCAAAAGATGTCGGAACGCTCCATCGTTAACCACATGGTTTTGATCAGAACGATTTACAACCAGGCAATAGATGGCAATGTCGTTGATGGAAAATATTATCCCTTTGGTAAGGGTAAGATCAGCATCCGTCTACCTAATTCGTTAAAGATCGGATTGACTCCGGAAGAAGTTAAGTTACTGGAAAGTGCAAAGATTGAAGAAGCCTATCTCAATCATGCTCGGAATGTATGGCTCTTCTCCTTCTATTTTGCAGGAATGCGTGTCTCGGATGTTTTTAGGCTCCGCTGGTCAGATTTTCAAAATGAGCGCCTATTCTATTCAATGGGTAAAAATGACAAGCCTGGGTCGCTTAAAATCCCTGAGAAGGCTATAAAAATACTTTCTCAGTATGAAGAAAGGAAAAGAAGTGCCGATGACCTGATTTTTCCTGAGTTGAAAATTCTTTCAGACTTGTCAGATACTTATGAGGTTCAACGGAAGATCTCTTATGCGGTTGAAAGAATAGATAAAGCGCTCAAGAAAGTGGCAGCACTCGCCGGTGTTGAAAAGAAAATGACCATGCACATTGCCCGGCATACGTTCGGGAATATTTCTGGAGAAAAAATTCCGATTCAAATGCTGCAGAAACTCTATCGACATTCATCTGTTACAACTACCATTGCATATCAGGCAAACTTTATTCACAAAGACGTGGACAGTGCACTGGATGCTGTAATTGGATTATAAATGATAAAACATGAAAAGAGCAGATCAATTTAACTACCCTTGTTTTTATCCAGACGAATTTGAAGAATCAGGAAAGCGGTTCTTCGATTCGTATCGATTAGCAGTGCATGCTAATAGTCCAACCTCTAAGATGACGGGGTTGAGAGACAAATCATTTCGCACCTGCCGGTTTTGCAAAAAGAAAATGCCTCAAGTGACATTTAATAATGATGCTCATATAATTCCGCAGTTTTTGGGAAATAAGTATTTGATCTCGGATTTTGAGTGTGATAGCTGCAATGCCCTATTCAGTAAATATGAAAGTGATTTCGCTCGATTCCTGGGAATCCATCGGGCGATGTTAGTCGAAGAAAAATCTTTAAAATTCAACTCATCGGATAAAAATCTTTTTGTCCAAAGCTCGCCAGACTCGGACGGACATTTTATTTCAATGAAACGTGTTAGTGATAGCAATGCATTTGAATTTGATAAGGAAAATCAGTTGGTAAAGGTGAACTATACGAAAGGAGTTTATAGACCTATCAATGTATACAAGTCTCTTTTAAAAATTGCACTATCGATCTTTGATCCTCATTCCGTTCAGGATCATTACGCGGCGTTCACATTTCTTAGGGATCAACGTGATTCAATGATGACAGGCTTCGAAATACTTTACCTCTTACACGATGCCACTAACATTTTATTACCAGGAGCCTACTGCAATGCTGTTTCGAAAAAAAGATCCGGCTCAAAATTTATTTACTCATGTCTTTGCGCTCATGGTGATGAATCATATTTTTCAAATAGTCGTTCCTTTCAACTATAATGATGCTAAATTCCGTAGACCTGGTTTTGTGGAAACCCTCTGGTGTCCTCCACTATTTGGTGATACGACCAAAATCCAACCGATTTTTTCTGAATCCAAACTGTTCGATTCCTCCAAACCCATCACAGATGAGAAAGGTACATTTGTTTTTCATCAGGATGCCCAAATGTTTGAAGAAATAACCTTTCTCGATAAGGTTACAGGAAAGCCGTTTACTGAAAAATTTGATCCGAGCAAAATAGCCAGCATAGAATTTTTAAGAAAGAAAATTCAGTAATCATTCTTCTTTTCATTAGCAATCCGCAATTTTTTTTATGGCAACTATAGGTTTTTAAATAGGTAATATAGGTTTGTCGTCCAAACTTTACGTGATTTTTTACCAAAGTACACGTGTGCTTAAAGAAAACTTACCAAACTTCACGTGGAATTATGTTCGGAACTACCAAACTTCAAGTGAGTTAAATAATGCCTTCATCGGCAAAAGAGTAATATCTTTCGGTGGTTATAATCACATGGTCAAGGATATTGAGGTCAAGCAATTTTCCACCTTGGCAATCTTTCTTTGTTAAATCAATTTCAGTGGAACTTGGCGTTTTGTTACTGCATGAGGAGATTTCCAATTTCCGATCTTTTTAAGTTGCTTTACAGTCAAAATTCAACAATCTTATGGCTAATTCGGAATTTAATAATATGGACAATAGAAAATATGAGATACTTCTTAGAAATAAACATGGACTTCAAGAGGAATTAAATAACCATTTAACAAAGTTCAAATGGAAAGTAGGAAACATCATCCAAGCTCAAACTAACGAATATGTGGGTAGTTATATTGAATGCCATCCTTCTCAAGGTAGCATAGTTACGAGTGAGTCTTTTCAACTACAGGAGGAAGTGGATATGCAAGAACAATTAATAAACGGAGTAGAGTCGTGTATTGAGAAAGCTCCTATAGAAATTGCAGATGATTTACAAGTAGAATTGGAAAGATTTCAAAATAATAAGGGTCCGCTTTTTTTTGATTTATGATATCATCATAATAATACAACTCGAACTTAACTTCCTATTTATTTTCGGCAGCACCTAAATACTCCTTAAAATATGTTCAAGTGAGTTTAATCGAAGTTGCGCTGAAAGGTTGTGAAGTTGCTCCATCAATCATCAGCTTCAAATACATCTCATATTTCGGAAGATTAATGAAATCTTCCTTCTTGAATACAGGAAAAAACTCTTTCTCCAAAAACTCTGCATCAGTTGCACCAACTCTAAATGAAATGAGAGTTCCAACATTGCCGAAAATCGCACCTCGAATTCTTTCATCTATCTGATCAATGTATTGATGCGCGAGGAAAAGAGAAAGTCCATATTTCCTTGCTTCTGCTAGCACATCTACAAAGGAAAGTGATATAAAGGAATGCATTTCATCAACGTATAGAAAAAATGGTTTTCGTGTATTCTCTGGTTTTGTCGCTCGATGTATAGCTGCAAGTTGAATCGAGTTCAATAGAATAGCTCCTAATAACGATGTTGCGTCTTCTCCTATCTCTCCCTTAGACAAGTTAACAATGAGAATTTTTCTTTCATCAAGGATTTGCTGTATCTTAATCCCTTTGCTCTTTTGTCCAACAATATTTCGCAGAGGAATGGAAGTAAGGAATAAACCGGTTTTATTCAAAATTGGAGATATGACCTCAGAACGAAACTGCGGTGAATACTTTTCAAATTCCTTCTTCCAAAACGATTTTGAAGCTTCATTTTTAACGTATAAGAGAACATGGTTTCTGAAGCCCATGTCAGTAAGTAGTGGTTGAATATCGAGTAGTGCAGCATCGGGATATTCCATAAGTGTCAAGAGACAATATCGGAGAATATATTCAAGCCGGGGTCCCCAAGAATCAGCCCAAATCTTTTTGAAGGTGGATATTAGGCCTGAAGCGACTAAGTGGTGGTATTTCGGATGCACACCGTGCAAGGGATTGAATGCTATTGGATGCACTGTATCGGTGGCATTGAAATAAATCAGATCACTTTTTCTTTCTTCAGGAATATGCTTCAGTAAATCTCGGGCAATGTCACCGTGAGGGTCGATGACTCCCAGACCGTTACCTCTTTGAATATCGGAAATAGCCATATTCTCCAAGAGGGTTGACTTACCGGTACCACTCTTACCGATAACATAAATGTGCTGCAGACGATCCTTGTCTTTAATACCAAAGCGTTGTCTTTGGTTGCGATAGTTAGTGATACCAATGGGGGTGATCTGGCTGTGTTTATCCATGTAATTACCATACATAGCTTGCTCGGTAAAATATAGGCGGGAGAAATTTCTGTTTATATCAAAATGTCCTGTCTTATCAATGCCAAAGGAATAAATCACAATGAGATTATTAACAGCCAACCATATAAATGATAATATGGAAAGCAAGGAAGGTCATAATAAAAAGATTGAGAATGAAGAGGTTGAAAGTGTGCAGGGTGAGAGTTCAATACTTCCCTCTACTTTATTAGAAAGTTGTAATAAAACTGAGGATGAACTACTTCGAGAATTAGCAAAAATTCTAGTAGAAGCATACCTCGGTGAAAGGCCATATGGCGAAGAAAAAGGCAGTGATATACTGCCGAGTGTCGACAAAAGAACAAGTTGAGGAGGGTAATAGCCTACTGACACAGGAGCGGCTTTGTACTGAATATGCCACAAAGCATGAATATGAAATTATTGGAAAATACATTGAAGAAGGTGAAAGTGCAAAGACAGCGGATCGGACGGAACTGAAGAAACTTTTGACATTTTGCGCAAATAAAAGAAATGGTGTTGAAGCAGTTATCGCGTATAAATTGGATCGGCTTTCTCGAAATACAGATGACTACAGTCAACTTCGGTTACTTCTTAAACGCTATGGAGTAGAAATAAAATCAACATCGGAACACTTTGAAAATACTCCAGCTGGGCGTTTCATGGAAAATATTATTGCAAACGTTGCCCAGTTTGATAATGACGTAAGAACAGAACGTTGTGTGGGTGGAATGCGAGAAGCAATTCGTGAAGGAAGATACGTATGGAGGGCGCCTGTTGGATATTCAAATGTGCGAGTTGAAGGCAAAGCTACCATTGCTCGCAACGAAACGGCAGTTATGATAAAACAACTGTTTGAAACTGTAGCGACAAATCGTCATTCCGTAAAGGAATTATACTCCGCATATTCGCAAATGGGTCTTAAGACTATAAATGGAAAAAACCTTACCAAGAGCCATTTCTATCTAACATTAAAAAATGAATTGTATTCCGGCTGGATTGTTAAGTTTGGAGAACGACATAAAGGAAATTTTGAACCTATTATTGATGATGAACTCTTTGCTCGAGTCCAGCGGGTACTGAAAAGAAGATCACATAAAGGCTTTGTATATAGAATAGAGAATCCGGACTTTCCTCTACGCAGATTTGTTGCTCATCCGGATGGTAATAAGCTCACTGGTAGCTGGTGCCAGGGAAACACGAAGAAATACGCTTATTACCGCTTTTTGGGTGCCATAGGGCATGATATGAGAAAGGAATCATTGGAGGAAGCGTTTACAGCTTTTATGGATTCATTTCGATTTAAAGATGATCTCTTTTTTAAGCTGAAAACCTTTGTGAAAGAAGAATTTGAAACATACACTAAAATCTCTCAAGGATATACAAGTACTCAGGAAGATAAATTGTCAAAACTCAAAGTAAAGCAGGATTCCCTTATTCAAAAGAATCTAGATGGCATTATCAGTGATACCTTACTTCTAGCTCAATTAGAAAAAGTGGAGGCAGATATCTTTGCACTTGAAAATACATTAATAGGTACGACACAAAATCCGCAAAACCTAGATGGGATTCTTGACATAGTTCGAGATTTTCTTCAATCTCCTGGAAATGTATGGAGCAAATTCCCTTTTAGATCAAAGCAGAAACTTCAAGAGTTCCAATTCCCTCAAGGGGTGACCTTTGATGGAAATGAATTTAGAACTCCGATTATATCCAGCATTTTCAATGTGAAAGAGACTTTTTTGACTGATTTGTACCTTAAGGTGGACCTTAGGAAAAAAATTACGAACCCTCCATATCTGGCAAATTTTCAAAGTGGTAATGCTAGTCCTACTGATTCTGTAAATAGTTCTCCAGGTAACGATATTGAATTTTGGCAGAATGTAAGGAATGACATAGTCACCCTTGCTGAGATTATAAAAAATGGAGAGAAGGAAGACAAGGAGGAGGAATTGTCGTTTCTGGCAAAATTTAAAGATGTTAAATGCTAAACTGAAGATAGCTAGTAGAAAAGCTACAAGAAGCCTATTTTGATACATCCTTAATGATGAATTGGATTTCTTCGCTCATTGCATTTTTTGCTTTTAACCAATCGCCTAAATCATTTTCACAAAAATTAATTACGCTTGAAAGATCTTTATCAAGATTAAGATATACTTCAAGTGCACCTTGCTTTAAGATGTAAACTTGGTTGAAGTATTTATCCTGTATGGATTCTTCAATATACGGGAATTCCTGTTTTGCTTTGACAGTCATCTCTATATTGGAAACTCTTACTAAGCCAATAAATTTATCTATCAATCCTTTCCACGGAGTTCGCTTAGGCGCATTTATAAATTCAGAATCAGATAACAGATCTTGATGTAATCTTTTAAGAGATTGTTTCTCTGACTCATCAAGATTGTCAAGTTTCCCCTGCTTTAATTCATTCTCAAACCTTCCTTTTTCCGTTGAAGATATCATTGTGCCTCCAGAAAAAGTTAGTGTGAAGACATTGTCAAAATCACAAACAATATATACCCTTAACCCAAAATCCTCAAAAAGCTTTCTCCATTCGTGATAATTGCCCTTTCCACCAATATCTAAAACTGATATTTCGTGTATAATCTCAGGAGATAGTTTTTCAAAAGCGGCCCTAAAAAAATATCTGTCATAATCTCCTTCAACCAAAACAACTTTATTCGAAAAAAAGGCGTGTGTTGACCTCGTATTGTCTAATATTCTAATTAATGATTTATCTGAGGAGGACAATGAGGGTGATATAATGTTTGAAAAATGTTGATCGTCAATATAGAATCGTTTTATTTTCGTAATCGTTTCAGAATTTATGAGGTATTCTGAATGCGTAACTAATATAAACTGGCATTGTTGGGCTTCATACACCTCCTTAATGACTTTCAAATATAGACTCTGAAATTGGGGATGTAAATGCAATTCTGGTTCATCGATAATTACTACACCACCTTTGATATCTCCGCGACCATAAGCTTCGAAAACGAGATGAACAATTGCTTTTTGACCTGCACTAAGATTTTTAATATCCCCAATTGGTTTTTCTCTAGCAGAATCGAAAAACTCGAAGGCATAAGTCCAAAGACGCAGATTGGCCTTCGTAAGTTTAACCGTCAAATTAACAATGGATAGCTTTTCATTTATTGCCAAAATAAGCTCGCCTTGATTAATTTCTTCAGTTGCCTTTTCTTCTCCGAACCTACTTGTTAGCTCAAAATGTTTTCCTGCTAATTTCAACCTGACGAGGCTAAAAATAGACGGTTCATTGGCATCATTATTATTAGCACTTTTTGTATTTTCAGTTTTATCAAGGGCACCAATTTGAGTTGAAGCTGATTGCGATTGAAGTGACACTGTTGGAGAAAATTGATCATAGTTTCTATAGCACCCAATTAGAACAAATGATTAAAAAAGATTGTTTATTGGCGATTCCTGATTCTCTCTATTATAGAGGTTGATAATTTCTTTATATAAATTGTATTGTTTTAGATAGTTAGTTCCACCATCCTCCTTATCAAAGGAAAAGGTAAATTCTCCTTTCTTCTTATCCAGATGTATCTCAATTAAATATTCCTTTTGGTAAATATCGACGGAATCCAGCTTTAGATTGCTGTATTTTGCAAGTGTCTGAGATAATATTTCCTTATTACCGTTTAAAATCTGTAGATTTTTAATATCAATTGAATCAAGTTCGATTCTAATTTGTAAGGTTTGGTTCTGATTTTCATAATTCCAATTTGGATTGAGGCGAAATTCAGAATATGTTGCATTTTCGCCAAAAGTGAATATCTGTTTCAGATTTCCTTCTGATTGATCTTTCCTTTGCTCATAAATGCCTTCATTAAAATAGTACTGCTTAAAAATGACTCGCTTAAAAATAAAATTTATCACCTCAAGTACCGTAGACTTTCCTGAACCATTTTGACCGATCAAAATATTTAAGTCGGAGTCAAATGCAATCTCAGTTGCTTCGGTGAGATTATTATGATATTTAAAACTCAGAACATTCGAAATCTTTAACGATTTTATTTTCATTTATGATTACTTTATTAATAACTATTTGTGTGAAGGTAGGGTCTTGAGGTGTCTTTTTAGAATGTATAAAGAACTAAGATATCATTAAGTTAGTTTACCAGAGAATATTCCAAAGTGATATTTTACACCTTGTTCGATTGTCCAGCAAGAATTAGCTAAGACTCACTGAAGAACTACATTAATCCGTTTTTTAGTCATCTCGTAACCGCTTCTCCCGGGATCATACACGGAAACGAAATAGTGTTCTCGGTGTCACTATTAAAGGTGTGTGAGTTTCAATTCCCTAGTAGCTGCAGTTATTCGCTCTTTGATCTATTAAACAGTTAATCTCCATTCTAGCTCTGTTTCCTTCAGAATAATAGCAAGCTATTCGATATCCTATTTCACTTCCTGCCACAATGCAGGGTTTGATACTAGGGCTTCTTCATCAATAAAGCAGTAACAGTCTCGATCCGCTTCATCGACTAGACTTTCATTTTCAGTTGTTGTGTCGATATCTTGGATAGTGATTGCCGGAAAATGCTCTCTCCCATCTCGGTAAAATTCCAGCTTAGTGAACTTCCAGCTACCTATTTAATAAGTACAAAAGAACTACGAATAGTTGTCTTTCGACCATAGCGATTCCTCACATCAGAAATTCGCTTACCACTTATGAAGACTATTCATAAGTATGGTAATATACTTAGTAAGTTTATCGCAAGGATAATTTTGACTGAAATATTAGTTTAATTTATTACTTTGAACCGTAATCTTCAGATTTCATAATGAAACGTCCAACAAAAGTGATGTCAGTAGAAACATACCAACAGCTCATATCCGTGATGACAATTATAGCTATCGCCTGCGCAGCGCTTGGCGCTTTCTGCATGTATATGATTTGGCAGTACAGTATAAAAAAAGATCATGCGGCTGTTAGAGAGGAAAGATGGACGGACAATCATAAAAATACCGCAGCTTTAAGTTTTCAATTCAGTGATATTAATGGTAAAGACCTTGGTTTTCTATATGCAACTATTTACACGATAACTAAAACTGATTCTGGAAATGTGCGGAATGGTGGACAAAATTTTCGCGCTAAAGAAAGTGTTTTCTATCTTCCAGAAGGGATATATTTTTATGAAATTGAGACTGCTGACTATGAAACGGTTTCATATAGTGTCGGTATTGGGACTAACGAGATTGGGCAGCGAATAGGGCCCGGTATTGCATTAAAACCCAAAATCTATTCCTTATTAAAGGAATGAGGTCAGTGTGAACTACCAGTTAACAATTTACTGTTTTGTCACTTCCAGCGATTAACCTCTTTTTGATGGCTTCTTCGAATTAATAGCCCTTTCTTTTAAAAATCTCTGTATTAGCACTTGGGCAAATTCGACTTTAGTAAAAAGTTCAAGCGTCTCTATTTCTTCCTTCGAGTGACTATCAATCCATTTCAAGGCTTCCTTTCTTTCCTTTGCGGAAAGATCTTTCATTGTTTCTTTTAAGATTTGTTTACGTGATTGCATAAGAATATGGCTATAAAGTGATAATGGTAAATACAAATAGCGCTCACCAACTTTGTTGGCTCGTTAAAAAACCAGTACGAGATTTTAAGCTACTAGATACTAGGATTGTATCACGTTACACGATTGCTGTCAAGTGATCCCAGATGCAATCAGAGGGTTGCCATATCTATCAAATTTTACCTCCTTTCTTCTTTTCCGTGCTGTGATACTTTTGATATATGACTGACATTCCCAACAGCCTCAAGAAATATCGGCGCATCATGGGGTATTCACAAAAAGAGGTTGCAATGATTTTGGAATTTAAAAGTACCAGCAGGATTTCCAGATGGGAAAAAGGAGAAAGTATGCCATCAGTAAAAAATCTTCTGAAACTTAGTTTTCTGTATGCAACTCTTCCAAACGATCTTTATCATGACCTATGGATTGAGGTTAAGAATAATTTACGAAAGAAGAAATAAAATGAAATTCATAAAAATTTCATAGCGATACAACACTGATCTTCTCTCCTCAAAGCATTGATGCAGGAACGAAGAACAGAAAACAGAAGAGTTTTACGATAAGGCTAATGACCTTGTGCTTATTCTCCATACTTCAAGTTTTCGGAGCGAAAAAAATGAAAAAAACTACTCGATCGCTCTAATCGAATCGAATAATTTCTAAAGAAATTATATCGATCGAGTGAAAAGTTATTAACACAATTAACCATATCTATCAAATTATGAACACAGAATCAAACTCTGAAAACTATCAAAATAAGTTTGCCTATGAGCTGGCAACTGCATTAAATGATCATCATTCCATCCAGGTCTATGTAAAGTTTACTCAAAAATACAAGGAAGAGTTTTTACGAAAAATCTTGCTTCGGGTAATGTCTATACCGGATAATAAGATCAAGCGGACCAGAGGCGCATTATTCACCTATCTCGTTAACCAACATGGCTTTGACCATTCTCGGAATTAGCCCTGGAACGCGAATAATGGGCTTAGGAGCAATCCGAAATGGCGAACTATTGGAATGGCAAGTAAAGACTTTTAAAGGCTCCTGGTCGAAAGAAAAGCTTAATGTCATTATGGAGACTATTGTGAGCCTCTGTGATCATTACCAGGTCACTGATCTAGCTCTAAAAATTGTGTCACCTCTTCGGAGTTCAAAGAATCTGGTGATACTCACTAATAGAATATCAGAAATGGCGGAGAAGAATAAAATACACCTTTCCAGATTCACCGTGCATGATCTTAAACTAAAAGCCGGGCCTAATAGTAAGCATTCTGTGGATGACATGATGGAATTTATCACTGAGAAATATCCAGTCTTAAAACGAGAGTATATTAAGGAGCGAAACAACTTAAATCCGTACTACCTGAAAATGTTTGAAGCCATTGCCGCGGCTCTCATTGCAGAAAAAAAACGATAGCATTTTTGCCATAAGTGGCAAAATTGGTAAGGGTATTCCACAGAAAAAGTTTCATGGGATCATGATAAAATTTTCATAAAGAAAAACTGCTCTTTATGAAAACAAAACAAACCTTCGAATCTCTCATGGATCAGTTTCAGGATCATTTTGATCTGCACACTGTCTTTGATGACTTCTTAACTATCGCTATTGCACTCTGTGGAAGAAATCCACATACCGGGCGTTCATTTGATGAAGCCCTCTATTTACAAGTAATAGAGAAGTACAAACATCATGACCTCCGATGTAACTTTCCTAAAATGCTTTCCACCCTTACACTTCAGGTGACCGAAAGAATTGAAAGCAATCAGGGTTGCGATATTCTTGGAGAGTACTATGAATCAAGGCTAGGAAATGAAAAGACCTCAGAACTTTTCATTCCATATCCAATTTGCAGATTCATGGCACGCAGTGCCATTAGTAATGTGGAAAGAATCAATCCAAAAACTCGCTTTCAAGTACTTGATCCAGAATGTGGAAGCGGACGTATGATGATTGACATGGCTTTCGTCAGTGGGAAGAAGCATCACTACTTCGGCATTGATAGTAACCTGACATTTGTAAAAATGACCGTGCTCAGTCTTTTTTTGTGTGGTGTGGTCAGCGCAGAGGTAATGTGCGCAGATGCAGATATTCCCCATGATTTCCACGGGAGTTACAAAATCAGTCTGTGGCCGTATGGTATCTTTCGCCAAGACGTGAAAGAGAGATCACAATTATGGCGGGTAGCAAATAGCATTGTTCTGCCTACTGAGATGAGTAAGGTGCATCAAAATTGAGATTCATTTCTAACGAATTTAAAAGCAATCATCATCATCTGAGATTGCTTTTTTCTTTATAAAAATATCTTAACGAATAGTTTCCACTTCTGGCAAATTCTCCCTCCTTACACGAAAGATTCACTTTCGATATTCTGTGAGTAGAACATTCTTTGACAACTAAAATCTTACTACTCATGAACAACTCAACCTCCGAAAAGCGGGACGTGTACACCATTGTTACCGACCGCATCATTGAAATCCTCAAAAAAGGTACGATTCCCTGGAAGCAACCCTGGGGAGAAGCCGGCATTCCACAAAATCTCATATCACGGAGAGTGTACCGGGGAATGAACATCATGCTCTTGGCATCACTCGGGTATGAACAAAACTATTTTCTCACCTATTCGCAGATTAAAGAGTTAGGGGCTTCAGTAAAAAAAGATGAGCAATCCCACATAGTTACTTATTGGAACTGGGTGGAAGACGCTGAAAAAGCGAACTCTAAAAAGTATCCTTTTCTCCGCTATTACAAAGTATTTAATGTGGCTCAATGTACCGGAATACCAGTAGATAAAATTCCAATCGTTACCCGGCAAGCCTATCCCATTCTCGCCTGTGAACACATCCTGGAGAACATGCCTCAGAAGCCGAAAATCACCCAAAAAGAAAACAAGGCATATTACAATCCACTCCAGGACTTCATCAACATGCCGAAAATGGGAAACTTCACAAGTGATGAAAGCTACTATGCCACACTCTTTCATGAACTCGTTCACAGCACTGGTCACTTAAGCAGACTGAACCGTAAGGGATTACTTGAGATGGCTGAGTATGGCTCACTACCGTATTCTTTTGAAGAGTTGGTAGCTGAAATTGGAGCCTGTTACTTGGAATCACTTACCGGTATTGTTGAGAAGCAAATTGAGGATAATGCCGCGTATATCAGTGGTTGGTTGGAGAAATTGGAAAATGATGATCACTTTATTGTCATGGCCAGTAGCCAGGCGCAAAAGGCAGTTGATTTCATTCAGGGTGTGAAGTTTGAAGTAAAGGAAGAATTAGCAGAGCAGGAAGTTGCTGAGTAATCGCATATTTATTATATCGAAGCCCCGATTGTATCTGGGGCTTTAATTTTTATCACATAAAAGAATATTTGCCTATCTTGGAGTTCGAAATTCTTGAGCTCAGCTGCTGGAATTGCCCAAAATGACAGTCCTTGTTGTTCGGGCTTTTTTGTTGGTGATACATTAAATCACAAGTTTTCGAAATCTTGGACAGTATTCAAATTTCTGTGAAGAGCATGTTTTTGAATTAATTAATCTGTTTTTCCCCTTGATTATTTGGTTGATGAATTTAAAGAAATTCCTGTGCTAATGTTTTAGCGCAAAAAGCGGAATTAAATAATTTATGCTTCGTAAATGATCATTTAAATTTGGGAAATGCTTTTAATTGTTAGATTTATTAATTTAGGTTATTGAAGTAGTAGCAATCCCCTCTAGGTCATGTACGATAGCTTTCCTCCCTTTAAACAACTAGTACCGGAAAAATTTCGGTATCAATCAAACTATTACGAAATCTGGAAAGAAGGCAAACTTATTGCTTCGGGACCCGGGAAAATTGATATTTACTGCACCGTAACGCGTTACGGTTTTATGAAACTTGAAGTAAATCAGCATTCCTTTAATGAACCTATACTTGCAAGTCCAGTCTACTTTGATATATTCTTTACTCTAAAGGATAGAATGCTGTTAGCAACTATCCCCGCAAATAACACTATCAATGATTGCATTGGATTAACGACTATTAGACAAGAGATAGGAACAACAAGAGAATCAAAACATTTCAAAAAGAATGAACCCTATTGTTGCTCGTTGTTCCTTAAAAGCATGACGATTGCAAAATTGACTTTTACTGTCAACCAACCTGAGAAACTTATTGAATTTTACTCCCCTTTATCTGATATTGATTTACCTGGTATACAAAGAAAACTCGGTCCACTACAACAGATTTGGGAGGAACCATTTGTTTATCCCAAAACATTTGCTGAGGCAGATTCATTACTAAGAAAATATGAAGGACTTTCACTTGAGAAGAAAGTAATCTTAAAACAACTGGGACGGTTCTTCTCTGATGAACAAATGCAAGACGAAGCAAATTTTGATTCACATGAGGAAAAATTAAAGTTAACACCAGATATTCCATTCCAATCGATTCCGTTTTTAGAGTATTTCAAAAGGAATAATGGATCGGATTTAAAAATCGATTTTGTATATAACAGACTATCCATTTTTGATTCGACAGGAAAACAAGTATCAATATTAGCATTTTCAAGAAGTATTCAGCAATCCTTTACCAAAGCTGATTTATTAAAAAACGGAACATCAGGTTGGAGAAAAAGCATACTCGGTTTATGAAAAGGGATTTGATAATTGTGATTGGCTATGGGCGGTGAATGTCGTAAATAGAATTTGATAATCTTTAATTCAAAGTAGAACGGACTTGTAATCACAGATGTTTGTAACCTTCTCAGTCACCCGAACACACATTCTTATAGATGAGTGTTCCTTGTAGGCTAAATCTTAATTTGCAGGAGAATATTAACTTGAAATCATTCCTAGCTTTTGGAGGTCGACTTAACTGCTGATAAACTAAGGTTTCGAACAATTATGGCTTTAAATCAAACCGATGCTTAAATCCTTTGTAAGCCGCAAAAAAGCCTGCGCAAAAGATTTCTGTCAAGGTTTTTTGAATAAAAAATTTATGGCTAAAGGTTAAGCGATAGCCAATTTTTTTTCAAAAATGCATTTCAACCTTGACAGCGCGAGCCGGGCTTACATTTGCTGGAAAAGGATTTTAGCCATCATCACATCTAATCATTGATTGAGTATTGTGAAAAAAGAATGCGACCTAAGAGTAGAAGCTTTTGCCAAAACTATTTCTGATATCCGTATCTTTCGGAAATAAAAAGAAAAATAATTCTGTGGAAAAAAAAGAAATAAACTATGATGTTGGAGGAGTCGTAAATCATTTTCTAAAAGTCCTTCATGACACAAATCAGATTGTAACCCGTTTATACCATGCTAACAAGATACACAGTGAGCCTGTACCACTGCATGAAACTGACAGCTTACCAATTGTTGTAGGGAACTTACCAGAGTTTACCAGGGATGAATTAAAGGTAGAGTCTGAAATGTGGCTCTTTAAGAAAGCTATTGAGGAGCTCATTGTTGGCCTGACACTGTCATTGATAGCAGCGCATAAAATTTTCAAAGCTGTTGAGCTTGCAAAAATATTAATTGATAATCCGATACCTGAACTCGAGCTAAATAAAAAACTTGATCAAATCCAAAGAAGACCGAATAAGTTACCACTTCCTCAGTTACTCGATGAGATTGAAAAATTATCTGGATCGAATTTGCATTTAAAAAATGAAATTCTGACGATGAATCAGATTCGAAATTGCCTGGTACACAGGAATGGTACTGTTTCAAGCGAGGACCTTAACATGGATTCACAAAATGAACTTACTCTCATCTATATTGATATGATAAATTATGCTAAGAAGGATGGGGAATTAGTGGAAATGACTCGAGTACTCAAAAAGACACCTTTTGTAACTAAAATGATTGGATTTAAATCGAAAGAAACCCAAATTTCTTTCAAATTAGGTGAAAGAGTGATTCTGGATCAGAATATTTTTACAGGTGTTACCTATACAGCTATCTCGTTCCTTATGAATCTTCATTCAATGTGCATGGCATTAAAAAGGAATCAATGACCTAATTCAAGGCTATTAAATATTTAGAACTCCTCTTGCACTCGATATTCAACGGCCTATCTGTAGTAATCCTTTAATTGTTCGTAAATTTCGTCCAGAGTCTGTTTTAAGAAGGCATCGAGTGTTCTTATTTTTCCCTTTTAAACGGCATATATATTAAACTATGGAGATCGCTTGGCATCTCTGTTTTTCTTCCTTTAACAAAATCACAGGCTCGATTTCCAATCTATCACCATACTCACAATCAATTAATCCATGAACAAGACCTAATTCATAAATAACATTTAACCTGGGATGGAGTTTCTTATTTTTCAAAAGGTCATCTGGTGTAAGTATTGCGATTGCGCAGTCACACTCCCAATAAATTTTTTCTCGTAAATGATCATTTAGTGGCAATGCATTAAAGCGCTGCGCTAAAACAAGCGTTTTGTACTGATATCCTTCTACCAAGCTTTGCAATGTTCGCCATGCGGAAGAAGTTCCATGGATAATGAACACAGTAAAAGGTCTGTATTTACCTTTATATCTGTATTTCTTATAAGTTACTTTTTTTTGAAGCTATTGATTTTTCATTATGAAAATTTCTGTCTGCTAGTTCCTGAAATATTTAGTACAAAAATAATAAATTGTAATGCTCGATGTCTGTTTCCAGGGCTATCAAGATAATCAGGGTTTATTATAGCTATCACAGGTAAAGGAGCCTTCAGCCAGCTGAGCAAAAGCGGATGCAATGAACGAAGTGGTTTGCAGACGCTGCGGGCGAGCCGTCCGCGAGTACGAACTCGGTGCTGTACACTTTAGCCCGAAGAATGAGGGCGGTGTACAGCTATGTTTACACGAGTGCCTGGCGTGTGTTTTTGTATTGAGGTGAGCTAAGTGCTTTAGCAATGGCATAGCGGGTGGGAAAGCACGCGGGAGGCACAAAAACCATGACAGGCACGAAGCCGAGTGAGTGTCGCAGGCGAGCCAAACGCAGCAGCCGAATGGACTGCAGAGTGCTGAAGGAATGAGGACGTAAATGAAACGGAATGGTGCGTAATGAGCCTGAGAGGGTAGCGACTGAGGGTTCGTGGTTGTTGGAGTAAGGAGAAGGCGCAAGCCCATAAACAACCCGAACCGAAGGAGCTACTGTAGAAGCCAGCGAATGGAGCGCATGGAGTGGAATGAAGGACGAATGGATGAAGCTCTCTGTAGGACATGGTAGGCTGCCGTGACGATGACGAGTGAACTGCAGGAATCATGACAGGCTTGCGAAGCAACCCGAAGGGCGTGCAGTGGCTGTTATGCCTTTTGAAATAGACGCAACATAACAGCTACGAAACGGGCTGGCATGATTTCCTGCGGAACGAGGAAGAGGAACTCCGCTTTACCTGTGGGGTATGAGTTATTGCCTGATGGAATTAAAATTAAATTCTACTTGACTTTAAAGGGGTTTTTAGAAAATATTTTATTAAAATATTTTTTGATGCTTCCGAAATGTTTGTAGATTTGATAGTTCTTCGTTCTTACGTTCTTTGACAAGTGTGCTCAACTATTAGCTAAATTGGTTAATAGGATGTCGTGTGATGATGGCAACAGAAAATCTATTAACATGTCCAATGAGGCGAAGATTTCTGTTACAACTTGTGTCGCAAATGAAAGCAACATCCTGAATTCGATAAATGTTCAAATTGAAGTTCAGAGTTCACCAATCAGTGAGCAAACTAATGTGATTGAATTTGGATTGAACCAAGAGAAGGTTGGTCAAGATAAAATAAGTGGAAAAGAGAGGATTTCAAAAAAGATGCATAATCAACAATTCGAGATTGCACCTTTTCTCTTCATTTCACTTAAGGACAAACTTTTTCAAGTTGGTTTCGATTATACGAAGATTACATTAGCTTGGTTGGTAAAAGGAGCAATTGACATTGGAATAGCATATCTGTTTGCAATGTATTTTGCTTAGTAAAAGTTGTATCCGGGTAATTGTAGTTGATTGAGCACGGGCTACAGTTCAAAAAAGAGTACCGTGGGACGTACGGTAAAAAGGGAGTGGCACAACCACTCCTTTTTTTTATTTTATTCTTGTTATCGTTCAATAACTAACTTCTCTGTTGTTGTTCTAACACCGATCATAACCTCAACATAATAAATTCCTGCTGGCAAATTGTTTCCGTCAATTTCTTTAATAAATTGGATTGATGCAGGATGCTCCTCATGTATTCTTTGCAAACTTTGGCCTAAGACATTAAGCAAGTTTACTTTGACTAATTCTTTTTTCGGATTGGAAAAAGAAAGAACGAAATTCCCAGTAGTTGGATTTGGATAAATTAAAATATTGTTCGATTCATAAGATTCCTTTACCTCTTGATCCTTCAGTGGATTCGTCGTGAAATTCTGTACTACAGAGTATTGCGAATCATCTCCACCGCATACAGCCTTCACCTGGTATTCATATGTAGTAGAAGGAGTTAAACCATTTATTGTTTTGGGGCTTGTTGTGCTGGTGACAGTTGTAAAACTTCCTCCTAAAGGCCTGTAATTCACTTTATAGCTCGTAGGGCTACACAGCCCAGTCCAACTGATCAAAGCAGAGCTTGCTGTAATATTCGCTGCGGTGATGTTGATAGGAGTGGTGCATTTTAAAGTGGTAGTAGAGATAGTTGCATAATTGCTGATCGTAGAAGAACCTGAACATTTTGATGCAACGGACAAATCATACGCTGTATTTGGTAGTAATCCTGAGAAAGCATATGTTGTTGCATTCCCAATTGTAATGGGACTAGACCATCCTGATGATCCAGTTATACGATAGCGCACTTTGTACTCTGAAATACCAGCAATCGATTGCCAATTTAATGTCGCACTACAACTTGTGACATTGAATGCTGATAAACCAGTTGGCTTTGGAATATTTGATTGGTTAAGGGTGTACGAATCACTTGAACCGGCACCATTTGCACCAGTGACAGTAACTGTATATGTTCCAGGAACGAGACCTGTGATATCTTGCGTTGTTGCACCATTTGACCACAAATAGCTGTATGGACTAACGCCTTTTGTAACTTTAATATCAATGGAGCCGGTGTTGGGACAAACCACATTTGTCTTCAAAACTAAGCTGATCTTCGGAGCAGATAGGCTTTTAGAAAAAGTATCAGTAAGTACTGAACTCCAATATCCTCTGGTGTCCTTAAATTGGAAATTCACAGTATGAGTCCCGTTGGGCAATCCGGAAGTGCTAATATCAGAGATCAATTCGTACGGATTGACTGGCACAGCCAAATTAACATTCATGAGGTTTGCATCATCTTGATTAAACCAGTACCGATAAGCAGAAACCAAATTCGGCAATCCATTGGTAGGCGCAAGCTTTTGGAAAAACTGACTTACAACCGAACTCCATAACCCTTCATCGTCCTTAAATCGAATGTGGAATGAATGAAGCCCATTTGACAGACTGGTCGTAGGAATACCGGTATTCAAAGAAAGATTATCACCGGAAGTGACCGCTGTATTTACTTTTGCATTGTAACTATCATCAAACCAATATTCATATTCCACAATTCCATCTACAATTGGCGAGATGTAGGAAGAATAATTTGCACTCCATCCTGGAGCAGATATAGATGCATCAGTATTAAATTTGACAAGCATACTTCCTCCGGTTGAAGTAACGGAAGGAGGCAAGCTGCTGCCGGAAAATGTTCCGATCAAAGGCGATGAAACGTCGGGGCCATCATAAATCTTAACCTTGTCTTTGTTAAGTTGTGTATTAAAAGAGGAAAATAAAACGGTAATTGATGTGGCGCCTGGAGGGCTAATGAGCCATTTGCAATTGAGGTCGGGATTGTAATCAGAGGTGCCGCTTCCATCCGAAAAACTACCTCCAGGTTGAGTTAGAGTCGTTGTGCCAGAACAGGAGGTAGGAGTTGTTGTATGAGTAACACAAATATCGAATCCTCCTTCTCCAATTGGCGGTTGAGTAGGCCCCCCATGATAAATTCTTATCCAGTATTCATTACCTACAATTAGATTAGCAGCATTAAGTTCTGAATTAGCACATTGTAATTCAGTTAAATTGAAACAACTACTGCCTTGGTAAAGTACAATTACTGGATATAAACCTATTGCACTTGTGTTTTTTGGACTCACTGAAATAATAGGATTAGTTGAAGTAGCAAAGAAACGATAGAAGACTCCAAATTGATTTGGGGCTGAGCCATTACATGAAGGTAAGATCGGAAACTCATCATCAGAAGCGCCATCAACGAATCCCGGGGTATAAGTACAAGTTTCGAGATCATCAATTAAGATTGCGTCGACACAATTATCATTATTTGGTGGAAAATAATTAATCCAAGATGACAAAAGATTATATATATAACAATGCATTCTACCTGCTTGCTGAGGTACAAATTCCTGAATACAGTTTGAATAGCTCATGAAATTTTTATAAGGAGTATTTTCATAGTTAAATCCACTACACTGGTCAATTGAGTTAGTAAAATCTTCGCAGTATGATTCAGTAGGTTCTGTAATCACGCAAACGTTGTTGGGAAACGCAGTTATTGGATTTGTATCGCTAATCAAATCCCCAGTTAAATCACCATCAACCCCTTTCCCATTAATATCGGGTTCTTCATAACATGGTGAACATGATTCTACTTCACATGTCCCACGATGGGTATGATGGAGGCCAAAGACATGACCCATCTCGTGAGTCAAAGTATGGTTTCCCAAAATACACCCATTAAGATCAATAACCACCCCTCCACTAATGGTGGTTCCACCACCCGGTTGCCAAGGCTTATAGGCATAACCGGCAGCGTTACCCACAATGTCGTTAACTACATAAATGTTGATTTTCTTGTCTTGATCTTTTCCATACTTATTTTTCATTTCAAAATCTTCAGCTAAATCCAGGGTGCTATATTTTGATTTGTCCTTGTATGTATTGTCGTTATCTGATACAAAAGCTATGTTAAATGGATTATAGTCTTCATTTAATTCTTGAATCAAAGCCGCAATCACACCATCGCTTATTCCACCACTACCATCGCTATTTCTAATTACTGTCCAGTGTAAAATGAAATACTTTGTGGGTTGAGATAAATTCGGAATGTATAAATCACGAACTAAATAATTATCGCAATCATTATCATAAGGACATGTTCCGTCAAAAGTTTGATCTAAAAATTCAGATGTAGGAGATCCACATCCTCCCGGAGGGACACTCTTTGGCCATTTTATTTTATACCTCAATCCATCGGGTGTATAAAATATGGAAGAATCTTGAGCATTCGCGTTACAATTAATGCCAGTTAATACGCACAAAGTAGCAAAGACTATTGCAAAAGCCTTTTTCAAATATCTATTTAGCATGATTTCCAAAATATTTAAGGGTGGGGAATCAAATTTTCAAAGTAAGTCACCAATTAGTACATTTTAGTCCAAGTTAATCTGTAGATGCTCCATATGCCCTCATTTTAACTTCAATAGTTTCACCTTCTCTAAGTGACACCACTTTGTTTCCTCCATCACCAGGTGATGAGAATGAAATCACAAAATCACCTGGGGGAACTAAAAACTTAAAATTTCCATTTTTGTTTGTTGTCGTTTCTGCCATGAGAAGAGAACGCGAAATTGGTGTGCCTTCTTTGTAAACATGAATTTGAACATTAGCATTAGCAAGAGGTCCATCGATTAAACCTCCGTTACGACTATAGTGCCTATAAATATTACCGTTTATTCTTGCAGAGGAATTGTCTCCCATCCAATTGATCCACTCAGTTTTAGATGCAAACCCAACCAATATTATTATTGGAATAATTATGAGGAGAGTAAAAAATTTCTTTTTCATTGTGTCCTTGCTAATTGTTAATCCTTCTAAATTTCTTCACCCATTATATCATACTCAAGTGTCTAATCAATAATCCTGCGCCACAACCTTTATATTCACCGGCAAATTACCCACTGGATCAGTAGTGCTGTTTATCGTTTTAGTCTGAATATGTGGGTTGCTCGGTATGCTACCTTCCTTCCACGGAAACGCCCCCCCCATGCATTCCTAGATCCGTTCCATCGATTCCGGCACTCTTTCTTGGTGATGTTAATTTCATTTATATTAATGAATTAATGATCTTGAGCAGCAACTTTGATGTTTACCGGAAGATTCCCAATTTGATCTGTTGATCCATTAATGTCCTTTGTCTGAATGTGTGGATTATGAGGAATACTTCCTGTTTTCCATGGAAACGCGCCACCATAAATTCCTATTTGCTCTCCATTTGCGTCTACATACAGAGATGGATTTTGCAATTGAAAATTGTCGGCATAACTGAATGCTTGATTTCCATCCCAATAATTGAATATGCTATTAAAAGGTTGAGCCGTATAGTTACTTGTTGAAATACACCCTGGGCAATGTCCAAAATCCACTGTCCAGTCTTCAACAAATACATTATGCGAAAAGATTGAATTAGTAGTTTGATCGCAAATAAATGTGCAGCAGCATTGAGAATAGGTTGTGTAGGTATAAGACATGAATAAATTATTTTCAAATGTGCAGTTAATGTCGCTAATCAGTAAAGGAGACGCAAAGCAGCCAACGCTACAATACAGAAAAATGTTATTTAGAAATTGTGTGCCATTATTAAAATAATAGGTCGCGCCTGATATTATATTATTGCTGATTAAATTGTTTCCGGCATTACCACCGGGAGTCGCCAACAATTGTGAACCGATGATATTTTCTATGATCAAATTATTAAAAGCACTTTTGGGAAAATATACGCCTCCTTGGATATTACATCGAATAATAGAAAAGTTACGAATAGTGTCATCTTCGAGATTGTAATTAATGGCTCCGCTTATACTAATACCTTCAATTACCCCATAGCTTGCTTTTGTATGCAATGTGATTATTCCAGTCAAATAAGTGGGTTGTGTTGCAACAGTGGAATCAGGATTATGCCCAACACCATACATCTCCAATTTTTTATCAATGTGAAGTGTTCCAACATTAAAGCTTCCACCCGGAATATATATTTTGTCTCCAGAATTGCTTGCCGTGACGGCAGTTTGAATATCCGAATAAAATGAAGTGTTGCCAGCACTTTCAACAGCTATTTGTTTCTGAGCCTTGCAAATATGAAACGATACCAAAATCGTGAAAACCAAGAGAACACTTTTCATAAGAAACTATTTAATGATCTTGAGCTGCAACTTTGATGTTTATCGGTAAATTACCTGAAGCATCTGTATTGCTGCTAATTGTTTTCGATTGAATGTGTGGATTTGGTGGAATGCTTCCTTCTTTCCAGGGATAAATTCCTCCGTAAACTCCGACATCGGTTCCATCTGCTCCAGCATTTTTCCCAGGCGAAGTTATTTGAAGATGATAGTTCTGCGTGTATTGATAAATGGAACCACTTTGATTTATGAATATTGACCCACTGACTTGATTGTAGATGTTATCCTGAATGATATTTGTACTACTGGTAAAAAAACCTGAACCAAAGCCACACAGGTTATTTCGTATGATGTTATTTAAGTTTTGTCCTCCGTCGCAACATCCATTCAGAAGAAAGACATTATTTTCAATTGTTGATTGAATTACTCCGTAAACATAGCCAGTTAAGAAAACATTATTCTGAATTAAATTTCCGCTTCCAATGGTTGTAAGATGACCCAAAATATTATTTGTAAAAAAATTATTTTCCACTCCTGGAGCATAGCCACTTGTTTCAATGTTACCGAATATAACATTTTCACTAATGGTATTATTTGAAAATTTAACAGAAACATCGTCTGTTCTGAAATTTATACTACTGATATAGCATCTTCTTATTTGGCAATTACTAACACTGATAAAGTTAGTTGAAGCTATATTGCCAAAATAAATCGTACCACCACCGATACCTGAAATTCCTAATTTCAAACCAATGATCTCTGTATTATCGGAGCCTTCTGTTAGAACAATGAAACCTGTCAAAAGAGTGAAACCAGTCGCCTTTGATGAATCAGGATTGTGTCCTACTCCATAAATGTGAAGCTCTTTATCAATTTCTAATGTGCCAATCGAATAGGATCCACCAGGAATATAAATCGTGTCACCACTTTGCGAATTTGAAACGGCATCGGTCACCTGTGTATAAAAACTTGGTTGACCAAGATGATGAACTGCAACAAGATTCTGAGCTTTAACAATGCATGAGAATGAAAGAAGAATAATAAACAAAGTTGATATTATCCTCACAAGCATGAAGTTTTTAGGTAAGCGTTAGCTTTACTCAGATTTCAATTTTGAAAAATAGTAAAATATTATTTAAGATTTTTATGCGTTTTAGCTCACTTTCTTACTGTTTGCTCAAAAAGCTTTAAAATCAGCCACCATCATAAGTAATGAATGAGATCCGAAGAACAGCCGAAGGGAGTAAAGTGGTTGTTATGCCTTTTGAAATAGACCCAACATAACAGCTACGAAACAGGCTGGCATGATTTCCTGCGGAGCGATGAGGAACCCCACTTTACCTGTAAGGTTTGAAGGATTGCTTGAATGAGACAAATTAGATTTTGAGACTTGAATAATCCTTTAATAGCAAATTGAACATTTGACCTGCTAAGAATGCCCTAAACTCAGGATTGTCATTATACTCTTTAAAAACCTCAAAATTGCTTTCAATATGGTTTACCATTTTTGCCTTTAGTACATCGGTAAAAGTGATTTGCGCATTTTGCAAATCCTTTTTCTGCAATGAGGCATTGATGTTTTCCACAGCCTTTTTATCATCCATAACATCCTGCATTAAATCTGCAGTCATTTTCCGTACCTTATCTTCATTCGTAAATGTTGTTCCGAAACGATCGTTGAAAGCTTTGACAATAGCTGACAGATATGCCAACTCAGGATCTGCAACATTGCTCCTCATTTCCGATGGCACAGGTTTCAATTCAGCACCTTGTTCAAGTGTAATTCTGAGCTCGCCCTCCCGCTGCAGCCGATAACTCTCCATATCGATATTATCTAAAATTCCTTGCGCAAAATCATCACCCTGGTTCCTGCCAATTTTATTCTGCAAGTGGTTAAGAAATATGTATAATCTCTCCAGGTAACCATTGGTAAATGGCACTATTTGAACGAGGAAAACATATAACCGAACATATGATCTGCATTTTACTCTAAAATCTTCCTGTGCTTTCTCATTCAATGTGGTACGAAATACTTCTACTACTTCATCCAATAAAACATGAAGTTGATCAACGGGTACATTTACAACCATTCTGTCAGAAAACTCATGAACTTGATCTACAGAATAAACATGGAAATTGTCCAAAGCATTTTGAAGGTCAAACAATTTATTTGGGTCTGTAGCTTCCCCTAGAATTGTCGTCTCAAAGAATGGATCAAATGACTTTTTGATTTCATCAGTAGAATTGGCAAAGTCTATTACGAAGGTGTCATTCTTGCCAGATGCTGTTCGATTCAATCTTGACAAGGTTTGAACCGCGCTTACTCCGCCCAATTTTTTATCAACATACATGGTATGTAATAGAGGTTGGTCAAAGCCTGTCTGATATTTATTTGCTACAATCAAAAATCTGTTTTCAGATTTCTTGAACTCATCTGGAATTGAGGCACTTGAAAAATGATTCAATGATTGTTCGGTTTCTTTCTCAATCTCGCCAGAAAATGCGACAATTGCTTTGTAAGGACTTTTTATCTCTGCTAGATATTTATCGAATGCTTTTTTGTATTTCACTGCGTTTCTGCGACTGCCTGTAACCAGCATCGCTTTTGCCAGACCATTAATCTTCTGTTTGGCAATTACCGATTCCATAAAATGTTCAATCATCAATGCAGACTTCATACCAATGGCATGTGCATGACTCTCCACATAAAATTTTAGCTTTTTCTGAGCCTTGACTTTATCATATGCCGGATCATCCTGAATTTTCTTTAATACAGCATAGTAACTTTGGTAAGTAGTATAATTCTGTAAGACATCAAGAATGAAATTTTCTTCAATGGCTTGCTTCATAGAATAAAGGTGGAAGGCGCGGAATTTTTCCTTATCTGCCTCTTTGTATTTTACTCCAAATAATTCAAGGGTTTTATTTTTAGGAGTAGCCGTGAAGGCAAAGTAACTGGCATTCTTCAGCATTTTTCTGCTTTGCACTATATCCACAACCAAATCTTCGGAAGTGAGCTCATCATGCTGATCCTTATCCATAAAAATAAAGTCTTCATCATCCACTTGTACTTTTTCAAACTCTTTTGAAAGAGTTGCATTAAGTTTGCCGGCAGTGTTACCGCTTTGGCTACTATGTGCTTCATCAATTATGATTGCGAATTTGTTTCCGGGCAGTTCACCAATTTCATTTACGATGTATGGAAATTTCTGAATAGTAGTAATGATGATTTTCTTGCCTTCTTCCAATGCGGTTTTCAACTGCTTACTTCCTTCTGTGATTGCTTCGACAACTCCCTGTACCTGTTCAAACTGTTTGATATTGTTTCGAATCTGGACATCCAAGACTTTTCTATCCGTAACAACAATCACAGAATCAAAAACGGTGTCGGTGTTTGATATGTCAAACAATCCGACTAACTGATGAGCCAACCAACTGATGGAATTACTTTTTCCTGATCCTGCCGAATGTTGTATCAAATATCGTTTGCCTGATCCATTTACTTTTGCATCTTGCAAAAGTTTTCTTACTGAATCTAACTGATGATACCGAGGGAAGATGAGTTTTTTTACTTTTTCCTTTTTGATTTTGCCATCGGGTAAAATCTTTTCAACCTCCTCTTCAATTAACTGAGTGTAGTTTTGAATGATGTTAGTTAAGCTCTCTTTAGTCAGAATCTGTTTCCAGAGGTAATCTGTTTTTATCCCCGAAGGATTTGGCGGATTGCCTGCGCCATTATTATGACCTTTATTGAATGGTAAAAAGTACGAGCTTTCCCCTTTTAGGTGGGTGGACATCCACACTTGCTCGGTGTCTACTGCGAAGTGAACGAGGCAGCGTGCAAGACGAAACAATTCTTCTTTAGGGTCTCTGGTTGTTTTGTATTGGCGAATAGCATCTTTTACATTTTGTTTTGTTAATTCATTTTTCAACTCAAATGTTATAACAGGCAAACCATTAACAAAATTACCAAGTCAACTGATTTCTCATCTTGTTGGCTGTAATGTACCTGGCGTGTGACTGAGAAAATATTCTTTGTGAATAATTCCATATCCTTTTCATTAAGATTGGAAACTGGCTTGTCAAAAAATAATCTGAGTTTTATTCCGCTTTGCCCATCTGTAATTCCATTTCGTAAAAGATTTATTACACCACCGAGACAAAGGTTATTTACAACTGTCTGATCCTTGATTTTTGATTTATCCGGTAAAGTATTTTTTGGTTGTAATTATCTCCGTGAACAGTTTTCAGTTTCGCTACTTCTTTCGGTTGTGTGTTTTCCAAAAATTTGAAAAGAAGTTCTTCATCAAAACATTCAGCACGGTTATATTGCGAGTGCTGGCGTAGAATAAAACCGTTACCTATGGTGGTATCACACAAATGCTTGGCTATAAGTTCTTCTAAACCTTTTTCTGATGTATCGGTTTTCATGCTTGTTTTAAATCTAATTTACCTATTACTGCCTCGCTTATCATTGCCTCTTTGTATTCCTTTATCAGTTCTATTTCTCTTTCAGCTTTGGATATGGCTGTGTCTATGGTGGCAGTTTCGGTTTTGATGTGTTCAATAATTCTTTCCTGCTCATCAATATTTTCAGAATATGCAATCTTAAGATTGTTCAATATTCCATTCGTCAACTGATTTATTGTTGATGTCGCAAACAAAGATGTTTGAGATTTGAAAATACTTGAATTGAAAAAATAATACAGATAGTAATTCAAATGACTTCTGAAAACTGTCATGAATGCACCAAAAGAATTTCCTTCTGTTTCTTCGTCAATCAAAATGTTTTTTCCAATTAATTCTGCACTACCGTTTCTTGAACATAACAAGATGTCACCCTTTTTTAAGATTAGCTTTTCTGGAATTTCTTTATTTACATAAACATTATCCTCTGTTGCGAACTTGCCATTTTGAATATTGGATGAACGCAAAACGAATACTCCATCTTCTTTGTCAACCAAATCAAGTGGGCTGTATGTTAATCCAATAAAGGATTCACCAACGAATTTTAATCTTATTACTTTCCAATGCTTGGGAACATTTCCAAGCCATTCTACGCCTGAAAATTTTGTTTCGATGTTTTCATCAACGCCCTTAGTGATTGCGTTGGTAATTATTGTTTGCCTTTGCTCTTTCAGTAATTCAATAAAGTGTTTCTTTTTTTGAATGAACTGATTTATTTTTTCAGATTGGATTTTAATGTGAGAAACTATTTCGTCTTGTTCTTCTTTTGGTGGCACAACCGAAAAGATGCTGAAAAATTTATTGGAGTATAAACGCAAACGGCTGTCAATAATGCCTGTGCTGTTTCTGCGAAACTCTGCTTTAAACATTGCAGTTGAAAACAAGTAGCCGAAATATTCTGGATTGTTTTCTCCTTTAATTCTATACACACAATAGGCAGGACTTGTAATTCCGTGGTAAGGCGAAATTCCCAAGCTTCCGTTCCATGCAAGCATGATGTTTATTACCAAATCATTTTTTGCAACCAACTTGTAACCAACCAAACTTTCAGCATTGGTTAAATGGTCATCCTCGTTTTCCAGACTGTCTCTTTTCAGTGTAACGCCTGTATAATGAGAAACAGAAAGCAATTCTTCGCTACCTGTTTCACTTCTGTTTTCCATTTCCTGAAACAAGTTTTTTATGCGTAGCACTTCCCAATGAGAGGGGAACTCACCATGCCAAACGGTATTTTTATTTTCTGTTGCTACTGCGATCATGCTTCAATAATTTCTTTTAAAAGTCCTTCGGTTTCTTCTTCAATAGCAAAAATATCTTTTGCAATTGCTATCAATGGTCGTGGTGGTTGGTGTATGTAGAAGTATTTTGCAAAATTTATTTCATAACCAACTTTGGTTTCTTTCTTATCCCAATAAGCATCTTCTGCAAAAGGCAAAACTTCTCTTTCAAAAAATTCCTGTATATTTTCTTTCAGAGGAATATTTTCGGTGTCCTTCAGTTTGCTATCGCTTTTTGGTTTGCCTTTGCTTGCATAAATTATTTTTCCCTTTTCATCTCTCTCTGGTCGGTGAACTGTGATTTGGTTGTAGCCGAAATCACTGTTGTCAAAAATTTTGCTGTATTCGTTTTCTTCAAAGTCAATAAACATTTTTTCAATTACTGAAATATGCTCTGTCGAAAATTCAACTCTCTTTTTGCCTAATGGCTTTCGCATTTTGTAATAAAACTTTTCTGATGTTGCATTTATCAATTGCACTTTCCCTTCACGGTGTTTTGATTTACGGTTGGTGAAAACAAAAATGTATGTAGGAATGCCCGTGTTGTAAAACATATCATTTGGCAATGCAATGATAGCCTCCAATAAGTCGTTTTTAATAATGTATTTCCTTATTTCACTTTCACCTCCACCGGCATCACCTGTGAATAATGCAGACCCATTGTGAACAGAAGCAATACGGCTGCCCATTTCAGTATCTTTCATTTTACTGAGCATGTGTAATACAAACATCAACTGTCCGTCATTCACTCGACTTTGTCCAACCTGGAATCTCTTATCAATGATGGCTCCTTTCGGTCCTACACCTAATGCTTTTTTATCTGGTGCCCATGTTTTGCCATAAGGCGGATTGGTGAGCATGAAATCAAATTTCAATTCAGGTGGAAATCCGTATTGACTCAGAGTGCTGCCATAAGCTATTTTATCTGGGTCTTCACCTTTAATGAGCATATCACTTTTACAAGTCGCGTAAATAAACGGTGTACTTTCCTGCCCGTATAAATGTACTGTGGCATTGCTTTTTATTTGCCCTTCTGGATTGTGTAAGAATTGCTTGGAAACAGTCAGCATACCTCCACTACCCACGCATGGATCATAAATTAGAAATGTTCCTTGTTTTAATTTATCTTTCACTGGAAGAAAAACTAAGTGGGTCATTAAATCAATAATCTCTCTTGGAGTAAAGTGTTCTCCCGCTTCTTCGTTGTTTTCTTCGTTAAATCTTCGCACCAGATCTTCATATATGTAGCCCATTGCCAAGGGCTGTATTTTGTCTGGGTGCAATTCTATCTTAGGTGAAACAAATTTCTCTATCAATGAAAAGAGAATGTCAGCATCATCGAGTGTTTCAATCTCATTACGGAATTTGAATTTGCTAATGATGTCTTGAACATTTTCAGAGAAGCCGTTTAAATAATATTCAAAATTGCTTCGAATGTTTTTGGGATCATCCAACAATTTTTTTAGAGTGAATTTTGATGTGTTGTAAAATGCCAAACCGGAACCGTGTTTGGTGTTTGTAAGCAAGCTGTCTAAATTTTGGAGTTTGTTTTTGTACTCAGTGTAGGTAGCAAATACTTTATCCTTTGTCGGTTCCAACAGCAAATCCAATCTGCGAATGACAACCATTGGCAGAATAACATCTTTATATTTGCCTTTCTGGTAAGTATTCACCAAAACATCATCGGCAACTGTCCAGATGAAGTTAATTATTGGCTTAAGGGATTGGGTGTTAAAACTCATTGTATTTTTTCTTATTTCTGATTTGGTTTCTTTTTGGGCTATCCTATTTTATGATGATGGATAAATTAATGCCTGATGCGATCTTTTGAAAGCAATTTATCAGGCAAATTCAGCATCTCCTTGATGCAGTCTTTCTCACGCAATCGAAGATATTTTACCACGCTTCTTTGATTTTATCAAATAGAATTCAAGGTAAGAATAGCAAGATAAAAAAAGTGGAATAATTCTTCATTAATGAAAAAAGAGGCGGAATTTTTCAAAATGGGCTCAGTTATTCACATTTTTTTTAGATTATTTTATTTTCTTAAACTACTGATAAATAGGCATTTAAATAAATTAATTGTTAACTAAGTATAGATCTTATAAATTCACTCAAAAAAAAGCCATGAAATGTCCGAAATGTGGCCATTTATGGAGGGTAAAAGACGGAATTGTAAAAGGAAAGCAACGCTACAAATGTTTATTCTGTGGTTTTCGTTTTTCAGTCAATTACAAAGCTGGAATTCACCCATCATACAGACGGCTAGCACTTTTAATGCATCTAGAAGGTTTAAGTTTAGAGCGTATTGCCAGGTCAATCGGGGTAAGTCCCGTGGCTATTTTAAAATGGATTCGAGCTTATAAAGTTGACGAATCACATGTACGCGGAAATGCTGAAATAGTGAATGAATTAAAAATTGATGAACTATCTAGTTATATCATCGCAAATCAAACTAGTGCTTCTAAGTGGGTTCTTATCGAGCTGAATACAAAAGGATACTCTTCATTTTTGTAACCTTAACTCCTAAACATAATCCAAAACGAAGTTAATTAAACCAAAGCTGAATTAACTATCAATAAAATCTTCTATACTAAGCACCGAGTTGCCTTTTGAGCTTGCTCGCCACTAATAATATATCGCATAACAAATGTGCAACAGGTTCTCTTGATTAACTCGAACAATATTCACAAAGTGTCTTCATTGTATTGAACTTATATCAGAATTTATGGCATCTATACTTAGTTACTGGCTTGTTGGTAACTATCCAAATTTATTTTTTTTAAATACCAACTTTTTTACAAATTAGTCGCCATCGACATAAAAATGAAAAATCAATGAGACAACAAAACGCTGAAAATAAAAAATATAAAATCGGGTAGAACTGCTTTTAGACGAGAAGAACTACCCGATTACTGAAACCTGCTTCTGTGAGCATGCTCCAGACTTCATTACAAATGTATGTAAACGGAGGCAGGATTTTAAAAAAAAATCAAACCTGCAAATCCGTTTTCAATGGACCCTATATATGTATTCTCCAATCGAGGTCCTCCTCGCGTAGAAAGACAGCCGCAATGTTGGAGCATTGCGACTGTTTATGCGCAAACCCCCAGGAAGAGCTGGAAGCCTACAATGAAATAATATCATACCTGTCCTTATAAACAAATAAACTATTACCCGCTTCCGTGCGATCCTGATTGAAGACAGAAATAAGGCAAAGTAGCCTCATAAATCAATTAACGTCTAAAATCACGCACCATGAAATTAGGAATTCAACTTTTAAGTATCTTTTCATTTTGTATTGGAATTTATATATTCCTTCAAAGTGAATTAAATTATGATAAGAGGCTGCCTATAGATAATTCAACGTTTAATTCAAGGAGTACTCCTGATGATTCATTTCTCACAACTCCATTATGCCTGGTATACTTTCAGGACGTGTCAAAAAGTATAAAGTTAAATGGAGTCGTACTTATTAAGTCCAATGTTTTCACTCCGTACTACAATGATTTCAATCGCGATATCGAGCTTAATTTTGGTATCATCTCAGATTTATCAGCAAATAAGCTTTTAAGCGTAATACTACCGGCTAAGAAATTTCATAAGCCAGTACTACCTGATCTGCGAAAGGTAAATATTGTAGAAAGAAAGGACGCGAAGCAAAGGTTCTTAACTGATCTAAAAACATACCAATCAGATAGCGCAGCCTTCTTTTATGAGCGGAATAAACTATTTACGTCATTCTGCTATCAGATCGATTCATCCATTGCAGTACATCGTAACAACCTGGCTAATGAAACAGATATTGCTACCACTGTTAGAATCGCTGATAAGGTATTCAACCACTCCTTCTTTGATTCAGCCAAGAACTTCCTTTTATTAAACAGTGATGGAGAGGATTCTTACGGAAAAACTACTTCAAATATTCAAAGCCATATGGAACTCATCCTAATTAATGCTAGTGGACTAGAACATACCAGTCTTGATTCATTGATTACGCATACATTTCAGTCATCGGAGCAAGCAATTCATTATACACTTAAAACTAACTCTCACTAAAACTCCATTTTATGTCAAAATTTAATCACTCTGCAAACATTGCTCAACAAACGATATTTCGTTTGGTTGAAAAATTGCTTAATCTCTTTACCATGTGTAAATCTTTAAATGAAGAGATCGCCGCTTTGAAGGAAAAACTTTCGGTTCTGGATCAAACGAATCCTGATTTTTTTGAAATTTTGGAGGACAGGAGAGAAAGCACCAAAATGTCATGGCGATTTATCATTATTTTCCTTAGTATGTGTATTGACTTTTTCCTTCTATATAATGGAATGACAATTTTGTGCCATCAATTCGGCTGGCCTGTAATATTAAAAATTCTAATTCCAGCATTCTTAATTGTCACTGAAATTGGAATAAGCTATTTCAGCATAATCCAGAATCGGAGCGGCGAAGGCAGTTCGTGGATAATTCGCAATCTACAATACTTCGTCTTGGTAATATTAGTTGCCCTTACCTTCTTGGTAATTCTGTATTCAGCACAGGAGTACAGTGAAACTGTTGATGGTGTTTCATTTTTAACATTTTTCACTGGTACTGTAATAATCCAGATCTCCTTGCTGGTAGCAAGTCTAATGCTCCATCTCTGGTTAATTCGGAATGGTGAAGCAATTGCAGAAATATTTGCTTATATGAGATATAGAATTGATCGGCGAAAACTGGCAGGAAGAATTGATCAGGTTGAAAGAGAGAATCGTGATAAAAATTTACCCGATTTTACAAAAGATACTCATTCCTTAGTTCAAAAAATTGAAGCATTTCGACGTGATTTTCCTATGATTAAAATAGATTTTGAACGGACGATACCAGCAGATTTAATACGGGCGATAAATAGGGTAATGGGTAAGGCATTCCTTGAATCAGGGAGTAGCAATAATAGTGATAAAGTAAAGTGAGATCATGAGCCGACCAACAATTAAAAATGCGTTGCTGGGAGCTCTCAAAATGCTGCTGTTAGCAATTTTGAAGCTCTTGGCAATTGCATTTGCCTGGGTGTGTAAAATTGTAGGAATGACACTCCTGAAGATTGGAGAAGGGATTGAAAAGATAATCACACGTTAGCCATGATTCAGCTAGTAAATTTGATTTTAGGAGTTGTTGCTGGGATATTTGAAGCAATACTGGATGTAACAATTAATGGAATCGTATCTCTTGTTCCATCAGCTCGTAAGAAAGAGTACAACGCAGATTTTATCGAAGCAGGAAAAGTTCTTAGGAGTCGTGATACTGGGTTTTGCATAACCGGTAGGCGATCCCTTTCTATAGATGAGAGTTACAAAAACTGCCTATGTCTAGGTGGGTCGGGAAGCGGGAAGAGTTCAACGGTACTTATTAATTCTGCTCTTAAAATGGCGGATGGAAATTCATCACTCATCTTCAATGATCCATCTGGTGAAATCCGAATGTCTGTTAGTGGAGCATTAAAAAAAGCAGGATACAAGATTCTGATCCTGAAATATGATGATGACAGATCCCAGTGCTTTAACCCCTTGCTTCGATGCAAATCCATTTCAGATATTCAAAAGCTGTCCAACCTCCTTTTAAGGGTGTCGCTGGGAGAATCATATCATCGTGATGCTTTTTGGAACAGGAACGCGGAGTCGTTAACTTCTGTGATTATACGTTACCTCATTTTTCACTGCCCGGTTCCACTTCGCACATTTCATAATGTTCTAGCCCTGCTAAATGAATTTGCCGCGCACCCGGAGAAAGTAGACAAACTATTTGTTCGTACCAAAGATCAACAGCTAATATCAGAATATTCCGCTTTTGTCTCGTATGGAGACAAGACCTTATCTGGAATAATCGCTGTATGCAAAAGTGCTCTATCCATTTTCTCTGATGAAACCGTAGCGAAGGTAACTTCCATTGATACGATAGATTTCAAGCAATTCAGAAAAGAAAAGACAGCGCTTTTCATCAATAATTCTGTCCCGGATATGCACTATTATGGTGTTTTATCATCGCTTTTCTTCCAGCAGTTTTTCAATGAAGTACTCAGTAAAATTCCTGGTAAAGAGGAATTATCGATATTCTTTCTGCTAGATGAGGCAAGCTCTCTCTATTTAAGTTCTCTTTCGACAACCATAGCAAATATTAGAAAAAGCTTCGGGGGTATTCTCTTACTTTTCCAAGATTACCATCAAATTGAACATTTGTATGGTTCTTATGAAGCAAAAAATATTTCAGCAAACTGTTTTGCCAAAGTTTATTTACCAGGGCAACCTATTGAGACCTGTAAAATGCTGGAAAGCGTGCTTGGACAATTTCAGTACTATGACGATGAGGAAAACCTTCGTACCAGGCACTTGCTCTCAGCGGATGAAATTCGAATCCTTGAAAAAGCGATTATTCTGCTTGGTAATAAACCCCCTATTCTTACCAAAATGTATCCTTTTTATGAGGATCGAAAACTCAAACGGTTGACAGAACTTCCAGCCTGCGAACCTGATAATGTATTGCCATTTGACACTCCACCCGTGATTCAATTTCAGGCCAAATGAAGCGGGCTCTAAAAAAAGCCAGCTCGCTATATAGTTATCTTGAATCAAACAAGGTTCTTGAAACTGGAACCGACGAACAAATCACTTTAGCTAAAAAAGCATACTGGAAGGAATATAAAAGGGTATGGAGAAGCAAAAGCGGAAAGCTGAAAAGGAATTAACGCTTTCATTCAATCGGCAGGAGTTGAAGATTGTGGCAGATGAAGCCAGGAAACATAAAATGAGCAGAACCGGATATATAAAACGAGCGACGCTTGCATACTGTGATAAAATATATCTAGTTACTGATCTTGAGCAAGTACGACGTATCACACAATTGCTTGCAATGAACTACAACATCATTCAAAGGATGGTTGAAGATGGTCAGTTACCATCAACGATGGGAAGCACAGTTCTTGCGAAAGTATCTGATCTGGAAAAAGAAGTTCTTATTCAACTGCATCATCCGAAAACTTTGGAAGAATGGATTAAAGATCAAATCCGTATAGACGCTTCCATGAAAGAAAAAATCATCAAACTTCTGCATGCCTCAGAAACATGATATTAAAGAACCTTACTCGCCGCTCCGGCACCCAACAACTTCTTTCATATCTCTTTGAGAAAAATAGAAAAACACCCGAAGGCAAAGAGAAGCAACTTATCATTCGTCACAATATTCGTTCACGAGCTTCCATAAAAAAATGGACAAAAGAATTTGACCAGAATGAATCATATCGGCTTCGAAGAAGAAAGGACAACGTAAAGCTCCACCATACGATACTTTCCATAAGTAGCAAGGACTCACACCTGGTAGATGATAAGATGCTTCGAAGTATTGCTCATAAATACTTTGAGCTTCGAGGTCCCCAAAACATGTATCTGGCCACGGCCCACCTTGAGAAGGGTCACGCTCATCTACATATCGTCTCTTCTGGCGTAGAGTATTTAACCGGCAAATCAAATCGTATCTCCCAAAGCGAATTTAACGGCCTTAAAAAGGCCCTGGATGAGTTTCAACGCACTAAATACCCGGAACTGGTAAATAGCCTACCTCAGCATGGAAAATCAAAGGAGAAGCGAATAGGCGAAATAAATAAGCCAATTCAAAACCAAAATGTCCGGGAAACTCAAAAACAGTCCCTAACTGTAACTCTTGAAAAAGCCTACAGCGATGCTCATTCTCTCGATCAATTCCTTTCTCAAATCAAGGCCGAAGGACATGAGCCTTACTACCGGTCAGGTAGGCTACAAGGAATCAAATATGATGGCGAAAGGAAATATCGTCTCAGCCGATTAGGCTTTGATAAAGAGAGAATCGAGCATCTCACTCAAATCGAAAATGAAGAAAAAGAGGCTTTGAAAGAGTTGCAAGACATAAGAGGTCGAAACTCACCATCTCGTGATCGGGAGATCAAAGAAGATGAACAGGAGGAAGAAGAAATCGAAGAAAAGGAGGAAGAGGACGATCCTTCAGAAGAGAAAGAAGATGAGAAGGACGAAAATGAAACTGATGATTTCTACGATGAAGAACGTGAAGAAGAAAGCGAACTTGAGCCATAGCTCAAGAGCTTTCAATTGTCAAATTTGATCCCAGGGGGTACGGGGTGCTCCCCGCAAGATTGCCTTCCGCCATAAGGACGATTATCAATCGCCATGGCGGAAGGCAATCTTGCAACCTTACCCGCATTGATTTTTCTTTATTAATCCATTTGTAAGGTTCTGCCTTTACTCCTGGCAGAGCCTTTCCATTTTGATCCATCAACACTGAAAAAGTGTTGTAACATTTTGCATGTAGAAATCGTCCGAAATGTGAGGACGAATTTACGAAGCAAAGAGACTATTCGTCTCTTTCTATATTCCGCTCACGGCTTTTGGATTCCCTCCGAATATGCTTGAGGTCATCTAACTGGCTTCTCGAATTTTCAAGCTCCCACTCCTTCTCCCCTGAAAAGAAGCCTTGAAAATAGTCAGAGGTGGAATTGATACCCTTTACAATATTAGTCATCAAATCAGGAAGATACCTCGCTAAGAGGTATCCATGATTGAATCCGCGTGTAAATTGTTTCTCCTGGTTTTCCATTTCAAAATGTCTCTTTAGCGTGCTTTTCTAAATATTCGTTTATTGAATCGGTATCGTACAAGATGTTCTTCTTGTCCGGTTGCGTAAAACGTACTCTCCCCTCATCACGTAATCGCTGCAAGGTACTTTTGCTTTTGATTCTCATCTTCTGCATTGCCTCTTCTCCTGAAATCCATTTGTCTTCCTGGATATTGTTCTTCTCTTTCAGGCGTTGAACAACTTCCTCGATGAGTGCGTAGAAGGCTTCGTTTTCAAGGCAGATTACTTCCATTAAAAAGCCTTTATTTTTAAACTAAAACCAAAGTAATAATCTTTCCACCACGACCTTTGTTCTGAGATATAAAATTCCAATTAATTCTAAGAGGCAATTAATTCTTGAATCAAAAAAAATTCACAATATTGTCAAACATACTTGATATTCTTCTCAATCCTCAATTTAAAGCTGAAGTTTTTATTGAATACCTAAGTCACTTCCGAAGGGGTGGCCTTCGGCCTGAAAGTAAAGATTCTTTTACTAAGGATTTGTTAATTCTAAAAAATAAAACTTCATTCTCTATTTCTGAAATTGATCACATTATAAAAAAATACAACATTATTGATATTAAACAAGATGACCTCGATTTGATAATGCTAAATATTCAAAAGGATGCATTGAAAAAATCGGAGAAATGCTGGCACCCACTTGCGTCAACTTCCGCATGTTCCAAAGATAAAAATGGACATGTCCAATTTATACACGCTCACACTATTCAAAATAATCGAATTCTAAATTTGATCTGTGAGGATAGTCATGTTTACGGCTATTCGTTGAATATTTCCGAAACCAAACCGATCAAAATTAGTAGGAATGACGCGTCAACCTTTTCATGTTTTTGTAATACTCACGATAAAATCTTTGATCCAATAGAAAATTCGGATTATAAAAATACTTCAGAACAAAATTTTCTTTTTGCTTATCGAGCTTTTATCGCTTCTTCAGTTCCGAAGCTTGCTCAATACTATTCTCTTGATATCGATAGACAAGGAATCCTGGATACTGAGAAAAACAAGGAAATCTTTAATGGCGCTATTATCAATTCACAATATGATATAGTAACAACCGAAGTTTTTGAGTTGGATTCTTTCTATCCAGTATCCGCGTGCTCCAGCTTTGATCTCGATTTCGATTTTGAAGGCAATCCTATTTCACACTCAGAGGATAGAATGGAATGTATTTATGTGACCTTATTCCCCACTAAGAAAAAAACTTACTTTTTGTTGAGTTATCTGACGCAGGATTTTAAGTTGTATTCTCAACTTGGAAGCCAGCTGAAAAAAAGAAATAATCTCAAAAGTGATATTTCGGTCTTGGTTCTTGCTCATGTGGAAAATATTTTTTACCAGCCTTGTTATTACAAAGCCGTTATCCAAAGCCAAGAAACTAGTATTGATAAGTTAATGCAACAAACACAATTTGATTTTGTCATTCATAATGAAGAAGACAAAAAAAGCAAATCCATTTCTTTGACCCCGAAAGACTATTTATCCAATAAGTATAATGTAGGCCTATTTCGTTGAGTTCTCATATTGATGAAATGTTGTACCTATGTTGTACCCAAGAAAAAAGCCAGACTCTAAAATCTGGCTTTTCTCTCTGTTGCGGAGGCAGGACTCGAACCTGCGACCTTTGGGTTATGAGCCCAACGAGCTACCGCTGCTCCACTCCGCGATGTATCTTCAAAATCTTTATTCTAATTCTTCTCTCGATCCTGCGTCCGCCCCGGCGGATATGAGCCCATCCCGATCTTATCGGGACTGCTCCACTCCGCGATGTATCTTCAAAATCTTTATTCTAATTCTTCTCTCAATCCTGCGTCCGACCCGGCGGATTTGAGCCCATCCCGATTTTATCGGAACTGCTCCACTCCGCGATATATGAGGGCGCAAAAGTAGTTAAACTTTCAGATTGTCACTATCTGTTTAAATTTTGGGGACAGAGAGCCTCTTTTTCATGCTTAATCCTATGAAATCAGTTTAGCTCTAAGGCATCTTTCATTCTCAACTAATTGAGCTTTATAGTGATAGCAATTTCACTTTGGCTATCAAATAGAAGTCTTTACTGAACCAATATTAGAAACAATAATTTTGCTTAATATTAGGAATTTTCTTATTCTTACAAAGTTTTAGTAAATTATTTGTACACTAAATTTCAATAAAAAGGAAATGGAAGTAATTATTAAATTCCTTGAAGTAGATGGCAATATAACAATTGATGAATTTGCAACCTATGAGTTTGTATACTACGGAACAAAAACGATCACCATTCCTCGAGATGGTAATGGCAACAGCTTAGGTCATTACTTTCTAACAAAGGATAAGTTCGGCAACCAACAGTTTGAGTTTGTTCCAAGTAGTAGCGCAGCAGGTTTTCAGGTTATGATTAGCGGAGTACCAATTCAGTAGTTATGAAAGTTATAATCCAAGGTGGTGTTTTAGTTATTTTTTTTTTAGTGATTTTGGGACGAAATCATTTTCTCAATCGCTTGTGGTAGAAGCCGGCTACACAAGGATTGCTACCGAAGCAGGTTTTAATTCACAATTGAATTTTAACCGGTATTTCAGTAATCGCTTCGGTATTCTTGCAAACGTTACGTATGCTGTATCAAAGAAACCTGAGGAGAATTCGACATTTCAACTTGGGTTTGCATCAGGATTATTTTTTCAAATTTTTGATTTTCAACATCATCTTCTTTTAACCGAAGCAGGAGCTGGAACAAGCTATTATGAACCGAAAAAATCAACCTTTCCTTTCTTCTATTGGTCGCTCGATTACTTTTACAAGATAAACTCAAGGCATTTCGTCGGCATATCAGCAGGATTAAATGGCGGTGAGCATTCCGCACAGTTCATTAATGTAAATTATCTGTTCAATACCTATTCCAAAGACAAAAACTTTGCTCAACGGAAGAGTCATTTTGTCTTGATGGGTGAACCCACTCTTATTTTCACCAAACGTACTACTTCAGTAGGATTAAACATTATTGGCGCTTATGAGATAGGCAATGTAGTATCATTAGGGATTGGTTCTGGATTCGTTTACTGGCAAGGTGCTACCGGTGTTGTTCCTCTATTTGCAGATATAAGACTCTATTTTTTGCCTGGAAAAATCAGGCCCTATTCAGTCTTCAGATTCGGGTACAACTTTGGCGCCGAACTTGGAGCCTATCGTGGATTCGGAGATATTGGAATTGGAGTCAATGCAGCAATTCATGATAAGCATGGAATTTATGCTGACTTCAAATTAAGAAAGAACCAGTCTATTGACGAATTGAAAGATCAACCAGCGATACTTGCTTTAGGATACATTTACTCATTTTAGAACGGTTCTATCAATTATTAAGATCGCATCCAATGTTACTCCATTGCAAGATGAAGGTTAGTAAAATAGATAAATCTGATCTGAATAAGCAATAGAATTTGTTACTTTAAAATCTCCCGCGCAATCACCATTTTTTGAATCTCTGAAGTGCCTTCACCAATGGTACACAACTTAGCGTCACGGTAGAATTTTTCGACAGGGAAATCTTTGGTATAGCCATAACCACCAAATATCTGCACCGCATCATTGGCAATCCTGACTGCAACTTCTGATGCATAATATTTTGCCATGGCAGCTTCCTTTGTCATCTTCTCTCCCCTGTTTTTTAAATCCGCCGCATGATGGGTAAGTAATTCCGCCGCACTGATCTGCGTTTTCATATCTGCAAGTTTGAAACTGATGCCCTGGAAATTGGCAATAGGCTGATCAAACTGCTGGCGTTCTTTCGAGTATTTTACTGATGCATCAAAAGCGCCCTTGGCAATGCCAAGACTCAGAGCAGCAATAGAAATTCTGCCACCATCCAGCACCTTCATTGCCTGCGGGAAGCCGTCTCCTACCTTACCCATCAGGTTTTCCTTTGGCACCCGTACATGATCCAGGATGACTTCCGTGGTTTCCGAAGCACGCATGCCTAACTTATTCTCCTTCTTTCCGCCGGATAACCCTGGAGTGTTCTTCTCCACAATAAATGCAGAACAGTTATTCTTGGAGCGAGGCGCTCCCGTTCTGGCCAAAATCACATAAACATCACCTGATTTGCCATGGGTGATCCAGCATTTAGTGCCATTAAGGACCCAATAATCTCCATCCTGTTCCGCAGTACATTTCATGTTGCCGGAATCACTTCCCGTATTGGGTTCAGTGAGCGCCCAGGCACCAAGCCATTCTCCGCTGGCCAGCTTAGGCAGGTATTTTGCTTTTTGTGCTGCATTTCCAAAAGTCAAAATATGCCCGGTGCAAAGCGAATTATGCGCCGCCAGCGATAAGCCAATGGAGCCACAAACCCGCGACACTTCCGTGATAATGGCAATGTATTCATGATAACCAAGTCCGGCACCTCCATATTCTTCAGGCACCAATACTCCCATCAATCCCAATTCTCCAAAACCGTGAAAGACTTCCCTCGGGAAAGTCTGTGCCTCATCCCATTCCATCAGTTTAGGCCGTATATTCTTTTCACAGAAATCACGCACCATTTGGGTGATCAATTGCTGGCTTTCAGATACTTGAAAATTAAGAAGGGCTTCGGTGGATACAGAACTCATGTATTCAGTTTTTTGCAAAACTAAACAGATTCTTTGAGTGCAAAGGTAAATTTGAAGGTGTGGGTGTATGACAAATTGCATTTCTCAGCGATAAAATAATACAAGCACGAAGACGCCAAGACGCTAAAAAACATAGCATAGCGATCCTTTGTGATTTTCTTCGCGACTTCGCGTCTTGGCGCTAAAAAAGCATGGCGCAAAGGTAAACGCTACAACATTAAGTGTAATTTGTCAGCGATAAAATAATATAAGCGCGAAGACGCCAAGACGCTAAAAAACATAGCATAGCGATCCTTTGTGATTTTCTTCGCGACTTCGCGTCTTGGCGCTAAAAAAGCAAGGCGCTAAGGTAAACGCTACAACATTAAGTGTAATTTGTCAGCGATAAAATAATATAAGCGCGAAGACGCCAAGACGCTAAAAAACATAGCATAGTGATCCTTTGTGATTTTATTGCCGCCTTTAGGGCTTGGCGCTAATAAAGCGTGTCGCTCAGGTAAGCGCTAGAACATTTAGTGTAATTTGTCAGCGATAAAATAATATAAGCGCGAAGACGCCAAGACGCTAAAAAAACATAGTATAGCGATCCTTTGTGATTTTATTCGCGACTTCGCGTCTTGGCGCTAAAAAACCAAGGCGCTAAGGTAAACGCTACAACATTAAGTGTAATTTGTCAGCGATAAAATAATATAAGCGCGAAGACGCCAAAGACGCCAAAAAAACGTAGCATATTGATCCTTTGTGATTTTATTCGCGACTTCGCGTCTTGGCGCTAAAAAAGCAAGGCGCTAAGGTAAACGCTACAACATTAAGTGTAATTTGTCAGCGATAAAATAATATAAGCGCGAAGACGCCAAGACGCTAAAAAACATAGCATAGCGATCCTTTGTGATTTTATTCGCGACTTCGCGTCTTGGCGCTAAAAAAGCAAGTCGCTAAGGTAAACGCTACAACATTAAGTGTAATTTGTCATACACCCGAAGGTGTCGCTGACTGTTTTACTGGAAATCACAAAACACCAGTTCAAAATTCCAGGTAGGGCAATATCTTTTGATAGACAGAATCGTTGATTAATTCTACGCTCTTCAAATCCTGGGGTTGTGCGAAACTGCCATGTTGATCCCTGTAGCTGATAACCATCGCTGCAAGCGGGTTCCTGAAATAGGGATGTTGTTTCAATTCATTCGTAGTAACCGTATTGATATTCAGCTTTTTCACCTTTGACGCATCCACCTGCAACTGTCCCTTCACCTGTTCAAACGATTCCGGTAATAACCCATATACTTCGCGTAACTGTTCCACCATAACGTAACCGCCCAACTTATTCCTGTACTTAATTATCCTTGAGGTAAGTGCCGGCCCGATGCCATTAACTGCCAGAAGCGAAAGGGAGTCAGCAGTATTCAATTCCAATGGCGTTCTTATGGTTTCAACTTTTCTTTCTGTCTCCTTTTTTTCTGCGTTTTCAAAAATGGGCTTTTGCGGAAAACTTATGTAAGGTTCCAGCCTGTTGTAATCCGCCTCCCGAAATCCATAGATTTTTTTCAAGTCTTCCTTTTTATAAAACTTGCCTCCCTTGTCCTTATACTTAAGGATGGTTCGAATATTTTTTTCCGGAATGCCGAGTCGCCTCCAGCCATCTGCATCCAGTGTATTCGGATCAAAAGAAAATAAAATAATTTCTGTTGGGTTTGCTGCATTGCTCTCCGATGAGTACTCGGCTTCTAAAGCAGTCAGTGGTGTATCGGAATAGCTTTTATCAAACATACTCTTTTTGTCTTCCGGCTTCAGCGAATCCAAAGTGAGTTGAACCACAGTTACTTTTTCCAAATCACCTTTATAATAGGCGGTGTAAACCGTTGGCCAAAGGGTAATCAATACCATGATGAACAATAACACCAGGAGGCCGTTTCGCTCTCTTTTGTTGAACGTGAAATAATCACGCAGGAATTTTTTCCACATATAAATAGATCCGTATAGATAGTATACAAATAATAAGGTAATGCTAAAGGTACAATCTTCCTTTTAAAACACAATCATCACCAAACTATTTTCAAGCCATCGTAAGCCAGATAAATATTCGGTGGTAATTGTTGCGACACTTCCTTGTGCAATCCTAACTGATGACTGATATGCGTAAAATAGGTTGCCTCTGCTCCAATTTCCTGCGCCAGGGCAATAGCTTCAGCAAGGTTAAAATGCGACACATGCTTATCTACTCTCAGCGCATTTAATACCAGGAAACGGCTGCCTTTAATCTTATCTTTTCTGCAGCTGAAATATAATTCGCATCGGTGATGTAGGTAAAATCGCCAAAGCGAAACCCAAGTACCTGCAGCTTAAAATGGTAAACTTCTACGGGCTGAAAGTTAATATCGCCAATATTGAATGGCTGCAAGTCGATAGTATGCAGTTTTATTTTAGGAATTCCCGGGTAATCATTCTCCCGGTCAAATGCATACGAAAATTCATTGCGTATTATTTCCTGCACGGGTCCGGTAGCATATACATCCATCGGCTTTTGCAGAAAATAATTGAAAGCACGTACATCATCCAATCCGGCAACATGATCCTTATGACCATGCGTAAAAAGTACGGCATCCAGCCGCTTCACTTTTTCACGCAACATTTGCTGCCTGAAGTCGGGACCGGTATCAACTACAATAGCGGTAGCATCTGATTCAATAAGAATGGAAGTACGCAAACGCTGATCATGCGTATCAACAGACTGGCAAACGTTACACGGACAACTGATTACCGGAATACCCTGCGAGGTGCCTGTTCCTAAAAAAGTAACTTTCAATTTTTACCCTGGCCTCTTTTATATGGTCTAAAAATTCAATTGATTTCTCCGACAGCCTGCTGTAGTCGAGATCAACCTGTGCTAATATATCAAGCAAACTGTTGATACGGGATTCTGTATCAAAATACTTATTGATCACCAAAACCTTTTTATCCTGCAAAATGCAATAGCCCGACTTAAAGGTTCCTTTTTCATAACGCACAAGGTAATCGCACTCCCGGTAGAGGTGTTCTAATTTCTGTAACGTTGCAGGTGTGTATCTGAACATGGTGCTCTTTTTTCTTCAATCAGCCATTACTTACAAATAACAAAACAAACAGTATAAAACTTGCCTTGTTAATTGTATTGAATTGCTTTAGGTTTGCCTTACCTAAAGCATGCCGGCAAAGATAAAGGATTGATTTCAGTTTCCGCCGTTACGATATACACAGAGAAAGACCCGATAATGAAGCAACTATTAATAGCCGTTTTACTTCTTTCATTTTGCTGCCAATTATACGGGCAGGATGCCGATAAGACGGTAATGCGCTTCCGCGGAGGATTGGTGGCCGGGTTGAATGCCAGCCAGGTAGACGGCGATGATTATGCCGGCTACCATAAACTCGGCCTCAATGCAGGCTTCCTCTCGCAAGTGCCCCTTTCTAAGAAGTTTTTCATGAGTGTGGAAATACTTTACGCACAGAAAGGTGCCAAAAGCAAGACTTTCCAGGGATATCCTACTGCCTATCAGTTGAACCTGCATTATGCGGAAGTTCCGATATTGATCAATTTCCAGGAAAAATCAGCGGTAAATTTCGGATTGGGCGTTTCTTACGGAAGACTGGTAAAGAGCAAAGAATTTGTTGATGAACTCGAACAGCCCACATCTGATGATTTCAAGCGAAACGATATTTCGGCAATTGCCAATGGCACCTATCTCATTTCTGATCATTTTCAGTTGAATGTCAGGTATGCCTATTCTATTGTCGCCGATTGGTTATAGAGATGGAAGCAATTTCAATAAGAGGGGATGTATAATAATGTGTTGTCGTTCCGGTTGGCGTATGTGTTGTAATACAGTAGTCTTTCGTACATAAAGTTGGTCATAACCATAATTTGTTTTCGAATCAACATCACCTGGTATTCACCAGATTTATAATTGCAGTATAGTATTTCACCTTGCAAGGGGGTATGACAAATCTAAATTGGTATGAGTGATACCAAATTCGAGGAATTTATGCTAAACGGAGGGGGATCAGTGATTAAATTTTTTTTGACGACTTGGCATCTTTGTGTGGGATTGATTCGTTATTTCATCAGCAACAACGCATTGATTAACCGTCATTGCGAATCCCGCCAATACAATGTTGGAATTATGAAAGCCTCAATGGCGGAGGAAGCAATCCCCTGATTAATACCAACTAATAGTTTAGCAGTACTTGGGATTGCTTCGTCGTACCCTCCGTGGGGGAGGGATTGCTGGCGCTCGCAATGACGTCTTCGTGGGAGTTTGTCGCTCCTCCTCACAACGACAAGTATTCAATTTTAGCACTCAGTTTTCAATAATCAGATTGTCTACACCACCTTGCAAAATTTCCGGCTGCATTCCATCTTATTTAACTATATTGAATGTTATTTACCTTACCTATTTCTTTAAACGATGAATGAAGCAACCAACTCCCGCATGGCCATGCTGATTGATGGCGACAATGCACAGCCGAAACTGATTGAACTGATCTTGTCTGAATCTTCCAAATACGGGAAGGTCACCATTCGCAGGGTCTATGGCGACTGGACACAACAGTCTATGAATGGATGGAAAAATGTGCTGAATGAAAATGCCATCAGCCCCATTCAAAAATTCTCTTACACCACAGGAAAAAATTCTACTGACAGTGCATTGATTATTGATGCAATGGATATTCTGCATAGCAAGCTGGTAGATGGTTTTTGTATTGTTTCCAGCGACAGCGATTATACAGGTCTTGCCAAACGCATCCGCGAAGAAGGCATTTTTGTGTTGGGTATCGGCGAACAAAAAACGCCAAAAGCCTTTGTACACTCTTGCGATAATTTCACCTTCTGCGAAACCCTGCTTGCGGAAGAAGAAGCGGAAAAATCGCCCGGCACCAAGCAGAAAATAAAATATACGGTACTGAATAAATCCGCCAACAAACACGATCACACCATTCTGAACAGGGCTTTCAATATGGTGGTGGGCGACAATGAAACGGCCTATCTTTCTGAAATAGGACTGGGTTTGCGAAAACTTGATCCGAGTTTTGACCACCGCACCTATGGCTTCAAATCATTGGCAGACCTTTTCCGTTCTCTGGATAAAGAATTTGAGGTGCTTACCAATGATGCAAATGGGATGAAGGTGTATATGGTGAAGAAGAAGTGAGCGTCAAATCATCAGTATGGAAGATTACGTTTACCTTCTCATAGACTGTTAGGGAATGGTGATCTGTTTTTAATTAAGTAAGAAAAGTTGTGACCACCCTTCGACTCCGCTCAGGGTGCGACGAACCCTGAGCGAAGTCGAAGGGTGGTGGTATTATGAAGAATGCTCTTTGAACACCATTTCCAAACTACTTCTCCGTAAACTAAATGAACATAACTAAACTTAAAGTTCTAAGAAAAATATAGATATTGGCGGATTCAAGTAAACAATGTCATTTATTCCGACACCTATCCATAATAACTCAATACGAAACTTGATCCTTGTGATCAACTGACTACACCATCTTCCTGCTCCCCACCCACACAAACCTTTTAATTACAAACTCCGGATTCGTAAATGATGCATTGCCTGCAGGATTACCGCCTGTGACATGAAAATCGGAAAAGGCAGCATGCTGATTTACCCAAATTGGACCGGTGAGGTTAAAAGTAACCGGCGTAAATACTTCTTCCATTTCTTCTTTAATCATTTTCATCACCGCTTCATCTGTTGAATAGGCTGCACAGGTAATGGCACCCTGGTGTGCGGCAAGCTCCTTTGAAAGCTTTACCGATTCCGTTGTATTTTTTGTTCGAATGGCAATGGCAATCGGGCCGAAGAGTTCACTTTCAAAAATTGCAGTATCGGCAGCACCTGCTTCCAGCAATACCGGAGATAACGTTCTTGAATTTTCAAATTCTTCATGCTTCACAGCAACTGATGCCAGCCACATTTTACCTCCCATTCCTTCTGCTTTGAAAGCCCGCTCTTTCGTTTGTTCATTCTGCACAGCACCCAGCACACCGGCTCCCATTTTAGGATTGTTCACCAGGTTGTTGAAGGCATCCTTAAGTTGCGTAACTACTTCATCAAAAGAAAGAAACTGATCACCAACAGCTACCAGTTCCGGAATAAAAATATTCTGCGGAGCTGTGCACATTTGTCCGCTATAGAGCGAAACGGAGAAGGCAATATTTTGCAAAACCGGTTCCAACTCTTTCACTGAATCAAAGATCACGGAATTCACACCGGCCTTTTCTGTGAAAACCGTTTTGCCGGGAATGGTTTCAATATAATTTCCAAATGCTGTGCTGCCGGTATAGTCAATCAACTTAACAGCAGGATGTGTTGCCAGCTCTTTGGTAATGGGATGCTTTGCACTATCAGCTGCAAGCTGAACCGTATTCGGACCAAATCCATTTTCAGTGAGTGTGTGCTGAATGGCAGCCACACAGATAGCAATCGGCAATATTGCTTTGGGATGCGGTTTTACCAACACGGCGTTTCCGGTGATGAGACTTGCATAGATTCCGGGCAAGCTATTCCAAACAGGAAAAGTTGAACAGCCAATCACCAGGCCGATGCCTTTCGGCTTTGGTTCATAGGTCTTTTCCAGCTTTACTGAAAATTTTCCCATTGGTTTTTCCCAGAGTACTTTTTCGGGAAAGCGGGTAAGTTCATAATATCCCATTGCCAGGGCTTCCAGCGCCCGATCGGCTGCATGCGGGCCCGATGCCTGGAACGACATCATCCAGGATTGGCCGGTGGTATGCTGCGTGGCTAAGGCAATATCAAAAAAATGGTTTTTCATTTTCTCCAGCGATGCAGCAAGCAAGCCGTACCGCTCTGCCGGTTTAACATGTTTCCATTCCTCAAAAGCTTTCAAGGCATTGCTGACCAGGTGATCGGTTTTATAAATGGGATACGCTATGTTTAATGGTTCTCCTGTAAAAGGTGAGACCTCTTCCCCTTTCCAGGCAGTTGGTTCGCCCTGTGAAGGCAAATCAAAATTTGCGTTCAGATACTCTTTGTAGGTATTGCTACCTGCCGCCGGTGCATCTTCTCCGTAAGCTTTCGGATGTTCAGGAAAAGCTGCATAATAGGTACGTTCATGAATGGCCTGTATAGCACGGTCAAGCAAGGGTTTGTGCTGTTCGAAGAGTGTCATTTATGGATAAGATTTAGTGTGCTTGAATACATTAAGCAAATGCAAAAGTAGGAGAAGCGGGCGGCAAGGAAAAATTAAATTGATAGAATCGATTTTTACGCATGCATTTATCGAAGTGCTTCGACAACGTATTCTCCTGTAACTGTCACATCTGCAATCAAAATGAGATGAATGCTTACAGGAAAAGAAAATTTTAGCTAATACAATCTTAACTTAGCATCATGTCAAAATTGCATCTGTTGTTTATTGCTGTGCTCACTTTTTTCGCGCCGGCCCTCTCTGCCCAACCTACTGACCCTTCCCTGATGAAGCAAAGGGAGTATGCTATGTATTGTATTCAAAATTTAAAGGACGGCACCTTAGTGGTTCGGCTGAACTTCAAAACAAAAGCAATCAATGCGCTGCTTCAGGCCGGAAATACCAATGGTGCCAACGATATCCGATACAAGCAGGAGGAAGAGAATATTACGATTATGAAAGCTTTCAAAAAGCATTTTAAATTCTGTCCTGTATATTTTGTCTCTTTCGATTCCACGATTGCATTGGTAAATGGAAGGCAAGCAGGCGTGTTTCTCAATGATGACCTGAAACCTGATCCAGCCATTCAACTCCGGTCGGCCTTTTTCCTTTTTGCTGAATACGGTATGATTGAAACAGCAGTAGCTCCCGATAAGCTGAATCCGGAACAGGAGACCTCACAGCGCGGCATCATGGAAGATGCATTGATTATCCGCGATAAGGACCTGAAACTGTTGAAGGATCCATTCCCCTATTATGTACACCTGGGCAATTGGGATGCCCGGGCAAAAAAGCTGAATAAGAAATTCGAGAAGTACTATCAGCTCACATTACCCTGAATATTTATTGAATTTCAATATTGTCCGACTAAAAAATTGGGGTTTATGCTGAAACCCAATACTGGCGCGCATCCTATAACCCCACGCTTCAGCGTGGGGTTATAGGATGAAACCCGCTCCTGGCGGGCTTTAGCCCAAATTAGTCGGACAATAGTGATTGAATTTATATCAACGAGGAATAATGATTGCTATTTAAGTTGCTCCAATACCTGCCTGCCCTGTTCATTATCCGGATTCAGTGCTACCGATTTAGCATAGTTGATTTTTGCATTGGCAGTATCACCTTTTAACAAATAGGCTTCACCCAGGCTGTCAAAAGCATTGGCATTCTGTGGAAATAATTTTGTGTTATGATTAAATAACACAAGCGCTTCATCAATGCGCTTCTCTCCAAGTAAAGTATAACCCAATTGATTATAGAAAAAAGGACCTTGAATGGTTTCATAGCCGTTTTGTTCCAACAGTTCATTCGCTGAAAGAATAAATGGACCGGCACCTAATGAGGAAAGTTGGTTGTAAGCGAAACGAAACCTCGGTATCCTGGGCTTATCATACCTTTTGCCCCTGATGACCTGGCCGATTCTGAGGCAAAGCTCCTCTGCAGGCCGGTCTATATCAGAAAAATTTGATAAGGCAATCACGATATAGTTTAGGCCTGGAAACAGTTCCACATCGGCATTCCAGCCCGGCAGTCCGCCGGCAAAGCCGAATTCAGCCTTTTCATTGGTAAGTATCTCTGATAAAGTAAAGTCCGGTTTAGCGGAAAAATCTGTAAAAAAAAGCAATCGGTGGCTGTCATTAAGCAACCGGTTATCCGCACTTAATGACCAATAAAATTTCAGTAAGTCTGCTGTGGTGGAATATTGACCACCATCACCGGAAGGTGTAAACCCATCATTCACTACATGTTCTGTTGCCTTTTTTCCATTAGGGCTAACGTTGGTACCATTGGCGCAATTTTCCAGTTTCATTCCCGGATAATATGGTATCGAATGTCGCATATTCAATTTGTTAAAAATCCTGTCTTGCACATTCTGGTCAAATGAAAGCCCTGTTATTTTTTCAATGATTGCTGCAAGTACTACGTACCCGGAATTTGAATACGACCTGTCAGTGCCGGGCTCGAATAATAGTGGTTGACTGCTGATTATATGCAGGCGGTCGGCAATCGAATGTACTATGGCAGGATGATAATCACCCAATCCTGCTTCATGCCGCAATAGCATTCTGATGGTGATTTTATCACTGATAGTGGCTGGAAACAAAGCCAGATACTTGCTCAGTTTGTCGTCCATTTCCAACTTGCCTTCCTGCGACAACTGAGCGATTACCACCTGCGTAAAATCCTTCCCTATCGAACCAATGTTAAACTTTGAAGAATCATTAAAAGCTATTTTATGTTCCCAGTCAGCATACCCCTGAGATTTGCGGTAGATCACTTTTCCATTTTCCGCTACGAGTACATTGCCACTGAACATGTCAATTGCTGCACTTTCAGTTATCAACTGATCTAACTGTGATGTAAAATCAGTTTGTGCCAAAGCCATAGATACTGCCAGGCAGCCTAAAACCACATACAAGAGTAATATTCTGATCATTAGTTTTTTGATAAAGCTACCTGTAACAATAGGTCTCTGCGGTTAAGCTAAAGTTAAAATGGGTTAAAGCAAGGTTAAATAAGTACTTTAATTAATTATTACCATGACAGAAATCATAATTAAAAAATGAGTTACCCTTCAATTTTATGCAGGTATGATCCGCAAAAAACTCTTCAGAGAACGCAACTCCGTATTCCATCTTCGGGGTAAAGAAATTCAAAGGATAGAAACTTTCAGTGATGCCATTTTTGCATTTTCCATTTCCTTGCTCATCATGTCGCTGGAAGTACCACAGACATTTGAAGAATTGGAAATCATCGTTCATAATTTTCTGCCATTTGTGGCCACCGTTTTACTGGTAGCACTTTTCTGGCGTGAGCAAAACCGATATTTCCGACACTATGGATTAGGTGATGCGCTGGTAGTTTGGCTAAACATCCTGCTGCTGGTAGTCATTTTGTTCTATGTATATCCTTTGAAATTTCTCTTCTCCCTGCTGCTCTCTATGTTTACTCATGCAAACTATTTTCCAAAGGCTGGTGATGCAGTAATCATACAAGCACACGATTTCCCAAGCTTAATCCTTATTTACAGTGTAGGATATGCTGTTATCTGGTTTCTGTTCTTCCTGCTCTATGAAATTGCCTGGTACAGAAGAGTGCAACTAAGGTTGAACAGATTTGAAAGTGCAGTGACAAAAAAAGAGTTACGGGGTGCATTTCTAAATGCATGCATTGGAGTATGCGCTATGATCTTTGCAGGGTTTCACGCTCCGGTTCCTGCAGGAATATGCTTTTTAATGATACCCCTGGTTCTTTGGTTTGTCGACTGGCGAATGAAGCATGAATTAATTATCAGTGAATCAAACTAAGTGCTTCAATTCTTTATAAGTCATTTCAATTTATCTTTTAGCACATTTGTTTGAAAACTATTTCATAGTCTTAATCCACTTATCCGTTAGCATTTGCGCACCGGGAATTTTGACCTCCAGGAAGTAAACTCCCGGGCTATACGTGCTCACATCCAAATGAAAGTTTTGAGTCTTATTCTTGATGTCGGATTCAAATACAACCTGGCCCATCAGGTTAATTAGTCTAAGCTTTCCCATGCTCACAGGCTGACTCAATTGCACTGTTAAATTGTTGACAGCCGGATTGGGATACAAGATTAAACCTAAAGGGGATGCTTCAGCTACTTCAGGTAAAGAACCAATAAGTTGAGGAACAATTTGTATCGAGTAATCCTCTACTTCACCATGAGGAAACGTATCACAAGCTGCCTGTGGTTGTTTCCGTTTCATTGAAATACGCAATCTCGTCTTACCAATAGTTGCCGTTGGAGGTACCTGGAAGCTCTTAATCATGACACCCTTCTTATTAGAACTTTTATTCAAAATTATTTCCTCATTTTCAAAAATTCCGTTTCCGTTATAATCAATCCAGCACTTCCAGGATTCATTAAATTTCATATCTGAATATCCGGCACTGAAACTGATAGAATTTTGAGAATTAATTGGAAGTGTAGCTGCCAGATCAGTACCATCAAAATAGCCATTATCGCTACCTGATGTACGTTCAATCGTACCCAGTTGCACATAGTCAATCCATTCCTTATCGGTTTCCTTGCCAGCTGAAGCGCAATAAACCACCAAAGGCTGAAATGACACCGTATAGTCTTCCACTTCACCATACTTGAACGATTCACAAGTGCTGGCAACAGTATCAAACTTCATTGAAATACGCATTCGTGTTGATCCGGCTAAACCACTGGGTATCATAAAGGTGCCTGTAACAGCAGTGCTGGTTGGGAGGGATTGAAAAACCTTCTCATTAGCATCTAAAAAATCAAGGTCCTTATTATAGTCGATCCACACAGAGAATAGTTCATCATACGCTGTTCCTGAATATCCCGGTGTCAGCGTAATGGATACGGTAGATGCCGGCTGAAGGTCTGCCACAAGGTTGGTAAAATCAGAATAGCCGGGCCCGGCACCTGAAACATAGTTCAAGGTTGTCAGGCTGACTGACTGTATCCACTCTCCGCTGGTTGATTGTCCTTTTGAAACACAATAAGCAGGAGGATTGGGAATGCAGGATGAAGAAAGACAACTGGCAGCATCAACAGTAGCCCTTATGGCTTCACCTGGCAATTCACCAAAACCGTTGTTAAAATTAACCCCAAAGGTTGTGAGATGACAATAGCTCATTATCGTTCCTCCATCTAAGGGTGTGGGTCCCAATTGACAGCTCCCTCCTTCATTCGGATACCCTGCCAAAGGTCCGCAGTTATCAATAGCGCCTCCCGGCCAGTTGCAATTATGTGTATGAAACGATCCAAGTAAATGACCGAATTCATGTGCCACCACATTCACAGTCCAGGAATAGGCAGGCACCGTTCCGAAAGAGAATTCAATGTCGCTGTAACAATAGCTGTTTTCCGTTTGGCACAAACCATTCACTGCTGCAGCAACGCCACCAAGGTTGCCCGGCTCCATTGATAACAGTTGACCAATATCTCCGTTAAATGATGCACGAAAACTCTTGAATAAATTAAGCTGGGTTATTGACGATACGGCATTGAATGGATCTGATGATGTCCATACAAATATTTCTGAAATTGCAGTCTTAATATCATCATTATTATAGAGCATTGCCACATTGTTATGAAGTGCAGTTACCCAGTTTATCGTACCGGAAAGACTTAATCCATTACTTTGAAAAATAGCATTGTCGGTCTCGTAGTAAATTCTTACACAATTTTCTGTCCGCAATGTGCCGGTTTGCTCCAGTAAAGCATTGAGCATTGGCGCATAGCCGGGATCATCATAGGTAGCACAAGATGTTGTTGTTTCACTAATAACATCACGCTCATTATAAATGATATAATCATCGCTTTCCATTTCGTCTTCCAGTCGCTTGCCAATAACTATATTACCATCACCCGTTGCAATTAAGCCAACCACATCCTCATCGAAAAAAGAAAATGCAGCTACAGAATTAGGATCATCCTTTAATATGCCCTGATAGTAGCAGCCGGGATGATATGCAACCGGATAATTACCACTAACGTCCGTAAATATTTTAAAATCAGCAGCGAACAATTCTACCTTTACCAGTTCCAGGGTAATCGTTGAATTTTTATATGGCAATGTAAGTTCCATGCCACCAAGACCTTCCAGCATGATTGCTTTAAGTTCATTCCTCTGTAATTCGAGATTTGAATAATCACGTAATACCAGACTTTCCACTCCATCACCATTTACTAAAGTCCTGAACAATTCTCTTTTCTCAAGAACAGGAAACATTTCTTTATAAGCTTGCACATTGGTGGAAACATTGGAATGTTGACCGAATGCCACATGCATAAACAGGCAAGTTAAAATGCCAATAACAAAAACCGGGTTTTGCAACAAATTATGGCCTCTCATTTTATAAAAATTCTTCCATTTCGAAGTTAAATAAATTTTCCCGAATCTTTAATCACAATTTACAACCTAATTCCATAAAAAATACACCTTATGCCGGAAAGCAGCATGCATTAACATTGATCATTAGCACATGCAAACCCCTTCCCTACTGAATTGTTCCCTAATAAATCAGGTTCTTTGGGAATCCTTCCAACCCACAAAAGGTAATATCTAAACATGTTAAAAAAAGACATTTGCCCATTCTTAATCAATAAAAGTTACTAACAACGCTACCCTGCGAACTACTCAAAAAGTTTAAAAGCATACATAATCTCCCTGTAACTTTCTAAGCATTTCATTCGCCATACGGCACTTTTTCCCAATAATAAAAACTCAAAATCATGAAAATCCTCCTCATTCGCAGTTATTTGCTCCTCTTTTCTGTGCTATTCTGTACAAATGTTGATGCTCAAACAACCACCTCCAAGAACAATAACAGTTTAATTACTCAAAAAAGAAATCTAATCAATTATTCTGCACTTTCATTGAATATTCCCGCATCCATTGAGGTAAGCCAATCGGCTGATTATGCTTTTAGTATCACCGGCAAACAAGAATTGCTTGATCAAATTATAACGGAAATAAAAGACGGGGAACTGGTAATAACAACAAAAGATAAAAAATGGAAATGGTCAGGCGAGCAAACGATCCGGATTTCCATCAGCCTTCCAAAGATAAATAGTATGGAAATAAATGGTTCCGGTCACATAACGGCTATTTCTGCTATGTCCACAGAAAAATTAAGCCTCCTGATTAATGGATCCGGCCATATCAGCACCATGACCATAAACGTAGCAGCTTTAAATGCAGAAATCAATGGTTCAGGTAGTATTTTAGAACTCTCCGGAAATGCGGATCAGATTACGATGGCTGTGAACGGATCCGGGAATATCAAAGCCGGCAAGCTACAATCTAAAAGAAGCACGATTGCCATATCAGGTTCGGGTAATATTGACGCCGGTTCTATAGCGTCTTTAGATGTAAATATTGCTGGCAGTGGAAATGTTTCCTATCAGGGCAATCCTGAAAATGTGAAAAAAAGAATTGCCGGCTCAGGAACAGTAAGTCAAGAATAAGTATGTGTAACTTTGAGTTTTGGCTACAAAAAGAATTATCATGAAAAATACCACGAGCTTATTGCATACCACTTTACTGTTTCTATTACTTGTTGCAAACGGCTATGCACAAGAAAATCCAACGGGCAACCGGATTATGCAGACCCGTAACCTATCAGATTTTAGTTTTATAAAACTGGAAATGAGCGGAACTGTTTATGTTCAGCAAGGCGACCAATTCAGCGTAACCATTGAAGCGGCACCCACATTAATTGATCAAATCATAACCACGGTGTCCGAAAGAACCCTGGTCATTGACCATAAAAACAAAAACTGGTCAGGTGCTTCTTCTATAGTCAAGGTATTTGTTCAACTACCATTGATCAATGGTTTGGAAGTAGCCGGATCGGGAGCCATTGAAGCCCAGACAAATCTAACAAGTAATTTACTTTCCTGTACGATGGGGGGATCAGGCATTATAAAACTGAAGGAGGTAGCTGCAGGTAAAATCAGCTTAAAGCTGGAAGGTTCGGGCAAAATTGCACTGACGAAGGCGACTGCCGAAAACGCCATTCTGGAACTACATGGTTCCGGAAATTTAAGCTGCGAAAATATCACTGCAAAGCTTTTAGCTGTCACACTGGATGGCTCCGGAGACATCACGATACCTGCAATAGCTACCGGTAAGCTTTATATACAAAACACAGGTTCAGGAAGTATCCGCCAACTAAAAGGAGTAGCTGCAGAAGTTTTACTGGAAAACAATGGATCTGGAAATATCGCCGCCGCAGAACTGGACGGATCTTCCATATCTATCGTAAATGCCGGCTCAGGAAACATTGCTGTTGGTGCCTGCGAGACCTTAAATGCGCAGATAACCGGTAGTGGTAATATCCGTTACCAGGGCACTCCAAAAAATATGCGAACGAATGTCACCGGGTCAGGTACTATTTCTTCAAACTAATTCTTTTCAATGTATAGATGACAAAAAGGCCTCTTATGAGGTCTTTTTTATTTTGTCGAGCATTAAAAATATGGAGTTGCCTGAAAGAAAAATTTAAAGCAGTGCTAAATTATTTTAAAAAAGAAGCACCGCTTTCCTGTAAAAGGAGAATAACTTCCTCCGTGTAATTTTTTTGCAAGTAAGGCTTACCTTGTCTGACTTATCTGCAATACGGAGCTCAACATTACAGTCTGACTATAGTTTTTGATTGAATTCTTTTCATTTCTCAATTTCAAAATTACTTTTGAAAGATTATAATTAGTTTCAAAGCAGAACTCAAACCCATTTATGCTTAGAAGAATAAACCTGACAACGCAGATTATGATCGGTATGGTACTAGGCATAATAGTCGGCCAATTGTACAGAAGCACCCATCCTGATCCGGAAGATCTGAAAGCTTTCTCTCATGGCATTCAAATTTTCAGCGACATTTTTCTTCGGTTGATCAAGATGATCATTGCCCCATTGGTTTTCTCATTGCTGCTTGTTGGTATTGCCAAAGTGGGCGATTTTAAGACGGTAGGAAGAATCGGTCTAAAAACCATCATTTACTTTACTGTGGCTGCTTTGCTGGCAATGGTCGTCGGGTTGATTATCGTAAACGTAGTAGAGCCTGGAAAAGCACTTAACCTGCAACAGGTGGCCAGGGACGGAGTTGCTACAAAGCCTTTTGATGCGCGGGAGTTTATCACGCATATTTTCCCTGAAAGTGTTGTGGATTCGATGGCCCATAATCAGATTTTGCCGATTATCATATTTGTTTTGTTTTTTGGAGTAGCCACTGCTGCTATTCATGAAAAGGGAAAAATCATCATTGATTTCTTTGATTCAGTTTCTCATGTAATGCTAAAGGTTACGGCGTATGTGATGAAGCTTGCGCCGTTAGGTGTTTTTGGTGCTATTACCGCCGTGATTACCGAAAAAGGACTCGGCGTGCTATCTGGTTATCTCACCATCATTGTTTCCTTTTTCATCGGCCTCCTGATTTTTGTGTTTGGCATTCTCCTCATTATTTGTCTAGTCATGAGAATTAAGTTTTTTTCATTGCTATCCCATGTGCGCGAACCGATGTTGCTTGCTTTTACTACGGCCAGTTCAGAAGCTGCTATGCCCAAAACCATATTAGGCCTTGAACGGTTTGGATGCCCAAACAGGATCGTTAGTTTCGTGCTGCCCCTGGGTTATTCTTTCAATCTCGATGGTTCTATTATGTACATGATCTTTGCAACGATCTCCATTGCCCAGGCCTATGGAATGGAAATATCATTTGCACAACAGATTTCTATGATGTTGATTCTGTTAATCTCCAGTAAGGGAATGGCAGGTGTTCCAAGAGCTTCCCTGGTGGTAATAGCCAGCATGCTTCAAATCTTCAATATACCGGCTGAAGGACTAACCCTTCTTCTTGCTATTGATTGGTTGCTTGATATGGGACGTGCCTGCACCAATGTTATTGGCAATGCTGTTGCTACGGCAGTGATCAGTAAGTGGGAAGGAGAAATGGGAGAACCGGAAACTGAATTAAAGGAATAGCCACGATTTTTTAGTTGCTTAATAAGCAAAAAAAATCGCCGGTCTCTTTAGAAACCGGCGATTTTTGCTTTAAGCAGCTGGTAAATTTATGCGCCGCCTGATTTACGTTGACGTATCTTAGGTGTATTGGTGGTTTTGGTAGAAGGTTTCTTTTCACTCTTCTTGGTTTCCACTGTTTTGTTTTCTGTTTTAGCTCCGGTTGATTTAGCACTGCCTCTTCTTGTCCTTTTCTTTGGAGCAGCGGCCTCGGTTGTTGTAGCGGTAGCACTTGCAGCTCCATTAAGCAAGCTATAATCCACCAGTTCGATCAATGCCATATCCGCATTGTCACCGGCTCTGTAGCCAATCTTGATGATACGGGTATATCCACCTGGACGGTTGGCAATTTTCTCAGCCACCTCGCCGAACAACTGATCAACAGCTTCTTTGCTTCTCAAAATACTAAATACAATTCTGCGATTATGGGTATTATTTTGCTTTGAACGGGTAAGCAATGGTTCGACATAGCGACGCAGTACTTTTGCCTTTGCAGTGGTGGTGGTGATATGCTTATGCAGGATAAGCGATGTCGCCATATTACTTAACATGGCACCACGGTGCTGACTGGTCCTGCTTAACTTATTGATCTTATTCTGGTGTCTCATGTAATTATCTCCTTAGTTGGTAATCAAAAATGGCAGTTGAAATTTTGTGATCAAAAGTTCATTCAACTACTCGGTAAATATTCAAAAAATTACTCTTCCAGCTTAAACTTTGAAAGGTCCATACCAAAGTGAAGTCCTTTCTCATTGATCAGTGCCTCAATCTCCATCAATGATTTACGTCCGAAATTGCGGAACTTCAATAACTCATTGGTATCATACTTCACCAGTTCTGACAGCGATCCAATCTTGGCTGCTTTGAGGCAATTGTATGCACGAACCGACAGATCAAGATCTTCGAGCGGTGTTTTCAAAAGCTTACGCATGTGCAGGATGTGCTCATCCACTACATCATCTTCCTTTTTTTCCTTACTGTCAAATGTGATGTTCTCATCAGAGATCAGCATCAGGTGCTGAATAAGAATGCGCGCAGCTTCTTTGATAGCTTCTTCCGGATGTATGGTACCGTCAGTAGTGATCTCCATAATCAGCTTCTCATAATCTGTCTTTTGTTCAACACGTGTATTTTCTACTCCGTATTTTACATTCTTGATCGGAGTGAAAATTGCATCGGTAGCTATAGTGCCAATCGGCGCATCTTTCACTTCATTCTCTTCAGCCGGCACATAGCCGCGGCCTTTTTGAACGATAATTTCAAGATCTAACTTAACACTGCGCTCCATCCTGCAAATCACCAGATCAGGATTCATGATCCGGAAATTAGAGGAAGCCTTTTCAATATCACCGGCACGGAAATCATCCCTGTTTTTTAATGAAATGAGGATCTTCTCTTGTTGCAGGTCCTCATCTGTAGTTTTCTTTAGCCGGATTTGTTTGATGTTCAGGATAATTTCTGTCACATCTTCAATCACACCCTTGATGGTGGAAAACTCATGATCCACGCCGCTGATACGCACTGCCGTGATTGCATAACCTTCCAATGAAGACAGCAACACTCTCCGTAATGCATTTCCTATCGTTACGCCAAAACCGGGTTCCAGCGGACGGAATTCAAACAGTCCTTCAAAATCCGTTGCTTTCTGCAGGACGATCTTATCAGGCTTTTGAAATGTGAGTAAGGCCATTATTTATTTCAGGTTTAAAGTTTAACGTTAATTTTTATTGCTGTATCACAAAGCATACAGTAATAGTGTAGTGGATTATTTAGAATACAGTTCGACAATCAGTTGCTCATGAATGTTTTCGGGTATTTGATCTTTCTCCGGCATGGCCAGGAAAATTCCTTTCAAGGTATCACTGTTCCATTCCAGCCAGGGATATTTCGATTCACGATTACCAAGAGCCTGCGTAATAGCAGCCAGGCCTTTTGATTTTTCCTTAATACTAATCACATCTCCTGCACGCAAAACCAGTGAAGGTATGCCTGCTACCCTGCCATTAACTGTTATATGTTTGTGAGCAACCAATTGGCGTGCAGCACGACGTGTGGGTGCTACTCCCAATCTGAATACGGTGTTGTCAAGGCGTGCTTCCAGCAATTTCAATAAGTTCTCTCCGGTAACACCCTTTTTACGAACCGCTTCACTGTAAAAACGGGCAAATTGACGTTCCAGCAAGCCATACGTCATCTTCGCTTTCTGCTTTTCTTTTAATTGTGTAGCATACTCGGACGGCTGCTTTTTCTTGCGCGACTGTCCATGCATGCCGGGAGGATAGCTTTTCTTCTCCAATGATTTGGTATATCCCATAATGGGTTCTCCAAATCTCCTGTTAATCTTAGCTTTTGAACCGGTGAATCTTGCCATGTTACTTTTGAGTACTGAGTAATGTGTGGTGAATTAAGTTTTGCTTCTATAGTCTGGTGGTTATACCCTTCTTTTCTTCGCGGGCCGGCAACCGTTGTGCGGTAGCGGCGTGATATCCCTGATCAGGGTAACATCGATTCCGGAAGAAGAGATGGAACGGATGGCTGATTCCCGTCCGGAACCCGGTCCTTTCACGAATACTTCCACTTTACGCATTCCTGAGTCATGGGCTACTTTCGCTGCATCCTGTGCCGCAAGTTGAGCTGCATATGGCGTATTTTTCTTCGACCCTTTAAATCCGATCTTGCCTGCAGACGACCAGGATATAACCTGTCCGGTCTTATTTGTAAAAGTGATGATGATATTATTAAAACTAGCCTGAATATGGACATGCCCTTCAGGTTCTGCTTTAATGCTACGCTTCTTTGTATTCTTTTTTGTTTCAGCCATTGCTATTGATTCTTTTACTGATTGAAGTGCAGGATACGATGTACCCTGTACATGATTCTATTTCTTAGCCGGTGTCTTCTTCTTACCTGCCACTGTTTTACGTTTGCCTTTACGTGTTCTTGAGTTCGTTCTGGTACGTTGTCCCCTGGTCGGAAGTCCTTTCCGGTGGCGTATTCCGCGATAGCAACCGATATCCATCAACCTTTTAATGTTCAACTGAATCTCTGAACGCAAAGCGCCTTCCACTTTCCAGTCGTTGTTGATGATCGTGCGAATAGCATTCAACTCATCGTCGTTCCAGTCTTTCACTTTTTTAGTAATGTCAACCCCTGCATCAATCAGGATCTTTTTTGCAGCTGATTGGCCAATGCCAAACAGGTAAGCAAGGCCTACATATCCTTGTTTGTTCTTTGGTAAATCAACACCAGAAATTCTCGCCATGTTGTATTGTTAAGCTTGATTATAAGTTCAATTATCAGTTCTGTGGCTTGCTACTCACTTTGCCCTAAGCAAATTAACCCTGGCGTTGTTTGTAACGGGGATTCTTTTTGTTGATCACATACAGTTTTCCTTTCCTGCGCACGATCTTACATTCAGTGCTTCTTCTCTTTATGGATGCTCTAACTTTCATCTGTTCTGTTTTATACTTTCCTGAAATCAAGTTTCACTTTACATTCTTTCCTTTAACCTATTTAAACCGATAGGTAATTCGTCCCCTGGTAAGGTCGTATGGCGACATCTCAACTGTTACTTTATCGCCAGGCAGAATACGTATGTAGTGCATGCGCATTTTACCGGAAATGGTAGCAATAATTTCGTGGCCATTTTCAAGGCGGACGCGAAACATGGCATTTGATAACGATTCCGTGATCGTGCCGTCCTGTTTAATAAGATCTTGTTTAGCCATTCAAATTTTGAGGGTGCAAATATCGGTTTTATTCGTGAATTTTTTAACCTTATGTTCAAATTGCTCCTTTTGGCTACAACCTTTCCGCAATCAATGCGAAATCGCTTCCGCCGCAATAGCCTCTTCGATGAAGGCAAATGTTGTAAGCACATCCGGACCTGTTCTGGTGACTGCCACCGTATGTTCAAAATGTGCAGAAGGTTTACGGTCCTCCGTAAAGATGGTCCAACCATCATTCGACTGCAACACGTTACGTTTACCGGCATTTACCATTGGCTCAATTGCTATTACGAGCCCTTCCATCAACTTGGTACCTGCCCCTCTTTTCCCGTAATTCGGTACTTCCGGATCTTCATGCAGTTTCTTACCAATACCATGACCCACTAATTCTCTTACCACTGAATAGCCGTTCTTCTCCACATACTCCTGTACCGCAGCAGCTATGTCTCCAATGCGTTTGCCGGTTCTTGCCTGATCTATTCCTAGATTCAATGACTCTCTGGTAACTTTCAACAGTTGCCTTTTTTCCGTAGAAATTTCACCTACCGGGAATGTAAAAGCACTGTCGCCATAAAATCCATTTAAAAGAACACCAATATCAACTGAAACAATATCACCTTCCTTCAAAACAGTCTCACCCGGAATTCCATGAACCACTACCTCATTCACTGAAATACAGGCCGCATTTGGAAAACCTCTATATCCAAGAAAAGCCGGTACTCCCCCATGATCTTTTATAAATTGATTCACTATTGCATCAAGCGAGATTGTTGTAATTCCCGGTTTAATGTGCCTCGCTACTTCAGCTAAAGTCCTGGAAACAAGCAAAGAACTCTCTCTTATGCTTTCAATTTCGTCCGGTGTCTTATAGTAAATCATCCTTCTTTAAACACTTACCGCTGTCCGACCCTTAATGCGACCTGATTTCATCAGTCCGTCATAATGGCGCATCAGCAAATGACTTTCAATCTGTTGTAATGTATCAAGTATAACACCTACCATAATCAGCAGCGAAGTGCCTCCGTAGAAATTGGCCCACTGGCTATTTACTCCGAATAAGCTGGCAATGGATGGCATTATAGCGACAAAAGCAAGAAACAACGCTCCGGGAAGTGTAATCCTTGACATCACGGTATCGATGAAATTGGCAGTTTGCTTCCCGGGTTTAACTCCAGGAATAAAACCTCCGTTACGCTTCATGTCGTCTGCCATCTGAATGGGATTGACAATGATAGCGGTATAGAAATAGGTGAAAACCACAATCAGTAATACGTTAGAGAAATTGTACCAAAACGAATTCGGATTGGTAAATGCTGTTGCTCCCTGCATTGCATCGGAATCCGGAAAAAACTGGGCTACGGTTGCGGGAATAAACATGAGGGCCTGTGCAAAGATGATTGGCATAACTCCGGCTGCATTCACTTTCAGCGGAATGTATTGTCTTACACCACCATATTGCTTATTGCCTACTACCCGTTTTGCATACTGAACCGGAATTTTACGGGTGCCCTGCACCAGTAGAATCACCATTACAATTACTGCAAGCAGCACTACCAGTTCAATAAGGAACGCTACCAATCCGCCACCTTCATTCAATCTGCTTTCAAATTCAGCGATAAATGCAAAGGGTAATTGTGCTATAATACCAATCATGATTAATAATGAAATACCATTTCCAATACCACGGTCGGTAATTTTTTCACCCATCCACATGATAAAGATTGTACCGGCAGTAAGAATAACCACCGTTGACAACCAGAAGAGACCGGAACTGATGACTACATCAGCTCCAATACCACTCTTAAGATAAACGACATATCCGGAAGCTTGGGCAGCGGTGATGATTACAGTAAGCCAGCGCGTAATGTTGTTGATCTTTCTGCGACCACTTTCGCCTTCCTTTTGCATTTTCTGAAAAGTAGGAACTGCCAGCGTCACCAATTGCATCACGATAGATGCAGAAATATAAGGCATGATACCAAGGGCAAAAATCGATGCCCGGGAAAAAGCCCCACCGGCAAAGATATCAAGCAGGCCAAAGATGCCTTTTGAACCTTGCTGTGTTACTGCTTCCAACTGCACCGGATCAATTCCGGGTAGCACAATGTAAGAACCTACCCGGTAAACCAGAATGAGACCTAGCGTATAAAGTATCCTTTGACGCAGGTCCTCAATTTTCCAGATATTTTGTATGGTTTGAACGAAACGTTTCATGTACCTGATTAAACAAGGTTAACTGTTCCACCTGCAGCTTCGATGGCTTTTTTAGCCGACTCGCTTACCGCATTTACTTTAATGTCAAGTTTTGCTTTCAATTCACCGGTTCCAAGAATTTTTACCCGGTCATTTTTGGTTATGATACCATGTTCCAGCAACACCTCGTGATTGATCGCAGTCAGCTGAAACTTCTCAGCATATGCTTGCAATTTACCAAGGTTGATCACCTCAAATTCCTTGCGGAAGGGATTCTTGAATCCAAATTTCGGAAGCCTGCGTTGCAAAGGCATTTGACCACCTTCAAAACCACGCCTGCTTTTATTACCACTTCTGGAGCCTGCACCTTTGTTACCTCTTGTGGAAGTTCCACCATGACCGCTGCCCTGGCCGCGACCAATTCGTTTCACTTTCTTTACAGATCCCCTGGCGGGCTTAAGATTACTGAGATTCATACTTAGATTTTTTCAATTGTCACTAAATGTTTCACCTTGGTCAGCATGCCCTGAATCTGCACGGAGTCTTCTTGTACAACCGGCACATTCAACTTGCGAATGCCTAAAGCCACAATTGTCCTTTTCTGACGTAACGGCCTGTCAATTGCGCTTTTTATCTGGGTAATTTTGAGTTTTGCCATTGCTATTTTCTATTGGTGGTTCAATGAATACAACCTTTGTAAAAGTTGCATCACTTATTACCGGAATGTTAACCGTTAAAAACTTTGTTCAGGTTGATGTTGCGTGTCTGAGAAATTACAAGTGGATCGCGCACCAGCGATAATGCTTTAATCGTTGCTTTCACCACATTATGCGGATTGGTAGAGCCCAGTGATTTTGCCAACACATCTGTTACACCTGCACTCTCCAAAACAGCGCGCATGGCTCCACCTGCAATTACACCCGTTCCGTGAGAAGCCGGTTTGATCCAAACCTTGGAAGCACTGAACTTTGCAATCTGCTCATGTGGAATAGTACCCTTATAAATCGGCACTTTTACCAGGTTCTTTTTTGCATCATCAATTCCTTTCGTGATGGCTTCCTGCACCTCTCTTGCTTTTCCAAGCCCCTGTCCTACAATACCATTACCATCTCCAACAACTACCAATGCTGAAAAACTAAAGGTGCGACCACCTTTGGTAACTTTCGCTACGCGCTGGATGTTTACCACCTTGTCTTTAAGGTCAAGTTCGCTTGCTTTTACCCTTTGAATGTTTGCTTGCGCCATTTGTTTACTTCGAATTTCCTGTTACCTGATGTTATTTTATCAATATGTATTAAAACTGAAGGCCCCCTTCACGTGCGCCATCTGCCACAGCTTTTACACGGCCATGATACAAATAACCACCACGGTCGAACAACACATTGGTGATACCTGCATCCGCTGCCTGCTTGGCAATGGCTTTACCAACTTCCTTCGATTTTTCAATTTTTGTTCCAGTCAGATTTTTCATGTCACGGGAAGATGCTGCAGCCAATGTATGACCTTGTGTATCATCAATCAACTGCACGTATACATCGCTGTTACTGCGAAATACTGAAAGTCTCGGACGTTCCTTTGTGCCGGTTAATTTCTTGCGAATTTTCCTGCGTATTTTTTCTCTTCTTGCTTCCTTTCTGACCATTTCATTTTGTTTTTAAAACCGGCCACGGAATTTGCCGTAGCACATTACTTTAATTTTACTTAGCACCTGTTGCAGCCGACTTACCGGCTTTGCGGCGAAGAATTTCTCCACCGTACTTAATACCCTTGCCTTTATAAGGTTCCGGCTTCCGTACCATGCGAATTTTTGCAGCCAACTGGCCGAGTAACTGTTTATCGAAACTCTGTAACGTGATGATGGGATTCTGCCCTTTTAATTGTTCGGCAGAAGCTTTAATTTCTTTTGGTAATGCAATCAAAACCGGGTGAGAATAGCCGACAGACAATTCAAGCAACTGGCCTGTAACAGTAGCACGGAAACCTACACCCACCAATTCCAGTTTCTTCTCATAGCCATCTGTTACTCCTTTCATCATGTTGGCCAGCAATGCACGATATAAGCCATGCAATGCCTTGTGGCGTTTCTGATTAGTTGGGCGGTTTACAACTACCTGTCCTTCTTCCGTACTGAAAGTAATATCCGGATCAACTTTCTGAGTCAGTTGTCCTTTCGGCCCTTTAACGGTAACCTCATTGGAAGTTGAAACAGCAAACGTAACTCCCTTTGGCAATGGAACCGGCATTTTACCTATCCGTGACATGATTGATTATTTCTGTTTATTAACTAAAAATATTTTCCTTTCTATTGATTACCCAACTTTATCAAACCCTTTCTGGTGCTCCTTCTTACTAGAAAATATAGCAAAGCACTTCTCCTCCGACCTTTTGCGACTTTGCTTCCTTGTCTGTCATCAATCCTTTTGAAGTAGAGATCACAGCAATGCCCAAGCCATTCATCACTTTTGGTAAGTCATCAGCACCTTTATACCTCCTCAAACCCGGACGGCTTACTCTGCGTAATGAACGAATAGCAGGTTGCTTGGTCACCTGGTTATACTTCAATGCAATCTTGATCAATCCACTGCCGGGAGCTGCATCATCAAACTTATATTTGAGGATGTAACCCTTTTCATATAAAATTTCTGTCAGACGCTTCTTAAGGTTTGATGCAGGAATTTCCACTATTCGATGATTTGCACTCAATGCATTACGCATGCGTGTGAGGTAGTCTGCTATCGGATCGGTTACCATTTTATTCGGAAGTAGTTAGTAGTTAGAATTTAATTGCCGGAAAAATTACCAGCTTGCTTTTGTTACACCTGGAATCTTTCCATTTAATGCAAGTTCCCTGAATTTGATCCTCGAGATTCCAAACTGGCCAATATAGCCCTTTGGACGACCCGTGATCTGGCAGCGGTTGTGCATCCGCACCGGAGAAGCATTTTTGGGCAACTTATCCAATGCCGCGTAATCACCTGCTGCTTTCAGCGCTTTCCGTTTTTCAGCATACTTGGCTGTCATGCGGGCGCGTTTTCTCTCTCTTGCTTTTACTGATTCTTTTGCCATTTGATTATTTATCTTTTTTGAAAGGAATACCCAATTCAGTCAACAATGCCTTTGCTTCTTCATCACTGTTAGAACTGGTGACGAATGTGATATCCATGCCATTCATCTTCGTGATCTTATCAATATCAATTTCAGGAAAAATGATGTGTTCCGTTACACCTAAAGAATAGTTACCGCGTCCGTCGAAACTCTTATCATTCACGCCTTTAAAATCACGTACACGTGGCAACGACACGGAAATAAAACGATCCAGAAATTCATACATTCTTTCACCACGAAGGGTAACACGAACACCAATTGGTGTATTTGCCCTTAGCTTGAAATTGGAGATATCCTTTTTCGATTTGGTTGAAACAGCGCGTTGTCCGGCAATCGAACTGATCTCTGCCACTGCCATGTCAATCAACTTCTTATCGGCTGTTGCGGCGCCCACTCCCTGGTTGATGGCGATTTTCTCCAAACGGGGAACCTGCATGCTTGACTTAAAATTGAATTGCTTCTTCAAGGCAGGCACTACATTCTCTTCGTAGTGCTTTCTTAACCTCGGTATGTATTTTTCCATATTGTTTCTTTGAAACGATTATTTAATTACCTGGCCTGAACGAACCCTTCCTTTAGCAAAACGAACTGATTTTTCATTCTCCCTTTTTCTTCCGATGCGGGTAGGTTTGCCGTCCTTCGGATCAAGCAGCATCAGTTTTGAGAGGTGAACCGGAGCTTCCTTTTTTACAATTCCACCCTGCGTATTCTTAGCATTGGGTTTGGTATGCCGGGAAACGATGTTGACCCCTTCTACCAGGGCCTTCATCTTATCCACCATCACTTCGAGCACACGGCCCTTCTTTCCTTTATCATCACCGGAACGAACATACACCATGTCATTCTTCTTAACATGTGTTTTTGTCTTAAACCGGGTAGTTGCTTTTTTTGTATTGCTCATTGTTACAGTACTTCAGGTGCTAAAGAAATAATCTTCATGAATTGTCTTTCGCGGAGCTCTCTTGCGACAGGCCCGAAAATGCGTGTACCTCTTGGTTCATCGGATGGGTTGAGTAACACACAGGCATTATCATCAAAACGGATATAGGAACCATCTTTTCTCCGTATTCTCTTTTTTGTTCTTACGATAACTGCTTTAGAAACAGTCCCTTTTTTCAGCTGGCCGGCAGGAATCACATCTTTCGCGGTAACGATTACCACATCTCCCACAGATGCATACCGCTGATGTGAATGCCCAAGCAGGCGAATCACCAGCACTTCCCGTGCGCCACTGTTATCCGCTACCGTCAATCTTGATTCTGTCTGTATCATTGCTCTAAGATTCTTTTTACTTCGTTGGTCTGCTGCTTTATTGTATTAAATCAGTTACAGCTGCAACCCATATTTTGGAACTGTTTCTACTTCACTTTTTCAATGATCTCAACCAGGCGCCAGCGCTTGTTTTTACTCAATGGCTTGGTTTCCATGATACGGACGGTATCGCCAATTGAACATTGCTGCTGCTCATCATGCGCCAACATTTTCTTGGTCATTTTGAGGTATTTTCCGTAAAGCGGATGCTTCACCTTACGCTCGATGGACACCGTAATGGTTTTGTTCATCTTGTTGCTGGTTACAACACCTATTCTCGATTTTCTAAGATTTCTTTCCATGAATTGCGTACTCTTTATTTTTTATGCGGATCACATGCAGCTACCTGCTTATTTCACCGCTGCTTTGGCTTCCGTTAAGGAGCGGTTTGTTAATTCCGTCTTCATACGGGCAATATCTCTCCGCAACTGACGGAGGGTCATTGGGTTTTCCAGGGTAGTGACTACATGATTGAATTTCATCTTCGTGTAATGCGCACCATCTTCCTTTAACTTATCTACCACTTCCGGAGTAGTAAGGTCTTTAAGGTTTAATTTTTTCTTTGCCATAATGCTTACTTTTTAAGCTTTGTAATCTCTTGCCACTATGAATTTTGTATGCACGGGTAATTTATCTGCTGCCAGCTGCATCGCTTCTTTGGCGATGTTTAAGGCAACTCCTTCTGCTTCAAAAAGAATTCGGCCCGGCTTCACAGGAGCTACCCATCCTTCCGGGTTACCTTTACCTTTTCCCATACGAACCTCTGCAGGTTTCTTTGTTAATGGCTTATCAGGAAATACGCGAATCCACACCTGGCCTTCACGCTTCATGTGACGGGTTAATGCTACGCGTGCTGCTTCCAACTGCTTATCTGTCAACCAGGCTTCGTCCAGGGTCTTTAGTCCGAATGAACCGAAAGAGAGGCTGAATCCTCGCTGTTCATTACCCTTCATCTTACCTCGCTGGGTCTTGCGGTATTTGGTTTTTTTCGGTTGTAACATGCTAACTGTTCTTTACTGATTCTTGCAATTCAATTTATTTATTCAAAATGCTGCCGGCTATCCGGCTGCAATTAACTCTTTTCCGGACGCTCGCGGTCTTTTCCCCTTCCACCTCCTCCACCACTTCTTCTTCCACCACCACGTTCGCGGTCACGATCCCTGTCACCTCCTCCACCTGTACCGCTCTTCGGGCGCTGCATTTCATTGGTTTTCTGTCCTACATTGGGTGACAAATCCCGCTTACCATATATCTCCCCTTTACAGATCCACACCTTAATACCAATCTTTCCGTAAACCGTTTGCGCTTCAGCCAGGGCATAATCAATATCTGCACGGAATGTATGCAAAGGAACACGGCCTTGCTTGATTTCTTCTGAACGTGCAATTTCCGCTCCACCTAACCTGCCGCTGATTCTCACCTTAATTCCTTCTGCTCCCATTCTTAAAGCAGAAGCAAGCGCCATTTTAATGGCACGACGGTAATTAATACGTGCTTCAATTTGCCGGGCAATAGTGTCACCTACAATTGCGGCTTCTATTTCAGGGCGCCGTATCTCCACAATATTGATCTGCACCTCCTTATCCGTCAGTTTTTTCAACTCTTCCTTAATGCGATCTACTTCTCCGCCTCCTTTTCCGATAATGATACCCGGACGTGAAGTATGAATGGTGATTGTTAACCTGTTAAGGGTTCTTTCAATCACGATCTGTGCCAGGCCGCCCTTGGTAATACGTGCCCTGAGGTAGTTACGGATCTTTTCATCTCCCACTAATTTTTCGGCAAACTCGCGTCCGCCGTACCAGTTGGATTCCCATCCTTTGATGATACCGAGACGGTTACCAATCGGATTTGCTTTTTGTCCCATGCAGTTGTTTTATTCTATTGGGTTATTGAGTTTATGTTGTTGCAACTTCTTTAGCTGCCTTTTTTCTACTGGTTGTTTTCTTTACCGGTGCAACAGCAGGAGCAGCAGTATTATCTTCTGCGGCTTTTACTGTTTCAATTGTTGTTTTTTCAGCTACCACTATCTTCGAATCAACTACCAGGGTAACATGATTGGAGCGCTTGCGCTTTTTATAAGCACGACCGTGAGGAGCAGGTAGCCAGCGTTTCAGCATGGTACCACCATCTACAAACAGCGTTTTTACAATAAGATGGGCATCTTCAATGCGTACACCCTCATTCTTCTTCTCCCAATTATCGATTGCGGATCGCAACAGTTTCTCCATTGGCTTTGCGCCATACTTCGCACTGTGTTGCAATACAAACAATGCCTTCTCCGCATCCATGCCACGTATCAAATCCGCTATATACCGCATCTTGCGGGGGGAAGAAGGACAATTTCTTAATATGGCTCTAGCTTCTGCCATGGTTTAACTGATTTTCTTTGATGAATGACCTTTGAAATTTCTTGTCGGAGCAAATTCTCCCAATTTATGGCCCACCATGTTTTCACTCACATAAATTGGGATAAACTTATTACCGTTATGTACGGCAAAGGTGTTACCCACAAATTCAGGCGTGATGGTAGAACGACGTGACCATGTTTTAATCACTGTCTTCTTTCCGCTGGAAGTCATTTTATCGACTTTCTCCTGCAGGTTGTGATCTACGTAAGGCCCTTTTTTTATACTTCTGCTCATTCTTGATGATTAGTTATGCGTGATCAGTTAATCATTTAATTTATATCCGTTACAGTGGTTAACTGTAATGGGCTTTTATTTCTTTTTCCTGCTGATGATAAATTTATTGGACACATTTTTAGGATGGCGTGTTTTCATGCCCTTTGCATAAACGCTGGTCCTTGAACGCGGATGTCCACCGGAAGCTTTTCCTTCACCACCACCCATTGGATGATCAACCGGATTCATGGCAACACCACGAACGCGTGGGCGCACCCCTTTCCAGCGATTGCGTCCTGCTTTACCTGAACGTTCGGTATTATGATCTGAATTAGAAGCGGAACCAATAGTGGCTATGCAATTGGCCAAAACCATCCTGTTTTCACCGGAAGGCAATTTGATAATAGCATATTTTCCCTCCCTGGCACTTAATTGTGCGTTGGCACCGGCACTGCGCGCCATGGCACCACCTTTGCCCGGATGCAATTCAATATTGTGAATGATGGTACCCAAGGGTATATCTTTCAGGAAAAGTGCATTACCGATTTCGGGGGGAGCTTCAGGGCCTGATACTATCGTTTGCCCAACTTTAATACCTGCCGGAGCGAGGATGTATCTTTTTTCACCGTCCTTATAATGAATCAGGGAAATAAATGCGGAACGGTTTGGATCGTATTCAATGGTTTTAACTTCACCGGGAACTCCGTGCTTGTCGCGCTTAAAGTCGATGAGGCGGTACATTTGTTTATGCCCGCCGCCGATATAACGCATGGCACGATGCCCGTCACTATTTCTGCCGCCTGTTTTCTTAATAGGCTCAAGCAAACTCTTTTCAGGAGTATTGGTAGTGATCTCTGCAAATGCATTTACGATCCTGAACCGCGATCCCGGCGTAACCGGGTTTAATTTTCTAACTGCCATCTTTGATTACTTTTCCGCTAATCTTTAACGTTAATTTCTGTTCGTCTTTTTCACGTTACTCATTTGAGCATCGTGTTTACACCCTGAATGATCAGATGTTTGCGTAGAAGTCTATCGCTTCTCCTTTTGCAAGGGTTACGTAAGCCTTCTTTATAGGACTCTTCATCCCTGTGGAAACGCCTTTCCGGGTGCTGCGTTGTTTGGTCTTACCAGGAAGCAATGAGGTAGAAACTGACTTCACCGTAACACCATACATCTTCTCCACTACATTCTTGATCTGAATCTTATTCGCATTTCTTGCCACCACAAATCCAACTTTATTGTATTTCTGACTCAATGCATTCAGTTTTTCTGAAATCAATGGTCTGATTAATATCTCTGCCATGTTGAGGTACCCTTTTAATTGTTAGTTGCTTCAAAATGTTTTAAGCTGCTTTCTACAAAAACCAAGGTGGAAGCATTCATGATTTCGTAGGTATTGAGGTCACTCACCTTTGCAATTCTGCTTTTTGGCACATTGCGGCTGGCAATCATCAAATTAGCATCGGCTTCATTTACTACCAGGATGCTCTTTTTTCCTGATAAGCCAAGATTCTTCAGTATCTGTACAAATTCCTTTGTTTTCGCATTGGCAAGGGTAAAATCTTCCAGTATGGCAATGCTGTTATCTTTTGCTTTATAGGTAAGTGCTGATTTTTTTGCCAGGTCCTTCACCTTTTGATTCAACTTAAAACTGTAATCACGAGGTCTTGGTCCGAAAACCCTGCCGCCACCCGGAAATAATGGACTCTTGATACTACCCTTTCTTGAACCACCGGTTCCTTTTTGCTTATGCAACTTTTTGGTAGAACCAGAAACTTCTGATTTTTCTTTAGCCTTGTGTGTACCCTGACGTTGATTGGCAAGAAACTGCTTCACCGTAAGGTAAATGGCATGATCATTCGGTTCTACGCCAAAAACGGACTCCGGAAGATCAATGCTTCTTCCTGCTTTATTACCGTCTGTTTTTAAAACTTCAACTTTCATGGTTCAGTTATTATAGCGGTGAGGCCGTATTAATTATCATTTTTTATTACAACATAGGATCCCTTAGGGCCGGGAACGCAACCGTTCACCACCATCAGGTTCTTGTCAGCAAAAATTTTAAGTACGGAGATATTACGGATTTTAACCGTTTTACCACCGTCCCGACCGGCCATGCGCAAGCCTTTGAAAACCCTGCTTGGATAAGAGGAACCGCCTAATGAACCCGGTGCCCTGTTCCTGTCGTGCTGACCGTGCGTCTGACCGCCTACACCATGAAATCCGTGGCGCTTTACAACACCCTGGAAACCTTTACCTTTAGAAACGCCTACGATGTTAACTTTATCCCCTTCCGAGAATATGTCAACGGAAATGGTATCTCCCAATGCCTTCTCTAAACCAAAATCGCGAAATTCCAGCACCTTTCTTTTGGCAGGTGTACCGGCTTTCGCGAAATGCTTTTGAAGTGGTTTGGAAGTATTCTTGTCTTTTTTCGTATCAAAACCCAATTGAACGGCACTATATCCGTCAATATCGTTGGTTTTGATCTGTGTTACCACACATGGTCCGGCTTCAATGAGGGTACAGGAGATACTCTTTCCTGTTTCATCGAAATAGCTGGTCATGCCGACCTTTTTTCCTATAATGCCTTTCATTTCGGTAGTGTCTTTTAACCTTTAATGTTAATTTCCACACCACTGGGCAATTCTAATTTGCTCAGCGCATCCACTGTTTTGGATGATGAGGTGTAAATGTCAAGTAAGCGTTTGTATGTACAGAGCTTGAATTGTTCGCGGGCCTTCTTATTCACGTGCGGCGAACGCAACACGGTAAAGATTTTTGTCTCGGTGGGAAGGGGTATTGGCCCTGCTACTACGGCACCGGTGCTGCGCACCGTTTTCACAATCTTTTCACAGCTTTTATCTACCAAACTGTGGTCATACGACAATAACTTAATTCTGATTCTCTGTGCCATTTATTTCAATGAGCTTTTTTAAAACGGATTGCAAAGGTATATTATCTACTTCGTTTCTCCAATAGTGGTAGAAATATTTTTACGGTTGCCTGCAACCTGAATAGCACAGAGTCTGTGAAAACCACCGATTATACGCCTGGTTTGGTGCAAAAAAGAAAAACGCCGTCAATACGAATGAGGCGTTAAACATACAAACCTGGTAACTATGTTCCCTTCAGAACAACATCATAAATAACCGAACAGTGATAAAAAGAAAAGCAAGAACAAGGAACCAACTTCCGATTTCAGTGATGAGATGATCTTTTGTTTTCATGAAAATGGTGTTTTACAATAAATAATACCCGGCAAAAACGACGCCGTTTAACCTAAAAGTATTATGCAGAAAGTCGATTTTTACTAAAATGAAGTCGTTTTACAGTTTGCTGACAAATGCTACTGCCTGAAAATCTCTCCTTATTTTATAAAAGCCAGGTTTTAATTCCGTTTTAGCTAATCTGGAACAAAGATGGTTAACAAGCAGAATGACTGTTTCTTTGTCGACATTATACAAGTTCACAAATATCATATACTTTTATTCAACTATGAATTACATTGCCTTTACCCTATTAACTTTCCAACAACCGACCTTTTCTGATAGAAGCTTTCATATGTTCAATTAAAAACAGCTAAATCATAAAGTCATGAATTGCAAAGGCAGATGATCCATTTCTAACTTCACCTTTTGTTTATGAAGAAGATGCTTACTGCTTTCCGTAACACCGGCACAACAACACCAGATGAACGCTTTGATGTGGCGTTCAGGCTGGAGTTTGTAAAAGCAGAATTGCTCCGGGTGAACATGATGATCAGCCTTATCATTGGTGGGTTTGCAGCCGGTTTGTTCGCCTTCTTCTATATCAGAGAAGACGTTGTATTTGAACAGATACGTCCTGTTATGGGCTCCTTTTCAATATTGCTCACCGGTATGTTGGTATATGAACTCTTCTGCAGGCACTACATTCTTTATCGACTTAATCGTAAACTACAGTTGCAAGAGTGGTTCAATTTCGGCAACCTGTTTATTGAAGCCAGCTTCCCTACCATGATTATCGGATTATTTGCTGCTAAAATGAACCCATTGGTGGTTTTCATCTCTCCATTTATTCTATTCTATTTCCTGTTTATCATGCATTCGATACTACACCTTCAATTTTTCAGTGGCATTTTTACCGGAGTTGTAGCGGCGGCAGAATACTTCCTGCTTTCAAATTATGTACTGCATATAATAGATATACAGCATGCAGATCCGCTGGTAATTTCCAGTACTTTAATCATCATTCGCACCCTCATCATATTACTGTGCGGAATTGCTGCAGCTTATATAGGCACAGAAATAAAGCACCGGGTAATCGATACCTACCACACCATTAATGAGAAAAATATGATCCGCCATATTTTCGGCCAACAGGTATCGCATGAGATTGTTGATGACATTCTGAAGGAAAACCAGGGACTGTCTACTAAGCGCTTGCCATTATGTGTGATGTTTGTAGATGTAAGAAACTTTACTCCATTCGCTGCAAGCAAAACACCTGAAGAGGTGCTGGATTTTCAAAACAAACTGTTTGCAAACATGATTGATGCCATCAATAAAAATCATGGTATCATCCACCAGATAATGGGAGACGGCTTAATGGCCTCATTCGGTGCACCTGTCTCTCATGGTAATGATTGTGCAAATGCTGTCAGGGCCGGTGAGGAAATACTAGGTGCCACTGAAAAACTTGTGAAAGAAAAAGAGATTCCGCCTACCCGGTTAGGAGTTGGCATTCATTATGGAACGGCGGTAACCGGCCAGATTGGTACGGAACTACGGAAACAATATTCGATAGTCGGCAATGTGGTGATCATTGCTTCGCGCATTGAGCAACTGAACAAAGAATACAATTCACAGTTTCTTGTTTCCCGCACTGTTTTTGAAAAGTTACCTGCCACGGTACATGCAACCTCATTAGGATTTGTTACACTTAAAGGCGAAAATGAACCATTGGAAATAATGCGATTAAGATGATGTTGCACCAGCAGCTATTTTAACCCGGATTACACAAGCGCTCGAAAAAAACCCTCCGAAAATCAGAGGGCTTTTTTTTAAGAATGAATGATTCGCTACTGTCTCCATTCTTCCAATTACCTTTTGAAATCAGTAGCTTTCAACCAATGGAAACCTACTTAACAATTTGCATTTTCCTGGTTTCCACTAATTGCTCATCAATATATAATGAATAGAGATACGTCCCGGTGTCAAGGTGTGCAGCGTCAAAGGAGATGAACGTCTCCTCTTTCGAAACAGGTATTGCATTAATAACCCTTCCGGTTGCAAGGGATGTGACTACAATCGCAGCAGAACTTTTCATGCCATTTATGCGAAATGGAATAATCGTATTGCTTTCGTACGGATTCGGAATATTTGCGCCCAGCAGCGGGGAAATATCTTCAGCAGTCACTGCAGATTTACCATCTGTTGAAAGTGCTAAACCGGCTATAGCAATCTTCAATTGATCAATCTGCTCTTGCAGGTTTTTGTTCTGCTCCTTTAATACTTCCATCTCATCACTGAGTGCCTGTACACCGAGTAAGGCAACGCCGGCAGGATCAATGGTGGAAATGGTGGTATCGTCGCCAACTCCAAAAAGTTCGAAAAAATCCTGTGCCATTGGCCCGATATATTTTCTACTGTGATCTGCTTTGTAGTTCCATTTAGCTATGGTAAGCTGATTGATTCCTTCAAGAATTTTATTTCTGTCAAGCGTTTCGATATTTTCTTTCAAGCGTTTGTCGCTGGCATTGGTCCAGGTGCCTCCGTTAGATAATTTTGCCGTGGTGGTAGAAAATTCTAAAATGTTTGAGGAAGAACATTCTTTCCCAATACCAATTCTATTGATGGCAGAGCCAATACGAACCGTATTACTTACGGTAACATCAGCATTGTATCCAATACCTGTTGCATTGGTAACCCCTGCCACCCATGAAGTGATCTGTGCGCCGACGTAGGTATTGTTACTGCCCAAATCACTCGGCACACCGATACCTCCCGTAAGATAGCCGATGCAAATATTCTGGCTGCCTGCTATATTGTGTTTTCCTGCATAAGATCCAAAGAAAGTATTTCCATAACCACTGGTTGTACTACTTCCGCTGGAATAACCCATAAATGTATTTGAAGCGCCGGTTGCAACACCTCCAGACAGATTACCTGCGAAAATGCTGCCGGAGCCAGATCCATTTGTCAGCAGTTTACTGCCATCAATGTAAAGTGCACCATCTAAATAGAGATTGCGCCAGCTATTTGTTGACGAGCCCAGATCCATAGTTGCCGGGCTTGCTGCCAACAAACTCTTATTCACTGCAGTTGGTGATACAAGATTAGAGAGTGCGGTATTAGCATTTTGCGCTTTTAAATCAGCATACTGAAGGTTAAGCAGGGTAATAACAATAATAAAGAGGGAAAAAGTTGTTTTCATTTATTGAAGTTTTGGTTGAATAAAAAAGGACAAAGAAACCATCAGAAAAAGCCTTTATCAATCCCATAAAAGTGGGTATTCGGTACAGGTAGGCTGATTTTAGAATTACAGAGTTCAGGCTGCCTGCCGGGCTTCATGGTAAATCGTTAGGGTTTGTAACGCTTAAAGGTGAAAATGAGCCGTTGGAAATTATGCGCTTAAGGTGAAGAAACCACAACAATATATTGCCAACTGGTAGCAAAAAAATAGGTATCGATGCCGCTATGGTGAATAGGCAGCCGGGCCATCTGTTAATCAACATTAATCGTTTGGTTTTGTCTCATTACAGAGTTCAGTCAGCTTCTATTTTAAAATCCGGACTAACGGATGAACATATTATTCAATAAGCGGATGCTTATACAAAATAGACACGAGCGGACGCTCGCGCCGAACGGGGAATTGCAAATCCCGGTTAACTGGTTTCGAGTTTGCGTGAGAGACCGATTAGGATGGCATCACAAATCAGGCATGCAGGTGAATATCAGAAAGTTCTTTCCCTAATTCTCTTATTCCTGACAATATCCGCTCTGTTTGCCGCGTGGATGGTTTTTTTATTCCGGAAATATATTGCGCAAGCAAACTTTGATTCATTTCAATCCGTTTACTTAATGCTTTTGCATTAATTACACGGTAATACTCAAAAAACTGTGGCAAATCAAGAGTGAGCGCAATATTACCTGCTGAAATGGTTTTCCCACTATCCTCAAAATACAGGTTTAATGCTTCCAACAAATTTCTCTTTAATTTATCTATGGTTTTCCCGGTGGTGGCTACCGGAAAATTTTCCGAATAAGCAGAATAGCCCGTACGTGTTTTTTCAACAATTACTTTAATTCTTGCCATGTTCCTGAAGTTTTTTAAGCAATTCTTTATGATTTAATTCCAGCTTGCTTCAAAATTTTATTTGCCAATCCTTTACCCACTTCCTGATTCCCATGTTGAGGAACAACAATCTGACCTTCCTTTTCAGGGTGTTGCATGATAACATGACTTCCCTTCTGTCGCACTTTGTACCAACCATTCCTCGTCAGGTTCCTGATCAGTTCACTGGATTTCATTATTGCAAAAGTAATATTTTTATTACTTGAAGGCTCGAAAAATTAATCGTTTGTAGAGTCTGATTACTTGACTTAATAAGCCTGGTTTTAAAATTATAGGTGTTCGAAACGTTGCGATATTAAATCTATTATGACGGCTAATGGTCTACTTTGAGGAATTAGCAAAAAAAATGTCGTCGTGAGCGCAAACTATTTTGCAAATCGAGTTCTTTGAAAATGACACTTTTTAAAAGTTTGAAAATCAACTCCTTAAACCATGTGTCATTAGCAGCGGAGTCGAACGACGACAATTTTTTTTCAGAGAATGAGGAACAAAAACAATGTCGCATTTCGACGCCGCGCAATGTGACATTGCTTTTGTTTGGCACTTGTTGGTCTTTATTTCATTTCAGTGCACGGTTTGAATTTCTCAAAATAATTCAGCAACCCTAAATTGTTCAACGTTTCGAACACCAGTGTTTTAAAATCCGTGCTATGGGAGCATATTTTCAATAAACGCGCGCTATACAAAATAGACTCGGGCGGACGCTCGCGCGAAACGGAGTATTCGGGACTTGCACCCTATAGATATATTCACATGCCTGACGCACATAAAAAAAGCCCTCCGAAATCAGAGGGCTTTGTATTCTTTAGAATTGACAAATGTTATGCTTCTGCCTTCACCTTTCCTTTGGCCTTTGAAACCACATCTTCCGTGATAGCCGCTGGAGCAGGTGCATAGTGTGAAAACTCCATAATAGAAGTTGCACGGCCGGAAGTGATGGTACGCAATTGTGTTACATAACCAAACATTTCAGACAGCGGCACTTTTGCTTTTATCACCTGTGCATTGCCTTTCATTTCCATTGATTCGAGGTGACCACGGCGGCGGTTCAAATCACCTACCACGTCACCGGTATATTCTTCAGGAGAAACGATCTCCACTTTCATGATCGGTTCCAGCAAAATCGGATTGGCTTTGGCACATACTTCCCTGAAGGCATACTTCGCGCAAAGCTCAAACGCCATCTGATCAGAATCCACATTGTGGTAACTTCCATCATACAATACCACTTTCAGGTCATCTACCGGGAAGCCTGCCAAAACACCGGCAGACATCGCAGCCTGAAATCCTTTCTGCACTGGTGGCACGAATTCACGGGGAATAGATCCTCCGAAAATCTCATTTACAAACACCAGTCCTTTTTCACCTTCACCCACCGGCCCTACTTCTACATGTATATCAGCAAATTTACCACGGCCACCGGTCTGCTTTTTAAAGACTTCGCGGTGCTTAATGGTTTTGGTAATGGTTTCCTTATAAGCAACCTGCGGAGCGCCCTGGTTACATTCTACTTTAAACTCACGTTTTAACCTGTCCACGATAATCTCGAGGTGCAACTCGCCCATGCCACTGATGATGGTCTGACTGGTTTCATCATCCACCCTTACTTTAAAGGTTGGGTCTTCTTCCGCAAGTTTAGATAATGCGTTTCCTAATTTATCAACGTCAGCCTGTGTCTTCGCTTCGACAGCGATAGAGATTACAGGATCCGGGAACTTGATGGTTTCGAGGATGATCGGATGCTTTTCATCGCACAAAGTATCTCCTGTACGAATTTCTTTAAATCCAACTGCCGCGCCAATATCTCCGGCCTCAATCGTATCAATAGGATTTTGTTTGTTGGCATGCATCTGGAAAATGCGGGAGATACGTTCTTTCTTATCGGTGCGCGTGTTCAACACATACGAACCGGCATTGAGTGTACCTGCATATACCCGGAAGAAGGCAAGACGACCCACAAAAGGATCGGTCATGATCTTAAAGGCCAAAGCAGTAAATGGTTCTTTTGCATCCGGCTTGCGATAAATTTCTTCTTCCGTATCCGGATTAATTCCTTTTACCGCTTCCAGGTCCATGGGTGATGGCAAGTATGTAATTACTGCATCGAGCATGGCCTGCACTCCTTTATTCTTGAAAGAAGAACCACAAAGCATCGGGATGATTGCTATATCAATTGTTGCCTTGCGAATGGCTTCCATAACTTCTTCAACAGTCAGTGAGTTTGCATCTTCAAGATACTTCTCCAGGATTCTGTCGTCATAAGAAGCAACGGCTTCGATCATGATGGTACGGTATTCATCCACCAGTTCCTTCATGTCTTCCGGAATAGGAATTTCCTTGTAGGTCATTCCCTGCGTGGTATCGTCCCAGATGATGGCTTTATTCAACACCAAATCAACGACACCCTTGAAAGAATCTTCCGCTCCAATAGGTAATTGCAAAGGAACCGGATTAGCGCCTAGTTTTTCCTTAACCTGCTTAACTACATCTAAAAAGTCGGCACCGCTACGGTCCATTTTATTTACGAAACCAATACGGGGCACTTTATAGCGATTGGCCTGGCGCCAAACGGTTTCTGATTGCGGCTCTACACCGGAAACGGCGCAAAACAAAGCCACCATACCATCCAATACACGTAAAGAACGCTCTACCTCCACAGTGAAATCCACGTGACCGGGTGTATCAATGATATTGACTTTGTATTCTTTGTCTTTGTACTTCCAGAAACAGCGGGTAGCAGCAGAAGTGATGGTGATACCACGCTCTTTCTCCTGCACCATCCAATCCATCGTTGCGGCACCATCATGTACCTCTCCTATTTTATGTGACACACCTGTATAATACAGGATACGTTCTGTTGTGGTAGTCTTGCCGGCATCAATGTGCGCAGCTATCCCGATGTTTCGGGTAAACTTTAAATCCTGAGCCATACGATTATTAAAAAGCTGAGATGATTAAATCCTGAAGTGTGCAAAGGCCTTGTTGGCCTCAGCCATTTTGTGGGTATCCTCCTTCTTTTTGAAGGCTGCCCCCTCGCCCTTAGCGGCGGCAATGGATTCTGCTGCAAGCTTGTCGGCCATAGAACGGCCGCTGCGTGCGGCAGCATAGTTGATCAGCCACTTCATTGCAAGCGCAGTTTTACGGGTAGGGCGAACTTCCGCTGGAATCTGGAAGGTAGCACCTCCGATACGACGGCTGCGAACTTCCACAGCAGGCATGAGGTTTTCTACCGCTTTTTTCCAGATAGGATATCCTTCCTCCTTGGTAGTTTCGGCTATTTTATCAATAGTATCATAGAAGATCTGAAAGGCAGTCGTCTTTTTTCCCTGCTTCAACAGTGTATTCACAAAACGGGTTACCAGTTCGTCGTTAAACTTTGGATCAGGAAGAATCGGACGTTTTTTTGCTCTTGATTTTCTCATGGTATCTTATAGAAAAAAGGTGTTTTGAATTTATTTTTTAACTGCTCCGGCCTTCGGACGCTTGGTTCCGTATTTCGAACGGCTCTGCTTACGGTCATTTACTCCGGCTGTATCCAATGCGCCACGAACAATGTGGTAACGAACACCGGGTAAATCTTTAACCCTGCCTCCACGAATCAATACAATGGAGTGTTCCTGTAGGTTATGGCCTTCACCCGGAATGTAAGAAATTACCTCAATGCCATTGGTAAGGCGCACCTTAGCTACTTTTCGCAAAGCCGAATTCGGCTTCTTGGGTGTAGTAGTATAAACACGGGTGCATACACCTCTTTTCTGTGGTGAACTGTTCAACGCCCTGGATTTGCTCTTGGCGCGGATAATGGTTCTTCCTTTACGAACTAATTGTTGAATGGTAGGCATTCTGTTTTCAGCTAAAATTTTAGAGGGTGCAAAAGTAGGGGGAATTTGCGGGATATGCAATAGGTGGGGAAAGTTTGTGGATGGGGTTGGATGGGTGGATGGCTTAATGGTTGAATGGCTGAATGGTTAAATGGTTAAATGGTTGAACTGTTAAATTGTTCAATTGCTAAATGGTCGAATGGCTAAATGGTTAAATGGTTGAATGGTTGAACTATTGAAATAGGTGATCCATAGGACAAACTTCAAATCTCAAATCTTAAACTTCAATCTTAAACTTCAATCTTAAACTTCAAATCTCAAACTTCAAACTTCAAATCTCAAATCTCAAACTTAAACCCCCAATTTTAAAAATAACAAGTAAACCTGTAGGTTTGGCCATTCAAAATAGTGCAATCAACAAAAGAGATATGAAGTACCTACCGATGGATCAGCAGTTGTATGTCGAAAACAGGAAGCGGTTTGCAGCCCAATTACAGCCTAATTCAATAGCTTTCTTTCATTCCAATGATGAAATGCCACGCAGCGGGGATATGAATTTCCAATTCCGGCAGCATGCCGACCTGTTTTACCTGACCGGGATTGACCAGGAAGAAACGCTGTTGCTCATTTATCCTGACAGCCCTTTACCGGAATATAAAGAAGTGCTGTTCCTGAGAAGGACAAATGAAATGATTGCCGTGTGGGAAGGTCATAAGTATACCATTGAAGAAGCACAATTTCAGTCGGGCATAAAAACCATCCTGTGGATAGATGAGTTGGAGTCTGTTCAGCATATGCTGATGACGTATGCTGAATTTGTTTACCTGGATACCAATGAAAACTACCGCGCACGTCCGCAGGTGGAAGACAAAAACCTGCGATTGGCACATGAACTGATGCGCAACTATCCTGCTCATCAATACCGCCGCAGCGCACCTATCATGATGCAACTGAGACAGGTGAAGTCAAAAACGGAAGTCAGTATCATCATGGAAGCGATCCGCATTACGGCGATAGCTTTTGAAAGGGTGTTGAAATTTACAAAACCCGGTGTGATGGAATATGAAATTGAAGCAGAAATTACCCATGAGTTTTTGCGCAACCGTTCGGGAGGTCATGCCTATACTCCCATTATTGCCAGCGGGAAGAATGCCTGTGTATTGCATTATATCGACAATAACCAGCCCTGTAAGCGCGGCGACCTGATCTTACTTGATTTTGGGGCTGACTATGGCAACTATGCGGCGGATCTAACGCGCACGATTCCGGTGAGCGGGAAATTTTCACCCCGCCTGAAAGAGGTGTACAATGCAGTGTTGCGGGTTCAAAAACAGGCAATTGCTTTATTACGGCCCGGCACCATCATTAATGAGTATCATAAAGAAGTGGGGCAGATGATGGAAGAAGAATTGATTGGACTTGGATTACTAAAGAAGGCTGCCGTGAAAAAACAAGATCCGGAAAAACCGCTGTACAAAAAATATTTCATGCATGGCACTTCACATCATCTTGGCATTGACGTGCATGATCTGGGTACACGATTCGCACCTATACAACCCGGGATGGTATTTACCTGCGAACCGGGGATTTATATTCCGGAAGAAAACATCGGTATCAGGATAGAGAATGACATCCTGGTAACTAATGGTGCCCCTGTCGACCTGATGGATATGATTCCTTCAGAAGTAAAAGACATTGAAGCCATGATGAGGAAATAAACTCCGGGAGGTTTGTTACTTATTTTTCAAGCAAACGAGATAATACATTGCTGTTGTAAAAACATCTCTAATCCAGGGAATGGAGGCCACCAGTTTGTTTTGCTCCTTCGTTTTCCATCCAAACTTGTATTCGTAAATTGGATTTATGAGGTAATAAACCCGTTGATCAATGACGTAGTCGAGGCGCTTTAAAATCTTTTCGAATCGTTCAATTGAAATTCCGGTATCTTTTATTTCAGTGAGATCTTCAATAGATTGTTTGGATTCACCTCCCACTTTGAGTACCATTTTATAAAGTGGCATTGGCAACAGGTGATAATAAGGAAGTTTAGACAGCCATTTATTCTTGCAGACTTGCTGATGACCGCCAAATGGCATATACCATGGTGGAAATCCAAAGAAAATTTTACCTGATGGCTTCAGATATAACTTTAACTGATCCATCAGCTTTTGCTGATCATGGATGTGTTCAATAACATCTTTCAGAATAATAAGGTCGAATGCATTTTTGAATTCACCGGAAAAAGAAGGATCGTAAATATCTTTTGCGATAATAGAAACACGGCGTTCCGCTATTTCCTGCTTCAAAAAATTGCGCGCCAGTTCCGCCCTTGAAGGGCTGAGTTCTACTCCTACTCCGGTGCATCCCCTCTCTAAAAATGCTTTAAGCACCCCTCCTTCTGCACAACCGATTTCCAGCACATTCATACCGGCCTTTACAGGCATTCCTTTTTCGACAAAAGGGATGACCCACTTTGCAGCATTCTCCTTTTGATAGTTAAAATAGGTTTCCTTATCCTTATGAAATTCGAACATGAAACGCGCTGTTATTGATCCTGAATGATGAACGCAAGGTTAGGGAATTTTATTCCAATTGTTTGAAGAGGATAAGTAAGCTAATGCTAATCGGCAGGCCCTTCGGCTCCGCTGAGGGTAAACCCTTCGGCTTCGCTCAGGGTAAAAAAATCCGGTCGCTGAGCGGAGCCGAAGCGCCGGATTTTCGAGAAGAGCGAAATATTTTTTGGGTCAGCATTAAAAGTTGGGGACTAAGGTATAAAAGGATAGTATTGCAAAAAGAGCGCAATCGAAACAATAGATCTTAAGTTATTGCATCAAATGTTTCCATCGGAGCTGATGGAATACTTTGAGATTAGCAAATTTGAACTGCTGTGCAGTTTAGAAACCAGGAAGGAATACTGGTTAATAGAGTTTGAAGAGAAAAATGAGTTACCTCATGGATACTCATCGCTGGATTATGAATCAAAGGGTTTTATAGGAAGCAAGCTCATACAGGACTTTCCGCTTCGTGGTAAGGCAGTATATCTAAGCATTAACAAACGACGATGGCGTCATAAACAAACGGGAGCAATAATAAAGCGGGATTTCACATTCATCGCCGATGGTTCTAAATTCACAAAAGAGCTATCGGATTTTTTAAAAGATAGAGGTTGATACCAGAGTAGATACTATAAGTAATATTGCAAGCTACTATGGGATTAATAGTCAAAAACTACAACGTCATTATAAACACAAAGTAAGCGGGTTTAAGGAGTGGAAGCAAACCGACCATGCCGCAGACTACCTGATCTATCCTGAAAACATCACCGGTAAGCTAAGTATTGATGAAGTAAGTCTGTCTAAAGGAGAACTCTACACCTTTATAACCAACAAGAATACCAAACAGAAAAACAGCAAATCCATTGTAGCCGTTATCAATGGCACAGAAGCCAAAACGATACAGGAGGTATTAGAAAAAATCCCTTTGGAAAAACGTAATCAGGTGACAGAGATCAGTATGGATATGGCTCGCAATATGGGGCTGGCTGCTGAGAAAAGCTTTCCAAACAGCAAACATGTAATAGATCGGTTTCACGTGGTAAGATTGGTAATGGATGCGGTGCAACACATACGGATAAACTTAAGATGGAAAGCCATAGAAGATGAAAATATTGCAATCAAACAAGCCAAACAAAACGGGGAAAAGTACTATTCTCCAATTCTTGCCAATGGAGATACTTTGAAAGAATTACTGGTCAGAAGCCGGTATTTACTTTACAAATATGAAACTGATTGGACCGCTAACCAGGCCAAGAGAGCAGCCATACTATTCGAAAAGTATCCAGCACTAAAAACAGCTTATCAATTGACATTAACCTTCAGAAACATCTATAAAAACGCTTCCAAGACTCAGGCCCTTATTGAATTTAATAACTGGAAACAAAAGGTTATTACTGCTCAAATTGATGAGTTTAATACCGTTGTAAATTCCATTGACCATCATCTGGACAACATCATGAATTTCTTTGACAATAGAAGTACCAATGCCAATGCTGAATCTTTCAACTCTAAAATAAAAGGCTTCAGAGCCAATCTAAGAGGGGTCACCGATGTTAAATTCTTCCTGTTCAGACTCGAAAAGCTATTTGCCTAATGGATAGTAGTCCCCAGATTATAAATGTGATCCTATTTTTTTGCGCCCCTTCGACTTCGCTCAGGGTAACACCTTCGACTTCGCTCAGGGTAACACCTTCGACTTCGCTTAGGGAGCAAAAATTTGTGCCCTTCGGCTTCGCTCTGGGTAAACCCTTCGGCTTCGCTCTGGGTAAACCCTTCGGCTCCGATCAGGGCAAGGAAAATCCGGTCGCTGAGCGGAGCCGAAGCGCCGGATTTTCGAGAAGTGCGAAATAAATTTTTGCGCCCCTTCGACTTCGCTCAGGGTAACACCTTCGGCTTCGCTCAGGGAGCAAAAATTTGTGCCCTTCCGCTTCGCTCTGGGTAAACCCTTCGGCTTCGCTAAGGGTAAACCCTTCGGCTCCGCTCAGGGCAAGCCCTTCGGCTTCGCTCTGGGCAGGGAAAATCCGGTCGCTGAGCGGAGCCGAAGCGCCGGATTTTCGAGAAGAGTGATCTTAATTTTTGCGCCCTTCGGCTTCGCTCAGGGTAAACCTTCGACTACGCTCAGGGAGCAAAAATTTGTGAGCAGGCAGATGCACTATTGCTCACTTACTGTATCACAAACTTCTCAGAAACGATGTAGTTACCTTGTTCGGCGATGAGAAGGTAATTACCAGGCAACAGGTTATCAACTGCCAAAGGCACTGATCCCTGGTAGGCATCGAGGCTGATTTGTTTAGACAAAATGGTTTGACCCAATAGATTTACCACTCTAAGATTTACACTATTTGCCACGAAGCCTTTTCCAAAATCAATATACAATTGAGTCGTTACCGGATTCGGATAAATACTGATTAAATCATCAGGAGTGTATCCGGGGAGTTCCAAACTCCTTTCTTCACAACTGCTCAATGCACCACAGACATCATTTGTAATCCCGTATTTGCAGGCCAGGTAATTTTCTACTGCCATTCTTTGTGAATCGGTCAGTTTTACATTGTAACCAATTACTTCAAAGATGGTACCTATCAGGTACTCGGATGGAGTGAATACATCTCTTTGTCCGAGTGTAATTTTCCGGTTTACGGGCGATAATGAAACCTGAACGCCTTGTTGATCTTTCGGTTCTGTTGACAGCAATCCATTTGCATAATACGTAATGTCGGTAGCGCCTGCTCCCCACATGCCTTCAATAATACAAATCTCATTATCAGGTATTGAATTCAGGCATGCGGAATTTTGCGCCGCATAATTACCGGAGGAGTGATGGTGATAGATTTTTTCATTGAGTATCAGGAATTCCTGGGAGTAGCCGTTGGGAGACAAAGAGATAGCAGTACCGGTAAATTCTTTCTTTTTTACAATAAAAATAGTAGCGGTAGTCGGGAAGAAACTTGAACTGGCGGGCGCCTGCAAATATTGTCTGCCGTTAAATTTTACGCCCGGTACAGCAGGTGGTTCCACATAGAAAGGCTTTGATCCTCCGGTAGAAGATACATGGTTATTTGCTCCTGATTGATCCTGCCATTCTTTTACACGTTGCGGAGAATTTGGATTAACAACTATTCCTGTATCACCCCGGAGCCAGAGTTGTAAAATGGAATTGCCAGATACATCACCAATACCACCGGGGCCACTTTGTGCAATACCGGAATAGAAGAAACAAGTGAGTACTAAGCAAAGTGTTGTGATACTCTTCATAGTGATAGGTTTTAGGTTAAGTGAAATAATTAACCAAATATATAATAATAGATTCTAAATAATAAACGAATATTTAAGTATCGATTATCTGCACCCATTTACACTAATTGACAACAAAAATCAAGGTAGATCAAGGTAATTTATTAGGGAGGGAAGCTGCAACCTGGCATCTGTCATCCGGTTATCCATTATCTCGCCGGACACGGCTTCCACTTTCCATGGATTGCCGTGAAGTTTATTCAAGGCTGTTGCAATTTCAAAAAAATTCCAGTGTTCATTGGCGTCCAGCTGATACAGTGATGGTGGGCAATCTGCAGCGAGATCAATCAATTGACTACAGGTATCGGCAAGAAAAGAACAGGCCGGTTTCCAGTTTACATTTGCACGTATGATACCGTTATCATCCATCTGCCTTTGCAGATAATCTATCATGTTATTAGATCCGGCTGCATGGCCAATCTGCCAACCAAGTCGTGCGATCAGCGCATCCGGATTTTGTGAACGTACCCGTTCTTCCGCCATTCGTTTCTCATAGCCATAACCTGATTCTGCATCCGGTTTAGACGTGGTGTCAAATGGTCCAGACTGCCTGTTTGAAAAAACGAGGTTGGTGCTGGTGAATACAAACTTTACCTTCAGTTTACGGGTAATCCATGCAAGCTCACCGGGCCATTCGTAGTTGATTTTCCAGGTTTCATTTTCAATGCCTGTTAGTTTTGATGCGAACGCTAGGTGAAAAAGAAAATCAGGTTGAGTCTCTCGCACAAAATCTTCCATCCTTTGATAATCATCTACCGGAACTTCGTCTCTATTCCAGCCAATCACTTCTATATGATTCTGATTAAGCAACTTTCGCAATGCCATTCCAATTGTTCCATTGGCGCCGGTTAGCAAGGCCTTCATCCGTGTACTAATTTATAGGTCATTATATACATTTCGCCTTGTCCATTTGTGAAATCGAAATATAAGGATTTGTTGGTGTGATTTATTATGTCCGTGGTTGGCGTCCTAGCCAAGCACTATTGTTTCTAAACTTTCTAACGCTGGTTGGTGAAAACACCAACCAGAGGCTGAAGAATGACTACATTTATCACTATCATGATTGTGGCAGGTGACATCCTTGTCAACTTCCACTAACACATTTGCACAAGTACTATGCGGGTAGTGAAAAACAAATTTGATGCTTGATCATTTTGAATTCCGCCAGCTTGGCCATAAAACCTTGATGCATAAACATCGTGGTGGTATCGATTGGACGCGCACTCGTTCGCTGCCCTCAAAGCTTGACTGCAAACGAGCGCGAGTTTGGGGTTATTATAAAATAGTTGGTGTCATGAAGAGGCTGCCATTTATCGCCATGATATTTTCTTCTCTGCAGCTATGCAGTCAACATTTAAGTGATGTTTGGCAGTTGGGAGTAACATTACCAGGAATAAAACCGGCAATGACTTTTGTAAACGGATCTCCAGAACCGTATATAGAGACGCGTAAGTTAAGCATGTTTGTTACGAACGCAAGCATATCAGATACGCTAGGTCAACTACTATTTTATACCAATGGTCAGTGGATAGCAAATAGAAATCATGACACGCTTTCTAATAGTGAAAACTTCAATCCTGGTTATGCTACTGATGTTTATTATTATGCTGGCTTAGGAATCACTGAAGGAACCATCATTATCCCCAAACCTGATACGCAGTTTCTTTATAGCTTATTTTATGTTACGTTTGAACAGGTTGAAGTGGATGATATCATAATTACTCAACCCCTTCATCTGAGCTATTCGGAAATTGATATAAGCCAAGATAGCGGTATGGGAGAGATGACGTTAAAGAATGTTTTGTTAATAGAAGATACTTTAACGCAAGGATTTCTTACTGCAACAAAACATGCTAATGGAAGAGATTGGTGGATTATCTCACACGAGTACAGTACCAAACGATTTTATGGCTGGTTGCTTTCTCCTGATACTATTGAAGGTCCGTTCTCACAATGGATAGGGATTGATATCGATTATGATGCTATCGGACAGTCAAATTTTTCGCCGGATGGTAGTAAATATGCAATGGTAAATTATTTTCAAAATACTGTCAGTATTTTTAATTTTGACAGGTGCACCGGCTTATTTAATAATGCACTGATAGATTCAAATTTTACTGACTTAGACTGGCTGAGGGGATGCTCCTTTTCACCAAACAGCAGATTCTTGTATATAAATAACGCCCTTGAATTATTTCAATATGACACTTGGGCCAGTGACGTCATCAGTTCAAGAACAAAAATTGCTGACTGGGATAGTAATTATAATCCACTGGCAACATGGTTCGAGTACTCTCAAATAGCTTCCGATAATAAGATTTATATTAATACTGTAAACGGATGTAAAGCCATGCATGTCATCAACTTTCCCGATAGCATAGGAATCGCTTGTAACTTCCTTCAGCAAGGATTGTTATTGCCAAAAGATAGTTATACAATACCACATTTTCCCAACTACGATCTCGGTCCTTTAACTGGGTCACCCTGTGATACATTGTATTTGCAAGCTCAAAACTCTAGCCTCCAAACTCAAAATTGCTATCGCATTTATCCTAATCCTGCAAGCAATTGGCTTAAGATGGTTTACGAAACACAGCAAGATGCCTTGTTTGAATTATTTGATCTTTATGGCAGAAGAGTAGCGGCGGTTAGTTTGTATCATTACTTTAAAAGTCGGCTCCTTGATGTGAGCAAATTGAGTGAAGGTGTGTATGCCTATTCGATTAAAAACAAAAATGAAGTCTTGCAAAGCGGAAAAGTGGCGGTTGTAAAATGAACTAGGGAACGGACTGTTCAGTAGCATTCCCCGTTATAATTCCTGTAAACGTTGCAGGATTGCCAGGCGGAATTTATATGTGCGACTTCCTTGAAGGAAGCAAGTTGATTGCCCGTTCCAAATTGATTATTGTAAATTAAACTGTATCGTGAAGACCTTCATGTCTGTTTTTATAATGCTATGCTGGCTGCAGTCATCTGGTCAGCATCTATCGGATGTATGGGAACTAGGAGGTCAATTAAGTGCAAATAAACCTGCGGCTACTTTCATCAATGGTGACCCTGAGGTTTATGTCGAGCAACGCAAGATGGTGATGTTCATTACTAATGGCAGCATTTGCGACACAACAGGCAATCTTTTGTTTTACACTAATGGACAATATATTGCGAACAAGAATCACGATACACTTAAGAACAGTCAGGACTTTAATCCGGGTTACGCCACTGATGTATATTATTTTGCTGGATTAGGAATTACTGAGGGTATTGTTATTATTCCTAAGCCAGAACATTCAGCTTTTTTTTAGCTTGTTCTATGTAACGTTTGATCAGATTGAAGTGAACAGTATATTTATAACCCAACCACTTCATCTAAGTTATTCTGAAATTGATATAAGTAAGGACAACGGTCTTGGGGAAATGACTCTCAAAAATCTTTTCCTAATCGAGGATACATTAACCCAGGGTTTGCTCACCGCTTCAAAGCATGCAAATGGCAGAGATTGGTGGATTATCTCGCATGAGTACAGCACCAACCGATTCTATAGTTGGCTACTTGCTCCAGATACAATCAAGGGCCCCTTTTCACAATGGATCGGGATTGATATAGACTATGATGCAATCAGTCAGGCGAATTTCTCCCCGGATGGCAGTAAATATTCAATGGTTAATCACATTCAAAACACAGTGAGCATTTTAGATTTTGACCGTTGCACTGGTCAGTTTTCAAATGCATTGGTTGATTCTGGCTTTGCTATGTCAGTCTTAGATGGTTGCGCTTTTTCTCCTAATAGCCGTTTTCTATATGTTAGTGACCCGCTTGCATTATGGCAATATGACATGTACGCCACGAATGTTGTTGGTTCTCGAATACAGATTGCCGACTGGGATGGAAGTGAGGATCCACTGGAGACCTGGTTTTTTTATATGCAGATTGCTCCCGATAATAAGATATATATGAGCACCAAAAATGGGTGTGAAAGCATGCATGTAATCAATGAGCCGGACAGCTTAGGGTTAGCATGCAACTTTGTTCAAATGGGTTTGGAGCTACCTAAAGTAAATGCGAGTATTCCCTATTTTCCAAACTACGATCTCGGTCCCTTGCCAGGATCATCGTGCGATACTTTATACACGAATCTCGATTCACATACCACGAATCACGAGTTTCGCATTTATCCCAATCCTGCCAACTCATGGCTCAATATAGTTTACACCCAGCAAATTGATGCCGTGTTTGAATTATTCGATCTTTATGGCAGAAGAGTAGCGGCGATGGGTTTGTATCATTACTTCAAGAGCAGGCTGCTTGATGTGAGTGAGTCCTCGCCAAGCACTATTGTTTCTAAACTTTCTAACGCTGGTTGGTGAAAAGACCAACCAGAGGCTGACCAGTCATCTTATTCCCAATAACAAGCAAATTCTTCACAAGACATTCTTAGTGTATCAAAAGGAGGGTCATCGTTGACAAAAGTGATTGTGAAGTTTCCTGTCAATCTATGCGTTGAAGTATCCACTTCTACATGCATTAAATTGTTAAGTGAGTCCCCATCCCAAACAGCATAAACATACTCAAGCAAATCCGGAAAAGGGGCAAAAGGCGGGACGCAGCAAGCACCGGAATATAACGCCGTTGGTGAATTTCCGGGTCCGTTCTTTTTTAAAATAATATCCTGTGAAACTCTAGTAAATGGACTGAAATTGATCTCCCAGTTACGACCATCATCGGTCACTCGTTCCAATTCTATATAAAGTAGTGAGTCATCTATATCGGGGTCTATAATGAATCCGAATTCAAAATGCTCATCATTGACTTTAACATTAGCATAAAATGAGTAATCCGGCACTTGTGGCTTATTATCTTTACAACTTAAGATAAAAAAAATGAAAAGTGGTGCAAATAAAGCAGACTTGAATCTCATGGCTCTGTAGAAATTATGAAGGGAATACTTTCAACAAATTCAGCAGAAACAATTTGCAAATAATAAATTCCTCCAGATGAATTTACGGTTATTGGAAATGAATTACTACCTGATTCCGCTTTTTCATTTTTTGCTTGTAATACTTGACCCAATAAAGAGACAATTCGGTAAGAAAAAGATCTCTCATCAAAAGAATTATCAATTGACAAAAGTATTTTACACCGCCCCCGTGTCTCCGCAAAAAGCCTTGTGCTGTGAGCCGGCGGGACACGGGGGAATTCAATGCAACTATTTCTTTGATCATTCAACTTATGTGCTTACTGCTTTACGTGAGTAATAAATATAGGATTAAATTAATCAGTGATAGTTTATCAGAATGCTTACCCTTTGTTTAATTGCCTATTCTAAGAGTTGATAGCACATTACACAAAGGATGAAAATAAAGTAATAGGTAAAACCATTCAATAGAGAATAATGGTTTTCTAAGCCGGCTAATGCACTACCACCACTTTCTCACTCCACATCTTCTCTCCATTCTGAGTGACCACAGCAAGATAAACACCTGCGGGAAGTTGGCTTACATTCAGTAGCCGGTTTTTGAAATAGTGAAACAAACTTGTCTCAGCTACCTTCTTCCCGTTTATATCTAATAAAGAAAGTACTCCATCTTCCTCTGTAGAATAAATTATGTTGAGCCAGTCACTCACCGGATTGAGTGAAATTCTGAAGGATGCATTGCTATTTAAAGTTTGAGAATTAGATAGGAAAAGGGTATCGCAAGGTGAACCAATTAACGGACCTAAATCATAATTGGGAAATGAAGGAATATTCCAAGTCCAGGTTGGCAATACATAAGAGTGTGCGGTAAAATTACATGCTAATCCCAAATTATCCGGATCATTGATAACATTGAGATACTTAACGCCATTCCATGAACTCATATAAATTTTCCCGTCTGGTGCTAACTGATGCATAAAAAAATAAACAGGTATGGTACCGTCATAGAAAGTGTCCCAGGCAGCAACATGAATTCTATTTTCTACCATATTGTTCTCCCAGGTATCATATTGATACAAATTGAAAAGTGTGCTAACATATAGAAAGCGGTTGTTAGGAGAAAATGAATTGCCACGACAAGCAAAAGAATCAGGATTGATAAAAGAAACCGCATTAGAAAATTCACCAGTGCAGCGGTCAAATTGTAAATAGTCAACGCCACCTGCAAAATTGGTAAAACAATATTTCGATCCGTCAGGAGAAAAGGTAGCCTGAACAACTACATCTGATGTAATATCAAACCCAATGCTTTGAGTGAAAGGGCCTTGAATACCTAAAGGAGTAACAAGCAATTTATAGTACATATTGTTATAATAACGGTGCAAAATTATCCACCAATCCCTTCCGTTAGCATGTTTGCAAGCTGTCAAACCTCCCCAAGTCAGAGTATCCTCAATAATTTTAACATTCTTCAATGTGTCTACGATTCGTCCTAATCCTCCGTCAAACTTCATATCAACTACGGAATAGCTTAGATAAAGCGGCTGTGCTTCATTTTGATTATGGGCAATAAAATATTCTCCGGATTCATGAAAGAGGTAATATCGTTGCATATCTCCGGGATCAGGTATTATTAAAGCCCCTTGCGAATTTTTCATTCCTTGTGGTTCACTATTGCTGGTAATAATTCCTGGGTTAAAATTTATTGAATTTTGTAAAGTGTCATATTCGCTATTCCCAATGATAAGGCCATTTGTATAAAATAATAGATTACCAAGCGTATCACAAATACTAGTATTTGAAATATTTAAAGCCATAATCCTGCTAATGCTAATTGTGTCCATAGCCCCACTCATATATCGCATTTCACAATTGGGATATACAAGAGTATTGAAATAACCCAACTCCCATACATTGGTTCTATTCTGTGCTTGCGCATAGTGAATAATCAACAAAAGAAGATATGTTAAAAAACCCCTCATTTTAGTTTAATAAACTTAGTGCACCAAACAGGTGTTTCCATTTCATTAATAGAAATAAAGTAGATCCCATCTGCAAATTTGGAACAGTTCAGAATTATTTTGCCTTTAGATGCATTAATGGCGTTCATCCACAGTACCTTACCAATTACATCACTAACACTAATATGATAATGTTGCTTGTCATCAAGATTTTCAAAACTAACTGTAATTGCATTAGTTGTAGGATTTGGATAAAGATGAAATTCGGAAAGTGGTGTTTCAAATGCAACACGTGGCGGTTCTCCCGTTAGTCCGGATTTGTAATCCGGACTGGATGAGTAAGGGATTTTTAATCCCGTTTTGACAATGTTTTCCATGATTTTGATGCCAGCTGTCTGATTGTCAAACATCCGTCGAATATATAAAAGGAATTTAGTTTCAACATTAAAAAATTCATCATCGGATTGATGTCAAGCTCCAGATTGATGGGTGCGTATTTCGGATTAAAAATCCGAATACTCATTGGGTCGGGAGTATGAATTCGACCAACATTCTGAACAGAATCGAACCAATGACCGCCCCGACTGAAGTCGGGAAGCTCTTTGCTTCGGAGCAAAAAAAACCACTCCGTTTTTCAGAATGGTTTTAAAAATTGGTGGAGGTGAACGAAGCCGAAGGGCGCAAAAATTTATCACACTCTTGCCGAATATCCGGCGCTTCGGCTCCGCTCAGCGACCGGATTTTCTTTACCCTGAGGGAGTCGAGCCGACGCTCTTTCCTTCAGCAAAAAAAAACCACTCCGTTTTTCGGAATGGTTTTTAAAATTGGTGGAGGTGAACGGAGTCGAAGGGCGCAAAAATTTATCACACTCTTGCCGAAAATCCGGCGCTTCGGCTCCGCTCAGCGACCGGATTTTCTTTACCCTGAGGGAGTCGAGCCGATGCTCTTTCCTTCAGCACAAAAAAAACCACTCCGTTTTTCCGGAATGGTTTTCAAAATTGGTGGAGGCCAGCGGAATCGAACTGATGACTTTCCCGACTGGAGTCGGGACGCTCTTTGATTCGGAGCAAAAAAAAAACCATTCCGTTTTTCCGGAATGGTTTTTAAAATTGGTGGAGGTGAACGGAGTCGAACCGACGCTCTTTGCTTCGGAGCAAAAAAAAACCACTCCGTTTTTCGGAATGGTTTTCAAAATTGGTGGAGGTGAACGGAGTCGAACCGATGACCTCCTGCTTGCAAGGCAGGCGCTCTAGCCAGCTGAGCTACACCCCCGTATTAAAAAAAATAGCTGATTCCTGTTTTAACAAGATTTCAACCATCAAGTAGGCCCGGGCAGAGTTGAACTGCCGACCTCTACATTATCAGTGTAGCGCTCTAACCAACTGAGCTACGAGCCTGTGTCTGCCTGGGATTTGCTGACAAAATGATAAAGAACTGATTTTACTACCCGTTGCCTATTTAGCCATGCGGGAGCGCAAAAGTAAAATTTTTATTCAATTCTGAAACGACTGAATTGCTTTTTGTGCTCTTTCGCAGGCATTTGAAAATTATATCTGCAAAATTCAACCTTCAAAACTGCCTCCTTTTGATACTTTTGTTCATACACAAAAAGGCTATGCGTAAATTTTCTCTCTTCATTTTACCGGTTACCACCGTTTTATTGTTTTCCTTTTGTATCAGCAGGAGCCCAACTGCCATAGAAGAAAATGCGGAAGTAATCTTTCCGAAAGGCAAAGGAAATTTTGTGATCGCCTTTTACAATGTAGAAAACCTGTTTGATACGATAGATGACCCTGCTATAAATGATGCGGAATTCCTTCCGCAAGGCAAGAATCAGTGGACCGGCGACCGTTACCAAACCAAAAGCAGCAATATTGCAAAGGTGATTGCTGCACTGAATGATGGAACCGGTGCAGATATCGTAGGCTTATCGGAAGTAGAAAACAGCCTGGTGATTAAGGACCTGCTTGCTCAGGCCTCACTTAAGAAAATGGGATATGAAATAGCACATCATGAATCGCCGGATACGAGAGGTATTGATGTGGCTATGATCTACAAGAAAAAATCATTCCGCGTAATCGGTACAGCAGCTTTCAAGGTAGATATCAGTCAGTATGAGCAGTATCCAACCCGTGATATCGTGATGGTGAAAGGTGTAACTTCCACAAAAGATACCCTTTACGTGTTTCTGAATCACTGGCCATCGCGAAGGGGAGGCACCAAAGAATCTCAACCACGCCGGCAACTGGCAGCCGAAGTGTTGAGACATGTGGTAGATTCCATCTTAAAGCAGTCGCCGGATGCGAAACTGGTGCTGATGGGTGATTTCAACGACAATCCACCTGATGCCAGTGTTTCACAAACGCTGGGAGCTACCAAAGTTCCTGACCTCAGCGTACCCAATTCCTTGTACAATCCTACAAATAATTTTGACTGGAAGGCAGGTGAAGGCTCAGAATTCTATCGTGGCAGCTGGGACCGGTTTATCCAGATCATTTTATCCACTTCACTTATTAAAAATCAACTGGACAGTGAAAATAAATTTCATGACATCTATCTTTTTAAACCACAATGGCTATTGAAAGAAGAGCCGGCCTACCAGCAAATGGTGCCATACAGAACTTTTGATGATACCCTTCCAATCGGATTCAGTGATCATTTACCGGTATATGTATTGCTGAAATTATAGCGTTGTTGCGTTTGTATTATGTTGTATTTTTGGTGGCTTTTGTTTTGTAATCCGACTTACTTTCAGAAAATAATAAAGGATTAATTGACTGCCCTGAATAATGTGCAAAACGAAAGGACTAGCATCATTTGGCGCATAAAGCACATTGCATATATTGCACCAATTACAGTGATTAACCGTTATTGCTTTTCATTACATAAAAGGTAACTGTCAATCAGTTTAAAAATTCCATTTCATAAAGATTAAAATCACCGCTTGAAGATGAGTAATAAGCATATCGAAGTCTTAGAAGAAGTAGTTATTAAGTTCGCCGGCGACTCCGGAGATGGCATGCAATTAACAGGGGGGCAGTTCACCAATACGGCTGCACTGTTCGGCAATGACCTCGGCACTTTTCCAGATTTCCCTGCAGAGATCAGGGCACCACAGGGAACGGTAGCCGGAGTTTCGGGATACCAGCTTAATTTCGGGAGTAAAGAGATTTTTACACCCGGTGATAAATGCGATGTATTGGTCGCCATGAATGCTGCCGCTCTCAAAGTAAACTTATATAACCTGAAGAAAGGCGGAATCATTATTGCGAATACAGCAGGATTTGATACCAAAAACCTAAAACTTTCCGGGTACGAAAAAAACCCAATAGAGGATGGTTCCCTGGAGGGCTTTAACCTGATAAAAGTTGATGTAACGAGGATGACCCGTGATGCTACAGAAGATATTCAGCTGGGCATTAAAGAGAAAGACCGCTGCAAGAATATGTTTGTGCTCGGTTTTCTTTACTGGATGTTTGACCGTCCGCTGGAGAATACCATCAATTTCATTAACGGAAAATTCTCAAAGCTTGCAGAAGTAAGAGAAGCGAATCTGCGCGCATTAAAAGCCGGGTACAATTACGGAGATACGACAGAAACCTTTACCACCCGTTATCATGTAGAGAAGGCGAAAATGGAACCCGGTACCTACCGCAATATCATGGGCAACCAGGCATTGACATTGGGAATGGTGGCAGCAGCACAAAAATCAGGCTTGCCCCTTTTTCTCGGAGCCTACCCGATTACACCGGCTTCTGAGATTTTGCATGAGCTGGCCAAGTACAAGAATTTTGGCATCAGGACTTTCCAGGCAGAAGATGAAATTGCAGCCATCTGTTCAGCGATTGGCGCATCGTTTGGCGGTTCATTAGGTGCAACCACTACCTCAGGTCCCGGTATGGCATTAAAAATTGAAGCAATGGGTTTGGCAGTAATGCTTGAAATTCCTTTGCTGATCTGTAACATACAACGCGGAGGCCCTTCCACCGGACTTCCGACAAAGACAGAACAGGCCGATCTGTTGCAAGCTTTATATGGAAGAAACGGAGAATGTCCCATGCCCGTAGTTGCAGCAAAATCACCTGCGGATTGTTTTTATGCTGTGTTTGAAGCGGTAAGAATTGCAGTGCAACATATGACGCCGGTTATCCTTTTAAGTGACGGATACATTGCCAATGGTGCGGAACCATGGAAATATCCATCAAGCAGTGACCTGGAAGAAATAAAAGTTGCTTTCGCCAAACCGATGGAAAATGGCGAGAAGTTTATGCCGTATTCACGGGATGAAAAGCTTGCACGGCCATGGGCTGTTCCGGGTACGAAAGGATTGGAGCACCGAATCGGAGGATTAGAAAAAGCCAATATCACCGGAAACATATCCTATGAACCCGAGAACCATGAATTTATGGTGAAGCTTAGGGAAGAAAAGGTAGAACGCATTGCAGATTATATTCCCCTGCAGGTGCTTGACAGTGGTCCGGATAAAGGAGAACTCCTGATTTTAGGATGGGGTGGAACCTATGGTTCTATAAAAGCAGCCGCAAAAGATTTGCAGGATGAAGGTTACAAGGTGGCCCATGCGCACCTGAGGCACCTGAAACCTTTTCCAAAAAACCTGGGTGAATTGTTAAACAACTACGATAAAGTGATTATTCCGGAGATTAACAATGGCCAATTGGTTAAAGTGATCCGCGACAAATACATGATTCCGGCTATTGCTTTTAATAAAATACAGGGACTGCCGATTATGAAAGCAGAACTAGTGAGTGCGATTAAGGAGCTAATTGGATAAAATGAGGGTACAAACGAAACAGGATATCATCAGTAAGATTCTTTCCAACAGGGAAAAGATTCTTTCATTTGGTGTTGCTCGTCTGGGAATGTTTGGATCATTTGTGCGCAATGAGCATCAAGAAGACAGCGATGTAGATTTTTTGGTGGAGTTTAAAAAGGGGGAAAAAAACTATCGAAACTTATTTGACTTGCATGAAACACTGCATGATTTGACTCAGAGAAGGGTTGAGGTAGTAACAAAGGAAGGGTTAAGCAAATATTTTGGTCATCATATCTTATCAGAAACGGAGTATGTCTTACAATCCTCCTGAGATATTAGACCAAATTGAAACTGAAATTAAGGTGCTACTTGAAATTAAAAAAAGAGTAAGCAGAAAGCAGTTCTTTAAAGATGAATTTCTGAAAAGAACTGCCACCAGAAGTTTTGAAATCATAGGGGAAGCAACCAAGAAGCTACCAAAGGAGTTTAGAGAAACGCATTCTGAAATTGAATGGAAGAGAATGGCAGGCATGAGAGATATTCTGATACATAATTACCTTGAAGTGGATTATGAATTATTGTGGACTGTAATGGAAGAAGAAATTCCTCTTTAAAAAAAACTAATCCGAAATCTTAATAGAAAACTTAACAGAAACTAAAATATGACTGAAACACTCACCGCAAATCCTACCCCTGAAGCAAAGCTTACTGCAAAAGATTTTCAAACTGACCAGGATGTACGCTGGTGTCCCGGATGTGGAGATTATTCCATTCTGAAACAGGTGCATACCATCCTTCCACAACTGGGACTTAAGAAAGAGAACATCGTATTTATCAGTGGCATTGGATGTTCATCCAGGTTTCCATACTATACAGATACATTTGGAATGCATTCTATTCATGGGAGGGCCACAGCAGTTGCTTCAGGACTGAAAGCTACACGGCCGGAACTGAGTGTTTGGATTGTAACGGGCGATGGCGATGCACTTTCCATTGGAGGCAATCACTTCATTCATCTAATGCGACGGAATTTTGATGTGAATGTGCTGATGTTTAACAACCAGATCTATGGTTTAACGAAAGGTCAGTACTCTCCTACTTCCGAAGAAAATAAAGTCACCAAGTCAACGCCATACGGTTCGGTAGATCATCCATTCAATCCTATCGCACTGGCCCTTGGTTCAGATGCTACCTTTGTGGCGCGTTCGATGGATCGTGACCCTGCTCATCTGCAACAGATGTTGTTACAAACATGGAAACACAAGGGTGCTTCTTTTCTCGAGATTTATCAGAACTGCAATATTTACAATGATGGTGCTTTTGAACCCTTCACGGAAAAAGCTACCAAGAAAATGAATGACCTTTTTATGGTACAGGGACAACCGATGGTTTATGGTCAGCATGATGAAATGGGAATCCGTTTAGATGGATTTACGCCACAGGTCGTGAATCTGAATGAAGGATTCTCGAAGGATGACCTGATGAAGCATGATGAAAAGGACGTTAACAAAGCGATGATCCTCTCACGACTTTATGAGATGAATGACAGTGAACATCATTTTCCTAAACCCTTTGGCGTATTCTATACAAGAGAGCGGGCTACCTATGAGGAGGTAATGAATCATCAGATTGAGGCTGCAGTAGTTAAATCAGGAACAGGCGATCTTGATAAATTATTGCGAGGAAGAGAAACCTGGATAGTTGCCTGAGCTGATAGCAATGCACACTTACAGTATAGTCTTACTTTGCTTCTATGGATTGAAAATCCGTGCTTTCTGACAAGAACTGTAACCAGTCCTCCAATTGTTTTTTCTTCAAGACCCGTGGGAATTTATGCTGACCTCCCAACTTGCCTTGTTTGCGCATCCAATCCATAAATACCGTAGTTGGTAAAACGGTTACCAATATTTCCTTAAGTGCAGATTTTCTTTCAATGGCATAATCATCATTCAGTTTTATGAGGTGCTCGTCCAGTTTTTTACGGAGCAACTCCTGATCTACCGGATCATCGCAACCTATATACCATTGGTGTGCAAACAATCCCTGGTAGGGAATGCCTGCCACTGAAAACTCGCGGATATTTATTGACAGCTCGTCATTCACCATTTCAATAGCATGGTTCATGTTATCAACGGAAAGATGCTCACCAGTTAAGCTCAGGTAATGTTTTGTTCGACCGGTTATGATGATCTCTGAACGAGCTACTGAAGTAAATTGTACTACATCACCAATGAGGTAGCGCCAGGCACCTGCACAGGTACTAAGCAAAAGTGCATAAGGGATGCCTTCAGATACTTCTCCGATGTACAATGCTTTAGCGCCCTGTTTCAGTTCGCCATGCTCATCAAAGTTTTCTTCATTAAAAGGAATGAATTCATAAAATATTCCATTGGTGAGCAACATTTTCATACCCTCTGTATCCGGGCGATCGGTAAATGCTATGAAGCCTTCAGATGCCAGGTAGGTATTGATGTCTATTACTTTCTTTCCAAACAGTTTCTTAAATCCGGATCTGTACGGTTCAAAAGAGACACCGCTGTGCACATAGCAGATAAGATTCGGCCACAATTCATGTATGTTCTCAAGGTCATACCATTCAATGATTCTTTCCAGCATGATCTGAATCCATGCAGGCACACCCACGATGATAGAGATATCCCAGCTGCCTGCTTTTTCAGCAATTTCATTCAGCTTTTTATCCCAGTCTTTCTCTTGTGCAATTTTTCTTCCCGGTTTGTAGAATACCTGGAACCAGTATGGAATTTTTTTTGCGCTGATACCACTCAGGTCACCTTCAAAATATTTTCCCCGCTTGTTCAAATCAGTACTTCCGCCAAGCATCAATACGCGTTTTTCAAAAATCTCGGGAGGAAATCCAAAATGCCTGGCAGAAAGTATTTGTTTGACAGAAGCCCGCTTTATAGCCCTGATCATATCACCGGTGATTGGGATGCGCTTGCTGCTCGATTCGGAAGTGCCCGAACTCAGCGCAAAATACTTCGTACTGCCCGGCCAGCAAATATTGGCCTCACCGTTTAACGCTTTATTCCACCATTGTTCCTGAATGGAATTATAGTTGAAGATTGGAATAGATTCCCGATATGCCCTGATGACATCATCTTCCATCAGGATATTATAAAACCTGTAGTGCCTTCCAAACGCTGTATAAGCTGCCTTTCGCAATAATCTTTTCAATTGCCTTTCCTGGTGCTTAGACGCACTCACAGGCAAGAGCCGCTCCCGCTGTTCGCGCAAACGATCATTGATCGCAATTGTACGGTCTATCAATGGTCCTAATAAAGGCATCTGTTCTCTTTTGTGAAAATAAGTATTACATCCTTACATGAAAATATGCTGATGCCATTGCTAAGCAAAAACAAATCAGTTATCTCATTCTTTCGGACAGTTCAATGTACCGGCAGGATAAAGATACAATCCATAAGTTTTCTGCTGATCAAAAAAAAATGAACTTCACCCGATAGTCATTCAAGGCATAAAATGCGGCTATCGGTATTTACTTGACCGTAAAATTGCTGCACATTGGGTTTGGCACAAGCTGTTTTCCGGCAGGAATGTTTCAAATGAGTAACATTGGACAATGGTACGTTTCAAACCCAACCATTTGTGAAATTTGCGTTTACTGAGTGCCCTTTTGACTTTGTTGTTAGCGTGACACCGCTGTAAGTTGCTTGGCAAACAAATAAAGTTCATATTTGCCCTCAGCATAATCACAAATTGGACGCTACTAATTCCATATCAATTCCGGAGGATGTATTGGTTTCCCGGCTTTTCAAGAAAGACCAACTGGCTTTCTCTTACCTCTACGATAATTATGCAGCAGCACTAAACGGAGTTATTTACCGCATTGTGCAGGATGAAGCAACAGCAGAAGACATTTTGCAGGATGCATTTATCAAGATCTGGAACAACTTTGCTTCCTATGATAAAACGAAAGGGAAGTTATTTACCTGGATCATAAATATAGCGAGGAACCTCGCTATTGATCATACACGTTCCAAAGGATTCAAGAACCAGCAAAAAAACCTTGAGGTAGACAAAATCGTAGGTTACATCGACAGCAAGAAAAGTACCCTATTCAATCCTGATCAGATTGGATTAAAAACAATGCTTGAAAAACTTAAACCGGAACAACGGGAAATTCTTGACCTGGTTTATTTTGGTGGTTATACGCAGGCTGAAGTGGCCAATGAACTGAATATTCCGCTAGGTACCGTTAAGACAAGAATACGAATGTCACTTATCCAATTAAGATCGATTGTTTAGCACCTTGAATACAAAAGAATACATAGAATCCGGAGTGCTTGACCTGTATGTTTCAGGCTTACTTTCCATTGAGGAGATGCGGGATGTGGAGCTCAAAGCCTGTCAGCATGCAGAAGTAAAGCAAGAGCTGGTTTTATTGCAGGGAGCATTAGAACGGTTTGCGTTTAAATATGCAATTGTGCCAAAGCCTGAAGTAAAAGAGAGAATTCTGATGGCAATTCAATCAAAGAGTGATGTCTCCAGGATTGTCTCTATTAAAAGTGCCACCACTGAAAATCAGCCTGAGCAGGATGTGTCCATTACACCTTCACTGCCAGCAGCACGTACTTCTCTTTCGCGTTTGCTCCTGGCAGCCACGGTGCTTTTGATTGCAGTATTAGGTGGTGCCGCTTTCTATTTTAATTCACAGCTCAAGAATTCAAAGATGCTGACAGCTCAATTGGAAGAGCAACAAAGTGGAATTCTCAGGCAGGTGGACAACCTACAACTCACTCTCAATCAGCAAACAGAAAAAGTGCAATTACTCACAGATGCGAATACCGTTCGTATTTCTATGAAAGGCACTGATAAATCACCTGCCAGTTTAGCGCTTATTTATTGGAATAAAGAAACAAAAGCTGTTTACCTCGACATAAAGGCGTTACCACCCACAGGAATTGACTCACAATACCAACTGTGGTTTATCGACCCGACTGCCGGCCCCGTAAGTGCAGGTGTTTTCGATGTAAAAACAGGCGAAATGATCAGGATGACCAATGCTCCGGATGCTGCTGCTTTCGCAGTTACCTTAGAGCCAAAGGGTGGCAGCAGCCAGCCCACGATGGACAAGATGTATGTAATTGGTACTGTTGCTTCCTGATTACAAGTCGTCAATTCAAAAAGAATCTTTATGAATAACATGCAAACCATCTCAACCGGTTTACTTGTGCTTTGTATGCTACTTGAATACCTGTTGAAACAAACAAATTGTTTTCAATAGAAATCATTGACTGAATTTCAGTTCCTGAACCAGCTTATGAAACTTTCCTATTTTTGAAAGCCTGTAAATAATTTTCAAAAAAAGAAACCTACGGTATGTATTCAGCTGAAGAACAGCAAAAACTAATTGCGCTTACCACTGAGTTATTAAAAAGAACAAGTGTTGCTATTTCAGATAAAGAGAAAGATGCTTCATTCCTGCATCAACTGCTAAGCGTGATCCGATATCATGAATGGAGATACTACGTGCTTTCCGAACCTGTTATCGCTGATTTTGAATATGATCAGCTTTTTAGTTTTTTAAAGAAAATAGAAGAACACTACCCGGAGACTATTAGCATTGATTCACCCACACAGCGTGTATCACATGATCTTACGAAGGAGTTTCCCGAAGTAACCCATTTAGTGCCGATGCTTTCTCTTGACAACTCCTATGATGCAGAAGATCTGCGCCTCTGGGATAAACGCGTACGCGATTTGACGGGAGTAGAAGAAATCGAATATTGTATGGAGCCAAAATTTGACGGAGCGGGTATTTCAGTGGTATTTGAAAATGATCAGTTGTTTCGTGGTGCAACACGAGGCGACGGTTCTGTTGGAGAAGATATCACCAGAAACATCAAGACACTCCGTTCCATACCTCTTTCTGCATCCTTTTCGACCTATGGCATTTATCGTATAGAAATAAGGGGTGAGGCATTGATTAACAAAGAAGCATTTAAAAAATTGAATGTAAAAAGGTTGGAAGAAAGTCTTCCGCCGCTTGCTAATGCGCGCAATTCCGCATCCGGCGGTTTGCGTCAGCAAGATCCAAAAGATGTTGCCGACAGAAAGCTGGAAGCATTTCTTTATCATGTAAGCTTTGCAGAAAATAAGAATGAAGAAAACTTATTGGGGACCACACTGCATGCGCATTCAGAAATCATTAGCCTGCTTCACTCATTAGGATTTAAAACGCCGCAAGGCGAATTGAAAAAATTAAAAGGAATTGATGCAGTGATCGATGCCTGCAATGCATTTGAGAAGAAGAGAGAATCACTTGCCTATGAAATTGATGGACTTGTTATTAAAGTCGATGCCCTGAACCTTCAAAAGAAATGCGGTTATACTTCGCATCATCCACGCTGGGCCATTGCCTACAAGTTTGCCGCCAAGCAGGCAACAACCCTTTTGAAAAAGGTAGACTTCCAGGTAGGCCGAACAGGTGCTATTACGCCCGTTGCCAAACTGGAGCCGGTGGAACTTGCCGGAGTCACCATTTCATCTATCTCGATGTTTAATGAAGACTTTATTACCGAGAAAGATATCAGGTTGGGAGACAGGGTGCTGATAGAACGGGCAGGTGATGTGATCCCTTATATTGTAATGCCGGTAAAAGAAGCTCGTTCCGGAACAGAAGAACCCATCCTATTCCCCACTCATTGTCCGTCCTGTAATGAACCATTACATAAACCAGATGGAGAAGTTAACTGGCGATGTGTAAATATTAATTGCCCTGCACAGGTTGCTGAGCGGCTTATTCATTTTGTTTCTAAAGATGCGATGGATATCAGGGGATTGGGCGCGGCTACGATTCAAGAGTTTGTGGATGAAGGTTTGCTAAAAAACATTCCGGATATTTATCATCTGGATTATGAACAGATTCGTAAACTTGAAGGATGGAAAGACAAATCTGTCGGCAATCTGCAAAAGAGTATTGAAGCATCAAAAAAACAACCCCTTCACCGGTTAATTTTCGGATTGGGCATACGCTTTATCGGCGAAACAACTGCAAAAAAAGTGTCGGAACAATTACATGATATCACTGAGTTGAAAGACTGGACATCCGAACAATTAATGAGTATGGAAGATATCGGTCCAAAAGTCGCGATGAGCCTCTATGATTTTTTTCATACTCCCTCGAACCTGGAAATGATAGAGGCCTTGCGTAAAGAAGGTGTAACCTTGGTGCATGAGAAAAGAAAGCCATCTGCTGATGGATTACTCGCAGGCAAATCATTTCTATTTACCGGTACCTTGAATATGAAAAGATCAGTTGCTGAAAGTATGGTGGAAAATAATGGGGGCACTGTCCTGGGCTCAGTGAGTTCAAAACTAAATTACCTCGTAGTAGGTGCAGATGCGGGCAGTAAACTGGACAAAGCAAAAAAACTGGGTACTGTTATCATACTTACTGAGGATGAATTTGTAAAAATGGTGAATGGCTGACGACGTATTCATGTGTTGGATACAATGGGTTTGCGACAATTCGTTCATCTTGTCAAGCAATGGTTGTGGGTTAAATGGTTAAATGGTTAAAGTGATCGGCTTCGCCGCAACAATTTAACCATTTAACAATTTAGCCATTTTGCCATCTTAATAGTTAGCAATATAAATCGATGATGTATTTCATGAATTCAGGATTTGGTTAAACCAACAAAAAAAACGCCCCGAATTCTTTCGGGGCGTTTTTAAACATCACCAATTTTTCATTATTCAATAACCAACTTCTTCACGTACACCTGGTTGTTGGCCTGAAGTTTTACCATATAAATGCCTGCTGATAATTGATTTCCTGCAATGGCAATCTCCTGTTGATGGTCGCCAGCCGTCTGTGCCTTTTCAGAAATCTCCACTATTTCCCTGCCGGTGAGGTCGATAACTGAAACCCGCACGTTGCTTTTTTCAGGAAGATTATAGGTAAGCAGGAAATCACCATTGTTTGGATTCGGGTAAATGTTTAGCGTTGCACTGGTAGCCAAAGGAGATTGGATTCCCACAGCATATTCTGATATAGTGATGTCATCAATATAAAAATTATTGCCATAGCTGCCACCGGTAAACTCAAACTTTATTCTCACATTCGGTGCTGCAACTGTGGCTGGTAATGAGATAGTGGCTACATCCCAGGTATTGGCACTTCCGCCGGGAGTATAGTAGGTACCCCATGCTCCGTTATTAATCAAATCCAAACCATCACGCACGTTTCTTAAGAACCATGATTCTCCGCAGTTAATAGAAGTATACACCTTCAAAATATCATTGATATTATTCACATTCGAAGTTCCTGAAGCGCCGGCATAGCGGAAAGACAGGTTAATTTCCGGCATTCCTGAAAGATCAATCGCAGGACTGATCATGTAGTCGATATCACCCTGATCGCCGTAATAGTTATCAATACGAATAGAATGATTGCCCTGAAAAGATGCTGTTGTTGCAAGACTCCACTCCGACTCATTCTCATCAACATTCCGAATGATCCAGTCTTTGTTAAATAGCTCCACATCTTCAAAGCCTTCTGAATAGTAGTGCATATAATCCGTTGTGGGAGGACTTACATAGATATCTTTGGAAATACTATTTGATCCGGAAGCATTGGTTGCAGTAAGCGTAATGGTATACTTGCCCGGCTCATTAAAGATTACTAAAGGACTTTCTTCTGTTGAGGTAGCAGGAGTACCACCGGGAATATCCCATGACCAACTTGTAGCTTCTCCACTCCAGGAATAGTTATTAAACTTGATGTCTGCACCCTGGCAGATGTTGTAAAAATTTGGATTAAAATCCGCGCGAGGTGCACAGACCGCCTCAAATCCATCATTGGTTCCGGTAGCTATCAGGTTACTTTCAGACCAAAGGTTATCGCGGTCAGATACGGGATTATTGAGAATACCTCTCATAATTTCGCCTTGACCATGGGTATACATTTTAGAACAATAAGCATACTCCATGAAATTCTGCACATTTTCAATCACACCAGGTGTGCAAGTAGCTCCATTCAGATTACAGCTTGTCCAACCCTCTGTTAGTGGAGTATCAAATACACCATCATCACCACATTCTACGCCAGGCTGATTGGTTGACCCCCACGTATGCGGGAGATTCAGGTAGTGACCTATTTCATGCGTCAGTGCCCTGGAAGTAAAAGTATTGCTGGTGCCGATGCTTCCGATATAATCACTCAAAATCATAATGCCATCGTATGGTGCGAGAAAGCCCTGCACGGAGGAAGGATAATAAGCATACCCTGCCACCCCATTCTGCATCTTGTTCACCGTCCATACATTCAAATACATATTCCTCGGCCATTGTGACAATTTAGATCCATCATTACCCTGAAATGTTTCATGTGATTTTATTCGATCGATACCATTGGTACAACCACCGCCCGGTGTTTTCTTTGCCAGCCTGAATTCAATGCGTGCATCACCTGCAACGCCTAAAAAGGCATTGACAATAGCAGCTGTATCCGGATTCAGTTTACGGAAATCTTCATTCAAGATCCTAACCTGGTCAATGATCTGCTCATCAGAAATATATTCAGGTCCGTAGTTATGTATTACATGAAATACAATGGGTATAATATAAACCTGGTCTTCATCGCGGGTACCTGCACTGGCAGCAATCTGCTCCCTGATCTTTTGATCGTATTCCTGCTGTGCCTGCCACAATTCAGGATATTGTTCCCAGATACTGAGTTGCATCTCCGTAGTGCCACAGGGCTTTATTTCCTGCGAAAAGGAAGTGAAGGGTAATCCCACCATTGTAAACAAGGAAACTAAAAGTAGCGTTACATTTTTGTTCATGCAGATTGATTTATGGTTTGGTCAGTTTTTGGTTTGGTATGTAGAAGGAAATGGTAGCTGCAAATTATGCCTGTTAAACCCGGCAAGCGGAAAAAAGTTTCAGGCAATGCTGATGAAATGCTGATCCTGACTCCTCCTTTAGCTTAAAGTAGCGCTATCATTCCTGCAATTGCAAGTGCAGGCACGCTACCTTTTTACAGATCAACAAATTCAATACATGCTAACTCAATGATTGCCACATCAATAACCCGGTATTACATGCCACGCTAACTTAACTAATAACTGTCATTCATTGATCTACACCCCTGAAATAGTAAAAAGGACTTAAATGATCTGGTGGTGTATTAATCTTTTCAACGGCCGGATTTCGCGCAAAAGTATAGAAAAATGTGCTGCTTACACTCACAAAAATACCCTGCCCCAAAATGTGACAAATAAGTTACAAACATGCCGGGGGCAGGTTGCCGGGTTTACTTTTTATCTAGCATCCTGCAAATAGTTAATTTGCAGTACCTATTTAAGAACTCATGGATTTTGTCGCGATAGACTTCGAAACGGCCAATGAACTTTCTACCAGTGCCTGTGAGTTAGGCATTGTGGTTGTTCGCAACTATAAGGTTGTGGAAACCAGGTCGTTGTTGATTCAACCTCCTGACCTTCGTTTCAATCCTTTTAATACCATGCTACATGGAATCGGAGTTGAACAGGTTGCCGATCAGCCCGACTTCAAAACACTTTGGCCGGAATTAATACCTTATTTCGAAAATCAACTCGTTATTGCACATAATGCAGGATTTGATCTGCATGTACTGAGAAGTTTATTGCTTCATTACCAGCTTCCTTTTAAAGAAATCCCATTTACCTGTAGTATTAAGATAGCAAAGAAAGTATGGAAGGAACATCAGCGTTACGGATTGAAAACACTTACAAAAATTCTTGGCATTCAACTCGAACACCATCGGGCCGAGTCTGATGCAAAAGCCTGTGCACAGATTTCTATTATGGCGTTTCATGAAAACCAGGTGAGTATTACCGAAGAAATTACCTCGAAACTGAATATCTATCTCGGAAGTATTTCTCCAGAAAAACTAGTCTCTACCCGCAACAAGCCGGAGTTGATTAAGAGAGGAAAACGTTATTACTACCGTGAACTGCAATAAGAAATATTGGATGGAAGCTATGTCATCTTTAGTCAAGAATATTACAACAGCACATCCGGTAATTCCATCAGAAAAATAAAAGGCTGCCATGTGTTAATGCTGCAGTACACTATATTGCAGGTGATTCAGCTTTATTAAGCATTGTTACCGATGATACAGAAATTCTCGATTGATGATTTTCTTGATAGCGCCAATGGACATCCGGTTATTGATGTCCGGGCACCTGCTGAATACCTGCATGGACACATACCGGGAGCTTTCAGCCTGCCATTATTTTCGGATGAGGAACGGGCAATTGTCGGAACACTTTATAAGCAAACCGGACGTGAAGCAGCCATGTTGAAGGGTCTTGAATATTATGGCGTAAACATGCTTCGAATTATTGCCGACTTAAAAAGTTTGACCAATGATAAAAAACTGTATGTGCATTGCTGGCGCGGTGGTATGCGCAGTGGCGTAGTATCCTGGATGCTTGATCTTTTCGGTTACCAGGTTGCGGTACTTAATAAAGGTTACAAATCTTTCCGCAGGACTGTATTGGATTCATTTTCCGGTTCACGAAATCTTCTGATCCTCGGGGGGAAGACCGGTTCGGCTAAAACAGATTTGTTAGTAGAACTCATCCGCAGGCAACAACAGGTTATTGACCTGGAGGGATTGGCTGCTCATAAAGGTTCCGCTTTTGGTGCGTTGGGACAACCTGCCGCACCTACGCAAGAACAATTTGAGAATGAATTATTCATGCATTTTCGAAATTCAAACAAATTAGCTCCCACCTGGCTTGAAGATGAAAGTCAGCGCATTGGCCAGGTAAACCTTCCCAATGCATTATGGCTTCAAATGAGAAATGCTCCGGTTATCTATCTTGAAATTCCATTCGAAGTGCGTTTAGATTACCTCGTGCAAGTGTATGGCGGATTTAGCAAGGAAGCGTTGATGGAATCCACCCTTCGCATCCGTAAACGACTGGGCGGATTGGAAACAGATAAGTCACTGAAGTACATTGAAAGTGGTGATATTAAAAGTGCTTTTGCCATTTTGCTGGCTTACTATGACAAGAACTATTTGCGCGCAACAGCCCAACGCAATCCGGCTTCCATTATTCGAATTGAAAGTGATACAGTGCATGCTGTAAGTAATGCAAATCTGGTTCTTCAAAAAACCGGTAGCAGCATTTTTAATGCTTCAGGCAGCCATTGATTCCATTTTATTCAAGCAATTGAAATCCAAACGAAACGAAGCAGATGAAAGAAGAAACAATCAAACTTACGCAATACAGTCATGGTGCAGGCTGCGGATGCAAAATTGCACCGGCAGTGCTCGAAGAAATATTACAAGGAGCAAGAACGGGTACTACCTTTTCAAAATTGCTGGTAGGCAATGAATCAGGTGATGACGCTGCAGTTTTTGAGCTGCAAGGTGACGACTGCCTGATCAGTACTACTGATTTTTTTATGCCGATCGTTGATGATCCTACTGACTTTGGCAGAATCGCAGCCACCAATGCCATCAGTGATATTTATGCAATGGGAGGCTCACCAATTATGGCTATTGCCATACTTGGCTGGCCGGTGGAAAAACTTCCGGTGACACTTGCGCGACAGATTTTGGAAGGTGGAAGATCAGTGTGTGAATTGGCTGGAATTCCATTAGCAGGTGGCCATACTATTGACAGTACAGAACCTATCTTTGGTTTATCCGTGAATGGCCTGGTGAAAAAGCAGGAACTCAAGCGCAATAACACTGCAAAGCCCGGAGATCAGTTATACCTTACCAAGGCTATCGGAACAGGCATACTCACTACTGCACTAAAAAGAAAAATTGTGGATGAAGCAGCGATTGCACCGGCTGTTGAACTGATGTGTACGTTGAATAAAGCAGGGAAAAAATTTGCAGCATTAAACTATGTTCATGCCATGACGGATGTTACCGGTTTTGGATTACTCGGACACTTACTGGAGATGTGCGAAGGCAGTAAACTTTCAGCTACGTTAGACTACCAGGCAATTCGTTTAATTGAAGGTGTGGCACCCCTTGCAAAAAAATTTGTAGCACCTGATAATACTTTCAGAAACTGGAAAAGCTATGAATCCAAAACTGCCGGCGTCGATGGCGAAAAGCTTGTGGTATTATGCGACCCGCAGACAAGCGGCGGGCTGCTGGTAGCCGTGGATGCGAAGGCATCGGCAGATTTTGAGGCTGTGTTAAAGAGCCTTCAACTCGATATGCATTTGAAACCAATTGGAGTCCTGAAGGAATATGATGGTGAGAAGTTTGTTAACGTGATTTAAAGGATGCGGCTTTAGATGCTACCCGGAAATCACGGTGTAAGACAAAGATTCAAGACTTAAGACTTAAGACTCAAGACTTAAGACTTAAGACAAATAGCAATAGTAACAATCAAATGTCAATAGAAAATTGAAAAATAAGTTAATAAAAGTCAACCAATTTCAGTCACGGACAATTGAGTATTGAGTTTTGAGTATTGAGCAAGTGAGTAAAGTAGCGTAGTGATTACAGAATAGCAAGTGATCGGCTTCGCCGCAGCAATTTAACCATTTGACAATTTAACAATTTAACCCACCGATCATTGCTTGACCAGATGAATGAATTGTCGTACACCCGGAAATCAAGTGAATCGTCAGCTTAAAGGCAATTTCATATTTTCGCAACCCGTTAGAAGTGTTTGATTAAGTAATTAAATTACAGCCTTGTCAATAGTTGTTTCAGGACTTACAAAAATTTACGGAGCACAGCTTGCTGTTGACGCTATTACATTTTCCGTGAATCCGGGTGAAGTACTGGGTTTTCTTGGACCGAATGGTGCAGGAAAATCCACCACAATGAAAATACTCACCGGTTATATACCACAAACAGCAGGCAAAGCTTCCGTTTGTGGATTTGATGTAGAACGCCAATCCCTGGAAGCCAGGAAACATCTTGGATACCTTGCGGAAAACAACCCGCTTTATACCGATCTATATGTAAAAGAATTCCTGTCTTTCGTGGCCGGTTTAAATGGAGTAAAGAACAAAGCTTCACGGGTGAAAGAGATGATCTGGCTTACCGGACTTGAACGGGAGCAATCAAAAAAAATAGGAGCCTTGTCAAAAGGATACCGTCAACGCGTGGGTATTGCACAAGCCTTATTACACAATCCGGAAGTGCTGATACTTGATGAACCTACTTCCGGATTAGATCCGAATCAACTGGCAGAAGTACGTCAAATGATTCGAGATTTGGGTAAAGAAAAAACAGTGATTCTTTCCACACACATTATGCAGGAAGTACAAGCAATCTGCAGCAGGGTGGTGATAATCAATAAAGGAAAAATTGTAGCAGATGATGCGATTGAACGATTGCAGCATAAGGCAACCGGAGAAACGGTGATCCTGGTTATATTCAAACAGGCTGCTGATAAGGATAAATTACTCAAAATAAGCGGAGTGAAATCAGTTAACCTTTCTGGTGAAAAAACATGGAAAATTACAGGCCAAAAGGGAATACAGGAAGCAGTCTTTGAATTTGCAGTGGCCAATCAGCTCACCATCACTTCACTTTCAGAGGAGCAACAATCATTAGAAGAAGTGTTTAAAGAATTAACCAGGCAGGTCTGATGCAGGTAAGGTTATGTAATGGAATCCGACAAATACCTAAAGTTTTTAAAAAGCAAAGATCAACCTGTTTATGAAAGCGGAGAAACTTTCAACAAAAAAAATAACTGAATGATCACGATCTTTCGAAAAGAGCTAACCACCTTTTTCGTTTCATTGATCGGCTATATCTCGATAGCTGTTTTTTTGGTATTGATGGGACTGATCATGTGGGTCTTTCCAAACAATGCACTGGACAACGGTTATGCTCACCTCGACCAGCTCTTTGACAATGCACCATTGGTATTCATGTTGCTCATTCCGGCAGTTACCATGCGTATGTTTTCGGAAGAAAAAAGAGCGGGCACGCTGGAGTTACTGGCCACCAGGCCTGTTACTGAATTTCAGATAGTGATGGGAAAATTTTTAGCCGCCAACTGCCTGGTTATTTTTTCGCTCTTACCTACCCTGCTTTATTATTACACCATTTACCAACTTGGCGCTCCGGCAGGCAACCTTGACTCAGGTGCCACCTGGGGTTCCTATATCGGCTTGATTCTTTTGAGTGCTGCCCTTGTTTCCATTGGTCTCTTCGCATCATCTATTACTGATAACCAGATTGTAGCATTTATACTCGCTGCATTTATCAGTTTCATTATCTACCTGTCATTTGATGCAATCAGCGGGCTTGGGTTATTTGGCGGCGGAGCTGATGATTTGATTCAATCAATCGGAATTCAATATCACTACAATTCACTTAGCCGCGGTGTGGTTGATACCAGAGACGTCATTTACTTTTTTTCATTGATCGTAATTTTTCTTCTTTCCACCAAAACAGCATTAGAAAGCAGAAAGTGGTAATCCTTCCATAGGCAACGTATTCCGGAAATGAAACCCGCTTCATGAAAAACAACCAGCTTACCCTTTCAGAAAAGATACAATGAGCAGCAGACGGATATATAAACGACAGGCACTGACACGACTTTCTATTGTGACCGGTATTGTAATTGCATTGAATGTACTGTCATCCACGTTCTTCACCAGGCTGGACCTTACAGCAGATAAGCGTTTTACACTCACAGACAGTACCCGACAATTATTACGCGAAATAGATGATGTCGTGTTTGTTAAAGTGTACTTACAGGGCGATTTCCCGGCAGGGTTTAAGAGACTCAGTAAAGGCACCCGCGAATTGCTCGACGAATTCAAAGTATATGGCGGGGACAGGATTCAATATGAATTTGAAGATCCTCTGAAAGGAAAAAACGATCAGGAACTTCGCGAGCTCCTGCAGGATTTTGCAAAGAAAGGACTGGAGCCAACCAATGTGCAGAATAATGCCGGTGATGAATATTCAGAAAAAATCATCATCCCGGGAGCTATCGTAAATTATAAAGGCAGGCAGGTTGCCGTTAACTTGCTTGAAAACACACCCGGTATTGCCGCACAGGAAGCACTAAACAATTCTATCGCTCACCTGGAACATAAATTTTCCCAGGCTATCGAGTCGATGGCACTAATCAGAAAACCAAAACTGGGATTTCTCAGAGGGCATGGAGAACTGGGCAACCTCGCAACAGCTGATCTTACCACCGCCCTTTCTTCATTTTATGATCTGGAAATTGTTTATGCTGACAGTGTACTGGCAATAGAAAAGGAATTCAAGGCTTTGATTATTGCTAAACCCACCAGGTCCTTTTCAGAGCAGGATAAATTCAAGATTGATCAATACCTGATGAATGGGGGAAAAATATTGTGGCTGGTGGAAGCACTACAGGCAGAGTTGGATACGGTGGTGGCAAAGCGGTCTCTTCTAACAGTTGATTATCCTTTGAACCTTGAAGACCAGCTTTTCCGGTATGGCGTACGAGTAAATCCCGGTTTAATACTTGACCTTCAGTGTAATCCCGTTCCATTGCTGGTGAGTTATGAAGGTACCAAGCCAAAATTCAATTTATATCCCTGCTATTATTTTCCGGTCTTCACTCCCGGAGGCAATCACGCTATTACGCAAAATATCGCAGCTGTAACCTCGCAGTTTACCGGTTCGCTGGATACCCTTGCCGTAAAAGGTGTTACGAAAACAGTCTTGCTCGCATCAAGTGATTTCAGCAGAATTGTCTTTAATCCGTGGCTGGTTGACTTCAAAGAATTGAAGACCAGGCCAGATGAATCGCTGTACAATAAGAAAAAACTTATTGTTGCCGTAATCCTGGAGGGAACCTTTCCTTCTGTGTTTACCAACCGTATTCCGGCAGAAATGATGCAAACACTCACCGACTCACTGAAGATGCCTTTTAAATCGAATAGCTCCGCTACTGCTATGATTGTGGTCGCAGATGGCGATGTTGCCAGGAATGATATCAATTCGCAAGGCCAGCCACTGCCACTAGGGTATTACCGGTTTACGGGTGAATATTTCAGCAACAAAGATTTTTTGTTGAATAGTATTGACTATCTGACAGGCTATATGCAACACATCGATACCCGTTCGAAGACGGTGAAATTAAGATTGCTGGATACTACTAAAGTGAAAACAGAAAGAATCTATTGGCAGCTCTTAAATACCGTGCTGCCTATTTGCTTGCTTGTTGCTTTTGGTTTAATATTTAATTTTATCCGCATTCGGAAATTTGGTCGCCAGCAAATGCAAAACATCAATATTAAATAATACTGCATGAACCGTAACCTGATCTATTTTCTACTGCTAATTACCCTTGGCATTGCAGTCTATTTTTTAGTATTCAGAAAATCATCTTCCACACTGAATGAAAAAGAAAAATCTTTTGCAGTGGAAGATACTGCTGCCATTTTCAGGATTTTTATTGCAGATATGCAAGGCAAGAAAGTATTGCTGCAAAGAGAAAACAATTCCTGGACCGTTAATTCAAAATACGAAGTTCGTAATGATTATATGAAGACCTTGCTGTCCACTATCAAGCGGCTGAATGTAAGTTATCCCGTACCGGAAGCAGCGGAGAAAACCGTAATAACCGGACTTGCCAGCAGTAATAAAAAAGTGGAATTGTACAATAAAGACGGCGAACTGCTCAAATCTTATTTTGTAGGCGGTGGAACCCTGAATTCTGAAGGTACCTATTTTATGATGGATGGTGCTGCAAATCCATATGTAGTTTCGGTACCTGCTTTTGAAGGCGTGCTGGACAGCAGGTTTGTGACAGATGAAGAAGTGATCAGGAGTACGGCAATTTTCAGATTCCGGATGAACCAGCTTAGTATGATTTCAGTAAGGTATCAGGATAAGCCGGACAGTTCATTCCAGATCGCCCTATTCAATTCAGATTCATTCAGTGTAAGCAATGGAAAGGGAACGATAATTCCCAATGCACAGATTAATAAAGAACGTATACAACAATATCTCAGCTTCTATTCCGCGGTCTATTGTGAGAGTTTTGTAAATGATCTTCCAAAAAGAGATTCTGTCCTGCAAACGCCGTCATTTTGTACCATTACCGTCACGGACAGGCAACAACAATTGTATACAATAGACTGCTACTATATGCCACGCAACTCCACGAGTGAGCAATTTGATGCAAAAGGAAATGAGTTGCAATATGATGTAGACCGATATTTTGCGACCATAAACAACGGAAAAGATTTCGTAATCCTGCAGCAATTTCATTTTGGAAGGCTGCTAAAAAATTACACTTACTTCACTGCAAGAACTAAATCAAAACCATGAATGAATTAATACAACAGTTTGGTGATACGAATGTGCTTTATTTTGTTTTTGGCTTTATAGTATTGCTATTTCTTGTGCTTGATATTGGTTTGTTGCAACGGTCGGATAAGCCGATGTCGGTAAAGAGTGCATTGATACAAACCAGTTGCTGGGTAACCACAGCACTTAGTTATGGTTATTTAATATATCATTATCATGGTACAGAAAAAGGACTTCAATTTGTTTCCGCATACCTGATGGAATATTCGCTTTCTGCAGATAACCTTTTTGTATTCATCCTGATTCTCTCCTATTTTAAAATTTCAGAGAAATACTACCATAAAGTATTGTTCTATGGAATTATCGGCGCTGTTGTTTTCCGAGTCATCTTTATTTTCCTGGGCATCCTGATCGTTGAACAATTTCACTGGGTATTATACATCTTTGGTGCAATCCTGGTTTATACCGGAGCTTCCATGTTATTCTCACGTGGAGAAAACGAATTTAACCCTGAGAAAAACATCATGTATAAACTCATGCGGCGATATCTGCCCTTGCTTGACAATGAAGGTGACGGTAACTTTACAATGAGAAGGGACGGGAAAAAATACTATACCATCCTCTTTCTTGTGATTACGATCATCGCTTCCACCGATCTGGTGTTTGCGCTCGATTCCATTCCGGCAGTTTTTGCCATTTCGCAGGATCGCCTGGTCATTATTACCTCTAATATATTTGCCGTGATGGGATTGCGGGCTATGTTTTTCCTTTTAAAAGGAATGGCAGATAAATTTGATTACCTGCAAGAAGGAATTTCCATTGTGCTCATCTTCATCGGATTAAAAATGCTGTTAGAAATTTTTCATATCAATGTTGCTACGCAGTGGTCTTTGATAGTGATTGGATCTATTCTCCTGACATCGATCGTGGTTTCTATATTTTGGGACAAGCCGCGGAAGGAATGAGAGACTTTGGGGTTGATGGGGATTAAGATGTAAGATATTGGACGTAGGACTTAGGACTCAGGACTCAGGACTCAGGACTCAGGACTTAAGATTTAAGACTTAAGACGGCGAAATTTATGTCGCTTTTATAGCCTGATATTTTTGGGGAAGGGAAAAGGGAATCAGCAGTTGGCAAGGCATATGATATATGACATAAGTCAAACGACTGAATAACTTCCGACTGAGGACTTCCGACTTCCGACTTTTTAATCTTTCACCATTTTTCAAAATCCCAATCCTGCTTCTTTTGTGGTTTATGTTTGCTGCCGGTGCCTGCATCGCCTTTCCTGCTTTTTGCTTTCTGAAGCATTTGCCTGCGGCGGTTGTTCTGTGCCTGCTTCTCTGCAATGGATGGCGGCACTTTTTCAATTCCCTTCTTTAAATCCAGTACAGCTTTAATCTTTAGTGATAATGCTAACTTTTCTTTTTTGGTCATGATACAATCAGATTTGATGATCGTATGCTAAACAAAAAAAGGATATGATCATAGTTTTAAAAAACAAAATTTACATCTTGTAGGCGGAGGAAATTTCCAATCAATAAATAACTGCCTAAGTCCTTGATTGTAGTGCCGACGGCAATGTAATGTCAATTGGATATTGGATATTTGCATTTATAATATTTATTCAATATTCAACACTCAATATTCAACACCCAATATTCAACACTCAATATCCAATTTGTCGCACGCCCCTTTCGTGTATGTTTCATTTCCCTCATGGAAATTCTCTACCTTCGTCGCCTTTCAAATCATGAGCGGAAAACTGATTGTTATTACAGCTCCATCAGGTGCAGGGAAAACCACAATAGCCAGGCATTTACTGTCGGTATACCCCACGCTGGAATTTTCTGTATCGGCTACCACCAGGGCACGCAGGCCGGAGGAAGTGCATGGAAAGGACTATTATTTTCTTACAGAAGAACAATTCCGATTGCGCATTGCAAATAATTCTTTTGTCGAATGGGAAGAGGTGTATAAGGGCACTTATTATGGCACCTTAAAAGATGAGATTGAGTCCATATGGAAAACAGGCAAAGATGTTTTGTTTGATGTAGATGTTAAGGGAGCCATCAACTTAAAACAACAGTATACAAATAAAGCACTCACCTTATTTATCAAACCACCTTCCATTGAAACATTGCTGGAGCGATTGCGCAATAGAGCTACGGACAGCCTTGAAAAGATTGAAGAGCGTATTGCCAAAGCACAGCAGGAATTACAATATGAACCCTACTTTGATGTAACGATCGTAAACGATTCTTTGCCGGAGGCAATCCGCGAGGCAATGGCTGTTTCAGATAAATTTTTATTCTCTGAAAATGTATTATGAAATGATTGGGCTATGATGCATTTAACATGTACGAACCAAAAATCATAGGTGATTCAGCGCTGAAAAGTTGCGCGAAGATTTCACAGATAGAGTTGATTTCGCAGATACTCTTTTTGTGTGATATAAAATCTGACTACTGGATTTACACACAACTATATCATATTGTCAGCAAACGACATTGATCATTCAATAATAGACTTGTACAAAACTTACCGTTCCGTCCGGTGTCGATGTTTCATCTAACATGGTTCCATAGGTAGGATGCGATATGCGTAAATAATAATATTCCTCTTCCAGGTTTTCAAACACAGCAAGCCCACCGGAGTCGGTCGTACGGGTAAAAACAAGATCAGTATAGTCAGTCCGGTCTTCTTCTGTTTTATACAATTCTACCACCACTCCACTGATTGGCGTGTAGGTATACTGGCCGTTTAAACCACCTTGTTCCAGATTGACGGTTACTTTAATAGTTGCATTATGTACATGCACAAAGACTTCCGGTTCCTCCTTTTCGGCACAAGAGAAAAAAAGCATTGCCACACTTAAAACAAGTAACCATTTAACTGAATACATCATCCCGTTTCTTCAGGTAAATCTACATTATTTACCTTCAATGACCACTTTGCTGCTTCATTAACATATTTAATGTGGATTAATGCTTAAGTATCTATGGGATTGATTGTGCCGAATAGCTTAAAGTTGATGATATTTGCATTTCGTATTAAAATTCGTGCAAATGAAAGTACTATTTACTTTAATAAGTCTTTTTATAAGTCAGTTACTGTTTGCTCAAACTCCGATTGTAGATTGGGCAAAGTGTTATGGTGGCAGCAATAGTGACCGTGCCTATTCGGCCATACAAACCTCTGACGGAGGCTATCTCGTGTGCGGCTATACCAATTCGGCAGATGGAGATGTAACACAGAATAAAGGAAGTGCTGATGCCTGGCTGGTGAAAACCAATCCAGATGGTTCTATCCTCTGGCAAAAGACCTACGGTGGAACCAATATTGATATCTTCAGATCAATTATCGTCAGCAGTTCAGGTTATGTGGTATGTGGCGAAACCGCATCGGATGATGGTGATGTAAGTGCTAACCATGGCATGAGCGATTTTTGGGTAGTAGGTATTGGAATAACCGGAAACCTGATTTGGGAAAAGACCTATGGCGGCAGTAATAATGATTTTGCACATGACATTGCCATATCAGATAGTGGCTATTTTGTTGTCGGACAGACTTTCTCTGAAGATGGCGATGTTTCCAGTTACAAAGACAATGGGGACGGATGGCTAATTGCTATTGATGATACAGGTTCCCTTTTGAATGAAAAGGCAAGAGGTGGTTCGGCGGAAGATATTTACACCGACCTACTGTCTGTTACTTCCGGAGGCTTCCTGCTTGGCGGTTACAGCTTCTCAAATGATGGTAATGTCCAGGGCCTCAACCATGGCGGCTCTGATGGCTGGTTGGTGAAAGTTAGCAAGTCCGGCAATTTTCAATGGACTGCATGCTATGGTGACACCAGTGATGATGGCATTTCAGAAATTACGGAAAGCACTTCCGGTAATTATGTAATGTCAGGATGGATTACGAATGAGACTGATCAGAATTCATGGATTTTTACAACCGATATCAATGGAGTACAACTATCCGGATTTGATCAGGGAGGGACAGCGGTAGAATACGGTGGACCTCTTTTTGTAAATCCGGTCAACAGGTTCATCAGTGTCCCTTCAACAGCGTCAACTGTTTCCGGAGACCTTACCTGCCATATAGGTGGTGATGATATTTGGGTAACAGAAAATAAAACTGATGGTACGATTGCGTGGCAGCTATGCCTTGGCGGGACGCTGGAAGACCGCAGTACCAGTGCCATACTGACAGCAGAACAAAATTATGTGATCACCGGCTATACCAATTCTGATAACGAATATGTGAGTGGCAATCACGGCAGCTATGACTGGTGGTTGGTGAAACTACTCCCCGTTTGCGCAACAAATGCTGCCTTCACTTTTACCGAGGATGGTAACATCATCACTTTCAACAATGAATCAGAAAGCAGTACGGAATGGCTCTGGAGTTTTGGTGATGGCATTACCTCCACACAAAAACATCCTATTCATGAATATGCCGATGTTGGAATATACGAGGTTTGCCTGGTATCCAGTGCCCTTGATTGCCTCTCCGACACTTTCTGTACCGTTATACAAATTTGCGGAGCCCCTGCTGAAGCAGCCTTTACTTATGTGCTTGATGGTGGTGTGACAACATTTACCAATTCCTCCATCAATGCAAGTACCTGGTCGTGGAATTTCGGAGATGGTGATACTTCTACGACAGCAAATCCGGAACATACTTATGCAAACAATGGTAATTATGTAGTTTGCCTGACCGCAATAGATGCAGGCTGTTCTGAAAGTGTGTATTGTGATACCATTACCGTTTGTATCAATGAAACATTGTCTCAATTCGAATTTGCAATTGATGGCGGTGATGTTGATTTCTTTAACACATCACCCTCTTATACGGATTTGTTCTGGACATTTGGCGACGGTGAAACTTCTACGGAAGAAGATCCCAATCATTTTTATTCTGAGAGCGGCACCTATGAAGTTTGCCTCGTTGTAACGGATGCCTGTGGTACGGATACTACCTGCCAAACCATTGAAATTTGTGTGTTGCCATTTGCAGGATTCAGCTATTTCAATACCGACAATTTTACTTACAATTTTATTGATGAGTCGCTCTATACACTGGAGTGGTTGTGGCTATTCGGAGATGGTGGAAGTTCCACCGAGGCGAATCCTGTGTATACTTATGATGAAGGCGGGACCTATAATGTGTGCCTGATAGCTAAAAACGAATGCGGCAATGATACCCTTTGCTCCGAAATAATCATCGAATGTCCGGAATTTCAATCCGGCTTTGGATTTACACAATCAAACGATACCGCTTTCTTTTCAGATCAGTCATCGGCAACTGCCAATGAGTGGTTTTGGTATTTTGATGATGGAACTTTTTCCACCCAGCAAAATCCGGTGCATATATTTGATGAAGATGGCACCTATAACGTATGCCTGATTGTTTCGGATGGCTGCACTACAGATACCATTTGCCATAAAGTAACAGTAGTAGGTGTTTATACCGGAGACCTCACTGCCACTTTAGGATGGGATGTGTTTCCTAACCCTGTTAATGATATTGCAACCATAATATTCTCACTAGCTGAAGGCTCATTTGTCGGCATAGACTTGTACACTATAACAGGAATCCGCATACAAACGATCATCAATGGTCAGTTGCAGGCAGGCAAGCATTCAATTTCTTTTGACCGTGGTTCTATCGCGCCGGGAATTTATTTACTGAAATTGAACTACCGGGAAGGAACAATAGTCCATAAACTGGTGCTGGATTAATACCAACCAGCAAGTTAATTTGAATGGATGATTTCAAATGCGCTGCCCCTGAATCAGGAAGGCCATTTAACGCGATCCGCTACAATTTTTTCTACAGCTTCAACTGCAATACGGTCCTGTTTCATGGAATCTCTTTCCCTGATGGTTACCGTATTATCAGTCAATGTCTGATGATCTATTGTAATACAGTAAGGCGTTCCAATAGCATCCATCCGCCGGTATCTTCTTCCGATTGAATCCTTCTCCTCATATTGGCACATGTGCTGATGCCGAAGCAGGTTAAAAATCTCCAGGGCTTTTTCCGGTAAGCCATCTTTCTTCGTCAAGGGCAAAACCGCCACTTTTATGGGTGCCAGGAAAGGCGGAATACGCAACACCACCCGGGAAGCTTCTTCTCCTTCAACGGATGTGGGCACCTGCTCTTCATGATACGATGCGGCGATGGTGGCAAGAAACAACCTGTCGAGCCCTACCGAAGTTTCTATTACATACGGAACAAAGTTTTCATTGAGGTCAGGGTCAAAGTACTGTAGTTTCTTTCCCGAAAATTTTTCATGCTGGCTCAGGTCAAAATCACTACGCGAGTGGATTCCTTCCAGCTCCTTAAATCCAAAAGGAAAGTTGAATTCGATATCACAGGCTGCTTTGGCATAGTGTGCAAGTTTCAAGTGATCATGGAAACGGTAGTTAGCAGCAGGAAATCCCAGGGCGAGGTGCCACTGCATACGACTGTCTTTCCAGTGTTTATACCAATCGGTTTCCGTTCCGGGCTTTATGAAAAACTGCATCTCCATCTGTTCAAATTCGCGCATCCGGAAAATAAACTGCCTTGCCACAATCTCATTGCGAAATGCCTTTCCTGTTTGTGCTATGCCAAAAGGAATCTTCATGCGGCCCGTTTTCTGTACGTTCAGAAAATTCACAAAAATTCCCTGGGCTGTCTCCGGACGTAAATAAACGGTACTGGATTCTTCTGCCAGGGAACCCACCTGCGTGGCGAACATCAGGTTAAACTGCCTTACATCCGTCCAGTTGCGCGTTCCGCTGATTGGGTCAGCGATATCACAGTCCACAATGATCTGCTTCATGGCCTGCATATCGTTTTCTTCCAGTGCCTGCTTCATGCGCGCATTAATCGAATCTATCTTTTGCTGATTTTCAATAACGCGGGCATTGGTAGTGCGAAACTGTTGCTCATCAAATGTTTCACCGAATCGCATCCGGGCTTTATCCACTTCCTTCTGCACTTTTGCCTCAATCTTACTAATATAATCTTCGATGAGGGTATCGGCCCGGTATCTTTTTTTTGAATCTTTATTGTCAATCATCGGGTCGTTAAAAGCATCCACATGCCCGCTTGCTTTCCAGGTAGCAGGATGCATAAATATAGCAGCATCAATCCCTACTATATTATCCTGAAGTTGCACCATTGACCGCCACCAGTATTCGCGAAGGTTTTTCTTGAGCTCCACACCAAATTCACCATAATCATAGACGGCACTCAAACCATCATATATTTCACTGGATGGAAATACAAAACCATATTCCTTACAATGGGAAATAATGTCTTTAAACAGATCTTTTTGCTCAGCCATAAGCGCAAAGGTAATGGGCTAATTTGAAAAGTAAGCAACAGAAAATTCTGCAAGTAATAATGTCCTATCCGGATAGTTTAATACTTAACAAACCATTTGTACTATACCACGTCCACTTTTATGGGATTGATTTCACATGATGGCCGGTGTATTTTTGTATTCAGCTATAAGAACATGCTGAGGTTACTCTGGCCAAGAACAGTAACCAACAACCCTAATCTTCCGCGTCGCAAGGCGCGTCTCTATAAATAGTCATTTCATGGGAAATGTGGTGAAGAGCTACCGGCCGGCAAGATTGATTTTGCCGGCCGGAGCTTTATTAGAACGTAACATGAATCAAGATATCAACTAACACTTGTCCCCCAAATATGGGATTGCAGGAGCTCTCAACTCCGCTCATCTTTGCATTATCAATTAATCTAATAGTCATTAAAATCAATCATTAAAATGAAAACTTCACACCTTTTCGGAACTAACATGAAACAGGCTAATAAGACAGCATCATCTCCACTTGCAACCAAACGTGAGTTGCACATCTTTTCTGACCAGGAATGGATGGCCATTCGCCACAGCCAAATGGATGTAGCTCCAAATTGTATTTTTCCCGCCAGGGAACGAAAATCCGTTGCACAATACCTGGCAACAATCGGTGCTGTTTTATTCGCTTTTGTGAAATTGCCTGTAAGGATATAGCAGTTAACCCGTAGGATAGTAAAGCATGATCGTGTTTACAATCATACTGATCGGAATTGGGTCTATGCTTCTTCCAGCGCTGTAATCTTTACAAAAAGAATGCATCCGGCTTTTGGTACTCATTATTCAAGGAAAATATAATGCCTGAAAAGTATCCTGATGTTATCTTTCAACTATACCAGCAACTGACCAGGGTGTATCTGTATATTGGCAATGACGGGAGTCTTAACAAGGAATTAATTCCTTTATGATAAAAATACTTCATTAAATTTATTTCCGATTTGTAACCAATAAAAACACGCAATGAAAAACCACCCTTTAATTCCTACCCTGCTTGCTGCTTCCGGATTATTTATCCTGATGACAATGATCTCCTGCAAGAATGAAAATGTAGTAAAGCCGGAAGATATCCAGGCCTACCTTGATAAAGGAGCAGACCTGACCATTACTTTGCCTGCCGGATCAACATTTGACCTCGTTCATGAAGACGGACGCCTGTTAAGCCCGGGTAAAGAATTAAATGAACCGCCTCCTCCCCCGGCACCTCCGGCAGTTCCCGGTGATACTTTGAATAAAACAGGTGGTAACGGTGAAAAGAAATTTCGGCATGCCGGTGCTTTCGTTCAACAAGCTGTAGCAGGCACCGGTGCCTATACTTGTCCGAGTGTATGCTCCATCATCATCAGAACACCACTATAAAGTGAAGTTGCCTGAATGATATCAATAGCGCGTTTTCCGGATACAGTTATCAGGTCAAAGACAAGGCATGCCTTGTCTTTGATTTTTGTGTTATGCTATGTGATTGATTGTAGTCGTGTCAACGCACAGTTAAGTGCATCTAATTTCAATAACCTCCTCACAGAATTTGAATCACAAAAACTGAATGTAACTTCTATCACGCAGGATAACCGAGGATTTATCTGGTTTGGGACGTTCCAGGGGCTTTTTAAGTTTGATGGCGTGAGCTATCAGCGATACCTGCCTGAAGCCAACTTACGCCAATCGATTTCTGACAACCAGGTTACAGCAATCTACAACGATTCGAAGGGTGTATTGTGGGTAGGTACACGCAATGGACTTAACCGCTACAACTACCTCAGCAATGATTTTGAACATTTCAAACATGATTCTGCAAACAGCAACTCACTTCCCAATAATGAGGTGCTCGCAATTGCTGAAGACAATGATGGTAACCTCTGGATTGGCACGTTGAACGGTGGACTCAGCAGAATGTCACCGGTAATAAAAAATGGCAGACGGTCGTACCATTTCATGAATTTCAGCCATGATGAAAAGGATGCTTCCGGCCTTTCCAGCAATATTGTTTTTTCCATAGCATTTGACCAAACGGGACATGGACTGATCGGCACTGACAAAGGTCTCCACATCATGATGCAACCCGAAAAAAAAGATGGTAGCATTTCATTTAAACACTTCAAAAATGCAGTTTCTGATGATGCTTCCATTGCAAACAATGAAGTATATAAAGTTTTTTGTGACGCTGACAATAATGTCTGGCTGATATCACTATTTGGTATGGTGGATCTGCTAACAGCAGATGAAATTGCGAAGGAAACTTATCATTTCAGACATTTTTATCCGACAATCAAGCAATTGACGGGTGGTGCCATAAAATCTTCAAGTATGATTTATGTCGACAGCCGGCACCATTGCTGGCTGTCAACTTATGAAAACGGCTTGTACCGTTTCACCGTTACGCCGGATTATCAAATCAGGAACATAGTTAACTTCTTCCATGATCCAACAAATAGTCGCAGCCTGGCCAACAACGCTGTTTCTGCTGTATTTGAATCTTCTGACCAATGCATCTGGATTGGTACTGCGGCCGGTGTGTCGCGGTGGAATGCATTGCAGGAAAAATTTTCAGTAGCTCCGGAAGCTGCCATCCATTTTAAGAATGCTAACGTTAACGGAATTGCTGAAGATGTTTCCGGTAACCTCTGGATCGGCACGGCTGATTCAGATACTTTATACGTGATAAACCGGGCAACAGGTAACTTGTTTTCAATTGCACTGGAAGACAAAAAAAAGACTGCTGACCGTAAAGTATATGTTACCAGCCTGCTCATTGCTAAAGATGGTGCGCTATATGCAGGAACCAGTTATGGTGTATTTATACTCACCGCAAATGAGCTTGCAAAATTCAACAGCAAGAGAGGATACAAACCATTAGCCAAGCATATGCTCCATAATCCCGACAACTTTTCCAACACACTCATCAGCAATACGGTAATCTGCATGGAAGAGGATAAGCATGGCAACATCTGGATCGGAACCGGTAAAGGTTTGAACCGCTTAAACCCTTCAACTTTCAGTTGCGAACGTGCATTCTGGAACAAGGCTTCGGATGAAATAAATCCTGCTTATATTATCAGGCATATCTGTGCAACCAATGATGGCACGATATGGGTGACAACAGATGCAGGACTTGTTTCCATAACTGCAAAGAATTATGCAACCACCAGTTATTCGAAAAAAAATGGCCTGAGCAGCCTGAGGTTAAGTTTCATTCATGAAAGTGCTGACAAAAAGACTCTCTGGCTGGGATCACAGCAAGGGTTGGTTTCTTTCAACAGAGAAAAAGGAGAATTTCAAGACTATCCGGCGGCAGTAGCTGACTTATCCGTGATGGCTATTCTGGAAGACCATCAGCAGAATCTTTGGATAAGTTCACAACAGGGAATTTGCAGGTTTAATCCCGGTACAGGTGATGTTAAGAAATTTACGGCACAGAATGGACTTCATGCAAACAGTTTTAATGTGATAACCTGTTATCAGTCTGCTTCCGGACTTTTTTACTTCGGTAGTGAAAAGGGGTTTCAGGCATTCTATCCCGATAGCATTACCATCAATACAGCCATTCCGCCCATAACCATCACCGATTTCAAACTTTTCAATCAATCAATATTAAAAGGAGACGACAGCGCACTGAAAACGAACTTTCTTGGCACCCGTGAAATGCGGCTCGACTATGATCAAAACTTTTTCAGCATTGACTTTGCAGCACTTAGTTATGAAGATGCAACAGCAAACAGCTATGCATACCAACTTACCGAAATTGATAAAGACTGGGTTAGTGCAGGCAACAGCAGAACGGCCACCTACACCAACATACCACCGGGTAGATACGAGTTCAGGGTGAAGGGAACAAATAATCATGGTGTATGGAATGAAGCCGGAGCTACATTGATGATTACCATTACGCCACCGTGGTGGAAGACCTGGTGGTTCTATACGCTTTGCACCATTACAGTAATTGGAGCACTCTATGCCCTGTACCGTTACCGGATTAACCAGATCAAAAAAGTCTTTTCCATTCGCAGCAAAATTGCCCGGGATCTTCATGATGATATTGGTTCCACGCTAAGCAGTATCTCATTAATGAGTCAGCTTGCAAAAACCGGAGGAGGACAGAAAAACAAAGAGGAAGCACTTTTTGAAACGATCAGTACGGCTTCACGTGAAGCTATGGAGCTGATGAGTGTGATAGTTTGGTCAGTAAATCCAAACAATGATAAGCTGAGCAACATCCTGATCCGGATGCGTGAATATGCATCGGACACATTGGAAGCATGTAACATGGAAGTCAATATCATATTGGAAGACGAAGCACGGGATTTTACTATTTCCATGGAAAAACGTAAAGACTTTTACCTGATATTTAAGGAAGCAATCAATAACACAGCGAAATATTCAAAGGCCACACATTGCATAATCCGGATAAAAAAAGAAAATGGAAAAATGATTATGACCATCAGCGATAACGGGCAGGGATTTGTGACAGAGAAGCTGCGCTCGGGCAATGGACTGGTGAATATGGATACGCGTGCCAGATCGATTGGTGGTATATCTAAAGATCACGTCTGCCCCGGGAGAAGGCACTACGGTAAGATTAGAACTGCCGCATGCCTCATAATACCATAATGAAAGAATACTATGCCGAATAGTACATTTACTCACAATCAACACAATGCCTTAACCATGCCCATCACTGTAATCATTTATGAAGACAATACCTTTCTTCGCGATAGCTTATCCTCCTTAATCATCAATGCGGAAGGCTTTGAATTGTGCGGGGCTTATGAAAACTGTAATGAAGTGGAAGCACAGGTATCTGTATTGAAACCGGATGTGGCATTGATGGATATTGAAATGGCAGGTGTGAATGGTATTGAAGGATTGAAGATCATCCGTAAAAATTTTCCTGAAGTAAATGTATTGATGCTTACCGTATTTGAAGATAACGACCGGGTGTTTGAAGCCATCTGCGCGGGAGCAACCGGCTATCTCCTTAAAAAAACGCCCCCCATAAAAATTCTTGATGCAATCAGGGATGTGGTAGATGGTGGCGCACCCATGACTTCATCTATTGCTCGCAAGGTGCTTCAGCTTTTTCCGCGACAGCCTGCCAGAAGTGAAGAGATTGATAAACTGACACACCGGGAGCAACAGGTATTACAACTGTTGGTTAATGGCTACAGCTACAAAATGATTGCAGCCGAATTGAAGGTGACCCTGGAAACTGTGCGGACTTACATTAAACGCATGTATGAAAAACTCAGGGTGCATTCTGTTACTGAAGCGATCAACAAAGCTTTTCCCGATAGGAAAATTTAGTTTGTTACAGAAATCAAATTCCATAGGCTATCTACTGCCTTGCATAGCCATTTTGATTGTGTATAAATCTTGAAAAAGATTCCGTTTTGTAATAGAGATTATACAAACAGGAAGTGTACGACAAATTGGATACAGATCATTGGGTGTTGAAATTGAGTATTGAGTATTGAGTATTGAGTATTGAGTAAATGAGTAAGTGAGTAAAGCGGAGTAATAATTACAGACTATCAAGTAATCGGCTTCGCCGCAACAATTTAACAATTTAACAATTTAACCATTTAGCCATTTAACCATTCAACCCACCAACCATTGCTTTACAAGATGAACAAATTGTCCTACACCCCAAACAGGTTACATTAAAATCATCCGGTTAGACTTCTTAATTTAGCATCATGATTCTTATTGACCATACCATTGTTTCCGACGACTTATTAGAAAAGCAATTTGCCTGCTCATTGGATAAATGCAAAGGTGCCTGTTGCGTAGCGGGCGATTCCGGTGCGCCTTTGCAATATGCAGAGACGGCAGTTCTTGATGAGATTGCAGATGCAATAAGGCCTTATTTGACTGAAGAAGGTATTGAATCCATTCAGAAATTCGGTAATTGGCTTATAGACAGCGATGGAGACTTTGTTACCCCGTTGGTTGGCGGCATGCGACAATGCGCTTATACTTTTTTTGAATCAGGTATTGCGAAATGTGCCATTGAAAAAGCTTATTACGACAATAAAATCACTTTTAAAAAACCCATCTCCTGCCACTTGTATCCGGTAAGAATAACCCAACATAAAGATTATGATGCGGTAAACTATAACAAGTGGGAGGTCTGTTCACCCGCATGCGATAATGGCAGTGAACTTGGGATAGCATTGTATGAATTTGTACAGGATGCACTTATCAGGAAATATGGTGTGGAATGGTACAAACAATTGAAAGGAGCAGCGGAATTCAAGTCTGCACAACTTCATGTTGTCAGGTAAGACTACCACTTTTCCCTTTCTGATTTAATAACCGATGCTCACGATGCTCCTCTTCGTACGATGCGATAAAAATTGCCAGTGCGATAATTACCAGGTTCTTGATAATATATTGTCCAATGAGGTTGGGTACGAAGAAACTCTTCCACACCAAACCCGGTAATAGTACCAATGGAGCAAATGTGGTGATAGCATGCGGTATAAGCATATACAGCGCCCACTTTTCCTTCCCCGGAAATAAAAAAATTATTCCGATGATGCAATCATAAACTCCGAATAACAGGATGAATACATTCCAGGGAATGAACCAGGCTGTATGCTGATAGATGGTATGCACGACACCATGCGCCGGGCTGAGTTCCATCATCTTTAATATACCAAACCAAAAAAATACAAGGAAAAAAGAGAACCTGCTGACCGGTAAGCTAATCCTTCGGAGAAACAGGAAGAAGGCGTTTTCTTTCGCAATCCTGCTGTGGTTAAACCTGCTAAAAATTCCTTCACTCATGATCTTCATTTAAGAATGCGAAAGTTAGGGAAGGGAATTTATGGTTGGTGTAAATGAATTGTTAATAGATGGATGGTTGGTTGGATGGTTGGATGGTTGGATGGTTGAATGGTTGAATGGTTAAATGGTTAAATGGTTAAATTGCTAAACTGTTTAATTGTTACTTCGATTTTAATGTAAAATAAAGTTGAAAAATTTAGGTGTCTGAGTTAATGAGCTATAATTTGTAGCCCGCTTCCGACTTCCGACTTCCGACTTCCGACTTCCGACTTCCGACTTCCGACTTCCGACTTCCGACTTCTGACTCACTACTCACTACTCACTACTCACTACTCACTACTTCCAACTTCCGACTTCCGACTATCAACAGTTGCCGAAATCTTCTATTTTCACGCTCCGACAATGCCGGTAAACCTAGATCATATTAAAGCGCCAATCGCCAAGGAATTAGAACTCTTCGAACAGAAGTTCCGCGATTCTATGAAAAGCAATACCCCTTTGCTGGATGCGATAACCCGTTATATTGTTAAAAGCAAGGGTAAACAGGTGCGGCCGATGTTTGTATTTCTTGCCGCTAAGATGTTTGGGGAAATCACGGAAAGAACCTATCGTGCTGCTGCCCTGATTGAATTGTTGCATACGGCAACCCTCGTTCACGATGACGTAGTGGATGATTCCTATGAAAGGCGCGGCTTTTTTTCTATTAATGCATTGTGGAAAAATAAGATTGCCGTGCTGGTAGGCGATTACCTTCTTTCAAAGGGACTGCTCCTTTCCATTTCCAATAAAGACTTTAATATGCTGGAAATTGTTTCAGATGCAGTGCGTGAGATGAGTGAAGGGGAATTGTTACAGATAGAAAAAACCCGAAAGCTGAATATCAGCGAGGATATTTACTTTGAAATTATCCGGCAGAAAACCGCTTCCCTGATTTCCTCGGCTTGTGCCTGCGGTGCTGCTTCAGCAGGTGTACCGGAAGAATCAATTGAAAAAATGAAGCGCTTTGGCGAAAAAGTCGGTATTGCTTTCCAGATCAAAGACGACCTCCTCGATTATAGTACTGACAATACCGGAAAACCCAAAGGCATAGACATCAAAGAGAAAAAAATGACCTTGCCTGTTATTTATCTATTGAACAATGCATCGTCATCAGCCAGGCGCAAAGTCATCAACACTATTAAAAATCATCACGATAACAAAGAGAAAGTAAGCGTTATTATTGATATGGTATTACATTCAGGTGGTATTGAATATGCTGCTGCCAGGATGAACAACTATAAAGAAGAAGCATTGCAGATTCTAAGATCATTCCCTGATACCCCCTCCAAAAAATCATTGGAAGACCTGGTAGCATTCACTACCGAACGCAAAAGTAACTATCAGCAGCTCAGCAATTATACTATTTAACTCCCGGTTAACATGCTGTTCATATATCGGTAATGTATCCTTTACTATGCCTTAAGGTTATCATCATCCAATGGTAATATGGGAATGACCATGTAGTAACAACAGGCGAATACATTTGCGGCCATAACCAAAAAACATTTTCACATGAAGAAACTTTTAACATTAGCAGCGGTACTGCTGGTTGGACTCACCCAGGTATACGGTTCCATCATCACCGTATCGGGTTACATTACCTCCAATACCACATGGACCAGTAACAACACATACCGTCTGAGCGGTTTTGTGTATGTAAACAACAATGCAACGCTCACCATTCAGCCCGGAACATTGATTCAGGGCGAAAAATCAACCAAGGGTACTTTAATCATTACGCGTGGCGCCAAACTGGTAGCTGATGGTTTACCCTGCCAGCCAATTGTTTTTACTTCTGAACAACCACAAGGCACACGAACTTATGGTGACTGGGGCGGTATCATCCTTCTTGGAAAAGCCACCATCAACCAAGCAGGTGGCGAAGCCATTATTGAAGGAGGTGTGGATGATGGAGAAGGTAATGCTACTTATGGCGGTGGCCTTACTCCGGATGACAATGATAACTCTGGTATTCTCCGGTATGTACGCATTGAATACCCGGGCATAGCATTCCAACCAAACAATGAAACAAACGGACTTACAATGGGCGGAGTTGGACGCGGAACTACCATTGAATATGTTCAAGTAAGCTATGGTGGAGATGACAGTTTTGAGTGGTTTGGCGGAACAGTTAACTGCAAATACCTGATCGCTTTCAGGGGATTGGATGATGATTTCGATTCCGACAATGGTTACTCCGGAAAAGTGCAATTCGCTGTATCCTTACGTGATCCGAATATTGCTGATGTATCTTCCTCAAATGGCTTTGAATCAGACAATGATGCAACAGGTTCTGCCAATTCTCCGAAAACATCCGCATTGTTTTGTAATGTTTCTTCATTCGGCCCTTTGGCAACCACCAGTACTACTATCAACAGTCTTTATAAACGCGGACAACACCTGAGACGCAATACCGCGGCTTCAACATATAATTCCATTATTGCAGGATGGCCGGATGGTGTTTTCATTGACGGTACAACCACCATTGATAACTGGTGCGCTACTACCCTGCAATTTGAGAACAATGTGATTTCAGGTTACACCCTCAATTCTGCTACTCCTGCTTCAGGCGGAACGGCTGCTTGCTTCACCAGCGGTGCATTCTTAACCTCCACTTCTGTTTATGCTGACAATGCAAGCCTTCAGATTACTGATCCATTCAATCTTTCCAGTCCGAATTTTGTACCTCAGGGCGGTTCCCCTGTTTTGAGCGGTGCAAGTTTCACCAACCCACGCCTTACAGATCCTTTCTTTACTTCCGTAAGCTATCGTGGTGCTTTTGGAACTACTGACTGGACGAAAGTATGGGCCAACTGGGATCCGAACAATACCACTTATGCTTCCAGCGCAGCCATCAACCTTGCTCCAACTCTTACCTCTTCTATCACCAAATCAACCTGCCCTGCAACCGGTGCAATCAACCTGACCGTTGCCGGTGGCATTGCTCCATTCACTTATCTTTGGTCGAATGGTGCTACTACAGAAGATATTTCTGCTCTGAATGCTGCTACTTATACTGTAACCGTTAGCTCAGGATCTTGCACTAAAGTGGGTACTTACGTAGTAGCCAGCGCAAATATTCCCAAACCAACTAACGTAACGGTTAACAACAAGACGGCCTGCTCCATGCAATTGAACTGGAATGCTGTTGCTGTTGCTTCAGGATATAAACTCCGCATCAGGTTAACAGGTGTAACTGATTGGACCAATGTTCCCGGTACCATCACTGCGCTTACTTACACTTTTACAGGTTTGGTTCCGAATACATCTTATGATGTATCTATTGCTACAGTTTGCCCCAGCGGTGATAAGAGCAAATTTGTTCAAAAAACCGAGCTTACCACCAATGGTTGTGCGCAGCCTACCAATGGAGCAGCAAGTAACATCACTTCAACAACTGCTACATTAAGCTGGACAGGTACCTGCAATGGTTTAACTTACAATCTACAGTATCGTAAGACCGGAACTATTACCTGGACAAGCGTAAATACTGCTTCAACCAGTGCTAATATCAGCGGACTTACTGCCAATACTTCTTATGATTACCGTGTTAGAAGTGAGTGTGGTGGTGGAAACAATTCAGCTTACTTTGCTATCCAGTCATTCAGTACCACTTTACGTCTTGGAATGGAAGCTGCTGAACTGGCTATTAAAGGAGTGAATATCTTCCCAAATCCTGCAAAGGATAATGTAAGTGTAGAAATTACTTCAACCACTACCAAGATCGTTAATATCGCTCTTGTAAATTCACTCGGACAGATTGTTGACCGGATGGATAATGTAACTGTTGATGGAACGATTACCCGCACCATTGATCTGAAGAAAATGAATAGCGGTATGTACTATATAAATATCTACGACGGTCAGGATATTCTTTCCCACCAACTCGTAATTACCAAATAAAGCCTGCCAGTTAGAAATTGTGGCGAATCGCGGGGCGACTGAAAAGTCGTCCCGCTTTTTTTATACAAGATGATGTTGCGCACAAAGTTGTTCATACAAGGAAATCAATAAGATTTCATGCTCAATGAATAGGTTGGAAGGATGACGAAGCCACTACTTCCACTTAGTGCTGCTTCTCAGCTTAAGAATTAGAAGGTCGAATCCGGATGATTTTCAGCCCTGGGAGAAATCTGCAAATGATATTTACCGGATAGCCGGCTCAAAATTCAAATGCTCAATCAAATGTGAACGCCCATCCTGAAGTTCCTTAATGAATCGCTTAACCACTTTCTGAATTAAGTCACGCTGTTTCCTGTATTGATCAATAATATACTGATCAGTTCCTTCAAACCTAACAGGATTTTCAAACATCCAGTGCAGGCGCACTAATGCGGATGGGAATACTTCACAATGTTTTAACTCATGGTCATTGCAAAGCACAATGACATAGTGCATGGTTTCTTCAAACCGCGTAAAATACGAAACATCCTTTGCCGGCTCAAAAGCGATATTCATTTTAATTTCCTGCATCACTTCTTCCGCAAACGCATTTCGATAACCTGCCTTAACACCGGCACTGAATGCGTTAAACTTTGCTGCACCATATTTTGATAAAAACGCTGCAGCCATCCGGCTTCTGGAACCATTATCCTCATCTACAAACAAAACATTGATCATACTGATCTTTTTTCAAAAGTATCGGGTTAACTTAAACACTTTGTTAAAATGTGGTTTCGTTTGTATTAATTATATGCAGACAGGCTGCTGTTCGGGCTAAATGTTTGCCATTTGAAATGGCTAGCAGGTAAAGTAAAGCAGTATATCCCTGCTGAACTAAAGCGAACACCTAGATACATAAATTTAATACTGACGTAAAGACAAAATTCTAATTTTGAATATGCAAAGAATACGATCTATTACATCATAATAAAATTCATGTGATTACAGTCTGTAACTTTTAATTGTTCGTTAAATTAAAAAACTATGGCAAAGGAAAAAGGAACCAAAGAAAATCCCTGAAACTTAACACACCTCCACTTACCTCTGAATACGAAATGTATAAAGACGTAAAAGATGGCAAGGAGGTAATTGTTTGTGTAGTAGGTAAGACCACCTTACTCTATGACTATCGCTGTCTTGCTGACCTCCAAACCATGTTGAAAAAACATGGCGACTGGATGGAACTTGGCAGTGCTGATGAGCAAAAACAAGCAAAGGAGGGTACGGTAGAAGCCTGGGGACGTTCAGAAAAAAATCCTGTTGGTGGCTGGTATGGCCTTAAAAAAGGACTTAGAGGACGATTTGGTATGTACATACCTCCATTAATGGAAGCACTTGGTCTTGCAGAAGTAACCCATGATGCAAAAGGCAATAAGATGAAAGCAAAGTAAGCGCCTGATAGGCACCAGGCCTGATAAAAAAAAGAGCAGCAACCTGCTGCTCCTTTTCATTTTGCTGACACAAAAATGGGTACTATCTTACTTTATTGAAATTTTCCGGGCCATTCGGATACCTTCCGCTTCTACGGCTATCAGATAAATTCCATCCGGAAGATCCGTTAGTTGTAAATGCAGCTGTTGCTCTTTTGTATGAAGCCGTTTTACAACACCTCCAACCATATTGATTACGCTGATCTCCATTCCATTTTGAATACCAACCGGACCAGTTATGAAAACATTCTTTTCGAATGCTACAATTTTTATCCTGTTCTCTAAAATGGCATTGGGCACACCGCTTATAAAATCTGTATCCCCGGCCAGTATCGCTGAATCAGGAATAGATTGCAATGCATATTCCTTAATCGTAAACTCATTGGCAAAGCTATCAACACTCATTCGAAGCCAGCCATAATATTTTTCTTCATCTACTTCAATGCGAAGTCCGGCATATTTGTCTTGCTGACCGAGCCAGTTGCCTAACTGAACCGGAGTACCACCACCGGATGAATAATGCTGACCAAAAACCCAAAAAAGTGAACCGTAAGCCTGCCATTCAAGGTCAGCACCAATCTTATCACCGGCCTGCATGGCTAAAGGATACACGTAACTATTTGAACCCACTGAACCTGCTATTTCATTGTCAACCGCAGAGGCAAAGCCATCCACAAACTGATTAACGGAAGGCGCTGTACCACTTTTTACCAGGAAAAAAGTAAAATCAGTTATACCATCGTTATTCATGTCGAATGACAAACCGGTTTCACTGTCTACAAAGGTTGTATCACTGATGTTTTGATGAAGTATCTGTGCTTCGGTAACCGAAGATACAGCAAGCATAGAGCCAGCCATCAGGGAATATGATTTTAACTTCTTCTGTAAGCGGGTAGTGTCTTTGATCATAAGTATGTTTTGTGCAAAAATTGCCTTCCAGTATTACCGGAAGGTTTCTGAAAGATTAATTTATCATCACTCACTTATATACTTACCCACAGCAGCAAGCTGTTATTCACAACAGCGACCTTTGCTTCTTATTAATTATTCCCGACACATCCATTAATGATTCGTTTACCTAAAAAAAATCTCCGCCGCAGAGCAGCGGAGTATTTTGTCAGTTACTCCCTCCTATCGCCGCAAAGCGACGGGGAATTAAACCCTTAAGAGATTAAACCCTTAAGAGATTAATTTCGCTTTAGAACATCAGATTCAACCATAACAATTTTTGAATTGAAATTGCAATAGCAGGTCAACAGATACCCGAGGTTCTAAGATCTGATCGGTAAGCTTTTCGAAACATTTTATTCATCTTCCCATCATGTTGAGTTAACTATTACTTAACATAGTCTTAATGGAAAGGTTAAACCATAGCCTGTCCTTTGCAAAAAATTTATTATGCAGCGGATTCTCTTTGCTTTCCTCTTTACCCTCATCACTGTTTCTGCCCTTTTTGCTCAAGGCGGTACTATCTCCGGCCATGTAATTGACAACACTAACAGTGAGGATCTGATAGGTGCAACCGTTTCTCTGGAAAATGACAAGAGTATTGGAACAACAACCGATATTGACGGAAGATTTTCCTTATCAGGCTTAGCTCCTGGTCAGTATAGTATTTTAGTTACTTATGTCTCCTACAATACTAAGCTGATACAAGATGTAGAAGTAAAAGAAGGAGAAGTTACCACTATGGAAATTGCTTTGGAAAGCAACTCCAATATATTGGAAGAAGTTGTGGTAACATCAACCTGGTCGAAAGAAAATGTGAATTCGTTGCTCATCATGCAAAGAATTTCGCTTCAGTTTCTGATGGTATATCCGCTGATATTATTCGTAAAACCCCCGACAAAAGTACCGGCGATGCGCTCAAACGGGTAAGTGGTGTAACCATACAGAATGGGAGGTTCGTAATTGTTCGTGGATTGCCCGACCGATACAATATAGCTATGATCAATGGATCTCCGCTTCCGAGTACAGAACCCGACCGAAAAGTTTTTTCATTTGATTTGATTCCCTCCTTCCTGGTTGACAATATTATTATTGTGAAGACTGCAGAACCGGATCTCCCCGGTGATTTTGCCGGTGGTGTTGTTACCATAAATACAAGAGATGTACCGGAGCAAAACTTTCTGAATTTTACCATCGGCACCGGGATCAACACCCAGGCAAATTTTAATACCTGGTATTCTTATCAGGGTGGCAAAACGGACTGGCTCGGAATGGATGATGGTACACGGGCTTTGCCTTCCGGTTTTCCCGGAACGGAAACCATTACCAGCCTGGCCAACTCAGCCAATACTGAAATTCTGGATTATACCAGATTGCTACCCAATGACTGGGCTGTACAGTCTCAAAAATCCGCTCCATTGGGATTTAACGGACAGTTGGTTGGTGGCCTCAAAAAAAGGATAGGGAATTCAGCAAGTAGTTTTGCCTTAATTGGTGGAGCAACCTATAACACCTCCAATAAGCTCTCTAAATTTGAACGGTATGATTTTGCTTCCGATGGCACGCCTCAATATGAATACTTCGATCAGCAAAGCAAAAACAATGTGGCTCTGGGGACTTTACTCAACCTTGCCTATAGTTTGAACGACAACAACCGGTTTACCTTTAAGAACTCTTATACGATTAACACGGATGATATTATGACGGTACGCACTGGCGATGAATTCAGCAATGCGCGTGATATTGAAGGGTATTCATACAATTACATCGAAAAATACCCTGCTCACCAGTCAACTGGAAGGCTATCATTTCATTCAAGGTGCAAAAATCAAACTGGATTGGAATGCCGGCTATTCCAAAACAACTCGCGATCAACCAGATTACCGAAGGTTGGTCTATTTTAAAAACTACGAAGATTCTATCTTTTCAACCTTTGTTCCTGTAGGATCGGCTTCTCCGAATTATGGAGGAAAATTCTATTCCGATCTGTTTGAGAACAGTTACAACGTAGCTGTAAATGCTACAGTACCCTTTGTGCTTTTTGGAAATACCAGTTCATTTAAGATGGGCACTTACCACCAATGGAAGGAACGTGAATTCGGCGCACGGGTTTTAGGTTATGTAATCTACGACCTTGGAAAATTTTACAGCGAACCGGGCAACAGCGATATCTTCTTCCAGGAACCCGGAAGTATTTTTACGCCGGAAAATATCAGTGAATCCGGTTTCAGGATTGATGAGATTACCAATCCGTCTGATGCCTACAACGCTTCCTCTGAATTGCATTCCTACTATGCCATGTTTGATAACCAGTTGCCAGCCAAATTCCGTTTGATCTGGGGTGCAAGAATTGAATTTTTTGATCAGACACTTACCTCGTTTAAATATGGCGGAACACCGGTAGATTACAAAACCAGCTCCGCAGATTTCAGTAATCTACCATTTGATTTCCTGCCTTCAGTAAACCTTGTATATGCCCTGACCGAAAAAATAAATTTACGCGCTGCCTATTCGAAAACAGTGGCAAGGCCTGAGTTCCGGGAAGTGGCTCCTTTCTCCTTTTATAATTTTGATGAAATGGAAAGCAGGATCGGTAATGATTCACTTGGCCGTACCAGTATCAACAACTACGACCTGAGATTTGAAAATTTCTTTGGCAGCGGACAGGTAATCTCCGTCAGCGCATTCTATAAAAACTTTGACAACCCCATTGAGCAAAAAGTTTATCCCGGATCAGGAGCAGGATCAAGGACCATAACCTGGGAAAATGCAGACAAAGCAACTGTATATGGTATAGAGCTTGAGTTGAGAAAAAATCTTGACTTCCTTGGCAGGCTTACCCACTGGAACCAGTTTGATAACATCACCTTTAATACCAACCTGGCTCTTATTAAATCTGTAGTAGATCAGTCAACTAATCCAAACTCCTGGAAACCTGAACGTCCTTTGCAAGGCCAGTCACCTTACATTATCAATTTTGGATTTACTTATACCGAACCGGTTAGCGAGTTAGGGATCGGTCTATTCTACAATCAGATTGGAAGAAGGATTGATGCAATCGGCGACAAGAACTATCCTGACATCTACGAAAATCACCGGCCCCTTCTCGATGCACAAATCAGTAAGCGGATATTCAAAGGTGGTAGTGTGAAACTCAATATGAATGACATCCTTGCCAAGAGTCTGGTGTTCTACCAGGATCAGAATGATAATGGTAAACTGGATGAAGGAGGTGATGATACCATTATCTGTAAACAAACGCTGGGTACCAATATTTCATTTTCCTTTAGCTATAGTTTTTAGGATGCTTATCAATTAGTTAACAGTCATTGGCCGTTTATAGCAAGTTCATTAACCAAGCAATAACAATTCATTCATTTAGTCTCATCATGATGTATTCTATGTTACGGTAACGCTTCCAAAATGTAACCTGTTAACATTAAGCTAAGATTTAGGTAAGAATTGGTTAACATACCATCAATACTTTTGCCGCAAACAAATAGAATCATGAAAAGATTTACAATGACTATTGTGCTTGCTGTCCTCTTAGGTGCAACACAATTTGCAAAAGCACAATCACCGGTTATTACTATAACAGGTTATATCAGCAGCAACACTACCTGGACCAAGGACAACATCTACTTACTTTCCGGTTTTGTGTATGTTAATAATGGTGCTACGTTAACGATTGAACCGGGCACACTTATTAAAGGAGATAAATTTACCAAAGGCGCTTTGATCGTTTCACGCGGCGCAAAACTGATAGCCGATGGAACAGTAACTGAACCAATCGTCTTTACTTCAAATGGACCTGCCGGATTCCGTACTTATGGAGATTGGGGTGGAATAATCTTATTAGGCAAGGCTTCTATTAATCAACCGGGCGGAGAAGCGATTATCGAAGGCGGTGTTGACGATGGCCTGGGAAACGGAACCTATGGTGGTGGTCTTACTCCGGATGACAATGATAATTCAGGAATAGTAAGGTATGTGCGTATAGAATATCCGGGCATTGCATTCACATCAAATAATGAGATTAATGGACTTACCTGCGGAGGTATCGGAAGCGGAACAATATTGGAGCATATTCAGGTAAGTTATTCCGGAGATGATGCCTTTGAATTTTTCGGCGGTACCGTAAATGCCAAACACCTGATCGCATTTCGTGCACTGGATGATGATTTTGATACTGACAATGGCTATCGCGGAAAATTACAATTCCTGTATTCACTGCGCGATCCGAATGTCGCAGATATCAGCAGTTCTAATGGCTTTGAATCAGATAACGACGCTACCGGTTCAACAAATACTCCGGTTACACACCCGATGTTTTCAAACGTAACAATCGCAGGTCCCAAAGTAACGACCAATGCTTTCAATGCCAGTTACAAACGTGGTGCGCACCTACGGAGAAACACGCAAACCAGCATTTACAATAGTATTTTAATGGGTTATCCAAGTGGTTTGATGATTGATGGTAGCGCAACTGAAGGAAATGCAACATCCGGTATATTACAAGTACGCAATACCGTGCTATCCGGTTGTACCAATAATTTTGAAGTGGCATCAGGAAGTACTTTTGATATTGGCGGATGGTTCAATACCGCATCTTTTGGAAATACCACCTACCCTGCTAATGCAGATGTAATGCTTACCGATGCATTCAACCTATCGGGGCCAAACCCATTACCTGCAGCAGGTTCACCTGTATTAACGGGAGCATCCTTTGCTGATCTTACAGATTCCTTCTTTGAAGTGGTAACCTATAGAGGCGCATTTGGCACTACCGACTGGACCCTTGGCTGGGCTGAATGGAACCCGAATAATGCGAATTATACATTTATCAATGAAATAAAAAATCTCACAGGCATAGGTATTTATCCCAATCCCATGAGCTCACAATCAACACTTGAATTCAACTTGCTGGAAGCCGGCAACGTGAACATTGTAATTACTGATCTCTCCGGACGTTTCATCAGCCAGGTGATGAATTCACAGATGGCGGCAGGCAATCATTCTGTTGAGATATTTAACAAGCATCTTAGTGCAGGTATGTATTTCATTCAAATGAGAACAGGCAACGATAACCTGGTATTGAAGCTCAATATCACCGATTAACTACTTTCTTTTAACCTTAATGAATCCCGTTACGGATAACCGTAACGGGATTTTTTTTTACGCTGAAATTCCAGGGTGCTTATATTTGTTATCCTAAACTTTAATCCAATTCTGCATATGAATCAGCAAACAAGCTGCACTGCGCAACATTTACAATTATATTAGCGGTCACTTAAATTTTGGCCGCAAAAATCTCTCCCATGTATCGTATATTGTACCTCACCATTCTACTGTGTTCTTTTTTTGAAACAGCTAGAACACAGGATACTTCTTTACTCATTTCCGGCCCCATGCTCGGCTACGTAGAACACCGTGAAGCATTGATATGGTTGCAGGTTACCGACCAGGTTACGGATATTAACATTAAGTATTTTCCTGCCGGAAAAACAGCGCTTGCAAAAACCATTCACTATGATGGACTCTTGCGCGAAACGTATAATCCTGAAAAGATCGTACTGGAAAACCTGGATATGAATACAGTCTATAATTATGAAATCTACCTCAACAATAAAAAACAAGTATTCCCTTATCCACTCACCTTTAAAACAAAAGATACCTGGGAATTTCGCAGGCCGGCACCAGACTTTTCTTTTATCTTCGGTTCCTGCGCTTACATCAACGATCCAGTCTACGACCGTCCGGGTGAATCCTATGGCCGCGATCCGCGCATCTTCGATACCATGGCAAAAACGAATGCAGATTTTATGCTTTGGATCGGCGACAACACCTACACCCGCGAGGCCGACTGGACTTCGAAGAGCGGATTTTATTATCGCTATACACATACCCGCAAAAACCGACATCTTCAACAACTGTTATCATCAATGGCCAACTATGCGATCTGGGATGATCATGACTACGGTCCAAATGATGGCAATGCCTCTTTTGAATTAAAGGATGTCTCCCTGCAGGCATTCAAAGATTTCTGGGGTAACAAAACTTTTGGAGAAACAGACAATCCCGGTGTTTATACCAGATTTACCTGGAGCGACTGCGACTTCTTTTTACTGGACGATCGTTACTACCGCTCCGCCGAAGCCTTGCATGATTCCACCACTGATAAAAAATACCTCGGCGACCGGCAATTGACCTGGTTAAAAAACGGACTGCTCACTTCCCGTGCTACCTTCAAATTTATCACCATCGGCAACCAGGTTTTAAATCCGCTTAATGACTTTGAAAGTTTTCGTTCCTACCGTGAAGAATATGATGAACTGATGCACTTTATAAAAGAATACCGTATTCCGGGCATCATTTTTTTAACCGGCGACCGCCACATTTCCGATTTGATCAAGGTGCAGCCCGAAGGCATGTATCCGCTATTCGACATTACCTCTTCTCCTCTCACCTCCCGCAGTTTTGCCAGGTTTGCAGAAACCAAAGAATTCAACAACCCTCACAGGGTAGTACCCGCAGCTGTTACTGAACAAAATTTTATGAAAATTGAAGTTAGTGGTGCCCGCAATAACCGGATAGCCACTGTCAGCGCTATTACGGTAGATAATAAGCGCGTGTGGACTTATGAAATTAAGGAAATGGAGTTGAAATGATTAGCTAACCGGATTAACCTTTAGACCTTCAAAGGATTTTGAAACTACAATCGCTTTTGATGATCACCTCTGATAACCCAAATAAGTGTCCTTCCTTTTTCTAATATAAATTTCAACTTCTATTTTTTTACTGCTGTTTCATTCAACCAAAAACATATGTTCGCGAATATGGTATCGAAGTGATTATTTCATTACCGTTAATTTGAAAATGCATAATCAATTGCCAATTTTTTTCATTTGCATGTGACGGCAAAAAAACCTGAAAGTGGTATGAATTTTTTTGTGATTTGATAAAAAGGAATTTGCTCAATAACTGATCAGGTGTTAATAGCTATAGTCACCATTGCTCTTTACTTCTGCTTAAAATAATTACCTTAAAGGATAGAAAATACTTGAACAAGTCAATCATAAGAAATAGCAGGTAAGCCATTCTGAATGGTGAAAGTATTCACTATATAGGGTAAAGAAAATAACCCCGTAAATGAATTTGATGAAACAAAACACTTTCCTTAATTTCATACCACCAAGCATTGTTTACATGAGATATTGGCACCTAATATTTTTGATGCTGCTATTTCCAATAATAGCACAAGCGCAAAATCAAACCATCGCCTGGTCGAAGATGTATGGTTTGCCGGATGCGGATTCCTCCAGCGCAAACCTTGGTGCATTGTCCTTTGCACCAACAGCTGATGATGGTTTTATTTTAACGGGGTTTGTAAGATCAGGTACTGTCAACTGGTGTGATTTTGGAAATGACACGTTATGGGGAAATGTGTGGGTTGCCAAATGTGATGCCACAGGCAACATCTTGTGGCAGCGATGTTTTGGGGGTTCTGAGGTAGACACAGGTGTTGACATACTTCAGGAACCGGACGGCGGTTACACATTACTGGCCACCACTTTTTCAAACGACGGAGATGTAAGTGGCAATCACAGTACCGCTCAGGATTTCTGGCTGGTAAGGCTCGACAACGATGGTAACCTGTTGTGGCAAAAGTGCTATGGAGGTAATAATAGCGAAATTGCCAAACGTCTCATCCGCACTTCATTGGGGATGTATGTTATAATGGGCAGTTCCAATTCTTATCCAAGCGGTGATGTAGGTAATCATCATGGCGATGTTTTTAATTACGACTTGTGGGTAGTCGTTACTGATAGCAACGGAGTACTATTTCACGAATATTCTTTTGGAGGCAGTGATCTGGACGGCTACGCATCAATCTTGTATGAATTAGAGGATAAAAATCTGCTGATCGGTTTGACAACTTATTCAACTGACGGCGACGTGCAGGTTAGTATTCATGGCTTCAATGACCTCTGGCTGCTCAAAGTGGATACCGCGCTGAATATTATCTGGCAAAAATCAAAAGGCGGTAATGGGGGTGAAAGTGCCGGGGACGTTTATGAATCAAATGGGTTATACTACTTCTCAGCAGGAACAGGTTCTACTGATGGTTTTTTTTCCGAAAATCAAGGAGGCTCTGATGTCTGGTTATTAGTGACTGATACGAATGGAAACACTATTGATCAATTTCTGTATGGAGGTTCACTTGATGAATCAGGAACCACCATTGATTTAATCAATAAACATTTCTATATTGGAACTGTATCATATTCTTACGATGGTGACGTAGGCGCCAACTATGGGAAGAATGACTACTGGCTGCTGGTAACCGATACAGCAGGGAACCTGCTGGATGAAATGAACTATGGTGGCAGCGGAGAAGACAACTTTGTAAACGGTAAATCTATACTGCTCAACGAACATCTGTTGTTTTTAGGTTACAGCAATTCAGATGATTATGATGTGGAAGATGATTTTAACGATGTTGGTGGTTCATGGCTCGTAGCACTAGATATTGTAAGCGGCATGCAACTGCCCGAATTCCGTAACACACATCTTAAAGTGGTACCCAACCCATTTTTTGAAACTGCTCAGTTAGTGTTACCTGAAACTTGGATTGGTGATATCACCGGTATTGAACTGTTTGATATGCAAGGCAGGCTATTGCAGCAATACCGGTTTGATGCAGGGATGGTTATGTTAGAAAGAGGCAACCTGCCATCAGGTATCTACCTGCTGAAAGTTATCGGTCAGAGCACAAGGGGTTGCATTTTGGTAAGTATTGAATAAATCTTTTAAAACCAAATTTGTCATGAAAAACCTGTCTGCACTTTTACTGCTGTTGTTGCCACAGCTACTTTCGGCACAATTGCCTTATCAACACAAACTATTTGATAGCCAGGTAAACTATACATCCATCCTGGCTCAAATGGAAGTTCTTTTGCAAAGCAGTACAGGTTCCCAGGAAAATTGGCTTCCAGCCAACTATTACCGCTGGAAATATTTCTGGGATAACAGAGTTTCATACAAGACCGGTGTGGCTAATTCTTTTTATCCTTCCCATTTTATGCACATCATTGATTTCATTTTTTTCTCTGCAAAATGTTAAACTCGGAATATATTTCGTGTGGTTTAAATTTTCAGATTTATCAATTGACATCCTAATTAGATTGTTTGGCTAGAAACGTAAATCTTCCATAAATACGATCTCTATTAAGAAGTGGTTTAGAAATAATCGTTTGTCCATATTTCATTTGATTCCCATAATCAATTCATCAGGTGCCCCGCTTTCCTCATTACCCGGACTCACACTTTCAGTACCTTTTTTAAGGGTTATTCACGTTTCACTTACTCCTTCGGGGGTACGACAAATTGGCTATAGATTATTGAGTGTTTAGTAAGTGAGTAATGTAGAGCAGTGAATATAGAGTAGCAAGTGGTCGGCTTTGCCGCAGCAATTTAACCATTTAACCATTTAGCAATTTAACCCACCAACCATTGCTTGCCAAGATGAACGAATTGTCGTACACCACTCCTGCCCTTTCACATCCTCCACATGAAAAAAAGGTTATTTTTGCGCGATGCAAATAACAGCCGGAGAATGGTGTAAATTACTCGATGGAAATCTTGAAGGAGATCCAGCCGTACTCATTACACATCCTGCCAAAATTGAAGAGGCCGCTAAAGGTGCAATCAGTTTTATTGCCAATGCCAAATACGAGCCATTTGCCTATACAACAGGTGCTTCGGCCATCATCCTGGCAAAAGAAATGGAGCTGAAAAGTAAGGTGCAACCGGTACTCATAAGGGTAGATCAGCCATACCTCAGTTTTACAAAAGTGCTGGAATATTTTAACAACAACCATCAAAACCTCATCGGCACTGAAGCACCCTCTTTCATCCACGAATCCGCTTCCATCGGTTCCGATGTGTACCTTGGTGCATTCAGTTACATTGGTAAAAATGTAAAGCTGGGCAATAAAGTAAAGATCTTCCCAAATGTATACGTTGGCGAAGGCGTAACCATAGAAGATAACAGCGTTGTATATGCAGGCACCAAAATTTACCCGCATTGTAAAATTGGTAAGCATTGTATCATTCATGCAGGAGTGGTAATCGGTGCAGATGGCTTCGGCTTTGCACCAAAACCGGATGGCAGCTACTATAAAGTGCCGCAACTCGGCAATGTGGTAATTGAAGACCAGGTGGAAATTGGCGCCAATAGCTGTATCGACCGGGCAACTTTGGGCTCCACGGTCATCAGGCAAGGCGCAAAGATTGATAACCTGGTGCAACTGGCGCACAATGTGGAGATTGGTGCACACACTGTTGTAGCGGCGCAGTCAGGCATCTCCGGCAGCACTAAAATCGGCAAGTATTGCCAGATTGGCGGACAGGTTGGTTTTGTGGGGCATATTGAAATTGCAGACGGAAGCAAGATCAATGCGCAGAGCGGCGTATCGAAATCAATTCATGAAAAGAACAAAGCCTGGAATGGTGCGCCGGCCTTCGAATACATGGCATCGCTGCGCGCTCAATCAGTTTTTCGTAATTTGCCGGAGCTGGAAAAAAGGGTTCAGGAACTGGAACGCAATGCAGGATAGCAAATAGTAGTTGGCAGATGATTTTTCTGCATGATGGAAGATTACATTAAGTTCAATTTTTAGTCAGCCATACCAACGATGGTATCGCTTCAAATAACGCATCAATAACCGACAGCCTTATACTGACATGGGAGTATTTCAACAGACAATCAGCAAAGCATTCACGCTTTCAGGGGTGGGTGTTCACACCGGCGAAAGCGTCAATTTAACCGTACGTCCGGCACCGGGCAATCATGGATATATCTTTAAACGCATTGATGTGGAAGGTGAGCCTACCGTGAAAGCAGATGCCGACCTGGTAGTGGATGTATCACGCGGCACCACGCTGATGCAGCATGGTGTAAAAGTGAGCACGGTTGAACACTTATTGGCGGCCTTCGTTGGCACAGAAGTAGATAATGTACTTATTGAACTGGATGCGCAGGAAGTGCCCATTATGGATGGAAGCTCCTCCATGTTTGTTGAAGCCATTATTGATGCCGGCATCGAAGAACAGACCAACTTCAAAAAAGAATATTTCTGCCTTCCAAAAAACATCACCTTTCGCGATGAACAAAAGAATGTGGAAATGGTTGCTATTCCGTCTGATGAATACCAGCTTACGGTGATGATCGATTACAACTCTCCGGTGCTGGGTCCGCAACATGCCATGGTGGACCATATCAGCCAATTCAAAAAGGAAATTGCAGAAGCCCGTACTTTTTGTTTTCTGCATGAGATTGAATCGTTGGTTGACAGTAACCTCATCAGGGGCGGTTCACTGGATAATGCATTGGTAATTGTTGACCATAAAATAGAAGGCCCGCAACTGAAAAAACTGGCTGGCATATTCAACAGGCAGGATATTGAAGTGGAAGAGGGTTATCTCAATAATGTGGAATTGAGATACCGAAACGAACCGGCCCGCCATAAACTGCTAGATGTGGTAGGTGATCTTGCCCTTATCGGTACTCCCATTAAAGCACGCATCCTGGCAACACGTCCGGGCCATTCTACAAACATCGCATTCGCAAAAAAAATAAAGAACTTTATTAAGGAATCTAAAGCCATGAAAGATATTCCTGTGTATGATCCCAATCTTCCCCCGATCTATGATACAAAAAAGATTGAGCGATCGCTTCCTCATAAATACCCCTTCCTGCTCATTGATAAGATTATTGAAATAAGTGACAACCATGTGGTAGGAATTAAGAATGTTACCTTCAACGAAAATTTCTTCCAGGGTCATTTTCCCGGTAACCCTGTCATGCCGGGGGTATTACAGATTGAAGCCATGGCGCAAACAGGAGGCATCCTGGTATTGAACACGGTAGATGATCCGGAAAACTGGGATACCTACTTCTTGAAAATTGACAATGCCCGTTTTAAAAACAAGGTGGTGCCGGGCGACACCATGATTTTGAGGCTGGAGTTGCTGAGTCCCATCCGCCGCGGACTTTGTGAAATGAGAGGAACCGTTTACGTAGGCAATAAAGTAGTGACGGAAGCAGATCTGGTTGCTAAGATTGTACGCAAAGAACCACAGGCATCCTAAAATAAATAATATACAGACAGTAACTTTTTTAACCTGACAGCATTCTTAATAGGCACAATGTCACTTAAACTCACCAGCATTCATCCAAAGGCCAGGATTGGCAGGAATGTAGACGTCAGTCCTTTCGTAACTATATATGAAGACGTTGAAATCGGCGATGGATGTTGGATCGGCCCCAACGTCACCATTATGAATGGCGCACGAATCGGTAATAACTGTAAAATTTATCCGGGAGCTGTCATTTCCGGTGAACCACAAGATCTCAAATACCTGGGTGAACCAACCCTTGCCATCATTGGAGACGATACCACTATCCGCGAATGTGTTACCGTAAACAAAGGCACTACTGCCAACCAGCAAACCATTGTGGGCAGCAATTGCCTGCTGATGGCATATGCGCATGTGGCGCATGATTGCGTTATAGGTAATAACTGCGTGATTGCCAATAATGCAGCACTTGCAGGTCATATTGTAATCGAAGACTATGCTGTGCTGGGAGGCGTTTCGGCCGTACACCAGTTTGTAAAGATTGGACAGCATGCATTTGTTTCTGGTGGTTCGCTGGTGCGAAAAGATGTACCACCGTTTGTGAAAGCTGCTAAAGAACCACTTTCCTATGTTGGCATCAATTCCATCGGGCTTCGCCGAAGAGGGTATAAAGAAGACAGCATAAACCTTATTGAAGATATTTACCGCATCATCTTTGTTAAAAACCATAACATTACCAAAGCACTTACCCTGGTAGATGAAGAATTTGCCTCCTCGCCTGAAAAAGATATCATCGTGGACTTTATCCGCGGATCAGAAAGAGGTATCATGAAAGGGTACACCAACGGCCGGGATGAAAATCACGATTAACAATGCCGGCAAACGATTTAACTATGAATGGGTATTAAAAAATATCCGGTACACCTTTGAATCCGGAAACGCCTATGCAGTACTGGGACCGAATGGCAGCGGCAAATCAACACTGCTCCGCATGATTGCAGGATTGCTCGCACCCTCTACCGGCACCATCATTTATGAAGAGGCAAATCATCCAATTGAAGTGGATCAGATTTTCAGGAAGCTGAGCATCTCTGCACCCTATCTCGAATTAGTGGAAGAACTCACCTTAGAAGAACACTTCGCTTTTCAACAGCAGTTCAAGCCATTGCTTCATCAACTTTCCATAGCAGATGCAATAGCGATTACACAACTGAAACCCGGTTCATCAAAACAGATCCGCAACTACTCATCCGGAATGAAGCAACGCCTGAAAGTAGCGCTGGCTGTCTTGTCTGATGTTCCAATGTTGTTGCTCGATGAACCCACAACGAATCTGGATGAAAAAGGTGTAGCCTGGTATGTTGATCTGATGAAAAAATTTGGCGGCGACAGGTTAATTATTGTTTGTTCCAATGTGGCAAGAGAATACAGTTTCTGCTCACAAAAAATAGAAGTGCTTGATTTCAAGTAAGACGGCAGAAAACCGGCTTATTGCTTTTTTTATACGGCCGGCATAGGCAAATTTACTGATGATGGGTGCTGCAGAAATCATACTGGTTATATGCTATACTTCAGCCGGCTGCTGGATCATTCTAAAACACCCCTTCTTCAATCAGTTCAAACTTCCGGCAATGTTGGTTGCCGGCGTTTTCCTGCTGAAAGTGCTTACCGGCATTGCTTATGGTTTGTTGCACATGCAATGGTATAGCGGCGGCGACACCTTTTCTTATTTTAATGAAAGTAAAATATTGTTGAGCGCTCTGCCCGAGCATCCCGGGCATTTCTTCAGGCTTACTTTTTGGTATACTGTAAAGCCCCCACCAGCCGATCTGGCTGCATATGAATCGCAGATGATATACTGGAATGTGATGAATTCCTATTTCATGACGCGATTGAGTGCATTAATGAACTTAATGAGCTTCAGCCATTATTATGTGAATGTGGTGATCTTTAATTTTATCACGCTGACAGGTATTCTTTACCTCTTTCGGTGGTTATATGAATTTGTGATTTCCAATAAATACATTCTTCTGTTCCTGCTTTTTATTTTTCCTTCTGTTGCATTCTGGTCTTCAGGTATTCACAAAGACGGACTTGCACTGGCTTCAATCGGAATTATTCTTTTTAGCTTTCAAAAACTGCTACTGGCAATAAGATGGAAGACTGTATTCTTTTTTCTTTTTGGCTGCTGGTTGCTGCTGATGGTGCGAAACTATTTGTTGCTGTTGCTGTTGCCCTGCGTAGTGGCGTATGGACTCTCTGCTAAATTTCCAAAACGAAGCGTTCTCTTTTCCATTGCCGCTGCCTGCAGTTGTTACGCAGCAATACTTTTTCTGTATCTGTTATTTCCTACCATGAATTTAGCAGTAAAGATGATGCAACAACAACAAGAATTCCTGACCATTCCTGCTGCTGTTACATTGCCGGTATACACATTAGATGGAACACCGCATTCATTATTATTCGCCATTCCTTATGCACTGTCCAATTGCCTGCTGCTTCCTTCCATATTTGAAATGAAGGCATTAATTCAATTGCCATTTGCTGCAGATAACCTGCTACTCTTTCTATTGTTTGTTTCTTCAATACTTATCAGGAAGAAAAGAGACAAGCCTGTTGCGGCCTTTATTTTCTGCTTTATGTTTGCTGTTGCTGTTTTCTTATTTACCGGAAGTGTAGTACCCAACCTTGGTGCATTGTTACGCTATAAACTTCCGGGCATACTCTTCCTGTCAGCAAGCCTTGCCGGCATGATTGATTTTGAAAAAATACGAAGATGGCTGCGAATGAATTGAAGTCAACGGAAGCAACACCGGATTTATTTATTGCCTGATCATTTTAGTGATCATCATTTGATTGTTGAATACTGCCTTTGCAAAATAAATTCCCGGTGTCAATGCCCCGGCATCCAATGGTAACTGATTTTCCCCTTCTTCTAATTGTACTTCCTTAACAAGTATAGTTCTTCCATAAAAATCAACCACTTCAATTCTTCCTGTACCTGCTGATGCAGCACGTATCATTAGTGTCAGTTCATTATGGAAAGGTTGGGGGTATGAAAAGAAATCTAATGTGGATACAGCAACTTCATCTTCCGGTCGTAAAGGCATACAGGTTTGTATATTCGTTAAGCCGATTAATCCTACAAAACCATCAGACGTGGTCTTATCAGCAGCCTGGTAGGCACCTATAACATTAGTAAGTTTTGTTACGGAACCAATGTCAGGACTCTTGGTAGAAAGCGAAATATATATCTCCTTATTCGGACCGAAATCCAAAAAGGGACCATGACTTTCTGTTTCATCAAAATCCTCCATCCGTGTTCCACCATAGAGCGTAAAGAAATCAAGTTTCTGCTTCTGGCCAATAGGTAAATCCGTTAGCTTGGCAATAAAGGCATCCATATTAGGTCCATCATTACCCGGACCATTAAGATCACTGAGAAATGGAGCCTGCACACAGGTAGTGCAACTTAGGTTTGTACTGGTGGTAAGGCCTGTTACAATTACATACTTGAGCAAGGTAGCCGGATCCTGATACCATAGTATACCATTTGAAACATCAATGGCATTACCACCATAAAAAGTACACCAGGGAATGTCTCCGTCGAGGGTAACTTTAGCAACATATGCATCATTATCTCCACCGCCGCCATATGTTTTGTCAAAGGCATTTCCGGTCTTATACATATTTGAACTCTGTGTCCATCCTGTCCAGAAAATATTGCCTTTTTGATCCAATGCCAGCCTTCTGCCGCGATCTGTATTGTTGCCTCCGAAATACAGGAACCACTGCGGACCTTGCGTAAGCACCGGATCCCATTTCATTAAGAAAGCATCAATGCAAACACCTGCCCCATTGCAATGCATGGAGTTGCTGTTGTAGTCATCAGGCAGATTTGGTGGATCAATTTGTATATTAAAACTCTCCGTAGTGCCCGATATAATCGGAATGCTATAGCCCTTACTTGTATCTAAAACGATATCATGGCCACGGTCATCGAGGAATCCCCCGTAAAAACTAAAAAACTCCAGGTTTGAAAGACAATTATCAAATTTGGCGATAAAACAGTCTCCGGTATTTGCAGTAGAATTGAAGGTACTGTCAAATTTGGTTAATGCATTACTGCCCATGTTATTACTCTTTGCTCTTCCGGTTACAAAAAGTTCGCTGGTAAATGGATCAACAGTAATAGCCAGAATATTATCAGGTGCGCCCTGGTTGAACTTATTGCCACCCAGTTTCACCCACCGGAGCAGGTTGCCTGCTGTGTCGTATTTTGCAATAAATCCATCCCAGTTATCACCGACAGGTGATTGATAAACCGATGCATTGCAACTTTCTTCTTCTATGCAGGTTACTGTTGCTTTAGCGGATGGATCTGTATTCCTGATTTCACCGCCGATAAAAATGTATTTATGACCATTGTAATTGTCGAGCGCAATGGTAAACCCCATCTCCTTTCCGACAACAACATTGCCATTGGAAATATACTGGGTAGCAAAAACTTTCTTCCACATGATCTCGCCGCAATGATTAAACTTGGCGATTATTACATCATCATTTCCTGATTTTATGCTGCTGTCGCATACTTCCAGACTACCGGTAACAGAACCGGAACGGCCTACAATGTAAATTTCCTCCGGGCTTACGGTATTATCCACCACAATCTGTTCAATGAATTCATTTTTATGTAACGTGGTACCCATATCAATATAGGAGCCCCAGGAAGGATAATAGCTTTGCGCGAATAAAAATTGAGGTGCAGCAAAAAGCAATAACAGCATCAAAACACTTGAATACTTGCAAACTGAATCCAGGCCTTTCCTGTTTTTCATACTATTTATTTCTTTAATGAGTTAACTTCGTTTAATATGCTACACAACAATCAGGCTCAAACAGATGGATTCACTGTCAAGGACTATAATCCGTATTAAACCAGCTGGAAATTCATCCTGCCTGATAGCATACCGGCATTATTTTCATCTATCAACATCGAATGCATAAATAACCGGAATCAAACGAATTGAGTTATGGTTACCTACCGGGCAAATATAAGCACTGTGCACGAGCGTACGTAATATTTATGTTGTGCACCTTTTACTAGTATGGCATATGCCTGCTAAAATATTAAACCTGATAAAAAGGGAACTACCATTTACTTGTATACTATCCACTACTTAATAATAATTCCTCAAATAAATCAGTAAAAAAGCGCACCGCATGTATCATTTAAGCATACTTAAAACGGATACCAACCAATTCACCTAAAGACTTATTTTAGCCGTCGCATTTTTACAGAAAACAGGCAATTACATTTAACGTGATTGCCGCCAACATCAAGTCATTCAATTTTCAATCAAAAATACATTCACCTGTTCTTATGAAATTCCTGCTCCCCGCATTCCTGCTTTTTTTTTCTTTAGAGGTTGCTGCTACCTGTAGCCTGCCTGCTCCCAACGGTTTAAAAACATCATCGGTTGCAAGCTGCCGTGCTGAATTGAAATGGAAAAAAGTGAATACTGCCACCAAATACAATATCGAATATAAAGAAACTACAGCAGCTAACTGGATTTCAATACTCACTTCAAATAATGCACTTTCCTATTCACTTACCGGGCTTGCTTCCAATACTTCCTACAATGTGAGGATTGCTCCGGTTTGTGCCAATAATGAAACCGGCAACTTCTCACCTGCTATTACAATCAACACTACTGCATGTTCTGTTCCGGTGAATCTGACAGTGTCCGGCATATCCCCCTCAGGTGCCATGTTGAGTTGGGTTCCACTTTGCGGAGAGACAAATTTTTCTGTGCGTTACCGCAAAACAGGTACTTCTGCCTGGACCACCGTTGCAAACATCGCTTCTTCAAATTATGCAATATCCGGTCTGTTGCCTGAAACTGACTACCAGGTGCGTGTGCGCGCAAAATGTGGCAACCAACCTTCTGATTATTCTGCCATCGTTGAGTTCACCACAGCAAGTGCATCTGTTTCATCCAGGAAAAATGTATTGCTGGTGATAATTGATGATGCACGATTTGATTCCTACCAGGCAAATGGTGGTCCTGCATTTTTCAATGACACTGCTATTTCACGGATTGCCAATGAAGGAGCTAATTTTAAGCTGAGCTTTCCGGCTCAGTCACAATGTGCACCCAGTCGTGCATCAATCACCAGCGGACTTTATCCGCACCTGCATGGAGTAACAGACAATCCGACACAGGCAAATTCTGATACCATTACACAAATTACCTTGCCACAGATATTGCAAGACAATGGTTACTATACAGGCCTTATCGGTAAATACCATGTTTCTAAGCATCCGCAACCCGGATTCGATTTCTGGATGGAAGTACATGGCAGTGATTATACTGATACCAAATACAATATCAACGGAACTACGATTACTATACCCGGCCATTCTACCGATGTGGTATCTGACAGCGCCATTGGTTTCTTCCATAAAGTGCCACAGGACAAACCATTTTATCTGTGGTTAGCTTATGCTGCGCCGCACACACCACAAGTGCCGCGGCCTGAAGACAATGGAATTTTTGACAATGAAACAATGCCGCAACCGGTAAGTCCTGATAAGTACACCCAGAATTATCCGGGTATCCTTTACAATTGTCATACTGCCAACAACCCTGACGGCCTGGATGACTACTACCGTGGCTATTTCGAGTTATTGAATGGCGTAGAGGAAACGCTGGGCAATGTTTTTGATGAACTTTCAAATTTGGGCCTGATGGACAGCACCCTTATTATCTTTATGAGCGACAATGGTTATGTGATTGGTGAGCATATGTTGTTTGAGAAGCAAATGGCTTATGAGGAATCTATTAAAGTCCCGATTTTTATGCGCTATCCGGGTCTTATTCCGGCAGGCACACAAGTGACTAATAATCTGGCGATGAATATTGACATCGCGCCTACCATTCTCGATTTTGCCGGCATTGAAGATACGTTCGGCATGCAGGGAATCTCCTTACTTAAAATGATGAACAATACCGCAGAGAGGAAAGAAATGATGTATGAATTCTTTAATAAAGATTGTGTGCCTGACATCAGGGCGGTGCGTTCGATGGATTTCAAATATGTGAAATACAACTGCACACAGGTTACAGAGGAACTCTTTGACCTTGAAAATGACCCCCATGAAAATACCAACCTGGTCAACAATCCTGCTTTTGGCACCACCTTGCAGTTGTATCGTGATAAACTCACCTTTTGGCGGAATTTCTACCAGGATTTCAGTTGGGACTCTTTATATACTTGTAGTCTTACCAATCCTCAAAAAATTGTTCAGGAAGATGGAAATGCTTTGTCGTTGCTTACAGTTCATCCCAATCCATCCAGCAGCGATATCATGGTGCATTTTATTTCTTCAGAAATGGCGCCTGCAACACTCCGGATAGTTAATGCTGTTGGCATAGTAGTTTTTGAAAAAAACTTTACTGATGCTGCTACCGAATTTTATGAACAAATTCCTGTAAGCCGGTTTCCGTCAGGCAACTATTTTACCTTAGTACAACATGGCAATCAAATTTACAAGGAAGCTTTTATTCATCAGGAATAAATAGAAATGATCCCAAAAGGGTCAATCAAAACCTTCATTTTACCTTGATGATCGAAATTAGCTGTCAAGTAAAAGGATCCTGAGACCAGTGCAGGTTGGCACACTTAATTTTGAGATAAACTCAACCCATTGACGAGAATCTGAAAAAAATATACACCAAACACCGGCAACGGCAAATTCAAAAACCAACGCTATATACAGAGAAATTTTAATAAATCTAATTGATTGTGTATCGTCTGTCTATTATTGTCATAAGACAGCTATTTTTTGCAGAATGTCGTATTTTTAGCGTGTTAAGCCAGCTACTGCAGTTATTGCAAGTGGTTAGCTATTGCTAAATAATCAACTATGAGAAAAATCTTCACTATTGCCTTGTTATGCCTTTTTGTTGCCCAAGTATCCGGACAACAGTTTTCGCAATCACTTAATATCACACTTTCAGAGAAAGCTTTTCTGGAAAATAAAGGACAAGTGAAAGATCAGCAAGGTAGCGTAAACAACGAAGTGAAGTTTCTTTACAGCAATGGCATCTTCAACCTGGCTTTGAAAGAGAATAGCTTCAGTTATGAATTATTCCAGTTAGTGGAAGACTGTGGTAATATGGATGAGGCGGGATATAAAACAACAGAAAGCGACATTAAAGACTTTGGAAGCAAGATTGCCGGCTCAACAAGGATTGACGTGGTTTTGCAGGGTGCCAATAAAAATGTGACGATAAAAGCTACTGACCCTTCCGGTGCCTTTTTCAATTTTTATTCAAGCCCGGTTGCAGTCAATAAACTTGAGAAAATAAATGCTTTTAATACGATCACCTATTATAATATCTATCCCGGAATTGATCTTGTCTTCAGTGCACCGGATCAGGAGCATGATACGCCTTTGCACTACGATTTTATTGTACACCCCGGCGCTGATCCATCTAAGATAAAACTGCACTACCAGGGCGACCAAACCCTGATGCTGCAAGAGAATGGCTCCCTGCAACTGAGTACTTCTATTGGTTATGTTCAGGAAGGAAAGCCCTTTTCTTTCCAGGATACCGATAAAAAAGAGATTGCCTCTTCCTATGTAGTTGCGCAAAACACCGTGCAATACCTGCTTGCTGAATATGATAAAAGCAAGGTACTGGTAATTGATCCCACCCTCCTTTGGGCTTCCTACTATGGGGGTCCCGGCGATGAGGACGTAGCAAAGGTTTCTGTTGATAAACAACAACGGCCAATTATTGCAGGTAGCACATCCAGTATCATGGGCATTGCTACCACGGGTTCCTATCAGGTAACATATGGGGGCAATCCATCTGATTTATTTGTAGCTAAATTTAAAACCAATGGCAAACTAGACTGGGCTTCCTATTTAGGCGGAAGCAGCAAAGATCTGGGCTATGGTGCTATTGCCGACAAAAACAACAATATCATTCTTTACGGAAAATCAAGCAGTGAAGGATTAGCCACAACCGGGCAAATGGTTACCGGTGGGCAGGGTGATGCTATTGTTGCCAAATTTGATCCAAATGGGCTTATTCAATGGTGCACTTATAAGGGAAGTCTAAACGACGATCACTATAGAAATATACGTGCAGATGACAACGGCAATTTATATTGTGTAGGCTATACGGAAAGCCCTGAAAATATAACAACACCGGGTGCTTACCAGGCTATTTACGGTGGCGACGGCGATTGCCTTATTTCAAAATTCTCTGCGCAAGGCACAGAACTCTGGACTACCTATTTCGGCAATAACGGTTCAGATCGTTTTCATGCTGTCAATATAGATTTGTTTGATCACATCTTGTTTCAAGGTACTACCGGCAGCACCTCAGGAATGGCAACAGCAGGTACACATCAAACTATTTATGGGGGTGGCGAAGAAGATGTACTCATTGCGCAATTCGATACCAATGGTCATAGAATCTGGAGCACATACTACGGTGGTGAATTTTCTGATCGTGGCCGTGGGATTGAATCTGACAGCGCCGGTAACATTTATATTGGAGGCTTAACAGAAAGTGAAACCGGAATCTCTACACCGGGTGCACACCAGGAAAACTGGACGCCGGGTTATATAAATTCGGTGAGGCAGGAAGATGGATACGTAGCTAAATTTACCTCAACCGGTCAAATCATCTGGGCATCTTATTATGGTGGTGATGGATACGACCGTATCTGGGGCATTTCTCTTGATCGTGATGCCGAAGCGTTGTATGTTGCCGGCGGTACGCAAAGTAATGATTACATCGGTACACCTTCCGGCTGGCAATCAGAAAGAATTTCCGGAGCCGATGGCTTCTTTGCACGCTGGGATTTTGATGGAAACCTAATCTGGGGAAGCTACTGGGGAGGCTTTTCTGAAGACCACCTGCAGGATATTGAACCGGATGGCACAGGGTTCATCTATGTTCTTGGGGTAACTAATCAAAGCAGGATGCCTGTTACACCTAATGTACACCAAACAAAAACTGCAGGCGGAGATGAAGCAATGATCTGCAGGTTCTATCCCGGATTAGATTGTTTTGACTACAATGAACCAAACAATGAATTTATTAATGCAAAACAGATTACCGGCTGGGCACCGATTGATTCATTCTTTTATGGATACAATGGAAGTATTGTGAATAAAATGGACCAGGATTGGTTTAAGTTGAAAGTGAAATCGTCTGCTAAAAATTTCATGTTGATTCTTACGGATAAGCCGGCAGGTTACAATCTGAAGCTTTACAATGCGCAACAGGTATTATTGCAAAGTGCCTCCAATCCTGCAAACATGAATGATACTATAATCTTCAATAATGCGCAGGCGGCCTATTATTATATCCGTATTGCCCACGGCAAAAATACCTTCGACTCACTTAATTGTTACCGGATGAAAGTCTTTCAAAGCAGTTTCATTTTTGAAATGAAATCCAATGAAAATATGGTAACGTCAGAAACAACACTGTCGGCAATAACCGTCTACCCAAATCCGGCAACCGACCATCTTACATTTAACATCACTACTGCTAAAACCGGTCCTGCAGCTATCCTGATCTATGATATGCTCGGCCGACTTCTTTACAATAATGAACTATTGCTTGATGATGGTTACCAGCAGATTGATGTTCCAATTAATAATCTTCCGGAAGGCAGCTACAGGCTACTGCTAAAGAGCAGTGAAAAAAACTGGCTTTCCACATTTATCAAAGCCAGGCAATAATTTCAACACCTCATTTCAAGCATAATCATAAAACTGATTTTATAAACACCAACATTTTCCTGAAATAAACAACAACCATCATGAGAAAATTAACCCTTCTTGCATTCCTTTTCACCTCATCGTTGACTATTTCATTTGCTGATACGGCATGGAAAGCAAGCATAAGCAGAAACACTGCCTTTGTAGAAAATAAAGGACAAGTGATGGATCAGCATAACAGGGAAAATAAGGAAGTCCGGTTTATGTATGTGGATGGCTTATTTAACCTGCAACTCAGGAAGGGTGGCTTCAGCTATGAATTGTTTACGATAGATGAAAAGAAAACATCCTTTCCGGAATCCGGGATACCGGACAATGAGGAACAAGCATTCAGAAATTTTGTGGATGATCAAAGCACCATGCGCGCTCACCGGATTGATGTTACATTGGTGGGTGCCAATCCGGCTGCTGAAATTACAGGCGAAGAGGCAACCGGTATCGTATATAATTTCTATACAGATGGTACAGGCAATCAAGGAGCAACCGGTGTGGCTTCATTTGAAAAGGTAAAGTATAAAAACATTTACCCTGGTATTGATCTTGTTTTTTTCGCACCGGATCAGTCAGCCGATTCATTCCTGAAGTATGAATGGATCGTTCATCCGGGCGCAGATGCTTCGAAAATTAAATTGAAGTACGATGGAGCCATTTCCTTCCTGCCTGATGCAGAGGGCGGATTTAATTTGTATGCTGCTACCGGTATCATTAATGAAAGTAAAGTGATTGCTTTCCGTGCTGATGACCGTTCTTCAGTTCCGGCACAATATCAATTCAATCATAACACGGTCAGCTACAAAATAAAACGCGACAAAGAAAACACGATTGTTATTGATCCCAATATTCTCTGGTCTTCTTACTATGGTGGTGAACTTTCAGAAGATGTAAACAATGGAGAACTGGCAGTTGATAAACAATCAAAATTAATTATCGTTGGCAGCACGTTCAGCACCATGTATATTGCTACCAATGGCGCATTTCAGACTTCCTTTGCAGGAGGTTATCATGATGCCATCATAGCAAAATTTACCACTGCCGGAAAACTGTCATGGGCTACTTACTATGGCGCACCGGGCAAAGATGAAGGGCATGCTATAACCACTGATAATGATAATAATATTTTTATTGCCGGACTTACCACCAGTCAAACCGTAATCAGCACTCCCGGAGCCTTTCAAACCCAACTCGGTGGATACTCAGATGCTTTTGTAGTGAAGTTCAATGCAAATGGAATCCGATTATGGGGTACCTATCTTGGTGGTTCTATTCAAGATGAAATACTTGGAATGGATTGCGATAAGAATGGCAATCTCTATTTCACAGGCTACACTGTAAGCCCCGATCACATTGCTACACCTGGTGCGCACCAGGATACTATGAATAATCCCGGTGGCAATAATGGTGATGCCTTCCTGGGTGCCTTTTCACCGGGCGGCAGTTTGAAATGGTGTTCCTACTTCAGCGGCCCTGCACAGGACCGTGCTCATGGAATTTGCGTAGGTAAAAACAGCGACCTGTTTATTGAAGGCACCGCTGAAAGCACTACACAATTTTCTACAGCAGGAGTGCACCAATCCGTTTTTGCCGGCGGTCCTACAGATGCATTCCTGGCAAAATGGGATACTTCAGGAAATTTTTATTGGTGCAGTTATCTCGGAGGCACCAATGAAGAGCATGGCAGAGGTGTTAAAATAGATGGTGCCGGAAATCCTTACATCATAGGATGGTCTAATAGTCACACCGGTATGAGTACGCCCGGTGCTTACCAGGAAGAATGGTTTGAAGCCTATGAAAATGACGGCTTTCCCAAATACGATGGATTTCTTGCAAAATTCAAAAAAGATGGAAGCCTGGAATGGGGCACCTATTATGGCGGTGGCGGAAAAGACCAGGTTTTCGATCTTACCATTGACAATGATAATGACTTCGTTTATTTCGGCGGACTCACTGCCAGTACATTCAATATCAGCTCTCCGGAATCCTATCAGCCGGCGCTTGGCGGAAAAACAGACGGATTCTTTACTAAGTTTTCATTCACCGGTACCCGAATCTGGGGCAGTTATTTTGGAGTGGAAGGCAGCGAAGAGTTGCACGGCATAGAATTGGACAAGAGTGGTTTTATGTATATCCTGATCTCCGCCGATGGGAACGACTTTTCTGTAACACCGGAAGCATACCAGACTGCAAATTATGGTGGAGAAGACGCTGTGGTAACACGATTGAATGTGGCCGATGCCTGCTATGACAAATACGAACCCAACAACACCAATTCGACTGGTTATCTCATCAAAGCATATGAAGATGCCAACTTGTGGGGTTACACCGCTGCAATCTCAGCTACTGCTGATGCAGACTGGTATAAGATTAAACTATCTGCAACTACCAACCTGAAACTGATACTTACTGATCTGCCTGCCGATTACGATTTAAAATTGTACAAGGCAAACGGGCAGTTACTTTTTACTTCAGCCAATGCCGATACCGTTGATGAAACCATTATCTATAACGGTGCCCCTAACGGGAATTATGTGATACACATCGTTCATGCCAGCAACATGTTTGATCCCAACAATTGCTACAGACTTCAGCCGGTAATTTCTGTTAATCCCTGGTTGCAAAAAGTCGGACAGGAAGTTACGCAACAGGTTTCATCGCTGCAGGCTTCCGTATATCCTAATCCCGCTATAGGTGAAATCAATTTAAAAATCAGTTCAGCTTTCAGTCAACAGGTACAGGTTACCCTGTATAACATATTGCATCAGCCTGTTTATTTTCAGACAATAGAAGCGTCTGTAAACACGCAGGAACTCAGGATACCGGCAGGTAGTTTAACTTCCGGAATTTATTTTGTTGAACTCATGCACCATGGAGAGAAAAAGGTAATGAAGGTACAGTTGCTTTAGCATCTTTAAGGAATTGAGGTTGGGTCGGGTGCATACCAAATTGTCGCTGCTCATGACATTATCCTAAAAATAGCCTTCTAAAGCCAGCACGCAAAGGACGCAAAGCTCGCAGAGCTGGATTAAGTAATTTTTTCTTTGCGGGCTTTGCGACCTTTGCGAGACAATCAATCCAATTGAAACATAATCTCTCTATTAGGTACGGTTCCCTATTACCAAATAGTTAAACAGTACTTGCGCGACAATTTGGTATGCACCCGGTTGGGTCTTCCTTTCCAGGTATAAATGACCTAAATACAATTCCATTTCATTTATTCAGAGTTAGCGAAAATCATATTGCGTAAGTGCAAACTTGAAACTATTGTGCTTAGACCAGGCCTTTACCGGAAGACTTAATGGATTTTAAAGCCTATGCACAAAACACACTTTCAATTTTTGCAGACACACAAGCTGATTAAAAAAATGAAACAGTGTTTTTGCCATTCCAAAAAAACATAGACAAAAGACAAACAACCCTGAAAACAGGGGTACTTGTTTCTCCTGGAAAATTGATAGACTAAACTTTTATCATTTCCCTGATAGATGCTTTTATAAATGCCTCTTTATCCTTTTTTAATTCTTTGACCATTGGTTTTAAGTAAGTAGGGATTGTAAAATATTTTTCATTCCATAAATGAATCTCCACGAGGATTGGAAACAAATCAATTCCCTTTTGAGTTAGCCTATACAGAACTTTCGCTTTGCTTTCGGGGTGGTCAAGTTTTTCAATAATCTCATTCTCTTCAAGACTCTTTAATCTTGCGGCTAAAATATTTGTTGCAATACCTTCATCCGATTTTAAGAAATCACCATAGGTGCATTTTTTATTAAACATCAGGTCTCTGATAATTAACAGCGACCATTTATCTCCCCAGATATCAAGGGAGCAACTAATAGGACAATCCGACCTCTTTTGATTCTTGTTCATAAATATTTGTTTAGAAACACTTGCATATTGCAAGTATTGAAGTATGTTTGCACTTGCATTTTGCAAGCAAATATACAAACAAACCATTAACAATTAACAAATGGCTACTCAATATTCAACATACGCAACAATACCCACACAATTTGTTACATCTGCAAATAGAATAAAGTTTGCATATCGCAGACTTGGAGCAAAGAAAGAAATACCCATTATTTACTTTAACCACCTGGCAGCAAACCTGGATAATTGCGACCCAAGGATAATGGATGGCATGGCTACACAACATGAAATCATTTCGTTTGACTATCGTGGTGTGGGTTCCACATCAGGCGATGATGCAAAATCAATACAAGACATGGCGAAGGATTGCCTTGCATTTATAAAAGCATTGGGCTACCCAAAAGTGAACATCCTGGCTTTTTCAATGGGAGGTTTTATCTCACAGGAATTAATGGCCATGGAACCGTCTTTGGTGCGGAAAATAATTCTTGCAGGAACGGGTCCAAGAGGCGGTAAAGGTGTAAGCGATGTAGTAAAACTTACTTACCGGGATATAGTAAAAGGTTACTTGACTTTCGTTGACCCCAAATTCTATTTGTTCTTTACTTCTACAAAAAATGGAAAGACGGCTGCCCGTGATTTTTTAAAACGCTTAAAGGAACGAACCGTAAATCGCGATACCCCAGTAAAAATAAAAACATTACAAACGCAGTTGAAAGCCATATCTAAATGGGGCTATGAGGAGCCCGCGGATTTGTCAAAATTTACTTTACCTGTACTAGTCATTAATGGGGACAATGATAGGATGGTTCCAACACCAAACTCTTATGATATGGCGGAACGATTTCCAAATGCCCAACTGCATATTTATGAAGAAGCAGGGCACGGAGCAGTATTTCAACATCACGATGATTTTGTTAAAAGGGCATTGACTTTTTTCGCATGCTAATTTTCAACAGTCCTATTTAAACTTATCAATACAAAAATGAAAACGGTAACAGCAATACTCTTACTAAGTTTCTTCGCAGGTGTAAATTCCTTTTCCCAAATCGCAGCACCAAAACCTACCAAGATTTCTACAGCTATCAAGTCGGAAAAGCATTTATCGTCATCCATTTTACTATGGATGCGGACAGACAAACCCCGTCAGGAAGGAATGGACAGATGGAAAGGCCCGCATTCTAAAATAATTTCTGCAAACAAAGGACTGTGGGAATACCGTCAAATACATTTAGCCGAAACCAATACTGGTCTGTGGACATCAATCACGGGTGTGGAAACCACCATACCGCAAGACCGCAAAATAGACGGCATTGCCGATGTTACCTTGAAAGGTTTTCTTTCTCTTTTGAGAGGCAGAGAACAAAATAAACTTGCCTTCAAGGACGAAGTCAATCTATTTAAACGAACCATACTTTATGCAGCGTTCCCAAAAAATTCCCGCTGGTATGAAATGACTGAACCCAACACAAAAATTGAAGCAAGAAGCATTGTTTTCTTTCGTATAAAAGAAGGTGTGAAAGAAGATGATTTCAAAAAGTTTATCATGGAAGAGCTTACTCCCATGTTTGCTAATACCGGAGTACTGAAGGAATTAAGAAGCAAGGCATACAGTCCTTGGAAGGAATCACAATGGAACACACCTGATGTATTACACGATAATGCGAAAGAGGTGCAATTTCAGGCTTCGTTGTTGCTAGGCTTTTCAGATAAAACCGCAATGGAGCAGTTCTTTAAAAGCGAAGCTGTCAAAAAACTTTCTGATAGAATTTCTATTTTCTGTTCGGCAGTTCATGCTTATGAAATAGAGGAGACATTGACCTTTGTAAGAGATGGAATGCAAATTTCACATTAATAAAATACAATCAACATGATGAAAGCATTTATTGTTAAACGCTACAGCAAGGTGGAGAAACTTCAACTTGTTGAATTGCCTATACCGGCAGTAAAAGACAATGAAGTTTTAGTGCAGATATACGCTGCAAGCATAAATCAAATAGACATCAAATTAAAAAGTGGTGAGTTTAAACTCATACTCCCATATAAATTTCCTTTGATTTTAGGACATGATCTGGCAGGAATAGTAACTAAAATAGGTTCCAACGTTAGGCGCTTCAAAGTTGGCGATGAAATTTTTGCCCAACCTGCTATCTATAAAATTGGCTCGTTGGCAGAATATATTGCTATTAATGAAACAGATGTTGCTCTAAAACCAAAAAACATATCTATGGAAGAAGCTGCTTCCATTCCATTGGTTGGTTTAACTTCATGGCAAGCACTGATTGAGAAAGCGAATCTGAAAAAAGGACAGAAGGTTTTTATTCAGGCAGGTTCGGGAGGCGTAGGCACATTTGCTATTCAGTTAGCAAAACATTTGGGTGCAACTGTTGCCACCACAACAAGTGCAACCAATATTGGTTTGGTGAAAAGCCTGGGTGCAGACATTGTGATTGATTACAAGAAAGATGATTTTGAAACCATGCTAAGAGATTATGATGTGGTTTTAAATAGTCAGGATACGAAGACACTTGATAAATCACTACGAATATTAAAACCAAATGGAAAAATTATTTCAATATCTGGTCCGCCTGATACGGATTTTGCGGATCAAATTGGTTCACCCTGGTTTATAAAGTTGATTATGAAAATACTAAGTTCAGGAGCTAAGAAAAAAGCAAAACGACTTGGAGTGGACTATTCCTTTCTTTTTATGAGAGCAGACGGAAATCAATTGACAGAAATTGCTTCACTTATCAATGCTGGTATCATAAAACCTGTTATGGACAAAGTGTTTCCATTTGAACAAACCAATGATGCCTTGGCTTATGTTGAAACAGGTCGTTCAAAAGGAAAAGTAGTTGTGAAATTGAAATAGTTAATGCCATTTGACATTCACCATGTTGTGTTTAACGTAATGTTGTTAAAGGCAGTATTTCAATCAATAAACTATTATTTCATGGAAGCTTTTTTTAGCGCAACTATTAATATCCAATTCAGATCTTCAAACAAAAAAAGGGAGGCTCAGCAGAGCCTCCCCATGAAGAGTTGCATTCGAAAAATTGTTACTTAATGATGATCAACTTCTTTGTTGCCAACTGTTTGCTATTGTTTGCAATCACAACTTCATAGATACCCGGAATCAATCCAAGGTTTTTTTCCACCAGTACTTGTGAGGCGGCATTTAATTCCTTGGTATACATTTCGCGGCCATTCAAATCGTAAATTCTCAAAGTTGCATCTTCGGTAATTCTATAGGTCATCGACAAATTACCCTGGTTGGGGTTAGGATAAATTTCCATGTCATTGCTCACTTCCGGAGTTTGAATACCAACCCCTTCCGCAACCTGAACCTTTAACAAAAAGCCATCATCAAATCCACCAAATACTTCCTGTGCAACACCCGGTGTACTGATGTCTTCACTTTCTGCCGTACCTACCAGAAATATGTGAATATCCGCCTTATCTGTAGCAAGGGCCAGCACGCTTTCCCTTTCCGGACCTCCATAATAACTCCCCCAGATACGGTTACCCGCAGAATCAAATTTCTCTACAAACATGTCATCCTTTCCGCCATAAACAGGCTGAAAACCATCGGGCGTTGATATAATAGTGGGGGAAGTGGTAGTGCCACCAAAATAAACATCATTACCAATCATTGTAACACCACGTCCGCGATCTTCTGAACCATCGCCCAAATAGGTGGACCAAACCGGGTAACCATTGGTATGCCATTTCATAATAACAGCATCATGCGTAGGCAATCCTTGTCCGTCAAAACCCTGGCTCCATACAGGTTGGAAGGTTCCAGGAGTGGTTACCCCTGTATCACTTGCACTATAGCCAATGAAATAAACATATTCTCCCATAGGATCAACCCGGACTCCACGGCCCCGGTCTTCTTCTGATCCACCCCAATAGCTGCACCACTTTAATGCTCCGGTTGAACTATACTTTGCAATCAGGTAATCCTGCCCGCCGGAATTATGGTCACGATAGGCATTTTTCTTTATACCAAAAGCACTGCCTGTGCTGCCATTGATATAAATATTACCATTAATATCTGCATCCACGCTTCTTCCATGGTCTTCACTTTCACCACCTAAAAAGGTACCCCAGATCAGCTCACCATCAGAGGTCCATTTGCTCAAAATCAAATCAGAATGCTTATTGTTTACCGGTTGCCATGCATCCGGTGTAGCTATTCCACTATCACTGTTCGAATAACCAACCATAATAACATTACCCTCATAATCCTGCTTCAGCCTTCTGATAATATCCTCATCCTCACCCCCATAATAGGTAGCCCATAGTCGCTGACCGTCTGGATTGAAGTATGCCAGGATGCCGTCTTCAACACCCGCGAATACTTCCTGATGCATGCCATTGCCCAATGTTACGATACCATCAGGACTTGTAGTGTGTGCACCGATATAAATGAACTCGTCTTTATTTACGATGCAAGCCCTTGCCCTGTCCAGGCCTGAACCTCCATAATAAGTGCCCCAAATACGAGTGCCATCCGAATTATATCGAACAATATAAATATCAATGTCCCCAATTTTTTCAGTTTGATAAGCTCCTGCAGTTGCAATATTATCAGAGCTATACGTGCGTCCGGTAATAATAACATGGTCTTCACTGTCTACTGCCAGTCCGCGTGCTTCATCACTTTCCAAACCACCGGCATACGTCGCCCATACCAGCGCAGGGTCTATTACCAATGATTGCTTAATATCGTAATGAGCTACATCAAAGCGGATAAAGTCATCTTCCTTCTTAAAAGATACCGGTACTTGTGAAATCTTAATTCCTGCATCATTCAACAGGTAAGATTCAGGAATCATTTCGAACATCCGTCCAAGACTATTTGAAGTTTCCAATGTTCCGTTTTCTAAAATCTCTTGGTTGTTGATGCCATTATACCGGTAGCGAATATCATTTACATTACCTCCTGGGTGTACCACAAAATCATATGCCAATGATCTCATTGGATAGGCTTCAGGGCAGGCAATCATAACCAGATCAATGTTTTTATAAAGGTTCTTGTAGGTAACCTTGTTGTATTGCAGTACGTTGTTAATTCCTTCCTGCGGCGTAAAAGACAAATAATAGTTGATATAATCCGGTAGCATCTCTTCAGCTACAATTTCAGGATTGGCATTGGCTCCTAAAAATTGAAGATCAATCCTGCTACTTTTATAATGTACCGGTGCCGGTGGAACATCTTCCGGATCCAGGTGATGCGCTTCGGCATAACCCAATGCTTCGGAAATTGTGCGTGGCTCCTGTTCCATAGTAAACAATTCAAAGCTTACGGTATTTGGTAACAATTGCACCTTAATTCCCGGGCGGATATACATGTACTGAAGATCCTCTCTTGGATTGCCTTCCTGATCCCGAAACTGACCTTTGTTTTCAATAAAACCCAATGGCCCTGTTAGCGGAGTTCTTTGCGGTGTTTGTGCAAATGCCGGTAGTATTCCGGTCACAAACAAGGCTAAAAACTGCAGAACAAGTACTCGTGTGCGGACAACTTTAGTCATGATGTATGCTTTTTTTCAAGTTAATTAATGAAAGGCAAATTAAGAAAGGACAAATTTATCACATTGGCATGAAACCATTGTCCAAAGTTTCTTAATAAACTGTTAATCGGAGCGGCAAAAGTAAGTTATTTATTTTTAGCGCCCATACATCACTGGCAAGGGTATACGACAAATTGGAAATTGAATATTGACTTAAGATTTACTATTTCAGTCAATGACATTGATCCAAGAATGAAGATCCAGGACTTAAGACCTAAGACGTAAGACGTAAGACGTAAGACGTAAGACTTAAGACTTAAGACAAATAGCAATAGTAACAATCAATTGTCAATAGAAAAATGAAAAATAAGTTAAAAAAAAGGTCAGCGCATTTCAGTCAACGACAATTGAGTATTGAGTATTAAGTATTTGTGTAAGTAAGTAATGCAGCGTAGTGATTACAGAATAGCAAGTGATCGGCTTCGCCGCAGCAATTTAACCATTTAGCCATTTAACCATTTAACCATTTAACCCACCAACCATTGCTTGAAACAGGAACGAACTGTCATACACCCCAAAGTATTGTGCATTTATTAAGATACAAAACTTAACGTACTTTTGCCGCCGTTAGCCGTATTCTTTTAATGGCAATTGACTTTTTAACACTTACAAGTTTGTTCACATGTTGAAATCAGTACCACTTTTTGCAAATTTCCTGCATTTACAGAAGCATTATTTATTGTCAACGATGGCAATAGTGTTCTTCACTTCACAATTATTGGGACAGGCACCGGATATTACCTGGCAAAAAACATTTGGAGGCCCCGGCAACGATGTAATGCAGGATATTTATCCAACTGCTGATGGCAACTACATAATGATTGGCCTCGCTGATGAAGCAGGTGGTGATGTTACTTGTGCAATAAAAGGAAAACATGATACCTGGGTCATAAAAATGGCGCCTGACAGTACTATTCTGTGGCAGAAATGCTTTGGCGGCTCATTGGAAGAAGGTAACCCCAATACTAAAATTATTGAAACCAGCGATGGAGGCTTTCTCTTTCAAACGGAAAGTTGGTCTGATGATTTTGATGTGCTGGGCCATCATGGTACCAGTGATGCATGGACCGTAAAACTGGATGCAAACGGTAACCTGGTTTGGGCCAAATCATTTGGTGGCAGCGACTTTGATACTCCGCGGTTTATGCTGGAATTACCCGGACAGAAATACTTGTTGCTGTCGCGAACCACGTCAAAAAATGGGGATGTTCCTTCAAACGAAGATCCTGATTTATTTGATGCATGGGTTTTCATAGTTGATAAAAACGGAAACATTGTCCGGAACAATATCTACGGAGGAACAGGCGACGATGACCTGGTAAAAGCCATTCTTCGCCCCAACGGCACCCTGGCTATGTTTGGTTTTACCAATTCTACAGATGGTGACCTTGAAGGCTTAACAGTAAATGGCATTGACGGCTGGATGCTGGTAACAGACACCCTGGGTAATGTAATTTCAAGCAGGGTGTATGGACAGGCGAATGAAGAAGAAATTTTAGATGTAGTAGCTACTCCTGATGGCGGGTTTATCACCTTTGGCGATACAGAAGATCCTACCATAACTGTTGATAAAGGCTTCTGGCATGGCGACTTTGATTTTTGGGTAATGAAACTGAACGGCTCAGGAGATTTGGAGTGGCAGGGAATATATGGTGGAACGAAAAGAGAACAGATGCATGAAGGTGCTATTTCCTCATTTAATGGCGGATATTTCCTTAGCGGATCAACACTTTCAACTGACGGAGATATTTTGAATGATAACAACAAAGCCAGAGAATACTGCCTGATGCACATTGATATAGAGGGAAACTTCAAATGGAGTGTGGCAGTAGGCGGAAGTCAACCTGATTATTGTTACGCTATGCTTGATGGTGGTTTTTTAGCAGGTGGCGCTTATTCAGGCGATGGAGATGTAACCGACCTTCAGGGTGAAGCCGATGGATGGGTTGTAAAGTTTGATGTGCTTACCCAATTACAACAAATTGATGCACCCGGCGGCTTATTGGGTATCTATCCGAATCCGGCTTCAGGAAGTGTTCGGATTGACCTTTCATCGCTTTTGAATCCAACCTTCCTGGAGATAAGAAATCTTTCCGGACAAACAGTTTTTTCATGCCAGCCAACCGGCAATGAAATAGAAGTGGACGTAAATAATTGGATGCCTGGTATCTATTACCTTAGGACAGCATCATCTTCCGACATTAAAATGCAATATGTAAAGGCATTTGAAGTCTTACATTAATCATTCTGGCTGTATTATTGCAACATAGCTGCAACGGATTGTTTTCCTGAAATTAGCAACTATTCCTATGCCTGACTGTGAAAGTTTGGTCAAATTCATTATTCGAACTTGATTATACCTAACCATCCAAAGTCTTAAAAGCGTGCATAATTTAGTAGCTACAGCCTCGTTCAGGAAGCGACAGCTTGCATCTGCAAAAAAAATGATATTATGAAAAAAGTACTTATTTCAATTGGAATACTGTTTTTGCTTTTGATAGCAATTATTATTGTAGCACCTATTATCTACAAGGATAAAATAGTAGCACTGGTAAAAAAGTCTGCCAACGAACAATTAAATGCACAGGTAAACTTCGACAAGTTTGAACTTACCCTGATACGCAATTTTCCGAATATAACCATCTGTTTAAACGACCTGAGTATTGTTGGCACACAACCATTCGAAGGAGACACACTTACGTATGCAAAGGAATTTGCCATCAGCCTTGACCTGATGAGTGTAATTAGCGGCAATAAGATCAAAGTTAAATCCATCAAAATTGATGAGGCGCTGATTAACCTAATGGTTCTAAAAGATGGCAAAGTCAATTGGGATATCATGAAAGCATCGCCGGCCACTGCTGGAGAAACAGCACCAACAGACTATCAAATAGCTTTAAATTCTTATGAAGTTACGAATTCAGCAATCCGGTATGACGATCAGTCAAGTGGCATGCGGGTTACTTTGCAGGAAGTGAATCATAGCGGACATGGGGATTTTACACAGGATCTTTTTACCCTTTCCACAAATACCACCATTGAAAAAACAAATATATGGTATGGTGGATTGCAGTATTTATACAATGTAAAAAACTCCCTTACGGCAGACTTGGAAATAGACCTGCTTAACAGCAAATACACTTTTAAACAAAACGAATTAAAACTGAATGACCTTTCACTTGCATTTGACGGATATGTTGCCATGCCGGGCAGTGATATATTGATGGATATCAAATTTAAATCAGGCACCAATACATTTGGCTCCTTTATTTCACTCATTCCTGCCATCTACTATAATGACTATAAACAATTGAAATCTTCAGGATCAATGGCTTTTGAAGGATTTGTTAAAGGAACATACAATGAGAAGGAAATACCGGGATTTAATATCAAACTGGCTATTCAAGATGGGATGTTCCAATATCCTTCACTGCCTGCTGCCGTAAAGAATGTGCAGGTTGATCTTGATGTGAGAAATCCGGACGGTATTCCTGATCACACCGTTATAAACCTGAAACGCCTGCATGTAGAAATGGGTAACGATCCTTTCGATGCGCATATGTATGTAAGTACTCCTGTTTCTGATGCCAATATCGATGCCGCCGCAAAAGGGAAAATTAATCTTGGGAATATCCAAAAGATAATACCGCTGGAAAAAGGTACCCTTCTTTCCGGAATTCTTTTGGCCGACGTCACAGCAAAGGGCAGGATGTCTTCTATCGAGAAAAAACAATACGAAAATTTTACGGCAGCCGGGTCTGTTGCGATCGCCGGCATGACCTATAAGAGTAACACCTACCCTCAGGGCATAACCATCAACCAATTCTTACTCACCTTCAATCCAAAAAATGTTACCCTCAATAATTGCGACCTGAAAACCGGCAGCAGTGATCTGAAGGCCAATGGCACACTTGATAATTTCCTGCCTTATTTTTTCAGCGATGAAACTTTGAAAGGCGCACTTACCATTAATTCAACGCAGATTAATGTCAATGAACTTATGGCATCGTCATCCGAATCAACAGAAACAACTGCGACCATTGATACCCAATCATTCACTGTAGTGGAAATTCCTGCCAATATTGATTTTAGCCTGACTACAGCGATAGGCAAGGTGATATATGATGACCTTGAGTTGCAAAACCTGCAGGGAAATATTAGCATGCAAAAGGAAATACTTGAAATGAACGGCTTAACTTTTAATACGCTTGGCGGAAGTGTAAAGATGAATGGCATGTATAACAGTGCCAACCCAAAAGAACCGGAGATGGATTATAACCTGGTTGTGAGTAACATCGACATTCAACAGGCAGCAAAAACTTTGGAGACCCTGCAAAAGATGGCACCTATTACGGAACGATGTGCCGGAAATGTATCAGCTTCCTTTACGATTTCAGGAAGTCTTGATAACCACATGCAACCACTGCTCAATACGCTATCCGGAGGTGGTACTTTAAAGACCGGAAAGGTGGTGCTTTCTAACTTCGAACCGGTAAGCAAGATGGCTGATGTGTTGAAGATGCCACAATACAAGCAACTAACGCTAAATGATGTGAATCTTTCTTTTAAATTCAAAGATGGAAGGGTAGCGATTGTTCCTTTCGAAACCATACTGGCCGGAACGAAAGCCAAAATTGAAGGTTCGAATGGCTTTGATCAAACTATTGATTACACGATTAATCTTTCCATACCCCAATCACAGATGGGACCGCAGGCAAGCGGTGTAATGAATAACCTGGTGGCCTCAGCAAATAAAGCAACAGGTACATCCTTTAGCATCCCCGATCCTGTTAATGTAAAAGTGCTTATTGGCGGAACCGTGACAAACCCTGTAATTAAAACTGGTTTGAAAGATGCGGCAATGAGTATCACTGAATCCGTTAAAGAAGAAGTACAGGCCTTAGTAGAAGAAAAAATTGAAGAAGGCAAAGAAATGGCAAAAGCAGAAGCGGATAAATTGATCCTGGAAGCAGAGAAACAAGCAAAGCTGTTACATGATGCTGCAGTGCTAAATGCTGATAAACTTACAAAGGAAGGCTATGCAGCTGCAGATAAATTAATTGCGCAGGCTAAAGACCCCATTTCAAAAGCCGCTGCTAAAGTTGCTGCCGACAAAATGAAAAAAGAAACGGATGCACAAGCTGCTCAACTTATCAAAGCGGCAGATGATCAGGGTAAAAAGCTGATTGATGATGCGAAAAAACAATCAGCAGCCTTGTTGCAATAATGCGATTTTTAATAAATGCCTGTTTGTTCAGAATTGAAAACGATTTAATTTTTTCAATAAATATTTCAGTCATTCGATCGAAAACGTACCTTATCCACATTTTTTCTGGATTTTTTCCACAAACATGTCTATTTTAAAGAGAATTCGATATATTTTTTTTGAAAATTTAAAAACGGATATACCTTTGCTGGCAAATCCCAGCCATGACAAATCTCCGATTAAGATCCATTGCACGTGTTGCCGAACCCAGGACAATAGATTCAAGGCATCAAGGCCGTAAAATCTCAGAATATTTTGCTGAGAATGTTTTTACGGAAGCCGCCATGAAAAGCTATCTCAGTGAAGATGCTTTCCTGAGTGTAATGACAGCCACCAAAACAGGACAGAAAATTGACCGGAAAATTGCTGACCAGGTCGGATCAGCCATGAAGTCATGGGCCATCTCTAAAGGAGCCACGCACTTCACACATTGGTTTCAGCCCCTCACAGGCGCAACTGCCGAAAAACATGATGCTTTTTTCCAGATAAATGCAACCGGAAAAGGCATTGAGGTATTTGACAGCAATGCCCTTGTGCAGCAAGAGCCTGATGCCAGCAGTTTCCCAAGCGGTGGATTAAGAAACACTTTTGAGGCACGCGGTTATTCAGCGTGGGATCCCTCTTCCCCTGCTTTTATTATGGAAATTGGCAGCGGAAAAACACTTTGCATTCCCACCATCTTTGTTTCCTACAATGGAGAAGCACTTGATTACAAGGCCCCATTATTAAAATCACTGCACACCCTTGAAAACGCTGCTGTTGAAGTGTGTCATTATTTTGATAAGAATGTGACCAAGGTTGTGCCTACATTAGGATGGGAACAAGAGTATTTCGTAATAGATGAAGCCTTATATGAAGCAAGGCCTGATCTTGTCTTCAGCGGCCGTACGTTGTTTGGTCATGCTCCTGCAAAAGGGCAGCAGTTAGAAGACCATTATTTTGGTTCTATACCGGAACGTGTCTATGCATTTATGCTTGATTTTGAAACCGAATCCTTCAAGTTGGGTATTCCACTGAAGACCCGTCACAATGAAGTAGCACCTGCCCAATTTGAAGTAGCGCCTATTTTTGAAGAAGTTAATGTAGCCGTTGACCACAATCAATTATTGATGGATGTGATGCAACGGGTAGCAAGACGCCATAAGCTGCGTGTGTTATTTCATGAAAAACCCTTTGCCGGCATCAATGGCAGTGGCAAACATAATAACTGGAGCATGGCAACCGATACCGGCAAGAACCTGTTATCGCCCGGCCGCACGCCAAAAAATAATTTACAGTTTCTTACCTTTTTTATCAATGTGATTAAAGCGGTAAGTGAAGGAGCCGATTTACTTCGCGCTTCCATTGCCACTGCTGCCAATGATTTTCGGCTGGGTGCAAATGAGGCACCACCGGCCATCATCAGCGTATTTATTGGATCATATATGACCGACATCCTGAATGAGATTGAATCAAAAGTGGAGAGTGGAAAGTTTACAGAAGAAAGTGAGCAAACATTACGTCTGGAAATCCACAATAAAATTCCTTCGCTGATGCAGGACAATACGGATCGTAACCGTACCTCTCCTTTTGCATTTACCGGAAATAAGTTTGAAGTACGTGCAGTGGGTTCTTCACAAAACTGTGCTTCCACCATGACGGTGCTCAATACAATTGTGGCTGATCAGCTCATTACCTTTAAGAAAGAAGTGGATGGGCTTATTTCTAAAGGCAAGAACCGCGAAGTAGCCTTAATGGAAGTGTTGAAGCGTTACATTACCGAAAGCAAAAAGATATGTTTTGAAGGAAACAACTATTCCAAAGAATGGGAAGAGGAAGCTGCACGCCGCGGATTGAATAATATAAAAAATACCCCGCGCGCGCTCGACTTCATGGTAACTAAAAAAGGTATTGATCTTTTTGTACGAAATGAAGTTTTTACCAAAGAAGAAATTCATGCACGCCATGAAATTGAATTAGAAAAATACATCAAGATTGTTCAGATCGAAGGCCGTATTATTGGCGAACTGGCAGTGAACCAAATTATTCCTGCAGCCATTCAGTATCAGAATGAATTAATCAATAACATAAAAGGGTTCCGGGAAATCGGGCTGGATGAACGCCATACCGAAGCACAAAAGAACCTGGTTACGGAAATCAGTGAACATGTGAATGCCATTCTGAAAATGGTTCATGAAATGACGGAAGCCCGAAAAACCGCTAATAACACAGAGGATATCCGTGACAGGGCCATTGCCTATTGTGATACCGTTAAACCATTCTTTGATGAAATCCGCTACCGGACTGATAAGCTGGAGCTGGTAGTTGATGACAAACTCTGGCCGTTGCCTAAATACAGGGAGTTATTGTTTTTGAGATAAAATGATTCGTCCGGGATTTTTCTTTATTCAGAAAAATCCCGGGCAACCCCTTAATGCATAATACACCTTAGCACCGTACTTATAAAAATCATCGCAGTATTTGCATCAAGGTTTTTCATCAGGATACGTTACCACTGCAATCTTATCACCGAGAGGATTCACCACGATACGGTAAAATTTTGCAACAGCACTTCCTTCAAACTCCGCAATAGATTTCCACTCTTTATCAATGCCGGGTTGAAACTTATATAATACTCCTTCAGATCCCATCAGAAAGGTACCATCCGGCATCACGGCAAAATCCTCTTCGCCGGGCAGTGTTTCCGTAATCTCTGTTGATTTTCCTGTTTTCAATTCATAAAAATTAATGGAAGAAGAAGTGGAGTCCTCATTAAACTGTACATAATAAAACCCGGTAGAAGTCTTTCCCGGCATTCTCACCAGGCAACGCCCAATACGCTCTCCGACTTTTTTTACCACTCCGGTTTTGTAATAGCCTAATTGCAAAGTCTGTGGTTCTCCCAAAACAAACATGGCAACCACATCATTATTTGCCCAGCAATAATATCCTACCGGATTCAGATTTGGGAACAAAGGCAGGTATTCATCACCCGTCATTGCTTTGCTGAGCAACTGCGTACTGTCATCTTCTAAAACACGCACACAGGAAATTCCCGACTTATCCGGCATCAGCATCGGAGAATATTCTGCTGTGTTGGGCGTATGAGTAACCTGTGTGGTCTTCGCAAACTGAAAGGTAAACTTATAAATGTCTGCCTTCGTGCTATCCCGAATAGAGGTATACAACATGCCGGTACCATCCGGTAAAAAATAAGGTTGATTATCATAGCCGCGCCAGGGAGTAATCCTTTCCGGTACGTCAACGAGGTACTTGCCTTTTTCATTCTTTGAAATGGATAGCAGGTAAATATCAGTAGCCGGCAAGTCGCTTTGCGCAAAAACCTGCGTTGCAAAAAAGAAGAAACCAGACAACTGTAACAAACCCGCCATAATAAACTTCATAGTACCACTGATTTTAATGAATGAAAAATTTATGAAAGCGCTAAATTAAGCAGGGAATTGGTATTTTTCGTTGGGGCATTTTGGGAGTAGTGTTAATGAGTGAGTTAGTGTGGTGGAGATTGATGGTTGAATGGCTAAATGGCTAAATGGCTAAATTGCTAAATTGCTAAATTGCTTGTTTGTTTCCATTCAACCATTCAACCATTCAACCATTCAACCATTCAACCATTCAACCATTCAACCATTCAACCATTCAACCATTCAACCATTCAACCATTCAACCATTCAACCATTCAACCATTCAACCCCCGCATGATCCCCCGCATCACCAACATACAGGAATACAAATCTTCCTACGAACAAAGCCTTCATGATCCGGATGATTTCTGGGCATCGATAGCGGAAGGGTTTCATTGGAAAAAAAAATGGCATCGCATACACTCAGGCGGTTTTGAAAAGGGCGACTATAAATGGTTTGAAGGTGCCAAACTGAATATATCAGAGAATTGTCTTGATGTGCATCTAAAATCATCAGGTGATAAAATGGCCATTTTGTGGGAACCTAATAATCCTGATGATGCACCGCGCTCTTATACCTATCGTGAACTGCATACTGAAGTTTGCAAGTTCGCTAACGTATTAAAACAAACAGGAATCAGCAAAGGTGATGTAGTCTGCATTTATCTTCCCATGATACCGGAATTGGTGATTGCCATGCTTGCCTGTGCACGCATCGGTGCCATACATTCAATAGTTTTCGGTGGGTTTTCTTCGGCATCGCTTTCCGGCAGAATTCAGGATGCTGCATGCCGATTGTTAGTCACTGCCGATGGATTTTATCGCGGCGATAAACCGGTATTACTTAAAGAAATGGCCGATGTTGCTTTAAGAGAAACCCCATCAATAAAAAATGTGATCATCTGCAATCATGCATCATTAGACATTGAGGTAATAGCCGGTCGTGATCTCTTCTGGGATCAGTTAATGATGCATGCTGAAACTTCACATACAGCTGAAGTGATGGATGCTGAAGACCCTTTATTTATTTTGTACACTTCCGGATCAACTGGCAAGCCTAAGGGCGTGCTACATACTACAGCAGGTTATATGGTGTATGCAGGTTTCACTTTTCTGAACGTCTTTCAATTCAAGAAAAACGATGTCTTTTGGTGTACAGCTGATATCGGTTGGATCACAGGTCATAGCTACGTGGTATACGGACCATTGTTGAACGGCGCAACCACTATATTGTATGAAGGCATTCCTTCTTATCCGGATTGGAGCAGGTGGTGGAAAATAATCAGCAAGTACAAAGTGAATATTTTCTATACCGCACCTACAGCGATTCGTTCATTCATCGCAAAGGGAAATGATCACCTGAATGGAGCAGACTTCAGTTCATTAAAGGTGCTTGGTTCAGTGGGAGAACCTATTAACGAAGAGGCCTGGGAATGGTATCATCATTTTATTGGTGAAGCACGTTGTCCGATTGTAGATACCTGGTGGCAAACGGAAACAGGAGGCATACTGATATCACCATTGGCAGGTATAACGGCCACCAAACCTTCTTTTGCCACTTTGCCGTTGCCCGGTATTGATCCGGTGATCGTTGATACCAATGGAACCATACTTAATGATATAGTAACAGAAGGTAACCTTTGCATACGGCGCTCCTGGCCGGGTCAGGCAAGAACCATTTACAAGGATCATGAGCGTTTTATGGCCACCTATTTCACAACATATCCGGGAATGTACTTCACCGGGGATGGATGCAAGAGAGACAGCGATGGGTATTTTCGAATTACAGGACGTGTTGATGATGTAATAAAAGTTTCAGGGCACCGTATTGGCACAGCAGAAGTGGAGAATGCAATTAATGAGCATCCGATGGTGGTGGAAAGTGCTGTAGTACCCGTTCCACATGATATCAAAGGAGAAGCTATCATTGCATTTGTCATTTGTGTAAAAAGTGTTTCAGACCATCAACTGCTTGCTGAAGAGATCATCAGCACTGTTTCAAGATTGGTGGGACCAATAGCCAAACCGGAACGGATAATAGTTGTGACCGGCCTGCCAAAAACCAGAAGCGGTAAAATCATGCGTCGCATCCTCCGTAAAATTGCCGAGGGACATACCGAACAAATTGGCGACATCTCCACCCTCCTTAATCCTGAAGTAGTGGATGAGATCAAATGGAAGACACTGGCAGAAGGAAAATGAAATTCACGAGTGGAAAAATCCACTTTTATAAAATCGCTCACTTTAACAGAAAACTCCCTATTTTACACTGTTTAACGTCCCGATCGCTGCATCGCGGTAACTTTTTCTTGTAATCCCAAAACCTTTTAATAAATTTGGTTTTCCAAAATTTCAATCCCTCAAAAGTTTGCCCATGAAAAATCTCTTCGCACTCATTATTGCCTTCTCTGTTGCTGCAGTTTCCTGCACGAAAGAATATACAAATCCGACACCTACTGCAGTAGATAATACCAATAATACCGGTGGAACGGGTGGTACCGGCGGAACGGGCGGTACAGGTGGCACCGGAGGTGGTACAGGCGTCAGCCCGGTACCTGCAACCTTCTCTCAAAAAGTATTATTGGAAGAATTTACCGGTACCTGGTGCGGCTATTGTCCGGATGGTGCTTTGATACTGGAAGATCTCATTGACCATAACCCTGGCAAAATCATTGGAGCGTCAGTTCATGAAGGCGACCCTTTACAGGTAAGTGTATTCAATGCACTCGATGGTGCATTAGGCGGTGTTACCAGTTTTCCATCAGGAATGGTTAACCGTCAGTCATACAGCGGCCAACTCATGATGGATCGTAACTACTGGGAGGGTGCCGCAAATATTTTACTTACCCAAACACCTCCCTGCGGATTGGCCATTTCTTCTTATGTTCAATCAGGTAACTTGTATGTTACTGCACATTGCGGTTTTAATACTACACTCTCCGGAGATTACAGGGTTACCATTTACCTTACAGAAAATAGTGTAACCGGATTTCCACAATCAAATTATTATAACGATGGTTCATTGGATCCTAATTCTCCATTAGTAGGCTTAGGTGATCCTATAGTTGGTTATGCTCATAATACCGTGGTTCGTACTTCGCTCACTGCTGAACTCGGAGATGCGATACCCGCTGCCAAGATGGTTCCCGGCGGAGAATATGTGATCACAAAAAGTGCCAGCACCACAGGCTACAATGTAAATAACCTGAGTATTGTAGCATTTATCAACCTTGTTGGCACTGATCCACTGTCACATAAAATATTGAATGTTCAGGAAGCGAAAGTTTACCAGGTTAAAAACTGGGATTAACAATTCCCGAACGACAAAAGAAGGAAGCTGATTGCTTCCTTTTTTTTTGTCAATATTGGAACAGACCTTTTTAAGACCACCCATTGCCAATATTAAATATGCAATGTTTGAAATTGAGGAAGTCATGTTATTTGCATGGATAGCAGTTAGAGTGAGAAGTAACCTCCCTTAAGAAACCCGCTTTGGGGTAAGAAATTAAACATTATCTTTGGCTGCACAAATACATTCATTCATCCGAATACGTCCAATAAACTTCGCATTATGTTAAGATGCTCATTGCCGGTAAAAGTTATGATTTTCGGGTTGCTTCTGTTTTCCTTCAGTAGCTGCTTTCAATATCCGGAAGGCCCGATTTTTACCATGATGACGAAAGACGAACGGCTGGCAGGTAACTGGTTTATTGACCAGGTAATTAGTAAAGAAGGACAGGATATTACCGCTGCTTACGCAGGACAAACACTTTATGTAGTATCAGGCAGGGACTCAAAAAGCTTAAGTTATTTTAAGATCAACGATGCCGGAGATTTATCTCTTTATTCCTTCGGAACCTATGAATTTGCTGATAACAGCAACGACCTGATTGTTATTTATACGTTATACCAGGGTGAGGACAAAACAAAAAATGTTTTGCAAATCTTTTTCGATATCCGAAAACTTACGGAAAACTGGTTTTACTATATTGACAACGAAGGCATTGAATTTCACTGGAAGAAAAACTAGTGACTAAGAAATAATTACTGCTGCTTTCAGGATTTTAATACCGGTAGCTCTTGCTCTTACTAACTATCCGGAAACAATACTTCTTATTACCATTGATACTCAGGAGGATGCCCTTCCTGCATTTCCTTGCTCGGAATCTGGAACGAACTCCTTCTATCCAAAAAAAAATATAACCTTCACTAACCACTTAGCTCATTCACCCGTATTTTTGCGGGTAATCAGTAATTCATAATAACCTTTCATAAAAACAATATAAAAATGTCTGTAATCATCCAGGTTCATGCCCGCCAGATCTTAGATTCTCGTGGCAACCCGACTGTTGAAGCCGAAGTAATAACAGAAAATGGAATATTAGGCCGTGCTGCCGTACCATCCGGTGCTTCTACCGGAAAACATGAAGCGGTGGAATTGCGTGACGGCGATAAGGAAGTGTATGGTGGGAAAGGGGTACTTCAGGCAGTGAAGAATATCAATAAGCAAATAGAGAAGGAATTGTTAGGCGTGAGTGTGTTTGAACAACAGATGATTGACCGGGTAATGCTCGAGGCTGATGGCACAAAAAATAAATCTAAATTAGGTGCTAATGCCATACTGGCTGTTTCACTTGCTGCAGCACATGCAGCGGCCAATGAATTGGGTATGCCTCTCTATCGATATGTTGGCGGAGTAAATGCACGGACGCTACCTGTGCCGATGATGAACATCCTGAACGGCGGTGCACATGCAGATAATAAAATTGATTTCCAGGAATTCATGGTAATGCCATTTGGTGCCAATAGTTTCAGTGAAGCTTTAAGAATGGGTGTGGAAGTATTTCATCAGTTGAAAAGTGTGTTGAAGAAGAAGGGATATTCCACCAACGTAGGAGATGAAGGAGGTTTTGCACCAAACATTCAGTCGAATGAAGAAGCCATTGAGACCGTGCTAAAAGCCATTGAAGAAGCAGGTTATAGTCCGGGTAAAGATATTTGGATTGCGATGGATGCTGCAGTATCTGAACTATGGGACGAGAAGAAAAAGCAATATGTGTTTCATAAATCAGGCAGCAAAGCCATGAGTTCAGATGAAATGGTGGAGTTCTGGAAAAAATGGATTAAGAAATACCCGATCGTCTCAATAGAAGACGGACTGGCGGAAGATGACTGGGCTGGATGGCAAAAACTTACTACCGCGATCGGCGACAAAGTACAACTCGTAGGTGACGACTTATTTGTAACCAACGTTACGCGTTTGCAAAAAGGCATTGATGAGAAAATTGCCAATTCCATATTGATAAAAGTTAACCAGATCGGTTCACTTTCAGAAACTATTAATGCGGTAGATCTTGCACATCGCAATGCATACTCCAGTGTAATGAGTCATCGTTCGGGTGAGACAGAAGATACTACAATCGCTGACCTGGCCGTGGCACTTAATTGCGGACAGATAAAAACCGGTTCGGCTTCACGGTCCGACAGGATTGCCAAGTACAATCAACTGTTGCGCATTGAAGAGCAATTGGGAAGTGACGCTTATTTTCCTGGTAAGAACTTTAGATTTTTGTAACAATCATTCACAACTCCGGATGGCAGCAGTAATTGCTAAACGGACTTGAATTGACCTTGCATATTAAAAGTAGCTTCAGTTTTTCATTGGAAACGAATTGATGAGTTCTAAAGACTTAAAGTATAATCAGCGTGGCGTATCAGCTTCAAAAGAAGATGTATATACTGCAATTTCAAAGCTCGACAAGGGTCTGTTTCCGAATGCCTTTTGCAAAATTTTCCCCGATCATTTTTCAAACGACCCTGACTGGTGCAGCATTGTACATGCAGACGGAGCCGGCACAAAATCTTCACTTGCCTATTTATACTGGAAAGAAACCGGTGATACTTCGGTGTGGAAGGGCATAGCCCAGGATTCCATTGTGATGAATACAGACGACCTGATCTGCGCAGGTGCTACAGGGCCCTTTCTTTTTTCCTCTATCATCAATCGTAACAAACATTTAATTCCGGCAGATGTATTGACGGAAATTATTTCCGGTACGGCAGCATTCATGAACCTGATGCAGCAACATGGAATAGCCATTCATTATATGGGTGGTGAAACCGCTGACCTGGGCGACGTGGTAAAGACCATAACGGTAGACTCCACCATCAGTTGCAGATTGCCACGGGCTCATGTTATTAAAAATGAAATTCCTGCCGGCGACGTTATTGTCGGATTTGCTTCCTCAGGAAATGCAACATATGAAAATGAGTACAACAGCGGTATTGGCAGCAACGGCTTGACCGCAGCACGACATGACGTATTGCATCATTCCTATTTTTTAAAGTATCCTGAAACATTTGATTACAATACCAGTGAGGCACTGATCTATTCAGGATCTAAAAGAGTGACAGATACTTTTGAAGATGCTTCATTAAATGTTGGCAAGTTGTTACTCTCCCCTACCCGCACCTATCTCCCGCTTGTACATAAGATACTGGAGAAATATGCAAGCGGAATCCATGGTATGATACATTGCAGTGGCGGCGGGCAAAAGAAAATTTTGCACTACGTAGACAAATTGCACATCATAAAAAACAACCTGTTCCCGCTGCCTCCCGTGTTCAAATTGATTCAGCAGGAATCGGAAACGCCATGGCAGGATATGTACCAGGTATTTAACATGGGCCACCGGCTGGAAGTATATACCTCGAAAAAAAATGCTGCGGCACTGATTGACCTTGCAGCCTCCTTTGAAATTGAAGCACGCATTATTGGACATTGCACTCCTGCCCATACTAAGAAACTGACGATTGAAAGTGAATTTGGAACTTTTGACTATTGAAGCGGCCAGGTTGAAAATAAGATAGCTCACCGAATGCTGAGAAAAATTGCAACATAATATTCCTCATTTTATGGATGTGAATCATGGTTCTTCCGGCATGCGAAGTCTAAGAAAAACACAGGAGCCAAGCTGGTGAAGATTAATTAAAGCAAATCCGAATAACAAGATTGAACGGACTAATATGACTTTACTTTTTACATTATGATTTATAAGGAGTTCTTAATGGAATATATGTATTACAGTTAAAACCGTTTACACTGTGTGCTGCTTTCTTTTCAGTTGAGTTGTTACAGAAAAACAAAAGCTGAAAACAGGATTTAATGAACCCTGTTTTCAGCTTTACCTTAATTGGCTTTTGTTATTGAAAAACGGTCTGCAAGGTAGACAACAGTTGCTCACCCCGCAGATTGGTTGCAATTACTTTTCCCTCTTTGTCAAGCAAGAAACTTTGCGGAATCGCACGAACACCGTATGTTTCGCATACTGATGATTTCCACCCTTGCAGGTCGCTTACATGATAAGGCCACATGAGTTGATCCTTCTTTATGCCTTGTATCCATTTTTCTTTGTCAGTATCCAGTGATACACTGAAAATAGTAAAGCCTTTGTCCTTATAAGTTTCATAGGCTTTAACCACATTCGGATTTTCTTTACGACAGGGGCCACACCAGGAAGCCCAGAAATCCAGCAATACTACCTGTCCCCGTAAAGAAGAAAGCTTTAACGTTTTGCCGTTAAAATCCTGTAGTGCGATATCCGGCACAACCATTCCCTGTTGAATGGCCGGAGGCGCATTCTCCTGTGCGAGCTGACTTCTTTGCGATTCTACCACTTTTAAATAATCCTGTACGAAAGGAAGGTTTCCATACTCCTTTCCAATACGTGCTGTAAGTTTATCAATGGTGGCAGCATCATTATTGTAATCAAGATTGGATGCTGCAAAAACAGCTACAATCGGATTCCTGACGGTATCAATGTAACCTGATGCATAGTTGCGGAAATTACTGTCCGCTTTCATCACCTTCAGCTCATACACTTTTCGGATAGAATCCGGTGTCTCGCCATCCACATTCATATTATAATCATTCATGGCGCTGCCAAATGCTTCTCCATATGTTTTAGTATGCTGAATAAAATCACGCAGCTGATCAGATACCGGTGAACCTTTCACCTTATAAGTAAAATTGGTAAGGTCTGAAGTATCTGCCGTGATGTCTACCGTAGCAGGTTTCTCATCGAGTACTAAAAAGATGGCACGTTGCTCACCAATTCGCAACTGGTAAAGACCCTGGCTTTTCAGGTCTGCATTAAGCGTGAATTTTCCTTTTGCATCCAGCACGGCAGTATCCACACCATTGCGGGAGGTATAGGTAAGTTCTTCCAGATACACTTTCATATCTTTTGGCATATTATTGAATTGTCCTTTCAGAGTCAGGCCTTCCTTAGAGGTGGACTGACAGGAAAAGAAAGTGCCGGTAAACACCAGCAGCATCAGGAATTGTTTCTTCATTGCTTGATTATGTTGATTTAGATGTTACAAAAAAATAAGTGGAAACTTCATGGTTTACCAAAATACTCAACTTCAACTAACTGCAGTTACCAATTAAGTATTCTGCAAGTAAGCCCATTGAAACCAAGTTTGCAACCAATCAGTTCCATGTAAGCATTTCGGTAAACAGGCGCAAAAATATATTTGTTTTCAGGAATCAGCCTAATCTATTCTGCAAACGGTCATTATTTACCCAAAATAACCGGAGTTTCAAGTATAGAATACTTTATTCTCGGTATTGAATATTGATCATTTCAAGCAAATATTAAAAGTTCAACACTCAATAATCAATTCATTTACAGCGCGCCACTTTTCTTATAAAATCAAGCAAATTTCGCAAATAGAAATGAGTTGTAACCGTAAGCAATCCTGTTTTGTTGCCACCTGATACCGTAAAACTTGCAATAATATCATAATCCTTTCAAACAGCGCTGGATTCAAAAGTCCATGGTCAGGTCGGATTCCTTTCATTTTTATGTAAACACAATGTCTATTAAATGTTATATTTGGGATAACTAAAATCCAATCAACATGAGAAAAATTTTACTTCTGGCAATTGCGGGATTGCCTTTTATGGCTCAGGCGCAAACCACCATCTTCTCCGATAACTTTGAAAGTTACAACTCAGGTGATTTAGTCGCCGCCAATTCTGACGTTTGGACAACCTGGTCAGGCGGCACAGCCGCGGAAGATGCAACTGTAAGCAATGCACAGGCTACCTCCGGTGCTAATTCAATTCACGTAACCGGTTCCGCAGGTGGCGGACCCACTGATCTTATTCTTCCATTCCCGGAAGACTACACTTCCGGCGTGTATGATTTCAGCCTTAAAATGTACATAGTAAGTGGTAAGGGCGGATACTTCAATATTCAGGAAAGTTCGGTTCCGGGCCTTGGCTGGATGTTTGAAGTCTATTTCGACGCTGCCGGTGGAGGTTACATTTATGCCGGTGGAGCCAATGCAGCTACCTTCACCTATACTCCAAATTCCTGGACTTCCGTATTGGTTAGGGCTAATCTCGATGCTGACCAGGGAGAATGTTTTATTAATTCTAATTCCATACATACCTGGCAGTGGTCATTAGGAGCTGACGGTTCCGGAGCATCTAATACTATCGGTGGTATAGATATATTCTCCTATGGCGGCAGTGGTGCTACACCAGACTTTTACATAGATGATGTTGTACTCATTAAGGTAGCCTCGCCAGCCATCATCACCGAAACTTTTGAAAGCTATTTTTCAGGTGAACTTCTTGCAGCCAATTCAACAGTGTGGGACACCTGGTCAGGTGGACCTTCTGATGATGCAGATGTAAGCAATGCACATGCACTGAGCGGCATCAATTCTGTTCATATTGTAGGTGCTGCAGGACCTGCAGATCTTATTCTTCCTTTCCCGGAAGATTATACTACCGGTGTATATGATTTTAGTTTAAAGATGTACATGGTAAGCGGCTACGGTGGATACTTCAATATCCAACAAAGTGCAACACCCGGAATTGGCTGGATGTTTGAAGTTTATTTTGATGATGCCGGTGGTGGATTTATTAATGCAGGCGGAAATAATGCTGCAACGGTTACTTACACACCGGAAACGTGGACTGCCATTACCGTAAAAATGGATCTCACCAATGACCTTGGCGAAGTGATCATCAATGGCAATTCTGTTCACACATGGCAATGGTCACTTGGCGCAACTGGAACCGGCACTACAAAAGCTGCCGGAGGAGTTGACATATTTGCCGCTGCTGCCAATAGCGGTATCGGGGATTTTTATGTGGATGATGTATTGCTGACGGAATCTTTTCCGACAGGTATCGTGAATACGAAATCATCAGCAGACCTCTTTATTTCTCCTAATCCATCCAACGGACAATTTAGTGTTGCCATCAATGATCTTCCTGCCGGCAATTACCAACTTGATCTGATGGATATGTTAGGTCGCGTAGTAAAAAGTGAAAAAATGCAGACTTCCGGTTCCTTCATCAAGAACTACAATGAATCTTTACCGGCAGGATTATACTATGTACGGTTAATGGATGGCGTGAGTTCAACTACTAAAAAGATAGTTGTGAACTAAATCTGGCTGGTTTTTCAACACAGTTTTTCAATTTTTGATAAGAAGCAACAGCAGGCAAGCGTCCTGCTGTTGCTTTTTAATTTAGTGCTGACTTGAAATCACAACACCAACCATTCGTATTACCTGAATAGCTTGTTGTATGAACGATTAATTTACATCCTAAACCTCAGGAGAGAAATACTCAAAGACAGTGTAGGAGTATCCTGCCTGAAAAATGATACAATATCTCTTGTGCCAATGCTAAGTTGCCATGCCTGCTGCGGTGTAAAACTGAATGAGACACCAAATGGAATATCGAGATTAGCAATACCGCCACCTGCAAAACCGGAAGTGAGTTTTATCCATTCAACAGGTGTAAAACTTACCAGCCCTGCAAACAATGTCGACTGTATACTTCCCGGATTTTTATTGAGCGGCTGAATGATGTCAACGCCAATCTCCAGCCTGTCAACCGGACTTATTGCACCGCCTATTCTTAACTGTGCAGGTAATGACTGTTTGATTTCCGATTGCTCACTCCAGTTAAACAAGCCTCCGGCATTTATCAGACTGGCAATATCAGAATAGATATCAGCAGAATTAACACCTATAAAGTTGACTACGCTGTCAAAAATTCCATCATTAAGTGAAACGAGATTTCCATTCCATTTCATAGATCCCATGTTGGTTACAGAAATGCCTGCTAAAATCTTATCCTTTATAGAAATGGTGCCCCCTAAATCAATCGCAAAACCCCGGCCTACCGGGTATAGGTTTCCATTTAAATCCAGTGAAGGATTGGTTAATGCTGCATAGTCAATATCAAAAACAGATGAATAGGCTGCAAAACCTGAGGCACTGTTTTCTGTATAGCTGATATCAGTAACTGCATTTCCCTGTATGAAATTGATACCACCACCGCCATAGATGGTAATGCCATCCAGTTCAATTAATTTTCTTCCATAGCTGATGTTGAAATTCCTGGTCCAGCTGAATTGCAGGGATGAACCATTAAAATAGTTAGAATAAGGTAACAGGGTATCTGTATATCCGGTGAGAAAGCCTTGTGCATCAATGATCACACTGTCGATGTATTTTGAATTAACCCCGTTAAAGACAAGATCTGCAAATGCAGGATTTAGTACTGCATCACCCGATATTTTTTCTTTCCAGGTGAAGGAAAAGCCACCTATCTCCGGTATTTGTATGGCAATGCCAACGGGCATCAGTTCATTGTTGAAGGAGAGGCCATCCTCGGCAAACAGTTGTGCAATAGTCAACTTTTCCGCCTCCGTTAATTTTTTGCCTTTAATGATCGATTGTACCAGGTCGCTTTTAGGCAAAGCTTCAGAGAAAACCACGCCTGTCGCTTCCAGAAATGCAAAGGTTACACTGGTTTCTGTTCCAAAAATTCCAAGGTTGGCCGGATTCACCCCGGAGGCCTGATAGTCGCGGAACAACGTAGTACCTGCACCGAAACTGCCACCGCCAAAGCTGAGCAAATCCTGGCTGGTTGCCGCAGTACCAAAAAGCATAACTGGTAATAAAAAGAGAATTGCTTTTGGCATACACTATTGGTTTAACAGGGTTGAAGCAATATGTTATGTATTAAAAATCGAATGTCGTAAATCAACAAACAGTCCGCAAATGGAAACAGGTGTCAGATGCTAACCTGCACATTGTTCAATAGAAATCTAATTGAAAAGATCAGCTAAAAAAAATTCACGACGCAATTTTGGCTAACGGCAGAAATTTGAAATGGTGATAACGCAAACCAATGCAATTAATCCATCATTCATTATTCTCTCAGCATGATAGCAAAGCAGCATAGTACAAATGTAATATCTTGAATGAATCCATTCTTTGCTGGCGGCCCGGCATTTATTTTGTTTCTCTTTAATAACACAAACGGTAGTTCAATCAATAACCCTAAATTGCTTTCCGGCTGCATATTTTATCTTACTTTTGCGGCGATTTAGATTTATCATGAAATACCAACTCTTATTTTTTTGTTTGCTTGCTATACTTACTTCCTGCGAAAAGGATAATCCACCACCTTATGTTGATCCGGATCCTGATCCAGTAGATACCATAGACTTTGCAGGCACTTATGAAGGATGGGTGGAAAAACACAGTGCCGGGGTAGATTCCTTCGGCGTTTATAAAAATGATACTGCTTTTTTCTATTCTGTGAAAATAGTAAGCGAAGGTTTCAGACTGATCAGCATAGCAGGCAGCGATTCACCTCCAATTCCTGTTGACAGTAATGGTTTTTTTGCATTTAATGAATTCAACCACAACATTGACGGTAATTTTAAAGGAGATAGCCTGTATTTATTTACAGAAGCCATCAGCGGTTCCTATGAGCCACCCCAATTTTATGATAATACCCAAATGAAATTTGCGGGGAAGAAAGTTGAATAGCGCATTCCGTATCCAACTTATTTACCTTCATCATTCGTCTTTAGCAAAACCCTGGCCGCATCAATTGCCTTTTTAATTCCTGTAGGGTTAGAACCGCCTGCCGTAGCAAAAAACTTTTGTCCTCCCCCACTGCCATTCACTTCTTTACTTATGATACGTATCCATTTTCCGGCGTCAAGAGATTTTTCTTTTACCAGGTTGTCAGCAATGGCAATTACCAGGTGTGCCTTACCTTCTGAAGCAATACCAAGTACGGCTACCACATTCTCAATTTCATTACGAAGTTCATAAGCCAGTTTCTTCAATGCTTCCGGATCAGGTAAGACGCATTCCGCGCCAATAAAATTTGCATCACCTATTTTTTCTATGGTTGTCTTTAGGTTTTCTTTCATCTTGCCTACCTGCAATGCAGTGTAATGATCCACCTGTTGCTTTAATTGTACATTAACCTCTTGCAGGTGCAGTACACCCTTTTCAATATCCTTCACATTACCTAACATGGAACCGATCTGTTCCAATCTTTGAAATGCGGCGCTGATCATTTTTTCTGCGGCATCACCGGTCACTGCTTCAATACGGCGGACACCGGCTGCAACTGCGCTTTCGGATACAATCTTAAAATAACCTATGGCACCCGTTGCGGTAACATGGGTACCTCCGCATAGCTCACGGGAATAATTTTTGTCAAATGTTACAACACGTACCTGATCTCCGTATTTCTCACCAAATAATGCCATCGCACCTGTTTTCATCGCTTCTGCAATAGGCATAACATCTACCTGCAGTGGTATATTCTCCCTGATCTTCCTGTTTACCGTGCTTTCAATTTTATCCAATTCTTCTTTCGTCAGTTTCGCAAAATGCGAAAAGTCGAATCGAAGATAACCGGGCGCAACAAGGGAACCTTTCTGTTGCACATGCGGTCCCAGCACATTGCGCAGGGCTGCATGCATCAGGTGCGTAGCGCTGTGATTCCCCATGGTGCTGCTTCTCAGTGTTGCATCAACGGAGGCAGTTACATTTCCTTCCATATTCTCAGGAAACCTGTTCACAAAATGAATGATCAGTTCGTTTTCTTTTTTGGTATCCAGCACTTCAATCACTTCGTTTGCAAAATGCAATTTGCCCTTATCACCCACTTGTCCGCCACTCTCTGCATAAAAAGGTGTTTGATCCAAAACCACCTGAAAAATTTCCTTATCCTTTGCTTTTAGCTTCCGGTACTTTACAACCTTTGCCTTTGATTCGAGCTGATTATATCCCAGGAAGGTAAACTGATCTGTTTTCATCAATTCGGACCAATCGCCTGTGATTACTTCTGCGGCCTTCCTCGATCGTTTTCTTTGTTCATCCAGTGATTGATTAAACCCGATGAGGTCAACGGTCATACCCCTTTCTGCCGCCAGCAGTTGTGTAAGATCAACCGGAAATCCAAAGGTGTCATACAATTCAAAAGCGAACTTGCCTTCCACTTCAGCAACTTTGTTTTCTGCGGCAGTACTATATTGCTCAAATCTTTTTATGCCATCAGATAACGTTTTGAGAAAGGATGTTTCTTCTTCCTCAATTACCCTTGCCACAAAAGATTGTTGTTTCACAATCTCCGGGAATACTTCACCAAACTCTGAGGCGAGCACCTGCACCAATTCATAAAGCAGTGGAGACTGTATATGGAGGAAACTGTAATAATACCTGACTGCCCTTCTAAGAATTCTGCGAATCACATAACCGGCACCTGTGTTGGAAGGAAGCTGGCCATCGGCAATAGCAAATCCAATGGCACGAATGTGATCTGACATTACCCGCATGGCAATATCCGTTTTCTCATCACTACCATAATTGATGCCTGACTTTTGTTCGATCAGCCGGATTAGCGGTTGAAAAATGTCAGAATCATAGTTCGATTTTTTTCGCTGCACTACGCGTGTCAATCGTTCGAAACCCATACCGGTATCCACATGACTTGCTGGTAATGGTTGTAATGATCCATTTGTTAAGCGGTTGAACTGGATGAATACAAGATTCCAGATCTCAATAACTTGCGGATCACCCTGATTCACCAATAACTTCCCATCTAACTTAACACGGTCTGCCTCATCACGGTTGTCGAAGTGTATTTCTGAACAAGGCCCGCACGGTCCTGTATCACCCATTTCCCAAAAATTATCTTTCTTATTCCCGAGGATGATCCGGTCTTCTGCAATCCATTTTTTCCAAAAGTCACGCGCCTCTTCATCCATAGAAAGATTTTCAGCAACATCACCTTCGAATATGGTTACATATAGACGGTCAGCCGGAAGCTTATATATACTGGTGAGAAGTTCCCATGCCCATTCAATAGCTTCTTCTTTAAAGTAATCACCAAAAGACCAGTTTCCAAGCATTTCAAACATGGTATGGTGATACGTATCAATACCTACTTCTTCGAGGTCGTTGTGTTTGCCTGATACGCGTAAACACTTCTGCGTATCAGCTACCCGCTTTGAAAAAGGTGCTTTGTCTCCAAGGAAAATATCCTTAAACTGATTCATACCTGCATTGGTAAACATCAGGGTAGGATCATTCTTTACCACAATGGGTGCTGAAGGAACGATGGTATGTTCCTTTGAAGCGAAAAAGTCAAGAAAAGTGGATCGGATTTCTTTAGCGTTCATCATACAGTTTCAAAAGGTCAATCTTTGTTTGCAAAAAGTTAATTTGTTAATTTTGTTCACGTCCCATCTGCAGGGGGCGTAAAATTAGCTAATAAAAGGAAGTGTTAGAAGGATGAAAAAGGTAAAGTATTACTACAATACCCAGGCACTGCGTTATGAAAAGTTTGAAGAAGCTTTTCGCACGAAGTTTATGAGGATATTGGGTTTCATCTCTGCGGCGCTGGTATTTGCTTTTATTATTGTTTACCTGGCCTATACATACCTGGATTCTCCGAAAGAAAAAGCATTGCGCCGGGAACTGACTGAAATGCAACTGGAGTATGATCTCCTGAATAAAAAATTAGACCAGATGTCTTCCGTGGTTGCTGACCTTGAAGAACGTGACGATAACATCTACCGTGTAATTTTTGAAGCAGAGCCCATTCCTTCCAGCATACGCCAGGCAGGTTCGGGTGGTATTAATAAGTATCGTGAACTGATGAGTTTTGATAACGGGCAATTGATGGCAAGTACGGCAGCAAAAATGGATCAGATGCGGCGACAACTTTACATTCAGTCTAAATCCTATGATGAGATCTCCGTGATGATTAAAAAGAAGGCCGAAGTACTGGCCTCTATACCGGCCATTCAACCAATCTCCAATAAACAGTTATCGCATATCGCTTCAGGGTTTGGTATGCGCATTGATCCGATCTATAAGATTCCCAAGATGCATGAAGGGCTTGATTTCACGGCACCTACCGGCACACCGATACATGCAACAGGCAATGGTACGATCAGCGTTGTTGAATATGGTGATCGCGGATATGGAAATCATGTAATCATCAATCACATGGTTGGATACCAGACCCACTATGCGCATATGAGTCGCATCATTGTGCGTGAAGGGCAGGTTGTTAAACGTGGTGATGTAATTGGCCATGTGGGAAGTACCGGCAAATCCACTGCACCGCATTGCCATTATGAAGTGATCCGCAATGGTGTTAAGCTAGACCCGGTGAATTTTTTCTTCAATGATCTCACCCCTGCTGAATATGAAGAGATGTTGAAACAGGCTGCACTTTCAAATCAATCGTTTGACTAAAGATTAATCATTCAAATTATTTTAAGCCGGCACAACGCCGGCTTTTTAGTTGATAACAATCCTTTTCCATACGATGATTCTTTGCACCAACATCTGGTCGTCTTTGCCTCCTAGCATAATTTGATTCAAGAGTCGTTATCTTGGCACGAGGGCAGCATTCGTGCCCCGACTCATTACCACTTCCTTCCAATCTCAATCACGCTTCCAGTCGTGGCACGAATAGCAGCGCAGCGCAAACCAAAGCAGACTCTTGCACCTAAACTATTAAATGAGATACGTTACTCGTTCCACGACTCATAAAGCATTTCCCGATTGCCAGATCTATTTTAATAGTTGTGGCACGAGCGCAGCATTCGTGCCCCGACTCATTACCACTTCCTTCTAATCTCAATCACGCTTCCAGTCGTGGCACGAATAGCAGCGCAGCGCAGCGCAAACCAAAGCAGACTATTACACCTAAACTATTTAATGAGATGCCTTACTCGTTCCACGACTCATAAAGCATTTCCAGATTGCCAGATCTATTTTAATAGTCGTGGCACGAGCGCAGCATTCGTGCCCCGACTCATTACCACTTCCTTCTAATCTCAATCACGCTTCCAGTCGTGGCACGAATAGCCGAGCAGTATTTTAAACCAACACTCCTCTTAGAGTTCAATCTCCATCACGCTTCGAGTTATGGCACGAATAGCGGAGCAATAATTTAAGTGATAGCTTTTCAGCCTTTGATCCAATACCCATGCTTTCTAATCAGATACATTCTTCCAATAGTGAAACAATAACGTCGGGGATTCTTGCTGTGCGGATATAATCACATCCTGATTTCAACTCAGTTCAGGGTTACCACAAAAATAAGGGGCACCGATTTTTCGATGCCCCGTTATTCAAAAAAGCTTTGCTAAATTATTTTTTCTTAGCAGCTTTTTTAGCTCCTTTTTTCGGAGCTGCTTTCTTTGCAGCTTTTTTAGCTGCTTTCTTTTTTGTTGCCATAGTTAAAAATTTTCATCAAAATAAGAACGAATCGTTTCATAACAAAAATATTTTCAAACATTTTTATTCACACAACAATGTGAATAATGTAGCAGTCATCCTTTTTTAAAATAAATCAGCAACAAAAAAAATTTCACTATTGATCCATTTTATGAAACTGCATTTTGATTTTATTCAATGAAATAATTTTTCAATCATGCTGAAACACAATACCAGCAATACTTACAGCATACTCAAAAAAGAAATAATGATTTTACTCCTGCTGCAATAATCAAAAATAATTTTGCGATTGCAACACCTTGCAACAACAGAATTAATGTGCAAGTGTGATCAGAAATTGTGAAAAAAATTTTAAAAATAATTTCAGCTCATGTTGTCTAAAGGTTCCTAAAGCGACAATTTGAGTGTAAATCACCAATTAACGTCAAAAGAAAAATTCAAAAAATTATTGATGATAAGAGTAAATAACACATTCTGAAGCTCAACAATAATTTATTTCAAACTGAAAGATAAACCTGAATGCCGTTCCTGATTTGTGAGAGATATGATTGACGCAGCTGCTTAATTTTCCAAAGCTACGCTCCCTTTAGAAATATAGTCTGCGCAAAACAAGGGTTCAGGAAATAAAATGAGGTTACGCGAAATCAATCATTACCGGATGAAATCCAAACAGATCTGTTTTTCATTGCAGGATCGTGTAACGGGGCACTCGTCACCTGGCTTTGTAATAGATGGTTGTTCCATTTGGATCTTCAGAAGCTTGCAAAATCAACTCACCGGCAGAAATGGATATCACTTTCATCTGGTACACAACTGATGTTTCTGTATCCTTTATCGACAGCAACCGCTTCTCCTCATCAACAGTCCAGGTGCCTTTAATCATACCATCGGGAAACAAACCCTGTTCTATCGTATGATCTGCATGAAGTATAAGCAAAAATGCACCTTCTCCCTGATCACCTGCTGTTACCTTATTGCCCATCACCAACTTTTCCATCTTCCAGGTTTTGGAAATTCTTTCATCCAAAACCGGTGGTGATACCTGGGCAACAGATGAATATGGGTTGGAGATCTGGCAGAGGCTGGTTGCAAGCAAACAAATGGTGTATCGTAGCATGACTCCGTGAATGCTACTCAGATGATGGACGCATTTACTAATTGACGAGCAAGTGAAAGCAGGTGACAAATGCAACATGAGTGGCATCATTATAAGGTGCCCCTTAATTCCTGCTCGCGTTCAATCGCTTCAAACAAGGCTTTGAAATTTCCTTTGCCAAAAGAATTTGCCCCTTTGCGCTGAATGATCTCATAAAAAAGTGTCGGGCGATCTTCTACCGGTTTTGAAAAAATCTGCAGCAGATACCCTTCCTCGTCCCGATCAATCAGGATACCTAAATCCTTCAATGGTGCAAGGTCTTCATCAATATGACCTACGCGATCCAGTACCGTTTCATAATAGGAAGCGGGAATCTTGAGAAATTCTACTCCGCGCTGTTGCAGGTTGGTAACCGTTTCAATTATATTATCGGTGGCCACGGCAATATGCTGAACGCCCTGGCTGCCATAAAAGTCAAGGTATTCTTCTACCTGCGATTTCTTTTTTCCTTCAGCAGGTTCATTGATCGGGAACTTGATGCGGCCATCACCGCTGCTCATCACCTTACTCATCAATGCAGAATATTCTGTACTGATGTCTTTATCATCGAATGTCAGAATATTCCTGAATCCCATCACGTCTTCATAAAATTTAACCCACGTATTCATTTCATTCCATCCTACATTTCCTACCATGTGATCCACATATTTCAGTCCCACCGGTTCCGTTTTCTTCATTGATTTATAGGGTTTGAATCCCGGCAGGAATATTCCGTTGTAATTTTTCCGTTCCACGAAAATATGCACGGTCTCTCCGTAGGTATGAATACCGGACCGAACCACTTCTCCATATTCATCCTTTTCTGTGACCGGCTGCAGGTAAGCCTTTGCGCCTCGTTTAACTGTTTCTTCAAATGACTTCCTGGCATCATCTACCCAAAGCGCAATCACCTTTACACCATCTCCATGCTTTTTTACATGTTCGGAAATGGGCGAGTCCGGTGATAGTGCTGTAGTGAGCACCAGCCTGATTTTATTTTGCTGCATCACATACGATGCCTTGTCCTTTACTCCTGTTTCAAGTCCGCAAAAAGCAACAGGTTCATAACCAAAAGCGCTTTGATAGTAATGGGCCGATTGTTTTGCATTGCCTACATAGAATTCCACATAATCGGTTCCCATGATGGGGAGAAAATCAACTTCCTGCGCAGTGGCCGCAGGTTTGGTGAGTGTTTCCATAAATAATTACTTTTTTATTTGAAAAATCGAAACAACATTTAACAAGCTACCTTATCATTGATGGTCGTACATTAACCTGTTGCCGGTAACTCTTTAAATGTACAAAGAAGTTTTTCCTGATGCAATGACTTGCTTAAATGAACTCTAATTAAGAGATACTGATCTCCGGTATTTCACCATCTACAATCAATCGTCCAAGCGTTTTTGAACGTATCTCTTCAATACTCACGCCCGGCGCGCGTTCAATCAACTTAAATCCACCAGGCGTAACATCCAGTACTGCCAGGTCGCTGACGATCCGTTTTACACATCTTACACCGGTGAGTGGCAGGGTACATGCCGGCAGCAGTTTGGATTCACCTTTTGGATTCGTATGCATCATTGCCACGATGATATTCTTAGCCGCTGCTACCAGGTCCATTGCTCCACCCATTCCCTTCACCATTTTACCTGGAATCTTCCAATTGGCAATATCTCCAGTATCAGAAACTTCCATTGCACCCAACACGGTCAGATCCACTTTACCCGCCCTGATCATTCCGAAACTTTCGGCTGAATCAAAAAAACTGGCGCCGGGAATTACTGTCACTGTTTCCTTTCCCGCATTGATCAGATCGGCATCTACTTCTTCTTCTTTAGGATAAGGACCCATACCAAGAATACCATTTTCCGACTGCAATACAATACTGATATTGGATGGAACAAAGTTGGCAACCAGGGTTGGAATGCCTATTCCAAGGTTCACATAGTAACCATCCTTCAATTCCTGCGCTATACGCTTTGCAATGCCAAACTTATCTAGTGCCATAATTTAGTTTTAGAACCTTTCAACTATCATTACCGGTTTCCGGATTTACTTTATAATGTTAAGTGACAACCAAGTCAAAAACCCTTCCTCAAAAAAAAAATACAAATCGAACGCCACTAAACTCTCACTTCAGCACTTCAACACTTCAACACTTCAACACATCAACGCATCAGCACATCAGCACATCGGCACATCAGCACATCCGCACATCAACACATCAACATATCGGCACATCCGCACATCCGCACATCACCCAATCGCCACCGTCCTCTTCTCAATCCTCCTCAAATAATTCGCTCCCTGAAAAATCCTACGCACATAGATTCCGGGCACATGCACCTGGTCAGGATCCAACTCACCCGGGGCCACCAAATGTTCCACTTCCACAATCGTAATATCACCGGCCTTTGCCATGGAAGAGGAGAAGTTGCGTGTGGTCTTTCTAAAAATCAGGTTGCCCATGTGATCGCCTTTCCAAGCTTTCACTAATGCAAAAGAAGCATGCAGTGCTTTTTCCATCAGGTACATCTTCCCATTAAATTCGCGTACTTCTTTACCTTCCGCTATTTCTGTTCCGTAACCTGCCGGTGTAAAATATGCCGGAATACCCATGCCTGCCATTTGTATGCTGGTAGCTAAAGTACCTTGTGGCAGCAAGTCTACTTCCAGTTCACCGGCAAGCAATTGCCGCTCGAACTCTGCATTCTCCCCAACATAAGAAGAGATCATTTTTTTTATTTGTCGGGTCTTGAGCAACATGCCCAACCCAAACTGATCTACACCTGCATTATTAGAAATACAGGTAAGATCTTTTATACCCTTCCGTACCAATGCATCCACACAATTTTCCGGAATGCCACACAGTCCAAATCCACCAATCATCAGGGTAGCACCATCCGGAATATCCTGAATAGCTTCATCAGCACCAGAAACTCTTTTATCAATCATAGATCTATATTTTTTTTGCTAAAATTAAAAAAATCGTAATTGCTGTGGCTGGAAATCAGTCAATCACCTATCGAATGATAACGGATTCCTATTCCTGCTTCATCAAACTACAGCGATTGTTGCTCATCAATTTCTCTGGAGCGTATCCACTCCATCTTTTGTCTTTTCCGGCAGCCTGGCTTTTGCTTTTCCTTCCATGGCTGTCAGTTGATTTACAATTTCCTGGTATATCAACTCAAACTGCTCCGGATGATGGAGGTAATAATCAAATGATTCTTTAAAGATGGCGTATGTAGTTCCATGCCTTTTCATGATGTCTTCATACTTTACTGCCACCAGTTTGTTCAATTCTAAATTTGTCAGTCCGCGGCTATTAACTGATGATTCTGCCACATGAATATCAAACAGCACGGCAATCATTTTATCTTTGGGCAAGATTCCACCCGGTGCTTTATCTGACTGTTTGGAACAGGAGACAAAAACGGAGATCATCAAAACATACACCATACAACGCAGCATCCAATAGTGAGAGATCATTGCACCTGTTTCTTTACCGGCAAAAGTATTTCTTTTTGAGTACAGAATCCATAACCATGCATGAAACATTAGCATCCATCAAGAATTACCTGCAAACGCACGGGGCAACCCTGGTAGCTATCAGTAAGACCAAACCTGCGGAAGAGATCCTGAAAGTTTATGAGCAGGGACAACGCATTTTCGGTGAAAATAAAGTGCAGGAACTCACCGACAAATATGTTGAGCTGCCTAAAGACATTCAATGGCACTTAGTCGGCCATCTTCAAAGCAATAAGGTTAAGTACATTACTCCGTTTGTATCGCTGATTCATTCGGTGGATAGCTTTAAGTTGCTGGAAGAGATTAACAGGCAATCGGCAAAAATCAACCGTGTAATTGATGTGTTGTTACAAATCTATATTGCTAAAGAAGAAACGAAATTCGGATTGGGCTTTGATGAAGCGCGCGAATTATTGCAGGAACCGAAACTAAACTCCCTGCATCATATCTGTATCAGAGGAATGATGGGAATGTCCACTTTTACAGATGATCAGATTCAGATTCGAAATGAATTCAGGTCGCTGAAATCTTTCTTTGACGAAGTGCAACCGCTCCGATCGGCCAGTTTTCAACCTGATATTCTTTCCATGGGAATGAGTGGTGACTATAAAATTGCAGTGGAAGAAGGAAGCAATATGGTAAGAATCGGAAGTGCCATTTTTGGTGAAAGAAAATGAAACGCTCACTATACAAAGTCTGTTTAAGATTTCGTTATAGAAAGATTGTCGAAGAGGCCAATAACGACTTATTAAATGCATCATAATTTATTCCGGTTTCCATTTTCTGAGATTCAAAATATGAAATCAAATGTTCTGTAGGCATATTGCCGGTCAGTTCATCTTTTGCCATCGGACAACCTCCATATCCTTTAATTGCACCATCGAATCGCCGACAACCATGGAGGCAGGCTGCTTCCACTTTTTCCTGCCAGGCATCCTGCGTAGTATGAAAATGAGCGCCAAATTCAATTTGGGGGAAGGAAGGAATTAAATCTTTAAAGAGCATAGCAATCACTGCAGCATCTGCCACGCCGATGGTATCAGCCAAAGAAATGATTTTGATGTCCATACCTATCATCTTCTCTGTCCATTTTTTCACAATTTCCGGACTATATGGATCGCCATATGGATTTCCAAAACCCATGGAGATATACAGTACCAGTTGTTTCTTCTGCTTCAGGCAAATAGTTTGAATTTCCTCCACCCGCAGCAGCGCTTCATCCATGGAAGCATTGGTATTGCGTTGCTGAAATGTTTCTGACACAGAAAAGGGAAAACCGAGATAGGTGATCTCATCGAACATGGCCGCTTCGAGGGCTCCTCTTTTGTTTGCGATAATGGCAAGCAACTTCGCTTTCTCCGGCGACCAGTTCAAACCTGACAATACTAATGCAGTATCTGCCAATTGTGGGATAGCTTTCGGAGAAACGAAACTGCCGAAGTCAATGGTATCGAAACCCACTTCCAGTAAGCTATTGATATAGGCCACTTTTTTTTCTGTTGGAATGAATCCTTTGATCCCTTGCATGGCATCTCGCGGGCATTCTATAATCTTTACTTTTTCACTCATGCCTGAATTACGTTATACTTGTATGATAAATGATGACAATCTTTAATGGTGCGCCAAAGTTCCATAATTTTCATCCAATCAAAAATACGGGCAGCGAATACACCTGAGCGGATTAAAAAAAGCATTTCAATTTTCTAAGACGTTGAAACATCAAAACCATAAATTGCAGCATGAATATTACGCTCAGGAATGCTACCATTGAAGATGCCGAGCAATTGGCAGAAAACGGGGATACCACCTTCCGGGAAACCTGGTCGAAGAACTATGATGCAGTAACCTTGAACAATTACCTCCAAGGCAATTACAGCTTGAAGTAATCCGGAAAGAATTAGCAGACCCGATGTATTTGTATATCGTGGCATTCGATAATGAAAAAATGGTGGGATTTGCCAAGCTCAGCCTTCAGCAACAACTTGGAGACTTTATCACCAGGCAAAGTCTTGAAATATGTCGTTTGTATGTATTAAAGGCATACCACGATCAAAAAGTCGGAAAGCTACTGATGGAAGCTACCATTGAACTGGCGAAAAAAGAAAAGATGGAATCCGTGGTACTTGGTGTGTGGGAAGACAATCACCGTGCTGTTGCTTTCTACAAAAAATGGGGCTTTGAAAAAATAGGCACCCATCCATTTGTGATGGGCGACCTTATTGAAACAGATTGGGTGATGGAAAAGAAACTGGTTTAATTTTTAACAACCAATTATTGCTGCTACACTACGATATTGATCATTCTTCCTTTCACTACAATTACCTTTTTGGGAGTTTTACCATCATAATATTTCTGCAATGCTTCATTGCTGATTACTTCCCTTTCAATCTGTTCATTGGTGAGATCGAGTGCAAAGTTGAGTTTCACCCTCGTTTTTCCGTTTATGGCAACAGGATATTCAAATGCATTCTCCACCAACAATGATGCATCATATTCGGGGTAAACCGCTTTTACAATACTGGATGAATGCCCAAGCTGTTCCCATAAATACTCTGTAACAAAAGGTGCATACGGACTGAGGATAATCAGCAATGATTCCAATACTTCCTTCTTATGGCAGTTGAGTTGTGTCAGTTCATTCACGCAAATCATGAAGGCGCTGACTGAAGTATTAAATGATAAACGTTCTACATCTTCCGCTACTTTTTTAATGGCGCGGTACAATACTTTCCGTTCTTCCGGTGAAGGAGCTTCGTTGGTGACTAGCCATTGTCCCTCTTCATCATAAAACAGCTTCCACATTTTTTTCAGGAAACGGTATACGCCATCAATGCCTTTCGTATCCCAGGGTTTATGCTGTTCGATGGGGCCGAGAAACATTTCATACATGCGGAAGGCATCGGCGCCGTATTCTCCAATTACCTCATCAGGATTGATGACGTTGTATTTGGATTTGGACATTTTTTCAGGAACACTCTTTGTTATTACCTGATCTGAGCCATTGTTTTGTCGATAAAATTTATTTCTAAACCAATATCCTCCATCAGTTAAGAATAAAGAATATTCCAAGTCTGAGCCAATTGGTGAAGCTAGATATGCCGATAAGTTGACAACATTATCCTGCACAAATTCAATTGGAACATTCTGCTCAATAGAATTTGATTCTTCAACATTATCAAAATATTGCTCAATTTCTTCATTTGGTGTATAAAGAATCTTATTAATTCTAGTCAAGTTAACATACTTAGGATCAAGAAAATCCTCAGAATTTGGAATTTCAAATTTTCCAAACTTCGATGGAATACTGAGCGGTGGTTTTTTCTGATCCCTCCTATAATCGAAGCTAATTCCTGTAACAAATAGTTTTTGAGATACTCCTTGTATCTTCCCTTGATTCAACAACTTCTTCGCTGGTTCCTCAAATGGAATCAATCCAAGATCAAATAAAAACTTCGTCCAGAAACGGAAGTACAACAGGTGGCCGGTAGCATGTTCATCGCCTCCTAAATAAAAATCTATTTGCTGCCAGTAGTCAATCGCTTCTTTTGAAGCAAAAGCATGTTCATTTTTAGGGTCTTCAAACCGAAGGTAGTACCAGCAACTGCCGGCCCAACCGGGCATGGTGGTTAACTCATACTCATACTTACCTTTGTATTTCCAATTGGAAGCGCGTGCAAGGGGAGGTTCACCATCTTCGGTAGGTAAATATTTATCTACTTCGGGAAGCAATACCGGAAGATCCTTTTCATCTACCGTACGTGGAATACCTTCTTCATCATAGTAGATAGGAATCGGTTCGCCCCAATAACGCTGCCTTCCAAAAATGGCATCACGTAACCGGAAATTTATTTTGCCCGCTCCTATTTCTTTAGTTTCTATTTCTTTAATCGCTCTTCTGATTGCTTCCTTCACCGGTAATCCGTTCAGGAAATCAGAATTCACACAGATACCATCCTTTGCTGCATAAGCCTCTTTGCTCAAGTCGCCACCGCTAATTACTTCTACAATCGGATGGTGCCCGAGTTGTTCTGTCAGTTCTTTTTCAAAAAATTGAGCAAATGCATAGTCGCGTGCATCATGTCCGGGAACAGCCATCACCGCTCCGGTGCCATAACCTGCCAGCACATAATCACCAATCCAAACCGGTAATTTTTTACCACTAAAAGGATGAATCACATAGGCTCCGGTAAATTGTCCGGTAATCTTTTTTACGTCTGCCATCCTATCTCTTTCGCTGCGATTGGTTGCATAAGTAACGTAGTCACTCACTGCATTTCTGTAATCAGCTGTTGTGATCTGAGCTACCAATTCATGCTCAGGAGCCAGGGTAATAAAGGAGACACCGAAAATGGTATCAGGACGCGTGGTAAATACTTCAATGGTGTGCGTAGTATTGTCTTCTTTCACCACTTTAAATTGCACACTGCACCCTTCACTTTTTCCAATCCAGTTTCTTTGTGATTCTTTTATCGATTCACTCCAGTCAATCTCTTCCAATCCTTTCAATAAGCGATCCGCATAAGCTGTGATGCGCAGGCTCCATTGTTTCATTAACTTTCTTTCTACCGGATAACCTCCTCTTTCACTCACGCCGTCCTTCACTTCATCATTAGCAAGCACCGTACCGAGTGCCGGACACCAGTTTACCCAGGAATCGGCGATGTAAGCCAGCCTGAAATGTAACAGGATGGTGGATTGTTCTTTCTCCGTATAATTTTTCCATTGATCTGCGGAGAAAGGTTGCTGTGTATCCTCTAATGTCAACCCTTCAGTGCCGTTCTTTTCAAAATGGCTGATGAGGGTTTCAATGGCTTCCGCGCGGTCTGCTTTCACATTATACCAGGAATGAAAAAGCCGGATAAAAATCCATTGTGTCCATTTATAGAATTTCGGATCGCTGGTACGCACTTCTCTATCCCAATCGAAAGAGAAACCAAGTTTATCCATCTGCCCGCGAAAAGTATTGATATTCTTTTCTGTGGTGATGGCCGGATGCTGTCCTGTTTGAATAGCATATTGCTCAGCAGGTAATCCAAAAGAATCATATCCCATCGGGTGCAATACATTAAAGCCCTTCAGCCTTTTGTACCGGGCAATGATATCAGAACCGATATATCCCAATGGATGCCCAACATGTAATCCGGCACCGGAAGGATATGGAAACATATCGAGCACATAATATTTAGGCCTGGCATGATCAAGTTTGGCCTGAAACACTCGTTGTTTTGCCCATATTTCCCTGGCCCGTTCTTCAATCGCTCTGAAATTAAATTCCATATCTGTACAGCTAAAAAGGTTTTGGCAAAACTAATGACTTTTACCACGATGCATGGATTGCTTTTGTATTGGGTGTATGACAAATTGCTTTTCTTAGCGATAAAATAATACAAGCGCCGAGACGCCAAAACGCCAAAAAAACGTAGCATATTGATCCTTTGTGATTTTCTTCGCGACTTCGCGTCTTGGCGCTAAAAAAGCAAGACGCTAAGGTAAACGCTACAGCATTAAGTGCAATTTGTCATACACCCCTTACCAGCACTCCAACAGGAGGATTGCATTTCTCAGCAATAAAATGATACAAGCGCGAAGACGCCAAGACGCCAAAAAAACGTAGCATATTGATCTTTTGTGATTTTCTTCGCGACTTCGCGTCTTGGCGCTAAAAAAGCAAGGCGCTAAGGTAAACGCTACAGCATTAAGTGCAATTTGTCATACACCCCTTACCCGCACTCCAACAGGAGGATTGCATTTCTCAGCGATAAAATAATACAAGCGCGAAGACGCCAGGACGCCAAAAAACGTAGCATATTGATCCTTTGTGATTTTCTTCGCGACTTCGCGTCTTGGCGCTAAAAAGCAAGGCGCTAAGGTAACCGCTACAGCATTAAGTGCAATTTGTCATACACCCCTTACCAGCACTCCAACAGGAGGATTGCATTTCTCAGCAATAAAATGATACAAGCGCGAAGACGCCAAGACGCCAAAAAAACGTAGCATATTGATCCTTTGTGATTTTCTTCGCGACTTCGCGTCTTGGCGCTAAAAAAGCAAGGCGCTAAGGTAAACGCTACAGCATTAAGTGCAATTTGTCATGCACCCCTTACCCGCACTCCAACAGGAGGATTGCATTTCTCAGCGATAAAATAATACAAGCGCGAAGATGCCAAGACGCCAAAAAAACGTAGCATATTGATCTTTTGTGATTTTCTTCGCGACTTCGCGTCTTGGCGCTAAAAAGGCAAGGCGCTAAGGTAAACGCTACAGCATTAAGTGCAATTTGTCATACACCCCTTACCGCACTCCAACAGGAGGATTGCATTTCTCAGCGATAAAATAATACAAGCGCTAAGGCGCCAAGACGCCAAAAAAACGTAGCATATTGATCCTTTGTGATTTTCTTCGCGACTTCGCGTCTTGGCGCTAAAAAAGCAAGGCGCTAAGGTAAACGCTACAGCAATAAGTGCAATTTGTCATACACCCTTTGTATTGAAAATTTTTCACCAGACACCTTATTTGTTGATAACCATTTCAGGTGTAATGAAAACGCAAAATAATCGTTGTTTAATTTCGCGAAATTATACTTGAAGTAATGGCAGAAAAAAGAACAACAGCAAGACGATTCAAACCCAATTACATATACAGCATCATCAGCACATCACTGGTGTTGTTTATGATCGGGCTTTTGGCCCTGCTTTTCATACATGGCAACAAACTCGGCAATCAATTTAAGGAGAATATTGAGTTTACCGTGATCATGAAGGATAATGCATCGGAAAAATCCATCCTGGCGCTTCAGAAAAAGCTGATGCAGGAACCCTGGGTAAAAAGTTCGAAGTATGTTTCGAAAGAAGATGCTGCCAGGATATTTACACAGGATAACCAGGAAGATTTTAAGGACTTGCTCGATTACAACCCGCTTTTTGCCTCTATTAACCTAAAATTAAATGCTGGTTATACCAGCAAAGACAGCATTGATGCGATTGAAATGCGCGTAATGAAATATAGCGAAGTGGGTGAATTCTATTACGAACGGCAACTGGTGGAAATGCTGAATGATAACCTGCGTAAAGTCAGTTGGGTATTGATCGGCATCAGCCTGGTTTTGGTATTGCTGGCCATCGGACTGATAGACAGCACCATTCGTCTATCTATGTACTCCAACCGTTTCCTGATCCGCAGCATGCAACTGGTAGGTGCTACCCGTAATTTTGTCACCTGGCCCTTTGCCCGGCGCAGCCTGCAAAATGGGTTGATCGCCTCAGGTATCTCTATTTTAGCATTGATGACCACATTGAATTTCGCAATCAGCCAGTTACCGGAACTGATGGCCTTGCAGGATGTAGCCATGCTTATTACCGTTTTTTCGGGCGTGATGGTGCTTGGTTTACTCTTTTCTTACCTTAGCACCCACTTCGCAGTAAATAAATACCTGCGAATGAAACTGGATGAGTTGTATTAAGCCTGTCCGGAAAATTCCGTTTAACTTTGCACACCTTTGTAACGTTTACAAACTTTAAGTTACTAAGTCGTATAGAAACCGGCGGTTAGCAGCAGTTTCTGCCGGCAAACATTACGAAACAGAACATTTAGAAATCTATCATCAAATGGCCAAACAAAAAACCACCACTGTCGAAAAGCAGGGAACTTTAAAACAAACACCTACTACTCCTTCACAACCTTTTATTTTCACAAGGGGTAATTACCTCGTGATGGGTGCAGGCATGTTACTTCTCGCCATAGGTTTTATATTGATGATGGGCGGAGCTCAAAAGCCCACAGAATGGGATCCTGCAGTGATTTACGGATTTACCAGGATCACCTTATCTACCATGTTTGTATTGCTGGGATTTGGTGTGGTATTATTGTCCATTTTCTGGAAACCGGGAAAAAGTTAGGCAACCAGAAATATTCTGTTTTTATACAACGCGCTTTTGGATGTGGTTCAAGGCGAATATTATTGAATAACCACTTTTTCCATTTTTAAGAATCCATATTGTGCCAGTGAGCAGGCTATAAAGTATACGCCTTCCGGCAGCTGTTGAAGGTCGAGAGTGACCGGATTGGTTCCTGCTTTTAACGGGTGGTTGTTTGACAATGCTAACTTCCCGAATACATCCATTACCTGAATGAAGGCTGTTCCGTTTTCCATGGTACTGATTTCAAAGTTCAGCTTCCCGGTAGTTGGGTTAGGATACGGGCGACTCATTAACGGAGCCTGCAGCATATTCTCCACGATCACCACCTTTGAAAAAGCAAAGGTTCCATCCGTATTCACTTGCCGGAGGCGATAATAATTCAAGCCATGAAAAGGTGAGTCATCCAGGAAATCATAGTGATGCTGTTCCAGTGTATATTCTAATCCTGATTGCTTATTTATTTCTTCAAACAAATTTCCATCAGCTGACTTCTCCAAAGAAAAATAGTCGTTGTTAAATTCCGATGCTGTTGTCCATTCCACTTGGTTCCCTTTATCAGTAGCCCGTGCCGAAAATGCGATTAATGTTACCGGAAGAAATTCTACCGACTGTGCCGTAGCGAATTCCGAAAACCCAGTGAGCCCGGTACGTGAAACCTGGCTGATGGTAGAGGTTACACAGGTACCATCCAGTAACCATCCGGTTCCTAAAGTGGGGTATTTCATCACGGTCCAACTGCTGGCACCTCCACTATTTGAATAAGTTCCGGGCGTATTGTAAAGTGTGGCAGTATATACACCTGTACTCACTGATGGAGTAGAAGCAATAGTCCATGAGCCATTATCCAGTGCTTCGAGATTATAAGTAATGCCGCAATCAAGAAGTCCCAATGCAGCCGGTACCAAACTAAATGGGCGGAAGCGCGCGAGCAGTTCAGTGGCGGTATTAGCAGCGGTAAAATCAATATTCGCAAGCTGGTATCCTTTGCCTGAAAGAAAATGGCCTACCGGGAAATCATAAGATCCGGTAACCGTTGTTGCCCGCCTCAAATCTCCATCCACATAACTGTTAATATTACCAGCATTGACTGCTGCAGGTGTTGAGTTGGTAACGTTTACTTCATTTAGCAAGGTTTCAATTCGGCCGCTTGTTAATGTTAGGCTTCCTGATATCGTCATTGAGTTTCCCGTTAGCACAATTGCGGCAGGAACACCCTGGTTAATGAAAACATCATTTAATGTGAGCGATCCCCCGGGCGAATACAACTGGTCTGCTATTCCATTAAATTCAATGGTTGAGCCACTGACTCCGGTAAATGTAGTGGTGCCGGCTGCGTTCAGGAAGTTGCCTGCCAGTTTCAGGTATTGACCGTTCACATTAAAAATGCCGGTGTTGTTTTGTAATGTAAAATCTCCGGCAATCTCCATCCCTGCATTCAGAATCACCGTGCCTGCACTTTTGCTGATCAACACATTGCCAAACTTATCCGCACCAACCAGCGAACCATAGATATTTTGCGTGCCGGTTCCGATAAATGCTATTGTTGAAGTGGGGTCGGCAATAATGCTACCGTAATTGTAGAAATTGCCACATACATTCAATACTGCACCTGCTGCCAGTGTAAGCGTTGCGCCCTGGTTAATCGTGATATCCCTGCTTTCATAAGTTCCTGAAATCAAAACAGGTTGATTACTTGCAGCAGGAGAAACAACTGCATCGATGCTGCATGTTGGCGTAGCACAACCTCCCCAGTTTCCGGAAACGGTCCAGGTTGTATTTGAGCCTCCTGACCAAATAACCTGGGTAGGAGTTGTATAGCTTACCGGTGCAACGGGATCGATATTAATACTAAAACCGGAAGTGCTGTTAGAATAATTACTTACCACTAGCTGGTACTTATCGCCATTCGCAACCGTAATCCTTTTCTCATAGGCAGCATCGAATCCCGGATAAGCCGGTGGTGCTGTACTTGCAGTGGCTCCATATACTCCCGTTACACCAAGGTTGTTATAGTTGCAGCGTAATGGATTAACCGTGCCGGCAGCAATTTCTGCACAGGTTGTAGACCCTGAACCGGCTGTTTTCCAAATTGCAAAATCATAATCAGTACTTGCGGTTCCGGTTCCTGACCAATCGTTTGGAACAATATCAAACTCCAAGAATCCGGCTGCATTAATCACAATTTCGTACCAGGCAGAACCGCGCTCTCCTGCAGCCAGACAGTTTCCACCGGTAGCACCAAAGTCACAAATATTTCCATAAGCAGCAAAGCCCGGATTGCCCACTGCAATTACCTGGTTGCATACTGGATTGGTGGAGGCACATTCCTGTCCTGCCGCCGGCACCACAGGCAGAGAAGCATCACTTACCTGTATATCGAAAGATCCGGTGGTACTTCCTGTACCGTCTACCACAATAAAATAAGTATCGCCTGCAATTAGTCCGCTATTAATGATCAATTCAGAATTGCTATAAGCAGAAGTTCCACAAGAAGGCGCATTATTGTTGCACCAGGCTGCAATGGTGGTAAGAGATGAACAACTGCCCTTGTATAAACCAATCTGTGTATCGGTTAGGGTGCCTGAAATAGTTCGTATCCTCAATGCGCCCGATGCCGGACAGACCACACTATACCACACCGTATTGGACGTAGTATTGTTCCAGCAGGATGGCATTGCAGGTTCTCCGGTAGCTGTTGCGCAGGAATTATCACCGGCTGAATTCACTCCCAATGTCAGTGCCGTTGCAAAACAAGGCTGATCATTCGAACCACTTACCGGCACCGGTTCACTTATATAAAGGTTAGAATAAGCATTGTAAGCAGGCGCAGCATACGAATCAAGCAACAGATAGTACGTATGCCCTGCAACCACATCCACGCACATCGACTTATTTCCTGTTGCACTTTGAACGTAGGAAACACACGTGCCGGCAACTCCACTGCATACATTTGCAATCGGGCAACCATCATACAACATCAGTCCGGTGTAAGAACCGTTAGATGCTAAGGCAATCGTAACTTGTCCGGAAACGGTGGGTGTAAACTCCCATACTTTATCCTGGCCTGTATAATAATTAGTGCTGCCGCAGACAATAGCATTCGCACCGGTCACATCATTTCCCGCAGCCTGTGTTGTACCTGCACCGGAATTATAAGGTAATGCGCTGATGCTGGTAACACCGGTACCCAATACAGCAGTGCAGGAAGCGCCTACCACACTGCTTACCAGCGAAATATTATCAATTGCTGCGGGAGGCTGTGTCCCTGCATTCAGGTCGTTGATCCAACTGAAGACTAATCGTTGCGTAGTTCCTGCAACACCGCAGATGGTGATGGTGGAAGTAGTCCAGTTTGGTGTAAGGTTATGGGCACTACCTATTTGTCCGGTTAACAATTCAACGCCGGCAGCCGGTGTAGTGGTAACAGGAACAAGGTAGACCTTCATAAAATCAACGTTGGATTCACCTTCCCCCTTCCAACTGAACGTGAGTGTCGCTAAATCTTCTCCGGCAGGGAATGTTACATCCCGGTAAAAATGCGTTACTGATGCCAGGTAAATATTATACGTATATCCTGTACCATTCTTGCTCACCCAAGCACAGCGCGCTCCGGTGTAGCCGGTAGCTCCTGTTCCTACATACCACCTGTTGATCTGAGTACCATTTGCTTCCACCCAGCCATTGGCAGCAAAATCTGTCCCCATTTCAAAGCCACCATTACCGTTAGCGTTGATTAAAGTAGTGGATTGCCCATAGGCAGATTCCGTAACATAGAGAAACATACTGCATAACAATGCCTTGTAAAAAATTCCCATTCAATAGTGTTTTAAGCAGATTGAATATCAGTTCATTCTTTAATCGCGATCAGGTATTTGTAAAACCGGTGATGTGCATTCCTGCTCCATCATATGGAACGTTGTGTTGTGCTTCGGATAGATCTTAATTTTTTGATTGGCAAATGCAGACACCAGTTGAGACGGCTCGGCATACATATACGGATCAAACAACAACAACAAACAACGTTGTGCTTCACAATATCCACTATAGCTGATGCCCGGAATTGATTTAACCGCCGGCAAAATGAATTCAATAGCAGTTTGGTCTTCCGCAGGTAAGCCGGCCACCAATTCCTTCCAACCTTCTACAGATTGTGCCCGGGTGAATTGCACAAACAACAAAAAAAATATTACCGTTAATGAAATGCAAAACAGTTTTGTAATTAATCTGCTCATTAAATTAGTTTGATGACGATTGAAAAATAGCTATTCAAAAAACAAATGACAAATAGAAATCGGTTTTTTGTTAAGAATATTTCAATATTATATTTCATCAACATGTCACAATACGTAGACAATTAACTTTCAACCTGATTCATATGATAAATGCTGACGGTTTATTAAGAATCGGAGCGTGTTAAACTGTTAAATGGCTAAATGGTTAAATTGTTGCGGCGAAGCCGATGTGCAATAGGTTGACCTTTTTTAACTGATTTTTCAATTTTCTATTGACATTTGATTGTTACTATAGCTATTTGTCTTAAGTCTTAAATCTTAAGTCAATATTCAATATTCAATCTGTCGTACCCCCCTACTTTTGTTTAGCCTTAAAAATTCTTTGAATTAATTACATTTGCGGCGCCTTAAAGTCGCTTTGTAGATGATTCGCGAAAAATTCAGACTGTACTCCATTGCAAACCTGCTGGGCGATATCATCCTCCTTCTCTTATCTTTCCTCATTGGTTACTTATTTATATGGGGAGAAATCAAATCAAATTTTAGAGAGCTTTTTATACAGGCCTCCATTGCCATGGTGCTTTGCTGGCTGGTAGTAGCTTATTTCCTGGAACTATACACACCCAAACGTTTCGAGCAGTTTGAAAAGTCTTTTTCGAAACACTTCCAGGCTATTGTGTTTCACGCCATGTTGCTTTCAACGGTCATCCTGCTATTCACCCCTTACACCTGGCCGGGTATCCTTTTCCTGTATGGCTATTTCTGCTTTATTATTCTCGATACCCTGCTACGTATCGGATTAATGTTCAGGTTGAGAAATGAACGCTTATCAGGAAAAAATACATTCCGGGTAATCGTAATCGGCGGGGATGGCATGGGAAAAAGGATGTTTGATACCTTGCATGACTACACCGGATACGGATTCAAGCCACTTGGAATTTTTGATGATAAAGTTGTATCCGGTGACTATTCGTTAAACGGTACTATTGAAGACGCCAAGAAATTTGCACTGGAAGAAAAAATCGATGAAATATTTTGCGCATTACCATTACGCGAATCTGAAAGAATCAATCATTTGCTCCGCTTTGCTGAAGACAACCTGATACGATTTAAAGTAGTGCCTGATTTCAGTGCATTTCATAACAGGAATATTACCGTTGATTTCTATGGCTTCTATCCTGTGATTTCCCTGCAACCGGAGCCGCTGTCGAATGTCTTCAACCAAATGATCAAGCGCAGTTTCGACATTGTGTTCTCTGCCCTGGTTTTCATATTCATCTTAAGCTGGCTCATTCCACTAGTAGCACTACTTATCAAACTTGATTCCAGGGGACCGGTTTTCTATCTTCAGAACCGCTCCGGAAAAGACTACCAGATATTCAAGATTTTCAAATTCCGCACCATGACTGTTACGGAAGGTGACACCGAATTTGTACAGGCACAGAAAAATGATGCACGCATTACCCGCGTCGGAAAATATTTACGCAAGCTGAATATAGACGAACTACCGCAGTTTTTGAATGTTTTGCTTGGCGACATGAGTGTGGTAGGACCTCGACCCCACCCCATTAAACTCAATGAAATCTATCGCCCCATCGTTGAAAAGTACATGACACGCCACCTGGCCAAACCCGGACTTACCGGATTGGCGCAAATCAGGGGATTTCGCGGCGAGACAGCAGATCCCGAAATGATGCATGGACGGGTTGTAGCTGATGTGTTCTATATTGAGAACTGGAGTTTCCTGCTTGACATTAAGATCATTGTGCTTACTGTCTGGAATATGTTTAAGGGTGAAAAGAATGCTTATTAATTGCGTCCTTAGTTGAACCGAAACTTAGCGTAGCAAGCTTTCTATGGCGGAACAGTGTTCAACTTTACTGAATAAAACTTATTACAATTAATACATAAATATCCGGCACTGTTGTTCTTCCGTCATCTCATGAAATTTTAATTAACCTTGCAACAGAAAGTACTGTTGTTTCACTCATGAAAAAGATATCATTCGGCGTAATTGGATTCGGTCATATTGGAAAAAGACATGCCCGGATGATACATGACCATCCGGAAGCGATGTTGAAAGCAATTGCCGATGTGGATCCTTTGCAACACGACCATGCAACAGCGAATTTTAATGTGCCTTTTTTTGATTCACTGGATGCATTGCTTTCTGAAACAGCTATTCCCGACGTAGTTTGCATCTGCACTCCCAATGGATTACATGCTCCACTGGCTATCAAAGCCCTTGAAAAGGGTTGTCATGTTGTGATAGAAAAACCAATGGGCCTTTCCAAGGCTTCCTGCGAAGAAGTCATCTTTACCTCACTTAAAATGTCGAAGCAGGTCTTTTGTGTGATGCAAAACCGATATAGCCCGCCTTCGCAATGGTTGAAACAGGTAGTGGAAGAAAACAGGCTGGGTAAACTATTTACCGTACAGATAAATTGTTACTGGAACCGCGACGACCGGTACTACCATCCGGAAAAACAAGTGCATCCAGGTAACTGGAAAGGCAAACAATCACTTGATGGCGGACCTTTGTTTACACAATTCAGCCATTTCATCGATATCATGTATTGGCTTTTTGGCGACATTACCGATATCAATGCAAAATTTGCCAATAACAATCACCGGCACTCCACTGAATTCAGCGACGATAGCGGGCAGGTCAGCTTCAAATTCCTGAATGGAGGCATGGGCAGCTTCAACTACTCCACTTCTGTTTGGGACAAAAACCTGGAAAGCAGCATGACCATAATCGGGGAAAATGGAAGTATAAAAGTTGGAGGTCAATACATGGAGCAAGTTGAATATTGCCATATCCTTGATTATCAACTACCGGAAATCGCTCCTGCCAATCCACCTAACGATTATGGCGCTTATAAAGGAAGTGCAGCCAATCATCAGTATGTAATTCAAAATGTAATTGATACGCTGTTGGGCCGCTCTACCATTACTACCAATGCCCTGGAAGGTTTGAAGGTGGTTGATATTATCGAACGCATTTATGCTTTGCGTTAAGTGCAACGCATGATTGCATTCCGGGAAAATATTTCCGTTGCCACAGCAATTCAAATTGCTTCTCCTCAATTGTACTGCTGCATTCCTTTTTCTACATCCTTGCAATAGACAGCTTAATTAAAAAAAAACATCCAGGTATGTTTATCCATTACCCCCATTAAATCCTTCGCTATCCCGGAAGAAATTACCTTAGCGTTTACATGTTGCGCTCTCTTTTCCCGCAAACCGATTTTCTTCGCAATGTACTCACACTCCTGAGCGGCACCGTGCTTGCACAGGCAATACCCATCTTGCTGTCACCTGTACTTTCGCGCATTTATTCTCCGGAAGAGTTTGGAATATTTGCCATCTTTTCTTCCTTTGCTGCTGCGTTTGCTGCCATTGCCACCTTCCGTTACGAGTTGGCTATCATGTTACCGGAAAAGGAATCATCAGCTGTAAATCTTTTGCGACTTTCATTCATCATCACGGTACTGCTTACCGCTTTATCGTTCCTGTTCATTCTCCTTTTCTCGCATCAACTTCCAGTTTGGCTCTCTACACCTGAACTAAGTCAGATGCAGTTTTATCTTCCGCTTTTTCTGTTGTTTGCAGGTGGTGCACAGGCACTCAACTATTGGCTTTCGCGACAAAAAAAATTTCGCCTGCTTGCAGCAGGCAAGGTGAGTCAAACGGGTATCACAGGAATGGTTAGTATAGGCCTCGGTATCAACGGCTTTTCCTCTTTAGGACTCATCATCGGCTCCATAGCCGGTCAGTTTGCTGCATTGTCTATCTACTTTGCCGGTGCATGGAAGAAACTTACCACACTGGAACATTTTGTGTCGCGTAAGCTGATGCAGGAAAATTTCAGAACGTATAAGACTTTCATTACAGTGAATACCCCACATGCCTTGCTGGGTGTTTTACAGGATATCCTGGTTATTTTTCTCCTGAACTATTTCTTTTCCAAGAGCCTCCTGGGTTCTTATGCCTTTGCCTTCAGGATACTTAAAGTGCCTGCTGCATTAATCGGTGCTGCCATGTTCCAGGTTTACTTTCAAAAGGCTAGTACCTTAGTAGCCGATGGAAAAAAACTGCAATCACTTACAAAAAGCGTTTATGTGCAGATGAGCCTGGTAGGAGTTCCTATCTTCACGGCACTGGCATTTTTTGCACCACCACTCTTTTCATGGATCTTTGGTGCATCCTGGAGAGAAGCCGGAGAAATTTCTCAACTGCTGAGTCCCTGGCTGCTGTTGAATTTCATCTTCAGCCCGGTTGCTGCGATCACGATTGTGTTGAACAAACAACAATGGGCGATGCGGTTTGCACTAGTAGACACGCTGCTGCGATGTGCCGCTATCATCATCGGCGGCCGAATGGGTAATGCGCAACTTGCATTTGTATTACTCAGCCTTGGAAGCGGAAGTCTTTTGCTATATGCCTTGTACAGGTTCTATTACCTGCCGGTTAATGTCGAAAACAAAACTACCTAACCAACCGGATTGCCGGTACTGATGATATGATTCGAAAGTTTTTTCACCGTTTACGTCGATTGTTCACTGCCGACAGTATTCCCGAAATAATCTGGGGCTATACCGATGCCCGTGGCAAGAATTTGCCACAGGTGAGAATCAGCAATACTACCTTCATTGGTAACAAAGAGAAATTACAGCTCGGAAATCATGTTTTTATCGGCCATTACAATATGATTGATGCAAGCAACGGACTAACTATTGAAGAAGGTTGCCAGGTCACGAACTATGTTAGCATACTTACGCATTCAAGCCATATTTCCATAAGACTCTATGGAAGAGCTTATATAGATCAGCAAGACCATGCAGGCTATTATAAAGGAAGTGTCGTAATCGGAAAATATTCCTTCATCGGGCCGCATACGGTGATTATGCCGGGTTCGATCATTGGCAAAGGTTGTATCGTAAGTGCCTTCAGTTATGTAAACGGCGTTTTTCCCGATTTCTCTATTATTGCAGGCAACCCGGCTGTTGTTACCGGCGATACCCGTACACTCGACCAGCAATACCTTGATCAGCATCCGCACCTAAAGGAATTCTACAACCAATGGAGCCAATAAATTTTCTTCGATGAAAAAGCTACTGCTGGTAAGTATGAATTCTGTGCATACCTATCATTTCATCCGTTTAATTGAAGGCTATTTTGACGAGATACTATTGCTCACCAATACCGTGAATCCGGATTATGCCGGCAAAACGAAAACGGTAAACTTCAGTATCAGCAAACCTATTCAACTCTTAAAAACTGTTCCTTCGATTAAAAATATCATCCATGAATTTCAACCTTCCATCATTCATATTCACCAGGCCAACACTGCTGCATGGCTCACATTACAAGCGGCAGGTAACCTGAAGAAAAAAACCATCGTCACTGCCTGGGGCAGCGATATACTCCTTCATCCAAAACGTGGTTTCTTTTACCGAAAGATGGTGGAGCAAATTCTTGCTTCAGCCGGCTACTTCACTGCCGATGCAAGATTCCTGGCAGAAAGCATGAATGCTCTTTCGAAAAAACATCTTCCGATAGCGATCATCAATTTCGGCATTGATCCGATCTGCACAACTAGTGAAGAATTAACACAACTGCTCGTTAAAAAAGAAAACATCATTTATAGCAACCGGTTGCATAAGAAACTCTACCGGATTGATCACATCATGCATGCATTTGCAGAATTCGTTAAAAGCCAGGACAAATCATGGAAACTGGTTATCGCCGCCACCGGAGAAGAGACAGGCAACTTGCAGAAACTTGCTGCTGATCTTGGGATTTTGGAACAGTTAATTTTTGCAGGCTGGATTGGCCGTGAAGAGAACACTGCATGGTATAGGGCAGCAAAAATCTTCGTTAGCTATCCTGAAAGTGATGCTACTTCCGTAAGCCTTCTGGAAGCCATGAGTGCCGGTTGTATCCCTGTACTATCTGATCTTCCTGCCAATAAGGAATGGGTGATGCATGAAAAAAACGGGATAATTACAGCGCAACTATCAGCGGCTGATTTTGAAAAAGCGTTGCCGTTATTTAAAGAGGACATCCTCCTGGCTAACTTAAATGAAATGCTCCTGCACGCAACAAAAGCACACAGCAGGAAATTATTTTTTGATCTTTATGACAGCGTCACTGCAGCAACATGAAAGTCTGCCACCTCACTTCTGTTCATCATCCTTACGATACCAGGATATTTGTAAAAGAATGCTCCTCGCTGGCACAGGCAGGTTATGATGTTACACTTATTGCACCTGCTGATAAAGACGAAGTGAAAAATGGCGTGCACATTATTGCAGTTAATAAAAATGCTTCGCGCCCGCTGCGCATGATTACTACCGTGAATGAAGTATGGAAGAAGGCGCTTCATGTGGATGCCGAAATCTATCACCTGCATGACCCTGAATTGCTGCGTATTGGACTGAAGTTGAAAAAAGCAGGTTACAAAGTGATCTATGATGCGCATGAAGATGTACCCCGCCAGTTGCTGGCCAAACATTACCTTCCTTCCTTTGCAAAAAAGACCATTGCTGCCGCTTTTGAACGCTACGAAAACCGTGCTGTTGCCAACTTCGACCAGGTTATTACCGTTACACCACTATTGGAAAAACGTTTTAAAGCCCTCAACCCGAATACAGCACAAATTTGCAACTTCCCTTTGCTTCGGGAGTTCCCGGTCGCTGATAATGTAAGCATCTTCCGCAAGAAGGAGATTTGCTATGTAGGCGGAATAACTGCAATAAGAGGCATCCGCGAAATGGTTGAAGCGCTTGACTATTGCAACACTACATTACACCTCGGAGGCACTTTCTCTCCACCTTCATTGCATGATGATATTGCGCGCATGCGTGGCTGGAAAAAAGTAAAAGAGCATGGTTTTATGAGCCGTGAGCAGGTGAAATCGTTGCTCGCCACCTGTTGTGCCGGACTTGTACTACTCCATCCTACAGAAAATTATGTGGATGCCTATCCTGTTAAGATGTTTGAATATATGGCGGCCGGACTGCCGGTGATCGCTTCCGATTTTCCATTGTGGAACGATATCATTTCCAGGTATGCATGCGGCATTTGTGCAGACCCGTTCAACATAGAAGCTATTGCCGCGGCGATCAATAAGATCTTAACAGACGAGGAGCTTGCACAGCAGATGGGTGTGAATGGAAGAAAAGCCATCGAATCTGTTTTCAACTGGGAACAGGAAGAAAAGAAACTGGTAGCCATCTACCGGAAACTGTTGCAACAACCCGCACACAAAAACTGATTTCGAATGAAAAAAGTAAGTGTCGTAATTCCCTGTCGCAATGAAAAGGATTTTATTGAAGCCTGCATTGAGTCTGTAGCAGCGGCTGACTATCCGGAAGAATTACTTGAGATTATCGTATGTGACGGAATGAGTGATGATGGCACTGCAGCTATACTGGAAAACATTTGTAAGCGACTTCCGATTCTTAAAGTGGTAATCAATGAAAAAAAGATCACCCCTGTTGCACGCAACATCGGTATAAAAAATTCTACCGGTGAATACATTCTGATATTCGATGCACATGCGGAGATGGCACCCGGTTACATTATAGAAAATGTAATGATCCTGGAGTCTCACCCTGAAGTCTGGTGCAGTGGTGGCCTCTGGAAGAATTGTTATACCAATAACCTTTCAAAAAATATTGCACGTGCCATGTCTTCTTCCTTCGGTGTCGGCAATGCCTACTTTCGAACCGGTCGGGGAAGTGGTTATACAGATACCGTTGGCATGCCTATGTATCGAAAAGAAGTTTTCAGTAAAACAGGCCTCTTCGATGAAGCGCTGATACGCAACCAGGACGATGAATTTAATTACAGGCTTGAAAAAGCAGGCGGACGGATTTGGCTTACGCTGGATACTTCTGTCAATTATTATGTTAGACCTTCCTGGAGAAAACTATTCCGCCAATATTATGAATACGGTTATTGGAAAGTGTATGTAAACCGCAAACATCGCGCGGTAACTACCCTTCGCCAACTCGTTCCGTTATTCTTTGTCATTTTCCTTGCCCAGTCTGTGATTCAATCATTCATCATATGGCGGGTGAGCAACTTTAATCTTTTTGTACTCTTGTTGTATGTTGCCATATCATTGGGTTCTGCTGTAAAATTCAGCAACAACCCGAAAGACGTGCTGCAAATCATGTACAGCTTCTTCCTGCTTCACTTTTCTTATGGTTGCGGCTATGCAAAAGGAATACTTGATTTTTTATTGCTTCGACGTAAACCATCTGTAAATTAAACGGTTGTTTGGCTTAATATTAATTTCGCACTGCATTTCGGCAAATAGCTTTTAGATATTCTCCACCTCATAACAACCTCCACTTGATTCCTTTCAGCCCACCACATATTGATGATGCAATTATCCGTGAAGTAACAGATGCTTTGCGATCAGGATGGATTACCACCGGACCTAAAACCAAACAACTGGAAAAAGAGCTGGCAACCTATGTTGGTGTACAAGATGTCTTGTGTCTCAATTCTGCTACTGCAGGCCTTGAGCTGATGTTGCGTTGGTTTGGTGTAAAGGAAGGCGATGAAGTAATACTCCCTGCATATACCTATTCTGCAACTGCCAATGTTGTGATTCATTGTGGGGCAGTACCGGTTTTAGCAGATGTAAATGGTGATGATTTTAATATCGACATTCAAAAAATGGAGGCAGCCATCACCGCGCGTACCAAGGTGATAATGCCGGTAGATATTGGTGGATTGCCTTGTGACTATGCCGCCATAAACCGGGTGGTGAATGAAATGCAGCACAAACAAAAATTTGTGCCCGCTACCGCGGAACAGGAAAAATTGGGAAGGATCATGGTTTTATCTGATGCGGCACATTCTATCGGTGCTACTTATCAGGGCAAGCGAACAGGCACCCTGGCCGATGCAACCGTATTCTCTTTTCATGCCGTAAAGAATTTAACCACGGCGGAAGGTGGTGCCGTCTGCCTGCACCTGCCTGCACCTTTTGATAACGCTTTCATCTACCGGCAACTGAATACCAAATCTTTACACGGACAAAACAAAGATGCCCTGGCAAAAATGCAAAAGGGCAACTGGGAGTATGATATCGTGGAGGCGGGAATGAAATGCAATATGCCCGATGTGCTGGCAGCTATCGGGCTGGCCACTTTTCGATCCTATGAAAACATGCACCTTCCCAGGCGGAAACAACTGGCACACCGGTATGCTGAAGCATTCAAAGAGTTTGACTGGGCACAATTGCCGGTGATTGATACTTCAGACAAAACATCATCCTACCATCTTTACATGCTGCGTATCAGGAACATTCATGTCACACAACGAAATGCCATCATACAAAACATCTTTGACCAGGATGTGGCCGTAAATGTCCATTTCAAACCCTTACCATTGCTTACCTATTATAAAGAACTTGGCTATAAAATGGAAGCGTACCCTGTGGCCTTTGATAATTACTCCCGTGAAATATCACTCCCGCTTTATGTAGATCTCACTGATGAACAGCTTGACTTAGTGGTAAAGGCAGTGATAAAAGCCCGGCATGATGTTCTTTCAGTTTCCTAGACTTTCCGGATAATTAGGCTAAAACAAATTCAAACCCGGTAATGTACCTGCTCACAAAACGGATATTCGATTTTATAACTGCTGCAATAGCATTGGCTATCCTTTCTCCGTTCTTTTTGGCGGTTGCCGTGATCATTAAGCTAGATTCAAAGGGACCGGTTTTCTACCTGCAGGAGCGGGTGGGACAATACAATAGGCTGTTTCGCATGTTTAAGTTCAGGACGATGCAAACAGGTGCCGACAAAAAAGGATGGCTGACTATTGGCGCAACTGATAACCGGATTACACGTTCCGGGCAATGGTTGCGGAAATACAAGTTGGATGAACTTCCTCAATTGATTAATGTACTGATCGGGAATATGAGCCTGGTAGGACCAAGGCCGGAAGTACCTTATTTCGTTTCACAGTATAATGAGGCACAATTACAGGTGTTGCAGGCAAAACCGGGTATCACAGATGCCGTTTCTCTTTATTATTTTGATGAACAGCAACTGATTGCCGGATATGAGAATCCGGAGCAAGGGTACCTAAAAGAAATTATGCCACAGAAATTGCAGCTAAACCTCGATTATCTTCAGCACAGAAGCTTCTTGAATGATTTCCATATCCTCGTCAAAACGATCATCAGGATCTTTTCCTGATAAGGATTAGTCTAATACCGTTATTCATCAGCCAATTATTAAAATAATACCGGTTTAATCTATGATTAAAGCCAAATCAGCATCTGAAACCACGGATTTCTGTGATCATCTTCCCCTCAAAAACCCTAAAATATTCCTCAAATCAAGATTTAAATACCCAATCAGCGATTATATAATTAACTTCGTCCATTGAAATTCGCTTGCAGTCAACTGTTTATCCGACTGTCCGGACATTGTTTTAACCAGAATCAGCTTACCAAATATGAATAAAGAGCAGCTACTTAAGAAGCTTCGCCTTGAAGGGGAACAGGCAGTTTTGATTGTAAATGCCCCAAAAGAATACCTGACTTTACTTGGTGCGAGGAAGTACAGCACCAAGCCCCTTAAATCAGATGAGGGCAAGTACGATTTCGTTCAACTCTTCTCTTCATCACAGACCCAATTGGAGAAACTGGTTGTGCAGTGCTCCAAAGTAGGTAAGTACAATTGTATTTTTTGGGCATGCTATCCAAAGGGTGGTGGTATGATTAAAACGGATATCCGCCGCGATTCTGTCTGGACCGCTTTAGAAAAAGCCGGCCTGCACCCGGTATCACAAGTAGCCATTGACGAAACCTGGAGCGCATTGCGCGGAAGGCCACCTGAAATGGTTGGAAAAAAAGATGAGGCAGATTCCTCAACTGAGGCAGATACCTGAGTTGCCTTTCAGATCCAATTCCTGTTTTTCATTACGCAATTTAAGTTCAATTTAGTCCGGATGTTTCTAACTAGGATCAATACCATAACTTTTCCTCGTTCTTGGTTTGCAATTCTGCTGCCCGCAATGCTGTCAATCTTATCCTGCGATCGTGCAGTTACCGGTAGCGGTGAGCGCACTACCGAAGAGCGCTCCATAAAAGATTTTTCAGAAGTGGAAATCCGTGGCGCTGCTGAGGTAAAGATTATTTCAGGAACTGATTATGGAGTGTCTGTTACTTCTTATGAGAATATTGTTTCCCTGATCTCAACTTCTGTTAATAAAGACAAACTGGTAATCAGCACTACAGAAAATATCAACCTTTCCAATTCTGATATTAGCATAACTGTTACTACACCTACCCTCGAATCTGTTACCCTGAGCGGGGCCGGTAATGTGGTAATCAAGTCGTTTAGGCAATCCAAAATCAAACTCAACCTTCAAGGTGCCGGAAATGTGCAATTCTCGGAAAGTGAGTATGATACCGTTTATGCTTCCTTATCAGGTGCAGGCAATATGTCGCTGAATGTAAAAAACTATCTCGATGCCACTCTAAAAGGTGTTGGACAAATAGAATATGTAGGCGACCCTGTGGTAAAATCAAAGATCTCGGGAATAGGCAGCGTTTCAAAGAAGTAGCTACAGTCCTGAGTCCTGAGTCTTGAGTCCTGAGTCTTGAGTCTTGAGTCAAGTCTTACGTCTTAAGTCTTAAGTCCTGTAAAAGAAAATCCATCAAAACAACTATTACTCCTTATTAACCGTCAGTTTAAACCCAACCCCATGATGGTTCTCAATCTCCACAGTAGGATCAGCCGAGAGATACTTACGGAGTTTAGAAATAAAGACATCCAGTGAACGGCCTAAAAAATAATCGTTGCTGCCCCAGACCTTCATCAGCAGATCGTCACGTTTTACCACATTGTGCAGGTTACAGCACAATGCATAAAGTATTTCCGCTTCCTTTTCTGTAAGTTTTCTTTTTTCATTGGCAGGTGCTGCAGCACTTCGGCTGTTATGCTTGATGACGGGTATCTTTTCAACAGATAACTCATAGTTCGTATAGTCAAAAAGGATTGCTCCTAACCTGAAAGACTTTTGTTTCGAATGACTGGCTTTGCTGCGTTTTAGAAAAACTTCCATCCGAAGTACCAATTCTTCAATGTTAAACGGCTTGGTAATAAAATCATCTCCACCGGATTTGAATCCCTTGATACGGTCTTCCTTTCCTGATTTTGAAGTAAGAAACAAGATGGGCATAGCCTCTTCCGTTCTACGGATCTCTTCGGCAACTGCATAACCGTCTTTCTTTGGCATCATCACATCCAATATGCAGAGGTCGTACTTCTGCTTCTTAAAAGCAGTCAGTGCACTTTCGCCATCTTCGCATAAGGTTACCTGGTAACCGGAAATATCCAGGTAATCACGAATTACAGAGGCAAGGCTCCTGTCGTCCTCCACTAATAAAATATTTGCTTTTTCTGCTTTCATTCAACTGATTGTTTGTTGCGGAAAACTGATTGTTACCGTGGTTCCCTTTCCCGGTTCACTTTGCACGCCAATACTTCCATGATGATCACGCACTACATGCTTTACATAGTACAACCCCAATCCAAATCCTTTCACATCATGCACATCTCCGGTAGAAACCCGGTAGAAACGATCGAAGATGCGGCGAATATTTTTTTGGTGTATGCCTATGCCGTTGTCCGTTACGGCAATTTCGAGTTTGTTGCCGTTATTTCTTGTGGATATAGTAATTACCGGTGGTTGCAGGCAATACTTTACTGCATTGTCGAGCAGGTTAAATAGCATATTGGTTATATGCATCTGATCTCCGGTTACTTCCGGGTTTGTGGCATTGCAATGTTGTTCAATCCTGCCGCCTTTATCGGCAACAATCTGCATCACACTCATCACGGATTGTTCAATGCAGTGATGCATGTTCACCGCTTCCATCCTGTACTTCATCTGTTTCTGTTCCCACACTGCCACCTGCAATACTCTTTCCACCTGGCTCTTTAAGCGCAGTGCTTCCTGTTGTATCAGGTTTGAATACCGTTCAATTGCTTCAGGCTGATGTTGCACTTCCGGCTTATGCAACAATCTTGAAGTAACTAAAATAGTGGAAACAGGTGTCTTGAATTCATGGGTCATGTTATTCACGAAATCTTTCTGCACTTCCGATAATTGCTTTTGGCGGAAGATGGTAATCAGGGCAAAAGCGAAAAAAACCACTACCACCAGTAATACCAATGATGAAAAAAGCCAGATGCTCATGGATTCAATCAGGTGATTCGACTTATCAGGAAAATTGACAGAAAAGTAATACAGGTCATTTTTCCATTGGGGCAACTCACGGGGCGCACGCCTGGTTTCATCTTCACTAAACGTAATATAGTTACCATACACCAGTTTCTGATGATTGCAGTCGTACACGCCATATTCAAAATCGCTGGTCAGCCCGCGCGACTTGAACTCCGCTTTTAGTAAAGACTCCAACACCTTCGTGTCAATCTCTCCGTTCACACTCACCACAAAATAATTACCTGACAACTGATTTACTAATCGTGCATTCGGTACCTGCTGATTGTTTAACTGCAATAACTGTTCAGCAACGCGCTGTAGCGACGTGAACACACTCTGATCAAATTCCTTCTCGCTTACATCAAAGGCCTTGCGAAACCAGAATACCTGCAGCACCACGATACCGGCCATGGAGATAATGGCCATCAGGGTGATAAGTTGTATGGTGCGGTTCTTCATTGATATTCTCAACTGGTTGCGGTGAAATTACGTAACAGGCAGCTACAATGGGTTAGCGATCTCTTTATCGTTGTTTGGCATACTCTTAACATCCGTAACAGGAAAATACAAAGATGCAGTTGGTTATAACTATCTCAGGAATGTTTTAACAACTTTTTTAGGAATGTTAAATAACGGATAACAATTCTCATTTCTTCTCTATATGATGTTTATGCTTCCAGCATCTTTTTCAATCCATCCATAACATAACCCCAATTGGTATCGGAATGATCATGTGCTTCCTGTGTCTTAAAACCACTTTGAATGACTGTAAAAATGGTGTCTCCATTATCTTCCTTCAACTCATACTTTATTTCAACATAGTTCTCCGGAAGGTCTGCTGTTCCGGAAAATGAACTCCAGTAGTTATAGTGAATGAATTTTCCGGTTTCAATATCAAGAATGTTTCCTTTGTCTTCATAGGGTTTGCCGTCCCACATACCTTTGTAAAGAATAGGGCTTCCTTTTTCCAATCGCTGATACATTCTGTTCCAAAGAAATACTGCTTAATAAGTTCCGGGTTGGTCAATGCTTCCCAAACTTTTGCAGTGGAGGCATTTATTTTAATTGACTTGGTTAATGTGAGATCTTGTGGCATATGCTATTATTTATTTGGGTATGAAGTAACGCTTTTTAATATATGCGTGTATGATGTTAAATGGATTGTTCTTTGTGGTTACCTTTTTTGACCTTAGCATACACGAAAGAGGAATCGCATCAAACAAGATCTTTGTTAGTCCTTTCACTTTCTTCTTTGTGGTTAACTTTTTGAAACCACAGAAGGAACAAAGGCGGAGTCGCATCAAACAAGATTGATTAGTATTTTTCTATTTGATCTTTTTAGTGGCTTTTTTTGAAACCACAGAGGGCACAGAGGGGGAATTGCAGCAGACAAAATCCATGTTATTCCTTTCTGTTTCTTCTTTGTGGTTAACTTTTTTGAAACCACAGAGGGCACAAAGGCGGAGTCGCATCAAACAAGATTGATTGGTATTTTTCTATTTGTTCTTTGTGGTTGCTTTTTTGAAACCACAGAGGGCACAGAGGCGCAATTGCATCAGCATCAAACAAGATTGATTGGTATTTTTCTATTTGATCTTTGTGGTTGCTTATTTTGAAACCACAGAGGGCACAGAGGCGCAATTGCATCAGACAAGATCTACAAATATGTTTCCATGTATTCTTTGTGGTTACCATTTTTGAAACCACAGAGGGCACAGAGGGGGAAATGCATCAGACTAGATCTATAAATATTTTTCCTTGTGCTCTCCGTGGTTGTTTTTTTTGAAACCGCTGAGGGCACAGAGGTGGAATTTCATCGAACAAGATCTATGTACATTTTTCTCAGTGTTCTTTGTGGTTACCATTCTCTATCCTAAGTATGGCCTTCATTCTCCGTGCTCTCTGTGGTTTCCATTTATTGCCACTTATTGCCCACCAAACACAGAAGTGTATATCTCTTGAAAAGATCTCAGTACAGCAATAATTTCTATACCTGTACCAACCTTAGTCCTTCACTACTTTCCCTGTATAATAATTTCTGCCCGCCGTTACTTTCAGCAGGTATATTCCATCAGGCAGTTCATCAAACCGGTTTATTTCCATAAAATTATAACCCTGTTTCAATAAAATGTTTTCATTTCGAATCAATTTACCGGTTACTCCAGTCAATTCAATTGAAGCAGATTGCTCCGTTGCCGAATACAAATTGACTGAAAGTAAATCCTTCACAGGATTCGGGAAAATGGTAATGCTTTCTGCAACAGTTGCCTCATCCAGGTCAACCCATCTCACTGCAGAATACTGGTAAGTCTGATCAGTATCTACCATCCGCAGGCGGTAATAGATTCTTGTTGCACCTGAGGTAACGTCATTTTCATCATTGAAAGAATAATACTGTGCTGCTGTTGAAAATCCTGCGGCATTCATTCTTCCGATCTCTTTAAAATGAATAGCATCTTCACTGCTTTCAATAGAAAAGTAATGGCTGTTGTATTCGGAAGCGGTACTCCATTCCAGGACACTGATGCCATTGGTTAATGATACGGTGAAATTGGTGAGTTCAACGGGGAAGGAGGAAGAAATCATTATATCCAATTGCAATATCAGAGAAAGATGTAACTGAATCTCTGAAATGCTCTTACAACCTGTGCAGTAGCCACATTTGGATATGAAATTTGCGTTGCATCATCATGCAATCCTTCATCATCCCAGTCTGATGTACAATCATCTCTTTTGATTATGGCATAGCTCGAATCATCAGAGGCAAGATCTAAAAATGGTTGTGATTCCTGAAGGGTAATATCATAGTCCACTGCTGTTGGAGTGCGTTCCGGTGTCATTGTCCAATAACCGCCAAGCAGGAGGTTAGTAATCGGTGTTCCTAATACTGTTACTGCCGGTGATTGTGTGGCAGGGTCGGTGCATTGTGTTGCCCCTGAAATATTTCCAGCAGTGTAAAAGCAAAGAATATTTGAAGCGCCGGAAAATGTAGTGAGGCTAATACTGTCATACTGATAGCTTGTTGCTGTACCTACCGGGAAAACGTAATTGTTTCCGGCAATCACTTCTCTTCTCAGATTACCATTGATGTAAGAACTACCTAAATAATTTGCCAGGTTAGGTCCAGCAGGATCAGTTTGATAACCGGTGATTGCTGTACCGGCATTATTCGGAACATAAACTTCATTGCTACCTGTTGTAACCATTCCGTTTGACAAGGTTAGTAAATCATCTACATGAATATCTGTTGCAGAAAGTGAAACTCCTGCACCATTATTATCAATGATGAGGTAGTCGAAGGTTTCAGTAGCTGATCCACCGGCAACAGTTAATGTTTGCAATCCGGAGCCGTTTAAAAATACCGCCCTATCCTTTGGGTAAAAATTTCCGGTTATTCCATTTCTTGTCCAGTTGCCACCGACTTCAATATCTCCTCCAATTTGTTCGGAAAGTGAAAGGTTGCCGTTAATGTTTATATCATTTCCAACTTTCAATGGCACAGTCATATCAACAGCTCCGTAATCCATATAAAATGAGGAACCATTATCAATCGTTAGATCATTTTCCAGGTTCAGTGCAATACCGGTATTTGAACTGCCTCCAGGAATTAATGTTGAGTTATTACTAATACTCACATTGTATGGATAACCATCATCTGATGTAGCTCCCCATTCAATGGTTCTATTAAAATTTCCTCCTGTATAATATTGAAGCAGTGAACCGTTTGCATAATACGGAGCATTTAGAGAAACGAAAGAATTAGCGTTCATCCTCAATGTACCTGCTATCGTTGTTAATTTGTTTCCAAAATTAAATCCATTGTTGAGTTCAACTCTTACAGAAGAACCGAAAGTAAGTGTACTTGTTCCATCAGAACTAAATACTACAGGAGTTGTTATCGGCGACCCATTAATAATAAAGATTCCTGTACCACCAGAACTTATTATGTTTCTAGCACCGCCTGTAAGTTGAATACTACCCCATGCTCCGTTTCCCAATGTACAAGTTTGTCCATTGAGGTCAAACGGACCGATATCTAATAATTGAAGTCCATTACCACCGGATACTGTGGAGATATAAATATCTGTTCCAGTAGAAAGTTGTACTCCGCCGACAGAGGAATTATCATTTATAACATAATCAAAACTAAGTGTGCCTGCAGCAGAGCGTGTGATATTTTGCTGTGTTGTGCCAATAAAAAAACGGCACGCGTATTCGGAGTAAAAAGTTCCACCAACGGTAAATGACCAATCCTTTCCGACTTTGATGTCACCTCCCCCTTGTGTCGAAAGTGTCAATGTACCTGCAAGATTCACACTGCCGTTTACCGTTAAGGGTTGTGTCATGTGATTGTTTAATCCATCCTGCATGGTTAGTGTTGAGCCTGCATCAATAGTCAGGTCGCCACCACATACTCTGGCTACATTCTGGACATATGCGCCAAGGTTTAGGGTTGTATTGTTACTGATCTGAACATGATAGGGATAGCTTGCACCTGTTGTAGCATTCCATTCCAGATTGCGTCCATATACCCCGGTTGTATTATACTTCAGTAATGAACTGGTTGCATAAATTGGCGCATTGTTGGAAATAAAGCCACCATTATTTATAATTAATGAGCCATTAATAGTTGAAATATTGCCCGTTCCACAATCAAATCCTTTTGAAATTTGAACCTCAACAGAACTACCAAAAGTAAGCGTTCCTCCATTTGAAATTGTGAGATCTGATGTTGTTACATTGAAAATTCCAGTTCCTGAAGAACTACCAATAGTACGATTACCGCTACTAAGAGAAAGATTACCACCACCAGTAAGGGTCATTGTTTGTCCGTTCAAATCAATATTATTTGCAGCAGAACTTTGCAAGGACAAGCCATTACTATTAATTACATTGACTGCTGATAATAATTGAACAGTGCTATTATTTTGAACAAATAGGTAGCTAAAGGTCTCTCCTCCTGTAGAATTAATTGTTTGAATACCAGATCCTCCAAAGTAAACATACTTGTTGTTTGGAATAAATGTCCCGCTTGTTCGGGTCCAATTGCCATACAAGGTAATATTCGAAGCCCCCGTTGAACTACCTAAATTTAAGGTTCCGCCATTTATATTCACATCGCCAGACACAGCTACTGTTGCAGCTCCTAATGATGACGATAAATTCAGAATACCTCCAGTCAAGTTAATATCCCCATTAATGTTTACAGTTGGATTACTTGTACCACTACTAAAAATAACTGTTCCACCTGAAATGGAAAGGCTGCCAATAGAAAAGACAGGTGCAATAGGTGTATTTGCGTTAAATCTCAATTCATTTCCTCCCGTTGCTTGTATATTTAGATGGCCTTGAACGGTAGATAATGCTGCAGATTGCTGCCAGGCACCACCCAATGATGTAATATTTATGGCCAAATTGCCCCAAGATACAGAACTGGGCAACGATCCTGGAGGTCCTCCATTTGCCCATTTTGTGAAAATGACAGAAGATGAACTACTAAAGAATCTTGCCACAGAACCCGGAAAATCTGCAGCTACACCATTAGGTGTGCTTCCTGTTGCATCATGAGTATATGTTCCACCATCATTAATATTAAAATAACTTATATTAACAACAGTAGCTATACCAGCACTATTTTGAAAATCCGCTCCATTTGAAATAGTAAGGTCATAAACATTAAACGTCGAAGGTGTCACGCATGAACTTGGAATAACCAAATCACCATAAATTAAAAATGAACTCACAAACGAACTTACTCCAATTGACCCTACATTGCTACAAGTTAGGGTTCCACCAGTTGCGATTTCTATCGATTCTGGATTAACAGCAATATCAATAGTAACATTATGTGAACTATTGACCAATACCTTTGATCCATTTGGTGGTATAACTGACCCCACCCAAGTTGCAGTATTGCTCCACAACCCTGAATTTTGCGTGCTATATATAATTGTTGAACCTCCCGTATAACTAAGATTAAAATCATCAACCCCAGTAACCGGGCGATTTCCAGCTCCAGTAGTAGCAGTAACTGTTAGTATTCTTATCCAAACAGGGCCAGCATTATTATCTAACGCGGTTCCAAAATTGACTGAAACATTAGTAGTTGCCCATGTTCCGGTAGTAGTTGTCAGTGTTAGGGGTGATGTGGTAACGGCTGTAAATGAAGAAGGGCTTGATCCAAAACCATAGTCAACTCTCCAAACCGTACTTCTTGTAGTAGCAGTTGGATCTAGTTGCATCAAGTTAAAACTCAGGCTGAAATTTGTCATTCCAATTGTATTTGCTACCTGGAAAGCGAATGCAGCACCAGGATCTCCAAAACCAGCAGTTTGCCTCACGGCTAATACCCTGTCTGAATTCAAAGATTGTGTAGTTGCGTTGTCAGTTGATGTTGCTGGTGCATTACCAGAGGAATAATTTGCAAACTGGCCTGTAGTAGTGCCCCAGGTTGTTGCAGTTGATGTGAAAGTCGCTACGGTACCAAGTGACGTTGCTGAGCCAGTACTATAGACTGCCCATCCGGTTGGCAAACCGCCTCCGATTGTATTAAAATTTTGGGAATACGAAGAAGCTCCAAGATTGTATTGAGCAAAAGCAGATTTGAATAGAAATAAAATGGCAAAAACAAAGAAGAAATGGGAATAAATAAATCTCATTAATTGTGTCTGAAAATGATTTAATAAATTTTGTAGCCAATACTCTTTATGAAAGTGATTATTCTGTTTTTTCAGGAAGAGGATATCTGTTAAATTTTATTTCATTGAAAATGCTTTCATCAACTGCTGCAAACGGTTAAAAGAAACCATCTATAACAGAACAACTAGATTAGACGCCTAACAAAATTCCACTTCAATACTTAATAAGCACTGCCCAAAAATATATCAATTAATTCCCAAATCCATCATGATCACGATTATTTAACAACAACCTGCTTTCTGAAAATGTGGATTAATGTTGGTGCCGCCGTAAAGGAATAACAGCACATTCATCGTATGATTTACCCGTCTGTAGTCCTTTTATGTCGTTTTTCAATCTATTCTTACTGCCTGGTTTTTTCAATAGGCATTTACAAATGGGCATTTTCCAATATTTCTGAGAAAATATCATGGCACTATCACAGCAAATAAAATACTGTTTACTACCCTTTTTCATGGCGACATGCCCAATTGCCTATGAGTTAACTCATAGTTTAATGACATTCTAATCAATGCTGCCTTCATCCCGCTTTAATCTATGCTCATTAAAAAAATGTTTTTCTATATATAGCCCGTATCAAATTTTGCTTAACTTTGGCTGAATAATTTATTCAATAATCACAAAAAACCCATTTATCATGAAAAAAAATCTTTACACTCTTTTCTTTGCCCTTGCCGTTGTAGCCTTCTGCTCCAACACTTATGCCCAGGTAACCGTTACCTACCAGGTTGACATGACTGGCGCTATGCTGGGTGCTGCCGGCGGAACCTGCCCGGTATTGCCTTTTGATGCTTCTACAGATGTGGTTCAAGCCATGGGCGCAGAATACAATGGTTGGTCAGAAGCTGAGAACGTTGCCTGCGGTGAAGCTTTTACCGCTGATCCCGCTGTAGATTTCGCTCCTGTTTCTGCAGGTTCCATGATCTATACCCGCACCAAGGATGTAACTCCTGATGCATTAGGCAAACTGACCTGGAAATACCGTATCAACCACTCCTGGGACAACGATGAACTCAGAGGTGTAGGTGATGGCAACCGTCATGCAAGCATTCCAACAGGTGCTGCTGCCGTTACCATTGTTTCCTTGTTTAATGACACAACCAACACGGTAACCATCAATTCAGGCGTTCAAAATCCTAAATTGGCTGAAGTACGCGCAGTGTATCCAAATCCTGCCAGCGGTAATGCTGTGATTTCTTACTACACGCTGAGCAATGATAATGTGAGCGTTTACCTCACCAACATGCTCGGTCAGTCGGTGAAGACTTTCTTCAATGGCAACCAATATGTTGGTCTGCACAACGAAACCATGGATCTTACTAACCTGTCTACCGGCATCTACTTTGTAAATGTTAGAGTGGGTAACTCAGTAGCTTCACAGAAAATTTCTATCCTCGATTAATGATTGCTTTTAAAAAAAAAAGCCCACAGTCATGTGGGCTTTTTTTTGCTCCTTTCTTTGCTGAAAAATTTACAATAACCGGATTTTCATACGCTTACAACTCTTGTTAAAACTTCATCCCATGATCAGGTCTCTCTGCGCGCTGCTGCTCTTTGCTTTGGTTTCTGTTTCCACCTTTGCCCAGGTGGTTACCTCGAATCCTTTATTTCCCGCCGACGATGATGCGGTAACACTTACTTACAATGCCGCCGAAGGAAACCAGGCCCTGAAAGACTTTGCCGGAGATGTCTATATCCATACAGGCGTAATTACCAACCTCAGCACTTCCCCCAGCGACTGGAAACATGTGGTTACCACCTGGGGAAGCACCAATGCGGCGCATAAACTCACTCCATTGGGAAATAACCTGTACTCTTTCTACATTCCTGATATCCGCACGTATTATAATGTGCCGGTAGCTGAAACCATACTTAAGCTTGCCATGGTCTTCCGCAATGCCGATGGCAGTTTAGTAGGCCGCAATGCTGATGGCAGCGATATCTTCTACGATGTTTGGGATGGTGTAACACTGCAAACCACTTTCCTCGAACCTGCCATCTCCCCTGTATTCGTGGCACTCAATGAATCATTACAAACTACTTTCATTACTTCAAAGCCGGTGACCATTTCGTTATTTTCCAATGGAACCCTTATTACAGAAGTGGCAAACACGGATTCGGTAACGGCTGTCATCAGTGCCCTCGTAAACGGAAAGACCTGGGTGAAAGCAATTGCCGACGACGGCACCATACAGGTGGCCGATTCCTTTTATTTTATCGTAAACCCTGACGTAACGATCGCAGATTTACCTGCAGGAACGCATGACGGAATTAACTATATTAATGACTCCACCGTAGTGCTTGCATTAACAGCCCCTGATAAAGATTTTGTGTATGCCATAGGTGATTTCAGCAACTGGGAAGCGGAGTCTGAATACTTCATGAACCGCACGACAGATGGCAATCATTGGTGGATTACCGTCAACGGGCTAACACCCCAGGTAGAATATGTCTATCAATACCTCGTAGATGGCAGTTTGCGAATAGCAGATCCGTATTGCGATAAGATTTTAGATTCTTACAACGATTTTTACATTTCAGAAGCTACCTACCCCGGCCTTATCGATTATCCTACCGGGAAAACAAGCGGCATTGTTTCCGTGCTGCAAACGGCACAGTCACCATATAACTGGCAGGTGACCAATTTCGTAAAACCGAACACAGATAACATGATAGTCTATGAGTTGCTGCTGCGCGATTTTATTGCAGCCAGGAATTTTGATGTACTGAAAGACACCCTCGCATATTTAAAAACGCTGGGCGTGAATGTGATCGAGCTGATGCCTTTCAATGAGTTCGAAGGCAACGACAGCTGGGGCTACAACCCAAGCTTTTATTTCGCGCCCGATAAATACTATGGTACCAAGGACATGTTGAAAGCATTTATAGATGCCTGTCATGAAAATGGCATTGCAGTAGTGCAGGATATGGTGCTGAATCATTCCTTTGGCCAATCGCCGATGGTGCAAATGTATTGGGATCCGGCTAGTAACGGGCCGAGCGCTTCCAATCCCTGGTTCAATCCTGATCAGAACCTCAGCAGTGCCGGATACCAGGGCAAACATCCTTATGGAGTAGGTTATGATTTTAACCATGAAAGTGAATACACTAAAAAATTTACCGATGATGTGCTGGCTTATTGGGTTAGCGAATACAAGATCGACGGTTTCCGCTTCGACCTCTCAAAAGGATTTACGCAGAAATACACCGGCGACAATGTTGGGCTTTGGGGACAATATGATCAATCGCGAATTGATCTCATTAAGCGGATGGGCAATGAAATAAAAGACATCGATCCATCAGTGATCCTAATCCTCGAACACTTTGCCGATAACAGTGAAGAGCAGGTGCTTTCTGCGGAAGGATTTTATCTGTGGTCCAATTCCAATAATGCTTATGCACAATCTGCTATGGCTTTTGCCAGCAGCTCCGACCTTTCATGGGTTTCCTATAAGGCACATGGTTTTACCCAACCTCATGCAATAGGTTATATGGAAAGCCATGATGAAGAAAGAATCACTTATAAAACGCTTACCTATGGCAACCATGTAACATCCTATGATGTTCGACCCTTGGATGAAGCATTGAACAGGATGCGAATGGCTGCTATGTTCTTCTTCACCATTCCCGGTCCGAAGATGATCTGGCAATTTGGTGAGCTTGGATATGACTATTCCATCAATTACTGTAACAACGGCACCATTGATCCGGGATGCCGTGTTTCTGCGAAACCTATTCGCTGGGACTATCTTGACTATAATCCACGTGTTTGGGTATACAACTATTACAAGGCACTGATTGATTTAAAGAAAAACTATCCTGTTTTTCAAACGGCAGACTATGCATTGGCTGTAGGTAACCTGAAGAAAAATATCCGTTTGAATCATTCCACGATGAATGTTTGTATCGTGGGCAATTTCGACCTGGCAGCAGGCAATCAGCCTCCTAACTTTCAGCATACAGGCTGGTGGTACGAATATTTCACCGGTGATAGCATCAATGTAACAGATGTCTCCGCGCAACTTTACCTCGAAACCGGTGAGGCCAGGCTTTATACAGATGTGAAACTGACAGTACCTGAGGTGGGCAATGTCGGCATTGGTGATCTGCAAACGCCGCGTTCGTTGGAACTTTACCAGAATGTTCCCAATCCATTCGATCAGTTTACGGCCATTGATTTTTATGTGCCCAAAGCAGGAAATACATTGTTGGAAATTTACGACCTGTATGGACGTCTGGTGAAAACCGTTTCTGATAAATCCATGGCAGCAGGATTCTATACTGTGAATATTCCGGCAGCTGATTTTCCCGCAGGTATATATATCTGCAGGCTAACGCAGCATGGCATTTCGAAAACGATTAAGATGCAGGCAGGCAGGTAAGAATGTAAGCAAGAGAAAAAACAACGCTTGATGATTATTTCCAAAATCTAAATCTCCCGGTGGTGGCGCGAGTGAGCGGAGGCTTGCAGTTAAAAAAAACAAAAAAAATCATAGACAAATATTCGTTCGACCACTCATATACCTTAGCTTAATCATTCACTGCTGACGTTAGTGGTGGCACGAATCGAAGTCCTTCGCAAGGCGCAACGAATGCAACTCCGAAAATCCTATCCATAAACTCAAGCAGGTGGTACGAATAGAAGTCCTTCGCGGGGCATACCCGTTTTTTCAAATTCAATTCCAAATAAACCGGTAGGTGATAAAAGATCAATTCATCAATATTTTTCAAACTGTTTCACGATCACACCATCTTCAAAATAAAACTTCAAATAATAAGCACCGGCTGAAAAATGCTGAATGTCGAGGAATTGAAGACTGCCCGGCACATAATTAGTTAAAGCTGCTGTAGCAATTAATTTTCCCAGCATATCATACATTTCAATCAGTTTGCAACCTGTAGTCTGCAACTGGTAACCTATCTGTTCATGGGCAGGATTTGGAAAAACACTTATTGTATTATCCGGAAGCTGATCCGGGATGCCCACCATCCAAAATGAAAAAACGCCAGCCGTATCCTTACAATTTAAATTATCGGTGATAGCCACCGCATAAACTCCACTCTGTTGTGGCGTATGTTGTTGTGAAGTCGCTCCGGGAATATTTGCAAGCGCACTAACCGAGGTGCCGAACATCCATTGATAAGCAACATCACTGACAGTACAATGCAAGACAACACCATCAGAAGTAATCTCAGGATGCTCAGGGCTTACCGTCACGCTGATCGAATTGGAAAGATGCGCCATGGCTCCGTTGTAGCTTTCTTCCAGTTGATAAACTCCTGATACCGTTACCATCAAATTGCCACCCGTAGCACCTTGAATAATTTCACTATTCCTTTTCCATTGATAGGAATGACAATCATTGATCACTGCAGCAGACAGCATGACTTGTCCTCCATTACAGAAACTAGTGACACCGGATGCACTTACCACCGGTGCTTGCGTAATTGGACTCACACGCGCCCACACTGAGTAACTTCTGGCAGGAAGATCAATATAAATCTGGCTGCTGCCATTAACAATAGCATATGGAAAACCGGAACGTCCAAGTATATCAACCAACGTATCTCCGGTTTGCAAATGATACGGACTTCCGGTATTTACTCCGATGTCCACCTTCAATGGCGACCCTGAAAAATTAATAGCAACCACCACATCGCGGCCCGGCAGGCACACACCAGTCATATTCGAAAGTTGATAAATCAATGAAGTAGATGCGCCACCACTAAAATAACTTGCGGCATAGGGTGAATTGAATCGTGTCAGGTAATCGACATCCTGCGCACCTTGTATGAAATGATAATGGGCACTCATTAATTTATTGATGTCGTCGGTGTAGCTCGGATAGTCGGTGTGATGTTAATCTGACCAATACACGCAGGAATACCTGCAAGCGGGTTGGTCAGAATAAAGGCATAGCCCAATATGGGATCATTATCAGCAGACTGCGGTTCTTCTCTGAAGTCGTGGTTGTTTACAAAGGTGATGATGTTTTTGCGATTGATCTGCTGACTGTTATGCATGCCATTTGAAAAAACATTGCGTGCATCGTAGCCGAAAGCATCACAGGCATCGCGCAGGCTGGCCTGCAGGTTAAAATCAAACAAGCTGTAATACATCGCATTCTTTGTATCCTCATCCATATAACTGTATACTGCATCCAGTCTTGATTTCAAAGTAGCTGCATCGTAATCATAGCTTTCACCGACTATAATCTTCGGATCATTACCATTGTCGTGGAGATAATCCAGTAGGTTACCTGTAAACTCCGGGGTAAAATTCTTAACCGCATCAAGGCGCAGCCCTTCTACGCCCACATCCTCCATCATCCATTTTGTCCAAACATGAAAAGTGTCAATGGTAGCCTGGTAGTATTGATCAAGATCGTTGTAAAAAAGCATGGCATCCCAATCACCACAAAGACAGGTCGGATTGCCATTCGGCTTAAAGTTCAGATAGTTCATATCACCCCTTCCGCTGGGAGTTGCAGTAAAATTGGTATACGTTTGATAACGAACCTGGCTTTGAACATCGCTGTTGGTTCCGGTATGCCAGATGCCATAAATAAAATGATCGGAGTAATTGCCGTCATCATTGGTAATGCTGATAAAAAGGGTGTCAGCCGGGGATAAAAAATCATCCGTGGTAATATTGAGTTCAAATTCATCAGTGCCGCAACCTCCTGCATCAATGGTGGCCTTCATATTTCTTCCCAATGAAATATTATCATTTGGCTGCGCGCAATCACCGCCGCCGTTGTTGGCAGTCTCCTGCAAATCAGGCAAATTGGCCCATCCCTTCTTTTTGGTATATACATAAACGGTATAGGGCTTGTTGAAGTAATCAACGCTGCCGGATGCAGAATGTATCTTCAGATAATAAATTCCAGCGCCCAAACCTGTACTTCCGCCAATTGGTAAAAAGCATTTGAAACGGTCAGACGGATAGCAGCTCTCGCCGTTATTATGTTTTGCCAGGTTATAGTTTTCTATCCAGCCTTCCACAGCACCATTTACTTCCAGTTTACCATTAGCACGATGATTGTAAATCATATCTGCAATAGGTGTGAGGTTGTAAAGCGCAAGCGAATCCATCATTTTATCAATTCGGATACGGTTGCCGAAAGCAGTATTGGCTCCATAGGTGCCTCCAAGATTATACAGGTCATATATATCGTACCCATTGCTGAATCCTGCATTACCAGCCATACTCATTGGTGGCAGCCAGATGGAGTTAAAACCTGCCGCTGAAAGTGTACGCGCCTGCTGAGCGATGGTATCAACCCACCATTTTCCCTGCCCGGTTTTTGGATAATCCCAATACCAGCCTTGCAGCATAACGTCTTGTGCGGGCGACTGATAAAAGCAACCAATCAACAAAATTGCATGGAGTATCCACTTTTTCATAGTTGTGAAATCTGATCAGGTAATAAAGCCGAAATTAACTGGTCGTACTGAATAAGTAATTATAAATACATGATGAATTCATTCAGCTTCTTACTTGAAAAATCAATTCTCAAATAGCATAGCATCAACAAACTGAATAATGATTTCTATAAGGTCGAGTAGGGCGCGGCATTTCAGCCGCACCCTCTCACAGAACCGTACTTGATAGTCTCCCATCATACGGCTCTTGTCAATCTTAGATTCTGTAACCTGCTTGCCAGTGTGCGAACCGTTTCGGGGTTGGTGGTGTTCTGGCCTTTAGCTGTTCGGGGGCCCCGCGGGGGCGTTCCCCGTTGGGGGCTTCCCCCCCCCCCCCTGGCCCACCCGAGGGTTAGAACCCAAAAAAAATGCCCCACCCCCCCTCTTCCCCGCGGGTCTCCCAAAGGGGTTTCCCCCCCCGGGGCCCCCCCGGTTTCCCCCCCCCCCACCCCCCGGGGCGGCCCGCCCGCCCCCCCGGGGATGCTCCCCCCCCTGCCCCCCCGGGTTTCCCCCCCCCCCGCTGGCCCGCGGGGGGCCGGAAAACCCAAAAACCCCCCCCCCCCCCGCCGCCCCGGGGCGGCCGGGGGGGGGAGGCCAGGGCCCAAGAAAGAGAATTTCCGCTGTTCCCCTTCCCGGTGGGGGCGGGTTCCGCGCCTACAAAAAAAAAAACTTTTCTTTTTTTCGCCTTGCCCCAACCCCCAAATTCTCTCTTTTTGGCCTTTATGGGGGTCCCCCACATGTGTGGCGGGGGGGGTCCCCCGGGGGGGGGTAGCACCCCCACCCCCCCCCCCCCCCCCCCCCCCCCCCCCCCGGGCCCCCCTCCCCCCCCCGGGGGGGGGGGGGGGGGGGGGGGGGGGGGGGGGGCGGGGGGCCGGGGGGGGCCCCCCCGGGGGGGGCCCGGGGGGCCCCCCCCCCCCCCCCCCCCGCCCCGCCCCCCCCCCCCCGCCCCCCCCCCCCCCCCCCCCCCCCCCCCCCCCCCCCCCCCTCTTTCCCCCCCCCCCCCCCCCCCCCCCCCCCCCCGGGCCGGCCCGGGGGGGGGGGGTGTCTTGGGCGGCTTCTCCCCCCCCCCCCCCCCCCCCCCCCCCCGCGCCCCCCCGGGGGCCCCGGGGGGGGGGGGGGGGGGGGGGGGGGGGGGGGGAACGGGGGTTTGGGGGGGGGTCCGGGGGGGCCCCTGGGGCCCCGGGGGCCCCGCGGGGGCCCGCGGGGGGGGGGGGCGGGGGGGCCCCGGGGCCCCCCCCCGCCCCCCCCCCCCCCCCCCCCCGGGGGGGGCCTCCCGCCCCGGGGGCGGGCGCGGGCGGGGCCCCCCCGCCGCCCCCCTCCCCCCCGCCCCCCCGCCCCCCCGGGCCCGGCCTCCCCCCCCCCCCCCTCACCCACCCGGCGCGCCCCCCCCCGCGCGCCGCCGGGGGGGTTTGTTTTCCCTCCCCCCCCCCAACCATTTTCATGGTTACAGGTACTGGTCTTGTCTGCATTACTTTCATCATCCCATTTGCATGGTTGTTTAGTAATACTGACTGATTGACTACGCCCCTTCGCTCCTCTTACCTTTCGGCAAGCGTCTTCACTACTATGAGCGTATCCGACACTCTTTGCAACTTCGTACCTCTGTGAGGTTACTTCGCATCTGCAAAGCAGTTTCCCAAGTTCCATAACAACGCCCGTAAAACAGTCTTGTCTCCTCTATGCCGGATGTGGCAGTGCCTCGTTTCAGGTTTACTTACACTGCTCTTCCCAACGGGTACACCCTCCCTTTGGTTTTCACTATCTGGTCGCTTTTTCTCGACACGTCATCGGAGATTCACTTTCGTTCAACTCTGTTTTACTTACACCTTACTGACGTTCAGCACCCCTGCTTTTGACAGTAGCACCTCAGTAAGTGTTTGCTGAGTCTGCCTGTGCAGTCCTCAGCGATGGGTCTTCCATCATCATTGTTACAACATGCGCTACACTTTGTAGACGCTTCTTGGCACACGGTGTATGACAAATTGCATTTCTCAGCGATAAAATAATACAAGCGCGAAGACGCCAAGACGCCAAAAAAACGTAGCATATTGATCCTTTGTGATTTTTCTTCACGACTTCGCGTCTTGGCGCTAAAAAAGCAAGGCGCTAAGGTAAACGCTACAGCATTAAGTGCAATTTGTCATACACCCTTTCTATAATGAATGCACCTGATGACAGGTTTTATTCCGGCTATGAAATAAAAATGAATGATAGGTCTATTGCATTCGATTACGAATACCCTCAATCATTTCACTCAAAAAAAAAATTGCTTCCATATGAAATTAACTACCAGCCTATTGTTATCTGCTCATTCCTGTTCTGAAGATGGACTACCGGTAATTTCATTTGCTGCATTAACTCTATATTTTGCATGGCAATTTTCGTGGAACTTCCATTCACGGTTACCTCATTCATTAACGGATCAAATCCATGCAGCACCATTTTAATATGCCGGAAATGCGATGCATAGCTTCCTTCCGTTTTATCCAGTATGATTTGTTTCGAACCCGGCCGAATAGACATCATCCGCTTGTAATAACCACCTGACTGGTAATCATAACGGTCACCGGCATCTTCATAATAAGCAAACTGATTGTCAATTGAGCTGTAGTAAACATGCAACACCAGTGTATCTGTAGGTTTCTGAACGGTGGTTTGAATGAGCGACTGCATGGGAATAAAACTTCCTTCCTTTACAAAGACCGGTAGTTTATCAAGTGCTGCATCGCTGTAGAATTGTGTATTGCCAGCATATTTTTTATCGGTGTTAAAATCGTACCAGTTTCCTTTTGGCAAATACACATTGGCTGCGCGGGCAGTACTCCGGCATGCCGCCACCAACAGTGCAGGCCCCGACATGAATTCATTCTCAAATTCTCCATAATATATTTTTTCATCCATCGGATAATCAATAGCAAGTGTTCTTTGTACAGGCATACCTGTCTGTGTTGCTGTGTAGAATGAAGAATAAAGGTAGGGAAGCATGCGGTAGCGCAACTGCACATATTTTCTAACTATCTGTTCAATATCCTCTCCATAACTCCAGGGTTCCGAATCGCGCAACCCATACGCCTTATGACTTCGGTAGAAGGGACTGAAAGCGGCCATGGACATCCAGCGCGCATACAGTTCAGGAGTCGCATCAGTTACAAAACCACTTACATCAGCGCCGGCGAATGCCACTCCGCTTACGCCAAGAGCACTTACCATACGAACGGCAAGCAACATATGGTCATCACTTCCCACATTGTCACCTGTCCAGATCGCTGTATATCGCTGTAAACCAGAATAGCCTGCACGAGTCAGCACAAAGGGGCGCCGTCCGTTCAGCAACTTCTTTGCGCCATCATAAGTTGCGCGGGCCATTTGCAAACCATAAATATTGTGTGCCATTTTATGCGTGATCGGATATCCATCGCCTGCAAACTGTAGATTGTTGGGCGCCTTTTTGTCCCCAGGTGGCAAATTCATTCATATCGCACCAGAAGCCATCAATGCCTTCATCAACATGTTCTTTAAACAAGTCTCCCCACCAGATTCTTGCCTGAGGGCTGGTATAATCCGTAAAAGTGCACCAACCCGGCCATACCTGTCCGCTATAAACAGTGCCATCAGGATATTTGATAAAATGATTTTTCTGAAGTCCGTCTTCATAGGCAGGATAATCCTTTTCTACTTTAATGCCAGGATCTATGATCACTACATTCTTAAATCCAAGCTGATCCATTTTTGTCAGCATGCCTTTTGGATCAGGGAACCGGTCCGTATCCCAGGTAAATACTTTGTATCGCTCCATGTAATGTATGTCGAACCATATTACATCGCAGGGAATATTTTTATCACGAAAAGTTTGTGCAAGGGTAAGCACTTCACTCTGCGGATAGTAACTCCACCGGCATTGCTGAAATCCCAGCGACCATAACGGAGGCATCGGCATGCGGCCGGTAAGCCAGGTATAAGAAGAGATGATGGAAGCGATGCTGGTATGATAAATAAGGAAATAATTCATATCACCATTTTCCGTTGCAAATGATGAAAACCGTTCCTGTGAAGCCCCCGAAGTTGAAATGGGTTTTGGAGGAATTGTCGAGGAATACACCATACACCAGTGTATCATGGATTCCAATGTAAAAGGGTATCGTTGAATACAATGGATCTGCTGAAAGAATGTAGCCGGGCACATCAGCGTTCCAATGCGAATAGCCGCTGCCGCGCCGGTTAAGGCCTCCGGTCTTTTCGCCAAGGCCGATAAACTTTTCATTGGGAAGCAATTTTTTATACGTCGTTATTTCATCATCTATCCATGATGTACCAAAATCCGCATCGTCGCTGTTGATCAGTTGCCCCGCTTTATTATAAAGCGCCACCCGTACAGGTTGCTTACTGATAGTGAGCGTAAGAGAGTCGGTAGCAAGGGTGATTTTACTTTTATCTTCAGTCACTGTAAACTTCACCGCTTCAGTTGGTGATACATTTACGGCATAGGAAAAATCAGTAAAAACATTATTTCGTGTGATATTAATTTTTACCACATTGGGAGAATAAACAGTTGCTTTCAGGTTGCCAAAGTCTGTCTGAATGGTGATTCCCTGGGCAGACTTCTTCATAGTTTTCATATTGCCAAGGCTCTTGCTCAATGACTGTGCACACACGGTAAATGATAACAACATAAGCAAGCAGTATAATAGGATTATTTTCATGTGGATGGGATTATTATAAATGAATGGTTGATACGACAAACCTACTTAATTACAAATTATCGATCAACTGCCCTGATAGAGTAAGTGTGCGACAATTGGTTCATTTTGTCAAGCATTGGTTGGTGGGATAAATGGTTAAATTGCTAAATGGCTAAATGGTTAAATGGTTAAATTGCTGCGGCGAAGCTGATCACTTGTTATTCTGTATTCACTACTCTACTTTACTCACTTACTCAAATACTTAATACTCAATACTCAATTTCAACACCCAATAATCTATGTCCAATTTGTCGTACACCCGATAGACTTAGCTTTTTGTTTTAACAGCATATTTCAGAGAGGATGAGACTTCAAAGCAATCCATACAAAAAGCCGGAAAGTAAATTCTTTGAAATTGGTGTAATGCAAAAAGAGAGTTAATTATGAGGAGTATCATATGCTATCAGGGAAAAGAGTTACCATACATTTTGAAAAATATCAGCGCACTTAAAAAGTACCGCTTTTAATTAGTTTCCTACTAGTAAGAACTATTGAATTTTTGTAACTTTTTTCGGTTTGAGTACAAACACGCGGCTTATTAAATGATTATTATTGTACTCGACTAAAAAAATAAAACTTAACCCGCTTATGAAAAAGACATTTACAAGCATTCCGTTAACAATTCTTCTCCTACTCTGCATCGGCATTTCCGGCGCTATGGCACAGAATGGATCTGTTGGTGGCAAGGTACTTGATGAAAAATCGGCACCTGTTTCTTACGCGACTGTATTACTAAAGGGTACTGCATTCGGTGCAAATACCGAAGATGATGGCACGTTTGAGATTAACAATGTGCCGCCGGGCAACTATACGATTGACGTAAGCTATGTTGGTTATGCCACCTTTGAACAGACAGTTACTGTTTCATCCGGAAGGACCAATGTAAACATTGAATTAAAGACCGATTACCTCTCCTTAAATGAAGTGGTAGTGGTAGGTTACGGAACCAAGCAAGTGAAAGACATGACAGGTTCTGTTACTTCTGTTTCCTCAAAAGATTTTAATAAAGGGTCTGTTGCTTCACCGGAACAACTTATTTCAGGAAAAGTAGCAGGCATAGCCGTTACTTCCAGCGGTGGTGCACCCGGAGCTAGCAGCCGGATCAGGGTAAGAGGTGGATCTTCCTTAAATGCCAGCAATGATCCGTTGATTGTAATTGACGGTGTACCTGTTGACAACAATGGCGTTTCAGGATCGGCAAATGCGTTGAACCTGATTAACCCTAATGATATCGAAAATATCACCGTATTGAAAGATGCTTCCGCCGCTGCCATTTATGGATCACGTGCTGCCAATGGTGTAATTATCATCACTACTAAAAAAGGGGTCGGTAGCTCAAAACTTGGTGTAGAGTATACCGCCAATACCTCTCTTTCCACCATCAATGAATATGTTCCTTCCGTAACTGCTGATGATTTGCGCGCTTTAATTGCCGATGTAGGTAACAGCAAACAAAAGGCACTGGTTGGCACAGAAACCACAGACTGGCAGGATCTAATTTACCGCTCACCGGTAAGCATGGACCAGAACATCTCTTTTTCCGGCGGTATCAAAAATTTACCATACCGGCTCACCTTTGGCTACCTCAATGACCAGGGTATACTAAAGCGTTCAGAACTGGAACGTACGAGCATTGGATTGAACCTCAGTCCTTCTTTCCTGGATGACCATCTTAAAGTTGAACTGAATTCTAAGTTTGCCTACACCTATAACTTTTTCACAGATCAGGGCGCCATCGGATCGGCTGTTACCTTTGACCCAACGGCTCCGGTATATGCAGATAATGTGTATGGCGGTTATTTTGAATGGCTCGACGTGGCCGGAAAACCCAACACGCTTGCTCCAAAAAACCCGCTTGGTCTTATATATCAGAAAGATGATAAGAGTAATGTTTACCGTTTTATCGGTAATGTGAAATTTGATTATAAAATGCATTTCCTGCCTGACTTGAAAGCCAGCCTTAACCTCGGCACTGACTTGTCGCGAAGCAATGGAACTGTTTATATTCCACCACAGGCTGCTTCCAACTTCACACGCAAAGGCGTTGATAACAAGTATGATCAGATGAAGAATAACAAGTTGTTTGAATTCTACCTGAATTATACCAAAGACCTGGAAAGCATTCACAGCAAGATTGATGTTACAGCAGGTTATTCTTACCAGGATTGGTTAAGGGCCAGCCCGATTGATCCATATGTAGATGCCAATGGAGATGAGTTCGGTTACCCGGATATAAATGCTTTAGGCGATACCATTTCTGCAGGCGGTATTCCTTTCAAAACACAAAATACGCTGGTTTCATTTTACGGCAGATTAAATTATACTTTCTTCGATCGTTACTTATTGACTGCGACTTTGCGTGATGATGGATCTTCCCGTTTCGGACCTGATAACCGATGGGGTTTGTTTCCTTCAGTTGCCTTTGCCTGGAGAATCAGTGACGAATCGTTCCTTAGAGACTGGGAAGCACTCAGTAACCTGAAACTCCGACTTGGTTATGGTGTTACCGGTCAGCAGGATCTTCCTTCTACCTTATCGGATTATCCATACATCGCCAACTATCAACCGGGTGAAAGCACGGCACAATATCAATTTGGCAATGAGTTCTATCCTGTTTTGCGACCGGATGGTTATGATGCGAATATCAAGTGGGAAGAAACAGTGACCTACAACGTAGGGCTTGACTTTGGATTTATCAATGGACGTATCAGCGGTAGCATTGATGTATACCAAAAGAACACTTCTGATTTGCTGGCTGTAATACCTGTTGCCGCAGGTACCAATTTCACCAATAATATTCTTACCAATGTTGGCAGCCTGGAAAACAAAGGTATTGAGGGTACTTTAAACCTGGTAATTTTTGATACACCTGACTTCACCTGGGAATTTGGCGGTAACGTAACCTACAATCACAATGAGATTACAAAACTGACCAAGGTGCAGGGACAAGATGATGAAGGAATTTTAGTAGGAAATATATCCGGTGGTGTAGGTAACACCATTCAGATTCATACAGTGGGTTATGCAACCAATACCTTCTATGTGTACCAACAGAATTATGATGAAACCGGAAAACCGATTGAAGGCGACTTTGCTGACTTGAACGAGGATGGCATTATTACTCCTGATGACCGTTACCGTTACGAGAATCCGGAGCCTGATGTTTTTGCAGGTATGTACATGAACTTTATCTACAAGAACTGGGCAGCAGGTTTTGGCATGCGGGGTAGTTTTGGCAACTATATGTACAATAACGTGAACTCGCAGTATGCGAATTTTACGAATATTGATGGTTCCAAGAATTACCTGAATAACCTTACCTACGACTACTTCAATACGGAGTATGTGAAGCCACAATACCTCAGTGATTATTATGTAACTGACGCTTCCTTTATCAGGATGGATAACTTTAATATCGGTTACAATTTCCGTGACATCATCAATGGCAAGACTTCTTTGAAGGTGACCGCCATTGTTCAGAACGTTTTTGTAATTTCGGATTATGAAGGATTGGATCCGGAGATTGCGGGTGGTATCGACAATAACATCTACCCACGTCCGAGAATTTTTTCAATTAATTTAAGTCTTAACCTCTAAATACTGAAGTAATGAAAACAACAATTTCGAAATCATTTATCATACTTTCCATAATTGCGCTTTCGCTCACTTCATGTCTGAAGGACTTAGACCGCACTCCCTTTTATGGATTGAATACGGAATCTGTTTACGCCGATCCGGACAATTATATTGAAGTACTGGCAAAATTGTACGCGGGCTTTACCACTACCGGTAACCAGGGCCCGGCAGGCAAACCTGACATCAGCGGCATCGATGAAGGTTTTTCCAATTACATCCGTGTATTCTGGAATCTCCAGGAACTGCCTACTGATGAAGCAGTATGCGGCTGGAATGATCCAGGTATCCCGGAATTGCATGAGATGAGCTGGTCATCAGATAATTCCTGGGTAAAAGGAATGTACTACAGGATCTATTTCCAGATTCCGCTTTGCAATGAGTTTATCCGCGAAACTGCTGACGACAAATTGAATGAGCGTGGATTCTCTGCAGAAAATATTGACAAGATCAAGAATTATCGCAATGAAGCACGCTTTTTACGGGCACTGACTTATTACCATGCCATGGATTTATTTGGCAATGTTCCTTTTGTGACAGAAGAAGATGCATCCGGATCATTTTTCCCCGAACAGATTTCACGTAATGATTTGTTCAACTATATCGAAGGAGAACTGAAAGACGTGGAGAATTTACTGCTGGAGCCGGGACAGAATGAGTACGCCCGCGCCAATAAAGCAGCAGCATGGACCTTGCTTGCAAAGATGTACCTGAATGCAGAAGTGTATACCGGGCAGGCCAGGTACAGCGATGCAGTCGCCTATTGTGATAAGATACTGGGTGCAGGTTATACACTTGAATCAAAATACACCAATCTTTTCCTGGCAGACAATCACCTGTCTAATGAAATCATCTTCCCTATTACCAGTGATGGTAAATTCACTACCTCTTACGGTATCACTACCTTCCTGGTGCATGCACCTGTTGGTGGCTCAATGAAACCACTGGAGTTTGGTATCAGTGGCGGATGGGGCGGATACCGGACTACTTCAGCGTTTGTTGCCCAGTTTCCGGATACGCTGGATGGTCGTTATCTTTTTTATACCGATGGTCAAAACCTCAGTGTAAATGATACCGTAAATGGGGTGATTAAATTGTCAGCTAATTTTACTGACGGATGGGCTATTGCCAAATGGAGAAATGTAACTTCTGCCGGCGTGATTGGTTCTGATCCTACCGGTACTTTTGTTGATACTGATTATCCGCTCTTCCGCTTAGGTGATGTTTACCTGATGTATGCAGAGGCAGTGTTAAGAGGTGGCGGAGGCGATCAGGGCAAAGCACTTGACCTGGTAAATCAGTTGAGAGAACGTGCTTACGGAAACAGTGGTAGTAGTGTATCATCGCTTGACCTGGATTTCCTGTTTGCAGAACGCTCCAGGGAAATGCAATGGGAAGGAACCCGCAGAACAGACCTTATTCGTTATGGCAGATTCAGCGGCGGTTCTTACTTATGGCCTTTCAAAGGTGGCGTGCAACCGGAAGGAGCATCGGTACCGGAATATCTGGACCTCTTCCCGCTTCCGGCATCAGATATCATTGCTAATCCGAACCTGAAACAGAATCCCGGTTACTAATTGCATTCACTAGTCTAAAATTTAAAAAGCCGGCACCAACTGCCGGCTTTTTTATTGCGAAAAATCTCAGGTAACCTTATTGCTTTTCGATTTTGATTCAAACAAAAATGCTGCATGCAAATCAGTTCGCCCATAACATACCTGTACTTTTTGGTTTTCAGATAGCACCAGACAATCAACAAAGGTGTATCGTGTCATTTCAATGTCGAGGAAAATAAAGAGCAATAAAACCAGAAAGAGCAGATCACATCTTAATGCTTATTACCTATCTTAACAGAAAGAAACTAAAATGAAAAAATTCAAAGGCATCCGGTTATTGATTTTTGCAGGTGTCCTGATTTTTCTGCTGCCCGGTTTTTCATCCAGGCCAACTGCTGCTTTTGAGCACAACAAAAAAAGTAAAACAGAAAAAATTATCGGAGCTGATATTTCTTTTCTTCCCCAATTGGAAGCGGAAGGCATACAATTCAAAAAAGACGGAGTACAACAGGATGCCATACTCATATTAAAGCAACATGGCTTTAACTATGCCAGGCTGCGGATATTCGTAAACCCGGAAGCTGACAGTGGGTATTCAAAAAAGGGATATTGCGGACTTGCGCAAACAATGCAAATGGCAAAGCGCATTAAGACTGCTGAAATGAAATGGCTGCTTGATTTTCATTACAGCGATACCTGGGCAGATCCGGGAAAACAATTTAAGCCGGAAGCCTGGAAGAACATGCCCGTACCTACCCTTGCACAAACCGTACATGACTATACCAAAGAGGTAATGATTGCCCTGCAACAACAAGGCACCCTACCCGATATGGTTCAGATTGGTAATGAAATTAATAAAGGCATGTTATGGCCGGAAGGTAGTTTCAGTGAACCCGATAATCTTGCTCTGTTTATTAAAGCAGGAATAAATGGCGTGAAAGAAGTCGCCCCTGCCACTCCGATTATGTTACATATAGCACTAGGTGGACAGAATGGCGAATCCCGTGAATGGCTGGATGCCATGATAGCACGTGGTGTGGAATTCGATATCATTGGCGAATCCTATTATCCGCAATGGCATGGCACGCTGGCAGAGTTACAACATAACCTGACTGATCTTTCCCTGCGGTATAAACAAGATGTAGTTGTTGCAGAATATACGCAGCATAAGCAGGCAGTGAATGATTATGCTTTCAACCTGCCCAAAGGAAATGTGAAAGGCACCTTTATCTGGGAACCACTTAATACCTGGGAATTTATCTTTGACAAGCAAGGAAATTCCATTGATTCCTTACTCAACATCTATCCCGCTTTGGCCAAAAAGTATGATGTGAAATAATGTTCATCGACGTAAACTGTTCCTTCACCTCTTGACAATTAAACAATTAAACAATTTAACCATTTAACCATTTAACACATACATGATAAAGCACCTGCTACTGCTACTCTCCTTATGTTTTCTGATAGAACAAGCAAATGCCCGGACCCGTGAAAATTTTTGCAGTCAATGGAAGTTCTTTTTAGGTGACGATGCCAATGCAAAATTGCCTGACTACGATGACAAAAGCTGGAGGCTATTGAATCTGCCTCATGACTGGAGTATAGAGGGAAAATTCGATGCGAAAAATCCTGCCGGTATTGGCGGAGGTGCTTTGCCGGGTGGCGTAGGCTGGTACCGCAAAACCTTTAACGTGCCGATTGATTCCAAAAACAAAAATGTATTCATTGACTTTGACGGAGTCTATCAGCTGAGCGAAGTATGGATCAACGGACACTCTTTGGGTATACGGCCCAATGGTTATATTTCCTTTCGCTACGACCTTACTCCTTACCTGAATTTTGGCGAACAGGGAAACGTGATTGCTGTACGTGTAGATAATTCTCAGCAACCCAACTCCCGTTGGTATTCAGGATCCGGTATCTACCGTAATGTCTGGTTGGAAACCACCACCAAAGTTTACGTAGATCTTTGGGGAACATGTATCAATACGCCGAAAGTGAATGAACAGTCAGCCACGATTGAGATTGCCACCAACATAGTGAATACGGATGCCACGGCAAAAACGGTTGAACTCAAAACTATTCTTTATGATGCATCGGGAAACGAGGCAGGCAGCAGCTCAAAAAGCATATCGTTGAACATAAACAGCAAGAACGAATCTTCACAGACATTTGAGATAGCTTCCCCGCAATTATGGTCCATAAAGCATCCGCACCTGTATAAAGCGGTTTCACAGATCATCAGCGAAGGCAAAGTAATTGATGAATATACTACTCCATTCGGCGTTCGCTATTTCAATTTTGATCCTGATAAGGGATTTTTTCTGAATGGTGAACATGTGAAGATCAACGGCGTCTGTAACCATCATGACCTGGGGGCATTAGGCGCCGCCGTGAATACCAGGGCCATTCAACGTCAACTTGAAATGCTGAAGGAGATGGGCTGTAATGCAATACGCACCTCTCACAACCCTCCCGCACCTGAATTGCTCGACCTCTGCGACAGAATGGGATTCCTGGTTATGGACGAAGCCTTTGATATGTGGAAGCGTCCAAAAAATGCATTCGACTATCATTTATTCTGGGATGAATGGCATGTAAAAGATCTGACGGATATGATTCTGCGTGACAGGAATCATCCATCCATCATCGCATGGAGTGTAGGTAATGAAATCCCTGAGCAGTCTGCCTATCATTGGAAACCAAATGTTCCGAAAGAGCAATTGAAGAAAGACAGCACCGGCAAAACCATTGCAATAGAATTAGCGAAAATTGTTCGATCACTCGACGCTACCCGCCCCGTAACTGCGGCGAATGATCAGACAGATACTGCTAACCTGTTACTGCAGTCAGGCGCCTTCGATTTAATCTGTTATAACTACCGCCATAAACAATGGGCAGGTGCACAGGAACGCTGGGGGAAAAAATCATTTATTGCCACTGAGTCAGCTTCTGCATTTGAAACACGCGGCTATTATGAAATGCCCGCTGACAGCATACGGCGCTGGCCGGAAGACTGGACCAAACCTTTCACCGGTGGTAATGCCCGGCATGCCTGTTCTTCGTATGATAATTGTTGCGCTTCCTGGGGTTCGACACATGAAGAGTCTTTAAAAGAATACATGAAATATGATTTCATTGCTGGTATGTTTTTATGGACCGGCTTCGATTATCTCGGTGAACCAACTCCTTACCTGTGGCCATCACGCAGTTCGTATTTTGGTGTAATTGACCTTGCCGGATTTCCAAAAGATGCTTACTACCTTTATCAAAGTGTATGGACTGATAAACCTGTCCTCCATATATTACCACACTGGAACTGGAACAAAGGGGAACTGATTGATGTGTGGGCATACTATAACCAGGCCGATGAAGTTGAATTATTTCTTAATGGAAAATCTATAGGTATTAAGAAAAAGACGGGTGATGAATTGCATGTTGCCTGGGAAGTACCCTATGAGCCCGGCACCCTTGAAGCCGTTTCAAGAAAAGCCGGAAAAACAGTGTTAACCAAACAGGTGAAGACTGCCGGAGCACCTGCAAAAATTGTATTGAAAGCTGATAGAAATGTTATTCTTGCTAACGGGAAAGACCTGTCTTTTATCACCATACAGATAATGGATGCAGATGGCAACCTGGTTGTTGCAGCGGATAATGAAGTTCAGTTCCAGATTAAAGGAGAAGGATTTATTGCAGGTACTGACAATGGAAGCGAAACCAGTATGGAGCCTTTCAAAGCAAGCAAACGAAAAGCTAGTTATGGTATGTGTCTCGCCATCATACAATCGAATGAAAAGGCAGGGCCCATACTATTCACGGCAAGCTCACCGGGATTGAAAAGTGCTTCAATAAGTTTAGAATCAAAATAAGAGATTTCTAAAATTGCTTATTACGCATGTTTTGTTAAACCGAATTGATACACGGTATACGCACGGTATACTTCATCCGGGCGTAGAATGGTAGTCGGAAACTGCGGATGGTTGGGAGCATCCGGAAATGCCTGCGCCTCTAATGCAATGGCTCCGTGTCTCAAGTAATTTTTCCCTTGACTACCTAAAAGTGTACCGTCCCACCAATTGGCAGTATAGCAGTGAATCGAGGGTTGATTTGTGAACACACTTAATTGTCGTCCGGATTCAGGATCAGATAGTATGGCAACAGGCATCGTTTCCGTTTCATGTTCATCCAAAACATAGGAGTGATCATATCCCAATTCCCCGGGGATTGATGAAATATACTCACCAATCTCCTTGTCTTTTGTGAAATCAAATGAGCTATTAATAATGTCGATCCGTTTTCCTGTTGGTGTCTGCTGATCGCTTTTCGCTAAAATATTTTTTGCCGCTATTTGCAGGTGATGTTTGTAAATAGTAGCTGTCTCGAATGCAGTAAGGTTAAAGTAAGAATGATTGGTAAGATTGATAATCGTTGTTTTATCCGTTGTTGCCGTGCATTCGATATAAAGTTTATTATCGGTTTCTAACAGGTAGGTAACCGTTGTTTCCAAAGTACCCGGATACCCCTCTTCACCATCAATGCTGATATAACTAAGTGAAACGCCTACACAGTCATTTTTTTCAATGACCTCTTTCACCTGCCATATTTTTTTGTCGAAACCCTTCACTCCTCCATGCAAATGATTTGGCGGATCATTAACCGACAATTGAAAACGCTTCCCTTCCAAATTGAAAATTCCGTTAGCGATCCGGTTAGCAAAGCGGCCCACAATACATCCAAAATAAGGATGTGGGTCAAGATACTGCTCCCAGTTTTCAAAGCCGGCAACTACATTACCCATTTTTCCCGAACGATCAGGAACCATTATGGATGTGATGATGCAACCAATATTTATCAGCTCGACCGACATAGCACCGTTCTCCAGTTTAAACTGAAATACCGGTTGGCCTTCATGAGTACCTAACCTTTGTTGAACAATATTAAACGGAGATTTGCTGATCAGATTTGTTGTTAGTGATTATATTTAAATGCATCCAGAGAGATAAGCGCATTGCCATTGAAGTCAAAGAGTGTCGTATTTGCAACAACATTAGGGGCTCCCAATTGCCAACCTACGCCGGGAACAGCAATCATCACAGGATCCCAGTAAATATCACCAAGCAATCTACCGTTGTCTGCCGTTTTTATTCCATTGAATAGTTCCAGCAAAAAATCCTTCTGACCCTGAGGAGAAGATGGGTAAATATTCTGGTATGGCCCATTGTTTCCCAACTGCCCGCCGGATCCATTGGGCAATGTTGGATTCCAGTTATAACCGGTTTCCATAATCAATATGTCTTTCCCCAATTTCGCACTTTGATAATTCGCCCAGTCGCGCATTTCTGTAATCGTTCTTCCACCCCAGAATGGATAATAAGATGCGCCAATAATATCATACTTGCCACCTGCACTTTCCAATGATCCGAAAAACCAGTCATACAATCCGGCATCTCCGGCATCATCGAGATGTATGATCACCTTAGATTCAGGTGAAACCTCTTTAACAGCATCATATCCTGCATTGAACAATGCTGCCATCTTTGAAAAATTGCTGTAGCCACCATCCGGAAACAGGAAACCACCGCGTGTTTCATTGCCCAAAGAAACATACTGCGGAATAGTACCCTGGTCTTTCATTGCATTCATAATATCCAGCGTGAAATCATGCACCGCTTTCTTCAAATCATCATAACTCAGGTTCGACCATTCATGTGGCTTAGTCTGTGTACTCCCGTTGGTCCAGTAATCACTGTAGTGAAAAGTAAGTTGAATCTGCATGCCGGCAGCCTTTGCCCTTTGTGCAAGCTGCAACACATCTGTTTTATTCTGAAAACCTGCCGGAAGATACTTAGAAGGCGTATAATCCGGATTTCCGGGATCGTTATAGAGACGCAACCTCGCGATGTTGAATCCATGATTTTTCAGGATCTCGAAACAATCTTTCTCCACGCCATCCTCATAAAACTTTCCACCTTTAGATTCAATGTAACTAAGTTCGGAAACATCGCCTCCTTTGAGAAAGGTATAAGGAAGGTCATCTTTAATAAACTGTACAGCATCCACCTTACACCAGTTATCCGCTTTGGCATCTGAATAGATGCTGACGACGCAGGTACCATCCGTAACCTGAATACCTCGTACAATTACCATTGTCCAATCAGCAGAAACAGGCAGGCTGGTCATTCTTTCGAATCCATCAATTCCTTTTCCGGAGATATAACAAGCGTTCTGTCCCCCACTGTTTTGTATGTAAGCGTTTAACTGATAATATCCATTGGCCAGTCCGCTAAGTTCCTGGTAAGTACGTACTTTATAAGCAGTCGCTTTTTTATGCTGTAATGCATAAGATCCTTCATAGCCTCCCGATGCAACGGCATCCGCATCAGGATCATTTTCTGATGTAAGCCATCCTGTTGCTTCACTGCTTTCCTTTTGATCGGATTCAAAACCACTGTTTATTATTGAATCTTGCGTCTTCGGTGGTTCGATTACAGCAGGTTGCTTTTTACAGGAAGCCTGCAACTGTAAGAGCAAAACTGCAGCTAAAATTGTTCTCATCATTGTAATGGTAAAATTACCAATTCAATCCGAAAATTGTAATGGCTTTGGGCCAAGTCCGGTAATGAAAACCATGGCTGCCCTCGAATTTATCGATTACCCGGCCATGAGCAAAAATAGCTTACCATCGGGCTTTCAGGGAAAGCCTTAGTGTATATTTGACGAAAAGGATAGCATTTAATAATCCGGCACATTTTTAAAGTTGCATTCAACTCATTTTGTGATACTTTTCATTTATCTTGAACTCCAATATCCATTGCTCCGATTCACAACCGTTCACAAATAATACGACGTTGAATATTTCTAAAGAAAGAACCAGTGGTGCCCCGCATATCCCTGAAGAGCTGAACGCATATATCAATGCCGCTTCCACTGTTGTTTTCTCACCCGGAAGAATTAACCTGATTGGTGAATTTACAGATTATAATAAAGGGTTTGTATTGCCTGCAGCCATCGACAAAGGCGTTTATGTCGCCATCACTCCCCGTACTGACCAAACGATACAATTGTATTCTGTAGATTTCAAAGAAACCTATCAGACTACAATTCACGAACTCACGCCTTCAGGCAATGCTTCATGGCCAAATTACCTGCTTGGTGTTGTGTCAGAATTCAGGAAGTCAGGAATTTCCATCACCGGGTTTGATGCAGCCATCACCGGTAATATGCCCATCGGTTCAGGGTTGTCTTCTTCTGCAGCAATAGAATGTGCCACTGCCTTGGCATTAAATCACCTCTTACAGTCGCGATTTGATAAGCTGCAAATGGTTCAGCTATCACAACGGGCCGAAAACGATTTTGTAGGAGTACAGTGTGGTATTATGGATCAGTTTGCCAGCATGTTTGGCCGTGCAGATCATGCCATTAAACTTGATTGCAGGTCACTTGACTATGAATATATGCCCCTGAGCATGGATGGTTTGCGGATCGTGTTACTCAATACCAATGTAAAACACTCACATGGTTCCTCTGCTTACAATGAAAGAAGGGCACAATGTGAAGCCGGTGTAGCGATACTCCGTCAGCATGAACCCGGAGTTGCCTTCCTTCGTGATGCCACTTTAGAAATGGTGAACCGGCACTTATTAAAAGATGATGCCACCATCTACAAGCGCTGTAAATTTATTGTAGAAGAAAATGAAAGGGTGGTAGGCGCCGGCGAAGATCTGAAAAATGGTGACCTGGTTTCCTTTGGAAAAAAAATGTATGCATCGCATCATGGCCTTCAAAACCTGTTTGAAGCAAGCTGCACAGAACTGGATTTCCTGGTGGACTGTGTAAGAAATAATCCGAATGTTTTGGGAGCGCGCATGATGGGAGGCGGCTTTGGAGGATGTACCATTAACCTGGTAAAAACTGAAGCCGTGGAAGCACTCATCAGTGAAGTGTCCTCAAGCTATTCTCAATCAATGCACATGGAGCTGACGCCTCATATAGCAAGTATTGAATCAGGCACCACCATGCTAAAGCAACCTGCAACACATGCATGAACAAACCGGCGATATGACTGAGGCAACCATAGACTTCACAAAGCATCCGCACCGAAGAAAAAATATACTTACCGGCGAGTGGCTGCTCGTTTCTCCTCAAAGAACCAACCGGCCCTGGCAGGGAAGAATGGAAACCGCAGCTCTTGAAAAACGTCCCGCCTATGATGCCACGTGCTACCTGTGCCCCGGCAATAAAAGAGCGGGCAATACGATTAATCCTGACTACAAAAATAGTTTCGCCTTTACCAATGACTATTCTTCGCTGATTCCTGAAACACCTATTGCCAGTCTGAATATTGAGGACCTTATTGTTGCCAAAAGTCAGCGTGGCATTTGCAGGGTGATTTGCTTCTCACCACGACATGATTTGACATTACCACTTTTAAACCTTGATGAAATTGGCAATATAATAGACTTATGGTGCGAAGAATTCAGCACCCTTTCGTCTAATGAAAGCGTGAAGTATATCCTGATCTTTGAAAATAAAGGGGAGTTGATGGGTTGTAGTAACCCTCATCCGCATGGACAGATCTGGTGTTCAAGTGATGTGCCTGTGGAACCGGAGAAAGAAACAAGGCAGCAGAAAGATTATTTCAGTGCTAAAGGCCGAAGCCTGGTTGGTGATTATCTTCAACTGGAATTGGAAAGACAAGAACGATTAGTTTATCAGAATTCCCACTTTGTGGCCTTAGTACCGTTCTGGGCAGTGTGGCCGTTTGAGCTCATGGTCATTTCACGCAGGCAGGTGCAAAACGTTTTGCAATTTACTGCGGAAGAGAAATCGTCGTTGGCTGACATGCTGAAAAACATCACTACCCGTTACGATAACATTTTTAATATTTCATTCCCCTATTCTGCCGGCATGCACCAGGCACCCGTGAATGACGGGGAACATCCGGAATGGCACTGGCACATGCATTTCCTGCCGCCGCTTCTCCGCTCTGCCACCATCCGTAAATTTATGGTAGGTTATGAAATGCTGGGAAATCCGCAAAGGGATGTGACTGCTGAATGGGCCGCGGATGTATTGCGAAAACAAAGTGAAACACATTATTCACTTAAAGAATCAATGTCTGCGAACACAGGAAAAGAGTAAGTAACTACCATATCTTTTTTACAGAATAATAATCGTACCATACACAAACTTTCAGCACTAAACAGCACACCATGAACCACGCCATGCAGCCGATTGACTACGCCGTTTTCTTTGTCTATTTCGCTATTGTAACGCTGTATGGTTACTGGGTATATCAGAAAAAGAAAAACACGCACAATGACTCCAAAGATTTTTTTCTTGCGGAAGGTTCCTTAACATGGTGGGCAATCGGCGCATCTTTAATTGCTTCCAATATTTCGGCCGAACAATTTATCGGCATGGGTGGCTCCGGATTTGCATTGGGATTAGGTATTGCATCCTACGAATGGATGGCCGCTATCACACTCATCATCGTCGCTGTTTTCTTTATGCCGCTCTATCTCAAGAATAAAATCTATACCATGCCACAGTTTCTGCGGCAGCGTTATGATGAACGGGTTGCAACAATAATGGCTGTGTTCTGGTTGATGATCTATGTATTTGTAAACCTTACCTCCATCATCTATCTCGGAGCACTTACCATTCAACATATGCTGGATCTTCCCTTCATTGCCTGTGCGGCAGGACTCTCCATATTCGCCATCCTCATCACGCTCGGTGGTATGCGGGTAATCGGTTATACGGATGTAATACAGGTTTTCTTCCTGATACTGGGCGGACTGATCACCACTTACCTTGCCCTTGACCTTGTTTCTGTTAAACTCGGTACCGGCGAAGGCGCCTGGGAAGGCATGAATTTACTTCGGCAAAAAGCACCTGATCATTTTCATATGATCTTTCCGAAAGGAAAATACCTCGTAGATGATGGACAGGGCGGATTACAGGATCCCTGGGAGCAACTGCCCGGCTTGTCCGTTTTGCTAGGTGGTATGTGGATTGCCAACTTAAGCTACTGGGGCTGCAATCAATACATCACACAAAGAGCTTTGGGTGCAAGCTTGCCCACAGCAAGAGCAGGCCTCCTGTTTGCGGCTTTTCTGAAACTGCTGATGCCATTGATTGTAGTAGTTCCTGGTATTGCCTGTTTTGTGCTTTTCAAAAATAATGCAGATGCAAATATCATTGCCGGCATGACAGAAAATGGGGTAGTAAAACCCGACAATTCCTATTCTACTTTGCTTGAGTTGCTGCCAAACGGTTTGCGCGGTGTTTCACTCGCTGCACTTACGGCAGCCATCGTTGCTTCACTGGCAGGCAAAGCAAACAGCATCTCCACCATCTTCTCCCTCGACATCTACAAACGCTTTATAAACAAAGATGCGGAAGACAAAAAGGTAGTGTCAATAGGAAGGTATGCCATCTTGATTGCATTCGCCATTGCATTAATCATCTCTCCTTCGCTTAAGAATTTTGGACAGGGCTTCACCTACATCCAGGAATTTACAGGGTTCATCTCTCCGGGTATTCTGGCAATGTTCCTGATGGGATTCTTCTGGAAGCGGTCCAATTCAAGTGGAGCGTTAGCAGCTACACTTTGCAGCATTCCCTTTTCTGCCGTGTTGAAGTATGCAGCGCCAGCCATTCCCTTTATGAACAGGATGACGATTGTCTTCCTGGCATGCGTAGCGCTTATTGTACTTTTCGCCCTATTAAAACCTGATTCAAAAAGTGAATCGAAGGCAATGGTGATTGATAAAACCACCTTTAGGATTTCGATGCCGTTTACCATCGGAATGCTGATTGTTATCAGTATCACTGCTGCCCTGTACATCGTTTTCTGGTAAGCATAACTTGCCGGTCAACAGAAAATTCAATTACTATGATCCTGAGAAATTTTTTATTGTTGTTGATCATTACTTCATCCAATATGGCGCATGCTCAAATCGAACGTCCGGGTGCTGCAAAGATTACTGCGGAAGAATCTGTCCAGCGTAATCTCCGGCACCGTGTTTTTTACGAAATATTTGTTCGTTCCTTCTATGATTCCAATAATGATGGAATTGGTGATCTGAATGGCATCACCATGCAACTCGATTACCTGGCAAGCCTTGGTATTGGTGGATTATGGCTCACCCCTTTTCATCCTTCACCCTCCTATCATAAATATGATGTGGTTAATTACCTGGATGTGGATCCGGAATACGGCACACTCGATGACTTCAAGCGACTGGTGGCAGAAGCACATAAGAGAAATATACTGGTATTGACTGACCTTGTAATCAACCATACTTCTTCTGAACATCCCTGGTTCCAGGCTGCATTAAAGGATGATCCACAATTCAAAAAATATTACAATTGGGAAACATCACCTGATAAGTCGGAAAAGAACTGGCACCTTCCCAAACAAACCAATCAGCTTGCCAGCGGTGAAAAATATTATGGTTTCTTCTCTCCGGTAATGCCTGACCTGAATTATGACAATGAGGAAGTACGTGATACCATCATTGCCATCGGAAAATGGTGGTTGAAGGAAACTGAAATAGATGGCTATCGCCTGGATGCAGCCCAATTCATTTTTGGTGAAGAAGATACCTTGGCCAATAATAAATGGTGGAAACAATTTACTGATGAGCTTAAAACAGTGAAGCCGGACGTAATCACCATTGGTGAAGTATGGAATAAGAAAAGTTTTGTAGCTACCTATACTGCCTCGTTGTCAGGGGCATTCAATTTCGAGTTATCGTGGGAGCTGTTAAAATTGCTGCAAGAGGAAAAGAATGAGCTGCTCATAGAAAACCTCCTTGCCACGAAAGAACTGTATGCCGCTCATTCCGCTTATTACATCGATCCCATCTTCCTGAGCAATCATGATGTGAACCGCATCATCAGCGACTTAAAAAATAACATAGAAAAGGCAAAGCTTGCCGCTGCCATTTACCTGACCCTTCCGGGAACACCTTTTATCTATTATGGTGAAGAGCTGGGTATGCGCGGCATGAAACCGGATGAACTGATTCGCGAACCCTTCCTCTGGAATTCCAAAGGGCGTGATATCGGTCAACCACGCTGGCAAAAGCCAAAATACAGCAAATCGAATCAGGTAAAGCCGCTTGCCTTGCAACAAGAAGATGCGAACTCTATGTTTAACACGTATAAGAAACTGATTACTACACGCCAGACTTTTCATGCCCTTTCCTCTGCTGAAATAAAACCGGTATCCACAGCTACCGATGAAATACTTATTTATGAACGTGGTGAAAGTGGAAGATCGGTGCTGGTGATTCATAACCTTACGGATGAACGCATGACCTACGCCGTTCCGGCTAGCTATACTTCCTTTAAAAGAATAGTTTATCAATCATCTCCAAAAATTAATGTTAACGAAACAGGCATTGAACTGCCTGCTTATGGAACCATACTGCTTAGCGTAAATTAAAATCCGCTAACTTCGCGGCTTCAATTAGTAAAAGGCTCTTTAGTTCAACGGATAGAATGTGAGTTTCCGAAACTCAAGATACAGGTTCGATTCCTGTAGGAGCTACTAAAAAAATATCATTTCCGCTTGTATGCCGGAATAGAAGTTCCCGAAGTAGTTGATAATACGGGAAATTAGTTGGGGTGGATCGATCACTCCTTCCATGCGCCATTTTTCTATTTTTACTTATCTTTCTTTGTATTGATGGGGTGATGAATAAGTCATGTCAAGGTGAGGTGAGATGATAGATGGTTGAATGGCTAAATGGTTAAATGGTTAAATGGCTAAATGGTTGAATGGTTGAATGGTTGAATGGTTGAATGGTTAAATGGTTGAATGGTTAAATGGTTAAATTGTTGTGTTAGTTGCAAAATGGTTAAAATAAGGCAGCATCATTATCAAAGTTTCCAAATTTTTCAGCATTTTCAATTACTCATTAATTAATCCATAAATCAAAAAATAAATTACAAACTAATTCAACCAATCACCACCTAACTACATCACCAGATTTGCACATCAGCACATTCACACATCACCTCATTGGCAAGTCAACAAATCAATACATCAGCAAATTAACACATCACCACATTGACAAATTGATACATCGGCACATCGGCACATCATCAAATCACCACATCGGCACATCAACCCACCCACCATGTCCACCCCCAACCAAATACTCCAAAACAACCTCCAACACACTATCTTCTCCTGGAGCAAGCAATCTGGTCTTAACCCACTGAGTATTGAACGGGCAAAAGGTGTATACCTCTATGATCGAAGTGGAAAGCGTTTTCTTGATTTCAACTCACAATTGATGAACGTGAACATCGGGCATGGCCATCCGAAAGTAACGGAGGCCGTGATAAGGCAGATGAACCAGGTGAGTTATGTGTCTCCTGCTATGATTACGGAAGCGAGAGGTAAACTGGGTAAAAAATTAGCGGATATCACACCGGGCAATCTAAGCAGAACCTTCTTTACCAATGGTGGGGCCGATGCAATTGAGAATGCTTATAAGCTGGCAAGGAATATAACGGGACGTCATAAAATCATTTCATTGTATCAAAGCTACCATGGAGCAACCTATGGTGCTGCCTCTGCCGGTGGCGATCCGCGCGGATTATCTCACGACAGCCAGGGCATTCCCAATATCATACATGTGGAAAATCCTTATTTCTACCGTTGTCCATGGAAAAGCAAGACACCGGAAGAATGCGCCGTGAATGCAGCTGCACATATGGAAAGGGTCATCAAGTTTGAAGGGCCACAATTTATTGCCGCTATTTTACTGGAAGGGGAAAGTGGTTCTTCCGGTTGTATAAAGTACCCTCCCGGTTATTGGAAAAAAGTGAAAGCCATAGCAGCACGTTATGGCATTCTCACCATTGCGGATGAAGTAATGAGCGGCTTTGCAAGAACAGGTAAGTGGTTTGGCGTAGATCACCATGGTGTGGTTCCGGATATACTCTGCATGGCAAAAGGACTCACCAGTGGTTATATACCTCTCGGCGGGATGATAGTGAGTGATGCCATTGCACATCATTTTGATGATAAGCCTCTGATGCAGGGACTTACCTATTCAGCACATGCAGTAGCATGCGCAGCAGCCAATGCAGTGATTGAAATTTATGAAGAAGAAAACCTGGCCGCAAATGCCGCAGCTATGGGAAATTATATGGAACAGGAAGTAGAAAAGCTAAAACGGAAACATCCCTGCATTGGCGATTTCAGAACTACCGGATTATTAGGCTGTCTTGAACTGGTGAAGAACAGGGAAACCAAAGAACCCATGGCACCCTGGAATGCAACCGCCGCTGAAATGGAAATCATGAATAAGGTAAATGCAAAATTGCTGGAGCTGGGCCTCTTCACATTTGTCAGGTGGAACTATATATTCACCTGCCCTCCCCTATGCATCACCAAGGATGAAATTGATGAGGGGTTGGATAGTATTTCGAAGGCGTTGTTGATTGCGGATGGGTATTGTGGTTGATGCGTTGATGGGTTGAATGGTTAAATAGTTGAATGGTTATATGGCTGAATGGTTGAATGGTTATATGGCTGAATGGTTGCATGGTTGAATGGCTACATGGTTGAATGACTTCGTAGCGTGAAATCTTATTGACTTCGCCGCAACCATTTAACCATTTAGCCATTCAACTTTTTATAGTCTTTCAATTCTCCTCATCAATAATTTACTTATCAGCACATCAACACATCAGCACATCAATACATCAGCACATCAGCACATCAGCACATCGGCACATCAACCCATCAACACATCAACACATCAACACATCAGCACATCAACCCATCGGCACATCAACACATCGGCACATCGACAAATCAATTCCTCAAAGACGCATTACTCCGAATATAACTCAACGTCTGATCAAACCCTGCTTTATTCACCGGAAGACTTCGATAGCTTTTATATTTTTTTCGCATGGCATCGGTTAGGTCTATATCTTCCGATGCTGACTTCATATCCAGGAAATACTGCCGGAATGTAGTAATCAAATCCTGGTCACCGGTCTTTCCATGACCCGGAACTACGGTAGCAATATCATAATCCTGCATCAGGTGATTCATAGCCGTTATATAATCATCTACATTGGCACCAACGCTTTCTTCAAGGTAAGGATGATAACCATTGAGTACAAGGTCTCCGGTAAAAATGGTTTTCCGGTTTCTCAGGTAAACCACTACGTCGTCAAATGTATGTGATTGACCAATATTCTGAATCGTTACAATTTCACCCCCCACATCCAGGTGCATGGTATCAACCAGCCAGCGATTGGGCATGTCTTCCCGTGCATTGTTCTGCAACCAAAACTGACTGCCGTAATCACCGGCTACAATCTCCGCATTTTCATAATAGTGATTGCCGCCGGTATGATCCTTGTGAATATGTGTGTTGACTACCACGATGCGTTTCCCTTCTGCACGGTCCATCACCCACCGGTGAAATCGCTCCGCACCCTGCTTCATCTTCGTATCAATAATCAGAATCACGGAATCACCGATCAATACTCCGCTGTTGCCGCCTTCTCCCGGTAAAATGTAAAAATCAGGATCAATCTTCTCTACTTCCAATCCATAATTTGAACATCCCGCCAGGATGAAAAAAACGGCCAGTAAACTTGCAATACCTTTCAGACTTATGAATTTCATCCCCGGATTGATTTGCCGTAAAGGTATCCAAACCATATGTTTTGGCCAAGCCATCCGCAGAAACAGGCTTACGACAAATTACCACGAAAGAGACGGAAAAGAGGATGAAATTGCTTCACTTTGCGGCCCGCCGCCCCCCACAAGAAACCCCTGCGTTTGGTATACGACAAATTGGATATAGATTATTGGGTGTTGAAATTGAGTAGTGAGTAGTGAGTAGGTATTTGAGTCTAGCGTATAGAGTATTTGAGTAAGTGAGTAAAGTAAGTAGTGATTACAGAATGGTAATTGATCGGCTTCGCCGCAACAATTTAACAATTTAACAATTTAACAATTTAACCATTTAACCATTTAACCATTCAACCATTTAACCATTCAACCATTTAGCCATTTAACAACCCACCAACCATTGCTTGCCAAGCTGAACAAATTGTCGTCCACCCAACGTTCCCGTAATATTTCACATTCTCAGTTTCATAGCTATCTTTGCCCGTCTGAAAAATTTATTCCCATGAAAAAACTTTGGTTCGCTGTTGGATGCCTGCTGTTGTTTATTGTTGCTATTACGGTGGCTTTCTGCTACCTTGATTACAATCACGGTTAACCCGGCTTTCCTTTAACCTGTATAACCCGGTCGGCCTAAACAAACGACTTACGCATAACTGATGATTCCGGCAATTGTAGCCATTGGTGGAGGCAGTATGATAGAAGGTGCAACACTTTCTATTGACCGCGAAATTGTCAGGATGTCCGGCAAAAAGAAACCGGTTGCCTTGTTTATTCCAACCGCATCCAGCGACAATCCCGAATATGTGGAAAATTTCAGCAAAGTATATGGTGCTAAACTGGGCTGTACTACTTCTTCTCTTTTACTGTTGAAACAACCACCTTCTATTCAGCAAATACGTAAGCAGGTTAAAGCAGCCGATATCATTTATGTTGGAGGCGGAAATACCCTGATGATGATGCGCCGATGGAGATTTTTGGGCGTGGATAAGATACTGATGCAAGCCTGTAAAGAGGGAAAAGTACTTGCAGGAAGCAGTGCCGGTGCCATTTGCTGGTTTCAATATGGCCATAGCGATTCGGTTTTTTATTACCATCCGGAAGATTGGGATTGGATACGGGTTAAATGCCTTGGTATCTTACCTTTTACTGCATGCCCGCATTGTTTGAAAGAAGGAAGGATGGAACATTTCGTGCATATGATAAAAAGGCATGGCGGAACCGGTATTGCATTAGATGATTGTACTGCCTTGCAGATTGCGGGCGATCAGTTCCGCATTCTTCGTTCTAAGGAAGGTGCACAGGCTTTCCTGGTAAGTAAATTGCAAGGCAAGGTGATTACCACCCCGCTGCCTGAAACAGAAAAGTTTCAATCGCTCTCTAAATTAAATTAAAACTCACGGTATCAATTGCCTTGACGGCATGGTTCAAACTGTGAGCCTGTCTACTCGTCGTATGTTTTGAAATAATACCTTGCCGGGACTTTCACTACCACTCCTCTTTCTTCACTTTCACACTCGGTTCCTCCATAGATTCTTTCAGGTTATTAATCAGCTCTGAAAAGTACTTTCCGGCTTCGGTGAGGGTGTTATAATTGTCTTCTATGTTCGGGTCGTTTTCATTAAACAACTTTTCTATTGGCAGGTAGCTGGCCGCCTTAATATTGACATCCTTAATTTCATACCGATACTTACCATCCTTGAACCCAATTTCCAGGGTGTATTTTACAATGGCTGACTGCGCCTTCACCCCATTCTTTAAAATTCTATACGTGGCAAATTGTGGTTTCATCAGCAAAACGCCATTTACCGAATCCGCCTGCTCCAGGAAGCCTGTGGGATTCTTGTAAAAAGCTTTCATCCAGTTACCGGAGCGCTTAAACAGTTCTGTTTTATCAATATCATCCATCGGTACAACTTCCATATAGTAAACCTGCCCGTTTTCTTCATTTCGAGGAAGGTCAGGTGGTGCAGGCTTTTCCTTTTGGCCGGCAGCGAATAAAGCCGGCAACAGCAAGAGACAGCTGACAACAAAGGTTTTAATGAATTTTGACCCGGAAAAACCGGTTGCGAAGAAATTTTGAAGGACATTTTCGTTATGCATGAATGCTGAGCGGTTTTATTGAAGAGATTGGTAGAACAAAGGCGCAAAGTACTTAAAAATGATGCCACGATTCCGGATTACCAAACGGCCGGGTGTACGACAAATTGGATATAGATTATTGGGTGTTGACATTGAGTATTGAGTATTGAGTATTTGAGTACTGGGTATTAAGTTTGAGTAAGTGAGTAAAGTAGCATAGTGCTTACAGAATAGCGGTGATCGGCTTCGCCGCAGCAATTTAACCATTTAGCAATTTAACCATTTAACCATTTAGCCATTTAGCCATTCAACCCACCAACCATTGCCTACCAAGATAAACGAATTGTCATCCACCCCAAATGGCCTGAACTTTAGACATGAAATCATAGATTTTGAACAATTTTTTGTTCATAAAAACTTATTCCAAACCTTGAATTCCGTGCGTTTTCATCATATTAAAAACGTACCTTCGCGAGGTTAATTTTTCATAGTAATAATCCCCATAAAAGTGATTACAGAAGACGTAAAGGACGAAGTAAAACCAAGCCGTAAAAAAAGTGACTATACCGCCGATAATATCCAGGTGCTCGAAGGACTTGAAGCCGTCCGCAAGCGCCCTGCCATGTATATTGGCGATATCAGCACCCGCGGATTACACCACCTGGTGTATGAGGTAGTCGACAATTCTATTGATGAAGCACTTGCCGGATATTGCAGAAATATCGATGTCTTTATTAATGAAGACAATTCGATAACGGTTGCAGACGATGGCCGCGGTATTCCGACGGAGATCATGAAAAAGGAAGGCCGGTCGGCATTGGAAGTAGTAATGACCGTGCTGCATGCAGGCGGAAAATTTAATAAAGACACTTACAAAGTATCCGGTGGATTGCATGGCGTGGGCGTTTCCTGCGTGAATGCATTGTCTACCCACCTGACTGTAGAGGTTAACCGCGACGGCAAATCTTTCATCCAGGAATATGAGCGCGGCAAGCCGATGTATCCTGTTAAGCAAAACGGCAAAAGTGAACTTACCGGCACTACCGTCACCTTTTTGCCTGACCCGACAATTTTTAAGGTAACGGAATATAAGTACGATACCATTGAAGCCCGTCTGAAAGAATTGAGTTTCCTCAACAAAGGCATCAGCCTCTCACTCACCGACCGTCGTGAAAAAGATGAAAATGGCAACCATCCTAAAGAAGTATTTTTATCGAAGGGCGGACTGAAAGAATTTGTTCAATACCTCGACAATACCCGCACTCCGTTGATTCCCGAACCTATTGTAGTAGAAGGCGCCCGCGACCAGGTTATGGTGGAGATCGCACTGCAATACAATACGGCTTACAATGAGAATGTACACTCTTATGTAAATAACATTAATACCCTGGAAGGCGGTACCCACGTCTCCGGATTCAGAAGGGCCATCACCCGTGTATTTAAGGCTTATGCGGAGAAGAACAACATGTTCAGCAAGATTGACTTTGAAATTACCGGCGATGATTTCAGAGAAGGTCTGACTGCTGTTATTTCTGTGAAGGTTCCTGAACCCCAATTTGAAGGACAGACCAAGACCAAACTCGGGAACTCCGAAGTGCTGGGTGTGGTAGATACCAGTGTGGGAGAAATGCTCACCAACTATCTGGAAGAACATCCACGCGAAGCAAAAAGTTATTATCAGCAAGGTAGTTCTTACTGCTACAGCACGCAATGCAGCACGCAAAGCCCGAGAATTGGTGCAGCGTAAGAATGGCCTGACAGGTTCGGGCCTACCGGGAAAGCTGGCCGATTGCTCCGATAATGATCCCGAAGCTTGTGAGTTATACCTCGTGGAAGGAGATTCTGCAGGTGGAACAGCGAAACAAGGCCGTAACAGGAGGTTTCAGGCCATTCTGCCTTTACGCGGTAAGATCCTGAACGTGGAGAAAGCGATGGAGCATAAGATTTACGACAATGAGGAGATCAAGAATATGTTTACGGCCATGGGTGTAAGCATTGGCACCGTGGGCGACGATAAAGCATTGAACGTTGAAAAGCTGCGCTATCATAAGATCATCATTATGACAGATGCTGATGTGGATGGAAGCCATATCACGACGCTGATCCTGACCTTCTTCTTCCGTTACATGAAAGAATTGATTGAAACCGGTAAGATCTATATAGCTGCACCACCGTTATACCTGGTAAAGAAAGGCAAAGAACAGATCTATTGCTGGGATGATGAAGACAGAAAAGCAGCGGTGCAGCAATTGGGTGGCGGAAAAGACGACTCCGTAAATATCCAACGCTATAAAGGTCTTGGTGAAATGAATGCAGAACAACTGTGGGAGACTACCATGAATCCTGACACGCGCACACTCTGGCAGGTAACCATCGAAAGCGCAGCGGAAGCAGATCACATCTTCTCTATGCTGATGGGCGACGATGTACCACCACGCAGGGATTTTATTGAGAAGCATGCCAAGTACGCAAAGCTCGATATCTGATTCGGGCTGATCAACCATAAGTCTGAAGTACTAACGGTCATTTCCCGGCGTTTGCTTCAGACTTTTCTTTTTAACGACATTTTTACCAATCGCATGAAAAAAATTATCGCTTTCGTTTTCCTGATGAGCTTTGCTGCTATCACATTTGCTCAGACCATTAATGCCAGTCTTGTCCCTGAGGTAGTGAAGACTAAATTGCAGGAAAAATATCCTGCCGCAAAAGGACTTTACTGGAGACAATCGGATGCCGGTTTTATAGAAGCCAACTTCACCAATGATGGAAAAAAATGCAATGCCCTTTTTGTAACCACCGGTGCCTGGGTGAGTACTGATTGCGAGATATCCGTTGAACAATTTCCTGCCAATGCGAAAACCTACCTGGATGATCCAAAAAATGCAGATAAGGTGACCAAGTATTTCGAATCTGATACCAAAGCTAAAGGCAAACAGTTTTCTGCTGACGTTAAAAAAGACGGCAAGTCACTACAGATTATTTTTGACAGTGATGGCAACCTGATTATGAAAGGGCCGAAGAATTAAGTTCTTATCATCCTGATAGAAAAGACTGTTAAGAAGTATCCGCTTCACAACTTTTAAATGTACGCAACAGCAGTCCATTTGAAAGCACCGTGCTTTCTTGCGCCAAAGCGAAATGGCACCTTGTATAGCCTGAAAATCTAACAGGGCAGGTATATACTTTGCAAATAATATTAACTTGCCTTAGCAAGACGGGTTTATTGATGATAGCATTTCAAAATTATCAGTAACAATTTTGAATGCTGTTGCCTGTTGTCATATCAATGTTAAGGAATTAAGCGCAATACGGATATTGCGCAGCTGAAAAATAAATTGTTGATTTTCAATAAGTTAATACAAAACATAAAGGCGATATAAGTGAAACCAGTGTCGCCTATCGAATGCCGGTTTCGCCTATAGAATTGTTACCAGCAAGCGTAGGACGACCGAAAGTGCAGACATAAACCGACAGAAACGGAGGACGAAAATGCCAACGCTTCGCAAAATTAAAAGAGGTGTTTTGCCAACGCACTTGCCGACACAAAAACACCACATTTAATTTTGCCCAACCGCACCCAAGCCCACCCACCACCCGACCAGTGGACGGTTGACAATTTGGAGGCAACTTTTGAGAGTAAAAAGGTTTTAAAACTTATCTTTACCGACTGTAATAACGAATTGAATTTGAAAATATAAATGGCAAAAAAAGATTATAGCAACCTGACCAAAGACCAATTACTTGAAGTAATTGAAAAACTGGAGGGCAAGAAAAAATACGGACTGGTTTGGGACGAAGAAAGAGTGCCAGAAAAGGTTGTAACCGACTGCCAAGACAAATTACCTGTTTTGACAGAAGTAAAAGGCAAGGAAATAACAACAGACGAAAACGAACCAACTCACATTCTCATTGAGGGGGACAATTATCACGCCTTATCAGTGTTGAACTATACACATAAAGGAAAAATTGACCTTATCTATATTGACCCACCTTACAATACTGGCAACAATGATTTTAAATATAATGACAAGTTTGTAGATAAAAATGATACTTGGCGACATAGCAAGTGGCTTACTTTTATGAGCAAACGACTTGAATTAGCTAAAGAATTATTAACAGAAAAAGGAATAATTTTTATCTCAATTGACGATAATGAACAAGCACAATTAAAACTACTTTGTAATGCTATTTTTGGGGAAGAAAATTTTATTACAAACATAATTTGGGAAAGTAAGACGGGTGCTTCCGATGCCAAAACAATTGATACAATAACAGAATATATTTTGGTCTATGTTAAGTCTCCAGGAAAAACGAATTATTCCAGAAATAAGTTTTCATATGAAGTAAAGCGTTACCGCTTCACTGATGAATACGAAGAAATAAGAGGGCCTCATTATACCGATAATTTAGATAGAGGAGGTTTAAGATATAGTGACAGTTTAAATTTTCCAATAGTATGTCAAGACGGAACGACTACTAATCCAAATGGCAGAACTGAATTTGTTAATAATGGTTGGACTGAAGAAAATTTAAGTTAAATGGGTCTTGAAAACGGCACATAGCTTTATAAAAGGACAAGGAAAACCTTCAGGTTGAAAAAAAAATAAAAAAACTATATGTACGCTGACAATGAAGGAAATCCTATTGAGCGTTCTGCACCACAAAAAAATGTAATAAATGATGTAAAGACAGGAGATGGTGCAAGTTTGATAAAGCAATATTTGAACACCAAGTATTCAAATACTCTAAACCAATTCAAATTGTTGACAGAGTTATGGATTATGTAGAGTTAAAAGATGATGCTATAATTCTTGATTTTTTTGCAGGTTCAGGTACAACTGGCCATTCAGTTCTGAAATTTAATTTTGAATTTAATAGTAAACGACAATTCATTATTTGTACAAATAACGAAGGGAAAATATGAGATGAAATTACATATCCAAGAATTAAAAAAGCAATAAAAGGTTATAAAACATCTAAGGAAAAAAAATTGAAGGATTAGGCAACAACCTTAAATATTTCAAAACCTCTTTTGTCGTTAACAACAGAAACAAAGACCAATTGAAAATTGATATTACAAAGCGTTGCACTGAAATGCTTTGTTTGAAAGAAGGAATTTTCAATTTAATCAAGGAAGAAGCAGACTATAAAATATTTCAGCAAAGCAATCACTATTTGGCAGTTTACTATGATTTTGCCAATGCTTCTCTTGACGAATTGAAAGAAGAAATGAATGCCTTGAAAGGCGAAAAGGTTTTGTATTGCTTTACCGTTGACAATCACGGTTTAGACAAAGCGAATTTCAGAGGGTGGAAAAACATTCGCCTTGAACCAATTCCTCAAAAGATTTTAGATGTTTACAAACGAATTTTCAAAAACTAAGAATGTCATACGGAAATAAAGAATATCAAGTAAATGCAATCGGACAACTGGTTAAATCAGTTTCCGAATTATTGGCAAAAGATGCAAGTAATAAAGTTTGTGTTTTCCAAAGCCCAACAGGTAGCGGTAAAACAGTAATGGTTGCAAAATTCATAGAAGAAATAATCAAAGAATTGCCCGAAACAGATTTATGTTTTTTGTGGGTAAGCATTGGCAAAGGCGATTTACATAAGCAAAGCAAGAAATCGCTTGAAAGAATTTTTGACGGTTTTCCAAACGTAAACCTTTTGGAAGAAGAATTTTTTGGAAGCAGAAACTACATTGAGCAAAACGAAGTAGTAGTTGTAAACTGGGAAAAACTTTACAGCAAATATGCTTCTGGAGAAAATAAAGGCGAATGGAAAAACAAAGTAATGAGAGATGGCGAAGGCGTTAATTTCATTGAGGTTTTAGAAACAACAAGAGAAAAACGCAAAATCGTTTTAATCATTGACGAAAGCCATTATGCAAGTGATGCACAACGAACAAGTGAGTTAAGAAAAATAATAAGTGCAGATGTAACACTTGAAATGAGTGCTACACCTAAAATTCAGCCTTCGGCTCAAGACATTGCCAAAGGCAATGCAAAATTTATTTACGTTGACCCAAAAGACGTAATTGAAGAAGGAATGATAAAAAAGGAACTCATCATTAATGAGAACCTTGAAAAATTAGTTGATGATGAAAAAACATCGCAAGACATAATCATTGAAGCGGCTTACAACAAACGATTAGAACTAAAAGAAGCATACACAAATGCAGGTTCAAATATAAATCCTCTTTGTTTAATTCAATTACCAAACGCAGAAGCAGGCGTAGCAAAGAAAGAAGTTATTGAAGCGTTTTTAGCAGACAAAGGAATTACAGAAACAAACGGAAAATTAGCAGTTTGGTTAAGCGAAGAAAAATCAGACGGATTAGATGAAATTTCAGACTTTGAAAGTGAAGTTGAATTTTTGCTTTTCAAACAAGCCATTGACACAGGTTGGGACTGCCCAAGAGCACACATACTTGTAAAACTTCGTGACATTCAAAGTTACACTTTTGAAGTGCAAACAGTTGGTCGCATACTTCGTATGCCTGAACAAATGCACTATGAGGATGAAAACTTAAATACAGGTTTCATCTTTACCAATCTTCAAAAAATTACAGTTCAAAAAGAAGATTACAATCCGAACATCATTAAGCATTTAAAGTCGGTAAGAAAACCAATTTACAAACCTTTGTTGCTTCCATCCTACTATAAAAGTCGTGTTGACTTTGGCGACATTACAATTAGTTTCGGTAAAACATTAGAAGAAGTTTTTTGCAATGCCTTCGGCATTGAAATTAATCCGCCAATGGTAAACACAGCTGACAACGGAGAAAAAATAAAAGCCAAAGGATTAACAACAGACATTACAACTTACAAAGAAAGTTTGTTGACCGATAAGAAAATAACAGGTAAGGAATTTGACGAAATTGCTGGAGTGCTTAATGATAGCGATGATAGAACAGCATTAGCAAAATTGGCTGACAATGATTTGCAAGATATGTTCAGTTCTGTTGTCAAAGAAAATTTAAGCGGTTTTGCACCAAAGCGTTCTGTTCCGACAGTGAGAGGTGCAATTTATCAATGGTTCAAAAAATATTTAGGTATCAATTACCAAATGGAAAACGGTATTATTCATATTCAATACTTGTTTCTACACGATAAAAATTTGAGCAAGTTTTCTGAACTGTTAAGCAAAGCAACAGGAGAATACAAACCAATTAAGAAAGCAGAAGTAAAAGCAAAAATTGAAGAAACTGTTTACGACTGGGATATTAAAAAAGAAGAATTTTTCAATCAACACACAGATGAAAAACTGGACTACAAACTTTGTATTTACGAACCTTGCTATTTAGGTAAAGACCGTTCAACACCTGAAAAGGAATTTGAAAAACATCTTGAAACCAAAGCAGACAAAGTTGAATGGTGGTTTAAAAACGGAGTTAGCAAAAAAGATTTTTTCGGTATCAAATACGAAGAAAACGACTTGCCTCAAACTTTTTATCCTGACTACATTATTCAACTGACATCGGGTAAAACTTTCATTGGCGACACAAAAGCAGGTAGCACAGCGACAGAAGCAAAATCAAGAGCCGAAGCGTTACAAGTTTACATCAAAGACCAAAACGCAAAAGGAAAAAATTTAGTTGGTGGCATCATTATAAAAGACGACACAAAAAAATGGAGAGTAAACCAACAAGACATTTACAATTACGACAAAAACGATTTAACGAAGTGGGACTATTTTGACAACATAATTTAGCCAACGCATTTGGTAGCACATTTGCATTTTTTGCCAACGCAAAAGCCAAACAAAAAATGCAAAAGAGCTACCAAGCCAACGCACAATGACACTGCAAACAATGGACAGACAAGCAACGACAGAGAGAACGCCAGCTGGTAACAGCGGTTTTGCAAAAAAGCGGGTTCAGTGGTTAATTGAACATTCTACCTCGCATCAACTTTTGTGGTATATTGACAGTTTTGTGCTCCGAAATCCGCTTCTTCGCAAAGCCGCAAAACGATGCCGGAAACCCTAATAACAATAGCGTTAAAAAACACACAAAAAAAAAGTACAATTTAGGACAACATATCAAACCGACTGACCACTAAACCGACCAGCCAACGCTTCGTATTTAATTTTTTTAGCCAACACACAAATTTTTTAATTCAATTTTTTGCCAACGCACAAAACACACTTTCATTTTTTTTGCTCACACACAAAACCACCCCTAAAAAAAATGAAAGAGTGTTTTCGCCAACGCTTTATTAACTCCGTGACAAACTCTATCTTTGAAGTAAATGGAAAAAAGTATTAAAGACATATTCGTATTTGATGTTGACGGAACTTTATTGCCGCCAAGCGGTAACAAGTTTGACGAAGAATCAAAAACCGCTTTGACATCGGTTTCAAAATATGGTGATGTAATACTTGCTTCTGCAAGACCATTGCAGGGAATTGAAAATCTGTTTTTAAAAGAAGAAATAAAAATCAATCACATAATTGCTCTCAATGGAGCATTGACAGCAACTGAAAACAAAATTTCAAAACGATTCCCGATTGCATCGGGAATCGTTAATTATTTTATCAGCAATTCCAATGCGTTCAACAACCTTTGGTTCTTCACTGAAAATGTTTGGTATTCAAGCAATCTGAATTCAAAAGAATATTCAGTTGAAAGAAATGCAGTTTCATTTGATGCTGTTTCAATGGACAACTACCAACAAGAAAGTGTTTTGAAAATCACTATTGTTTCAAAATCAGAAATAAATTCAACAATTCAACAACTCAAATCTATTTCAGAAGAAATAGAAATAACAACTTCCAACGATTCCTATTTTGAAATACAATCCAACAAGACAAACAAATTTTGGCAAGCCAAAAATTGTTTGTTGATTCAGATGTTCGGATTTTTTCTTTTGGTGATTCAAACAATGATATTGAACTTTTGAAAAAATCTTTTTTCAGTTGTGCAGTTGCTAATGCAACTGCACAGGCAAAAGAAGTTTCAAAATATGTTTCCACTCTCAAATATGGTAAAGGAGTGTTGGATTCTGTTAACTTTGTGGCTCATAAATTTTTTTAAATTCTCAAACTAAATAAATATTAAAATGGATAACAATGGATATGTCCTAATTACTGGTGCTGGAAGCGGTTTAGGCAAAAGTTTCGCAATCGAATTTGCGAAAAGAAACTTTCCAGTTGTTCTTGTCGGCAGAACAAAATCAAAACTTGACTCCGTTAGTAGCGAATGCGGAAAAAATAATTCGCTTGTAATTGTTGCTAATGTTGGCAAGCACGATGAAGTTGAAAGATGCTTCAAGGAAGCGAATGAATGGAAAGGTTTTCCATCCATCGTAATCTCATGTGCAGGTGAAGGAGTGTTCGGACACGTGGGCAAGTTCACAGACGATCACATTGAACGAGTGCTTTCGGGAAATCTCATTGGGACAATTTTCGTTTCTCAAAAAGGACTTGTTGAGATGAAAGAGAAAGGCGGAACAATTGTAAATGTTATGTCCACCGCAGCAACAATGGGAAGAGTAAACGAAAGTATTTATTGTGCGGCAAAATGGGGAGCAAAAGGTTTTACTGAATCACTTCGTTTGGAAACGAAAGGAACGAAAGTAAAAGTTGTTGCAGTTTACCCTGGGGGAATTCAAACTCCATTTTGGAGTGAGAAGTGTGGGATGCAACCTGACACAAGCGGTTTTATGAAACCTGATGAGTTAGCAAAAACTTTAGCAGATAATATTCTTGACAAGCAGTCGCTTTATGTTCCTGATATTATTCTCAATAGAATTTAAAACATTATGCCAATCTCTGAAATCCCACACATTGCTGACTTAATTTCAAAAGGTGAAGTTATCGCTTTTATTGGTGCAGGTGCATCTGTAACTGCTAAAGACCCCTACACAAAAAAAGAAGTTTCAGGACTTCCAAGTGCAACCCAGTTGGTGCAGTTAATGAAGAAAAACAGAGAAGATTATATTACTGAAAATCTAACTTTCAGTGAAGCATGCTTTCTACTACAAAATAGAGAAAGCAGTTTGGTTAAATTTCTTTCAACTCATTTAAACAAAAATATTGAACCACTTCCAGTTCACAAGCTATTAGCATCTCTCCCAATTGAAACTTTCATTTCAATGAATTTTGATGGGCTGTTAGAAAAAGCATTAGAGAAAGAAGGCAAAAAAGTTAGGAGAATATTAAAAGAATCTGATGTTAGTTTAGTATCAAGTGACGAAATACCAGTTGTAAAACCTCATGGTTGTTTTTCTCATGAAAAAGACATCATTGCATCATCAGAGGACGAAATTTCTTTTCAGCAAAGATTTCCGCTTGTTGATTGTTTTATAAAAACAAAACTTGCAAGCAAAACTTTACTGTTTATTGGTTTTGGACTACACGATAAAGATTTTGAGCAATCACTTCAACAACTACAGCAATCATTAGGAACTTTAGCCCCTCACAGTTACGCTTATTTCTAAAGACCCTCTAACTTTGACATTGAATATTGGAAAAAGAAAAAAGTAATTATTCTAAATGGAGATGCTGGTGAATTTCTTAAAGAAATAAAGTCACATATAAATATTCAAAACGCTACTGACATTCATGAAAGCGAAAGAGGATTATGGTTTGACAACCCAAGTTTCCCCTCTCTTAGAGATATAAAAAATCTACCCACCGAAACTCAACTCATTGATGCATTTCTTGAACAAATTATAGCTGAAATCAATAGTAGTGAGTTTGAAATTCCTCAAATAATAAAGCAAGGAACGCAAGCAAGAAAATTAGTTTATGAAAAAAAATCAAACTTTCAAGCATTTAATAAAGCAGCTTCTGAAATTATAAATGGACTTAAATCTGCTAAGGGTGACCATAGCGATGCTGAAACTTTTTTGAAAGAGTATAAAGAAAAACGGGAACAGATAACAAAGAACATTCAAAAAAAATGGAGAGGGATTATTGAAGCCAAAGACAACATACTCCTATTTTCACAAAGCAAAAGAGTTTCTCAAGTTCTATTTGAAGTATCAAAATCAGTTCAAAAAACTTGCGACTTATATATTGCTGAATGCCGACCAAAATGCCCTGGGCATTCTTTCTTTCAAGACACTATTGAAACGATTTCTAAGTTGGGAACGGTTGAGTATAAAGAATTAATATTTTATCCTGACATTATTGTTGGACACTTGTTTGAACTGAAAAAAAAATAACGAAAGTTATTATGGGAGCACATACCGTTTTTGTAAACAAGAAAGGTGAGATAGATTCTTTTGTTAATACAGTTGGTTCTTTGGTGATAAGTCAACTTTGCGAAAAATATAACATCCCACTTTTTGTTATTGCTGAAAAGGATAAAGAGAAAAATGTATCCTTCTTAACAACGGGAGAAATTTCAACAGAGCAAGAGGTGGATTTGGTTGATAAAAAAACAAAGCTAATACTTACTAATTTGCAATCACAAGGACATAAAATTAGAATCTTGAATTTTGGTTATGATTTAATCCCTGCACATGCGAACACTAAATACATAAACGAATTGTAGCAGATTGTATAACCTAATTTATTCTCAATATGGAATTGAATGTTACTCAAAACGAAATTGACTTATTTGCTTCAACACTTTGGAAAGACATCCGAAAATTAGTTGTTGGCAAAAATGCAAACGATGAATTAACATTCCGTAGATACAGCGATAAAATAATTTCTATTGCAAACGAATTACCCTTTCTTGAATTTTTAAAACAACAGAATCCAAGTTGGAAAATTCCAAAAATACTTGACCACACAGACGAGTATATTGAGTTTGAATATTTAGACGGCATCCGCCTATTCAATTTTGTTATTGAGTTGCGACACCTATATTTGATTGAGAATTCTCAAAAGGCGTTGGACATAATTGAAAGAATAAAAATCATTCTTACAAAACAGTTATTAGATTTTCAGAGAATCACAAGACCTTGGTGTAATAAAATTGAAACACATTATCCATTTCACGAAAGATGTTTTGTTCCAATTCAGATAATATCAAATATTCTTTCTTATAAGATTGATGAAGTAGAAATAAACGCTGACATAAAAGCCATCACAGAAATTGTTTCTGCAAATTCCAATTCGTTGTTTAGAGATGCAGCAGCTAAAAATGCAATTCTGCATTTGCCTGAATTATACTATTCCAATTTCAAATATGATGATGCTGAAAGAAGGATTTTAATTCGTTCATTGGTTGACATAGATTATTTCACAGACGAATTATTGAACCAAAAAATTTATCAATTTGATTTTACAGGTTGCGTTTATCTCTGTCCACAAGTTGATGATTTAATTGCAATCAATTTGCATGAATCAATGATTTGGGCAAATTCCTCAAAAAGGTTTTATGAATCAAACCTTAACGATTCAGTTTTTTTAACAACGATGTTTGTAAGGTTCGTAAGATTCGGAGGAAGGAAACTTGCATACAGATTACTTCATAAAGAAGGACACAAAATAAGATTCAGATACGACTATGAAAAATTTTACTTTGTAAAATTGGTTGATGTTATTGAACGGTTGCAGCAAAAGAAAATAGTGAAAGGAACAGCATTGATTGCGGTGATGAAAAAATTTCAAGAAGCAACCGACATTATTCCCAATGAAGATTACTTTGACCCGACAGGAAAGAAATCTCAAATATGTTATGTTGATACTCCTCAAATCAATTACAAACAATGACAGAGGATTTGCAAAACAGAGTTAAAGATTATGTCAAACAATTAGAGTTTGCACCAATGCTTGATAATTCCGAGCCGACAAACTCAACTCAAAACATTGCAGATTCAATTTACAGCTTAATTACAAATTCAAAATTTCGCAGAACTAAAGTTGACGAGGTAAGCGAAGCAGATATTAAAAGGAAAATTCAAAATGCAATAGAATCAAATTTGCCAATTGAATATTCGATTCCTTTTGGCGGGTATAAGAATTACCGAATGCCAACTTTCCCTGAAGCAGAGTGGGCAGAAGTTTTCAATATAAGGTTCATGATTCGTTACTTGCTTCCTATTGCAAGTGCATACAAGCAAGGTGTAATACTCACTTACTCATACAACAGCCAAATAATGCATCGGGTAAGCAACATGCCACTTGCAAAGCAAAAGGCGTATGAAGATTCAATTACAAACCTTATCAATTATTTTAATGAGCAGTGTCCAGAGAATCTTATTTTAAAAACACAAAAAATAAATGACCTCTATGCAAGTAAGGATGATTGGCAAAATGAATGGAATGAGAATTACGAGAGGAACAAAAGAGAATGGAACTCACTCTACGATTTACAATTAAGAGAAAAGAAAGTAAAAAGTGCAAGACACAATTTAATTCTTGACGGAGAAAGAAACTTAGTTCACCTTTCTACCGAAGAATTAGAAACAGAATATCTCAATGCTGCAATGATGTGCGATGCAATTGATTGTCTTTCAAAGAGGCGTGAGTTCAATAAATTTTCACATCGTATTCAAGTGGTTTATGTCAGAGGACCAAAGCCAGCAATTCATTTAGGAGTGTGTGAAGGTTCAACAAGGGATTTTTGGGTCGGGTTAGCTGTAATGGAAATTAGAGAGGATAAAATTTTACCTAAAATACTTTCGTTTGAACAGTTTGAATATTTGAAATCAAGTATTCAAATGTTGGAAGTAGAAAATAAATTTTCAACTATATCTAAAAACTTTGACAAGGTTCTAATATTAAATAACTGATTATGGCTTTACCATTTTATTCAGAAACTCAAAACTTGCCCGAAAATATTGAATTGCTAAAAGCATCCAATGTTGCTTACAATAATGCCAAGTCAAACGAGTTCAAATTCTCCTATGTGTTTTTATCGTTGAGTATTCTTTATCCAATTGCTTACATTCTTTTGAAAGATTATGAAACCATAAAGCACGGACTGTTTGCTGTTTCACTTTGCTTGACAGTTTTGTATCAACTGTTCAGCAATTGGTTTAAAGGCAATACAACAATGGGAGCATTACTTAAAGAGGAATTTGATTTGAATGTTTTCGGTTTGCCAAGAAAATTTATGTTGGCAGAACTTGAACCAGTTGATGTAGGCAGAATGGCTGACAGGTATAAAGGGAATGAAATAAAAGATTGGTATTCAACAAAGATTTCGGGAACTATTTTAAAAAACACAACCATTGCAATTTGCCAAAGAGTAAACTGTAAATGGGATGCTGACTTGCGGAAAGAGTTTAACAAACTTCTTATAACTTTTGTAATCTCTCTCATTTCCTTGTCATGATTGTTTTAGGGTTCTTGGTGATTCAAGATTTTATGACAACATTCCTACTCATGTTTTCTCTTGCTTCTGTTTACACTCACTTCATTACAATGATTAGAGGCAATTTTTCTGCAATCGCCAAACGAGAAAAAATTATTGCAAAACTTGACAGCTACATAAATCACAAAAAGATTTTTGCGACTGAAAATTTAAGAGATGTTCAAGACGAAATACTAAGTGCAAGACAAGAACCTGCAAAAGTTCCTGACTCCTATTTCAAAAAATTCAATCCGAAGTTTCAACAAGACCATAAAAAATATATTGAACGAGTAAATAAAATTTATGCGTAGAAAATATCTAACACAAATATTTCACAAGTGAACATTACAAAAGTTACCATAGAAAACTACAAGTGTTTTAACGGCAAATTCACTCTTGCACCAAACAAGGGACTGAATATAATTGTCGGAGACAATGAAGCAGGTAAGTCAACCATTTTGGAAGCAATTCATTTGGCATTGACAGGATTGTTAAACGGTAGGTATTTAAAAAGTGAATTGACACAATACCTTTTCAATATTGAAACAGTTAATGATTATGTAAAAAATATCAGTGAGAAAAAGCCAGCCAACCTTCCACATGTGTTAATTGAACTTTGCATAGAAGGCGAAGACATTGCCTTATTTGAAGGAGACGGAAACCTTGACAAGAAAAAAGATTATGGAGTATCATTTAGAATTTGCTTTGACGAAAAATATCAAGCCGAATATGAGGAGTTACTAAAGGCAGGAAGTATTAAAACTGTTCCCATTGAATACTACGATACTGTTTGGACTTCATTTGCAAGACAAGGAATTACAGCCAGGAGTATTCCTTTGAAATCAGCACTCATTGATTCAAGTAGTAGTCGCTATCAAAACGGTTCTGACATTTACATTTCAAGAATCATTCGGGAAAATTTAGAGCACAAAGAAATTGTTGACATCACTCAAGCATATAGGAAAATGCAAGAGGTGTTTATGGATGAGAAAGCAATCATAGCAATTAACGATAAAATAAAAACTGCTTCAAAAATTTCTGACAAGGATGTAAAACTCTCCGTTGACTTATCTTCAAAGAACGCTTGGGAAACAAGTTTAATGACATACTTAGACGACATTCCTTTTCACAACATCGGCAAGGGTGAGCAGTGCATTGTAAAAACTAAACTTGCGTTGGGGCATAAAAAATCACAAGAGGCAAACATCATTCTAATTGAAGAACCCGAAAATCATTTATCTCACACAAAATTGAATGAGTTAATAAAAAGCATTAAAGAGAACTTAGGAGTAAAACAAATTTTCATTTCAACCCACAGTAGTTTTGTTGCAAACAAACTTGGGCTTGACAGTTTGATTCTTTTAAACGACAGTAAGACAGTTAAGCGTAAGCATCCCGTAAACCACGTATTGCAGGGTTAATCAACACCGATCAAATTTGCAAAAAAAAGCGGATGCGCACTTCACAAGAGAAATATTTTCCGATCATTGAAAAGTTTATGAGCAGTGGGCTTTCGGCAAAGGCCTTCAGCGAGCGCAACAGGATCAATAAAAATACCTTGAGCTACTGGACGAAAAGATACAGAGACCAAAGCAGGTGCAGCAAAAGGATTTACCGCTTTATCCATTACCCAGATACAGTCAAAGCAGATTAGCATTGAATATGCCGATGGTACACGGCTGGTCTTTAGTGATGCTGTTAATGCGGCAGTACTCAGGTCACTCGTTCCTGTTTTCCAACCATGATTGGATTTAACAGTGCACAACGGTTTTTTCTGTACCGTGGAGCGGTCGACATGCGTAAGAGCTTCGATGGGTTGTGCGGTGTGGTGACGGCTGAACTGGACAAGCCACTGACCACAGGGGACGTATTTATCTTCGTCAATAAACCCCGTCACAGCATCAAGTTGTTGGTATGGGATCGCAGCGGCTTTGTGATTTATTACAAGCGACTCGAACAAGGCACTTTTGAATTGCCGGCAGGTGGAGATGCAAAAAGTACGGTACTTAGATGGGATGAACTGGTGATGATACTGGAAGGCATCACACTGGGCTTCGGTGAAAAGAAAAAACGGTTCACTTATCCACAGCAGTGAATAAGAAATGGAATTTTGTGAGTAAAAACGACCCTTGAAATGATTTACCGCTAAGGGTGCCAGTTATCTTTGCTTTCGCAATGACAGCAACTACGCCTCTACAGGAAATGACCCGCGAACAACTGCTCGGTGTAGTAGACAAGCAGTATACGGTGATTGGTGAAAAGGAAGAAAAATTGATTCGTTGCAGTTTCGGGTGAGTGAACTGGAGCGGCTGATCTTTGGTGTTAAAAGCGAACGCTTTGTCGCCGCCACGGCCCTGAACAAGGTCATCTGGATTTTGGAAGTAGCAGCGAACAGCAAACAGAAGCCCCTGCTACCGAAACAATCACCTACGAACGGGAAAATCGGGGAGCAACAAAAAGCCATCACGGCAAGTGCTGCTCGCCCATCTTCCAAGAATAGAGCATTCTTGATCCGGATGAAGATATAACCGGACTGATAAAGATCGGGGAAGAGGTAACCGAAGAGTTGGAATATAGTCCAGGCAAACTATTTGTTAACCGGTATGTTCGTCCTAAATATGTAAAACCCACCGGGCAGGGTAATAAGATCATCATCGCTGCCATGCCTGATCGGGTGCTGCCTAAATGCATGGCAGGTCCAGCGTCGCTTGCTGCACTGGTCATAGCAAAATTTATGGATCACATTCCCTTGTATCGTCAGTCACAAAAATGTTCAGGCGGCAGGGTATTGACTCCCGGATTCCACCGTAGGATCTTCGGTTAATAATGTAGCCAGGCTAGATCGAACCGCTCTATCAGGCACACAAAGAAAAACACTGAGTGCCACCTATCTTCAGGCAGATGAGACGCCGATCAGGGTACTGGAATCAGAAAATCCCGGAAGCACCCATCGGGGTTATTATTGGGTGTACCAGGATCCGCAGGAGCGATTGGTGTTGTTTGATTACCGGCAGGGTCGCGGCCGGGAAGGCCCAACCGAAATACTGAAAATTTTAAAGGACATCTCCAGACCGATGGTTACGGAGTGTATGATCCAGTTTGGACAGCGTGAACACATTACCCTCATTCACTGCTGGGCGCACGTGAGGCGTAAGTTTACCGATGCCCTCGACAGCGACCCGGCGAGGGCTGATGTGGCGCTCACCCATATACAAAAGCTCTATGCAGTGGAACGGGAAATAAAGCAGCTGCAATTAAACAGCGAACAGGCAGTGGAGATTAGAAAACAAAATCACTTCCTGTAACCCAAGCATTGGAAAAGTGGATGACCGAAACGATAACACAGGTGCTGCCCAAAAGCCTTATGGCTGGGGCCATTGTGGACACCCTGCCAAGAATAGATGCGCTTAAATGTTACCTGTCTGATGCCCGCTTGCAAATTGACAACAACCTCACTGAAAATGCTATTCGTCCAGTAGCGGTTGGAAGAAAAAATTACCTGTTCGCCGGATCACATTCGTCTGCACAACATGCAGCTATCTTCTATTCACTGTTTGCCACTTGCAAAGCCAAAAATATCAATCCCCAAACCTGGCTCACCGAAACGCTGATCAAAATAGGCTCACACCCATCAATAGAATCCATGAACTGCTGCCCGGGGCAAAATTGTCTAATGATAATTGTTGATTGATTGGATACGTGGTTCACGGGATGCTTACGTTAAGCTAACTGATTTAAAAACCGAAACGAAAAACTTTTTTAGCCATCTATCGGGTTACGATACTTTACGATTGATACTTTGTAAAAAAGCAATCTTAGTTGAAGGCGATTCAGACGAATTGATAATTCAAAAGGCATACATGAATGCAAACGGAAACAAACTTCCGATTGAAAAGGGCATTGATGTAATTTCAGTAGGAACTGCTTTTTTAAGATTTTTGGAAGTGGCAGAAAAACTAAATAAGCCAGTTGCAGTAGTTACAGACAATGATGGAGATGTTTCAGCATTAGAAACCAAATACGACAATTTCATTGGACTTAAAATCAAACCGAACATTAGCATCTGCTATGACACAACAATTGATTCTGGAGCATTAGTTTTAGGAAAGAAAAATAAACCTTTTAACTACAACACACTTGAACCAAAAATTCTGAAAGAAAACAGCACAGCAATCTTGAATAAAATTTTGGGAACTGCTTACGCTACTGATGACGATTTGCATAAATACATGAAGGCAAACAAAACAGAATGTGCGTTGAAAATATTTGAAACCGGAGAAGCAATAAAATTCCCTAAATACATTTTGTCCGCAATTACTTAATGAAATCAAACAAACTTATTGTTGCGGCAGCAGGTGCAGGGAAAACTACTTTCCTTGTCAATGAAGCTCTCAAACTTAAAGACAATAGAGTTCTCATTACAACATACACACAAGCGAACGAAGCAGAGATAAGAAAGAAGATAATAGAAATCAATCAATGTATTCCACCAAATGTCACAGTTCAAACGTAAGCATCCCGTAAACCACGTATTGCAGGGTTAATCAACACCGATCAAATTTGCGCAAAAAAAAGCGGATGCGCACTTCACAAGAGAAATATTTTCCGATCATTGAAAAGTTTATGAGCAGTGGGCTTTCGGCAAAGGCCTTCAGCGAGCGCAACAGGATCAATAAAAATACCTTGAGCTACTGGACGAAAAGATACAGAGACCAAAGCAAGGTGCAGCAAAAAGGATTTACCGCTTTATCCATTACCCAGATACAGTCAAAGCAGATTAGCATTGAATATGCCGATGGTACACGGCTGGTCTTTAGTGATGCTGTTAATGCGGCAGTACTCAGGTCACTCGTTCCTGTTTTCCAACCATGATTGGATTTAACAGTGCACAACGGTTTTTTCTGTACCGTGGAGCGGTCGACATGCGTAAGAGCTTCGATGGGTTGTGCGGTGTGGTGACGGCTGAACTGGACAAGCCACTGACCACAGGGGACGTATTTATCTTCGTCAATAAACCCCGTCACAGCATCAAGTTGTTGGTATGGGATCGCAGCGGCTTTGTGATTTATTACAAGCGACTCGAACAAGGCACTTTTGAATTGCCGGCAGGTGGAGATGCAAAAGTACGGTACTTAGATGGGATGAACTGGTGATGATACTGGAAGGCATCACACTGGGTTCGGTGAAAAGAAAAAACGGTTCACTTATCCACAGCAGTGAATAAGAAATGGAATTTTGTGAGTAAAAACGACCCTTGAAATGATTTACCGCTAAGGGTGCCAGTTATCTTTGCTTTCGCAATGACAGCAACTACGCCTCTACAGGAAATGACCCGCGAACAACTGCTCGGTGTAGTAGACAAGCAGTATACGGTGATTGGTGAAAAGGAAGAAAAATTGATTCGTTGCAGTTTCGGGTGAGTGAACTGGAGCGGCTGATCTTTGGTGTTAAAAGCGAACGCTTTGTCGCCGCCACCGGCCCTGAACAAGGTCATCTGGATTTTGGAAGTAGCAGCGAACAGCAAACAGAAGCCCCCTGCTACCGAAACAATCACCTACGAACGGGAAAATCGGGGAGCAACAAAAAAGCCATCACGGCAAGTGCTGCCTGCCCATCTTCCAAGAATAGAGCACATTCTTGATCCGGATGAAGATATAACCGGACTGATAAAGATCGGGAAGAGGTAACCGAAGAGTTGGAATATAGTCCGGGCAAACTATTTGTTAACCGGTATGTTCGTCCTAAATATGTAAAACCCACCGGGCAGGGTAATAAGATCATCATCGCTGCCATGCCTGATCGGGTGCTGCCTAAATGCATGGCAGGTCCAGCGTTGCTTGCTGCACTGGTCATCGCAAAATTTATGGATCACATTCCCTTGTATCGTCAGTCACAAATGTTCAGGCGGCAGGGTATTGACTTACCGGATTCCACCATAGGATCTTCGGTTAATAATGTAGCCAGGCTGATCGAACCGCTCTATCAGGCACACAAAGAAAAACACTGAGTGCCACCTATCTTCAGGCAGATGAGACGCCGATCAGGGTACTGGAATCAGAAAATCCCGGAAGCACCCATCGGGGTTATTATTGGGTGTACCAGGATCCGCAGGAGCGATTGGTGTTGTTTGATTACCGGCAGGGTCGCGGCCGGGAAGGCCCAACCGAAATACTGAAAAATTTTAAAGGACATCTCCAGACCGATGGTTACGGAGTGTATGATCAGTTTGGACAGCGTGAACACATTACCCTCATTCACTGCTGGGCGCACGTGAGGCGTAAGTTTACCGATGCCCTCGACAGCGACCCGGCGAGGGCTGATGTGGCGCTCACCCATATACAAAAGCTCTATGCAGTGGAACGGGAAATAAAGCAGCTGCAATTAAACAGCGAACAGGCAGTGGAGATTAGAAAACAAAAATCACTTCCTGTAACCCAAGCATTGGAAAAGTGGATGACCGAAACGATAACACAGGTGCTGCCCAAAAGCCTTATAGCTGGGGCCATTGTGTACACCCTGCCAAGAATAGATGCGCTTAAATGTTACCTGTCTGATGCCCGCTTGCAATTGACAACAACCTCACTGAAAATGCTATTCGTCCAGTAGCGGTTGGAAGAAAAAATTACCTGTTCGCCGGATCACATTCGTCTGCACAACATGCAGCTATCTTCTATTCACTGTTTGCCACTTGCAAAGCCAAAAATATCAATCCCCAAACCTGGCTCACCGAAACGCTGATCAAAATAGGCTCACACCCCATCAATAGAATCCATGAACTGCTGCCCGGGGCAAAATTGTCTAATGATAATTGTTGATTGATTGGATACGTGGTTCACGGGATGCTTACGTTCAAACATGGTTTTCTTTTTTATTGCAGCATGGAGTAAGACCATTTCAAGGCGAACTATTTGAAAAAGAAATTACAGGTTTAATTTTAGTAAATAGCCAATCAGGTTTAAAATATATCACCAAAGGGATACCGGTTTACTTCAGCGAAGAAAAAGAATTTGAACACCACTACTTCTCTAAAGATACTAAAATCTTCTCTGACAAGATTTCTAAATTCGTTTTCAGGTGCAATGAAATTTCAAAAGGTTTAGTAATTGACCGCTTGTCAAGAATCTATTCACACATATTCATTGATGAAGTTCAAGATTTGGCGGGTTACGATTTGGAACTTCTAAAACTTCTTTTCAAAGCAAACACAAATACTCTTTTTAGTAGGCGACCCTAGACAAGGAACTTATTCAACTAACAGTTCAACAAAAAACAAGAAGTTTAAGAAAGCAGCTATTGTCAATTTTTTTGATGATGATTCTTTAGGAATTGAAAAAGACACAACTTCTTTGACAACCAATTACCGTTGTAATAATTCAATTTGTGAGTTATCAAATAAGTTATTTCCAAACATGCCAGCAACAATATCAGGCAACAATGAAACAACAAATCACGATGGAGTCTTCTTAGTTAGAGAATGCGAGGTGAATGAATATTTAAGTAACTATCCTGTAACTCAATTACGGGAGAATGTAAAGACAGAAGTGAATCAACAATACAGGGTAATGAATTTCGGAGAATCAAAAGGACTTTCATTTAACAGAGTTTTGATTTATCCAACCAAACCAATTTTGACATGGTTTTCAAATAACGATTCTGAATTAGCAGCTACAAGCCGTTCAAAATTATATGTTGCTTTAACAAGAGCAAGATTTAGTGTAGGAATCATTTGTAATTATTCAGACGAAACAGAAATTGACGGAATACAAAAATGGAATAAGGAAGAAGCCAAAGCACAAAAACACACTCTTAAAAACCGCACAATGCAACGCTATACCAAAGTTTTTAAGAGAGTGTTTTTTCGCCACCAAAGAAAAAAATTGAATTAAACTTTTCTTCCATCATCGAAAAAAAATTAAAAACCCTAACGCACAGTGCTAACAAGAACAGACACAGCCTTGAATGCAAATTGCTTCGGACAAAGTGTTTGCGGTCTTGACACTTCATCGCTTCAGACAGACAGAAGGGCATCCGGTAACAGCGGGTTTAAGAAATTGGCGGTTCAGTGGTTAATTGAACATTTGTGCTTCGTATCAAGTGTAATGCAGGCAGACAGTTTTGTGCTCGAAATCGCCAACTTCTTAAACCCGCAAAACGTTTTAGGCTATGTTAGGACAACCACTCAAACGACAAGACAATACAAAACAATAAATTGAATAACAAAATGACCAAACAAATTTTTAAAAACACACTAAAAACATTTGCTTTCATATTTTTTATGTCAGCAATCATATGTTGTAACTCTAACAACAAAGCAGAAACGAAAGACAGTTCAACCGCAATTTCTGAAAATGAAAGCATTCCTGACACTGTTGTTCAGTTTTTAATTACTTCTGCTTCCAATGATTTTCGTAATCATCAACCACCGACACCTATTGATTTCCGTAATGTGAAAATTGGCTATATTAAATCACCAAACAATGAAAAGACTTTTCTTTTATGTGGTGAATTTTTATCACAAGAGAATAAGGAGTGGACCGAGTTTACCACTATTAAGACATCGGGCTACGAACAATATCTTGGAAAAACGCTATATTGCCAAGATGCAACCATGATTCTGACAGATGAAAAGTTATCACTTGATTTAAAAAACAAATTCACTGAGTAAAGAAATATTCGGCAAATATTATTTCGCAAAAAAAGGACACCGAAACAAGGCATTATTTAAATCAAGACGAAAGGCAATTAATAAATGAATTGTAACGAGCGAAAGAAAGAAACACAGCCTACAACAGCACCTACATAAAATTGGCGGTTCAGTGGTTAAATAAAGATTTGTGCTTCGTATCAAGTTTTGTGGTGGCAGACAGTTTTGTGCTCCGAAATCGCCAACTTCTTAAACCCGCAAACCGTTACCAGCCATATTAAGACAACGACAACGTAATGAAAAAACTTTGGGACAACATAACAGAAAATGACGTTAAAAAAGCAGTAGAACTTTTTGACAGGACAAATGAAAATTATCCTGAGCCACGAAACACATTTCTGCTTTATAACGACAAAAATATCCTGCAAAACACATTCGGGGCTTTGTTTACTTTGTAGCAAACAAAAAAGAAATTTCAAAAAGCGAATATAGTGGTGGACAGGAGACAGCTAACTTTTTCAAGAGATTAGGTTTTACAATTCAATATAAAAAGAAAACACTAAAACCGACAGATATAAAAAAGGCAAGCACCAAAATTTCTGACAAAGTTGAGCTAACAAGAAAGCCTATTAAAAAATTAAATGTTGTTAGCCAAAAGAATGCGATACAAAGACTATTGCAAAAACACTATGGACATATAGAAACTGAAAAAAAATTTGACTGGCTTAAAACTCCAAACCATAATAATCTTCCAAAAAAGTATTCAAAATCGTAAGGGCATTATCGGATTATCGTAACCAAAACGGTTCTCAAAAATCAAACTACCAACTCCTTTGTGACATTGTTCTGGAAGACCACAAACTAATAATTGAGTATGACGAAAATCAACACTTCAGCAAAGCAAGACAAATTACATTAGAAAATTATCCATCAACTATCAAACTGCATTTTTCAAAAGAAACGTGGATAAATGCTTGCAAGAAAATTAACGTAAAAGATAATAGTCCAATTGACAGAGATGAAAAAAGAGCCTTTTACGACACTGTAAGAGATATAGAAGCATTTAGACACGGTTTCAAACTTGTAAGAATTAAACACTGTGATATTGATTGGGAAGCAGAAAAAGCTGAAAAACACTTAAAGCAAATTGATTCGGTTGCAGACAATCAAAATGAAAACAATACGAAACATAAAATTGCAAGACTTATTGTTACAGGAAAGCAGTATGACAAAGATGGCAATCCAAACTTTTCCAATCTGGAAAAATTGATTGAAAAATTTCTTGCAACAGAATACAAGAAAAGAACTTACGAGTTTATTCTAACTCCTGGCGGATTTTTGACTTTTGATTTTCCTAATAACTTACAATACGACCTTGACATAGCAAAAGCTGAAAAACAAAGTGTATCGTCACTTCAAAAAGAAGCTAATTCGGGAATAGCATCATTTTTCAACAACTTAAATCCTACAACTTTCAAAAGACTTAAAGAAACAGCAGACTATTTTACAATTGGTATTGACGGCTTCAATCCAACTAATTATCAACTTATTGAACTGGTAGCGGTTTATGATTTGAAAAAGGGAAAAGTAATTAGCTGGACAGGTAAATTTTATCCAACGGAAGGACAGAAAAAGGACTTAATTAAAATAAACGACCTTGACACACATTTCATAGAATTGAACAATCAAAGAATAGTTATTCTCGGCTGTCACGACCTAAATGTTTTCAGTCCTCGTGGACAAGCAACAGCAAATCCGCACGGTTGGAAAAAACAATTGGCAGACCGATTTAAAACACAATGCAAAAAATTCAAACCAGAAATTATTTTGCAACATCCACACACGACAGACACTCCAAATATTTGGAACTTAGCTTGGCGAACAGTTGAAAAGGAAATGCCAAATGTAAAACACTTCGCAAGTGGAATAAAATATTACAATAGAAACGGTGTTCGTGGTGACATTGATAAGGTTTTGGAGAAAACAAAAAGGGAGACGTAATAGACTTTTACTATGACTGAAACAAGAAATACGGCTTGTAACACGGATTTGGCAAAAGTGGCGGTTCAGTGCTCCGCAGACACATTTGTGGTTAATCAAAGTTTGATTCTCCGCATCAACATTTGTGGTGAAAATCGCCACCTTCGCCAAGCCCGAAACCGTTAGACGTCATTGTAGAACTACATCAAAACAAACTAATAATAGACAAAAAATAATTTGATAACCTTTACAAAACAAAAATAATAAATTATGAAAACACTAAAATGCGATTTGTGTGAGACTACTGCTGTAGGCGAGACATTTGAACAATGGATGCAAAATCTTATGCCACACTATATGCAAGCTCACGCTGAGGTTATGAACGACCTTAATAAAACCAAAAATGACCAACAAGAATGGATGGCTAAAAATAAGGCACGATTTGAAAAAGCCTTAAATAGGTAGCATTAGAACTAAAATAAATTAATAACTTTTTTAACGCTAAAAAATTATGGCATTTATCAATCCTCACATCAACTTCAACGGCAATGCCGAAGAAGCATTCAATTTTTACAGATCAGTGTTTGGCGGAGAGTTCGCAAAAATTATGCGTTTCAAAGACCTGGCAAGCGCTGAATTTCCAGTTGCAGAAAACGAAGCGAATAAAATAATGCACATTGCTTTGCCTATTGGCAAAAACGTTTTAATGGCTAACGATGTTCCTGAAAGTATGGGACGAACAAACGAAAATGAGAACAGGAGCAAAATTGTAATAAGTGCAGAAAGTAAAGAAGAAGCTGACAAACTATTTAGCGGACTTTCAGCAGGCGGACAAATTGAAATGCCAATTGCCGACAGCCCTTGGGGTTCTTACTTTGGTATGTTTAGAGACAAATATGGAATTGAATGGATAGTAGATTTTGACCCGAAATATAAGGGCCAAATTTAGTCGAAGAAAACAGCGAAAGCCTAACAGCGGTTTGGCAAAAGGCAGGCTGACGTACTTCGTAGAAACATTTGTGCTAAAACAAACATTAAACTAATCCTATCACCGAAGATACTTGAACTCTTAAATCAACCCTTGATTCCGGGACCAATTGATGTGACATAGATTGACTTTGCCTAGCATATAAGGATTAAACGCGCGCAGCGGAGCGGAGCAGCGATTCAATCCTGTGTTGAATAGCCTGTCCCGCTTTTCACAGGAATCCTGTCTCCCTATTTCAGCGGGACCTGTCCCGCTTTTCAGCGGGAAAGTGTACGTACCCTCTGCCAACTTCATTTAGAACCTTATGAGTTCAACATAGGTTTTGTGTTAGTAGGCACGAAGTGCGGACAAAAAAAGTCTTTGATTTAGTTAACTTTATTGTGGGCATTCAGTTGATTGTTTCAAAAGCCAACCAACGCAAAGCCCCATTCGTTATATACGATTTTAGAATTCCATTCAGGCCAAAAGATTTTCTTTTTTTCTGATATCAATAAAAAACATGTTGTACAATCGGACAACTTCTTTTATCTTTGCAGCAAATGAGTGATGAAAAGTAAGAACAGTAACATTGTTTAGAAATTACTTTACTGACTTCTATGAAAAACAGAAGCAAAAGGTAAAGAATAAAATACTCTGGACTTTTCGTCTCATTCAAACTCAAAAACATGTGCCAGATGATTACTTAAAACACATGGAGGGCACCAGTGACCTTTACGAAATCAGAGTTCAACAGGGAAGCGACATTTTCCGTATTTTCTGTTTTTTGACGAAGGCAAACTAATAGTTCTGGCCATTGGTTTCCAGAAAAAAACACAGAAAACACCAAACTCCGAAATCGAAAAAGCGTTAATAATTAAAAAGGAATATGAAACAGAAAAGCAACTTAAAAACTCTTGACCAATTCATTGAACAACAATATGGCAAGAAAGGCACTTCCAAACGTGACAAGTTTGAGAAAGGGTATGAAGCTTTTAAGCTTTCCTTATTCAACAGGCTCGGCTTAAAAAGGAATGACACAGCAAGAACTTGCTGAAAAGTGTGGTACTAACAAAGGTTACATTTCTAAAATCGAAAACAACATTAAGGAAGTTAGAATTTCTACATTGCAAAAAATTGTTGAACTTGGATTGGGTGGACACCTGGAACTTTCAATCAGGCTTTGACTCCCTGACAGAAGAAAACAAAACCCACTCATAACATTGACTTCGCGTTAGTGGGCACGAAGTGCGAACAGAAAAAGTGTTTCCAATTAGTTAACTTTATTGCGGGCATTCAGTTGATTGTTTCAAATGCCCACAAACACAAAGCCCCATTCGTTTACAGTAATTTTAAAAAACATCCGCCGATGCAACAAAATTTTTTGTACTTTCGTTAAATGATAAAATATATTATCAAATGATAACCAAAGAAACTTCTACTGTCGATCACTACAATACCCTCAAAGATATTTTAGGAGAAAATACATAAAATCTGATATTGAAAGTGCTTTTGACTTTATTGCCATTGCTTCAAGAGGTGTGGATGCTCATATCATTGACAATTTTAAAACGCACTTCAATTTTCCGCGAGACTTTGTTGCTGAATTGCTAAATATTTCTTCCCCAACCATTTATAGATGGATAAAAGCGAATAAAGTTCTTGATAGAAACTACTCTGTACAGCTTTTTGAACTAACATCGCTTTTCTTTATGGTACAGAGGTTTTCCAAAGTCAGGATAACTTTTTTAAGTGGCTAAATTTGCCAAATATTGCTTTAGGTGGACTGGAACCAAAGGAATTGCTTGATATACCAAATGGCTTATCTAAAGTTAAGGATTTGCTTGGTCGGATTGAGTATGGCGTTTACAGCTAATATGATAGTCTATAGAATTACCAAACATAAGTTTGCTGCGGATATTAAAGGAACAGGAGCAGCCTTATTCCCTGGAAGATGGAATAAATCCGGAATGCCTGTATTGTACACTGGTATAACTAAGGAAATTGCTTTACTTGAAACAATAGTTCATGCAACACCTATGATTGTCTCTGATCTTGACATATTGACTATTGAAATACCAGATGATTCAATTACCGACCTTGAGATTCCGGATCTTCCTGCTAATTGGGCTGAATACCCAGCCCCAACCAAATTATCGGACTTGGGAGAAAAATGGGTTTTAGCAGGTCTCACCATTGCTTTGAAAATTCCAAGTTGTATAATTAACACTTCTTATAATGTTATTTTAAACTGCAATCATTTAAATTTCAGTAGCGTAAATGTTTTGGATCATAGTAAGTTTCATTTTGACATACGGTTAATTTCACGCTAAAAACTACTGCTACCTGTGTTTTGCGTTAGTGGGCACAAAGTGCGGACAGAAAAAGTGTATCATTTAGTTAACTTTATTGCGGGCATTCAGTTGATTGTTTCAAAAGCCCACCAAAGCAAAGCCCCATTCGTAGCAATAATTATAAGACAGCAGCAATATGACAAACATTGAAGGCATTATAATATCTATAACAAGAAATTCAATTCTAATTGTTTTGTCTTTACAAATATCATTTTGCACAGGACAAGTGAATGAAAAACCGGTTAATAATACAACAGAAAATGGAATAAACAATCAACAAATCAATTCAAATCAAAGCACAACATTTCCGCAAATTCACACTAATTTAAATGGAATGGTAAGGGAGTTTGTCAGGACAATGTATCAAGATAAAAAAGGGACCTATTGGTTTGGAACAAATGGAAATGGGATTATACGCTACGATGGTAAAACACTTGAAAAAATTTCAATCGAAGGACTCCGCCCATTAAATGTTGTTAGAGAAATTGTTGAAGATAAAGCAGGACAATTATGGTTTGGGACTGACTATGGACTCATAAAATACGATGGTGAGAAATTTAGTATATACTCAGAAAAAGATGGCCTGCAAAATGATGAAATTTGGGGACTGACAATTGACAAAAGCGGTCTCATTTGGGTTGGATCAACAGGTGGGATTAGTCTTTTTGATGGCAAAAATTTTACCCCTTTTTTATTGCCGGAAACAAAAGTTGAAAATCCAAAACCTATGCTTTCTGATAAATTGGTTTTTAAATTTTGGGAAGATAGAAATGGAACGATGTGGTTTGCTACCGATGGAAATGGAATTTTCAAATACAAAAGTGGCGAATTCATTCATTTAACATCTAAAAATGGACTTACCGACAATAATGTCGCTGATATTTTAGAAGACAAGCAAGGAAATATTTGGATTGGTACTTTTTATGGCGGTGTGAGTAAATATGATGGTAAAACATACACTAACTTCACAAAGGATGGGATTATTGAAGGTATAGAAACCTATAATTTTTGTGAAGACAGGCAGGGAAATATTTGGTTTTCAGCAGAAGGTTATGGGGTATATCGTTACGATGGAGCAAATTTCACCCAATTCACAACTGAAAACGGATTAACCACAAACGTGGTTCAAAGTATACTTGAGGATAACAAAGGTCAGCTTTGGTTCGGCACCTGGCAAGGAATAAGTATTTATGACGGAAATAATTTTATGAATGCTAAAGACAAAGAACCTTGGACGAAGTAAAAATAACTTTTGCTAACATATATGGGGTTTGCGTTAGTGGGCACATAGAAGGTGCTTAATTCCTTAACTTTATTGCGGGCATACCGTTATTCGTTTCAGATGCCCACCAACGCAAAGTCCCATTCTTTAAAAATGACAGCCATCTAATGAAGAGGTTCACTCCACTGATATTGAGACATTCATTGCTCATAACAACATAGACGGGATGCAATAATACTTCGAATAAATCACAGACGTAATCTTCAAACGTTCAAACAACTTCATCCCTGCCCCCAACCTTGGGAAGGGAAACAGGAGGAGATGAAAGGGAAAAGAAAACAACCTGAAATGAAAAACCAAATTCTGCTAACGATCTTACTTTGCACTGCTATTGCTGTTTTCTCAAGCAGTTGCGAAGAAACCAATTATGTAGTTAACTCAGAAAATATTCCGGATGCTACACAAGGGCAAATTGACGAGTTGAACAAAACGAAAAACCTTTTACTTGGAATCCAGGCTTTTGATCCGGAAGAACACACACCAGCAATACGATCTCAACACAATACATGGGGTTTATTAACTCCGGACAAAAGAAATTTAGGCGGCATATTTAATAGGTATGGCACTGAAAAGGAAATTAATGATGCGTACGATTGGAATATCCTGATTCACCCTTTTTGACGAGTATAGGTATATTTATGATCTTGCACTTCAAAGCAGCTATAAGGATGTAAGTCAGTGGCCGGGATGCATTGACCCTGCAATTCAAATGCAACGTTGTAGTGCGGATGATTATAATCAAAACCCTTGCATGTGGGCAGAAATATCACCCTATCACCTGGTCTTAAACGATAATATCTGGTTTAAAGGAACCAATGATGAACATTGCAAAGAAGGAGCGTATTTAAAATATTATGATACTGTTGGGGTGTATGGATATCCCGTAAATGATAAAAAGCATGGTTATAATCCCGAAATTCATCCGGCTCAACAAATATGGTTTCGAAACAAATCCCGGACAAAGCCGGGCAGTCAATATTTCTGGCTCATGTTTTTGCAGGATGCTTCCCAAAGATTTGGAGATTGGGATGGTTCCCCTCTATATGGTCAGTATAAAATTGCATTCAGCATAAACCCTGACATTTTTAATGCAGCTATATTTGATCCGCTTATCATGAATATTCGTATTGCCCATCGCGATGATTTGGTTACGCGGGAATTTTCCACTTACCGAAAAGATTGCGATAACGGCCTTTCACATACACTGGTAGTAGATGGAAGAAAATTAGTTACTGTAAATGAAGAAGAGATAAATGAGCACGATCTGGATCTTGGAATTCAATTTGCTGAAGTTACAAAACAGCAAGATGGAACCATACAAGGATATGTGCAAATTTCTATGGTGCTTGGTGATTATGATACTGATGAAATTGGAGTGTGTGTTTTAGAGCTGGAAGTGATCAAGGACAAGAAAAAAATCAAAACAGCTATTGATTAAAGGCATAGCGCTTAAATACGGTAGCTTATCTTGATAAACTTTCGACCTGTCCATCCCAGAGCTATGAGCAAGTGCCTGCGTTAGTGTCTGTGCCAGGTTGATTTACAATATTATGGGGAGTTAATATGCAATGTTTATTTCAGGCAATTAGTCCGCCGTAATGTTTAGTGCGAAATTGTTGTGCATCCCTCACTTGGTGTTTGAAAGGACGCTTGTGCTTTGATAAAAAACAATCCGCTTAAATACTATTGAATTGATGTATAAGCCAGGTTTGTTCGGGATGAAGTATCTCGAATATTCGCTGAAGAATTAAGAATGTATCATTCAGGGAAAAAGGAACTGCTAACTATTATCTTGTTTCACATCATTTAAAAGTAAGCTGACGCTTACTGGTTTAAGGTAAGTTACTTCCCTCTTCCCTGCAGAATGGTTCTTAAAGTATACAGCAATACTCTTAGGTCGAGCATCAGCGACATGTTTTCAATATACAACAGGTCATATTTCATGCGCGCAATCATCTGTGGAAGATTTTCTGCATACCCAAATTTTACCATGCCCAATGAAGTAATGCCGGGTTGCACGCGGTGCAGGTGCTTATAATCAGTAGTCTGTTGTAATATCTGATCAATATAGTATTTGCGTTCCGGACGGGGGCCCACAATGCTCATCTCGCCCTTCAGCACATTAATAAACTGTGGCAGTTCATCCAACCGCCATTTGCGCATCACCTTACCCCAGGGAGTAATCCGAAGGTCTTCATTGGATGACAGCAGTGGCCCATTGGTTTCGGCATTGGTAAACATACTTCTGAATTTGTAAATCCGGAATGGTTTACCATGGATGCCAATCCTTTCCTGCGAATAGATAATGTTTCCGGGCGAAGAGAGTTTCACTTTAATGGCTATAAAAAGATACACCGGCGATAACAGCACCAGCATAAAAAATGAAATCACGATATCTGCAAGGCGCTTGATGATGCATTGCCATTCAGGCATCAGCTGAGGATAAATTTCAATAAAAGAAGCGCCCAGCAGGTGATTCATGCGAACCGACCCTGCGAGAATATCATACATGTCAGGCACAATCTTGATGATCACATTTCTGTCAGCCAGTTGATTGAGGATCTCTTTCAGCTGATGATGCTCGGAAGTTTCAATTGCGACGATCACCTGCTTCACCGATTTTTCTCTTATAATTTCTTCCAGGCAGGATAACCTTCCCAATCGCGGAAGGTATGTGCTTAGTCCATTTCCATTGCCATTGGTATCAATAAAACCAATGAATTGATATCCTTGCATTATTGCTTTTCCATTAATTTCATGGTATACATCAATGGCTCTTTTGCTTCCACCAATAAAAATGGTCGGAAAATAGACAATGCCTTTCTCCATCCTTCTTTTAGCAGCATTCAAAACCAGTAATCTGCCCAATGTGGTGAGTATAAAGTGGACAAAGAAAAGTATGAATACCGATGCATAATAGTCACGATAACCTTTTATCTGATCATCAATCAATACAGTGAAGAAAAGCAGGATGGTTCCTGCAGCAGTAACGAAGATGGTCCGGGTAATTTCTCCTACCCTGCTTTTCAGGTAAATATTGGTATAGGTTCCGGTTATATAATACAAAAGCAACCAACCCAACGGTATAATAATGATACCCTGTATAAACTTTGTATCACCCAGCAATTCCGGGAACTGTGAATAGGAATAATCATCGATGCACAATTTTCTGATAATGAAAAACAATGACCAGGCCAATACAGCCATCCCGTAATCCATCACCAGGTATGGAATCAGCCCTTTCTGTTTGAATGATTCCTGCATTCCGGGTTAGAAGTTTACCAGTTTAATATTATCAAGATAAATATGAGAACTTGTGTTACTGCCGTTAAATACAGCCCTTATCTGCACCTGTATCACATCTGAATCCAGATCCTGAACATCAGCACCCATGTTTAAATAAATCTTATTCCAGGTTTCTTTGGGATTGATATTCCATTTATAGAGTGAAATATTTCCAAAGCCGGACGTACCATATAAACCCACTTCAAATGCCTGGTCGCATTTGTAATTCAACTCCAGGTACACCGGGCTTCCGTTTTCGATTTCGTAAGCGTTGGCAGTTCTTCCTTCATATACCGGGTGATCGGCATCGAGATAGATGTATGCGGAATATCCTCCTTCAAAAACCAGTTCCTCTTCATTAACCCGTATGAGACTGGAATCTCCGGCAATCTGTCCGAATAAATTACCGGCTTCAAAATCTTCTATAAAACTGAACTTTGTGGCACTACGATAACTAAACTGCGGCGTTAGCTGGTAAATCTTCTTTTCTTCCAGATCCATGGTCATGGTATCCGGAAAATAAAACGGGTAAGCTACCCGCGTAGAAGAAATGCCATTATCCATAATCCCTGCACTAATGAGCAGGTATGTTGGGCCGTTATTCAATAATGGAAATGTGGCAGGCATCTCATAAACGCCCTGCACAGCATTTTCGGCATCAATCCATACATCTGTAATTTTATGGGAACCGGAACCCTGGCCTTCAGAAACGGAAAGCGCAACATCGTCAATCTGTAAATAAGCGGGAATCTCTTCAGCCGGATTTATAAGTTCACACGACGGCAGTATGGCTGATAAAAGCCCAACATATACCACATACCTGATGAAGGTAGAAATGTTCAAATCAAATAAGTTAACGAATTGTAAAGGCACAACGACGCTCCGGGAAGGTTAGTATGAGATGGGCTAAAAAAATTTAATTACCATAAATAGGCCGGTGTGGCAATAGATAATTGTCTGGTTTTCAGGAGTTGGTACGTTCAATTTTATCCATAATCTGGTAAGCAATATTCATGGCATTGTATCCATCGAGCAGGGTTACAGGTGGCTCTTTATCCGATACTATGGCATCATGAAAAAGTTCCAGTTCCATCTTTATGGCATTAATGGGCTTTACATCAGGCCGTTCAAAATTGATAACCTTGGTTTCATGCTCGGCTGTTTGTAACTCTATAGCGAACGGGTTGTCGCTTTCACGTTTATCGGAAAGGCGAATTACCTCTGCTTTTTTGTCAAGGAAATCGATGCTGATATACCCATCGCGTTGAAACATGCGCATTTTACGCATTTGTTTCAATGAAATTCTGCTTGCGGTAATATTGGCTACGCAACCATTGTCGAACTCAATCCTGGCGTTTGCAATATCCGGTGAAGAAGAGATGACAGCAACACCACTGGCACTTATGCGTTTTACTGTTGATTTTACCACGTTCAGGATAATATCAATATCATGTATCATTAAATCCAATACGACCGGAACATCAGTACCGCGCGGATTAAATTGCGCTAACCGGTGCGTCTCAATAAACATCGGGTTAAGAAAATAAGGCTTGATGGCAAGAAAAGCAGGATTGAAACGCTCCACATGCCCGACTTGTGCCTTAATGCGCGCTTCATCGGCCAGCTTCATTAATTCGTGTGCCTCCTCAAGTGTATTGGCCAATGGCTTTTCTACAAAGATGTGCCTCGATTTTTTGATGGCCTTTACAGCACATTCATAATGTGAAAGGGTATTGGTTACGATGTCAACGGCATCGGATGCATCAATGAGCTCATCAAGGCTCGTAAATCGTTTCACGCCGAATTCGCGAGCTGCCTGGTTGGCATTTTCATCATTGGGGTCAAAAAAACCAACCAGCTCAAAATCCTTAATTTCACGGATGAGTTTTAGATGAATTTTTCCTAAATGCCCCGTGCCAAGCAATCCAATCTTAACCATGATATCTTCAGGATTATTCTTAAAATTCCGGCAAAAATAAGTAATTGAAGCTGAGCATTAACAAAAATCAATGCATTAGGGTGTACGACAATTCGTTCATCTTGATAGCCAATGGTTGGTGGGTTAAATGGTTAAATTGCTAAATGGTTAAATTGCTGCGGCGAAGCCGATCACTTGCTATTCTGTAATCACTACGCTGCTTTACTCAAATACTCAATTTCAACACCCTATAATCAATATCCAATTTGTCGTACACCAAATCCTCCTGACTGAATTCCTTTTTCATTTGTTCTGCTTACCTTTATGCAACAAAAAACTATAGCAATGATACAGGACCTGATTAAAGAACATGCCGGAGAGATCACAAATCTTCTTGGAAGCAAGTATGGATTGGATAGCAAAACAGCTTCCAGCGCTTCTTCAACCATTACAGATACCGTAGGTAGTTTTGTCACCGATCAGCTTAGCTCGGGAAAACTGGACCTTTCTACGCTTGCTGACCTCTTCAACAAGAATACCCCAAACCAGGGAAACAGTATTTTTTCACAATTAAGCAGCACCGTTTCCAGTGCTTTAAGTGCCAACCCCAACCTTTCAAAAGATATTATATCCAAAATATCGTCAGGAGGATTGGATGACATACTTGGCATGTTACAGGGAGGAAAACTGGGAAACATTGACATAGGTACCATTACACAACTTGCCAGCGCATTAACAGGTAAGAGTGGTGGAATTGGAGACCTGTTGGGTAACCTTGGCGGCTTATTCGGAAAGAAGTAGGCAAATTTATTTGCTTAATATATTCTCCGCATTCCGTTGTCGTTTACGGGAATACTTTATAAAGGCATCGAATGGTAGCTTCCTAAAGCTGAAGTTCATGCCCTTTACTTTTTGCAATTCAAATACGCTCTTATTAAGCGCTGCTTCACTGCATGATTATGCAATCTTCAATTTTTCATTTCCTTATTTTTGCTGCATGGTGACAGAAAAAAGCATTGCTTTTCACACGCTCGGCTGCAAGTTGAATTATTCAGAAACTTCTTCCATTTCACGATTAATGGAAAAAGAAGGTTTTGCAAAAGTCAGTCTTGAAGATGCACCGGATATAGTGGTAATCAATACTTGTTCCGTTACGGATAATGCTGACAAAGAGTGCCGGCAGATTGTAAGAAAAGCCCTGAAACATGCGCCTCATACTCAGATTGTGGTGATTGGTTGTTATGCGCAGCTTAAACCGGAAGCTATTGCAAATATGGAAGGGGTAGACCTGGTGTTGGGTGCAAAAGAAAAATTCAGGTTGGCTGACTATCTGAAACTTTTGCCTGCAAAAAAACCATTGGCAGAAAAAGGGGCCGTTTATTCATGTGATGTGAATGAGGTGCAGCTGTTCGAAAGCAGTTATTCATTAGGAGAAAGAACCCGGGCATTTCTTAAAGTGCAGGACGGCTGTGACTACAGTTGTACCTATTGCACCATACCGCTTGCCAGAGGCCGAAGCCGAAGCGACACTGTTTCACATGCGATAGCGCAAGCACAGCTGCTGGCCGAACTTGGCATTAAGGAAATTGTGTTGACAGGAGTTAACATTGGCGATTTCGGTATTCAGCAACCTGGAACCGCACAAAGACCGGAAACATTTTTTGACCTGGTGAGGGCTTTGGAAGAAGTGGCAGGCATTGAACGGTTTCGTATTTCGTCCATTGAACCCAATTTACTGACAGATGAAATCATTGGTTGGGTGGCGGCTTCCAAAAAATTCATGCCGCACTTTCATATTCCGTTACAATCAGGATCCGATACCATCCTTAGAAAAATGAAGCGCAGGTATTTATCAGAATTATATAAAGAACGCATTGAGCACATCAAATCACTCATGCCGCATTGTTGTATTGGCGCTGATGTTATAACCGGTTTTCCGGGTGAAACAGAAAATGAATTCCTGGAAAGCTACCGGTTCATTAATCAATTAGCGGTCAGCTATCTTCATGTCTTCACGTATTCTGAGAGAGCACATACAGAAGCTGCCTCCATGAAAGGCATTGTGCCTTTGCCCTTGCGGCAGGAGCGTACCAAAAGCCTTCGTATTCTTTCAGAAAAGAAAAAGCAGGCATTTTACAGGCAGCAGATTGGCACCAAACAAACTGTTCTTTTTGAAAAACCTTCTATCCAGGGAATACAGGAAGGGTTTACAGAAAATTATGTCAAAGTAAAAATACCTGGTGACCGGTTGCTGGCCGGAGAGACGGCTACTGTCTTCCTGCAGGAAGTTAAAGATGATGCTGTTTATGGTGAGCTTCTTTCAAATGCAACACCGACCCGGCAAACAGTTCCAGCCTTCACCATTTAAAGAATGACCGGCTATTGAAGTTTCATGGTAATAATGATCCGGCCTGACACCTCAAAGACTTTTGGAGCAGTAACAATTTCTTTCACGCCATGCTGATTGTTAAGGTTTCGTTTATGTATGATGTTTACATGCTGAAACGGGTGTACGACAAATTGGATAAAGATTATTGGGTGTTGAAATAGTGAGTAGTGAGTAGTGAGTATTGAGTATTGAGTATAGAGTATTTGAGTATTGAGTATTAAGCATTGAGTCAGTGAGTAATGTAGAGTAGTAATTACAGAATAGCAAGTGATCAGCTTCGCCGCAACAATTTAACCATTTAGCAATTTAGCCATTTAACCATTTAACCATTTACCCACCAACCATTGCTTGATAAGATGAACGAATTGTCGTACACCCTGCAGAAACAGGTTCATCACCAGTTAGCCTGAAGTTTTTCATCTTTGCAACGTAAATGAAGCCGGCATGACCGGCCAAAGGTTTTAATATTGAAGTTAAACGTTGAATTCTTACATGTACCCAAACTTAGGTTACCTTCTCGAAGATTTATTTAACACCAAACTAACAGGCGGGTTCTCCGTATTTTTTGCATTGCAAAGTTTTGGTTTTATGATGGCCATGGCATTTTTGGCGGCAGCGTGGACATTGTACCTGGAACTGAAAAGGAAAGAAAATCAGCAACTGTTGAAGCCGGTACCTCGTAAAGTGGTAGTTGGTAAACCGGCGGGCATTACCGACCTGGTAACCAATGGTATTGTCGGTTTTTTATTGGGTTTCAAACTGATCGCCATAATTTTTGACCTGAAGAGTTTCACCGATAATCCACAACAATTCATACTCTCTTCACAGGGCAACCTCTTAGGTGGCATTGCGGTCGGTGCCTTGTTTGTCTATCTGAAATACCGCGAGAAAGAAAAAGAGCGCCTTCCAAAGCCTGAAGAAAAAACAATATTGGTATGGCCACGGCAAATGGTGGGTGATATTACGATAGTAGCGGCAGTGAGCGGTTTGTTAGGCGCCAAATTTTTTGACAACCTGGAACACCTCGATGAATTTTTCAAAGACCCGATCGGTGCAATTTTTTCATTCAGCGGACTTGCTTTTTATGGAGGACTAATCTTTGGTGCAGCCGGTTGCCTTTATTATTGCTATCGGCAAAAACTACCCTTGCTTCCTATGCTTGATGCCGCTGCTCCGGGCTTAATACTTGCATATGGTGTTGGCAGAATTGGTTGTCATGTTGCAGGTGATGGAGACTGGGGAATTGATAATCTGAGCGCAAAGCCATCGTGGTTTATTTTTCCTGACTGGGCATGGTCTTTTAATTATGCGCACAATGTGAATCAGACCGGTATTCCGATTCCGGGTTGTGAAGGCAAGTATTGTTATATGCTGGAAAATCCTGTATTTCCAACACCGTTGTATGAGATAGTGGCGTCGTTGCTGATCTTTGGATTCTTATGGAGCATACGTAAAAAAATCACCATTCCGGGCATACTTTTCTCGATTTACCTGGTGTTAGGTGGCATTGAAAGATTCCTGATAGAAATGATACGTATTGATATCAAATATCATTTCGGCGGTATCACACTCACTCAGGCGCAGATCATTGCCATTGCCATGATTCTAACAGGATCTGCCGCCATTATTTATTTGCGAAACGTCCGGGGCAAAGAAAGAAAAACGTGATGCATACTACCAGAACAGTAATACATGCCATAAGAAATGCATCTTGAAACTGTTTGGATTATTACTGATAGCTTTTATGTTAATAATCGGAGATTGTAAACGCCCGGCACATGATTCAAGATTCTGCAAGGTAAGCCGTGATTCCACCTTTCAGGTTGTACAAGTTTTTGAATCCATACTTTGCCTGTAACCGCTGTATAGCAATCTGGCTACGGACTCCTACTTTGCAATAGATAATAACTGGCTTGTCTTTATCTATCCGTTCGTAACCGGCAACAATTTCATTCAACGGAATTAATTCTCCGCCAATATTTTTTTCTTCATGCTCTATTGTTTCCCTGACATCAATCAGTTGAAACAACCCTCCCTCCTGCATCATCTTTTTTAATTCTGCAGGTAAAATATGGTTAACGTCTTCCTGGTAAGTAAATGGCATTTATTAATTGATTAACGATTCATAAAACATAAAATCAACTATCTCAATTATTGAACTGAATTTCCAAATTACTGCGGAGTATTTCAGGTTCGCACAGGAGTTACGGTAATGCTCGATACCATCACTGATGATTCAGAAAGCACGATCCCAATCTTTCCAAACCGGCTCATAACCTTGCGACACAATCATGTCGGCTACCTCAGCAGGAGAACGATCATCTGAAATTTCAAACTGTTCCAATGCGGCAAGTTTGCCGGCATAACCACCCGGATCTGTCTTAGAGCCGGCACTGATTGCTGTGATACCGAGCTTAATTACATGATTCCGAAAAGCAGGCGACTCTCTTGTAGATAATGACATTTCCACATGCTCATTAAAAATTCGGTATGCACATATTAGCTGAACAAGTTGCCTGTCAGTCATCGGATGATTGGGTTGTTGGCAGCCAACAGCGGGGCGCAATCTTGGAAATGAAACGGAATACTTCGTTTTCCAAAATTGCTTTTGCAGGTAATCAAGATGCAAGGCAGTATAAAATGAATCGGCTCTCCAATCCTCCAAGCCAAGTAAAGCGCCAAGCCCGATGCGGTGCACACCGGCATTGCCCAGCCGTTCCGGGGTTTGCAACCTATAATTAAAATTGCTCTTTTTCCCTTTTTGGTGATAGAGACGATAATGCGCTTCATGGTATGTTTCCTGGTAAATCAGCACGGTGCTTACACCTGCATCAATCAGTCTCTGATATTCTTCCATTTCAAGTGGCTGCACTTCCAGCATCACGCTGGAAAAATATGGACGTATCAGTCTTACCATCCGTTCAAAATAATCGGTTCCAACAGTCTGATTGGCTTCACCACTTACCAGCAGGATATGATCATAACCAAAAGCCTTTATTACTTCCACTTCCCGAAGCACTTGTTCTTCGTTAAGGGTGAGGCGCGCAATTTTATTATCAAAACTAAAACCGCAATAGGTGCAAATATTCTGACATTCATTCGATAAATACAATGGCAGGTACAACTGCATCACCTTGCCAAACCTCTTGAGCGTAAGTTGCATACTAAGTTGTGCCATTTCCTCGAGCTTCATTTCAGCCGCAGGAGAAACCAGTGCCATAAAATCTTCAGGCGTTCCATTCCCTTCTTTTGTAAGTGCCATTTCCACATCAGAAATGGTCATCGCATTGATGCGCGCGCACACTTCATCCCAGGGATAGCGATCATAAATAGCACGAAAACCGTTGTTCATATCATGATTAATTATTTTCATTTTGTGGTATTACTCATAATGATTTCAATTAATTGTTTGCCTGCTTTCATTCATTCGGTAAGAAATGCGGTGAGTGGACTGCTGGCAGCAGCATATGCTGAGGTGGAAGCAAGATTTGATTCAAAGGCTATCCTGCCAGCTTCTACTCCCAATTTGAAAGCCATGGCCATGTTAACCGGATTGCCTGCAACAGCAATAGCAGTATTTACCAATACAGCATCCGCACCCATTTCCATAGCAGCGGCAGCATGAGAAGGCGCACCTAATCCGGCGTCGACAATTACAGGTATTTTGCTCTCCCGGATTATTATCTCCAGCATGCCTGAGGTCTGCAATCCTTTATTAGAGCCAATGGGAGCACCCAACGGCATCACTGCAGCTGTTCCTGCATCTTCCAATCGTTTGCATAATACAGGATCTGCATTAATGTAAGGAAGTATGATAAACCCAAGTTTAACCAATGCTTCAGCAGCAGCCAGTGTCTCTACAGGATCAGGCAAAAGATAGCGTGGATCAGGATGTATTTCCAGCTTCAGCCAGTTTGTTTCCAAAGCTTCACGACCGAGTTGTGCAGCAAGAATTGCTTCCTTTGCATTTTTTGCACCGCTTGTATTGGGCAAAAGCTGCACCGGCATCGATTTGAGGTAATGACCGATGTCCTCTTCATTTTTTGAAACATCAATGCGCTTAAGTGCTACGGTAACCATTTGTGTACCGGAAGCTTCTATGGCTTTCGCCATGATCTTCTTAGAACTGAATTTGCCGGTGCCCAGCAGCAGACGAGATTGAAAATGATGTCCTGCTATAATTAGATCATTCATGGTTGTATAATTTCTTTTTCTTCTTTAAAAATTCTTATCTGCTGCAGGAAGACCTGTGCAGTTTCCATCGGATTGCTACTTCTGCTAATGGCTGAAGAGACAGCAATGCCGCTTACACCAACATTCAATAGGCCTTGCACATCCCTCAATTCAATACCCCCAATAGCAATCAACGGTAAATCAAAATCATCCATTCGCTTCTGAGCAATCACCTCTTTGATTCCTTCCAGTGCTAATACAGCATCCAACTTTTCTTTTGTTCTGGTAAATCTGAAAGGCCCTAACCCCGCATACTGGACTCTTGCATTCCTGTATGAATCCAATTCCATCCATGAATGTGTTGATACCCCAATAAGTGCATCGTTACCCAATACCCTTCTTGCTGTCTCCCAATGCATATCATTACGGCCGAGGTGAACTCCATCTGCACCTGCATCACGGGCAATTGTTACGTGATCATTCACAATTAAGATGCAACCGTAATCATCGGTGATCTTTCGTGCATCAACAGCAATTTGAAGTTGTTCTTCATAAGGTGGCAACTTCATCCGCAATTGTATCCACGGCAAACCGGCTTCACATGCCATTTGCACCTGCTTAACATGCGGGAAAGAAGGCAAATCCATTGTTAAGTATTGTAAGGTGGCGATAGATCTATGCATCAATGCGCTCTGATTTTATTGATTGGTGAATGCCTAACAAACCCGGTGAACTTTTCAGATACGCCAAAGTATATGCTTTCGCAAGCCGGCAACTTTGGTACAAATCGTTATCCAATGCCAGGTTCGCAGTGATAGCCGACGACAGCACACAACCTGATCCATGTTTGGCATAACCATTCAGTAACGATGCACGCAGCTCATGTCTTTCTCCATACGCTAACAATAAATCACCAATGCTGCCATCCTGAAGCTTGCAGCTCTTGAGCAAAACATTTGTAAGCAATTGAAGTTGCATTGCAGCAGTCACCGCATCCGTTTCATTCATTAATTCTTTTGCTTCATCCGCATTCGGCGTAATCAAATAAACATGCCGGCAACATTCGTGGAATGCCGTTTTGTCAATCGCTGCATGAAATGCAAATCCTGTTGTTGATTTTATTACCGGATCCCAAATGACCTTAACATGCGGGAAAGATCTTTCCAGATACATCAGCAACTCATGCAGTACTTCAAAACTTTCCACAATACCTACCTTTAAAAATCTAACAGGATATTGTTGTAACAGCAAGGCTAGTTGTTCCTTAATGATTGTTGTTGCCACCCAGTGAACACGCTCAAATAATTCCGCTGTCTGCACCGTGATCGCACTGCAAACGCCAAGTCCCTGCACACCAACCTGCTCAAAAGTTTTGGCATCGCTCAATAATCCGGCTCCACCTGAAGGATCGAAGCCGGCCACGCTGATTACAAATGGTCGCTCGCTGAACATAACTGTTGTATGCGCTTAAATTTATTTACAGGATCGGCAGCATTCCAGATACCACCCAATAATGCCACACCACTAAAACCAAGTTGATATGCCTTTTCAATTTTGTCTTCATCAATACCTCCCAGGGCAATTACTTTAACGGAAGAAGCATGCACCACCTTTTGCAAAGAATCTTCATTGAATGTGGAACGATATCCAATTTTTGAAATACTGTCAAATACAGGACTCAGAAAAACATATTCATATAAATAATTATCCGCTTTTAAAGAACTGATGGTATGATAACCCGTGGTGATTGAAATATTGGGCAGCCGCATTTTCAGATACTTAGTCATCAATAGCGTTTTTACACGATGGTTCACCCTGTTATTCTCACTCAGGTGGATACCTGCCAGGTTATATTCAAGCATTAAAAAGTGATGAGAATGTAAGAGAATTCTGTTGTGATAAACGGCTTCTATGTTCTCGAGGTAGTTACGCATTTCCTTAGTGCCATAGTCAGGTTTACGCAAATGGAACCGCTGCAAGCCTGCTTTAAAAAGGCTGTTCACAATAGTTGCTTCATTCCTGATATCTTTGGGGCTGGCGATTACAATAACTTTCATCACAATGATCAATTATTTAACATGTTGGCAATAGTGCTCTTTCAATTGCACTATTGCTTCACATAAATCTCTCCTCCTGCAGCAGCAAACTCCCTGGCTTTTTCTTCAAGTCCGCTTTCAATAAGCTGTGTTTCATTCACTTTTAATTTTTCCGCGTAATCACGCACTTCCTGGGTGATCTTCATAGAACAGAATTTAGGTCCGCACATAGAACAGAAGTGAGCAACTTTAGCATTATCTGCAGGCAATGTCTCATCATGAAATGATTGTGCTGTATCAGGATCCAGTGAAAGATTGAATTGATCCTGCCAGCGAAAATCAAAACGTGCTTTGCTCAAGGCATTATCGCGCAACTGCGCACCGGGATGTCCTTTTGCCAGGTCTGCGGCATGGGCAGCTATCTTATAAGTGATCACGCCGTCCTTTACATCCTTTTTATTGGGAAGCCCAAGGTGTTCCTTTGGTGTCACATAACAAAGCATCGAACAACCAAACCATCCTATCATGGCGGCACCGATTGCAGATGTGATATGATCGTATCCCGGAGCAATGTCTGTAGTAAGCGGCCCTAAAGTATAAAACGGTGCTTCATGGCATTGTTCCAGTTCCTTTTCCATATTCACTTTAATCAGTTGCATGGGAACATGTCCCGGCCCTTCAATCATGGTTTGCACATCGTGCTTCCAGGCGATGCGGGTCAACTCGCCCAGTGTTTCCAGTTCGGCAAACTGAGCCTGGTCATTCGCATCAGCGATGCTTCCGGGCCGCAGGCCGTCGCCCAATGAAAATGAGACATCATATGATTTCATGATGTCGCAGATGTCTTCAAAGTGCGTATATAAGAAACTCTCCTTATGATGTGATAAGCACCATTTTGCCATGATGCTGCCACCACGCGAAACAATACCGGTAACCCTGTTTGCGGTGAGCGGTATATACCTCAGGAGCACGCCGGCATGTACCGTAAAGTAATCAACACCTTGTTCAGCTTGTTCAATCAGTGTGTCGCGGTAAATCTCCCACGTAAGATCCTCTGCCACTCCACCCACTTTTTCCAATGCCTGGTAAATAGGAACAGTACCAATGGGAACAGGCGAATTGCGGATGATCCATTCCCGTGTTTCATGAATATTTTTTCCGGTAGAAAGATCCATAATGGTATCAGCACCCCAGCGACACGCCCAGACGGCCTTCTCTACTTCTTCTTCAATAGAAGAGGTGACGGCGGAGTTACCAATGTTTGCATTTATCTTCACCAGGAAATTACGGCCAATGATCATCGGTTCCGATTCCGGATGATTGATATTGGCAGGAATAATTGCCCTTCCACGTGCTACTTCATCACGCACAAATTCAGGTGTTATGAAATCAGAAGGAAGCTGGGCACCGAAACTTTCACCACGATGCTGTTGACGCAGGTAAGGATACTGCTCGCTCATTTCTTCAATCCGTTGATTTTCGCGAATGGCCACATATTCCATTTCAGGGGTAATGACACCCTTTCTGGCATATGCCATTTGCGAAACATTACAACCGGGTCTGGCCAGCAACGGTTTGGGAATGTGTTTGAAATGTATGTCGCTTAGGTTCGAGTCATTCAACCGCTCATTGGCATAGGCTGAAGAAAAATTATTCAGTTGAAGGGTATCTCCCCTGGCTTCGATCCATTCGCGCCTAAGCGGATGCAACCCTTTATGCACATCAACAACAGCATGGGCATCTGTATAAGGTCCGCTTGAATCATAGACTACAATTTTTACCTTTTCCTTTTTAACTGTACCATTCTTGATTTCCGTCACGTCTTCCGTTTCAATTTCGCGCATGGCCACCGCTACATTATGCAGCTTTCCTTTTACATATATTTTCTTAGAAGCGGGAAAGGGCGTCCTGGTGATACTATCTGTACCCGGTAATTTTGACTGATCTTTCATAGTAAACTATTTCTGTTAGTGTGTTAAAAATTTTGAATTTGCGCTGCAAGCAATCTAATTTAACCTGTATCAACCGCCTTGTGCTGCTTCAATAATTATTACCTCGTCATGCTCATGCAGTTTAAACAGCGGCCATTCTTTACGCGGAACAACAATTGCATTAACCGCTACTGCAATACCTGTTTTTCCTGTTAATGACAGTTTTTCAAGTATAGCAACCAACAAATGCTGATCCGTTAACTCCATCCAATCACTGTTTACTTTAACTTTCATGAATTACTTATTGAAGCTACTTCCAGGTATAATATATTTTGCTGACTTCTATGGTCAACCAAAATCATTGCGAAAAAAAGTTCAGAAAACTCCGGGGTGGGTTCGATTCAACTTTTCCCTTCGCAGGAATTACCCTGATCAGGTGTTAAGGGTTTGGTCTCAGTCCCGGGTCATCAGGAACACCCCTAAAGTTTTCTTGAAACGAAATTAAGAATTAATTATGGAAGTAACACACCTGGATTAGCAGGGGGTGTACGACAATTCGTTCAACTTGTCAAGAAATGGTTGGGGGGCTAAATTGTTAAATGGTTAAATTGCTGCGGCGAAGCCGGTCACTTGCTATTCTGTAATCACTACTCTACTTTACTCAATTCTCAATTTCAATACTCAATTTCAATACCCCAATAATCTATATCCAATTTGTCGTGCACCTTAAGCCAGGGTTTCTGATTTACCCATTCGAATATTGTTATTGTGCAGCCAACTGATATTTATCCGCCGTAAAATCATGCTATTCAGCTGCTTTTTCCTGATTTCCAGGCAAGGTAACAACTATCGTAAAATAGAATCGGCTTCCCTTACCGGGCTCACTATCAACATGAATCTCACCGCCCATCATATTGATCAGCTTGCGGGCAATAGAAAGTCCTAATCCGGTGCCTCCGAATTTACGCGTATGCAACGTATCGATTTGTTTGAAGGGTTCGAAAATAATCAGTTGTTGCGCTTTTTCAATACCGATACCGTGATCAATTACTTCAGTATAGACTACGAGTTTGTCGAGTTTTCGCTCCATCAACTTACTGTTCACCATAATGATTCCGTCCTTTGAAAACTTCACGGCATTACCAATCAGGTTCACCATAATCTGGCGAAATCGCATTTCATCACCAATAACAACTGCAGGTATTGCTTTGTCTATTTTTAATACCATTTTCAACTTCTGTTCTTCTGCTTTCACCTTGAAAGAACGCACGATCTCTTTCACCAAACCGGGTAAATTAAATGGAGAATTTACAAGCTCCAGCTTACCTGATTCAATTTTTGAAATATCTAATAAATCATTAATCAATGTAAGCAATGAATCGGCAGAATAACGAACAATATCCAGATATTCATGCTGTCTTGGTGTGAGTTTAGACTGCAGCAGCAGATCTGTAAAACCGATAATGCCATTCATAGGAGTTCTGATTTCATGGCTCATGTTGGCCAGGAACTGACTCTTAGTGCGGTTTGCTGCTTCGGCTGCTTCCTTAGCCTGCTCCAGCGAACGTTCAAATTTTTTCTGCTGCGTGATGTTTCTGCCCAAAACAGAAACACCAATAATGCTTCCATCCTCTACATGTATTGGGTTTAAGGAAAATTCAATAAAGAATGGCCTGTTCCCCGCCTGAAACTGATCTACGATGCTGTAAGACTCTCCCTTTAAAGAACGTTGATATCTTTTCAGCCATACTTTGGCCACATCCTTGGGAAAGCCATCAGTAATTAATGCCCCATGCTTCATCGTTACGTTATAATATTCCTTAAATCCATTGGCAATCGTTTTGTTAAAACTTAATATTCTGTTGTTGGTATCAATAGACCATATTGATTCCTCCCTGTTTTCAATGAGTGCGGTCAGCTGTGCCTGGCTCTTACGGATAACATCTTCCATTTGCTGTCGCTCGGTGATATCTACAGCCGTACCTACAATACTAACAGGCATTTTGTGTTCATTACGAACAAGCTTTCCCTTGGCTTCGATAACTACATAATGTCCTTCATTATGCTTCGCACGGTATATATATTGAAACATAGGTGTTTCGCCATACAAATGTCTCCGCAGCTTAAAGAGCAAGACAGGAAGGTCATCGGGATGAATTGTTTTCTGCCAGTCATCAATATATTGCGGTGTGGCATCAATACTATAATCAAACAGCTTCCGCCACGATTCATTAAATGTAACCTTGTTGGTGATAAGGTTCCAGTCCCAGATGCCTACCTGTGTTCCCTCAATGGCGGCATTCAGACGCACCTCGCTGCTTTTTAGCGCGCGCTCTACTGTTTTTCTTGCAGTGATATCAATGATGCCGACTACCCTCACATCTTTGCCCTGATAGATATGTGATCGGGAGTACACTTCCATATCGAACTTGATACCGTCCTTTTTTACCCCGGTAAGCTCCATCAGAAAACTCTCCTTCAGGATCAGTTTATCCTTATACTCCTTTTGCAAGGTAGTATCATACAGTTTCACCATATCAAACCCTTTCAGCTCTTCTCCTGCATAACCAAACATCTTCTGAGCAGAATTATTAAAATCGATAATGCTGCCATTCTTATGGATGATAATCGCTTCGCGGCTTTCTTCCATAAAATATTTCAGCCGTTCACGACTCAGCAATAATGTTTGTTCTGCCAGTTGCCGTTCTGTTATATCCTCCGCAATGGTGGAATAAAAGTCCACTTCATTATTTTCATCAACATGCACAATGATGATTTGTGAAACGGGCACTTCATGGCCGTCTTTTGCCTTAAACGTGCTGCGGCCTTTCCATGAACCTTCCTTCACTGCAGCAGGCAATGCCACTTTTAGAATCAGTTCTTCTGTTGATTTACTGATCAGGTTTTTAAGGCTCAGCCGCGAAAGATCTTCATGCTGACCATAGCCAAGTAATTGCCTGCCCGCCTGATTCATATATCGCAACCCTTTCCGGTCTATCATAGCTACGATGAACGGACTTGCTTCAATTATGGAAACCAGCCGCTCCTCTTCTATGCGCTGCCCTCGTAATTCAGTAACATCCTTTAATAAAACTACCCTGACATCCTTCCCCTGGTAGTGAATAGTTTTACCGGAGAATTCAATAAAATGAACCTGGCGCTTCTTATTATACACCTCCCTAATCACAGTGCCCTGTGTATTATTAAGTATGGTATCTGCCATTTGCGCATGTTCCTTCTTCGGCGCAAAATCAAATATTGATTTTCCAATCACCTCTTCCTTAGTGTATCCGAACATGTTCAATGCAGCATTGTTCACGTCAGTAATGAAACCCTTTTCATGTATCAGCATGCCTTCTGAAGATGCCTCCAAAAGGAACAACAGCCGCTCATCATTCCGTGTTAAATCTGTCAACTGCTGTTTGCCTGACGTAATATCATTGAGTGATAAAATGTATCCTGTCAGTTTCTTATTGCTGGTTAAGTACCTCGATACAATCCTGACCCAATATCCTGAGCCATCCCCTTTCCTCAGCAACAACTCTGACTCTGCCATCTGCTGATGCTTACTGCTTTCAAGGAACCGGGCATAATCATGCTTCCATTCATCTGCAACCACCCAGCCTATTCCATCCTGCTGCAACCACTCCTCCCTCGAATAACCGGTTAGCTGGCACATTTTCCTGTTAACCTGAACTACCACACCACCGGCATCCGTAATCGCCAGGGCTTCTTCAAGGCATTCAAAAATAGTTGAATAGTCAATATCGGTTAACAGCAGGTTCATGGAAATCAGGCAGCGGATGTGAGGTGAAGGTCTGATAATATCAGTTACGAATTTAGCAAGATTTTCGGCTAAGGTAGTCTTCAGCACTCCTTATCTGCAAAAGCCCGAATTGCGATTGAATGCCAACGCTGCGGAATCAACAAATAATAGTGCTCCTTTACAAAAACAATCCTACCAAATGTATAGCAGCCTGCATAAGCGCACTCAATTTGTTTGGCGAAATATTTGGAATCGTATGTTTCTTTTCTATTTTTACCCATAGCTGATTCAAGTCTCACTTCCATCTACCATCTGTGCCTAATGGATTCCTGAATGATTTTATCACTTAAAAATTAATCTTACATGAAAGTTTACGACGATAAACACATTAAGAATATAGTGTTATTGGGTGCCTCCAAATCCGGCAAAACCACCCTGGCAGAAACAATGATGTTTGAAGCCGGTTTGATTAACCGAAGGGGAACAGTAGAAGAAGGAACTACCATTTCCGACTATCACGACATTGAAAAAGAAAGGGGCAATTCGGTATACATGACTTTCATGCATACCGAGTGGAAGGATTACAAGATAAATATTATTGATACACCCGGCTTAGATGATTTTATTGGCGAAGTGATTGCAGCACTTCGTGTATCCGATACCGGCGTGATGGTGCTTAATGCACAACAAGGTGTGGAGGTTGGCACCGAATTGATCTGGAACTACGTGGATCAGTTCAACAAGCCGGTCATCTTTGCCATCAATCAGCTGGATCATGAAAAATCCAATTTTGAAGAAACCATTGAACAGGGGAAAAAACGCTTTGGCAATGCCTTCACCATTATGCAATATCCCGTAAATGAAGGCATCGGCTTTAATGCCATCATAGACCTGCTAAAGATGACCATGTATAAGTTCGGTCCCAATGGAGGAAAACCTGAAAAGTTGCCAATACCTGAGAATGAAAAAGCGAAAGCGGAAGAGTTACATAATAAACTGGTGGAAGTGGCCGCGGAAAATGATGAACAGCTAATGGCACTTTATTTTGACAAAGGTTCATTGGATGAAGATGAGTTACGGCTTGGTATAAAAAAAGGAATGATGAAGCACCAGGTCTTTCCCGTATTCTGCCTTTCCGCAAAGTCAGATATGGGTTCAGGGCGCCTGATGGGCTTTATTGATAATGTAGCACCTTCTGCCAATGAAATGCCGGCTGAAAAATCAACAGACGGCGATGATATTTTATGCAACCCAGGCGGGCAACCGGTAATTTTCGTTTATAAATCGCTTATCGAACCACATTTAGGTAACCTTTCGCTCTTCAAGGTTATTTCCGGAGAAGTTACAGCCGGAATTGATGTAACGAACGCTGCAAATGGTAATACTGAAAGAATCAATCAGCTTTTTATCCTTGATGGGAAAAATCGCAATCCAATCAACAAACTGACAGCAGGAGATCTTGGCGCTACATTAAAACTTAAGAATACACAAACCAATCAGACATTGTATGGTAAGGGCAATCCCATAACTATAGAACCTATTCAATTTCCTGAACCGCGCATAAGTGTTGCCATTATTGCCAGGAACAAAAATGATGATGAAAAAATAGGAATGGTTCTCGCAGACATACACCGTGAAGACCCTACTCTTACCATAGAATATTCTCGTGAGCTGAAGCAGGTTATCATGCACGGACAGGGTGAATTGCATTTGCAGGCAACACGCTGGCGCCTGGAGCATATTTACAAAATGCAGGTTGATTTTGAAAAGACCAAAATCCCCTACCGGGAAACGATCAGGAAAGAAGCCCGGACAACCTATCGTCATAAAAAGCAATCCGGAGGTGCAGGACAATTTGCAGAAGTTGCGATGATGATTGAACCTTACCGGGAAGGATATAAAGTACCCGGTGACTTCACCTTGCGCGGCAAAGAAGAGGTTGACCTGGAATGGGGCGGCAAGCTAATCTATCACAATTGCATTGTGGGCGGTGCTATTGATACGCGCTTTCTTCCATCTATATTGAAAGGGATCATGGATAAAATGACAGAAGGCCCCACCACCGGTTCTTATGTTCGCGACATCAATGTTTATGTCTATGATGGAAAAATGCATGCTGTTGATTCAAACGATATGGCATTCAAACTTGCAGGAATGATGGCATTCAAAGAAGCCTTTCAGCAAGCTGATCCTAAATTGATGGAGCCAATCTATGATTTGGAAGTGCTGGTACCTGAAGAACAAATGGGTGATGTAATGAGCGATCTGAATACAAGGCGCGCGGTAATTATGGGTATGGATGCCAAAGGTACCTACCAGGTGATTAAAGCCCGTGTACCACTTTCAGAACTTGACAAATATTCCAATACACTCCGGTCTCTTACGCAAGGTAAGGCAAGTTTTAAAATGCGATTTGCCACGTATGAACTGGTGCCCGTGGAAGTACAGAAGAAGCTTGCAGAAGACTATCAAAAATTGTCAAAAGATTGAGATTGAAAACTTTTAATCGTTAATTTACCCAATAACCGATTTTCACTTTGAGATACCTCACTTTTTTGCTTTTGATTTCCATTGAGCTGACTTCCTGCCAGCCGAAAGCGAAAATTTCTGTAATCGAAAATCCAATGACCGGGTTCACTCCTATGCTTGCAGATTCAATTCGCGGTGCAGCAACGGTACAGGAACTGGGTAACTACCTGTTTTTGTCTTTAAAGGGTGAAATCACCTACTATCAATTAGAAAAATTCTTTCCGGACTCTGCAAATATTGCCATGATTTATGAACTCACGCAGACCGGTGTTAAGGATGCAAACCTCGCTGCCATTGCTGACACTGCACAAAGTCAGTTACTACATGGCTGGACAAAAACACAGCGTGAAGTGAGTATGCTCGGAGAGAACTGGACCGATGCAACATTCACAAAACTCCTTATTCAGGAATTGGAGAACCAGACTTTGCCGGGTAAAAAAATAACTATTGAATGCAAATCCGGTAAACAAACGTTAAGAGCCAGTGCGAAATGCCTGAAGATCGGCGACCGCTGGTTTATCGGTGAAGAGATAAAGTTTGGTGTGTAATTTAAAATTCAGGCTGCCATTAAAGTCAGCATATTACCTTTAGATAAGGCAGTAGGCAGCGTATATTACATCGTACTGTCATTCGAATCAACTGCTGACCAAAATATGATTCATGGAGCCTGTTGAAATTACGGGATGAATTAACTTTAATAGCTTAATCCAAAATAATAATACCATGACCGATCAGCAACTTAAAGAATTCAATCAAAAATTAAATGAGTTGGGTTACAAAAAATCACCCTTCAACTCACTGGTAAATCTATTGTTTAATGCGGCAATGCCTATTGCAATCGCAGTGATCGGAATATACTTCACCAACCAGAACAACAGGCGGCAAATTGAATTTCAACAGATACAGGTAGCCAATCAAATGGTGGCAGATGTTCAATCTGACCCGGATTTTACCAAAGAAAAGCTCGATCTGAAACTATCCTTTGTGGAGAATATGTTTGAAAACCGGGAGTTTAAAGGAAGGGTAAAAGATATCCTTTCGCAAACGTATGCAGTATCACTGCAATCATTAGACCTGGAAGAACTTGCACAAAGCGGAAATCCGGAAGATCAAAAATATGTGCAGAACAAAATTGCGGAAGCAAAAAAGTTTAATGATACTTCCATTAATAAAGTGGTGACCCAACTGGAAAAGAAAGAACCTGTTCGCAGACTCACTAAACCTGAAACTATTAAGTCAAGTGCTGATCAGGCTAACAACACGAAGATTGATTCATTACCGGCAAAAAGGAATCCTAAAACAGGGAAAACAGATAGTTTGAAAAACAGTCAAATCAAGAAACCGGCAAGAAAGGGCACAAATCAATAATCACAGAAAGAAGAAACAACAAGCTGCTTCAGCCAACATCATAATATCATTAATCAGAAGATTGCTGTTTAGCTACAATAAATCATTTGCAAGGTTTGCCAACTCACTGCGCTCTCCCCGTTCCAGTGTTACATGTGCGTATATACGGCTTCCTTTAATGCGATCAATCAGGTAACTGAGTCCATTACTTCGTGAATCCAGGTACGGTGTATCAATCTGATAGATATCGCCTGTAAAAATGATTTTGGTGTTTTCACCCGCTCGGGTAATGATGGTTTTCACCTCATGCGGTGTCAGGTTCTGTGCTTCATCCACAATAAAGAAAACATTGGAAAAACTTCTGCCACGGATATATGCCAGTGGGCAAACTACCAGTTTTTCATTTTCTACCATCTCATTGATCTGCCGGTATTCTTTGTCCTTTTCGCTGAAACAATTCTTTATGTACTTCAGGTTATCCCATAGCGGCTCCATATAGGGGTTCAACTTGCTTTTAATATCTCCCGGCAAGAAGCCGATATCCTTATTACTTAATGGAACAATTGGCCTTGCAAGATAAATCTGATGAAAATTCCTGCGTTGTTCCAATGCTCCCGCCAGGGAGAGCAACGTCTTTCCTGTGCCTGCCACGCCTTGTAGCGTTACGAGACTGATATTAGGATTAAGTATCGCATCTAAAGAGCATATCTGTTCAATATTGCGAGGCTGAATCTTAAATGCTGCTTTTTTCTTTACCAGCTCCATCATCGCAGTTATCGGATTATAAACCGTGACCACCGATGTTTCATGGTGATTCAACGTATAATAATGGTTCGGTACAGGCTTTGACTTTTTGAAAAGTAACGCAGCTTTACATTGGCCTTCCTGGAACAGGTCATTCAATACCTGCACCGGAAATTTATCTACCATGGTTCGCCCGGTATAAAGCTCATCTGCACTTTTTATTTTTCCTGTTTCATAATCTTCCGCGGGCAGGTTGAGTGATTTGGCTTTGATGCGCAGGTTGATATCTTTCGTAACGAGCACCACTTTACGCCCGGGGTTCTCTTTCTGAACCCTCAATGCTGCATTCAGTATCTTATGATCTGGCTTCACTTCGCCGAAAATGGCATCAGTATCCACCCCATTGGGATGGCCCATGGCAATCTTGAACATGCCATGTGTCTTTCCATTAATATTAACCCATTGCTGAAGCGAATCATTGCTGCAGGCGCGGTCTATATACCGTATGAATTCGCGGGCAGCAAAATTTTTATCATCATTACCCTTCTTAAAATTATCCAATTCTTCCAACACCGTAATGGGAACCACCACATCATGTTCTTTAAAATTACGAATGGCGGTGTAGTCATAAATGATCACTGATGTATCGAGAACGAAAATCTTTCTTTCCTGGACCATAAGCGCGATAAACTTTTCATAAAGCTATTGCTGCAATGGAGAGAAATATTTTTTTTCGACAAAAAGAAATACACAACCTTTTGTTAGCCGTCCTGAAAAATAGAATATCACCAATTAACGAAAGTTCATCAGCAGCATAATCACATGCAAACGGCCTGTTTCGGACATGGCAATTATTTCGGCTGTATGTAAAGTTTTGCACATTAGTACCTATCGGGCATCAAACAACTGTCCCGGCTGGTTGCAACAACAGTAATAACATCAAGCCGCTCTAAAATCTTATAATTCTATCTTTATGCGAATAGTCACCCTACTTTATGCGTCGTAAGCTAACGTTCTACCGGTTACTTTTGCTAAAACACGATCTTCCGGCAGGACTTTCCGTTTTCCTGGTAGCGCTGCCACTTTGCCTGGGTATTGCACTGGCTTCCGGGGCTCCATTATATGCAGGATTATTATCTGGTATTATTGGCGGTATCCTGGTCTCCTTCATTAGTGGCTCACCACTTGGCGTATCAGGACCTGCTGCAGGACTTACTACCCTGGTTGCCGCTGCAATAATTTCATTAGGAGATTATAAGGTCTTTCTTCTTGCCGTAATCGTCGCAGGATTTTTTCAACTACTACTCGGACTCTTTAAATTAGGAGGTATTGCCAACTATTTCCCGTCGGCTGTAATTAAAGGGATGCTGGCTGCAATCGGTATCATACTTATTTCAAAACAGATTCCATTGGCTTTGGGTTATGATCAGCCTGACTTCTGGACCAGTGGCTTTCTTCATTTGTTTTCAGCTGATAATTTTCTTGGAAATATCTCATACTTTAACCAGCATATTACCCGGGGAGCTGTCTTCATCTCGTTATTTTCAATAGGCGTTCTGATTATTTTGCAACAACCGTTTACAAAGAAATGGAAGGTTATTCCTGCACCGTTACTGGTTGTGGCATTGGGTATTGTAATCAATTCGGTATTCAGTGCTGCGGCTTCCGGTTTCTCACTTAAACAAACGCAACTGGTAAATATTCCTTCCAACATTTTCTCAGAGATTTCCTTTCCCGATTTTTCTACCCTGTTTTCAAATCTTGAAATATGGAAATACGGATTAATAATTGGTATCCTCGCAACATTAGAAACGTTGTTGTGTGTAGAAGCAGTAGACAAACTTGATAAGCACAATCGCATTACACCGGTTAACCGGGAACTGATTGCGCAGGGTATTGGCAATATGACTTGTGGACTGTTGGGTGCCATACCAATCACGGCAGTCGTGGTGCGAGGTGCGGCCAATGCTGACGCCGGTGGAAAAACAAGGCTTTCAGCATTCACCCATGGAGTTTTTCTACTGCTGGCTGTATTACTTGTTCCCTTTTTGCTGAGTATGATTCCTTATGCTTCTCTTGCCGCCATCCTGATTATTACTGGATACAATCTCACCAAACCGAAACTCTATCAAAATATGTGGAGTCTGGGATGGAAACAGTTTATTCCCTTCCTGCTCACGATACTGGTTATTCTTTCGACTGACCTGCTGATAGGCGTCAGTATCGGGCTTTTAATATCAATTTACTTTATCGTCCAAAACAACTTTCGCGCAGAATACCGGATTACAAAAACAATGCGACATGAAACGGAAGTACACTATATCAAGTTGAACAGTAATGTCACTTTTCTTAATAAAGTAAAATTACGCAAAGCGCTGGATCAGATTCCAAACTACAGCATATTGACGATCGATGGCAGTGAATGCAACTTTATTGACTATGATATTCTGGAGATCATCAGTGAATATGAAAACAAGGCACATGACCGTCACATTGAAGTGCATTTAAATGGAATTGAAAGAGTAAATGTAACCGCCGTGCATTGACGGGGGTGTACGACAAATTAGATATTAATTATTGGGTGTTGAATTGAGAATTTGAGTATTGAGTATTTGATAGTAGTGATTACAGAATAGCAAGTGATCGGCTTCGCCGCAGCCATTTAACCATTTAGCAATTTAGCCATTTAACAATTTAACCCACCAACCATTGCCTGACAAGATGAACGAATTGTCACACACCCATTGACGGTATTTTATTTCCTTAATAGGAAAGTCTGCCAGATTCTTCGTGTAGTAAGGCAATCACTTTAATTTTCAATTGGTGTTTTTGGCTGCCTTCAATATAAGTGGATGGCTGGTTGCCTGCTTCACATAAAAAACCCTGACTTGTCTGCTGACAAATCAGGGCTTATGAACTCAACAATCAGAAAAAAGCCCAGAAAAAAAGATGACCTGCTTGCTAAATTACCAGTTCATTTATTGTAAGGCAATCATCATTTATTCGTCATCCGCACCACCGGAATAATCATCTCCTCCAGGGAAATACCTCCATGCTGAAACGTGTTCCGGAATAGATTTACATGATAGTTGTAGTTATTGGGATACACAAAGTACTTGTCTTCTTTTGCAAAGATGAAAGTAGAACTTACATGCGGCCTGGGAAGAAACAATTCATGAGGGTTCCTGGTATCCAGTACATCCTTCTGGTTGTAATTCAGGTTTCTGCCATGCTTGTAACGCAGGTTGGTTGTAGTATCCCGGTCACCGATTACTTTGGATGGTTCCTTAACCCGAATAGTTCCATGATCAGTAGTAATAATCAGGTTTACTTTCTTATCTGCAATGCGTAACAAGGCATCAAGTAATGGAGAATGTTCAAACCAGGAATGCGTGATGGAGCGGTAAGCGGTTTCATCGTTTGCAAGTTCCTTTAACACATCCATCTCAGTACGTGAATGCGAAAGCAGGTCTACAAAATTGTAAACAATTACATTCAGGTCGTTGTTGAGGAGATTGTAAATGTTATCTGACAACAATTTCCCGTCATTGAAGTTGGTGATTTTTGTATAGCTGAATTTCAGGTTTTTCTTGCTCCTCAGAATCTGGTCTTCCAAAAAATCTTTTTCGTGCAGGTTCTTTCCTCCCTCTTCTTCATCATTCAGCCAGAAATTCGGAAAACGCTTTTCAATCTCCAGTGGCGTCATTCCGGCAAACATGGCATTTCTGCTGTAATGCGTGGAAGTAGGTAAAATGCTATAATAAGTGGCCTCATCGGTTAGCCTGAAAGATTCAGAGATAGTTGGCTGAATAACCTTCCACTGATCAAACCGCAGGTTATCAATAAGAATCAGGAAGGTTGGGATGCCCGGTTCAATAAATGGAAATACCTTTTCTTTGAATAAATTATGCGACATCGTAGGTGTATTCGCATCCGGTTTGCTAAGCCAATTCTTGTAATTCTTTACAATAAACTTACAGAACTCGGTATTCGCTTCAGATTTCTGCATGGCCAACACATCCCGCATTCCTGCAGTTTTTGACTTATCCAGTTCCAGTTCCCAGTAAATAAGCTTGCGGTAAACCTCTGCCCATTCTTCATGGTTAAGTCCCATGCTGATGCGTGAAAAGATCTGCTGAAACTCCTGTTGGTAAGACGAAGTTGTTTTCTCACTGATCAGTCTTCTGTTATCGAGCAACTTTTTCAGGGTAAGCAATATTTGCTGCGGCTTCACCGGCTTAATGAGGTAATCACTGATCTGAGATCCAATCGCATCCTCCATCAGGTTCTCCTCCTCGCTCTTGGTAATCATCACAATTGGAATGGATGGCTGAATATTCTTGATATCCGTAAGGGTTTCCAAACCGCTCATTCCCGGCATCTGCTCATCGAGGAACACAATGTCTAACACTTCTTCCCGGCACTTTTCTATGGCATCTACCCCATTACTGACTTCTATTACATGGTATCCTTTTTCCCGCAGGAAAAGAATCTGTGGTTTGAGCAACTCAATTTCATCATCTACCCAAAGGATAGTAGGTTCATTCGTCATGGCTTTTTGTTTTTAACAGGTAAATTGAAAAATAAAAGGTAGTAGTGGAGCAGCGGCGAATCTTTTATTCTGAGTAAATTGCCAAAATGATGAATCGTAAAATGGTCTTTAAAACTAAATACGATAACAATTAAGCACTTCAACTATTTAGCAATTATTATGCGATATTCAGAGGTTCTTTAAATTCATGCCAAATTTCGCACAAAAAATCTGAAATAGATTGAATAAAAGAAAAATCATCAACGACCCGGTGTATGGATTTATTACCATACCTACTGAATTAATATTTGATTTGATTGAGCATCCATTCTTTCAGCGACTCGGCCGCATAAAACAACTGGGACTCACCTACCTGGTTTACCCGGGCGCACAACATACACGGCTACAGCATGCCCTTGGCGCTATGCACCTGATGGGACAATCGTTAGAAGTGCTTCGGTCTAAAGGAGCAGAAATAAGCAATGAAGAGGCTGAAGCAGTTACCATTGCCATTCTCCTCCACGACCTCGGACATGGGCCCTTTTCTCACACGCTGGAAAAAATACTGATTCCGGGAACGTCGCACGAAGCACTTTCACTACTCATGATGGAGCAACTGAACCTGCAGTTTGATGGCAGGCTCTCCATGGCCATTGATATCTTTCTTGGTAAATACCCTAAGGCATTTCTACACCAGTTGGTATCCAGCCAATTGGACATGGACCGGCTTGATTATCTCAATCGTGACAGTTTTTTTACCGGTGTCGCCGAAGGAGTAATTGGATATGACCGTATCATCAAAATGCTGATTATTAAGGATAATACCTTGATGGTGGAATCGAAAGGCATGTATTCCATCGAGAAGTTTCTGATCTCACGCCGTTTGATGTACTGGCAGGTTTACCTGCACAAGACCGTGCTTGCCGCCGAACAAATGCTGGTGAAAATTTTTGAACGAGCTCATTCACTTGCTCTTATCAGGAAGCTGGAATGTACTCCTGCCCTCTCCTGCTTCCTGAATAATCAACCGGGATCGGAAAGTTCAGTTAACCCGGAAGAACTCCTGGAACGATTTGCTGACCTGGACGATACCGATGTAATCAGCAGTATTAAGATGTGGAGAAATGATCCGGACCAGATCCTTTCATGGCTCAGCAGGAACCTGTTGCTAAGGCAACTTTTTAAAATTGAACTGCGAAACACGCCATTTGATACTTCTGAAATCTCGTTGATAAAAGATAAGATTCAGGGGAAAGCAAAGATTGATTATGAAGACCTTCATTATTTTGTATTCACTGAAACAACCAGTAACCATGCATACAGTCCTGAATTGGGACCTATCAATATTCTCTTTAAGGATGGGAGCACTAAAGATATTGCTGATGCCTCAGATCTGCTGAACATAAGGGTGCTGGAAGCAACGGTGGTGAAGTATTTTTTATGCTACCCCAAGGAAATACTTTGAACGCAGCATTCTGCCAGCAGAAAATCACCAACACCAAGGATTAAGAATACGAAAGCCTGCTGCATAATACGGCAGTATATATAAATCAGACTGTATCAAATAGTTTGCTTCACCTGGTAAATCAACCTTTGCAAGTAAATATGATTGCGTTTTTTTATGACCATTACCTGACAAATGCATGTCTGCAGAAATCCGCTGCAGAAACTAAGTCGTAAGTGATTCAAAATGCGGGTGTTAAAACAAACCTGGTCAGTAACAAATTTCTCCTGGTCAGTATGCATTCGTATGCAGACTCACGTTTCCGCACTTAGATTTAATGATTGGAATTCTTTTTGTTTAGAAACAATGAATTCAAAACAACATCACATGCTTATAGAAAACGACAGAACGATGGATGCTTTACCGGAAGCATCCGTCTTTTTAATTGCACTGATTCTGGATGGCTTTTTTAAAAATGAAGGTATCCAGGCACCTCGTGAAGAAGAAGATCCGCATATGGCCCACCTTATGGGCTTCGCAGAAATCTGTTACAACTAAGCGCTTGTTCAGACAGCTAATCAGTTGTCACGCCAATTTCTGAAAAGCTTTGATCCAGCGTTCCGGCAATTCTTCTTTGCACGCCATTTGATAATCATTATATGAACAGGGCAAAAGGTGAGATTTTTTTTGATTCCTTGGCTTATTGCCGGCAGGCACCTCCATCCACCATCGATCTGACTTCTTGCTTTTCCAGAAATTCAAATCATACTTGTTCTCTTTTAAGTGTATTGTATATTTTACATAATCAACATCATCATCCTTTGGGTACTCATTTTTCCTGTTACCATATCCATTAATAAAGTACCAGATAATATCGGCTGCTAACTGCACCGATTGTCTACCGGCATCAACCGAAGGATTACATCCATATATGCCGAATGAATCTAGCTTATCGCTTTGTCCGGCATAACTGGCAAGCTGGCAAGCTTCTTCAGCAAATAAGCCATTGGGGCCTGCACTCCTGTTACCAGGTGAATCACTTAAACGAATTACAGACATATCAAAACTGAAGAGGTTGGTTCCGCGCAAAACTGGTTCAACCTCTTCTATGCTTGATTTTACTTTTCCCAATCGGTAACTATCGAAATGCAGCTTGTCAAGCAACTCAATTGCATACTGTGAAGTCAGGTGGGTTTGATAACCAATATGCGCAAAATCGAAGATGCAGGAAGGTTCGTATTGAAAGAGATTGAGGAGAAACCCTTCATCATCTATTTCCGGCTGCTCTTCCTTAAGGTCAATACATTGGTCGGCAACTGCAATGTTGATATTTCTGTTAAGGTCCTGATACGCACCAAATTGGCCAAAAGTAAGGTCATGGCTTCCTCCAATAATAACAGGTACAATTTTAAGCCGGATCAGTTCATTCACTACTTTACTGAGTGCAACATAAGTATCACTGATAGCAGCTCCCATTTCTATATTACCCAGGTCAACAATCTTTATGTCATCATTGAACTTCGCACGTGAAAACAATTGTTGCCGTATCAGATCAGGTGCAAGGGCACAGCCGTTATTTCTCACCGATCCGCGGTCCTCTTTAACACCTATCAATGCAATGTCCATCCCTTCCGGATTAGGGCTGCTCACCACAAACATTCCCAGTTGTTGTGCAGTAAAATTATCTTCCGCAAAGAGATCGGCCGGTGCAGGCTGTAAAAACTCTTCAAACATGTTGCTTTATTTAAACGCGGTAAAAATAGAAATACGGCAACAAAGTAAAGAGTAAGGCCGCGCCAAACTTTCCGGTGACTGTCTTGTTTCACCTTATCCTCTCAGCACGGCAATGATGGTATTTATGAAGCATACTAAACCTGTTGCTTCCCTGATCTTGTATTGGTAAGTGTTGTTTAATTATTTTTGACCGAAATAATAGTGAATGACAAATATTTTGAATATGGAGATTCTTGGAAATTCATTGCAACGAATAGGTATATTCCTGGTTATTATTCTTTTTGCCTTTGTATTCAGCAGTTACCTCTCTAAAATATTCAGTTCGTTCATTTTCCGCTTGCTTCGAAAATATACCCCTGAGCACTATGGTGAAAAATTTTATGCCTTGGTATTGCAACCACTTCAATACCTGGTACTAGTGATGATTATCAGAACAGCCATTGAATCACTAACCTATCCGCCTTCATGGAAAATTGAATTTTGGAATATGCCCCTTCAGGTTGTATTGGATGAGTTATTGTGGTCCATTGTGCTCCTGGCTTTTACCTGGTTTCTGCTACGCATTATCGATTATATCGCCTTTATTCTGCATGAACGCGCCGCGGTGACAGATTCCAAGTCAGATGATCAGCTGGTGCCCTTCATTAAAGACGCGCTTAAGATATTTATTGTTGTTAATGCTTTATTTGTCTTGTTAGGTGTCGTGTTAGACCTTGACCTGACCTCCCTGCTTGCAGGCCTTGGCATTGGTGGACTTGCTATTGCATTTGCGGCGCAGGAAAGCATTAAGGACATTTTCGGTTCTATCACTGTTTTTCTTGACAAACCCTTTGTGGTTGGCGATCTTGTTAAGATTGGCGAAGCGGAAGGAACCATTGAAAAAGTAGGACTTAGGAGTACAACGATTCGTACCGGCAACCTAACGGTAATCACGGTCCCGAATAAAAAGATGCTCGATTCGAACGTAGAAAATCATACCATTCGTTCACATCGCCGGGTAAGGCAGGTTATTGGATTATCCTACGATACAAATGCAATGCAACTAAAAGAAATTACCGGTGATCTGATTGATTTCTTAAAGAATAATCCACGATTAAATAGAGATGTGGTGGTAGTATTTGATGAATTTGGCGAGAATTCACTCAACCTCCTGGTCATTTATTACATTCCATTTACTGCTTATGAAGAGCACATGCAGGAAAAAGAAAAGGTAAACTACAGAATTATGGAAATTGTTAGGTCACATGGCAGTAGCCTTGCATTTCCGGTACGGGAAATTAAAATTGATCCGGATCTGTTTAAAAGGTTGTAATTGATGATACCTGATAATCTGCGTGTAATTAGATTAACCTTTTTGGCAAAATGAAATTCTGAATTTAGTCAAACATTACGTCAGTTTGATATTACGAACTAAGACCTCCTTTCATTTTTGCACCATTACATCTTTTACCTGCCTGAACAATTCTTCCTCATCATAATTCAGCTTAGGTTCTTCCTGGTCGTACCGGATCTGAACCCGCAATGCCTTCAAGCCCTGCAAACCCTGTAATGGTTCTAATTCTACATGCTCATGCATTCCGGTGATCCATCCTTTGCTTCTCATAAACTCGAAATACCGCTCATATTCTTTAGCTTCTTTTTCCTGGGTATAAATAACGGCAATTTTATGTGGTTGCGTCAATCGCTCATTGGTACCTTTGATCAGCGCTTTATCAATTCGTTTCTTCACAATTTCATAACGGATATTGTAAGCACCGGCTACATCAAAGCGCTTTTCATCCATTCGAAACATGATGGCAAAAGGATTGCTGTAACATAAAATCAACTGTGTGGTTTCCAGTGGCATCGGAAGTTCCGGTAATAACTGGTGTGTTTCTCGCGCAATATTCACCATGGTGATCAATTGCCAAAGGCGAAAATTCTTTACATATACCGGATCGAACTTTCCTTCCTGTAATATTGATTGGCCAAGGTAGATATTGTATTCCACCCCATCTGTCTTGTATTTCTCGAAGTAATGAGGCAATAATAACTGCGTGCGTGCTTCTTCTTCCTCAAGCATTCTTGCCACCACATCGTTAATCATGGTAAGGCTCTTCTCAAAATTTTGCCGCCTAAAATGATAAATTTCATGTTCAGGATCCAGTAAGGTAAAATAGCTTTCTATCGCTTGCTTCAAATGAGTTGCTTGTTCTGCCAACAGGCGGAAGGTAGGTTCTACTTCCTGTTTCATAAATTCAAGTATGCCTGTCTCATCACCTGAATCCAGGCTGTCCTGAAGCTTTAAAATGTATTTATCCGCCCTGAAAATCATTTCATCCAGTATACTTAACGGATACTCTTTATAGGCCAGTTGAAGAATTTTCTTTGCAGCATTTAAGTATTCAATCAGGTCTTCCCTGATGGCCTCATTACGACGCTCTGAAGATCCCCTGATATCAACCTGTCCGTAGATAGGCATCACATCTTTTAACTCAATAGGAGCGATCCTATTCTGATCTGTGGTTGAATTGAGTCTTATCAGTTCCAGGGCTGCTTGTGAAAACTTCCATTCCACCGATGGATGAATGGAAGTAAAATGCTCCTTTATGGTAGCTTGTACCTGTGTATCAAAATCTTTGGCAGCACGCTGAAATGCCACCGCAATCAATGGCAGGATCTCCTTCACCTTCAGCATGGAAATAAAGTTGAGTTCGTTAGGACGGGGACATCCGATCTCAATCGCACCGATCAGGTCCTTCTCATGAAAGACCGGTACCACAATAATACTGCGTATGCCTTCTCGCATTAATTCTTGCTCAATGCAAGTTAAACTAGGGAGCTTTTCCAAATCATCCACCAGGTATGGCGCAGCTCGTTCCACTGCAGCATGATAGATCGAATTTTCAAAATTGTCCATCATGAGATATGCCTTTTCAGGTGGAATCAGACAAAACCAACTCTCCATATTACAGTTGGCCATTTGGCCCCGATAGCTGAAAATAGGAGCAAGCCCAACCCTTAAATCCGGAATCTTAAAGAAATTGCGGAACTTCTCTTCGATCTCACTGATATTCTCCTTTGAAATGATGGAGCCTGATTGCAAGAGGATGTATTCAATCTGCGAAATAAGTTCGCGGTCTGTAATATCCATCATCCTGTAAACAGTTATGCCGCGGAATTCAAAAGTATCAGGTGGAAAATGCTCCAGCCAGAAGGAGGCATTAAAAAAATCATCTTTCAACGGGCTCAGATCAATCTCACGCAGCGGTTTCGGTTCCTTCAATGCAATAACTTCTGCAAACATCGTATTGATTTCCGGTTGATAAAATTTGGTGAGGCCGGTCATCTTATCAAATTCTTTGCTTTTCATTACATCAGGATGCATGATTTTGAATCCATAATACTTCTCAAGTATGGCCATGCCGGCATATGCAATCAGCTCATTTATACCCTTGCTGACATCCATCTTGCTCAAGTCCCATACACCATCCTCATCAGCAACAAGCATTTCTTTAAACCTGGGTGATGCATAGACCGTAATTGGCTGAAAGGGAACTATGATGCCAGCAACATAATTTTCAATCATGGAAGTAGGTAAGACGGTAGATAAAAGCAAGTCGGCTTCCTTACGATACTTTTTCAATACTTCAAGATCCTCTATTGGTTTTAACAAGGCCGGTATCTCCTTAACAGTCTTGAGTATCTGTTCGTACAACATTGCCTCCAGGGCGAACGGGTCCATTGCCCGTTCTTCCAGGCGCCTGATCAGAGATTGAAAACTGAGTGTTGTTCTGTACGGGAATCCGAATCTGGTAGCGTATCCGCCAATACCTTTCGGAAGCGGGGATTCTTTTAAAGCCATTTCTTCAAATTTGAATGGATAAAGTTAGTGAATCTTTAATGTGAAATCAATACCTGGCTGTATGCTATTTCTTCAACCTTGTCATTTAGTTAAATGCATTAGGCCGCGTAATCATGTATGTGTTGACGGACAATGCTGCAATGTATTTTATGGGCGGTCCATAATTCTAAGGCCTGACGACGCTAAAAAATATGTTGAATCTGTCGGTTTTTCATAATCAAAGAATTGCAGGTAGAATAGACCCTTAATTAATAAATCGAAAACAAATCATACGCTGAAACTTCAGGAGTCTCTGATGAGTACGCTATTGTCTAATACCTTAAGAGACTATTTCGCTGGCTGTCAAAAAAGGGTCGTAATGTAGTAAATGACAGCAGCAACTGCCATAGAAATCGGGATGGTAATAATCCATGCCCATAGCAATTTGCGTGTTACACCCCATCGGACGGCAGATACTCTTTTGCGGATTCCTGTGCCAATGATGGACCCTGTTATAGTATGTGTGGTACTTACGGGAATACCCATTTGCGCGGTTGAAAATAAGGTGATTGCGCCGGCTGTTTCAGCAGCAAATCCTTCAAAAGGTGTAAGATGGGTAATGCGCTGCCCCATCGTTTTTACAATCCTCCAGCCTCCCATCATCGTGCCAACAGCCATTGCCGTCTGACAGGAGATAACTACCCAAAAGGGAATATCATCATCTTTTGTCAATTGACCCGCCGCGATCAAAGCAGCAAAGATGATCCCCATAACCTTTTGTGCATCATTTGCTCCATGCCCAAGGCTATATGCAGCAGCAGAGGCAAGCTGCAACTTCCTGAATACTTTATCAACTTTATGCGGTACAAATGAACGGCAAAGATGCATCAACAATATGGACAATACGAGAGACACTATCATTCCAACAACTGGTGCCAGGAAAATAAAACTGATGATGCGAAAAAGCTCACTGCTATATACAGCACCAAAGCCGGCTTTCGCTATCGCAGCACCGGCAAATCCTCCAACCAGCGTATGGGAAGAACTGGAAGGAATCCCAAAATACCAGGTTAACAGATTCCAGGCAATAGCAGCAATCAGTCCGCTTAAAATTACTTGCAGTGTTACTACCTCTGGATGCACAATTCCCTTACCAACAGTAGAGGCAATATGCAATCCAAAAACCAGGAAGGCGATGAAGTTGAAAAAAGCGGCCCATAAAACAGCTAACCCGGGCGACAAGACCTTTGTAGATACTATGGTAGCAATTGAATTCGCAGCATCATGAAAGCCATTGATAATATCAAAAATGAGTGCTAATGCTATCACCACAATTAATAAAACCATCATAAACGGAAGGTGGATGTTTCTTGATTAAATAAGGAATTAAGCGACCTTAACGATGATTGATTCCAATACATTGGCCACATCTTCTGCTTTATCTGTAGCTGTCTCCAGGGCGGAAAGGATCTCCTTCATCTTAATCAGTTCAACCGCATTTTTCTCCTCTTCAAAAAGCTTGGCAACAGCATGATCGAAGATATCATCTGCATGATTCTCAATACTGTTAATCCTTACACAGGCATCTGTAATTCTTCGAAGATTCTTGAGGTTCCTCAATTCCATCACTGCGATATTGATCTCTTTTGCACTGGTCAGGATCAATTCGGAAAGTTTAATAATTTCAGGAGTAAAATTGGTAATCTTATATAACTCCATCCTCTTGGAAGCGCCATGAATGTAGTCGAGCACATCATCTATACAGGATATGAGACGGTGTATGTCTTCTCTGTCAAATGGGGTGATAAAGTTCTTTCCGAGCTCATTGAAAATCTCATGGGCTATCTCATCACCTATATGTTCCAGCTTCTCTACTTGCCGCATGTGTACAATACGCAATTCCGGTGAAGCCGCGGTTACAGCCAGGTTAAGCTGTTCAGCGCATAGCTTAAGATTGGCTGCCGCCTTTTCAAATAAAGGGAAGAAACTTGTGTCCCGGGGTACGAAAAAGCTGATGAAACTATTAATTGTCATGGTCCAAACGTCAGGAAACCAGTTTTGGCTAGCGATTTCCATTGGCAGTAAATATATAGGATTGCCATAACAATAACTTAACACAAAAAGGCAGAACAACCCTTTTCAATTGATAATCAATAGTTTGAATTTGAATTTTGAATCTTAACAGCCTGAAACCCTAATAGTCAATGTTAAATTAAGGTTACCAAAACATTAACAAAATAACCATTTGGTAACACCCAATAGCCAGGTTCACGGTAGCCAGTTTTAATTTTGCACCCAGTATTTGAAAGTTAAGTCTGTCTTAACATCGAAATTTTTTAACCTTTTAATAACCTGCTATTAAGATGAAAAAAATTCTTCTTCCTGCATTACTCCTCTCTTTCTTCCTGTCTTGCACTTCTTCAGAAAATAATACCGGTAACGGTGAGGCCTCCGACAAACAATTAATACTAAAGGTGGACGGTTCCAGTACGGTATATCCAATTACGGAAGCAGTAGCTGAAGATTACAGGGCAGCGAATCCGCAACTGCAAGTTACTATCGGAATATCAGGTACAGGTGGAGGCATGAAGAAATTCACCGTAGGTGAGATTGATATCTGTAATGCGTCCAGGCCAATAAAAAAATCTGAAAACGATATCTGCATTGAGAAAAACATAAAATATATTGAATTGCCCATTGCCTACGATGGACTAGCTGTAACCGTAAATCCAAAGAATAATTGGGTAGACTATCTGACCGTTGCCGAATTAAAAACCATCTGGGAAGCAGCGGCACAGGGAAAGATCATGAACTGGAGTCAAATCCGCAAAGGCTGGCCTGATAAACCAATAAAATTGTTTGGCCCTGGTACGGACAGTGGCACATTTGACTACTTCACAGAAGCAGTAATTGGCAAACAAGGTGACAGTCGTGGAGACTATACAGCCTCTGAAGATGATAATGTGCTGGTTCAAGGTGTCTCTTCCGATGATGGCTCATTAGGGTATTTTGGCCTGGCTTACTATGAAGAAAATGCCTCCAAACTAAAACTGGTACCGATTGATGATGGAAATGAAAGCAATGGTGCGGGTCCAATTGCTCCCTCTTTGGAAACTGTACAAAACGGAACCTATGCACCCCTTTCCAGGGTACTGTTGATTTATGCTAACAGTGCAGCAGAAGGCAAGAAAGAGGTGAAGGATTTCCTGCATTTTTATATCGAAAATGCACCAACGCTAGTGAAGGAGGTTGGTTTTATTCCCTTGCAATCTAACATCTATGCTACTGTAGCACAGCGTTTGGAAAATGATGTTACAGGCTCCATTTATACTGATGGGCATGAAGTAGGTACTAACCTTGAGGACTTGCTGAAAACAGCGAAATCCGATACTGCCGAATAGCCTTTCAGAATCCAATAATCAAGTTGCTTTGGAAACAATGTCAATTGAAAATACTGAAATAGAGACTGATAAGGATCTCCGCTTTGGACTAAACAGAAGAAAATATGTCTATGCCCGTGAACGCTTTATTCATGGGATTTTGCTTATGTGTGCCCTGGTTTCTGTATTCACCACGATTGGGATTATAGTTGTTCTAATGCTTCAGGCCATTGAATTTTTTAAAGTAGTATCCATCATTGACTTCCTTACAGATACACAGTGGACTCCCCTTTTTGCCGACAAGCATTTCGGAATATTGCCGTTACTCTCCGGTACGCTGCTGACTTCTGTAATCGCCTTATTGGTAAGTGTTCCGATTGGCCTCGTTATCGCAATCTATCTGAGTGAATATGCAGCCGTTCCTGTACGTAAATCAGTTAAGCCGTTTCTGGAGATATTAGCGGGAATTCCAACAATCGTTTACGGATACTTTGCATTGATAACCGTTACTCCGTTACTTCAAACAATATTCCCAACTATTTCCGGATTCAATGCATTATCTCCTGGAATTGTTATGGGCATTATGATCTTACCACTGGTAACCTCGCTGAGCGAAGATGCCTTGCGCTCTGTGCCAAAGAGCTTGCGGGAAGGCGGTTACGCTTTAGGTGCTTCTAAACTGCAGGTTTCACTTTCCATCGTTTTTCCATCGGCCTTTTCAGGAATCATCGCTTCCGTAATTCTTGCATTCTCCAGGGCTATCGGAGAAACAATGATTGTTGCCATTGCAGCCGGTCAGTCAACGGTGCTTAATGCCAATCCTTTGAATCCTGTTTCCACAATGACTGCCTACATCGTTCAGGTAAGCCAGGGTGATACGCCGTATGGAACACTTGCTTACAATACCATCTTTGCCGTTGCCATCACCTTATTTCTCTTTACTTTTTTCCTCAACATAATTAGTTTCAGAATCAGGAAAAGATTTCTCGCTGTTGGCGGAGATTAAATACAAAACAGTAACCTTTCATGAGCCCGTTTGAACGACATTCCTTAGAACAAAGAGTAAAAGATCTGGTCTTTCAGGCTGTGGCCATTATCGGGTTGTTGTTTGCAGTAAGCATATTAGTATTATTACTTGTAAACGTTTTCAAAGACGGATTCTCAAGGCTTGATTGGAGTTTTATTACAAGCTACCCATCCCGTAAGGCAGAAAATGCAGGAATTATTCCCGGACTTGCCGGAACATTATTACTGGTACTATTGACTGCCATCATTTCTATCCCCATAGGCATTGGGGCTGCAATCTACCTGGAAGAATATGGTAGAAAAAACTGGCTTGGAAGGTTGGTCGAAATAAATATTGCCAATCTCGCAGGTGTTCCATCCATTGTATACGGATTGTTGGGACTGGGATTGTTTGTACGGTGGATGCAACTGGACCGCAGCCTTCTGGCTGGTGCGCTTACTATGGGACTTCTGGTGATGCCGGTCATCATCATCTCAACCCGTGAAGCAATTAAAGCCGTGCCCTCCGGCATTCGAGAAGCATCATGGGCTGTTGGTGCTACCAAATGGCAAACAATCTGGCATCATCTGTTGCCGATTGCCTTTCCTTCTATTCTTACAGGTATCATTCTCGCCATATCAAGAGCCATCGGCGAAACAGCACCATTGATCACTATCGGAGCATTGACCTATGTAACATTTTTACCTGACAGTGTGCAATCACCATTTACGGTCTTGCCTATACAAATCTTTAACTGGGTTTCCCGGCCACAGGAAGCATTTCATGAAAATGCAGCAGCAGGAATCATTGTACTATTGCTTTTTACTTTGTTTTTAAATTCAATGGCCATCATATTAAGAAACCGATTCAGCAAATAGATGATGTTTAAAGTAGAAACTAAAAACCTGAACCTGCATTATGGAACTACCCATGCGCTGAAGGGCGTTACGATGGGTATTAAGGAAAATAATGTGGTAGCCATGATAGGGCCTTCGGGCTGCGGAAAGTCAACATACCTGCGCCTCTTTAACAGAATGAATGATCTGATCGATAATGTGAAGATTGAAGGTGAGGTATTATTTAATGGAAAAGACATCTATAATGGTAATATCCGTGTAGAAGAAATCCGGAAAAAAATCGGGATGGTCTTTCAAAAACCAAATCCCTTTCCAAAATCCATTTTTGAAAATGTGGCCTATGGCTTGCGTGTCAATGGCGTTAATAATAAAAAATTTATTGAAGAATCGGTGGAACGCTCATTGAAGAATGCAGCCTTATGGGATGAAGTTAAAGATGATTTGAAGAAATCTGCACTTTCTATCTCAGGCGGGCAGCAGCAACGATTGTGTATTGCCCGCGCATTGGCAGTGGAACCATCGGTGATATTAATGGATGAACCATCTTCTGCATTGGACCCGATCAGCAATGCGAAAATTGAAGAACTGATTTACGAGTTGAAAAAAAAGTACACGATTATCATTGTCACCCATAACATGCAACAGGCAGCAAGGGTAAGCGACAGAACTGCATTTTTTTACCTGGGCGAATTGATTGAGTACAATGACACCAAGGAAATTTTCACCAACCCGAAAAATGAACGAACGCAGAACTACATAACAGGAAGATTTGGATAATCCTGCACAACCATCCTTGTTATTAAGTGAAACGCAGGTTAGTGAGCAGCAATTGAATAATTACGGACCAGAGAAAATTGAATACTATGTTACATGATGAAACAGGCAACCGCAAAATTACCCACCTCGACAGTGAACTTGAACGACTGAAAAGTCAAATACAGGAAATGGGGCAACTGGTGCAGAACCAGTTAAAGAAAAGCATTCTTGCCATCACCCGGCTCGATAAAGATATTGCCCGTGAAGTAATTTTCCAGGAAAGACGGGTCAATGCCGAAGAACTAAAAATTGACCGTGATTGCGAGAATATTATGGCACTTTTTAATCCGGTTGCTATTGACCTCCGGCTGGTTTTTGCCACATTCAAAATCAACAGCCACCTCGAACGTATTGGCGACAATGCAAAAGGCATTGCCCGTTATGCCGTAGAAATGGAAAGGCCTTACGACCCAAAGCTCCTGGAAGACTTGCGCATTAAAAAGATGTATGAAGTAGCAGATTCCATGATTCAGGACAACCTGGCTGCATTTGCTCAATCCAATGGATTGCTGGCTAGAACGATTTTCACCAAGGATGTATTGATGGATGAAATAAACAAACATTCCGATATAGTCCTTTCAGAATATCTGAAAACACATCCGGAAGAATCAATCAATGCATTACACATGGCTTCAGTGATACACAAACTGGAACGCATCGGAGACTTAAATAAAAACATTGCGGAAGAAATAATCTTTTTCGTAGAAGCGAATGTGTTAAAGCATGTAAAAGAAAAAATCTGATATGGATTCAATCAACAATTTATCACCGCTTCAAAAAAAAATGTCTTTGGAACATCCTTCTAAAATCCTGATTGTAGACGATGAGATCGATGTACTGGAGTTTATTGCCTATAACCTGGAACGCGAAGGATACAAAACCTTTATTGCCAAAGACGGACTTGAGGCGATTCGGATTGCACGCCTTGAAAAGCCGGACCTGATCTTGCTCGATGTAATGATGCCCAACCTTGATGGATTCGCCGCCGCAGAACACTTTCGTAACCTGAGAGAATTAAAAAACACACTCATTGTCTTCCTGACTGCCAGGAATGATGAAGAATCAGAATTAAAAGGCTTCACGGTAGGTGCTGATGACTATATCACAAAACCCATTAAACCCAAATTACTGGTGAGCCGCATCAAAGCATTGCTCCGCAGAAGATCTTCCGGAAGCGATCAGCCCATAGTACAAATTGGAAATATTTCCATTGACCGTGAACGGCATGTTGTTAAAATAAAAAATGATGAGATATTCCTGGCGAGAAAAGAATTTGACTTGCTTTCGCTGCTTGCATCCAAGCCGGGGCGTGTTTTTCCGCGAGCCGAAATTCTCAATAAAGTCTGGGGCGACGACATTATTGTGGGCGATCGCACCATAGATGTTCATATCAGAAAAATCAGGCAGAAAGTCGGAGATGAAACCATTAAGACCGTAAAAGGAGTAGGATATAAATTTGAAACTTGATGTGTATAGTATATCAAGTGGTATTACTCTTAATGGATTAATTTTACATCATTCTACTTTTCACCTCTTTCATGAAGAATCTGAATCCTAAATCCATAGCCTTTTATATTTCATTGATGGTAGCAGTTACCGCAACAGTTGTTGCCCTAACTACCCGCTCTATGGAAATCAATGATGCACTTAGTTGCTTTGTCGTTTTTGCGATAGTGTTCCTGATTTCCTATTTCATGATTTATGTTGCACTGGAAAGGTTCATCTACCGCAAGATTAAGCTGGTCTACAAAACTATTCACAATCTCAAACTCAACCGGTTTACAAAAGATATTCTCGGCAAATCGCTTCGTTCAGAAGATCCCCTAACTGATGTACAACAGGAAGTGCAGGAATGGGCAGAAGACAGCCATAAGGAAATTGAAGGACTTAAGAAAGCAGAATTATACAGGAAAGAATTTCTCTCCAACCTTTCTCATGAATTCAAAACCCCTCTTTTTAGTATACAAGGATATGTGCATACACTACTGGATGGCGCAATGGATGATGGCGAAGTCAACAAACATTTCCTCGAAAAAACGGCCGGCAGCATTGAAAGACTTTGTAACCTCGTAAATGACCTTGAAGAAATTGCCAAACTCGAAAGTGGTGAAGAGCAGCTTGACAAAGTGACCTTCGACATCTATTCCCTTACTAAAGATGTGTTCGAAGAAATGGAATACAAAGCAAAAATCAGTAATATCCATTTCTCGATTAAGAAAGGCTGTGAAAAACCATTTTATGTGTTCGCTGACAAAGACAAAATCCGGCAGGTAATGGTAAACCTGCTCGATAATTCAATCAAGTATGGCAACCAGGATGGCAATACCATCGTGAGTTTTTATGATATGGCTGAAAATATCCTGATAGAACTTACAGACGATGGAATTGGTATTTCAGAAGATCATTTGTCGAGATTATTCGAACGGTTCTACCGCGTAGATAAAAGCCGTTCCAGGGAACAGGGAGGCACCGGCTTAGGACTTGCCATTGTAAAACACCTCATTGAAGCACATGGCCAGACCATCAACGTGCGTAGCAAGGTAGGTGTAGGTTCTACATTTGGATTTACACTCAGCAAGAGTGCTGAAAGCTGAAAACACTCCTGCAACAGATCACTATCGCCCCAAATAGCAATGGCAACATAGGTCAAATAAATGGTTGAGTGTTCTCAGTCCTTGCTAACTCCTCGCAATATTCACAATCCATAATACAAAGAATACTATTGCTGCTACGGCGGCTATGGTGGCAAGTATGCCAAAAGGCCAGGCAACCGCAGCAAGCAATCCGAAAACAACGGCTGCACCTGCAAGTATCAGCCATAGTAAGAGCAATTTATCCTGATCATAAATCAAATCATCGGCAGCGGGTTTAATTGCTGTTATCAATTCGCTGCCAATAGTAATCGTACTTTGACCTATTCCATTTTTAAAGGTTGATTTCGCAAGTGAAAAAGGGGTCTCTTCAGGTGCTGTACCATCCATCACGGTATGGCCGTGCTGAGATTTCCCTGCAGGCTTTGTTACAGGAGGCACTAATGAAGTATAGTCATTTGCATCAGGTATGCCTATTTTATCAGCATGAGCAGGCAGCTTTTCCAACTTCGCTTGCCCTGCTTTGTTATCATGCTCCATAATAGTTTTGTGATCACGCTTCACATACTTTAAGTGAGAATACCTGCTTGCCTGATAATTTGTTGAGCAGGATTGAAATATTAAAACAACTATCAATAGTACAACAACAGACTTAGTTAATTTGAAAATACTCCTCATAATTTGATTTATTTTTTATTTGTTAAATATACGCAATTGCATTTCTATGAAGGGCTTGCTGATGAATAGCACAGCAACGCAAGAATTGCAGCCTTACTTTCCCGGTTAACTTTTCCTATTTTCGTCCTCACCAAACAGGCTGGTATTCGGTAAAAAGCTCCGGAAACAACTTACTATGAAAGGAATCATTCTTGCTGGCGGATCAGGAACCCGTTTATACCCAATTACCTATGCAATCAGTAAACAGATCATGCCTGTTTACGACAAGCCCATGATCTACTACCCGTTATCCGTCTTATTGATGGCAGGTATCCGTGAAATACTCATCATTTCAACTCCACAGGATATGCCACAGTTTAAGCGACTCCTCGGAGACGGAACTCAATTTGGATGCCAGTTTGAATATTCCATTCAGGAAAAACCCAACGGTCTTGCACAGGCTTTCGTTATAGGCGAAGCTTTCATCGGCAATAACAATGTCGCACTGATACTGGGTGATAATATTTTTTACGGATCCGGATTAGGTACGTTCCTGGAACATAATACATTCCCGGATGGGGGAATTATTTTCGCATATCATGTAAGCGATCCGCAACGCTATGGGGTGGTTGAGTTTGATGATGCCAACAAAGTGCTTTCCATCGAAGAAAAACCGGAGCATCCAAAATCGAACTATGCAGTGCCCGGCTTGTACTTTTATGATAATTCCGTAGTACAAATTGCCAAAGGGCTGCAGCCTGGAAGCCGCGGTGAATATGAAATAACCGATATCAATAAGGAATATCTTAAAAGAGGAAAACTGAAAGTAGCTATTCTTGACCGGGGTACAGCCTGGCTTGATACCGGAACTTTCGATTCATTGATGGCTGCCTCTCAATTTGTGCAGGTAGTAGAAAACAGGCAGGGATTAAAGATCGGTTGCATCGAAGAAGTAGCCTGGAGAAAAAATTTCATTGATGATGCCCAACTGCTGAAACTGGCTGAACCTTTACTTAAAAGTGGTTATGGCAATTACCTCGTTGAATTAATTCAATACAGAAAAAAATAATTCAGTTAAATTATCCGAGCGTGCGCAAAATCTTAATTACCGGTGGTGCAGGATTTATTGCAAGTTGCCTCGCAGACCGGCTGGTGCAGGATCCGGAAAATTATGTAGTGCTTGTTGATAATCTCCTAACGGGAAACAAGGAAAAACTTCCTTCCCCGAAGTATAAGAACTGGCATTTTATCAAAGCCGATGTAAACAGGTTTTCAGATGTCTCTACCATCATGGTTGCCTATCAGTTTGACTATGTTTTTCATTATGCGGCTGTTGTAGGTGTGCAACGTACTTTGAATAACCCGGTCCTGGTTTTGAATGACATCAATGGCATTCGTAACATCCTCGACCTTTCCAAAAACACCGGTGTTAAATGTGTGTACTACTCCTCTTCTTCTGAGGTATATGGGGAACCTGTGGAGTTTCCGCAAAATGAAGATACCACGCCTTTAAATTCCAGGTTGCCTTATGCTATTGTAAAAAATGTCGGAGAATCTTTTCTTAGATCCTACCACCAGGAATATGGATTAAATTATACGATCTTTCGGTTTTTCAACACATTCGGTCCTAAGCAATCGCTCGATTTTGTGGTTTCTAAATTTATACATGCAGCTTTAAACCACCAGGAGATTGCAGTGTATGGAGATGGCAATCAAACGCGCACCTTTCTTTTTATTGATGACAACATCAGCGCAACCTTACATGCTTTAAATAACCGACTTTTCCTGAATGAAGTGGTAAACATCGGTTCTGATGAAGAAATAACCATCAGCGACCTGGCGAAGAAAATAATACGCATTACCAATTCCGAATCAAAAATCATACACTATCCACCACTTAAAGAAGGTGACATGTTACGGCGAAAACCGGATGCAGAAAAGATGAAGCTGTTAATCGATCATCCGCTGATTTCGCTTGATGATGGCCTTGGTAAAACAATTGCATCCGGAAATTTCTAAGCATCATTTTCTTTTAATAATATAGAAAATTATATTTGCGATGATAGATTATCGTATCCTGTATTTAAAATCAATGTTATGAAACGCTGCTACACCCTTTTAAGCTTGCTGTGCCTCTTTTCATTCGGCCTTTCGGCACAAACAAAAAAAATTAAGTGGGGCGATATTCCTATGGAATATCTTCAAATGAAAACCTACGATAAAGATACCAGCGCCGGCGCAGTAATATTACTGGATCATGGTGTATATAATTTACACCCCTCCGTGTATTCTCAAAGAGGACACGGAAGTAATCAATGGACTTCATCTAACTACCGCTAGATTCCCCTGCTGCATCAGCTCTCCATTCGAAGTAATACGAAAGCCATACACCGCAGCAGGCAGGTTGCTTACATTCAAAGTTCGGTTTTTAAAGTAATGATAAAGGGTAACAGAAGCCACTTTGCTTCCATAAGCATTGAATAGTTCAAACACAGCATCCGACGACAGGTCATACACGATGTTCACCCAATCAGTTGCAGGGTTTGGATAGATTCGGTATGCCTGTTCTAATGCAGCAAAGAAAAATTCATCTTCTTCCTTTTCACTGCCTTCTGTTTTCTCGTAGCTGAGCGAGTAGCAGTGCTGTGTATCAAACTCATTATCCGGTGAAAATACAACGAGGTAGTAAGTACCTTCCGGCAAGTCGGGTGCAATGATCTTTTCATTTTTTAATCCATTATGACTGCTCTGCTGGAGGAGCGTACCATTTTTTTTCAGCAGCCACAGGTCATAATCCTTCGGCAGGTTAGTGAGTTTCACCTTGAGATCGTTCTTATTGCTTTTAATGCTGAAGCGGTAATAATCCACATCACCTGCACTTCCGATCGCTGCCTGTATGAGTTCATCTGACTTGAGATGGATGGCATCCTGCTTAATGTCGTTGGGCTCATAAGCATTTACACAAGCAGGTGAAAGCGTATCGCAGCCGCTGCCCACTAATGCGCCGAGATCATAGTTAGGAAAGTTGGGGATGCTGACATTATAAGTAGGGAGTTGAAGCCCATGCTGAACCACATTACAAGCAAGGCCAGAGGCGTCTGGTTGATCTATATAGTGTAGCGCTTTTGTGCCGTTGAAAGTGCCAATATAAATTTTGTTATCAGCTGCAAGCTGATTCATGAAGAACCAGGCCTGTATGGGGGCTCCATATTCATCATTCACCGCTACTTCAATCCTGCTTGCTGCAAGATCTGGGGCATAGGTATCATATTGCCAAATGCGGCGGTAGCTGTTCACGTACAGATATCGGCTGTTGGGTGAGAAGCTGCAGCCGTTGGTGGAGGATAAATTAATATCCGTAATTCCAATAGAGTCTTTACGAAAATTACTAAGGAGTCCCGAGCACCTATCGAAATCGAACAGGAAAACAGAAAAGTTGTTGGACACAAAGGTGTATTTACTTCCATCAGGTGAAAAGAAGGCTTGGCTGCCAATATCATTGTCCTCCTTCTGATTTCCGACTTTGAAATAAGGTTTCGTCACTTCACCAATGTATTGTGAAAAGGGTTCGGAAACACCATCAGGCGTAATAAGCACGGTGTAAAACCGATTACTGTTGTATTCATGGGTCACCACCCACCAATCACGGCCATTGGCATGTTTGCAGGCAGTCAGGCGACCTAAAACGAGGGTGTCTTCAATAGCATATACATTCTTGAGTTCATTAGAGATGCCACCAAGTCCTCCATCGAGGTTCATGTCAATAATACTAAAGCTCAAATGATATGGTTGATTATCCCACCAGTTGCCCTTTTGCGTATAGAATCGCTCGAAAGAGCTATGTATTAAATAGTATTGCTGTTCATTCCCAGGATCAGGGAGAGCTAATGCACATTGCACACAACCGATGCCATCGCCATCCGTATAAAAAGTATCGGTGGCCCATCCGGGATTAAAATGATCAGTATTATATAAACTATCATGGTTGGTATTGGCTATCCAGTGGCCATTGGTGTAAAACAATAAATTGCCTGAACTGTCGCAGATGGAGGCATTGGTGACAAAAAAATTCAAGTCCCGAAAAACGCTGAAAGTATCTGCCGTTCCGTCTGAAAAATCCAATCCGCAATCAGGAACAAAGGGTTCGTATGATAATTGCCAGATATTATCCCTGCTTTGACTGAAAGCGTATAAAGAAAGATGAATTAGCAAAACTCCTACAATTAAATGCCTCATACCAACTATGCTTTAACAACTTTAGAAAATGACACTCGCCTTCCTTCTGCATCCAAAAGCAAAAGCATGTAAATGCCTGAAGGAAAACTCTTCAAATTGAAAATCTCCATCCCTGAAGTGCTGTTTGGTTCAAAATCAGCCAATACTTTACCATATACATCTGTAAGTATTATTTTACCTGGTAAATGATTGATTGGGAATTGGAATGAAACCGATATCACTTCTTCACAAGGATTGGGGAAGGCTTCTAGTAATGGTGAAGAATTGAGTGTTGATTTTGATTCGTTAAATTTAACTGGCTCAATTACCTCAATACAAAGTTTGTCATCATCATACCATAATGAATCATTTATAAGAGCATAAATTGCTCTGGCGGCATAAACAGCCGGTCCTCCGTAATATGGGCATTGAATGGCAATATCATGCAATTCAGTTGCCTGATCATGTGAAAAGGTGTCCGTTTGAAATGCAAGAGTTTGCAGCCAAATTTTGTAAACCTGTTTTGCATTGTTCTCATACAATTTATCTCCGGTTACACTATCAAGCAACATGTCAATTGAATCTGACTTTGAGATTCTGGCTGCATCGCTTAAAAGCGTATCATTTAATTCTGCAAGTAGAACTTCAGCATTAACCAATTTCCCAATGTTACCGTCTGCTGCGTTACTTAGAAATGTGGAAATCACTTCAGAAGAATCCACTAGTACCGCAACATCTTTAATCGCTGCGTATAAATTCTTTTGCAAACTCCATAGAATTACTTCATAAGTTGAACCTTCAATAGCGGAATCCGTGAGAATGCTTTCAAAATTGGTCAGTAACGAATCTGATGAAGATACTTCTTCTCCTTCCCGTAATGTACTTTGACAATCTTCTATACATTCGAAGGGGTCGACAGTTTTTGGTAGTTGCAGAATTGCTCCATTTGCCTTATTGCTAGCTGATGATGTTGTATAAAAATCAGATGTCGTATTGGATATGACATCAAAATTGATAAAAGGTGGGTTAGTCCCGCTACTTAGATACCTATATAACCCATATCCTGATCCAAGAAAATTGCCACTATTATTGTTCCCTTGATAGCGATTGCCCGGTGCCACCGTTGCTACCAATTGGTCGCCTATTACACCTTCCACCTGGTCATAACCTACCAACATACCATACTTGTGTGCATTGAGCGTATTACCTTTAATTACAGCATTATTGCAATCGGCCAAGAACTCCAATCCTGATTTCAATTTGTCTGTGGTATTGCATGTTAATGAACAAGAGTGTGAAGAGCTGAGGCTGATGCCGCGTTTGCCTTCGATATAGCTTGCTATTGTAGATGTGCCTGAGATATGATTACAATCAAGTGTGCAAGAGGAGGCATCTTCTAACCGTATGCCATAAACCTGTGGACAGGGATCTCCACAGGTACCAGAGAAATTCCAGTAAACTGTATTATTGATCAACTGCACTCCGGAACTTGCCTGAATAAAGATCGCTTTGCAATTAGCATTGTCTTCAATACTCACTACATTATCCTCGATTGTGGAATTTATTGCTGAACCATTATCAGCCTGTTTTATGCCGTAATAGTCACCCGTGCTACTCAGACCGGATAATTCAATATCGTTATTGAACAGTGTAATGCTGCTGGCTTGTGTTTGCAGGAGCGAAATGCCCAACTCCGCAGCATCAAGTGTGTTGTTCTGGATTACCAATTGCTTGCCGGAAGAGCCTTCTACGTAAATGGAACGTGGAACATTGGTAAAGGTATTAAAGTCAATAGTAAGCCGGGCTGATTTAGAATACACGCCATAATCACAATCGGTAAAAGTATTGGCACCGCCGGTGGTGCCATCACCCACTTTTACAAAGGCAGATGTTCCGGTACAATCCCCGGCCTCCGATCCCACGCTGGAATGATAAATAGCATATCCCTGTCCGCCGGCATTGGTAAAGCTGGAGAAATCGTTGTTGAGTAATGTCAGCTTGCTTTTGGTAACCAGTAAGCCATGATCGCCTCCATTGAAAACATTAGCCCCGGTAGTTGTGCTTCCAATAGTACCACCGTCTGTTTTATAAAAGGCGATGGCTGCATATTTCTGTTGCCCATTGTAGGGGGCTTTCAAAGAGGAACCGGCCGTGTTGAGGAAATTGCAATCGCTTATATAATCGGATGATGCAAGCCCACTGCAGAAGTTCCGAATGGAAAGGTCAACATGATTGTTGTCGAATTCGGCAAACTCAATCTGTAACACTCCGCCACCGGTAAACTCCGCCCCTGTAACAGCATCTTTGATCTTCGAATATTCTGTTGAACTGCCGGTGATAATTAGCCCTGAAGCGTTATTGCCGTTGTTGGTGATGCCGTTCCACATATTAGTACCATCACAGGAATAAAGTGTGCTCTTGTCAAGCGTAAACGTCTGCCCGTTCAGGTGAATGGCTGCATTATCTGCAAAAACCACATCGTTCATTTTTTTTAAGGTGAGCGCATTATGCAACACCAGGTTGCCATTGATGGAAATCTTATTCGATGCGTTTGTAAAATCGATCACCCCGGTATTCCAATCGGCGGCAAGACCCTTTAGCGCAAGGTTATAAATGAGCGTTTGGGCAGTGGGATTCATATAAGTAAAAAGCGCACCATCAGCAGAGTTACAACAGTTTTCTTCTTCTTCAAACTCAATTTCATAACCATGGCTGCAACAGCCAGCCTCGTTGATAACGGTAAACTCATAAGTTCTGTTGCCGCCACCAGGCGGTGAGGCCATCACCTCGTTGGCAGTGGTTTGGTCAAGTCCTGATCCATCCATGAAAACCACCTTGCTTCCGGCAGGTATGTCAATGGTTGCCGCTCCAAATCCTCCTGTGCAGTACAGAACAGTGGCAGGCGTAATACTCACGTCAGGAGTACCTGAAACCGTAATGGTGAAAACAGCCTGGTTGTAGCAGGCAGTAGTGCAGGGTTCTTCACGCACATTCACAGTAACTGTAAAAACGGCTGTCGTATTACTGCCAATAGTAGTGGCCTTGAAGGCTGCCTGTGGGCTGGAAGAGGATGGGCTGTTTCCATTGCAGGTTTCTCCGGACACCTGCCAGCCCTGGAGTACAGCCGTAGCACCGGAGGCGACTGTGCTGATCACTGCATTTTCCCAGTCATAGCAAAAATTATCCGGATTACCTTTCATCTGAAATTTCAATCGGATACACTCATCTTCACAGGAGCTGAATTCCCGCTGAAAAGAATCAAATTCAGGATTAACTTTTACGGTTTTGGATGCGCCCTCAACACAAACAGCATTGTCAGTTCTTTCCACAAATACAGTAGCCGTCTTTTCTATATCGTTGATGGCGAAGCTCGTTCCTGTTCCACTTTGTCCTGAACTGCTTGTCCATTTATATGTACAGGAAGTGCTGCAGTTGTTGTCTGTTAAACTTAAGGTAACATCCTGACCATAGCATGGTTGAGTAATGGTTCCTATGTTCAATTTCTTATTGTTGAATGTTATCTCTGTTGCCGGCGCCTCACTGTAGCATCCATCACTATTAATAAGCACATTGTTATAGATGGCAGGATGAATAGGCCGCGCCGCAATTTCAACCGCACTTAATACCGTATGGTTGCCTAATATCCCTGTGGTGGGCCACCATAAAATGCTATTGCTTCCCGCGTTGGTGCATTCTAAATTCGCGAGGCAACTGCTGCCAGTTGAAGGCTGGATAACATCAATTGCTGGTGTAGCTGGTTTCGACTTCGCATTAATAGTAATGGTTACTGTTCCTAACGAAAAACCCAATGCATTTTTTGGTGTTAAGGTGATTGTTCCACCGGCAGAAACATTACTCACCACCACGGCCGTTTCATTATAAACATTCTCATTCACCACATCACCTTTCTCATCAAGCAAAGTAAAGCTGGAAGTGCTGTTATTTTCCCACTTATAGCTTGCTGCTCCGGAAGCAAAAATGTTCACACTTTCACCTGAACATACATCAATGGTTTTAGCCGGATAAACTGCAACACTGGTTGATGCAAGATTGGCCTTTTTGATATGTACTATGCTGTATGGTTCCAGCGTAATTGAATTATTGTAATCCTGATAACCGCTAACCGTTAGATTACTTTGAGTGGCAATACAAGCAGTAGAAACTGCGTACGCTTCCCCAGGGGCCGCATCGTTCGTAACATAAATAAAAGGTTGTCCATCCTCCGGATAGATAGATTCATACACAACAGAGGTAGAGGGACTACTGTAGATACCACTTAACTTAATTTCTTGCGGGGCATCACCCAGGTTAAGTATAATGGTTTCATTGTATTCAGCGCTGTTTGCATCCTTTTTGGTAAACTGCCATCCATATAGTTTACACCTGCCATTGGCAAAAGCGTAAGATCCAAAATCCGCTGCAAAATTTATTTGTTGGGCTTTAGTGCTTTTTTTCATCGCTTCGCCTACCATGCTTAGCGCCATTCCCTGGGCTGTAAGTTTATACGCCCCGGTAGTTAAACTTTCAAGCGCATTGCAATCTTCCGCATAATCAAATCCCGTGCTTTTACTGAATACCGATGAACGTCCACTATCGTTGATCAGGTCATGACAATTAATTTTTGAAACAGATGAGGCCTCCAGAAATGTAAGCGCTTGTAAAGCCGTAAATAAGCCATGCGCCCATGTGCCACGTACATAAACGTTTTTTTCGTCAGTCAGATTGAATTCTGTGATCCACGCATTAATGCCCGGGGGTACAGCCTTCAATTCATTATTCTTCATTTTATCAATATTATTCAGCGCTACCTGAAACAAAATGTCGGCGTTCGCAACGGTAGCGGCCGGAATACCATTGGCCTCTGCAGCTAAACCCGACTCAGGATAGATATGAAAAATTAATCCGTCTCCCTTTGTCAAGTGCAAACGGTCATTGCCGGCTGATGCATAATAAGGCAATCCTAATTCAGCATTCCATGTGTTGTAATGACAGTCAAGGGTCAGTGATTTATCCTGCACGGAAGTTGCTGCGGCAACTACACCTACGCTCAGCTTTATATTTTCTCCGGGTAAAAAATTGCTGTTATGTAAGGCATCAAGGTATTCGTTGGCTACTACCAGGTAATCTTCCGGTTCGGCAAAAAGACATTTCAATGCCGGGTCGGCCTTATTATATACTTCATTGCCGAGCTCAACATACACCGTATCATTTACGGTTGACTTTTTCATCAGCTTATAAGCTTGTCTTACCTGCTCCAATTGATAATCCTTGTTAGAGGAAATCATGTTTAAAGGGATCATAAAGGAAGTTCCCGCTCTTGTCCACGCACCTTTCAAGGCAGTAAGCTGATTTCCTTGGTATTGTGTTCCATTAATAGGAGGAGCTTCATCATCGAGCATCTTCACACAATCATTTCCGATAAAATTGGGAATGGTGTTGCCATAAGCAAATACTTCGTCATCCAGATGCCATCCTCCATTCCAATCCCACGATTTGGATTTGCCACCGGCGGGAAAGCGGATCAGCGTGGCATGAAGTTGAGGGATCACCTTTCGCAGTTCATCACTGCTGAAAGAAAGAAAATTACCACCATCGTCTTGTCCAATCACATTGTTTCCGTTGTAACCGAAAAAGACAGGCGGAAGATATTTTATGTATGAAGTTGATACAACTGGTGCGGGTGGTTGCTGAGCAAAAAGAAACTTAATGGTGGTGAAGAGGAAGATCAGGAGAAAAAAGCAGGAGGTTTTCATATCGAGCAGGTTTTAAAAGTGTTTCAAATATAAATACAATAATCTATTTAACTTTACTTTGAATGTTAAATTTAGGGGACAAACTCCGAAAAAAACTCCCCATCAATAATTAAATAGTTGCGCGCAACCTATCGCATTGCATCCTACAAATTGATCAATTTGTATTGCAATGGAAGCCTGTTTCTCCCCCAATGTTTCCCTCTTTTATTATTATCATTGTACCATGAAAAAAAAGATACTCATAACAGGTGGCTGCGGATATATCGGAAGCCACACAATGGTTGACCTGCTGGAGAAGGGTTATGAGGTAATCAGTGCAGATAATTTTTCACGCGGACAACGCTATGTCCCGGATCATGTATTTCAAATTACCGGGAAACGCCCGCTGAACATAGAAAGTGATTTGAACGATCTTCAACAAACAAAAATATCTTTGAAGCTCATCCTGATATAGTTGGCATCATTCACTTCGCTGCATTTAAAATGGTAGGAGAATCTGTGGAATTACCCATGATGTATTACCACAACAACCTGCAGTCGCTGATCAACCTGCTGCAATGCCGTCAACAATATCAAATTCCTTATTTTATCTTTTCTTCTTCCAGTTCGGTATATGGCAATATTGAAAATTTACCGGTTAGTGAAGATACACCTGTGCATGAACAACAATCACCCTACGGACGAACCAAATATTTCGGTGAAAAAATAATTGCCGATGCTGTGAAAGCGGAACCGTTTTATGCCATGATCCTCCGCTATTTTAATCCTGTGGGTTCACACCCATCTGCATTGCTCGGCGAACCTTTTGATGAAAAACCATTCAACATCATTCCGGCCATCACCCGCACCGCCATTGGTAAGATGAAAGAATTTGTGGTGTTGGGCAATGATTATCCTACACGTGATGGCTCCTGCATCCGCGATTATATTCATGTAATGGATGTAGCAGAAGCACATACCTTTTCTCTGAAGCACCTGATGGAAAAAAAGGAAAGAAAAGATCCTGCTCTCCTGGATATCATCAATCTTGGAACGGGCAATGGAGTAAGCGTGCTTGAAATGATTCATGCCTTCGAAAAAGCTACCGGAGTAAAATTGAATTACCGCATCGGGCTACGACGAGCCGGAGATGCTATTGCTGTATATTCCAGCAACAAGAGAGCTGAAGAAGTGCTGCATTGGAAACCGGAAAGATCGCTGGAAGAGATGATGCGTTCTGCATGGGAATGGGAGAAAGCAATGAATGCAAAATCATAAACTATCTTTACACAATCAATAACAATACAACTATCAATTTAATTTATATGGTGATTATATGGTAAAGCGCTGGGTATTACGGGAAACAGATTCACTTAAATTCGCACGGTTGCAAACTTCACTCAACATCCATCCGGTGTTGTTGCAATTATTGGTACAACGTGGCATTTCTACTTTTGAAGAAGCTAAAAAATTCTTCCGGCCGGGTCTCTCCGATCTGCATGATCCGTTCCTGATGAAGGACATGGACAAAGCCATTGAACGCATTGAAATGGCCATTGCCAATAAAGAAAAAGTATTGATCTACGGCGATTACGATGTAGATGGTACTACCTCCGTGGCAACGGTTTATTCTTTCTTTCTTGAATTCGGATTGGCTGTGGATTATTACATACCAAATCGATACAGTGAAGGCTATGGAATATCTTCCACCGGAATAGATTGGGCCAAAGAAAATGGATTCACACTTATTATTGCTCTTGACTGTGGCATCAAGTCAGTTGATAAAATTGATTATGCTAATGAGCTCTCCATAGACTTCATCATTTGCGATCACCACCTTCCGGGCGAAAAAATTCCTGCTGCTGCTGCCGTGCTTGATCCAAAAAGAAAAGATTGTGACTATCCCTACAAAGAATTGAGTGGTTGTGGTATCGGCTTCAAACTGATCAGCGCCTTCGCACAGAAAAATGATCTTCCTGACGAAAGTTATTTGAAATACCTTGATTTTGTAGTGGTGAGCATTGCCTCTGACATCGTTCCCATCACCGGAGAAAACAGGGTGTTGGCATTTTATGGCCTGCAAAAAATTAATAGTCAACCCAGTGAGGGTTTGCGTGCTTTAATGCAATCAAATAAAGCAAAAAAGGAGTTTAGTATTTCAGATCTCGTATTTGTAATCGGGCCGCGAATTAATGCTGCAGGAAGAATGGATGATGCACGTAATGCAGTAAAGTTGCTAATCTCACCATCTGCCATTCATGCCACAGACAATGCCGAAATATTAAACAAACACAATATCAACCGCCGCGAATTTGATACATCGATTACTGATGAAGCACTCGTAATGCTGCAGGATGATCCTGATCAAAATGTAAAGAAAAGCACGGTACTGTTTCAACCGCATTGGCATAAAGGAGTTATTGGCATAGTTGCCTCCCGGCTTATTGATAAATACTATCGTCCTACTATAATACTCACTGAATCAAATGGATTAGCTACCGGTTCTGCACGGTCTGTTGCCGGATTCAATATTTATGAAGCCATCCTCTCCTGCTCCGACCTGCTCGAACAATTCGGTGGTCATATGTTTGCTGCCGGACTTACAATGCGACTGGAAAATATAACCGCTTTTACACAGCGCTTTGAAGAAGTAGTTTCTTCTACAATCGAAGAACGCTACCTGACGCCGGAAATCGAAATAAATGCAACATTAGAAATAGAAGACATTACCACTAAATTCTTTAGTTTGTTAAAACAATTCGAACCATTCGGCCCGCAAAATATGAAACCGGTTTTTTTAACCACAGCAGTTCAGGATACCGGCTGGTCGCGCATTGTGGGAACGGATCATCTAAAATTCTCTCTCAAAAAAGGCAAAGGGTCACTTAATGGAATTGGTTTTGGAATGGGTGCGCATCTTGAACTTGTAAAAAGCGGACAACCATTTGATATCTGTTATAACCTCGACGAAAATGAATGGAACGATACTAAAAAATTGAAATGACTGTGAAGGATGTAAGATCGGTAACAAAATTAATTTAAGACATGTTCATCTTAATACCTCATCTTCCGCTATGCACAATTTGACCTCTAAAATAAATTCAGCATATTGAAGGTAACGGTAACTGTTGTTGTTGACTTCGTAACTTGCGGGACTCATCATTTAATTTCCTAAACTTCACAAAAAAACATTTCACTAAACGCAAGGTCACCTTTGCAGCAACAATTTAACAATTTAACAATTTAACAATTTAACAGTTTAACAATTTAACCATTCAACCATTTAACAAAGTTACCCCCAACATCCCCTACCTTTACAACCCATGATTCTCCGAACAGAAAACTTAGTAAAAGCCTACCGGCAACGTAAAGTGGTAGATCATGTTTCCGTTTATGTAAAACAGGGTGAAATTGTTGGACTCCTCGGACCAAACGGAGCCGGAAAAACAACTACTTTTTATATGACGGTTGGCCTGGTTCGGCCTGATGAAGGAAAAATATTACTCGATCAGCTTGATATTACCCATCAACCGATGTATAAACGTGCGAAAGAAGGTATAGGCTACCTGCCACAGGAGGCTTCCATCTTTCGCAAATTAACTGTGGAAGACAATGTAGCAGCGGTATTGGAAATGACGAAGCTGACTAAAGCACAACAAAAAGAAAAACTGGAAGTATTGCTCGATGAATTCGGATTGAATCATGTACGTAAAAACCGTGGCGACCTGCTTTCCGGTGGTGAACGAAGGCGAACAGAAATTGCCCGTGCCCTTGCCGTTGATCCGAAATTCATTCTGCTTGACGAACCTTTTGCAGGCATAGACCCGATAGCAGTGGAAGATATTCAGCTTATAGTTGCCAAATTGAAGTTCAAGAATATCGGCATCCTGATTACTGATCACAATGTGCAGGAAACCCTATCAATCACTGACCGCGCCTACCTGCTCTTTGAAGGAAAAATTCTTAAGCAGGGCACTGCAGAAGAACTGGCTGCTGATGAACAGGTACGCAAAGTGTACCTTGGCCGCAATTTTGAACTTCGCAGGAAAAATCCTGTTAACTGATCCCGAAAATCAATCGACAGGTTGATTTTTTTCCCATCTTTCAGAAATAATTACTGCAATCAATAACACCCTTTCACCCAACTGAACATTGTTTGTCTTCTCTCCCATAGTACAGTGGTTTCTCCGTCAGCGCATCAGCCAGATTGAGGTTTGGATGGACTATCCGCTCGATGCGCAACAAAAAGTTTTTCAGCAGTTAATACTTGCCGGAAAAGATACGGAATGGGGTAAGAAGCATGACTATCACGAAATACGCTATGCTGAAGATTTCCGTAGGCAGGTTCCGCTCCAGGATTATGATTCACTGAAACCTTACATACATCGTATGATGGATGGTGAGCAAAACATTCTTTGGAACACGCCTGTGAAATGGTTCTCCAAATCTTCAGGCACTACTTCTGATAAAAGTAAGTTTATCCCCATGACGGCTGAATCCATTGAGGATTGCCACTACCATGGTGCTATTGACCTCTTGTCTGCCTATTGCCATGCCAATCCCCAAACCAAACTATTGAGCGGGAAAGGACTCATCGTTGGTGGCAGCCATCAGATCAACCCATTAAATAAGAATGCTGCCTACGGTGATCTTTCTGCAGTGCTGCTTCAAAACATGTCTTTTTTCGCGCAATGGTATCGCACGCCGGACCTGTCTATTGCACTGATGGATGACTGGGAAAAAAAACTGGATGCCCTTGCTAATTCAACCATACAGGAAGACGTAACCAATATCTCCGGGGTTCCTACCTGGACCATCTTGCTGATTAAGCGCATCTTCGAACTTACCGGAAAAACAAACCTCTCTGATGTATGGCCCAATCTGGAATTATACATTCATGGTGGGGTCAGTTTTAAGCCCTACCGGGAAGAATTTAAAACCATGATCCGTAACAACCACGTTCATTATTATGAAACCTATAATGCCTCAGAGGGCTTCTTCGGATTTCAATACGGACTAACCGATGATGACTTGCTTCTTCATCTCAGTAACGGCATCTTTTATGAATTTATCCCGGCTTCTGAATTTGGCAAAGACAATCCTGCAACAGTCTATTTGCATGAAGTAGTTACCGGGCAAAACTATGGCCTGGTTATTTCTACCAATGGCGGGCTCTGGCGATATGTAGTGGGCGATACCGTTCGTTTTACTTCTGTTCGCCCTTATAAAATCCAGGTTACAGGCAGGCTTAAGCATTTCATCAATGCTTTTGGAGAAGAAGTTATCGTCGACAATTCAGATCGTGCCATCGCTGAAGCATGCCGTGTTTCAGGTGCCGTTGTAAATGATTACACCGTAGCTCCTATTTACCTCACCATGCATCAGCGTGGAGGTCATGAATGGTTAATAGAGTTTTCAAAACAACCCGGCGATCTTGAGCTTTTTACAAATGTGCTGGATGAAACCTTACGAAGTGTAAATTCAGACTATGATGCCAAAAGATCCCATGATATAGCGCTACAACCACCGGTTATACGCCTGCTGAAACCTAATACTTTCTACAATTGGCTCAAGTCAAAAGGAAAACTCGGTGGTCAGCATAAAGTACCCCGGCTCAGCAACGACAGAAGCTATGTGGAAGAAATTCTCTCCTCCGGTCATGAAGAGGTTGCTTTTCAAAATTGACTTTGTACCGCTTAGAAGATTTTACTTTTGAAAAAAGTCTTTGTACTTATCAAGGTTAGCAGTAAATTTTTGACGTTGCTCATCCGTGAGCATCCCTTGAATTCCTGACTTTAATTCCTGTTTTACCTCCTTCATCTTCGCTTTCATATCACCACCGGCTTCTTTGGCTGCTTTCCGCTTCTCCCGAAACTGCTGAAAAGCACCTTTCAGCTTCTCCAGTTGTTCGGCGCTTAATTTCAGGTCGCCGGAAAGTTGTGTCATCAATTGCGCAGCCATACCCTGGCCTTCTTCTTTGGCACCTCCAAATAATTTGCTTAGTAACCCCATAATTTTTTTTACGAAGTAATCAATTTAATTCGAGCATTCAAAACAATGTATGAAGAAACCGCATGCATTGATTTCACGAAGAAATATGCTAAGGTGTAAAAACATGCAACTGCGTACCGATCAATTCAGTCGCATATTCAAACAAGGGTGAAGCTGCCGGTCCAAGAAGTACCGTTCCCGTAATGTCGAAACGGCTTCCATGACAAATACAGGTCATCACATTCTGTGAGACATTATACTCCACGTCGCATCCTTGATGCGTACAAACCTTGGAGAGCGCATAATAGTTATTGTCAAGCCCCTTGAAAACAATAGTATTGTTCACATAAATAAAACCACCGAGATTCAGAAGATTGGTATTTGCAGGATCCGTTAAATCGAGATAAAAATCTACGATGGGTACCTGGTCTCCTTTTCCACAACCTGATAAAAAATCTACAATAAAAAAAGCTGCTGCTGAATAGCCCAGCTTTTTCAGGAACTCCTTTCTCTCCATACTTTAATGCACAGGTCTAATTAATTGAAACACCTGACGTCTGTAATACATCATAGGTACCCACTGCCTTTGAAACAAACCCTACCACCCTGCAGTTGTTTGCATTCCATTCTGCAGGCAGGGTTATCGTTCTGCTGATAGTCCAGCTGCTACCCGCCGTCTTATCTGCATTTACCAATTCACCGCTATATCCTGTCAGATATGTGCGCAACACATTCTCATGCTCATAATCTTCAATCACCATGGTGGGGCCGTCATCCTGTGCTGCTACCATACCGCTTTCCGTTAGCAATATTGTGGCGTTGATAATATCAGTTATGTCTTTCAGGAATTCAACCTCCATCATTACCGTCAACTCACGATTTGAACTATTATAGTCGTGATCCAATAATATCCTGACATTCGACACGCTATCCATTTCCCTGCGTACCAGTTGATCCCAAAGATTACGGTCTACGAGTCGCTGCACATTGCCCGGTGTAATCTCAAATGACCTTCTGTCAATGGCAGCGGAAGGCTGAAAAGGGAAAGGTCCCAGGTAAGCAGTAATATCATCGGCAGCCTGCGACCTGAAATCGGGATCAGAGTCATTAATGGGCTCAGCTAGATCGCCACTGTGGATTTCCACTACTTCTAACCTACCGGGAAATGAATCAAGCAGTGCATCAATAATTTCACGCCCTGCAGGGCAATTCACACACTGAACCGCGGTAAATACTTCCATCAGTACCACCCTTTCATTAGTTGTATCTGTGCCTCCCGTGCCACCTCCGCCGGTATTGATTGGTGGTCCAATCTCTACACAAGAGGTAATAAACAGGCAAGCAATAAAAAAAAGCGGTAGCGTAATTACTTGCTTAATGTTCATTGATCTGTTCAAAACTTTTATGACAACTTTTTATCGGAAATGAATTATGCCGGATCGTACCTACCGGATTAAATTTAAAGTTAGTTTAAAAACTTGATGTAAGGTTAAACTTTAACCCTGAAAAAGCAGGCTCATACCTGCAGACACCTCCTGTGCAATTAATTCCTGCAACCTGCCGAACATAAGAAACAGAGAACCGGTTGGCACTCTTTGTATAGGCAATAAAGAAATTATAGTAATGATTTTTCTCTGTTGCTTTCTCCGGATTCGGATCAATATTATACATATCTGATACAGCAAATGACCATTTCGGTGCAATGCTATACTCAGCAAGTACAAATATCCAGGATCCATAATCCTCTTTAGTCTGCTGGTATTGAAACTCAAGGCGCAGTGAATTCTTCCTGGTAGGTTTGAACGTCAACTCCACAAATGGAGTAATGGCCGTCTGATTAGGTAAAGGTTCGCTCAGGTAAACCTGTTGATTGTAAAAAACATACTGCGCACCAAAAAGGTAATTGAATTTCTTATTCTTGGTCACTTCCAGTTGACCGTATACCTCCGTCCACAGATGATTGTTGTCCAGGTCAGTGATATAGGAAAAGCTACCTTCAGTCGTATAGCCTTTGGCAGGTGTATAAACTGCATCCAGACTGTATGCCAATTCTCCGAGATATTGTGTTGCAGGCTGATAGCGTGCAGGTAACCGAAGAGAGTTCTGTCTCGCCATAGGCGGAATGTAATCCAGTACGCCATTCAGTAATGTTTCATTTGGTGATGTACGCAAAATGTAATTTTCGGTACGCTTAAACTGGCCCGTTAAACCAAGTCCTTTTTGAGAAAATGCAAGTGAAGTATAAATAACACTACCTGCCTCATCCACCAGTTTCCCTTCTGCATTCTTAATGGCCTCATTCGTTTTACCCGCTGCCTCCAAAAACCAACTGAATTTTCTGTAACTAAGTGTGTAATAAGCGGAGAAAGCATAGACATTGTATTGCGGCACAAAACGGTCTACCGAATCATAACTATTGATGGTAGAAACCACAAAGTCCATCGAAGCCTGATCCATCGTCCGGTTTAGAAAAGCAGCGCCGGGTAACAATTTTAATTCATCATTCAATTGTATACTGCCATCAACATTTAATCCTTTAATGGTGGGCTTGTAAAAAGAAAATAAATTCTTCTCCAACCCTGCAATACCTTTCAATGTCCAGTTTTCATTCAATGTATACTTGAGATTCAGACCATATGTAGCGTAATCTATACCTAAACCACGGTCCTCATAGGCGCGATAAACAATCCCACTCCCAAACTGATCATAGAAATGCCCGGCATGTACAGTCAGCTTGCCTACCTGTTTCTCCAGGTAATAATAACCGATACCTACTGCCGTATAGGCTCCATTTGGATCTTTCAGGTTTGAATTCAAAAGGCATCCAAACGTATCCCTGCTGTAAATCCGGAAATGCTGTAATTAACATTCAGCCAGGATTCAATTCCGGTAAAATAGTTATCATACAGGGGTGTATTGTATGCTCCTATCGCAGAGTCCCTTTGAAAAATATTGACATTGGTTTGCAGGTCACCTGACAAACTCCCGGGTTGAGCAGCTGCAAAACCGCTGATCATCATCATTAACAGGAAAAGGCGTAATTTTCGAATCATTCTTTTAAATCAAGAAATAATTTAAAACAAAAGTGTGCAAAAATCGATTGGACTAAACAGAAACTGGTATAAGATGGAACTACCCTGCTATGATACTGCATCCGGAGCAAAGATATATTTTTAACGATTTCAATCTAATCATTTCTGTAATTGCAAAATATGTCAAATAGGTACAGCATTTGATAAACATTAATTTTAGAATTCATTTTTTGATCATAAATTCGCCAACTTTCTAAATTAGCTTATTATGTTGAAAAAGATTTTTAGTATCGTAATCCTTTTTTTATGCCTTGTAGCAATACAACCGGCGCATTCTCAGGAAAAAAGGTTGCCTGAAATTGTACTCTCAGATATAGACGGCAACAAAGTTGATGTGAGCCAACTTTCAAAAGACGGAAAAATAATTATTCTGAGTTTTTGGGCTACGTGGTGTGTGCCATGCAAGAAAGAACTGACTAATATTATGGATTTGTATGAAGATTGGCAGAAAGACTATAATGTAGAACTGATTGCAATTTCCATTGATGACACCCGCAACATTACTAAAGTAAAACCGACTGTTGAAGGATCAGGCTGGCCGTACAGGGTGTTAGTTGACCCAAATCAGGATCTGAAGCGTGCACTTAGTTTTCAAAATGTGCCCTATACTGTGGTAACAGATAAAGCCGGTAATATCGCTTATATCCACAATGGCTATGTTGAAGGGGATGAATTTGAATTGGAAGAACGACTGAAAGCACTTTCAGCACAGTAGCTGATTGGGAGGCATCCGGCAATTGAATTAACTGTCTTCAAAAATCAGTACAATTCAACAGGCAACCGGTAAATGCCTGCACTGCACTTCATTAATAGTAAGTACATTCCTTGACTTCCTTCAAATCGTATAGGTACTTTTTTATTCATCCCATTTTCAAATGACTCAAATACACTGCGACCGGTAAGATCAAAAATCTCCACCTTAAGATTATTGACTGCTTCATCAAATACTATCTCAAAATAGCCATTAGAAGGGTTCGGATTTACGGAGAGGTGAACAGGCTGATAGAAAGAGTTTGCGGCTTCCATCAGACCGGTTAATAAACCTTCTTCAGAAACATATAATGTGCAAAAATCATTGGACCCTTCATTAAATGAAGTAGCGGCTATCAGAAATCCCTGATCGGCTTTTACTATTCCATATCCTATGTCAATACCGGCGTTCCCATAGCTGTTTGCCCATATCAATTCTCCAAAAGCATCTGTTTTCGCAATTACTATATCAATCGCTTCGCCCCCATTATAGCTGTTGCTGTAGCCGGTTAAAATAAAATTTCCGGCATCGTCTTCAACCAGCGAAAATGCGGCATCACTTCCGGCACCTCCGAAAACATTTTTCCAAATACTGCTACCCTCAGGAGAAATGCGCTCTATATAAAAGTCAAATGGTGAAAATGGAAACGTCTCTGTCTCACCATACGAAATCAAATCACCATTGGCAGCAATATAAATTCCCTGGCAACCATTTTCCAGATCATCTCCATATGTGTAATCCCAGATAATTTCACCGGTTGATGTGAGCCTGAGTATTTCAACATCATATCCTCCTGCGCCTTTACTCCTGGTATCGGCCGTTAAAATAATGTTGCCATCAGCCAATTCATGCACCTGGCTTGCATATTCATTATCAACACCACCATAATTTTTGATCCACAAAAGAGCTCCGGAAGCAGCTAACTTAACCAATATGATATCGTTGAAGCCAAAATCGTCTGATTGATAGCCGCAAATTAGGTATCCACCATCCTGCGTTTGCTCGATATATTTGCCGGATTCATTTTTGTTTGTTGCAATAACCGATTCCCATAATTGGATGCCATTGGAATCAATTTTCAAAACAATCAAATCAGTACCTGTGATTTCATTGAGCCGCTCCCCGCAAATTACCAGGTCAGCGTTTCCGGAATAATTAAGTGATAAGGCCACATCAAAAACAGTATCTCCATACGTTTTCATCCATAATGAATCACCTTTCCTACTTAATTTGAGCAGTGCAGGATCTGTATTTCCTGAAATATTGGAGTAACCTCCCAGAAAAATAGCACCGTCATTGATCTGTAGGATAGCACGTGCCTGCTCATTTATTTCCTGCAACCCAAAATATTTTACGAAATATGGAGATTGACCTAAGGCTTTGCTGAAAATATTGCAACAAAAAATAATTGATGCTACTGTATATATATACAACTTATTCAAACAAAACTATTTAGAAATTGAGTATATTAGGTTACGGTCAAAAAAAATGCCCCTGTTACGGGGCATCTTCCATCAGTTATTTTCAGGTTATTCTTTAGTGAACGTTTTAGTAATCGCTTCTTTGTTACTGCTGTAAACCCTGAGGAAATATACCCCTTTCTTCATATCAGCTACAGGAATTGCAACTGTTTTGCTGCCGGCGTAAACGTTGTACGATTTCAACTTCTGCCCAACCACATTATAAACGGCTACAGAACTCACATTCTTAACTCCGTCAAAATTCACATTCAGAATTTCTTTAGCTGGAATAGGATAGACAGATACTCCTCCGTTTATCGGATCATTAATACCTGTGATATCCTGTACAGTTACATTCACGGTAAAAATAGCATGTGTATTAGTGCTGTCGTAAATATCATAAACCAATACCTGATAGGTTGCTTCACCAAAAGCGTCGTTAGGATTTACCGTAAGTCTTAAAAGGCCACTGGCACCTGCACCTAAAACAAACTCCTGGCTGGATGTACTGGTAGAATAACAATTGTTTTTGTCGCAAACAGTGGTCGTCCATGCTGAAGGAGCACCTTGTACAGTGCGTATCCAGCGAAATGTCCGGGTACCATTCGTCGTATTGTAAACCGTAGAATTTGCATCACCGTATCCGGAAGCTTCAACTTGCAGATCAATAGTGGCCGGATCTATGTTTATATTGGGGTTCTGCGCTTTAGAACCAATTACCAACGCAAGTAATACTAGTGAAAGTGTAAAGAGTTTTTTCATGGCTATTCTTAATTGTACTGTTCAATAGAAAAAATAGTGCCGTAAATATACATTGCAAAGTTGAATTTGTGAAATATTCCAAGAAAATAAAGACAGATGCGCAGTTTTGTCCGATTTTATGACAAACACATGGCATTTTCATTGATTTCTCTCTAAAAAGAAATAGATGAAATCGCTGCTTAAAGTTCTAATTGGCAGCTTTTTCAAGACTGCTGTTGATACAAGCTAATGATTTATTACTTTAGCGCTTACATTTTCATCATTTAATGACAAATCTTCACTATGAAAAAATCTACACTTGCTGCTCTTGCAGCTTTGGTGCTGCATCTTGCAGCATTTAATGCTTGGTCACAAACCACCATTTATACCCAAAATTTTGAAGGCACCGGCTTGCCAACCGGCTGGGCACAAGTTTCTGATGCTTCTGACGGAGGTTGGAAATTTGGCACCAACACGCAATTGCAGAGTTCTTCATTTCCTATTACTGCTCACACTAAAATGGCAGGCACTAATGACGATGCCTGCAATTGTGATAAGTCCTATGATTTGCTGATGTCACCTGTAATGGATTTCACAGGCAATACCAATGTCTTCATGAGTTACGACAACTACTATTACAACCTCTCTTATGGTGGCGCTACTGAATCTGCTACTATTGTGGTTTCCATAGATGGTGGTGCTAACTGGACTGATATAATCGAGCTTGGACCAAATACCGGCGACTGGGAAACCCGTTTCGTTGACCTTTCTGCTTATGCAGGGCAGAGTAACGTGATGATAGGTTTCCTGTATAATGATGGTGGGGATTGGTTATACGGATGGGCCATTGACAATCTGTCGGTGTATGCCCCTGTAGCCGGTGTTGATGCCGGTGTAACCTCTTTCCAAATAGGAAAACTTGATCCGACTCCAACTTTTGTAGCTTTCACCAAATACATTAAAGATTTGCCACTTAGTGTTAATGCTACTATTGCAAATCTCGGAACTGTGGCGATTACCTCTTTTGATGTAAGCTGGACAGACGGTACCAATACCCATAATGAATCTATAAGCGGTATCAACATCGGCACATTTGAAAACTATTCCTATACGGCGGTTGACCAATATATTACATTATCTGGTACAGCCGATATTTCATTAACAGTTTCTAATATTAATGGAGGTTCAGCAGAAATTACTACCGGAAATAACGGCGGTGCATTTACCATACAAGGCGTAGTACCAAATCCTGATCAGCATTACCTCGCAGAAGAAGCTACCGGAACATGGTGCGGATGGTGTGTTAGAGGAATTGTATTCATGGATTACATGCAGGAAACCTATCCTGATCAATTTATAGGTCTTGCCGTGCATAATAACGACCCTATGGAAGTAGCAGCCTATGATGGCTGGGTTGGAGGATTCCCCGGTTTCCAGGGTTATCCAAGCGTAATTATTAACAGGGATTACATCGTGGATCCTTCACAATTGGAAGGTGATTTTATTTCGAAAATTTCCACTGCACCCGCAGTTAAAGTAACTGTAGACCCACAATTAAATACAGTCACCAATGAATTGTCAGTTACAGTAAATGGCCAGTTTTTACAGGACCTTACCGGAGATTATCGCTTTGTTGCAATCTTAGCAGAAGACAGCGTGCATGGCACTTCGGGCACCTACGGTCAGACAAATTATTACTCGATAGACGACTATGGTTATGCTGGCCCCATGCAAGGTTACGAATTCATGTCAGGCCAGATTCCTGCATCTCAGATGTATTATGATTTTGTAGGCAGGGCTTTAATAAGCGATGTAAAAGGTACTGCCGGCAGTCTGCCTGCAACATTGACCAACGGAAACATTTATTCTCACAACTTCACCTATACAGTACCGGCCTCTTTTAACATTAACAGGTTGAGCGTAGTTGCCTTCGTGGTAAAATATTCAACAGGTGATGTATTGAATTCAGGAAAAAGCGATTTAAAATTTGTAACCGGCATAGAAAATGAAGTTGCTAATGCTTCCCTGTTCTTATACCCGAATCCAGCCAGTCAAACAGCCTATCTGGATCTGAAGATTACCAAACCGGAAACCGTTAGCATTCAAATGGTGAACCTGCTCGGCCAGACTGTTTATGCTGAGAACTTAGGTACCATTAATGGAAATCAAATGATTCCAATGAGTGTTTCCAATCTTCCTTCAGGCATCTATCAATTAAAAGTAAGTGTTGGTGATCAGGTAATGACCAAGAAACTGGATGTGATTAAGTAATTTTTACGTAAAAAAGAGTAGAGCCGTTCCTGCTTCAGGAACGGCTTTTTTTATGTGCATACTTTCCTAAAAACAGAATGAGGAATCTTCTATTTTTGTGCCTTAATGAAAATGCTGCAAGGCCTGCCGATTGTATATGCTTCAGAATATTTTCCTGGCATCGAGTTTTCATTATTACAGCCTGTGAGATTAACGATGTGTTTTATAAAATATATACGGGTATTGTCCCTTGTTCCCGAGCAGAAAAAAATCAGTATCCGTAGAAACAATCAATATCCTGCTATTAGCTTGCACGTTCCATTTCTAATAAATTCAACTTCTATTAATGCCAAGAGATAATAGTATCCAACATGTGTTGATCATCGGATCCGGCCCAATAATTATAGGTCAGGCCTGCGAATTTGATTATTCAGGATCACAGGCTTCCAGGTCGTTGCGGGAAGAAAAAATTAAGGTCTCACTGATCAATTCTAACCCAGCCACGATCATGACAGATCCTGTAACTGCGGATCATATTTATTTGTTGCCGTTGGAAGTTGGTTCTATTGTTCAGATTATTGAAGAATCAATTGAACTGGGCAGAAGGATTGATGCAGTACTACCCACTATGGGTGGTCAAACCGCATTGAATCTTGCAAAAGAAGCAGATGAATTAGGTGTATGGGCGAAGTATGAAATCAGGATGATAGGCGTAGATATTAAAGCGATTGACCTGGCAGAAAACCGCGAAGCCTTTCGCAATCTGATGGGAGAAATTGGAGTAAAGGTAGCACCTTCCAAAGTGGCCAACTCCATGCTCGAGGGTAAAGAAATTGCGCAGGAGATTGGTTTTCCGTTGGTTATTCGACCCTCTTATACGCTTGGCGGAACAGGCGGTGGATTCGTGCATCGCAAAGAAGAATTTGATGCAGCGTTGGATCGTGGCTTAAAAGCATCCCCAACGCATGAAGTGCTGGTAGAGAAAGCAGTATTGGGTTGGAAAGAATTTGAGCTTGAATTATTGAGAGACTCCGCGGATAACGTGGTAATTATTTGTACGGTCGAAAATTTCGACCCCATGGGTATTCATACCGGTGATTCCATCACAGTAGCTCCTGCACTTACCTTGAGCGATACCGGCTATCAGCTCATGCGCAACCTGGCCATGCTGATGATGCGTTCGCTGGGAAATTTCGCGGGAGGCTGTAATGTTCAGTTTGCCATGAATCCGGAAACTGAAGATGTGATTGCAGTGGAAATCAATCCACGCGTCTCACGTTCTTCTGCTTTGGCTTCCAAGGCCACCGGTTACCCGATCGCTAAAATCGCAGCGAAACTCGCCATTGGTTATCACCTGGATGAGCTGCGTAATCAAATCACCGGAACTACTTCCGCTTATTTTGAACCCGCCCTTGACTATGTGATTGTTAAAATTCCCAGGTGGAATTTTGACAAATTTGCCGGTGCCGATGAAACACTGGGGCTGCAAATGAAATCGGTTGGAGAAGTAATGGGAATAGGCAGGAGCTTCCTGGAAGCATTGCAAAAAGCCTGTCAATCACTGGAAAATGATGCCATCGGATTGGGCGCAGATGGTAAACATTGGAAGCGTTCGGAAGAAATTCTTGACAAGCTGCAACATCCTTCCTGGGACCGGATTTTCAGGATCAAAGATGCATTAACACTTGGAGTTTCTATTAATACCATCCATAAATGGACGTACATCGACAAATGGTTCCTCGAGCAGATCCAGGAATTGGTAACTATTGAGAAAGAAGTGAAGAAGTTTACTTTACAAACTATCACTGCGGAATTGCTACTGCAAGTGAAGCAAATGGGATATTCAGATCTTCAGATTTCTCATTTGCTCGGAAATGTTACCGAAGAAGACGTTTACCAGCAAAGGAAATCAATGGGTATCAATCGCACTTACAAACTGGTCGATACCTGTGCCGCTGAATTTGGAGCCGCAACTCCATACTACTACTCAACTTTCGATACAGAAAATGAGTCATTGGTCTCTCCACGCAAAAAAATCATTGTTTTAGGATCGGGGCCAAACCGCATTGGGCAGGGAATTGAGTTTGATTATTGTTGTGTCCATGGCCTGTTGGCCATCCGGGAATCAGGTTATGAAGCAATCATGATTAACTGCAATCCTGAAACAGTATCCACAGACTTTGACATTGCTGACAAGCTGTATTTCGAGCCGGTATTCTGGGAACACCTGATTGAAATAATCGAACTGGAAAAGCCGGAAGGGGTTATCGTTCAGTTGGGTGGCCAAACAGCCCTGAAACTTGCCAAAAAACTTTCTGAGAAAGGAATCAGGATTATCGGTACAGCTTTTAAAGATATGGACCTGGCAGAAGACAGGGGCGCATTCTCAGACTTATTGAAAGCACTAGAGATTCCATATCCTGATTATGGCGTTGCACTCACTGTTGAAGATGCAGTAGCCGTAGCCAAGCGCGTGGGCTATCCGGTGCTTGTGCGTCCGTCCTATGTACTCGGCGGACAAAGAATGCGTATTGTTTTGAATGATGATGAGTTGGAACAGGCCGTTTTGAAATTACTAAAACACATGCCCAACAATAAGATCCTGATTGACCATTTTCTCGACCGGGCTGAAGAAGCGGAAATTGATGCAATATGTGACGGTGAGCAAGTACATATTATGGGTGTAATGGAACATATAGAACCTGCAGGCATCCATTCCGGTGATTCCAGTGCAGTATTACCTCCATTTAATCTCACCTATGAAATCATTGACACGATGGTGGCCTATGCAGAGAAACTGGCACTTGAACTTAATATAAGCGGTTTGATAAATATTCAGTATGCCATAAAAAACGGAAAGGTCTATGTGATTGAAGCAAATCCCAGAGCATCCCGAACAACTCCTTTTATCGCCAAAGCATACCAGATTCCATACCTCAATGCAGCAACAAAGGTGATGATGGGGGTAAAAAAAATAAAGGATTTCAAGTTTGACCGAAAACTTACCGGCTATGCTATTAAAGAACCGGTGTTTTCTTTTGATAAATTCCCCAATGTAAACAAAGAGCTGGGCCCTGAAATGAAATCGACCGGAGAGGCAATCCGTTTTATTAAAGATTTGTTCGACCCATTCTTCCGGCAGATGTACAAAGAGAAGAGCATGTACCTGAGCAAATAGTTAGTACATGGAGCAATTGATGTTTTTCTCTACGTCAGTTTTACACCCGGTTATTAAAAATAACGGCGATGAGTATCCTGTTGAAGTATTCCAAGAAAGCCGGTAGTCCGTGCTGAATATAATCCTACTTTTGCCAAAATATTTTCCGGTTTCAATCGACGATGAAAAGAGCAGGATAAAATCAATCTCCAGCCTTTACCTTGGAAGATGATGCTGTTTCAAAATCATAGAATAAGAACACACGCCAATCTTACCATCATGTTGATCCGCATACTTCAGTCGCCCATAGTTGATGCCATACTGATTATTCTGGCCATACGTTTTCTCTGGCCTGCATTATTTGGTATCAAAAGAAGAAAACCTATAGACCATTCAAACCAACGTCAAAAAAATTTCGTGAATGAACCCCCACCTGCAGAAAAATCCTCAAAGGATCGCACTGCTAAAGGGGAATACATTGATTATGAAGAGATCAAATAAAAATCGGATTTTATATCGCCTGTCTGTATTATGGGTTATTGCGAATTTAACGTGTGAAGTAAATGTGATTGCAGTATTTCAATCTAAATCTTGAGAGAGATAACATTTTAATAAGTACAAATTAAGAAGGTGTAGGACAAATTGAATATTGATTCAAGACTTAAGATTTAAGACTTAAGACATATAGCAATAGTAACAATCAAATGTCAATAAAAAATTGAAAAATCAGTTAAAAAAAGTCAACCTATTTCATTCATTGAGTATTGAGTAAATTAGAGTAGTGATTACAGAATAGCAAATGATCGGCTTCGCTCCAGCAATTTAACCATTTAACAATTAAGCCATTTAAGAATTTAACCCACCAACCATTTCTTTTCAAGCTAAACAATTTGTTGTACACCCAATCAAGAACACAACTGTTTGATTGCTTATGACGAGTGCTATCTTTGCAAAAAATTCAAATGTTATGACACTGGAAGAAAAAATAAATGCTGATCTGAAACAGGCCATGTTGAATAAAGACGAGGCTGGTTTACGTGCCATCAGGGCTATTAAGTCTGCTATACTTCTTTCCAAAACAGAAAAAGACGCCAAAGAACTTGACAATGACCTCGAAATAAAACTATTGCAAAAGCTGGTGAAGCAACGTAAAGATGCTCTGGAGATCTTTGAGAAAGAGCGCCGTGATGATCTTGCTCAGAAGGAGCGCGAAGAAATTCTGGTGATTGAGAAATATTTACCTGCCCAAATGAGCGTGGAAGAATTAAAAGCCATTCTAAAAATTATTATAGCAGAAACAGGCGCCAAAACACCTCAGGATATGGGCAAAGTGATGGGTATAGCATCAAAACAACTGGCCGGAAAATCTGATGGTAAAACAATTTCTGCCGTTGTAAAAGAGTTGCTTTCTACCGTGTAGTATAGAGGCATCAGATCAAAAGTCTGACCATCGGAAGCATGTTGAAAGAATAGTAACCTGTAACCAATTTCAATTAAAGCACTTATTTATGTGGATTGACATTACCTGGATGATACTGGCAGTATATGGTGTTTGGAAAGGCTGGAAAAATGGAATCATTCTTTCTGTCTTTGCCACGTTGGCCTGGGGAGCCGGATTGCTTGCAGCGGTGAAATTCAGCGCTGTAGCCGCAAAAGAATTGCATGAGCAGTTTGATTTCAACTCTGTTTATATGCCTGTTATCTCTTTCCTTGCCGTATTTATTGTAATCGCTCTTGTAATCTACCTGGTTGGCAAAGCCCTTGAACAAATTGTTGAAATTGCTCAGCTTGGATTCCTGAACAGGTTTGCGGGTATTATTCTTTATGTGGGAATTTATACTGTGATATTCAGCATATTTATCTGGCTGCTCGACCAGGTAACGCTGATAACACCATTTGTGAAACAACAATCAAAAACATATCCGGCGATTTTTATGGTGTATGATTTTATTATTAATAATGTTTCCTCCTACATCCCTTTGGTGAATGAAATATTTCAGAACTTTCAGGAATTTCTCAATGGTCTTGCGAAGTCAGTATCCTCCTGAAATACGCATACCATTCTTTACCCTGCAAATGCCTTTCGTTTCGCAATCAAACATTAACGGTGCTGCTACTGCTTGACAATTATGACTCTTTTACTTTTCTCCTGCGTGACTATTTGCTTCAGTTGCAGGCACCCTGTATCGTAGTAAGAAATGATGAAAAAAATATAGAAGAGATTAGTGAATTACAACCTGATGCCATCGTCATTTCCCCGGGACCTGAAACACCATCTAAAGCCGGTATACTACTGCCATTGATTGCGCATTTTCACCAACAAATTCCGATGCTCGGCATTTGTCTTGGCCATCAGGGATTGGGCCAGTATTTTGGTGCACCACTTGTACATGCAAATCAGCCCATGCATGGAAAGACATCCATGATTTCGCATAAGGGACATCCTGTTTTTGATCAGATCAGCAATCCTTTTATTGCTATGCGATATCATTCTCTTATATTAAAAACTATGGCACCTACTCCCCTTGATGTGATTGCAACAAGTGAAAGTGGAGAAATTATGGCCATAGCTCATCCACATTTGAAACTGTGTGGGATACAATTCCATCCTGAATCGATTCTTACACCGGATGGACTTAGGCTTTTAAACAATTGGTTATGCTGGGCACAACTTAAATGAATCCATAAAAGAGTATGCCACGATAGCGCCAGGTTTATCTAATTCAGTTCGCTATACAGTACCTTCATTTTTGGCAGATTCTGAACAGCTAATTCAGAACTTATTCTAAATACTGTTTTGATATTTATGCACGTCTATTGTTAACTGCAGCATACAACCAATGTGTATATCTGTCAACAGCCTGAGTATTTTTGAATAAAAAACTTATTTTAGCAGCATTAAGCAGCGGCACCCGTATGGAGATTACCATAAAACAGGATGGAAAATTCAGGTATATTGAAGAAGGCGAGGGCGAGGTGCTCCTGTTGCTTCATGGGCTTTTTGGCGCATTGAGTAATTTCAGAGGTATACTTGAAGAGTTCCGGAAGAAATATAAAGTAGTGATTCCACTATTGCCTATCTATGAAATGCCCATTCTCGATTCTTCTGTAACAGGTCTGGTTAGGTATGTTCGGCAGTTTGTGGAAACAAGAGGCTATGAATCAATTATCCTGTTAGGGAATTCCCTTGGAGGGCACGTTGCACAATTGTATGCTCTTGATCAGCCACAAAAAGTACGTGCCATGGTTTTGACAGGCAGTTCAGGTCTTTTTGAAGATTCATTGGGAGGAGGCTATCCGAAGCGAGGTGATTATGAGTACATACGTGACCGCACGGCCTATACTTTTCATGACCCTAAAGTTGCTACGAAAGAGTTAGTAGATGAAGTTTATGAAATCTGTAATAACCGTGGCAAAGCGATCAGGGTAATTTCTGTTGCGAAATCAGCTATGAGAGAAAACCTAAGCAGGCTGCTTCATAAAGTGAATATCCCGGTATTACTGATCTGGGGCAAGCAAGATCGAATTACTCCACCGTTTGTGGGTGAGGAATTTCATAAATTATTGAGAAATTCAGAATTGGTATTTGTAGAAAACTGTGGGCATGCACCGATGATGGAAAAACCGCAGGAATTCAATATGATACTTGATGAGTTCTTGCAAAAACTGAAAGTTGCCGCCTGAATATGAAAGCTGCCGAGCTCGTTTCCCATAATATATCTTCCCTTCGCACTTCAGATACTGGTTCCACTGCACTTCACCTGATGAATGTCTTTCATGTGACGCATTTGCCTATCGTAAATGATCAGCAACTGCTTGGACTGATTTCTGAAGAAGATATTCTCAACGCGCATGGCGAAGAAGAAGCTGTTGGCAATTTACCACTTTCATTATCCCGGCCTTTTGTTCACGATTATGAACACTTGTTTGAAGTATTGAAAGCTGCCTCCGAATACCGCCTTACTGTGATACCGGTAATTGATAAACAAGACACTTTCCTGGGTGTTATCACCCGGGCAGATTTGCTGAATTATTTTGCTGTAAAAACAGACATCCTGGAACCGGGTGGAATTATTGTATTGGAATTGCACGTTAAAGATTACCAACTTGCAGATATTGTAAGGATCATTGAATCAAACAATGTAAAGATACTGTGCATCTTTGCCGGAACGGATTATGACACATCGCGGATGGAACTAACCATTAAAGTAAATAATGCAGAATTGCAACCAATCATTTCCGACTTAACGAGGCATAACTATACAGTAAAGGAAACTTTCCAGGAGGCAGAATATTTTGACAACCTCAAAGAACGTTATGACTCTCTCATGAACTACCTGAATATCTGATTCTTCCGCAGTTACAAAATGCCTGCTACTGTTTTTGTTATACTTTCGTTACTATGTCTGCGAAAAGAAGAGCTGCTGAATATACCTTACTCCTTTTTTTCCTGTTAAGTATTTTTAATGCTCAGGCTCAAACAGAAAGTTACCAACTGGAGGATACTACTGGCAGAGGCATTGTCAGGATTGATACCATTGTGATTGATGGCAACAGGAGAACAAAGCCACAGGTTATCTTGCGGGAAATTACTTTCGCTGCGGGCGATACAATTGCCTTTGATGAGTTGATGGAAAAAATGGAAGTAAGCCGCAACCATTTGATGAACATCGGCCTGTTTAATGAAGTGATACTGAACATAAAAAGCTGGGAAGAAGAAAGCATTATAGTTTCAGTTAGTGTAAAAGAAAGATGGTATACCTTCCCGGTCCCGGCTTTGGATTTATATGACCGCAACCTCAATGTCTGGCTGGTGGACCATAACGCCAGCCTTAACTACCTGCAATTTGGTCTAAGGTTCTACCAGCAGAATATGCGTGGTCGTGATGAAGACCTGAAACTTGTGGCACTCTTCGGCTACTCACAATTGTACCAGGTACAATACTTTATTCCATACATCAACAAAAAACAAAACATCGGATTAAAATTCACAACCTCTTTCGGGCGTACCCGGAACCTTACGTATGGTTTTTACAACAACAAAGACCTGATCTATGAAAACGTAGAAGCCTTTCAAAAAACAAATTTTTATACACTGGCTGATGTCATTTATAAGCCGGCTTTCAACTACCGGTATATATTCAGCCTGAGTTACAACGATAACCAGGTGGAGGATACTATCGCGGAATTAAATCCCGACTACTTTCTGAATGGTGCCACAAGGCAACAATATTTTACGGCACGCGCAATTTTTGTACGCGATTTTAAAGACATCGCTTCTTACCCGCTCACCGGAAATTACCTGGAGTTATCTATGACCAAAATCGGTTTCGGATGGTTTGATAATGTGAACATCTTTTCGATGACAGGGGTCTTTGATCAGTACTTTCACTTAGGTAAAAAATGGTATGCAAGTACTCAAAATAAATTAAAGGTCTCCTTTCCCGGTGTGCAACCGTATAATCTTGAACGGGGATTGGGTTATTCAAATGACTATGTACACGGCTATGAGTATTATGTAATTGACGGGCAAAGTTTCGGATTTACCAGGTGGGACATTAAGAATGAAATTTTTAAAATCAAGATTAAGACGCCCCCAAAAAACCCGTTTTTGAAAGGCGCGAAGATTCCCTTTTCATTGTATGGGCGTGCTTTTGTAAGTGCCGGCTATGTGAAAGATGACTATTACTATGAGAACAATCCGTTAAACAATGCCTTTCTTACCGGAGGAGGTTTGGGCCTTGACTTGACTCTTATTTATGATACCACGATACGGGTAGAATATTCCATCAATAAACTCGGTGAGCGAGGTTTTTTCCTGCATATGAATTCTATCTTTTGATGCTTATAGTTCTTTTCGCCGCGTCTGTTGCAATGCTATCTGGCAACACATCATATTTTGTTGTTAAATTTGCCGGAAGAGACGTGCTGGTATTCTTAAATAATGTCTCCGCATTAATGCATCTGTTCAATACAAACTTATATTAATCCGTCATCCTCAATGAATGTTGCACTCTATTGCAGAAATATCAAACCGCATGATATACCTGTGCTTCAACATGTATTGGATTTATTAGCAGAAAATAAAATCGGTGTCTTCATTTTTAAGCCCTTTTTTGAGAGTGTTTGGGCAACCATTAAAACCCGTTCCGGCATCAGTACTTTCGAAACACATGCTGATATCCGCGACAAAGTAGAATACATGTTCACTTTGGGTGGCGACGGAACCCTGCTGGATACGGTCACCTTTGTGCGTGACTATCCAATACAGGTAATGGGAATTAATTTAGGGCGACTGGGTTTTTTAGCCGATATCGGGAAAGAAGAAGTAAGCAATGCCATTCATGCCATAACCAAAGGTTCTTATGTAATAGATCAGCGTACCCTTTTGTCGCTGGAATCAAACACTCCTTTGTTCGGTGAAGTTAATTATGCCCTGAATGATGTGACCATTCATAAAAAGGATACCTCTTCCATGATCACCATTCATGCATACATCAATGGTGAATTGCTGAACTCTTACCTTGCTGATGGTTTAATTATTTCTACACCGACCGGATCAACCGGGTATTCATTGAGTTGCGGCGGGCCAATCATTATGCCCACCTCTGAAAACTTTGTAATTACCCCTATTGCGCCACACAATCTGAATGTACGGCCGATTGTAGTCTCCGATTCCAGCGTGATCACTTTTGAAATAGAAGGCAGGTTTGAAAGTTTTTTCTGCACACTTGATTCTCGTTCAGAACCCATAAACAATGCAACACAGATCGCAGTGAAAAAAAGCCCTCATAAAATAGGGTTGATCAGATTGCCCGATCATCATTTTTTAGAAACGTTGCGGACAAAATTGATGTGGGGTGCAGATACAAGGAAGTAAAGTGTAATAGACTAAAGATTCAAGATCCAAGACTTAAGACTTAAGACTTATTGAGTATTAAGTATTTGAGTAATTGAGTATAGTAGCGTAGTGATTACAGAATAGCAAGTGATCGGCTTCGCCGCAGCAATTTAACCATTTAGCCATTTAACAATTTAACCCACCAATCATTGCTTGACAAGCTAAACAATTTGTCGTACACCCAGATTAAGTGACTGCAGCCCGATTCAACAAAAAAACTTACTTTCGCGGTAAGAAATAATCCATTCCACACTTCGTTATCGGAACAATTTTTTGCACTGTAGTGTCAACTTAACATTTGCCTTTTCTCCTTGACAACGAAACACTTCCTGCTTTTAGTTTTAGTATTCCTGGCCATCAGCCTTCCTGCCCAGGCACAAAAGCATGATTTCGGGTTATGGCTAGGAGGTGCCAACTACTTCGGAGATATTAATACCGGCACTGATTTCAGATTTGTAAATCCGGCAGGAGGCGTTTTTTACCGTTATAATTTTGATGATAGAATTGCCGCCCGTTTCAACCTTAATGCAGGAAGAGTTTGGGCCGATGATGCTTATGCTAATAACTACTACCAGCAAAGCCGAAACCTGGGATTTGCTTCCAATATTACGGAAGCCAGTGCCCAGTTTGAATTTAATTTTATGCCTTATGCCAGGGTGCCGGGAACTTCCATGAGCGCTAAGAATAAATTCTCACCCTTTGTGATGGCAGGATTTGGCGTTTTTCACTTTAATCCATTTGTCAACTACAATGGAGACAAAGTGTTACTTCAACCCGTTGGCACTGAAGGACAGGGCTTTGCGCAATATCCTGAACTTACGCGTTACAAAAGGACCAGCACAGCATGGCTCCTGGGAGGCGGTATTAAGTACAGAATCAAGCGGTTGATGGGCATTACCTTTGAAGCTGGCGTGAGGAAGACCTCAACAGACTATCTTGATGATGTAAGTGGCGTGTATGCTGATCCGGTAGTTCTATTGTATGAAGGCGGGCCGCAGACTCAGTTTCTGGCTGATCCTTCAGTAGAAGTGGTAAGTGAACCTGTTGGCGCAACCGGCAAAATGAGGGGAGATAACCAAAAAAGTGATGATTATTTCTTTTTTGGAATTGGTATATCCTATACATTGAATCCTTACCGTTGTCCTTTCCCCCGTTAATAATCAACTCATCAAAAATCGTAGGTTACTTACTAACTTGCACCCCTTTTATAGCTGAAATGTCTTTGTCTGATCAAATAAATAAGAAGCGTTTGCCAACACACATTGCCATCATCATGGATGGAAATGGTCGTTGGGCACAGCTTCATGGAGAACAAAGAATCTTTGGCCATCAGAATGGCGTGTCTGCAGTAAGGGCTGCATCTGAAGCCTGCGCGGAACTTGGTGTTAAATTTCTGACACTTTATGCATTTTCAACTGAAAACTGGGCACGTCCAAAGCATGAAGTGGATGCTTTGATGGAGTTGCTGGTAGCCACCATACGCAATGAGATGCCTACCCTCATGAAAAACAACATTCAGCTCAGGGCTATAGGAGATATTCATTCATTACCGGATAAATGCCAGCTGGAACTGGTAGAAGCCATTGAAGAAACCAAGACGAATACCGGACTTACATTAATCCTGGCGCTTAATTACAGTGCACGATGGGAATTGACTGAAGCAATGAAAAAAATCGCTGCAGATATCAGTTCTTCCTTGCTTGCACCAATTGATATTACAGAAGACCTTATTTCCTCCTACCTTGAAACCAGCGATTTTCCGGATCCGGAGCTGATGATAAGGACGAGCGGTGAACAGCGCCTGAGCAATTACCTGTTATGGCAGCTTGCCTATGCTGAATTATACTTTACGCCCGTCTTATGGCCTGATTTTGACAAAGAAGAACTTTACAAAGCAATCATTGACTTCCAGGGACGTGAACGGAGGTTTGGCAAAACGAGTGAACAAGTTAATGTGAAATGAAACGAATACTAATATTGATTTTAGTCCCACTTATAGGACTCCCGCAGTTGATGCAGGCGCAGGAGATTCCTGTTGCCTACGATTCCGTGGTGGTAGACTATGCCAATCCGAAACAGTATGTAATCGGAGGAGTGACTGTTACGGGAACACAATATCTCGACAAAGACATCCTGGTAGCACTTTCAGGAATTAGAAAAGGAGAAACAATAGATATTCCGGGGGCTGAGATCAGCAAGGCTGTTAAGAATCTATGGAAACAGGATCTGTTTGCCAACGTCAGGATTTATGTAGAAAGAATCGTGCAGGATACGGCATACCTCAATTATGTGCTTGATGAGCGGCCGCGACTTTCGGGATTTACTTTCAGAGGAATCAAAAAAGGTGAACAGGATGACCTTCGGGAAAAAATCCGGCTTAACAAAGGCAAGGTGCTCACGGATAATGTGCGGGTGAATACCTTGAATACGATTAAGGCATTTTATAATGAAAAAGGATTTACCCATATTAAAGTAACTATAGAAGAAAGAGTTGACTCTGCCCAACAGAACAGTATGCTGTATTATATCCTGATCAATAAAGGGAACAGGGTCAGGATTGATAATATATTCTTTGTCGATAACAAAGCGGTAACCAGCCGGAAGTTACGTTCCCTGATGAAAAAAACGAAGGAGAATCCTGCCTGGTCTGTGTTCACCGTTTCAAAGTTTAAACCGAGTGATTATGAAGACGACAAATCAAAAATATTAGCATACTACTCTACTAAAGGATACCGTGATGCGCATATCCGCTTTGACACTGTGTATGAGAATGAAAACAATAACCTGAATATTCAGATTTGGCTTGCTGAGGGTAACCGATATTATTTTCGGGATATCAGGTGGTCTGGCAATGCAAAATACAGTTCATCCCGTCTTGACTCTGCTTTACGGATTAAAAAAGGAGATGTCTATGACGAATCATTTCTGCAGAAACGATTGAATGGAGATCCTAATGGAACAGATGTCGGTTCACTGTATATGGATGATGGTTATCTTTTCTTTTCGGTTACACCGGTAGAAGTTTCCATAGAAAATGATTCGATTGACCTGGAAATAAGGGTACATGAAGGACCGCAGGCTACAATCAACCGTGTGTTTATTGAAGGCAATTCGAAAACACATGAGCATGTGATTCGAAGGGTAATCAGAACATCGCCAGGCAGCAAATTCAGCCGTGCCGATGTGATCCGTACACAAAGGGAAATTCTTGCCACCGGCTTTTTTGATCCGGAGAAACTTGGTATTGATACGGAACCACACCCTGAGAATGGAACTGTTGACCTGACCTATACGGTAGAAGAAAAACCAAGTGACCAGGTAGAGTTGTCTGCCGGTTGGGGTGGCTCGGGTACCGGCGTAATCGGTTCATTAGGAGTCCGGTTCAACAACTTCTCGATGCGGAACATGTTCGACACCAAAACATGGTCTCCCCTGCCTTCGGGAGATGGACAGGTATTTTCAATTCGCCTGCAATCCAATGGAAAATACTATCAGTCTTTCAATATTGGGTTTACCGAACCGTGGCTCGGTGGAAAGAAACCCAATTCATTCAACGTGGGTCTTTATAGTTCAAGATATGCAAGAGGAACCAGTAAAGACGATCCTGCATATGGTACATTGGTAACCACCGGCGGAACGGTAGGGTTAGGTAAACAGTTGCAATGGCCTGACGATTTTTTCACGCTGGTATCAGCTATTAATCTCACAAATTATTCATTGAATAATTACACCACCAATTTCTTCATCAACACCGGTAATGCCTATAGCATCAGCTTGAAGGAAACATTCGGACGCAATTCCATGGGTCCCGATTTCACCTTTCCAAAATGGGGTTCTAACATCTGGGTGAGTCTTGCTGTAACGCCACCTTATTCCATGTTCAATGACAAAGACTATTCAGAATTACCAATAGCGGAGAAGTACAAATGGGTCGAATTCTACAAATGGCGGTTTGGTGCGGAATGGTACAATAACGTTTTTGGGAAATTTGTTTTGAAGACTGCAGCTAAAGGTGGTTACCTTGGTTACTATGATCCTCAAATCGGGTTAACACCTTTCGAACGTTTTGATGTAGGTGGAGATGGCTTGTCGCAAAACTATTCCTTATATGGTGTGGATATCATCTCGCAACGCGGATATAACTCTGTGTATGCTTATGCAGCGCCTATCTTCAATAAATTTACTGTAGAGTTGAGGTATCCTTTTTCAACCAGCCCGAGTGCCTTTATTTACGGAACAGCGTGGGTTGAAGCAGGGAATGCCTGGTATAGTTTCGACGATTATGATCCGTTTAATTTAAAAAGGGCAGCAGGCCTTGGTTTGCGGGTGTTCCTGCCCATCTTCGGAACAGTAGGATTTGATTATGGCATTGGATTTGACAAACCAACACCACCCATTCCACCAAGAACGCTGGGAGAATATCTTAGCGCCTATGGAGCATTCAATATCGTTTTAGGTTTTGAACCTGAATAGTGAATTTGAAAAGTTAATTGACGCAAGTACTGATTTAGAATAGCATTAAAAAAAACAATACTTACAATATGAAAAAATTGATGTTGGTTGCCGTTTTGGTATTATTGGTTGCTGGTGAAGTCTTTGCTCAAAAATTAGCCTATGTAGACACTGAATACATTCTGAAAAATATTCCTGAATACAAAGACGCACAAAAAAAGCTGGATGACATCGCGGCATCGTGGCAGAAAGACATTGATACCAAGTATGCTGAAATCGACAAACTATATAAATCCTACCAGGCTGAGCAGGTATTGCTTACGGAAGAAATGAAACAGCAACGTCAAAAAGAAATACAGGACAAGGAGAAAGCGGCTAAAGATTTACAGAAACAGAAATTTGGCTACCAGGGAGAGCTTTTTGTGAAGCGCCAGGAGCTCGTACAACCCATACAGGATAATGTTTATGATGCCGTGCAGAAAATTGCCACTACCAAAGCATATGATTTTGTTCTGGATAAATCCAGCGGATCGGTAGTGTTATTTGCAAATACCAAAGTAAATATCAGCGACCAGGTGTTGCAGGCTTTAGGGTATGCACCAAAAGCAGGGTCTACTACCACAGATAAAGACCCTAAAAAGTAAAAAAATGATATTTTTGCACTCTTAAATTCATTCCGTTCAACCAGTCTAACATTAGGAAAGAAGTGTAACGGACTATTTCTGACCTTAATAAAACAAACTAAAAATGAAGTTTATTTCTTACCTGACAGTTACCGTGGTGTTCATGTTGTCAATAGCTATGTCGGCACAAGCGCAATCGCCAAAATTCGGACACATAAATTCTGCTGATCTATTATCAATGATGCCGGAAATTAAAAAAGCAGACTCCACGCTCCAGGCCTACCAGAAGTCTTTGGAAGATGCCAATGCTTCTATGCTTACAGACTATCAGAAAAAAGTGCAGGATTACCAGGCATTGTCCGCAACTACGACAGATGCCGTTAAGGAGATCAAACAACAGGAAATAAAGGACCTGGAAAACCGCATTCAGCAGTTCCAGGGTACTGCTCAGGACAAACTTCAAAACAAGAAAGAAGAGGTATACTCTCCTATTTTGAAAAAGGCAGAAGATGCCATCAAGGAAGTAGCTAAAGCGAATAACTACGCTTATGTATTTGATACCAGTGCAGGCGCCGTAGTGTATGCACAGGAATCAGATAACCTGATGGAATTAGTGAAGAAGAAGCTGGCTTTAAAATAGCCGTAAAAACGATCGATTTGCCATCAGGCATTCCATCTTATAAATGGCAAGAAATCAACCTATCGGAATATTTGATTCAGGCATTGGCGGCTTAACAGTCGCCAATGCTGTTTCCGGGCTGTTGCCTGAGGAAGAAATCATCTATTTTGGAGATACTGCTCATTTGCCTTATGGCGATAAATCTGCTGAATCCATTCAGCACTATTCATTACGTATCACCGATTTTTTGCTCGAAAAAAATTGCAAACTCATCCTGATTGCCTGCAATACGGCATCGGCTGCAGCTTTTGAAACTGTTGAAAAGTACCTCAATGGCAATGTACCACTGGTAAACGTAATCGACCCTGTTGTAGAAGCAGTGGCTGCAGATCTTTCAATCAGGAAAATCGGAATTATCGGAACCAAAGGCACTATTAAATCAGGCGTATATGAGCAAAAACTCAAAGCGCTGCGGCCTGACCTTGAAACAGTGGCGCTGGCCACTGCCCTGCTTGCTTCTATGATTGAAGCCGGCTTTTATAATAACAGCGTTAGCCAGGCTGTAATTAATTCCTACCTCGCCTATCCTGATTTCAGCGACATACAAGGCATGATCATGGCCTGCACGCATTATCCACTGATCGAAAAAGAAGTGGCTTCCTATTTTAATCAGCGCATCAAAATATTTAATTCCAACAACCTGGTAGCTAACAGGGTAAAGAAGACTTTGGAGCAACTTGATCTCCTCAATGATGCCCGGCAAAATCCGCATCATTTTTATGTTTCCGACTTTACTGAATCGTTTGAACAAACAACAAAAATTTTCTTCCAGGGGGAAATCCATTTAGAGCATTCGCCGATTTGGGAATAAAATTATTGATCTGGAATGGAAGCCAGGAGATTGACTAAGTGCTGCTTCCATAGTTGTACTGAATTGGCTTTAAAACCGGCAAATGCCTTTTCTTCAAACAGTGCCAATTCAAGGTCAAAGGATGACTGACTTGTTGTGTAGCAAATTCCTTTATTAGTTAAATATTCCGCCAGATATTCCTGCTCCGGTTGACCAGGTGTTGGAATGAAGATCGCACGGCTTCCTAATAGTGAGAGATCCATGACTGTAGTATATCCAGGACGGGAAATAATAATCTCCGATTCAAGAATAGCGGTGTTCAATGCTTCTGTCAACAGGTAATCTACCAATAACACACCGGGTGAAATCTGTAACACCTCGCCCGATCCACCCGGAATGCCTCTTACAAACAATATCTGATCTAATTCATCGGCTGCCACCTCCTCATTAGTTGGTTGATTATTCCTGCGTGAAGCGTATTCCTTAACTTGTTGCAAGAGTAGTTGCTCCAGCATACTCCGCTGCGGTTCCGGCCCGGAAAGCAATACCATTAATTTGTATCGCTTACTTACTTCCCGGTAGGAAAACCTGGATAGTGTACCGATGAATACTGCATTATCCGGCAATGGAAATTTATGCGATAATATTCCGCTTAGGCCAGGTTCCTTTTCAAAATCAGGAATCCAGCAGGCATCAAAATTAGCAATCAGTCTCCTGTTGACTTTATTGATCCATCGTTCCATCCTTTTGAATGGAGACGGAGCAATGATATTTAATTGGTGCGTAACAAAAGTGCAGGGAATATCCTTTGCATACATGTCAAACCGGTTGTCGGAAATTACGGCATCGATATTTTCTTTGGATATAATCTTCCTCAACCACTTTTTTTCTGCACGAATAACAGCTAAAATTTTAGGTAATTGGAGCAGCATAGTAATTCCGAGGCTGCCCTTTTTCTGATAATGAACCCGGTAACCCGGCAAGTTGATGGCGGTAAGCTGCGGGAATTCTTTCCTGAGCAATGACATTGCAGGTCCGTCAGATGCAATCAACACTTCTGCGCCGAGGCTTTGCAATTCATGAATGACCGGTATCATGCGCGTTGCATGTCCAAGTCCCCAATCAAGCGGAGCTACCAGTATTTTTCTTTTCCTGCTCAAATCAGTTAGCAATTACTGCAAAAAGATTACGTTCTTCGGCCATGGAATAGTTTAAAAGAATGAACCGCAATGATGCATAAAATATACAAAACAGCAGTGATTATCCTATTTATCGCAGGCATAGGTGGTGCAATAAGCGGATGTTCCCTGTTCAAAAAAAAGTGCCAGACCTGCCCTTCCTTTTCAAATAACCAGGTTATGCCAGATTCCATTTTCAATATGAAACCCTTTCAGACAGCCCATTGCAGCCCTTACTAATCTGTATCATTTCCATCTGTCATGGAAATTACTAACTTGCGCTATTTAAATTCAATCTAAATAAGAAAGTGGGAAAAGAGCAGTCAATTCTCTCATTGGGGAAACTGAAAGAAGGAGACACCGCTGTAATTGTGCGGCTGGAAAGCAGCGACCTTTCGCTGAAGCTAATGGAAATGGGATTTCTTCCCGGAGAGGAAGTATTCGTAGATAAGATTGCACCATTGGGTGATCCGATCTCTGTAAAAATCGGCACGTACCTGTTAAGTCTTCGAAAGGAAGAAGCCAATGCCGTAATGGTACGTAAATAATTTCTGCCACTATTGACCGAATTGTTGAAGCTTGAAGAAGAATATAAAAATTGCACTGGTAGGAAATCCGAATTGCGGGAAATCTTCGCTGTTTAATGCATTGACAGGCTTGCGACAGAAAGTCGGCAATTTTGCCGGCGTAACTGTTGATAAAAAGACAGGTTATATTTCACTTGCAAAAGACACCATTGCAAGTATTATTGATTTGCCCGGCACCTATAGCCTCTATCCACGGCGTATAGATGAATTTATCACTTTCGATGTATTGCTGAATGCTGACAATGATTCGCATCCTGATATGCTGGTGATTGTTGCAGATGCATCGAACCTGAAACGCAACCTGCTCTTTTGTTCCCAAATCATTGACCTTAAAATTCCGACCATCATTGCCCTGAATATGGTGGATGTGGCCCGCAAAAACGGACTGGCCATTGATACACAGCAATTAGCCATCGAACTTGGTGTTAAGGTAATTCCTATCAATGCAAGAGAAGGCAAAGGCATTAATGACCTGAAACGCGCGATACAGACGACGGTACCTGTGCCGGAAAAGAATTTTGTAGAAGTGCGGCCGCTATGTCCTGAAGTAGTGGATGGCGTTAAAGAAATAACCAAGGTAACGAGCGACTACACCGCATTTCAAATAGCTTGTCATTATATAAACATCTTCTGTTTTAATGTAGAACAAAAAGGAAAAATAAAACAACTGCTGGAGCAGCATCACTTTGCGATGTCGAAGTTGCAAGGCGAAGAAATTCTGCAACGATATGAACGCATTAATGCTATTCTTGATCGCTGCACTTCACAGGATCAGAGCAGGCAACAGGCTTTGGATACAACAGCCAGGATCGATGCGGTATTGTTACATCCGGTTTATGGCTACCTCATCTTTCTGCTCATTTTTTATTTTGTGTTCCAGGCCATTTTTTCGTGGGCTACTTATCCTATGGAAGCCATCGGCGCTGCCTTTAGCTGGATGCAAGAGTCGCTGGACAATTTGTTACCGGAAAGCCTGCTTACCAATTTGCTGTTGGAAGGTGTGCTGGCTGGTATTGGTGGTATAGTCATTTTTATACCGCAGATCATGCTGCTCTTTGGTTTCATCAGCATTCTTGAAGATACCGGATACATGACGCGCGTAAGTTTTCTTATGGACCGTCTTATGCGTAAAGTGGGTATGAGTGGAAAATCCACCTTGCCGCTTGTAAGTGGAATGGCTTGTGCTGTACCTGCCATACTTTCCACTCGCGGTATTGAAAACTGGAAAGACCGGATTATCACCATCATGGTGACGCCATTAATGAGCTGTTCCGCACGGCTGCCGGTGTATGCACTCTTAATCAGTTTTATAGTTCCTGATGAGAAATTTCTTGGTTTTATGAATCTGAAAGGGCTCGTCATGATGGGACTCTACCTGCTTGGATGGGCCATGGCGCTGTTAGCTGCATTTGTGATGAAGCTGATCATAAAGGCAAAAGAGAAAAGTTATTACCTGATGGAATTACCAATCTATCGCAAACCGCGCTGGGGCAATGTGGGCATCACCATGATTGAGAAAGCAAAGGTGTTTGTTACAGATGCGGGAAAAGTGATTATCACCATTTCTATCATTCTGTGGTTCCTGGCTTCTTTTGGTCCGGGTAATTCAATAGAGGTTATTGAAGAAAAATACGCTTCGATGCAACCTACTGAATCGATTACGCAAACAGACCTGAATAATCAGTTACAGGCAGAAAAGCTGGCTGCATCTTTTGCAGGACGTATCGGGCATTTTATTGAACCGGCCATTAAACCGCTTGGCTTCGACTGGAAGATCGGCATTGCCCTGATCACTTCTTTTGCAGCAAGGGAAGTATTTGTCGGTACCATGTCAACCATCTACAGTGTCGGATCAACCGAGGATGTTGATTTCGAAGCAATCAGGGAACGGATGCGCAATGAAATTGATCCTGAAACCGGTGAACATGTTTACAGCGCCGCTACTGCTTTTTCACTAATGATCTTTTTTGCATTTGCCATGCAATGCATGAGTACGGTTGCCGTGGTAAAAAGAGAAACGAAATCATGGAAATGGCCTTCCATACAGATTTTGTATTTGACGGGACTTGCTTATCTCTCCAGTCTTATAGTATATCAGTGGATGAAATAAGCTAATCCGGAACAGGCAATCTGTGAATGCGATTCACCTTACCTGATTAATGAATTACACTATTAATTCTGTGAATTTCTATTCCGTAACACACAGCCATTGGTTTACTTAATTCCTGATCTTTGTTAACTTCGAATTTCAAAATCCATTGTTATGACCAACAAACGGTATAAGTCAATTTCTGAATTTTATCCTTATTATTTGTCAGAGCACCGCAAGCCCTTAACCCGCACGATGCACTTTGTTGGAACACTACTCCTCATCATATGCCTGATGTATGCTTTGTTGCTGCAAAAATGGTTATTGTTGTTTTTGATCCCTGTATTGGGATATGGCTTTGCATGGGCTTCGCATGCTTTCATTGAGAGAAACAAACCCGCTACTTTTACTTATCCGGTTTATAGCCTTGGTTCCGATTTCATTATGTTCTGGGATATGTTAATCGGAAGAATCAGTAAACGTATGGTTGAAGCAGAAAAGCAATATCCTCTTGATCAACATTGAATAAATCGAAGATCCATTTTCACCAATATCAACGAAACTGATCATGTGCAGGATGATTGCAAAAGTAAGTCCGGAGGCAAGCGCTATCATAGAAGAGATGCTCCTGTGCCCCACCTCACTATCGTATCTTTCACAAAATGGAAAGCAACCGTCTGCTCCATGGCTTCGCGGCAAACACAATGATGGCTGCGGGCTTGCCTTTCTAAATCAGGGGAATATTGAAATTCATAAACGTGACAAGGCAACAGCCTGGGACGAAAGCTATCAGTCTATTGTAAAAAAAGCAAATTCACAGCTATTTATTGCGCATAACCGGCTTGCTTCAAAAGGGCTCAAGGCGTCACTGGAAGGGGCCCACCCATTTTATTATAAGCCAAATGAAACTCCTTATGCATTCAGCCATAATGGTAGTATTGCTTCTTACCATAATGAAGCAGTTGCCAAAGAGATATCCGATTCGCAAATTCTCTTTCATAACCTGATCGATGAAAAAGAGAAAAATCAGGATAGAAGTTTTAGTTCTATTGTTTCAGACATAGCAGGAAGTAAGTCCTATGATTCTCTTTGCGGATTACTTATGAGTCCTGACACACTCTATGCCTGGCGAATTTACAATGAAAGCAATCCAGACAAACAGGAGATTTACGAAGCATATTATACGCTCTACTTGTCAATGAGAAAGGGCAGTATTGTAATTGCTTCGGAATGCCTGGACACAGGATCCTGGCTGTTATTACCCAACAACACCTTTATTTCAATAAGGCTATGCAAAAATTCTTTGCAGATTGACTATACTGCACTAAGATTTTAATCAACCTTTATAAAAAGTTTTCCTTGCAGTTTTGAAATACCTTTTTAAATGAATATACAGACTCTTCTAACGTGATGCGGTCCGGAAGTATCCATCATTCGCTTTAAACGCCTTTGAATTGTCAGGTGTGAATTCCATTTTCTTATCGGATACGACTGCTCCTATAGAGATATACATTAACTGACTGGCTTTCGCATAGTCGGGAAGTACATTTTCAGGTGAGGTTACTCCAGGAATTGGAACAATCAATCCTCCTTGCTGGTATTGCAAAAAATCATCGAGGTAGTATTTAAACCGGATATACTGGCCCTTATAAAATTTTATCTCAGCAAACAAAGATGGGTTGAAAATATTCACTTCGTCAGAAAACCAATCATAGTCTTTGGTTTTTACGTCATCACCCACAAATATTTTTCTTTTCCAGGCAAACATTACCTCCAATTCACCACCTACAGCCAGGTTAAAGTTCTTGTCGAAATTACCAAGCTTTAAAGCAAGGGGTAATCCAAGACCATAAGAACGCTCCTTGATCTTAACTTCATAGCCTGACATATTTGTATGCGTGATCAAACCGACGTTACGAAGGTTTAAACCGGTATAAATGCCAAAATTGTTGCTGAAATCAAAATGCACCTGTTGACCAAAGTTGAACACCGGCGAAAACCTGACCACATTCTGGACTTCCTGATCTCCGGCATCTACATTGCCCCAGGAGAAAATGGTTTCACCTGTTGAAGCCGTATAAACCTTTGTGCCGGAAGCAGTCGGGGTTGATTGTCCAAGAGCCACTGCAGAATAAATCAGTGCAAAAAACAGTACCATTAAGTTGCGCATAACTAGAATTTTTCGAAAGATATGGAATTAGTGGAAATCCGAAACAAACATCAGTCAAAATTTAATATTATGACAATCCGTGTTTAGCTGGAAACTGATGTTAACAGGTGCCTGTTGAATATATTATAGTCTGTCAATCCATGCAGGTTTTTGCTTTAACACGTTCTTATATACGGGACAACTTTCAATATGTGCTCCGGGTAAATAACCGGTACTCATCAGAAATTCATTTACAATTTCACCCCCTGTAAATTTGAACTGCCCCTTAAAGGTCTTCACCCACTCAGCCTTGGTTTGCGGATGATGGTGGTCGAGCCAAGCTTTAAATGAACCAAACTGTTTCTGCAATAATTTTATGCGTTTTGCATTCTCCACGGCAGCTGCCACCTTTAACCGGTTGCGGATAATTCCCGCATCATTCAATAATCTTTGAATGTCGCGGTCTTTATATGCTGCCACTTTATTTATCCGGAATCCATGGTAGGCATTAAAAAAATTTTCCTTCTTATTTAGTATTGTTGTCCAGGAAAGTCCGGCCTGGTTGATCTCCAGTATCAACCTTCCGAAAAGCGCATCATCGTCAGGAATCGGGAAACCATACTCCGTATCGTGGTACTTTTTATGTACTTCCGTCACTTCCATCTTCCTTACTGCATCACAATAGCTAGCTGCCATATTGCTGGTTATTTGGGTTGAAATCAAAGGTAATCATCAGACATTAAAAAAAAAGAATGTGATAAGTAAAGGCTACCTATCAAACCGCAAAAATTAAGGGGGTAAAAAAAAGGGGGGATTTTTTTTTTTTTAAAAAAAGGGGGGGGGGGGGGGGGGGGGGGGGGGTTTTTTTTGTTGGGGGGGGGGGGGGGGGGGGGGGGGGGGGGGGGGGGGGGGGGGGGTGTGTGTGTTTTTTTGGGGTTGGTTGGGCCCGGCCGGGAAAGGTAATCAATTCGCCCCGCCGGCCGGGCGGGCGGGGCGGGCGGGGGGGGGGGGGTTAAAAAAGGGGGGGGCTTGGAGATTCAATTTTCAGCAAAAACTGCAAACATTGGCCGGCATTTTCCATAGTTTGCACCTAACTTAACCGAACAGGCAAGCCCACCTTTCGACAATCAAATTCATTTGTATGTCACAGAACTCATTTTTACTCTATGGTGCCAATGGATATACCGGCACCTTGATAGCCCGGTTTGCCGCGCAATATCAGCTTCAACCAATACTTGCAGGCAGAACGAAAGATAAGATTGAAACACTGGCTACTGCATTAAAACTTCCTTACAAAATATTTGACATAAACGATACAAAGGAGTTGTTGGCTGCCTTGCGTTCAGTGAAACTGGTAGTAAATGCGGCGGGGCCATTCGTCTTCACTGCCGATCAGATGGTAAAAGCCTGTTTGCAAACGGGAACCCATTACATCGATATAAATGGCGACATAGATGTGTTTGAACAAATAAAAAGTTTTGATGCAGCAGCAAAGGAAGCAGGCATTATGCTTTTGCCCGGTGCAGGCTTTGATGTGGTTCCTACGGATTGCCTGGCGCTTTTTCTAAAATCGTTACTTCCCGATGCCAATAGCCTCAAGCTGGCATTTGCAACTTTAGGTGGAGCCATTTCACATGGTACGGCAATGTCCATGTTACTTAAACTTGGAAAGGGTGGCGCTGTGCGGAAGGAAGGCAAAATAGTTCGTCTTCCTTTAGGTCAAAAAAGCATGACGGTTGATTTTGGGATGAAAAAAATATTTGTGATGAGCATTCCCTGGGGTGATGTTTCCACTGCCTATCATACAACCGCTATTCCGGATATTGAAGCTTATACCAGTATCAAGCCATGGATACACAGATTATTAAAACTTCAGTATTTATTCAACCCATTATTAAAGACTTCCCTGGTAAGAAATTATATCGCTAAAAAAATAAATAGCAGGCCGGCGGGGCCAACGGATGCAATGCGTGAAAAAGCAATCAGCCTTGTCTGGGGTATGGCGAAGAATGCAAACAATCAAACAGTAACAGCCAGGTTACGAGGTCCGGAAGGTTATACCCTGACAGCAATAGCCACCTTATTGATAGCTAAAAAAGTGCTGGACGGAAACATTACCGCGGGATACCAGACACCTGCCGGAAAATATGGAGCAGACCTGGTTTTGGAAATTCCCGGCGTAAGCAGGGAAATAGTTACTGACTAAACTTTTGTTTTCATATACATTTGCAATCTTTAAATACAGGCACCGTCATTAGCAGTTTTCAACTATTTCTACATTAATGGCTTTTAAGAGAATTACTTCTGAAGATATCAGTCACTTTCAGGCTATCTGTGGTGAGGGCTTTGTGATGACTGATCCTGAATCATTGAGCCATTACAGCCATGATGAAACGGAGGATTTGAAATTTATTCCGGAGGTTGTAGTCAAGCCGGAATCTGCTCTGGAAATCAGTGCGATACTCTCCTATTGTCATCAGCAAAAGATCAGTGTGACGCCACGTGCGGCAGGCACAGGACTTAGCGGAGGGGCATTACCTGTTTATGGCGGCGTGATACTATCCATCGAGCGGCTGAATAAGATTCTGCTAATTGACGAACGCAATTACCAGGTAACCGTAGAGCCTGGTGTAATCACGCAGGTGTTGCAGGAAGCTGTGAAAGAAAAGGGGTTGTTTTATCCGCCCGATCCGGCAAGCAGAGGATCCTGTTTTATTGGAGGTAACATTGCAGAAAATTCAGGTGGGCCCAAAGCCGTTAAATATGGTGTGGTAAAAGATTATGTATTAAACCTGGAATTGGTTTTACCTACCGGTGAAATAATTATGACGGGAGCGAATGTGTTAAAAAATGCAACGGGCTATAACCTGACCCAATTAATTGTCGGTAGTGAAGGCACATTGGGAATAGTGACCAGGATTGTGCTCCGACTGCTGCCACATCCGCAATATGACCTGCTCATGCTGGTTCCTTTTAAGAGTGCATTACAAGCCTGTGAAACGGTGAATGCTGTTTTTACGGCGGGCATTATTCCATCGGCCATGGAGTTCATGGAAAGGGATGCCATAGACTATACCATGAAATTTGCAGATGTGCAACATCTTTCTATAGCTGATGATGTGCAGGCGCATTTGCTGATTGAAGTTGATGGTAATGACCCTGATCAACTGTTTAAAGAAATGGAGCGGATCACCGAAGTGGTAAGTCTCTTTGATATTGGTGAAATACTGTTTGCAGAGTCTGCACAACAAAAAGCAGACTTGTGGCGCATGCGGCGCAGTGTAGCTGAAGCGGTGAAGTCCAATTCTATCTATAAAGAGGAAGATACGGTGGTACCGAGAGCAGAATTACCCCGATTGCTGGAAGGAGTAAAAAAGATTGGCGCTGCCTATGGATTTAAATCGGTTTGTTACGGGCATGCAGGCGATGGCAATCTTCATGTGAATATAATACGCGGTGAAATGGATGAAGCGAGCTGGAATGAAGTTTTGCCAAAGGGTATTCGTAAGATATTCGAACTCTGCGTGCAGCTTGGCGGAACCCTTTCAGGTGAACATGGCATTGGCTGGGTGCAAAAGGACTATATGGATATTGCCTTTAACAAGAAACAACTTGATCTCATGCAGCAGATTAAAGCGGTTTTCGATCCTAATGGTATCATGAACCCGGGCAAGATCTTTGCTAATTAATTTAATTACTTTTACACACGTAACTTATTCATTCGTTATGCTGAAGTTCGCACGATTCACACTTCCTGTTTTGCTGTTCCTCTGCCTCTGGACCGTTGTAACAGCGCAGCATTCCACTACTGCAAACAAACCACAGATTCCATTTAAAGACAGGATTTTCGTGGGTGGTAACCTGGGCCTGACTTTTGGTACAATTACCAACATTGAAATTGCGCCTCTTATCGGGTACATGCTCACTCCAAGCTGGTCTGCAGGCGTTGGTGTCAGGTATTCCTATTACCAGGATAATTACTATAACCCGCCATACAAAACCAATATTTACGGTGGCCTGGTATTCAGCCGTTACATTATCTACAAGGGATTATTTGCTGAATTCAATTTTGAAGGAAATAACTATGAAGTCTATAAACTGGTAGACCCTATTAATGGGGTGTATGCGGCAGAAAGAGAATGGATCCCTTCTTTGTTGTTGGGAGGCGGTTACTCACAACCCATAGGTGGTAATTCCGCTTTCTTCATCAGTATATTATATGATGTGTTGCAAAATCAGTACAGCCCTTATTATGGAGTTCCTGTTATTCGTGCCGGGTTTGGAATTGGTTTGTAATTTGAGCAGCTACTCAATAATCGAAGATTCAATAATCGAACACGGATAATACAGATCGAACTGATTTTTACGGATGTAAATTTTACATGACGATATATGCGGTTACGGTGTCCGTATGGAAGATGAGGCTTGCATCGATACAATAGCGTCTTCATTTGTGAATATCAGTTAAATCCTTGTCGCTCATATGCTGTTTATTTATTCCCCTGAGAAGTTACTAATGAGCTTAATACTTATTATTGCTATTTATGCAAAATCATCCGTTTAGACGATTGCTCTTGTTTGACCTACACTATACATTTGCAGCGCATTCCATGAATAATGATACCAAATCTGGATGTCTGAAGCTTTTAATCCCAGCATTCCATTACACCTGATAATCGTAAAATAGTTTTATCATTGTTGTGCTGCATTGTTGCTAATGTATGAGGTGACTTGTTAATTACGGCAGCAGTAATATTATATAGAAGCAAAATTTATAAAAACAGTACAAAAAGTTTGTAAATTATACTTCACACTGATTTGTTAAAACAATATAGTCACTTGACCGGATCACTACCGGAATAATCTAAGTGAACCATTTTCCTTAAACTGCTTAATTTTTTCGTGAACTTGTTTAATAATTGCATACTGTCAGCAGTCAATTTGAAACTTTTAACTATTTTCATTCCTACAATAAAACCACTATGAACGATTACAAGCGCATTTTTGATATCATCTACTACCAGCAAAAGAACTTTGTAAAAGCCGACAGCCTTAATGCTAAAGTTGATGGCAAGTGGGTTCACTACAATACCCATGATGTGGTGGACAATATGAACAGTGTAAGCATGGCGTTACTTGGCAGTGGTATTCAAAAGGGAGATGCCATTTCCATAGTAGGAAATAACCGGCCTGAATGGAACTTTGTAGACCTTGGCATCATGCAGGTAGGTGCTGTTACCGTTCCAATATACCCGACGATCAGCGAGGAAGACTATGTGTATATCATGAACAATGCAGAGGTGAAGATGCTGTTCGTATCATCGAAAGAGTTGTATGAAAAAATGGTACGCATAAAGAGCAGGATACCCACCTTGCAGGAAATTTTCACTTTCGATCTGGTGGAAGGTGCGATTCACTGGAAAGAATTCCTGAAAAGAGCGATCCATAGTGATATTCGGGATGTAATGAAGATCAGTCCCACTATCGATCAGCATGACCTTGCCTGTATGATTTATACATCAGGCACAACCGGTTTTCCAAAAGGGGTGATGCTTTCGCATTACAATGTAGTTGAAAATATTAAATCAGTAGATGATGTGTTGCCTATTAATGAAACACATAAGGCTTTGAGTTTTCTTCCATTGAATCATGTGTTTGAAAAGTTGGTAATCTATTGTTATTTTATGAAAGGGGTTTCCGTTTACTATGCCGAAAGTATTGAAACCATTGGTGATAATCTCCGGGAGATTAAGCCACATTTCTTCACCTGTGTTCCGCGTTTGCTGGAAAAAGTTTATGAGCGCATCGTGAGTAAAGGACTTGAGTTAAAAGGTGTAAAAAAAGGATTGTTCTTTTGGGCGCTTCGGCTTGGTGAGCGTTGGGATAATCAAAAAGATCAAGGCACATGGTATAATATGCAATTGAAGCTGGCGAAGAAGTTGATCTTCAGTAAATGGAAAGAAGCATTGGGTGGAAATATATTCGCCATTTGTTCAGGAGCGGCACCATTGAATGCTAAAATTGGAAAAGTATTTACTGCTGCCGGCATCACCATCATGGAAGGATACGGACTTACTGAAACATCACCTGTCATTTCAGTGAATGGATACAAGATGTCAGAAAATATGCTCGGTTCCGTCGGACCGGTGGTTCGCAATGTGCAGGTAAAAATTGCAGAAGATGGTGAGATACTCTGCAAAGGTCCAAATGTTATGTTGGGATATTACAAGCTTCCTGATAAGACAGCAGAAGCTATTGATAAAGATGGATGGTTTCACACCGGTGATATTGGTGAGTTTGTAGATAATAAATTCCTGAAAATCACAGACCGCAAGAAGGAGCTTTTTAAAACTTCCGGAGGGAAATATGTTGCACCACAACCACTTGAAAATAAGTTCAAGGAATCATTCTTTGTTGAACAGATGATGGTAATCGGCGATGCCCGTAAGTTTGTTTCCGCCCTGATTGTACCCTCTTATGTAAACCTCAAGTCATGGTGCGAAAAGAGCGGGATTACCTGCAAGTCTAATGAAGAAATGATTTGCAATGCACAAGTATTGGAAAAGTATCAGCAGGTAGTTGATGAAAAGAACAAAGAGTTCGGACATACTGATCAGATCAAGAGATTCAGGCTGATGCCGGAAGAATGGACGGTTCCGGGAGGACAGCTTACGCCCACTATGAAACTGAAACGGAAAGTGATTATTGAAAAGTACCGTGATATAATTGAAAGCATGTATCAGGATTAGATGAACCTGAGCTTACCTATTTTGAAAAGAATTCCTGTGCAGCACTTCATCAGGGCTAAAGTATTGTATGTTTTGTACTGCACAATTTGGGTAAGGTAAACCAGTCAGAGGCTGATTGCCAACATCACTAATCTCTGCCCCTGCTGGCCGCAAACAAGTGATTATGGGCCAGTGAAAGCATTCCCCCTGAGACATTTTTTGCTTTGAAGCCATTTTGCAAAAGTATTCTCGTAGCAAGGTATGCACGTTGACCTGACCGGCAAATCACATGAATGTCCTTGTCGTGCGGCAGTTCGTTCATACGACCGCGTAGTTCACCTAATGGAATATTGACGGAACCCGGAATATTTTCAACAGCCAGTTCAATCACATCACGAACATCGAGGATGAAACCCTCTTTAGCCTCCGGCCAGTGGCTGACGGGCATATCACCACGTAACACATCTGCTGCCACCATGCCTGCGAAGTTTACGGGATCTTTCGCGCTGCCAAATTGCGGGGCATAACAGAGTTCCGCTTCTTCCAAATCATAGATGGTTGCTCCCATTTGCAACATCCCCGCGACCACGCTGATTCGTTTATCTACTCCATCTACGCCGAGCGCCTGTGCGCCAAGCAGGCGCCCATCCGATTTGCGAAAGAGTATTTTCATCGCAACCGGTTTAGCACCCGGATAATATCCAGCATGAGAATTGGGGTAGAGGTAGATTTTTTCATAGTCTATATCATTACGTCTCTTCAACGTTTTTTCACTGACACCTGTCCAGGCAATTGCCCCGCCAAACAATCCAACAATCGCTGTACCCTGAGTGCCGCGGAAACGGGAATTGCGGCCTGCAATCACATCAGCCACGATGCGGCCTTGCCGGTTGGCCGGACCTGCCAATGCAATCAGGCCCCATTCACCTGTTACAAAATCTTTTACCTCTACTGCATCTCCCACGGCAAAAATATCATGATCACTTGTACGCATTTGATCATCAACCCTGATGCCGCCCTTCTCTCCTATTGTTAGCCCTGCGGTTTTGGCCAATGTTGTATCAGGACGCACACCCAAAGCAAGGATGACAATGTCAGCCGGATAGATTTTTCCGGACTTGGTTTGTACCTCAATGGCACCGCCGTCAGTTTTCCTGAAACCACTTACACCATCACCCAAGGCAAGGTGCACGCCATGCATTTTCAATAGATCTTCCACCATGCTTGCATGCTCATTATCCACCGGTGGTAAAACATGGTCAAGCATTTCAACAAGAGTGACATCAAAACCACGGTGAACCAGGTTTTCAACCATTTCAAGCCCTATAAAACCTCCGCCTATCACTACAGCACGTGTCTTGGGCCGGAGTACCTGAAACCCGGAATATTTATACATGCCTGACAGGAATGGATTACCCTTTTCAATCCATTCATTAATCGTTCTTGCATCCGGGACTGTTCTTATATGAAATATGCCAGGAAGGTCGATGCCAGGCAATGGCGGACGAACAGAAACTGCACCCGGTGAAAGCACCAATTTATCATAAACTTGTGTGGATACTTCGCCCGTAATTGTATTGCGCAGTCTGACCGATTTTTCCTTTGTCGAAATTTCTAGCGCCTCACAATTCGTGCGCACTTCAATATTAAACATGGACTTAAACATTTGCACACTGCCAAGCAGCAAACTCGATTCCTTTTCAATTACGCCACCAACATGGTAAGGCAGTCCACAGTTGGCATAGGATACATAGGGACCTTTTTCCACCATGAGTATTTCAGCCTGTTCATCTAGCCTCCGAAGACGGGCAGCGCAGGAGGCTCCGCCGGCTACACCACCAATTATGATAACTTTCATGTTATTAATTTTTTGTTATTTATACCACTGCTTGATTAAGTTAACAGCACATTTAGGTTCAGAAATGACTTGAATCTGCAAGTTGTCACTTATTAAAAAGGTCATAACTTTAAAAGAGCTCTTGTCTGATTGTAAATAATTAATAATCCCAGAGCCACCTGAACCACACCCAGCACAACGCCCAATATGGCAAAGACTAATGCCAGCGGTCTATAGATGTACCTGGTTAGCAGCATAACTACAAGGTTTACAATCATGATAGCAAGAACGATGGCACCAACAGTCATTTTCGCATTCATATCAGGGCTAATTGAAAGAAATACGATTAGTGCCGCTATTCCATAGGGTGTAACTATTGAAGGAAATGCAAGCGGGTTCATGGCCATGCTTAATGTTGGTTCTGCAACAATATCATCATGTGTGGCATGGGTATCAAATTGCTTGATCACATTAAGCAAAGCCACGAGGAAGAGTATTATTCCACCGGATATTGCAAGTATAGGAATGGGAATACCATAACTTGATATAATCCTTTGGCCAAGAAGCCCTGCAAGCAATAGTGCTCCTGCTGAATAAAGTGATGCTCTTAACGCTATTTGCTTTGTAAGTGTGGGTGTTGCATTCCTGGTAATTTTCGCAAATGGAGCAATAATCTTAAATGGCCCGAGCATCAGGAAAAGAAACGTAAAGATCTGCATTTTGAATTCCATCACTCCTTTCACTTTTTAATGATCAAACTATTGCCACATTGTTTCTCATGCCAGCCAAGATTCATTCTACACCATTGTGAAATTCAATCCGCAGCACCGATTTCTAATCAGCAAAATTCACTTTGTATGAAGTATCATAGTTATGATGAAAATCATATCGACTGCTATACCCGAAGGACTTAAGATGCAAGACTTAAGACGGAGGACTTAGGACTTAGGACGGAGGACTTATGACGGAAGACTTAATTGTGAAGTTGATGGGTATTTCGTCTGGTCAAATGAACAACAGTGTTTTGATTAAGAATTGTCCTCAATCTTAAGTCATGTCTTGATTCCTGGATCCTGGATCCTGTGTCTCTTCTTCCGTCTCCCGTCATACAAGTATTTGAGTAAGTGAGTAAAGTAGCGTAGTGATTACAGAATAGCAAGTGATCGGCTTCGCCGCAGCAATTTAACCATTTAGCCATTTAACAATTTAACAATTTAACCCCCATATATGCAACAGTTTTTATCTTCCGTTAATTAGTTTACCTTTGCAACCATTATAGAGTTGGACTTCGTCCTGACGATCAAAAGATTTCAATATCTCCTCGCAGATTACTTTCTCCTTCTCACCTAATACGTAGCAAAGCATAATTGCTGATTAGCAAGGATGAATGGCTTTGCACATTCACGATTAAAAGATCAATACATTAACATGCCATTTAAAGCATTAAATCTTTCTGCGCCTATAGTAAGCGCGCTGGAATCAAAAGGGTACGTACAACCCACAGCAGTACAACAGAAGGCTATTCCGGTTATCCTGGAAGGCCGCGATATTTTCGGAAGTGCACAAACCGGATCAGGCAAAACTGCCGCTTTCGCACTTCCCTTGCTGCAACTGATGAGCAGCAAACAGGCCACACACCGTGGTGTGCGCACGCTGGTGCTTGCACCAACCCGTGAACTCGCACTACAGATTGGCGACAGTTTCCGCGACTACGGCAAACACCTTGGATTAAAACATGTTGTCATCTTCGGAGGTGTTTCACAACATGCTCAGACGACGCAATTGCGCAATGGGGTTTCCACTATTGTGGCTACACCGGGCCGTTTACTCGACCTGATGGACCAGGGATTTGTTAAACTGAACGACATTGAATTTCTGGTGCTTGATGAAGCGGATAAGATGTTTGATATGGGCTTCATTAAAGACATTAAAAAAATTGTTGCCAAAGTTCCCGCAAAACGTCAGACCTTGTTTTTCTCTGCAACGCTTCCACCGGAAATTAAGCAACTGGCGGCGTCTTTACTTCGTGATCCGGTTACTGTAGAAGTACAACCTGCTCCCGGTTCAGAGGTGCTGGTAGAACAGAAGCTTTACTATGTAGACAAAATCAATAAGACAGCCTTGCTTTGCGATATCATTCATGAAGAAAAGATACATCATGCACTGGTATTCACCCGCACCAAACATGGCGCGGATAAGCTGGTGAAGGCATTGAGCATTAAAGGCATCAAGGCAGCAGCCATTCATGGCAATAAATCGCAGAATGTACGTCAGCGTGCACTCGATGATTTCAAAACCAAGCGCATCACGATCCTGGTAGCAACAGATGTTGCCTCAAGAGGTATTGATGTAAAGGAACTTCCGTATGTTTTCAACTATGATCTTCCTGACCAGGCCGATTCCTATACACACCGTATCGGCAGAACAGGCCGTGCCGGAGCCAGCGGGTTTGCATTTTCCTTTTGCAGTGCCGATGAGCGCTTATTGCTGAAGGATGTTCAAAAAGCCACCGGCAAACAAATTCCGGTTGCCGAACATGCTTATATGATGAATTTGAGTCAGCTTGGGCATCCGCAAAAATCTGTGGCTACCCATCAGTCGCGTTCAGGTGGGAATAGCAATAACAATTTCAGTAAGCGGAGACGTTTTTCCAGGTCGTAAAGTAATAACTCATACAAGACCATTTTAAATTATCAGGACAGGAACTATATTTTTTTATGGCTTCTTTAAAATGAAAAAATCCCGGACCTGGTTCGGGATTTTTTATATTAACTGTATTTTATATTTGAAAGTGCCACTTTACCACTACTCAGAACTGCTTAAGCTTCACTACTTCTAATAATAAAAGTAAGTGATTCGCCAATCCTAAGCAGTTTTACGCCGGGGGTAAAATAAGATCTGTTTTGAATGCAAATGCGCTTTCAGGTTTAGTATTAAGCAAAATCAATAAATGCATGAGAAAACTCGGAACATAGAGGAGTTATTGCAGCCATCAAATAACTTATCAATAACGGATTCGTGGTTTGAAACCTGGAATTCTCTCTACTTATTATAAACCTTTTTCAACCCTTCCACTACCTCGGCCACAGCCGGGCATATCATCGTGTTATGATAGGTAATTCCAAGCATCTGAATAATCTTACGTTGTTGCGTATGCGGATAATCGCGGCAGGCTCCCGGCCGGTGTTCATAAACGCTGCAATAATTATCAGTGCCTAAAAACGGGCAGGGCATTTTTTTGAATACATAATCCCGGTCTTCATCAATTCTCAGATACCTCTCTGTAAAATCAGCGGGCCTTTGATTGAAATGTTTAGCCAGCCGTTCAATGTCTTTTGATTTCAGCAAGGGTCCGGTAGTCCGACAACAATTGCCGCATTGCAGGCAATCAATATGCTCAAATGCCGTTTCATGCAACTCATTGGTAACCTCATCAAGATTGGCAGGCTTCAGTTTCTTTAGCCGCTCCAGGAACTTCTTGTTTTCCTTTCTCTTGCTTTTCGCATTTTCAAATAGCTGCAGATACGCCGTTTTCATCTATTGGAATATTTTGAAAGAAGGCATTGTTAAAGATTACGGATTTCCTCTAAATCACATTTACCTTTTACTGTACACCCATTAAATTAAATTTAATCAACTAAAAATTTTTGCACACCTGACTTATTCATAGCAGGCCTTCCGTCAAACAGTCAAACTTCAAAATATGACTCGATAGTAATTCTAATTTATTGCTTGCTTTCTTCTGAATATATATACCTGCCGGTCCGATGTTCCTCTGAAATTATTCAGTTGTTCTTTGAAGTAAAATTTGCCGGTTCTGTAATCTGAAGGAATTTCCATTATACCCACTACATCATAGTGATCTGAGGAATACACATTGATCCAGTCAAGCACTTTTAAATGCGAATTTTCACGTACCAGCCATGATTGAGGATGCCGGCAAAAAACCAGTATTTCCGGTTTTGCCGCTTCGATTTCCGCAATCATCTCATCATGCATACGCTGGTTATAAACCTGTTCTTCCATCAGGCTGTATGTATAGATATAGCCAGTGGCGCAAAGCCGATCTGCATAAAAGTAAATCTGCGGCTCCGAGCCAAGGATGGCAACCTGATCAGTTTCAACTGTGCTACTTTTGATATAGCGCCCTATGGTAACGGATTCCGGAAAAGGATTGTTACCATAAATACCTCGTGAAACGCCAAACATGGTTTGTTCAAAAAGGTACCACCGTAAAGGTACAATGCCTGCCAGGCTGGCCAGCACAAATATCAATATGCCTGCTCCTGTTGATCCAATAATTCCAGACTGACCGGATATCCATTTACCGGTGGAGTGTATGGCAACACCAGCCAGTATTGAAAGTACAGGAAGAAACATTACAAAATAATGCTGCCTGAAATATAATCCGGGGAAAACCGAAGCAAAAGAAACTATAGCAAGAAATGTGATGAATAACTTTGTTAAATACTTGTAATTGCCACTCCAAAGTAACACCCATCCTAACGGTGCAAGCAGCCACAGTATCAAAAAATCTTTATGCAAACCGTCAAGACTCACTTTGAGGTTGGAAAATGCCCGACTGAAGCTTTCAGATCCTGCGTACTGACTGCCATAGCTCATGCACCAAAACCAGAAACGGTCGAAGGTACCTGCGGAGATCATCCAAAGGAAGAGCAGGGCAACCGGCAGTATGATTCCGGTGGCTATCACCATGGCTGATGTCATCCATTTCGTCCATTTAGCCTTCTGTAAAAAAATCTGGTCGTAGAGAAGAACCAATCCACCAAAGGCGGCGAAGAAGATACCGGATTGCTTCATCACTATACTTAGTCCTAAAAGCATGCCGCTGATAAACAACCTCACAGCGCTTTTACTTTCCATTGCAAGAAGTGACTGAAATATTCCGGCCACCGCAAACATCATCACAAAATGAGTGGCGTGGGCAGCACTTCCCAAAACGGCAGGACTCAGGCTAAGCAATGCGTAAGAAGCTGAAGCAAATACGGCGATTTCATTTCCCATAAACCGGCGTGCTGCCATGAAAATCAACAACACCGTTCCCAGGTTAATCAGCATGAAACCGGCATGTATGCCTTCTGCCGATTGACCGAATACCAGCATGATCAATGCATACATCATGGAAGTACCCGGAAATTTCATGTTATAGGCCATCTCAAATGGTGCATATCCTTTGAGTAGTAACTGGCCCATATAGGCATACTCTCCTTCATCGCGCTCGAGTGGCAGTGCAAGCAACCGCAGCCTAACTGCAACTATCAATACTACTACCATGGCAAGCAGTAAGCCATGCCATACAGATAGCCTTGCGGCTGCAACTTGCGCAGGCTGTGGAATTTGCCGATTATCTTTTGACATGGATGCTATTGAAAGCGCCGAAGTTAATACAGATAGACATCAAAAAGCAGTGGAGATAAGAAAGCACCATATGAGATAACCTGGAGTGGCATCCACTTTGGGTGATCTTTTCTGTTGCATTTACAGCACCTCAGACCTTACCGTCAAAAATCTGATCCAGCAGTTTATTCAGTTGTTTCACTTCCTTTTCTGAGAGGTTATGTAAAACACCTTCTATTTCCTTATCCCGCTTTTTTATCCGGTCGAGTAATTCAATGCCCTTCTTAGTGATGGTAATGTCGACATGACGGCGGTCTTTCTTATTCAACTTTCTGTCCACAAGGTTCATCTTCCGCAGCCGTTCCACAATCCGCGATACATCGCTATTCTTATCAATCATCTTCTCCTTGAGCAAATTCATATTTGCAGTGCCGGGATGCTGAATTTTGAGTATGCGGAGTGCATAAAACTGTTGCCAGGTGATGCCGAAACTGCCCAAATGCTGCTGATAGTAATACTCCATCCACCGGCAGGTATAAAAGATGCCTGCGATTGCTTTTTGATACTCATTTTTATACGTTGTATTACCCAACGCTTTTTCGATATTGCCCATACTGTATTTTGAATTACGGCAAATATATGTGATCACATTAAATGTTTAAACAAATATTTTTATTTTTGTTTCGGAATTGGGGAACTATGTAATAACTTCGCCGCACGAAAGTGCGCGTAAGGCCCGGATGACTGTTTCGGGAAAACATAGTAAAGCGGTATCATCTGTCAAAATCAAAACCAGCCAGTGAATCAACGGAAAATCAGAAAAGTAGCCATACTCGGATCAGGCGTAATGGGAAGTCGTATTGCCTGTCACTTCGCAAATATAGGTGTGCAGGTCCTGCTGCTGGATATGGTGCCGAATGAACTTACTGCAGAAGAAAAATCAAAAGGGCTAAGCACCGAACATACTGCTGTAAGAAACCGGATTGTAAATAATGCATTGCAGGCCACACTAAAATCCAAACCGGCCGCTGTCTATGCTTCCGCCGCATCAAAACTGATTACTACTGGTAATTTCACCGACCACCTGAAAGATATTGCCGGTTGCGACTGGGTAATGGAAGTGGTGGTTGAAAACCTCGATATCAAAAAGAAGATTTACGATCAGGTTGAAAAGTTCAGGGCGCCGGGCACGCTCGTTTCCTCCAATACCTCCAGCATACCCATTCACCTGATGGCGGAAGGACGCAGCGCCGATTTTCAAAAACATTTTTGCGGCACACACTTTTTTAATCCGCCCCGCTATTTAAGGTTGCTGGAAATTATTCCTACACCTGCCACCGATCCGGAAGTGATCAGCTTCCTGATGGACTATGGCGACCTGTTTCTTGGTAAAGCAACGGTGCTTTGTAAAGACACGCCCGCTTTTATTGCCAACCGCATAGGAGTATATGCCATCATGCAGATTTTTCATTTGATGGAAAAGCTGAACATGACGGTACAGGAAATTGATTCACTGACAGGCCCGGCTATCGGCCGACCGAAATCCGCCACCTTCAGAACCAGTGATGTGGTAGGTCTAGATACCCTTGTTAAGGTTGCGCAGTTTGTGCATGAAGCCTGCCCTGCTGATGAAGCACGCAGTCTTTTTCTTATTCCGGCATGGCTGGAACAAATGGTGAAGAACAACTGGCTGGGTGATAAGACCGGACAAGGTTTCTTTAAGAAAGAAAAACGCGACGGCAAAACGGTTTATCCGTCACTGGATATCAGGACAATGGAATATGGCGTTCCTGCCAAAACAAAATTTGCAACCATCGATCAGCTTAAGCAGACGGATAACCTGAAGCAAAAGATGAAGATTGCAGTAAATGGCAAGGATAAAGCCGGTGATTTTTACCGACAGTTTTTCTATGGACTGCTTCAATATGTCTCGAACCGGATCCCGGAAATTGCTGATGATATATACAGGGTTGATGATGCGTTGAATGCCGGTTTCGGGTGGGAACTCGGGCCTTTTGCTACGTGGGATGCCATGGGACTTTCTGAAACGGTGCAGGCAATGGAAAAGAATGGACAACGCGCCGCTAAGTGGGTATATGAAATGCTGGAAAAAGGCCATACTTCGTTTTATAAAGTGGAAGATGGTAAGAGAAAATACTATGACATCAGTTCGTCTTCATACAAGAACATTCCAGGATCTGATGCATTTATCATCCTGGAAAATCATTCAAATAACATCGTATGGAAAAACAGTGGTACACACCTTATTGACATTGGTGATGGTGTATTGAACCTGGAATTCAAAACCAAAATGAATACCATTGGCGGGGAAGTGCTCGATGCCATTCCAAAATCCATTGAACTTGCAGAAAAGAATTTCGCCGGTCTGGTGATTGGAAACCAGGGAGAAAATTTTTCAGCCGGTGCCAACCTCGCTATGATGCTGATGCTAGCTATTGAACAGGAGTATGATGAGTTGAGCATGGCCTGTAAGATGTTTCAGAATGCTTCCATGCGTATACGTTATTCCTCCATTCCTGTTGTTGTAGCACCACATCACCTCACCCTGGGAGGCGGATGCGAATTTTGCCTTCATGCCGACCGTGTTCAGGCGGCAGCAGAAACTTACATTGGACTTGTAGAATTTGGTGTTGGAATTATTCCTGCAGGTGCCGGCAGTAAAGAAATGGCGCTGCGTGCAAGTAATGCTTACCAGGAAGGTGAAATTGAATTTCCGGAATTGCAGAAACGATTCCTCAATATTGCCACTGCCAAGGTAGCTACCAGCGCGGCGGAAGCCTTTGAAATGGATATTTTCAGAAAAGGCATTGATGACATCAGTATCAATGAAAAAAGATTGATATCAGATGCAAAACAGAAAGTACTGGAAATGGCGGGAGCAGGTTATACTATGCCTGCGCCACGCAATGATATTTATGTTTTGGGGCGGAGCGCATTGAGTGCCTTCTATGCAGGAATCGTAGCTATGCAATATGGCAACTATGCTTCTGAACACGACAGATTAATTGCAGAAAAGCTGGCTTATGTGATGTGCGGCGGTGATCTCACAGCACCGGCCTATGTGAGTGAGCAATATCTACTGGACCTCGAACGCGAAGCTTTTTTATCATTAGCTACCACAAAAAAATCAATGGAGCGGATGCAGTCGATTTTGAATTCGGGGAAGGTGTTGAGGAATTAGTGGGGGAAGACTTAAGACGGAAGACGGAAGACGGAAGACGGAAGACGTAAGACTTAAGACTTAAGACGTAAGACGCAAGATGGAAGACGTAAGACGTAAGAATTAGGATTTAAGAATGATGATTCAGAGGTTTAGAAAGCGGTATATGTTATTTGGTTGTATAAAAAGTGATTAGTAATGGAACATAATTTTAGGAAGTTGAAAATCTGGCAGTTGGGAATGGATATTGTTGACGAAGTTTATGTACTCACCTCAAAATTTCCTAAAGAGGAAGTTTTTTGTCTTCAGTCTCAATCAAGACGGGCTGCAATAGGCTTACCTTCAAATGTTGCAGAAGGGGCCGGGAGAAGAACTAAAAAAGATTTCAGCAATTTCATAAACATCGCCCTTGGATCGAGCAATGAGCTGATTACACAGTTAATAATATCAGAAAGAAGAAACTACATTTCGAAGGATGCATGTGAAATAATAATTACAAAGATTCAACAATGGCAAAACATGACTTTCACCTTTCAGAAAAATAACTTAGAATCATAAAATCAAATCCCGATCAACATGTCGTCTTAAGTCTTACGTCTTAAGTCCTAAGTCATTCTCTCAATACGAAAGCATTCATCTCAAAATAAACAACAGTATCTAATCAAAAAAGTATGCAAGACGCATTCATCATCTCCGGCCTCCGCACAGCAGTAGGCAAATCAAAAAAAGGTGGTTTCCGGTTTATGCGGCCTGATGATCTGGCTGTGCAGGTAATACGCAAATTACTGGCTGATACTCCGCAACTGGATCCGGCCAGGGTGGACGACCTGATTGTCGGCAACGCTGTTCCTGAAGCAGAACAAGGCTTGCAGATTGCACGGTGGATTGCCATACAGGCACTTCCGGTAAGTGTACCTGCCGTTACCATCAACCGTTATTGCGCCAGCGGACTGGAAGCCATTGCAATGGCAACAGCCAAGATCCGTAGTGGCATGGCTGAATGCATCATCGCAGGTGGAGCAGAATCGATGTCGTTGGTTCCAACGATGGGATGGAAAACCGTTCCAAATTATAATGTTGCGAGAGACCATGCGGAATATTTCCTGGGCATGGGACTTACTGCGGAAGAAGTAGCACGCGATTATAACATCACACGCGAAGATGCCGATTTATTTTCCTATCAGTCGCATCAGAAAGCAATAGCTGCAATCACCTCCGGGAAGTTTAAAAATGAAATTGTACCTGTTAATGTGGAAGAAGTAACGGTAGAAAACGGAAAGCGCAAGACCAGAAGCTGGGTAGTAGACACTGATGAGGGGCCGAGAGCAGATACCACGCTGGAGGCACTTGCAAAATTAAAACCTGCCTTCAAATTGGGCGGACAGGTAACTGCAGGAAATTCATCACAAACTTCCGACGGAGCATCTTTTGTGATTGTAATGAGTGAAAGGATGGTGAATGAACTGGGACTTAAACCCATTGCACGCCTGGTGAGTTGTGCCTCTGCCGGTGTAAACCCACGCATCATGGGAATTGGTCCGGTGGAAGCTATACCAAAAGCCTTGAAGCAAGTAAATATGAAATTGAATGACATTGATATTATCGAACTGAATGAAGCTTTTGCAACACAATCGCTTGCAGTGATGCGGACACTTGAAATGGACCCGATGCGTGTAAATGTAAATGGCGGTGCCATTGCATTGGGGCATCCACTGGGTTGCAGCGGAACAAAATTATCTGTTCAACTTATTAATGAATTGCATCGTACAAAAAATAAGTACGGAATCGTTTCGGCTTGTGTTGGTGGCGGACAAGGTATTGCCGGTGTAATTGAAGCCATAAACTGAACATGCTAGTCGCTCAATGATCAACTTTTAAAAAGAACAACTAATAATTTTTAACCTAAACAATAAATCAAAAAATGAACACAGTAATTGAAGCTGATAAGATGCAGCAAGCCAGATTTCCAATCGGCATGTTTGAGTTTGGAAAAACTTATACGCCTGACGAAATTCAGCAATTGATTCGTAAGATTGACGAATTCCCCGGCAAGTTAAAGAGGATCATAACCGGATTAACAAAAGAACAGCTTGAACAGGCCTACCGACAGGATGGATGGACCATAAGGCAGGTAATCCATCATTTGGCAGACAGCCACATGAATGCTTATATCCGTTTTCGCCTTGCACTTACGGAAGATACGCCAACCATTAAACCTTATGATCAGCAGGCATGGGCTAACCTGGAAGATGCAAAAAATGCACCTCCTGCCCTTTCATTTGATTTGCTTTTTAACCTGCATAAGCGTTGGGCTATCTTGTTAAAATCGATGAGTGAGCAGGATTTTGAAAGGCTTTTCTACCATCCTGAACATCAGTTCAGTTACAAATTGAAAGAGATTCTGGCCATGTATGTTTGGCATGGTGAACATCATTATGCGCATATTCTGAAAGCAAAAGAAAAAAGCGCAGTTAAAACCAAAGCAAAAAAAGCACCTGTAAACAAGGTTGTAAAAAATGAGCCTGTGAAGAAGGTAGCAGTTAAGAAAGAAGTAAAAAAATAAATCAAACGGGATGAACGTAGCAAACAATTCAATTGCTGCGTTCATCCTTCTTCAATTATCAGGTCCGGTTTACAAATAATATCATTCACATTTCCAACACTAAAATCAATTGCCATGAGCACTGAAACCATCACGCAGCAAGTTACCAAAGGAGGAGAATTCCTGATAAGGGAAACTTTGCCTGCCGATATTTTTGTTCCTGAAGAGATCAATGAAGAACAGCAAATGATCGTTCAAATGGCACGTGATTTTGTGGTGAATGAAATCTATCCGAATGATGCACGTATTGAAAAGCAGGAAGCCGGTTTGGCTGTTGCCTTGATAAAGAAAGCAGGCGACCTTGGTCTTCTCGGTGCTTCTATACCGGAAGAATATGGTGGTTTCGGCAAAGACTTCGTCACCTCTACTTTTCTTACGGCAGCAACAGGCGATGCAGGTTCGCTGGCTGTTTCCATGTCGGCACATTCAGGCATTGGCACCTTACCCATACTGTATTTCGGTACAGTAGAACAAAAGAAAAAATACCTGCCAGGCCTGGCTGCCGGCACGCTTAAAGCCGCATACTGTCTAACTGAACCGGGTTCGGGTTCCGATGCCCTGGCAGCAAAAACAAAGGCTGTGCTCAGCGATGATAAAAAATCCTGGATCATCAATGGCCAGAAAATGTGGATCACCAATGGTGGCTTTGCAGACCTCTTTATTGTGTTTGCCAAAATTAATGGCGAGCAGTTCACGGGTTTTATTGTGGAGGCGGCAACTCCGGGTTTATCTCGCGGAGAGGAAGAGCAAAAAATGGGTATCAAAGGATCATCAACAAGACAGATTTTTTTCCAGGATGTAAAAATTCCCGTAGAAAATTTACTGGGTGAAGCCGGCAAAGGCCACCTGATTGCATTCAACATCCTTAACATCGGAAGGTTGAAACTTGCAGCTGCTACGGTAGGTGGTGGCAGGCGTTTGTGCAATACTACCATTCAATATGCTACGCAGCGTGAACAATTTAAAAAAACTATTGCTTCATTCGGTGCTATAAAATACAAACTGGCAGAACAGGCTATCCTTCTTTTCGTTGTGGAATCCGCATTGTACCGGACTGCCAATGATATTGAGAATCTGAAAGCAGCTTTGGTTGCTGAAGGCAAGCAATATCATGAAGCACTGATGGGCGCAGCAGAAGAATACGCCATTGAATGCGCTTTGCTGAAAGTGCTAGGCTCAGAGATGATTGATTATATCGTAGATGAAGCAGTTCAGGTGCATGGTGGTATTGGCTTCTCTGAAGAATACCTTCCTGCACGTGCCTACCGGGATGCTAGAATCAACCGGATCTTCGAAGGCACCAATGAAATTAACAGGCTGTTGTCTGTTGATATGTTGCTGAAGCGTGCATTAAAAGGCCGACTGGATCTGATGACGCCTGCCATGGCCATTCAAAAAGAACTGATGTCGGTACCGGATTTTTCAGGACTTGAAGAAGGTGAATATGCTTACGAAAAGAATGTTCTGAAAAACATGAAGAAGGCTACGTTGATGGTAGCCGGTGGTGCGGTTCAAAAGTTGATGATGGCACTTGAAAACGAGCAAGAGATATTGATGAATGTTTCAGATATGCTTTCAGAAGTTTACACCAGCGAATCTTTGTTGTTACGTATTCAGAAATTGCATGGAATGGGACATGACGTTTCATTACTTAACGACATCCTGCATATTCACCTGCATGATGCTGTGATCCGGCTGGAAAATGCAGGCAAGAATGCATTGGAATCATTTGCAGACGGAGATGAATTAAAAATGATGCTGATTGGATTAAAACGTTATACAAAGCAGGAACCTTTCAATTGTAAGAATGCCAGGAGACGTCTTGCGGATAAACTGATAGAAGAAAACAGGTATTGCTTCTGAGTTTTATTCAGGAATCTAAATTGGTTGCTCGAAAATCAAATGTAAGGTCAAATCCTGACGCCAAATGAAAGCGTAAAGGAACGGCCATCAGATGGCCAGATTCCGGGATCAGGATAAAAGGTTGGCCGCTTGGTGAAATAGGAACGGTTTGCAAGATTAGTAATGCTGGCTTTTACATTAAATCGTTTGTAATACCATGCTGCATTCATATCCCAGATATGGTATTGTGGCACAATACCCAAGGTACCGCTGGCATTGGGTTCTACCGTATTTAATGGATCGGTGAATACTTCACTTACATAGTTATACATAAGCGATGCAGAAAATCCGCGGTAGCGGTACGAAACACCGGAGCGGATATTCCAGTCAGGAACTGTTTCTACTTTATTTCCGGTGATATCTGTGTTCTGTCCGTTTGAAATAACATTTCCCTTTGTGTAACGTGCATGCATATAAGCTGAAGAAGTATAAATTGAAAAACCCTGCACCCATTTTGCAAAATTTCCCGGTTCAAAAGGAAATACTTCGGCGAATACTTCCAACCCTATGTTCAAGGAATTACCCACATTTGTTTTAAAGAAGTACGTGGCACCGGTATCATTTTGTTCTACCAATGTTCCGATACGGTCGTTGTATTGAACAGCAAACGCACTAACATCATAGGAGAGCCATTCGGCAATTTTTCCCCTCACGCCCAAATCAGCGTTATAACCGGTAGCATCCTTTAAACCGGGATCAATAATGTCAAAGGTTGTTGCAGGTACAATATCCTTCAGTATCATCGGGCGATAAGCCTGCGACCAACCACCATAGAGATTATTTGATTGATCGAATTTATATTCACCACGAATACCGAATAAGAGGTAATTGTGATCAATGGTTTGTGGGAGATCGCTGTCTGATATATACACAATCTTTCCTTCCAGATCAGACTTTCCCAATTCAAGACGGAAGCCCGGCGTAACAGAAAATTTACCGGTAAGCTGAAAAAGATTTTCGACAAAAAAACCATTAGTCATGGAGATATAATTGATATCACGCTTGAATTCGGGATCAGAAACTACAGTAAGGTCATAATCAAATCCGGTCGTGCCTGTACCTTGCTGCCTGCGATGCAAATTATTATGAATCAAGCGATAGCCTGCATTCAGTTTATTCTCTTGTTGCAGGAAATCATAAGTATGAATGATACGAGCCTCTGCACTATAGCTGTTAAACTGATCAATATCGACTTGTCGTGGATTGTAAGAACCTATTTGTGTGTTGAAGGTATCGGGTGTAGTAGCCAGTCCCAGCCATTGCACGCTGTTTCGATCACCCAGCACGGCGGAAGCGATAAAATCAACCGCAGTTTTCTTCGTGATAGCCCAGTTCAGGTTTAAGCCCGGCACATAAATAGTTGGGTTATAATAATTGCGGCTTCTTACCGCTTGCTTTGGATTTTCATTAAACATAGAATCGTTGAGTGCACCGGGAAGTTTATTCAGATAATTCATATGGCTCACTTCTGCTTTCAACCACATATTTTTTAAAATGGGATAGCCGAGATCAATATGCCATGCATCATAAGAATAATCTGCATTATCGCGGTAGCTGTCTGAAGAACGGTGGTTGTAAAAACCATAATACTGAAGCTTGCCTGCTTTACCACCGGCTTCTGTAAATGTGTTGATGAAATTAAAGGAACCACGTGAAACCTGGGTATGAAAGGAGAAAGGTTTTGAGGTATCAGGCGAATGCAATACATAGTTAAGCATACCACCAAACTGCGCTCCATACTGCAAGGCTGCAGATCCACGAATCAACTCAATTCTTTCCAATGCCTCCATCGGTGGATTATAATGATTGGCAGGATATCCATACAAATCCGAGTTGATCATGATATCATTTTGCCGGATATTAAATTCCCAACTCCGGTGTGGATCCAGACCCCTGGTGGAAACATTCACTGCATTACCGGAACCATCATACTCGTATACAAAAACGCCGGGTACTTTTGCGAATACGGAACGGGCATAATTCTGAGCCACATTCAAATCTGAATTTTGCAATTCAATCACTTCATTCTTTACACCGGCAACCAGGTAGGTACCTTCCACATCATCCAGGCGTTGTATGGTTTCCTTTTCACGTTCGGCTTCCACAACAACCGTAGTGAGTATTGTTGCATTTACTTCCATCTTAAAAGTTACGGAGGCGGTGTTCCCTGCTGTAACAATAACTTCCGTTGTTGCCGGAAGGTATCCTAATAAATTAACCTTCAGTGTATATTTTCCGGGAGTAAGATTCTTAATAATAAACTGTCCGTTATCATCGGTATATACCCCCTTGCCGCTTTCCATGATCACCACACTGGCATTGCCCAATGGAAGACCTGATTCATCCGTTACGTTGCCTGTTATTCTGGTTGCATTACTTTGTGCAGAAGCTGAAATGCATGTCAACAAAACAAGCACAAACGAACATGCAGCAGCGATCCAACGTAATTGCCTGATGATAGCAATCGTATTGTCAAAGCTTTTCATACGTGATTGTTTATAATGTAGAATATTGGCCGCGGGTTTACCTGGAATACTGAAGAAATTCCGAAGTAAGTACAAACGGAATCTGCTGGGTTTTTTCAACCTCAGTAGAAACAAAAATAGAAAGCTGAGAATGCGCCTGCTAACTTTTCAAGAAAGTTTGAATATCGTTAACATAATAGTTCTGCAGACCTAAAAAAGCTGTATGGGATAATGGCCCCGCACTGATAGTATCGTGTGGCAATAGACTCATTCTTTTGGGTTACTCAGGGCGTCAGAATTCCGCACCAGGATATACAAAAAAATAGCAGCCTCAAAAATACTTTCCGCAGGAAACAACTATCAAACGGACTAAAAAGGCAACCATTCGCGAAACGTATCCATGGCTTCTTTATCTACTATTCCGAATACGACCAACCCAAGTAATACCAGCCATAAAATTCCTTTGATCAGGAAGAATAAAAATCCGGCAATACCAATTCGTTTCAGCCATTGACCACCTGAAGATTTGCCCTGTTTGGCGGAAGCATGTTTTGATATCTGATCGCCGGTAGTCATGTTGAAACAATTTTGTTCGTCTTAAAATGTATGTTGTTAAAGACTTGTGCTTCAGGCTTTAGTTAATGTCTTACGCTAACCTGTAAATGGTATCAGGTTCGAAAATTACTAAATACTTTCCATCTTTCATTTTATCCTAAATCTTGGGGTGTACGACAATTCGTTCATCTTATCAACTTATAGTTGGTGGGTTAAATTGTTAAATGGCTAAATGGTTAAATTGCTGCGGCAAAGCCGATCACTTGCTATTCTGCAATCAATACGTTGCTTTACTCACTTACTCAAATACTTAATTCTCAATTTCAACACCCAATAATCAACATCCAATTTGTCGTATACCCAAATCTTGAGCTATCTATGATCAGGGAACCGATTGGTGATTCAGTTTGACTTACAATTTTTTTACAGCTCCGGCTAATCCTTTTTCGCTGTGTAAATAATAGCAATAAAACCAGCCAAAGAAATATTGTTTGTCATGATTCTGTCAGTTTTTAAAGTAACGAACTTAAAAAACCAATTCAACCAGCAGGCAAGGGTTTATCACAATGACTTAGCATAAAGCCCCGGACTTGAAAGGCAAAAAATTGCGATCCCTTATTAAATATTGTAAAAAAAATTCAAATCAATCCGTAAGCATATTTGCTTTCCAACTGTTTTATTAAACAAAAATGAATCATGATCGAACTGCGTGCGCCATTTTGCATTCTGTCGAAGTCAAATAGATAGCAGGTTGTGCGGTATTTGGCAATAAAATCCAGTCAGAATAATTTGGGTTTTATATGCTGTTCCTTAACAGAATGTAAATCTTTGTTAACGACCTCATAAGCATGTTTCATACTATCGCAACTAAAATATCTTTGCCCATTATCAACCACTAAAATGAAAATGAGACAAACAGGTTTTACTATTTTTAAGTTTTCAATTATGCTGCTTGCTATCTTGATTATGCCGGCAAAGAAAAATTATGCCCAAACACCTACCGATGCAATTATGATGAACAAAGGCCAGCTCTGCTTTGATCTTGCTTATCATCATGATTCCTGGAAAGAATATTGGGAAGGCACCAAGAAACGGGAGAACGGAAACATCGGAACACTTACCAAACATTCCATTGCGCCAATGTTTGCGCTTGGAATTACTGACCGCATCAACTTCATGGGCGGATTGTCTTATATCATGACCCGTCCGAGTGCAGGACAAATTGAAGGAACAGAAGGATTTCAAAACCTGAACCTTGCAGTAAAAGTAGATGCATTGGATATGGAACTGGGTCCCGGCAGACTGAACATTCTCGCAACAGTAGGCTTCTCCACTCCGATCAGCGATTATGTGCCTGACTATGCATACAGCATCGGATTGGGCTGTACGGAAGGTTCATTAAGACCTATCGTGCAATACAAACTCAACAATGGATTTTTTGCAAGGGTACAGGCCGGTTACAATCTGCGCAGCAGTTGCACCCTGCCACGTGATTACTATTATACTACACAAGCTTACTTCAGTAATGAAGTGGATATGCCGGATGCCATCGACTATTCTGCAACCATTGGTTATGAAACTGCCGATGCATCCTTTAGAGCAGAGGCATTTTATGGTGGATTGAATACGCTTGGTGGATTTGATATTCGTGTGCAGGATATGGGATTTCCTTCCAATAATATGGACATGACGAATATCGGAGCGGCGGTTCATTACTATCCTTCCATCGTAAAAGGATTGGGAATACATGCTTCAGGCAGCTATGTACTTACCGGTAGAAATGTGGGTCAGACAACATCTATTGGTGGAAGCGTCAGCTACTATTTCTCACTTTGGAACAAGTCCAATAACTAGTTCAGTAAAAACAACTCTTAACTGATATAACATGAAGAAAAATTTTATACCTGCAGCAATCCTGATAATAACCATAACCGGTTTTCTGAATTCCTGTAATCAGGATATTCCAACAGGCATCAGTATGCAGCCTTATACTTTTACCAAACTTGATGAAGATGGTGGTACCTGGAAACCGGTATTGCTGACCAGCGGAAGTGAAATTACCGTTGCAGCACCGGATGACATCACTTCTGCAACTTACCAGGATGAACTGGCCAGCATGAAATCAATGATGAGCAACCTCACCGACGATCAGAAAAAAGCCGTGGAGTATTGGGGAACGAACTCATTGATCCGTTGGAATGAAATTGCCAGCGAGATGGCATCAAAATACAACATGCCGCCAACCCCCAATCCTGATGGTAGTTACCCATCTCCTGATCCTGCCAATCCTGGAAAATATCCATACTTCCCCTTTGCGCATCCGCAATATACAAGCCGGATGTATGCCTACTGGGGAGCTGCTTCATTCGATGCATTGATCTCTGTTTGGAATCAGAAATATGCTTACAACCGCCCGGCTCCATTCAACGCTGACGCTTCTATTCAAACATTATTACCGGAGAATGCACTGCCGGGCTATCCTTCTGAGGATGCAGCCATTGCTGCTGTTTCAGAAGTAATCCTTACTGCCATGTTTCCATTAGAAAAAGACTACATCCTGCAAAAATCACAGGAGTTAAAGAATGTACGCATGTGGGCAGGCATGAATGTAGCCAGTGATATTGCGGCAGGTGATGAATTGGGACGCGCTGTTGCAGCTAAGTTTGTAGACCGTGCAAAAACGGATGGGATGAAGAATGCACAAACACCAAAACCCATCTCTGACTCCATAAAAAATGCCGCCATCGCAAATTTTGGCTGGTACTGGAAAAACCTGGAAACACCTGAACGCCCCGTTGGCCTGACTCCATTATTCAGTAAAGTGAAAACATGGTATCTGCCAAGTGTTGAATCTGTTCGGCCCGCACCACCCCCTGCACCAGGATCACCAGAATTCCTTACCGCAACCGAAGAGTTGAAAGGATACATGAAAGATATCTCGAAAGAAGAAGCCGATATTGCCTATTTCTGGTCGGATGGACCCGGAACGTATACTCCTCCCGGACATTGGAACAGGTTTGCCAAAGACTACATCATACAAGATCAGTTGAATCCATTAAGAACAGCGCGCGTATTTGCCTATCTGAATATGGCGATTGAAGATGCCGGCATCAGTTGCTGGGATGCTAAATACTACTATCACTACCCAAGGCCTTCAGGTGCAGATGAGTCTATTACAACTATCATTGGCATTCCAAGTTTTCCATCTTATACCTCCGGTCATTCAACTTTCTCAGGAGCAGGATGTGCTGTATTGACCTACTTTTTCCCTGATGGATCGGCTCAGTTTAACAAATGGGCAGAAGATGCATCGAACTCCCGCGTCTACGCTCGCATTCATTACCGTTTCGACTGTGAAGTTGGATTGGCTACAGGCATCACCGTCGGAAATTTTGCAGTAGATGCAGCTAAAGCAGATGGAGCTGATTAAATAATAATTGGTTTGAATTGCAGTCGTGTTGAAGAACGGTGGATCATAAAGATTCACCGTTTTTTATTGCACCTAATTGAACAACAATTGAACAAGTTCTTTCTGCGCATTATAAAACAACTCATCATCTTCAATCAAACTCGAATTGAACAACATCACACCATAGGTTTCAGATGAAGGAAAATAGATCATAAAAGACCGGTATCCATACTGGCCTCCGCTGTTGGTGTATGCAAGTCCATATGGCGTTTGCCACAATACCGGACCTCCCGCAATAATATTGGCATTAGGTTCTGTGCTTTCATATCCATTTGGTGTTACCATCTGTTGTAATGAGGCAGCGTCAATAAGTACTTTGTCAGCATACAGCGCTTTCATATAGAGATACAAATCATAGACACCGGTTACCATGCCACCGTCTGTATAATAGCCGAAGGCATACTTGCCTGAATTAATCAGTTTACCATCGCCATGCCTGTTGTCGTATCCGGAAATCATGCTTTCAGGATGACTGTAGTCTTTTGGAAACAACGTTTGCTGCATCAGTAAGGGAATGAAAATCTTTTCCTGCATCACCTCCTGCACTGCCTTGCCTTCTATTGCTTCCACAATCATTCCCAACAAAATATAACCGGTATTGGAATAACTATACTCAGTTCCGGGTTGAAACAATGCCTGTCTATCATAAGCATATGAAAGTGATTTTTCCTTCGACCATACCTGGTCCGGATGATTGATGCCATCGAGATTATAAGTAAGGTCTGAATCATAATCATAGATGCCGGAGGTATGCTCTATCAATTGCCGGATGGTACATGCATCCAGGTTATCCAGTTTACTTACAAGTTCAGCATCCAGGTATTTAGCAGCAAGGTCTTCAACTTTAAGTTTCCCTTCATCCTGTAACTGATAGATAGTAGTTGCGGTAAAACTCTTGGTGATACTTGCTATGCGGCTGATGTTACATTTTTTCATGACGATCTCATTAAACAGATCTGCCAATCCTCCAGATCCTGCCCACAAACCTGCACTGTCCTTTACAAGCATGATCATACCTGGAAAACCCTCACTTACCTTTTCCTCAACAAAAGTTTGGAAGTCATCCGCTTTGGGATGTAGTGCGCTGCTGTCAGCATAAACAATGTTGCAATCATAAGCAGATAAATCCACAGCCTCATCCTTATTGCATGATGCAAGAAGAATAATTGCGGATATGAAAACTAAAAATTTTGCGCTCATGGAAATAAGTACCAGCTTGTTCCGATTTGAAAAATTGTATGCGGCAACAATGGGATTCCGATGGGTGCTGCATAGGGCAACTGAACCATAAACGTGTATGCAACAAAAAGATCCATCGGATGCTTCTTTTCTTTAAAAAATTTATACGAGAAATCTATGCCGGTTGTAACCGCAAACTGCGGCTTTCCAATACCATTCGATTGAGTATAGGCACCATTCGCAAATTTGTATTCCTGTTGGTTACTGAAAGTATGCAGGTAGCCAATACCAATTCCTCCGCCTATTGCCATATCGAAGTTGAAACGGTAATGGTACTTAACAGGAAAATTCAATAGAAGGGCGTTTTCATGCTGTTTATGGAAATAATAGGACAATTCAGGATGGAGCGAAAATGAAGAATGCTCTTTGCCTGCAAAAGGAAATACTGCTCCGATTGCAACTCCCGGATGGACCGGATTCTCAAACAGTTTTATTGATGGAAAAGCAACGTTCTCATTCATGAATGAAAACGATAAAGATTGCAGCCGGAATGATTGCTGTTGTGCTGTGGACAAAACAGAAAAAACAAAACAAAAGATACAGGTAAGTAAACAACGTAGCATTAAATGCAAATTTAACAGCATGCACGATAAATTCAAAATCAAACATTGGGGGCAATGGTTGGGTTAAATCATGGTTAAACGGCTAAATGGTTAAATTGCTAAATGGTTAAATTGCTGCAGCGAAGCCGATCACTTGTTATTCTGTAATCACTACTATGCTTTACTCACTTACACAAATACTCAATTCTCAAATTCTCAATACTCAATTCTCAATACTCAATACTCAATTTCAACACCCAATAATCTATATCCAATTTGTCGTACACCCATTCCAGCAGTTGATTTCAAAATATGATTCATAAAATATCAATTGCTCACCATTTTTTGAAAATACTTGTTTGGGTATACCATGTACCTGTAAAGCGTGAATAGAAAAGCCCGCTTTTTGTACCTTCATTCCATGCTCTTGATTCAAGAATATGTAATTCCTGTTCTCCTCGGTGTCGGATTAAGTGCGGCATGCGGGTTACGGGTATTTCTGCCTCTGTTTGTGCTCTCGCTATTTTCCAGGTTTGGCGATCTTCCAATCACGACTCATTTCGAATGGCTCTCCTCCTGGCCGGCCATCATCGCATTGGGGAGCGCTTCCATCATAGAAATCATCGCTTACTATATACCCTGGCTGGATAATTTATTGGATGGCATTACCATTCCATCTTCTGTAATTGCAGGTACTTTGGTTCTTGCTTCCACCAATCCCGAACTGGAAACCGTCGTCAGGTGGACCATTGCCATTATCGCCGGCGGTGGCACTGCCGGCCTTATCAGTACTTCTACTGCATTGCTGCGTGCAAAGTCAACGATGGTAAGTGGTGGTGCAACAAATTTTTTGGTTGCCTCTGCTGAAACAATGGGCGCTGCTTTACTGTCATTGCTTGCAACATTGATTCCCATCATTGCAGGTATCCTTGTTCTATGGTTGTTGTATTTAGCATGGAAACAAATTTCACACAGGAAAAAAACAGCCTGAACATGCCCGCTTCCTCTTTAACCTTTGCAGATAAAGCCATTTCATTCTTTTCTTCGCTTAGGTTACAATTGCCTGCCCAAGGCGAAATACAAATTCTCAATCCATATCAACATCCCGAAGTTAAAGAACTTGTAAGCCGCTTCTTCCGAAAATATTTTGAAGATCACCGGGAAAGGATTTTTCTTTTTGGAATTAACCCGGGCCGGGCCGGTGGAGGTTTAACCGGTATTTCCTTTACAGATCCTGTTGCATTAAGAAACAGTTGTGGAATTGAGAATAATCTTGGAATCCACCGCGAATTGTCAAGCGAGTTTATGTATAAGATGATAGATGCCTTTGGAGGTGCAGATAAATTCTACCATCATTTTTTTATGAGTGCTGTTTGTCCGCTTGGATTTATGAAAGAAGAAAAGAACTACAATTACTATGATGATAAGATTCTACTGAAGGAGGTCACTCCCTTTATTAAATCAACATTCAGCCGGCAAATTGCTATAGGTGCTAACAGAAAGGTGCTGATTTGTATTGGCACAGGTAAAAATGCTGCCTTTATTCAATCGATCAACGAAGACCTTCATTGTTTCGATCAAATTATTCCACTGGCGCATCCAAGGTTTATCATGCAATACAGGCGCAAACAGGTATCCTCCTACCTTCAAAACTATGTGGAAACATTACATGCCTGTATTAATGGTTTCCCCACTTAGTAAATTATTATATAATTATCTTTTTTCACTATTTACTTGACAAAGGGGTATCCTGTGATGTATATTTATGAAGTTTCTACGCATTCTCATGTTTTGAAATTCTTCCTCACGCTATAAACCACTACTCATGAGAACAATTACATTAATCCTACTATTGCAGTTAAGCCTCAGTGCTTCTGCCCAGTTTTTCCAGAACGTTTATAATTTCGACTACACCACTCCGCAATACCGCGAAGACTTTTACAATAGCGGCATCCGCACCCGAGACAACTATGCTGCCGGCTCGCCTGCCAAATATTATTACATAGGGGTTGGTGCTTCTCTTAACAATCCGGGATTACCGGCACCTCATAACCAGGCAGACCGGTACCGATTCACACGAACCAATAAAGCCGGTTCTGTGATCAATAATAACAGGGGGCTGGAGTTTCGCAATACAGGATCAGGATCTCCCTTTATGAATTCGGTAGGTTGTTCCATTGCGGAAATAGAGGATGGCCTGGGTACAGGAGGTTATATGGGTGTTGGAGGTGTTTATGACAATACAATTACCGGTGCTACCGTGCCGGGAGGTGGTGATGCGCTTATTGTGAATCATGCCAACACCGGAGCGGTAAATGCAGCCTGGCGGCTCGACTTTTCCTCCGGCAACGATATTGCACTCTGCGTTCGTAAATCTGTTTTTGTACCGGGCACCTGGTTGATTTGTGGTATCACTAAACCTTCTATTGCCGGCACTACCCGCACAGATTGCTTTGTAACCCGTGTAGATGCTGCAGGTACTGTTATCTGGGCATTCACCTTTAATTTTGATCCTTCCACCGGACCCGTAGATGCAAGCTGCGTTGCCAATCAACTTTGTGAAGATCCGGCCAGCGGTATGATTTACGTAGTAGGACATATTGATGACTTGCTTTTTATGCCAAACATCAATGCCCTTGTATTTAACCTGAGTGCTGCCGGTGCATTGCTTGGCGCAGTCATTATGGATGCAGGTCCTCCGGGTCCGGGTGCAAGCGATGATCGTTTTCGGGCTTGCAGGTTCACCAGCGATGGATTCATAATAGTTGGAGGCTTCTCCAACAGAAGCACTGCTGCTTCCTTTGCCGGCTATAAAATGCTCATCACCAAACTTACACCCGGCTTAGTTCCTGTCTTCAGCAACCTGTTGACTGCCAATATGGGTACTACTACCACGCCGGTTTCCAGCAGGTGCCAGGATATCATAGAAAGAGTAAGCACTACCGGTGCCATTGAATACTATTTATTTGGTTCCGCATCGCCGCCTGCAGGCACCACGCAATGCGTGTACAAAGCAGATGCAGCAGGTTTCGGAATTGAACACTACCTGTATAATGTGATGAAGTTCGGTGGAGGTTTTGGAATTGACTATGTTGAAAACACGTTGTCAAAACCCGGCCTGGTCCTGTTCTCTTCAGTGGACAATTCTTCTACCACCTTCAGCGATGCGCACCTGATGAAAACTTACTTCAATGGAGCTGCCTGTACTAACCTTTGTCCTAAGAATCCACCGGATAACCTACCCATTACCTATAACATTCCGTTAGAAAATGTATTTATTGGTAACCAATATGACATCAAGAAACTGAAATCCAAGAACTATGATTATCAGTTTAAACAAATGTGCAGCCAGGGAAGCATTTCATGCGGTTCCAATGCACGGGAAACGTTAACACTGCCTTTGCAGGCTGATGACAATCAGTATTTGGTGTATCCAAATCCGGCCGGCAACCAGGTTACCGTTGCATGGGATGTAATGCAAACTTCTGCTCTGGCAATTGAAATCAGGAATATCCATGGAGCAATTGTTTTCAACCAACAACAACCTGCCTGCGAAGGTCGCTTTACTACCACCATTGATGTGACCTCGCTATCGCCGGGCACATACATACTATTGATTCGCAGTAATGATAAAGTGATTAGCAAGTCATTTGTAAAACAGTAGTCGAACTGTTATACATTGTTTATAAGGCTCTTCTCCGGTTTAGAGAAGAGCCTTATATTTTTTTGCCCTGCATTTTTTATATCTGTCTCGCTAAAAAAAATCCAATGCAGTCCGCTATCTTCACCTGACATATACATTTACTAAATGAAAACCGAACACGTGCTTTTGCTTATTACGGTTGCTTATGCAGTGCTCACGGTGTTCGTGGCCACGCGTATTATTCTCGAAACACAAAATTCCGTTAAAACTTCAGCATACCTGCTGTTACTCTTCTTTTTGCCCGTATTGGGGATGATCATCTATTTCACATTCGGTGTAAACTATAGAAAACGAAAACTGTATCATAACAAGCTACTTGAAAATAAATCATTGCTTGCATCAATCCAAATGCGACAAGATGAATCTTTGGTACTGAAGAAAAAAAACATCGGCATTATCGGAAACCAGGAAGATATTGTTGACCTATTAGTACACGACCTGTATTCACCGCTGAGTGATAACAATGAATTGGAATTGCTTTTTAATGGGGAAGCTAAATTTTCCAGGGTACTGGAGCAACTTGAGTTAGCTACACATTCTATTCATATGGAGTACTATATCTATGATGATGATGATATCGGAAACCGGGTGAAAGAGGTCCTGATCCGTAAGGCGAAGGAAGGAGTAAGCGTGCGCCTGATCTATGATGACTTTGGCAGCCATGCAATCCGGAAAAAAATTGTTCCTGAATTGCTTGCAGCCGGTGCGGAAGCATTACCATTTTACGAGGTCAAATTTTATTTATTGGCCAATCGATACAATTACCGTGATCACCGTAAGATTATTGTGGTAGACGGTAAGGTAGGTTTCCTGGGTGGTATCAATATTTCAGACAAGTACATCAATAACAAACCAAAACAAATTTTCTGGCGTGACACCCATCTGATGATAAAAGGAAGTGCTGTGTACACACTGCAGTTTTTATTTCTTTCCAACTGGAACTTTTGTACAGAGAAGCCACTTTCACTAATCCGTGATTTTTTTCCGGATGATATTCCGACTGAAAAAAAACAATTGGTGCAAATTGCCGCCAGTGGCCCTGACTCCGACAGGCCTAGTATCATGCTTACTTTTTTTACGGCTATTACGATGGCGAAAAAAGAGCTCTACATTACTTCGCCCTATTTTATTCCAAGTGAAAGCATTTTGGTTGCGCTGAAAAAAGCTGCATTAGGAGGGGTGGATGTACGTATCCTCGTTCCGGGCGAATCCGATTCCGCTTTTGTGAACCTGGCATCAAGAGCATACTATGGTGAATTGCTGAGTGCCGGTGTTCGTATCTTTCTCTATAGAAAAGGCTTTGTTCATGCCAAAACCATTATTGCAGACAATAATCTCAGCATCATCGGCACTGCCAATATAGATTTCCGCAGCTTCGACCTCAACTTTGAAGCAGTCGCCATTGTATACGACGCTGCAACCAACGAAAAAATGAAATCCGCCTTTCTTGAAGACCTGTACGAGAGCGATGAAATATTGCCCGATGATTGGATGAACCGGAGCAAATGGATTCATCTCTTAGAAGCAATTGCAAAATTGGTTTCTCCTATATTGTAAAGTATAGCTAAACGGTGGCTTCGTTAATTTTAACATGGTTTGATTACGAAAACAAGACCAAAATTCTCTGTCCCTGGTTGGCGTCCCGCCAACCATTCCATACTAACTTGATTAACTTTGTGAATTGCTATTGTTATCTTAATCCTATCCTATGTATTTTTTCACAGCAACTATCAACAGCTGGCAGTTACTTTTAGCGGATGATGTAATGAAAAAAATTTCTGTCCCTGGTTGGCGTCCCGCCAACCATTCCATACTAACTTCATTAACTTTGTGAATTGCTATTACTATCTTAATCCTATCCTATGTATTTTTTCACAGCAACTATCAACAGCTGGCAGTTACTTTTAGCGGATGATGTAATGAAAAAAATTGTTGGGGACTCACTACTGTGGATGCATCAAAATAACCGTGCAAGAACCCATGGCTTCGTGATTATGCCTAACCACATCCATTTGTTGTGGTCTCCGGTATCAAAATTCCATGAAGAGGATAACGAGCGAACACTGCTCAGCTTCACCGGACATGCCTTTAAAAAGAATCTGCAAATCGAACACCCTGAAATGCTGAACCAATATGTATCTACACAAAAAGATCGTGAGTTCCATTTTTGGGAGCGACGCTCACGAACCATTGAGGTAATGAGTCGCCGGATTGCAGAGCAGAAACTGGATTATATTCATTTTAATCCCATCTCAGGCCGATGGAGGCTGGCGTCAAGCCCTGAGGGATATTTCTATTCTTCTGCTTCATATTACATTTTAAATAAAACCTCCTTTAGTTTTATAACACACTACATGGATTATATCTGATAGATCTGACTCGTATTAAAGCTGTAGTTGGCGGGACGCCAACCATGGACACCAACCACGGACGCAATTTTCACAATTCAAAAAGCTCAAGACTTGCCAAATCCTGATCAACTAAAAATCATTTTTTATTAACAAAATTGGTCAACCTATTTTAGGCATACACATACACAAAATATTCAATATTCAACACTCAATATTCAATTTCCAATTTGTCGTACACCCACCTATCCAATCTCCATCACCAGATCATCCGCTTCCACCAGTGTCTTTTCCTTTAGCGCAATGTGCTTGATGGTTCCTTCTTTATTTGCAGTCACCGATGTTTCCATCTTCATCGCCTCAATAACAAACAGCGGCTGATTCTTTTTCACCACATCACCTGTTTTTACGAATAATTTAGAAAGCATTCCCTGTAAAGGGGCGCCTATCTGGTTTTCCCCTAAAGCCTTCTGATGTGATACCTTTTTAATCAACGACTTTTTGTCCAGCATCTCCACGGTGCGTGTCTGTCCGTTCAACCGGAAATACACAGTACGGTATCCGCTTTCATCCGCATCGCCTACATACAATAATCGAATCATCAGTGTTTTTCCACGGCCAATCTCTACCAGTATCTCTTCATTGCTTTTCAATCCGTAAAAAAATGCAGGTGTAGGAATAGAACTCACATCACCAAATTGCTGCACGTGTTTGTAATACTCTTCAAATACTTTCGGATAAAATTTATAAGACAGAAAATCCAGTTCTGTTTGTGATGCATCAAATTGCTTTTGAAACTCACTGAACTCTTTTCCAAAATCAGTAGGTTTCAAATGTGCATTCGGCAAATCAGTAAAGGGCACTTCATCCTTCAAAATAATTTTCTGTAACTCCTCCGGAAAACCACCATAAGGCTGCCCGATCTCCCCCTTAAAAAATCCCTTCACCGATTCAGGGAAGGAAAGTGTAGCGCCTTTCAGCATCACATCTTCCTTGGTAAGCTTATTCGAGATCATGAACATCGCCATATCCCCTACTACTTTTGATGATGGGGTCACTTTCACAATATCACCGAACAACTCATTCACATCTTCATAAGCTTTCTTGATATCATCCATCCTGTCAGCAAGGCCCAAACCAATGGCCTGTGGTTTCAGGTTTGAATACTGACCACCCGGAATCTCATGGTGATAAACTTCGGCAGTACCTGCCATCAATCCGCTTTCAAACGGATAATAGTATTCACGCACATTCTCCCAGTAATTAGAAAACCGGTTGAGTGAATCAATATCCATTTTCAGTTCGCGTTCCTGCCCGCGCATCATTTCTGCAATGGAGTTGAAGTTGGGCTGAGAAGTCAATCCTGATAAGGAACTCAAAGCAACATCAATCACATCCACTCCTGCTTCAATCGCTTTCAGGTAGGTTGCAGATTGTATTCCCGAAGTATCATGGGTATGAAGGTGAATGGGAATATTCACCACTTTTTTTAATTCAGCGATCAGCTGTGTTGCCGAATAGGGTTTTAATAATCCCGTCATGTCTTTGATGCCGAGAATGTGTGTACCCATGTCTTCCAGTTCACGTGCAAGATCAAGATAGTATTGCAGTGAATATTTCTTCCGCTTCGGATCAGCAATATCGCCGGTGTAACAGATGCAAGCTTCTGCTAACCCGCCCGTCCTTTCACGAACAGCGTTAATACTCACCTTCATGCTTTTCGTCCAGTTGAGTGAATCGAAGATCCTGAAAATGTCTACGCCATTGTTCCAGGATGATTCAATAAATTTTTCTACCAGGTTATCAGGGTAAGCTGTATAGCCAATGGCATTGTTACCACGAATCAGCATCTGGAATAAGATGTTCGGAATAGCTTCGCGCATCAGTTGCAATCTTTCCCACGGACTTTCATGCAAAAAACGCAGTGCCACATCAAACGTAGCACCGCCCCAAACTTCCATTGAAAATAATTCAGGATGATGATGCGCAAAGCTTTCAGCCACCGCCATCATGTCACGGGTACGGACACGTGTTGCGAGCAATGATTGATGTGCATCACGAAAAGTGGTATCCGTATATTGAATCTCCTTCACCCCTTTTAACCAGTCACAAAATTTTTCAGGGCCTAAATGGGTGAGTTGCTGTTTTGTTCCAGGTTTAATTTTTTCAAAGTGATTAAAATCAGGCACCTTAGGTTTTTGAAAAACCTTTGTGTCATCTGCCTTTTGTACATCAGGATTTCCATTCACCACCACGCTGGCAAGATACCGGAGCACTTTTGTTCCGCGATCTTGTTTCTGCGATACGCGCACCAGGTCAGGATACAATTCAATAAATTTCACGGTAGCCTTACCCTCCATAAAGACAGGATGGGTGATTACTTTCTCAAGGAAAGGGATATTGGTCTTTACGCCACGAATCCTGTATTCCGTAAGCGTGCGGTGCATGCGCGCTGCTGCACCACTTAAGGTGCGCCCGTGTGCCGTGATCTTGGCCAGCATCGAATCAAAGAATGGCGATACCCTCACTCCCTGGTAAGAGCTGCCTTCATCGATGCGGATACCATGGCCACCGGCATTGCGATAAGCGATGATAGTGCCATAATCGGGTTTGAAGTTATTGGCAGGATCTTCAGTGGTAATGCGACACTGTATGGCAAAACCATAACAATGAATGGCTTCCTGCGATGGAATATCTATCTCTTTTGAATTCAGGGTTTTGCCATCGGCAATCAGTATCTGGCTGCGCACAATATCAATGCCTGTCACTTCTTCTGTAACCGTATGTTCAACCTGTATGCGCGGATTGACTTCAATAAAAAACACATTCTCATCTTTGTCAACCAGGAATTCCGCTGTTCCGGCATTGTTATAGTTTACTTTTCGTGCCAGTTGCAATGCATAGGCAAACAACTTTTCACGGGTCGCCTGTTTCAATGAAGTGGATGGTGCAACTTCCACCACTTTCTGAAATCGCCGTTGCACGCTGCAATCGCGTTCGAACAGGTGAACAATGTTGCCTGCTTCATCGCCAAGCAACTGCACTTCTATATGCTTGGGATCTTCTACAAATTTTTCGATGAAAATGGTATCATCACCAAAAGCATTACCCGCTTCCCGCTTCGCCTCGCCAAAGGCCTTTTCTAATTCTTCTTCTTTATAGAGCACGCGCATACCTCTTCCACCTCCACCGGCGCTGGCCTTTAATATCACAGGAAATCCAATTCGTTTAGCCTCCCTTAAAGCAACTGCTGAATCAATCAGCGGTTCCTTATTGTCCTCAATTACAGGCACCCCACAGGAACGCGCCACATTCTTGGAAGCTACCTTATCTCCCAGCTGCTCCATTACTTCCGGCCGTGGGCCGATAAAGATGATACCTGCTTCACCACAACGGCGCGCAAACCGAACATTTTCTGAAAGGAATCCATAGCCCGGATGAATGGCATCTACCTGGTTCATCAATGCAATTCGAAGGATTTCTTCGATATCCAGATAAGGCTTCAGTGCTTCATCATCAGGACCGATCTGGTAGGCTTCATCTGCTTTGTAGCGGTGCAGCGAATAGCGGTCTTCGTAGGTATAGACAGCAACAGTGCGTATACCCAATTCAGACGCAGCACGTAAGGCTCGAATAGCAATTTCGCCACGGTTGGCAACGAGTAGTTTTTTGATCTTTTGCATAAGGGGAATGGAATAAATGAAAGTACTGTGAAGATTGCAAAGTTAAGGGCGATAGTTTGATTTGGCAATGAATAATTGCTATTGCCAGCCGAAAAGAAAAGTAGCACACGGATGAGACGGATTTGACCGATCAGCACAGATTAAAATAGTATTGATTTAATCCACGTTGGTCGGGATTTATAATACAGGTGTTCGAAACCTTGGTAGCTTGCAGACTTGTTGAACAATTTAAGGAAAATCACGTGATATGCACGGACAACCCCCTATGAGAGTAGAACAAAAAACAATGTCACATTGAGCGGAGTCGAAATGCGACATTGTTTTTGTTCCTCATTCTCTCAAAAAAATTGTCGTCGTTCGACTCCGCTGCTAATGACACATTGTTTAATCAATTGATTTTCAAGATTTATAAAAAGTGTCATTCTCAAAGAACTCGATTTGCAAAATAGTTTGCGCTCACGATGACAATTTTTTTGTGTCTCTTGAAAAAGACTATTAATCATCTATATAAATTTAATTATACAACGTTTCGAATACCTGTGATCATAAATCAGGACTAACGGGATCATCGTGAGCAGATTCGAACGACGATCATTTTTTTAGGAAATACTCAACAAAAACAATGTTGCATTTCAACTAAGTTTATGCTGAGCGTAGTCGAAGTGCTCAATGTGCCCTTGTTTTTGTTTCACGATCATAGCCTATCCTTCCATCTTCTTCACTTCCGCTACCGGGCTGAATAAATACATCCTGTTTGTGCGCAGTTCAATACATTTATATCGTTTACGCAATTTCTCCCCTTTCTTAAATACCCTTCCGTCTTTCCAGATAAATAAACCATGCGGTTCCAAATCCTCGAGGTGAAAGACAGGTTGCCTGTTGTATTGATTCAGTACTTTCACCAGCACCGGATCAGCACAGTGTGTGGCAGCGGGATTAACAAAATAATTCTTTAAAGCAGTCCGCACATCTTCCGGGAAAATTCTTCTTCCGGTAAACTGATCCATCAGCTTCTTAAATTCTTTCTTCCATTCCATTCCATGTGAGGAGACTGCATTCCCGTATTTTTCCCAGGTAGTCAGATGCGCTACTTCATGAACCAGTGTTACTAAAAAGGCATACCGGTTAAGGTCACCATTCACAGAAATCCGGTGGCCCTTTCCCTTATTCGGCCAACGGTAATCACCCAGTATGGAGTTTCTTTTCCTGGTTATTGTAACGGTAATCTTATAGTCAATGATCCAGCCGGCAGCAATATCCACTGCTTCTTCAGGTAAAAAAGGAGTCAATTGTTTTGCAAGCACCTGCTTATCCGGCATAAATTATTTTACGAATGCGCAAAGGTCGGAAAGACCACGAAGCAGCCCAATAATTTCAGGATAAACAATTAACATCGGTTACCTTAAATAGGGCAAGGCCGAAAGAAAAGGCAATAAGCAATCAGTTTTTGTCTTTGCTCTTCGCCTTCTGTGCCAATAGTAATTCACGCACTTCAAATACAGTAAACAGAATGTAGAAAAGGAAGAAAGGAAGAATAAATTGCGGCTCTTTTGGCCTGGTAACAATCACATACACTAGTACCAGTACCACGCTGAGCATCAGTTTCAGCAAAACAATACCATTTACACTGGCCACAAAACCATAACTGCTTTTCTCCAATCCCCTCAAGCCGATATAGAGTGTGAGGGCAGTTAGCAATGAAAAGAAGAGGAATGAAAGCCAGGTAAAGTCCTGGAATGAAGTAATTGCAGGAAATAAAAGGCCGGCAATTACAACCAGTAGTGCTATTGCCGCGCAGTAAATAATAAGCCTGGAGAAGACAGTCTTGTAAATCATTTCTTATCGTTCATCAACTCTTTATAAATCATATATAGTGCCACCAGCACGGAACCAAAAGAACACACCACTTTAAATACGGGAAAACTCCAGCCGGTAAAACGGTCTAAGAAATAGCCCGCAATAAATCCAAGGGCCATGCAGGCTATAATTTGGTAGGCAATAGAAAAATACTTCAAGAGCAGTTATCAGACAGCCTTGGATTCCTTCTGCATCTGCATCTGTTGGGAGACAGGCTTTTCATTTGGTTTCATTTCCTTAACTCCCATCTTGCAGGATCCGGTAAACCGGGCACCAGCTTCTACTACCAGTTTACCGGTAATAATATCTCCTTCGAGGTAACCGGTAGATTTTAAAAACAGCATGTCACTCACTTCTACTTTGCCAAAGACTTTTCCTGAAATGTCGGCGTTTTCACAAACCATGTCTCCATCTACAATGCCTGTGGAGCCTATAACCACTTTCGATTTAGAATGAATGGTTCCTTTCATTTTCCCATCCACGCGTATGTCATTATCTGATTTAATTTCTCCTTCAATCTGCGTTCCTGCACCAATTATATTCACAGAAGATTGGTTGGTTGATGTGCTGGAAGTGATGGGTTTGGCAGGATTGCTTTCTTTCGAGTTGAACATGGAATCAAATTTTTGAAATGAAAAATTAGTGGTTATTTAAAAACGATGTAGTCTTCCGGGTTTAGCGGTAATCCCTTGTACCACAATTCGAAATGAAGATGCGGGCCGCTGGTAAACTCTCCTGTATTGCCAATTATTGCAATTACATCACCGGCTTTCACGTAATTCCCTTCTTCCTTTAACAGGACTGAATTGTGTTTGTACAAAGATATTAAATTATCATTATGCTGTATGGCCATCACATACCCTGTTTCAGCAGTCCAGTTGGCAAAAACCACAATGCCGTCCAGGGTAGCCTTAATCGGTTCATTTTCAGGCGCCACGATATCAACACCATAGTGCCGTTCTCCGCTATTGAAGGACTCAGTAACATAGCCTTTCACAGGGGTAAAAAAGTGAAATCCCCTTACCGGAGATGTACCCTTTTGCAACGTGGCACTTCTTGAAACCGTAAAACGCTGCTCTTCTTCCAGGTCCTTTCTTAACTTAATTTCCGCCGGCGACACCTTGTCGAGGTTTATCGAATCATAGTTGGGTGGTAAGTTCACCAATGCGGCATCATTTACATCAGCGGCATCCAGTTCACCACTGATTACCCGCTTTATATTTTGCAGAAACAAGTCGTTGGCATGCAATACTTTCTCCAGGGAATCGCTGCGCAGCTTAAGTTCCATCACATCGCGCCGCATGCCTACATCGGCATAGCCCGGAATATATTCCCGTAAGGGTGTATAGACGATGGCGGAAACAGTAACCAAAACCAGGATCACCAGGATGGTACTTACCAGCACATATACATTCATACGGGTGAGCTGAAATGAAGTAACCTCCTCAAAGGTCTCATCATTCAACAATACCAAACGGTACTTGTCGGTGAGCTTTTGAAACCACGACTTCTTTTTCTTATGTTCTACAGGTTCTTCCACTATGGTATAACAGGCTGCAAAGATGGCAAATCAAAGAGTAGGAGGAAAATTTCTTTCTAAGTGCCGAATAAATACTAGGTGAAAACCTCTGCGCTCAACAGTAACTTCATAAATGTAAGCGTCCGGTCTGCGCTGATTAAAAAATGCAGGTCAATAACAGGTATTCTCATCAACTTTCGAACGAAGGAAGTATTTTTGCCGCCGGATTATGAAAAAATCACTTGCGATCTTACTTTTTATTGCCGGCATTCTCCTGATGGTAGTGCCTGATGCTTTCGTATTCTACCTGATTATGCCTGTCCCTACCAGCCAGGAAAGCGATCAGATAGAACTTGCCCATTCGCTTTATGGCGTACTTTGGCCAATACGCATAATAGGTTGTTTAATGGTACTCCCTTACCTCCTTCATGCCTGGAGAATTGGCAGCAGTGCTGGAAAAATTTTCTCTACAGTTTCTGTTATTACTGCGCTTGGGCTGATTTACCTTTTAACATTCCGTTTTTCTGCTGAAGAAAGATTTAAGGAACCTGAGCAGCTGATCTTTTTACCTTCTTCCGGCAGCACCGTTCCTGAAAACAATTATGTAATGGGGGTAGCAATAAACGGCGAAGCAAAAGCTTATCCCCTGAAAATCGTAGGCTACCACCATAAAATTCAAGATACCGTTGGTGGTAAACCAATACTTGTTACCTATTGCACCATGTGTCGTACCGGAATGGTTTATGATCCCATTGTAAATGGCATCCATCAGCAATTCAGGCTGGTTGGAGCAGCATTTAATAATGCAATTATGGAAGACTTCACTTCAAAGTCATGGTGGTATCAATCCACAGGCATTGCCGGCGCAGGACTTCAGAAAGGCACTGCTTTAGAGGTAATTCCTTATCAGCAGGTGACCTTATCTTCCTGGATACAACAATATCCCAACACCGTCATTATGCAGCCTGATCCGAAATTTGTTAATCAATATGCCAAGCTAAAAAATTACGACATCACCGTGCCTGCAGTAAACACCGATCCTGCACGTAATAAATCATTTCTTCCAAACAGCTGGGTAGTAGGTGTTTTGGTGGGTGATAGTTCAAAAGTCTTCTTATGGAATGAACTTACAGTACAAAAGGTAATCAACACCGAAGTCGACAATCAATCTATTGTGCTTGCATTGGAAAAAGATGGCTATTCTTTTCATGCCTGGAAAAGCTCAGTGGCTGATACAGCCATCACTTTCCTGGTAAATAATGAAGGAATGCTTACTGATAAAGAAACTGCTTCAGTATGGAATTGGAAAGGTGAATGTACATCAGGCATTTTTGCCGGCAAAAAGCTGGCGGCTGTTCCTGCTTACCAGACTTATTATCATTCCTGGGAAAGGTTTTATGATCGCAATCACAAGCAGTCACCCTATTCCGCGGGCAACAACAAAACGTTTACCTTTCCCTCCACAAAGCCCTGATTTCGCTTACGAAAATCTTTCATTACCTAAATTACCCTGCAGTAACTCTAACTTGTCCTAAGTCTTAAGTCTTTCATCTTAAGTCTTTCAACAAAGAAGTTACCGTTCACCCAAAGCAGCAATCAAAGACTCCCGCCACATCCTTACCTTTACTTTTCATGAATGCCTATTCCGGAAATGCTAAGTTAAAAGCAGTATTACTGATCTTATTGCTACTGGTTTGTTGTCTCCCGCTTTTCCTGCATTTGGGAGCATCACCAATCTATATGTGGGATGAAGCTACCTATGCGAATAATGCATTGGATATGTTCTTAACAAATGATTTGATTGTGGTGAGGATGGAAGGAATTCCTGATCTATATAATACCAAACCACCTTTTGTGCTTTGGATGCAGACGCTCAGCCTGCACCTATTTGGATGGAATGAATTCGCCATCAGGTTACCTTCTGCGCTCTTTGCAACCTGCACATTGCTCCTGATGCTTTGGTTTGGCCGCACCGTTTTAAATTCCACTTTTATTTCCGTGGTGTCCATGCTGGTGCTTGTTTGTGCCAATGGCTATGTAAACATTCACGTTACACGCAGTGGCGACCTGGATGCTGTTCTCGTATTTTGGATGACCTTTTATGTGCTGATCTATTTAAAATATCTGCTCAAATCCGGAAATGCCGCATTACACTTTTTCTTCATCGCAGCAGGATTAACAGGTGCATTCCTGAGCAAAGGCATTGCCGGTTGGTTCTTTCTCCCATTTATGGTTTTGATTGCACTTGTTCATGGTTCATTTTTTAAGCTGCTCCATCAAAAAGAGCTCTACATCGCCGTTTTCGCTGTGCTTACTTTCAGCGGAGGCTACTATTACCTGAGGGAATTGATGGCTCCCGGTTATTGGAACGTGGTATATGCTTCAGAAATCAGCAGGTTTGGTGAAGAAGTAATGAGTTGGCATGTACAGCCCTTAGATTTTTACTTTCAAAACATGATTAATGGCCGCTTCATTCCATTTCTTTTTTTATTGCCCTTTACCTGGCTTGTACTTCTCTGGCAGAAAGGAAAAAATGATCCGTACAAGCTTCATCATGCTATGGATTCTTGCTGCCGGCTATTTTATGCTGATATCATACCCTGCCGATAAACTGGAATGGTACGATGCGCCGCTCTATCCCTTTTTAAGTCTTATCATAGCCATTTTCGTCGACACATTGATAAAAAAGATTAAGGCTATTCCAATCATTGCTTCCAACCGATTGATTAAAAATGTAGCCGGATTTCTGATTGTACTTGCATTACTGGCACCACCCTACTATCAAACGATTTTAAGGGTTGCAAAAAAAGATGAGATCACGCATACATGGGCACCGGAACAAATTGATGAATTCAGAATAAACGGCGCATTTATGAAACATCTCAAAGAACAAAAACCTCTTATAAGGAGCTATTCCGTATTTACGGTTCCTCCCGAGCATGCAGAACATTATGATCAAATTAAATTCTATCAACGCAGTTTAGAACACAATGATAATATCTCAATAAGAATTAAGAATCAACAACAGGAACTGCAGGCCGGAGAATACATTGCAGTATGCGACCAAAAATTGAAGGATACTATTAATGCCAATTGGACTGTATCAATTCAAGAAAAATGGAAAAACTGTGTTTTATACGAACTCAAATCGAGAAAAGACCCTGTTATTCAGCCTGCCTTACTCAACCAATAATAATTACCAACCAGCGTTATGCCTGGCTTAGTTGCGTAATATAAATTTTGACAATATTGCGAACAAAAAGACAGCAAACCCATAAGGATCAGATTTTAGAAGAAAGAGCAGATTTTTAGTCGTCCCCTTGCGGTAATTTGCCTGTTTTAAAATATTTTTACCCTTTAAGAGTTAATTTGCAGTCTTCAACAAAATCAGCCCCATTGTTTAGCAAGCAGCGCTACTTGTTAGCGGCACTTTTTACGGTAGTTCTACTGGCATCCTGCTCATCAGGCAAAGAAGGCGGGCAATCCTATTTTGGCCGTGTTTTTCATAATACCAGTGCGCATTACAACGGCTATTATTATGCGAAGTTAAAGATGACGGAAACGGAACAGCAAATACGCTCCGGAAAGAAAGACGATTATTCCAAACTCTTATCCATCTATGAGATCGGTGATATAGACGACCCTGCCGCAGGCAGCGAGATGGATTCTGTGATCAAGCGATTAACCATTGTGGTTAAGCTGCATCCAAAAAGCAAATGGGCCGACGATTGTTACTTTAATATTGGCAAAGCCTACTACTATAAGAAGAATTACGAAGCCGCACTCGCAACTTTTCAATTTGTTTCCTCTGAATTTAAAGAAAGCAGTTCCTCCTCTTCAACCAGCGCTTCCAAAAAGAAGAAGAAACGCAATAGTAAACCCATGACGAAGGCACAGCGGGATGCTGCACGTGCAAAAGAAGAAGCAAAGGCCAGCAAAGGCAAAGAGGAAGGAGGTGCGCTCGCTTTTCTTAAACACCAGCCCGTACGTGATGTGGACTTATTATGGATGATACGTTCCTATGCGAATCTTAACAATTTCAATGATGCACAGGCTATAATTGCATACCTGGAAGAAGGAAATAAATTCCCAAAAGAACTCAGTGAAGATCTTGCCCTTACAAAAGCTTATGTAAGTATTCAGCAAAAGCAATATGATAAGGCCATTGAGCCTATGAAGACTGCCATTAACCTTTCCGGAAATAAAGGAGATCAAACACGGTATACCTATATCCTGGCACAGTTGTATCAACTTAATGGAAATTTCAAATATGCTACACAGGAATTTAGCCAGGTAACAAAACTGCGTCCTTCTTACGACATGGACTTCAATGCACGCATCAGCATAGGTAAAATATTTGTACAATCCGGAACCGGTTCGTATAAGGAAATAATGGACCAGCTCGAAGAAATGTCGCGCAATGACCGATATGCGGAGTTCAACGACCAGATTTATTATTACATGGCATTGGCAAACCTTCGGCAAAGTAAAGATGAAGAAGCCGTGAAGAACCTGGAGGCATCAATCAAAAGCAGTTATACCGATGCCAACCAAAAAGGACTGTCATTTCTTAAACTGGGTGAACTCAGTTTCCAGGATCAGGATTACCTGACAGCACAGCCCAGCTACGACAGTGCAGTAGCATTCCTGAATGCTAAGTTTGACACCCTGGACCGTGTGAAAGAAATTAAAACCGTGCTTGATCAATTGGCAGATCAAACGCGAATCATCCTGGTGGAAGATAGTCTGCAAAAACTTGCCAGGATGAGTGAGAAAGAAAGAAATAAAATAATTGACAATAAGCTTGCTGAAATTGAACGCAAGAAGGAGTATGAAGCAAAAGACACGCTGCTCAGCATGGAAACCCAACAGTTACAGGAATTGCCCGGAAACCAGGCAAGCACTTCCGGCAACTGGTATTTCTATAATACCTCGATGAAAGCAACCGGATACAACGATTTTATCAAGAAATGGGGTAACCGTGAATTGGCAGACAACTGGAGACGAAGCAATAAGAAATCAAACGATATTGAGATGGCCGGCAACGAAGTAGTCGCAGATCCGGCAGCCGCTCAGGCCGTAGCTGCCGGTGCCGATCAGGAGAATGCAGAACGAGCGAAAATGCTGGAAAACATTCCGCTTACACCTGCCAAACTTACCGCTTCGAATAATAGAATTTTTGATGCATATTATGCCATCGGAACAATCTATAAAAGTGGACTTAACAATACACCAAGAGCCATTGAAACTTTTGAAAAAATGGTGGCACGCTTTCCGGAAAATAAAGACATCACTTCCGTGTATTACAACCTCTATTTACTTTACCTGCAAACAGGAAATGTGGCCAAAGCAGAAACCTATAAGCAACTTGTCTTGCAAAATCCTTCGAGCGCATTTGCCATGGTAATCAGTGATCCGGATTACCTCAAGAGAGATGAGGCCAAGAAGAATGAACTAAACAACTATTACGCTTCAACTTATGATTATTACGTTCAGGAAAACTACAAGGATGTGATGAAACGCGTGCGCGCTGCTGACAGCCTGTTCAAACCTAACCCGTTGCAGCCCAAGTTTGAATTACTGGAAGCGATGGTAACAGGAAAGACTTTAGGCCGTACGCAATACATAGCTGCATTGGAGGCAATCGTAAAAAAATATCCTGCCGGAGAAGTGCATGATAAAGCAATTGAAATTCTTACCGCACTGGGGGTGACAGTGGCACAATCCGCTGCTAAACAAATTGAACCCACAAACAGCAAAAGCAGGCAGGCAACCAAAGCTCCTTACCTGATGCATCCGGGCAACCCGCATTATTTTGTGGTAGTATTCAACACAATTTCTCCTAAAACAAAAAATGTGGCCGACAACCTGGCGGATTTTAATAAGGCCTCCTATTCACTTGAAAATTACAAGGTAACACCACAATTGCTTGATACCAAAACGCAAATGATTGTGGTGAAACAAATGAAGGGCAGGGATGCTGCAATGAAATACTACAATGAAGTTTCCAATTCAGAAACTATTTTTGAATCGGTGGAAGATATTGGTTATACCATTTTTGTGATTGATGATAAAAACTTCCCGCTCTTTTATCAGCGAAAGGATGCGGCAGAATATGAGGATTTCTTTTATAAAAATTATGAAGACGGAGAAGAGGAAGGGGATGAAGGCGAAGATGAGGATGGTGAATAATCTGAACACCCTTTACGCTGGCCGGAAAAAACCAGGAGATTATGGATTTGCGATTTCCGGGCATTGCATTTGATAAGTAATTGAATGATTGAAAAATAGATTGACTCCAAACTTGTTACAAAATTGTGTATGAATTAATAGTGCATTGAATGATTCGTTGTTCACTTAATACGTGTTTAATGGAGAATTCCTGTTCATGCCTTTTATTACCCGTCTAACTTCACTTTATTTACATCTTTCAGCCAACAACCAAAGTTGACACGTCAGCTACATGACAAAGAATAAAGCAACTTTCCCTTTTGTTAAATATTTCTGGTATGCCGTAATCGGAAGCGTGGTATTTTTCCTTTCCATGCTGCTGCTGGCCGCTATCGGGGCATTCGGCAAAATGCCGTCATTTGAGGAAATTGAAAACCCGCGCAGTTCACTTGCCACAGAGGTCTATTCATCAGACGGCATCCTCCTGGGGAAATACTATTACCAAAACAGGTCTACTTCTTCTTTCGAAGAAATTCCTTTGATGATCCGCAATTGCCTGATTGCAGCGGAAGATGTCCGGTTTTATAGTCATTCCGGTATTGATTACTGGGGCACATTAAGAGCCATACTTTCTACATTAACCGGAGACAGAGAAGGTGGCAGCACCATCACACAACAACTGGCAAAAAATCTTTTTCCACGACCTTCCTCAAATATTTTTGCAACTATACTTTCGAAATTTAAAGAATGGGTGATCGCCATAAAACTGGAGCGCCGTTATACCAAAGATGAAATACTTAATTTGTACCTGCAGACTGTTGCATTCAGTGAGAACGCATACGGCATAAAATCCGCAGCACGAACCTATTTTAATAAAACACCGGATTCTTTAAGGGTTGAAGAAGCTGCTCTTTTGATCGGAATGCTCAATGGCAGTACTATTTACAATCCGCGACGCAATCCGGAGTTTGCTTTCAACAGGAGAAATGTGGTTATGTCCATGATGAAGAGCAATGGCTTCCTGGCGCCATCAGAATATGATTCACTTAAACAAGTACCAATCAAACTGAACTATATAAGTCCTGATCACAATGAAGGAGCCGCTACTTATTTCCGTGAGTTCCTGCGTCAGGATCTGACAAAATTCTGTAAAGAGCAACTGAAGCCGGATGGATCACAATACAATATTTATAAAGACGGTTTAAGGATTTATACAAGTATAAACTATAAAATGCAACTCTATGCCGAAGATGCTGTGCAAAAGCATATGCGTGATTTGCAGCTGCAGTTCAATAAAAGTTACAAAGGCTCCGTTCCCTGGGGCAAGAGTGAAAAATATATCGAAGATGCCATGAAGCGCAGTACCCGGTGGGCCAGGATGAAAGCAGCAGGCGCATCAGAAGCAGATATCCGCAATGCTTTCAAGACAAAAATACCAATGTCTGTTTTTTCATACAAAGGGGAGATAGATACGGTAATGACTCCGTACGATTCTATTAAGTATTATAAGTTTTTTCTTCATTGCGGTTTCATGGCCATGGATCCTTCTAATGGAAATATCCTTGCATGGGTTGGTGGCATCAACCATCATTATTTTCAGTATGATCATGTTAATGTAAATGCCAAAAGACAAGTTGGTTCTACCATCAAACCAATCCTCTATACACTGGCAATCGACAATGGATATTCTCCCTGCTTCCAGGTGCCCAATGAAAAAATTTCTTTTCCTGAATTTCAAAACTGGACCCCTTCTAACTCAGATGGCAAGTACGGAGGCATGGTAACCCTTTACCAGGGTTTGCAGCAGTCTATCAATACAGTTAGTGCATTTCTTATGAAGCAGTTAGGTCCACAGCCTATGATAGACTTGTCACGCCGTATGGGAATAACCAGCACCATGCCTGCCTATCCCTCTATCTGTCTGGGTGTGCCTGATATCTCGGTGTATGAGATGACAGGGGCCTATGGTACATTCGCTAACAAGGGCACTTATACCAAGCCACAATACCTTCTTCGAATCGAAGATAATAAGGGCACCGTTATACAGGATTTTACTTCCAAGCAGGTGGAGGTTGTTTCAGAACAGGTTGCCTATGTGATGGTGAAAATGCTGGAGAATGTAGTCAATTACGGAACCGGGGCACGTATTAGAAACAAGTTTGGCATCACAGCAGAAATGGGTGGCAAAACCGGAACAACTCAGGATAATACAGATGGTTGGTTTATGGGTATCACTCCGCAAGTCGTTGGTGGTTGTTGGGTTGGTGGTGAAGATCGCATCATACGGTTCAAATCAACCTTCTACGGACAAGGAGCAAGTATGGCATTACCTGTTTGGGCGTACTTCATAAAAAGTTGTTATGCTGATAAATCACTGAACATCTCTTCATCAGCACATTTCCCTGTTCCTGAAGGTGAATCGACTATTGAAACCGATTGTTCTAAATACAATGAGGAATCAGGTCAAAACAGCACTGATTTCATCTTTGGAACAGACGAAGGCGCGAATTAAAAAAAAGGCAATTAGTTCAGGAAGTTAAACTGCGCGGAATCATACTTTTTACTTTCCACCATCTGTCGCAAAAGCAACGTCGACTCATACGGACCTTTCACAATAAACATATTCGACATCCAATCCGGGATGCTGCCACCAGGATCTAGCTTTAAAGTATACATTATCTTAATAAGACCTCCTGGAAGTGGTGTAAGCTCATAGCCCCCAATAAATACCGGAATACGCACCAGGTCATTACTTCTGCTCATATAATCAGGTACAGCCAGCGAGGTAGTATGAACCTTTTTAGTAGCCGGATCCTGCCATATCTTGAAGTGAATGCAGATATCACGGTCACTAAACGGATATGGAAGGTCATTCACCTGGTACTGATACTGTTCGGTTTCGCTCACTCTCTTAAGGATACGTGATTCCGTACAGGCAAAAATCCAATCGCTGTAATTGTCTGCATCCGTAATAACAGCTACTAAAGCATTCATAGGTGCCTTAACTGTCAACTCTGTTCTAAGTTCGTCAATGGCATAACCGTCAATATGACGCGTATATACTTTTATTCCATTCTGATCCTTTGCCAGCTTCCATTCTCCTGTTTGTGCATTTGAAAAACCAGGTAACAACAATAAGATTGCTATTGAAAAAAGGAATGCTTGGTGCTTTTTCATGGTATCGATGCTAAATCCGAAATAATAAATAAAAATTCAAATCACTGGCAGTAAATAAGGAAGACGTTTCAAAACGCGTAAGAATTTCCACTTTGCATTAAAACTTTTAAACACTATAAACGGCAACCTGTTCACTAAAACCCACATGTAAAATGCAATTCAGACGAAAAGTTACCGGTCTCTCTGATGAATCTATAGTCAACGCTCTGTACTACTAATTGTTGGGTTAGGGATGCGGCCAAAGTATTTCCCACTACTCATACCCAACTATCAGGCAAATAATATCCGTATGACTCCACTATTTTAATACTGATTGGATTTCAGGATCCCCCTCCAGTTGATTCATTTGTCGCATAATCCATGGAAATCGCCTGGCTACCCATTTGCCCATCGGCTTTACTTTATACAACTTCGGATTGGGCAGGCAGGCTGCAATCTTTGCTGCTTCTGCCTCCGATAGCTTTGACGCAGGTTTATTAAAATAAGCCCGGGAGGCACTTTCTATGCCAAAGATGCCTTCTCCCATTTCAGCAACATTCAGATACAATTCAAGAATACGCTGTTTGCTGTACAGTAATTCAATCATAAATGTAAAATATACTTCCAGTCCTTTTCTGAACCACGATCCACCCTGCCATAAAAATACGTTCTTAGCTACTTGCTGGCTGATGGTGCTGGCCCCCCTTACCCTGTTTGGATGCTTTTCATTGTGCTTAATAGCTTTTTCAATACTAATAAAGTCGAATCCATTATGCTCGGCGAACAGTTGATCTTCACTTGCAATTACGGCGAGCTTGGCATTAACGCTGATCTGCTGATAGGCTACATAGTCCCTCTTCAATCCATGGCCTCCAATCAGGTTGCTTATTTGTGTAATCGTAATTGGAGGATTAAACCATTTATAAAGTATCAACAAAAAAAGATGCAACACGAAAAGGAAAACTACCAGCTTCCGGATAATCCTCCATGCTTTGGTAATAGTATTAACGGCCACTCCTGAATTTTTGTTTTATTGAAAGGCTAATGTATCAAATATACAGACCGCTTTCCGGCTTATGAACTATGCCCTGTTTTTTATGAATAGCTGGTGATGAAACAATAAACTGGCAGTTTAGCATGCCTGCTCTTATTAAATATCAAAATTTACCGAAAAAGCTTTTATATACTTATGTTTGAACATACTCCACTAATCACTAATTTGACAGCCGTTGAATCTCCATGCGAAAACTGTAACAAATGCATCCATTACAAAATCTTCTTGAAAAGAATAAATCCTGGGCAGCAACCATGCGTTCTACGCAACCGGATTTTTTTTTAAAGCTGTCACTACAACAATCTCCAGAATACCTGTGGATTGGCTGTTCCGACAGCCGTGTTCCGGCCAATGAAATTGTAGGACTCCTTCCCGGTGAATTGTTTGTGCACCGTAACGTAGCCAATGTAGTTGTTCATACTGATTTCAACTGTCTTTCTGTAATTGAGTATGCAGTTGAAAGATTACAGGTTAAGCACATCATTGTTTGTGGGCATTATGGTTGCGGAGGTGTGCAGGCCGCATTAAAGGACAACCAATTGGGATTAATTGACAATTGGCTCCGTCATATAAAAGAGGTCTGGAAAAAATATGAAAAGGAGATCAGCCTCATTGAAGATGAACACCGGCAACTGGATCGTCTTTGCGAATTGAATGTGATAGAACAGGTAGTGAATGTCTGCAACACTACCATTATTCAAAAAGCCTGGAAAAGAGGACAACAGGTTGATGTACATGGCTGGATCTACAGTATTCAGGACGGCCAACTCCGCGACCTGAATGTTCAACTCTCCAATTCTAAGGACATCGAAACTTTTTATGAAGCAGAGAGAACTACCAAATAACTGTTGACTTTCTGCTTCTCTGATTGGGTAAAAAGCCCTATTTTCTGTTAGCAAGAAAGCCATTCATGTATTTCATGCTGCTTTGAATTGATTCAAGGATGTTTCCCTGTTAGCTGCTTTATGGTTTCTTTCAATTAAGCTCCATTTTGGCGAATAACAGCATCATGTGGTACCAGGCAATCACTTAGTATTTTTTATCATTGAAATCAATTCATTTAGTATTCGCGATTTTTCAGAAGTTTGTACTGTGACCACGGAAGATTTCAAGCAATTGTTTCCACACCTGCCGGACGATCCGGGTGTATATCGTTTTATTGATGAACAAGAGTCCATACTCTATGTGGGCAAAGCAAAAAATCTAAAAAAAAGAGTCACCAGCTATTTTGTAAAAAATCATACACAATTCAAAACCAGCGTAATGATACGTCATGCGCGTCGCATAGAGTTTACCATTGTAGAATCAGAACAGGATGCATTACTGCTTGAAAATACCCTAATTAAAAATTACCAGCCACGTTACAATATCAATCTGAAAGATGATAAGACTTATCCTTTCATTTGTATCAAGAATGAAAACTATCCGCGTGTTTTTCTTACCAGGAATATTGAACGTGACGGGTCAGAATATTTTGGGCCATATACTTCAGTAGCTCGTGTATCCGGCATCCTTGATTTTATTAAAAAAATGTACCCGCTGCGAACATGTAATCTAAATCTTTCCGAAAAGAATATTGCTTCCGGTAAATTCAAGTTATGTCTCGAATATCATATTGGCAATTGCAAGGGACCTTGTGAAGGCAAACAATCTCATGCAGATTATGATATGAGTATTGCGCAGATTCGTCATATTCTTAAGGGCAACCTGGGCACTGTGATTCAGGCAATAAAGCAGGAGATGCTGGAACTTTCAGAAAGTTACCGGTATGAAGAAGCGGAAAAGCTAAGGAAGAAACTGCATGCTTTACAGGACTACCAGAGTAAATCGCTGGTAGTACATCCAACCATCACCAATGTTGATGTATTTTCTTTTAAAGAAGACGAAAAGAATGCTTATGTAAACTATATGAGAATTGTTGACGGATCCGTGATTCAAACCAGAACACTGGAGATCAATAAAAAAATTGAAGAAGAAAAAGAAGAGTTGTTGGTATATGTGATACATGAACTTCGCAATCAAATCCAAAGCAATTCAAAAGAAATCATCGTACCATTTAACATAGAATTTCCTGATAAGGAAATTAATGTGCATGTGCCTTTGCGCGGTGATAAAAAAAAATTGATAGAACTCTCAGAAAAAAATCTATCCTATTACCTGGTTGCAAAAATGAGAGAGCAATTGGACCATAAGCGTGAATCACCCGGCCAATACATTTTGGCGCAACTGAAAAAGGATTTCCGGCTGACTGAATTGCCCGTACATATTGAATGTTTCGACAACTCCAATTTTCAAGGTTCCTTCCCTGTTGCCGCTACCGTGGTTTTCAAGAATGGCAAACCCGCAAGGAAAGAATACCGCCATTACAATATCAAAACAGTAGAAGGGCCGAATGACTTTGCGTCAATGGAAGAAATTGTATACCGCCGGTACAAGCGTTTAATAGATGAAAATCAGTCACTGCCGCAATTGATCATGATTGATGGCGGAAAAGGTCAATTGAGCGCGGCCATGAACAGTCTTGAAAAACTGAATCTCATCGGAAAAGTGGCAATTGCCGGCATCGCAAAAAAGCTCGAAGAAATTTATTTTCCGGGCGACTCACTACCACTATACATCGATAAAAAATCACCCTCCCTCAGATTAATTCAACAACTTCGTGATGAAGCACATCGCTTTGCCATCACTTTTCACCGTAAAAAGCGGGACAAAGCGACGCTGAAATCCGAATTGTCGGATATAAAGGGCATTGCAGATAAAACAGTACAGAAACTCCTGTCCCGATTTCATTCTGCAGAAAAAGTAAATGCTGCATCAGAAGAAGATCTTTCGGCAACAATAGGGGCTGCAAAAGCACGGATCGTAAGAAACTATTTCGATCAAAAAAAGTCGGTCGATGAATCATCCGTCAAAGATGCTTTGATGGAAAAATAATTCCGGCCTATTCACCGCCTGTCAGAATGATTATTTGATGGTATACAAATTTTGAACTCCTCCCATAAAAAAACCCGGTGTTTGCCGGGTTTTAATATTTAAGATATCATTCTTTCTTAATCAATACGACCAAACATCATGCTCATACTCAAAGATATCCTGCTTGATACGGTCAGATTCCCGAAGGGCGTCAGTACCGGTTAAATAATCCTGGATACGACGGTCAAACACGTTGGATTCTTTGTAGATGTAGCTGCTGAATAATCGCATCTCAAACAAATCATCCCAGGTTAATCTCACTGCATCATTACGCGGATTGAATACCTCCTGCTTCACCAATACATTGCGTGCGGTCGGGTAATGCGCCCAAAACATAGGCAAGTCCAACTGAATCTGATCATCATAGTACAATGGAGCAATCGCGATAATCCTCACCTGCATAGTGGAAGTTTCTTCATCAAAAAACCAATCTTCCTTAATCCGGTACTTTGAAACCCTGGTAGGATCAAATTCACGAACAAGTACTGTATCTTTAATATAGTTACCATCGAGGTCAGTCAAAGGAATGGTATCATTACCGGCACCTATTTTCGCAACATCGGCCGGAAGTTTAACTACTTTAAAATTATCTTCCTGGTAAACGGTTATTTCTCCTGAAACAGCAGCATCACGCAGTACAAAGATCAGTGGCTTAAGATCCTTCCAGTCAATTCCTTCATATTTAAACGGAAGGTTCATTTTTTCCCTTGAATCAATAATTCTCCAGATTCTTTTTTGCCACAACACATCCGCTTCCCTCACATTATCATAAGGAATAACTTCCTTTTCCGTAGGGGCGATCTTATCATAGAATAAATCCCGTGGCATTGTTTCATCAGCCTGCCCGGAAGCACGAACTGCAGCAGTTGACAGGATGACAACAAGTACCAATACCAATTTAAGTTGCTTCATAATCCCTGATTTAATGATTAAATCCATTATTTGATCTGAAGAGGAATACTATTAAGATTTCGAGGTGACTTATCAGGACCCACCGCTCTTATTTTGCGGAAGATAATCTGATCTCCCGGCTTACATCCCTGGATAAAAGCAGCTACCTTGCTATTGAACTTTGCACCTGAATTCTGCTCTATTCTCGCATCCTGCCTTTTAGGAATGTAAACACATTCGAAAGAGGTTACATCAAAACGAACTCCCTGGAAATAAAAGTCTCTCAAAACTGCTCCAATACCAGGCACCGCTTTCAAAGTACTTGTTGGAATATCTCCTTCTGTAATGGTTCCGTTAATGGCTGCAATAGGGTCAGGAATTCTTTTGATCACAAATTCCTGTGATCCGATTTGCCTGCTTCCGCCTTCCAGCGCTACAGATACATTCACGCTCACTTTCTGATTGACTAACGATGCCGGCATCTCTGCTGAATATTTTCCGGAACCAGCTTTACTGAAAGTTCCCTGTGTAGCAGAAGCGTTAACCTTATCTGCAGGAAATCCGGGCACAGAGATCGAAAATGGATTTGGAATACCTGCATAGATGATGTTCAGATTATCAGATGAAACCACAACAGAACCTTTGGCTGTCTGGTATTCCGATTCAAAAGGATAATACCTTGGCTTGCCATCCGGACCTTGCACCATTACTGCTCCCGAATACTTCTGAATTCCCTCTCCTCCTGCTACTGATGAATATTTTCCCATTCCGTCTACCACTTCAATTTTCTTTCCGCCGCCAGATACCGGGTTTTCCGTGATCTCTTTGAAATTGCCGCTTTCATCCTTCTGTGCAATGCTGTAATTGAGCGGTCCAACGTATACTTCGGGATTAACAGTTGAACTGTAGGCTGCAACAAAAATATCTGCTTTGTATTGTTGCCCTGCCATAATATAACTGGATGGAGCAATTACTTTAGCCAATATACGATCGACTACTACTGTTTTTGCATTCACCTGTTTGAACAAATACTCCACAATAAGGTCTTCGGAATTGCGTATGTCATTCTGGTATTTGCTGAGTAATGTTAATGCTGCTATGGTAGGCACCATTTCAAAATTTGTTACAGACCAGCTCTTGAGAACGCCGTCTACCTTTTCAGTCGGATCCACAGCATTAACCGATAACTGTGACTCCAAATTCTTCCTGTCCTGAGGGTTATCAACTTGTGCCAGCAGATCACTCCGCAACTTATTGATTTTAGCTTTCAATTCATCACCTTTCCCTTTATTAATCATCAAATTGGTAGAGACCTCCAGGTTACGGTCATCAAATAACTCCCCTTGGCGCATCAGGTCAGAAACAGGCATAGATTTAACATCCATTTCTTCCTGTGTCTCCACATTCTTGATCCCGCCTGATTCAGTTATCAGCTCCCGCTTCAATTCTTCAATGTCATTAAATGTCTGATCTGAGAAGACCTTTACTTTCTTAGCTTTTTCAAGAAAAGGACCTGTGCGCTGAGCGTCGTTCTTATACTGTTCTTCAAATGCTGCAAAGGTCTGGTTATTCTTGCTCGTGATGGCAGCAGAAGAAACTGAGAGGCCTGAATTCACAACGTGAAAGGCATGCAAGATTTCTGCTGATACATTCAATGCAAGTAGCGCTGTTAACACCAGGTACATGAGGTTAATCATTATCTGGCGCGGTTCCTTAGGAATGGACATGCTATAATTTAATTTTTCTCAATAATGTTAAACCAATCTTTCTTCATTCATTTTCAACCTTCACGGCGCTGGTTTCCCATCGTCATAGCAGTCAGCATATTACCGTAAACATTGTTCAGCTGCGACAGGTTTTTTGCCAGTCCCGACATTTCCGAACGGTACTTTTTGGTATCCTCTACTGACTCTGTAAGGTTATCCATTGCTTGTGTTAGTGAACCGTAAAACTTATTCATCGTTTTAAGGTGGCTGTTGGTATCCTGCAATTCAAGCTCGTAAATGGTATTCAGTTGTGCCAGGTTCTTTGAAACCAACTGAACCTGTTCATGATAATTCTTTGTTTCGGCAGTTGCATTACCCAATAATTTAGCTGCTTCCGTTGCATTTGCATAAGCAACTTTCATTTCAGCCAAAGCTCCTGCAGCCTGCTTTGCACTGGCAGAATACTCATTCGTTGCCATAGAAGCATCTGTGAAATCGTGCAATTGAGAGATATTGTCGCCAAGCCGTTTCAGGTTATCGCCCAGTCGCCTGATCAGTTCAGGTTCGAGTTTTGCCTCTGCCATCATTTCATCAAGTTGATTGGTAATAGAACCATGCGTGGATGTTTCTTTTATCATCTTCAACTCATCTTCATCCGGTGCAAAATCAAGTTCCGGATAAATCTTCTCCCAATAATAATCTTTGTGAGGAGGCAGAATACCAAGCAAAGCAAAAATGAATGCCTCCGTACACATACCGATGATGAGCAGTTCACTGGCGAATTCCCAGTGTTGCAATTTGAAAAGTGCACCCAGTAGCACTACGGATGCGCCAACGCCAATAATCAGGTTTTTGAGTCTTTTACCTCGTTCTGTTTCAAAAAATAAAACAATTCGATTCATTGATTAGCTGTTTTTAAAGGTTTTTTTTAAATGAAAACAATTAAGTCAAGAGGTGATCATAATAGAATTTTATGGCCTGTCGTCAATTGATCTGCCAAGGAAAGTGATTACATCACGAAAACCTATATAGCATTTGGCTGTATCCTGGTATTCATAATTGCGGGTACCCACCTGGCACAAGTAAGCAATGTCTTTCCAGGAACCACCACGAATAACTTTTCGCTTCATTGTAATAGGGTCGCCTGCTTCCACATCATAACGAATATCAGGATTGAGATCGTGCACAAAATTATAGCTGTTTTCATAGTATGCACTGGATGTCCATTCGGCAACATTGCCTGCCATATTGTATAAGCCATAATCATTGGGAAAATAGGCATCCGCCTTTACGGTATACATGCCACCATCGTCCGGGTAATTTCCACGGCCGGGTTTGAAATTAGCAAGTATGCAACCTTTTTTGTTTCTCATGTATGGACCACCCCAGGGATAAGGTGCAAGTTCTCTTCCACCGCGTGCAGCATATTCCCATTCCACTTCAGTAGGTAACCTGAATTCATCGTTGGTGGCTTCACCGTTCGCTGTTAGGAAATCGTTCCATAACCTTGTGCGCCATTTGCTAAAAGCCATTGCCTGATTCCAGGTAACTCCTATCACAGGGTAATTGTCAAAAGAAGGATGCCAGAAATAATTCCTGGTCATCGGTTCATTATAAGAATAAGCAAAATCGTGCACCCAACTCAACGTATCAGGGAAAACATTCACGATCTCTTCCTTAATTACGGTAGTCCGGTCAAAATCAGGATTTAACCTGTTGGCATTCCGGGATGCTTCTTTGTAATCCACCCAATAATAAACGTAATTGAGGTTTCTTGGGTCAATCTCCCTCTTACCTAATATCCTTTGTTCCTCCGGGAAATACATTTCATCAAGTGATTCCTGTAACTCAGGATCACTGTAATCAATCTGAGCATCCCAGTTCACTCTTTCGTCTCCATTCTCTGTCTCCAACATGTAATCCTCTCCAAGTATGGTATGCGCTATAGAATCTTTTACCCATTCCACAAACTGACGGTATTCGTTGTTCGTGATTTCTGTTTCATCCATAAAGAAGCCCTGTACAGAAACCGCCTTAGTTCGCTGCGTCATGGAATTATTAATGTCCTGATCGTTCTGACCGATGTGGAGGGTACCTGACCTGATGTAAACCATTCCGTAAGGAATTGTGACATTCCATCCGGGGCGATCGAGTGAACCCAGCAACTGACCATTGTATCCACCCTGGCAACCTGCCAGTATTGTAACGATGCCCAGTAAAAGGAAACTATGCTTTTTCAACATACTCGGAACTTTTTTGAAGAGTGGTTGAGTTTAGGAAAGTTGGTAAAAGTAGGAAAATTAAACAATTACGCAAAGAATTAACGACAGACAGGGTAATTTGACAATTCAACACTGTATAAAGGCATTTCAATGTATTTATTGCATTCACACTTCGATTTTTTCAGAAGCGAGGTGTATAGACTACTTTGCCCGGTTTAAGTGGCTTCATCAGGTTAATCCTATAATTCAACACTATTTCATGCGAGCCATTGTTTGCACTGCCCAATGAAGATGTATTATAGTCATATGAGTATCCCAAACGTAAGTTTTCAGAAATACTGATTCCCAATATCCCGATCAATGCATCCATAGTTTGATCATTAAAACCACGATAGCCGGCACCGAACCAAAGAAAATCTTTATAAACAGCAAGCAGGTCAGCCTCACCCTGAAGTCTGTTGCCACCTGACTTAACCATTATTGATGGCCTTATCGAAATGGCTTTAGTTAATTTAGCCAGGTAGCCCATTTGCAGGTAGTATTGTCGTTCATAGTCAAATTGCAGGCTGCTGCCTTCTGCATCCAGCTTCACAGGTTGTGGAATCACATGATTCGCAGAAAGGCCCACAGAAAGATTCTTGCCACTATAGAATAGGCCTGCGGAAAAATCTGGTGCCAGGCCGCTTACCGGTACTATTGGCAGCAGGAAATCATTGTGATTGATCCCGTTTGTATATACACCATCCGGTGCCCTTAGTTTCGAACCATCCACATTCACCTGCACGGCTCCTCCGCTTATTCCTAATGAAAAATCTCCTGCCCTGGTTTTGAGAATGTAGGAATAACTCAATGCAACTACCGTATTTCTCAATACACCTGCCTGTTCATTCATCAGGTTAATACCCAATCCGCCATGGAGCACCGGAACCGGTGAATGAAGTGCAATATTTTGGGTAACAGGATGTCCATCCATTCCTACCCATTGTGATCTGAACTGGGCAGTGGCACTTAATGCATTATCTAGTCCTGTATATGCAGGATTAACTGCTGCCTGATTCATAAAATATTGACTAAACTGCGGGTCTTGTTGCGCCGCAGCGCTTAAACTGATCATTAGCAGCATGATCACGATCCTGGCTGTAAAATCAACTGGTCTCATTATTCAAACTCGTTCCTGTAAATTAAAAACAAAATAGTGTAACCATCAAATAACATCGATGGGCGGGAAACTTTTGCACCACAAACAATGATAAGAAAAACTGGTGGCGGGTAGTCTGTTGTATCTGATTATGAAAAATAACAGCAATCTGCTTCAAAATAATTCAGCTGCTAAAATCTGGTTTTCATCCTTCACTAAAAGCAGGAAGGCGCTAACTAAAAATCAGCTATTGCGATTCAGGTAATTGTCAATTGCCATGGTCATGGAAGGCGATTGCGGCGCCGGCGCCTGAATATCCAGGTTCAATCCTGCATCAATAACAGCCTGTGACGTAACCGGACCGAAAGCACCAATCCTGATAGACTCCTGCCGAAAGTTTGGGAAGTTCTGCTTAAGGGCATGGACGCCGGTGGGCGTGAAAAACACCACAAGGTCATACTTCCTGATTTCTTCCTCGGTAAGATCCACTGCTACGGTCTTGAATATTATTGCCTCTGCGAATTCATATTTTTTCTTACGAAGATAGTCAGAGGTGTCTGATTTGTGGGTATCAGAGCAGGGTATAAGAAATTTTTCCCCGTCACGATGCTTTTCTATGATTTCAGTTAATCCCTGGAAGGTGCCATCTCCAAAAAAGACTTTACGTTTCCTGAATAGAATATACTTCTGCAGATAAAGGGCAATAGCCTCCGTCATACAATAATATTTTGCATCCGGAGACATCCGGACACGAAGATCATCGCAGAGTTTGAAAAACTGATCTACAGCACTCCGGCTGGTAAAAATTAAGGCTGAAAACTCCGCAGGATTAATTTTTTGCTTCCGAAACTCTTTTGCTAAAACCCCCTCCAGATGAATGAAAGGCTTGAACTCTACTATTATGCCGTGTTTCTTCGCTAAATCGAAATAAGGATTCTTATCATTTTCCGGTTTCGGTTGCGTGATAAGAATTGATTTTATGCTGGATTTGGCAGTATTCCCATTAATAGGTTTGGAGGTAGTTGCGTTGGGATCTGCTGAAACTTTGACTTGCCGGGTAGTTTTCTCAACCATCAATTTCATTTAATTCCTGGGGTTCTAGAAAGAAAACCTGAGAGGTCCCAGGTTTTGTAACAATCGAATGATGATTAGTACAGGTGCAATTTCAAGGGCGCAAATATACAATAAAAAGTGGAACAAGTGCCGGCCAAAATAATTGATGCCAATGTTAAATCCTTTCAAATAACGCATGAAAATAAAGGCGGCTACTACTAACAGGGTAACATACAATGCATACCGACTAACCGGTAACGTGGCAAAACTGATAAGCAACACCATCGGAAACATTACCACACCAAGTAACCTGTTGATTTGTATTTCATAAAAGTTATAAAGCGTAATTTCCTTTCCGAACGGAAGCAACATTGCCGCAGCTTTCAATAAGGCATACCTGGCCAGTAAAAAAAGTGTAACGGTGGTCAATGCGATCAACATCATGAACCAAGGCGGTTCAGACTGCAGGAATTGGTATGTACTTATCACCAGAAAGACAAACATTGAAATAACCAATACTGAAAAAAAATTCAGCAAAACAGTGCCAAAAGAAACGCCGGTGCCTATTTCCCGAAACATCTGCTGACTTGGTCCCCAGTTACGGAAAACGGTAAAGAGCTCATCAAACTCCTTTGCATACCCGTAACGAATGAATGCTAAAAGAATAAGTAGCACCAGGGCCAGGTAAAATTTCCAATCTTCACTTTGGCTTTTACGAAGTATTTCCTGTTGTGGATGTTGCGGAGTTCCATAGCTAAGCTGGATAATTCGTGATGGAAACTGATCCAGCCATTGAAGATAATATGACTGCAGGTGACTGATGGATTTGCCAGTATGACTACTCATCATATCAGCAGGGGTTTGCAGGTAACTTGAATCAACTCCTGCTGTCACATGCACAAGATTGTTTGAATCTATTAATCGTATGACAGCATTGTTGCTGTCAGTTTGCGCAAAAGCGCTATTTAAGCCTAATAATAACAGCATTGGCAGTACGATAGCATAACATATCTGGCATCCTCTCATAAACTAATGGTGCTAAAAATAATTGACATAACCAAAGTGAATTTTTGCAGCTCTGAACTCAATAGGATTGCTTTGCTGACGGCCAAGTGCATAACTGAGCCCAAAGATACCTCCTTTGGTCTCGAAATTAAAACCAACTCCGAAACCAAAAGGTGTGTCGTTGGTCGAAGGCTTCAAGGTCTGATCGGCTACAAATGCCCCATCGAAGAAAACATAAAGGAAAGAATTGCGACTCAATAAGAAATGATATTCAGCAGAAATTATATGGTACTGTGTGTTGACAATGGTCTGTTCATCGAAGCCACGCAACAGCCTGAACCCACCAATCTTAAAACGCTCATTCGAATAAATTTCTGCACTGTTTATCAGCCCTCCATGGTAAGATGTTTTTAATGTACTTCGAACAGAAAGCGGCCAGTATTTATTCAAAATTGCCTCAAATCTGAATTGTGTCTTATTATCATTCACCGTATCATACAATGAAGAAAAACTAAACTCCGGTGCAGACGGATCCTGCAATGAGGTAATTTTTGAATTCTCTTTTACTACCCTGTTGCCCCCTTCGCCACTAAATCTGATTGCAATACCACGATGCGGATTAATCCGGTAATCCAGTTTTTCATATTGAAAAGCGATACCATAGGAACCGGTTCTATAATCGAGATTTTCCGGAAGTGTTTTGTTTTCTATGATCACGGCAGTATCAATGGAGAGTGTTGAATTGGAGGTATTTCTGAAAAAAAATTTAAAGTAATTCTCTCCTGTAAAGAGATACTTTAGTCCGATCTGTTCCATTACTTTCAGGTACACCGTATCATCCTTATACAGGTCAAACTCAAGGTCTATGCCGAAAGGGAAATTGAAGAGGTAAGGATAAGCACCTCTTAGATTAACCATGGTTGACTTTCCAGGAAGTTGACTGAAACTGAAATGAAGGGTCTCACCCCTACCGAATGGATTGTTAAGGTTTAACTGTCCTTCACCTGTTACCAGTAATTTCCCGGTAGTGCTGCTGTTGGGCAATACACCCAAAATAAAATCAAAGTTGCTGGCATTTCTTTTCTTCAGGTTTAAAAAGATAGTAGCTGTCTTGTCTCTGAACTGGATTTGGGATGACCTTTCTTCACTCAGGAATGGAAGTTCACTCAAACGTGAAGTTATCGCACTAACGGCATCTTCCTGGTAAATATCCGGTAACCGGAAACCCAGGTAATTTGAAAGAAATTTATTGGATATGCTGGCATCGCCCTTTACCACAATGCTGTCAATTGTAATAAGATCATTTTTTGTTATGTATATTCCTGCATTCAATTGCTTCTGTTCATTTATGGAAAAGCTGTCCAGCCTTACTGCTGCAAATGGATAACCGTTATTTTCGCAATAGTTGAGCAATTCATCGAGTAATTGCGTAATCTCGTCAGGCCGGAAGGGTTTTCCATTGTAAAACTTCTCCCGGAATCCGATCTTTTGAAGAATCACTTCATCTGCAGCTTGATAACGGAGATTTGCCCAGTCCCACTGTGTACCAATGAATAATCCGGCGGTAAGCAATTCTTCATCATATATAAAATCTGTAAAGGAGGCTTCCAGATAACCCTGTTGGTATAACTTTCGCAACAGGCTTTTCATCTCGACGGTTCGTGCTAATGTATCGTTGAATGTTTTACGGTAGGAAAAATCTTTTGCAAGAAAACCGCTATCCCTGTCTGCCGGGATGATCTTCAGTTTTACTGTTGTCTGCGCAAAAAGACCATTACAGCAAAACACAATCAATAAGAGGAAGCGGTAAGGCATAATTTTTTCACAGGAGTAAAACACAAAATTATCAATGATCTGCTAATTGGCCCGGGCTGTGCTCATAACTGTCGCTTTGCATTGAATTTATGGCTTTGAATTCTTATGCAGCATTTGTGTTCTTTTACACCGGCATTTTTGCCAAAGCAAATCAGGTAACGTATTTTATGGCCGGATTATACATTCATATCCCCTTTTGCAGGCAAGCATGCCATTATTGTGATTTTCATTTTTCAATAAACCTTGATACAAAATCTAAACTAGTAGATGCCCTTATCCGGGAAATGGAATTGCACAAAAATTACCTCGGAGAAGAAAAAATAGAAACCATCTATTTTGGCGGTGGCACACCATCATTGCTTGATGAAAATGAGTTGGAAGCAATATTTGACCAAATCTATAAGCAATTCAATATTTCGAAAACTGCCGAGATCACCCTCGAGGCAAATCCGGACGACCTGACTCCGGCAAAAATTACTACGTTGTTAAAACTGTCCGTTAACAGGTTGAGTATTGGCATTCAGTCTTTCTTTGATAAAGATCTTCAATGGATGAACAGGGCGCACAATTCGTCACAAGCCTTGCAGGCAGTCAGCGCTGCACAAGAAGCAGGATTCAACAATATTTCCATTGATCTGATTTATGGTTTGCCTGAAGGAACAGCAATGGCATGGGATGAAAACATTGATAAAGCACTATCGTTGGGCGTGCAGCACATCTCCTGTTATTGTCTGACGGTTGAGCCACGCACTGCTTTGGCACATTTTATCGCTACAAAAAAAATTAAACCGGCTGATGAAGAAACCGCTGCCATACAGTTTGAAAAGCTGATGCAACGTATGCTGGAGTCCGGCTGGCACCAATATGAAATTTCTAATTTTGCCTGCGATGAAAAACATATTTCCCGGCATAATGCAGCATACTGGCAAGGGGAAAAATACCTGGGCACCGGGCCTGCTGCTCATTCCTATAATGGAACAACCCGCCAATGGAATGTTTCGAATAATCAGCAATATATTCGTTCTATAGCCAGCGGTGTGGTACCCTTTGAAATGGAATTACTTACTGCCACACAGCGGATTAATGAAAAAATAATGACACAGCTTCGGACAAGTTGGGGATTGAATCTTACTCAATTTGAATCTTCCGTGACAGAAAAAATTATTAAAAGCAGCACACCGTTTATCAAAGATGAATACGTAAAGCTGCAACATCACGTACTGATGCTCACGCAACGTGGTAAGCTGATTGCTGACCGGATTATCCTGGAACTGATGTTGGAAGAAGGGGCTTAAAATAAATTCGACAAGAAATCAGAATTCAACTATCGCTCAATAGGTACCAGGTTGTTAAACCCTTTGGCAACAATCATTGTATGCGGAAGCGCTCTTTTCAACTCATAATAAATCTGTGGGTTCAGTTTGTTGAAACTGATATCCAATACTTCCAGTTGTTTCATGTGTTGTAGTTGTCCGGAGGCAGTAACCATATTGAGTGGTTCATTGAAGCTCAGGTCAAGGTGTTTCAATGCGGAAAGCCTTTCGAATCCTGCCGGAAGTTTCTCAAGGTCATTAGCTTTTAAATCCAACTTTTGCAGTTTATCAAGTGTAACCAGGCTATCCGGCAAAGAGAATAATAGGTTGTTCCTCAGGTCGAGCTCACGAAGCTGTGTGCAATTGTTAATAGTTGTTGGCAATGCCCTGACTACCTGATCACTCAGAATCAGAACTTCCAGTTTTTCCAGGTTTCCTATAGCAGGAGGAACCATACTGATCTTATCGACAGGATATGTGAAAAAATCAGCTTCAAGATGCAATTCTTTTAATGCAGTCAGCTCGCCGATCCAAACCGGAATCTTGCTGATGTGATTATGACCCAGGCGGAGTATTTCCAGTTGCTTCAATCCACGCAGCGCCTCTGAAATTTCAAACAACGTACACCAACTTGCATCAAGCACTCTCAAATTACTAAATTTTGCCAGGGCTGAAGGCAAAACGAGGATTGAATCTCCACTCAGGTTAAGCACTTCAATGTTTACCAGTTTGTCGAATCCTGCCGGGAAATTGCGAATCTTGTTTCTATTGATGCCATCCTTGTCCATGCCTAAGTTAAGCTCCTTCAGCTGCACCAGTTTCTCAATAGACTTAGGCAGGCTTATCAATTTATTTCCACTCAGATCAAGAGATTCGAGTGTCGTAAGGTTTCCGAGCGACTCTGGTAATGTTCTTAAATTATTGTTTGTCATTGAAAGGTGTTTCAACGAAATAAGTAAAGCAAGCTTTGACAGCTCTTCCTGAAAATTGAGTGTTGGGTTATTACTTAGGTCAAGTGATTGCAGCGTCGGAAAATTTTTTAATTCGTCCGATAAGTTTTTAAGTATGTTATCAGCGAGGTTCAGTTTTTCCAGGTGCTGAAGATTACTGAGGTTTACCGGGAACTCAGACATTAAATTATTGGAAAGGTCAAGAGCACTTAGTGAAGGTAAAAGCTGCATACTTTCGGTGACAGTAGTAAGATCCAGATTTCGGTTGAACGATAAATTCAGATACTGCAGGTTGTTGCAACTACCTATGGAAACCGGAAGATTAACCAACAGGTTTGATTTCAGATTAAGTGCTTCCAGCTTGCTGAGGTCGCCAATATTCCCGGGCAAAAATTTCAGGTTGCAGATACTTATTTCCAGGTAATGCAGATTTGGCATTCGTGACAATTGCGAAATCACCTGTTCCCAGTTTACGTTTAAACAGTAGCGAAAGGTGATGCCCTTCAGCAAGGCCAGACGCGTGAATCCTGCGGGCAGCTCGCTCAGACTGTCCTGTTCTAAAAAAAGGTACCGACATTTCTCCGGATTCTTAAGGGCCAGGTCCACACGATAAAAGGTGCTGTCGTTGTAATAGGGTACTTCAGGTATCTGTGCAGTGGAGTACAGCAAGCCGGTAAGGATAAATATCCAGGTATGCAGACAAAAAAAACATTTGTTGAAAAAGCTGTGCATCCTGTTGTTTGATTGAACTAGTCCATGCGTTCCGGCCGCATCTGAGGGAAAAAAATCACATCCTGTATGGAAGCAGCATTCGTCATGATCATTGCCAGCCTGTCAATACCTATCCCAAGTCCTGCTGTTGGAGGCATACCGTATTCAATGGCCCGAAGAAAATCTTCATCCAAGATCATCGCCTCTTCATCGCCGCGCTTGCCCAATTCCAGCTGTTCTTCAAACCTGCGCCGTTGATCGAGCGGATCATTTAACTCACTGAAGGCATTGCACATTTCCTTTCCGTTACAAATTGCTTCGAACCTTTCCACCAATCCTGGTCTGGAACGGTGCTTCTTTGCAAGGGGCGACATCTCCACAGGATAGTCGGTAATGAAGGTGGGCTGAATGAGCAATGGTTCGCAATGCGCTCCAAAAATCTCGTCAATAATTTTCCCTTTTCCCATGGAAGCATCCAGAGGCACTTTTAACTGCATCGCTGTTTCACGCAATTGCTTCTCATCCATTTCACTGATATCAACCTTTGTAAAATGGGCAATGGCTTCAAACATGGTGAAACGCTTCCATGGCCTTTTGAAATCAATTTCGTGATTGCCTACAGTGACTTTCGTAGTACCATGTAAGTCTAAGCTGATCCTTTCCACCATTTCTTCCACCAGGTCCATCATCCAGTAATAATCCTTATACGCAACATACAACTCCATCATGGTAAACTCCGGATTGTGAGTACGGTCCATCCCCTCGTTTCTAAAATCTTTGGCAAATTCAAAAACGCCATCATAACCTCCCACGATTAACCGCTTCAGATATAGTTCATCTGCTATCCTGAGGTAGAGCTTCATGTCGAGTGTATTATGGTGCGTGGTAAATGGCCTTGCAGCAGCACCACCATAAATGGGTTGTAATACCGGTGTTTCCACTTCGAGATATTCCCTTTCCAGCAAAAAATTACGCATGGATTGCAGCAATTTCGAGCGTAGCACAAACACCTCCTTCGACCGTGCATTTACATTGAGGTCAACATAACGTTGGCGATAGCGTAATTCAGGGTCGGTCACTTCGTCAAACACCTGGCCTTCCTTTTCTTTTACAACGGGCAAGGGCTTTAACGCTTTGCTGAGCAGCTTCAATGTTTTTACATGTATGGAAGTCTCGCCCGTTTTAGTTACGAACACGTAACCGGTTACTCCGATAAAATCACCAAGGTCGAGCAACTTCTTAAATACAATATTATAATGCGATTTATCATCACCTGCACATAATTCATCGCGGGTAATGTACAACTGAATCCTTCCGGCACCATCCTGCAATACAGCAAAAGAGGCATTGCCCATAATGCGTTTGCTGACTAACCTGCCTGCAATGGAGATTTCTTTCCACTCAGGAGCATCTGTGGAATTTAGATAATTGCCGAGTATGGCCGAGGAAGAACTATTTACCATGAATCCTTCCGCCGGATATGGATCAATACCCATCGAAATCAATTCTTCCAATGCCTGCCTGCGCTGAATCTCGTGTTCACTTAGATGCGTCATATAATTTTGAATTGTCGGCAAAAATAGTTTTTAGCAATGAGTACTTTGCATGGTATAACGATAATTTGAGCAATCAACCGAGTGGCATATTGCTAATTTTGTAACTACTCAGCAGGTGAAGATTCAAAAATGTAATACGGATAACACTGATTGGACGCATTTACAGATTTAATTTCTGTTTGATCAGTCGAAAGCATTTTTTATCTGAACGATTGTTGTGATTTGCAATGAATCAACGTTTTTTTTCATCTGTAGTTAACGGTCAAGTCCATGTCATCCATGTGCTGTATTTCCTTTCTGCTGTATAGCTTCAGCTTTTTTAATCTGTGAAAAAATTATCTTGCACAAATACAACCAAACCGCCAATTTCTTGAATCCAGGAGCAACAAATATTCGCATTCAAAAATGGGTGGTCTTTATTGGCTTTTTATTACTGATTTGTAAGTTTGGTGCTTACCTGCTCACCAATTCCAATGCCATACTGACCGATGCACTTGAAAGCATCGTGAATGTAGTGGCAGGTGGTATCGGCTTGTACAGCCTTCAACTATCAGCAAAACCCCGGGATGCTGATCATCCTTATGGCCACGGAAAGATTGAATTCATCTCTGCCAGCATTGAAGGTACCATGGTACTGTTTGCAGGTTTGATCATTATCGGTAGAGCGGTATACAGTTTTTTCTATCCACATGCGTTACTTGATCTTGATATTGGCATTTTCATCATACTGATAACGGCCATTGTCAACTTTGCAATGGGTTGGATTTGCGTGCGCCAGGGCAGCAAATCCAGTTCCCTGGCATTAACTGCAAGCGGCGAACACCTGAAATCTGATGCTTACTCTTCCATCGGAATCATTGCCGCACTCATCCTGATCTACATAACCGGATACCAAGTGTTTGATAATGTGATTGCCATCGCAATGGGTGCATTCATTAGTGTAACCGGCTACCATGTTTTACGAAGGGCCATTGCCGGCATTATGGACGAAGCTGATTATGATTTGCTGAGAAAAATTATCTCACAACTGGATCAAAAAAGAAAAGAAACCTGGGTAGACCTGCACAACATGCGGGTTATCAAATATGGCATGGTAGTACATATTGATTGCCATTTAACTGTACCCTGGTACTTTAGTGTACGTGATGCACATGAAGTAGTGAGCAGTGTGGATGACAGTATCAGGAAAGACCTGGAAAATCCGGTGGAATTATTCATACATACGGATGCCTGCATTCCACCTGAACAGTGTAGCATCTGCACCATGAAGGATTGCGAAGTGAGGCAGGCTCCATTGCAAAAAAAAGTTGAATGGAACCTGGAAACATCGTTACAGAACAAACGGCATGGGATTAATTGATGCCGACTAGGGCGATATCATCACTTTCCTGATTTCAGATATCAGGTCGTCAATCTTAAATGGTTTACTGATATAACCATCCATACCTGCCTGCAAATATTTTTCGCGATCGCCCGCCATGGCGTAAGCTGTTACAGCAATAATTTTAGGTGCAGCCGACTTAAACTTTTCGCGAACCAGTTTTGTCGTTTCTTCTCCTCCCATTTCTGGCATTTGAATATCCATCAATACCAGGTCAACCATTTTTTCATTCAGGCTGCTTATTACATCCCGGCCATCTGCCACTGCTTCAGGCTGATACCCTTGCATCTCCAGAATACTCAGCAAAAGCTTCTGATTGATCACATTGTCTTCTGCAATCAGGATGCTGAGCGGTAATTCTTCGGACAGTTTTGGAGTTTCCTCTTTGAAAGATGCTTTCTTCATCACTTTTTTAACAATCAGAATATGATCGCTGCTTAAAAATAAATTAATAATGCTAATACAACAAAAAGTTTACGATTAGTTTGAATGCTTCCACATTACAACACGCTAAGTCTTCAATGGTACTTAATCACATTCTATACCAGGCACAAAAAAAGGAACAATGGTGTTGCCCCTTTAGAAAAATGTTTTCATGCAGTCAGCTTATGTCAACTGAAATGCTTTTTTTATCCTGGCAACGTAATCCAGCTTTTCCCATGTAAAGAATTCCACCTCACGGATTTTTGATTTTCCATTTTTTCCAAAATCAATTTTGTCTTTGAAAGGTGTTTTTCCCATATGGCCGTATGCCGCTGTCTTGCTGTAAATTGGATTGCGGAGTTTTAATCTTTCCACAATGGCATATGGCCGCATATCAAAGATATCATGTACAATAGCTGCAATGTTTCCGTCAGTCATGATTTTACCTTTTGCATCTTTCACATTGGTAGTTCCATAAGTGGTAACGTATAAACCAACCGGTTCTGCAACACCTATTGCATAGGCTACCTGCACTAAAACCTGGCTGGCCACTCCGGCTGCTACCAGGTTTTTAGCAATATGTCTGACTGCATAAGCAGCCGACCTGTCTACTTTAGATGGATCCTTACCTGAAAAAGCGCCTCCGCCATGGGCTCCTTTGCCGCCATAGGTATCTACAATTATCTTCCTTCCGGTTAACCCGGTATCGCCATGCGGACCACCGATTACAAATTTTCCAGTAGGATTGATGTAAAATTTAATATCGTTTCCGAAGAGCTTCGTGATACGTGCCGGAAAACTTTTCTTTACCCTTGGAATCAGGTGTTTTTGAATATCTTCAGCAATTGTTTTTTGCATCACGGCATCCGTTGCAAAATCATCATGCTGTGCAGAAATTACAATGGCATCTATGCGAAGGGGTTTATGGTCATCGCTGTATTCTATCGTTACCTGCGACTTTGCATCGGGCCGAAGGTACTTCATCACTTTTCCCTCACGCCGTATAGCTGATAATTCTTCAAGCAACTTATGCGCAAGATCGAGCGCCAGCGGCATATAATTGTCTGTTTCATTGGTAGCATAACCAAACATCATACCCTGGTCACCGGCACCCTGATCTTCCTTTTTCTTCTTGTCAACTCCCTGGTTGATATCAGCAGACTGTTCGTGAATTGCGGTAATGATACCGCAGGAATCTGCATCGAACATATATTCAGATTTCGTATAGCCGATATTGCGGATTACTTTGCGGGCAACGCGCTGTATGTCAACATACGCGTCTGATTTTACTTCACCACCCACTACCACAAGGCCTGTTGTTACAAAAGTTTCGCATGCCACTTTTGCACCGGAATCCAGTTTCAAAAACTCATCGAGTATGGCATCGGATATCTGGTCGGCTACTTTATCAGGATGGCCTTCTGACACGGATTCTGAAGTGAACAGGTATGACATTTATGGGTCGTGATTTTTTTGAAAGAAAGGTGCGAAGATAGGTCAGCAAACGGAATTATCCGATTAATATTTATAGCGGGTTGGTAAATACCGGACTTCGAAATCTGTTCAATTTGCAATAGCTGCCGGAAAAAATTATCCGGATATATAAAAATTTTAGCGCAGGTTCAATTGATTGTGCAGATCAAGTAGAATTTCCTGATCTGTAAAAACTGCAACAGATGTATGATCTGTAGGAAAAAATATAGTCGGGCAAATCAAAAAGTCATCGGATAAAAATTACTTTTGCAAAATTCATTTCTTGTGAAGATCCCTGCTGTTTTACTATTAGAAGATGGAACCCTTTACCATGGTTTTGGCTGCGGTGCAAGCGGCATTACCACGGGGGAGATTTGTTTTAATACCGGAATGACGGGCTACCAGGAGATATTCACCGATCCTTCTTATTACGGTCAGTTATTGGTAGCAACGCATGTGCATATCGGTAACTACGGCATCTATGAAGCAGAATCACAGTCAGCCTCCATAAAGATTGCCGGATTGGTCTGTAAGAGTTTCAACCCTTTTTATTCAAGAAAGATTGCGGGAAGTTCGATACAGGAATATTTTATAAGGGAAAACAAAGTAGCCATTGAAGGGATTGATACGCGATCGCTGGTACGCCATATTCGAAGCCGCGGCGCTATGAATGCCATAATCTCTTCTGAAATCACTGACACTGACACGCTTAAAAAAATACTCTTGGAAGTGCCCTCTATGGCCGGCCTTGAATTGTCTTCGCTGGTTAGCACTAAAGAATCTTATGAATCCGGCGATCCAAACGCCGTTTGGAAAGTAGCTGCATTAGACCTGGGCATAAAAAGGAATATCGTGGATTGCATGGTAGCCCGTGGTATGCTGGTTAAAGTTTTTCCGGCAAAAACTACCTACCGGGAAATGAAAGAATGGAGTGCCGATGGGTATTTCATCTCCAATGGGCCAGGTGATCCGGCTGTAATGGATTATGCAATTGAAACGGTGAAACAAATTCTTGAGGACAATCAACCATTGTTCGGCATCTGTCTCGGACATCAGTTACTGGCCCTTGCCAACGACATCCCCACTTTCAAAATGCACCATGGCCATCGCGGTTTGAACCATCCGGTAAAGAATATTATAAGCGGTCGTTGTGAAATTACTTCGCAAAATCATGGGTTCGGAGTAGACCCGGAAGCGATCAAACAATCCGCTAAAGTGGAAGTAACCCACATCAATCTGAATGATCGCTCAATAGAAGGGCTGCGGTTAAAAGATAAAAGAGCCTTCTCTGTCCAATATCATCCTGAATCGGCGCCGGGCCCTCATGACAGCCGTTATCTTTTTGATGACTTCTTATTGATGATGCAGGAGGCGAAGGGTGTTGGGGTGGGTGGTTGAAGGGAAGTGATAAGATGATGAATTGTTAAACTGTTGAATTGCTAAATTGTCTAATTGTTAAATGGCTTAAGTGTGGTTATGCTATCAGGTTTGCTTCTATACATTTTTTAGTTGCGCTATAATTTTTTCGGCAGCTACTCTGCCCGTTTCTGCGCCGCCATTCATAAATCCCTGGAAGTCATAGCTGCAGTGTTCGCCGGCAAAATACAAGTTGCCCAGCGTACGGATTGGCGCATCACACATGGTGGTATATTGTCCGACTTTGTATGATAAATAACTGCATTTTGAAAATGCATAACCGGGCCAGTACCATCTTTGAAAGTTGCTGTTGAATTGTGCGGCTACTCCGGGAAAAACACCATCGAGTGCAGGAACATACTGCTTCTGTAAATCTTCCATCGAAATATTGCCGCAATCTAATCCGGCTTTCCCTCCCAAAAAAATAGTATAACCGCCTTTCCCATTATTACCGTTTTGCATCTGGGTATGATCATAACCATTCATCATACCATTATCTGAAAAAGCGTAGCCAGCATAACCCTGTTGCCTCCAGACTCTTTCATTCACACCAATAAAAATTTTAGAATTGGTACCATAACCCACCTTGTTGATTGCATTGGTTTTCCAATCCGGTAGCGGTAATTTGATATCTACCTCCCGCAACAATGTGAACGGAATTGTAAGCAGTACAATATCAGCCAGGTTGTCAATTTCTCCTTTTCCTGCAATCTTAAAGGTGAGCCTGTACCGCTGGTCTGCCTGCTGAGTAATAGCAGTCAGGAAATATTCTTCCCTGATCTCATCCTGCAACGCTTCACCTAATGCTTCACAGATTTTAAGGTTTCCTCCTTTTACGGCATACCGTTCATCACTATCACCATACAATGCCGCCTCCTTTCCATTGCCCGGATCAAAAATCGAGAGCAGGTTAATGGCTGACTGTTCTGAAGCTTCCATACCATATTCGGCTGTATAGCTGGTATTGATGAATTCTTTAAACCATCCGGTAAGGCCCAGTTTTTCGGTATAGGCCGTTACTGAATAATTGTCCAGCGCCACATCAGCCGGTGAATGCTTATCGAAAGCAATAAATTCTGATAAGGAATCAATATCCGCCTGGATAATTTCTGCCACCGGATGAAGCGCTTCTACCACATCTTTCATCACATATCGCCTTCCGTCAAAGAAACAGGCAAACTCGTTTAATTCCAATTCACTGGTTGCGCGCCGGTCAATTAACGGAAGATTGAATTTGGTTGCCAGGTTTAGCATGTCAGTATGGGTGCTGTCTATAAATTCGCCACCCATTTCCGTCCACAATCCATCACCCATCATGCCATCAACCGACATAATTCTTCCCCCAATACGAGGGCTACCTTCATATATCTGAGCAATGAATCCGGCATTTTTTAAGATGTATGCTGCATGCAAACCGGCAATACCGCCACCAACAATGGCAATAACAGGCTGAGTCTTATTACTAACAGGCCGGCAGGCTTCGTACAATCCCACCGTACCTATAACAGCCGCTGTTTTACTTACATCCAGGATAAACTTTCTACGGCTGATAATGCGCTGTTGCTGTTCACCGGCTAATGATTCGAAATCAACAGTGCCTCTTCTTCTTGCATTAATAGATAGTTGAAATGCATTTCGCAATTGCTTGAGGGCATGATTTTTCATGGAAGGTATGGACATCAGAAAAAAAGTTAAGTACGAACTTCCCTGACAATATTGCTAATTTTTAATTCACAACATAGTCTTCCGTCATGTATTACTGATTAAGTTTAACGCTCCATTTGCACTGAATAATAAAGAGGTAATAACCTTATAGTATGATTTCAGAGTTTTCCACTAAACCTTTGAAAACTGCTTTTAAAAAAAATCTCTTTGGGCTTCTCTTCAAAAATTCCAAAAACGGAAGATCCGCTCCCACTCATAGATGCATAAACTGCGCCTGCCGCATAAAGTTGCTTTTTTATTATTGATACTTCAGAATAGAAACCGGCAACACCTTGTTCAAAATCATTAACGAGTTCTTTCTGCCAATTATAGAGTGGCTGCCGTAGAAGTCCTTTTAAAGAATCTATTGCATCCGGATCACTTATTTTATGTGCTGTTTTTGCAAACTCACGAAAAGCCCATTCAGTGCTAATAGCAATGTCCGGATAAATGAGTTCGATAAAATATTCTGAAAGATCGACAGCAGCATTTTCCATTAGCTCTCCTTTTCCTGTAACAAGCATAGGTTTGTTTTCTATAAAAAAAGGACAGTCGCTACCCAATTGCAATGCATATGACTTCAACTGATCTGTGTTAAGTTTTAATTTGAAAAGTTCATTCAGCATACTCAAGGTGAAGGCGCCGTCAGCCGAACCACCACCCAAACCGGCACCCATTGGAATATTCTTTAACAAAGCTATTTTAACAGGAGCTAATGAAAACTCTTTCTGTAATATCCGATATGCCTTAACACATAAGTTATGTTCTTCGTTGCCGTCTACTTTCAATCCTTCCGATACAAAACTAAATTCATCAGCTACGATTATTTCCAATGCATCGCACCATTTGACCGGGTAAAAAACAGAAACTAAGTTGTGATAGCCATCTTCCCGTTTATCAAGAATGCGGAGGCCGAGGTTGATCTTGCAGTTGGGGAAAGAGAGCATGTGTGGTAAGGCAACTGGGCTTGGGTGTGAATGGTTAAATGGCTGAATGATTGAATGGTTGAATGGTTGAAGTTAGATAGCAGAATTTAATCTGATCTTTTAAATTTTTTCAATCCTCAAACTTCAAATCTCAAATCTCTTAATTAAACTTTTCCCTTTTCATCAAATACGGTAATAGCACCGGCCGGAATCCCTGGTTAACATCAGCTTCTACTAAATCTATCTTAAACTGTCCGCAGCGGAGTTTCAATTGCTGATAAAAATCCTGCATCTGTTGCACATAACTTTCCTTAACCTGGTTTGGAGTTAACTTTAACTGCTCCCCGGTTTCGAGGTCAACAAAACGATAGGGCCGGTTTACAAAATCAAAAGCCATTTCCTTTGATTTATCAAGCACATGAAAAAGAATGACTTCGTGCTTGTTGTGCTTCAGGTGTTGCAGTGCTGAAAAGATTGCCTGGTATTCATTACTGTCTGTGAGCATATTTTCAAACATATCGCTAAAGATCACCACCATGGAACGGCGATGTAGTTTCTCCGCTACTTCATGCAAGCAGGCCGCTGCAGCGGTTTTCTTCTTTCCAGGCTCCCGATTCATTACATGTTGTAATTGTCCCAACAATAACTTGTTGTGAATGGAGCTTGATTTGACATTGCTGTGTTGTTCCACTTTATCAGAAAAAATAGTCAGCCCGAATGCATCACGTTGCTTTTTGAGCAGATGCATAACAGATGCGGCTGCTACGCAGGAAAAATCAATCTTCCGCAAACCACTCTGCGATTCTTTGACTTCCGGAAAATACATGGATGATGATGCGTCTAATACCAACTGGCAACGGAGATTGGTTTCTTCTTCAAACTTCTTCACATATACCCTATCCGTTCGGGCAAGTACTTTCCAATCAATATGCCTGGTAGACTCTCCGGGATTGTACAGCCTGTGTTCAGCAAACTCCACAGAAAACCCATGGAAGGGGCTCTTATGCAGGCCAATCAGGAAGCCTTCAACCACTTGCCTGGCCAATAACTCAAGGTTTTGCAAGCTGCCAAACTCAGTTACGAATTCATTTTGCTGTTCCACAGGTATATTGGTTTATGCTGCTCATTAACGGCAGCTGTTTACATGAATTATTTCAATGAAAATTAAAATCAGCTTACGATTTTTCAGTCATAGTCGAAAGTAATTATTCATTGCCAATTGCCCAAAGTTAATCCGCTAAAACTAAGTGCATTAAAACCAACTAAAATGACCTGAAATATACCAGTCGGAAATTGAGTACGATATCAATTGTTTGGCGTATGTTTATCTTATTGCTAATTGCAGCATTGTATCATCCTGACTTAAGAATCTAAAAAGGGGCAGCTGGTGTTCATAACTCCTACTTTTTTTAGCTCCTATTTTTGTTTAAGCTCTGCAATCATTCTATTTTTGAAGACCTAAATCTTTATGGTCGAAGAAATTTTGAGATTCAATCAAAAAAAAGAAAAATGCGAAAACTATTACTCTTTATATCCCTGTTTTTGTCGATTTGCTTTAACGCTGCAACCGGTCAAAATATTCCGGATTTAAACTTCAGGCAGGCGATCATTGACATATGTCCTGATTGCATTAATGTGAATGGGGACCTGCTGCCTCAGGCAAAAACCCTGGATAACCTGAATGTTTCGGGCAAGAGCATTGCAGATCTTTCAGGAGTTGAAGGATTTACCGGACTTAAGGAATTGTATTGCAATAACAATGACCTGATCACCATCGCTGACTTGCCGGATTCATTGGAACTTCTCTATTGCAGCGATAACCAGCTAACCACGCTCCCGGCCATGCTTCCAATAAAACTGGAACAATTCAAATGCGAAAACAATAAGCTCAATGCATTGCCTGCGCTGCCCAATTCACTGTTGATTCTTTTTTGTTCCGATAACCTGCTTTCCGCCCTTCCGGCTTTGCCGAATAACCTCGATAACCTTACCTGCAACGACAATTTTCTCACGTCATTACCCCCGCTACCAAACAAATTGACTTCTATACATGTCAATCTTAATCAACTTACAAAGTTACCCGAGTTGCCTAATACCCTAAAGAAATTATTCTGTGAACAAAATCAATTGCAATCATTGCCCGAGTTACCAGAATCTCTTAAGACCCTGGAAATCAGCGGCAACCCGATTGCCTGCCTGCCTGAATTACCATTTAACATTGAAGTGATTGGATATGATTTTACCAACATTAATTGTCTTCCTAATTTACCTGCCATATTCCAGGTTGTTTCTCCACTGCCATTGTGCATTAGTGGATTAAGCAATTGCGCGTTGAATCCTGTTGTAAAAGGAAATGTATTTGTTGACTTTGATGGAGATGGTATTCAGGATGGTACTGACATTGCGTTTCCCGGCATTGCCGTGAAAGCCAATATTGAAAATTGGGCAGGCTATTCCGACCAGTCAGGTGCTTATGAAATGAGTACCGGATTTAGTACTACCTATTCACTTAGTGTTAGCCCGCCTCCCGGCAACTATACAGTAAGTCCTGCTGCGCCTTATGTAGTCTCTTTCATTGATACCTCAGGTCAAACAATTGAAAATATCAATTTTGGCATTCATCCGGTAACGGATTCACATGATCTTGGTGTAACAATCACATCGGGTCAGATGGTTTCCGGTATTAAGTGCCCTTATTATCTGAGCTACACGAATAAAAGTCCTTTCACAATCAATGGTTCCATTCAGTTACAACATGATGAAAAAATCACCTTTGTCGGTGCTGACATACCTCCATTTCTGGAAAACGGAACTGTGCTGACCTGGACCATTACCGGACTTGCGCCTTTTGCCTCACAAACCATCACTGCAAAATTTGATGTGCCTATTACAGTTGAAGCAGGAACCATGCTTTATTTTTCTGCACTGGGTGTGATCAGTAGCAATACGGATATTTACCCGGATGATAATACCAGGAGTGATTCAGCAATGGTGGTGAGTACAGGTATCAGCAATTATAAAACAACAAACAAGACTGCGATTCTGCCCACCGTATTGATTGGTGGCAATGAAGAAATTGAATATACTATCTTTTTCCAGAACATTGGCACTACTACTGCACAACACCTTGATCTGTATGACACACTGAGTAACAATATTGTAGGGGCAACCTTTGAATTACTGGCTATGAGCCATGATGGAGTGCTGTCAATAAAAAATGTAACCAATAATCCCAGCCATCCATTGGTATTACATTGGGATTTTGATGATATTAAATTACCTGCAAGTTCCAATGATCCTTTTGGAAGTCGCGGCTTCGTAAAGTTTAAAGCGAAACCACTTTCAACGCTTACACAGGGAAGCAAGATTTTGAATAAGGGCATCATTCAATTCAGTAATGCGACCGTTCCAGTTGTAACCAACACTGTAACAACAAATATTATGTATCCTGTTTCAGTTTTTGAGGGTGAAAAGGCAAGCATACAGTTTGAAGCATCGCCAAATCCTTTTACTGATCAACTTACCTTTAAATGCGTGCTTATTCAACCCGAAGACATAACGTTTTCACTAATCAATACTTTGGGTGTGGTAATCTGGAAGCAGGAAATGAGACAGGCAAGTCATCAATCTATAACAATAGATCTTCCCTTTATTCCCTCCGGAACCTATATTCTGCAGGCAAAAGGTGAACATATTCTTGCGAGCACGCGGATGATTAAATTGTAGCTATCAGCATATAATGATTCGTCATGAAGCAAAATGAAAAACCCTTTCTGTTATTTAAATCAGAAAGGGTTTTTCAGGTGAGCTATTGATTTGTTAAGACATATGCGATTTAAGTTTTGCTTCCAACACAGATTTAGATACTACTCCAACCTGTTTGTCAACCAGCTGACCATTCTTAAAAAATAATATGGTAGGGATACTGCGAATTCCATACTGCATGGCAGTTTCCGGATTGTCATCCACATTCACTTTGCCTATTACCGCTTTACCTGCGTATTCATTCGAAAGTTCTTCCACCACCGGGCCAATCATCCGGCAAGGGCCACACCATTCAGCCCAAAAGTCAACCAGTGCAACATTGTTTTTTTCCAAGACCGTTTCTTTGAAATTGGAATCAGTTAATTGTACAGCCATTTTTTATTTATTTAAGTTTTGAAATCAATCAGTCCTTGAAACAAAGAAGCTACTCAATAGTTCCCTTTTCAAGGGCAGCAAAGTTATACTTTATGTTGCGAAAGGGGCGCCTTTCTATAGTAGCTGTTGATAACCTGTGAATTACGAGGCCGTTTTTTCATTAATTAAGTTAACAGCCGTAAAATATAATTGAATATCAGCCATAACATATTAACTATTGTGTGTGAAATTCAGTATTCAACAATTAATATCCGGTACTTGGTTATTATTCCTCTTCACGTTTATCAAGCTTTTGCGCAAGCCGGTAATGCAGCGCTTTCTTCCCGGGTGTTTCTTCCATTAGTTTCCAGTTTACGAGGTCAATCATCACTTTCTTCACATACTGTTCAATATCTCCATCAAAGTGATGACCTATCTCTTTGTTTAACTCTATCACCAGGGTTGCCGGTGTCACTTCCTCTTTCTTCCATAAGATAGTAATTATGGTCTGCCGCACAAGGTCCCGCTTCAACAAGTCGGGTTGAAACAAAACATCGGAAACAGGTTCTTCCATTGTTTGCTTTTTCACTTTTGCTTTTTTCTTCGGAACTGCCGTTACTTTTTTCAAAGGAGTTTTCCCGGCAGGCATCTTTTTTTTCACAGCACAGCTATTTGACCGTGAACCTACAATAATAATATTCGCCTACCAATAGCTTCAGGCGATAACATTAATTTGTATGCAAGGCACAAAGCAGTATTTTCTGCTAATCTTAACCTGTTAATTGAGCTTCAGTTCTACTTCCGGCAAGTCACTTACCAACTGCATAAATTCTTCGCTTAGATTGACAGCGGCTTTTTGCGCATTGAAGTTAAGAGAAAAGTTATCTGAAACATCATTTACCTGGATAGCCACCGGAAAATTGCCCTTGTTTTTTGTAAGCAGGTCTTCAATCTTCAGAATCAGGATGTCATTAACATCTGTCAATGATACATTCAAGGTAACTCTCTTTGTAAGCCGCTCCCTGATATCCTGAAGTAACTGTATGGAAACAATCTTTAACTCATAACGGTCTTCCGAGTTATAACGTAACTGGTACTTTCCTTTTACAAACAGCATGGTGCCTTCAGACAGAAAATGCTTCATCTTCAGATAATCCTCACCAAATAAAACCAGTTCTGTTGTTCCGGTGAAATCTTCAATACTGAAGGTACCGAAAGGTTTTCCATTCTTGCTTACCCTGTGTTCCACCGTAGTTACGATGCCTGCAATGGCTGCATCCTGATTTTTATACTGTTCAAGATCTGCGATAGAACTTGTACAGAAGTTAGTCATCTCCAGTTTATAATCTTCAAGAGGATGGCCGGATAAATACACGCCTGTTACTTCCTTTTCCCTTTTCAGTTTCACCAATCCGGGCCACATTTCCGCCTGCGGCAGTGCAGGATTTCGCATTTCTTCATGCGCGACATCGCCAAACAACGTTTGCATTTTTACATTTGCCCTTGCCTGATCAGCCGCTGCATTTTTGATAGATTTTTCAATAGCGGTAATTGTTTCACCGGGAAGTACCGCAAAGTATTGCGCACGGTGTGTGCCTTCAAAACAATCGAATGCGCCGGCAGCAGCGAGACTCTCAGCGGCCTTTTTATTCAAAGACCGTGAACTCACTCTTTTGGTGAGATCAAACAGGTTCTTATAGGGTCCCTTCTGTTCGCGTTCTGTTACAATTGCGACCACAGCAGCTTCACCTACTCCCTTAATTGCTGAAAGTGAAAAACGGATTTCCCCTTTTTTGTTGGCGGTAAACTTCAGTTCACTTTCATTGATGTCGGGACCCAATGTAACGATATGACATCTTTTGGTTTCATTCAGATAGTACTGCGTATCGTCCGTGGACCCCATATAATTGGAAAGTGTGGCGGCCATAAACTCAGGCGGATAGTTTGCTTTAAGATAAGCAGTCTGATAAGCAATGATTGCATATCCTGCAGAATGTGACCGGTTAAAACCATACTCCGCAAATTTCTCCATAATGGTAAATACCTCTTCCGCTGCTTTTCCATCAATACCTTTATTTTTAGCACCTTCTACAAAAATGGCTCGTTGCTTCTGCATCTCTGCCATATTCTTTTTCCCCATGGCCCGACGCAACAAATCTGCCGCACCGAGAGTATAGCCTGCCATAATCTGTGCAGCCTGCATAATTTGCTCCTGGTATACCATGATTCCATTGGTCGGTTTCAACACTTCTTCCAGCAATGGATGCGGGTATACAACTTTCTTACGTCCGTGCTTCCTGTCGATATAATCCGGAATATAGTTCATCGGCCCCGGGCGATACAAGGCATTCATGGCTATGAGGTCTTCAATATGGGTTGGTTTTAATTCACGCAGGTATTTTCGCATACCGGGCGATTCAAACTGAAAAATGCCGATGGTATCTCCCCGTTGAAATAGCTCAAAAGTCTTGATATCGTCGAATGGTATTTTGTCGAGATCAATATCAACAGCATGATTTTTCAGTATGTCAGCCAAGGCATCCTTTAAAATGGAAAGTGTTTTCAGTCCGAGGAAATCCATCTTGAGCAAACCCGCATCTTCAATAAGCTTTCCTTCATATTGTGTTACAAGTAGCGTCGAGTCCTTGGGAGAAATGACCGGAATGTGATCACGGATATCACTTGGCGCAATAATAACTCCGGCTGCATGTATGCCATGGTGCCTGGTACAACCTTCCAGTGTTTCGGCAATACGAATGGTTTTTTTGATAAGCGGATCAGGGCTGTTGCGCAGGGCAGCCAGTTCTTTCACCTCACTATAGGCACGCGCGAAGCTCATGCCTGGCATTTCAGGAATCAGTTTGGCAATTCTGTTTGATTCAGGTAATGGAAGGCCTAATACACGAGCTACATCGCGAATGCCGGTTTTGGGGCCCATCGTTCCAAAGGTGATGATCTGCGCCACCTGGTTCTGCCCGTATTTTTGTACCACATAATCAATCACACGCTGACGACCTGCATCGTCAAAATCAATATCCATATCGGGCATGGATACTCTTTCAGGATTCAGAAAGCGTTCAAAAAGCAGGTTGTAGTGGAGCGGATCAACATTGGTGATACCAATGCAATAGGCAACGGCAGAGCCTGCTGCAGAACCACGGCCGGGTCCAACCCATACACCCAGCTTCTTGGCTTCATTAATGAAATCCTGAACAATCAGAAAGTAGCCGGAAAAGCCTGTCTTCTCGATAATACCCAATTCATATTGCAATCGCTCACGTACCTGATCGGTGATAATATCATAACGATGTTTTGCACCCTGCCAGGTAAGGTGTTCCAGGTATTGTTGATTGGTAGCATATCCCGGAGGAAGCGGGAAAAATGGCAAGAGTATTTTTTTCTTCAGGTCGAGCGGCTCAATCTTGGAAACCACTTCTATCGTATTATCCAGCGCTTCAGGTATGTCGATAAAACGCTCTTCCATCTGTGCCTTGGTTTTAAAGAAAAACTGGTTGTTAGAAAACCGCATGCGCCCCGGATCGTCAAATGCTTTATTCGTTTGAAGACATAACAGGATATCCTGTGCTTCAGAATCTTCCTGGTTTACATAATGCGAATCGTTGGTGGCAATAACCTTCACATTGTATTTACGCGCAAAACGAACCAATACCTGGTTTACTTTATCCTGTTCAGGTATTCCATGGCGTTGCAACTCAATGTAATAATCCTCACCAAACACAGCCAGCCAGTCTTTCAGAATGCTTTCAGCTTCCGCTTCTGACTTGTATAGGATATGTTGTGGAATAATTCCTGCCAGGCAACAACTGGTTGCGATAACACCTTCACTATACTGCTTGATCAGATCAAAATCTATACGCGGATTATAGTAATATCCATCGATGAAGCCGAGTGAACAAAGCTTCATCAGATTTTTATAACCGGTTTCATTTTTTGCAAGCAAGACCTGGTGAAAAGCCTTCTTGCCGCGGGTTCCATCTTCATCGTTACCAAAACCTGCTATCAGCTCCTTCTTAAAACGATCAGGAACCACATAAAACTCGCAACCTACGATAGGCAGTATATTTTTTTTATGTGCTTCCTTCACAAACTGAAATACACCAAACATGTTACCATGATCGGTAATGGCAATCGCCTTCATTTCCTCTTTCACTGCCTTATCGATCAATGAAGAGATATCAGCAGCTCCATCGAGGAGGGAATATTGTGTATGACAATGTAAATGACAAAAATCCGGCATGTTCGCGCTTTTATAAATTCATCAACAGGTAAATAATCAAAACTATTCAGTAGCTGCACTAAAAGAGCGCATTCAATTCTTATCAGGAAGCTCAAATCGCTTTGAATGTGCCAAACATATTCCTATTTAGCCTTATAACCCATTTCCACCAGTAACTTCACCACCCTTTCTTTTTGTTCTCCCTGTATAAGAATTAGTCCATCCTTTGATGTGCCACCAACACCACATTTTTTCTTCAATAATTGTCCGAGTTCATCCAGGTCAGTAGCAGAACCGATAAAGCCATCCACTACGGTAACGGACTTTCCCCCACGGTGGTTTTTTTCAATTCGCACCCTGAGTTGCTGTTGCCGGCCGGGTAGGGTAGCAGGAATTTCACTTTGTGTCTGTTTCAGTTGAAATTCCGGATTCGTCGAATAAACTACTCCCCTCAGGTTCTTATTTTTATTTGACATGGGTGCTGGAATCTTGCTTGAAAATTGGAAAAATGTATTGCGTTTAATACTTCAAAGTTACAGTAATCAGCATAGCAGGATGATTCATTTTTTCCACATGAGTATCATTATATATGGCTTTTTGTATTACACATTAGTATCACTGTTTATATAAATTCAACTTTTGACTTAGCTCGTTTGGAAAGCGGCTGGTAACACATAAATTACTACTTTTACTGCTCCCGAAAATGAAATAAATTTCAAGAAGCATGGTATCAAAGTTTTACAAGTTACTGGTCATTTCCGTTGCATATATTTCCATTGGTTGTATTGCTTTTGGTCAACTTCCTGCACAAGTTTCAGAAATAGGTCCTACTTCTGTACGCGTTAGCTGGCAAGGAAGTGACGATAATTTGGAAGCCATTCGTTACAGAAAAACCGGAGATTCAGATTGGATTACTCTTTTAACAGGCTCATCGACAACCTTGAAAATAAGTAACCTGAAACCAAAAACCAGTTATGAATACCAGGTAAAGACAGGCATTCTGAATGGCTACGAAACATGGTCTGCTTCAGAAAAAATGCTGACTATTGGAAGACCTAACCTGTTAGTTATATTGGTGGATGACGGGCGTTATGATAATTATACAGTAACCGGTGGTCCTGCTTTCTTTCAGACTCCTATTATTAACAGTATCGCAGAAGAAGGAGCTAATTTCGAGTATTGTTTCCCTTCATTATCGACTTGTTCCCCATCCAGGGCATCCATTGTTACCGGAACATACCCACACCACCATGGTGTGTTTTCCAATGCGCTAGTCGATACAATGTTGTTACCGACAGTGGCAACTATTTTACAAGATTCCGGATATTATACCGGTTTTGTCGGTAAATATGGTTTCGAAAAATGGCCTATTGCCGGATATGACTATTTTTTACAATCGTCAAGTGATCCTTATTGGAATGTGCCATACGATACTCCAACCGGAAATGACTTCATACCCGGCCATAAAACCACCGTATTTACAAACGCTGCCAAAGATTTCCTGAGTTCAGTACCGCCTGATAAACCTTTCTGTCTTTTTCTCTTTCACAAAGCTCCGCATGTACCCTTCGAACCGAGGCCTGCCGACAGTGCATTGTACCTGACGGAAACCATGCCTTTTCCTGATAACTTTTTTCCTTACACGGAGTCTTATCCGAGTTACCTTTATGAATGTCATAATTTTGGCAATACAGAAGATACCGTTGTATATGAATGGCTGAAATACTACCAGTTGCTTGCCGGTGTTGAATGGAGTGTAGGTGCTGTACTTACCAAAATTGAAAATATGGGTGTATTAGACAGCACATTGATCATGTATACCAGTGATAATGGACTCTTAAAAGGTGAGCACTATTTGCGTGGTAAACAATTAGCCCAGGAGGAATCTATTCGTCTGCCTATGTTTATCCGTTATCCTGCCTGGTATACTCCTGGTACCGTAATTAGCGATCAGATGGTGATGAATATTGACATTGCTCCAACCTTGATAGATGCCGCTGGCTTTAACAACCCGGCGAATATGGATGGCTGGTCTATTCATGATATTACCACCGGCGTTAAATCCCGAAAGGAATTCCTGCTTGAATTTTACTATAGAGATGATTGTACGCCTACCATGTATGCCGTAAGATCATTCGATTACAAATATGTTTACAGCGCCTGCGATAGTGTGGTAGAAGAATTTTATGATCTTATTAACGATCCGAAGGAGAACATCAATAAAATAAACTATGCATCTCTTCAGGATTTAATTCAAACTTATCGTTACAAACTTGATACACTTCGCCAGTTTTATGGTGACACCATTCTGACTGATACCATTATCAATTGCGAACTGTTAAACAATATTGCGACCGGAATTGAGAATGAAAGTGATGATGAACCGGAATCAGGTATTTTGTATGCATCAGTCTTCCCGAATCCGGGTCATGATTTAATTACCGTCAGTTGGTCATTCCTATATACTAAAGAAACAGAAGTGCTTATTACCGACATAACCGGCAGGCAAGTTTTTTTCAACGCCTACCGTAATGATTCCAACCGGAATATCTCCATAGATTCAGAAAACTGGCAGACCGGTATGTACCTGATCTCAATAAGATCCGGAGACCAGGAAAAAGTGTTGAAGTATGTGAAGCAATAGTGACCTCAAGAGAAAAAAGAACGCAACATTACATTGCTTTCAGACTAAGGTCAAGGCTTTTATACGAATGTGTTAGCGCTCCAACAGAAATAAAATCAACACCGGTGGCTGCAATGCTGCGTACGGTTTCTAATTGAACACCCCCTGATGCTTCTGTTTCCACACGTTTGTTAATGAGCTGTACAGCTTTTCTGGTATCTTCCAATGAGAAATTGTCCAGCATAATCCTGTCAACGCCGCCTGTTTTTAATACCAGTTCAACCTCTTCAAGATTACGCGCTTCAATTTCTACACGAAGCTCCAGTTTATTTTTTACCAGGTATTTCCGTGTTGCAGAGATAGCTGCTACAATACCGCCTGCATAGTCGATGTGATTGTCTTTGATCAGGATCATATCAAACAACCCGAAGCGGTGATTGTGCCCGCCTCCAATGCGCACTGCGAGCTTCTCTGCCGCACGAAACAATGGAGTAGTCTTACGGGTATCCAGAATTCTGGCAGGAAAGCCTTCCACTCTTTTTACATATTCATGGGTTAGGGTAGCAATGCCACTCATACGCTGCATGCAATTCAAAGCCAGGCGTTCACCGGTTAGAATCGCATGTGCATTTCCTGAAAGTTCAAAGGCTATCTCTCCAGGTTTAACCTGTGCACCATCAGCAATTATCAGGTGGAACCTGATTGCCGGATCCAGTTGGTAAAATATCTTCTGTGCGAGTTCAACACCAGCAAGTATGCCCGAATCTTTAATGAGTAAATGAGCCTTACCTTTCGCATCAGGACGAATGCATGAATGGGAGGTATGATCACCGTCCCTGATATCTTCTTCTAAAGCTTGTTTTATAAAGTTATCCCAATACACTATTTCTGCTTTTCAAACCGCATTTCCTGAATCGTAGACGCCGTACCCTTCTGCTTCACATAAAAATACACCCTGAATGACTGATTCGATGATTTCAACGGGCCAATACCATAAGATGATCCTTCTCCGGAATTGCCACGATGCACCACTTCAAATGATTGCACCGGGTTTTTGGAAAAGAAATCACGTAACACCATTTCAGCCTGCACTTTGCTGTACACAGATTCTTTATCGAGTATGGTGATTTCAACACTTGTGTCAAAGAATTTTGCCACCTCCTTTGCATTTCCGCTTCTGATTGCATTGGCAATATTATCAACAATATCGAAGTTGGAAAAAACTGTTACCGGAATAGCAATCATTAAAAAAAGTATGAATCCCCTCATGCCCCTTAGTATCATTGTAGATGTTTTTGACAATTTATTAACAAAAATACTGCCAACAGCGTTAACTTTTAGTGCTAAATGAAAATTGTTGGATCAAGTGCAAACGAAGGTAATAAAGATTTGCCTACTGCTATTCAACGCTTTAAAACCTTACAATCACAGTATAAACCTCCCTGCTTGATTTATTGTGTTGTAATTTTATCCTCAATCTTGTACGTTTGGGAACTTATAATTTATGACTAAGAAAGTAATCTTAATGATAATGGATGGTTGGGGCCATGGCGCCCATCCTGCAAGCGATGCTATTTACCAGGCTTCTGTTCCTTATGTGAAAAGTCTTTACCAAAAATATCCTAATAGCGAACTCATTACGTGTGGAGAGGCTGTTGGGTTACCGGATGGACAGATGGGTAATTCCGAAGTAGGGCACATGAATATTGGAGCCGGCCGAATTGTTTACCAGGAATTAATGCGGATAAATAAGAACATCGAGCACCATGAACTGCATAAAAACGCTGCCCTGCTGGAAACAATGCGTTATGCAAAAACGCAAAATAAGAACCTTCACCTGATTGGACTGGTGTCGGATGGCGGCGTACATTCTCACATTAATCACCTGATGGCGCTGTGTGATATCGCAAAAGAACAAGGATTGACCAATGTGTTTATCCATGCATTTACTGATGGCCGTGATACAGATCCTCAAAGCGGGCTTGGTTTCCTGGAAACGCTGGAACAGCACCTGGAAACGAGTACCGGGCAGTTGGCTACCGTAACAGGCCGATATTATGGAATGGACAGGGACAACAGGTGGCAACGGGTAAAAATAGCCTATGATGCGCTGGTTAATGGAACCGGTGTCAGTACACACAATATCAGCGAAAGTATCAGACAATCATACGCGTCTGGTGTGACAGATGAATTCATCAAACCGATCGTCAAAGCAGGAACAGATGGCAGGCCATTGACGCAGATTGCCGCTGGCGATGCAGTGATTTGCTTCAATTTCCGCACAGACCGTTGCCGCGAGATAACACGTGCACTTACTCAAGAAGATTTTCCGGAGTTTGATATGAAGAGGCTATCTCTGTATTATACTACGATGACAATCTATGACCACACTTTTAAAAATGTGCAGTTTATCTTTTCGAACGACGACCTTAGCCATACGTTGGGTGAAACAATTTCAGCAAATGGCCTCTCTCAGTTAAGGATTGCTGAAACCGAGAAATATCCACATGTTACCTTCTTCTTTAACGGTGGTCGTGAACAGCCGTTTCTTGGAGAAAACCGGATAATGGTGCCTTCTCCAAAAGTAGCTACCTATGACCTTCAACCGGAAATGAGTGCTGTTGAGGTGAAAAATCTGCTTATCCAAAACATAAAAGAAGTACAACCGGATTTCATTTGTATCAATTTTGCGAATGCAGATATGGTAGGACATACCGGCATCGTATCTGCAGTAAAGAAAGCAGTGGAGACCGTGGACAGGTGCGTGGAAGAGGTAGTGAAGACGGCACTTGAATTTGATTATGCCATCCTACTGACTGCCGATCATGGTAATGCTGATTACATGATTAATGAAGATGGCAGCCCGAATACTGCACATACGCTGAATCCGGTTCCACTATTCCTGATCGACAAGACGTTAACTCCCAAGCTGAAGAATGGCAAGTTAGGCGATCTTGCACCAACCATACTTACCTTGATGGGAGTGGAAGTACCAAAAGAAATGAGCGGGAACATATTGTTCGAAAATTGATGATGAACTACGAAAACAAAAGCAAAATCGTTGCTAAGCAGTCAAGATGTTCACTTTTGCAGATGAGTTGTAAATGGGTGAAAAAATTATATGCTGGATTCGTCAATGAGTCCTTGCCGGAAATACACTTTTGTTTGAATATTCAAATGAGACGAATATCCAGACTGGTTGCAATTATTTGCATCGTCATCTTTGTTGTTTTTTCCATTTCCTGCACCAACCCTGAAACCGCTGTTGTAAAGAAAAACTACTTTGACCTCACCGGTTTCCTTGATAAAGAGATCAGCCGTTTGTACAAAGATTCATTTATTGTAGTAAAAACTACGAGCATTAACAACAGCATGGATCAGCATGAAATGCCATGGACAGACTGGAGAAAAGAGTTTGCCTTATTTTATGGTTCAGATATCAATAAATCAGCTTATGCAGGCAAGTATGCGATTGACACACTGGAGATCGACAGCCTTCAAAGAAAAATAGTTTACAGCAGCACTGATTCTGCTTTGAGGACTCGTATTCTGGAAGTAACCTATGAGCTACCGGAAAACGAGGTGACATTGATTTATGTCAGAAACTATTCACACAATGCAATGATCACTAACAGTGAAGACCTCTATTTTGAATCCGGGGCTACCTATATTATCAAGACAAAAAGGCGATTGGTACTTTTTGGAGAAACAACTTTTGCAGTGAAAGGTGACCTTGTTAAGAAGCAACACGATTATTTCTGACATACAGACGCTTCATCATGAATGATGGATTAAACGGCAGTAATCCTTACTTTTGAAAAACTTTCCACAAGTGAATTTTGCTATCTGTGACCTATCAGTTGTGCCACTAAGGGCTGATGTTTCTGACAAAAGTGAAATGATTTCCCAGCTACTTTTTGGAGAATTAGCTGAAGTGCTGGAACGCTCTAAGCAATGGTTGCGTGTCCGCACTTTTTCCGACAACTATACCGGCTGGATTGATGAAAAACAGGTACAGCCCATCACACCTAAACAATTTAAAGAATTAAATAATGCCGGAAGCATCTGTTGCCTTGACCCATTAGGCATTGCAAAAAGTAAGTTTCGCGAGATACAGATACTGACAGGAAGTTCATTGCCCAACTACCATCAACAAACCTTCCGCATAAATGAAGAAGAATTTTCATTCAATGGTACGGTAACAGATCCCACTTCGGCAAATGCATGGCAGATGATACCTGACTTTGCGAAAAAATTTCTGAATACCCCTTACTTATGGGGTGGCCGGTCTCTTTTTGGCATAGACTGTTCAGGATTTACCAATGTTGTTTTCAAATTAGCGGGCATACACCTCAAGCGTGATGCATGGCAGCAAAGTGAACAGGGTTCCATCATAAGTTTTATAGATCAGGCACGTGCAGGTGACCTTGCTTTCTTTCACAATGAAGAAGGTAAGATTACGCATGTAGGCATACTGCTTGAGCAGCAAAAAATTATACATGCATCCGGCCGTGTCCGGATAGATCCTGTTGATCACTACGGCATTTATAATGAAGAGCAAAAACGGTATACCCATCAACTGCGCTTAATAAAAAGAATGATCGGCTAAATCAATACTATTTTTAACGCTACAATTTCCATCAGTAACCGCTACATATTGTGATAAGAATTCTTTCTGCAGAACAGATCAGAGAAGCCGACCGGTACTCGATTGAACACATTCCCATCAGGAGCCTCGATCTTATGGAGTTGGCCGCAATGGCATTCACACAATCATTTGTGCAACATTATTCAGCGGATCAACCTGTAGTGATCTTTTGTGGAAATGGCAATAATGGAGGTGATGGCCTGGCGATTGCCAGAATACTCCTGAAAAAAAATTATTCGGTTAGCGTATTTATCCTGGCGGGCAATAAATCGTATTCGGAAGATTTCCTGGCCAATAAAGCCTGGCTGGAAAAAATAAGTACTGACATCATCAATACCATTGATGAAAATGTTGATTTCCCTGCTATCCCCGATCATGTTGTTATCGTGGATGCTATCTTCGGCTCGGGCCTTAACAGAGCATTGTCAGGCATAGCGGAAAAACTGATCACCTATTTGAATCAACAAAAAGCAATACGTGTATCAGTTGATATTCCCAGTGGATTATTCGCAGACAGGGTGAGAGAAGGCGTTGTATTCAATGCAGACCATACCATTACCTTTCAGCAACCCAAGCTTGCTTTCTTTTTCCCTGAGAATAATGATGCCGTTGGCAAGTGGGAAGTTGTACCCATTGGCCTCGATCAACAATTCATTCAATCTCTTCCTGTGAGTCATTTCCTGCTCGAAAAAAGTGACTTGCAAAGCATACTTAAACCCAGGCGGCAGTTTGATCATAAAGGCACATTTGGGCATGCTTTGATTCATGCCGGCAGCCACGGTAAAATGGGTGCAGCCATTCTTTGTGCAACAGCCTGCATCAGATGTGGCGCGGGATTAACTACGTTACATATACCGGAAGCGGGCATTATTGCCGCTAATACTGCCATACCAGAAGCGATGACCATTGCTTATGACAAGAAAGGGAAATCTGAATTCAATCAGGGTGAATTTTCTTCCATCGCTTTCGGACCAGGAATTGGTACTAATGAAAGTGCTTCTTTATTATTGCTCAGGTTACTAAAAAAGAGCATGGCTCCGGCTGTGTTTGATGCAGATGCCTTAAATATTATTGCTGCTGAAAAAAAAAGTTGGCAACTCATCCCGAAAGACAGCATCATCACACCACATCTAAAGGAATTTGAAAGACTGGCCGGAACTACCAACAACTGGCTCGAGCGGCACCGGCTGCAACTAACAATGTCACGCACACATGGCATTTACATTGTGCTGAAGGGAGCTGCTACCTGCATTACAACCCCTGATGGATTAAGTTTCTTTAACGCTACCGGTAATCCAGGCATGGCGAAAGGCGGAAGTGGTGATGTGCTGACAGGCATTATTGCAGGATTACTTGCACAGCATTATCCACCGCTGAATGCCTGCCTCTTGGGAGTTTATTTGCATGGACTCGCCGCAGACATCGCTGTGAAGAAACAATCCGTGTATTCTTTGTTAGCCAGCGATATCATTGCTACTATTGGCGATGCTTACAGGGAACTCAATCCGGTTTAACTTTTGCCCCTTCCTCGTGGCAGTATCGTTCCTGCTGTTATTTGCTTCCTGCAGCCTGAAAAAAAATATTGCATCCAATAAAACTGATCCTGGCTCAGGTAAAGAGAAAATAAAAACTGATGTAAGTGCCCCCGCAAAGCATGAACCGACCAGAAAAAAACAACTGCAATTCTATCAGGATAAATATGCCCCCATACTGGGTAGCACAAATCAATTGTCGAATATTGAACTGTATCAGTTTATGGATCAATGGATGAAAACACCTTATAAATACGGTGGCAATTCGAAAGCCGGTATAGACTGCTCCAGGTTATCAATCATGCTGCTAGACCAGGTCTATCATAAGAACATCTCAGGTAGCTCGGCTGACATATATATACAATCAATACCAATTGCCGTGGAATCGCTGAAAGAGGGCGATCTTGTTTTTTTCAAGATCAATGGCACTGTCGTTAACCATATGGGAGTCTACCTCGTCAATAACAAATTTATTCATGCCACTACAAAGGCCGGCGTATTGGTAAGTGACCTGAATGAAGCCTATTACCGGAAATATTTTTTTTCTGCCGGAAGGATAAAGTAACTACCCTTTTGCAGGTTATAGAAAAAAAATAAACGCATCATGAGACATTTTTCCAAAAATTCAGGACAAATATCCTACCTTTGAATTCAAATTGAATTACTATGTCAATAGCAGTTGCCAAAACCAAGCAGTTGCCAACCGCACAGGCTGCTATCTTTCTAAGGTACGATCACAGCATCCGCGATTTGTTTACCATTGTAGTAGAAGCTAAGAAAGGTATTAATGCAAAAGCCTTTTTTGATGTGGTCTCCATTTCAGGAATAGACCGGAATAAGCTGGCCGGTCTGATGAATGTGTCCCTGAAGACATTACTCCGTTATAAACAACAAAACAAAAAGCTCAGTGCTACCAAGAGTGAGCGTGTACTGAAACTGATAGCACTTTATAAAAAGGGAAATGAAATTTTTGGTGATTCGGCAGCGTTTCGCCGCTGGCTGGAAAAACCCGCTTATGGACTGAGTGATATGACGCCGATGGAACTGATGCATACCTCCGGAGGTATTGACCTGATCCGGGAAGAATTATCCAGAATCGAATCCGGTGATGTAGCCTGAAAGCATGGAGACCTACCGTATCGTACTGAAGAAATGGTCGAAAAAATTAGTGGCATCCGGCAATGCCGCGCGATGGAATTCAGGTGGAAGAGAAGTTATCTACACTGCGGCATCACGCGCACTTGCCACATTGGAGAATATGGTCCACAGAAGTGGCGAAGGATCCAATGAACTTTATAAGGTAATGGTAATAACTATACCGTCCGTTGTTAAACATGACGTAGTATCATTGGCAGACCTGCCTGATCTCTGGTGGGAAGTAACCCGTTACCATGAATGCCGCGCAGTTGGAGACCGTTGGCTCACATTGGGTAAGTCTGCAGTACTGAAAATTCCATCTGCAATCATTATGCATGAATATAATTACCTCCTGAATCCGGCACATCCGGATTTCAAAAAAATCAAATTGCTCCGGACAGAAGCATTCAAATTTGATCCGCGTATAAAAACAGGTAGTTGAAACAAAATGGCTTTTCAATTCTATTAGCAGACAAAGATCCCTTTGCACGCTTATCTTTGTACTATGAAGCTCTCATCTCTTACTGCCATCTCTCCGGTTGACGGCAGGTATCGCGATAAATCTGTACAGTTGGCTGACTACTTTTCTGAATTCGCTTTAATTCGTTACCGCGTATTTGTGGAAGTGGAATATTTTATAGCGCTTGCGGAACATGGTTTACCTCCACTAAGCTCTTTTGAACTTACCAATGCAGGCAGCCTTCGAAAACTATATGAAGATTTCAATGAGGAAGATGCCCTGCAAATAAAGAAGCTGGAGCAAACTACCAATCATGATGTGAAAGCGGTGGAATATTTCTTAAGAGAGAAGTTTGAAATGCTTGGATACAGTGCCTTCATTGAATTTATTCACTTCGGGCTCACCTCACAGGATATCAATAATACTGCTGTGCCACTATCGGTAAAAGAATGCCTGCAACAATATTACCTGCCATTACTCGAACAGGTTATAGCTGGGCTTTTGGAAAGGTCTGCCGCCTGGAAACAGGTGCCTATGCTGGCCCGAACACATGGCCAGCCAGCTTCACCCACCATGCTGGGAAAGGAAATTTATGTATTCGCTGAACGATTGATCGCGCAAAAAGAACAACTGGTATCAATCCCTTCTTCAGCGAAATTCGGTGGTGCAACCGGAAACTTTAATGCACATTATGTGGCATTTCCAAAAACCAATTGGTTACAGTTTGCAAACCATTTTGTAGAATCGAAACTTGGTTTGCAACGGTCGCAGCACACCACACAGATTGAGCATTATGATAACCTCGCTGCAACTTTTGATGCCATGAAAAGGATCAACACTATTCTGACTGATCTTTGCCGTGATGTGTGGATGTATATTTCCATGGACTACTTCAAACAGAAAATTAAAGCAGGTGAAGTAGGTTCTTCTGCCATGCCGCATAAAGTAAATCCCATCGATTTCGAAAATGCAGAAGGCAACCTGGGAATGGCCAATGCACTCTTTGAGCATTTTTCTGCCAAACTTCCGGTATCCAGATTGCAACGTGATTTAACGGACAGTACCGTGCTGAGAAATATAGGCGTTCCGATTGCTCATACCGCTATCGCTCTTCAGTCTTTGCTAAAGGGGTTGAACAAATTAATACTTAATGAACCTGCCCTTGAGGCTGACCTGAATAATAACTGGGCAGTAGTTGCTGAAGCTATTCAAACCATATTGCGTCGTGAAAATTATCCTGATCCATATGGCCAGTTGAAAGAACTTACCCGCAAAAATCAAAAAATAACACAGTCCGATATCCGGGCATTCATAAAACTACTCCAGGTAAATGATGCAATAAAGCAAGAGCTAAATGATATTACACCATTTAACTACACCGGCAGATTCCATTATTAAAAACACTTACAGGATCAATTAGAAAGCGAACTTCCTTTATCCAGCAATTTTAAAAAAAGACCGTCATGGCCGTATTGAAGGAAGGCATAGATTATTATTTGAATGAGGAAGGATTGTTCGTCTTCACTGCCGCTTATCATTTGAAGCGCGGATTCTGTTGTAAGAGTGGTTGCCTGCATTGTCCTTACCATTTCAATAAACTGGTGAAATCAGAAACAGAAAAAAAGGAGAACTTAAATCCGCCTGATAAAATTAGTTGAAACGAATTGCCTTCACAGGTGTAATCTGCGAAACGAGGTAAGACGGAATAACGAGCGTCAGGATGCACACAATGAGGGTTCCGGCATTGATGGCTAAAATGTACCAGAGATCTATCCATACGGGCGCAACAGATACATAATAGGATTCTTCCGGCAACTTAATGACCTGGAAATACTTTTGCGCAAGACATAAGCCTATTCCCGATAAATTTCCAATTACAAGCCCGGTTATAGTAATGTAGGCTGCCTGGTATAGGAATATTTTCCTGATCATCCAGTTAGTCCCCCCAAGAGCTTTTAGTATACCTACCATATTGGTTCGTTCAAGGATCAGAATCAGTAAAACGGTAGTCATATTGATAATGGCAACGAGCAGCATGAGTAGGATGATCACTTTTTCATTCATTGACTGCAGCGAGAGCCAGTCAAATAAATTGGGGTTTACCTGCTTCATGGTTTTTGCTTCCAGGTACTGACCTGCATATTCAGTATTGATCAGCTCTCCCATCTCGTCAAGCTGTCTCACATCATTCAGAAATACTTCAAACCCACCCACCTGGCTGCTATCCCAGTTGTTGATTCGCTGAATCAAAGCAAGGTCCACAATGGCATACAGCTTATCATATTCTTCCAGTCCTGTCTTATAGATTCCGGCAATGGTTAGTTTCCGGTACCTCATGGGTTGCTGCACGAAATATACAATCACCTCATCACCTGTATGCAGCTGTAAACGGTTTGATGTAGTTTTAGATATAAGTATTTTATTTTTCGAAGAAGTGTCTCCGGCGGTGAGTATGTTACCTTCAACCAGATAGTTCTTCAGAAAGGTCCAGTCGAAATCCGCTCCTATGCCCCTCAGCACCATCCCTTCCATTTCCTTTCCAGTTTTTAAAATACCCGCTTTTGTGGCAAAGACCTGTATGTGTCGAACTCCAGCTATCTTTTCTAAAGAAGGATAAAACAATTGCTGCTTTGAAACAGGCACTTCTCCATAGGAACTTCCCTGCTCAAGGCTCCTGATGGTTACATGGCCCCAAAATCCAAATACCTTTTCACTGATTTCCTTTTGAAATCCATTTACAATGGCACCGGCAATAATCATTACAGCTACACTCAGGGCAACAGCGGTAACAGCCACGCGTATGATGAGGCGTGAAAAAGAATGGCCGGCATTAAATGCAAGCCTGCGGGCAATAAAATAAGATAACTTCATACCTGGTAACTGTCAAAATAAACTGTTCTTTACCGATGCAGGCAATATACTTTCTTGCGGCTGCATCGTTGCCAGGGTTATTTTACCTTTGGCCAGCCAATTTCAACGCTAAATTTATGCATTTAAGTTTTTCCATTGCGCGCATTCATTTTTTCAATATGTATTTCGTGACTATAGTTGTTGCAATTGCTTTGCAGTTACAACCATTTATTTCGCAAGCACAGGTAGTAACAGGAGCTGAAAGAACCGGTGAATACCTCCCCCTGTTGCGAGGCAAAAATATTGCCCTGGTGGTGAATCAAACTTCGGTTGTCGGCAAGAAGCATCTCGTTGATACTTTGCTGTACCATGGCATCCGCATCAAAAAGATATTCGCTCCGGAGCATGGATTTCGCGGAGATGCTGATGCCGGTGAAGAGATTAATTCATCTATAGATGCAAAGACAAAAATTCCAATCGTATCTATCTATGGGCAGCGCACAAAACCTACTCCGGCAGATCTGGCGGGGGTTGACATATTGGTTTATGATATACAGGATGTAGGCGTACGATTCTATACGTACGTTTCAACACTACATTATGTGATGGAGGCTTGCGCGGAAAACAATATTCCGCTTTTGATACTTGACCGGCCCAACCCAAACGGCCACTATATAGATGGGCCTGTGCTCGATTCTGCATTTGCCTCGTTTGTGGGAGTTGACCGTGTGCCTGTTGTTTATGGGATGACACCTGCTGAATATGCCCGCATGCTAAATGGCGAACAATGGTTAAAATCAAAGGCAACTTGTATGCTCAGCTATGTCGCATGTACAGGATACGACCACAAAACCTTTTATTCATTGCCGGTAAATCCTTCACCAAACCTCAGGAGTATGACTGCCATTTATCTTTATCCTTCGATCTGTTTTTTTGAAGGAACTCCTATTAGTGTAGGAAGAGGAACTACATTACCATTTATGCTCATTGGTTATCCGGGTTTTAAGAACGGCAATACTACATTCAAGCCTTTGAGTTTGCCCGGCGCAAAAAATCCACCTTATCTCAACCAGGAATGTGAAGGACTTAATCTTTCCGGGTTGAATACCGGATTCTTCCGCGAGCAGCCACACCTGATGTTGCACTGGCTGTTGTCGATGTATGATTCGTACCCGGAAAAAGATAAATTCTTCACGTCGTTTTTTGATAAGCTTGCCGGTACTGATCAGCTGAGAAAGCAAATAGTGCAGAGACTACCGGAAATGGAAATCAGGAGAAGCTGGGAACCTGCACTTTCGCAGTTCAAAAACATACGCAAGAAGTATTTACTGTATCCTGATTTTAATGAATGAGGTGAAATGCTGCAATTTCAGACCGGCAAATAACAGGTGCTGCTTTGATGCTGCGAAAGTAACATGAGTAAAATAGGGAATCTTGCGATGAATGCTGTTGAAAAAAAAATAAAAATCATCTTTATGGGTACGCCGGAATTTGCAGTTCCGTCGCTGAAAATATTGCTTGACCATCAGTATAATGTAGCAGGCGTAATTACCGCTCCCGACAAGCCGGCCGGCCGTGGTTTGCAGATACAGCAATCAGCCGTGAAAAAATTTGCATTGGAAAATGGCCTTCCTGTGCTGCAACCCAAGAATCTGAAGGATGACCAATTTCTGGCAGAACTAAAATCTTTGCAAGCGGATCTTCAAATTGTAGTGGCCTTCAGGATGCTCCCGGCCGTTGTTTGGCAAATGCCGACCATTGGCACTTTCAACCTTCATGGATCACTGCTGCCACAATACCGTGGCGCGGCACCTATCAACTGGGCTATTATTAACGGAGAGCAAGTAACTGGTGTAACTACTTTTTTCTTACAACAGGAAATAGATACCGGCAAAATTCTTTTCCAGGAAAAGATTACTATTCATGAAGATGAAACGGCCGGCGAACTGCACGACAGGATGAAAATAATTGGTGCATCGCTGGTACTTAAAACCGTTATGGCCATAGAGCAAGGTGCCATTAATGCCACTGAACAAATGGTGAACTGCCCTTTAAACAAGGCTCCCAAGTTATTTACGGAACATTGTTTAATTGATTGGAATCAACCGGTTGCTGTTATCTATAATCTTATTCGCGGACTATCCCCTTATCCCGCAGCCTTCACCTTGTTGAAAGGAAAAGTTATGAAAATACTGATAGCCAAAAAAATATCCGGTAACTCAACAAATCAGCCCGGAGAAATCGTTACCGATGGGAAGACCTTCCTTCATTTTGCAGCTCTGGATGGCATGATTGCTGTAGAAAGAATTAAAATGGAAGGAAAAAAAGAAATGAGTGTAGGAGAATTTCTGAGGGGATATCGGTTTAATTAATGCAAGCGAATCCGACCCTTGCATTCATCAATAAAATTTAGACGTCCAATTCTCCACAGAAAACATACTGCACAGGTCCTTCCAGGTATACATCACGGTAATGATTAGCAGATTTTTTATTGAAAAACACTTTTAATGCTCCGCCCGGTGCTTGCAACAAATACTCTTGGTTAACTTCGTTTCGATTCAGGTACACTGAAGAAGCTATAGCTACTGCAACCGTCCCTGTTCCACAAGACAAGGTTTCCTCTTCTACCCCTCTTTCATACGTTCTCAACGTACAAATTCCGGATTCTATAGAAGCAAAATTTACATTGATTCCCTTTTCCCGGTAGGAAGCCCCATTCCTGATCCTTCTTCCTTCTGTCATTACATCTATTTTTGCCACATCCTTTATAAACCTGACAAGATGAGGTGACCCGGTATCTAAAATGTAGTCATTGCCATCCATTTGCATCTTACTGACATCAGCCATAGATAACTTGACGCGGTTTTCAGCTGTTATGGTCGCCTGATGCAGGCCATCATAGGTAAGAAAATTTGCTTCCTGATCAAATAGTTTGTGCTTTTTTGCAAAAATGACAGCACATCTGCCACCATTTCCGCACATTGATCCCAGGTTGCCATCGGCATTATAATACACCATTTCAAAATCATGGCCTTTGTGATTTTCAATCAGAATCAGGCCATCGGCTCCAATGCCATATCTACGGTGACAGAGATTTTCAATAACAGGTTGTTGCTTTGGAAATTGGCCTTTGCGGTTATCAACCAGGATAAAATCATTTCCTGTACCATGGTATTTCTCGAATGGAATGTTCATGTTTTACTGCTCAACTTTAACGTTGACTCTGTATTTTTAACAGTTAGTTTTTATGTTAAACAAAGCAATGGGATTCCTGTTTATACGTACTGTGCAATTATTCAAAACTGTTTTAAATTTGCCGGTAAATATACTTTAAGCATTGCTGTTAAAGTTTAGTTAAAATAAGAATGCAGGAAATTTAAATACGCGTCAATCGTTTTTCGAGGCATATTTTTTGACATAACCACGATCTAAAAAAGTAATACCATGACTTTCAAAAAACTCGGACTAACCGCTTTTGTGGCAATAATCAGCGCCCTTGTGGCAGTAGGGGCCTACCGTTATTTCGATCAGCAGCAACAGCAACAACAAAGTTTTGAAGATAAGCAGGCTTCCGCTGCCAGATTTGCTCAAGTGAGTTACTCGGTAACCAATGACATGCCGGCTACCATGGATTTCAGGCATGCTGCCAAACTCACTACTTCCGGAGTCGTTCATATTAAGACCAGTTATGCACCTCGCGAGATTTCACGGAATGACCAATACAATCCTTTCCGGGAATTTTTTGGTGATCAGTTCATGCCTTTCGGCCAGCAGCAGCCTTCGGCGTCCTCCGGTTCAGGCGTTATTATTTCCGACGACGGCTACATCGTAACCAATAACCACGTAGTGGATGATGGCGAAAAAATTGAAGTAATACTTGCCGATAAACAAAGTTATGAAGCGAAAGTGATCGGTACCGATCCTTCCACTGATCTTGCATTGCTTAAAATTGAAGAGAAGAACCTTCCATTTATCACTTTCGGAAATTCTGATTCCGTGGAAGTTGGTGAATGGGTTCTTGCCGTGGGCAATCCATTCAACCTTGAATCAACGGTTACTGCCGGAATTGTAAGTGCAAAAGGCCGGAATATCAACCTGCTTCGCACGCGAGATACCAGCGCAGTAGAATCCTTTATACAAACGGATGCGGCTGTAAATCCGGGCAATAGCGGCGGGGCTTTGGTGAACACCAATGGCGAGCTAATTGGTATTAATTCCGCTATAGCCACTCCTACCGGGACATTTGCTGGTTATTCCTTTGCTGTGCCGGTTAATATAGTTTCCAAAGTAGTGAATGATCTCAAGAAGTTTGGCATGGTGCAACGCGGTTTCCTCGGAGTGCAGATTGCTACTTTAAATGCTGATTTAGCTAAGACAAAAGGGCTTGATGCCAAAAATCTTAAGGGCGTATATGTTGATGGTGTAAAAGCCGGTGGTGCCGGAGAAGCGGCAGGGTTGAAAGCAGGAGATATTATTACCAAAGTGAATGGCACTACCGTGAATACATCACCTGAATTGCAGGAGCAGGTATCCAGATACCATCCTGGAGATAAAATCTCTGTTACCTATTTCCGTGAGAATAAAGAAAAGACCGTGGACGTAGTTTTAAAGAACAATGAAGGCAGCACCAGTTACCTGAAAAAGGATGCATCTTCAGCTGTATCTGCTCTTGGGGCAGAGTTTGAGAATGTAAGTGCCGGCGAGTTAAAAGAAATGGGGCTTACCGGTGGTGTAAGAGTAAAGAAATTATCGGAAGGCAAACTGAGCAGCAATACCAATATGCGTGAAGGGTTTATCATTACTAAAATTGACAATAAGCCTATCAACACCGTAGATGAGTTAAAATCAGCACTGGCTAATAAGAAAGGTGGTGTAATGATTGAGGGCAGGTATCCGGATTATCCGGGGCAGTACTTCTATGCTTTTGGACTTTAATGTCTAATCCAGCTTTTGAAACTGAACGGGCTGCAATAAATGCAGCCCGTTTTTATTATCAGATAGCTCCGAGGTTAAATTATATGGCTTGCAGAACCTTGGGCTTTATCTTAACTTTTAGCGCTTTCTATTAACAAAGCGGACCATATTTTACAATTCAACCTATTTGGCCGGATGCGCTCAAGAAAATCACTACAGATCGTTGAATTTCGCTTTTCTCATAAAGTGTATAAACGAGCTACTTTAGCCGGATGTATCGGCAACTTTTAACATACCTACAGGTATTGAATAATCTGCTATTCTTTTTCACAATTTTATCTCTCAAAAAGGCACTTTTTAGTGCTAAGTAAGATCCTACTTAAGGATATACAGTGAGTTTGTTTTAACTTCGCCGAAATATTCGAAAATAATCATGAAAAAAATTTACCTGCTCGCATTACTGCTGCTGTGTATTTCGGGAGAATCTGCACTGGCTACTATTTATTATGTGACCAATAATAATCCGAATGGAACCGGTTCTCTTAATGGTGCCATTTTAAGTGCTAACAGCCACGTTGGCAAAGATTCCGTTTACTTTAATATACCCATTGGCAGTGTAGTGAACAGGACGATCACTATCAGTTCCATATTTCCTTTGCCGGCCATTACAGACCCCATCGTGATAGATGGAACCACACAGGTTTCAGGAAACAGCTTTGGTGTTTCCGATGCCAAAATACAAATCAAAGCCGCTGATTACCTGCCCTCCTGCCTGGTCATTTCAGCCTCGGATTGCGAAATCTATGGTTTGTACATTCATCATTTTGTGGATGGAGTGATCATTACCGGTGGCAATTTTAAATTTGGAGCGGTAAACTTTGGTAATGTGGTGAATGACTGTACTGCCAACTGCATCAAGGTTTCCAACGTTATTACCGGTTCATTCCTTTCTTTATATGTAGGTACTGATACCACTGGCCTAATAGGTACTTCACCAACAGCCAATGGCATTTCCATCACTTCATCTAAAAAGATTACGATTGGCGGTAAACAGACTGATGTGCGCAACATCATTTCAGGAAACAATAACGGCATCTATCTTTCTGACAGTAAATTCATTGATATACAGGGTAATTATATTGGTACTGACTTAAATGGTGCGTTAGCAGTACCTAACACCAACGGTATTGTAATGACTCAGGGCACCAACAATTGTGAAATTGGCGGTGATTCTATCAAAGAAAGAAATCTGATTTCGGGAAATTCGGCAGCAGGCATAGATGGGGAGATGGATAATGTAATAATAGATGGTAACTATATTGGTGTTGATGCTACCGGTACCCTGCCACTTGGTAATGGCACCTATGGAATCTACCTTCGCGACCTTGCTCATGATAATACCATTGGCGCTATCACAGCAGGTTCAGGCAATGTGATTGCCTATAATGGCAGCGAAGCGATTTACTTTCAGAATTCAGGAGTGAAGAATATTTCAATGCGGGGAAACCGGATGTATTGTAATTCTCAAAACACCGGTAATGGCGGTATTGTTGTTAATGGCGGAAACCAAGGACTATTGCCCCCCATCATTGTTATCGTAACGCCCACTTATGTTTCAGGCTATGCACAGGCTGACGCGGAAGTTGATTTGTACGGAGCAAGTGAATGTACAGCCTGTGAAGGATCCAGCTATCTTGGAACAGTAACGGCTGATGCATCCGGCGTATTCATCGCCACACTACCAATAGTTGGTAAAATAACAGCTACTGCCAATGATGCATTCAACAATACATCGGCATTTTCAACCTGCGAGGACAGTTCCAGCACCAGTTGCCTTATATCTTCATTCACAGCATCTTCCGAGACAACATGCAGCAATGTGCCCATCAGTTTCACTGATTCATCGATTCCTGCGCCAGGATTGTCCATTAATTCATGGAACTGGGACTTTGGTGATGAAACTTATTCTAACGAAGAAGATCCATCACATGTTTATGCAAATCCGGGCAGTTATAATGTACAACTGGTAGTAGGCAGCTCCACAGGATGCACAGACACCTCCGTTCAAACAATAATCGTAACAGAAGGAATCAATACCATTATTTCGGCCGACTCATTAGGTTGTCTTGGAACTCCGCTTCATTTTGCAGATGCCTCTATTTCATCACCGGGAACTTTTATTGTTTCATGGTCCTGGGATTTAGGAGATAATACCACCTCCTTTTTCAATGAGTTTGATTATACCTATGATACTGCCGGAATTTATACCGTTGTATTGTCCGTAATTAACAGTGATGGTTGCCTGGGAAAAGATACGGTGACCGTAGAGGTGAAAGGGGCACCTGTAGCAGCGTTTGATGTAGACCTTGCGCTTTGTCCATTGGATACAGCCTACTTTGTTGATATTTCCACTGCTGCTGAAGGAGATTCCATTACCAGTTGGTATTGGAATTTTGGAGATGGTGATACCAGCATATTACAGAATCCAACACATCTCTATTTGACAGCAGGCATTTATACAATCAGCCTTGTTGTTGCTAACGGAATAGGATGTACCGATACAACGTCAACTATTGTTGAGGTAGTAGGTGGTGCGATTGCAGGTTTTACTTATGTAACCTCCGGCTCTACCGTATTCTTTACCAATACATCTGAGTTTCCGCCTGATTTTGATGTGAAATGGAAATTTGGCGATGGCGGAACCAGCAACCAGATTAACCCCGAGCATACTTTCCCCGGCTCAGGTGGCTACCTCGTATGTATGATAGTTGTGGACAATACCTGCGGCCTGAATGATACCACGTGTGAGAATGTATTTGTGATTGTTGGTGTGGATGAACCGGCAGGTGCCGAGCATACCATTGTCTATCCTAACCCGGCAATTGATCAGATTACAGTAGAAGGCTTGCCTGCTTCCAACAATATAGAATCCATTCGTTTGGTGAATACACTTGGAGCAGAAGTGAGAAGGTGGGATGATCTTCCTAAGACCGGAATGCCGATACATTTGCAATTACCAGGCTTTGCGGAAGGATTGTATTACCTTGAAATAAGAACAAGTGATTATATTATTTCGAGAAAGATAATTATTCAACAACCCTAACCGGTTGTATTCATTAAAATAAACCATGCGATGAAATTCAGACTGATTGTTAGCCTAACCTTATTAACGATTCAATTTGCGAAAGCAGATACTTTTACGGTGACCAATAACCTCGATGACGGTGCAGGTTCCTTAAGGGAAGCTATCACCTTATCAAACAGCAATGCCGGCCACGATAAAATTAATTTCAATATTCCGGCAAGTGATGTGGCTTCCCGAACCATTAACCTCCTTTCTGAACTTCCCGAAATAATTGAGCCTGCAATTATTGATGCAACCACGCAGCCCTTAGGCAATGCATTCGGTATTTCTTATGCACGCATTCACCTTACTTCACAAACTGGAATCTTCAATCATGCATTTTCTATTGCCGCCGATTCGAGCGAAATCTATGGTTTCTTTATCAGTAACTTCAAAGCCGGAATAACGGTAACGGGTGCTTACGCAAAAATTGGCGCCATTCAAAAAGGAAATGTGATCTATCAATGCGGTATTGCAGGCATCTCGATACAGTTTACTGACCATGCCGCTTTGCAAGGAAACCTGATAGGTGTTGATACTACCGGAAACGTGGCTGCCGGAGCTACACAAAATGGCATTCAAATCATTAACTCCTACCTGGTGAGCATTGGAGGCAAAACCCTACTGGCCAACAATATCATTTCAGGAAATAACTATGGCATACAATTGCAGAATGCCACTTTTGTTGATGTGAACAGCAACTATATCGGCACTAATCCGCCCGGGCTTATTGCTGCACCTAATCAATATGGTATATACTGCAGTGGCGTGAATAATAATATTGAAATCGGTGGCGATTCTCTCTTTGAACGCAACCTGATTTCAGGAAATGTGAATGCCGGAATTTATGGTGTGCTTTCTAATTCGTTCATTCAAGGTAATGTGATTGGATTGAACCTTTTGGGTACAGCGCTGGGAAATGGTACGCAGGGAATTTACCTCACCATTGGAAGTTCCGATAATAAAATTGGCGGAGAATTTCTGCAATCAAATACCATTTCAAATAACGGCGCGGAAGGTATTGCATTTCAGAATGCACTTTGTTTGCGGAATACCATCAGCAAAAACAGTCTTTATTGCAATTCCACACAGACAGGTAACGGAGGAATTAAACTTAATAATGCAAACAATAATCTTGCAGCTCCTCAACTTTCTATTGTTACGGGTGATGGATTATCCGGAACTGCCACACCCAATGGAACCGTGGAACTCTTTTATGATGACAGCTGCAGTTTTTGTGAAGGCAGTATTTACCTGGCCACCGTAACTGCCAATGCAAATGGCGTATTCAGTTACAGCGGCGCTATAACAGGATTTGTGACCGCTACAGTGACTGATGCCGAAGGCAATACCAGTGCATTCTCCACTTGTGTTGATACAAGCACTGCGGCTTGTATAGTGGCAGGATTCAGCACCTCCGGATTTTTATGTATGAATGGAAGCATCAGTTTTGTCGATCAAACTGTAACAGAACCAGCTACAGAAGTTAATGCATGGAGCTGGAATTTTGGTGATGGCAGTACTAGTGAAGAAGCCTCACCGGCTCATACTTTTACAACAGCAGGAACTTTTAATGTGGAACTCATTTCCACCAACTCTTCAGGATGTATAGATACTGTCGTAAAATCTGTTGTGATCAATGAATTGCCGGTGGCAGATTTTAATACCTTCCCGCAATATTGCATCAACAGCCTGGTACATTTCGACGATGCATCCACCGCTGGAGCCGGTGGCACTATCACACTCCGTAACTGGGATTTTGGCGATGGAGGTACCTCCACGGCAGTGAACCCAACGCATATCTACACTACTGTCGGCATAAAAGAAGTTAAACTAATGGTGACCACTAATTTTGGTTGCACAGATGAAAAGGCAGCATTTATTGTAATTGTTCCCAAACCGAATGCTGACTTCACTTTTGAAGCCAATAACCTGACCACTACGTTCACCAATACGACAGATTTTAACGGAGGACATTCTTCTTCCTGGGATTTTGATGATGGAACAACCAGCAGCGAAGACAACCCGGTTCATACATTTGCCAGTTCCGGCACCTACCTTGTATGCCTCACGGTATTTGATTCCTTATGTGAAAATCAGAGTTTCTTCTGCGACCAGGTAGATGTGGTTACTGGCATTAACGACCCATTCGCTTCGGCAGGCATTAACGTTTATCCGAACCCGGCGAAAGACTATCTGATGGTAGATGGTGGCAACTTACAAATTCAACAGGTCAAGCTGACCACACTTTCAGGGGCATTGATGATGACAGTGAAAACTCCTGTTCAGCAAATAACAACACTCCGTTTACCCGCTCAATTAGCTGCAGGAATGTACCTGCTTTATCTTGAAACCGATAAGGGTACTGTAGCCAGGAAAGTAGTGGTAGAGTAATATCTCTTAGGCGTAAGACAAATTGGATATTGCGTGTTGCCTATTGAATTTTTCAACACGCAATATTCAATTGACATTACATGGCTGACTGGACACAAAACATTGTTTGAAAGGCTAAACGATTTGTCGCACACCCTATCTCTTCCGGTTCATCTGGTTGAATATTGTTTGTTTGCCCTACCCTTTTTTACGAATAGCAAGTTGCAAAAGTCAAATAACTGGACATAGTTCTTTGTGCGCTTACAATATTTTTTCAGGAGCCTGTCAGGAAATAGTTTAAAAAAGCCATCAGTCATTTTTGCTAACACCCTTCGACTACGCTCAGGGTTCGTCGCACTCTGAGCATCTCAGAGATAGCTCATACGGTCTGTTTTGTGGTAACCCTTACTGAGCGGATACCAAAGTTGCCGGTAAGAAAAATTGACCCATTATTCATACTTATGAATATGGTGATTGCTTCGCCGTTCCTCCTTACAATGACGCCCAAACAAAAGCCTTAAAAACCCCCCCCAAAAATCCGAATCCCAATCCAATTTTCCCCTTTACTTAAAACACATTTTTTGAAATGGTTCTTACTCGTAATGACGCGTTGATTGAACATTTTGTTTACTGCTTGCGGCAATTTGATATGCAGTCCGCCTAATTGGCAACCGCTTTTATAAATTCCTACCTGTATATTTGCAGCACAGCATAGAATAATAAGCAAAGGTTGTTCTATGATCAATGCACTGCAAAAATTACTGTTTTAAGCAATTCTTCAACATTTAATCCATCAAGAAATCCTATGGAAGGAACAAAGATTACCATGAGCCGCGGGGCGCTGAAAGTCCCCAATGACCCGATTATCCCGTTTATTGAAGGTGATGGCACCGGACCAGATATCTGGCGTGCATCGGTGAGGGTACTGGATGCTGCCGTTGAAAAAGCCTATAAGGGCAAGAAAAAAATTGTGTGGAAAGAAGTTTTGGCCGGTGAAAAGGCATTTAACCAAACCGGAAGCTGGCTGCCCGATGCTACGCTGGACGCCTTTAAGGAGTACCTTGTCGGCATTAAAGGCCCACTTACAACACCTGTTGGTGGTGGAATCCGCTCCCTGAATGTGGCATTGCGGCAAATACTAGACTTGTATGTTTGCCTGCGGCCGGTGCGCTATTTCACAGGAGTGCCCTCACCGGTAAAACGCCCTGAAGCAGTAGATATGGTCATCTTCCGGGAAAATACAGAAGATATTTATGCCGGTATTGAATATGCAGGAGGCACTCCGGAAGCGGAGAAGATCCTGAAGTTTTTCAAGAAGAACTTTGAGAAAGAATACAATAAGATCCGTTTCAATGATAAGAAACGTGGCAAAGAATTTTTGAAAGCGGCCCGGAGCAAAGCCAACCCGGAAACGTGTGTGGGTATTGGATTCAAACCCGTATCGCGTATCGGTTCACAAAGACTAATTGGTGCGGCCATTGAATATGCGCTGGAGCACAAGAAAAAAAACCTGACGCTGGTACACAAAGGCAACATCATGAAATATACAGAAGGTGCCTTCCGTGACTGGGGCTATCAACTTGCAGAGGAAAATTATGGTGATAAGGTCTATACCTGGTCGCAGTGGGAACGCACGAAAAAGGAAAAAGGAGAAACGGCGGCCAATGAAGAACAAAAGGCAGCTCTTGCAGCCGGCCGGTTACTCATCAAAGATGCGATTGCTGATATCACGCTGCAGCAAGTGTTGACCCGACCGGAGGACTTTGATGTGATTGCCACGCTGAACCTGAATGGAGATTACTTGTCTGATGCCCTGGCAGCCCAGGTAGGCGGCATCGGCATTGCGCCGGGCGCCAATATTAATTACATAACAGGACATGCCATTTTCGAAGCCACACATGGTACAGCGCCGAAATACGCCAACTTAGATAAAGTGAATCCGGGTTCTGTAATTCTTTCCGGCGCCATGATGCTGGAGCATTTAGGATGGCTACCTGCAGCAAAACTCATTTACAGCGGACTTGAAAAATCTATCGCTGCAAAACGGGTTACTTATGATTTTGAACGGCAGATGGAAGGTGCCACATTACTGAAGTGTTCGGAGTTTGGAGATGAGGTAATAAAGAATATGTAAGCCGGTGCATTGAAGTAACCGGACCAAACAAAACAACTCATTGCATTTAAAAGAGAAGCAAAGGCTTCTCTTTTTTTATGCTATTTAAGAATTCGCTTTGACATACAACAATTGACCATTTGCATTTGGTGTTTACACAGTTTGGTCTTTATACGACTTGCCTGTGCCAGCCTAAATAATAACTACATTAGTTGCTGCTTTGTGACGAGCCAGAAAAAAAAGCTACTTCTTCTTTTCTTATCGTCTTCGTACTAATTTTATTTCGTTTTTAGAAACACAACATGATTGACACCATTACCAGGGGTCATTTCTAAGATACCCTAATTCAAAATCAACCATGTCAAGAATTGAATCTATTACCAACCGGCTAAACGAAGTCTTCCTTAACGGAATTTGGATTGCCAATACCAACTATAAACAGCAATTACAGGGTGTAACCCTGGAACAGGCAACACACAAAATCGGGAATTTAAATACCATTGCTGCTTTGACTTATCACATCAACTATTACCTGGCCGGGTTGCTGCAGGTATTTGATGGCGGCAAACTTGAAATCAAGGATAGGTATAGCTTTGATCTTCCTGAAATACAATCGGAAAAGGATTGGGAACAACTAGTGAACAATTTTATGACTAATGCTGAAGAGTTTATCAGCCGCGTGCAACAAATGCCTGATGAAAGATTAGATGCACCATTCGCAGAAGAAAAATACGGAACTTATTTACGGAACATCGAAGGCGTAATTGAGCACAGTTACTATCATTTGGGTCAAATCTCATTAATCAAAAAATTAATTTCAACAACCTGGCACTAAGTAACCCTTCACTACAAAACCAATAGCATACCATTATGAATCCAATCATCAGAAACATTTTAGCCGTAGTAGCCGGAATCATTATCGGTGGTGCCGTGAATATGGGGATTATCCTGATAAGCAGTTCCATTATTCCACCACCGGAAGGAGCAGACATTACCACCATGGAAGGTTTAAAGGCATCCATGCATTTAATGCAGCCGAAGCATTTCATCATGCCGTTTCTGGCGCATGCCCTGGGAACCCTGGTGGGTGCATACATTGCAGCAACTATTTCCGTGAATCATAAATTGAAATTTGCACTGGCCATTGGTGGCTGGTTCCTGCTTGGAGGTATCGTGAATATATTTATGCTTCCTTCACCCATTTGGTTTACTGTGGTTGACCTGGCCGGAGCGTATGTTCCAATGGCTTATCTAGCTGGTAAATTGGCTACAAAGAAAAAATAAAGAAGAAAATAAATTGCCCTGAAAGGTGTGTGATTCGAATCCGTGTCTAAAAAAAATAACTCTCCATGACTGAAAAAAAGTCAAAACTGGTTGAAATAAAAACAAAACCAACCGCAGGCAGTGTGGTAGATTTTATTAATAAAATCATGGATGAACAAAAACGCAAGGACAGTTTTGTGCTCTTGGAGATGATGAAAAAGGCAACCGGGGAAGAGCCTGTATTATGGAGCAGTTCTATAATCGGCTTTGGCAATAAAAGATATAAAAGCTCTGCGACAGGCAGAGAGGTGGATTGGCTGCTGATAGGTTTCTCTCCACGCAAGGCTAATCTGTCGCTGTACATTAGTGTTGGAATTAAAGAGCATGCGGCTGCACTTAAAAAGCTCGGCAAACACAAGACTGGTGTTGGATGCCTGTATATAAATAAGTTGGAGGATGTTGATCTGAACGTGTTGGAAAGTATGATAGCGGCATCTTTAAACCGGTAGTGGCTTATCTGAGTGATTGAGCAAGCAGTTGTTGCTATTCTTAAATCAACTAAAATAATTCGCGTATAGTAATTATTAACCGCTTACTAATTTCTTGACATTGCTTGGTATTTGGAAATATTTGGGAATAGTAACAATACTAATTCCTAATTTTCCTTTACTAAAAGAATGGGCCTATACAGGTTTTTTCTTAAGCTTGTCGGGAGCGCAATTTTCACATATTGCTTTGGGCCATAAAATAAATGATCTGCTTCCACCATTGCTCCTGATTACCCTGACTAGTGTGTCCTGACATTTCAGACCTGCAGATAGAAAGATGATTTTAGTTAATCAATAAATAAACACTATGAAAAAGGAATTGACCTCAAAACAACGCGAAGAACAACTCAACACATTAGCAGTCCGCTTTGAGAAAAACAAGAACCGCCATAAAGGAATTGATTGGCATAAGGTGCAGACAAGGCTGATGGCGAATCCACAAAAACTATGGTCGCTCTATGAAATGGAAAGTACCGGTGGTGAACCGGATGTGATCGGTGAGGATAAAAAAACCGGCGAATACATTTTTTGTGATTGTTCTCCAGAAAGTCCTAAAGGCCGAAGGAGTATTTGTTACGACCATGAAGCGCTGGAAGCAAGGAAAGAACATAAACCGGAAAATAGTGCTGTGCAAATGGCTGCTGACATTGGCATTGAGCTATTAACAGAAGAACAATACCGTGAGCTGCAGCGACTTGGAAATTTCGATGCAAAAACATCGAGCTGGGTGAAAACTCCACCTGATATCAGGAAATTGGGAGGTGCTATTTTTTGTGATTACCGCTACGGCACGGTATTCATGTATCACAATGGTGCAGAATCTTACTATGGAGCCAGGGGATTTCGCGGTTTGCTGAAAGTCTGAATTTTAACAATGCAGCGAAAAGGCGCATCCCCATCCACACCATTCAACTAAGAAAACTGCTGAATAGTTAAATGTCAAGAAAGCATGGCAAGAGCATTTAGTATACACCTGGCTTTTACTGCTTTCGCCCGGTGAACTGGAACGACATCAGGGCTGGTATGCCTCCGGGAATTCAACACATGCACATTGGAAGTACTTTCTATTTGATTAAAGCATACACAAAAAGGCCATAAACTTAACCGTAGCACCTGACGATATTTCAATACACGCAAACACAATTCTCTTAACTCATATCATAAGTTCTCGAACGTATCCGCACTTATCATTCTGCAATTAACAGGAAATACTACTTTTGAATTTCCACCTGAATTAATCTAATCCGAAAAAATGAAATACAATCTGCTTACACTCGTATCTGTTCTCTTTATTGTCAGTAATGCAAGTTCCCAAAACGGAAAAATTATTGAGCAGAAGCAATATACTTTTGCTGACACAACAATAAGCAAAATTGAAAAAAGAATACCAAATGCAAAAGTGCTGCTTGCTGCAGTTGATTTTTTTAAGATAACCTATTTGTCCGACGGACTTAAAGTGAATGGATATATGTGTGCTCCGAAAAAGGCCGGTAACTATCCCTGTGTAATTTTTAATCGCGGTGGTAACAGGGATTTTGGAACTATAAATGACATAATGCTTTTCAGGTTTTTTGCGGAAGTCTCCAGCTGGGGCTATGTGGTAGTGGGAAGTCAATACCGGGGCAATGCCGGTGGCGAAGGCAAAGAAGAATTTGGCGGCAGTGATGTGAATGATGTAGTAAATCTTATTCCACTCCTTTCTGATGTTGAGAAAGCCGACACCGCGAGGATTGGTATGTATGGATGGAGCCGGGGTGGCATGATGACCTATCTTGCCTTAACAAAAACAGATAAAATCAAAGCGGCAATTATCGGTTCCGGAATGGCTGATGCCTTCATCATGACAAAAAAACGGCCTGAAATGGATACTGTATTTTCAGAATTGGCACCCGGATATTTTCAAAACAGAGATTCTGTATTAAAGCTGCGTTCGGCTGTCTATTGGGTTGAAAAAATTTCTCCGGCAACGCCACTACTTCTTTTAACAGGAAGTGCAGACTGGCGTGTTTCTCCGGAAGAGCAACTTGAAATGGTGAACAAGCTATATGAAATCAAGCATCCGCTGCGTTTTATACTTTTCGAAGGAGGGCAGCATAGTTTAATTGAACACACAGATGAAGTAAACCATGCTGCGCGTACTTTTTTGGATACCTATGTTCGTGACAGGAAAACTTTTCCAAGTCTTGAACCTCATGGTAACTAAAGAGCTACCAACCAATGACAGGAATTGGCAAATTAGCATTAAGCCAGTTACCTGAACGGTAGTTTTCTTATCAAAAAGCACCCTGATTTTAAATTGTCAATTTAACTTTCCCTTCCTGCTCTAATTAACTCATTTTAAGCAACGGTCATAGTACTTCCACCAATTAATGAACCAACAAATGGACATTGAAATAAAGACACTTACCAAAGAAGACATTAGCCTTTTCTCTGACCTTATCAGCGTTTTTGCATCAGTTTTTGAATGGGATAGTAATTCATTACCCGGTCAGCTACATTTATCAAGGATACTAGAAAATAACAATCTAATCGTACTGGTTGCAGTTAAAGACAATAAAGTTGTTGGAGGCCTTACGGTACATGTAATAGACAATTACGATTCTGAAAAACCATCTGCCTACATTTATGATCTTGCTGTGTTGAATAATTTTCAAAGGAAAGGAATAGGCAAATTACTGATACAAGCCCTTAATAACTATTGCAGTAAAAATGGCTTTAAAGATATGTTTGTTCAGGCTGAAACGGACGACATACATGCAGTAGACTTTTACAGAAAAACAGCGGTCAGCAGTGAACTGCAAGCCACGCATTTTACCTATTCGTTTAATAGTTAAAACAGAAACCCTACCTTAAAATTTATAGATATAAATCCAATTGCGTAATCATTAAGAATTGCACACCAATTAAGTTTTACAGTTTACAATGAAGAAAACTCCGAAATTTATTACTCACTTTCTAAGGCATGCGGCCCTGATTGTTACCATGCTGGCTTTATCCGGATTGTATACTTGATCTGGAAGCTTGACTACAAAATCAGAAACCGATTCGAAGAAGCACGCTGCAAATAATTTACTAAACCATTTATAACAATGTCTAAAGAAGGAACAAAGGAAAATCCCTGGAAACTGAAAACTCCTCCGTTAACATCTGAATATGAAATGTATAAAGATGAAAAGGATGGAAAAGAAGTAATTGTGTGCATTGTTGGCAAAACAACACTGCTTTATGACTATCGCTGCCTACAGGATTTGTATGCTATGTTAAAAAAGCATGGCGACTGGATGGAACTTGGCAGTGCCGATGAACAAAAACCGGCAAAGGAAGGTACAGTTGAAAGTTGGGGACGTTCAGAAAAAAATCCGGTTGGTGGATGGTATGGACTAAAGAAAGGTCTCAGGGGGCGCTTTGGAATGTATGTGCCGCCTTTAATGGAGAAAATTGGATTAGCAGAAGTAACACATGATGCGAAGGGAAATAAAATGAGGGCAAAATAAATATATCTTCTTAGCATTGAATCTTAAGCTTGATAAAAATTCGACAAACCATACAATACCGGTGAATCAAAGACATGGATACACCCTGAATGGGTTTGCTTCCCTTCGACATTCTTATGAATGCCGCCTGATACAATTAAACTGCTACTGAATATCATCTAAAAAAGTCACTATTGTTCGGCTAATATGGGCTATTGCCCGACAGAAGCAGGTTTCAACCTGAACCCCAATATTTTAGTCGGACAAGCATGTAAAAAATACCGGTTTCTTGCATCAACTGTTTCTTATTAATAATTTCTTATTGAGACCGTTTCCTATTGAAATAGTTATTTGATAACTTTATTGCCACATATTATCTATGAGTATAGCTGCCTGCTTTGCAGACCATGTATTGAATTCAATGTACTTCTATTGCAGGAAAATGTTAGCGGCATCTATGTGATTTCAATGTAAGTTTTGAATTTAAAACTAAAACATATCCTATGACAAAGCAACAAATACAACTCGCTATCAAACGAAACAAACAATTACTTCCTTTACTGGTATTAATGGTTTATGGCATAGACACGCTGATTACAGCTATGCAAGGTACCGTAGTGATGGGTGGAGAGACTTACGATTTCAGTCTGAATTTAAAACATTACCTCGGATTTGCAGCAATAGCCATTAACTTCATCGTTTACTTTCTATTCCGGCAGTTCTATAAATATTCATTACCATTGACTATTGCAATTGGACTTTTCGGTTTAGTTGCATTTTCTGCATTACAAATGAAATGGAATTTTGGTGCTATTATCGGGCTTCCATTCGGTTTGCAGGTAGCTGCACTTTTAGCCGGGCTTGTAGCCTACCTACTAAACTTCCATAACGTTAATCAATCCTTAGCTGACCGCCTTACAGCAAAAAGGACGCCGCAGGAAGAAGTGCTTTACAAGGAAACTAAATCAGCTGAAAGTATTCAGAAGTTTAAAGAGAAATATGATAATTACTCAACCGAAAAACTAAATGAAATTATTGCTGCAAATAAATATGTGCCGGAAGCTCTTGAAGCTGCCAGGCAGTTACTAAACGCACGACACACAAAGTAAAATGAAAGTAATTTTTTTCCCGACACAAACTGAATTCAGAAAGTGGTTAAAAAAGTACCATGCAAAAGAAAATGAATTGCTGGTTGGGTATTATAAGGTTGGTAGCAATAAACCCTCTATGACCTGGTCGCAATCAGTTGACCAGGCACTTTGCTTCGGTTGGATTGATGGTGTAAGAAGATCTATCGATAAAGAAAGTTACTGCATACGCTTTACCCCACGAAAGAGTACAAGTATTTGGAGCACTATCAATATAAGGAAGGTTGAGGAACTCATTAATTCAGGGTTAATGACTCCGACAGGACAAAAAGCATTTGATCTTAGAAAAGAAAACAGATCAGGGATTTACGCTCATGAAAAGGAACCCGTTAATCTGTCCCTGAATTATGTGAAACAATTTAAGTTGAATAAACCTGCCTGGAAATTTTTTAATCAACAAGCACCTTCCTACAGGAAGGTAATGGTACATTGGATCATGAGTGCAAAGCAAGAAAAGACCAGGCTATCACGGCTTGAAAAAACTATTGTCATAAGCGGACAGCATAAACGAATGGAATAAAAACAAAATAATACAACTCAAGCGATATACTGTAAGAATAACGTAGTTAAAAAAGTGGCACATATGAGGGGATTGCTTCGTTACTATTTCCTGCAATGGTGCATGGATAGCCCTCCTCGTTCACCACTTGCGACAATTTGTTTTCCTTCCCTTTCCGGATCTCTGCACAGGGCAGTTAGCTTCTGAAAGTAATTCAGCATGACTGGTTCGATCTGATAATTTCAGAAACCTGTTGCATAATTGAAATATCTGTTTTAACTTTGCATCTCAAAGTACTTTTAAATGAAAGAAAGACAGGACTATATTCAGGATATAGCTGAGATGCGCTTGATGATGGAGCGTTCTTCCAAGTTTCTGTCACTTTCCGGCTGGGCAGGGATCATGGCCGGTATCTATGCATTGTCAGGGGCCTACATCGCCTGGAAATATTTGGATTTTCATCCCGGCGAAACGGATTACAGCACAATCACATCAGGAACATTGCCTTCCGATTTACTCAAAGTCATTTTATTAGCCACCATCATGCTGATAATGGCATTAAGTACTGCCCTATTTCTTTCTTACAGAAAGTCTATTAAAAGGGGCGAAAAAATCTGGAATGCTACTGCACGGCGCCTTCTGGTCAATATGGCCATTCCACTTATTGCCGGTGGGTTATTGATCCTGATTTTTATCTCCAAAGGATTGATTGCATTCATTGCGCCTTTTAGCTTGTTGTTTTACGGCCTTGCTTTATTTACGGCCGGTAAGTTTACTTATGATGAAGTGAAGTTTTTAGGCATGATTCAGATGGCATTAGGATTGCTCAGCTCTTGCTTTGTTGAATATGGTTTGCTTATTTGGGCAATTGGTTTCGGTATTGTCCATATTATTTATGGTGTTTACATTCATTACAGATACGAGCGGTGAAAATATCTATCAGTGGATTACATAAAGCTTTTGAAAGTCGCATAAGACTAGGGATTATGTCGTCCCTGGCTGTTAATGAGCAACTTGACTTCAACTCACTGAAGGAATACCTTGACCTTACCGATGGCAACCTGGCCAGCCATCTGAAAGGATTAGAAAAGGAAGAATTTATTGGTGTGAAAAAATCATTTGTTGGCCGGAAACCCAATACCCAATACTATATGACCAAAAAAGGAAAAAAAGCATTCGATGATCATCTTAAGGCGCTTGAAAAATTAATAAACAGGCCAAACTGATTTTTTTTAACCATTCACTTTGAACTTCAAAGTACTTCTAAAAACAAAAACCAATAAATCAAATTTATGAGAACCGAAATTGTAAACAACCTGGACCATCCCGGTCAGCTTGAAAAATTGTATCGGGAAAACAAAACGACCTTCAAAAAAGAATTCAACCTTATCTATCCTGATATTAGCGAAAAGGCTGTAGCACAGGTCTGGAATGAACGACTCCGTTTTGAGAACGAAGAAGTTTCCGCGGTATCAGGTAAAGAATTGATTTTTGTACTAGCACTTTGCATCCTCGCTGCTCTGATAGCTAAGGTTCCGGAAATCTTTCCAATTGAACCGGAGTTCTTTTATACACGAAATCTCGCATTTGTAGTACTCCCGTTGCTAACCATATACTTTGCCTGGAAACAACAACTACAGACTAAAATGGCCATAGCCGTTTCAACAGGTATTCTTGCTTCTGCGCTCTACATTAACCTGCTGCCAAACAACTCCAACAGCGACACCTTGCTACTTGCATGTATCCATCTGCCGATATTTTTATGGGCTGTACTGGGTTTTACTTTTGTTGGCGACAAACTGAACGATCATCAAAGACGACAGGATTTTCTCAGGTACAATGGCGACCTGGTGGTGATGACTACAATCCTACTTATTGCAGGCGGTTTATTAACAGCCATAACCCTTGGGCTATTTCAGCTTATTGATCTTCAGATTGAAGAATTTTATTCTCAATACATTGTAATCTCAGGTTTAGCTGCGTCTCCCATAGCAGGCACCTACCTGGTTCAGACAAATCCACAACTGGTAAATAAAGTTTCTCCGGTAATTGCCAGGGTCTTTACTCCATTGGTGCTTGTGACTTTGGTAACCTATCTAATTGCTGTAATTTATACTGGCAAAGACCCGTATAACGACAGAGAATTTCTGTTACTCTTTAACTTGCTGTTAGTTGGCGTAATGGCCATTATCCTTTTCTCCATAGCAGAAACAGGTAAAAACACCGGCAGAACCGGCATTTTACTATTATCGGGATTATCAATCGTGACCATAATCATAAATGGAATAGCACTCTCTGCAATACTATTCAGAATCACAGAATGGGGAATTACACCAAACCGACTTGCTGTTTTAGGTGCTAATCTGCTCATGCTGATAAACCTGCTACTAATTACGTATCGTCTTATTAGAACAATCAAAGACGAACATGAAAAAGAGAAGATTGAGAAATGTATTACTTCCTTTCTGCCCATTTATGTCGCATGGACCATGCTGGTGATTTTTGCTTTCCCTTTACTATTTAACTTTAAATAATAGTAAGATAAGATTCACACTTAGCACAAGAAAAGCGCAGCCTATCAAAAGGTCTTGCTAACCAAAAGCCTGACGGCACCATGCACGAATATTAGTAAGCTAGCGTAACCTAAATAAACAAGCTAAACCGGCAACTCAATCTAAACCATCGTACCTCTAAATAAATGAAAATTAAAACGTATTTCTGGCTCACCACTTTCAGTATGGCAATGGGATTTATGGAATCAGCCGTTGTGATCTACCTAAGACAACTATACTACCCGGATGGATTTCAATTCCCATTGGTTCCCCTGGAAGCAGGCATCGGATTAGTTGAATTTCTTCGTGAAGCTGCCACCATCATCATGTTACTGGGTATAGGAATCCTTTCCGCAAAAACAACTGCTCTCCGGCTTGCCCATTTCATTTTTTGCTTTGCTGTCTGGGATCTCTGCTATTATCTTTTTCTGTGGATATTCCTTGACTGGCCGGCATCACTTTTTACATGGGATATCCTGTTCTTAATTCCGGTACCCTGGGTGGGACCGGTAATAGCACCATGCATTGTTTCTATAACAATGATACTATTGGCATTAAGCATCATTCATTTTCAGCATTCTGGAATAGATACCAGTTTGAAAACAAAAGAATGGAGTCTGTTTAGCGCCGGAAGTTTTGTTATCATCCTTTCATTTATATGGGATTATTACAGGTACATCACAGAAGTGAAACTACATGATATCTCAAATCCACTCACAGGTCAGCAAAACCTGTTTACGGAATTAAAAGATTACGTCCCGGCTGACTTTAACTGGTTTTTGTTTGTAACCGGTGAGTCCATACTTCTACTCGGAATCTCTTCCTTCATTTATAGAATAACAAAAGGGATTACAAACACACAAACCGGCAAACAATAATAATCATGTGCTCTCGAGTAGTACGTACAGCTTTTTGTACTTTCTAAAAAAGGAAAAAATTAGCGTAAAGACGCGAAGCCACCAAGGCTACGTCTAAGCGGCTTATTTCTTAATAGACGATATTAAAAGGAAGTACATTTGTCATGCACCTTTTAGGAGGGTCGGAAAATAGCTTAGCTGTGGGTTAAATTGTTAAATGGCTAAATGGTTAAATTGCTGCGGCGAAGCCGATCACTTGCTATTCTGTAATCACTATGCTACTTTACTCACTTACTCAAATACTTAATACTCAATACTCAATTTCAACACCCCATAATCAATATCCAATTTTTCTTATACCCCACTTATTGGGTATAAGACACATCGTTTAGTTTGTCATGTATTGGCTGGGGTCTCGTCAGCAGTGTAATGTCAATTGGATATTGAATATTTAAAATGTGTCGTTGACTGAAATTGGTTGACTTTTTTTAACTGATTTTTCCATTTTCTTTTGACATTTGATTGTTACTATTGCTATTTGTCTTAAGTCTTAAGTCAATATTCAATATTCAATTTGTCGTACACCCTTTTACGACGGTAAAATCTCTCTTTATTCAGAATTTTGTATTTTCAGCATATAGCATCAATTATAAAAATTGCTGAAACAGCTCAATCAAGACACTGGCTTTGCCAGGAGTTAAATATTTTTAGTATGAAAACACTAATACTTATTCCATTCGTCCTGTTTTTTAAATTTTCTGTTGCTCAAAACCTGGTCGACAATGCCGGCTTTGAAACATACTCTTTGCTACCAAATGGCGCCGGACAATGGAACTACTGTACAGGCTGGTCGAATTGCAACGGTACCGGAAGCCCTGATTACTTTCACGAAAATGGAACCGGAATCGCAAATCTGCCAAACACTTTTGCAAGCTACCTTTTTCCCTATAGCGGAAATGCGGTAATGGGTTTTTGTCCCTATTATGCATTGAACACTCCAAACTTCAGAGAATATCTTTCAAAGCCATTGACTTCAGCATTAACTCCAGGAACACTATATGAAGTTTCATTTTGGATTACAAATGGTGAAACTTCCGGTGAATATGGCGGACAAGGAATTGATAAAGTCAGTGTAGCCTTTACTGTAGGTGCACCTGTACAAAGTGGCTCAGCACCAATGACGGGCATCACACCACAATGGACTACCTCAACCATCTTGTACAATACGGCTTGGCAACAAATAACTTTTCAGTTTACGGCAGATGATGCTTACACTCATATTACATTCGGCAACTTCCTGAATGATGCAAATACTAATGCGCAGATCTTCGACGTCGCAAATAACCTGGTTGCATATTATTACCTTGATGGCGTAGATGTCGAAATTGCAGATGTTAATTCAATAAGTGCTGCGCTTGGGGTTTCTGATTCCTCCATTTGCAAAAACTCCTGTGTTAGCTTTTCCGATTTATCGATAAATAACCCAACCTCGTGGCAATGGCTGTTTCCCGGAGCTAATCCGGCAACTTCAACGCTTCAAAATCCTTCCTTTGTTTGTTATGATACACCCGGTGTTTATGATGTTACTTTAATTGCAGGCAATGGATCTGATACTGACACTTTGTTGTTGACTGGTTTTATAACCGTCAATCCGGATCCTGTTCCTGTTATTTCAATCAATGGAAACTTGCTGACCAGTACCATTGCACAAACCTACCAATGGTACTACGATGGGGCTTTGATAAATGGTGCTACCAATCAAACTTATAGCGCTCAGCAAACAGGTGAATATTCAGTTTCGGTGACTGACGCAAATGGTTGCATTGGTTTCGCTGAAATTGATTTGCATCTCACGCAATTCAATTCGCCCGATACGGTTATCTGTGAGAAGTATTGTACTGACTTTTATGACGTTTCTGTAAATGATCCTGTTGCCTGGCAATGGCAATTTCCGGGTGGCATTCCTTCTTCCTCCACCAGTCAGCATCCGACGCATATCTGCTACAATCTGCCCGGTACTTATGATGTCATTTTAGTGACTACGGGTTCATTTGGTTCAGATACATTGGCGCTCCCTGATTATATTACTGTAATCGCAACCCTCCTATTCCGGTAGTCACACAAACCGGAAATACGCTTACCACATCAGTTGCTTACAGTTATCAATGGCAATTAAATGCTGTTGATATTCCGGGGGCCACCAATCAATCCTACACTATTTTACAATCGGGTTACTATGCAGTGGTTACCGGCAATGAATCGGGTTGCATATCATCGTCAATCATTCTTAATATTTTGATTTCAGGAATAGAAAATGCAACACTTCACGCTGATTACACTATTTATCCTAATCCATCTAATGGAAATTTTCATATTGAACTGCCTGAAGCAGTTTCACCGGGTAGCATTTCTTTACGGATCTTTAATTCCTTAGGTCAGGAGGTTGTCTCAACCGCCGGTTTATCAGGTTCTTCATTTCCTGTCAGCTTACTTGTGGAAATGAATGATGTGGCAGATGGACTCTATCTTATTGAAATCAAAACCGGATCAGAATACCTGAGAAGTAAAATGGTAATTTCAAAAAGAGAATAGTCTGCTAAGGATGAGCAAGTATTTCAATCAGGTGTACGATATATCATTTAGCTTGTTAAGGAATGGTTGGTGGGTTAAATGGCTAAATGGCCAAATGGCCAAATTGTTAAATTGTTAAATTGTTAAATTGTTGCGGCGAAGCCGATCACTTGCTATTTTGTAATCACTACTCTGCTTTACTCACTTACTCACACAAATATTCAATATTCAAAACTCAATAATCAATTTCCAATTTGTCGTACACCCTTTCAATCAATAATCTTTAGCGCGACAGATAGCGGGTTACTTCTTCATCCATCAATACAAATTCCTTAATATTGCCGGCAACTCAATGGATTCGAGGCAACTCCACCGATTGAGAAGAAACTACCCACCATAAATTAATAACTACCTATGAGTAACCAGGCAGAAACAGTCTTTGAAAAAATTATCTTCGCAAGCAGGTGGCTGCAGGCACCTTTATACCTGGGTTTAATCGTCGGAGGTGTGCTCTACGCCTATAAGTAAAAAGTGGATGCCGGTACTCTGAAAGTTAAGTTGGCAGGCTCCCTGGTTGGCGTTTCAGGTATTCACCTGCTGCAAACTTTTATTAACATTAAGAATCACGAGATGGAACATGTAATGTGGCAGGTGATTATTCATGTAGTGTTTTTGTTTTCTTCCGTCATGCTGGCATACTCCGAGAAAATTCTTCATCAGAGACATTGATGATTTATGGCAGCAGAATCATGATAAGATGCGGTGAAACCTATAAAAAGAAATTCACTGCATTGAATAGCATTATTAATGATGCAATGCTGTTTATGCATTGGCCTTATGATTCCTAAAAAATGCAATGGTTCTTTCCATAGATTCTTCCTTGCTGTACTTCGGAAAAAAGCCAAAGTCTTTCTTTGCATTATCAGCACTGAATGTAAAATCAGTGGATGTATACATCACAGCAAATCGACTGAATTTGGGATTGTAGTATTTTACCGGCCTCACCAAAAAAGCAATGTATTCTGAAATGGCTCCAAGCGCATATGCAAATCCTTTGGGCAACCAAAGATTCTTTGGCCATATTTTGTAACCGGCTCTTAAAATGATTTCATCAAAAAATGTAAAAAAATTACTGCCTTCACTGTCCGTAATAAAGTAAGCCTTCCCCAGAACTTCCTGATTGCCCTCTGCAAGTGCTTTCGCAGCAAGTACATGCGCCCATGCCATGTTGCCTGAATACACATGCTGACTCAAAGCTTTTCCGTTTCCAATACGGGTGTAAAGCCCGCTTTTCGCCATCTGAATCAATGGCGGAAGGTGGTAGGGATCTCTTTCGCCCCAGATATCGGCAGGCCTTAATGCACAGGTTTTGAAATGTTCATTATTTGCTGACAACACCAGTTGCTCAGCGAGGCACTTACTCTCGCAGTACATATTTAAATGCTTATCAGCATATGGTTGCGACTCATCAATATTTACCAATGGATTCCCGGTAATCACCACATCAAGCGAACTGGTGTACACCAGCATGGATACTTTGTTTTGCTTGCAGGCTGCAATTACATTTCGTGTTCCTTCAAAATTTACACGGTAAACTTCCTTTGGAGATTTCGTGCCCCAATCAACAATGGCTGCAGCATGGATCACCAAATCAATGCCCACACATGCCCTGCCGATATCATCCGGGTTACAGATATCTCCTTTAAAGTACCTGGCGCGATCATCAATGAATCCGGGATTATCCTTCAGACCAAAAATGGTGATGGATTGAATACCTAACGGAACATTTGCATCGAGCAGTTCACTCACAATAGTGCTACCCAGGAATCCTGCACCTCCTGTAACCAGAATATTCAACTTAGCATCTGCCATACCTGACTTGTCGTTTCGTTTGCTTATACTCGCGGAAAAATATTCATTTAACAAGGATTATTAGAATGAATAAAGAAATTTATCTGGTACAAGGTGTTGATATGGAATCCTATCAGGATTTCAGCGATCGGATTTTCGCTGTGGTTGCAAAAGCGAACTCGACATTCAATCCTGATGCTATAAAATTTACTATTACGGAGAAAGCTCCACCTGCTAGTTCAATTATTCCATTTAGTAAAAGGGAAGTTAGCGGCCATCTCGGTTTACAACCCGCATGCGGCTATTTGTGAAGTATTCAAAAACATTGCAGGTTTTCGTGGTGCTTACAAAGTGGAGGAAGCGCTTCCTGTCAGTTATCAAAAAACCTGGATTGATGGTGAACGAACACCTGGTGCATGTTTACTCACTTTGATTTCCAAAAAGAAAAATATTGATTATGCCACTTTCCTTCATCGCTGGCATAACGGGCACACACCGCTATCACTTAAGATTCATCCCCTCTGGAATTATGTACGTAATGAGGTGAAAGAAATACTTACAGAAAATACTGCAGCATTTAACGGCATTGTTGAAGAACAAATGAGAACTGCTAGCGATCTGTTGAATCCATTAAAATTCTTCGGCAATCCACTCATCATCATTCCGCGAATGATAACTGTTTATGCAGACACAAAATCGTTCATCGATTATTCTTCGATGGAAACTTATTTAGCAGCGGAGTATCTAATTAAGACTAAATAGAGCGGGCAAAAACGGGTAGAATACCTTTTTCTCATAAAGACTAATAGCTGTATCAAAATGTTCATTCAATGTCATCAAGCCGAATGTATTTCGACATCACTTCGTATTACTAAAAGATCCTGAAACAAGTTCAAGATGACTGTTTGTGATCCTACTATGCTCTAAAGACCATCCCATACTCCTTCAGCAAAGTTTCAGAAAGCTGCCAGAGTCTTTGCCCATTCGCTTCATCCATTGCCTTTGCATCCATATCTTTTCTTCCCATCAAAAAAAGATAGTCTATCGCCTTTCCTTCACTTCAGGTGAAGCAGCAAAATAGATGACAGGCTGAACAGCCACTTCCGGTGATCTGAAGAAAATTTTGAAGACCGCCTTTAACAACGGTTTGAAGATAGCAGGCGCTTCACGGGCAATATTAGAATTTACCGGTCCGGGGCATAATGCGAACACTGAATAATTCACCTGATCAGGACTATTGATTTTGCGGCTTAGCTCGTTGGCAAATGTTGCCAGCAGTAATTTGTAGTATCCGTAATATTCAACTGTCTTTCCCATTGAATACTCTTTATAAGCCCCGAAGTTATCCCAATCAAAAGCCCCGGGGTTGCGGTGACTTTCTGAAACCACATAAATTATTCGAGGAATATTATTATCTGGGTTGTTGAATAAATTATGATCAAGCAACAACCGGGTTAAGCAGTATTTCGAGAGGTAGTTTACCACAAACATTTCTTCAAGTCCTTGTTTGGTCTTTCTGCTTTTGTTGGGTACCATACCGGCATTATCTACCAGGATATCAAGTTTCACGGATGCTGCTTTGAGTTTATTCACCAGAGCAACGATTGAATCCAGATCGGAAAGATCAACGTGCATCATCTCTACGTGGTTGCTGCCTGAACGTTTTTTTACCTGTTCACCTTTTTCCGGAATTCCACTCCGGCAGGCCATCCAAATATGTGCACCACGTTTCGCCAATTGAACAGCCGCTTCAAATCCCAGTCCTGAGCTGGCACCGGTGATCAATATATTTTTTCCATCAAGCCTTTCTTTATCACTTAGTGACACCACATTCTTCTGCTTGCGGAAAAGATCGGTAATGCCGCTAAGCGTGGCTGTGAATGCATTGGAATAGCGCTGCTTATCTTTTGTCATAATTTAATTCTCAATGATCTTCGCTAACATTTTCTACAATGTCTTTAAAAATTCCAAATAGAACCCCATTTTTCGTCAATCTCTTGCCTGGTCAATCCGAAATCCCCGAGCCGGTAAGCGTGTGCCCCGTATTTATTCTTCGTATTCTTTACTTCTGTTTCCATGAATCGTTGAGCTAATTCGGTAGAAACAGGTCCGCGCTCCTTATAGATATCTGAAAGTGCTTCCATAGGAGCATCTACCAGTTTTTGATAAAACACATCCACAAAATTAAGATCGTTGTTTGCTTTTCTGAATGCAATGCCATTAGAAAGCATGAAGGCTGTTTTCCTGACCCAATGCTTTGCCACACGCTCTGCTGTGACCCCGTTACTGAAGATAGACTGACTGTGCGCCACCATGCTCAGGAATGACGGCAAACTCTCACTTATGTCACGGTGTGTCCAGATAAACTGAACCTTATCAAATAATTTATTGATGACAGGAAGAAATTCTAAATGGTGCGGACTTTTCAAAACCCATCTTTTTGCAGGCTGTTGAAACTGCAGGTACTTCAGCAATTTGATCATGTATTCATAAGCAATAGTCTGATCTGTACCTTCCAGCCATGCAGCATAAGAAGGCACATGCATAGTGGCTTCCGGAGTGGTACTGAGGAACGTGTTGTCGAGCAGCAGGATATCCTCTTCCGGTTTTTCATATTCAACAGGGTGAATGGAGAAAAATCCGGGTGCCATAAGCCGCAATGCTTTTTCACTCAGGCGTGCGACTTTAATCCGGTCTTCTTTCTCATTTGGTTTATCATTAAATGGAACAGGGTTGATAGCCTCCCAACTGAGTAATACCCTATTATCCGGATCAGCGGCGAGTAACCTTTGTAATTTGGTGGTGCCTGTTCTTTGCAATCCGCAAATTAACTGCACAGGATAAAGTTGTTGCTCCAGAATTTCAGGATACTTTTTAAACGCCTGTTCTGCCCTGAGCCGGATCACCAGCATATTCACTAACCGTTTTTGGGTGATGAATCTTCCTATAGGAGTTAGTTGAGCTTCCCGGTTCACCGAATCAAGCAGTCGCTCCAACGGCTCTTCCCAAAAGTCTGCACCAAATGATTGCAGCGCTGTTTGCTTTCGTGCAAGCTTAATAAGATGGTCCTTTGTCAGTTTGATTTCTGTACCGATCAGGTATGTGCTTCCCCATACGCTGTTGATGAGGTTAAACCAGGCAGGTCGACTGTTGAAACTGGTAGCTGTGACCGTTCGCTGATGCATTACTTTTTTAGTTCAGAAAGTTCACTGACTGTGCATAAAGGATCTATAGGTTCAGCACCATTTCTCAACCGATACCATCGGAGGCACATCGTTCCTTCGAAATGATTGCAGGTATCTATCCAGTTAGAAAATCCAGGATTGGTTTTTGAAACAATAATCCGGATGCTGCCATCATTTTCTTTAGTTGCCGAATGCTTGTTCACACAAATAGGGAAGTAACGGTAATCAAGTGATTCCATCCAATAATTGTTCAACTGAAAATTCCATGTTTCGCAATCGGGAGGTGTAAATGTAATCACGAGAGCTTCATTCGGTTTAAGCTTCCAGTAACTATGATAATAAACAATGTTTGCATCGCCACCTGCAGCATTAGAAATGGCAGGACTGAAGCGTGGTAACTTATTCGGATGCTTTTGGAATCCATTAGCCCACCGTGCAAATAAAACAGGTGCACCGGCAACAAAAAGAGCAGCGGTCTGCAGACCCTTGTCTATTTTTTCAGGAGTAACCTCGTTGGGATATTTTTTACCATTGAGGTTCTCAATCTTTAGAGAAGCAATCATTTCATGTTCGCGGTCTAAAAAAGTCTGCCTCACAATTAACAAGCTGGTACGGTCTTCCAATTTCAACCAGTTCTTTCCCTTTTTTGTTTTACTAAGGATGATCTCAAAACTTCCATCTGTTTCCAATTGAAGATCATTATTCTCCAATATGCCACAAGGAGACATACCGCCCGGTTCTCCGTACACTCCATTTTGCGTGAAGAATCCAATATAGTTGATCGTGTTTCTTTTCCCGGTGATGCGGTATTCCTGTGCGCCACTTATCTGTGCATTTTGATAGTAATTATCGGGATTATCTGCGCCGAGTTTCACGGTCTCATGCACCATTCTCCTCAACTCCGGAAATTCCACATCGCCATACTCCACATAGGCCTCAAGGGCGGCGCGGGTAAGGCGACTGAGGTAGCGCACGCCTTCCGCCTGCTGAAAAGGATCGACCGGTGCGCCGGGATAAACAAGTGCAGCGCCGGCAGTTTTGAGGTGGTCACAGAATTCCGACCATGCTTTTCCTGAAACAATTCTCTGCGCATGCATATCGGCTTCCGTTTTTCCTGTTAAGCGCAACCAGGAAAGGCGGAACCATTTGATGATGCCAAAAATTTTGAAGATGAATTTTCCCATGAAATTATTATCCGTATAAAATGCAAGATCATAAAAAATCAGGTGGAATTAACGGTAACAGGTAGTTTGGGTGCACGGCAATTCGTTCATCTTGTCAAGCAATGGTGGGTGGGCTAAATTGTTAAATGGTTAAATTGCTAAATTGTTGCGGCGAAGCCGATCACTTACTACTCTGTATTCACTACTCTACTTTACTCCCTAACTCAAATACTTAATACTCTATTTCTACACCTAATAATCTATATCCTATTTGTCGTGCGCCCGGTATTTTAATGGATAGTGCCTTGAGACGAAGCGGGGCCGATTTATTTCGTTAGTCAACAGGATTGCAAATGCCGTCAAGGTGTGATCCGTTCAAACCAAATAACCGTTGGCAGGCTGAAATGCTGCTGTGGCAGATAAGCAAATGACAAATAATAGTAGCTTGCAATACCTAAATACGGCATTTGATAATTGCATGCTCATTGACCGGAATTGGTATGAATGGTGGCATCGATTGTAATACCGATGTTTAGGAAATATGCGCATGGCATGTATTTAGGAATAGAAAATTAGATGGTTGTTTTTCAAATGATTAAAGCAAAAACATAATTCCAAAATAAACATCACCATGACGCAAACACAAACGTTATGGGCAAGGCTATGACGACCATTTGTGCAACGACAAACAAACATTAAAACAGACGACCTATGAACAATTTTGGCGGTGACTGGACAAAAATAAAAATTGAGATTTTAGTTGAATACGCAAAAGCGTATTTAGCAATAATGAAAGACCGTAAATTTTTTAAACTTATGTATTTTGACGGTTTTGCAGGTAGTGGTTTTATTGTTAAAGACAAGAAAGTGGACGTTGACATAACTGTAGGTGCTGCAAGACGGATTATTGAAATTTCAGACCCACGACCATTTGACAGCTATTACTTCGTAGAGAAAGACCCTAAGAATTTTGCTCTACTTGAAGAGAATACTAAAGAAGCTTTTCCTAAAAAAACAATTTATACTGTTTGTGACGACTGCAACAAAAAGATTATTGACTTAGCCAATTTTCTGAGAGACCCGAAAAATAAAAATGTAAGGACACTTGCATATGTTGACCCTTGCGGAATGCAAGTTGAATGGCGTTCAATAGAAAGTTTAAGGGGACTTCCTCTTGATATGTGGATACTTGTTCCAACAGGACTTGGGGTTAACAGACTATTAAAAAAGAATGGACTGATTTCTGATGCTTGGTTAGAGAAACTTGAAATTTTCTTAGGACTAAGTCGAGAAGAAATCGAGAAACGATTTTACAAGAAAACAGCTACGCTGTTTGAAGACATAACATTTGTTGAAAAAGAAAAGGATGCAATAGAAAACTCTGCAAAACTTTATAAATCAAGACTAAAAGAAGTTTTTGAATTCGTTTCTAAACCATACGAATTAAAGAACTCAAGTAACTCAATAATGTATCATTTATTCTTAACTTCGAACAATAAAACTGCTGAAAGAATCGGCAGCGATATTGTCAAAAAATATAACAATTAAAATGGCTCAATCATCAATAGAATGGACTGAAATGACTTGGAACCCGACAACAGGTTGCACGAAAATTTCAAGCGGATGTAAGTTCTGCTACGCTGAAATAATGTCCAAACGACTGAAAGCAATGGGTGTTGAAAAATACAAAGACGCTTTTAAAGTCAGAACTCATCCTGACCAACTGAATATACCTTACACTTGGAAATCCTCGAAAATTGTTTTTGTAAACTCAATGAGCGACCTGTTCCATAAAGACATTCCACTTGACTTTATAAAACAAGTTTTCAAGGTAATGAACGACAACCCTAATCACGTTTTTCAAGTTCTTACAAAAAGAGCAGAAAGGCTTTTTGTAGTTCATAAGGAACTTAAATGGACACATAATATTTGGATGGGCGTGTCAGTAGAAAACGAAAATGTTACTGACCGTATTGATTTTTTACGCAAAACAAAAGCAAGAGTAAAATTTTTATCCTGCGAACCATTAATCGGACCTTTACCAAACCTAAACTTAAAGAAAATTGACTGGGTTATTGTTGGCGGTGAAAGCGGGCACAGACCAAGACCAATGGACGCTGACTGGGTTTTAGACATTCAAGAACAATGTGAGAAAGCTCAAGTAGCTTTCTTTTTCAAACAATGGGGCGGACGAAATAAAAAAGCAAACGGCAGACTTTTAAACGGCAAGACCTATGACGAAATGCCTGAACAACAATTACAGACAAGTGTATAACGACAACGAGAACATATCGACCGAAAGAAGCCCAGCCCATAACAGCACCTACAAGAAATTGGCGGTTGAATGGTTAAATGAACATTTGTGCTTCGTATCAAGTATAGTGCTGGCAGACAATTTTGTGCTCCGAAATCGCCAACTTCTTAAACCCGCCAAACTTTAGCGGCCATGCTATGACGACCGTGCAAACACCAAGGGACTGACAAAAAACGAAAAGACAATGAGTTCAATACACTACTTTCAAAGATACTCTCAACCCGAAAATGTTGCGACAAACAACACTTTACTTTTGCTATCACGACTGTATCAACATTCATCAAATCACTTTAAAGGGTTTCTAAATGACTTGCTTGACGACACAGACCTTGATGCAGGCATTTTATTTAATCAACAACAGCGTGGTAAGGGGTCAGTTCCTGACGGCAGTATCAGCCAGACAAGTTTTAAGGTAGTTGTAGAAACAAAACTGCACCAACATTTTTCGGTTCAACAACTGACAGAGCATTTAAAAAGCTTCGGACAAGAGGAGCGTAAAATTCTTCTCTCACTAAGTCCAAAAATTCCATCTGCTTCGCTTCAAGGACAGATTGAAGCAGAAGTTAAAAAGTTCAACGCTGCAAATAATACAAGCGTTAAATATATCCCGACTACCTTTCAATCAATCGTAGAAAAGTTTCGTAACACTTTAGAGGACTACGACTATGACCTAATTCCTGTTGTGGACGACTATGAGGATTATTGTATCAATGACAAACTCATCACCGATGACGAATACAGAATGAGAGCTGTAACCTGTGGTTGGACACTTGCCGAAAACTTTCAGCACAACCTTTATTACGACAAAGTGGAAGACGGTTATTCCGACCACTCCTACATCGGAACATACAGCGACAAAAGCATTAAAGGCATTGGTAAACTTTCAAACATCATTGAGTCAGACCTTTTAGCAAGCGGAAAACTTCACATCAAAAACTCAACAAAACCTGTTACACCCGAACAAGAGAAGAATATAATTGATGTAATCGCAGCGGCAATGACAAATAATAGTTGGAACATCGCAACTGGACATAATTTCTTTTGCGTAGAGAAATTTTTTGAAACAGATTTTCGCAAGACGACAAAGTATCCGTTACAAGGGACAAAATTTTTCAACCTCAAAACAGAGTTGAACTTAAAGACACTTCCACCGACTGACCAACTTGCAGACCTTCTAAAAACTATAACATGGTAACAGCGTGGGGACAAAAAGCACGAACCGCTAACATTGAGCTTTGTGCAATGGCCATCAAAATACATTCTCATCGGTAGAAGCGTCTCCAACACCGGCTCTACCGTACTGCTTCGCTTTTTCATCAATCATTTGCCTTAAGCGGTTTTGTGATTTTCATGCATCTGAGGAGAATTTTTCCTTTGGTAAAGTTTAAGCCGGAACTGTTCCAATCTTAATTACGCCCCGGAATACCAGCGGCCGTTTCCATTGCTGAAAACGGCCGCTGATCCATTCATCTTCATCTAATTCTTCACCGGCTAATCACAATTCTTTGAGTGATAGACCGATTATCATTCTTTAGTATCACCAGGTACATGCCTGTTGGGAACGAATGGAGATCGAGCTCCAGCACTTCTCTTCCATCTATATTCAGCTCTTGCAAGGTTCTTCCGGTGGCATCCGTTACTTGTATGGATTGCCAACCGGTAGTATGAGCGATGGTAAAGATGCCATCGCCGGGATTGGGAAATATCAACGGTGTTTCCAGCGTCGCATTTTCTGCAAGTTTCTGCGGTGGTGTCACTAAAGTGGTAGTGGTTGCAAAGTTTCCGGACACACCGGGACATTTGTTCTGCACCTTTACCGTATAGGTTTTATTAGGTGTGAGGCCCACTAAATTTACACTGGTACCTGCAGTGCTTACCGTACTTTTTACACCACCGGTTTTATAAATTACTTTGTAAGAAGCGGCGCCGGAAGCAGTCCAGCTTACGGTGGCCGTGGTTGAAGTAATATTTGTAATCAACAGGTTGGTGACCGGGCCACAATTGTTATTCACTACAGCCGTACCAAAAGCCGGGCAACCGCCGCTACCAGTCACATTAACAGTGTAAGAACCTGCAGGCAACCCTGTAATATCTTCTGTAGTGGCTCCATTCGACCAGCTATAGGTAAAAGGGCCCGTTCCGGTTACAGTAAGATCTATTGCACCATTGCTGACACCTGGAGCATCAGCATTGGTTACATTAAATGAAAGTACCGGAGCAGTGCACAATTGCTGTACCTGGTAAATCTGTCCGTTGCCGAGGTTGGCTGCATATAACTCTCCGTCACTGCCTTCTCCAAAAGAGGAGATCTCTGCATGTACCAGCGATTGTTTGGTGGTAATCCAGCCTCCGTTGCCATCAGGAGCCGTCATCCAGAAATTCCCGGTCGCATAATCACAAAATATGTAATAACCGTTGAGTTCAGGGTATTGGGAGCCACGATACACGAATCCGCCGGTAACGACAAATCCGCCCGTTAAAAAATCATGGGGATATTCATAAATGGGAAAGACAAAAGGGTCTGTTAATGTGCACGCAGAAGTATTGTAGGTATGATTGCCTTCGTAACAGCGCCACCCATAATTCTCACCACCTGCAGAAGCGGCAGCCTGAAAATCTATTTCTTCCCATGCACCTTGTCCTACATCAGCAATCCACATATCGTTGGTTAAGCGGTCGAAACTGAAGCGCCAGGGATTGCGTAACCCCGACGACCAGATTTCATCAGCGCCTGTTATGCCAACATAAGGATTTGAAGGAGGGGAACTATATGGTGAACCGCTGTCCACGTCGATACGCAGCATTTTGCCAAGCAAATTCGTGATGTCCTGGGCGCGGTTGCCGGGATCACCACCACTTCCGCCATCACCCATGCCAATGTACAAGTAACCATCAGGGCCAAAAGCCAGGTCGCCGCCATTATGATTGGAAAATGGCTGATCAATGGTAAGGAGAATCAGTTCACTGGAGGGAACTGCCAGATTTGGATTTGTCGGATGGCGGCTGAAGCGCGAAATACGGGTATCCCCTGAATTATTTATATAGTTGACATAGAAATAACCATTAACGACATAGTTTGGATGGAATACAAGTCCGAGCAATCCCTGCTCTCCACCGATAGAATAGACCCGGGAATTGATATTGAGAAAAACAGAGGTGGTGCCATCTGTGTTGAGGATGCGAATGATACCGTCTTGTTCTACAATAAACAGGCGGCTGTCGCCGGCATTGGCGATATCAACCGGCTTCGTAAAGCCGGAACCGACAGATTGAAGAGCAATGGAAGGCTGTGCATGAATCACAGGGTTATAAAAACCGGCAAGCGCAAAAAGAAACAGGAGTTTGTTTTTCATATTTTTTCGATTTAAGCAATTAAACTACATATTTTCTATGAATCAGTGACTATATATTACTAACCGTTTTAAGGGATCACTATGGGGCCATTTATATTGGATTTGTGATAACCTACAGCCAACGCGTCATCCTGTCACGCCGATGGCGGATCAGGATCTCTGAATTGTTATTGAGATGCCGATCCGCCACTGGCGCGACGGCATGACGCTTCGGATGAAGGTCATGAAGTAGTTTCCACAAAATTCTTAATAAGAATTCCATTCTTGATTTCCATCCGGACCGCCAAATAGTAATACAAAGCCCTGTAAATCAATGATTTACGGGGCTTTTTTATGGTTGTGGGAAACATGTGGGAAACATTTCGAAAAACACTAGCAAAACCCAATTATTCCATCTTTTTAGATCTCCATATATTGCAAAATTCTACCTAAAAACCATACCATGGAGACCAATGAGGTAACAGAAAAACATGCATCGGAGAATGAAAATGATTTCGAAATCAACACCGGTCGCATATTTAGTAATGAAGGAGATTATGCAAGAGAAGGTGAAGAGTACCTTGCTAAAAAATGCCCGGATAGATTAGCTGAGAGTTTAGAAATGACCATTAGATCACTTCTAGAAAAGCACACAAAGCCCTCCATCAGCTCGACAAACTCAACTGATAATTATCTTGAATTGAAGCACGAAAAGCTTGCCAGCGGTGAAATGGCGCATTTGCAGATGCAAAATTTTAAAGTAGATCACTTTGTTCTCAAATTAGAGTACCCTATTGAAGGACCAATCCAACCTTCCAGGGTTGGGAAGCCGGAAAAGTATTTCTATTATCTTTTTGAATTCAGGGAACCGCTACGCATAACCAGGAAAATGGTTGACGCAGGTACTTTTGAATTGCTATTCGCTTTCGCGTTGCGCCAGTGTGACCTGAGCTACCTCGTTCAATTCATGGAATACCATATAGACCATAATTTCGAGGGTGATTTAAGCCACTTTATAAAATATCTGGTATTGATCAAACGTAAATTCGAAGAACCTCTTTTCTCCAAAGGATTGATTGAGGCTACCGATCAATGGATTAGAGAAAACGAAGCCAGTATAAAAAATTCGGGCGGCAAAAAGATCAAAACCTATTTAACCATAGATCAACTCGCCTGTCTTTTTAAAATGCTGATGGATAATGGTCACTTGAGTGATGAGCCGACAAGAAATATAGAAGGTGTTTGTGCAAGCTTTGAAACCAAAATGGTGAAAAACCCTAGCTCAAATAACTTAGGGCAAGATTTCTATAAACCTACAGTTAAAGCACTTGATTTTTGGATAGACAACTTCGATAAAATGGCAAAACGTGCTATAAGATTGAAGCAAAAAATAGAACCCTAACATATTGATTTTCAATTGCTTTCTCCAGGGTAGTACTACCCTATACTACCGCAAAAATATTCCAAATGCACCACATATTCGCAGCAGGTTTTTATAAAAACAAACCGCTGAAGTATGGAAGTAATCACCATCGAATCCAAAGCATTCCAGCAACTGCTGGAGCAACTAAATCAGATCAAAGCTGGAATAGATACCCGCCTGAAAAAAACGACGCCTGATGACCCGTGGCTGGACAATAACGAAGTCTGCAAATGGCTCAAGGTGAGCAAGCGCACCCTCCAGAACTACCGCGACAATGGAGAGCTATCCTTTAGCCAGATGGGCGCTAAGATCCTGTACCGCACCAGTGATGTTGAAGAATTCCTGAAACGCCATTATAACAAAGCCTTCAGTATAAAACGCTGAAAATATATCTGGGCATAGGTTTCAGAACAATTTCACTTAAGTACAATCCACAACATGGCTAAGGAAAAAGTAATCAACCTCTACATTGATGCGGAGTGGTATTTAAACCAGCGCATCTTTCTAATCGGTTATTCTTACGATAACAAGTACTTCGGGCAACTTTACGGGAAAAAGCTGACCTCGAAAAACTTCAAAAAACTATTTTCCAAAGTAAACTGCAGCGTGTTTTGTTACGGACCGGATACCGGCATGCTGGAAAAGTTCTTCAAATGGAAATTCCGGGATAAATTCCGTTGCGTGAACCTGATGAAGGTTTTTAAAGATCATATAAAAACCGGCAGCTTCAAATTAAAAGACCTGGAACACAAATTCGGAATTCGCAGGCAGGTTGTAAAATACAAAACAAGCATTTTTCAAATCTGGAGGGATTGGCGCAATCCAACCAAAAAGAAAGCAGTATTGCTTTATAATAAGGAGGATGTAATAAACCTGGTTAGGCTTGCTTTGAAGATTTTTAAAAAATTCAAAATAAAAGATGAGTACCTGGAAAGTATCAAACTTAAATAAAATCGACTAAAGCTTTAATGCTGGACAATCACCTTCTCACTCCAAATTTTTTCTCCATTGCAGGATATATGAGCGAAATAAATCCCGCCCGGTAATCCGCTCACATCCAGCAACCTGTTCTTAAAATAGTGGTATAAGGTAGCGGAAGCGACTGTTCTTCCGTTTATATCAAACAAATTAAACACGCAGGTCTCTTTAGTATTGTAAACAATATTAATATTAGTGGATGAAGGGTTTGGACTTATTCGAAACGAAAAAGAGTTTTCACTGCCTGCTATATTGCTAAGATACAGAGTATCGCATTCACTACCTGGCAATGGCCCCAAATCATAATTCGGATGATTGGGAATGGCATACAGATTATATGTTGGTAAAGTCAACCCTTTTCTTTCGAAGGCACAATCTGTTCCAGGTAAATCAGGATAATTTATCACGTGCATAGCTTTAACACCATTATAAGTGGATATATATATCTTATTATCTGGCGCCAGCATTTCTACAGCAAACCAATCATCAATGCCCGGTTGTACAAATGGAATAGTATCAATTAAAATCATTGATGCAGCCAAATCCGGTGACCAGGTATCAAACTGAAAAAGTTGGGTGTACGTATTACAATAAATGAAGCGACTGTTAGGAGAAAAAGAAATGCCTTGCGATAAATTGGAATCAGGTAAAACAATGTTTACATGATTATAAAATTCACCGGTACACCTATTAAACTCCATGTAATCAAAATTATAATTCCTATTGATATAACCAAACTTGCTCCCGTCCGGCGAAAAACAAGCCTGACCCACAATATCATCCTTAATGATGGCTGATCCTATATGCTGTGTCATGGGTCCGATAATGGTATCTGGAGTCAACAAAAATTTGTAATAAAGATCAGAATTCCACCGGTGTGTAATAATCCACCAGTCGCGGCCATTGGCATGCTTGCAGGCAGTTAACCGTCCCCATACAAGGGTGTCATTTAATATGGAAACTCCCTTTTTCCCGACAATCACTCCTCCCAGGCCATTATCATCGTTCATATCTACTTCGGAATACCTTAAATGCAATGGTTGCAGTTGTGAACCATTATCCAATTCCTCACCGCTAATATGAAAAACAGTAAATGAACTGCTCAATTCCGGTTTTGGTAAAATAATAGCACCTTGAGAAACTCCTAATCCATCATCTGCATAGTAATCAGTAGCATATCCTGGATTAAAACCATTACAATTCTTAAGCGAATCGTTCTCCTTATTGGCGATATATATTCCATTTGTATAAAATAATAATTCCCCAATGGAGTCGCAGATACTAGCGTTAGTAGCGAAAAATTCTAGCTCTTTCCAGACAGAAAAAGTATCGGCAAAACCTGAATTAAAATCAATTCCACAGTCCAAGGCAACGAATTGCTTAGATAGCATCCATACGTTAATTCTATTCTGAGAAAAGCATAGTAGAGGCGACAAAAACAAAAATGCAAGAATGCAAAAACACCTATTCATGTAAAACAACAATTTTCTGCTGATAAATTATCCCATTTGAATTTTTTAATATAGCAATGTAGATACCTGAGTATGGCAATTTATACGAAAACGTAATTGGAAATTCCTGCACCTCAATTAATTTATTAATCAGCTGTTGTCCTGCCATATCAATAACCGAAAACTCACACTCATCATTAAGCGAACCAAATTGAAAATTTATAATTAGATCAGTGGGATTTGGATACAACACACAACATTCACTTAACGATTTTAAATGATTGTTAGCAATTTTACCTTGATCTTCACCCAATTCACAACCAAAATGCGGTGCGTCTTGAGGATCAATATTCACTGCAGTACCAGAGGTTGTTGCATTCTGATCTGTAAAAAACAGACCATCATCGTAAGTGTCATCATTTACTACGAATGTAGAAAAGCCATTATTTGTATCAAAAGTATGCGTAGCCCCATTGGTGGGCCACCCGCTACCAAATATTCCACTCCCGTTACCTTTCCAATAGTTACCAGGCGTCTCATCATTTATTACCGGTTGTCCGCCAATTTTAGTATTATCAATATCATTACCTCCAATCGTCAAACCATCATTGTGCCACTGAAAAGTATTTCCTCTTACTTTGGCGCTGAGAGAAATTCCGTCATCAACGGATTTGAGAAATTGCAACCCAATGTTTGTGGCATTAGTTCTGTTGCAAATAATATCGCAATCCTTGCTGTCAAGGATTCTAATGGAAATCTTGTTTGCAGTAGTGCATTCACTGGTGGGATTACAATCCACAGAATACGAACCATATTCCGGATCGTTTACTTTATTGTATTGTACAACAGATTCAGGGGACTTGTTTACATCAATGCCCCACATTAAATCACTAACTGCGCCTACTGGCATCCTAATAATGTTGTGATCCACAATGGATTCAGCGGCACCTATCATTTCAATACCCTTTAGCCCATTGAGGATAATGGTATTGCCGTAACTTTCTCCAATAAACCCACCAATATTTATATTCCCTGCCTGGTAATTTTCTTCTTCGTCAAGATCATTTACATAGATGCCCACCGGTGAGCTGTCATCAACAGGATTAGTAATAATGGTATTCCTGGTAACTTGTATTTCAAAACTATTAGTGGCAATCAAACTAATTCCTGTTTCACAATCTTCAATATCATTATCATCAATGGTCTGATCTCCCTGCGCGTTAACAGAATAAATTCCAGTCTCCACATTGGTCATTGTATTTTCTTTGGTAATAAACTTACAAAATTCTGCATACATGCCAAACTCACTGTTATTGAATACATTCTTACCCACTTCTTTTAAACCCGGAATATCGTTCATGTATATGCCATGTATGGGCTGTGTTGGTGTGAAGTCCGGTAAAAGTAACATGATACCGGTCTTATCAAAATCGCAAAAGCTGATTTTTCTGTCAACGGCAAACCGGTAGTTCTCCAGCCAGATGTGATGCAGGTTTTTATCGAAGTAGGAAAGTTCAAGATTCAACCGTGAATCTTTAGCAGAGAATACTCCATATTCAGCATCTTTAATATAAGAATATTCAACAGTACCTTCGCAGGATGGGCCAATAGTAAGTCCTGCATCCTGGTCCAGGTTGCCCACAATATTGATGCCTTGCCACATATACTCACTGCATCCAATGAGCGTAGAACCGAGAATGTATAACCTGGCATTAGGTTCAATAATAATTTGGGCATCGGCGCCAAATTCAATGGTGCATTTTATAAGCGCCAGGTTCTGATCAATATAGAACGGTCCATTGATCACCAGGTGATCGTACCCGATTATCGCATGTTGCTCATCCGTTACTCCTCCGCAACTCACATCAAAGTTTTCGTCAGTATAAATCTGCAGCTCGTTTAGTTCATCAACAAAATAGTTCCACAAATATTGTGAGGTTAGGTAAGTCTGTTCGCCATACTGCTCCAGGTATGGATTGAATACCAGGTCACCCGTCGTACCCGAACAACAATCCACCACGGTAACTTTCACTTCATCGGTGAGCTCGCAACTTGAAGTTCCAGTGTATTCTATGGCCAATGTATAGGTGTAAGTACCGGCAGCAATTTCAGTTGTATTTAGCACCGGCTTTGCGATGTCGTAAAAGTTCAATGCCGGATCTGTCTCCAGCTCTTTGGTCCAAGAGATACCGGGATCTCCGGAATAGCTATCCAATGCACCAAGCACCACATCCTGCTCACTGCCAGGAGGATCGGCACAGATGTAAACATCCGGTCCTGCATCTGCGTTGTCGTAAACATCAACAAACAAAGATGGACTACTGCAATAACAGGAACCATTGGTAATATTGACAGTATAGGTAATGTCTTCAACAGGGTTAACTGCAATGACTTCAGTATCCAGGAATGTTGCTTGGCCGTACTCGTGGGCAGCAGGATACCAGTTATAAAGCAAGGAGCCTACTGCATTTGCGTCCAGTTCAATTTCAGATTCAGGACAAGCCGGAGACCCTGTTACTGTCGGATCAACCAATGGTTGCTTGGAAGCGGTAATGGTTACATAGGAAGGTGGTCCTTCTATGCCGAATGCGGAAACACCAACAACAGTATACTCCGTTTCCAAAGCAACTGCGGTAACTCTTGCAACTACAGATGGGTGGGTGTAATCTATTTCTATGCCATTGGACGGAGATATTGCAAAAGACTCTGCCCCCGTAGCGCTTAAATAGAAATAGACCTTTTTGCCAAGGCATGCAGTTGTATTGGTTACCTGTATATGTGGCGCCGATATTGCAGGCTGAATTGTATTCCTGATAAACAGCAGGCTGTATTTTGGTAAATTAATAATTGATTTAGATGAGGGGCCTCCGTTAAAAGCAACAAATTCATCAGCGAGTAGTTGGTTTTCAACATCATAGATAAATTCATATGGACTGTTTTCATCTTCCTTCTGCCTGAGAACAACATACTCGCCACCAAGCGGAAAGATTGTTGAAGCTTCAAGATATACGCCTGATGGACTTAAATTAAGCACTACTACCCAATTGCTATCCAATGCAGAAAAGCTTTGAGGGTAGGCTACATTGCTAAACAGCCAACCATAAACACCCGGCCGGTCCTGATCTTTGCCGGGAATGGTAGGCGCATTGGGAAAATTCAATGATCGTGCAGATAGGGCATTCTGAGTAGCAAGCCCTACATACCTTAACGCTTTTCCAACTGCACCAAACTCCCATTGTATGGCCTCAGGATACTCAATGGCTGCATTACAAGCACCGGTATTAGTACTAAATGCCTTTTCATCACTAAATACCACATCGCGGTTGGCACTGTGTATCAGCTCAAAACACGTAACCTTGGTGATCAGGCTGTTTTCCAGCGCCCTGAGAGTCATTAAAGTTGTAAATAAACCATGTGCCCAGCGGCCATGAAAATTATACTGATCGTCCTCCTGATTGTATTCGGTAATCCATCCTTCAAAATTGTAGGTGGATTGATCTAAAATCTGAAATTCATTATTTTCCAGGTCATCAAAAGTTTTATAAGGCGTAGACAGAATCTGACCCATAAGCGTTGTATTACTCATGTATAATTCCAAATTGCAATCTTGAAAATTTGCCTTATCAATAAATAGGCTTGGATAGACATGAAAAGTCAAGGCATTAAATTCCGGCTGTGTGCCAAGAGCAGTTAGAAAGGTCTGCAGGCCATCATTCCATGTATTCCTTCGATCAGGCTCCAGACCTTTGGATGTTGTTGAAACAGCGGCGATTTTTACGTCAGGGAAGAATTCCTTAATGTAGGATGAGTAATGGTGCATTTTCTCAAAGTATTCATAACTGGTTGGATAAAGGTCGAATGCTTCTTCGCCTTCAAGTGCAAACTCATTACCCAATTCAATGTATTTAACAGGGATGTTATTGCAATGCGCATAAAACAGTGCACCAATTTCAGTGCCGGCATCTGAACTGAGCATATTCAGATCAAACATCGGAAAACAAGACCCTTTGGTGAGCATTTCCTTAAAATCCAACAAGCCATTAGGCTGCCATTTTTTACTGTTTAGATCCCAGGGTAATCCATCCAAACAATACTCAGGCATTGGCAAATTGTCGCCATATTTAATTCCCGGCATTGCTTCATCATCGTTGTAAGCCGGGTTATTATAGCCCCTGAACCATCCTGTTTGCCAGCGCCACCAGTTTGCATCCGATCCGCCTGGAAACCTTAAGACACGTGTATGCAATTCAGGAAGCCGTTTTCCATTTATATTCTCTATCCATTCTTCCGAACCAAGCCCAAACTGTTGCGTAACATTGCTTGCATTCAAACCAAAATAATTGTCAATACTTCTATGATGCGTATCATCAAAGGTCATATTGATCAGATTGGGCAGCAGATTAAATTCACCATTGATGGTACCATTAGCCATTAACCAGCAATTACCACCGGAAATATTTCCATGAAAGCTGCCTGACAATAGTAAAAATCCGTTTAACTCAGCATCTCCGGTTATCGTCACATTACCAGCGCGAATAAACACTTGATTCCATTGAATACCATCGAGCTCAATTACTGAATTGTCCGATACCGATAAGTTGCCGTCAATATCAATAACAAAGTAGGAAGAAGAATTACCTTCAAAGGTAATTGTGCCATTGAGTGTTGCATTTGTAGAAACCCTGTAAACTCCTTCAGTTACTGTTAACCCGTTTAATGTTGCTGATAAAGTCGAAGCACTAAATCCATCAATTTTCTGAATTGCTGTGTCCAGATGCCTTACAGCCAAATTACTGTTGCTCGTATTGATCAAGATACTGTCTGTTGCAATCACATTTCCGCTAAGAAAATTTTTTACACCGACGGCACCAATTACTGAAACATCTGAAGTTACCAGGAGTGTATCATTGGTAAGCAATGGAAATCTAAGGGCACTTTTTAAATCGAAACCATTCACAGTGATTGTTGTAGTATCAATATCTGTAGAACCTTCTGCATCAGTCACTTTCAGGTAATAAGTATAGGTAGAAAAAGGCTTTGCAACCGGATTAGCGGCTGCCGAATTGCTCAATGCATAATCTGGTATCCACTGATAGGTGAAAGGCGAAATGCCGCCTGATGCTGTTGGTGCGCCACCCAATGAAGCAGTACTGCCTAGATTTATGGTAGCATTGCTACCGGCGTTCGCAATAACGGCCGGCGATCTTTTTGCTATTACAAAATCTCCAAACAGACTTTGATTCGCACCTGTTTGTATAGTTCCGGCCGTAATAGTACCTGTTGTTGTCACGGGGCCGGTATTGTTCCAGTTTACGCCATCCCATCTGGCAATACGCAAAGTGGAAAGCACATAGATATTGCAGCTTGAAGCATTCCAGTTCAATTCTATTTTCACGTTGCTGCTACCTGCTGTTCTTACAATATTCCAGTACTCACATCCGCTCAGGTAGGTAAGTGAGTCTTTATCAAACCCATGGGGCTGAGTGTAGTTAAAATACTCAGCTCTAAAAGCATCCGTTGCGCTGGAAGCTGCTGTAATAGAAATTGGATTGTAGATGGTATCCTTACCCACCGGAAATAAAAAGGAACTGGAACCTATTTTCTTTACTGCCCCGGCAATAAAACTGTTTTCAGAAGCACCGGTGGCCGTTGCTCCATGCTTGATGGTAACCAAATTTATGGTATCACTCATAAGCTTACCGGTGACAAACACAATATCTGTTGTGATGCTTACAGGAGTGTTCAATGTTATGTTGCCATCTGATTTAATCAGCTTTACTTTATCAAACTGTATTGTTGACTGGCCGCTCACTATTTGATCCGCGCCTCCTGAAAATTTGAAGAAGACGTTGCCGTTCGAACCGGAAGAAGTATTATCCCATACCACATCTCCCTGTAGCTCTAATGTATCCCCGTTAATATCACAATCTCCTGTATTTGATGTGCTGAATGTATCGGTTACTAGAATTCTGCCGTCAATTGTATGGGTTCCACCGTCTCCAACCATATCAAGTTTGGCGAACTTCATCTCGCCTCCTGAATTATTAACGAGTGTATTATTGTAATCACAAATAAGCCTGGCCGTCCCTTCGTTCACCGTTCCATCCACGTACTCCCAGGTGGTGCTTCCACCAATAGCGATGTTGCCGGCAAGGGAAAGCGTTCCTGAACTTTTATCAATTTTCATGTTACACAGTTTACCTGTTCCTGTAGTTCCATGTGTATCAGAAAGCGTTTGCGAACCTGTTCCATTAATTATAATAAGGCAATCGCCACCTCCCACAGTTGCCGTATTAGAACTTACAATATTTCCCTGTACCTCGATCACTGAAGATGAATTGGTATTGAGTAGTAAATGATAATTGCCGGTGAGTTTCATTTCATTCACTACTTCTACGGTAATATTTCTGATTCTGAATATTGAATTCTGAGACGATGCAGTAAATTCGGCTTTGTAAAGCGTTAGGGTACTACTTCCGTTGGAAGTTCCACCAATCGTAGTGGTGGTTTCTGTGTATCTGTGAAATATTACCGTTCCGTTATTGTGCGCGAACCCTCCACTCTTAAACGTAAAGTCACCATAGGAATTTAGAGAAGAAGCTGAACTGGTAAAGGAGCACCCATCAATTTTCAGTGAAACATTAAATGTTAAAGGAACACTTCCGCCGTTGAAGGTACCACCATCAAATATTCCGATTCCAAAAGTTAGTGTGATGCTTCCGGAAGCTGAAATCGTTCCGGAATAATTTGACTTTACATTGATCTTAGCCACATTAAAAGTTGTATCGAACACACAATTGGCATTCGAGCAGCTTCCATCAAACTGAATGGTGTCACTTACACCGGGAAATGTACTTCCCGGAGTGGCACAACTGCTTCGCCAATTAACTTTGTTTTTGGCACTCGTTCCTGATGCCGGATTGAATTTGTAAACTGCGGCAACGGAAGTAATAGTAAAACAGGTAAGGATGGCTATGCAAGCCAGAAAGGATGAAATAGCTTTCATTTGGCAAGAGTTTGGAAAATGAATACAGTAAAAAAGATGGTAAGAAGGCAAGGCCTCCAGAAAGGCTTACACGTTTAATAGTGCGCCTTAAACTGCACTACCTGTGTAGTTTCATTTTGTGAAGTGATAGCCACTTCAAAAAAGTAGTCTCCAGGCGTGAGGGCGTCAAGAGTGGCCATTAGTATATTATCGGCTATAGATGCGGGGTTGATATGCACAGACGTATTGATGTTGTTGCTTGCACCGAAGCTATCACCCACCTTAATAGCAAGATTGGTGACCAGGCTATCGGATAAATACAAGGTGACTACAGGTGCAGCGCCGCTGAAGTTAACACTTCGGGCTAATAATTTTGTCTGTGAAAAGGCGGAGAAACTGAAAGCCACAACTAAAAAGAGGAATAAGATCAACTGTTTCATAGAAAAATGTTTTGAACAGTGAGAGGGATGCATAAATGTAATTAACATTATGAACAAATAGCTATTTATAGTTAAATAAAAATAGACAATACAAGAATAAAAGGGTTAACCATTGATAATCAACCAAATAAAATTTGGATATAATGTGCTTTAATTTAATTAAATGTGTTGAAAAAGTAGATTTTGGTTTTTATGCAGCAAGGTGAGTGTAACTCAAGTAACACTCAAGTGAAAGTAGAACTTCACTGCCGGAACTAAAGTATGTTAGTCAAGCCCCGTATGGAGAGGGTGACCAATACGCGGTAATTTTCCTTATAAAAAAGTTCCCATCGTTTATTCATCGAACAGATAAATTGATTTGTCTTCGGCTTTGATCTAAATAAATTCATATATAACAACTGTCTGAGGATCAATCACCGGCTATGAAATTGTATCCAGTCCTGTATTTGAGCGATTTTCTTTTAGATTATGGAATCTCTAAAAAAAGGTTAGTCATAATTAGGTATTGTCAGAATTATTTTATTAATTTCAAACATTCGTTTTCACCTTAATTCCATTTATGAAAACAATACTGTTCCCTCTCTTCCTTTTTAGTTTCCAGTATTGCTGCTCTCAATCAAAGCTGATGGACTGTATGATAGAGTCCAATGGTGCAAACAGTGACTTATCTGTATTCCTTACCGACACTGTTAGCTTCTCAGGAATTGCAGTAAAGATCGGCACCACGTTCGATGGCAGTGATCTGTATAATGAGCAATTTGATAAGGCATTGCTACCTGGAAATGCTACACTGGATTCCAATACGCTTTTTCTTCCCCTGGGTGCATTAAACTATGCAAACGCAAAGTATGTATGGGTAAAAGTGATGCTTTTGGGTGGAGGTTTTAATGAGATCAAAATAACTACTGAAGAATAATGTAATTTTTTTAGTCTACAGATTGAGTCGTCGCTTTCAGCCAATTGATGTAATCATTAAATGCTGTGCTATGAAATCTCCACTACCCGCATTCCTGATTGCCTGTGTCTTTTGTTTTCAGGCAAATGCCCAAACAACCTATCTCTGGAATCCACAAGGTGGCAGCACTTCGGCCAAAGTGGTCAGCAACTGGAAGATCGCTACCTGCAATGGTAGCACGGCGACCTATTTTCCCGGCAGCACTGATACGCTGGTGTTTAGTAATTGCTCCGCGGGTAATGCCACCATCGATACTAATATTACCGTAAGGTTTGTAAATGTGAAGTCCAGCTATAGCGGAACTATTACACTATCTGGATCAAATACCTTTACTACAGAAAAAATGAGGGTCACCGGTGGCACCTTTAGTGGTGGAAGCGGGACAATCAATGTTAGTTCCACTTTATCTATTGATGGTGGAACATTTACCAGCACCTCTGGAACTTTCACACTTGCCGGAAATTTTACAAAATCGTCAGGCACCTTTAATCACAACAACGGTACGGTGGTGTTCAAAAAGGCATCAAGCGGACAACCCACGATTGCCGGTAGCTCCATTACGGCAGCAGTTGATTTTTATGATGTGATTTTCGATGCACCGGATGCCACCACTTTGTTTAATATCAATAGTATTTACTTTACGGTGAACCATTCACTGACCATCAGCGGAGATGAGCAACTCTTTATCAATGGCGATACCATTTTAATGGCCGGTAGCAGCAACCTGACATTGAGCAATACCTCCGGAACCGGGGGAGGTACGGCAGATATTAAGTTCAATAGCAGCAGTACCCAAACAATTACGGGAAGCACGGGTACAGATTATACCAAACTACCCAACATCATAATTGCCAAAAGCGGCACCTTAAATCTGAGCGGAAATATCGGCATGGGAGGCACCACCTATCTTGATTACCGCTCGGGAACAATCAGCGAAGGCAGTTCCAGTTTTCTTTTCTACCATGACAATACTATCAAGGGTAAGATGGAATTTTATGATGTAGAATTTCAGGGGCATAGCAGCGATTATTATCTGACCGATACTATAGTGATTGACAATGATCTTTTAATGACCGGTACTGCTGTAAACACGGTCAATAATGGTGTAATTAAATTGAACAAAGATTTAACCTATAACAATACGCACAGCAGTTCCATTTTTAACACTCCTATTGAATTTTCAAATACTTCTATTGACCAGGCAATACAGGGCAGTGCTTTGGCAAGAGTGTATAAACTGACTATTAATAAGATCAATGGTGGAAATGTGGTTCTGACTAACCCAACCACCGTTATACATTCCCTGGTATTGGAAAAAGGCTTTTTAATTACTGATGCAACCAATTTATTAACTCTTTCCTCTTCCTGCACAGTTACAGGAGGAGATGCCACAACTTTTGTAAAAGGGCCAGTAAAAAAGGTAGGCAATTCCGCATTCGTTTTCCCAATTGGTGCAGGCACTGCCTATAAACCACTGGCCATTACTCAACCGTCCTCGGCCTCAGCCGCCTTTACAGCCCAATTTTTCAATACAGTGCAAACACAAGGCAGTGAAAAGGATTCTTTAACTTATATCAGTGCGTGCGAATACTGGAGCCTGTCACAAAACAGTGGCAGCAGTAGTGTTAAAGTAACATTGAGCTGGGATGAAAACAGTTGTGATATTTATACTCTGTCAACTCTTAAAGTAGGTAGATGGGACGGATCAAAATGGAATAATACAGGAGTTACCACAACTACCGGAACCACTTCGGTTGGTACCGTGCAAACAAATGGAAACTTAAGTTCTTTTGGATATTTTGTGATTGGAAAAAGATCTCCGGCTCTTTATGCCTATGCAGGTTCAGATCAGGAAGCTTGCGGAACTACACCGGTTACTATTGGTGCGACTCCTGTGGCCGCAGGAGGGTTGACTCCTTATATTTATTCATGGTCACCGGAAATGGGTTTAGATGATTCAACGTTATCAAACCCTGAAGCAAGACCGGGTATTACTACAACATACACTTTAACTGTAACGGATCTGGATCATACGGTAACTACTGATGCTGTCCAACTTACGATTTATCCAGGACTTATTGCGAACGCAGGTTTTGATGGTCCGGTTCTTACCAATGGAAATAGATTGCTTGGTGGATATCCTGTCGTTACCGGAGGAACCACCCCTTTTAATTACGAATGGTCACCTTCAACAGCATTAGATGATGATAATATTGAACACCCCATGGCAAACCCCACGAGCGAAATTACTTATACGCTTACTATTACTGATGACAATAATTGTGAAGCAAGTGATAACGTTGTAGTAAATGTAATGCCTGTGGACTTGGGAGCTGCTGCTGAATACGCACTCTTAGCAGGGGGATCAATTATAGCAACAAATGAACATTATGCTATTGGTAAGGTTGGTTCTGAAACTTCACTATCTTCATCAATTCATGCAACAGAAGGCACAGCTATCAATACTGCGCCGGTAAACAATGCTTTAGATGATGTTACGCAAGCGATTTCAGATATTGAAAGCATGACTGGTTACGCAACATTAAGTAGTAATCTCAGCGGACTAACGATTGAACCTGGTCTTTATCGCATTATTAATAGTGCTGTATTAGACGGGATTCTCAAATTAGAAGGGGATATTAATTCGAGTTTTTTAATAGTAGTAAACGATACTTTTCTTATTTCCTCTGGCTCTCAAATGGTTTTATCAGGCATTTTACCGGAACAGGTTTTCATTGTTGCCGAAGATGTAATAGCAGCAGGTACGGTCGACCTTCGGGGTGTTTTTCTTACACTAGAAAATTTCTTTGCTGATACTATACTTTGCCCAATTCAAATACTTAGTATCGGGCAAATAGGTTTTGATGATATTTCTGTAAATCAGTCGTATTATAAAGGCCTGAATCCAGAAATTACTTTGTCTGTTGGAGTTTTTAAAGCATTTAATAATGACTTTCTAGGATTTAATGGAATGGAAACTACCAATGATTATGGTTGGTCAACAATAGATGATGAAAATCGTGGTTTGCCACACGATTTTCCAAGGCTCCAACCAGGCACATTGAGATATCCGGCGGGATCAAAAGCAAATGTATGGGATTGGTACCAAGGTTGGTACGTTGAAAGCCACTTCAATTCAAATCCTGACGATAAAACCTGCCCTGATTTTTGCAAAAACACTTGTCCGGATTGCGATTACAATAGAATTACAGAATTTAAAGAGACACTTTTTCCCTCTGGTGCACATGCGCTATTTGATATTAATGTCGTGTATAGCTATCCGACAGCTCCTCTTTCTGTTTATAGTGGTTTAGATGACCCTACTTATCAGATTATGGGATTAAAGTATGCGCAAGGATTAGGTATTCCATTAAAATATGTTGAACTGGGAAATGAGTTTTATTTATCCGGAGACCTAACTCTTGGAAAATTCCCGGAAGCAACTTTATATGGTGAAGCGGTTTCCTTTTGGGGAGCACAAATCAAAGCCGAGTTCGGTAGTAATGTTAAAATCGGCATTGTTGGGGCACTCTCTGAAGACAAGGGTGATTTAAGGCGTCATACCTGGAATAGTCAACTGTTCAACCCTACCTCCACTTATTCCGGTATTTCTAATTGTGATGCAGTTTCATTTCACTTCTATCCCCCTTCTGGATTGGGATCTGTAGGAATACCTGATGTTAGTGAAATGTATGAATTTTTTGGTAACCTTTATCAAAACATAAGCTGTCTTAGAAATGACATTAGCAAGATACCACCAACAATACCAGATGTTTGGATTACCGAGTATAACTTAGATGACCCTAAGGTGATCATTCATGGAACATGGGCACAGGGACTTTGGGTAGGGGTTGCGGCCCTTATGATGATGGAAGAACCTCGCATTAAGCTGGCTTTACTTCACAATATGTTTGATAAGGGGATAAGAGGTGCCACCTTTAAGGATGATAATGGTTTTAGTTTCTATAATAATGAAAATGAGTTTAATTTCTATGGGGATGAGAAGACAGAAAAATGGCAGTTCACGGCAATGGGAAATGTGATGAATTTGCTAAATGAAGTAATTAGAAATTCTGATCAATCAGCACAAATTATGTTTGAGGGTCAACTTTCTACGCTTTATCCAGAATTGTATGGATGGCAATTTAGGAATTCTCAAACCGGAGCACAGCAGTCCTTTATAGTTAATATGTCGCATAATATTTATAAATTAAAGGTTGATCAGCTTTTTTCCGTAGGATCATATTGCATGTACTATGCAGATAACTATGAGGTAAATAAGGCAACAACACCGATGGTTTGGATTTTTGGAGATGCTTCCATTTCCGGGTTTACTTCAGTTGAAGCACCAGATATACCTGCACCCACCTGTATTATTGAAGAAAGTAGCATTTCTGCAAATTTGGAGATTGAAATGAAACCATTTTCGGTTATAAAAATTTTTGGAACCGACCCGGTAGGCTATCCTGTGATTACTTCGTCTGCATCTGAATTATGTACAAATGAACGTGCAATCCTGACTGCTTCAGGAGGCACGCCGCCTTACATCTGGTCAAAAACAGGCCCGGGAAATATTATTGAAGATGGGGACAATGTATGTGTGTATTTACCACCTGATGTGCCTGGTAGCTATTCAGCAACAATAACTGTTGCTGATGCTAATTTATATGAAGATGATTTTGATCTTACATTGAAACAATCGCCTGATATAGTCTGGGCGGCCGATAATGAAGACATTTGTGCTGCACCCATTATTTTAACAGTCAGTGATTTCAATACTACATCCATAATTAGCAAGAGTTGGTATCCTGATGATATCTACATAGTAGTGGATGGTAGTGGCAATGCCACATTTACGGGAATTCCAATTCCTGATCCAGCCACCTATTTACTAACCATGACGAATGCTGATGGTTGTGCTGATGCTAAACCTTACCGTATCACCATTAATAAAACTCCATTTTATCTTGCCGGCCTCCAGAATTCCTATTCCATGCCATGCACAGATAAAGTAACTATTGAGGCAAGGGGATACGACAATGTTATTTTACCCACTTCAGCCGGCACGTACTCCTGTTCGGGTTGCCCTTCGGGCTTTATTATTCCTGATATTGACAATGATTCAAAGGCAATCCTGGACTTTTCTTTATTTAGTGATCCGGCCCCAACAACGTTCGTTATTTCATTCGAATATGATGAGGATTGCGATTATACTTTAAGTGAGGAAGTGCAGCTCCATTCATTTTCTATTGACCCTCAGAATCCAAACGTTTGTATCAGAAATGATGTTACAGAAACACCCGTGGATTATAACGACCACGGTGTTGTGCTTTCAATTGCTGCAAACGATGCTAAAGAAGCAATTTACTCCTGGAGTACTGATGATCCCAACGCAGTTATTAAAGGTAAGAGTACTGCTTCGCCACAAATTTTCCCTGCTGTTACTTCCATACCAACTACTACTGTAGCGACTGTTGAAATTACGTTACCGGATGGTAGCATCTGCACTGCAAGCACAAATATCTATGCTGTCGCTTGCACAACTTGTACACCTGTTGTAAGTAACTATGAGTATGCAACAGTTAAAAGTTCACAGCTAATAAATCAGTTCACCAATACATCTCAAGTATCCTGCACTGAAAACATTAGTAATGTACAGCAAATAGTTATTAATAATGCACTTATTATTGATCAGGACATAGCAATTGAGGGATTTGGAACAGGATGCTCTACTGCAGACCCCCAGACATCAATTGTATTTGGCGCTGATGCCACAATTACTTTTGCGGGCCCTTACAAGTTAACGTTCAGTAATTGCCATTTAAGAGCTTGTGATGATGAAATGTGGACTGGCATTTTAGTTGATGTGCCAGGCGCCGAGATTGTGATTAATGCGGGCAGCATTGTTGAGGATGCAATATCCGCAATACATGCAAAAAATGGCGGCAGATTTGAATTAGACAATGTAACCTTCAATAAAAATTACAAGCACCTGCTAGTAGAGGATTATGATGATGATGCTCCTTATCTGGGAGTTATTCGCGGCTGCACTTTTGAATGTGAAACAGTTTGCGCTGGAACTGCTGAAACAATGCTTTCACCGCATGCAGGCGAGAGAACTTATGCTGCCATAGAGATTAATAACGTAAATAATATTCAGATAGGTGATCCATACGGTGAACAAAACTTAATTATCGTTTATGATAATTTTGGTATTAAAAGTTCTGCTTCCGGAATAACAGCATTTAATAATCACATTACTTATTATGAGGGAATAGTGTCGCCAGGTTTTTGTTTCCCGTCTTGTGATGTACCCTACAATATTTATGCAACTGGGGGAGCACTTGAAAACACGATTATCATTGGAGGTGAGAACGAAAATGAAGGTAACCTGATTGAAAACGGCTACTATGGTATCTATGCCCAGAATAACCTGAACGCATATATCAACTATAACACATTTACCAACATGAGTAAGCCGGTATTTGTAACCAAACTGAATTTACCTGGTGTTTCAAGTGGTCATTCCATTTACATAAGCAATAATTTGATTACGGATTGCCACAGTGGCATAAATGTTACTGCGAATGAGGAGGCTGTTATCACAATCAATGAAAATAGTATCCACCTTGTTGAAAGCGACAATACACTTATAGGTCCTACCGGAATAGCGGTTATTGAACCCGCAGGTGAATATCTACCGAGTGATAATGATGTGGTGATGATCAGCAACAATGATGTTACAGGAGTGCAGACCGGCATATTAATCAATTCTGTAGGCTCTCCCACCACCATTCAGCAAAACAATATTGAGTTTGACCTTTTAGCTGAATTTGCAAACTTAAAGGCTTACGGGATTCATGTAATAAAAACTGACGATCTGATAATTTTGGGGAATGAGAATATCACTTCATTGGAAGGAGGAGATAAAACGAGGGGTATCCAAGTGGATAACTCTAATAATTATTCTATTCAAAGTAACATTATCAGCAATTGCGGTAGCGGAATTGTAGCTTATGGTATAGGAACTATTGGTCAGAATACTTATATCACCTGCAACGAAATGTTCGAGTGTATTAAAGGTTTTTCACTCGATGGTGATGCAAATATCGGGCAACAGGGTGATGCAACACATCCATCGAATAATACGTGGTCGCCTGACAGTTACTACGATGTAAATAATGCGAACGGGGCTTTTCACACTTGGTCGGAAAGCGTGAATGGTAACCAGGTTGTTTTTAGAACACTATCAGGCAATATTTTCCAAAATGATAATAATGGCGCAGGAAATGGAGAACCCATTTTAAACGCATCAGCAACTGGCACAGATGATTGTCCTGAAATTGTAGAACCGCCCATTGAATTCTATGAAGATATTGCAAGAAGCATAGTGAGTTACTCAGGAGATTCTCTAAAAGCAATGTGGCTAGCAAAGCAAGTATTATTTCATACGTTAAAACGCGATACGACGCTCATTGACAGCAGTGAAATTCTTTCTAATTTTTATGACACTACACTCACCCAAAATATGGGAAAAATTAGAGAAATCAGAATGCAAATAAGAAGAGGGATTGCCGAAGTTGATCCCGATTATTTTGATGATGCTGATTACTCAAATTCTATTCTAATTGCATTGAATGACCTGGATGCAAATCATAAATTGGTAAACACCATTTACCTAAACACGCTGCTTGCAGGCATTAACACTTTCACAGAAGAAGAAATCGAGGATTTAGAAACAATTGCAAAAATGTGTTATAGTGGAGGTGGTGAAGCAGCCTATCAGGCAATGGCACTTTTGAGCTATGCATATCAAACACCTGTTTTTTATGACTGTGAAGACTTAGAATTAAAAGAATCAAACGCATCTAAAACAAATTTTGCTCTTGCATCAGTACATCCAAATCCTACAACTGGGAGTTTTACTATTGAAAACTACTGCCTTGAAGGACCTCTATATGCAGAACTTCTGAACGAATTTGGTACTGTTGTTCTAATGCAAAATATAGCTACCGGGCCATCACAAGTAAATATTTCGATAAACAATTATCCCGCTGGCTTTTATGTACTCCATTTGACTGGATGCAAAACAAGCATGCACCAATTAATTATTAAGATTCAATAGGTCGTGAAAAGAGCCAGTATATTAATGTCATTGGTGTTCTTAATGTTATGTGCCGTTGCACAAAATAAAGTAAATTTATGGATGGGAGGAGAGCATGGAGGTATTGATTTTAATGGAGACTCTGCTGTTTCCTTGTATAGGCCAGATAATAGTATAGTATGGAGAACTTCTGCAAGTATTTGTGATTCAGGTGGAAATTTATTATTCTATACCAATGGATTTCAGGTTTTTAACCGAAACTTTGAATTGATGGAAAATGGAGACAGCTTGAACATTGGAGATTATATCACATTTGGATATGACTTGCTTGCGTTACCAGATGCTGCACTGATCATATCGTTTCCCGAAAATTCCAATAAATATTATTTATTTCATTTCGATAACAACTATAATGAGATTGACTTTCAATCCTGGCTTTTTCCCAATCACTTGTTTTATTGTGTTATAGATATGTCACTGGATGGAGGATTAGGAGGAATTGAACAGGATACTAAAGACAAATTGGTTTTAACTGACACCCTTTGCATGTTTGGAATGCAGGCGGTAAAACACGGCAATGGTCGTGATTGGTGGTTACTTTTTCATGAATATGGAACAAATAGCTTTTACAAATTTTTGATTGATAAATACGGCATTCACGGACCTTTTAAGCAGGGAATTGGTAACATCTATAAATTGGTAAATGCGCAAGTAAGTAGCCCAATGAAATTCAGCACTGATGGCAATTTGTTTGTCCATCAATCAAGAGATTCAAATATCGTTGAACTGTTTGATTTTAACAGGTGCTCAGGGGAATTGAGTAATTATCGCACCTTTCAAATCAATGAAGATTGGGTTCCCGTGAGAGGAATGTCAATTTCTCCTTCTGATAGATACTTGTACGCAAGTTCAAATTTTAAGGAAATTCTTCAGTTTGATTTACAAGCCCCGGACATTTTTCAAAGTAGAACTGTAATAGGAACAGATGATGGTATAGGAGATCCTTTTGCTGCTAATTACTATTTGCATCAGTTAGGCCCTGATGGAAAAATTTATGTTACCAGCTATGATGGTGTTTACTCTATTCATGTAATTAATGAGCCTGATTCAGGAGGCTTAGCCAGCAATTTTGTGCAAAGGGGATTTGAACTAGTAGATGGATCATCGTGGTGGGGGGGTACTCCTAATATTCCAAACTATTCATTAGGCCCCTTGCAGGGCAGCGAATGCGACACACTCACTGCAATTTCAAATCAGCCCCAATCTGTTTTGACTTACGGTCTCTATCCAAACCCATGCTTCAACTCAGCACAATTAAGCATCAGTGGTGCAACAGATAAAGCAGAAATATTTCTGTACAATATTTTTGGGCAGTTGCTTTATAAAATAACAGCATTTCCCAGTAACAATTTTATTCACACTCAATTGCCGGTGCGAGATCTTGTAGCGGGAATTTATCTTGTAAAGGTGAGTATGGGTAAAAAGGAAATCTCGCAGAAATTAGTGAAGAGGTAGCCAGATATTTTTCATGTATAACGCTTTTAATTGGGCATTCCCATTCGGGTCGGGCTTTACGTTGCAATCTTTTTGTTTTTAGTTACAGGAATTGGACAAAACGGATTTCCACTGCAATCCCTAATGCAGATCTCGTCTCTTTTAATAGGCAATCGTGAAAAAAATTATTCGCATTTTTATAGGAGGCGCGTGTAATGGCTATAGCTTGAAAACCTATTCTGGCGCAAGTTCCAGCAGTAAAGACTTATTTTTTAGAAAAAGAAATGTAAGCAATATTTTACCTGATCCAGCAGGTTTTTCAACCACTTTTATTTCCGCAAAGATATCCCTTCACTCATGATGGCCGTCAAGAGCAAGACAGGTCATGATAGATTTGTATTGCTGATGGCATCATGACTCTTGACAGCCATCGCTTGCGCCTGATGGTGGTGCGGAAAAAAAGCTTATGAAAAACCGCATCACCTGTTACTCAGCCGGACAACAACTTCCGGGCATTCATTTCTTTATCCTCTCCAAAGGGCTCAACGCTGGAAAACCTTTGGATGCTGCCTGTCCCAACTGCTTTGTCTTTTCCTGCAAGTCAGAAGAAGAAAGGGATAAATACTTCTGGATCTGCTACGGCCTGTGGCAGTCAAATCATTTCAGGGTTCACTTAGTGGGTTCTGTTATTCCTTTCCTTAGAAAAAGTGAACTGGTAATGCTTGTTGATCAGGCTGATTCCATTGTCCGGTTTGAAGGAGATAAATTCTGGAACCAGGTTAGATTGCTTTCAGAGTTTCATGAAATGAGCAATCGGGTTAAAAATCATTTAGCCCGTCTGGAAATGACCAAACGGGCTGCCGTTGCAAAAATCATTGCACTGTAACGTTCGGTTACTTTTTTATTCAGAGGTCAGAAAATCTGACCTCTGATAATTTTTTTCTTTATGTTCTACTTTTTCTTCTAACTCTATTATTGCTGCCTTGCTGAAAATGTATCTGGGCATGGGTTTGAAGGATATTGATGAACCGGTAATGAAATGTTTTTTTGTAGATAGTTTCACGACTTTTTATTCGGCAAAGATAGCCCCGCCCTCTTGTTTTCAGTAAAGACCAAGGCGAGCGCACTGTTGTGCGGTCTTGACAGAAACCCTTTCACCTGCTGAAGGGGCCGAAAAAAGCCATGAAACTAAAACCAGCACAACAACTTGCACTTTACCGGCAGCTTACAAAGTCTGCTTCACTTTCTGAAGTCCAGATGAGTTACAAAACGAAAGTAAAACCCTCTGAACTGGAATGCATCACTTCTTCCAGGGATTCTTATGACATCCTGAAGGAAGTTTACAGTGATGACCAGATTGAATATGTTGAACAGTTTACGATCCTATTACTGAACAGGGCAAACAAAGTGCTTGGGTGGGTGAAAGTATCGCAAGGTGGCATTACGGGCACCATAGCCGATCCACGCATTATCTTCCAGGCAGCACTGTTATCCAATGCCACCAGCATCATATTAAGCCACAACCACCCAAGCGGAAATAAGAAACCCAGTGCACAGGACATTGATCTTACAAGGAAAGTAAAAGAAGGAGGGAAAGTACTTGACATTTTAATACTTGACCACCTGATCATAACTACCGATGGGTATTATTCTTTTGCTGATGAAGGGATCATTTAAAATCCCTAATCAGTTTTATTTCTTACGAAATAATTGTCTTGCTTCCTGCTGAAAATATATCCGGGAGCGGGTTTGAGGCAGGTTTCTTTACGAAATAAATGGAAGAAACAACAACTAAATGTCTTTCAATCAGGAAACGAACAACGGAAAAAGTACTTCTTTCGAGAAAAAAAGGAGATCGTTTCGTTTTTCAATACGATTTATGAAGTAAATCTTTGATCAATGTAGGATTGTGTCGTTCTAATAACCCTACCTGAATTGCTTTGAAAACAAGCGGGATCAGGCTTTTTGGAAGCCTGATATTTCTTTCAGTTCATGGTATGCTCAATCCCGCTTCAATAAAAAGGCGGGATACTCGATCAACCATGAAAAAATAGCGGTTTATGGATAAGAGTTGAAAAAATTAGTTTCATATGAAAAAAAGGAAATGGAAGTGGTTTATACCGCTTTAATAAACAAACCAGCGATTAAAGAAGTAAAACACTTTGCAATTTACCGCAGCTTTATTGGAAAAAGTAAGCAGAACGAAGAAAAAGTACTTTGGAAGTTATCGGAAGTTCACTGGAAAATGATACGCCTTGTAAGTTATCGGAACTTCATTGGAAAAGGAAGGCAAAACGAAGAAAAAGTGCTTTGGAAGTCACCGGAACTTCATTGGAAAAGTAAGGCAATACGAGGAAAAAGTGCTTTGGAAGTCACAGGAAATTCTTTGGGAAAAATAAGTAGAACGATGAAAAAGTGTTTTGTAAGTTCTTTAAGCCAAAACAAGCGTATTAAAAAGGACTGATTTACTTATGAAAAACTATCTGCAAGCTGATCACTTCCAGGCAAAGTATTAAAGTGAGAACAGACTAAGTCAAATTTACAATCACTTTGAATGGCTTACCGTAATGTACTTCGCCGGCGAAGTAATTTGTACCACCGGTCACCGTAACCGGTGAAACTACTTTTGCGCCGGTTTATGCGGACACTGAAGCACCGCAGAAGCGAAAAAAATCGGTAAAAGCCATGGAAATTAGATTTCGGCGGTTCGGTGCGGAGATCATTGGTTACCGGTGCGAAAAACCGGCAGTTTAGGTACGGGTTTTGAAATCACTTCTATGCTAGAAGCGATTGAAAAACTGGTACCAGGACCGCTAAAATTGGTTTTACGCGCTTTAAAGTAGTGTATGGCTCCGTGATTAAGGATAAAATCCGCAGAAGAACCATAAAAGCGTTTTTACGGTCCGGTGTGGCAATTATTGGTTTCCTTGCCGGAAAACCGGCATCCATTAAATCACCTTAAATACTTTGCTTTCAATTTCTGAAAGCAAAGTGCATCAAAAGCTTTCAAAGAAGTGAAAGCTATGCATTAAATACATCCATTGCTTTATCCAATTCCTCGTTTACAATTTTCGCATAGATCTGAGTTTCACGGATTGCGGCATGCCCCATTATCTTCGATACTTTATCAATACTAATCCCTTTACGGAGCGCCCTTGTCGCCCAGGTATGGCGGCTGATGTGAAAACTCAATGGTTTTTCAATGCCGACTTTTTGTGCAATTAATTTGAGGTTCTTATTGATGTAGGCGGTAGCGCTGGAGATACTTTTATTTACGTTCCGCGCATCATTTAAATTTAATGATTCGGGCAGCATTGGAAATATAAATGATTCAGGGGAGGCTTTTACAGGTTTATAACGATTAATGATCTCCAAAGCATGCTCCGGTAGCTTAAATGAAAGTTGTTGAGCTGTTTTCTTAACTGCAACATGTATATGTGTCCCATCAAAGTTTTTCCATTGCAATTGTAATACATCTGAAACCCGTAAACCACCTGCATAGGATGCGAAAACAAACATATGTTGGTGCATTTCCATTTTTGTTCCCGGAGTTGCTCTAAAATTTTCAATAAGGTTCAATTCCTCTTCGCTTAAAAATTCCCTTTGAGTTTTCTGTGTTTTTAATTGGTATTTATTGAAAGGATTCTGGTGGTGCTCTATCAAATCAACACGATATGCATCATTAAATAGCTTACGAATAAACTTAAGGTTCTTATGTATAGTGTTGGTACTGTTATGAAGTTTTGACCGAAGGTACTTCTCATACTTTGAAAGAAAATCAAGTGTTATATCTTGAAATGTCAATTCTCCAGGACCACAAAATGCTTTTAACTTTGCAATTATATACCGGCCTCTGTCGTAAGTGCTGATTTGATCAGCAAGTAAATACTGTTGCAAAGCTTCATCGGCAAAATGGAAGAAATCTGTTGGCTTCACACCATAAATTTTATCCTTTAATTGCCGGGTGGATAAAGATTTGTTAACTGTTTCATGTTCAAATACCTGATCCTGCAATTCGGAAAACTTATTTGTTAAATAGGAATTTAATCGTGCACTATTTTCAGCGGTATTTTTTATCCTGCATTTTTTTTCATCCCAGAACTTTGGTTCAACAAGAATTCCAGTGGAAATCTTTGTTAATTTTCTGTCCTTAACTATGAAGAAATTAACAGGAGCTTTGCCTTTTTTGTTGATGCGGTCAGTGCGTAAAACCGTTGATACAGTAGGCATAGAGAAGAATTTTAATTGTCTTACAAATATAAGGATAAATATTTAACTGTGGGAAACATTGTGGGAAACATTTCATGTATTTCATTGCTTTATGCTGCTTCGTATTTCTTCGTGTATTTTCTGAAAGCCTTATCTGTAGTGCATTTCAAAGAATGAAGAAGAATACTAATGTATATTTCGCAGTCCCATCCGGACTCGCATTTTTTTGCCGCACGATAATGAAAGATTAACTTTAGCTAATGAATCACAGTTGGTGAGTAAATAATAAGTTTCAATCTTATCAAGTCAAATAAGTACGCTATCCCATAAGCAGGAGCAAAATTTTATTCATTGAAAATGATACTAATAACACATCAATCATGAGCGAAATCAAAAAAGAAGACATCAAACAGGAAGTATTCGATCTCTATGACGATTATGCGCATAACCGCGTCAACAGGCGCGAGTTTATGCAAAGACTATCCACCTTTGCGGTTGGAGCACTAACCGTTTCTTCCCTGATGAGTTTTCTGATGCCTGATTATGCCGACACATCACAGGCTAAAGCAGATGATCCCCGCATAAAGTCGACATACATCAATTACCAATCTGTTAAAGGTGGTGGCACCATCAAAGCATTATTGTCTATGCCAGCGGATATGCAAACAAAACCCGGTGGTATTGTTGTGGTGCATGAAAACCGAGGTTTGAATCCATACATAGAAGATGTTGGCCGGAGGGCCGCACTGGCAGGATTTATTTCTATTGCGCCAGACGCATTAACTCCGTTGGGAGGTTATCCTGGAAATGATGATGCAGGTCGTGAGTTGCAAAGTAAGCGTGACAAAAATGAAATGCTGGAAGATTTCATTGCTGCATTTGATTACCTGAAAAATCATAAAGATTGCAATGGCAAAGTGGGAGTGGTAGGTTTTTGTTTTGGCGGATGGATATCAAATATGATGGCTGTGAGAGTTCCTGAATTGTCGGCATCCGTACCATATTATGGAGGACAGCCTGCAAGTGAGGAGGTTCCTAATATTAAATCTCCTCTCCTATTACATTTTGCATCATTGGACACAAGAGTTAATGAAGGTTGGCCTGCTTATGAAGCCGCACTAAAAGCAAATAGCAAAGAATATACTGCCTGGATGTATGAAAATGCAAACCATGGCTTTCACAACGATTCCACACCTCGTTATGACAAAGAAGCAGCGGAACTCTCCTGGAAACGCACCATTGATTTTTTTAATGAAAAATTGAAGTAGCGTTCTAAACAATATTCATGGTATTCCTAAAGGTATATTGAAATGGCAATCAGCCAGTATCCGGATTAACTTCACAAAATTGTTGCAGCAGCTCCATCTGAAAATAAAAAAGGTGACCCATTTCAGGATCACCTTTCATTTTTCAATACTTAACAAAATGCCTGGAGCGGTTAAAAATCAAGCCAACTCGTATCGGTCAAGGTTCATTACTTTATTCCATGCTGCTATAAAATCCTTTACGAATTTTTCTTTGCCATCTTCACAAGCATAGACTTCAGCAATGGCACGCAGCTCTGAGTTAGAACCGAAGATGAGATCAACACGCGTACCTGTCCATTTTATTTCACCTGTTGCACGGTCACGACCCTCAAATACATCATTAGATGCTGAAGCAGTTTTCCAGGTCGTACGCAAATCGAGCAGGTTGATAAAAAAGTCGTTGGTGAGCGTTTCAGGATGCCTGGTAAAGACACCGTGACCGGACTTGTCGAAGTTTGTATTGAGAACACGCAAACCTCCAATGAGTGCGGTCATCTCAGGTGCAGTAAGCGTTAACAGTTGTGCTTTATCCACCAGCATTTCTTCTGCTGATACACTGTATTTGGTATTCCTGTAGTTGCGGAATCCATCTGCAGCCGGTTCAAGAACAGCGAACGATTCCACGTCGGTTTGTGCTTGTGATGCATCAGTGCGTCCTTGTTTAAAGGGGACTTTCACATCATGTCCGGCATTCATTGCCGCTTTCTCAATAGCAGCAACTCCTCCAAGTACGATCAGATCGGCCAATGAAACCATCTTACCACCGGATTGTGCGCCATTAAACTCATTTTGTATGTTTTCAAGTTTAGTAAGCACTGTAGCTAACTGAGCAGGATTATTGACTTTCCAATCTTTCTGAGGTGCCAGCCGAATGCGTGCACCATTTGCTCCTCCTCGTTTATCAGAACCACGGAATGTTGATGCTGAAGCCCAGGCTGTAGATACCAGTTCAGATAACGACAATCCCGAAGCAAGAATCTTACTCTTCAGTGTAATGATGTCATTATCATCAATTAGTTTATGTGTTACAGCCGGAACGGGATCTTGCCAGATCAAATCTTCAGCCGGAACTTCCGGACCAAGATAGCGTGCCCGCGGACCCATATCACGGTGCGTCAGTTTAAACCAGGCACGGGAGAAGGTATCTGCGAATTGATCAGGATGCTCAAAGAAGTTCCTTGAAATTTTTTCATAGGCAGGGTCAGCTTTCAGCGATAGGTCGGTAGTCAGCATAAATGGAGCGTGACGCTTTGAAGGGTCATGTGCATCAGGCACCGTACCGGCGCCAGCATCACCTTTTGGTTTCCATTGATGTGCACCAGCAGGACTTTTAGTCAATTCCCATTCAAAGCCGAAGAGGTTCTCAAAAAAATTGTTGCTCCACTTCGTTGGTGTGGTAGTCCATGCACCTTCAAGTCCGCTGGTAATCGTGTCAGCAGCATTGCCACTGCCATATGTATTTTTCCATCCAAGGCCTTGTTCCTCAATACCTGCACCGGCAGGTTGCACACCAACATATTTGCCCGGATCGGCAGCGCCATGGGTTTTACCGAAACTGTGTCCGCCGGCAATTAACGCAACCGTTTCTTCATCATTCATAGCCATACGGCCAAAAGTCTCGCGAATATCCCGGGCAGCTGCAAGCGGGTCAGGATTTCCGTTGGGGCCTTCAGGATTCACATAAATCAAACCCATCTGAACAGCAGCCAATGGATTCTCCAGTTCGCGGTCGCCGGAATAGCGTTTATCGCCTAACCATTCGGCTTCTGAACCCCAATAGATGTCTTCCTCCGGTTCCCAGATATCTTCGCGCCCGCCTGCAAAACCAAAGGTCTTGAAGCCCATAGATTCAAGGGCACAGTTACCGGCAAGAATCATCAGATCGGCCCATGAAATTTTCCTTCCATACTTCTGCTTAACCGGCCAGAGTAGTAACCGTGCCTTATCGAGGTTAGCATTGTCGGGCCAGCTATTGAGTGGAGCAAAGCGCTGTGTGCCTGAACCCGCTCCCCCACGTCCATCAGAGATTCGGTATGTACCGGCACTATGCCAGGCCATACGGATAAAGAATGGTCCATAGTGGCCATAGTCGGCAGGCCACCAGTCTTGCGATGTCGTCATCAGATCAAAAAGATCTTTTTTACGTCACCCAGGTTGAGTGATTTGAACTCTTCGGCATAATTAAATGCCTCTCCCATTGGATTCGACAAGGCAGTATGTTGCCTGAGGATATTTAGTTTCAATTGATTGGGCCACCAATCACGAATTCTTTGACCGGAGCCGGCGACATGCTTCAGTGCGCCACCGGTAAAAGGGCATTTGTTTTCCCCGTTAGTACTGATTGGCGGGGTGCCCGTTGCTGTGTGATTTTCCATTTTTCTATAGATTAATAAATTTTTTGAAATAATAAATTTTAGTGATCTCCATTTACGTTTTGCTACATTCAGGTAGCCGGGCAATTTACAGAATTATGGTTAATACAAAAGCATATCAAAATCATACTGTCAGATTTTAAATAACACCAAGATCCCTTGATTGTTTGATAAATTTGTCAATCTTTTCGCATAGAAACCAAATTCTTCACAGCAAATGGATATTCTATTTTAAGCCTGTTAGGAAATGACAGGAAAAGCTACTCTTAATCTCAAAATCTTTCAACTACATTTATACTAAGCTTTCAGAAGGGTGTTTATGTTCATAATAATTTCATATAAAAATCAAAATATGATTTCCTGACAGGCACATAGTGATCAAAAAATTGCGAAATGATATTTTTGCTTATGCCTTGATCAAAGGCAAAGTATGAGTATAAAAACTTACTACGTAAAAAAATAAACCATACCAATGGAACATAAAGCCAAATCAATCAGGCCATTTATAGGAGCTAAAGACTATGAATTGTCACGAAGTTTTTACCGTGACCTGGGATTCGAGGAACATATTCTATTTCACAATATGTCCTATTTCAAAACGGAAGGAATAGGATTTTACTTACAGGACGCCTATGTAAAGGAGTGGATAGACAATACCATGGTTTTCATGGAAGTTGACGATGTTAGCCGATATTTTAATGAGCTGTCGGCTTTAGGATTAACCGTCAAATATAAAGGTGTAAGATTAAGCCCCATTGTAGTAAATGACTGGGGCAGAGAGTGTTTTTTACATGATCCATCCGGAATCCTTTGGCACTTTGGAGAATTTTTCAAATAGATATCCCTTGTGATCAAACTACTTCATTCATAATTTAGTCCACCTTAACCAGGAAAAGAACGGCAACAATTAATTAAGCTCAATAACAATATGGCCCCTATACCTATTTGACCGTGAATGGGTTCACATAAAATAATCTCATTCAAAAATAAACCATGAGAAAAATCAACTCCTTTACATTTATTACGCTCGATGGCTATTACAAAGACAACGATAGCGATATCAGTTGGCATAATCATGGTGCGGAAGAAAATAAATTCTCTGAAGAACAATTGCAGCAAGGTAACATACTTCTTTTTGGCAGAATTACTTATGAACTCATGTATAGCTTTTGGCCTACGCAAGCTGCTAAAAACCTGTACCCGATAGTCGCTGAACGCATGGAAGATGCCGAAAAAATGGTTATTTCCAATTCGATGCAACGTGCAGTATGGAACAATACAACAGTATTAGGTGGTGACATTATTGAGCAAATAAAAAAGTTAAAATCAACAAAAGGTAAGAACCTGACAATCCTGGGCAGCGGAAGCATTGTTCACTTACTCACAGATGCAGGATTGATCGACGAATATACAATCATGATAGATCCGCTTGCTTTGGGAGCGGGAACATCACTCTTCAGTGGTATTAAAAACAAGTTAGCACTGGAGTTAGCTGACATCAGGACATTTAAAAACAGTGGAATTGTGGTACTGACTTACAGAAAAAATGCGGGTTGATTTTTTTGCGCGGTGCACTTAAACAATGAGTTCATGCTGTTCATCGCAAATCTGCAAGTTTAAAAGGCATCAAAACACTCACCTTACATGAAAGTCAACCTGTCAGTGAAAAGCTTAATCTTTCTCTTAAGGAATCTGAAACAATGCATTAAGTAGCAGTATGGGAAGAAAAGTAATTCTGTACATCGCCATGAGTTTAGATGGCTATATCGCAAAACCGAATGATGACCTGGGTTTTCTTTCCATTGTAGCGCAGGAAGGAGAAGATTATGGTTATGCAAATTTCATCAATACAGTAGATACTGTAATAATGGGCAGAAAAACGTATGAGTGGGTAATGAAACAAGTTCCGGAATTTCCGCATGCAGATAAAAACACATACATTATTACCAGGGCTGCAAGCAGGACTATCGGCAAAACACAATTTTATACAGGTAAACTCAGAGAACTCATAATACAGCTTAAATCGGAATCAGGCAAAAATATATTCTGTGATGGCGGAGCGGAAATCGTTAATGAGCTTTTGAAAGACGACCTGATTGACGAATTTATCATCTCAGTTATCCCGGTAATGGTTGGAAATGGAATAAGGCTTTTCAAAGATGGACGGCCTGAGCAGCAGCTAACACTTGTATCAACAAAGCAATTTGATAAAGGTCTTGTTCAGCTGCATTATCGGCGTTTCGAAAAGTTATCAATACTGAATTGAATAGCAGTCATGCCAAATCCTGTTTCGAAACTCAAAACCGGAAACATTGAAATCATCTTTTCCATACTATTTGCCATTTATTATTTTTGTTCACCGGCAGCACGATTCCTGTGTATCCTAACAATCATTTAATAATTACCATGATAAAATTTGCTTATACCATTCTGTATGTTAAAGATGTGAGCAGGTCTTTAATCTTCTATGAAAAGGCCTTTGGATTTCAACGCAGGTTTATTTCCGAAGACCACTCATACGGAGAATTGATTGCCGGTGAGACCACACTTTCATTTGCCTCTATTGAACTTGCAGGTTCCAATCTCAAGGACGGTTTCATTCCTGCCGACCTTAGTAAAAAACCATTTGGAATTGAGATTGGCTTTACAACAGTTGATGTTATTGCAACTATTAAATCATGTGTTGATGCAGGGGCAGTACTGGTTGAAGAACCAAAAACAAAACCATGGGGACAGGTAGTTGCCTATGTAAGAGATTTAGATGGATTCCTCGTTGAAATTTGTACACCCATGAATTAAATGATCAGTAAATAAAAAACTAAAATGACCCATAAAGAAACGGTAGAATCATACATGGATGGCTTTAACAAGCTAGACCATGCTAAAATACTGGCTTGCCTTACAGATGATGTAATATGGGAGATGCCCGGATTCTTCAACTTACTAGGCAAAGAACAATTCGACAAAGAAATTGAAAACGACGCATTTGAAGGACGACCGGTTATTACGCTTATCCGCATGATAGAGGAAGGTGACATTGTTATTGCAGAGGGCGCGGTAATAGGAAAAATGAAGAATGGAGGAATCTTAGATGCTGTGTTTTGCGATGTATTCCATTTTCGCGGTAATAAAATAAAACAGCTTACCACGTACCTGATGTCTAAAAAGCAACCTGGAATGTTATGATTAAGCTTTTCACCTTCAGCCAAACATTACATAACCTACCTGGGTTTGCCGAACTAAATTGAAAAGACCTTATGATAAAAAAAGCAATCCGGATAATGCTGGTCGTGTTTGCAATTTTTGTCGGGCTTTATCCCGCCCTCTACTTTGTATTGGACAGAAAATTTGCACTACTGGCGACCAAATCTGATGCGTTACTGATCAATCCGTTTTGGAATATTGGATTCTATGCCCACATCATTGCCGGCGGGTTGGCATTACTTATCGGGTGGGTTCAATTCAATGCAAGCATCAGGCGAATCAACCCGGGTTTTCATAAGCTAATCGGAAAGACCTACATTATCGCAGTGCTATTCAGTTCAACCGGCGCCTTTTATATTGGTTTTTTTGCGACCGGCGGCCCGGTTGCTTCCCTGGGCTTTGTTTTACTGGCTATCATCTGGTTTGTTACCACGGTAATGGCTTATTACAATATCAGGAACGGGCAAATTGAAGCGCATAAAAAACTGATGATCTACAGCTATGCTGCCTGTTTTGCAGCAGTAACTTTGAGAATCTGGTTCCCGCTGCTGATGCTGCTTATCGGTGATTACAACACTGCGTATGTAATGGCTGCCTGGTTATGCTGGTTACCAAATTTATTGGTTGCGCATTTCATTTCAAGACGGCCTGATATACTCAGAATATGAACCGTCAGCGCAACAGCCTCCACCACACTAACAGCTACCATTTTACCATAACATAACTTCTCAGTTGACCGGTTGAAGATGTGAGAAACAGCAGGGTTCCAGGTCCTGGATTCATACAATAACAAAAAAGAAATGGACCACCCTTAAAATTTAACATTGTGTTTGATTCCCTTAATAACTTTATTACATTTGATATTGAAAATAAATTCTTAATCATTCAAAATTTACCGATCATGAAAACAACTACTAGCGTTTTTTTTCTGGTTTGCATTGTAAGTATTTTCACTTTTTCAAGGTGTACCATGCAGACTGGTGAAAATCAAGCTGCGCCTGAAGTGGCTGCAAAGCCTGATTATAACGGTTATGAGAGCCGGGAAGCATGGGGCGAACATCTTGTAACTGTTGGAGGTTGCAATGATTGTCATACCCCAAAAAAAATGACCCCACATGGTCCGGACTTAGACAGTTCTTTAATGCTCTCAGGCCATCCGGCACAAATGCCCCCACCTGATATTGATCGAAAGGAAGTGGAACAAAAAGGACTTGTTGTAACTCAAACGTTAACTGCATGGGTAGGTCCATGGGGCATATCTTATGCTGCCAACTTAACTTCTGATGCTACCGGAATAGGAAATTGGGATGAAAGCAATTTTATACGTGCTATACGGGAAGGAAAATACAAAGGTCTTGAAGCAGGCAGAGATCTGCTACCGCCAATGCCGTGGCAAATGTATAAGCATTTAACTGATGATGAGTTAAAGGCAATCTTTGCCTATCTTAAGTCAACAAAACCAATCAATAATGTACCTCCCGGAGCCCAACAACCGGTATCAGCGGCTCCTTAGTCATCTTCATTCACAATAATGTTTTTCTGTATCACAGCCAACTGATGGTAATTAAATCACCATTTTTAGTTGACAGAAATGGTGGGGCTTCGAGACAGGTAAGGCAGGAATGCAAGCTGGTGATCAATTTCATCTTGAGGCATCGCGGAATCGATAGAAGCAGGTCATCTCATTTTTCCTGCTAAGTAATTACAGAATAAGAGTCAACTATTAATTTTAATTGAGATGAAGGGGATCACCAGGTCGTCAATCATTTGAGTAAATGTCTCCAGAGCTTTGGGGTTAGTATTTAATGCTTTCCCGCTGAAAATAAAAGCAGTAAACAAATATGCATGCAGTCGATCAAATTTTACACAGGCACATCAACGAACAGGACATGCCTTCTGTACAATACTATATCTTCAGTATGGATCAGCTTATCCATCATTTTTCCGAGGGATTCGCAGACATAAAAAATAAAAAGCCTACTCATGCCCGGATTACTTACCATGCCTTTTCAGTAACAAAGACTTTTACTGCACTGGCCGTAATGCAGTTAGTGGAAAAGAAAATGCTGCAACTGGAAGATGCAGTAAAAAAATACTTGCCTGAATTTCCCTATGATCCTGCTATCAATGTAAAACAACTCCTGACGCATTCCGCAGGTATTCCCAATCCCATACCACTGAAGTGGATACACCCGGTGGAGGAACATGGGGCATTTAACCGGGATAGTTTTTTTAACCAGGTGTTTGCAAAAAACAAGCAAACCCAATTTAAGCCCAATGAAAAATTTGCCTATTCAAACCTTGGATACATTTTGCTGGGACAACTAATTGAAAAGATATCCGGTTTGAGCTACGAGCAATACATTACCGATAATATTATCAACAAAGCCGGACTTGGTGATAAACTTGGTTTCACTATCGGTAATATCAGCGAACATGCAAAAGGATATCATAAGAGATTCACCTTCTCAAATCTGTTATTGGGATTTCTTATCAATAAATCCAAATTCATGGGTAAGCCGGAAGGGAAGTGGGTACCATTCAACCACTATTATGTGAATGGTGTTTCTTATGGCGGCTTAATCGGAACACCTGATGCATTTGTAAAATACCTTCAGGAACTTTTAAAACCAGATGGACTGCTAATTTCAGATGACCTTAAACAATTGCTTTTTACAGAAAATTATTCCAGGAATGGTAATGCTACCGGAATGTGCTTATCGTGGTATTGCGGGCAATTGAAAGGAGAAAAATTCTATTGTCATGCAGGTGGTGGTGGAGGCTATTACTGCGAATTAAGGTTGTATCCGGGCGCAGGTATTGGCAGTGTAGTTATGCTCAACCGAACCGGAATGACAGATGTCCGCTTCCTGGACAAACTTGATACTTATTTTATTGATCAAAAGAAAACCGGTTCGGGCTGAAATATTTTGCTTTTTTTGCTGCCGGGGATAGTATTACCTTGATCGCCTCTTGCAGAGATTACAGGCAGTAAAAAAAGCTATATCTAAATATGCAATCAAAGACGTGATGCTGCATTTAATTCTGCATCTTCCTGTCAATGATTGAAATCTTATAAAAAATTCAAAATGATTCAGAAAAAGTTGAGATAGCTTGCAACGACATTCGTACTACTCTCAGCAAGGCAGCGGAATGTTTAATGAGTTTGTTAAACAGAACTATGAATTTTGTTAATAACAAGAATGGAATACAGGACTATTTAGCACGCTAAAACTTTGATAAGTGAAGAAGCAACTACTTAAGATCGTAGAAAAATTAGGCTATACGATTACAAAAAGCGAGAAAAGCCCGGAGTTGTATCCTGATATTATCAATACAGAATTCTGGGAAATTTATCAGTTCTGTAGTCACTACACCATGACATCTGTTGCCAGGATGTATGCATTGTTTTGTGCTGTTGATTATGTCTTGTCTCACCACATCAAAGGTTCCTTTGTTGAATGTGGAGTCTGGCGTGGCGGAAGTTCCATGCTTATTGCGAAAATGCTACACAACCGGAATATCACTGACCGCAAAATATACCTGTATGATACATTTGAAGGTATGTCAATGCCTACCAAAAATGATTTCGATTTAAGTGGTAGAAGTGCCTCGGAACTGTTAGATGAAAATACACATAATAAGGAGGATTCTGTGTGGTGCCTTGCAGATTTGGCTGATGTGCAACACAATCTTCGTTTAACAGGTTTTCCGGAAACGAATCTCGTTTATACAAAAGGAAAAGTAGAAGATACTATTCCCGGAAGCATGCCTGCAGGAAGCATTGCATTGTTACGGTTAGATACGGATTGGTATGAATCAACAAAACACGAATTAAACCACCTCTTTCCGATACTGGAAATCAACGGTGTGCTGATTATAGATGACTATGGCCATTGGGAAGGTTGCAGAAAGGCTGTTGATGAATATTTTAGCGAACACCAAACAGGTATGCTGCTAAACAGAATAGACTATACCGGCAGAATAGGTGTAAAATCAACTTTTTAGATATTCAGTAGTTATAGTTAGGGCAACTGGCAGCTGGAAGGTATTCCGCGCATTCAAAGTTGCTTGTACCAGATTTAAGTGACTTTCTGGTATTCACTTTTATGGAGCAAATAATGTTAACGTCAAGGTGCAGGACATTATGATGAAATGTATCTGCAACAGGAAAAAGCATACAGAAGGCCTGTTCAATTAATGTTGCTAAAAATATTTCGTTTTTAACCTGATCTATTGATAAAATAAATCAATGTATTTTTTTAGGTTTGCGCTCCTAAATTCACCATAATCAAAAATTAGCAATCTTATGGATCAGGTTACTACCTACTCAACAAAATTTATGGAATGGCTTGGAGTCTTTGGGCCTAAAGTATTAGGGGCGCTTTTAGTATTTATTATTGGTTTATACGTAACCAATTTTATCGCGCGGATGGTTTCAAAAGCACTTAACAAAAGAGGTATTGAAGTTTCCCTGCAATCCTTTTTAGGAAGCCTGGTTAGCGGTGGTCTTAAAGTATTGCTGCTCATTTCTGTAGCAAGCATGCTTGGTATTGAAACCACTTCCTTTGTCGCTGTAGTAGGTGCACTGGGACTTGCTGTAGGTTTGGCACTGCAGGGATCACTGGCCAATTTCGCAGGTGGTGTGCTGCTTTTGGTTTTCAAGCCGTTCAAAGTGGGAGATCTTATTGAGTCCGGCGGACAGACCGGGCATGTGAAGGAAATTCAAATTTTTAACACTATACTTCTGACACCGGAAAACAAAACCGTTATACTCGCAAATGGCGGAGTATCAAATGGCACTATTGTAAATTACAGCAAGCATGGCAACCTGCGTGTTGACATTACCATGGCAGTAGCACCTGATACTGACCTGGAGAAAGCGCGCAAAGTTGCTTTAGATGCAATTGCTGCAAATAAATATGCAATGAAAGAACCGACACCTTCTGTTAATGTACTTAAAGTTGGAGATGGCATGGTTACTTTCGCAGTTCGTCCATATGCCACGCCCGAGGATTATTGGGATGCCTTTTTTACCGTGCAGGAAGATGTTAGAAATGCATTCGACAAGCATAATATTGCAGGCCCTACGCCTACAAGGATTATTATTAGCAAATAGACATCACACTTATATTCAAAAAATCCTGTGTTTGATCAACACGGGATTTTTTTTTGATTCAGGTGAATGCAGGAAGCAACCATTCAATCAGCAATTACACTCATTAAACTTACTTTTTTAGCGTCTGAGCCAGTTTGAGGGCAAGGTCTTTTATTATACTTTTTGAGATTAGCAGTTACTGCTTTTCTATTCTATGAAAAATTTGCTGCTAAGTTGAAATGCTCATTGCCTTAGTGTACATGACATTAATCATGGTTGACCAGGATGCCCTCCATTACATTCGTGAGTTGCTGCTTGCAGAAATAATAAAATGAAGTCAACCATGCAATCAAAAGCATGGCAGTTTGTCAAATCATGAATTGACAAAGCTCCTGCTTTCAAAACATTTGGGTTTTATGAATGATCATCAATGTAAACCGGAAAGCCTGATGATGTCGTATGGTTACAAACCAGCGCTATCGGAAGGTGCTATTAAGTCACCCATTTTTCAAACATCCACCTTCGTTTTTAAAAGTGCAGAGGAAGGTAAAGCATTATTTGAAGTAGCATACGGACTGCGAGAACGAAGGATCAATGAAGAACTCGGATTGATCTACAGCCGTATCAACAATCCTGACCTTGAAATATTAGAGAACAGGCTTACACTCTGGGATGCTGCAGAAGATTGTGCTGTTTTCGAAAGTGGCATGTCGGCTATCTCTACCACCTTACTTGAAATGATGCATCCGGGCGAATTGTTGCTTTTCAGTACACCACTTTACGGCGGCACGGATCACTTTATCCATACATTTCTGAAAAAAATTGGTGTTCATACATTGGCATTCAAACCCGGACAGGAAGAAGATGAAATTGTAAAAATGATTGAGCAAACGGGCCATGCAGATCAGTTGTCTATGATCTTTATTGAAACTCCGGCAAATCCAACGAATGCACTAATTGATATTGAATGTTGTAAACGAATTGCCGATCGCTTCTGCACTGATGAAAAGAAAGTTTATGTTGCCGTTGACAATACCTATATGGGACCATTATGGCAACATCCGCTTAAACATGGCGCCGACTTCTCACTCTACTCAGCCACCAAATATATTGGAGGACACAGTGATGTGGTTGCCGGAGCTTGTTGCGGCAGCAAAAATCTGATTGGAAGGGTGAAAACATTACGAACCTTTCTGGGCAATATGGCGGGACCGTGGACAGGCTGGCTTTTATTACGAAGTCTCGAAACTTTAAAAGTAAGAATGGAACAACAGGCAGCCAATGCCACTAAAGTCGCCGAATTCCTGAGTCATCATCCAAAAGTTGAAAAAGTTTATTTCCTTGGTCTTATTAAAAAAGATACGCGGGAATATGAAATATTCCAAAGGCAATATTCATCTGCCGGTGCAATGATTTCATTTGATATAAAAGGAGGTGAAGCCGAAGCATTCCGTTTCCTCAATCATTTAAAAATGATCAAGCTGGCAGTTAGCCTCGGTGGCACAGAATCACTCGCAGAACATCCTGCAACCATGACACATGCAAGTGTTGATCCGATACATAAAAAGGAGATGTCCATCACAGAAAAACTAGTCAGGTTATCTATTGGAGTTGAACATTATGACGACATCATCTGGGATATTCAGCAGGCCCTTGAAAAAGTATGAACACCATTTTATTCATGCTTTCAGAAATATGCAACAGGTGATTCAAGTTTTATCTTGAGCTTATCATAATCTTTTGAGTATGCGAAACTTTTTCACAGTTGACTTGCAAGATGTACATGCCATCAGATAATACAAACAGATCTACCTCCGCTTGTGAACTCTGATTATGGGCAATTGATGAATAAACAATCTCACCTAACAGACTATAGACCTTAATGTTTATCGAAGTATTTACAAAAGCTTCTGAAGTAACATACAAAATTCCATCTGATGGATTTGGAAAAATACTCACCGGAAATTCATGTGCCTGGTAAATTTCATTTGAAGAAAAGCAGGGGATGATGTAAGGACTACCGGGAGATCCTTCCGGACAGCCATCTATCCAACTGCCTGCATTACAAAAATTTCCAAAGGGATTGGTCAATTCCAACGTAGATCCATTGCCGGCAGCACCTTGTGGCCAGGGAACCGTTGAACTGTATATGACGGACTGATACAACCTTCCTGCTCCATCAAACAAACGGATAGCATCGCTGTTGTTGTTCAATCCAAAAGCAAACGGCCCTGATTTATTACTGACAGCCGGAAATCTTGAAATGAACTTTACTGAATCACTAAAAAGTACGAAGTATCCTGAAGGCAATAAAATAGTGCCATTAGGTATCGAAAAAAGATGGGTATCCTCTTCATCACTAAAAATCCATCCGGAAATATCAATTGCCGTACTTCCTGTATTGAACAATTCCACCCAATCTCCTGCATCGGCAACAGGTGATGAATTGTAATTAATCTCACTGAATATAAGCTCCTCAGGACAATTGACATAAGGCCCGCCCGGAGATCCGCCTATGCATCCTTCAAACCAGCTTTCGGGCAATGCGGGATCAAGCGAATCAGCATACAGCTCCAATGTGCGGCCAAAACCATCAGCGGCCTGAGGCCAGGGAATTGAATCTTCATAATGGAAAGACAAGGCAGGTTCACCCGTATAATCGTAAATCGAAACAGATTCAGTTGCATTGTTTAAACCAAAACCAAACTGACTAAATACATTTATACCCGGATGTTGAGAGTGAAACTTCATGGTATCTTCCGCTACTACCAACCGGCTGCCGGGTTGCAGCAGGGTTCCTGCAGGAAAAACATAGTTATGATAAATAACGCCATCCGTTAACTTCCAACCTGAAATATCAAGAACACCATTACCATAATTATGTAACTCTATCCAGTCGCCGGCATCCCTGGTATTATCTGAATGATAATTCAATTCACTCACTGAAAGTCTGCCCACATAAGGAGTGCTTGTAAATACTGCATTAAAAACTGCATCATCAGTTACATTCAACGTAATTGAGTTGGTGGTATCAATGGAAGTCAATACGGCATTGGTGTCCCAAAAAGCAAATTCAAATCCGGGATTTGGGATAGCGGTGATGGTAACAGGATTACCATTAAAATATACTCCCGTCCAGGGCAACGGTCCGGGAATGATAGTAGAAATCTTTATTTTTCCTGCACCGGCAGGTATTGCATTTAAGGTTACCTCAACCTGGTCTTCTAAAGCTAAATTGTATTGGATATGGTTGCGTACCTGTGTATTCCTTTCTGAAAGCTGGAACTGAAACTCATTATGCCGGTTAATAAAATCTGTCATCTGCTGATTTACATTATTGGGATCTCCCCAACGCAGGTACTCATTTTGCATTTCTAGAACCGTTTGACTGAACATACTTTGCTCCACAACTGAAGTGCGGCTAATATCATAGGAGGTATTCATCAGGTCTGCATACCGGTTAATAAAGTAATTCCTAAACTTCTGATTCTGCATTCCTTTCAGCCATATTCCGATATATGGATTTGCAGGATCCTGGTACAACATGTATTGAATGTGATCGAAGTAACAATCGGTCCATCCATTCGGACTCATGGAGAGTTCTAAGTCAATCAAACAAAACCTCCAGCGAAAATCTGTTTTATCTGAACGGTATATCTTGATATTGTTCCAGGGCCAATCCACATTTCCCATCCACGACTCAGCAATAATATAATCGTTATACCAGGTCATATCAAAGTATTGATCTGCCATAGACCAAAATGAAGAATCGCCAGGATCCAGGTTATTGAATGATTCAGAAGCGCTGTAGAATCCATCAACAGATCCCAACACAGGTCTTAATATGCCTCCATACCAAAAACTCTGCGACAGGATGTCTGTAGAATCGGAGTCCGCATTGTCAATCGTTTCAAAATATTCAGCGTCGAATTTTTCACGCAGCTCATACAAGCCAAAATAACCACCATTAATATAAACAGAAACAGGCCGCCATGCAGAATAATAGTTATTGGTTTCTCCCCCCATAATTTCTGTCTGGCACGCGTCTTTGTATGGATAAACCAGGTACTGATTGCTGCCGTTTCTAAGATAAAATTTGCCATACTTATTTCGGTAAGGCCTGTTTGGAATCAATGGATAGTTAACAGCTGAATCCCCTAAAACTGCATCATCCAATTCCACACGAAAAGAATGCTGAGGATTAGAACGACTCCCACCGGCACCACCATCAATCTGTATTCCTGCATTGCTGGAAAAAATAAGCTGGTGAGCCGAATCAAAATATTCTACGTAGGCAGCTTTCTCCCAATCAAAAGGCCAGTTATCGAAAATGCCGGTAGCGCCATAGAGGTTTGATTGATCTGTTACAACAGAAAGTACCGGCGTTACATGATCAACACCCAGCAGGTAGGATGAAACAGTGATTGCACTTGGTAACAAGGTGTCACTAAATGCTCTTGCTTTTAATACATTGGCATAGTATATCTCTACCGGCTCTCCGGTATACAAGGTGGAAGTAGTTGTTGGATCACTACCATCGAGTGTGAAATGAATATCCGTATCATTTCCATTCGGATTGTTGATACTTACACTAAAGGGACTGTCATACAATCCGGCCGGAATAGAAAACGTTGGTGGTGCAAGATAGCCTCCGTATGGAACAGCATTGTTATTGGATGCGGAAGGTGTTCCATTTGCGAAAAGAACAATAGTGGTCGATGAATCAGGAAAAGAGCCGTTACTGTTATCCAGATTGCCGGCATTCACAAAAAGATTGCTCAGCAACTCGCCTGATGGTGAATAGAGGTAAATGCCTTCACCTTCTTTTGCAATACTGAAGTTTGTATGAAGATTGCTGTTTGTATCCACTGTTTCGAATAAGGAAGAAACTTCATCTACAGATACCAGCTTCATGTAAATGTCGATGTAATCATAATAGGTGTTTGGGTCAGTGGCTGCCACATCAAAACCAAGGCTGGAAATATTGCCGGCTGTTAATCCTGCAGCCGCTAGCTCAGCGGCACGAATAATAAACTGGTTTTTTGCAGCCCAATACCAGTTACCATATGGTGCAGGATAGTCATAGGGTGAATTTTGAATGGTACCTTCATCAATGGCGATATTGTTTAACTGTATATTTGGCCGCTGATTTACTTTATTACCATAGCTTGTTGCACAGATGTATGGACTGCCATCCTGGAATGCAAATACACAGGAACTGTAAGGTGTTGCAGTTTGATTGAATACTGAATTGGTAGTGTATCCTGTGGAACTATAAGAACAGGTATTGATCAGGATATTTGAAAGGCCATCCCAAAAAAATGGGGTGGTGAAGTGATGGGTATTCCAGCCAACTATAGGATTGTAAGAACCTGAATTGTGAACCGGAATAAATCCGGAAACAGGTTTTCTATCCTTCCCACTGCAAAAAATTGTTTTGTATTCGCCCGGCATCAACTGAACAGCCGGGAACACCCATTTTAAAGGATCTGCAGGATCATCTGTCAGCGAATAACCACTTAAGCTTATGGTATCATTACCGGAATTGTATAATTCGATCCAATCAGGAAATTCTCCATTCTCATCAGCAATGGTGGTATAATTTTTATTAGAACCTTCATTAATTACAACCTGTGCAATAACAGTAGCATAAGGAAATAAAAGCAGCAATAGAAGCACATTAATTTTTTTCATGAGAGAGCAGATTGTCTTTAACAAGATAGGGATCTGCTGTTGTAAAGATTCTAAAAAGTAATGCATTATCAAATTATTCCTTCTTTGCGCTTCGTAAATTTCAAACACCCCGATTTCAATTCTTAAATAAGCAAGTCGGCATAAGCTCAGGTAAGGTACTTTTTAATGCTGATTCCTTAGATAGATAGTAGGTTACTATAAGCAATCGCTACGATGTGAGCTAAAAAAAGTAACGTACCTGCATTGACTTACAATAAATATTCTGTTCTTTCACCATCTGTTAATTCAGTTAGCAGTAAAATATGCTCTTTCAGAAAACAAAGCTCAACATCCTCCGGGTGTTCAAACTGATCAGGCAATCACTGAACGGCGAACAGCAGGATTACACAAAAGGTAGCATTCCGAAGTCCGTTTTTCTGTTGGCGATTCCAATGATTTTGGAACTCAGCCTTGAAAGTGTCTTTGCATTGGTAGATATCTACTTCGTCAGTAAACTGGGCCAGAATGCCATTGCCACTGTTGGCTTAACGGAGTCAGTTATCACCATCATCTACTCCATCTCTATCGGATTAAGCACCGCAGCAACGGCCATTGTGGCCAGGAGGATTGGAGAAAAAAATCCGGAAGCAGCGGCTCATGCCGGAGCACAATCGCTCATTATTGCGCTAATAGTAACAATTGTGGTATCTCTTGCCGGAGTAGTATTTGCACCCGATATTCTCACACTGATGGGTGCAAGCAATGAGGTGGTTGCCGAAGGTGCGGTCTTTACCCGAATCATGTTTGGAGGAAGTGCAGCCATCATCCTGTTGTTTCTGATCAATGGCATTTTCCGCGGGGCCGGTGATGCTGCGATGGCGATGAAGAGTTTATGGATTGCCAGCATCATCAACATTATTCTGTGTCCCATACTTATTCATTATTTCGGATTGAAGGGCGCTGCTATCGCAACCGTGATAGGAAGAAGCTCCGGTGTAGCCTATCAATGTTATCATTTGTTTAAAGGAAGTGGTATCCTGCGTTTTAAAATGCATCACTTCAGGATTGATAAAGTACTCATCAAATCAATTATCCATATTGGCTGGCCAGCCACCTTTCAATTTATTATCGCAAGCGGTAGCTGGATTATCCTGGCACGTCTCGTCGCGGAAACAGGTGGCACGTCAGCATCAGCAGGATATCAGATTGCAATCCGAAATGTGGTGTTTTTCATTCTGCCGGCCTGGGGACTGAGCAATGCAGCTGCAACACTGGTAGGACAAAATCTGGGTGCAGGGCAAATTGACAGAGCTGAAAAAAGTGTGATGCTGACTACGAAATACAATGCAATATTTATGAGTTTCGTGATGATCTTGTTTCTCTTTTTTTCGCCACCAATCATCTCCTTTTTTACAACGGATGAAACGGTTATTGCTTATGGTGTACAGTCATTGCAGATCATCGGCTCTGCCTATATTTTTTACGGTATCAGCATGGTGATGATGCAAGCTTTGAATGGTGCCGGCGACACGAGGACGCCAACCATCATTAATTTCGCCTGCTTCTGGATGTTTCAAATACCGCTTGCTTACTTTCTTGCCTATGGCACAAACCTGAATGTGTCCGGTGTATTTATAGCTATACCGGTAGCAGAGACCTTGATTGCTGTTGTGGCCTGGTACTACTTCAAAAAAGGTAAGTGGAAGGAAGTGAAGGTTTAGATGTTGCAACAATAAATCCTGTAGAATTGATACTGCTATCAAATGAAACTACCTGATCCGGATGTAAATGAATTCACCCATAATTTCCGGTTGAAACCTGAAGCGTGGTTATTTGCCATCACAGAAACTTGCCTTAGGCATCATCTTGTTTTTAAAGAATTATCACCCTTTACAAGCGGCTCTAACCTGATTGCTGCCGTTGATAACAGGTATGTGATAAAGATCTTCCCTCCTTTTCACCGACACCAATGGGATAGTGAATACAAGGTATTGGAATTTTTGCAGGACAAACTCTCTTTCCCGGTTCCCGAATTGATTGCTTATGGCGAACGGCCTGATCAATGGACCTATATCGTGATCACTTTGCTGGAAGGAATAACATTAGATCATACCTGGAATAACTGCTCTAAACAAAACCGGTCAGCGCTGCTTCATCAAGTTGGCGAAATGATGGCTGAAGTACATGCTTTGCCTTCCGGGAATCTTCCCATGTTACAACCTGCCTGGCCAAATTTTCTCGAACAACAATTACAAACGTTTCAGGCACGTCATACAAAACAAGGTATGCCCGATTGGTTTATTGAACAGTGTACTGATTATGTAAATGAATCGGTACTGTTACTTCCTACCGCAGTAAAACCCGTTTTACTTACCGGTGAGTACACTCCTTTCAACCTCTTATCTTCAAAGACGAACCATTTGCAAAATATTTGCGGAATGATTGATTTTGGTGATGCCATGACCGGCTTTAATGAATATGACTTGCTTGGCCCATTAATGTTCCTGGCAGCCGGTGATGAATTATTAATCCACAGCCTGCTGAAAGGTTATGGCTATTCAACTACTCAGATGGATATTACACTACGGCATCGTTTAGTAGGATTGCAGATTTTGCACCGTTACAGCGATTTTGATGCCCAATTGAAAATTACTGACTGGCGAAGTAAAGCAACGAGCATCAAAGAACTTGAAGAGCTGATTTGGCCTATAACCTGATGATGATTCCTAAATCATGAAATATTCCTGTAGCGAATATATTTGTACATCATTGTTGTATTGCTAATGAAAAACTGCCACCAAGGCTGCAAAACTCAAAGAAATGATGTGAGATTAAAATATACCTAAACGCCTTTGAGCCTTTGTTACTCACACTAATACTTCCAGAAACAATTCACCTGAGAATAATTCAAACATAAATTCAATCAAATGCAACGGCTTAACCTAAATCCATTTCCTGTCTTAGAAACAGAACGATTGTTATTGCGGCAACTTATAAACGATGATGCACAGGAGATCTTCATACATCGATCTGATAAACGGATATTGGAGTTCATAGATATTCCGGTTGCAAAGTCAATGGCTGATGCCCTTGCATTCATCGGCAAGATCAACAATTTCATTGCTGCAAATGAATCGGCCTATTGGGGCATTCAACTGAAAGGCAGGCAGGAAATTATTGGATCAATCTGTCTCTGGAACGTAGATTATGTGGAAGAAAAGGCAGAAACGGGTTATGTCCTCCATCCCGACTTCCAGGGTAAGGGTTATATGCAGGAATCAATTACCGCCGTTATTAAATTTGGTTTCCAAAAACTGAATCTTAACAAGATGGTAGCAGAAGTTCGTCATGACAATCTGCCTTCCATTAAACTACTCAGGAGAAATGGATTTGTATTCGATTCCGTTTCAGAAGATTGTGAAATCTATTCGCTTCAAAATCCACTACAGGAGACTGTTGCGGGCTAAACTGATACTTCCGGAAATAAAGAGAGAAGTTCATAAGGTTCCGGCTGACTGTCAAAGCATGACACTTACCAGTTCCTTAAAAAGTTTATACGCGACCATAGCTGTCATGTTATTGATATCACGATGAGGATTGCATTCCACTATATCAGCACCAACTACAGGCACACCGATCTGTTGAATCAGACTGATCACTTCCCGTGTTGTCAATCCTCCCGGCTCATGGTGTGAAACACCGGGAGCAAAGGCAGGATCAAGCGCATCAAGATCCAGGGAAATATAAAGCGGACCACTGAGTTGTCGAATAAATGATAGATTAAAATCCTTTGCAGCAATCACGTTCACTTGAAACCGGTCAGCCTGCTCACGCTGATGGGTATTTAATGTACGTATTCCAACCTGCGTTAACGATGCGACAAGTTTCCTTTCCATCACTCTTGCAAATGGTGATGCATGTGAATAGGGATTCTGATCAAAAAGATCATACAAGTCTGCATGTGCATCAATATGCAATACATGCAAAGGTTGATAAACAGCTGCATAGGCATCCAGGATTGGAAAAGTAATAGCATGGTCTCCTCCAAGACTGATCACTTTTGATTTTGCAGTCACCAGTTCGCTGATCCGATTTCGGATAAGTGTATGTGCAGCGAATCCTGTTGCTTCAGCAATCTCCAGGTCACCGGCATCATGATAAGTTAGTCCGTTTAGAATTTCCTTACCGTCTTCTGAAAAAGTATTTGCCGATCCATCGACCTCCATTTGCCTGATCCTTCCAGGTGCATCAGCAGAGCCTCTTAAAAAAGAAGAGTTAGCATCATAAGGAATTCCAAGCAATGCAATCATGCTTAAAGTGCGGTTTACAAGAAAGGTATCATTTAGCAAGCACAATTTACCTGTAATATTTAACTCAATGGAAGGTTATCTATATCTTGTACTTTCCAATCAAACCCGCAAACCTAAATTCCAAATTGCAGAACATTTCTTTAACTCCGACAATACATTTCATGCGGGTGCATATGAAATTGACGCTGGTAAAGTATTATCTAAAAAATGGCCATTAATAACTTACGCACAAAGTATACAAAGCTCGCAGAGCTGGATTGTGGAGTTTTCATTGCGGGCTTAGTAACCTTTGCGAGAAAAAAATACAATTGAATCATGATCCATTTGTGAGGAATGGTTCAATTTAACCATTTAGTTAATCAGAACTTGCGCGTCAATTTAGCATGCACCCGTTCATGCATTCCTTCTCTCCATACAACTGAACACATGTTTAATCAATATTCATTCTGGCTAAAGACGGCCATCATCTTACAGGTGATTACCGCTGCTGCACACTCCATGAGTTTTTTCTTCACACCGGAAGGCAGTACTCACCAGGAGCGTCTGCTGATTGATCTGATGCAAAATTACCGAACAGACATGGGAGCAGGATTCAGCCCATCCACCATGAACATCATGACTGCCTTCAGTGCTTGCTTTGCATTATTATACCTGATGGGAGCGCTGGTAAATAGCTACCTCCTTCGCCGCAAGACTGACATAGAAACCATGAAAGGCATCGTAACCATTAACCTGGTCGTATTCGGTGTATGCTTCATGGTAATGGCCCTGAATACCTTTCTACCGCCAATAGTAATGACAGGCTTGGTTTTCCTATCCCTCATAGTCAGCAGGCTTACCTTTTCAAAAACATAGTATATGTCAGTCTTACCACAGCTGGCTTCTTCACAAAAAAGAAAAGATGAAGAGCCAAACATAAAATTGGCAGAAGTAATTGTTGCTTCAAATAACAAAGCAGCCATAAAAGAACTTATTCACTGCCTGCATCATCAAAACAAAGGCATCCGTCACGACTGCATTAAAGTATTGTATGAAATCGGAAATCGAAAACCGGTCTTAATCGCTGCCTATGTCGAAAAATTCCTGGAACTCTTGACATCAACTGACAACAGGATGGTCTGGGGCGCCATGGCTGCACTTGATGCCATTGCATCGGAAAAGTCACAAGTCCTCTATAAGAAGATTAAGCAGATTGAAGCCGCTGCATTAAAAGGTTCTGTAATAACCCGTGATCATGCAGTCGGTATTTTCATTAAACTTTGCAGCATCGGCAGCTATGCTGAAGAAATGTTTAACCTTTTGTTATTACAACTCAATACGTGCCCGGTCAATCAGTTGCCTATGTATGCGGAGCGCTCTTTACCGGTATTAACCGGCAAACAAAAAGTTGCTTTTGCGGAAGCACTTCATCGTCGCATACCGGAACTCGAAAAAAAATCTCAGGAAGCCAGGCTCCGGAAAGTCATTAAAAAAACAGGATACACCTAATGTCGGAATTATTTGCAGGAAACTGATAAAGCAATCTTACAGGGTAAAATGCTTTTTGTTAAATCAGCTTCTTATTTTTTCAAGCGCAGGCATTCATTATTCTGACTATTTAAATAACTTGCTATCTGTAAACTACTTTTTGCTACAGTAAAAATCTCTTATTATGAAACGGGTAACAGGCATTGGCGGCATATTCTTTAAATGTGAGGATACCGCAAAACAAAAATCATGGTACCAGAATCACCTGGGCATGGAAATGAATGATTGGGGAGGCGCCATATTCTGGTGGCGTGATAATGATCAACCCGAAAAAAAATGCAGTACAAGTTGGAGCACCTTTAAGAACGACACCAACTACTTTGATCCGAGTAAGAAACCTTTTATGTTCAACTACCGTGTAGAGAACCTGGAAGCCTTGCTGAAGGTACTGAAAGAGGAAGGCGTTGAGCAAGTTGGAGAAATTGAAGTGTATGAGTATGGAAAGTTTGGCTGGATCATGGATCCGGAAGGCAATAAGATTGAACTGTGGGAACCTGTTGATGAAAAGTTATAGTGGTAAATACTTCCTGAATCATTTCAGATAGCTGATTCAACTGGAATAATTGCATCAGTAGATGAAAAGCTTCCTATTACAATCTGTACTTTTTCTGTTTCTAAATACCCAAACCTGTTTAATGCATTGGCACTGGTAGATCCTTTGATTATTCTACTCTAACTAATCTGCAATGAAAAAAAGGAGGTGGTTGCTCTTTTTTATTTTCTGGCTAATGCTGTTGGGTACAGTGAATCAATATTTCTTTTGTCCGCAGTATCTTTTCATTCCTCCTTCACCTTTTCAAGGTTCCAATATTTACAATCCCTATGAAGGGGAAGAATTTACTGATTGGAAAAAATGCAACTTCCATGCGCATGTAAGAGCCTGGATGGGACTTACTTATGGAACATCAACCGCAGCAATCGCCATGGCAACATATGATTCTTTAGGCTATCACGTTCGATGCATTTCGAACTACCAACTGGTCGATACTTATGGCAACCATCAAACGAATTACCTGGCAGCATACGAACATGGATATGGAATCCTGAAACATCACCAGACTATCTTAGGTGCATCTAAAGTTGTTTGGAAAGATTATATATGGCCACAAACACTTTCCAACAAGCAACACATACTTAAAAAGCTTCGCAATACTGACAGCAGCCATATTATCATCAATCATCCTGCAAACAGGAACTCCTATCCTGCTGATAATTTTAAATGGCTCAGGGGTTATGATTACATCGAAATATTCCCGTCAGGTTCTTTTGCTGCTTTCGACTCCGCATTATCTGCCGGGCGACCTGTCTTCTGTGTAGCCAATGATGATGCGCATGACATCACAAACCCGCTGGAGGTCGGTCGCTATTGTACATGGGTGGGCGCACATACTGCTGATAAGGCAAGCATCCTTCAGGCATTAAAGGCAGGACGGAGTTACATCATGGTAATCAACAATAAAGCAGGACAAAGTTTTGAGGATAAACAGAAGCGGGTTAAAGCCGGGCTTCAAACGATGAAACACGTGCAAATCCGAAATGATACTTTGATGATTGCTATTAATGATACCGGTGCCATTGCCTTTTACGGACAAGGTGGCAAAATGCTAAGCGCTTCCAATAATTGTGTCGCTGCATTTTATGTTATTAAGCCGGAAGATACTTATGTAAGGGCACGAATTTTTTATCGTGATGGAAATGAAATCAATCTCAACCCGGTGTTCCGTTATGATCAGTCGCTTCCTGCCGACATCCTGCCGTCAGTTAATGAGACCAAAACTCTTTTATTTCGGCTAGCAGGTACTTTCATCCTGATTGCTATTCCCCTCCTGTTTTATTTCTTTCCAGCCGGCAGAAAACTATCGTGAATAACACCGTTCCAGAATTGTTTGCCGACTGCACAGAGAGGTTTATCTTGTAACGCCAATAACTGCTGATGCCCGCAAGAAATTTCTACACTCCATTGCTTATTACGCTGGCGGGTGCTCTTTTTTTTATTCCCTTCCTGGGTGCAGTTCATTTATTTGACTGGGATGAAATCAACTTTGCAGAGAGTGCAAGAGAAATGATGGTAACCGGCGACTATACCAAAGTTCAGATCAACTACCTGCCCTTCCCGGAAAAACCGCCATTATTCTTTTGGATGCAGGCAATCAGTATGCACCTCTTTGGTGTGAATGAGTTTGCAGCACGACTTCCCAATACAATAACCGGAATTATTACACTGCTTACGTTTTACATAATAGGCAAGAATTATTACAGCAGCCGCTTTGGACTACTATGGGCATTGTGCATGTTGGGTTCCTTCCTGCCTCACTTGTATTTCAAGTCAGGCATCATTGACCCGGTATTCAACTACTTTATCTTCATGGGCATCTTCTTGCTGGTACAACTGGCAGCAGAACGGAAGAAATCAATAAGGATGAACTATGCTGCACTTGCCGGTATCTTCATTGGATTAGGAACGCTTACCAAAGGGCCTGTTGCACTGTTGATGCTGCTATTGTGTGCTGCCGTGTATTGGCTCAGCAAAAGTTTCCGGCGTTTCCCGGCTTTGCGCGAATGGTTACTTTTTTTCCTTGCTTTTATATTGATAGCCGGTATTTGGTTTGCCATTGATATTTGGGAAAACGGAATTGGTTTTGCCGGCCTGTTCATTCGTTATCAACTGGAACTGCTTACACAACCGGTAGCCGGACATGGTGGCCCCTGGTATTATCATTTTGTGGTGGTAGCAATAGGTTGCTTTCCTATATCAATTATTGCCTTACCTGCCTTATTTAAAAACAATTTTCCCAAAGATTCAGTCGACCTGCATCGCTGGATGCAGATTATGTTTTGGGTGGTGATCATACTCTTCTCTTTGGTTACCACAAAAATTGCACACTACTCTTCACTCACCTATTTCCCGTTATCTTTTCTTGCTGCAAAAGTATTGGATGATGCTTTGCAGAATGCTAAGCGTCTTGCAAGTTGGCAACTAATATTGCTTGGCATGATAGGTTCGCTCTTTTCCATCTTATTGATTGCTGTGCCCTGGCTTGCACAACACAAAGAACTGTTGATACCCTACCTCGATGATCCCTTTGCAGTAGATTGCCTGCGTACTGATGTGCAATGGAATGGTTCCGAAATGCTGATTGGAATCGTGTATTTACTGTGCATGCTATCAGCAGTTGCACTATTGTTTGCCGGTAAAAACAAGCAGGGTATCATGGTACTTTTTTTCTCAACAGCCTTGTGTATGCTTGTTTACCTGAAAGCAGTCGTACCAAAAATTGAAGCTTATTCGCAAGGGCCCGCCATTCGCTTCTATCAAAGCCTGCAAGGAAAAAGGGTGTATGTAATGCCGGTTGGCTTCAAAAGCTATGCACACTATTTCTATTTCCAAAAACCGGCAGGTGATGACGTGCAAAGCAACAATGAAGAATGGTTACTGCGCGGTGAGGTGGATCGACCCGTATATTTTGTATTAAAAACCACTTCTATGAACCGAATGGAGGAGTATGATGATGTAAGTTTATTACGCACTGAAGGCGGATTCGCATTTTATGTGCGGGAACCAGCATTAAAAGTGCCTTGAAGTTATCTATGGCTAGTCTAAAGCTATTGACCGGAACCATTAGCACATAAAACATAAAAAGAATTGTCGTTGATTTTGCAGATAGAGCTGATCAAGCAGATCTTTCTCTGCGAAACTTGCTTAATCGCTTGATGCTACATGAAATCAAAGAATCAACTTCAAAAAAAAATTGCATCAGAATTCATACTTCATTCCAATAGTCCCGGCAATACCAAACCTGGATGCAAATGACTCGCCATTGAAATAGATTTGCTTACTGAGTTTACCTTCTGCATTAACCATGATGCTGAAGTTATCTGCAATTCGCAGGGTGCCTCCGAATGGAAATCTTAACTCCAGCAAAAGCGATCCCGAGGCAGGCAGGGTATTTTTTGTATCAGAGCGTGATTCAAAATATTGAATGGTGTTAATTCCATTGCTGAAGGTGTCTGACTTTATGGTCTGTATAAAGCTGCCATACTGCTCCAGTATCACAGGATGCAATGCTGTGCCAATAGCGGCACCTGCACCAAAGTATGCCCCAACTCTTTTTGAAGGATCTGTTTTGAAAATATAATCCCCGGTGAATCCCAAAACCGGTGTCCACTCCGTGTAATAGGCGTAATTTCCAATGATTGAATCAACCAATAAAGTATCGCGATCCAAAAAGCCGGTGTTGTGGTAAACATATGGTTGATAGTAAACTCCAAATAACAACTCACGGTTTTCCAGGAAACGTTCCAGCTTCTTGCTATAAGGATTAAAACCCAGTTGCGCATAAAACCTCATGCCTTTCAACACATTTGCTGTGTTCACTTTATCATCAGGAAGGACGAATGGAATACCTTCTTCGCTCTCTGCGCTGATGGAAAACTGGCCCTGGCTGTATTCAGTTAAGTCAATCGGTGTTAAATCGGCTTCATCTCTTGCCAGCAATTTTAATTTGTCAAATGATGCCGGCTCAGAAGGTGACCATAGTTGTAAACCGATATTTACAGATGAAAGCTGCAGGGATCCCGGTGATGAAGACTGAGCCAATGCCAAAGTGGCAAATACTGTAAGTAACAACAGTTGGAATATACCTGCACGAAAAAAAATGCTACCCTTGTTCAACATGCGGTTTACCGTTTGAAATTGAATTGCTACAAATATAACAGCTGCGTATCAACCGCCTGATCATGACTTCCGGTGGATGAATAAAAAAATGCAGCATCATAAACCAGGTTTGATTCTAATACCTTAAATGTATTCAGGCTTACAAAAAAGCTGCTGCAAAAAAGAAACAAACGTATTCTAAAACAACTAATTTTCCGATGGATAAAATGAAACCCTTTGCTGGAATTCGTGTTCGTTCTTGGCGGCTTTGCGCTACTAAAATTTAGTGCAAGCATTTCAACTTTGCTATCATTGCATTCAAGGTACCGGTTCCTCCCATTTCAACGTACTGATCAACTTAATGATATCCGGTTTAATAAAATTTACTACCGGCGCAATAGAATCTGCATTGGGAGTATTATAAAAATAGAGTGAGCCGCGCAGAAAATGTTTTGTGCTGTCGGTCACAAAAAACTGCACAGCCGATGCGGCATTACCACCCACTTCATAATAAATTCCATACACATTATTAGGCGTCTCCAGAATATTTTCTTCAATAAAGTCTGCCTTTATCGTATGCTTGAACGTAAGTTTATGTGCATCTTCTGAAAGTTGTTGCAAGGTAGTAGCACCTGATAATTCCTTATAGCTGAGATAAAGGTTTCCGTTTAATGAAGGAAAAGTAATATTGAACCAGCAGGGATTGTCCGGGATGGTATCTAAAAAAACAGTGTCACGGTTGATCACCCCATAAGCGGGATAGTCGAAGGTGAAAGGGCATATGCCGTTATCGAAATGTTTATAGTTTCTTTCCGGCAACACAATCTTAAAGTAGCCCCTTGGCTTTGGTGTATATGAATTCTCGCAACTTTGAACGACCAAAAGAAAAGTCAAAATAAATCCGGTGACTATTGGGCTGATGAAGTGCTGCAAACTAAGTTTGTTTCGTAGATCAACCATTTTCATACTGATGTGGCAGCCTCATCTTTCGTGCGTGTTACTTTCACTTTGTTGATCCTGTAATTCTCCACGGTTAAAACGGTAAACAGGAATGCCTCGTATGCCACCGTTTCATTGGGTTGAGGAATCGTTCCGCGAATCTCCAGAATTAATCCACCGAGGGAATCAGAATCACTTTTTACTTCATCAAAGTAATCTTCCGGTAGTTGCAGCACTTTGCAGAAATCATTAATGGGCGTTTTTCCTTCGAAGATGAAGTTACTTTCGTCAAGTTGTGTGAAGTCCACTTCTATCCGTTCATCGGTTTCGTCGCGTATATCTCCGATAATTTCCTCTACAATATCTTCCAGTGTAACCAGTCCTGCCGTGCGCCCGTATTCATCCACTACCAAAGCAAGGTGTCGTTGCTGACGTTGCAGTTCTAAGAGGAGTTCTGATATTTTTTTGCCTTCCGGAACAAAGTATGCTTCCCGTATCAGCTGCTGCCAGTTACGGTTCGCGGGTTCCTGCAGGAAGGTGAGCAGGTCTTTGGTGTATAGGATTCCGATGATATGATCCAGGTTATCACGATATACAGGCAGGCGCGAGTAACCCACATCACGTACGGTCTGAAGCAATTGGGCAAACTCCGTCTTTTCATTAATACAAAACATATCGAGCCTCGACTTCATAATCTGTCGCACTACGATGGTTCTGAACTTTAAAATTCCCTGCAGGATGGGAATGCCATCATCATGCCCGGTTGTTTCTTCCACCAGTTGTTCTTCCGGTTTTTCCATCACTTCTTCTTCCAGCCCTTCATTCTTCCGCGAAAATCGTTTCTCTATAAAGTAAGAGCACTCGATGATGAATTCAGTAAACGGATACAACAGCCTGCTTAGAAAAAATAATGGCGTGCCCATAGCCTTTGACCATAGAATGTTATTCTTGCCACCGAAAAATTTTGGGAGTATTTCCTGGCTTAATAATAAGAGCAGTATCAGGACGATAATTTCAATTGAGTATTCCAGCCAGGAAAGGGAAGAGCCCCCGAAGAGATGAATGCCAATTCTTACGGCAAGAAAAAGTACCGTTACATTCACCACCATTTGCAGCATTTTCACCAGTACCAGTAAGTGACGCGGACGCGCCATCAGGTGCTGAATATGCCGGAAAGTACGGGGGCTCTTTTTTTCTAAATCTGACAACTCACTGGAAGTAAGTGAAAACAGGGCATGTTCTCCACCGGAGATGAGAAAGGCGAAGAATAACAGCAAAAAAGTAACAAAGGAAAAGATGATTACTTCTGTCTGAAACGATTGAATAAGTGCAAGAGGCACCATCAAACATTCCGTAATTGCCGCACTGCCTGTAGGATCCAAATGAGTTTTGCTTTAGTCAGGCAACTTTAGAATGGGAGATCATCAGCTATCGGTGCTTCTCCGTCTGTGGTTACCGGTTCTCCCGTGCTGCCGTTATTACCGGATTCAGGTTTACGGTCGAGCATCGTAAAGGTATCAGCCACGATGTCGGTCCGATAACGTTTGATGTTCTCTTTGTCGGTGTAACTGCTTGATTTGATTTTCCCTTCCAGGTAAATAGCACTACCTTTTTTCAGGTACTTCTCTGCAGTTTCTGCGAGTTTCCGCCAGCATATAATATTATGCCATTCGGTTTGCTCTACGCGGTTGCCGCTTTTGTCATTGTAAGCTTCTGATGTAGCCAAAGAAAACTTGGCAACTACGAGTCCACCTTCAAGGTGATTAACTTCGGGATCTTTTCCAAGATGCCCAACGAGGATAACTTTGTTTACGCCTCTCATAAGGATAAAATTTTGGGTTAAAAAATATATTCACAGCTAAAATAGTATTTTTTTAATTCGGCAAAGGGATTTTTTTTTGGTTGAAAATTTTTATTGTCTGAAATTTTGAAGTTTTAGCTTGGATAGGGGAGAATTTTTGCACCCTGAGCGGAGTCGAAGGGCGCAAAAATTAGCAATTATACTCTCTGAAAAATACACACTCCGGCTTCGCTCAGCGACCGGATTTTTTTTAAACTGGCATCCATCACAACCCTTCATTTCGAACCATCCTCTTCATTTCTAAATTGCGCCAGGTAATTACTAATTAAAACAGGAAACCCAAATGTCTTCAGTCTTGACTTTTTTATTCTCAACCAGCCTTCTGGCAGGGGCTTCTTTACTGCCGATATCGGCACGCTGATAAACTGTGCAAAAATGGTTTGATGTGTCAATTTATGTGCTATCACTTTTGAAATGCCATTCACTTTTATATTTTCTCCTTTAAAGAAGGCGGTCTGCTTCCATGCTTTCAGGAAATCACTTTGCGCTTGGTAGCTAACCGTTTCCAAAACAGGAAACTGGTGCAATCCCTTCCAGATATCTTTAGCAGTTCGCTTTTCAATGATCACTTCCTTATCATTTTCCAGCACCAGGAAATTAAACCACCTGTAGCGCACGGCAGCCTTTTTTGATTTTACCGGCAACTCAAAAACGGTATCAGTTTTATAAGCAATGCACTGCTTCTTAAAAATACAGATTGCACATTCCGGAGTGGAAGGTTTGCATACCAGTGCACCAAAGTTCATGATGGCCTGGTTATAATCGGCCGGATTTTTTTTATCAAGCAGTTGTCGGGCCAGTTCGCTGAATAGTTTCTTTCCTTTAGCGGAATCCACTGCTTCGTTAATTCCGAAATAGCGTGATAGCACCCGAAATACATTGCCATCCACCACAGCATGTGGCAGGTCAAAAGCAAAGGAGGCAATAGCAGCCGCTGAATAAGGACCTACGCCTTTTAAATTCAATATCCTCTCATAAGTTGAAGGAAATTTTCCCTCCGGGTCATTTACAATTTGCTTGGCTGCTGCATGTAAATTTCTTGCTCTTGTATAATAGCCTAACCCTTCCCATGCTTTCAAAACTTCTTCTTCCCTGGCATTTGCAAGGTGCTTTACAGTCGGAAATTTTTTGGTGATGCGTTCATAGTAAGGCCATCCCTGTTCCACGCGCGTTTGTTGCAGGATAATTTCCGATAACCATATTTTGTAAGGGTCCTTGGTATTTTTCCAGGGCATGCTGCGGGGATTAGCTGCATGCCATTGGAGTAATTTTCTGGTGAAGGAAAAAATCATGGTTGTGCAAGAACCACAATTTTTTGCGAAGAGTTCAGAGGGAATAATCAAAAAAGATTCCGATGTATTGAATCATCTCCTATATGGATCTTACTTCAGTTGAAATTCAATTTAAAACTATGATAAGCAGTAGAAATTGTTGATGAGTTCTTGACTTAACTTGAATGCACTTTATACTATTGTTCTTATACTATGATCGAATGCAAAAGCCACACCCATAAGTTAACTGCTTTCAATTCGGCACATGGGTTGAATATAATTACCTCATCTCACTAAAAAAAACTATCCTTATTTACAAATAATTCTATATGAAATATAGTTTTTATAAAAAGCTATCCGATTATTCTGCCATTGCCGGAATAACCATGTTATCAAGTAATGCATTTCCCAGGTTATCTACAAAAATATTGAGCCTGATTTTTTAGGTATAGAAGATTCTATTTTTCATCTTGATCTTTAATACTCACGTTAGCATAGATTTGTAATCATGAATATTAGAAACGTTCGTTGCTTTCAGGTTTACTGAAAAATGCTCCGAGATACAAATACGTGGAGGGCATAGGCAAACGGGAATGAGCATGGAACAAAAACAATGTCACGCTGAGCGCAAACTATTTTGCAAATCGAGTTCTTTGAAAATGACACTTTTTAAAAGTTTGAAAATCAACTCCTTAAACCATGTGTCATTAGCAGCACTTCGACTACGCTCAGCATAAACTCTGTCGAAGTGCGACCTTGCTTTTACAGAAGCGTTCTTCAAAAAAATTGTCATGCTGAACGGAGTCGAAGCATGACATTTTTTTTGATTCTGGCCAACACAGGCCATTTATCATCTGCATAAACTTAATTGATCAAGGTTTCGAACAACTATGATTTGCAATCCCGTCCTGCTGAGCATCCAGATTTTAATTCCGGAAAAACTTTCACCCGGACAAAAAACTATTGATGCTGTAACACTTATCATTTACCTTAAACTATTGTTGAAGTGGCAATTTGAATAATGAGCAGGTTTTAACTTCGCATTTCAATGTTATTCAAACACTAACCATTAGTCCATTCCAAAGTGGCAATTATCAATTGGATCAAAAATCACTTTCTCAATCACCCAGGTTTTCAAATTCGGGCTAACGATGTACTCATCTACCGGTAATGAAAGAGATGTTCTGTTGAGAATCTTCGGTATCCATGCTCAAGATTGCTTGTTAGTAGAAAAGCACCCTACTTAATACATTAAAAAAAATCCTTTGCCCGTCCATACTACCATTCAACTATTCAACCATTCAACCATTCTGCCATTTGCCATTTAGCCATTTAACAATCCACAACCACTTTCCAAACCGGCTCTTCATCCATCGAGTATACAAAACAAAACCGCCCCCATGTTTCCACGGAGGCGGTTTGAAGTCTTAGAAGATTGGAAGTAACAACTTACCAGCAGGTAAGTATTCGTTTCCCGACGAATCGGGATAACATGCTCTAAAAAGGAGGTATTCCAGCCGCACCTTCCGATACGGCTACCTTGTTATGACTTAGCCCCAGTTACCGGTTTTACCTTGAACGACTCCTTACGGTTATCGTCTTCAGGTACACCCGGCTTCCATGGCTTGACAGGCGGTGTGTACAAGGTCCGGGAACGTATTCACCGCGCCATTGCTGATGCGCGATTACTAGCGATTCCAGCTTCATGAAGTCGAGTTGCAGACTTCAATCTGAACTGAGACGGGCTTTTTGGGATTAGCGCCTTGTTGCCAAGTGGCAACCCATTGTACCCGCCATTGTAGCACGTGTGTAGCCCTGGACATAAAGGCCGTGATGACTTGACGTCGTCCCCTCCTTCCTCACTGCTTACGCAGGCAGTTCCACTAGAGTCCCCGGCATTACCCGATGGCAACTAGTGATGGGGGTTGCGCTCGTTGCGGGACTTAACCCAACACCTCACGGCACGAGCTGACGACAGCCATGCAGCACCTTGCAAACAGTCCCTTGCGGGAAAGACACCTTTCGGCATCGGTCTGAATGCATTCTAGCCCAGGTAAGGTTCCTCGCGTACCATCGAATTGAACCACATGCTCCACCGCTTGTGCGGACCCCCGTCAATTCCTTTGAGTTTCAACCTTGCGGTCGTACTCCCCAGGTGGATTACTTAATGCTTTTGCATAGACCCGTACAGTGTATCGCACAGATCGAGTAATCATCGTTTAGGGCGTGGACTACCAGGGTATCTAATCCTGTTTGATCCCCACGCTTTCGTGCCTCAGCGTCAATGTCAGTTTAGCGAGCTGCCTTCGCAATTGGTGTTCTGTGTCATATCTAAGCATTTCACCGCTACACGACACATTCCGCCCACCTCAACTGAATTCAAGACCAATAGTATCAATGGCAGTTTCCCGGTTAAGCCGGGAGATTTCACCACTGACTTAAAGGCCCGCCTACGCACCCTTTAAACCCAGTAAATCCGGATAACGCTTGCACCCTCCGTATTACCGCGGCTGCTGGCACGGAGTTAGCCGGTGCTTATTCCTCTGGTACCGTCAAGCCCCGTAGAAACGGGGTGTTTCTTCCCAGATAAAAGCAGTTTACAACCCAGAGGGCCTTCATCCTGCACGCGGCATGGCTGGTTCAGGCTTGCGCCCATTGACCAATATTCCTTACTGCTGCCTCCCGTAGGAGTCGGGCCCGTATCTCAGTGCCCGTGTGACTGGTCGTGCTCTCACACCAGTTACTGATCGTCGCCTTGGTAGGCCGTTACCCTACCAACTAGCTAATCAGACGCACACCCATCTCTTACCACCGGAGTTTTAATTTCAATTGGATGCCCTTTCGAAATGTTATGGGGAATTAGCCCCGATTTCTCGGAGTTGTGCCCCAGTAAGAGGGAGGTTGTGTACGTGTTCCTCACCCGTCTGCCACTCGTCAGCATGTATTGCTACACCTGTTACCGTTCGACTTGCATGTATTAAGCCTGCCGCTAGCGTTCATCCTGAGCCAGGATCAAACTCTCCGTTGTAAAAAAACTTGAGTTAATTCTAGCTTAAAACACTTACCTTTTTTAATGCTGGCTAATTGTTATCTTCCAATACTTCAAAGAACATTATCCCGGTAAAACCGGGACTTGCGAATAAGGAAAATTCAAAGCTTCCAAACTCCTATTCTAACGACTAAATACTTACTACTTACGACTTTTTAAGGGAGTGCTTTTTCAAAAGCGGGACACAAAGGTAACGGTAGTTTTTGAATATGCAACCCTGCCCTTGAAATAAATTTATTCGGCCTGATTACCTCTCGCATTAATAACTGTAAATCAATACTTTAACTGACAAATACTGTGGATAAAAAATTAGCAGGCTTGTATGCACATTGTATATCAGCATCCCGAAGTAAGCCATTTCTTCGATTTCGTTTCAAATTCCTTCCTTCACCGCCAAAATATACCGGACGTCATCTGAAGAACATTCAGCCAGGTAGTACTTCATAGAAAAAGCCTTCACCGTAGTTGCTGAACAACTTTCAATGAAGGCTTGAACTAACTGCTACAATCAATTCCTTGAATCAATGCAGCTTTTCTGATTTCGGGTCCCGATTAGTCCCTTTCAATTTCACCAATGAATGGGATATTCTCTGATAACTCTACCTTGGCTGCATTATCCATGTAGGTTTCCAATTGCATAAACTGCGCTGCCTTCAAAGCGGGAATTATCTTCTTGGCTTTACCATAATATTTTGACTGTAACTTAACCATGGCAGAATTCTGAGCAATAACATCAGTCATCAGGTTGTCAGCAGTTACATCAGTAAGTGTACTATAATTCTTGGCATACACCTCCAGCAACTGAATGCGTTTTTTTCCAATCTCCTTGCGGGCTGCTTCATATTCATCATACAAAGGCCAGAACGCAGCAGCTTCCGTTTCACTGAACTTCATGTATTGTTGCACCACTTCGCGCTTGTCTTTTCCATAGATGGATTGAAAGAGGGCAATATCATCCTGACTGAGCTGAGCGAATGAAGCAAAAAAGGAACCGGAAATGAATAATACAATCAAAAGAATTTTTTTCATGACTTGTTTTTTTAAATGATAAATTTAGTTAATTGTTAAAAAAATGAATTTAAAATTATTGTTCTAAAAAATCTGAAACAGGTAATCAAAGTGCCGGTACAAATCAGCCAATCGTAGTCACCTGCTTATTCATACTTCGCTTACCCGATTCAACGCCACGTTATGCCCACCCTAAAACCAACATAACTCAGGTCGCTGATGATGGGATCATAATCATACGTGGTGTAATTGAAATACACACTTGCATTCGCACTCACACGTGACCCAGGCTGTGTAAACAGAAGCCCAACTTGCGGAGATACCGAAAATGGCCATTTGTTTGTTGCATAAATCACATAATCTATGATGTAAGATTCAAGGTCAATGCTGTTTACACCCAATGCAAGACCGGCATATGGCCTTACCTTCTTGTTAGGGTCACCAAAATAATAATCAGCGGCAGCATGCATGGTCCAGTTACGGTTGTAGTTATAGAAAGTACCCGTGATGGCTGTCTCATCATCAATGATGTAGGTAGTATTCTCCTTCTTCTGATACCAGGCATTATAACCAAGATCAAATCCCACTCCGAGGTTATCGGTAAGCAGGTACCTGTACTGGCCACTCATGCCCCTGAACTGGTAGCTTGAAATGTAATCTCCAACTGATCCAACCGGTAAATTCATGTCGTAGTTTAGAGTAAATATAGACTGCGCATTGACTGTTGAAAGTCCCATTGTTATAATGGTAAGCAGCAAAAAAGTTATTTTTTTCATATGCAAAAATTAAATCAATGAATTACTTGGTTAGATATGGTGATTGAGCAAAAGCTTCGTCTATTCCTTGCAACGCTTTATCCAGGTTAAAATCCGGATCTGTGGAAGAAAGCGCATACACAACTGATGTCCAGGGTATTGGAAGGTATCCAAGATCACCATCAATAGCGTCCCGAAGTGCAACGATATCAATAACAAGAGACCCTGATTTGTAACTTGAAACGGTAGGATAAGTAGGATAATACCACCAGTCGCAATAGTAGTACCAGTAGTAACAATCCCAGTAATCATATCCATAGCCCGGATAAACAATAATATTCAGATTTTCAGAAGCTGTCGTATTGATGATCAGGTCAGGATCCTGGCTTTTTCAACCCGTGTATATCCTCTGCTGTTCATATTGCTGACAATAGCGCCAACAATTTGTGTAGAATACTGGGCCTGAATAGGATCGAGCGTAGAATCAGATCCAATAAAGTAAACCGTGTCAGAAATACTATAGGTGTTGAATTTGCTGAAATCCTGATCGGCATCATGGCTCGTTACCGTAGCTACATCAGCATACAACTCCGAATCATCCGGATAAGGCAACAGGCAAGAATTAAAAACTGCAATGCTTAATAGTATCATCGCAGCCAATTTTAGGTGTCTCATAGAAAAAAATTTTTTGTAAAGGTATTTATGAAATATGATACTGTGAAATTTTCTTTCAATTGTATTTTTCATGACCAAACCTTCAGTGCATAGTTCATTAAAACACATGACAAATGTCATTTGCAGAAAATAAACATTAATTATCCAGGCCGTTCATGTTGCTTCCATTTCCTTGCTACATTAGAAAATTCATCAAAACCTGCCTGCAATGCCTTGCGCATACCTGCTCATGAATATTAAAAGGCGATACTATTCCATACCGATGGATTTGTAATTCTCCAAACGTTAACTTATGCCTTGAACAGTATGGATACTTATTACACCTCTAAATATCATTACTATTTTCTTTTGTCGAACCGCCATCCAGCACAGTCCGCACAAATTATTTGGGCAGTGTAACTTTTACCTGCTGCAAACGACTAATGCATATTCTTTAAATAACGGGGACAGGCTTCTTCCACTTTTAGTCTTCTAATAAATTCAAAACCATGAAAATTTGTTTCCACCTGGTGGTATGGGCATGCCTTTGCAGTTACTTCCACGCTTCCGCCGGAATCATTACCGGCACCGTGCTTGACCATCAAAAGCAACCTGTTGAGTTTGCCACTATCACCCTCTTGAAAGCCACTGACAGTTCCCTGGTAAAAGGAGAATTTACCGATCAGTCAGGCACTTTTGTGTTTGAACAGGTTAACGAAGGTAATTATATAGTAACAGTTGCCGGTATTGGTTTTGAAACGCACTCAATTAAAGAAGTTGCGCTCAACAGTAATATACTCCAAGTGAAGTTGGACACGATAACACTCATGCCCATTACCAATGAACTAAATGAAGTGACCGTAGTTGCTGAAAGACCGATGATCCAGCATGAACATGATAAGATGATCCTCAACATTTCTGAAAGTTCCATTGCTGCAGGCGGCAGTGTAATGGATGCGCTCGGAAAAGCGCCCGGCGTAATGGTAGACCAGGATGGCAACATAAGTTTACGCGGAAAGCAGGGTGTATTGGTGATGATAGATGATAAGCCCACCTATCTTTCCCCGGAGCAACTTGCCAATCAACTGCGCGCCATGCCCGCCGACGCCGTTTCAAAGATCGAAGTGATTACCAATCCATCGGCCAGGTATGATGCAGAAGGTAATGCGGGAATCATCAACATCGTAACTAAAAAGGACAAGAACCTGGGTCTGAATGGGTCGGCAACAGCAGGACTGGAACACTCAACAGCAGGCTGGAGCCCGGAAGCAGGAATCAATCTTAACTACAGGGTGAAAAAGTAAATCTCTTTGGTAGCTACAACTACTCAGATTATGGTCAGTTGCAGACTTTGAATGTGATCCGCAATTTTGATGAGGGTGCAGTACAGTCATCGGTAACAGAAAAAAGCACCATGGACAATCATTACATTGATAACAGTTTTAAAGCAGGGATTGATTTTTCTTAAATGAGAAAAATACGTTTGGATTTGTAGCAAGCGGTTACGCCGATAAATACCTTTCTACAAACAATACAAATGCAATCATCACCAACAGCGATGCAGTCTACGAACCTTCTTCTGATACATATGGCGACCTGAATAACGTAGCCGGAAATTATTCCTTCAACCTCAACTACGATGGCAAACTCGATACTGCCGGAGCAACAATTTCAGCCGACGTTGATTACTCAAAAGTTCAACGGCGAGGGCGATGACAATTATATTACCACCTATTACAACCAGGATGGCAGTGCTACAGAAAATCCCTTCATCTATCATTCGCTAAGTCCGGGTACGATAGATATCATGTCTGCAAAAGTTGATTTCGCCTCCCCGCTAAAAAAGAATGGAATTTCGAAACTGGCCTGAAAGCCAGCTCAGTAAAAAATGACAATGAAGCGATTTTCTCCGTTCAGCAAAATAACGAATGGGTCATAGACAGCCTTAGAAGTAACGATTTTATCTATACAGAAAACATCTATGCAGGTTATGTGCAGCTAAGCCGGCAGTTTAAGAAAATCAGTATCCAGGCAGGATTGCGGGGAGAAGTTACTGATGCCAATGGAAACTCTGTCACCCTGCAAGAGTCCTTTAACAGAAACTACTTTCAGCTCTTCCCAAGTCTTAATATCAGCAATAGGATTAATGATAAGCATACCGTTACATTCTCTTCCAGCCGCCGTATCGACCGTCCGCGTTATGATCAGCTGAACCCTTTTCTTTTCTTCCTCGATCCATACCTCTATCAGCAGGGCAATCCAAACCTGAAACCCCAACTGACCCATTCGCTGGAACTCTCTTATTTGTTTAAAGAGACCTATGCATTGAGCTTTAATTACAGCAATACCACAGATGAAATACAGGAACAGTTTTACCAGACTGATTCTACCAAAACCATTGTGCTATTATCAGATAATTTTGGAAGGAACACTACGTATGCACTTACTGCCTATGCGCCGCTTCAACCGGTTAAGTGGTGGAGCGTAACGCCGGTGTTTACCGGATTCTACCAGGATCTTCAGACTGAATACCTTGAAACCACCTATCATAATTCACAACTGGGCTTCCAGGTAAACATTCAAAACAGCTTCACTTTGCCCAAAGGGTTCGCCTGGAACTGTCAGCGCAATACCAATCCAAAGTTATTTTCAGTATCGCATCAATAGAACCTAATGGTGATATCGGTAGGACTTAAAAAAATCCTTCCTGGATGGAAAAGCCACTATTAAAGTGAATGCCAGCGATATTTTCAATACGAATAACATCAAAGGTGACATCAGGTATGCTAACATTGACTCTTACTTCGAACAGAATAATGACCGTC
>JADJAG010000009.1 GCA_016704325.1 Chitinophagaceae bacterium
AATACAACAATTACGACTGGTCGCCCGACAATAAATGGATCTATTATGTGCAGCCGGAATGGCAAACCAATAACAGAGTTTTCCTTTATAATCTTGCTTCAAAAATATCTTCCACACCAATTTACAGACAGTTGGTATAATTCTTGCATGAACCCACCTTTACAAAAAGATGGCAAATGCCTTATTCTCATCTCCGATCGTGAATTGAATCTTCCTTCGATAATACAGAATTTCCAGATTGCTTATCAGAACAGGAGCAAACTATACCTGGTTACACTTTCGAAGAAACACCTTCCCCCTTTGCACCGGAAAATAATGAAGTGAAGCCGGAACAAAAAGCCAAGAAGAAAATGAGGCACCGGCAACAAAATCAAAATCTGATAAGTCAGCAGAAAGAACCTGCAACGACAGCCGCTGCCATGATGTTAAAATTGACTTAGAGGTATCAGTATCAGACTCATTGCATTGCCAGTTGAACCTGCACAATATTTAAATATTCAGTCAGCCGATGGAAATATGCTACCTGCGTTCCAAAGCTGATGAAGAAGATCGCCCCAGTGCCATTTTTGATTTAAAGAGAAAAAGAAGAATCACTTGGCACGTTTGATATGTTTCCAGATTTCTGCCGACAAGAAAAAATGGTAGTGGTGAAAGATAAAAAGTACTCCATCATTGATCTTCCAAAGGGGAACTCAAACAGACGGAAATACGGACCTCTCAATGGCATGAAAGTGATGGTAAACCAGAAACAAGAGTACCAGGTATCTTTGTAAAGACCACAATGACGAAAGATGCGTGACTTCTTCTATGTCCCCAATATGCATGGCCTCAACTGGCAGGCAATTAAAGATAAATACAGCCGGCATTGGTACCTTATGTGAATCACCATATGAATCTCACGCTTATTCTTGGAGAGATTTGATTGGAGAATTAAGTATCGGTCTTGCCTATGTTGGTGGTGGTGACAAACCTTCTCCTGATCCGCATCATGACAGGGTTGCTGGGTGCTGTAATTACCAGGGATGGATTCAGGATACTATAAAGTTTCAAAGATTCTCGAAGGAGGTGCAAACTGGAGCAGTTCGTTGCGCTCTCCGCTAGCCCAGAGTAAGGTGTGAATGTAAAGAACCAGCGATTACATCATTGCCATTAATGGAGCTCCTACCAGCACCACCAGATGATTTTTGTAGGACTTTTTGAATACTGCCGGAAAACAGGTGGAACTTTATATTTAACAGTAAAGCCCGGCACAGATGGCAGCAGAAGAAGGCCATTGTTGTTCCCATATATAAAGATGGCCTTTGCTATTATACTACAACTGGGTACAGAAAAATATCCGGTATGTGGATTCTGTTTCCAATGACAAGAAATCAGTTACCTTCATATTCCCCAACATGAGGCGTAGATGGCTTGAATGAATTCATTAAGCACTATTATCTGCAAATGAATAAAAGGCCTTGATTATGGATGACAGAGGCAATGGCGGTGGATTCGTGTCTTCACTGAAGTAGCACAACGCCTATTCGCTCGACCTTATTTATTACAATATGTCACGTAATCAAATCGGCTCACCGGGTCCAACCGTTGCGAGTCCGAAGGTGTTGCTTACCAATGAATATTCTGCTTCTGATGGCGATATACATTTCCTACCGTTTCAAAAAGTACAAGATTGGTCAGTGATTGGAAAAGAACCTAAGGAGGCATGTAGTTGGTATTCGTGGCATCTGCCTAGCCATTGACAGAGCTACCTGAACCGTCCTGAATTTGCACCTTATGATTCATCAGGGTTGGCTGATAGAAGGATACGGCGTTGATCCGGATATTGAAGAGTAAGACCAGGATCCACTTTGGAGTGTGCCGGTATCGATCAACAATTAAACAAAGGGTTGGAGGTGATCATGGGCTTACTTAAGACAGAAGAAAAAAATGTACCTGCTGTACCTGTTGGTCCTGATAAAACAAAATAGCCGGTTAATTTAATAACCGATAGGATGGAAAACAAAACCGATGCGAATCAATGCATCGGTTTTGTTTTTTTTAGGATAAGTATTCGTCATTCCTTTCGGCAACAAGCATCTGCAAGCCCGCTGCATACATGAAAGGGTCTTCCATTTTATTTTCTTTGAGTAGACAGTTCCATAGGACCAAGTAAGATTTCCAAACAACAGGAAAAGGATACTAAGAAATAATGCAGGCTGTGATAAGTCCCCAGGTTATCATAAAAATCATAACCAGTCCTGCAAAGCCAGTGATCAGTCCCGCAATAATGAGCGAATTGATTTTTTTCAGCCTTACTCATTACTAAGTTAATCAGCACGACCCATATCGGTATGGCAGAACAAATCAATGCCGCCAGTCCGCTGGAAATATGTTGTTCGGCCTGTACTACACTGGTATTTCCAATAACAAAAAACAATAAGCTGATTAATACAATGCTTTTCCATTCACCGAAAGTTGGCAAGGGTGTTTTCTTCAGTATGTAATATAGGCAAAACCAGGCCACCGGCTATCAGGAACCGGATGCCTGCAAAAAGAAAACGGTGGCATGGTTTTCTACGCCAATGCGAATGGCAAGTGAGTTCCAAAAAAGCATACTGCGGCAGCGAGCGCTGTGTATGCTTTTACCAGTGTGGTTGATGTCATGAACAGGTGTTTGCCCGATTACAATTTGATGGTGGTGTCTTCAGTTTGCTGCAGGCCGGCATCCTCCACTCTCAGGTTCAGTTTAACCCTCAGTTGTTCAAGAAAAAGGCCATGAATAGGTGTTTTCCAGTCTCTCTGTTTCCAGCTGTACTTGATCCAGCATATTCCTTTGTTTAAAAGTTTAGTGGAAACATTGGTTCCAAAGAAGGAAGACTTACTGACATCAGGTTAGATTCCTTTTGAACCTGATCGAGTTGCATCTGAACACTTGAAGTGGCCAAATGAGCATTTGTTGGTATCCGGGCAACAATTTTCATTACTGTTTCCAAACTAAATTGGCCGGTAAGCATAATCACCAGGATGAGCAATGTTTTGAGCGTTTTCATGGACTGCGATTTAAATTATGATGTAAAGTTATATCTTTGTTGGACTACCAAACATACCAGTTTTCATAAATCAAATAGTCCAGTTATGTTTCCATTGAATGCAGTAATTGACATCGACAAGACCTGCCAGACGCCTGTTTACCTTCAGATCGCCAACAAGATGATTGTACAGATCAAGAAAGGTATACTGAAGCCGGGTTCCAAACTGCCCGGCACCCGTGACCTGTCGAAAATGCTGAATGTGCACCGGCAAACCATCGTGGCCGCCCTGGATGAACTGGATGCACAAGGCTGGATAGAAATTGTACCATACAGCGGCACGTATATCAAGGAATCGATGCCGGAAGTACGGTCGAAAAAATTGGTAAGCAGGGATGGACAACCATTAGGTATCCAAAACACAGGATTTACTTTGATTAAGAATAAATTTCTTCCGGCACCACATTTTGTTAAGCCCTATTACCTGAAATAAATGAAGGATATCCGGATGTACGGATTGCACCGGTGGCCTCCTTGTCCAGAGTCTACAGGAACCTTCTGCAAAAAGACCATTACAAAAAACACCTGAGTTATGCAGGAACACATGGTAGTATTGATTTAAGAAGGGCATTATGCGACCACTTAAGAGAAACAAGGGGCATTAATGCAGCGGTGGAGAACATTTTGCTCACGAGAGGAAGCATGATGGCATTGTACCTCGCCTTTCATACAATAATAAAACAAGGGGATGTAGTGGTTGTAGGTGAAACCAACTATTACTCAGCAACAGCCATGTTTAAAAATATTGGGGCGAAATTGATTACCGTGCCTGTAGATGAAAATGGTATGGTGGTAGATGCGCTGGAAAAAATTGTAAAAAACAAAGATCAGGGCGGTGTTCTTAACGCCGCATCATCACAATCCAACTACTGTTTCCCTGAAGGCAGAAAGGCGTATGCAACTGTTATGCCTTGCTGAAGAAAATAAATTTGCCATCCTGGGAAGATGATTATGATTTCGACTATCACTACGACAGCGGGCCGGTATTGCCGCTTGCAAGTGCAGATACACATGGCATGGTGGTTTATATGGGTTCGTTGAGTAAGAGCCTCGCACCGGCATTCAGGGTAGGTTTTGTTGTTGCTCCCGAAAACCTGATAGAAGAAATGGCCAGGCTGCGGCGCGTAATTGATTTGCAGGGTGATACCATTCTCGAAAAAGCCATTGCTGAATTATTTGTTGAAGGAGAAATACAGCGTCATCAAAAAAAGGCTACCCGTATCTATCATGAAAGGCGAGATTACTTCGCCGCTTTATTGAAAAACAGGTTTACCGGCATTATCGATTTTACCATTCCTTCCGGCGGCATGGCTATCTGGGCACAGTTTAGTTCAAATTATGACCTGCAGGATATTTCGAAAAGGGCACGGGAAAAAGAGCTGTTCCTTTCGTCAGGGCGTTATTTTAATCCTGAAAATAAAAACCTGAATGCCACCAGGATGGGATTTGCCTCTCTTAATTTTGAGGAGATGGAAGAAGCGATGGATATCCTGGAAAAAGTGATCCGGCACTAAAGTTTTCTTGTCACTGTACAGCTATCTTGAGAAAAAACAACCACGAACCCAGGCACTGAAAAATACAAGGAAGTTGATGCAAAACGTAGCCCTATTGTGCCTTCATTGCATAAATCATGCTTGTAGTAATTCCATCTTTCGTGTTTTCTGAACAGTAACTAAAAACCTATTCTTAAGCAGGGAAGCAATAGCTTATTGCCGGATTAATTTAGATTTTCCGATAAATGGCTATCTTTCGCATCCCGCTAATTGCCGGTGTTCCGCTTTAATCAGCGTATCTGATCCGACCGGGCAGGTAGTTAATCAATAGCGAAAGATCTATCCATTGTAACACCAACACTTAAACCATTTAATATGGATTTAAAAGAAATACAGGAACTAATAAAGCTCCTTAATAAGTCAAACATCTCAGAGATCCGCATTGAGCGCGACAACTTTAAAATTATGGTGCGCACACAGGATCAGAACAGCCCTGTTCAGGTGGTAAGGCAGGAAACGTTAATGGCACCTCCTGTTATAGCTGCACCACCTATTCAGCAACCTCCCGCAGCTGCACCGTCAACTGAAGCAGTAGCGGATACTTCCAGGCTGATTACCATCAAATCTCCTATGATCGGAACCTTTTACCGTTCCACCTCACCCGACAAACCACCACTCGTAAATGTTGGCGATGAAATAAAACCCGGCACCGTACTGTGTATAGTGGAGGCAATGAAATTGTTTAATGAAATTGAATCGGAATATACCGGGCGCATCGTGAAGATACTGATGGAGAATGCCAAACCGGTGGAATATGATCAGCCGCTATTCCTCATTGAACCGATTTAAAGGAAAGTTTTTACATGATTCATTAATGCAGTGAATATTCTGCTCATCATCTTTTCAAAACTTGTTCGTGGCTAAAAAGGGACGTTAAAAAAATACTGATAGCAAACAGGGGTGAGATTGCACTTCGCATCATTCGCACCTGCAGGGAAATGGGATTGAAAACAGTCAGTGTATATTCTACCGCTGACCGTGAATCATTGCATGTTAAGTTTGCTGACGAAGCCGTTTGTATCGGTCCACCGCCAGGCAAAGAATCTTACCTGAGTATGCCAAAAATTATGGCAGCCGCCGAGATCACCGGTGCTGATGCCATCCATCCCGGATATGGTTTCTTATCAGAGAATGAAAAGTTCGCTGAAATCTGCGGCAAATATGGTATCAAATTCATAGGACCCACGCCACACCAGATTGCGATGATGGGTGATAAGATCACCGCAAAGGATACGATGAAGAAAGCCGGCGTGCCTGTTATACCTGGTTCCGATGGATTAATTACCGATATAAAAGAAGGTAAAAAGACAGCAAAAAAAATTGGTTACCCGATCATTCTCAAAGCGACTGCAGGCGGAGGAGGAAAAGGTATGCGTATTGTTTGGAAAGACGAGGAGTTCGACAATGCATTTAGCATGGCCCGTTCTGAAGCAGGTGCATCTTTTGGAAATGATGGTGTTTATCTTGAGAAGTATGTAGAAGAACCCCGTCACATTGAGATTCAGGTTGCCGGTGATCAATATGGCAAAGCCTGTCATCTTTCGGAACGTGATTGTTCTATTCAACGCAGGCATCAGAAACTGCTGGAAGAAAGCCCCCTCCCCTTTTGTAACTCAAGAGCTTCGTGAGAAGATGGGTGCGGCTGCCATCAAAGCCTGCAAAGCAATCAGCTATATGAAGGGGTTGGTACAGTAGAATTCCTGGTTGATAAGCACCGCAACTTCTACTTTATGGAGATGAATACGCGGATACAGGTAGAACATCCGGTAACAGAAGAAGTAATCAACTTCGATCTGATTAAGGAACAGATTAAAATTGCTGCCGGCGAACCGATCTCAGGCAAAAACTACTTCCCTTCCATGCATGCAATTGAATGCAGGATAAATGCTGAAGACCCACACAATGATTTTCGGCCTAACCCGGGAAAGATTACCACACTGCATACTCCCGGCGGACATGGGGTAAGAATTGATTCTCATATCTATGACGGATATACCATCACACCGTATTATGATTCATTGATCGCAAAGATCATTACCGTTGCACAAACCCGTCATGAAGCCATTGCCACAATGGAAAGGGCATTGAGTGAATATGTGATTGAAGGCGTTAAATCCACCATCCCTTTTCACCTTGCACTTATGAAAGACAAGAACTTCAGAGATGGTAATTTTAATACAAGCTTTTTACAGACTTTCAAGTTCTGAGCAGCGTGCTGTTTGAAGCATGTTCATTTAAAGGTGCGATTTCTTCTATTCAGATTTTCAGCATGCTTTATCATGGCTTAAATATTTTTCAACTTTGAATTTCAAGTAAGTCTTTACATACTACAAACCTTTCAACGCTTCCTTTGTAACAGCAATCCTGATTCCTGTATCTAAAGCATTAACTTCAGGCAATGAAAACCCGGACCGTACTTCGATTGTTTCTGACCCTGATAGCAAGTGCATATCTAATGCAGTCTGTAGCTCAGGATCCTTTGCATTGGGAAGATATTCGAACCGGAAGCCTACAATCACCGGTTTACATTCCTCCACCTCCGGCTTTTGAATCGGGCATCAGGTCTGCCTCCTTTCCATAACCTATAACGGTTTTACGCCCGACGCTACTGCTGCATTCGACTATGCTTCAGCAATCTGGTCTTCTTTGCTCAACTCTTCGGTTCCGATCAAAGTAAATGCCTATTTCATTCCGCTATTACCCGGCCTGCTGGGCATTACGCTACCGAATGGCAGAAAAGATTTTTCCGGTGCGCCCTTTCCTGCCACCTGGTATAGTACAGCACTTTCCAATTCCATTACAGACATGGAACTGAATACTGGTGAATCCGATTTTGATTTGTATTTGAACAGTGGTATCAATTGGTATTATGGTACGGATGGTAATTGTCCGGCCAGCAAATATGACCTTGTTTCTATTGCATTACATGAGATGTGCCATGGCTTAGGTTTTGTTGGATTGGCAAAAGTGACAGGCACCACGGGGTCTTTTGGTTTGTTGGAAGAAATTGATTTCGCACCCATCACCACCACTTTTCCGTGGCCTGATCTTGATACATTGCCTGCCATTTTTGATACCAGGCTGACTGATTCAGACGGAAATTTTCTTACCACATTTCCTAACCCATCAACTGATCTGAAATCAAACTTCACCGGCAACCAGGTCTATTTTGATGGAGAAAATGCATCGCAAATGAATAATGGGTTCAAACCAAAAATGTATGCGCCATCTTCATTCGCTTTAGGTTCCAGCCTTGTTCATCTGAATGAAAGCACCTATCCGGCAGGAAATGTGAATGAACTGATGACACCTTTTGCAGGTGCTTCCAATGCAGTGCACGATCCGGGCCCAATCGTGATGGGCATTTTGAAAGATATAGGATGGAATGTCAACTACACCGGTGTGCCGGGCGAAATTCCTGCTAAGGTGCATTCCTTAAAAGTATTTCCAAACCCTGCAAGCACTACCATTTGGATTACAGGCAACAACAATCACTTAGGCAAGTTTGAAGTAACAGATGTATCAGGACATCGTATTTTAAAACTGGATTATCTGCCTGCTTCCATCAGTATTGACGGTTTTTCAAATGGAGTGTACATCATCCGTTGGCTGAACGATGAGGTAACAGAAACACGTACATTCCTTAAGTACTAATCCGTTATTACCGCTAACAACACCTTCCAGCCGGCCAATACATTTCCTGCATCCAGGTATTCTTTTGCAAGCAGGTGACGGTGGTACTCGAGAGACTCTGCATCATTGTAAAATCTTTCTCTTAGATCTTGAATATCGGCTTCAATATGTATTTCCGCCAGTTCTTCTTTTCCCGGTAGGTGCTCTGCATTCCCAAGCTGGCCCAGGTTATTACCGGTGAGTACCTTGCTCTGCCTGATTGCATCAGGAAGCTGATCTATCCCGATGGCCGGTTTGGTATTGGGTTTATGTACTGCGAAAAGTGCGTTACCGGATGCACGCACATAATAATCGCCTCCAAGGCGCGCTACCAGATCAATTTTATGCTGATCAATGCGTGATTGTGCATTGAGAACCGAATCGCTGATATGCATCAAAACAATTTCACAGATGATCAGGTTAGCAGCGCCACCCTGGTCGCCTATGGCTTTCACTTCTACAACCCTACATTCAAATTGAACAGGTGATTCCTTTACACGAAATGGTTTTACCAATTGCGATGCAAGTGGCGTGAATCCGGCTTTGGTAAATTCATTAACCCCCTGCGGAAACTCTACACTTGACAAAGAGGTCTGCTGCACCATTTCATAGTTTACTGCATTAATTACCACCTCCGGAACTTCCAGCACATTTTCCAAAGTATGTTTGGTGGTATTATCTCTTACACGCCGTGCCGGTGAGAATATGAGTGTTGCAGGATTGCTGCCAAATGCATTAAAAAAACTAAATGGCGATAGATTGATATTCCCATCCTTATCAATGGTACTTGCCAGCGCAATCGGGCGTGGTGCTATTGAAGACAGCATGTAAGCATGCAATTGCGGAATGGAAATTTCTTTAGGATTTATTGTAAGCATATAATGTCAGCAATTAAGATTCTTGTGATTTCTGTACCGTTCAAAATTAACCGGTTGCAGAACCGGTTGGTTTTTCTGTTTTCTGATAGTGTTCTCAAATTTTCATTGCGCGTTCAATAGTAACTAAGTTGCTTCAAAAAAATCAAACACTTCAACAAAAGTATAAAGGCAAAAGTACCTATTTGGCAATCGTTAGTTTATGCCGGACACTTCCCGGATCGCTCTGATAATTGATTCGCATGCCTGACCGATCTCCTCTTCGCTGATGGTAAGTGGTGGTGCCAGACGCATGCATTGCGGAGCAAATAAAAACCAATCGGTAACCACACCGGAATGAATGCAACTGGAAACTACCTTTTTACAAAAAACTTCATCTTCAAATTCCAAAGCCATCAACAAGCCGATACTCCGGAATTCCTTAATGGAAACATGTTGTAACTGTTGGCGAAAGAGATTCTGTCGGTAGGAAATACCGTTTACTAACCCTTCATTCAAAACAACTTCCATTGCCGCTTTTCCCGCTGCACAGGATACCGGATGTCCGCCGAAGGTAGTGAGATGGCCCAATACAGGATGATGGGTAAGCTGATGCATGTGCGCTGCGGAAGCGATGAATGCACCGAGTGGCATTCCACCGCCCAACGCTTTGGCAAGCAACAATATATCAGGCACCACACCATATTGTTCAAAACAAAATAAAGAACCTGTCCGGCCCATGCCTGTTTGAATCTCATCAAATATCAACAGTGTTCCGGTGTCATTGCAACGCTTCCTGATTTGCTGAAGAAATCCTGCAGCCGGAAGAACGACACCAGCTTCCGCCTGAACAGGTTCCATGATTACGGCTGCGGTTGCGTCAGTAATGCTGTCAATACTTTCCTGACGATTAAAATGCAGCAATTGATTCCCCGGTATCAGCGGGCGAAATGCCCGCCGCCAATACTCATTACCCATTATACTCAAAGCTCCTTGCGTGTGGCCATGATATGAATGGAGAAAAGAAATAAATTCCGTTCTGCCGGTTACACGTTTTGCCAGTTTCATGGCACCTTCTGTAGCTTCAGTACCTGAATTGGTAAAATAGACCGAATCGAGATTTGCAGGAAGATGACTGGTGAGTAATGCGGCAAACTGAACCTGCGGCGACTGTATATATTCCCCATACACCATCAGGTGAAGGTATTTGGAAAGCTGCTTTTCTATGGCTGCAATTACAGCAGGATGGCGGTGACCGATATTGCTGACGCTTATACCTGAGATCAGGTCGATGTATTTTTTCCCGGAAGTATCATACAGAAAGACACCTGCTGCCTTTTCAATTTCAAGCATCATCGGGGCATCAGAAGTCTGCGCTATATGCCTGAGAAACAATTGCCGTTCGGAAAGCATTATGGGTAATTGTATTGAATATTATGCTGCAAAGTACGCCGATTAAAATTTTACATTCATTTTTGTGAACGCTAAATCATCCAGCTTGAAAAAAGTGCTACGACGTATACACTATATCAATACTCCTTTGTTAAAAGAAGAATCCGTTTCTTTCCTTATGCTGGTTAGTGTGCCACAAAAAGTATGGAATCCTGTTTTTCTTACCGGCACCATTGCATTTGCAAGTTCTATGATGTTCAGGGGTTTTTTGGATGCAACCTTTGCAGTATTCCCTTTGGCGCTTTCTACTCTGGTTTTATTTGCCGGTGTTTGGAGACTTTCTGCCAATGGCATGGTGGTGTTTGATAAAAACGACTCTGCCTGTTATTGTATTTATAAGCACCTGGGCTACCTCCAGAAAAGTTACAACTACCCGCTTACCTCTATCGAGCAGGTACTCATTGCATTAGGTGCCGGCAAGAACTTTAACCTGTTTTTGCTTAAAGATGATGGCCTAATGATTCAGATAGCGACCTCAAAAAGTAAAGAATCGCTGGCTTTAGTTGCAGACAGAATTTCCCATTTCCTGGATGTTCCGGTAGGTGAATAAGCTTCCGGTTGCTTCAATAGTATAATATTCCACACCTTCCATTTTTCTTTTTTGCTAAAACGATTACTTTTGCAGTCCTTTCAGAAATGGCGCATTACAAGATTTACCATATCCTAAAGGCGGTTTGGTGGGGTAGCTCAGTTGGTAGAGCAACGGACTGAAAATCCGTGTGTCGCCAGTTCAATTCTGGCCCTCACCACATTTTATTTGATACAACAACACCGTATCAGACAGCAGTTTAAGGCGCTTCCTGCAAGAAGCGCCTTAATTTTTGCAGGTCGGCAGCACCTGAATTTTATGAAATAAAAACAGCCGGCAAAAAACCTTTTCTCACTATATAATTTATTGCATTCAAGCAAAATTGATATCAAATAAGCTAACTTGAAATCAGCTACTCGTACAAAACTTTTCTATGAATTCATTCTGGAAGCAAATCATCATTCGAACCACATTACGGAATAAGAAAAGCCGGGCTAACAGCCCCAAAGCGCCTTCCAACTATGCACTTGCCAAAGGTTTCCGGGAATTGCGGCTTACCATAAAGGGCCATATCATTGATACGATACTTATAACCATTGGCATTTTTTCTGCGGCTTTTGGGCTGAAGGGATTCTTATTGGCCAATAACTTCATTGACGGTGGCGCCACCGGTATTTCCTTACTGCTCTCTGTCCTTACTTCTATCCCGCTTTACATACTGATCATTTGTGTCAACATACCCTTTATCGTGCTGGCATATAATATACTGGGGAAAATCTTTGCGATAAAAACGGTACTTGCTATTGGAGGACTGGCACTATGTCTTGCCATGGTGAATTTTCCGGAAGTAACGAACGACAGCCTGCTCATCGCCATCTTCGGAGGATTTTTTCTCGGTGCAGGAATAGGGCTTGCCGTAAGAGGCGGGGCAGTAATTGACGGTACTGAAGTACTGGCCATCTATTTAAGCCGTAAAGTAGGAGCTACTATTGGTGACATTATCATCCTCATCAACGTCGTAATTTTTTCTGCTGCTGTTTATTTTCTTTCAGTTGAAATAGCGCTGTATTCCATGATAACCTACTTATCAGCTTCGAAAACCCTGAGTTTCATTATCGAAGGCATTGAAGAATACATCGGAGTTACCATCATTTCATCTCATAGCGAAGACATCAGGCAGATGATATTAAACAGTATGGGAAGAGGCGTAACAATCTATAATGGCCGGCGTGGCATCGGGCAAATTGGCGAAGCAAAAGAAATAGATATCGTTTACACGGTAGTTACAAGGCTTGAATTAAATAAGCTGAACATAGAGATCGTGAAAATTGACCCTAACGCATTTGTAGTCATGAGCAGTATTAAAGATACTAAGGGAGGAATGATTAAAAAGAGGCCTTTGCAGTATTGAGATTTGAAGTTTGAGATTTGAGTAGTTGAGTTCAAATATTCAACATTCAGTTTTCAGTTATATTGAGCCCTAAATCTTACGTCATAAGTCTTACGTCCTACGTCCTACGTCTTGGTTCCTGGTTCCTGGTTCTTGTGTCCTGAAAAATTTCTTCTTTTCCATTTTTTCAAAGTATTTACAATAACTGCGAATGGCACAAGCGCTGCATTTAGGATTACGTGCAAGACAAACATAACGGCCATGCAAAATCAGCCAATGGTGCGCCAAAGAAATCTGTTCTTCCGGAATATGCTTAATGAGTTGCAGTTCTGCCTGCAATGGATTCTTTGCACCTCTGGTAAGTCCAAGTCGCGCCGCAACCCTGAAAACATGTGTATCGACAGCCATTTTAGGCTGGTTAAAGATGCAGGAAGCAATCACATTCGCCGTTTTTCTTCCTACACCGGGTAACCGTTGCAAAAGTCCGACATCAGCAGGTACTTCTCCATCAAATTCATTCATCAGCATTTTAGCCATACCTGACAGGTGCTTCGACTTGTTATTTGGATAACTGATGCTTTTTATCAATGGGAAGATATCCTCCACAGCAGCATTTGATAACGATACGGCATCCGGATACTTATCAAAAAAAGCAGGTACGGTCAGGTTGACTCGCTTATCTGTGCATTGGGCAGATAATATAACAGCCACTAATAATTCATATGGAGAATTGTAGTTTAATTCAGTGGCAGCATCCGGTTGATGATGTTTGAAGTAGTCCAATATACCTTTGAAACGCTCGCTTTGAGTCATAATCAAAGATAGGTTAACTCAAGACGTTCTGGCAAATCTATTGCGATGAAATTACCAAGTGAAGCAACAAATTTGAAATCCTTCTGCGAAAGGTTAGACATTCCTCTCATTGTATATACTTAACAATATGAATTGGATATCCACGAATTCAAAAGACTGTTTGAAAAGGTCAACAGAAGTGTGTTTTGTTACGGACCAGATACCGGCATGCTGGAAAAGTTCTTCAAATTGAAATTCAGGGATAAATTCCTTTGCGTGAACCTCATTAAGGTTTTTAAAGACCACATCAAAACTGGCAGCTTCAAACTTAGAGACCTGGAGCACAAATTCGGAATTCGCAGGCAGGTTGTGAAACACACAACCTGCATCTTTCAAATCTGGAGGGATTGGCGCAATCCAAGCAAAAAGAAAGCAGTATTGCTTTGTAATAAGGAGGATGTAGTAAGACTGGTGAGACTAACTTTGAAGTTTTTAAAAAATTCAAAATAAAAGATAAGTACAAGAGGTTTCCCGGTAAGCAGCTTCTCCCTCAAATGTCTGCACGTTCATAATAATCCCTGAATTCAGGGATTATCAGCCTGACTAAACAAGTTATCTTTCTCGCATTAATGGTTGAGAAGTGGTGGTAAAACAAAAATACATTTCGAATATGATGCATTTGCTAATTATAACAATTACTCATAAATTACAACATACAATACCACCTATGAAAATATCTTCACTTAACCACATATCTATTAACGCAATACTGTCCACTTATTTTATATTAATTCTTTGTTGTGTAATGCAACAAGCACAAGGTCAAAATGCACCCTTAATCCAATGGCAAAAGGGATTTGGAAATGCCAATTTGAATGTAATTTATTCCATTCAACAGACGACAGATGGACAATTTATAGGAGCCGGTCATTATGTTTTTGGAAATTATCCCGATTTAGACGGCGATATGCTTGTAACAAAAATGGATAGTACAGGAAATACCATTTGGACCAGTTATCCGGGGGGCAACGAATTTGAAAAGGCTAATTGCGTCAGAGAACTTCCTACCGGGAATTTTTTGATTGCCGGAGAAACCAGCTCTGCCTTTCCAGGATACCATGATAATATTGATTATTGGGTGGTGGTGCTTACTGATTATGGATCAATGGGATGGAATAAGTGCTATGGTGGAAGCAACGATGATCAGGCGACAGCTATTGAAGAGACCTCTGATGGCGGATTTATTGTAGTCGGAAACTCTCATTCTAACGATGGAGATGTGACTGGCAATCATGGCGCAGATGATATTTGGGTATTTAAGGCAGATGCAACGGGTAACATACAATGGCAGAGGAGCCTTGGGGGCACCGAGAATGAATATGCTACCACCGTTCAACACACCAATGATGGTGGTTATGTAGTAGGGGGATATACAGAATCTGATGATGGCGATGTAATCGGTAATCATGGAGATTCCGATTATTGGATGGTTAAACTGGACGAATCGGGTAACATACAATGGAGCAAGTGCTATGGAGGATCAGATGAAGACGAAGCTCATTCTATTGAGCAAACGTTGGATGGTGGTTTTATTATAGGTGGTATGTCGCATTCAGATGATGGTGATGTAGATGAAAATTCAGGTACTGATTATTGGGATTATTGGGTTGTTAAAACCGATGGCGTTGGAAATATTGAATGGAATAAGTGCTATGGGGGTTCAGGGGCTGAATACTTGTATTCCATACACGAGATGTCAAATGGCCATTTTATTATGGCAGGATACTCGAATTCCATTAATGAAGAGGTGACTGGCAACCATGGGGGCTTTGATTACTGGATTGTACAGATCGACTCAACTGGAAACATTGAATGGCAGCTTTCACTGGGTGGATCCAGTTCTGACCAGGCTTTTTCCATCACACCTACATCCGACAAAAGTTTTATTGTATCCGGAGGTTCAGGTTCTGATGATGGTGATGTAGCAGGGAACAATGGCCAGTTTGATGCCTGGGTGGTGAAGCTGTCATGTAACATGTTAAAAAAATTCTACGCTGATGAAGACAATGATGGATATGGAAATGTTGATTTGAGTGTCATGGGCCCTGCATGTTTTCCTCCGGAAGGGTATGTCAGTGACAGTACTGATTGTGATGATGGTGATGGCAATACTACTCCCAACACACCAGATTGGGTAAACGGGATGGACAATAATTGCAACACTTATATTGACGAACCTTTCATTGAATGGTCAAAATGCCTTGGGGGAAATGGTGATGACCAACCCTATTCCATACAACAAACAAGTGATTACGGGTATATAGTTGCCGGAAAATCCACTTCCGATAATGGAGACCTGACCAGTAATAATGGTTCTTATGATTTCTGGATAATCAGGCTTGATAGTGAAGGTGGAGTAATTTGGCAGAAAAGTTTGGGAGGGGATTTGGCAGATGTGGCCAATGAAATACGGGAGACCGCGGATGGAGGTTTTTTAGTAGCAGGTTATGCTAGGTCATCTGACGGTGATGTCACAGGAAATCACGGCAGTGACGATGCATGGCTGGTGAAATTTGACGCTTCAGGCACTCTGGAATGGCAGAAATGCCTGGGAGGAACTGATAGTGACTACGCAAATTCTATTCTACAAACTCCTGATGGAGGCTACATTATTGCTGGCAGTACATCATCTGATAATGGAGACGTATCTGGTAGCCATGGCTCATCTGATATCTGGCTTGTTAAGACTGATGCATCAGGCAATATACTATGGCAGCATTGCTATGGGGGAACTTTGGAGGAAATTGCAACAGCTGTTAAGAAAACTTCAGACAATGGCTATATAGTGGCAGGTTATTCCAATTCAAATGACGGCGATCTTTCCAGCAACGCAGGAGGCTATGATTACTGGATTATTAAAACGGATGAAATGGGCAACGTGGAATGGCAAAGGTCTTTTGGCGGATCTAATTGGGATTGGGCTTATGACATTCACCAAACACTGGATGGAGGTTATGTTGTTGGTGGGACCACATTATCACATGATGGTGAAGTGGTTGGTTCTAACGGCAGTTGGGATTTTTGGATACTCAAGTTAGATGCTCTTGGTAACTTGCAATGGCAAAAATGCCTCGGTGGTAGCAGTTCTGATCGTCTATATGAACTGGCACAAACCCAAGGCGGAACTTACATCGTAAGTGGCAGTACCAATTCTGATAATGGCGATGTCTCAGGCAACCATGGCGACAGCGATTTCTGGATTGCAGGAATTGATGAAACTGGCAATCTATTTTGGCAGCAATGTTTTGGAGGTGCGGAGAATGATGAGCCATGGTCTGTTTCACTTACCGATGATGGAGGCTTTATTGTAGCCGGACTTACTGAATCAATAGATGGGGATGTGATGGGTTTTCATGGACAAGAGGATTATTGGATCCTTAAGTTTTCCTGTGTGGTAACCCAAAAGTTTTACATTGATTCGGATGGTGATGGCCATGGAACTTCATCCGGGAGTATTTTAATGTACTCCTGTTTTCCGCCTGATGGTTATGCATTTGACAGTACTGACTGCGACGATGAAAATGCACAGATCTACCCAACCTCAAATGAATATTGTAATGGTATAGATGATAATTGCAATGGAAATATTGATGAGGGTATCTCACTTACTTTTTATGCTGATGCCGATAATGATGATTTCGGAAATGCTAATAACCCCATTGACTCCTGCGCACAGCCTTCAGGATACGTTACCGACAGCACTGATTGTGATGACACCAATACAAATATTTTTCCAGGAGCAGACGAAAACAGTAACAATAATATTGATGACGACTGCGATGGCGAAATAGATGAATTTGGTGTTGGCATTGCCGAAGTAAATTCAACTTCCTTCTTCACTGTTTCGCCCAATCCTGCAAACTATCAAACTACCATTCAATTCACCATTCTTCATTCATCGAGGGTGAGTATTTCCATTTATGATTTGAGCGGAAGAAAGATCAACACATTTATTGATGAGGAGTTGCAGCAAGGGGATCATTCATTTCAAATAAATACCACTGAATTCTCTAAAGGAGTTTATTTGGTAAGGATGATCTGTGATGCGGAAATGAAAAACCAAAAGTTGATTATTGAATAAGTGCTAAGGAACAACTTTTTATATGGAAGATCACTTTAAGTAAATCCAATTAGAAAGCATTGTTATGTTCCTACTGCCAGCATTCATTATTACTTTTTATATGATTCTATGCTCAGCATTTTCTTTAGTGCAAAATCCGAATTAACATGAATTTAAATCTCTCTTTCCCAATAGCAGTTAAGATCTTTCCTGCTGTCTTTTTTTTCGTGCTCCCGGTTGTTGCACTTTCGCAAAGCACTGTAGTGAAAGACCTTAATCCAGGATATACGCCCTACAATTCTAATCCTGAAAATATTACTCCTTTCAAAGATAAGCTTTTGATGAGAGCCTCCGTTCTAGATTATGGTAGTGAACTTGTAAGCTTCGATACAACAGACTTGTCCCTTTCTATGGTGAAGAATATCAGCTTTTGTTGTTCATCCTATCCTGAAAATTTTACCATACTGGGTAACGTTGCTTTATTTGTTGCATCAGACACGGAGCATGGAGAAGAGTTATGGATCACCGATGGTACTGCAGACGGCACTGTTTTGCTGGTGGATATTTACCCGGGTGAGGAAGATGCTAATATATTATGGCTGAAGGCTGTGGATGGTAAAATTTACTTCAGCGCAAAAGATAATTTGTTTGGCCAGGAATTATGGATTTCCGATGGTACGGCTGCAGGTACACACATAGTTGCAGACATTAACCCTGGAATTGCCAGTTCATTACCTTATTATTCTTTCATCGCACTGTTGAATAACAGCATCTACTTCTTCGCAAATGATAGCATTCATGGTAATGAATTGTGGACCAGCGATGGAACTGTTTCAGGAACCTATCTGGTGAAAGATGTCTTTGCCGGAATTACCGGAGGTTGCAGTAGTATTTTTGAGATCATCAATATCAATGGAATGTTATATTTTAATGCTGATGATGGTATCACCGGCCATGAGCTTTGGAAAAGTGATGGAACAGAAGCAGGTACGGTATTGGTGCGTGATATTTTGGCACAGGGTTCATCGGATCCTTATGACCTTAGAGAAGTAGGGAACCGGTTGTTTTTTACTGCTTACGTTACCCCGCTTGGAAGAGAATTGTGGGTAAGTAATGGTACGGAAGCATCTACTCATAGAGTGAAGGATATTTTTCCTGGACAGGTAAGTTCTTTTCCGGATGATATAACGGAAGTAAACAACGTTGCTGTTTTTTCGGCAACCACTGAAGAAAATGGAGAAGAATTGTGGAGAAGCGATGGTTCAGACACCGGAACGTATTTGATTAAGGACCTTTATGGTGGGGAGTCTGACGGATTTAAAGGATGGTTAAGACCCCTGAACGGAATTGCTTATTTCAATGCGACCAACGGAATCAATGGTATAGAACCCTGGAGAACGGATGGAACAGCCGATGGTACATACATGATCTCAGATATCAATCCGGGAGGCGGCAGCTCTTTACCCTCTTTCTATACGTCTCTAGGTAGTAAAATATTTTTTAGTGCAGAAAACGAAGTAATGGGTGAAACCGTTTGGGTATATGATGAAATAACCGGTGCAGTTTATCCGAGTGCATTGATTCAGGAACCTAAAAATTCAAGTGCCGACTATCTAACTCCTTCAGGTGGTAAACTTTATTTCACGAATCATGGAATTATTGATGAAGACACCGGTGTTGAACTATGGGTTTCAGACGGAACGTCAGCGGGAACTGCGCTGGTAAAAGACCTTGTTCCTGGAGAAGCTCATTCAAACCCCAGTAATCTTACAGATATTGATGGAAAACTTTTTTTTATTGCAGACAATGTAAATAATGAGGTCACCAACCTCTACGTTTCAGAAGGCACTGCTTCCACTACATCCTTGCTTGGTAGTTTAGAATTGTTGTCGGAAATGAGTGAATTTAACGGCATTTGTTACTTCAGAGGGACAGATTTATTACACGGTTCTGAACTATGGAAAAGCGATGGAACACTAAATGGAACTCAATTACTCAAGGATATTTACCCTGGGACATTTTCATCTAATGCCAGTGGTTTTGTTGTGTTTAATAACGCGCTTTACTTTTCTGCCACTGGATTGTCGGAGGGATCAGAATTAGGGAAAACGGATGGTACATCGGCCGGAACAATGATACTGGATGTAACACCAGGATCTTATAGTACAGATCCTTATTTACTGACAGTGTTTCATGATTCATTGTTCTTCTTAGCCGAAGATCCGGAACATGGCCAGGAACTTTGGCGGAGTGATGGTACCATAGAGGGATCGAAATTTTTTATAGAAATTACTCCAGGTCCTGGGACTTTCTCTTACCATCATATACTTACCGTATGTGGCGATTACCTATACCTAATGGCAGATGATGGCACCCACGGGCGTGAGTTGTGGAGAACAGATGGATCTTATGCAGGTACGCACATGGTGAAGGATATAATGTCTGTACAGGGGTGGGTTCCCAACCCAACATATCATTGTGACGGCAACCTCTTATTTTTTTGGATGGACGATGGCGTACATGGTACGGAGCTATGGCAAACAGATGGTACTGAGAATGGTACTTTTATGCTCAGTGATTTTTGCCAGAAGGATATATGTATTATAAGACCACAAATGGCTACTTACGCAGGATACACGTATTTCTCTGCAGAAAGTGATTCGCTTGGAATTGAATTATGGAAAACAGATGGAACACCGGGTGGTTTTGAAATGATAGAAGATATAAAGCCGGGTTACGTAGGTTCTATTCCCGAAGAACTGGTTATTTTAAACAATCAACTTTTTTTTACGGCAACAGACAATATTGCAGGCAATGAATTAAGAAAACTGGAACTGCCTGTTGTTACTATTGGTGAAACATTGTCTTCTGTCACCTCCGCAGCAGTAAGCATCTTCCCCAATCCATTTAAGGATGAAACTCAACTGGTGTTAAATCCGGAACTTCAAACAACAGGCTGTGAAATCAGGATTTACGATCTGCTGGGAAAGCGAATTAGCAGCTTAATTATTAAACCTAATGACTCACTGACCTTTGGAAAGAATCTATCACCGGGGTTTTATATTGCAGAGATCCTGCTAGGATCAAAAAGCTATCCAATCAAAATAGTGAAACTTTGAAAAGTTGAATTTGATTATTCAACTAATCTAAAAATATTCCTGCTGATACGACTCCCGGGTAAATTTTCCGGCAGTGGGTTTCAACACGATGTATCATAACTTTTATTCGGCAATGCTGTTTTGTTAACAATAATTTATTGGCCAGGAAAATTATTTATACAAAGAAAATGATCGGGTAGGGAGATCTGTAATCTCCAAACAATCGATTTAGCCAGAACCTTTTTGCATTACCTACCAACCTGTTTAAGTGGGCATTTCGAAAGAGGTGGCCATGATAAAATGCAAATGATTATCCCATTTTTTGCGGGAGTTGGAGATAATGACAATGGAGCATGCTCCGGTGATTTCTCCTGTTGTTCGGGATTTGTAATCCCATCCGCATGAGCATTCGGATTTTTAATCCGAAAATTTCTTTGGACACCATCAGCCCACTACTTAATGAAAAATCCTGTGGAGCAACAGTAACAAAGTAAATTCACGCACTAATGTTTTTCTTCAACGAGTCGAGTGAAGAATTGAAGTTTAATTCAGTGGCAGCATCCGGTTGATGCTGTTTGAAGTAGTCCAATATGCCTTTGAAACGCTCACTTTGAGTCATCATCAAAGATAGGTTTTCTGATAGCGATCAGGCAATTGGAGAATTAGCAGCAAGTGCGAACAAAAAGTCGTGCTGGTAATGTTTTCGCGTGGAGGTATCCAATTAAAAGAAAGTTCGCGAAAGATCAGGCATGACTCTCTTCATGCGCACTTAACTTGCTGAATTCCAACAGAATGCTGATTGAAGTTTCGCTGGGCTCTTTTTCTTTGATATCCAGGCTTCTTACCGTATCCGACATTTCCTGAAATACTGAAAATGCGGAGGAATCATCCGTAAGCCATTCCTTGATTGCAGCATCTTCCACTGAAGTGGTTTCCCGGTAGATAAATCGAATAAGGTCATTAGGTGTAAAGTTGTGGGTCATAGGCATCTTAAGGTTAGTTCTGTTTTATAAAAGAACAACCCTGTAACGATCTTCAGGCATGTTATTGTATGGGTAAAGACTTTTTTTTGCCTTGGTCGCATGCTTTGCGCCTGCCCGGAATGCAACGCATACCCCACCCATGGGCTTAATGCCTGTAATGCATTAATTCACATCGTATTATAAAGCAATCTGTTTTTCTTCCTGCATCTTTCTGAGATTGATCAGTGCATATCGCATCCGCCCCAGTGCCGTATTGATACTTACATGGGTAATATCAGAAATCTCTTTAAAGCTGAGGTCGGCATAGTGCCGTAGTATCACCACTTCTTTTTGCTCTACGGGAAGATGGTCTACCATCTCGCGTACTTTCTGATGCGACTGCTTCCGGATCAGCATTTTTTCAGGATTGCCATCGGCAAACTGCAATACATTGAAGATATCAAATCCGTCAGGGGTGGTAATTTGCGGTGTACGCTTTGTTTTCCTGTAAAAGTCAATACAGAGATTGTGGGCAATCCGTAGTACCCATGGTAGAAACTTCCCTTCTTCCTGGTATTGCTGCGCACGCAGTTTCTTTACCACCTTAATAAAGGTATCCTGGAACAGGTCCTCTGCCAGGTACTGATCGCGAACGAACATAAAAATGGTAGTGAAAACTTTACTTTTGTGCCTCCTGATTAAGATTTCAAGGGCTTGCTCGTTGCCATGCATGTATTGAAGCACAAGGGCTTCGTCATTGAGAACCTGGGTTTGCATTTCTACAGCGTTTTTAATCTCCGGCAAGCCGAAGTGGTTAAAAAATGAACGACTTTCAATCAAGTGAAAGCAGCTTCTAAAAAACGTGTAGATGTATGGCAGTAGCAAAAAGGCTTTTAGTGAAAAAATACCACTCCTCAAGAGGAGCATTTGTATGAATTTCTTATTTCAACATTTCGTAACATACGGTAACCGGATAGGATTGGTTTAATCTGCACTATTCCTTACCGGGAAAACAAAAAATTACATCAACATTGCCTTAAATGAAAAATTTTGGCAACGGTGACATGAATTACTGTTCAATCAACTTAAAAATGTAGCATTGCAACTGATAAAGCGTATTCGTGTCTTAGTAGTGTAAAACGTGTTGCGATAATAGATGAGAGTTTTAAAAAAAAGGTTGCTTTAGAAAAACGATGAGTCAAATATCAAATATAAGTTTCGAAAAACCAAATGTAAAGGGTTCTGCAACAGATATTTTTATAAAAGGGGCACGGACACATAACCTAAAAAATATTGATGTTGCCATACCAAGAAACAAATTAGTGGTGATAACAGGCGTTTCCGGTTCGGGTAAATCTTCACTCACTATTGATACTTTGTATGCAGAGGGCCAACGCAGGTATGTCGAATCGCTCTCTGCTTATGCCCGGCAGTTTCTGATGCGGATGAATAAACCTGATGTAGACTACATCAAAGGGATCTGCCCTGCCATTGCCATAGAACAAAGAGTGGGCACCAGAACATCCCGTTCTACGGTGGGTTCACTTACTGAAATATTTGAATACCTACGTATCCTGTATGCCAGGATCGGCAAGACCATTTCACCGGTTTCGGGTAATGAAGTAATCAAACATGATGTAAGTGATGTAGTGAATTATGCCAATACTATTAAAGACGGTACCACTATTTTCCTCTTGATACCATTCAGGAAAATTCATCACCGCAGCCTGAAGGAAGAATTGAACGTGTTGTTACAGAAAGGCTTCAGCAGGATCCGATTTAAAAATGAGATTATTAAGGTAGAGGATTTTCTTGCTACCATGAAGGAAAAAGAGGATGCTGCCCTTCTGGAAAAAATAAATATTGTAATTGACCGGCTGGCCTGGAAGAAGGAAGACAAGGATAATCAGACCAGGCTGGCTGATTCTGTGCAGACTGCTTTTTATGAAAGTGAAGGTGATTGTATTGTGCATACTGCAGAATCCGGCGATGCATATTTTTCCAACCGATTTGAGCTGGATGGAATGCTCTTTGAAGAACCCAATCCGCAGTTTTTTAGTTTCAACAATCCATTTGGTGCATGTAAAACCTGCGAAGGGTTTGGTTCGGTAATTGGCATTGATGAGGATCTTGTGGTGCCAAACAAAAACCTTTCTGTTTACGAAGGTGCTATTGCCTGCTGGAAAGGTGAAAAAATGAAAGAATGGAATGATGAACTCATCAGGTATTCCCGGAAATCTGATTTTCCTATTCACCGTGCCTATAAAGACCTCTCGGAAAAGCAGCATCGGCTATTGTGGGAAGGCAATCAGTATTTCCATGGCCTGAATGAGTTTTTTAAATACCTGGAATCACAAACCTATAAGATTCAATATCGTGTGATGCTTTCACGATACAGGGGCAAAACCATTTGTCCCGATTGCAAAGGAACGAGGCTGAGAAAAGATGCCGCTTATGTTAAAATTGGAGGCGTATCCATCATTGATATCGTGTTAATGCCCATCGATAAGATCTTTGAGCACTTCGGTCAATTGAAATTATCGGTTCAGGAAAAAGCGATTTCAAAAAGAATTTTATTCGAGATCAACAACAGGCTGTTGCTGATGCTGGAAGTAGGCTTAGGTTATCTTACATTGAACAGGCTTTCGTCCACTCTTTCCGGCGGCGAAACACAACGCATACATCTTATCCGCACGTTAGGCAGTAACCTTACCAGCTCTATGTATATCCTGGATGAGCCAAGTGTTGGGTTGCATCCAAGGGACACTGCACAACTTGTTAAGGTTCTTCATAAACTGCGTAACCTGGGAAATACCGTAATCGTGGTGGAACATGATGAAGAAATTATGCGACACAGTGATCACATTATTGACATGGGACCGCTTGCCGGTATACATGGTGGCGAAGTAATTTATAATGGAAGCTACCAGGACATATTTAAAGACAAGGACAGCCTGACCGGAAAATATCTTTCTGGTGAAATAAAAATTCCGGTGCCACGCCAAAGAAGAAAGTGGATGAATACACTGGAGCTTACGGGTGCTTCTGCCCACAATCTGAAAAATATTGATGTCACCTTTCCTTTAAATATTATTACCGTTGTAACAGGCGTAAGCGGTTCCGGAAAAACTACGTTGGTGAAAAAAATTTTATACCCGGCCTTGCAAAAACTGATCGGTGGATTTGGAGAGAAGGCGGGCTTATTCAAAGAGCTTACCGGTGACTACAAAATGATCTCACAGGTTGAAATGGTTGACCAGCATCCGCTTGGCAAATCATCACGGTCAAACCCTGTTACTTATATCAAGGCCTATGATTCCATCCGTGATCTTTTTGCTGAACAAAGGGCTTCAAAAATAAAAGGTTATAAGGCAAAGCATTTTTCTTTTAATGTGGAAGGCGGGCGCTGCGAAACCTGTAAAGGAGAGGGTGAAATAATTGTGGAGATGCAATTCCTGGCCGATGTGCATCTGCTCTGCGAGGAATGTAATGGCAAGCGGTTTAAGGAAGAGGTGCTGGAAGTAAATTATAAAGAGCGAAGTATTGCAGATGTATTGCAAATGAGTGTTGATGAAGCATTGGAGTTTTTCTGGGAAGAAAATGATATTGTAACGAGGCTGCAGCCATTGGCGGATGTGGGACTTGGTTATGTGAAGCTTGGACAGTCTTCGAGCACGTTGAGTGGTGGTGAAGCACAAAGGGTTAAGCTTGCTTCTTTTCTTGGAAAGGGAAATGCTGCAAAGCCGGTGTTGTTTATTTTTGATGAGCCTACGACGGGTTTGCATTTTCATGATATCAGCAAATTGCTTCGCTCATTTGAAATGCTGATTGAAAACAATCATTCCGTTATCATCATTGAGCATAATGTAGAAGTGATTAAATGTGCTGACTACGTAATTGATCTCGGTCCTGAAGCGGGAAATAATGGCGGCAACCTGGTTTACCAGGGAACTCCGGAAGGACTTGTTGCGGTGAAGGAGTCATGGACAGGAAAGTTTCTGAGTAAGCACCTTTCAGGATGATGTTAATTATTCAATATGCTATTTTCATTGTGCAGTCGACAACGGTGTGTTCAAAGAAGATGGTTGTGTAATTTTCTCTTTGCTGTTTGTGGTTACTTTTTTTGAAACCACAGAGAACAAAGTGAAAGGAGGCGGGAGTCCTAAAACAAGATTGTTGTGTAATTTTATCTGTGTTCTTTGTGGTTACTTTTTTTGAAATCACAGAGGACACAAAGAGGGAGTCGCTTCAAAGAAGATTGTTGAATAATTTTCACTGTGTTCTTTGTGGTTACCTTCTTTGAAACCATGGAGGGCACAAAGGGGGAGTCGCTATAAAGAAGATTGTTGTGTAATTTTCTCTGTGTTCTTTGTGGTTACTTTTTTTGAAATCACAGAGGGCACAAAGGTGGAGTCGCTTCAAAGAAGATTGTTGTGTAATTTTCTCTGTGTTCCTTGTGGTTGCTTTTTTGAAACCACAGAGGGCACAAAGGGGGAGTCGCTTCAAAGAAGATTTAAGCGCTGTCTCTTAGGATCAAAAAAAATGACACCAATCTCAATTGCTAAATTTGCCTATCAGGTCAGGAAAAAAGTATCTTTTGAAAGAACCTACTTACCCTTAAAAACTGCTAGACGCTTTTCTAAGAATGCAGCAGTGCCTTCTTTAAAATCTTCTGTTGCAATACATTTCGAGAATTCATCTATTTCTAATTCAAAGCCATCTTCCTGTTTACTATGGTATGAATTAGCACATGCAATAATCTGGTCGACCACCAAAGGAGATTTAGAAATAATTTTACCCAGAATGGAGTTGCATTTTGCTAATAAGTCTTCCTTCGTGGTAACATAACTTACCAGGTCGTATTGTAATGCCTCATTCGCTGTAATCATATCAGCGGTAAGCAATAGCTCTATGCCTTTGGCTCTTCCAACAGCGCGGATTAGCCGCTGTGTGCCTCCGTATCCCGGAATCAATCCAAGGTTTACTTCCGGTTGTCCGAATTTGGCATTATCGCTAGCTACACGCATGTGACAGGCCATGGCCAATTCACAACCTCCTCCTAATGCAAACCCGTTTACGGCTGCAATCACCGGCTTGGGGGCACTTTCAATTTTATTAAATACACGATGTCCGTTGGCAGACATTGCTTTGGCCTGTTCAGGGGTAAATGCGGCAAATTCACCGATATCCGCTCCGGCAACAAATGCTTTTTCTCCTGCGCCTGTAATAATCACGCCGCGAATCTCCTCAAGCTCATATACATCATCAAACACTGCATCCAGTTCATCAATTACTTCCCGGCTCAATGCATTCATTTTTGTCGGGCGATTGATGGTGATCATTAATACAGAATCACGCCGGTCTAATTGCAAATTCTTAAAATCCATTGTTTGGTTCGTTTAGTAGGTAAAATTCAGATTTGAAAGTTTGTATAAATGCTGTGCAAAAAGCAGTTAAAGCAATTGATGCCTGGATTAAGAAGTTGAACAAAGTAATCATGCAGGCTATTAGAAATCCCTGTGGGTTTTCACCCAATCGTTGATATAACCGGATATTTCCTGTGTTGAAGTTCCGGGAGGAAAAAGTTTGCCTACTCCTATTTCATGTAAGTGATCCATATCTTCTTCGGGAATGATGCCACCGCCTGTGAGCAGGACATCTTCCATATTTTTTTCTTTCATCAATTTGATAATTTTCGGAAATACCGTCATATGTGCTCCTGAAAGAATGGATACACCAATCACGTCCACATCTTCCTGCAGTGCAGCATTAACCACCATCTCCGCAGTTTGCCGTAATCCCGTGTATATCACTTCCATACCTGCATCTCTCAGCGAAGAGGCAATAACTTTTGCTCCCCTGTCGTGACCATCAAGCCCAACCTTGGCAACCAGTACGCGAACAGGACGATTCAACTTATTTGAGGACATGCCATTTCTATTTTTATTCGTTAGCTGATTTACCCCTGACCTTTTTTCTTTTTCACTTCCTTCTCTCTTTTCTCCTCCAGTTTTTTGTCAATTACGTTTTGGTCAAGAAAGTCGTTGAGTTTTTCAATCGCTATGTTCGCTTCAATTTCTCCAAACTCATTCACCCGGATGTCTAATCCTTTTAACTCCGGATTAACCCGTGCTTCCTCCACCTTTTTCTTTTTAGTCTTTTTCATACGTTAGGTAGTGCTTAATTATTCTTCCGATTTAATAAGCGTATCAAAAGCGGGTATCGCCGCGTGAATCCTGGCAACGGTCTCCTGTTGTCCAAGTAATGAAATAATTTCAAATACTGCAGGGCCATTTTTAGTGCCAATCAGCATGACCCTGAGGAGTGGCAGGATGTCGCCGGCTTTGATATTGTTTTTCTTTAAGAAACCATGTAAAAAATCATCAACTGACTTCATGGCAAAATCATTTAGCCCCAACAGGTCTTCGCTCAACTGATGAAAATTTCGGCCGGCACCATATAGCCACTTGTTTCTTACCACTGATTCTTCAAAAACAGTCGGGGCAATAAACAAATTTATAGCTTGTTCGCGTAGTTCAGTGATAAAAGTGCAACGTGCCTTTAATGTTTCACAAACACCTGCCACTGCATCCATAGAAGCGGTAACTCCATGGTCTTTCAAAGCATCGGCCACGTAAGTAGCCAGCTCCGCACCGCTTTTTTGCTTCATATATTCATGGTTGAACCATTTTGCTTTCTCAAAGTCAAACCTGGCACCTGCTTTATGTATGCGGTCTATTGAAAAATCGTTGATTAACTCCTCCAGGGTGAGCATTTCCTTTCCTTCATGAGGTGCCCAACCAATCAATGCAAGCATATTGATAAATGCATCAGGGAAAAATCCACGCTCCCGGAAGCCTAATGACAGCTCGCCGGAAAGAGGGTCCTTCCAATTAAGGGGGAAGACAGGAAATCCCAGCCTGTCGCCGTCGCGTTTGCTGAGTTTGCCATTTCCATCGGGCCGGAGAATTAGAGGCAAGTGGGCAAATTGAGGCCGTGCTGCTTCCCATCCAAAAAATTTGTATAACAGGTAATGCAGTGGTGCGGATGGCAGCCATTCCTCTCCTCTTATCACATGCGTAATCTTCATGAGGTAATCGTCTACGATATTCGCCAAATGGTACGTAGGCATTCCATCACTCTTAAACAGCACTTTATCATCCAGTTGATTGGTACTTACCACAACTTCTCCCCTGATCAAATCTGTGAACCGTACTTCTTCCTCTGCCGGTATCTTTACCCTGATTACATAATTGGCTCCTGCCTGTATTCTATTTTTTACTTCTTCGGCAGTCAGGTTGAGGGAATTGTTCATCGAGCTGCGAGAAGCGGCATCGTATTGTAATGAAGTGCTGCCGGCAGCTTTTAATTTTTCCCGCATGGCATCTAACTCATCCGGGGTATCGAAAGCATAATAGGCATGGCCGGAAGCAATCAGTTGCTGAACATATGGATAGTAGAGCTGCTTTCTTTCCGACTGCTTATAAGGACCAAACTTACCTGTTGAACCGGGGCCTTCATCCCATTCCAGCCCACACCATTTTAATGACTCAAGCATATACTCTTCTGCACCTTCCACCAACCTGTTTTGATCTGTATCCTCCACCCTTATAATGAACTTGCCCTTGTGATGTCGTGCAAAAAGATAGTTATACAATGCAGTTCTGACTCCGCCAATATGCAGGGGGCCGGTGGGACTTGGTGCAAACCTTACTCTAACTGACATTGTATAAGATTGATTCTGACAAAAATAATTGAATTATGCTAATACCTGATTGAAGGTTTTGCAGGGTGCAGATCCGGAAAAGAACCAATCGTCAGCTAAAACCCGGCATTTTTCTCTTTCCCTTGCCAACAGATTTTAACTCCTGCTGCAACCATTTGATACATCAGGCCATCTAAAAAAGTAATTTATTAAAATAGCATACGGCTTCTCTTCGTTCGTCTATCAGCTCACTTAAGTTTCTGAATTCGATAAGTAATGTATTTTATTAAGACTCCTGAGATACTCAAAAAGCTTTATCCTCGCCAGGTTTGGAGCTTGCCGGAAACGAGGAAAGAACTTTACCTGACTTTTGATGACGGTCCTACACCTTCTATTACGGAATGGACTTTGAAAGAACTTCAGAAGTTTGGTGCTAAAGCCACTTTTTTTCTTGTTGGCCAGAATGCAGAACGGCATCCTGATATTATTTCTGCTATAAAACAAGGCGGCCATGCTATCGGCAACCATACTTACAAGCACCTGAATGGCTGGAGCACAAGCACCAATACTTATATTAAGGACATACTTAAATGCGATGAAATAGTGTCCAGCAAATTATTCCGGCCACCATATGGACGCATTACCAAATCACAGACGAGCATTATGCTTAACCGGTATAAAGTAGTGATGTGGGATGTATTAAGCGGCGATTTTGATCAGACCATCACAAAAGAACGTTGTCTGAAGAATGTACTAAACAATACAGAACCCGGTTCTATTATCGTTTTTCACGATAGTGTGAAAGCAGCAGACCGCATGCAATATGCACTTCCAAGAGTATTGGAATACTATTCAGAGAAGAACTTCTCTTTTTCCCCTTTGTCCATTAACTGATTACTTCAACAATATCCCGATATCGAAGCCTGCTGAGAATACCAATGGAATCTCCGGAGATTCTGCATGACTGAACTTATAGGTTAAATATTGGTCCTGGCTGCCCGTTGCCGGAGGTTGAGAATCTTCATAGTTAATAAAAGATGTTCCATACCCGATGCCGGCATGTAAGTCAAGTGAAATTGTTTTTGCCAGCACCCATTGCTTACCAAAGTTCAACATCAGGGCAATGGAATTATTTGTTGCCCGCTGATCGGAATATACTCCTGTTAATGAATTATATGAATCATAATCAAAACCAAAACCGCTGTAAATGATTTGAGGGTTAAAATAGGCACCCTGGAAATCATTGTATCTCTTCATTCCTTCTAACATGTAATCGGGATTGAAATACAGCCTGGGACCTACTTTGAGAAAAATGCCCTTAGCATGATCTACCTCCACAAAGCTTACCCCAATAAGTCCCAGGTTCCCTTGCAGTGTAACTTTATTGGTTAATACCTGCTCATAACTAAGCGTCAGGTTTCCCGTTAGGGGAGAAAAAAAATCAAGCTTGACTACGCGGTTACTTATTGAAGGCGGGGCTGTAAATTCAGATTGCGCATAGAGTGAAAGTGAAAGCATCAAAAATGCGCATACATGTAAAATAGCAACAGTAGTTTTCATATGAAAAAAATTAAGCGTGTAAAGATACGTAACTACTCAGAAGATCAAGATTTAAGAAATAGAACACGGATAACACTGATCAGACGGATTCATGCGGATTTTTTTTAGATCATTGGTAAAGGGTGCACTGAATCAACACTGTATTAATCTGTGGTTGTCAGTCAAATCCGTTTCATCCGTGTGCCGTTTTTCTTTTCTGCTGAGTTGTTACAAAGATATTAAACGGAATGATTCAGATTTCTAATCTGTCAATATGCTTGAATATCTTTGTCAAAACAACCAACTACTTTGAATCTGACAGATACCCATTGCCACCTCTACCTGTCTGAGTTTGATGCAGACCGTTCTGCCATGGTAGCACGTGCTTTTTCTGCAGGCATTACAAAAGCCTACCTGCCGAATGTGGATGCATCTACTATTGACCCACTATTATCACTTTGTGCTGCATACCCGGAAAATTATATGCCGATGATGGGCCTTCATCCCTGTTCTGTAAAAGAGAATTGGAAGGATGAAGTAAGAAAAATCGAAAACCAATTGTTCGGTAAATCCGGAATTAAATATTGGGGCATTGGCGAAACCGGACTTGATTTTTATTGGGATCAGGCTTTTGTTGATCAGCAAAAGGAAAACTTTCAATTGCATATTGACTGGGCCAAAACATTGCGATTGCCAATAATTATCCACAGCCGTGAAGCAACCGATGCTTGTATTGAGCTGATTGATAAAAACAAATCATCGGCTTTGCATGGCATTTTTCATTGTTTTTCAGGTTCGCTGGAACAGGCAAACCGCATTATTGACCTTGGTTTCTATTTAGGAATTGGTGGGGTGGTTACCTTTAAAAACAGTGGACTGGATAAAGAAGTTGAACAAATTGACCTGAAACACCTGGTATTGGAAACCGATGCACCTTACCTGGCGCCGGTGCCGCATCGTGGAAAAAGGAATGAAAGCAGCTATTTGACCTTAGTAGCTGAAAGAATAGCAATTATTAAAAATACTTCCGTTGCTGAGGTTGCAGCCATTACCACCGGCAATGCAAACCAGGTATTTCAAAGCTGATTTTGATTGCGACGCTATTTTTATGACCTTTGCGTCCCACTTATAAAAAAAATTCCCGGAGAGGTGTCCGAGTGGTTGAAGGAGCACGCCTGGAAAGTGTGTATACTCCTAAAGGGTATCGCGGGTTCGAATCCCGCCCTCTCCGCATTAACTCGCCGAAGTTCCAACTAACATGAGGAACGATGGCGGGTTTTTTTATTTCGAATTATCATAGTATCTGAATCTTTTAGGGCAATGGTGGAAATCTATATTTCCGGAAACTGAAACTTTGGATTTATTTTTGCCTGCACAAACAAAAATGAATTCATGAAAATACTGCTGTCATTATCCATCCTGCTTCTTGTTGTGTTTAAGGTTTCATTGGGACAGGAAATTATCAAAGGCATGACGAATACCGTTTCGCTGGTAAAGAAGAGTGCCAAGTTGCCTTCCATCAAGAATAAAGACGGTTCTACAATCGTATTGTCTTATAAGGAACCGGATGGATTAAAAGTTATGATGGGTAAAAATGGAAAGAACTTTCCGTTTTGCGATCCTTATCCGAATGCCCTGATGGTTCAGGTTGCAGAGTTTGATGTGGATGGCGACGGCAAACAGGAGATTTTAGTTGGTGCACGGACTTCAACAGAAACGGTAGAAATAAAAATCTATAAGAAGCCGGAGTTTGAGACGCTCTATAAACAATGGACTGCTTTTACGGGTGTACAATCATTTGAATTTCCTGGTGATGGCAATGTAAAATTGTATGATATGAAAGGGAAGTCCGGTTTATTTAAGGTTATGGCAGATGGCCAGTTGAATGAATTATAGGCTTGCTGTTAGACGGAAGACGTAAGATTTAAGACATAAGAATTCGATTCCAGATCATTAGCAGCCTTACTCGAGTTTTTTTGATCCATTGACAGCTATGGGTGTACGACAATTCGTTCATCTTGTAAAGTAATGGTTGGTGGGTTAAATGGCTAAATTGTTAAATGGTTAAATTGTTGCGGCGAAGCCGATCACTTGCTATTCTGGAATTACTACTCTACTTTACTCACTTACTCAAATACTCACTACTCAAATTCAACACCCAATAATCTATATCCAATTTGCCGTACGCCCGACAGCTATAATTAGGGGAAGCCAAAGGAAATAATTTAATACTTTCGGACCGGAGAGATGCCAGAGTGGTTGAATGGGACGGTCTCGAAAACCGTTTTACCTGTAAGGGTAACGAGGGTTCGAATCCCTCTCTCTCCGCACATCTCACCACACATTCAGACAGGAAAATCTCACATGCAATTTGTCGAATGGGTACACTGACAGTTGCGATCTTTCGAACTTTTGTTTTTTGATGCAAAAGGTCATTATCCTCACTTCTAATACAGAGAAGACTTAGTCGACAGATGTGCTGAAGCAATAATTTGCATAAAGGATTCAAAGAAATCGCAGGAAGTGGCATTGTCATCATAGTAATTCACACAGTCAATGCCGTTATCAAATGCCTTATTAACATCTGCTCTGCTGGTTGGTATGTATGCAATTGCTAATGAATAAAAAGCGACTTTATCATTGTGTATTACATTGAGATAAAAAAAAGTACCTACTTCTCCCAATTGTTCATCAACATATGATTCATCGCCGGTAAATAGCCTGTAGTCGGCCGTCCAGCTATCATTAATCTTATTTGCCTTTGTGTATTTCTCATCTAAGGTGAGTCCGCCTACCTCACCGCTGAATTCACTTTTTACATCATTCACAATATCGTTTACCGGATTACCGTCGTGTTCTGTCAAATAGTAAAACAAGTCAAAATATTGCCCTTCTAAAAAATTTGTAAGATCAACACTGAATACATCCTGCTCATTGTCATAGGTCAACTCCATACCTGCCGGAATAGCAATGGCAAATCCATTATTAGCGTCTTCATATATATCGAAATCGAGCACATCATAATCAATATTAAGATTACCTTCCTTAAACTCCAATGACAGACTTTCCATGTTTTCAGGGTCTATGGAAGTTCTTTTCATTTCTTCCCAGGTCCGGGTTTTGGTTTGAAAGAAGGTAAAATTCCCATAAGAGAAGGATTCATATTTCTTATCCACTTGCTGCTGCATCGCAGTGTAATCCAATTGATCAACTTCCATTGGTACCGTGATAGAAACTTCAGCAGAATATAACAGACCGGCTTTTCCTAAAGTAGCAGGCAGTGTTGTTTCTGTTGAACTTTCGAGGGCAGTAAGGTTGGAAGCAGGTATGCACCAGCTTACATTCATCAGTCCGCGCTCCAATCCGCCATCACCGATTCCGATCAACACGCCTTTTTGATTATAGATTGGGCTTCCGGAAAACCCGGGCAGTAAGCTTCCACTCAGAAAATAAATAGGAAGGCTCATTGAAGGAAAACCAACAGAAGTTAGCGAAGCCTTATCCTCTGCTCTAACCAAAAATTCAAGCGTCTCGGGATTGGCATGTCCTTTCTCCAGCGTCTGCGTCTGATTCCCTTTTTGAACCTCCATTATAACCGATCGCATAAATCTTTTCACCGAATGCCACCTGCCCTTGCTGAAATGTAGTTAGCGCAATTACATCATTGGTTACAGGCTTTGCCTCAATGTTTGTTTCCAGCAAAACAAGATCGGCTGCCGTAAACACCTTAATCACTTTGGCTTCTCTCACATTATTTCCGGGATACACTATCTGAATTTTTCCGCCGGTCCTCATAGCATGCAACGAGGTTACCACCCATGATTTTTTCTTCCACAAAAAGCCACTGCAAATTCCCATTTTGCCGTCGGCAGTAACCATCACCTTCACCAACGATTTCTCCGCTGTGGCCGGATTAAATTGTGAAAATACGGGAGTGACAAATGCAAGCAGCAACAGCCATATCAACATTGCTTTAGTCATGACAAAGGATTTTTGTTAAGGATAGAAAAATGGTTTTTTGATTCGCAACAGGGATGTCCTTTCCTATTTTCTCTGTGATGGTTTTCCAGGTTTGCCCTGAAGCCGATAATATCGTTTTTATCTGCTCGAGTGACTGACTGCTATTGATCTTGCTTACTGCGGCGCAGTTGGTAATTTTTAAGACCCCTGAAGCCCCGCTTTCACAGAAACAATCACGCAAGGTGAGTAATGCCTGGGCATACACTTTATCAGGTAATCCGGCACCAAGTTCTTCCGCCAGTTCTTTCCAGGTACCACCTGCTTCCATAAACGTATTCTTAATTTCACTTACCGGCTGACTCATTCCGGCCATATCCAGAATGTAACAGGAAGAAACATCAACTTCTGAAGAATAAAGCAGTGATTTTCTGTCTGCTCCTGTTTCGTTGGGGTTGACGAATTTTCTACCTGAGGATTGCTGGCCTTTTGCAACAGTACCGGATTTGGAAACTATACTTTCCTCTGTTGATGCATCAGCCGATTCTTCTCCTTCCACTTCAGATGATTCGGAAGACTCTTCATCACCTGTTTGGCTCGCTGCTGCCTGCCCACCAGTCCAACTTGCAGGAGCAAGGCCAAACTCACGGAAAGCGATAAAATCAAGTGCTTCTTCTTTGGTGTAGCCAATACTGGTATAGGCCGTCATCATCTTTGAACGGGATGGCAACAAGCCATTATTGGTTCTTATGTACATGCCCAATAAAATACCACCCACACAAAAAAATCCGAAGGCTCCAATCCTAAAACTTTTCAATGGGCTGATATACTTCTCACTGATACCGAGCAGCACTGCCAGCAAACCGGATAGCGTTCCAATGATTCCGCTTACCACCGGTGATATGGCAAGGCCAAGGAGTGTGCCCAATAGAATACCAATGCCTGCACCATTAAATATGGCCGTAACAATGTTTAATGTAGTTAACAGCGTAACATCCTTCATTTCTTCAACCGGGGCAGGTTCGTTTGCAGCAGTTGAATCATCGGTTGTGGTCTCTACTTCTTCTGTAACACTTTCAGCATCGCCTACTGCAGCAGTTTCTGCATTCTTTTCTTCACTCATAAAAACAGGTTTTAGTTTTTCAAAAAGATCTTTCGCTATGTTAATCAGTTGATTCATGTGCCTCTGGCCGTGAACTATTTAAAACAATATCGGTATATTTCTTTGAATGGAATTACTTTCTCTTCAGGTGGTATACTAGAAATTTCGCTGAACTGCCATAAAATTATTAAGTGCGAAATCGCCAGGAGTTAGTATTAACTTCCTCAGTTATTTGTAAGATAAGAGAGGATAATAAAACGTTCACCTTATTACCCTGGCTGCTTTGCGACTTTACCTTAATTTTTCTATCAATTATAAAAATTACAAAGTAAGGTACACCATCAGTCGGTAAAAATTCAGGACTTCACACAACTCCTTTGGTACAAACATCCGTGGTGTCATGCATTTCTCAAAAATGTAAACCAACATGAAATAAGGTTTGTCACTCCAGTCATAACCTCAACACATTCCGTCATCCGACCATTTAAATCTGTCTGAAAACATAAAATTCAGGCATTGCAACTTCTAAAAATTTAATTTTCAGAAAAAACTTTCTATATCTTTATTGAGCCTTTTACGATTACCAGATCTCACTGTTAAGTACCATGGATAAACCCCATTTTGATCCTATCCGGTGTCTCATCCCACCCTACATAGCAAAGAAAATGCAAATGCAGGATGATGGCAGATCGGAAGAAGAAAAGCTGGAAGAAAGATTACGAACACACCGTTTGAAAAGTGACCGTGAGTTCTTCGCTGCACTTTCTCCTCAGCAGCAGCATCTACTATCAGTAAAAGCAGATCCGCCGGAAGAGGAAAGAAGAAGGAGGAAAAAAAGAGAACCGGAACCCAAGATAAAAATATATACCTGCAACCATAAGTATGCATTGCCCGGAACACCCATTGTGCGACCAAAGGGTGGGAGATTTCAAGACAGGGATGCTGAAAATGCATACAAGGGAATGTACCATTGCTGGAAGTTCTTTTACGAGCTCTTCAAAAGAGATTCCCTCGACAATCACGGCCTGGTTTTAAAGAATTCCATACACTATGGCAAGCGGTATGGCAATGCGATGTGGGATGGCAAACAAATGATTTATGGTGACGGGGATGGAGTTACCTTCAAAACTTTTACGGCAGATTTGGATATTATAGGCCATGAGATTACGCATGGTCTCATTCAGTTTACGGCGAACTTCGCCTACGAATTTCAACCGGGTGCATTAAATGAAGCCTTTTCCGATATTTTTGGTGTACTCATCAAGCAACGTGTACTTAATGAGAATGTAAAAGAAGCTGACTGGCTGATTGGTTCCAGTACAATGCTTGGCAGAAAATATGCTTTAAGAAGCCTGAAGGCACCGGGAACTGCATACATCGGACATCCGGTTTGGGGTGACGATCCACAGCCGGCCACGATGGATGGATACATGAAACTGAAATTCAGTGATGAAGATGACTGGGGCGGTGTACATTGGAATTCCGGGATTCCCAACTATGCATTTTATGTTGCTGCCTATGATATGGGTGGCTATGCGTGGAAAAAAGCAGGCCGGATCTGGTATGCTGCTTTGATGGAGGATTTACGATATGATTCAACATTTGAAGAAGCCAAGAAATTTACCATTTTACATGCCCGTAAAATTTTTGGCAAAGGAAGCCTGGAAGAAAAAGCAGTAATTCACGGTTGGAGGACCGCAAAAATATGAGTATACTGAAACTTGTTAAGAGTGGTGGTATCATGGGAAAGCCCATCAGCGCCAGCACAGAGGTCAACATGACTGAAAATGCCCTCTACGATGCACTTATGGAAATCGAAAAGGAAAGAAACCCGCTAGCACGCGATGCCTTTTCTTTTACAGCTTACATAGGCGAGGAAGATGAAGGCGTGAGAATTAATCCGAATAAAGCAAAAGGCAAACTGGGTCAAGCCATTAAGCAACTTTTAAAAGAGCTCAAAGCTGATTAAAGCCATTTTGTCTTGCTTGCCTCGTCATCGAAGTAAAACCAGCCCTCATGAATGTCAGTTTTTTGACGGCTTATGGGCCAGTTTCTCTCTCACAATTTTTATAAGAGTATGATGTATCGGTACTAATACTGCTGCTATACAAACCAGGATCAGGAGCATCAGAATATAATTGTGATGGGTGACGTTTAGAATGAAGGGATGAATGAGCAGCGATAAAAATTCAAACATCAATAATAACCCCAACAGCCCGGTAAACTCTATCACTTTGGGCTTTATTTTTCTTCTGCTCAGGAAAAACACAAACAGCATGAAGGTGATAATAAAAATTCCCATGGCAAACATCTGAAGGTTATTCTCCCTTTCCTGTTGTTGCAGTCTTTTCGCTGCAGCAATCTCTTCCTGCCTCAACTGTTCCGCGAAACTCAAAGCCTGTACTTTCTTCACCTGCTCTTCACTGAAAATGCTATCCTTAGAAATGATAGCCAGTTTATAATACCGGAAAGCACTGTCTATCACATTGGTTTCTTCATAGGTTGAAGAAAGTATGGTACTCGCATTCATGATATTCATCGGGTTCCTGGCGGCCTGGCCTGCGGAAAGCGCAAGGTGAGCGTAATGAATGCAGGAATCCAGCTTATTGCTTTTTCTGAATAGGTTTGATATTCCAAAATAAGATTCACTAAGTATTTTGTTGTTGTTTATTGCAGATGAATAGGGAATACTCTTCCTGTAATAACTGATGGCAATTTCATCATTGCCCATTTTTGAGTGTATGTTACCCAGGTTATTTAACAGTCCATCCATGTCGTTGTTATTGCCGGTGCGAATGGCCAGTGCATAGGCCTGTTCCTCATATAAAAGGGCAGAATCCAGCTTATTCAGTTTTTCATAAGCATCGCCAATATTGAGCAAGGCAATCAATACCCTGTCATCACGCTTTATCGCCTCGCAGATTGCTTTGGAACGGAAGTAATATTCAAGTCCCTTTTCATATTCCTGTTGCTCGGTGTACACGATGCCGATCACATTAAGGCTCTTTGAAATCCCCTCCTGGTCATTAATCTGCTCACGCATTTCCAATGATTTCAAAAGCAATTCAAGAGCATGCGAATAGTTACCCGTGATCCAGAGGCTGACTCCATTTTCATAAATACACCTGGCTTCTCCTTTCTTAAATCCAATAGCCTGGGAAAGCAACAATCCTTTCTGCGCATAATTTAAGCTGGAGTCGGGCGATGAAAACACAAATGCATCACTCAAATCAGCATAAATCAAAACCCTTGATGTATCAGAGGTTGCCGATTGAAGTTTCTTCTTGAGGCTATCAGTCACCATGTTATCGGCAAAGACAAATCCCGCACATAACAATAGCGACAGTATTAAAAAGGGTGTTTTCATACTGTACTTAAATTCGCCCGAAATCTAATTAAAAAATTGGAGGTCGTCATGTTTTAGTTGTTATCGGTCGCAGAATTACAATATTTCCTAACAAATTAGGGCTATACTTTTAAAAACTACTTCCTGGATAGGTAACCTAAATAAGTCGCAACAAAACAATGACCTAAGAAACATCCATTCCGCTATAAGGTATTTTAAGTTGCAAACTTCGCACAAAAATATACTGATGAACATAACTGTTAAAAAACACTTGTGTCCTGATCTGCATGATGCCAAATTATATCCACATAAACTGTAATTTTCTTGCATGAAAAGCGCCGTTTCAAAAATTCCCAAGCTTCCATTATTGCATCATAACCACCGGGTAAACTTTATTTGCAAAACCATGCAACAAATTGAAGTGGAAGAGAATGAACAATTGCATATTCCACACCGTCATGAATATTACAGCATCATCTGGATTGAAAAAGCCAAGGGTATTCACCATATAGATTTCAAGTCATATCCAATCGATAACCAGACTATTTTTTTTGTCAGTCCGGAACAGGTACATCACCTGGAAATGCAAAATAAACCTATTGGTTGTGTGTTCTTGTTTACGGCAGATTTTTTAGAGTCTAACGGTATACCGCAAAGCTTCCTTTCAGGGCTCGAACTATTCTTCGCTTGCGATGAAGTGAAACCCATTCACCTGAAACAAAAACAGGTAGGTGAAATCAGGTTGTATTCTGATCACATTTTCGGCGAATTTCAGGAAGAGCATTATCTTAAGCAGGAATCAATTGCCGGTTGGTTAAAATTGCTGCTTATCTCCTGTAAACGCTTTAAAGCCGAAAATACCACCCCGTCGCCGACCATGTTGTCAAGTACTTCAAAAATCGTAAAGGATTTTAAGACAGCACTGGAAATTAATTATGCCAGCATGCATAAAGTAAGTGAATATGCCAGTCAGCTGCATCTCAGTTCGAACTATCTCAATGAGGTAATAAAAGAAGAGACCGGCAAGTCTGCCAAAGATTTCATTCAGGACAGGATCATGCTGGAAGCAAAACGGCTGGCCACACATGCAGACCTATCTCTCAAAGTAACAGCTTTTCAACTCGGCTTTGACGATCCCTCGCATTTCAGTAAGTTTTTCAGTAACCGGAATGGAACAGATTTTACGACGTTTCGTAATCAAATCCGTAATAAATACCTGTAAGGCGATGGTTTATCCATTTGCATGCATTACAAGCAGACTATTTTTGCAGTGCCGGAATTAATCCGGTTAAAAAAAATAGTCAATATGTCAAACAACATGCTTCACAAAGCCAACACCCGTGGTCATGCTAACCATGGTTGGCTTGACTCGCATCACAGTTTTAGTTTTGCCGGTTATCATGATCCGGAGAGGGTCCATTTCGGGGCTTTGCGGGTTTTGAATGATGATATAGTAACAGGAGGTAAAGGCTTTGGAACACATCCGCATGATAATATGGAAATAGTTTCCATACCACTTTACGGCGCTTTACAGCATAAAGACACTACCGGCAGGCAGGCAATTATTAAGACAGGTGATGTTCAGATAATGAGTGCGGGAAGTGGTATTTCACATTCTGAAGTTAATGCATCAGCAGATGATTCGGTTAATTTCCTGCAGCTCTGGATATTTCCCAAGAAACGAAACATAGCACCCCGTTATGAACAAAAGACCTTTGATGTTGTTGAGCGCATTAATCAGTGGCAAACGGTTGTAGGTCCTCAAGAAAATGAAAAAAACCTATGGATCAACCAGGATGCCTGGCTTTCATTGGGTAACTGGAAAAAAGGAAGTGCATTCAATTATACCATAAGTATGGATGGTAATGGCATTTACGCTTTTGTAATTGCAGGAGATGTTGTAATGGATGGCCAGTCACTCAGTATGCGCGATGGTTATGGCGTATGGAATAAAAAAACAATTGCCTTCACCGCAGAGCAGGATGCCGAAGTATTAATTATAGAAGTACCCATGACTTTCTGAGTATCTCTTGAAATTAAAGGCTGCATCAATTTTAGCAGAATAACTACATAGTATATTAAGTTTCAATCACCTAAAACAAAATCAAACTAAGCAATGGCAACAGTAAAATGGACGCTTGACAAAGCGCATTCACAACTTCAATTTAAGGTAAGGCATATGATGCTTACCACGGTAACCGGCGATTTCAAAGAATTTGACATCGAGGTGGAAACGGCAGGTGATGATTTTTCAACTGCGAAAATCAATGTAACAGCAAACATCGAATCTGTGGCATCAGGAAGCGAGCAACGGGATACCCACCTGAAATCGGATGACTTTTTTAATGCAGAGAAATTCCCTGCGCTTTCTTTTACCGGCACTTCATTGACACATGCAGGAGATGACCATTGGATTTTACAAGGTGATCTGACCATCAGGGATATTACAAAGCCTGTTTCATTTCAGGTACTTTATATGGGCATGATTGATGATCCGTGGGGTAATAAGAAAGCAGGTTTTGAAGTGAACGGTAAAGTAAGCCGCAAAGAATACGGGCTCTTATGGAATGTAGTAACAGAAGCCGGCGGTGTGGTGGCAAGCGACGACGTACGCATTCATTGCAATGTTCAATTTATTAAGCAATCATAACCGGATTACATCGTCAGCAACCGGTCAATAACCGATAACATATTTTACCGGCGACCTCTTAGCGGATAATTTACATCCACTAATTCGTCGCCGGTATTGTTTTAATGACGACCTTACTGCATTATAAAGTATTCATAAATCAAACAGTACCATGCATCTTACCACTTCGCATATTAAAAGAGACCATTACAAGACACATGTTCAGGCAGGAGAAAACTCATTGATAGCAGATGAACCGGCAGATGAAGGTGGTGCAGAGATGGGATTCTCACCCGATGAATTATTGCTGGCATCACTGGGTGCATGTACAGCAATTACATTGAGGATGTATGCTGACAGAAAAGGATGGCCATTGGAAGAAGTAAAATGCAACCTGACTTTTGAACGGGATAAAGAAAAAAATATTACCCGAATTTTGCGGAGCATTGATATGATTGGAACGCTTACAGAAGAACAAAAGAAACGGCTGCTGGCTATTGCGGATAAATGCCCCACCCACCAGATTCTTACTCATCAGATCACGATTGAGACTAACAACAATTTTTAGATACAGCTGTCACTACCCTACCCCTTACTGTGGTTTCCTAAAACCACAGGTGCTTTTTGTTGAAAGTTTTAGTTCTTTCAAATATGCAAAAAGTGAAAGATCATAGGAACTAAATTTTGCAATGAGTAATTAAGTAAACACCAACTGAATATTGATTGAATTGAGTGTTGAATATTGAATATTCAACACTTCAATATTCAATTTTCATTTGCACTTCTTCATCTTAAAAATTAAAGAAACACCGGTACCCCTTAATACTTCAAGGATTATTCAATGCCGGCTTGCTTAGCCTTTAAACCCTGTAGTAATTCCTGCTGCATTTCCAGGTCTGTCTTTTTTGTATCCTGGCTCTGACGAATAGCCTGCTGATCAATTACGGCCTGGTCAATTATCGCCTGGCTTTCCCTGATTTTCCTTGACAAAGCAGTATCCTGCCTCACCAGGTTATCAAACTCTTTCATCTTCAAGTCAAGTGTTTTTTGTGCCGCGACAATCTGCAGGCCAATACCTGCCACTGCTTCCTCCCTGGCGAACCTGCGTACAATATCTTCTGCTGCTTTGAATTGTTCAGGATGATTACCGGAACTCAGAAATGCGCCTCCGAGGTCAAAAAACACCTTTAGCTCTACGCCTCCGGCCTTCTGTTCCGTAATCGTATAAATATCTACCAGGTTATTTCCAAAAGCTTTGATTTGTGCATTATCGAAAAAGGTCTCCGTCTTTTTTGCATCCCCTTTTGAACTATAGCTTTTCATATACTTGGCCAGGTCGCGCTCTACATCTTCCTTTGCTACTTCAGGTATATATACTTTAAGACAAGGCTGAACGCCCATACTCATTTTATCTTTCGACTCCTGCACATCAAGCACTATTCTTTGAACGGGCGCTGGGGCAGTCTTATCCGTTACCTGTGCAATGATCCATTGACAGGTGCCGGATAAAATCAAAAAGGAAATCAGGATCTTTCTCATGGAAAATTAATTTTAGAGCTAACAATTTAGTAAGAATTTCAAACTATGGATCTGCAAATGTTTAAAAACAATACGACAAAAAATCAATGATTAACCACTTGACTAAAATTAGTCACTATGCTCGCGGCCATATATCTTACCATCACGCCAGGCTTTATCCATGGCTTCTAACTCCAGTTGTTCTTCTTCAGAAACGGGGCCGTCCTTTAATTCCCCTAAATCAGGTTTACCGGCATTCACCCAGGCAGTATACCAAAAGCTGCCCACAGCGACAATGGCTGCGCGCATTTTTCTCTCTTGCATGTCATTCAGTTTTTCCTGGTACGCTGCTGAAAAATCTTTTGAGTAGGTTCGAATGGTGGCATCGCCTCTTTGCTCAAAAGCATATTTTCGATCAGACCCAAATTGCTCTGTTAATTCCCTTTCAAACAGAAGAACTGAATCCACTTCCGAACTGCTTTTTAATACCACATTCCACATATACTCAGCAGGATGCTCGATGTATTCCGCCTTGCCCACAAAAAAATCATAGTTGTCTCCAAACAATTCCGGTACCCGCGATTCCCAAAATCCATGTATCCCCGTTTGATTGGTGAGTTGTCCGTTATAATTGTGGGTGCAATGCAATGGCACATGCGCATCTGCAATATAGTGTCCAATGTCAGCAGCATAATGAAGTATCCTGCCTTTATCCTTACTCCTGAAAGCTTCTGTTAAACGATAGAGCATCAAAGGCACATGCCAAACCACAATACCATGCTTTTTGAGCGAATCTTCCCCATACCTGGCCACTGCATCATCCCATCTTCTTGGCAGACTATCGAAAGGATACGAACCGTACCTGTCTAAATCTATATAGTGCCTTGGAGCCTCTTCTGCATTACTGTAACGCCGCTTATCAGGATCTACTGAGTGGTCGGTTACATACTCAATGTTTGCCTTGAACAAACTCAGCATCTGAGGTGGCAGTGTAAAAACAGCCACCCTGTTTATGCGCTTATGCCCCCAGAATCCCCATGAATACACATAAGTTACTGCAGTAATTGTTAGCAGGAAACAGAGTAATAAAAGAAGTGTTGCTCTTGCCATTCCTATATTTTTACTTCATCAAAGCGGACGAATTACTGTCCGTAGGTTGCTTATTTAACAACCGGAGTATTCTCCGATTTTTCATTTCCCTTATTGCCTTTGCTACTTTCTATACTTGTAACACCACCTGAAACTATAAACTTAAGTGCATCTGTAGGGTCAAAAGCATATAATACGGTGATGTTTTCTTTAGGAACAAGATACAGGTTTCCTGAAAAATTATAAGAGTGTGGAAAATAAACTGCAGACAAACCGGTAATACCTATCTCTGAAAGATCCTCCCGTGTTATGAATCCCAGCTTCTGAATACCTGTTTCTTTAAACATCGTCACCATCACAGGTTGCGTGAATGTTTTCCTGTTGGAGCCAAAAGCTTCAAACAGGTCTTTTATAGATGTATAAATTACCTTGGCGAAAGGAGCCCTTGAAAATATGCTTTCGATAAAACTCATTACCGGATTAAAAAGAAAGATTGAAGAAATCAATCCAACTGTAGTTACTGTTCCAAGAATAATCAGCAAGCTTAAACCGGGAAACAAACCCGGGATGAGACTATCCAACCACCTGATGAGCAATACAATCGTATAAATGGTGATGAAAATGGGAGAAACAAATATCAATCCGCGGAAAAAATAATTGATAATCAAACGTATCCATCGAGGATAGACGGTTTTCATGGTTTAGTGGTTTTAAAAGTTCAAAGGTAGTTGGTTAGAGATGATTGTAATGCTTTCCAACAATCTTGAAACCGATAGCAATAAAAAAGTGATACGACTCACTGTTTTAAGCAATCTACCTTAAGGAAAGATTTCTATTTTTACCCGCCTTAATAAAACAGTTTACCATGAACTTTCAACTGACAGAAGAACACCTGATGATACAGAAAGCGGCGCGTGATTTTGCACAACAGGAACTGTTGCCGGGTGTAATTGAACGGGATGAAAAGCAAAAATTTCCTGTAGAACAGGTAAAGAAACTGGCAGAACTGGGCTTTATGGGCATGATGGTTTCCCAGGATTATGGGGGCAGTGGTCTTGATACTGTTTCCTATGTGACTGCTATGGAAGAAATTTCCAAGATAGATGCTTCTGCTTCCGTATGTATGTCGGTAAATAATTCGCTGGTTTGCTGGGGGCTGGAGACGTTTGCTACGGAAGAACAGAAACAGAAATACCTGGTGCCCCTGGCAAAAGGCATGAAAGACGGAGAACTTCATATCGGTGCTTTTTGTCTGTCGGAACCAGAAGCAGGCAGCGATGCCACTTCACAACGCACTACTGCTATTGACAATGGTGATCATTATATTCTAAATGGCACCAAGAACTGGATCACCAATGGCAGCACAGCATCCATCTACCTCGTGATCGCGCAAACGGATGTTGCCAAAGGAAGCAGGGGCATCAATGCATTTATTGTAGAAAAGGCATGGAAAGGTGTTTCTGTAGGAGCGAAAGAAAATAAACTCGGAATACGCGGAAGTGATACGCATTCCATCATGTTCCAGGACGTAGTGGTTCCGAAGCAAAACCGGATTGGCGACGATGGATTTGGATTTAAGTTCGCTATGCAGACTCTTGCCGGTGGCCGAATTGGTATTGCCTCACAGGCATTGGGTATTGCATCCGGGGCTTATGAACTTGCTTTAGCCTATTCGAAACAACGCAAAGCTTTCGGCAAAGAGATTTCACAACATCAGGCCATACAATTTAAGCTGGCTGATATGGCTACTGAAATTGAAGCGGCCAGGTTACTTATTCTTAAAGCCGCCTGGGAAAAGGATCAGCACTTAGATTATACATTATCAGGATCGATTGCAAAAGTTTTTGCTTCGGAAGTTGCCATGAAAACAACGGTAGAAGCTGTGCAGATACATGGCGGATATGGATATGTGAAAGAATACCATGTGGAAAGACTGATGCGCGATGCTAAAATCACGCAGATCTATGAAGGCACAAGCGAGGTGCAACGTATTGTAATTTCACGTTCTATACTGAAGTAATTACAGATTTTGATTCGCTTAACCTCTTATCAGGAAAACGGATCGTTTGCTGTTGTACAATGCGGATAGAACTTCCAGATTAATTTTCTCCACCAGCCTTTCTCAAATCATGCCCTCATCGGCAAAGCTGTAGTAACTGCCTTCTCCGATAATGAGGTGATCAAAGACAGTGATTTCTAAAAGTTTACCGGCTTCACTCATTTTTTTTGTCAGTTGGATATCTGCCGTGCTCGGCTGCAGGCTTCCTGACGGATGGTTATGGCAGAGGATAACCGATGTTGCATTGGCCTTGAGGGCGGCATTAAAGATCTTTCTTGGGTCAGCCACGGTACCGGTGAGTCCTCCTTCGCTGATTCTTTCTGTACCAACAACCTTATTCGCCCTGTTCAACAAAAGGATCCAGAATTCTTCATGCCTGAAATCTGACATCCGCGGATACAGGATATCAAAAGCATCGCGGCTGCAGGTGATGCGGCTTTTTTCCTTCACCGATGAAAGTTGCCTTCGTCTGCCCAATTCGAGTGCAGCAACAATGGTTACGGCTTTCGTTTTTCCAATGCCGCTAATTCCCATTTCCAGCAAATCGGTGACTGTTAATTTACCAAGTGCATTAAGATCATTGCCTGCTTTACGGAGCAACTCCATAGAAATATCAACTGCAGTCTGTTCGCGGGTGCCGGTTCGCAATAAGATGGCCAGTAACTCAGATTCTGTAAGGCTGTGTTTGCCCTTCAGCATTAGTTTTTCTCTTGGACGGTCTTCTTCGGCCCAGCTTCGTATACCGGAAGGCTCCGGATACACTCCGGTGGTGGTTTCTTCTTCTTTCATAGTAGTATATAATATATTGAAGGATAAGGTAGGAAGAATTTTCAGATATCAAGTAGTCAACTTATACTGGAGTGGCCAACAGGTTGGCGGTGAGCTCAACCCAAACTATATTTCCCGGTTTAACCAATTCGAAAAACGGTGTTAGCCATGCACAAAAAAAACAGAGGTGCAACTTTTAAGCTGCACCTCTGATAATTATGAAAGCAAATCTTACTTTATCCTATTTAATTTCTTCATCAGTCCTGACTTAAGGTTGTCCGCCTTTTTCTTATGAATGATATTGCGTTTAGCCAGTTTATCAATCATAGCGACCGTTTCAGGAAGTAATTTTTTTCCTTCTTCCACAGTAGTTACCGCTCTTAGATCTCTTACCGCATTTCGGGTGGTTTTACCGAAATACCGGTTGTGTTCCCTTCTTTTTTTCGCCTGGCGATCGGCTTTCTGTGCATTCTTGGTATTGGCCATTGAACAGCTTTTAATTTTTTGAGGACGCAAAGATAACCCAATCCGTTTATTTACAAAATCAAATCCTGTATAATTTCAATGGTGGGAAGGCGTTTTATCCCTACTTTTGCCGTTCTAAAAAAAATTACTGCATGGATTTCAAGGACATTATGTCAATCAGCGGGTTGCCCGGCTTATTCTCATTGGTAGCATCCAAAGCCAATGGTATTGTGGTAAAATCTATGGAAGACGGGAAAACACAATTTGTTTCTTCCCGCATTCATGGTATTTCTTCACTTGATAATATTTCTGTTTACCTGGCCGGCGATGAAACCATCAGTCTGCGCAATGTGCTTGCAGAGATGAAAAAACAGGAAACTGCCATTCCGCTCCCGGATGCAAAATCAGACGTTTCGGCCCTGAAGGCCTATTTCAAGAAAATGGTGCCTGATTATGATGAAGAAAAAGTGCACTTAAGCGATATAAAAAAGATGGTGAAATGGTACCACCTGCTGAAATCGCATGATGCCATTCCTGCTGAAGAATCAAAGGAAGAATCTACGAGTGATGCGGCCCCTGAGCAGCAGGATACTCCGGCAGCGGAATAATTCATTCAAAACATACATCCTGCCTGAAGACCATAGTTTCTTGGATTCAAAATGCCAGGCCACAAAAGGTAAAGGCTGAAAATATCAGGTATTGACCATGATAGGCATTACCAGCATCAGCAAATCTTCATTATCCTTCTTATTTAATGGAGTCATGATGCATGCCCTGGAGGGTGTGGAAAATTCGAATTGCACTTCCTCTTCATTCATGGAGGCAATCATGTCTATCACAAACTTCGCATTAAAGGCTATTTCGAGGTCTTCGCCATCATATTGGCAGACTAATGTTTCATTGCCTTCATTGGAAAAATCAAGATCGCGGGTGTTGATGCTCAGTTCGCTGCCACTCATTTTAAAGGTAGCCTGGTGCGTAGTTTTATTGGATAAAACAACCAGCCTGCGCAAAGAACTCAGCAGGTCGCTTGATTGAATGGTGAGTTTATTCGGGTTTTCTGTGGGTATTACTGCAGTATAATCCGGAAACCTGGCATCAATCAACCGGCAGATAAGCTTTACATGTCCGAAATTGAAAAAAGCATTGGAGCTGTTATAAGATATTTTAACCTGTGTTTCCTCTGCCGGAATAGCGTTGCCCAGCAGTTGAAGTGCCTTTTTAGGCACGATGAAAGAAGTTGCTTTAGTGGCTTTTGCATCCAGTCGTTTATACCTGACAAGGCGGTGCGCATCGGTTGCTACGAAGGTGATGCCTTCAGGGGTAAGCTCAAAATTCACGCCTGTCATGGCAGGGCGCATATCATCCGTACCAACGGCGAACAGTGTTTTGTTAATTGCATTTGCTATAACCGAAGAAGGCAGTTTTATTTCTTTTGTTTCTTCCGGTACAGGAATCCTCGGAAAGTCATCGCCATTTTCACCGGTCAACCGGTATTTTCCCTTATCAGATGTAATTTCAATGGCCAGGTTTTGATCATTGATGGAAAAGGTAAGTGGCTGTTCCGGTAATGTTTTCAAAATATCCATCAGCAACTTGGCCGGAATGGCAATCTTTCCTTCTTCATTGGCTTCCACATCCAGAGAAGAACTCATAGAGGTTTCCAGGTCGGTGGAAAATACTATGAGTTTCTTGTCTTTGATATCAAAGAGAAAGTCTTCGAGTATTGGAAGTACCGTATTTGTACTCACTACACCGGCAATTAATTGCAGCTGTTTCAACAGCGAACCTGACGATACTATAAATTTCATCCGAGCCTTATTTTTTTTAAGCACCGCAAGATAATGATTTTAGAAAAATGGCCTCATTTAGATGATAAATAGGGCGTATAGCCATTGCTGATAGTTGAAAAGTATGTTTCTATAGCGCACTACAACTTTGGTTTTGGGTAAGAGATTTATGTGTTCCGGATAGTATCCGTTTAACCGTTTCTGAAAAATAACCACATAGATCACGGAGAAAGTGCACAGAGAAAGCACAAAGATTTTTTGCAAGTCAAATACTTTGCTTTTCCTCAGAGGTTATTAGGGAATGATGATTTGCTACTAATCAAGTCAAAATATAGGTGATCTCCCTTCGACTCCGCTCAGGGTGAGGCGAACTGTGCATGAAGCATACTGGTAAATTCCATGCTTAGCATCATGACATGAAGAGACAGTGAATACATTACTGCCTAGCAGCAATGTTCAAAAAATTGTGCACTCCTGTTTTTTTTTCTCATTTTGTACTCACAATCTTTCTTGAATGAATCTTAACCAGCTCTTCCGAAGAAAAAGCGTCGACTATATCCTGAAGCAAGTTAAAGCGGGTGAAAGTGATGCAGACCATATCTCTTTGTCAAAGCACCTCGGCCTTAGAGATCTTACGGCCTTTGGGATTGCAGCTATTATCGGAGCCGGTGTTTTCAGTACCATAGGAAATGCAAGTTATAATGGAGGACCAGGTGTTGTCTTATTGTTCATATTCACTGCTTTTGCCTGTGGCTTCGCAGCCTTTGCCTATGCCGAATTTGCTTCCCTGGTTCCGGTTTCGGGAAGTGCCTATACGTATTCCTATGTTGCCTTCGGTGAATTAGTAGCCTGGTTTATCGGGTGGGCGCTGATTATGGAATATGCCGTCGGAAATGTAGTGGTAGCAGTCTCCTGGTCAGATTATTTTACCGGTTTGCTTGCCAAAGTGAACATTCCCTTTTTAGGTATTCATGGCATCAATATCCCTGCCTGGGCAAGTATTGATTATACTTCCGCGCATAATGGCTTTGTTGATGCTGCTGCAAAGCTTGCCACTGGCGCTGATTTAGCGGCTTTAAACATGGCGCAGCAGACATCCTATCTTGCATGGACCCAGGCACCGATGCTGGGCAGTTTCCGACTGATTGCAGATTTACCTGCAGTTTTTATCGTACTGCTGATTACAGCACTCATCTACAGAGGAATCAAAGAGACCCGTAATGCAAGCAATGCAATGGTTGCAATTAAAGTAACGATTGTGCTCCTGGTGATTTTACTAGGCATTTTCTATGTTGATACCGACAACTGGAATCCGTTTTTACCAAATGGAATTACAGGCGTTCTTTCAGGTGTTTCGGCAGTGTTCTTTGCCTACATTGGATTTGACGCCATTTCTACAACGGCTGAAGAATGCAAAAATCCGGAGCGCGATCTACCGAGAAGTATCATGTATTCTATCGTGATCTGTACCATACTATATGTTGCCATTGCCCTCGTACTTACAGGAATGGTAAAATATGATCAGCTTGCAGTAGGTGATCCGCTGGCTTTTGTTTTTGAGCAGGTCAACCTTACCTGGATTTCAGGTGTAATTGCAATCAGTGCTGTAGTAGCTATGGCAAGTGTGTTACTCGTTTTTCAAATGGGTCAGCCAAGAATCTGGATGAGCATGAGCCGAGACGGATTGCTGCCAAAAAAATTCGCTACCGTTCATCCTAAATTCAAGACTCCTTCTTTCTCCACTATCGTAACTATGTTTGTGGTAATCATTCCAATACTGGTCATTCCTACCAACATTGTATTGGACCTGACTTCCATGGGTACATTGTTTGCTTTTGTGCTGGTTTGTGGAGGCGTGCTTCGTATGCAGATCGATCCGAATGCCCCGCGTGGTAAATTCAGGACCCCTTACATGAATGCCAAATATGTAATGCCATCTATGATATTTATCGCCGCTTTCCTCGTCTATACACAAACCCCGGACTGGATGCATCATATGCTTGATTTCTCGACGTGGGCAACATTTGCTCCTAACCTGCCTATGTGGTTGTTTATTCTTGTCTGCCTTGCACTCACCTATTATTCATACACCAAAAGCCTTTCGCTGATACCGGTGCTCGGATTGATCTTCTGTTTCTATATGATGGCACAAATTCACTATGCAAGCTGGATTGGTTTTTTGATCTGGCTGGTGATCGGGCTGGCAATCTATTTCTCGTATGGTTTCTATAACAGTAAGCTGCATTTACTGAAAAAGGACGGTTGATTTTTACTTGTCAAGTTGTCAATTAAATTTATTTTTGAAGCATGAAAACATATTCCGTTGGCGACCTCAAGGCTCACTTCTCTGAAATTCTGGATATGGTTCAGGATGGGGAAGAGATCGCTATTGCTTATGGGAAGAAGAAGGAAGTGATTGCCCGCATTGTGCCTGAGAAAAAGCCAAAGAAGCTTAAGAAAAGGAAACTTGGGGCTTTGAAAGGGAAAGCAACGGTCACTTTCATGAAAGATTGGGAAATGACGGAGGAGGAGCTCTTAGGGCTATGAGTTTTTTACTTGACTCCCATACACTCATCTGGGCTATTGTCTACCCCGAGAAATTGTCCGTTGCAGCTACAAAAATTATTGAAGCACAAGAGAGTAATATTTACCTAAGCAGCGTAAGCCTCTGGGAAATATCAATCAAGTTCAATTTGAAGAAACTTCATATGAAGGGCGTAACTCCACCGAAACTATTAGATGAAGCTAAAAAGATAGGCATAAAAGTGGTTCCACTGCTTGAGGATGAATCATCTTCTTTCTTTAATCTCCCGCTTCAAAATCATCGCGATCCATTTGACAGAATGCTTGTATGGCAGTGTATCAAAAGAAACTATACTATCATTTCAAAGGATAAGAGATTAAAAACATATGAACCAATTGGCTTGTTGATTACCTGGTAGCAGATAACCCTAATCTCTACTTATTCGCCAGCTGCCCGCATGCCGCATCAATATCCTTTCCCCTGCTGCGGCGTATCGTTGCAATTACACCGTGGTTGTTGAGAAAATCACAGAAATGCTTTGCCCGGTCGGCGGAAGCACGGTGATAGGTGACCCCTTCCACTTTGTTGTATTCAATAAGATTTATCCTGGCGGGAATACGTTCACAAATCTGAACCAGTTGACGGGCATCTTCAACGAAATCGTTGAAATGATCGAGCAGGATGTATTCAAATGAGATCCGGTTGCCTGTTTTTTCGGCAAAGTACTGTAATGCATCAATCAGCGATTCAAGGTCATTGGTTTCATTGATGGGCATGATCTCATTCCGTTTCACATCATTTGCCGCATGCAACGACAGCGCCAAACGAAACCGCACTTCATCGTCGCCCAGTTTCCTGATCATCTTCGCGATGCCGGCAGTAGAAACAGTTATTCTCCTGGGTGACATACCGAGGCCGTCAGGCGAGGTAATCTTTTCAATGGCCTTCATCACCTCAGCATAATTGAGTAAGGGTTCGCCCATACCCATAAAAACAATATTGGTGATGCCACGGCCATACTCGGCAATGGATTCTCTGTTGATCAGCACCACCTGGTCGAATATCTCGTCAAAATTCAGGTTGCGTTTGCGGCCCATCCTGCCCGTGGCACAAAACTTACAGGTAAGCGAACAGCCAACCTGCGAAGAAACACATACCGTGAGCCTGTCAGTTGCCGGTATCAGTACGCTTTCAATAAAATGTCCGTCGAATGTTTTGAATCGCGCTTTGATGGTTCCATCCCTGCTCACCTGCTTAGTATCGAGTGTAAGTGAGTGAATTACAAAATCCTGCTTAAGTTTTTCCCTTAATTCCTTAGAGAGATTGGTCATCTCATCAAAAGAACCTGCTCCTTTCTGCCAAAGCCATTCATAGATCTGTTTGGCACGAAATGATTTTTCTCCTGCATTTTCAAGATACGATTTGATGTCGTCCAGGTTCAGGCTGCGAAAATCATTATGTGTTGTAGCAAGCATGGGGTAAAGGTAGGGAAATCAAAGATGGCGGTTAGCATAGCAATCAATTTGGGTATACGACAAAATGGAAACTGAACTTTGAGTATTGAGTAATTGAGTATTGAGTATTGAGTATTGAGAGACACTTAATTGTATTACCACACAAACCCTTAGAATCCAGGAATAAATTTGAATCTAGTGACTTAGCATTTAGTGGCTAAATTCAGATATCCAAGAGAATTAATTTCAAGAGAAGCCTTCAATCCTAATTTAGCTTTTCTAAATTGCATCAAATGTTTTCCGAATGGCTGATAAAATAAAGTTTACAGAAGAACTCGATGCTTCTTATCAATTCCAGGGTGCTGGAATAACATTAGGCGCAGGAATGATTGATGGTGTATGTGAAACCAATCACTTCGTGAAGATTCCTCTCAAAACACTCAACCGGCATGGATTGATTGCCGGTGCCACCGGTACCGGTAAAACAAAATCGCTGCAACTATTGGCAGAAGGGCTTTCCGCAAATGGCATTCCCACCCTGCTCATGGATATTAAAGGTGACCTGAGTGGCATTGCAAAACCCGGCGCCATGAATCCAAAGATTGAAGAACGAATAAAGAAAATTGGTACGATGTGGTCACCTTCAACATTTCCAGTGGAACTATTGTCACTTTCTGATCAACCGGGAATAAAATTGAGAGCGACTACCTCTGAATTTGGTCCAGTCTTGCTATCAAAAATTTTAGACCTGAATGAAACACAACAAGGCATTCTTGCCATGATCTTTAAGTACTGCGATGATAAGAAGCTGCCGTTGCTTGACCTGGAAGACCTGAAAAAAGTAATTCAATACATTACCGGTGACGGTAAAAATGAAATTGAAAAAGACTATGGTGCCATTTCCACGATATCGGCAGGAACCATTTTACGCAAGGTAATTGAGCTCGAACAACAAGGAGCTGCCGGCTTTTTCGGAGAGCCCTCCTTCGACCCGAACGATCTGCTGCGAACAGATAACACTGGAAAGGGATTCATTAATATCATCCGTCTTACCGACATACAGGACAGGCCGAAGCTGTTTTCCACTTTCATGCTTTCATTGCTGGCAGAAGTCTACAACTCCTTTCCTGAAATTGGCGACGCTGAAAAACCAAAACTGGTCATCTTTATCGATGAAGCGCATCTCATCTTTAATGATGCATCGAAACAACTTTTGGACCAGCTGGAAACTACCATCAAGCTGATCCGCTCAAAAGGCGTAGGCGTCATTTTCTGCACTCAAAACCCACAAGATATTTCTTCAGCCATCCTTGGACAGTTAGGATTAAAGATTCAGCATGCATTACGGGCATTTACTGCCGCCGACCGTAAAACCATTAAAACGGCAGCGGAGAATTTTCCTGAATCAACCTATTATAAAACGGATGATTTGCTTACACAACTGGGCATTGGTGAAGCACTGGTGACTGCATTAAATGAAAAAGGTATTCCTACCATGCTTACTGCCACCATGATGTGTTCGCCCGCTTCGCGCATGGATGTATTGAGTGAAACTGAAATAAATGAGCTGGTGAAGGCATCGCAGCTAACGCGGATTTACAACCAGGTATTGGACCGGGAGAGCGCTTTTGAAATGCTGAACCGGCGCATGCAAGATACAAATGAGGCGGATGAAAAAGAAAATGATTCAAAAACCGATAAGAAAAGAACAACCAAAGAAGAGCCCGGCACTTTTGAAAAAATGTTGAAGAGCCCTGTGGTAAGGGCTGTGGGTGTTTCTGTGGCAGGGCTGCTAACACGAAGTTTATTGGGATCATTGGGGTTGAAGAGCAGATCGAGAACAACAAAAAGATAGCATATAGGTATTTCAGGAATTAACTCTTATTCACAGATTAGTAGCACGTTAAGAAAATCAAATGCCTTGATATCTGTGCAACCCTAATCCGTTTACAAAAGTTGCTACCCTTCAGTTTGTCCGTTTCTTGACGGGAATGCGGAACCCAATCCGCTTACGTGCCTGTTGAGGGGGATGTAACAACTTTTTCAAAGTCTCAAAAATCAATTGAATTTCTTCATCGTAATTTTTGAATTTGGTATCGTGCTTTGTGAGCTTACTTTCAAGTTGTTCGAGCTTTAACAAAACATCTTTGTGCATCAATAATACTTCACGAATTCGGGTGAACACGCGAATGATCCTGATATTGACTGCAATTGCCTGTTTGCTGTTCAATACACTCGACAACATTGCAACTCCCTGTTCTGAAAAAGCAAACGGAGGGTATCGTAACCCCATTTTATCGGCAAAATTGGAGGTGCCAATTTGGCTCCTCCAATTCCGGAATTCCTTAGCTGTTAGTTCAAACATGAAGTCTTCGGGAAAGCGATCCCTGTTTCTTCGAACCTGTCTTTTCAGTTCTTTGGTTTCCACTCCATACAATTCAGCCAGGTCTCGGTCCAGCATTACTCTTTTACCTCTTATCAGATGGATTTTACTTATTAATGATTCATCAGGAATCATCAGTGATTTACTCATGGATTTTTTCATAGGACAGATAATTATAGTTAAAAAAATAAATTAAAAAATGTAAATGGCTTATTCGCAATAAGTTCAGTAATGGAGAACTAAGCTGATACGGTTCATATAAAAGAGATAATTTATTGGCCGGTATAAAATTTAATACGATGTTGAATGATATAAAATACAAATGGTATGCGAATATAGAAAGTAAAATTTAAAAACAACATAGGAGTATTGATTTGGATGTACGACAAATCATTTAGCTTGTCAAGCAATGGTTGGTGGGTTAAATGGCTAAATGGTTAAATTGCTGCGGCGAAGCCGATCACTTGCTATTCTGTAATCACTACGCTACTTTACTCACTTACTCAAATACTTAATAATCAATACTCAATTTCAACACCCAATAATCAATATCCAATTTTTCTTACACCCTAGTTATTGGCTATAAGAAACATCGTTTAGTTTGTCATGCATTGGATGGGGTTCCGCCAGCAGTGTAATGTCAATTGGATATTGAATATTTAAAATGTGTCGTTGACTGAAATAGGTTGACTTTTTTTAACTGATTTTTCAATTTTCTATTGACATTTGATTGTTACTATTGCTATTTGCCTTAAATCTTAAGTCTATATTCCATATTCAATTTGTCGTACACCCATTGTTTTCCCTTGGGCAAAATAAATTGGAGGTGCCAAATTGGCTCCTCCAATTCGTATAATGAAAATGGTAATTTCAGAAGTAAGATAAATCCCTCTGACATTCAATTACAGAATGGAAGTCAGTTAAATTTTGACTAACATTCAAAGTTTAGAAACAGCAATCAATCATTAGAAGCAGTACCAATAGCATGAGCATCTAACCCTTCAACATAGGAAGAAGAAGCACCTTGCTTTTCGCCTCTTTCCAGATTTAGTGGCAGAGAATAAAGTAAACCCATTTTTTCTACCTTTAATTACAAATTTAACACATGGAAGAAATCAAATGGCCACAAAAATCCCGGGAGTTTCAAAATCATCATTTTGATTCTACATTCTGGAATGAATTTAAATTCAGGGACGATGACATCATTGTATCTACTTATGCCAAATCAGGCACTACCTGGCTGCAGCAGATTCTTTCGCAACTTATTTTTAACGGGCGCGAAGATATGGAGGTGGCGGAAATATCGCCCTGGATAGATTTAAGGGTGCCGCCAAAAGAAGTGAAACTGCCGCAGGTAGAAAGCCAGGCACACCGCCGGTTTCTTAAAACGCATTTACCGGTTGATGCCCTCGTGTTTTCTCCAAAAGCAAAATATATCTATATCGGAAGAGATGGCCGCGATGTTTTATGGAGCATGCATAACCATCATTTCAATGCCAATAATTTCTGGTACGAAGCCCTCAACGACACACCCGGTCGTGTGGGGCCACCCATTGAAAAACCCGTAAGCGACATCATCCAATACTATAACGACTGGCTCGATAAAGACGGATTTCCTTTCTGGTCTTTCTGGGAAAATGTAAGTTCCTGGTGGGCCATACGAAACCTGCCCAATGTGTATATGCTCCATTTCTCAAAGCTGAAGGAAGATATGCCGGGTGAAATCAGGAAGCTGGCGGCATTTCTGGATATACCGGTTGATCCTGATACCTGGGATGCTATTCTTGAACATTGCAGTTTTGATTATATGAAAAAACATGCTACAAGAAGTGTTCCCTTTAGGAGGTGCATTCTGGGATGGCGGCTCTGAAACTTTTATCAACAAGGGAACCAATGGCCGCTGGAAAGAGGTGCTCACACAAGAACAAAGCGAACGGTATGAAAAACTTTGTGAGGAAAAGCTCGGAACTGCATGCAGCCGGTGGTTGAATACCGGTGAATGGTGACTGTAAAGTGAAGACAAACCTCCTTTGCTTTCCCCTAAAGAAGTTAATTCCTGACCTGCTCGGTCATTGATAGTAAATTACGGAAATATAATACGCAACGACTATCTTCAATTGTAGAAGCGACGCGAAAATACTGCATGTATTTCAGCTTTTGCTTTAAATGTTAGCGTACCTGAATCAAGTCGCGTTTATACCAAATTCATCCTCATGCATAACAAAGTTCGCAGAACCTTGTTCTCAACTTAAACGATAAGCCACCATTCAATGTGTTATCCCGAATTCATTTCGGAATTTCAGCTCAGATATCTTGTAATAAATTAGAGCTTTCTCCCTGATTAAAGATAATAATTGAAACAAAGCAAAGGACCAATCCTTTAAATCACTTTAGTATTATCTTTCAAAATGATTATTTGTTACACGATGGAAGAAAGGCCCGCAAAGAAGAGGAATAAACTTATGAAGATTACAATTAAATGCTTCTCCTTTGATCTTATCGCACGTACGCAATCTCCCTGCTATCAATTCTAATGCAGCCAAAAATAAATTGTTTGCAAAGTGTGATTTTCCTGAACTTGATGCGAATAATAGGGCAAAGTTTTTTGTTTCCTTAACAATTACAACAAATGCGAAACACAGCAGCCATTACTTTAGCAGACTTTTCACTTATACCAATCACTCCAGGCAATACAAGCGGTATCATTGAAACGGGCTGCAGCTTAAACAATCATATTGACTTGCCGAAACAGGACGCTCCGGAATGCAACTATCACGCTCTCATTATACTGATTGTAAATAAAGCGTTGCAATGAATTCAGTCAGCAAACACGATAATTTTCTCAATGTAATTCAGGCAAACAAGGGCATCATTTACAAGGTAGCCAATGCATACTGCAAGGATGCAGAAGAGCGAAAAGACCTTGTGCAGGAAATAACAACACAACTGTGGAAGTCATTTGATACCTATACCGGTCAGTATAAATACTCCACCTGGATTTACCGCATTGCTTTGAATGTAGCCATTTCCTTTTATAGGAAAGAAAACAGGAGAAAGGAAGTTTCCAATCCTCTTTTAGAAGGACTAATCAATCTTGTTGATACAGATCCTGTTGATGAATCAGCAATGAACCTAGCCTTATTACAACAATTTATTGCTGAATTGAGAGAGATGGACAAGGCATTGATGTTACTCTATCTCGAAGAGAAGAGCCATAAAGAGATAGCTGAAATCGTAGGTATCTCTGCAACAAATGTAGCAACCAAGATCGGAAGGATAAAAAAACATCTACAGCAGAAATTTTTAAACATTAAACATTAACTCAAATGCAAGAAAGTGAAATCTTGAATCTCTGGAAGACTTACAACAAAAAGTTAGAGGAAAACCTGATACTTAATAAAAAGAATGCGGAAGAGATTACCCGTATAAAAGTCAAGTCATTTCTTTCATCCATGAAACCACTAAAGCTTTTTACTATCCTGGTTGGCATTATGTGGGTTGTTTTTGTTGATGTAATCATATTCAGCCAGTTACAGGATGCTAACCTATTCTTTTTGCTCTCAGCAGGCATACAGGTAGTCCTTACGAAAGCAGCGATCGTCATTTATATCTACCAGTTAATACTGATTCATCAGGTAGACATCAGCGAACCGGTTGTAGTTACACAGCTTAGGTTGGCCAGGTTGAAATCAACCACACTTTGGGTGGCCCGATTGCTTTTTCTGCAGCTTCCGGTCTGGACTACCTTTTACTGGAATCAAGGCATGCTGGAAAACGGGAATCTCACTTTATACATCATTCAGGCAATAACAACACTTGCATTTACGTATGCTGCTGTATGGCTTTTTCTGAATATCAGGCATGAGAATAAGGATCAAAAATGGTTCAGGTTGATTTTTGACGGGAATGAATGGAGCCCGGTAATTAAATCCATAGAGCTGATGAACCAGCTTAATGAATTTACCGAAGATTCAAAATCTGGAAATGAATTTACCGGCAGATGATTTCCAGTAATTGATTCATATGGTAGTGCAATGATATGACTTCGCGAAATGAGCGTGAATAGCTAGCGTTCAACTACATCCGGCAACACTTCTCTCATTCATTCCTGGCCAGTTCTATGCATAATCTTTCAGCGATATGAGCCAGATCATGCAACACACTGATCGGTATGGTTTTTATTGGAATAGGGTTGCACTAATTTTACATAGCTGTTGAATAAATCATTGAGTGTTAAAAAATCATTTTATGAAAACGATATACAAGAATTCAGTTGTAATATTCCTGCTTTTTTACGCAATCAATAGCTTAGCCCAAATCCCGAACAGCGGATTTGAAAACTGGGCAAGCGTTGGAAATTATCACCAACCCACCGGATGGTGGTGCAGCAATGATTCGATTGACGAAATGAACAGTTACTTTCCTGTAACGATGTCTTCGGATCATTTTCCTCCAAATGCAGGCAGCTATTCGATCAGACTTGAAAACCAACCGCTTTTGCCATCCTGGCAGTCAGGTGGTATTGCATGGACAGGTGACTGGTTTGGAAATGATCATCCGGCATTTCCGGTAAGCGGGCATCCGCTAATACTGTATGGGTATTACAAATATTTCCCGCAGAATAATGATACCATGGATATACATATCAGATTGTATAAGCACGGTGTAGACGTTGCTGGCGGGGTCTTCTATAATGGAACCCCTGCGGAGGAATGGACTTCCTTCAGTATTCCAATCAGTAGTTATGAAGATGCCGACAGTGCAAGAATCATGATTGCAGCATGGCATGTGGAGACAGTTGGATTAATTCCCCTGGGAAATTCAGTACTGTTTGCAGACAACCTGAGCTTTGACAACCTTATTACATCAGCAAGACCGCTAATTATACCCGTTTCCGGACTTTATGTTTATCCGAACCCGGCAAATCATCAAATACAGATTGAACTTGTGGTTGAGCAAGGCATACAAAGTCAGTTGGAAATTTTCAATATCTTCGGACAACAACTCTATATAGGATCCGTCTCAAATGAAAGCGGAATAACCTTAAACGTGTCAGATTACCCGATGGGTGTTTACTGTCTGCGTTTAACTACCGGTAACAAACTGACGGATGAAACGAAATTCGTGATTATGAGATAGTAGCAAAGTTGTTAGCTCATGTTTTGCAATCTTCTAATCATTATGGTATGGAGTCACTTTTGTTCGTAATTTCCTGTTTCCCTGAACCAAAATCAGGTTATGCACTTAATCGAAACCATTCTGGTATTACACTTTCAATCTAACATAATGCTAAAGTCAACAATATTGACTAAGAGGCTATTATGAACTGTTGAAAAATTACTTTAAACGGCCTACTCTTCGACTTCGCTTGTACTGAGCTTGCCGAAGTGTTCAGGGTCCGACCTAACCGACAACCCGAACTCTTAGCGAAGCCGTAGGGTGTTTAACTAGTTAAAGTCCTTATATCAGAACAAAGTATCATTTCCTAAACACCTTTAAAGTAGTACGTTGTAACATTAATACTGGCTACTGTTCAGTACCGATATGTTTTGTAATTCCAACTATGCTGTTATATGTCACGAAAACACAAATTCGTTACGTTTTGGATCAATTTCATGGCATTTCATAGTGCATTTAAATCTTCGTGGCAATTTTTTTTCATCGCAGTTGCTCAGTAACCGAAATTGCATGATTAATACATAGATGCACCTTGTTAAATACATTTGTTGTTTATGGCACTGCTGCTCGACATCGAAGAGAACCTACCTGAACAGATCATCTACGATATAAGCTCAGGCTTTAAGATACCGGTACACCGTGTGGGCAACTTCTACGATACCCATACCGGACCCGGTTGCGGCAAAGATTGCATTTGGAATGGAGGTGGTTATTACATGGATGTATTTACTTGCGGCACTACTTATCCTTCCGGTAAAACTTTCTATTGCAGCAGCGATTGCTATAAACAGGTAGGTCTTTCCACGCATGTATTTCTATCCTATCGTTGGAACGATCCCGGTATTGCCGATGATTTTACCGCATTAGCACTGGGTTCCGATATTGATGTGATCCGAGACATACGTGAGATAGGTTTCCTCGAAGCAATTTCAAAATTTATGGAAACCGCAGCAGCTTCAAGATATTTTATAGCCCTGATGACAAGGGAATATTTCTATTCCCGGTATTGCATGTTTGAGCTCACAACATTAAGTGAACGAGATTTGCCGGTAAGAACCATACCGGTAATCCTAAACCAGTCAGCCACTGCTGATGCAGAGCGCGATTACTGTGCTTACTGGGAAAGCAGGTATCTTGCTTTGAAAGGTGCAGTTGATGAATTAGGGCCTGAATATGCCGGTTACTTATCCGGCGAGTTGCAGATGCTGCATAAATTTCCGTTCGTAATCAGGAATGTATTAGGAACTATCCGCGAAAAAAAATTACCTGATGGAAAATACTGGATTAGCAATAACTGCAGGTATTTATTGGGTGCCATTAAAACCACCTTTCAACCCACATCGGATGATGCAACTAACTGGACATTCTCTAACAAACGAATCCGCGCTAACAGGTATGATGACGAAAAACGTGGAAAAACATGGGATGCTGTACCATTTTACCTGCATGCTTCCACACCAAGTGAAGCCTTTGCTATAACCCGGCATAAATACGCTCCTGCCCTTTTACAGAAAATTTATTATGAAGATAGTCTTGTTGACTTCATTCCTGCCGGTACACATGTATTGTTGCTGACGTGGCGCTTCCTGGTATCGGAAACACTTTGCCTGCGCCTGATTTTGATGAATAAGAGGGACGACATGACATTAATTCCTGTATTTACTGATGTCCTCTTAAGAACACCAGGTAGTGAAGTGCCCGTTTTATTACACTGGAGAAAACTGTTGCAGCATTCTTTGGCAGATAATACTATTTCGTCCAATACAGAAACCATTTTGCTTGAACTGGGACCGCTGCTATCAAAGTTAAGGGATCATTTAGTTCAGGATATTTCTGCTTCTCTTGATAATGCCGGAGAAATCATTTGATGCACGGATACGCTTCTATTATTTCTCTTCTTTTTAAATGCCCTGAAAAAATCCATCCCGATGACAAAAGATACAATGAACTAAGGAGTAATTGCTATACAAACTTGCCAATGTGCTTATGCTGGCAATAAATTACTCCCCGGTCGAGCCTTTGAATGAGCATTTGAAAACAATGCAGCATAACATGACATCTGTATGTGAAAATTCAGTAACAGAACGCTTACTTTTGGTATTGCAATGCTGCTTAATCTATGCCCTTAACGCACCAACTAACAGCTATACTGTTTGCCGACATTGTGGGTTATACTTCATTAATGCAGGAGGATGAAGAATATGCGATAAAGGTTCGGGAGAAGTTTGAACGCACCTTGAAAACTGAAATCGGAGCACATGCAGGAAGAATTGTTCAGCATTCGGGTGATGGTGCCCTTTGCATTTTCAATAGTGCTATAGAAGCAGTTGCTGCTGCCATTTCCATTCAGAAGTTGATGCAAGCTGAACCGACAGTGCCTTTGCGAATAGGTATCCATTCCGGAGATATAATTATTGAGGAAGAGAATGTGTACGGCGATGGTGTTAATATCGCTTCACGCATCGAGTCCTTCGCAGTAGCAGGTTCTGTATTCGTTTCGGAAAAAATATATGATGAAATCAAGAATCAAAAAAATATCAGCACAGTTTCACTTGGTAAGTACCAGCTTAAGCATGTTAAAACACCGGTAGAAATTTATGCCATCAGTAACCACGGGCTCATCGTTCCGGAAAAAGCTGTGCTGGAAGGAAAGGGCAAACCTGTTTCCGGGAAAAGAATTCCGATGGCAGTTCTAATGGTTACAGCTGTGGGTATCCTTATAGCATTGGCACTCCTGTTTCAGCAAAAGCTTTTATTTCCAACAAAAAACACTACTCCACAACTTACGGCCCTTGCTGTTTTGCCTTTCGCCAACTTAAGCGCCTCGAAGGAAGATGAATATTTTACCGATGGAATGTGTGATGAAATATTAACCCAGATTTCAAAGATCGGAGAATTGAATGTAATGTCGCGAACATCCACGCTTCAATACAAAGGGACCACAAAATCTGTCAGGCAGATTGCAGATGAACTTGGCGCCGATGTAATACTGGAGGGAAGTGTGCAGAAATCAAATGATAAATTCCGTATCAATGTGCAATTAGTAGATGCCAAAAACGACAAACATCTCTGGGCAGAATCATTTGACCGTCCGACAACAGATGTCTTCGCTGTTCAATCGGAAATTGCATCAAAAATTGCTATAGCCCTTGATGCCGCACTCACAGAAACGGAGAAATCATTATTCGATGTCGTACCAACGGAGAACATCCAGGCCTATGATTTTTACTTAAGAGGAAATAAATCCATAGTAGATTTCTGGAGATACATGCGAAGTGAAGATGGTTACCAGGCTGAACGCATGTATGAGCAAGCCATCAAACTCGATCCGGAATTTACAGCACCGTACCAGGCACTTGTAGATGCATATGTAAGTGTTTATTGGGAAAAACTTGTGATCAACAGTGATGATTATCGTGTGAAAGCAAAAATGTGGCTCGATAAACTTATTGCGCTGAAAATTGATGATGTGTATACGCATAGTGCCCTTGCTACCTATAAATTCAAAGGCGAAGGAGATTATGAAGGATCGCTTGCGGAATTGAATATTGTTGACCAAAAAATCGGAAACGGTAAATACACTTACCTCCTCCGGGCGGATATTTTGCGCAGGATGGGAAGGATTGATGCATCAATCGGTTACTTCAAGTTGCAGGCAGCACTTTTTCCGCGACAGGCTAGAGGCTGGGCTGAACTGGCTGAAACTTATAAACTGAAAAGGAATTTCGATTCTTCTCTGTATTACATTGACAAAGCAATTGAGATCAGCCCCGATGTTCCTTACTACTATACCCTTAAATCAATGTACTATGCAGAGTTGAAAGGTGATGTGGACAAAGCGCAAGCGGTGCTTGATAATGCTACTGTGTTGGTGGATGCCAAATATTTTGAAAACGATTATTTCTATTTTGAAACTCTAAGAGGGAAATATGACTCCCTCGTCGCCGTAATGGCTGAGTGCCCAGATAGTTTGGGCCGCGTCTGGCAATACAGCTTTATGCCGAATTCGCTTGCCTCAGCCATGATGTGCCGCTTGCAGGGAAAAGAAGTAATGGCTAAGTATTATTTTCAAAAAGCGGTTGATATTACTTCTGCTCTTTTGAAAAAATTTCCTGATGATTTCAGATTGCATGCAGCGCTTGGCGTGGCTTTGGCTGGAATAGGCGAAAAAGAAAAGGCGGTAGCGGAAGGAAATCTAGCACGAACCATGATGCCTGTTTCGAGAGATGCGGTGCTGGGTGTTTCATCAATGGAATATATGGCGCTTATCTATACGCAACTTGGTGAGCACGATAAAGCAATTGATATTTTAGAACAAATGCTCAAAATGCCTTTTGGATGGACCATGAGTAATACCATACCCCTTTATAGGATGCATTACTTCTGGAAACCGCTGAAGCATAATCCGCGGTTTCAGCAGCTGATTGGTGAATCAATATAGAAAAGTCCGAAAGCAATTATCTGCCAAAGTCCAGATTCAGGAGGTGGTCCTACAATTTTTAATTGCAGTGTCGATTTGAAGTTACATGCTGTTATTTGTGGTTACCGGAGCTATGTAATTTTTCTCTGTGTTCTTTGTGATTACTTTTTTGAAACCATGGAGGGAACAGAGGTGGAATCGCATCTAAAAAGATTTATGAGTTTTCTTCTCTGTGTTCTTTGTGGTTACCTTTTTTTGAAACCACAGAGAACACAAAGGTGGAATTGCATCAAACAGAATACATGAGTATTTTTCTCTGTGTTCTTTGTGGTTACTTTTTTGGAAACCACAGATTATTCAGAGGGGGAATTACAACAAACGGGTTCCATGTCATTAATTTTCTTTGTGTTCTCAGTTGTTACCTTTTATTAAACAACAAGCAGCATCGCAATAAGTTGGATCTACAGCTTTAAAATAAAAAGCACTTGTGGTTTTGAGGAAACTCCGGATTCTTTTAGTAGCAATGCTAATTATTTCAAATTATCCTTTTTATATTTGACAGGCATTCGCATTTATATCATATACTTTTTATCAAACCACTAACGCAACTATGTTAAACCATCTCCACTTAGATCAGTTAATCTGTCTCGACATCGAAACGGTACCGGGTGTTTCAGATTTTTTCCTGATGCCCGAAGAACTTAAAGAGCTCTACCTTAAAAAATCAGAACGCCTTAAAGAGGAGGGTGAAACGCAGGACGAGCAATACTTCAACCATGCAGGCATCTATGCTGAATTCGGTAAAGTGATCTGTATTTCACTCGGTATGTTTAAGAAAGATAAAGAAACAGGCACCTGGCATTTCCGGCTAAAATCCATTTCCGGTGATGATGAAAAAAGGCTGTTGCTGGAACTAGCTGAACTGCTAAATCATATCCAGCATCCCGAAAACCTGCTCTTCTGCGGGCATAACATCAAAGAGTTTGATGTGCCCTATCTCTGCCGCCGCATGCTGATTCAGGGAATTCCACTGCCTGCCTTGCTCGATATTTCCGGCAAGAAACCCTATGAGGTTTTTATGATTGATACTATGCAACTATGGCGGTTCGGCGACTATAAAAACTTCACCTCGCTCAAGTTGCTCGCTGCACTTTTTGGCATTGCTTCCCCCAAGGACGACATCGACGGCAAAGACGTTGGCAGGGTGTACTGGAAAGAAAAAGACCTCCAAAGGATTGTCAACTACTGCCAGAAAGATGTAGTTACCGTGGCGCAATTGCTGCTTCGATTCAAAGGACTGCCTATGCTAAACCCGGAGCAGATTCACCTGGCTACCTAAAAAGCATTCATTATCTTGTTTGAATCCAGCCAGTAGATTGTATTTTATAACTTTAGCGTGGTGATGAAAACAAAACGATGGAAATTCGGCCTGCACGTAGTCTTTGGTATGTGGCTGTTATGCAGTAACAGTCCCCTGTTTGCTACAAACTATTACTTATCCAATGCAGGTAATGATGCCAATACAGGCATAACAATTTCATCACCCTGGGCCAGCATTGACAAACTGAATACGGTAGTCTTTCAACCCGGCGACAGCATCCTTTTTTCTTCAGGAAATGTTTTCAGCGGCCAGTTGAATGTTAACGCCAATGGCACTGCATTGCAACCCCTGGTAATAACAACCTATGGAGGCAGCGATCCGGCTATCATTTCCGGCGCACAGCCTGTATCAGGATGGACCATTTATTCCGGCAACATTTACAAGGCTACGTTTGCAGTTACTCCTTCACAGTTCTTCATCAACCAACAACCTTTGCTTTTGGCAAGGTTTCCAAACAGCGGGTATTATCATCATCAGCAAGCAGCCGGTAACTATGCTTTCATTGATTCAGCATTGACGCAACCTGATCATTACTGGGATGGTGCAGGCATTCGCATGCGAAGCGCTGACCGCAGATATGAATACAATACAGTAAGTAAGTTTGAGAATGATACTGTCTATTTCACGAATGCAGCCATCCTGGATGTTACGCCCGGCATGGGATATTATCTTGATAATATATTTACTGAGTTGGACACTGCCGGAGAATGGTACTACGACAGCAGCACGTCAACTATTTACTGTTATTCATTTTCCGGTACTGATCCTCAGCAACAAATTACGGAAACTGGCATATATGATTATGGTATCCTGTTTCAGAATGGAGGTAGTAATTGCACAATTGAAAACCTTCAGTTTGAAAAACAGAACAAAGACGCCTTACATTACGCTGATGCTGTTACAAATATTACCATCCGCTTTTGCCGGTTTCTTTTGCAGGGCGAAACAGGGATTAAACTGCCGGGCGGCGCTTCCATTGCAACAATCAGTAACAATACATTTCAAAAAATAAAAGGTGCCGCTATTATTGCCAATCAACTGACCGATGCATCTGTTTTTCAAAACACGATCCGTCTCATCGGTCTGATTCCGGGCTACGGCATCAATACCCTGCAGCAGGGTTATGGCATTTCGCTGGATAATGGCACATCTGTTGTGATCTCAGAAAATGTTATTGACAGCACCGGCAACTCCGCTATCAACCTCACCGGCTTGCATCTTGTGGCGGAAAAAAATTATTGCAGTTACAACGTTTTACATTTCAATAATCAGGGAGGCATTTACAGCTATGGATACAATGCTGATTCTGTAACAATCCGGAGTAACATCATACTGCATACGGAAGGAAGTATAGAAGCTTCCATAAATCAGGAAATAAATACTTGTGGAATCTTTCTCGATGAAGAAACCGACCATTACTTTATTATATCCAATTCCATTGCATACGCTACCAGTTTTGGTATTACCATCTACCGTGGTGGCACCAATCATGTGATTTCCGGCAACCTGGTATATGGCTGTGGTATGGGACAACTGAACTTTACGGAAGGTAGCATAGAAGGTTCAAACGCCAGTCATTTGGTGACAAATAACCGGTTATACGCTATTCATGAAAATGTAGCAATTGTCAATTTGAATTCAGACTTTGAGAATTTTATCCCGGCAGCATTCGACAGCAATTATTACTTCAATCCTTACGACTTCTTTGCTTATACAAACATATTGAATACTTCATCCGGAAAAGAGATACAACAATTCACGCTTTCACAATGGCAGGCACTGTATGGTGGTGATGCGGAATCCAAAGCAACTTTCTTTTTCAGAAACAGGTATGCAGCCACTTCGATATCAGGAATTGAACTGATCGGTAACGGCACTTTCACCAACAACACAGATAACTGGGTGAATGATACCCCTGACAACCTGATGGTATTGCTCGACAATTCCACCCCGCTTGATAATGGTTGCATGAAGCTGGTTACGACAACAGGCGGACCATTCAATTATGGAGAAACATACCACAGTGGCATTCAGGCTGACAGCGGTTCCTTCTACCAATTTGATTTTAGCTGTTATTCAATAAGAGATGGAAATACCGCATTCTTTCAAAAAGAAGTTGTTCCTCCTTTTGGAATTCTTGACTTAGGCCGGTATTTTCCTTTTAGTAATTTGAGAAATGACTATTCCATCATTTATCAGCACAACAGGAATATTTCAGACACCCGTTTGGTGGCACGTATATCAGTACCTGATTCACTTGCCTGGCTAGATAATATTTCATTGCAGGAAGTGCAGGCAGTGTATGAAGATCCTTTGAAAAAATCAAGGCTTTTCATCAACAACCAATCCCAACCTGTTTCATTTAATTTGCTGGATTCCGTTTTTTATGATCTCGACCAGCAAATCGTAAGCGGCGCTGTCATACTGCCACCTTTTAGTTCAACCGTATTGATCTTCGACAGCGCATTAATTACGAATATAGCGCAGCCCGAAATCAGCTTGAATGCTAATCCTTCCCTGTTTATCTATCCATCTCTCACTACAGCATTAAATGGTATTAATATACGCCTGCTTCACAAAGGCAGTAAAAGTGGTCATTTGACAATTATCAATAGTCAGGGCAAAATGATTCTTCGCCATGCTATTCAACAACCATTCGACATGATGCATCTTGACCTGCCTTCCGGTTTACTTCCCGGAATTTATATACTGATGTTTGATGATAAGCTCATTCACCTGCAAGGGAAGTTCATCATTCAATAACAAATACCTTGAAGCTATTCAAACATGTTACACTGCATTTTACAGATAATGCAACATAGCCAATAGGCAAATGCTCCAATTGGTGACAGTCAGGATGAGTAGCTGATCTGCGTTGAGAAGAAAGTTCAACTACTTATTCTTATTTTGCCATCCCGGTTAACAGCATGAAAAAATATTTCCGTTCGCTCTCTCTTGTGTCTTGCTGGATAATGGCTATTGTCTTTACCTGGACAGTCTTTAATATAGGAAATTTTAAGGAATGGCGCAGTCCGATCAGTTATGATGTGACGAATTATTACTGCTACCTGCCTGCTATTTTTGTAGAAGGTGATCTCACTTTAAAGTTTTATGATGCACATCCGGAATGGTTTGTCAATAAATATGCTCCGAATAAAGCGCCGAATGGAAGTAATGTGATTAAGATGACAATGGGCCTATCATTCTATTATGCTCCCTTCTTCTTTATTGCACATGGCTATGCATTACTTTTTGACAAGCCTGATGGATATTCTTCTCCTTACCGGCTAATGCTGTTGTTAGGTACCGTATTCTTCTCTGTGCTCGGACTTTTGTACCTGCGAAAATTACTGCTCCTTTACTTTACTGAAAGTGCTGCTACACTTGTGTTGCTGAGCCTTGGCATCGGAACTAATCTTTTTTATTATACGGTGCATGAACCAATGAGTCATGCGTATCTGTTCTTCACTTTTGTCATCATCATGTATTATACAGTACAATGGCATCGTTTACCTTCTATTAAAGATGCTGCAAGAATCGGTTTCTTTTCAGGATTGGCGATACTCATTCGACCTACTGATGGTATCATCTTGCTAATCCCGTTACTTTATTCCGTCACCTCTATTGCAACCCTGCAAACGAAGTTGGCCTTATTGATTACACATTGGAAGCATGTGATGTTATTAGGCATTGTGCTGTGTATTCCCATAAGCTTTCAGCTGATTTACTGGAAAATGGTTACCGGTCAATGGATATTTTTCTCTTACGTAGGCGAAGGATTTCTTTGGAATGATCCGGAGATCTGGAATGGATTATTCAGCTATCGAAAGGGTTGGTTTTTATACACCCCCATCATTTCCTTTGCTTTCCTGGGTTTCTTTTTTCTTTACCGGTATTGCCGCGATTTTTTTGTACCGATTCTACTTTTTACGATCATAAACATTTATGTAGTGCTCAGCTGGTGGTCGTGGTGGTATGGCGGAAGTTTTGGGCTTCGATCGTTTATTGAAAGTTATGCCTTGCTCGCATTACCAATGGGTGCCTGTTACCAATGGTTATTAAAATCCAGGTGGAGTACCCTTTTGCTTGTAGCAGTAATCATTCTTTTATCAACCATAAACCAGATTCAGACTTTCCAATACAGGCATTATTACATCCATTGGGATTCACAATCCAAGGCTGCCTATTGGTATGTATTTTTGAAAATGAATCTGACCGAGGAAGAAAAGACAACACTCGGTAAACTGCAGGAACAACCACCCTGGCAGCGGTATGAAAAGTTGCAACAAAAACAAATGCAAGAGGGCAACAAATAATTGTTGATTCAAAATATATATTCAACATAGTCAGACATCACGATGCAATAAGAATAGTTGCTTTCCATCAAATCGATGCTGTTAAAAGAAACCTCAATTAGTTAAAACTAGAGTTCCTCTCTCCGCTTAATATTACTCCGGCAGCATCTTAAAATTATTGTAAACAAATTCACCTTTTGAATTCAGCGAATCATAAACTTCTGTATGCAAAGGCCGAATCATGAATCTGCAAGCAGAAATTGTTTCCTCGGCACAATTCAACTCCACCTTTATTTTGTTTTTAGGATTATAGAGCACAATTGGAATATTAATGCGTGCCCAACCATCCAAAAGATTGGCCGTGCTTTTAGTTTGCACAAATTGCCGGCTGATGGTATTGCCTTTTTCATCCAGTTGATAGACATGCATATCCGGACTAGCATAGTTTCGCAAATACAGCTTCACCCAAACTGAAATATCGTATCCGGAAGAATCCTTACCGGAGGGAATCATTTCATCAAACAGCAATAAGGTACCGGAATCACTTTGTATTACCATATCAGTAAAAGTATCCTTTGTGGCGTATCGGCTTACGATAGAAGCGGTGTCTCCATTATTGGTGTATATGCCATCTGATCTTTGTATCAGTTCCGTACTGCGATTAGCATATTTATTTCTGACGGAATCCATTGATACCTCAAATGCTTTCACCGGCAAAAGGAAAATCCTGTATGGCCCTCGCTCATTGATGTATGTTGCCTTTCCGAGTAACCATTCTTCAAATGCCGTTTTTGTTTCCTGTGATGTCACCACCAGGAAAGGTTTATCACTCTTTAATCCCTTCAAATAATCCTTTTCAATAAGCGTATCAGCCATCAACTGCACCAGGTGTATAGTTTGTTGTAATGAAGTTCTGTTCATGTAACTGCTTATAATCGGCAACCCTGTATTCAACGACGCCCAGGTAGATGAATACATGCTGATGGGATGCTCCAGCCATAATTTTTCAGAGCCTAAATGGTAAAATGGCAATGGAAGAATTGCCTGAAAATCTCCAGGTTCATAGCCTTTCTCGGCCATCCAACCGGTGAAATTATCCTCTGCAAAAAACTCCTTTGCGTAGTTGCTGTTAGGATAACTGTTCTTAATAGTTAATAGATTGGACCAGCCATCTGCAAACCACAGAAAAAATACAAACACGGATATCAGCCAACCGGCAACCAATGCTTTCCGATGAAATAAATAATTCACCAACATGAAAATCAGCCAGGCTGAAAAAATGGAAATAACATAATAAAACAAATAGGCAAAGCGATCCAAAGCCCTGAACTGCCTGATGAAATTGAAATGATCAAGCCATTCGGGAAACCAGCGCCATGGCAGGCACATGGAGAAAATCAATACAGGAATGGAAGCTACAGCTGCTGCAAGCAAGAACGGGGATACAAAGGGAATCAACTTATGAAAGAATGCCCTTCTTATCAAAAAGATCAGCATCACTGCAATAGCCAGGACAATGGCAATAGTTGGAACAATGCCAACATAAGCATACCCCTGCTGTGTCTTACTGACTATTCCGAGCCAATCAAAATTTCGGATGTAACTCCAGGAAGGAGGATGAAAGACACTCTCCAACGTAGCATAACTATTAAAAAAACCATATGGAATTCCCATCCTGTCAACAACAGGATCGGAAATAGACAACAGTCCTTCAATCACTGCAAAGGGCACTACGATGGTTGCAGAAAGAAACAACATTTGCTTACTGATCCTTCTCAAAAAAATCCATTCATAGGCCAACCATACTACCGCAAATGACAAAATAAAGGAACCTGCCTGTGCCAGGTAATAGAGATGCGTGAATCCAAAAAAAGTAATCATTAAAATCATCAGCGTTGTCCACTTCCATTTATGATCTGATTGAAGCAAACGGTAAATCATATACAGCAACAGCGGCACAAAGAAAGTATAAGCGAGACTGTAGTGACCCGTCAATCTCTGAAGTTGAGGCGTTAAAATGGTTATGGCAATGGCTGCAGGAATCGCAAACCAATCCTTTACTTTCAACTGTTGCAGTAAGAGGTAAATAAAGATTGCTGACAACAGCAGCGAGACCATCATCACATAGTTAACCACTCCAACGGTATATTCGGAAACATCAAAAAAATATTGCTGTATAAAAGAGAGTAGCAAAGCCAGCGGATACTGAATATCTACATACAGGACATGTTCACTATATGGATAATTCATCCCGGTAAACTGAAGGCCACTGTCATACTTTGCATAATAGGCAACAGAATAATAATTACGTATACCGTCACCTCCACCCTCCAGATAGTAACTGTTAGGATGTAGTACCATAGGGCCGAAGCACCAGGTAATCACCAGTGCCATAAGAAATAGCAATATGCAGATACCTGCATATTTATTACTGTATAGATTCGTATTTGAATTTATCATGCGAAAGTGATTCAACTCCTGCAGAGACAAAAGTGAACCGGCTTAAACCAACTGCCCGGAAAATTACATTCTGACAGGTGCTGCTCAATCATGCTCTTTAAGATATTCTTTAAATCCGGACTGCTCCAATTCGCGAGCCTTATCTTCCACGATACTTTTCAGCTTTGCTTTATAAGCAATTAATTTCTCGGCAAGCAAGCCACCGTCAGTAAGCGCTAAAATCTGCAAAGCAAGAAGTCCTGCATTGTGTGCTCCATTGATAGCAACAGTTGCTACAGGAACTCCCTGTGGCATTTGTACAATAGAATACAGCGAATCAATACCGCTCATAGTCTTTGACTGCACCGGCACGCCTATAACAGGCAGGTGTGTAACAGCTGCCACCATTCCGGGTAAATGCGCTGCTCCGCCCGCTCCGGCAATAATCACTTTAATGCCTTGCCCGGCAGCGGATTTTGCAAAACTCATCAGCCGCTCAGGCGTACGGTGTGCTGAAACAATGGTGAGCAAATAATTCACTTTAAACTCATCAAGTATTGATGCTGCTTCCTGCATTACCTGCAGATCGCTGTCTGAACCCATGATGATGGCGACTTGTGATTGTTCGGCACTTGCCATAGTACTTTATTAGGTATGAAATTTTAGAATCGAAAAACATTTGCAATCAACTTCGAAAAAAAAAGGTGTACGTCAAATCGTTTAGCTTGTCAGACAATGGTTGACATCCTGCCATCCATGTAAGATCAATTGAATATTGAGTGTTGAAATTTTCAATATTCAATATCCAATTTGTCGCACCGCCAAACAACCTCAAATATGTTCCATCTCGAGATCATTGTTTTAACTTCCTGATGGAGCAATGTGACTGAACCCATTTCGCTTTTTTACGCGCCGCTTTCACAGTTTCTCCAAGTATGGTGATATGTCCCAGCTTTCGCATTGGCTTAGACTCCTTCTTGCCATAAAGATGTACATAAACGCCCGGCAATTTCAGTATTTCATCATACCCATCGAGAAAGTATGGACCTGAGAAATCAGGTGCTCCGAGCAAATTGATCATCACTGCCGGTTTAATAACAGACGTGTCGCCCAAGGGCAGCCCTAAAAGAATCCTAAGCAGTTGTTCATACTGAGATGTATAACATGCTTCAATGGTATGATGGCCGCTGTTATGCGGACGGGGTGCCATTTCATTCACAAACCATTGATCAGATTGATCTAAAAATAACTCGATGGCAAATATGCCAACTCCCTGCATTCGCTCTACCACCTTCATAGCTATTTCATTCGCTTTCTGTAAGAGTTTCTTATTGAGTTTAGCAGGACATACCAGCAGCGTAACTAAATTGGCGACAGGGTCAAACTCCATCTCTACGGGTGGGAAACAAGTGATATCACCCTTCTTGTTGCGCGCCACAATAATAGAAACTTCCTTTTTACATGCTACAAATGCTTCTAACACTGCAGGAGCAGTAAAGGGTATCACATTCTTCTTCAATACCTCATTGGCATCCATGATCTGAACGCCCTTTCCATCATAACCGTCTTTTCTCAACTTGGCAACAAATTTCTTCCAGCCAAATGTTTTAATAGCTGTCTTCCACTCATCCAAACCTTCCACTACTTGAAAAGCAGCAGTTGGTATGCCATTATCCCGGTAAAATTGTTTTTGCAAACCCTTATCCTGTACAATTTCCAGTATACGCGGAGAAGGGATCAGTGTTTTGCCTGCCTTCTCTAACTCAAAGAGCGGTTTGATGAAGATATGTTCAATCTCATAGGTAAGCACATCGGCTACTTCACCTAAACGCCATAAAGGACCTTCTTCTGCAATGCTCCCTACAATATGATCATGAGCAATTACTGACGCTGGGCAATCTTTATCGGCATCCACAATAATGCATTCAATATTGTAACGCAGTGCTTCTTCAATAAACATGCGGCCCAGTTGCCCTCCACCAATCACACCTATCACCGGTTTGTACTTCATAATTTCGAATCGCATCTGCGCTCCTGCAAAGGACGCAAAGGATTTGCAAAGTGTCAAAGAATACCTTTGAAAATTCAAATCGCTCTTTGAAAGAAAAGGTGAGCAGCATCAACCGCTCATGCATATGTGCTCTATAAAATACAAAAGACATCCCGCTCAGCGATTGTCTTCGTGCTGAACGGGATGTCTTTACTTTAATGTGCAATACTAACCTGGTATTTATTCTTTAACCGGCAGTCTGTTACCAAACTCTGCCGCGCACTGTTTCATTTCTAAACATTTTATCACCTTCCACTACACCAAATGCCTGGTAAAATTCCGGCATATTCGACAAGGTACCCACCACCCTGTATTTACCGGGTGAATGTGGATCCATCACCAGGCGGCGTTTCTGCTCATCCGGACGGAAAGAACCAGCCCATACTTTTGCAAAGCTCACAAAAAACCGTTGATCAGCAGTTAGTCCATTGATCACCATCGTATCCAGCTCGCTGGCGGGAGCTGCTTTCTTAAAGGCATAATAGGAAATAGTAAGTCCGCCGAGGTCAGCAATATTCTCACCTTGCGTCAACTCTCCATTGATAAAGAAACTGTCAATCGGTGAATAGGCATTAAACTGCTCCGTGATCAATTTGGTGCGTGCATCATACTGCTCGCCATCAGCTTTCGTCCACCAGTCGCGGAGGTTTCCTTCTGCATCATACTGTCTTCCCTGATCATCAAAACCATGTGTGATTTCATGGCCAATTACGGCACCAATAGCTCCGTAATTTACGGCATTGTCACCATCAGGATAGAAGAAAGGTGGTTGCAGGATAGCAGCCGGAAAAACGATCTCATTGTTGGTAGGATTGTAATATGCATTTACGGTTTGAGGCGTCATGAACCACTCTGTGCGGTCAACGGGTGTTCCAAGTTTCTCCAGGTTTCTGCGTACTTCAAATGCAACAGAACGTGCCACATTCAGAATAAATGGGCCTTTGTCTATCTCTACTGATGAATAGTCGCGCCATTTATCAGGATAACCTACTTTAATCATCAATCCATCGAGCTTCTTTTGCGCATATTGCTTGGTGCTGTCAGTCATCCAGTCGAGTTTCGCAATACGATCGCCGTATGAATCAATCAGGTTGCGGATCAGTTCCATCATCTTCGCCTTGGATTCCGGCGTGAAGTTGGTTTTCACATATTCCTGTCCCACCAATTCTCCCAGACAGAAATTCTCCAGGTCCTGAATACGTTTCCACCGTGGATCCATCTGTTCAATACCACGAATGGTTTTGCTATAAAAGTTGAAATCTTCATTAGCATAATCGGAACTGAGATTGGAAGCGGCACTATTGATTACCTGGAATTGATAGTAGGTTTGCCAATCAGCTACTGATACTGATTTCAGTGCACTGCTTACCTGTTTCAGATATAAAGGCTGGTTCACTACTACCGTTTCAATCGGTTTCAGATTAAGCGCTTTAAAATAGACATCCCAGTTAATACCCGGATATTCCTTTTTAAGATCGGCTGTCGATTTTTTGTTGTAAGTAGCATAAGGATCGCGTTGTTCCACCCTTGTCATAGAGGCTTTGGCAAGTCCTGTTTCAATGCTGATTACTGTGGCAGCATTCTTTTCTGCAGTAGCATCATCACTTCCCATCAGGGTGAAATACTTCGCAATATGTTTAGCATAGGCTTCCCTGATCTGTTTCGATTTCATATCTGTAAGGAAGTAATAATCCCTGTCAGGAAGGCCGATGCCTGTCTGTGGCATATATAGAATGTAACTCTTGCTGTCCTTTTGATCCTGATCTACATAAACAGTTAACAAAGCAGTGGAATTCACCATGTTTGACATCGCTGTAAAACGTATCACATCATCTGTAGTCTTAAACGCTGCAATAGAATCGAACCAGGGCTTCAACGGGGTGATGCCTGCCTGGTCAATAGCAACGGAATCCATGCCCGTAGCGAAAAAATCTCCTACTTTCTGCGTGCTGCTTCCTTTCGCAGCATCCTTATCGGCGGCAGCGGCTTCAAGCACTTTTTTAAGCTTATTGCGGACGGAATCATCAACCACTTCGAAAGCGCGCCAGGAACTTTCAGTCGCAGGAATCGGATTGTTGCTGATCCATTTTGCATTAATGAATTCATAGAAGTCATCTCCCGGTCGGTAAGTAGAATCAAAAGTGGTTACATCAATGGCTGAATACTCCTTGCTGATTTCCTTGGGGGCGGTAGTACAGGACATGTAAAACATCACAGTGGTGAATGGAATGAAAAGTAATTTCTTCATGAATGGGTTTGAATTTTTAATGATTAGGGTAAGGTTTCAGGATGACAATAACCGGTTTTTGAAAGCAACTGCACCCTTTAAAATTTGGTGCGGCAAAGATAACAGGGTTTGAAGGCTATTGCCGTCTGCTCCCAAATATTTCGGCAAAAACATGAAATTATTCGACAAAAAAATACAATGTTGCCATTTCGGACAAAAAAATGCTTTAAAAGAGAGGGTTTTCAATGAAAATATTTCAAAAAACCCTCATTCTACATTAATTATACATGACCATTTCTCCAATCTTAATATCCCATCCAGATATACTAAATTTGCCGACATCATTAATCCGGCTCATCATTATTCTAAGAAATTCCTAAAGACATGAAATTTATTGTACCCTTCTTTTTTGCCTGCATCTCCATGCAATTTGCTTCTGCTCAATTCAGCTACATTAACCCGAAGCCCGGCACTGATCTACACCACCCACAGGTTACCATAACCTTGAAAAACGGCGCTTTGATTGATCGTACATCTATTTCAGATCATCAACTTGCAGAAGTTAAAGGATCATTGAGTGGCAAGCACACCTGGACCGTTCAGTTATCTGATGACGATAAAACAATCATCATTAAACCGGATGTACCTTTTGAGTATAATGAAACCGTAACCGTTACGGTTCATCCAAAACTTCGTAAACTCAACGGTGAAATGGTTGAAGGCACTGCCTTTCAGTTTAGCATCCGCGCAAAAACCACGGAGGAACAGGAAGAAAGAATTCGCGAGTTTAAAAGGCAAAATTTTATCGAAGAATATGGATTTGATCCTTCGCAAAAAAATCCGGAGAAGGTTGTTTATCCACTTGATTCAATGCCCTCATTTACCATCAACATTAATAACAATCCTGCACCGGGACGCATCTTCTATACCAACCATGAAGACCAAACCGGACCGAGTCCCGGAACAAATTCCTTCACCACCATCATCGACAATGATGGTACTATATTCTGGGCAAAAGATACCGGCCAGGATGGACGCGATTTTAAACTGAATGAGAATGGATACCTCTCCTATTTTATCAGGGCACGTGGAATATGGATGATCCTGGATTCCAACTATTACATCATTGATTCTGTGCAATGCAAAAACGGATATGAACTGTCAACTAACGATCACGATGTGATGATGTATGCTGACGGACACTTTTTGCTGATGGCCTACGACATTGTAGAAACGGATATGACGCCTTATGGAGGATTACCCAATGCAATGGTTCAGCATTTTGTAGTGCAGGAGCTGGATGCGGAAAGAAATGTAGTATTTGAATGGAGAAGTGATGATCATTTTGAGTTTACAGACGCCAATCAATATACTCCGCTTACCAATATAAATGTAGATTACATTCACGGCAACTCTGTGGAACGCGACTTTGATGGGAATATCCTCATCTCGTCCAGGAATTTTGATGAACTGAGCAAACTTAACCGGGAAACTGGTGAAGTGATGTGGCGAATGGGGGGAGAGAATAATCAATTCACCTTTGTAAATGACAACAATGAGAAGCACTTTGCTTCTCAACATGATTTGCGCAGAATTCCAAATGGCAACATCACTATTTTCAACAATGGCAATAAGATGACACCACAGGTTTCCAGTGCCAAGGAATATGCTTTAGATGAAGTAAATAAAATCGCAACTCTTGTTTGGTACTATGAACACCCGGATGTGAATGGCTTTAAGGTGTATGGCCCGGCAACAGGAAATGCCCAAAGATTACCTAATGGCAACACCATAATTGACTGGGGACTTGTTCCTTTTGGTTTTCCCAATCATACGGAGGTAGATGCTAATAAAAATATAGTTTGGGAAATGACTTTCGATACTATTGGTCAAAAAAGTTACCGGATACATAAATACCAATGGGATCCCTGCAGCAGAATTTCGGCTCACACCATGAAAGCCACTCCAAAACCGGCAAAGACAACATTGGCATGGGGACCCGCTACCGGTGTTAAAAAATACAAATTGCAATACCGTCCACTTGGTGCAGGAAACTGGATTACCGCGCCGGCCGTAACAAAAAACAAAGTGCAGCTTACCGGCTTAATGCCTTCTACTTCTTATGAGTGGCAGGTGCAGACTTTATGTGCTTTTTCTCCGGCCAAAACTTCCGCTATGTCTGCCATTGATACTTTCACCACGCCACCTCAGAAACTGTCTGATGCAGCTTTATTGACTGAAGAACTGGTTACTTTGTATCCGGTGCCTGCTTCTGACATACTGCATATCGCCTTCAATCAACCATTGGCTGCGAGGTTTAGCATAATGAATATGCTTGGAATGATGATGTATTCAGGAAACCTTGATGGCAAAGAGAACCAGGTAATCCCTGTTTCTGTAGATCAGTGGCCTTCAGGAATTTATTTATTGAAGATAGATGAGGGATACCAGTCTGATAAGTTATTCAGGTTTGTGAAAGAGTAATCGAGCTCTTATAACTTGGGTGCATTCCAAATTGACGCTGAATAAGAACTTGCTTGTTTGCAATCAAGCATGCTTATAAGTAAAGTCGCCAATAATGCCTTCGTGAGCTGAAAAATTGAATTGACGTTGTGTTGGTGGTGAAGTTCTTCAGGTCGTTTCTATCAGTGCGACAGCATAAGCAGCCGCGCCTTCACCTCTTCCGATATAGCCCAATCTTTCATTGGTAGTAGCCTTTATAGAGATGTCCTCTTCAGCAATCCCAATTACAGCAGCAAGTGCTTTTTTCATCGCCGGAATATGGGGATTGATCCTGGGTTGTTCCAGGCATAATGTAACATCAATGTTACCAACCTTATAATTTTTGCCTGCAAGCTGGAGCACGACCTCTTTTAACAATACTTTGCTGTCGATATTTTTGTATTGCTTATCCGTATCCGGAAAATGAAATCCAATATCCCGTAAACCCGCTGCTCCGAGCAAGGCATCGCAAATAGCATGAATGATAACGTCAGCATCAGAATGCCCGGACAATCCCTTAGAATAGGGAATGGATACTCCACCTAATATCAAAGGTCTTTTTTCTGCTAACTGATGCACATCGAAACCAAAACCAACCCTGACTGACAAATCAAATATTGTATTAACTATAAATGAACAGCAAAAAAGCCGGCAAAAAGCATCTATTCATCATCTGAAGGGGCTTCCTCAGGGGCTTTATCCATTGCTGCAAAATCAAACAGCAATGAAAAACGAAGTGTATTGTCGAGTGGTGTCTTCTGGCTGGAAGTTGGGATCAGGTAAGAAAAATTCAACCCAAAAACATTGTATTTAATACCAAAACCTGCAGTAATAAACTGCCTGTCACCCTTTGTTGGATCTTCATAAAAGAACCCCGCGCGCACCGAAAACAATTCGCGGTACCAATATTCAGCACCTGTAGAAATCATGATCTCCCGCATTTCTTCAGAAAAACCACCGGGGGCATCAGTGAATGAATTAAAGATTCCCTGCACGGTAGTTAGGTCCCTGTAATCTCCTGAAGAATCCGGAGTGGGCACCAGCAATTTATTGAAGTCAAGGTCAAAAGAAAGTTTATTGTACTCATCAAACTGGAAAGAGACGTCACCTCCAATTCCGAGATTACACGGAAGAAAATCCTTGTTTTCAGCCGATTCCGTATAAGATATTTTGTTGCCGATATTCGCAATGGTGGCTCCTATGCTGTAAGAGCCTTTTGTCTTACCGAATTTGGCAGGATGCGTGTAAAAGGTAGAAATATCAGCCTTCACAGCCTTCCCCGCTTTAATGGGAACATTGTTCACTACATAAGAAGCTGCCAGATTAGAGTACACGAATCCAAGGTTCAATCCGATGCTGAAGTGCTCGGCAATCTTTCTTGAATATCCTACATCAATAGCAAACTCCTGCGGACTGAAATCACCTATTATCTGACCAGAGGCACTGGTAAATGTTATACTGCCTAATGAAAAATAGCGCAAACCAAAGGCCAATGCCTGCTTCTCGTCCACCTTATAGTAGCCGCCCAATGAAGCCAGGTAGATATCATTAACCAGCGAGCGAAGCCAGGGCGTATATGTTACCCCCAATGACATCTTCTGTTGGGCGAATGTAATCTTTGCAGTATTCCAAAAAACCGAATTTGCATCAGGAGAAAGGGCTACACCCACATCGCCCATGGCACCGGAACGTGCATCAGGGGCAATTCTTAAAAATGGTACGGCTGTGTTGATCACATTTACTCTACCATCAAGGGAATCAGCTATGGTTTGAGCCTGGGCACCTGCGGAATATAGCAGTGCGGCAAATACAATGAATAGACTTGCTGTTCGTAACTGATTAATCCTTTTCATCAAAAATTTTACTTGTTTTTTAGTTGAATAAAAAAGCGGGCAAAGTTAAGTTTTATTTAAGAATGACCAACTTTTCAAAGGTGTCGGCCTTCAATCCATTAGCTGCCTGCACTGACAGTTTATATACGTAAACACCCTTACCAATCGGATCTCCAAAATCATCCCTGCCATCCCAATAAATTTTGTTTACGCGGTATCCGCCGGCTGTGCCTCCCTCATTGCAGCCGGCGCCGCTAAAAGCAAACATTTCCGGCATCACGCTTTGTTGGATGGTCTTGATAAGCCTTCCGGAAACAGTGTAAACCTGTACCATTATTTCAAGCATCTGACCCGGCATATTGTGCTCAAACATGAACTCGGTTCGGGTTGTAAACGGATTCGGATAATTAAATACATGAGCAAGTGCCATTTCTGCCGATGTGGAGACAATAAACTCCGTACTGCCTTCCGTAGAATTATTATAAACATCCCACGCTTTTACCACCACATTATGCTGACCTTCCGCAAGGTTATTCAATGGATACCGGGCTTCTCCCGATTGATAACTATCGAGGTCGGCTGTATAAAAATCATTCATCACCAGTGTATTCTTGGTATCATTATCTAATGTACCTGCAATATCATGCCCAATTCCGGTGCCCACGGTATTTACCCCATTCTTATCACTGATTTTAACCAATACGCTGGGGTTTTCATCAGTAATACCACCGCTCACAAACTTTTCATCATTCATAAACACTTTTACGTCAGGGCCATTACTGTCAAGGCCTGCCGTATCGCTAACGCCTCCAATGATGATATCATTCTTATATCCATTGGCATCTACCTGGTCGTTTTCGGCATAATAGCTCAGCTTTCCAAAGCCATACTGATAGGCAATGTCTTTGGGAACAACAAATGAAAAAGTAAAGAGGCCGCTTTTAACACTGGCCTTTCCATTATAAATGATATTTTTCTGCAGGCTGAAATTTCTGACCTGGCTGGCAGGGTCGTTGGAAAGCGTCTGATAAGTAATCGGCTTATCATACACTGTAGGATAAACCGTTCCATTAAAATCAGTCATCAGATTGCCGGAAAGGTCGTTCACTTTTCCTTCGATAGTGACCAATTGCAGGGCTTTGATGGTATCAAGAACCGCGCCTACCGGATGTGTATTAATGGCGGTGGTGACAATATTAAATTGAGGATAGTTCAGAGTAAGTGCAGGGTCGCCTAACAAAGTAAATTTCCTGTTATTGGTATCACCTCCAATACTGTTTTTTCCCTTTCTGAAAACTTCACCCAGAGGGGGAATAACACCATCAACAGGCAGAAATACATTATCCATAAACCCCTGATTCATCAACCGGTTTGCTGAAGAATAAACAAGTCGTACGGTAGTAACCAATGCAATTGCGCCGCCTTTCGTATTGGATAGCAATAATTCGCCGGCTGATTCCACAGCCGGATCATCATACTTGCTAAACTCACAAGTAGCCGTTACAAACAAAGGAAGCTTATACAGGTTTGTATAATTTTCAATATCGCCAAGTCCTAATACTCTTTCATGTGCCCAGCCTCCTACACCGCCATGGCCTACATAGTTCATTAGCAGCGTTCCGTTACAAATCCTGTTGTTTATGGCAGTGTTGGCATCCGGATAACGTGTTCCGCCAGGAATGGAGATTTGCTGGTAAGAATCAAAGTAAATCTTATCGAAGTTGTAGACCGGGTATTTTGTAGACACGCTCACTGCTACTTCATCAGCATCCTTAATGTGCGTGTTGTTATCTTCATCATCAGCAACAAAAGTTACCACATTCCGCCAGTTGCCAAATGATTCAGGTGAGGCATACAGGTTTATCTTATTTAACATAGATGTTGCCTGTTCCCCATCATTCAGGGGCAATCTTCCAATGCCAATATCCAACTTCGCATTCGGATCCAACACATTGCCGCCTTCATTATCATCCAGCAAACCGTAGAAGTCATCTGAAACAAATGAACTGGTAGCACTTGTAGAATTGGCGCTTTGAAAGGTCGGAATCAAGCCTTTATGACCTTCAATATTCCCCTTATTATCATATGATCCATCACCAAAAAGACAGAGGTATTTTGGTAATTGCGAAACGTCAGAACCCGCACGCTGGTAAAACATGCGCATCATGTCCCGAATGGCAGTAGCATCAGGTGCACCGGATGAAAATTCATTGTAAACCTGGTCAAGGTCAACTACATGCACCGTCAGATTTGATTCTGATCGGTGAAAGTCGGCCAGTTGATTTGCATAGGTAAGCAATGAAGCCGGAGCCACGATGATATAATTCGCTTGAGCAAGGCCATGCAAGTCCTGATTTGCAACTTTTCCGATAGCTATAGGAGTATAGCCCTCATTGTCTGCCAACACCACAAACTCTCTTAATGTATCTGTCTGTAAAGTATATTGAAGCTGATTGCCATTAATGGTAGTTTGCTGCCTGGTACTATTGATCGGATCGCTAACATCCCATACAATCAATGAGCTGTTTGTATTCCCAACAGTAAATTGCGAGATATTTCCAGTTGCCCAGGAAGCCAGGCTTCTGAAACTCATTTGTGAACCTGTCCAGGTAAGACCCCGCTGTGCATTTACTTCCACATAATTCAACCAGCCGATGGCATCTTGTGCATTCCTGGTATAGGTGAACAATACATCAAAATTGCCGGACGATGCAATAAAGGTTCCTTCCAATTTAGCGGTATACGCAAATGCACAGGTATAATCACTACACACCTTTGCGATATCTGCTTTTGCAATAGTCTGGCCGGCAGCCGACATGGTGAAGGTATTGGAGGCGTAAATACTCTTAGAAGCCACCAGCGAAGTAACCTTCACCGGAACGGAGGTCACCACATTTGCAAAACTGAAGGGGAATGGTTGCACTGTTTCAAACTCAAAGGATTCTCCATACCACTCGCGGCCGCTTTCCAGAAAATTCTCCAGTTCCACTTCATGAAAAGCACGATCATCAAAGGTGCTTACTTGAACGTTAGCGGGTTGTATAGAGGAAGGCTGCTCTGCTATTCTTTTTCCCGGTCCAAGGTCTGTAGTGATGAAGTAGCAGGCTTCCGTAGTATAAATATTAAGCTGGTGTACAAATTTTTTTGCGTTGGCATCATAAACCCAAAGATGGGGTCCGCGGGCATAAAACTGAACATAGTCGCCTGCATCAAATCGTCCATCCGTTTCGCCCTGCACCCTGATTGCATTCTCCTGCAGATCATCGTAACGGAAGGTGGCATTGGCTTCCGGCAGCAACCCTCCTCCATTTCCGTAAATGCGGATATTCCTTGGATCAATAGTTCCGGTGCTGATACCCAATGCATCAAGAAAACTTTTGTCGAGCTTAAAAACGCCATCATTCTTCACTGAAATCTTGTACCAGTTTCCGGTAGAAAGAACGGAATGATCGGCATATTCTTCCCCGTCGCGAGTTGAAGAAACTATATCGGATGGTGTAACAGTAATTTTATACCTGAAAGAAGTTAATCTTTCCATTGTTCCGTTTGTTGGATTCCTCCGGAAAGGGACAATTGAAAGTTGTACATAAGGTTTTTTCTTCTCATAGCCGGTTCCTGCAATAATTAAGGGAGCATCCGTTACGCCTTTGAAAAAATCTGACGCCAATAATCCCTTTTTCACGATGGCAGGCGCATACGTTGCATCTACAAGTTCTACCGTGGCTGCTCCCACTCCAGAAACAGCAACCGATTCATAATAATAGGGCAGATAGCCATACAAAGCGTCATCATAAGCAGCACCATTAAAATACATTGCCTGGTGCAGCTTATAATCAGAGAATTCCATGCTGCGCAATGTATCTGACCAGGCAAGCGTTTTTAAATCCGAGACAATTTGCGCAAATGAGGCAACCTGAACGATCAACAGTAATATAAGTATAGCAATCTTTCGCATAGAAACTCTTAATCTGTTGGGTAATTGAAAAATGATTTTTAAAAAATGTCGTTCTTTAACGCCCGGAGGCTGGTAATATTACTGGGGAATTTAAAATTACAATAAAACTCTTAAATAGAAATTTGGTTCTGAAACGCATCATTGTAGGAATTATTTTGTTCAGGATGCTAGCTGTCAATGCGTTTTCGCAGGACGCTGAGTTCAGCCAGTTTTTCAATGCCCCTCTTTATCTCAATCCGGCTTTTGCCGGCGTGGGTGAAGGTCCAAGGTTTTGCCTGAACTACCGGAATCAGTGGGCTGCACTGGACAATGCCTACATATCGTATACTGCCTCTTACGATCAGAATTTTGAGGCCATAAATGGAGGTATTGGTGTACTGATGATGTCGGACAGGCAGGCCGGTGGTTTATTAAGCACTACCGGAATCAGCGGTATCTATTCTTATCAGCTAAATCTGAGTCCAAAATTCGGATTAAAGGCCGGTGCACAATTTTCCTATGTACAAAAGCGGATTGATGCAGCACAACTGGTGTTCGCAGAGAATATTAACCCCGATAATGGCAGCATTATAGGCGGTATTTCAGCTGATGTTCCGGATAATACTTCAAAAGGCATTGCTGATATTGGAGGTGGTGTGTTAATCTATACAAAGAGTTTTTATGCAGGACTCTCCGCAAAACATGTAACTTCTCCTAATGAATCATTTTACAGCTCACAGATCAGCCCTTGGCCTGTCAGAGTAGCAGCCAACATTGGTATTGAATTCAGATCAAGAAAAAATGCCAGAACAGCAGCTTATTTTTCACCTAACCTGTTATTTGTTCAACAGGCATCTTTCCGGCAACTCAATGCCGGTGCCATTTTGGGTGTTGGTGTTGTTTATGCCGGTTTATACTTCAGGTCGGCATTTGAAAACAGTGATGCAGTAATTATAATGGCAGGACTTAAAAGAGGTGTGTTTAAGTTTGGTTACAGCTATGATGCAACTGTTTCCAGCCTTGAAAGCACCGGCGGAACACATGAATTATCGTTGGTTCTTAACTTTCACGATTCAAAAAAAGTCCAGTTCAGGAGAAATACCAAGCGGTTTACAGATTGTCCGGAAGTATTTTAGGCACTGAAGCATTAACATTTGTAACTTCTAAGGGCAAGTTCCACCTTTATCTTCCAGCGAAGATCAAGTAATGAAGTTGACCCGCAAAACAGGTATCCATATATTCGGTTAAGCTTTTAAAATAAATAATTTACATTTGCGTTTACCTCTTTCTTCACGTAATTTCTAAATAGCATGCTGAAGCGGTCTTTTAGCTCAACCGGTTTGCTGATTTTGTCATCAGCAGTCTTTATTATTTCGATGAATTCCTGCAAGAAGGAAAAGTCAACATCCACAGGCTGGAATTATAACGACAGCAAGTGGGGTGGATATGAAGTACGTGGCTTTGACGGCCAGGAAACAGGCCCGGGACTTACCCTGGTAGAGGGGGGATCATTTATGATGGGTAACACCGGACAGAACCTCACTTACGACTATGATAACATTCCAAAGAAGCTAACTGTTTCTTCCTTTTATATGGATGAAACAGAAGTAGCCAATGTACACTACAGGGAATATTTATATTGGTTGAATCGCACTTTTGGATCAGATTTTCCGGAAGTGGTAAAGCGTGCCTTGCCCGACTCATTAGTATGGCGGGATGAATTGGCATACAATGAACCATATGTGGAATATTATTTCCGTCATCCTGCATTTAATAATTATCCTGTAGTGGGTGTTACCTGGGTGCAGGCAAATGATTATTGTGCCTGGAGAACAGACCGTGTGAACGAATGGATCATGATCCGGGAAGGTATTTTGGATAAGAATCCAAGCCAGGTTGGAGAAGATAACTTCAATACCCGATCTTACCTTATTGGCCAATACGAAGGCGCCATAAAGAAAAATCTTAAAGACCTTAATCCAAATGGAACAGGTGAAAGAAAGGTAAAAATGGAGGATGGCATCATGCTTCCGGAGTATCGCCTTCCAACAGAAGCAGAATGGGAATATGCAGCACTTTCCCTGATCGGGAACAATCCATATAAAGATGAAGAACTGTACACTGATCGCAAGATCTATCCCTGGAACAGCGATCAAATGCGGGATCCAAAGCATGGTGGCTGGCAAGGTGATTTTCTTGCCAACTTCAAAAGAGGCAATGGTGATATGATGGGTGTTGCAGGCGGATTAAATGACAATGCCGACATCACTGCAGAAGTTACCTCCTTCCTTCCCAACGACTTTGGACTTTACAATATGGCCGGTAATGTGAGTGAGTGGGTTTCAGATGTATACCGTCCTTATACTTTTTATGATGCAAGCGACTTTAATGCTTATCGTGGTAACGTGTATACCAAGGACAGTTTGGATGAAGAAGGCTATCACGTTGACAAGGATTCGCTTGGAAGGGTAATAAGAGTTCCGGTTTCAGATGCGGAAAGCGCCAACCGGCTCAATTATCGCCGAAGTGATGTCATCAATTTCCTTGATGGCGATTCATTATCAGAAGTTGATTACAACTATTCTGTTTCCTCCTTGATTAACGATAAAGCACGTGTTTACAAAGGCGGTTCCTGGGCGGACAGGGCTTATTATCTATCGCCCGGTACACGTAGGTACCTGGATGAGAACCTAGCTCTTTCTACAATAGGTTTCCGTTGCGCGATGGTGCGCCTGGGAAGTCCTACCGGAAACGATTTCCCGGCCGGAAAACAATATGAAAAACAAAAAGGTAAATAATTAAACAAGTATTGCCTTCTGTAAATTTGCAGGCCGAAAAAACCCTTTCGATAATCGAAAGGGTTTTTTGTTAGTTGCTATTTACTCCGCTCTTATTGAATAGTTACAATTTTCTCCGTTTGTGTTAAAGTCCCGGAAGAAACAAAAACAACGTATGCTGCTGAAGGAAGCTTTGAGAGATCTACGGTTTTGTTAAAAATCGAAGCAGCTTCCTGTTCCAGATGGTAATAGTAGAGTTGTTGGCCCAACAGGTTGTAAATCTGTAAAGTGAATGGATCAGATGGATGGTGACCGGCAACGGTAATTGTAATGGTTGAATTGGTAAGGTTTGGGATTATTACAATTACGGGTTGCTGCAATTCATTTTGAGGTACCAACTCAAAACTAACGCTTGACTGATTCCAGCAACCATGTTTATTTGTGGTGATCACCGTATAGATTCCCGATGCAATGGCAGTATATGACTGCTTATTGGCCCCCTGAATATTTACACCATTCAATTGCCATTGATAGAAATTAGCTGGTGTAGCGGTTAAGACATTGCCGGCAACTGTAATCTTTGGAGTATCCGGATAATTGTAAACATGAATTAACTCCGGCAAAACCAGGGTATCTGAAACAGCACCATTGGTTGCAATTAAGATAATCCCAAAACTACCTGCTACCGGATAGCAAATACCTTCAGGAGCAGACAGCGTTGATGTTTCGGGTGATGCCCCTTCAAAGAGCCAGGTATAGGTTGAGCCTGGCAAAACAGCCTGACTAATAAAATCAATGCATTGCCCTGCACAGAGGGCGGTATCACTGATACTCAGTTCCGGAAGAATAGAAAGATCGCAAGCAGATCCCTGAAAGCAATCAGGATCGGGCTGATAGCGCCAAAGGTCGTTAAGTGTAACGAATGGATAACCGGTCAGATCATCTTTAATGCTGAGGCCTCCAAAGATCCAGAAGTTACCGAGGCTATCTTTCCAGGAAACCGCTCCTGCCCTGTTTCGTGGATAGTTACCGGGAGCTGATACCTGCTGCTCTCCATAATGACCTTGTAAATTTGGCTGTGTACTACCATGAACTAATGCCCATGTACGGTTCGCCGGGTTATACCTCCACAGATCGCTGTAAATTGCTGCCGGCACTCCCGTTTTCAACCCGCCAAATACCCATAAATTGCCTTGATCATCGTTCCACCTGGCCCTATTCTCTGTTCGTGCGGCCGGATTGTAAGCTTCACTGTCTTCACAGTACTCACCAAAATTGTTGAAGTTATTAGGATAGTTGTTTCCATCTACCCAGGTCCAGAGATTCGAAGCTCTGTCAAAAGACCATAAGTCATTATAAGCCTTTGAATTTTCACCCCCAAAAAACAGCAGCTTGCCATCACAATTCAACCAGCTGCAATACGCAAATCTTCCGCCGGGATCATTTTGTTCATCCGGTACATTTAATAACCCATGCACCGGCTCTCTGTTCAATTGCTCACCACCTTTCATCCAGGTCCAGTTATTAGTGAACCAGTTATAGCGCCACATATCATTAAACAATCCGGCATTAGTTACCCCGCCAAAAATCCAAAACTCATTATTGATGGTCCACGTACAGGAAGATTCATCACGGGATGGAATTTTATTATCAGGAGATTCTATGCCAAGGTTACCATACTCTGCAATTCCATTGATACTTTGGTCACCCTTCATCCAGGTCCATGCATGATCTTCAATAGAATACTTCCAGAGGTCGTTCAGCCTGCCTTCTTCACCGGCATGGTCAATGCCGGTTCCGCCAAATAACCATAGATTTCCATCCGGGTCAACCCAGGTTGCAATACCCCAGGCTCGTGCGCCAGGATTGTTTCCGATTGCTGGAATGCCCTGAACGCCATAATTGCCCGGCTGATTTACGATCCCGGAACCCTTAACCCAAATCCATTGATTCTTATGCACATCGAATTTCCAGAGGTCGGAATACATATTAAAATCCTGGTAATGGACACCACCGAAGAGCCAGAAATTACCATCTGCATCTGTCCAGTTAGCTGCTTCATACAATGCAGGAGGATTATTTACCGGGGAAGCAGTACCCTGCTGGCCATACGATCCATAAGAAAGCGGAACACTATCTCCTTTTATCCATGTCCAGGTACCGGATTGAGCAAACCCCGACTCAACACTGCACAGAAATATCAGCGCACCAGCTATAAAGTTAATTGGTAGCTGTCTATTCATGGTACGAAAAAATTATTACCAACCGGCTTGTCAACTTGAAGCACAACGATTATCAGGGCAACATTTTCCTTCATTTTACAGCATTAATTAAGTGGAGCAAACAAAGAGAGTCAGTCATTAGCGTTATTAAAGTTACTGCATCCTGCATTACTTTTCCTGTGCTTAATGATGTTGCAGCTGATTCACCTGGATGTTACTACTGAAAGGTAGCTATTGTGATTCAGAAATAAATCACTGAATTGTCAGATTTCAAACCAGGCACGCATCCATCATAATGTAGCCTATTTAAAATGATGATTCTTGCCATCACCAATCCGGAGCAGGCAAGTACAATTGTTCTGAATTAAATCTCTTATTTATGATTAAGATCAGCCATGCTCCTGTCAACGCTCATCTTTCGGTTAGTAAGCTAACCTTTGTTTTGCATCCATGTTTTTCCTTTCATAAACCTGATTAAAGAAAAAGCAACTTAACTATGAAACGATTATTAATCCTGGGAGCCGGTACTTCCGGTACGATGATGGCAAATCATTTGAAACACGAACTTGATCAGGAAGAGTGGGAAATTGTAATTATTGATGAATGCGATACGCATTATTATCAACCCGGGTATTTATTTCTTCCATTCGATCTTTATGCACCGGAAGATATTCAGAAGCCTATTCGTGATTTCATACCCCGTGGCGTGAACTTCATGCATGAGAAACTCGATAAGATATTGCCGGCAGAACAAAGGGTTATTTCAGCAAATGGCGACAGTTTTCATTACGACCTACTCATTATCGCTACCGGAACAAAACCTGCACCAGACGAAACCACAGGCATGTTGGGCAAAGAGTGGAAAAAAAGTGTCTTCGATTTTTATACATATGACGGCGCACTGGACTTAAGGAACAAACTGCGTGAATGGGAAGGTGGAAAATTAGTGGTGCACATTACCGAAATGCCCATTAAATGTCCTGTTGCTCCTCTTGAGTTCGCCTTTTTAGCTGATTCCTATTTCAAGCATAAAGGCATAAGAGACAAAGTTGACATCACGTTTGTAACTCCGATGAGCGGTGCTTTTACCAAGCCAAAAGCTACTGCAGCTCTTAACCATTTACTTACTGAAAAGCATATCAATATCATACCGGACTTTGCGATTGAGCGCATAGATAATGACAACAAGACCATAGTAGATTATGGAGGCAGTTCCGTACCGTTTGATTTGCTGGTTACCGTGCCGACAAATAAAGGAGATGCGCTGATTGAGCGTTCAGGCTTAGGTGATGAATTAAACTATGTGCCAACGAATAAAGGCACCCTGCAATCAAAAGATTACCCTAACATATTTGTGTTAGGTGATGCAAGCAATCTTCCTGCTTCGAAAGCCGGATCGGTAGCACATTTTGAAGCGGAGATACTTACGGAGAATATCAAACGATACATTGCCGGAGAACCTTTGAAAGCCGATTTCGACGGACATGCGAATTGCTTTGTAGAAACAGGAAACGGAAAAGCATTGCTATTGGATTTTAATTATTCGCATGAACCGGTTGAGGGCGAATTTCCAATTCCCGGCATCGGGCCACTCAGATTATTGAAAGAAAGCCGTATGAATCATATGGGAAAGATGGCATTCAGGTGGATCTACTGGAATATGCTGTTGAAAGGAACACACATCCCCTTTGTATCAGCTGCTATGTCTGAATCAGGAAAACACTATGACAAATAATAAATCTAACTAACATGGAAAAGATTATTTCAGGAAAAAACATTGCCGTAAATGAAGAAGGCTACCTCACCGATTTCAGTCAATGGAACAAAGAAATCGGAGAAGCGCTTGCGAAAGAAGCAAATATCACGCTGACGCCAAGACACTGGGAAGTACTTGCTTATCTACAGGAATCGCATAAGAATGAAATTCCGCTGAGTATAAGGAAAGTAGGCAAGAGTGGTGTTGTAGATATCAAGGAGTTCTATGAATTGTTTCCGCAGGGACCTTTAAAAACCGCTACCAAAATTGCCGGTATTCCCAAGCCTGTAAGTTGTATTTGAAAACTAATAATTCACAACGTAAATCTATAACAATGAGTGAGACTAATGGTGATATCAAAAAAATGATGATCATTCTTTCAAAGGCCACTTTAGAGAATGTATACGCCGCTTTTATCCTGGCCAATGGTGCCAGGTCAGAAGGTATCCAGGCAGAAGTATTCTTTACTTTTTTCGGACTGGAAGCTATTCATAAAAAGAAACTCGAACACCTGCATGTGGCAACAGTTGGTAATCCCGCCATGCATATTCCAACCATGCTGGGCGGATTACCTGGAATGGAAGCAATAGCTACCACCATGATGAAGCATGAGATGGAAAAGATCGATATGCCTGATGTGCATGAGTTCCTTGATATTCTCACTGCATCAGGTGTGAAACTATGGGCCTGCCAGCTTGCAATGGAAATGTTCCATTATAAAAAAGAAGATCTGTATGACGATGTGGATGGTGTGCTGACTGTAGGTGCTTTCTATAACCGTGGAAAAGGAGAAGGTACGCATATGCTGTTCATCTAATTTTGTCGGGATATTCTATGCATCCGGGGAAATAATAAATTTTGTAGCTGTACTTAAATGGAAACGGGCAATGCTGATGCATTGCCCGTTTCCGCTTTTAGTAATACCTGCGCTATTGCTGAATGGTCAACTTCTTATAGACCGTTTTACCATCCATATATAATTGAACATAGTACGCTCCCGCTGCCCAATCGCTGAAATCAAATGTTTTCCTTACAAGACCGGTTGCGGCACCAAAGCTATTTTCATAAACAGGCTGACCTACAAGGTTGAAGACGCGAACGATTAATTCATCAACAGATTCTGCCAGTTGAAGATCGAGCGTAACAAGGCCGTCTCCCGGGTTTGGATAGAGATTCAAATCATAACCATCCTGCATTCCGGCAATACCAGTTTGAATTATTACCTGTACTTGCTGGCTGGTAAAACCAATACATCCATCCGGATCGGTGTAGGTATAAGTGATCGTATAAGTACCAACGCCTACATTACCAGGACTAAAAGTATTTCCGGTAACACCCGGACCGGAGAAGACACCACCTGCCGGTATGCCTTCCATAATAGCGGGAGGATCTGTAGTATAATACTGGTCAGCCAGGTCGGCGATCAACACGCCGGGTGCGGGATTAACTGTAACATTTACGGACACAGCAGTATCACATCCGGCATCAGGATCATTAACTGTTACCGTAAACGTCATAGTAGCCGGAGGTGCCACCACCACTGTTTGTGCCATTCCATTCTGAGGTTCCATACCGGCAATGGCAGGTGACCATTGAAATACGAAGTTACCGGGAGTTAAATTCTCTGCTTCCAACTGAATCGTTTCTCCGAGGCAAATTACATTGTCGCTGGCTAATGCACTCACTGCCGGTGAATAGATTGCTGCTTCCACAGGCACACGTTCACTGGCACATCCCGGGGCAATATAGTGTACAGTGCCATTCCACTTATACGGGTAGCTCGGGTAGCCGAATGGATAATAGTTTGCAGCTCCTTCTTTCAACTGGATGTTTGCATCAGAAGCATATACATTTCCTACGGCAGTTCCGATATCGTAATAGATGTAACTGTAATTGGATGATGCAATGTAAAACGCATAGGTCTCACCTGCATCCATATGAATGCTGACCGGTGCAGGAATCAAGGTAGGCAAACCATAACCGGCAGCAGGAATACCGGTAGCAATGCCGGCAAGTGTCCATGCTCCCGGGTTGGTTTCAAAACCAACATAAGAACCCGGCTTGTAGTAGATTTCAAAATCAGCGGTGCCATACTGGAGGTGCGCATCGAAGCCGGTAATGAAAACCTCGTTAATGGCAGTCACGTCAAACATGGAACCTGTTTGTGAATAGAATCCGGTGTAAGGTGTTGCCAGCGGTGCCGGAGCAGGAAGTCCTTCTTCCACCCAAAAAGTAGTGGTGGAATTTATTACAGGTGTATTAAACGGGGTGCCTGAGCCAAGATATGAATTCCCTGTTTCAGAATAATACCAGTTCAGATTGCCGGTTCCTGATCCTATCGCACCTAATACAACTGAACCCGGCCCACAATGCCCGCCTTCGATGCCAATTGGGCCATCAGGAGGGAAATTAACAATGATAGGTTCCTCAGTAGAAGTGCTGGAATTCTGACAGCTTACCTTTGCTACATAATACGTTGAAGCCGTCAATACAGGAGTCGCATAAACATCGGAGGTAGCGCCCGGAATGCTTGTGTAAGGTCCGCCGCTGGTGGACGATTTCTGCCAGGAAATAGTAGCACCGGGAGAATAATCTTCCAGCGTAAGTGTTGACTGTCCGCTCTCACAAAACTGATCAAGTGTAGAAGAAATAGTACCTGCTATTGGTGTGGTTAACACGTTTACGGTAACAGTTCCGGAAGCAGAACAGAGTGATGTAGCTTCGGTAACAGTTACAGAATAGGTAGTGGTGGCAACCGGTGAAGCTTGTGGGTTCATGATTGCAGGATTATTCAATGTTGTTGCAGGCGTCCAGCTGTATATGTAATCCGGGAGGCTGAACTTCCAGGCATCGTTGGTGGCAGTCCATGTGGCATCTGCATTTCTTCCGGGAACCGTAAGTGCGATGGAGCCATCCCCGTTCTCAATTCCCATCGTATGTCCAAACCAACTGTTTGACGGGTTGCCCGGCATAGAGGTGGTATGAATTTCGATCTTATTACTTGTTTCATACAAAATAACCTGTGCAGTTATTGCATCACCACCCTGGTAGTGCTGAATATTATCAAAAGAAACCACCAGCTTTCTGTCAGGTGCAACACCGGTCGTATAGTACGAAATTGTTCCACCTAATCCCGGATCCAGATCTTCCCAGGCAAATGCTATGAGATTCTTCACAAAGCTGTAGTTCGGTAAGTATTGACCGGAACAGCAACCAGGTCCTGTAAACGGATCAAAGGTGAGAAACCCATTGGAGGAAATGTAAAACATGGTATAGTCTATACCATAGAATTTAAATGGAAAGCCGACTGGTAATGCCGCACTTACTGATTCATCTGTTAGCGGCACGCTGATGCCTGCAGTAGTTGACACTGGCGCAAAGGGCACCTGGCTTACACTATAAGTTGCCGAAGGTGTAGAAGCAAGCAAACTTGCAGCGCCACCTGCGCAAATAGCATCGGGAGTTGCAGTCACTACTACAAATGGTGGGTCCACAATGCTAATAGTAACGGTATCAGCATTGGTGCAGTTTCCATCAGTGGCAGACACAATGTAACTTGTGGTAACATCCGGGTTAGCATTTACAGATGGGCCGGATGTAGTACTCAGTCCGTCTGCCGGCGACCAGGAATAGGTTGTATAGGGACCTGTCGCAAGCAAGCTTACTATCTGTCCGGACCCTACGCAGATCGCTGCCGATGATGGAGTTGGTGTTACGGTGATTTCAGTTGACGGAGTTACATTGGCTTGTACAGGCACTCTGGCTGATTCACATAAAGTACTGTAATTGACCTGCCAGTCATAATAGTAGAAATAATAGGTACCACCATAAGCGCTGCCAGTTATTGACAACACCTCGTCTATTGTGTAAGGATAGGTAGCCCCGTAATCATTACTGTACAAATTTATGCTGCCAAATGTCCATCCAAGGTGAAAGTTATTTCCTGTATACAATTCAAAATTCAAAGGGATAAACGTTTTTTGATTGACTTGTGCATCGGTAACAGCATAGGTTACTGATTGAATCACGTTGAAGTTTTGATCAGTCCATTGGATCAGTACATTACCCGGAGAAGCAGGATAAACATAAACTCCTTCCAGGACACAATCCTTATAGACATTAAAGTACTGGTAAGCATAGTTATAGTACTGATTGATGGGTCCCATGTTGTAATCTGCCGGGCCCACATTTCCTACGTTCACAGTACCTGTACCCGCGGCTGCATAATAGGTGGTTGGTGTATTTACAAAAGTGGTAAAATCAGAAGGGCTGCTGCTGTAATAGAGCGGTGAGCCCCCTGTTTCATTCTCATACCAAAGTACATAGTCGCCATTTCCGGAAGCCTGCAGCGTTACATTTCCTTCACCGCAAACGGTATCATCAGTAGTCGTTGTGATGGCTTCACTGCCTCCCACTTTTACTTCAACCGGTTCTGAATAGGCTGTTTGACCTGAGCCGGTACAAGTGATTGCCGTGCGATAATAGGTGGTAACAGATAAGCCGGCATCATAATTTGTATTGGTAGCACCGGGAATATCAGTCCAGCCGGAACCATCCGGAGATTGTTGCCATTGAAAAACAAGGCCGGCGAATGCACTAAAACCACTTACCGTAAGAATTGAATTACTTCCTGCTCCGCAGATTACAGAAGGCTCAGCCGAAGAAGCGCCGGCAACCGGAGTACCGGTACATAGCGGTGGTGGTGTAATCGTAATCATGTAATCTTCCACCTCTCCATAGTAAAAACTGCTATTGCAAAAATCACTGGCTGTAAGAGTGCTGGCATAAACGCAACGTACTCTCATACGGCGGTCACCGTAAAATGCAGGGTCAACAGGAATTGTAATAGCACCTGTAAAAAGCTGATTGCTTGAGGAAGGAGATGCATACACAAACTCACCCGGATCACCAAAGTCAGCATTGTTGTTGTAGTCAATCCAAATTCCAAATCCTTGTCCATAGATGGGGCCTGACTGCACAGTCAGGTCATACGTGGAACCACCCTGCACTTCAGTAGTATAGAGTCCGGGATCGTAATAGATGTAATTATTTATGTTTCCATTACAGCCCGAAAATAAATTTGACAAAGTATTCAGCGTAAAATTATCAATATAGTCACCTGAGGAACAGAAGGTGCCATAAGTAGGCACGCAAAGATTTATTTCCCTGCTGCCTGATGGTGCCGACAGGTATGGAGTCTGTGTACCACCGGAACCGTTCATTTCTATTTGCGTGCATTGCGCATCAAGGAAATCACCGAGGTTGGCACCGGCCGACACATCAAATGCAATCCAGAAATAATTGGTACCTGCATTTAAAACCTGGTTTCCTGTAATTGGAGCAGCAAGTGTGGTGCTTGATCCAAACAAAGCAACCGGGGCGAATACCGATGAATTGCCAGTATAGTAAATTTTGACATTGGTAACATCATTTCCAAAATTGGAAGAACCGGTAGCATTTACCGTGAAGGAGGTAGCTGCAAAAGGGGTAAGTGCTCCGGTAGTCACTATCTGTATACCCATGATCTCTGCATCGGGAACACCGGGCAAAATCGTGGATAGATTGTTTTGTGTGGTGGTGCTGGAAACATAAGTCATATCAGTCACTGCCGGTGAAAGTGTGATGATATAATCCTCCGTTTCACCATAATAAAAATCAACACAGGATTCTGTAGCGGTAACCAATGCATAGTCTTTGGATCTTACGCGCATGCGGCGATCGCCAACGTATGCCGGGTTGCTGCCGATTGTTATGGTACCAAACTGACTACCAAATCCAATGAACGGAGAAGAAAATACGAACTCATCATTATCCGTAAAGTCTCCATCATTATTGAAATCAATCCAAACACCGAAACCAACAGCCGACCAGGATGGTCCGCCGTCAAGCTGTATATCATACGTTTCACCCAATGCCAGCGAGGTGGTGGTATTTCCGTACTGTGGGTATAACGTATAGCTGCCGGTATAGCTGCAACCGGTAAAAGTATTAGAAAGCGTATTGAGAATAACCCCATCAGTATTTCCATAATAGCAACCATAAATGGAATTCGGTATGCAGTAGTCAATAGTTCTGTTACCTGAAGGCGCTGTTACAACCGGCGTTTGTGTTCCTCCTCCACCGGTCATTCCCACGGATGTACATTCAGCATCAATCACATCACCCATAGACCCTGTTGCCGAAAGATCGTAGGATACCCAGAAGTAATTGGTTCCGGTTGCTAAAACCTGGTTACCACTTATCGGTGCACTTAAATCAACAGAAGATCCGAAAAGATTTGTTGCAGAAAATGCCGGACTGGTACCGGAGTAATACACTTTCACATTACTCACATCTCCAAGAAAATCAGAACAGCCATTTGAATTGATGGTTAAAGAATTTACTGCAAATGGAGACTGGCTTCCTGCCACTGCTATCTCTATTCCTATTACTTCCACATCCGGTTGACCAAGCGATACATTACTGATGTTGTTTTGCGTAGTGGTTGCAGAAACGAACGACATAGGACCGGGAGGCGTGATGGTAATGGTGTAATCTTCTGATTCCCCATTATTAAAAATCAGGCTACACGCCTGGAAAGGTGAAAATATACTATACGCTTGAGAGCGGATACGCATGCGATGCTCTCCGATAAACGCCGTATTATTTGGAATAGAGATGATTCCTGTCTGCACGGCATTTGTATAAAATGGAGAGGCGAAAACAAATTCATCTGCATCATCAAAATCTCCGTCATTGTTGAAGTCTATCCAGACACCGAATCCCACATAGTCAAATTCATAACCGGAAAGTGATATGTAATTCTGCGATCCGATTTCCATACTGGTGGTCAGACTGCCGGTCGGTTCATAATTGATATAGGCATCCGGATTACCATTGCATCCGGTGTTGGTATTGGATAGTGTATTAAAGATCACATCATCAATAAATCCATAACCGCAACCATAAAAAGTAGAAGGGGTGCAATAGTTAACACTGCGGTTGCCAGCAGGTGCGGTTACATCAGGCACCTTGGTTCCACCACCGCCTGTCATTACTAACTGTGTGCATTCGGCATCGAGCAAATCGCCAATTTGCGCATTACTGCTCACATCGTAAGTCACCCAAAAATAATTCGTACCGGCGTTCAGTACCTGGTTACCGGATATTGTTGCCGGCAAAGTAACGGTGGAGCCAAACAATCCTGTTGCTGAGAATTCCGGATTCGCTCCAGTGTAATAAATCTTTACATTAGTAATATCACTTGAAAAATTAGTAGATCCGTTTGCGTTAACTGCCAGCGAAGTAAGATTAAACGGACTGATGCTGCCCTGGGTAACTACCTGTATGCCTATAATTTCTGCATTCGTGGTACCTGCTTCCACACCCAATAAATTATCCTGTGTAGTAGTAGCCGATACAAAAACCATTGGCGTGGAATTGACAATGGTGATTGTATAGTCTTCTGCTTCCCCGTAATAAAATGTTGTGCAGGATTCTGAAGCAGTAACCACGCCATAATCTTTAGCTCTTATACGCATCCGGTGCTCACCCAATGAGGCTGTAGATGGGATTGTTATTGTTCCATTGATGATACCTGCACTATAGGTGGGTGTTGAAAAAACGAATTCACCGGCATCGGAAAAATCAGCATCATTATTAAAATCAATCCAAACGCCAAATCCTACCGGTTCAAATGTGGGTCCCTCCAAAGTGATTGCATAGCTGCTGCCCAATTCAAGACTGGTAGTAAAACTACCTCCCGGAGCATAATAGGTATATCCGTCTATGCTTCCATTACAGTAGCTGTTAACATTTGACAGGGTATTCAACACGACATCATCAATATAAGCGAAGTTGCAGCCATACAAGTTATTGGGCAGGCAATAATTTATCTGTCGATTGCCATATGGATTGGTTAGTGCAGGCACCTGATTGCCTAACCCTGAAATATTAACCTCTGTGCATTCCACATCCAGGTAATTACCAATTGTGGCTGTAGCTGACAGATCGTACGTTACCCAAAAATAGTTGATACCCTGTTCAAGCAGTTGGCTACCGGAAATCGGTTGCGAGAGATTCGCTGCAGAACCAAACAAATCAGTAGTAGCGAAAACAGAACTGTTTCCCGTATAATAAACTTTTACGCCCGTAACATCGGCAGCAAAATTGGTGCTGCCAACTGAATTCAAAGTAAGAGCGGTTACACTTAATGGTGAGAGGCTTCCTGAAGTAAGCACCTGCACAGCCATCATTTCCACATCAGCGCTTCCGGTAGATGTGGTGGTATTGTTGTTTTGCGTAGTAGTTGCAGAAAGGAAACTCATATCAACCGGTGGTGTGAGGTGTGCCGTATAGTCATGCACTTCACCATAAGAATACTGCAGGCATGGATCAAGCGGGGGGTAAGCATAGGCTACACTCCTGATACGCATCCTGTGATCACCGGGAGTTGAAAATGCAGGCACCACAAAGTTTGCCGAGTAATTAGTAAACGGTGTAGGACAATAGAGGTAGGACACCAGTTTTTCAGAAGTTTCAAAATTGTTATCATCATCAAGGTCTATCCACATGGAAACGTAGTGGCCATAGGTGCCAACGGAAACCGACAAAGTATACACGGAACCCTGTTCCAGGTTTGTAGAAAGGGATGTATAATCACTATAGCCATCATTACCGCTTGTACAACCGGTTGCGTTTTGCGTTAACGACCCAACAGACACATTATCAATATAGTCGCCATAGGTGCAACCATAGTAATAAAGATTTGATGTACAGTATTGTGCATTCGCAACATTAATTCCGGCAGACAATAAAAAAAGCAGGAAGAGTACAGGGCGTACAATGTAATAAGCTTTCATAGTGTGGTTGAAGGTTTCGTTAAAAAAGTAAATTGAAAGCGTGAAACACAGATCACCTCACTGCAAAAAATAAAGCAACAGCATAAAATAGGCGTAGAAGTTATCCGGTATCAGTTTCTTTTCAGTAAACCTACAGAGATGATTCCAAATTTGCAAGCAAAAAAAACTAAATGTAAGAACGGCCACTTCCGGAATCTTTATACATGCAATTGCCCATTATTCATTTACTGAAAGGCCTAGGAATTATCAGTATATTGAAATTCAAGAAGCGGGAGTTACGAGCGCTACGCTACGTAGCTGTTAGTACTGAAAGCAAAATTGCCCCAAATGCCTGAATCCTAAACTAACAGAAGGGAAGGCAAGAGCAAAAAGGGCAAAAAAAGGGCAGCTATGGTAGCTGCCCGTTTTGCTATTAGTTGAATGAATTATTGTATCACCAGCATCTTTCGAACGAACCTGCCATCGGCATTGATCTCGAAAAAGTAGGTGCCTTTGGACCAGGATGAAAAGTCATACGTTTTCTTATACAGTTTTGATTGCAGGTTAATAGATTCATTATGCAAAACCTGTCCTACCACATTCATCACCCTGCAGTTCAATTCCTCAATAGTGGTAGTTGCTGTGATATCCAGTACAAATAATCCTTCACCCGGATTAGGGTAAATACTGATCATCTGAGCGGTTAGTATATCGTCGATACCAACCGGGTTGGTAACAGTAACATGCACTGTATCCACACCTGTACATCCATTTGCATCAGTATAGGTATAGGTAATTACATAGGGTCCGCCCACACCGGCTGCTCCGGGATCGAATGTGTTTCCGCTCACACCTGTTCCGCTAAATGTTCCTCCTGACGGATTCCCTGTGAGCGTAACCGGTGGTGCAATGACTTCATAGGTATTAATTAACCCGGAAATCTGCACAACAGGTAATGGTGATACCTGTACATTCACAATTACGGCTGTATCACATTGGCCGGAAGTTTCCGTTGCAGTAACTGTAAAGTTGGTAGTTACCGTCGGTGGTACCGTTACTGTGGCGGCCTGTCCATTTGCGGGAATCATACCTGATGTTACAGGTCCCCACTGATAATTAAAAGTACCCAATCCAATATTCTGTGCATCGAGGCTGATGGTTTCCCCTGCACATACAGAGGTTTCACTTGCACTTGCTGTGATCTCAGGATGATAAATAACTGCTTTAACAGGGGTGCGCGGGCTTACGCAGGACGTTGTTGTATAATGCATTGTACCATTCCAGATCCTTGGCTGAAAGTAGAGTCCGAAAGGATATTCGATTCCTACACCTTCTTTAATCTGGACATTGTCGTCAGCAGAATACACATTGCCTGTTCCGCTGCCATTGGTGTATTGCACGATTGTAAAATTGGTGGTAGTGATATAGAATGCATAGGTTTCACCGGCTGGAATACTAACTGACATGGTTAAAGGATAAGGGGTTGGCTGTCCAAGTCCTGCACCGGTAACCCCGGTTGCCGAAGCAACAAGCGTCCAGGCTGATCCGTCATTCTCAAAGCCAACGTGAGTTCCTGCCTTGTAGTACACTTCTATATCAGCAGTAGTGAGGTTATCAAGATGCCCATCAAAACCGGTTACTTCCAGGCCATTCAATGCAGTTACATCAAACATGTTACCATGACTGCCATTTCCGGCCAGGAAGGTGGTCGTTAACGGGCTGGCAGGAGCTGCACCCACACTTTCCTCTACATAGAAGGTAGTGGTAGTGGTGATGTACGGAGTAGTAAATGGTGAGCCTGTACCAAGGTAATTACCACCTGTCATCTCATCATACCAATTCATACTGCCTCCGCTTCCATCTGCAGTCAATACCACTGTTCCCGGACCGCAATGAAGTGCATCCACAGCACTCGGTGCATCAGGTATTGGAACAAGGGTAATTACTGCGGTATTACTATAACTGAAACCGGCAGTAGTAGTACAGGTTACTTTTACACGATAGTACATAGTAGCAAATAAAGGTGCAGTAGTATAAGTATAGCCGGTAACTCCGGCTATGGTATTCCACGACAAGCCATTGGCAGATTCCTCCCATTGGATTTCGATATTGGAAGCCAATGGATAATTGGCCACGCTTAGTGTTGCTGTAGTACCTGTAACACAGAATTCATCAGGCGTAATCGATAGGGTAGCAGGTTCGGGTGTACCTGTGCAAGGTGGCTGAGGATCAAGGGTGATCGTATAATCTTCCGTTTCTCCATAGTTATATTGGGTGCAATATCCATTCGAAGGAACGGTACTGTTATAAATACATCGCACTCTCATTCTATGTTGACCTACATAAGAAGCAATGTTAGGTATAGAAACAGTACCGCTGTAAACGTTGGTACCATAACCCGGAGAAGCATACACAAACTCATCCGCGCCATCAAAAGATGCATCATTATTATAGTCTATCCATACGCCAAAACCCTGGTTATATTCTATTCCAGCCTGAACCGTGAGATCATACGTACCACCTAAAAGCATGGTAGTGGTAAGTGTGCCGACGGGATCGTAATTGATGTAGTTTTCAGGATTTCCATTGCAACCTGAATTTAGATTCGACAAGCTGTTAAGCGTGAAATTGTTAATATAATCATCGGAAGTGCATAGCGTGACATAGGTTCCCACGCAGTAATTGATCTCCCTGGCTCCGTCCGGTGCTGTAACATCCGGCACATGGGTACCACCACTTCCGCTCAAACTTATAGAGATACATTCTGCATCAATGAAATTACCAAGTGTGGCTGTTGAAGAAATATCATATGCCAGCCAGAAATAATTAATGCCACCGGTAAGCGCAACTGATCCTGTTACAGGAGCAGATAGATTTGCAGCACTTCCAAACAAGGTTGTGTTTGAGAAGACAGGGCTTCCACCGGTATAATAAACCTTCACTCCAGTAACATCAGTGGCAAATGCCGTTGTTCCGTTTGCATTAAAAGTAACCGATGTAAGATTAAAGGGATTTAGACTACCATTGGTTTGAATAGCAATCCCCAATACTTCCACATCTGTTTGAGCAATCTGTACTTCAGAAAGGTTATTTTGAAATGCTGTTGCCGAGTTAAATACCATGGACGTAGCAGGCACAATGCTAATCGTATAATCTTCGGTTTCACCATAATAGAATTCGGAACAAGCCTCAGTACTATTTACTGTTGAATAGTCCTTTTCACGAATTCTCATCCTTCGCTCACCTAAGTATGCCGCATTATTTGGTATACTGATCAATCCCGTTTGTGTTCCGGTTACATAAGTTGGAGATGAAAAAACAAACTCATCGGCATCATCAAAATCACCGTCGTTGTTAAAGTCTATCCATACGCCGAATCCTACAGGGCTATATACCGGTCCACCAAGTGAAATGGGATAATTACTTCCAATTTCGAGTGTCGTGGTGGTATTGCCGGAAGCCGGATATTTTACATAGCCATTTGCGGCGCCATTGCAACCTGTGTTTACATTCGACAATGTATTTAACTCTACATCATCAACATAATAGTAAATACATCCGTAGGTACTGGCTGCAGTACAGTATCCCACCTGTCTTACCCCTGCAGGAGCTGTTACGGCAGGTACCTGGTTACCCGTTGAACCTGTGAATTGGATTTGATTACAGTTAACATCAACATTGTTTCCCAGTGTAGCTGTTGCTGCGATATCATAGGTAACCCAGAAATAGTTATTTCCCGTATTTAAAGTTACTGCTCCAAACACCGGGGTGGAAAGATCATTGGATGAACCAAAAAAGGTGTTGGTTGCAAATACAGCGCTGTTACCGGTTGAATACATTTTCACATTTGAAACATCAGCCGGAAAATTGGTAGAACCCAACGAAGTAAGATCGAAAGCAAAAACATCAATTGGATTCAAACTGCCGGTAACAACGATCTGAATTCCCATCATTTCAGCATCTGTTTCACTTACTACCACATCGTTGAGATTATTCTGGAAAGTGGTACTGGACTGGTATGCCATATCTGTTGGTTCAGAAATGGTAATGGTATAATCTTCTGTTTCTCCAAAATAAAATTGTGTGCAGGATTCATAGTCAAAAACGGTATTATAATCTTTCTCCCGTACCCGCATCCGGCGCTCCCCGATGTATGCAGTATTAGTCGGAACGGTAATCTCGCCACTTTGCATACCGGTTGTATAGAATGGTGAGGCATAGACAAACTCATCGGCATCATCAAAGTCACCATCGTTGTTATAGTCAATCCATACTCCAAAACCAACTGAACTAAATTGCGGACCTTCTAAACTCAGGAGATAAGTAGAGCCCAGTTCAAGCGTAGTTGTGTTGGTACCGGTTGGTGCATATTTAACATAACCATCTGATGAACCATTGCAACTTGAATTGATATTGGAAAGTGTATTTAAGGTAACATCATCCACAAAATAAAAACCACAGCCATAAATACTGGAAGCGGTGCAGTAACCCACCTGCCTGTTGCCAACAGGAGCCGTAACAACCGGTACCTGCGTGCCTCCATTACCGGTCATCACCACTTGCGTACATTCCGCATCCAGGTAGTTGCCGATGCCTGCGTTTGTACTTATGTCATAAGTAAGCCAGAAATGATTTACTCCTGATACCAGTTCTACATTGCCTGTTACAGGAGTTGACAAATCTGCTGACGTACCAAATAACGTAGCGGTCGAGAATGTTGGATCTGCGCCGGTAAAGTAAACCCTGGCAGCATCAACGTCGCCTGAAAAATCGGTAGTGCCATTTGAGTTAAGGCTTAACGAGGTGAGGTTAAACGGATTAATACTTCCGGTTGTTATCACTTGAATGCTGATAATATCCTGATCAACACTGCCAGTTAATACATCATTCGTATTGTTTTGCACTGTATTGGTGGAGATATACAGCATAGATGTGGAAGGGCTGATCGTGATGGTATAATCTTCTGTTTCGCCATAGCTCTGATTATTGCAGTAATCACCCTGGAAAGCAATAAGGTTATAAATGCAACGGATGCGCATGCGGTGTTCACCAAGAAGGTCGGAATTGTTTGGAATGCTGACATTGCCAATAAACGTCTCTGTGCCCGCATAGGGAGATGCAAATACAAACTCATCGGCATCATCAAAATCAAGGTCGTCATTAAAGTCAATCCACACACCAAATCCCTGGTCATATTCCTGGCCTGCCTGAAGCGTTATGGTATAATTTCCGCCAAGCTCGAGCGAAGTAGTAAAACTACCGGTTGGTTCATAATAAATGTAATTATTCAGATTACCATTACAGCCGGAAGCAAGGTTGCTGAGTGTATTGATGGTTACATTATCAATAAAATCTAACGATGTACACAAATTGGTATAGGTGGGATAGCAATAGTTGACTTCGCGGTAGCCCACAGGTGCGGTAACCGTGGGTACTTTTGCTCCAGTTGTTCCTGACATGGTAATCAGTGTACACTCGGCATCAATATCATTCCCGATACCGGCATCAGCAGCGATGTCATATCCGACCCAGAAATAATTGGGCCCGGAAGAAAGGGTTGCATTCACTACTACCGGAGAAGAGAGGTCTGTTACAATTGCATATAGCTGATCGGCACTGAATACCGGACTGGAGCCGGTAAAATAGATTTTCACCGCATCAACATCTGCTGCAAAATTGGTACTGCCATTTGAGTTGAGGGTAAAAGAAGTGAGCTCAATAGGGTTAAGTCCGCCCGTAGTGATCACTTGAATGCCTATAATCTCCGCATCCAGTTCACTCAGGCCTAATGCGTTGAAATTGGTTTGCGTAACAGTGCTGGAAGCATACTCCATATTCGATGTAGCGGGAGTAATGGTAATGGTATAATCTTCGGTTTCTCCATAACTAAAAGTGGCACATGATTCATTTGCAAAAATGATACTATTGTACTTACACCTTACCCTCATACGGCGCTCACCAATATAACCCGGATCGGAAGGCACAGTAATAGTACCTGTAAACTGGTTAATGCTGGCATTGGGTGAAGCATACAGGTACTCATCGAGATCATCAAAATCATTGTCGTTGTTTAAGTCAATCCATACACCAAAACCCTGGGGCCATTGAATACCTGATTGCATGATGATGGCATATGAACCTCCTGATTCCAATGAAGTGGTTAGTGCACCTGCCGGTGCATATTCAATATAATTGTTCACATTACCATTGCAGCCGGTAGCTACATTGGAAAGGCTGTTTAGCGAGAAGTTGTTTATGTAATCCTCTGATGCAAGACAGGGATTATCATAGGCTGCCGTGCAATACTGTGCATTTGCAGTTCTTAATAATAAGATCAGGAGGCAAACCGGCAAAATTGTGGCAAACGTGTAAAGATTTCTTCTCATGGTTTCAATTATTTGGTGATGGTGGAAAATTTCTAAAAGTTCTGGTAATCAACATAAGCTGTACTTGCTTAAAATGCCGGGTAGCGGCTTATCGCTGATTTTAATTTGAAGTAAATCTAAGATTAATCCGAATATTCCAATAGTACAATCTGTTCTGAATCCAAAGTTATTACTGATAACAGGCAGTAATGTTACATTATAATTAAACTGAAACTTTGAATGCGTGAAGACTTCGCAAACTACATCAGCATGTTCACCCAATAATTTGTTTTGATATTAAGTAAATCAACTGCTTGTGCAATCTCTGAAGTTATTACCGGTTAGTTTCAAAAACCGGAATAGATCAATCCGGCAATCAAAGCCATTATTACCAATACCGGTGTTTTTACGATTGTAAATTCCAGTAAAAGAAAAGTAAATACCACAACAACTATATTGATCCATGCAAATTCAAGGTTAGAATAAAGGATAACCGCAGCAGCAAGCACCAATCCAACTGAGGCTGCATTAATGCCCACAAGGGATCTTCTTACAAAAACAGCATTCTTGGTATACTGCCAGAAAGGGTAAATAATAAAAGCCATCAGCACCCCCGGTAAAAAGATGGCTACTATGCCGATGATGCAACCGCCAAATTGTGAGGTAGCCCCCATGCCTTTTAAGGCCATCCCACCTGTAAATGCAGCAAGCGCGAATGACGGGCCCGGCAAAGCCTGGTTTATCGCCAGCCCGGAAAGAAAATCATTTGCTGAAATATAATGATGGTGTTTTACAAATTGCTCAAACATCATGGGTACCAACACACTTCCCCCGCCAAAAGTGAGTGCTCCGAAACGAAAAAAGTTCTCAAACAAAACGAAGGGTCTTTCACGGGTAACCAGTGCCAGTACACCCACTACTATTGACAATCCTACAAAAATACCAATGCCCAGGTAAGCATGATTCCATTTTACAGGCTGTATATCTATCGCACCAGGCTTCTTATCATTTTCTGTCACCGAAGCCTGGTTAGGTAATCCACCGGAAGGCAGGAAATTAGTAATGACAGCAGCCCCAATTAAAACAAGTGGAAAGGTCCATGGCGTTGTGATGGACAATGCAAATGCAATTGCCAGTAACATGATGTAAAGACACATCCTGTTTTTGATCACACTCATGCCCATATTAAATCCTGCATGCGCGATCACACCAATAGCCATCGGCTGTACAAACAAGAAAAAATCAGTAGGCATGTTACGGGTTTCAAAAGTTGAGAACACCGCTACAAGTAATGACATCAGTAAGGAGGCGGGCAGTATCCAGACCAATAAAGCAAGAATAGCCATCAACACGTTCCACTTTTTCTGGGTAAGTACAATAATCGTTTGTGTTGAAGCAGGGCCGGGCAGCATCTGGCAAAGCGCATTTACTTCCAGCAGCTCTTCTCCCGTAAAATAACGGCGCTTAGTAACCAGTATATTGTGCATTACCGCCAAATGTCCTTGCGGACCACCAAAGGAAGTGATGGCGACTAAGAATATATCCTTGAGATATATCAGGGCCCTTGGCCTCATGCAGCTATTATTTATTTTTTTTCAATCCGATTTCGATCAGCCTTTCATCAAGGTACTCGCCGGCTGAAATAGGATCGTATTTGCGTGTATTCTCCAGAGAGATACAGGAACCCAGACAATCCAGTCTCATTTCAGCACGCGGATGCAGGAAGAAGGGAATAGAGTAGCGTGAAGTATTCCATAATTCCTTTGGTGGATTAACTACTCTGTGCGTAGTTGACTTCAAACGGTCGTTGGTGAGGCGCTGCAACATATCTCCTACATTCACTACAATCTGGCCCGGCATGGCAGTTACAGGCACCCATTCTTCTTTTCGTGTAAAAATCTCCAGCCCTTCTGCCGAAGCACCAACCAATAAAGTAATCAGATTAATGTCTTCATGTTGTTCGGCCCGTAATGCTGATTTCGGATCACCGCTAATCGGCGGATAGTGAATGGCACGCAGGATACTGTTTCCATTGTGTATTTTTTTCTCGAAATAGTTCTCCGGCAAATCCAGATAAACAGCTATGGCGCGCATAAGATGCCCGCCTGCAATCTCAAAGCTCCGGTAAGCATTGATATTTACTTCATTGAAACCCGGCAATTCCGATACCCATACATTGTCCGGATACTCTTTCCTGATTGGATCTTCATCAGTAACCATTTGTCCAAACTGAAAAAATTCCTTCAGGTCAGCGACTTTACTTCCTTTTGCATGCTCTCTTCCGAAAGAGGTATATCCCCGTTGTCCTGCGAGTTCCGGTTTTTCATACTTAAACTTAATGTCATCAGGCAAAGAAAAAAACGCTTTCACCTCTCTGTACAGTTCTTCAATCATCTTATCACTTATACCATGATTCTTTACTGTAACAAATCCTGTTTCATGATAAGCATCTCCCAGCGCTTTCACGAAGCTCCGTTTTCTTTCAGGTGTTCCCGAAATAAAATCTGACAAATCAACGACTGGTATGTAATCCATAATGCGGAAGTAAATTTATGGTGAAGGTAAAACTAAGAGTAGAAATAGAGAATGAAGGTAACAATTATGATAGAAGTGGGAATGTTTAGATAGTAACTGTTTAACTGATGAATGGTTAAATTGCTGAATGGTTGAAAGGTTGAATTGCTGAATTGTTTAACTGATGAACTGTTTAACTGATGAACAATTTAACAATTTGACCATTTAACCATTTAACCATTTAACCATTTAACCATTTAACCACCTTCATAATACCATCCCCCTCACACCTCACCTTGCAGGCTTATACCTCGATTCTGTCAATATTTTCTGGGCATCCGTTTCTCCCATCAATTGGGGCAAGCTAATTTCAGGATGCCTTTTCATATACGATGAAACAATTCTCCATCCTACCCAGCTACCTATGTTTCCCGGCGCTTCAGCTGGCATACCTGAAGTGGAGGGGCCTTCTGTCACATATTTGGAAAATTCCAATGGTTCCGCACTGTAGAGCATCTTGTACTCTATAAAAAACTTCCAGATCTCCGGCTCATTCTCCTCACACCATGCAAGGTCTCTTGCTTCAAATCCGGTTATAATAGAATCAGGTATGCCAGGCATCAATTTTTGCTTCAGGTAAAAAATCTGGCCATTATACACCATTGCATCCAGTAATTTTTTTCCGGACAAGCCGAATTCGAAACTGCCGGTTGCCAGTACCTGGATACAGTTTGATACCATGTATTCTTCTTTAAAGCGCCGCAATAAATAGTAAGGCACCGTTTCCGCATCATACTTATAAAAAGCGGAAGTCGGGCCGAGGTATTTATCAAGACTGATGCATAACAAATCATTGCCGGCAGTAAAAGCCGGCGGTGCATTTATCAGCGTGACTACTTCCGGGATTACTGCTTCAGGAAAATAGTAACGGAAATATTTCAATGATTGTAACAGTTCTCCTTCAAAAGAAGCAAGATTGCTGTATTGAAGCATGGTTGAATCATACAAAGCCTGTGAGAAAGGAGATTGAACATACTGCCAAATGCTGTCTTTCAAAGCGCCCGTTGAATCATTGGCGAGATTCCATCCTCCAATTTCCTCGAAATAAAACGGAAACAATACCGGGTATTTCTGCTGCAATGCATCAATTTGTGAATGATAATCATGCTCCGTAAGTGCAAAAAGGTCTTTCTCAAACCGTTTTAGTTGGAGGGTTACCGTTACGCCCGAGATATCCGGTGCTGATGGAGATTTGCAAGAAAAAATAAGAAGTAACCATCCAAACAAACAAAAACTGGATGCAATAATATTGCTTTGGATCATACCTGACCCTCTTCTATTATGAATGTTGCTCATTCACCCTTGAATTGAGGTTTACGCTTTTGCAGAAATGCCGCAATACCTTCTTTGCTGTCTGAAGTGGATGCAGCAATGTCCTGGCAGTATGCTTCATACTCCAGCAATGTATCCAGATCTGATTGAAAGGATTTATTAAGCATCTTTTTCATTAGACCAATCGCCTTCGTTGGAGCATGCTCATAATATGCGGCCATTTCCATTACAGCTGTATCCAGTTGATCGGATGGAACGGCTTTGTTGATCAGCCCGATGGTAACTGCTTCTTTCGCCGATACTTTTCTTCCGGTGGTTGCTAATTCAAAAGCAAGAGCAGAACCAACCAATCTTGGCAAAAAATACGCAGAACCTGAATCCAGCACCAGTCCAATGTTGATGAAAATTTCGGAAAGTGCTGCTTCTTCCGAAGCAATTACCATGTCGCAGGCCAAAGCGAGTGAACAACCTGCACCGGCGGCAATGCCGTTCAAACGGCCAATAACAGGCTTCGGCATATTGCGCATTTGCTTTATGAGGGGGTTGTAGCCTTTATGGAGCGATTCAGAAATACTCCTGTCCGGATTTGCCAATACTTCTTTTAAATCCTGGCCCGAACAAAATGCTTTTCCGGCACCGGTAAGTATCACCACGCGAACCGCAGTATTTTTTTCAGCCTCTTTCAGGGCTGCCAATAATTCCTTTCGCATCTGGTCATTAAATGCATTATATACATCAGGCCGGTTGAGGGTAATCAAAGCCCGGCCATCCGTAATTTCAAAAAGCAGTGTTTCAAACATGTGATTGTTTTTAAAAAAATTAACGCTGTTATTTTTTAAGAGGAAGTAAACGCACTATTGTTTCAGAAAATTTTCAATGCTGCGGTAAATATAATCAAGGTCATCATCCGAAATGCAATAAGGAGGCATCAGGTACATTGTATTTCCTAGTGGCCGCATGATGATACCACGTTGAAGAAAAAAATGATAAATCGTATCACGCACCGAACTGTTATAAGATGAACCGGTTGCAGTTTTAAGTTCAATGGCCAGGATGGTACCGCATTGACGTACGTCAAGAATTTTCGGATCACCTGCGATTAGTTCCCGGAATAAGGCATGCTTTCCTGCAATACGCTCAATATGTTCCCTCGTTGCAGTTGCTTCCATCAGGTCGAGACTTGCCAGCGCTGCTGCACAGCCCAATGGATTGGCTGTGTAAGAATGACCATGGTAAAAAGTTTTATTAATTGCATCATCCTTCTTAGATAAAAATGCATTGAAAACTTCCGATGTGCAAGATGTGATCGCCATTGGTAAAAACCCTCCTGTTAATCCCTTTGACAAGCAAAACATATCCGGCTTATCCAAAAGGTAATCACTGGCAAAAAATTTCCCGGTGCGACCAAAGCCTGTCATCACTTCATCGGCAATGGTGAGGATGCCGTGTTCTTTACAACAGCTAATCAGCGCATTCAAAGCATCAGGATCATGCATGAGCATACCTCCTGCTCCCTGTACCAGGGGCTCAAAAATGAAACAGGCAATGGAAGATGGATTTTTGGCTATAGCCCTCTGCAATTGCATTAACGATGCCGCTTGCTTTCCAGGAACCGGGGCATCAATAAATATTACCTCGAATAACAAATCATGAAAAGGCTGGTTGAAAATGCCACGCTCACCAATGCTCATGGCGCCAAAGGTGTCACCATGATAGCCATTTCTAAAGGCAATCACCTTTGTACGGTGTTCACCCTTGTTGCGCCAATATTGAATGGCCATTTTCAAAGACACCTCTACCGCTGTGGAACCATTGTCAGAAAAGAATAACTTTTCCTGGTTGACCGGAAGATGGCGCAATAACCGTTCAGCCAGTTCTATTGCGGGAGGATGTGTAAAGCCGGCAAAAATCAGGTGCTCCAGCTGATGGGCCTGTGCAGCAATTCGCTGAGCAATATAAGGATGCGCATGGCCATGCAGATTCGTCCACCAGCTTGAAACGACATCAATGTATTTATTTCCGTTTTCATCAAAAATGCAGGCACCCTCCCCTTTGACTATGCAAAGATGATCGGCGCCCGACATCTGTGTGTATGGATGCCAGATGTATTGGCGGTCTCTGTCCCTGTTGTTCATACTTTGATGGCCTTGTTCGGAAACTTGATACATTAAAAAATTTCATTCTCAACAAATATAAAGGTTGCAAAGAAAGCAAAAACTCCCTCTTGTGAAATAAGGCTTTAGCAAATGGAATGTGAAAAAATCATAGTTCACAGTTTGTTTACTAACCGATGAATGCCATCTTTTATCAGTTCAACATTAAAGTTTATGGAACTGCAATCGAAGTTTAATATCAAATAACCTTCTAGAGTTTACCGTCAAGAAAACTTTGGACTGTAAACAATGAGCAAAGTTTGCAATGTTCACGACTTTGGTTTTATTAGCTTAAAGACTGTGTCCGTTTATTTGATCAACATGTATATCAAATACAAACCATCACTCCATTTTGCAACACCTTGGTTGTTGAGTGTGGTAATGTTACCAATGAAATTAATTCGCCAGACATATTAATTATTTTGTACAAATATTTAAATGATTCTTCATTTACAATTTCAATGCGAAATTATTAAATTAGGAAAAATTAAGCAACATTTTCATTGTGATCATTAAACTGCTCCCAACCATTCCAAGTAATCCCAGGGCCTCAAATGACATTTTTGAAAATCCTTATCCTGAGAATAATATTGTCGAGGACAACTAGCCATAATTTCAGATTCAATCATTAGTAGGGTCATAACAAAAGGGTGCTGCAAAGATAATATCACACTTAATAATTAGAAAAATCAATACTTTTCGCAGGAGCCGGATCTCGAAGACAAGGAGTAAACGAAAATAAATTTATCCTTTTGTTAAGGCATATAAGCTTGGTTAGGCATTCCCTGGTAAAGTCACTTGATTTAAAATTAAGTTTCCTGCAAGACTCGCAAAGAAAATCAAGCATCCCTTTCAAACTACTTAAATTTTCCTTTGCGGGCTTAGCGTCCTTTTCGCCGAAATTGTTTCTCACGCTAAGCTTGCTGGGTTCAAAGCAGAAAAGAAAATATCCATCCCACTTCTTCAAACCACATGGATAAAACCCAAAATGCGGAGCTTGGGCGTCCAATAAATCTGCGAAATTGATTTCTCACGCTAAGTACAATGAGTTCAGGCAAAGAAATTTTCATTCATCTCCTTTAAAGTTACTTAGTCATTGAATTCGACTTTAGAACGGGCTTGAGTTCTGTCTCTATATAGTTAGTCGTAAAATTGATATCTCTCGCTTTAAGACTGATAGAGTTCGAACAAAGAAAATGGAAAACATCACTTAGACTCAGTCCCTTTTTCCCTGGTTTTGCTCGCTCTTGTACCTTTCCGTGAAACTTGCTTTTCTATCACTAAGGCATTGTTTACTCTAAAGTTATTCAGAATGAAAATATTGATCCCTTACAAACTACTAAGTTTATCCTTTGCGGGCTCTGAACATTCCTTTAATGGATTATCCTATCACAGTCATAGATTCGCGCGAAATTGCTTCCTCTGGCTAAGTTCACTGAGTTCGCAAAGAAATTATTCAATCCTTCACATTAATTATTTTAACCTTTGCATGGTTGAAATAGAGAATGCGCCTGAAACCATTTACTTAAACCGAATCAAGAATGGAACTTCAGCTAACCTTCTTTCTTCAACGAAAAAATTGAAAATTCACTTTCATCCTTAACGATCGTATTAGTCAGATGACCCAGTCCGGTAATTTCCATTTCCACCATATCGCCTTCCTGCAACCATTGCTCTTCATAATTTGGATCATTAAATTTGCCGGTACCGTTCAATTCCAAAAAACAACCGGTGCCGACAGTGCCGCTGCCTATCACATCTCCGGGTAGCAGATCCACCCCATAGGATGCACGTTCAATAATCTCTGCAAAGGTCCAGTCCATATCGCCCATATTGCCGCTTGAAACCAGCTTGCCATTTACCCAACACTTCATATCGAGGTTGTAATTGTTGCCAACATGCCCTTCTTTACATGGAACTTTAAAAGATTCCAATTCATCTGGCGTTACCAACCAAGGCCCGATTACCGTAGAGAAATCCTTTCCTTTTGCAGGACCCAGGTTCAGTTTCATTTCTTCCATTTGCAACACCCTTGCACTCATGTCATTCATGATCATATAACCGGCAATATAGCTGTCGGCTTCTTCCGCGCGGATGTTTCTTCCTTTCCTGTTGATCACTATTGCCACTTCCAGTTCAAAATCCAGTTTTTGAAAATGATCAGGCATGCAGACGATATCGCCGGGACCCTGAATGGAATTGTGATTCGTAAAATAAAAGATTGGGTACTGATCGAACTCCGGAATCATTTCCACCTTGCGGTTTCTGCGGGCTGCTTCTACATGTTGACGAAATGCATAACCGTCACGACAAGAGGTGGGCTGCGGAACAGGGGCCATCAGCTGAACACTGCTAAGCAACTTTGGCCTGGCACGGATAGACTTCCCCTCTCTAAGCATCTGATCATATTCCAGCGCAGTTTCAAAAGCTTCTTCGCCTCCATAAAGAAAGAGCTGCATATTTCCGGGCAATCGCCAGTCCATATCCTGCAAGTCATAAAAGTTTTCTTCATGTACCATGGCCAGGTGGTCCTGTTCATCGGTGGGATTGTAGTAGCTGATGAGTTTCATTGGATAAATGTTGAATGTTGTACAAGTTGCGGCAAATATATAAGCAAGTTGCGCATCAGTGTACAAAATCATGGCAACATTCTGAAAAGCACAACAGATCCTCATCATTCAACTGCTCATCACCAAATCAAAATTAGTTATCAATAACTTTTGTAACTACTCAGTAAAAGAAATAGAACACGGATAACACTGATCAGACGGATTCATGTGGATTTTTATTAAATCAATTGTAAAGGGTGTTTTGAATGAACACTGTCTTAATCTGTGGTTATCAGTCAAATCCGTGTCATCCGTATGCCGTTTTTCTTTTCTGCTGAGTAGTTACAACTTTTTTATTCGCCTTTCGTACCACCTATACCTTCCACGTAAATAATCTACCATGAAAAAAATATGCTGTGGTTTTCATTTCATCGCTTTATTGCTGTTATACACTTCAACCTGTTCGCTGCACCGGACACCATTGATTTTCACATCCATGTCGATCAATTCGGCTACCGTTGCGATGCAGTAAAGATTGCGGTAATCAGTAACCCGCAAACCGGTTACAATTCAAATGATACATTTAGTCCCGGTACGGGCAATAATAAATATGAAGTGCGCAGGTGGAATGATGATGTAGCTGTTTTTACAGGCACCATCAAGCCGTGGAGTGGCGGGGCAACGCATAGCCAATCAGGGGATAAGGTTTGGTGGTTTACCTTTTCGACGTTAAGTACTCCCGGTGATTATTACATCTACGATAAAACGAATAAGGTGGGCTCCTGCAAATTCCATATCGGAGATAATACCTACGATGAAGTAATGAAGGCTGCAATGAAAACTTTTTATTATCAGCGATGCGGTGTTTCAAAATCAGCCCCGTTTGCCGGTACGGGATGGACAGACGGTACCTGTCACCTTGGTTCGCAACAAGACCTGGATTGCAGGTTGGTCACCAATCCTACTATTTCCTCATCAAGAGATCTTCGTGGAGGTTGGCATGATGCCGGTGATTACAATAAGTATGTGAATTTTACCTGGACTCCAATGATCTCTCTTCTGCTTGCTTTTGAAGAAAATCCAACAGCCTGGACCGATGATTACGGACTTCCTGAATCAGGAAATGCCATACCCGATTTGATGGATGAAATAAAATTTGAGTTGCAATGGTTGTTGCGGATGCAGGAAGACAACGGTTCATTGCTCTCTCTTGTAGGCACACAAAATTTCGCGTCAGCCTCACCCCCTTCTGCTGATGCCGCTTTCAGAAGATATGGCCCTGCCACCACATCCGCAACGCTTACCGGTGCATCCATATTTGCACTGGCTGCCATTCAATTCAACTCTTTGAATACAGCTGCTGCGACAGCATTTGCCGATACGCTGGAAACTGCCGCCATCAATGCCTATAACTGGGCCATTGCCAATCCGAATCTTACTTTTTACAATACAGGAACCCTGGCAGCAGGTGAACAGGAAGTGGATGATTATGGCAGGCTGGTGCGAAAAATTGCCAGTGCCTGCTTTTTATATAAACTTACGGGAATCACTTCCTACCGTGATGTTTTTGATTCTAATTTCAATAGTGTTCACCTGATGCAATGGCAATACGCCTATCCTTTTGAAGGAACAGAACAGGATATGCTCTTGTACTATGCCAAGGTGAATGGAAAAACTGCTGCTGTAGCTTCTGCCATAAAAAGTGCATTCAGTAATTCAATAAAAACCAACAATGCCGATAACTATCCGGCATATAAAAACAAGACCGATCCTTACAGGACATTTATGGCCGATAACAATTATACCTGGGGCAACAATGAATTCAAATGTGTCCAGGGCACCATGTTCACCAACATGTTGCGTTATAACTTAAATGCAACCAATGCTGCAAACTATCGATCGGCTGCCGCCGGATTCCTGCATTATTTGCATGGAGTGAATCCTGTCGGCATAACTTACCTGAGCAATATGTATGCTTTTGGTGGTGATACTTGTGTAAATGAGTTTTATCACAGCTGGTTTACAGATGGCAGTATACTTTGGGATCGTGTTGGTGTTTCAACCTATGGGCCACCTCCCGGCTTCCTGCCTGGCGGTGCCAATCCTTCTTATGGACTTGACCCGTGTTGTCCGGGAGGTTGCGGCAGTTCGAATAGTCAGTGTTCCGCTCTGGCAGTAACACCTCCATTAGGCCAACCCATTCAAAAATCATATCGCGACTGGAATGCCGGCTGGCCACAAAATTCATGGTCAGTAACTGAGAATGCAATCTATACTCAGGCCTGTTATGTTAAACTGTTGTCTTGGTTCGTGGGAGGTACTTGCAATTCATTCCGGGAAGAAGAACTTAATGCAACAAATGCCAGTACTTTAATGCTCTTTCCTAATCCTGCCGATGACCGTATCACAATTGACCACGATGATTACAATGAAGAAAAAGTATCAATCTTCATTTTTTCTGTTGATGGAAAACTGATGCAGGAAATACAGCATGTGCAACTACCCTATTCAGCAGATATTCATGGACTGTTGCAAGGTGTATACCTGGTCAGGATGCAATCTGCTACGCATCTGTTAAGCGGGAAACTGGTGAAGAGATAAACTTTCAAAACCACTATTCCTGCAGGTCTCCGGTTTGTGGAGGCACCGGGTTATTGATTCTTGATTTTGCCTTTTCTAACAATCGTTCAATGATCAGGTCGGCCAATACCTCTGATGGATTTTATCCGAAGCTTCAATGAGCGACTTTTTGCTTTGCTTTCATCAACATCTATGCGATACAGTACCTGCAGCAGTTTTCATAGTCGTTCGCAATCAGGTAATCAATTTTATCAATAAGTGCCATCCGCCATTTTTCGGGTGGCAGTTCAACTACTTCGGTTTGTAAGTCAAAGTTGCGTTGAAGTATCCCTGCTGCTATTTTGTTAATTTCAGTATTCATGATAATTATTGAAACGAAGCTAAAAATCAACTTCCCGCCTAAATATTATTTTAAACCGGTAGTAATACTTGTGAAAAATACTAAATTTAACACGTGTTT
>JADJAG010000010.1 GCA_016704325.1 Chitinophagaceae bacterium
GAAACAAAAGGCAATAACCATGAAGGAAAGGAAGAAACTGAATTATTCACCTATGATTTTGCAGGCGCTGTACTTGAAAGAAGCCGCATCCATCACTTCACTTATTATCCGGCGGGAGGAGGCCTTGGTTATAGCGGCGATCTCATCCGAAAAGTCAGAAATGAATATGATCATGCAGCCCGGTTAAAGAATACCTGGATTCAGGTAGATGAACAGCCTGAAATATGGACATGCAGCAATACCTATAATGAACTTGGACAGCTATTGACATTGAGGCTACACAACTGGCTATCCGGCAATGGAACAATACCTGTTCAAAAAGCAGCACAAACATTGAATTACCGATATAATGTTCGTGGCTGGCTTACTGCAATAAATGATGTTGAAGATGTTAAGGAGCGTGGTGATTATTGGGAATGGAATTGCATTATGATGATGGCTATTCTTTGATTGATGCACCTTCACAGTTTTCAGGAAATATTTCCTGGATAGTCTGGAAGAGTAGTATAGATGAAGCTAAGCGTGCTTATGGTTACACCTATGATCCCATGAATCGTTTGCAGAAGGCAGTATATGGTACTATAGCCGGTCCGGAATATTGGAAGCAAATCAATATACAGTGGATGAACTGAAGTACGACGACAATGGTAATATGAAAACCATGCGTGTTCATGGTGCACTGACATATAATGAAGAAACAGAATTGTATAGTTATGGTGTGAATGATGATTTGTCGTACACCTATAACGGCAATCAGCTTGCTGCAGTTTCTGATGCCGGTTCTTTAGTGGCATGGAACAGTAGTACTGACTTCAAAGACATTGCCAATGCAACCGATTATAGTTATGATGGGAACGGTAACATGATATCTGATGCAAACAAATCTATCACTATAAGCTACAATCATCTGAACCTGCCTTCACTCATTCAGCAAGCTGCTGAGGAGTTGAAAGTAACCTATACTGCAAATGGAATTAAGCGGAAAGAAGAAATCACAGAGAACCTTCAATTGAAAACAACCGGTTACTTCGGAGATATTATCCATGAAAATGGTAAACCCGGGCATCCTTTTCGATAACGGGTACTTGTTGATTGATACACTTGGGAATTGGAAGCCATTCTATTATATCAAAGATTACCTGGGTAATGTAAGAGTGGTTTTAAAGGTGATGACATTGTATGGGTACCGAGTAAGTTAACATTTGAACTGAATGAAGATGAAGAGGGAAGTGATTTTCCCAAATTCACCAATGTAAGCGAAGTTAGAAACAATGAAGTAGCCTTACAGGGCGAATCTTCAGGTAAACTTAATAACGAAGAGGGTCCTTATACGGAGATACCCGTAAATTCTGGAGATACGTTGGAGGTTTCACTTTACTATTTTTATGTAGAAGAGAACCCGCAAAAAGCAGTTCCTGCAAAAGTAAACAGGGAGCAGCCGCTACCTGCTTCAGTAAACCTTGAGCTGAAACCCTTACCTGTGAATCCGCTTCGTAATGATTTGAATTACGCAGCCAATAAACCGGTGTATGGCTTGCAATTGAATATTATCGGCTTGTTTCAAGCCTTGTCCGGGAAGAAGGAATCCGGGATCAGCGTTACCCTAACGATTTATTTGGTGATACACCGGAAGCTTATCTTGAGTTGTCACTGCGCGATACTTCAGGTGAAGAGATCAACCAATGGCGACTGGAGGTAGACACTGCAAATAGCTGGAGTCGCCTGACGGATTCCATTGGTATTCACGTGCCTGATACGTTGCAGCAGTATATACTCAGGGTATCCTTGCACAATGAGAGTGAACGTGATATTTGGTTTGATACCTTGTTTTTAAAACTTGGTCAGGTCAGCAATCCTGTAGTGCAGGTGAATCACTATTATCCTTATGGCAACCTCATTGCAGCCATCAGGCGGCAGGAAGAAAATTCTGATACAAATATTTATCTTTATAATGGTAAAGAGTTTCATCGTTCTTTGAATTTGAGCTGGCTTGACTATGGAGCGAGGTGGTATGATCCGCAGGTGGGGAGGTGGTGGGTGGTGGATCCGTTGGCAGAGAAGGGAAGATCATGGTCAATGTATAACTATGTTTTTTGATAATCCGGTTATTCATATTGATCCTGATGGAAAATGGCCTGGACCTGCTATTGGAGTTCAGATGGGACAGTTATTTGGATCCTTAAGTTACAAAGCAAATAATGTTGCGGGTAATATTACGAAGGTTGCTAACTATGAAGCACAAACAAATAAATCAATGCCAATTGTTAAGGCTTCGCAGGAAGGTCTAGTTGGAACAAAAGTATTATCTGATTTTTCTAAATTGGTGAATCCGGTGGTTGATAATACTGCTGCTTTCATCCAGTATAAAACTGGGTTGACACTTCCTCATGATATGGGTGAATTATCAGTTAGTTTTGAAAAGTTCTGGAAGTGAATCCAAAATTTCCTTAGTTGGGAAAACTAAGAATGGACCAGATGTAAACTTGGAATTAGGGGCATACGAATCAAGTCAGGGTCAATTGAAAGGATATCTTAGTGTAAATGATGAGAATTTAATTGGTCAACGACCTGAAAAGCGAGACTGGGAGATGTCAGCTAAGCTGGGTCCAATATCAGGAGTAAATATTGGAGTAAATGCAAATCCTACGACGATTCTAAATACATATAAGAGTGATAATTTCAAAGATCGCATGCAAAACATTCAACAATCATATAGTCCGTTCACCAAGTAACAAGACACCTAAAGAATGAAAATTATTAATACGGCATACTTCTACAAAGCATTAGGTTTGTATCAAGTCTTTGGAGCCTTCTATGGAATTTACGCGCTATTTTCCTCATTCAGTTTTCTTAATATGTTCACTTCTTTACCATTTATCGTATTGCTCATAGTTTCTGGTATATGGTTATTGATTGACTTGAACCACAAATCATACAAATTGGCATTCTTCAATCAATTAATTCAAACGATACAGTTTAAATTGTTTGGATATGGTTTAATGTATGCTGCTGGCATTTATTTATCACTTGCTTACGATGCATGGTCAATTGAGCAGCTATACCTTGATATCAGATCATGGACATTTATTTTTTCACTTTTCTTTAATTCAAGTGAGAATCAATTCCTTGTGGCAATAAACTCTGTTCCGATAGTGATTTTGCTACTCATGATATTATTTAAGAAGGCTGTTTTTCAACCAACGCAAAGTAAAATCATTCGAAGTGCTGATCAATTATGATAAGTATTCCGGTTTGATTTGAAGCTGGATTTTGAATTTTGCCAAAATGAAATGTGTAATAATTACTATGAATGAAAGGCAGTTTGTCAGTATTCTTTTAAATGCTTTAGGAATATAATATGTTATAGAGATAAGGAATTGCAAGAGCAATCTTAAATGAGAGTGTGAACGATATGAGGTCTGCTATTTCCAAATGTTGTTAACTGTTTGTATCAGGTTAAGTAGTATTGACAGCAGCTGTAAATCAATCAGATGAATAAACATACCATTAGTACAGGTTATAGAATTATTGGGATATATCAGATCCTGTGTGCCTCTTGGGGAGTGCACCTACTGGTTACCAATTTTGGATTTCTGAATGTGTTATTAATAGCTCCATTTTTGGTTTTGCTGTTATTCGCCGGTTTGAATTTAATTCTTCAAAAAGGAGAAAGACCCTATCGTTTGACAATCATCAATCAGCTGTTACAGATTGGACAATTCCAAATAGGAGGCAATGGCTTTTCGTATGCGGTTGGAGTATATGTGTCTCTTGTAATGTATGCACCGGATTTCAATCATTTTTTTGTTGATGCACATTTCTGGTGGTTCATGTGGCTTTTGTACTTAAATGTTAAAAAGCTGATTTTTACCTTGCCATTAATCTTATTCCTGTGCTTATCATTCTGATTGTTCTTTTGTTGAGTAGTTATAAGCAGGCATTTGTTAAAGCTCGTCCAAGATTCAAATTGGAGCAATGATATTCTTGAGTACAATCAAGAAATGGAAATGGCTTAATTATTACGAAGGAAATTTCAATAGATCGATGAGCTTAAATGTACTTTGTATCGTTTGAGCAATGGGTGTAATGCATCAGGTAGGATTTATTTCTAAAGTTCTTCTTACGTGCTCTCTGTTGTTATCATTATTGAAACCGCGGACGACACGTTTGAGGAATTGCATTAAACGAGATTTATTTTAGTATTTTCTTTTGGTTATTTGTGGTTAGCATTTTTGAAACTACGGGTGAAACGGAGGAGGAGTCGCTTCGAACAAGATTGATGAGCATTTGTATATGTGCACTTTGTGGTTGACATTTGTGAAACCACAGAGGACCAAAGGGTGCATTGCATCAAGCAGGATTTGTTTTAGTTTTCTCTATTTGATTTATGTGGTTATCATTTTTGAAACCACAGAGACCTTATGTTTTAATCAAAGAAAAGTTCCTGCTGATAAAGTGAGTAAATTTGAATTGCAAACAAATTTTTCAATCACCTTAAAAACAGGAACCATGGAAACACAAAGTAACATTGTAAATTTTGATGGACAAAACATTTATGTAGGCATTGATGTACATAAAAAGAATTGGTCCATCTGCCTACGAAACGATGAATTTGAATTAAAGAAGTTTAGTCAGGCTCCACAACCGGACTTATTGGTTCAACATCTGAAGCGCAATTACCCTGGTGCTAAGTATAAATGTGTATATGAGGCAGGCTTTTGCGGATTTTGGATTGAGCAACAGCTCAAGGCGCAAGGTGTTGATTGCATCGTAGTAAATGCAGCTGATGTACCCACCTCTGATAAGGAGAAAAAGCACAAGAGCGATAAAGTGGATTGCCGCAAACTGTCGCGGGAATTAAGTAGTGGGAACTTGAAGGGAATTTATGTTCCTGACCAGGCACAGCTGGATGATCGCAAACTGGTTCGCACCCGTGACAGATTTGTTGTTGATCAAACAAGGCTGAAGAACAGAATAAAATCGTTGCTGGATTTTTACGGTATCAAGATACCGGAAGCCTTTGCACAAAGTAGTGCCTGGTCTAAAAAATTTATTAATTGGCTTGAGAAATTGGATTTTGAAAATGGGACGGCCAAGATGAGTTTAATGCTGCTGTTGGAAGAATACAATATGATCCGCAAATTGGTGGTTGGGGCTACCAAAGCCATAAAAATTTTGGCAGCCACGCCTGCCTACCAACAGCGTACAGAACTACTTCGCAGCATTCCGGGAATTGGTCTTACTAATTCAATGGTCATCCTTACTGAGTTGGGAGACATCAAGCGTTTTAAAGATATGGATCATTTATGCTCTTATGCAGGGTTTGTGCCTAATGTATATGCAAGTGGAGATACGGAGCGTACTGGCCAGATGACGCGGCGTGGTAATCATCACTTGTGTGACGCTATCATTGAAAGCTCGTGGATGATCATTCGTATGGATCCAGTAATGTTATCCTGTTACACCCGCTACTGCAAGCGAATGGATAGCAACAAAGCCATCATTAAGATCGCCCGCAAGTTGCTTAGCCGTATCCGGTACGTGCTGGTGACAAACAAAAGATACGAACTGAGTACAACGGAAACAAAAAAAAGCGCTGAGTTTTTTAAGGCATCTGCGGCAAGAATAGACACAAAAAAGCCGAAGCAACAAGCCTCGGCTTCAGCTATTCCAGCCGGTTAAGCTATTCCTTGTAGTGTTGCTCTCCAGCAGTGCACTACTCCGCTTGGCTTAACAACCATAAAGTTAAATAACAATGGATCATCACCCTATAAAAATCTTTTCATTTTTGCAGCCCCCACCGTTAACCTGTGTTTGCAGCTCGCAAGATGTCTGCCCTACAGAGAATCCGGAGGCTGCACTATACTAATATAAAAGAGGATTTGCAGTACCTTTATTTGATCAAAGGCATCTGCTCATAGGAGACTGATTTTATAGTAGTGAATGATCCGTTAAAACGAAATAATATGCGATAACCTTGATTCACTTTAAGGCTAGGCCCTTTCATAGATTAAACATAGGAGAACACAGAGGGGGAATTGCATTAAATGAGATTTATGTCAGTATTTTCTTTTGGTTATTTGTGGTTAGCATTTTTGAAACCACGGAGAAAAGGGTGCATTACATTATGCAGGATTTGTTTCTTGATTCCTTTCATTGATTTCTATGGATACCTTTTTCAACTACTTTCAACATAAAAAAAGTTCCTCTTTTTAAGATAGCCATATAAAACTGTAGCGATTAAACCTGAGTTTAATCGCTACAGCTTTTACAGTTTTAGTAAGATGGTTTTTATTCCTTCACAAACTTCACCGTTTTGCTTCCTGATTTTGTAGCGGCTTCGGCGATGTAAATACCAGGCGTCAGGCGGGTGAGGTCAAAGGAAACAGTCTGATTATCGATAGCAGGAAGTTGTTCAGAACGGTCGATAAGTTTTCCTGACAGATCGAAGATTGAAAAAGTAACCATTTCCTCTATCGACGTTTCAAACTCAATGTTCAATATGCCTGCTGTTGGATTGGGATGGACCTGGAAGGATACCAGCTGCAATTCTTCCCCGGCTAAACGCAATGGTAATGTCGTGAACGTCATTAGCGGCGACCAGTCAGAACTAAATCCATTCAGACAATTGGCACGCACCTGGTATTCATATGTTTTATTCGGATTGAGGTTGCTAAGCTGCTTCTTGGGATCAACAACATTCTTAATTTTCCAGGTTGCACTTCCAACTTTGCGGTATTGAATATCATAGGATGTGGCATTGCTTACTACAGTCCAGGTTACTTTGGCTGAATGATCGGTAATATTTTTCACCTTTATCTTAGCAGTGTTTACCGGAGCACAGGGATTCCAGTTAAACTTTGCCGCACGGTATCCTACCAGGCTCTTCGAATTGTTGAGTGCCAGTTCCCATACCACAGTGCCGGCAGGGTTTACTTCAAAAATATTTGACTGATTGGAGGAATTATCCCAGCCACCCATGATTAAGGTGTTGCCATTTTCCAGCCTCCGGGCACATCCCATAGCATAGAAATAAGCATTCGTATTAGTGTAAGTTTTTGGCTGAAAGCTCCATGCCAGCGTCGCAGTCATATTTACTTCATCTAACTGATACTCCTTGGCCATCGAATGCGTGGGTACGTGTTGATTCCCGTTGTCCCAAACGGTAACGTTTCCATTACTGACCCTGCGGGCATCATGCTGATAGGTAAAAGGCTCTGGCTCATTGATAAATGTAAATTCATTCATTACACCACCAAGACGCCAGATAAACTCACCTGTGTTGCGATCAATCTTGGTTACCTGGTTCAGGTGCCGGTGAGAAGAAATGATGTTTCCATCGGTATCCAGATCAATAGAGTTGGTATGAACGGCATCAATGTATCCGAATGCCAGGTTTTGGTTTGATTCAGTAACTATCACATGATCCCATGCCCGCCATTCAAAAATCACATTTTTGCTTTGATCAAATTCCTGGATGGTTGTCGTCATTACCGTTGCATTCGAACTATAAGCAGGATTATATATCTTCATATTCACGACATGTGTTTCTTCCGTAACCATGAATGCATGGCCGTCTTCATAGATTGTAAATTCATGTGGATCGGCAGTGCGGCCATTACCAGGGTAATATGAATCTATCATTACATAGTTGGAGTCAAAGACATCAAATCTGCCCTGGCTGTTATTATAGACGGAAAGGTAGCCATTCGGATTAAGGCTGAAATCAAAGCAGACACTGGCATTCCCACTTGCATAAACTGAGTCACCATCCGGGGTGATAATATTGTATCCGTCATAGGTATTACTTCCAAAGCCACCATTCCAGGCATCGTAAAAAACAGAACCGGGAGAAGGATCTGTATTTTTTATGATCGTGAAACTGCCAAGCAAGGCGCGATCCTGAGACTCATTGGAAGGCTCATTTTCATAATACGGGGCCCATTTTTTTTCTTCTTCCTTTTGTAAAACAGATTTCAGCATTTTGAAATTTTCCTTTTCTGCTGAAGTGTATTCACGATGAGTTGTAAAACTAAAGGAATATGGATTGATCAGCCTTCCTTCTGTCGTACGTAAACCTGAATTGATAGAAACAGTCACGGCTTCTTCAAAACCAAAGGGTTGATGCGGGTATAGCAAAATGGTTTTCTGATCGTCTGACAACACTATTCTGAAAGCATGAACACCGCTTTTTGACCCAAGCAGAGAAAAAAGTTCATTACTTACGGATGTTACATCAAGGAAGCTGCCTTCACGGATGATGATATGGCTAGCCGGGTTATTTAATTCAGATCCGGGCATCGGTGAAACGTACTGAAATTTTGCCATTGCCGACATAGAAATAAGCAAAAACAAGAGCGTGTAGATTTTCATGGTTTAAGTTTATGGTGGAGAAATAATATCTAAAGATGTAAAAAATTTGATAAATAAAGTTTGTAGCCTGCTGAATAGCGCTGGGAATTTGAGATATACAGATTTCACGTTTTGCTGAGTATGTGACAACAAGCAATAAAAGTCCTTCAGGATACCTCTTTGTTGTAATGGTCTTGCAAAATTCAATTTGAGTCTCTTTGTTAAAGGAGGTAGCTATCTCACGATTAGGTGAGTGACCATAAACTCAGTTCAGGATCTCTTCAATTAATACACAGTTGCCGAATTAGATTCAGCCATACAACTTTGATTGGCCATACTAATCTTACTTCAAACAAAATGATAATACAACTTGGAGTTGGGCATTACCGAAGTTTTTGCCATAACATATAGGGGATTAATGGAATCGGATTAGTTAGAGCAGGAAGTTAATTTTTTTTTCCTGTGTATTCTTATGCATAAAATGAATGTTAAAGGTATACAATATGATTTAGCAATAGGCAATGTTCCACATATATTAAATCTAAATAAATCTGTAAGGTGTGGTAAACATATCAACTTGCGCATTAGATTCAGAATTATTTGACAGAGTAGTTTGAATAGGGTAACTATGAGCGAAATCTGCCGTTAAAATTATCAGCGTTAAAAAGTGAAAAGCGGTTGATTTGCGTGAACTTATTTACTTGAAATATTCTTTACAGCGATTGTGTTCTGTAAAATGAGCATAAGGTGATCATGTTGTTTAATAGAGTTGGCTCCTGTTCTTTTTCATGACTGATTGAATATACTGAAAATGACTGTATGTTATTTTCAGTGCAATCAACAGATCCGGATACAGCAATCATGGCAGCATTATTTCTTTAGTCAGGATATTATATTATTACTATCATTTAGACAACCTGAAAACAAAAGCATGATGGAATTGAAACGGAGCCGCTGTTGTGAAATACAAACGGCTTGATGGTCACAGCAATGCATGCATATTGTGTAAGTGGCTATTTGGCAATTTTTAATTTATAGTTTTTTAATTCAACCAAGCGTTTAGATTTTTTCCGAAAATATTTGCCAAGATTTTTTCTTCTAACAATCAAATCAAAAACTGCCTACCCATGAATCCAATCACAAAAATTTTACGACAGTCTGTGTTCATTTATACTTTCCTCATTTTAGCAATGGCAACTGCTTTTGCCGGTGACATAAATGGCAGCATGACCTATGGCGGTAAGAACCGGACCTACCTTTTGCATATTCCAACAGGTTATAATGCTGCTTCACCTACACCACTCGTATTTGTTTTTCACGGCCTTACCGGAACCGGATCTATGATGGCTGATATTACCAAGTTCAGTCCATTGGCTGACCAGGAGAATTTCATTGTTATTTATCCGGATGGTATCAGCAAGAAGTGGGCATCACCTGGAGGTAGTATTGACGATGTAGGTTTTATCAATGCTTTGATTGATGAAATCAGCAGTAGTTATAATGTTGACGCAGATCGTATTTTTTCCACAGGTGCATCAAATGGTGGCATGTTCACTTATAGGTTGGGTATAGAACTAACAGACCGATTTGCAGCCATTGCCGACGTTGCAGGATTTCTGCCGAACTATTCATCACCGGTTCCAGTGCCCAGTAAGCCAATTCCGGTTATTCATTTTCATGGAACTGCAGATGCGATCATACCATTTTCTGCCGCTGAAAATGCAGTTAATTATTGGGTAGATTTTAATAGTTGCAATGCGGCTCCGTCAACTATACAACTGCCAAATGTAGATGCAGGCGATGGCACAACGGTTGATAAACTGACTTATGCAAATGGAATTAATAATTCAGAGGTAGCACTGTATAAAGTTTACAGTGGAGGGCATACCTGGCCCGGAACAAGCAGCAATGCTATGCCCGGAAAAGTGACAAAGGATATTATTGCCAGTGAGATCATTTGGGAGTTTTTTAAGAGTGCAGTGCCATCCTCGAATGCTGCACCAACTGTTTCATTCACCAAACCGGCAATGGGAGTGGAATTTATTGCACCTGCCTCTATTGTAATAAAGGCAACTGCCATTGATGCCGATGGCACGATTAAGAATGTGAAGTTTTTTAATGGCTCAACTATTCTAAAAACAGACCCTACCGTGCAATATTCGTATACCTGGAATAATGTTCCCGCCGGTGTATACACCATTATAGCAGAAGCTTCCGATGATCAGGATGCTAAATCTTCAGACACTGTTATTATTACTGTAAATCCCCCGAAAACGGCTTTTGAGTATGCACCGGATAATTTAGTAGCAGTTGCTTTTAATCCGTCTTATCAACAGCTAATCATTAACAAAATGGATGATCAGGTTTCCTATGATTTGTTATTGTTCGATGCTGTTGGTCGGTTGGTCTTCTCTGCACAACATATAAATGATTCACAAAAAATCATTTCAACAAATGAGCTGGATGGAGGCATGTATCTGTACACGATTAAAATGAATCAGGGGAATTTAGTTACCGGAAAGTTTATTGTAACGAATTGAGTGGCTGTTTCGAAATGTGTTGAATTGTTTGTCACACCGCTGCTTGCAATTCGGCTTTGCTTTTACTGAGCCAAGTTTAAGTGCTCAGGGTGCGGTTTTCTGTAAAAATAGATTAGGAAATTGGAATATAGGAGATTCTAAAGGAAGGCACATAACGAACCCGGATGCTTACATTAAAGCATCCGGGTTCGCTACTGTCTAATATATCCAGACTAATATGATACCGCTTACAGGGTTAATGAGCAACTACTATTTTTTTTGATGCGATACCCTGCATTTCAATTATATAAATCAGGTAGGTTCCTGATATGACATTTTTTAGATCAACACTTACTTCATTAGTTCCTTTAACAATTTGTACAGGGAAAGAACACATTACTTTGCCTGACAGATCTTCAAGCATAAGTGTCACTTCCTGATCAGTTGTTGAAGTAACAGAAAGAATGGCAACCTCCGTGGCAGGATTTGGATAGAGTGTTATTTTCGCTTCCTTCACAGGCAATAGAGACTGCGAACTCATTCTGGCATGGTCAGCCGGAAACCGGGCTATTAATGCATCCAATTCAGCAGTTATAGTATCTCCGTTGTAACTATTGAGTGCATTTGGGATATCCGGGCTGCTGGTGGCAAATCCAAGATAAACATTGCCGGCAGGATCAATATCGATGCTTGGTCCATATCCAATTTCATATGGTTCACTACCCGTTCCACCATAAAAAGTTCCGGCTATCAGGTTACCATCAGCGGTAAATTCTGCAATGTATGCATCGGAGCTTAATGATTTTTTAGTTTGAAATCCATCCGGAGTAGCAATACCTGCTTTGCTTACTGTATTTCCGGAGATCAGCACGGTATTCCAGGGTGTTAACCGGAGTCCTCTTCCATATTCTTTCTTGGTACCTCCATAATAGGTTCCCCAGATACGTTGTCCATCCCTGTCGAACTTGATCAGGAATGCATCAAAAGCATCAAGCAACTCGTCAGATAAACTAAGTGCAGGTTGTTGAGCATCATCAGTAGCTATGCCATCCGGGCTGTTGGTGAATCCGGTTAAATAAATGTTTCCTTCAGCATCAGGATACATTTCGCGCGCACGGTCGTCACCGATACCTCCGATGTAGGTTGACCAAAGCAACGATCCACTGGGGGCATATTTTGTCAGGGCCAGGTCCAGCCTGCCGGCTAATTCTTCCTGGTATGCACCTGGTGTTACCATGTTTGTAAGACTTGGTGTAGTTGTGTACAGAAAGATATTGCCATCATTATCTACCTGGATATCATGCGGGCGATCTTCTCCTTCTCCTCCATAATAGGTGCAGAAGATACGTCGTCCTTCCGCGTCCATTTTTAACACGAAGCAATCCATTTGACCTCCGTGTACTGTTTGTTGAGCTCCGGCTGTTACAATGCCATTTGTGCTACCTGTGTAGCCAGTAACGTAAAGATTTCCGGAGGGATCTGTTACAAGACCCAGCACCCAATCTCCGCTCAAGCCACCATAATAGGTACTCCAAAGCAGCGCACCGGCAGGAGAAAATTTGGCAATGAAACCATCATTCGGACCACCACCATAAACCGGTTGATGTGAACCGGTAGTTGTCATGCCGGAAGTGCTTTCGGCCCTTCCACCGATATAAATATTGCCATTGAGATCAACAGTATTTGCGTAGGCGTAGTCCAATTTTTTTCCACCGAGATAGGTTGACCAAAGCAAGGTACCCGCCGGATCAAATTTTGAAACGAAGGCATCTGCTCCTCCACCTCCATACTTGGTTTGATACGCTCCCGGTGTAGCGACCCCGGAAGTCGATTTTGTTTTACCGGTTATGATAGCGTTTCCGGAAATATCTACAGCCACTTCTTCAACATAATCATACGCAGTTCCACCAAGATATACAGCCCAGTCATTCTGGGTGCATTGAGCAAAAAGAGGCGACTGACAGAGTCCCATCAGTGCCGTTGCAATAAATAACAGTAGCGTTTTCATTTTACATAGTTTTTATAGTTAATAATAATATGGGTATTTGATTATCGGTTGCCTGGAAACTAGATCGTTTTTTCTATGATCATAAAGCAAAATTATCTATGAAATGAAACTGCATCAATAGCCAAATCTGGCGATACTGTTTTTCATTGAATCGATAAATCATAGTGACCCCAAAATTCATGATTAAACTGTTTAGTAGCATTTTGCGAAATAGTTCATATGATCAAGCATGTTAAATCAACTTACCCCCTTTTATTCCAGATACAAAGTTACCGCTATACCCAGCCTTAGATCATGATTGAAGTCAACGTAGCATGTGATACTGATCAAACAACCCATTACCATTCAGAAGCGTGTATCCGGGTAAAAATCGATAAAACAACAGCAAAAAAGGTTTACCGATGAATTGTATGGAGTAAACGATTAAATGATTAGTTAAATATATGAGATTGAACTATGAGTAAAGCAGAAGGGACCAGCGGGATTTGACTTTAAAATGGTATAAGCCTATTCCCGCCAGGATATGAATTGCAGTAAGTGGGCTACAACCATAAATTATTCAAGCAAATAGAGACTGGCTATTAACAACAATTTTCCGAAATGAGGAAGCTGGTTATATTGGCTTCAAATCATAGATACTCCGGATGCTTGAGAAATGCTGACTAATATTCACATCAAGGTCTTTTATGAAGCCATTGTGTAAATCATATACGCAACCATGGATTTTCGGGAACCCGGTTTTATACCAACTGCGCTGCACATGGTCAATCTTTACAACGTTAATACACTGTTCAATCACATTCAATTCAACGAGCCTGTCAAATTGCTTCTTTTCATCTTCCAGGGCGTCCAGTTCCTTTTGATAGATACGGTAGATATCACGAATAGATTGCATCCAGGTATTCAATTGTCCCATATCTTGTGGTTGCAATGCTGCTTTAATTCCACCGCAACCATAGTGCCCACATACAATAATGTGTTTGATTTTAAGATACTCCACTGCATATTGAATCACGGCATTTACATTGCTGTCGTTATTAATTACCAGGTTAGCCACGTTACGGTGCACAAAAACTTCACCTGGCTGGATGCCCATAATTACATTGGCAGAAACACGACTGTCTGAGCAACCAATATAGAGATAGTCAGGCTTTTGCTCTTTGGATAACTTTTCAAAGTAATCTTTATCGATGGCGAGCATTTCTGCTACCCACTTTTTATTATTCTCAAAAATTTGCTCATATGCTACCATCTTGCTCAAACTGTATTAACCGAAAGTAAAACCATCAATAAACTTTCTGAACCACCCGTTTCCCATTGTTTAAAAAATAAGGTTGGTTTTGCCAACTTGAATGACTGCAAATATAGTTCAGCATTAGGCTAAGGGGTTACTTACTTAACTTTTTCTATAATGTCATTAACAGAGACTGAATGGCTGATATGGCCGAAATGAGATTCAAGACCTTCAACACGCAGGAGATCACGTACTTCGGATAATGCTTCAGCAATCTCCATTGAAATACCTTTGGCTTTCAAATCGAGGTAGAGTCTTTTTAGTAACCTGGCTCCGGCAACATCTACAATAGGAGATGAACTCATATCAAATATTACCGTCTTCAGGGAACCGTCTTCTTCAACTATCTTAGACCAAACCTGATTGCGGACATAGTCTACATTAAAATACAACAAAGAGGCTTCAACCCGCACAATCAACACTCCCGGAATTGTTTCATTTTCAGGATGACGCAGCATATCGGAAACAAGTGTGGTACCTTTTATCCGGCCAAGATATGCAACCCTGGGACTTGACGCTGCTTTTATCAGTAAGAGCAAAGTGATTACTGCAGCAAGAAGAACGCCCTTAAGAATACCAAACAAGATTACCCCAAGAAGTGCAATCATGGCAATGATGAATTCTTTTTTATCTATTTTATACAGATGTTTAAATTCCTTTAAGTCAACGAGACCTCTTATTGCAACCAACACAATTGCGGCGAGAATTACATTGGGTAAATTTTGAATGGTGCTGGTTAGAAATAAAAGGCAAATACCTATTGCAATAGATGCAAATACAAGCGACAAAGGGGTTTTGGCTCCGGCGGTATCATTAACAGATGATTGCGACAAACCGCCTGCAACCGGATAACTCTGTCCGAAGGCTGCGCCTGCATTGGCAAAACCTAAAGCAAGCAATTCCTGTCGCGGATCAATTTCATAACCATTCTTTTGCGCCAGTGCCTTTGCGGCCGAAACGCTTTCAATGTAGGAAAGCAGGAAGCAGGCAAAGGCGAGTGGAATTACTCCATCTACATCAGTGAGTCGCAGTGAAGGAAGGTGAAATGAAGGCAAACCTGATGGTATTATACCCACCGTTTTAAAACCCTGTGATCCCAATGGTGTGGCTCCAATGAGTATAATGGAGGCAATTACTACCACTATGGCTACCGGCCGGCCGGGAAGCAGTTTTTCGCCGATAATTAATACAACAATTGCTGCGATGCCAAAAATGAAAACGGTGATATTGGTTTCCGGCAGTTGACGGATTATCAAGATAAACCGTTCAAAAAAATGTTGACCTCCGCCCTCTGTTCCGAATAATTTGGGCAATTGAGTAAGGCCAATGGTGAGTGCTGCACCTGCTTTAAATCCAACCAGGACTGTTTCGCTGATGAAATTGACAATGCCACTTAACCGGAACAGGTAAGCGATGATGGCCATAGCAGCAAAGACCAATGCAGTAAGCGAAGCGATATCAGCCCAGCGCTGCAGGTCGCCACCTGCCATGCCTGCAATGGTAGTTCCAATCAGAAGAGAAATGGCTGAAGTTGGTCCAATAGCAAGTTGTTTACCGGTGCCTAGTAGCGCATAACAAAAACCACCGACCAGGTAGCCATAGATCCCATATTGCGGGGGAAGGCCGGCCAGGGTTGCATAGGCCAGGGAAACCGGAATTCCATAGGCTGCCAGGGTAATGCCAGCAACCACATCAGATTTTAAGCTGTTTGTATTATAGGCAGGAAGCCAGTTAGCAGGCGGGAATATTTTCTTCAACATAGCTCCATCAATTTTAAGCAAACAACTATTCTTCAGCCAACAGGCTGGCCTTTATCTCATGTAATTCAGCAAGTTTTTCTTTGCTCACTTTCGGATATTCCAATTCCATTTCATCTAAAGCATGTATAATAGCGGAAGCAATCACTATGCGGGCAAAGCTCTTATTATCTGCAGGCACAATATACCAGGGTGATTTTTCGGTTGATGTATTTCTGATCAATTCTTCATAGGCATACATATAATCCTTCCAGTAGCCACGTTCCTTTGCATCGGCAGCGCTGAATTTCCAGTTTTTGTCCGGGTCATCTACACGCTGAATGAAGCGTTTCTTTTGTTCTTTTTTCGAAACATTCAGAAATATTTTTATTACTATGGTTCCGTTTCGTGTAAGGTATTTTTCAAAATTACGGATGTCCTTAAATCGTTCTTCCCAGATATCTTTTGTCACCAGTTTCTCAGGAAGTTTTTGTGCTCTCAATATTGCTTCATGCACGCGCACGACCAATACTTCTTCATAATAAGAGCGGTTGAAAATGCCAATTCTGCCTCTTTCGGGTAAATGTTTCTGGCAACGCCACAGGAAGTCATGGTCCAATTCTTCATTACTGGGCGATTTAAAAGAAGATACCTGGCATCCCTGCGGATTAACTCCAGACATCACGTGTTTAATGGCACCATCTTTTCCAGCTGCATCCATTGCCTGAAATATTACCAGCAACGACCATCTATCCTGTGCGTACAAAATATCCTGTAGCGCAGCAAGTGCTTCAACACCGATCTCCAAGGCTTCTTTTACCAGTGGTTTATCTTCAGCGCTGAATTCAACGCCGGCTTTGGTATCGTAATCCTTCAAACGAAAATCTGCTCCGTTTCCTACGCAATATTGTTTTGAGAACTTCCTGGCACGGTCAATGATTTCTTTTTTGCTTAACGCACTGATATCGAATCGATGCGTCTCCTGTCCGGATTGTTCTTCACTGGAATTTTTTTCGCGTTTGTCTTTTGACATAAGATGAATGATTTAGTAACAAATGTAGTAAGAATTGAATAACCAAAGCCTTTGACATACATGATAAATATCATGCTGAATTGCCAAGAATCAGCGTAATCATTTTGAATCATCTTTATGCTTTTTCTGCATCACTGTACTTTAAATAGCAATTCTTGCGCTAAAATGACCACCTTATTTCAGGCAATAGTTTTTGCATTCAAGCCTGCAATCCACTCTATATGCTGAAATAGTCAGGCAGCACTTTCTGGCCTTGCAACATTATCAATTATCAGGTTTTTACTCATGAATGTATTACCGTTCAGTAGCAATGGGTAAAAGTGCCATCAGGCAGCAAGGAACCTGGAAAGACTGAGAAGTGATCAGTGGTAAGCTTTGTTTCATAGTTGAGTCAATACAGTTACGCTAACCAACAATGTGCAAAGGTACTGAATGGTAGCATTGAATATTTAATTTTGGTATTGTTCAATATATCGTACTAAAAGGAGGCAGTAATTTTTATATTTATCGCATGTTTCTAAAACGATAGCTTTATGGACCAGGAAAACGGCAGGAATACTTCCTACTCATTCGAAAAAATTGTAGACACCATTGTTAGACTGGGTATACTCTATTTATTAATAAACTGGTGTTTCGATATATTGCAACCCTTCATATATATTTTGATTTGGGGTATTATTATCGCTATTTCGGCATACCCTGTTTACAGATTCCTTTTAGGCAAATTCGGTGGTTACAGGGTACCTGCATCGCTTGTAATTACATTGCTTTTATTGAGCGTTCTGGTTATACCGAGCATTTTGCTTACCGATTCGCTGATTAATGGGATTCAATATATTCGTGAAATTGCAGAACAGGGCAAGCCATTAATTCCTCCTCCAAATGAATCCACAAAGAGCTGGCCTGCCTTTTTAAGTCCCGTAGTTGATTTCTGGAAAATGACTTCGGAAAACCTTCAGGCAACTACCATTAAATACCAGAGCCAGTTGCTGGTTGTAGGAAAATGGCTGGTGAATGCGCTGGCTGGTGCGGGAAAAGGAATATTGCAGTTTTTAGCTTCCATACTTCTTGCCGGAGTGCTTCTTATCTATTCAGAACCTGCGGCAAACATCTCCAAAAATGTCTTTAAAAAGCTGGCGGGCAATAATGGCGAGAATATTTCGGATTCCATTACCAGCACCATTCGCAGCGTGGTAAAGGGAATATTAGGAGTAGCATTTATTCAGACTGCCATGGCGGCTGTCGGATATTTTGTAGCAGGTGTTCCCTATGCAGGCTTATGGACAATACTCAGTTTGATACTTGCCATTGTGCAGCTTGGTGTTGGGCCCATTGCAATTCCGGTTTGTATCTATATGTTTTCAGTGTTGGATACGTTTTCGGCAACCATGCTGGCATTGTGGATGGGTATTGTACTGGTATCAGATAATATTCTGAAACCATTACTCCTGGGGCATGGTGCCTCTGTGCCGATGCTTGTTGTTTTTCTTGGAGCAATTGGCGGTTTCCTCTATATCGGATTCCTGGGTTTATTTTTAGGAGCAGTAATACTTACGATAGGTTATAAACTGTTTATGGAATGGTTAAAAACGGAGTCGAATCAATAATTCTAATCGCTGTATGAAGTTTTGTATAAGGCTGTGTAGCAAAGCAGAGAATCGGCATTTGTGGAATTTATAAACAGTTATACAACTAACGGAAGCTTTGTAGTTGTTTCAGCTATCGACTGGAAGGCCAGCCATTAAAACAGACTATTAAAAATCAATCGCTAAAGTTCCGATCAGAAAATATTCATCAGTAAAAGGATTGAAATAGTGAATGCCACCGGTAAGTTTCCAAAGAGAATATTGGGCAAATACTCCACGCTGCAATTCGAGGTCGGATTGGAAGAGCCTTGTCCGATCGGCTGCAATTCCGGTTCTGAAGTTATTGAACGGGGTAATTGCCAGTTCTGACCAGCTATAGAAATAGTTGTTTTCACTACCCTCAAAATCAAAAATGTATTCGTTTTCAGAATAGAAATCGAACATTTTCCAGGCGATATCTATTTCCAGTCCTGGCGCAATGGCATTGGTATTGCCCAAAACGATTCCAATTAGCGGAGTAGCTCCAAACAACAGCTCATTGCCGGTTTCAAATCTATAACCGCCAAAAAGAGAGAAGGTTTGCTCGTCTTCGTAATTATACCTTGCTTCCATGTGAATTGAATTATAATCCACATACAAAAACAGCGTGGTGGTATTCTTTTCTTCCGGCAGCATATAATAGTAAGCAGCGGCTGAAGCAGACCAGGGTGACAATACAGATGTATCTGCAGCTACAGTTAATGTATCATTAGAAGTCTGCTGACCTGTGACATGCAATGCAAAAAATAACAGGACAACTACAATCGTAACACGCATAAGTTATCCTCCTAAAGCAATGGTAATTAATAGAAGTGCGGTACCAATTGTACACATGGTTATTCCCATAATTAACTTGTTCCTGCCGCTATATTTTCCAAGAAACCATCCACAAAGAAACATCATCATAATAGCCACAAGATTTGAGGTGCGCAAGGCAATTTTCACATCCTCCATAAAGAAAAAGGGAAGCGCTACCGGGAATGTAGACAGGAAGACGAGTAAAAAAATACCGAGCGCCATCCTAAAATCAATGATTTTTAGCCTGATTACTTTTGGGACTTCTTGCAGCTTCAGTAATTTCTGCCTTATCAATTCCAATTCATCCTGTTCTAAGACTTTGGCAATTACAGGAGGCAATGCATTTGCAATATATGTATGGGCTTTTTGAATATTTTTTGTGTGACGTATGAAATTGAAAATTCTTAAGTTATGACCGTTTTCAGTCAACTTCATCAGCAGGCTCATCACGGCATCCACCAATCCCCATGCTATGTTGCAGCCGATAGCAGCAACCAGCATTGATCTGACATTGGTTTCGCCTGCTACGCTAATGGTACAAGTAAAGGTTAGTGCCATGATCAAACCAAACAGGATCTCAGAAATACGATCTATAGGATCCAACAGGTTTTTGCTGATTCCCGGTTCAGGCAAATCACTTGCTTTTGCTGTTATGTTAGAAATCTTAGTATTTGGTTGGCTTATCTCTTGCATCACCTAATTTTTTTTTTGACTTGAAGATTACTTTCAGCTACTTATTTCAGATTCAAAAGCAAAGATATATGTAACGGTTTTCAATAAATTATGACTTTTGCCAGGTGCTGTGGGATTTTTTGTATTTCTATAAGTGGCTGTAGTCTGCAAAGAAGTGAATGGACAAGCGATAGTAAAAGCTATAGTGATTATTTGTTTGAACCTCAACTGTCATATATAATGAGTGAAACCGGTTACTCATTGATGGGATAGGATGCGGCAGTAGATCAAATCCTATCAGCCACTTCGTCTGCCAATAATAAAAGACAGCAAGTACTTGCAACCTAATTGTTGAAGGTCATAAAATTCACAGGGATATTCTTTTACCTTCGCGAAAAATCTAACTTATGAAAAACATCATTCCCATTCTGTGTGCATTGATGCTGCTTGCATGGGATGCAACAGCACAAAAGCTATCTATTGAGAAGACCTATGAAATTACAGGCAAAGCCAACCGGGGATATCTTGGTAACATCAACATCGACGAACCGAAGAACCTGCTGGAACTAACTTTTGTAACCAAATCGTCCGATAAACTTGCTAAGTTTGAGACCTATCAGTTCGATCTTGAATTCAATTATAAAAACCTGATTACCGACGAAATTGAATTTGACAAAGCCCGTACTAAATACAAGTGGTTTAAATATAAGGGCGACAGCTATGTGGTTGAAGCGGTTTCCGTAGAAAATAATCTTACCGGTACACTGGTATTAAAACGGAAGCAGATTAACTACGACTGGAGCTGGTTTTGGGGCGGATACGATAAAGATGTTAAACTGCTGGAAAAACTGAAACCTAAGTCAGATGAGGGTAACAAATATTCGTTGATTACTAAAGCAGAAAATGATGCGGACGGAACCGTATTGCTTGTTGCAGGAACAAAAGCGATGAAAGGGGATGATCCGTTGTTAAAGAATAAAAAGTTTCTTGCTGCAGTCTATAATAAAGACCTGGACAGGGTTAGTAAAACAGACTTTGAATTTCAATATCCGCAAACACTGGTTCAATCGCAGCTTGTTTGGAATCCGAATCTTGCTTTTGATGAAGATCCGGATGATCTTGCCAACAGCGACCTCGGATTACTGTTTGCACCTATTGGCGGTCCCGGTATCGGAAAAGCAGCTGATCCGGATATCAGCAACTATACCTTTATGCGTTTCGGAAATGATGCTTCCCAGAAAGACAAGGTTGCCATTAAAAGTCCAAATACCGTTTGGAATGTTAACAGCATCACTACAGTAGATAAGGACATTTACATCTTCGGCCCTTCGAAAGGGGATGATAAGTATATTAACCAGGTAATCACAGCAGGTGAAGACCTCGACAAAGTAAAATGGGAAAGTTTTCAGTTGGCGAAGCTGGTGAATGGGAAAGTTGCTTATGTGAATGCACCCAGTCTGAAAGAGTTTGAAGAAAAGTTGCAAACACCTCCATCTCAAAAGAAGTCACCTTCGTACTCCGGCAAGAAATTTTATCTCAGCAATTTTGATGTAGATTCCAAGAACAACATCTTTTTGTTTGGGCAAAATTTCTCGCTTAAAGATGACGGATCACGTCAGTATAAAGATCTGTTATGCTTCCATTTTGATGAAGCAGGCAATCTGAAAGCACAGTACTCTTACGATAAACAAGAAGGAAATAAGACCAGTGAGCTGGCACCTGCTTACCAGGAATTGCTAGCCAACGCTGACGGCAATCATATTGACTGGCTAATTGGAGAGGTAGATGGTTGGAGGGAGAATAAGGAACTGGGTAATTCCAAATTTAAGGTGTTAATGTATCCTGTTGTTGCCAAACTGGATGTTGCCTCCGGAAAAATCGGTGATCCTGCAGTATTCGGAGTAAGCAAAGAAGGTAAATACTACCTGAATAACCAGTTTCCATTTCTTCCTATAGAACTCGGCAGTGCTGTTGTATTCTTTGGCGAATCAAAAGGAGGCAAGACACTCTGGTTCGGTAAAATGGACCTGTAGAAACAGATCAGTGCGTTTTATGCTATCTGGCATTGAACCACCTTTATGGTTATTGTAAACGGTAAGAGAAATCCGGCCTAAAACCCTATGAGACTTCAAAGTACCATAGGGTTTTATTTTGGCATTTTTGTCTGGTGTTTAGCGTTAAATTCTGTTTACCAGTTACAGAGGATTCAGCCATCATGTTGTTTCCTCTTGTTTAAGCTGAGATCAGTACTATTTAATGATATTCCACGTGTGTACGACAAATGCAATAGCGTAATTGCAAAATTTAAAGGCTTGTGAATTGATAGAAAGTTAGAAACAATTGAAAGTCACCCCGGGGCCCCTCGAAGGGGCGCCTCACACCTTAACCTTTCTGTGGCTACATTCAAGAATGATCGTTCAAATTGAACTATATGCTAAGCTAATATTTTGCTACGAAGCGACAGAAAGGATCAGGAGAAAGGAGCCCCTTGAGGGGCCAGGGGTGATTTTATTGCTTCATCATACTAAATTGTCGTACACCCTATTCCACCCCCTCTGAACCATCCTCCGACGCTTTTTGTTAACTTTGCTTCCCGATAAAAAATTAAGGCTATGGAAACAACAATAAATGGCAGAATAGTGGACGTATATACAGAGATGACTCCAAATCCGGAGACGATGAAGTTTGTGACTGATGTAATGCTTTTTTCAGATCGTTCAGCAGATTTTGCTGATGAAGCTAGCGCGAAAGATTCCGCACTTGCCACTGAGTTATTCGGCTTTCCATTTGTGAAAGGCGTATTCATCATGAATAACTTTGTAACCGTAACGAAAACACCTGATGCTGAGTGGACCGAGATCATACCTACACTGCGCGAGTTCGTGAAAAATTATGTAGAAGCGGATAAGGAGATCATTGCCAAAGATTTTAAACCCTCGGCCAATGAAGGTACTCAGCAGGATGAGACAGCGGTGATCAGCAAGATCAAAGAAATGCTGGAAAACTATGTGAAGCCTGCGGTTGAAATGGATGGGGGTGCTATTCAGTTTAAATCGTTTCATGAAGGTAAGGTAACACTGATGTTGCAGGGTTCTTGCAGTGGTTGTCCTTCCTCGATGATTACTTTAAAGGCCGGGATAGAAGGATTGTTGAAACGGATGGTGCCTGAAGTGGAAGAAGTAGTTGCAGAGGCAATATAGCATCCTTCATAAAAATTACTTTAAAAGGAAAACCCATGGACATAGCCCATGGGTTTTTTCATTAATTTTCCATGAAACGGGAAAGCATGAATGTCTTAAGCGCATGCATTGTGGTACTGCCGCTCCTGGCAGGTTGCCAGGGAGCAAAACAACAAGAGGTTCCGGTGTTACAGTCTCCTTCAACTTTTACGAATCAAATTGTTGGCGGGAGATGCGATGGCTGTGAAATTATGTTTGAAGGAATGCCGGAGCAATTATTCTCGACGGACACTATTGCTGAAATGAATGAACCAGGAGTCAGGCTGGAAGTGAAGGGTACGGTTTATAAGCGCGATGGCAAAACGCCTGCAGAAGGGGTGATCGTTTACTTTTACCATACAGATGTAACAGGCCGCTATACTGCATCTAAAGAACAGACGGTGGGACGGCAAAACGGGCACCTGCGTGGGTGGATCAAAACCAATGGCAACGGTGAATACCGTATTTATACCATAAAACCGGCGCCTTATCCCGGTGCTACGGCTCCGGCACATATTCATTGTTTTGTAAAGGAACCTCAACTCAATGAATATTATGTTGACGAAATAGAATTCTTTGATGATCCATTATTGACGGATGCAATAAAATCACAACGCGAAAAGCGGGGTGGTTCGGGATTGGTGGTAGCTGCAAAAGACAAGAATGGCTGGCTGACCTGCAAAAGAGATATTATTCTTGGGATGAATATTCCCGGGTATCCGGAATAATGGGGTTTAACACGACTTGCCCTACTTAAAAGTCGGGTACCTGGGTTAGGGTTGGGTTAAGTTTGATTCTTCGAGCATTAGTTTCATCACTTCCATTGCCTGGTGCATCGTATTTACCGACTGAATAGTAAGCAGCATATTTTTCTCCATCTGCCGGATGCTGCACCGTTGAGGATGGCGCAGTACAAAACCCATTACTCGGGCAAAAGTATCAGAGTCGTAGTAGGAAGATTCCGGATTCTCTACGGTGTAGCATTTCAGGATGCCACGGCGTTGTTGTAATCTTTCAAAACCTAATTGCTTTGCCAGTTTACGCAACCTTACACCATCGAATAATTCTTTCACTTCTTTTGGAATAGGTCCGAACCTGTCTCTAAGTTTTTGATCAAATGATTTTAGTCCTTCCTCTCCTTCTATGTTGTCGAGTTCAGTATACAAGGCAAGCCGTTCATTGATGTTAGAAACATAGCTGTCCGGCAAAAGCATTTCAGCATCTGAATCAATGGTGCAATCGCGTACAAATTTTTCTTCTTCCTTCACTTCATCAGCAAACAATTCTTTGAAATCAGTTTGTTTCAACTCACGGATAGCTTCATCCAGAATTTTATGATAGGTATCGTATCCAATGTCTGCGATAAATCCACTTTGCTCACCACCCAATAAATTTCCTGCTCCGCGAATATCCATGTCGCGCATGGAGATCTGGAAACCACTGCCCAGGTCTGCAAATTCTTCAATGGTCTTTAAGCGTTTCCTGGCATCAGCTGTAAGTGTTGAAACGGGCGGAGTAACCAGGTAACAAAAAGCTTTCTTGTTCGACCTGCCTACACGACCGCGAAGCTGATGAAGATCACTCAATCCAAAGTTCTGCGCATCATTAATGATGATGGTATTGGCATTTGGAATGTCGAGGCCTGATTCTACAATATTGGTACATACTAATACATCGTACCTGCGCTCGATGAAATCGATCATTTTTTCTTCCAGCACATGCCCCTCTAACTGTCCGTGCGCCTCGGTGATATCCGTTTCAGGACAAATATTCTTAAGCATGGCAGCCACTTCGCCGATATCCTTTACGCGGTTGTGAATGAAGAATACCTGGCCGCCGCGGCTGATTTCATAGTCAACGGCTTCTTTTATCTTATCGGGATCAAACACCACCAATTCTGTTTCGATGGGCTGACGGTTAGGCGGTGGCGTGTTGATGATAGAGAGGTCGCGGGCACCGAGCAGTGAGAATTGTAACGTGCGCGGAATGGGTGTGGCAGTAAGTGTAAGGGTATCTACATTGGCTTTCAGCTGTCGCAGTTTTTCTTTTGCAGCTACGCCGAACTTTTGTTCTTCATCAATTATCAGCAAACCCAGATTTTTGAATTTAACTTTCTTGCCAATTATTGCAGAAGTGCCGATGATGATATCGATCTTACCTTCTTCGAGTTGTTGCAATGTTTCCTTCTGCTGTTTTGCAGACTTAAAGCGATTGAGGTAGTCAACGGTACAGGGGAATTCCGACAATCTTTCGCCAAATGTTTTATAGTGTTGTATTGCGAGAATGGTAGTGGGCACCAGCACGGCCACCTGTTTTCCATCGGCCACTGCTTTAAATGCAGCACGCACGGCTACCTCTGTTTTTCCAAAACCCACATCACCACATACGAGCCTGTCCATCGGAAAATCTTTTTCCATATCTCGTTTTATGTCGGTGATGGATTTCATCTGATCAGGTGTGTCTTCATAGATGAAACTGGATTCAAGTTCTGTCTGCATATAGGAATCCTGGCTGAAGGCAAATCCTTTCGTGGCTTTCCGCTTTGCGTATAATTCTATGAGGTCTTTTGCAATGTCTTTAACCTTTGATTTGGTCTTCCTTTTCAGGGCTTCCCAGGCATCAGTGCCTAGCTTGTTGATGCGGGGCGGGGTACCGTCTTTACCGACATACTTGCTGATTTTATGCAACGACTGTATGTTCACATACAACAGATCATTGTCGCGATACACCATGCGTACTGCCTCCTGCAACTGGCCGTTCACTTCAATTTTTTCTAGTCCGCTGAATACGCCAACACCATGATCAATGTGCGTAACATAATCGCCCGGCCGCAATTCGCGAAGCAATTTTACCGAGAGCGATTTACTTTTTGAGAATCCCTGTTTGAGGTGATAACGGTGATATCGGTCAAAAAGCTGGTGATCGGTATAGCAGGCAATTTTTCTTTCTTTGTCGAAGAATCCTTCTTTAATGGCGAAGTTGACCGGTTGGTAGGTGATATTGGCTTTCAGGTCTTCAAGAATAGAATCGAGCCTGCGAAACTGGTTTACGTTATCAGAAAAAAGCAGTATGGCGCAATGGTTGGCGATGTATTTACGCCAATGGTCAATCAGCAGGTTGAAATTTTTGTTGATACTGGGTTGCGGTTCCATATCAAACAACATCCATTCATCTTCCTTAAAGAAATATTGCCTGCCAAATTCCACCGTAGAAAATTTATCAAGTGCCCGCATCACTGTTTCGGCATTGCAAAACAGTTCATCCGGTGTGCTGTTGAGTTCACGCTCTTCTTCGTTCTCATCTTCAGGCTTTTCCTTAATGTTTGCGGCTAATGCAATGGCATTTTCGAAGCAGGAGTTGATTCTTTCACGGGTATAAGTAACGTCCTGAAACCAGATAATGGATTCTTCCGGAATAAAATCGAAAAATGAAATCTTATCGCTTCCGGAGAATTGCTTTTGTACATTGGGAACAATAGTTACCTGTGATATTCTTTTCTGTGAAAGTTGGGTGAGTGGATCAAACATCCTGATGGATTCTACTTCATCAATAAACAATTCAATGCGATAAGGTAATTCATTCCCGAATGAAAAAATATCGATGATGCCGCCGCGAATGGCAAACTGCCCTGGCTCATAGACAAAATCAACCCTGTTGAATCCATAGCTTACCAATACCTCTATAATGAAATCTTCATCCAGTTTTTCATTCATCTTGATGAGGATGGTAGATTTCTTAAGTGCTTGTGTACTTACCACTAATTCCATCAGCGCTTCCGGATACGTAACGAGCAGCTCATTTTTTAAAGGTGAATTCACGAGCCGGTTTAACGCTTCGGTACGGAGCAGTATGTTGCTGTTATTCAGTTCATCAAAATGTCCGGGTTTTTTGAATGAATCGGTGAGAAAGAATACCTCTTTCTTTTCCAGGAATTGTTGCAGGTCGTTTTGAAAATAAGCGGCTTCTTCTTTATCATTTAATACGAATACAAAAGGCCGGTTGACGGATTGATGAAATGCTGCTGCTATGATTGATGCAGCCGAGCCGACCAGTCCACGAAGATGTATGCGCATAGCATCTCCTTTGCCTGTTTCATCAGGATATAATTTTGATGCAATGCCTGACAACCGCTCGTCTGCAACAAAGCGTTGCAGTAATTCCAGCTTATTCACGGGCGCAAATTTAAACGATTGCGGCGGCTGATATGCAAACTGTCAAAAAAAAGCAGGCCAACGAGCAAAATTAGAATGCAAGTACTTGCCAGCAGTACTTTTTCAAGCATGAGTGTATCATAGAAGTAGCTCACCTGGTGTTTGCCTGCTTGCAAAACTACGGCCATCATACAATAGTTAACGATGGTTGGATCTGTTACCACACCATCCACTTTTACTTTCCAGCCCGGATAAAATGTTTGTTGTAAAACTAGCACTGCCGGTTGATTGGAAATGGTATTGACGGTAAAGTTGATTGGTGAAAAGGAGACCAGTTGAATATCAGCAGTTAATGAATCGGCAACCGGATTTTCGAATTGCTTAACTAGCTGACCGGTTGCAAGAACAGATTTATTGGTCAGCAATTGTACTTTATCTTTTGAATCTGGCGGGTAAGGTTGAATCTGATTGGTGAGGTACATCACCGGATGGTCCATTAGTACAAAATCCACTGGTGACTGTTCCAACACATTTCTTAGTTTCAGAATGAATGGCGCATAACTGTCTCTGGAGAATTTTTTTAAGAACAGGTTATTGTTGAAATAGGATGGTGCAAAACTACCATTGCCGATGTTGGTTACTTCGGTTTCTGTATTGGGATCCCACAATGGAAAACCGGCAGGAGTCTGCGAAAGTTTTTCATTCAATTGCTTAGCAGGAAAGGCGCTGCCGATTATTACCGGGAAATTGATTCTTGCAGCAATAAACAGGTCTGCAAAAACAAAAATTGCCAGTAGTATATACCATTTGCCGGTCACCTTTTTTTGTCCTGACTTCAGAACTAATAGGAGGATGACCAACAGTATTACTTGTATGATTGATTGCAGCAACATGTTATGGAATGTGCTGCTTTCACCAAAGAACCGGAGCATAGATTCGGTGGTAAATGAGTCAGGCAATGCCGGGTTGCTTACCATGAAAAAGGAAACCACCCCTATGGTGAATACCAACAGCATTATGAAAAGCGTCAGGTAACCGGGTAGGGCTGATTGCAGTATTCTTTTATTGTTCAATCCTTCCGCGGCGGCAATGATGAAACCAATTAAAACGAATAACCGGAATGCCGCCGGAAACCGGATATGATCGAAAAGAGGTACATATTCAAACAGTAATGGCCAGAAGGGCAATGCATCGCCAAAGGAAAACAGCAATAATAAGAAAGCAATTATTATGATAGAACGTGTTTTCCTGCTATGCTTATTGAAAATGCTAGTCAAGAAAAATACCAGGGCCAATAACCCGATGTAGGCATTGGCCATGGATGTGTCGGTTTCAAAATCAATATGCTGGCCGAGCGGTGCAGCCGGCAATAAGAAAGTGATCGCACTTTGTGGTGTGAAAGCGCGAAAGAGGGTGTGATCTTTTGGCAGGGCTTCGCCTCTTGTCATTAGTGGTATGCCTTCTATAAAAGATAAAATATAAGGTGAAGTAACCACCAGGTAAATCAACAGCATCATGGATGACCATTTCAGCATATGAAGTATCTCTGAAGGCTTTTTGAGCAGTATATGCTGCAGCAGCATGAAAAGAAAATGACCACCAACCAGGTAAAGCAAGATGATCAGGAAGGCGGGATAACCTCCGGTAGTAAACATAAAAAGGGAGAGCGCTGCTTTGATAGCATTCTTCCTTTTTCCGAAAAGAAAAGTTAAACGATAGTAATGCAGAAAGAATGGCAACCAGCTTGCGCTGATGATCCAGGTGAGGTGCTGGGCATTGTTTACCAGGAAACCGGAAAACTGATATGATGCGGCAAGCAGTAAGCAAATTACCCGTGCATATTTCAATCCCCTGAGCAACTGATACATTGCGCATCCGGCGATTGACAAGTGCAATAAGTATTCTATGTTTATGGTGATAAAGTCATAGCCGATGAAGTATCCGATGAGCCAGGTAACAGGATAAAAGACGCCACTCTGCGGATCTGCGCCCATCGGTATTCCAAGACCTGAATAAGGATTCCACCAGGGGAACCGGTGTTGTTGCAGGCATTCACCGATAAAATATCTAAATGGTAAAAAGTAATCTGCCATGTCGTAGGCCATAGCTTGAGCATGCAACCACAATGGCCAGAACACCAGAAAGGGTGCTAAACATAGCAATACAATGTTGAAGTAGGTTAGCTTTTTTTCAGGCAGACTGCGAAGCATCTATTGGTTATGGCATAAAATTGATGAAGATAAGCGGTGTACGACAATTTGTACTTTTTATAAAGGAAAGAAAAAATAGCGCCAGGACGCAAAGCCACCAAGAAAAAAAGGGGAAGTGTTTTTTATCTCTCATTAGATAGCAACAGCATAAGAAGTTGATACTTGCTCCTGAAGTCTTTGCGATTCCAAATTCTATTTTCAGGTAAGGCAATTTATCGGATATTCCAGATCAGCGCAGTCCGATGAATGTGAAATCAGCATTGTACATTTGAAACTCCAAGATGCTTCACAAGACACAAGGCATTGTATTCAAGACCATCAAATATTCCGAAACGAGTGTGGTGAGTAAGATCTACACTGCAAAATTCGGGTTGCAATCGTACCTTATTAATGGAGTACGCACGGCAAAATCAAAAACAAAAGCAAGCCTGCTTCAATCTTTGTCGCTGCTGGAGATGGAAGTATACCATCGTGAGCACCGCAACCTTAATCGCATCAAAGAGCTTCAGCCTGCAATGGTATTTCATTCCATTCCATTTAACCTGATCAAAGGCTCCGTTGGTCTATTTATGATTGAAGTACTGAGCAAATCCATTCATGAAGAAGAAAGCAATGAGCCTTTGTTCCATTTTATTTTTGAAAAGATAAAAGCACTGGATGAAATGGAACAGGTGCCATCAGGCTACCTGATAGCATTCCTGCTTGCATTATCCAAACATCTTGGATTTCATCCGCATGGAAGTTTTAATGAAAAGACCCCTTTTTTTGATCTTCGTGAAGGGCAGTTTATCGCCGGTGGCCATGGCCATCCCAATACGCTCGATGAACAGCTATCAGGCAAACTTTCTGAATTCATACGAAATCCAAATACAGAACTTTCGCACGGATCACGTAGGTTGTTGCTGGAAGCCATGCTACATTACTATCAGTTGCATGTGCCTAATTTTTCTCCGCCCAGGTCATTGAAAGTCTTGGAAGAAGTATTCAGAAGTTAGCGATCTTGTAGTTGCATGAAGCATCTCATCACCCGCACCATCCTTGTTTTGTCGCTCGTAAGTCTTTTCACAGATCTTTCGAGTGAAATGCTCTATCCGATAATGCCTTTGTTTCTGCAGTCCATTGGTTTTTCAACCATCCTCATAGGTGTGCTGGAAGGATTTGCGGAGGCGATAGCAGGGTTAAGTAAAATGTACTTCGGCCGGCTGTCGGATGATATGGGAAGGCGTATGCCTTTCGTAAGACTTGGTTACTTCTTCAGCGCCATATCAAAACCTATGCTTGCCTTCTTCACTTTTCCCTTGTGGATTTTTTCGGCTAGAACAATTGACAGACTCGGTAAGGGTTTGCGCACGGGTGCGAGAGATGCGCTGCTTTCAGATGAAAGTACCCCGGAGAATAAGGCGACGGTATTTGGATTTCACCGCGCATTGGATACGACCGGGGCAGTACTTGGGCCACTGATGGCTTTGGTGTACCTGCATTACCGGCCTGAGGATTATAAAACACTTTTTCTTATTGCATTTATCCCGGCAATATTAAGTGTACTGTTCACATTCATTATTAAAGAACAGCGGAAAGCGTTGACGGCAATTAAGCCGGCAACCTCGTTGCTGGAAAAATTTTCGTACTGGAAATCTTCACCAACGGCATTCAGGCAGTTGATGATTGGATTGCTATTCTTTGGCCTCATCAACAGCTCAGATGTTTTTTTACTCCTGCAGACCAAACAAATTACCGGTGATGATTCAAAAGTACTGATGGTTTATATTTTCTATAACCTTGTGTTTGCATTGTTTGCCTTGCCGTTGGGCAGGCTGGCCGATAAAATCGGAATGAAGAAGATGATTGTATTCGGACTGGTTCTTTTTTCAGTTGTCTATACCGGCATGGGGTTAACCGGCGACTTTCGGGTGGTGCTGTTGCTTTTTTTCCTCTATGGCATTTATGCAGCAGCTACGGAAGGAGTTGCAAAAGCATTGATCAGCAACCTGGTTCCAAAAACCGCAACCGCTTCAGCTATTGGATTTTATGCCGGATGGAATTCTATTTGTGCCTTTGTTGCCAGCAGTGTAGCCGGTTTGATTTGGTATTTTGTTTCACCTGAAGCTGCATTTATCTGCAGTGCCGGTGGAAGTTTATTGGCAGCCATTTATTTGTATTCGAGAAGGTGGTGAGTGAAGGTTGAGGTGATGGAGATTTCGCGACTTGAAAGTCGCGGTACATGAAGGGGGAAGAGCATTTCCGGATTTCCTTCCTTACATTTAGAACATGCTTCGATGTTTCCTTTTCGTCTTGTTGCTGGGTCTTCCGCATTTCTTGCAGGCGCAGTATCCATACATGAAACACTATACTACGGCTGATGGATTGCCCAGCAATACCATCAATGATATGTTGCAGGATGATGCCGGATTTATGTGGTTTGCCACGGATGAAGGGGTTAGCCGTTTTGACGGACAACAGTTCACTAATTACAGGAAAGCAGATGGACTCGCAGATGATGATGTGATCAGGCTTGGCAAGGACCATGAAGGTAGAATCTGGTTTCTCGGTTTCAATGGCACAGCTTCTTTTTATTCAAATGGAATATTTTATGATGAAAGCAATTCGAAGTTAGCTGCCCAGACACAACTGGGCTCTTCATTGGCGAAAATTATGATTTCAAAAAGCGGAACGGTTTATCTCGTTTCCAATTCCGATGGATTCATCCGTGTGATTGGTGACAGTGTAAAAACCTTTTCAAAAGAAAAACTGCTCGTGGATTTTGGCATCAAGTTCACGAGTGGGTACAAGGGATTAAAGATGGATACTGCCGGTTCCATATGGATTTTTACAAGAGATAGTGTATACATTATGGAAGAAGGAACGGAGAATGTAAGTATGTTATCGCAACAACTTTTTCCGGAGAAAATGGTTGAGGGTTATTTTCTCTCTGATGGATCGGTGGTGATTCCAAGAAACGGGAAACTCTTTCGTTATGCCGGCGCTTCTATTGATTCATCGGAAAAATTGACTACGAGTTGGTATGGTCAATATGTAAGCGTGGAAGAAGACGGTAAGCAGAATCTATGGCTATTGTACAATTCAGGGGCGCATTTGTTTAGAAACAAGTTATTGGGAGCAGCGCACCATACCAGGTTGCTTGAAGCGGATTATTGCGGGCATGTTTTTTCAGATAGCGAAGGCAATACCTGGTTATCGCCACTCCGCAGAGGAATTTACCTGATACCTTCATTGGATGTTCAGTTTCTGCATACCGACATTGGCCTTGTAAACAACAATGTTACTGCACTTGCCGAACATCCGGATGGTGTGATTGCAGGCTTTTCCAACGGATCGGTGCAGGCTGTAACGTACCGGAATAATACCATAGGGTTGAAGCCGCCTGTGAGTGCGGGTTCTTACATTATTGACATTTTTCCCGGTAGGAAAAATGAATTGCTGCTACTTACCAATTCAGAGGCAATTACCTGCGATGAAAAGCTGAAGGAACTCTGGCGGTCGCCATCGGTATGGGCAAAATCCTATTATCAGATAAGCCATGATACACTGCTGGTAGGCGGAGGATTTGTTTTGTCGTTGTTAAGTAAAAACAAGCTGGAATTGTTGTACAAGTTTCCGCGCGAGAACAGGATTTATGCCATTGAACAAGATCGTGATCAAACTTTATGGTTAGGTACAGAACAAGGTTTGTATAGTCTGAAGGATTCGGTTATTCAATTTTATGGTGAGCAGTTTCCGCAATTGAAAGGCAAGATCAATGATTTGAACCTGGATAGCAGGGAAAGGCTATGGATTGCTTCCTCGCAGCATGGAATTTTAGTATTAGAAGATAATGAGTTGCATCAACTCATTAAGAACGAGGAGCGTATATCAGGCAGAAAAATTCTTATTACAGATGATCAGGTTGTTTATGCCGGAACAGATAAAGGTATTTTCATCATACGAGAAAACCGGGATGAAAGCTTTCAGATTTCACGCATCAGAAAATCAGACGGACTACCATCAGAAAAGGTGAATGCCTTGCTGGTAAAGGACCAACTGCTTTGGATTGGTACTGATGAAGGGTTGGAAGTTTTTCCGCTTGAAAGAACATTTTCGTCACTAACCACAGTGCCCATTGAACTCACCGCATTTACTGTAAATGGAATATCCTATATAGCTGGCACTGTACATCATTTCGACTATTTGCAGAATAACATCCACCTGTCTTTTGCCGGTATCAGTTTCCGCGAGGCATCCGCTGTCTATTACCGTTATAAACTCCGACAGGATGATTCCATCTGGCAATACACTAATACCTCCTCACTCAATTTACCTGAACTGCCGCCCGGAAAATATAGCATCACGATACAGGCAGCCACCACAGGTAGTAACTGGTCCGCTTCTCCGCTTCAGCTTGCTTTTAGTATTCATGCTCCATTCTGGCAGCAGGCCTGGTTTTATGCCATGGCTATTCTGGCAACCGGATTATTTGCCTTATTCATTGTTCGCTATCGATATAAGGTTAAATTGAGCAAGGAACAGCAGGAGAGAAAAGCTGTGGAAGGAGAGCTCGCCGCACTGCGTTCACAAATGAATCCGCATTTCATTTTTAATTCTCTGAATGCGATTCAGGATTTCATCTTTCAGCATAAAACGGAAGAGGCCAATGAATACCTTACCAAGTTTGCAAGGTTAATGCGTGCTATACTGAATCAGTCTCGAAAGCAATTTGCCAGTATAGAAGAGGAGTGTGAGCTGCTCAGTATATATCTTGAATTGGAAGCACTGCGTTTCAACCATGCTTTTAGCTGGGAGTTTAAGATTGGTAAAGGGATCATAACTTCAGAAATGATGATTCCATCTATGCTGCTGCAACCGGTGGTGGAAAATTCCATTAAACATGCTTTCAGGAATTTGAAAAGAAAGGGACTGCTGATCATTAGTTTTGAAAGTGAGCCTGGTACTATTCGATGTGAGGTTCAGGATAATGGCAGCGGACGAAGCGCAACGGGTTCGAATGGAAATTCCCTGGCGCTTTCGATCACACAGGAAAGGCTGGCCATGCTCAATCAATCAATGCAGCAGTCGTGCACCATGGAAGTTACTGACTTGTTTGATGAAGGTATTCCGGCAGGATTGAAAACAGTTTTCAGATTTCCGGCAGGTATTTATGATGGTCAGAGGGAAGCCATTTGAAATCCAGGTGCAGGGTCATCTGATACCGATCATAAGCACATCATTCCATTATAGTTAATTACCAATTCATGGAAATGCCACATTATATTATTATCGAAGATGAAGAACGCGGCGCCAATGTGCTATTGCAGATACTGGCGAAGCACTATCCCATTTTACAATTTGACGGTAGGGCCGGGACTGTGCAGGAGGCGGTTTCATTAATCCGGGAAAAAAACCCGGAGCTCGTCTTTCTAGATGTGGAGTTACCGGATGGAACGGGGATCGATGTGTTACGTCATTTCAGTGATCGAACCTTCAAAGTTATTTTTACTACTGCACATGATCACTACGCCTTAACAGCGATAAAATTTTCCGCGATAGATTTTCTGCTGAAACCGCTGAGTATTGAAGAGATTAAAATTGCGGTAGATAAAGTATTGTCGCAATCACAAGCAGAGCGCCTCGACCTGCTTGTAAAATCCAATGAGTCAGGCAAATTGAAACGACTTGCCCTTCCCACCCTGGAAGGCTTTACTTTTATTGAGATAGCGGATCTGATTTTTCTAACGGCAGAAGGAAGCTATACGGTACTGCACACTACCGATGCTCAAAAGCATGTAGTTTCCAAATCGTTGAAGGAATATGATGAAATGCTGGAACAGCATGGTTTCTACCGGATTCATCACTCACATATCATTCAATTGGAAAAGATCAGTAAATATGTAAAGGGTAATGGTGGTTATGTAGTGATGAAAGATGGCACTTCGCTTGATGTTTCATCGAGGAGAAAGGATGAGTTTCTGAGAAAGCTGACGGAGATGAAGTAACGTTAGCGGGTGGTTGCGAATAGGAAAATGCGAATATTCGATTGTTGAATGGTTGAATTGTTGAATGGCTAAACTGTTAAGTTGTTTAATTGTTGGGGTGGTGGCGGTACGTGTTCTTAGTGTTCATTCTTTGGTTCTCCTACCCAAATTCAGTTTCCATTGGTTCATTAGTATGCACCATTTGTACATTGATTATTGTTTACTCTTTAAACTATTACATCTTTGCCCGGCCACCAAATAAATAACCTGACGATGAATGCACTAATCATAGACGATGAACTTCCGGCACAAAAAATACTGCAGGCGCTCCTAAAAGAGCATTGTCCGCAGGTTAAGGTAGTGGGTTGTGCATCTTCTGCAACTGAAGCGAGAGAAATGCTGAAACGCAAGGAAGCAGACATTCTCTTTTTGGATGTGAATATGCCGCGCGAGAGTGGTTTCGATTTATTAGATTCCATAGCCTCTATGAAGTATTCCATCATTTTCGTAACCGGAAACCAGGAATATGCGCTGAAGGCGCTGAAAGCAAGCGCTGTAGATTTTCTATTGAAACCCGTTGATATTGATGAGTTGAAGGGTGCAGTAAAGAAGGTCGAATATTTTCATAAGCTCCGGCAGCAGAACCAGGAAGTAAATAGTACTTACCAGGCTACTGTTAATGAGTTGTCGCAGAACTTAAGCAAAGAAAGAAATATCGAACGGCTTACGCTGCAGCATTTGCAGGGATTTAAGATTGTTGCCGTAAAAGATATCGTTTACCTGGAAGCCGATCGAAATTATACGGTGTTTCACCTTGCAAGCAGAGAAAAGGTGATGGTGAGCCGTAATATGGGGGAGTATGAAGACCTGCTTGATCCGGATGTTTTCTTCAGGGTACATAAATCATTTATTATCAACCTGCACCACTTGAAAGAATACAGCACTGCAGACGGCTATTTTGCCGTGATGCAAGACAGTATCTCGGTGATCGTAAGCAGGCGAAGGGTAGATGAATTTATGGTTGCCATAAAGAGATTTACTTCATTAAAATGAAAACCGCGGCAGAGCAGGGTCTTATCAAATATTATTTGCTGCATTTATTAATGCAACTGTTACTGCCTGTATTCCTTGTTCAGTACACTGCATCGGGCAGCAACGATACTGTAGCAGCACCAAGAATGATATTGCGTTCCGCATTGGTAAATACCGTGGAAAAGCGGTATGATACAGTGCTTTGTTTTCTTTCTGGTGAAAACAATTTTGAATTCATATTTGAGGCCGTTGACCTTTCCTTTTCAGGGCCATTGCTTTTCCGTTACAGGTTGAATCAAACGGAAGCATGGAAAACTACGGGGGAAAAAAAATTATTGTTCCCCGCTTTGTCTGCCGGTCAATACCGGTTTGAGGTTGCTGCTAAAAATGATAAAAGTGACTGGAGTGAGCCGGTCATCTTTCCTTTTACCATCGTACCGCCTTTCTATCAGCGTTGGTGGTTTGTGCTTTCGGCCTTTGTTGCGGTAGTGGTAATTACAGCATTTATTGTCAACCGCCGCAACAGGCAGCTATTGAAAGTGCAGCAGCAGCAGTTTGTGGCACAGCAACGCATGAATGAAATGGAAAACCAGGCCAAACAGGCCATGATGAATCCGCATTTTGTATTTAATGCGCTCAACTCCATTCAGCAATACATAAATGATAACGACCGTATCTCCGCCAATAAATACCTCACCAAATTCAGCAGGCTGATCCGGTTGAACCTTGACCTGGTGAACAAAAGATTAATTACCCTGGAGGAAGAATTTGAGAAACTTAAACTCTACCTCGAGATTGAACAGTTGCGGTTTGGGGAGAAGTTGAAGTATGAATTTATTATTGACCGGCAGTTGGAAACAGACGTCATCTTTATTCCATCCATGATAGTACAACCCTTTGTAGAAAATGCGATCTGGCATGGATTGATGGCTTCATCAAAAGGGGGTACGATCACTGTTCATGCAACCTCATTCGACAAAGAAAAAATGCTGCGCATCGAAATTAGTGATGATGGTATCGGCATTAACCAATCAAAGAAGCTTAATCAGCAAAAGTCGCGTAAGAGCTTTGGTATAGAGCTTACGATAGACCGGCTGAAGTTGTTTGGGAAGAAATATGGGAAAGAAGCCATGGTAACTTTTACTGATCTTTCTGAAGAAAGTTCAACAAAGCATGGGACATTGGTGGTAATTGCGATGCCTTTGATATTTGACAAAAATGTTGCAGGCTAATTTCTTATTAAGGTTTTATAACCGTATCTTGAAATAAATCTGTGTCTCACGTATTCTATTATTATGTCTGTACCTTTTGAGGAGCTGCCAATATTGAAATGAAATTCTTTATTCCATATCACGGCCTTGACGTTTCCTGGCTTTCGCTATTAATGTTTCTACCGTTTTTATCTCTCTCACAGGCAATCAACCCTTATGCAAAAAATTACACGGTTAGTGATGGTTTGCCGAGCATGGAATGTTACCGGGTAATTCAGGATCATTCGGGCTACATCTGGATTGCAACAGATCGTGGTGTTGCAAGGTTTGATGGTTATGGGTTCGCCAACTTCACCACGGGCGATGGTCTTACAGACAATGTGATCATACATTTATTCTGCGATTACAAAAACCGTGTTTGGATGGCAGGGTTAAATGGTACAGTCTGTTATGCTGAAAATGGAAAAATTTTGCCTTACCAGTTCAACAGAGCATTAAAAAGGATATTTCCGGAAGGCGGATTAACAACCGGTTTTTTTTGTGATGAAGATGACAATCTTGTTTTTGGAATTAGCCGCATGGGAATTTTAGTGATTGATGCAAATGGCAATACTTCCATAAAGTCAGACCCCTTAGCTGATTACCGTAGTTTTCTGCAAACAAAATCTAATATCGTTTTTGGTTATAATTATAATTCAGTCACGAAGGGCATCAAGGGTACTGTTAATGGAAAAGAAATAGTAATACCTTATCCGGACAGCAGAAAAAAACAAAATTCTTACCGGGGTGCCGTATTACCATCTGGCAGTATCGTAATGCCATCATCGGCAGAATTGCTGTTTATTGACTTTACTCATTTGCCTCCGGCACGTTTCCCTTGTTCGGATCCGCCAATTTTTATTTATCCTGAAAGTGATTCCTCCGTTTTGATTTCACAATTCACAACGGGTGGAATTTCCCGGCTTAATTGGAACCGGACAAAGAACACCGTATCCCAAACCCTTCAATACTTTACCGATGTTACTGTTTCTTCCATATGTACTGATTCGGCAGGTGGCTTTTGGTTTACCACACTCAATAATGGATTGTATTACACGCCTTCCTTTAGCACCCAATTATTGTCACGTTCAAATGCCCTGTTATCCTCCAAAAATATTACGGGCATGGCACAACAGGAAAACGGAGTGCCACTGTTTTCAACCGAAAAGGAAATTTTTGTCTATAGGAACGATTCTGTTTTTCTTGCTCCCGGGCAGTTTCAATTTAAGTCTGAAAAACCGATTCTAAACATACTGATCTCCGGTAATTTGCTTTACGTGATTAGGAGCAGAGAAAACAGTTTATTAGATTTAAAGAAAGGATACTTGCCTAATAAAATTGATTACCACATGAATGATTTTATTACAGATACCTCCGGAATATTCATTACTGCTTCTGCCTGCTTCCAGTTTAATAATTCAATGCAAGCCATCGACAATAAAAAGATTCTTCCTCAACGCTGCGATGCCATCCTGAAATCTGCTGATGGAAAAATATGGATCGGAAGTGTGGATGGATTGGTTTTTCTCGATAAAAATCTTTCACCGCACTTTATTGATGATTCTTTACTGAAAGGAACACGTATCAAAGAAATCATAGAGCTGCCCAACGGAAATTTCATTATCGCCGGATTTGGAAAAGGAATGCTTTTTTGGGACAGGAAAAATGCTGCCACGTTGCTTGATGATCCGCTGAATGCGGAACTGCCGCTCATCAACACCATTGCCGTTGATGCTTCAGGTATTATCTGGGCAGGCACCAACAAAGGCCTTTACAGGATTTCGAAAAATGAAACAGGAAAATATGAAGCAGCAAAAATTGGTTCGTCAGATGGAATTCCTTTAAGCGATGTAAGAAAAATATGTGTGTATGATGGGAAAGTTTTTTTGTTATGCCATGAAGGGGTGCTGATCTATGATCCGCGAAAGGATAAATCAGGTTCAAAACCGATTGCAGTTTATTTCGAAAGCATAAAATCAGGAAATGAAATTTTTTCATCAGCAGGAATTTTAAATATTCCTTACGATAAAAGAAGTCTCTCTATTCAGTACAAAGGAATTGACTACAGTCAGTTCGGTAAAATAAATTACCGCTACCGCTTTACCGGTTCAGATACTTCCTGGAAATACACCACCAATACACAAATTGATTTCCCAAAACTTCTTTCCGGTGGTTATACGTTACAGGTTGCAGCCAAAAACAGTGCAGGTTTGTGGAGCAATCCTTCCGAATTTTCATTTGAGATTATTCCGCCATTCTATGCGCGCTGGTGGTTTATTGTACTGTGCGCGCTTGCAATAGTCAGCATTACTTCATGGTTGATTATGCGAAGAAATAAACTGTACCTGAAGAAAACACAGCAACAATTTATTGCGCAACAGCGCATGAATGAAATGGAGAATCAGGCCAAACAGGCCATGATGAATCCGCATTTTGTGTTCAATGCACTCAACTCCATTCAGCAATACATCAATACCAACGACCGCATCTCCGCCAATAAATACCTCACCAAGTTCAGCCGGCTGATCCGTCTGAATCTTGATTTGGTTAACAAAAACTTAATTACGCTGGAAGAAGAATTTGAGAAACTTAAACTATATCTTGAGATCGAACAGTTAAGGTTTGGAGAGAAGTTGAAGTATGAATTTGTTATCAGTACTGAATTGGAAACTGATATTATTTTCATTCCCTCCATGATATTGCAACCCTTTGTAGAGAATGCGATCTGGCATGGCATCATGTTGACAGGAAAAGCAGGAATGATTATCGTAAAAGCAGAAATGATTGATAATGATAATCTACTAAGGCTGGAGGTAATTGACAATGGCATTGGTATCAATCAATCGCGAAAGCTGAGCGCAGGAAAGAAGAGAAAAAGTTTGGGTATTCAACTTACTATTGACAGACTGCGGTTATATGCTCAATCATCAGGCAGAGAAATCAAGTTTGAAACTACAGATCTGGGTGAAAACGACCCAATGGAATCAGGAACAGTAGTAACAATTGAGTTGCCTGTGAGTTTTGGGAAGGAGAAGAAATTTTAAACGCATAAAATCCAACTACTATGAATTTGTACAAAAAGACAGCAATAGTTCTGTTAATGACATTACCGTTTTTATTTGGTGCTGTATATCCTTGCTGTACGATAACTTTTTCAGGAGGCACTTATACTTTCTCTGCACCCGTAGCCTGCGCCCGAGCATGGAGAGTTAATCAGCCATCTGAAGACTACACATTTTGCTGGGTTTTTTCTGATGGAAGTTATGTGAGAACTCCGGGATACTATGGTTCCGTAAATAACAATGGTCCAAATACCTCGATCCCCTCAGGTCAATATCCTACAGGAACAAAATTGATGCATACTATGGTTACCAACCGTTATGGCGACGATACTGATAAAAAAAGAGTGATTGGCGGGCCGGTGCCTTTAAACAGTATATCTATACCTCAGCTTTTCAACGCATTTCCGTTAGGCCAGTCTATTATGGCTGCACCGGCTCTTACTATGATTCAAACAGATCACACCAATGATGAAGTTGCAAAAAACCAGGAGCTGATGCTGATCTTAACAGTAAACAGCGATCATATAGAGAACAATGATTCTTTGGAATTTATGCTGACTGAAAATAACTACATCTTACGATTGTATCACAAGAATTCCACTATTACCTATGATACTATTCGCGGAGAAACTACCACCTATCCTGTAGATTCAGGGGAGTACTTTGCATTTGCACCTTTGCATAATTCCACTTACACCTATCTCAATAACACATATCTACCTGTCAGTAGTTGGGTAATCCAAAATAACACTTTTCAGGGCCATGAAAAGAATATTTACTGCCTGTTAAAAGTGCCGAATATTGAAGGAGTAAATGACGAAAATCGTGAATTGGATACATTCGTAGCGGTGCTTACAAAAATCAGCTCTGCAGCAGGTACTACTCCAGTTACCTATGCTCTTGTTTCGGGCAGCGAGTCAAAGCTCCCCATTGCAATCGGTAAATCTCACGATCCCAATGTGATAGAGGTAAACATCCCAACATCCACACAATGTGGCCCTGATGCGAATGGAGTGCAGGAAGAATTGGAATACACAATTCATTTTCAAAATATAGGAAGCGCAGACGAAAGTACGGTACAAGTAAATTTAGATTTGGACCCGAACCTTGATAACAGTAGTTTAATAGTTACTGAATTCGGTATTGGTCAGTATTCTAATACACTCCAAACTAACCTTCAAGCATCTGCGCAATATTCATCTATTGGTTATTTTGAATATACAGTTGGAAACTCTAATGCCGGTTATACGGGTTCCAGAACAGGGAGTGTGATATCAGATGCAAGTTTTCTATTCTCGAGCATTGTCTTGAAAGGAATAAATGCTCCTGATGTTGAAGATTCAAAAGGATATATAAAATTCAAAATAAAAACTGCAGCACCTTATCAAACAATTTATAACCAGGCAGGAATATTTTTCGGCTCTAATGCTGAGATAGTAACCAATCTTGCAGAAACCAGGTGCCTATCAGATTCAACTGCTATAAACTGCGATAGCTGCAGGATGCATTTAAAAGAATGCAGGGATCAATTCAAAAACGCCAGGACAAACAGCAGCGATAGTTGGATGCACTGGTTAGGATGGATCATTGCCGGCCTTGAATTGCTGATTATCATTTACCTTCTTACCAGGAAAAGAGAAAAGTAATAATCATTTTACAGGTAAATTATTATGAAGCGCTTCCATAAATCCTTCACTTAAGCGCGGGGTTTATGCATGGTATTTATCATTCTCCATCCGATAATTTTCAATTTGCGTTCCGTAGAAACGAACCTTTATGATTTATTCAATCATAAAATTCAAAGAAAACCAAAGGTTCGTTCCTACGGAACGGGGTTTCATTTATGCGTCTTGATTTACCAAATGTTCGTTCCTACGGAACGCAGATGAATTTATGCATTTAGTTCTGCCAAATGTTCATCCCTAACCCTACGAAAATCTTGGAGAATAATCTTGATCAGGAAAGAAATGGACCAAAGGATTGGTTTTCTATCGATCATCACAGGCATCGGATTGCTGATCATCATTTATCTTCTTACCAGGAAAAGAGAAAAGTAATAATCATTTTCGAGGTAAATTATTACGATGCGCTTCCATAAATCCTTCACTTAAGCGCGGGGTTTATGCATGGTATTTATCATTCTCCATCCGATAATTTTCAATTTGCGTTCCGTAGAAACGAACCTTTATGATTTATTCAATCATAAAATTCAAAGAAAACCAAAGGTTCGTTCCTACGGAACGGGGTTTCATTTATGCGTCTTGATTTACCAAATGTTCGTTCCTACGGAACGCAGATGAATTTATGCATTTAGTTCTGCCAAATGTTCATCCCTAACCCTACGAAAATCTTGGAGAATAATCTTGATCAGGAAAGAAATGGACCAAAGGATTGGTTTTCTATCGATCATCACAGGCATCGGATTGCTGATCATCATTTATCTTCTTACCAGGAAAAGGAAAAAGTAATAATCATTTTCTCGCTAGATTATAGCAAGGTGCCTTCATAAATCCTTCACTTAAGCGCGGGGTTTATGCATGGTATTTATCATTCTCCATCCGATAATTTTCAATTTGCGTTCCGTAGGAACGAAACTATGTTAGAACTAAACCATAACTCTACCAACGTTCAGTAGGAACGAACCTATGGTAGAACTGGTAGAACAAACCGTAGCTCAACTAACGTTCCGTAGTAACGAACCTCTGGTAGAACAAAACCAACGCTACCAACGTTCCGTAGGAACGAACCTTTAAGATTTATTCAATCAATGAAATTTAGCAAGGCAAGAAAATCCTCCCGAAAAGGGGGTTTTGGGGGGGGGGGGCCCCCGGCCAAGATTGATAACAGGATTTCTTTGAGATCTTGAATAAGAAAAAGCAGCATAACCGGTCTGCCATTGAAATTTTCCTTTTACCCATTCATGCTCATTTATCCATAACGATGATTGAGATTTTATTCGTGATACCTGGTCGGAAATTTTCATGGTGACAGGTAATTCAAAAAAAGCGTGCACATGATCAAGCCATCCACCAACCGCCAATGGAAAGGAGCCGTCATTTTTTAGTGTAACTGCAATGTGTTTGTGCAGTTGATCACGAAAATTATTCGTGATGAAATTCTGTCTTCTTTTTACCGCAAAGACTGCGTGAATGTTGATTTGGGAATACGTATTTGCCATATTGATAAGATATTTTGAAAATAAATTTACGTAAAAAATTAATCAAATGTTCGTTCCTACGGAACGTGGGTAAATTTGTGCGTCTTGTGCTACCAATGGTTCGTTCCTACGGAACGTGACTTGATTTATAGGCCTTGATCGATCAATGTTTCGTCCCAATAAAGATAAAATGTTTGATAAAAATATTCTTGAGCGGAGAAGTGGATCAATGAATTGGTTCCTCTTGGATCACCGCCGGTCTTTAATTGCTGATCATCGTTTATCTTCTTATCAGGAAAAGAGAAAAGCAATAATCTTTATCCCAATAATTGTAAAGATGCACTTCCATAAAACTTGCAATAAAGCGCAGGGTTTGCAGATGAAACCCACTGATAACTCCCGGTTTTTATTATTTTGAGCCATGAAATTTTTGTGGCATTATGCTATTATCCTACTCATTGCCGGATTCCTTTTCTGTTCCTGCAGTCCGTCTCCGGAATCAAATCAGGTAACTCTTTCAACAGAAGACTCGCTGCTGATTTCGAAATGGAAAAGCGAGAGCAGAACCTACTATTCAACCAATCAGGATAGTTTCGCAAACATTCAGCTTCAGATTGCAGCCACGTACAAACAAGCGGGGCAACTCGGTAACTGGCTGAATTGTTACGACACTATTATCAGGTCTTATCGCAGGCACGATCAGTTAGAGAAAGCAATCAGCTATTTTGAAAAACTGTACAAAGATATCTGGCAAGAGCCGGTTGATTCTTTTTCATTGATAGCGCTTGCTGAAAGCAACAGGCAAATCGGCTATATCTATTACAATATAAAGTCGGAGTACGCAAAGGCACTTCCTTTTTATGATGAAGGAATTCGCTTAATTACCAAAGCCAATGGCTGGAATCCCGAAGGAGGCCGGACCTTTTACAAAGCAGCGGGTAATTGCAGTGCGAGGATGGATGACTATGAGAAAGCAATTGTCTATCACCTGCGCAACGTTCAACTTTGCAGAGAATTTAAAGACACAACTAATCTGTTTAAGGGACTCAATGACCTGGGCATACCGTATCAAACAATAGGTCAGTTTGCGGAAGCCGAGAAAGCCTTCAGGGAATCATACGTACTTGCATCAGCCGTTGATTCGGTGGAACAACAGTTGGATGGCGGCATCAATTTGGTGAGTCTTTTTACTGAACAAGGCAAGATGGATTCAGCTCTGAAATATAACGGCCTCTGTTTTGATTTGTTGAAAAGATGGAAGAATAAAGAAGCCGACACGGAAGCAGATGTTTACAAACAACAGGGCGAATTATTTTCATTGCAAAAAAAATATGCCGATTCCGAAAAGAGCTTTGCACAGGCCATTCAGTTGATGGGACAGAGCGATGAATACAGAAGAAGAGAATGCGGGAAAATTTATGTGGAGTTTGGTGCTATGCTCCTCGCACAAAACAAAGAGCATCAGGCCCTGCAAAAATTTCAAAGCGCTTTGAATTGTTTTATTCCTGAATTCAAAAACGATGACGTAACTATAACTCCCGACTCCTTAATGCTTTATGATGAGAATGGATTGTTCGAATCCTGCGAGGGAAAAGGCGACGCGAATATGGGTTTGTTTCAAAAAACCAATGATAAAAAATACCTGGCTGATGCGGCACTTAATTATCGCGCAGCTAGAATAGTGCGTGACAAAAGAGAGCTTGGAATGGAAAATGAGTCGTCGAGAGTAATATTTAATGAGTTGGTGGCTGATATCATTCATAAGTCGAAAGTGGCTGATTCGCTGGTGAAGGTTTATCATTTTGAATAGCAAATAGCCAGGTTTGATACTTCAGACTGAGCAAGACTTGAAATAGTGTTGGCTTGTTAAGAATTCAATATCATTTTTTTGGTGATCGTATTCACCAAAAGTTATGCTTTTTGGTGAACACGATCACCAAAAGGACAATGCTCCCCTGTAATTCCTAATCAATGGCATCATTGCCCCAAAGGGACTCCTATGGAGCGAATCCCCCGGCTGAGCCGAGGCGAGATGACCTGTACCGATTTTTCATTGGGAAGTAATATCCTGATGGAATCCAAACTGACCATTAACCTTTTAAGCTAATCCTTGGGGATTGCTTCGTCATTCCTCCTGAAGCCGTTGTATGTGTCTTCACACACAACCAAGGCCACATTACCATTCGTGCTTCCTACCGGAAGAAGTCTGAACTATGATTTAAAAATGATTGAATGAATACTATGATTAAGCAAGACTATCTGCTGACTTTAAATTTAAACGGGTGATGAAACCAAATAAAAATCATAGCCAATCAGAAAATCAATGAAATCATGGTTCAGACAATTTCCCCGAGACACTTATGTGTGTCTTCACACACACAACCACATTTCCATTCATCCTCTCACCACTACCGTTCGCACATTCAATACCACACTACATACATCCGCCCGGCTTTCGCTTTTGTGGGAATTTATCTTTCCACCGTGGAAGTTTTAATAACCCTGTTATCTGAATGCAACAATCAGATCTGTTACTTCTTGCGGCTGCAACTCACAAAAGCAATCAGGAACTATTTGACAACTAACCAACAAGTTACCCAAAATGCTTTGTATGTTACATCGAAAAAAAATTTCATTCAAAATTTCTTTAATGAAGGCCATTCCCATAAAGTGATTTTTAAATCAGCTACGATCTGAAATAAAATGAATTCACCTGTACCATCTTTTGCACCCTTCAGATGCACCTTTTCTCCCCAACTTCCTGAGCTGCTGCTGAAATTAAACTGCAGCATCGCCATCACAACTTACCAGGCCGGCAAATTGGTTTTCATCAGTCCGGCAGATGAGAATATTTGCTCAGCATACCCGGACAAACCTTTTGGGCAAACACCAGGCAAACAGATGATCATTCATAAATTTCCTATTGCTAAATACTAAAAACCATCACCCATGAACCAGGCACATTTTTACAACGAAATGGTGCGGTGTTATAACCGTTCAACGAAAAAACTTCAAACGCTAACGATTGAAGGAAAAAATCAACACAAACAGGATATGCCGCTTAAGCGAATCCTGAAATTGTTTAAGACACTCACCGGATTTCAGGGGGTGCTTAAAGTAGGAATGATGACGGCGGCCATATTCGCAGGCATGTTGCTTTTTCAACCCAATCCGGCAAAGGCGCAAACTTTTGGTGCACCACAAGTGAATCCTTTCGGACCAACAAATAGTGGATTTTACGCTGCACCTACCTTTGCCGACCTTGATGGCGATGGTGATCTGGATATGATGGCAGGGGATGGTAATGGCTACTTTGAATACTTTCAAAATACCGGAACCGCTACTGCCCCTGTATTTGGCGCGATACAAATCAATCCTTTCGGATTAACTGGTACTGTTAATGGAGGTTTGTCTAGAGCTGCCTTTGCCGACCTTGATGGCGACGGCGATCTGGATATGTTGTCAGGAGAATATTATGGTAGCTTTCAATACTTTCAAAATATTGGAACTGTTACTGCTCCTTTATTTGCAGCACTTCAAATAAATCCTTTCGGATTAGCAGGTATTTCATCCCTATCTAGTCCCGCATTCGCTGACATTGATGGAGATGGCGATATGGATATGATATCAGGGGAATTTTCCGGAAACTTTTTTTACTTTCAAAATTCCGGAACTACTTCTGCTCCTGCCTTTGTAGCTGCACAAGCCAATCCTTTCGGCCTAACAAGTGTTTCTTTATATACTATCCCTGCGTTTGCCGACCTTGATGGCGACGGCGATCTTGATATGATGGCAGGGGAGGGTGCTGGCAACTTTGAATACTTCCAAAATACCGGAACTACTACAGCCCCAGTATTTGCAGCGGTACAAAACAATGCTTTAGGTTTGACTAGTATAGGAAATAATTCTAACCCTGCGTTTGCCGACCTTGATGGCGATGGAGATTTTGATTTAATGTCGGGAAACTTTTATGGCCAGTTATATTATTTCAACAACACTACGTTTTGCACCCATCAAAATTTTTATGCTGATGCTGATGTTGATGGTTTTGGCAATTCAGGTGTGTCTGTTTTCACTTGTGTTGCACCTGTCGGTTACATAACTGATAATACCGATTGCAATGATGCAGTTGCATCCATTCATCCCGGCGCAACCGAAGTTTGCAATGGAGTAGATGATAACTGCAATTCTCAGGTTGATGAAAATTTACCCATTCCGTCATGGGTAAAAATAGCTGCCGGCAGCTATCACAATCTTGGTATCAAATCAAATGGCACGCTCTGGTCGTGGGGATTGAATGCCGATGGCGAATTGGGTGATGGAACTACCACAGATAAAAGCAGCCCCGTTCAGGTGGGCACTGATAATGACTGGAGCATCGTTTCCGGAGGTGGCACGCACAGCATCGCATTGAAAACAAATGGCACCCTGTGGGCATGGGGCTCCGACTTTTACGGTCAGTTAGGTGATGCATCCATTGTTACTAAAACCAGTCCCGTACAAATAGGTACTGACAATAACTGGGTGAGTATTTCAGCAGGCCATTTTTTTAACCTTGGATTAAAAGCTGACGGCACACTTTGGTTCTGGGGATTCAATAGCCAGGGTCAATCAGGCAACGGAACCAGCAACAACCCTTATAACATCCCAACGCAGATTGGAACGGCTAACGACTGGGCAGTAATTTCTGCCGGAGGTTTGCATGTCCTTGCCATCAAAACGAATGGTACCCTGTGGGCATGGGGATGGAATGTTTATGGACAATTAGGAGATGGAACATCAACAGACAGCGATGTGCCGGTACAGATAGGTACAGATAATGACTGGTCTGTTATTTCAGGAGGCGGCTCACATTCGCTGGCAATAAAAGCAAATGGCACGCTGTGGGGATGGGGCTTGAACCTCTATGGAGAAGTAGGAGATGGCACAGTTTACACTACGAGAACCGCTCCTGTGCAGGCAGGCGCTGATAATGACTGGGCACAGATTGGAGCCGGCTCTTTACACAGCACGGGCATGAAAACCAATGGAACGGTATATACCTGGGGACGCAATGTGGAAGGGCAGATAGGCGATGGCACATACAATGATACAGGCAACCCGATACAAGTGGGAACAAATAATAACTGGACAGCTATTGCAGGAGGCGATTTTCATAGCATAGGAATCAAATCAACAACGAACGAGTACTGTAGCGCAGGGCTCAACAACTACGGGCAATTAGGAAATACCACTACAATTCCGCAGAACATTTTTCAATGTATTTCCTGTACGTACTATGCCGATAATGACCACGACGGTTATGGCGCAGGGGCACCTGTGTTTATGAGTTGTTCCTGTACAACACCAACAGGTTACGCTACCACCGGCAACGACTGCGATGACAATAATGCAAGCGTTCATCCGGGAGGAATAGAAATTTGTAATGCAGGTATTGATGATGATTGCAATGGATTAGCAGATGATGCTGATCCTTCGGTTACTGGTCAGAATACTTACTATGCCGATGCAGATGGAGATGGATATGGCGGAGGGTCCCCAATTTTTGCATGTGTTCAACCTCCCTTTACATCTTTAACCAATGATGATTGTGATGACGGAAATCCTTCTGTTAACCCAGGCGCAACTGAAATTTGCAACAGCACCGATGATAATTGTAATGGTCAAATTGATGAAGGATTAATATTTACTACCTATTACATTGATGTAGATGGCGATGGAAATGGTAGTCCTTTGGATCCCGGATTTTCAAGTTGTATAAATCCCGGGCCAGGGTTTGCCACAATACATACAGATTGCAATGATTTAAATAATTCTATTCATCCCGGTGCACCTGAAATTTGTAATGGAGTGGATGATGATTGCAATGGGCAGATTGATGAAGCGACTGCGCCTGCTATTCAATGGCAACTAGCACTTGGATTTCCTTATTTAAACATTGCAACTTCTATACAACAGACAGCAGATGGGGGGTATGTTGTAACGGGTCGCGGAAATCAAAATACAGGGAATCACGGGCTTGAAGACTATTGGATAATAAGATTGAATGCTAATCAAAATATTATTTGGGAAAAATCTTTGGGAGGAAGTAACTATGACATTTCTAATTCAATTCAACAAACAACAGATGGCGGGTTCATCGTAGTGGGATCTTCCGAATCAAATGATGGCGATGTTAGCGGAAATCATGGATTTAGAGATGTATGGATCGTAAAGTTGGATTTGAATGGAAATCTTGTTTGGCAAAAATATTTAGGAGGCAGTGGTGATGATGTTGCAAACTCGATTTATCAAACTACTGACGGGGGATATGTTATAGCCGGGTATTCCACTTCAAATGACGGGGATGTTACCGGCAATCATGGTGGCTCTGATTGCTGGGTATTGAAATTAGATTTGAACGGAAATCTTGTTTGGCAAAAATCTTTAGGCTCAACCGGAAGTGATAGTGGAACTTCAATACAACAAACTACTGATGGCGGATATATTGTTGCAGGAGTTTCGGGGTCAAATGATGGAGACGTTACAGGTTATCATGGAGGTATTGCTGATTTCTGGGTTTTAAAGTTAGATGCTGCAGGCAATATTGTTTGGCAGAAATCTATGGGGGGAACGCAAAAAGAGGTGGCAACTTCGATACGACAAACCGGCGATGGCGGATTTATTGTAGCAGGATATTCCAATTCAAATGATGATGACGTAGCTGGGAATCATGGTACAAATCCACTTTATGATTGCTGGATATTGAAATTAGATGGGAGTGGAACCATAACCTGGCAAAAATCATTAGGTAGCAGCGGAGATGATGTTGCCTATTCTGTTGTGCAAACTATTGATAATGGGTTTGCTGTTGCGGGTTATTCTACCATTAATGACGGAGACGTTACAGGAAATCATGGATATCATGACTGTTGGATTGTGAAGCTGAGTTCAGGCGGAAACCTGATCTGGCAAAAATCCTTAGGGGGTGGTGGTGACGACGTTGGGAGATCACTACAACAAACTTCGGATGGAGGATTCATTGTTGCAGGATATACAAATTCTAGTGATGGTGATCTTAGTGGAATTTGGGGTTCTGTATATGGTTCTGGATATGGTTATTGGTTGTTCAAGTTATCAAGTGGATTATTTCAAACAACATACTATGCGGATATAGATGGCGATGGTTATGGAAATATAAATTCGTCCGTTCTCGCATGTAGTCCGCCAACAGGATATGTTATTAACAACACCGATTGCAATGATGGCAACAATGCGATTCATACCGGCGCCACAGAAATCTGCAACAGCACCGATGATAATTGCAATGGTCAAATTGATGAAGGATTAACACTTACCACTTATTATCATGATGGAGATGGAGATGGCTATGGCGCCGGCGCCGCAATTATCGCCTGCTCTCCACCTGCAAATTCTTCTTTAAACAATGCTGATTGCAATGATGGCAATGCATCCATCCATCCTTACACCATTGATATTTGCAACGGCATTGATGATGACTGCAGCGGCATTGTAGATGATCATGCATTTACAGCTACTATAACTCCTGCAGGATCGGTTGCCATTTGCAACAACTCATCCGTTACACTTACAGCAAGTGGAGGCGCCAATATTTCTTACCAGTGGTATAAAAACTCCAACATGATCAATGGCGCAACCACTCAAACATACAGCGTTACTGCTGCCGGTGTATATTCCGTTTATGAAAGCAATGTGCAGTATGGCTGCACCTCTCTTTCTGCTGCAACCGGTGTATCAGTTAACAATTTGCCGGTTGCTACAGTTACGCCGGTTGGTTCTACAGACCTTTGCGTGCAAAATCCTGTTACGTTGCAGGCCAATACCGGCAACGGATTTACGTATCAATGGGTGAAGGGAAGTACCAATATAGCAGGCGCCAGCCTTACTTCGTATGCAGCTACTGCTACCGGAAATTACAAAGTGATTGTAACCAAAACTTCCACCGGCTGCAGCAAAACTTCCACTGCGGTAAATGTGGTAAAAAATGCTCCGGCAGCCACCATTACACCATCGGGTTCTTTGAATTTGTGTATTGTTTCAAGTGTAACACTTCAGGCCAATGCCGGAATCGGTTTTACGTACCAATGGAAGAAGGGCAGCAATAACATAGCCGGCGCAACCAGTCAGAGCTTTACCGCCACCACAGCAGGAAATTACAAAGTAATAGTGAGCTATGGCCTTTGCAGCACCACCTCTGCTGTTGCCAATGTTACTAAAAATTGCAAAGAAGGCGATGTGATGAATCCTGAGAACACACCACAACTCAATCTCTATCCCAATCCCACCGGCGGTAATTTTGTGATTGAAATGGATTTGGGAAATGAAGAAAATTCGGAAGCCGAGATAAAGATTTTCAACATGTTGGGTCAGCAGGTGAGTTTCATTCGCAGCTCCATAGAATATGGAAAGCTGCAACAGGAAATTCATTTGGATGGTACCCTTCCTTCGGGAATTTACAATGTGAGGGTGATGGCTGCTGATCATATTTACAATCGTCAATTGGTTTATCAGCGGTAAGCAGTATTGGATTTCTCTTATCAAAAAAACTCCTTCGGTTTTCGGGGGAGTTTTTTTGTTTATAATGATGTCTTGATATTCAGTTATTGTCTCAAAGGAACTCCTACGGAGCTGATACCGTTTTGTGTGTCTTCGCACATAACCAGGACCACTTTTCCATTCGTTGTTCGCACTGGTGGAAGTCTGAACTATGATTTTTAAATGATTGAATGAATACTATGATTTGGCATGTTAAAAATCATAGTCAATCAAAAAATCAATAAAATCATAGTTCAGACAATTTATCAACTTCAGTCACTCGTTCGCTGTGCTCATGGCTCAACTTCAGACGAGCGCCAGTAAGAGTTGGTTGGGCATTATAGCAGTGGATATTTCAAGCGGAAAATAAAATTTAAGTGTAAAATACTATTTGGTTACTTTAGTGCCTTAAAGTAATACTTTATGACTCAACGAAGTATCTATACTGAATTGGAAAAGCATCTCCCAAATCGATTGGTTACTGTTATTACCGGTATGAGGAGGGTGGGAAAAACAACGGCTCTCAAGCACCTGCTTTCATTGGTCAGGCATAACAACAAAATCCATTTAGATCTCGAGCGCATTGAATACCGGCATCTTTTTCAGCAACAAAACTATGCCGACATCGAACGCTCACTACTTGCCGAAGGCATTGACCTGAAAAAAAAATCAGTAATTGCCATAGATGAAATTCAATTGGTTCCGGCTATTACAAGCGTAATAAAACACCTGTATGATAATTACCCGGTGAAATTTATCGTAACGGGAAGCAGTTCTTTCTACATTAAGAACCGATTCTCCGAAAGTCTGGCCGGGCGCAAAAGAATTTTTGAAATGATGCCTCTTGATTTTTATGAGTTCCTCATTTTCAGAGGAGAAACAGTTAAGAAGTTGGAACAATTTGCTTTTGAAAAGATCAATGCTTCATTCTTCAATCGCTATAAAGAGCACTATCATGATTTTGTTACTTACGGTGGCTTTCCCGAGGTAGCGAAAAGTGAAAACACAAGAGACCGGCTCGAGTATCTTAAAGATATTATTAATGCATACATTGAACTTGATATTAAGTTGATGTCGGATTTTGAAGCAGTAGATGAATTGTATAAGCTGATTCGGTTGCTTGCATCACGGGCGGGAAACAAAGTAGATTTTACTAAGCTTTCCGGCATAAGTGGCATTCACCGCAAGCGAATAAAGGAGTATCTGATTTTTTTAGAGCACACCTATTTCATAAGATTAATTTCTCCTTTCACTAAAAATATTGATCGCGAAATTGCGCAACAACAAAAGCTATACTTCACCGATTCGGGAATACTTACTGTACTCGGGCATCATTCAACTGGGGCACTTTTTGAAAATTCAATCGCCAATCAATTGGCACATCATGGTAAGTTGAATTACTATTCACTAAAAACGGGCAATGAAATTGATTTTATTATTGATGGAAAAATTGCCATTGAAGTAAAGGAGTCTCCATCACCTTCAGATTTGGCGTATCTAAAAAGAATAGCATCATCTCTCAGTATTAAGAAGCAAATACTTGTCGGGAAGAATTTTCACAATCCAAAGTTTAGCGACTTTGTTTGGGGAGGAAGTATTTTTTGAGCTGTTATCAAATCTTTCTAATCATCCTGATGCTCCCGTTATGAGCTGCGCATTGCTTGATACATCTGTTCCTTTTGTCATTCCTTTAGAAAATAATTTTTTGTTACAGGAAAAATAAAGGTTGAATTAAAAGTTGTTATTCAGTTAGCGCATGGTCACCCCACCGGCGATCAATTATTTGGAGAAAGATGTTTCTGAAATTGGCTTACTGATAAATTTTGGAAATTCTACCCTACAATTTAAACGGATGATGAAACCAAATAAAAATCATAGCCAATCAGAAAATCAATGAAATCATAGTTGAGACAATTTCCCCGGGACACTTATGTGTGTCTTCACACACAACTACATTTCCTTTCATTCATCCATAGCTACCACTTGCACATTCAACACCTCACTACATACATCTCCCCTGCTTTCGCTTTCGTGTGAACCTATGTTTACCCCGTTGAAATTTTACAAAGGGAGCATATCCGGAACACCCTCAAAAAAGTACGGTGGTGGAATCTGAAAAACCGAAACAGAGTAAGAACCCGGAAGCTGAAAAGGGGAAACAGAGTAGGCAAAAAAATTCAACCAAATACTAATCACCATGAAAAACTCAGACGATCTTACTTTGAATGCAGTTCGAAGATGCATGCCGATGATTTTCTTGCTTCTCCTCTTTCTGTTCCAGGGGAGTTTTGCTCAATCACCAATTACTTTTTCGGTAACAGTTAAAAAACCTAATTGCTACGGTGAAAAAGGCAAAGTTGTATTTAATGATATATCCGGAGGTGTAGCACCATACAGATATGCTGCAAGACTCATCGATGAACAAGGTGCAGATTGTGAATTTAATGACCAATGCAACCCCACAACAGGAGGATTCTGTGTTACCGGACATTGCATAACTACCAGTGAATGGATTCAATCGAGTTCAAATAATTCTGTAAAGCTAAATGCCGGCGAAATAGAAGCTATTGTAATTGATGCTGTTGGTACTGAAGCTATTAAGGCCGTTACCATGACACAACCACCTAATCTTGTTTTGACAACAACGGTAACAGACGCAATTTGTAATGGTGGCAACGGAGAACTTGAAATCGACATTTCAGGAGGTAAGGCAGGTTACACAATAAAAAACTTGGGAGTTTTCAATTTTCCCTGCAATTTGGTATGCCCCCCAACTCCTATTACTGTTTGTGGCGAAACCTATACCAAGTTCTGCCTGAATGAAATCTGCGGATACCATCAAATAATAATCCCTGGAAATTGCGAGTTGGGCAAAATTTCCAATCCGGCTGGAACGTATTTAATAGACATAAGTGATGCGAATGGTTGCGAAATAAAGGACACTGTAATTATTGCTGAACCACCCAAACTTGTTTTGACAACAACAGTAACAGACGCAATTTGTAATGGTGGCAACGGAGAAGTTGAAGTAAATGTTGAAGGGGGCAAGGCTCCTTATCACGTATTATTTAGTTCACCTCCTTGTGCAAATTCATGCTCTACGAATTCACAATGTCCCAATCTTTGTTTTATTGACGAATGCGGTAACCCTAACTGCATGCAATGTATTTCGGGTTGTTGCTCGTTTTCAACGGTTCCTTGCGTAATTCCTTATTGGAGAATCCCCAGTCCTGCGGGATCCTATGTTATAGAGATCACTGACGCCAATGGTTGCACGTTAAATGACACTGTTATAATTGCTGAACCGCCGAAGCTTGTTTTAGTACCGACAATAAAAAATCCTATGTGCCATGGCGAAGCCGGCGAAATGGAATTTGAGCTGTCGGGTGGGAAAGGACCTTATGCAATCACCGTTACATCAGGGCAACCCTGTTTAACCAATCAAGACTGTTCAAATCTTAATACCACCATTTGCGGCGAGTATCTTGGTGCGGCTTGCATTTGGGGCCACTGCACACTGCCACAACCTCCTGGCCCTTGTGAATTTGGGAAAGTGTCTGCTTCCGCTGGAAGCTATAGTGTAATGTTAACTGATGCAAATAACTGTGAAGTGGTAGATACCATAATCATAACCGAACCGCCGGCAATTATAGTTAACGTTACTCCTTCAGGTAACGTTAAAGCTTGCAAAGGAAGTCAACTTACGCTTGCCGCCAGCACCAATGCTGCCGTATCGCAATTTGATTGGCTGAAGGATGGATTAATAATTCCGGGCCAACATCAGCAAACGCTGATGGTAGTTGAAGATGGCAGTTATGCTGTAAAGATTACTGACATAACAGGTTGTTCTGAGATGAGTGGTGATACGAAAGTGACCTTCAAGAAACCACCAAAAGCCACCATAACCCAACAGCCTTGCCAGAATGGAGCAGTAAAGTTACTGGCAACTGAAGGAGCGAACTTTATGTACAGATGGAAGAAAGGGAATAAATTTATTGATGGTGCAACCCTTAACACGTATCTCGCCACTGTGGATGCCAAATACAAAGTGGAAGTTACCAATAGCACCGGTTGCAGTAAATTGTCAGGTCCTTCAGAAGTAGTCATTAGCTGCCGGCAAGGTTCGATAACTGATAAGAATCTATTCACTTCTGTAAGCTTGTATCCTAATCCAAACGGAGGTAGCTTTTCAATAGATGTTACCACAAGTGATGCCGCTGATCAGGTGGCAAACATTGTCATCGTGAACTTGCTGGGGCAATCCATATATGAAGAGCAAGTTACACTCACAGGAGGGCACATTAAAAAGGATGTCAGCCTGGATCATTCATTATCTGATGGCATTTACCAGGTGCAGGTATTGGTGAATGAAAAAATCTATACAGAAAAGGTGATCGTTCAGAGAAAATAATTTCATGTTTGAGAATTATTAAGTCCGCTTCAAATTCAATTGAATTTGAAGTGGACTTTTTCATTTATAGGCAGCGTAACATGGTTGATAGCGTATTCACTGAAAGTTCTTATTTGCTGAAAAATAGTACAAAACTATATTCAGGTTGCCTTCGGGTTTTTCCATTCGTCCTTCCATCTTTACCACTTGCGCATCCAATGCAACACTTCGTACATCTCCCCTGTTTTCACTTTTTTGTGAAGCTATGTTTACACCGTTCAAATTTTAACAAGGGAATATATACCGTAATACCCTAAAAAAATTACGGCGGTGGAATTTGAAAAACCGAAACAGAGTAAGAACCCGGAAGCTGAAAAGGGGAAACAGAGTAAGCAACTATTCACCCATTTAAATTTTAAGACTATGAAAAAATTATTTCAAAATCTGATGCTTGCGACTATTTTGTTGTATGCATCAACAAGCGTTAATGCGCAAGCGCCATGGGTTACTAATGGTAATACACATCCACCGGGACCACAAGTTGATAAACTAGGAACGCTCAATGCCTATGATGTGCGGATTATCACTAATGACGTAACACGTATGACGGTGAAGAAAAACAACGGGAGAGTTGGAATCGGTACCATTTCACCCATTAATAAATTAGATGTTTACACCCAAACTCCTGAAGATGGTATCAGGGTTATTCAAAAAGGCACAGGCGGAACCGGTACTTCCGGAGGAGCAGCTGCTTTACACTTAGACAATGGTACTACTGGTGGACTTAACTGGACACTATATTCCATGGGTGTAGGAAATACAAATGAAGGTACCGGAAATTTTGTGATTGCCAGTTCTCAATCAGGAAGTTTTCCTGGAATTAATTATACCCCACGACTCATTATCGAAAAGACATTTGGTAATGTCGGAATTGGAACGCTGTCGCCGGCTGAGAAATTAGAAGTGGCAGGTGGTGATGCAAGAATCAACTCGATAACTGTAGGTTTAGGCGGAGGATTTATAAACACCAATGCTGTTTTAGGTTACAAAGCACTCGGCACCAACATTACCGGAACTGGCAATACTGCTGTGGGCTATCAATCTTTGATTTCCAATACCACGGGTGCAAACAATACAGCCACCGGCTATTCAGCTCTGTATTTCAATAATGCAAACAATAATACTGCTCATGGCTACGGGGCGCTTTTTTCTAACCAGGCCGGTAACAGCAATACTGCAACTGGCGAAGAAGCGCTCTACACCAACATTGGCGGAAATGAGAATGTGAGTGCAGGATATCGTTCGCTCTATAATAGTAATGCCGATTATAACACTGCGACAGGTGCAAGTACCCTTTATCAAAACATAAACGGAAACCGCAATACAGCAGTGGGTTACAAAGCGATTTTCTACAACATCAGCGGATCGGATAATACAGCCCTTGGCTATGCTGCCGGTGTCGCAAGCACTTCCACCAATCTGACCAATGCAACTGCCATCGGCGCGAATGCATTGGTATGCTCCAGTAACATGATGGTGTTTGGAGATGCTGCAGTCACCAAATGGGGATTGGGTATTTGCCCGGCCGCTGCCAATATCATTCAATTTTCAAATACCACAGCAACACTTACAACCGGTGGAGTCTGGACAAATGCATCGGATAAAAAACTAAAAAATAGTTTTGAAGATCTTGATCAACAAAGCGTGCTGGATAAAATCAATCAGTTAAAAATTCAACGGTGGCATTACATTGCTGATCTGGAACCGGTAACACACATTGGTCCAATGGCTCAGGATTTTTACGCAGCTTTTAAGGTCGGAAATGATACTACCATTTCAACAATTGACCCTGCCGGTGTGGCTTTAATCGGCATACAGGAATTGTCAGCAAAAAATGAAGAATTAACCAATCAGGTTGACGATCTTACTTCGCTTGTATATGAATTGAAAGCACAGCTTCAATCACTCGATGTTTCTCTTTCGCAGTGCTGCGCAAGCCATCAGCAATCGAAGGCAGCTTCATCAGATGGGAATGACAATGCAGGTGCTCGCCTTTTTGCAATCACTCCTAATCCCTTTTCACAAAAAGCAACCATCACATTCTCACTACCTGCCGATGCATCCATTGCGCAATTATCCATTACTGATGCAAACGGAAAAGTGGTAAGTACTTATTCACTTTCCGCAGGATCAACTGAACAGATAATCAATGCCAACAAGCTTTCCGCAGGTGTTTATCAGTATTCATTAATAGTAAACGGAAAAATGATGGACAGCAAACAAATGGTGATTGTGAAATAAACAATATACGTATCTCAACTATCAGTTAACTTTGAAAAGCCGCTTCCAATATGGAGGCGGCTTTTTTAGGGTGTTTCCATTCATCCTTCCATCACTACCATTTGCACATTCAACTCGACACTACATACATCTGCCCTCCCTTTGCACTTGTGCGAACCTACGTTTACACCATTGAAGCTTTAACAAGGGGAAATCCCATAACACCCTTAAAAGATTGTGGCGGTGAATGCTGAAAAACCGAAACAGAGTAAGCGAAAAAAAATCAAAACGAACTGTATGAAAAGATTACTCCACTTCAGTTTTGTGATTGCATGGTTGATCTATGCGAACACTGCCAGCGCGCAGCCCATTTGGACTAACGGCTGCTATATTCATGAAAATGACATTCCCTATGAACCCAATTACCAGTATAAGCCCATCAGAAAGAATACTGCCGATGGGCAATATTATGGACTGGGCAACACGTTCAAAGATGCAACCAATAACAACATCTCCTTAAACGTGGCAGCAGGATGCGGTTTAATCAACCAGGGTGTAGGAAATTTAGGTACCCAGGGATTAGATTATGATATGTGGACCAATGGTGACGTGGACGATTTGTGCATCTTTGGATTGCATGATCAGAATGTGATGGCCGGTCATCCATTCCCCTATCTGAATATTCAGTACATGGGAAATTTTGATATCGCACCACCCGCTGGCATTAACTACATCAGTGGTTCCGTTCATGCCCATGCCTTCGGGATGAACCATGGTCCTCCAACACTTCCCAATCTTGGCTGGCTATTGCACAACACCGGCGAGGGGAAAGCCGCCGCTGTATATTCGTACCTTAAGAATCCATCAGGAGTAAAGAAATTCAGGTTAAAAGGATTCAGAACAAATGATTGGGTATATGTTCCGTATCAGTGGGAATTGTATGACATAGCACTGTCTATACCTTCAGCCTCACAAATTTTAGATGTAGTAGGAGTCGAAAGCTATCTTTATGTTTTTTATTATTCCGATGCTTCTGCACTCAAGGTGCTGGTTTTTGATTATGATGGTAACCAGATAAACAATGCACCCTTTACCCATAGCCTTCCACCGGGTGATTTTTTTAACATGGCCTCTATTCAATTCTATATTGATGTAAGCACGGTAAATGTTATAGGTGATTGTTACAAAAGCGGAAAAAACAGAATCTTTGCTGACAAGCTAACCACTACGGGCTTTGCCTATACCTCCATATTACCGCTGAGCGGAAACCCACAGGGACTGGTTTACAACTTGAAATCGGAGTTGCAGGACAACAGCATTTACATTGATGCAAAAAATCTAACCACCAATAAAAGGGTATTGTATAAAATTAACCGTACCACCTTCGCGCTATCTTATGCCCAAACAATGAACTACACCGGTGAATACTTTATTGACAAGAGTACAGGAGGCACTACGGATTTTTACATTTTTAATGTAGATGTATCAGGTACTTCCCTAAAAGTGGACCGGTACGATGAAACGCCTTCCGGGTTTACAACCCTGACCGCAACAAGTGCAGTAAACTGTTTTCTGCCACCATTTGGAATTATTGATTTTTTCCCGCTCGAGTTTCCCCCCTATAAACTCTTAAAGGTGATTGACCAGGGGTATGCCTGTTTGGTGATACTTGATGAAGTAACACATACACCTGCTTCGGTCGGACCATTCGAGTTGATTGTTGATTTAACGGGCTTTCCGCTGCGTTCACAAAATGCAGTAACCGGCCATGAAAACGGTGTTGCAGGAATTTCTACTTTTCCCAATCCAACATCAGATGCCGTTACTGTATCATTTACTTCAGTCAATGAAACAAAAGGCACGCTCCGTTTATGCGACCTGACAGGCAAGGTGTTATTGGAAGAGCAACTACAACTTGTAGCCGGCACCAACCATCAAACCATCAGCACCGGTAGTTTTGAACCCGGCATTTACTTTATTTCTATTGCTACGGAAGAAGGAGTTATCACTTCAAAATTGATCAGGCAATAAGCAGTGACTTTCAGATATATGATGACAACGGATGCTGTTAAGGTGTCCGTTGTTATTTTATTTGAGACTATAACAAATAATGCATGAGGCGATCTGTTAAATGGATCAGTCGTTCAGTAGGATATTTTTGGAATACTGTCATTGCGATGATGTACCGTCGTTGCGGTAATTGAAGTCATTGCGAATCCCACCTTGTACTCGCTCCAATATGGCTAAAATGTAAATGGCGGGATGAAGCAATCCCCTGATGGAATCCAAACTGTCAAACAAGCTTTGAAGCTAATCCGTGGGGATTGCTTAGTCGTTCTTTCTCGCAATGACGGCTTCGTGGTTGGGATTGCTTCGTCGTTCCCATTGGTTGAAGCAGTCTGAACTATGATTTTTAAATGATTTATTGAATGCTATGATTAAGCAAGTAAAAAAATCATAGTCAATCAAAAAATCAATGAAATCATAGTTCAGACAATTTTTCAGCTCCGGATTTGAAATCATCAGGCACACATTCGTAGAGTTCATAGCCCAACTGTAAAATAGAGTCGGTGTAGAAGAAGTCTGAACTATGATTAGAAATGATTTACTGAATACTATGATTAAGCAACTTAAAAATCATAGCCAATCAAAAAATCAATAAAATCAAAGTTCAGACAATTTGGTAGTCCCATTTATTCATTTATTCAAAATCTATTTACCGTTCATACACTGTATTGAACCATTGGTGAAACCATTCATACACTAGGTACATCCTCACTGATGCTGCTTTTCCGGATGAATAGGTTTGTGAAGTAAGACAAGTCCATTCTTCTAAAACCAATTATCATGAAACACATTTCCAATTCTGCAAAAACCCTTAGCCTGATTGTTCTGATGCTCCTTCTTGCATTTGCAAAGAATTTGCAGGCACAAAGCCCTATCATCCAAAGCCCTGTCTATGCCTGTGATGACAGTGCTGGTACTACCAGTTGCATCCATGCCTGTATAGGTGATACCATCTCTTATTCGCTATCGGATAATGGTGCCGTATTAAATAGCTGGGGATTTCCAACAGGAGTGGATCTTGTTTCAGGTGCAAATACTTCGCAAGTTTTCGTGGTATGGAATACGCCCGGGCAGTATTTTATCACTGCCAGTATTACGGGCTCCGATGGCTACCCCAAAAATTTGGAACAATGCGTGATTGTAACCGGCGTTACTGCCGCAATCAGCTCAAATTATACTTTTACAAATGGCAACTGCATCAATATTTGCAGGGGCAGCCCTGTTACTTTCAATAACAATTCATACTCAAACATTGTCTCCAGCGAATGGGACTTTGGCGATGGAACGCCTGGCGCTCAGGCCATTGGGGTTGCTTCTGTGATCCATGAATACAATGTAGCAGGAACTTATACTGTTGTACTCACTGTAAACAGTGATTGCTGTTCAGATACTGCTCAATATTGTGTAATAGTTGATCCGAGTGCCGGACCAGAAATTTCTTGCATTACTGCTGTTTGTGCAGGGCAGCAGGGAGTAATGTATTCGGGACAATCCTGTACAAACTATGAATGGGAAGTTACCGGTGGCACCATTTCCGGTTCTACCTCTTCCAATCCTGTATCAGTTGATTGGGGAAATGGACCTGAAGGAACGGTGTCCCTCTTATGTAATGACCCAGGCGCCTGCAGTGTACCAACAATTGTGTCTATACCCATAATGCCGGCTGGTAACTTTGTAATTAGTGGACAGCAAAATGTCTGCGCTTCTTGTCCCGCAACCTATTCCTATTCGGCTCCTTACATACCCGGTGCACAATACCAGTGGGAATTAGATGGCTTTCCACTACAGAATTCAACTCAACCTTATATTCAAAATATTCCCTTCTGTTCCGGATCGCACACGCTTACGTGCCACATGGAAAATGATGTGCTCGATTGTGTGGGGGATGCAACACTTACGATTAATGTGATTGGTGATTTTGAAATTTCGGGAACTGATTCCCTTTGCGTAAACACACAAGGTATTTGGAATGCGAACCTCATCCCAAATGGTCCCGGGTTAATTTGTGATTGGGAAATAAAAGATGCAAATGGAAATATAGTTGGGTCAATTGCAATGACCAACTCGCCCGGATATCAATTCACCCTACCGGGAACATACACAGTTACTGCTACGCCAAATCCTTTATCATCGGCATGCTCACCATCAAAATCATTAACTGTGGTGGTGATCGCTGTGCCTGTGGTAAGTTTGATAAACGGTCCTGCAATCGTTTGTCCTGGAGGAATTTATTCTTACTCGGCTTTTGTAAGCAGTCCCACAGCCACCATCAATTGGGCTTTAAATGAAGGTGTAAATTTTCCTACGGGGAATGGAACAACTTTTACAGGAATATTTCCTGCCGGTTTTACAAGCGGAACTTTAACAGCCACTGTATCTGAGGGTGGTTGTTCCTCCAGCACTTCCATTAACATCAATGCTCCTGCGCAACCGCAGCCGGTAATAATACAACCTGATACTTTTCAAGTGTGCATTGGGCAATCAATCACTTATGCTGCCACACTCAGTTATCCCGGGCTTTCAACCGTGCAATGGGTAATTAGCCCTACAAGTGCCGGAACAATTACATCCGGGCAGGGAACAAATACGGTTACTGTTTTATGGAATGGAGTGGGTGGAAATGTAACGCTTGAAGTAAATGAAACTACTTGCCTAACTCAAACAGGAAGCAATGTAATTCCTATCACTTATTTCGCAACTCCAATTATTACTGCGACTACAGTAAGTGTATGTACAGGAGTAGCAGGAATACTTTCTGCTACAGGCGGATTAAGTCACTATCAGTGGTTTTATCCAACCGGCTTGCCTGTCAGTGGTGCAACCAATTCAACATACAGTACAAGTGTTCCCGGCAATTATTTTGTTACCGGAACAGATGTGAATGGTTGTAAAGCGAATGCCTACACACAGGCAACACAATTAACTGAACCTATTGTTTCTGTTTTTGGCCCTGCTTCGGCACCTTGCGATCCGTTGAGTGCTACCGGAGATTTTATAGACCCACAAACATTGCAAACATTTGATGGCAATGGGTACACTTTCGCTTGGTCCAATGGAATGCAAACAAATCCCATCATAGTTACTCAAACCGGAACTTATACCGTTACTGTAACCAATGCAGCAGGATGTACTAAAACAGAATCTTTTACTATTGGCTGCCAATGCCCTATTCCTGAATGTCCCGCTTGTGTTAATGGAGGAACCTGTACCAATGGAGTATTCGATAACCCACCAATACTTACTGCACCAACAGGAACAAGTTATATGTGGAGCCCGAACGGAGAAACTACGCAAACGATTACAGCAAGTGTTCCCGGTATTTCATATATCGTAACTGTATTTGACAATGCAAATATGAATTGCCCTTCTTCCGTTTACAGTTATTATGTGTTTTGCGATGGTGATGTTTGCCCATTCGAGGGAGGAAATACCACCTGCACAGCCAATGCACCCAGCTTTACCCAGGCAGGTTCAGATTGTAATACAATATCTTTTCAGGCAAATACCACCGGAGCTTGCAATACTATTTCGGGATGGAGTTTTGGCGATGGAACATCAGGTACAGGAAATACTCCTACGCATACCTATTCTATGCCAGGTGCCTACCAGGTTTGTTATGGTATCACACCTACTTTTGTTTGTGAAGATCCAATAAGTGCATGCGATATGGTATCCATTCCCGTAGCAGCAGACTTTAGTTTTGTTGTCAATTGCAATGTGGTCACGTTTACAGATTTATCGAATACTTTGCCCGGATTTAACATTACAGGATGGAGTTGGAATTTTGGAGATAATACTCCTCCCGTTACTGCTCAATCACCAACACATACTTATAACGGTGGCGGACCATACTATGTGACCTTAACCATACAAGCAGGCGACTGCCAAGCAAAGATCACACATACAGTTCTTATACAGGCGCCCAATGTTAGTATCAACTTGTTGCCAGCTTTGTGTAATGCCCCTGTGCAATTATCAGCCACCATAAATAGTGGTTCAACAAATATTGTTGACTGGAGCTGGAATTTCAATGATCCGGGAATCTCTATTTCCAATCTTCAGAATCCGGTACATACATTTCCTGCAGGTGGACCATATAATGTTAACCTCACTGTTACTGATGGATTTGGATGTACTGCTACTGCAAACATGGATGTTACAGCCCTTGCACCTCCGCTACCATTCCCTTTGACAGGTGGAACTGCCTGTGGATCTCTTATTGTGATGACACCGAATTCTGGAAGCTATTCTTCATTTCAATGGAGCAACAATGGAACAGAACTGCAGTTAGAAACACAATCGCAAATACTTGTTTCATCTTCTGGTAACTATTCAGTGGAAGTAACGGATGCCAACGGATGCATTATAGTAAGCACTCCGGCACAAGTAGTTATTAACCCATTGCCACCAATCAATTTGTCGGTTTCTCCGAATCCGGTTTGTTCAAATGATATTCTAACCCTTCACTCCGGTGTTTCATCTACTTATACTGTTGAATGGTTTGATATCAATCAGGTGTCACAGTTTCTCGGAGTGAATTACCAATTGCCATTGCTTGGAGCAGGTATATACCGGTACATCTGTGAAGTTACCGATCAAACTACAGGCTGCAAAAGTATTGACACCATCACCTTTACCGTAGGAGCTTCACCAATTATCATTAGCATTTATAACACGCCGGCCATTTGTGCACCAGAGTATGTGAGTATTCTTGCCAACGCTTTTCCTACCGTAAATTATTTATGGAGCAATGGTGCCACCACACCAAGTATCAATGTGTACACGAGTGGTACTTACACACTCACTGTAACAGAACCTACGAATGGTTGCACCGCTTCTGCTTCAGCAACGGCAACTATTTTTCCCTTGCCTGATTTAACCATGCTGCCCATCGGCTGCGATTCATCGTGTATCAATCCCACTCCGGAAACAATACATGGTCCTGATGCGCCAATAGGTGAATCCTACACTTACACCTGGATAGTGAATAATCTGTGGGTAAACAACAGTCAGGATTTAACGATTGATGGAACACAGACATTAGGTTATGGCGTTCCGATCCCAATTAAATTAATTGTTACTACTATTAATGGATGCATTGACAGTATTGAGTTTGAATACACGCCATTGGATTGTGATTCCATTGAGTCACATTGTTATACTACTAAAGACACTATCTGGTGCAATACGGATGGAACCTACTCCTTCCAGCTCCAGGTACAGAATAACAATGCTACTGCAAGTGCCTCTATCAAGTTGTATGATTTTACAGCTCCCTTCTTAGTTCAGGCAGTAATGGATCCACCGCCGAATCCTCAGGTCTATCAATATACACCGCTGTATTATCAATTCCTTAATATTCCAGCCGGTGGAACGAGTGCATGGTTTCCTACCATGCCAATTATACTCAGTGTACCACCCAATAATCAGGTACCTGTTTCCTTCTGTTTCAAATCGCTTATTATTTATGGAGATACTTGTTGCTACGATTCATTGTGTATTGAAATTCCCAATTGCGATCCTTGCGAAAACATCAGTGCAAGTTCAACAGATGCTGATTCTTCCTGCTGCAAAACGGTTTCGTTGTACAACAACTTTAATGGAAGCTATTTCACGGGCATTCAGGTAACTCCAGTTACACCTGGTGCCACCATTGGTTCTACTTATTTGGGTGGTGCATATGCAGGCACCTGGAACTCGCCGACAAATAATACTGCAACCGTTATTTATGAACCCAATCTCAGTAACAATGGCGGATTCATCCCAACCGGAACTACCACTGACTTGTTCACGATGTGTTTATCACTTGCACCGGGAACACCTTCACCTCAAATCGTATTGCTTGATTGGTTGGTGCCCAATGCCGCAGGAACCGCAGACAGTGTTGCCTGCACCGATACGCTGAAATTCTATTGTGAGTCAGAACCAAAAAATCTGTGCGGTACGGTTGAAGATACTATTACCTGTCTGGGTAATGGCAGTTATCAATACAGTTTCACCCTCACCAACAACAGCATGAACGCCATTAACACGGCTGCTGTAGATGCCATCTCTCCAACAGGTTGGCTGATCGGATTTCCATCGCTCTTTTATTTCAGTCCGGCATTGGCTCCCGGAGCAAGCTATACGCATACCTTTACTTTCAGTACTGCCTTGCCTGCAGGATCAGAAATTTGTTACCACATCACTTTACTTGATAGTATTGGTTGCTGCTGTCATGATGTGGATACTGTGTGCTTTACGTTGCCTGCTTGCGACAGCACTTTGATCACTTGCGGAGAGCGCACAACGTATGGAGCAGTAGTAGATAATAGCGGCAACATTGATTATGGCGTTCTTTTGGAATGCGGCGACGTGCTGGATCCGTACATCAATACATTGCCTGCTACCATCAGCTTTGTGGGCGGCGGTTACGTGTGCAGCGATGGAAATCCGAGCGGATTCGTTTCGTGGTCCCTTCCCGGTGCTACGCCTTCATCAGGTTCAGGGTATCCTGTTTTTACCATCAGCACTCCGGGCAGTTACGTTCTCACCATTTATTCGTTGTGCGATGGAAAAACATTATGTGACTCTTGTGAACTGTTCATCAACATACCCGCTACTGATACTTGCAATTGCGGTTCATGGTCTCCGCTTTCCGTTGATATGATTGCGCCGGATGGTGCTATTACCAGCCATCCTGACCAGTCTTGCGGAGCAGTGTTCAATGATGTAGCAGTCGGAACAATGGTTAACTTTTCTGCAGGTGGTTATTTGTGTTCACCAAGTAATGAGTCGTGTGTGGCCACACTTTTCTGGTCCATGCCCGGCGCAACACCATCCAGTGGATCGGGCTTGCCAATCTTCACCATAAATAATCCCGGAAGCTACACACTAACACTGCAGGGAGCCTGCGGTGTAAACACTTGTGAAATCTGTCAGTTTACTTTTAATGTTGTTGACGAAGCGGATACATGCACTTGTGGAAACTGGGATTTCCTGCTTGCCCAATCTGTAAATCCTGATGGCACTACTTCATTTAACCCAATTATGTGCGGCGACAATCTTACAGGTATTGAGCCTGGTGCAACAACTACAATCATGGCGAACTACCTGTGCAATACCAACGATTGTGCACCCACTTTCTTCTGGGTAGTCAATGGTCCATCAACAACTGAAGTTGGAACCAGCGGATTCCCCTCCGACATTCACATGGACGAACCGGGCACTTATACCTTTACCATCACACCAACGTGCGGTGGAAATGAGTGCAGCCCTTGTGTCTTCACCATCACCGTTGGTACAGATGAGGAAGAATGCAACTGTGGATATTGGACAAACCATGACATCGCTCTGGATGAACCGGCTACTGATGTACCAATTGTATTAACCAATCAGTCATGCGGTGCCATCTTCAACGACATACCTGCCGGAACAACCGTTAACTTTTCTTCCGGTGGTTATCTCTGCTCACCAAGCAATGAATCGTGTGTGGCTGCCCTCTCCTGGTCAATGCCCGGAGCAACACCATCGAGCGGATCAGGCTTGCCTTCCTTCACCTTAAACAATCCGGGAACTTACACACTTACCATGCAAGGAACCTGTGGTGTAAATACGTGTGAGCAGTGTGATTATACTTTTAATGTTGACAGCGCTTTGGTAGCATGTGCTTGTGGAACGTGGTCGCCATTCGACATCACAACCAGCAGTTCAACATTCACCAATCAACAGTGTGGAGCAAGCTATTTCTCCAAGAAGGGACAACCCATTTCAATAAACGGTATGTACAATTGCTTAGGAGGTGGCGGAACCTGCGCTGCTACTTATTCATGGGCTGTGAAAATTAATGGTACGTATGTTTTGGGTGGAAGCACACTGCCCATCAATTTCACACCATTAAGTTCGGGAAGTTGTACTGTTACAATATCCGGACTTTGCAATGGAACACTGTGCGAAGCGTGTTCATTTAACTTCCATATTATCAGTCAACCCGCACCACCTGATGGATTGAGTGTTTTGAATACAGGCTCTGTAAACAATGTGGAACTAATGGCAGCTCCCAATCCGGCACAGGATGTTGTAACTCTTCGTTTGTCCTCAGCTAATCCTGAAAGCGGAATGATCGTATGGTATGATGACCTGGGCATTGCACGAAAACAAACATTTACACAATGGGATGGCAGCGAAATTGAAATAGAAATGAATGTGAGTGATCTGGCAGGTGGAATCTATTTCGTTCACTTCAATGGAATTGCGGGAAGCGGGTTTACTAAAGTAATCGTTTACCGCTGAAATTAACGTTGCAAGATCAAAACCCTCCTGTTGGAAATATCCGGCAGGAGGGTTTTTTGTATTAGCAAATTCCCAGCATTCATTGAGTTAACCTTTTAAAGTAAATAATTGAAAGGTGGAATTGAATAACATAGCCTGCACGCAACACTCATTTACGAAGCAACTGTAAAACTTTCAACCGGTATTTATCAATATTCATTATTCCTAATTGGAAAAATAACCGACAGCAAACAAATGGTGATTGCGAAGTAAACAACTATTCATATCGCTGTTTATTACATCGAAACTATAAAGCCGCCTCTGTATTGAGGTGGTTTTTTTAACGTATGGATTTACGCTCATAAGCCGGAAACGTCTCATTAAAGCTTCTCAGGATTAAACTAACCATACACTTATTCTCCATTTCCACACACTTATTTCCCCCATCAATACATCTATTAGTTAATTCTTGTATTTCAGGGTATCCAATGCATACATTGATGCCTGGATGCAAGAAAAAAGTATCATCATCGAAGACAATAACAACGAGAATTGGGATACTTATCAACCCAATGCTGTGCTGGTACAGTTTACCGGCTATGCGCAAATACGCTTCACAAAAAAGACGGCTGATGCCGTCAATATTTACAAGCGAAATACCAATGATCAATCCTGGGAATTTATTGCCACAGCAGTCAACTCACCGTATGATGATCATGATGCGGAAGACGACTGGGAATACTGTGTGAGGGGTATTAAGGACAACAAGGAGATAGGAATTCCGATCCTGCTTCCAGCCATTTCAAAGAATAACATTTCACAATAATTTTTTCAACCATAAATATTTTTTTATGAAAACCTTTTTACTGCGCTCTCTCCTTCTCCTTGGTGCATTTTTTTGCCTGCAAAACAGCAGCCTGGCACAGCCATACGAGAAAATAGAACAGGATATCAAGTATCCATGCGATACCCTTTCTCAAGGGGGTGGCACCGGTGAATCATGCGTTCATGTTTGCCTTGGCGATACAGTAAAGTATAGTACCGTTCTTCAAGGTACTTACAAATGGGATCTAATAGGTGATGGTACAATACTTAGCGGTGCCGGCACCAACGAGATTACGGTGGTCTGGAATTCACCCGGACAATACTTTGTAGTGGTAACTGTTACCGGATCTGATGGCCAGCCAATCTCCCTGCACCTTTGTGTGATAGTGGAACCTGGCGTTACTGCAGTTATTGGTTTTGATCCCAACCTTACCATCTTTAATGGCTGCATAAAAATTTGTAACAACACTGCTGTCACTTTTAACAGCACCGGCTCATTTGCCAATATAGTCAGTGCCGACTGGGATTTCGGAGACGGCTTTACCACATCCACTAACGGAAGCGTTGTGACCCATACTTACAATACTCCCGGAACTTATACGGTTGTACTTACTGCTCACAGTGCCTGTTGTAGTGATACGGCACAGTATTGCGTAATTGTTGATTCCTTATCAGGACCTGATATTTATTGTATTTCTCCGGTATGCGGTGGAACGGAAGCCGTGCAGTATTGTACCAATGCCGTATGTTCAACTTATAGCTGGACCATCAACGGAGGAATCATTCCAGGAGCCACCAATCAAAATTGCGTAACCGTTGATTGGGGTGCAGGGCCTGTTGGAACACTCTCACTGGCCACGACGAACTGCGTGCCGGCTACCTGTCCTGTTGCTACTGTTGCCACTATACCCATCATGCCTAATGGAACTTTTAATATTGGCGGCCCTATCGTGGCCTGTATTGGTTCCACAAATACGTATTCAGCACCTTACATTCCCGGAGCACAATATACCTGGACGTTTACGGAGCCTTGTGGTCCATCGACAACAATACTTCCGTATTCCTCACCACCCTATTTACAGAATCTCAGCTTCCCGTGTGCGGGTACTTATGTTATACAGTGTCACATGAGTAATGATGTATTAGAATGCGAAGGTGATGCAACACTGACGATAACAGTAGTGGATGATTTTACTATTTCCGGACCAGATTCATTATGTGAAAACAGCGCCGGCACTTTTTCTGCACTTCAGAATTTTCTTCCTTTCAATTGTAATTGGACCACCTTGCCTAATGTAGGAACAGTATCAAACAGTCCTAATGCAAGTTTTAATTTCACTGCTGCCGGTACTTATGTAATTACTGCGGTGCCTGCTGTTGCCAATACTTCCTGTGTACCAAGTCAATCTATAACCGTAGTGGTATTGCCCGCTCCATTACAGGCAACCATCAGCCCTAACCCGCTGGTTTGTCCGGCTACACCTTACAGTTATACAGCATCAGGTTCAGGACCTGGCGTTACTTATAATTGGACCTCAACAGGCGGAATAACTTTTAATAACCCGACTGCGAATCCTGTTTCGGCGACAATTCCCGGCGTATTTACTTCCGGAACAATTACCGTGACGCCCGTAAGTTCCATTGGTTGCCCGGGGTTACCGACTACCATTCCGGTCACGGGCTATGCAACACCAACACCTTCTATAACGGGTCCTTCCAGTTCTTGTCCGGATACAAATATGACGTACAATATTTCACTTACCTATCCGGGAAGCTCTGCGGTGAACATCACCATAAATCCGTCCAATGCGGGAGTGATTGTAAGTCAAACGGCAACTACAGTAGTTATCAAATGGTTTGTAATCAGTCCTTCGCAGGCAACGATTACGATCACTGAAACCATTTGCGGCAATCTCACCGGTAGCTTCACTACTCCAATCATTAATATTCTTCCTTTACCAATTATTACAGCAGCTGCAACTTCCGGTTGCAACGGGGTAAACACCACGCTTTCCGGAACAGGAGGGGTTACTTATAATTGGTTTTTAGCAAGCGGTACATCGCTTGGATCAGGAAATCCATTTTCTACACCATATGTAGCACCTGGTAATTATTATGTGGTAGCTACTGCTGCCAATGGATGCAAAGCTATTGCTTATACACAGGCAGCTACGTATCCGGAGCCAACGGTTTCCATTACAGGACCCACATCAGCGGCTTGCGATCCCGCTACCGGATTGTTTTCACCGGCAGTTACTCTTACAACTCCTAACGGTCCATATACTTTCTTATGGTCAAATGGCAGTACGAGTTATACTACTTCTGTAACGAATCCCGGAACGTATACTGTTACCGTAACTACTTCGAATGGTTGTATAAAAACACAAACGCATACGGTTAATTGCGCTTGCGGTTCTCCCTGTCCGACCTGCATCGATGGCGGAGCCTGCGACGGGAACGGAATTTTAGTTAGCTCGCAAATACTTACCGCCCCTTCAGGAAACAGTTACCTATGGTCTCCCGGAAATCAAACCACACAAACTATCAGTACCAATATTCCGGGAGTTTTGTATTCCGTAGTGGTAACTGATAACAGTAATATTCCTTGCCCTCAAACCACCTATTCTTTCTACTTACACTGTACCAATGATACATGCCCTTATAGTGGAAATCCGACCTGTACAGCCAATACACCCATTGTAACACAAGGCAATCCGAATTGCAACAACTTCACTTTTCAAACCAATGCAACCTGTACTGGTACGGCGAGCTGGAATTTTGGAGATGGAAGTTTTGGTGCATCAGGTAATACCGTAACCCACAGTTATACTCAAGTTGGAACCTACCAGGTTTGTTATGGATTTGCAGGCAACCCGCCTTGCGATCCGGGTGCTTCAGCCTGTACTACTATTACCGTTCCGGTGGCTGCCAACTTCAGTACATTAATAAATTGCAATACGGTAACATTTACAGATCTCAGCACATTCATTTCCGGATCTATCAGTGGATACCTCTGGAATTTTGGTGATCCGAATAATACGACTTCCACTGCTGCAAATCCAACATTCACTTACTTAAATGGCGGTACCTACAATGTAACATTAACTGTTACCGTTGGAACCTGCCAGGCGCAGATCATTATTCCGGTTACTGTTGTTGGGCCGAGTATAACTGCAAGTATTGCTACGAGTGCCTGTAATGCACCCATTGCTTTTACTGCAACAGATAACGGTTCGAATCCTCCGGTTGTTAGCTGGAACTGGAATTTTGGTGATGCTACCAATTCTACGCTTCAGAATCCAACGCATACATTCCCTCCCCCCGGCCCTCTGTCGTATAATGTTACAGTTACTGCTACAAGCGGAGCAGGGTGTATAACAACAGCAACAGGAACAGTTACTATAACTCCTCCACCACCTCCGTTCAATCTCATCTTTAATTCTCCGGCATGCGGAAGTGACCTGCTGGATGCCGGCAGCGGATATACTTCGTACCAATGGTACATGAGTGGCACGCCGATAAGCGGTGAAACAAATCAAACGTACCTGGCAACAGCTTCAGGTAATTACTATTGTGTTGTAACGGATGCAAATGGCTGCATCATACAAAGTAATACGGCAATGAGTATCATCAATCCGTTGCCGGTATTGAATGTTACAGCAAGCCCTCAACCGTTGTGTTCTAACCAGGCTATCACGCTTAACTCCGGTTTGACCGGAAATTATACGGTTAAATGGAAAGACCTTTCCAACAATTTACTGAATACCGGCTTCACCTATACACCTGGAATTTTGCCTCCCGGAACCTATACTTACAAAATCCTCGCAAAAGAGAATACAACCAACTGTGGAGATTCTGTACTCTTTACTTTTACAGTAGAAGCGGCACCAACGGTAACCATTACTAATTCAGATCCTGCCGGTATCTGTGCACCCAATCCGGTTACACTAACAGCAACAGGGCTTCCCGCATCAGTAAGTTATTTATGGAGTACAGGTTCCGTAGTTCCTGTCATTTCGGTGTATAGCGGTGGAAGTTATACTGTTACCGTTACCGATCCTGCCAATGGGTGCACCGCTTCTGCAACTGATAATGTCATCATCTTCCCAATGCCTGACCTGAGTATGTTGCCGATTGGCTGCGATTCAGGTTGTATCAATCCATTGGCGGATACCATTAACGGTCCTCCGGGAATGAGTATGTATGACTGGCAGATCAACAATGTCACAGTAAGCACGCTTCAGGATCTGGGCCTGAATAACATCAACATGCCTGTGTATGGTGTTCCTTACACCATAAAGCTGATTGCTACTACCGTGAATGGTTGTATTGACAGTACCACCTTCGAGTATACTCCGCGTGAATGTGATACTTCAGATTGTTACACGATGACGGATACGATCTGGTGCAACAGCGATGGTACCTGGTCCTTTCAGTTCATGGTGCAGAATAATAATATTACGCAATCATTGTCCATCTTCCTCGGCAATTTCACCTATCCGTTTATGGTGAATAACCTGTCTTACTACTATCAGTTCCTTAACATTGCTCCGGGAGGAAACTCGGGATGGGTTCCTGCAACACCATTGATACTAAGTGCATTGCCCAATCAACAGATTCCCTCCACTTTCTGTTTTAATACTACGATCATTTATCCTGATACCTGCTGCTACGATTCGCTGTGCATCGAGCTTCCGGATTGTGATCCATGCGAGAATATTGATGTGGTATCCACTGCCGATTCAACAGGATGTTGCCAGGATGTAACTCTGATTAATAATTTCACCGGAAATTATTTTACCGGCATACAGGTAATACCGGTAACACCGGGCGCAACCATTGCCTCTACGCAACTTGGCGGACCGTATACAGGTACGTGGACCGGCTTTGGAAATCAATCATTGATGAACTTTCAACCACAGGTTGGTAATATCCCACAGGGAACATTAACCAATTTATTCAACCTGTGCCTGAGCCTTCAGCCAAATACACCTAACCCGCAAAAGGTTGCCATCAACTGGATGGTTGCAACGGCAGATGGTGACAGTGTAGTGTGCAGTGATACGTTGATTTTCCATTGTGATCCTCCTGTGCTGAATCCTTGCGGTGAGATTCATGATACCATCATCTGCCTTGGTGATGGTTCGTACCAATACACCTTTACGTTGGTGAACAACAGCCCGTATCCCGTTCCAATGGCAGCCATTGATATGTTGACTCCTTTTGGTGCGAACTTCCCGAACCTGGTATTTTTCTATAATCCGGTTATTGCGCCGGGTGATAGTGCGACACAGACCTTCACGTTTACACCATCACTTCCTGCAGGTTCTGAAATCTGTTACCACATCACCTTGCTTGATAGTATCGGATGCTGCTGCCATGCAATTGATACTGTATGTTTCACACTTCCGGAATGTGATTCGCTCTGTGAATGTGGCACATGGGATTTATTCTCTGTTGACCTCACTCCTACAGATCCAACCGTTCCAAATGTAATTACGGGTGTTGAATGCGGTGCCACCATGCCCAATGTGGCACAAGGCAGTGCGGTATCATTTTTTGCAGGAGGCTATACCTGTCAGGGAGATTCAGCCTGCACAGCAAACCTGTCCTGGAGCATTCCCGGAGGCACACCTTCTTCCGGTACGGGCTTACCTTTCTTCCTCCTGAACAATCCCGGAAACTTTACACTCACCATTATTGGCTCCTGCGGCGCCAATGCCTGCGATACCTGCACCATTAATTTTGTAGTGGATGAGAATTGCGGCTGTGGTGAATGGGAAGACTTTGATTTGACAATGAGCTGGCAGACTGCAGTTGGTTTTGAAACAATAGATCAGACGGCCCAGCATTGTGGCTCAGTGTATGACAACCTGGATCCGAATGCAACCATCAGCTTCAATGGCGGAGGTTATCTTTGCAATGGCAACGATGCAACCTGTGCTTCACAGATTACCTGGAGTGTTACGGGTGGCAATGCCATACCTTCATCAGGAACCGGTTTGCCCAACTTCACGCTGAATGGAACCGGATCCTATGTATTGACCATATATGGCTATTGCGGTGGTAACTTATGCGACTCCTGCCAGTTTACATTTGTAACCGCGGATGAACTGTGTGCGTGCGGAACCTGGTCGCCATTTAATGTAACCACCAGCAATGTTTCTTACATAAATCAGCCTTGCCATGGTACTTATAATTCTAAGATCGGGTTCCCGATTACCATGAGTGGTTCAATTGGTTGTATTGGCGGGCCCGGTTGCAGTGCAGACTATAGCTGGATCGTTAATTACAATAACACTCCATTGTTAAGTGGCGTATCCATGCCGGTTAACTTTACGCCAACGGCTGCCGGAACCTATACGGTGATTATCACCGGCTCATGCAATGGCAACGATTGTGAAATCTGCAGCTTCACGTTTAAGGTGAAAAATCCGGGACATGAGATTGGCAGTCCTTTGAGTAATCAATACAATTTGCCGGAATACATTAAGCTGAGCGCAGTTCCCAATCCGGCGCGTGATATAATAACACTGCAGCTCTCCGCACCGGAACCCGAAAGTGGTGTGATAGGCTGGTACGATGAGCTGGGTATTGCACGCAAGCAGGAATTTACAGCATGGGATGGCAGTGAAACAACTATTGAAATGAATGTGAGTGATCTGCCCGAAGGAATTTATTTCGTAAGGTTTGATGGAATCAACGGAAGCGGATTTGTGAAGGTGATCATCTTCAGGTAAAATTGATTGGTGATAGGATTAACCCCTGTTGAAATAGTTTTCAGCAGGGGTTATTTGTATACTTCGGCTAATCGTATCAAAGCGGGCACTTTGAAAACAGTGGGAAGACTTTCATAGCTGCTGCATGCAGGCGATCCCGGAGAAAACGTTGGAGGTTCGTTGCATATAATAATGGATGCATGGCTTATCCATAAATTTCTACGTGAATGGATTTGCTTTCATAACCAAGAGAAACAATACGATGCTTTGCTTCATCAATCATTTTCCGCCAGCCGCATAAGTAGAAAGTGGCAGGTTGCCTGTTGGCAAAAAGTTGTTCATATACAGGATGCACATAACCCTTTAATCCGGTATAGGCTGGATCGTTTTCACGGGAGAGTGTCACCAAGTATTTGAAACCGGGAATCACTGACTCCATGGCTTCAAATTCTTCCCGGTATAAAACATCTTTCATAAATCTGGAACCATACAACAGGTATATATGCTGGTGTTCCCTCGGATGTTCCGCCAAATCAAGCAACATGGATCGGTACGGAGCAACACCTGTTCCGGTTGCAATCATACAGATGTCTGTTGTAATTTGATTGGGTAACATAAAGTTACCGGCCGGCCCTTTGAATTGAACTGTTGATCCTTTGCGCAGTTCCTTCCAGAGATAATTGGTACCAAGGCCCTGCGGGGCATATACAATTACGAGCTCAAATTTATTCGTGCCATCAGGTCGTGATGCGATGGAGTAGCTTCTCCAGCGGTGATTCTTTTTTTGATGAATAGGCAGATCTATCGTGATGAACTGTCCGGGAATGAAATGCAATACTTCGAGTTCGGGCACTTCAAAAAAGAACCGTTTTGTGTTTTCTGTTACATCCGTTATTGCAGTCACTATTGCCTTATGCCAGATATCAAGCGCCATGCTATTGGAGTATTGGAAAGATAGTCATATAACCTCGCTGAGAAAAAGAATGTTCCGAATACGGCAAAGATATTATTCCTGTTTTGTTGTATTGTATTCGTAGTATGGAACCTCATCATGCGATTCCCTATCTTTTTGTTCCCAATAGGCAGGCGTCACAATATGGCCATTAGCTGTTCGCAGCAATCGTCCAAAGAGCGCATTGACAGGGTTGAACGTGAGATCTGTTACACCGATGGTATAAGTATCCGGTAAAGGTGGAGGTGCTTCAGCAGGTTCAGTGGTGGCAGCGGCGGCAGCTGCTTTTGGCGCGGCAGTTTTTGGTGGTGGCGACTTCACCACTACAACGGTATAACCATTCCCAGTCAATAGCGGCTTCAGGAATTCAACCCTGGCGGGAGTTGCATTTTTTTCGACAATGGCACATTTAAATCCGTCCAGGTCTTCAAATTCATGATTCTTATTAATGGCCATTACACATCCGGATTTTTAGAACGAAGTACTCAATGAGAAAATGTAATCATACAACAGCGTGGTAAAACCGATAAGGATAATACCGGCCATACAAGTCAGCAAAGAAATCCGTGGAAACAAACTGATCTGCAGTTTCTCCATCGGTGTTTCATTCTTTTCCATAAACATCACTTTCACGATCCGCAGGTAGTAATACAAAGAGATGACCATGTTAAGTGCTGCAATAGTAATCAGCACAAAATTTCCTTTTCCCGCTCCGGCCATCAACAGAAAAAATTTACCGAAGAAACCGGCTGTTGGAGGAATTCCTGCCAGCGAAAAAAGAGATAGCGTCATCACCAACGCAAGCATTGGATTTGAAAGGTAGAATCCTTTGTAATCATCAATTTCTTCCTTACCGGTCTGCGCGCTTACCAATGCAATCACCCCAAAGGCGCCCAGGTTGGAGAAGACATAGATCAGTACAAAATAGATTACAGATGCAGTGGCTTCCTGCGAACTACCCGACATACCGATCAAAATAAATCCAACCTGCGCAATAGAAGAAAATGCCAAAAATCGTTTCAGGTTTTGCTGTCGGATCGCAAACAGATTTCCGATGATCATCGTGAGCACTGCCAGGAGGTACAACATATTGTACCATGTTTCCACCAATGGTTTAAAGACCGTAAAGAGTACGGAAGCCATCACAAACAGAATGGCACCTTTTGAAATTACTGATAAGTAAGAAGTAACTGCCACCGGTGATCCTTCATACACATCAGCCGTCCACAGGTGAAACGGAACGGCGGAAATCTTAAACCCGAAACCTGCCAATAAGAGTATAAAGGAGAATAACTGCAACGGGTTGCCATCTATCAGCATAGCAAGTTGTGCAAAGTTGAGTGTACCGGTTGTTCCATACAACATGGAAATACCAAACAGCAACAATCCGGATGAAAACGCTGACGACATGATGAACTTCATTGCAGCTTCCGAAGACTTCCGCTTTTCGAGTTCAAAATTGGCAAGTGCTGCCAGTGGAATCGAAGAGAGTTCCAGCCCTAAATAAAACATCAGCAGGTTATTGCTCGAGAGCATAAAGAACATACCAAGCAACGTTGTAAGCAGCAACACGTAAAATTCAACAATAAAATCCTTCTTCTTTAACCAGTCAGTGGCCTGCAGTGAAATCAGCAGCATACCAAGATTGAGAATGTTTTTTTCAAGCACAATCAATCCGTTGGTTACGTACATATCGCCAAATAAGGTGCCTTCCCTGTTGAAAAAGAAACCGCACAGGAAATTGATAAACAGCAACCCGTTGATGAGGTTGAGCAGGTATGCAGGACTGCTGTTTTCCCGCGCGACATGGAGGATGAGCAGTATAAAGATGATGACCGTTACGATCAACTCCGGTTTCATTAGCAGCAGCGCTTCATTCATAACGTAGTTACTCTTTAAGACTTCAGTTATTCATTACTTCACAATGGCATTTCCCATTTGCAACATGATCGTTTCTGTTACGGGTGCAATAAGGTCAAACAACCAGAAGGGTGCCACACCAATGGCTACAATTCCAATTATGAGCAGTGATGCAGCCAGTTTTTCGTTCCAGGCAGCGTCAGCAAGATTTGAAAAATGAGAATCGGTAATCGGTCCCATCACGGCCTGTCCTACAGCACGAAGAATATATACTGCTGTTACCACGATGGATGCGCAGGCAAGAATGGTGGCGATCCGGTAAAAGGTTTCTGCATTTTGCCAGGCTCCCATAAACACCGTCATCTCCGCTACGAAACCGCTGAAGCCAGGCAAACCCAGCGAACACAATCCGGCAATCACAAACACGGTGGAGATGAACGGCATCACTTTCATGATACCACCGAGTTGGGCTACCATGCGCGTATGTGTGCGGGAGTAGATCATGCCGATGGCGGCGAAGAAAAGTGCTGTCATCAATCCGTGCGAAACCATTTGCATTACGGCGCCCGTGATTGCTGTTTCGGTAAGCATGCCGATACCGAGTAATACAAACCCGCAATGGCTTACCGAAGAATATGCGTTGATATACTTTAAATCTGTTTGCATCATGGTGGCGAAAGCGCCGTAAATGATGGCAATGGTTGCCAGCAGCACGATGATCCAGGCATATTCCTGCGCGGCCTGCGGCATCAGGTAGGTGGCCATGCGCAGACAACCGTAGCCTCCCAGCTTCATGGAGATACCTGCCAGGAACATAGATGCAGCGGTAGGTGCAGAAGAGTGACCGTCAGGCACCCAGGTATGAAAAGGAAACAGGGCGGTAAAGACACCGAATCCTATAAAAGCAAAAGGGAAGAAAATGCGCTGCGCCTCTATGGGAATGTTCATTGCGGCGATCTGCAGCAGATCAAAAGTATGTGAGCCATTGCCGGTATTGGTATTGAAGTACAGGCCAAGCAGGCCAACGAGTACCAATGCGGATCCACCCATCAGCATCAAAGCCAGCTTCATGGCACTGTATTCTTTTTTCCCGCTGCCCCAGATGCCGATGAGCAAAAACTTCGGGATTACCGCCACTTCAAGGAAGAAGAACATGGTAAACAGGTCGAGGGAGATAAAAAATCCGTAGGCACCCAGCGAAAGAAATATTAAGAGGAAGAAAAACTCCTTACTCATGGTTTCTTCTTTCCAGGAAACCAGGATGCCGGACAACACCACAAAGGCAGTGAGGAGAATCATGGCAATAGAGATTCCGTCCACACCAATATGAAAGTTGATATTGAGGGGTGCAAACCAGGCATAGCTGGATTCGAAAAGCATCTGAGCATTATTGCCTGAACTGCGCTCACTCCAGTACATTGCCAACAAAAACAGACCGGCTGCCAATTGTAACATGGCGCCCAGTAAAGAAATAACCCGTATCTGGATTATTCCACGTGAAAGCAGGATGCCGAGGGAAGTGATAAGCGGGATAAGCAGCAGGACTATGAGATTCATTTAGTTTTGTCAATTCAGGATGTAAATAAATAAAATGGTCAGTGCGCAAATGGCCGAGAAAAAATAAATCGCATACCCCTGCACCTTACCGGATTGTAATTCTTTTATTAATGCTGAAATCTCTTGCGTAATAACTGCCAGCAGGTTCATGAACCCATCCACTATATTCCGGTCAAACCATGCCGCAGGCTTGCCAATGAGGTTAAAGACAATTTTTTTGGTGAAGAAAAGATACACTTCATCAATATAAAACTTCCGGTATGCTGCATGATAAAGTCCACCGAGTGAACCGGAAATTTTCTCCGCCCTTTCATTTTGTTTCTGATACAAGAGCCAGGCAATCGTGATTCCTGATAAGCCAAAAAGTACAGGCAGTACAGAGAATCCAATATTAAATACGCTGTGATACGGAATTCCGTCAGCGGTAACAAATGATGAAAATGGTATAAAGCCGGCCAGTAAGGTTCCGATAGCCAGCAATAGGAGTGGAATCTTCATGGACCATGTTCCTTCACCGTGATGATTATCATGAATCTTCGATGCTTTGTTCCAGAAAATGGAAAAGTAAAGCCGGAACATATAAAAGGCAGTGATGCCGGAGGTTATGAGTGCCAGCCAATAGATAAAGCTGTTGTTGACATGAGCAGCATGCAGGATTGCTTCCTTACTGAAAAAACCAGCGAACGGAGGAATGCCCGAAATAGCCAGGCAGGCAATCAGAAAGGTAAGGTGTGTGATGGGCATGAACTTTCTTAATCCGCCCATGTCTTTCATTTCATTGCTGTGAACGAGGTGAATTACAGCGCCTGCGCCTAAAAACAGCAACGACTTATAGAATGCATGCGTGAAAAGGTGAAACATAGAAGCCATATAACCTGCTCCGCTTTCGGCATAATAACCGGAAACACCCAGTGCAAACATCATATAACCTATCTGCGACATGGTGGAATAAGCCAGCACGCGTTTGATATCTGTTTGTGTGCAGGCGATGATGGCCGCCAGCAACGCTGAAAATACACCTGTATACATCACAACTTCCAATGCTGCAGGCGCAGAGAGTATGAACACAGGAAATAACCTGGCAACAAGAAATACACCGGCCACCACCATGGTTGCGGCATGAATCAAAGCCGATACCGGTGTAGGACCTTCCATGGCATCAGGCAGCCAGATATGCAGTGGAAACATGGCTGACTTTCCGGCGCCGCCAATAAACACCAACACCAGTCCCCAGGTTAATGCGGAAATGCCCATGAAGGAAGCGGTAATGATGCCGGTCAGTTGCGGAGTAGGTGTTGAAAGACGTTCAATCAGTAAATTGAAATCAAGTGTTTCCGTATAAAAAGAAAGGATGAGTATGCCGATCAGAAAACCGAGGTCGGCAAAACGGGTGACGATGAATGCTTTTTTCGATGCTGCAACGGCAGCGGGACGGTCGAAGTAAAAACCAATCAGTAAATAAGAAGAAACTCCTACCAGTTCCCAGAAGATGTAGATCTGGAAAATATTGGAAGAGAGTACCAGGCCCAACATCGAAAAAGTGAATAAGGAAAGAAAAGCATAGTACGTGGCATAGCGTTCTTCCCCTTTCATATAACCGAGGCTGTATACATGTACCATCAGCGAAACGAAGGTAACCACCATCAGCATCATTGCGGAAATGGGATCAAGCAGTATGCCCATATCAATAGACACATTGGGCGAAAACTGCAGCCACGTGTATTGGATGGCGATTATTTTCTGATAAGCACCATTCACCATACCATCCGTAAAAAAATATTGCCAGGCTGCAATAAGGGAGAGTATAGATGATACCAGCATAGAACCTGTACCCAACCAACCCGAAACGGAGGAAAGGTATTTTCTGCCAAATAAACCCAGCAGCAAAAAACTTGCTAACGGTAGCAAGGGAATTAATGCTGTGTAACTGTATTCATTCATTCTTTTTAAAGTTTGTGATTTGTAGTTTGAGATTTGAAGTTATGCAAGGCAGGTGCTGTTCCACAATTTCAAACTTTAAACTTCTAACTATTTTAATATTTCATTTCACTTGCTTCTTCCACATCTATTGATTTATGACTTCTGTAAAGATTGATGATGATGGCAATAGCCACTGCGGCTTCTGCTGCAGCTATGGCAATGATAAAGATGGTGAAGAAGATTCCGTCCATCTTTTCCGGGAAAAGGTATTTGTTGAAAGCAATGAAATTGATGTTGACGCTATTCAGCATCAACTCAATGGCCATCAGCATCGTAATCATATTGCGGCGTGTAAAGAAGCCATACATGCCGATGAAAAATAATGCGGTGCTTACAAAAAGGATGTGGTGTAACGGGACTTCACTCATGTGTATGGTTCATTCGGTTGTCACAATTTTAATTGATGCTGATTCTTAAATTCAGTTATGTTTATTGGAATCAAAAGTTAAATCAATTCTGCTCTTCGTCTATTCATCACGTTCTTTCTTGCTTTTAATTGCAATTACAATACATCCAACCATGGCTGACAGCAATAGCATACTTACAGCTTCAAATGGAAGGGCAAAGCCATTCTCCCCGGTACCCAGCATCTGTGTGCCAATGGTTTGCATGCTCCACTCGAAAGTTTTACCTGAAGCCTGAAAACCATATTGCTGTATGAGCATCCAGGTAAGAGCAAATCCAAGAAGGGCAGCTATCGCCGCAGCAATCGTTCGCATGGTAGCCGGTTTATCCATAGCGGTACCGGCATGCTGTGTGAGGAAAATGGAAAAAATGATCAACACTACGATGCCGCCAACGTAAACGATAACCTGTACTGCCGCTATAAACTCCACCTCCATCCAAAAATAAAGTGCAGCAATACCGATCAGTGAAAACAACAGCCAGATCGCAGCACGAAAAACCTTCAGCGTGGTAACTGCAAGTAATCCTGCACCGAGTATGAAAGCGGAGATGAGGTAGAATATTATTTGTGAAGCTGTCATTTGCATTGCAGATTGTGAATTGATGATTGCGGATTGAAGCTGCGATGTTAATCCGCAATCGACAATCCGCAATCCAAAATCAGTTTATTCTATTCTATCCCTTCCCGAATCTTCGATCCGGGTTGATTCAATCTCTTTATCAGTTTATTCCGGTCAAAAACGCTGTGCTCAAAGGTTTGCGCCATTTTGATCGCATCGGTCGGACAGGCTACAATGCACAAATTACACATCGTACACAACTCAAGGTGGTAAACGAAGGTATCCAGCGCTTTTTTCTTTTTTCCGTCAGCACCAATTTCAAATTTGGTGATGATCTTGATGGTACCATTCGGGCATGCCAGTTCGCAGGCGGTGCATCCGGTGCAGGCATGTTCATTCTTCTCATCATGCGTAAGTATTACTTCTCCTTTAAACCGTTCGGGAAGTTGTGGTACATATTCAGGGTATTGCTGTGTGATAATCTCTTTTCGCGGATGCAAAAAATAGTAGCCTGTCATCCGCATGCCTGTGAGCAGCGATTTAACAGCGTTATAAACTTCTTTTAGGTAGTTGACTAAAAACATTACTGTGTTTGTTACTGCTTTACTTCCTTTCCAATCCTGAAACCTATTCGTTTTCGCGGTTCAACCGGAGGATTCAAGAGTTGTTTCAGAATCTCAAAGATGGCTTGAATTTCCTGCTCTTGTTTGTCTGATTGCTGATGCTGCTTCAAAAAATTCCTTTCCAATTGTTCCAGCTTTATCAATATATCTTTATGCGTAATAAGTAATTCACGCATTCTGGTAAAAACCCTCACTATCTGGATGTTTACCCTAATGGCTGTTTTACTATTCAGCACACTGGAAAGCATAGCAATTCCCTGCTCTGTAAATGCATACGGTAAGTATCTTCCACCACCCCAACTTGAGGTGCCAATTTGGCGCCTCAAGATTGTCCACTCTTTTGACGAAAGTTGAAAGATAAAATCTGGTGGAAACCTTGAAATGTTTCTTCGCACTTGTCTTTTCAGATTTTTGTTTTCTACGCCGTACAACATTGCCAGGTCAAAATCAAGCATTACTCTTTTTCCTTTCAGCAAGTAAATCCTGCTGGTAATTTTTTCGTCATTAAGGTTAATAATTCTGCTCATAACATAGTTTTATAAGTTAACTGATATAATATCCTAATTAATCAATTGCACTTTGTTTAAAAATACCAACCCATAATCGCAACAAATGTCATCAGCAGCAAATTGAACATGGAAATCGGCAACAGGTATTTCCATTCCAGGTTCAGGAGCTGATCAATTCTTAATCTTGGAAATGTCCAACGAAACCACATGATGAGGAAGATCAGGAAAAATGTTTTCCCGAAAAACCAGATGGATGATGGAATGTAATCCATGATGTTATTAAAGGCTGTCCAGCTGCCGATGTGAAACGGCATCCATCCTCCAAAAAACAAAGTAGCCCCAATGGCACATACGATGAAAATGTTTACATATTCAGCCAGGAAGAACAAAGCGAACTTCATACCTGAATACTCGGTATGAAATCCGGCGGTAAGTTCCGATTCCGCTTCTGCCAGATCAAAAGGCGCCCTGTTGGTTTCTGCTGTTACGGCGATTATAAAAATTACAAAAGCGATGATGGCGGGAATATGTCCTTTAAAGATCCACCATCCATTTTGCTGCGAAGCGATGATATCGGAGATGCTCAGACTTCCTGATAGTATTACAATAGATAATACAGCCAGTCCTGCCGACAACTCATAACTCACGATTTGCGCACCACTTCTCATGGCACCCAATAACGAATACTTATTGTTGCTTGCCCATCCTGCCATCAGGATGCCGATGACGGAGATAGAGGAGATAGCCGAAACATACAAGACTCCGATATTAATGTCCCACATCTGAAATCCTTTTGCAAATGCAATGGGCGCGAGGATTAGCATGGCTGTGATCATCACAACAAAAGGTGCCAGGTTGAAAAGAAACTTATCGGCACCATTGGGAGTAAGTCCTTCCTTCATCACTAGTTTTAATGTATCGGCCAGTGTTTGAAAAATTCCCATCGGACCCACCCGGTTAGGGCCAAGCCGGATTTGCATTACCGCCGACACCTTTCTCTCCATAAATACCAGTACCAGTCCAAGCACAGCAAACAAGCCTATTACCAAAACCCCAACGATCAGAAACTCTGTCAGCAAAGCGAGGGTGGGACTGAATGTTTGGTTCAGCCAGGTGTGGGTGGTATTTGTAATGTTTTCGAGACTAAACATTTTTTATTGCGGATTGCGGATTTTCGATTGCGGATTGGATTGAAGAATTTAAAATTTCAGCACCGTAATTATTTTTCATTGAAGTATGAATTACTAACCTTTTCTGAATCAGTTTTTCTTGTTTGCCCTTGCAGTTTTGTCTGACGCTGTGAAAATTGCAGTCAGTTCACCGGCTTCTTTAGATAAATCATTTACCAACTCCTTCTTCATTAAACCAGATGCTATTATCAATTCCATCCAATAACCTGATTCATCCGCTTCTTCTTCACAAATGGTAATCTTAGAAATAAAATCTGCCTGCGAGCGGGCTCTGCTTGCAGCACGATAGTTTGCCCCGACAGATGTTCCTGACCTTAATAATTGTTTCCCTATTACATCTGCGTCTTTTCCCGCCGGCAAACTCTTACACAACTTTATGATTCTCAATGCAAACTTCTGCGTTCTCTGTTTCAGTTCATCAGATTTGTCTTTCATTGCAACAACTTTTTCAATCAATAAATCATACAATAAAATCCGCAATCGTAAATCGACAATCCGCAATTCTATCTATCAATGTCCGGTATCACCAAATCCAACGTCCCCATCGTAGCTACCAAATCACCGATCTTGCTTCCGCGCACCATATGATCCAATGCGGAAAGATTGGAAAAACCGGGTGATCTGAATTTGATGCGGTACGGTGTCGTTCCTCCTTCACTCACAATATAAATTCCCAATTCGCCACGGGCGGTTTCCACCCTGGTATAGAACTCTCCTTTTGGTAATTTAAGTACTGCTTTGGTTTTTGCCTGGAATTCTCCTTCGGGAATATTATCAATCAGTTGCTCCACAATGCGGATGGATTGGTTCATTTCGCGTAGCCTGACAAGGTATCTTGAAAAGGAATCACCATTTGTTTCAAGCACTTCATCAAAACTTACTTTATCGTACACTTCATATGGATAAAGTTTACGGATGTCGCAACTCACCCCACTTCCTCTTGCAACAGGTCCTGAGCATCCGTAAGAGATGGCATCTTCTTTTGAAAGTATACCTACCGACTTCATCCGGTTCTGAAAAATCACATTACCAGTAATCAAATCATCATACTCTCCTATTTTAAGTTTGTAGAGTTTTAGAAACTCCTTCACGCGACGTTGAAAATCAGGATGAAGGTCATACATCACGCCACCGGGAACCATATAATTCATCGTCAGCCTGGCACCGCAGGTTTCTTCCATAATGTCGTTGATGGTTTCGCGTTCGCGGAAGGCATGGAAGAAGGGCGTGAAAGCACCCAGGTCCATAGAGAGCGCTCCCCACCAAAGTTCATGTGAGGCGATACGCGTTAACTCATCCATCAGTACCCGAATCACCTGCGCCCTCGCCGGAACTTCCAGTTGCAATCCCTTTTCTACACACATGGCGCAGCCATGATTGTTGATGTGTGCAGAGAGATAATCCATCCTGCTGGTTACGTAGATGAACTGGCGGTAGGTAAGCGACTCGCACATCTTCTCAATGGAACGATGGATATATCCAAGGTGCGGCTCTACTTTCCTGATGGTCTCCCCTTTGAGTGTAACTACCAGGTGCAGCACACCATGCGTAGAAGGGTGCTGCGGACCAATATTGATCACTAAATCACCTTCAGCAGTAGTGGCTACTTCTTCAATCATTTTTATTGAATGATGGTTGAATTGATTTGGTGTATAAGCATAGCGTTATGTAGAAAAGAGTGCATCATGGTGATGAGCTAAAGTCGTATCATATTAACAGGATCTTCAAAATCTTTTCTTAAGGGAAATCCTTCAAAATCATCTGTAAGAATCAATCGCCGCAGATCAGGATGGTTTAAAAATTTTACGCCGAACAGCTCATACACTTCGCGTTCGTGAAATTCTGCCGTGCGCCAGATATCGCAGACTGTTTCAATTTCCGGTGTGTTACGGTCCAGTTTTGCTTTCACCACTAAACTATGCCGGTGTATGGTGGAGGTAAGGTGATAGACCATGGTGAGGTGCGTCTTCCAGTCAATGCAGGTAAGGCAGAAGAGGTAATCACATTCCAATCCTTTAGCATTGCGAAGAATTTTTGCGAAAGGTTTCCAGTCAGCCGGGGCAATCTGCATGGTAAGCCATTCACCACCTTCTTCAAAAGTGATGGCAGGAAACAATTCCATGATGATCGCCTTCAGTGCTTCCTGTTGCATCCTTTATCCATTTAATTTCATTTGCTCCCTGGTTGCTCCGCTCTTTATTTTTTCCTGTAATGTGATGAGTGCATTCAGCAATGCTTCCGGCCGTGGCGGACAGCCGGCGATGTAAACATCAACAGGTATTACATGATCAGCACCTTTTACTACCGAGTAGGTATTATAAAAGAAAGGACCACCGCTGATGGCGCAGGCACCCATGGCGATCACATACTTGGGATCTGCCATCTGATCGTACAGTCTTTTCAATACCGGTGCCATCTTATTTACAATAGTGCCGGCTATGATGATCACATCAGCCTGCCGCGGTGTGGCGCGTGCCACCTCAAATCCAAATCTGGAGAAATCATACTTCGCTCCGGCAACCGACATCAATTCAATTCCGCAACAGCTGGTTGCAAAAGTGAGTGGCCACAATGAGTTGGAACGTGCCCAGTTGATTACATCATCCAGTTTACTGGTTACGATACCGCCTCCAGGGGTTTCATGAACCTGGCCCGGAAAGGAAGCTTTATTCACCTGTTGATCGCTGGTTATCACAAGAATTTTTGCAAGTTAGATTTGAAATGCTTTATTAAAGTTACACGCTACGGTATTATGAATGCTGCGGTCACCCTTACATCCATTTTAAGGCACCCTTTTTATGAGCATAAAGAAATCCCATAAAAAGTATGAACATAAAAATTACAATTTCCACAAAGGCCGGCCATCCGATGGACTTTACCACTACTGCCCATGGATACAGGAAGATCAACTCCACATCAAAAATCAGGAATATGAGTGCGAAGAGATAATAGCCAACGTTAAACTGATCCCACGGTGTGCCTTTTGCAGGAATGCCGCATTCATAAGCTTCTCCTTTGGCGGTATTTTTTGTGCCTTTCACCATGAATTTAGCGATGGCTATTCCACCTGCTGAAAAAGCAACGGCAGCACAAATGAGAACAATTAACGAGGAAGCGCCCATGAAATGGAATTAGTGATGGACGAATATAGTGTGTTCGGTCAATATCGAACAATGACCCAATGAAATTTATTAAAAAGAGGTGAATGGGGAATTATGATTTATCACCTGGGAATGTAAACACAATATGCAAATTGAAAAACATGGTTTGCACTAAAGATTCTAATTTTAGCCCGTTTGCCGGATTCGTAAAGTGGTTTTTTGAGAAAGGTATTTATGATCCTGACAATACTTCCTACTTCGGAATGCACGAACATGAAAAGTTTGGGAATCTTTTTCAGGATCAAAGAATTGGAGGTTCATTAAGTCGGTGCGTGTTCAGATAAACTGTATGATTTGTGTGCTTTCATTTTTCAAGGATTTTCTTAGCTTTGAGTGATGATTATTGAAATTAAAAAGGGTACAACACCCAAAGAAGTAAAGAAAGCGCTCGAAAAGCTTCCCAGAAAAAAAAAGGGAGGCCTAAGCAAACATTTTGGCACTCTTAAGCGGGGAATAGACGGTTTAGCCTATCAAAAAAAAATTAGAAGTGAGTGGGAATAGATTCGTTGCCGACACAAACATCCTGATTTATATACTTGAGGGTAACAAAACTGTATTACCGTATGTAGATGAAGCGTTCTATGTTTCCATTATCACAGAAATTGAATTATTGGGTATGAAAGGAATTTCAGCGTATGAAATTTCAAAAACAAAGCAACTCCTGAAAAGTTGCCGGATTATTGGTCTTACAGCAGAAATAAAAGAAATTGCCATTATGCTCAAACAAAAACAGCGTATTAAAACTCCGGATGTTCTCATTGCGGCTACCGCTTTTTTCCTGGACCTTCCGCTCCTTACTGCTGATGCTGGCTTCCGTAACATTAAATCAATTGATTTGGTCCTGCTTTCATAACTTAAAGCAATCAACTACCTGAAATTACGAAACGGTGGGGTGAGCATTTTTATCCCGGTTAGCCCGGATTTGTAATCAGAGGTGTTCGAAACATTGAATGACAAAAAAATGTCATGTTGAGCGGAGTCGAAACATGGCATTTTTATTAAGGAACGCATCAACAAAGACAATGTCGCACTTCGATCAGTGTAACATTGTTTTTGTTCCACTCTCATGCCTGTTTGCTTATGCCTACCACGAATTTGAATCCGTAGAATTGTTCCGTAAATCTGAAAGCAATTAAGGTTTCGAACACTTATGATTACAAATCCGAGCAACGCGCGGATTATTATCTCATGCATTCGGAAATGATCAGAATTTAAAATTCCAATTTAATTAAATGTGATCTCCATTTATTAATCGCAGACCCAGTATGACCAGCAACCCATACTTCGTTATTTGCATATCTCCTTTGAGCAGTTATATAATCACCCCATCGTTCTTTTTGTGGTATCTGTGTGACAACGCCAAATACAACTATTGTTGTCGCAGGCGATAAGCTTCCACCATAGTCTACAAAATTAGCACCTAATCTTATTGTTGTAGAATTGCCTGAGGAGTGCATGTTTTCTTTGAATAGCCGTTGTCGAAAAGATGGAAAATCATTCGATCCGCTGCGCAGATATACTATTACAGTACGCATATCATTAATGTTTTCACCTCTATGCGCAATTGATGGGTAGCAATAATCGGAGTTTTGCTTATCATGAAAAAATTTACATTTCACTGTCAATTCTGATAGATTGATTCGAACAAAGGATACCCCGCTAAAATGTTTTCCATTATCTTTTGAAAAAACAAAGAAAATATTCCCTTGCATGTAAAACCCTCCGGTAACCCTACAGTCTCCAGCATCTAATCGAATGCTAGTGCCTTTTTGTGCTGCAGACCCTGATTTTTCATAATCTCCAATATCAATAGTATATTTTTTTAATTCTGGATTATCATCTAAATTGTCAGTCAGATCATATAAGAAAACATTGCTACCGCCGGAAGATTGCGTATTAATAATATAAGTTCCAGGACCGTATTGGCCTGCATGCCCACATGGAACTGCGTATAAGCTTGGCGCAGGCTCAAAATTCCAACTAGGCACAATATCTCTCCACCTCTTCCCGTGCATATTGTCACCCGCGTATCCATCTTCTTTATTAAACTGAAAGAAAACATTCCCTTTGAAATTGTCATCATTTGTAAACAAATTACCAGACAAAAAAACTTCATTACCATTTACCGACAGACTTGGGTAGTCAAACCATACCTCATCACCATCCTGGAAATCATTAAATTTGTATGCATGCCAACCAAGATTTGGATCTTCGCTTTCGGAAAAAGCAAGTAGACATTGCGATACCAAAGAGTTTCCCCCGGTTTGCAAGAAAAAAATAAATCTTTCATTATCGGAATCGAAAATTACTCTTGGATCAGCTGTATTTTTAATTTCTTCCTCAGTGAGAAAGTTGAAAAAATTGCCGTAGGATAACTCATTTACTACAGATCCATCTTGTGTATAGAATCCGATTTGGCTGTTATCAGCAGCTACGATAAATCCCTTATCAGAGATGGCCATAGTGTTATCAGGTGGTGCGGAATCAATTGTATCCATTACTACCGAAGTTTTTGACAATGTCTCAGTACTATTTTGCGGCTTCTGGATAGAAGACCTTCTGGATTCGTATTTTATCTTTTCAAGGTCTTTTAAATATTGTAATAAGGTTATACTATCATTTAAAACTTGCTCTTCGTAGTTCTGGTCTTCAATAGGCTTTATTTTAAGCTGCAATTTTGATGGATCTAATTGGTAGATCTGTGTAAGAACAACTTCCTTTTTGTTCGAAATGATTTCGGGTTTGCTTTTCTTATTCTCAATCGAAGGCTTTGTTTCAGGAGTCTGGCCTAAAACATGCGTACCTGACAGCAAGAATAACAATAGAAAAAGGGTGGACCGTATCATCATACAATAATTTACTTGGTGTGTATTGTTATTGATTTTGCAAAATAGATAAATATTTTCTGAAATTAGAGTGTGGTAATCTTTAAGAAATTTCGGGGCTCATAACTACCCTTTTCCCTGTTTACCGCAAGCATCCGCTTTTCATTTTAAATTAGAAAAGAGCAATGCTGGCAATTGCAGTTAAAATTCTCTCTTGCCCATCTTCCCTTGATTTCTCACCCGCAGTTGTGCCTGTATAAAATTGTATGCTGGAAATGTTGTGGTTTGATATAGCACTTGCCCATCAGTGTTATAAAGAAATACTTCCGCTTTATCTGTTGCGCCGCTGATGCTTGATTAAGAGGATGAGTAGCAAAGGTTGGACAAACACCGAAGTTGCAGCAATAGCAATTTATTTTGCTAAAGATTCACATTTTGTATTCCTAATTGCTAATTCCTTATTGCCGATCATTGTTCGCATCAACCAAATGCCCGGATAAGCAACAGCAATTCCGGCAATTACATTTATGCATGCGCTCATACGGAGCAAAACTTTTAGAGAAGCAAACGATTGCCTGAAGATTTAGCCTCATGTTTCAAAAAAGTTAACCACAAAGAACACACAGAGAAATTCTCATTGATCTTGTCTGCTGTGTGACCCCCTCTGTGTCCTCTGTGTTTTCAAAAGCATAACCATAAAGAACACATTTCAAAAATTAAAAAATAACTTGTCCGATGCGATACCTCCTCTGTGCCCTCTGTGGTTTCAAAAATATAGCCACAAAAATCAAAATAAAAACTCTTATGTATCTTATCTGATGTGATTCAACCAGGAAATGAATCAATTCTTAACCGATTGCTCTTATCAACCAAATGCCCAGATACGTAGCAGCAATTCCGCCAAGCACACTCACTGCCACATAAATCGAAAGGTAAAAGTATTCACGATGTTGCATCAGTAATAAACTTTCAAAAGTAAAGGCAGAGAAGGTGGTGAAACCGCCGCAGAATCCGGTTGTTAAAAACAAGCGCCATTCGGGAGAAAGCACCTGGCTCTTTTCAAACCAGCTGTAGCATACGCCAATCAAAAAACAACCTGTGAGGTTGATAGCTAAAGTGCCGATTGGAAAAATAACAGGATAAAACCTGACAACCAGTTGATGGGAAAGAAACCGCGCTATGGTACCAAGAAAACCACCTAAGCCGACAAGCAGTGCGAGTTTATACAATGGATGATTTCAATTTATCATTTAGAATCGCTCTTTGCGGAACGCAATTCTTGTACAGGACTTGTTTTGTCTATGCACATCATAAATCATTCAACGAAAAAAATTCTCCTTCCAGGTCTTTGCGGATATCGGCACGCACCAATTCACCATTTTTAAGTACAGGTACAACATCTGTTAAGTCAGGACGAAGACAGTATTTGATATCGTTGATGACGCCTAAATGTGCCAGCCTGCGGTAATGCGACGACTGCTTCATAAAATGAAACATATTGCGGCGCGAATTGAGGTAAAGTTTTTCCGCAGCAAAGGCGGAATCAGAATCCACCAAAAAATACTCCTTGATATGATGGATCAGTGCGCCGGCGAACACTGTGTCTTCCAGGTTAAATTTATCGCGCCAGCCTGAACATAATAACAAAGTATCTCTGCCTTCGCTGATGAGCCATTTGGAAAGTGCCGAGAAATTCAGGAATCCGCCAATCACCACCTGGTGCGAATGTTCTGCCATCTTAATGGCACGTGTTCCATTCGTGGTGGTGAGCACCAGTGTTTTGCCCTTCACCACGCCGTTCATAAATTCAAACGGCGAATTGCCAAAATGAAATCCTTCTACTTTTCTTCCATTACGCTCCCCGGCCAGTATATAGCCTTCCTTCCCTTTATAGCTCAGGCATTCTTCTATGGTTTCTACCGGAATCACCTTATCCGCTCCCTGGTCGATGGCCACGCACATGGTAGTGGTGGCACGCAACACATCAATCACTACCACTACTTTGCCGGTAATGGGATAGAGTGGCAAAAGGCCAGGTGTAAGACAGACTTCAAGCGTTGATTTATCCGGCAAAATCCTTTAGTTGAGTTGTGCGAAAGGTAGCGAGTTTTTTCAAGTTACCGTTCATTAATTTTCATGAGACTTCGCAATCTTTGAGGTAGATAACTTATTGTTGTACCAATAGGTGAAGATGGTTAATCAACAATGTGTTAAAGAATTCATTTCGAATAGATATCAATCTATAAAAATAATGTTGAGCAGAAAACTTAAGCCGCTCGCATTAAAAGGTATTCGAAAAATACAAGAAGCATAACGTTAAAGCTAAGGCTTAATAACACCCTGTAAGGGTGAACTTATGGTAATATGGAAGTACGTGCTGAACAGCGCCCTGTAAGGGTGCACTTTTGCCATTGCCAAATAAGCGACCTTACAAGGCGCAAATAACTTCAACTTATCTTGTTACAAAAAGTTGGTTTCTAACGGAATCTGGCTTCATTGTTCAAAAAGTCACTATTAGCATGATGTCTATACAAACTTATTTTGGGGCTTTTCTGGAGAGGAAGATACTAATCCTGATTATTGGAACGGCAACACATTTCGAGTTAGCGAAAATTGGTTTGTACCCTTTTGTGTTGGCGGGTGATATTGAAACTTGCTTCTGAAGCAGGCATCATTTCACAGATCCGTAAAATAAAGTACTTATACTAACCGCTTACAACAAGCCGGCATAAATTTGAAAAACTTAATCTGCAACACCTATCAGGATTTGCTTTTCAGAAACGGCATCTTCACTACTTCTGCCTGTAACTTTTTATCGCGGATAGAAATATAAATGGAAGTTCCTTCAACAGCCATCGCCGCTGGAACATAGCCCATGCCAATTGCTTTTTGCAGGGTAGGCGACTGTGTACCACTGGTTACTTCTCCAATTTTTTTACCTGTTGCATCTACAATATCATGACCATGCCGTGCAATGCCTTTATCTATCATTTCAAATCCAACCAGTTTACGGGATACGCCCTGTTTCTTCTGTGCTTCAATGAGGTCTTTGGCAACAAAATCTTTCGAGAATTTGGTGATCCATCCCAACCCGGCTTCTATGGGGGAAGTGGTATCATCAATATCATTTCCATATAAACAGAAACCCATTTCCAGCCGCAACGTATCGCGTGCACCCAATCCCACAGGTTGAATGCCGAACTCTTTGCCTGCATCAAATATTTTATACCAGAGGTCACCTGCATCTGCTGTATCAAAATAAATTTCAAATCCACCGGCACCGGTATAACCCGTGTTCGACATTAATACATTCTTCACACCTCCAAAAACGCCACGTGCAAACTTATAATAAGGTATCGCGGAAAGATCTGTCTCCGTCAGTTTTTGCAACACCTTAATGGCATTGGGACCCTGTATGGCCAACAAGCCGGCGCGGTCGCTGATATTATTCATCTCCACATTAAACGTATTGTGCTTCGTGATCCAGTTCCAGTCTTTTTCGATGTTGGAAGCATTCACTACCAGCATGTATGAATTTTCCTGGAGGTGATAGACCAGCAGGTCATCCACGATACCGCCATTTTCATTAGGCAGACAGGAATACTGCACATCGCCTACTTTCAGTTTGGATGCATCATTAGATGTTACCAATTGAACCAGCTCCAGCGCGCGAGAACCTTTAATTACGAATTCGCCCATATGGGAAACATCGAACACGCCCACATTCTCACGAACACACTGGTGCTCGGCGTTAATACCGGAATAAGAGATGGGCATATTATAACCTGCGAACTCAGCCATTTTAGCGCCGAGTTTTATATGGGTATCGGTAAGGAGGGTGGTTTTCATGATGTTCGGAAAGGGATAATATTTGTGTGAATGGCAAAGATAAATTTTATGCCCTGATTTTAGGTTTTTCAACAGGTTTTAAATAGGCCTGTTAAACATAGAGCTTGCGTCCATGCAAGACCTACGCTTGCCAATAATGCAATCTTCATATGAATCGTCATGCTGTCCTCCTTTTCGGCGGATCAGCATCTGTATATCAACTTAGAGATCCCGATCCGCCACAAAGGCGTGACGGGAAGACGCATTGGTAGGAGGTTGTTGCTAAACATAGAGATTGATTTCACACGAGACATGTGCTTGCCTGAAAAACAATCTCCACCCGAAGCGTCAAGCTGTCCGCCTTTTTCGGCGGATCAGCATCTGTATATCCACCCGATGCAGCAGACATCGAACCAACCAGGAACAAATAGAGTTGCGCTTTTATGCTGAATTCTAAAGTAAATTGGCGCGCACTCGTTCGCCACCCTCAATGCTTGATTGCAAACCTCGCGCGAGTGTATTCATCACCAACAAACAGCCCCATCCAATTTACGGTAGCAAAGTTTACGAAGTTAAGCCCGTCCTTATTTAGAAATTGGTATTTATGGCTCATATCACTAATTTATCAGAGTGCAGGTAAAGATCATGCGACAAGCGTGCGCCAGCAAGTGAAAGCTAATTTAGGATCAAAAGCGGCCCGCCCTCAGCCCTGAAAGGGCGACATACCACGGCGAAGGGCATCGCCCTTCACCTCTGATATTGGGTGTACGACAAATTGGATATTGATTATTGGGTGTTGAAAATGAGTATTAAGTATTTGAGTAAGTGAGTAAAGCAGCGTATTGATTACAGAATAGCAAGTGATCGGCTTTGCCGCAGCAATTTAACCATTTAGCCATTTAACAATTTAACCCACCAACCATTAGTTGATAAGATGAACGAATTGTCGTACACCCCTGATATATTTCCATTTAACCAAACATCACTATTCCTTACTTTTGCACTTCACCATCCGGTTTACACCCGGTCTGCTGTCATGAAACCATTTCTCTCCCTGCTTTACTACAAGTACGTTCGCATTGAAGATGCCGAACAGTTTGCACAGGATCACCTGCGCTTTTGTAAATCCATTGGCATTAAAGGAAGAATACTCGTTGCCGAAGAAGGAATTAACGGTACTGCTTCCGGAACGGTGGAACAATGCCATCAGTATATGAATCATTTGCATGCCGACCCGCGCTTTGCCGATATGGTTTTTAAGATTGATGAAGAAGACCTGCCCTCCTTAGCAAAAATATTTGTGCGCTATAAGAAGGAGATCGTAAACTTTAACAGGCCTGAAGTAAATGTATGGGAACACAGCGGTAAATACCTGGAACCGGAAGTTTTTCAGCAACTCAAAGATGAGCCTGATACCGTTGTGCTCGATGTAAGAAATAAAGTAGAATGGGAAGTGGGAAAGTTCAGGAATGCCATTGCACTGCCCATCGATCACTTTCGCGACCTGCCGCAGCATCTTCCGGAGCTTGAACCATACAAAGACAAAAGGGTGCTCGCCTATTGCACCGGAGGCATCCGTTGTGAAAAGGCTACTGCATTTTTGCTGGAGAATGGATTCAAAGAGGTTTACCACCTGCATGGCGGCATCATCGAATATGGGAAGCAAACAGGAGGTAAAGACTTCGATGGCAAGTGTTACGTTTTCGATGAGCGCATCACCGTTGATGTTAATGAAGTGAATCCTACGCTGATCTCGCATTGTCACCGGTGCGGTACACTTTCAGCCAGGATGGTCAACTGCGCCAATCCCGAATGCAACAATCATTTTGCCATGTGTGAAGAATGTGGCTGGAAGTATGAAGGCACCTGCAGCGACAGTTGCCAGCAGCATCCCCGCAAACGAACCTACGACGGCAGCGGCTACTATGTAAAAGGCAAAGGGCTCTAAATAAAATTCAAATGTTCTTTTGGGCAGGAAGCAGGAACCAGGAACCAGGAAGCAGGAACCAAGATGCAAGACGTAGGACTTAAGACTTAGGACGTATAGGGCCCAGTGAAGCAAGAAATTACTTAAGGCTAATTACATCGGCTTTGCCGCAACCATTCAACCATTCAGCAATTAAACCATTTAATCATTCAACCATTTAACAATTTAGCAATTCAACCATTCCCCCTCCCATGCCCACCTTCTCCTACATCTCCAACGCCGATCCCTCCTACATCGAAGGTCTTTACCAGGATTTCAAAAAAGATCCTTCCTCCGTAGATGTGGAATGGAAAAAATTCTTCGAAGGGTTTGACTTTGCCGTAATCAATTCTTCTGCTAACGGAAACATGCCTGTTGCTGAAACAAAAGTTGCAGCAGACACGGAACCTGTCATAGCCACCGAATTGCCACAGGCTGTTGAACAAATAGCTGCACTTGCATCTTCTGCTATAGCCGGGGAATTTGCCGTATACCAACTCATTCAGGCCTACCGTGAAAAAGCACACCTGGTGAGCAATACAAATCCCATCCGGCAGCGCAAAGACCGTCATGCAAATCTCGATCTTGAATTTTTTGGACTTGGTAAAGAGAACCTGCTGCAGGAATACTATGCCGGCAAGTTCATCGGCTTGGGGAAATCTACCCTTCAAAATATTATTGACCGGCTCAAGAGGATCTATTGCAGTTCCATTGGTATTGAATACACTTATATCGTGCAACAGGAAGAATTGAACTGGTTGCAGGAACAGTTTGAAAAAGGTTACGGCAACCTCACATTCAAACTGGAACAGAAAAAAAGAATACTCGAAAAACTGAATGATGCGGTAGTGTTTGAAAAATTCCTGGGTACCAAATACGTAGGGCAGAAAAGATTTTCATTGGAAGGCGGGGAGACCACGATTGCCGCACTCGATGCCATCATCAATAAGGCTGCTGCTTCAGGTGTACATGAAATAACCATGGGCATGGCACACCGTGGCCGCCTCAATGTGCTGGCGAATATCATGGGGAAAACCTATGAAAATATCTTTAATGAGTTTGAGGGCAATGTGAGCCCTGACTCCACCATGGGTGATGGAGATGTGAAGTATCACTTAGGTTACTCATCAGAAGTTGAAACGGTGACCGGAAAGAAAATTTATTTGAAGCTGTCACCCAACCCTTCGCACCTCGAAGCAGTGAATCCCGTGGTAAGCGGATTTACCCGTGCAAAGGCGGATACGTTGTATGGAGGCGAGTATGATTCCATCATGCCGGTAATCATACATGGTGATGCGGCCGTGGCCGGACAGGGTGTAGTATATGAATGTCTTCAGATGTCGTTGCTCAATGGATACTCAACAGGAGGCTCCCTGCATTTTGTGATCAATAACCAAATAGGTTTCACCACTGACTTTGATGATGCGCGCACTTCAAATTATTGTACCAGCTATGCGTCAACTGTGCTTGCTCCGGTAATGCATGTGAATGGTGATGATCCGGAAGCAGTGGTTTTTGCAGTGGAGCTCGCCGTAGAATACCGGCAAAAATTCAACAAGGATATTTTTGTAGATATGGTCTGTTACCGCCGCTATGGGCACAATGAAGGGGATGATCCCAAGTTTACACAACCACGGATGTATGAGGTAATTGCCAAACATCCCAACCCGCGCGAAGTGTACTCGAAGCTATTGATGGATCGCGGAGATATTGACGCGCAACTGGCAAAGGAGATGGATAAAAGTTTCTGGAAACAGTTGCAGGACAGGCTTGACTTCGTGAAACAAAATCCATTGCCCTATACTTACCAGGAACCGGAACTGGCCTGGAAAAAATTGCGCAAATCAACACCGGAAGATTTTGAAAACTCTCCGGCAACCGGTGTGGATGCCGCTACGATCTCGTTGATTGCTGATAAGATCACACAAATTCCGGAAGGATTTGTGCCGCTGAAAAAGATTGAACAGATCCTGCAGCGCGGAAAAGATGCTTTTGAGAAAGAGCATAAGATTGACTGGGCCTGGGGCGAATTACTGGCCTATGCTTCCCTCTTGCTGGAAGGCCATGATGTGCGTTTGAGCGGACAGGATACAGTGCGTGGCACGTTTTCTCACCGGCATGCCATTATATATGATGAATCCAACAACAATGGGTATAACCGTTTGAGTGCACTGCGCGAAGCACAGGGAAAGTTTATGGTTTACAATTCGTTGTTGTCGGAGTTCGCTGTACTGGGATTTGAGTTTGGTTATTCGCTGGCCAATCCGCAAACGCTTACCATCTGGGAAGCGCAGTTCGGTGATTTCAGCAATGGTGCACAAACCATCATCGATCAGTTTCTTATTTCTTCCGAAAGTAAGTGGCAGCGCATGAGTGGCCTTACACTTTTACTACCGCATGGTTATGAAGGACAGGGACCTGAACATTCCAGCGCGCGGCTGGAGCGTTTTCTGCAACAATCGGCGGAATACAATATGTCAGTAGTGAATGTGACTGCACCGGCAAACTTTTTTCATTTGCTGCGCCGGCAATTGTATCGTCCTTTCCGCAAGCCGTTAATTGTGATGAGCCCGAAGAGCCTGTTCCGCCACCCTAAGTGTGTAAGCGACTGGAATGAACTGACCACCGGAGGATTTCATGAGGTACTGGATGATGCAGGGGTGAAGGATGTTGCAAAGGTTAAAAGAGTGTTGCTTTGTTCCGGCAAAATTTATTACGACTTACTCGACCGTCGTGAAAAGGAAAAACGGGAAGATATCGCCATTGTGCGCATCGAACAGTTAGCACCACTTCCGCAAAAACAACTGGATGCCATAGCTGCAAAATATAAGACGGCGCGTCTTATCTGGGTGCAGGAAGAACCATACAATATGGGTGCTTACAGTTTTCTGAAGATGAACTGGAAAAATATCGAACTGTTTGGCATCACCCGAAAAGCAAGCGCTTCACCTGCCACCGGATTTATGAAAGCACATGTGAAAGAGCAACTGGAGATTATTGATAAGGCTTTTGAGTAAACGTCCTTACATTTCACGCAGCAACCTCAGATATGTTAATGTCGAAACAATTGATGAATGCAAAACCAAACCCTTTCAAATGTTGACCCGGGCTATATTTTTTATTACATTACTGTGCAAATTAGGGGGGAATATTAAAGGAGTCGAAAACGGTTATACAAATTATCAGATTGATGTTTACGAACTCTAGCCAAAATGAAATGAAAAAATTATTCAAGACGATTCAATTTCTTTTTGTAAGTGCCTTTGTTTGTGGTCAGCCTGTCCTGCAATGGGAGAACCGTTTTGATTTTGAGGGTGGTTATGATAGTCCCCGGGTAATGAAGGTTGACCAAAACAATAACATCTACATTACTGGCTTTTCAAGCATTGATACGTTTAAGCTTGATATTTTGACACTCAAAATTAATTCAGATGGAATTACTGACTGGCACAATATTATCAGGAATGATTACGATGATGTGCCTTCAGGTCTGGCTATAGACAGTGAAGGAAATTGCTATTTAGCAGGCGGATTAGGAGATATATTCTTGGATGAAGCATCCGTTACATTAAGATACAATACAGATGGCGCTCAGGCCTGGATTGACACACAGGGAAACAGCCTGGAATGTATTGCTATTGATCAGGATAACAATATTTATTCTGTTTTTGATGGATCCCAAATTTATATTGTTAAGTATGATCCTGAGGGGAATATTTTGTTGGAATTTACAAATGATACGAGTTACTCCGGTCATAAACTCGATACAAGATTGTTCGCAATAGTTGATTCAAATTTATATATTTCTGGTACTTATCATGAGACTGGTAATGATAGCAAAGCCTTTTTTAAAAAAATTTCCAATCAGGGAAATGTATTAGTGGATGTTAAGTTCAATTCTGCTTCAGATGATATTGATACCCGCTTTATGCAGGTGGATGCATTAGGAAATGTTTATCTGCTTGGATGGATTGGTTTTTATGATGGTATGTTTCTGGTCAAGTTTGACAATTCCGGAAATGTGGTTTGGGATAAAATTATCTTAGATGTATCTGGTCTTCCTTATGATTTGACATTAGATGCTGACCAAAACCCTGTTATATGTGGTAAGGTGTATGAAGTGAATGAAATAACGGAGTATATTATAAAAAAATATGATCAGGAAGGAAATGAAGTTTGGACAGATTATCCGGGAAAAGCTGGTTCTTACTTTCAAGAGGTAGCGCATTTGGTTTCTGACGCCTCTGGGAATATTTATTTTGCAGCATCAACCTGGCCGGTTTATATTACTGAAACTGCGTTTCTTATGGTCAAATATGATAAATTTGGGAACAAACTCTGGGAGTATAAGGAGGATAGCATTTTATATGATCAAAATGATTACATAGCAGAGCTGGCTCTGGATTTTGAAAACAACATTATTATGGCTCTGCAAAGCAGAGACAGTACCGGCCAAAAGGATGTTTTAACCCTCAAGTTTTCTGACCTTACTGGCATTGAGATTCCAGAAAAAATAAATGCTGTCTTAACCATTTCTCCAAATCCCTTCCATTCAACTGCCACCGTAAGTTATTCAACTGCACCATTGATATATCAGGAAAGCACTATTACGCTGTTTGATCTGTTCGGAAGGGAAGTAAGTACTGCTTCCTTTCATAACAATTATCAACTCGATCGCACCGGTATTCCCAATGGCATGTATTTACTGAAAGTAGTTACTAGCGACGGAATTAATTCAACTGATAAAGTCATCATCTATTAAATACAAAAGTATGAAAGCTATTTTCATCTCTATTGCACTCTCTATTGTTTACTCGGTTTCATTATGCCAGCCTTTATCAGCACTCAGAAGCCCTATAGGAATAAAACCGGTAGTAGGTGAAATGGTAACCTTCTCCAATGCCGGTAACCTGGAGGAGCGAACCCATAAGCTATTGAAATATACAACCCCGGACGGCGGCCAAGGTACTTTTCTAAAGTATGCAGCTCCCGATCAAAGCCCCTCAGCTACAGTTGAAAAAGCCTTTTCCACTTTAAAGATTGTACCCAATCCCAACAACGGGCATTTTACCATTTCCATTTCAAATGCAGGCATTGCTTCAGGCCACCTTTTTGTTTATGACATGCTCGGAGTAATGGTAATGAGTACTCCTCTTAATAATTCAAAAAGTACGGTAATCAATCTTACCGAATATCCTTCAGGTGTCTATTTTATAAAGTGTATTTCAGGAGATCAGGTGCTGAATCAAAGAATGGTGAAGCAATAGCACATCCATTTACGGCAGATGAGCTGTATGCTGAATGGAGTTGAACTGCGATTACATTTCAAGCAGGCGTTTCACTTCATCAGCCCAACCCCAAGGCATGGACTCAGCCCAGTTGGTAGTTACGCTGGCATTCTGTAACCGGGTTCTATCGAACATCATCGTTTCGGGTTATCGTGTATCGGAGCAATAATTGGTGGGGCGATACAATACCGAATCAGAAAAGGTTTTTAAAATTGAATTATATATTTCGACATATAAAATTTTATGATTAGCTTTCAATCCTAAAGCATATCGTATGCATATCCACTCTGCCATATTTTCGAAACATAATTATACGATCACTTGCTGTATGCTCATTCTTTCAATAATCTATCATGAGGCCCATTGCCAGGTGAGTGAGGAATGGGTAGCCACACATATCACCGGAACAAACCTTGTTGATGCACAGGTAATAGCCGATCCTTCGGGAAATGTGTTTATCGCCGGAACCATATTGGATACGTTGGGCAGTACCGATTGGTTGGTTGTGAAGTATGACTTAAATGGAGATTTACAATGGGCCAGAACTTACGGTGGAAGCACAAATGGCTCAGATTATGTGAATGCAATTGCATTGGACGAAGAGGGCTATTTGTATGTGTGCGGATCAACAGCAACAAGCAGTGGCGATGATTATTTTCTGAGGAAGTATGATCAGGAAGGAGATGGAGTATGGTCAAAAAGCCAAAATGGAACGGCTGGTGGTCATGATCACGTACTGGCAATTGTTACCGACGATGCCGGAAATGTCTATATAACCGGCGAAAGCGAAGGCAATAGCAGCGACTATGATGTACTCACTATTAAATACAATTCATCGGGCACTAAATTATGGTCGGCCAGGTACAATGGTACCAGCAATCTCAAAGATACCGGAGTAAAAGTGAAGGTGGATGCATCAGGCAATGTGTATGTTGCCGGATATAAAACAGGAACCACTACCGGAAAAGATCTGATTGCCATAAAATACAATGCTGCCGGTAACCAGCAATGGGTAGCTTCTTATAACAACAACTCGAATTTAAATGATGTTGCAGCTTCTATATCAATAGATACACTTAATAATGTTTATGTAACAGGTGAATCGTATAACACTGCCTCTAATTCAGATTTTGTTACCATAAAATATAATGGATCGGGAACGCAGCAATGGCTTTCCACATACGATGGTACCGGTTCCGGTAAAGACTATGGTAAGTCGGTGGCCATTGATACAGATTTAAATGTTTATGTGAGCGGATCGAGTGAAGATACTTCCGGTAATTTTGATTTAGCTACCATCTGCTATACTTCCTCAGGATCCGTTGACTGGATACAGCTTTACGATGGTCCTGCTTCCAATACAGACCTTTCCACCGACTTATTAATAGATGTAACGGGTGATGTATTGGTAACTGCAGGCAGCATAGGAAGTAGTTCCGATATGGATTATCTCACGTTGTGTTATGACAATGAAGGATCACTGAATTGGCTGCAGCGTTACGATGGGGCAGCAGATGATTTCGACCAAACCAGCAGTTTGTACATTGATGAGCTGGCCAACATCTACATTGTGGGTTCAGTTACCGATACCTCAGGTGATTATGAATATGTAACCATCAAATACAATCAGTTGGAGAAGAGCGGCCAGGTGCTGGAAAGCAGGTATAGCATGCTGGCAGCCAGCATGATTGACGTATCGAAGGTGGATACCGTTAAAGACATAGTGAATGAATATGCCTTGCGGTGTGTGGACGGATACCACCATATTACCTTCGCTGAGTTATTCGCAATTGGCATTGATTCAGGTATAGATATCAAAGACAGGATGAACCAAAAGATGGAGGAGCTGTATGATGTAATGATTGGAAGAGATCATGTTGGCAGGATATTGTCTTCTCTCCATTATCGTGGCATTGTTACATTGCCTCACATTGCACTTGGAGATTATAAAACGGTGGATTCGCTGGGCAATGCGGATGATGATCCCTATTTGGGTTACACTTTTACGCGTGAGGACTTTCCTATCGGATGTGTGAATTGCTCTACCGATACTATTGACAGGGCGGACAAAGGAATAGCACCGATGTGGATTCTTACTAAAAAGCCGCTTGTGGAGATCGTGTTTCAACCTCAGAATTTATATTTGAAACCAATTTTGAACTGCTTTGCTGTAACTGACTTTCAGCTAGAGATTCAATGTGAAGTATGCCCGTTAACTTCGACTTATGATGGAGTTCCTGAGGGTGCTGGAAATGGAACAAATAATCATGAGATTGAAATACAAGTTGGACACAATGATATAGCCACGACTGAGGATATCTGTCTGATGTTAGATGACAATAATGAATTTGATGATGCAGTTTCAACTAGCCCCATTTCAGATGGCAATTTAGGAAACTATGCGAAAATCACTAAAGTAGCGGGAACCCCTTCATATGAATGGCTTTCAGACGGTTCAAAGAGCATGATTAGAAAGTTAAAATATTCAATCAGAGACGATTTTTATTATGGGGAAGCCAATGGGTTTATAGAAGGTGATGCTCTTACTTTATGCATCAGTTCAACTGAATTCAATAATTGGGGAGAGCATACGCTTAGATTTGGACTTGGTCAAGGAGGATTGTTTAAGATTGAAAGACCTCACACTAAACAACTTCCACTTTATTTTGGATTTCCTTATGCCCATAGTATTTGGTGGATAGGGGGACCTGATATGCGGATTTACTATGGAACAATAGATCTTTCAGAGTATTGTTCAAGTGGAAGAAGAGAAATATTCGAGCAGTACGAGACTCGAGGCTGCTGGTTTTGTGATTATGCAGAAGAATCTCTTGGTACAACTTATGTAACAGATTCCCTTGTTTCAACAGATTACCTCGCTATTACAAAGTATTGGCTGAACAATGCAATTACTATTGGCTTTAATTCAAACAGCAACAGTCTGGCATCGGTTGTAAAACCTGATTTCTATGCTTCATCTGCATCTACCACCTGCTTTATAAATTCAACATGGGATTGGGTCACCTCACTTACCCTTAACCACGACACGGACTACGATTGGTATGAAGTAGAAAAAACATTTCCTGATAATAAGCAATACGAAGTTGGTGATGTATTACACGTGAGGGTTAGGGCAAAGTACATTAATGAAGAAACGATAGACGAATGCAGAACGGTGACGCTGGCAAACAGTGATCCGGATTATATTTTTACCTCTATCACTGTGCAAATTCGTGGGAACATAAAGGGATATGAGAGTGGAGAGATAAATTACCAAATAGATGTTTACGAACCCTAAAAATAATGTTAGATGAAAAAAATTATTCAATCGATTCTATTTGTTTTAGTGATGCATTCTGTATTTGGGCAGCCAGTTCTGCAATGGAAGAATAATTTCGATTTTCAAAGTGGAATCGATATCCCTTATAAAATGAAAGTAGCATATAACGGCGATATATATGTTACAGGTATTTCTAATGTTGATACTTTCGACAATGATATTTTAACCTTGAAAATTAATTCAGATGGAACTACTGCATGGCACAATGTTATAAGGAATGATTATGGTGAGGAACCTAAAGGTCTTATATTGGATGACGAAGGTAATTGTTATGTTGGAGGATACCTTGGTAATATTTTTTTGGATGAATCATCATTTATTTTAAGGTACAATAACAATGGAAGTCAGGCATGGATTGATACGCAAGGGTACAGCTTACAGGATATAGATATGGATTCAAATTATAATGTATATACGCTTTCTGGAGGGTTAAACATTGTCATAGTTAAGCATAGTTCCACTGGTGAGTTACTTTATGAATTCAAGAATGACACTAATTACATAGGTCATACCACTAACCCTATTTTGTATTTATTGGACAAGGATTTCAATATGTATGTAGGGGGTAATTATTCAGAGACAAGCAATAATCCACAATTTTTTCTAAAGAAGTTCACTCCGTTGGGAAGTGTTTTGTTTGATATTAAGTATAATCCAACAAGTGATAAGGAGAATGTCAGATTTATGAAAGTTGATGATGATGGAAATGTCTTTATGGCAGGTTGGATTGGAACATTCAAAGGAATTGTTATTGCAAAATTTAATAGTGTAGGTGATTTATTGTGGGATAATGTTATTATGGATGTTTCAGGTCTGCCATATGACTTAATATTGGATGCTGATCAGAATCCGATTCTCTGCGGAAAGGTTTATGAAGTGCATGAGACAACAGAGTTTATTATCAAAAAATATGATCAGGATGGAAATGAAATGTGGGTGGATTATCCGGGTAAAACAAGTGCTTATTTTGATAAAATAGCTCACCTGGCATCCGACGCATCGGGCAATATTTATTTTGCCGGTTCAACATGGCCTGTTTATCTCGCTGAACCTGCGTTTCTTATGGTCAAGTATGATCAATCGGGAAACAAATTATGGGAGTATAAAGCAGACAGTATCTTATCCGGAACCGGAGACAATGTAACGGGCCTGGCGCTGGATGAAGACAATAGTATGATTGTAAGCATTCGAGGTCCTGGTGTCAATGGTAAAAACGATGTTATCACTCATAAATATGCACAACTTACAGGAATTGATGCATCCATTTCAACAAGCACACTGTTAAACATTTCTCCAAATCCCTTCCATTCAACTGCCACCGTAAGTTATTCAACTGCACCATTGATATATCAGGAAAGCACTATTACGCTGTTTGATCTGTTCGGAAGGGAAGTAAGTACTGCTTCCTTTCAAAACAATTATCAACTCGATCGCACCGGTATTCCCAATGGCATGTATTTACTGAAAGTAGTTACTAGCGACGGAATTAATTCAACTGATAAAGTCATCATCTATTAAATACAAAAGTATGAAAGCTATTTTCATCTCTATTGCACTCTGTATTGTTTACTCGGTTTCATTATGCCAGCCTTTATCAGCACTCAGAAGCCCTATAGGAATAAAACCGGTAGTAGGTGAAATGGTAACCTTCTCCAATGCCGGTAACCTGGAGGAGCGAACCCATAAGCTATTGAAATATACAACCCCGGACGGCGGCCAAGGTACTTTTCTAAAGTATGCAGGTCCCGACCAAAGCCCCTCAGCTACAGTTGAAAAAACCTCTTCCACTTTAATTATTGTACCCAATCCCAACAACGGGCATTTTACCATTTCCATTTCAAATGCAGGCATTGCCTCAGGCCACCTTTTTATTTATGACATGCTGGGCGTGTTGGTAATGAGTACTCCACTAAATAATGCAAAAAGCACGGTAATCAATCTTACCGAGTATCCTTCAGGTGTTTATTTTATAAAGTATATTACTGGCGATCAGGTGCTGAATCAAAGAATGGTAAGGCAGTAGAACTTCTATCTACCGGAGATGATCTGTATGTGGAATGAAGTTGAACTGCGATTATATTTCAAGCAGGCTTTTCACTTCATCAGCGCAGCCCCATGATACGGTAAAACCTGAACCGCCATGTCCATAGTTATGAATGAGTGGCTTACCGGTTTCTTTTTCAACCCTGATGTCGGTACGGTAGGGACGTAGCCCGGCCCAGGTGGAAATTACACCGGCTTCCTGCAGCCGGGGCTCTATCCGGCAACATCGCTGCAGTATGTCCTGTATAGCAGCTTCTTCGGTTACTTCAATTCCGCAGTCCATCTCATACGTGCCGCCGCAAATGCAGCCATCCTGCCGGTACACGATATAGGTGGGGCCTGCATCATCAAGCAGGATGCGGTGCCTGTTTTCCGTTTTCAGCAATGCAATTTGTCCACGAACGGGATGAAGCTGATCGTCGTGCGCAAGTTCCCGTGAGCCCAGTCCTGTGCAGTTGACGACGGTGGTTTTATCCTGCATCAGTTCATCGAGCGACTGAATCGTGCGTTGAATAATCTTACCGCCCTGCATAAGAAACCTGTTGAGCAGGTAAGGCAGGTACACCGGTGTTTCAATCAGCGGTACTTCAATTCGCCATCCACTTTTAAAGCCGCCGGCAAGTTCATTTTGTTTCAATGGCCGGAATCTTCCCGGTGGCAACGTCGCTTTGATGCGCTTTTCGATTTCGGAAAACTCATTGCCCAGCTTAATAACCGGTGTCATGTGTACACCGGTGTCAGTATGGAAAGACAGTGATTCGAATGCTTTATAAGAAGCCATGCTCCAGTCAAGAATCTTTTCGCTGTCGCGCACATGGTATGGAAACCAGAAGGCAGCCGCTTTGTTCGACGTAGTTTGCTGCGGCAGGTCGCGGGTAACGATCTGCACGCTATATCCTGCTTCAGCCAGCCTGATACCGGTGGTAAGCCCAATCACACCGCAACCGGCGATGGTAATTTTGTTTTTCATCAATCGGTACTTGTTTTATTTTTTCACACCCAAACTCGCGTGCGAATGCAGGCAAGGCCTGAGACAAGGGTTCGCGTGCGCAAATAAGGAATACAAAATCAAAACACCAGAATTCGTCAAAAGATAAAAACAATTGCAAGTTGCGAAATGAGAACAACCACGATAGGAGTTAGATAAAATGATGGAAGCGCACGCGAACGCAACACGTGAGGCTTTGCTGCATTCGCGCGAGTTAGATTAGAAAAGCACAACTTGGAATCCGCTCGAGTTCAACTGAGCATCTCAAGATTAAAACTGATATGGTACCCAAGCTGACTTAAACAACTTATTGTTCAAATCTCTATTTAGAAAAGCACAATCTTGCAAATCCACTGTGTAATTTCAACCCACCTTCTCAAGGTTAAAACTGATATGATACCCAAGCTGCCTTAATAGTTCTTCACAATCTTCCCAAAGAAGTCCGAAATTTTTCACGATAATCAAAGATTTCAAGCCCTTGATCAACAGGACCTTGCTCATGCAACCTAGTAATCTTCCTCTTGATCAAATTCCTCTTCATCAGGACATTCTCGTTTCCAGTTAACCATCTCCACATTAGAGATGGAACTGTTTTACCCTAATATTCAGCCAAATTTTCTGAGCCCAGGCAAGTTCTTTACTAATCATGATAAACTTCTTCTCATTTCTTAATCGTTTATCTGAAATCAAGTTATTCATTTTAACAAAAGTAATAAACCAGCAGAAAAAGTTAACTTCTTATCCTGTCTGCTCGCCTTTATGTCTGTTAGTCGGGATTTGTAATCATAAGTGTCGAAAGCTTTCAAACAATAGACTGGATAGAATTTCATTCATATTTCTAACGGGAAATGCGGTTGTAAAATTTAATCCCAAATTTTCATGAATTATCTTTCCATTAGAAACAGCCTGTTGCCAATTGTTCAGTATTATGTTTTCATTTGAAAACCACTTAGGCAAATTACCTGAATTGAATGCCCGGCAAGTCCTTGCTTATGTTTCGAACTATAATAATTGCAACCCCAACCAACGGAAGTGTTGCAAATTCTTATGCGTGTTTATCCATGGCTTACATTAGTTATTTTATTCAAAAAAAAGTAATACCTTAACTTTTAATTGCAGTACTTCATTTTTTCCTTTCCAATCGTTAAGTAAAAGCCATAGACCCAAGTAGTCAATTTATAGGGACAACCGATAATTTTCCGATAGCGATTAGAACAAATAATTCTGAGGCAATGAGAATCAGCAGTGATGGGAGGGTAGGAATTGGGACAAATAACCCCTTAACAAAATTGGATGTTGCCGGGCAAGTTAAGGTGAGCACCTTAAGCTATACGGGTAGTAATAGCAATGAAATTCGACTTATAGGAACACTACCCTCTGGAGAAATAAAAGGGTTGAATATTATTGGTTTTGCACCTGATTTTCCCATTTCATCATGTATCAATCCCAATTTAGCGTGGTTCAACAGTACATGTAGCGGTGCTAACCCTAATCATATTTTTAAGCAACCTCTTGAAGGCTATCTCGGTATTGGAACGGACAACCCACAAGCTAAAATTGATATTGCTTCAGATGGAAGTGACTATAGCACGTCCGCTTTACAAATTAAGAATTTTAATTCTGCATTGTTATTAAAAATTCGGGATGATGGAAAGATTGGAATTGGAGAGGCCAATCCAACTGAAAAATTAAGTGTGAATGGAAATGTTTCTGTATCGGGTACAATATTAGGTAACCAAACTTCTGGAGCACTATTTATTAATGGAAATACAGAATCAAGTGATGGTGGTACTGTCGAACTGTATGGTGAAGGAAGCAGTGCTTCAAGTGAAGTTCATCTGATTGGCAAGTCAATCAAATTTTACGACTATCAGGGACCAAACCAGTGGGATTTAAACATGACCATAAATAGTGAGGGTGATGTTGGAATAGGGACAGAATATCCATCAGGCAGATTACATGTTATTACTAAGAATAATGATCAAAATCACATCGCCTTACAAGTAACTAACTCATCAGGATCTAATATTTTATCAGTCAGAGATAACGGACAAATTGGAATTAATTGGGATTTTAATACAGGTACACCCGGCTCAAATTCAAATTACAAATTGGCAGTAAATGGAGGAATAATTAGCACATTTAGCCGTGTACAATTATCTGGCGAATGGCAAGACTACGTATTTAAGGATGATTACGAATTGATGACAATATCAGAACTAAAAGAATTTATTGACCAAAACAATCATCTGCCTGGCGTTCCTACAGAGGAAAAAGTTAAGCAGGATGGAATTGATTTGGGTCAGATGAATCAAATCTTACTTGAAAAGGTCGAAGAGTTAACTTTATATTTAATACTTCTTCAAAGTCAAATAGATGAATTGAAAAACAAATGATAAACGTTGTAAAAATTCTCATTTCCGTTTGCCTATTATTAAGCAATAGGATAAATGCGCAAACATATAAAGCATCGAATGACCAGTCAATTTCCAACTTTTCTTGTTATTTGGGAATCAATTCTGTAATATACTTCGATGATGAATATACAGCTGATACATTATCTAGTCCGGTCGCACAAGGAGGATATTATGTATATAAATTCAAACGCATACCTTCCATATCATTCGAAACTGGAATGTATTTCTCCCATTCTTTTCGCAATAAAATATCTCTTTGGACTGGCTTAAACTATGTGCAACGCAGAGAAATGAGTGAAAAAAATCAGGTTTCTTATTATGACGCTGGTTTTGAAAATGTTACAAAATCATTATACAAGTATGATAACTTTGAAATACCAGCTTTACTAGGACTTTCTTTTGGAAATTTCAAAATAAAGGGTGGGGTAATGTTCCCTATTGTAAGTTTTGAATCCAGAAGACTAATAACAGATAATGGGGATAATTCAAAAGTAACCTCAGAAATATACCTGATAGGCTCAAATTCTAGTTGGTTTTATCCTTGTCTGCATTTGAACTATGACATCATGATAACCCGTTATGTAGTATCTCCATTTCTCAGTATAGATTATACGGATTATATATATTTTCCATTCTTTCATATTGGGGCATTGTTAACTATTTCAAAAGGCTAAGAAGCTCACATGAAACTGCAAATCACACTGTTTATTACTTTGTTTTCAACAATTGTTAATGGACAATCAAACCTGTTGCAAAATTCTGGATTCGAAGACCATTCTCAGTATTTTCCTATTTTCCCTTCGCCCGGATCCTACCCTGAAGGTAATCAATTAGCCCAGGCTGATAAATTGGATTTTTGGAAGAACGAAAAGGATGTAGATAATAATCCAAGTGCAGAATGCGAAGGAGTTTTTTTCCCAAATGGACTTGATGTGTTTTATGCTCAATCCCCAGACTGGTTTTACCTTAAAAGTGGTTATAGTGCGCATACAGGAAATGGATTAATACATATGTCTACCTATGAACTAATTCAACAACAGCTCGATCAGAATAACTCTCTTATTCCCTGTCTTAATTATAAATTATCGCTTTATTTTAGATTTGCTGACCCGGATCCAGATGTATCCGTCTCGATAAAAATTTATGCGGCGAAACAACGTATAACGTATAAAAAAAATAATTGCGCGTTTCTTTGTAGCGAAGATTATATAAGCCATACCAATGGACTTTCACAAGATATCCAAGAAATCGCAAGTTTTCCTATTAATACTACACAATATCCAGCAAATAATAACGATTGGTATTATTTATCACAAACTATTGAAAATACATTAGATGGCAATTTGTATAACTGGATCGCAATTGAACTTAGAGTAGATAATTATGGTGGTGATCCGAACTTTCCCAGTAAAGACTGTTATGGCAGCACCATACTTATCGATGATGTAAGCCTTTCTTATGAATGCTGCCCATCTTATAAACTCTATCAAAATACTGACAGATATCCTACTAATGGTCCGCCACAATCTGATCTTCCGGAACTCACATGGGTAAGTGACTATATACGTGTTGGAAGTGATGTAGGAGCAGGGAATCCACCTGGTATTGGGCCTGTAACAGTATTCAGCGGAATGAATGTTACCCTTAAGGCGGGAGGTACCATTGATGAGTTTAATGGGTTTTACGCTGAACCTGGAGCCAATTATTTAAAATTACCGGGTGAAGTATGTGTAGGTGATAATCCAATTACATCAGTTAATATCAGTGATGGCTTTACGATGGACTGTACTAACTCTGCCAACAATATATGGCCACTGGTAATTGAAGGCGGTATAAGTTATCATTTAGCGATAATAAATCAATGGGGAAACGGAGGAAGTACAATTTATGAAGGTTGTGGTCCAATAACATCTAATGTAATAAATTTATGGAATGGATACTGTCCAGTGTTCTGTGGTGGTAATGATGAAGAACATATATTTCAACCTAATGGAGCCGTCCAAGTCGTAGTATACGTTTTATTTATTACGGATTGCAATGGCGCTCATCTTTACGAAGGTGATCTAACGGTCATTGCAGGACCGACATGCAGTGGAAAATTTGCAAATGTATTTGGGGAAGATGTAAGCGCGACATATCCGAATCCCTCTGATGATTATTTTTTTATTAAAATCAGTAATAATCAGGAGGTAGTAAGATTTAGAATTGTTGACTTAGTTGGACATGTTATGCAGGAGGGTCAATTAGATTCTGAATTGTTTAAGATTAAATCTTCACTGTGGCCTAGTGGGCTTTATATTGTGGAACTTCGCAATAGCCATAATCAGTTAGTGAAGTATTTCAAACAGGTCATTGAATAACCTTGGCTTATGATTAAAATGCTTTTTATTTTTTGCACAGGGACTCTTTTCAATTTGAGTAACTCACGCGCAGGCATAATACATACAATTGAAAATGGGAATTGGCTGGACTCTACGATTTGGTCCGAAAGTAGAATACCTCTAGCAACGGATTCTATCTTTATTGATCATTTTGTAACCTTTTCAGAGAAAATTCAAATTGACTCAAACGGTTTACTACAAATTGATTCAAATGGAACCCTTTGTGGTCACGGCTGCATTAAGGTCCATTGTGGGGGTTACTTTTTTAATTACAATGTTGTTAAGGCTGATACATTGCTCATAACAGACGGAGGAAATTATGGTTCAATTTTGTACTTGGATATGTTTATGGTTTCTCCGTGTATTCAGGTGTTTTGGACAGGTGAAAACCATGGGGGGTATCCGTTTAATTGTGACCCACCTGAACCATCTTTCACTGAGAATCTGGAAAATGAGAGTAATGGCAAAACTAATTTTGATTTAGAAATTGAAATATATCCAAATCCTGTTTCAGATTTTTTCACTCTAAATACTGATTTTCATGAAGAGTTAAATTGCATTTGTTACAATATATGGGGTAAGGTTTTTTATTCTGCAAACTTTGTGAAAACTACAGAAATAAACACTTCAATGTGGCCTCGGGGAACCTATTTTGTCATTATTAATGACAGATCTAGCCATTTGATGGCCCAAAGGAAAATCATTTTACAATAGGATTTTGAAACATTTCTGAGGGTCCGGATTTCTAATCAATGGTGTCTAAAACCTTTGATTATTATTTTTCAGCATACTCCTTTTCCAGGTCATTTCCCAGTTCAATCACCTTGCTGATGAGCACATCAAAATCGACCCGCCTGCTGCGGTGGTTGGTATTGGCAACACGAAGGGCATACTTTCCGTGGAGCACGGTATAGGATGGAACGGCCACACCACTCTCATGCAAACGAAGCAGCAATTCTTTATTCAGCTTATTCATTATTTCGTCACTGGTTGAAGGCATGGTGTAGCGGAAGCAAAGTATATTCATAGGTGCCGGTGCCAGCAGTTCCAGCTTCGGGTTCGACATTACCAATGCTTTCAGGTATTGTACCTGTTCCACATTCTGTGTAACCAACCTGCCGAATTTTTTAATACCATGTTCTTTTATGCTCATCCAGATTTTAAGCGCTTTAAAACCGCGCGAAAGTTCTACACCATAATCGCTGAACCAGATATCGCCCGCAGCCGCGCCCCGTTCTTCATGTGCAAGGTAATCGGCATGCATAGAGAATGCACGATAATGATGTAAGCCTTTGCGCACCAAAGTGCAACCGGCCTCATAAGGTAGGTACATCCATTTGTGCAGGTCGAATGCAATGGAATCGGCGCGTTCCATTCCTTTTATGATGTGCTTATATTTTTCTGACAGCGCCAGCATCGCACCTATGGCACCATCAACATGAAACCAGAGGTTTTCTTTTTCGCACAGATCAGCTATCGCATCCAGGTCATCCACAGCGCCTGTATTCACGGTTACCGCATTGCCAATTACGCAAAACGGCTGCAAGCCCTGTTCCCGATCTAAACGGATCTGTGCTGCAAGTTGGCGGATATCTATTTCATAATTTTCATTCACCGGGATCAGCCGCAACGATTCACTACCCAGGCCCAAAAGTTCTACTGCTTTATTGGAACAGTTATGCACTTCGGAGGAAGCATATACCATCATTCTTTTCTTCGAACCGTATATGCCTTCTTTGCGTAAATCAAAATCAGCTTTTGCATAACGTGCTACGGTAAGCCCGATCAGGTTGGCCATAGAGCCACCACTTACCACCAGTCCGCTTGCTTCTTTTGGAAATCCAAACAATTCCTTAAACCATTCAATTACCTGTTGCTCTACCCAGCCTCCGATCTGGTTTCCTCCTCCCTGGTTCAGGTTGATGCCGGAAGCCAGCATATCGGCCAGCATGGCAGAAGAAGAGCCATTACCCATTACCCAACCCCAGAATCGCGGGTGAATATTCCCGGTAGGAAAAGGAAGAATGTATTGTTTGAATTCATCGTACACTTTTTCCAGTGGCAAACCTTCTAATGGAACAGCCATTTGAAAATGACTTTTAGCCGCATCTGATGGAGGCTGCCAGGTGGCACGGCTGCGAACGTTTTGCAGAAACTGCATCATGTCGCTGACCATCTCTGTTCCGGTTTTTTCATTGGCCTTCCAATCAAGAGGGTCCAGTGTTTCTTCTGCAGGTAATGAATCGTGTTGCATACAATAAATTTTGCATTGCAAAAATATTGATAAAAAACACTGAATTGATTTTAAGATGCTGATCCGCCGAAAAAGGAGGACAGCATGACGAATCGTGTGCAGATTGCTTTTCAGGCAAGTACATCTCTCGTATGAACTCAACCATGTTTAATGTCAACCTCTCACCAAGGCGTCATCCCGTCACGCCTTTTCGGCGGATCGGGATCTCGGAGTGGAAATACAGAAGCTGAAACAAGTTCAGCATGACGAATCGTGTGCAGATTGCTTTTCAGGCAAGTACATGTCTAGTATGAACTCAACCATGTTTAATGTCAACCTCTCACCAAGGCGTCATCCCGTCACGCCTTTTCGGCGGATCGGGATCTCGGAGTGGAAATACAGAAGCTGAAACAAGTTCAGCATGACGAATCGTGTGCAGATTCTTTTTTCGGGCAATCGTATGTCTAGTATGGAATTATCATAGCATGCCCAATCCAAAAAATCATACGATTCATCTTCCGGATCTGGTTGTCAGTTGACTGAACTGTCGCAAAAGAAAATATACTGCCTCGTAATAAGATAAAACAGCACGAAGCCGCAAGATATAATCCTCGCGGCTTCGTGCATATTATATGATGCGTTTCTAAAAGCCAAATAATAGTCCGGCATTAAGTCCTACATTCCCATTGTGATTCGTAATCTTATCGGTATCACTTACAGTAACATCAGAAAGACCTTGCGTATAGGTGATATCGGTATTGAGCCATATTCTTTCCCAGATCCTGATGTTGAGTCCTACTCCTGCATGAACACCTAAGTCAAAATCATTCGTCGTGTCTTTCACATCAATATCCTGAGACTTCGACGACAACAGCAATCCCATAGTAGGGCCTGCGAATACTTTTGGACGGAATGCATCACCATATTCTCCAAAGAAATAAATAAGGCGCAATGGTATACGCAGGTAGCTGGTGTTCCAGTCAGTAACGGTTTTAATGCCCGCCAGTTCCGATTGAATCGAAACCCCTTCCTGTGAATACTTAAGGTCGCCGCCAAGTCCGAAGTGCGATTCTGTTGAATATACCAGCGCAATACCTCCGTTAAATCCCATGTGCAGGGTATTCATACTCGATTCCGGCAAATCTGCAGAAATCCATGAATGTTGTATTCCCACAGTCGGGCCTATTGAAATGTTTTGTGCCTGAACACTTGCAGCAAAAGCAAGGAAAGCAAAGGCAAGAATTGTTTTAAACTTCATTTTAATTTGTTTAGTGAATAAGAAATTCACTGTCTATTGACAAATCAGGTGCCATTGGCTGAACAGTCAATACGGCCAGCTATTGGATGATATCAGCGTCTTTTCACAGGTTATTGCAGAGTGGTAACAATCAAAAACGGGCAACCATTGTGGCGCTTTGTAGAGAATGTTACCCACTTCAGAAAATTACTATTTGGTTTTCACCAATTTTTTTATCGCTAACAATTGGTTATCCCGACTTATTTCAAGAAAATATATTCCCGGTTGCAGGGTTGATCCGATGGAGATGGTTCCGGTTGTTACGGGCGAACTAAACACTTCCTGTCCAAGTACGTTGAATAAGTGCAGATCGAGGACCTCGCCGGTTTGAAGCTGAATGGTGAAATCATGCTGCGATGGATTCGGGAAGATGATTGCGGAAGTAAGTTCGCTGTAAGCGGGCTGTTCATTTATTTTGCAGGTGATATTCACTAAGGTAACCGCTGAATTTTTAGTGCACCCCGTCGCATTCTTGGTAACCTTTACTTTATAATTACCAGCCTGTATTGCAGGGTAGGAAATATTAGTTGCACCACTGATGTTGCTTCCATTGCGAATCCATTGGTAGCTGAGTCCGTTACCTGAATTGGCAGTCAACAGGGCGGTTTCTCCTGCACATATATTAATGGAACCTGCCGGAAAGATAGTCGCTACCGGATTTCCATTTTGTGTAACCTGAATGGCATTCGATAAAGCGGAACCACAGAGAGCCGTTACACTTACACTGTATGAACCAGTTTTTGTTGCTGTATAAACATTTGAAGTTGCACCATTGATGTTTACATTGTTTTTCTTCCATTGATAGGAAACACTGCCATTTGCGGAAGCGGTGAGTTGCACACTGCCTCCTTTGCAAAAGGTAGTTGCGCCGCCTGCAGCAATGGTTGCAGAAGGAGGAATACATGCATTGCCTACCCTCATACCATTTCCGAAACTGCTCACCCAGACTTCACCAGCAACATATGGATTAAAGAAAACGCGTTCAGGTTGCCGGAACGGATAAGAAGTGATCTGCGAGAAGACAGGCGTGGCATCATTTATATTATCGCTGTACCAAAGTCCTTCCGTTTCTGTAGTCATATATATACGGTTGGCATTTGCGGGATCGAACGTGATGGAAGTAACACGATCCTTTGAATTTACTTTTGTCCAGGAAACTCCGCGATTGGTAGTTTTATACAATCCACCACCGGCATTATTTACTGCCGTGCTTCCCCAGCCTTTAAATACGCATACGTACCACGTGTTCTGATTTACATCATTCGGATCGAGTACAATATCCTTGCACCAGTAGTACATTCCGGAATTTACACTCAGGTCGGTCCATGCCGCGCCATCATAAATAAACACTCCGGAACTTGGAGTGAATGCACCACCTGCATCCCTTCTTCCCGAATAGGTACATACCACCTTTCCATCATTCAATGCGATAACAGTAGCAGGGTGGCCTTCTGTTCGTGGCGGAGAAGGAAGTTTCGTCCAGGTGGAGCTGCTGTTGTTTTGAAGATTGGTGCATTTATAAATGCCGCCGAGATTACTGCCATGGTTGACTACACTTGCATACAGGGTATTGGAATTATTCGGATCCATAGAAAGCCAAAACACCGGATGGCTGAAATCATGCAGCAACAGCCAGGTGAGTCCGTTGTCTGTAGAGTAAACGATCTTTCCTGAGTTGGAAGCATCCAGTATGGCATCCTGCAGCCGGGTGCTTTGATACATATCGTGAATGGTGGACAAGGCGGCATATAAATAACCATTGTTTGGATTTCTCACGATGCGATAAGTACTGTTCTGATCATTGCCGGTGTAGTTGAAATTCCACGAGGCGCCACCATCATTGCTGCGCACACCACGGATATCTGAAAAGCAGGCCCATAGATTTTGCTGATCAACCCACAACACCTGCCAGCTGGTTGTATTTTCTATTCCAATACCATGATAGCTTTTGCCTTTGGGTGTAGCAACACCGGAAGCATTCTGATCCGTTGCATTCAGATAGGCCTGTTGCCAGGTAGCTCCCACCATCACTTGTTTTATGAACGTAACCGAAATCGGTACTGATTACTTTAGTGGCATCATACTTTGCAACACTTAATCCGAAGAATACTTCGGCATAACCCCAGTCGCGGTCGCCACTGCTGCCGCACCAGCCGCTGTTGATACTGATGTTTCCCTGCGCATTAAATACATGCGTCCATGCATTTCCGCCATCTGTTGTTTTCAATACATTGGGATAACCTGTTGTATTACTTCCGGCGAGATAACAAATGCTGATGTCATTTTCCGCCATGCCCACCACCATGGGAAAATCAACATTCAGGTTGATACCGGTTTGTTTTATTGTCCAGTTTTCGGCACCATAATCCATAGCATAAACACCTTTTGCGAATTGCCAGTAATCATAGCCAGGAAATCCTGCGTAAATATTTCCCTTTGTAGCGGTAAGCGCAAAAAATCGTGTGATGCCGCCAGCTTTTGCGCCGGCAAATGAAAAGATACCCTGGTTGGAAGGAATGCCTGTTGCCGCATTTAATGAAAAGGAAGTACCACCATTGGTTGAAACATACAGGCCATCGTTGGTACCGATATAAATAGTGTTACCATCAAAAAAAGCACCGGCAAGCACGATACCGCTGCCACTGTTGTTGGCATTGTGCACCAGCGTGAAAAAAGTGCCGCCATTCAGGGTAATATAAAGCTGGTTGTAATAACTCATTATCATCATGTCGGGGTTGTCATAGTTTGCATACAGGTAGTACACATATTCGAACGAATCGGGATTTCCGGGTAATGCATTCCATGTTTGGCCGCCATCGGTGCTCTTAACAGGAACTGACAAGTCGTTGGCATCCTGCACGGCATAGCGTATTGATGCATTATTGGTAAACCGGATTACTCCATTGGGACCGCTTTGTATATTCTTGAAATCGAGCACCGAATAACTACTTCCGAAGTCGGTGGAGTGAAAGTATTCGCTCATATCACAGGCTACATAGTATTCATTGCTGTTAGCCGGGTTTATGGATGGATTGAACAAAGCACCGCCACCGCCGGGTCCTACACTGTTCCAGGTTGTCGGGATTTGACTAAGAGCAGTAGTTGAAATCAGCATTAAGGAGATCAGCAGGTTTTTCATACTAAGAGATTTAATGCGTTGACAGGTATCCGGGATGGATATAAAAGAAGAAGAACTATTTGCTAATACGAATAACAATGCCAAGTGTTACGCGAATAAAGGCTGTGCGCATAGTGGCCGAATGCAGTAGTGTAGTCAAATCAGTCCACCGTGTCGTAAGAATAAGGGTGATCGTCGAATAGATTTTTAATCGCTGCCTGCTGACTGTTACTTTGTTCAGGATTTAGTATTCACCCATACATTTTTAAGTTATGAAATCATTAACAACAGCCATCCTGCTCATGCTGGTAATAGGCATAGTGCAGGCACAAGACAGTGCAGCAATACCCGATCGGCGCTTAGAGGAATTGGGAAAACATTACGAAGCGCTCCGTGAACATTCAAGCCTTGTATTAGAAAAGATTCAGCAGGAAAGCCGCATCCTGCTGTTCAAAAACAATGCTGCGGTTTCAAAATCAGGACTTGAAACAGTACCGGCACTCCTTCACTTACGCACCATGCAGGATGCTATTCAAAAGGAAACGGAAGAATACTTTTTTGATATGCCGGATAAGAATTCAGATTGTAACATTATTTAAGAAGTTGTGCAAATGAATATTGATTATTGATTATTGGATATTGAATATTTGAAGATTTAATATTCAATATTCAATATTCAACACTCAATACTCAATACTAAACACAATCAATATTCAATTGGTGTTAATTTCCTTCCCAACAACCTGTAACACTTCAACAACAGCTCTGCATCCTGGCTGGTACTGTAGTCTTTAGCATAAAGCAGATTAATTCTTGACACCGCCGCATCATTCAAAGCTGCACGCAGTTCATCAATGGGAGTGATAATACCTGTTCTGACAGGAGGCAATTGAAATTGCTGCTGTCTTCCACCGGCATAACCTACCCAGCTGTTTTTCCCTCTGAGCACCTTAAAGATATTGGCAACCAGTCCGGCCGGATTCCTGATAATAAATATATTGACCGGCAAAGTGATCAGCAGAAACAATGCGGCGATCAAATCAAAAATCCGTTTACTTCTTTTGTTGAACGGTGTTGCAATTGCCAGCTTTATATCAATGGTGTACAGTTCGCCTGGTGCATCTTTTGAGTTACTGCCGATGATACTCATGGAATCTTCCGGAACAATTTTGTATTCAGGGTCCGGGCCGATATTCGTCATCCATTCGATGATGGCCTGCGAAGAAATGTCTTTCGAACAAAATATAATTTCCTCGATCTTATAGATACGCGCTATTTCAGCTAACTGATGCACCTCGCCAAGATAGTGCACGCTGTGAGGGCTTTCCGGATGTATGGAAACATAGCCGATATAGTCATTCTTCACCTTAGCCTGGTTAAGCAGCATCTCCACACGTTGCGATTCCGCTTTATTGCCAACGATGATCAGTTTTTTCTCCCGCACTTCACCCAGCTTCAGGTTTTTATACTTCATAAAATGAATAGCGAGGCGAATACCGATCATCTCAAACAAGGCAAACATAAAGCCGAGGATGATCATGGCTCGTGAGAATCGCATGGTCTCCGGAAGGAAGCCGTAGATAGCTGCTATTACAACAGTCCCAAAAAACAACCCACGTATGATGCGTCCGGGCCTGGCATTCTTTTCATATCCGCCACTGAAAAAAACCGCGGTAAGCCATACCAGGATGTATCCGGGAATGATGATGAAAATGTATTCTTCCGGATAGGTAAGTCCTTCCGCTACTTTCACATTGTATTGCCAGTAATTCTTTAAAAGAATCATTCCGGCATACATGGTCACCGCATCAATGATGGGTAAGCTCCATCTTTTTATGAATGCTGAAACTACTGATAATGCTGCCCGGAGATAAATGGCAACTTTTAACATGAAGATATAGAAACCTGCTCCGCTGTTACTAAAATGCTTCTGCGCGAAGATGATCATGGCCTGGTAAAACATGCGGACATAATTCATCGTGCCTTTTTTCGTGCTCTCTCCTTTGTAGTGTATGATGCGCGTATCCGCGAAATAGTAATTCTGGTATCCGGCTTTTACGATACGGTATGAAAGGTCGATGTCTTCGCCATACATAAAAAAGGCAGGATCGAGCCAGCCTGCTTTTTCCAGTGCTGCTCTTCTGATAAACATAAATGCGCCGGCCAGCACATCAACTACATGCGTTTCATTTTCCGAAAGATAGCCAAGATGATAGCCACCGAATATTTTCGACTTCGGAAACAGTTTTGACAAGCCAAAGGCTTTATAAAATGCCACCGACGGTGAAGGAAAGCCCCGCTTTGATTCCGGTAGAAAATTTCCTTTGCCGTCCAGCATCTTCACACCTAAAGCACCGGCATCAGGATGTGATTCCATAAACTGAATACATTTTCCGAAAGTGTCTTCTTCCACGATCGTGTCAGGATTCAGCAAAAGAATATATTCTCCTTTGGCGATGGCAATTCCCTGGTTGTTGGCTTTTGCAAATCCTACATTCTCTTTATTCTCAATGAAGGTGATATCAGGAAATTTCTCCCGCATCATCTCACCGGAACCGTCGACAGAATTATTATCCACTACAATAACTTCTGCAGGAATATGCTGCACAGCCTTCTTCACAGACAACAAAGCCTGTTCGAGAAAGAACCGGACATTATAGTTTACAATGATGACCGATAGACGTAACACTGGGGTAAGATACTGATTCGGGGGGATTCAGGGGTAGGTTGAATGGTTGAATGGTTGAATGGCTGAATGGCTGAATGGCTGAATGGCTGAATGGCTGAATGGCTGAATGGCTGAATGGCTGAATGGCTGAATGGCTGAATGGCTGAATGGCTGAATGGCTGAATGGCTGAATGGCTGAATGGCTGAATGGCTGAATGGCTGAATGGCTGAACTGATAAATATCAATTGTCGAAAAAGTTCCCGTTTAGTAAAATGTTAATCGGCTTTGCCGCAACAATTTAACAATTTAACCATTCAACCATTCAACAATTTAACCCTTTAACCATCCCCCTTCACCAAATAACTCTCATACGGCAACCTCGTAGCAATAGACCGTGCCAGTGTAACATCATCCACATATTCCAGCTCGCCGCCAAAAGAAATGCCGCGTGCTATGCTGGTAATCTTCACCGGCAGCGACTGTAGTTTTTTTGAAAGGTAGAAGATCGTAGTGTCCCCTTCAATGGTTGGATTCAAAGCCATAATCACTTCTTTCACTTCACCTTTACCGCACCGTTCAGTGAGTGATGCAATCGTCAGCTCTTCCGGCCCGATGCCTTCCATCGGGCTGATCACCCCGCCCAAAACATGGTACAAACCATTATACTGATTGGTAGATTCAATAGCGATCACATCGCGAATATTCTCTACCACACAAAGCAGTGAACGGTTTCTTTTGGGATTTTCACAGATGCCGCATAAATCATGATCTGCAATATTGTGACAGTCTTTACAAAACTTAATTTCCTTCCGCATCCTTACAATGGCATCCCCAAATTGTTCCACCGCTGTCACATCCTGTTTCAGCAGGTGCAATACTAAACGTAAGGCGGTTTTTTTTCCGATGCCGGGTAATTTTTCGAAAGCGTTAACTGCTTGTTCTATCAGTTTGGAAGGAAAATTCATGGAAAGCAAAAGTAGGACTAATCATGGAATCAAACCGCTTCGCAATAACGAATTTATAGCAGTTGTTCGCTGCATCGCATCTGTGATTATCGGCTAAGTTGTGGAAATTTTATGAAAGGTATGTCAAAGGCTGATCGGTCGGGAAAATGTTGTTTTCCTGATAATTTTTTTATCGGAAATCAAATTATCGCAGATATAATATAGTTTTGAGAAACTAAAAAAAGCACTATGAAAAAAACATTACTCTTCTTTTTTGCTTCTACTTTATTTTGCTTCTCCACTTTTGCGCAGTGGATAGAACAGGCAACAGGGTTCTCTACTGCCAGCCGCGGCATCAACCAGATTGTGATTACCAGCCAGACTACTGCCTGGGCAACTGCTTATAATGGTTCCGGTTCAGGCAGCACCAACGTACGCGACTTCGCCCGCACAACCGATGGAGGTGCAACCTGGACCGCCGGAACGGTAACCGCGGCTCCTACCAACTTCAGTTGGTCGTGCCTTGCCGCTATTGATGAAAACACGGCCTGGGCTATGTTTTTTAAGAATACGGCAGCTGCAACAGGTGGTATCTTTAAAACAACCGATGGTGGCTTGAACTGGGCACAACAAGGCGCCGGGGTGATTTTTGCCACAGCCAATACTTCTTTTCCTGATGTACTTCATTTTTGGGATGCCAATACAGGACTGGCAGTAGGCGACCCTGTGGCCGGCGAGTTTGAAATTTATACAACCGCTGATGGCGGAACTAACTGGACAGCAGTTGCAGGCGCCAATATTCCGGATCCGATAGCCGGCGAATATGGGTACACCCGCGTATTCTCTGTGGTGGAAGACATCTTTTGGTTCGGAACCAATAAGGGCCGCATCTATAAATCCACCGACAAAGGTGCAACCTGGTCTGTAGTGCAAGTGACAGGCCTTATCGACCTGATCGAAATTGATTACAAAGATGAAAACCTTGGATGGGCAAGGTACCTGGATGCAAGTTCCAATCATACATTCATGCGTACCACTGATGGCGGTACTACCTGGACACAGGTATTTCCGACAGGTAATGGTACCATGCATTTGGGTGGCCTCGCTTATGTTCCGAAAACAGATATGACACTCGTTTCTACAGGAGTTGATTTTAACATTGGTGACCTGGGCTCAAGCTACAGCCTTGATGGAGGCGATACCTGGGAGGATATTGATTTCGAAAATCAGTATACTACTGTAAATTTTTTCGACAATATCACCGGATGGGCAGGAGGATTTAACCTGGATGCTACAACTGGCGGTATGTTCAAATACGATGGCGGTTTTGTGGCAACAGGAATTACACCTGCTATTGCTGATTACAAACTGAAGCTTTACCCTAATCCTTCAACCGGACTTTTTTATCTCGCATTTGATGCAGAGAATAATTTACCGATCAATGTGCTTGTAACCGATGCATTGGGAAAAGTAGTTTTGAAAATGACCTACAAAGACAAATCACAGCTATGGCTTAAATCAATTGATCTGACTAATTATGCACCAGGTGTTTACTTTTTGAAACTGGAAAACAACGGTAATGAGACGACGCAGAAATTAATAGTGCAATAAAAAAGATGCAGTGTTTTTAACAGCAACCTAAACTTGCTTTATACTGATGAAAGGTTGTATGATAAACAATCCCCCTAGTTGGGGGATTGTTTTTTTTGTATGCCTGTCTCGTTTCCGAGCTGAAACGGTTTGCATTTAGTGAGGATGCAATTACCGGTGAATACCTTTCTTTTCAATGATGATGCTTCCTGCACTGCTGCCTGTAATAACCTGCAAGAGGTAAATCCCATCGGGCAACATGGATAAATCCAGCCTTGTCATTTGTTCACCCTTCAATACATCAGGCAACATCCGTTCTGCTACCTTCCGTCCAAACAGGTTATATAATTGTAATGAAACGTTCATGCCTTTTGGATGATCATACTGAATAGTAACTACATCAGTAACTGGATTGGGAAAAGCTTGAAGTTCCAATTTGTTTTTTTGAAGCATGGTTAATCCGGTTGGTGCAGTCCCAAGATCTTCGATCAACACGGGCTCAAATCCAAGCTGCATGGAGATAAAGCCGTTGCTTGCAACAATGGGTGAAACAGTTGGACTGGTATTTCCGGGCAGCGTAACTAGGTGCCATACATTCAACGTATCATCATTAACGGGTATAAGCACCGTTTCTCCATTTGCAATTTCCGGTGTTTCTGTATTCCACCCGGCTTCACTCCAGGCAATCAAACAAGCTTTATCATCGGGTAGTAAAAATTTATAGATGCGGGTTTTGGGGTTGTTGCTGACAGAAAGTTCTTCAACTGATGTGAAATGTTGCAGCTTATCTGCCAACAGGCGAAGCGTATACATCACAGGTTTTGGTGCAAACCCATTGTCTTTTCTTTCTACCATGCCTGTATACCGATAAGGTTGACTTGCAAAGTAGAGCAGTATATTATCTGGATTGATATCGTTGGCCAACGAAAAATGTATGCGTTCCGCGCCTTCACCAAATGCTGTTGTAATACATTTCACCGCTTCGCGTGATGTTTTGGCATTATACCAGTTTGTGATACCGGTATCCCCGCTTTCCAGCCCGTTAAATAATTCCTGGTAAGAAGCGATAGAGGCATTTGGAAAATCTCCTTCAATGGAATCACCCCCAATAAACTGGCAATAACCGTCTTTCAATGTAAAGAACAAGCCATTCCATGAAGTAAGCATGGCACTCCACATATCATCTACAAAAATCGGAAGAGATGGAGCATATATTTTAATAAACTTAAAACTCTGATCGGTGGCTTTCCACCCTGAGTGCGGATGCCATCCGATGTAGTCGCATTTGATTCCGCCGGTTGTATCCGACAAACCCAACAACAAAACCTTCAGGCTGTCGAATGCTTTTTGATATATGCTGCCGAATAGATTTTGTCCGTTTAGTCTTGCCTGCACGGTTGACCCTTCTATGTCGGGATAATCGGGAAAATCGGAGTACAGATCAAAGAACCAGCCGCCACTCCCTACCAGTTTCGAGTTGCCTGAAGGATCGGCATCATGAATAGCCTGGTACGTTAACTGGTGAAGTTCTATAAGGTGTTGCATATTATCATCCCAAAAACTAACACCGTTTGCTTCATCGGCATCTCCTCCGCCTCCGCCGGAAAAGGACACTTCCTGCGGCATAACATAAAAATGAACGGGCTTCATCAATGCAGGCATATCACCCACCCCATCGCCATCATACCTTTCCACCACAGCTTTTACATAGTCAATCCAATGTTGCAGGTGAGCGGAGTCAGGAGCACATTCATCATCACCGGGCCCGTTAATGCAGGCCTCATTGTCAACCTGCGACCAGGCCGTATTTGGAGTGAGGTAGAACAGCATTTCAAAATTTGCATCCTGGAACCGCTTAATCCATCCATCAGCTTCATTGAAATTAATGGGAGACGACTCATTCGGTTGCATGGCTACCCATCCATTACCGTTCACATTAATGGAACCCGTTTGCTGTGCATTTAACACAAATGCCAGTCGCGACAGGAGGGTGTCATGGCTTGTCTCTGTTGTAAATGGTGGTGGCAACTCATTGTATTCGAAACCCAGGCGCCAGTCGGGTAACTGAGCAATTGATCTGGTAGCATTAATCACCAAACCTGATGAGATAAGAAATAAGCAGGTAATACAATGCCTTGCTGATAACAGGTAATGTTCTAAAATTACAGGCATGATTAGGTGGTTCATCAATTCCTGTTTGTGAAGTATTCAATGGTAGGAAAGTTAATATTATTTCTCCGGTAATGTAAATAATGAGTGCTTTAGCTTTTCCGGTAATTACTCAGTATATGAAGATTTAAGAAATAGAACACGGATAACACGGATCAGACGGATTCTTACAGATTTTTATTAGATCATTTGTAAAGGGTGATCTGAATGATCACTGTACTAATCTGTTGTTGTCAGTCAATTCCGTTTCATCCGTGTGCCGCTTTTCTTTTCGACTGAGTAATTATCTTTTACGAAATAATGCTGTCAAAGTATATTTCAGCAGATAATCACAACACTTTGCCAATTACTATCATGATTAAATAAAGTTCATCTTCGCAGCTTAATTTGCATTAAACCATGGCGGAGACTCCTGCATTAATATTTGACATGGATGGCACCATGATTAATAATATGGCATATCATGAAATAGCCTGGCATCAGTTGTTGCAGAAAATGGGAAAGAGCCTTTCACGATCAGCGCTAAAGCCTACCCTGTTTGGAAAAAATGAAGAAGTGATCCGCAGGCATTTTGGCGATCGCTTCACCATGGAAGAAATAGCAGCGCTTGCACTGGAGAAAGAAACGATATACCGAACTATTTTTCAACCTCATCTGCAACTCATAAAGGGACTGCGTGAATTCCTGCAATTATCTTCCGGTGAACATGTTCAGATGGCGATTGCTACCGCATCAGACTTACCAAATGTAAATTGGGTTTTAGATACAACAAATGCAAGGCATTATTTTAAAGTAATTGTTACTGCCGAGCAAACGCTCAGGGGTAAACCGGATCCGGAAATATTTCTGAAAGCCGCTGCCGGGTTGAATGTTAAACCGGAAAACTGCATTGTATTTGAAGATGTGCCAAAGGGTGCGGAAGCGGCCTTCCGTGCAGGAATGAAAACGGTGATGATCACTTCCTCTTACGCTGCTGAAGAATTATGGAAGCTGCCCAATGTGATTGACGTAATTGACCATTTTGGTGAAAGAACTCCGCGCGACATCATTCGTAAGCTTTATGAAAATGGAAACCGGTAGTGATTGCTCATGTTTCACAAACTACTTTTTATCACTTCCTGATTAACTTGTATTTTTATGAAAAGCAAATGCCTGCAATAATCCTGTTATAATGAAGAAACTCATTTTTTTACTCATCTCGTTCAGCTATCAATATGCATTCGCGCAATTCACCAATATCATGATTGATAACATCGGCAACCCTGAAGAACCAAGCGTTTGCGTGAATCCAAAAAACACGAATTACATTGTCGCCGGTGCCAATATCAATAATGTATATCAATCACTCGATGGCGGACTCACCTGGCAAAAGGATATTCTGCAATCTCCATACGGCGTTTGGGGCGATCCTTGTGTTTTTACAGATACTTCCGGAGCATTTTATTACCTGCATCTCTCAAATCCACCTTCCGGAAACTGGATTGATCGTATTGTTTGTCAGCAGTTGCCAAACAGTGGCAGCAGTTGGTCTACCGGAACCTATATGGGATTGAACGGCAGCCGTGCACAGGACAAGGAATGGGCAACCGTTGATCAGCAAACGAATACTATTTATGTTACCTGGACACAGTTTGATCAGTATGGCAGTGGCGATCAGGATGACAGTTCCGTCATTCTGTTTTCAAAATCAACAGATCAGGCTGCAACATGGAGCAGCCCGGTTCGCATTAACCGCCTGGCCGGTGATTGTATCGACAGCGATAATACCACGGAAGGAGCAGTACCGGCAATGGGTGCCAATGGTGAGATCTATGTGTGCTGGTCAAATCGTGATACGTTATTCTTTGACCGCTCTTTGGATGGTGGCGTAACATGGCTCGATGATGACATCTTTGTTGATGAGCAACCCGGCGGCTGGGATTATTATATTCCGGGTATGTTGCGTTGCAATGGATTGCCTGTTACCAAAACAGACCTCAGCAATGGCCCCAACCATGGAACCATCTACATTAACTGGACCGATCAACGTAACGGCAGTGATAATACAGATGTGTGGTTGTCGAAATCAACAGATGGCGGAACAACCTGGAGCAGTGCTGTTAAAGTAAATGACGATGAGTATGAAAAGCATCAGTTTCTTACCTGGATGGATGTAGACCAGGTAACCGGATATCTCTATTTCATTTTTTATGACAGGCGGGACTACAGCGATCAGACAACTGATGTTTATATGGCTTACTCCACCGATGGCGGTGCAACTTTCACCAACAAGAAAATCAGCAGCGAACCCTTTGTGCTGACTACATCTGTCTTTTTCGGCGACTATTCAAACATCAGTGTATATGATGGGAAGATCGTTCCCATCTGGACACGGCAGGATGGAAATGCCACTTCGGTCTGGACGGCCATGATTGATTTCGCAACATTGATGGAAGAGGCCACTGCATTCGAATCTGATCATTTCATGTTGCATCAGAATTATCCGAATCCGTTTAGTGATCAGACAACAATTGATATTGACATTACCAGTGGCGGCTACTATTCGCTCACATTGTATGATATAACGGGCAGAAAAGTCGCAGTTCTTGCTGATAATGAAAAGTTATACAAAGGAAGGCAAACATTTACCCTGGATGCAGCACAACTCAAGCTTGCTTCCAATACCTATTACTATTCGCTGCAAAAAGGAAATGAAGTACAAACTAAGAAATTGTTGTTGCGCTAGCAACATGTTTCAATTCGGACCTTGTTCAAAGAATTAATATGGAAGATGGAAAAGTTGGCGTACAGACCCAAACACAGCCATTCATTTTTCATCTGCCGCGAACAGGAATTTTGCTTACTTGTTTTTTCTGCTGCACGATCGGCTTATCTTCACTTACTCAAAAACCGGGAAATTACACGATGGAAAAAGAATACACGATGCTCTGCCTCGGAGATTCTTACACGATTGGTGAAAGAGTTGCCGAAGAAGACAGGTTTCCCAACCAGGCAGTGTTACAGCTTCATCTGAAAGGAATTTTTTTTGAAAAGCCACGCATCATCGCAACCACCGGCTGGACGACAGATGAGTTGAAGGCTGCTATTGACCGTGAAGACATCCATGAAAAGTATGATGTGGTAACCTTGTTGATTGGCGTAAACAATCAATACCGCGGAAGAAGTGCGGAGGACTATCGTAAAGAGTTTGTGGAGTTGTTGCAACAATCGATTGTATTTTCAAGACACGGGGAAAAACAGGTGATCGTTTTGTCAATTCCGGATTGGGGAGCCACTCCATTCGCAGAGGGCCGCGACCGAGAAAAGATCGCCGCTGAAATCGATCAGTTTAATGCCATCAACAAAGAGGAAAGCCTGAATCATCAGGTAAACTATATAGATGTAACGCCAATTTCAAGAAAGGGCCTATATGATTCGTCCTTACTTACTGACGATGGGCTCCATCCTTCCGCGAAAATGTATGCAGCATGGGCAGCTATGTTAGAGCAGGTTATATTGACGTTTCTAAAATAACTCCATTTCTGCAGGCTTTCTATTTCTGCACTGATGCTTCCTCCTCCGCCTGGGTTTCAAAAAATCAAAGAGCAAGTGCTATAAATCTTGCTCAAAGACTTGTCGTGCCCTCTATGGTTTCAAAAATGTCAACCACAAAGACCAAAAAGGAAAATACGGAAACAAATTTGGTTTAATGCAACTCCTTCTCCGTGCCCTCTGTGATTTCAATAATGTCAACCACAAAGCAAAAAATGAAAGTACTGACATAAATCTCGTTTAATGAGACTCCTCCTTCGTGCCCTCTGTGGTTTCAAAAATGTCAACTACAAAGAAAAAAATGAAAGTACTGACATAAATCTCGTTTAATGCAATTCCCCCTCCGTGCCCTCTGTGGTTTCAAGAATGTCAACCACAAAGAAAAAAATGAAAGTACTGACATAAATCTCGCTTAATGCGACTCCCCCTCCGTGCCCTCTGTGGTTTCAAAAATGTCAACCACAAAAACCAAAAGGAAAATACCAAAATAAATCTCATTAAAGCAATTCACCCTCCGTGGCCTCTGTGGTTTCAAGAATGTCAACCACAAAGAAAAAAATGAAAGTACTGACATAAATCTCGCTTAATGCGACTCCCCCTCCGTGTCAAGGGACAACCACAAAAAAAAAAAAAAAAAAAAAAAAATCCCTCTATGGTTTCAAAAATGTCAACCACAAAGAACAAAAAGATAATAGAAACATACGTCAGGTCGGCGTTCTACCTGCAAATCTTTATCTACGCAGTAGTATCCTTAAAAGGAATCGGCTCAATAAATTCCACGCTTCACTTCGAAATCCTTATAATTTCTTAGAAGCCCTTCTTTCACCTCCACCTTGGTGACTTCGGCACGTTCCGGACCCTGTTTGCACCAATCAATAAATATGGCAGTATTCTCTTCACTACCTTCGGCTTCAATGTACACGCATCCATCCTGTTCATTTTTTGTGAATCCACAGATATCAAGCAATAGTGCGCGATGCCTTGCGCTTGCGCGAAAAAATACACCCTGCACTTTTCCATAAACCCGGATATCATAATGTTTTATTTTCATATTTGATCAATAGTCGGATAAAGATAAAAAAGTGTTGACTAATAAATAATCATTGCTTTTTAGGAACTAGGCTATTTCAGAAAAATGGAAGAAACGACAAGTGAGGTTGTACTTTCAGTAACACCATACATCTATCTTTGCTTTTGTACATGCTATATGCAATGAAAAATATCGTTTTGTTTCCCGGGCTGGCTGGCGATCACAGGTTATTTGACAGATTAGTTATTCCATGCCTGAACAGGCAGGTAGTTGTTTTCCTTGCTCCTGAAAAAAATGAAACCTTGCCATCTTATGCAAAACGTCTTGCGGAAACCATTCAACTCGGTCAACCATTGGTTTTCATCGGCGTATCCTTTGGTGGTGTATTGGCTCAGGAAGTTGCAAAGTATTGTCACACTGAAAAAATCATCCTGATCTCATCCATTTCTTCTAACAGACAATTGCCACAAGTCTACCGGGTATTTAACATATTTCCCGTATATGAATGGTTTTCCGCAGTTGTACTCAAAAAACTTATCGCCTGGGTTGGAAGAAAGTTTACTGTTAAAAATGAAACAGAAACAGCCTTGTTTGAAGCAATGCTGAAAGAAGCTGATATCAGCCCTATTCGTTGGGGCATCAGGCAAGTTCTTGGCTGGAAACAGGGTTCACCTTCAACGGATGTTATACACATTCATGGTTCAAACGACAGACTGTTCCCGATAAAGTACATTCCTGTAAATCATACCATACATAAAGGGGAACACTTCATGATTATACAGCAGCGGGAAACGATCAGTGCCTTGCTGCAATCAATACTTGCCTGATTGAAAAAAGTAAATACATATTGTTGCAGCAGGTAAAACGTTTGTTTTCAGGTTCTTAATGTTACTTTCGTCTGTCAAAAACACACACAAGCAGGCTATGGGCATTTTGATCCTGATTACCGGAGGAACATTTGATAAAGAGTATGATGAAATAAATGGCACGCTCTATTTCAAAGAAACGCATCTTCCTGAGATGATGAAACTGGGTCGTTGCACCATTCCTGTTGAAGTAAGAACGGCGATGATGATTGACAGCCTGGAAATGACTGATAAAGACAGGAACCTGATATTGGAAATCTGCAAGACCTGTGAGGAAGAGGCCATCATCATTACACATGGAACTGATACGATGGCGGTAACTGCAAAAAAGCTGGGAGAAGCAGCACTGAAAAAAACCATCGTACTCACCGGTGCCATGATCCCTTATAAGTTCGGCAGCTCCGATGGATTCTTTAACCTCGGCAGCGCACTTGCCTTCGCTCAGTCTTTACCAAATGGTGTTTATGTAGCTATGAATGGCCGCTACTTCAATTGGAATAATGTTAAAAAGAACAGGGAAACTGGGATTTTTGAAGAGATGGGGTAGTGACTTGTTTTAAGTATTAAGTATTGAGTATTGAGTGTTAATTTGTACGACAATTCGTTCATCTTGTCAAGCAATGGTTGGTGGGCTAAATTGCTAAATGGTTAAATTGCTGCGGCGAAGCCGATCACTTGCTATTCTGTATTCACTACTATACTTTACTCACTTACTCAAATACTTAATACTCAATTTCAACACCCAATAATATATATCCAATTTGTCGTACACCCATTAGTAGTTGGAATTACCGCAATCCATTTAGATCAATGCCCTTACAAAAATGAAAATTGAATCCTTCAGTCATGAGTCTTAAGTCTTACATCCTAAGTCTTACCGTTTAAGTCCTGAAAACACCCCACTTATCCCTTCCACCTGCCGGATTTTTTCAAGTAACGAATAAGAAAATAGCACAGCAACAATAAGACAAGTAACGCCACAAAATATGGCAACATAATTTCAAAGGCTTCACTTCCTTCGCGCAGGCGGTAGTTTCTCATGATCAGCAACACCGCCCCGGTCATCCAGAGATAAGTGGAATTATACTCTTCAATAAAGACACGCTTCCAGTTAAAACGCATCTCCCTCACCGTTGATACTAATCCTTTCAGCCTGGGAAACCATCGGTTGGAACTACTTTTAAATTCAATATAAGCATCACCAAATTTGCCTTGCAGGAAGTCTTCTTCAGCGATCACAATTGCCTGGTATAAAAAGATAAAGAGCGGAACGCAGATAACTACGAAAATCAATGAGTTGGCAACCACACCAAGTCCAAGCAGAATCAGGATATTACCGATATACAAAGGATTTCTGCAATGCGCATAAATGCCATTGGTGAATAATCCTTCCGCATAGATACGCCGTTGCCGGCCTGCCCGGATAATGTAAACCAGCCCAATAGTTATCCCACGAATGGCTTCTCCCTTGAAAGCAATCACCAGTCCGAGGATGATGGCAATTACATAATTGGAAAATATTGGAGGCGAAGGAATAAACAACATGGCATAAAACACCGGAAATAAAAAATTGCGGTAATGAAAAACCAAATTCCCGAACTTAACCATGCGCTAACAAAACATTGATGTGGAGAAAATTCTAAATGCTATGGTCAAAGTAAACTAAAATCCAATTCATAATGAAAGGCGGGTTTTTTTGGATGAACGACTATTCCTGTTTCACACCGCTTAACAACATCCTGCAATCAATGCCTGCCAGCACCATCACTGATTAGTTAGCAAACTTCCCGATAGGTTAAAAATTATTTTCTCCGGCATTCGTTAATGTGGCATTTTCGAAAATACTGACTGCCGGGCAACCTGCAATTCCTGCATTCCATTTCTTTTTATTAGTTTTCGAATTGATGTAACTACTTTGGACATTCTGAAACACCTTTCGTATCGCTCAATTAAAGGATGGAAACTACTGTTCATCCTGCTCCTGCTTCCTTTGCTTACTATGGGACAAAAACCATTGAAGATCAAGTATACTACAGCAGGAATCTTTGCATTGGGTGTACGTGTTCCATTTGGATTTGCAGGCAGTCCTGACGGCGTCAATATCTCGCAAGGTCTTGGAATCAACAGCCGTATACAACTGGGCAAACACTATAACACCGAATTCTACGGAGAGTATCTGAATGGTCGGTACGGCGACAGTGCTGTGCGGAATAATGCCCACATTGGCGCCTCCTTTATGTTATACACCCAAAATAAACTGCGCAGGGTGCAGCCCTTCTTCTTTGCAGGGCCTGATGCGGATTATGAAAAAATACACCAGACTACCGATGCAACCAATGTCGCCAGCCGATGGAACTTTGCAGCGCATGGCGGATTGGGCATGCACATTAATGTCTCCTGGCGGTCAGATATTACCATAAGCACTGCTTACATGCTGCACTTCGGGCCGAAAATAGAAACGATCAGCACCAACGATCAGCAACTCTATGTTGCCGATGGAAAAGGCGTTGACGGACAACTGATGGTAACGGTGAGTATGAATTTTAAAATGCTGGATCTATGGAAAAAAATTCGCTGGTAATCTTGCTCCTTCTGCTGGTGATTCCGCTCACGATGCAGGCACAGGGGCGGAAGAAACCTTTTATTCAAAAGGATATGTTTTCCTGTAGCGCCGGACTTTCCGGTGGCATACTGGTAAGCCATCCTATACAGGATATTTATATCAATACCAGCGTAGAATATTTTATGGAACGCAGGATATCGGTAAAGTTTGACGCTTTTTTCTTTTTACCTGACTATAACTTTGAAGGGCAGTTGCAAAAAAACAGCAGCATATTGGTAGGTGCCGGTTACCATTTCCCCTATCAAAGATGGGATACCTATATTACTTTTCAGCCCGGATTGGCTTTCCCCGGATTGTCGCTGGGTAACACTGCACTGGAGGTGAAGACAGGTGTTGAACCCATACTTTCCGCAACCGGTGGCGTGAGCTATTATTTCTTCAATAACCTCCATGCCTTTGCATCAATTGGATATGTACATGGCAACTACTTCCCGGAAGAAACTGAAACCTTCCATCTCGATGAGGTCAGAATTGCAGCAGGCATTGGATTCAATGTTTTCTTTAACCGTTATGCACCTTATGAGCGAAGACGTCCACATTTTTAAAACGGTATGTGCATTCGATGAAGTGCTATATAGCGTGGGTTAAATGGTTAAATTACTAAATGGTTAAATTGTTGCGGCGAAGCCGATAACTTGCTATTCTGTAATCACTACGCTGCTTTACTCACTTACACAAATACTCAATACTCAATAATCTATATCCAATTTGTCGTACACGCTTCCATAACATTTCTTTAAGAATATGAATCTGATGCCGTAACTTTATGGCACTAAAAAATAATACTATGGAAGAGCTTATTGAAAAAGTAACAGCTGCTGCCGGCATTACCGAAGAGCAGGCTAAAAAATCTATCGAAGCAGTTTCTGCTTATGTGAAAGATCGTTTACCGGAAAGCTTCAGGAGTCAGATAGACAATCTCGTAAGTGGCGGAACATTAAGTGAAGGCATGAAAACAAAGATGGGCACTGTTGCAGAGGATTTACGCGACAAAGCCGAAGATGTGATTGATGATGTGCGTGAGAAATTATCTGGCCTTTTTTCTTCCAGGAAAGAGGAAGGTAAATAATCAGGTGACGCTGTCTCTAATGATAATAACCCGGGATCACCCTTGATCACCGGGTTATTTTTTTTCAGCTTACCGGGATGCCAAAATGAATATACCTGTTCTCTGCATACATGCTGTGAAACCAAAATCATACAGCTGTTAAAAGCAAAATTCCATTTCTCTTATGCAAGTTGATACCATGCTGTCGGGATCTGCAGCACCTCATTTCCTGATCGTAATAGTGGCTACTACTGCCGTCTATATTTTCCTGGTGTTGGCCATCATGTTTTTGGAAAGAGGGAAATCGGGCAACTCTCTATTACTGACCTGGTATTCATACTCCTGATCAGCAATGCCCCGCAAAATGCCATGGTTAACGGCGACTGGAATAGTTTATGGGTTGGAATAGTTGCAGCGCTTACCCTGTTTGTTCTGAATTTTATGCTTAAAAAACTGGTGTATAAAAGTCCCAAATTGAATAAGCTGATTGAAGGAGAACCCGTTTTACTTATATATCACGGCAAGATGAATAAAGAAAATATCAGGAAAGAACAGATCACTGAAAATGAACTGGAAGGCGCCATACGTGAAAACGGATTTGAAAGTATTGCAGAGGTGAGCATCGCCAAACTGGAAACCGATGGCAATATCAGTGTAGTGGGCTTTAAAGATGAACGCAAGATTCCTTTCAGGAAGAAACACTCACCTGGATCGTAACAGTTGCAAAAGCCGGCACCTGAAAAATGGCGATCAATAAGTCAGCTATGATTCCTTTCAGCTGGGTGTACGACAAACTGGAAATTGATTATTGGGTGTTGAATATTGGATATTTCAAATTGACATTTTCAACATTCAATATTGAATCCCCTCCGAAAAGTATTCTATATCTTTAGCAATATAAAACATTGGTCTTATTGTTGACAATATTGTTAATAACAAATTGATATTCAATAGTATAAGCATGTAGTATTTGTTTATCTTGCTGCTACCAATTACAAAGAGACAATGTTTAAGAAAACCACGATTGAAGCACAATTAGGAATTTTTCTGCTCCAAGTTCATTCCTTTCAGGAAGGGCTGAGAGTTTTTATCAAAATCAAGATGCCTGGCATAATTTGTTTCGTGTTCAGTTACTTCACGCATAGATGAAACTATTTGCAAGCCCCTATTTACAAAACAAACAGGTTCTCCTAATTCATCTGTCCGGGTTTTAATTGCAATGATGGTACTTAAAGAAGCTAATGGATGGAGTGATGAACAACTCTTTGAAAATTGTCGTTTCAATTTGTTAGTTCGCAGTGCATTAGGCTTGATGAATATGGATGATGCGGTTCCTGTAGAATCAACGTATTACTTATTTCGTAAACGGATCGTGGAATATGAAAAGTCTGAGAAAATAAATCTGTTTGAAAAAACTTTTGCTTCTGTAACAAAAGGACAAGCCACTGATTTTGAAGTGAGCGGAAAAAGTATCCGAATGGATAGCAAGTTACTGGGCAGCAATATAGCATGGCTTAGTCGTTATGAATTGATACATGAAACATTGCGTTTAGTTTGTCAGGATATTAAAGAAATCTTGGCTAATCATTTCTTAACAAGATCCCAAAAAGAGATGATTGAAAACCTTCTCAAAGAAACTGGCAATAAAGTAGTTTACCGAAGTACAAGTGCTGAGATAAAAACAAAAAATGCAGGAATTAGGATTGCTTGCATATACGGTGATTGAGTTGTATAATTCCCCATGCAGTAAGCATTATGAAACACTTAAAAGAATTTTTTCAGAACAATTCAAAATGGATGATGACGGCAAAACAATAATCTCCAGGAACAAAGAAGAAATTAGTGCTGATTCTATTCAATCCCCGCATGATACCGACTGCCATTATCGTAATAAAGACGGGAATCAGATAAAAGGATACAGCATGAATGTAACCGAAAGTTGTGATGGAGAAAGCCTCAACTTGATCAGTGGAGTTGATGTTCGCGTGGTAAGTACTGCTGACAATGACTTCCTACAAAATGGCGTTAATGGAACAAAAGAACTATTTACTGAAACAGTTAAAAATATTCATACTGATGGAGCATATCATAGTACAGATAACCAGCAATTTTGTAAAAATGAAATGCAGATTTGCTTATAAACGCGATACAAGGTGCTAAGGCTCGTTTTGATTTAGAGAAAAATGAAGAAGGTGAACTTACAGTAACCGACACACATAATGGTGAAATAATACCGGCAACCAAACTAAAAAATAAGGACAAATGGAGAATTAATGTGGGCAGCACTTATAAATATTTTACAGCAAAAGCAATCACAGCCTCTGCACTCAAGAAAAATAGCCGCTATTCCGCAAGAAGTTTTGAATATTCGCAATAATGTTGAAGCAACTATTTTCAATTAGGATATCATTACCCAAACGACAAGACCGATATAGAGGACTAATCAAACATAAAATGTGGGCCAACATTCGTTGTATGTGGGTAAACTTTGTTCGTATAGCAATTATTTGACCAAACCATTCATCAAAAATCATTCTTGCCGCATCCAGCTTAATAATGACCCTGATAATGCATGTTTTGGCTTCTATGATGGATTTAAGTTTCTTTTTGCCAAACCAACTCAATGACATCAAAATCAACTATTTTGACCTTATTAAAATACCCTTTTCGGGGGGACTCAATATTCAATTTTCATTGCGGGCAGCATACCAACCATTTCTTAACAAGCTAAACGATTTGTCGTGCACTCCTTTCAACTTTGCTTCCTATCAATATCATTTTCCCTGATTACTTTTGTACCACTAACAAAACCTGCCATGAAGCAATTTTTTTCAGCATCCTATTGCGCTGTTTAGCATAGTGTTTGTCCTGTTTTAGGATGCAGTTCCGGATTAAAGGAGTCAACGAATGGCAGTACTGCTGCTGACAGCACTTTGATTGAACCGGTTACTGTTAATAACCTGTTCCTCGACAGTGTGGCAGTGGCAGAATTCTCGGTTACATCCTGAATATAAAGAACAAACGGAGCAGGTCTGGAAATTTTACAGCATGCGCAATTACCAGTATGCCTGGTTCAACAACGATGGGATTGGAGAACAGGCTTCTCCTTTTGATGAATAAACTGACAAACCTGAGAGAGGAAGGTATTACGGATACAGCCAGTGTCCATAGCAGGCTGCAGGAGTCTATGATTCTATTTCCCGGCACTTATGTGTTGAAAGGTGTTGATCCAATAAACAGCGAAGCCGAATTGTTATTAACCGCTACTTTTTTTAAGTATGCTGAGAAAATTTGGGGGCGGCATCGGTGAAAAGGATGTAGAAGAGGTGGAATGGTTTATCAAGAAAAGAGATTACCCTACGTGGCCATACTTGATTCAATGCTCTCGAATCCAACTTACTTTGCTCAACAGCGACCTGTCTACCGACGGTATGATTTACCTCAAATCGCAACTCAAAAGATATTACGAACTTGAAAAGCTCGATAACTGGTCACCAATTGTAGCAGATAAAAATCGTACAAGCCCGGCGATTCTTCTGCTGTATTACCGGCTATTCGCAAAGATTATTCCTGCTTGGCGATCTGGCAACACCGGATACTACCGGCACCATCTATGAAAGCATACTTGAAGTGGCTGTTAAGAATTTCCAGGATCGACATGGCCTGGCTGTTGATGGTGCCATCGGTCCTTCTACTTGATTGCTGCTATGAATGTTCCTGTCAGCAGTCTGCATCAGCAGATCATGATCAATATGGAACGGTGTCGTTGGGTGCCAGTACAGTTAAAGGAGACTACCTGGCCGTGAATATTCCCGCATACAAGCTCTTTGTTTATGAAGACGATTCCCTTGCCTGGGATTGCAATGTGGTAGTGGGTCTCAGTGAATAATCAATCCGTTATTTTTAACTGGGAATATGAATACCATCGTTTTCAGTCCATATTGGAATATTCCCGCCAGCATCGTTGCCAAAGAAACATTACCGGCAGTAAAACGAAACAGGAGTTACCTGGCCAGTCATAATATGGAAGTGGTGTCAGGTTCCGGTGTGGTGAATCCATCATCTATTGACTGGGGCAAATATTCAGGTTATAATTTTCCGTATACTATTCGTCAGCAAACCCGACCAAATAATTCACTCAGGCGGGTAAAATTTCTTTTCCTAATAATTACTCCATCTACCTGCATGATACTCCTGCAAAAAGTTTATTCGAAGAGCCCAGCCGTGCCTTCAGTCATGGTCATATCAGGGTAGCTGAGCCAAAACGCCTGGCTGAGCATTTATTAAGAAATGATACGACCTGGAATTCAGAAAAGATTGAAACTGCCATGAGTAAAAACAAAGAAACTACGGTGAAGCTTGCCACTCCGGTGCCTGTTTTCATCGCCTACTTCACTTCCTGGGTAGACCGTCAGGGAAGGCTGAACTTCCGCAACGATGTTTATGGCCACGACAAACGGTTAGCGAAAAGATGTTTGATAACCGGGTTGTAGCGGAAGGATTTTTTGGGAACAAGGAATTAACCAGGAACCAGGAACCAAGATTCAGGACGAAAGACTTATGACGTATGACTTAAAACGGTGCAAGGTGCAGCGACATTTATGTTCTTATGATAAAATGCCGATATTACCTTACAAAGTAAATTCAAGATCAATAGTTGATCGCCTGTTGTTCCATGCTTTTCCTGTTTTCCTCACTGGGTCACCGAAAATAAAAATCGAGGAAAACAGGAAAATAATCAATAGCTGGAAAATCTCAGGCTGTACAGCAAAAATACCGGAATTTTGTGGTTGATTCTGGCACCTTGGAATTCAATTTTTTAGCGCAAGACACCAAGCCGCAAAGAAAAATAATACCTGGCCAACTGTCCCAATTATTTTTTGGCGGCTTCGCGCCTTGCGCTTATCTCAACATTTCAGAATGAAATGTTTTCCGGAATAGCTTTGACTTTATTCCTGTTTTCCACTGGGTCACCAAAATAAAAATAGAAATCAAGCCTAGTAAAGGTTTCAGCGACTTTTTTGAAATATTGAAAACCGAGGAAAACAGGAGACGTATGACTTAAGACGGTACAGGGTGCAGCGACATTTATGTTCTTATGATAAAATGCCGATATTACCTTACAAAGTAAATTCAAGATCAATAGTTGATTGCTTGCTGTTCGATGTTTTCAGGGACAGCTCCGGTACTCATATTGCTGATTGCGTAGCCGCGGCTCGAAACCGGCTTCACGAATGGCTTCCTGTATTCCATTGGAGGTAAAACGATGTGGTGCGCCTGCATCTCCCCTACATTCTCTTCTATCATAATAGACCCGAAATCATTGGCTCCTGCATGCAAACAAACTTCGGCAATGTCTTTACCGACAGTGAGCCAGGATGCCTGAATGTTCTTAATGTTAGGTAGCATGAGCGGCTCATGGCAATCATGCGGATGTATTCATCACCGGTCACGCTGTTTCTCACACCACGCACTTTGCGCAAGAGCGTTCCTTCATCCTGAAATGGCCAGGGAATAAAAGCGATAAATCCTTTGGCATGTTCCGGTTTTTCCGACTGCACCTGACGCAGCCATACCAGGTGTTCAGATCTTTCATAGAGTGTCTCCACATGGCCGAGCATCATGGTAGCAGAAGTGGTAAGTCCCAGTTGATGAGCAGCCCGCATCACATTCAGCCATTCCTGTCCGCTGCATTTGCCTTTTGAGATCAGCCTTCTTACGCGGTCGTTCAATATTTCCGCACCGGCTCCCGGCAGTGAATCCAGCCCCTGCATCCATTAATGCCTTCAGAACTTCCAGTATGGGTTGATTTTTCCAGCTTGGTGATGTGTGCGATCTCAGGTGGCCCGAGTGAATGCAGTTTCAGATCAGGATAAAGTGATTTCAACTCTTTGAACAGGTCTACATAAAAACTCAATCCGAGATCAGGATGGTGGCCACCCTGCAACAGCAACTGTTCACCACCCAGCCTGCAGGTCTCTTCGATCTTCTCTTTGTATTGATCACTGGTGGTGATGTAGGCATCTGCATGGCCGGGCTTTCGGAAGAAATTACAGAACTTGCAATTGGCGATGCAGACATTGGTGGTGTTGACATTACGGTCAATGATCCAGCTAACGATTTTCTCCGGCCGTTGCTTCATTCGTAAAGCACGTGCCACTGCCATTAGTTCGGTTGTAGGCACCGTTTCAAAAAGGTGCATTCCTTCCTCAATTGAAAGAAATTCAAAATTAAGCGCACGTTGTAAGAGTTGATCCGTCTGCATGTTGAAGAAACAAAGATAGGTGGGAAAAGTTGCTTCGTATGGTTAAATGGTTAAATGGCTATATGGCTATATGGCTAAATGGCTAAATTGTTAAATTGTCAAAATTGTTAAATTGCTATTTTGCCAGGTATTTTTCAACCATTCAACCTTTGAAAACAACAATTAAACAATGCAGCAATTAAACAATTAATACCCATCAACCCTTCAACCATTTGAAAAAAAACAATTAATACCCATCAACCATTTAACCAATTTAACCATTCAACCATTCAACCATTCAATCCATCAACACCCCAAACATTCCCGAAATCCCAACCAACACGTACTTTTACCCAAACTAAGTCAGATGATCGAATTCAAAGAAGTATTCTCCCAATGGGTTGAAAGTGCTGGTACATGAAGATTTTTCCACACCACTTGCAGCGGTAAACGTGTTGTATAATGTAGGTTCCAGGGATGAAGATCCCAATCAAACCGGCTTTGCGCACCTATTTGAACACCTCATGTTTGGCGGATCCGCTAGCATCCCTGTTTTTGATGAACCATTGCAAAGGGCCAGTGGTAGAAAACAATGCCCTTCACCTCAACAGATATCTCCAACAACTACGAAACACTTCCTGCCCATAATTTGGAAACAGCGCTCTAGCTGGAGTCCGACAGGATGAATGAACTGGCTTTCAGTGAACATTCGCTGGATATACAACGGAAAGTTGTTTGCGAAAATTTTAAAAGAGCATTATATCAATCAACCTTATGGTGAAGTATGGCACCGGTTGCGTGCCCTTGCCTATTCCACCCATTCATATCAATGGCCTACAATCAGGAAAAGCTGGAGCACATTGAAGATGCCAGGCTGAACGATGTGAAAGTCTTTTCTATAAATACTACCGGCCCGACAATGCCATCCTGGTAGTGGCCGGTGCTGTGAAACAGCACAGGTTTTTGAACTGGCGAAAAATGGTTTGGCAACATAGCTGCCGGTAATACCCCTGCACGCCAACTTACTCCTGAACCCATTAAAAAAGGAATTGAAAAGCCTTACGCTGCACGCTGATGTTCCGCTGGATGCCATCTTATAAAGCGTGGCATGTACCCGCAAGAATGGACGCCACCTATTATACCGCTGATCTTATCACCGATGTTTTATCAGGAGGTAAATCAGGGCGTCTTTATCAATCGCTGGTGAAGAGAAAAAAGCTCTACTCTGAAATCAGTACCTATCAAACCGGTTCCATCGATCCGGGGTTGATTGTGGCAGAAGGAAAACTGGTAAAAAGGCGTAACAATGGACAACAGGCCGAACAGGCTGTTGATGAAGAGATCAGCAAGATGGCGAGCAACCTGATTGATGAATTAGAATTGACGAAAGTGAAGAACTGAGTTGGAATCACAGATCATCTTCTCTGAAACAGAATTGCTGAACAAAGCAATGAACCTTGCTTATTATGAATTGCTCAGTGATGTGCGATGGTGAATGAAGAAGCGGCACGGTATCTGAAAACTTCAGCACGCGATGATACCAGAGCAGGCTCAAAAATATTCATATAATATTCATTTTCGTACCCCACCCTAACCAATTAAAAATTATTGCTTTATTTTATCCCATCCACCATCTTTCAACCCCTTCAAAAAAAGAATACCGTGAAAAAAAGCTACACTATCCTCTTTTTACTTTGTGCATTACTTTTCAATAAAAGGAAGAATGTATCGTGTACATTATCTGTTACGGATTCCAACAGCGTAAAAAATTCACTCACCTCAACGGGAATTCCTTTAACAGATGGAAAGTTTCTGGCAAAAAGTTTCAACTCAATCTGGTGCCGTGATTACGGCCCGATGGAAGATCCTTTATAAAAATGATGCCGGAAGATCTTTCTTTAGCCGATTGGATCTACAACCGCCCGCGCCCCAAGGATAATGTAATTCCCGGTGCCTGGCAACGCTGATTGGCTTACCGATGTATGAAATGACATTCCCGCTCCCTATGACCTGGTAGCCACCGGCGGCATCTTTATGGTGGATGGGCACAACACCTGCCTTCCTTCTGGGCTAATTACCGGTTAAAGCGGTCCGGGCGATGATTATGATGTTACCGTAAACAAAAGCCGATAAAGATACCATCCTGAAAAAATACCTTGGTATTAATCGCTACATCACGATGGAGACTTTGCCATATGATGAAATTCATCACATAAACATGCATATGAAATTGCTGGATAGAAGGAAACCATTATGGTAGGTCAATATCAACCGGTGTGGCTGACGGTCCACAGATTAAAGCAAGCCTTCAATACATTCAAAATAACTTTCTGAATTGTTATGGCAGGCCTTATAAAATAGTGCGCATTCCTAGCCTACCAAGCACATCAGGACAACATCCACCCAGTGGCTATTACCGCACCTATACCAATTCTGTATTTGCGAACAAGGCCATCATCCTGCCGACTTACCGTCAGAATATGATACCACAACCATCCACATCTACAAAGAAAATCTTCCGGGCTACAAGATCGTTCCCATAGATTGCGACGATGGAGGCTCCCCGATCATTCTGCACTGGGTGCAATACATTGTATCACCAAAGAAATTGCTGAAGACGATCCGATCTGGATCTCCCATGCGAAGTTCCAAAACAGGTCTGCATCGGCGCAACCCATCCTGGTGGAAGCGAAAATAAAACCCCGTCTGACGTGAGTGAGGCTTCTCTTTATTGGTCGGTGGATACCGCGGCAGGATACAGTAAAGTAGCCATGACTGCAGCCAACGATACTTTTTAATGCATATATACCTACACAAAATGTGGATACGAAGTCTTCTACTAACTGCCATGCTTCATCCAACGGCGGCCGCAGCATCCAAAACCTATCACTGCGCCGGAAGGATACTGGTCGTTTGAAGTAGAAAGAAACGTACTTATGGCAATCCGGTTTATTTTCCGTTGCCGGGATTCCTAACGCAGATTAAAACCGGTAATGAGGGGAAAATGTCTTTATGCTCTATGACCCTTATCCAAATCCGGCTTCCGGAAATGTGACGATCGGACTTACCCTGCCTGAGCGATTTTACGTTGTACCATAATGATCAGGGATGTGCTCCGGAAAGACCATGGCAGTAATTGCAGATGGCGAACTCACTGCGGGCAACCATAAATTTTCATATGCTTCTGACGATGCCCTGCCGGAATATACTTTGTAGAAGTTCATGCCGGTGATCAACTGCGGACGAAGAAATTTCTGCTGCAGCGTTGAGGTAATTTCCTGTTGTTATGCGCAAGCTACGCCATCCCCTAAGCTAGCGTTGGATACAATTCGGGGATATTGGAAATTGGAATTATGACACAGCATTTTACTTTGACACTTCTGTATTTGGAGGTGTTTATGATGTCGAGTTTGATGAAGCATCTACTCTAGCTTTTCGAGAAGGGGTTACAGTTGGGGCAGGTAATTTGTGTGTATTCTGATTTGACCGAGGAAGTGTTTTCTGCTCCCGAGTATGCTTAAGAAAATTTCTTCAGAGAATTACCAAGGAGAATTTAGAAGTTATGAAGGTGACCAACTGAAGCGATTAACCTTGCCCGGGACTACATTGAAGAAAATGTCGTTGGTAAAACCAGTTATGACGACTGTGTCCAATTGCCCTAGCGACCATTCAAAGTAGATATATGCTTATAAGCTGGAATTTTAAGCACATTGTCAATATTTATCGAATTCATGGATATAATTCAGTAAATATTCGTTCAGGTTATCCGACATTGGAAATTAGATCACCTAAAGACATTATTAATTATGAAGACTGAAAACAAAAAAGCAATAAAGGAAAAGGGTTTGATTTACGGTCAAAACATTCCGGGCAATTAAAGAAAAATTTCAGCTGACATTGCCGACGCGGATCTGGAACAAATCAAGGCATATCTGCAAGCCAAAAAGTCCGCTCACAATCCTGACCGTTTGCGTAGTAACGCCTTTATAAAGAGATCATTACTGTTTCAAATACCAGGCATTGTATTCCTGTACGATGTTCAGCAGGTCGCCCGGAACAGTAGCCTTTTAAGTTTCTGCGAGATTCGGCTTGCCATTTCCGGATTATCTTCCACAACAAGGCGCATCACCTTTGGGAAATCTTTGGTTCAGGCACAAAGATTATTTGCCCAGTTCCTGTTCTGATCAGGCTCACGCTCTCATGAAATTTCTCATCAGTTGCTATAATGGGGCGGTCAAATACACCGTCAGCACCGTCCCCCCTTCCGGGATGAGAACCATGCATAGAGATTCAGTCTGCCGGTTTCCGTTCGTCTCACAGAAGCCAGTTGTTGAACTGGCGTCGGATTCAGAATAGAAAGACTCATAAACACGATCTTTTAACGATAACCTTTGGCTGCCTTTGCATCCATGGTCTTAACCTCAGCAGCCGGCGGATTCTGTGGCGAATAATGTTTAAAAGCTGTTGATTGTCGTCTGGTTGGAGAGATAGATGTTCGCTTTGGTGTCGCCTTGCAGCGTAATGTACCAACCAGGAAACCATTGCCGCGGTCCAGGGTCATCAGGTTAAATCGTGAATCATTGTTACTCTGGGCGAAACAAGCTGATGGCCATTGCTGAGAAGTGCCATTAAGCATAGTAATAGTGGTCTTGCCATAAAGCGTTCCGAATATTTATCGAAAATAGGAATATTCTGATAAAGTGAAAAAATAAACTAAAAAAAGTGCGCAACTCCTCCAATTAACTTCCCTTTTCGAGTACGACAAATTCGATATTGGATATTGAAAATTTTCAATACTCAATATACAATTTCCAATTTTTCGTAACACCGTGAATATGTAGTATGTCTCTGCTTGAGATCTCTGGCATTCAGCAAGGTCTTCATTATACTTTTTATAGTTGGCATCACGCAAGGTTCGCAGTTCGTTGCCAGGTTACCTTGTCTTAGCGCTGCAATAAAAACGGTTGACCCAATGGAGCCAACCGGTTTCCTGTTCTTCATCCTGTCAACAACCAAATTGCCAAATAACAATGGCCGGAGTAAACACGCTTATTATTCAAAATTAATTTTCGCTGAATCTCTTTTATTTTCAAACCAATCTTAACCATTATATATATATGTAAAGTCAGTGACAGTCTTGCCAGCGCGATACCTGTACTTCATTACTGTTGATGTTTTTGATCTGATAAACAAGTTTTGCCTGTCATATCGAATAACTGTACATACTTCATTTTTCTTTCAGTCATCCAGCCTGAGCGTGAAGTAAGAGACATGGGATTAGGGAACATCTTTACATCTGAAGCAAAAGATCAGGGGGTATTGATGCCGCTTATAAATCCGGGCAACTGCATGGCCTGCACACTGCCGGCTTGGAGCGAGGTAACCTAGATCGAATCAATGTAGCTCAATGCTTTTGTTTTTGATGCATCAGGATTAGTGAGAATGCATTACCATAAAATTACAGCCACGTTGGCAGCAGGAACGCCATGAGAACAACAGTCTGAAGTGCAATGGAGTCCCACCGCACTCCCAGGACCAGCCTGTCCGTGGAAAAGTTGCCGGGAGAGATAGCTGTAGATGGATCAAGGAAGAATGAATGGGAAAAGCCAGCTAAAACCTTCATTAATTTGATTGGCACGGAGTAGTATAAGGATCGGTGCCTTAAGGGATGTTGAATCCATCATTATTGCAAACTGATTCGAAAGCCTTACTACTTCACGGCTGCCGCTTACATACACTACGAACTGACCGTACGTAACCAGGTACTGTAAACGTTTCCATTACTTTATGGTGCAAACGGATCGTTGGTAACATGGCTTTTACCAGCAGAATATCGCCCGTCTTCCAGCCAGGAAGAATCACCGATTGCACCACCGCTATTTTTTGCGAGGCTTACATCATTTCCGTATTGAGGCCAGTTGTCTTTATTGAATGTGGGCAATCCGCCGACTCCGTCAAATCCACCCCCCACAATGCCTGGTTTACGTAAGGTTGTCCCGGCCAACGAAACCATAAGCTAAAGATCAGTTTCGGCGGCAATGGAAACTTCAGTAACTGAATTGCTAAGCAGCTTTATCAAGCGCGTAGCAGAGCCCGCACATAGCCACCTGAACCTGTCCAACAATCATGATTTTGTTTGTATCAATCTTATAGGTATTGCCCTTGGTTTTCGCTTCCATCTTAAAATAGCGCACGCAGGTTTGGCATCCTGAATGGCTTTGCGATAAACAGCCATCAGCAGGTGCCGGTGCGGATATCTGTGTATTCCCAACGGGATTCCAGCCCAGGCGATAATCCACAGAAACTGAGAAAAGACCACGGCGTGCGAACTGTTTACACATCTCTCCACAGTGGCACTATCTGGCGGTCACCTGTTGCAGTTCGCGTGATATTTTTAACGAAGGAAACTACCGGTATGCAGGTAAAGACAAGGGGACGAAAGAGCCTGTTCCGGCGTATCCGCCCGAAGGCTGATAAACATCCATCACGAGCGGTTGCAGGGGCAGGGGCGCCCGGTAAGCGCAGAAATTTTCGCCATATACTACATTGCAGATTGTTGTGGTAGTATTGGTGAAAACTTCTTCAAAACAACGTTGGGCCATTGATGTATTGGCAACCAACAGATTTGTAATGACTATTGCAAAAAAATAGTAATGCTTTTTCATCAGTCTGAGTTAGAATTTTGGGACCTTTATTTTGATACAACTAATGTAGTGGAATTTTGGATAGAGTATAACAATATTGTGATCAAAATAATAATAACCGAAGGCGATAGAGAACGGATTCAGGTTGTTAAAAGGCCTTCTATTGCTTGACCTCCTGACTATCCAGGTAATCTGGAATAATAAATTGCTCTTTAGATGTCTGATTCCTGGGTTCAGTTCAGGTTTCGACTTTATATTTTCTGAATCCTGCGCATTTCGACCGGCTAGTCATTTTAAAAGGCGAAAATTTAACAATCCCAAGGCCATTTTGGTTATAGAAAATAACTGGCGCACGTGTCAGCTTGCTCCAATTGGCTTTGCTACAGACGGTGAGTTGGCGGAAAAATCAGCTATTTCCATGTATGCTGCATCGTTACCACTGAACTACACACACACGCGCTATCATGAAGCGTTTCAATCTTATTCACGTTTTTCTCTGACAAATTTTTTTTTATTCAGCTCTTTCAAATGATTTAACTGTACTATCGCCACTTACAGGGCTTGGTTGATCTATAATTCCATTTTTCTACCATACTACCATACTGTCATCCTCCGGGATTTGCTTTTTGCAGTGAGGTGCGATTTGTTAGAAATTACAAGAAGTAATCAAGTCCTCATTAGGGCAAATGTGATTATGAGATAACCACACCAAATGGGATCAAAGTTTCTTACAAAAGAGATGCTGCCAATACCGGGAAGATTTTTAAACACTCCATTGACTCAATTTTGTACATCGCCCATGAAAAGAAAATGGCACACGGATAATACAGATTTGACTGATAACCTGAGATTAAAACAGTGTTTTATTCAAGCACACTTATCAAGTGACCAAATAAAAATCCGTAAGAATCCGTTTGATCAGTGTTATCCGTGTTCTATTTCTTAAATCTTCATCTACTGAGTAGTTACAGATTTTAAATCCTTCTCTCCCAACCTGTATAAGGAATTAATGCAGCCGGCATTTTTATTCCATCTG
>JADJAG010000011.1 GCA_016704325.1 Chitinophagaceae bacterium
GATAACCACAGATTAAAACAGTGTTTATTCAAAGCACACTTATCAAGTGACCAAATAAAAATCCGTAAGAATCCGTTTGATCAGTGTTATCCGTGTTCTATTTCTTAAATCTTCATCTAATGAGTAGTTACGAATTTTTAAATCTTCTCCCAACCTGTATATGGACTAATGCAGCCGGCATTTTATTCCATCTGCTGTCTGATTGTTTTCTAATAACGTAGCAACAATCCGCGCAAGGCCAATGCACTGCCATTGACAAGTGCGCCAACTGAATTTACCGTCTTTGTCTTTTGAAGCGCAGCTTCATGCGATTGATTGAAGGTTTTGAAATTCGAAACACTGCTTACTTCCAGCCATTTCTTCTGTGCGGCGCAATACACTTCAAAGTCGTAGGTAAGGCGGAGCATGAAACTCATATCGCCACCGCACAATCTTGCATTGCGGTAGGGTAGTTCTACTTTTACTAAGCTTTCTACATGGCTGACCATTTATCCAGGGCAGCATAAGAGGTGTCGGATGATTGAGACGAACGATTTCTCTTTATCAAACCAGAAACGGCGAATCCGCACATCTTTTCCAGCAAGAGCCGGCTTCTTACTGGCGGAAGCATTGTGAATAGGTTGTCATCTTAATAGGTAATTGTTCTTCCTTCACCATCATATCGCGGTAGATGTTGGTTACCGGAACTTCAGCAGTGGGAATCAGGTAAAATCCATCTTCACTTGCGAAATACATCTGTCCGTCTTTATCGGGTACTGCCCGGTTGCAAACCCGGTTTCCCACGCATTGTGAAGGGGTGGTTGATATTCTGTATAACCTGCGCTGATGGCATTGTCGAGAAAAAGAGATCAATGCCCGTTGCAACTTTGCCCCTTTTCCTTTATAAAACGGGAAGCCTGCGCCGGTAACTTTATTTCCGGTTTCAAAATCGATGATATCATATTTGGCCGCTAAACTCCCAGTGTGCTGAGCGGATGGTACCGAACAGTGCCTCCTTCGTGAACCACCACATTATCTTCCGTGTTCTGCCTTCGGGCACCAATTCATTGGGAGGTTGGGGAAGCCTTACCAACAATTGTTGCAACGTTTCCTCCTGTATTTTCAAAGCTTCTTCCAGTTGCTTCGCTTCATCGCGGTAATTTTTTATGGACTGATTGCGTTTTTCTTCGGCATCCTCTTTTTCCTTGCGCGAACAATCGTCCTATTTCTTTGGAGAGAACGTTTGACTGGAGAAAGCAGCTGGATCCAGTTGTGCTCTGTGTTTGCTGACGACCGGCATCTGCCGCAATAATATTTTCGATGATCTCTTTAGCATCGAAATGTTTTTTGCCAAACGTACAATAGCTTCGTCTTTATTGTTTCTGAGATATTGATGTGGCATGCATTGGAATTTTGGATGAAGATACTACTACGTCGGTTGCATGGGTAACATAAACATCAAGGGGGGTGAACGACAATTGGTAAAGTGGAAATGGCGAGACGCCGACCACGGGCAGCAATTTTCTGTTGGTGGGTTGGTAAATGGTTAAAATTGTTAAATTGTTGCGGCGATGATCAATTGCCATTCTGTAATCAATACTTACTTTATCGCATAATACCTAATACCAATTCTCAACACCTAATAATCTATATTCAATTTGTCGTACACCCCATCAAGGGGTGAACGACACTTGTGAAAGTGGTCAGCGAGATGCCGACCACGGGCAGCAGCTTTCTAAGATTGAAAGTCCATGCTGGAGAGACCAACCAATGCTTTAGAAACTGAATGATTTGTCAAACACCCTAATGAGGTTTTAGAGGACGATTTCACGTCTTATTTGGTATCTTTGATTAGTATGAAAAAGAGTGACAAAGAGCTGCTGCGACCATTTTTCTGGGATACTGATATTGATAAAGTCACCCTGGAAAAAGCAGGAAGTCAATTATTGAACGGGTACTTGAAGTACGGTCACATGAGCGATATCCGAAAAGAGCTGCTGGCGCATTATTCTGATGACGACATCATTGATATTGTGAAAAGATCGAGTAACCTTTGATCGCCGCACAGCTAATTATTGGGCACTTCGCTATCACATTCCAAAATCAGAAGTAAATGTTTCCAAAAGCCGTCTCAGATCGGCTACTTCGTATAGCCGGCTATTGATTTCATGAAATTCCAGGCATCACTTTTCCATCCATACTCACCAATTTATCGTCAAATACAGTTCCATCTCTCGAGTGCTGCAAACTCCTCGTGGTTTTTGGGTGACGAATGTTTTGAAAATACCTTCGTTTTAATGCTGAATCTTCGATAGCATTTTTATAAACAATCACACACTTCCGTTTCAACGTTGCAGCAGCTTCCAGTTCACCAGAAATTGCAAATTGATGGGGCATAAGGTTTTTCATTCCATTTGATTTTGAATCTCATACCATAAGCCCGGATGTTCCTCAAACTTCATTTCTCTTTTCACGAAGTGCAAAGTTTACTTCAGCACTTTATTTAGCGCTAAATATTTCCTTCCCATCACCCTTCCAATAATTCTTTTCAATCCCAACGTTTTGAAACCATATTGAATATAGGCTTCGCGGCTTCGCCGGTCATTTCCTTTCTAAAACTTACGAAAGAAACGGTAACTTAAATCCACTTCACCGGTTTCACTTAAATTTCAGGCTTAAAATTTTAAGCCGCACCAGCCTGCGAATTCACCGGTCGATTCTTAGAATGACGGCCCATCGGCCTACGCATATTTTCTGCATTCGTCATACTGCACCAGGTTTCTTGCATCAGTTAGCGTGACAAATGTTTATCGCCTGTATCTCCGATCACTTCCGGATCGCAGTTATTCAGGTTCGAAGAAGTGCTGACGGTCATCCGGAGTCAATTCACGAAATGCTAAGCGGGAGTTTCAAAATCAAATGGAAGATGTGTATTTTATATGGGTTAGTTTTGATTGCAGTTATTTAAAGCACAAATTGCATTTCTCAGCTTATAAAATACAAGCGCGAAGACGCCAGGACGCAAAAACGTGTTATTGGCTGATCCTTTGTGATTTTCTTCTCACCGCGTCTCGCGCCAAAAAGCAAAAAGGCCAAGGTAAACGTTACAGCACAGCAAATGTCATACACCTCAATTCCATAAGCGTCAACTTAAGAAAATAGGAACCAATATGGTGTTTACTTTTTAGAGGGTCTTATTTCAACCTTGGCCTTTATTTCCAATTTACTTTGTTGTCTTGGGGGACTTTTTACTCGTTGCAGGATAAATGTGTTTTGTCTTCAATTACCCATTCAAATCTTCATCTTTTCAATTTACTGGCCTCAGCTACAGCTGCGGGGAAATTGATATAGGATTTTGTAGCGCTTCTCTGTCTACTCTTTGAATTTTTACTTTATAGCCCATTTGAGAATTATTTCGTACAAAGATATTGCATTTAAATAATAGTATATATACTATTATTTAAATTAATCCCGTACTTTCTGGCGCTATGCGTAGAAACATCATTATCATTGACAATCTGGGATTCACTGAGCACTCTGTTAACAGTATGGCCATTGATACAGGGTTTATTAAACGATTCAGAAAACTCCAATGGGTTAGACTATCTGATCATAATTCTCTATAACGTGGCAAAGGATATTTTGGTTACAATACTATGGCCAGTACTTTTTAGACAAATACTGATAAGTCTGTTTTCAAGCTAAGCCTTGCATAAGGCTATGAGTAAACCGGCTTTTGTAGTATTTATTGATCGGATTTCTAAGGAATTACTTCCAATCCCAACTTGGGATTGCAAAAAAAACTCAAATCAAAATTTAAACGGATCATCATTCAGGATAGCACTATTAATCTCCCGCAGCGGCTTTTGAATATTATTCGGGAGTAAGAAATCAAACTACCCAAGTAGCTAATGCCAGAGTGCAATTAGCCATAGATATTGTGTCTGATGTTTTCAGTCTTTTTTTCAATAGACTCTTATTCTACAAATGATCTATCAGCAGCGCATCATTTACCTGTCAAAAAGGGATATCTTATTATCAGGACAGGGGTTATTACTGCTTGTCAGAAATGAAAAGAATTATAAAATGTGGAGCGATTTTATCTACCGGTATCATCATGGTTTTAAGTATTGTGGTACAACCACCGGGAAGGTTATTGATATATACAAACTGGTAAAGGGTAAAGAAAATCTAAGGTCAGAGTAAAGATTGGGTGCCGATGGTCCCATTGTAACATTGTTAGCAGAAAATAAGCTGGAACAGATCGCAGATAAAAGAGGTGTCAATTAAAATCTGCCAAGGCAATACCCAGCAAACAAGTACTACGACTCTGTCCTGGCCCATCTTCTTTACCTCCCTTGAAGATGAACAAATAACATTGAAGAAATCTTCTTTATATAGCCGAGATGGCGAATCGAGATAATTTTAAAGCCATGAAAAGCCATCTGAACTTAGATAAACACATAATGTTCCCGATCATCAACTTAAATTTATTCTCATAGGTAAAATGATATTGCTCCTAATAATTACGCAAATTCATTTATGCGGAAAGTTGCCACAAAATTCAAGCGAACAGGGAAAATAATTAGCCTTATTAAACTTGTGAGGATTAAAAGATAATGTTAATATGATCGCAGAGTTACTCGAAATTGTAAAGAAGAAAAATTTTGCAGTCTGCGGTGACATTACGAAAATCTAGAGCAAAATATTGCTCCTATGCGAGCTGAGAAGTGACAGAACCAAACTATGAACAACAATTGAAAAACACTCTCTCGGTGACGCTTAACCCCTTACCACCGCACTCCAACAGAAGGATTGCATTTCCAGCGATAAAATAATACAAGCGCGAAGACGCCCAAAAACGTAGCATATTGATCCTTTGTGATTTTCTTCGCGACTTCGCGTCTTGGCGCTAAAAAGCAAGGCGCTAAGGTAAACGCTACAGCATTAAGTGCAATTTGTCATATACCCGTTAATTGTTTTTCGATGTTTTATTTAACAGAAATTAGCCATGCCGGTGCGATTTAAACCGGTTTTATCTCTTCCACAATTCCATCAATACACCATGTGTATTCTTTGGGTGAACAAAGCAGACCATTTTATTATCAGCACCTTTTTGGGTTCTCGTTTAACAGCACAAATCCTTCTGCCTTCAACCGCTGCATTTCAATCCTGATATTTTCGACGGCATAGGCTATATCGTGCGGATCCCTTCTCCCTTTCTTTTCTATGAATTTAGCAATAACGCCGGCAGGGTCGGTGGACGCCAACAATTCAATTTATTCGTTCCAACCCGAAAAATGACGTGGTAGCTTTTTCGCTGGCAACCTCTTCGGTTTTGTGTGTGGAACCCCGTAATTTGCTGTAGGTTTCATTGGCTGTAGCCAGGTCTTTGACGGCAATGCCGATATGCTCTATTTTTTCCATGATAAAGAGGTGGTTACTGCAACTTTGACCTAATTTCGCGTTTAGATTAATTCTAAATAGTAAGTCTTTCGGGACAAAATCCATGATAAACTACCGATTTACCTCGATAATAGTGCCACTACACCCTCGCGACCCTCGTGTGGTTGAGCCATGTTACCTTATTTCACGGAGAAATTTGGCAATGCAGCCAGCCGCAGTCATCCATTTGGTTGGGTAGCCGAAGAGGCAGTGGATTATGCCCGCGAACAGGTAGCCAAACTGATTGGCGCTGATCCTAAGAAATCATTTTCACCTGGAGCTACAGAATCAATAACCTGGCATTGAAAGGTGTATTTGAGATGCATGCTTCCAAGGGTAATCATATCATAACTGTAACTACGGAGCATAAAGCCGTCCTCGACACCTGCAAGCACATTGAGAAAATAGGTGGACAGATCACATATATCCCGGTAGACAGTAAAGGGGAAATTAACCTCGCGGAGCTTGGAAGCAGCCATTACCGACAAGACCATCTGATTTCTGTGATGTATGCCAATAATGAGATTGGCGTGATGCATCCGGTGAAAGAAATAGCAGCCATCGCTACAGAAAACATGGTGTGCTTTTTCACCCAGATGCAACACAGGCTGCAGGAAAAGTTCCGTTGATGTAATGGCAGACGGGATTCACTGATGTCGTTTACAGCACATAAAATGTATGGCTTCCAAAGGAATAGGTGCATTGTATGTACGCAGAAAAAATCCAAGGGTAAAAGTAACTGCACAGACGGATGGCGGAGGCCATGAAAAAGGCATGCGTTCCGGTACGATGAATGTACCCGGCATTGTCAGCTTTGGTGCTGCCTGTGATTTATGCATGAAGGAGATGGCAGCAGAAGGGTGTAAGACTTGCAATATGGCGTGATAAACTGGAATCAGCATTATTGCAACTGGAAGAATCGTATGTTAATGGAAATCGGCACACCGGCTTCCGCATAGTGCAAATTTTCATTTAAATATGTAGAAGGAGAAGACTGATGATGATGGCCTTTAATAAAGACATCGCAGTTTCATCCGGAAGTGCCTGTACCTCTGCTTCGCTGGAACCTTCTTATGTTTTGAAAGCATTGGGCCTGGGAGATGACCTGGCACATTCTTCAATACTACTTTTCCATGGGCAGGTTTACTACGGAAGATCAGATCGATTACACCATTAAGCGTTTGACAGATGCGGTAAACAGGCTCACAGGAATTAAGTCCGCTGTGGGAAATGTTTAAGGAAGGCATTGATGTAAATAAGATTGAGTGGGCGGCACATTAACATGGTTGGGATTAAATGCCCTTTGTCAGGGTACGATTTTTGAATAGATAAAATAACACTTCACCTATTACTAATAACTGAATCTCATGGCTTACTCTGAAAAAGTGCTGGAACATTATGAGCATCCCAAGAATGTGGGAACCCTCGATAAAAGCAAAACGAATGTAGGAACCGGCCTGGTGGGTGCACCGGAATGTGGTGATGTGATGCGGTTGCAGATTGAAGTAGACCCTGCAACGCAAACCATTATCGATGCAAAGTTCAAGACGTTTGGATGTGGTTCTGCCATTGCCTCTGCATCGCTCGCTACTGAATGGCTGAAAGGAAGATCGCTGGATGATGCAGCCACGCTCGACAATATGGATATTGTAGAAGAACCGAGCTGCCTCCTGTAAAAATTCACTGTTCAGTATTGGCAGAAGATGCAGTGAAGCTGCTATTAATGATTATAGGGGTGGAAGAATGGGATGGAGCCGATTAAGTTGAAAGAAAGCGTTGTGCATTAATTGAAAAGGACTTAAGACGTAAGACTTAAGACAGGAATCATTACAGTCTTACATCTTAAGTCTTACGTCTTAAATCTTTAACCATGATTACCGTAAGCGATAAAGCAAAAACAAAAAGTAGAAGCACTGACCCATGAGGCAGGGCTTGAAAAAGGATTATTTATCCAAGTTTCTACTTGGTAGGTGGTGGTTGTTCGGGTCTTTCTTACAAGATGGACTTTGACAATGAGTCGAAGAAAGACGACCAGGTATTTGAGGATAAAGGGTTGAAGCTGGTATGCGACCTGAAGAGTTTTCTATACCTCTGCGGAACGGAACTTGATTTCTCCGATGGATTAAATGGCAAAGGCTTTCACTTTGTAAATCCGAATGCGACAAGGACTTGTGGGTGTGGGGAGAGTTTTGCGGTGTAAGCGGATATGGAACAATGAAAGTTTGTTCCCTTATGAAGCATTTTTTATTTTATTTTATAGAGAAGAGTTAGCTCCTATAGAGTTTAGAAATGTATTCAAACTGAATATTTTTTATTGAAAAGACTCTGCTCTTTCCATTATTAAGTCAACTTTCCTTTAGCAGTTCATCAAACTCTGGTGATCTGGTATAAGCTGTAGATTTTTTGTTAAGTGAAACCGGAGACAGAAATCCCATTGTCAATAAACCTGCTAAGTCATTCCTGGCACTTTGTTCTGAAACAGCGAGTCGTGTTTGAACTTCTCTTACTGTAAGCATGCTACCCGGTTCTTCGTAAAACCATTTTATTATTTCCGCCTGTCGGTTATTGAAGTTCTTAATTTTCAGGAACTCCGCAATCGACTTTTTTTCCTCTGATTTTCTCTTCAGGTATTCCTGTAAACTCTCAAAAGCAAGTGCCATGATGTGAAGTTGGTAGTGGATAAAATAACCGACGTCCATTTCATCGTGTTCTGTATAGAGATAAGCATTTGCATACTGAACTTTTGATTTCAGTATCATTCTTGATATGGATAAGTACTCGGTAAGCCAATAGCTTTTCTTCAGGAGATACCAATAAAATAATGCGCGGGCCGTGCGTCCATTTCCGTCAACAAAAAAGGATGAATAAACCCAATCATAAGTGGACAATGCATGCTTTACGATTGGATGAATGTGCAGTGCCGTATCCTCATCATTAAAAAGTGAATCAGTTGACTCATCATGGGTTCAACGGCAGACACGTCGGGTGGATAAAAACAATTTCATTGTCTGTTGAATCAACTACACTCACCTCATTTGATTTTCTGAATACACCTTCCTCATTTTTATCATCAAGCGTATTTGCAGTTATCAGGCTATGAATTTCCAAAATTGCTGCCCTGCTGACAGGTTGATTTTGATCTCAGAAATGCGTTGAATTGTTTTGTAGTTGTTAATAATCATCTGCTGGCTCTTACTTTTCGGAGCAAGTCGCTTGCGCAGCATTTCTTTGCTTCTTTTCTTGTTGTTACAGCACCTTCAATCTGGCTTGAAGCAATTGCTTCTTCCATGAGTGAGTTGATGAGATACTTGCTTTTTTCATTACCAGGAATCATAGCGCTTGATTGCAGGCTTCCTCCAATCGTCAAGTCAAATTCGTGAAGCAGTCGTTGCATTTTATTGGTGAGCATCCAGTGCAACCGGTACTTGCTAAATGAAATGCTATAGGAGATAAACTTCTCTCTAACTTGATGGCAGCCCATATATCAACAGCTTTAACTTCATCAGGTAAGCTCAAATACTTTACCTTATCCCAGTAATAGTAGTTTTCAATGGCTTCAAAGATGATTTTCCCGGTTTCTTCATTTACAAGGAGTTCGATCTTTTTGCTTTGATCAAGGGTTGATTCAGCCGGTTTTTCAAGTTCCTTCATTGTCTAAAATTCCACATTTTGGGCTAAATTATGGAATATTGTGGAATAATTTAAATTCCACAATTTGGGCTAAATTGTGGAATCGTGTGGAATATGGTCAAATATTAAAATGTAATCAGCGGGGGTTACTTCTTAATTCGGAATTTATCACCCGGAAGATAAATCGAAACATCCAATCCACTTGCACCAATAAGCCGATCTTTTCCTTTTTAATACGATCAGGAGTTGCTATAGTAACCACCTGGCTTTCGCCGGCAACCGTTGCGGAATCACCGTGAATGATAAGAGCAGTGGTTTCATCAATACCGATACATAGATAGTTGGGATGTTCAATGACTGCAGACAACAGGCGATTGTAACGGCTGCGTGCAATGAAATGCATATCCACAATTACAGAATCGAGCAGACCCAATCCTTCTTTTAATTCGAGGTTTTCACTTCTGAGAACGGGAAAGGTAGATTGGTAAGCGGTATCGAGTAACTGGTTTCCGGTAATCATCAACTCACTCATGATGGCTGCACCGGCGCTGGTACCACCAATGGTTGCTCCATTATGATATGCTTCCTGAATCATTTTCTTTACTGTACTTCCTTCAATCAATTGCATCATTCTCGATTGGTCACCACCTCCGATAAAAATAATTTTTGCTTTGCGGAGTGAATCAAGTTTTGCCACATCATGAATTGCTGATGAATCAAACCTCACACAGGCCTGCCCCGTCATTTGCTGCAGTTGATCGTTGATCCAGTGATAGGCGCTGTCGTAGGTGCTGGACAAGGGTATGGCTACCATGATGTCACCCTTTTTCCATCCTGAAACCTGTATCATCTGCTGCATCAGGGAATCGTCGCGATCGCCGCCGCCGATGATAAACAAAGTACCTATAGACGCTGGAATTTTTTCAACCTGTTCGCCTGCTGTATTATTTTTTTCCCGGCAGGAAAAAAGGAGACTAAGGAGCAGGCAAAAGCACCAGGGTGCAATTGATTTGTAAGCAGACTTGAAATGCATCATACCCTTTTTTTTTTGAGGTGTGCATCCAGCCAACCTTTTCTTCTTTCAAAACGATCGCGCTGATAGCTTGGAATATCAATACCGTGATACTGATCAGGATAAATGATGAGTTGTGTTTCGATGCCTAAACTTTTCAAAGCCTGGTACATCTGCTCTGAATTGAGCAGGGGCACATTAAAATCATTGGCGCCGCACATGAAGAGCGTTGGTGTTTTAATTTTATCGGCATGAAGAAAGGGCATTGAATTTACTACATAGGCATCATAATTTTTCCAGGGTGTTCCCAGTTCGGCTTCATACTCGCGTATGTACATATCGGTGCCATAGCCTGCCAGGGCATTGCCAATGCTTGCTCCGCTAATGGCGCATTTGAAACGATGATCCCTGGCAATCGTAAAATTAGTGGCAATGCCTCCATAACTCCAGCCTTCCACAGCAAGTTTATCAACATCGGCAATTCCGTTTTTCACGAGATAATCTACTCCTGATAAATCGTCTTCAATATCTACTGTACCCCATTTGGCGAAGATGGCCAATGCGAATTTTTCACCTTTCGTGGTGCTGCCCCGCGGATTCATGGAAACGGTGACATATCCCCAGGAAGCATACAATTGCCAATCAAATGCCCATTCATTTTGATTCTGGCTGGTAGGTCCGCCGTGAATCTGCAGGATGGTCGGATATTTTTTCCTTCCACATAACCTGCAGGCAATACCATGAAACCACTCACCATGGTGCCGTCTTTGCTTTTGGATTGAAACTCTTTGGTGGTAGCTAACGCATGCCTGGAAAGCCATCCATCATTCTGATGCGATAACTTTCTTAATGCATTTTGTTCATACACAAATATTTCCTGTGGTATAAGCGGAGTGGTGTATTGCAAAACTATTTTATCGGCACCCAATAGTTTATAGTCATAGATGGTATGCCTGCCGTCAATTACTTTTTCTATTGCCCCGCCATCCACTGAAATGGCATTGAGGTCGAGGTTCTGATCATCTTCTCCTATGAAATAAATTTTCTTGCTGTCGGGTGACCATTGCGGATTCCAGACATTTCTATCGTAGGATGCCGTTAGCACTTTTGCACTTCCACCGGAAACAGGAATAACAGCCAGGTGTTGTATGGCATAATAGATCAGGTTCAACGGCCCGCCGATGGTGAATGCAATATATTTTCCATCAGGACTCCAGGCCGGGGGTGCATAGTAAGAGGGATCATTATCTTTTCCGGGAGAGGTGGTAAGCTGCCGGGGCTGCGCATGCGGTTTTGCATCCACTATGTACACATCGTAGTTATCATCACGATCCCAATCCGTACGTGCACGTTTGCTGACGAAAGCAATCAGCTTTCCATCAGGGCTCCAGGAAGGCAGCTCTTCTTCATAGTCACCATCAACCACCCTGGCCGTATCGCCGGTGGCAATATCAAGCAGATAGAGGTGTGCGCGTTCTGTGGTGAGATAACCGGTATAATCCTCTTTGAAATAATATCGGTCGATCACAATTGGTATAGCCGTTTCCGTACCTTCGATATATATATTGGTATCCTGAACAGAAACGATCAATGCCATTTTTTTACCATCAGGGCTCCAGGCATAGTCTTCTACACCTCCGGAGAAGGAGGTAATTTTTTTTGCTTCACCACCCAACCTGTTAAGCAACCAAAGCTGGCTGCTTTCATTGCTGTCAGTTCTTGATGACATAAAAGCAAGCTGTGTATTATCAGGGCTCCATCGTGGTGTTGATTCACTGGCGTCTTCTGTATGCGTAAGCTGTACGGTGGTAGTACCATCCCATGAAGTCATCCAGATATCGCTGAAAAAATTATCCGCATCTTGATTGGCGGAAGAGACGGTATAAGCTACCCATTTTCCATCCGGTGAAATAGAAGGTTCGGTTACATCGCTGATGCTGTCAACATCCTGGATGGTTACAGGAAGCTTCGTTGACTGCGCACTGGCCTGATTAAGGAATAGTGTGGTTAAAAAAGAAAGAGGGTTCGTTGCATTTTGTTGTCAGGATTGTTGAATTGAAATTTGAATATATTGGTATTGAAAAGGTAAATGGTTGATTGTGTTGCCGATCGAATTATAACCGGAAAATCAATCTTTGTAACTACTCAGTAGATGAAGATTCAAAAGGAACACGGATGACACTGATCGGACGGATTTTTACGGATCTAATTTTTACCTAATCATTTTCAATCCGCTTTTATCAGACTAGTTTTTATATTGAGCATTAACTCAAAATTGCTTTAATCTGTGCTGATCAGTCAAATCCGTGTCATCCGTGTGCTATTTTTCTCTTCGGCTGAGTAGTTACCAATCTTTTAAATGCTACTGGTGAAAAATAATCAGTATCCCGGATTCTGTACCAGGTTTTTATTTACTTCTAACTCACGTTGTGGAATGGGGTAGATCAGCTTATTGTCGTTGTATGGCATGGTACCAACTATTCCTTTCAGTCGCTTTACATCATGGTATTTGAATCCTTCATGAGCCAGTTCGAGTCTTCTTTCCATAAGGATATCATCGAGTGTAACTGCAGTTGCAGCGGGAAGTGCTGCGCGCGTATGCACTTTATTGTAATCATCCAGTGGCGCTGCTCCGGTAGCAGTACCAAGTCGCTGATTACATTCAGCACGGATTAGATATATTTCCGCTAAACGAATGATGGGGATATTTGCATATTGGTTTTTCCATTTGCCGGAAAGATAATCGCCCTGGCTGGTGTAGAACATATCTTCTCTTAAATCGCCGGAGGGATACAGGGCGATATGTGCATCTTCAATCAGTATGTCACGTCGTCCACCGTTGGAAGCAGTAGCAAAATATTCATTCATCGCATTCTCACCATCCTGTTCGGAGATCTGAATCGCGAAAATATCTTCTTTAGTATTCTCCACCTGGTTAAAGGCATCTTTATAAGCGGGCATTAAGCTATAGTTACCGGAAGCGATAACACGGTCGGCGGCATCCCGTGCATTTTCAAAATTGCTTTGCTGAAGATATACTCTAGCCAGTAAGGAAGCAGCAACCATCTGGTCAACGAAAACGTCATTACTTTCCGGCAACAGGCTTTCCGCTTCGGTAAGGTCGGTGATGACTTGTGCATAGCATTCTTCCACAGTGCTACGGGCCGGAGTAGAGCTTTCGTCTATTACGATCGTTGGGTTCAAAACGATGGGTACACCAGGCTGTGTGTTATTTTGACCGGGCTCGTATGACTGTGCGAAATAGCGTGTCATTTCAAAAAGCATCCATCCTCTCAGGCATTTTGCTTCGCCTTCCACCCGTGCGCGGTCTTCCTCATTTACTACATCTAAAGCTGAAAGAATGTTATTGCAGATGTTGATACAGTTGTAGGCTTCAGCCCAGAAGGCTTCCACATCGCCGTTTGCCACAAGGATATCGCGGTTAAAGATTTCGCGGGGTGCTTCGAACGTACCTACCCACACCACTTCACCTTCGCCGGCAAACAGTTCTGAATTTCTCAGTACTTCTCCTCCGAAAAGGCCATCGAGTGCCATCTCGTCGTAGGCACCAACCAATACCTGTTTCACACTGGCATCGGTACTGAGTGCGGTTTCATTGGTGAGCACCTGCGCGGGAGTAAGTTCCAGCGGCTTGGTGCAGGCAACGGTGAACAGTATTGCCAATGTAATTATCATGAATTGTATCCCGGAATGGAATACCCTGATTTGTGATGGCATTAATTGATGATCGTAATTCCTGTTAAGTTTATTTTCTATTGATTGATTTTTCATGATCTATATTTTACCAATTAGGAAAAATGGTTTCTGTTTCAGCACTATAAGCCGATGGTGACACCGAACACAATTGTTTTAGGTTGGGGAGCACTGTAGAAATCGTTACCGGCAATTACATTGGCATCTTCGGGGCCCACATAATCGGAAGACACTTCCGGATCCCAACCGCGATAGTTGGTAATGGTAAACAGGTTGTACGCCGAAGCATACAATCGCAGGCTGGAGAGCTTTGCTTTCTTCATTAACCTGTTTGAGAAGTCATAACCTAATGTTATTGCCTTCACCCGAATATAAGAACCATCATCGATGTACCGGCTTGAACGTGTCTGATCACCATTGGAGAATCCAAGTCTTCCTTGTGGTACATCGGTAATATCGCCGGGATTTTGCCATGCTTCTAAAATGTGAGTAGTCTGATTATCATAAACAGCACCATTTGCTTCCATCCAATGATCACCGTTGAGGTTGATTTGATTTCCATAAACGCTTTGCGTTGCGATATCCAGTGAGAAGCCTTTATAAAGAAATGTATTGCTGAAGCCTGCGATGAAGTCGGGATTTGGATCACCAAGCACCACATAATTGGCCATGTTGAAATCGTTGGTAGTGGCATCAGATCCTTCCGGCCCGTTCACATACCAGAGTGCATCACCATTTGCCGGATCAACTCCTGCATATTCGGCTCCATAAAAAACACCGAGTGGTTCACCCACTTTCACCACATTCAACACATCAGAACCCCCATCGTCAATGATGTCTTGTCCGGGTGCCAGCTCGATCACTTCATTTTTATTGGCTGCGAAATTTACGCTGGCTGTCCACTTGAATTCATTCACCAGGATATCGCCGTTCAGTACCAGTTCTATTCCGTTGTTTTTCATTTTGCCGATGTTCTGTGTTTGGATCATGATACCGGAAGTAGCCGGTATTGGCACATCAAGCAGCAGGTCGGAAGTATTTTTGATGTAGTAGTCAATTTCACCATTTAGGCGATCGCCGAAAAATCCAAAGTCAATTCCGATATCCAGTTGTTGTGTTCTTTCCCAGGTAAGGTCGGGGTTTTCAATTGTAGACGGATACAAAGCGGGATTGCCATTGTAAGAAGCGACTCCATATTTGCCGAGGTAATCAAAATCACCGATTTCTGCATTTCCGATTACGCCAAAACTTGCCCTTACTTTAAGAAAGCTAACAACCGGAATGGATGCCATGAAGTCTTCCCTGGTCAGGATCCATCCTGCGGAAGCAGAAGGAAAGAAGCCATACCGTTCATCTTCACCAAACCTGGAAGAGCCATCGAGGCGGCCGGTCAGTGAGAAGAGGTATTTTTCGCGGTAGCTGTAATTCGCCCGAGCGAAGTAAGAAAGAAAGCGGTATTCTGTGAGGTAGCTGGTACCATAAACTATTTGTGAAGCACTAGCCAGCGTTTTTAAATTATCGTTCGGGAAGCCCTGACCGTCCACTTTAGAGTAGAATTGTGAATAGGGCTGGTATTCAAAACCACCGGTGACTTCCAGTTGATGTGCATCGCTGAAGTTGTTTGCATAAGTAAGCAACAATTTCATATCGTAATTTTCTACCCTTGCAGAATATGCTTCACCATAGCCGCCTACTGATTGTCCGAAATTGGATTGGCTGCCTGAATAACGGTCGGAGGTAAGGTTGGTGAAATCACCACCGAATTCACCACGCAATGTTAGTTCAGGTAAAATGTGATAATTAGCGTAGGCGCTGCCTATCGTTCTGAAAGTATAGTTGTTGGATTGCGTGAATTCCGCTTCTAACAGTGGATTGAAGTATAGCGTAGTCGGAAGATTATAAAGTTCCCCCGTAGTATCTCTTGTTGGAGTGAGTGGAGACTGTGCCACTATTTGCATAGGAGATTCAAAAAATTATCGTTTGGCACATCATTGTTCAAACTTCTGCTCATCATGGTGGAAATGCCGAGATCAAATTTTTCAGATAGCTTGCTGTCCATATTAATTTGAACAGAGGCGCGGTTCATGTAATTATTAATCAGGATACCATCCTGCTGCGTATAACCACCGGCAATAAAATACCTTAGTTGTTCGGTGCCGCCGGAAACAGAAGCATTTACATCACGGGAAGTAGCTTTTTGAAAAGCAAGTGACTGCCAGTCTGTGCTTACTTCATTGGTTTCCCAATCGGCCCAGCCTGAATTACGGTCAAATTGCTTGTAAACATCTACGAGGTAATCGTCGATGGCTTCCTGCTCAGAATCATAACCGCTGATACCGTTTGCAAAATCGTACTTACCTCCATTGATGGCAGCCTGCTCAAAGAAACCTACATATTGTTCGGTGTTCATGAATTCCCGCAGATGAGTAGGTTTGCTCCATCCTTGCTGGTAGTCAAGGGTAACTTTTGGTTTTCCTTCTTTGCCTCTTTTGGTGGTGATCAGCACCACACCGTTGGCACCACGGGAGCCATAGATTGCGGCTGCGGAGGCGTCTTTCAATATGCTGACTGATTCAATATTATTAAAATCAATATCATTCAGCGGATTGATAGATAAGTTGACTTCATCATTGATTGCTTTCGTATTGATCGGTATACCATCTACCACATACAGCGGCTCATTGCTGGCAGTAACGGAAGAAGATCCGCGTATGCGAACTTTAATGGCACTGCCTACTTTCCCATTGCCGGTTTCGACAAAAACACCGGCCGCTTTGCCTTGCAGCGCCTGTTCAATAGAGACTACGGGAGCACGCGCAAGATCTTCGCCTTCCACGGCACTGATGCTGCCGGTGACTTCCGTTTTTATCTGCGTACCATAACCTACTACCACTACCTCCTTCAACAATTGTTGTGTGTTGGATAATGAGATATTGATGACCGGTTGATTGGTAAAATCAATCATTTGTGTTTCATAACCTACATAGGAAAAAATCAGTGTGCCGCCGGTAGCCGGAACCTGCAGGTAGTAAATTCCGAAGTCATCCGTGATGCCTGCGGTTTGTGTGCCCTTTAAAACGACAGTTACGCCAATCAGCGGTTCGTTACCGGCTTTATCGCTCACGGTACCGGTGATTTGCCGGGTTTGTGCAACTACTATAATACCATGAAGCAGCATGATGGCAAGCAGTAAATGTTTTCTCATGATTCAGGATGTTTGGTTCCAATTATCAATTCATAAACGTAACAAAATTTTTATTGAAATGACAATGGTGCAGGCTTTGGGTGTACGACAATTCGTTCATCTTGTCAAGCAATGGTTGGTGGGTTGTTAAATGGCTAAATGGTTAAATTGTTAAATTGTTAAATTGTTGCGGCGAAGCCGATCAATTGTTATTCTGTGATCACTACTTTGCTTTACTCACTTACTCAAATCTCAAATCTCAATACTCACTACTGAATTTCAACACTCAATAATCAATTTCCGATCTGTCGTACACCCCGGGCTTTCGAAGTTGCTGATAAACGCATCAGCTGCATATTGGTAATGAGCTGATATGGGTTCAATACACTATGGTTCAGCTAAAGCTTCCGGTAGCCGGTTTCTACTCATTAGCCACGTAGGAGCATGTGGTTGCAGAATGCACTCCTATATTGTCTTTGAAAGTATATCTTATTTTTTGCCGGACATCAATACTAGTTATTCAAATATCAGCCGATACGATTCTACTGTTTGACAATGGTTTCAAAATATCTTTCATAACCATCAACCAACATTAGGAGGTAAACACCGTCAGGTAAATTTAGGTTGGGAACTGTTACCTTTTCAACGCCAGAAATTTGATAGGTAAGCACTTCTTTGCCGATGCTATTGATCAATACTACTTCAGCATTTCGCAGATTGGAAGTCAATTCTATAGTAAGCAAGTCATTAAATGGTGAAGGATAGCTGCGAATGATTCGTGAATTCTGATCATGTACTCCGGTAATTACTTCGAGGTTCTCACTATGAGAAGCATGGCAGCCATAATGCTGATCGACAGTCAGGGTAACGGAATAAGTACCATTGGAAAAATAGGTATGTACGGGTGCATATTCCTTGGAAGAAGTGCCATCACCAAAATCCCATTCATAAGATGCTCCTGATTGTGATGGAAAAAACTGGAATTCTGATGCGGAAACTTGTTCAACGTTAAAATCAGCAGGCGGATCTGCCACTGCATCTATTTCGAGTGCATTGTCTATCCAGTTAAGCCTGCTTTCAATAAAGTTACGGAGTTCCTCTACAAAATACGCATGATCGGTAACACCCAGTTCTGCCCATTTGGTGAAATTGCGTTGTGCAGGTTCTGTCAGTAATTGTTGCAGTGAGTCGATTATTACATTGAAAGAAGCAGTGGCTAAAGTTTGCTCCCGCAGGTTGGTATACCTGCAATACACTTCATTCACCCATTCAGGATCTTCCCGAAACTTACTCCACCAGAATGGAAAGGGCCAGTAAGGATGTGTGATTTCCCATACCCAGCCTTCTTCAGTGAACGGAGTATAGGCACGGTCGTAGTCCCAGGGCGGACCGATATTTAACTGACCACCATCCGTAGATTTCTCTTTGTAAAGGAAAGTACTTCTTCCATAGCTGTCGTAGTTGGCACTGAACTCATTCACGATCATGAAGTCGATGAATGATTTTACGGAGATGAAATGACGGTAACCGGCAACCGTATCCAGGAAGTTATTGCCATACAAGGCATTTTCGAAGCTGTCAACATAACCATGTATATAATTGAATTGAGAAGCGGCGAGCTCCTCCATTTTCGGGTATACCATTTTGTAAGCAACCGGCAATTGACAGGTAGCATAGTTGATTGCTTCGTATAAACTGTTCCAGTCATTCGGATATCCGTTCTCATTAATTTCAATAATGTAACCACCGGTTAATGCTTCGCCAATGGTATCTTCCGGGTTTAGTGCTGCAATGTCAACCCTGTTGTCGTCCCGTTTTATTTTTTCAGTAAGCGTATATACTCCGATATATTCTCCATTGAGAATTACTTCGCAATACATAGTGCGCGGAGCATATCGCCCCATGCGCCGGCTCATTTCATAGGTTACAGCATTCTTCATGAGGCTGTAGTCGAGGTATTCGGCTTTAAGTATAAAATCATTCTCAGAAGGAAGGCCTAAGAGAACAGTGTCGATCTCGCTACTGTCTGCTGCAACCACATCAAAGTCATAATTCTTTTTAGGATAATAAGGGCCGGTAAATCCCTGCAACTCCGTTAGGATCATTCCCTCATAAGCATAAATAGTATCGCCAGGATGATTAAGCATACCGGAGCCATTATCAATGATCTTCAGTTCGGCAGCTATTTTTGGTTCGGAAAAAATCTCCTGTCCATTGGTATTAATCAACAGCAGAGGCAGGTTCGATGACACAAATACAAAGGGAAGCGCAGGTTCATTTCCAAAAGTTATTCCCCAGTTTAAGAGCGTTCCCTCATCCTGCGGGTAGGTATCATTGCACTGCAGTTTCCAGATTCCATTCGGATTCTGTCCATTGTTGAATAAGCCCATATCACCCATTGGTACATAAAGACCGGTGAAGGGTGGTGCGCCCTGAGCAATTGGGGTAGTTGCAAAATCATTCAGGCAGGTACTGAAAAAATTATCACCGTCACCACCCACCCCTGATATTAATAATACGATGGTACCATCGGGTGCGATCAATTTGATCTGAAGATCTGAATCCCAGGTATGTGTGATATTGAAGCAAACCGTCTCCACGCCAAAGGTTGTATCGATGGTGGAAGGAAGGCCACTTACCGCCATTTCAAAAGTAACGACCGATCCATCATCCGGAACTACTTCATTAACAACGTCAGTAAATGTTTGAGCCGAAGTTAACTGCGCAATCAACAGAAACAGTATGATACAGGCAAGTTTGCTATTCATCTCTATAGATTCTCGGTTTAATGGAACAAGTGGTGAAAGGCAGGTTAAAGTGTTCACAAAAACATTCCTGCAAAGTAATAATTTGAAGCGGCAGACCAGAAATCCATTGTAGTTAGTTCAGATTTAAATTTTCTTGGCGTTCTTTGTGGCACAGAATTTTTTTATGGCAACAGCGCTATTTGACCGTGCAACAAACATTGCTTCGGAATTAGAACAGGCAACCATCGCTGATGCGGCGGCCCTTGAGCTTTTCCGGATACGATACCTTGGCAGCAAGAATATTATTAAAGACCTGTTTGCAGAGATGAAGCTGGTTCCGAATGAACGGAAAAAAGAATTCGGCCAGGTCGTGAATGCTTTAAAGCAACAGGCGGAAGAGAAGTATGAAATATTCAAGCAGGCATTGTCATTGTCTGACACCGGGACCAAACAGCAATCACAAGACCTCACCATGCCGGGCTTTCCCGTGCCTTTGGGTTCCAGGCATCCGGTGTCAGTAATCCGAAAAAAGGTGATTGACATTTTCGGCCGTATTGGATTCCAGGTAGCTGAAGGACCGGAGATAGAAGATGAATGGCACAACTTCACGGCATTAAATATTCCGGAAGACCATCCTGCACGCGATATGACGGACTCTTTTTATATAGAGATGCCGGGAGTTATTCTCCGTTCACAAACCAGTAATGTGCAGATCAGGGTGATGGAAACGCAAAAACCTCCTATCAGGATTATTGCACCGGGACGTGTTTACCGCAATGAAACGATCACGTATAAGCACCATGTTTTTTTTCACCAATTGGAAGGACTGTACGTTGATAAGAATGTTTCTTTTGCCGATCTGAAGCAGACGATGTATTACTTCTTTAAAGAATTTTTTGGTGATGCGTTTGAGTGGCGCTTCCGCCCATCCTTCTTTCCTTTTACAGAAGTTTCGGCTGAGTTGGACATCAGGAAGAAAGGAACAACACAATGGATGGAAATACTTGGCTGTGGCATGGTGCATCCTAAAGTTTTGGAGAATTGCAACATAGATCCGGAAGTATATTCAGGCTATGCCTGGGGCATGGGTATTGAAAGGCTGGTGTTGCTGAAGTATGGTATTCCTGATATCAGGTTATTGACTGAAAATGATGTTCGTTTCCTGGAACAGTTTGAAGCAGCCTGGTAAAATGGAAAGCTGAAAATAAACAATATCAGAACACCAGTTTATTCAATGCCTTCACCATATTTCTGCGCTGACTGTATTTTACTTTGAACTCTGTAGTGAGCGCTTTGGCCACTTCATTTCCAGTATGCAGCGATTGTATCTTGCGAATGGTTTTAACTACGTAGTTGTAATGTTCGCTGCCCATATTGTGTTCAGCATAACGGCGTAATGCTTCCCGGTAGATCTCCACCAATTCTGCCGGAAATTTTTCTTTCAACAGATCATAATAGTCCTCCACAAATTCGAGGGAAGCGTTTTTCTGCATCAACTGCAACAAACGTGTCCAGTATTTTTCTTCAATGAAGAGGGCAGCCAGCAACCGGATTCCTTTTAGGCCATAATGTGTTTCTGCTTTAAGCGTTGCAATGATTTTTTCCACTTCCTTCATCCACTTTTCTGCATCGTAGGTTGACTTAACCTGCTGATAGAATGTTATATTGAAACGATCATAAAATAACCGCAAGCCAGTCTGGCGGATACTGCGTATATCATCCTCTGCGACAGCGATTTTCAATAACAACTCATCCCATTCAGAACTGATGTAGAGCCGTCCTTTTTGCTGATCGCTGAGTTTGCTTGCTTTAATCAACTCCTTTGCTGTAGCAAAATCTTCTTTTGTCATGCTTTCCTCAATCAGTTGCCGGCGGAATGCCCTGATCCTTAAATTTTCCTCCACCACTTTCCTTGCTTCTTCGGCTCTTCCCATACTGTCCAGCAATGTTATTTTCTTCCGGAGAAAATATTCTTCATATCGTTCGCTGATGCCTCCTTTGTGATGGCTGCCTGTTTCATGAATCAATTGATTCAACAAATCAAGGAGCTGCAGTTGCCGATGTTCACTTGCAGCAGCATCCATCAAAATATCGAACCACTGTTCCTCCAGTCCTGTCAGGCGGTAATCTGCACGAACTGCTTCCTGCATGGCAGATTCAAAAATGAGCTCCTTCAGATCAGGTCCTGCATCAGTGGTTACGATGTTGTCAAGTATAGAGAACGACCGGATGATACAGCCCTTCAGCAATGCATCCGGATCATCCAGCCTGGTAAGTATGGGATGCACTTCTTCTATTAAAGCGACAGCGAGGTGAAAAGGATCGAGGTAATTTTTGATGGCTAATTGGTCTTCGGCTTTTTGCAGAAGGGAATGCAACTGATCAGCCATAGTCCGGATGATTGTTGCATCCGTCACTTTTGCATCGTGTTGCAGCTGCTCCATGACCTGTCGGATGAGCAACAGGAATTTTTCTTTGCCGGTAGCTTTCAACCGATCGGCGAACCGGAGCAGAAATTCAGTTTGAAAGTGATTGTTTTCAAGAGCATATGCTTCTATAAATTCACGGAGCTCCTTGTCCTTTACTTTTTTCAGCAAAGAAGAAATGACAGATGGTGGTGATGGAGTTCCTTTTTCCATTTGTTAAAAAAGGCTAAGGAAAATGGGTTATGGTATGTTTTGCTAACTGTAACACCATTCAAATTTTGTAATGTGCCAAGTAAACTTGTAAAGATAACAAGGATAACATGATAATGACAGGGGTTAGAAAATGAGGGTGTATGACAATTCGCTCAGCTTGTCAAGCAATGGTTGATGGGTTAAATGGCTAAATGGTTAAATTGCTGCGGCGAAGCCGATCACTTGCTATTCTGTAATCGCTACGCTGTTTTACTCACTTACTCAAATACTTAATACTCAATTTCAACACCCAATAATCTATATTCAATTTGTCGTACACCCGAAATTGAAACTGCAACAGCATAAAATGCTACAAGTGACCGCAAGTGACCAAATGGTTACGAGCGTTTGCATAACTTAACCATTTATGAAAGGCATTTCAATTTCATTCCTTACATTCGATTTCAAAGAGCAGTCAGGCGGATGAACAATATTGATCAGGTTAAGACCATTGCAGTAGCCGGTGCCGGTACCATGGGTGCAGGTATTGCGCAACTGTCGGCGCAGGCCGGATACCAAACGGTCTTATATGACTTGTCGAAGGAGATGGTACAAAAAGGGCTTGCAAGCATTCGTGAGAATCTGAAAATTGCAGTGACTAAGAAAAAAATTTCAGTTACGGAAAGCGAGTCCATACTGCAACGGATACATACTTCAGTGAATGTTGATGAACTGGTTGCAGAGGTAGTGATTGAAGCGATCATAGAGCGATTGGATATTAAAACGGCGTTTTTTAAACAGCTGGCAACCATTAATAATAAGGAGTCGATATTTTGTTCGAACACTTCTTCCATTCCCATCACCTTGTTAGCAAAAGAAATTCCGTACCCGGAAAGGATAGCCGGCATGCATTTTTTCAACCCGGCTCATTTGATGAAGTTGGTGGAGATTGTTTCCGGTGAACATACAAGCTCTAACTGCGCACAGACTGTATATGACCTGGCCGTTAAATTTGGAAAGCAACCGGTAATGACAAAAGACAGGCCGGGCTTTATCGTTAACAGGATCGGCAAAATGTACCATACCGAATCATTGAAACTGCTGGAAGAGGGCATTGCACCGGTAGCAACCATTGATCAATTGATGGAAGCGGGCGGATTTAAGATGGGTCCTTTTCGCCTTATAGATCTGATTGGCGTAGATGCCAACCTGAATGTAACCAAGTCGCTCTATGAACTGATGGGCCGTGAGGAAAGATTCAAACCAAGTGCAATACAACAGCAAATGGTAGATGCAGGAATGTTGGGTAGAAAATCAGGGCAGGGATTCTATAAGTACAATGCGTGAAGGTTCATACAACAGGTATGCAATTGATTAACAGACTTCAAAAAGGATATGATTATGAAATCATTCATTGCCTTTCCGATGGTTGTGCTGTTCATGACGATCTCCTGCTCTTTTGGTACCAATGACAGCGGAGCAATTGTCTATAGCGTAACTTTAAAACCTGTTGTTTCCGGCCTGGAAGCGCCAATTGGCATGGCAGCTCCCGATGATGGCAGCGGCAGATTGTTTGTGATTGAACAACAGGGAATGGTACGTATCATAAAAAGCGGGCAGTTAATCAGTCAACCTTTTTTAGATGTATCAGGCAAGCTTGATCAGATGGGTGAGGGTTATTCGGAGAAGGGATTATTGGGTATTGCCTTTCATCCTTCCTACAGATCGAATGGAAAATTTTATATTTACTATTCAGCACCAACAGTAACAAATGGCATGGATCACAAAAGTGTGATCGAAGAATATACTGTTTCAGCTAATGCTGATGTTGCCAATGCATCGGGCAGATTGATTCTTGAAATTCAACAACCGGAATCAAATCACAATGGCGGACAACTTTGTTTTGGGCCGGATGGATTCTTGTATGTTGGCACCGGCGATGGTGGTGGCGCAGGCGATAAGCATGGTACCATTGGCAATGGCCAGAATTTGAATACGATGCTGGGAAAAATTTTGCGTATTGATGTGAATGTACCGGAGCGTTATAAGATTCCTGTTGATAATCCTTTTACAGATAAAGAGGGACTGGATGAAATATTCGCATATGGACTTCGTAATCCCTGGCGATTTTCTTTCGACCGGAAAACAGGTCAGTTGTTTTGCGCTGATGTGGGGCAGAATGAATATGAAGAAGTAAACATTATTGAGAAGGGGAAGAATTATGGCTGGCGTATTATGGAAGGATTCCACTGTTACAATCCTTCGAAAAACTGCAACACGACTGGTCTAACCTTTCCAATCAATGAGTATGACCATTCTTTTGGTAAGAGTGTAATTGGCGGATATGTTTACCAGGGAAATACAGCAGCCGATATGAAGGATGTTTACATTTTTGGTGACTGGACAGGAAAAATTTTCATGTTGTTAAAATCAGCTGCAACTAATAAATGGGAACGCAGGGGCATGACCATAAAGGGACTGCAAGAAGATTTTTACATCAATAGTTTTGGAGAAGGAAGTGATGGAACTTTGTATGTGATGGGCCAGCATACGATCGGGACACAAAAAGCCGGAATGGTTTATCAGTTGGTGTTTGAATGACCGTACATAAAGGACAGCGATCAGGAAAGGAATTTTTTGTAATGAATAATCGGTATAACAAAGCACTCGCAGATAGTTCCAAACTCATGCTTCAATAATCCATCCTGACTTTTCATCTGCATTCATTTATTGCACCAGTTAAAAAAAATCGAAGCCATGAATAAAATCAATCTTGCATCAAAACTGGCACTCTTTGCCGATCACTGGAATCCAAGGATCATCGGTGACCTGAATGAAAATCATATCAAGCTGGCGAAACTGCAGGGTGATTTTATCTGGCACCAGCATGAGATGGAAGATGAATTATTCGTAGTGCTGAAAGGAAAACTGATGATTGACTTCAGGGATGGCGTTGGTGTGGATGGCATTCGAACTGTAGAGATCAATACCGGTGAAATCATTGTTGTTCCGAAAGGGGTGGCACATCGTCCGCATGCTAAGGAAGAAGTGCATATCATGCTCATTGAGCCGAAAACGGTGATCAATACCGGAGCACTGGAAAATGAGTTTACGCGCAAGGAGTTGCAACGGATTTAGCAGGACTTGTTTATTAGCTGACCAACCCTCGGCTTCGCTTGGTGAGTGGTAATTTTATAAAAAATCCGACACTTCGGCTTCGCTCAGTGACCGGTTTTTTCCCTGAGTGAAGCCGAAGGTGGTCCCTGAGCGGAGCCGAAGGGTGGTCCCTGAGCGAAGTCGAAGGGAAATCAAAAACAAATTGAGGTAATTCTAAAAAAATCCGACACTTCGGCTCCGCTCAGTGACCGGATTTTTTTCCCTGAGCGGAGTGGAAGGTGGTCCCTGAGCGAAGCCGAAGGGTGGTCCCTGAGCGAAGTCGAAGGGAAATCAAAAATAAATTGAGGTAATTCTAAAAAAATCCGACACTTCGGCTCCGCTCAGTGACCGGATTTTTTTTCCTGAGCGAAGTCGAAGGGCCGGCCGATTAAGAGTAACATTTTGGATAATTTCCTAACAGCCGCTAAGGCCGCATCTTTTTCATTTCGTCGGCAACCTGGCTTGCATTGATATTATTCAGATTTTCCAGTTCGGTAATGATCTGTTGAAAGTTTGCATCATTTCGGTTCTGACTGAGTTTCCATGCTCCTTCCATTCTGTCAATAGAGATTTCAAAACCAACCACTCCTTTCATTTCTTTCTTCACAAATTCTTTAGGCATCGTATCCATACTCACCGGGTTTTTGGAATGCACTTCATATTTATTCACGAGCCGGCGAAGTGCTTCCTGCAACTGTTCACCTTCCAACAGTTTTATTCTTCCATATACATGCACAGCGATATAATTCCATGTAGGCACATTTACATGATCATACCAGGAAGCAGAAATGTAAGCATGCGGACCCAGGAAGACAGCCATGACTTCCTTGTTTTCCGGAAAAGTTTTCCATTGCGGATTAGCTTTTGAAACGTGGCCCCAAAGCACTTTTTCTCCCTGCGCATTTACTTCCAGTTCCAAAGGCAAGTGGGTGGCCCAATGCTTGCCTTCATGCGTGCTGATCAGCGTTGCGAAACTATGCTGTTGCAGAAATTTTTCTATTTCAGGAAGTTCATGGTTACGGTAAAGTTTGGGGATATACATGGATGAACCAGGTTTGTGAATATTGCAAAGATAATACTACAGTAATGCCGGATGATAGCTACAATTGTTTGGGTCTACGACAAAATGGATATTGAATATTGGGTGTTGAATATTGAAAATTTCAAACTCAACATTCAATATTCAATTGACATTACCCGCCAGGTGGGATGCCAACCATTGCTTGACAAGCTAAGCGATTTGTCGTACACCAGAGTGTTTTCGGCCAGCAATAGACAACATACAAGATTGTTATTTCCACCATGGCGCAAAGTGGGCCATTGCAGTACCATGATGCAAATGATAACAATAGTTCTCGCGTCCTGATGATTAGTTTTTTTACATTCGTTTATCCATGTCTTCATTTATAATAGAAACCCCGAAAGAATTCAGTTTTCACCAATGCCTTCATTTTCTGAACCGTTCTCCTAATGAATTGCTGCATCTAACACAAGGGGAACAAGTGCAGAAAATAATCAGGGTGCATGATAAAACCATTTTGTTTTCAATCGAAACAGATTTACAGAACCAACTGGTGGTTAGTGTTTTAAATCAACGTACTACCGCTACCCTTCAGCAGGCAATCTGCTCTTATGTAACCGATTGGTTCGATCTGAAGACAGATCTGAAACCTTTTTATGCCTTCGCTTCAAATGATCCAATACTCAAATCACTGGTGAAGAAATATGCAGGCTATCGTATCGTCGGCATGCCTGATTTGTTCGAAGCATTGTCGTGGGCAATCATCGGACAGCAGATCAATCTTTCTTTTGCTTACCGGTTGAAGCAACAATTTGTGCAATCATTCGGAGAAAAATTTTCATGGAAAGAAAGAACGTACTATCATTTTCCTGCAGCGGAATTGGTAGCCGGTCTCAACCCTGCTTCTTTGCTTGCCCTGCAATTCTCAAGACAGAAAGCGGAATATGTAATTGCAACTGCAAAAGCTTTTGCTTCAGGAGTTATTTCGAAGGAACAACTCTCATTGCTTTCATTCCCGGAGGCAAAAGAAAGATTGATAAAACTCAAAGGAATCGGCAACTGGACTGCCAATTATGTACTGATGAAAACCTTTCATTATCCCAATGCCTTTCCGCTGGAAGATGCGGGATTACATCAGGCCATCAGGAGACAATTGAATCTCAGCGCGAAGCCAACTTTACAACAGATTGAGCAGCTATTCAAAAAGTATAAGGGCTGGGAAGCGTATGCAACGTTATATTTGTGGAGAAGCTTGAGTGAGTAGTGAGAAGTGAGTAATGAGTAGTGAGTAGTGAGAAGTGAGTAATGAGTAGCGAGTATTGAGTGGCGGAGCTGGTTAAATTTTGGAAGTGCAATTATGAAACATAAGCGCGTGTTTAATGTTAGGTGATCGATAACAACTTTAAGATACCAATCATGAATATAAAAGAAGCAAAGGTGCTGATTACCGGCGGCAGTTCAGGCCTTGGATACGAAACAGCCAGGCAATTGATAGCAAAAGGCGCAAAGGTGATCATCAGCGGTCGAAACAAGGCCAACCTGGAAGCTGCGGCAAAAGAGATCGGTGCAATATCTTTTGTTGGTGATGTGAGCAAGGAAGCTGAAGTGCAACACATGATCGAATTCACCATTAAAGAATTAGGAGGCTTCAACGTATTGGTAAACAATGCGGCCTTTGGTTATTTTGATCAGTTGGTGAACATGGATACACAGAAAGTGAGAGCGCTTTTTGAAACCAATGTAATCGGTGCCATGATGGTGGCCCGTGAATCGGCAAAGCATTTTGTTGAAAAGCAATATGGTAACATCGTCAATATCTCATCTACTGCAGGTCGGGCCGGATTTTCCGGAGGCACTGCCTATGCTGCCAGCAAGTTCGCGCTAAGTTGTATGACGGAATGCTGGCGCGCTGAACTTCGCCAGTTCAATATTAGGGTGATGCAGGTGAATCCAAGTGAAGTACAAACGCAATTTGGTCCTAATGCTGGAAGGCCTCCGAAACTTTTCAATGCATCAAAATTGCAGTCTCCGGATATTGCACATACCATCATCAGTATGCTGGAGATGGATGACCGTGCATTTATTACAGAAGCAACCGTTTGGGCTACCAATCCAAAAGATTAGCACACTGAATTTTGTTGAGCAATAATGAACGATGTAACAAACAGATGTGAAATTTGTAATTCCTGTTTAGTAGATAGGATGTGGTATGCAAGGTGTTGTTACTTTTGAAATTCTATTTGACCATCAGCCACCATTTGATTATGAAGATCATTCCCGCCACTGTCGAACACCTCAATGAACTTGCAAAATTGTTTGATGCCTACCGAATATTTTACCGCAAATCAAGCGATGTAGCAAGTGCTGCAAGATTTCTCAGTGAAAGGTTGGAGCGTAAAGATTCTGTAATCTACCTGGCAATAGATAACCATGATGCAATAGCAGGTTTCACGCAGCTCTACCCGCTTTTTTCTTCCACCAGGCTGAAGCGATTGTGGTTGCTGAATGATCTGTTTGTAAGGGAAGATTCCAGGGGCAAGGGCTATTCAAAGCTCTTAATTGAACGTGCCAAAGCATTGGCTATAGAAACAGAAGCAGCAGGACTTTCATTGGAAACAGAAATGTCGAATCATATTGGTAACGCACTCTATCCTGATGTGGGTTTTGAACTGGATACGGAGCACAACTTTTATTTCTGGGAGAATAAAATCAGATAGGAGTAATCTTTGGTTCTTCTTTGCTATTCAAAGCATCTGCAGATCTACCAGGTGCTTGTAAATTCCATTTCCTGAAAGCAATTCCTGGTGGCTGCCCCGTTCCACCAGTTTGCCCTTTTGCAATACAAGAATTTCATTGGCATTTTGTATGGTGGAAAGCCGGTGTGCAATTACAAGGCTGGTACGATGCTGCATCAGTTTATACAATGCATCCTGTACCAACCTTTCTGATTCTGTGTCGAGTGAAGAGGTAGCTTCATCCAGAATGAGAATCGGTGGATTCTTTAATACTGCTCTTGCAATGGTGAGCCGTTGCTTTTCACCTCCGCTCAATTTACCGCCACGATCTCCAATAATGGTTTGATATCCTTCCGGCATACGTGAAATAAAATCATGGGCATTGGCCACTTTGGCCGCATCGATTACAGTAGCTTCTGTAGCGCCTTCCATTCCAAAAGCAAGATTGTTGTAAACGGTATCATTAAACAAGACAGGCTCCTGGGAAACAATGCCAATCAGTCCGCGAAGATCCTTCAGTTTGAATTTCCTGATATCTGTTCCATCAATCAGAATTGCTCCGACGGTTGGATCATAAAACCGAGGCAACAAATCAGCAAAAGTAGTTTTCCCTGATCCGGACGGACCAACCAATGCAATTACCTTTCCCTTTGGAATGGTTACATTGATGTTGTCAAGTGCATAGCGCTTGTCTTCGTACCCGAAAGAAACATTTTGAAAGGTAATGCCGGTTTCAAAGGATTTGATCGAAACAGCATTCGGTGATTCCAGTATCTCGACAGGCTCATCAATAATGCGCAGCACCCTTTCTCCTGCAGCAAGTCCGCGCTGAACACTGGTGACTGCAGCAGAAATATTTTTTGCCGGAGGAAGTACCTGCGAATACAAGGCGATGAAAGCAATAAACTCGCTGGCAGTAAGTCCTGACTGTTGCGATAATACAAGCGTGCCACCGTAAATCATAATGCCCACTACCACAGCAATGGAAAAGGTTTCTGTAAGCGGTGCTGCCAATTCACGTGTATTTAGAATGGACTTTGCCGATTGACGAAAGCGGTTGTTCTCTTTTGTAAATTTATCATGAAGCATCGGTTCGGCATTAAAAGCCCTGATGATCTTGCTGCCGCTGATGGTTTCTTCCGCTATGGCCATGATGCTGCCTAACAGCGATTGACTGTTGATGGATTCTTGTTTCAGCCTCCTCGAAATCACACTGATTACGATGCCGGATACCGGGATAAAGATCAAGGTGAAAAAGGTGAGTTGTGGAGAGATCACAAACAACAGAATGAAATAGGCGATGATGGTTGCAGGTTCACGGAATATGACCTGTATAGAAGTGACTACAGAGTTTTCAATCTCCTGCACATCATTTGAAATTACGGAGAGCAGGTCTCCCTTCTTCTGCCGTTGAAAATAGCCCGGCTGAATGGAAAGAAACTGATCATGGATGCCGGAACGGATGTTACGGATCAGGTTGGTACGCATGCGTGCAAGCACCCGCTGCGACCAATACTTGAAGATATTCGACAACGTAATACTGCAGAGTATCACCATACAGACATACCACAACGCGCCGATTTTCCCACGCTCCATAAGTATCGACTGAAAGTAATAATTGAAAAGACCGATAAAGTAAGACGTGGTGAAAGCAAATTCAGGCTTCACTACCTCTTGTGGTACCTGGTAAGTGCCGAACAATACATTCAGCAAGGGAATGATAAGCGAGAAGTTGATCGCACCAAAGATCACGCTCAGGAATGCAAGCACGATGTATTCCGGTAAATAGCCGGAGTACGGTTTAGAAAAGGAGAGTAAGCGAAAGTATGTTTTCAAATTTTCAATGGTGGTAACCTTGCATCTGCCTGCAGAAAGCCAACTGGCTTAAAGTCTCAAATATCCCTGTGTTATGTCTAATTTCAAACTTTATCGTACATCAATTATACAGTGTTTGTTAAGAAAGCATCCTGATTATTGTTTGCACCTTCAGAAAGCAGTGGCATTTAACACACGGCCCACTGTTTTGATTATTGTTCAGCCGGCAAACCAGATTCAAAAATAGAATACGGACGATACAGATCAACGGATATTTTTGGATTTAATTTTTGCTTAGTGATACGCACGAGTACTTATTCGAATGAAGGCTCTGATAAACATTGATTCTATTGTATTTTAATCTGTAATGATCCGTCTAATCTGTGTCATCCGTGTGCTATATTTTTTCTGCTGAAAAATATTTTTGACCATCACACAGTCATCCCCTAAATTCGTTCGACTACCTTTACCCGGCATTTATTGCATTTCCCATTTAAACCCTTTTGTGATGGAAACGATCAAACAGCGAAAGATTGCCAAACTGATTAAGGAAGTATTGAGTGAGATCTTTCAGCGCGAAGGAATTACCATGGTGCAGGGTGGCATGATTACCATCTCACATGTTACGGTTTCCGGCGACCTGGTGAATGCAAAAGTCTATCTCAGTTTCTTCCAGATCACAAAACCTCAGGAAGTAATTGATTCACTGCAACGTGGCGAGAATGAATTGCGGCATAAACTCGGCAATGCCATCAGGAACCAGGTGCGCCGGATTCCGGAAATGCAGTTCTTTGTTGACGATTCGCTGGATGAAGTATTCAGGATGGAAGAGATTTTTAAGAAAATAAAAGGGGAAGAGAAATAAGGTATTGCTTTCACCTCATGCAAACTGTAAACTGAATATTCAAATACGACCAACCTCTTGAATCTCCCTTTCAAATTCGCCGGCCGATACCTCATCAGCAAAAAGTCGAGCAATGCGATAAACATCATCTCCTGGGTATCCATACTGGGTATGCTGGTTGGTTCATTGGGTTTAATACTGGTGCTCTCCGTCTTCAATGGTTTCGAAGGATTAGTTATTTCACTTTATAATTCTTTCAACCCTGATTATACGATTGTTGCCAGGGAAGGCAAGTCCTTTACTCCGGATTCTACTAAAATGGTGGCTTTGAAAAACCTGAAAGGCATCAGGGCTGTCTCTTCAATTGTAGAAGAGAATGCACTGCTTACCTATGCAGACAGGCAATACATTGCCACCGTAAAAGGTGTGGAAGCTGATTACGGATCACTTACCGGCATTGACTCTACCATGTATTATGGTGTATTTGAATTGCAGTCAGGCGATGAAAATTATGCGATTCTGGGATTGGGTATTGAACAGGCGCTCGGTATCAATTACAACGATCCTTTTGGTTTCCTCACCATTTATGTTCCGCGAAAAGATAAAGCGGTGGCTATAAATCCTGAAGATGCATTCAACCGCGCGCCTATTAAACCTATGGGCAGTTTTGCCATTCAGGCTGAATTTGACAGCAAGTTCCTGTTCGTCCCCATTAGCTTCGCACGTTGGCTTACGGAATATGAGAAACAGGTTTCCTACCTGGAAGTAGCTACAGAAGCCGGTGCTGACCAGCAGGAGATTCAGCAACAGATACAGGAATTATTTGGAGCTGACTTTGAAGTCAGTAACCGCCTGCAGCAAAATGAAGTGCTCTATAAAGTAATGCGCACAGAAAAATGGGCTGTCTATGCCATCCTCACCTTTATCCTGATTGTAGCCGCATTTAACATTGTGGGCTCCCTATCAATGCTGGTAATCGAAAAGCGGAAAGATATTGCCATCCTGAAAACCATGGGAGCCGATAAATCGCTTATCAGGAATATCTTTTTGTTGGAAGGTATGATGTTATCGCTCATAGGATGTGGGGCGGGTTTCCTGCTTGCAATTTTCATTATTGTGATGCAGCATAAATATGCACTGTTAAAAATAGGTGGGGGTTCATTTGTTATCGATGCCTATCCTGTACAAATGAAAGCCGGCGATTTCCTTTTGGTTTTTGTAACCGTTCTTTCTATCGGGCTCTTAGCCTCGTGGTTCCCGGCCTGGCGCGCTGCGAGAAATGAGTTTCAGTTGGTGAAGGAGTGACTTGAGGGTTGCTAATTGTTTCACTGTTTAATTGTTAAACTGTTGCATTGTTAAACTGTTTAACTGCTGTTTTCAAATGGCTGAGTGGTTGAATAGTCAAATAGTCAAATGGTTGAATGGTTGAATGGTTGAATGGTTGAATGGTTAGGTCAAGTCCAACCAGCAATTTAACAATTTAACAGTTTAGCCATTTAACCATTCAACAATCTAGCCATCTAACCATCTAACCATTTAGCCATCTAGCCATTCAACCATCTAATCATTCAACCATCTAACCATTCAACACATAGACTAAAGCCTCTCAAATGACTGAATAGTTAAATGGATGGGTCGAGTCCAACCAACAATTTAACAATTTAACAGTTTAGCCATTTAACCATTTAACCATTCAACCATTTAGCCTTTCAACTATCTAGCCATTCAACCCCCACCCCCCCTTGCCCCTATAAACTAATCTGCTATTTTTACCCCATGGACACTATTCATTTACACGACCTGAAATTCCGGACTTTCATTACTTCGGACGCTATCAGGCAGCGGATACTTGAAATGGCGGCCATGATGCAGCAGGATCTGAAACATGAAAACCCGCTTTTCATAGGCATCCTGAATGGTGTGTTTATGTTTGCCGGCGAACTGATGCAGGAGCTCAGCATCAAATGCGAAATCACATTTGTTAAACTCTCTTCCTATAATGGAACTTCAAGCTCTGGCCATGTGCAGACAGTGATTGGTTTACAGACCGACGTAAAGGGCAGAAACGTAGTAATTCTGGAAGACATCATCGATACCGGTAAAACGGTAGCAGCATTTATTAAACAACTCAATGAACAGCATCCCGAATCCATTCGTGTGGCTACCTTGTTGTTTAAACCCGATGCCCTGGAGCACGACCTGGATATCACTTACATTGGCTTTAAAGTACCCGATCAGTTCTTAGTGGGCTTTGGATTGGATTATGATGGATTGGGAAGAAATCTGAGGGATATTTATGTGAGGGGGTGAGGGGGTTGTTTAATTAACTGTCTAACTGTTTAATTGTTATATGGCTGAATGGCTAAATGGCTGAATGGTCTTGGCAAGGTGAGGTGATAATTCAAAGGCAAGGAACAATTTAACAATTTAACAATTTAACAATTTAGCAGTTTAACAGTTTAACAATTTAGCAATTTAACCATTCAACCATTCAACCATTCAACCATCCAACCATTCAACCATCCAACCATCCAACCATCCTAACCCCATGCTCAACATCATCCTATTCGGCCCTCCCGGCAGTGGCAAAGGAACACAGGCAATGAAACTGAAAGAAAAATACAACCTGGCGCATATCTCTACCGGCGATATCTTCAGAGCAGTAATTGCCACGCCGTCTGATCTTGGCAATGAGTTGAGATCCTATATGGATCAGGGTCAGCTGGTACCTGATGAACTCACTTTTCGCGTACTGGCTAGTTACATTGATGGCCATGACCTCCTGAAAAGTGGAGGCATCATCTTCGATGGTTTCCCACGCACCATTCCACAGGCCAATGCACTCGACCGGTTTTTTGCAGAACGGAATTCCAATATAACCATCGTACTTTCTTTGCTGGTGCAGGAGGAGGAAGTGGTGCAACGCTTGTTGTTGCGCGGACAAACGTCAGGCCGCATTGATGACAACAATGAAGTGGTGATCCGTAAACGCATGCAGGTGTATCGCGATCAAACCCTTCCTTTGGCTGCTTATTACAGCGATCAGCATAAGTTTATAGAGCTGAAAGGACAAGGCACCGTGGATGAAGTGTTCGAACTACTTTGCAGGGAGATTGACCACCTGTTGCCGCCAACTGTATAGCCGCCCGCAATTGCTTACCTTCACCCATTGTATAGCCGTGTTGGTTATTGCAGCATTTCAATACTACCCGTGGAAGGTTCCAATTTTGTTGATTACGTAAAAATATTCTGCCGCAGCGGTAATGGCGGCGCAGGCAGCATCCATTTCCGGCACGATAAGATTACTGCCAAGGGTGGCCCCGACGGCGGCGATGGCGGAAGGGGAGGCCATGTCATTCTTCGTGGTAACAAACAGTTGTGGACGCTGCTGCATCTCAAGTACCGGAAACACATTCATGCAAAAAACGGCAAGCCCGGCGCCGATGCACGCCGCACCGGTGCCAATGGTGTAGATATGTTGCTCGAAGTGCCGCTTGGTACCGTAGCAAGAGATGCGGAGAGTGGTGAGGTGCTTTTTGAAATTACCGAACAGGATCAGTCGGAGATATTGATCAAAGGCGGGCGCGGCGGACAAGGTAACTGGCATTTCAGAAGTCCGACCAACCAGGTTCCGCAGTATGCACAGGATGGGGAACATGGCGATGAAGGCTGGAAGATCCTCGAACTAAAATTATTGGCTGATGTGGGACTTGTCGGTTTTCCGAATGCCGGCAAATCCACATTGCTTACTAAGGTTAGTGCTGCAAGACCGGAGATCGGTAACTATGCATTCACCACGTTGGTACCCAACCTGGGCATTGTTTCCTACCGGGAAACACAGTCATTTGTTATGGCAGATCTTCCCGGCATAATAGAAGGCGCACATGAAGGACGCGGATTGGGACAACGTTTTCTGCGCCACATCGAACGTAATTCCATGCTGTTATTTATGATTGCTGCAGACAGCAACGACATTAAGAAAGAGTACAAAATCCTGTACAACGAACTCAAGCAATACAATCCCGAACTACTCATCAAACCCAGGTTGCTGGCCATCACCAAATGCGACCTGATAGATGATGAGCTCGAAAAAATGCTGAAGAAAGAATTACCCCCGCACCCTGCCGCATATTTTTATCTCTTCCCATACCGGAAAAAATATTGATCTGTTGAAAGATAAGATCTGGAAGATGCTGAATGAATAATTGGGTGCTGCTTTTCCGTATGATACGCTTCATCATTTGAATCTGCCTGCAATTCCCCACGCTGAAGCGTACTCAATACTTAATACTCAATACTCAATTTGTCGCACACCCATCAGGTGTCAATAGCTATAGGTGTATGACAAATTGCACATATTACTCATTGGGGAATCCTTAGCGCTTTTTTTTAGCTCAAAGACGCTAAGCCGCTAAGAAAATCACACAGAATAAATTGCAATTTTACTTTTCTTGGCGTCTTTGCGACTTCGCGCTTATATATTTTTATCGCCAGGAACTGCAATTTGTCATGCACCCATAGCTATGCAAATCAAAAAATAGGAATAACTTGCTACCACGATGTGCAGATGGCTTGCCTATACCGGAACTCCACTCCTGCTGGCTGACTTAATAGTGAAGCCCAAGGACAATCTCATTCATCAAAGTCTGCATGCCAGGGCTCCAAGGACTCCCACCAATGGTGATGGTTTCGGCATTGGCTGGTACGATAAGCAACCCTATCCGGGACTTTTCCGCAGCATACAGCCTGCCTGGAATGATCACAACCTGCTCGACCTCACGGGTCATATCGAATCAAACCTGTTCCTTGCACATGTGCGGGCTTCTTCTCTGGCCACCGTACAGGAAACCAACTGCCATCCCTTCAGATATAAAAGATGGTTGTTTGTACACAATGGTCAGATTGCAAAGTTTGAATTGCTGCGACAGGTATTACTTGCTAAAATTGGCCCGGAATATTTTCAGAATATATTAGGCTCCACAGACTCCGAGGTGATGTTTCACCTTGCACTCACTTTTGGGCTTGAGCACGATGTGCCTGCTGCCATTGCAGAAATGGTGCGCGTGATTGAAACAACGGCTAAAGAAAAAGGCATTGAGCAATCGCTGTGGATGACGCTGGGCATTTCTGATGGCAAAAGTCTCTGGGGATTCCGCTATGGCAGCGACGGAAAAGGCCCTACGCTTTATGTCAGTCCCGACGTAGAGGAGCTCGTGCGGCTCAATCCGGAAGTGGAAGGTAAATTCGGAGAATTTTCAGGATGCCTGGTATCGGAACCTATTGGCAGATACCAGGACAGTTGGCGCCCAATTCCGGATAACTCAATGATTGCCCTGCATCCTGATGGCATGGATGAGAGCGGATTTAAGCCCTACTAAAAAAAGGCATTGTGATGATCGATCATTGGATATTGGATATTGGATATTGCGTGTTGAATATTGAATATTGAATATTGAATATTGAATATTTGTGTATGCCTAAAATAGGTTGACCAATTTTGTTAATGAAAAATGATTTTTAGTTGATCAGGATTTGGCAAGTCTTGAGCTTTTTGAATTGTGAAAATTTCCATTGGATGTCGTTTTTGAATTGGAATATCGAGGAGCAATTGCTCGTATGCTACCGGTGTCAGTCCGTTCAAACTTTGGTGAGGTCTGAGGTTGTTATAGGTGCTGATCACCTCAGCAACCTTTTTGTATAATGCGTTTTGATTGGTAATATTCATTCTGTACAGGTACTGATTTTTTATGGTGTCATTGACTCTTTCGATGTGGGTGTTTTCGTACACTTCATTGCACATGCTGATTTGTATGCCGTAAGCATCCAGTGTTTGGGTATACAGGTCGCTGGCGTACTGTGATCCCTTATCGGAGTGATGAATTAACTGCTGTCCATAATGATCAATACCGCGCAAGGTAAGCGCCATTTTAAGTGCTGCAAAATTATTTTCAGCCCGCATATTTTCAGCCAACCGGTAGCCGATAATGCGCCGGGAATAGACATCCATGATCATCACTAAATAGTAGAACTTATCAAAACAGAAAACATACGTGATGTCGCTGCTCCACAACTGGTTGACATCTGTAAACTTCTTTCCGACCAGCAAATTGCTATAGCGGCTGGATTTGACGCTGAAGGTAGTTCGGGTTTGCTTCTCTATGGCTCGTAGCCTAAACCCTTCCTGTAAGCCGAGTGCAATAAATGCATCCCGACCAATACCCTCCGGTTCCAGCAGGTCGTACATGGTGCGAAGCCCCATGCCTGGATGAATCTCGCGGGTTTGTTCCATTTGTCGCACGTACAGTACCTGTTTTTGTTTTTGAGTAATGATGCGTTGTAATGCCTGATGATGCGACTGTTTACTCAAGTCACACATCAGGTAAATTTCCTTCATGGCGTACCCGTGGGCTTGTTTTCGCCTGTGCCGGAACCATTCGATAGTCGGGTGCTGAAATTTTTTTAAATCAAACCCCAGCTCTTCACTACCAATGTCCAACAACTTGGTTAGAAAATCAATCTCCATCTGCTTGCGTCCAATCACCCGTTCCAGATCAGCCACCTGCTGCAACAGATATTTGTTCTTTTCAGCTTCACTTTCCATTTGTACCACCAAGGTAGTTTTTTGATCATGATGTGGCGAATATTGATACAGCCAGTTGTATATCGAAGTGGAAGAAACCTCATACAGCCTTCTTAATTCCTTCACCGTTATTCGCTTCTCCACTAGATCCTTAACCTTGGATTTTTTAAACGCCTCGGAGAAAATTCTCCGCTGTCTAATTTCTAATTTTTCCTTTGTTGGGTGCTTCATAGTTGACCTTTTTAGGTCAACCTATTTTAGGCATGCACAATTTTTCAATATTCAACACTCAATATTCAACATTCAATACTCATTTTTTTGTAGTACGTTTCAATATTAATCTATTACAGAAAATATTTCTCGCAAAGGCGAATGCTCATTTCACATTTCAACCAGGTACCAATTGCACGTCTATTCATTGGCTATTGGAAATTGAGCGTTGAATATTGAATATTTGGATTTCAACACTCAATATTCAATATTCATTTTTTTGTAGTACGCCAATATTATGAAATGATATCTGAAATGCGTCTTCCGCAAAAACGGATAAATTTTTCAATTTTCAACGCGGTACATACTGCATCAACACAATCCCACTGTTATAAGTGACTGACTTTACAAGTTGCAGTTGCTGCGGATCATCGAGCTGCTCAAAAACGGAAACGCCTTTACCCAAAACTACCGGGTTCACGAAAAAATGAAACTCATCAATCAGCTTTTCCTTAATCAGTGCGGCAACAAAGGAACTGCCGCCATACACGATGAGATCTTTTCCGCTTTCATTTTTTAGCCTGTTAACCTCTTCCGTTAAATTTCCTTTGGCCAGTATGGTATTCGGCCACACGGAATGATCGAGTGTTTTGGTAAAAACAATTTTCTTCGCGGCAACAATTCTCTTTGCCATTTCAAACATTTCATGTTCGGGTTGGGTAACGGTATCTTCCCAGAATGGAATATAATCTACGGCCAGTTTCCTGCCGATGAGGATGGTATCGGAAGTATCGAACAGCTCCAGCACATGGCTTTTAATTTCCTCCAGCGCCCAGGTTACCCATGTCTGATCATCATCAGGCCCCGTGGAAACAAATCCATCGAGGGAGGTTTGCATTTGGAGTTTTAGTTTTCGCATGGGGAAAGTTGTTGAACAAATGTTGGTAAACTCCTTGGCTGGCTAATCCAAAATTGAGCGCATGGTCACTTGTAACAACTGAATTGCCAACTTCTAATGGGTTCAGTTATGCATTGGTTTTATTTATGTCAGGTGAGTTTAATAAAGTGGTCTTCAAGTTTGACATTAAAATTAATCTCTGCTTTTAATGCTTTGAAAACTTTCAAAACGGTGTCAATGGTTGCACTGTTGGCACTGCTTTCTATTTTAGAAATTTGAGCTTTCTGTACGCCAACGAGTTTGCCAAGCTCTTCCTGTGTCAAATGGCGCTTTTGTCTTGCAGCTTTAATCATTTTTCCCAACACATCCATGCGAAGTTCATATTCGTATTTGTCACGATCAGCTGACCCGACTTTGCCGATATACTTGTCCTTCATTTCGGTAAGCGAATAGGTCTTTACTTCTTTCGTTGCCATTTGTTTTATTTTGAAAATGTATTCTTAAAATATTTATCTCTCAGTTTCTCTGCCCGGTAAATTTCATTAGCCGGCACTTTGTCAACCTTTTTATGAAACCATGGGTAGCAATTACCAGGGTTTGCCTGTTGTTTCATTTATCTCAAAATGCGAGCAGTCTTATATTTTGTCCGAAGTTCCCAAATGTCATTTTGCAGTTTCTTGAACAATTTCGGATCGTTCGTCTGTTCAGCAAGATCAATATTGTAAAATATCTTTTTGATGGTCTTTGAGTCAAGTTTTTCGGGTGTATGACAAATTGCACTTAATGCTGTAGCGTTTACCTTAGCGCCTTGCTTTTTTAGCGCCAAGACGCGAAGTCGCGAAGAAAATCACAAAGGATCAATATGCTACGTTTTTTTTGCGTCTTCGCGCTTGTATTATTTTATCGCTGAGAAATGCAATTTGTCATACACCCAGTTTTGCTATTAATTCATTGGCTTCTTCCATAAACCTTGTCTCAAAATATCTCATTTACCATATAGTTTGCTAAACGTTTCAAAGATACGTAAAGTTTCTAAATATAGAAACATGCTTTCTTATAATATTGTTCGGGGTCGGCTTTAGTGCTGACGCAAAACGTTTAGTGCTTTGCCCGAAGGCAGGACGTCAAAAGCCACTGCCCTCAAGTTTACACTAAGGAAAGTTTATTGCAGAAAGTTTGTACTACCGCTGCTGGCCTGCTTCTGGCAAACCAATATAAACTGCTGCCCAACTATCAAATAGCAAGCTATCAATAGTTGTACATCGCAATAAGTCTTGTTGAAAAATTGCTAAATTTGTTATTGCAATGAACACTTTATCGGTCCATTCGAACGAGGTCAGGCAACTTTGTGAATCCAACAAGGTTAAAAGCCTGTTTGCTTTCGGTTCAGTGAATACGGAACGGTTTAATGCAGATAGTGATATCGATTTTGTCGTTGACATTGAGGATAATGATCCTCTTTCTTACTCGGACAAGTATTTCGATTTAAAGTTGCAACTGGAACAGCTATTCAAGCGGAAGATTGACCTGCTCGAACAAAAAACTATCAGAAATCCATATTTGAAGGCCCGGATAGATCAGACTAAGGTGCGTGTCTATGGAAAATGAAGTAAAGACCTGGCTGTCCGACATTCAGCAGGCTATCCGGGAAATAAATTTGTTTCTACCTGATAAAAGGGACTTCCTTAAATTCCGGAAGGACCTGAAAACTAAAAGGGCAATCGAGCGTAACATTGAGATTATTGGCGAGGCCGTTGGGAGAATCCTGAAAGTGATGCCAGCTCTTCAACTCACAAACGCCCGAAAGATAGTTGATACCCGAAACCGTATAAGCCACGGTTATGACAGTGTTTCCGACGACATTATTTGGGCAATCGTTATCCGGGACATTTCAAAACTGGAAACAGAAGTAGCTCAACTGCTCGCAGATAATGGTGGCGCAGCTCCAATCATTTAGTGAACGCAGGATTTTCCGGGGTTGCATACAACAGCGGTATTCGGCCACACTGAATGATCGGACTTTCTGGTAAAAACAATTTTCTTCGCGGCTACAATTCGCTTTGCCATTTCAAACATTTCATGTTCGGGTTGGGTAACGGTATCTTCCCAGAATGGAATATAATCTACGGCCAGTTTCCTGCCGATGAGGATGGTATCGGAAGTATCGAACAACTCAAGCACATGACTTTTAATTTCCTCCAGGGCCCAGGTAACCCATGCCTGATCATCATCAGGCCCCGTGGAAACAAATCCATCGGGGGAGGTTTGCATTTGTAGTTTTAGTTTTCGCATGGGGGAAGTTGTTGAATGAATGTTGAATAAATTATCGGATGACTAATGCACCATCATTACAATTACCTGCTGTTATATGTTACCAGCTGGCGTTTGTTATTTCGGAGTTGTTCAATCACCATAAAACAAATGGTATCATAAATAATTGTTTTATGCATTTCTTACATCATTATGCATATCTGATGCCGGGCAATTAAAAATTGAAACATTGTATTTTCCAAGAAGTTCTGCAAATGCTCGTTTGGTTAATCCAACTATATCCGCAGCTTGCCCAAGAGATAATTTACCTTGTTCATAAAGTCTTGTAGCTACCAACATGGATATTTCTATATCATCGATTTCTAAAGAATCAGGTATGTTCAATTTTAGGGTTCTCATTTGTCAAATGTAATTAAAAAGCATGCTGGTTTTTTTGGTAGGTCAAAAATGCTCGCCGGTAGCAATGGGCTTTGCATGAGTTTGAGGTGGCACCTTGCTTTTTTTGAAACACGATTTTTCAGCCATCCCAAAACAAACTCTCGTTAACTTACTCAATCGCAGCAACAGAAAGAGCAGCCAGCAAATAAACAAGGTACCCGTCGTAATCAATAAAAACTTTACGCCAATGTTCCAGGTTTGCTGAACTACGAGATAGCCCATACAGATAATGACCGTTTGATGCAGGATGTAAACCGGATACACCGCTTCGTTTAAGAGTGGCAAAAATTTTCCCGGAGTATTCAGGAATTTTTTGCTCAAAGCCAATAGGATAAGTATCCATAACCACGAATTACCAGCTTTCATAAAATGATAGGCAAGGTAGCTGACATCACCATTTTCCATTTGCTGAAATTTCCATCTGAAGAAATAGATCAACACAGTGAGCAAGACTGTACCAAAGGCTATGGGAGTAAAATTGTTTTCAATGAAGGGCCAGTACTTTTTCTGATTCACACAAAAGCCCGCTATAAATATCAGCCAGTAGAAAAAAAAACATGGCAAGGTCGTCCACAATGTTTTGAACGCCCGGCGAATACGGTTTAAGCAATACAACAACAATAGCAAATGGAATTGCCCAGAATATGATTCCTCCATTACGCGTAATCGTATCCATCCATACGGTATTGTGATTTTTTATCCATATGAAAACAGGAAGAGACAGCGCAGAATAAATAAGCAGGTAAGCAACAAACCAAAGATGATTCCAGCTGATGTTGCCATAAGGATATAACCCTGTTGAAAATGACTGCAGGTAAAAGCTGCTGTAAGAATCAAATGCAAAGCCCTGTGAGAGCCGTTCAAAATAGATTTGCGGCGGCACGACTACCAATATTCCAAACACCAACGGAACAAGCAATCGCCTGCCTCTCTCTTTGAGGTAGGTTGAGTTATTCCTGAATTGAAGAGCAATGCTGGTACCCACGCCTGATATAAAAAACAACAACGCAAGCCGCCAGCCATGAAAGAAAAAAACAAGTTCCTCCATTAACATGCTCAGTTCATTATTCTTGATGGGAAAATTGCTTTCGGCAGCAAAGATCAGCGCGCTGTGAAAGAATATCAGCACGATAACAGCCATGAATCGAAGCCGATCAATAAAATACAAACGTTCGGTTTTCATTATTCAACGTTTATGAGTTTAACCGTAATTGCATTCGCCGACAGGGTCACTTCAAAGGAAGTCTGCTGAAAAGATGGGGTACCGCAAAATTCTCCGGGTATATTCGAAAAGCCATAGTCCTCTTCCGGTGAACCGAACCAGCTTTTATCAAAGGCATCGTTTCCGTTTTTATCGTGAAAAGCCACTATGGAATATTTCCCGGCAGGAAGCATACCAATAGTGGTGGTTACCTCTCCCGACGTGGCTTTAACAGTTACCTTTTTGTATGCCTTAGCCGGATTGGCAGGAAAACCGATGGCCTGGTTGAAGAGCAGTATGTGGATTTTTCCTTCCGTTGTTTTTACTCCTGACACCTTTACTTTTAAGGAAGCTTCTGCGGTTTCTGAAACTTGATCAACCGTAAATGCGCTTGCGCCAAGCAATACGGCGAATGTGAGCAGGGTGTTAAAAATGTTTTGTGCTTTCATTTTGTATGTTTTTTATGAGACAAACATACAGTGGCACAATGCCCTATAGGGGAAAGTGTAGTGAACAGCGCGCAGTTTGTAGTAAGTGGAACAGGCGTGGGGTGAACGGACTATTGCCGTAGGTCTAAGAGGTCGCGGATTTGCTGAATATGGGCGATAATCTCCTTTCCCTTTGCACGTGAAACAGGTATTTCCACATCGGCATTTTTCATTTGCAATTTATATCCATTGGTGTTTCCGCTTATACTTTCTATTGATTGCACATTAATTAAGTAAGAACGGTGGCATCTTACTATAAACTGATTGGTAAGTTGAGCTTCCACATGCTTAAGCGTAACCCGTAATAGTTTCCTGGAAATGTTTCCGTTTTCGTTCCAGTAGATCTCGGAGTAATTATCCTTTGCAAGTATATAAACCAGATCGGTGAGGTTTAGGCTGAATCGTTCGTTGGTATCAGTTTGAATAGTTGTGGCGTTGTCTGATGGCTTCGGGCCTGCCTTAATGGTTTGAATTTCATGCAGCTTGCTGTTGGTTTCGGAAGCATCGGCAATATTTTGCCTTAGCATATTGTTTCTTGCAAGCATAGTTACCACAATCAAAGGAAGTAAACCGGTGAGCACCACTTCACGTTGTGTTTTAATGAAAAGCGGCCAGGCATTCATATCACCGCAATACAGCAGCGAATTAATTACGGTAAACAGGAGGCCCATTGACAGCAGGAGCCAGCCATTAAAGAGTACATATTTTGGGAGTGTCCATCGGGAGAGTTCAAACACAGCGGGAAAGAGTTTCGGAATAAGGATAAGGTTCACGTAGAGTGCAAGAAAGCAGAAGATGCCCCAGCGGATATTGACGGCAAGGGTATTTTGTGTGTTTTCAAACGGAATATAGAGCGTAAGGAAAAGCGTTACGAAGCTGCTTGTTGCAAAAATCAGGATCGTATTCTTTCTGAGGTCGTTCAGAAAAAAAGGAAATGGCTTATCAGGAAGCTGGAGCATGATGCCTGTTTAAGGCAAAGGTAAGGTTTGAAGTAAACGGAAGACCTGCATTGTAGTGAGCATCTGCATTTTTGGAGTGAATGGGGTGGAAAAAGTTGTTGTGAATCTAACAACTACCAGCAAACGGTTTGCATTTGTGTGATAAAGTCAATATATAAACGCAATCCCTATATTTCTAATGCAAATTAAGATTGAATCATACTATTCGGATTTCCGTGTGGCCTCATGGAGTTGCTTCAGGTACAACTTTTACCTTTATTTGTCTAACTCTTATGAGCAATACACGATAAGATTCTTTCCAATTTCACACCTAAGCATATTTGCCTTTCTGGTAAATTTCCTTTGGCCAGTACGGTATTCGGCCACATGGAATGATTGAGTGTTTTTGTAAAAACAATTTTCTTCGCGGTAACAATTCTCTTTGCCATTTCAAACATCTCATGTTCGGGTTGGGTAACGGTATCTTCCCGGAATGGAATATAATCTACGGCCAGTTTCCTGCCGATGAGGATGGTATGGGAAGTGTCGAACAACTCCAGCACATGGCTTTTAATTTCCTCCAGCGCCCAGGTTACCTATGTCTGATCATCATCTGGCCCCGTGGAAACAAATCCATCGAGGGAGGTCTGCATTTGTAGTTTTAGTTTTCGCATGGGGGGGAAGTTGTTGAATAAATGGCGGAGCATGAGGTTTGTAAGTCATCGAATGACAAATTATGAGCGAATTGATTAAGGTCAAAGGGAAGCTCATTGAAAGAAGAGCAAGCCATTAAATAGTATAAATTTTGGGAGTGTCCAGAAGCAGAAAATATAAATTGTAAATCAGATAAAGCAGTTGCAACATATCCTATAAATTTAATGGAAAGTTATCCAACAGCCATCTTCGCTGAATCCTTCCAAAGATAAGGAGGCATTGGCTCATACAATTCCCATTTTATACTCATAGGTTTTGAACCATAATGTTCTATAAGTCTACCCTCTCCTAAAAAAATGGAAGCCATTGCATTACCATATTCATCAGTACTTTTCTCTCTTACAAAAAGCAGAATTCGCTTTTTCTCTTTGAAATGATTAATATAGCTTAAGCCTTTTCCTTTTGTAGGGCTAACAGCATTTTGTGATTGCCAATGGAAAAGGGTTTCACTAATCGCAAAATCTTCATACAAAGTTGTTGGTGAAAAATCTTTTTCAGATTTGTTCAGTGTAATAAAAAGCAATTCTGTATTTTTTTCAGCAGAAAATGCAACTCCTTCAATTTTGTTACTTTTTGCTTCAAATTTGTGAAATCCAAAAGCTGCAAGAATCTGCTCTCTTGTGTATCTACTATGCAATTTTAATGGTTGTGAATAGGGAAGTTTAATTTCTGTTTCAAGGAAATCAATTTTGTCAATTAGAATTTCAAGTATTTCAATTATTTCTTCATTCAATGTTTTATTTTTTCCGATTGCAATGATGCTTTCCTCAAGTGACTTAAAACCACCTGCATTTTGCCAAACATCATAATGAAGCATCAGGCACATTGACTTTTCTTCATCATTTAGTTTGCTGAAACGGATATTGAAATCATTCTTGGCTAATGATAAAATAAATTGAAAGTAGGAATTTGAATTGCAGGAGAGCCACTTCTTGCTGATGGCTCTGTAAATTTCATTCTCATTGGTTTTTGAATAATCTTTAGTCTGTTCAGCTAAAACACATAATCGTTTCCAATTGCCTTTCTTGTAAATAAGCTGAAGCGGAATGTGATAGAAGTTAGAAAAGTTTTTTAGTGAAAGAGGTAATGTGGTTTGGTACTTATAATTGCGAATTTTATTGAGCAGTTGATTTATATTTAGTAAGGTTGCACTACGAATATTTTGTAGAATTGAATCTTTTGCTTTTTTCTCTAAAACAATAGTACATCCTAAAGGCAAATGAGGAAAGTCATCTTCAATTTCTTTTTGAATAGATGTATTTGTTTTCCCAACTAAGGCACGAAATTTTCCTTCAAAATCATATTCAGGTCGCGAATTACCAACGAAGTCCAAGACAGTTAAACACTCTTTGCCTTCTGCCAATCTTAAACCTCTGCCAAGTTGTTGTAAAAAAATAGTTAGGCTTTCAGTTGGTCTTAGAAAAATAACAGTATCAACATTTGGTATGTCAATTCCTTCATTAAAAATGTCAACTACAAAAAGGTAATTGATTTCTTTGTTTAAAAATTTCCGTCTAAGTTCTTCTCTTGAATCATTTCTAGAACTTATTAAACATTCTGCTTTCAACCCAATAAGGGAAAATTTCTCTGCCATGAATTGAGCATGTTCCTGAGTTATACAAAAGCAAAGAGCTCTAACATCGTTTATATCATGCAGATATTTGTTGAGATTGGTAATTATTTCTCCAGTCCTTTTGTCGTTTTGAGTATAAATTCTCGTTAATTCACTTGGTAAATATCTCCCGTTCTTCCATTGAGCATTTGACAAATCAACACTGTCTGTAATTCCGAAATACTGAAAAGGGCAAAGCAATTTTCTATTCAGCGCTTCTGGTAGCCTGATTTCAGCAGCAATTGTATCACAGAAATCTATTAGAATATCTTCTGCGTCCATTCTTTCAGGTGTAGCTGTTAAGCCTAAAAGTATTTTCGGCTTAAATCGAAATAATATTGGACGATAGCTTGTAGCAGTAATGTGATGAACTTCATCTATAACAATAAAATCATAAAAATATTCAGAAAGCATTAGCGAATCAATTCTATTATTCAGTGTTTGAACAGAAGCAAAAACATAATCATATTTTTCAGGTTCAATTCCATCGACCCATAACTCGCCAAAATTATTGTCTTTTAAAATACCTTGAAATGTAGCTTGTGCTTGTTGCAAAATTTCTTTTCTATGAGCAATAAACAAAAGTTTTGCAGTGGAATATTTCTTTTTGAAATTTTTATAATCGAAAGCTGAAATCACGGTCTTGCCAGTTCCGGTAGCAGCAACAACTAAATTTTTGTTGCGACGATGAACAATTCTTTCAGTTTCTAACTTTTCCAAGATTTCTTCCTGAAATGGAAATGGTTTAATATCAAAATAGGTAGAAGAACTATTTCTTTCATGTTTTCTCTCTTTCTTGAGAGCGACTCTCAATTTCTCAGTATGAATTGTTGGATCAAATGATTCAAAATCTTTATCCTGCCAATAGGTTTCAAAAGTTTTCTGAAATTTATCAATAATGTGTCCTACCTCCTTTGTTGTCACTTTCAGATTCCACTCTAAACCATTTGTCAATGCAGAACGGGAAATGTTTGATGAGCCAATATATCCAGTATGAAATCCAGTATTCCTGAAAAACAGGTAAGCTTTTGCATGTAGTCTTTCGTTGTCTGTATTATATGAAACTTTGATTTTAGTATTTTTCAAAGTAGATAAGTATTCTATAGCTTTCAAATCAGTGGCTCCCATGTAGGAAGTAGTAATAACCTTTAGTTGACCGCCTCTTTCAGTGAACTCAAATAATTCTTTTTCAAAAATTCTTATCCCAGTCCATTTAATAAACGAAACTAGAAAATTGACTTTGTCTGAAGAAAGAATTTCCTTCTTAATTTCGCTTTCAAGAGAAATCCCTGCATTGTTTCCAGTAAATAATTCACTTTGCGATAATCTTGTATAAGGAGTTATTTCCTTTAGGTGTTTTTCAAAATCAGAAAAGCCTGCATTAGTCTTTAAGAAAATTGCAGAGAGAATCTTTGCTCTGGTATCAATTAGATCCTTATCAAACTCTAGATCCTGCAATTCGGTTTGTAATAAAAAAATGAGTTTGTTTGAGAGCTTTATTTGCTTTTCAATACTGTCGTCACCAGAAATTAGATTAAGCGCAAATCGGATAACCTCAACTAAATATTGAGAAAGTAACCTTGCGGCTTCTCTCTTATCAATTTCGCTTTCTTTTATGTAATAGGTATTTCTATCCAAGTCATTGAGCTTGGATGAAACTAATTTATTTATGAGTTGTTCATAGAGCCCTAGCGGTGTCATAATTTAATTTCAAAAATTCTTCTAAAACAAGAATATCTGCAGTAGCCCAATCTAAAAAAATTAATTCTTCTTTTGTCAACCATTTGAAATTTTTATGCTCAGATAAAATAATTTCTCCTGATAAATGTTTTGAAACAAAGGGAATTAGGTTGATTGTAAGGGTATTATACTCAAAACATTTGGATTCTAATTTTTCTAAAAGTTCAATTTCTAAATTCAACTCTTCTTTTATCTCTCTTAAAATGCAATTTTCGGCGGTTTCATGTTTTTCAATTTTGCCACCTGGAAATTCCCACTTCAAGGGCAGATTCATTATTTCACTTCTTTGAGTAACTAAAATTTTATTTTCTTTCAGAATAATCGCACAAGTAACATCAATCATTTAAGGTAATTATCAGGTGACATTTCAGCAAATGTTCTATTAATTCATTCAATCTCTATTCATGCTTCATTGTGCGTTCTATAAGGGTTACTAATGCTGTGTAATTTTGATTATATATCTTGATCATTAGCTTTAATGGTCAGCATTTTATATCCTATTCAAACTCCAATTACCAAATAAATATAGGGAATGGAATATACTTTGGATTTGTTGTTAAGCTACCTCACCACCACCACCGTCCCCTTCGCCTCAATCCTTTTCTTATTCCCATCTATCACCACCACCTGGTAAGCATAGGCTCCAAGTGGTACGAGGTTGCCGTTGTCGCGGCCGTCCCAGCCGAAGTCCTGGTCGAGGGAGGTGAAGATCTCTTTGCCCCAGCGGTTGTAGACGGAGAAGTTAAAAGCAGTAACACCTTCTACATTTAAAATGGGTTTGAAAATGTTGTTCTGCCCCTGCGGCGAGAAGGCATTGGGCATATAAATCTGGCTGGGCTGATTGAGGCACAATACATTGGAACGGCTGTGCACCGTATCTACCAGTCCATTGGGAAAGATCATCGAGTCAATAGCTACCACATAATAACAGGGCGTGATACTGGGTACGCCTGTTTCCGCATATTCAAAAATGGTTTCATCAAAAGTGGAAACACCGGTGAAGCCGCTGCCGTCATCACGGTAGACTTCATACGCAGCAACATTTCCATGTTCAAGAAAAGATTCATCCCACTTAAGCAGGAAACTGAGGTCGCTGAAGGCATAACCGCTGAGCAGCAGACTTTTTCCAATGGAGGAAGTGTCGGTGTTGCCACAACTGTCGGTGGCAACAATGCGGTAGAAATAACTAAGCTGATCGGTAAGTGCCGTGGTATCCGTGAAGATATTAATTATGGAAAGGTTAGCAGGAGGTATGATTACAGACAATTGCGTGAAGCCGGTGCTGTCGAGGCTGCGCTCGATTTTCATGCTCAGCAAATCAGCCAGCGGATCCATGGAGTAATAAACATTTACTTGTCCGGGTGCGGCAACGGTTACATTGCGGATGTACAAATCGTTGGCGGACTGCACCACATTTAATGTAGAGCACAATTCATTGGAAGTGGAAGTAACTGCGGTAGTACCTTGTGTAGCCACGACGGTGAAGCAGACAAAATCGCCGTCATTTAAACCGGTAGCCTGGTAACTCAGCACGTTGGAAGGGAAAGTCTGCAGGAGCACAGGCGGGTTTCCATTTACCGAGACAAACACTTCATACTTATCTACAATTGGGTTCCAGTGATTATATTGATACCAGTCCAGCGTAACGGTATTGTTACAACGGTTCACATCCTGTTTAAGAAAAATGGTATGCTGCGGCAATACATTGATAGGTCCGGTGTTAAAGCAACTGTCGATGGAAGCAAGGGTATAGCTGACAGAGTCAACATTTACAGGAGCGGTAAAATCAGTATAGGTGGTATTGTTTTTCCCATAGATGGTATCAATCGGAATGTTGTTTCCACTGATAACCCTGTACAGGATGTAACCATAGGTTTCCGGAGAAGCGCCAGGCGTCCAGTTGATTTCGGCGGCATTATTTTTTACGGTAACGTAGTTGATGATGGGCGGTTCCGGGTCGCTGCTGTCTAAGGTATCGGAAGAAAGTAGCGTCGCTCCCGGGCAATTAAAGTCGCTGACCATGTAATAGTAGTAGACGATGCTGCTGTTGGTGATGTTATCGTCGTAGGATGTGGCGGCCTGGTTTGTTTCAGTGTAAACGAGGGTATAAGGTCCGTTGAGGTTGGTGCTCCGGTAAATGTTATAACCGATAAAAGGGCCGCAGCTATTGGTTGTGTTGGTCCAGATGAGGCGCACAAATAAATTGCCGCTCACAGATACATGAGTTACACAATTCAGCACCGGTGGATTCACCACTTGTGCGAAACCGGAGCTGATCACCAGCAGAAAACAACTGATGAAGAATATTATTTTGCTGACATACGGTAGCTTCATGTTTGCCGGCTGACGGGTATTAATTTTTGACGTTTGTTGCGTAGCAGTTAAGAAAACTCCACCGGTGCCGTTCCGGCCTTTGCATACATTGGATTTCCCGCTACCACTTCCAGCAAGTCATCGGTGTTCAGGTATCTGTTGGCCAGTTCCTGCAGGGTGACAGGGGTGATGGTGCGAATGGTGTCAATCAGGTTGTAGAAGAAATCCTCTTTCAATCCATATACTTCCAAACCGCGCATCACTTCGGCTACACTGAATGCACCATCTACATCCGACAGGTACACCCCCAACAAATAATTTTTTACCAGTTGTAATTCTTCCTCCGGCACCGGGTCTGTCCTCAAACGATCCATCTCTGCATATATTTCCTTTACTGCCTCCCAGGTTACTTCACCACCAACTTCTGTGGTAACATAAAAATGGGCATCGTGAAGATAAGAAGAGATGGAGGAATGAATGCCGTAGCAATACCCTTTATCTTCACGCAGGTTTTGCATCAGCCTGCTTCCGAAGTAACCACCGAGAATGGTATTCAGTACGCGTAAAGCAGGATAGTCGGGGTGGAGTTTGTTCACCAGCATCTTACCGATGCGGATACCTGATTGCACAGCATCTTTTTTCTCGGCGAATAGTTTCCCGCCGCCGGTAACATCTATTGAATGTATGAATGGCTTGCTTTCCTTCTTCGTAATCACTGTTTTCCCGAAATAGGTTTCCAGCAACGAAAGCAGGTGGCTGGTTACTTTTCCCGCAACAATAATTTTAAACCCGCCATTTTGGTATTGCGAAGTATGAAATGATTTCAGGATACTGCTGTCTATCTGATCATAATCTTCCGGTGAGGTGGTATAACCTGCCGGATAGTTAGCACTGTATAGCTGTTCGTTAAAAGTTTTATGAGCGAGGAAATCCACTTTCTGCAGGTTCACCAGCAATCGTTGCTTGCTGTTTTGTATGTAGGTGGCAAGTTCCTTATCAGGAAAGGCGGCTTCATAGATCACTTCATGCAATAAAGGCACGAGGTGATCGAGGTGTTTGTTTAGGGAAAAAAGCGTAAGCTGCCCGTAGTCTATGGTTGCATCGGCGCCGATGCTGGCACCATAAAACTCAATGGCCTCTGCGACCTGTTGTGCTGATTTACGGTTAGTGCCTTCCATCATCAGTTTGCTGGTGGTGGCAGCTACTGCACGCTGTGGTTCCTGCCAGCGGCCCGCATCGAAGATGAGTTCTACCTTAGAAACTTCCTGGCTGCCTGCATTGATGATCAATACCGGAATGCCATTGCTCAACTGCAACCGCTCAATAGCTGGAAGCCTGATTGCACTAATCTCCCGTAATGGCGGCGCCACGGTTCTGTCGGTTTGGTTCATAGTGGGTAAAAATACAAAAAATGCATAGGTGGGTGATGCGGGGATAGGGATGGGTGTACGACAATTCGGTCATCTTGTCAAGCAATGGTTGGTGGGTTAAATGGTTAAATGGCTAAATTGTTAAATTGTTAAATTGTTAAATTGTTGCGGCGAAGCCGATTACTTGCTATTCTGTAATCATTACTCTGCTTTACTCACTTACTCAATACTCTATACTCAATAATCTATATTCAATTTGTCGTACACCCAATGGATCGGTGTACGAGAATTTGAATATTGAAAATTGAGTGTTGAACTACTCACTACTCAATTCTCAACACTCAATACTAGTCTGCATGCAAAAAAAATCCTCTCCGTAACAGGAGAGGATTCCATTTTTTTGAAGACACTTTTCTATTTCGGAGCACCACCATTCGAAACCGCTAACCTGGTCTTTATGGCATCCGTTTGACTGCATGAAACAGAACTTTGAATAGAAGCCTGCTTAATTTCTACCTGTGGCTTGGTTTCAGTGGACGGTTCTTTCTTCTTCTGCTCTGTTGAAGAAGGAACTGTCCTAACCCGGTAAGATGCAAAAGCAGCTGTATCAGCAAGTAAAAATTCATTTACCATTGAAAAGACTGCAAAGAGCATGGCAGTCATCAAAATTGTCTTAATGGATTTCATGGATTGATTTTATTGAAGACGATTAAAACGGATGAAAAGTTACAAACTAACTTTGAAAGGATATGCAATTTTAACTAGATATTAACTAATTCACAAAATCATGACAAAATCAATAAACGCTTCGAACTTGTATTTAGTCTCTTAAATCAGCCAGATTAAAAAAAGGAAGGCGGGCTCTTCCATTCCCGCCTTCACCCCGTCGGTTGGCTTCACTTTGATCCGGTTTCCCTGGATCGTGCAGCTGCAACCGATTCTTTTTCAAGCCTGTGAAGGTCTAACCTGCCTTCGATAATCGCTGCGATAAACAAAAACGGTTTTATGCCCGATATCGCTTCTGTTTCCATCTGAATCTTATCAAGCATGCTGCAATCTGTTACCAATGTTGCATCATACCTTGCTTCCTGCGAAATCGCACGGTGACCTGTTGTACTCAATTCCTGAGCGGAAAGATTACCTGCAGTAAAGAGCAGTATGGCTAGTGAGAGGATGGCTATTGTTTTCATTTTGTTTGCGTTTGATCCTGTTTATGGAAACTATTTACACTATTGCAACACCGTAGCTGAAGCGGTATCTATGCGGCTCTTCAATTGGTTAGCAACACCATGTAATGAAACAACCTGGATGCTATCAGTCTCTGACTGAATACTGTTCATCATGGCATGTTCTTCCTGTTTAACGACTACTTTCTTGCTCACCTGCTCATGCAGCAACCCTGTTTCATGTACAGTCAGGTTTTCACTTTCCAATTGCAACTGATCGAGCAGTTGATACTGTTGTACCGCGGCATTCACGTTTGCTGAAGCAGGGCAGCAGTTGCTGTTTGTTTCTACGTTGTCGGCGAAAACGGAATAAGCGCTAAATTGAAGAAGGCTTAGGAGAAGAAGGGTGATTGATTTCATGGCTTGATTTTTTTAGAGTTTGAAAGTGTCGTTAGCGTGATGTAGTTAAAGGTTTTTTATTTCTATGCCGCTGGAATCGATGCGGATTTTCATGTCTTCGTGTTCATTGTCATCTTTGTCGCTGATTCCCGGACATTGGTTACACTCAAGACCATCTTTTGTCATTTTCCATTCATGGCCCAGCATATCCCAATCCCACGTATCTGTTACATTGGATACATCACTCAGCATGCCATCCAGTGATTTATCAAGTACCACCGATTTACCCACCGGAACCTTGAGCAATACCTTAATATGCTGCCCGCGATATTTTGATGATGTGCTGATGTTAAACTGCTCGGGAAGCATCAGTGCAGAATCTTTTACAACATAATTGTAAGAGATTGATTCTGCCAGGTCTTTGGCCTCGTCATATGTTCTTCCGCGGGAGTACCTTGTAATAATTACGTAGGTTGAATCATTCTCACTCTGCTCAATATCCAGGTCAACCACCCTGTTTACTACTGAATCTGCATTATCATCCAGTATAAACAAGTCGCCGAAACGAACGATCTCATCGTTGTTGGAATCATATTCTACAGACTCAGGTGTGGTTTGCAGAAAGATCCTGTTGCCGGGCATATTGGTGACCATACTGCTTTGCTTGATGGTTGCAGAACGCTGGTATTCGCTGGCGATTCTAACACCTGTAAGCACACAGATCGCAATACCTACTAACCATAAGCCGGCCATCACTGCGCCAATCATTCTGAGATTAAGTTTCACCTTGAATAGGATCTTTAATCCGTTTAAGAGCAACAAGGTGAACGGGATGCCGATGGCCAGGATGCCACCAAATACCAGCCACCAAAGCTGTGAATTGGTGAGGACCATAGCGGTTATTTCATGTGGTACGGCAAAGCTGAAGAGACCAACACCGCTGAAGATGGCAATAGTTAGTCCGACTAATACTGCAATGCTGACTATGGTAATCACGATTCCGAATACGCCGGCGATAAACTTTCCGAATGCCCTCACGATGTCCCCGATGAAATCACCTACCTTTTGAGTTGAGGAACGCACTCTTCTATTCATATTATCTGATGTCAGCTCGCCGGCTAAGACCTCCCCCCGCTTTTTCAGGTTTTCCATTTCTTCACGAACATTCTTTTCAATGGTAGCTACATTCACGCGTTCAGCACGCATATGCAGTTTGTCGGAAGTGGTCTTTGCCTCCGGGATAATAAACCACAGTATGATATAGAGTAATAATCCCGTTCCGGCGAAAATCAGTGAGAAAGCAAAAGCAAGACGCAGCCAGATCGGATCAATATCAAAGTAGGCACTGATTCCTGAACAAACGCCGCCGAGTACTTTATCGTCCGGATTGCGGAAGAAACGTTTGCGGTTGGCTTCGAAGTAAACAGTCTGATCGCTTTTTGCACTTGACTTCTGATCTTCCTCTTCATTACCAGGAAGTTCTTCCGGCTTGCCCATGGCTTCAATTACTACATTGACATCGGCTGCCATAATTACTTTATTGACATCGGCGTTGCGCTCGGCAAACATTTCAGCCAGGCGACTTTCTATATCGGCGATGATTTCTTCTTTTCCCTGTGTGGTTGAAAAATGAGCTTTGAGTTTCTCCAGGTATTTCTTCAACAGCTCATATGCATTTTCATCAATGTGAAAAACTATTCCACTGAGGTTGATGGTGACGGTTTTATTCATTGTTTGATTCGATTTGTGTGATTTGAGAAGATGGGGTTATTTCTGACTTTTGGGTGGTAAGGTCTACGGCTTTTACCAGTTCGTCCCAGGTTTTTCGAAGCTCCTCGAGAAACTTTTCACCGAGGCCGGTGAGCTTGTAGTATTTCCTGGGCGGACCGGATTTGGATTCAACCCATTGGTAGCTGAGGTAGCCGTCGTTCTTGAGACGGGTAAGTAGTGGATACAGCGTTCCTTCCACCACGATCAGTTTAGCCCTCTTCATACGATCAAGAATCTCCGAAGCGTAGCATTCTTCATCATTACCGATGATGGAAAGAATGCAAAACTCGAGGATGCCTTTTCGCATTTGGGCTTGTGTGTTCTCGATGTTCATGGTATTAACTTGTTTTTGACAAAGCAAAGATATATGCAGTGTTTGGTATTTTGTATCACATAGTACCATTTATTTTTCAAAACATGTCATAACTTATTGATTATGAGGAAATAAATTTTTAGTACTTGGTAATGAAAAGTACTAAATGCGTCGTATTTAAATCTATTTGCTTTCAAATTTTGTGTGGAAAGTATGGATTGAGTGAAGTAAATGTTGCTAGCTGAGTGAAGCAAATAATGCACGCTGAGAGAAGCAAATGATGCTCGCTGAGCGAAGCAAGTGATGCTCGCTGAGCGGAGCCGAAGCGCGCATCACTTACTTCGCTCAACCGACATTGCTTCCTGAGCGAAGCCGAAGGTGCACCCTGAGCGGAGTCGAAGGGCACACCGGATAAACTGCTTTCTCGCATGAAATTCGGGCGCTTCGGCTACGCTCAGCGACCGAATTTCCCTTGGTTCCGCTCAGTGACCAAATTTTTTTCCGCAAGAAGTCGAAGGTGTACCCTGAGCGAAGTCGAAGGGCACACCGGATAAACTGCTTTCTCCCATGAAATTCGGGCGCTTCGGCTACGCTCAGCGACCGAATTTCCCTCACCTTCATTGGGACTGAAGGAGCAAATTTCCGGACCCTGAGCGGAGTCGAAGGGCACACCGGATAAACTGCTTTCTCGCATGAAATTCGGGCGCTTCGGCTTCGCTCAGCGACCGAATTTCCTTCAACTTGAATTTCCTTACTCACCACCTTTTCCACTTTTTCACGCCCCTTTTCCATCTCCGGCAATCGACTATAGCTCACAATGAACTCATTACCGAAAGGTTAGCTCCTTTCCACACCCTGTGTATAAAATTTGAAGGCGAAAAATGGTCTATGCGCTACTTTCGTCTCCCCGATTTTTTTCCAACACTATTAAAATTTGTACCTTATGTCAGAAGCAATCACCTTGAGCAAAGGAGAACATACTACAACCCGCACTACTTATACCTATGAGGAGGTATTGCATGCCGCTATTGAATACTTTCATGGCGATGAACTGGCTGCAACTACCTGGATGAATAAATATGCAGTGAAGGATGCCAAAGGCCATTACTACGAGCTTACCCCTGATGACATGCATTGGCGCATGGCCCGTGAATTTGCGAAGATGGAAATTCAGTTTTCTGTCCGCAAGGACTCCTTCGGAGAAAAAGTGAAACTGAATGGAGCTGCGAAAAATTTATCGGAGTACGGACAACAAAGAGCATTTCTCTCCGAGAAAAAGATCTACGAATACTTTAAACGTTTCAATTATATAATTCCGCAGGGCAGTGTAATGGGCGTACTGGGAAATCATACCATGGTGGCCTCACTCAGCAATTGCGTGGTGCTTCCTGAGATTTATGATTCCTATGGTGGCATCTTTTTTACCGATCAGCAACTTGCGCAATTGTTTAAACGGCGTTGCGGCGTAGGTATTGATATCTCTTCCATCCGTCCGGCCGGAGCGGAAGTGTTGAATGCGGCCGGCACCACCACCGGCGCAGTTTCTTTTATGGAGCGTTTCTCCAACACCACGCGTGAAGTAGCGCAACATGGCCGTCGCGGTGCCTTGATGATTACGATGGATATCACCCATCCTGATGTGGAGTTTTTTATTACGGCAAAGCAGGACCTGGCTAAAATTACCGGAGCAAATGTTTCTGTAAGACTGAGCGATGAGTTTATGAATGCCGTAGCTGAAGATGGTGATTTCACGCACCGCTGGCCGATTGAAGATCCAAATCCAAAATATACAAAAACCGTTCGTGCGCGTGAGTTATGGGAAACCATCATCACCTGTGCACATAAAACTGCGGAACCCGGATTAATCTTCTGGGACCGGCAGCATAAGTATTCTACCTCATCCGTATATCCGGGTTATAAAAATGTTTCTACCAATCCATGCAGCGAAATTGCGATGCAGGGTGGCGATAGTTGCCGGTTGATTGCATTAAATCTTTTCTCATTCGTAGAAAATCCATTTACGCCACAGGCAAGTTTCAATTACAAGAAGTTGTATGAAGTTACGTATGAAGCACAACGACTAAGTGATGATTTGGTTGAACTTGAATTGCAGCACATCGATCGCATTTTGGAAAAAGTAGCGAGTGATCCCGAGCCTGATTTTATCAAAGATGTGGAAGTGCGCACCTGGAAACTATTGCAGGACCAGGGAAGAAAAGGCCGTCGTACCGGACTTGGATTTACAGCGTTGGGCGATGCAGTTGCTGCTTTGGGAATGGCATTTGATTCAGCAGCAGCGCTGAAGGTGATTGATGAAATGCAGAAGACCAAATGCATGGCGGAATTCGACAGCTCAGTAGATATGTCGATTGAGCGCGGATCCTTTGAAGGATTCAATGCTGACATTGAGAATACTTCTGAATTTGTGCAGATGATGCAACAGGAAATGCCGGACGTATACAACCGCATGATGCAATTCGGCAGAAGAAATATTTCATTGAGCACGGTGGCGCCTACCGGAACGCTGAGCATTCTTGCACAAACTTCATCAGGCATCGAACCTGTGTATATGCTCAGCTACAAACGCCGCCGCAAAGTAAATCCGAATGATAAAAACCAACGCGTGGATTTTGTAGATGCAATGGGAGATCCGTGGCAGGAGTTTGAGGTATACCATCCGAAACTGAAATTATGGATGGAAGTAACCGGTGAAAAGGATCTGAATAAATCTCCTTACTTCGGCAGCACGGCACCGGAAATTGACTGGATCAAGCGGGTGGAAATTCAGAGTGTGGTACAGAAATACATTACGCATTCCATTTCTTCCACCATCAATTTACCGAATGATGTAGCTGTAGAAAAAGTGGGTGAGATTTATCTCGAAGCATGGAAGCATGGACTGAAAGGAATTACGGTTTATCGTGATGGTTCACGTTCCGGGGTATTGATTTCCAATGACAAAAAGAAAGAGATGGAGGCCGTCGATGAAGTGCTCACCTCCACTGCACCGAAGCGTCCTAAGATCCTGGAAGCGGATGTACTGCGCTTTATGAACGGCAACGAAAAATGGAGTGCGGTAGTGGGCTTGCTGAAGGGAAAACCTTATGAGATATTTACCGGTGTAGTGAATGAAGATTCCATCCTGCTGCCCAACTATGTAGAGAAAGGCTGGGTAATAAAAACCCGACTCGAAGACAAAACCACGCGTTATGATTTTCAGTTTATCGACCGGGCAGGCTATAAAGTGACTATTGAAGGACTCTCCCGTTCCTTCGAACAGGAATTCTGGAACTATGCCAAACTTATCTCCGGCGTGTTGCGCCACGGCATGCCCATACCACATATCATTGACCTTATCGAAAACCTCGACTTAAAAGCCGAATCCCTCAACACCTGGAAATCCGGAGTAGAACGCGCCCTGAAAAAATACATTGAAGACGGAACACCTGCCATTGACAAACAATGCGGCGATTGCGGTGATCCGACGGGGTTGGTGTATCAGGAAGGGTGTTTGGTTTGTAAGAGTTGTGGGAGTTCGAAGTGCGGATAGACGTAAGACCCAGGATCCAAGACACAAGATGTAAGACGTAAGAGTCAAGACTTAAGATGAAATGCGCTCTGAAAGAATAAATCAAAGACGGAGTATTTGCCATGGACAAACAATGTGGTGACTGTGGCGATCCGATTGAGTTAATGTATCAGGAGTGGTGTTTTATTTGTTGGATTAAAAATCTAAATCTCAATAGATCGGGATTGCAAATCACAGGTGTTCAAAACCCTGGTAGCTTGCAGATTTGTTGAACAATTCAAAGAAAATCAAGGCCGTGAAATACACGGACAAATACCTATGAGAGTAGAACAAAAAACAATGTCACATTGAGTACTTCGACTACGCTCAGCATAAACTCAGTCGAAATGCGACATTGTTTTTGTTCCTCATTCTCTCAAAAAAAATTGTCGTCGTTCGACTCCGCTGCTAATGACACGCTATGCAGCTTTCTGTTTTTCAATCACTTGCAAATTATGTTTTTTGGCTAGTTTTTTCAGTGTGGCCAGTTCCCGTTGCTTGATTTGCAGTTCGTATTGCTTTGCTCCTTGTTCTACATACGCGGTACCTTTTGTTAGCGCATTGTAATATGCTTCAGCAATTTTTCTTCCTCCTGCTTTGTATGCTACACCAGCGCCTCGCCGGCTTTTTAATTTTCGAATGAAACAACCAATGGCGGTGTATTTACTCTGCCCTAATGATTGTGCCGCTTCCAGAAAAATTTGTCCGGCTTTATTGCAAGGAGCCTGTTTGATCCATTTGCTTTTCTTTCCGCTCTGGTTACGACCCGGCGATAGTCCGCACCAGCTTACAAAATGTTTGATCGTAGGAAACCGACTCATATCGGTTCCAGTTTCCCCAATCAGGCGCAGCAATGAATAGTTATTGATGCCTGCAATACTACTGAGGTTGGCTCCAAATAATTTCACCATAATTTCATGCAAATCTTTGATGTGTGGCTTATGATGACGGATGGGTTTGACTTTACCTAATTGAGACGAATCAATTTGTTTTCCTGCTGTAAGTTCGGTAAGCAGTGATTCAATGCGCCCATCTATGTTTGCGATTTGTAACTGATGCTGACGCCACAGGTTCAGGTTTTGAGAGAGCATAAATAACCAAGTCTCGTTATAATTGCCTTCGAGCGCTTTGAGTACTTGTTCTGCTTTTTTAGCGATAATCTTTTTATCGCATAGCTGCAGCAACACTTGCGGATCCCGCTGCCCATCAATGATGGCCTCAATCATCCTGATACCGCTGGCTCCATGTATTTGACTGATCACTTCGGTGAGTTTGATATTCATCAGCTCTAAACAGCGTTGCATTTTATTCACATAGCTGCTACCCATCTCAATTATATCCAATCGTTCGCGTACCAGATACCTGATCTCCAGCATCTTTCCTTCGGGAACAAAACTTTCCTGCAATAATCCGGCAGCGAAGAGTTTTTGTATCCAGCGGCAATCCTGTACATCCGTTTTTTTTCCTCTTTGCTGTTTGGTTTGTTTCGGATTTACTAAGGATACTTTGATACCTGCAGATTCTAACATCCCATATAAACTCAGCCAGTAAACGCCGGTGGCTTCCATCGCTACCCGTTCAATAGCATGCTCCTGGAGATAGCTGATGCAGTCGTGATAGTCGCTCGAACAGGTGCCAAAATTTTTTACCGTTACTCCATCGACTGAAACAAAGATTTTTTCGCTGCCTACATCAATGCCCCCAGCATTTGCATGGATTTGTTCGAAACTGATTTTGTTTTCCATAGTTTTGTTTTTAGTTCTTTGATTAAAAGGTAATCTGTGGCTCAAAGAACCATAGGTAATAGCAAGCTGCTAAACGGGAATGCCTCACACATCAATGTGCGAAGTATCACCAAAATGAACTATGCAGTTCTTTGAAGCAAAGCTCACGGGCAGGGACAAGCCACTAATGAGTTTACTGCTATCCTGCCACAGGTTACCTCCTTTAATACGAAGATAACCTACCCGTAATGTCATTTTCAAAGAACTCGATTTGCAAAATAGTTTGCGCTCACGATGACAATTTTTTTTGTGTCTCTTGCAAACAGACAATTAATCATCTGTAAAAATTTAATTACACAACGTTTCGAACACCTGTGATTGCAAATCCCGACCAACATGGAACAAGTGGCAATCTTTACACCGCCCCCGTGTATTCATCATGAGGCAAAGGTGCAAGCTAATGAGACCCGGGAGAATTCAATGCTACCTTAAGTGTTTGCATGCATGCAATACCCATGATTCGCTACCCGTTCGTTGGGGATTTCTTTTTAACTTTACGATATGCAATCCCGGAATAAAATTTTGCAGGAAGTAAAGGATGCTGTATTACAGGTTGATCCTGTTGCCGAAGTTTATTTTTCGGTTCAAGGGTTAGAGGAGATTTTCATTAGAAATCGGATTGGGATTTACTGGTGTGCTGCAGGAGAAGTGTTTGGATGTAAGTGATATGGGAATAGTAAGTGCGGGTAAAATTTTCTAAATTATATTTACATGCCAACAATTTTTGAATATGACGGCTACAAATTTAGATTCTACAGTAATGAAAGTGATGAACCACCTCATATCCATATTGTTAAAGGAGGAGGAAATGCAAAGTATTGGCTTTCACCAGATATTGCAGAAGCCTATTCTTACGGTTTCACAGTACGTGAGCGAAGAGAAATAAAGAAAGTGGTAATTGAGAATCAACAAAAATTTATAAATTTCTGGGATGAATACTTCAGCTAAAAAAAGTAAATAAAAGATCGAATGATCCTATTGACAAGTTAATTTTCGAGAATGATTTGCGCGCAAGTTATCTCGTAATTGATAAAAAACTGGATATGCTTTTAGCCGTATTGAATAATGGAAAGGTATTGCGTGATAGAATTTCTAATTATCCCAGACTAAAAGCTGCAACTCAACTGCAATTGGAGCAATGGGAACTGAGTGGCAAAGGTATTGCCATACATTGGCCCGATCTTAATGAAGACATCTCGATCAAAGGAATGATTAGAAGTATTGCCGTGGATCAGGCAGTAGCTATGTTGAGCGAAAAAGAAAAGGTATAAGGAAGAATTAATAAGTAGGATATTCTTTACCCAACCTCGTGCGCGTCAGAAGTAAAGCCAATTGGAGCAAGCCGACGCGTGCGCATCTGGTTAATTTCAAAATACTGAAAATCGGAAAGTAAAAGAAGCATTCTTACACCGCCCCCGTGTCTTCATCATGAGGTCAAGGTGCAAGCCAATGAGACACGGGGGAATTCAATGCTACCTTAATGTGTTTGCATGCATATGATACCCATGATTCGCTACCCGTTCGTTGGAGATTTCTTTTTAACTTTACGATATGCAATCCCGGAATCAAATATTGCAGGTAGGCTGATTCTGTTGTCTTAGTTTATTTTTTCGGATCAAGAGTCAGAGGAGATTTTCATGATGAATCGGATTGGGATTTCCTGGTGCGCTGCAGGAGAAGTGGTTGGATGTGAGCTTTATGGGAATAGTAAGTGCAGGTAAAATTTTCTAAATTATATTTACATGCCAACAATTTTTGAATATGACGGCTATAAATTTAGATTCTACAGTAATGAAAGTGATGAACCACCTCATATCCATATTGTTAAAGGAGGAGGAAATGCAAAGTATTGGCTTTCACCAGATATTGCAGAAGCCTATTCTTACGGTTTCACAGTACGTGAGCGAAGAGAAATAAAGAAAGTGGTAATTGAGAATCAACAAAAATTTATAAATTTCTGGGATGAATACTTCAGCTAAAAAAGTAAATAAAAGATCGAATGATCCTATTGACAAGTTAATTTTCGAGAATGATTTGCGCGCAAGTTATCTCGTAATTGATAAAAAACTGGATATGCTTTTAGCCGTATTGAATAATGGAAAGGTATTGCGTGATAGAATTTCTAATTATCCCAGACTAAAAGCTGCAACTCAACTGCAATTGGAGCAATGGGAACTGAGTGGTAAAGGTATTGCCATACATTGGCCCGATCTTAATGAAGACATCTCGATCAAAGGAATGATTAGAAGTATTGCCGTGGATCAGGCAGTAGCTATGTTGAGCGAAAAAGAAAAGGTATAAGGAAGAATTTATAAGTAGGATATTCTTTACCCAACCTCGTGCGCGTCAGAAGTAAAGCCAATTGGAGCAAGCCGACGCGTGCGCATCTGGTTAATTTCAAAATACTGAAAATCGGAAAGTAAAAGAAGCATTCTTACACCGCCCCCGTGTCTTCATCATGAGGTAAAGGTACAAGCCAATGAGACACGGGGGAATTCAATGCTACGATTTAGAAGTCGCAACCCGTCAGACCGCTAAAACTTATACGGTTATTTCGGGCGCACTACCTATTCGGTCAGAAGGGTATCCCCTAATCTGTTCTGAACAAACTACTTCCTGCAAAAGGCCACCAGACTAAAAACGGAAAGAAACTTTTTACAAAATACCTGAAGGCAAAGCCACTGCTATTGAGCTGTGTTTATAATCGGAGATATTGCGCGTGATAATGGTATCAATTACTCCTGCGTGGACGGCAGTATAATGCTGATACCCGTCTTCCAGATCTTTAAATGAAGAGGCTGCTGCTTGTTGAAAAACTGATTTCGGGCTAGGTAAAATTTCTACTACACTCAATAAGGCTTTCAGTTTGCGCCGGACTTCATAAGCCTTAAATGACTGTTGTAGAAAATAAGTGATGGTGCTGACACACATCGAGGAAACATACAGTTCGCAATGATTGTCCTCAGCTTTTCTTATGAGTTCGCGCGCCGGTTGTGCAAATGGTTCGCGGGCAAGCAGCCAGTCAAGCATCACATCAGTATCAATAAAATATTGTTTCACTTGTTCAGCCAGTGGTTGATCCTGTCATCCTTCAGCTTCCGCAATTTTTTTTCATCAAGAATGCCTGCCAGTTCGTCTGCAACATACTTCTTCTTTTTCTGTGATGTCAATTGTATAAAATAATTTTCTACCAATGCAGACACACTGGTTTTCCTTTTGGAAGCATAACGTTTGGCGCTTTCAATCACTTCCGATTTTAAACTTAAGGTGAGTTTGTTGTTCATGGTACGTATGAATAAGCAAATGTACGTATTTTGATAAAATTTGAATGCGGTAAAATTTTCATGATGTTTTCTGAATGGGAATAAATCGATCCTGTATCATTTGAGACGAAAAGGCGAGCGCTTCTAAAATATCTTCGCGCGTGATCCAGTTGAATTCATGAATAAATTCTTCAATAGTCATCCCGCTTGAGAGATAATCAAGTATTGATGCAACAGGTATCCGGGTATCTTTAATACATGGCTTGCCAAAGCACACTTCCGGGTCAATAGTGATTCGTGGAAAATCCGGATGAACTAAGATCATTTCAATTGCTTTGATTGTCAAAGTTAAGAAAGGAAGCAAAGTTGATCAGGGCATCCGCCTCCTTCATCGGTTGATTGCAAACGTACGCGAACTAAGTTATCAAAGAAACTTCTCAAAACATTGCAAGCTGCACCGTTTCTTTACTTGCTGAAAGTGGTATGATTTCACAACGCTCCTCCAGTGGTCTTTCTACTTTATACACTGCTGTTGGCCCCGTACGCGGGGCAACAATAATGTTTACGGTGCCTGAATGTTTCGTAAAGAGTTCTTCAACAATAGAAGGATGATTATTATTTGCGGAGAGATGCGACAGGAGCAAATGACTCATGTATGGTGGCTTATACTTAAGGAACAGTTCGAGCGCCTCACTATTCGACAAATGACCTTTGCCTCCGCTGATGCGTTTCTTTAAATGCAGCGGGTAACCACCTTCTTCCAGCATTTGTAGGTCGTAGTTGCTTTCGAGGAAGCAGGCATGACACTGCCGGAAATAATGAATCACTGTTTTACAAACCTTTCCAATGTCGGTGAACACTCCTATTTTAATACCATCGTGTTCTACCACGAAACTCACAGGGTCAGCAGCATCGTGATGTTTGATAAAGGGCATAACCGTCATGCTGCCCACCACCGTTTTTTCATTAGCTATGAAGGTATGCTTCAACGTTGGTTCAATCCGCATCTCCGCGTTTTTCAGGGTATCAGGCAAAATATAAACGGGCATCCTGAATTGCTTCGACAACTGTGCGGCACCGGTGATATGATCCCTGTGCTCATGCGAAATAAACAGCGCGCGTACCCGGTCCATTGAAAGCTTCAAGTCGTTCATTCGCTTCACAGTTTCACGACAGGATAAACCGGCATCGATCAGTATTGCATCCTGATCGTTTCCTATATAATAACAGTTGCCATTGCTACCGGAGTTGAGCGAAGTGATGAAGAGCGACATGGGTGTAAAGATTGATTTTTTTGAAGAATGTAGTGCGAATGATTTCCAGGAAAAAATGATTCTTTGCCGGCGCAGGGTTTAGGGTTGTTAGGGTAGGACGTAGGAAGTAAGAAAGACTTAGGACGTAAGACTTAGAACGTAAGACTTAAGACAAAGAGTGCGTATGAATATTTAATACCTGGATGCTGATAGCGTTTTGCCAATTGGAGGAAGCTGACACTTGCACACATGGCCGGATTTAGTGATCTGATGACTGATCCGTCACGGACTAACAATACTAAATTTCTCCATACACTTTCATTAGCTTTGGTGTATTAAACACCAATGCATGTCGCCAACGCGTCGCCTGACGGCTATTCTCTTTGCGGACATTGAGGGATATACGGCCATCATGCACGGTGATGAAATGCTTGCCAATACCATAGCCGCGAAGTTCCGCAAACACCTTGAAGAACAGGTTGCATTACACCATGGTCATGTGCAGGAGTGGCACGGTGATGGCGCTTTATGTTTATTTGATAGTGCAGTAGCAGCAGTACAAGCTGCAATTGCTGTTCAAAAGGAAATGCGGAAGGAACCGGTAGTACCGTTGCGCATCGGAATTCATGCCGGTGATGTGGTACTGCAGGAAGACAAAATATATGGTGATGTAGTAAACATTGCATCAAGAATCGAATCGTTTGCACAGGCCGGGGGTGTGTTTATTTCAGAGAAAATATATGATGAGATCAGGAACCAGCATGACATCAGGGCAGTGTCGTTGGGTCTTTACCGACTGAAAAATATTACTGAGCCCATGCAAATTTTTGCGATCAGCGGGGAAGGACTGCTGGTGCCGGCAAGAAAAAAGATGATGGGAAAAGGTTCCAGGGTAAAAGGCCAGAAGCTGACTCTTCTTTGGGTTATTGCCTTCGTGCTGATCATAATAGCTACACTTGTCTACTATGGGTATTTAAATCGGGACAATGCTGAAGCAGATTCTATCGCCGTTCTTCCTTTTGTGGACATGAGTGCAACAAGAGACCAGGAGTATTTCGGCGATGGGTTGAGTGAAGAGTTGCTTAACCGTCTTTCAAAAGTGGAAGGACTGAAAGTAATTGCACGAATTTCTTCGTTTTCTTTCAAGGGGTCCAATGAAAGCATTCCCGCTATCGGGGCAAAGCTTGGCGTCACCCATATCCTTCAGGGCAGTGTCCGGAAATCTGGAGATAAGATCAGGATTACAGCGCAACTGACTCAAACAAAAGATGGCACACAGATTTGGTCTGAAACCTATGACCGAATGCTGGATGATATTTTTAAAATACAGGATGATATTGCACTTACTGTAGTAAACCGGTTAAAGTCAACGTTAGTAAAACCGAATCAGTTAAAAGGCGCCGAAACAAATGCACAAGCATACAACCTGTTGTTGCAGGGAGATTATTTTGCAGCTAAAGGAACCTCTGAAAACCTGAAGAAAGCCAGGGAATTTTATGAGCAGGCATTAGTACTGGATTCAACAGATGCACGCACGTGGTCATCACTGTCGCTTACGTTGCTCCGGTTAACAGATGATGAATTTGATAAAGAATCTGGAGTAAACAAGGCGCGGCAATTTGCGGAAAAGGCGATTGCACTAAATCCTGATCTTGCCAATGGTTACCTGGCGAGAGGGCGGATCAGGCAAACCTATGATTGGGATTGGCAAGGGGCTTATGCAGATTATGAGAAGGCATTTTCCATAAGTCCGGATGATGTTGCTGTGCTTCACCGAAAGGCAAGCCTAAAAAAAACACTGGGTGAATTTACAGAGTCTGTCAAATTGTATCAACAGGCGATTGAACTTGATCCTGTGAATACACGATTACGCAACAGCTATGGCCTCACGTTAATAAATGCAAACCGCCTGCACGAAGCTAAGCAGCAGCTCAAAAAAACGATCGAACTGGACCCTGAATTCGGAGCAAGCCGTTCTTTGCTTAGTGGGATTTACTTACTTGAAGGGAATCCGGATTCTTCGCGCATACAGTGGGAGTTGGAACCTGAACCCGCATGGCGGTTGGCCGCTCAAACACTTTATCAGCAAACAGTTGGTCAAAAAAACGTTGCCGATAGTATGTTGAATGAATTGATCAAACAATATGGCGAAGTTTGTAGCTTTCAGATCGCAGAAAGCTATTCACAAAGAAATAATGCCGACCAGGCCTTTTACTGGCTCGAGCAGGCTTATTTGAAGCATGATGCCGGCTTGTCAGAACTAAAAGGAAATCCTTTTTTAAGAAAGCTTGAAAGCGATCCCCGCTATGCCGTTTTTTTGCAAAAAATGGGACTTCCCAATACTAATAATTAGTATTCCAAATATATTTACTCCAGAGCCACGAGCCTTTGACGCGATCCAAATCTCAGCTGCTTATTCCTTCTACACGGTTTCCGCATTTATGTCAAGTCTCAAAGTATATTCAATTCCGACCACCCAAAGTATTGAATACAATGAACGACCATGTGTTCAATGTATTTATTCTTGCTGAACCTTATTTAAATGCCCTTTCTAATTTTATGAAGCGCATGAAATAATTTTTTTTAGATATACTCAAATAATTAAGCAAACATATTATCTTTAACATCTTATAAAAACCATATTCCTATGAAACCTATTCTTTGTATTGCACTCATGCTGTTGCCTGTATGGACAATAGCTCAAAATGAAAAAACAGATTCAACCTTTGCGCTAGTAGAGAAAATGCCCGAGTTCCCCGGCGGACAGGAAGCACTCATTGCTTATCTCTCCAAAGAATTACGCTACCCGGAGGAAGCCCGTAAATCGGGGGCAGCAGGTAAGGTAGTTACACAGTTTGTGGTATCAGAAAATGGATCCATCTCCGATATCCAAATTATCAGATCGGTCGGTTGCGGCTGTGATGAAGAAGCCATCAGAGTAATCAGTAAAATGCCACAGTGGGTACCCGGAATGCAAGATGGTGTGCCGATAAAAGTATATTTTAAAATGCCGATTACCTTTAAAATGAGTACTGATGAATCAAAAAATACAGGCATAATGCAGGCATCCTTCCCTGGTGGAGATAAAGCCCTGGAACAATTTCTAAAAAAGAATGTGCTTTACCCTGATGAAGCGAAAAAAAATAAGATCAACGGGGATGTGCAGGTAAAATTTACCATACAGCCTGATGGAAGCCTCAACAATCCTCAAATAATTACCTCTCTCGGAAGTGGTTGTGATGAGGAAGCTGTGAGGGCAATTCAATCAATGCCGGCCTGGTTACCTGCAAAAAAGAATTGTGTTGCCATGGAGTCAGCAGAGACTTTGAGTATTCATTTCCCTCCGAAATGAAAACATGAAATAGTAGCGTCTTCAAATTACTTATGAAGTAAAGCTGATCGGAGTAAACGGAAAAGCCGCCAACGTTTCATTCTGATAGCTAAGCATTAAAGCAATACGGTCCAAAGAATGCAACTTCACCATTTTGTAAGCCTGCATTTTCTGCAGCGTGATGCTGACTTCTGTCATAAATCAAATCGTTTTCATCCTTCAACTTCGTGACCTCATTATAACCGATAACCTGTTTAGATGAAAACCATCATAGAACCCTTCAAGATAAAATCCGTTGAGCCCATCTATTTCACCACCAGGGAGCAACGGGTGGAAATACTGAAGAAGGCTTTTCATAATCCCTTCCTTATTCATGCTGATGATGTGCTGATTGATTTGCTAACTGACAGTGGTACCAGTGCCATGAGCAGTGCACAATGGGCAGGCATTATGATCGGTGATGAATCGTATGCCGGCAGCAAGAGTTTTTTCAAATTCGAGCAGGCAATTGAAGACGTGACCGGCATGCCCATCGTAATTCCAACACACCAGGGAAGGGCAGCAGAAAAAATTTTGTTTACGGTGATCGGCGGTAAAGGAAAATACATTGTGAGCAATACGCTTTTTGATACTACGAGGGCAAACATTGAATTCAGTGATGCAGAAGGAGTTGACCTGTTATGTGCTGAAGGGAAGATTCCTGCAGTGCCGGCACCTTTTAAAGGCAATATGGATGTGGCGGCACTCGAACGATTTATCCGCGAAAAAGGAGCTGCGAATATTCCGCTTTGCTTGTTAACGGTCACCAATAATTCCGGTGGCGGTCAACCGGTAAGCATGCAGAATATAAAAGAGGTAAAATCCGTTTGCATCAAATATGACATCCCCTTATTTATTGATGCCTGTCGTTTTGCAGAGAACAGTTACTTCATAAAAGTGCGTGAACCGGAATATGCCAATGCTTCCATTCTTTCCATTGCTCAGGAAATGTTTTCCTATGCCGACGGCTGTACCATGAGTGCGAAGAAAGATGCCTTTGCGAACATCGGTGGATTTATCGCATTGCGTAATGAAGAGCTGGCACTTAAATGCAGGAATCTCTTAATCATCACGGAAGGTTTTACCACCTACGGCGGACTTGCAGGCCGCGACCTGGAGGCCATTGCCATTGGATTGATGGAGGTGCTGGACGAAAATTACCTTCATTACAGAATACGCAGTATTGAATACCTCGCCGAAAAATTACTTGCTGCAGGAGTTCCCATGATCAGGCCTGCCGGCGGGCATGCTGTTTACCTGGATGCCAAAGCTTTTCTGCCGCACGTACCTGTTGATCAGTATCCGGGTCAGGCACTGGTGTCGGCTTTATACATTGCAGGCGGTATCCGCAGCGTGGAAATCGGCTCCCTGATGTTTGGCAAATATGCAGCCGACGGTTCGTTGATACCCTCTATAATGGAATTGGTTCGATTAGCTATCCCGCGCCGGGTTTACACCCAAAGCCATATTGATTATGTGTCTGAAATTATTATTGAAGTTTTTAATAACCGGAAAAATATCAAAGGGTTAGAAATTACCTATGAAGCACCGGCATTACGGCATTTCACGGCAAGGTTGAAGGAGGTGGAACATTAAACATGCAATAGTTCAAAGCATTATGATTTACATAGAAAAACGGTCATCTTGAAAACAACATGAATGCCCTTCTGCTGAAAACTGACCTCTTCCCCACCATGTAAACCAATTGACAGTCTGCCATGTAATATTTCAAGCCTTGCCTCGTTCAGGTGAACTGATCATTTCTTTCTATTTTCGCTTCAACTGACATGAGAAAAATTACGCTGTTTACAATTACCCTTTTGCTTGCCATTGCCACGCAGGCCATCTCGCAACCACTCACTATCGGACAATGGAAAACAGAACTTCCCTACCGCAATGCCATCGGCGTTACTGCTTCCGATAATAAGATCTATTGCGCTACGGAACTTACAGTCTATTCCGTAGATAAAAGCGACAATTCCATGGAGGAATTGACTACTGTTACCGGGCTTTCAGATATTCAATCAAGCATCGTTGCCTTCAGCAAACCACATAACCTGCTGCTGATCTGTTACCTGAACAGCAATATCGACATTCTGAAGGATGGCCAGATCATCAACATTTCAGACATTGAAAGAAAAAGTATTGTGGGTGACAAAAGCATCTACAGTGTTTTCTTCTATGGCGATTACGCCTACCTCTGTTGCGGATTTGGTGTGGTATTACTCGATTTGGTAAAATTTGAAATAAAGGATACTTACTATATAGGAGTCAATGGGGCCAACCTACAGGTAAATGGAATGACCTGCGATGGCACCTACTTATATGCTGCTACGGTCTCCGGCATCTTACGAGGTAAGCTGGATGATCCAACATTGGTTGACTTTAGAAGCTGGTACACCTACGTTCCGGCAGATGGATTAAATATTGGAAACTATTCCGGTGTTTCTTTTTTTAACAACTTCGTTTATGCCACAAGAGGGGACACGTTGTTCAAGCTGGAAAATTCCATCTGGTCAACAGACATGGTCAGAAACGGTTACGGTATTCGCAAAATAGAAGCTGGCGCAACAAAGCTTGTATTGTCACAGATTGGATCTGCCGGCACGCGGGTAATGACCATTAACAAGGAAGGTGTCATGGATTCTGTATACAGTGGCCAACCCTACCAGGCCATTGAAGATGGAAATGCGATATGGATTGCAGATCTGTATGAAGGTTTGAAAAAAAGTATGCCTGATTATTACGAAATTTTCTATCCGAATGGACCAAGCACCGCCAGTGTTTTTGACTTAGCTGTTAATGCGAGCACCCATAATTTGTATGTGGCACCAGGTGGTTATAATGCATCCTATGGATTTGTCTATAACAGGAGTGGCTTCTTCACACGTATTGATGATGAGTGGTCGTCTTATGATGTAAATAATACGCCAATACTTAAGGATTCCTTCGACATTGTTTGTGTTACCGTGAACCCTACTGATGGACGCGCTTATTTTGGCAGCCTGTGGCTGGGCATGTTTGATTTTGATGACTCCCTGGGAATTGTAAATCAGTACACATCAGAAAACAGTTCACTCACAGGAGCAAATGGAGATATTGCTCGTGTTAAGGTAACCGATATTGCCTTTGATCGTTTTGGTAATATGTGGGCAGCTAACTTTGGTTCACTAACTCCCATCTGTGTAAAAACAGTGGACAATACCTGGTTGAGTTTTGAACCTACGGTGCCAATTGATCAGCAATGGGTGTTGCAAATGGCCTTCGATCAATACGACCAGGTGTGGTTTGTATTGCCAAGGCAGGGAATCCTGGTCTTCAATTATGGTACTGACCTCGAGAATAAACTTGATGACCAATATAAGAAACTCGTTACCGGACCCGGTTCAGGCAATTTACCATCACAAGGAGTCAATTGCCTCACTACTGACAAAGACGGAAACATTTGGGTGGGCACAGATAAAGGGGTTACTACTTTCTATTGTCCGGGTGATGTATTTTCTGAGTTCCCATGTGATGCACAACAGATCGTTATCTCTTCTGATGATGGATACAATGGTTATTTGCTGGGAACTGAGAATGTGAAACGAATCGTAATTGATGGCGCCAATCGTAAATGGTTTGGCACAGACAATGGTGTCTGGTTATTTTCAGAAGATGGTACGGAAGAGATTCTTCATTTTACTACAGAAAACAGTCCGCTGATGTCGGACTATATTACAGCGCTTGATATTGACAACAGCACCGGAGAAGTGTATATCGGAACAGAAAAAGGAATTCTTGTGTACAGGGGTGATGCCACCGGCGGATCAGTAAAAATTGTGAGCCATTGGTTTATCCGAATCCTGTGCGTGAAAATTATACAGGACCCATCGCCATTAGCAGGGTCGTGAATAATGCTGAAGTGAAGATTACCGATTCACAAGGCAACCTGATTTACCGGACGCAGGCTCTTGGCGGACAGGTAATCTGGGATGGCAATGACTACAATGGGCAGCGTGCCAAAACGGGTGTTTATTTAGTATTGGCTTCCAATGAAGATGGTTCCGTTACCTGCGTGGGAAAGATTATGATGGTGAATTAAGGATCTGCAGCAAGCCTTGCTGTGGTAAGATGTCTTAACTTCTTTCGGTCTCTTACCAGGAAATATATCGCCACCAACAGCATGCAACCAAACAGGAAGAACGTATAAATAATATGCTCGCCTTCAAAGAAGGCCAGGGCAAAGATGCCTGAGAAAATCATTCTCAAAATGATGTTGATGGTAGAAAATACGCTGCCTGCACGACCTATTACCTGGTTAGGCACATAGTGAAACATAAAAGTGATGCGCATAATGCGTATGCCTGCATTGCATAATCCATACACGAGGTTGAAGAGGTAGAAGATAAAAAAACTGCGGTTCCACATACTCAGAAAATAGATGACAGCCGTTGTTGCTGTCATCAATAAAATGGCATCTGTTTCCGTCCACTTGCGAAAGAGTCTTCTGATGGCAATTCCTGCGAAAACAGCGCCGATGGCAAAATACATTTCTGCAGCACCATACACACCGGCATCTCCTTTCAGGTGACTCACCACATAGGCAGGAGTCATTATATAACTGGAAACGATTACGGTCAGGAAGACTGCAAGGGCAGCATTGCCAAAAGTGAAGATAACGGGATGCTTTTTCAGGAAGGCCAATCCGGTTTTCAAACGTTCCCAGGCATTACCGGTTTCTTCATGCCTTACAGCTAAAGGCTGATACCTGATGAAATAAATAATGAAGTAAGAAAGTACATAGGTAGCGCCATCCAATAAAAAGACATGATGTAGTTGCCATGCTTTGAATTCCCATCCAAACGGAATGATGAAACCGAGCAAGTTCATGCTTCCTGTTTCAGAACCTGCTAATAACATGGCAGCAAAGGCACCGGCCATCATGCTGGTCAGCTGTCCGACAATCTCAATCTGTGACGTGACTTTACCATACTGTACAGCCGGCGTTATCTCCTGTGCAAAAGCATACAGGTTGGGATAATGCACATTATATATCAGGAAGGTTGCACCAAACACCACCAACACCAAAGGTACCGGCACACTGTGTTGCCAGAAACCAATTGCAGCCGCCGACAATAACATGCAGGCACCAAAAACAGAAACACCAAGTGCTAAAGTCTTCCTGTTGTATTTGTCAATGAGTGTACCTGCATACAAACTCCAGAAAATCATTACCAGGTTAATCACGACAAAACTGATGCTGAAAAGAGAAGGGTTATTCAGGATACCTGTAAAATACCATGGGATGGCAATCATGCTGATGCCCTGTGCCACACCGGAAACGGAGTTGGCAAAAAACAACAGATTCAATGCTTTCCTGTTTGATTGCTGCATGTTCATTTTGGAGACATCAGTTGCTCCATTTATTTTATAGCGACTATAAACACTTTGATGTTGCCATCTGCGGGTTTAACTTTGCGAAGCTATTAAAAATGGACACCGTACCCGGAAAGAAATTTCTTACTCCCATGCAAGCGCTGGAACGCATGCGGAAATATTGTGCTTACCAGGAACGCAGTCAGCTGGAGGTACGCAGGAAGTTGCTGGAAGTAGGGCAGCGTGGCAATGATCTTGAAAACATACTGGTAAAGCTGATTGAAGAAAATTTTCTGAATGAAGAACGCTTCGCGCTTGCCTATGCGCGCGGGAAGTTTCGCATGAAGGGATGGGGAAGAAACCGGATTATAAGAGAGTTGCAGCAAAAGGGAGTTTCACCCTATTGTATCAACAAAGCAATGAAAGAGATTGATGGTGTTGATTATCAAAAAACACTTTCAGACACCTTAAAGAAGAAAGCGGCTACACTTACAAAGGGAAATCACTTCGCGAAGCAACAACAGTTATCTGCCTTTTTAATTCGCAAAGGGTTTGAGCAGGAAATGGTGTGGGATGCAGTGAAAAGATATTTCGAAAAAGATTAATAATAGTGCTTAGCACTTCATAGTCTCAGAACCATTTCTTGCGTCTGAAGTACAAGATCATTCCAAAAGCTACGAATCCCATAAATACCCATACCGTATAATACCCATACTGCCATTTGAGTTCGGGCATCACTTCGAAATTCATTCCATAAACGCCTACAATAAAAGTTAGCGGAATAAAGATGGTGGATATGATGGTAAGCACTTTCATCACCTCATTCATCTTCAGGCTCAGCGTGGAGAGGTAGATGTCCATGATATCAGAGAAAAGGTCACGGTAGGTTTCTGTAGTATCAATTACCTGTATGGTATGATCGTACAGGTCGCGGTAATAGGGCAATACTTCCTGTTTAACCAGCCATACATCACCACGTAAAAGGTAATTAATTACTTCACGCAATGGCCAGACGGATTTGCGGAGGTGAATGCCGTTTTGTTTCAATTCATTATAGCGCCGTAAGAATTCGCGGGTGGGGTCGCCGGATACCTCATCCTCCATATCCTCCAATTCAGTCCCCATTGATTCGATGATGATGAAATACTCATCCACGATTTTATCCATCAGGGAATAAGCCAGAAAGTCGGGTCCATACTTCCGGATACGGGAACCGGCATCACGCAGTCGCATACGGATACTGTTGAATAGGTCTCCTTCGTCTTCCTGGAAAGAGATGACCAAATTTTTACCGCATACCAGGCTCACCTGTTCAATTCGCAAGACACGCTTTTCCGTATCGTACGTGAGCATTTTGAGGATGATGAAAACATAATCTTTAAAATCATCGATCTTGGGGCGCGAATTGGTATTCACTACATCTTCGAGTACCAGCGGGTTAATGCCGAAATGCTTACCTATTTTTTCAATGATGTCGGTTTGGTGAATACCGGCTACATTAATCCAGGTGCAGGTAGTAGATTCTTTGTATTTGAAACAGTCTTCAATATTCAGTTCCGTCCTTTCTTCGAAATGGGTTTCATCATAATCGATCACGGAAATATTCACCTGCTGATCTTTGTCGTCGCCAATGTAGATGACCTTTCCGGGTTCTACTCCGGAAGCCTTCTTATGAGACTGTTCTTTGCGATAGGAATGCTTTCTTTTCCGTTTCAAGATGGCTTATGGTTTACCTACCGGTTACAGCTACACTGAAATAGCTATAGGGCAGGATTGAATTGCAAAATAAGCAGAATTCCCGGGTGATGGGGAGGAAGAAATGCTTTGGGTGTAGAACAAATCTAAATTGGTATGAATGATACCATCCTCGAAGGAATTTATTTAACGCTAAGACGCCAGGTCGCTAAGAAGTGGCGGAGGATCATCAGTGATTTTATTTTTTTTGCAACTTGGCATCTTTGTGGTGGGATTGCTTCGTCGTTTCACCATGCAACGATGCATTGATTAACCGTCATTGCGAATCCCGCCAAAACAATGTTTGAATTATCAAAGTCTCAATGGCGGGATGAAGCAATCCCCTGATTAGAACCAATTAATAGTTTAGTAGTACTTGGGGATTGCTTCATCGTTTCTCCTCGATGACAAATATTCAATATTGAACACACAATTTTCAATAACCAAATTATCGTACACCCGATATTACGGAAATATGATTTATGAGAGAGGAGGTGTAAAGGTGGTGATGGTAGCAATGCAAATGATACTATTCAATTACCACTGTTTTCATCATCACTCCCGCATTGGTTTTCGTTTGCAAGAAATAAATACCTGCAACTAAAGATTCACGATTGAAGGTGACTTCATGAGTACCTGCTGAAAAATCCTCATGAGCAATTACTCTTAATGATCTTCCATTTACATCCATGAGTTCAATGGTGACATTCGATTCTTCTGTTAAGAAAAACGATACTGTGGCAGAAGAGGAAAGGGGATTGGGATAGACCGAAAACTTCATTTCATCAACATCCGCATCTGATAATCGCAAATCATCAGTGGTGAAAAATTGTTTTTCTGACCAATCCGATGAAACAACGGGTTGTATATCGCAGAATGATTTTACTTGCCAGGTGTATTCGGTGTTGGGTGTTAATCCATGAAGGGTTTTGTGATTGTCTATGGATTTAGTGAGGATCCATTCGGAAGTTTCGGTTGATTTATATCTGAGCTTGTAGCTGAGTGCTTGGCTGATGCTAAGCCATTTAAGCTTTGCGCTAGTGGCGATGATGTTGAAAGATGAGTGAGTGACCGGCTTAGCGCAGGCGGAGACAGTTACTTCAGGTATGTATTCCCAGAAATCCTTTATAACATTATAATCAGGATATCCTTCCTGTCCCGTTCCCAGAAATCCTTTATTGCCGATACTGAAACCAACAGCACCGTGGCGGGCAGTTCCTCCGAAATCGGATTTCTGCGACCAGGTATCAGTAACAGGATCGTATTCCCAGAAATCTTTGTATTTAATCGAATTATTATATCCTGTTCCCAGGTATCCTTTGCTGCCGATGCTGAAACCTACAGCACCTCTGCGGGCAGTTCCCCCAAAATCTGCTTTCTGCGTCCAGGTGTTCACAGCCGGATCGTATTCCCAAAAATCTTTGTAGTAAGTAGTGATATTCCCAAATTTAACTCCTGTTCCCAGATAGCCTTTGCTGCCGATGCTGAAACCAACGGCTTCGTAGCGAGTAGTTCCCCCGAAATCCGCTTTCTGCGTCCAAATGTTCACAGCCGGATCGTACTCCCAGAAATCCTTGTAGTAGTTTCCTACAACATTTCCCGTTCCTATATATCCTTTGTTGCTAATACTGAAACCAACAGCACTGTAGCGAGCAATTCCCTCAAAATCGGATTTCTGCGTCCAGGTATTCAATTCCGGATCGTATTCCCAGAAATCTTTGTAATAAAAAGAAGCTTCACCAACAAAATAAGCTCCATTTCCCAAATATCCTTTGCTGCCAATGCTGAAACCAACGGCACCGGAGCGGGCAGCTCCCCCGAAATCCGCTTTCTGAGTCCAGATGTGAATTACTGGATCGTATTCCCAGAAATCCTTGTAGTATCCTGCATTATATCCCATTCCCAGATATCCTTTGAGGCCGATGCTGAAACCAACAGCATCAACACGGTCAATTCCCTCAAAGTTGACTTTTTGGGTCCAAAAGTTACCATCATCAATATTCCCATTACAGTCATCATCAATGCCATTTGCAATTTCCACCGCACCGGAATTAATAGCTGCTATAGAATCATTGCAATCAGTGTTGTTAGTTGAATAACCTGCTCCTGGATTATTGCATAGGGAAGTTCCGGTTCCGCCACCGTATCCATCACCGTCTTCATCCGCATAGTAAATTATTGCTCCTGATCCATCATCAATAGTTCCATCGCAATTATCATCCAGCCCATTGCTGCCATCACATAAGCCCGGGTGAATAGCTGAATTGCTATCATTGCAATCAGTTTTGTTAGTTGAATAGCCTGCACCCGGATTACTGCAAAAAAAACTTCCCGTTCCTGCGCCGTAACCATCACCATCACCATCTACATAGTAAAATATTGCTCCTGATCCATCATCAATGGTTCCATCGCAATCATCATCCACACCATTGCTGCCATCACATGATCCAGGATGAATACCTGAATTGCTATCATTGCAATCAGTACCATTAATTGAATAACCTGTCGGAGCTACACAGTCCGGTGCGAAATAACTGTTAGCGGCATCGCCATAACTATCACTATCTGCATCGGCATAGACAGTAAGTCCAAAACATTGTTCCGGAGTATACTGCCAGAAATCTTTTTTATTGGCATTATCGAAACCCGTACCGATGTATCCTTTGTTCTCAATGGAAAATCCGACTGCCCTGTATCTTGCTGTTCCATCGAAGCTCGATTTCTCCGTCCAGGTATCATTGGCGGGAGTATACTCCCAGAAATCACTTTTTAAAGATCCATTACTGCCGGTGCCGGTATATCCTTTGCTGCCAATCGAAAATCCAACTGCCTCGTATCTTGACACTCCACCATAGTTGGCTTTTTGTGTCCACAGGTTAGTGGTAGGATCATATTCCCAGAAATCCTTTTTATAACTCCCATCATAGCCGGTTCCGATATATCCTTTTTCTCCAATGGAAAATCCTGTTGCTGCACCTCTTGCTGTTCCGCCAAAGTTTGCTTTCTGTAGCCAGCTGTTTGTTGCAGGATCATACTGCCAGAAATCATTTTTATAGTCGGTGTTATTGTTTCCAAGTCCGATGTATCCTTTACTGCCAATGGAAAATCCCGTTGACCAGTACCTGGCTGACCCACCGAAGTTGGCTTTCTTAGTCCAGGTGTTATTGGCAGGATCATATTCCCAGAAATCCTTCGTGTAACTGCCATCGTCACCGGTGCCGATGTATCCTTTGCTATCGATGGAAAATCCTACAGCGAAGTATCTTGCTGATCCACCGAAGTCGGCTTTCTGTGTCCAGGAATCGGTTGCGGGATCATACTGCCAGAAATCATTTTTATAACCGGTGTCATAGCCGGTACCGATGTATCCTTTGCTGCCGATAGAAAAACCAACAGCACCGTATCTGGCTGTTCCACCGAAATTGGCGACCTGTGTCCAGGTGTCTTGGGCTTGTAAAACGTGTGTGCTAATTACAAGGGAAAGCGCGATAATAATTGTAATGCTTTTTCCCGCCATGCGGGATTTCACTATGCGTCTATTTATTTTGGAGTTCAACATAAGTTCTAAGTTTGTCTATCTATGAATTGATCAGTGCATTTTATTCAATCACCACCTTTTTCATCATCATTCCCACATTGGTTTTCAGTTGCAAGAAATAAATGCCTGCAATCAAAGATTCACGGTTGAAGGTGACTTCATGAGTGCCTGATGAGAAATTATTGTTTGCAATTACTCTTATTGATCTTCCATTTACATCCATGATCTCTATCACAACCGGCGATATTTCATTTAAAGAAAATGAAACAGTGGTGGATTGGGAAAGGGGATTGGGATATGCCGAAAACATTGGTTCATAGGTTTCATAATCAGATTGTCGAAAAGGATTTGTGATAAACTGAAAGGGGAGTGAATTTTCTGATTGAATGAAAGGAGATAGGCTACAAATTGACTTTACTTTCCATTCATATTCTGTATCTGGGGATAATCCTATAAGTGTTTTTTCATTGCCAGATGAATTCACAAGAGACCATAGTGAAGTTCCGCTGCTCTTATACAAAACCTGATAACTCATGGCTCCGCTAACTGTACTCCACTTCAAGGTTGCCGATGTAGAAGCAATGTTAACTGTTGAGAGTTCTACGGGCATGTCACAGACAGACACCAGTGCACTAGGGGAATATTCCCAGAAATCCTTTTTAGATGCAATCACATCAGAACCAGTTCCTATATACCCTTTGTTGCCTATGGAGAAACCCACTGCGCCTGAACGGCCGCCGCCTCCGAAGTCAGCTTTTTGGTTCCATTTATTCGCATCGGCATCATACTCCCAGAAATCCATTTTTGTAAAAAGTGGAACATTCTCATACTGCTCATAGCCCGTTCCGATGTAGCCTTTGTTTCCAATACTAAAGCCAACTGCCCCTGCACGGATACTGCCCTTGAATTTGGCTTTTTGTGTCCAAATATCCATGACAGGATCATACTCCCAGAAATTATTATTATAATGATAAAAATATAAAGAATTCCACCAGTTGTATCTTACTTCCAGAAATACACCTGTTCCAACATATCCTTTGCCGGCGATACTAAAACCCACTCCTGCAAAACGAGCGTTACCACCGAAGTTTGCTTTCTCAATCCAAATATTGGATGATTGGTCATATTCCCAGAAATCACTATAAAGCAGATCATTATATTTACCTTGGCCGCCGGTTCCCATGTATCCCTTATTTCCGATGCTGAAACCAATAGCACCTGATCGGGCAGCCCCTCCATAGTCTGCCTTCTGTTTCCAGACATTAGCAATAGGATTGTATTCCCAGAAATCTTTAAGGTAGGCGGGAGAACTATAGCCGGTACCTATGTACCCTTTGTTGCCAATACTGAAGCCTACTGCACCTGACCGAGCGCTTCCCCCAAAGTCAGCTTTCTGTGTCCAGCTATTGATATTAGGATCATATTCCCAGAAATCTTTAAGATAAGTGGAACTATAGCCGGTTCCCATATACCCTTTGCTGCCGATACTGAAGCCTACGGCACCTGACCGAGCGCTTCCCCCAAAGTCAGCTTTCTGTGTCCAGTTATTGGTAGTAGGATCATACTCCCAGAAATCTTTCATCCCGCTATTAGGATATCCAGTGCCAATATATCCCTTAATATTAATGCCAAAACCGACTGCACTTTCTCGTCCAATACCGTCAAAGTCCGCTTTTTTAATCCATACATTGGTAATGGGGTCATACTCCCAGAAATCTTCATAATAGGTGCCAAGATGATAGCCGGTTCCTATATAACCTTTGCTGCCGATACTGAAGCTTACTGCACCTGACCGAGCGCTTCCCCCAAAGTGAACTTTCTGTGTCCAGCTATTGGTAGCAGGATCATATTCCCAGAAATCCTTTTTAGAGTTTCCATCATATCCTGTCCCTATGTATCCCTTGCTGTTGATGCTGAAACCTGTAGCCGTATATCGTGAACCACCCCCGAAATCTGATTTCTGGCTCCATAGGTTAAATGCGGGGTCGTATTCCCAGAAATCTTTCTTGCCGCCATTATTATATCCTGTGCCAATATACCCTTTATTATTAATGCTAAATCCGACTGCATCTTCTCGTCCAATACCACCAAAGTCAGCTTTTTGAATCCATGTATTGGTAATGGGGTCATACTCCCAGAAATCATTTTTATAAGTGCCATCTATATCATATCCAGTCCCTAAATAACCTTTGCTACCAATGTTGAAAGCTGTGGCATCACGCCGTGCAGTTCCTCCGAAATCAGCCTTCTGCGTCCATATATTGTCAACTGGGTCATATTCCCAAAAGTCATTCTTAAATCCATCCATAGCAAGTCCTGTTCCTATATAACCTTTGCTGCCAATGCTAAAACCCGCTGCTCTGGAACGGGGAGTAGGTTCAGGCACGTTAGCGGCAGTATGGCCAAAATCGCTTTTTTGTGTCCATGTATTAGTTTGAGCAAGGCCGCTGAAGCTACTTGCCATAAAGAGTAGCGGGAAGAGCAGCTTTGCTTTTGCTGTTAGTTTTTGAATTGAGGTTTGCATTGCTTTGGCATTTTAAATAATGGTGAATGGAATCAATTGACATTGCACGATGTAACTTTAGCGAATTGGTATTACTCCGAGTTGCTTCATTTCATCAATGCTCACCGTCGGCGGCATTTCCCCCTTCCTGATTTTGTACATCACCATCTCTGCCACCTTCATTGCATCATCTTTGGTTTTGAAACCTTCATTTCCCGGCAAACCCGGCATGCTGCTTTGGTGTATCATCAATCTGCCTTCAGCATATATATCATAGCAAAAGGTATTGTTCGGTGCATCAATAATGGTGTAGGTGAGGGGAGTATTTGAAAATGCATCTGCTGACGGGAATTGTGTTGCCGATCCTGATTGCTGCGCTGACGGATCTAATTGCTGCGCATGTATAACCTGAAATTGAAACAGACAAGCCAGTAACAGGATCAGGTATTTTTTGTCTGCTGACAGGATAATCACGCTATCAATTCCTGAAGCAAAAAAAATCATTATCAATTTGGTGGTTGGGTTGGTCTTTTTCATAAGGTTATCGTTTAAGAGTGAAAAACAGCAGATAGTAAAAGTGGGTAACATAATAGGCGAAGTAAATCGCCAATTGTGGTGAGCAAGCAAAAAGTTGTAACGGCGCTCCAGTGCTTGCAGTAATGTATTTTGTATCGTTATTGCCCGACCAAAACATCGGGTTTTGACTCAAGCTCAATGCCGGTGGGGATTCTATAATCCACGTTTAAGCATAGAGTAAGAGCGTGAATCCTATTCCTGCAGGCTTATAACCCATTTTAGTTGGACAACATCGAATTTCATTGTCTGCGATAATTTTCTATTTACTTCAGCACCACAAACTTCTTCCTGTCTATACCGGTTTCAGTCTGCACAGTTAAGTAGTAGATGCCTGTTGGGAAGCGGGTGCAATCAACTGACATTGTTTTTTCAACTCCTGAAACATTTTCAATTTGCTGCCATAGTAGTTGACCGAGCTGGCTGTAAACCGTAAATGTTGCGAAGGACTCCTTCAGGCCCTTGCATACAATTGTAATATGCTCCGTGGCCGGATTGGGAAAGAGGTTGATTTCAATTTGTTGTGCAATATTGGAAATGCCGGTAGACGTTCCATAAAACGCACTGTCTAATATAATGTCTTCATCGCCGGCCTGATAGTCCATCATCCAGCAATGCGCCTGCGCCATTTCGCCCAGCATAGAGCCATTGCCATAAACAGTTTGTGGCGGATTGCTGGGATTGTTGGGATTGTTTGCGGTATTGTCGTAAGTAACAGTTCCAAATATCTGTGAACCTGCAGGTATTTTTAACACCTTCGTCAGCAGGTAGCTGCCCTGCCAGGTAAATACCCATTTAGGGATCTTAATCAGCGGAATGGTATCACCCGTGGGAATTACCATATAGATTTCCCATGATGTACAGATCTGATGTGAGTGCGGCCCGAGGCCTATTAATGACTTGTCTTCGGCGAATACTTCTGATTGCAGGTGAAATGTTTTTACCGTATTTGCCGCTATCTCCAGCGGACCATCAAGAAGTGATGGAGGTTTGCTATAGAGAATTTTTTCTGTTTTTACTGCTCTGGCAAGAGTTGTATCTATATACTTCAGGTTAAATCTCGAACTGTCGACCTGTCCAACAGCACTTGCATAATAATGCATGTCGGTTACGTAATCATTTTCGGCAGGCACTTCAAATCCAAGATGCTGAGGGAGACTTATGACGCGGCCTTCGGACTGTGACATGAATACGCTTACGCCAGGATTTACGCCAAAGTCTCTCGGACAACCTGGGCCGGGATAATTCTGATCATCCTGCCACGCCAGGCCGGTAGCATCTAACCCGACCGTTACATGGTGGATGATTGAGTTGTTGCCACCTACAAACTCCATGGCATTGATGTACCGGGTTTCCGTGGAAGTGCTTTGGCTTACAAAACGCCAGTACACATTTTCTATGTTGGGCATTTCAAAAACAGGAAGCAACACCGTTTCATCCGGATCCACCATCAGAGATGATCCGTTATAAACGGGTGGGGCAGGAGCGAGGTTTAAATCACCCGACGGCATATCGTTGTTTACCCAATCATTGATGGCATCAATTTCTACTGTGCTGAGTACGTTTTCATTCATGAGATGATTGTAGTCAGGATCAGGCGGCCAGGGCGGCATGATGCCGGCATTAACCTGCGTGGCGATGCCGGTACTCCAGGTGGCCGCATCTTCATAGGTCATTAACGGAAACGGTGCAATGGCACCTTCATGATGACAATTTGTGCAATGGTCATAAAGGATGGAAGCGATAGTAGTACTCCAGTCTATAGTTTGCGCATGCGATTTCCCGGCAATTGAAAGCAGGAAGGACATCATGCAGCAGGTAATCATCAAGAACGACAGTTTGGCAGCATAAGATTTCATAGGTATTTTTTTTTGATAATGATGAAAAAAATAGAAGACGTACTGCACCTGATGCTACCAAGGATTCAGTAAATGCACTCAGGCTTATTCGGGTATGATGAAATATGCGACAGGTACTTTTTCGCAACTCAACCTGGCACGGATAGTTTTTGGTGTAACAAAGATGTGCTTTGGTATAGGCAGTGTCAATCGCCAAAACTGGGGAAGAAGTTGTTATGCGCTGTATTCCTTATCGTATAGCGTACGTGAAGGCGAATCCACCTAAACTGATTCAGATTAATTTGTTCAGAAAGGAAACGATCAATGTGATCAGGGAGATTGCAAAGCACCATGCTAGTAATTCGGTGGCCATGCTTTTCAGTTTTTTATTCGGCAGTTGTTTCGTAATCGGGAGCAAGTGGGATAACTGCATGGATGCTTTTGACCGGTGGAGTTCATCGGGATAGTTGCCTACCTCGTGCAGGGTAGTATTATTTCTCTTTTTCATGTGGTGGTATTTGAATATTACAGGTGATGATTTATTGCCGATACTACTTGATACTTAACTATTCCATCATCCCTTTTTAAGGAACCGGTGATGATGCTGAACTACTTTCCAAAGCCAGCATCACCTATCGGTTCCTACCACCTGTGGATTGAATATCCTTTCACTTCTACATAAAATAATCCGCAACTACAACAATATGATTCATGTAACTTAATGTCTGAAATATGATATTGAGGCAAAGTTAGTTCGGTAAGGAGGGGATGTCAATAGCCAATATTGGTCGTCATAAAAAAGTGGTCAGTAAACATTACAAGAAAATGTGAAAGTTGTCAGGCTAAAAGCCTTGTCATGGTTGCAACCTAACAACTCCTGCTTCCAAACCGTAAGACATTCGATTTCTCAACAGACACAGCTATATTTTCTCCATTGCGCACTTCACCTGAAAAAGTGAAAAGACTTAACTACCTTTTCATTACCGGAAGTAAGGCTGAGGTAGTAGATGCCCTCTTCGATGTAATTGGAAAGTGGTATTTCCAGATAAATACTGTTCGCAGCAGCATTCATATGCATAGAATGTAACGCCTGGCCAAAGACATTGTAAAGTATCAAATTCACTTCACCAGGCTTTTTTGCTATAATTGTTACATTAAGAATATCGGATACCGGATTAGGATACATGCTAAAATTGAGCCCGCAGGAATAATCTTCCGGTGATTCCCGGCATGCAGAAAAGACGGCTACCGGATTTGATATCTTACTACAGCCATTTTCATTTGTTACTTCCACAGTAAAGTCACCAATGGATGTTGCAGTGTATGATTCATCAGTAGCACCTGCTATATGCATGGCATCCTTATACCATTGATGTGTAAAGCCATTGCCATTACTGGCTTGTAGTGCTACTGCTCCGGTATTGCATAAATTCAGGCTTGTTGCCGGAGTAATCTTAGAAACCGGATTATTGAGACGTACAATTGTTGTTACCGGAGAGAATGTACTGCATCCATGATCATCAGAGACTTGCACTTTGTAGTCACCTGCTTCAGCATTATCCGTTAAGTAGATTGCATTGATCGCTCCTTCCTTAATCGAATTGTTATTGTACCATTGGTAGTTATAGTTTTCACTTTCTGTAGCAGCGAGTGTGGTAGCTACACGGCACACAGCTATTGTACCTTCAGGACTGATGGCTACTTCAGGCAGTGGATTGGCCTGTATTGTTATCGAATTGGTAGCAATGGTACAACCACTATTTTTAATTTTTGCATAGTAAGATCCACTGGTTTTTACACTAATGCTTGCATCGGTTTGACCCTTCATTAACAAGCCATCTTTGTACCATTTATACTGGTTTTCCGAACCTGCATTCACAACAGATAATACAACTGAACCAGGAAGACAGAATTCCGTAGCACCTCCCGCTTCGATAACCGGATTGATCGTGTTCTCATCGGTTTGTCCATCACAGTTATTATCCATGCCGTCACAAAAATCGATGGCGTCAGGGTATATACTACTATTGCTGTCGTTGCAATCAGCATTATTTGAAACATAGCCTTGCGGCGCACTACATGCACTAACATGCAATAAGGCATTGCCGAAACCATCCTGATCACCGTCAAAGTAGAAATCGGAAGTGAAGCAAAGTTTGGCAACCCAGCCATCGTAGCCACCATGCTGACCGGTTACATCGCCATCGCCTGACATGGTAAAACCGACAACGATAACAGAACCATCAGGTAACTGTGCACAAGATCGTGCAACATCCTCCATAGAGCCCCCCAGGTTTTTCTGCCACAATATATTTCCCAGCATATCCATTTTTATTATCCAGGCATCACTGCCTCCTTCATTTCCCATAACATCGCCATCGCCCGCACCACTTAAACCGGTAATCAGAAAGTTTCCGTCAGGAGTAGCTACTATGTTGTATGCATAATCAGTTCCGGAACTGCCTAGTGATTTCTGCCATTGCAGTGTTCCAATTGAATCGACCCTGAGAATCCAATAGTCAAGTTTACCATTATTCATGGTTGCATCGCCATTACCGGAAGCTGAGAATCCTGCAATAATAAATCCTCCATCAGATGTTTGTATTCCTTTTCTTGCAGCATCATCTAAACTTCCTCCGTAAGATTTTTCCCAAAGCGTGTTTCCATTCTCATCTAACTTAACCAGCCATACATCGAAGCCTCCATAGTTAATGGTTGCATCTCCGTTTGCTGAACCTGCATAGCCAACCAACATATAACCTCCATCGGCGGTAAGTATAACATCATCAAATTCATCGCTCGCTGTTCCACCCATCGAACGTTGCCATTGAATGTTACGTTCTGCATCGAGCTTCACTACCCAACCATCATCCATTCCATGACTCCCCGTGATATCACCATCAGCAGAGAAGGAAAATCCTGCGCAGATATAACCTCCATCTACTGTTTCGCGCACGGTGTAGCCATTGTCTTCGAGGGAACCCCCAACCGTCTTTTGCCATAAGAGGTTTCCATGCTGATCTAACTTCACCAACCAATAGTCGTAACTACCCTGGTTAACGGTAATCTGTCCATTGGTTGAATTAGAATAGCCCAATATCAAATACCCGCCATCGGCAGCACACTGTACATTACGTGCCCAATCAATTTTGGATCCACCCAATACCTGTTGCCATTCAATAGCGAATGCGCTATCTAACTTCACAATCCAATAATCCTTTTGTCCGAGGTGCATTGCCACATCACCATTAGCGGCAGTTGAATAGCCGGCAAGGATGCAGCCACCGTCAGGTGTAAGTGACATGCTTCTAAACTGATCATCCGCGCTGCTTCCAAGTGATCGCTGGGAAGTAAGTATTGGTGGGTTTAGTTGTTGTGCCATTGTTATGAATGTACACAGTGTAAGCGTTGTTGCCAGTAATACCATACCGGCATCCCGTAAAAATGAAGAGTGATTCATAGGTAAGGTGTTTGGTGTTATTATATGAGTTCAGAACATATACTTATGAAGTCGTAAATGTATAACCTGCTGTTGCCCGAATCAATAGCCAATTCAGGTAAGTTGATTTTTCTGACTCTTCATTACCTTCGCCACCGCCTCACTCATCGAATTTACCTCCAGCTTGCAATAGATTCTTTTAATATGGTTGTGAACCGTATCGTAACTGATACCCATTTTGTTTGCAATCATCTTGTAGGATGCCCCGTCAATCATCAGGTTCATCACTTCTGTTTCACGGGGAGTAAATCCGAATGGATTGCTGCTCACCGGCGTATTCCGGTGATGTAGAAACTCAATCACCCTGCGCAGCATAGCGGGTGACATGGGTAGAAACCCCTGTTGCAGTTCATGCATAATTTCCATCATGCTTTGCAATGCCAGATCTTCCAAAATATACCCTAATGCTCCGGCACATATCGCCTTAAATACAAGTTCATCATCATGAAAGCCTGTCAGCATAAGAATCCGGATATCCGGAAAATCGGCACGGATCATTCTTACTGCGGTAATGCAGCACATATTGGGTAAGTTAACATCGAGTAATACTATATCCGGCTGTGCGGCTCTGATTTTATCCAGGAGATCCGTACTTTCTGTAAAAGAACCGGTACAGAAATAGCCTTTCGAAGTATTTAACAACAACAATATGGAATCGCAAAATGTCCGGTTAGCATGAATGATGACGATGCTGATATCAGCGTGTGGACTTTGTTGCCGCAGGTGATTTTCTTTAGTTGCTGCAGAGAACAGAATGGAAGGAAGTGCCCGGTTGTTCATTGGATGCCTTTATTTTATAAGGTGTTACTAGTTGTCTGAACGCGGATACTGAATTGTAAAATGCAAATGAAATTAGCCGTCTGTCCTGTATTCCATTTATTACCACTTTCGTCTTATGCACATTCTCCAGTTTTGTATTCCCCTATGCATCGCCGGCATCATCAACAATAAACAGTGCCCGCCCAGGAAGTCGGTGCCATCAATTGATATCCCGCACCAAGTCAATAATTTTCTTTTCCATTATGTAAAGGTGTGATATGTTTCAGGCCTTGTATATCGCCAATACTGGGGAGAGCAATAAACAGATAAGAGACCATTTTACAGGTGTGTGGTGGAGACGGAGATATTGAAAAGTAATCTACGCACCCGGTTACCTGATGTTACTAAAAAGCCTCCGGCATAATAGCCGGAGGCTAATTACTGAAAACATATTTATGCACATACCGGTCAGGTTATGGAAACATGACTTACCTGCTCACCAATATCTTCCTCGTATATACCTTCTCTCCAGAATGCAATATCAGCAGGTACATTCCTTCTTCCCATCTGCTGATATCAATATTCAATATGCCCGCAAGTAGCTGCGTTTGCTGAAATACCTGCCTGCCATGCAAGTCATACACTCTTACGCGCATATGCTTATCTGACTCATCAGGCAATTCCAAATACAATTGCTGTGAAGTTGGATTTGGATAAATTTTAAATCCGTTAATCTCCCCACTTAAGACAAATTCATCCGGGTATGCACCTGATGAAAACTCATCGTATGCATTTTCATTCATACGGAATGCAGCGGCACTTATCGAAACGGTAAGGTCGTAGCAAACCGTATCGTTAAACGTGCTTGTTGTGTATCCCTGCACTTTAATTTTATACAAGCCTACTACGGTGGTATTGAATATAATTTGGTCATCCATCAAACCCCTGTTCAAAGATTTCTTTACCACTTTTCCGGTCGGTCCATAGAGATAGCAGTCATAGTCCGCCGGTAAATTGCTTAACAGGATGTTGAGATTAGGATTTTCTATCGTATTCGAAAAGGCGAAGAAGTCCTTATCCGCAGCAATTCCAATCTCACCGTTTATGGTTACCGTATTGCCTTCGGGAATACTGATTGAAGTAGCAGTATTTGCATTGTTGTTCGATTCATACCGGTCGTAGCAACGGTCAATGAAGGACGTAATCACACATTCGTCATTCGTGTTGTTGGTGAGTATGGATTTAAAAGCTCCGGGAGTTGCTATTCCCATAGTGCTGTTGACGGAACCCGTTATATAGATGTTATTGTTTGCATCGATATCCATCTCCTCTCCTTCATCGGTGCCTTCTCCTCCATAATAGGTGAACCAATCGAGCTGGCCATTAGTTTTGAATTTTGCAATGAAAGCATCCTTACCCACTGATTTGATCTTTTGAAAAACACCATTTGTTCCCAGTCCGCCGCTTTGTGTGCTTCCCACTATTATTATTGAGCCATCGGTTTGCAGCCGCAATGAACGTCCATAATCCAAACCGGATCCACCAAGATAGGTGCCATATAAAAGAGCACCGTTTGGAGCATACTTCACATAGCAGGCATCCGTTGTGTTTGAGCCATCTTTATTATAACCTTCACTCCAGTTTGGTTGCCAGGCATCGTGTGTTGCAATATTGTTTTCACTGGCTGTATAGCCGGTCATGTAGTAATTACCTTCTGCATCAATATCACATTCACGTCCATGTTCATCTTCACTTCCTCCGTAGTAGGTACCCCAAAGACGCATACCCTCAGCTGTAAACTTCACAATAAAAATATCAACGCCACCACCACATTCCGGTTGAGGTGCATCCACTGTTGATATCGCATTTAAACTCGGTGTGGTACCACTCATATAAAGGTCATTGTTGAGATCCACAGCACAGGCATGTGCGCGGTCTTCATCATCTCCGCCATAGAAAGTAGCCCATAGCCTTACTCCATCACTATTAAATTTTGCCAGGAAGGCATCCATGATGAGTCCTTTCGCAGGCTGATAGGAACCCGGTGTTGAAATATTATCAAAGCTTTCCGTCCAACCGCACAAGTAGATGTTACCATAGCGATCGCCTGTTACACCACCATCATTATGATCTCCTGCTGATCCACCATAATAGGTCGCCCATTGCAAAAATCCGTCTTTATTTAGTTTGAAGAAAAATACATCTACCATGCCACCATAAGTTGACTGATGCGCATTCTGAACAAATAAGTTGTTACTTTTTGAATCACCTGCGCCATACACATTGGAACCTGCATCAGCATACACACTGAAACTGCAGTCCCTGTCATTACCGCCATAGTACGTAACCCAGTACCTGTTTCCTGCCGCACTCCATTTCATGATAAAAGCATCATATAGGCCGCCTGCATAGGTAGTCTGGAAAGCACCGGTAGTAGTAAAATTGGAAGTGGTAGCCGTTTCCCCGGTAACCAGCAGATTACCTTCGGGATCCACTATGATTTTCTTTGCATGATCATCGGTATAATCATCACCATAGTAGGTGCCCCATACTATATCAGGGTCAATAATCAATTTTGAAAGGTGATCATACTGACCGACTTTGAAGGAAAGCACATTTCTGTTCATTACAAATGAAGCAGGAATGGCATTGCTCTTATCCTGTTGATAGCAAAATAAATTTTCTTCCTTCACGAAGCCAAAACTGCCAGTAAACAACAAGTCACCATCAATCAGTTGTAATCTATGCAGTGCATTGTATTTTATGCTGATGTCTTTCACCCTGCCACCCGGATGTACCACAAACTGATAGCGAAGCGGGACTTCCCTTCGCAACAGGCGCTATAAATTCGAGATCTATATCAGGATAAATGTTGTGGTAGGTAACCTTATTATAAGCATATACCTGCATTACTTCGGGCAAGCTGCTTCCCTGATAATAATTTGCATAGTCTGTTGATTTTCCTTCCGCTGCAATGCGCCTTTCTGCTGAAGTGCCAATGAAGGTTGCATCAAACCTTTCTACCATCATGCGTGAATGGGATGCCATCAGATCGACCTCCTGTTCTTCAAAGGAGATTACTTCACCTGTAGCTTCTGAAACAGCCGGACTTTCATCGAATCGAAACAATTCATAACTAAAACCATCATCCTTCAGTACGAGGTTGAAGTTTTTCCCGGAATAGATATAACGTATATCCTGACGTATGTGATTGTTTTGGTCTTTTATCTGTCCTTTGTTTTCCATGAATCCATAGAAAGACAGGGAACCATTTTGTTGCCGGATCAACTCCGGGGTTTGCGCACTTAGAAAATTGCTGAGTACAATTGCAAGAATGATTAAAAAGGGTTTTGAAATGGAAGCCAGGTTTTTCATCACTAGAATATTTAAATGTTTATATGAAATATTTCCAGGTTTCATCCTGAAAGAATTTGTTTTACGATACAAAGTTCCGTCGCTGAATAGCGCTTTTCAATCGCCAAAAGTGGCGACTTCGTAAGTGCCTGAGCAGTTGGGAGGCGGGAGACAGGAACCAGGAACCAGGATAAAAGACAAAAAATGTATAGCAATATTTATGTCGCTTTCGAACTAAGACTGAAGATTTAAGATGTAAGACTTAAGTCGGTGGGAAATGTACAGCGACATAAATGTCACTTGATAACAATCCAGCTTTCAATAAAGTCTATAACCGGGAGTTATTCTGCTAAGACTTTCCAAAACAGAACAACCACCCGGCTATAAGCCCTGCACTTTCTGCAGAAATGCTTTTGCGTGAAGGTTTATAAAATACTTAAAATATTTAATACATCACCTCTTTCGTTTAAGCATGGTGTTTATAAAACTCCTTTGAGGAAATAGAATAACGATGTAAAGATGCGACGTAAATTAGCCTTGGTCAATCGCCAATTTTGGTGAGGGAGTAATGGTTGAAACTGCAGTGTCTAGCTGTATCAAATAAAGTGTATGCAGATTCAAAAGATTGAGCAGATTTCGCTGTATGGGTTGATCTAAAAGCTTTTCCTGCAAAATTTTTATCATTTATCTCAAAACTCAATCGGAGCGGCATGTTGAATTGATTTCACCACTTTTCTGTAAATTGAAACTATCCAGAAACAAATGCAGGATGACTCATCAAAATTTGAGATAGCCTACATCGTACAACTGATCGTATTGATCGACTTCATCTGAATGATCTACGTGCAATTCAACCGGTATCAAAAAATCCTGCACGTTTCAATCTGCTTTTTCAACAGCCGGAGGCATCCAGTATCCATTCAATACTTCTTCCCCTGGCCAATAGATACGCATAGTAAGGTTGAATGGTCCGGCAGGAGCCGGAAGCCAGTTTGATTCCATTTCCTTTCCGGGATGCACGTGCTGAATAAAAATATCAACAGAGCCGTCATCATTTTTTTTTAGTGGTTGCCGGTCTCCGATGGCAAATCGGTTAATGGAATTTGCTACCAGGAAATTATCCATGTTATACATGGTGATGCTCCAGAACGCATTTGCCGGAGGGAATTTACCGGCTTCAAAATGTAAAATGTACTTATGTTTTGATCCATCATATTTTTCACCATCAGCATCTGTTAAAGAAGATGGATAGACCGCATCTTCATCAAAGTTCGCCCCAAGGCCCCTTGAAGCAATCATAGCTCGCTGGTCGTAGCGGGTTCCATAGTTTCCGAGACCGCGCTGCATGGCCCATCCGTTTACTTTTGGTTGCTTCATGGCCAGTTCAGCAAAATACTTTTTACACCAAAGCGGAATAGTATTGAATGAATCTAAAACTGCCGGTGAGAATCCTGTAGGGTTAAAAGTATCTCCGGGTGAAATTCCAAGTTTACTGATTCTCTTCAATATGGCTGTGTCAGCAAGTGAAGGCGGATTGGCAACCATGAGCCGGTTCAGGAGATTAAAAAAATCTACGACTTTCATTTCGCTAAGCTGTAACGATGGTGCTTTCGTTGACAGGCTGGAATCTATTTTACCAAACGGCGGTGTATACTGCTTACCATAGCTGCTCCATGGTGTTAACTGGTATCCACGCTGTATTTCCTTAACTACGGTAGCACCATCTTCGCTATTGTTTACCTGTGTGCGGCCTGCAAGCCATGCCATATTAGTTGGAGAAGCAATCTGCTTCATACGCTTTGGAACTTTCCCTTTCCAGTCGGGCCCGGTAATAAGATATTGTTGCGCATCGGTTCCGGTAGTTCGTTTTCCGGGTGATGCAATCACGTTAGTCCAGGCATCTAGAATGGGCAACAAAAAATACCTTCCATGTGTATCAGGAATATCGAGTACCAGTGGTTCATCGCTTAAATCCAGCCAGGCCAATGCATAGTAGGTATCGCAGTTAGGTTTTACAACGGCAGTAAACTTATCATCCGGAAATACTTCTTTCCTGCAAAGCTGATTCACCGGTGCGCCTTCAAAGGACGGTAATTTTACATTGGTCATTACACGTTTCGTAAGTTCCATCATCACCAAAGGATAGCCATACAGATAGGCCTCCTTTGCAACCTCCATTATTTGAGTAGCTTTTGCATCATCGTAAGATTCATGGTAAATCTTCTCCACAGATTGACTCATTCCTAAGAACGGCATCATCGCAAAAAGTAAACAATGATTGAGCTTCAGATACATTACAATGTGATATTTTATTATTGAAGGAGTGTTGCCACCGGATCTGTTAGAAGTATTTTCTGAATCAAAAGTCAGGAGCCTTCATGCATTGCCTTATTTCATTTAAAAATACCGTCGTACAAAAGCGATACATAGTAAATTCCTCCAACAGAAATGCCCTGTGCATAATCCTGGTGGTAGTAGTTGAGCAGGTTGGAGGCCCCTAATTTTACGCTGGTGGCAGCTTTTGGAATACGGTAACTCACCTGTGCATCAATAATACTATAGGCAGGAAGGTCATTGTCAATGCTGGCCTCGTCGCTGACATTTGTCCAGTTTTTTATGGCATCTGTCCAGCGCCAGTTTACCATGAATCCCAGTTGCCTGGTCAGGTTCCGGTTGCTAATGCTGAGATTACTTTTAAAAGGTGGTGTTTTGATACCGGGCAATAGTTGCCCCGCTTCGACATTTGAATGGATCCAGGTAAAATTTCCTGATAAGACATAATTGTGCGGTAATTGTACGGAAGCTCCGATCTCGACGCCATCCACCAGTACACGATCTGCTGAATTCACGAATGTTGAAAAATTTTCTACCGCTCCATAATAAATTGCCTGACCTGCTGTATGGATTGCCTCCTGACTTTCAACACCACCGGAATCAGGTTGTACAAGCGTAGTACTAAATAAGAATCCCGTATAATCGTTATGGAAATAATTAATGTCGAAATAAAAATTATTGTTAAATAATAACCGGCGATATCCCAATTCAAATGTGTGCACCTTTTCAGGCTGAATGTAATCAAAAGGTGACTTTTGCAACAAGCCACTAAATCGGTTAACTGCCGAATCCAATGAGACCGGATAGCTGGCAAGAAACTTTTTTACAGAATCATTAAAGACATCTGTTGATGGTTTGGTGAAGGAATTGTACCGGGAGTTATAAGGCTCATCTACTACAGCAGTTCCCCCCAACCGGTGTAGTTTCTGCCCTGGCACAATATCCATGAACTGTAGTTGCGGATCAGGAAGTCGAACACCTTGTTGCCAGGAGGCGCGAAAGTAGTTTTTATCATCAGGGTGATAGACCGCTGCCAGTCTCGGAGACAATGCACCCTTGAAATTATCCGCTTTATCAAAACGCAAAGCGGCCAGTAACTTCACTTTGTCCTTTAAAATTTTTTTTGTTGCCTGTGCATAGCCTGCGTACTGATTCACAAAAATGGGATCACCGGGCTCATCATTGAATATAGTACCTTCAGAATTAAGACGGGTGAGGTTGTAATCGGCTCCTGCGATCAGTTCCATAAAAGTAATCTGCTTGCTGAAATTATACTGTGCCTGGAAATAATACTTAGAAGAATGGTCAATAACCTTCGCACCGCCATTACTGAAAGGTACCTTACTTAGACTGTCCATCACGTGGTTAAATATATCGGTGCCGGGTAAATAACGACCGATATCGGCATAAGCCCTTGCCGCTATCAAATCGTTAGCAACTACATTGTCTACGGTTCCATTATATGCCCTTGCAAAATCATTGAACCAGTTATTGTTATTAAAGTCCTTACCCAAGATTTATTTATAGCATTTGCAAGCGCAAGGGTACTGTAAGTATCTCCTAAATCATCAGCATTTGCTGCAGCACGGATGAAAAAATGCGTACCGGTTAACTCCAGCTTGTTGGTGTACATTTTTATGTTTTTCAGATAATAAAGACTGCTATAGGATGTGGTAGCCTGTGCATAATTGAAGGCATAGCTAAGATTTAAATGGTCGTTTATTTTATACTCAAGGGCAGTGTTGGCTTTGAATGAGTAGGTGCTATTATCTATGAGATCTGACACTGCATATCCTGTTCTGGATATATCAATCTCCTTTCCGGATTGATCTTTTACTAATGATTTGCTTACAGCCTCATCACCATAGATATTTACAATATCGCGCGCAGGGTTGTCAGGCCCGCGCAATTCCTCTGCAACATCCTTATATACATCAGATGAATCCGTAAGCAGCCAATCCTGTCCCTGAATATAACCGGCATTCACTTTAAAAGCAAAACGGTCGTTGAATGCTTTTGCATACCTGAACTGAATATCTCCATACCAGGAAGGATCATGTGCGTCTGAGCCCAAATGGTTGATTCCATTCTTAACCTGCATAGAAACTCCCTGGTACCTGAACGGATCTTTGGTAGTCATATATAACAGTCCGTTGAATGCATTGGCACCATAGAGTGCCGAAGCCGGGCCCGGTATCAACTCTACTTTTTCAATATCAAGGTCGGTAGTGCCCAAAACATTTCCAAAAGGCCAGCCTAGTCCGACCAAGGAATTATCGACACCATCTACAAGCTGGGCCAGGCGGTAGTTGGCGTTGTTGTTAAAGCCACGGGTATTCAAAGTTTTATAAAGCAAGGAATTGGTGAGTACATCTACTCCTTTATAGCCCTGAAGTGCCGAATAGAAATTTTCAGACGGTGTTTCTTTTACCGCAATGGCATTCATCTTAAGGATTGTTACCGGTGCTTCCAGAATAGTTTCAGGTATTCGGGAAGCCGTAACCACTACTTCTTTTGCAGTAATTTCAGTTTTTGACAATTCAATATTGCAAGGGCAGGTTGAAACGGTTATTGGTATTCTTTGAGTTTCATAACCCACATAGCTTATGATCAGTACCACCGAATCCTTTTCGAAAGGAATCCTGAGTTGAAAATGGCCGTTCTGATCGGTGACTGTTCCGGTATTCTTATCCTCTATATAGATGGTAGCACCAACAAGTGCCACTTCTGTTGCCACTTCATATACGGAACCGGTAACTAAGCCCGAAGGCTGCGCACTGGCTGATGTGAGCATTAAGAAGACAATGCTGAAAAAAAATATACTGCCAATTTCAGCTTTCAAATAGCATAAATAAGGAATTGAGAATAGTGACACAACAAAAATATTAGGTACTCTTATTTTATTAAAAATCAACCCAATGCTGCTAATGCGCTTTAATCATTCTCCGTTTTGACTGGCACTCCACTAACAAACACCGGTAATGCCTAAACAATACCGAAAGTTAGTCAATTATTTTTATGATCTTATTATCGGATATCATTAATGATGCAAATAATAAGGCTTTGATAGGTCAGTCCGCTTACAATAAACTTTTCTAAAACTGTTTCAAGCGTTTCAGTCGGGAAAATCAAAGTTTCTGTCGAATCGCAAATGACACTGCTTCGCCAACCGAGTTAACATGAAGTTTCTTATAGATGTTCTTTATGTGAGAGTGCACAGTGTCATAGCTGAGTTTCATATCAGCGGCAATCATTTTATAGGCTTTGCCATTCACCAGGTGATTCAGTACTTCTCTTTCACGATCGGTAAGGTGAAATGCCTCTTTATCTGCCGGCGCATTCTTTTGCTGAAGGAGTTGCAAGACCTTCCTGGCAACCGAAGGGCTCATGGGTGACCCTCCTTCATGGGCCTCTTTCACTGCATTGATCAGATAAGCAAGTGACTTGCTTTTTATGATGTAACCCATAGCTCCTGCACAGATGGCATCAAAGATTCTATCGTTATCGTCAAACGTAGTCAGCATCATGATCACCTGTTCCGGATACCTTTTCTTAATGGCCCGTACTGCTTCAATGCCGTTAATGCCGGGCATATCAATATCCATCAGCACTACATCAGGATTATAGATATCCATAATATCCATTACCTCTGTAGCATCCCTGTAAGCACCCTGCCATTCAAATCCTTCATGCGTGGAGAAGAGTAAAGCCAGCGAGTCGCGAATACGGGCGTTATCGTCGAATAATACTATTTTGATCGGCTCTTTCATGCGTGTTGTAAAATTCAATAAAATTCGGCTGAGATCATATCACCAATTCTGGTGAGATATTGTATTTTATTTAATCTATTATAATCACCTATTCAACCTGGTAAAAAAGATAAGCCAAAGAATCTTATTTGGGTCAAACCAGTATTTCAGCGTAAGGAAACCACTTCGTATTCATCCGCATAATTTACAAATGATACTCCTGCGTCTTAATCGGAACATCGAGGCAGATTCGCGTCCCATGTCCCACTTCGGATGAAATAGAGATTTGGGCACCAATCTCTTCCGCGCGTCTTTTCATGTTATTGATTCCGTTTCCGTTGTAACTGCTTTTATTGTTTACATCATACCCTTTGCCGTTATCACGCAACTCCACATGAAGGTTATGATCTTCTTTATAGATGGAAGTGCTGATGGCAGGACATTCTGCATATTTAACCGCATTATAAATACCTTCCTTAAATATGAGAAAAATATTCTTTCGCTGGTCTATTGAAAGGTGAAGCAATTCCGGGACATCCTTTGTTTCAAACTGAAAGTTTATGTTCCTGGAAGCCAGCAAATCCGCAGCATAATTTTTCATCCTGAAACTGAGCTGCGCAAAGTTGTCATTCAGCGGATTCACCGCCCAAACGATATCGCTCATCTCCTCCACAAGGTCGTGGGAGGCATCTTCAATCTTTTTGAGCAGGGTAGCCAGTTTAGTCTGGTCTTCTCTGATAAGTTGCTGAGCCATTTCACTGTAATAGGAGACACTGCCAAGAGTAGATCCGATGTTATCGTGTAAATCGCGGGCTATACGGGCGCGCACCTGTTCGCGAACTGCACTGCGTTTCACGAGCAAGGCAGTATCAAAGAACGGATGATGCCTGATTACCTTACCATTTTTAAAATGATCTATAGAAACACCATTGATATTAATTGCTGCTCCCGCCACAGGCATTCCCATCGTATTTCCCAGGTGCAAAGCGGTCCAGTTTATGACAGAAACTACTTTCTCTTGCTGACAAATCTGATACTCAACCACTACCTTGTTATCCTTAAATTCTTCTGCAAACTTTCCGTATTGCTGAATGTACTGCGCCCTATTTACTTCACGACCGAAAAAATCTGCAGTAAAGTCATCATGCAGGTACTGGTCATAGTAATCCTTTAAGCGATTGGTACCAAACGCTTCATGCCACTCTTTGGCTATTTGTTTGATATGTGCGACATATGTCTTCATTGCAATTCTGGCACCCTGATTAATAATTCATCTCACCGAATGAATGCAGCAAGGCAAAATTAGTAATAGGAATGCCGTATGATAATACTGAGATAAAAAAAGAAGCGTGCTGCAGCAATCGACCACATTCAGTTAAAAGGTGTTCCGTTTCACGATAGGATGAAATTATTCTCCGGAAAATAAACAGGTTATGCAACTTAAGAAAACCTGTCTGTTCCCGGCCTGCCAGGTTAATGTTACCACCTCAATCGAATGAAGCCCGGCTCATGCTGACTGTATACAAATTTCTCCGGATGTTTTATACGGCGAACTGTATACAAACCATGAATATAGTTAAAATCAGGAATCTCCGGGATATTTTTATTCAAAAGGAAGACTCCAGGATCAACTGCAGCAAGGGATGGGGCGTATTGCGGCTTCAGAATATAACAAGCTGACATTTGAAGAAACGCTTTGTGGTAGCACACAGGAAGTTGATCCTGCAATTCCTGACTACCTATTAAGTGGAAGAGGATCAGTACCGGCAAATTACGGCACTGATCCTCTTTTTGCAACTTATCGGGTTAAAGCTGCAATGGCTATTCACAGACTATTTTCTTCACCACCGCTTCCGTTCCGGTATTCATTTCAACAAGGTAAATGCCGGCCGGCCATTGTTGTACATTAATCTGTAAGATGGCAGGAGCAGGACCAAAGGAATTGTTTTGATACACTATTGTTCCGATCATGTTTCTTATAATGAGTGATGGGGAAAGGCCTCCATCCGTCTGAATGGTAATCTCAGCAGATGCCGGAACAGGGTAAACTGAAAACTTCGGTATTGCACCGGTAACATTTGTTGCTACTTTCAAAGGTAGTGTGGTGAAGGTGTCCGTCACGGAACCAGCGGAATTCTTAACCGTTAAATCTGCGCATTTGGTGATCACGCGCCATTCATATGTTGTACCCGGATTCAGGTTGTTCAATTTCAATTTTGTAGTGGAAGTAGTTTTTGACTTCCATTGTTCAGTGCCCACCTCACGGCGTTGCACTTTATAGGAACTTGCACCGGTTGCAGCACCCCAGCGAACGGTGGCATTGTCCTGTTCTATCTTTTTCGCCTGCATGGTATAGCCGGTAATTCTGCTGCATGGGTCCCATTCGTATTTGTGTACACGGTAACATTTCTGCAAGCTGGATTCGAATGTCATTTCCCAAACAATATTTTTATCTACATCCACTTCTGTATGATTGGGTATGCCTACGCCCGGTTTTATTAAGCCCCAGTTAATGAGGGTATTGCCATTGGCTAATCGCTGTGCATTGCCGGTAGCAGCTCCGTATACTTTATTTCCATTCACATCAGGATGCTCATAGTACCAGGCAAGGGTAGCCACCTTATTCACTTCATCAATGGCATATTCTTTTGCACTGGAAATCAGCGGGCTTAAATAATTACCATTGTTAAACAGGAGGATATTTCCATTCTGCAGGCGGCGCAGGTCATGTTGCGCTGAGAAATGCTGCGGAATATTATCATTCACAAATGTGAATTGATTGTTCTCCCCACCCATACGCCAAATGATATTACCGGTTTCCCGGTCTATCTTGGTCAGTTCATCCATATTACGCGACGAGATCATGATGTCGCCATCATAATCACGTTCTATAGAATTACAATGTACATAGTCAACGAAGAGATTGGTAAGTGAGGTAAATGCATTGGCATCGGTAAAGAGAAAATGATCCCAGCTTCGCCATTCGAAAACAAGATCACGATTGGCATCCAGTTCCTGAATGATCAGTCCCTGCACCTTCGCATTGGGAACACCTCCATAAGCAGTCATGTCAATCGTTTGTGTATTATACGCCATCAGGAAAACATGCCCGTCAGGATACATCATCACATCGTGGCCCTGCGTTTCCATTTCATAACCGTTTGTGCATCGTACTGAATCGATTTGGTTATAATTGGAATCGAGAATCATCCATTGTGCGGTATCAGCAAAGTAGGTCATATACCCATTTTCATTCAGTTTGAAATCAGCGCCGAACTGCCCGAGATCGCTGGCCCAAAATATGGTGCCATCGTTTTCAATAATAGTGGCGAATGAATTGGTGCCCGGCACGGGGCCGGTCTGGTCCTCCTTATTGCGATAGAAAATACGGCCCGGCGCAGGGTTATTGTTAACATTGATTACAAAAGTGGGCATAGAGTCAAGTGGATAAGTAACTTCCTTTTTATTATTCTCATAGGGATGGTAACCAAAATCTTCGATGAATGCCTGCATTCTCATTTCACGGTATAGCTTCTCATCTTCTGCTGATGGCTTATTTCTGATCTCAAAAGAAAAAACAGTGCCTTCCACTGTTTGCCCCTGTTGCTTTCTCAGCACCGCATTTACCTTTACCGTAACAATTTCTCCATATTCAAAAACAATATCAGGTTGTATGATCACTGTCTTATTATCCTCAGCTAATCTTGCAACCCAGGTATGCTTACCACTTAAAGAACCGGAAATTTCAATTAGCCCCTTTTCTGCAACGGATGACCTGTCAAGGAGGGCTCCGTTCTTCAGGATAATATTAGCCTGCGGATTGTGGTATTTCGACCCGGGAACAGGATTGACATAACTGAACTGGGCAACTGCAATTTGCATTGAGCAGCAAAGCAATAAAATGGTAACGGATTGTTTCATCGTAAATCTGTTTTTTTTGGAATTTGATTTAAGTATCCTGAATTCCTGCATCAACTGGTATGCACCGAAATAACAAAAAAAATTAACTCAGGTCACCAGAATTGATAAGCATAACTATCGAACGGCCGGCCAAACATAAGAATTCTCACATTTTTCTAAGTGCTATCGCCTCTAAAGCAAAGGCATAAAATTGAATAGCATGATTCAAATCATAAAATTAAGAGGAATGTGCTTAGATATTGCGCCACAAAAAAAAGAACCTATGAGAATTCTGTTCACTATTTTACTGTCCGGCTGCATGCTGGCCTGGACCAGTTGCGGAAACAATCAGTCACCTACTACTGAAAGTACAAATGCTGAAACAACCGTTTCAGTTGGACAATCAGGTGTTCAGGATGATGATTCCGCGCCGAATGTTGTTAAAGTAGCTATTTCGTCAAAAGACCATACCACGCTGGTGGCCGCAATACAGGCAGCAGCGTTGGTCGATGCATTGTCTAATGCCGGGCCCTTCACGGTTTTCGCCCCGACCAATGCAGCTTTTGACCAACTGCCTGCAGGAACTGTAGACAATTTGCTCAAGCCTGAACAGTTGACGAATCTTCAAAATGTACTTCAGTATCATGTTTGGGTAGGCGTTATCAACCAGGAAATGATGAAAGACGGCCAGGTTCTGAATATGGTGAACGGTGACAATGCTACCCTTCATGTTAAAGATGGAAAGGTAATGGTGGGTGAAGCAAACATTGTAGGAAGTGTTCGTGCTTCGAATGGTATAGTGTATGTGATTGACAAAGTGCTGTTACCACCGGCTGCCAACTAATTTGTAGTTATTAATGTAGTATAGCCCGAAGGTTTTAAACCATCAGAGGGAAAGGATACTCCGGCATGGTTGATTATTGCCGGTGTTTCTTTTCTGCTTGCTACAATTTTAATGGCGCTTGCAATCCCAGCGTAAAAATATACTCGGCTGACAACCAGTGTTGGCTGGCTTTGCCGTCGCCATACAGCAATACATCAGCATAATTGGCAATGCATCCTTTCATTGATGTTTCCAGGAAAAAGTAGCGGAGAAAATCATAGCGGATTCCGACATCAACACCTGCAACATATCCCGCAACATGATACGTGTCGTTCCTTCTGTGACCTGCGATAAATGAATCTGTTCGCGGTAGCACAAAACCGGCGCCTGCCTTGCCTACTGCACTTAACCAATGTTGTTCATTAGGCGCATGCCAGATATTGAACCGCTTAACGATGTTAAGCATGGCATAGTTTGCTCCATTGGTATGTTCATAGCGTATGAAGTCTTCTATTAAAGTAGTGTCCTGATCATAGTAGACACCACGGAAGTAGCCCGTCATATGTACAACCTGGTCCTGAATCATTACATACTTAACATGATCGTAGTTGATTTCAATGGCCAGGTCTGCTTTGTTATTCAACCAATAACCTAATCGAAAAGAATACTGAGGTACGGTGATGTCCTGTTCCAGCAGATTTTCAAGGCCCGGACGGTCTTCCGCTTTCACTTTATACAATGTGAAATCATAATGGTCAGTCGTGTAATCAATGAAATGAATGTTACTTCTGGTAAACCAGTCAAGGTTGTATCCTGCTGCCACGTAAACAGTACCTTTTCCTGCCGGTGCCATGCCTGCACAGTGGCAGGAAGTTTGTGATTGAGCATAAGTTCTGGATAAAAAACAAAATACAGGTGCGGTAAGCAGGCAGAAACATAACCGATATCCAGGCAATCTAAATGATAACATCCGATTGATGAATACGTGGGTACCTGATAAAATGCTTTGATAAAAGTTTTCCTTACTCTTCATCTGCTTAGGGAGTTTTACTGCACATACGATACAGATCCTTATCTGAATAGATACGTGTAATTACGACGATTTGGCTATGTTAATGAAAAAATTGACAGACGTGCAAGGTAATACAAACACTACTTAAACTGTATTCTCCCAATTAAACCATCCGCTCCGCCACACCAGGCAAACTGTCCGCCGGGTGAAAACTTAATGGTATTAAAACCTGTTCCGGCCGGCAAACCATAGACATCCTTCAACTCTTTCCATTTTTTTCCCTGCCGGTTTGAGAAGTAAATACCATCGCGGGTAACCATCAGCAAATTCTTTGTTGCTGCTTGTGGTTGAAACTGAATACAGGATGCAAATCCTGTTTCATCACTACCGGAAATTTCTTTCCAGGTAAGGCCACCATCATCACTTATTGCTATTGTTTGCAGGTTCATTTCCGGTTTCTCATAGTTGCCACCTGCAACCACACCATATTGCTCATCGCAAAAATCAATGGAGAATATACCGGTGAGTGAACCACCTTGTTGGATGGGAGTTGTTGCAATCTGCCAGCTTTTACCACGGTCAGTTGAATACAGAACCCTTGCATGCGAGCCGCCTGTTGCTATGTAGATATTGTTTCCAATAACATCCACGCAGGTATTGCTGGCTGCAAACAGTGCTTCTCCGGGCATGGCAGCAGGTAACACGCTGCAATCAATTGCTGACCAATGATCACCTCCGTCACGGGTAAGCAAAATGATAAAACAACCATTGATGGGATCACCTACGGCGATGCCATGTTGATTATCCCAGAACTTCATGGAATCAAAAAAGATTTCTTTGCGGTCATCGGAATAAACGATACTCCAGTTTTGTCCGCTGTCAGCTGATTTTAAGAGACGGGCAGGGCTTCCTGCATTCAACAGCAGTATCGTATCGCGGCTGATACAAGACATCGACCTGAAATCCGGTTTCCATCCTGCTATTGCGAAAGAGTCAATATGCCAGGTTCGGCCATTGTCTTCGGTATATCCAAAACAGCCATTGGAACCGGCAAACCAAACCGATGAATCATTCAGCACTTCTATTGCGCGAATACTCGTGCTAACCGGAAGTGTCATTTTTTCAATGATTTGTGAATGGGCATTGAGCGTTAACATTATTATGCTGAAGAAGAGCCAGCCACTTGCTTTTGAAGTCATGTGCTTTCTAAAATTATTTTTAATAATACTACAATCGATGGTATGACTACCTACATTGATTTAACAGAGAAGTGAAAAGTGAAAACAACTTCCTGAATGCCATCAAATTTATCCATTAATCCTTCATAAATTCCTTTTGTAATGGTTACTTTGTAGTTTCAGAATTCATACAGTATGGCATCATTTGAAACAAGGGCTTTAAAATTTCTGGCGAAAATCTGTATTCCGCTTGCGAGGTTTTCCTTCTTTGTCGTGTATTTCGGATTTGGCTTGCTTAAGGTCTTGAATTTGAGTCCGGCCGAAGGATTGGTGCATGAACTATGGTCACAAACCGTTTCATTTATACCTTTTCATGGATTTATCTTATTCTTTGCTTTGTATGAAATGGCCATTGGCGTTGCTTTTATCTTTCCGGGCCTGGAACGGCTGGCCTTATATTTACTGCTTCCGCACATGATCACTACTTTCGGTCCGCTGGTTTTGCTGCCCGAATATACCTGGAAGGCATTCCTGGTCCCTACCCTTGCCGGTCATTATATTATCAAAAACCTGATCCTGATTGCACTGGGCATTGCCCTTGCTGCTTATGTAGGTAATTTTGGACCAAAGGAATCCGCTTCGCAAAAACCGGCTTCTTCATAATCTGTCCTTTGGATAAGATTGACCTATACCAGCAGCCACCCTGAACTTTCTGTAACCGGGGAGATCATATAATCTACCTAATAGTGAACCGTAAATGATGCTCCACTTTTTTCAGTTCAGATATATTAAGCTGTATCAAAAACTAAAAATGAATGATAACTTTGTAGTGTGGAAGTACTTACAGAAAAACAGATTCAAAAAATCGTGGATGTTATTGTAAAGGGCTATCATCCTGATAAGGTAATTTTGTTTGGTTCTTACGCAAAAGGAACGCAAAACAAATGGAGTGATTTAGACTTCATGGTTATTAAGAAAACCAAACAGAGGTATCTTAAGCGCCCCTTGGCGGTAATGGATCTTTTTGATCCGTATCCGCATGCCATGGATTTCTTTATTTATACCCCTGAAGAATTCGAAAATTCGAAAACTACAATGGGATCGTTGGCAAGAATTGCAAACGAAGAAGGTCGGTTAATGTATGGCAATTAACCATATAGACTGGGCCATAAAGGCGGAGAACGATTGGAAAGTGGTTAAGTTGATCATTGCGAATAACTATGATCCGGAAGATATCCTTTGTTACCATTGTCATCAAGTAGCAGAAAAATATCTAAAAGCCTATTTACACTATAAATCTCTACAACAAATTCCGATACACGATCTTCTTAAATTACTTGACAAAATTTTATCGATTGAACCTGGATTTTCTATCTTAAGATCAAAATTAAAAATTCTTAATCTCTATGGCGTTCGACCAAAATATCCGGATGATTATTTTGCCCCTTTGAAATCAGATTGTGAAGAAGCCATAGGAGCTTCTAAAGCGGTCAGAAAGGTTTGCAGGAAGTTTATGAAATTGGACAAAAAGAAACTGAAGTAAATGCAGCTAGAAATAAAAGTACCCACTGTTGGTGAATCCATCAATGAAGTAACATTAGCCAAATGGTTGAAAGAGGATGGTGCTATCGTACAACAGGATGAAGTGATCTGTGAACTGGAATCTGAAAAAGCAACATTTGAATTAACTGCTGAAAAAGGTGGCCGGCTAAAAATTGTTGCACAAGAGCAATCTGTTTTGAAAATTGGTGACGTCGTCTGCGCTATTGACACGAGTGCAGAAGTGCCGGCAACTACTTCAGCACCTCCTCCTGTTCAACAAGAAAACAAAGAGGTAAAAGAACCGGCGCCGGAACCGGTAACAGTAAAGGAATCCATACCGGTAAAAGAAAGTTATGCGAAGAATATTCCATCGCCTGCCGCTGAAAAGTTATTGAGAGAAAGTGCTGTTATTGTTGAAAATGGAACCGGTAAAGACGGTCGCATTACCAAAGCAGATGTTTTAAACGCACCGAAAAATGGCGCACAGGAATCCATGAGCCGCAATGAACGCCGTGTTGCTTTGAGTACCCTTCGCAAAACCATCAGCAAACACCTGGTAGCTGCAAAGAATACCACTGCCATGCTCACCACTTTTAATGAAGTGGATATGAAACCGATCATGGACATTCGTGCGAAGTATAAGGAGGTGTTTAAAGAGAAACATGGTGTAGGGCTTGGCTTCATGAGTTTTTTCGCAAAAGCAGTTTGTTATGCTTTGCAGGAGTGGCCCGCTGTAAATGCATTTATTGACGGCGATGACATAGTCTATCACGATTTCTGCGATATCTCCATCGCAGTCTCTTCACCAAAAGGGTTGGTAGTACCGGTAATACGGAATGCAGAATCGCTTTCATTTGCGGAGATAGAATCAAGAGTCAGTGACCTTGCAAAACGTGCAAGAGAAAATAAACTTACCCTCGAAGAAATGAGCGGAGGTACTTTCACTATTACCAATGGTGGTGTGTTTGGCTCTCTCATGTCAACACCCATCATTAATATTCCGCAATCAGGTATTCTTGGCATGCATAAGATTCAGGACCGGCCTGTAGTGGTTGATGGTCAAATCGTAATTCGGCCGATGATGTATGTTGCATTGAGCTACGATCACCGTACCATCGATGGACGTGAATCGGTGAGTTTCCTGGTGCGGGTGAAAGAGTTGCTGGAACAACCACAACAATTATTGATTGGCAACGATCCGGTTAAAAAAATGCTGCAATTGTGATACCTTCGAATGACGGAATAGCATAGTTGGTTCTTATAGATTCAAGAGTACGCTCGTTTACTTTTCACTTTACCAGAAATTGATACTTTGGCTTCAGAACTTCTCAAATCCTTTAAGACCTCAGGAGCAGTTGCTTTCAGTTCGCCACGATTGGTGAAGCGAATCATAAAGAACATAGACTTTTCACATGCTTCCCGGATCATTGAATTGGGACCGGGGAATGGCCGTATCACTGATGATCTCCTTCACCTGATGCGTAAAGACGCAACGTTGTTTGCTTTTGAGGTGAACAAATCATTCTGTGATGATCTTGAAAAATTAAATGACCCCCGGCTGAAGGTGTTCAATGAATCCGCCGCACATATCAGGGAGTTTGTTGGAAGTGATACCCATGATGGCATAACCTACATTGTATCATCCATTCCATTCGGTATTCTTCCCGAATCAGAATGTGATAAGATTATGCAATCCATTCATGATATTTCAGATGAAAAAACAACATTCATTCAGTATTCCTACTCCTTAATTCAATACAGGCGATATAAAAAATACTTCCCCCATCTTAAAGTGCAATTTGAACTGATCAATATTCCGCCGGCTTTTGTTTTTGTTGGAAGACAATGAAGCGTATTCAGTGAGTTGTACTGCACATGAATATTCTCATTAATGAAAATCATTTGAACAAATCATTATTCACTCCTTTATTCACTACATAATTCGAAAAACTGAGGGTGATCCTGCCTTTACCATCACCGGCCGGCTTTCCTGCTGTTGATTGATTAATATCTGCTGCAATGGCTTTTGGAATCTTGAATTTTCCCACATCAACCGTAAACAACATCTTATCCGGTAATGCATAATTGCTCATGCTTCCATAACTGTTTTCAATCAGAATGGTACCCTGCGATTTGGTGGTCAACTGGCTTTTCAGAATAAGTCCGCGTACAGGGTCTATCCAGAATTTGCCCAGGATCAAATCGCTGGAATCCTGATGTGGAATGACATTGATCACTTGCACTTTAGCGCCTGCAACCAACTCTTCACCGGTTCGAACTGCTGTATAGTTTGCAGTATCAGCAAGGGTAGTAAAATAGAAATTCACATTTTGTTTAGGCATAATTAAGATGCCTGTTGCTTTCACCTTAAACTTATCCGGCTTCTTGTAAAATACTTTCGCATCGATCGGGTCAATCTTAATAAAGTTGATGTCGCAGGATACATTCACTGCGGCTGTATAATCATTCACTTTTGCGAATCGCTGGTTCACCGTGTTGATGACCTGGTTCGGTGATTGTGAATGTACCGGTAAATGAAAAAGTATTGACAGCAATACAACTGCACATCTCATTAAGCAAAAACGAAAATCAACTTCTTTCAGCATATTATTAACCATTGTTTTGAATCAGCTCAGGATGTCTTTATTTTTGAAATAGAAAACAGCCACACTTAGAAATACCAGGATATGCGACATCATAACTCCGGTTGAAATCCATAACTCTTGCAGGGGAACAGGGTTCTCAAACAGACTTCTCCAGACAATCATATGGGTGGTAAAAAGAAAAGGCCTGACCACATCGAAGATCGGAATCTCCATCGTGCCAATGATGGTAAATAAAATGATGATAGACATGGTGATGATGATAGGCCCTATAGAATTGTCCGTGAAGCAGGAAAGCATGAGCGATAAGGAGGAAACGACACTGAGGCTGATAAATGCAATAACAAATGCCATCATAAACCGCCACATGGTTTCTGATGAACGGAGAATAGCTATGTGATCACTGTTCAACACCAGCAAGTCACCTAATCCAAAAATCAGCAGGCCGAGGCCCAATGAAAGTATTCCCAGCCAAACGATGAGCAAAAGTGTATACACACTGCCTGCTGCAAATTTTGAGAGTACAATATTGGCTCTCGACACCGGTTTGGTAACCAGCAGGCGAATGCTGCCGGAGGCCGCTTCACCGGAAATCAAATCGCCGGTTACCAGCGCAACGAGCAATGGCATTTGCACAATCAGTGTTTGAAGGAGCACATAGGTTACCAGGTTGCCATTGATGATTTTACCATCAATCTGAAACGATTGCTCTACCTGTTGAATTACGAACTGAAGGTAACTTTGTCCGTCAATATATAAAGCAACTTCTATCAGCAACACAATCACTGCAATGGCGCCAAAGCCAATAAAACTGCGTGGCTTCTTCCTGATCTTATACAACTCTATGGAAACAAGATTAATCATTTTCAATTGATGACTTCCGGTGTTTTATTCCTTTGTTGACTGCTACTGCTTTCTTGTGTCAATCTCAAAAAGTAATCTTCCAGGGCACGTTTATAAGCGATGCTGTAAAAATGAATGCCTGCCCTTTGTAAGTCATCCGTAAATTCAGGAATCTCCTTTTTAGCCAGCTTCATTTGAAATTGCTGACCACTCACTGCATGTAACTTCGATTGCCATGCAGTAACGGCAATCCATTGCATTGCCTTTTCTGCGTCTTCCACTTCAAGGGCAACAATGAGATCCTGTGTACTCAATAAATCGGAAACATTTCCCTGTGCAACTGCTTTCCCGTTGTTAAGTATGGCCATCCTCGTGGCAATCAATTCAATTTCACTCAGGATATGGGAAGAAAGGAATACCGTTTTGTTTAAATCATGTTGCAGGTGACGAATGAGGTTGCGCACATCAATAATGCCTTGCGGATCGAGGCCGGTAGTAGGTTCATCCAAAATGATCAGTTCCGGATCATGAATCAAAGTCTGTGCGATGCCCAGCCTTTGCTTCATGCCATGCGAAAACGTTTTTACGTTATCGTGCGCCCTGCCTTTCAATCCAACCAGTTCCAATACTTCATCAATTTTTGACTTAGCAGGAAGTAATCCCGACAACCTCGAAAACAGCTCGAGGTTTTTAGCTGCAGACAGGTACAGGTAAAAATCCGGCTTTTCAATGATGCAGCCGATCTTCCTCACACTTTCGTTGCGATGATCTTGCAGGTTTCTCCCAAAAAGATGAATGGTTCCGGAAGTTGGTTTTATCAGCGATAAAAGCATACGGATAGTAGTGCTTTTTCCGGCACCGTTAGGTCCGAGAAATCCGAATACATCTCCCCGGAATACTTCCAGGTTCAAATCTGTAACGGCAGCAAAAGAGCCGAAACTTTTTGAGAGGTTCTTAATTTCTATGATGGGAATTGGTGTCAAGCAAAGTTATTAATGACAATGGTACGTTTTTGTTCAAGAGGATGGTAAAATTTGACAGGAAAAAAATATACGGTTTTCCCATTACTTTTAAACCGTTTTAACAAAAATGCAAGACTTGATGGAAATAATGCCTTTATATATCGATGATTTCCCATAGCCAAAAGGGATAGCAATGTTGAAGTACTCACAACTTCAAAAAAAATAAAAGATAATTTTGCCAACACAATCAGTTATCATGTCAACATACGACGTAACAATTATCGGCTCCGGTCCCGGAGGATATGTAGCAGCCATTCGTTGCGCGCAACTGGGAATGAAGACGGCTATCATAGAACGGTACAACACCTTAGGCGGCACCTGCACCAATGTGGGCTGTATTCCATCTAAAGCTTTGCTCGATTCATCCGAACATTATCACAATGCATTGCACCAGTTTAAAGTGCATGGCATACACATTGAAAATCCTGCTGTTGATTTTGTGCAGATGGTGAACCGGAAAAACGAAGTGGTGAAAACGAATACGGCAGGCTTGAGTTTCCTGATGAAGAAAAATAAAATTGATGTCATTACCGGCCATGGAAGTTTTGTAACCAGGAATAAGATCAGTGTAAAAAATGCCGATGGCACGGCACAGGAAATTGATACCAAAAAAGTGATCATTGCCACCGGATCAAAGCCGTCTACGTTGCCCGGAATTACGCCGGATAAAAAACGCATTATCACGAGTACGGAAGCATTATCATTGAAAGAGATCCCAAAAGAAATGGTGGTGATTGGTGGCGGGGTGATTGGCTGTGAACTGGCATCTGTATACGCCCGACTCGGTACGAAAGTGAAAATCGTGGAATATTTCGATTCACTGATTGCTGCCATGGATCGCGACCTTGGAAAAGAATTGCAGCGTTGCATGAAAAACCTGGGCATGGAGTTTTATCTCTCACATAAAGTAACAGGAGCGATAGCTGATGCAGACACGGTAACGATAATGGCTGAAAATGCAAAGGGCGAAAAAGTAACGTTCAAAGCTGATTATTGCCTGGTAGCAGTTGGCCGCAAACCTATACTGATGCATTGGGCCTGGAAAATGCAGGATTAAAAACAGATGATAAAGGACGCATTACGGTAAACGATCACCTGGAAACTACAGTTACCGGTATCTATGCCATCGGCGATGTAGTTCGTGGTGCCATGCTTGCGCATAAAGCGGAAGAGGAAGGTGTGCTGGTGGCAGAAACTATTGCAGGACAAAAACCACACATCAATTATCTCCTGATTCCCGGCGTGGTGTATACCTGGCCGGAAGTGGCTGCTGTTGGTTATACAGAACAAGAACTCACCAAAGACAACCGCGCCTTTAAGAAAGGTTCCTTTCCCTTTAAGGCAAGCGGCCGCGCTCGCGCAGCAAATGATGCTGATGGTTTTATTAAAGTGCTGGCAGATAAAGAAACCGATGAAATTCTGGGCGTACACATGATTGGCCCACGCGCAGCAGACCTGATCGGAGAGGCTGTGGTTGCTATGGAATTCAGAGCCAGTGCGGAAGATATTGCGCGCATCAGCCATGCACATCCTACTTTTTCGGAAGCGTTCCGCGAAGCCTGCCAGCAGGCAAGCACGGGCAAAGCGATTCATCTCTGAAAGCTATTTTTCTTTCACCGCATATGCTATCTTTCCCATAGCATTTGCATGCCATTTCATTTTTCATTTGTTAATCCATGTTCATTATGAAAAAGTACTTCTTACTCCTCTTGTTATTCATTCCGTTGCATTCATTTTCAATGCAACCACCCAATACGGATTCGTTGTGGTTCACCATTCACTACAACAAGATAGAGCGTTACATTACCATGCGCGACGGAGTAAAACTTTTTACTTCCATTTATATTCCAAAAGATGAAAGCAGTAAGCATCCTATTATGCTGAACCGCACACCTTATTCCTGCGCGCCTTATGGAGAGAACCGCTACACTTCAAGGTATGCAGGCAGGGGAGACAGTACCTATTTTCACCGGGATTATATTATGGTATACCAGGATGTGCGGGGCCGTTATATGAGTGAAGGAGATTTTGAGGATGTGAGGCCTTTTCTGCCGGTAAAAAAGTCGAAGAAGGATATTGATGAATCAACGGATGCCTATGATACTATTGACTGGCTTATAAAAAATATTAAGAACAATAATGGCAATGTGGGCAGCTTCGGTATTTCATATCCTGGTTTTTATGCAACAGAAACTGCTCTTAGCAATCATCCTGCCCTGAAGGCAGTGAGTCCGCAGGCACCTGTTACCGATTGGTTTATAGGCGATGATTTTCACCACAAGGGTGTTATGTTCCTGATGGATAATTTTGATTTTTTTCGTGGTTTTGGAATACCAAGACCAAAACCACTGACCGATTATCCTGCACCAACAACGTTGAACATCCCTGACAGTTATTCCTTCTTTCTTCGCGAAGGCACCTTTCTGGAATTGAAGAATAAATATATGGGCGACAGCATCAAATTTTGGAATGATGTGGCAGCTCACCCTGACTATGATGACTGGTGGAAAGCGCGTGATGCACGTGCAGGTTGTTACAATATTAAACCTGCCATGCTAATCGTGGGAGGTTTGTTTGACGCGGAAGACTGCTGGGGCGGTTGGAATCTTTACAAAGCCATTGAATCGCAATCGCCCAATACCAACTGTAAGATTGTGGAAGGGCCCTGGTTCCATGGCGCATGGGCCAGGTCAACCGGCGAGCAATTAGGCAACCTCTGGTTTGGTCAAAAGACTTCCACCTGGTACCGTTCGAATATTGAGCTACCCTTTTTCGAATATCATTTAAATGGAAAAGGAAGTGCAGACCAGGTAAAAGAAGCCACCATATTTATTACAGGTGAAAATAAGTGGCATCGGTATGATGTATGGCCGCCAAAAGAAGTAACGTATGTCGACTTGCTGCTGCAACCAAATGGAAAAGCTGTATTGAATTCACCGGTAGTAGCTGCCAATAATTCTACTTCATCCGGTTATGATGAATATGTAAGTGATCCGATGAAGCCGGTGCCATACACAGAAGATGTGCACAGCGATCGCACGCGGGAATACATGACGGATGATCAACGCTTCGCATCCCGCAGGCCGGATGTACTGGTATATCAAACGGATGTTTTGGAAAATGACATCACGCTCACCGGACCGGTGGTGGCAGATTTGTTCACCAGCATTTCCACTACCGATGCTGATTTTGCAGTGAAGCTGATTGATGTGTTTCCGGATGATTTTAAGTATCCTGATTCCGTAAAAATAAACTATCCCATGGGTGGTTACCAGATGCTGGTGCGTGGCGAGATCATGCGTGCAAGGTACCGCAATAGTTTTTCAGTTCCGGAAGCGATGGTGCCGGGCAAGGTTACTGAAGTGAAGTTTGAGTTGCCGGATGTGGCGCATACTTTTAAGAAGGGACATCGTATCATGATTCAGGTGCAAAGCACGTGGTTCCCACTGGCTGACCGCAATCCGCAGCAATTTATTGATCCATACCAATGCACAACCAAAGACCTGCTGAAGTCCACGATACGGATTCATCATGGTGCAACGCAAGCTTCTAAAATCATCTTACCGGTGCTTAAATAGTGCAACTATTGGAAGAGGTGAAACGCATTCAGTTGTGGAGCGGCCCGCGAAATATTTCAACCGCTATGATGTATTCATTCGCGCAACGAAATGATACGCAGGTTTTGGATGAACCTTTGTATGCACACTACCTGCGTATAACGGGATTGCAACATCCGGGCAGGGAAGAGGTGCTGCAATCACAGGAGCAGGATGGTAACAAAGTGATGCAGGCAATCATTTCCAGTGAATACAACAAGCCCGTACTTTTTTGCAAACAGATGACCCATCACCTGGTAAATATTGATTTGGAAGTTTTATCAGATACCATAAATATTCTGCTTATCCGCAATCCAAAGGATGTATTGATTTCCTATGCAAAAATAATTGAACAGCCTTCGCTCAGCGACATTGGCATTCAGCAGAGTTTTGAGTTGTATGAATTTCTGCAAAGCAAAAATTATCATTGCCTGATAGTGGATGCAGCAGAACTATTAAAAGATCCGGAACGGCAACTGACGGCATTGTGCAATAATGCCGGGATTGGTTTTCAAACCGCCATGTTATCCTGGAAAGCAGGCGCTCTGAAAGAAGACGGAATCTGGGCAAAATATTGGTACAACAATGTACACCGGTCAACAGGATTTACTCCGTTTGAAAAAGAGGACCGGGAATTACCCATTCCACTCGAAAACATTTATGCGCGGGCAAAGCCCTATTATGATTTTCTTTTCCAGAAATCTTTGATTGCTTAAATGCCATAACATTTTCAGAACAAAAAGTAAACATCGGATGCAGCAGCAATTCAATCCAAAAAATGAAAACATCCTGGTTTCTATCAACGGAAAATTGGTTCCACGCCATGAAGCCAAGGTATCGGTATTCGACAGCAGCGTACAGGGAGGCGATGCAGTGTGGGAAGGCCTGCGGGTTTATCATGGAAGGATTTTTTGCCTTGACGAACACCTGACACGTCTTCATGAAAGTGCACATGCCATGATGTTTACCGGTATTCCCGGAAAGGAGGAAATCAAGCAAGCGATCTTCGAAACATTGCAAGCCAACGGCATGCGTGATGAAACGCACATACGACTTACACTGACGCGTGGCGAAAAAATCACCAGCGGTATGGATCCGCGTTTGAACCAAAAAGGATGTACACTGATTGTGCTGGCTGAATGGAAGAAACCGCTGTATGGCGATAAAGGAGTCACGCTCATCACGTCGTCTGTCCGAAGAAATTCTCCAATGAATATCGATTCAAAAATTCATCACAACAATCTCATCAACAACATTCTTGCAAAAATCGAAGCGAATATCGCAGGTGCCGATGATGCATTGATGCTCGATGTACATGGATTTGTTTCGGAAACCAATGCCTGCAACATTTTTATGATTAAGGAGGGAAAGCTGATCACTCCGCATGCAGATGCTTGTCTTCCCGGTATTACCAGGAGAAAGGTTCTCGAATTGGCCGGCAGCATGAACATTCCAACCATTGAAAAAAACATATCGCTCACTGAAATGTATAATGCAGAAACTGTATTTACAACCGGCACCATGGGGGAACTCACACCGGTAGATGGTATTGATGGGAGAAGGATTATGAATAGTACTGTTAGTGGGATCTTCAGCAGGATTCAACAAGGATTTAATTTGTTGACTAAAACAGCAGGAGAAAAGCTACCATTTTAGCTGCCTTGATTGGTATACTGTGAAAATATGATATTATACTATCTCGTGATTCTCTTTTGCAATATTTTTTCCAACTGATACGGCAACAGGTTACTCCCTATAATCATTCCATCCTGGTCAATTAATATACTGGCCGGAATAGAACGCACTCCAAATCTCTGCGCAACTTCAGAGTCAAAACCCTGCAACGTACTTACATGCGATGGCCATACAAGTCCGTCCTGTTCTATTGCCTGCAACCAAAATTTTCTGTCATAGTCCAGGGAGATGCTATAGATTTCAAAGCCTTTGGCCTTTTCAAATTCTATGTCATGGTACTGATTGTATAATGTTGTCAGTTCTCGGTTCTCCATCCTACAGGGTCCACACCAGGCTGCCCAAAAATGCACCAGGACAATATTTCCCTTTAATGAAGAAAGTGCCAGCGGTTTACCTTTGACGTCGGGAATAACCAATTCGCCAATCTGATCGCCGTTGGTATAGTCAAGTAGTTTATAGTAATCATAAACCAGGTAGCCAATGCCTCCGATGAGGATTAAAAGTATGGAAGCCAGGAAGAGGTTTTTATTTTTTGATATGGTGAGCATTAGTAAATGGTTGAATGATTAAATGGCCGAATGGTTAAATGGTCTCCAATCAGCTAAGGTGGATCTCCAAACATTTATCTCCAATAATAGTTTCAAATGAATAATAGACCGTGATCATGTTTTGGAACACATCCAAATCAATGCTGAATATTTTTAGTGCATTTATATCCTTTTAATTTTTGCACCCAATGCATTCAGTCTTTCATCAATACGTTCATAGCCCCTGTCGATCTGGTTGATGTTATGAATGGTGCTCACGCCCTCTGCGCTTAAAGCAGCGATCAGGAGTGCAACGCCTGCACGTATGTCGGGAGAAGTCATGGAGATACCACGCAGCGGTTGCTGCCGGTTAAGTCCGATTACGGCGGCACGATGAGGGTCGCAGAGAATGATCTGCGCTCCCATGTCAATCAGTTTATCGACGAAGAACAAGCGGCTCTCAAACATTTTCTGGTGTATCAGCACGGTACCTTTTGCCTGTGTGGCCACTACCAGTACTACACTGAGCAGGTCGGGTGTTAGTCCCGGCCATGTGGCATCTGCAATGGTCAGCACACTTCCATCAATGAAGGTTTGAATCTTATAAGATGGTTGCGCAGGAATGAAAATATCATCGCCGCGAATCTCGAGTTGTATGCCAAGCTTTTCAAATGTTTGCGGAATAACTCCAAGATGCTGCGGCTGTGCATGTTTAATCAGCAATTCCGATTGCGTCATGGCAGCGAGGCCGATAAAACTGCCTACTTCAATCATATCACTCAGCATTCGGTGTTCGCAACCGCCCAGTGACTCCACGCCTCTTATCTTTAGCAGGTTACTCCCAACACCTGAGATCTTCGCACCCATGCTGATCAGCATCTTACACAGCTGTTGTATATAAGGTTCGCATGCTGCATTAAACAAGGTAGTAGTACCTTTTGCAAGGCAGGCTGCCATAAGGATGTTGGCTGTTCCGGTTACGGAGGCTTCATCCAGCACCATGTAGGTACCTTTAAGCTCCGAAGCGTCTACCGTAAAAGAATTGTCTTTCACATCAAAATGAAACCTGGCACCCAGTTTCTCAAAACCAAGAAAATGAGTATCAAGTCTTCTTCTGCCAATTTTATCGCCGCCGGGACGTGGAATGAATGCCTTCTTAAATCTCGAAAGCAGCGGACCGAGTATCATGATGGAGCCACGCAATTTTGCGGCCTTCTTCGCATACTCTTTGGTATAGAGAAAATCAAGGTTTACATGCTTTGCCCGGAAGGAATACTTACCCTTACCCAGTTGTTTTACCTCTACACCAAAATCACTGAGCAGGGCAATGAGCATATTTACATCGCTGATATCAGGAATATTCGAGATCACCACTTTCTGATCAGTCAGCAATGTTGCACATAAAATCTGCAATGCTTCATTCTTGGCACCTTGTGGAACGATGGTTCCTTTTAAGGGTGAGCCTCCTTCAATCCTGAATGCATCCATATCTTTATAAAAGCATTATTTGTGTGGAAATTACCATACAGTTATCCTATTGATTTACTGTATGCGTGCTACTAATTGAATGTATTTCGGAAAGATACTACTTCAATGATTAACTGCCGGGCAATACAACATGTGATTTCCACAGCCTGTTGTTTGCACGCAAAACAAAGGATAAAAAGCATCATCCCTACTGAAGTAGTCTATCAGCCTTCCGATTCATGTGATTGACTGTTCATCAAAAAAAAGCCCTCGCGGTTTAAGTTCCGAAAGGGCTGTACACAAGCAAAAAGGAAATGCTAAAAACTCTTCTTGCGTTTGATGAAACGGTTGTTGTTTCCGGGGCCATTGCTGTTGAATGGCCGGTTCTTCTTAAAGTTTCCTTTATTGAAAGGCTTTCGTGGTGGCACATAACCCATAGGCCGTTGTGGTGCTGCTGCTACAGGGTTATCAAGTGTGATATTCTTATCTAATTGTAACAGTCCTCCGGAAATTAATTCCAGGTCCTGGCGAATTGATTCATCACTTACCGTTTCCTTATTCCAGTTGGCATATACCAGCTTCATATAATTGGCAACAACAGGTGCCAGTCCGCGGCGCTTCTCCTCATCCATATCCTTTGCTTTTGCTACCAGCGTCTCTAAGTTTCTTCCATAATGGCGGTGGCGTATTTTGTGCTTGGGGTAAGGCAGCGGGACATCTGATTTCACTACCACTGAGGTTCGTTCCGGAAAAGGGTAGGGAGAATCTACCACCAGCTTAAAATCGCTGATCATAATCAGGTGATCCCATAACTTATGCTTGTATTCTTCAATGCTTTTAAAGGCAGGGCTGGCCTGACTCATCAACTCAATGATGACCTTAGCAGTAGCATTCCGTTGTTCTCGGTCTTCAATTTTCGCGGCCTCTCTGGCCATGTTTTGGATAATACGTCCATATTCACTGATCAACAGCTTGGGACGCTGTGTATTGTATTGCATTCAAATAATTTAAGGAGAGGGACAAATGTAGGGTTTTTCCTGGAGATAAGGAAAATATGGCCGATTCCGGATGAATTTGCGGACTAAAAAATGTTTCGCGCAGATTCGGAGGATTGTGCTGATTTTCATATGAGTGTTTTTCGGAGTTTCCAATAACAAAAGCATCAAGGAATTTTAAGAGTTGAACCAACCATTACAATAGGCAATCAGGGAGTTTCAAAATAAGTTTGCACCAGACAGTGCTACTTGCTACTTTTCAGACTTAAATTTTTGTAAACAAATTGGAACTCATGACCATAAAAGTTACCCATAGATTACCATGGTTTCTGCCGTTGTACTTTTTGCTTTTTTTCAAAACTGCCTCCGCACAATGCAATTTGCAGAAACCCAAAAATCTCAGTATCACTGATCTAACCAGTTGCAGCGCAACATTATCCTGGACTCCGGTAGCCGGAGTAGCCTATTATCAAATCCAGTATAAACAAGGCAATGGTGCTTATAGCTATATCAATACAGGCGCCAATGCCTCCTGGGAAATTGGAGGACTAATTGCAAATAAGAACTATACTTTCAGTGTAGCCAGCTTTTGTAGTAACAATACTACCAAGGGATACTCCAAACAGATAATAACGAAAACATTGGTCTGCGCTGCTCCTGAGTCAATTTTTATTTCCACTATCACCAAACATAAAGCCAACATACAATGGCAACCAGTTTGTGGCAGCACACTATATAACCTGCAATACAGGCAATCAGGTACTATCAACTGGACATTGCTGTCGAATATCGGCGTCAACAACCAATTGCTATCAGGCCTGGCCACCGGAACCACTTATGATTTTCAAGTTCAGGCCATTTGTGATTTAGCCAATTCAGCATTTACCGAATTACAGTCATTTACTACGCTGGGTGATGCTGAGGAGTTAAAACCAAATATTCTCGCCATCATGGTTGATGATGGGAGGTACGATATTTATCAACCCAATGGAGGGCCATCCTGGTTTCAGACACCGGCTATCAACCGTATCGCCGATGAAGGTGTTAATTTTCAACTTGCCTGTCCTGCAACATCACAATGCGCACCCAGCCGTGCAACCTTTTATACCGGCCTTTACCCGCATAACCATGGCTGCGTTAAGAATAGCGATCACATGAATGATTCCCTGCCTTTGATTCAGCAAATTCTCAAAGACAACGGTTATTACACCGGTTTTGTAGGTAAGTATGGCCAGAACCTGGGTACACCTGCAGGCTTCGACTGGTGGGCCATTTCGCAATCTGATTACTATGAGGATGTTGTCTACACCATCAATGATACAGACACTTTTATTGCCGGCCATATCTCAGATATCTATCCGCAACTGGCATTGGAGTTTCTCAATCAGGTTCCGGAAGGAAAGCCGTTTGCATTGTTTTATTTTCATCGTGCTCCTCATGGGCCTACTGTTCCCCGTCCGGAAGATGCCTTGCTTTATACCTCTGAAGAGATTCCCTTCCCCGCTAACTTTCAAAAGTATACGCATGATTATCCTTCGTTCTACTATTCGTCCGTCTACAAATGGCCTTACGATTCTCTGGAAACAGATACTGCTAAGCTTTTGGAATTTCAGGCCATTGCAGGAGTAGAAGACAATACGGATACACTGAGTGACTGGCTTGAATCAAAGAATATGCTCGACAATACCTTTCTATTATATACAAGTGATAACGGGTACATAAAAGGAGAACACCTGCTGCAAGGCAAGGGACTGGCACAGGATGAATCGATCCGTTTGCCTTTGTTTATCCGATATCCAAAATGGTTTACACCCGGATCGGTAATAAACAATGAAATCGCAGTGAATATTGACATTGCCCCCACCCTGCTTGAACTGGCAGGCATTCCCGATACTTTTGGAATGGATGGCCTCTCATTGCATAAACTATACACGAATGAGGTTTCCCGAAAGGAATTCTTCTATGAATTTGGCGGCACGGGTAACCTCATTCCTCCTTTTCGCGCTGTAAGGTCACGGCAATACAAGTACACCTACTACTATTGCAACAGCATTACAGAGGAATTTTTCGACCTGGAAAATGATCCGCAGGAAAACAACAATGTGATCAAGGAGGCTTCCTACGCCTTGCTAATACAATCCTACCGGGAAAAATTAGACAGTCTGAGAATTGCTTTCGGAGACTATGAACCGACACCAATTGCCTGTTCTTTATTGCACCCCACTTTGGAAAAGGAAACATCAGAACATGCAGAGGAAGTGCTATTGCTTCCACGATTGATCATTACTCCTAATCCTTCCAGCGATCATTTCAATTTGCAGCTATTGAATCTTTATCAAAATACAGGTGAACTCACCATTCTAAATGAAGTTGGAATACCGGTTTACCGGCAATCTGTTAAAAGCACGAACATTGACCTTTCGCTTAATTGTCAATCATGGCCTGCAGGAATTTACAAAGTACACTTATTATCAGGTGATCATTTTTCTTCCCGTTCCATAGCAGTAATACACTAGAAGATCTTGATTTAAGCATCATAAAAAAACCGCCGACAGATTTTCATCTGTCGGCGGTCTTGTTTAACGGGAGATTCAATTAACGTTCAATCAAAAACTTAGCGTGTGTTACTTCAGCGCCATTGCTGATTCTGAGGAAGTAAATGCCATTGCTTAATTTATTCAGGTCAAACTGATACGCATTGGCTCCTTTTATTGCATCTGCTTTATCCATTTGCAATACTTTGCCGGTTACATCAATCACATAGAATTCCAAATTCGTATCAGCATTGCTGTTATAATCTACCGTGATGTTTCCATTAGAAGGATTCGGGTAGATGCTGGTAATGGCACCACCTAAATCAGCGGCAGGAAATTCACCGGAACGGAAGGGTGAACTTCCGATTTGTATATTAAGGGTGTAGCAAATAGTTGCATTAAAAGCTCCGGTGGCCGGGTAAACTCTTGCCAGATAGGTACCAACCACAGTAGTATTCATAATGATCTGCTCACTATTGGTGCTACCCTTTTTAGAAGCGGCGATCTTTGTGCCACTTGGATCATAAAGATCGAGGTTATAGTTAGCAGGCAGTGTTGTCAGGTTGAGGTTCATGTTTGGCTGACTCACTGTATTTGAAAAACTGTAGAAATCTACATCACCAACCACATTGATCAGTCCGAAGATATTACCACCCACAGCAACAGGTGATGCAGCAGTTTTGGTGTTATTGGACTCATAAATATCCGTACAGGCTGGACTTGTAGTTGTAAAATTGAAAGAGGCCGAGTATGCACTTGAAGTAGAAGTACAAACACTTTGCACCTGAAATTCATACTGTGTGCCTTGGGTTAAACCGGTAATTGCTTTTGAAGTGGTGGCAGATGTAGTAGCAGTCCAGGTAGTTGTTCCGGTTTTACGGTACTGAATGTTATAGCTGTTCGCACCGGAAGCAGTTCCCCAGTTGAGTGTGGCAGTAGTATTGGTGATAGAGGTAGCACTGAGCCCTGTCGGGGTAACACAAGTTCCTGCACAGGAAGTGGAAAGGCAGTTGGCAGCATCTACTGCACCCTGAATCGCTCCCGCAGGCAACGGCCCGAATCCTTTGTTAAAGTTGATGCCATAGCCGGTAAGGTGGCAGTAGCTCATGATGGTTCCGCCACCGATGGGAGCAGGGCCGGGAGAGCAACCTCCTTCTGTAGTATAACAATTGTCGATGGCGCCACCGGGCCAACCGCAATTTTGTGTATGTGCAGAACCCATCAAATGCCCTAACTCATGTGTGCAGACCATGATGGTCCAGGAATAAGTAGGTACCGTATTGTAGGAATAGTCCACATCAGAATAGCAGTACTTATTACTGGAAGAGCACATACCATTAATGGTAGAGGCTACACCGCCTAATCCTCCCGGATCAATACCCACCAATTGTCCAAGGTCACCATTGAAGGTCGGACGGTTGGTTTTGAACTTGCTGAGCTGCGAAGAGGAACTGGTTCCGTTGTAAGGATCTCCGGTAGTCCACACAAATACCTGCGACAGGGAAGTGGTGATCGCATCGTTGGTGAAAAGGGTAGCCACGTTGTTATGAACAGCTGTCATCCAATTGGTTGCACCTGTAGTGGTACTGCCGCTGTTGATGTACAGGTTATTATCCATTTCGTAGTAGATCTTCACACATTTTACGGTTCTCACGGCAGCGCTGTTCGCAGCATATTCCTTCATCAGTTCAGTGTATTCCGGATTTTCCGGGGTAGCACAACCAAGACTTTGCAATGGAATATAGTTGTCGGAATAAATAACATAATCATCTGCTTTGGCACCAACGGCAGCACTCTTACCGATGTTAAGATTCAGGAGGTCATCAGAAGAAACAACACCCATCATTTCTCCTTCGAAGAAACTGAGTGCTGCTACAGAATTCTCGTCTCCGTTCACAATACCGCGGTAATAAACTCCGGGTGTGTAGGGTACGGCTTCACCGTTTGACTGATCGGTAATCACTGTAAAGTCATCCGTTAGGATGCTCACTTTGTAGAGTTCCAGGGTAATGGTTTTGCCATCGTACGGAAAACTGAAAGACATGGCATCTTCATTGGCAGCAACAACGGCACTTAACTTGTTCATATCAAGGGTTACGGCCAAAGAGCGTTTGATATCGGCTTGCAATACCGCTGAACGGTTAGCATTCACAGTAAACAACGCAACCGGGTTGAAAGCAATGCCGCTGTTTTTAACGCTGGTAAGCTGCTCGGCAATCGGCCTTTTCGTGACTGACTGCGCCTGTAACATACTGGTGGCTAAGCCCTGCAAAAGGAAGGCTGCCAGCAAGACAAAAAGTAAATTCTTTTTTCTCATGGATTTTGATTTTGAATTGGGGGTTAATGGATGGGTTCTATGAATGGGGCAACGGGAATTCAGCAGAAGGGGTATTGAAAACTGCTGTAAAGAAATTTTAATTTTTCGTAATGACCAAATATCTGTGAATCGGGGTGAAATTGGACCTGCTCAGGGATTTTCCTGCATCATATCACTTTTTACAATACGAAGCTTGGCATACCGGAGCATAATCTTCTTTTGCCCGACATTGTTCTGGAAGAATATCGTAGCCATCTTGTCTTTTGAATTGCCTTCCAACTGCAAAACCTTGCCAATGCCAAACCGTTGGTGTTCCACTTCCATGCCCACCTGTATCTGGTTGAAGTCTACCGCTACAAAGTCGCTCGCTATTTTGTGCACATATTGGGGTGCTTTAATAACCGGCACCGTTACCTTGCTGAATTTCTCTTCACGTGAAGAAGCGTTCATGTCGCGGTGAGAGAATTGCTTTTCTATCAGCCTATGATCAATCTCTTCAATAAACCGGCTTGGTTCCGAATACGTCAGGTTTCCATACCGGTATCTTGAGGTTGCAAAAGTTAAAGTGAGCTTTTGTTCGGCACGGGTGATGGCTACATAAAACAACCTGCGTTCTTCTTCCAGTTCATCACGGCTTCCCATCGACATTTGATTGGGGAATAAATTTTCTTCCAGTCCCACCACATACACACAGGCAAATTCCAGTCCTTTCGCGGAGTGAATGGTCATCAGCTTCACCCTGTCTTCGCTGCCATTGTCTTTATCGGCATCAGTGAGCAGGGTAATTTCCTGCAGGTAGGCTCCGAGACTTTTGTCAAAACTTTTTTCATTCAGTATTTCACCATCGATGGTAACCCATTCCTGCTCAATGGGATCTTTGCCTTCTTCAAAAGGGGCACGTTCCGTAAACTCTTTGATACCATTCAATAAACCCTGCATATTCTCATAGCGGCTCAATCCTTCTATCGTCTTATCGTTGTACAATTCATTCAACAGGCCGGAAGCTTTTGCAATATGTGATGCAAGATCAAATGCATTGTGCGTTTTAAGCATCAATGCGAAAGTCTTGATCTTCGTTACAAAATCGTTGATGGCATTCGCTGCCCGGTTGCCCGGAAGCATCTCATTATAATGCTCCAGCACTTCCCATAAACGCATCCCTTTTTCATTGGCTACCAGCAGGCATTTTTCAATAGTGGTTTGACCGATGCCACGTGTGGGATAGTTCACAATACGTTTCAATGATTCTTCATCAAAATGATTTACCGTCAATCTTAAATAGGCAACAAGGTCTTTGATTTCTTTGCGCTGGTAAAAGGATATGCCACCATACACAACATAAGGAATGTTGATCCGTCGTAAAGCTTCCTCAAAAGCGCGTGACTGTGAATGCGTGCGGTACAGTATCACGAAGTCCTTATTCATCCGCTGGTTGCGCATCTTCTCCTCAAAAATGCTGTCTACCACCATCTTACCCTCATCGTTATCACTTCCGGCTTTCACCAGCTTTATCTTTTCACCGATGTGATTTTCTGTCCAGATCTCTTTTGTAATCTGCATCTTATTATTACCGATCACCTTGTTTGCGGCATGCACAATATGTTTCGTGGAACGGTAATTCTGCTCGAGTTTAAAAACCTGCAATTCGGGATAATCCTTTTCAAAGTTCAGGATGTTGGCAATCGTTGCTCCGCGAAAGGAATAGATGCTTTGTGCATCATCACCCACAACACATATATTCTGATGCACATCACCGAGCTTTTTCACGATAGCATACTGTGCTCCATTCGTATCCTGGAACTCATCAATCATGATATACCTGAATCGCTGCTGATACTTATGCAATGCATCCGGAAACTTATCGAGCAGGTAATACATCTTATACAGGAGGTCGTCGAAATCCATGGCGCCTGCCATAAAACATCGTTTGGCATACTGTTCATACAGCAGGCCAATCTTGGGCCTGCCTGCTGAAGCGTCATCAGCCATCACATTCACATCATGCTGGTATTGTTGCGGACTAATCAAACTATTTTTCGCAGCGGAGATGCGGTTGAGTACGATATTCGGTTTATAAAGCGAATCATTCAATCCCTGCTCTTTGATGATAGACTTTAACAGGCTTTTGAATCATCGGTATCATAAATGGTGGAGTTGGACGGATACCCCAACCTTCCGGCTTCATAGCTCAATATGCGTGCAAATACCGAATGAAAGGTTCCTATATACAGGTTACGCGCCTCATTGCCCATGATCTTCTCAATCCTTTCGCGCATAGCCGCTGCGGCTTTATTGGTGAAGGTGAGTGCCAATATCCGGAATGGATCTACTTTAAGTCCCATCAGGTAAGCGATGCGATAAGTGAGTACACGTGTTTTGCCGGAACCGGGACCGGCAACTATCATCACAGGTCCTTCGGTAGCCATCACAGCCTGCCGTTGCACCTCATTTAATTCATCCAGGTAATTCATCGGTTCAAAATTAGAATATGGAAGAGAATAGTTTTTTATATTTTTTCAACAGGAATTCCCGGTAAAAGTAGTTTCCACAATTTTCTCGTTTAAACGAAAAATGAGTGTTGAGTAGTGAGTAGTGAGTAGTGAGAATTGAGAATTTGTTGAATATTGATTGAATTTCGTTGACTGAAATAGGTTGACTTTTTTAAACTGATTTTTCAATTTTCTAATGACATTTGGTTGTTACTATTACTATTAATGAGTTTAAAGTCTTGGGTCTTGGGTCTTGGGTCTTGATTTGAGTGTTGAACAGTATCAGCTCAATGCAAAATAGACACATTAATGAGAGGCAAATGGCCTCTGAATAAATTAAAGTCACGCTAATGAAACACCCAACAACTTCCCGATTCCAAAAGTTATGGCTGCGGCACCTACTCCAAAAATAACCTGCCTAAGCCCGGAGTACCAGACATTCTTTCCTGTAAACAATGTGATGGCAGCACCGATCAAAAACAAGCCGGCGGCACTGGGCAGCACACTGATCAAAATAGCCTTCATACCGTTTGTAAACATAAATGGCAACACCGGAATAATTGCACCTATTGCAAAAAGAATAAAGGAATAGACAGCCGCTTCCACCGCAGAACCTTTCAAATCTTCTGCATTGATACCAAGTTCTTCCTTCACTAACACTTCATGTGCACGGTCTTTATCCTTCATAATTTCAGCAGCCATTTGACTGGCTTGTGCTTCCGGGATGCCTTTTGCACGGTATATCAGTGCCAACTCTCTCATCTCCCCTTCCGGATTGGTTTCCAATTCATCCATCTCAATCTGCATTTGGTTTTCATAAAGTTCTTGCGAACTTTTTACAGAAATCCATTCTCCAAGCGACATAGACAATGCTCCTGCCAGCAAACCGGCAACTCCTGCAAGTAAAACTCCTTCCTGTCCTGATGTAGCTCCTGCAATACCCATAATCAGACTAAAATTTGAAACCAGGCCATCATTGCCACCCAATACTGCCGCACGAATTGCATTGCCTCCGACAGAGCGGTGCCTGCTTTCAAATTTAGAAAGCTGCGCACCGGTTACTTTCTTCTCGCTTTCAAGGATAGTACGAAGAATGGATACATGCATAGATTCCGCTCCTGTTACTTCCAGCGCATTTTTTTTCTTTGCAGTAATAATGGCATTTGAAATACTTTTCTCTGTATCCATCAGCACACCTAAAACATAATCATAACCGAAAACCCTTCCAATGAAGTCTAAAGTCTTTGCCCTCCACGAAGGTTTTTTTAATTGCTCCAGGCTTACATTTTCCTTTTTGGCAAAAGCAGTGGCATGACCATTTTCAATATCACTCATTTGCCTGAATACTTCAGCAATGGTGGTATCTTGCTCATGTTCCGCAAGCTTCCGGTATAAGTAACTGGCGTCGATCTCTGTCTGTAAATTTTTGTGCTTCATACTTTAGCTTTTTTAAATTGAATCAATAAAACATTTATCGGAAATAGTTTTAGCCTTAGAAATATTAAGTCAAGCGATCAAAACCAACAGGTCACTTGCCATCCGCTTCTATTTTCCCTCTTTGCACAATGGTGCCCTACTGTTTTACGTGTGTATATTCAAATGAACACTAAAACTAAACTTTCTACATCTTCGTATTCATTATCGCAACTTACTTTGAAATACTGAGATGCGGCCTGATTTTTTTTGGTCAAATTTTTTTTACCATGAAGAACATACTTAAAATAGAAGAATTAGCCATGACAGTAATAGCCATCTATCTGCTCAGTGAATATAATCAGGGATTGTCGTTGTGGCTCTGGATTATGCTATTCTTTGCTCCTGATATAGGCATGCTCGGTTACCTGGTTAATACAAAAGCTGGTGCCTTCACCTATAATCTGTTTCATCATAAAGGTCTTGCCATCTTGCTGGCTGTTTCCGGTTACTACCTGGATACTGATGTACTGATTACTATTGGCATCCTCTTATTCGCGCATGCTTCATTTGATCGCATCTGGGGCTACGGATTAAAATATGCCGACAGCTTTAAGAATACCCATCTCGGCAGTTTGGAAAAATTGGGACAGTGAATTTATAGGTGTTGTTAATAAAATCCTCTTGTTTCCAATACTGGATACTGGCACTAATCTATCCCTTTTCTTCCTATTCTTGTTCTTCTGCATGTGATTTCATATTTTGCATGAACATTTTCTTCATTGCTAACAAAAACGTGTTTGATCCATGTCACCATCAAACCTCCATACAACTAACCCTGCAAGCAAGAAGAACTTCCTCTTCCCATCAATTGCAGGCATCATTTTTATTGTTATCATTTTATTGCTGGTAATTTTCTTTCCATGTCCAACTAGTTCCCAGTTTGTGGTATTCAGGATAGTATTGTCCATTGCTATCGCGGGTTTTGCAGCGGTGATTCCGGGATTCTTTTCTTTCAAGTATAAAACAGTTGTTTCTGCTGGAGGGGCTATAGCAGTGTTCGCCTTTACTTATTTATTTAATCCAACGCTGATAAATACAGAAGACAAATGCAATGAGCCAATAGATTTCACCTTTTTTCTGGAAGACAGTACAGGAGTAAATCCATTAAAAAGTTCCGGTAAGCTCATACTGCTTGTTGAAAATGATAAGCGCGAGGAATTGATAGACGGCGAAGGCAGCGCAAGCTTTAAGCGGCTGCCTTTTGACATGCTGGGGAAAACAGGAAGAGTGCAATTAGAAGCGGATGGTTGGCAATTCGCAAACACTAAAAATGTAACTGAATTGAAATTGGAAGGAAGGAGTGCACAATTGATCATCCGCCGTGATAATAGCTTATGCTGTGTGAGTGGATCTATTCGTGACAACAGCAATAAGTTTCTTGAAGGAGTAAAAGTGAGTATCAACAGCACATTTGATGAAACGGATGCCCATGGAAGCTTTTCCCTCACTATTCCGCCTTCCGAGCAGGAGGAAGAGCAAAGGCTTACCGCTTACAAACCGGGTTATATCATCTGGGAAGATAAAGTATACCCAGCTACACGAAAGCATGTTTCAATAATTATGACCCATCAGAAATAAGAGATGAATCCGACCTGCTTACTTCTTCTACTTGTCTCCCAGATATGTTTAAGTCAAAGCACCAATACGCGAATGCGGGGTACGATCACAGAACAGAGTAGTGGCAATAAACCACTGCAACAGGTGCAAGTGAAAGCGGAATTCGCCAATGCTACAGTTACAGATAATAGCGGTGGATTCCTCCTTCAGTTTTACAAAGTGCTTCCGGGAAGTGATGTCACTATAGTGGTAAATTATCCTAACTGGGTGGTTGTGAATGAAGATGCATTGATAGCAAGAATTCCTGACAATGCTGACAAACAATTGCTAAAACTCTATATGTGTCCGGCCGAACGACTAGCGCAGAGTAAGATTGCTTTTTACCAAATCAGCCAGAAAAATATTGATGCAACTTTTGCATCCAAAAATGCTTCACTAAGTAAACAGAATGCCGATTACGAAATTAAAGTTAAAAAACTCGAGGCCGAGCGCGACGCTGCAATCAGACAATTGAATGTACTTTCTGACGAGTTCGCGCGTCTAAACCTGGATGAAGTTTCAACGGTACAACGAAAATCTATTGAACAATTTGAACAGGGAAAATCACAGAGTGCCATAAGCACACTTGAAGGGGTAAATTCAACCGAAGTTATTGCAAAGGCGAAAAAAGAAAAACAGGAATGGATAGTGAAGGGTGATGCAACTAATCCTGCCGTTGCTGAAGCTGACAGTATAATCAGTCAGCAAATCGACAAACTAATGTTTCAGAGTGACCTTTATGCACTTAACCTTGACTTTGAAAAGGCAGAGGAAGGATACAAGGCGGGAGCTATGGCAGATACTACGCAATATGAGAATCTGAAAAAATGCGGTAATTTCTTTCTTCAGCAAAACAAATTTGATAAGGCGAATAAGTGGTATAATATGATGTTGAGAAATAGCAAAACAGAATATGGCCGTGCAAATGCCTTGCTCCTGATCGGCTCTGCCAATCTTAAATCAAATGATTTTACCAATGCAGAAAGCAATCTGAAGCAAGCGTTGAATCTTTTCACCAAGTTTGCTAAAATCAATCCACCTGTATATGATTTTGCTGTCGTGGATGTATTGAACGATCTCGGTAGTACTTATTTTCATAGTCACCGTTATAAAGAAGCAGAAACCAGTTACCTGAGTGCGCTGAAGATCCTTGAAAAATACGATCAAAGTGATGCTCAGCATACATTAGTGAGCTCAGCAATGATAATGGGTAACCTTGCGAATGTGTACAAAGAGAGCTTGAATTTCAACGCGGCGGAAGAATACTACAAAGCGGCTTTAAGCATTATTGAGTCGCTTCCGGAAGAAGAACGCAAGAGGCAGAATCCTTATCTTGCGGTACTTCTCAGCAATCTTGGAAATGTTTATTCAGCAACTGGCAAGATAGATGCTGCAAAGTCTTTGCACATCCAGTCTCTTAGAATCGAGGAACAACTTGCAGCAGAGAATCCTGATGCATATAATCCGGATTTAGCAATCAGGCTCATGAACCTTTCCACCGATTATGCCGATGAAATAGATTTAGATTCCGCAACTGTTTATCTTCTTCGTGCCATTGCTATTCAGGATAAACTTGCTAAAGCTGATCCTGATGCCTTCAACCCATTGTTGGCGATGATGTATGGTAACCTGGGAAATATTGAAATAAGTTACGGCGATTTCAAGGCAGCACTTCAGGATTATGAGCGGGCAATTGCCCTCCTGGAATTTGCGATGAGTTTCAAACCGGAGGCATATGAACCGCAATTTGCCGGATTGATTTCAAGAGCGGGTAATGCGAAAAGAGAACTGGGTAATTATGCCGGATCTGAATCAAATTACAAACGAGCCATTGAGATTCAGCAGACACTGGTAAAAAGAGACATGAATAGATTTGGTGCTGATTTGGGAAGTAGTTATACAGGGCTGGCAATATTGTGTAAGTCAAAGTTGGAAGTATCCTATAGTGATGATTTAAGAATGTCAGGCAGCCTGTATGTAGCTGAAGCAATTAAAGTATTGAACAATTCCCCTCTGATTAAAAGTGTACAAATAGATCTAGCCGTATGTGAGAATCTAAAAATTTATTTTAAGTCAGCTTTTACAAGCAGTATCATCGAGTACAATAGCATTCTTAAAATGGAAAAAGCAGTTCCGGACTTATCATCTGTGAGTGAACAAGTAGGTATGCAGCAAAAAGTTGTTACTGTATATGAAAAATTAATCGCTGATCCGATACCTGTGGTTTCGTCACTGCAGTTGAATAATGCTTATGGTAATTTATCGTGGTACCTGATTCTTGATGGGCAGTATACAGAAGCAGAGAGATTTGCACGAAAAGGCCTTATGGATGGATCTGCAAAATGGATTAACACCAATCTTGCTTTATCAATCCTGTTGCAAGGAAGATATACTGATGCCGAACTCATCTACAAGCAATACGCTGACCAGAGGCTAGATTCAAAACGAACATTCAGAGAAGTTTTCCTTGCCGATCTTGATGAAATGCAGAGAAGAGGTATCAATACTGCTAGTATGCTAAAGATCAGAAAAATGCTTCAGGGAAAATAATGCAACCTGAGTTGAAGCTAAAAGAACAGATTCTATAATTTTCAATCCGATTGCCTTCCAGATAGCTTAGCTTTTCATTTTCTAGTGATTTCTTTCTAAAGTGCAGAGATGGTTTTTCATTTAAGTACTCTAAACTTCATTTATGAGTTTACATTGCTTTTGCTTAGCGATTTTTTTAGCTGCCCCATTCGATGCTGTGAGCTAATAATTCAGTATGCTGAAGGGTGGTAATGAAATAATGTTTTCGCTATAGTTTAAATAGTACGCTAGAATTGGTACCTAACAGAGATAGAATGCTGCAGTTACAGAATTTACATTCCGATTTAATTCAAATATTCATTTGTGGAATCTTAGTATTCTGGCATTCTTGCATGGTGTTCTGTATTGCCTTTTAGAACAACAATTACCTTTCTTTGTCTTGCTATTGTCAATAAGACTCTGTATGCGTTTATTAAGTACTTCTTTCGCTCAATGTTCTTTATATTCTGCAACTTATTTTTTCCCGGTTTAGTTTGAATCAATGAATTCAATTTCATGTAGCTAAAAATACGGTTCAGGTAACTGTTCTGCAGGTTCATATACTAACAGGTTTTCATTTGATGCAGACCGTTGCAACTTTGTTGTAACAAAAGAGCAGCAATGAAGACAATCATCATCACCATCATCCTTGCCTCCGGAATTTATACCGGGCTTACCGCACAAACTATAGCGTACCAAAAGGAGATTCCCATTAAGATCAGCCTGTTGAATGAGCGGGTAAGCATGCCAACTTTCAGCCACCTGTTCAGCGATTGGAATTTAGGTGCTGCTGCCGGCACTGAATTCTATTACAAAAGGAAACCTCACTTTCAATTTTTTCAAACTGCCGAAATTGGATTTTATACCCACCAGAAACTCGGAACAACCGGTATGCTCTACTCAGAACTCGGTGTAAGGGGAATTTGGAAAAGCCTGCAGGCTGATTTTAGTATCGGTCCAGGCTACCTTTTAAATTATGCGTACATGCCGCTCTATAAGGAGCAAGAAGGAGTGTATGAGATGGCCTCACAACTCCAGAATAAGTTTATGCTGAAAAGCAGTTTGACCCTTGGTTACCGTATTCACAACATTGCTCCTTTCATCGCTTACAGTTATGCCCTGGAAACACCCTTCATCAATTCCCGATCTTCCCTGTTGCCACATCAGTTTGCTGTGGCCGGAGTTAAATGCTATCTGATCAGCGCAAATAAAAAACATTAAACCATGAAAATCATCCTGCTAAGTTCCTTTATTTTCGTAGGTCTTTCTTTATCATCCTGTACAAAGGAAGAAATACCGCAACCTGAATCACGCTGTGAAGAATCTTATACATCGCATCCGAATAATAGTTTGTACGCTGCATTTCTCGATAGCTATGTTTCCGCAAACCAGGCACCGGGCAGCATCCTGGGAATAAAGAAATGGAATGAACCAGCCTGGGTTGGCAGCTATGGACAGAGCAATATTGAAACCGGCACCTTTATGACACCATGTACACCGTTCCGGACCGGTAGCGTCACTAAAATGTTTACAGCAGTTGTGGTAATGAAGCTGGTGGAAGAAGGCAAATTCACGCTGGAAACCACGCTTACCCAACTATTACCTGAGATGAATGAAAATATTCCACAAGCCGGTTCAATCACGGTACGCCAACTTCTCAACCACACCAGCGGATTAAAGCAACCCACAGACGATGATGTACGCTATCAGACTTCACTAATCAATAACCCGGATGATATTGGCAACATGGATGCCGGTGAGCGGCTTGAAAATTATATTTATGATAACGAACTAAAAAACCAACCGGGTGCAGGATGCTATTACAGTAATGCAGGTTATTGGATGCTTCAGCTCATTATCGAAAAAATAACCGGCCATACACTCCAGCAAAACATGGAAGAGATTATATTTCAACCACTGTTGATGCACGATACGTATCTTGAAAAAAGAGACGATACAAATGTTTCACGCGGTTACAACTTCAGCGGAAATAAACTGATGGATGTATCGCAATGGGACAGGGCAGACAGCGATGGTGACCCTGCTGCCGGAATTATCAGCACGGCATCGGACCTACTGAAATTTGGTGAAGCCTTATTCACGAATCAAATCTTGTCGGAAGAATCACTTGCAGAAATGAAGATTACCATCTGTGATTTTGGCCTTGGAATGGAAAGCTGGGTTACCGAGGAAGGCAACAGCGGCTACGGAAAAAACGGCAGTTCGCTTGGGGTAGATGCCAACCTGATTTATTTTCCTGAAAACGAAACAGCAATCGTGATCTTCTCGAACTTTGGTGGTGGAAACTATAAGCAGGTGATAGATGAAATTTTAGAATAAGAGAAATGACAGCGAAGATCAAACCCCTTTACATCAAAGTTTTCCTGGTGGTGCTTTTTACGGCAATTAACCTGCAGGTAGAAAAAAATTTCAACTACCTGCCTTTACCTTTTATCCTGATACTGTTGCTTGTCATCGGAATGTGGAGTCTTCTATTTCATCTTGATCAACTTATTATTGCCGGCACACAGCGCCGTTTCCCTGCTGAATCGGATTTTCAAAAACGATTATTATGGTCGGCATTAGCCGTTGCTCTCACTTCACTGAGCATAATGGTAACAACGGATGTGCTTATTCAATACCTCTCATTTGGCAGCCTGGAACAGGTAAGGATAAACTGGGCCTACCAGGTTTTGATTTCCGTGTTGCTGTCAGTGATCCTATTCGCCTTCTTTGAAGTATTGTATCGTGCAGAGATCAATACCCGCCTGCTGGCGCACAAAAAGGAGCTTGAAAAACTACAATTACAAAGTAGTTATGAAATGCTGAAAGCGCAGGTGAGTCCGCACTTTCTATTTAACAGCCTCAACTCCCTCAGCGCACTGATCAGTAAAAATCCTATGCGCGCAGAGCAATTCGTAGATGAGATGTCAACCGTATATCGTTACCTGCTTCGCTCCAATGAGAATGAACTGAGTACGTTGTCGGAGGAACTCCATTTTATCCGTGCGTATGGCAGCATGCTGAAAACCAGGTTCGATGACGGGCTGCAAATCAGGATACATGCTGATGATCGGCTAATTTATCATAAGCTGCCTTCACTCACTTTGCAGTTGCTGGTGGAGAATGCCGTGAAGCACAATGAGGTATCTGAAGACAAGCCGCTTATCATTAAAATAGAAACAGGAAATGATAATAAATTGTGTGTAAGGAATAATTTGCAGAAGAAGAAAGGAGTGGTGTTTTCAAATAAACTTGGATTAAAGAATATTATCTCCCGTTACCGGTTGCTCGGCATGGGCACTGTGGACGTGACGGAAACTGAAACGGAATTCATAGTATCACTATCATTAATGGCATAGCAAACGATGGAAATTCTGATAATCGAAGATGAAAAATTAGGCGCAGAGCGGCTGATGAATATGCTGTTGGAAATTGATAAGAGCAATACCATCCTGGGCATTTGTAAAAGTATTCAGGCTTCCGTGAAATGGCTGCGGGAGAATAAGAAACCAGACCTGATTATGATGGATATTGAGTTATCGGATGGACAGTGTTTTGAAATTTTCAAGCAACAGCCTGTGGAAGCTCCAGTCATTTTCACCACATCTTATGATGAGTATGCATTAAAGGCTTTCAAAGTAAATAGTATTGACTATCTGCTGAAGCCAATTAAAAAGAAGAATTGATGGAGTCTCTGGATAAACTGAAACATCTGAAGCGCCAATACAATAAACAAGATTTCAATATTGATCAACTTATTGCGCAACTGCACGGACAAAGCAATAATTACCGGAAACGTTTCCTGGTAAAACATGGACAAAAATTAACATCAATAGATACTGATGAAATCGCATTTTTTTATTCGGAGGACCGACTTACATTTTTCCGGACCTGGGATAACCGGCAATACCTTGCCGATTATACGCTTGAAGAAATCGGAGAAATGCTTGACCCTGCTGACTTCAGGCGTATCAACCGTGCATTTATTGTACATATCAAATCTATCGCAGCCATTCATAACTATTTCAACGGGAAACTGAAACTGGAACTCAAACCCAAATCAGACAAAGAAGTGATTATCAGCCGCGAAAGCGCTGCTGATTTTAAAGTATGGATGGGGAAGTAATGAATTCGAGATACTGCACATTAATAATTTTCAGCTGTTAACAGATGAATAGATTTTTATGCTACCAGCATTGCACTTTGCTGGCCTTGCCTATTCTCTGCATCAGGCTTTGCAAAGCAAATCAACTCATTGCCGGGATTGTAGCAAATTTAGGTATTGAACGGCCGTTTGACCTGTTTCCCTTTCTAGATAAGCATGGAAAGCTGTCTTCGATTTGAATCCACTCTTCCTGATAAGTTGTGTCAATTTGCTTTTCGAATTATTGTATTCCTTCATTAAAATCTGGAATGTTTCCAACCTGTAATGATTGATGAAATCATTAAAATTTTTACCATATCTCTCATTGAGCAACCAGGAAAGCTTGTCAGGGTGCAGGCTGATCTGAACCGAAAGCTTCCGTAGCGACAAATCGGGATCCAGGTAAGGCTTTTTTTCATTGATATGTCTAAGCAAAAGCGTTGAATAAACAGAAACCTCTTCCGTATTCATCACTTCATGCTGCTTCGCCTTGCTCTTCTTCTCTACATCAGTGCGATAAATAATCTCATGAAATGCAACATACCTCGGATCATCCTTAATAGCATTAACCAACGGATCTGCAAAATGAAAAAGGAGTAAGGAAGATTTCATCGCGATCGCTTCACTGATCCATTCAAATGCTTTGTCCTTTTTACCAGTAAGTGCATACATCAAAAACAAGTAAGAGTGAGAGCGGAATCCATCAGGGCCTTTGGCATTCTCTTCAATCTGTTGCAGGTATTCGGCTGACTTTACAGCATCTCCCTGTATAGCAAAAGCAAGCCCCGTCAAACCAGTCACGTAGCCGGGTGCAATAATATCTGAAGGGATGGTTTCAAGATATTGCATCATTTCCCTGCTGCGTCCGAGTTTTAGGAGGCAGTAGCATTTAACGGTGTGAGCGGGCAGGTTTTTTGGATTTTGCTGAAGGCACCGGTCAAGTTTTTCAATAGCGAATACATAGTTCTCTATCATATACTCGAAGTAAGCGCTGAAGAAAAGTGTTTCCGGCGAAAGTGGATCAATGCGTAGCGCAATTTCCAGGTGTGCTGCGGCCTTTTCCTTTTCTCCGGCAATGATGTAAAAGAATGACATGAATTGCTGCGCTTCTACATAATTTGGTTTTAACGCTATCGCAGTTTCCGTTTGCCTGAATGCTTCACGGTAGTCGCATGCAGTAAAAAAGCAAGGTTGGCAAGTTGAAAATGTACACCGGGCAACCGGTCGTTCAAATCATGGGCCTGATTGATCAGTTGTGCCGTCTTGCCCCATGCTTCTTCAAAGGGCATGAATCCGGTAGTAGCCATAAATCCATAACAGTCACCAAGTCCAAGGTATGATTCTGTATGTTTCGGATCCAGTGCAAGCGTCTGTTCATAGAGTGAAATGGCTATGCGTAAATCTTCCGGGTTCCACTTTTGTGCATGATACCGGGCTTTCAAATAATATTCATACGCACTGAAACTGTCTGTTTGCTTTTCGACCAGGTGCTCCTGGATTTCAAAGTGTCCGAAATGCTCTCTTAACTTATCGGCAATCAGCAGGCTAATTTCATCCTGTATCTCAAAAATATCTTCCAGCTTCCGGTCCCATGTTTCCGACCAGAAATGAAAATCCTCTTCCGCTTGTATCAATTGTGCAGTGATCCTGATCATGCTGCCTGATAGTCTTACGCTCCCTTCCAGAATGGTAGACACATTCAATTCCTTCCCGATTTGCCTGATGGGAATGTTTTTGTTTTTAAAGAAGAAGCAAGAAGTCCTTGAGGTTACTTTCAGGCTTTTGATCTTCGACAAAGCGTTGATGATTTCTTCCGTGATGCCGTCGCTGAAATATTCATTCTCCACATTCGCACTCATGTTTAAAAAAGGAAGCACGGCAATGGTTTTACCGGCTAACTGCTGATTTCCCTGCAGGTTCTCTCGCGGTGGTACCACAATTCCGGGAATGGTAACAGCAAACACTTCGACGGGCCGGCTTACATTCTTAAGTTCAAAACGGCCTAAGGACGTAGTAGCAATGGCAGTATGATTCCTGAGCTCTTCATTCAGTTTTTCCGAAAGAAAAATAGAACCGGCTACAGCCAGGTTCTGAATGCGGGAAGCCACATTCACGCCATCACCGTATACTTCGCTCTTGTCAAAAACAATATCACCCATGTGCAGTCCGATCCGCAATGGAACCGGTTCATCCTGCAGCATTCGTTTTTGAATTTCAATAGCACATTCCGTTGCATCAACGGCACTCTTGAACACGCTCAAGGTACCATCACCATAATATTGTATGATTTCGCCACGATATATTTGGTGTTGTTGTTCGAAGACTTCCCGGTGCCTTGCCCTTGCTTTCACGGCTACTACTTCATTCCCTTGCATCAATGCTGTATAGCCGACAATGTCGGTGAACATAATGGCTGAAAGCTGACGCATTTTTTTTTCTTCCATAGACCATGCTACCCGACCCCTGTTATCACATTCGATTGCAAGCAGTCTGTTTAGTCAGTGCGAAGATGGCGAATTTCACTCGTGCTGCTTCTTTTCGGTGTCAGCATTTGTTCGGCTTATATTGCAATGGCGACATTTCCCTTTGTGTTTCCAGGGTAAACATAACGATTTGCTTCTGCTATTTGCCTGAGGGGTCTTCGCTGTCTTTCTCAGGTTAAATAATTTTTTGTTCGACAACCTGCGATGACTGCTTCATTAGATATTAATTAACCGAAGTCGCAACACAACATTCCATCATTTCCCTCATAAATCAAACAACACCTGCACATATGCCAGCCTGCCCACATAAGGCCCGCCATACACTTCAAACTTCTCATTGTTCAGCAGGTTGGACGCGCCTACTTTTACGGTGAGGTCAATCTGCGGGAATTCTTTGTTGACCTGTACATCCACTTTTCCATAAGTGGGCACTTCGCCGGTAAACTGTGGGGAGCCTTCATATAAAAATCCCTGCACCCATTTGTAGTTAATGCTGAAGCCATAGTTGTTGAAAGGGATTACCGGCAGCTTGTCCCAGATGGCGTTGAGGAATCCCATATCTATTGCAATGTCGCGGCCACTGATGCCGATATTGAATTTATTTTCCGGTGTATTGAAGGCGGGAATGATGGGATCGGTAGAACCCTGCCGGTTCAGTTTGTTATAGGAGTAGTTTCCATTTATAGAGTAATACTCTTTGAAGTAATAATTCAAGCCGATGGAAAATCCGTTGGTGGTCACCTGGTCTTCCGTATTGGAAGCCACTCGATATACCTGGAAGCCATTAAGGCGGTTGAAGATCTCATTATAGTCAATCACTGCTCCCAGTTTATACCCAATAAAGTAACGATACCAACTGTAGTAATAACTCATATCGACAAACAAATGCTGGAAGAGGGATGCACGGTAACCTACCTCAATGCTTTTCACCTGCTCAGGACGCAATGGTTTCACGTTGAAGAAATCAAGTGTATCATACTTCTGTGTATTAATGAAGTCGAGTAGCGATGGAATAGCCACCAGTGAATCGAATCCATTCAGGTTACCAACCAATATGGCACGGCCTACATTGTAGTAGAGGTACTGATCAGCCAACGTCGGGTTGCGGATTGCTGAAGAAAAACTGGCCCTGAAACTACTTTTATTCAAAGTGTACACTGCTGAAACGGCCGGAAAAAAAGCACATCGAAATTCTCATTCTTATCAACACGCAGGGTGGCATTGATCTTCAACAGGCTGTCGAGAAATCGTTTTTCCAAACCACCGTACACACCAAATTCTGAGTTGGTGATTTTAACATCATTGGTATCGCTAAAGATAGTGCCATGCGAGTTGGGCCGGTACATCCTGTAATTGGCACCCACTACTATATCCATGAAACCGGGCGTAAATTTGTATTCACCATGCAGGTGATACAATGCCGACTTATCATAAAACTTAGAGCCGCCTTCTGCATACGATTCATGCGTAGTGATGTAGTTGAATGCCGAATCAAACACTGCCGTTCCCGGCAAATAAAAAGCATGCTGGCCCGGACTGACGCTTTCATTGTTCGCATAGTTCTCTGCATTATTGTGTAGGGAGTCAATCAGTGAAGTATAATCAGTCAAAAAATCGGTGATGCTGTCGAGGTATTGCTGGTAACCATCCGGATTTTCCGGATCAAATACATATGTCGGATAGCCTGGCAGATTCCTGATAATTGGAACACCCTGCGTGGAATAGTTGGTGAAATAATCGGTACCCCAGTCCACGTCGCCTTTGGCACTGCGCTCGAGGAGCAATGCAGTGAAGTATGCATCATAGGAATCGCCTGCATTTTCATTGGTGGCATAAGCACGAATAAAAAATTTATCCTTCTGTTGTAACTCTATTCTGTTCTGAAAAAACAAAATGTTCTTGAGTGAATACCGGTTATCCCCTGGTAAACCGTTGTGCCTGATCCGAAGTTGGCAGCATATATAAGTTGAAGATCCTGGCGGAACTTGTAATGAAAAGCCCCGGTCATTTTATAGTTGCGGGTATTGTAATCCACCAGGTCTGTTTCCAGGTAGCCGGTGCGGTAAAACCTGCCCAGGCCGGGATAGGCTGCAATACTCTTGGAATAGTCGTGTGCGAAATAAAACTCATCGCCATAACGATTTACTGCATCATAACCACCGGGATTGGAGGCATCATCCAGCGTTTGATAAACGGGATCAAGGTTCGTGGCTTCCCAATCGTTGGCTCGCAAAAAGAATCCGTTGATTTTATAAGCGAATTTTTCAAAGCCGCTCTTGTTTTTGATGACCTGTGCCCAGCGTATAGAACCTTCAAATAAACTCCGTTCACCCCCTTTCATTGAAATCGACAAACCCGGTGTCTGAAACGGATCCTTCGTTGTCATGCTGATAACGCCATTAAAAGCATTGGGGCCATAGAATGCTGAACTGGCACCTACTACTAAATCCACTTTCAGCACATCCAGGTCAGGCGCACCTAAAAAATTACCCAGTGAGAAACTCAATCCCGGTGCCTGGTTATCTACCCCGTCAATAATCTGTAATGAACGCACCGGTGAAGTAGAATTGAAACCGCGTGTGTTGATGATCTTGAATCCTAAACTGGCTGACGTTACATCCACCCCTTTCAATTGACCCAATCCTTCATAGAAATTAAAAGCAGGTGTTTGCCGGATGGCAATCTGATCCATCGATTCCACAGTTAATGGTGATTCCTTTTGTTTCTCGGAAAGACGGCTGCCTGTAATCTCTACCTCACCTAATACTACCTTATCAGGATCCAGTTTCACAGTAATGTTGGCGTTGGCATCACGCACCACATGATCGTGGGGCAGGTAGCCGAGGTAAGAGATGGTGAGCGTTACCGGAAGTGTTTGATTGATTGTGAGCGAAAACTTTCCGTCTTCATCCGTTACCGTTCCGTTAGTGGTTCCTTTCACAACTACGTTGGCACCGATAAGTGCTTCAGCGGTATGCGCATCTTTTACTGTTCCCCTGATCGTTTGTGCAATGGCAGATTGCAGCATTGACAATAAGCAGAAAACAAACGTAAAGTATCTTACCATAATGCAGGTGTTGTGATTTGCTTCTGTTAAAATAACTAAAGGGAAATAATTTCAAAATTTTTGTGCGGCAACAGGGCTCCGGTTAGTAATTAACAAGGGAAGAATAGTATAATGTACGGTGTTATTCATCTTGCCTGAGCTGGCAAAAAGTAATCAGAGATAGCGGCGAACAAAATCCGTTTGTCATAAACACTGGCCTGTACAAAGAAGATTACCGTAGCACAATCAATCGAAGTCACAGATGGATTATCAGTCTGCGATCTAAAACAACCTGAACGATTATTTAGGGTCTTGCTGAAGCAGTTGTTCCAACAATAAAAAATCTGCCGGTGATAACTTATCCTGCATTTGCTGAAACAATTCTCTTTCTTCTTTACGAATATGTGATTCCAGCAGGCTTCCTAAATCATGGAGTGCCGATTCTGTTTCTTCCTGACTTTCTATTCTTTGAACCAGTGATACGATCATGCTATGCTCTGTAATTAATTCATCCAGTAATTTCTGCATACCCGGCTGCAACTTTGCGGTAGTGAAAAAAGTATTTCTTCCTCTTGCCTGAAATGGTTCTGTAAATGTGATTTGAAAAAATTCAACACATACTCACGTTTGCCTTCCGTTGTATCAGCCATTCCACGAAAAGTTGGTGCATCCTTTTTGATGTATCGGGCTGTGATTAAAGCATGATGGTGATCGCGTGAGAAGCCGGCGAGAATGGGATGTCGTTTCATTCTGTAAACTTATCATGATTATATGGGAACTTCATACAATCACTGTACTATGATTTTGAATAGTGGGAATAAAGAGGAAACCGTCAGGTGCCGTATTTCCGCCTGATCTGCTCAATCACTTGAATCGGGTGTATGACAAATTGCACTTAATGCTGTAGCGTTTACCTTAGCGCCTTGCTTTTTAGCGCCAAGACGCGAAGTCGCGAAGAAAATCACAAAGGATCAATATGCTACGTTTTTTGGCGTCTTGGCGTCTTCGCGTTTGTATTATTTTATCGCTGAGAAATGCAATTTGTCATACACTTGAATCTGCACGCAATCTTTAATTGGCTAAAAAATATCTTTCCTGCAGATCTTTCGTCTCGGAAAGACTGTGAATTCATAGTGTTTTCTTCACAGAAAAAAGGCAATACATCAGATGCCCTTTGCATGAAGACGTTTTATCAACCCTTCCAATCCCCATTGCATCACTACATCATGGTTCCACTTGAATACAGGATTGAGAACGGGTGATAATAGATTCATCCAGGGTTTTGTTGTTCTCACCTGCCAATGGTATTCAATATGCACAACATCACCTTTCAGCTCAAACAACCAGGTACCGGTACCTTCCAGCTCACCTTTTGCTTTTCCTTTCATCAACCGGTATGTTTCCAGTTGCACCAGCTCTGATTCAAAAGTGAGCCGGTAGGGTAATGCGGATTTAAATGTGAATGATGAAACTTTTCCAATGCCATCAGCGTCACCTTCCTTCAGTGCTTTCACTTCTTCCACCCCTTTCCACCATTGCGGCCAGTCATCAACTGCTTTTATTGTCTTCCACGCTTCTTCTAATGAAGTATTGCGTAGTTCCCAAACAGTTATAAAAGAGTATTCTTTTATCATGATGTCGTTATGGTAAATACGTAACCCATCGATAGTTGGATGGGGAGCAGGACAAAACTTTTTGCTTGTCAATTACAGGTTGGCCACACGCCGGCGATGCAATATCAATTGAGTATTGAGTATTGAGTAATTAAGTATTTGAGTAAGTGAGTACCAGCGTAGTGATTACAGAATAGCAAGTGATCGGCTTCGCCGCAACAATTTAACAATTTAACAATTTAGCCATTTAACCATTTAACCCACCAACCATAGCCTAACAAGATGAACGAATGGTCATACACCCATTGAATGGACTGGATACTCCCACGTTTAGAAGATCGCCAACTTTGTACAATAATATATTGCACGATTGTTTAAACTAACCAGGTAAACCCCTTCTGGAAGATTACCTGTATACACCTGCAATTTTTGCTGTGTGGTTAATTGACTGTTTACGGGAAGTGAAACCAATATTTTTCCACTGATATCTATTACCCGGAGTGTCCCGGCCAACTCACCGGTTCCATCCAGGGAAATATTGAGGTAGCCATTACCATCTGCATAAGCTGACAAGACCGGATCCATCACTTTTTCGCAGGATACACTTACAGCAGGTGAATAAACCTTGCTGCCATTGATTGCATGATCTGCTATCCTGTAATAAACCGTACCCGGAATAATTTCTTTGTCTGTCCAGCTATATTCATGTATAGCAGCAGATGTACCCGCACCGGGCAAAGTCATAATTTCCGAATAGTGGCTGCCGTCCACAGACCGTTCAATGATAAAGTGATCGTTATTAAGTTCGCTCACTGTTTTCCACTTCACCAATACATCTCCTGTTTGCTGACAGGTAGCAGTGAAGGATGCCAGCTCAACGGGCAACAGCATCGGTGAAAGGCAAGCCGATTGCTGATTAGAGAGTGCACCGGTAGATGCCGTGAATCCGAAATAAGGGGTGGTGGTGCCGAATATGGTTGTTGGGTTGAAAGCATAAGAGAATGTAGCATAGGTGATGAGGCCGCTGTTATCCAATACGCTCACCGTTAGCGTGCCGGTGGCTCCCGAAGGAATCCAGCTGATGCGCAGTGTATGATCCATTCCATTTTCAATATTGTATGCACTGGCTCCATTCATTAATGCTACACCTGCAGGAATGATGCGCGCACCCGGACTGCTGCCACAGGTGCCGCTTGGATTCACATTTCCGTTCAGCCAGAGATCAATATGATCCGGGTTAGGACCGCCACTGCAAAGCACATTCGCTATACCATCATCACGGTCTTCATAATTCAGGTAGGTATCCAATTCTACAATCACACTTTTTAGAATTCCTGCCGCACCCATTCCTCCTCCGGAACCGCCACAGGTGCATAAACCCTGAGGGTCGTTCTGCATCACAAAACAAATACCGTCGGCACCATTGTCGTCCGATCCAAGATTAACAGTAAAATCATAACTGAAAGAAGTACTGAAATCAAAAGTTGAGTTTACATCCCATGCACATCCGATATTATTGGTTGCATCAGCTGTAAGTGAAGCGCAGCCGGAAGGAGCCGATGCATCGCCTACTAATGAATATTCGGAAGTAGCCGTATTAAGAGGAATTACTTTATATACCAATGTGCCGCTTGACGGGCCAATATTTTGACAACTATATCTTGTTACATAAATCCGGTATGTTCCATTAGCAACAGGTGCCCATTCAAGATAAGACTGATTTCCACAATTGTCATCATTATATGCTCCTGCTACAGCAACTCCGGTATTGTCATCAATAGTAAATTGAGTGTCCCAGGATACGGATCCACCGTCGGCAGGGCAAAACGAGAATACATACTTGTTGCAGGTTGATGCTGTAAAATTCCAGTACTCACCTGCATTTACCACTGCAATGCTTTGATAAGTGGAAGTGGGAATGATGGTGCCTTTTAAGGTTGCTCCGGAAACAGAATTGCATTGCGCCTTCGCGGGCGATTTGCAGCAACACAGGCCGGTCAGCAATACAATGAAAAACAGGTACCTACACTTCATCATGCAAGTATAACATTGTGCCACCGTGTAAAAAAGTATTTCCCCATGGAATTCAGTCTCTTGCTTATTTCTTCTTATTGCTTTATCACTTTAAACGTTTCCTGCCCTGCCGCTGAAGTAACTACCAGCAGATACATGCCGTCAGGAAAGGTATCGAGATGCAATTCGTTTTTGTGAATGGTAAGGTTGTGATGTAGTAAAAGTTTTCCGGATAAGCTGTAAAGGTCAGCCTTTGAATCTTGCAACTCATTATTTTCAATTACCAGGCTGGAATTGGTAATGGTAGGATATACTTTAATACCATTCAATGCGCCGGTTGGAAGAATCGATGACAAGGTGCCTTCATAAGCCAGCTGATCTATCCGGTAACTTAAACTGTCGGTATTAAATTCGCTGGCTCTTGCCATTCTCAACCAGCCATATAATGTATCGCCGGCTGTGATTCTGAAAGCGAGGTAACGGAATGTAGTATTGGCAAACTGACCGTATTGATTAGATCCGCTGGAAACATACAACAATGCACCATCAAATGCAGCTTCATCAAAATCGTAAGAATATAAATCCTTATAAAGTGAATCACCCTGCTTAAATGCGATGATGGTCAGATCATCGGCAGTATTCAACGCAATTTGAGCTGCGGTGTTCGGGAATGTGATGAATGCAGATTCATAAAATGCGGTAAGCTTTCGTTCTAAGTTAATAGTTATGTCAGCACTACCATCAGTATCCAAATCGAAATCTTTGGAAGTGCTTCCTGAACCATATTGCACTACATTCATTTCAGGATCAAAATCAATTACTGACAGGTTGGTCGAATTTCCAAAAATGAGTTCTGGCGATTGGGCATTGCTGTTCAACATCTGAAAAAGAGTCGCGAAGAGCAGGCACAACTTCTTCATGGGTTACATTTTAAGAGGTGAAAGTCCTATCCAAATATACAACTGCCTTCAGAAGAGATCAACTTTTTTTTGTCTGTGGAAATATGTCTTTCCCTTTCGTATGTTCTCATCATAAAACAATACTTTGCTTGCAATACCTAAAGCACACCAGTGGCTATTATGGGCTTCTTCCAATTAAAAAAGAATAATAATGGGAAATAGCGGTTGTCTGCCATACTATTATTCAGGAGTAATGCCATCCGTTTTGTCTTCCGGAATAGCTTTTACCTGTTTGTCAGGCTGCTTGAAAAATTGTTTCTGAAACAGGATGATCAGAAAAACGCCGGTGGTGATAGATGCATCGGCAACATTAAATATTGGCCTGAAGAAGATGAGGAATTCGCCACCCCAGATAGGAACCCATGGCGGAATAAATCCTTCATACAATGGAAAGTAAAACATATCCACCACCCTTCCATGTAACCAGGTCGCATAGCCTCCTCCTTCCGGCATCAATACTGCCAGCTGCTGCGGTGTGCTGGCGGAAAAAAGCTTTCCATAAAATACGGAGTCCAAAATATTACCAATGGCACCGGCCATAATTAGTGATATGCTGGTAATAAAGCCGGCATGAGATTTTTGCTTCACCAGCCTGACGAGGTAGTATCCAATCAAAAATACAGCTAACAACCTGAACAGGCTGAGCGTGAGTTTACCCCATTCGCCTCCCAGCGACCATCCAAAGGCCATTCCTTCATTCTCAATAAAATAGAGGTAAAACCAATCAGTAATACGCAGACTTTCCGTATACATGAAATTCAACTTCACCCAAAACTTAAGTGCCTGGTCGAAAATCAGTACTGATAAAATGACAATAACCGGATGTAAGTACTTCAAGAGATCCGTTAGTGTGACTGCATCATTTTAGCCTGCATGCTAAGGGTAGCATGTGGAACAGACTTCAACCGTTCCTTTTCAATGAGCTTACCGGTTACCCTGCAGATACCATAGGTCTTATTTTGAATACGAACCAATGCCTTATCCAGGTGATCCATATACATGATCTGGCGGGCTGCCATCTGGTTCAGGTATTCCCTTTCCATACTGCTGGAGCCATCATCAGAAGAAGCAAATTTGTTCTCCGTGTCGTCTGTGCCATTATCACCTTTGCGGTTGATCTGATCCTGCAGATATTTTAATTCCTTCTTTGCAGCATCGAGCTTATCTAAAATCAATAACCTGAACTCTTCCAGTTCATCATCCTTATAGCGTGTTCTCAATTCCGTTTCTTTCTTTTTTGCAGGCTGAACAGATGGCTTTACAATTGGCTTAACTACAGCCTTCCCTTCTACTTGTGGCGTAACCTTGGTGGTTGGCTTCACTACCGGTTTAGATGCGGCAGCGATTATCGGCTTGGTTGACTTCTTCACCACCTCAGGAACAGTAGTCACTTTCTTTGGTGCTGCCTTTACACCGGCTTTAGCTGCCGTCTTCTTCACGGCAGCCTTCGCAGTAGCTGTCTTAGACTTTACAATTGTTTTTTTCACTTGCTGTTTGGGTGCAGGTTTAGCTTTTTTTGTAGCGGTTTTGACTACCTTTTTATTGGCTGCCGGTTTCTTCTTTGGGGCTGCTGACTTTTTTACAGGCGTAGCGGCAACCTTCTTTTTGCTCTTTGCCATAATCACAATTACTTTTTTTGTTTGATAATTACTTTTACGGGCAAATCGTTCACCGTTAAAGTTTCTGCACCGCTCAGTGAATCAACTAATTCTAATGATTCAGCTAAAATTTCGGCGCAAATATAGTTCTTAAAGTTTATTACAGACAAATTTATTGTTTCCGATTTCTCAATGAAAACATCAATTCTGTCAGTCACATTATAGCCTAAATCCTTGCGCATTTTCTGTATCCTGTTTACCAGTTCACGGGCATTTCCCTCTTCCTGCAGCGTTTCAGTTATCGTAACATCTAATGCCACCGTAAGCTCGCCCTGATTGGCAACCTGCCAGCCCGGAATGTCTTCCGAAATCACCTCTACCTCATTTAAATTAATTACAACAGCTTCATTATCAATAACCAACTCTAAAAATCCTTCCAGCTCCAGTAATTGAATCTGATCCTGTTCCAGCTTTAACAATTCCTCATTAACAATCTTCATTCTCTTGCCCAATCGGGCGCCGAGCAATTTAAAATTAGCCTTCACCCTTTTAGTAACCAATCCTGAAGTATCGGTCACAAAATCGAGCTCCTTCACATTTACTTCAGAAAGAATCAGGTCGCGCACCAGCAGCAACTGTTCCCGAATTGGTTCACTTGAATATGGAATCATGATCCTGCTCAACGGTTGCCGTACTTTTATATTCACTTTCTTACGCAAGGAGAGTACCATGGATGAAATCTCCTGGGCCAATCGCATCCGTTCTTCCAATAGCGGATTGATCAACTGCGGATTATATGCAGGAAAATCAGTCAGATGAACAGAAACTTCCTTTTTCCTGCCTGTTACTCCATTCAGATTTCTGAACAACCAATCGGAAAAGAAAGGTGAGATGGGTGACATCAGCTGTGTCAGGGTTTCCAGGCATTGATACAGTGTCTGGTAAGCGGCAATCTTATCTTCTTCATATTCCCCTTTCCAAAAACGGCGCCTGCTTAGCCGAACGTACCAATTGCTAAGGTGTTCATCTACAAATGTTTGCACAGCCCTGGCTGCTTTCGTTGGTTCATAGTCTGCCAGCGATTCATCCACTTCCTTCACCAATGAATTCAACAGGCTGATGATCCACCGGTCAATTTCCTGGCGCTTTTCCATAGCCACTTCCTCTTCCCGGTAGGCAAAGCCATCAATATTTGCATAAAGGATGAAAAAAGCATACGTATTAAATAAGGTACCAAACAGCTTTCTGCGCACTTCATCAATGCCATTCAGGTCAAACTTCAGGTTGTCCCAGGGCTGTGAATTGCTGATGAGGTACCACCTCGTTGCATCAACACCAAACTGATCCAGGGTTTCAAAAGGCTCTACAATATTGCCGAGTCGTTTCGACATCTTATTGCCATACTTATCGAGAACCAGTCCATTGGCGATCACATTCTTAAAGGCGACGGAATCAAAAAGCATAACTGCAATCACATGAAGGGTAAAAAACCAACCACGTGTCTGATCCACTCCTTCGGCAATGTAATCTGCCGGGAAATTCTCGCCGAGTGCTTCCTTATTTTCAAACGGATAATGCAACTGTGCATAGGGCATGGCGCCTGAATCAAACCAGACATCGATCAGGTCAGGCACACGCCGCATGAGTTTTCCGCCAGGAGAAACCAGGAGCAGTTCGTCAACAAAAGGTTTATGAAGATCGAGTGATTTTCCGGAAGCATCGGTTTTATGAAAGCTGCCGGCTATCGTTTCTTTTGTGCTGATAACAGGATTGCTTTGCATGAAACCGGCTTTCACCGACTTATCAATTTCAGCAGACAATTCCTCTAATGACCCAATGCATATCTCCTCTGTTCCATCTTCTGTTTTCCAGATTGGCAAAGGCGTACCCCAAAAACGGGATCGCGAAAGGTTCCAGTCTTGCAGGTTTTCCAGCCAGTTACCAAAGCGGCCGGTACCGGTTGCTTCAGGCTTCCAGTTTATGGTTTTGTTGAGTTCTATCAGCCTGTCCCTGGCGGCTGTACTTTTTATAAACCAGGAATCCAACGGATAATAAAGGATGGGTTTGTCGGTACGCCAGCAATGCGGGTAGCTGTGTTCAAATTTCTCTACTTTGAAAGCCTTATTCTGTTCCTTCAGCCTGATGGCAATGCGCTCATCTACTGAAAGATATTTTTCACGACCCTGCTTCTTTTTTTCCTGTTCCTTTTCTTCTTCACTCAGGTATTGCTCTTTTACAAACTCGCCTGCATAATCTGTTACTTCAGGAACAAACCGGCCTTGCTTGTCAACTAAAGTAAGTGCAGGAATCCCGTACTTCTTAGCGATCCTGAAATCATCGGCCCCAAAGCTTGGAGCAATATGCACAATGCCGGTTCCATCTTCTGTGGTAACAAAATCGCCGGTAACAACCATAAAGGCATTGCCCTCCGGCTGCACATAAGGCATCAGTTGTTCGTACTTAATCCCTTCGAGTTGTTTACCGGATACTTCTCCGAGCATTTCAAAAGGAATCACCTTATCACCGGGTTTATAGTCGGATAATTTCAGGGCAGCTTCGGTATCTCCGTGAGAAAAGTATTTGGGTACCAGGTCTTTTGCAAGAATCAGATTAACCTGCCGGTAGGTATAGGGATTATAGGTTTTTACCAAAGCGTAGCTGATTTTTTCTCCCACAGCCAGGGCACAATTAGATGGCAATGTCCAGGGAGTGGTAGTCCATGCCAGCAGAAAGCAATTGCCTTCCGCTGCAGCATCGATCAGAAATGAAGGTATTTTGCTTTTATCAAGGGAACCCGGAATAATGCTGAACTGTGCAATTACCGAAGTATCGCGGATGTCTTTATACGTTCCGGGTTGATTCAGTTCATGAGAACTGAGACCGGTGCCGGCAGCCGGAGAATAAGGCTGAATGGCATACCCTTCATACAGGTATCCTTTGGTATGAAATTGCTTCAGCAGCCACCAGACCGACTCGATATAATAATTTTCGAATGTAACATAGGGATGCTCGAGGTCTACCCAATAACCCATTTTCCTGGTAAGATGATCCCAGACATCCTTATACTTCAGTACTTCCTGCCGGCAAATGCTGTTGTATTCTGCAACCGATATTTTTTTGCCGATATCATCCTTTCTGATGCCGAGCATTTTTTCCACAGCCAGTTCCACGGGCAGGCCATGTGTATCCCAGCCGGCTTTTCTTTTCACCTCATAACCTTTCAGTGTCCGGTAGCGGCAAAATAAATCTTTTATCGTTCTGGAAATGACATGATGAATGCCGGGATGGCCATTTGCTGATGGAGGGCCTTCATAAAAGACAAATGGTGTTTTCCCTTTCCGGGTAGCCACACTTTGCTCAAAAATCTGCTGATCGCTCCAAAACTGAAGAATTTCCTGATCAATTTCCGGAAGGTTGAGCTGTTTAAACTCAGGATATTTGTTCATGGTAAAAGTACCGTTAATGGATATTTTAAAGTGCAATAATACTTATAACCTGTTGGTTTAAACCTGATTTTTAATTGGCAAAATTTGATTCTTTTCAATTCAGGTGAAAGGCGATGGTATGAATTGATAACCGGTGTAAAACAAAACGGGTGCAAAACAAAACGTTAAGCTTGTCAAGCACTGGTTAACTTGCAGGCTGCCATATAAAGTCAATTGAATCTTGAAAATTGGATATTTGAGAGTTAAAACACCGCCTGAAGACTTGCGTAGATAATTGTTCAGCTGAAATGAACTCCGTTATCCTGAATGAGGGAAATTTACCAAATGATTTTCCCATTTCTAATTTACAATATTGGAAAGTCACTTGGTAAATTACCTGTACGTCGTTAGCTGCAACCCTAAAACGCAACAGCAAACTTGAAATATTAAGACCAGTAGTTGACAAAAAAAGGATTCTATAACTTAAATTAATTATTAGAAAAATGAACGAAAAAATACGACCAGTTTCACAAGCAGACCTTGACCAAATAAAAAGGGTAATTGATTCAAGTGGATTGTTTCCTTCAGAAAATTTAGATGAAATGATTTCTGATTATTTTAATAACTCGGAGACGGAAGACATTTGGTTTACATGCATAGTCAACAATACTCCAACAGCAATCGGATATTGCGTTCCAGAAAAACTGACAGAAGGGACTTATAATTTATTAGCAATCGGAGTATTGAAAGAGTCGCAAGGAAAAGGAATTGCGAGTGAAATGATGAAGCATATTGAGCATTTGCTCAAACAAAAAGGCGGTAGAATTTTAATCGTTGAAACTTCAAGTGACGATGCTCAAATTGCGGCTAGAAACTTTTAAAAAAAATTGGTTATACCCAAGAAGCTGTTATCAGAGACTTTTGGAAAGACGGGGAAGACAAAATCGTTTTTTGGAAAAAGCTCTAATGTAGACCAATTGAGATGATAACCAAAAGAAGGACAGCCGCTAACAGCACCTACCCAAAAGTCGGGTTTTCGTGTTCCAAAGACAGTTTTGTGGTTAATCAAACATTAGTTTTTCAAATCATGGTATGTGGTAAAAGTCCCGCTCTTCTTGCAGCTGTAAAACGTTAGCGGTCATTGTAACGGACGACCCTGGTAAGACAAACAGACGAATAAATATTAGAATATGAGAAAAGTAATTGCAGCAATAAACATGACCCTTGATGGGTTTTGCGACCATACAGCCCGAATTGTTGCTGATGAGGAACTACATCTTCATTATGCTGACTTGCTGAACAATGCAGGAGTCTTATTATATGGACGGAAAACTTACCAACTCATGCAATTTTGGCAAACATTGTTGATCAATCCTTCTGACGAAATATCAATGAATGAGTTTGCCATTTCAATAGACAAAATTGAAAAGCTGGTTTTCTCCAACACATTAAAAGATACAGGCTGGAGCACTGCAAAACTTGCAAGCAGACCACTTGAAGAAGAGATCTTGGAACTAAAGCAACAACCAGGAAAAGACATTTTTGTCGGGAGTCGGAGCTTGATCATTCAACTTTTAAACAATAACCTTTTAGACGAATTTCAAATTTGTATTCATCCTGTCATAGAAGGAAAAGGACTGCCATTGTTTGACAAAATAAAAGACAGGAAAATTTTTAAGCGCTCTAAGACAAAAACTCTTGGTTCCGGTGCCATCGTGCTTTATTATGAACCGAAACGACAGTAAACAACTAACCGCTATACGATATGACAAAAAGTAAATTACTTGAAATGAACAACGTTGGTATCGTTGTAAAATCCCTTGACAACGCCATTTCCTTTTTCACGGAAATTGGATTAACACTTGAAGGACGAGCAATGGTTGAAGGTGAATGGGCAGGACGAGTAACAGGGCTTGGAAATCAGTCGGTAGAAGTTGCTATGCTGGTTACACCAGACGGACACAGCAGACTTGAACTTTCACAATTTCTTACTCCTGATATCATTTCAGACCATAGAACATCACCGGTAAATTCTCTTGGTTATCTACGTGTTATGTTCAGGGTTGACAACCTTGACGAATTACTTATCCGACTTGAGAAACATGGTGGTGCAATCGTTGGAGATGTAGTAAACTATGAGAACATTTATAAACTCTGCTATATCCGTGGGACAGAAGGACTTCTTATTGGTTTAGCTGAACAACTTGGGAATAAAACAACGACAGATATTTTGGAGAACAATGAGTGAAAGAAACTAACCGCTAACAGTGAGTTTAAGAAATTGGTCACTCAGTGGTTAAATGAAGCTTTGAGCTTTGTATCAAGTTCAGTGCTGGCGCACAGTTTTCGCCTCCGAAATCACCAACTTCATGTAACTGCCAACCGTTATCAGCAACCCTACAACCGGCCCCTCGACCAGGAACCAAACTTTTACTGGACGACTTGCTGGCATTCAATCTTGTTTGAATTCCTTAACTTTGATCTATGCAAAACAAGCATATACGTTCTGTTTCCGAATTCAATAATGAATTAAAACTAAAAGGTTTTAATGTTTTCCAAATTGAAAGCGATGGTGCCGCAACTCGCATATACAGCAGAAAGGACTTTTATAAAATTTGCCTGACAACTGGCAAGAGCATCATTCACTATGCCGACAAAAGTTTTGAGCAAGATGGAACAGTTTTATTTTTTGGAAATCCACACGTTCCTTATTCTTGGGAAACAATCACTACAAGTTATGTGGGTTACACCTGCTTGTTTTCAGAAGATTTTTTAAAATCAGACCGCTCAGCGAGCTTACAACATTCACCATTATTTAAAATTGGCGGAACTCCAATTCTAAAAATAACTGAAGAGCAACGTGAGTTTTTAAGCACTCTTTTTCAAAAGATGATTGAGGAGCAACAGGCTGAATACATTTACAAAGACGACTTGATTCGTAACTACATAAACCTGATTATTCACGAAGCGTTGAAATTAACACCTTCGGAAAATGTTGACCAACATAGAAATGCTTCTTCCCGTATTACTTCTGTATTTCTGGAACTGTTAGAGAGGCAGTTTCCTATTGAGGATACCCGAAAACCACTACAATTAAAGACGGCACAGGATTATGCAAAGAATCTTAATATTCATGCAAATTACCTGAACCGTGTTGTAAAAGAAGTTACGGGCAAGGCAACTACTACCCATATTTCCGAAAGAATTATTAGCGAAGCCAAAGCGCTGTTACTGCATACCGATTGGAACATTTCTGACATTGCCTACGCACTTGGGTTCGAATATCCAACCTACTTCAACAACTTCTTCAAAAAAATGACAGGAACTAATCCGAAGGCTTTGCGGATGCAGGAGGTTTGAAATTCTTAATCTTAGGTTTGATATTCGTTATCTGCTCACCAGGCGATTGAAATACCTTTGTGCCATCCAAACAAGTTCATACAAATTCTTTTAATCAATTTCAAAAAATCAAGATCAAGCAAAATGCGAACTGTATCAATTTTAGTTATTGCCTCAATATTGATAATAGGACAAGCGTGCAATCAAAATCAAAAATCAGATAATCAAAATTCAGACAAAGTGAAAACTATAGAGAAAACTGAACACTATACCTTTCAACTAAGTGATAAAGTTACACGGCAAAAAGTAACCTTCAAAAACCGTTATGGAATTACACTGGCGGGTGATTTATATCTTCCAAAAAATACAGAAAGCCAATCTTTAGCGGCACTTGCAATTAGTGGGCCTTTCGGAGCGGTTAAAGAACAATCTTCGGGACTGTATGCGCAAACAATGGCTGAGAGAGGATTTGCCGTTCTTGCGTTTGACCCTTCCTATACTGGTGAAAGTGGAGGCGAGCCAAGAAATATTGCTTCTCCTGACATAAATACAGAAGATTTTAGTGCAGCAGTGGACTATCTCGGACTGCAATCTGTTGTTGATAGAAATCGCATTGGTGTAATCGGCATATGCGGTTTCGGTGGTTTTAGCTTGAGTGCTGCATCAATGGATAAACGTATCAAAGCCGTTGCCACCACAAGTATGTATGATATGTGCCGTGTTATGGCAAATGGCTGGGAAGATAAAATGACTAATGAGGAGCGTTCAAAAATGTTAGAGCAAATGGGCGAACAAAGATGGAAAGATATGGCGGCAGGAAAGCCGGCTTACGGACAAGACCTTAATCCTGAAAAATTACCGGAAAATGCCGACCCGATTGCAAAAGAATACTGGGAGTATTACAGAACGCAAAGAGGCTATCACGAAAGATCTATAAATTCAAACGGTAGTTGGGCTACCACTTCTGCATACTCTTTAATGAATTTCCCACTTTTGACGCACATTAAAGAAATCTCTCCAAGACCTGTTCTAATTATTGTTGGCGACCATGCCTTCTCCAGATATTTTGGTGAAGATGCTTACAAATCAGCCTCAGAGCCAAAAGAACTTTACATCGTTCCCAATGCAGGTCATGTAGATTTGTATGACAAGGTGGATGTTATTCCATTTGATAAACTAAACTCATTCTTTACAGAGCATTTAAAATAAAGTAAAAAAAGTATCTGATGAGAGTCAGGAAAATTCAATCATTTATCGCAGTTGTATTTGTGGGGCTTTTAAACCAAAAGAGCCACTTCTAAGCAAACACACCGCTATAAATGATGTTTAATATCTAAAATATCAGGTTTATCCTGACAATTGCACTATAAAATATAATTTTTTAAAGCTCAAAGGTAAAATATTTACTTATGTTTCGTATCATTGTAGTCAGGTTTATCCTGACAATAGTATTATGAGAAGTAAATACATATCAACGCAATCAAACAAACTGCTATCCTATTTCAATGGACAGAACAAGACTTGCTTTGACTATAGCGAAGCATTTCAAGCCATACCTGATTCAAAGGAAAGCACGCTTCGGGAACTTCTAAGCGACATGACAAAGCGTGGACTTTTGATGAGATTGAAAGACGGAGTTTATTACATCATACCATACGAAGCAAATGCTGAAAATTTTATGCCCGACTGGCATTTAATAGCTGGAAACTTGGTAAATGATGCTGAATATTATATTGGCTACTATTCCGCTTTGCAGATTCATAATCTCATCACACAACCTTCTTTGAAGGAACAGATTGTTGTTTCAAAACAAATTCGACCATCGGAAATAAAAATCAAAAATATTCCCTTTCAATTCATTTATCACAACGACAAACATTTTTTCGGGGGAAACAAAATGTGGATTGACAGCTTTCATAAAGTGCTTTGTTCTGATTTAGAAAAAACATTTATTGACTGCTTATTCAAACCTGATTATGCCGGTGGTATCGTGGAAGTAGCGAGGGCAATTTATACTTCAAAAGAAAAAATAAAATATGACACACTGTTTGATTACGTCAAAAAATTCGATTCTCAGGCTGTAATAAAACGGTTAGGGTTTTTGTTGGAAATGCTCAACATCAATTCAGAGATTATTAACGATTTACAAAAAATAAAAACAGCTTCCTATGTAGTGCTTGACACGGAATTGCCAAAGGTTGGCAAACGCAACAGTCGTTGGAGCATTCAGCAAAACTTAGAAACCGAAACCATTAAATCTGCCATTTACACATGATTAAGCCCGGAGAAATACAGCAACAAGCTAGAGCTGCTGGCGTTCGTGACCAGCAGATTGAAAAAGATTATACTCTTTCATGGATATTAAAAGGCATTGCGCAACAGGTACAACTTTCAAAAGTTATCGTGTTTAAAGGAGGAACTGTTTTAAAGAAAATCTATTTTGAAGATTACCGATTTTCAGAAGACTTGGATTTTACCCTAATCAATAATAATATTGCTAATGAACAAATTTTTGAATGGTTCAGGGAAACCTTTACATACATTAAGGAAGAAGCCAATATTCCACTTGAAATCATTTATAACAACGAACACGAAGATGGTGGCATTAACTTTTACATAAGCTATATCGGCCCGCTTGGCGGACAAGGAAATAACAAACGGGTAAAGATTGACATTTCGAGAAGCGAACAACTGGTTTTTGAACCAGTAATAAAAGATGTTTTCATTGACTATTCCGATATGAAAGAACACCAACTTTTGTGTTATCCACTGGAAGAAGTATTAGTAGAGAAAATGCGGTCAATAATGCAAAGAATGCAAGCCCGTGATTTTTACGATATCTGGTATCTATTGGAACAGCACGGAATGGATGTTGATTTATATTTGAATGAATTCGAAACAAAGTGTAAAATCAAAGAATTAAATCACACAGATTTTCCGAAAAAATTAGCCGAACGATTGCCGCAATACAAAGGTCGTTGGCAAAGTTCAATGAGTGAACAAATAAAAGATTTGCCCGACTTTGACCAGGTAGAACGGGAAGTACAAAGACATTTAAAGAAACTGAACCTGAAATGAGTAAATTGTAATTTATAGTCTTATTCGCAGGACTTGGCGGCTTCCATAAAGCGCTACACGAGTTTGGACATAAGTGTGTGTTTGTGAGTGAGCTTGACCCGGCTTTACGAAAACTTTACGAAGAAAATTGGGGAATTGATTCACAAGGCGACATAAAAAATAGTTGAAAAAAATATTGAAAGCAAACCACCTTACGACATTCAAAAACTACGCTCCACAAGACTTTGGAACACAGCTCATTTCAAACGAATAAAGGGACTTGAAATAGCTAATTGGACGAAAAGGGTGTACGACAAATTGGATATAGATTATTGGGTGTTGAAATTGAGTATTGAGTATTGAGTTTTTGTGTTAGTGAGTAAAGCAGCGTAGTGATTACAAAACAGCAAGTGATCGGCTTCGCCGCAGCAATTTAACCATTTAACAATTTAACCCACCAACCATTGCTTTACAAGATGAACGAATTGCCGTACACCCTTGGAGCTTGTATCTTAACTCCACAAATTTCTTCTTGTAACTTAGCGATTAATTTTCATAAGAAGTTCAGATGCCTCAATTTATTACCGGAAGGAAAAGTAAGCTCACGTTCCTGATGGGTTGCATGTTATTGCTGATGAAGATCAGCAGTGTATATGCATCACATGCTGTGGAAATTGACAGTCTGAAGAAAGAATTAATCGAAGTCAGCAGCAATGAAAACCGCATCGCCATTTATGTGAGGCTTTCCAATATTTATCAATCAGTAAATACGGATTCCGCAGCCAGGTATATAGGCATTGCCTTGTCAGTTTCCAACGAAAAGACCACTCCTTATCTGCTCGGCCAGATTCACCATGCCATCGGAAATATTGCCGTAATGCAGGATAGCCTTGACAAAGCCGGTGTAGCTTATACCAAAGCAGCCGGCTATTTCACCAAAGCAGAAGACTGGAGTCGGCTTGCCGATGACTACCTGCTGTTGGGTAATATCGCCCTCGTCAAAAATCAACTGGTGGAAGCACTGGAGTTCTACCGGAAGGGAATGGCTCTGGCAGAAGAAAACAAGTATGAAGATGTGATGTGTGATTTTTATATGAATACGGGCAATATCCATTATATGTCGCATAATTATGAAGATGCACTATTGTACTACAAAATGGCCAGTGATGCCTTTGAGAAAAAGAAAGATACTGCGTCAGTTGGCATGGTGAAAGAAAATCTTGGATTAGTATATTATCAGCAGCAGCAGCATGAAGTGGCACTGGGTTATTTTGAAGAAGCAGTAAAGATTTTCAGCCATCCCGTAAACCATTTCAGTCTTGGTGAAACCTATCTGAACATGGCCCGGGTGTATGAAAAAGAAGGAAAGAATGACCAGGCATACCGGCTATTGCTCAGTTGCCTGCAGGAGTTGGAGCAAGTCGGAGCAGAGTATGCCGGTCCTAAAGATGTTACCCTTTCCTATACCTATGCCTTGATGGGACATATTCAACTTAACCTCAACAACCTAATTGAAGCATATACAACCCTAAACAAAGCCTATCTGCTGGCTTTGAAAAACAGCCAGCTGGAAACCATGTCAGAAGTGTGCCTGGACATTTCATCTTACTGGGAAAAAATGCAAAGGCCCGATTCTGCTTTGCATTATTACAAACTGTATCATACTTCCTTCAACCAATACCTTGATGAAGATAATATCCGCAAGCTTTCTTACCAGGCCGCTGAGTTCAAGTTTGAACAACAATCCAAAGCAGTGGAACTCGAACGGCTGCAGACAGAATCAAGAAACAGGAGTATCCAGTTGTTGCTGGCTTTGGTAATTGCCGGTTTGGCCATTGGTTTTATCCTCTTGTATTTCAGGTATAAGCTCGGACAAAATAAACTGGTGCAATCTCAGCTGGAGAAACAGAATGTGACCAATGAACTGGAGTTCCGGAACAAGGAGTTAACGACTACTGTAATGCATCAGCTTAAGAATAAGGAGTTCATTATACGTCTTGCAGAGAAGTTGAAACAGGCAAAAATTACTGATAACCCGGTGTATAGAAACCTGGTGAATGAAATCCTTTCTGAGATCGAGTTTGATTCGAATGATGATGCCTGGAAGGAGTTTGAAATTTGTTTCCAGCGGGTTCATGTAGATTTCTACAAGAAGCTGGGCGAAAATTATCCTGACCTTTCCTCCAATGAAATCAGGCTGTGCGCTTACCTGAAATTAAACCTGGGTACTAAAGATATTGCTGCCATCACCTATCAAACCACTAACAGTATTGATGTGGCCCGGCACCGGCTGCGACAAAAGCTGGGTTTGAAAAAAGAAGAAAGCCTGGTAGCATTTCTTTCAAAATTGTAATTCACGATATTATTAATGCTGCTTTCCATTTTGCGCATGAGGGTTTGCAGTAGTTCAAGACAATTACAAAATTTGCATAAAAACTTTTGATGATACAATTCAATGCCATCATTCTTAAATTTGATCAGCAGGGTGAAAAAACCGGATGGACCTATATTGAAGTTCCCGAAGCGATTGCCAATAAACTGATGCCGGGCAATAAAAAGTCATTCAGGGTGAAAGGAAAACTGGATCACTATAGTATTCAACAAACCGCTTTGCTACCAATGGGTGACGGAAATTTTATTCTGCCGTTAAACGCTATTATCCGAAAGCATTTGGGAAAACGCAAAGGAGAAAAACTGAAAGTACAACTGGAGGTGGATGAAAAGCCATTAAAAATTTCAGGTACGCTCATGAGTTGTCTTGCCGAAGAACCTGAAGCGAAGAAATACTTTTCAGCATTACCGAAATCGCATCAGCAATATTATTCAAAGTGGATTGAAAGTGCTAAAACGGAAACGACAAAAGCACGGCGAATTGCACTTACCATCAATGCTTGTGTTCAGAAACAATCCTTCTCAGAAATGATGCGTGCAGCCAAAAACGACCGGAATTTATTGCTGTCGTGAAAAGTCTTAATCATTGTTGCACTACCACTTGCTTCACAAAAACCTCGTTTCCTGTTGTAACACGAAGCACATAGTTACCATCTGCAATCGCAGCATCGAGCGGTAGCTGGTATTGCAACAGGTTTCCTGAGAAAGGCACTTTAACAGATTGCACCACACGACCCAACAAGTCCGTCAGTTCTATGACGGCACTGCCACTACTTTCATCAAATACACTTAGCTCCACCATAATAAAACGATCGGCAGGATTCGGATAGACCAACAATTCACTGCTGACTTCCTTTGCAAGTAAAAGTTCCGTCTTACAGGACGATGTTACCTTAATACCTCCTGAAGTCTTACTGCATCCATCTGCACTGGTAACAATCACCCGGTAGGTTCCTTTTGAAGTTGCGGTGTACAACATATTCGTAGCACCGTCAAGTAAACTGTTACCCTTCTTCCATTGGTACTGAAGCCCTGTACCTTCATTTGCCAATAAATCAACAGCACCGGTTGTACAGATATCCAAATTGCCCAAGGCATTAATCTGTGCGTTTGGTTTATCGAACCGGCTGATCATCGTGAATGCTGATGTTGCTTCGCAGCCCGGCATGGTGCTGATCTTTACCTTGAAACTTCCTGCTTTGGTGGTAGAATACGTATTGGAAGTTGCTCCATTTATTAGTGAGTTTCCTTTATACCATTGGTAACTCATTGATGGATCAAATGCAGCACTGAGTAATACAGCATCACCGCTGCAGGCTGATATTTCTCCTTCAGGATTGATAACTGGAACAGCAAGTTGATTTTCATCAGTTACCAGGTTGCAATTGTCATCAATGCCATTGCAAAGGTCAGTGGCACCGGGATTCACTGCTGCATTTACATCATTACAATCTCCGGCAGTTAATGTACTTCCGGACGGTTGAAGGCATGCTGCAATTATTGTTTCTCCGCCATAGCTATCTTCATCATTGTCCAGGTAATAGGTTCCCTGCCCGGTAATAGTACCATCAGCATCATCTGCCAAACCGTTGCAGTTGTCGTCAATTCCTGCATTGCACGTTTCAGCAGCAGCAGGGTTGATTGCAGCATCGTTGTCGTTACAATCACCATCCATAGTGGCCGTTGCTGCAGGCTGAATACAGGCCAGCAATGCATCACCGGTTCCATAAGAATCATGGTCGCCGTCAACATAGTAACTGTTCAACCCTATTAAAGTTGGGTCTCCGTCATCTGTTAATCCGTTGCAATTATCATCAATGCCGCCATTGCAGATTTCAGGAGCACCCGGGTAAACAGCAGCATTGTTATTATTACAATCATCGTTTTCACTGGAAGTACCTTCCGGTTGAATACAGGCTTTAATGGCAGCACCGGATCCATAATTATCATGATCATTGTCGGTATAATAGCTTGGTCGTCCAATAACAGTTGTATCCGCATCATCTGCCATTCCATTGCAGTTATCATCAATGCCGCCATTGCAAAGTTCTTTCGCTAATGGATGTATGGTTGATTCATTGTCATTGCAATCCCCGCTCACCAATAAGGTATTAACAGGTTGGCTGCAGGCATAAACGGGTATGTTTGATCCGAAATTGTCATTGTCACTGTCAGTATAATAACTGCTTTGACCGGTAGTTGTGAGGTCACTGTCATCTGCCAGTCCGTTACAATTGTCATCTATGCCGGCATTGCAGATTTCATTTGCTGCGGGATTGATCGCGGCATTATTGTCGTTACAATCACCAGAACTAAGTGAACTTCCGGCAGGTTGAATGCAGGCAATCATGGCAGCACCGGATCCATAACTATCCTGATCTAAATCGGCATAGTAACTGTTGAGTCCTATTAAGGTGATGTCACCATCATCCGTCAACCCATTACAGTTATCATCGATTCCCGCATTGCAGATTTCACTGGCAGCAGGATTGATCGCTGCATTATTATCATTGCAGTCATCAGCAGTAAGACTGGTCCCGTTAGGTTGAACACAGGCAAGAATAGCCAGGCCGGTTCCATAAGTATCCAAATCGTTATCACTATAAAAGCTGAGTTGACCAGTAACCGTGATATCACCATCATCCGTCAAACCATTACAGTTATCATCTATTCCTGCATTGCATATTTCAGAAGCAGCAGGATTAATCGATGCATTATTATCATTGCAGTCATCAGCAGTAAGACTGGTCCCGTTAGGTTGAACACAAGCAAGAATAGCCAGGCCGGTTCCATAAGTATCCAAATCGTTATCACTATAAAAACTGAGTTGACCAGTAACCGTGATATCACCATCATCCGTCAAACCATTACAGTTATCATCTATCCCTGCATTGCATATTTCAGAAGCAGCAGGATTAATAGCAGCATTATTATCATTACAATCTGTATTTATTTCAACATAACCTGCCGGGGCTGATACGGCCAGTGTATCTATTAATACATTTCCAAATCCATCGTTGTCATTATCAGCATAAAAAAGCTGCGTGGGAGTGGTGGCAGCTAACTTCACAATCCAATAATCGTTTATGCCGGTATTCGATTGTGTTTTATCTCCATTATTGCCTGAAAAAGAATGTCCGGCAACTATAAATCCGCCGTCGCTAGTTTGCAATACATCATGCAGTCGTTCTTCATTTGCGGCACCTAGATCTTTATCCCATTGCAAATTGCCGGCAGCATCTGTCTTTATTAGCCAATAATCCGATGCGCCTTTGGTACTTTCTGTTTTATCGCCTCCACTTAGCGATTCAGACCAGCCTCCCATAATAAAGCCACCATCGGCGGTTACTGCAATGGACTTGCCTTTCTCATCCAGTTGAGCGCCATAGCGTTTGTCCCATAGCTTAATACCATTCAAATCGGTCTTCACGATCCAAAAATCAAAACCACCTTTTCCGGGTATGGTAACTTCACCGTTTACATTCGACCTGGTATAGCCTCCCAAAATAAATCCTCCGTCTTGCGTCTGATCTAAACTGTAGAGGTATTCATTATTATCGCCGCCATAACGGCCATCCCATAGTTTCTGGCCGCTTGCATCTGTTCTGATCAGCCACATATCCGATGAACCTCTGCCGGGTTGTGTCACATCAAAGCCTACGGGCGAAATGGTCCAGGCGCCAATAACAAATCCTCCGTCAGCAGTTTGCTGAATGGCATTCACGCGGTCATCCAGGCTACCACCATAAGATGCTTCCCATTCCAGATTGCCGTTCACATCTGTTTTAACCGCCCACACATCAAATTCACCATGGTTGCTTTCTGTCTTTTCTCCACCAATGCCTGATGAGGATTCGCCCACAAAAATGTAACCGCCATCGCTGGTTATTTCCATGGCGCGCAGTTCATCATCGCCTGGACCACCATATCTTTTATCCCACAGTTTATTTCCGTCAGCATCCACTTTTACGATCCAGTAGTCACTGCTGCCCCTGCTGATTTGTGTCTGATCTCCTGAAATTACCGACATCGACCAGCCACCTAAAATAAAACCACCATCAGGTGTTTGCTTAACAGCAAATAGCTCTTCCCTGGAACTGCCGCCAAATCGTTTGTCCCAAAGTTTAATACCACTGCCATTGGTTCTTACCACCCAGTAATCATTAATACCCTGACTGCCCTGCGTTTTCGCGCCACTTACAGGAGAATCTGAATCGCCTCCAAGCAGGTAGCCACCATCAGCAGTCTGAATCATAGCATACATTTCTTCCTGCTTTAATCCGCCAAAAGACCGGTCCCATTCAATAGCAGGTGGCTGACAATAAGCTGTTTGCATGCAGCATGCCATAATAGCAATTAATGATAGCAGATAATGAATGAACCTAATTTTAAGAAGAGGTTGCCGGTATTGTGAAATTGAAAATGTCAGGGTAGTTTTATTGCGCATTGAAATACGTTTAGGTTTAATGCTAGTTAGAATGGTTGTAAATTATTGGTTAAGTGTGTTACCAGTTACATACGGTTTATCCTGGGGCTGCGATTACATCCTATGTACACTGTTTCCTGTTATTCAAATAACAGGGTGACAAATATAGAATTTTGTACTTCTTCAGGCAATATGCTGCAAACTTAAGGAATTCACCAGACGTCGAACTACAACCATAAGATGCTCTGCAGTTTCCCCTGGTGATGCAGGAAGTTGCACTTAGCAATGAACTGTTCCTTCATACGTATTTGTATTGTCCTTTTGTTTCAACAATCTTACAAATCATCAATTTTTCGGTATTCCCATTAGCTTTACAGGTTATGATGCATCATGCAATTACACGGATTCCCTGTTCCAACTACCGTAATGGAATAACAACAGCAAACCTTGGCGAACCTGATTATTCACTGGCGCTTACTCAACACCGCCGATATGTTGAAGCATTGGAACAGTGTGGACTTACCGTCACCACCCTGGATCCCGATCTTTTATATCCCGACAGTTGCTTTGTAGAGGATACGGCTGTTGTAATTGATGAAGTTGCTATCATCACCAACCCGGGTGCTGCCAGCCGGAGGGAAGAAGTAAAATCGATGCAGCCTGTATTACAGCAATTCCGTAAGCTGGAATTTATTACTGCACCCGGCACGCTGGAAGGAGGTGATGTGATGCAGGTTGACCGTCATTTCTATATTGGTCTTACCAACCGCACCAATGAAGCCGGCGCTTTGCAACTGGGTGAAATACTCAATAAGTACGGCTACACTTTTACGCTTGTACCCATGACTTCGGCCCTGCATCTAAAAACAGTCGTGAATTACATTGGCAACCAACACTTATTGGCTTCAATGGAAATGGCAAAGAACCCTTTATTCAACAAGTTTAAAATTCTTGAAGTAGCGGATGAAGACCTGTATGCAGCTAACTGTCTTGCCATCAACGATCAACTGATTATGCCTGCCGGTTTTGACAGGGTAATGAACACACTTCAAAAAACCGGATACAAGCCCATTGAACTGGAAGTATCAGAGTTTGAAAAAATGGATGGCGGGCTTACGTGCTTGTCGCTCCGGTTTCGTTGATGTGCTGCTGCAATAGCATTAAATAATCCTGCCTGCTGATATTTTGTGCACCCATGCTGAGGAGGTGATTGGTTTCCACCTGGCAATCAAGAAGATGATAACCGCAATTGGTACTCACGTGAATCAATGCCATCTTGGAAGCATTGGGTACAATGCTGAACATGCTTTCGCCGCAGAATATTTTTCCGATAGACAATCCATAGATTCCACCCACAAGCGTTTCATTTTCCCATACTTCTGTGGAATGCGTCATGCCCATCCGGTGCAGTTCGCAGTAGGCTTTGATAAATTCTTCGCTGATCCAGGTTTCGGAATGGTTGCGGGTATGCACTTCTGCGCACATTTGTATAACGCTTTCAAAAGCACAATTGGTGGTAACCCGAAATTTATTGGAGCGCATCAGCCGTTTCATGCTCCTGCTGATGTGCAGTGCTTCCGGAAACAGTACCATTCTTTTTGGAGGACTATACCAGAAAATGATTCCGGCATGCATGAACCAGGGAAAGATGCCACTCCGGTAGGCCAATAACAAGCGTGCAGGCGAAAGGTCGCCGCCAACTGCCAGCAAACCATCTTCCTCCGCTTGTGTTACCTCCGGAAACCACAAGTCCTGTGTGAGTGCAATCATAGAACCATTAACAGAACAAACTTACTTTTTCTGTGGCGATAGGGCTGCACTTCCAAATCAATGGTGTTATTCACATAAAATAAATTCATGGAAACATTTGGAAATACAAAAATAGCTGTGCTATCTTTGTGATATCAAATTAATATCAAATTAAAAACCATGATCCAGGAAAAAAACTTTACCGCCATTTCAGGATTTATCATGATTGGCGCTGCACTGGCCTGTGCTGCCGCAGTTATTGTATTTGCAATAAATGAAATGCCACTTGCCATCATTCCTTTTGCAATTGCATTGCCTTTCATTATCAGGGGACTCTTTATCATCAACCCAAATGAGGCCAAAGCCCTTACTTTGTTTGGTGATTACAAAGGAACCGTGAAGCACAATGGCCTCAAGTGGGTGAATCCCTTTTTTGCACGTCAGCATATTTCATTGCGGGCACGAAACCTCAATGGGCAGCCGCTGAAGGTGAATGATAAGATCGGCAACCCGATAGAAATAGCTGCTGTTGTGGTCTGGAATGTAGTAGATACCGCCAAAGCCCTTTATGAGGTGAACAATTTTGAGCAGTTTGTGGCTATACAAAGTGAAGCTGCAGTAAGGCATTTGGCGGGCACTTGTCCTTATGATCATGGTGAAGATGAGTTCGCTGTGGTTACGCTCCGCAGTGGAGGAGAAAAAGTGAATGAAATGCTGGTGACTGAATTGAATGAACGCCTCTCACAGGCAGGCATCATTGTCAGCGAAGCACGCATCAGCCACCTGGCTTATGCACCGGAAATTGCAGGGGCCATGTTGCAGCGTCAGCAGGCTTCTGCCGTGGTTTCTGCACGTAAACTGATTGTAGAAGGTGCTGTGGGTATGGTGGAAATGGCACTGGCACGCCTGTCAGAAAAAGAGATTGTGCATCTAGATGAAGAACGCAAAGCCGCCATGGTGAGTAATTTGCTTGTCGTGCTCTGCGGAGATAAAAACGTGAGCCCGGTAGTGAATGCCGGCACACTCTATAACTAAGTATTATAATTTCCAAACAAAGTGGCAGCACTTCAACAGGAGTGCTGCCCTCTTATCATAAAAGTCCGTCACACACTTTCAATTGCTTATGGCTGCGGAAAAGAAAGCTTTCATATTACGTATCAATCCTGAAACATTAAAAGCACTGGAACAGTGGGCTGCAAGTGATTTTCGCAGCCTGAACGGACAGATAGAATACCTTTTGCAAAAAGCACTGACAGACAGCGGACGTATTAAGAACAAAACAACGAATAAGCAGTAATTGCTTTGCAACAAATCATCCGGCTTTATACAGTAAAGTAAATTTGATAAAGATTAATTGCGCATTGGCAGAATGAATTGTTGCCAAACTGATTTTTTTAACACAACTTTCTGAAATATATTTGCAGGAAGCACCCCCGGATGAACAAATACCTTGTTACTTTCTACCTTCTCGAATTAGATGAACGGTTTTGGCAATTGATACCTGAACATCGTGAAATGGTCAATGACTTATTGTTGAAGGAAGTAATTGAAACGTATGGCGTAAATATGCAACGCACGAAAGGCTGGATTACGTTGAATGCCATAGATGAAGCAGCAGTAACTGCAATCATTGATTCGTTTCCAATCAGCAACTACTACACCTACGATATTGATCAGTTATTCATTTTCGATAATGCACTCGGACTTATGCCGAAAGTAGTCTTCAACTGATGCAGCATTATTCCTTAAAAAATACACCACGAAGCTGCGCTCCTTTTGCCTAAATTTAACGCATGAGATTTTTATTGATTACCGTTTTATCCATTTTTTTTCTTGTTTCGTTTTCCTGCAACCGTCCGGATGGTTCCACCGAAAAAGAGGCCATTGATTCGCTTGCCAGCAAAGATTCAGCTGATCCGCAGATCAGGGCACTCACCGAAAAAATTAATGCCGATCCAACCAATCCCGAACAATTTTTCCTGCGCAGCAATGTATTCCAACAGCTTGGCAACCTGGCTGCTTCCTTCCGTGATATGTCGGCGGCCATTGCATTGGACTCTTCCAATATGAAGTACTATTTCGCGATAGCTGATATTTACCTGAAAGGCGGATCTGCAGATGGTGCCATTGATGCCTTCCTGCAAATAATAAGAAAAGATCCGGCCAATACAGAAGCACTGATCAAGCTGAGCAAAGTATATTTTTATAAAAAGGACTATCAGAATTCTATGCTACAACTCACTCGGGTACAGGAAATAGATCAGGATAATTTTGAAGCCTGGTTTATCCGCGGTCTTAATTTTAAAGAGATGGGTGATACCGGCAGGGCCATCACGGCTTTTCAGAAATCGGTGCAGTCAAAACCGGATTTCTACGATGGCTACATGCAACTCGGATTGATCACCAGCAACAACAAAAATTCTATGGCAGCACAGTATTTTGATAATGCCATACGCATCGACAGCACCGTAACGGAAGCCTATTATGCAAAGGCAATGTTCTACCAGGATCATGGAGCCTTAGAAAAAGCAAAAGCAACCTATCAGCAATTGATTCGTGTGAATCCACAGTATGAATTCTCCTATTTCAATTTGGGCTATGTATATATTCTGCAGGATTCGATTGATATGGCGTACCGCATGTTCGACTTTGCCATTAAAGTGAAACCGGCCTATGCAGAAGCCTACTTCTACCGCGGACTCTGTTCGAGGGAAAAAGGAAACTTTGACCAGGCCATTGCAGATTTCCGCCAAGCATTAACTTTGAAGCCCGGATATGAAGCGGCACAAAAAGAATTGAATACCTTAAACCAATCAACCAAATAAGGGAAGCGAATAACTGTTGATGTATCCATTGATCATCGCCAATAACGCTCCCGTCATTACTGTTACCTGTATTATTTATGATAAACATTTCATTCCCCGACGGTAGCATCCGTCAGTTCGAAAAAGGAACCAATGCGCTGGATATTGCCAAATCCATCAGTGAAGGATTAGCCAGGAAAGTGCTGGCTGCAAAAGTGAATGGAAAAGTTACAGATGCATCCCGTCCGATCGATCAGGATGCAAGCCTGGTGCTGCTCACATGGGATGATGCGGAAGGAAAGGAAACCTTCTGGCATTCATCGGCTCACCTGATGGCAGAGGCATTGGAAGCCATTTATCCAGGCATAAAATTCGGATATGGCCCTCCCGTGGATAATGGATTCTATTATGATGTGGATCTGGGTGGCAGGGAAATCAGCCAGGATGACCTGAAAAAAATTGAATCTAAAATCAGCGAGCTGGCTGCAAAAAACAGTCCTTACCTGCGCACCGAGATCTCTAAAGAAGCTGCGCTCAATTATTTTACTGAAAAAGGCGATGAGTATAAGGTTGAAACCATTCATGAATTGAATGATGGGGAGATCACCTTCTACAGGCAAGGTAATTTTACTGACCTGTGCCGCGGCCCGCACATTCCGCATACCGGTTTTATTAAAGCAGTAAAGCTGATGAATATTGCCGGCGCATACTGGAAAGGGGATGAGAAGAATAAACAATTGACCCGCATTTACGGTATCACTTTCCCAAAGCAAAAGGAACTGGATGAATACCTTCAACTGCTGGAAGAGGCTAAGAAGCGGGATCACCGGAAGATTGGAAAAGAGCTGGAGATTTTTGTGTTTGATGATGACGTAGGCCCCGGACTTCCACTTTGGTTGCCGAATGGTGGTGCCATTATTGAGCAATTGGAAAATCTGGCCAAGAAGACGGAAGAAGAAGCAGGATATTACCGGGTAAAATCGCCGCACATAGCCAAAGAATCGATGTACCTCACCAGTGGCCACCTGCCTTACTATGCCGAATCCATGTTTCCGCCAATGGAAATGGATGGCACTAAGTATTACCTGAAGGCGATGAATTGCCCGCATCATCATAAAATATTTTCGGCAACACCGAAGAGCTACAAAGATCTGCCCTTGAGACTGGCGGAGTATGGAACCTGTTACCGTTACGAGCAATCAGGCGAACTGTTTGGTATCATGCGTGTGCGTTCTATGAATATGAATGATGCACACATCTATTGTACGGAAGAGCAGTTTGAATCGGAATTCCAGGCAGTAAATGAAATGTACCTGAAGTACTTTAAAATTTTCGGAATCGATAAATATGTAATGCGTTTTTCTACCCATGATCCTGCCAAACGCGGTCAGAAGTACCTGGATATGCCGGAACTCTGGATGAAGACTGAAGATATGGTTCGTAATGTATTGATCCGGTCCAAGATTCCCTACATCGAAGTGCCGGATGAAGCCGCTTTCTATGGACCTAAAATTGATGTACAGATCTGGAGTGTAATCGGGCGCGAATTTACCCTGGCAACCAACCAGGTAGACTTTGGACAACCCAAACGATTTGGCCTTACCTTCAAAAATAAGAACAACCAGGATGAAATGCCATTGGTGATTCACCGTGCGCCATTAGGAACGCATGAACGGTTTATCGGATTTTTGATCGAACATTATGGCGGTAATTTCCCGGTATGGCTGGCGCCGAGGCAGGTCAGCCTGCTTCCTATAAGCGACCGGCACCTGGATTATGCCAAACGGCTTGAAGCACTTTTCAGAAAGCAACGCATCCGTGTTGAACTGGACGACAGGAGTGAGAAGATCGGACGAAAGATCAGGGATGCGGAAATGAAGAAGATTCCCTATATGCTGGTGCTGGGCGATAAAGAAGAACAGGAAAGCAAAGTGAGTGTGAGAAAGCATGGGGAAGGAGATAAAGGGCAGCAAACCATTGAAGCTTTTATGGAGCAGGTGAAGAATGAGTCGGCAATTGATTGATGCGGGTTGCTTAAAATGTTTAAAGCCGTTTTTGGCCGGCATTCGATTATTCATTCAAAAATAATTCAGTCTGAAGTTTTCAATTCAGATATGGAATGTAACTTACATCTTGCTACCTTCGTTGCGTAGCTTATAATATGCTTAAAAATTTTTTAACGAAAACATCAACAGATTGGCATTAGACCGTAGAAAACCAAGAGAACTTGAACACCGCATCAACCGACTGGTACACGCCCCGCAGGTAAGGCTGGTTGGCGATAATGTACCTAATGGCGTCTTCACTTCCCGCGAAGCATTAACCATGGCTGAAGAACAGGGCCTTGACCTGGTAGAAATAGCAGCCACTGCCAGTCCGCCCGTTTGCCGGATCATCGACTATAACAAATTCCTTTACGACAAAAAGCGTAAGGAAAAGGAGATGAAGGCCAAAGCGGTAAAAAGTATATTGAAAGAAATCCGATTTACTTCCAACACCGATGAGCATGACTTTGAATTCAAGACCCGCCATGCGGAACGTTTTCTGCAGGAAGGTGCCAAGGTGAAAGCCTATGTACAGTTTCGCGGAAGGACGATTCTCTTTAAAGAACGGGGCGAACTGTTATTGCTCAAGTTTGTGGAGCGCCTAACGGAAGTGGGTACGTTGGAACAACTTCCCAAGCTGGAAGGAAACAGGATGTCGATATTATTGAATCCAAAGTCGCATAAAGGAAAGTAACCTCTGAAACCGGGCTTTTTGCAAGAATATTTGCTCTTTTATTCCTTGTGAATAGAATATTACTATCTTTGCCGTCCCTAATTTTGCAGTAATGCCTAAAATGAAGACAAATTCCAGTGCCAAGAAGCGTTTTGCGCTTACCGGCACCGGAAAAGTAAAACGTAAGAAAGCCTACAAGCGCCATATTCTGACCAAGAAGGCCCATGACAGGAAGAAGCAACTCGGAAAAACCGGTTTGGTTGATTCTACCAATATGGGAAATGTGAAGAAAATGCTCTTAATCTGACTTTTTTAAAAATTTAATACATGCCACGTTCAGTCAATAATGTTGCCTCCCGTGCCCGCCGAAAGCGGATGTTCAGCCAGGCAAAAGGATATTTCGGTAAACGTAAAAACGTTTTATCTGTAGCTAAGAATGCCGTTGAGAAATCGATGGTGTATGCTTACCAGGGAAGGAAACAGAAGAAACGCGATTACCGTGCGCTCTGGATTGCCCGCATCAATGCAGCAATCCGTGAAGAAGGCATGAGCTATTCGGTCTTTATTTCGAAGCTGAAGAATGGCAATGTTACCCTCAACCGCAAAACACTCGCTGATTTGGCTATGAATGATGCAGCAGCATTTAAAGCGATTGTGGCTTCGGTCAAGTAGAGATCCTCCATTAAAATAACGATCCGTCATCAACTAGGTTGATGACGGATTTTTTTTGTGTATGATGTTGCATTGCTTGTGGAGACGCGATGCATCGCGTCATTGGCTTGCATGCAACGCGATGCTTACAACGCGATGCATCGCGTTGTTACGATCTACCGTTGGTAGCGAGGTCTTTGATGGCTACGACCAGTTTGTCAAGGTCTTTCAGAGAGGTGTATACATGTGGTGTTATTCTTACACATTTTATGTTTTCCCATTCAATATTCACCGCATGAATCTTGTATTTGCTGAAGAGGAATTCTGCCGATGCCAGTGTTGGGATACCTTCTACCGAGAATCCGCAAATAGCGCAAGAGAAAGCATCCTTTAACGAGGTGTGCAGTTTCACTTTGGGAACATCCTTCACTTTTTCAGCCCAGTAATTTTTCAGATAACGCAGTCGTGCTTCTTTACGCTGCGATCCGATGGCATTGTGAAAATCTACCGCATAGGCTATTGCCTGTTCGGCAGGAAAGGAACGGGTACCTTGTGCTTCAAACTTCCTGATATTAGCGCTTTGCGGGTCTCCGTTGGCAAACAAGGGCCATATGGATGGTATCTTTTCCTTCTTCACCCAAAGCATTCCGGTACCAAATGGTGCACAAAGCCATTTATGTAAACTGGTGCCCCAGTAATCGCAACCCAGTTCAGGAATGGTATAATCAAAATGACCAAACGTATGCGCTGAGTCGGAAAGAATCTCAATGGCAGCATTTTTCTTCTTCACTGAATCTGCAATCTTTTTAACCGGCAGAATCTGACCCATCCAGTTGATCATATGCGTTACATGCACCAGCCTTGTTTTGTCTGTTACGGCATTTGAAAACAGCTGCACAAAATAGTTGTCGTCTTCCGCCGGCAACTCCAGGTTCAGCCATACCAGCTTAATGCCATCCCGTTGTTCGCGCTGTTTCCAGGCATTCACCATGTTCGGGTAATCCTGTTTGGTCAGGATCACTTCATCGCCGGCTTTCAGGTTAAGTCCGAAGATGACCGTCTCCAGGGCTTCCGTAGCATTACGGTCTATGGCCACTTCTTCCGTGAGGCAGCCTGCGAGCTCAGCTAACTTCTGACGCAAAGGTTCACGTCCCTGGTCCAATATGTGCCACATATAATGACTGGGTGCTTCATTGCTCATCTGTATGTACTTGTACTGCATTTCCTGCACATGCTGTGGCTGTGGACTTACACCACCATTGTTCAGATTGATGATGGTTGCAGAGACGGTATAAGCTTCGCGGATCATTGCCCAGAATTCTTCCTCCTTTGCAAAATCTTCAGGAGAAAGTGCAGCCTTTAATTTTTGAGCTGCAAGAATTTCACTGTTACTCACTTTGGCAGAAAAAGCAGGTATGCTTACTGTAGTGAGCAGCGCAGTGGTGGATTGTTGGAGAAAACGGCGGCGTGAGGACATAATAATAATATCAGATGTCTGTAATCAATAAAGAGTCCTCAAGATAAAAGAACTATTTTGACTTTCCTAAAACATTTTTCTATCCATAAAATTTCAAATGACAAAGGTGCTGCTGATTTTGTAGTTTTGAGTATCAAAAAGAAATCATCATGAAATCAATGACTGTGAATGTGCCTGAGAATTTCGCAATGAATGAGCAGGAACTTTCTTTTTTTCTGGCCGCAAAGCTTTATGAACAACGCATGCTTTCTATGGGCCGGGCTGCTGAGATGGCCGGTCTTGATAAGAGAACATTTATAGAGAATGTAGGTAAGTACGGAGTATCCATATTTAATTATACAGTAGAAGAACTAAAAGAGGAACTTGAGAATGCCAAAAAGTATAATTTCTGATAAAAGGGGCCGGAGGGGATGGGGAAGAATTGGCGAATTGATAATTGCTAAGGGCTTTTGGTTATACTGATGTACAACCATTGACTGCCTGTATGGATTATTATAGTTAGTGTAAAAAATAAAGCGCGAAGACGCCAAAGCTAAGAGTGTCACCAAATAGTGAGACATTCAGGCGAATTAGTTAAAACTGGGCATTATTTATTGGAGGCGTTTTATTAGCTAAGATAGTCTAAAAAAATCTTACGTATCCCAAAACGTTAAGATAAGAACATCGTTACTGAAATAATAATTGAACAAGTGGAGTTTGATAATCGTTAATTGATATAATCCCATGCAGTTCTTTACCAATGACTACCAATTCGCTTCAATCCTGCTTCCCGTTTCCTCTTCATTTACAATGTGCACACAGGTATCAATTTCCTGCTGCATTTCCTTTACATGAGAGATGATGCCGACGATGCGATTTTCTTTTCGCAATGACCGAAGTGTTTCGAACACCATTCCCAGAGATTCATTATCCAATGAGCCAAATCCTTCGTCGAGGAAAAAGAAATTCTGTTTTGATTTCGAATGAATCTGAATGCTGTCGGCTAATGCAAGTGCAAGTGATAGGGCGGCCTGAAATTTTTGTCCGCCGGAAAGTGTTTTTACACTCCGCAACTGTCCGTTATTCATAAAATCACGCACGAGGAAATTATTACTCTCACTTACCTCCAGTCGCAATTTCTGTTGTGTGAGTTTGTAGAATCGCTCATTGGCGGCATTGCACAGTTGTTGCAAATGCACAGCGGAAACATAATTTACAAATCCGCTGGCTTTGAATAAATTTTTTAAGGTGGCAATATCGGCAGCGCGTAGCAGCACCTGGTTTAACTCTTGCGTTAAAAGCGTCCGCTGCTCAAGATTTTGTTTCTCCTGCTTTACGACTGCTGAAAGATCTGCCTTTTGCTGTTGTTGCTCTTCCACAATCACCACATTCGCTGCAATTTCATCAGCCAATTGTTGATGTGCTTCCTCATCATAAGTTTTGCCTGCTGCTTCTCTTTCACTTTCTTCCAGCATTTGCTTTGCAGTATGCACCTGCTGCTGAAATATTCTAAGAGAATTTTTTGAACGATCGATATTCAGATTGGTGGCGAGTAACTCTAATAGCTCTGCTTCCTTAATCCCTGATTCCTGAGAGAGCAACTGCAACTTATCCTGTACTTCTGTCATCAGCGTAACAGACCGCTGATAGGCATTTTGACCGGAAGAAATTGTTCCGGTCAGCTCTCCTGTTGCTTTACGTAATTGCTGTAGCTGCTGATCAAGTGACTGGTAGTTTTTTTCAGCGGAAGCAAATGCTGTTGTTAAATGCTTTATCTCTTCCTCGAGTATAGCTGTGTCAGCCGATTCGTAATCCTCCGGGCGCAATACTACTAACTGGCCTTTCAGTAAATCAATCTGCGCGTGGTGGCCAGACAGTTTAGCTTTCAGATCATCCAGTGTTGCTCTTCCATTTTCTCTAATTGTTTCTTTAGCTTTTTTTTGCTTTTCTTTTTCATCGAGCTGCGATTCGGTTTCTTTGATTGACTTTTGTTCAGCCGTGACTTGGACAAATAGCTTGTTTATTGCCTTTTCATCTTCTTTGTTATAGGTAGTCCAAATAAACTTAGCGTTGTGTTCCTTTAAGGCTTTTTCTTCTCTCTCCTGCCGCTGCTGCAAGTCCTTCAATTGTTCCGACAATGCTGCTTCACTGTTTTCCATCATCTCCATTTCCTGAATGGCTTTTGAAAGTAGGGCATTGTTTTTTTGAAAGGTTTCCTTTGCAGTTCTTATCTTTTTTACTTCCGATTTAACATGTGAAGCGGAAAGAATTTGCGGATGATCCAATGCTCCGCATAATGGGCAGGGCTCACCCGGTTTCAGATTGGTAGCATGCTCTTCCAATTCCTGTTGCAGCAGTAATCGTTGAAGTTCGTACTCTGTGTTTTGCAATAATTGCTCAGATGATTCAAGCGCCGGTTTCAATTGATTGACCAGTATCCCGGGCTCATCAACATTCACCTCAGGAATTAGCTTTCTCAGCGCAGGAGTAAATACTGCTTTTCTTTTTGCTGAAAGTTGAATTAACTTTTCCTTTACCGTATTCACTTCCTGCATGGTATTTTGCATTGCAGACAACAAGGCATTCTTTTGTACAAACCAATTACTGATTGCTGAAATCACCATCAAATCAGGAAGGTTATTCTTTTGCTCTTTAATCTTTTCTGTTAAAGTATCCTGTTGTTGTTGCAGCGCTGCAATGTCCTGTTCAGTTTCTTGTAAGAATACCATTCCTTTCTCCATGCGCCCGGATATAACTTTCCGATCCTGCTGTAGCTGATTCCATTGTATGATTTTCTGTAATTCCGCACTTTTCTCTTTTAACTGCAGCCTGTTTTCAAATGCCTGCTTCACCTCAGGATATTGTTTTTCCTTTGCGTCTAATGCTTGCCGGGTTTCCTGCAACAACTGCATTTGCTGATCCAATACAACTTTCTGTTTTGCTGCCTCTTGCTGTATTTCATTTCGCCGGTCGAACAACGGCTTGAAATGTAACATGCAGAATTCAAACTTGTTGATGCGTTGCTCCAGCGCTGTCATTTCAGGTTCCTGCTGTTGCAGAAGATGAAGAACTTCTCGCTGTTCTGCAATACGCTGGAATTGTCTTTTCAAATGTGAAAACAATTGCTCCGCAGTCTTCTTTTCGGTAATTACCTGCTGATAGCTTTTCAGCTGTTCACGCAACCGGTTTAGTTCATTTTCCTTTACTGAAATTTCCGCTGCCGTAACCACTCCTGTTTGCTGAATACGCTCTTCGAGGCGAATGCGCTGCTCATTGGCCTTTTGTTCGAGCCTGGATACATTTTCTGATAATTCGAATTTCTGAAGATGAAAGAGTTCCTTCATCATCCGGGTGCGCTCGGTATCTGTAAGCTCAAGAAATTCCTGGAACTTGCCTTGCGGAATAATGATGGTACGACGGAAATTTTCATAGCTGAGCTGTAAGATGTCAGCAGTACTGTCTACCTCCACCGGCTGCCAATCGCCGTTTGTTTTTTTGTAGGCTGTTCTGTCGAGGGTTGTTACTTTATCAAAATTCCTGCTATTGCGTTTTCCTTTAACCACATAACGATATTCCTGTTCTCCGGCACCTGTCTTAAAAATAAAATCTATAAAGATTTCTTTTGACTGCAGGTTCATCATGTTGTAAGCGCGATCGTCGCGTTTATGCAAACGTTCTGTTTCACCGTACAGGGCGAATGAGATGGCTTCGAGAATTGTAGACTTTCCGCTGCCTACCGATCCGAAGATGCCAAAGATGCCGGCATTCGTAAGCGGCTCAAAGTTGATGGTTTGCTTCTGCTGATAGGAATAGATTCCCTGTATGGTGAGACTGATCGGTATCATAGGTTCTCCTCCGCTGCCAACACTTCTTTAAACAGATTCAGCATATTTTCATTTGGCTGCTGACCTTTCTGCTGGTTGAAGTATTCCACAAAAAGCTCATTGATATTCTTAGTGATGTCAGGCGTTATAATTGTTTCACGACCGGTTGATTCTTTGCGCTTTAATTCGGGAATGATGTTGATGATGGCAGGATGGGCTGCATTTAATTGCTTCCGTTGTTCAGCGGTCAGAAAATCATCCGTAACCATGGTGAGTTCTACCAGCGCATCGTGGTGATTGCTGAGCCATTCGACGGCTTCCTCCATGTTTTCCGTACGAAATCGCAAGAGCCGTTTGCCCTTTTGCAACGGTACTTCAATATAAGAAACAGGCAAGGCAGGCGAAGCATCAATCAATATCACAAATTTCTGCTGGTTGGCTTCACTGAAACTGTAAGCCAGCGGACTGCTGCTATACATTACCGGGCATGGAACAGTATCAATCAGCTGCTTGCGGTGCAGATGGCCAAGTGCAACATACTGCATCTGCGAAGGAATATTTTCTGAGTAAACAGCCTGTGCACCACCCAAATGCAGGATCGGTTTTTCCTCTTCCGGTTCATCGGGTGCAGGTGCATCCTTTTTCATCAGGTATAGATGTGCCATCATCATATTTACTCCCTGATCATCGCAATAGGCAGTTGCCAAATGTTGCCAATGCTGCTGCAGTAATGTTCGTAAAGCAGCGTCAGGATCTTCTGTACCCAGAAATGATTTCAACCTTAACTCACTCGCATAAGGTGTGAGCAATAATCGCAAAGGAAAATCTGATAGCGGAAGTTTTAATTCTAAAAATCCCACATCGCTTTTTGTAATCTCTATTCCGTTTTTGATCGAAAATGGCTTGACGACCGTATTCGGAAAACCGGCGAAAATAATTCCACATTCACGCGCCAGCGGATCGGGTGCTTCGATGCGTTCGGGACTGTCATGGTTTCCGGCAATAGCGAGTACCGCACGCTGCCCATTATTGGCAAGTCGTTTTACTGTTTTGTAAAATAATTCAATGGCTTCTGTGGAGGGGTTGAATGTATCGAAAAGATCACCGGCTATGAGCACGGCATCTACCTGCTGTTGTTCTGCTATATCACAAATTTCATCCAGCACATCTTCCTGTTCCGGTATGCGGGAGAAATTTTCAAGTCTTTTTCCAAGATGCCAGTCAGCAGTGTGCAGTATGCGCATAAAATGATGATAGCTTGATGAACTACAATTTGAAGATACGTGATTTATTACCCGCGGTCGAGATAAAAAGGATTTGCCTGAGCTGTAGGTGTTATCACCAATTCATTAATACAAACATGTGGCGGCAGCGTGGCACAATAATACACCACATTGGCAATATCCTCAGCAACTAAAGGCTGATATCCTTTGTAAACAGCTTTAGCCCGTTCTTCATCTCCCTTGAATCGGACATTGGAAAATTCCGTTTCCACAGCACCTGGATGGATGGCGGTGACTTTAATCTGGTGTTTCAGCAGATCAATGCGCATGCCTTGCGAAAGTGCATCCACGGCAAATTTAGAAGCGCAGTACACATTTCCTTTCTCATAGACCTGTTTCGCGGCCACCGAACCGATATTAAATATGTGTCCCTGTTGGCGGGCTATCATAAATGGAACTACTGCTTTTGTTACGTATAGCAATCCTTTCACGTTGGTGTCAATCATCTGATCCCAGTCATCCGTTGAGCCATCCTGTATGAGATCTAACCCTGCTGCAAGGCCTGCATTATTTACCAGTATCAAGATGTTGTTTCTCCATGTTTCAGGTAAGGAGGCAATGGCTTTGACAACCGCTTCTTTATCGCGCACATCGAAGTTCAGCGGAAGCACTTCGGCATTATATTCTTTCTTTAACTCCGCCGCCACAGATTGTAACCGGTCGGCTCTGCGGCCGGTGATGATGATCCGATAGTTGTTCTTTGCGAAAATGGTTGCGATAGCCTTGCCGAATCCGGAAGTGGCTCCGGTGATAAAGATGATGGGTGACATTTCCTGATAGGTATTATTTCCAGTTTGAAAAGTATGAAACGAGGCAGGCATCAGCATACCATTACACAGCATGAAAATCAGTTGATACCTGCCAGGTTTGTAAAGATGCTGCTTTGATGCAAAAGAAAAAACGGTTTTGAAAATATAGCTCGAAAAGCTTGCTGTATTCCAGGTTAAGCTGAACAAATGGCCGGATCAGAAATTGAATACAAGGCCGCCATGAATTCCAAAGGAATAATAAATGGATTTCGCTTTGCTGTTATAAAGTGGGTTATAGGGATCGTTGGTTGTATTTACCAATTGATAACCTGACGACTGATCGCTGAGTGGTGCCATGCAACCTGCCGCGCCAAATTTCAAGGCCAGTTTACCTTTATCATCCAGTTTATAAGCTACATCAAACATAACATTTAGTGCAAAGCCACTGCGATCGGCATTGCCGTCTTCACCTGAATAATTTTTTCCGGTTGCAAAATCGTATCCGCTGTTATTCAACAAATCAAATACTGCATTGGCGCCCGGAACACTGTCCTGCTGGTTGATCGCATCAGCAGTTAGCAGGATATTCCAGGTAGAGCTTTCATTATAATAATCATAATAGGTTACGGCATCCTGGGTGATTGTATCTACCTGGTAGATACCCTCGATGTCTATATTGGCATTGTATTTTGCTGTATTATTAAATGCAATGTAGGAAGGACCGATGCTGAATTCCCAGCTCCACTTAAAGGATTCCTTATCTGTTTTTTTCTTGCTAAACATATCCCGGTAACGGAACAGGAGCGGAACATTGATGATTTTGTAGTCAATAGTTTCTGTAGACCCTTCCTGCAGCGTTACCCGCCGGCGGTAATCATCTTGTCCATCATTCGCTTTGAAAGTATAAACTGCATCCTCCGTAACCAGGTAATCTGCCGAAAAGCCGGTGTAGGAAATACCAAGGGCGATACCTGCGCGCTTTTTCTTTTTTCCGAAATACCATGCGATGTCTGCGCCAAATACCGGACTGAATATTAATCCCGGGCTTTCCAGTTTTCCTTCAGCTGATTGTAATATGTCCGGTTCGTTGTAACCCAACTGATCAAGTGATGGCATATTGAGGCCGGCATCATTTAAGTGTGCACCGATCCATGCAGTTACGTTAACGTTAGAAAGAAAATAATCAGGCGGGCAACCGCTGTTGCCGGCAACGCCGTAAATAAAATCACATTTATCATCTGCATCGGCAATGCCGTCCAGGTCGCTGTCCAGGCAACCGGCGGCGGTAAAATCTCCCATCTGCCCGGGGCATTCATCTTCTTCATTAATCACACCGTCACGATCATCATCATTAAGGCATATTGCATTTTCAACTTTTGTACCAGGGTCAAGGCTGATGCTGTTGATTCTTGCTATATTATTCCTGACCGTTATGCTTACTATTAATGTATTCGATGCCTGGAAATTGTAGGTACGATTGTCTCTGTCTTTGATGAGATTCCTGATCGCTTCTGAAACTTTTTCTGCATTTACCTCTTCTATATTATCCTGTTCCATCCTGTATTGTACGATATGGGCAACCAGGGAATCGATATTTTTAATTACATACTGTCTATATTTCTCGCCATAGATTGTTCTTGCTATGCTGACATTGATCACGCTATCAGAGCTGAGGTTGTCGTAATTATAAATAATGGGACCATTTACTGTAATCTTCAGGTTTTTAAATTCAAGCGCTACATCATGGGCATACACTTCCACAGTTGCAGGAGAAGTTTTATAAGGTTCCGGGTCCTTGTAAATTGACGGTGCAAATGAACCATTGAGATCATCTTCTATCAGTGCATCGGTCCAAAAAAGGCTCTTGTATTTGTTGAATATTCTGATATCCGCTGCATCGTCACTTGCTTCCGTTAAGCCCAAAGACCATGATTCTATCAGGTCATTGATGGCCAATGTATCCTTAATGCCCTGCGCACCTACCCATGCCGGCATCAAAAAAATAAAAAGAGACAGGTAATATTTCATTTTTGGTAGCGCTAATTTGAAATAATGATGCTTGTGGTTAATCTCCTCTGATCACTGCCAACCAGTTGCAACAGGTACAAGCCATCCGTTAAATGTGACTGACTGATGAGCTGGCTCACTTCCCCTGTCTTCTTCTCAAAGGTGGAATAGTATACTCTTTCACCAAGCGTATTGTACAAACTGGCTTCAATGGTTCCGTAAATATTTCCTTTCAAGCTGATGACAAATTCACCGGGAGAAGGATTAGGATAGACGGAGACTGCAGCAGCATGATCTGCTGCATCCTGGTCTGCAAGTTTCTTCGGAGCGTAAGGTCCGTTGTAATACACTTTGCTCCGGCATTCCCCTTCTTTCAATAATACCCAAAATGCATATTGCATTGTATCCAGTTGCCCGGCATTAATAAACTTTGCTTCAGGGGTAAATACCTGGTACACCTGGTTTGGAATGCTATCCGGTGCGCCGAGCGTGGTATCATTTATTTTCACATCAAAGCCCCATTGATAGCCGCTGTCTACCGCCAAAGAATTATCCGGATATACCAACAGGTTACCTGGCTGTTTCAGGAAAATCTTCCGCTCATTAATTGAATCAATACTATTGGTGACAAAGACCACCTGCATAGCCGAATCGGGACAACCACCCAATTCTTCGCTGTTGTAAGCATATGCCTTGATCACCACTTCATCCACCTGATTGTTAAAACTGATCACCGTATTTGGATTGCTCGCATTGCGTATGTCCACTGCTGATGCAGGAACGGATGCCCAGTTATAGGTAAGTCCTTTTACTGCAGTGGTATCGTCTATATTAAAGTTGATATTTTCTGATCCGCGGCAAAGGGTAATAGTATCGGTATTTGGCAGCAATGAAGTAAATAGCGGCAGTGCCGGAGAAGGATTCACCGTTACTACGAGGGTAGTATCGCTGATGCAGAAGTTGGCGCCAACAGAATAAATAAGTGTGATGCCATATTCGACAGGAATCTTTGCATAATTGATACTATCAATCAATAAGTCAGGTATGAGGTTGAGTGAATCGGCGACAAACTTACTGGTGTTACCGGAAACGAACTGCACGGGCAGTGTGATCCAGCTGTAAAAAACATTATTGTTAAAGCTGGGTGCTATCGTGTAATTGAGCTCGTTGCCACTGCAGATGGAAACGGCAGCTGCAGCTGTCAATTTAGGAACAGGATTTACGGTTACATCAAATGAAACATTATCACCTGCACAATTATTACTGCCTGCAACAACAGCAATTTCTATCGTTGCTGTCACAGGAATGGTATCATTATTAATTGCGTTAAAAGACGGAATTGCACCGGTACCGCTTAGCCCAAATCCAACATCAACGGTACTGGTCCAGGTAAATGCAGCTCCGGGTGTTGTGCTGGAAAACAGAATCGTTTCTACATCATCTGCATTACAATAAACTTTGTCCGGTACAGGATCAATTATCGGGGTAGGATTTACTGTTACCAACACAAATGCAACATTGGAACAAACGGAGTCTGGAGTAGTAAGCGTATACTGATAAGTGACCAGTTGTGGCGTTGGAGTTGTGTTGAACAATAACTCATTAATGGCACTGGTATCTGCTGTAGTGGCAGTATTTCCGATGGCATCGTCAGGTTTCGACCAGCTGAAATAAATACCGGGTGTAGCACTCACAGCCTGGTAACTGAATTCGGTATTGTTACAAATCGTTGCAGCAGTTGCACTATTCAATTTCATTGACGGGTTTACCGTTACTTCCAGTTCCTGCTGATAGATACATTCGCCGATCTGCAAAGTAATTTCATAAATCACAGTAAGAGAAGTATCCGTGGTATTGTCCAGCGTTTCATTAATCAGGCTGCCAATACCTGAACCGGCCGGATTACTGATTCCGGCAACAGCATTCCTGCTCCAGTTGAAAATTACACCGATCGTATTGCTCGCTGCCTGGTAAACAAATGGTGCATTATCGCAAGTAATAGCTACCGTATCACCGGATAAACTGAGTGTAGGGAAGACAGTGACTACGAGGTTTTGCTGGAAGGGGCAACCATTGGGTTCAATTAAAGTAAAAGCATACGTAACTTCAACAGGATTGTCTGTCGTGTTTTCAAGTGTCTCACTAATTAACGGACTATTTGCAGAACCAGCCGGATTACTGATGCCGGGAACACTGTCTCTCACCCAGCTGAAAGTGGTGCCGGGAATGGTGCTGGTGGCTTCATATTCAAACAGGGAATTGTTGCAAACCGTATCGCGCAATACCACACTGTTCAATACAGGATTAGGGATCACTTTCACGATTACATCCTGGAAATTGGATGCGCAACCATTGGCAGTGAGTGTAAAATTATATACAACTGAAATGGTATCTGTAGTTGTATTATTCAATGATTCGTTGACCAGTTCTGTACTTCCCGAGTTGAATCCATTACTAATTCCGGCAACAGGATTCCTGATCCAGGTGATGCTGGTTCCCGGGGTTAAGCTGGTGGCCAGATAAACAAATGGCACACTGTCGCAGGTAATCACATTCAGCGAACTGTTAAGGACAGGTTTTGGAAATACCGTAACGGCAAGCGTGTCAGTACCGGAGCATGCAACACCGGAAGTTAGTTGAAAACTATACTTCACAAGAACAGGTAAGGGTGAAGTATTATTAAGGACTTCATTAATAATATTTGTAGTAGCTGAAGCAGCAGTATTGCCAAAAATATCAGCACCACGTGACCAGCTGAAAGAAGTATTGCTTACACTGGACAAGGCAGTATAAGTAAAGGTAGTACCATTACAAACCGAACCGGTTTTGGAACTGGTGAGCTCCGGTCCGGGCGTTATGGAAATAGTAAATACAGCAGGCAAAGCGCCGGAACAATTTCTTGCTGTAACGGAAACGGTGATCGTTGCTGTTATGGTTATACTACCGCTATTACTTGCCACGAAAGAAGGAATCGCGCCAACTCCTGAAGTACCGAATCCGATATTGATATCACTTGTCCATGAGAAAGCAGCATCAGGCGATGTACTGCTGAAGGAAATACTATTTACTGTTTCTCCTGAGCAAAAGTTTTTATTGGTGATCGGATTAACCACCGGTGTCGGGTTCACCGTTACAAAAAGATCCGTTTCGCTTTTACACAGCTTCTTCTTTGCAAACGTTGGGGTTAATGTAAATAAGTATTTGACTGTGATAGGTTGACTGGTTGTATTGATCAATGTTTCTGAAATCACATTGTTGTCACTATTTGCAGCCGGATTGCTTATCCCCGGTACTACCGCTCTCTCCCATTTGAATTTAGTTCCCGGGGTAGCAGTAGCGGTATAATTAAATACACCCGCACTACAAACGGTATCAGTGGTTTCACTTGTAAAAGTTGGTATGGGGTACACTGTAATAGTGAAAGACGTATCCGGGCCGATGCAACCATTGAAAATTGCTGAAACATTTATTGTTGCAATAATAGAATCAACGCCTGTAACCGTTGCAGCAGAAACCGGTATGGAACCATTACCTGCCGTTCCGAATCCAATATCATTATCACAGGTCCATGCAAACTGAACACCAGTTGTAGCGCTGGCAAAGGTGGCCATAGGAATAGTTCCACCATCGCAGTAGGTCGTGTCTATTGGTACCTGTGTGACTACAGGTGTAGGATAGACTGTTATATCAAAACTTTCAGAAGGTCCGGTACAGCCATTGGCAGTAGCACGCACTTCAATGGTGTTCACGAGGGATTGTGTACTTCCATTGAAAGCAATGTAAGGAGGAATATTTCCATTGCCATTGGTTCCAAATCCGATATTGATGTTGCCGGTACTCAGCCATGAATACGTTGCACCTGCTGTGTTGCCAGTAAAAATGATTTCGCTTCCTGGAGCTTCGTTACAGTAAAACAAATCTGCAACGGCATTCACCTGCGGATAAGCGTTTACGGTAACCGTGATGGTGGCGGTATCGCCGGTTGACGTACAGCCGGCATCTGATACTTTGTATGTTGTAGTAACTAACGGTTTCGCGAATACCACTGCACTGTTCGGATCGCTGATACTTTCGGCCGGCGTCCAGCTAATTATGCCGCTGCCATTTCCATTTAGATCCACAACCACCAATTGAACACTATCACCTTCGCAGATGGCTGCAGCATCCGGAAATACCTGCAGGTCGCACTGTCCCATTGCCTGCCCGGACAAAAAGGTGATTAATAATGTCAACAATAATTGGTAAACGCTTTTCATAATTTTTAATAGAAAGTTGTTTCCCCTATAATCTTTTGCAAAGTAACCTTGTCTTTCGGATCTTCTTTCAGTTCAGCTTCCAGTTTTGCCGACAACTCAGTTACGAAAGGATTCCAATGATAAACTCCTTTCGTGGTTATGAGTTGTACGCGGTTTTCTTCCTGCAAAAAGGAAGCAGTTTTAATTTCTCCCACCGATTCCGGCAATTCAATACCTGTTAGTGTTTTGTTTTCCTTTAAGAATTCTTCAATCATTGCTGTGTTCAAACCCAACTCATACACTACTGCCTGTCCTTTGCTACTTGTTGCCAACAATTGTGGTGCAGCATCTTTAATGAAGAAGTCGATGGCCGTTACTTTTGCATCCAGTTCATTGCGATACACAGGCTGATTCTTGCTGTCTTTCTGATTATCATATTTGATATAGCCGATCTCCCCTGTTTTCAAACCAAAGAAGATAACGTCGCTGCTTTCATAATAATCGAGTGCAGTAACCTGGCCGCCCATCGGTATTACATTTTCAACATAACCACCATAAGCATCATATTTTCGCACCGTGAGGGTATTGTCTTCTGTTGCAACCAATAAGCATTTATCTGCAGCGTTAGTTGCCACAGCACTTATCTTACCAGGAAAAGTCATGATATCATCCTTCCATCCCGGATTGGTGATCGCTACACTTGATTTGTCGATACCGATTGTAACGGCTGAACTATTACCTAACGAATATTTTTCAGTAACCTGACCTGTAGTAGTTGCCTCTTCAGCACCAACCTGTTCAATTACGAAAGACCGGTTCTCTTCCAACTCCGTTTTTGTTTCTCCACTTGCCATTAAGCTGTAATATAGTTTTTCATAGAGTTCATCATTCTTTTGCACAGCACGTTGTACACCTAACTTGTTTCGTAAGGAATCGAGGTGATAGGAATAGGCGAAGTATTTAAAATTCCACAATGCAGCAGTAATAGAATCTTTTTCGGTTGGCCCTTCACGAATGAGCCTTTGGTATTCTGATGCAGCAATGTTTTTATTCTGTTCGATGGTCGTCAGCAACAAAGCCTCTGCCCGTTGCCTTTCCTTTTCTGCTTTTTCCTGGGCAATGAGGGCGTTGTCCCTGGCAATGGTCGCTTCCTCCGCTGATTTTACCGCACTCTTCTCTGCTCTTACGGCACGCGCTGCACTGGAATCTGCTTCCCCCTTTGCCCGCAGGGCGCGGGCTGCGCTGGAATCAGCTTCAATTTTCGCAGTTTCTGCTACCATTCTGTTCTCAATGGCAATTCCCTCCTGTCTTTTCGCTTCATTCCTGGCATTGTTTACCAGTAAGGCAGATATGAAAGCACCAATGGCAATAAGTGAAAGAATAATAATCGCTCCAATAGCCACCCTCTTTCTGAAGCGTGCAGCTCGCGCCTTCTCCTTTTCTAATTCTAATGCACGTGCTTCGCTCTTTAATAAAAAGTCAATAGCCTGGTCAAAGTCCTGGTTATATCGACCTGCCCAAAATGCATTTGGGATATTGGCATGGTACCATTTTAATCCGATTGCCAATTCAGGATTGCGCCAAAGGTCTGTCCGTCCTTCTTTATAAAGTTTAGATGCTTCAGAGATTCTCAGGTATACTTCGGCACTTGCAGCTTCTTCATCAATCCATTTCACCAGCCTGTCCCAGATGCGCATAATACTTTCATGCGAGATATCGATGATGGAATGATCGTTTAACGGCACATCAGGAGGCGGCATCAGGAAAGTGCGTCCCGGTTTACGGAAGATTTCCACGATCTCCATCACTTCTGCATTCGATGAACCGGAAAGCCGGGCAAGGTCCGGGATGCTGGTAGGCCTTCTGATACCTCTTACATCAGCTGCTTTATCGGTCAGTGCTTTAAACATGAGTTCGCAACTGAGTCGCTGTTTATCAGTGGTTAACTCAGCATAGGCTTCTTCAGCATGTTGCGATAAGGCAGTGGTCATCCTGCCTATCTTCTCATAGTCTTCTATATCTATCGGAACAGCAAACTTTTTCTTTTTATGCCATGCATCCCAGGTGCGCATCATGGCATGCTGCAGGATGGGCAGTTGATCGAGGTTGTTACCAACGTCATTCAACACCCGTGTTAAAAGTCGGGGTGCAATCTGTGCTCCGGAAACAGCAATCGGACCGGTGATAGCCTCCCTGATCTCATCACGCGTCATGCGCGGCACCAGGTACTGACCTTCGTTAATAGCTTCCGGCAACCCCCTGAACTGTGCGCAATCGCCAAGAAAATCGGAGCGCATGGTCAACAGTACATAAACAGGATAGTCTTGTTGTTGTGTTGCAGTAAGTAACAGGTTGATGAACCCCAAAGCATCACTCTTGCCTTCATTGGTTTCCTTTTCATACCTGCTGAAGCGGAACAATTCTTCAAATTGATCAATAACGATGAGCAGGTTTTCAGTTGGAGGGAGATGTGCCTGCCGGTAAGCCTGTATCAATCCGCCGCCGCTTCTGCGAAGTGTTGATTCGATAATTGGTTTGTAAGGAATATCTGACTCTGCTGTCTTATCATGTAAGACCCCTTCTACGGCAAGTTGGGATGCCATATTCCCGATAGGATCGTTGCCGGGGCGCAACAATGCAACACGCCAATTTTTTCCTACTGATAAAAAGCCGCTATAAATTGCGGGAAGCAAACCTGATTTTACCAATGAAGATTTACCACTTCCTGATGAACCGATTACGGCAAGGAACCGGCTGTTGCTGAATTTCTTCAGCAAATCGTTGATCTCTGCGCCTCTTCCGAAAAATAAATAGTCTTCATGCTCTTCAAAAGCCCGCAATCCTACAAAAGGATTTTTGAGGTTTGAAGTGTCCTGCATCAAAGACGATTTATCTAAGTTTTTCGATAAAATCATTCAGGAGTTGCGTGTTGAATCCATTTATGCCATTTACTACTGTCAATTCATTGGAGCGGAATCTTTCTTTTTGCGGTGTGGGAGGGCCTGCAAGGTAAGCGACCTTGGCAAGCAGTGGTTTGGTGCGACCTAATGCCGGAAGTCTCAGTAAGTCTCTCGTCATACTCCGCAACCATAATTCATTCGCATTGCCGTAATATAGAATCACAGCATCGCACATCCGTAAATTCTCCTCATGTTCCTTTCTCAGTTGTGCTTCTTCGCCTTCAAAAACAGGCAGCATCACCTCATGCCCTGCATCAAATAAGCAGTCTTCTATTCCCCTCGTATCATCCAGATCGCGCTGGTCACATATAAAATAGATCAGCCGTGGGCCGCCTGTATCTATTGGAGTTGCAAGATTACCGGCTGCTGCTGCAGCTGTTTTTTGTTGTTCTTTTTCAAGTGCGAGCTGTTTCTCCTTTTCTTTCACATCCTGCTTGCGGATATTATCGAAAATTGCAAACTTGAACTCTTCAATGCTTCCATGAAGCAGATCTGAATCCTGCTGCAGCTCTTCGTTATTTCTCAATTGCTCAATAAAAGTCTGTTGCCTTGGGTCATCGGCATTTATTTCAGGGTTCACCCAAATCAAGCGATTCATTCCATTCGAAACACTTTGCTGCGCAGCTATTTCATTTTGCAGCACAATCACAGATTTTTCTGTGCCTTCCGGAACTAATCCATACGATGATCCAATCATATGAATGGAAAGAATACACTCACGCATATGTTCTGCCACTTCGCTCTTAAATTTTTCCGCATATAGTGTCAGGTTTTTGTCGGGCAATACGATAAAGCCGGTATCCTCCAGTTCACGCCTTACACTATCGTGATATTCCTTCAGATCGTAGCTGGCATCTGCGAGGTAAATTTTTTTGCGGTTATGAGAAGTTGTGTTTACCGTAATTCCATTAGCATGCACAGTAGTTTTGGATTCATGTACGGTGCCGTTCATGGAAGCCTGTGCTGGTTGATCCAGTTTTTCAATCAACTGTGCAATATCATATGCCACATCATCCAATCTTGCCCAGAAAGCCTGTTCACTTTCCTGGCCGAACATTTTCAGAAATTCTCTGGGCCTTCCGGTAGATGGGTCGATCCGGTAAAATTCGTATCCTAAAATATCGCGGATCTTTTCCGGTTGTGATTCCAGCTTCACCGGTGTCTTTAAGACTTTAAAAATGCGTGCTTTGTTTTCGATGCTAATACCACCGGTTAATTCAGCCGCTTTATAAAACTCTTCAATTTCTCTGGTACACCATTCCGATTTAAGATATCGAGGTGTAATAATTGAAACCAGCACTTTTAACTTGGGGAATTGCGCTACGATCTCGGGGCCGAAAAAATCATTGCCCTGCAACCGGTCATCGCGCCAGATTACAGGCCGGTTGCCCAGGATCTGCGAAAGACGGACCTCGAGCGAGCGGTGAAAATCAGATATCCATCCTTTGATATCGTCACTGATTTCCAGCTCGTCAATATGTGCATAACTAATGAAAATATCCTTCTCAAAATTCATTCTTGCAGGTGTTTTCCAGGATTCTCCGACCCTTATTCGGCCACTTTGGGTTTCCAATGTACAACAATCATTTTGAATAAATCATCAAAAACTTGCGTTGGACTTCCTTTCAAACAATTGCATAACTCCAACATGATCAAATAAGTAGTGCGAATCAAGCTTTGAAATTAGATGCCTTTAATTGAAAATGCTCGGTAATTGCCAGGTTCAGAAAAGTAAGAAAACAGCCCTGCCAACACTGAAAATGACTTGAAACAAGCTAAAGGAATGACAATGTGGATAAGTCAGACTATTGCATATAATTCTGGCCATTTGGGGTTTTCATACATATTTCTTGTGTTTACTCAGTTTTTGAAAAATGTGAAACAAATGAATAAAGGATGTTCAGGTTTGAATATTTACACTGATCTCTGCGATAACCAGAATTTCATTAAACGATTTTCTGCAAACTTCTTTTAAACTCAGGAATTTGATTTTATAACGCCCCATCATATTATGGATATTTGAAAGCACAATCAAACAAGGCTTCCGGCAAGAAGTACCTGTTGTTTTGCCGAAACTCGAGTATGATTAGCTTTGAAATCAACACCGTATTAATCTGTGCCTAACTGACAAATGCGTTTCAACTGTGTATTGTTTTTCCGGTTACCCTTTCACTTAGCCAGCAGCAGGAAGATCGTCGGTTTTTTATGCAAGTCAGGCAGGTTTTTTTTCCATGACTGAATCGTTTGTGTCATAATTTTTTCAGATGGAAGCGTGATGGAAGCAGCAATGCATAGTAACGTATATGGCCGGCAACTTTCCAATATGTCTTTCAACAATGCATCATTCCGGTATGGTGTTTCCATGAATAGTTGTGTTTGATTAAAGCGCATCGAATCCTCTTCAAGCTGCCGCAGTTTTATTTTGCGTTCGGCACTGTTGACCGGAAGATAACCATGGAATGCAAACTGCTGACCATTCAGGCCGCTGGCCATCAGGGCAAGGAAGATAGAGGAAGGACCCACGAGGGGTACCACTTTCACACCGTGCTGATGCGCCCAAAGCACCGCCGCTGCCCCGGGATCGGCAATCCCCGGACAACCGGCTTCAGAAAGGACACCCGCATGTTTGCCCTGCTGTAAACAGGATATTAGTAATTCGGGAGCAACAAATACTTCATCCCGTGCAACGGTAATCATACTATCTTCCTTAAAAGGTTTGTTGTATCCAACACTCCGGAGAAAACGCCGTGCAGAACGTTCCTGTTCTACAATGAAAAAATCAATTTCCATCAGTATACTTCTCGTAGCATCGGGTATAGCGGCTGCTCCTTCTTCACCCAAAGAAGATGGGATGAGGTAGAGATGTCCGGTAAAGTTTGTTTTCAATGAATGCAAAATGGGTGTTTGAATGTTGTTGATTATATGGTAAATATGATAAATTTTGAAGCAGCTGCCATGGCCCATTATTCCGGCACACCTTTTTAACATAACATCTTCACCTATCTTTATTGTGAAAGTGCAACGGTCATGAAGAAATTAGGCAAATCATTTTATGAGCGCGACAACGTAGTGCAGATTGCCCGGGAATTGCCGGGAAAATTCCTGATGACAAAAATTGATGGTATCATCACCGGCGGTATGATTACTGAAGTGGAAGCATATGAAGGGGTAACAGATCGTGCCTCTCATGCATTCAATAACCGGAGGACAGCCAGGACGGAAGTGATGTATAGTGCAGGTGGCACCGCATATGTTTATCTCTGTTATGGCATTCATCATTTATTTAACGTGGTAACAAACAAGAGCGGCATCCCGCATGCCATATTGATAAGAGCCATCGAACCGGCGGTGGGTATAGACTTGATGATGAAAAGAAGAAAGAAAAGTCGTTTAGATTTTACATTAACTTCAGGTCCGGGTGCATTGTCGGAGGCACTCGGTATTCAAACCCAACACACCGGTAAGAGTTTATTAACCGGAAATATATGGCTGGAAGACAGGGGTATAGAAATTACGCAAGCGATGATAACAAAAACCACGCGCATTGGTGTGGATTATGCCGGTACTGATGCGCTGTTACCGTATCGTTTTTATATAAAGGGAAATAAATGGGTATCAAGAAAAATGAAGGGCTTATAATGTACAATGGAAAGTTAACAGCAGATTTTAGTTAAGGCATAGGCAGTTACCTGCCTTTAAAGCAAGTCGCTTAGAAAAAGGTAATGAACAACTAAAGCAGTTTAAAATGCCGGGCAATAAACACGCTTGTAGTGACGGGCCGGTTTATTATTACCGGTATAGACAATGCCCAGTTCAAATCCACCTTTGCCATTGGTTGCAGGGCTCAGGTCGCTTGAAGTGGTAACGTCATAGCTGATACCGGCTTGCACGCCTTTCATCATGATTCCAATAGTAGGGATGATATCAACTCCCGCACGGGAAAATATTCCAACGTAAAACACACTGGGCAATCCACGGGGATTGTTGTTGAGGTTAATTCCAAAGTTGGATCCGAGAACAAATTCATTGTCATTATTCTGCAACTGGTATTGTAGAAAAGGGAAAATGTAATACTTGTTGTTGAAACCAAAGGTCGCATTCGCATGTGCCACATAACGCATGTTCAGCACATTGTCACTTGATGCGAAAAATGATTCCGTAGGAGTGGTAACGTGAAAAGCAGCTCCGCCAAATTGTATTCTTGCTGAATTGTTTATGATACCATCGAAGGAAGCGCCGGCAGCAAAATCTGCATAACCGATCTGGTAGTAATCAAAGTGTTCAGAGGTTACACCATTGAATCCAAGCCCATCAAATTCATCATAGAAATCAAGTTTGCCAAAATCAATCTTCTTCTGCACCACACCACCTTGCAGTCCTACTGCAATGTGATAATTGCCTTCCTTATCAAGGGCTTGATGATAAGATGCGCTTAGCATGGCAGTAAGGTTAGATAGTCCGCCATCGCCCGACTTATCATTTAGCAACAATACACCAAGTCCAAGGTAGTTGTAAGAATAGCCACCTGCAAAAAGTTTCACATCACCACTGATGGAAGGAGTGGAATATACATAGGGAGAAGTGACACTGCCCCACTGATTTTTGTAAATACCGCCAATGCGATACTGTCCATCCATGGATCCTGTTAATGCAGGATTCATGGTAAACGGCGAATAGTAGAACTGTGAATAATGCACGTCCTGCGCACTTGCCACATTAACTACTAAAATCAAAAAGAATGCGACTTGTACATATTTTTTCATCTACCAATCAGTTTAATTTAACAACAAAGCCTTTGGATTTTTCTAATTCAGGATTTTAAAAATAGCATACTTTTCTTAAAAAAGTACCAATAGGCACAATTTTAACTTTCTGCAGGCTCAATATTGCATCTTTGTTCCATAAGACAAATCACCGGCATCGCCCAATCCGGGCACAATATAAGAGCGCGCATCCAATTGTGTATCAACAGCGCAAGCCCATATGGTGACATTGGGAATATGTTGCAAAACCCTGTCAATTCCGGGTTGCGCAGCAATCACGCAGGCAAGATGTGTATGCCTGGGTTGGCCGGTTGCAAAGATCTGCTCCAGCGTTTTTACCATTGACTGACCGGTAGCCAGCATCGGGTCGGCGATAATGAGTATGCGGTTTTCGAGATTCGGGCAAGAGAGGTACTCGAGTTCTATTTCAAAAGAACCATCGGGGTTATGCTTACGATAGGCCGCAATAAAGGCATTACCTGCTTTGTCGAAAAAATTGAGCATGCCCTGGTGAAGCATGATTCCGGCTCTTAAGATAGCTCCCAACACCGGTTGCGTTTCCAAAACGGGAACAGTTGCAATACCCAATGGAGTACCTACCGGTGTTTCCCGGTAGGGTAAAACCTTGCTGATTTCATACGCCAATATTTCTCCGCATCGCTCCATGTTTTTCCGGAACCGCATACTGTCCTGTTGTATGCCGGCATCGCGTATTTCTGACAGGAATTGATTCACCAATGAATTACTGGTACTTAAATTTACTACAGGCATAATCGAAAGAAGAAGTTGTGGTTCGAAAGGTAATGGTTTTCTGAATCAGCGTTCATAGCATCGAAATCTGGGTGTATGACAAATTGCATTTCTCAGCGACAAAATAATACAAGCGCGAAGACACCAAGACGCCAAAAAAACGTAGCATATTGATCCTTTGTGATTTTCTTCGCGACTTCGCGTCCTGGCGCTAAAAAAGCAAGGCGCTAAGGTAAACGCTACAGCATTAAATGCAATTTGTCATACACCCCGAAATCTTGAGTCAGCTATTCTTGCAACATGCAATACGCGATCAAAGATTCAAAGTTTTCTTTCCAACCCAGCCATGGCCCCTTGCTGCTGATGAGGTCGTTATGTGCCAGGAAAGTAAAGGTGCCGTTTACTTTTCTTACTTCATCCACCAGTTTTTTCACTTGTAATAATGAAGTGTCAGCATCGAGTTTAAGATAATAGAGTAGTGTGGCATCCATGGCCGCGAATGGATAGATCAGCAGGTCAGTGGTACATTCCGCAGAGATATCATAAAAATAAAAAGGGCTTGCAATACCCGCACGAAAACCTGTTTGAGATGAATAGCCCATTGTATAATCTTCTGTGATGCCGGCAGCAAGCAATTGCCGGTATGTTAAAGGAAGTTGCATTTTCAGAAAATGCTGCCTGTTGCGAAATACTTTCTTTCCCGTCATTTGCTCAAGTCGTTCCTTCTCGATTACTACTTTTTCCGGAAAGCTGTTTGATGCATAGCTGGAATGAATTCCTGTCTCATTTACTGTGCTGATCGCTTTCACCATTTCCTGAAACTGCTTGTTTGTCCACGACAGATTTTTATCATAACTGCTATAATCACCTAACAAGAAAAAATAGATAGGATGTAAGTTATATTTCTTATGTAATGACTGCTGATCATTAAATGTATCAAAAGGGTCATCCTCCAATCCTGACAATACTTGTATGCGAAGTGCCATTTCACTAAGATTCAGATTTTTGAGTGACCTGAGGAAACCACCCGTGTTTCTGAGGAAGCCTTTTTCGCGGAAAGCGAAAGCCATATCAATATCATAGGTCAGCTGGAAGTGAAAGTGCTGCGCCGTGAAAGTCAAGTCAGGGTACTTTGACTGCAATATTTCCCTGATCAGCAAAGCATAGTGATTCACAACTGGAATTTGGTGAAATCCCTCTTTAAAATTCAGGCTTTCTTCGGCGGGAAACCTACCATGTTCATCAGGCTGGAATGGGAGATATTCTTCATACCTGGAGACCAGGTAGAAAGTGGCAGCAAGCGGATCAAAAGGCAGATCAGCAGTTTGCCCATGGTGGAAGAGGGTCTTCAGATTTTTGTAGTCGGCGCATATCACAGTCTGCAACGACAAGCCGGTGCTGAAAAGCAGTTGATCTGAATATAGGTAAACCGCATCTGCTGTTTTGTTGCGGCTATAGTTAAGTTTTGGACCTTCGTATGCAGCAAGCCGGGATAGGTCAGTTGTAAATTCGTATGCTGTGTGAAGCAACCCATGAAAAATAAGCTGCAGGGTATATTGCAGGCGGGGAGTTGCCGACGGAGCATATATGAGCAGCATCTTATCCAGGAGGGTAGTTATTTTGTTTTAAATTTTGATCAATAGAATGGTTGTTGCAACAGGTATTTTTCTTTCAGCAAAGGGCAAATCCTGTATCGCGCTTCACCGTAATTTTCTGCAATGGCTTCCAGTGTTTCAAACACATTTTTTACTCCGATCCTGTCGCACCATTCAAACGGGCCATAAGGATAGTTAGTACCTGATTTCATGGCCATATCAATGTCATGCATGGATGCCGTTTTTTCCGCAAGGGCAAAACAAGCTTCATTAATGATCATTGCAATAACCCTTGGTGTTACCATGCCTGTACGGTCTGCTGCCACCAGGTATTCCCATTGCAGGTATTTGAAAAGGTCGTCGCAGGCCGCCGTATACGTATCATTCAACAAAGCAATTTCTGATATGGAACGGTTGATGAAGGTCGGCAGGGCATTCAATCCAATCATCGTGCACCGAACATCTCCGGGATGACTGTTGTGCAATTGAAGCAGTGTCTTTTTAACGGAACAGGCCAGCAAAATCTTACCAGTTAATGGGGCATACCATGACAAGCGTGAAGGGTCATCATCAAGATTCAGGTCAAATAATAAATCATAGCCCTCAAGTGCTGCTGCTGCCGGCATTATTTCATAAGGCAGTGTAACACTTTCAACAGCATGTACTGCACCCAGTTTCTGGCGCAGTTCAATAAGTCGAACAGTATCGCCAACAGCAAAAATATTCAATGGTAAATCTTGTTGCATCACCGGCGTTAAAGGTAACCGTTGGCGGTCAATCTTTTTCGCGGACTATTGAATGGGTTCATACCAAATTGACACGCAAGTTCTGTTTAAATATTTGGTTATATGGAGCGGTTCCTCACAAAGAGATAATATTTCCATTGGTTTGTTTGTCTCGCAAAGGACGCAAAGCCCGCAAAGAAAAGCTACTCAATTCGCCTCGGCGGGTTTTACGAGCTGGTTTTAGAGGGCCACTTTTAAGATCATGTATTGAACAGCTACAATTTGGTATGCACTTGATATCGAACTAAATCGCTGTTGAAAAAGAGTGCTATCTTTTCAGGATAAAAAAGTGGAACATGGAAAAGAAAATTGTCAAAACCGATAAAGGCCCTGCACCTATCGGACCTTATAGCCAGGCTGTAATTGCAGGTAACATGCTGTTTATTTCAGGACAGGTAGCGAAGGATGCGGCAACCGGAAACATGGTTACCGGCGATGTGGCAAGTGAAACCCGTAAGGTGATGGAAAATATTCAGGCAATACTTGAAGCGGCCGGATTTGAGTTTGCCAAAGTGGTTAAGACCACTGTCTTTCTTTCTGATATGAAATTATTTCCGGAAATGAATAAAGTATATGGCTCCTTTTTTACAGGCGATTATCCGGCCCGTGAAACAGTGGCTGTGGTTGGATTGCCCTTGGGTGTTAATGTAGAGATATCGATGATTGCCTGCAAGTAAGCAGTAGTCTAGTAGGTAGCTGCAGCTGATGCTGAGTGCAATTCCCCATAATGTAGTGCAGGGTTAGCACATTCAATTTTGTTTTGAGGCACACTGGATTTTTTGCCTGCAGATCTAGCAATCGCAGTACTTCAGCGTGCTCTGCTTCATCATTGGAATCTGCATAAAAATTTCTATGCTACTCCAAATAGCAAGTAAATAGCTAGACAGCATAGCTCTTATAAATGAAATGTTCACACATACTATTTACAGCTTAACCAGAAATTCCATTGTATCCACTTTGTCGGCATAATCCCACAGTTCCGGAGTTTGTGTTTTTCCGAATGGAATAAAATTTTCACCGGCAATTACCTGGATTTCATCTTTTTGTTTTTCCAGTTTATCGGTAAGGTCCGTTTCACTTTGGTAGTATTCATAATGAAGTATGGCCACCGGTGATACCATGCGGCTGTCTTCCTTCAGCATCAGGAAATCATTATTGTAATGGGGTTCCTTATTCATCATTAATAAGGTGAGGTTGTAATCGAAGTTGTTTTTATACTTGTTGTGTTCAATCACTTTATGAAAGGGTGCGATAGATTCAAAGAAGTGATTAAAGGAATAGCCTTCCGGCACCAGCAATTTGGAAACATTTCTGCAACCGAGTCCGAAATAGGTGAAAATATCAATGCCTAATTGCAGTAAGTCAGCCGTTGACTCATTGCCTTTCAGCACTGCCACTGAGCCCCTGTTTTTCCTGATGATGTTCGGGTATTTATCGAAGTAGTAGTGAAAGTAACGGGCTGAATTATTAGATCCGGTGGCAATAGCCGCATCCATCCCATTTAGCAATTCCGCAACAGCTACCCTGTTGCGCCATTTTTCATCTGTCAGAAAGAGTTTTTCCAGCAGCCAGGGCAATAAGATATTATCTTTAGATGAAAGCTTGATGAGGGCTTTATGACCGGAGAGGAGCACGCACAACAGATCATGAAATCCAACCAAAGGGATGTTGCCTGCCATAATCAGCCCGATAGTTTTGGCGTGCTGTTCGTCTTTAATTGTATAGCCGGCAAGCCATTGATGCAATTTTTCTTCCTGCAAAAACTGGTGGCGGATACTTTCCAGCATCAGGTAGGTATGCTCCCGGGTGAACCACCTGTTGTTGAAAAAGGCACGCTCGGCCACTTCCTGCACTTCAGGTATTTCGGGGTCCATGCTCTTTCCGAGCCGGCAAAGGGAAGCAATTCTATTTTCCAGGTTCATCATTTCAATATGCAGCGATACTTATCAGGAAATAACATCATTGAAAACAGCCGTCTTTGCTGCAATCAAATTAATTAAAAGAAAACGTGCTTAAAAACTGGTTTCTTTTGTAATTTTGACGAACTAAAAACTAAGAATTATGGCTATTCGAATTACTGAAGAATGCATTAACTGCGGCGCCTGTGAACCGGAATGTCCGAATAATGCAATATATGAAGGAGGTGCTGAATGGGCAGTAACCGACGGTACCACGGTGAAAGGGATGGTTACCTTGCTCGATGGAACATCAGTTGATTCTGACCAGCGGTTTCCACCGATCTCAGATGATGTGTATTACATCGTCCCCAATAAATGCACAGAGTGCGAAGGCTTTCATGAAGAGCCCCAATGCGCAGCTGTTTGTCCGGTAGATTGTTGTGTGCCCGATCCTGATCATGTTGAAACCAAAGAGCAGTTGTTAGAGAAGAAGGCAAAGATGCACGTATAATGACCTTATCAATGCAATATTAAAAACCCCTGCAGCAATCCTTCAGGGGTTTTTTTTATTCAGCGTTTGATGTGTTGCCAACGGTGAATATTTCAACAGTACTTTCCGGATACCGTTAGCAATCAACTTTGGAATGCAGGAAAGTTTGCAGCCAATAATGTCCTGTAATACATTGTGGAGAAGCCGTAATAGCAAAAGCGGCTAACAGCTTACATCCATCCTATCTTCGTACCTGCAATGGATGCCGCACCTGTTCATCAACCTTATGCTTCCCTTTATGTCAGGGATTTCCGGTTTTACCTCATGGGCAGGATGTTCCTGACTATGGCGATTCAGATGCAGGCGGTGATTGTAGGATGGCAGGTCTATACTTTCACTAAAGATCCACTTTCGCTGGGACTCATAGGCCTGACAGAAGCCATTCCTTTTATCGTTGCCTCATTGTTTGGCGGGCATGTGGCCGACATTATCAACAGACGTAAACTGATCTTATACTTTATATTATTACTGTTGGGCTGTTCCGGCAGCTTGTTTTTTTTCACTCTGCCATTCACCGGCATCCTGGAAAAGTTTCATACATTACCCATCTTCGCCATCATCTTTGTTATAGGAATTGCCAGAGGATTCCTGGCGCCTGCCATCACGGCGTTTTTTGCTCAGATCGTTCCTAAAAATCTATATTCCAATGGTGTAGCATGGAGTTCGAATACCTGGCAATTTGCTGCCGTTTCCGGTCCTGCTATCGGGGGGTTGATTTATGGTTTTGCAGGTATCAGCTGGGCTTATGCCACACTTTGTGTTTTCCTGGCCGGCAGTGTGTTGTTTTTTTTCATGATCCCATCAAGACCACTTCTTCCTTCCGGTGAAAAGGAATCTTTACTAAAAGGCTTAACTGCCGGCATTCGTTTCGTCTTCGGAAACCAGGTAGTATTGGGTACCCTTTCCCTGGATCTTTTTGCTGTCCTGTTTGGAGGAGCTGTTGCCATGTTACCCATCTTTGCTTCCGACATTCTTCAGGTAGGGCCGGAAGGGCTGGGTATCCTGCGGGCCGCACCGTTTGCCGGTTCTGTTATTACAGGCTTGTTACTGGCACACCGGCCGCCGATGGCCAGGGCGGGCAGCTACCTGCTTTGGGCAATTGGAGGATTTGGCATCGCTACGATATTGTTCGCTTTGTCAACGAGTTTCTATTTATCGCTCTTTCTGCTTTTTCTCACAGGCGCCTTTGATAGTATAAGCGTGATTATACGCGGAACCATCCTCCAATTATTGACACCCGATCATATGAGAGGACGGGTTTCCGCTGTAAACAATGTTTTTATCGGTTCATCAAATGAAATAGGTGCCTTTGAATCAGGGCTGGCAGCCAAACTGATGGGATTAATTCCATCAGTTATTTTTGGAGGCAGCATGACTATCCTGATTGTATTGGCCACGGCCGGCTTCTCACCTGCTATCAGGAAACTGAATATGCGGAAGATCCAGGAGCAGCTGAACAATAGTGAGTTATAGGATATAGCTGTTTTTGAGCATTTTATTGATGAAGCGGGTGATATTTTCATTTTGACCTAGAGGTTTCCCCCTGCTTTAAAAGGTGTACGACAAATTGGAAATTAAATATTGAGTGTTGAATATTGAATTTCAACACTGAATATTCAATATTCAATTGACATTACATGGCTGGCGGGACCTGACCATTGCTTAACAACTAAATGATCTGTCGTACACCCACTTTTAATCCTAGTTTGCAGAAAAGGAAAGTTCTGCTATCTTTGCCGTCCATTTTCAAATTTAGCATTATGTCGAAAGTCTGTGAAGTATCCGGGAAAAAGTCGATGAGCGGCCATAAAGTATCCCATTCCAACATCAAATCGAACCGTCGTTTTATGCCTAACCTGCAGAAGAAGCGGTTTTTTATCCCGGAAGAAAACCGCTGGATTGAGCTGAAAATTTCAACCAGCGCGATTCGTACCATCAACAAAAAAGGGATCTCAGCCGTATTAAGAGAAATGAAAGAAAAGGGAGTGACTGTTTAATCGGTCAGGCATTTTTATTAAAAGATTCAAGAGAATTCATAACAAATGGCAAAGAAAGAAAGCAGGGTGCAGGTGATTTTGGAATGCACGGAGCATAAAACTACCGGCACGCCGGGTACATCCAGGTACATCACTACCAAAAACAAGAAGAATACCCCTAACCGTATCGAATTGAAGAAGTACAATCCGATTTTAAAGAAGTACACTGTCCATAAAGAAATTAAATAAATACGACCATGGCAAAAGACGCAGGTAAAGTTTCAAAGAACGCGAAAGTTGTAAAAGATGCTGCTCAGTCAGCAGCTTCCAAAGCGTTTGTTCGTGTAATTGTTTCTGAGCGCTCCGACAAAACCGGCGCTTATGTTTTCAAAGAGAAAATGATTCACAAAGACAAGGTGAAGGAGTTCCTGGCCACTTCAGGTCAATAACCTTTGCCTGTCAATAGCATAAAAAGCTTCTCTCTTTTTGGGAGAAGCTTTTTTTGTTTGGCTTATGGCACTGCAATGGCCGGGTATGCTGTAGCAAGTAATTATGCTGACAGCTTTTAACTTAGAAAAACAATTTTCCATGGCATTATTCAAATTCTTCAGCAAAGAGAAAAAGGAAGACCTGAACAAAGGTTTGGAGAAAACCAAAGAGAACTTCTTCTCCAGGATTGCTAAAGCAGTAGCCGGAAAATCTACGGTGGATGAAGAAGCTTTAGATGAGGTGGAAGAAGCCTTAATTGCATCAGATGTTGGGGTGGAAACCACGGTAAAGATTATCAAGCGGCTGGAGGAGAGGGTGGCAAAGGATAAATACCTGAATACGGCTGACCTGAACCGGATTTTAAAGGAAGAGATCGTACAGTTGCTAGCGGATGCTGCGCCTGAAGTTGCTGAAGATTTTTCGATTCCGGGTACAGCACGCCCTTATGTAATCATGGTGGTAGGTGTGAACGGCGTTGGAAAGACCACTACCATTGGCAAGCTGGCTCATCAGTTTAAGCAACAGGGAAAAAGTGTATTGCTTGGAGCGGCCGATACGTTCAGGGCAGCCGCTGTGGATCAACTTACCATCTGGAGCGAACGGGCCGGTGTTCCCATCGTAAAGCAACCTACCGGTGCAGATCCTGCTGCAGTTGCATTTGATACGCTTCAGTCTGGAGTCAGTAAAAATGTGGATGTCATTCTGCTTGATACAGCAGGTCGGTTGCATAATAAAGTCAACCTGATGAATGAGCTGGGTAAAATAAAAAGAGTGATGCAGAAAGTGATGCCTGATGCTCCGCATGAAGTATTGCTGGTGCTTGATGCCTCTACCGGTCAGAATGCCATTGAGCAAGCCAGGCAGTTTACTGCTGTTACAGAGGTAACGGCCATAGCGCTCACCAAGCTGGATGGCACTGCAAAAGGTGGTGTGGTGATTGGCATTGCAGATCAGTTTCGGATTCCGGTAAAATATATTGGTGTTGGAGAAAAAATCAATCAACTCCAGGTATTCAACAGGATAGAGTTTGTAGATTCATTATTTGATCAATAGTTAGTGGAGTAATTGTTCTAATGTGTGGAACAGTGTAGAAATGTTGTGGATATTGGGTAAAATTTTCAACGATTGCATTTCAGATAAGTCAGTATGCGTACCAGGTCAATAAAAAACCTTCGATCAATGTGATCACGCTGGGCTGCTCCAAGAATATGGTGGACAGCGAAGTGATGATGGGGCAATTGCGTGCCAATGCTTTTGATGTGGTGCATGAGAAAGAACAGGAACAAAGTGATATTGTAATCATCAATACCTGTGGATTCATCGACCGGGCAAAAGAAGAATCAGTAAATGCCATACTAGAGTATGCAGCAATCAAGAATGAGGGTGGCATTCAGAAATTATTCGTAACCGGATGTTTGAGTGAACGGTATAAGCAAGACCTGGAAAAGGAGATACCGGAAGTAGATGCTTATTTCGGCACGATGGAGTTACCGGCACTTCTTCATAGATTGGGTGCCGACTACAAGCATGAACTGATCGGCGAGCGTATCCTGATCAATCCGCAGCATTATGCCTACCTGAAAATTTCTGAGGGTTGTAATCGCACCTGTTCCTTCTGTGCGATCCCGCTCATGAGGGGCAAGCATGTTTCCAAATCAATTGAAGAGATTGTTACTGAAGCAAAAGGCCTTATCAGGAATGGCGTGAAGGAAGTGATTCTGATTGCGCAGGAGCTGACCTATTACGGCCTTGATCTGTATAAGGAACGCAAGTTAGCGGAGTTGCTTAAAGCGCTGGCAGCAGTACCCGGACTGGAATGGATCAGGTTGCATTATGCGTATCCCAGTAAGTTTCCAATAGAGATTTTGGAGGTGATGCAGGAACATCCTAATATTTGCAAATACCTGGATATGCCGTTACAACATATCAGCGACCCGGTATTGGAGAGCATGCGCAGGCAGATTTCGAAGCAGGAAATTTACGACCTGGTTGAGTTGATCAGAAAAAAAGTGCCGGGCATTGCCTTGCGTACCACCTTGCTGACCGGTTTTCCCGGTGAAACAGAAGGAGATGTGGATGAACTGGTTCAATTTATTGAAGCAGTAAGATTTGACCGGGTTGGTGTGTTTACCTATTCACATGAGGAAGGAACTTCTGGCTTTGAATTAACAGATGATGTGCCGGAAGAAGTGAAACAACAACGTGCTTCCAGGATTATGGAAGCACAGGAAATAGTTTCTTTTGATATCAACCAACAAAAAATCGGCAGGCAGTTTAAAGTTTTGATAGACCGAAAAGAAGGGCAATATTTCATCGGCAGAACTGAATTCGATTCTCCTGAAGTGGACAATGAGGTGTTGATTGATGCAAAAATACATTACCTACGTATTGGTGATTTTGCCAATGTTAAGATCATGAGTGCGGAAGCTTTTGATCTATATGGAGTGCCTGTCTGAAATAGGCTGGTCTGAAGCGTTGAAAAGGCAGGTTGCAAAAAAGCATATTGCCCATAGCTACTCCAGCAGATTACAGCTAGCCAAAAACCTGCAAAAAAAATATTTCTTTCAGCAATGCCGGGACAGTTCCCGGCAACACCATCTATAAATTCGGGCACTGCTATTTAATAATCACGCCGGAAGCCTCAAACACCAGTTCGCGGGTTGGTTGGGTAATGGCTTCGATCTCAGCTTTTGTTTTGCCGGCATCTTCCGCATAATGACGTTGTTCGTCAACTGAAGTGGTTTCCATCCTGGCCATTCCTTCCATAATTGCAGTTTTGCCTGCTATATCTTTAGGAACAAAGAAGCCATAGTCTTTGAATTTCACACGCATGGTAGTGCCGTCGCCTTTATCGATGGTCATCCAGCAACCTTTTACCTGGCAACATTCTACTACGGTGCCGGTTACCTTAGTTTGCATCTCGTCTTTATCTTTCATTTGTTTCTCCAGTTTGGCCATGGAGATAGCGCCTTTTTCATCTATCTGCTGACCGAAATAAGCAGGTGTTTGCGCTGATGCAGACCCGCAAAGGGTGATACCTGCAATCATACTCAACAAGAAAAAATAGTGTTTCATAACAAGTTTATTTTGCGGCAAAAGTAAATGATTATCAAATCATTTCCAGTGATCTTCCAACGAATGTCGTCACTGTATTTCCTTATCCTTTTCAGCGCTTAATTTTGTTAATGAGTCCTTGTAATGGTTCAATTCTAATCATATCATGAATGCTATTACTTGTACTTCCGGCATAAGTTGGCGCTAATTGCAGGGAAACAACACATTGGTATGATTTTTATCATTAGTAAAATAGGCACTTCAATCGCTAAAATTGATTTGCATACCTTATTTTTGCAATAAATCTTTAAAACTATGAACGTTAGAAATTTAAGCTTGCTGCTTGCCCTGATGATTATGATGGCATCCTGTGTAAGCACCAAGAAGTATCAGAGCCAGGTTGCGAAGTACGACTCTCTGAAGACTGATTATGTTAAGGTGGAAGACCAGCTCAAAACCTGTCTCACAGAAAAGGAGATCAGTGAACAGAAGCTGGCTGACCTTGCTAAAGAGAATGCCTTCTATAAGGAGAACTATACAGCCGTATTAAACCAACTGCAAAGCCTGTCTGTTTTATCATCTACCCAGGCTGAAAGTATCAAAAGATCACTGGATAACCTGAATGTGAAGGATGCCTACATTAAAGACCTTCAGGTGTCAATGGCCAAGAAGGATTCATTGAACATGTCGTTAGTGATGAACCTGAAGGGCGCATTACAGGATGTGAATGATGAAGATGTGCAGATTAAAGTGGAGGGAAGCGCAGTATTTATTTCCATCTCTGATAAAATGCTCTTCAAGAGTGGAAGTTATGAAGTTACTGCCGCTGCCAAAACAGTTTTAGGTAAAGTGGCCGCTGTAGTTAATGCACAGCCTGACATTCAGTTTATGGTGGAAGGACATACAGACAACAAACCCATCAAGACCGCTTTTATTAAGGATAACTGGGACCTGAGCGTATTGCGTGCTACCGCTGTAACCCGGACCCTGCAAAAAGATTATGGCGTTGATCCTAAGCGTATGATTGCTGCCGGAAGAAGCGAATATAATTCCATTGCAACGAATGATACAGAAGAAGGACGCAGTGACAACCGCCGTACACGAATAGTGATTCTGCCGCAGTTGGATCAGTTCTTTAAATTGCTGGAACCGAAGCAATAACTTTTAGAAATTCGTGATACTTTTTAGAAGAGGCCGGCCTTAAAATTAAGGTTGGCCTCTTTTATTTGAAGCATGTCGGGAAGCGGCGAAACATTCATTCCGGCTAATCACTTTTTGATTAAAGTGGATTTGCCATTGTAAGCTGAGTATCTTTGAATTTCTCCAATGCATTGTACAGCATTATGTAAGCCGGAACCTGAACATAGATGCCGCTCCGTAAAAATATCATTGTGGCAATTTTTTTATTTTTTGTATTGTCAGCTACTGCTATGGCTTTGCATTTCAACGGACTCTATGGCCAGGATGCGTATGAATACCTTCGGCTTGCACGGGCATTTAAAGAAATGCTGAATGAAGGAACAGGAATTTCGCATTCCTATTTTCCCATTCTCTATCCAGTCACCGGTTTCCTGTTGAGTGAAATACTTGCAAATGATATTTTGGCTTTGCAGGTTGTTTCCATGATGGCGTTAACAGGTGCTTTTTTCTACCTCAAACAATTGATCCGGCAATTGTATGGTACAGCATATGGATTGACTGGTTACCTCGTTGCTTTTTTCTTTTTTTCGCCTTACGTTTTTAGGTTTGGTTTGTTGAGCATGTCGGATATGCTCTGTTTATTTTTTGTGGTGGCATCCGTCTTTCATGTTGTTCGTTATCTTCAACTGGCACAGGATAAGGATGCCGTGTTATTCACTTTTTTTGCTGTGGTTGCTGTGGCCACAAGATATGCTGTGGTTCCTCTATTGATTATTCCGGCATTGTTTCTTCTTGTGCAACTTTTGTACAGGAAGAAATGGAATACGCTGGGAGTTGTAATATTGGCTGCCGGATGTATTTTATTGCCAGACTATCTCTTACGAGGAAGGATATTGTTCTTCCAGTTTCAGGAGGCTGAACTCTTTGTTGATTATGCTTCCAATGCGTACAGTTGGTCACCCTCAAATTTTTTCCGTTCAGGATTTGATAATCCAGACGGCCTGCAACAGTATACACAATGGAATATTGCCGCCATTACCTTTCAGCTCATTCATCCGGCATTTATCTTTACAGGGTTGTTGTTTATTTTTTTTCTGAAAAGAGATGATTTTGATACTCCGGCTGCGAAGTTACTTTTACTGATGGTGTTAGTTTATGCTTTCTATATAGCCGGGCTGCAGTATCAAAACAACCGTTACCTGCTTCAGAGCTTTCCATTGGTAGTGGCTTTGTATTACCCTGCATTCAGCAGAATTGCAATGAAGTACTTTAAGCAACGAAATCATCAATGGTTATTCTTCGCTATGGTACTCTTCATGCAACTGTTATTTTTCAGTTATTCATTCCGGAGCGTACTTGCGATGAACAGGGCTGAATATGCAATAGCAACATCATTGAAAGATTACCCCGGACAGCCAATTTATACCTGTTCCATAACAGGTGCCATTGTAGCCTATGAAGTCGAAAACCCGGTGACCGATATCTATTTTGAAAACATCGATCGTGCAGATTCCAATGCATTGCTTTTATTTAACTATGAAGCATTCGCTGAACATTTTGCCGGTAGGAAGCCCATGATGAACTGGGATTGGTTGAATAAGGAATATGTTTTAACACCGATCCGTACCCTTCCGGAAGGCTGGACCTTGTATGCAATTAAAGAATCTGATGCCACACCTTAATATTGAACCTGCTCACCTGGCAAGTTCCGAACGGTAAAGTGTTATTGCCATATAAGATTGCCAATAAGTAAAGAAAATAATGTGATCAGTATAATTCCGGCTACATCCAGCAAGGAGCCAGCATTGCGCATATCGGTGGCGCGAATTCTTCCTGAGCCGAATACAATGGTATTAGGTGCGGTGGCTACCGGCAGCATGAAGCCCAGTGACGCAGCCAAAGTTGCAGGTACCAACAGCGTAAGCGGTGGAATGTCTGTTGCTTTTTGGATGGCGATCAGTATAGGCAGTGCCAGTTGTATGCTTGCGATATTGGATGCAAATTCGCTGATCACACAAACGATGATACAAATACCGGCAACCACCAGAAAAATATTGGCATGTTCGAGAAACATCAATTGACCTGCCAGCCAGTTACTTAATCCAGATACTTCAAACCCTTTTGCCAAAGCGAATCCACTACCAAAAAGGAGGATGATGCCAAATGGAAGCCTGGCTGCTTCAGTCCAGTTCAACAGGTTTGTTCCTTTCTCATTTTTCGAAGGAATTAGAAAAAGAATAAAAGCCATGGCAATAGCAACAGTACTGTCGGTAATAAAATTTGCATGTGCGCCAAAGATGCCTTCCCAGCCTGGCATCATGAAACTACCGAAGTCAATATTTGTTCGTGTAAACCAAAGTACGGCTGTTATTCCAAAGATATATGCAACAGTTCTCTCTTCATAACTCATGGAACCCAGTTGCCGTAATGAAAAGGTAAAGTAAGAAGTGTCGAATCGGATATGGGCTGTGCCACGAAGGAACAGCCATTTCAGCAATAAGAAGGCAGTGATCAGTAAAGCAAGCGAAACCGGTGCACCGACTAAGAACCACTGAAAGAAACTCATATTGCCGGCATCGGGATAGGTATCGAGATAGGTTTTATAGAACACCATGTTGGGTGGTGTGCCTACCAGGGTTGCCATGCCTCCGATAGAAGCTGCATAGGCCAGTCCGATCAGCACGGCTTTGGCAAACCGGTCTTTGTGCTTAGGCATCAGCGACTGTTCTTCTACTTCAAGGATAATGGCAATTACAGCGGAGATCAGCATCATGGTTGTTGCTGTATTGGAGATCCACATCGAAATCAGGTAGGCGGTAATCATGACACCGGCCAATAGCGTTGCAGGACTTTTGCCTAAACGTGATAAAATGGAAAGTGCAATTCTTTTATGAAGGTTCCATCTTTCAATAGCGAATGCCAGCAGAAAACCACCAATGAAAAGAAAAATGGTTTGATCCATATACTGCGCGGCAACCATTTTGGAGTCGGCAACTCCCAATATGGGAATCAACAGAAATGGCAAAAGCGCCGTTACGGATAAATGCGTTGCTTCCGTCAACCACCAGATGGCAACCCAGGCGGTAATAGCAGCCATTTTAGTTGCATAATGGTTTCCCGGTTCCAGGTCAACGAAAAACAGGATGAACAAAAATGCCACTGGGCCTGAAATCAATCTTATCAGTGAACCATTTTTCATGAAGCTAAAGATGCAGTTTCAGGGCGATATCTAAGAGACGTTTCGCATTTTCGCCTTTGATTTCAAAGACGGCTGAGACTGTTTACTTTCCGGTAGTTCCACCAGCTCATGGAGAGATAATAGGGTAACAACAATGCAATTCGTAATTGAACTTTATTCACTTTCAAAGGTTGACGGAACAGGCAGCGGATGCTTTCAAATCCTTGTTGCCTTCTGAAAAGTTTATGTATATATCTATGCAGTGTACGGTAAAATTCTGGCGAATAAGTTCCCTTATACATCAGTGTCAGATCGTCGGAGTCTTTCCAGTTGGCTTTTGTTTGAAGTTGCGTTTTAACCCTTTCGTAGAAAACGGTGCCGGGCAATGGGTATGAAATGGAAATACCGATATCGTGTGGCATCAGGTCGAGCAACATTTTCTTTGTAGCAATAATGTCTTCCATTGTTTCTCCAGGGTAACCAAACTGCAGGAAAAAAGCAGGTTTGATGTTATGCTTTTTGATCAACTGTGTGGCACGATAAATCTGTTCCACCTTCGTGCCTTTGTCCATGGCATCAAGTATTTTTTGCGACCCGCTTTCCGCACCTACCCAAATGGTATCGCACCCGGCCTTTGCCAGCCATTCAATATTATTTTCTTCCAGCAGCAAGTCAACACGGCATTGTATCTTAAACCGGAACTTCAGTTGTTTTTGCTGTACTAATTCGCTGAAGGATTTGATCCAGCCCGGTTTTAGTCCGAAGATATCGTCACAGAACCAGAAATGATCCGGCTGATATTTTTCCAGCAACATGCTGATTTCAGCTACTACATTTTCAGGCGAGCGGCTGTTATACCTGTTTCCATAGATTGGCTTAGCGCACCAATTGCATTTGAAAGGGCAACCCCTGGTAGTAGCCAGGTTCATTGAAAAATAGCCATTGGCTGCCTGCCATTGCTGCTTATACAATGCGATATCAGCCAGGTCCCAGGCAGGAAATGGAATATTGTCGAGGTGGTGTGATACTTCACGTGGCGCAGTACGGATCACCTCCTTGTCATCCAGGTACGACAATCCTTCGACCATGCGTACATTGCCATTTCCGTTAAGAAGTAATTGTACCAGTTCCAGTAAGGTATATTCAGCCTCACCGCGAATGATAAAGTCGGCACCTTTTTGCAGGTAGGTTTCCGTATGATCTGTTGCATCGGAACTGGAGACAATTACGGTGCATCCCAATTTTTTTGCAATCCCTATCATCTCAAAAGCAGCCTCCCTCATATTGGTCAGGCACATTTTGGTGAGGTAGTTAAACCCATCATCATACACCACAAAAATGGAAGGCGTTTCTTGTTTAAGAACCTGTTGTATATGCGAAGCATTGTGTTCGAAAATGGTATCATGGAAAGATACGCTGAAGCCATGCTCCCTGAGAATGGCAGCGGCGTATAAAGTAGCCAAAGGCGGATACGGTTGCATTTGCTTCAACTGCTTAGGGTCGAAAGCCATGAAGTAAGTATTTGCCAATACGATATCCGTCATGATAATAATGGTATACCATGCTTTGCTTCAAATGCACGGCAGTTTTCATCATACATTTTCAATACACGAAACTGGAAACCCTGCGGATGATGTTTTGATACATCCTTGCGGGAGCGCATATTCAATTCAAATGCAGCTTCATCCATTCCTTTAAATTTTTTCTTCCAATGGTTGATGGTAGTTTTATAAAAGTACCGGTCAAGCCATTCGCCCAATTGGGTGTCTAACAGTTTTTCAAGGGTACGCTTAATTAAACTTTCTTTTGATAAACTGGTATTACACTGCACCATGGTTGCATTAGGATAGTAATCAGCTATCCAATTATTTGCACGGAAGAAATCGGAATACAATGCATGGTTATAACTTGGAATCAGGGTAATGATTTCAGTAGCCGTAAAAATATTCTTATCAGGAATCGACAGGTTTTCGCTGTCGATGAAATAATTGATGCAGAAGTATTTTTTGGAATTAAGCAGGAATAACTTCTTGTACAGGATAAGCAGCGACCGGCAAACCCAAAGCCGGCCTGGCGCAGTGATGATGAAGAAATCTATGTCGGTGGTTTCATCGCAATAGTTCTTCGACAATGAACCCGAGATACAAATGCCACGCACATAAGGGAAGCGTGCAATGAGTTCCGATTTTTTAACTGCTTTTTGTTTCATTTTCTCTGCAAGAGCATTCCCTTTGATTCTGCGTTCAATAAGATGCGGATCGTTTTTCAATAGGTAGTAACCATCATAATGAAATATTTTACCGTCCGATATTAATGCAGAAAGGCTATTATGTAATTGTGATTCGGTGCAACCCTGATGCCTGCAATGATATAGTATTTCGGATGCAGTAAGCGGATAACGAAATAAGTCGTAGTAGAGTAATACTTTAAGTGCAGAGACTGTAAGAACAGGCAGCGTAACAGTTTTTTCAGGAATGTGGAGCGCAGCAAGCAATCGGTTAGCTATTTAGTAGGTCATCAGTGAAACAATGGAATGGGTAATATTCAATGCAGCATGACCGGTGCTGTTTGCAGTCTGTTTTCGGAAGCAGGTGAAAATTAAGTAATTTATTCAATACAATTACCTGTATGAACCTCTGTTTACATCAAATGATGCCAGAGGTGTAAGTTTTGAGCATGACAGGTTGGTATTGATGAAAGGCCGATTGTGCTCTGTTAAAGTCAGGCGGAATCAATTGCATCATTTCTTTCAATCTCGAAGAGGTAGTTCCATTCCCACAAGAACTTTTTTTTGTTTACCACTTTCATGATAAAATGATTTTTAGCTGCAATGAGGTTGATACGGATGATGTCGCAATCTTCTGAAAGCACCATCAGCGTTTTGCTTGCAGGATGCAGGAAGTTTGTGAGACCCAAAAATAATTTTTCAAAATATTGGAAATCCGTGCCGCAATACCATGCGATTTCTGATTCTGTTACTGGTTGCTTTGGGTAATATGGTGGGTTGATGGCCACGAAGTCAAACTGCATGACAGGGATGTGGGCGAACAAATCACTTTTCAAAATCGTGATAGACGACTTCATCATTGATTTATTCAACTGCAGGTTTTCAATTGCTTTTGCTGAAAGGTCTGTTGCCGTAACAAAGGCACCATTTTTTTCGGCAGCAAACGATAGGAGGCCGCTTCCGGCGCCGAGCTCAAGTACTGTTTTATTGGCCAATGGGAATTGCAGCAAATACTGCAACAGGTATTTGCTACTGAAGAAAAAACCGGGATGAAAGACTCCCGGCAATACCTTGATGGTTATTCCCTTATAGCTACTAGTACGTTCCTGCGCGAGATAGTTCTTGAGCAATGGCTTGATAACATGGTTGGCGAACAGGCGGGTGATGGAATACATAGGGGGCATTGTGGTCTTCTAACCTTTTTTAATTGTTGTCGGCTATTAAGGCTACAATCAGTTGTATGATGATTTCTTTTTCCTCAGGCTTGCTTTGCGCTACCAACAAGGCAATAGCTGTTAAGCCATTATCATTAACTTTCAATTCACCTGATTTCTTAAAGCGATGCCTGTTCTTTTCCAAAAACCAAATGAATAAAAAAGCACCAATTCTTTTGTTACCGTCATTAAAAGAATGATTCTTTATTACAAAATAGAGTAAATGAGCAGCTTGTTCTTCAATGCTCCTATATAAATACTGCCCTCCAAAGGTTTGGACGATGCTCAATAACGAACTTCTGAAGCTGTCGTCTTTTTCATTACCGAATAACGAAGTAGCTTCTTTTTTTGAAATCAGTTGACTTTTTAATTCTGCAATTGCTGTTTTCGCTTCTTCATATTGAATCTCATAAGTAATATTTTCTGATAGATTATCCGGCTGCAGGTTGTGGCTATCGTATTGATTGAGCAGCACAAAGCTTTTGGTGTAGTTACTCAGAATTTCCAATAAACCTTTAGCTTCTTGCAGTTGAAGTGATTCTTTTTTCTCCGATTGCCCGACTAGCTGCACTACTTTGCCCAGCTCTTCTAACCGCTTTTGGTTGATGGCATATCCTTCTACTAAATAAGCTTTGAGACGTTGAGTTGCCCACTGTCGAAATTGTATTCCGCGTTTAGAATTAACCCTATACCCAACCGAAATGATAACATCCAGGTTATAATATGCTAAGGTTCTTGATACCTGCCTATTGCCTTCCTGCTGAACAGTTCGGAATTTCCGAACTGTTCCTGTCGGTTCCAGTTCACCACTTTGCAATATACTCTTGATGTGCTCGCTGATGTTAGCTTTGCTTGATTCAAACAATGCTACTAATTGCGCTTGTGTTAGCCAAACGGTATCCTGATCAAGTTTGACATGCAACTCAATCTTATTGTCGGTTGATTGGAATATTTCTATTTGCATATGGTTGACTTAAAACTTTAACATTCAAAATCCCTCCACCTCCGGTTGCCTGTACTTCAACCAGAATTTCTGCAGTGCCTTAATCTCATAGGGAAAACGATACCATTGTTGTTTATACCGGATGGAAGCAAGTACATGCATGGTTTTCTTATGAAAGGAGGAGAGTTTTATGTCACTTACCGTTGGGTAATAGCCATTTAAGACGGTTTCAAAATTTCTTATCTTATCAATCATATAAGGTTTCAGCCAGGGCGTCAACGGATTTTTCCGGAGATCGAAATTTTCCCAATGCGGTGAAATCCAGTCTTCCAGTTTTTGCGGGAAATGAAATCCCTGCTCTTTCACCTGTTTGAATAATGCAGACCCTTCAGTAGGTACGGGCGAGTAGACATAGATAATGATCTCGGTGGCGGGGTTAATGGATTTTATTTCGCGGATGAATGTAATGTCTTCATCAATTTGCCGGTTTACTTCACTTTCTGTATCGGCCGGAGTGCCCAATACAAATGAGTATTCAGGAATGATGTCAAACTTCGCCATTCTAGCTGCAAACCTGCGTATCTGTTCACCGCTTTGTGTTCCTCCTTTATCCATTTTTTTGAGCATAGCATCATTACCTGTTTCTGCACCAAAGAAGATCATCCTGCAACCGGCTTCGCGCATCGCTGCAATGGCATGATCATCATATTTGTCTATGGTATCAATTCTTCCTTCACCCCACCATATCATGTTTTCTCCGGCTATCAGTCTCGAGAATTCCACGGTGCGCTTTTCTGAAACAAAGAAATTATTGTCATGAAACTCAATGGCATCACCTCCAAAATTTTCTTTCAGGTATTTGATGTCTTTGTAAATATTGAGTGCTGACTTTCCCTTCCATCGTGCATTGTAAATAGGAACAATACCACAGAAAGCGCACTTGAACGGACAGCCGATACTTGAATGATAGGCGATCGTTTTTCTTCCGAGATAAGTCTTTCCGAGATAATTCTTTAACGGGTAAAAACTGTTTAGCTTTTCATATGGCAAAGCCGGCAACTCATCCTGATCGTAGAGTTCATCTTTAGTTGTTTTCACAATCTTCCCGCCATTAACATAGATCAGGTTGTTTATAGATTGAACTGGTAAACCGTTTTCAATATGATGCAGGAGTTCGGGAAAGGTTTTGTCGCCGGGGCCATACACAATATAATTCACGTTTCCGGATTGCAATACTACTTCCGGTTGATTGGATGCAAAGTAACCACCCCAGATGATGGTTAAGCCGGGAAATAATTCTTTTGCCCTTTTTGAGAAGGGAATGGCCTGCTTTAGTTGTGGACCTGGCATTACAGATAGTGCGAAGTATCTGAAATCGCCCGTTTCCAGATAATGCACTAATGCCTGCCACGGGTCTTCTTCGAGGTTACCATCTACTATGGCATAGGCATACTTTCCATCGATGCTGGCTGCGATCTGCAAAATGGAGTTAGGTATGCGCGCCTTGTAACGAGTGGCTCTTGGATTGAACAACAATACCTTGTTCATGGAAGCAGGACGCATCATGCCGTAAATTACTATGTATTTCTGATAGATAGCCGATGTAACATTCAGAGGGTTGCCTATTAATTTGACGTGCAGGTTCTGTTTGAATATTTGTTATATGGAACCGTGCCTCACAAAAGAGATCATATTTCAATTGGATTGTTTGTCTCGCAAAGTTCGCAAAGCCCGCAAAGAAAAACTACTCATACCAGCTCTGAGAGTTTTGCATCCTTTGCGTGCTGATTTTAGGAGTCTATTTTTAAGATTATATCTTGAATAGCAACAATTTGGTATGCACCATTTGCAATCAATGGCATTGCTTCTTGAAAATTGTCGCTAACTTGATCCGTTATCAACGCAACATGTTCAACCCGGTAAAAATATTTTCACATTACCTGAATACCCGGAAGCTGCATGCAGTGGCGATGGAGTCATCTGACAGAGAACAGGTTTTGTTATGCTCCGATGGCGCTATAATTGATATTACCAATTGTCATTCATTGATCTCTCTGAAACCATTCGCGATAGCTGTGAATGCGGTATCATTGCAGGTAAACACTGAACAGAAAGTTACACTCAGGATCGTAAACGGAAGTACATTATTGGGCGAATTGCCGTTGCTATTTAATGAGCAGGAAAAATGCAATGATCTCACCTTATTTATTTATGAAACCGGGCATCCACATTATCCGTTAACGCCATTTTTCCGGTTATGGAATTCTTTCTTGCTTTCCGTAAAGAACCGAACCAATACAAAATCAAAGAATTTTGTGGTGCCACCGGCAGAGTTGTTGAAGCTCTTTGTATTTAGCCTTAAGCCAAGACCTGTATATTTATTCTCACTGCTGCATCGTAATGGCTTTGATGCTTTTCCTGTTGATATTGCCGGCTTCGTCAGCGAGCAGCAATGCCTTTTCAGCATCCGCAGCAGCAGTGCCGCAATACCTTTGATTAAAGAGACCGGAAAAGCCTGTGCCTCACTCATGCCTTATGACCGGCGGGAGGAAGTTTATCAACTAGGAAGACACCACGCAGGGGCAATAGTTCCGGTAGATTTGCTGCCGGCAGGATTTATTGAATCGTCGAAATGGAAGATACCGGTTCCTTCCTTTTCGATAACGGTGCAGGAGTTGCTGTTGGAGCATACTTTTACAAAAGGAGTGCATACTCAGTTTATTTTTAACGTAGTTAACAGGTATCCGTTGCTTCCGGCCGAAATACTTGCGCATACACCGTGGTTCAACCGCAGCTATTTTTAGCCTTTGTTACTGTAACCTGAATTATTATGTTGAAGAAGCTTTTGAAAAGAAACACCTATCGCAGCATCAGGAGAAAGCTCTTTCCTTTTAAGCGCTTGCCGGATGAATTTTATGATGCCTTGTATGTGTCAATCAATGGTGCACCCTTGTTTATTCCGGAGAATACCTATTGTGTTGACCTCGCTGTCCGCAACCTGCCGACTGATGATCCGGTAATAGAGATTGGATCATTCACCGGTATGTCAACCTGTATGCTCAGCCATTTTTTAGAACTGCATCAGCGCCGAAATACATTGTTCAACGTAGATAAATGGGAGTTTGAAGAAAAGGAGAAGCAGTACTACAGCCGTGTCTTAAAGGTTACGCCGGAAACGATGAAGCATTATATCAGAGAATCATTCATCAGAAATCTTCAACTATGCTGCGGCTCCCGCCTTCCGGCTACGATTGAATTGTTTTCTGATGACTTTTTTGAATGCTGGAATACAAGGAGCTCCTTGGTTGATCTCTGGGGCAGGACTGTGATGCCCGGAGGACCTATCAGTTTTGCGTACCTGGACGGAAACCATCAGTATGCATTTGTGAAGCGTGATTTCGATAATGTGAGCAAGTGGCTCGTTAAGGATGGATTTATTTTCTTTGATGATTCAGACCCTGCTATAAAATCAGGTGTTAGGGATTTTGTACAAGAGGGGAGCTGGAAAAAGGAGTATGAATTGGTTATAAAGAATCCGAACTACCTGCTAAGAAAGATCAGGTAGTGAGATAATCTGTAATCAACGCAGCTTTCTTCCTATAATAAAATAAGTAATTGCCTGCAACCATTGCACCACTGCCATAGCAGTTAATACAGCGTTGAAGGTATCAGGCACCAGGAAAACGAATAAGGCAATTAAAATAACACTGCAGCAAATGAAAATCAAAGCGACACGTACCACCAATTGCTGTTGATTATTTTTGAAGAGCCTGTAGATTAACGGTGAAAAATAGAAACCCGGTACAGCCATCAGCCATGCTAGCAGAAAGGTGACAGGGGCATAGGAAAAATGATATACAAATTCCAGGATCAGTGAAACCGCGAATACGGATACACAGCAAAGCAGCATACCTACTATGAGTAATCTGAAAGCCATCTTCCGGATGGAAACAACCGGCATGCGGTATATGATACTTACATAGGGAAGCAGCAGAATGGGAATAATGAGTTGAGTTGACAACACAAAGTTGATTAGTACCTGGTATTTCGCGATAGCTTCTTTGCTGAGCAGGTACGAGGCGGCCAAAACATCAATCCTTGATGCCAGCATACCCGTGAAATAAAGCAGGAAGAATGAAAAGGCAGCGTTGAGGTAACCTTTTTCAAAGTTTCTGAAAAACAGCGGCAACAATTCCTTCCGGTATAGCCAAACCATACCTGCTGCTTTTAACATTTCCGCAAGTACAAACCAGCATAGGAGAGATGATAATTCTGCCGGTTGAAAATAGATGATACCGGCACCAATCAGCACAAAGCCTGCTGATTCAATCAGGATGCTGACACCGAAGTTCCGCCTAAAGATTACTACCGGTTCATAGGATTGGTAAATGAATCTCACAGTGAGGTACAATCCTATCCAGCTCTTTACGGTTAAGTCTGCAGGCAACAGTATTATGAGCAGAATAATGATTAAAAAAATGAGACTCCTGGTTCCAAAACTTTTATGCCATTCTTTGCTTATTGAAGAAGTATCAGCACTGAAGCTGCGAATCAAATAATCTTTATTACCCCACGACATTATGTTTCCGGCTATACCTGTCCAAACCAACACCTGAACCATCTCTCCCCATAGTGAAGCATTCAGTATTCTTACCACCAGCGCTGCTATGATCACATTAAATGCAAGTGGTATCAGGTTGTAAGCAGTACTTAGGCTGAGCAACAACAAACGTTGTTTGAATTTTTTAAGAGGCAGCAACATCAGTTAAAAATAGTCATACGGTAGCTATTTCTATTGATGCATCACGTCTGGGTGTACGACAATTCGTTCATCTTGTCAAGCAATGGTTGGTGGGTTAAATGGTTAAATGGTTAAATTGCTACGGCGAAGCCGATCAATTGCTATTCGGTATTCACTACGCTACTTTACTCACTTACTCAAATACTTAATACTCAATTTCAACACCCAATAATCTATATCCAATTTGTCGTGCACCTTCACGTCTCAACGAGCCGATAACAACTGATTGAACAGCTTGCTGTATTCTATCACTGTGGAAGACATAGCGGGGAAATTAACAGGTGAAAAATCCGACTGCGGGTTGTGTAGGATAGTTTCCAGTGCATGGAGCATTTCATCCCGGTTTTTGCAGACATGAACCTTTGGATGATCGGTAATTCTTCCTACATCGAAGCATACTACATACATGCCTGCCTGAAGCGCTTCTGTAATAACGGCAGACTGACCTTCGAAAATGGAAGTGTGGAGTAATATTTTAGCATGCTTCATTTTAGCAAACACTTCTTCTCTTTTAAGTTGACCGTTGAATGCAATGTTTCCGGTCAGTTGCAGTTCATTGATCAATTGCAAAACATGGCTTCTTTCACTTCCATCACCGGCAATTTCTGCATGAAGTGCCTTAAATTCATGTTGTAGCTGTGAGATGATTTGAATGGCAAGAGTAGGCTGTTTTACAGGGATTAATGATCCGGCAAACAGAACATCTATATTTCTGTTTGAAGCAAGCGGTCCGGGCAAAATGACACGGCTGACTCCCATTGGAATTACTGCACTGGCTTTTATACGGGAAGAGGCGTACAGCGCCTCTTTCATCTTTTCATTAAATACAACAATAGAAGTATTTACTGCAGCAAGCCAACGCAGGTATTTGTTTTCCTTTGTAACATCCTGCCCGGCAGCAATGGCTACATGTCGCATTCCGCTTACTTTGGAAAACAGCCACCCAATTATTGCAGCTTCTGTCAGGAAATAGGAGAGCACTATGGCCTGTTTGTTTTTATGCATGCGCAGGAGGTACAGGAATACCTTCAGCCAGGTATACAACCTGTGAACTCCACCTTTGTCTTTACCGCCTGCTGCATAAACAGAAAGTTTGTGCCACCGGTATTTTTTTGATTCATGCGGGTATTGAAAGGTGATGATATCAATCTTCAGATCAGGAAATGCAGATTGCCATCCCAGCACAAAATCCTGTAACGTGGAAATACAACTGGTATCTTTTTCATCGGCGGGAAAACCGGGTGTGAGTATGATCAGTTGCCGGAATTTATTCATGCTGAAGGTTGTAAGAATGGAATTTTGGTCTTCCAAGATAAAGGCAATTCATAGCAAATTGCGAAGCGGCATAAAAAAACCCGTGCACCAACCGGCGCACGGGTATCTATAAAAAGTTAAAAGAAGGTTTAACGCTGTAATAACAATGGCCTGGAAATTACAGTCGCACCGCTCTGTACTTGTACCTGATACCAACCATCAGGGAGTGATGCATCAAGGTTGATATTACCGTTGTATTTACCCTTTACCATTTCTATTTGTTGCAGTTGCACCAATTGTCCAAGCGCATTGAAAAGTCTCAGGTCAGCTTGTTCATTTAAGGAAGATTGGAGGTTAACCTGTAGCGTTGTGTTTCCATCGCTTGGATTGGGGAATAGCATCAGGCTATTACCGGCTGTGATATTCAAAGCCTGAACTGATGTAGCTGAGTCAGGAATGAAGTTAACATCCAGTTGATAGGCACCTTCATCTTCATTTAATCCTTCAACAATAATGTAGAGTACAGCAGGCACGGTACCGGCATAGTATTCTATAGAAGCCTGATTACCGGTGCAAATAGGACCTGCATTGTTATTGCTGGTAAGGTGGTTGCCGAATGCATCAATCAGGTGCAGGTAAGTATTAAAGCCGGTATTGGTCTCGCAGGTTGATATCTCCAGCCATCCGGAAGTGTCATTGAGAGATAATTCATAAAAGACATCCGGGGAAAGCTGTGGCAGTGTATTGGTGTAATCACTTGTCCAGCAATTTTCCGACAGGTTATCCCGTATATCAGTATATGGCAGGTTGGGGATTATAATCGGGTCACTTTCTGTATTCCCGGTAGGAACAGATTTAACTTCTACCAAAGCAACTTCAGAATTAGCACTGTTTCCTGAACAGGTTACTATACAGCGGTAGTAGGTGGTTGCTGATACAGTCACATTAGCTGTGGTGGAAACTTGCCCGGCTATGTCGTCATATTCCGAACCATCGGAAGAAGATTGCCATTGATAGGTTTGACCAAATCCTGCGGAAAAGCCAGTTAGTGTAAGCGTTATTTCCGCCGGAATCTGCGGTTGACACAAACTGGTTGAAGAGGCTGTTGCCACACCTGCGATTGGTGGTACCAAGCAGGGTGGTACATCAACGATATTAATTACATAGTCTTCTGTTTCACCCCAATCATAGGTGCCACAGGCAGTAGGTACAGATTCTCCTTCAGCAATCACAATGCGCATTCCGGTTTTACCAAGCTGCGTGCCGGTAGGAATCGTAAACAAGCCATCAGGAATACTGTGTAGGTCAGTTGTTGGGCCGAATGAGTAAACCATTTCGTTTGCAGCATAAATATTGTTCTTGTCGTAGTCGATAAATACGGCCACATACGCTTCATAAAACTGCCCGCCGCAGGCACCATTGTCAATCTTAATGCTTACCGGAAATGTTTTATCCACGTCAAGGTTCAATGCCGTATTGTCTGTATAAGTCTCACAATTTGTTGGGGAAGATCCGGCAATCATATTACCGATCTTAACCGTATCAATCTTTGTGTCTTCCGGATTGAGGGCATACGAAGCACAATAGCATGCATAAAAGGGTTTCATATCAATGAATATGGGACCGGATTCTGTAACAGCTCCTGTATTATCACAAGTTACTTTGCAACGATACCATTTAGCGGAAGTCTGCGATTGTAAACGGCTTGCGGAAGTGGCCCCGTTGATATTTGTATAGCTTCCGGTTCCATTATCAGGCGAAGATTGCCATTGATAGGAGATTCCTGAATTAGACTGGTAGTTGCTGATTGTAAGAGTAAATTGCTCATTGGGACAAACTGTAGATGCAGTAGAAAGCGTGGCGCCGGGTGACGGTGGGCCACTACAAGGTACAGCCGCAGTTATATTCAACAGGTAATCTTCCGTTTCGCCGTAAGTATATTCGCCGCAGGGATTGGGTACTGAATCACCTTCCTGAAGAATAACACGCATGCCGGTAATTCCGGCAGGTGCAGCTGTAGGTACGTTAAAAGAAAAAGACGGGATGGAATTGAAGTTGGTGATCGGACCATAACCATAAACCAGCTCAGTAGCTTTTTCATAGGTTCCATTCAGATTATAATCGATATAAACACCAATGTAAGAATCATAGAAAAAACCGCTGCAGGAGCCGTTTTCTATCTCAATTGTTACCAGTTGGCCGCCGGCAATATTTCCGGGAACAGCGGTATAATCTGTATAGGATTCACAGAGCGTTGGCGAAGTGCCGGTACTGATATCGGCCATCTTAAACGAATTAATTTTTGAATCGCTGATATCGGAAGCATAAGAATCACAATAGCAATCATAGGCGGGACTCTGGCTAACCAGCACTTTGACGGAAGTGCCACTTGCACCGCCGTTATCACAGGTTACGATGCAGCGGTAGTAAGTAGGGGCTGTTTGTGTGGTTGTATAGGTTGATCCTGTTGCTCCTGCAACAGGTGTCCATGGATCTTCTCCCGTATTTGAAGTCTGCCAGACGTAAGTGAGACCGGGAGTAGTAGGCGTACTTTGCAATGAAAGCGTAAAGGACTCATTCAAACAAACAGTGGTAGCTGTGGAAAGTGTATTACCCGGAGTTGGTGTTCCCGTACAATTTGGTTCAAAAGTCAATTGAATGGTAGGGCGCTTTTTTGTAAGAATACCATTGTCGGCGGGTGGAGTTAGGTCATCTTCCCAAAACTGGCACCTGTTGCTGGTAGTTGTTGAATGACGGAATTCCTTGGCATCAAAATTTTCTCCACCAAATGATCCGTAATTAGACTCCACCAGGATCAATAGGTTATTGCTGCCGTAGCTAAATGCTGTATTCAGGTTAACGGTAACCCAGTTATTGGCGTTGAGCATACCTGAAGTGATATTGCCCGAATAGACGATGGTTGAACCACTGGAAAGAGAACTATAAGTTGTTGGTGTTAATGAAGTGCCGGTAAATACTTTCATTTTTATTACAACCGGTGTAGATGATGCGGGATTATTCACTTCATTTACATAAAACCCCACTTTGGTTACACTACCACCCTGGCCAATTTCAGTCGAGGTAAATAACATGGCTACACGCTCATATCCATAATAGCAGCCAAATGGTTTACGGGATGAACTATCGTTGGGGTTACCCTCTGGCACTGTAATAACCTGCGCGGATGCATAGAATGAGAACAATAGGACACTTGCTGTCAACCAGCAAATTACCCTTTTTTGTCCTGAACGAAATAGAGTAGACAATCCAATCAACATATAAAAAGTATTGTTTTGTAAAAGTTTAAATTAACCGGGTTGAAAAAGGAATTAGAATCCAAATAGTTACATTCAAAAAGCGGACGAAAATACGATTTATCATGGATGATTAATAATACAATCCTTCAGTGAAATTAAATTTGAGTGTTAGACTTACGGATTAGTAGATCGGGAACTTCTAGGCCCCGCGAGCCGATGTAAATGTAAAATTAAACTAGCGGTTTGGCTTGTCAGCAATCGCACACAAAAAACTTAAGGTGCCCTTGTAAATGCTTGCAGCGCCATATTGATTATTTTAGGCGCATAGAATTAGCTAAAACCTGGCATAGCGGCATGCAGCAACCAGGTTGTTCAAGCTTACCCATATTCCTTAGGATTAACAAAATATAAATGCATTGATAAAAACATTTGTACACCCAATAAAAGAAATGGCTCAAAGGGGTCAGCTCACCGGAGTGTTGCTGATCCTGGCTACCATAGTGTCTATTTTAGTGAGTAACTCAGCACTGCAGCAAGACTACTTTCATTTCTGGCACCAGGAATTGGGTACGGTTGCTTTTTCACTGTCAGTACATCATTGGATTAATGATGGACTCATGGCCATTTTCTTTTTTATGGTAGGATTGGAGATTCGCAGGGAAGTGGTGCAGGGTGAACTGGCTGACATACGCAAATCATTATTACCGGTTCTTGCTGCTATCGGTGGCATGGCTGTACCTGCCATTTTTTATGTTTTCATAAATATGCAGAGCGGGTACCTGTCGGGATGGGCCATTCCAACAGCAACCGATATCGCTTTTTCACTGGGGGTGCTTGCTATTATGGGCGACAGGGTACCGTTTGCATTGAAAATATTTCTTACGGCGCTTGCTATTATTGACGACCTGGGAGCTGTTTTGGTAATAGCCATTTTCTATACCAATGAGATACATATGGATCAGCTTCTTTTTGCTATGTTGGTTTTTGCAATGTTACTGGCACTCAACCGGCTTAAAGTCAGCCCGCTGATTTTTTATTTCCTACCGGGAATCGTGCTTTGGTGGTTCATCCTGCAGTCCGGTGTTCATGCCACAGTAGCAGGTGTTTTACTTGCTTTTTGTATTCCGATGGCCAAATTAGAAATGTTGGAACATGCGCTTCAAAAACCGGTGAATTACCTGGTGATGCCAATTTTTGCATTGGCCAATACTGCAATTATTCTGCCTGCATCTGGTGTGTTGGTATTGATGCAGCCGGTAAGCCTGGGCATTTTTGCCGGCTTGATGCTGGGCAAACCCATTGGCATTTTCATGGTATCCTGGCTGGCTGTAAAGCGTGGTTGGGCACAGTTGCCATCACTGGTATCCTGGCGTAAATTACTTGCTGCAGGTTTTACGGCAGGGATCGGGTTTACGATGTCCATCTTTATCGCTAACCTGTCCTTTGAAACGGCTGAAGTGCTTGATGGAGCAAAGCTGGCCGTACTGGTTGGCTCACTGGCGGCCGGTTTGGTCGGTGTGATATTGCTGGCAACCGATAAAAACAAGATTGCTGAAGAGCAGGATTAGCAGGGTGTTAAGAATCAGGGAATTCAGCCGGAATTTTTTCCAGTAAAAATTTTCCATCACCACCCGTTTTCACTTTAGCCATCGGCATTTTGCCTGAATGAAAAAAAAGGCAGGTATAATCTTCTTTTGCAGCCCGGTTACCATATTCAATTCTTTTCCCGGCCGCAGCTTTTCCATCATAATCATATTTGGCATTGAATCGTATCTGCAATTGTTTTGGTTGCGGCAAAACATCGCCTCCAAAAAAACAGGTGGCAGTGCTTGTCATGATGGTAAATACCTGGTGAAAGGGCGTATGGCCTCCGCTGATTTCAAATGCGATTTCTTTATTAATTTGTCCATTACCCTGTAACAGCCTGAGTTGCGGAGTATCTTTCAAAAACCGGAGTTTCGCCTGCACAAAAGAGGGTGAATCTTTACGGGATAATGCATAATCCAATTCCTGCTGTTGGCAGTAGTAAGTTGCTTTTGGAAACATCAGGTTAAAAGCAGGATCATTGCCATAGCAAATGCCACCGGTATGGTCCTTATGTAAGTGACTTAGCAAGACTATACTTACATCTTCTGCCGCATAACCCGCTCGCTGTATATTTTCCAAAATCATAAAATCACCACCAGCAGATTGCATCCCAAGTCCCGGATCAATAACAATCAGGTCGTTGTTTGTTCTTATCAGGAATGGAACTATATCAACAAGTAATGAGGAAGGCCGGTCTTTGAGATGATCTTTGGATGGATCGAAGGGAATAAATTTTTTACTGTCGTCGACTGTGAAGGTGCCTTCGGATAGGGGGGTGATCATGGTGGGGGAACTGGGGTAATATTTTGTAGATGGGGGATTAATTGCTGATTTGTTACATGGCTAAATGGTTACATGGCTAAATGGTTAAATTGTTAAATGGTTAAATGGTTAAATGGTTGCGGCGAAGCCGATGAGTTGGAAGACAACAATTGAACAATTAAGCAATTAAGCCATCTAGCCATTCAACCATTCAGCCATTCAGCCATTCAGCCATCAAGCCAACTACCACCCCTTTCCCCCAATCACAAAATTCCTCGCTATGTTAAATCCAATCCTGAATTCACCGTCAAGCCAGTTGGATTTGGTAAATGGCAGATACAGATTTTCCAACGTGCCGGTGGAATTGGTGAAATTGATAGTAAATACATGTCCGCCGGTTTCAATTTCCACACCAAAGCTCAATGGATTATAATAAATTTTATCTCCGTTGGCATCCAGTGCGTCGTTGCGGTAGCTTGAAAAATTATAGAAGTAATCTGCAATCAATGCAAAGCGGTTGCTCAACTTTAGCCTGGCACCTATACCCAAAGAAAACATATCATTCTGATCTTCATAAGAAACATAATTGCGATGGGTCCAGGTGGGCAATACCTCTAATGAAAAACCTGGTGAAAATCTTCGCGCTATAATTGCCTGTGAAACATAAGACATTCTTTGGGCTGTATTTTGAAAAGATGCATCTGAAGTACTGTCAGTGGAAGCAGCTCTTCCCGTAATGCCGGCTACCCCATAGAGTGTAATACTGAGCGGCATTTTATTATCAACTGTTTGCTGCAATAGGCGAAACTTGATATTAGCATCATACAATTGCGTATAGGCATCAATACCTTTTGACCTTCCAACTCCCAGCTGAAGCCGGTCTGTTACTCCATAGTCGAAAGAAAAACGAATGTCGGCAGCATTATCGAATCCGTAGAAAGTGCTGATGCCGCCGGCATCACCGGCCATATCGCCAAAGCGATGGGCTATGTTGAAATGCAGGTTGCGCTTTTTTGCAGTTTCATTGGTTTGCGCATTTACAATACGGAATCCTTTGAAGGTTGCACTTACATATTCTTTCTCATCAGATTTGGAATTCTCATCAACAATTGCAGAAAGGTCGGTCTCCTGTGCAGCAAGCCGCAGGGAAAAAAGCAAACCGGCAAAGAGAAGCAAGAGGGTGGAGATTTTTTTCATAAGCAGTTATCTCAGGATGGTAAGAAATTTGGTGAGAAATTGGCAAAGACTGAAAATCAGCATAAATGAATTAAAGCGTACTAAAAAAAAGAGACTGTAAGAAACATCCAATAAATCGTGTCAGGCTTTTTGCCAGGCATGAATTAAGAATATTTTAAACAGTCTCTTCAAGATCATTACTTCTCAGATTTTGATGGCAGCATGTTAGCCTGCACCTTCACCTTCACTACCTCAGAAATATTTTTTACTACTACCGTCGGAATCTTAATCTCATGGTCACTCAACTTCACATCAAATTCACAGGATACAGCGATGGTTTCTCCCTTCACAGTGATTGTTCCGGGAATGGTTCTTTCCTTTTCAATACCATGCAGATTGAACTTACCGGTAACGGTTATTGCATATGTTCCCTCTTTCCTCAGGTCAACATTTTCATTGACTGCGCCATTGAATGTTGCATTTGGATACTTTTCACTCTCTACATAGTTTTCGTTGAAATGTTCCTGCATCAACGCTTTCTTGAAAGTGAATGTGGTCATTTTTGCTTTAAAGAATACGGTTTTGGTCGATACATTCAGTGCGCCTACCACCTGGTTGCTGGTGGCATCAATATTTTCTACGGGGGTTTCAGAAAAGAATGAAACGGTACTGTTGGTAGAAATATACACGTCCTGAGATTTTGCAGGCAACAGGTATGCGAGTGCGAGTAGAAACAATAAGATTTTTTTCATGGTAATAATTAATGATTTTAAAGGATGAGGATAAAACAAATGGTCAAGTAACCTGTTGCTTTTCAATTACCGTACCACAACGCTATTCCGGTGCTCCCTGGTCAACCCACGTTTGCAGTTTCAACTGATCGCAGTCGCTCAACGTTTGCGGACCAGTAGATAACACTGATGGCATTGGGTTACCTGGATTGTTGAATACCCTGTTAATCAGGGTTCCATCATCTGCCTTCTCTTTAATACCGGCATAGGTAGTGAAATCAAAGCCAAAATTGCCGCCATCAGCTTCGGTCTGATGGCATACACCAAAATCTTTATTGGTGCAGTAGGTGGTCATAATCAGCTTCACATCATCAGTATACGTGATTGTTTGACCGGGTTGTATGCAGGCTACTGTATCAATTGTGTCATTCGGTTCAACGGCTTTATCTTTAGCACAACCTGCCAGAAAAACAAGTGTAACGACTACTGAAAAAACAAAAAGATAACTAACGAAAACTTTCATGTGAGGTGGGTGATTGTTCTGTACTGTTGTTTTTGATTGCAGGAAATTTTTTATGTAGAAGGCTGTTATGAAACTAAACAGCGGCCGGTTATGGTTAAGATTATTAACTAATGTCTGCCAAAAATAGCTGATAATACTGCCTCATCCAAATCCATTATAGTTGCAACAGTAAATCTTTAACCATTTTAGATTCTTCTGGTAGAGGCAGGGTATCTTTATTGGCTTGCTGTGTCTTTCCATTTCGGTTTGCCGGTTAATCCTGATAGCTGTCCAGGATTTGTTGCGTGTGTTTCTTCGAATGGACTTTGCGAAAAATTTTCTCAATGCGTCCTTTCTCATCAATAATAAAAGTATGGCGGTACACTCCCATGTAACGATGGCCAAACATTTGCTTTTCACCCCAGGTGCCGTAGTCGTTGATAATTTTCTTATCCGGATCAGCTAATAATGAAAAGGGCAGCGAGAACTTCGTTTCAAATTTTTTATGTGACTTCACCTCATCAGGACTAACGCCAACGATTTCAAAACCTCTTTTCTTCAGCAGGGCATAATTATCCCGCAAGTTACAGGCTTCTTCCGTACAGGTAGGAGTATCATCTTCCGGGTAGAAATAGAGCACCACTTTTTTCCCTTTAAAATCAGACAGCGATACGGTATTGCCATTTTGATCTTTTGCTTTAAAGGCAGGAGCCTTTTCACCAACTTCAGGCATATTTTATTTTTTAAATTTCAGAGTATAGGTTGATTCGTTTTTTACATCATCGGTAACAATAACCTTGAGTGTATGCTCACCGGCAGCAGTTTGTTTGTCAAGGGTACATTGCAGCCTGTCGTTTTTCGCATCGTATTCCATCAATATCCAACGGCCATCAAGCAGGCCTTTGTAAGAAACAATGCCTGAAAGTTTATCAGTGATACTAAATCGTATGGTGTTAGCCGTAAAGAGTTGATTTTGTTTCACATTGTCACACGTAATTTTTGGAGCAACCGTGTCGAGCAAAACATAAAAATAACCGAATTCCCTTGCACGGGCAGTTAGCCATTTGCCTTCCCAGCGTGAGGTCTTGGTACTTTTTATTCCGGTACCATCATCATAAACTATTAAAGCTTTTGATTGCAAAGCCGGAGGAATGAATCGTGGCAGTATGCTGATCGTATAGTTGTCGTGAACAGGAGTACTTATGTTATGCACCTGGTGTGTTGCTGAGTGCCTTTTTGTATCGCCGGTTTTGGCAGCGTAATTAAATACGATGTCTTCATATAAGATGTTTGCAGGCAAATTCAACTGAATACTATCGGAAGTAAAACTGTTGGGTTCCTGATAACGAAAGATGGTTCCTTTACCGGCTATCGGCGTTGAAGCATTACTTTTTAAGGTGCTTTTTGCAAAGAAAGTCAGGCGGGAACTGTTTTGATAGGCATCTGTGGCAATTACTTCTATCTTATGAAAGACACCATCGGTGAGAATAATTTTCCCGTCATTAACTAAACCATGATAGATGTTGTTGCGATCGCCGGGCAATCGGAAGAGCTTTTGTATTTTTTCCCCGGATACTTTAAGCATCTTATAATCAATGAAAGCATTTACATAACGTCCGTTGGCAAAATCAAGTCGTTCAAACTTAACACTATAGATCAGTTTGTCGTCCAGTTGTAACCGGTATTCATAAATACCATAGTCATTGGATGTGTTGTTCATATAATCTGCAGCTTCCAGTGCGATGCCAATCACCTGTTGACTAACTGTTATTGAATCACCATTCATCCTGTACCCAGTCTTGTTTTTTTGCAAAGAATACTTTACCGGATCGGCGTTGTTACTTTGAAGATCATACAGATAAGCAGCAGTAAGTTTCGGAGCGATAGTATCTTTTAGTGAATAGAAGGAGGCAGGATTCAATGGGTAGGTTTCACCGGATGCATCCCGGATTTCAAAATGCAGGTGTGGCCCGCCTGATGAACCGGAGTTGCCTGAGTAGGCGATGAGTTCACCCTTCTTAAATGAAAATTTCGAAGCATCAGGAAATAACTCCACTTCAAACGACTGTTTTGCATATTGCTGTTGCTTCACATAAGAGGCAATGGCATCATTAAAACGATCGAGGTGGGCATAAACGGTCATATAGCCATTAGGATGTGAGATGTACAACACGTTTCCAAAACCACCGGATGAAACTTTAATTCTCGACACGACACCATCCGCAGCTGCATATACTTTATATCCGGTTTCTCCATTAGTGCGTAAATCAAAACCACTGTGAAAATGGTTGGTCCGTATCTCCGCGAAATTCGCAGAGAGTGCTATTGGTATGTCCAATGGATTTCGAAAATAACCGGCCGGCTGTCCATAAACATTGGCAAATGTTATAAATTGTAACAGCAGGATCAGGTTGCAGGTTACGGATTTAAATTGATGCAGGCGTTTAATGGTACTCATAAAAGGTTGATCGTATAAACATGCTTCCTTTTTGGGTGTCATCTTAAACAAAAAATATTTCCGCGAAATAACAACAACTGCAATTGTAAAGCCATATTCTGTTTAATTTAATCGATTCCTTTTAAACGGCCTACCCTTCGACTTCGCTCAGGGTCCGGCCTCACCGACACCCCGAACCCTGAGCGCAGCCGAAGGGTGTTTCGTAGTTGAAGTCTTTATTTCAAAACAAACTATCATTTACGAACAGGCTCTAGGTGAATGGAAAATACAATCATGGCTTCAAAATTTTTCAATACGCCGCAATGCAATTAATCTTCCATTCTCGTCTCCGCTTGCTGATGTTCCTTGCGCGAAATTAACATCAACCCGAGAAAGGTGAGCAAACCATTAAGTACGAGCACTTCAAATCCTATCTGATAGCCATTAAACCATTGCGTGGAATGGAGGTTGACGAAATAGCAGAAGACCGGTGAAATGATGCAGATCAATGGCGACCATTTGTCGTGAATGGCTTTGCGGGTAAACATCCCAAAAGCATACAAACCAAGCAGGGGTCCGTAAGTATAACCTGCAATTGTTAAAATGGTACTGATGACGGAACTGTTATTATTCGCCTTAAAGTACAGGATGCATAACAAAAAGATGACAGCAAAGGAGATGTGGACGAAATAGCGTACATGCGTTTTCTTTTTTTCATCCCATTCGTTGCGTTCGCGAAAGCCTAAAATATCTATACAGAAAGCGCTGGTTAATGCGGTAAGTGCCCCGTCTGCACTTGGGTATAAAGCGGATATCAATCCTACCAGGAAGATTAATCCGGCCAGCTCACCCAAATGGTTTAAGGCAATGGCAGGAAAGAGCTGATCGGTTTGTGCGGGAATGGCAATGCCGCTTTGTTCGGCAAATACAAACAATACGGCGCCAAGCGTAAGAAACAGCAGGTTCACCAGCACCAGAATAAAGCTAAACGTAAACATATTCTTCTGTGCTTCTTTTAAGGAACGACAACTGAGGTTTTTCTGCATCATCTCCTGGTCAAGCCCTGTCATGGCAATAGTGATGAACATGCCGCTTAGAAACTGTTTGCCAAAGAATGTTTTGTCTTTCCAATCCCAAAAGAAAACCTGTGTCATATTCTTCTCACGGATAGCTGCTATCATCTCAGATGGCCCATAGCCCAGATGTTGCATAATGATTACCACGGAAAGTATTAATGCCAGCAACATGCAGGTGGTTTGAATCATGTCTGTCCACACTATTGTTTTCACACCGCCTTTAAAAGTGTAAACGAGGATGAGCAAAATGATAAATGCACCGGTTACTGCAAAAGGTACTCCCATGGCATCGAGCACAAATACCTGCAAAACATTCACCACGAGAAAGACCCTGATGGAAGCACCCAATGTTCTGGAAAGGATAAAAAAGGAAGACCCGGTTTTATAGGTTACATTTCCAAAACGCTGCTGCAGGTAAGAATAAATAGAGGTAAGATTAAGTCGGTAATATAAAGGCAATAGTACCAATGCAATCACAAAATAACCCACCAGGTAACCCAGCACAATCTGCATATAAGCAAACTGCTTAACACCTACTTCGCCCGGAACACTCATGAATGTAACACCACTTAAGGAGGTGCCTATCATTCCATAAGCCACGATGTACCATTTCGATTTTTTATTACCTATGAAGAAGGAATGCGAATCGGCACCGCGGGATGTGTACCAGGCAATCACCATAAGCGCCAGGAAATAGATGAAGGTAACTGACAGAATGAGCCCCGCTGACATACATGATTTTTTTAGCGCGGCAATTTAGAAAGTATGTATTACAATACGGCATTTCGTATTGTAATGCAGGAAGGTTTATTTTTTTTGTTGCTTTAATAGATTCATCAATGCACTTTTAAGCTGAGGATACCTGAACTCAAAGCCGGTTGCTAAAATTTTCTCAGCCGAACATCGTGTGCTCATGGAAAGGGTCTTTACAAAATCGCCAAGTGCCAGTTGAAGCACAGGCATGGGTACCGGCACATTCACTTTCCATTTGCCCAATGTCGAAGCCAGTTGATTCATGAGATCAATATATTGTTCCGGTTCAGGTGCTGTAGTATTGTATGCGCCTGACATGCTTTCGTTTAAAACAGCATGCAGGTACATACGACAAACATCGTCTATATGGATCCACGGATAATACTGATGGCCATTTCCGAATATGGGAGCGATGCCAAAGTGCAAGGGCCTTACCAAAGGAGGAAGGGCTCCTCCTTCGGATGAAAGCACTATACCGGTGCGCAACAGCACTACTCTTTTATTTAAAGTACTTATTTTTTGAACCGACGATTCCCATTGTAAGCAGGTTGTTCCAAGGAAGTCCTTTCCCGGGGCCTTATTTTCATCCAACCATTCATCACCTCTTTCACCGTAATAGCCAATAGCAGATGCAGAAATAACTGCTTGCACCTTATTAGGGTTACGTTCCAATGCGCTATAAATTAAAGCAGCGCCTTGCTCCCTGCTCTCCCTGATTTCCTGCTTATATTTTTTTGTCCAGCGGTGGCCGGCCACATTGGCACCGGCTAAATGAATGATATAATCTGCACCGGTAATAGCATCATCATCAATTTCCTGTGTTGCGACATTCCAATAGAACGACTTCGGTTTTCCGTTGCTTCTTTTCCTGCTAAGATAGGTTACTGCAAACCCTTCCTTTTGCAAAAGTTGCGTTAAGGCCTGCCCTATAAGCCCTGTGCCTCCGGTAATGAGTATGGTCTTCATGTGTTGATTGGAAGGTTTATTTGCATCAATACAATTTAGAAGGCCGGATGTTTCTGACCATGCTCAAAGATGAATAAAAATAAGCAGCCGCTGTTTTGAATAATTGATGACAGCTGTTGACAGATAAATGACTATTGTGGATTCTGATCAGCGGTTGTGGAGATTGAAATGGAAAACGGAGGTAGCATTAATTTTTCATTTAGAGGCAGTCCGGTCAATTTACAGTGCATTGTGGCTAACCTTCACTTTTGAAAAAAGCCAGATATTATGATTAATTTGTAAATTCAGAGTTTAATATCGCTGCACCATGAAAAGAAATTCTATTGGACTCTTTTTGCTGCTGTTGCTTCTTGCAGCTTGTACAAACAACGGCCGTCAGCAAAACGATGAGCATTCGGAAAAGAAAAAAGAAGGTTACCTTATTTTACCCGATGAAACAAAGATGATGGCCGACTGGTCGAGAGACAACGTCCTGGTAATTCATACCTTATCCGATGCGGGATACCTTCATCCTACCAATTATACTTTTCAGAATGCACGCTTAATTCTGAGTCTTACCCATCCTGCGCTGCTTACCATTGACCAGTTGAAAATGGGACTGGCACCCTGTATGTCGAAAGAGTTACCTGTTGTTGCTGCTGATGAGATGCAGTTTACCTATACGCTGCTCGATGAAGCCACCTGGGATGATGGCAGCCCTGTTACGGCGGAGGATGTAATCTTTACTTTCAAAGTTGCGAAGTTCCCATTGACAGATAATCCACTGCATAAATCGGTTTGTGAAAATCTGAAAACGATCGTTGCAGACCTTGCCGATCCGAAACGCTTTACCATGGTGATGAAAACGAAGTATGTGCAGGCAGTAAGTATGGTGTCTGATTTTCCATTGCTGAGCCGTAGTTTTTTTGATCCTGAAAATGTGCTGGCAAACTACACTGTGGAACAAATGGATGAGCCATCTTTCAAGCCTGACCAGGTGCCTGCACTCAGCAAATGGGCCGCCGCTTTCAACGACAGCAAAAATGGAAACGACCTGCAGTTTTTTTATGGATGTGGCCCTTACAAAGTAACCGGTTGGGAAAGTGGCCAGTCTGTTACCCTTGAGCGAAAACCCAACCATTGGACCGGATCTCTCAAAGGAGATAACATTTACCTGAAATCGTACCCCGAAAAAATAATATTTAAAGCAGTAAAAGATGAAAACGCTGCCATGCTTGAATTTAAGTCGCAGCAGTTTGATGCTTCAACCGCCCTCACAAGCAGGGTGTTGCTGGAGTTGCAGCGCGACAGCAATTTTAACCGCAACTACCATTCGGTATTTCTAAACAGCTATTCCTTCACTTACATGGCTATGAATATGCGGCCCGATGGCATCAAACACAAAAGGATTCTGGATGATGTGGGTGTTCGCCGGGCTATCGCACTGTTGACTCCTGTTGATCGAATTATTGAAGTAGTTGCCTTAGGGCGTGCCAGCCGTTGGCCCAGTATGGTTTCTCCATTGAAGAAGGAGTTTAATAATGACTTGAAACTGCTGAATTATGATGTGGCAGAAGCATCCAGGTTATTGGATGAAGCAGGTTGGAAAGACACCGATGGAGATAACATACGTGATAAAGTGGTGGATGGGGAGCGAATTCCCCTGCAACTTGAATTATTGAGTATGGTTCAGGGCAATATGGCGAAGGATCTGGCAAACATGATTGTGGAAGCCGTTTACCCGGGCGGCATTAAAATTATTCTGAAACCGGTAGAGGGTAGCGTATTGCGCCAAATGAGTACCGATCATGATTTTGACCTGGTGCTTTCCAGTTGGGCTGTTTCTTCTTTGCCTCAGGACTTCAACCAGGTGTGGTCAACAGCCTCCTGGGCCAATAAAGGAAGCAATATTACAGGATTCGGAAATGCCGGGAGTGATGCATTAATCGATTCCATTGCAGTTACACTGGATGAATCCAGGCGGATACCTATGGTAAGACGATTGCAGAAAATAATATATGATGAGCAACCCTATGTTTTTCTATACAGCCCAGACCGGAAGGTAGTTATTCACAAAAGATTTGGTAATGTAATCATGACAGCAGAACTGCCTTCCTTTATCCCCAATAATTTATTGCTGTTGAATACCGGTGCTGCAAGTATGCCTTCAGATATGCAGTAAGTGCCAGTTTATGTTGCTTGATTACCATGAAAGGTATGCATTGCAACACTTTTTGAGTTTATATACAGTATGCGGAAAAAGTATTGCACCATCATTTTTATACACTTTTAATAACTGATGTGAATAACGAAGCCTCCTGATTTTCGGCTGTTGTGTATTATTTCTTGATCTTTAGCCAACCCTTGCAACACCATCTGTAAGAATAACGCCGCCATTTATGAAACGAATCCTGATTATACTGCTTTCATTCATCCTGTTTAATCCGCTGCAGGCACAGGAATACCTTGGCATAATCAATAGCAATTATGCAGGCACCATAGGTACTCAATTGAATCCAAGTTCATTCGTTGGATCAAAACTGAGCTTCGACATTAACCTGGCTTCCGGAGGATCTTCTTTCGACAACACCTACCTGTACATCCCGAAAGAAGACCTTACTTTTTTTGGTTTCGGGAACATTGTTGACATCATTGAGAACAAAGAGTTCTTAACAAGATGGGATCCAAATAATCCGAATGACCCGCAGAGTCTGACGTTTTCAGCAGAGGCGATTGGCCCTTCTTTCATGATCAATTTTGCAGAACGGCACAGCCTTGGTTTCAGTACCGGCGCTAAAACATTCATGACTACTTATAATGTTCCGGCACATGTAGCCGAAAATGCTTACCAGTTTCTGGAGGATGAATCGTTGTATAACACGGTGTGGACAACAGACAACATGCAGATGGATATTCTCTCCTGGGCGGAATACGGGCTCAACTACGGATTGATCATGTTTCAGAATAAGAAGCACTTGTTTAAGGGAGGTATCAACCTGAAAGTAGTTGATGGCTTTGCAGCAGGCTATGTAAAGAATGCAGATGTCACCTATAATATTGTGAGCGCTGATACCATTCTCTTTGGCCCAACTTCACTGGATTATGGACGTACTGATTTTAATTCGTATGATCCGACAGAAAATTATAAAGACCTTAAGCATGGCGGTGGCTTTGGCTGGGACCTGGGATTTACCTATGAACTGCTTCGTGATTCTTCCGAATGGACTTATGAAATGGATCAACACTGGTGGGCAGATCCTGACAAAAACAAGTATGCGCTTCGTATTGGGGCATCGTTGATTGATATGGGCAGCATAAAGTTTAATGAAGTTTCCAATACCTATCATCTGGAAACAAATGATGCCTCATACCCTTCCTGGAACGGAGAACATTATGAAGGAAATGAAGATTTTGACCGGACACTGAGTTACATTTTTTACGGCGACTCTTCCGCTTCTTTTGTGGATGATAATTTCAAAATGTCGTTGCCGGGAGCATTCAGCCTGCAGGTTGACTGGAATGCATACAAGAATTTATTTATTAACGCTACCATCATACAAGGTTTTAATCGTTCAAGTGAACAAGGCATTGTAAGGCCTGATATTTATGCGTTAACTCCGCGTTATGAGCATAAGTGGTTTGAAGTAGCGGTGCCAATGTCCATTGAATACTACGGACATACCAAAGCCCGTATTGGACTTGCATTGCGTGCAGGGCCGGTATTTGTTGGAACAGATGAAATCGGTTCGCTGCTGGCCATCAATGACATGGAAGGTGCTGATATTTATGGCGGAATTAAAATAAATATACCGGGCAAAAAACTGAAGGATGTGGACGCTGATATGATTTCAGATAGCAAGGATCGTTGTAGAGAAGTGCCCGGTTCTGTGAGTTTGCAGGGTTGTCCTGACCGTGACCGTGATGGCATAGAAGATGTAAAGGATATGTGCCCCGACGTAGCTGGAGTTGCTGCACTCAATGGTTGTCCGGATGCTGATGCCGATGGTATTGGTGATTCACAAGACCGTTGTCCGGACCAGGCCGGTGTTGTTGAACTGAATGGTTGTCCGGATGCCGATGGCGATGGTATTGCGGATCTGGATGATGAATGCCCTTACCTGGCAGGCAGCCGTCAGTTTTCCGGATGCCCTGACACAGATGCAGATGGCATTGCCGACAAAGTGGATTCATGTATTTATGAAGCGGGACCTATTGCCTCTAACGGTTGCCCGGATCGTGATGGAGATATGGTAGCTGATAAACACGACAAATGTCCGGATGAAGCAGGTACTATTGAAAATCAGGGTTGCCCGCTTGTACGTGAAGATGCATTGAATAAGTTAAAGCTGAGTTCTAAATCCATCACCTTTGAAACGGGCAGCGATAAGATCAAAGGTGCCTCTTATGATGTACTTGATGTGATTGCCGAGATCATGCTGCAATACAGCTATACAAAATGGACCATTGAAGGATATACCGATAATACCGGCAGTGCAGCAACCAATCTTGCTCTTTCGAAAAAACGGGCTGCAATGGTCAGGAATTATTTCATCTCGAAAGGAGTAAGCCCCGACAGACTTACTTCAGAAGGATATGGAATCGCTAAACCGGTGGCAACCAATGGTACCGCTGCCGGCCGGGCAAAAAACAGGAGGGTTGAGATTAATTTGGTGAATTAAGCACCGTTTTGCTGAAAGGAGATGGGCGGCTTTAGGTCGCCCATTTTTTTAGATAACAGCGAATGAAACCAATTCGCCCGGATTCATTTATAAGATTGCTAATACCCTTTTCTCAACATATCGGCATATTCATTTGGTAATGGACTGTCCTCAATAGCACGGGCAGCTTTTTCTACATCATATGCGAAGCGGACAAATTCAACCTGTATGGCATCTTTATTCAGAATACTGCTGTTTGCATTAATAGTTAACAATACATAACAACCATTGGGTGTGCCGTCTTTAGGTTTTCCAGTAGAACCTATATTGATTGCATGTCGGAAATGCGCTTGATCCTTTTGTTCAGTAGCCAATATTCTGTGAAAGGGTTTGTGGGTATGTCCGAAACATAGGATGTCTGCATCTGCCTGTTCCATAATTCGAAGCAAACTTTTTTCATCCCGGTCCTCGAACAGGTACTCGTTTATTTTTCTTGGGCTGCCATGTACCAGCAATAGATTGTATATATCGTTATTTAATTGAAATACTAACCTGATATGTGCCGGCAGTGTGCGGAGATATGCTCTTTCATCTGCACCAACCAGGGTGTTTGTGTAGGAGATAGAAATTTTACCCATCTCTTTTTCCAGTTCTGTTTTGTATGCACAGCCGCATTCATCACTCTGCAGGCCAATGCCCTGATCGTAGTTTCCCGCAATGGTTGGAATACCTCTTTTTCTGATTTCATTAATCACTTCATTGGGCCATGTGTTATAACCTACCAGGTCGCCAAGGCAATAAACAGCATCTGTTTTTCTTTCTTCTATACTTTTTAAACAAGCTTCCAGTGCAGGCAGGTTGGCGTGGATGTCAGAAAATAATGCGATTTTCATGTTGGAAGGTTATTGAATGATGGAAGATTTTAAGTAGTATTTATTTCGAAGCCAGAAAGCTACATTCACCAATGCGATAAGTGCAGGTACTTCTACCAATGGACCGATCACGCCGGCAAATGCCTGTCCGCTGTTGATGCCAAAGACTCCGATGGCCACTGCAATAGCCAATTCGAAATTGTTTCCTGCTGCGGTAAATGCTATTGACGCATTGGTGGAATAATCGGCTCCCATTTTTTTGGCAATAAAAAAACTCGTGATAAACATGATGACAAAGTATATAACCAATGGTATGGCTATTCTGATAACATCCATTGGTATCTGCACAATCAGTTCACCCTTTAAGCTAAACATAACAACAATAGTAAACAGTAATGCAATCAATGTAATGGGAGAAATGAATGGGATAAATTTTTGCTGATACCACGCTTCACCCTTCCATTTTAATAAGAAATACCTTGTTAAGAAACCTGTCAAAAAAGGGATGCCTAAATAAATGGCTACACTTTCTGCAATTTGTCCGATGGTGATGCTTACAACTGAACCTGTTATTCCAAACAATGGTGGCAGCACAGTAATAAACACAAATGCATATACACTGTATAAGAGTACCTGGAAAATGCTGTTCAATGCTACAAGTCCTGCGGCATATTCCCTGCTTCCTTCAGCCAGTTCATTCCATACGATTACCATGGCTATGCAGCGCGCTAAGCCGATTAGAATTAATCCAATCATGTATTCAGGGTAGCCATGCAAAAAAATAATCGCAAGGAAGAACATAAGCATTGGGCCAATGATCCAATTGAGTAACAAGGACACGCCAAGCACTTTAGTATTCTTAAAAACTTCTTTGAGTTTTTCGTATTTCACTTTGGTGAATGGCGGGTACATCATCAGTATCAGTCCGATTGCCAAAGGGATATTGGTAGTGCCCGAAGAAAATGAATTAATAAATGCAGAGGAGGATGGAATGAAATAGCCAATCGACACGCCAATCACCATTGCCAAAAAAATCCAGAGTGTGAGGTACCGGTCGAGGAAACCTAATTTTTTTCTTTCATAAGCAGGGGCACAGTTGTTTGCAGTCATGTAAGTCTATTGACGAATTAAAGTCTTAGAATAGATTAAAGCAAAAATTCAATGGCACGCTTCTTTAGCATAATAAGTCACAAAGAACTGATCACACTCTTTTTTCACCTGCTGCCATACCTTTTCATTAATACAATAACTGACACGGGTACCTTCCACACAACCTTTGATGAGGCCGATATGCTTCAGTTCTTTTAAGTGCTGAGAAATAGTGGCCTGCGCTAAACCTAATTCACCTACCAACTCACCACAGATACAATGTTCCGATTTAACCAGTTGCTGAACAATAGCTATCCGGGCAGGATGGGCCATTGCTTTGAATATGGCAGCCAGCCTGTTTTGCCTGGCATTGAATTTTTCTTTCTTAGTGGTGCCCATTTGATCGCAATATTACGATACATATCCAAAGGCACCAACAGTGGTGTGGTTTTTATTTGCATCATTGTTTTTTGGATATACCGCAATCTTGCAGGTTGGCACCCCGGATTTTTCTAAGTATTCAGATGGTAAAACAACGCTTCATCAAAGCCCGGATACCAGGTTGGAGAAGCATCAGTCAATGACTTTATCAACACAGCGGGAGTCATCCTGATCATGTTTTCAGGATCTTTTCATTTCAGTAACAGCTGCTGAAGTAAATTCAGCAAGAGAGCTTTAATTGAACATTTTGGGTAGCTTCTAAAAAAAATTCCATCCACTTTATGGAATTCAGTCATCCTGCTGCATCTACCGGCAGTAATTGATAGAATTCCATCAGCCGATGCAAGCAACTTCCATAAATCTTTCTGCAAACTACAAGACCTTTGGTGTCCATGTCATTGACAGTATACAATGGTTCATACGTGATGCACGCCATTACCAGATCCTGTTCTTATCTACCTTTTTATTGTATGGCATTACCAGCCTGCAGTGGGATATGAATCCGACGATAATGGCCGCGGCCTTTACAAGTTGTTTTATCACACAGTACCTCTTTATTGTTTTGCGAATGAATGACCTGCATTCATTAAAGAGTGCGATGATCTCCTCACTTAGTTTGTGCCTCATGCTGAAAACCAACGATCCTTTAGTCATGCTCCTGGCAGGAACATTGAGTATCTCGGGGAAATTTCTGCTAAGGTGGCGTCATCCGACGGTTGGAAAAATTGGTGGCGGTTGGAAGCATTTTTTCAATCCAACCAATTTCGGAATAATTACCACCATCGTCATAACAGGAAATGCATGGATCTCTCCCGGCCAATGGGGCAGCGATGGCCTGCTTTTGTTTGGTATCGGTTTGCTGGGACTCTTCGTTCTGCTCAAAGTAAAACGATTGGATATTGCCATTGCATTCTTTACGGTGTTCTGCCTGTTAACTTTTACCAGGAATGTAGCCGTGTTGGGATGGTCAGCTGACGTGTTCTTTCACCAGTTCACCAGTGGTACCCTGCTCTTGTTTACTTTTTTTATGATCACCGATCCTGTATCAACACCCTCTCATAGAATAGCCCGAATCTGCTGGGCTGTCCTGGTCGCTTTTTTGGCTTTCTACCTGGCAACCTATGAGTTCATCAATGGTGCACCACTATGGGCATTGTTCTTTCTTTCCCCGCTTTCTGTGCTTTTCGATAAATTATTTCTTCACCCTAAATTTTCATGGTTATGAAAAAGTTGCTCAAAGATGTAAGGACAATGCCTGCATCAGCATTAAATGAAACATTTCAAAGAATAGTCAACCGGCAGTATCAGAAAGCCGGACGAAGGCATTTGACACCAATATTTGTCGCATGGCTGATAGCAGCAACAATCATTATTGGTGCTTCCAGTGCAAGGGCCTTTTGTGGTTTTTATGTTGCAAAGGCAGATGCTTCATTATTCAACAAGACTTCACAGGTAATCCTGGTGCGGGAAGGCAACCGTACCACTATCACCATGTCGAGCGATTTTGAAGGCGATGCAAAAGATTTTGCCATGGTAGTTCCGGTTCCTGTTGTATTGCAGCGTAATGAGATCAAGACCGTGCCTGCGCAGATTTTCACCACACTGGATGGTTATAGCGGTCCGCGCCTGGTAGAATATTATGATGAGAATCCATGCCAGGTTATTGAAAGATATGAAATGGATCAGCTGAGCGGAGTGGAAGAAGCAATGCCTTCTGAAGCTGTCGCTAAATCTTCAGCCGACAACTATCATGTTAAAATAGAAGCGCGGTATACTGTGGATGAATATGATGTATTGTTACTTTCCGCCGATGAATCTTCCGGGTTGGAAAAATGGCTGGTAGCCAACGGTTACCGGATTCCTGAAGGAGCAAGGGAAGTGCTGCAGCCCTATATCAACAGCGGTATGAAATTTTTTGTGGTGAAAGTGAATCAGGAAGAACTGAAGAAGAAGGGAACAACTTTCCTGAGTCCACTCCAGATCACCTTTAACTCACCCAAGTTTATGCTGCCTATTCGGCTGGGCATGGCCAATGCTAAAGGCACACAGGATATGATCGTTTATGCATTTACGCCAACGGGCCGTGTGGAAACCACGAACTACAGGACGGTGAAAGTACCTACTGATAAAAATGTTCCTGAATTTGTACAGCATTACTTCGGACAGTTTTATGTTGATACCTACCGCAAGCACCGTCGTGAACAAGGTGCAGCCAATGTGTTCCTGGAATATGCATGGGATGTAAGCGGCAGCGTAAGGCAATTTTGTGATCCCTGTACCGGTCCTCCACCTATGTTGCAGGATCTCATTACGGCCGGTGTAGATTGGGTGCAGCAATACCACTACGGCTACAACGGTAATGTGTTTTTCACCCGTTTACATGTAACGTATGATCGCAAGAGTTTTCCGCAGGATCTTCAGTTCCAGGAAACACCTAACAAGGAAAACTTCCAGGCACGCTATATCATAACGCATCCTGCCTACGGAACTTTTGATTGTGAAGAGGGCGGAAGATATATAAAAGCTACGCAACAACGTCGCACCCGTGAACTGCAGCAGCTGGCCTTGCTTACCGGTTGGGAAACATCAGGCTATGGAGCCTACATCAGCAACTTCAACTATTCACCGGATGGACCACCGGTTTACCGCAAGGCGACGGTGCCTGCTGAGAAAAAACTTCCGCAAGACACCATTAACAGGTTTGTTCCGGAAAAGAATCCCGGGCAGATTGATCAGGGAGCTTTTAATGTGCCTTTTAATAGTGATTCACCGGATGATGATGGAAACGGGCATGCAGGAATCTGGATCATTCCGGGTATGGTAATGTTATTGGCATTGATGTTTTTTTCAGGCAGAAAGAAAACCGTGGCTAAGTAAGTTGATATTTATTAAGTAAGCGCAGGATGCTGGTCCTGCGCTTTTTTTATTGCTTATCCAACCTTTAGAAAGCTTGTTGCATCTTTAGATTGCACAATGCAACGGCAATTCTATCAATTAATTTTCAAAGTCCCGGTAAGTGGAAAGTTCTGTAGCAGTTACTTCCATGCAACCTGTTTGCTTTTTGCATGTGTAGTATGTTTAGCACTAAAGGCAGGTGCTCAGAATGCTTCATTGCTATTGTCTAACTACCATCATGCCGGCAACAAAGCTGTTAAAGAGAAAGCCGCAAAAGCAATTGTAAAAGCGGGGATTCCATTTGATTCGGTATACATTTCATTGCAAAAAGGCAGAAACTACACCGCACAAGTAAGCAGGGGTTTCCTGAAATGGGACCGTCATACTAAAGAAGGCATACATCTTTTTGCATTGGTATTGATACCATGGAATTATTCTCCTGAAAAAAAATGGCCGGTTCGTGTCGTATTACATGGCGACATCTCTCATATGGATTCTTATAACGTATTCCGTTTTATTGATACCACGCAGGCAGCATACCGATCCGTTCAGGAGATTCGAGTGTATCCTTCAGGATATTTCGCGGCCCGATGGTATTACAAAATTCAGTATGAAAATGTGATACAGCTATTGGATAGCATAAAACAGTTGTACAATGTGGATGAGAACCTTGTTTCACTTGGTGGTTTTTCTGATGGCGGTACGGGCACTTATGCTTTTGCCAATTACGATGTTACGCCATTCAATTGTTTCCTGCCTTACATTGGAAGCTGTGGTTCATTAAGGGTTTTAGGAATCAAACAGGCCTACTTCAACAATTACCGTAACCGGCCGTTCTTTATTGAAAATGGAAAACAGGATGAAACTTTTCCACCCTCCGTGGTAATGCCCTATGTCGAGCAAATCATGCGCCTGAATAACGACGTCAGCTTCTTCATGATTGACACGAGTGGACATAGTCTGAAATGGATGCCGTTATTAAAAGATTCTATTGACCATTTTGTGTTGTCTCATCCCAGAAATCCGTATCCTGATTACATCGTCTGGCAAACAGAACACCCTACTATTTTTAACCGCAATCATTGGGTGCTGATAACGGGAATAGGAAAAACGGCCAGTAATGCACCGGAGTTGATTGACTATAATGAAGTGGTAATTAATGGGCAATACAGGCAGGCTTTCCGCCGTGACAGCCTGGCGGGACTTATGGAAGCAACAGTAACCGGTAATACGATAACCGTTCGAACAAAAAATATTACCAGCTATAAATTGTTGCTCTCCCCTGAACAGGTCGATTTTTCAAAACCATGCACTATTATCACAAATGGAATTTTGTCTTTTGAAGGGTTACTTGATAAAGAGGTTTCCGTATTACTAAAATGGAACAGCCTCGACAACGACAGAACAATGCTTTATGGTGCTGAAATGAATATTCAGGTTGGTAAAACATTTAAGTCGCGGTAATTGAAGTTTTTTAATGAACGCAACCTTTAGTATATTTCATGTTGCCGAAACAGCGAAAGCCACATCGGTAACCTGCCATCTGTAGTGTTCAGGGTAATACCATTTCCGGTTTAATCTTTCAGGAATGAAACAACAGTATTATTCAGTTATCCGCTGCCTGGATCTTATGCTTATTATTATGATCGGAAACTACTCCGGTATTTTAATCAGGTCGCAACTGATCTTCATAGTATGTTTTTGCTTCAAACAGCCGGTGATGGCGCAACAATTTAAGCCCGGTTATGTATTGCTCAATAATGGTGATACGCTTCACGGATTGATACAAACGGAGAACTGGGGGAAAGCTCCGTTGAAAGTACAGTTCAAAGCATCGGCCACTGAAACATTACATACTTACTCACCTCTACTTATTCACTCTTTTAGAATTAAAGGCGGCGACTGGTATTTTAGTTATGTAGGTGATATTGATCCATCTTCTTTAAACGACGATCAGTTAGATTATAATCCTTTTCCCGATACCGTGCGGGTGGCCATGTTTATCAGGTCGGTGGTGATGGGGAAATTGAGTCTTTACTATGCCCGTGATTATAACGACAGGGTGCATCTTTTTATTCAGAAAGACGGTGGGGCGACAAGGGAATTGAACTACAAAAAGTATTACATAGAAGAGCGGGTTCTCGCGGATTATCGTAATCAGATTACGCGCCGTACCATCATGGCAAACCAAATATACAAGGAGCAACTGACCAACCTGATGGCAGATTGTCCGGCCGTAGCCATCGGCATCGTTTCTCAGCCACTGTCCTATTCCAAAAATGATATCATGGAACTTGTTGTAGAATATAACCGCTGTAAATCAGCCAAAACCAGTTTCGTGGAAAAGAAGGAAGCCTGGCATTTTCAAGTGCGTGCCCATGCAGGAATTAACTATGCGCGTTTGCAATTCAAGAGTGCCACGAATACTTATATCGGTGGTGCCACAATGGAAAATGCCCTTGGTTATGCATTCGGACTTTCGTTGAATGCAGTGTTGCCACGTACCGGTAACAGCTGGAGTATCTTTAACGAACTGATGCTGCGGGATTATAGCTCAACCGGTGTTTCAGGTACAGCACCGTTTAAAGAGCAGCGGCCCGTGAAGATGGATCTTATCTACGTGAAGCTGGGAACGATGATCAGGTATCAGTTTACCGGTTCGGCTGCACAACCTTTCCTGCAGGCAGGTATCACGAATAGTGTTGCTTTAAAAACAACCAACCTGGAAACCGATAGTTCAGGGCTAACGTACAACTTTCTTCAATATTTCAGAACCTATGAGCAAGGCCTTGTTTTTGGAACTGGTATCGAATATAAAAGCGTAACCTGGGACATACTGCTGGAATTTTCCAATGCCATGTCAGGATATTCTGATGTGAAGAGTGGTTTCACAACATGGTATGTTATGATGGGATATAAGTTTTAACAAGAAGGATGATGGCCACAGGCTTCTATTCAGGCAGCTCCTGAATGCCGCAAACTGCAACCATTCATTATTGTGCCTTTACAGCTGTTTGCAAAATTCCGGAGCGAAAAGCCAATGCAAGGCATCCTAAAAAAACGGAACAAGCGATGCCTGTTCCGTTTGTAACAAAAGGATGCTGTCGTTACTTCACATACGACCTGAGTTCCTCATTAAAATCAACCACCACTTCATTCCAGGTGGTCATCATTTTAGCCCAGCTTCCTGCGCCATTCAATTTTTCGTAAGCTTCTTTCACTTTCCAATCCGCAGCCCAATCAGCAAGACTGGTGTAGCTGGTGAGGTAGGCCACATCTGCATCACCCGGTGTGTGTACCATGCTGCGATACACCATAAAAGCCCGGTCGCCCATTGATTCGTAAGCCTTCTTCACCTTACCGGTCAACTCATTGAATCGCTCCATTTCTCCGCGTTTTACATCAATGGCCCAAACATCATAATGTCCCGACTTTGTGAGTATCTCGCGGCCAAATGACAGGTTGGCATCCAGTTCCCAAAGTTTGGGTTCACCATATTCTTCTATAAGTGGGTCAACAGTCTTATTCCAGTCTTCATCGTGCGCACCTTTGTCTGGTCTTGAATCAATCGACGCATAAGTAGTCGGGCCCATCAGCCACACGTACCAGCCGGACTTTGCTCCATAATCCACGGAACGGAGCCCTGCTACATACGGGCCTTCAGGATGGTATTTGGCATTGTGCGCTTTGATAGCGTTTTCCAGTTGTTCATTCATACCCCGCTTAGGTAAGATGTACATGGTTTCAGTCACAGGATTCGTTGCCTGGGCGTATGCGGGTGATGCAGCAGCAGCCAGTATCAGCGCCGTTACTACCACAAAAAATAATTTGTTACGCATGGTGATTTTGGATTTTGGTTAATGATTTAGGAAATATAAGCATTGTTTGCCTGGAAAACGATGATAACAAGAGGAAGGATAAATTTTTATTATACGAAATCTTGCAATGCTATATCCAGCCCAGAATATCAGGGTGCATACCAAATTGTCGCGCAAGTACTGTTTAACTATTTGGTTTTTGGGGGCCCCCCCCCCCCAAAAAAAAAAGTTTTTTTGGGTGTTTTTTTCCCGGGGGGGGGGAGCCCCCGAAAAAAAAAAAAAAAACCCCCCCGCCGGGCCCCCCCCCCCCCCCCGCGGGGGGGGTGGGGGGGGCCCCCTTAAAAAAAAAAGGGGGGGGAGCGCAATTGGTATGCACCCGAATATCAGCTGCGCCAGTATTCAAGTTCCCAATCTGTTCAAAGGTTTTTCTGGTGCAAAATGGGACGTATCAATTAAGAATGGAATGATGATTGCAAAGAATTTCGCTCTAAAAAAAATACGGTGTACACGACAGCACAATGCTAGTCGAAAATGCTGCAATAGTTACTGCTGATAATACCTTGGCTGTTAATTGATCGATTGTCATAAGCAAAGCCCGGCACTTCTCCTTTTTTTATTTGCGCTTACATTGATATAATTGACGTAATTAAAAATCGGCTGCTTAACGACAAGGCAGCCGATTTTCATTCATGACTTACTTACTTATTCATTAATCCACTTTCACAATTTGCTTTTGAATTCTTTCTTCTCCAATAAATCCGCTGAGCAGATACATGCCTGCAGCAAGATCGCCCCCATCTACCTTTTGTTGGTAGAAGTCATTGGACGAAGTTTGATTGCGTGCAATAGTGCGCAACACCTTTCCTGATACATCACAAAGTTCCAGTTGAAAAGAAAGTCCCTGCGGAATTACCATCCTGATATCAAAATAATCTGTGAACGGAGAGGGAGCCACTTCAATTTGCAATGATGAGAGGGAGAACTCCCCTTCAGCCTCATCGAAATGATCTCCGGTTTCCGGTGATTCTGTTCGTTGCCAGTAACTGATGTTGCACGGATCTATGATTGCGTAAAAGGTTGCACCGGATTCTACGGTAAACCCGTCGTCGAGCAGAATAAGATTAGTGGCTTCAAAGGTGGTAGAAAACGTGCTGGGCAAAACAGTTGTGGTGCATCCGATGCCGGCAGTCACAGAATTGATGCCATTGTATTTTACATCATCCAATACAGCAATAATGTTTCCGCAGACGTCATTATCATAGTATCCGATATCCGGTCCAACTCCTACAGCATACCATGCATTTCCCACAGCAAGGGCTTCATCAGAACAAGAACCAAACAGATCATTGGCAGCCCGTATCCAGGCTTCGCGTGCATCGTGATATTTTGATGTAGAAGTCAGGTAAACGGTAAGCGCACGATAAGCAATATCAGCAGCATCATTAATTCCGATTCCGGAAACATTGTATGCATCGGCATTATCATTGGTACCTGAACCTCCGATACTTAGCAGGAAAAAGAAGAAATTCTGTACACCACTGTTGGTATGTACACCACAGGCATCATTATTATTGTTTGGCGTGCAATTTAGTGTGCCGATCCAGTTAAGGCCTTTGTAAGTATCAGGATCATTATTAGCATTCGGATTTGACATGTTGCGTATCGGAGCTCCGAACTCCTCGCCAATGGTCCAGTCAAATATGCCTGCACCCGTCCAGTTTTCAATTACTGCTCCGAATATATCGCTGAACGACTCATTTAATGCGCCTGACTGTTTTTCATATTCCAGGTCTGCCGTTTCCTGTGTTACACCATGTGCGAATTCATGACCGACCACTTCCATGGAATTCCAGTCATCAGCAGAGGAGGTAGTGGGACCTTCACCAAATGTCATCACATTGCCATCACATCCCCAGCATGCATTGGATTGAAAGGAACCAAGTCCATTATTGTAGGCCGTCACATCTGCACCGTTATCATTATAGCTGTTTCTGCCATGCACGGTTGAAAAGTAGTCGAGTGTTCGGTGTGCGCACCAATGCGTAGTTACACCATCAATATCAGGAATGGAGGTCCATGTATTATTGCCGTCTTCATATTCGGTAGTGCCGTTTCCGTTGTTTTTATCTTTGGTGTGAATTTTATAATCGTGACTACCGGTGCAATCATCATGAAGTTCATAATTGCTGCTTAAAACCTGTTTCTCTGTGGAGATGTCCTGATTGCCATACCAGGCAGTGTTACCTGTTCCGGCATCGCAGAAGTAAGAGATGGAAAGTTTCCTTATAATCTCGCCGGTAGCAGCATCAATAAATACACGCTTTGATTCTCCTGATTCACCGGTGATGCGAACATCGAACCGCCAGCATAGTGAGAAATTAGCAGGCATGAATGCTGCTTCTCCGTCATTTCGGGACCATACCAGTTCTCCTGTTGGATACCAGGAAGCAGCCGGATCTTTTTTATCGGCGCGGTGCAAACTTTCCGCTTCTTCATCGTTCCAAAGGAACGTTACCTGGCCCATTGACTGCAAGGCAATCGTTAATGCTGTCTCTTCGCTCAGTATGGCAAGAGCGGGCTGATTCAAGCCTGAAACCATATTTCCGTTTAGTGATTGTGTTCTGCCGGCCCTTTCATGCACCAACACATCAGCACCATCAATGCGATAGCCCTGATTGTACTGATAATATTTATAGCGGGTCATTCCTAATTGATCGGTTTTCTGATCAATAAGTTTCATTTCATCTTCCATACCAAGGCCGAATAAATTTTTGTAATCGGTGAAAAGGTCTTCAGGCTGAATGTGTATGTTGTCCCGGATGTCAATCCAGCCTTTCGCTGTTCCGGGTTTGGCAATGCTGAGGAGATCTGTGGTTTTGTTTCCTGGTTCCTGCGCGGATAGTGTTATTGAAAGGCAGCTAAACAGAATCAGCCACAAAATTTGCCGGATGAGATGTGTGATATTTTGAGTGTTCATGATGTTCCTTTTTATTAATGGAGAAAGAGATGCTGTGGCAATTAGTACTTAGCGATTAATCAATGACTGAAGCTGATCTTGCATCTTTTTGTTTTCTTCAGTAAGTGCCTGCAACTGCTTATCCTGTTGAATAAGATAAAGCGTGAGCTCTTCAATTTTTTCCATCATACGCATAGTCATGTTTCCAACCGCCAGTCCTTCGCTTTCCACTTCTGCAGCCGGAGGAATATTTGGGAGATGGTTATTGGCTTCAATAAAAGCACTCACTTCTTTGAGTGGACGAAGTTTATAGTCATTGGCAAATACATAGTCGCACCAGCCTGTTTCCACACGGATCTCTGTAGCCTTGATACCACCACAGACATTCAGTTTCTCTGTTCCGCTCCAGGTACCGATATAAACATTTCCTCCTTCCACATTTAATCCCAGGCTGGCAGATCCGCCATCATTGCGCGCCTGTATTTCATTGTTGTCCATAATCAGGTTACTGGCTGCATTGTCGCCAATGCGGAAAGCACCTTCCGATGATAATGAAGCATCATTCACGGTAGCGCCATTGTTTATAGAAACATTCCCACCCAATGGATTCAGGTAAAGCATGGTGGCTTCTCCGTTATTCCGTACATGAATTTCATTGTTGTCAAAAGCCATATTAACCTCATTGGTAGCTCCAAGAACCAGGGAACCACCACTGGTCAGATCCACTTCAAGATTTTTAATATGCAGCTGTCCATCAGGGGACGTAATACCAAGTCCTACCTTATCGCTGAAGTAACCTCTTCCAATTCCGTAGAATGAATAGTTGGAAGCACCGGAAGCAGATGAGTAAACACCATAGTGCGTTCCTGTCCCTGAGGTAGCTACGGTAGAAAAGATTCCATAGGCAAGGCCGCTTCCGGGGTGTGTAACTGTATTGTAAATACCATAGTTGGTGGCAGCACTTTCAACGTTTGATACAGCACTGTTGTAAATTCCATACCTGCCTCCCGTACCTGCGTTATTTACTTCATTCCTGATTCCATATTTTGTTGAAGCGCTGGTAAAAGTGTTTGCAAGATTGAGTGACCTTAAGGAAGTGGTGTTACTGATGTCCACTTTGAATGCGGGATCCGCGGCACTGAAATTGCCAATGCCCAGGTTGCCCGATGCACTGAGCCGCATTTTTTCATTTCCCTGGGTAATAAAAACCAGATCCCAAATTTCACCCGGCATATTAGGTCCCATGGTGCCATCAGCAGAAAGGTCATTACCGCCAATGTTCCATTGGGCATTCGATAGTTGGGTGCTGGCAGTGATTACAAAAATGGTAATCAGGTTTGCGAGTAATTGTTTCATGATTCAAAAAGTTTATTGATTAGTTTGTTGCCTACTCTGTTAAGGGAATTTCGGCAGCCACCCGTTTTATTTTTTCTGAGATCGGGTGTAAATATTGCTTTACCCGAAAGCCTAAGTCAATTACAAAAACCTTGTGTTGTAGGCAGACTGGAAAGGATGCATTAGTTTATTTGCAGAACTTTGTGCAAGTTTTGATGTTGTTAACCATGCTTGAACCTTCGTGTAGCACATTGACTTTTCTCTAACTAACTTTATCAGATAATCAATACTTACTTTTATTAATTTTAATATATGAAACGTATCATCATCATTGGTGGAGGTTTTGCCGGATTGAAGCTAGCGGAAAAGCTGAACAATACAGCATACGATGTGTTGCTGATCGATAAACTCAACCACCATCAGTTTCAACCTTTGTTTTACCAGGTTGCAACAGCAGGACTGGAGCCGTCGAGTATTTCTTTTCCCTTAAGGGGAATCTTTCACCATTCCAGGAATGTGCGTATCCGTTATGCAGAGGTATCAGCCGTAATTCCTGATAAGAATTGCATACTCACTTCCATCGGTGAGCTGACTTATGATTACCTCGTAATTGCTACAGGAGTTACTACCAATTTTTTTGGAAACAAAAACCTGGAGAAGTGGGCCTACCCGATGAAATCTACTTCGGAAGCAATCAATATCCGTCAGCATGTGCTTCAGAATTTCGAAGACGCCCTCGTAGCATCTGAAGAGGATCGCCGGCGCCTGATGAATGTGGTAATCGTTGGCGGTGGGCCTACCGGCGTGGAATTGTCAGGAGCCTTTGCAGAAATGAAACGCCATGTTTTCCCGAGAGATTACCCGGAACTGGATTTCAAACAGATGAATGTGATATTGATGGAAGGATCTGATAAAACGCTGGGCAATATGAGCAGTCAATCTTCTGCCAAATCTAAACAGTATCTTGAAGAACTGGGCGTTACCGTAATGCTAAATACGCGGGTAAAGGATTATGACGGGCAGCAGGTGTTACTGGAAGATGGAAATGTGGTACCCTCCAACACGGTCATCTGGGCAGCAGGCATTCGTGGCAATGCTATTGACGGAATGCCTGTAGATGCTATTACCCACGGAAACCGTTTCCTGGTCGACAGATTCAGCCTGGTGAAGGAATGTGCCAACATCTATGCAATCGGTGATATTGCATTCATGGTAACAGAAAAGTATCCGCAGTCGCATCCACAGGTAGCCAATGTAGCATTGGGTCAGGCTGCAGTGCTGGCTAAAAATTTCAGACAAGCATTACAAAGCAAGCCTTGGCAACCTTATGAATATAAAGATAAAGGCTCCATGGCTACAGTAGGAAAACATAAAGCCGTGGTGGATCTTGGCTTCGGTCATTTCCAGGGATTCTTTGCCTGGTTTGTCTGGATGGGGCTGCACCTGCTGCTACTGATGGGTATGAAGAATAAAATTTTCGTATTCGTGGACTGGCTGATTGCTTACTTCAGCAATGATTCAACACTTCGGTTAATTTTTTCGCCGGTGAACAAAAAAAAGCATAGTCAGGGTGCTTCACAAGATGCAAGTACATCATCCGCCAGGTAAGTCATCGGATGACTACTCCTTTTAATTCTGAACTCTAAGCACCTTTGTCAAATCAGTCATCCGATGACTATTCATTCAGGTAAGTCATCGGATGACTACTCATATCAATGCCGGACTATAAACTTCTTCGTGATATTTCCTGAGGAGGTAATTACTGTTACCAGGTACATGCCATCCGTTAAATCGCCGGTATCTATTGTAACCACCTCGTCCTGCAATCCGCGCATTTCCCTTAGTACCATTCCTGATTCACTCATTATTTTGATCGAGTTGATCTTCTGTTGCGGATCTTTCAATGTTACGTGTAGTTCATTTGAAGCAGGATTGGGAAACAAGAAAATATCTTCTATAATAAATTCAGTTGTCGCCAAATTAATCTGCTTTTCGGCAACAGGCACCGTGATGGTATACTCTCCCCTCAGGCTTACACCGTCATGTTGAGAAATCCAGTTTTTCGCTGTGTCATTTGCTCCGTTTAGATTTGTCCATGAAGTGTCTGTATCGTCTTCTCGGGCCATAAACTTTATCAGTGCTTCATTAGTTGGATTGATAATACCGTTATTGCCATTGTATTTATATCGCATATTGTAACCTGCATTGCCGGTGCCTTTTACACAATACACCCCGAAATAGTAGGCCGGTGCAATTTCAAGGCCTTCTGAATACACCGGTGGTGCATCCACATAGTATACGATGATGCCATCACCTGAAATATCCTGTGTCAGCATCTTATCTCCGGAAGGAGAATACAAGGTCACTTTTACGTCAAACCAATTTGAAGTGAACTTGGATATTTGCGCATTACCCAAAGCCGCACCTGACAATACTTTGCTAATGGTACCCACTATGGAACCGTCTTCCGGACTGCCTGCTTTATCAAGAAGGGTTGTACTGGAATAAGACTCGTCTGCATTCCAGTAACCGATAATATCGGACGGTACTGTCGAATGTTTAGTGCACATATAATCGCGGATCTGAAGCTGCGATTTTGACTTTTTCCATAATCGGATCTCATCCAGTTCGCCGTTGAACCAGGTATCACCGGAGGTTGTCGTGGCCTTGCCAATGGAAGCTGTTGCTGCTGAATGGCTGATGACTTCGGATAGGGAGGTACCGTCTGTCGGGGAAAGACTTCTCGAAACACCGCTGATATAGATGGTCACGATCATGGCGGATTTACAGGAAACAGCAATATGCGTCCAGGAATTAAGCGGTATGCTCCAATTGGTAATATAACCTCTGCTGAATGCCTGACCACTTCCCATCCCATTGCCGAATTCAACTTTTACTTTGCCTTCCGGAGTGAGCGATACGCGAAGTCCCTGTTCTGCAGTTGCATCATTATCAGAGGTGAAAATGGCCGCTCCTGCAGTGTAGTCAGCCGGTTTTACCCAGGCTTCCAGTAATAAGGGGAAGGTGAGATTATTGTAAACATCGCCAAGGTCGACATAGTTACCGGGGCTTCCATCAAAGGCCAGGCTGATGCCGGCACCAACTTCATTGGATTGTGCAAAGGAAGTACTGCTTACCAGGAAAGGTAAGCTGAGCGCAAGGAAAATTTTTTTCATGGGGTAGGGCTTTGTTAAGTTGCAGCGAGAAATATAGTCAACTGAATGAATATTATATTGTATTTAAAAAACAATCTCATTTGAATTCTTACTAGGATTGTACTTTAGTAATGCAAAAAGCCGGATTTAATGTTTTAATCTTTCTTCTTCTCTGTGGTTACCTTTTTTGAAACCACAGAGAACAAAGGCGGTACCGCATCAAATAAGATCTATGAGAAATTTACAATGATTGCTTCGTGGTTACCTTCTTTGAAACCACAAAGAGCACGGAGAAGGAAAATACAGAGCACACAGAAAAAAAACTTATAACTCCTATTTAATGGGATGCACCCTCTGTGTTCTTTGTGTATTCAAAAATGGTTACCACAGAGAAAGCAAAGAAATAAACTCAACAATCTTGTTTAATGCGACTCCGCCTCTGAGCCCTCCGTGGTTTCAAAAATGGTTACCACAGAGAAAGCAAAGAAATAAACTTAACAATCTTGTTTAATGCGACTACCCCTCCGTCTCTGTGGTTTCATTTTTTATCTCTATGGCTTTAGTTTGCCAATTCAAAACGTGTTACTAAAAACTGAACAGGTGCCGTCCGCTCGCTATCCTTATTGAAAGCATAACTGTATCGTATACCTGTTGATACAACGAATAACCGGAACAACCTCAGGTCAACCAGCAACTCCGCACCTGCGGAAGCAAGGATGCTTTGATCTGTAAGCACATCACCAATCGAATAGTCGAAGTAAGGATTCAACCGTAACCGTTGAATCAATGCTACCGAACTTAAAGCAATATCAGGATACCAAAGCGGCAGTTCATAATTGACGGCAATGCCATACAATGTTTCAAAAGGTGCAGGTTTATATCCGCGTGGCATTATGAAATTATCGGCAAAGCGGTATGTGTTGATCACCTTTTCCTGTTTGTAGGAAAGTCCCAGGTTGAAGGAATGTGTTTTATAGAAGCCGGGGAAAAACAACCGTCCAACAGCAGTCAGCCGCTCCGGTTCTTCATTCATTGCTTTTTCATAGGATACTGCCAGCGTTTGTCCCCAGCGTGGTTTCACTTCCTGTCTTGACTGTACCCGCAGTCGACTGAACGTCATGACCGGTTCTATCGCATGAAAGAAGTCGTGACTTTCCACTTCACCCGTACCGGTAGTATCCAAAGCATTCACATCATAATAATGATACCAGCCGCTAAAATCAAGTTGGGTCCTATGCGTGCCTTGTGTTAAACGAAACGGCAGGGTGATACCACCCGAAAGTACATTTTCCGTCCAGGTGATTTCTTTCGTCAAGGAATTTGCCTCATCATATACTTTCCCTTTTCGCATCAATCCATATTCATACTGTGCATCCAGCACCGGATAGAGCGCTGCATACGTGAACCGGAGGTAAGTATGAAAGTTATTTTCATTGGTATTATAAAGGAACCCAACCGTTCCACGCAGGGTGCTCATGATGTTTTGTGTATAAAACTCCGCCCCATATTCCGGTACATTGGGAATAGGAAACCAGCCATACAGGTTGAAAAGTCCTTCCGTGATGGCATGGTATTTTTTAATGGGATAAATGGTATCGGATTTAAGAGAAGAAAGGTCACGGCCTGATGCTTTCAGCAACGGAACATGGAATTTCAGATCAGTGGATGGTGCCGTTTTCAGCGGTTGCCAGCTTTGCGGGTCGAGTTCCATTTCTTTCAACCGGTAACCATCAGCCGTGTATTCGCTAAAAAGTAATTTTTTGCCATCTGCCGACACCGCAGGATAATAAGCTCCAAAGCGAACGGAGGTGACCTTGTAAATCTCTTTGGTTTCAGTATGTATGCTATAGATGTTATCAATGCCGGTATAGCCACCAGTATAGTAGATGTAGTTGCCCTTTGCAAACGGCCGGCTCAACGGAACATCTGTTGCACCTATCACAGAAGTTAAAGCGCCTGTGTTTACATGCAGCAGGCTGATGCCATTCCCTTCATCGGTCAGGGTCAATAATACGAGCGAGCTGTCATCATCTGTCCAACGAGGTTGTGAGAAGTTGATATTTTCCGGATTCAGGAACGTCTTACTTACCGAACCCGTCTGCGCATCAAGCACTACGACATTAAATTTTCCGTCTGATGCAATTTGTACTGCAGCAATCCACTTGCCGTTGTTGGATGGTGCAGGAGAAAAGTAACGGCTGTGTGCCGTGAGCTGCTTTCTTTCCCGTGTTTCAAAATCATAGGTTTTGATGACGGAATAATCTTTGTTGAACCAACGCGTATCGAAAGCTGATTCCGCCCAGGCCATCATGTGGCCGGCTACCGTGGTGGTCTGATGGTCTTCGGTATAAATGCCTGGTGAAAAAAGCTTCTGCTCGCTGCCATCTGCCGTAACCAGGTAGTAGGTGTTGGTTTCATTGAAAGCATTCTTCAAAACCACTGCAGCACCATCAGGCAGGTAATGCCCGAACCGGTAACTCGTATAGACATTGGTGGTTACCGGTATCACTTCATTGGAAGCCGTGAGTTGCAGGCTCCTGTCAGTTACTAAAAAAAGGCTGTCCAGTTCCTTCACGGTAGCTCCATAGAATTGAACAGGAGTGAAGCCCATAAATTGTTTCATGCTGCGCCCGAAGGGATAGAAGAAGCCTTTCTTCTGATAGACATCATCCAGTACTTTCAGCCAGATCTGTTCCCCAAAGTCGCGGCGCGCTTTAGCAGTCATGTAATAACCAAGGCGGTAGGGATTGGGGATAAAATCTTTATACGAATTCCAGGCTGCTTTCTCATAACCATATTGCTTTCCTGAAAGCAGTAATGCCCGGTACTCCATATTAAAAGAAGGTAACCGTCCTCTTCCACCTTTGGTGAAAATGGTTTCATTCACCACGGCATCTCCTTCGCGAAACCATAGCGGTTGGGTAAACAAGGTATTGAGCAACCAGCCGGTTTGTCCCATCAGGATCTGGTAAGGCAGGGTGAGTCCTTCATTGGCTTTGGAAAATTGTTCCGTATGCCGGTATTCGTGAATGGTGAGGCCGTCTACCCAGGGTATGGGCCCCAAAAAGAAGTTCTGCGGAGGGGTCAGGTAGTATTCATTACGCCAGGGGGCGGGTGTGGAAAATCCACCGGGCAGTGTAGAAAGGGGTTGGAGAATGGCGGTTACTTTTTTTGTTAGGCCGTTGCCGGAAATACTTTGGTCATGAACCCTTTCATAATTCATAATGGCACCTGCCCGCAAAGCCACCGAATCAAACCCTTCCGGAAAAATCATACGGCCGGTTGGTGTTGCCATTTGATACCATTTAACAGAAGGCGGGTTGATGCCAAGGCGGCCCTGTGGTTCTTCCTGGGCTTTGGCGATAAATGAGAGAGACAACAAAAGAAATAATAGAAGCAGCATTTGTTTCATGTACTGAGCGGGAATTAAAACATACGTAACTACTCAGTAGATGAAGATTGAAAATGGAACACGGATGACACTGATCGGACGGATTTTTACGGATTTAATTTTTACCTGATCATTTTCAATCCGCTTTTATCAGAACAGTTCTTGTATTGCCCATTAACTCAAAATTGTTTTAATCTGTGCTGATCAGTCAAATCCGTGTTATCCGTGTGCTATTTTTCCCTTCGGCTGAGTAGTTACAAACATACAACGCAAGAACATTGAAAAGTAACAGTTTAACGGCAAAGCTATGAAGCTCTTTAATGGTTATCCGGAAATTATGTGTAAGATATAGTCTCTGGCAAGATGCTTTTTACCTCCCCCGCCACCAAAGCGCATAGAAGAACAAACACGCTCCCGGCGGGCTTTACTCTCACTAGGCGGGCAATAGTGTAAAATGAGATACCTGAAATCAGGGATAATTAATATACCAGAATTCAGGGATGTGCATACCGGAGCATAACATCACCTTTAGCACATTAAAATTTTAGTGCATTGTGAAATGGGTTTTGAATGACAATGCAGTTAGAAAAGCATCATCAACTCAATGTTCAATTGCAAGGAAACCGTTACTGTTCGCTGCTAATAACCAGAACAGGTGCCGTATTGAAAGCATATTTAAGCAAAAATTCGTGTCAGTCACAATCCACCTTCAAACAATGCGAGGAGGTTGTTTAGAGTAATTTAACATATGTCAAAGTTATCCGTTTTAAAGAATTTTGGATTGCCCGGCAGGTACCTGAGGCATTATATTACTCTTCGGTTTAGAACGATTGTCAGGCACAATAACAATACTATGCACAAGATCCGGTCTTTCATCATCAGGCATTCGGAGAAAAGTTAAAGTCGTTAAGTGAACATGAATCCACCGTATACCCAAAATATGAAATATTCAGACTGTTAACCCTTAAATTTATAAGACAACTTAGTACAAATTATTCAATATAGTTAGCTTCTTCACGCATACATTTATTCACTTATTCTAAAACCTAATTACACATGAAAACTTTTTATTCCATTATCGTGCTGGTATCATTGATGGTAATCAATACCGTAGCACAAACAACGCAAACGGTTCGGACATCGCAAATCAGTACCAACCTGGGATTAGTCAAACCCTCCATGCTTGGATTCTCGCAGCGCACGGAAGATTGCGACACCTTTAGCAACCTTTGCCCTGATGATTCATTGGTTATTTATACCACTTCCGCAGGAGGTTATGTTGCCGGTCAAAATGGATATGGAGATATTTCGAAAGCAGACGTTTTTAAGCTCCCCGGCACAACCATTAAAGGTGTGATGCTCTTTTTTGGAGTAGGTACTGCCGCAGATACCGTTAATCAATTCAAAGTTAGGATCTGGGACAATGATAGCCTTTTCGCGGATGGCTCCACCGGCGCACCGGGTACTGTGTTAGCAGAAACACTTGTAAAATACAATGATGTTAAGAATGACGTAGCTAACGGGGATATGACTTATGTTGAATTTGATCCTGATGTTACGATGCCGGCCGACAGTACCTTCTATGCAGGTATCAACTTCGGTTACAATGCCGGCGACACCATCGCCTTGGTTACCACGATGGAAAGAACCGGTTTTTCCTGCGATGGCAAGTTGACTGCGTTTGAAGAATGGTCTCCGGACTATTATGGCGGCGGATGGTATAGTTATGAAACATGGGGATTCACGGGTGTGAGTCACGCAATATATCCTGTAACCTGTGATGATGTTTGCAATGTTCCCGGAAACTTTACGCTAAAAAATGTCACTGCCACTTCTATAAAGATTAAGTGGGGAGAGGTTGACGGAGCCAATTCGTATAAACTTCGTTATAAACCGGCCGGCACCGGAATGTGGACTTGGCTTAGTCCAACAGGTCACACGAAAACCATTGAAGGTCTTTCTGCAGCTACAGAGTATGTATTCCAGATCAAAAGTGTTTGCGGACTTGATCCTAAGATTACTTCTGACTGGTCGGCAAAGCATTATTTTACAACAGCTGAATTTAAGCTTGCCGCCGGTTTGGCAAATCCAACAGTAGCCGTCTTTCCAAATCCAACTACCGGTTCTGCCGTTATTTCTTTTTTCCTTTTTGAAGATGCTCCTACAACCGTTGTATTGTATGACTTGGTTGGAAGAAAACTCCAGACCATCCTCGATCAAAATCTTGCTGCCGGAAATCAGGAAATAGTTTTTCAACGCGGGCAATTGAGTTCGGGGCTTTATTTGTTGGAGGTTAAGTTGGGTGAGCAGGTAGAGGTGAAGAAATTGATGATAGAGTGATTGTTTGAGTTCCATAAGTTTGGTTTAAGGTTCTACTGTTTCGAAAGGCGAACTCCAAAGATTAATGGGATAAAATAATTTCATCCAATAGCTTAAAAAATATTATCATGAAGACAATAACTTTTCTTTACGCAATTCTACTTTCTGTTGGTTTAAATAGTACCTATGCACAAAGCACCTGGACTCAGAAAGCGGATTTCGGGGGGACTGCCCGTATGGGTGCTGTTGGTTTCAGTATCGGTAACAAAGGATATCTTGGCACCGGCAATGATGATAATTATAAAAATGATTTTTGGGAATATGATGTCGAAACAAATGCTTGGACACAAAAAGCAGACGTCAAAGGGTTGAGCCTAACCAATGCTTCTGGTTTCAGCATCGGCAACAAAGGGTATTTGGGAACAGGCAATGATGGCAACTACACCGAACAATTCTGGGAATACGATCCGGAATTAAACGTATGGAAGAAGAAAGCTAAGTTTGGACCAGCACAAAAAGGATGGTACCAGGGTGTTGGATTCAGCATCGGCGGCAAAGGATATCTCGGAGCTGGAAAAGTTGGAGTTGGAGATCCTCAGAAAAGTTTCTGGGAATATGATCCATTGCTTAATACTTGGACGAAAAAAGCAGATTTCGGTGGAAGCGCACGGCTGGGTGCAGCAGGATTTACCATAGAGAATAAAGCATATGTAGGCACCGGCTCTGATATGCAAGGATCCTACCTTAAGGATTTTTGGGAATATGACCCTGCACAAAATACATGGACTCAGAAAGCCAGTTTTGAAGGTGCGGGCAGAAGAGGTGCAGTGGGTTTCAGTATTGGAAATAAAGGATACCTTGGAACAGGTTATACTGGCGTCAATTACAAGAAAGATATCTGGGAATATGATCCTGCGGTCAATACCTGGGTACAGAAACCAAGTTTAGGAGGTACAGGAAGAGCTTATGCAGTTGGATTTTCTATTGGGAACCGGGGCTATATCGGTACAGGTAGAAATAGTGATGGCCTCCTCAAAGATTTCTGGGAATACACTCCGGATGCATTCAGCGGGTTAACTGTAAACCGTGATTCATATGAAGATGCAAACACCTCCATTACAAAGCTGAACGAATCAGTAATTAATAATACTGAACATTCCGCGAACGTCAAATTCAATTTTGAGGATCAACCAAATGCTGTATCGGATCTGTCAGACCAGATATTTTTTGATATTGCCCATTTGCAATTGGCTGCTGAGAAAGAAAAGCAAACAGTGCAGGTCTATCCAAATCCTTTATCTTCTTCAGCAACCATTACTTTTTTCTTAAAAGAAGATAACCATACAACCATTCAATTGAATGACTTAACAGGAAGAAAACTGCAAACACTTCTTGATCAATATCTCGTTGTAGGAAATCACAACGTGATTTTTCACCGAGGACAATTAAGTCCAGGGCTTTACTTGTTGCAGGTGAAAATGGGTGCTCAACTAGAGGTGCGAAAGTTAGTGGTAGAGTGATGAGTATGTTTCAACAATTCCTGATTGATTAATTTCTCATTATATAAATAAAACTTAAAAATGAAAAAACGATCTTACCTAAAGTTCATTTTGTGGATTGGTTGCCTATTTTTAAACATAACCATACTTTATGCGCAGGCCCCTGCGTCCCCGCAAGCAAATAACACCGTTTCATTTCCTGCATCGAGCGCTACAGCAAATAAGATTTTCACTTATCAAATCATTGATGCCCCTAATAACACCTTCTGCTATGATGTTTATACAGATGGCAGATTGATGATCCATCAATCCAGTATTCCAGGTCTTCCCGGCAATGAAGGTTTTAAAACAAAAGATGATGCCATTAAAGTGGCTGAGATGGTGGTTTACAAAATCAGGAATGGTGAAATGCCACCTACGGTATCAATTGATGAAATGGAAAGTCTCCATTTCAACAAATAATTACTTCACGTCTCCTCAAAATACGCGACTATGTCGAACGCAAAAACGAACAGGCACGCGATGATACACCTATTCTTACAAAGAGAAAAGTTGGCTGAAAAATTAGCCGCAGTAGCAAAACCATTCATTGCACTTCTTTTTCTTTTTAGTATTCCTGATTTCTTTCATCATTCAAGAATAAAAATCCAATGAAAAATTCAAAAACAAATTACCCGCAAAGAACAACAACCATGTTTCTCGCAATCATTCTCTCGTTTTCATGCTTAATTGCAACAGCACAAATTACTGCGCCCGAAATTCAATGGCAAAATACCATTGGAGGAAGCAGTACTGATGAACTTTATTCAATTCAGCAAACTGCAGATGGCGGATATATCCTCGGCGGAAATTCTTACTCAGGCAACTCAGGTGATAAAACGGAAGCTTCGCTGGGATACTCTGATTACTGGGTGGTGAAACTGGATGCCGCCGGTGTCATTCAGTGGCAAAGTACCATTGGAGGAAGTGAGTATGATGGCCTCAGTGCCGTTCAGCTAACTTCCGATGGCGGTTGCATCCTTGGCGGAACTTCCTATTCAGGCATCTCCGGTGACAAATCGGAACCTTCGCTGGAGGGTGATTACTGGGTGGTGAAACTGGATGTCACAGGCGACATTCAGTGGCAGAATACCATTGGAGGAAGTAGCTATGACTATCTTAAATCAATTCAGCAAACCTCCGATGGCGGTTACATCCTTGGCGGACCATCTTATTCAGGCATTTCCGGTGACAAGACGGAAGCTTCGCAGGGCGACTTTGATTACTGGATTGTGAAACTAAATAGCACCGGAGACCTTCAGTGGCAAAATACCATTGGAGGAAGCAGCACTGATTATCTTTCTTCAATTCAGCAAACCTCCGATGGCGGTTACATCCTTGGCGGACCATCTTATTCAGGCATTTCCGGTGACAAGACGGAAGCTTCGCAGGGATTAGGTGATTACTGGGTGGTGAAACTGGATGCCACCGGCGATATTCAGTGGCAGAATACCATTGGAGGAAGCAGCGATGATCAACTTTATTCAATTCAGCAAACCTCCTATGGCGGTTACATCCTCGTCGGATTATCTGAATCAGGCATCGGCGGTGATAAGACGGAAGAGTGTTATGGGCCATACGACTATTGGGTGGTGAAACTGGATGCCACAGGAGCTATTGAATGGCAGAATAACATTGGAGGAAGCGGTGATGAGATTCCTTATTCCATTCAGCAAACCTCCGATGGCGGTTACATCCTCGGCGGAACGTCTGAATCTGGCATTTCGGGTAACAAGACGGAAGCTTCGCTTGGTGGTTATGATTACTGGGTGGTGAAACTTAATAGCTCTGGGGTTATTGAATGGCAGAATACCATTGGAGGAAACGACTATGATATCCTTTATTCAATTCAGCAAACCTCCGATGGCGGTTACATCCTCGGCGGAGGCTCTTCCTCAGGCATCTCCGGTGACAAAACTCAGGCAAGCCAGGGCCTTAATGATTACTGGATAGTAAAGGTATCGGCAGACTGCAATGGAGGCACAACAGTTTATGCCGACAATGATGGTGATGGCTTCGGTGACATCAGCAATGGCATATTTGCCGTTGATTGTATTGCACCAGATGGTTATGCTTATGATAGCACCGATTGCGATGATGCAAACTCCGAAATTAATCCCGGTGTATCTGAAATCATTAATGGTTTAGATGACAACTGCAATGGCGTTATTGATGAAATTGTATGCAATGCGCCAACAGGCCTTGAAACAAAGGATCTTACTGCAACTTCGGTTAAATTCAAATGGGGTTATTCGGCTGCTTCTTACAAATTGCGTTACAAAGTTGCCACCACAGGAAGCTGGACATTACTCGGTCCTACCGGGCAAACAAAAACAGAGGAAGGGCTGCTGGCTAATACTAAGTATGTATGGCAGGTAAAGAGTGTTTGTAATGTGGATCCTAAGATTATTTCAGAATGGTCGGCCAAACAGTTTTTTACCACTGCTCCGTTCAAGGTATCAACTGAGACTGAAATACCATCATTAGAAGTCTATCCCAATCCATTTTCCAATTCAGCTACCATTTCATTTTCCTTACCCGAAGCCTCAAACGTAACCATTGCATTATATGATATAGCCGGAAGAAAACTCCAGACCATCCTCGATCAAAATCTTGCTGCCGGAAATCAGGAAATAGTTTTTCAACGCGGGCAATTGAGTTCGGGGCTTTACTTGTTGCAGGTGAAGTTGGGTGATACAATGGAAGTGAGAAAATTGGTGGTGGAATAATTCATTGCTCTAATCCGAGACGATAGCAAAATGCGGTTATGATTTAAAATGGACTATTCACTTTTTACCTTTAAGACCCAAACCAAAAATCCAATGAAAAATTCAAAAACAAATTACCCGCAAAGAACAACAACCATGTTTCTCGCAATCCTTCTCTCGTTTTCATTAACTGCAACAGCACAAATTACAGCGCCCGAAATCCAGTGGCAGAATACCATTGGAGGAAGCGGCTTTGATTATCTTTATTCAATTCAGCAAACCTCCGATGGCGGTTACATCCTCGGTGGATCTTCTTCCTCATACATCTCCGGTGACAAATCGGAAGCTTCGCTGGGCGGTTCGGATTACTGGGTGGTGAAACTGGATGCCACCGGCGCAATTCAGTGGCAGAATGTTATTGGAGGAAGCGGCAGTGATGATCTTGTGTCAATTCAGCAAACTTCCGATGGCGGTTACATCCTTGGCGGATATTCTTATTCAGACATCTCCGGTGACAAGACGGAAGCTTCGCTGGGATCACTTGATTACTGGGTGGTGAAACTAGATGCCACCGGCGCAATTCAGTGGCAGAATACCATCGGAGGAAGCAACTACGATCAACTTAGTTCAATTCAGCAAACCTCCGATGGCGGTTACATACTCAGCGGATATTCTTCTTCAGGCATCTCCGGTGACAAAACGGAAGCTTATCAGGGAGGATTTGATTACTGGGTGGTGAAACTGGATGCCACCGGCGCCATTCAATGGCAGAATACCATTGGAGGAAGCGACTATGATGTACTTTATTCAATTCAGCAAACCTCCGATGGCGGTTACATCCTCGGCGGATATTCTGATTCTGGCATCTCCGGTGACAAGACGGAAGCTTCAAAGGGCGGAGAAGATTACTGGGTGGTGAAATTGGATGCCGCCGGTGCTATTCAATGGCAGAATACCATTGGAGGATTCTATAATGATTATTTTCTTGGATCCATTCAGCAAACCTCCGATGGCGGTTACATCCTCGGCGGAGATTCTGAGTCAGGCAACTCCGGTGACAAGACGGAAGCTTCAAAGGGCGGAGCTGATTACTGGGTGGTGAAATTGGATGCCGCCGGCGCTATTCAATGGCAGAATACCATTGGAGGAAGCTCACATGATCGACTTTATTCAATTCAGCAAACCTCCGATGGCGGTTATATCCTCGGCGGATGGTCTCAATCAGGCATCTCCGGCGACAAGACGGAAGCTTTGCTGGGAGGAAATGATTACTGGGTGGTGAAACTAAATGGCAACGGGGTCATTAAGTGGCAGAATACCATTGGAGGAAGCAGTATTGATGATCTTTATTCAATCCAGCAAACCTCCGATGGCGGTTACATCCTCGGCGGAAGGTCTGAATCTGGCATTTCCGGTGACAAGACTGAAGTTTTGCAGGGTGGTATTGCATATGATTACTGGGTGGTGAAACTGTATTCTGAATGCTATCAAGTATTCTACGCTGATGCAGATGGTGACGGATATGGCAATGCTGCTGTGAGCAATTGCAGCAAATTGCCCGGCTACGTTACCAATTCGACCGACTGCAACGATGCAAATGCAGCAATCTATCCCAGCGCTTGTGATGCCGGTAATGCTAATGGTATTGATGATAACTGTGATGGTCTTATTGATGATGGATTTGGTGCCATCAATTATTATGTGGATGGTGATGGTGATGGCTATGGTACAGGTATCGAACTATCTCTATGCGAAAATCCGGGTAGTGACTACTCACTGAATAATTCCGATTGCGATGATGCAAATGCATCTGTGTATCCCGGCGCTTGCGATGCCGGCAATGATAACGGTATTGATGATAATTGTGATGGTTTTATAGACGATGGATTTGGTGCTATCAATTATTATGTGGATGCTGATGGTGATGGCTATGGTACCGGTATCGAACTATCTCTATGCGAAAATCCGGGTAGTGGCTATTCACTGAATAATTCCGATTGCGATGATGCAAATGCATCTATCTATCCCGGTGCTTGCGATGCTGGCAATGGTAACGGTATTGATGATAACTGCGATGGCATAGCTGATGATGGATTTAGTGCCACCAATTATTATGTGGATGCTGATGGTGATGGCTATGGAGCGAGCAGCGAGCTATCTCTATGCGAAAATCCGGGTAGTGGCTATTCACTGAACAATACCGATTGCGATGATACAAATTCCGAAGTCAATCCCATTGCATCTGAAATCTTTAATGGTTTGGATGACAACTGCGATGGAATAATTGACATTGCATGCAATCCTCCAACTGAACTGATAGTCAAAAACCTTACTGCAACTTCGGTTAAATTCAAATGGGGTTATTCGGCCACTTCTTACAAATTACGTTACAAAGTTGCCACCTTAGGAACCTGGACATTACTCGGTCCTAACGGTCAAACAAAAACAGTGGAAGGTCTCCTTGCCAATACAAATTATGTCTGGCAGGTAAAGAGTGTTTGTAATGTGGATCCTAAGATTATTTCAGAATGGTCAGCAAAACAGTTTTTTACCTCTGCTCCGTTCAAGGTATCAACTGAGACTGAAATACCATCATTAGAAGTCTATCCCAATCCATTTTCCAATTCAGCTACCATTTCATTTTCCTTACCCGAAGCCACTCATGCTTACATTGAATTGTTTGACCTTGCTGGTAGGAAACTCCAAACCATTGTTGATAAAGACCTCTCTTCAGGAAATCATGAAGTGATCTTTCAACGCGGGCAATTGAGTTCGGGGCTTTACTTGTTGCAGGTGAAGTTGGGTGATATATTGGAAGTGAGAAAATTGGTGGTGGAATAAAACATGGTCTATGTTGTGATTTTATTGATGGCTATGATTATCATGATTTTATTCATCATGACCATCATATTAATCACAAAAATCACAGTTTAGACAAAATGCAGATTTGCCACAAAAGATGAGGAGAAGTTAAGCGTTGAATATAAGTTATTGCTGCAAGATTTGACAACTTTCAAAAGGTTGTCAAATCTTGTTCTTTATTGAGAATAACCAACACATACTAAAATTGCTGCTGTAATGCGCGCCTTTGAATTCAGGGCTTTGCTTATTGAAGATTATGTTGATGATGATCTTGATTAGAATCGACATCACCATCACCAGCATAACAATCAGAAGAATCGGGTGTACGACAATTTGGTTCTTAAAAATTGTGTGTTCAATATTGATTTTTGTCATTGTAAGGTGAAACGAAGAAGCAATCCGCACCACGAAGTGTCATTGCGAGGAGGAACGACGAAGCAATCCCCATGTACTACTATACTACATTCCCTTATTGAATTATTAATTGGTTCTAATCAGGGGATTGCTTCATCCCGCCATTGGGACTTTGATAATTCAAACATTGTATTGGCGGGATTCGCAATGACGGTTAAACACAACGTCGTTGCATGGTGAAACAACGAAGTCATCCCACCACAAAGAAGCCAGGTCGCCAAAAAATAAAATCACTGATGATCCTCCGCCTCTTCTTAGCGACTTGGCGTCTTAGCGCTAAATAAAAACCTTCGAGGATGGTATCATTAATACCAATATAGATTTGTCGTACACCCGAAGAATCACATTTTACACTATATGCGGCACAATTTTTACCTTCACCACCAATCTACAATATATGAAACCACCAATCATCTTCATTACCATATTCTTCCTCTGCTGTTTTTTGCAAAGTACAGTTACTGCACAGGATGATAAGTCTGCAAAGAAAGACAAGCGTACCTATTTCGGCCTGTTTGCCGGATTAAACACCGGGAAAACAAGTTTTGAACCTGAACTTTATGAATCAAGTGCTAATCTCGGGTATCAGTTTGGTTTTTTTGTACGCTCGGGTGGATGGGGCTATATTCAAAGTGGACTACTCTATCAGAAACTGTCTCAGGATCTTACTACCGGCAGTTCCTTTCCCATAGATGAATCCGATAACCTGAATGTCGGCCGGATCGAAATACCGGCTTTGATCGGGCTTAACGTATTACCTATCGGGAAAAATTTACTCAATATCCGCGCTTTTGCCGGGCCTACTTTTTCATATGCTGTCGGCGTAAGTGACAATACCCTGAGCTTCGAAGCCGGCGATCTCAACAGACTTCAGATGGACCTTGGCGGAGGCATCGGTTTGGATGTGCTTATCATGAAACTGGATTTTGGTTACAATTATGGCCTGGCTAATTTCATGAATGGTCAGACCGGACATTTGGGATATGCTTATGTTACGTTTGGGTTGGGATTTTAGTGGATTGATTGATTTCAGAGATCCAGGAATCAAGCTACAGGAGCCAGGAGCCATGAACCAGGAGCCAAGAACCAGGAACCAAGACATGAGTTGTCCTGACTCTTGGTTCCTGGTTCCTGATACTTGGTTCTTTGTCCCGGAATAAATACTTTAAATAACTTCATCCGCAACCTCAATACACGCGTCTCCGCAATAAATTTCCATCATTCCCTTACTTTTTCAAACTCCCTTACCTATCTTTGCCCCGCCTTTTAGCAAACCCCCTGGCTTTTAACGGAATGTTACGCAGTATTGTCTATAAGTTATTGGTGATCATTGTGTTAGTGATGGGTAATGCTGTCAATATATTTGCAGGAGAGCCGGTATCTGATCATGAAGCACATGGAACTGAACCTGCCACCCATGCCACAGAAGCAGCCCCTCATGCAGAAGAAGCAAAAGAAAAAGAAGGTTTCAACCCCGGAAAAGTAATTATTGATCACATCAGCGACAGTCATGAGTGGCATTTCTTTTCTTTCGAGAAAACGGATGGTTCTGAAATTCATGGTTCACTTCCATTACCGGTTATTCTTTATTCTCCTTCCAAAGGTCTCAGCATGTTTTCTTACGGCCGGTTTCACCACGGCCATTCCGAATACAATGGATATAAAGTGGAAGAAGACGTAATCATGGCTACCGATGGCAGCCCTGTGTACGACTTTTCACTTACCAAGAACGTGATGCAGATGCTGATTGGTGTCTCCCTCATGCTGCTGATCTTCCTATCCGTTGCCCGCAATTTCAAAAAGTATGGTACTAAGGCACCAAGAGGAATTCATTCCGTGGTGGAAGTGGTGGTGATGTTTATCCGCGATCAGATTGCCAAACCGCTGCTCGGAGAAAAGTCCGGCAAATACCTTCCTTACCTGCTTACCCTGTTCTTCTTTATATGGATCAATAACCTCATTGGCCTCGTGCCGGGTGCAGCTAACGTAACCGGAAACATTGCAGTGGCGATGGTGCTTGCCGTGTTTACCTTCATATTAATGATGGTGGGCTCACGCCGGCAATACTGGTCGCACATGGCTGCTCCGGTCGGTGTACCTTATGCAGTCTGGCCCATCCTGGTTCCTATCGAATTCATCAGTAACCTGATCGTAAAGCCTTTCGCCCTCATGATCCGGTTATTTGCCAACATGCTGGCAGGTCACCTGATCGTGCTGTCGTTCCTGATGCTCATCTTCATCTTTTCAGCCATGAGTATTGTGGCCGGATTAGGTGCTTCCGTTTTCTCAGTGGCTTTCGCCATCTTTATCTACTTCCTCGAATTGCTGGTGTGCGCCCTTCAGGCATACATCTTTACGATATTAACGGCCCTCTTCATCAGCGAAACCATCGTCACAGGCGGGCACGATCACAAAGAATCTCATCACTAACATTTTTTTCAAATCAATTAAACTCAATTCATTATGATGCATTTACTGAGCATTTTGTTTTTAGCTATTGACGGTTACGCACAAATGGGTGCAGGTATCGGAGCTGGTCTTGCTGCTATCGGAGCAGGTATCGGTGTAGGTTTGATCGGTGCCAATGCACTGCAATCAATTGCCCGTCAGCCCGAAGCAACCAACGACATCCGTACCAACATGTTTATCACGGCCGCTTTGGTGGAAGGGGTTGCCTTGTTCGGTATTGTTGTTTGCGTGTTGATTCTTTTCCTCTAGTAACTGCTGCATCCGGAATAGTAAAGGCAGTTAAGTGTAGCCGGTTGAAAAACCGCTTTCTCTTATTGACCTGTACATAATAATACCGGAGCCTCTGTTGCCTGAAAGGAACAGTCTATTCATTAGCATAACCTGAAACAGCATACACATGCAACTATTACAACCTTCACTGGGACTACTTTTCTGGACAGCCGTCATATTCCTGCTCGTGCTGTTCATCCTGAAAAAATATGCCTGGAAACCTATCCTGCAAGCCCTCGACGACCGGGAGCACACGATTGATGATGCGCTGAAAACTGCGGAACGGACCAAGCAGGAAATGCTGGGCATGAAAAGCGAGCATGAAGCCATGCTGCAAATGGCCAAGCAGGAACGTGTGCAGATTCTGAAGGAAGCCAAGGAAGTAAAAGAACAAATTATTGCCGAAGCACGGGAGAGAGCAAAAGACGAAGCTGCCAAAATCATGGAGGAAACACGCCGCGAGATTGAAAACCGCCGCAAAGAAGCCATCGTGGATGTGAAAAATCAGATTGGTCATATGGTGGTAGATGTTGCAGAAAAAGTATTGCGCCGTGAGCTGAGTAACAAGGCAGAGCAGGAAGCCTATGTAACGCGCCTGGCCAATGATTTAACCACACAGAATAATTAACCGGAACCATGCGTAATCCAAGGGTTGCATATCGCTACGCCAAGGCTTTGATTGATTTCGCAATCGAAAGCAATCAACTGGATGAAGTAAAAAAAGACGTAGACCTCCTTAGGGCGACTTCCCACCCGGAACTGAATGCCGTTATTGCTTCACCAATTGTGAGTGGCGATAAAAAAGCAAAGATATTTTCCGCCATCTACCATGGTAAAGTGAGCGACATCACCGAAAAATTTTTCTACCTGGTATTTAAGAAGAACCGTGAGTTTGTGATGCGCGATATCGGCGAAGCCTTCGACTGGCAATACAATGAAATAAAAGGGATTGTAGTAGCAACACTTACTTCCGCTATTCCGCTCGACGGTGCCTTGCATGACGATATTTTCAATCGCGTTTCCGCTTTGCCTCGTTTTAAGGGGAAAACAGTACAGTTACACATCAAAATAGATCCGGAAATAATAGGGGGATTTATCCTGGAAGTAAATGATAATAAGTTCGATGCCAGCATACGGCACGACCTGCATTTCATTAAGCAGGAATTCATTCACAACCTTTATGAAATGAAGTATTAACGAATAAAAATTTTGAAGCATTATGACAGACATCAAACCGGAAGAAATCTCCTCCATCCTTCGCGAACAGCTTAGCGGATTTAATACTGCAGCACAGCTGGAAGAAGTAGGCAAGGTATTACAGATTGGTGATGGTATTGCCCGCGTATATGGACTTACCAACGTGCAGGCTGGAGAATTGGTGGAGTTTGAAGAAGGCACCCGCGCCATCGTACTGAACCTGGAAGAAGACAATGTAGGTATCGTATTAATGGGTGGCGGAGAAACAATCAAAGAAGGTGATACCGTTCGCCGTACAGGCAAGATTGCATCTATTAATGTAGGGGAAGGCATGGTTGGCCGTGTTGTAAATACACTGGGCGACCCGATTGATGGTAAAGGACCGATTGAAGGAAAGCTTTACGAGATGCCGTTGGAAAGAAAAGCTCCCGGCGTATTGTTCCGTCAGCCGGTAAAGGAACCATTGCAGACCGGATTGAAAGCCATTGATGCCATGATTCCTATTGGTCGCGGTCAACGTGAGTTGATCATCGGTGACCGTCAAACCGGTAAAACCGCTATCGGCATTGATACCATCATCAATCAAAAAGAGTTTTATGACCGTGGCGAACCGGTTTTCTGCATCTATGTAGGTATCGGACAAAAAGCTTCTACTATTGCCAACGTGGCGAAAGTGCTGGAAGAAAAAGGGGCAATGGCTTATACTGTTATTGTTACTGCTTCCGCATCAGACCCTGCACCATTGCAGTTCTATGCACCGTTTGCCGGTTGCTGTATCGGAGAGTTTTTCCGTGATACAGGCCGTGCAGCTTTGATTATCTATGATGACTTAAGTAAACAGGCAGTAGCCTACCGGGAAGTTTCCCTGTTGCTGCGTCGTCCGCCCGGACGTGAAGCCTATCCCGGAGATATCTTCTACTTGCACTCTCGTTTGCTGGAACGTGCCGCAAAAATTATTGAATCGAATGCCGTGGTTGCCAATATGAATGACTTGCCGGAATCCATTCGTTCCCTGGTAAAAGGGGGTGGTTCACTCACTGCCTTACCTATCATCGAAACACAGGCAGGCGACGTTTCCGCATACATTCCTACCAACGTAATCTCGATCACCGACGGACAGATATTTTTGGAATCGAACCTCTTCAACTCCGGTGTACGGCCCGCTATTAATGTGGGTATCTCCGTGAGTCGTGTGGGTGGTAATGCGCAGATTAAATCGATGAAGAAGATCGCAGGTACCCTGAAATTAGATCAGGCGCAATTCCGCGAATTGGAAGCCTTCTCCAAATTTGGAGGTGACCTTGATGCTGCAACAAAGGCAGTTATCGATAAGGGTGCACGTAACGTGGAGATACTAAAGCAAAGGCAGTTTTCTCCGATGGCGGTGGAAAAGCAAATTGCTATCATCTATCTCGGAACACAAGGTTTGTTAAGCAATGTTCCGGTGAAGAATGTGAAAGCGTTTGAAGAAGCATTTCTTAATGTACTGGATGCGCATCACAAAGATGTGCTGGAAGATTTCCGCAAAGGCAACCTGAGCGATGCAAGTATTGCAACTATTAAGAAAGTGGCGAAGGATACAGAAGTGGCATACACAGAAAAAAAATAAGGAATACGAAAAGGAATAGCACTCCTTACAGGAATTGAAATTCATTTTTCGGCATTCAAATACATAACAAATGTCTGGTCAGTTAAAAGAAGTCAGGAACAGAATTCAGAGCGTACAGAATACGCAGCAGATCACCAAAGCCATGAAAATGGTAAGTGCTGCCAAGCTGCGCAGGGCTACGGAACGCATTATTCAGATGCGCCCTTATGCCAATAAGCTGAATGAACTGATGAGCAACATCGCATCGGATTCCGGTGTAACGATTCAACTGGCGCAGGAAAGGCCTGTTAAAAATGTATTGATTGTGGCCGTTACTTCTGACCGCGGACTAGCCGGTGGTTTCAACTCCACCACCATTAAACTGGCACAACAAACCATACAGGAACGTTACGCGGCGCAGGCACAGTCAGGAAATGTAACCGTGATGCCGGTGGGAAAAAAAGCGAACGACGCTTTTAAAAAGCTGCCGTATAAGGTGATTGGTGACTATGCGTTGCTGTTTGCTACTTTGGATTTTAATCATGCATCAGCAGCGGCTGAATGGATGATGAATGCGTATAAAAACAATGAATATGACAGGATTGAGATCGTGTATTCTCAATTCAAGAATGCTGCAACACAGCTGTTCCAGGTAGAACGTTTTCTGCCGGTATTAAAAACTGCTTCCGGAAAGGGGAAGGCAGCGGTTAATTTCATTTTTGAACCTGAACAGGATGAGTTGGTGAATCACCTGATTCCCAAGATCCTGAAAACCCAGTTTTTCAAAGTATTACTCGACAGCAATGCCTCTGAACATGGCGCCCGCATGACGGCCATGGATAAAGCCACCGACAATGCGAAAGAATTGCTGAAAGACCTCTCCATTAAATATAACCGCGCACGTCAGGCTGCTATTACTACGGAGTTGACGGAGATTGTAAGTGGTGCTGCAGCGTTGACAGGGAGATAGTGGTTAGTCGGAAGTAGATAGTCCTTAGTAAATCCTCAACTGGAACGGTTTTTTGAATAGCTTTTTTTGTAACTACTCAGTAGATGAAGATTCAAAATGGAACACGGATGACATTGATCGGACGGATTTTTACGGATCTAATTATTACCTGATCATTTTCAATCCGCTTTTATCAGACCAGTTTTAGTATTGAGCATTAACTCAAAATTGTTTTAATCAGTGCTGATCAGTCAAATCCGTGTTATCCGTGTGCTATTTTTCCCTTCGGCTGAGTAGTTACCTTTTTTTAATGCTAATGGTAATATCTTTTAAACGCCTTCAGCAGAAGCAATTATTGTTTTGAAAATTAGAAGTTGAAGCTCTTATCTTTAAATATTTTATCAATAGCTGATTCTCAAAAAATGTTTTTGCAGGTTTATTGACTGCTTCAATTACATAATCAACAGCGATATCAATACCGGCTTCGAATTAAGTAATTAATTTAGATACCTGGTCCCTCTATCAAAGGACTGGGTGTACGACAAATTGGAAATTGAATATTGAGTGTTGAAATATTGAATATTCAACACTCAATATTCAATTGAAATTACATGGCTGGCGGGACCTAACCATTGCTTAACAAGCTAAACGATATGTCGTACACCCCAAATGACTTTGTAGCATTTGTTTATCTATGGTAAAAGATTTTGCAATGGATGACTTGCTTAAAAGAATAACGAGTAATGCAGCATATCTCGAGTCAGAAGATATAAAAGCATGCCTGAAGTATGCAGCTTTGAAATTAGATCATCCGGTTATTGTTGCCAATTAATGAGTTTGAATAATGGGTTGATGTAAACCTTCCGCTAAACTGGCAGAATGGCTCAATCAAACAGTTGAAATGAAGGCGTTCTTTCTTTTTGAATTAGGGTTGATTGACACAACAGACGAAATTATTTTTGAAATAGCACAAATGAGGAATGTAGTGATTCTAACATAGGATGAAGATTTTCCTGACCTTGTTCTGGATCGGGATTCTCCACCTAAAATAATTTGGATCACGATAGGAAATACTACTAACAATGAACTTTGGGAAATTATTTTAGAACAGTTCAAAAATTGTGTTAATGAATTGAAGTCGTACTCCAATCTTGTGGAGATCACGAAAACATACCAATGAGTTAACCAAAATATTATCTAATAGCATCTTCCTTTCATCCGGCAAGTAAAAATCGCTGGCGCAAAAAAGACCGGGCAGAATGAAAATATCTCGTTGGAGTACATTTGTCATTTAATTGCCTGCCTCAAAATAGAACTCTTTCTGAGTTTTTTTTATCATCATATCATAGCCAAGTCTGCGCCTGACAATAATTCTGAGTTATAATGGACTCCCTATATTTTAGAATACATCATCTGTAACCATCTCTTCGATGGCCAACAAGCAATACAGTTACGATTAAGATTTTATCCGCTTTTGTAACTAATCATATCAACATTTAAAAGGTAGCTTTTATCAAATTTTTATATCATCTTTATTCTTTACCTGTTTTCTGGCAGCAATTATCAACAGTTCATCACATCAAAACCAACCCCCAATGAAAATGATGATTACACTCCGCGCCATTTTGTGCATCCTGTTCACCACCACCTTACTCAAGGCCCAAACAAATACTTTTCCTGTCAGCGGTGCAGCGGGAATTGGAACCATCACTCCTAATGCGTCTTCATTGCTCGATATTACTTCTACTACTAAAGGTGCGCTTGTTCCAAGAATGACAAAGGCACAACGCGATGCAATTGTTGCTCCAGCCACCGGATTATTGATTTTTCAAACCAACAGCACAGCAGGGTTCTATTATTATACCGGCACGAAATGGACCGGTGTTGCCAACACCTTCACAGGAGGAACAGGCATTTCTGTCGCAAGTGGAACCATCACCAACACATTGCCTGATCAGGTAGTCACCATTGCGGGAGCAGGCGGTGTTTCAGTTTCGGGTACCTATCCTGCATTTACAATTACAGGTACCGGTGGTTCAGAAACGGATCCTGAAGTAAGCAGCAGCACTATTAACAGCGTTCCAAAATGGAATGGAACAACATTGGTGGATGGGCTCCTCTTTGATGATGGTAATAATATTGGAATTGGCACAACCACTCCTTTATTCAAACTGGATGTTAGTGGTGATGCATCAATTAACAGTGTGAGAATTGGAAGAGGCAATGGAGGACAATCGGGCAATACGGCAATAGGTACCCAAGCGCTGAATGCTAATAGCGTAGGAGATTTCAATACAGCAATTGGTTACCAGGCCCTTAAATCGAATAGCACCGGCGGACTTAATACAGCCAATGGTTATCAGGCGCTTCTCAGTAATACGGTTGGAACACTCAATACTGCGGTGGGCAGTTTTTCTTTAGCTGCAAATACGATCGGAAACAGTAACAATGCTTTAGGAGAATATGCACTTGGTGGCAATACCAATGGCTCGTCCAACAATGCAATCGGTAATAACGCCGCGCAGGCAAATACTACCGGAAGCAGTAATACTGCTATTGGTGATAATGCGCTAAATACAAACACAACAGGAAGTAATAATACAGCAATCGGAGCAGGCGCAAATGTTTCAGTAGTTAATCTCAACAATGCGACAGCCATTGGGGCTAATGCAATTGTAAGCGCCAGTAATGCGCTGGTGCTGGGCAATAATGCCAATATCGGTATCGGCACATCCGCTCCGGCTTCTATGCTCGAAGTAGTTGGCACCATTAAAACTACCGGCCTTCAAATGACGACCGGTGCAGCAAATGGCAGCATTCTAAAATCTGATGCAAATGGCATCGCTTCATGGGTAAGTCTTACAAGCATAGAAACTGATCCACAGGTTATAAGTGCAGCTAGCAACAAAGTTGCTAAATGGAACGGCACTGCATTGGCAGACGGAACTATTTATGATGATGGAACCAATATCGGTATCGGCACCACGACTCCTGCTTCCCGGCTGCATATTAAATCCGACGGAAATTCAACTACCCCTATTTACGTGGAGAAAAGCAATGCAACAACTCCACTTTTTACGATTGAACAAGGAGGTATTGGAAATGGAAACGCATCACTATATAATGGCAGTGGTGATAAAAAAGTTAACCTTGCTACTAGTGGTGACAGCTACCTTAATGGTGGAAGCTTAGGCATCGGCAACGCAGCCCCTGCTGCTACACTTGATGTAACCGGAACATTTAAACTAGCGGATGGTACCCAATCGGCCGGCAGGGTGCTGACTTCTGATGCAAATGGCAATGCCTCATGGGTATCCGCAAGTACAATAGGTACATGGTCAACAACAGGTAACTCAGCAACCTCAGCAGGAACTAACTTTATTGGAACCACTGATGCAGTTGACTTAGTTATAAGAGCCAACAATTACGAAACAGGCAGATTCCCTTCTAATCCAGCCACTGCAGCAGGCATTGTATCTCCAACAAACAGGTTTACTCTCACAAGGCAAGGAACTACAGCAAACAAATGGGATATGGTAGCGGCATTCAAATTAGGCAGTTATGCAACAGGTATAAATGCCAGTACACAGCTTGATATTTGTTTGAACAATGGGGCAACCACTAATCCAAATGTAACAGTAATGACCATGCTGGGTAATGGTAATGTAGGTATTGGAACTGCCGCTCCTGCCTCCCGGCTTCACATAAAAGCGAGCGGTACAGGTACCAATCCTTTTGTGATTCAGCATCACAATACTGCCACTAATATTTTCTCTTTTTCTGAAACAACAGACAACGCCGGGCTTATGAGCATTTTCAAAACTTCAGGTGCAACGGAAACGGTAAGATTTGATGCTGATGGAAGCAGCTTTGTTTTTGGTGGCGATTTTGGCGTAGGAACAAATGTACCAGTAACGCCATTGACTGTTATAGGTTCAAGAGACGGCACTAGTAATTCGGTTGCCAATTATATCGCTTATGTTCAAAACACGAGCGCCGATGGCGGCGCTATTATTACCGATGTTCTTGACAATGCAAATGGTTCACGGTATATTCAATTCAGGGTGAATGGTGTTCAGGTCGGTTGTTTATACGGCAACGGCTCCAATCAAACCTTGCTCTTTTCTTCTTCAGATCAACGGCTGAAGAAGAATATTAGAAATACTACCATGGGATTGAATACTGTAATGCAATTGAAGGTAAGAGATTATGAATGGAAAGCAGATGGACAAACAGTGAATGCAGGTTTTGTGGCCCAGGAATTATATGATGTATATCCTCAAGCTGTATTAAAAGGTGACGAAGGCGAATTAGATAGTAAAGAAGGTGGAACCTGGATGGTAAATTATGCAGGCATTACTCCTTTGCTGACGAAAGCTATTCAGGAACTGAATGGCAAAGTGGATGAAGTAGAGGCTGCTGTTCAGCATTCGTTGATTGATCCTTCCGTAGTGAGTGGCCTGCAAAATCAACTCAATCAAAAGGATAAGTTGATTGCTGATCAGCAGGCGCAAATCAATTCACTAAACAGCAAGCTGGATGATGTTATGAATAAGATGACAAATTTCGAGCAATCGCTTTCTCAATGTTGCAGTGCATATAAATCTACAGGTGATGTTACAAATATTGATTTACCTAAACTCGAACAAAACGTTCCTAATCCGTTTATCCAATCCAGTATCATCAAGTTCTTCATTCCTTCCTCGGCTAAAACGGCAGAACTCGTAATCACCGATCTTACCGGTGCTTCAATTGAAGTATTCAGCAATCTGAAGAATGGTTTTGGAACAGTGAATGTTGATTATAGCACATTGTCATCAGGCACTTACCAATATTCATTGTTGATTGACGGTCATGTGATTGATACCAAACAGATGATTCTTAGCAAATAAAATACGTGTGTTAACCACCTGTGCGATCACTTCCGGTGAAAGCCTATGTAAAACATCAATGAAATGAAAAAACAAACCATTCAATCAATAGTCTTTCTATTGTGCGGTATGCTTGCTGTAATTACTTCTCATGCACAAGCACCACAGGCTTTTCCCTATCAGGCAGTAGCTCATGATAGTGTCGGCAATTTGATTGCAGATGAAAACATCTCTCTTCGCTTCAGTATTTTGGATGGAAGCAATGCAGGACCGGTTGTTTATCAGGAAACACAAAGTGTTACCACCACGTCATTGGGATTGTTTAACCTGAATATCGGCCAGGGAACAGTGATAAGCGGCGCCTTCAGCAACATTAACTGGGGAAGCGGAACTAAATATCTCCAGGTAGAAATGGATGCCTCCGGCGGAACAAACTATTTGCTGATGGGCACCTCGCAACTGCTCAGTGTTCCCTATGCAATCTATTCGAATTCTGCCGGCAGCTCAAGCGGAGCAGGACTTGCTGATGGTACAGCAGAAGGAAATACTCCTTATTGGGATGGCACTTCCTGGGTTACTTCTTCCTCAAATATTTATAATAATGGAAGTAAGGTGGGCATCGGTGTTTCAACTCCTGAATTTAAATTGCACGTAAGTGATGATGCTTCCTTCAATAACGTAAGAGTAGGAACAGGGAATGGAAGCAGCAATGTGAAAACCAATACTGCTATTGGTTTTGAAGTGCTTAAGAATAACACCGTAGGCAACTACAACACTGCCGGAGGTTACTATTCACTTTCAAATAATACTTCCGGAAATTTTAACACTGCATTTGGCGACTATACGCTCTTCAACAATTCAACAGGAAATGCAAATACGGCCGTCGGAAACTATTCACTGTTCTCCAATACCGGATTTAATAACACGGCAATGGGAAACTACGCTTTGTTCAGTAATACCACCGGCGGTTCCAATACCGCCGTCGGTAATTATTCCATGTTTAGTAATACTACCGGAAGTAATAATACGGTGATCGGTTACCAGGCAGACCTGCTTTCACCTGATCTTATAAATGCTACTGCGATAGGTGCAAATACTATTGTGAATAGCAGCAATGCGTTGATTCTTGGCAACAATGCAAATGTAGGTATTGGAACTTCTGAACCAACATTTAAACTTGAAGTTACTGCTGATGCATCCATCAATTCAGTTAAAGTAGGAAGAGGAGGAGGCAACCTGGATCAAAATACTGTTGTTGGTACACTTGCGCTCGACTCTAACACAACCGGTTTGCTCAATACGGCAATTGGGTACCATGCGCTATTGTCGAATAGTACCGGTAATTTTAATACGGCAGTAGGCTGGTCCACCCTGTTTTCGAATACCACCGGCAATGCTAATACTGCAATTGGTGAAAATGCACTTCCTTACAATACCACGGGTAGCAACAATGCTGCACTTGGAAACAATGCAGCCCAAACTAATACCACCGGAAGCAACAATACAGCAATCGGATCCAAAGCGCTGAGCGTAAATTCAACCGGTAGTGATAATGTTGCAATAGGAAGGGAAGCTGCTTTGAATAACACCAATGACGCGATAACCGCAATAGGGTCGCAGGCACTGATGACAAATACTACCGGCTTATTTAATACAGCAATTGGATATCAATCACTTTTTTCAAATACTACCGGCAATCTTAATACAGCAATTGGATATCAATCACTTTTTTCAAATACTACCGGAAACTATAATACGGCAGTAGGCTGGTCCACCCTGTTTTCGAATACCACCGGCAGCGGAAACACTGCTATGGGTGAAGCTGCGCTTATTTATAATACTACAGGCAGTAACAATGCTGCACTTGGAAATAATGCCGCCCAAAGCAATACCACCGGCAGCAGCAACACAGCAATCGGATCACAGGCATTGGTGGCGAATACTACAGGCGCACTCAATACAGCAATTGGATATCAATCACTTTTTTCAAATACCTCTGGAAGTGAAAATGTTGCAATTGGAAAAGATGCGGGACAAAGCAATACGACCGGTTCGCAAAATACAGCTATTGGAGTCAGTGCACTCTCTGAGAACAGCACGGGAAGTGTGAATACCGCAATTGGCTGGTATGCCATGCAAAGAAACACTGTCGGAGCAGCTAACACTGCTTTAGGTGAATACGCTCTTTCTAATAACACAACAGGATTAACCAATGTTGCTATCGGCGCCAATGCCTTATCTGCAAACACCACCGGCAGCGATAATATTGCATTAGGCAAAAGCGCCAATGTCGGCTCAGGCAATCTCTCCAATGCCATTGCTATAGGTACTGATGCGATAGTAAACACCAGTAACAGTATGGTGTTGGGCAATGGGGTAAATGTGGGTATTGGAACCAGCTCACCGGCTTACGACCTTCATATTAAATCTTCTTCTGCCGAATTATTTAAAAAACCATTTTATGTTGAACAAGCCGACAATGACTTTCCACTTTTTTTGCTGTCTGATAACCCCTCCAATAACGGGTTCGTTTTGTATGATAAATTTGGAAATGCGAGTGCCGTTTTCAATACAGGAAATGACAGCTATTTTAATACATCAGGTTTTTTTGGAATTGGCACTACTGCTCCGCAAGCAGAGCTTGATGTAGCCGGGGATGCAATAATTGGTGGCAAACTTACCGTAAACACCGGCAATACGGACCAGGTTAAGATTGTAAGTACCAATAGCACAACTAACCAAAGCAGTTCCGGATCCTACCCATTATACATTTCGGGAGCGAAAGCAGGAATCTTGATACGGGTAACAGAAACCGACCCGGGATTGGCCAATAACTTCATCACCTTCTGGGATGATAATCCCAGTGCTGTTGGCGCAATTGAAGGCCAGACGGTAGATGAGGTTCATAATAGCTGGACGTATATTTTTTGGCAAGCCGCCCAGTCTTTGCAACTGGCGCTTAGTGTAGCAGCGATAGCGGCTGATGGCTTCGGTGCTGATGATTTTGACATGGCAATCATTGATGGTTTGGAAATTGTTGATATTGGCGTCAATTGGGGTGCTCAGGCAGTACAGTTGGAAATAGAACAGGGCATTTCTTATACGTCAGGCAGTGCTGATTATGCCGAATGGCTGCCACGCATATCGGTTGCAGAACAAATGGATCCGGGTGATATCGTTGGAGTAATTGGCGGGAAAATTTCCAAACAAACAACTGGTGTTAATCAACTGATGGTCATCTCTTCTGCTCCTATGGTTTTAGGCAATGTTCCTGAAGCCGGCAAGGAAAAGGACTATGAAAAAGTTGCTTTTATGGGGCAGGTTCCGGTGAAAGTAAGAGGCATAGTAAATATTGGCGATTACATTATTGCCTCAGGTAACAATGATGGATTTGGTATTGCAGTGGGCGAAGAAAAAATGACAGCGGAAGATTATATCAGCATGGTAGGCATTGCCTGGTCAGAAAGCAGGATGACCAACGGGGTTTCATTTATAAACACAGCAGTTAGTGCAAATAATAATGTGCTTGCTCCGCGCATGGCGCAAATGCAAAGAGAAAGGGATGAACTGAAAAGCCAGATGGATGCTGTCATAACCTATCTGCAGTCAAAGGATCCGTCTTTCAGTTTACCACAAGTAGCACCTGTAGCAAAAGAAGACAGGGTGGTTGAAATGCAGGATTTCTCCCTAAGTGATTTGCAGCAGTATGAATCCGGGTACGAAACTTTAAAAACAATGGTTCAAAAGAATCCTGAATTTGTGCGCGGCATTCTCGCTCATGCTAAAACAGAAATTTCGAAACGCGGCATTGACATCAGCAGGGTTCCAAAATTGAAGAGTATGCTCGCTGATGAAAATAGTTTGCTGACAGAATATCAAAATAGCCTTACAACTTATGCGGATTTGATCGCACAACAAAAAGAAAGAGCGGTCAAACCATGAAACAGGAGTTAAGCAGGGTTTAATAAATCACGACTGAATTTTTTTTATGAAACAATACATTTCATTCTTTCTGATGATTGTGGTAAGTGCACTTGCATCATCAGTGTGTGGGCAATCACTTAGCCGCGAAGTATTGTCAACCAATGGCGGCCATCAAACCGCCGGTGGTATTTCATTATCATGGACGATTGGTGAAACCGTTATTCCCACATTTAAGGCCGGTAATAGCTTATTAACGCAGGGCTTTGAGCAGCCGGAATCTTTTATTCAAACGGAGTTCATTTCACCCAAGCCCCTTTGTGCAGGAAGCACGGTTGTTGTTTCATTTATTGCTTCGGGCATCATCGGCAGTGGAAATATTTTCTCGGCAGAATTATCTGATCAAAATGGAAATTTTAGTTCGCCAATAATAATCGGAAGCAAGGAAAGTAACAGCAGTGGAACGATAGATGCCGTAATTCCTGAAAATACGATCGCAGGTACTCACTATCGCATTCGTGTAAGTGCGGATAAACCCATGGTAATTGGTAGAGACAATGGAATAGATATCATCATAAAACAATTAATTACCTGGTATCTTGATGCTGATGGGGATCATTATTATACCGGAAATGGAATTGTTCAATGCACCAGTCCTGGTTCAGGATTTTCCTCAGAAGTTTTAACAGGTGGAAATGATTGCAATGATGCAAACCATCAAGTGAATCCGGGTATGATGGATGTATGCAATGGAATAGATGATAATTGTGATTATGTAGTGGATGAAAATAAATTGGTTGCAGCAATAACACTTTTAAGAAAGCAGGATGACTGTGAGGGAGCTGACATGGTGCTTGCTGCCAATAATGGTGCAGGTATAATGTATCAATGGAAAAAGGAGAATGTTGAAATTCCCGGAGCAACGAATAGGCATTTTATTGCACGAGAAGCCGGTAGCTATACAGTGGATGAAACCAATGATTTCGGCTGCAACTCAACAGCTGAACCCTTCAACATCAGCACAAATTCATTGCATGCCGCAACAGTCACTCCTCAGGGATCGCTTGATATTTGTGTTACAGGAGGTGTGATGCTGAAAGCAAATGGCGGAAATGGATTTTCTTACCAATGGAAAAAAGGAAATGAGAATATTGCAGGTGCTACCAATAAAAATTATACAGCTACAATAGCAGCAAAATACAAAGTGGAAATTACCAATCCGAACTATTGCACCATGACTTCAGAGTCAATAGAAGTAGTAAAATCCTGCAAGCTGGATAAAAGCATGAATGAAATCGAACATGCAAAACTCCTTGTTTATCCAAATCCAACCAATGGTGCTTTTGTGATAGAATTGCATGATGCAACTAAAATTTCAACAGCAGTTGAAATTCAGATGTTCAATGTATTGGGTCAATCAGTTTATCTGAACCGAATCCAAATGAGCAACGGAATGCTTCAACAAGAAGTGAAGTTCAATGCAACTTTTGCGGCTGGAACCTATCTGGTGAAAGTGACGGTGAATGATAAAGTATTTGTGGAGGAGCTGGTTTATCAGCAGTGATGGGGGAAAAAGTCTGAAGTCGTTAGTCGGAAGTCCTTAGTAGTTGGTTGATGGCCATTCTATCTATTAGTGCAAGTTTTTAACTTTTTTCACTTCTCTCTCTGTGTATTTTTTCTAAGGACGAACTAAGGACTACCTACTTCCGACCCTCCCTACCTACTATTTTGGATATTGAAACTAAGCCCTTAGTAACGTATCTTTAAATCCTTATTGATCGTACTTTAATGGTACGATCAATCAATTTTCATGAAAAGAAAATTATCTTTCCTGCTTTTGTTGTTGATGATTATATGCAACAATGTCTTTTCGCAAATCACCATCACTTTTACCGTCGATGTGGCAGGAATGACTATCGGCGCGGGAGGCATGCATATTGCCGGACAGTTTGAAACAGACAGTTCATTAACCATTTTATCGGACTGGAATCCGGGAGCTCCCGGAAGTCAGATGACTTTAATCTCAGGCACTACCTATACCGTTGATGTACAGTTTCCATTTAGCGCTGCAGGCAAACCGCTGGAGTTTGAATTTGTGCGCGATGATGTCTGGACCAATTCAACGGGCGATGTGAGTGAAGGTAACCCCGGAGATTGCTGCCTCGATCTTTCCTGCGGAGTAGAGGATGGTAGTGGAGGCATCAATCGCATAATCATCATACCGGATTGTTCAGGAACCTATACCTGCAGCTGGAACAATTGCGCAGCGTTGATTTCGTCAACATCGCCGGCGATCACAGTAACACCGATGAATCCATTGATCTGTAAGGGTGAATCTATACAATTGTCTGCCACAAGTCTCGCATCGGTTTCCTGGTCACCGGATCCTTCCCTGAGTTGTACTTTATGCAATAATCCCATTGCTGGTCCGGATACTACCACTTACTACTATGTGACTGCTTCCATTGGAAATTGCATGGTAATAGAAACAGTATTGGTAAGTGTTGCTGTTCCGGAATTAAATCTTTCCAATGACCAAATGCTCTGTGCCGGCGAGTCGGTGCAGTTATCGGCCGATGGTACCGGAAATATTTCATGGTCACCTGCTTCAGGTTTAAGTTGTACTTCATGCAATGATCCTGTTGCTTCACCGGCGCTAACGACTCAATATTTTGCAACAGCAACAGTAGGAGGTTGTTCGCTAACCGACAGCCTGTTGATTACAGTAGATGACTTAAGCATTCATGCGGGAACTGATCAAAATATCTACTTTGGAGAAAGCATACAATTGAACGCAGAAGGTGCATCGGCTTACCTATGGCAACCACCCGATGGATTGAGTTGTACGGAATGTACCTCACCGGTAGCATCACCAACAGTTACAACACAATATGTGGTAACCAGCACTTCTGATAACGGATGCAAAGCATCAGATAGCATCAGCGTTTTTATTACCGTTCCCTGCAAAGGCATCTATTTTCCCAATGCCTTTACACCTAATGGTGATGGCATGAACGATACCTTCGGGCCCATCAGTGAATTGGATATTCCTATCAATACCTTCAGAATTTTTGATCGCTGGGGCCGGTTGGTATTTGAATCAAACACCTTTGGCGGGCAATGGGATGGCAGTTTTCAAAAAAAACCACAGCCTATCGAAGCCTACATCTATTACCTGGAACTGAGTTGTGAGGGAAAAAATGTTTTATTGAAGGGAGATGTGATGTTGATCAGGTAGTTATGTCGGTAGTTGATTTCTTAACAGGTTGTAATTTGCTATAACTGTGAAATAAGACGTAAGACTTAAGACTTAGGACGTCTCACTACTCACTACTGAGGACTTCCGACTAACTACTTCCGACTATTTCTTCAGCCTGCCATTCATCCCAGTAATCGCATCAGCTGTAATATCATACTGCGCTTCAGAATACAAAACCTGTCCTCCTTCTACTATGGAAAGTATCATGGTGTATTTGTTTGAAGCATTATAGTCTTTCAGAAAAGAATCCAGCGAATCCTTAAGTTCTTTGTTAAAGGCTTCGAGTTGATTTTGCAGGTCGTTGCTTAACTGATTTTGCAATTGCTGAATATCTGCCTGCTTTTTCTGCAACCTCTGTTCTGTTTCTCCCAATTGCTGTTGCGTCATCGTTGCTGCCTGTTGTTGTGCAGTAGCATAGTCTGCTTGCAGTTCTTTGCCTTTACGTTCCAGGGTAGTTTCCATCTGCTTCTGTTTTTGCTCCAGCTCTTTTTTCTTATTCACAAACAAAGCATAGTTGTTTTGCATGGAATCGATATTGATGGTTGCAATACGTACTGCTGATGGAGTGGCATTATCCGTGCTTTCCGCTTGGGCCGGTTGTGTAGCCGTTTCAATCTTCGGAGCGTCACCCAGTTGAATGAACAACAAGGCAGCCGTTATCACAGTAAGTACAATATTCCAGGCAATCAGGAGGGATGATTTCATGAATCTTTTTTTGCAAAAGTACTATAAGAGATGGAAGATGGAAATATCCGCTGAACAGGAGGGTGTACGACAAATTGGATATAGATTATTCGGTGTTGAAATTGAGTAGTGAGTATTGAGTATTAAGTATTTGAGTAAGTGAGTAAAGTAGCGTAGTGATTACAGAATAGCAAGTGATCGGCTTCGCCGCAGCAATTTAACCATTTAGCCATTTAGCCATTTAACCTCCTTTGTTCTTGTATGCAGGGCATTCGTCAATATTTTTTAACATTATTGTCCGACTAAAATATTGAGGTTATAGGATGAAACCTGCTCCTGGCGGGCTTTAACCCACATTTGTCGGACAATATTTATTTTTTTAATGCAAAAGCGCAATGGCGTTTTGAATGTTCATTGTTTCAGGAAATCACAAATCAAACAGCGCAACAATTTCACCCCGATGTTTTTCAGGATCTTCATCACGATAGTGAAACTCATTGGTGTGTACGTTGTAATCATAGTCAGCCGACCAGGCCACAAAATTCTTTGCTAAACTTTCTATTGCAAAAATGATATGATCTACTTCCTCCTCGCGCATCACAGGATGCAGGGAAAGCCTGATCCAACCCGGCTTTTCTGAAAAGTCACCCTGGTCGATCTTCTCCGTAATCCGGTGCGAATAATCCGGTGAAACATGCAGCAGGTAATGCCCATACGTGCCCGCGCAGGAGCAACCGCCGCGCACCTGTATGCCAAAGCGGTCGTTGAGCAATTTCACACCAAGATTGTAATGAAGGCCGTCTATATAAAATGAAATTACACCAACCCGTTTTGCTACATCCGAAGCAAGAATGTGCAGGCCTTGAATTTGTTTCAATGCGTAAAAGACTTTTTTCACCATCTCCTCTTCCCGTTGCATGATCTGTTGCACGCCCATCTGTTCTTTCAGCTTAATCGCAAGTGCTGCCCTGATGGTTTGCAGAAATGCCGGCGTGCCGCCATCTTCCCGTTCTTCGATGGATGGAAGGTAATGATGTTCACCCCAGGGATTGGTCCAGGTTACCGTTCCTCCGCCCGGTTGATCGGGAACTTTATTCTGATAGAATTGCGCGTCGAAAATCAAAACACCCGGACTGCCCGGTCCACCGAGAAATTTATGCGGCGAGAAAAAAATGGCATCCAGTTTTTGTAATGGATTTTCAGGATGCATATTGATTTCGGCATAAGGTGCTGAGCAGGCAAAATCAACAAAGCAGGAGCCACCACTTCGGTGCATCCGTTCTGCAATTTCAAAATAAGGTGAGAAGATCCCCGTCACATTTGAACAGGAAGTGACAGAAGCGAATTTAAACTTTCTGTCACGGTATTTCTCTAACAGGAAATCAAGACTGCCCAGATCCACAAGGCCATCCTTATCAGGCTGAATAATTTCCACTGTGGCAATACTTTCTTCCCATGCTATCTGATTGGAGTGATGTTCCATATGCGTGATGAACACGACAGGCCTTAATGATTCAGGCATTTGCGGAAGTGGTTGCAGCCATTCCGGAACTTTCAATCCCAGCAGTCTTTGCAGTTTTGCAAGTGCGCCCGTCATGCCAGATCCCACCATCAGCAATACATCATTATCCGTGGCATGTACATGTTGCCGGATGATGTGCTTCGCTTCTTTGTACGCAAGGGTCATACTGGTGCCCGTGATATTGGTTTCCGTATGCGTATTGCCGACAAGCGGTCCAAAATCGCGAAGCATTTTTTCTTCAATAGGTTTGTATAGGCGGCCGCTTGCGATCCAGTCGGCATAGATCATGTTTTGCGCACCATATGGTGTGTTGAACCTGAGATCATGCCCTACAATATTTTTTCTGAAAGATTCAAAATAATCTACTGCAACTTTCGTGGTTTCCATCACCATCAATTTTTTTCAAGAGGAAGTGAAAGTATAAAATTAGTTAAGGTGAGGAAGTGACCTTGGTCATTTGTTGTCCGGCTTTTAGCAATCGCTTCACCTGACTTGCATGGTGGTCAAAATGATCCTGGAAAAAAGCCACCATTTGAGTAAGGTTGAGCCTTCCTGCCCGTGGATGCCTGTACACTTCACGGTCAATCAGGTTATCCGGCATTGTCTCCACTAATGACTGCAGTTGTCGGCGGGATTCATTCCAGTTTGTTATTACTTCACGGTAGTTGAGGTTTTCCGGAACATCGCCCAATATCTTTGGTGCTTTAAATTTATAGTTCGACAACAAGGTTAGCCTTAAGACGGAGTAACGTACTTCTGCAGCAATGCCGGTTTTTTTGAGAGTATCTCCGCCCAGCATTTTCTTTTTTACATAGTTGATGGATTGTGTTTCTGAAAGATGGAGATGATAACAGATCTGCGCAACCGACCACTTATCAGGAGCAGGTTTGTAATAGAGGACATTTTCATTACAGGCTTCCACTTCTTTTAATAAAGCTTGCCTGCTTGCTTCGAGTTTGTTGAATGTAAGCAGCAGTTTTGTTTTTTGCATGGATGAAATTAGTAAAACCCATGTTATGCAATGAAAGAGGCCCTCATAATTTCATTTTTTTGAAAACTCGCATTTCATTTCTAATTTACAACCATGTCACTCAATCCGATTGTACTGTCTATTCCCATTTTCTTTATCCTGATCGGCATTGAAGTTATTTACGACCGCATCACACATAAGCACCTCTACCGGCTCAACGATGCCGTAAGCAATATCAGTTGTGGCATCTTTGAACAGATCACCGGAACTTTTGCGAAGGTATTCACCGTGATGCTTTATGTTTTTACCTATGATCACTTTCGTTTTTTTACTGTTCCGGATACATGGTACTGGTTGCTAATACTGTTTCTTGGCGTTGACTTTTTCTATTACTGGGCGCACCGCATGAGCCATGAGATCAACCTGTTCTGGCTGGGCCATGTAGTGCATCATCAAAGTGAAGAATACAATCTCTCTGTTGCGCTGAGACAGGGTGCCATGCAAAAAGTTTTTACTGCAGGATTTTATTTACCGTTGGCACTGTTAGGATTCAGTCCAACCTGGTTTTTAGTGCTTGCAGCTTACAATACATTATACCAGTTTTGGATTCATACAGAAGCCATCCGCAACCTTGGGCCATTAGAATATGTTTTTAACACACCATCGCATCACCGGGTACATCATGGCCGCAATCCGAAATATATTGACCGCAACCATGCAGGAACACTAATTATCTGGGATCGGTTGTTTGGCACTTTTCAAAAGGAGGAGGAAAAAGTGGTGTATGGCATTACGACTCCAACACAATGCTGGGATCCGGTGTCGGCGCACCTAAGGCCTTTCACCTCTTTGTTCGCTGACTTTAAGCTGGTAAAAGAGTGGCCGGATAAGATCAGGTTATTGTTTATGAAGCCCGGCTGGCTACCTGAAAAATACGGTGGTTACCGTGCACCTAAAAAAGTAGAACCGGAGAGCTATCATAAGTTTGACACCCGACTAAACCTCGAAATGAATTATTACCTGCTGGTGCAGTTTCTTTTCATCCTCGGCGGCGCTTCTTTTTTTCTCTTTAATCTTTCCAACCTCAGTGGAACAGAACAGTTAACTATTGCAGTGCTTATTACTGTTTCGGTGATGTCAACAGGCTTTTTGTTTGAAGCACATCCCTGGGCTGCATGGGCAGAATATGCGAGGTTGCTGATTACCGGATTGGTGCTGTTGCTATTAATTCGCGAAACCTCTTCTTTTCCGGCATTAGCTATCAGTATATCGCTTATTGTTTTGTTATCCTGTTTTTGGGTTTATAGGAATTACCATGTACCTATTCTAAAAACAGGTATGGAATGAGTAACAAGTTTTTTTCTTTTCAGGCTTATTTTGTTCTGGCCGGCATACATCTTTTTGCACTACTTGCAGGCGAATCGTTTAACTGGCTCATCATGGTAACCAAGCCATTGCTATTGCTGATGCTGATTGCCATTTTTTATTTGCAGTCAAAATCATCATCCGGTAATTTCAAAAAGCTTGTGCTTGCCGCGCTGTTCCTTTCCTGGCTGGGAGATGTATTGTTATTGTTTCAGCAACGCGATGCCAATTTTTTCCTGGCAGGCCTGGTAAGTTTTTTATCCGCACATGTATTTTATATTCTTGCTTTCCGGAAAACAACATTACACCATTCACTTACAATCATAAAAGAGAAGCCCTGGCTTATACTTTTGTTTGTTGCTTATGGTGCCGGATTTTATTTTCTGATCCGCAATGGCCTGGGTGAAATGATGGTACCGGTCATGTTGTACATGGTTGTGATTCTGGTGATGAGCCTGGTGGCGCTCAATCGTTTCAGGCGGGTGGAGTATCATAGTTTTGTGTTGGTATTTGCCGGAGCACTTAGCTTTATGGCCAGCGATTCTTTGCTGGCGATCAATAAATTCTATGTTTCATTTCCACTTTCAGGATTCCTGATTATGCTCACTTATATTGTTGCGCAATACCTGATTGTGAAAGGAACCTTAGCGCAACTGGCATCTGAAAGACTGAAAGTATAACTTCTTGCAACATTCAATGTTGAAGAATCTGTTCGCATGGGCGGGGTTTAGATCTTTTGGAATTAAAGAAGCCGGGGAAGAACAAATTGGATCCCGCATTCTTGCAGCGGCATCACAAATAATGATAACTTTGAATAAAAGTACCTATGTCTGCATTAAGGGAATTATTTCCTTCATTTGATAAGAAGCTGCTTGATGAGATGGAGCATCATGCAGAGCTGAGGGACGTGAAAGCCGGTGAAGTACTGATGCGTAAAGGCCAGTATATCAAGCATACCATGCTGGTATTAAAAGGTGGTGTTAAGATTTACCGCAACGACGATGAAGGCGGTGAATTTTTTATGTACCACCTTCATCCCGGGCAGGCATGTGCCGTTTCTATGGTCTGCGCTGCACATGCTGAAGTCAGCGAGGTTACCGCCATTGCCATCGAAGATTCAACCCTCTTGTATGTTCCCTTAAAAATGATGCAGCACTGGATGGCAGCGCATAAAAGCTGGTATGAATTTGTGGTAAATACTTATCGTGATCGTTTCGAGGAATTGTTGAGCGTAATTGACCAGGTTGCCTTCAGAAGTATGGATGAACGCTTAGAGTTTTACCTGAAAAGACAGGCGAAGAATGCAGGATTGGAAGTCGTTCAGTTGTCGCACCAGCAAATTGCCGTTGACCTTAATTCTACCCGCGAAGTAATCTCCAGGCTACTCAAGAAGATGGAGCAAAGAGGCATGATCAGGTTAAACAGAAACCTTATTGAGCTAAGCAAGAAAATGCTGGAAGTGTAACACAAGTCACCATACTGCTGTTTCACAGGTTACATCTTTGCCTTCTGAGTCTAAACCGGAAACTGAAGTATGGAATTTATTGGCTACGCATTGGCAGCACTTGTAGGCATTTCACTCGGATTGATTGGCAGCGGCGGATCAATTCTTACCGTACCTATTCTAGTTTATGTAATGGGCGTGGCTCCGGTAATAGCTACTGCCTATTCCCTTTTTATTGTGGGTTCAACGGCATTGGTAGGTGGCATGCAAAGTGCCATGCAGAAGAAGGTGGATTTCAAAACCGTACTTATTTTCGGTATTCCTTCCATTGCAGGGGTGTATGCCACAAGGGCATGGATTTTACCCGTTATTCCACAGGAAATTTTTACGGTTGGCTCCTTTGTACTTACCAAAGATGTAGCGATTATGATCCTGTTTGCCATAGTGATGATTCTTGCTTCTGTCTCTATGATACGTCCTGGTAAGAAAACGGTAACAGAGGAGAACAGTCCGATGAAATACAATTATCCTTTGATACTACTCGAAGGCGGATTGGTTGGTATACTTACCGGATTAGTTGGAGCAGGCGGAGGATTTCTCATTATCCCTGCTCTGGTATTGTTGGCCAGGATGCCAATGAAGCTGGCAGTCGGCACCTCTCTTTTCATCATCGCTGCTAAATCGCTGATCGGCTTTATCGGCGATCTGCAAGGCGATGAAATAATTGATTGGACGCTTTTAGGGGCATTCACTTTCTTTTCTGTACTTGGGATTTTTATTGGAAACTACCTTACTAAATTTGTTTCGGGCAACGGATTGAAAAAGGGATTTGGTTGGTTTGTGTTGGCAATGGGTATTTATATTATTATAAAAGAGACCATGTTTTAATAAAGTAGAATCGGATGAAATGCATGGATGTCATATGTTGTCATCACAAATCACAGGAATGGGCCTCGGAACGCGAGATCATGAGCAATTGATTTTACAAATCTTGTAACGTACCATGAAGAAAGATCAACGGGATATTACTGAAGAAATGCTGAGGGCAATCAGTACACTGGTAAAACTAGTTGTTGTTTTGATTATTGCTATTGTTCTTTTGCCTTTCTCTTTTTATTACAGCGATAGTATCAGCAATTTTTTCACTCCTGCGAAAACGAAAGATACTGCTGTCAAACAGGAAGATAAAAATCCTGTCAACGCTGTTTTAGAAGCTTCCTTTTGGACTGCCCCTGATATTGGCAGTATCACAGATGCTGAGCAGAAGGCACAAGTAGCGTATGGGCAGGATTTAATCGCGCATACTGCAAAATACCTCGGTCCAAATGGAAGTGTACGTAAGTCAACCAATGGCATGAATTGCCAGAATTGTCATTTGGCTGCGGGCACCAGGGTATGGGGAAATAATTATGGCTCCGTAGCATCACTTTATCCGAAGTTCAGGGCAAGAAGCGGCGCAGTGGAAGACATCTATAAAAGAGTAAATGATTGTTTGGAACGCAGTCTCAACGGTCAACCACTTGATACACTAAGCAAAGAGATGCAAGCCATCAAGGCGTATATCACGTTCCTGGGAAGCAATGTAGAAAAGGGTAAAAAAGCCGAAGGATCCGGACTCAAAGAATTGGCTTTCCTTGATCGTGCAGCAGATCCGGAAATGGGTAAGGTTGTTTATGCAGCACAGTGCCAAAGCTGTCACCAGGCAAATGGCGAAGGACAGTTGCAGCCAACCGGCGATGAATATTTATATCCGCCGCTATGGGGAAAGCATAGTTACAATGACGGTGCAGGACTTTATCGCCTCAGTAATTTTGCAAAATACATCAAGTACAATATGCCATTAGGCGCTACCCATACGAATACGATACTAACTGATGAACAAGCATGGGACCTGGCAGCATTTGTAAATTCATCACCCAGGCCACACAAAGACGTACCTTATGATTGGCCTGATATTTCGAAGAAGCCTTTCGACCATCCTTTCGGGCCATATGCCGATGATTTCTCTGAAAAACAACATAAGTATGGCCCCTTTAAACCGATCACCGAAGCACAGAAAAAAAGAGAAGCGGCAGCTCAACAAAAGTTGACGGCTTCCAATCAAAAGAACACCTTAAAGAACTAATAGCCATGCGCAATAACCGGAGAATATTTATTAAGCAATTAGGAGTCATGGGCGGAGCAGGGCTGCTGGCTTCCACGCCAATTGCATCTGTTACTGCAGCTGCCAACGAAAATTTCGAAGCAGCAATTCCTGAGGAGAATGAACCTTTTACCGTCAGCATTCTGCAAACAACCGATGTGCATTGCCAGGTGCATCCGCACGATGAATTGTTCTGGGAAAATGAACAGGCTGTCTTCCGGAAGACAGGCGGCTATGCACAGTTGGCCTCCTACCTGAAGAAGGAAAGAAAGAAGAATCCTGCTACCTTTTTAATCGACACCGGCGATATGTTTCAGGGTAGCGAACTTTCCGTTAAAACAACCGGAAAAGCCATGGTGCCTATCTTAAATGCATTGGGCTACGATTTATACCTACCGGGAAACTGGGAAGTTATTTATTACAAAAAGGCCATGCAAACATTGTTAGGCTCATTGAATGCTCCTAAAGTATGTGCTAATATGTACCATGATTTAGGGGATGGAAAAAAGGGAGAACTAATTTTCCCACCCTATTATATTTGGAATATCAAAGGGGTGAAAATTGGTTTCCTCGGCTATACCGATCCATTAGTACCCTTGCGGCAGTCGCCGGAATATAGCAGAGGCATCATCTATAAAGGCCCGGAAGAGAACCTTGCCTACTATGTTGATGTATTGCGTAACCAGGAACAATGCGCGTATGTATTGATCGTATCGCACCTGGGATTATCGCAGCAGCTTCATCTTGCCAACCGCGAAGAATGCAAAGGAGTAGATTACATTCTTGGTGGCGATACCCACGAAAGAGTAAGGAAACCGATTCAATGTAAATACAGCAAGGTGGTGGAACCCGGAGCCTTTGGTTCATTCGTAGGAAAACTCAGCCTGACTATTCAAAATGGAAAAGTAATAAGTGATAACTATGAACTGGTAGAACTGGATGCCGATAAATTAAAAGCCGATGATGAAATTTCAGTCTTGATCAAAGAGAATGAAATTCCGTTTGAAGCGGACATCAATTCAATTGTCGGATACAGCACCATTCCATTGTACAGGTATTTTGTAGTAGAGAATCCTATCGATACCATGGTGCTGAATGCGTTGAAGTGGAAGGTTCCTGAAGTGGATATTGTGCTGTCCAATGGTTTTCGTTTTTGTCCGCCACGCGCAACTCCGGATCATACAGGTAATATTCCAATAACCGATGGTTATCTGTATGACATGCTGCCGGTTGACAGCACATTGCGAACCGGCACAGTAACCGGTGCGCAGATTAAAGAATGGCTGGAAAAGGAATTGAATAATGTGTTTGCTAAGGAGGCTTCAGAACGTTTCGGTGGTTGGGTAATAAAGTTCAATGGGATGAAGATTTCCTTTAATGCTTTTGGCGAAAAAGGAAAAAGGGTGCAGGAGATTAAGATTGGGGATGAGCCGATGGATTTAATCAAGACTTACAGTATCTGTGCCTGTGAACGGGATGGAGATCCACCCGATACTTTATGCAGGATGCGTAATGTAACCAATGCAAAAAACACCACGCATACACTACACTCTGTTCTCCGCGAATACTTGTCAGCTAATTCGCCCGTTACACCAACCCCTCCGGTAAATGCTGATATTTTAGATGCTCCGCAAACGATTCTCACACAAGTGACCGGAGTGGATTACCAATTTCGTTAATCATAAAACCATAATCAACATGAAAAAATTAGTATTCGTTACAATGGTACTTATCATGGCAAATGTCATGTTAATCCGTCAGGTAAGTGCGCAAGTTGCAACAAAGGATGCGGGTACTGCCGCCGTTCAGCATAAGATCGTTTTCCAACTCACATCAGATGATACACTATCACACAAGGCGCTGATGAAGCAACTGAATAATATTGTTACAGTGGCACCGGATGCAAAGGTTGAGGTGGTTTGTCATGGCCCTGGTTTGAATGTATTAATCAAAGGGAAAACCATAGTGCAGGGTAAAATAGGTGAACTGAATAAGAAGGGTATCACCTTTGTGGCTTGTGAATTTTCGATGAAGGAACGCAATGTTCCCAAAGAGAATATTATTCCGGAAGCGGGTTTTGTGAAATATGGAATATTGGAAATTGTGACCAAACAGGAAGAAGGCTGGAGTTACATTAAATCCGGATTCTGAGCCTTTTGATAATTGATCCGGAGATGTAGAAGCGCTGATTAATTGAATAGTTAAAAATGATTAAGGAAACCTTACAGGGTAATTCCGGGTTTAAGGAACATGCTTTCACGCTTTTTAAACTTGAAAGGATCGTCGCTACATTTTTTTTCGGGAATGTAACCTAAGTCACTGTGACGGGTGACCTAATGCTGCTAATTTGCACAACAAAAAAGAAAAATCATTTCATACCATGCATGTAAAACAAATCTATACCGGATGTCTGGCACAAGGTGCTTATTACATCACTTCCAAAGGGGAAGCGGCAATTATCGATCCGTTGCGCGAAGTGCAACCTTATCTTGATATGTTGCAGCGTGACGGCGTAAAGCTCAAATACATTTTTGAAACGCACTTTCATGCCGACTTTGTAAGCGGGCACATCGATTTAAGCAAAGCAACTCAGGCGCCTATTATTTACGGACCTACTGCGCAACCGGGATTTGAGGCAATTGTTGCTACCGACAACCAGGTATTTGAGCTGGGGGATGTGAAAATTAAAGTATTGCATACACCGGGGCATACCATGGAAAGTGCCTGTTACTTATTGATTGATGAACAGGGAAAAGATCATGCTTTGTTCAGTGGCGATACCCTTTTTATAGGCGATGTAGGCCGTCCAGATCTTGCGCAGAAAGCAGCTCATATGACGCAGGAACAACTGGCCGCAACCTTATATCATTCATTACGCGATAAGGTGATGATACTTGCAGATGATGTGATAGTCTACCCTGCACATGGCGCAGGAAGCGCTTGTGGTAAGAATATGAGTAAGGAAACGGTATCTACTATCGGCAATCAGAAGCAATTTAATTATGCACTAAGAGCCAACATGACGGAAGCGGAGTTTGTGAAAGAAGTTACGGAAGGACTGTTGCCACCACCTGCTTATTTTGGCATGAACGTACATATGAATAAAACAGGGTATGAAAGTTTTGAAAAGGTATTGAACAATGGCATGCGCGCATTAACGGTAGAAGCATTCGAAATTGCTGCGGAAGAAACCGGTGCCCTGATTCTGGATACAAGAAAGAATGAAGAATTCGCCAGGGGGTTCATTCCACAATCTGTTAATATTGGCATTAATGGAGATTTTGCGCCATGGGTAGGGGCATTGATCGCAGATGTGAAACAACCCATTTTATTGGTAACCGAAGCAGGTCTGGAACAGGAATCGGTAACACGATTAAGCAGGGTAGGTTTCGATAATATCTTAGGCCATCTTAAAGGCGGATATGAAAGCTGGAAGAATGCAGGCAAAGAATCGGACCAGGTAAACAGAATATCCCCTGAGGAATTTGCAGCAAAAGTGAAGGTAGGCGAAAGCAAAGTAATTGATATCAGGAAGGAGAGCGAGTATGCGGCCGAACATGTTGAAGATGCCTACAGCAAACCGCTGGCATACATCAACGATTGGATTAAAGACATTAACCCGGAAGAACATTTCTTTATGCATTGTGCCGGTGGATACCGCAGCATGATTGCAGCATCTATCCTGCAGGCCCGTGGTTACAGAAACTTCACGGAAGTGGGTGGTGGATTTAATGCCATTGCTAAAACCAATGTGCCCAGAACCAATTTCATTTGCCAGAGCAAAGTAATGCAGTCATAGTTTCACCACTAACCAGATAAACCATGTTCGGAAATATTAAAAGTATTTTTTCACAACCTGATAACAGCCGCCTGCAGCAGTCTATTAATGAAGGAGCTTTCCTCGTTGATGTGCGCACTCCCATGGAATTTGCGGAAGGAAACGTAAAAGGCTCTGTGAATATTCCATTAGACCAGTTAGCTGCACAACTCTCCCGTTTCAAGGATAAGAATAGCATTGTTGTTTTTTGCCGCAGCGGCAGCAGGAGCGGAATGGCAAAAAGCATCCTGGAACAAAATGGCTTAAAGAATGTAATCAATGGTGGCAGTTGGGAAGAAGTGAATTCACTGGTAAGCCTCTCATAATTTTTGTCAGTTTAAAGAAACTATAGTTTGACTTGATGTTTAACATAGTGCAAATACTTGATAAATCTTCAGGCATCCATCAGGTATTTCATGTTCAGTGAATCAATTCATGACTTGAATTGGCGTTTAAAGTTTATGCAGTCATTTAAGTGCATGTAACATCTACTGTAAATAGCATTACTACATCTAACTAATAACTTTTTCCGGTTAAGGCCTGCTAATGAAAAATGATGATCCGATTGATGTTAATACACAGAATGGTGATGATCCAACAGAGCGGTCTTTCTGGGAAGCCAATTGGCAAAATGGTACAACAGGTTGGGATATAGGTTTTGCATCTCCACCTATTGTCGAATATATGCAGTCTTTCCAAAATAAAGACGCAGCGATTCTGATACCGGGATGCGGCAATGCTTATGAAGCGGTCAGCCTCGTAGCGCAGGGGTTCACTAATATCACCCTGATTGATATCGCACCGAAAGCGGTTGAAAATCTGAAAATTAGTTTTGGCGATCATCCTGCTGTTAAAGTGTATTGCGAAGATTTTTTTCAGCATGAGGGAGCTTATGACTTAATGATAGAACAGACATTCTTTTGTGCCATTCCACCGGTAATGCGAACCGCTTATGTAATTAAAACTGCTGAGCTGCTGAAGCAAGGTGGAAAGCTTGCAGGTGTTTTGTTCGACCGCACATTCGAGAAGCAAGGCCCGCCATTTGGTGGTTTTGCCGATGAATACAAACTGTTGTTCGAGCCCTATTTTGAAATCAGTAAGATGGAAAGATGTTATAACAGTATTGCACCAAGAAGAGACAAAGAGTTGTTTATTGAGATGCACAATAGGAAATTGAAATGAGGAATTAATTACAACAGGCATTTAACAACTTCCTGTTTCAAAAGGACAATGAGCGGATTGTAATGCTTAAGCCGCCTAATAACAACAACCAATAAAACGTATGACAATAATTGAATTTCTGCAGCAACCCTGGCCCTGGTACGTCGCCGGTCCATTGATCGGACTCACGGTGCCGGTGTTGTTAATCATCGGTAACAAATCTTTTGGCATCAGCTCCTCCCTGCGACATGTTTGTGCTGCCTGCCTGCCTGCCGGTATACCCTTCTTTAAGTATGACTGGAAAAAGGAAATCTGGAACCTGTTTTTTGTATCCGGTATACTGGCCGGTGGTGTACTTGCCGTAACCTTACTTGCCAATCCTGCACCAATCAGCGTGCATGCTAACCTCGCTGAGGAGTTGGCAGTATATGGAATTACTGATTACTCCGATTTGGTTCCGGTACAGATACTGAACTGGGAATCTCTTTTCACCTTAAAAGGGTTCCTGATGATCGTAGTTGGCGGATTTATGGTAGGCTTCGGAACGCGCTATGCCGGTGGCTGCACCAGCGGTCACGCAATAATGGGATTGTCAACCCTGCAGTGGCCTTCACTTGTTGCTACCTGTTGTTTTATGATTGGTGGCTTGCTCATGGCCAATTTCATTTTACCACTTATTCTTTCACTCTGAAAACCATTTTAGTATGCTACCTGAAGTTGATGTTGAAGTAAAAGCCGACCTGGAGATACGTGAGCTGGATACCATGTGCGTGAATGAAAGTAACCTGCAGCACAAGTGGTACCATAACCTCAAATACCTGGCTGTAGGCATTGCTTTTGGAATCGTATTCGTGAAAGCCGAAATCATCAGCTGGTTTCGCATACAGGAAATGTTTCGATTGCAGTCATTTCATATGTATGGCATTATTGGAAGCGCCATAGTAGTGGGTATTATTTCTGTCTGGCTTATCAGGAAATTCAATATTAAAACGATTTATGGTGAAGAAATCGTAATCCATAAAAAGGCTTTCAATAAAGGACAGATCTACGGCGGCTTATTGTTTGGTTTTGGATGGGCCATTACCGGCGCTTGCCCCGGACCATTATTCGCACAAATCGGCACAGGCGCAACAGTCATATTAGTTACACTTTTCAGTGCAATTGCAGGCACCTGGGTCTATGGGTATTTCAGAGAGAAGTTGCCACATTGATGAATGCATTTCTGCAATACCGGTAGCAGAATAATTTTTTATTTTACTGTTCAATACCCTTCAATTTTGTTGTCTAAGTATGCTGGTGTTTAAATTTTTTTTGGCGATGTTTGTATGAGCTGGTGAACAGCATCGAAATTGAAAATTGAGTGTTGAATATTGAATGTTTAAAATATTTAATATTAAATCTAAAATTCTCAATGTGGTATTTTTACTCAGCCGTTAATGCCTGGTATATTATTCAGGCGGAAAGAAGATGCTGATCATCACCCTTACCCGTTTATCTTCATTCTTAATCATACCCGGTATCCAGCTGGGCATCAGTTTCACCACCCTTACCGCTTCATCACCACAACCGCCACCGATATCTTTTTTCACTTTCACTTCACTTAATGAACCATCTTTTTCTACCACTGCAGTGATGGTTACCACTCCTTTGATATTGCTTTTTTTAGCAGCGGCAGGATACTTTATATTTTGTGCAATCCACGTATCCATCGCTTCTTTTCCTCCCGGAAACTCAGGTGCAACATCAGCGGTCTCATAAATTTTCTTGTCTTCCACTACTGCTGATGTATCCTGAAGCGCCGCAGTATCTGATGGCGTTGCCGGTTTGGTTTCACCGACATGCCGTTGTATGGTTTCGATGAAATAGCGCAACCAGAACTGACCGGCACGGTAATCAAAAAGCATATCCTCAGGAGAGAATTGCGCAAGTGCCATCACATCATTCGGATCAATTACTTCATAGGTGAAGTTGTTTTCTGTTCTTGTTTGTTTTTTTATCTCCAGGTACAGATTAGTGGGCCCTTGTGAAATGGTAATTAAAGAGCTGTCGATGCTGATGGTTGAAGGTGCGTTGCGAATTGATTTGTTCGACATATCAGACCACCGTGAGCATTCCAGTACATAAAGTTGTGCCAAAACGGGTCCCGTAACCGGCAAAATACAAAAGAGTGCAATCAGGAATTTCTTTATCATAAGATGGAATAGTATCGAAACAAAACTACGCTGCAGGACGACAATAGTGCAAAGTTTTTTCAACGGTTGCAAAACCCTACTTTTGTGCTCCATCAAAAACGGTCAATAATTTATTTATTATGTACAGAACACATACCTGTGGCGAATTGCGCATGAGAGATGCAGGAAAAGCAGTTACCCTTGCAGGCTGGGTGCAACGCGTGCGGAATTTTGGCGGCATGCTTTTTTTGGATATACGTGATCGTTATGGTATCACACAATTGGTTTTTAACCCGGAGCACAATGCTGCTGCATCACAATTAGCCAATGAATTGGGACGTGAGTATGTGATTTTAGCAATGGGGAAAGTCGCAGAACGATCCAACAAGAATGCACAGATGCCGACCGGCGAAATTGAAATTCATGTGGAACATCTTGAAGTGCTGAATGCATCCAAAACACCACCATTCACCATTGAAGAGGAAACAGACGGCGGTGATGAATTGAGGATGAATTACCGGTACCTCGACTTGCGCAGAAACAACAATCAGCAAAACCTGCTTCATCGCCATCAGGTTGCCAGGGCAGTACGTGAATACCTCGATGGCCAGAACTTTGTAGATATTGAAACACCGCACCTGATTAAGTCTACCCCTGAAGGTGCCCGTGATTTTGTAGTGCCTTCGAGGTTGAATCCCGGACAATTTTATGCACTACCCCAGTCGCCGCAAACATTTAAACAATTGCTGATGGTGGCAGGTTATGACCGCTATTACCAGATTGTGCGTTGCTTTCGCGATGAAGACCTCCGGCAGGATCGTCAGCCGGAATTTACACAGATAGATTGTGAAATGGCCTTCGTGCGCCGGGAAGATGTGTTGCATATGTTTGAAGGTATGGTGAAGTTTGTGTTTAAAAAAGTACGCGGCATTGAGTTGCCGGATTTTCCGCGCATGAGTTATGACGATGCCATACATGATTATGGAAATGATAAGCCGGACCTCCGGTTTGAAATGAAATTCGTTCACCTGAAAGAAGGGGAAACAAACCTGGTTGGTGAACGAAGCTTTAAACCATTTGATGAAGCAGAAATGGTGGCCGGTATTTGCGTGAATGGCTGCGCAGATTACACGCGCAAGCATTTGGATGAACTGACGGAATTTGTAAAGCGACCGCAACTCGGTGCGACCGGATTGGTTTATATCAGGTGCCTGGCCGATGGTACTTTCAAATCATCTGTAGATAAATTCTATACTGCAGAAGATTTGAAGATTATTGCCGCAAAATTTAATGCAGTGCCCGGCGACTTGTTGCTGATTCTGGCAGGGCCTGCAGGAAGAACCGGTAAAGCACTGAGTGAGTTGCGCCTGGAAATGGGAAACCGTTTAGGCCTGCGCCGGAAAGAAGATTACAAACCTTTATGGGTACTTGATTTTCCCTTGTTTGAATATGATGCGGAAGAAAACAGGTGGAATGCCATGCACCATCCATTCACTTCCTGGAGGCCGGAAGATGAAGCTTTTTTTGAATCCGATCCGGGAAAGATAAAAGCCAATGCATACGACATTGTATTGAATGGTGTTGAAATCGGGGGTGGATCCATTCGCATTCATAAGCGCGACCGGCAGGAAAAAATGTTCACCATGCTGGGACTAACGAAAGAAGAGGCATTGCAAAAATTCGGATTCATACTAAATGCCTTTGAGTTTGGCGCACCGCCGCATGGTGGTATCGCTTTCGGCTTCGATCGTTTCTGTTCCATGACCATCGCCAACCAGGAAAATATCCGTGACTTTATCGCCTTTCCCAAAAATAATATGGGCCGCGATATGATGCTGGATGCGCCAGGTACCATTGATGAAAAACAAAAGAAAGAATTAGGATTGAAGTAAATCCGACTAATACCATCCTTGAAAATTCGAAGTGGCACCTCGAATTTTCAAGGATGTATTTACGGCTTACGCCCTGTTGACCAGCGGAAGATATTTTTTCATCCAGTGCTGCAGTCCGCAAACAATGATGTCTTTCCGCAATGGATACTCCGCTCCGGACGGTACAATCACAAAGGTTTTTTTCAGTTTCAGGTCAATGATACTTTCAAAAGATCCTTTCGATAACACCGGCGCTGATGAATATTTTATTTCTATACCATATACCGGCTTATCCGCTTTGGTAATCACCAGGTCAAGTTCTGCCCCGCCATGCGTGCGGTAATAATACAGATCAAGCTGATCGCTGAGTGTGCGGCGGATCTGTTCAATTACATAACCCTCCCACGATGCGCCTAATGCAATGTGATGCTGCAGTTCATTCATGCCTGAGATCCGCAGCAAACGGTGCAGGATACCGCTGTCTCTGATATACACTTTGGGTGATTTCACGAGCCTTTTTCGCGCATTCACAAAAAATGGTTTCAATCTTTGAACCAGGAATGCCCCTTCCAGATAATCAAGATAATGGTTCACGGAATGATCTGACATACCAAGCGACCGGCCAAAAGCGCTGGCATTCCAGATGTTGCCATGTGCAGTGGCCAGCATCGTCCAAAACCTTTGAATGATCTGTGGCGAAGTCCCGATACCCAACAAGGGCAGGTCCCGTTCAATATATGTTTTAATGAATGCATCCAGCCAGCGTTGTGCATCGCTGTCGCGCTTTGCCAGCAATGAATCCGGAAATCCTCCCCTGAACCAGTGCTTCTCCATCGCAATGTTAGCAGGAACATCGGCTATGCTGAATGGATTCAATTCGAGATAGGCAATGCGGCCTGCCAGCGATTCAGAAGCCCCTTTTATAATAGATGGGTTGGCGGAGCCCAGCACCAGGAAGCGCGCCGGTTTACGGTCGCGGTCAACCAGGGAACGCAGGAGTGGAAATAATTCCGGCATAAACTGTATCTCGTCAAGAATGACACACTTATCTGTGTGTTGGCGCAGAAATAATTCCGGTGCGCGAAGGGTGCTGCGATCTTCCAGAGATTCAAGATCAAGGTAAATGGTCTTCTTCTTCATTCCCGGAATGATTTTCATAGCGAGGGTAGTTTTGCCTACCTGCCTGGGGCCGAGTATGCCTACGACAGGGAATTGGCGCAGCAGTTTCAATAAATGGATTTCTTCTTTTCTCAGCAACATGTACCAAAGATATAAACTATCCTTGAAAATTCGAGTTATCACCTCGAATTTTCAAGGATAATTATTTTTTATTTCGCTCCATTGCCAATGGAAATGCGTGGTATCCGGAATGGAACACGCTGGCCTGTTTGAATGGAATAGTGGTACAGCGGAAGTAACCCAATGCTTTCTGAAAAGAAAATTACTTTCTTTGCTTTTGAATCATCCAAATCATTATTCAATGCCCAAACGTTACAATCCGCAATCAGTACCGGTACCCGATAGATCATCAGTTGTACAGATAGGTGAAACAGTCGCCAAACAGGCACTGCTCTTCCTCTGCTGCCTTTTGAGTGTGCTTTTCTCCAATGCACAAAACAGTGATTCCATCATGCTCCGCCGCATCTTCGAACAGGCATTAACGAAGGGAGAGGCCTATAAAAACCTGGAAGTATTGTGTCGTGATTATGGTAAACGTCTTTCCGGTTCGCCCGGTGCAGCAGGCGCTGTGGCCTATACAAAAAAATTGATGGAAGCATATGGATTTGATTCGGTATGGTTGCAACCTATGATGGTGCCGCATTGGGTAAGAGGCGATAAAGAAATGGCCTTCTACATCAATAGCAAGTCGGAAAAAAAGCCGCTCACCATCTGTGCACTGGGCAATTCAATAGGCACAGATATGATTGGCCTTCAGGCACGGGTAATTGAAGTAAAAAGTTTCAAAGAACTGGATTCCCTGGGCCGAAATCAGGTAGAAGGAAAAATTGTTTTTTTTAATCACCCGATGGATCAATCTAAGATTTGGACGTTTGAAGCATATGGTGAAGCAGTAGAATACCGTTGGGCCGGTGCTGTAAATGCAGCAAAGTATGGTGCGGTAGGTGTGATGGTTAGATCAGTAGCTACTTCTTTAGATGATTATCCGCATACAGGTACGATGCAATATATAGACAGCATTCCGAAAATACCGGCTTGTGCTGTCAGTACGTTGGATGCGGAAGAACTGAGTGCGCAACTGAAACTAGATACCTCCATCAGGGTTTTTTTTCGACAGAATTGTGAAATGCTCCCTGATGTTCCCTCCTTTAATGTGATCGGCGAAATATTCGGGACAGAAGCTCCAAAGGAATTTATTACCGTTGGCGGACACCTGGATGCCTGGGAAACCGGTACCGGCGCACATGATGATGGTTCAGGAGTCATGCAGTCAATAGAAGTGCTTTGGCTGTTTAAAACGTTAGGCATTCGCCCGAAGCATACCATTCGTGCGGTTATGTTTATGAATGAAGAAAACGGCGGGCGTGGCGGTAAAAAATATGCCGACGATGCAAAAGCGAAAGGGGAAAAGCATTTGTTTGCCCTTGAATCGGATGCAGGAGGTTTTGATCCCCGCGGCTTTTCATTTGAAGGCGATAGCAGCGCAATCGAAAAAGTAAAATCCTGGCTGCCCTTATTCCTGCCTTATGGTGTACATAGTCTTGAACGCGGTGGCAGCGGCGCTGATATCGGCCACCTCGAAGGATATTGCAAATTGCTTTCCGGACTTCGTCCCGATCCTCAGCGGTATTTCGACTATCACCATGCCGGTAGTGATACCTTCGATAAAGTCAATCGCCGCGAATTGGAAATGAGTGCGGCAGCTATGGCGGCATTGATCTACCTGGTAGATAAATACGGTCTGTAACTTTTGAATAAATTTTTGCCAATGTACCATGACTTTTAAGTCGTGAAATATATCGACATAAAGGCCGTTGAAGTTAAGACGCATCTATATAATGCAAAGGCGAACGTTCGTGATAATAGTGGAGCAGATAATATTGTCAGTGACTTCTCAGAATTAAATATTTCGCGGTCATTTTCACGGTTACAGAATTGGTCGCTATCTTAACTCCCCATCACACTAAACAGCTCCTCAAATTTTCCATTACTTCACTTATATTTATTCTTAAAAAAAATAACAATGAAAAATAATTCAGTAAATCCAATCCCCGACGGTTATCATACCCTAACCACCTTCATAGTTGCCAATAAGGCTGCGCAACTGATCGAATTCCTTAAAAATGCATTTGATGCAATGGAGCATAACAGTCATAAGTTGCCTGATGGTACGATCGTGCATGCTGATCTGCAAATAGGCGATTCACGATTGATGCTTGCAGAAGGAAGTGAAAAGTATCCTGCCATGCCGGCCATGGTTTACCTCTATACTGCTGATGTTGATGACTTTTACAAGAGGGCATTGACAGCAGGTGGCACTTCCCTTCGCGAACCTGCCAACGAATTTTATGGCGATAGAACTTGCGGTGTTATGGATATTTCAGGTAATCAATGGTGGATTGCCACCCATGTGGAGGACGTTACACCGGAAGAGTTGAAAAGGCGCCAGGATGAATTTATGAATGCAGCACATTAATGTTTTAAGGTTCCAGCCTTATGGTGTACATAGAATTGAATACAGAGGCAGCGGTGCAGACATCGGCCACCTCGAAGGATATTGTAAATTGCTTCCTGGGATTGGTCTCCGATCCTAACCGGTATTTCGGAAATCACGAAGCCGGTAGTGATACTTTTGGTAAAGACAATCGCCGTGAACTGGAAATGAATACGATAGCCAGGCCGGCTTTTACAAAGCCGGTAGAATCGTATGGATTGTAATCTTAGCCTGTAAGTTAATTACTTCTTCATTGGCTTCGGAACACGCTTACCTGTTTTTGTGTCTGCTCTGAAATTGCCTTCCTTGTTTTCGCGACTGTCCATATCATCCCGAATTTCTGGTTTTGGTTTTTTGGTAAAACCCTGTTTGCTTTGTTTATTCATTGCATCGCGCGATGATTTCATATTATGTCTTTTTTAATTGCGAATTAATTAGACTATTTCTTCTTCTTCTTCTTCTTCAGTACCATTTTCTTCCAGATCATCGTGGCGGTCGCCTCCAATACTGTAAGCATTATTTTCTTCATCTTCTGAACCAATCATCTCTGCTTCATCATCCAATTCACTTCCGGGTATATCCAGTTCATCGCCTGACATGTCAACAGGAACCGGTCGTTTTCGCAAAGGAGCATCATCTCCTTCCGGTAGGTTCAAGGCCTCAGTATCCAGTGCAATCAGGTCTTCGCGGGTGATATTGGTTTCGCTATCTTCTGCGCCTCTTATTTCTTCGCCACCGTCTTCTATTTCTTCCTCTTCCTCTTCGTCTTCTTCTTCATCTGTTGAGGAAGATTTGTTTGCTTCTGTTTTCGGAGCACTTTCTTTTTTAGGCATTGAAGAAACCGATTGAGAAATTTTTTCCTCGCTTAGTTCAATTTGTTCCATAGCATTTCCGGGATTCATTATGTCTTCTCCGGCAGGATAGTGCGGATAACCCTCCAGCTCTTTGTCTTCAAATAGATTATCATTTCCGGGTGCTGAAGACAAGGTTGTCTTCGCTTCCTTTCCTAATACTTTTGACGTCATTAAGTTTGCATCATTGTTTGTTTGCTCTTTCATCAGGTTTTTTTAAGGCAGTATTAATCGTTATTTTTAATGGTCATACTTTAAATACGGTTAGTGCGGGCTCACTTCCCGTTACGTTTTCTCATGAACGCCTTCCATAATCTCCTCCACCATTTTTTTACAGAAAGCCGGAAGATCTTTGGGATCTCTGCTGGTAACCAATCCATTATCCACCACAACTTCTTCGTCTACCCAATTCGCTCCTGCATTTATCAGGTCAGTTTTAAGGGATGGATAAGAGGTTAAAGTTCTGCCCTTCAGCTCACCCGTTTCAATAAGCGTCCACGGCCCATGGCAAATGGCAGCAATGGGTTTCTCATCATCAAAAAATCCACCTACAAAAGTTACGGCATCCTTGTCCATCCTCAACTTGTCGGGATTCATTACTCCTCCAGGCAGCAGCAGCCCATCATAGTCATGGGAATTTGCCTCTGCCACGGTTTTGTCTACCTGATATTCTTTTCCCCAATTTTTATTCGCCCAGGCTTTAACCGTTCCGCTTTTAAGGGCTATAAGTTCTACTGCTGCTCCGGCTTTTTTAAGAGCTTCCACAGGTTGAACAAATTCGGATTCCTCAAAACCATCGGTAACCAGTACCGCTACTTTTTTATTTTTTAATGATAGTTCCATAATGGATTATTTTTTAATGAATTGACAATAAGAGTGCCATATGAACAGCGAAAGTGCAGACAGAATAGCTGTTGCGCTATTCTCAATCAAAAGTGGAAAGCTTATTTCTTGCGATTTGATAAAACAAGAATTACCAGGCCGGCCCCTGCTAACACCATTCCTGTAATAGGAGACCAATAGACAGGAGTGCTTTCTTTTTTACTGATCTCAATGGTTCCGAGGTCAACTACTTTCTCTTTGGTAATAATATTGAATCCGGTGATTACGGTCATCAATACGCCAATTGCCAGGATTATGATTGCCAGAGTTTTCATGCGATGCATTTAGTATCCTTAAAGAAAAATCTGTTCCAGAATTATGATTTCTTCCTTTTAAATTTTTACACCGGTCGAAAAAGATTGGATTGCGCAAAGAGGTGTAGCATTCTAGCACCCCATTATTGTTTAAAAAATGAGGGGGTGTAGAGAAAATTCCCATGTAACTATCATCCCCACGATATGAATACATCGCTTCGAACTATTTTGAAAGTTGTTTCATGAGAAAGTTTTAATATTAGCAGAGTTCAATTATAAAGAAAGTGAAACTTCACAATGCGCTCCATATTCTTCATGTTGCAGGGTCAAAGTCTGTCAACTAAGATGCAACAGATAAGGTTATCACAAGCACGTATAATAGTATTTAGCAGAATGACTGCAACATTTTCAGTCATTTTCGTTATGGCACAATACAAGAATCCCGAATAATACACCTTAACGTCTTATCTTTCTCACCCAATTCTTACTATGGAAAACCCCTCCATCCTCGACCGCTTCAATAAATGGGCACGTACCTCCGTAACGCTTAAGCTGATTTCCATCGGTATATTAATTCTTATACTATTGATTCCTACTTCCATGTTGACTTCTCTTATCAGGGAGCGACAAAACATCCGCGACAATGCAACCGATGAAGTCAGTTCGAAATGGGGATTACAGCAAACCATTGGCGGGCCGGTGATTTCTGTGCCCTACAAAGAGACTGTGAAAGACGAAAATGGATTTATTGAAGAGGTAACACGCTATGCGCATTTTCTTCCTGACCAGGTGAATATCACCGGCACGGTGCTACCTGAGAAACGTTACCGGGGCATTTATGTGGTGATGCTGTATAAGGCACAACTGCATGTTTCCGGCAGTTTTAGCCATCCTGATTTTGACCTGCTGAATATTGCAGTAAGTGACCTGCTTCCTGCCGATGCTTTTATGTCTGTAGGAATTCCTGATTTGAAGGGAATCAATGAGTCTGTTACGATGAAGGTCAATAATGAGTCATTTGCCTTTGGTCCGGGTATTCCTGTAGGTGATATTTTTTACTCCGGTATGAGCTTCCAGTTTCCGCTTGGAACAGATTCTATGTATCACTTTGAATTTGATATCAGCATCAACGGCAGTTCGTCGCTTTCTTTTCTGCCTTTCGGCAAAGAAACCAATGTGCAGCTCATATCACCCTGGGGCAGCCCGAGTTTTGAAGGTGCGTTTCTGCCGGATAGCAGAAGCGTGAATGACTCCGGATTTACGGCAACGTGGAAAGTGTTACAGTTAAACCGTAACTACCCGCAGCAGGGGACAGGCTCATTCATACCCGGAATACCAAACATCGGTGACCGTTTTGATTCAAACGAATCTGATGCCGCAGCGTTTGGGGTGAAGCTATTACTGCCTATTGATGAATACCAAAAGACATTGCGTTCCGTGAAGTATTGCATCATGTTCATCATTATTACCTTCCTCACTTTCTTTTTTGTGGAAGTGCTCAGCAAAAGGCGCATCCATGCCATTCAGTATTTATTAGTGGGCAGTGCCATCTGTCTCTTTTATGTTTTATTGCTTTCTATTTCTGAACACCTGAGGTTTAGCTCGTCTTACCTTGTAAGTTGTGTCAGCATTCTGATCCTGGTAACGGCCTATGTACGTTTTGTTTTCAAAAACAATATGCTCACTGCTGTTTTCGCAGGCATCCTCGCCATCCTGTATGGATTCTTTTATTCACTGCTTCAGTTGGAGGATTACTCACTGCTTCTGGGTAGTATCGGATTGTTCATCATCCTGGCGACTATCATGTACCTTACCAGGAAAGTAGATTGGTATGGCAATGAGTAATACCTGGATGACAAGGGATACACGAAATTATCGGGTAAAATAAATACCTGTGAAATAGCAGTTTTCCATAAACAGAAAAATGTAATCTGTGAAAAACCGTCCAATCCGTGAGGGGTACGACAAATTGGATATAGATTATTGGGTGTTGAAATTGAGTATTTGAGTAAGTGAGTAAAGCAGAATAGTGATTACAGAATAGCAAGTGATCGGCTTCGCCGCAACAATTTAACCATTTAACAATTTAGCCATTTACCAATTTAACCCACCAACCATTGCTCTACAAGATGAACGAATTGTCGTACACCCAATCCGTGTTATCCGTGTACCATTATCAAGGATTGAATATTTTTGCCCGGCAACAGCTCCATGCTCAACTACCGTCCATACCGCTATAATGATGTAAAGCTCTTTATCATCCTGATTCCGCTGATATCGTCTATCAACTATTACCTTACGTATACTACCATTAGCTCAGGCTGGCGTTTTGTTTTTACTTTTCTGATTGATATTCAACAGGGTTACGTAGCGTGGTATTGTTGCAGGGCCATCATTATCTACCTCGACAAGGTCTATCCCTATGAACGAAATGTTGCCCGGCGGATAATGATGCAAACGAGCATCACCACATTTGTCGGATTACTAGTCATCATTCTGCAAACCCTGTTGATGCATTACCTGTTTTCCGACCGGCCTTTTCCGCTTTCCTTTTTTACTATAGACATCGTCATTATCGGTATCTGGTTCCTGGTGTTAAATGGCATTTATATTGGCTTACATTACTATACAGAATACCAGGAATCTGAAGACAGCAGGGAACAGGAGAAAATGGTTCGCAACCAGGGATTTTTAGTGAAGTATGGCAAAAAGAACCTTTCCATTCCATTTGCAGAAATTGCCGGTTTCACCATCGAAAATGAATATGCAGTACTCACAACAACTGAACCCAAGAGCTATTATCTCGATGAATCACTGGATGCAGTAGAACAGAAGCTGCCACCTGAATTATTCTTCAGGCTCAACAGGCAGTCCATCGTGCACCGGCAAATGGTAGTTGGTTTTGACAGGGCGGAAAATGGCAGGATCAATGTGCTGCTCAATACCACCAGTAAATTTCCGCAGGTTATTCCCGTAAGCCGGTTGAAGGCGCCTGCTTTTAAGAATTGGTTTCAACCGGATTGATATTAGGACAAAGCAGCATTATTAAAATATGCAGGCATTAATAAAGAGCTGCCCTGATCTTCTATGGTTAATCTCCAAATTCACTTGCATTTCAACGGAAATTCTGCTACACTTCAACGGAATTGACACTTAATCTCTTGTATTTCACTTGTTACCTGGCGCATCTTTGACCCACAAATTTTTTAATTCTTATGACACACAAACTCCTCAAAATGGTTTTCTGGTTGTTGCTACCTGCCTTCAGTTTTGCCCAAAGCGAAGTGGCAGATACCGACTACCGCAATTTCCCGATCATTGTTAGCCTTCAATTCCACAACTTTGCTTTACCCTTTCATGATCTGGGCAGCAATTTCATGCATGTGGGGATTTCACTTGGCACCGAAGTGAGCTTCAATGGAAAACAAAACTGGGTACAACAATTTCAGGCAGGTTATTACCTGAACAAAGAAATGGGAAACGGTTTTTTTACCTACACCCAAACAGTATTCAGGCCAACCGTATTCAGTAATTTTTATCCGGAAATAAAGGCCGGTATAGGCTGGCAAAGAACCTTTCATCCGGTAGATGCCTACAAGTTTGAAGATGGCAGTTATGTTCCAACACCAGGAGGTAAATCGCAGCTCATAGTGCCTTTGGGAGTTTCCGTTGGTTACAATAAGTATAGCGAACAAACTTACCTCTCGCCATTTGTCAGCTTCCAGGTGGTGCCTTCACTGTTTTATAATGATGGTATTCCGCTCAGTTTTTATTCCCTCTTCCAGGTAGGCACCCGAATTCATTTAAAATACTAAAACAACAACTTTATGAAATACATCACGCTTTTGTTATTGATTGCCATGGTAACTTCCTGCAGCAAACAAACCTGGGAAATTGCCGGCGATACCTGTACGCTTACGGAAACGATCAACCCGGATTATTCCAAAGCCGCATCATTGCAGGCAATCATCGATAAATATACCAGGCTGGGAATACCGGGGCTTGCCATTGCTACCTGGTCGCCGGAAGGCTACTGGGCCAGCGCATCAGGATATTCAAAAATTGAAACCAAGGTGCCCATGCAACCCTGTCACCTGCAATATTCGCAGAGTGTGGCAAAAACTTATATGGCGGTAGCCATTTTAAAATTATACGAAGCTGGGAAGATCAATCTTGACGAGAAGATCACTGCTTATCTGCCTTCAGACGTGATTGAGAAAGTTACCGGAGCGGACCAGGTTACAGTGCGAATGCTGCTGAATCATACTTCCGGAATCGCAGAATACAACGACAAGCCCGCCTATGTCAGTTACCTGTTGCAACATCCGTTGCACGTATTCAGCACGATGGATTACCTGGATTATATTGAAGGTGCTGATATGAAATTTGAGCCGGGAAGCAAACGCAGTTACACCAACACCAACTACCTGTTGCTGGCTTTGATTGGAGACCAACTGACCGGCGATCATGCTAAATATATCCGCGAGCAGATTTTTATTCCGCTTGGGCTTATCAATACCTACTATCGTGAAGACGCAAATTACCTGGATAAACCGGCACTGGTAAACTCCTATTGGGACCGGTACAGCAACAGTGTACTTGAAAACTGCTCGCAGATGCAAAATGTAAATGTGGGTTCTTTGATTGGTGATGACGGCATTATCGCAACTCCGATTGATTATGTGAATTTTCTGAAAGGACTTTTCGAAGGACAATTGCTTTTACCCTCCACCATGGAGCAGATGCTCACTTTTGTGAAAAATGATACCGGGCAATATTCATATGGCTATGGGTTGGGCATTCATAATGATCCGTACAAACAGCATGATGAATACGGACATACGGGAGGCGGAATTGGCGCAGGCTGTGAATTGGGCTATCTTCCTGATGTAAATACATATTTTTTCGTGGGTCTTAATATGGGTACTATTATAAGTAGTCCGATTACCACAAGTGCTGAAAATATAAGAAGTGAAATTCTGGATGTATTGATTGAATAATCCGGTTCAGGATTTTCTTCATTCAATTTTTTCTTATAAGCTTCTTCGATTTTATTTGATGGATACTTAAGAGCTTGGTTGCAAGTTCAAGGAAAGGATGCCGAATTTAATTCGGCATTCTTTCCTGTTAAAAGCAGTTAAGGAAAGAAACTTACGGAACAATCAAAATTTAAAATAGACAAATAATCTCCCGAAGTTCTTGCTATCGTTTTCAATACGGTGGTACTTCGGTTTAATATGCGGCTGCTGTAGAAAACGCTCCACTTTTTTGCGCAGCTGCCCGCTTCCTTTTCCCGGAATGATTTCCACTTCCCGTATTTTTTTATCAATGGCATCATCAAATGCCTGCTGTAAGGCCCTGTCTATGGCGGCACTGTTGTTGTAAATAGCGTGAAGGTCGAGTTTGATTCTGGACATTTTTGAGTCGGAAGTTGTTAGTCGGAAGTCGGAAGTTGTTAGTCGGAAGTCGTAAGTCGTTAGTCGGAAGCCCTTAGTCGTTTGTAGTGAGTCTTGAGTTGTGAGTAAATCAATAGCTTTTAGTTTTTAGAAACGAATCAACTCATCGGCACATTTGCACATCAGCCAATCAGCACATCAACCCATCAGCACATCGGCACATCACCCCATCAAACCCCCTCCCAACTCGTTCCCTCCTTACCATCCTTTAACTGAATGCCGGCAGCAAACAGATCATCCCTGATTTTATCTGATGTGGCAAAGTCTTTTTTCGAGCGGGCTTCCTTCCTTAAAGAGATCAGCAGTTCCATCAATCCATTCATTTTGCTATCGTCATTTTCTTTCTCATTCTTCAATCCGAAAATATCCGTTACAAAAGCATTGAAAGTCTTTACCAGCAATTCAAAGGTTTCTTTTTTGATGGATGCAATAGCAAGCTGTTCATTTTTCCAGGAAAAAATTTTGGAACTCAACTCAAACAATGAAGCCATGGCCATTGCCGTATTGAAGTCATCATTCATGTACTCCGTGCAGGAATTCATCAACTGTAGCACCTGATTGTTTTCTTCTTCCTTATACTGAGCCGCATTTTCTTTGTAAGAAAGTTTGTTCAGCGCATCGAGCGCATTCATGAGCCGCTGCAACCCTTTTTCCGCTGCCAGCAACGCTTCATTGGAAAAATCCAGCGTGCTGCGGTAATGCGTTTGCAGAATGAAGAAGCGCAACGTCATCGGAGAATAACCCTGCTCCAGCAACGGATGGCCACCGCTGAACATCTGCGCAATGGTGATTGTATTGCCCAGCGACTTGCTCATCTTCTGTCCTTTGATCGTAATCATGTTGTTGTGCATCCAGTAATTGGCCAATGCAAGACCGGTTGCAATTTTTGTTTGCGCAATCTCGCTTTCATGATGTGGAAATAATAAATCCATTCCACCACCATGAATGTCAAAAGGAATTCCCAAATATTTCGACGACATCGCTGAGCATTCGATGTGCCATCCGGGAAATCCTTCTCCCCAGGGACTCTTCCATCGCATGAGGTGTTCGGGCGGTGCATTTTTCCAGAGTGCAAAGTCGGCGGGGTTGCGCTTTTCTCCCTGTCCTTCCAGTTCACGGCTGCCTGCAATCATCTCTTCAATTTTTCTTCCTGATAAGCGGCCGTAATCATGCTGCTTTGCATACCTGGTTACATCGAAATACACAGAGCCATTTACTACATATGCAAATCCTTTCGCAATGATGTCTTCGATCATACTGATCTGTTCCACAATATGGCCTGTTGCAGTTGGTTCGATGCTGGGACGTATCACGTTCAGCTTATCCATCATGTCGTGATAGATGTTGGTATATTTTTGCACCAGCTCCATCGGCTCCAATTGTTCGAGCTTCGCTTTTACGGCTACTTTATCTACTGCATCTTTGTCCTCTTCCTCAAAATGACCGGCATCGGTGATGTTTCTTACATAGCGCACTTTGTATCCTGAATACTGCAGAAACCGGTATACAATATCAAACGTTACATACGGCCGTGAATGGCCAAGATGGGTTTCACCACTTACGGTAGGTCCGCATACATACATGCCTGCATATGGAGGGTTGATGGGAGCAAAAATTTCTTTTTCACGCGACAGGCTGTTGTATATTTTCAGAGGATTCATGGCGCGCAAATATAGCTGATGGCAGCCATATCAGAAATGATACACCTGTTGTATTATTTTTGTGAAAATCTGAATTCTTGTTAAAAAGGAAATGGGTCTCCCCTGTAAGTTTTGCAATCGCCGCAGTGGCATTCTTTTTTTCGTTTCTGAACCTGACTTATTATTCAGGATCTGTCAGCACTGTGAGCGGTTTAGAACTGGCCACCGGCGCCCACACTTTGAACAGTGTTTTTGAAGAATTGATCGAATCAGCAAGTCAACCTGCAACACTTTTGTTTTACAAGTCTGCCGGACTCAACTACTTCGCGATAGCAGCCATACTGCTTGCTACAGGCGGCATGGTTTTGAGTTTGTTGTTTTTTCTTCAGCAAGAAATGTTGTTGGGTATCATTGGCCTTGCCGGTGTATTTGCTATGTTATTGATGCGTTTACAAATTGATAGTCAATGGGCAATATTGTCAGCAGTAACCATTAAAAACCTGTTGAAGATAGAATATTCATTTGGTTATTGGACTGCCATTGCATTTTTCCTGGTAGCGGGATTAAGCAATTTATCAGTCTACATTGATCAACTCAACACACCCCGTAAAAGATACTCAAAAAGGTTGCCTGAGTAAGTTGGCGCATTACAGGTTATTATTGCTTGATTAAGTGAGCAGGAGCATGACTAATGCAGTTGAATTAATATTGCAATCCATATCAGGCATGTCAGGCAAAACTTCCCCTAATAAATACTATTATTCCTGTTATTTTTGGCACCTTACTTCCTGCTACTATGAAACGAGACGAACTGCTGTTTTCCCTTATCGGTAAAGAACTTGAACGCCAGCGCCATGGCATAGAACTGATTGCTTCCGAAAATTTTGTAAGTGCGCAAGTGCTTGAAGCCATGGGCAGTTGCCTAACCAATAAATATGCAGAGGGTTATCCCGGCAGGAGGTACTATGGTGGGTGTGAAGTAGTAGACCAGGTTGAACAACTGGCCATTGACCGCATCAGGGAACTATTCGGAGCGGTGTATGCCAATGTGCAACCACATTCAGGGGCACAGGCCAATGCTGCGGTTTTCCTTGCTTTGTTGCAACCGGGCGATACCATTCTGGGCCTTGATCTTTCCCATGGAGGCCATTTAACGCATGGATCACCGGTGAATTCATCCGGCAAACTTTACCATGCCACCTTTTATGGTGTTGAAAAGGAAACAGGCCGTATCAACATGGATGAAGTGGAACGCATTGCATTAAAGGAAAACCCCAAACTCATTATCTGCGGCGCTTCGGCTTATTCAAGAGATTATGACTATAAGCGCTTCCGGGAAATTGCCGATAAGGTAGGTGCTTTCCTGCTCTGTGATATGGCACATCCTGCCGGGTTAATTGCTGCTGATTTATTGAACGATCCCATTCCACATTGTCATTTTGTGACTTCTACTACCCATAAGACCTTACGTGGCCCGCGCGGTGGTATTATCCTGATGGGAAAGGATTTTGAAAATCCATTTGGACTAAAGACGCCGAAAGGAGAAGTGCGTTTGATGTCATCATTAATTGATGGTGCAGTTTTTCCCGGAACGCAAGGCGGGCCGCTTGAGCATGTGATCGCTTCCAAAGCGGTTGCTTTTGGAGAAGCGCTTACTGATGAATTCAAACTATACATCAGGCAAGTACAAATGAATGCGCAGGCTATTGCAAAAGCATTCACTGACAGAGGTTATGAATTGGTGTCGGGCGGTACTGACAATCACCTGATGCTAATTGATCTTCGCAATAAAAATATCTCCGGAAAGAAAGCCGAGAACACTTTGGTGCGTGCTGAAATTACACTCAATAAGAACATGGTGCCATTTGATGACAAGTCAGCATTTGTTACATCAGGCATTCGTGTAGGTACTGCCGCAATCACATCAAGAGGCATGCAAGAAAGCCATATGCTGCAGATTGTGGAATGGATGGATCAGGTGATTATGGATCCTGATAATGAGGCCCTGATCAGCCGCATCCGCGGCAATGTGCATGACTTCATGCAACAATTCCCTCTTTATGCATAATTAATGTGGATTCTTACAAGGTAGTTGCCAGACTTACTTTCTGAAAGGCTCATCTGTATTGCATTTCAGCAAGTATTACCTATTTGTTTTCCATCTGAATCGTTGTTTCCTTTTATAGCAAGTTAGAAACATTTATGCGTGCCCAGCCGTACATATCGCATTTGCACGTAACCATTTTTGGCTAACCTTTCAAAAAGTTTTTCGATGAAAACAAATCTACATACCAGGGTAGGCTCCGGATATTTGTGGTCAATCGCTATTTGCTGCATGATTTGTTTTGCGCTAAGCAGTTCTTTGTTTGCGCAGACTATTGATATCGGACTCACTACCCGAAGAACGCTTGGGGATGACATTTTTGGATTTAACACAGGCACCACTATCAGGGGTGGCTCTTCCTGTTTAAATCCATACTTGCTGGACAAGATGCCATTGATGAAACCACAGATATTCCGTTTTCCCGCAGGTGCCTTTTCGAGTTGGTATAACTGGCGGGAGGGCTGGGTATATGACGATCCGAATGTACCACAGAAGTATAAGTCATTAACCAAGGTTCCCAACAGGCTTGAAGACTATAAGGTATTGAGAGATGCAGCAGGCGCTTCATCGACCATACTGGGAGTGAATATGATTCTGTCTAACGTAACTGAGCAGATTGCCATGCTGAAACATGCAGATTCCATCGGCATACCAGTAGAATATGTGGAGCTGGGCAATGAGTTTTTCCTGGAAGGCGATGAAGATTCCGCTTACATTTTGCAGGTATTTCCGGAACCGTCTGATTATGGCAAAGCCGCCACTATCTGGGCTGACAGTATTCATAAATACTTCCCCAATGCAAAAGTAGCTGCGCAAGGTGTGTTTGATAAGAATGCCGCACCACGGAGAAAGATATGGAACGACAGTGTGCTTGCGCATCTTGAAGGAGAAGATGCAATGACGTTTCATTTCTATTATGCTTCCGCAGATGCTGATTCTTTAGAGACACTTGCAGAGAAACTGGATGTGAACATGTCTGATGTTCCGGAATGGCTCTATCAACCGTACAAAGCATGGGATATCTTATCAACCAAGTCTATGGTGAAGGTGCGACCCGGAAAAGAGATCTGGATTACTGAGTTTAATCTCTCTGATCATGAGCGGCCGACGCATGGTTATTGGACACATGGCCTGTTTCAGGCTTTGCAAACACTGCTATTGCTGCAAGATGAACGTATCACCAAAGTTACGCCACATGGCATGTGTGGTACTGCAGTTTATGCCAGCCATTTTTATGATACAGAAGGATTTGAATTTGGCAATGGCGAAGACGCTAGTTTCATACCTCCACCGGTAAAACCTGCTACTACTTTTTGGGGCTTAACTGCTACCGGCAATAACCTGATGATGGTGGGCAAATCAATGAACAATAAGTCATATGCATCACAAATTCAGTTCTCCCCCAACCCGCAGGTGATGACGATTGAAAAGGGCGATACGATCTATTATAATGGACTCTTCGGTTTTCTCTTCAACAATAATAACAGTACAGATGCTGCCTTGCTGAATCTTACCGGCACCACTCAAACCATCAATACTGCGGCAATGTTTCCTTCCGGCGGAACCTATGAAATGCGCCATGCACCACCGCTTCAATTAATTGCTACCGCTCAGGATGTGACCATTGTAAATGCAACGCTTCCTCAAAATCTCGTCTTACAACCTTATTCTATTACCCGCATTAGTGCAACCACAGTACCTGATACGCCTCCTGTTGTTTCAATTACCGTAAATGGCGATACTGTTATTTGTTCCGGTGATAGTGTACAACTGGATGGTGGTGCCGGACATTATTCATACATGTGGTCAAACGGAAAAACATCCAGGAAGATATGGGTGACTACTACCGGAGAGTATTCATTGAAAGTTTACGACAGTCCTGTCGGATACTATTCTGAAACTTCTGTTCATATTACTGTTAACCCTTCACCGGTTGTGCCCAATATTAAAGTGGATGGCAGTAAAACATTTTGTGAAGGCGGAAGCGTGCTTGTTTATCTCGGCCCTAATTTTACCTATTCAAATGTTTCCTACCTGTGGCCAATTACCGGCGATACAACAGTTTCTGCATTAGCTACCACTACCGGAAATCATTACCTGTTGATAACAGATAGCCAAAATGGATGCACAGCAGTGTCAGACACTGAAACCATTACTGTACATGCATTACCCGAACCGGTCATCAGCGCAATAGGGCCGGTGCAAGCTTGTTACGATGTTGGAGTAACCCTTCAGGTAAACGATGTTTATAATGACTATGTATGGTCCGGCGGCGGCAGCCTTCAGTCTAAAAACTATACTGTTTCAGGCACCTATTGGGTAAATGTTGGTGATACGAATGGCTGTCATGCGAATTCCAATGCAATTGAAATAACAGTTTGGGAACCTGAATTTCCGGTCATAAGTGCTATGGGGCCCACAACCTATTGTATTGAAACACCAACCACAATTTCTACTATCCCGGGTTATAGTTATCAATGGTTTAAAGGAGTAGCTGAAATAAGTGGCGGCACTGGGCAGACCTGGACACCTGTTGGAAGCGGACTTTACAAGGTAACAGTAACTGACCAGAATGGCTGTAGTAAGAAAAACAATACTGGCCTGGACATTACAGTCAATTCGTTGCTGGCGCCAGCTATCACCGTATCAAACGGCAGCCTTCTGTGCCAGGGTGAGTTAACCACATTAAGTATGCCGGCTGGTTATGAAGGTTATGATTGGTCAACAGGTGCCACTGGAAATTCAATCATTGTAGGTAATTCAGGTTCTTATACCTGCACGCTAACGGATACAAATGGTTGTGTTTCAACAAGCCCCGCAAAAGTGATTACGGTCAATCCGCTGCCACAACCCATTATTACAGCAGCGGGCCCAACATCGTTTTGCTACGATCAGAGTGTTTCGCTTTCCGCCCAACCCGGATACAATCAGTATACCTGGTCAAATGGTAAATCAGGTCAAACTATTTCAGCAGAGACGAATGGTCCAATCACCGTAACGGTAAAGGATGTCAATAACTGCACTAATATCTCGCCGGCTCTGGATCTTACCGTTTGGGAGCCTCCGGTTCCACCAGTGAACATTACTGGTCCATCTACTTATTGTGTTGAAAGTCCGTCTACCCTTTCTACCATTCCGGGATACAGTTACCAATGGAAGAAGGGCCTAACCATTCTCACTAATGCTACCGGGCAAACTTACCAGCCAACAACAACCGGTACTACCTATAAAGTAATCATCACAGATGAACATGGTTGTTCAAAAACATCTGATAACGTTGCAGTTACTGTAAATGTAGCGACAACACCTATTCTAACTGTGGTTGGTGGATCTACCATTTGCCAGGGACAAAGCACTACTATTAATGCACCATCAGGATACAGTACTTACCTATGGTCATCGGGACAAACGACAGCTTCCATCTCTGTAAGTCAGGGCGGTAATTATATTGTAACAGTTACCGACTTGAATGGATGCACGGCAGTTTCAGCGCCCAAATCTATTGTTGTCAACCCTCTGCCCACACCGGTTATAGCAGCAATGGGTGCTACTTCATTTTGTGACGGCGGAAGTGTTACACTAGATGCCGGAGCTGGATATTCCGGATATGCATGGTCTAATGGAAAGACCACACAAACTGTGAACATTACTGCATCAGGAACGCTAAGCGTTACAGTTACCGGGCAGAATGGTTGCAGTGCACAGTCCGCATCAGTTGTTATAACGGAATGGATTCCGCCAACTCCGGTAATTACCAGCAGCGTCGGCAGTGCCTCATTTTGTGCAAATGCTGGGGTATACCTTACTACAGCAACAGCAGCAGGCTATCAATGGCAGAAAAGCAGTGTTAATATTGCAGGTGCCACTATGAAGAATTTTTATCCAACGAGTGGCGGCAACTATAAAGTTATTGCAACTGATGTAAACGGATGCAGCAAGACCTCTTCGTCCTATACCGTTACCTTATTCAATATTCCTGCACCTGTTATCTCAGGCACTAATTTCATTTGCCAGGGGTCATCTGCTATACTCAGTTGCGGAACTTTTTCTTCCTATAATTGGTCAACCGGTGCAACAACATCCACCATCAGTGTTTCCGGCTCCGGCAGTTATTCAGTAACCGTTACCGATGGCAATGGCTGCCAGGGAACCTCTCCGTTAAAAACTACCACATTAAGTCCTTTGCCTCTTCCGGTAATATCGGCACAGAGCGCTACACAGTTTTGTGATGGAGGATCTGTAGTATTGGATGCAGGCAGCGGGTATAGTGCATACAATTGGTCAAACAGCAAAACAACGCAAACCAATACCATAACAAGTTCAGGCTCATATACTGTTACGGTTACTGATAATATTGGTTGTTCCGGAACATCTCTGCCGGTAAGTGTGGTAGAATGGATTCCACCCGTTCCTGTGGTAAGTAGCAGCACCGGGCAAACAACCTATTGTGCCAGCAGTGGTGTTTATCTCACCACGCTTGGAGGTTACAGCTATCAATGGCAAAAGAGCGGAGTAAATATTGCCGGTGCAACTTCACAGCAATTTACACCGGCAGTCAGCGGCAGCTATAAAGTGGTTATTAATGATGCGAATCAATGTTCAAAAACATCGGCGGCATTTTCAGTCACCATTAACAGCAATCCCGCTCCCGTTATTGCAGGCCCGGCAACCGTTTGCCAGGGTTCCACTATCAATTTGAGTTGTGGAACCTATAGCCTGTATGCCTGGTCAACCGGTTCGAATGCTTCCAACATAAACGTAAATGGTGCAGGTAATTTTGTGGTAACCGTAACAGACGGAAACGGATGTACCGGCACTTCTTCTCAAAAGACAATTACGGTTGCTGCCTTGCCAACTCCGGTAATAAATGCGCTTGGCGCAACACAATTTTGTGATGGTGGCACGGTAACACTCGATGCCGGTGCTGGATACAGTATGTACCTGTGGTCAAATGGTAAGACTACGCAAACCAATGCCATCACTGCAAGCGGTACATTTACGGTGACAGTAACAAATGGAAATAACTGCAGTGGTATATCTGCACCTGTAACCGTCACAGAATGGATATTGCCTGCTGTAACTGTTACAGCAGTGGGTCCAACCACGTATTGTAAGAACGCCGGAACATACCTTACTACACTCAGTGGCCCTTATACCTACCAATGGTTGAAAGGATCGGCTGCTCAGAATGGAGCAACCAATCAGACCTTTGCACCGGTCTCATCCGGCACATACAAAGTGAAGGTAACAGATGTAAATGGCTGTAACAAAACCAGCAGCGGGTTGGCGGTTACTGTAAACAGTAATCCTACCGCAAGCATCAGCATTAGTGGCAGTGCTAATATCTGTTCCGGTCAAACCAAGAATATTGCAGCGAACACCGGTACAGGACTGAGTTATATCTGGAAAAGGGATGGCAATACCATTGCAGGAGCCAGTTCCTCCAGTTATACTGCCTCATTAGCCGGAAGCTACCAATGCATTGTAACCAATGCATCAGGCTGTTCAACCACCTCCAATACCATCGTGATAACCAGTAATTGTAAAGATGGGTCAGAAATAGATGCTAAGGAACAAGTTAGTTGGTTCATCTATCCTAATCCAACCAAGGGCGAATTGCACATTCGTATGAATATGCCGGAAGTGAAGCAAGGCAACTACACAGCTGAAATAAGGAATATGCTGGGAGCGCTGATCTGGCGCCAGGAATCCGCTTTCAACGATAACCTGATTGCCTCGGATATCTACCTGGACGCAGCAGTTTCATCCGGTCAATATATTGTGATCGTAAAAGTGAATGATAATTTATACAGTTCCAGGTTTGTTGTGGCGAATGAATAACTATAGAGCAATTCAATTGAAGGCGGCACCTCAACATGGTGCCGCCTTTTTTTCATTTGAAGACATTCAAGACTGACGTGGAAATCTTACGGTGAGCACTACTAACAATTTTGGCTAGTTGTATATTTTGCCATGATACACAATAGGGGCTACAATATTGTATATAACCCTTTAAAGACAGATAGCAGCCACATTATCAAATGAGTAAATACGAGGAAAAGAATGCCTAGAAATGAAAGATTATGATATCTTTGACAAGTTTATCTTTAGCAGATAAATAATTGAATCCCAGCCAACACTTGATTTGTTAGAAATCTTATTGGCCCACATCAAAAAACATCAACTGATGAGAGCAATACTGTCACACCTGCGAACCAAACTGTTGTTCAACCTGCTTATTGTTTTAATTTTTTTGAAAGCAGATGGATTTGCACAGACCATTGACATGCAATTATCCAACCGAAGGTCTGTGAAACCTGACTGGTTTGGAATCGGAAGTCAAAATACTACCAGGGATGGTATGTATATCGACCATCCTGATTTGCTCCAACATGCACCTGACATGAATGCCAAGGTGATTCGGTTTCCTTCCGGAGGCAATTCCAATTGGTGGGATTGGAAAACCGGTTGGTTTGTTGATGATCCAAATGTGCCGCCACACAACCCGAATCAGGCCCCTGTATACAATACACTTGAAAATTTTAAAGTGCTGGTAGATGAAACCGGTGCAGTTCCATTGTTTGCGCTTAACATGATCAGTTCTACGCTGGCTTATCAATTGGAGATGCTCCATTATGCAGATTCTCTTGGAATGGAAGTGAAGTACATCGAATTGGGTAACGAATTCTACCTGGCTGAAGAAGAGGATTCCAGTTATATCTACAGTATTTTTCCGGATGCGCAAACCTATGGTATTGTTGCTTCAAAATGGATTGACTCTATTCATGCACATTTTCCGGAGGCAAAAGTAGCAGCACAAGGTGCCTTTAACCGAAACAATCAATCGCGTCGCGTGCTATGGGACGGCAACCTGCTGGAAACGCTGGAAGGCGAGGATGCCATTACGTTTCATCAATACTTTTCAGCATCCGGAACAGAAGCAAAAGGTGAAGGTGATGGAAAATACAATACAAATGATGTGGTGGAATTTCTATACCGTCCTTTTAAGGCCTGGAATATTATGGCTACAGAGGATTTGCCACTGGTGAGGCCGGGTAAGGAGGTATGGATTACTGAATATAATCTGCAGGATTTCAATATACCCGTGCATGGCTCCTGGGGACATGCTTTATTTGTGGCTACACAAACATTGCACTACCTGGAAAGTGAAAAAATCACGAATGTGAACTTTCATACTGTTTGCGGCACAGCGGGTTACGGAGGCTATTTTATTGATTATAAAGGATTCAAGTTCAAGGATGATGGTAGCTTTAAGGAACCGCCAAATCCTCCAATTACTACATCATGGGACAAAACTTCATCCGGTCATGCAGTGCAAATTATCAGTGAAGCAGTAGATGGAATGAAGTATGCCTCGGAGCTGAGTTTTACAGGGGCCCCTGCCATTGCATTTGTGGAGGACGATGAAACAGTTACCTACCCTTCTTTGTATGGCTGGCAGTTCTCCAATGATAATGCATCCACTGCTATCATCGTGAACCTTTCCGGCAGCGAACAGAAGATTAAGACTACCGATGTCTTTAAAACGGGCGGTAATTATGAAAGGATAGCCGCCGCCGCTACTGATTACATTGCAAATGACGGTGATGTTTTGAAGAAGAATTCAAGTGTTCCGGCTACATTGACCGTTAAAGAATATTCAATTACAAAAATTACATCCAATTATGTACCGGATGCGCAACCTGTTGTTTCCATTAGTGCCTCAGGCGCTACCACTTTTTGCCAGGGCGATAGCGTAAACCTCGACGCCGGCGGAGGTTATTTTGCTTATCAGTGGTCTACCGGTGAAACCAGTAGAAAGATATGGGCCAAAAACAGCGGTGATTATTGGATACGCGTCTGGGATGAAAAGGCTGGTTATTGGGCTGCAGATACTATAAAGGTTACTGCCAATTCCTTACCGGAAACTCCAACCATAAAAAATACAGGGAAAGATACATTTTGCGCAGGCTCCAATACGGTGTTGATTCCAAAAAAGTTGGATCCGACAGCTACTTATGTGTGGTCAAACGGATTTACAGGAACAGAATTGACAGTGACTACACCGGGCAATTATCAGCTCACTGTAATTGATCAAAATGGCTGTGCTTCTGTATCGCTGCCTGCATCTATTGTGGTTCATCCATTACCTCAGGCAATTGTTAATCCATCCGGACCGCTTGCTTTTTGCGATGGAGGTTCAGTAACGCTGGATGCAGGAAGTGGTTTTAAATCGTACAAATGGTCGAATGGTAAATACGGCCAGATACTTACTGTGAAGGACGCAGGCGCTTATAGTGTAACAATAACCGATTACAACAGTTGTGTTAACACATCTGCTGCAACTCAGGTAACCATCTATCCATTACCATCAACCAATGTTACAGTCAATGGGCCCACTGCTTTTTGCGAAGGATCCAAAAGCACCTACCTTGTTGCTCCTTCCGGATATGCATCCTACCAATGGGTCAAAGGGGGAAACAATATTTCAGGTGCAACCGATAAGAAGTACTACCCGATAAGCAGCGGCACCTATAAAGTGACTATTACAGATAATTTCAACTGTCAGAATCAATCTGATGGGGTAGTTGCCACGATGCTGAATCTTCCTAAAGCTAAGGTTACGATTGACGGTTCCAAAAATATTTGCAATGGAGAAACCCGCACACTTACTGCAAGTGCCGGCAGTGGTTATTCCTATCAGTGGTTGAAGAATTCAGTCAACATTAACGGAGCAACACAAATGAGTTATGTTGTAAGCACTGCCGGAGACTTTAAATGCAAAGTAACAGATGCGAACGGCTGCAAGGAAAACTCAAAAATTACAACGATCACCAGTATTTGTAAAGAAGCGGAAACAGGGGATAATCCGGGAAGTAGAACCACTTTATCTATATATCCAAATCCTACCGCCAATGTAGTATTCCTGCAAGCCGATTTTAACGATCAGGTACCCACGGCTACTCTGGAAATCACCAACCTGTTGGGCGCTTTGGTTTATAGTGAACAGCTGGCCCTGCAGGGTACACTTTTCCAAAGGGAACTATCGCTCACAGAGCAGTTTACCAATGGCGTATATGTGGCAATCGTCCGTTGCGGCAGCCAGGTGGCTATGTCTAAATTTGTGGTTGCAGGAAAAAGGTAGTTGATTTATTTAATGCAATCTTGTGGCTGCTATTTTCCGTTTAGTAAGATGCATTATGCACTGAAAGGTAATCAGGTAATGTATCTCAAGCTAGATAGGGAAGGTCCATTGATTGTAATAGTTTGATTTGAAAACTTTTAGAAAAAATCCAACCAATCCGATTTCGAAGTCGTCTAATGATCAGTCGTTATCATGTCCATAAGACCAACGGATACAAACTATAAATTCCGTGACCTGAAAGTATTCGGGCCTGCTGATCCTTTAGCAGAAAGTAAACGCAAATACCAGCAGGTTCTGGAAGAAGCGACAACTACCTACCTCTATGCTGAACTATCCTTGTTTAACAAAAGATTTGATGAGGAAGAATGGACGCTGCAGGTGAACCTGAAGGCATTTCACTCCAACGGAAAAGAGATCTGTGACCTGAAGGTAGAACGAATCGTTAAAACCGATGAAAACATCGTCTACATCCGCGAAGGATGGGGTAATCCCTCTGCCGGTTCTTTCTGGAAAAAGGATCAGTACTATTGGGAAGCATGGGTAGAAAGTGTACTGGTTGGTTCAAAAACATTCTATGTATCCAATGCAGGTCCGGTAACCAACGATGCCAATCCATATTTCAGCATCGAATCGGTTAAACTGTATGAAGGTCCAAATAACGGGTTAGGCCTTGCCGAAAGAAAATATTTATCGTCGTTCAACAAGCAGGAAACACGTTTTGTATGGGCTGAATTGTTATTGCACAACAGGTTGCCTGATATAAACTGGCCCTGTGAAATCTATTTTGATTTTTACAATGATGCACGCCAGTTGAAGGGTCAATGCATCGAATTTTTTTTCATGAACCCTGATAAGCAGGGGAACTGCACCCTTACCACCGGTTGGGGTTCCGATACAAAAGGCACCTGGTATGATGGTGGTTTTACCCTGGAGATCGTATTTATGGATCACCTGATCGGTGTTGTTCCCTTTTTGGTAGGCGAGGAAGCTGTGCCCGGAACTGTTTCATTGCTCAATACACCACAATACAAGATTGCCACCGAACAACAACCGGCCGAACCGGCCGAACCAACTGAAACGTTAACTCAGGTGGTTGCGCAGTTGGATCAACTGATTGGTCTTACCGGTATTAAAACAAAAATCCATGATTACCTTCAATACCTGGAGTTTACCAGGCTGCGCGCGGAAAAGGGCCTTGCCGACGACGATAAACTGAACCTGCATGCTGTATTTACCGGAAATCCGGGTACGGGAAAAACAACAGTAGCACGACTGCTTAGCAGGATCTATGCAAAAATGGGTTTGCTCAGCAAAGGTCACCTGGTGGAAGTGGACCGTGCTGACCTGGTGGCTGAGTATATTGGCCAGACAGCACCACGCACCAAGGAAGTGATTAACCGTGCACGTGGTGGCACCTTGTTTATTGATGAAGCGTATGCCCTGGCACGTAAATCGGATGACAGCAAGGATTTTGGAAAAGAAGTAATTGAAATTCTGTTGAAGGAAATCAGTGATGGCAAAGGGGATATCGCCATAATCGTGGCAGGATATCCTGATGAGATGACCACCTTTCTTGAATCCAACCCGGGCTTGAAATCAAGGCTCAATCAACGTTTCGAATTCCCTGATTACCTGCCACAGGAGCTGGCTGCCATTGCCGACTATGCTGCACAAGAGCGCAACCTGGTCTTCTCACCGGAAGCTAAAAAATTCTTGTATGAAAAGTTGGTAGAAGCATACCGAAACCGCGACCGTTCCTTCGGAAATGCACGCCTGGTAAACGGATGGATTGACGAAGCCAAACTTAATATGGGACTGCGTGTGATGGCGCATCAGAATCCTAAATCATTGAACAAGGAAAGCTTTACTACGTTAGAAGCAGGCGACTTCAGGAAAATATTTGCATCGCGTGAGAATGAGCTGCCTGACATTCCAACTGATGAATTATTGCTGAAGGAGGCATTGCAGGAATTGAATAGTCTCGTCGGTATGAGTTTCATTAAAAGTGAAATCAATGAGATGGTGAAACTTGTAAGGTTTTACCGCGAAGAAGGGAAAGACGTGTTGCGGCGATTTTCTTTACACAGTGTTTTTATGGGTAATCCCGGAACCGGTAAAACTACGGTAGCACGAATTATTGCAAGAATCTATAAAGCACTTGGTTTGCTTGAAAGAGGACACCTGGTTGAAGTGGACAAACAGGGCCTCGTAGCAGGTTATATTGGTCAGACTGCAATTAAAACAGCCCATGTAACAGATTCGGCAAAAGGCGGTGTGCTTTTTATTGATGAAGCCTATGCATTGAGCACTGGTTCTGCCAATGATTTTGGAAGCGAGGCCATAGAAACCTTACTGAAAAGGATGGAAGACCTGCGAGGTCAGTTTGTTGTGATTGTTGCCGGATATACTGAACCAATGCACCGCTTCCTCGAATCAAACCCCGGCCTCAGTTCACGATTCGACAAGACACTTGTATTTGAAGACTATACGCCGGAAGAACTTTTTGCCATTGCCCTAAGTATGCTGAAGGCAGAAGGCTTAGCACCTGATGAGCAGGCTTCCGTACATCTGCAAAACTACCTGCAGATGTTATATGACCGGCGTGATAAGTATTTCGGTAATGCCAGAAGTGTGCGTAAAGTAGTAGAGGAGGTAATCAAGAACCGTGACCTTCGTCTTGCAGGAATGCCTAAAGCGGAGCGCACACCGGAGCTCCTTGACAAAGTAATACTGGCAGATATGGAAGAGTTTAAGCTGGCAGAACAAAGTTCAGATACCAGAAAACGCATCGGATTTAGTTTGCCGGGAAAGCACTGAAAGCCCGGTTTTTCGAGAGCTGGTATTTTGCATGCTTTTTTGCTCAAATTATCTTTCTCAGATAATCTGCGTATTGCTCATTATTTTAGCGCCACATTTTAAATCCTTCCAAATAATGTTACTGCAAATCTGGTTTCCCCAAATTGTAATGGTAGTAGGTGTGCTTGGTGCGCTCTTCTGCTTTATCATGGCGCTTTCACCCGAAATAAAAAATGACCATGAACATCACGGTGATGAACATGGCCATTGATTGATTTAAACGGGTTGCCCGTATAGTAACTTTACTTTCGTATTGATTTACTTGCTTTTTAAGGAAATCAATAATTCATCCAAGCCTTCCATTGCTGTAGCGAAGCCTTCTTTAAAGCCCATTTGAATGGTTGCTTCCAGCTGAGCCAGATCACTGTATGAGATATGGCATTCCACAAGGGTTATCGGCCCTTTGTCTGTAAATATTATTTCCCATGTTGATTGCGGTAAATCGGTATTCGCATTACCGGCTGCATCTGCAAAAGCATCAAGGCCGGTAAATTTTTTTTGTCCGGAAACCAATTGAGATTGAATGGTCTTGTATTCTGCCCTGGCCCAATGCTCTTCTCCATTTGGTCCGACCATTGCGTAATGCCATAGGCCGCCCTCTCTGAAATCCAATGACCTGGTTCTAGCCTTCCAGGGTTTCGGTGCCCACCATTGGTCAAGCAGTTCACTTTTGGTGTAAGCGTCCCATACCAGCGAGATTTCTGCGGCAAATTCTCTTTTTACTGTGATGGTATTGCTCTGCTTGTTTACAGTAAAATCAAATGCTAAAAGGTTGTTCATTTTTTTTTGTTTTTAATGGTTAATAATACTTTGTCAAGTTCGTTGAAGCGGCTTTCCCATATCTTCCTGAATTGCTCAAGCCATTTGTCAATTTCTTTCATTCGGGTTTCATTTAGTTCGTAGTAAATCTCTCTTCCTGATTGTTTTTGCTTTACCAGTTGGCATTCTGTGAGTATACGCAGGTGTTTGGAAACGGCCTGTCGCGTCGTGTCAAAGTGTTGGGCAATGGCATTTGGTGTCATAGCCTGCAAGGCAATCAGTAATATGATGGCCCGCCTGGTCGGATCAGCAATGGCCTGAAAAACATCTCTTCTCATTGGTAAAATGATTTAGTTATGAAACCATTCGGTTGCAAATATATAAGCAACTATTCGGTTTCGCAAATTTTTTTTCAATTTTTTTTAACACCCAATAAAATCAGGGATTGCTTCCACTCATTTACCAAGTCAAAATGGTTTAGGCTAAACTACCGGAGTTGCTATGTATGCTGAGAAGAAGCTGATGTTTTATCCTTTTATATTAAATATGATTGTATGGCTTACCCCAACAAAAAGCCGGACAGGAATTGAATCCTGTCCGGCTCTTGAAGGTTAAAACAACCGTTAAGAGTGATTACTTAATCACCATTACTTTTTGTTCAATCCTGTTATCTCCATTTAATACCCTTACGAAATAAACTCCGTTGGAAAGGTCATTCATATTCCAGGTAATAGTTTGCTCATACCGGCTACCATTCAATTCATTCAGCATAATTTCGCGTCCAAATACATCCAGTAACTGAACTTTAACTGATCCATCGCTGCCATTGCTAACCGTAATATTCAGGTTGTCAGTAGCAGGATTTGGCCATACATTCAAACTCATTTCTTTTGTTGGAACATCCTTGTTTCCATCTTCCATCTTAGGTGCAATCACTACCACAAATTTCTTTGATGTATGCATACAACCTGAAACCAAATCCGTTACATGAACTGAATAGTCACCGGATACGCAGGCGCAATAGGTATTCTTATCTGCTGCGCCAACAATCGGCTGACCATTGAGGCGCCACTCATAAGAATAGTTTGGATTGTTTTTAGTAAACAGCTTCAGACAAGGAGCCTCGCAGCTTGGTGTATTGGGATATATCTCAATTTTTGCTTTTACCAGTTTATAGGCAGTAATAGTTACTTCATCGCTGGCAACACAACCATTCGATCCGGTTACCGTAACCGTGAATGTGGTGGTTTGTGTAACGTTTGTTACCGGGTTTGCGATATTCGGGTTGTCGACTCCTGAAGCCGGTGACCAGCTGAAAGTTGCATTTGGATCTGAAGAAACAGCATAAAGTGAAGTAGGATCGTTATGACATTTTGAGTCATCAGCACCTGCATCTACTGTGATCGTGCATTCAACATCATTCACTATGAAACTTTCCTGAATGGTGCAACCATTCTCATCAGTAACGGTAACGGTATAAGTTCCCGCTGCAAGATTGTTGCGGTCTTCGTCAGTTGAGCCATCATTCCAGCTGTAGCTGTAAGACCCGGTACCACCGGATACCGTAATATCAATGGATCCATCTGAACCACCTACTACTGTTACATCCAGGGCTGAACCGGAAAGACCCAGTGCTACAGGCTCTGATATAGTGAAGGTGCTGGTCTTGGAGCATTCATCGTCTTCAGCAGTTACCGTATATACACCCGGAACGAGGTCTGTTCTGTCTTCTGAAGTTGCACCATCGCTCCACTGGTAAGTCACAGTTCCCTGTGCATCAGAAACGGTCACATCAATTGCGCCATTGTTTTCACCATAGCAGCTAACATCAGTATCCGTTCCACTGAGTGAAAGGGTACAACCGGCATTACAATCCTCATCGGTCTCGGTTTTATCACAATTGCTATCAAAATATGATGAGCGCAGGTGCACGCTTTTAGAACCGCTCGGACCGGCTGCATTAAAGGTGCCTTCATTACTGCAATCGCCATCTGCCCCACATTTGTAACTAATGGGCATGGTGTTACAGGTTGTTGCAGGTAAAGAGAAATTTCCGGTATACGTTCCGCCTCCGCCTGTGGCATTGAAACAGAAGTTGCCACTTGAACTGCTTTGTACGAACACGGTAATAGTGCTTCCTCCACATTCTGTAACTCCGGTAATAGTCATGGTATAGCTGCCTCCTTCACTTACTTCCCAGTTATCCGGACCACCACCCTGAGCAGGAGTGTAGTCCACACAACTACCGCTGCCCGAAGTAACTGTTACCACACCTGTGCCATTAGTAGCATAGACAAAATGCAGTTGAAAAACTGTTAATAAAAGAAGAGTAAGTGCAAAAAATACAGGTTTTTGCATCTTCTTTTCAGAAGTGTTTTTCCTGATTGTGTCAGGAGTAGAAATTGTTTTCATTTTATTTGATTTTGCGTTAAAAATTATGATGTAAAATTATGTGTGTGCAATCACAGCCGTTGTCTGTTTTAACCTACACCATTACTACTACCTAGTTTATATGATATAAATATTTACTATTTCAACGCGGGAATTCATAGAAGTTGCGAACCTGTTTTCCGGGAATAAGTGATAGCATGCTGGAATTTGGCTGAAAAGGCCATTAACATAATCACATTTATAATTCATTCCTAAATAAGGATATGCCACATCGTTTCCGGCTGTAAATAGCACAGCGTATCAATAAGTTTAGTTAAAAATGGGTAGTAATAAGTTTAAAAAGTTTGGCGTTTTTAATTCGGGTATGAACCCGCTACCGCCATAAGGGAGGATAATTCATCGTTTGGCCATGATGGTGCTACAATGTATTTCACCGATTTTTGAATGGAACAATGCGCAGTTTTCAAGGCACCAATCATTTGCGACAAATGATAACCTGTGTACCGGCTTATATTGTGCTAATAAATCGCTTATAGTTGCGAAGTGAGCCTGGCTTCATAGATCAATACTTTTGGGAATATGGCATTAAATGCCGCAGTGTCACATGGTGAAATTGAAATGCTATGCCTCGATTAAGTTACAGTATTGGGCAATATTCCTGAAATCCAAAAGGGTTCTGACTCCTGCTTTTTCAAAAATTCGTGCCTTATAAGTAGTAATCGTAGAGGAACGCAGTTTGAGCCGGGTCGCAATTTCTTTTACCCGTTTGCCCTGCAGCAGATCAATGGCAACTTCCATTTCTCTTTCTGATAACTCATCAAATGGATTTAGATTTGATTCACTGCTTTCATGCAACTTTTTCAAAGCAGTTTTAACAACATCACTTGTATAGTTGCGCCCCATCAAAAACAGATTTAAAGCTTTTCTCACCTCGCTTCCATTGCTCAGTTTACTCAAATAGCCGTTAGCACCCATTAATAACAGTCGCCTGGCAAAAATCTCTTCATCACTCATGGAATAAACAAGTATCTTAAGTTCAGGATACTGGCTGCGAAGTCTGGGAAATACACTTAACATATTGGTGTCCGGTAACTGCAAGTCAAGCACCAGGTGGGTGAAAGTCTTTTTTTCAAGTAATTCAAAAAGGTCCTTAGCGCATTCCGCTTCTTCAATCTGCTGACAATTAAACTGAGTATTAAGAATGTATTTTAAGCCTATTCTGATAACCGTATGATCATCTGCAATTAAAATCCGATAGGTATTCATATCAATAAATTTGCTTGAGTTTTGTTAGACAATTGCAACAACTAAACTGACGTAAACAGATTTTTTCCGGGGAGTGCTGTTATAAAGACATTCCTTATTGAAAAGGAGATAAGTCAGCTCACTATAACAGCGTTTTTCTGATTCCATCTGGTTAAAAGTTATTTAGAATGCCTGATGAACTTTTTACCGGGAGGAGTCAATTTAATGGCGCTAACAAAAAATCCGTACTCCTGTTCATTTAACCTGTCAGTTAGCAACATTAACTTACAGACCCAGGTTTGAAAAAGCGGCACAATGTATGGTAAAAAGGGTATTGCTACTATGACCAGCTCCGTTATATTTTTATGAATATCTATTTTCAGTTTAGTCAATTAGCATTCCTCCAAATTTCGTCTCAAACTTTAGTTTCAATTGAATCCCTTGTATTATTGTCAACAAGTGCCCAATATGAAAACTGCTCTTCAGTTATTAGTCGCTCTCAGATCTTGTTCAATTCTAAATTGGTTCGCAATGCATTGATAATTAGGGAAATTTAAAGAATCTGACAGAATGAATTTGAACTTTAGATGTCCCAACCGGTGCTGATGTACGGTATTTAACTCATCATGGTTTGTGAAAGTAAAAAAGGTATTTACATGCTGGCTGTCTTTCAGGGCATGAAATCAAAGTATTAAGTAAGGGTTCATAATAAGGCAAGTAAGTTTAACCTTTAGCCCGCAATCAGGCACCTTTGCAATCTTCCAATGCATAACCGGTGTTCACCAATTTGTAGCGGGTACACATTATGTTTGAGATCATCAATGAATGACCCTCTAATAACAGCATAAAAAAATCCGGGCAGCATCACTGTCCGGATCATTTTTGCAAAAGACTGACTATTTAGTGGAAGTCTTTATTACTGTGCCTGTAAAAGTATATTGAATAGGTTGTGCGCCTGCTCTTCTCCAGGTGCAGGTGCCTTCAATTTTATCGCCTTTCACACTTCCCTGCCAGCCCATTACACCTTCTTTTTCACTGTTAATTGTTGACGTCCAGGTGAAATAATCTGCTGTGGGTTTCACATAGGCTTTTGACTCTTTGAAGCCGAGTGAATTAAAATCAGGCGTTTGCATCATGGAGTTGGAAAAAACCAGTGTTTGTACGACTGGCGCTTCCGTACTTCCGGTTTTGCTTAGTTCAATCCTGAACTTTTTTCCATCCAGTTGGCTGGAAGTGCTTTGAGCCTGCACCATAGAATATCCTGTAAACGCTATGGCAATTACCAATAGAAAAATTTTTGCTTTCATTTTTAAGGGTTGTAATTAATGATAAAACGAAATTAGTCAATTATCGCAAATAACCATTCTTTCTTTACGCGAAAAATCCTGACTTTTGCACTCCGGTAAAAAAACAAATGCCGGAATTCCTGTCTTCGTAGCTCAGTTGGTAGAGCAGCTGACTCTTAATCAGCGGGTCCAGAGTTCGAGTCTCTGCGAGGACACTTATTAGAGAAGTTTATTGTATTTGTGCTGCCATATTGGTTTTTCATTGCTATGGAAGCTTTCCATACTGTTACCTGCAGTTATTAATCAATCAGCTTCGGATACATGGCTGGATTCGGTATCTGAAAAAAATCGAAAAAAAAATGGCATGGAATAGGCAATCACTGTATCTTACTTTCTAAAACAGACTCACCATGCAACGCGATCTTTTCAATTTCACATTTTGTATTTTTTTACTGGCACTTGCACTCACATCCTGCTCAAGAAATTCCCATGTTGAGTTTTCCGGACGCTATCATCCGAATACAAAAATTGACAAGTCAACCCCGGTAGTTGTATCTGAATTACCCCATATTGGGGAAATAAGCAAGATGCCAGGAGTAAATCCTGATGAAGTATACCTTGCTTCCGCAAATGAAGCGGTTGAAATAGCTGCCCGGCAAATAATTAATAATGTACGAAGCAGCTATCAACCTGCTATCTCCGCAATTGATAGAAACACTATCATGCAGGCAGACAAAAAGGCGATTAAGAAGGCTACTAAATCGTTCGCCTGGAATGCACTGACACATCAATCAACGGAAAAAAGCAAAATGCATAAAGCGTTCTTTTACGCAGCTGCAAGTGAAGAAAAGTTGCTCTATTGCCTGCTGGCCATATTACTTCCTCCATTAGCAGTAGCGTTGTGGGAGGATGGTATTACCATTAATTTTTGGCTGGACATACTATTCACTTTATTGTTTTGGATACCGGGAATCATCTTTGCCTGGATAGTAATAATTTAGCGGAATTATAGTATAGCAATACCTAAAGTTACCGTTTTTGTAACTACGCAGCAGAAAAAGAACGGCACACGGATGACACGGAATTGACTGATAAACACAGATTAAAACAGTGTTCATGCAAAGCACTCTTTGCAAATGATCAAACAATAATCCGAAAGAATCCGTCTGATCAGAGTTATCCGTGTTCTATTTATTAAATCTTCATTTACTTAGTAGCTACCCGTCTTTTAAATTTCTTTTCCGGTAGTGGATTCATTTAATGCTTCATTAACTACACATCGCATGAGCATTGAGTTTTGACAAATGAACATTAAATATTGGTTGTTAAATATTCAAATCAAATATAAAAAATATAACATTCTATAATTTTACAACATTCTCCTAATAAAATAGATCAATCATCAGTGTATCATGACTGCTTTCAGGTGATATAATATTAAGTACTGCTATTTGAAATTATACGACCAGCTCACTTTCACTGCAATATTATCAAGCGGGTTGCTAAACGCATACGGACCATAGCGATAAAAGACACCACCACCAACACTGAACCGTGCTATGCCGAAAAATTTCTTACCGAAGATATTATTGATCATCAACCCGGATTCAAAGTAACCTTTATCCATACTTCTTGCGCTAATGTTTAAATGTGTTTCTGGATTTGATAAGGTGCCCCAGCCTATGTTGGTGACAAATACAAAATTGGGTTGAAATTTTCCCCAGCGGATGATATTGCTTTGAAAATCCTGGCGGTAATAAACAGCACCAAAGCCACTGTTGATGAATTCACCCGAACGCATGGTTTGAAAACTGTTGGTGCTAAATAATCCCAGTGGTGAATAGCTTGATCTTCCGGTGAACAGGTCTGTTGCCGGAATGGAATTATTTACCCAGCCACCTTCCAGTGTCAGTGTGGTGATGCCCCAAGACCTGGTTGGAAAGGAATAATTAAATTTCGATTCATATTTCGTGTAGGTGTAGTCGCCATCAATAAAACCATTAAAGCCTTGTGTAACCTGCAGCCAGATAGTAGGATGCCCTGTGTTGATCCAATAGTATTTGTCAAGCGATTCTACGATCTTTTCTTTGTATGAAAAACGAAGAGCGGCTTTGATTCCTGAAAAGGTGAACTGGTCTTCCACCACCGGCTCTCCGGAATGCATGTTTACAAACTGGTAGTTATTGGTTGGATTCTTTTCCGCATCAAATGCTGTGAGCTCCAGGTTGATGTATTTCCGGATACGGGAAGTGAAGGCAATTTCTTTACGTGTTACCAGGTCAAAATTGTCGATGGTATAATTACGATAGTTTTCATTGTTGCCCCAGTAAGTGCCCTGGTAGTACTTAGTGCCTCCGCTTTCTTCATAACTCATGGAGTAGTTAAGCAGCAATTTGATATTTTTCGGATAGTACATTTTCCATTCAAAGAATCCGCCGTATTTCCAGAGCTGATCGCGCAACCCATAACCGGCAAAACCACCTATCTTATATTTTTTAAAGAGGTCGCTGTTGGTTTCCAGTCCCATCCCTAACCTGAATCCTTCCTGCCGGTTAAATTTTACCACATTGTATAGCTGAACACTCACATACTGCAATCTTAAATTACCATCCTGAAAGGCATTCAGCATATTGAATTTTTTGTCGAAGTTGTTTTTTTTGCCCACACTGTCCAGCATACTGTAAGTAACCTGTTCCTTATGCGTAAGCGTATCAGGGCGTTGTGCTTCCCAGTACGTATTACTTTTTGAAGCGGCATCTTCCAGCAGGTCAATAGATACCCCATCGAAATCTTTTTTGGTGATTGGCGGATTGATCATTGCTTCGGTGATATACGTTGTGCCTTTCATGTTCACTTTCAGATCATCGAGGATAAATTTTTTGAAGCCGATGTAGGTATTTATTTTGGAAATGAACCAATGCGTAGCATCTGCCTTGGCATATAGCTGTTCGATTTTTACAAACATGGTGGTGAGTGCGGTATCAGAAGGCTCTGCAACCACCCTTTGAATTGCATAGCCATCTGTATTGATTTCGAGGATGCCTTTTAAAGAAGGAAAATGTTTGCCTTTGGCAGGATGATAGGTCAACACGTATATAGTATCATTTCCGGAATATGCTGTATCGATGATATTGAAGAAATAACGGTCCCAGCTGTTTGGACTGATGGGATTCACAAAATCAGTGGTGGTAATATTGATGAAAGGATCATAGAAATCCGTAGTCTGGAATTGAGAGGTAAGTACCGTGAAATTCGGGTTTTGCAATCCTGAAACTTTCTGAGCGATCACCGTTTCTTTGGTGAGGTCAGGTGCCAGGTGTTTACGTTCCGTAATGGCTTCCAGCACGAGCAGGTGATTATCTTCCATATGCCGGTATAACTTGGAGTGAGACGAATCACTTAATGCACTGGAATCCGGGATGCCGGTCAGCACAAATTTCTCATAGGCTTTGTAAGAATAGGAATTGAGATTTTTGTAATTATTGAGATAACTGTTTTTAACAGCCGCTTTTATGATCCGGTTAGCGGGGTTTTCACCGGCAACTACAATAATATCATCCAGTACCGATTGTTGTGGCACCATAAAAACCGGAAAATAGGTAAGCTTATCCGTTTTTTGAAAGGTGAAGCGTTGTGTTTTATAGCCAACAAAACTGATAGTGAGCGAGGTAACCGGAATGGCCGACTTAACTACATAGTGACCACCGGAATCGGCCCTGCTGCCTGTTGACTGATTATCATTTATGATTATTGTGGCAAATGGTATAGGACGCTTCGAAGCCGAGTCAACTACCATACCTTGCAGGTTGGTAATCTGTGCCTGCAACAAAGCGGGAAGGCAAAGCAGCAGTATGATGATAAGGCTTCTCAATGGTTCATGCTTAACCGCCGGATGCTTATTGCGGTATGGAAAATCGGACAAAGATAGAGCCAATTCGCTGAATGCCTCAACATGACCTGTTGGTGGTGTACGACAGTTCGTTCATCTTTTCAGGCAATGGTTGGTGGGTTAAATGGTTAAATGGCTAAACGGTTAAATTGTTGCGGCGAAGCCGATTATTTGTTATTCTGTAAGCACTAAGTTGGTTTACTCACTTACTCAAAATCTCAATATTCAACACGCAATAATCAATTTCCAATTTGTAGTACACGTTGCTCATGGGTGCATGACAAATTGCAGTTCCTGGCGATAAAAATATATAAGCGCGAAGTCGCAAAGACGCCAAGAAAAGTAAAATTGCAATTCATTCTGTATGATTTTCTTAGCGGCTTAGCGTCTTTGCGCTAAAAAAAATGAGCTAAGGATTCCCCAATGAGTAATAAGTGCAATTTGTCAAGCACCCTTGCTCATTGACAGCACGTTTGATTAAGTGCTTATTACTACTTTCGCTTCAATACGAATTCCAACAAATGTTCCAACAATTTTATTTTTGGCGAGGCGGCAAATGGCAAAAGCTGTGGAACAAAAAATGGCTGAGGTTAACTGCATATACCTTTGGCGTATTGATCTTATTTGGCGTTTTGCTGAATATCATATTCCCGTTATCCATCAACATCCCATACAGCCAGGTTGTTACTGCTTCAGATGGCAGTGTGCTTCATGCATTTTTAAGCAGCGATCAAAAGTGGCGCCTGAAAACGGAACTGCATGAGATTACGCCAACATTGAAGAAAGCCATTATTAACAAAGAGGATAAATATTTCTACTATCACCCCGGTGTTAATCCGGTATCAATAGTACGTGCTGTGGTTAACAACCTGCTTTCTGTCCGGAAGGCATCAGGCGCTTCTACCATCACCATGCAGGTTGCGCGATTGATTGCACCCAAAGAACGCACCTACCTGAATAAACTAACGGAAGTTTTTCGTGCTTTTCAGCTGGAATGGTATTATAGCAAGGATGAAGTGTTGCAGCTTTATCTGAACCTCGTACCATATGGAAGTAATATAGAAGGAGTAAAAAGTGCAGCGCTTATTTATTTTCAGGAGCCACCCGGTTATCTGAGCCTTGCGCAAACAGTCACACTTACTATTATTCCCAACAGGCCCTCCTCTCTTATTATCGGAAAAAACAATGTACTGATCACTGAAGAAAGAAACAAATGGCTGAGGCGCTTCGCCTCGCAAAACCTGTTTGCACAACAGGATATCGATGATGCTTTACTGGAGCCAATGACAGGTTCCAGGCATAATGTTCCGAGACTTGCGCCTCATCTTTCCTTGCGGTTGATGAAGTCACATCGCGGCGAACCGGTTATTCAATCCAATATTAACAAAGCCATGCAGGAGAAGGCGGAGAACATCGCGTATAATTATATAAGACGCATCCATTTCACAGGCATTACCAATTGTGCCGTGCTGGTTATCAATAATCGCAGCAATACAGTGGAGACGTATGTCGGGTCGGCTGATTTCTACAATGCATCCGACTTTGGACAAGTTGATGGGGTGCAGGCTATACGGTCTCCCGGAAGTGCATTGAAACCCTTTGTCTATGCGATCGGGTTTGACAAAGGGCTCATCGCGCCTAAAACCATTGTGACGGATGTGCCGGTTAATTACAGCGGGTATATGCCGGAGAATTATGACAAAAAATTTCATGGCAGCATACCGGTGCAAACTGCTTTATCCCAGTCACTGAATGTGCCGGCTGTCAAATTGCTCAATCAGCTGGGTATACCCACTTTTGTTTCGCAATTGAAGCGGGCAGGATTTAGCCAGGTGGCTGCCGATGAAAATAAGCTGGGGCTTTCTGTTGTTCTTGGTGGTTGTGGTGTGAAGCTGGAAGAGTTAACCAACCTATATGCCTGCTTTGCAAATGAAGGTAATTACAGAAAGTTGCAATGGACGAAAAAGGATACTGCGGCATCGTCATTTTCTTTACTTTCCGCTGCTGCAGTGTTTATGACTACAGAGATTCTTACACAACATCTTAGGCCCGATCTGCCCAACAATTATGAAAGCAGCATGCATCTTCCGAAAGTGGCCTGGAAAACCGGCACCTCATATGGAAGGCGGGATGCCTGGAGTATTGGCTATAATAAAGACTATACGATCGGCGTATGGGTTGGAAATTTTTCGGGCAATGGTGTGCCTGAACTAACAGGCGCTGATATTGCTACTCCTTTACTTTTCGATCTGTTCAACACGATCGCTTATAATTCTTCAAATGAATGGTTTCAACAACCGGCAGGCCTTGATTTCCGTTATGTCTGTTCTGTTTCCGGAATGATACCCAATGAATTTTGTACCGACCAGGTCATTGATTATTTTATTCCGGGTATATCTGCTGCACAGGTCTGTCATCATCTGAAGGAAGTGTTTGTTGCTGCTGATGAAAGCAGTGCCTATTGCCGCAACTGTTTACCGGAACAAGGTTACCGGAAAAAATGGTACCCTGACCTGGCAGGGGAAATGGTTTCTTATTATGAATTTCAACAAATACCTTATCAGAAGGTACCACCACACAATCCTTTATGCAGCCGTATTTATGTGGAGAACGCACCGGCTATTACGGCGCCTGTTGATGGGATGGAATACCTGCTTGAAAAGGATGAAGGACAACAATTAATGCTGAGCTGTAATGTAGACAATGAAGTAAAAACCGTTTACTGGTACATCAATAACCGTTTTTTAAAAAAGGCCGGTGTGCATGAAAAGATATTCTTCACCCCTGAAGCAGGTGCCATTAAAATATCCTGTTCAGATGATAAAGGAAGAAATCATGATATTAAGATTGAAGTCAGTTACCTTGAATGATGATGATTAAGGCTGACTTCAAGCGCATGAGCATTACATCTGCATGTTGGATAATTGTATCTTTCTCTGTGTTCTTTGTGGTTACCATTTTTGAAACCACAGAGGACACAAAGGCGGAATAGCTTCAAACAAGATTGATGAGTATCTTTCTCTGTGTTCTTTGTGGTTACCATTTTTGAAACCACAGAGGGCACAAAGGCGGAATAGCTTCAAACAAGATTGATGAGTATCTTTCTCTGTGTTCTTTGCGGTTACCATTCTTGAAACCACAGAGACACAAAGGCGGAATAGCTTCAAACAAGATTGATGAGTATACACGCCACTGGTCATAGATTCCAATCAAAGAATTAATCTAAATGTAAATTGGAATTTTTGATTTGTTAACAATGGGGTCTGACTTTTGCGCCGTCTCAAAACCAACCTCATGAAAAATCACCTGACACCATTACTGCTTTTATTAATTATTATGCTTCAATCCGGCTATCTCTTTAGTCAGTCTGTTGTTGATTTGAAATTGATTGGGCGCTATTCGTCCAATGTGTACGATGGAGGGGGTACGGAAATAGCAGCATATGATCCTGCTACTTCACACCTGTTTTCGGTTAATGCATCAACCGGAACTTTGGATATTATAGATCTCAGTGATCCTTCCGATCCGGTTTTTCTTTCAGCAATAGACCTGGGCCCTTATGGCGCTGCGGCAAATAGTGTGGCTATTAAAAATGGAGTGGTTGTAGCTGCGGTAGAAGATACCATTAAGCAACAAAATGGAAAAGCTGTTTTTTTTGATGCAGCAGGAAATTACCTCAACCACGTAGAGGTTGGTGCTTTACCGGATATGATCACTTTTTCTCCGGATGGAAACAAGGTACTGGTCGCTAATGAAGGGGAACCAAACAGTGACTACTCAATTGATCCCGTAGGTAGTGTAAGTATTATTGATATCTCGGGAGGCATTGCAGGTTTAACTCAGGCGAATGTGACCACACTTGATTTCTCGGCATATAACAATACAATCCTTGATCCTTCTATCCGTGTTTACGGACCAAACGCTACCGTAGCGCAGGACATGGAACCTGAATACATTGCTGTTTCCAGCAACTCGGAGAAAGCGTATGTAACCTTGCAGGAGAACAATGCACTCGGCGTGATCAATTTAAAGAATAATAAGATTGTGTCGTTAATCGGATTGGGATTTAAGAACTATATGGATGTGAATAATAAACTCGATGCCAGTGATCAGAACAGTGCCATCGTGAATATTACCAATTGGCCGGTATATGGCATGTATCAGCCGGATGCTATTAAACATGTTCGGTTGAATGGCAATAATTACCTGGTAACTGCAAATGAAGGTGACGTTCGTGAGTATTCAGCATTTGCTGAAGGGTCAAGAGTAGCTTCTCTGTTGCTGGATGAAACAGCATTCCCTGATGCGGTTACACTAAAGAATAACAATAATCTTGGCCGCCTTAATGTCACAAAAAATTTGGGTGATACGGATAATGATGGTGATTATGATCAGCTCTATACTTTTGGCGCACGGTCATTCACTATCTGGAACACATCAGGAGGCCTTGTATTTGATAGCGGAGATGAACTGGAGACCTTTCTTTATGAGAAGTATCCGTTAAATTTCAATTGCAGTAACACCAACAATACATTAAAAAACCGCAGTGATGATAAAGGTCCGGAACCGGAAGGCATCGAAGTGGCCGAAATTTTCGACAGCACCTATGCTTTTGTTGGATTGGAAAGAACAGGTGGGGTAGTAGTGTATAATATTACCGATCCATTGAATCCACGGCTTGTAAACTATGTGAATACCCGCGACTTATCTCAAACACCTGGTCTGAACTCAGGTGGAGACCTCGGTCCGGAAGGCCTTCTTTTCATTCCTGCAGCTGAAAGTCCCAATGGAAGAAACCTGCTGGTGGTGTCCAATGAAATTAGTGGAACCATTGCGATTTTTGAGACTGATGTGCTTTGTGCCACCTACAAGGTTCAAGTTTGTTATGATGGCCAAACCTATTGCGTGGGAAAGAAGCAGTTACCCTCCCTTTTGCAATTGGGAGCCGTGATTGGCCCATGTGAAGCTGAAGAAAGAAACCACACTCCATCTTCCTCAGTTAATTTAAACGGTCACTTTGTATATCCTAATCCTACAACAGGCGCTTTTCAATTGAAATTCCCGGCTCCAGTAACCGGAAATGCAACCATCAATATTTACAATATGATGGGAAGTGTGGTGTGGTCGGCATCATTCTCTTCAACAGATTTAAGCATTTTTGATGTGGATGCATCCATGCTGAATAGTGGACTATATTTTTACACTGTAAGTACGCTGTCCGGTGATTATAACGGAAAGGTGGTTATTTCTAAATAAGAAGCGCACCATTCTTTCGGCAACCATGCCCTGCAAGAGATCCTTGCAGGGCATTTTTTGTCAACAAGATTCCTATTTAACGCCTTATTTTTTTGCACTGCTTCGCCGAAGATTACTTTCATACAATTCAACCCATTTTTTCACCGTCATTTTTTTCATCAGCTCACCAATCAGTTTATACGGAATATCATCCATCTTCTTAAAACGGATGCAGCTTTTCCCCATGTCCAGTTTATGTTTGCATTGAGCTGCATATTCTTTTACAAACCAATCGAGCAAGGCCTTATCCGAATAGATTCCCATGTGATACAATGCGACAAAATTCTTTTGTGAGGCAATGCAGGTAAATGGTAACGGAGCTTTCGGATCGCAGTGATATCCATTGGGATATATGGTGTGGGGCACTACATATCCGAGCATACCATAATTCATTTCTTCTTTAAAGCCTTTGGGAATATTCTTCAGTACCGTATCCCGTAGTTTACTAAAGGATTCTTTACGTTCAACAGGAATGGAGACGAGGTATTCATTTACCGTTTTGGCTGATGACTGCATATAAATTTGTATTTAGTTATTAATTGTAAAATAATTCACTAGTCAGTTTTTGAAACAGACGGTTGCCAGGGAAGACAGGTTACAAATTTTATATACTTGTACGCAAGGCCGCTTGCATTCAAAATTAGCTGTCATTAGTGATCATAACTGGCTACCCTGGTGATTTTCCATTTACCATCTTTCTTCTGCCAGATCATCAGGAATTGAAATGTGCCACAATCCATTTTTCCGTTTTCTTCATGGCAAAACTGATGTGCTCCGATCTCCATGGCACCATAATCTTTTACAGGATACACTTTCAGGCTGCCCTTTACCAGTTCTCTTCTGATATTTTGCTGTCTTGAAAAAATTTCCCTGCTGGCCGCTTCGTTTTGCGCATAGTTGGTAAGTCCGCCTTTATCGTGGTAGAATTCCAGGTCGGGATCGAAGAAGGACATCATCTTTTCGACATCTTGCGAATTGTAAGCTGCAAACAGCAGGCTGTCCATACGTGCGATTTCATCATACAACAACTTCGGGTCTGCATGGTCATCCGTCAAGGCAGGCGGCCCGTCATTGAAATGAACGACAGGCAACACCAGCTTTGTTTCCGCGCTATTCATTATACGATTTCCGGTGTTTTCCCAGGCATCAGTGCCCAACAGGTATTTGTATTCCAGTTTTAATTCAGTTACAGGCAAATAAAATAGAATGGTGGCTTCATAGATGTTGTCTTTATTTTTATCCGTCATAGGATATGTATCATTCCATGTGAGCGGAAGCACATTACCCCTGATACCAATGGAAAAAGCTTCTTTAGTATCCACTTTCAAATCCGTAACATCTATACGAAAAGTGACAGCAATCTTATTTCCGGATGGATGGTTACCAATGGTGCTGTTGCGATGTCTTTCTGCGAAGCATTCAGTCGTCAACAATTGAATGAATAATGCTAATAAAAAAGCTTGCTGTTTCATGTTAATTTTTTCTGTTTATTGATTATGAGAAAGTACCAGGTAACTCCAGGCCCCAAGCGTGAACCGATCGTTGCCTTTCAGCTCGTAGTGCTGTTGTGAAAAAAGCTCCGTATAGATTCCTGCATAAAAATCGGAGCGTAATGTAACGGTAACGGGTTTGCTGCTGAAGTTGATGATCGGTAATACTTTGTCGCCGTTCTTTTCACGATAGAAGGAGATCACCTGATCCATTTTATCGTTGTACACCCTAACCATCACACCTCCATGCGCACCGTTCCACAGCGCTTCATTAGCATGCTTCAATGAAAACAGTTGCTTATACAATGTCGCATTTTTGTGTTCTTTCCATTCAATCAGGTCTTTGTCAAAAAATTTCAATGACCTGTCGAGGCCCGCTTCCTGTCCGCTATACACCAGGGGCATGCCACTTACTACGGAAGAAAAAACCATTGCGGCTTCCAGACCATCGCCGAAGTTGGCATATTGATTTCCTTCCCATGAATTTTTATCATGGTTATCCGTGAAGGTCATCCGGTATCCGTCTTCAGGAAAAGTACTGACATGATGTGCCATATATTCTACCAGTCCATTAATGTTTTTGCCACCTGTTGTGATGCTATGCAGCTTATCCCACAAGCTCCAGGAGTAGGTCATATCAAAGGCTTTCTTGTGCAGATCTCTCGATTCCCATTCCGCCAGCATAAAAACAGGTTTAATCTGATCAAGCTCCATGCGCAGGTTATCCCAGAAATCAACAGGAATGAAACCGGCCACATCGCAGCGGTAGCCATCAATGTTCGTTTCCTTCACCCAATACTTCATCACCTCAGTCATGTATTGCCTAAGACCTGCTTGTTCAAAGTCAAAATCAATAATGTCTTCCCAGTCATACCAGGGAGTTGGCTGAAAATTTCCTTCCATGGTTTTGGTGTACCATTCAGGGTGTTCGGTAACCAGTGTATTGTCCCAGGCGGAATGATTGGCTACCCAGTCAATAATGACATACATTCCCATCGAATGAATTCTTTCAACAAGGGCTTTAAAATCTTCCAGTGTTCCGAATTCAGGATTAATAGCGTAATAGTCTTTTACTGAATAATAACTGCCCAGTGTTCCTTTCCTGTTTTTTTCACCAATCGGATGAACGGGCATCAGCCAGATGATATCAATACCCATTTCTTTTAATCTTGGCAGGTGTGCTTCAAAGGCTTTGAAAGTTCCTTCAGGTGTATATTGGCGGATGTTGACTTCATAGATCGTTGCATTCCTGCTCCAGAAAGGATGTGTCAGTTCTATATATTTTACCGGTTTATAGGAATTAGTGGTCGTTTGTGCGGGTTGCAAATTGTCTTGACTGTTATTGGAATTGCTGCATCCGATAATCGCAAGGAGGTAAATGAATGCAGCAGGTCTTAAGAGAGAAGCTTTCATCTTCTTTAATTTTATAAAGACAGAAAAATGTAAGTCAGGATGCTTTTCAAAGTGCACTAACAATGCAACTAATATATACAAGAATTGATAAAGCTGAATCATGTATGCTGGTGAGGATGTACGACAGTTCGTTCATCTTGGTAAGCAATGGCTGGTGGTTTAAGTGGTTAAATGGCTAAATGGTTAAATTGCTGCGGCGAAGCCGATCACTTGCTATTCTGTAATCACTACGCTACTTTACTCACTTACTCAATACTCAATACTCAATTGTCGTTGACTGAAGTAGGTTGACTTTTTTAACAGATTTTTCAATTTTCTTTTAACTTTTGATTGTTACTATTGCTATTTGTCTTAAGTCTTAAGTCGTAAATCTTAAGTCAATATTCAATTTGCCGTACACCCGCTGCTGACTAACCGGAGTTTCCATAGAAGCTTGACTTTCATAATGACTAAGAAGTTATAACCTGAAATGAAATTTACGAGCATCAATTGATAATTGGATATTGTGTGTGGTAAGTTCAACATCATTTATTGTGGTTCACATTCATTTTAAAAAATGAAGCAACTCCGTTATGTTAAATCAGTGTTATCAGGATAAAAGTCATTGTTTGTCCAATAGTCATCACGGAGATTTGCCGTCATAAGCGTCGGCAATGTCGGAAAACCTTGAGAAATTGGCTCTTGAGCTTCAAAAAATTGAAGCTTTTATGTTGAAGGCCGAAAAGGCATTCGGATACCTATTGGAAAAGGTACACCCTTCGCATCATAAAAATGCAATTAACCTGTTGCACTACCTCGCTTTGCGAAGCCTTGACATTCGTGAACTGCAGGATGCTTTGCATGCGGAAGGGCTTTCATCCATGGCCAGTTCAGAAAGCCATGTGATGGGACAACTTATTGCCATACAGCAACATGTTGGAATCAGCAAACCCGAAACGGAGGAAGAAGTAATGAGCTATGCTGCAAGCAAGCAATCGTTGCATAATAAATCTGTTGCATTATTTGGCAAAAAGGAAATGGAGGCAGTGCCTTATATCATGATCACTTTTGATACCAGTTTGGCATCTGACTATGACAAGGTAAAGAGTCTGCTGCAATCAGGAATGAATATCGCCCGGATCAACTGCGCGCATGATGAAGAGAGCACCTGGTTTATGATGATTCAGCAGATTAAGAGAGCATCAAAAGTTACCGGGCTGAGTTGCAGGATTTACATGGACCTGGCCGGTCCTAAAATCCGCACCGTCATCCATAAAAGCGGTAAACTGAAAGTGGAGGAAGGCCATAGCATATACCTGACTGATGAATCGCAATTGAATGGCGCAAAGAATACTATTGGTTGCACCATCCCCGCCATCTCCAGCCAGTTAAAAAGCGGTGAAACGGTTTTGTTTGATGATGGTTTGATAGAGACACGCGTGGAAAAGATTGAGGAAGGACGGGCGAAGTTGCGGGTACTCCGGGTTTCTTCCAAAAAACCTTTTATAAAGAATGAAAAAGGAATAAATTTTCCTGATTCCACTTTGCTTACTCCGGCGTTGACGGATTATGATAAACAGTGCCTAAAATTTATTCAGAAGCATGCTGATATTGTTGGTTATTCCTTTGTACGGAATACTAAAGATATCATTGAACTTCAGGAAGTACTTGGTAATAGCAAGAAACCTGCACTCGTGATAAAAATCGAAACTCCTGAAGCGGTCAAGAACCTGCCTGACCTGCTTTTTTGCGCCATGCGCGAAGAGAATACCGGTGTAATGATTGCACGTGGTGATCTTGCTGTGGAGATTGGCTTTGAAAGAATGAGTGAGATACAGGAAGAGATTCTCTGGATTTGTGAAGCAGCCCATCTGCCGGTGATCTGGGCCACGCAGGTATTGGAGAACCTTAACAAATCAGGGCTGGCCACCCGGTCAGAGGTAATAGATGCCGCACATGCTGCTTTGGCAGAGTGTGTGAAGATCAATAAAGGGATACATATTATCCATACTATAGAAGCTTTGCGGGATATTTTAGCCAGGAGCGGAGGCCATCATGTTAAGAAACGTTTCACCTTCCGGCCGCTCGCTATTGCTTCGCGGTTTATGGCTACCTGAAAACAATTTCAGAATCAATTTGAATCACATTGTCTGTTTAAAGATAGTGATGGAGCCTTGTCTGCAATGGGAATGCTCTTCGCATTTTTAACGTAGTGATGAAGCCGTTTAATGCCACATCCGTTATTGCAAATCGCTGCGCCAACCTTTTTTATATCGATATCAGCAGTGAAACGCTACTATGGTTTCTGAATTTCAGGAAAGGGCGTTGCGATGCACAGATTACGTGCAGGATTTAGCAGTCGATGGTATGATTGATATCATGGGTTATCACCGGGAATGGTCTTCATTTTGTAAAACGATTTAAGTGTGATGGAAGAGTGAAGAAACTTATCATTTTTATTTTAATGGTGGTGTTTACCCTAATTGGAAAGGGTGGAAAGGATTGTCATGCTCAAACTATTGGCACCATTGCAGGTACCGGAGTCGCCGGTTATAATGGTGATGGCATAGCAGCTACCATTGCTCAATTAAATTATCCGGCAGGCTTAGGGGTTGACCCTTCCGGCAATTTATATATAGCTGATATGTCAAATGCATGTATCCGTAAAATTAATGTCAGCACCGGACTCATCAGCACGATTGCAGGCATTCCCGGAAATTCATCAGGATGGTTTACCGGTAATGGCGGTCCTGCAACTTCCGCAAGATTTAGCTGGTATGTTTTAGGGGCTGTAGCACATCCTTCGGGAAATATTTATATAGCAGATGCCGGCAGCAATATCATTTGTATGATTACTATAGGTACCGGTATCATAAATATCATTGCCGGAATAAACGGGTTAGCAGGCTCATCGGGTGATGGAGGAGCCGCTACTTCCGCAAAGCTCAATTATCCGGTCGCTATGGCTTTAGATGCTACGGGGAATATTTTATACATAGCCGATTGTTACAATCATAAGGTCCGCAAAATCAATATCGCAACCGGAATAATCAGTACTGTAGCCGGAACCGGAAGCGCAGGTTCCACCGGGGACGGAGGACAAGCTATAGCTGCAAAATTGAATTATCCGGTCGGATTAGCTGTAGATGCTACCGGAAATGTTTACATAGGCGACGGCGTAAATAACAAAGTGAGAAAAGTAACTATTGCAACAGGTATAATCACAACGTTTGCCGGAACAGGGATAGCAGGTCTTTCGGGTGATGGTGGCCCAGCAACATCAGCCACATTGAATGCTCCGCAAGGGTTGGCTGTTGATGGTTCCGGAAGTGTATTTGTTGCAGATATGTTTAATCATCGCATACGAAAGATTGAAAGCGCCACAGGAATCATTACAACGGTTGCAGGTTCAACTATTGGCTTTTCAGGTGATGGAGGACCGGCCATGACAGCAAAATTAAATGGTCCGTGGTCTATTGCAATTCAATCGGATTGCAACCTGTTTATAGCAGACCAGGTTAATCAACGCATTAGGATGGTCAGCGAACTTCCGGGTTGTTTATTACCGGTTGAACTGATCAGTTTTGAAGTGGAGCGTAAAGAGAATATTAACTTATTGAAATGGGTAACCGCCAGTGAATTGAACAGTGAGTCTTTCTTTATTGAGAGGAGCAATGATGGAAAATATTTTGAAGAAATTGGAAGCATAAAGGCAGCAGGCAGTTCTTCCACGGTTCATGAGTATCTGTTTTTTGATAAGCAACCCGGGAAATACCTCGAGTATTACCGGCTTAAGCAAACGGATACTGACGGAACTTATGCCTATTCTAAAGTAATCGCAATCGAGGCAGTTGATCAGGCAAGCAGTTGCTTTGTTTATACTGAGGGAGGCAAAGGATTTATTTTGAATTGCGGAAATTCATTTGCCGGAGAAATTCAGGTAGTAAGTATGGAAGGGAGCATTGTAAAAAAATAAGCACAGCGTTCAACAGTGAAATCAGGATTGATATGGATGGTAACGCTTCGGGATTGTACATTCTGCAAATAAATGACGGGAAGAAAACCCAATATCTCAAATTGTTGAATCAATAGTGTGTAAAGAGACAAATGCAACACTAATGTGTATGCGTGATGTTCCTGTTAATTTAAAGAGTAGTTCATATGCAGAGAAATAACTGCAGAACTTTCAAATTGTTACTTTCTTGCTCACCGGCAGGCGCTGAATTCGCTGTTATCTTTTAAGCCTTCCTGGATTAAATTTCTCAAATGTCTTGCCATTGAATTTATAAGCACCTGCTTCATGTGTTCCCAGCCACAAAACGTCTTGATGATCCTGATAGATCGAGTAGATTGTAATATTTGTATTTCCTTCTTTGACCGGATATCGGGTTATTTTTTCTCCGTCAAATTGCCAAACGCCGCTATTATAGGTTGCCATCCATAGTTGACCCTTTTTATCTTCGGCGACGGACATGAAGTACGTAAAATCAGTTTCATTATTGGCTTTCGAAAGGTCAACTCCTGTTTCTTTCCTGTATTTGATTAAACTATTTCCCTGGCTGATGGAGTCACCCGGAAATACTTCATAACGATACCGTGTATTACAGAACCAAAATTTTCCTGCTTTATCTTCAATGATAGAGCGAATGCCAAAAGAACCACCACCTTCAATTTCTGTCAGTTCCTTTTCATACATCCAGCTTAACGTTTTTCCATCATAACGGCAGATACCAAAGTTTGATGTACCGAACCACATATTTCCTGCTCTGTCTTTGTAAATAAAGTAAACCTCATAAGGACTCCATGAATTACCCGGGAACTGAGCATAATATGTATCTGCGAGAAAATGTTTGGGAAACACCAGGTGATAAAGTGTCTTACCATCGTACCGATAAGGTCCGTTTTTTCCTGTCTCGCCTTTAAACCACAGATCATTGGGTTCCAGCTTCCAGTCTTTCTCAGGTGAACTGCTTTTTGAAACCGGAAGCGCGGTAAATTTTTGTCCATCAAATTTGCTGATGCCACCGTGCTGTGTAGAAAAGAAAATGTTGCCTGATGTATCTTCTTTAATTTCCCTGATGGTATTATTGCACAACCCATGTTTAGTAGAAAAATGGATGATATTTTTGCCATCATACCGGTAAACTCCATCTACATCGCTTCCGAACCAGTAGTTACCGTTGGCTGACTGAAAAATAATCAATATGCTTTTTCCTAATTCGGAAACAGTATCACCTGTGGCTACAATGGAATTTTGGCTGATTAAATCGTTGTTTACGACTTGAGTAGTGTTTTGTCCGTTGCATGCAGAAAAAATAGTCAGTATGCTGAAAAGTAACAAGATGCACCATGTCATTATTGTAAGTTTCAATTTATATACTTCAATTTGTTTACTTCAATGGTTTGTTTCAAGGGAAACTTAAAAAATGTGGCTAAGGCGTAGCTTGTTGCGAACGGAACTTTTCGTTATAGCGCGCATGGAACAATCAAAGCGATAGTCCGAAATAAAGCTAATTAAATTGATGTGAATTTTGCGCAACTACTTGTTGAATTAACGCAAAAGCCATCTTGTTGAAATCTTGATATAATTTAAACTCATGGAAATTCTTTGCAAGCCAACTACCTCAACCCAATTTTGCTTGATGTGTCAGATTAGTCCAGCTAAAAGAAGCTAGTGTTATTTTGTCAACAGTTGCTGAGCCTCCCGGTTCATTGTATGACGTATTGAAACAGTTTCAATTGAAATTTACAATGAAGTATCGGTTGCTTCTTTTACCAACATTGTCATTTCATGTTAACTTACTATTTTAAAGTTGAATGCTCCGTTATTGGTTGCGCCATAAATGCTCAACCATAGTGGTAAGTACATTTCTGTTCCTCTCGCTTTGGTAATGTCCCCAAGGTCAAGAATGTTTTTATCCAGCCATCCAAAAGATTTCAGTATTTCTTTTACTTTTTCTTTTGCAGCTGTATCGTTACCACTTACAAAAGTACTATGATCTCCACCGTTTATCATGGTTGGATTTACCATGAGTCCGCACCACATCGTGTTAAGTGCTTTTACCACTTTCGTTTGAGGAAAAGTTTTTTGAATCTCTTCACCCAGAGAATTGGTATTGGAAATTGCCAATGATGGCGGCATCCCTTTTGAAAAGTCAAGAGGATTGGCAATGTCAATAATTACTTTCCCATTGAGGTTTTTCTCACCTGCCAATTTCAATGCTTCAATGGAACCTACACCGGCAGTGCAATTGAAAATTATTTCCCCGTAAGAGGCGGCATCTGCAAAGTTTCCGGCAGTGGCTTTTTCAACGTGCCTGTCGACAAAAGCTTTTGCTTTTTCGTTGTCGGCTGTTCTTGAACCCATCATTACGGTGTGTCCCAATGCTATTAGTTTTGAACCGATGGTGTCTCCAACATTGCCGGTTCCAAGTACTGCTATTTTCATACGTTTACTTTTTTAGGTGGTTAGCATTAATGCTACAAAGATGCACTGAACAATTCATTTTGTAATGGTCAATAAGTTGGTTGAAATGGTAGATAAATAAAATTGCCTGTTTAAATAAAAGGGCATCATTATCAGAAATCCAACGGAAATTAATTGACTACCAGTCCCATTTGTGGTACAACATATCCTGTTCCGGAAAATTTCCACCGGTCGTGCCATTTCTTAACTTGTAACTACTCAGTAGATGAAGATTTAAGAAATAGAACACAGATAACACTGATCAAACGGATTCTTATGAGATGATCATTTGTTAAGGGTGCTTTGAATGATCACTGTTATAATCTGTGGTTATCAGTCAAATCCGTGTCATCCGTGTGCCATTTTTCTTTTCTGCTGAATAGATACCTTATCTCTTAGTTTTCCTGAATTCAATTGGGGTCTGACCTGTATGCTTTTTATAGAATTTTCCAAAGTTGGCCGGGTCTGAGAAGTTTAACTGATAGGCAATTTCGGCAATGTCGAAATCAGTAAACTGAATTAATGATTTAGCCTCAGATAGCAATCGGTTGTTGATATAACTCAAAGCGTTTTTGCCGGATGCAGATTTAACTGACTGAGACAGGTAATTGGGGGTTACGTGTAGCATAGCCGCATAATCCTCTATTGTTCTCTTTTCGATATAGAAGTTGTTTACTAACTGAATGAATTTCTGAAGCAGGATTTGCTGTGCCGTAGTAAAGCCTTCTTCCCATTGCCTGAAGGCATTGGTGTACGCTTTCAATTGATACAGCAAGGCAAGAAATTTTATTGCAGCTATTCTGTTTTGATGGTCATTTATATTTTCATAAGCTGAAAACACTTCTTCAAAATGAGGAGCAAACTCATGAAACTTTACCTCATTAAGTTTAAAGAAGTTTGTGTACAGGATGTTAAAGAAAGGAAACTCCTTTTCTAAGTCGGGTTTAAAGAATGACAGGCATTCTTTTTTAAAGTAAATCAGATACCCATTTGCAGAATGATCCCTGTAGAAACTATACAGCAGTCCGGGCGACTGAAAGACCAGGAACGAATTGAGCCTTGTAACATTCGTGTGGTCATATGTTATTTTCGTCTTTCCGGCATTTGATACCAATGCAATAAAGTAAAAGTCCTTTCGGAACGGCGGTTTATAATTGCTGATCGAACCTTCATTTTCTTTTAACCTGAGACAAAAGAAATTCGGGTTTTTTGTTTCATAGTTAGAAGGGATTGATTTTAAAAAATCATTTATTTCTTTGTAGAAAGGGATGTTGGATGTATACTCAGTCATCATCTGGTTTGCGGTTCATGCTCTATTTACGTTTAGTTTTTATGTTTAAGTGTTGTGAACAGTTACCTGCCAAAGTTGGAAATTTTTCTACCATTCAGGCAGTAATGCCGATGCTGAAATTAGAAATTAAAATTGATGATTTGTACTGCGACTATAGCTAATAGTGTGGTGCCTTTTCCGTTATTTGTAATTCCGTCAAAGTTTTAAGTCTGATTCAAATGGGGTAGCGCCTAATGATTGGGGCTTAGCATTGCCAGCGATGTATTTAGCCTGCAGGCTTGTGTAACTGATGTGATAGCAGAAGTAAGGATTGATGAATAGTACTTAAACCGGAGTACCTTCTCCTGCCCGAACAAAAACCTAATAATACCGCATTGATTAAACCACAAGTACGGCCCGCTTCCGTACTTTAGAACTTCCTGTTAAGCGTTTGCCCTTAAATGTCGACAAGTTCTCCGTTAAGGTAGTAACTATTGTTGGGCATTTTTAATGTAATTGGGTGATTCACATTCCTGCCAGTACTCTACAATCTTTACGATAGTTACTTTTAGTTTATTATAATTGCCTGGCTTGACAAAAAAGCCTTGAATAGACCTTGAATAAGCGTCTATCACATGCTGCTGTTCGGCACTTGTAGAAAAGAAAAGATAAGGAATGGATTTTAATCTCAAATCTTCGTTGTTGTGAATTTTTTCCCGCAGTTCCATTCCGTTTAGCTTAGGCATGTTGATATCAGAGAGGACCAGAAACGGTTCAATATCTGTGTCAGTCAAATATTCCAAAGCCTGTACACTGTCGCCAAAGAAGATAATCTTATTAGCATAATTGAGTTCTTTGAAGATCTCTGTCAAAATATGTTGGTCATCTACATCGTCTTCAATTATGACAATGGGCCCGGTTTTATTCATGTGTAGCTTTTAAGTTTAGCAATTGCAAGTTATACATGTTTCCTAAGTAATGGGGCTTTTTTAAAGTGTTATAGCCGGTGCTTCTTTATTTCATCAAAGTGGATGAGTTAATTTTAAGTATCCTCCCGGTTCCTGCTGAGTAATTTTTATTAATGTCGCAAAACTGAATCTTTGATGAATTGTTTTCATTTCCTGAAATATAGGATTTGTTCGTTTCGCGTTTTTCTGCTGGTTCTTTTTGTGTCATACCATGTTTTATTCTGGCTGCTCCTAGCAAGTCCCAAAGTCTGAACGATTCAAATTATTGTCCCCTGTAATCGGTAAATAGCAATGTGTCAATTTAGGTAAACAGGAATGTACTGTTTTCGGTAAATAAGGATGCACCCCTTCCATCATTAATTTTCACCATCCTGAATCTTCGGGATGCATGCATAAAACCAATGTTTGATTAAGCTCCGCAACCTGGCGGACAACAGCACACTGTAGCGTCACATTTGCCAAACCCGTGTGTATGCTGTGTTTCCTTTTGTCGTGTTATCCGTCATTCGCTTCTTAAGCTGTTCTTAGAATTTTTTCCATCTTTTTTCCTTTTGCTAATTCGTCCACCAATTTGTCAAGATACCTCACTTTTTTTGTTATCGGATTATCAATTTCTTCAATCCGGTAACCACAAATTACTCCCGTTATCAGTTTGGCATTTGGGTTCAATTTTGCTTTCTTGAAAAACGTCGCAAATGTTGCTTTTTCATCAATCAGTTCTCTTGTTTTCTTCTCGTCAAAACCTGTTAGCCATTCTATCACTTGATGTAATTCTTCTTTTGTTCTGCCTTTACGCTCCACTTTTGCAACGTAGTGCGGATAGACAGATGCAAAAGTCATTTTTGCTATTCTTTCATTATGTTCAGGTGTTATCACCATATTTTACCTGTATTGTTTTATGTTTCCTTTTAGGCCTTGTCAAATTAGTTAAAATTTCGATTTTAGTCTTATGATGTTTTTAATCAATTCAATCGGCAAAGGTCTGTCAAGCATAAAATGCAAACTGTCTTTAGTCTTTTTAGCTCTGAATTCAGAAACTTTATCTTCTATTTCTGTGAAGGGGAAACAGGATAAAAAACCAATGTGTTTTTATAAACCGCAAAGTAGAGATGATACCTGCCTACTTTAAAAGCCGGCATTTTATATCGAATACTTTCTTCTGTGTCAGGCAACACTTCAAAAAAGCTTGTCGAAGCTCATTTAGTTTTTCTTGAATGCCTGGTTCAAACTGCTGTATGTATTTTTCTACATCTGTCATTGTTAATGGTGTTATTGATTAATATAACGTATCACTATTGTCCGACTAATGTGGGCTAAAGCCCACCTGGAACGGGTTTCATCCTATAGCCCCACGGTGAAGCGTGGGGTTATAGGATGCGCGCCAGTATTGAGTTTCAGCTTAAACCCAAATATTATAGTCGGACAATCATGATAACGTATAATTTTTTGCGGTGTAAGTAAGTTGGTGATTTCGTAGCAAAAACTGTCTGACAACATTGATGCACCACGACAGTCACCAAGCTTCAGTTATCCACTGAATCGCCCATTTTTGCAGGTGCTCTTACTGGCTTGCTGTGTTCGTTTAGCTTCATTACCTGCTGTTGTCATGCATTTATTCAATAGTTACCGATTATGTTGTTTGTTCAACACCATCGCGTATTGCAGCTTCAAGTATATCAATATCTATATCCTTAAGCGTTTTGAACTTAATGCAATACCCGGTTATACTTGCCTTGCCTAATCTCTTACCATATGTTTGTTGTAAGTAGGTCTTGTCCTTGATACCCATGATATAAACAGAGATTCCGGTTGTGTTTGGACTGATACCAATTTGATAAAACGCTTTGGTCTTTCCATCAGCATATTCTATAGTCTGAAGTCCATACCCTATATTAGGATTAGTGACCGTTTTACCTTTATCGTCCTTGCCGTCTAAGAACCATAATTTGCATTTCGGCAATGCTTTAAGAATGCGATTGTGCAAAGTTTCCATCGCGGCACGTTTAGCTTCAGGCTGAGTATCCAAACACGTTTTGATCTGTTCTTGTATATTCATCTATTGTCTTTGTCTTGATTGATGTGTCATTCTGCAACGACCTCTGAAAGCGATTACTTATTATGGTTTTTCTACTATGTAATTCAGTTCAGTTACGCCGCAGGTAAATTGTTTAGTATTCAGAAGTTGTAGTTTTATTTTTTCTTTGATGTCTGCAAATAATGGAATGCCCCGACCAAGAATTATTGGATTAACAAATAGCCAGTAGCCGTCAATCAAGTTTTGTTGAATAAGTGAATGGGTTGCTGTCGGGCTGCCAAAAAGCAAGATGTCTTTACTCCCGTGCCCACGGGTTGCGGCACCGGATTGCTTTATTTCATTAATACGCTCATCAAGGTGGTCGCTGATAATTGTTGTGTTAGTCAACCCCGCATCTTTCATTGTCTTTGATAAAACAACTTTGTGGACTTTGCTATACCATTTTGAATGCTCTATATCGTGCCTGCTCGCTGTCGGCTTGTCTGCTGCAGTAGGCCAGTAATTTTCCATCATCTCATAAGTTACCCGGCCATACAATGCGGTGTCGCCTTCACTTATCCGCTTACCGACGTAATCAAAAATTTCTTCATCCGCTTTAATCCAGTCCATTTCGCCGTTCGGGCCGGCTACAAAACCGTCAAGCGATAGGTGCATAAATGAAACTATTTTTCTCATTGGATTATATATTTTATTGTAGTTTATGGTTTGTTACTGTTTTTTTCATGATTGCTACCTTTTGGTTATAACCAGTGGCAGTTGTTTAATTCGCTACTGTCCACCATGACTAAACGTAATCGCGAAGATAAAAATTTGTACTTATTCATCACCAGCCATTGGTTATAGTTTTTGTTAGTTGGTGTTGTGAATATATATTCATTCATTATTATGAAATTCCATTGTATGAATACTTTAAGTAAACATCATTATTCTACTATACTATTCTTAAGCATCCAATCCTTGATTTTATCTGAGTATTCTATTGATACAATCTCTTGTGAAGGATTATTGTCTTCATTCAAAATCATCATATGTCCTACATTCGTAACATTGTAAATTTCATATTTACTATTAGATGATTTTTTGAGAGAATTTTTCCACACTGTTATGCTTTCTTGAATTGGTACCCATCGGTCACTTTCACCATAGAGGAGTAATAAGGGAATATTTACCATTTCAAAATATACTATTGGATCGAAGTCTAATTCATGAATCCATTTTGTTAATCTTGGGTCATCGGGTAGGCTTCCGTCTCTATGAATTGGTAAATATATTTGAGCTAGCCATGGTTCATGCTTAAATTTGTCAATTTCATTTTGTGTATCTTCTTTTTCTCTTTTACCCCTGTAGTAGTCGTCTGTTATTTTTCTTAGAAATACTGCATTTTCAATAACATCATTTGGATAGCCCTGCATTCTAAGTGTTGTTACTGCACTGTACTCCATTTGTTTTGATGGAGTAACTCCACAACTTGAAACTAAAATCATAAAAGAAATCTTTGTTGGTTCTAATTTGTATGCTATAGGTGCAATCCATCCACCTTGGCTTATACCGTAAAGACCAATTTTATCTTTATGTACATCTCGTCTTTCCCTAAGTGCATTTATTGCACTAATCGCATCTTTTGCCAGGTCTTCCAGGCTTGCCGAGTTAAAATCTCCTTCAGACTCGCCTGAACCCCTTCTATCGAAGGAGAATACTCCAATATTAATACTCGTTAATGTCTCTTTTAAATTATTGTAAAGGAGGTAGTCATGATTACCATTGTTTGCGGAATGAAGAATAACAAGAACAGGAAATTTCTCTACATTTTTTGGCTTGGCAAGATAGCCAACAAGCGTGTCAGTCATTGAAATAAATTCAATTCGTTCTTCCTTCTCATATTGTTCTGAACTGAGAAAATTAGATTCATCTTTACCATAAACTTGCAGACAAAATGTAAGTATGCTTACAATAATCAAATGTCCCATAAAATGCTTTTTTCTCATTTTAGATTAATAGAGCATTCTTGATGTGTCGTCTTTTAAGCTTGCAGGTAGCGGGTTGCAGTTACAAGGCGTTGGCGATTAAAAAGATCATAACTGTCAGATCACTACAAATGTACGTGCGAGGCACAATATTCAATTAGCTCAGGAAGCACCAATTTCTCAAACCCGCTGTTTTTGCCGTGCTTTCTGTCTGGTGGTTGCTTTAAGTCCAATGCCAGCAGTGAAAGTGTTCATGGAAGTTAATTTATTTTAGAACTGTTTGTTCAAATGGTGATATTCAATCTTTGACAGATAAGGAAAGTAAGGCAAAGTCTCAATGAGTTCCTTTGTCTTAGCCACTTCAACGTTTTGAAATCACCGCACCATTAAAGAATCATTTTGTTGGCGGTTCGTGCCGATTAGTAAGCCTGAATTAACACGTCAGTCGGAATATTCAGTTTGTCGTGTAGCTGTCTGATCATGTCCAAAGATAGTTTTCGCTTTCTGCTTAATATCTCACTTGCTCTACTCTTAAGTCCAACGACTTTCGCTAAATCTGTCTGCGTATAACCAAGTTGTTCCATTCTGAATTTTATTGCTTCAATTGGGTCAGGTAGGCCAATTGGGAAATGTTCATTTTCGTATTGGTCAATGAGTATCCCCAATATCTCTAGTTCGTCTCCTTCCTCAGTCCCCTTTTTAGCGTCAAAAATTAATTCAAGTCTGTCCAATGCTTTTTGGTAGTCCTTCTTAGTCTTTATCGGTTTTAAGTTCATAGTCGTCAAATTTTATTTGCGTCAATCCTGTCGTATTCTTTATGAGTCCCAACAAATCGTACCCACATCATTCGATATTGGAAATTAATCTTAAAGATTAGTCGATAGTTGTTCCCATTTATGTTGAAGACAACGCTATTGTCCCCAAGAATACTTGCTGTCGGATACTCCTTTTTGATTTCATTGGTATTTTTCCACTCACTCTTTTCAGCTTCCCGATACCAGGATTTAAGTTGTTGTTCGCAGTCAGCATGTTTAGTCCAAAATTCCCGGAGTACCTTTTTAGCAATTACTCTCAAGTATTAATCTTTTGTCAAAGGTAAGCTAAAGTTCCCGTATTGGGAAATTTTACTTGAATATTTTGTCTTGATTCCTGGGGCGTCCCCAGGCATGACCGCCAACGTTTTGCGGGTTTAAGAAGTTGGCGATTTCGGAGCACTAAACTGTCTGTTACCACAAATGTTCCATTGGAAAACTGAACTTCCTGTAACCACTGAACCGCCAATTTCTTAAACCCGCTGTTATGCGTTGTCATCATTTTATTTTCAGGTTATAACCAAGTGTCGCATAGTATGGAATTAAAACATTTACAGACGAAGTAATTGTTTTGAAATAGCCAATTCTAAAAATCAAATCACTTTGTTTAAAAGAGTAGCCTCCTTGAACCCCAAAATTAATAATGCCTGCCGATAGTGGCTTATACCATCCGTCTTCTACTTCGGCATAAATAAACTGCTTGTATGTTTCAGTGTGTTTGAAATGAGTTGATAACCCTAACTCTAAACCGATTTCTGTAGCAACAAACCATTTTAATTTGTATAAGCCATTCAGTGTTTTAATGTCCAAACCAACCTGATTTAATGTAACCAATTCTGATGCATATCGCTTATACAAAGCATTTAGTGTCAATATAGAATGGAAACCTTTGTTGCTATACATTTCTCCGCCCAAACCCAGATTGTATTTGAAGTCATCAGCAACATTATTACCAAACGGAATAGATAAACCTGTTTGTATGAAAACGGGGATTTTGAATGGCAGTTTATAACTGTAATTCACTCCTGCAAAAGCGGTATACTCCCATCCTGAATTTGCACCTAGAATATGTTTTGTAGAGTCGGTTATACGCTCCCAATTATACGTTTGTCCAATTGCAAAATGTGAAGAGAATACAGCCAGTATTATGTTCAGATAAAATCTATTCATCATTTTATTTTAGTGCGTTTAGATAAGGCAATACAACAGGCAAAACATTGTTCCACTTGAAATAAATCATCTCATGTCCTGTATCATTGATTTTCGCAGTTTCATAAACAGGGAAATAGGATGCTTCCTTCAAAGCAAATGATTCGCCATAAGACTGGTTGTTTTCACCATAGATGAAAAGAACCTTTGTAGAGTAAGCGCTCAAATTGGTAGTAAAGTCAAACCCTTCGTTCTCTGAAATGTCAATCATTGCGTTAAGTGAAACAGCACCGTTACGCCAAAATGGCGAAGGCCCTTCTATTCCTTCATTGTTTCCATCAACATAAGAAAATGGAGATTGAAGTCCCAATTTATAATCAAGCATTTCATGTTCGTTTCTTGATAAAAATTGTTCGGTGTAAAGCACATCATTGGTGGCTTCGGCAAACAGCTCCAATTTTCTGCTTGTTTCTGCGTACTCGTCAAGAAGCGTTTTACTCAATCCGCCCGGCTCAGCAAAAATTGCTCCTGCAATACGTTCCGGATATTTGTTGATATAGGCTGCTGTAAGCATTGCTCCCCAGGAATGCCCAAAGAGAAATACTTTTTGGTTGGGCGAGGTTCGGTAACGGTCTATCACTGCCGATAAGTCGTCAAGATAAATCTGTATGGAAAAGATGCTTTTGTTATGCCTTTCAGATAAACCTGTACCACGTTGGTCATAAAAAACTACAAAGTAGCCTTCGTTGGCAAGTCCTTTTGCATTGAGTCCATTCCTGTAATCGGCACCCGGTCCACCGTGCAAAAAGATCACCATTGCACTGTCATTGTTACCATAAGTCTCAGCGTGTAATAAAGTTCCGTTTACATTTATCTGAGGCAAGTTCGGGTCTTCATCTACTGTCTTTGGAACAAGATTGCCCGGCTCATTATAGTCTTTTTGGCATCCAGTCAGAATAACAGCAGATAGTAGCCAATAAATTACTTTGTTCATGTTTCTGTTTCGGTTTGTTCAACTATGGTTAAGCCCAACGAATGGGGCATTGCGTTGGTGGGCGTTTGAAACAATCAACTGACTACCCGCACTAAAGTTAGCTAAATGAAATATTTTTTCTGTTTGCACTTCCTGACCACTAACGTAATCCAGGTTGAACATTTGCCATGAAAGATAGTCTGTATTAAATGGTATTACAAAATCAGAGACAACATAAGTTATACAAACCAAAACTACCTTTGGCTATCTGTCTGAAACAGGCATTGAATTATTAAATCCCTATAAGACAGTCACTCAATTTGGCTGGGGCTACCTGCGCTTTCCCGCTGAAAAGCGGGACAGGCTATACAACGCAGGATTAAATCGCTGCTTCGCTTCGCGCGTTTAATCCTTATATATTAGCGGTTCGTTGTTCTTTTGTCATTCTTTTTTCCCTTTGAATGTTGCGTAAATTGCCATTGCGTGACCGTGTCCTAATTCGAATTCATCTTTTAACCAGTTTGTGATTTCTGTTGCTTTTATTTTAGGATTGAGCTTACCGCCAACAATAAATTCTTTTTTCTCCGCTAATTTTTTGAAGTCGGCAGGTGTTTTTCCGGTCTTTGCTTTTATGTTGTCTATGTATGCTTGAAATGACATATTTTTTGTGTTAATTGTTTTTTTTTATGATTTCTGTTAGCGGTTCGTTATTTTTTCTGATGTCGGTTCATAGTAAAATACTGTTGCACCTGAGTTTAGTGTTTTTGTCTTAATGAGTTTGAGCATTATTCTGTCCTTGATTTGATCAAACAGTCTTAGACCTTTCCCTTCAATGATAGGGTGGACACAAATTTGAAATTCGTCAATTAAATTACTGTTTAGCAGTTGAATAATCAAACTCCGACTTCCCACCGAAATATCTTTCCCTGATTGCTGTTTAAGTTCCAAAGTTTGTGTTGGAGAAAACAAGTTTTGGAATTCTGTCTATTGAAATTGCAAAGTCGTTCATTGATTTTTTACCAGAAGGATTTTGCACTATTGTTTTCCAAAACTGCATAAGTTCGTAGGTTGTCCGTCCATATAAAATAACTCCTGTATTATCCAGTAGGTCAGAATAATGTTGATGTAAATCTTCACTAGGAATTCCAGTTGTATGGTCGCAAACACCGTCAAGTGTCATATTAAAAGCTGCAATTACTTTTCTCATACTTTATAATTTTTAATTGTCTGTCTTTTTTTACTGGTGTCGTCGGTTACAATGACTGTTAACGGTTTGCGGGTTTAAGAAGTTGGAGATTTCGGAGCACAAAACTGTCTGCCAGCACGAAAGTTTGATTGGAAAACGGAACTTGATTTAACCAACTGGCCAATTCGGCCAATTAGCGGCCATTTATTTCAACACATATTTTGTACCTCTACCTATGTTGCCTTTTCTAATGATTATACCCAACTCAACCATTAATTGCAAGTCCTCAGTGGAACAAAGGAAAGTTATTTCGAAGCACTCAGGTAGCTTTGCGCATAACGGTTAGGGGCTTGGCGAAGGTGGCGTTTTCACCATTAAGTTTTATCCGAAACGCGCATTTCAAATTTACGGAAAATTGTCATACGAAGCACAAAACCGCCACTTTAGCCAAGCCGCCGTTAGCAGTAGGCCTTCGTTCTGGATGTCAATGAAACGCTTGCCTGTCCAGCCTTTTGTCTTACTGTCTGAATGAGTGTCGGTGGTGCGTGACGTATTTTTTATTTTTCAGAAGTGAGGAGATTTTTTAATTCAATTTTTCCGGGGGAGGGGGAGAAACTTTGAAGCTCTTTTACATTTTTTGGTTTGCGTGTCGGCCTGTGCGAATTGTAAATGTGTTTACAAGTGTGTGTCGGCTATTTGTTGGCCAGCAATTCTCTCATTTTCTTTTGAAGCACTTTTTTGTCTGGCAGGTATAACTGGTATTTTGAAACGAAAATTTTATTTGAAATTCCTCTTGTCGCATATTCCACCGTTACATCGTCCTTGTGCTTTGAAAGGATAATTCCTATGGGTGGATTGTCACCCTTTACGTTTTGTTCGGTGTCAAAGTAATTCAGGTAAAGATTCATTTGTCCGATATCGTGGTGCTTTACCGATTTTACTTTCAGGTCTATGAGCACGAAGCATTTTAAAATACGGTGATAAAATACCAGGTCAACGTATAAGTGTGTATTATCAAGCGTAATGCGGTATTGTCTGCCGATGAAAGCAAAACCCTTTCCGAGTTCAAGTATGAAGCTTTGCAGGTTGTCAATGATGCGCTGCTCCAAATGCTTTTCATTGTATTGGTAGTCTTCGGGAATTTGCAGGAATTCTAAAACATAAGGATCCCTGGCAATGTCTGTTTCCTTTTCAATGATATGTCCTTTGCTTGCCAGCTTCATTACTCCTTTGCCATCTTTGCTCAAAGCAATGCGTTCAAACAATGCAGTGTCCATTTGTCTGCGTAGTTCTCTCACCGACCAGTTTTCGTGGATGGCGGTTTGTTGGTAGAAGCCTGTTTCCTGCTCGGTATTGCATTTCAACAGTTCATAATAATGCGACCAGCTAAGTTGATGTAATACTGTCAAACCACTTGATTTCACAGCCTTCTTCTTCTGTCCTGACACTGTCAGGACACGTTTTGAAGCCTTCTTTTTTGCTTGTCCTGACACTGTCAGAACAGCGTCCAGTAACTGAAAACGGAGATAAAAGTTCCGCATCGCAAACAAGTTGGAGCGGCTGAACCCTTTTCCTAATTCAAGTGTCAATTCCTTTGAGAGGTCAATAAACAGGGTTCTTAACGAAACTTCATCGTATTTTTCACTATGCTCTTTTTGAACGATCAGTTTCCCAACCGTCCAATAGGTCTGAAGTAATTCAATATTGATATTACGGGCAATGTTGTGCCTTGCCTGTTCTACCAGCAGCCTGATTTCAGCTATCAGGTCATTATAAGTGTTCTTAGCCAGTTTCATTTTTCAAGTTTGAGATGGCCGCAAACTTCCTTTAAAATCTCGCAGGGATCAACATTGATGGCAAGAGCAATGAGATACCGTTCGTCTGCTCTTAGCTTAGTAGAAGTATTCAAAGTCAGTTCACTAATACGGACTTTGCTTATCCCGGTTCTTCGTGATACTTCGGATTTATTAACCGACCTTTTTGCAAGGTATTTACCAAGTGGAGTCATCTGATTATTAAGATTTTCTTATCCAAAGTTCATATGAAAATGCCAAATGTTAATTAAATCCGTACACTTGATTTGTATTATGAATTATAGCCCTTAAAATTGTACAGAAATTTTGTAAATACGTACATCTGATATTAACTAAATATTCAATCGCAATGAGACAATTCACAAAAGCTGATTTGGAATCACTCGTTTCCTGTCAAAAAGAACAACACATTAAAAATGACCGGCTAATTTTGTAGCTGGCGTGGTGAACAGGCTTACAATGTAATTACCTGAATAAAATGATCAGATCATCCTTCAAATAGTAACCATAAAAGCAAAACTGTATAATTGGTATCGTAAAATCAGGCACCACATAGGTTATACATGCCTGAATCATATCCTGATCTAAAGTCATACATCCTGATGCAATTATTGAAACCCCATAACTAAGACTATAACTCCACTTCACCGGGCGATCGAAGCTTTCGCGCTGAAAAGCGGGACAGGCTATTCAACGCAGGATTAAATCGCTGCTTCGCTTCGAGCGTTTAATCCTTATATGTTATAAGCCGTTTTTCTATGTCGCATTAAGTTTTGTCGTTCCATTTTCTTTGAGTCCCATTAGCTTTTTTACTGTCAATCCAAGTCAACATTTTTTTGATAGCTTCAACATTTGTCAAGTAGTCAACATTAGGTCCCATTGGGTCCATTGTAACTGAAAATTCACTTGACTTTTCAAACCTGTTTTTAAGTTCAAGTATTGTTTCTTCAATTGGTTTGATTGTCAATGGAATGATTGTCGCAAAAGGTCGCTCGCTGCTTTTAGTCGTCAAAGAGAAGATTGGCAAAATGGCTTCAAGACCTGCTTCCGTAATAAACGGAACACCGTAAATTTCTTTCGGAAAAAGAGGTTGAAACCAAAACTCTTTCGGATAACTTGTTTTCTCTGGATGTTGAAGTTGTTGCCTAATTCTATCATAGGTTGGATTAAGAATAAAGGAATAGCCGTATTTAGAAAAGGTCATTAAAAATCCTGCTTTGAGTAACGCTAATTGTAATTTAAAAGGATCAACAGGTGTTTTTAAAAATGTTAAATTGATTATTCGGTCAGGTAAGATATTCTTAATAAATGTTTCCAGCTTTGTCGGGTGATTAGTTTTGTTTTTATGTATGGCTGTAATTTTTCCATCCTCTTCAATTCTAATTGTTCCTTGAACAGTCGTTCCATTATGTTCAAACTTTGCGTTAAACTCAGTTTTTGGTAAAAATTGAGAACGGTCGAGTTCCCTCATGCGCTCTTTAAGATGATAGTCAATTGTTTGTCCGCAATGATTATTGCACCTTTTACAAGTCAAGCTATTGGCCTTTCCTCCAAGTGATTTTGGTGGTGCATCTTCTAATGTTAAAGGATTTTTTATGGTTTGGTCTAAAGCCTCAACTGAAAAATGGTCTAAGCAAATTGGACATATGTATGTTCTTTCAAATTTTGGAGTGATGGTGGGCAATAAGCCAAGTTCAGCTAACAATTTTAGATTGTCAGCGAATTTGTCAAAAATTACTTTCCTTTTTTTATCTCCGTTGGTCATTTTATTACAGATTACTTGCAATTTTTACTTATCCAATCTTTTAATTGAGTGTCGGAATAATTAGATAATTTATAAGCATCCTTCCAGTCTCTGCAAGCACCAGTAAAATCTTCAAGCCAAGTTTTACAATTGCCACGGTATTTTAGTAGATAAGCATTCTCGCCCATTAAATTTATAGCTATATCAAAGTCAGTCGCTGCTTTCTTCCATTCTTTTTGTGCCATATAAACAAATGCTCTATGTTGATAATAGTCTCCCTGATTTGGTCTATTTCTTATTGCATAGCTTATGTCCTCTAAAGCTTTTTCAAAATCCCGTTTTTGTCTGTAATAAACGGTGTATCTGTTGAAATAATAAATATCATTCGTTGGGTTTAGTTCAATTGCTTTGGTAAAGTATTGGAGAGCATCATAATTGTTGTCAAGAATATAAGATATGATGCCCATTATATTGTAGGCATCGTGGTCAGCTTTGTTATTTTCAACATTTTCCGACAATAATAGTTTTGCTTCATTATAATCTTTTGTTTCAAGTTTAGTCAATGCAAACTGTCTGCTGTAATCAGTTGTTTGTTGATTTTCGATGTTATGAAATTTGCTTAAATCCAAATTCAAAAAACTCCAAGAACTGGATATGCCTTCCATTATATTAACTTTTGAAACTGTTTTAGGAATAGGAGGAAAATATATTTTAAATCGTTTTGTTTCTCCTAAAGCTACCTGCGTTCCGTTTTCTCTTGAAGTTCCGATTGTTGAACCAGTTGTAAAATATTTTTCCATTGTATTTAAATCTTGGATGTAAAAAGTCTTATCCTTCGTGTTTAATTGTGTCCATATTAGCAGATGTTCACCATAACCCATTGATACATTTGTAAACGAAAAATTAAGAATTGTCTTGTCAATTTGATAATCAATCGAGTTTAGGATGAGCTCGGAATTTTCTTTACACTGCTCATTAATTACAATAAAATTGGTGCTTGTATTTGAAGTAAGTTTTTTATTTTGAACATTTAATTTGGAAATCATTTTTGAAGCGACTGCAAAATTCAAATTTTGTCCTTCGGTATATTGAAAGGTTGCAACCCCAATAACTTTTCCGTCCATCGTCATAACAGGACTACCACTACTACCTGGTGAAATTGGTGCGGTTATTTGGATTACTTGTTCGTAACCTTCGGTTTCTCTTAAAGATGAGACTATGCCTTCGGAAACTGAACTCTCAAAGCCGTGTGGATTTCCGATGACAAATATTTTTTCTCCTTTTTGAAGTTCAGTTGTCTTGATCGTTAGCAACGGAAAGATTTTTCCATCTGTGTTTTCTATTTTAAATTTGATTAGGTCGGCGTCTTGATTTGATTCTAATATTTGAGTTATTTTATATGTTGTTTTGTCATTCAGTTTAATAATAGCCGTAGATGCACCTTTCAAAACGTGGAAATTAGTAATCCCCGTTCCATTACTTGAAATGAAAAATCCTGTCCCCGAACCACTTGGCACACCAAAATCGTCATAGGTAAATACAGAAAAAACTGCTTTTTCGTTAGTCGCAATTAGGTCTTTGAATGAAACTTGTCCCAATGAAATTACTGAAACTGCGGTCAGTAAGAATAGTGTCAAGATACTTTTTTTCATATTGCTGTCTGTTTTTAAAATGGCTTATAACGTTTTGCAGCTACCCGAAAGGCGGGACTTTTACCACAAAACTTGATTTGAAAAACTAATGTTTGATTAACCACAAAATTGTCTTTGGAACACGAAACCGCACCTTTTGGGTAGCTGCTGTTAGGTGCTGGCGTTCTGTCTGTCGTTGCTCTGTTGTCCATTGTATGTAGTGTCTTTGGTGCGTTGGCTTGGGGGCTCTTTTGCTTTTTTTGATTGGCTTTGTGCGGTTGAAAAAAAGCAAATGTGCCACCAAATGCGTTGGCTAAATTTTCCAATGTGTCGTAATTAGTTCTTTTAGTTTTTTCTCACGTTTAATAAAAAAGTCCTTTAAATTATTTTGCTCAAATTCTTTTATGTCTGCAAATTCCAGTAAATAACCGTCCTTAATTAACTTAGGGATTCGCTTAGAAATTGTCAACGTGTCTAACTCGTTTGCCAAGTGTCTTGGAACCATTGTATAGCTACATAGTGCCAATATAAGTTTGTCCTTAAGTCCTTTTGGTAAACCAAGTTTCTCGCTGTCGAAGTCTTCAACTTTTAAGAATTGATACAACACGTAAGAGTTTTTTCTACGTTGGAAATATATGTTTTCAAATTCAATGTTGGGGTTTTTGTTGCTGAACAAACGAGATAGAATATATTTTGAATTTGAATCAAAACGAGAATAATCTTCTTTAAGGTATCTTAATTTATACTCTGTGATTTCTGCATTTAATTTGGCAACAAGACTATTGATTTCAATGTTCCTAATTTCTTTAACCTTAATATAGATTGCATTCCTGATTGAACTGTGGGTAATTGGTTCAGCCAAAAGCATTCTGAAAACACCAAACGCATCAATGAATCTTATTACCGTTTCTATTTTTTTATTAATGGTTTCTTCATCATCTGTTTTTTGAATAGGTGAAAGAATTAATGGAAAATTTAGTGATGGAGAACCTTTATAAGAAATAAGTTTTAGACGATGTTCGGGAAGTTCATCGCTGTTTTCAAAGTTTTTCAATTTGATGTATAAGTCGCTGAAAAAATTGAAGTCGGATTTAACAAAGAAATAGAATGAATTCGGGTCTTTATTATCTAGGAGAAGTTTCGATTCGCTGGCTTCCTTATATTTTGTATTCTCTTGCGTCCAACTGCTAAATCTAGTTCCTATTTTTTCAAAGTCCTTGTTTTCAGAATCCTTTTCTGTTGTTCTGATTGTTACTGCATATTTTGCCCTTAACCATGCTTTAAAGAAATCTTGGTCGTCATCAATGCTGTTTAGAATACTAATTTTGTTCTTCCAAATGTGGTCAAGCTCTTTGATTTTACTTTCTTCCTTAACATTTGAGAGTAGGAAACTTTTCAAAAGTTCGGTTTGAGTTAAATTCAAACCTCTATCATTCATTGTTTCAAATATTGTGTAAGCACTTTCACTTGTTTGGGTTAAGATTTCAATGAAAACAAGTTTCTCCGTTAGCCAATTTGAAAACAAAGGAAATACTGTTTCAGTAAATAAACTTTGTGGAAACAATTCGGAAATATCATTATAGCGTTCTAAAATTGTTTTACATGATTCGTTCTTTAAAATTGATTCATCAAAAGGTTCGCCTTTGTGAAGGAAATTCAACATTTTATCCCTTTCAGGAATATTCATATTATAGGATTCAACTCCGTAATGTTCTGAAAATATATATCCTTGATATTTGTCTTTCGTTTTTAAGATGTTTTTGTGTTTATGATTTAAGAAAATCATAAGCAGTATGAAAGAAGTTAACCTTTGTTGTCCGTCCACTATGCTATATTCGGAATCATCCATATATAGAACAATTGGTCCCATATAATATTTGTCATATGTGGCAACATCTTTTTGGGTATGTGCTTCTGACCAGTTTGCATTGAAGCTACGTTCTAAATCTATCAACAGGTCTTCAATATGGTTACGTTTCCATTTGTATTCTCTTTGGAAATAACCAACCTTGTAATGTCTTTCGAAAAGCATATCTTTTAGTGATTTGCTTTTTGCATCAATGTTATTTGCAGCGTTATTCATCTTATCTCAATTCGTTAATGATTAATTGTAAAAGGTAAAAGGCATTTTCATAAACCTTTTTGTTTGTTTCGGTTGGTGCAACTTCCCCATGAAAAAGCATACAACGCAAGGCATACAATACTTTTATGCAACCTTTTGAAACTGTTTCTGTATCCTGAATTATTTTGCAACTGTTTTTAGCTTTTAATGTCAAGTATTCCTTTTTCAATGAAGAATCGCTAATAATACTTATTGGCTTTTTTGGGTCGATTACTTCAAACAGATTTAGAATTTTAGTTTGTATTTTTTTATCAAGTCTTATATAGTCAGTGTCCTTTTGTAGTTCTTCTAAGTCAAAGGTTGGCTTTTTAAAATCTAATAAAACTTTTCCACCCTTTGCTTCAATATATGCTTGAAAGTATGAAGATGTCTTTTCCGTTTTATATACATTGCCTTTTTCATCAGTATCTGGTTTATACTTTACCGGATTTTCGGTTAGTGAAAGATTACGAAATGAAAGTCTGCTGCCATTATGGGTTAAATGAATTTTATCTAATTGAAAATGCAATTCTGCAAAATAGCTTTGAAATTTTAAAGCATCATGTTCTATGGAATTATCTAAAAAGTTCTTAATTATTTTTCGCGGTTTACTATCTAAATGGTCTTGTAATTCCTTAATAATATCTGTGTCTTTCTTTTTTAATAGAGGATATTCATTAACATACCATGCGTTAAATGGAATCCATGCTTTTAAGAAAAACATATAATAATCAGGTTCAGCCTGTTCAAACCAAAGTTTTATATTGTTCATTCTTTACCGATTAATATTTCTTCAATTTCTTCACTCGCTTTTTTCAAAAGTTCGTTTGTCTTGTCTTTGAGTTGTTGAGCTTGTTGTCTGAGACTTGTAATGTGTTCCGCTAATTCTTTTTGCTTGTCAAGTAGTGGAACAGGAATTGGTAAATGTGAAATATCTTCTGGTGCTAAATGTCCATTTGTCGTCCCTGTAATGTTTCTTTTAATTTCTGTCTGCATTAAACTGCATCTTAGAAAATGATAAACAAAAGCGTTGTCCGATAAAGAGTTTGTTTGAAACTTTACAATGTCACCACCTAAAAAGTAATCTCCTTCATAACTCCAAAATGCAATTTTTCCTATCGTTGCTCCTGTTATTACGACTAAAACATCTCCAATCTGTAATTTTTGTTGTTTACTGAAAATATTTTTGGCTTTTAGCAAGTCATCAAGTGCAATTGTTCCATCTGCATTAATTGAATTAATCTGAACAACAGAACACTCACCGTCCTTTTCATCTTGTTTTGGTAAACTTCCTTTTATCAAATTTCCTAATATTATTTCACGAAGTTGTTTAACAGGATAATTGCCGTTAGAAATTGCTGTAAGATTGTTTATGAATTTGTCTTGATGAAAAAATGGGTCAATTCTTTTGTTTACAATGTCGGATAAAGTCCTAACAAACATTCTATTCTTCAAAGCATTTTCAGACGGCTCAGGTAATTTTATTCCCAACTCGTTCAGCAAATAATCATCAATACTTGAAAGTAGTTTTACGGCTTCTGCTTCGTTCTTTTGCTTTTGAGCAATTACTTTAGCTGTAATTTGCAAAATGCGTTTGTCTTCAATTATTGGAATTGAAAGCAATGCAGGATAGTCTAAAGCTGGACGTGTTCCGCCTGTGCTTCTTCGGCTTGCCAATTTTTCTCCAATGTCAGAATTGAGAAACGCTGCAAGTGTTTCGCTAATTTCTTTGCTTCCTGTATTAATTACGCAAACGTGCTGATTGATATTTCCTTCAAATCCTTCGGGGGCTACTGATGCAACAGCCATTCGTCCAACTCCTGTAATTTTCACTAACAAATCACCTGCTGAAACTTGGCTTCTTTTCAGCATTCCGTTGTGAGTTTCTTCGTTAATGTATTTGCAATCGTCAAACTCTAAAACTCCTGTTTGCGATAGGTTTTGCACTCTTAAAAACGGTATTCCGTTTTCTTTCTCGGCATAATATTTTTCGCTTTCTGTTGTCTTTGGAGTTGCACCACTTGCCAAACCTTGCACAAAATCTCTTAGTTTCTTCGGTTTTTTGGCTAAGACTTTCTTTTCAAGTTCCAATAATTTGGGAACATAAAAGAAAGGGTCAAAGCGTTTTTCCAATTCGCTTTTTTGCAAAATGAAAACTCGGCTTTTGTTGAGTGCTGGTGAAATGGTATAACTACTCATTACGTCTCTGTCTTAAGGATGTGAGCAATAAACTTTGAAAGTTCTTTACCTAATTCAATCAGTTCATTGTTGTTGGTGCTTCTGCCTGTTGCATCATAGCCAATATCTTCGGCTATTGCCATAAAAATAGGGTAGTCGTCTAGAGCGGTTTGTTTGGCTAGGAAGTATTTTTCGGTCAATTCTTCTTTCAGCAAATTCACTTTGTCGGTAAATGCAGATTGAACAGCCGATTTATCGGCTTTTATTATTTCTGTTATTTCCTTTTTGTTGGCTTTCGGGTTCTTGGCTTTTGCGTCAGCTTCTAATTTCTTAATCGCTTCTGCTTTTTCCTTTTCCATTTTTTCAACGGTTGCCAAATAGTTATTGTCCGTTTTTACCTGCTCTTTCAGTTTTGCTTTTTGGTTACTGATTTTTTCGGTTTGCTTGTCTTTGTGCTTACGTAAAAACAAAATAGAACTTTTTACTCCTGCTCCTGTGGCACTAAAAGCGGTTTGAGGCATTGATACAACGGCAACAATGCGATACATTTCTTCAATGTTGTCTCTTACATACTGCAAACTGCTATTGGTGAGAATACCATCAGGAATTACAACTGCCAAATAGCCGTGTTCAATTAAAAACTTGTGACACTGTTCCAAAAATAAAACTTCGGTGCTTTGGCTGTCACGCAAAGCGGCTTTGCCACTTGCAGAAGTATTCAGCCAATCCACTTCTTTAACAGCTAAATTGTATTGGTGCATATAAGCCTTTTCAGTTTGCTTAATGCTGCTTCCGAAAGGCGGATTAGTTATGATAAAGTCAAACGAATTGTATTTAAACTCTTTGTTTCCCGATTTGATTTGCATTTCCTTATCACTCAAAAGTCCGTCCGATGCAATTACATTGGTGTGTCCGTCATCGTGAATAATCATATTCATTTTGGCGGTTCTTGCTATTTGGTCGTTTATCTCAATACCAAAAAGATTTTTCTCTGCGAAGTCGTGCCAATATTTGTAATGGTCTTTCTCATCTTTGATTGGGTCGTAAAATTCATTGGCTTGCTCTCTCACTTTGTCCAATGCGTAAAGCAAAAAACCACCACTTCCGCAACTGGTGTCAAGAACTCTTGATTTATGCGTAATTGGTAAACTGTCAACTATGAATTTTACAATCGGTCTTGGTGTAAAATATTGCCCAAAATCGCCCCTGAAATAACTGCCCATAAAAGTCTCAAAGGCTTTGCCTTTGCTGTCAAGGTCAGTTTTATTTAGGTTTATACGCTGAAAGTATTTTACAATCGTCAGCGTTTCTTGTGCTGTAAGTGTAATGCCGTCTTTAAAAACTTCTGGTGCTTCTTTTTCGCCAACTGCATAAATTTTCTTAATGCGTTTTAGTAAATCTTCTGGGTCTTCATCACGAAAAATTTGAAAGTCGTAAGGGTCGCCATTTTTTCTTGGGTGTTTCTCGTCCCAAATTTTGCAGAAAATGAGTTTATCCAATTCGTCAAACGCAACGCTTGGGTTTCTTTGTCCACCGCCCCAAAGTGCTTGATGCGATTGAATGAAAATCTTAGTTAGTTCGCTTTCACTTACTGGTTGGAGTTCAAAAAACTTTTGTTTTACATTCGGGTCAGGTTCAGAAAGAATGTTTTTGGGCTCAAACTCTGTGTCAGTTTGCGAAATACCACCTTTTACATATTTGTAAGGTGCAAGTTTGGTGATACCAAATTGCGGAATGTCGGGAATTTCAATTCTGCTTTTCGGTTTCTTGTCGGGAACTTCGTAATACTGATTTTTAATTCGTGAAGTTGTCCAAACGTATTTTGCACCTTCAGCAACAGCGTAGCTGTATGCTTGGTCAACTGCTATGTTAAATTGCTGGTCAGTTAAATCTTCTTTCTTGCACTCAACTAAAATGTAGGTTTCTTCACATTCATCATCATTACAAACAACAATGTCGGCTTCCTTTGTTTCAGAACCCATTTGCACATTTAAGAACTGTTTAATTCTGTTTTCAGGATAGCCATAAATTAGAACCAAAGTCAAGAAAGTTTCGGCTTGCACTTTCTCTTCGGGATTGTTGTAATTCCGCTTTTTGTTTTGATGTATGTATGTTATAAAGTTACGGTCTTCGTCAAACCGAATAAGTCCTTTTTCTATTCCCGAGTCTATTAAATTCATTCTTCTTTTCTCTTATTTTATTAGGTCGCTAAGTTAAGTTTTTAAAACCCGTTATTGTCAAAAATGCCCTTCAAACTGTCCCTTGTCCTGTTGTAAGGTGGTTGGTGGGCTTGGGTGCGGTTGGGCAAAATAAGATGTGCTGCAATTTGTGTTGGTTTGTGCGGTTGGTTGCAGCTCTTTTTATTTTGCGAAGCGTTGGCATTTTGTCTGTCGTTTTACTGTTTGTTTTCTGTTGTCGTGTCGTTTTTTAGGGTTGCACCTAACGTCTTGCGGGTTTAAGAAGTTTGCGATTTCGGAGCACAAAACTGTCTGCCACCACTGTACTTGATACGAAGCACAAAGCTTCATTTAACCACTGAACCGCCAATTTCTTGTAGGTGCTGTTAGGCACAGTAGTTTCGTTACAATATTCCTTTTTGACTAATCAGGCTTTTTACCATTCCTGAAAATTCAGCGTCAACGAGTGTCATTTGTTCAAGTTGGAGTTTATGAATTTGTTTAAGTGTCGGATTTTGTTCCGCAATAAATCTTTCAATTAATGTATTCGTGTCCTCAATTTTTTCAATTTTCCTGAGAATTAGTTGAACGCGAGTTGGCTTATTTAGCTCAAGTATTTTAACCGTAATTTCGGCTCGAACATGTCCATTTCTCCAATTTACGATTGGCCCAAAATGTTCAATTAAATCTTCTAGGTCATTGTCTGAATATGGATTTAAAAATTCTTCACCTTGTTCGTAATATGCGTTTTTTCTTCTATTGCATTCAGTACAAGCAATTGTCAGATTTTCCCATTCAAAATGCATGTCTTCGTTTTTGCTTGAAGGGATTATATGCTCAACATCACCAGGAGTATTGTGTCCAATTTTGCTTTCACAGTAAATACATTTAAACCCTGTCTCATCTTTCAATTGCCCTTTAATATCAGAATGCCTGTAACGATATTTTTTTGTTCCGTTTGTTTTGTCAGCTTTATATTCGGTTAACCAATTAGCCTTATTAGTAGATAAGACATTTGGCTCAGCCAATTTTGAAATATGTCTCATCTCTTATAGTTTAAAGTCCTTCAAAGTATCGTTCAGTCCCTGTTCTTTTAGTGCATTGAATGCAGCTTTTGCATTTTCTTCGTTTTCCCCATTTTCTGAATATTGTTGTATGATAGCTCTTACTTTATCTTCAACCCATTTAGGCATAGAATTCGGGACATCAAGAATTTCTCTTAAAATTTTATTGGCACTGCCCATTAAATCAGCTTCAGTTAATTCGACTGAAGTGATTTGCGAATTCTCATTGTGAGTGAGAGCATATACTTTTGCATCTGGTAAACTTGAGAGAATGAAAGGACTATGTGTAGCAATAATGAATTTGAATGTTGGAAATGCTGCTTTAAGACTGGGTAAAAACTCCCTTTGCATACTTGGATGTAAATGATTCTCTGGCTCGTCAATTAAAATGGTACAATTCTCTTTATTAGCGCCATACATATGTATTTGCCAACCCATGCTAAATAATGCAGCAATACCGCCTGACATACTATCTAAATTGAAAGCACCAGACTTAGTAACTAAGACAATATCGGGCATCCTAATTTCTAATTTTTCAAATCCAATTTCAGGAGGCAGGAGTTCCTTTAATACCGACTGGAAGCTCTCAAATAGTTTGATGTATTCAGGATTTGGCATGACCGCATCATTTCCGTAGCCGAAAACAGCAAGTGAAATAAGGGATTGTTTTAAAACAATTCCCGGATTTCTCGAATTTCCTGAACCATATGTTTGCAACAATAGTTGTTGAAATTCCTCAAACTGTTGCTGATTTGATTTAGGATTTGTCGGGATGTTTTCAATGTTATGATAACTTGCAATTGGTCTATGTGAAGGAATATTCAATCCGTGAACGGATTGTTGATTTGAGTATTGTAATTGATACTGTGGATTTGTATGGTTGTCAGGTACAAATAGTTCACTTGTCACATCGTTGCTATAAATGAGTTCTCCAACTTTTTTTGCGCCTGCTGGAATTTCAAAATCTTTTTCAATTGTTTCCCAAACATCAGTCCAAAATTTTCTTTCTTTTTTTTACTCAAATATGGAGTTGAAATCAGATGAATATTCCAGCCGAAGTGTCTACCCAAAATATTGAGTATTGTTGACTTACCACAACCATTTTTGCCTGTCAGTACACTGAGGTTCGAACTAAAGTCAATGTCGACATTTTCAAATTGTCTCCACCTTCTTAGTTTAAGTCTTTTAAATGTTTCCATGTCTATATTTTAATATTGTGCCTAACGTTTTGCGGGTTTAAGAAGTTGGCGATTTCGGAGCACAAAACTGTCAGCCACCACAAATGTTTGATTGGAAAACTGAGCTTCATTTAACCACTGAACCGCCAATTTCTTAAACCCGCTGTTAGCACTAGTTATTCTTCAATTTTCTCTAATAACCCAATTATTTTTTTAGTGATAATTTGCTTAACGCCATTATCCAATGAATACAATTCCATTCTTAAAGTTCCATATATGTCTATCGTAAAATGATACTTCATTTTTGCCTTACCTGCAGGTTTTGCAGGTAATCCAGAAATTGTCATTTTCGCAAATTGCTTATTTTGACTGGCTATTGGATTTTCCCCAAAGTGTATTGTCGCTTCTGCTTCAGTTTGATTATCACTAGCAGTAACTACAATTGCCTTTTCTGACACAGGAATATAGCTACCCTTTGGAACTATAATTTTATAACCATCGTCTTTTAAACTTGAACCAATTGAATGTTTCAGCCTAAACTTGTCGGTTAAGTTAAGGTCAAATGCGGTCTTTTGAGCTTCAATATTTTCAGGAGCTATTTGAAAAGCACTTTCAATAATGTCTTTGTTTCCTGTTGCCTTTGCTTGAAATATAATGTCATTTGCTAAATAGTCTCTTGCTCTTAACAAATTGAATTCATCAACTTCAAATTTTGTCAAAGGTCGAATTTTCTCAACTTTTTCAGTTAATGATTTTAGTCTGTCAAATTCAGATGAAAAGGCGTCTATGGTTTCTTGTTCATCTCTAATAAGTAGAATGTTTTCTCTGTTTCTGTCTTCAGCATAGTAAGTCCAATTATACGAGCCATTAATTAGAACTTTATTGTCAATAACACAAAACTTGTTGTGCATTGGATTAAATGTGTCTGAGAAATAAAATTCACCACCGAGGTCGATGAAACTTTGAAAACTCAACCCTGCTTCTCTATTGTTTATATAGTCATTGTGAATAATCAATTCTACTTGTAGTCCGTCAGTAACCTTTGTCATTAATTTTTGAAACAATGTCTGATTTGTAAACCAGTAAACAGCAACCATAATTTTTTCAGTCGCTTTGTCAAGCTCGTCCAAAATGTTTTGTCTTATATTCTCAAAATGCGCTTTTACCATTGTCTGTTATAATTGGTGCTAACGTTTGTGTTTACGTCACAATGACGTTTATTTTTGCTATTATATTTTTCAGTCAATTCATTGATAATTATCAAGTTGTTATTTTTCACGGAAATATGCGAATGGCGTAAATATTCCGGTAATGTTTCTGTTTCACTAAAAATCAACCAGGCCAAATGTTACCTATCAATGCATTTCTTTGAATCAGATTACAATTTATTGCCAAGTTAGTATAATTAGTCATTTCATAGTGCTATGATCTGTCAATTCTGCTTTTCTGATCTGCGGCATAGTTCATCATTTCAATTTATCAGCACTATAAGGCAAAATTTGACCTTCCGCTAACAGATCAGCAATAGTAGCTGAAAGGCAAATACATTCATTATATGATTTTTGTCAAGTATGCAAATGACGTTTGTCAATTTTTATTCATCCTGATTTTTCCAATTTTCAGATTTAATAGTCATTCCATTCACTTCAATAAAATAATTGCGCAGTGACCAATAAGGATATCACCAAACCCATCGACCTCACCGGTCACCCGGAAGGAACCGGTCCCTTGCGAAGCCGCCGTCCGCTCTATGTGGATTTTATGCCGCCTTGCAACAGTGCCTGCCCCGCCGGTGAGAATATACAAGCATGGTTGTCACTTGCGCAATCAGGAAATTATTATGATGCCTTTCAGCAACTGGTGGCCGATAATCCCTTTCCTGCCATCATGGGACGCATTTGTGTGAAGCCTTGCGAAACCGGATGTAACCGCACGCATATTGATACTACGGTAAACATTCATGCCGTGGAGCGATTTATCGGCGATGAAGCTATACAGCATAATTGGCCGATGGAATTTTCATCGAAACCAAGCGGTAAAAAGGTTTTGGTTATTGGCTCGGGTCCAAGCGGTTTATCAGCGGCTTATCATCTTTCACGGCAGGGACATACGGTGGAAATAGTGGAAAGAAGCGATGCTATAGGAGGACTGTTGAGAACGGGCGTTCCCGAATACCGCTTACCGAAAAATATCCTGGATGCTGAAGTAAACCGCATCCTGAGCATGGGCGTGAAGATCAGGATGAATTATGAAGTAAATGATTTGCTGAAAGAAAAAGAAGCCGGCGCCTTTGATGCCGTTTACCTTGCTATCGGTGCGCAATCGATTCATGCAAAGGAAATAGCCGGCGATCAGTCTGTTCCTGTAACGGATGCCTTCACGTTCTTTAAGGAAACAGACTTGTCAGGTGATGGCTATGCAGGCAAAACAGTGGTGATCTATGGTGGCGGCAAACTGGCAATGTACCTGGCGCGCATTTTAAAACGCCTCCATGCCGAAGCAATCGTTTGTTTCCCGGGAGACAGAAAGCTGATGCCGGCTTATGATTATGAAGCCGATGATGCATTGGCGGAAGGTGTTGATGTGCAGTTGCTCAAAAGCATTGTTAAAGTAACTGCAAAGCAACTGACCCTTGAAATCATGAAAGTGGAAAAGGGAAAAGCAGTCGGCACAGGTTTTTTTGAAACGGTAAAAGCGGATGAGATCATTGTTGCGATGGGACAGGAGTCAGAATCAGGTTTCCTGCGCCCGCTTGGCGATATTGTTTTGAAGGAAGATGGCACGGTAGTGATCAATACAGAACGTATGACAGGCCACGACGGAATATTTGCCGGTGGTGATATGTTGCCCGGTGAAACCCGCAGTGCCACCATTGCCATTGGTCATGGTAAAAAGGCAGCTAAATATATTGATGCCTACCTGAAAAACACCACGTATGAGAAAGGGGAAAAGCACCAGACTGCCAGCTATAAAAGACTGCACATGTGGTATAAAACAGAAGCGCCGCTGGTGGAACAGTTGCGCCTCGCTCCGCAGGTAGCTATAAAAAGTTTTGATGAGGTAATCAGCGGACTCACTGCTGCCGAGGCACACTATGAAGCGCAAAGATGCCTTAGCTGCGGTAACTGTTTTGAATGTGACGGCTGTTTTGGTGCCTGTCCGGAAGATGCCATCATCAAACTGGGGCCGGGCAAGCGTTACAAATTCAATTTCAACCTATGCACCGGATGCGGAGTATGCTACGAACAATGTCCATGCCATGCCATTGAAATGATTCCTGAACCTTCCAAAGCCTGATACGATGCCTGCAAATAAAAAAATGATTGCGACGATAGACGGTAATGAGGCTGCAGCCTATGTTGCCTACCGCGTTAATGAAGTGTGTGCCATCTACCCGATCACCCCTTCCTCCACCATGGCAGAACTTGCTGATGAATGGAGTGCCAAAGGCATTAAAAATATTTGGGGCAATGTTCCCGATATCATTGAAATGCAGAGTGAAGGAGGCGCTGCCGGAACCGTCCATGGTGCCTTACAGACCGGTTCGCTCACTACCACCTTTACGGCATCGCAGGGCCTGATGCTGATGTTGCCCAACATGTATAAGATTGCCGGAGAATTGACAGCAACTGTTTTTCATGTGGCTGCACGTTCACTTGCTGCACAAGCTTTATCCATTTTCGGCGATCACCAGGATGTGATGGCAGCACGTACTACCGGTTTTGCCATGCTGGCGTCTGCAAGCGTACAGGAAGCGCATGATTTTGCGCTGATTGCACAGGCAGCGACCTTGCGTTCCAGGATTCCGTTCATTCATTTTTTTGACGGCTTTCGCACGTCGCATGAGGTGAATAAGCTTGCAATGCTCAGCGATGAGCAGATAAAAAAAATGATTCCGGATGAATTTGTGTTTGCCCATCGTAAACGCGCATTGAATCCGGATCATCCTTTTATCAGAGGCACTGCGCAGAATCCGGATGTGTATTTCCAGGGAAGAGAAACAGTAAATGGTTTCTATGACCGTACACCAGGCATTGTGCAGGATGTAATGCATGCGTTTGAACAAATGACGGGAAGGAAGTATGAGCTCTTTGAATATTCAGGTGCTGCGGATGCAAAACACGTAATCATCATCATGGGCTCCGGCGGAGAGACCGTAGAAGAAACTGCTAAGGCTTTGAATCTTGCCGGTGAAAAGACCGGTGTTATCAAGGTGCGTTTATACCGGCCATTTTCTACTGCACATTTCCTGGATGCGCTTCCGGCAACTGTACAGTCTATTGCAGTGCTGGACAGGACCAAAGAATCCGGCGCTACCGGCGAACCCATGTACCAGGATGTGCTGGCCACACTGGTAGAAGGACTTCAGCAAGGGAGACTCCGTTCATTGCCTCATGTGATTGGCGGCCGGTATGGACTCTCTTCGAAAGAATTCACACCTGCCATGGTGAAAGCGGTTTATGATGAGTTGAAAAAACCGGCACATTCCACGAACGGGGAGCAGCAGAAAAACCATTTCACGATAGGCATCAATGACGATGTGACGCATACCAGCCTTGATTATGATCCGGCTTTTGTATTGGATGAATCTGAATGGCGGCAGGCTTTGTTCTTTGGTTTAGGTGCAGACGGTACAGTAGGTGCCAATAAGAACAGCATTAAGATCATTGGCGAGAATACCGATCTATACGCGCAGGGCTATTTTGTGTATGATTCTAAAAAATCCGGTGCCCGCACGGTTTCGCATTTACGTTTTGGGCCACATCCCATTCATGCGCCGTACCTGATCAGCAAAGCAGATTTTATTGCCTGCCACCAGTTCAATTTTACAGAGAAGGTGGAGATGTTGGACTTCATTAAAAAAGGTGGAACCTTTTTGTTAAACAGTCCTTATGATAAGGAAGAAGTATGGAGTCATCTGCCCGGCCATGTACAAAAAGCAATCATTGAAAAGCAATTAAAGTGTTACGTTATTGATGCAACAGCAGTAGCGCGTGATACCGGGATGAGTGGCAGAATTAATACCATCATGCAAACCTGTTTTTTCGCACTCAGTGGTGTGCTGCCTAAGGATGAAGCCATTGCGCAGATCAAACAGGCGATTCAGAAAACCTATTCAAAAAAAGGTGCATCAGTTGTAGATCAAAACTTTAAAGCCGTTGATGCCACACTCGCACACTTGTACGAAGTCACCGTTCCTGCTAAGGCTACTTCCCATTCAGAGATGCAATCGGTAGTTCCTGACCATGCACCTGACTTTGTAAGAAACACGACAGCCATGATGTTATCCGGCCATGGTGATGATTTACCGGTAAGCAGTATGCCACAGGATGGTACGTATCCAAGTGGAACCACCAGGTGGGAAAAGAGAAACATATCTGACCTGGTTCCGGTATGGCAACCTGACCTTTGTATTCAATGCGGCAATTGTGCATTTGTATGTCCTCATAGTGTGATCCGTGCAAAATTTTACAATTCCGGTTTCCTGAAAGATGCACCGGAAGGATTTCAGTCAGCACCCATCAATGCAAGAGGTTTTCCGGAAACGAAATACACACTACAGGTTTATGCTGAAGATTGTACCGGCTGCAACCTGTGCGTGGAAGTATGCCCTGCCATATCATTAACCGATCGTACGGTGAAGGCCATTAACATGGCGGAAAAGGAACCCATCCTCAAACATGCAAAAGAAAATATCACCTTCTTGAAAGTTGCCCTGGAACAATAGGGCTGAACTTAATTTCTCAACTGTTCACGGCGCACAATTTTAGAACCGCTATTTGAATTTTCAGGTGCCTGTGCAGGATGCGGAGAAACCCCATACCTGAAATTGTTATCACAGTTATTCGGCGACCGTTTGCTGATAGCCAATGCCACAGGCTGCTCTTCAATCTATGGCGGAAATTTACCTACCACGCCATGGACAGTCAATCAACAGGGACAAGGTCCGGCCTGGTCTAACTCATTGTTTGAAGACAATGCCGAATTCGGTTTGGGCATGCGCATCACAGCCGACCAGCAACTGGTAATGGCGACCACCTTATTAAAAGAACTTGCACCACAGATAGGTGTTGAATTAGTTGACAGCATATTAACGGCGCCACAGGTGCAGGAGTCTGATATAGCTGCACAACGAAAAAGATTGCTTGCTTTAAGATTGAAGCTGGAAGGGATTGACAGTGATGCAGCGAATCACTTGCGCTCCGTGGCAGATCAACTGGTACGCCGTAGTGTGTGGCTCGTTGGCGGTGATGGATGGGCTTATGATATCGGTTATGGCGGGCTCGATCATGCGCTGGCCAGTGGAAGAAACATCAACATCCTGGTGCTCGACACAGAAGTTTACAGCAATACCGGCGGACAAAGTTCGAAAGCGACACCAACGGCTGCAACGGCTAAGTTTGCTTCCGCAGGAAAACGAGGTGGGAAGAAAGACCTTGCTATGCAGGCTATCTCCTACGGCAATGTATATGTAGGCAGAATAGCGTTTGGTGCCAACCCGCAGCAGGCATTACTGGCTATGCGTGAAGCAGAAGCTTACAATGGGCCTTCGCTGATATTGGCATACAGCCATTGCATAGCGCATGGTTATGATCTGAAAGACGGTTTATCACAACAGGCAAAAGCAGTGGCCAGCGGTTACTGGCCTTTGTTACGATACAATCCGGTGCTTAGAACAAAAAAACAAAATCCTTTCATACTCGATTCCACCAGGCCGGTTATTCCATTGAAGGACTTCCACTTATAACGAACTGCGTTACAGAGCGCTTACCCTTACGAATCCGGAAGAGGCCACCACATTGATGACTTTGGCGCAGGAGATGGTAAACCTTCGCTGGAAAAATTATGAAGAGCTGGCTATCAAGAGTGCAAGTGATTTTGTTCCTGTTGCTTAACAAAAAAATACCCGCTATGGATTTACAAACGACTTACATGGGTTTAAATCTGCAGTCACCTTTGGTGGTGTCTGCCTGTACACTTTCCGAAGATGTCGGCAACCTCGTACAGATGGAAGATGCCAGTGCCGGCGCTGTGGTGCTGTTTTCTTTATTTGAAGAACAGATCAAAAAGAAGCTGCACATTATAATTCTGTAAGGGGCTCTACTTCCAATCTCTTTGCGGAGGCTTCCGGTTTTTCCTGACCTCGATGAATATCATTTGGGAACAGATCAATACCTGGATCTTATCAGGAAAGCAAAAGAGCGCGTCAACATCCCTATTATTGGCAGCCTTAACGGCATCACACCGGAAGGGTGGATCACCTATGCGCGCGATATCGAACAGGCAGGAGCAGATGGGCTGGAGATCAATATCTTTTTTTATTCCGGGGGGATATCAATATCGCCGCTGCCGCAGTGGAACACCGCTACCTGCACATTCTTGAAATGGTGAAAAGCACGGTCAGTATTCCGGTAGCTATCAAACTCAATCCGTATTTCAGTTCCATCGGGCACATGGCTTTAAAACTGCAACGAGGCGGTGCTGATGGTCTTGTGCTATTCAACAGGTTTTATCAGCCCGACTTCGACATCAATGAATTGAAGATAGTACACGACATGAACTACAGTGAATCAAATGAGATCAGGTTGCCATTGTTATGGCTGGCCATGCTGTATGGACGTGTGCCGGTTTCGTTGGCAGCAACTACAGGCGTTCAGGGTGCTACCGAAGTAATCAAATATCTTTTAGCCGGCGCTGATGTGGCCATGACAGCTTCAGCATTGTACAAATACGGCATTAGTGATCTCCACCATCAATAAAGATTTGGAAAATTGGATGCTTGACAATCATTTTAACAGCATTTCCGCATTCCAAGGGGTGATGAGAGTCAGCAGTATATTACTGACCCGACTGCTTATGAACGTGCCAACTATATAAGGATACTGGAAAACAGGAGGAAGGTAAGCAACTGAGATTGCAAGGGTGTACGACATATCGTTTAGCTTGTCAAGCAACGGTTGGTGGGTTAAATTGTTAAATTGCTAAATGGCTAAATGGTTAAATGGCTAAATGGCTAAATGGTCAAATGGCTAAATGGTTAAATTGCTAAATGGTTAAATTGCTGGGAGGAAGCCGGTCACTTGCTAGTTTGTAATCACTACTCTAGTTTACTCACTTAGTCAAATACTTACTTTTGACCCAAGACCCAAGACTTAAGACCCAAGACCCAAGACTTAAGACTTAAGACCCAAATCTCAATACTCAATACTCAGTTTCAACACCCAATAATCAATATCCAATTTGACTGCACCCAGAGAGAACGGTGTACGACAAATGCTTTAGTGTCATTAGACAAGCTAGGATTTGTGCATTGATTGAAAGTTGGAAACAGGTGAATGTCACCCCTTTGAGGGCCCAGGGTGATTTTATTTCTTCACCATAAAAATGTCGTACACCTTTCGAATGAGGCTATGTGTTGGTGCTGTTTGAAAATGTAACTCCCTGTTCGTAATACGTTTATTAAATGAAGTACTTATGCTTTGCAGTTCGTGTTTTACAATAGGTTTACAATAGCATAATCAATGTTTTGTAAGTGCTTAAATGCTGCACAGATGGATTGCGACAAATGTACATTCTGAAAAGGGTAAGAATCAGCGCTAGACGCAAGCCGCAAAGCCGCCAAGACTACCTCTTTGTGGCTTTTCGCTTAATAGTCTATATTGTAAGAAAGTATATTTTGTCGTACACCTGCACAGGATTACGCTGTTTGGTTAAGAAAAAAATCATTATTGTCCGACTAAAATATTGGGATTTAAGCTGAAACTAATACTGGCGCATATCCTATAACCCACGCCTCAGCGTGGGAAAATAGGGTGAATTTGCCCTGGTGGCTTTAGCCCACATTAGTCGGACAATGGAAAAATAGATAGCATGTTACACGAATTAAAAGCACCGTTGATTAATATTCTTTAACAGCTACCGAATGCTGTTCTTTATCAATAAAAGTTGTTTCAAAAGCCACGTTTTCTTTTGGTACAGTATAAGAGGAGCCCGTCAAATAACGGTCCCGTCATTCATGGTATTTTCTTTTTGTACTTATGACTAAAAGCATTACGTTGTGGTCTTAAAATCTTACTTCTTAATTAATAATCACGTATGAAAATGAAATTTGGATGTCTGGTGATCACGCATATTTCTTGCAATGCAGTCGATACTTTCTCTGGCAGCATCCGATGCAGGCAATGGACAATCTTCAATGGCGGGAATCAATTATTGGCGGCCCCGCCTTTATGAACTTATCTGGTCAGATGAATTTGATGGTACTTCGGCAAACACAGCCAACTGGAATTTCGACATTGCGGTGGCGGTTGGGAAATAATGAACTGGAGTATTATATGCATTTAATGCAAAAGTAAAGAATGGTATCCTCACCATCACTGCAAAGAAGAAGGCGATTGCAGGATATAACTATACTTCTGCAAGAATGAAAACGCAGGATAAGTTTGATTTGGCGGCGAAAAGGTAGAAGCACGTATCAAATTGCCGATGGGACAGGGCCTGCCATGTCGGCATTCTGGATGCTGGGTAGCAACATAAGTACCGTTGGTTGGCTTATTTTGCGGGGAGATTGACATCATGGAACATACTCAACATAGAAACACTATATATGGCACCATGCATTGGGATGTGAATGGCTATGCAAACCATATGGATCAAACAAGACTACCACACCGGCATCCTACTTCACCTTTATTCAATTGAATGGGACAGTTTCGTAATACGATGGTACTTAGATGGTGTATTGTACCTGACCGCAAATACTACCAACAACATAACGAACAGAGGAATTTACAAGACTTTTTTTTATACTGCTCAATCTGGCTGTAGGATGTTAAACTGGCCAGGACAAACTACTGGTTGATGAGTCAAAGTTGTCATGCCAAAAATGTGTGGATTATGTAAGAGTTTATAAAGTCTCTGTAGATTACAAGGCGAGCTTGTGATACTGCTCTTCAAGTTGACTATCCCAGATTGGTTTTTCAGGTTGATGCCTGCCAATGCTAGAATTCCTGAAAGGGAAAAGGGCTGCCATATAATAGTTCGCCGCAAGCAGTACTAAATAACCAGTTAAATCTAATGAAAACTGCAACAGCCTTACTAATCCTGGATTTTATTCTCCAATTGTGTTGATGTATGTAACTAACGCATTCAACTCGGCGCGGTCTTCCGATAAATGCTTTTCCCGGAGTGCAAAAACGAAGGCTTTAATACTAAGTTATGATGATGGAAGAACTCAAGACAGGCAGCTTCGTTAAATCCATGAATATCCATAAACCGATAGAACTTTTCATTTGAATTCAAATAAGCTTGGAACAAGTGGATTACCTTTGAGTAAAGTGAAATAAAATGAACTTTTTACAGGCTCTTCACGAAGTTTCGTTCATTCTTTCAATCATCCTAATTTGACAAATTTATCGAAGATTGATATTGTTTTATGAAATTATAGAAGATATAGAAAAGAATTAGAGCGGTTAATGATATCCTGTTAGAGAATGGGCTTATCCATTTGGAAATAATGTAATGTGGATTTTGTAATTGATGCGATCACCGTGTTGATTAGGTATTGAATATGCCCGGACAGTTGATGATACCTATCATTTCAGAATTCCAAGACTTTCTAAAATGGTATCCTACTCTTATCTGAACAATTTGCAAAAGCATATTAAAATTAGACAATCTCAAAAGTGATAAAATGGAATTGGCGCGTTTTTATCAAACAATCAATGATTTCTTGCAAACTAAAGAAGTGGCTTTATTAGACGTCCGGGGACATTCGTGGAGATGGGTACTCGACCAAAATAAATGGAATGACCAGAAGCATTTTTAAAATGATAGCCAATAATCCCACAATTCACTATACAACCTACCGACTTAGTAGATTATATAAACGCTTTTAAGAATTTGAAACTTTCAGTTGATAAAAGAATAGTCAGTAATCCCTGCTTCAAAACATTATTTTTTATTTTAACGGTATAATACATCGTATTTCATCCGGGGAAACAATGTTCTTATCCAACGAATGAAAGAGTATATTCTACTCATAGCCATCAGGCAAAACCGGATTTGAGTAATAGGCGGACGCAAGATATTTGAATAAATTGTAATTCTATTCTGCTTTATAATAAATTAGAACCGATGGAATCAAAAGTCATAACTG
>JADJAG010000012.1 GCA_016704325.1 Chitinophagaceae bacterium
TTCAATAGTTTTGCTATTGAAAAGTTAATGCCTGAAATGCCTTGAACTCTGAAAAAAAAAACACGGCGGTATTCCAAACGTATTGCATATGTCAATGGAATCCTGGTCACGTACAGAACCACCTATTGGGAAGTATGGCAGCAACCCCCTTCCGCATTGGCAATTTCATTAATAATCACTGAACGGAAAAGAATGCATCGGATACCATTACGGTTCAACTCAAATCCGAATTCTTTCTCGCCTTTGCTTGGCGGCTTGTTTGGCGCATCATCCTGGAGGTTTGTCCGCAACCCATTCCAAACCAACGCTTATCTCTTGCCAAAACAATCGTATTCGATTTAAGGTGCTTCACACATTTTTCCGCAAAGAGTAGCACACCAACCCGTGCGGGTGTTGGAGAGGCATTAGTTACTGTTTTTAATGTGGATGGCGGGCAAGGGCAGTATCCCTTGTTTTGTTCCACCACACCATTCAAGAGACTTCGAAACATCCTGTTGCCGGTAGCCTGTTTTTTCTGAAGCAGGATGATCCTGTTTTTCTTGCTTCAGCACCTGTAAAGCATCGTCATCATATCCTGGCGCAATAATCACTTCAAAATATCCTGTTAATTTTTTCAGCAATCATCATTCCGGTTTAGTTCAGGGCAATGATACTGCCGAATGCGGAAACCGATCTCCGGCCAGTGCCCGGCTCCAGGCTGTTGACAGATCATCAGCTTCAGCAATGCCGCAGGGGTTGGTATGTTTGATAATGGCACAGCAGGTAGTTGAAATTAGTATCAACGCTATCCGCTGCATCAATATTCACCTGGTTGTTGTACGAAATTTCTTTTCCATGCAGCTGATCGAACACCGCATCGAGGTCGCTGTAGTAAACATTTCGGCCGATGCGGGTTTTCGCCATAGCGTAGTGTTTTGCTTTCAACTATGCTTTTCTTTAAATGCAGGTACGCTATAATTGCTGTTAAAATAATTGTAAGATGGCGCTGTCGTAATGCGAAGTCACATTGGAATGCGCGGGTGGCAAAACAGTTGCACGTTGCACTTGGTTTAGAACCTTGCCCGGTCTGCAAGTTGGAGCAATTCCGGATAATCGCTACGTGAAGACAGATCCATACCTCATTAAAGTTCTTAGCTGCAGCGCGTAGGAGTGATATGCCACCGATGTCAATCTTTTTCGATAATAGTTGCTTCATCTGTAGTGACTGCAAGGGAGTTTCTTCAAATGGATAAAGGTCTACATTACGAGGTCGATAGACGGAATTTCATGTTCAGCCATCTGTGCATTGTCTGCCAGCATGTCTTCACCAAGTATTCCGCCGAAGATGCGGGATGCAGTTTATTCACGACCGCCTAATATTTCCGGGGAAACCGGTCAGGCTGTCCACGGTAACTACCGGAATACCAAGTGATCTGATGTATGCTTCTGTTCCTCCTGTGGAAATCAGGTTTACTCCCAGTTCATTCAACTGCTTCACAATCGGCTCCAGCCCTACTTTATGATACACGGATATTAATGCAGTTTGATATTCACTTCACTCATTTTGGTGGCTTATTTTTTCGCAAAGAAAGTGAAAACTCGAAGTAGGAATGGTGCTAAGATTCCAATGGGTGTACGACAATTTGTTCATCTTGTCAAGCAATGGTTGATGGGTTAAATGGTTAAATTGCCAAATTGTTAAATGGCTAAATTGCTGCGGCGAAGCCGATCACTTGCTATTCTGTAATCACTACTCTGCTTTGCCACTTACTCAAATACTTAATACTCCAACTTCAACACCCAATAATCTATATCAATTTGCCGTACACTCTTCCAATGGTGTGTTCACCAAATTGAGTGTTGAGTCGCTTGGATTTAATCAATATTCAAAATTCATTTACATTAAATCGCTGGCGTGAAGACTACCAGTAATTGACAAATCAAACGTTTTGTCGTGCACCCACAATGGACAACTGATAATCCGGTGTACGCTCACTTACTTTTTATCTAAACTTTCAAACTGATTTCTCTCCCAACAATTTTACCGGTTTCACCCGCATCCGGTGTTGAATTCGAAAAGTCTCTATGGCATATTTCTTAAGATGATCCATGGCTTCCTGCCATTATCGGTCACCAATATCAGTTTAAGGTCCGCCTGATCAATAGTACTCCCGTGCAGCATTCCGTCCATCAGTTCAATCAGGTCAGTCCAGATGCTGTTCCCATCAGAACAACAGGAAAATTCTGAATTTTCTTTGTTTGAATCAAGGTGATCGTCTCAAATAATTCGTCCATGGTGCGAAATCCACCGGGCATTATGATAAAGGCATAGGAATACTTAAGTAATAATACTTTCTTACAAAAAAATGACCAGCTAACCTGTTTGTCGAGGTAAGGATTAGGATCCTGTTCTTCCGAAGGCTGATGTTGCAACCCACTGACACACTCCTGCCTCGCGTGCGCCGCGATTGGCAGCTTCCAATGCCCGGTCCACCACCGGTCATTACAGTAAATCCAAGTTGGGCGAGCGCACTTCCTACAGTCCGTCCGAGCTCATAATGTGGATGGACCTCCTGGAACCTCGCCGAACCAAAAACAGTAACACATGGATCCACAAAATGCAATGCGCGGAATCCTTTGATGAATTGCATGGCCAATGCTCCAGACAAACTTCAGTTCTTTTCCACCGCGTTTGCGGACCTTCCAGGGAACTTCCGTTCGGTAGCGTTGTATGCTTTTCTAAATGCCTTGTTTGAAACCATGAGACCATCGGATAACTGCTTCAGCAAAATAATCAAACAGTGGTAACGAACCTTAGTATCCAGGTGCATGACAATTCGTTCATCTTTATAAGTATTGGTTGGTGGGTTAAATTGTTAAATTGTGAAATGGCTAAATTGTTATGGTTAAATTGCTGCAGAAGCCGAGCTCTTGCTATTCTGTAATCACTACTTTGCTTCATTCTCGTACTCAAACACATACTACTTAACTCAATACTCAATACTCACTACTCACACCCAACAATCTATATCCAATTTGTCGTACACCTAAAATCCGACTTCCGCTGGATTTACCTGTTCCGCTAAAATCTGCTCGCAAATTTGAAAGTGCAGTGAATTTCACGCTGAAGTTATTTTTAGAATATCTGCTGTAATCACGTTACTTTTGATTGGATGAAAAGGAAAAATGAAAATGCCTCCAGGCCTCGCGTGGCAACCCGCTAAACCAACCTTTGGCGGAGGGGGAAAACATCAAAAAGCCCACCTACCGTCGTAAGCCATGCTTGCCGGGGGAAGGCCTTTAGCAGTACCACAGAAAATATTGTTCCGGCAGTGCCGCGGTAGATAAAGGCGTGCAACTCAATAAATATCTTTCCAATGCAGGTATTGCAGCGCCAGGAAGTGCGAAGAATTGATCAAGGAAGGGGGCTAGTGACGGTGAATAACAAGGCAGTTAAGGAAAGTGGTTATCGTGTGCAGCGTAATGATAGTGTGTGAAATACAAAGGCGAGAAAGTCACATATGGTAAGAAGGTGTATATCCTGCTCAACAAGCCAAAATTCCATATTACCACTACGGAAGATGATCGCGGCAGAAAAACAGTGATGGAACTGATCAGCGAAGCCTGTCCGAAAGATTGTTTCCTGTTGGCAGGCTTGTTCGAAATACAACCGGTCTGCTGCTTTTTACCAACGATGGTGAGCTGGCACAAAAGCTTACTTATCCCAGCAAAAAGTAAAGAAGGTGTATGAGGTAACGCTCAATAAAAAGTTAGAGTTGGAAGACATGGAAAAGATTGCAAAAGGCGTTATGCTGGAAGACGGAATCGCACTCGTTGATGAGATAGCTTATGCCAATGAAAAGAAAAGTATTATCGGTGTCGAATTGCTATTGGCAAGAACGGATTGTGCGCCGCATTTTCGAACACCCTTGGTTACAGCGTAATCAAACTTGATCGCGTATTATATGCCGCTTAACCAAAAAGAACTTGCCGAGAGAGGAGTGGAGGGAGTTGACGGAGAAAGAGGTAATTTCCTTAAAACACCTGGGATGATACAGATCTCTTAAGGCTTATAAACAGATTAGTTAGCAAGAAATTGTTGAGTGTACTTTTACCAATATTTTAAACCCTTTTTCAATATTTGCCAGAAACACACTTTCATCTTTTCCCTTCTCAAAAAGAAAAGGTTCAAGACGCATATCAATATCCATTTGCAAACGTGATGAAATATCTTTCCTGAATTCACAACCCATTCACCATTGGTAGCCGATGAATTACAACCTATAATTAGGGTGACGATTCCTAATTTAACTCAGTACCCGTCCGTATAATTTCCTCATTAAAAGGGCACTTCTTCAAAGTAGTTTCGTACAACTTCATACTTATAATGGTGTTGACTAAATCGCTTAGCAGGAAATTGCGCTGCTTCCTGTTACGATTTCGTACATTTAGATGTATTGTTGATCGAATTTGCATTTACATGGTCGTTTAAACGACTATATTAATACAAAGTGTTTTAGTAATATCTCCCGAAAGCCGTAATAGGAAATTAGAAGGAGTCTTCTCTGCTTGTTATTTTAGAAGATGATAAATGACCGGTGCTATGCCCACTCCAACTCAATCCCTGTGCGCTTAATCTCGTCAATAAAAGGATCCCCTTCTTCAAAGTATTTTATCTCAAAAGGGTGCGCTTCAATCTTTAGAAATTTATGATTTGCCTTACAAATTAAATGTCCATTTTCAATTGCATTTTCAGAAAACCTTTCGGATACAATGGCGAGATCAATATCAGAATAACGGTGTGATTTTCCGCTTACGAAGGAACCAAACAGAATAGCTTTCCCGATAGGAATGTTTTGAGATTCACATTCCCGCAAGAATTTTTTTTGCATAGTCTATTGCAAAGCTTTTCGATCCATGCTTTGAAAATTTTTCCTTTGTTAATCATCTCATCGGCATATCGCCGGGAGGTAATTTTATTGATATTTTTTCTGTAATCAGGGTATCTTCCTTCCAGCTGATACCGGTTCAGATCATACAAAACCGGATGTCGTCTTCAGTAAGTTCCAGGTTGGTCTCATTGAGTATTGCAATAATGTCATGTACACGCGGCGGAATATTTTCTACATTTTGTTTCACCCAGAGTGCCTTTGCCAGTTTCTCAAATTGCATTTGCAAACAGAAAAGTGCAAATACATAGTCTGATTGCTCAAACTGTCGCAGTACCCTGTTCCAGTCTAATTCTGCAATGTCTTTCCAATAATCAATGTGTTCTTTCTTCGTCATCATGGCACTTACAAAGTTAACAATGTCATACTCAATTTTGAAAGAAAGAAAAATTAGGCAGTGAAACAATTCATAAAGTAACCTATAAGTGTATTATTAAATCCGTTACTTATAAAAATTATTTTTGCTGCATTTTATCAAAGTTGCGATGCAAGATCACTTCACCTTCACCGCCACCCGCTCTTTCACCATCTCCTCACCGCCTCCGCAATCCCATCCGCATCAAAGCCGCACAGGTGATGGAGTTCTTTCAGGGTACCATGTTCGATAAACTTATCAGGAATACCTAATCGCTTTACGTCTGCATTATAGTGGTGTTCACTCATAAATTCAAGTACTGCACTTCCAAACCCACCCTGTAAAACACCATCTTCTACCGTGATGATCTTCTTGAATTTCTTAAAGACTTCATGCAACAATGATGTATCCAATGGTTTCACAAAACGCAGGTCGTAGTGGGCAGGAAAGATATCATCCTGGCGCAGTTCTTTTGCAGGCTTCTACCGCAAAATTTCCGGGATGGCCAATAGTTAGCAGGCAGACCTCTTCTCCATCACATATCTTCCGTCCTTTTCCGATTACCAGTTCTGTAAATGGTTTTCTCCAGTCAGCCATTACGCCTTCACCCCGGGGATATCTGATGGAGAAAGGACCTTGTTTTTATCCAGCTGCGCAGTAAACATCAGGTTACGCAATTCTTCCTCATTCATCGGAGCGCTTACCACCATGTTAGGCAGAATACGCATATAGGCAAGGTCAAAAGAACCCTGGTGTGTCACGCCGTCTTCACCTACCAGTCCGCCACGGTCAAGGCAAAAACAACATGCAATTTTTGAATCGCAACATCATGGATTACCTGGTCGTAACCGCGCTGCAGGAAAGTGCTGTACACATTGCAAAATGGTATCAGCCCTTGTGTAGCTAAACCCGCCGAAAATGTAACTGCATGCTGTTCGGCTATACCCACATCAAATGCCCTGTCGGGCATGGCTTTCATCATTACGTTCAAGGAAGATCCTGAAGGCATAGCCGGTGTGATCCCCATGATCTTCAGATTCTTTTCAGCCAGTTCCACAATCGTTTGTCCGAATACATCCTGGTATTTCGGTGGCTGTGGGGTGTTGATGCTTTTCTTATGTATCTCTCCGGTTGTCTTATTAAACAAACCGGGCGCATGCCATTTGGTTTGATCCTGCTCGGCGAGGTAATATCCTTTTCCTTTGGTGGTAATACAATGCAGCAATTTAGGGCCTGGAATATGCTTGAGGTCCTCCAGTATTTCTGCCAGCCGGTTCACATTATGGCCATCAACAGGCCCGAAGTAACGGAGGTTTAGTGCTTCAAAAATATTACTGCTTTTTGAAATAGCGCTCTTGATGCTGGCTTCTAATTTGGAAAGCTGGTGTTGTGCAGCTTTTCCACCTAACTTTCCAAATAAGTTCCAAATTTCATCCCTGGTTTTATTATACGTTTGTGAAGTGGTGATGTCGGTCAGGTATTCTTTGAGCGCACCTACATTCGGGTCAATGCTCATACAATTATCGTTCAGGATAATGAGCAGGTTGGAATCTGAAACGCCTGCATGGTTCATCCCTTCAAAGGCGAGGCCGGCTGTCATGGCGCCATCACCGATTACCACAATATGCTGACGGTCTTTCTCGACTTTGTATTTGCTGGCAACAGCCATGCCCACCCCTGCAGAAATGGAAGTAGAGGGAATGGCCTACTCCAAAAAGTATCGTATTCACTTTCCGAACGGGAGGGAAATCCGGCCACCCCTTTGAATTTCCTGTTGGTAAGAAAGCGTTTCCTGCGGCCGGTCAGTATTTTATGGCCATAAGCCTGGTGACCAACATCCCAGATCAACTGATCATAGGGGTATTAAAGACATAATGTATGGCAACCGTCATCTCCACCACACCTAGACTGGCACCAAAATGGCCGCCATACACCGAAACGCTGTCGACGATGAATTGGCGAAGTTCCTGTGATACCTGGTGTAACTGGTCTTTTCTGAGTTTGCGGAGATCGGAGGGAAAGTTGATCTCTGAAAGCAATTCGCCGGCTTGAATTTCCATTCAGTGTGAATAAAGGTGGTGCGAAATTAATGATTACTTCAATAATACACGTTTACATTCGTTGGAAAGGGTTGATTGGCAACGAATTTGGAGTATTAAATTATTTTTTTGACTAATACAACGATCGGCTTTCCTACTGTTGATATTTAGAAAGCCATTTAACGACAAGCCTAACAAATGGCGACTAATTTTGTTTTTCATTCTTTGTGATGACAGAAACGACAACCTACGAGGATCAAATTGCCGCAGTTTGAAGGTCCTTTTGACCTCCTGCTATTTTTTATTGAGCGTGATGAGTTGGATATTTACAATATTCCCATTGCACGTATTACACAGGATTTCCTGGATTATATCCATAAAGTAAGTGTGATGAATATTGAATTGGCCAGCGAATTTATTGTGGTGGCTGCCACTTTGATGCGTATTAAAGCAAAGATGTTGTTGCCAAGGAAGGATCTTGATGAAAAAGGGCAGGAAATTGATCCGAGGCTGGAACTCGTACAGCAACTGCTGGAATACAAACGCTACAAAGAAGTGCTGGATGATCTGCGTTTGCTGGAAGATGAGCGCAGCAAACAGTTTGAAAGGGGTAATGTAGTAAGCGAGCTAAAAGGCAGTTTCCGGAAACCTGGACGGGTGAAGCTGAGTTACACACGCTTACTTTATTTAAGCTGCTGAAGGCTTTTGAGAAAGTGATGCGCCGGCTGGAAGAAGAAAAGAACAGGCCGGTTCACAAAATCATATCATTCCCTTATACAATTGAAGGACAGAAGGAATATGTTTCGAAGCTGATTGCAACGGAACGGGATGTTCTTTTTCACGCGTTTTTGAAGCCTGTGTCAATCGTATTCACGCGATTTTTACCTTTCTCGCAGTGTTAGAAATGAGTCAGCAAAAGTCAGTCGTGATTCAGTCGGGTATGGGTTTCAATAATTTCTGGATCAATAAGGCGGCCTGATTACACAGGACTTGACAACGTCAGAATAGATCATTTGAATATTGAACTTGAATATTGAATATTTTAATATTTGAATATTCAACACTCAATACTCAATAGGAAACTCCGCTAACTTTATTTCACTACCCCTAACCCCTTTCCCACTTTCGTAAATGCTGCAATGGCCTTATCAAGGTGTTGCTGATCATGTGCGGCTGAAAGTTGCACTCGGATGCGGGCATTGCCTTTTGCCACCACAGGATAGAAAAAGCCAATTACATAAATTCCTTCTTCCAGTATTTGCGCTGCAAACTTTTGCGCCAATACGGCATCGTACAACATGATGGGAACAATAGGATGTTCGCCCGGTTTAATGTCAAATCCGGCTTCGGTAATTTTGCTTCTGAAGTATTTTGTGTTCGATTCCAGTTTATCGCGCAGCGTGGTGGTTTCACTCAGCATGTCCAGTACTGCAATCGATGCTCCGGTAATAGAAGGGGCTAAGGTGTTGGAGAAAAGATAAGGGCGGGAACGTTGCCGCAAAATTTCTATTACTTCTTTATTCCCCGGAAGTAAACCCACCGGATGCACCGCCAAGCGCTTTACCCAATGTACCGGTAATGATATCTATTTTTCCCATTACACCACGGTGTTCATGCGTGCCACGGCCTGTCCTTCCCATGAAACCGGATGCATGGCATTCATCAATCATGATCATGGCCTGGTACTTTTCAGCAAGTGCAACAATCTTATCCAGTTGCGCAATGGTTCCATCCATACTGAATACACCATCTGTAATGATCACCCCTGCTACGCAATGCCGATGTTTCTTTCAGTTTAGCTTCCAGGTCGTCCATGTCATTGTGCTTGTATCGATATCGCTGACCTTTGCATAACCTGACACCATCAATAATAGAGGCATGGTTCAGTTCATCGCTGATCAGGGCATCCTGCTCATTGAACAACGGTTCGAACACACCGCCGTTCGCGTCAAAAGCAGCAGCGTATAAAATGGTATCTTCTGTTCCCAGGAAGGAAGATATTTTTTCTTCCAGTTTCTTATGAATATCCTGTGTGCCACAGATAAAGCGAACACTGGACATACCATAGCCATGTGAATCGATGGCTTCTTTCGCTGCATTGATTACTTTAGGATGTGAACTGAGGCCGAGGTAATTGTTGGCACAGAAGTTCAATACCGTTTTTCCATTCACTACAATTTCTGGTCCCTGTGGTGAGGTGATAATACGTTCTGTCTTATACAAACCTGCTGATTTGATTTCATCAAGTTCCAGTTGCAACCGGGATTGAATAGTGTACATAGGTAAAAGATTATTGTTTGATTTTGTTAGCAGGCGTGAAGATACTATTTCATTGTTTTATAGAAATAGGTAAGGTTATGAAGGGTGTACGACAATTCGTTCAACTTGACACGCAATGGTTGGTGGGTTAAATGGTTAAATTGCTAAATGGTTAAATGGTTAAATTGCTGCGGCGAAGCCGATCACTTGCTATTCTGTATTCACTACTTTACTTACTTACTCAAATACTTAATACTCAATTTCAACAATCAATATTCAAAATTCAATTGAAATTACATCGCTGGCGTGACGCCTTCCTGTGCTTGACAAGCAAAACGTTTTGTCGTGCACCTGTTATGATTGGTCACGGTAAAAGTTAGCCCATCAGTTTCCAACTATCTATCTTTTCATAAACAGAGCCGGAGGCCTGCAGGTGAGATTCCCACAATTCAACATGGTTTACCTGAAAGGAAAATTTGCGGATTACGGGTAGATCGAATGGTAAAACTTTCAGTTGTTTTATTCTGGCAAGGGTAATATGGGGGAAGGGGTTTTCTGGTTTCCTCGCCGGGAAACGCATTTCGCAGGGTATAACTCAATGCGGAGAATGCCGGATTATCCACGAACTGTGCCCAGAGAAGTACGGGTTTGCCATTTTGTTTAAGCACCTGAATGAGTCAAAAACAAGTTCAAAATCTGATGCAGATGCGCAGGTGATAGTTGCTTGTTTCAGTAGCGAATCCAGATTATTGTCAGAAAGGGAGCCCACAAAATGGGTGGTAACATGCAACTCTTTTTTAGCCACCCACCTGATACAGAAATTTTGTTTTCCTGTAAATGGGATTAACAATTTTTCCTTCTGATCTTCCGGAACCGGAATTGCGAAAAACACGCGTTTCACCCATATGAATTTTACTTCCGGGCAAAAAGCCCAACAAGATAGATGAGCACAATTGCACCAACAACGGCAGTAACAAGTGAGCCAATCAGTCCGCCATTGCTGGAAATACCCAGCAGGCTGAACACCCATCCGCCGGCAATGCCGCCAATTATACCAACCACGATGTTGCCCAGGATTCCAAAGCCAGAACCCTTCATGATATTACCCGCCAGCCATCCGGCTGCAGCACCTAAAAGAATAAAGTAGAGGAAATTCATGGCTGATGATTTTTAGTAAGATACAGCAATCCGTTAAATTACAGCATTTGTTTATCCCTGAGGGTGTACGACAATTCGTTCATCTTATCAACTAATGGTTGGTGGATTAAATTGTTAAATGGCTAAATGGTTAAATTGCTGCGGCAAAGCCGATCACTTGCTATTCTGTAATCAATACGCTGCTTTATTCACTTACTCAAATACTTTTTACTCATTCAACGCCCAATAATCAATATCCAATTTGTCGTACACCCATCCCTGATGATTCGTTTTCTGAGCGGACAGAATCGTTTTTATCTTTTGCATTGCAACGATGAGGAAGCGTTGCGCTTTGGAAAAACCAAAAGAAGCATTATGTTTATTGCTATGTTTTAAGAAAAATTAAAATTTGATTTGAGACCTGCTTATGGCCGGAAAAAAAGAAGTAGACTATATCTATTCACCGATTGATAAGATTTTTCGTCTCAGTTTTGGTGAGCATGGAGACTTCAGCGGAGCAATGTATGATGGTGACTTTACCCTGAAACTGGAGGAAGCGCAACAGCGCAAGCACAATTATATCATCCAGCAACTTCACATCCGCGAAGGCAGCAAGGTGTTGGATATGGGTTGCGGCTGGGGGCCTTTTCTGAAACAGGTTCAGCAGCGAGGTGCTACCGGCATTGGACTAACATTGTCGGAGGGACAGGCGGCCTCCTGTCGCAAGAACGGGCTGGAGGTGCATGTTCAGGATTGCAGGAATGTGACCCCTGCTATGTTTGGAAACTTTGATGCCCTGTGCAGCATAGGAGCCTTTGAACATTTTGCTTCTGCAACGGATTATTTTGAAGGGAAGCAGGATCGTGTGTACGCTGATTTTTTTGAACATGCCGCAGCGCTAATTCCGAAGGGCGGACGGTTCTTTTTGCAAACAATGGTATTTGGAAAAAATATGCTTCCATATGATCAGATATCATTACGGGCACCAAAAGATTCTGATGCCTATATTCTGGCGCTGATGATCAAGCAATTTCCAGGTTCATGGCTTCCATACGGTGCGGAACAGATCCTGAGGAATGCGGAGCCACACTTTAAACTGGTGGCACAAAGCAGCGGCCGGCTCGACTATATTGAAACTATCCGTCAATGGCGGAAAAAATTCTATGCCTTTAACATAGAGAAATACCTGATCTATCTTTCCCTGCTTCCCAAATATCTGACCGACTCTGACATGTATTACCGTGCCAAAGCATTGGCGGTAAGTCCTAATAAAATTTGCTTTGAAAGGGAGATTATGGAGCATTACCGGTTGGTGTTGGAGAAAGTTTAAGTAGTAAGTTTAAATTCAGATTTGAAGTTTGAGATTTAAAATTTTGGCGATGGGTAGCCTATAGCAAAGGTTATGTATTGAATAGTGATCGGATGAATTCAAGTCATCCGATCACTTTGCAGACTTGATTGATGGAAGCATGCTACTGCGTTTTCCCGAAGAAAAATATTCTCCTGCTATCAAAAAAAGGGAGCTATATTTAGTATTGACAAAACAGCTTTATACCTCAATTGAAACCTTTCTGCATGAGAATAACCGCAATCGCTGTTCTATGTTTTATCCTGTTTCCGGAATTTTTGAACGCACAGCGTAACCGTGCAGAGAAAGTTTATGAACAGGTGAATGAGGCAGTGGTTAAGGTTCTGACCTTTCATGCCGATAATTCTTCACATGGGCAGGCCAGTGGCGTAGTGCTGAAAAGCAAAGGCTGGCTGATTACGAATTTTCATGTATTTGGCGATGCGAAAAGCATCTTCGCTGAGCATGGCGGCAGATTTTTGAAACTGGATAGTATCGTGAGGGCAGACCGGAAGATGGATGTGCTGATCATGTCCATTGACATGGAGGCGGATAAAGACTTATTCGACAGGATGCCGGATCTTAAAATTGCCAATGATGATGAGATGCGTATCGGTGAAACTGTTTATGCAATCGGCACCCCGTTCGGCTACGAAAATACCATTACAGATGGCATCATCAGCGGGTTGCGTGCTTCCGATGACAGTTCACGCAATTACATACAGATTTCTGCACCCATATCTACAGGCTCCAGTGGTGGAGCAATTGTGAATGCAAAAGGGGAACTGATTGGCATCAGCACTTTTATTATTGCGGGCGAAGGCGTTCAAAACATCAATTTTGCGATTCCGATAAGTGATGTGCTTACTTTTGATCCGAAAGCAGTAAGAGATATCAGCGAAGGCATGAGCGGGTCTGATTATTTTAAGACGGGCTACCAATATTTTATGGCCAATAAATTCTCGCTTGCCTTACCATATTTTCAGCAGGTGAATGATATTTCAAAAAACAGTTATTCGCCTTCCTTGTATTATACAGCCCGTTGCTTTGAGGAATTGAATCAAGCGGATTCTGCTCTTTTATATTTTAAAAGGACGGTGATGGTGGAGCCCCGCGATGCAGTAGCTTATTTGGGAATTGCCAGGATGTACCTGGAAAGAGGAGATACGGAAAGAGCATTGAAATATCAGCAGAAGGCGTATCAACTGAATCCTGATCTTAGGGATACGAAATGAAATCAAATGATTCGATCACCTGGTTATTTACCCTCCAATTCCCGCTTTAAAAATGCTCCCGTAAAACTTTTTTTATTCATTGCAATATCTTCAGGTGTTCCATCTGCAATAATATATCCACCGGCATTGCCTCCTTCCGGACCAAGGTCAATAACATAATCTGCCAGTTTGATCACGTCCAGGTTATGTTCAATAATCAAAACCGTATTGCCGCGTTCCACCAGTTTATTAAGCACTTCCATCAGCACACGGATGTCTTCGAAGTGAAGGCCGGTGGTAGGTTCATCCAGAATATAAAATGTCTGACCGGTATCTTTTTCGAAAGCTCCGTTGATAGTTTTACCCGTTGCGCTTCACCACCGCTCAGGGTAGTGGCTTGCTGTCCAAGGCGGATATAACCTAACCCGACATCCTGCATGGTTTTGATCTTGCGATGGATCTTATGCATGTTCTCGAAAAAGATAACCGCTTCGTCTACCGTCATCTCCAGCACATCGCTAATGGATTTTCCGCGGTAGCGTACCTCCAGGGTTTCCCGGTTGTAACGCTTGCCCATGCACTTTTCACATTCCACATATACATCAGGAAGAAAATTCATCTCAATTAACTTCATGCCGCCACCCTGGCATTCTTCACAACGTCCACCTTTCACATTAAAGGAGAAACGACCGGTTTTGTAACCTCGGATTTTTGATTCGGGTAATTGTGCAAAAAGGTCGCGTATATCTGAAAAAACAGAGATGTAGGTAGCCGGGTTAGAACGGGGCGTTCGTCCTATCGGTGACTGATCTATCTCGATTACTTTATCGAGGAGTTTCAATCCTTCCACTGCCCGGTACGCTAATGGTTTTTTCCTGGAAGTATAGAAGTATTGATTCAGGATGGGATACAATGTTTCGGTGATAAGTGTTGATTTGCCACTGCCGGAAACACCGGTAACACAAATCAGTTTGCCTAATGGAAAACTTACCGAGACGTCTTTGAGATTGTTTCCGCCGGCACCAATCAAATGCAGGAATTGTCCATTGCCTTCTCTTCTTTTTGCCGGGACTTTTATTTCTTTTTTACCTACGAGGTAATCAACAGTGAGTGTTGATTCGGTGTCAAATTCAGCCGGTGATCCTTCCGATACGATGTAGCCACCATGTTCACCGGCACCGGGCCCCAGGTCAATCACATGATCTGCAGCCAGCATAATGTCCTTATCATGTTCCACTACCAGCACGCTGTTGCCCACTTCCGTTAGTTCTTTCAATGCCTTAATCAGCCGCTGATTGTCGCGCTGATGCAATCCAATACTCGGTTCATCGAGAATATAAGTGATGCCAACGAGTTGAGAACCGATTTGTGTAGCCAGCCGGATACGTTGTGATTCGCCACCTGAAAGTGACCTCGAAGGGCGGTTGAGTGCAAGGTATTCCAATCCCACATCCATCAGGAAACCAATACGCGAACGGATTTCTTTCAATACTTCACGGCCAATTTTTAACTGCCGTTCCGAAAGGTTTTCATCAACCTCATTAAACCATTCCTGTAATTCGCGGATGCTCATATCCGACAGTTCGGCAATATTTTTTTCGTTGATGCGGAAAAAAAGAGATTCCTTTTTCAGCCGTGTCCCTTCGCAAACCGGACAGGGTACAGCGTCCATAAATTCTTCCGCCCAACGGCGCAAGCCATCGGATGCCGTATCGCGGTAGTAACGGTAAATCATGTTCACCACCCCTTCAAATTCTGTGGCATATGATTGATTGATGGTATCGAAGTTAAGCGATACATCTACTGTTTCTTCTTTCGATCCATACAGGATCATGTTCAGGGCTTCTTTGGGAATTTTTTTGATGGGTGTTGCCAGCGTGAATTTATATTTCACGGCAATAGCACGTACCTGTTGATAGACGAAATTGTCGCGCACTTCGCCGAGTGGAACGATTCCGCCATCATTAATACTTTTAGAATCATCAGGCATAATTACCTGCTTGTTGATTTCGAATACAAAACCCAACCCTTTGCAATGCGGGCAGGCACCATATGGTGAGTTAAAGGAAAATGTATTGGGGGAAGGTTCCTCATAGGAGATGCCTGAAACGGGATCCATAAGTGTCTTACTAAAACTGAAGGCTTTGCTTTCATCGTCGGTATTGATCACCATGATAAGTCCTTTACCCATTTTCAAAGTAAGGGCAACAGATTTTTTCAGGCGCTCCAGCGATTTCTCATTCACTTCCACACGGTCAATTACCAATTCGATGTCATGCACCTTATAGCGATCCACCTGCATTTTGTCCTTTACCTCTTTGATCTCTCCATCCACCCGCACCTTTAGGTAGCCTTGCTTGCGCACTTGTTCAAATAATTCACGGTAGTGGCCCTTACGACCTCTTACCAATGGAGCCAGCAGGATGATTCTTTCTGTATTGAAATGAGCGTTCAGGTGTTCGATGATCTGCTCTTCCGTATAACGCACCATTTTTTCACCTGACTCATAGGAATAGGCTTCTGAAGCTCGGGCAAAGAGCAGCCTCAGGAAATCATATATCTCTGTGATGGTGCCAACCGTGGAGCGTGGATTTTTGTTTACGGTTTTCTGCTCAATGGAAATTACGGGGCTCAGGCCTGTTACCTGGTCCACATCGGGCCGTTCAAGGTCGCCGAGAAACTGCCGGGCATAGGAAGAAAAGCTTTCCATATACCTCCGTTGTCCTTCGGCATAAATGGTATCAAATGCCAAAGAAGATTTCCCACTGCCGCTGATTCCGGTAATTACCACCAGTTTGTTACGGGGAATCCTTACATCAATATTCTTAAGATTATGCACGTGCACCCAGCACCTCCAGGTATTCCATCTCTGGCTGGCTTTGTGGTGATAGGTTTTTTACAGTTTTTGGCTGGGAATTCCTGACCGGCATAGAAAAATAAGGGCGCAAAGATATGGAATTAACAATGCTTCACGAAGCAGTTGTTGAAAAGGGGCGCATATCAAATGGGTGTATGACAAATTGCACTTAATGCTGTAGCGTTTACCTTAGCGCCTTGCTTTTTTAGCGCCAAGACGCGAAGTCGCGAAGAAAATCACAAAGGATATGCTACGTTTTTTGGCGTCCTGGCGTCTTCGCACTTGTATTATTTTATCGCTGAGAAATGCAATTTGTCATACACCCATTTTTTAGCAGCACTGTTAAAATGAGTAGAATTTTGCATCTTGTGTCATCCAATTCAACTATGCTTTTATCAACTAAAAAATTTTAAGGGTACATGAAAAGATATTTCTCCTCTTTACGGGTGGCACTACTGATAGTCTTTGCCTCAACAGTTTTTATTTCCTGCAAAAACACTACCGAGCAAGCAGCGGTAGTTGAGAAAAAAGTTGCCAGTGTACCGGGTATAAGTGATATAGTGATGTATGAAGTATTCGTACATAATTTTTCTGCCGAAGGCACTTTTAATGCTTTAACGGCAAGGCTGGATGAATTAAAAGAATTAGGCATCAATACATTGTGGCTGATGCCTATACAGCCAACTGGCCAGTTGAATAAAAAGGGTACTTACGGTTCTCCCTATTCGATCAGCGATTATACTGCGGTAAATCCGAATTACGGTACGAAAAAGGATTTTCAACGGTTGGTAGATTCTGTGCATGCCAAAGGCATGTATATTATTATCGATGAAGTGGCCAATCACACAAGCTGGGACCATGCATGGGTTAAAGAACATCCGGAATGGTACATGAAAGATTCTACCGGAAAGATGGTACCACCTGTTGCCGACTGGACAGATGTAGCAGATCTTAATTTTGATAACCTGGAGCTGAGACAGGAATTAATCAGGACGATGAAATACTGGATCGACAGCTTCAATATTGACGGCTATCGCTGTGATGTGGCGGGCATGGTACCTTTTGACTGGTGGAAGGAATGTATTACAGAGCTCAGGAAGAGCCGCCCCATAATCATGTTAGCTGAAGGAGATGACCCAAAGTTATATGAATGCGGATTTGACATGTCGTATGGATGGCAAATGTACCAGGCATTAAAGCAGGTTTGGGCTGGTAAGCAGACATTTGCAGCGATTGACACTGTTCTCTTAAAAGAGAAAAAAAACTATCCATATAATTATCGCCCCATACGGTTTATCGACAACCATGATGAGAACAGTTGGGATAATATTCCCGCTGTGAAATTTAAAACTACAGATGGTGCTAAGGCAGCATTTGTAGTAATGGCCACATTGCCCGGCGTACCCCTTTTATATAATGGGCAGGAAGTAGGTTATGATACTCAAATAAACTTGTTTGAAAAGTATACTATTAACTGGAGTGCAAATAGTGAACTGAGAAAGTTCTACAAAGATATTTTGCAACTATATCACCATAGTGAGATACTTAAATCCGGATCCGTTCAAAGAATTGTTGCAGCCAGCGATAAAGTATTGATGTTTACCCGCACCTTAAATGATTCTATGATAGTAGTGATGGTTAATACCGCAAATGAACCTGCAACAGTAGCCATGCCTGAAGCACTCATGAGCAGAAACTACAATGATATGCTTACGAATGAAGAGGCCCACTTTTCCTATGATTTAAGTTTTAAGCCCTACGAATTCAGGATACTGCGAGCGCTTTCAGCTGAATAAGAAATACAACAGCCAATTGTTAGAATTCTAAAAATTAATCAAACCACCACCATTAAAAAAAGTATTCATGAGCGAAACAGCAGCGAATAAGGGAACAGGATCTAATCCTGCAGTTTACGATAAGCCAAGACTCACATTCTGGCAAATCTGGAATGTCAGTTTCGGATTTTTAGGAGTGCAATTTGGATTTGCACTGCAGAATGCCAATGCCAGCAGGATACTTTCTAATCTGGGAGCAGATCTTCATTCCTTATCTCTCTTTTGGTTGGTGGCGCCTATTATGGGCTTGCTGGTTCAGCCTCTTGTTGGAGCGGCAAGTGATAAGACCTGGACAAGACTGGGCAGGCGGTCGCCGTTCATCTTAGCAGGTGCCATTATCTCCATGCTTGCCATGTTCCTGATGCCTAATGCACCTTACATTATTCAAGTCGGAACTGTTGGAGCACTCATTTTTGGTGCGGTAATGCTTGCGCTGATGGATGGTTCATTCAATGTAACTTTCCAACCGTTCAGGGCGCTAGTTGCAGATATGACACCTGAGAAGCAGCGTAACCTTGGCTATTCTGTGCAGAGTCTGCTTATTAATGTTGGAGCAGTAATCGGTTCTGCTTTGCCATTTGTGTTAACAGCTTTTGGTGTAGGTAATCAAGCAGGAGAGGGTGAAGTGCCTATGTCGGTTATCTGGTCATTTTATATTGGAGGTTCTATTTTATTGTTGAGTGTTTTGGTTACTGTTTTCAGAACAAGAGAGTATCCGCCACAGGAATTCAGACAGTACAACAACATTGCAGAAGATGATAAAACAAACAATGAAGGATTCTTTCAGCTATTAGGCAAGATGCCAAAGACAATGAAACAACTTGCTTTAGTGCAATTGTTCTCCTGGTTTCCTTTGTTTTTGATGTGGGTGTATTCCACTCCTGCCATTGCACAACATTACTGGAATACTCCCATAGGTGATTCAAGTTCTGAAGCTTACAATGAAGCCGGAAACTGGGTGGGTATTTGTTTTGCTGCCTATAGTTTGTTTGCCGCCATTTTTTCGATGACGATTCCTTATTTCATCAGGTTGTCAAACAGGAAAACAGTGTATGCAATCGCGCTGTTTTGCGGAGGGCTTGGTTATATTTCAACTATGCTTTTCCATAACCAGTACATGCTCTTGTTTTCGATGGTGGGTATAGGATTTGCCTGGGCTGCGATTCTCTCTATTCCGTATGCGATTCTATCAGGTTCATTGCCTGCCAAGCGTATGGGAATTTACATGGGCATCTTTAACCTGACGGTTGTGATTCCTCAGATCATAAGTGGGCTTTTTGGAGGGTACATACTTAAAGGATTCTTTAACGAACAAGCTATTTACATACTGGTTTTTGCCGGTTGCATCATGATTCTTGGTGCCCTTGCAGTGCCATTTGTAAAGGATGTTTCCGCAGAACCCGGAAGCAGTATCGGCGGATCGGGCGGACATTAGTGGAAAGATGTTATTGAAATAAGAAACTAGAGCCAGGAGCCAGGACACAAGAAGTAAGACGTAAGATTGATTTTTTGAACTCACTTATCTTTTACATAACGTACAGAAAACCCATTCGCCCTTCGATAAGTGGTTTTAATAATTGCCGGATTTCCTTTTTCAAAGTGAATACCATAAGCGGTTTGATCACCGTCAGGTGTGGAGGTCCAGTAGAAACCCCAGGTATCTTTAAAATTGAAAATATCCGTTGGACTGATATTGGCACTTTTATTTCCACCCATCAATAAATTCAATCCGGAATTACCTCCTTCCAGCAAGGCAGGCAGCGCTTTCTCATCTCCGCCAAAGTGGTTAATGAGTTCCTGCCATTCATCGAGGCTGGGCAGATGCCAGCCGGGAGGAGCTGCAGCCATTGCATTGCTATAAAAATATAAACGGCCATACTTCAGATTATTAACGGAATCATTTTCAAAGTACCAGCTTTTTGGCGTTTTGTAATCCCAGTTCTTTGTCATCCACACCTGTTCACCAATTCTAATAGAGGGAAAATCAGATGCAGCCGGCAAATCTGCCGGAACTATTACAGGTTGCAACCGGTACGAAGTAATTACCAGCAGCAGAGAAGTAATGAGGCTATAGGTGCTCATTGGAGAACTGTTTTAAGACTGAAAAATTAATTGTAAAATCTCAATTAGAAAAATCTCTTTGTTCAGCGTAGTGTATCAACTTAGGATTAGTTGTATTCTTAAGGCTGACCACTTCCGGCACCATTTGCCAGTTGCTGCAGGTAATCGGCAGGAATTTCCATGCCCAGTTTTTGAACCACTTGCGCATCTGCCAGTGCTTCTTTGAAACGATTCATTTTTTCATAGGCCTGCATCCGGAAATAGTAGTTGTTAGCAAGATTGGGATCGTTAGCTATTGCCGTGGTAAGGTCGTTAATAGCAGCCTGGTTATTTCCCAACTTAAGATAAGCCAACCCTCGGTTATTGTGCACATCCAGAAACTTAGGATCATACTGCAAGGCAAGGTTATAGTTAATGAGTGCTGAATCCGGCATTTCTTTAATCATATAAAGATTACCGAGGTTGTTGTAAGCCCTGGCATTTTCCGGCTGCTGACTGATTACAAATGTGAAGTCTTTAAGGGCACTGTCATTCTTTTCCGCAATGCTGAAAGCAATGCCACGGTTCATGTACGCATCCGGATCATTGGGCGAGAGTGCAACGGCACGATTACCATCCATGATGGCAGAATCAATTTTATTAAACACTCTGTAAATATCACTCCGGTTTATCAATGCCTGGGAAAAATTTGGGTTCAATCGAATTGCTTCATCCATATTTTTCTTTGCCAAAACGAGTTGTTCTTTCTCCTGGTAATACGATCCAAGATTACTGTAGGCAATGGGTACATGCGGATACTTTGCAATCACATCTGTCCAAAGTATTTCACTATTGAGCCACACTTTTGTTCTTGACTGACATTGGTAAGCGAGAAAAAGAATCCAGGCAATTCCGGCGACTACAACAGGCAGCCTAACAGTTGATAAAGAGGGTAATTGATTTTCCCAAACCCGGGTAGCTAATATTGCCAGAACAAAAAATAGTCCTGTAAATGAAAGGTAGGTATAGCGGTCAGCCAGGAGTGCGCCTCCAACAGGAAGGAGTTGCAGCACCAAGAAAATATTTACCAGGAAAAACAAAACACCAAAAAGAAGGTAGGTGCTTTTTTTCCTTAAGCGGTACAGGAGAAAGCCCAGTATTAAAACAATTACCGGTGCGGTATAAACCAGCCATGTATAGGAGCCTTTAATTTCTTCAGGATATGGATAATAAGCGGAAAGGTTAATAGGGATTGCAAGTCTTACAAGATAATTTACAATTGCGTACGCCGCAAACATCAGCCGTTCAGGAAATGAATACAAGGCAATATCCTGTATAGCATCAGTAGCCTGTTGTGCAAAGATGGCCATTATACCAAATGCCAAAGCCAAAACAAACAAGGGCACTTTCTCCAAAAGCAGCCTGCCGGTAAATTTTTCACCACGGTACCAATCGACCAACAATAAAATCACGGGCAACGTAACAGCCTGTGCTTTCGAAAGCAACGATAATGTGAAGAGCACCAACATAAAAGTATAATACACCATCCCCTGGCCGGTAGCAGCATTGCGGTAGCGTAGGTAAGCCAAAAGCGCTGCGAAGTAGAACATGGTATAGAGCAGGTCTTTTTGAGCGCTGATCCAGGAAACAGATTCAACATGCATCGGATGAATGGCAAACAACAGAGCAGCAATGAAAGCCGCCAATGCATTTCCGGTGAGCAACCGAATAAAATAAAACAGTAACAATGCATTCAGCAGGTGAAGGAGCATACTTACTGTATGGTAGCCGCTTGCATCGTCTTTAAAAAGTGAATATTCAATGGCCAGCGTAAAAATGGTAACAGGATGGTAGTTGCCCATCACCTCTTCCTTAAAAATTCCTTTTATATCGAAACCGGTTACCAATGGGTTTTTCAATACATAACTTTCATCATCCCAGTTAGTCCATTGATTATTTATGGATGGTCCAAATACGATAACGGTCGCCAAAATAATGGTGAGCAGATAGATCCATGTCTTGCTGTTGGGCGATGAAATGGAGGTGGCAGGTTTTGCTCCAACAGACTTTTCCACTGCAATCTTTCTGGATTTAGAACTTTTTGATGCACTCATGCAACAAAAATAATCGAGTTGGGAAAAGAAAAGAGGGAAATCAGGAAATCATTCATGAAACAATGGTACGCATACCTGGAAGTATTCGTCCGTTTGTGTTAATTCAAAATCATTGCTGCCCAATAATTCGCAGCGGGCACGTATGTTTTGAAGTCCAAAGCCTGTGGATACCACGGCAGCTTTTAAGTGCAGCTTATTCTTCACGCAAACCCGTTTCTTATCAGTAGAAAATATCTGTACCAGCAGCGGATGCTCTTCTGATGCAACATTATGCTTCACTGCATTTTCTATAAGCAGTTGCAGTGTAAGCGGCGGAATGAGTTTTTGAAGGCAGTCATCCGGGATGGTATTTTCAACAGTCAGCCTTTCTCCATGGCGTTGTTTAAGAAGGAAAATATAATTGCCCGTGAGTTTAAGCTCCTCTTCTAATGTGATCAGGTCTATATCCTTATAGGATAGCAGGCTTCGGTAAAAATCAGCAAGGTGATCGATATAGGATAAAGCGATCTGCTGATCTTCTTCTACCAGGGTCGCCAGCGTGTTAAAACTGTTAAACAGGAAATGTGGGTTAAGTTGCGATTTAAGATTCTCGAACTGAAACTCGATCCGTTCGCGTTTTAACTTCTCTTCCCGTTCCCGCCTCTTGTCCCGTTCTTTTATAAACAGATTAATAAGTAAAGCACCGGTAATCGCCATTCCGGTAATAAACCACCAGGTAGCCCAGAAAGGCGGATCAATAGTAAATGCGTAATCAACAGTTTGTGCATCTTCAAAATTATGGTGAATGGTTGACTGAATTCTGAATGTGTATTTGCCGGGTGGTAATTCAGGATAGACGGCCCGGTCATCTTTGGTATTGATCCATTCCAGATCATAGCCGAGTAAACGGTAACGGTATCTTATCTGCGAAGGGTCTGAATTCCAGAAAGCCTGGAAATCAAAGGTCAGGTAGTTTTGATTATAGCCAAAGCGATTCAGTTTGCTGAATTCAATGGGTTGCAGGTATACCATAACCTGCTTGATCTCCAGTTGTGCTTCGTGTGCGAATTCGGGGGAAGGTGAATAGTACTTTAATATTCCCTTTTTGGTAGCTATCCAAATGTTCCCGAAACGGTCTTTGGAATAGGCATTCAGGTTAGGTGCAATCCCATCAAAAAGATGTCTGCCACGGTACCTGCGTACCTGGTCGGTCTTGTACTCCAGCACATTAATCGCATCATTTTCAATAATTATTATGTCGCCATTTGTATCAGTGGTAATTCCGGTAATGGCAAGATTACTAAGGCCTAATTTTGCTCCGTAGTTGGTGATTTCTTTTCCATCAAATTTGAATAATCCGGAGGAGGGTGTGCTGAACCAGATATTTCCGGATTTATCTTCCGTGATAGAATAAATGGTGTTGATAGCGATGTTACCTGCCTTTTCATACGAACGAAAGGTATCCTGCTCAAAGACTTTTAACCCATTGCCATCTGTAGCAAACCATACCCGCCCTCTTGTATCAATATAAACCTGGTAGAGGTAGTTGCTGTGTAAACCGCTTTCCTCTGTAAAATTTTGAAAAAGAAGGTCATCCTTCGTACTAATATCCATCTGAATGTTGCAGCAGGTAACACCTCCCAGTGTGGCAATCCAGACATTTACCATGTCTCCGGACACTGACAATACATTGTCGTTTGCCAGGCCATCCCGTTGCAGCACCTGGAAAAAGTTGTTGCTGCCTGAGGGTCTCAGGAACAATCCCTTGTCGAAAGTGCCTACCCACAAATTGTGGTGGTGGTCTTCATAAATGGAAGTGATGACCGGTTCTGATTTTCCACCGGTTAACTTTACTCTATCTGTTACATTTTGGCCTGAAGAGTCGATGACTGTTTTAAAAAGACCCTCCAGTGTAGCAAACCAAAGGCTGGATTCGCTATCATAAAAAACAGCTTGTATTGCGCGGCTTACCTCTTTTGCAGTAGGGTTAATCCATTGAAACAAGGCGGGAAAGTGATCAAGGCCGCGGTTGGCAGATGCAATCCAAAAATTTCCTTCACTGTCTTTAAGGATATCTTTCACCTTCACATTATCATAGCCTGTAGATAGATTGTAAAATACAGGATGAAAATTATCATACAGTGATATGCTGATTAATCCCAAGCCATGTGTACCGATCATCAGCCGACTGTTGTTTTCAATGGCCAGCGCACTTACCGGCCCGTAACTCCATGACCTGCTGAAAGATGGTATCCTGAAACGGTTAGCAACCGGATCAAAGACACAAATGCCGTGATCCTGTGTTCCCATCCATACATTCTCTTTTGAATCAACTACAAGGCAACGGACAATTTCATCAGATAAACCATCCTTTACTGTATAGTTGGTAATTTCCGGTTTACCTGATACGATAGTGCATTTGCTCAAGCCTCCGTCTGTGCCGAGCCATACAACACCTTTTTCTGAAATTGTCATTGCATAGATCTCGTTTCCGGGAAGGCCTTCCTCTGTACCAACATGCAATAATTTCATACCATCCCTGATATATAGCCCTTTACCATAGGTAGCCATCCAGCGCCTGTGCAGCTTGTCAATTCCAATACTTACGATTGATGCATCAAATGATTCGAGCCTATTAAACTCAGCTTTCCAGCTTTTGAGGGATCGCTGCAGCAGTTTCCCATCTTCAAATCCCATGTATACAAATTCACTGTCACACAGCACAGCAGTAATATTTTGAGTAGTGCTGTCGCGAAGGTTGATGTAGTTGTATTCCGACCCATCAAAGCTGAACAGTCCTTTTGTTGTACCCAGCCACATTCTTCCAAAAGGATCCTGCGTGAGTTTATTGATGGTAATAGGCTGATAGGATGAGGCAGGTTCATACTGAGTCCAGATCGCAGGTTGTCCTTTAGCAAGCTGAAAAGTTGCCAAAAGAAAAAAAAGCGCAGATATGATATGAAGTGTGCGGTGCAAGTAGTAGTTAAGTTTCACTAATCTAATGATACAGGTAAGCTTCTATTCCTTTTTACGATGCAGAAACACGATTTGAAAAATAAAGGTAAGCGGTACCGTTAATAATGTGATGAGCATCCTGCTGATTGAATTACATTATCGCAGATCTAAAAAGCACATGCAACTGTCGTAAGATGACCTCATTTCACAAATGTTGCAAAATATAGTCTTTCATCAGCAGTCGCAACAATTTTAAGCCGGAAACAAACTATTATAGGCTGAGTGGAGCAATTTAAAGGTTAAACGGTTCAGCACAATCTACCTTTCACCGATGGCATTTTAGTTTTGTCTTGAGAAGTGAAATATACAGAGGCTGGTTGGAAGTAACAGGACTTCTTTATACAGGTTGTTTTTTTGCCTGCATTGAGAAGGTGGATAAGGATTTCTACTAATATCATAAATATTTTGTAGATTTCCATTCATTAATGAAACCACGGAGATCAACGTTTATCTCCCATGAGTCAGTTTGCATTTTTCCATTTTCTCACCTTCAAATCAACTGCCATGAACACATCTCAACAACTTGATCAGCTGAGTGCAAGAAATCACACCGCTTTTATTTTTGGCCTGCGGATTTTGCTTGGAGTTATCCTGCTTATTAAGGGATATATGTTTATGTTTCGCATGCATGAACTCAGTGATGTGGTGGAAGCGCTTGGCATGGGTGCTTTTAATGTTACACTTGCCATGATTATTGCTTCTGCACAATTGATTTGCGGATTGCTGATCATTGCCGGACTCATGACACGGCTGAGTTGCCTGATCCTGATACCGATTTTAATCGGTGCGGTTTTTTATGTCAACCTGAGGCAGGGATTTGTGACATCTTCTGAATGGATGCTTTCCGTGGTGATTCTCTACCTGCTGACCTTCTTTTTTGTACATGGTGCAGGAGAGATTTCTTTGTACAATGCCTTTATGAGACAGGATGGCAATAAGCAGGTTGCCTGAGGTATTTCTTAATGATGATTTTTTGATTTCAGCAGGATTTCGTGTAATCAGCATAGTTACAGGGCTGATGTCAATAGAAGTCTTTCATAGATAAATGCGATCAGCTTCAGCACGAATTGTTTGCATTTTTTTGGAAGACTACATGACATCCATGCCAATATCTTTCCGGTAGTATTTACCTTCAAAAGCTATAATGGCAGCATTGCGATTCGCGATTTTTAATGCTTTGGAAAGATTGCCGGCAAAGGCTGTAACAGCAATCACCCTTCCGCCATTGGTTTCAATATCACCATTGGCCCGTTTGCGTGTGCCGGCATGAAAGACAAGGCATTCCGTGGTTTGGCCAAGGTTCTCTATCAGTTTTCCTTTTTCGTATTCCTGCGGATAGCCTTTTGCCGTCAACACCACGGTGGCTGCTGAATAGGGCAATATTTCCAGGTGAACTTCCTGCAGGTTTGCATGTGCAACACCCAGGAAAAGTTCAACGAGATCACTCTTTATTCGCGGCAACACTGCTTCTGTTTCCGGGTCACCCATCCGGCAATTGTATTCAATAACCAGCGGTTCACCCTTCACTATCATCAAACCGAAATAGATGAAACCTTTATAAACAATCTGCTCTTTTTGTAACCCTGCAATAGTCGGCTGAATGATTTGGGTTTCTACTTTTTTCATCAGCACGGCATCAGCAAAAGGTACGGGAGAAATAGCTCCCATGCCTCCTGTATTCAGCCCGGTGTCTTTTTCACCCACCCGTTTATAATCTTTGGCCGTTGGCAGCAGTTTGTAATGTGTACCATCAGTAAGCACAAAAACACTCATTTCAATTCCATCGAGAAACTCTTCAATCACCACTTTATTACCTGCAGCACCAAACTTTCCATGAAGCATTTCACTCAATTCATTTTTTGCCTCTTCTCGTGTTTGGCAGATCACAACGCCTTTACCGGCGGCCAGACCATCTGCTTTCAACACAATAGGAGTTGCATGTTCATCGAGAAATGAAAAAGCCTCCTGAATATTTTCAGCAGTAAAAGTGGATGAGCCTGCAGTTGGAATATTGTTTCGTATCATGAAATCTTTCGCAAAATCTTTGCTGCCTTCCAGTTGAGCGCCGGCTGCGCTTGGCCCGATAACAGGTAGCTCAGGAACAACGGTGCTCTGTTCAAAGAAATCAAAAATGCCTTTTACCAATGGTTCTTCCGGCCCGACCACAATCATTTCAATATTGTTTTCGAGTACAAATTTTTCAATTGCGGGAAAGTCAATTGCGGAAATGGAAACATTCTTTCCATGCTTCTCTGTTCCGGGATTTCCGGGGGCAATAAAAAGCTGCTGACAATGGGGGCTTTGCGAAATTTTATAAGCAAAGGCATGTTCGCGGCCACCGCTACCGAGTAGGAGAATATTCATGAAGAAGAAAATTGGACGGTTTGAATGTGTTTGAAGGGCTGAAAATAGGAATAATCAAACCGTTTGTAATTGGTGATTGCTAATTTATGCAGCGAAGATTTAATTTTCCGGCTGCACTTCATAAAATTTACATTGACAATCACTTCTTCAACAAGCAGGATACTACTCGATTTTAAACAACCTTTGCCGGCTGATGCACTATTGATAAGAAGTGAGCCCATTTCATTTTCTGAAGCAACCTTGCAACAGCTAAGGCAGCATTGGCAAGATCAGTTGTTGAAAAAACAATCAGCGCTCTTTTCATCAGGAGTTTATGCTGAAATTATGCCATACGCTGCTGCCGGTAATGATATTCCTGATGCGCTGTTTGTAGACAAGAAACCGGTGATGTGGCCTGGAAATGCAATCACTTTACGTGATGTAAGACTGAAAGACGGTCATGTGTTGATTACAGCAAGTGAAATCAGTTATCCTTTTATCGGCGCATTGCGTGATGCTGCTTTCAGAAGCAACCTTGAAGCAACGGGCCTTGTAAATATTCGCCCGCCACTTGCAATCTGCACATTTGCTATTACGACGGACCATTTGCTGATATTGACGGTGAGGGGCATCACAACCAATGTATATCCCGGCCGGTTGTATGGTCAAGGTGGAAATCCGGCCACGCTGCCTTTTACAATCATTGCGCATCAATTGGATGAATTGAAAGATGAACTTTTAATAAATCGGGAAGAAGTGGATGAAACTTCATTCAGGTTTTATGGACTGATAGAAGACCTGGAGCAATTTCCGGGAAAGCCTGACCTTATTGGAACTGTAAGGCTGAAGCTGTCTTCATCAGAAGTACAGCAGCGGTTTGATACCAGATCATTATCATCGCGTCCGCCAGATGCCGAAGAGATTAGCATGATACCATTTGATAAGAAGACCATGCAACATTACCTGTCGAAAGCAACAAAGGCTTCGGATTATTGTCCGCCTGCATTTGGTGGATTGGTATTACTGATGCAACATGAGTTTGGTGTTTATGAAATATGCGTAAGCACTTATGCAGATGTGAATGAAACCCACTAAAGGAACTTATGATTTTTATAGATATATTATATGATTACTAATAAATCAGTTTGCTGCTAAAATGATACGTTCCTGAACTTACAGTAAATAATTTTAAGCCGGGAGTTGACGAAAGTTTTATAGTATTCACTCCTTCCTGCAGATTAATTTTTTGAGTCCATTGCTGCCTGCCGAGCATATCGGAAATCTGAAAAACAGCAGCTGCCTTATTAGTTGAAACAACATGAGCAAGATATCCGTCAGGGGTGCTTTCAATCGTTATGGAAGGCGAAAAGGAATTGGCGACTATCGTGAAATCTTTTTTCAGGGGACCCTGAATCTGGAACTCCACCGTTGCCCCATCGCGCTCTATGGTGATACCATGAATAGTAATAGGTAAACCATCAGATATAAAAGAGCCGCTGTTTAACAACTGTCCATTCTCGTTGTGCACTGTATAGCCGATTAACTGACCGGCTTGTGGATTAAAATGCTGCAAACGCCGTAAGGTAAGATCGGTAATACATGAATTGTAAGAAGGCATTAATACACCACCGGCGGTCATATCTTTAATCAGGCACCTGATGGAATAGGAAGAATCAGTATCCAGAATAGATGCATCTTCCCAATCGAGATAGCCATTGTAAGCACCATACGGATCACCACTGGAAGGAATACCGCTGCCCCAATCCTGGTTGATGGAACAATAGGAAAAAGCAGGGTAACTCCGGTTTGTATAAAAGCGATCATAATCAATATAGGCTTCCGCGTCGGTAAAATTCTTGTTGTTGCCATTGTGCTTGCGTTGGTCCCAAAACCACAAGCCGCCCTGGTTAGAAACTTCAAGCGAATCATACCAATAATAATATTGTACCCAGCCCAGTGTTGCATCATTTTTTCCATGAACACCACCCATGTAAGGAACTCCAATACTGTTATTGATACGGTACATGACCCGCATGTCAAACAGGTCCCATATCATTAAAGGTAAACCATCATTCGGGTCGGGCACATCGGTAAGCAAAGAATCGTAATAACCTCCCCATTGCATTTCCCTTGGTGTACCGGGAAATGCCCTGATAAAAGGCGGTGCTACCGTTACCCAAACAGCAGCCACAGACTTCGGAAAAATGGCTCCGGTAAGTAAAGGACCAAAACCGTTGTGTGAAATGCCTGTTGCGTAGATACGGGTAGCATCAAGATTCTTTTTCTGGATGAGCCAATCCAGTGTCCATTTCACGCGCCTTTGCGTATATGATTTTACCACACCTGTATTAAAAACAGGATTCACAAAATTATACATGTCATAATCCTCATGATAACCATACCAGTAGGAGTTTTCGCCATTCGGCAGCCAGTCGTCGAGAAGCAATCCATTACAATTGGTGCAATTATCAGGTGTAAACGGAGTAAATGGATCTCCATCTCTATAGTTCATAACAAGTCCGGCCGTTGCTGTGGTATGTTCAACATAGGTGAAGTTATATCCATACGAACCACAGTTGTTAAATGCGGGTTGCTTTGCCGTGCTGATATTATTACCCCAGCTTACATATTCATAGCTGGTATAACCTTGTCCGGATACAATGGATTGTTGCAAAACAGGTTGTGTATCAGCCAGTTTGTTTTTTATGGGCAAGGCAAGGGTGTTTACACCGGATATTAAAGTGGTGTCGGCAATGCCTGTAGTGGTATTCTCCACAACAATTGCATAATAATATTTTTTAGTAGTGGAACAGGTAGTCACGTACAAACCATCGTCGGGTGCAAGTGGTCCATTGGCCGGGTCAATCGTAAAGTAAATATCCTGCAGGTAAAACTGTGATTTGCGTTCATTCTTGCTGCTGTTATCACGCACATATCCCAGGTAGGTGGCGTTAGCGACTTTCTTTTTAGTCAGGATGGGCTTGGTAGCCTGGTACACATGGTATTTAAGTGAGGTGGCCGCAGGACTTTTCCAGGTAATGAAGACCTGTCCGTTTTTATAGGTTGCGGCAAGTTGTGTAACCGTATATGCGGCTGAATTTTTGCTGGCAAAAAAGGATGTTAGGATGATCAGAATCAACAACGTAAATCGAACCGGGCAAGAATGCAATTTAATGTAAGAGCGCATTGTGATGGATTAGTGTAATCTAAGGTTGGAAAATGGTAGCAGGCGATTTGTAAGTCCGTCAAAGCTATTGATTTTATCTTGCTTGGAAATATAGTAAGTTGCCATAAGTCAATCTTGTTCCGAAGGTCAACTTAGCCATTAAACCATTCAGCCATTTAACCATTTAACCATCTGATCATAAACCATATTTATTTGAAACAGCATAGTTGCACATTAATCACCATCGTACCTTCGCCTCATGACCCCTTACGAATCAGCAGCTTTTGATGAACTGAAACGCTGGCAGCGCAAAACAGCCAGAGGGCCATCGCCGGCCGGCAGACTCACCAAGCAGATCCAGGATACGATGAATAGTCTCATTCCTGAAAGAGTACATCTTACCTTAACTGCTGCCATTAAGGAAATGGTGCGCCTCGTTTTGACCGGTGCAAAATTTACTACCAAGAAAATGCCGGCAGATGGCGCTCTTGATATGCGGGAAGGAAAAGTCAGGGAGCAAATAGAATTTTATAAGAAGACAGCCGCCACAGAAGGAGGCATTACCGGTGCCGGCGGAATATTGCTGGGCATAGCTGAATTTCCAGTTTTACTTTCGATAAAAATGAAGTTGTTGTTTGATATCGCTTCACTTTATGGTTTTGATGTGAAAGACTATAAAGAGCGTTTATACATTTTATATGTATTTCAGCTGGCCTTTTGTAGTTCAACACGAAGAGGTGATGTTTACCGCAGGCTCGAAAATTGGGATGCCTATTCAAAAGACCTGCCTGAGGATAAGGATCAATTTGACTGGCGCACTTTTCAGCAGGAGTACCGTGATTACATCGACCTTGCCAAGCTTGCACAGCTGATACCGCTGATTGGCGCAGCGGTGGGTGTTGTAGTCAACTACAGGTTGATTACAAAACTCGGTGATACAGCTATGTATGCCTACAGGATGCGGTTATTGAAAACGGTTGCAACCACTTAAACGGTCCTCAAATACTATTTTTTTCTTTTTGCGTTATTTCATTTACTTTTGAAAAACAATCTTAAAAATCCCGTTCAATGAAAAAACTAATTGCTATTCTCTCTTTGGCACTTTTTGTAAACCTTACAATTGCCAAAGCACAGACCGCTAATGTACCTGCCACAGACACCAGGAAGAGTGAAGCTGTTGCCAAAGACGCCTGCAAGCAAAGCAAAAGCGCTGCTTCCTGTGCAAAATCATGCAGCGACGATAAAGCCCAAGCAGCCAGCACGACGACCTTGTCAGAAAATTATGCAAATGCGGGAAGTGCACCTGATGCAACAGTAAAAACAGATAAAGCCGCTTGCGCTCCGGGGCAATCGAAATCTTGCTGCAAATCAAACAACAAAGCTTCAGCAATTACAAATGATCTGAAACAGTCCAATACCTCAAACGCTATTGCGCCTAAGGAAGTTGAAGCGCCCAAGCAATAAAGTCTTCCCTTTTTTCAAGAATGGCACCCCCTCATACGGGGTGCTTTTTTTTTAATTGTATTTTGTATCCGGTCATTGAAAAGTACTTTATTACCATTCTATTTATGTTTAATAGCAGAAAGCGGTCAGTTCTTGTTTTATACAGCCAGTAATGATTGGAGGATGGGGATGCAAAAAGCGCATAGCAAATAGTGTGAATCAAAGTTGATTTATTAGAAACCTTAAGAGTAAAATGGCAAAAGCAAATAGTAAAAATGATGAAGCGCTGGTTGCTGAATATTATAAGAAACTCAACCATCCATTGACTGATGTAGTTGCTGCATTAAGGGAAATTGTACTGTCAGCAGATCCGGAGATTGGTGAACAAATAAAATGGAACTCACCGAGTTTTTATTTTACAGGCACTATGAAACCCTTTGATCCAAAAGAGTATAAAAGGGACCTTGTTGTTTTTAATCTTCATAAAAAGGAATTTGTATTGCTGGTATTTCCAACCGGAGCCAAAGTGCCTGATCAATCAGGTCTTTTAGAAGGAAAATTTACAGACGGCAGAAAGGTTGCAAAGTTTGTTAACCTCGAAGAAGTAAAAAGACGTTCGGCAGATCTGAAGTCAGTCGTTAAAACATGGGTCCAACTCATTGATAAATGATAGAATCCACTTTAGCCTTCAGGTGGTTTTAACGAGCCTGCAATAGAATGCCTGAAAGTTTGCAACATTAATATCCTGATGAATAGTAAATTTATCGCATGCCCGGTTCAATAGCTCCAGTAAACTTTAACGAGGCCTTTGCGAAGGAACTAAGCCGCTTAAACGAACAGCAAAAAATTGCCGTATCAACAATTGAAGGCCCGGTATTGGTTATTGCCGGTCCGGGTACTGGCAAAACGCAAATCATAGCTACCAGGATCGGTCAACTGCTGGCTTCTGAGGAAGCACAGGCGCAACCGCACAATATCCTTTGTCTTACTTATACAGAAGCCGGCGCAATTGCCATGCGCAAGAGATTATTGAAAATAATAGGTACGGATGCTCACCGTATAACTATAGAGACATTTCACGCATTTTGTAATACGGTTATTCAGCAGAACATTGAATACTTCGGACGAAGAGAACTCGAGCCCATCAGCGAGCTCGAGCGGTCGGCTTTAATGGAAGAAATGCTCAATGAACTTGATCCTACGCATCCCCTGCGCCGGTTAAAGGGTGATATTTATTTTGAAGCCGGCAGGTTGCAGCATTTATTCAGCACCATGAAGCAGGAAGACTGGACAGTAATGCAGGTTGCTGAAGCGGCAGACCGGTATATTGAAGATTTACCTAACCGTGATGAATACATCTATAAGCGTAATACTAAAGATAAAAAGAAGGGCGACCTCAAAGAGAATGATATTGCGGCAGAAGCAGAAAAGATGGAGGTATTAAAACAGGCTGCACTTTTGTTTCCGGTGTTTGAAATGAAAATGCAGCGCCTTGGCAGGTATGACTATCATGATATGATCCTTTGGGTGATCAATGAGTTCAGGCAAAATGAGAACCTGTTACGAACTTACCAGGAAAGGTATCAGTATATCCTGGTAGATGAATTCCAGGATACCAATGGTGCGCAAAATGAAATCATAAACCTGCTAACCGGATTTTGGGAATCGCCCAATATTTTTTGCGTAGGGGATGATGACCAGGGTATCTATGAATTCCAGGGTGCAAGGCTGCATAACATTATGGATTTTATCAGCAGGCATGCGGCAGCCTTGAAAACCATTGTGCTCAAAGAGAATTACCGAAGCACACAAGCTATACTCGACAGCGCTAAAAGGGTGATTGATAACAATGTGCTTCGACTGGCAAACCTTGAGGAATTGCCTGAAAAGAAACTGCTGGCAGCATTGCCTGAAAGAAAAGTAAGTGAGGTGCTTCCGTTTGTAAATGAATATCTGAATGATATGCAGGAGGTGTCGGGCATCACGCATCGTATTCTTTCTTTGCAGGAGCAAGGGGTACCACTTCATGAGATAGCAGTGTTGTACTATCGCCATGCACAGGCATCCACATTACTCAGCTTGTTTGAAAAGAAGGCCATTCCTTACCAGGTAAACCGTAGTGTAAATATTTTAGACCTGGTTGAAGTGCAGCAGCTGTTGAATATGTTGCGTTACCTTGATTTGGAATTGCGAAAGCCTTATACCAACGATGCGTTGCTCTTTGAAGTGATGCACAGCAGGTGGTTGGGGCTGCAAGCTACCGACATTGCAACGATCTCTTACTTTGCAAACAGCGAAAAAAAACCGACACCCTGGTTGCTGTTATTGCGCGACGAAAAGTTTATTGCCTCATTACCACTTGCCGACGCCGACAGCATCCGGCAATTTCGAAAAACACTGGAGCACTGGTTAGGGGAAGCAAAGAACCTGACCCTTCCGATGTTGTTTGAAAAAATAATTAATGAAGGCGGCTACCTGCAATGGGTATTGTGCAGTGATGATAAACCCTGGAATCTGCAGGTACTGCAAACACTTTTTGAGTTTGTACAAAAGGAAGCTTCAAAGAATACTGCATTGACTTTAACCATGTTGCTGAATATGGTGGAACAGATGCAAACGCATCACATCAGGCTGAATGTGGAAAAGACCGTTGCCTCGAAAGACGGTGTTTTGTTTTCAACCTGTCATTCAGCAAAAGGACTGGAATTTCAACACGTATTCCTGATGGGATGCCATGATACCGGTTGGGAGAAGTCAAGAAGTGGCGCGAAGAATTATTCATTGCCGGACACCTTAACTTTTACCACGGATGAGAATAAGACAGAAGCATTAAGGCGTTTGTTTTATGTTGGTATGACGCGTGCCAAAGAGGGACTTCATATCAGCTATGCTTTGCAAAATAATGAGGGAAAGCAAAAGGTTGCGTCCCGGTTTGTTACGGAAACAGGCATTGCTGTAAATGCCATCACACTTTCAGAAGACCAAATGACAGATGCATTGGGTGACCTTTTAAAGGAAGCACCAATGCCTGTGGCCGCAAAAATTGAGCAACAACTTGTGGAGAAGCGTTTACAGCATTTTGCTTTAAGTCCGTCGACACTTAATGCATACCTCGATTGCCCGGTACGTTTTTATTATGAGAATATCATCCGGATTCCCAAAGCTGCCAACGATTCCATGGCATTTGGTTCTGCAGTACATTATGCATTGCAACGTTTGTTTGAAAAGATGAAAGTTAACAACGAAGTTTTTCCTGCTAAGGAAGAGATGGTGAATGATTTTGTAACAACCATGCATCGCAATAAGCTATCCTTCACCGAAAAGCAGTTCACCAATCGTCTTGAATTGGGTAAACAGCTCTTACCTGCATTTTATGAATTCTATATTGAAAAGTGGAACAAACAGGTGGTGCTGGAGTATTTTATTCAGGATATTGAAGTGGATGGCATTCCATTGAAAGGTAAGCTGGACAAGATTGAAGTTTTTGGAAATGCTGTTCATGTAATAGATTACAAAACAGGCAGCCTGGTAAATGCGCGTAAGAATAAAAAGTTACAACCTCCTGACGAAGAGAACCCATTAGGTGGTGACTACTGGCGGCAACTGGTCTTCTATAAAATATTGGTAGATAACCTGAAGACTAAAAACTGGAAGATGCAGACGGGCATCATAGACTTTATTGAGCAAGATGCAAAGTCAGGCGGATTTCATCAGTTTCCTTTACAGGTAACTAATGATGAAGTTGCTTTTGTAAAAAACCAGATTAAAACAGCATTTGCAGGCATTATGAATCATGAATTCTATGAAGGATGCGGGAAAGAAGACTGCAAGTGGTGCAACTTCGTGAGGAATAACTATGCACCGCATACATTGCCGGTTCAATCAGAAGAGTAATTCGTCATTTGTAAATGATTGCATCAGGAAGCTATGGAGTTCCTTGAAAGTGCTTGGCGTTTATTCTTCCACCAAAATAATTTCCACTCTTCTGTTCATGGCACGGCCACGTTCATTCGTATTATCAGCTATTGGATTTTCAAAGTTGTAACCTGCAATTTCCAGCTTATTGGGAGGTACTCCTTTAGCTACCAGGAAACTCATGACTGCATTGGCCCTGCTTTCCGAAAGGCGCTGGTTGTATTTTTTTGAACCCTGGTTATCGGTATAGCCGTAGAGTTCACACTTGAAACGTGGATGTTCTTTAAGGTAGCCGGTAAGGCTTTGCAGTTCATCCTTAGAAGTATCGGGAATGCTGTACGAGTCTGTTTCAAAATTGATATTGGTCACACTGAATCGTTCGTAGTCGGCAGCTTCCCCTGCCAGCGAATCCTTAGTGACCTGTGTAAGAATCGGTTTCAGTCCGAATATGCTGTCGAAGTTCATGGTATTGCGTTGATCTGCATACTCTTTGAATCGCGTCTGGCCGGGATCCTTCCTGCTGGTGAAGGAGCCCTGTTCCAGGAATACGCCTGAATCATACTGCGGATCACCTACATCGCCGATGGCAATTTTCATGTGGTATTTCTTGTAAGGAACCACATAAGCAGATGCAGTCAGTAATACCGTCATGCCATCGTATTGCACAGAATTCACCAGATCCTGGTTTAATTTCTTCAACTTCTTCTTATTTATTTCATAGGTATCGCTAAAGGTGTAAACAGGTTTCTTATTCTTCTTCTGCCCGGGCAGGTTTTTCTTCAATACTACCTTTTTGAAATAATCATTGTCAATATAAAAACCTTCATTTTCTTTAAAGTTGATCGTATTGATGGTAACAGGCAATAGCGTTTTCGGTATTACTGCCAGGTTTTTATTGTTCAATTTTTCACCATCGATAATAAAACCGAATACATCATTATACCTTGATCCTACATATTCAGGGTACTCTTCAGACCCAAACACATAAGAGAAAGAGATGAGGTTGTCGAAAGGAATAAAATCGAATTCCAGTATACTCACATCGTAAGTGACGCTCCTGCAGATCTTATTCAGGTCGCGGTCACCTTTCGGGCGTTTCTTTACATTCGGATCCATAAAATTGGTAGTGATATAGGGCGTATTGTTAGGGCCGTTGGCATTGAAAACACTGCCGGTGGAAAGCAGGATACCATTTTCAATGCCTACTGCATTGGTTTCATTCCTGAAATAGGCAATACCCACTTTTTGACCGGTAAAAGTGATGTTACCGGCACGGATGCCCTGGCCTAACAAAAAGCTATCTACCAGTTGTTCAGCTGTGAAAGAGGTGTCACAATTGATTTGCGCCTTTAAGGGCATAGCCAAAAAAGTGCATGCGAGGAGGGGTATCAGAAAATATCGAAGGGGTGTAACAGTATATCGCTGCATTTATCAGGCTCTCTTTCCGAAAGTAGGCAAAGTTAAAGTAAACGCAAAGGATAGGGAAGCTATTTTGTAGTTGTATTGATGAAATAACGGATAATAGCTTCTGTTGCAATCAAGATATTTTTTCACTCAATGTTTATGAGGCGCTCTTGTTTTCTGGAGTACCCGGATGGCATGTTTTGAATTAGTTCTGTTCATTTCCTTTCAATCAATAAAATTCCACGCTTTATTCATTTCTTTTTTTGAACTTTGCACGCAATTTTTGAAAACATCCCCGTATCGGGGAAAGGAGACACGATGAGATTATTCAATTTCTTAACGCAGGAGATAGCGATTGATCTCGGTACCGCAAATACTGTGATCATTCACAACGATAAAGTGGTAGTGGATGAGCCATCTATTGTGGCCATTAACCGAACCACCAATAAGGTAGTGGCTGTAGGCAAGAAGGCCATGCAGATGCATGAAAAAACCCATGACAATCTTAAAACCATCCGCCCGCTGAAGGATGGTGTTATTGCCGACTTCAATGCCGCAGAAACGATGATCCGGGAAATGATCAAGATGATCAATCCAAAGGGTTTTCTCTTCACGCCTACCTGGCGCATGGTGATTTGTATCCCCTCCAGTATTACAGAAGTGGAGAAACGTGCTGTCAGGGATTCTGCAGAACAGGCCGGCGCCCGTGAAGTATATCTCATACACGAGCCCATGGCAGCGGCACTTGGTATTGGTATTGACGTAGAAGAACCGGTAGGCCATATGATCATCGATATTGGAGGTGGTACCACCGGTATTTCGGTGATTGCACTGGCAGGTATTGTTTGCGACCAATCCATTCGCATTGCCGGAGATGAATTTACAGCTGATATAATGGATTATATCCGCCGGCAGCACAATATGCTGGTGGGAGAGCGCACTGCTGAAGCGATCAAGATTAATGTAGGAGCAGCCATTGTAGACCTGGATGATCCTCCTGAAGATTTTGCTGTCCATGGCCGTGACCTGATGACCGGTATCCCTAAACAGATCACTGTCAATTACCAGGAAATCGCGCATGCGCTTGACAAATCAATTTCTAAGATTGAAGAAGCGGTTTTGAAAGCGCTGGAGACCACACCACCGGAATTAGCATCTGATATACACCGTTCAGGTCTTCATCTCACCGGCGGCGGGGCTTTGTTGCGAGGCTTAGACAAAAGACTTTCACTGAAAACCAAATTGCCGGTAAGTGTTGCTGATGATCCATTGCGTGCAGTAGTGCGCGGAACCGGTATCGCTTTGAAGAATATTTCCCGTTTCCCTTTCCTGATGACTTAAGATTTCTTTCGATATTCATCAACAGTTACCTGATAGGCCTGTTATCGAATGACCCATTATATATTCCGGCATGCGTAACCTCTTTTCTTTCATTTACTATTACCGTGCTTTCTTTCTGTTCCTGTTGCTGGAGGTGATCTGTGTTTCGCTGATAATACAGAATAACAGCTATCAGCGGGCAGCTTTCTTAAATGTCGGTGATGAGGTTGTTGGAAGAACTTTTTCTGTTTACAGTGAAGTAACCGGTTACCTGAACCTGGGAGAATACAATAAAGAACTTGCCATGGAGAATGCTATGCTGCGATCCAATCAGGCTACTTCCTTTTACACGGATACTTCAGCGGTTTCTGTTAAGAAAGATACAGCCGGCCGGCAGTTCTATTCCTATATACCTGCAGAAGTGATTCAGACTTCGACCAACAAAATGAACAATTACATCATCATCAATAAAGGGCGCGACCATGGCATTGCGCCACGAATGGCCGTGATCAGTCCGACCGGCGTAGTTGGTATTGTCAAGCATGTATCAGCTCATTTTTCGAGCTTGTATTCCTTGCTTCATTCACAGGTTACGGTAAGTGCAAGGGTGAGGCGGGATGGCAGCCGCGGTACGATTAAATGGGATGGGGAGAGTCCTGAATTCATTAACCTTGAAGAGATTACCCGACAGGAACAATTGCATAATGGCGATACGATCTTTACCAGCGGAGTATCCCGTATTTTTCCTGACGACATACCTATAGGCACTATTGAGCGATTCACATTAAAGGAACCTGGAAATTTTTACGACATCCGGGTACGGTTAACGGCAAATTTCAGACGTTTGGATTACGTGTACGTGGTTAATAATCTTATGAGTGGTGAAATGGATTCCCTGATTAACAAAACAGAAAATGTTCAGTAGCATAATCGGTTACTTATTGCGGTTTATTTTACTTGCCTTTGCACAAGTAATGATCCTGAACAACGTACACCTTCATGGTTTGTTTAATCCATACATTTATCCGCTTTTTATTTTACTGTTGCCATTTGAGATGTCGGCCTTATTGGTGCTTATTGTCGGATTTTTGAGTGGATTGGCAATTGATTTCTATTCCAATTCATTGGGATTACATGCGGCGGCTACAACCTTCATGGCATTCGTACGACCTCAGATGATAAGCCTTTTGAAGCCCGCAGCAGGCTATCAGCCGGAAGACCGTCCAACCATTTCTTCAATGGGTTTCTTATGGTTTGTTGTTTATGCCTCTGTTCTTATTTTCATGCATCACTGTGTCTTTTTTATGATGGAGACATTCAGCTTCCATCAGGCTCTTTTTGTTATTTCCAAGATGGCAGTAAGTACAGTTGTTTCAATTGTAATCATCATAGCACTGCAATATCTCTTCTATAAGCGGAAACGGATCTCTTTAACTTAGAAATTTAGTAGCAGCCTTCGTTTCGCTGGTTTATTTCTGCATTTCAATTCCGTTTTTAGGCGTTTCATTGTAGTGTTCTTTCAGAAAGGGATATTGTATTGCAATTTTGCTCCGTCAAAAAAGCAATTCATGAGATACACTACCCTTTTACACTTACTGCTGGTGTTTGGCTTCTCGAATGCCCAGGATACCATACAGAAATACGACCGACTCGGCATCCGATTTGGCGGACAACAAACATACTTAACGGATGTACAGTTTTCCCCGCTTATTTATCGTGCGAATGAAGTGGCAGCCGGTCTCTTTTATGATTCCAGAAATAACAAATCCAATTGGAACGCTGAATTTTCATTTGCAACAGGTCAACTGTACCCTCCAAAATACAAAGACAGGCAACTATACAATACAACGGAAGATATCTATGGAGTTACTAACACAGATTCATTTTTAGTAAAGGGAAATACCCTCAGTGCCGTATTTCAGATTGGATATAGCTATGAAGTGGTTCTCAAAACAAAGTGGGAGCTGGAAGGTGGTATAGCCATATCTGAACAACTAATGTATCCTTCCAGTTTTGTTAACATTGGTATTATGAATACTGCGTCCATTGTTGCCACTGCAAAATTTCGCTATTATCAAAGCAATAAACAGGAGTGGACAGTAGGCTTGTTCTTTCCTGTGGCCGGATTGAATACACGTTTTCCATATAGCGGCACTGTATCACAGCCTGAAATGAAATTGTTGGCAGCATTCTTCGATGCAACAAAGTTTACCACATTAAATCATTACCAGCAGATTAATTTAAAACTGGGCTACCGACATCAGTTGTCGGAAAAATGGGGAATAAGGGCAGAGTATGAGTTTATATGGTTGAACGATAATCAGCCGCTTTCACTAAAACAGTATTCAAACCACCTCACAGCAGCTTTGGATTACAGTTTCTGATCTGCATTTCATAAGAATCTTGCTAAACGTAAAAAAAATAATATGAAAACGCAATTAACCATTATGGCATTCATTTCCATGACACTTTTTTCCTGTCAGAAAATGTTACTGGAACCGGAAGTCGAAAACAACCCGGTTGCCAACTTCGAAGAATTATGGAAAGGTTACGACGAGTGGTACGGCCTTTTTGATGTGAAAGAAATAGACTGGCAGGAAATTTATGCTATCTATAAACCGCAGGTAAATGCAAATACAACGGAAGCGGAACTCAAAGATATTTTTCATTCGATGATTGATCCGTTGAATGATAATCATGTATTCATTATTACCACAGCCAATGAACCACGTATTGAATCCGGAATTTTTGATACACTTAAAGTGCAAACAGATTTTTCGCTGGATGTGGTGAGGACAAATTATATACCTGAGCTCATTCACTATGGTGCTTCGATTGACTATGGTACTTTGCCGGGAAATATCGGCTACGTGCATCTTGGTGATTTTACTCCTTCACAAAAATTTTACGGAGAAGCAATGGACAAAATTCTGGATGAGCTGAAAAACACGGAAGGAATGGTTTTAGATATACGGGATAACCCTGGTGGTAACGATGCTACCGCTCAGGCAGTAGCGGGCCGGTTTGCTAGCCAACAACAGATTTATATGACTGTAAGTAAAAAATCAGGCCCAGCGCACGATGATTTTACCGAACCTTTCAGTTGGTATGTAACACCTGCCGGCGAATCACAATATACCAAACCCGTTGTCTTGCTGACGTCACGTTGGACACAAAGCGCCGGCGAAACATTTGCCCTGGCCATGCAACAACTTTCTAATGTAAAACAGTTGGGTGATTATACATCCGGTGCATTCTCGGATAACATTGCCCGTGAACTTCCCAATGGTTGGTATTACTTTGTAAGCATTGGTGATTACAGAGACGCCTCCGGAAACAGTCTCGAAGGTATAGGAGTAGAACCTGATATGAAGATCGTGAATACAAAAGAAGAAACACTTTCCGGTGTAGACAAAGCATTAGAGAAAGCCGTCAAATTACTTTGAAGATTATTGCATTTTGGAGTTGGTGCTGGTTTTACAACTTAAAAAAGGAACTTTCATCTTTACAAATCATATGCAGGATTCCCAAAATCGGAATATAAAAAGTACTACCAAAATGCTGCAGGATAATTACCTGCGGTTTATAGGGATGCCAATACTGTCGGCGCTCTATACCATTACAGTAAATGCGGGCGCTATCATTTCAGAACAACGTTCTTGGTGGAAGCAACTCTTGACTGATTTCCTTTTTGTTGTTGTATGCTGGACCATCGCCAGGGAGGTTATAGCCTTTTGCAGGAGAAGATATCCCGGCTTTTCGAATACGGTAAAAAGGATTGGATTGCTTTTTAGTTGTACCGTGCTAATCTCTTTTGCGGAAGGTTTTTTAATAACCGGGATACTGAGTTTCAGCAACTATTATGGTGTTAATTTTTCTATTTCAGATTACTTTTTTACAGGTGGACTGATACTTGTTTTTTCGATGATGATTGTTTCAGTCTATGAATTGATGTATTCACTTGCCGAATGGAAGAAACTGGCAGTAGAAGCGGAATTATTAAAAAGGGAAAATCTGCAAAGCCAGCTCGACACATTGAAAGAACAGGTGAAACCCCATTTCCTTTTCAATTCACTCAATTCACTTCTGGGATTGATTGATGAAGATAGCAGGAGGGCGAAAAAATTTGTAGAAGAACTGTCATTCGTTTACCGCTACCTGCTGCAAAGCAACGAAAAGATACTGATTACTGTAGAGGAAGAACTTGATTTTATCAACGCTTATTTCTTTTTGTTGAAGACGAGGTTTGAAGGAGGACTTTTTTTGAAGATTGAAGTAGGCGACCAAGATCTCCACCAGTTAATTCCTCCGCTAACCCTACAGCTTTTATTGGAGAATGCGGTAAAACATAATGAGGTTTCTGAAGCATTTCCATTACAGGTTTCGATTAGTTCGGCAAATGGAGACCGCCTGGAAATAGCAAATGAGTTGCGCCGGAAATCAACCGGGTTCAATTCTACCCAAAAGGGGTTGGCAAGCATATTTGCGAAGTACAGGTTGTTACATGCTCCTGCGCCTGAAGTAGTTGATATAAACGGAAAGTTTATTGTTTCCATTCCGCTCCTTAAAAATGCAAGCAAATGAATATCGTAATCATAGAGGATGAAGCTTTGGCGGCAAGGCGGTTGAAAGAAGTCTTGCAGGTGATGGATCCTTCCCTGCATGTTGTTGCCATTCTGGATTCGGTAAGAAACAGTATAGCATGGTTAACAAATAATCCCACTCCTGATTTACTGTTGATGGATATCGAACTCGGCGATGGAAAAAGTTTTGACATTTTTGAAAGAACAGCCGTTAACTGCCCGGTAATATTTATTACGGCTTATGATGAATATGCAATTCGTGCCTTTAAAGTTAACAGCATTGACTATTTGCTAAAACCCGTAAAGCAGCAAGATCTGCAACGTAGCCTTGAGAAATTCAAGAAAATGAAGAGCATCTTTTCTCAAAAGCAGCAGGATAGTATGATGCAGTTGTTGCTGCAGGAATTACAGAAAACCGTTAACCTGCGGGAAAGATTTCTCATAAAACAGGGAGACCGGCTAATACCGGTAGAGGTTATGGAAATAGCATACTTCTACACAAATGAAAAAAACAACTTCATCAAAACACAGGATGACCATGAATACCTCATTGATCAGTCGTTAGATGATATTGAATCAACTCTTGATCCAAAAAAATTCATCAGAGCCAACCGTCAGTTTATTCTCAGACGGGAAGCAATCATAAAAGTACACCTTTGGTTTGGCTCAAAGCTAAAGTTAGATGTTAAACCGTCCTGTAGTGAAGAAGTGATTGTAAGCCGTGAAAGGGCATCGGCTTTCAGGCATTGGCTTGGAGAATGATTTTTTTCAAAAGTGCGTGATCTAATCTGACCTATATAGTACTTTAAGTACAATAACTTCACTCATTAACAAAGCATGGTGGAGAAATCTTGATTTTGCATGAATAACATTTATTGTAATCTCGTTCCGCTATGTAATTTTACCGCCGTATTGCATGTTGCCTGCTTCAAAAATCGCGGTTGCATCTTACAATGACTGATCTCTTCCAACAAAGGCGATATACCTTGCAATATGCGATGATTGTTGTGGTATTTATTTTTATCGCCCGGCTGTTCTATCTGCAGGTTATTAATAAAGATTATAAACAGCTGGCCAATGCCAATGTATTACGGCAGGTAACAGTGTTCCCGGCCCGCGGACTGGTATTTGACCGAAATGGCAAACTTATCATCGACAATCAGAAAGAGTATGACCTTTGGGTTATTCCGGGCCAGGTGAAAGAACTGGATACACTGGGATTCTGCGATCTCCTGGGAATTACGGATACAATTTTCAGGGAAACGCTACGAAAGGCAAGTGCCTATTCCAGGTATAAGCCTTCCTTGTTTGTGAAGGGTATTTCTGTGGAGAAGTTTGCAACCGTTCAGGAAGAGTTGTACTTATTCCCCGGTTTTTACGGGCAGGTTCGTACCGTTCGTGCATATCCTTATCATTCTGCTGCGCATACATTGGGATACATTAGCGAAGTAACTCCGAAACAGATTGCACAATCTAATGGATATTATAAGCAGGGCGATTACATTGGAACCGGCGGCATTGAGCAATCTTATGAGAAAGCACTTCGGGGAGTAAAGGGCACACGTTTCGTACTGGTGGATGTGCATAATCGTGAACAGGGCAGTTTTAACCAAGGTAAGTTTGATACTGCGGCAATACCCGGTAAAAACATGATCAGCTCGATTGATATTGAGTTGCAGCAATATGGTGAGCAACTGATGAATGGAAAAGTAGGCAGCGTGGTAGCCATTGAACCACGCACCGGAGAGGTGCTTGCAATGGTAAGCAGTCCCAGTTATGATCCGGCCCTGCTTACCGGCCAGGAAAGAGGTAAAAATTTCAGGAAACTATTGATGGATAGTTTGACTCCCTTGTTTGTGAGGCCAATCAAAGCTGCTTATCCGCCGGGCTCTACTTACAAACCAACGCTGGCACTGATTGCATTGGAGGAAGGAGCTATCCGCGAGTTCACAACGTATCCTTGTCCGGGTGCATATTATGTAGGTAGTTTACGGGTAGGTTGTCACCATTCCGGATTCGTGCCAGGTGTTTCCAATGCGATTCAGCATTCCTGCAATAGTTATTTCTGTAATTATTTCAGAAGGGTAATAGATCACGACAGCACGCTAACGGTAGCACAGGGATTGGATAAATGGAAGGCCATGCTGGCAACATTTGGTATTGGTGTAAAGACGGGCATTGATTTACCCAATGAGGGTTATGGTTTTGTACCCGGATCAGCGTATTATGATAAATTGTATGGCAAGGACCGCTGGAATTCAGTGGGTGTGGTTTCGTTGGGAATCGGGCAGGGAGAATTAGGCCAGACTCCCCTGCAGATGGCGAATGTGATTGCCGCAATCGCGAACAGGGGCTACTGGTATACCCCCCACCTGGTAAAAAAGGTAATTGATGATGACTCTACGCTGCAACGATTCTTTGTAAAAAATCAGGTACCTGTTGACCAGGTTTATTTTGATATGGTGATTAAGGGGATGGAAAGGGTGGTAGAATCCGGAACAGGCACGGTGGCACAAATTCCGGGAGTTTCCATTGCGGGCAAAACGGGTACAGCTGAAAATCCGCATGGCAAAGATCATTCGCTCTTTGTATGTTATGCGCCGGTGGAGGATCCAAAAATTGCTATCGCTGTAATTGTGGAAAATGCAGGTTTCGGCTCTACCTATGGTGCGCCCATTGCGAGCCTTATGATGGAGCTGTACCTGAACGATACTATTTCAACATCCAGGAAATACCTGGAAGAGCGGATGTTTAACACAAACCTGATTCAATAATGTATTACCAGGAGCGACCGGTTAATAAGGGCATCGATTGGTTGATGATAATGCTTTACCTGTCGTTGATCCTGATCGGCTGGTTGTCGATCTTTGCTGCTACCTATGATGAATTGCAACCCAGTATCTTTGATATTGACAGGGCATATGGCAGACAGTTTCTCTGGATTATCGGTGCTTTATTGCTGGCCGGTACTGTATTGCTAACCGATAGCAAGTTTTACCCGGCTTTCGCTTATGTAATATATGGATTGATCATGCTCTTGCTGCTGGCTGTGTTCGTAATAGGCAGCACAGTAAAGGGAGATAAGAACTGGATAGATATCGGAAGTTTTCAGCTACAGCCATCCGAGTTTGCCAAATTCGCTGCCAATCTGGCCCTTGCCAAATACTTAAGTGGTATGAATATCAATATGAAGCTGATGCGCACCCGTATCACGGCAATAATAATATTCATGTTGCCGGCAGTGTTTATATTATTGCAGGGAGATGCCGGGTCTGCCATAGTATATGTTGCATTTTTCCTTGTTCTGTTCCGTTTTGGTTTGCCGGGTTCCTACCTGGCAATTGGATTGTACGTTATCATGCTTTCTGTTTTTGCATTGGTATTGGATAAGTATCTTTTAATATTAATATTGTTTGTGGTGAGTGGTATACTCTGGTTTGTATCCCGAAGAAACCGTTCTATTGTATTAATCCTGGCAACAGGATTTATTTTATCAGCCGGCTACGTGCTTACCACAGATTTCGTATTTAATAATTTGCTCGAGCCGCATCAACAGCAACGTATCAGCGTGTTATTGGGAAAGGAAGTGAAAGTAAAAGATGCCGATTACAATGTACGTCAGTCGAAAATCGCTATAGGTTCCGGCGGATTATGGGGTAAAGGGTTTCTCAATGGCACGCTAACGAAATATAATTTTGTCCCTGAACAAAGCACTGATTTTATTTTCTGTACAATTGGAGAGGAATATGGATTTTGGGGGAGTACGCTGGTGTTGTTACTCTTTCTCACCTTACTGTTGCGGATTTTGCATGTCGCGCAACGGCAACGGTCACGTTTTTCGATGATCTATGCTTATGGAGTTGCCGCCATCATTTTCTTTCATCTGCTGATTAATGTAGGCATGACCATCGGGTTAATGCCGGTGATTGGCATACCGCTTCCATTCATCAGTTATGGAGGTTCCTCGTTGTGGTCATTCACCATCTTGTTATTCATCCTGGTAAAATTGGATGGAGATCGGTTGGCAGTATTGCGATGATGTTAATCTTGTTTCACTTCAATTCAAAAACATGATCCTTTATAATGTTACGGTCAAGATTGACAAAACCATGGCAGCCGATTGGCTACATTGGATGCTGAGTGAACATATTCCAGCTGTGATGGGTACGGGGCAGTTTCAAAGTTCCCGGATCAGCAGGTTATTGGATCAGCCTGCAGATGACGATGAAACCTATGTGATCCAATACCAGTGTGAGAGTATGGATCATTTCAATTATTACATCAGCACCTTTGCTGGTGAATTGCGGGAGCAACATAACAATCGATATAAAGACAGGTTTGTCGCATTCAGAACGCTGATGGAAGTGGTGGGTGAGACGGAATAATTATTCCTGGAAATAAACCCTTTTTACTCTTCTCGAAATAGTACTAAGCACTTCATAGGGAATGGTTCCTGCCCATTGCGCCAGTTGCTGCACCGGCAAGCGATCGCCGAATACCAATACTTCATCCCCTTCTTCTGCTTCCGGTATGCTGGTGATATCTAACATGGTCATATCCATATTGATATTGCCTGCTACCGGTGCAAGCTTTCCACGAATCAGCATCTTACCTACGCCACAACTCAGGCTCCTGTCCAATCCATCTGCATAGCCTATGCCTACAGTGGCAATAGTCATATCGTTGGTAGCAATGCCTTTACGGCCATAACCAATGGTTTCGCCGGCATGGATTTTTTTTATTTGTGAGATGGTCGTTTTTAAAGTACTTACATTCTTGAGTAACTGTTGTATTTTCTCGGTAGAATCAATTCCATACAATCCTATCCCCAGCCTTACCATATCAAAATGTGCTTCCGGAAATCTGGAAATCCCTGCAGAATTCAAAACATGCCGCCATACCGGGTAATCAAGTTCTTTGATCACTGATTCACTCATCATGATAAACCGTTGAATCTGCATACGCGAGTAGTCATCAAGTGAAGGGTCTTCACTTCCTGCCAGGTGCGTAAAAATCGTTTTTACGCGAAAAAGCGGGTTGACGGTCAGCAGTGCACGAAGTTCATTTAAATCTTCAGTATTAAATCCCAGCCTGTTCATGCCTGTTTCCAGCTCAATGTGCACGGGATAGGCTTCCTGCGATTTATCCCGTAAAAGTGTGATGGTATGAATGAACTGTTTAAGCAGGCGAAGGCTGTACAACTCAGGCTCCAGACGATATTGAATAATGGTATCGAAACTTTTTTGTTCAGGATTCATCACCATGATAGGCATGGTGATTCCTGCCTTTCTTAATTCAACACCTTCATCAGCGTAAGCAACCGCAAGGTAGTCCGCCTTGTGAAACTGCAATGCATTTGCTACTTCAAAGCTGCCGCTTCCATAAGAAAAAGCCTTCACCATTACCATAATTTTTGTTTGCGGCTTCAGCATCGATTGATACACGGAAAGATTATGAAGGAGTGCATTAAGGTCAATTTCTAATATGGTTTCATGCGCCTTCTGTTCCAGCCGCTTGCCGATACGCTCAAAAGCAAAAGGCCTGGCTCCTTTAAGTAAGATGGTTTCATCATTAAACAGGTCAGTGGTATATGATTCCAGGAATGCTTCTGTGGATGGATAAAAGGAAGCCGTTAATTTTTTATTCAGCGCAAACAATTCCTGTTGTTTTGAGATGGCAGTGCCAATTCCGATTAAACGTTCCACACCCCTGGATTGAACGAGTTGACTTACTTCCCGGTAGAGTTTTTCATCACTCATGCCACTTTCTAGAATGTCGGAAAGCAGCAGCGTTTTTTTTACATGCTGCTTTTGCTGATCGAGAAAATCAAGTGCTATAGCCAGTGAATTTAAATCAGAATTATAACTGTCGTTGATAAGTGAACAATTATTGATTGCATCATTCAGCTCCAGCCGCATAGCGACCCTGTTGAGGTCGAGCATGCGTTGCGCAATAATGGAAGTATCCATCTTCATATAGCGCATCAACATCCAGCAATGAACTGCATTCTCAATAGAAGCATCATCTATGAAAGGAATGGAAAATGAAAAGGTTTCACCTTTTTGTTCCAGCGTGAGATGTGAGATGGAAGTATTCTTTACGATACTTTTTACCTGCACATCAGCATCAAGGTTATTCTTCGACCATGAAAATGTTCTTAATCCGTCAAAATCAGGATCCGCTTTTTTCATCTGCGCCTTCGCTGTCATCAGGCATTCATTAATATCAAGGTAGTCCCTGCAGAAGATGATGATGTCTGCATGAATAAACAGCTTCAGTTTCTCATTGATTTTCTGACGGATGTTCAGGAATCCTTCGCTATGCGCTTTTCCTATATTGGTGAAGATCCCAATTGCCGGCTGAATGATTTTTTGCAGGTTCTGCATCTCATCCGGTTGCGAGATGCCCGCTTCAAAAATAGCGAGTTGATGCATCTCATTCATTTGCCAGACAGATAACGGCACACCAATCTGTGAATTAAAACTCTTCGGACTGCGAATGATGGTGTAGTCCTGCTGCAGCAGTTGGTAGAGCCATTCTTTTACAATGGTTTTCCCATTGCTGCCGGTAATGCCTATCACGGGTATGTTAAACTTGTTGCGATGGTTTGCAGCAAGCAGCTGTAATGCCAGCACAGTATCTTTCACTTTGATCACGTTGGCATCAGTTAATGAGCCTTCTTCAATCAGATCGTTCACTACGAAATTGCGAATGCCTTTGTCGTGCAACTCACCAATAAACTGATGACCATCTCTTCTTGCACCTTTTATTGCGAAAAAAACTGATTGGTCAGGGTAACTCAGTTTACGGCTGTCAAGAACAATATTTTCAATGTCGGGAGCGGCTGCTTTTTGAATGAGCTTTCCTTTCACAATTTTCGCCAGTTGTTCGGGCGAGTAACCTTTCGTCTCCATGACTTTCTAACCGGATAATGAGCGGCAAAAATAGCATAAAAAAACAGGCAGCACTTTAATGTGCAAAACAGGGGTATACGGCGAATTGGATATTGATTAGTGTGTTGAATATTGGACAATCTTTGTCCCGGTCTTTCATCTAACCTCGCCGCCGTCCGGTATGGAAAATTGCTAAACTGTCTAATTGCAAAATTGCTAAAATCACCAATGGTAAACTGCAATGGAAAATGTCCTAAGTCTTACGTCTTAAGTCTTACATCTTATGTCTTGGTTCTTGAAAATTTGTCAATCTAACTCACTTATCACTCAAAATAATTGGAACTCCGCCTTTCGTATCACCCATAATGATCACTTTACCATTTCCGGACAAAGCCAGTTCCTTGTACGCTTTGATCATTTCATATTGCAGTTGATTTGCATTCAGCGTTTGACTTACGATTCTTTGATAGTCTGAAATACCCTGCGCCTCCACCCGTTTGCGTTCCGCTTCCTGCGTTTCTTTTTGTAAAACGAACTCCATTTTTTGTGCATCCTGTTCTGCCTGAATTTTAGATTCAATGGATGTTTTTACTGATTCAGGCAATGTGATATTGCGTACGAGTAATTGCTCCAGTTCCATGCCGCGTGCCCTGAATTCCTTTTCAATATTTGAAAAAACTTTCTGCTGATATTCTTCACGTTTGATGGAGTATAAATCAATAGCTGTGTAACTGGTGGCATTATCGCGGATCTTGGTGCGTGCAATAGGCCGAACAATTACATCTTCATAATTCTCTCCTATCGTGCTTAGAATTTTTGGAGCTTCAGTAGGCACTACACGGTAAAGCACCGAAACATCTAACATCAGTTCAAGTCCGTCAGAGGTAAGCACCCGCATGGCATCTTCGCCTTGCCGGTCTCCTTCATCGTACTGGCCGGCCATCGTATAATTCTGCGTCCGGATATCAAACTTTTTTACCACTACAAAAGGATTTACAAAGTTGAGACCGCTGTTCAGAATACGGCCGCTAACCTTACCGAACAAGGTAGGAACGCCAACCTGGCCTGCTTCTATTTGTACAATACAGGAAGATGCGAGGCCTACCAATAACATCACTACGCCAACTACTTTGGCGATGATTGAAGCTGTTTTGGTTCTCTCATTTGATTGCAGGACAAAGCCGGTAACCAGTGCAATGAAGGCTATTACGATCAGAAACATGTGAAGTGGGTTTTAGGAGCATGTAAATTAAGGTGAATATAGTTAATCGTTATTGGCTTACCTGGATGATAACACGTGATCAAAGGTGTTTCTCTGTGAAAGACTATAAAATTTAGAAACGCCATGCATGGCGTTTCTACCCCTACAATTTCGTAATTTGCAAAAAAAATTTGCAATGAAGATCCTGTTGTTCACCTTGTTTATCGTGTGGTTTTCCCACCCGGTGTTTTCTCAAAATGTCTATTTCACTCCCGGCACCTGGGAAGAAGTGCTCCAGAAAGCTAAAGTGGAAAACAAATACATCATGGTAGATGCATTTACTGATTGGTGTGGCCCATGCAAAAGAATGGATGCTGAAATGTTTCAGAATAATGTGGCTGTAGCTGATTTTGTTAATGCCAATTTTGTTTCCTTCAAGGCCGATTGTGAAAAAACACCCGGCGTGGCAATAGCGATGAAGTTTAAAGTGATCAGCTACCCTACCTTATTGTTTTTTAACCCGCAGGGACAACTGATTTTCAGGAGCCTGGGCTATACTGCCGATCAACAGGTTTTTCTGGAGCCCTTCCGGAATGTATTGACTATAAAAGATCAGAAAGTATTTGGTTACGATTCGAAGGTGCTCGACCCGGGCTTCCCTGCAATCTATACCGATGCATTTAAAAAGGATGGCGTGGGTGCTAAACGTCATACTGCCGATGAAGTAGTACAGTACCTCGATGCGCAAAAAGATAAATTTTCTGAAGTGAATTGGGCCTTGCTATATGTTTATTCTTTCCCCCTGAAGTATGAGCAGTTTTTTCTCGACAACTTTGCGAAGTACAAATCCCACTACCAGTCGGAAGCCTCAGACGGCGTGAAGCGAATTGCTGCACGGCATGTAAACGCATCCATGAAAAATAAAGATGAAAAGGAGTTTGACCTGGCAGTGGCCATGGTACAGCAGTATATTCCCGAGCAAGCCGACGAACTTATAATTGGCTGGAAAATTAACTTCTACAAAAGTAATGGCCAATGGCAAAAGTATGCTGATGCTATTGATGTGGAATTAAAGAAGGACCCAAATGTGGACGTGGATTACCTTAACCAGTTTTGCTGGCCCATCTATGAGCATTGTGATGATCCTGCTGTGGTGAACAGAGCTATCGAATGGCTCGGCAGCCGCTCTTCCAAAATGAAAGGCTATGAAGTGATCGATACCTATGCCGCATTGTTGTACAAAGCAAACCGTTTGGACGAGGCGGAAACCTATGCGCTGAAAGCAATTGCCGCATGCCCGCCCACCGACTGTGATCCTACCGGAACGAATGAATTGCTGGTGAAGATCAGAGCAGCGAAAACCAAATCACCGGGTAATAACTGATAGCCATTCCATAATCGCTGCCCTGCATTCTTGTGGAGCTTCAAACATGCCCATATGACCTGTTTTTTCGAGCAGGCAGATTACGGATCGTTCCGGAAGTGAAGTGAGTTGAAGTGTCTTTTCAGCGGCAATGGCTTTGTCTTCTTTCCCAATGATAAAAAGAACCGGTACTTCCAGTTGCTTCAAAACGGCTGAAGTATTTATTCGGTCTCTCATGGCGAAGCAAGCATTTACAATTCCTTCTGTAGTGGAAGTAGCTGTTGCATCTGCTATAATGGTTTCAATATCATGTTGATGTGTTGTGCGGTAGCCTTCTCCGAATAAATTTCCATACAATTCTTTTACAAATGGTGCAGCACCATGTTGTTGCACAAAAAGGGCAGTTTTTGTACGGCCTGCTTTTTTTTCAATATCATCATCATAGGCTGTTGAATGGAATAGCCCGAGACCTTTGAGATAACCCGGAAAACGGGAAGCAAAATTCATGAGTATATAACCTCCCATGGAATGACCGATCATGGCACAGGATGATATATTTTCAGCATCCAGTATGGCCTTTATGCAGTCTGCATAATAATACATGGAAGCAACATCATGTGACGCTCCATTCGGTAGTGATGATTCGTCTTTGTTTTTCATTGAATCACTCAGGATTGATGTTCCAAATCCCGGAATATCAGGCATAATGAGCCGGTAATTTTCGGTAAAGGGTTTCATGAAATCATGCCCGTTTGGTTCTTGCATCCAAACAGTATGATCTGCACAAAAGCCATGCAACAGCAATAAAGGCAATCCCTTCCCTGTGGTGTAATAGGATAATTTTGTCTGTCCAAAATCAATAGTAGTCGAAGTCATGGCTTGAAAAGTGATTTTTTTTTTACATTGAGCAAATTACGTCAATCATACACAGCTTAGAAAGTAGGATGCCCAAACCAACCTTACCCGCAATGAAAAAAAAACTCAATATCATTCTCTTATTGCTCGCTTCCGGCCCTGTTTTTTCACAACAGACCTTTCCGGTTAATGGTGTAAATGATGATCGTGAAAGAGTGTATGCCTTTACGCATGCTAACATATTTACAGATTACCAGACATTGACCGCTGATGCGACTATGATCATTCGCAATGGATTGGTTGAATCGGTAGGTAAAAATACGACTATTCCTGCCGGAGCTGTGATCATCGACCTGCAGGGTAAGTTCATCTATCCCTCTTTCATCGACATCTATTCGGATTATGGAATGCCAAAGATATCGCCTGAAGAGGATCAGCGCGGACCACAATTCCTGAGTAACAAAAGCGGTGCTTATAACTGGAATCAGGCTGTGCATCCGGAAGTACAAGCCGGCGAATTGTTTGATGTAATGTCAGAAAAAGCAAAGGAGCTTCGCGAAATAGGTTTCGGCACAGTGGCATCACATCAGCAAGATGGTATCATTCGAGGAACGGGCACCGTGGTTTTATTAGGAGATGAACAGAGTAATGAAATGATAGTGAAGGAGCAGGCAGCTGCCTATTATTCATTTAACAAAGGCACATCAACACAGGATTATCCATCTTCATTAATGGGTAGTATTGCCTTGTTGCGCCAGTCATATTATGATGCGCAATGGTACAAAGCAGATAAGGGTGTGGCTGAAACAAACATTTCACTGGATGCATTAAACAAATCGATGCAACTGCCTCAAGTTTTTGAAGTAAGCGATGTATTTTCAGCAATGCGTGCCGATAAGATCGGCGATGAATTCAACATCAGGTATATCGTGAAAGGTGCAGGTGATGAATACCAGCGTATTGATGAGGTGAAATCAACAGGTAATGCATTCATTATACCATTAAATTTTCCACTGGCATATGACGTTGAAGATCCGTTTGACGCGCAGCAGATTCCTTTGGCAGCGATGCTGCATTGGGAAATGGCACCGGGTAATCCCGGTACGCTGGAAAAAGCAGGGGTCCCGTTTGCGATCACAACGGCTTCGCTGAAGTCAAATAACGATTTCATGAAGCAGTTGCGCAAGGCTATTGAATATGGTATGAGCACGACAGCAGCATTGAAAGCACTTACCCTTACGCCTGCCACACTGATGAATGTACAGGATCAGGTGGGATCGCTTGCCAAAGGGAAAGTGGCCAATTTCATCATCTGCTCCGATAGTGTGTTCAAAGAGAAAAGCATCATCTATCAAAATTGGGTTAAGGGTGTTCAGTATGTTGTGAATAGTTTTGATTTGAAAGATATCAGGGGCAACTATAACCTTACCGTAGGTGCCATTTCCAATCTAAGTCTGAAAGTAGAAGGCAGTGCTACCGCGCCATCAGCAACTGTTCATGCAGCTAATAATGAAAAGCTTAAAGCATCGCTTGCCACGTCAGATGATCTTGTTACGATTTCTTTCCGCTATCCTGCTGACAGCAGTAAGGATATGTATCGGCTCAGCGGTTACCTGGCTGAAAAAAATCTTGCAGGAAACGGACAGGATCCACAAGGCAACTGGATAAGCTGGAATGCGCAGTTTACCACAGCCTTTGAAGTGAAGGCTGATAGCGGTGCGAAGAAAATACCGGTAAAACCGGAAGGAAACGTACTTTATCCTTTTGTTGGTTATGGAAATGCATCCTTACCGAAGCAGGAGAATTTTCTTTTCCGAAATGCCACCGTTTGGACTAATGAAAGTGACGGCATTCTTGAAAACACGGATGTATATATTTCAGGAGGTAAGATTCAAAAAATTGGAAAGAATCTTCCATTACCACAAGCGGCTGCAACAGTTTTGGATGCATCAGGCAAGTACCTGACTTCCGGAATCATTGATGAGCACTCCCATATAGCCGCTGCACAGGGGTTGAATGAAGGAACGCAATCAGTATCGGCAGAAGTGCGGGTGAGTGATATCATTAGCCCGAATGACATTGATATCTACCGGCAACTGGCAGGTGGCGTAACCGCTGCACATATTTTGCATGGCTCTGCCAATTCAATTGGAGGTCAGTCACAATTGATCAAGCTTCGCTGGGGTTATTCTCCGGAAGCCATGAAATTTGAAGGATGGCCGGGCTTCATCAAATTTGCTTTAGGAGAGAATGTGAAACAATCTAATTGGGGTGACCTGAATACAAAGCGCTTTCCGCAAACGCGAATGGGTGTGGAACAAACCATGTACGATGCATTTATACGTGCTAAAGATTATAAAGCGCAATGGAGTTTATACAATAGTATTCCTGCAAAGCAGAAAGCTGCAGCCATAGCTCCGCGTCGTGACCTTGAGTTGGATGCATTGGTAGAGATTCTGGATGGCAAGCGTTATATTACCTGTCATTCTTATGTGCAGTCTGAGATTAATATGCTGATGCATGTCGCAGATTCCATGGGTTTCAAAGTGAATACATTTACCCATATTCTGGAAGGGTATAAGGTAGCTGATAAAATGAAAGCGCGCCAGGTAAGTGCTTCCAGTTTTTCAGACTGGTGGGGATATAAGTATGAAGTATATGATGCGATTCCTTATAATCCCGCCATCCTTTCAAAAGTGGGAATAGTTACTGCAGTAAATTCCGATGATGCTGAAATGGCCCGCCGGCTTAACCAGGAAGCTGCAAAAAGTATAAAGTATGGCGGATTGAGTGAAGAGGAGGCATGGAAACTTTGTACACTGAATCCTGCAAAGATGCTGCATGTTGATGATAGAGTTGGGAGCATCAAAGCAGGTAAGGATGCTGATCTCGTGTTGTGGAATAATAACCCGCTTTCAGTATATGCTAAACCGGAAATGACGCTGGTGGATGGCATCTGCTTTTTCAGCCTGGAGAAAGATGCGCAGCAACAACAAAAAATAAAAGAAGAGCGCAACCGATTAATCAATAAGATGATACAAGCTAAAAAAGACGGGGCACCGACACAAAAACCAAAGATTGTCTACAACCTGGAACTAGATTGTGAAACCATTACCGATGGAAGTGGCGTAGGAAAACTTTAGCGAACCCAATCACTCAACTTTAAATCACATTTAGTTTCCCGAAATGGCGATCACATAATTTTATCTTTTAGAAATAGCATAAATAGTTACCAACCAATTAATTTATGAAACATCTCGCATTAGCACTTACTCTGATTTGTTACTTCAATCATGGATATTCACAGCGTATTGCTCCGGCGCCAGCTCAAAGTGTTCCGTTAGTAATAACCGGTGGCACAATACATATAGGCAACGGACAAGTAATAGAAAACGGAGCCGTAGCCTTTGATAATGGTAAGATTACGTATGTGGGTGCTGCTGCCAATGCACCTGCTGCCGGCGCAACCATTATTGATGCAAAATCGAAACATGTATATCCGGGACTTATTGCTGCAAACACATACCTGGGACTGAGTGAAATTGAAGCGGTGCGCGCCACCAACGATTATAATGAAGTGGGCGATTATAATCCCGGAACGCGAAGCCTAACCGCTTATAATACCGATTCTAAAGTGATTCCAACTTTACGCTCGAATGGAATATTGCTGGCACAGGTTGCCCCTCAGGGAGGTATTATATCAGGCACCTCTTCTATCATGCAACTTGATGGATGGAACTGGGAAGATGCAGCATACCTGGCAGATGACGGTGTTCATCTGAATTGGCCTTCTTTCTTTCGGTTTAAGTTTGAAGATTTAACCGCTTCCGTGACGGTGAATGAAGATTATGAAAAACAAGTGCAACAGATTCGCAGTTACTTCCAGCAGGCGCAACAATATAATTTGCAGGCAACACATGCAGAACGCAACATCAATTTTGAAGCATTAAAGGGCACATTTACAAAATCAAACACTATTTTCATTCATACCAATTATGTACGCGAGATCATGAATGCCGTACAATTCGCAAAGGATTTTGGTATGCGCATGGTACTGGTAGGTGGACGTGATGCGTATCAATGTACGGCATTATTGAAAGAGAACGACATTCCTGTTATCCTGGGAGAAGTACATTCCCTGCCTGCCGGTGATGATGAAAAAATTGATCTGCCGTATCGCACTGCCACTATGCTGCAGCAGGCCGGCATTTTATACAGTTTGAGTATCTCCGGCTTCTGGCAAGTGAGAAACCTTCCGTTTATGGCTGGCACTACAGTAGCATATGGTGTAAGCAAAGAAGATGCATTGAAGTCCATCACTTCAAACACGGCAAAGATACTGGGCATTGATAGCAGAACCGGAACTTTGGAGACAGGTAAGGATGCTAATATCATTATCTCTACAGGCGACTTGCTGGATATGAAATCAAGTAATATAGAACGTGCTTTTATACAAGGCCGTGATATCAGTTTAGACAATGCGCAGAAGCAGTTGAATGAAACCTATAAACAGAAATACAACATTAAATAGAAAGTACACCAACGCTTTGAGTGATATCATAGCCTCATACTATTTTATTGGAGTTTCCTCAAACCACAGTTGCTTTTTGTTGAATGCCTTGTCTGACTGTGTTTAATAAAAGGTAACCACAGAGAACGCTGATAAAATTATTAACATAGACCTCTTTTGTTGCAATTCAGACTTTATGAATTCTGTGGTTAATAAAATGTAACCACAAAGAGCACAGAGAAGAAAACACATAGATCTTGTTTGAAGCTATTCCGCCTTTGTGTTCTCTGTGGTTTCAAGAATGGTAACCACAAAGAACACAGAGAAAAACACCCATCAATCTTGTTTGAAGCGACTCCCCCTTTGTGCCCTCTGTGGTTTCAAAAAAAAGGTAACCACAAAGTACACAGAGAAAAACACCCATCAATCTTGTTTGAAGCGACTCCCCCTTTGAGTCCTCTGTGGTTTCAAAAAAGTAACCACAAAGAGCACAGAGAAGAAAACACATAGATCTTGTTTGAAGCTATTCCGCCTTTGTGTTCTCTGTGATTTCAAAAAAAGTAACCACAAAGAACACAGAGAAAAACACCCATCAATCTTGTTTGAAGCGACTCCCCCTTTGTGCCCTCTGTGGTTTCAAAAAAGTAACCACAAAGAGCACAGAGAAGAAAACACATAGATCTTGTTTGAAACTATTCCGCCTTGGTCCTCTGTGGTTTCAAGAATGGTAACCACGGAGAATACAGAGAAGAATAATGTCATAGATCCGCTTCATAATATTCCCCCTTTACCAGGGAGAAAGCTGTATAATTATTCAAAGCGCATTATCCATTGTTAATTTATACGACACTCTTGAAAAGGAATTAAATAAACTCCAGGTTAGTTTAAAGACCTTGCTGCCGGTGCAGTTATTCAATTGTTATTTTCCTTTGACAGCTCATCGTTTCCGTATGCACTTCAACAATATAGATTCCTTTTGCTTTATTGCTAAGGTCAACAGCATGTGACCAGGAACCATGCTGCAGCTTTATTTCTTCACGGTAGATAATTTTCCCGGGCATATCACGAACAACAATATTAATTTGACCAGGAATTGCTCTTGAATTAGCTTCAATCATAAACTGCCCGGATGTAGGATTGGGAAAGATGCTGATGGAAATGTCGTCGTTTAACTCATGAGTGCCTGTTTCAAGCACCACCACAATTTGTTTTGTAGTATCATCGATACAACCTGTTGTGTCGGTAAACGTATAGCTGATCGAATAAGGTCCACCAATTCCTGCCAGTTCCGGATCAAAGAAATTACCTGTAATACCAGCACCTTCAAACAATCCTCCTGCCGGGACACCGGTAAGCAGATAAGGATCGTCCGCAAACATTGCCGTGTCAGGGAGGCCGCTAAAAGAAGCAATCGGAGGAACGATAACCTGTATAGGAATTAATACAACCGTATCGCAACCACTGTTGATCTCTGTGGCAGTTAGCGTTAAGTCAACGTTTGCAGCAGGAGTTATTGTGATGGATGAACCAATACCATCCGGCGGATCCATAGAAGGCAATAAAGGCAACCATTGATAATTGTAGTTTCCGGTACCGTTGTTGGTGGCAGTAATGGAAATACTTTCTCCTTTACACACCGGAGCCGCGGTAACGCTTGTTGTGATCAGTGGAATGTGAATGATGGCATGCACCGGTGCGCGTTCGCTGGCGCAACCAATTGCCTGGTAATGCACAATGCCATTCCACCGAATCGGTTCCACTGCATCACCAAAAGGATAGGTGATGGCAATGCCTTCTGCAATCTTAATATGATCGTCTTCCACAAAGATGTCGCCAACATTGGTTCCAAAAGTATAGTTGATGCCTTCTGTTTTTGAAGTGATATAAAAAGCATAGGTGTTACCGGCTGCAATGGCAAGATTAAATCCAATAGGATAAGGTGTGGGTAAACCAATGCCTTCTCCGGTTATGCCATTTGCACTGCCAAGAAGGGTCCATGCAGCAGCATCATTTTCATATCCGGCATAGGTTCCTTTTTTATAGTAGATCTCCAGGTTGTTTGAATTTCCTGCAGATAGATGTCCTTCAAATCCGGTTATCACCACAGTCTGACTTGCAGTCAGATCAAACATATTGCCGTAACCTGTGCTGCCACCCAGAAAGGTAGTCGGCAGTGGAGCAACGACAGAAGGTCCTTCTTCCACCCAATACACAGTTGACTCCGCAAGGGGTGGTGTGGTAAATCCCGTCCCCTGCCCCAGGTAGTTACCACCGGTTGGCGCATCGTGCCAGGAGATTGTTCCGTTACCGGAAGCTGTAGCCTGTAGTTCGACCTTGCCTGCACTGCAACGGTAGGCAGTATCACCGGAAGGAGGTAACGGTACCGGCATTACCTGCAAAAAAGCTTCTTCAGCAAAGGCAACATTTGTGCAGGATACTTTTGCAACATAGAAACCGGTTGTATCCAGCAGTGGCGTAACATACGCAGCGGATATTGCACCCGGTATTTCTTCATATGGCCCGCCACTGTTCAGCGAATGCATCCATTGGATAGCAGATCCTGAAGTATAGTCATTCAAAGTAAGTAAAGCAGTTCCTTCTCCACATATTTTTTCAAATGCAGGATCAATGATGCCGGCATTTGGCTTGCTGATCAACTTAATTATTATGCCTGAAGTATCGGCACACTGCGTATTGGTATCGGTTACGATTAATATATAGTTGGTCGAGATGGTGGGTGTAGCAACAGGATTAGAAACCGAAGGATTATCCAATGTGGCAGCCGATGACCAATTGTAAACATATTCCAATGGTTTGAAACGCCATGCGTCTTCAAATGCTGTCCAGGTATTGTTTCCGTTTCTGCCCGGAACGGAAGCCCCTGCTGTACCGGTAGCATTTTCAATAGCCATAGTATGATTTAACCAAACTTCGGCAGGGTTGCCGGGCATTGATGCCGTATGTATTTCAATAGCATTGCTGGTTTCATACAAAAAAACCTGGGCAGTTACCGGATCACTGCCTCCGTTGAAGCCATAGTGTAAGATACTATCGAAGCGTACCACCAGCTTGCGGAAAGGTGCTGTTCCGGATACGAAATAAGAAATGCTGCCGCCGAGTTGTGGTGAAAGATCTTCCCAGGCAAAAGCAATCACATTGTTTGGATGAAGGATATCAGGCAATGCATCTCCCTCACAACAGCCATCGGTTGCATTGGCATCGAAAGTGATAAAACCATTCGAAGATATTCTGAATGAGTTGTAGTAGCTGCCATAAAACCTGAATGAAAATCCAAGTGGCAGGTGGGCACTTAATTCATCTTCCCCAAGCTGGACCGGCATGCCCATTGTTGTTTCCGGACTAAATTCAATTTCATCCACCAGGTAATTCATCAGGGGAGTGGCAGCTGCAAATAGTTGTGATGATGTTCCTCCGCAGATGGAGTCCGCACTTGCAGTAACAGCAACCGATGGCGTATTGGCAACCGTTACCGTTACATACATCTGATTCTGGCAAATGCTGTCTGTAGCATTTACAGTATAGGTTGTTGTTACAAGTGGTGATGCAGCTACCTGTTCTCCTGTAACAGATGACAGGCCGGTAGCAGGCGACCAGCTATAGCTGGAAAAGCCGGGTGATGCATTCATGATAACTGCAGAGCCATTGTTTGCACAGATAGTCGCATTGTTGGGTACCGTATTCACCATCAATAATGAAGCAGTGCTCACATAAGCCGTTACCGGCACCCTTGGCGTTTCACATTGATCGGTATAGTTGACGACCCAGTTGTAGAAATAGAAATAGTAGTTAGGACCAAGATTGCTGGTGTATAATGAAAAAACTCCGGGTATTTCATAAGGGAAACTTACGCCGGATTGATTGCTCCACAAAGGAACGCTGCCTTCCAGTAAGGTGATTTGGAAACCCAATCCGGGATCGAGGTTGTAATTCAGTTCTAAATAAGTTTTTTGGTTTACCTGTGATGCGGTAACAGTAAAAGTGTCTGTCCTGATCGGCTGAAAATTCCCGTCGCGTAATTGAATAATCACAAATCCTTCGGCAGATGGATATACATGCACGCCTGTGAGTTTACATGCTTTGAGCGTACTGAAAACCAGGTAGTCGTTTTGATAGGCATCTGAACCGCTTCCTGTAACATTATCTTTTAAGCCGAGGCTGTCAATATACATCACACCGGATGAGCCCGCAACGTAATAAGTTGTGGTGCCGGTTACTGTTGGAGAAAACAGGAAAGGCGAACCGGAACTGTAAAACGGCAAACCGGAAGTTTCTGTTGCATACCAGGAAACCGTATTCGCATTGCTTAAAACCTTCAGGTCTGCAATCCCTGCGCCGCATACAGAATCATGGACAACAGACCATATCTTCACCTCACCCACATTAATCTTCATTTCATTGGAGTAGGTAAACTGCCCTGAATTTTCGCAGGTAACTTTTGCCCTGAAATGGGTAGCGCTGTATAAGGGTTCGGTTATATAAAAAGCTTCGTTAGCACCATCAATCGTATTCCAGCTATTGCCATCCATTGATTTTTCCCAGGCTATTAATATTCCGGAAGCCACAGTAAAACCATTCAGCAACAATTCACTGGTGTTTCCTTCTGCACAAATGGAAGAGGGAAATGCTGTGATGGTGCCCGACGCTGGAGCCGCGGTGCAGGGTGCTGCCGGATTAATGTTGATGATATAATCTTCCGTTTCACCATTTTCGAAAGTAGTGCAGGATTGCTCCGCACTGATCAGCGTTTCCAGCGCGCCACGCACCCGCAAACGACGCTGCCCGATAAAGTCAACATTGTTTGGAATGATTACCGTGCCGGTGAAAGTGATGTTATCATAAAACGGCGAGGCATAGATAAATTCACCGGCATCTTCGAAATCATTGTCATTGTTGTAATCGATCCAAATGCCGATGCCATCGTCGTTGTTTGTTTTTACGGAGAGGCTGTAGGTACCGCCTACCACCACAGCAGTGGTGGTAGTTCCGCTTTCGGGATAGAGTATATAATTATTTGCATTTCCATTGCAGCCACTGCTACCATTGCTGATGGTGTTGAAAGTAAACTTGTTGACGTAGGCACCCGTGCTGCAACTGTTCTCGTAAACAGGAATACAATACTGTGCCACCGCATGCTGATTACCGAACAGAAAAGCGATGATGGCTATACAACATATAATATTATATTTCATTAGCATGTTCATCGTCGCAAGTTCAATCTTTTAATTGTTACAAAATGTAGTTTTCCTTCTACATTATTGCCCTGACCAGTTGTGAGAAAACCATGGGTAAATTTAATCCAAAACGGGCAATTGTCTTTAGTCTTTTGTCTTTCGTCCTAACTCGGGTTTATTACAAATTGCATTTCTCAGCGATAAAATAATACAAGCGCGAAGACGCCAAGACGCCAAAAAACGTAGCATATTGATCCTTTGTGGTTTTCTTCGCGACTTCGCGTCTTGGAGCTAAAAAAGCAAGGCGCTAAGGTAAACGCTACAGCATTAAGTGCAATTTGTCATACACCCCTTACCCGCACTCCAACAGGAGGATTGCATTTCTCAGCGAAAAAAAAAATATACAAGCGCGAAGACGCCAAGACGCCAAAAAAACGTAGCATATTGATCCTTTGTGATTTTCTTCGCGACTTCGCGTCTTGGCGCTAAAAAAGCAAGGCGCTAAGGTAAACGCTACAGCATTAAGTGCAATTTGTCATACACCCTCCTAAGTCTTCCCTCAATCCTCCTCCCCAAATCCCGTATCTTGCAAAAATTACGCACTTATCCATCTATTACCTCCATGTCGCTAATAACAAAAGCAGAATACCAGCAGGAAAAAGCAGTATTGATCGGCCTTATTCACCAGGGTCAGAAGGAAGAACAGGTTACTGAATACCTGGATGAGTTGGCATTTCTCGCAGAAACGGCTGGCGCAGTCACCTTAAAAAGGTTCACACAAAGACTTCAGGCTCCCCATCCCCGCACTTTTATCGGCGAAGGAAAGCTCGAAGAGATCCGTCAGTATGTGGTGGAAAAAGAAGTGGACCTTGCCATCTTCGATGACGACCTGACCGGGAAGCAGATTTTCAACATTGAAAAAGAGCTGAAGATCAAAATCCTTGATCGCAGCAACCTGATACTCGATATTTTCGCCAGCCGTGCGCGTACTGCACAGGCAAGGGCGCAGGTAGAGTTGGCGCAACTGCAATACCTGCTTCCGAGATTAAAAGGATTATGGACGCACTTGGAAAGGCAACGCGGCGGAATAGGCATGCGTGGTCCCGGTGAAAAGGAAATAGAAACTGACCGGCGCATAGTGAAGCAGGAAATTTCCTTGCTGAAAAAGGAACTCGAAAAAATTGACCGGCAAAGCCAGACACAACGCAAGTCGCGCGGTGAATTGATTCGTGTGGCACTGGTTGGTTATACCAACGTAGGCAAATCCACGCTGATGAATGTGCTCAGCAAATCGGAGGTTTTTGCCGAGAACAAACTCTTCGCCACACTCGATACCACTACGCGGAAAGTGGTGATGGAGCGGATGCCTTTGTTACTCAGCGATACGGTAGGTTTTATCCGCAAACTGCCTCACCATTTGGTAGAGAGTTTTAAGTCCACACTCGATGAAGTGCGGGAATCAGATATTCTGCTGCATGTAGTAGATATATCCCATCCGCAATTCGAAGAGCAGATACGGGTGGTGAATGAGACACTGGCGGAACTGGGCGCACTGGAAAAGCCCACGCTGATGATTTTTAACAAGATGGATGTATATGAAGAAAAGCAGTTTGATGAACTGTTGCCGGCTGAAGTAAAGGAAGAACTGCTGCGCAATTTAAAGCAGAGCTGGTCGAAACAAACCAATGGCAATGCGATCTTTATCTCCGCCACACAAAAACAAAACATCGATGCTTTGCGCACTAAAATGTATGATCTGGTAAAGCAATTATACCTGGAAAGGTATCCGTATAAAGCGGCCTCGTATTAAATGACAGTAATCGTACGACTTAGAATATCATCAATGTTCTATCAAAATTTTTTTGGACTGAACTCCATTGCACATCAGCTATAAACTTTTTGAAAGACAACAGTTTTTCCGGATTAGAAATCCGGAGGCTCAACAGGACGGGATTACAAATCCCGACCAACGGAGGAATTCATCTCCAAAAATCTGATGCCAAGTGCCTGCTTGATTTAATGGCGAATTGTTAATTCCATTCATTTCTATTGATAAGTAGTTCAAACCAGAATGCGGACACTGCGCATTTGTAACCATTGCATTTGTCAGAACAAAATTGGCTAACATTAACAAGATGAGAGTCTTCATAATTGCAAATTTTTTAATAAAAAAAGCACCTGGTTGCTAAAGGCTGTATAGACGATTACTGTAAAAATTCTTCAATGATCAAAACTGCGGTATCATTGGTAATATAATCTGGCAGTTGATATTCATTATGACTCATGAATGCAGCCATCTTAATACCTGCCTGTTTTAATGAATCATGCTGTGCTGGAGTTGTATACCAGGCGTAAACGGTTCTGTCGGACCAAAACATTGCTTCAACGGTTTCAAATGTGTTACAATTAAACACAATAGTATTAGGAGGTACTATAAAATTTAATTTCTTATAGATTCCTGTGTTGTTAATCTTTCTTTCTCTATAAGTTTTAATATCTCCAACATTTGATCTCAACAAGTCATCAGAAAGTACGTCATTAATCTTAAATACGAAAAAAAGACTGATCAGGAAAATAATAAGGGATGTTGCTACCGCTTTAAATGGAAAATTTCGGTTAGTCAGTTTAAGTACTCCGGAAATAACCATCCCAAACGATAACCAGATAATGAAATGAGACATGTACACGTACGATGGCATTCTTGTTTGAACCAATAATGAGAAAAATGCATAGGGTATGAGAAGGGTAAACAGTAATGCTGCGAGCAGAGACCGGTTTCTTGCATGTGAAAATAAAAAATACATTCCTACCGGAATCAGCAGGGTGAAAACTATCCCAAACTGCATCGGAAGTTGAGCAAGATAGTAGTACCATGGTCCGTCATGTTGCTCGAGAGGTTCGGTGATATGTCGTAAATTCCAAGTTGATTCAAATGCACTCTCCACCGGAAATGAATGAGATATATAGATTTGCCAGGGTAGGAAGATTAATGCCGCAACGGCCAGGCTGCAAATCATAATCAGGAGTTCCTTTTTCCCTTTATTAAAAAATTTATAAAGGTTAAAATCAGTCCTATGAAATATTGAAATGCTCCAGGCACCATAAACAACTAAACCCGGCAGCCACATATTAAGCACAGCGCAACCGGAAAATATTCCAACAAGTATTGCCCAGATTTTCTTGCCTGATGAATCATATTCAGCAAAAGCCCAAACACTGGCGCATACGTAAAATCCGAATGCTACCCTAATGTGATCCATATCTCCTACACCGGCGATCAATTGCATTGGATAATAAGCCATTGCGAAAAATAGTGAACCGAAAAATCCGGCAGTGGAATCAAACAATAGTTTACCAATTCTATAAATGAAATAGACTTGAATACTACCCATGATTGCACTTGGCAAGCGGAGTGTAAATTCATCAACACCAAAAGCCTTCATGCTCAAGGCAATTTGCCAAAGAAAGAGTGGTTGCTTGTGCACCCAAATATGGTTGCAGCACCATGCTTTGTAGTCGTATGGCATAACGGGATTTACATAGAGCATTGGCTTGAAAGGATGGCTCATCATGTTTTTCGCAACAAGCGCATGAAACCGTTCATCCCAATCGTGCAGGAATGGATCAACAGTGATAATAAATAGTCGAATACCAAATGCACCAATGAGTAACAATGCAATCGAATATCTTTCCTTTCCCTTAAAAAAGAGTATTAAACTGAAGAAAATGAGTAATAAGGAAATGGCAAGCAGTAAGTATTGTTGCAATGAAAAGCTTAACATATTTTAGGATTTCTTAGCTCATACAAGACATGTATATCTAATCTATCTGCTTTATTCGGCTGTACAAAGCTAAAAACTTAAATTTCATATACAAAATGACTAATTCCCGTTAGCGCTGATTTGTAATCCGTGCTATTTGATAAAAAGATTTTTAATCCCATTGATATAGGCTACTTTGGCTTCAGCCTCTGGTTGGTGTTATCATCAACCAGCGTTATGAAGTGGTCGGTGAAAACGCCGGCTACCCGCTGAATAGCAGCCCAAGCGATCGCAACCCGCAATGCTTTGCTGCATTCGCGCTCGAGTGAAGGCCTTCTCATTTCTTTTTATGATAGTAAATGGTTTATACTATATTTTCGCCGATGATTGCATGCACTGTTTCAAAACCCGGATATGAAAAGAACTCTTTACCATCTGTTACCCTTTGTTATCTTTTTACTGTTTGCTTCCTCATTTGCTAAAGCGGTTACCCATACCATTACCGCTACTGATTTTCAATTTACCCCTGATACCATGACGATTGCTGCCGGTGATACAGTCACCTGGTTGTGGGAGAGTGGAATTCACACCACCACAGCCAATGGTATTCCTGTAGGGGCCGCACAATGGAATGCATTGCTCGACAGTGCACATACTTCTTTTTCTTATGTAGCCACTGTTCCCGGAGTCTATCATTACATCAGTGTTCCGGATTTGCCGGCCATGACAGGCACTTTTACCATACCGGGTGCAGTAGTGGGAATTGCTGATGCCTACCTTTCATCCTTTACTTTTGATTTGGTTTCCAATCTCGTGCACAGCGAAGTTGCAATCACCTTTACTATGCATTCCACCACTTCCGTAGATGTGGCTTTGTATAATATTTCAGGTATGCGCCTGCAGACCTTCTTGAAGGAAACAATGCCTGCAGGAAATTACCATGATTCCTTTTCAATAAGTGCAATACTTCCCGCAGGTATGTATTTCGTGCGCATGCAGAGTGGGGCAATGGCGGTTACCAGAAGATTGGTGATTCAGTAATTGACACTTTTGTGTAACAATTTTTTAATTAGGTAAGGAAAATATTGAAAATTGATTATTGAGTGTTGAATATTGAGTGTTGAAATATGAATATGAAATTTCAATATCCAATATCCAATTTTCAATATTCAACATCCAGTATCCAATATCTCCAGCTGTAAAGATTTTTCAGTTTGCACTAACCCACCTTTTTATTTTCAGATAGATGTCGAAAAAATTGAAAATTGATTATTGAATGTTGAATATTGAGTGTTGAAATTTTCAATTCAATATCCAACATTCAATTTTCAATATCCAATGATGCCAATAGACTTTTCAATTTGCACCAACCATCATTTAATGCGACAACAACACCACCAACCTATTCAACTTTGCATGATTCTCCGCATTGTCGATGGTGGATAATATGCTCTGCTTTTCACGGGTGGTAAGATGAAAGCTCATAGATGCTTCATTTTCTTTTTGAGCAGGCACATATTCAAACGAAAGCATATTAAGATCTACCGTAAGCCAGCTGCCGGCATATCCTGTCAGTTCATCCTGGTGGTAGTCGTGAAAATCGCTCCAGATGGCGAACAGGCTGCTTACCGGATCGAGTAATTTCTGGATGAGGGAGGGATGTTCATTCACAATCGGTTCGTAGTCTTTTTCATAATCGCCCCTGGCCTGCACGATGATTACACGTGAAGTATTTTTATTGATCCAGTCTTTGAACTCGTAAAGAAAGCGGTATGAGGTTTCGAAGCCGTAGTTATCACGTAAACCTGCATCCATAGCCTGCACTTCCGGTTTGGTGGGCAGGTAAATGTTTGGCATCACATAGGGAAAAGTAGAATTCATCCGCACGGCTGTCATAAAGGGGAGGTTCGCACCATTTTGCTTACCGAAAAAAGAATGGAGTCCGATGCCGTCAATTTTCATCTCATTAGTTGAATCCTTTCGTTGTGGTGATTCTGTGAGATACGACATGGGCGTTGATGATAGCAGCAACCTTCTTCCATCATCTATAATGGTGGGCGAAAACATCATGATGGGAATAGTGGCATCTTTTTCAAATGGCGCATAGTCTGCCAGGGTCTTGTCCATGATGTAACCGGTATTCTGGTTAAATCTCTTTTCAAAAATGTAACCCCTGTCTTTGCGGTAAGTAAATCCGTTTACCGTGAAACGTTGCCAGGGAAAAAGCAGGTCATTCACCACATAGGTAAAGGAAACGGCATTGAGAATGTCTTTGGAGATGTTGTCGACATAGTGTTTGTCGTTCAGGTTTACGCTGTCGCCCAGTTTTTTTGAGCGGTACAATTCACGGTAGTAAGCCATGCCCATCATGCCACCTGATGCGCCGCTGATGAAAACGCAATGATCAAAAAAGCGATTGTTGGTGCAGCTGTCTGCAATCTGCATAAGCCTGAATGCCCAAAGCGATGCCTTGAGTCCGCCACCGCTTGCATTCACCAGTATCAGCGGCGGTTTCTGCAGCGGATGATAATAGGGAGCCACTTTTCGTTTCCAGTTTTCCAGCATTTGCAATCCTGTGGAATGGTCTTGTGCCATTATCTCAGGGGTCACAGCTGCTTCTATAGCTGCCAGGTTATAAGGAGCCGGATTATGGTAATCCATGCCGAATGCTTTGTTGCGGTGGTTGATGAATCCGAACTTCACAAAGAGGTTTGCAATAAAAAATAACGCGATAAAAGCGGTAACTGCCCATGACCGTAACCAATAGGATAAAGCGCCGATAGGTGCAAGCAACAGGGAAAGCAGGAGCAGGATGCTTGCTCCTGCGGGTATCTGGAAGAATGGAATCTCTTTCAGAAATCCCAGCATGATGATCAGCAGCAATGCGATGAGTTCGATGAGGAGTGCATTCTTATGGTGCAACCGGAACACCTTGATGAGGTCATCAGGCTGATAGTGAATCACGCTACGAACCGGGCGCACCCGGAAAGGATGGATGAGCAGGTAGTCGACACGAAGTTCCGGCGAGAATCTGAGTGCAGGCTGTATGTTTAAAAGACGGAAAAGCCCTTCTTCTTTTCCTCCGTATGTCTTTTCCGAAGTGAGCGTATTTGTATGAATCTTTCCACGTGAACATTCAGCGAACCCGCTACAGCAATAATCATCATCAGTGAAATACCACTGATCAATGCCGCCTGGTAGGTAATCACCTCCACAAACGATTTCAGCTCTGCATAATATTGAAACCGGATGATGGAATAGAAATAGATACAGATGAATAGCAATGGATAAACACTGTTATTAAGTGTATAGCGCAGGAAAGGCCGTTCAAAGGTTGCCAGAAAGGGGAACCGGAAGCTGTTCAGGATATAGCTTGTGATGTTCCATACGAAGATAAAGCCACCGAGTGCCAGACCAATCAGGAAGAAGCTGAAGAAAGTGACTTTGCCAAAATACTCAGGGTCAAGAAAGAGGTAATGAAAACCCAGCCTCGACAGCATATTGCCGGAAACGATAAGTATCAGCAATACCCACGGTACCAGCATAAAGATATACCTCCGCAGGTGCAGCAATGCCAGCTGGAAAGGAAATGAATAGAATATGTTGCGTAAGACCTGCATGGCGCTTTAACGAAATTAATCGTTGTTCTGGTACCTGTGCAAGCTAAGAAGAGTGATTGAATATTGAAATGTAGAATGGGCGGGTTTCATTTGAAGCACGGGTGAAGCACCGGAAGGCAGCGTTTGATGTTCATGTGCTAAACTGAGTAATATTCTTCACTAACAAATAAGTACATCCAATTTACGGTTGCAATGCTTACGTAGTAAAGTATTTCCGTTTGAAATGTTTGTATTTACAGCCTCGCCTGTCATAATAAAATGCATGAGTTCAAAGCTGATTGAACAGTTACAGCGGCAATTGCAATTCACGCCGTATACGCCTGAGTCCTTCATAATTGCTGATTTCCTCCGGCAGCATGGGCGATTTATACCAAAATATCACGCCCTGGCTTTTATTGTCAATACATTTCCTGAACTGCTTTTCAAAGTTTTCAAAATCCAGCAGATTAGCATATACCAATGCGACCTGATCAAGAACGGTATCCATTTGCTTTTCAATTTCCAGCAACTTTTCCAGCACTACCCTGGCCTTTTCCTTTTCTCCTGTTCTGCAGTAAAAGACGCCCATGATACCCAAGCCCAAAGGAACCTCTTCATACATCTGCTTCATCTTTTCCAGATATAAACTCATGGGCTCCCAGTTACCGCTGAATCCGATAGCCATTTCACGGATGCTCTGCGGGTAAGGATTTCCGGGGTTGAATTTTAAAGTTTCATTGGCTACTTTGATTGCCTGATCGAAATTTCCAAAAGTCAAATACATTTCAGCTACTGACCCTCCGGCAAAACTGCCTACAGGATCAAGCTGAAGCATTTTTTCTGCAACCTCAATGGCCTTATCGTATTCAAGAAAGATCGCATGATACCAGCAAAGCATCATGAGTGCAAACAGGTTATTGGGATTCTTCTCAAGTGATTGCTCTAAAAACTTTTTTCCTGCAGGCCAGTTGAATTCATAAGCGATATTGATGATACTGCTTGCCAGCAATGCCTGATCATTCTGCGGATCGATCTCCATGGCCCGTTTTTGGGAAGCGCTGCTGAGTGCGTATGCCTGCTTCAGCGGCATCATGCCGCTGTATCCCATGAAGTAATATTGAAAACAGAGGTAGCAATGGGGCGCCACAAAAGAAGGATCCATTGCAGCAGCTTCTTCCAGGCAGTTGATAGAGGGTTCAACATTTTCAGGCAATTGCGTATTCATCAGGTACATGCCTTGCAGGTATTTCCTGTATGCTTCCAGGTTTTCTGTGGGCGCCTTTACTATTTCTTTTTTATGTTCCTCCTCACTCAGGTTGAGACGGAATTTGTTGGCTATCTCCCGCGAGATATCATCCTGCACTGCAAAAATGTCTTCGATACTGCGGTCATACGTTTCGCTCCAGATGTGATAACCATCGGCTGCATTGATCAGCTGAGCGGTGATGCGCACTTTATTGCCGGCTTTCCGAACACTGCCTTCTAAAACTTTCTGCACATTCAGCTTTGCTGCGATCTCGCGGATGTCTTCTGTTTTTCCTTTAAAAGTAAATGAAGATGTCCGTGAGGTAACCTGCAATCCTTCAATCTTTGCCAGCACATTCAGCAATTCTTCGGTAATACCATCGCAGAAGAATTCGTTTTCAGGATCACTGCTTAATGAGGCGAATGGAAGCACTGCAATGGAATTGAGTGTTTGCTTCACCTTCCCTTTTACGTCATCCCTGGATGGAACTACAATACCCGGATTTGAAATGGCATATACCTGCATCGGCTGCTGCACATTCTTCAACTCAAAGTAACCGAGCAACCTGGCATCAATACCCTGGTTGCTGATCTCACTGAATAGTTTTTCAGAAATGAAAATACTTCCGGGAACAGCCAATGATTCAATTCTTGAAGCAACATTTACACTGTTGCCATATACACCGGTATCATCAAACATCACATCACCACTATGAATGCCAATGCGTAGGTCTACTTTTTCCTGTCTGCAAAGTGTTTGCATTTCAACAGCGCTTTGAACGGCATTAACGGCGCTGTTGAAGATGCTGAGTGTTCCATCACCATAGTATTGCAGCAGTTTGCCCTGGTATTTGCGGAGACAGTTTTCAAATACCTGCATATTCTTATTACGCTGCTGCCGTGCCATGGTCTCATTTTTCTGCATCAGTGCAGTATAGCCCACCATATCGGTAAACATGATGGCAGCGAGCTGGCGTTGTGATTGGGAGGACACAGTGTAAATATAGAAGAATGAAAGAAATTAAGCCGACAGGATGATTGACTAAGCCGCGCAGGCTGAAGCTCCCTGATCAGTTAAGTTTCTGGAAAATCAAGTAAACTACAGAAAAATAATACTTGCCGGTTTGTACCTTGAAATAACGTTACTTTACCATAACAAATATGATTACTAATGAAAAGACTTTACGCTTTACTACTGATGGTGAGTTGCTTTTACCATGCAAGCGCTCAGACTCCGGATTGGAGCAATTCAGTAGCCGCTATCATCTACGATAATTGCACAGGCTGTCACAGGCCGGGCGAAATAGGCCCATTTCCGTTAACGAATTATTTGGAAGCAGCCGACTATGCATTTTCAATTCAGTCCGCTGTGAATGCGAAGGTGATGCCGCCATGGTCACCAGATGCGAATTACGTTCATTTTACCGGCGAAAGAATTCTTACAGAAACACAGATAGCCACTATCAATGATTGGGTAAATGCCGGAGCACCGGAAGGGAATCCTGACCTTGCCCCAGCTTTGCCATCCTTTGCTGATGGATCACAGCTTGGTGTACCTGACCTGGTTTTGGAAATGTCGGAGGCCTATACCACGCCGGGAAATGGAGTGGATGACTATCACATTTTTGTATTGCCTTCCGGTCTCACAGAGGATAAATATATTTCGGCAGTGGAGTTTCGTCCGGGCAATGGTGCCGCCGTGCATCATGCTTTGATATATGTTGACACTACCGGCAAAGGTCAGATCAAGGATGCTGCCGATCCTGGCTATGGCTATGAAGGAATTGGTATTGCAGGTTCTATCGGTTTCACAGCTCCTTCCATCGGCGGCTGGGCACCCGGTAATCTGGCAGTGATGATGCCGCAGGGTATTGCACAAAAGATTTATGCAAATAGTGACATCCTGCTGGAAATGCACTTCGCGCCATCTGCCTCTCCGCTTTCCGACCAATCATTGATCAATATTTTTTATTCCGATGTGCCTGATCCAAGAATTGTTAAAGCAGGTTCCGTGGACGAATTGGATATCTCCAACGGATGGCTGTCCATTCCGGCAAATACCGTGAAGACCTTTTATAGCGATAAAAATATCAATACGCCGATTTCGCTCCTCACGGTAACGCCGCATATGCATTTGTTAGGCCAAACGATGAAAGCCTTTGCCGTAACAGCTGACAATGATACCATTGAAATAATTGACTGTGACTATGATTTTCACTGGCAAAATGAATATATGTTTCAAAAACTACTGCCAATACCGGCCGGCAGCAAAATCTATATGACTACGGTTTACGATAACACTGCAAATAATCCGGATAATCCCAACAATCCGCCGCAGGATGTATCGTGGGGCATTCAAACTACCGATGAAATGCAAATACTATTCTACTCCTATCTGGACTATGAACCTGGTGATGAAAATATTGTGCTGGACAGTTCATTAATTTCAACGGAAACATTTGTTGATCTTCAGGCAGCAGAAAATATCAGCGTTTTTCCTAACCCGGCAATGGATTATTTCCTGGTAAGCGGAACTACCGCTGAAGCAGCTATCGTTGTGCTCCGGCTATTCAATGCTATGGGAATGTTGATTGAAGAAAGAAGCATCTATGTTAAGGGCTATAGTTTTATGGAGCAATTCGATACGTCGCAACTTCCGGAAGGATTTTATTTTCTTGAAACTTCAACTAAGGAAGAGCTTAGGTTGAATAGAATAGTCAGGCAATAGCAGGTATTCATAAGGAAGCCTGAAAATTAGTGGATCAACCAGGCCTGTAATATTGTTCCTCTACGACAAATGAGATTTAGTAGTTCCTCTTAGAGTCGTCAAGTCTTAATGTATTGGTGGCATTTAATTTTTTTGCCATGAAGAGGCTCAGTAGCGAATTTTTGAATTGCTAACAGTATTGATCTCTATTTTCATTTATGAATATTTCTTTAATGGCAAGATTGTAGTGCCACTGATAAACTCATAACACAGTAACGACCAGCTTTTTATGCAGACACGTATATTGAGTATTAGGTCATTCTATGGCCACAGTGTAGTGCTTGACGGACTTCAATGAAAGTGAAAAATCAACCCTAAATTCTATTAGATTTGTAGCGTGGGAAAAATTGGTTTTATAGAGATAAGAATTACAGGTTCAAAGGGAAATCTTGACCTGTCCCCCGACAATTACGATATTCGGGAAGTAATCTCTATGCTCGAAAACGCTGAGAACTTATTATATCCAGGCGACAAAAGAGACAGACCAAACATTAGCTACAAAATCGAAGAAGGTTCTGTAAAGCATATTCTTAAAACATCAATTCAATACATTATTGGTTTTAATGCTATTATCGGACAGATATCACAAGTTCATAATATTGACTTTCTTGATTTAGACAGTGCAAAAGCTTTTGAAAACATTCAGGACATAGCAACCAAACGCAATTATGTTTTTAGCATTAAAACATCAATTGACAATTCCAACGAAGTAAGAATTGACAAGACCACCCGATATTTCAGAACCGAAGCAATATGGGCTGACGCAGAATTTTATTTTTATGGAAAAGTCACAAATGCAGGCGGTAAGGACAAGGCAAATATTCACATTTATACTGAAGAATTCGGAACTGTTAGAATTCAGACACCAATTAGTTTTTTAGAACAGTATGATGAAAACCTGCTTTATAAAACATTTGGAATTCGTACAATAGGCAAACAACATTCAGAAACAGGTGAAGTAGATACTTCCACACTTAAATTTATTGAATTGGTTAGCTATGAACCAAAATATGATGAGCAATATCTAAAAGCACTTAGGGACAAAGCAAAAAAATCATGGCTAAACAGTATTAACCCCGATAATTGGCTAAAAGAAATCAGAGGAGGTTATGACGCATAAAGCAGTATTGCTTGACACAAGTTTTTTCCTTCGTTTCCTCAACGATAGCGACCCGCTTTTTAAGAATGCAGACGGCTTTTTTCGTTACTTCTTGCAGAAGGAAATTACAATGATGATATCAACCATCAGTATTGCAGAGTATTGTGTTGGTGGAGATGTTCACGAACTTCCTTTAAGAAATCTGCAAATTGTTCCATTTAATTTAGAGCACTCCAAACGGACAGGTGAATTCGCCAAAATTGTTTTTCAAAATAAAGGAAAACTTAAATTGAGCGAAAGAAACATTATTCCAAATGACACGAAACTCTTTGCACAAGCTGACTGTGAAAAGGCCGTAGAATTTTATTTGTCATCTGACACTGAAAGCTATAAAATTTACAATTTGCTAAGAAGTGAAACTACCTTAAAATTTCAATTCATTGACTTGAACACTCCATATAATGAAACATTTGGATTGCTCGAGTTTTGACAAGTGAAGAACGATCAATAACAGGCGGTTGGCAAATAAAGCGGATATGGTGCCGGCAGAAAGATTAGTGCTTCGAAATCCGCCTCTTCGCTAAAGCCAAACCGTGTTTTGCGCCAATTACCTGTAATGCTGCTTGACAATGTTGGATACAGTCTAGTAGTTGCAAGCAGGCAACATGACCTGGACGGTTTATCAGTCTTAAGTTCGAAATATGTTTATGAAAACCGGGCTTTCAATGTGCCATCTCACTCATAAACTTAATGCGCATTAGTTGAATCTCTTCCATAGAATAGTTGTCTTTGCCAAGATCTTCCAATGCATCCTGCAAAGAATCAGAATGCGCAGTGCGGAAGTAATCGTATACTTCTTCCTGCCGGTCTTCTTCAATGAGGTCAGTGATGTAGTAGTCGAGGTTGAGTCGTGTACCGGATGAAACAATGGATTCCATTTCTTCCAGCAATTGTTCCATCTTCATACCCTTGCCCTGCGCAATAGTATCGAGTGGTATTTTCTTATCGATATTCTGAATAATGTACACTTTGATGCCTGACTTATTCACGACAGATTTAACCACCATCTCCGAAGGTTTCTCAATTTCATTTTCTTCTACATAGGCAGCAATCATTTCCACAAAGGGCTTACCATACTTGTTGGCTTTGCCTTTGCTTACTCCCATGATGCGTGAAAGTTCGTCGAGCGTGGTGGGATACTGTGTGGCCATATCTTCCAGCGAAGGATCCTGGAATAGAACGAAAGGAGGAAGGTCGCGCTCCTTGGCAACCCGTTTCCGGAGATCTTTCAGCATATTCAATAGCGTAGGGTCCAACGCACTGGTGCCACCTTCGGGCTCCGGATCTTCCAGGTTATCGAAGTCATGATTAATGGAGATCATGATGGAATGCGGCTTCTGTAAAAACTTGCGTCCCTTTTCACTCAGTCTGATCACGCCATAATTCTCAATGTCTTTGGTGATGAGGTTGTGCAGCAAGGCCTGCCTCAATACCGAGTTCCAGAAATGATCATCATGATCCTTGCCTGCTCCGAAGATGGGCAATACATCATGTTTGAACATAGTAACCTGGTTGTGTTTATTGCCGCAAAGTATGTCAACAATATAGTTAATGGTAAAACTCTCATTTACTGCATCAACAGCCTGCACCAGCAACTTGATGAAGTCTTTGCCTTCCATTTGTTCTTTCGGATGAAGGCAGTTATCGCACTTACCACAGTTTTCTTTATCATATTTCTCGCCGAAGTAATGCAGCAGAAAACGGCGCCTGCAAACAGAGGTCTCGGCATAAGCTACTGTTTCCATCAGCAGATGGCCGCCCATTTCACGTTCACTCTGCGACTTATCTCGCATGAATTTCTCCAGCTTCACGATGTCGTTGTAGTTATAGAAAGCGATGCATTTACCTTCCAACCCATCGCGACCGCCACGCCCTGTTTCCTGGTAATAGTTCTCAAGTGATTTGGGAATGTTATAATGAATCACAAAACGCACATCCGGCTTGTCGATGCCCATGCCAAAAGCAATGGTAGCAACAATCACATCAATGTCTTCCATCAGAAACTGATCCTGTCGCATGGAACGGGTTCCCGCATCCAAACCGGCATGGTAAGCAGCCGCTTTAATGCCGTTTACTGTTAAGAACTCAGCTATCTCCTCTGTCGACTTCCGGCTTAGTACATAAATAATTCCCGATTTGCCCGACATGCTTTTCACAAACTTCACAATCTGTTTCAGCGTCGGTTCCTTCTTTCCCTTTGGTCGTACTTCATAATAGAGATTGGGCCTGTTAAAGGAGGTGATATAGATATTCTTCTCACTCATATCCAGGTTCTTCAGAATATCCGATTGTACTTTAGGAGTTGCAGTTGCAGTAAGTGCCATTACGGGAATTCTGTTTCCCATATTTTCAATCATGCCTTTTATCTTCCTGTATTCCGGACGAAAATCGTGGCCCCATTCCGAAATACAATGCGCTTCATCAACAGCTACAAAAGAGATATCCAATCCACTAAGGAAATCGATGTTCTCTTCCTTAGTAAGCGTTTCCGGAGCTACATACAACATCTTGGTTACGCCACGTACAAGGTCCTTCTTCACTTCTTTTGCCTGCGCCTTGGTTAATGATGAATTGAGAAAATGGGCAATATTATCGTTGCTGCTATACCCCCGAATCTGGTCTACCTGGTTCTTCATGAGGGCAATAAGCGGAGAAATGATGATGGCTGTTCCTCTTAACAGGATGGCAGGCAACTGATAGCACAGCGATTTGCCTCCGCCGGTAGGCATAATGACGAAGGTATCTTCGCCATTCATCACGCTTTGTATTATTTTCTCCTGCGCACCTTTAAAGTTATCAAATCCGAAATATTCCTGGAGTGATGCCCGGAGGTTTAATTTACCGTTTACCCTCACAGTATGCATTTCTTTCAGGATCTTTTCACCGGAAGGTGGAAGGCCATTAGTTTTTGAAGATACTTTTGTTTTCAGGAGGGTATGCTCATCTTTTAAATTCCCGTTTCCCGTTGTTTTGCTTTTTTCAGTGCTTTTAGTTGCCTTGGCAACCGATGCATTAACCCCGGCAGGGCGTCCTTTCACAGCGTCCGTTTTGCTAGCTTTCTTAGCCATACAATCATCAATTTGTTCAAATTCAAAAATACCTGTTGTTGGCAGGTTGTCGCGTCTTTAGATTTTTTGGTGTTTGTGATCCGGTTACTCAATTTGCTTCGGCGAACCGAAATGCAGGTGCTTTTTGAATAAGTCGTACCGGCAGGTGTTAAGCTTCAACTATCTAAAAGTAGGAAATTTAATACTTTTACAAAAATAGAAGAAGAATTGTTTTATCAAATTGGATCAACTTCTTACCTGTTTTCTGTGCAATAGTCGAAGGTAATCATTTCTAATTGTAAATCCCTGAATAGTTTCTGCTCCCTTGAAGATTTCTAACGCTGCCATTCTGCGAACTGCCGGTAAGACCCTGACGATAGAGGCTAATGCCATTCTTGGACTTATCACCAAGCTGGATCGTGCATTTACTTCGCTGGTGGAAAGTATCTTTTATTGCCAGGGGCGAATTGTGGTAACCGGAATTGGGAAGAGTGCAATTATTGCCAATAAACTGGTTGCTACACTCAATTCCACCGGAACCCCTGCCATGTTTATGCATGCTGCAGATGCCATTCACGGTGATTTGGGCATGATTCAGGATGAAGACCTGATTATTTGCATATCAAAAAGCGGGGAAAGCCCCGAAATAAAATTGCTGGTTCCGTTAGTAAAGAATAACGGAAACGTATTGGCCTGCATGGTGGGTAATATGAAAAGCTATCTTGCGCAGCATGCAGATATTGTGCTGGATACAACCGTTCCTAAAGAAGCCTGTCCGAATAACCTGGCACCCACGGCAAGCACCACGGCACAAATGGCCATGGGCGATGCGCTGGCTGTTTGCCTTTTGGAACTGAGGGGATTTACGCCGCAGGATTTTGCAAAGTTTCACCCTGGTGGTTCATTGGGAAGAAAATTGTACCTGAAAGTAAGCGATCTGTATGTGCAGCATCAGAAGCCGGCTGTTTATGAAAATGATTCGATTGAAAAAGTAATCCTGGAAATTACATCTCACCGGCTGGGTGCCACTGCCGTGTTGAGTGCAAGGAAACGCGTTACAGGCATCATCACCGATGGAGATTTAAGGAGGATGATGGAGCGAAAATCGGGAACCGGATTGTTAAGAGCAAAAGACATTATGGGGAGAAATCCGCTCATCATTGAGAAAGATGAACTGGCAGTAAATGCGCTGGAGTTAATGCGCAGCAATAAGATTACACAGGTAATAGTGAAAGATAAAAGTGAATATGTAGGTATGGTTCATGTGCATGATTTGTTGAAGGAGGGGTTGGTTTGAAGGGCGCAGTGTTGTACTGTTGCATTGCTGAATTGCTGCATTGTTGCATTGTCATTAGCCATTTAACAATTTAACAATTTAACAATTTAGCAATTTAACCATTTAACCATTTAACCATTTAACCTTCAACCCCCGTATCCTCTGTTAAACCCTATATTTATCCCTGAATGAAGAAGCACCAATATGCAGTGATGTTGGCGGGTGGTATTGGAAGCCGGTTTTGGCCGGTAAGCAAGAGCCGTTTGCCGAAGCAATTCCTGGACATACTGGGCACGGGCCAGTCTATGATGCAGATGACTTATGCAAGGCTGCTCCGGAGTTTTCCGCCCGATAAAATATTTGTGATTACCAATGTAGCCTATCGGGAAATTGCGAAAAGTCAGCTTCCCGATCTGATGGAAGAAAATTTGTTGTTGGAGCCTGTCCGGAAAAATACGGCACCTTGTATAGCTTATGCCGGTCATAAGATTCTGTCTATTGATACCAACTCTTCCGTTATCATCACGCCGAGTGATCATATGATTCTACGGGAGGAACAGTATGATAAAGCTGTTCAAAAAGCACTGAAAGTGGTACAGAAACGGGATATTATTGTAACACTCGGTATACGACCAACTCGCCCTGATACCGGATATGGTTATATTCAATATATGGAAGATGTGGAAGAGGACGGTGTTTTCAAAGTAAAAACGTTCGTGGAGAAGCCACCATTAGACATGGCCACTACATTCTACCAAAGCGGTGACTTTTTGTGGAATGCCGGCATATTTATTTCCAATGTACGTACCTTATTAAATGCCTATCATCACTATCTACCTGAAGTGAATGATCTTTTAAAGAGATTAAAAAAGTGTATAACACCTCCGGGGAAAAAGAGTTTGTGGCAAAAGCATTCTCTATGTGCCCCAATGTGAGTATTGATACAGCCATTATGGAGAAAGCCAAAAATGTATGCGTAATTCCTGCGCAATTCGGCTGGAGCGACCTCGGAACCTGGGCATCACTCTATGAACAATATCAGAAGGATTACCTGGGCAATGCCGTATCCGGAAAAAACGTGATGATTTATGATGCATCGAATTGCATGGTGATGGTTCCGGAGAAAAAGATGGTGGTGCTGCAGGGACTGGAAGATTACATCATAGTGGATACGGAAGAGGTATTGCTCATTTGCAGGAAAGACCAGGAGCAGGAGATCAAACAGATTGTGGCGGATATTAAGAGGAATAAGGGGGATAGGTTTTTGTGATATGGCGATGGGTTGATGCGTCGATTTGTTGATGTGCTAATGTGCCGATGATTTGATGGGGGTATTTATTGCTATCATAGAAACAAAATCAACTTGTTTTTTAATATAATGTGTTTGACTGGTGTCAATATTAGTCGGGCAATAAGTTGAAATATAGACTGATGGATGCTTATTTATTCCCTGGAAATACTTTTGCTTTTTAGCAAATGAAGATGCAACTCATAAACTATTGTTCCGATAACTGCTGCATACTCCACCAAAACCAGCCATAAATTTTCCCGGTAGGGTATTGTTTGGTAGGTAGCATAAGAGAACGCAATAAACAATGACCATACCAATGGATAGCGATAACCGGTAATCACTGAGCACAATACCAGCGTGGTAATATACCATGGATGCACGGTAGTTGCCAGCAACAGGTAAATGGTGAGTGACCATTGCATCATTGCAAAAAAATGTTTCCATGAGGAGTCTTTTTCCCTGGCGGCAAGTAAGAGGACAGATATAAAAGTTACTGCGGCAAGCCCAAAGCCGGCCTGTTGAATAATATGCTCACTTACGGTTTGAAATCCGATAAAGCGCACCAGGTAATAAATGCCAGCATTGAATTCAAAATGCCGGAAATACAATTGGAGGCTGCTGCCCCATTGGATCAATAGCTGTTGATTGAGAAAGGGAATAAATAGTATACTGAATGTTACAACGATAACTGAAAAATAAACCAGGCTGGTTTTCCATTTCAACCTCCTGATAAGGAACGGTAGAAACATCAACGGGATCAGTTTTGTGGAGACAGCAACTGTAAAACTGATTGCAGAAATTATCAGGGTCCGGTTGAATCCATTGATTGGCAGCGGACGCTTTTTAGCAACCGCTTCCCGATGCAGATTTGGAGCAGATAGCGGTGAAAACCCGGAAGAATCGTCAGCTATGGCTTTTAACCTGGAACCTGCCTTTATCATCAGGTGAACAGCCAGCACAAGAAAAAAATCATGACTGCCTCGAAGTGGATGTTGCCACTCAGTTCGATGATCACCAGCGGATTTAAGGCATAGATCAATACATTTCTCTTTGGCATATTAAGTTGAGACAGGATGCGGACCAACAGCAGGATACTTCCGATTTCTGCTGCAATGCAAAAGCAGCGTAACATGATGGCTGTTCCCCATAAATTATCAGGAAACAATTGTGCACTCCATCCAAAGATAAACTGACAGACCGGCGGATAAACAGTATAGTAATCAGGTGAATTCATGCCATTGAACAGGTCAATCAGGTAATACAAATGTTTGTCGCAGTCTTTCATGTATTCTGAAGGGACAATGGTGTATGGATTCTCTCCGGAAGTGAGCATGGTTCCGTCCCATGCAAAACGGAAATAATCATCCGATAAGACAGGCAGGGAAAAGAGAAACAACAACCGGAATAGGATTGCTGCTCCAATAAAAAATTGCAGGTTTGATTTCCTGTTTAGCAACAAACCGGTATGCGCTGCACTCAGTCCTTCCAATTGGCTGTAGGCAGGCTGTTCGTGTGTGGAAAGCGTATTTCTTTTTAAAAAATGCAGATAAGCTGCAAAGAGTACCAGGTAACCGGAGAGGTAAAGCAGGAATTGCGAACGTGATAAACCATATCCCATGTACAGGTATGCAGCAGATGAAAGCAACAGCAACAACCAGGTAAGATAATTTACCGGAAGCTGTTGATTTACTGATAGGAAGGATTTTTTGCTGAAAAACAAAGGGAATGTTTTTCCGAAGGTAGTTATTGGAGTTTTAACCGGAGATGAACTTTAGCAACTATGCTGCAGAAAGAAATAATAGCACACGGATGACACGCATTTGACCGATACCTGCTGATCAAAAAAGTGCCGGTTCATTTCTAATCACAGTTACTGCATGGAAAAATACGCTTTACGAATGTTCAAGAAAATTAGTCCGTAAAAATCCGTCCTATCCGTGTCATCCGTGTTCTTTTTTTCAATCTTCAGCTACGTGCCATTCTGAATTTCCACCTATAGTTCAGCGTTTTGGCTGTTGTGGGTTTAGAATGTGCAAAGGAATAATAGGATACAAAACCAAAACCAAAAGCCAGCATCAGGTGGAAGGGGAGCAAGCCGTAATCTTTTAATACAAAAGAGATGACGATACCTGCCGTGAAATAAAGAGCAAGCATGCCTTCAGCCAGTGTCATCCAGTTGATACTTTTTTCAAGGTATTTGTTTTGCCGCCAGTTTTTTTGTCCTTCCTGTACATTGAACTTGGGCGTTCGTATGAAAGCGCTCTTCATTCCAAAATAACCCTGTAAAACTGCAATCGCATTGTGCAGCGCAAGTCCCATACTCACCGATAGAAACAAGGGGAAGGTCAACAGAAACTTCCAAAGGTTGAGTGGAAATTTTTTGTCCTGCTGTGACTGAGAAATGAAATAAAAGAAACCCAGAATCAAAAAGCTGACTAAGAAAAAGGAAGCATAGATAAACACGTTGCTGAACTGCGGGAACTGATCTTTAATAAACAACATGGGAATGCTGAGGATGGCAGTTGCCATGATAAAAATAAAGATCGTGGAATTCATCAGGTGGAAGACAGCATGCAGTTTGGTGGAGAAAGGCAGTCCGCGTTTCTGAAGGATGGTGCCCAGGTTTTTTCGTACGCATTCCGCCGCACCTTTATTCCACCGGAATTGCTGATTCTTCAGTGCATTCATCGCCACCGGCAATTCTGCCGGTGTTCCTATGTCTTCACGGTAGATAAATTTCCAGCCGCGTACCTGCGCCCGGTAGCTGAGATCAAGGTCTTCGGTAAGCGTATCTGATTGCCAGCCTCCGGCATCATCGATACATTTTTTACGCCATACACCGGCAGTGCCGTTAAAGTTGATGAAATGTCCGGCTGCATTTCTTCCGGCTTGTTCAATGGAAAAATGTGCATCGAGTCCGAATGCCTGGAGCCTGGTAATGAGTGAATGCTGTTTGTTGAGGTGTTCCCATCGGGTTTGCACCACGCCTGTTTTCGGATCTGAAAACGACGGGAGTGTTTGCATTAAAAATTCAGGTGCCGGCACAAAATCAGCATCAAAGACTGCAATAAATTCACCTTTGGCGCTTTCAAGTCCATAGGCAAGGGCGCCGGCTTTATAGCCTTTACGAATGGGGCGTTGCAGGTGAACGATATCAAATCCTGCTGTCTGTAAAGCTGCAACCTTGCGACTGATGAGGGCCATGGTTTCATCTGTTGAATCGTCGAGAACCTGTATGTGTAGCTTTGCTTTAGGGTAATTCAGTTGCACTACGGCGTCTATCAATCTTTCAATTACATACAGCTCATTATATACCGGCAACTGAACGGTTACTATCGGAAATACGGATAACAAGGCAGGCTGCAAAGATTCCTTTTTTTTGCCTGCCGCTTTAGCTTTCAGGTACGTAATGGCCAGGTTGAGTTGAATGATACTATAGCTGAAAATGAACAGCAAGGAGACCGCGTAGATCACTACAATTATAATAGCCAGCGTTTCCATCACTCAAAGGTATTTGAAGATTGTAAATAATATTTTATACCCCGCCATCGCCGTTCCTTTTACCGTTCCGGACACTTTAGAAACACCAATTCGCTTACGGTAGTTTACGGGAACTTCGCTACAGGCTAGTTTCTTTTTAGCAGCTTTTAGTTGCATCTCCACCGTCCATCCATAATCTTTATCACGCATGCCCAGTGACTGCAATGCTTCCCATTTTATAGCCCTGAATGGCCCAAGGTCAGTAAATCGAACGCCATAAAACAATAGTAACAAACGTGTAGCCAGCCAGTTACCGAAAATCTGTTGCGGTTGCATGGCGCCTTTTTCCAGGTTTCCCAAAGCCCTTGAACCAATCACCAGATCCACGTTTTCATTCACGATAGGATATACCAGGTTTCGCATCTCCTGCGGGTAATCTGAATAATCTCCATCAATGAAAACCACGATGTCCGGCGGTTTGGTTTTCTTGCCCAGGTAAGCCATTCCTTTCAGGCAAGCTGAACCATAGCCCTGCCTCGTTTCAGACAATACCGTTGCACCGGCTTGCTTCGCCTGCATGCCAGTTTGATCCGATGAATTGTTGTCCACCACCACTACCTCCCGCACCAGTTGTCTGTCGATGTCAGCAATCACCTTTCCAATGGAATCTTGCTCATTATAAGCCGGAATGATGACATCAACAATGGGTGCAGCAGTTTTCAAAAGCGCGCAAAGATAAGAAGGAAGGGGGAATGAGGAAGGAGAAGGTTGGTGCCGGAAGCGAAGAAACAGGAATCAGGAATCAAGAATCGGGACATAAGACAGGAAGTGACATTTCTGTCGCCTTCAAGTATGAATAACTTAAGCGCTGACTACTAAGTCTCACTAAAAGTTACCACCCTTACCGGGTCATTGTTTTTCAAATTTCATTGCGGCTGAATTCATACAATACCGGAGACCGGTTGGATTTGGGCCGTCATCGAATACATGGCCGAGGTGGCCGCCGCAATTGCTGCACAATACTTCATCGCGCGACATGCCATGACTATTATCCTGACCGACGATAACAGCTGTTTTTTCGATCGGTTGCCAGAAACTGGGCCATCCTGTTCCGGATTCAAACTTCGTTTCAGCATTGAAAAGAGCCTGATTGCAACCTGCACAATAATAGGTACCCTTTTCATGATTATTATAGTAAGCACCGGTAAAGGCCCTTTCTGTTCCTTTCTCACGAAGTATATAATATTGCTCAGGCGTTAATGTGGCTTTCCATTCATTATCTGTTTTCATTATCGGGAAGTTTGTTTCTGTATCCGGAACGTTTTTAGATTGATTTTGCGCACAGGCACTGAAGGAAAAAAATCCTATTGCCAGCAATGCAATCAGTGAAAGTCTCATTTGAAGTATGGATTGGTAATGTGAAATGATGAAACAACAGATACGTGAATTGGTTCGCTAATGGTTTTTTTTGATGAATTTAAAGCAGCATTTCAGGGTATTGGCAGCAAGCAGGGATTATTTAGTCATGATTTTAGCAGATGGAAGCCTGTTGTTGCACTGGTTTGACAAAGACGTCAAATAGTTGAGCCATTAAACTTTATTTACAACCGAGCAAACCTTTCCGGCTTAGTTTTAGTTTTACGAACCATGAATCACCTTGCACACCTGTATCTCTCGCAGCATGCCGAAAAAATGATGGTAGGTAATTTTATTGCCGATGGGGTAAAGGGGAACAAGTACCTGGCATTTGAAGCAGAGATTTCCAGGGGCATCATAATGCACCGCGCCATTGATACTTTCACGGATTCCCATGTAATAGTAAGCCACAGTAAGCGTTTTTTCCGTGAAAAGTATGGATTGTATTCAGCCGTATTGATTGATTTGTTTTACGATCATTTCCTGGCAAAGAACTGGAAGCAGTTTTCTAACATGCCACTCTTATTTTTTGCAGAACATGCTTACAACGTGTTTGAAAAATACTTCGATCAAATGCCTTTGCGATACCAGCATATGTTTCCTTACATGCAAAAGGAAAACTGGTTACTGAATTATGCTCACCTCGAAGGCATTCAACGTTCATTAACCGGCATGTCGCAAAGAATAAAAAATAACCCGGGTATAGAACATTCGGTGTCGGAATTGCGGGCACACTATGATGAGTTGGAACATGATTTCAATCAATTTTTTCCGGAGTTGCAGCAGGAAATGGTATCGCACTTTCCCGCGCAATAACGCATGTGTTTTAAGGTAAAAGGAATTATAATCCAATGCAGTGCGCATTCAGGTTGGAGGAGTATGCCAATATGTGTTTTTCTACCATGGTGGCACATTGAATTTTTTATAAAACGGCCGATTTGTATTTTTACGAATAACCGTTCTTTAATACCCATTAAAATAATGACGCTATGAAGCGACGAACATTCATCAAAGGATCAGCCATCATTGGGCTGAGTGCATCTGTTCCGCTCTTGCTGAGAGGTGGTTCCGGTTTGTTTGAAACAGCAACAGGCAGGAAAGTCTATCGGATACTGAATGCCGATAAAACTCTGGTAGGTACGCTTCCTGTGCTCAGGGTTTTTGCCGGAGATCACGATGACTATATTTCACCATACGTATTTTTTGATGAGTTTGGTCCGGTGACCGTAAAGGCAAATGATCAGCCTCTTCGCGTAAATGCCCATCCACATGCAGGTATTATTCCGACCACTTATTTTCTGGCAGGTACCGGCCATCATAAAGACAGTTTGAATTACGACTTCCAGATTGGCAAGGGAGATTTCATGATGTTCTGTTCGGGACGCGGTGCCATTCATATGGAAGAAACCGGTAAGCAGTTATATGAGCAAGGTGGACTGTATCATGGTTTCCAGATATGGCTTAACCTTCCTGCTAAGTACAAGTTTATAGCGCCTGCCACTGATGTGCACCGAATTGATCAAATGGGTTGGATTGAAAAAAAGGATTATTCTGCAAGAGTTGTACTGGGAGAATTGTTTGGTGCCAAATCCAGTGTGGAATTGTTGTCGCCGGCTTTCTATTTTCATATTAAGATGAAAGCCGGTTGCAAACTGGAAATACCGGTTGATGCAACACACAATGCATTCGCTTATGTGGTAAGTGGCAACCTGGAAACAGAAGGGAGGAAGCAAATCAATACCAACCAAGTGGCATTATACGAACGCGGCGACAACCGCATCAACCTCTTCGCAGTAAATGGCGCAGAAATACTCGTTGCGGGAGGAAAGCCGCTGAATGAGCCGGTCTATTCCTACGGACCTTTTGTGATGAATACAGAAGAGGAGATTCAAAGATGTATCAGGGATTACCAGGCGGGGAAAATGGGGAATCCGGAGGTGGTGAATAAGTAGGGGTGGAGGGTTAGATTGTTGAATGGTTAAATGGTTAAATTGTTGAATTGCTAAATTGTTAAATTGTTGAATGGCGGGAGTTTTATTCATAGGTTGAATTTTTTTTAAAATATTTAGATGAAGCTTATAGGCAGCGTTTATTTCCAGGTGCATCTATCCATCCAATTTATTGATTTATCAAGAAGTTCAGGATGATCTGCATGGTATTGAGATAGCTTTTATATCCGGATGGAAAGCGATGGTTTCGGCTTGCCTGAAAAAATGTACTTTTCCGCGCATTTTCTACTTTATGAAATACTTCGTCACCTTCTTCCTTCTGCTTTGTTTGTTCTTACCTCAGTTCGCAGCTGCACAATTAAGCAGGCAGGAAATTAAAATCGCAAAAGCTATTGATAGCCGGTCGGCTGCTGCATTGGAGCTCTTAAAAATATCGGTGAATATCAATAGCGGCACCATGAATTTTGAAGGGGTGAAAGAAGTTGGTGCATTATATATGGAGGAATTAAGCAAACTTGGCTTTGAAACAAAGTGGTCGCCGGGTGAAGCATTCGACAGGGCAGGGCATCTGACGGCAGTGCATAAGGGAAAGGGCAAAGGAAAAAAAATCCTGCTGATCGGGCATTTAGATACGGTGTTTGAAACGGACAGTAAATTCCAGTCATGGAGCATGCTGAATGATTCCGTCATAAAAGGTCCGGGAGTATCCGACATGAAAGGAGGTGATGTAATTATCATCCTGGCTATGCAGGCCCTGCATGATGCAGGATTGCTCGAGGAACTTACCATTGAAATTATCATGACCGGTGATGAAGAACTGAGCGGTGATCCGATTGCACTTTCAAAAAAGGATCTCAAAGACGCAGCACTGAGAGCGGATATCGCTTTGGGATTTGAAGATGGGGACGGTATTCCAAATCATGCACTGGTATCAAGAAGGGGTGCTACCGAATGGACACTGACAGTAAAAGGAAATGCCGCACATTCATCTCAGATATTTACCGATGCCGTGGGCAATGGTGCCATTTATGAGGCAGCCCGTATTCTGCAGGCATTTTATGATTCACTGAGCAAAGAAGAAAACCTCACATTCAGTCCGGGAATTATTGGCGGAGGTGGACAGGTTTCCATTGATCCGTTAACCAATTCCGTAATGGCATCCGGCAAAAGCAATATCGTGGCCAGCGATGTGATCGTAAAAGGAGACCTGCGTGCTGTTTCAACTGAGCAACTGGAGAAAGCCAGAAAGATAATGTCCGACATCATCGCGAAAAATTACCCGCAAACTTCGGCAATCATAGATTTTGGTGATGGTGGTTATCCGCCGATGACATTAACCGATGGAAACAAAAAATTACTGGAGGCATACAGCAAAGCCAGCATGGATTTAGGCTTTGGTGTGGTAACAGCCGTACCTCCGCGCAAAGCCGGTGCAGCCGATATTTCCTTTGTTGCCGAAGAGGTGGAAATGGCGCTCGATGGATTGGGCATTGCAGGTGCTGACGGGCATACAATAAATGAAACGGCCAACCTGAATTATCTGACCATAGATGCTAAACGGGTTGCGGTGTTGATGGCGAGGCTGGGGAGGTGATAATAATAAGCATCTTGAACGCGTAGTATTGAAAATTGAGTGTTGGATATTGGATTGCTGATTCAATAGTTTAAAATTTTTACATGACTTTTTTGTTTCGCTTTATTGATAATAAGGTGACATGCATTCAATGCAGCATTTTTTCCATAGCAAGAGCAACGACCATCGTGATCAGCACAATGATGATCACGTCAATCGCACGGTTTCTTCGATAGCTTCTATGCTTCTTCTCCATACAAGTAATTAACAATGATCTATCACAAACATATTTTGAAGCGGCCGGCCGGAGAACGGGAATTTAATATTTCGTTTCATAGAATGTATCCTGAGCGTGCGCCACATCGCGGCTATAGCGTGCATTCACAGGTTAGTGTGTCAACAGCACCACTTTTTCCGCGCTTAATATAAGTATGGCAATAGCAATTAATTAAGATTCCGGCATCACATATACCGGTATCAGCAGGATTGCATATGAGGCCCTCCACATACTTTTTTCCTTTAAAATAACAGGTGTCGCCGGGGCGGCAGGCCTTTACAGCACAGCCACCAGAACAATAGGAACTTGATGGCATTGCGAGAAATACCACAGCAGCAACAGCGATCAGGATAATGGCCATTACCATGTACCTGATCCAGTTTTTTCTTTCATGAATAGTCTCTTTCATGCCTATGGTTATTTGAACATTAAATATATGTGATATTATTTAATTCAAATCATTTACCAGCAAAAATATTTTTGATGGAGGATTTGACATTTTGTGATTTCTCTTTGGTTTAAAAAGGCGTCATACAGAGAATTCAGAGAAAGGAAACCACGGAGAGCACAGAGAAAGGAAACTACAAAGAGCGCAGAAAAAGGAAACCACGGAGAGCACAGAGAAAGGAAACTACAAAGAGCGCAGAAAAAGGAAACCACGGAGAGCACAGAGAAAGGAAACCACAGAGAGCGCAAAGAAAGGAAACTACGGAGAACGCAGAGAAGGGAAACCAGAGACAGCACAGAGAAAGGAAACTACAGAGAGCACAGAAAAATGTAAACTTAGATATTGATTGATGCGATTGACTCTCTGTGTACTCCGTGGTTTCAAAAAAAACCAAAGGAAAAAAAAAAAAAAAAAAAAAAAAAAGTGTGGGGTGGAATTTCCCCCCCCGGGGCCCGGGGGGCCAAAAAAAAAAATAAAAAAAAAAAAAAAAAAAAAAAAAAAAAAAAAAAAAAAAAGGGTGAGGGATGTATTAAAGATTTTCGGGGAAAAAAAAAAGAAAAAAAAAAAAAAAAAAAAAAAAAAAAAAAAAAAAAAGAGTGGGTGGTTATACTCCGTGGTTTCAAAAAGATAACCACAATGAATAAAAAGGAAAGTCTAACATAGATCGTTTCTGATGCGACTTCACCTCTGTGTACTCTGTGGTTTCAAAAAGATAACCACAAGGAATAAAAAGGAAAGTCTAACATAGATCGTTTCTGATGCGACTTCACCTCTGTGTACTCTGTGGTTTCAAAAAATGTAATCACAGAGAATACCTTTTCGCACACAAAATTTTATTCGTACTAAAAGGTCTATTTTAGCATAGTTGATACGTGCAATCCAAACTTTATGAAACAAGTATTCATAATTTTTCTCTTAACACTTCCATCCTTCATAAAGGCACAGAACCTCCTCCAATGCGATTCTCTGTTTATTTCCTGCTGCATCTTTGATTCATTGGGATCGAATACCATTTCAATTTATGTTGCCAATCCCTCGTCAGAGTTGTTTGATTACCCCGGATTTATTTTACTTGATGATAATATGGACACGATCGCCAAAGAGACTGTTAACTATTTTGGAATCGGAGTTTGGCCACAGGCACATACGATGACTTTCCTTGCACCACTTACGCTTCCTTTTTCGGGAACTCTGGAACTGCATACCCTTTTCTACCAGGAATTTGCCTGTAGCTTTCCTTTCACCATCACAGATACTGCCACATCAGTACCGGAGATATTGTCGGAGGAGGCGTACATTATTTTTCCAAATCCATGTGCAGGTGAACTTCAGGTAATGCAATTAAATGAAAAGAGGAACGATGAAGTTATGTTTTCAATAGTGGATATAGCAGGAAGGGAAGTTCTTCGAGTTAAAAAAGAGCAATTACCGGCGACCGTACTTTTAAATGGTATTCCTCCGGGGCTTTATGTTTTACAAATTACCAATGCCCATGACCAGCTTTTGCAATTTCAGAAAGTGATAGTTGTAGAGTAAGAAAGCGTATAGAAACCTGAATCGCTTATTATAAGCGTTTTTAAGTTTTCAGTTAGTTTGGATAGGCAGATTATGTAAAGATGCTGAAACAAGGATGACGCTCCGATTAGATAGCATTGATTGATTTGACCGGATAGACTTTGGAAGCTTTGGTAGGTTTATTTTTTAAAATCTCGCTCTTACAAGTTTGTTTCGGGATGATAGTTACGTTGTGATACTGATACACTTTGAGCAGGAATGACAATGCAGGTTTGATAAGATAAATTTGGACAGATGTGGTTTCAGCCGGGAGCTTTAGTTCTTAAACTACACTATCTTAAAGCATCTAAATTTTGATTTATGAACAAATGCTACGCACTCGTTTTTCCGGTTTCCTTTTTCTTTCATGCTCTCTTTGCGCAAGATAACTGGACACAGAAATCAAGTTTATCAGGAACTCCCAGAGAAGGGCCAGCCGGTTTTGTAATTGGCACCAGGGCTTATATGGGTACAGGTTATTATGGTGGTACCTGCTTAAATGATTTCTGGGAATGGGATCAGTCAACGGATACCTGGTCGCAGAAAGCGAATTTTCCCGGAGCGGTGCGTAATGCTGCTGCAGCTTTTGCCATTGGTACGAAAGGTTACCTGGGCACAGGCACCAGTTGCGGAGGAGGAGGCTACCAGGATGATTTTTATGAATATGATCCTGACGTAAATAACTGGATGCAGAAAGCGGATTTTGGTGGTGGAGCAATGGGTTATGCCATTGCATTTTCCATTGCAGGCAAAGGATACCTGGGAACGGGCACTGACATCAACTACCCGGTACTGCGCAAAGATTTCTGGGAATATGATCCGGTAGCTGATGCCTGGGAACAGAAAAGTGACTTCGGCGGAACAAGCAGGATTTATGCAGTGGGTTTTTCCATAAAAGACCTCGGGTATGCCGGTACCGGCAAGGACACGAATGGTGATAAGAAAGATTTCTGGGCATATGATCCTTCCACTGATACCTGGACGCAGAAAGCGGACTTTGGAGGTACGGCACGGTGGTGGGCGACAGGATTTGCCACCGGTGATATGGGATATCTTGGCACCGGCTCCGGTCTTGTGCCCACTACTGATTTCTGGGCCTATGATCCAACTGCTGACAGTTGGACTCAAAAGGAAGATTTTGAAGGGGTGGCCCGAAATGACGCTTTTGGATTTGCCATCGGCAATAAAGGATATATTGGCTTTGGAAATGGTGGAAGCTATTTAAGTGATTTATGGGAATATACTCCGGATGGAATACCGACCGCTATAGCCGGGCATCATAAGGAAGAAACGTATCTTGAAGTATTTCCTAATCCCATTAATGAGCAAACAATAGTCCGTTTGCATACCATAGAGTTACCTGATGAGCACATGATCATGAAGCTATCGGCGATGAATGGCCAATTGCTTTATACGCTGCCTGTCATTGATGGGATGGTAGCTCTGGAACACATCAACCTGTCGCAGGGAATTTATTTGTGCGAGGTGAGTAGCTCGAACAAGATTATTGCAACAGTGCGTATTGCAAAAAAGTAAGGCCTTTTGCAGGATTAGAAAATTATTTTCCCGTAAGCTTCTTTTCGTCTTGGGTTTGCGACGCACGAACATTATTTATAGCACTGAATACATCGCATTAAAATTAATTAACTAAAATAGTTGATGCTAAATCAACTGCTGTCAAGTTGATTGATTATCATCTTTTTTTCTTTGAAGCTTTGGCGAGGCTGTTAAACGCCACGCAAAGATTTATCCAGTAGTCAAATTCTTTTTTTGTTTTCATCCCTTCTTCACTTACATACACATATCCTTTCATCGGCTTACCTGTAAATACCATTTCTCGGCAGCCGTCTTTGTGCAATGCTTCTTCATACACTTCAGGATTTATTCTGCACATCATCTCATCCTGCACTACACCTATGCACATTTTGCCATTGAGCATAAAACAGACTCCGCCAAACATAAACTTCTCCTCTACATGCGGGATATCTGCTATTGCTTCACGGATTCTTTCTGCTAATTTGGTATTGTATGCCATAATCAAAGTTATCCTTTGTTTTTGAAAATGTAACCAAAATGTGCTGAAGTGCCCATCATAATTTTAGTTGTTTGAGTAACTACATTTCATTTATTTTTTAGTCCTGATAGTCCTGATTGTGACAAAATTGATTTAAATTTGAATGCAACGAATACTTTCATAATTATATAAAACTAAGACATGGTAAATATAAGTTTGACTAGCTTCTTTGTGTTTCTTTGTTTTCAGCTCAGATTTCTAAACTGTTCTGCACAAATAGCACTGGAGTCGGTATATGATTCTGCGGGTTATACCGTTCAGAGTAGTTTAGCTATTGTGAACCTTGAAGAAGATGGAGAAAAATTTGTTAGAATTGTTCGTACGGCAACAGAACGAAAAATAGATTTATATAATATGGATCATAGCTGGTGGAAGACAATTGAGTGCATTAGTTTTCCAGTGGATTCAAATAGTGCGGAACCAATGGTAAATAACTATTTCATGTATATTTCGCAGCATTTGTTTAACCTTGATGACGAAATTGAATTTCTTTATTTTTCTGCATTCTATACTTACTGCAGGATTTATGATGAATCGGGTAATATTGTATTTAATTTCGACGGACAGGCACCTATAGTTGCTGTTACAATTCCACCTCAGCAATTCCCAATATATAATACGGGCACAGGGACTAAAATGATAATGAGTTCAACAAGTACTCACAAATCATATGTTTATTCGTTACCAGGAACCCTGCCTGTTTATATGTCGCAATCGGGTAGTGTGGACGAATTAAGACTATCAACATTCCCCAATCCGTCATTTGCTACAACAAATATTGCTTACGAACTGCCAGTGACTGTTCGCAAAGGTGAAATTAGTATTCGTACAATGAGCGGGACTTTGTTAAATAAATTTATTGTTGACAACACTTTTGGGAGTATTGTTCTTAGCAACGAACAATTAAGTTCAGGAGTTTACCTAGTTACCTTACAGGCTGGTAATGCAATAGTTTGGGAAAGACAACTGATTGTGAAGTAAAATATAAGGGTAAGCCGACGTAATTTCGCTGCAGCAATTTCACCTGCAAGCAGATTAGCTTTGCATATTATGAGTTAGAACATTACTTATAGCATTTTGAAAGCTAAAAGAATCACATTAGAGTAGTATACACTAATGTCCGTTTTATGTAGGCTAAAGCACGACAGGAATGGGTAACCCAAAATCTACTATTGTATGACAATAATGAGGAAAATAAAAGCCGGTCGCAATCACGACCGGCTTTTCCTTTCGCAAAATCCCGTGTTGTTGATAACGGGCAATTAGTTATTGCAGTACAATCCTGCTGCTGTGTATTGTTCCATCAACAGCAATCGTAAGGAAATAAGTACCTGCAGTTAATTTTCCTGATAAGTCAAATGTATGTTCCATCCTGCCATCAACCAGGGTGATAGCAAGCGATTCAACAACTTGTCCATATATATTAATTATCTGTACAGCAGCCGTGGAAGTTACGCTACTGCCTGTACTGAAGGATACTTGAAAATGGCCGGAGGTTGGATTAGGGTAAACGCTTATCACCGGTTCCATTGGTGAATTCTCCTCTCCAATACGCTGTGGCAGAGTTTTGAACTTTACATTTTTGGAGAACGAGGAAACCCCATTATCACAACTTGCTTTAACTCCCCATGCATATTTTGAACCTGGAATCAGGTTATTGATGGTAACGGTGGTAGCAGACACATAGAGCTTGGTCCACTGTGCATCGTTAATACCACGATAACGAACCTGGAAGTTGGTAGCATTTGCAGGATTTCCCCAGGAAAGTGTTGCACTGGAAGAGGTGATTTGTGTAGTGGTAAGGTTCTCAGGTGCTTCGCATACAACAACGAGAGGGTCGCTGAAATATCGTACTACGCCGAAGTCATTATTGATATCGGAAGCCCTTCCGGCAACAATCAGTTTTCCATCCGATTGCATACCAACAGCAGCAGCCTCAGAAAAGAAACTGGCGATATCCGAAACCGTTACACCGCCTGTGCCAAAGGTTGCATCGATGCTGCCGTCTTCATTAAAACGGCAAATAGAGAAATCATTGGAACCCAGCAGGCTTCCACCTGAACTTCCTGCAAGCACAATTTTACCGCTTGGTTCGAAGATCATATCCAGTGCGGCATCATTCAGCAATTGGTTTTTTGAAGCAACGCCATTTATTCCAAAGCTGTTGTCAAGTGCTCCGTTTTCAGTAATCGCCATCAGCATGAAATCTGTTTTGCCCGGAGTGTTGCCTTTTCTGCCCGAGACCATGAGCTTGCCATTCGGGTGCCTGCCAATGGACCAACCTACATCACTTCCTGAATTGAGGTCATAATAAGCGATACCATTCTCCCCGAAGGTGGCATCAGGTATTCCGTTCGCAGTGGTTTTTGTTACAATTACCTGTTGGTTGAGCACGTCGGCATAACCGGTAGTCAGAATGCTTCCATCTTCGAGGAGCATTACATCATTGGCAACATCGTCACCATAGTTCGAAATCTGAAATGCAATACCATTTGTTCCGAAGGTATTGTCCAAAGTTCCGTTTTCATTCAACCGAACCAGGGCAGTATGTGTGTCTGTGGTGTTAAAAATTCCATAAGATCCTGCTAAAATGATCTTACCATCGGGCTGAATGGCAATAGCCTGCGCAACATCTTCCGCTTCACCCGCTGAAATGGGGATTATGACCTTTCCGTTATTACCAAAGGATGCATCCAGCTGTCCATCTTCGGTAAGGCGTGCTGCGAAAAAATCAACTTCAGCACCACCCAGGTAGGAACCACCGGCGACAATGATTTTGCCATTGGGTAATACGGCCATTGCTTGTGTATAGTCCTCGCCTCCACCAATATCAAATACGGTCAATCCATTGGTACCAAAAGTGGAATCGACAGTGCCGTTTGGCATAATGCGGTAAACGCAGGCATCCCACATAAAGCCACCGACATCGGTAATTCCGGCTAATAGTACTTTGTCATTAGGCAGTACATAAAGATCATTGGCCACATCAGTACCAAATGGATTTGGTATCAGTTTCAGCACGCCATTGGTAGCGAAAGAAGAATCAATAGTGCCGGGTTGTTGGGCCTGTGTGTATCCGGTGATACCGAACAGAGCAAGGCAGAAAAGAATGGCTGTTGTTTGTAATTTTTTCATGTAAATATTGATTTAATAGTGAAAGAAAGAATGGTTATTGGTTAGTGATTATTGGTTTTCTTTTTCGTTGTCGCCTGATTCTTGTTCTTGTTTTTCAGTTTCCGGGATTGCTGCATTGGCCCCTTCAATGGAACCTAATAGCTTCTGAAGGCCAGCGATCTCCTCTTTTTTCTTTTGAATCATTTGGTCAAGCTTATGTAAGGTGAGGTCATCGTTTGTGTCTTTTACCTGGTCGTCCATAATTATTGTTTGCTGATTGCGGTGCAAATGAAGGGTATGATTCCAGGGATGTCAAGTTTTTGGGGTTACACAATCTTAAAGGGGGCTTACAATAACTTACATGCTTTCTAAACTATTGAAAAACAATATATTGCGTAAAAAGATAAGCCTTGATTGGTCGCCTGTTTTTCTGATTTTTTCATAAGAAAAATGGAATAGCTGAGTATTTTTTGTCCAATTTGATGAATTAGTCAAGGTAGGCTGAACCATCTTTTATTAGATGGTGATCGCAAATAGCGTTAGTCAATAGTTGGTATATTTGGGGAGATCAGTTTTTGTGGCCCGGCCATTCGAATTGGCTCAGGGACCTGGCTGGCCCGGCCATTCGGCTTCCTCAGGGCAAGAAAATCCGCACGTTGAGCGAAGCAGAAGCGACGGATTTTCAGAGAACTTTATTAAATTTTTGTGCCCTTCGGCTCAGGGATCTGGTTGCCCGGCCCGCACTTCGGATTTGATATTATTGAGCTTGATGAGGTGCTAAAAGTTGAGAGAACTATACAATACTGAAACCAACCCCAATTACTTATCTATAAATAATTTTGGTCGGCAAATGGAATTCAGGTATTCACATCAAGCAGTGTTTCCATGCAAATTATGATTCGAAATATGCGAGGCTTGACTTGTGGTTATTCCCGGATCATTTTAATGACCTCATTGTATATGCCATCTTTCACGCGAACATAATAAATGCCGGCTTTCCATTGATTCACGTTAATACCTGTGTTGGATATAGAAAACGAATCCTTATAAACTATGCGGCCTGCTATATCAAATACAGTCACCGTTGCATTTTGATATTCAAAATCGTTCGGGCATTCTATAGTAATCTTGTCAATAGCGGGAATTGGATACAGTTTAAATTGACTGTTTTGGTCGACAGGTGATTGTAACTTTAATTCATCATCGAACAATAAAAACCATTTATCAAAATTGCCATGTGCACCGGAAACATCACCGTTAAATGAAATGGTGCGGCCACACATAGCAAACTTTCCACCATTTAATGCAGCCAGGTCAGTTGCAAAATCAGATTTACTCCCGCCATAACAATAGTCAGAAATAAAGGTACCATCACTATCGAAGTTAGTCAGCCAGGCATCATAGGAACCATGATGATTGTTAAGCTCCGTGGAAACAGTATTGCCAGCAACCATAAAGTGATTATTGCTGATCTGTATTAATCCACCTTCAAATGCATCCGTAGCACTGCCTCCGAAACTGGTTGAACTGATTTTGGAACCGTCTGAAGCGAGTTTCACTACCCAGACATCCATGCTTCCATGATGATCGGTAATATCAAAATCAGCGGAGTAGCTTTGCCCACCCATCCAGATGTTGCCTTCATTATCTTCCAGCAGGTCATCGGAGTAATCATCACTTGATCCTCCTAAAAGCGTGGACCAAAGCAGGTTACCGGATTGATCTACTTTAATTACCCATACATCGCTGTTATAAACGGGACCATAATGTTCCGTAAAATCACCATCATTCGAACGGGAGTAACAGGCCGCTACATAATTACCATCCGATGTCTGTATTGCCGATCTGCAAAAATCGGCGCCGGAACCGCCAAAGCATTTACTCCATTCTATATTCGCGTTAGCATCAAGTTTCAGCAACCATACTTCATTACTGCCATTCGCGCCGGCATTGGTAAGATCGCCATCTGTAGAAATAGCCTGGCCTGCAAGCAACAAGCCGCCATCACCGGTTTTTACCATATCGAAGAACTGATCGCTTCCTGATCCACCAAAACATTTAGAAGTAACCAGTGCGCCATTACCGTTGAGGAGCGCTAACCATCCGTCATTGGAGCCATGATTTCCGATTACGTCCTTATCAGTAGAAGCAGTGATTCCTGCTATTGCAAAACCATTAAGAAAATTTCCAGCTGCAAAAGCTACATCATCTCCCGAACCTCCGTACTGTTTTGCCCATTTAAGCTGCCCGTTTTGTTTCAACCTGCTCACTGCAAAATCTTCACCGCCATGGTTGTCTGTAAAGTCGCCATGTTTGGATTCAGATTCGCCGGTGAGCAAAAATCCTCCTCCGGGAATGAGCAGGATGTTATTTGCAACATCTACATTATTGCCACCAATACAAAGCTGGCTGGTGATGAACTGATCCTGTGCAAGACAGGGTGTAACTATTAATGGTAACAGTAAACTAATAAATGCAATAGATATGTGTAGTGGTTTCTTCATAACGTCATTTTTTTGCGGACTACCTGAATCAATTGATTTGCAACTTAATATCTTTTGTCAGCTATTAAAGTACGGCATTTTTCCTTTGGCAAGCATATGTTGAAAGAGGCAGCTAGAAAATTATTAAGCGCGAAGACGCAAAGGCGCCAAGAGTAAGTAATCACTTCTTTTGTTATTGATTCAAGATTTGAGAGAATAAGAAACGCTCCCGTTTATTTTATAGCGCTTCGCTCCTTTGTGCTAATTATTATCCCCTTCTGTAAAATAACAAAGTTTCGTACACCTGAATTAGTGTCTCGCACTTTTTCAGATCGATTGAAGAAAATTCAATAATCAGGATATCACACCGCCTGCTTCAAATTGTTTTAAGCACCCGGTGCTTCATTAAATATGACTTGAAGCAATGTTTGTCCAACGGCTTTGAGGGTATTCGTATCAATCACCGACATATTATCACGCTGTGTATGCCAATGGCGTGCAAAGCCATTTGGAGATGTTTTGTCCATATTAATAATATCAATACACGGTGTACCATTTAAGGAATTTATAAAGGCATGATCATCGGTAATGGCACCTACTTTCTCATACAGAAAATAATTTCCATAGCCAAGCGTGTGTGCTGTGGCCCATACATTCTTTACAACCGAAGGAGCATACTGCAAGGAGATACCTTCCTGCGGGAACGTGGCATTTTTTGCTCCAACCATATCCAGCAAAATGCCAAAGTAGGCACGGTAATTTTCTACATGCGGGTTTTCTGCCCAATGTTGCGTGCCCAGGCAATATTGAATGGGTTGTTCTTCTCCGCTATGCGCTTCCCATTCCGGCGGACCATAATCTTCCACATCAAAAAGGGCAATATCAATACCAACACCGGCTTGCTGTGTACTAAGCAACCTTGCAATTTCAAGCAATACGCCTACACCGCTTCCACCATCATCTGCACCATCAAAAGCAGATTTTTTTTTCAAACTGTCCTGATCGCTCCAGGGTCTTGTATCCCAATGCGCACATAAGAGGATTCTTTTTGAATTTTCAGGATTAAAGGAAGCAATGATATTCTTACAGGGCACCAATTTTCCATTGTAAATTTCCACCTTAACGTCCTGTACAATTACATGGGGTGTATAGGATTTTAATTTTGCAGTCAGCCAATTCGCACAGTTTGTCTGCGCCACCGTTCCCGGAATACGAGGACCAAAGGAAACCTGCTTTGCAATAAATGCATATGCCGAATCAGCATTAAAGCCGGGTGCTGTTACAGAGGTGATTGTCTTCACTGGAGTGGCCGGGGGGTTGGTATCTGTTGCTTTCGGCTTATCGCCGTTGCAGGATGCAAGTAGTAGTATGGTGAAGAGTAATGGTAGTTTATGGAAGGTCATGGAGTGGTGAATGGCTGAATGGTTTTATGGTCTAATTGCTGAATTGTTAAATGGTTAAATGGTTAAATGGTTGAATGGTTGAATGGTCAGCCTGACAAGTAGCAAGACTTGAAACTTGAAACTTCAAACTTCAAACTTAATATCTTACCCACTTCATCATTTCCCTGAATGTTATTTTCTTACCATACATTAATATTCCGGTGCGGTAAATTTTTCCGGCCACCCAAACAGTAAACACAAATCCTGCTATTAACAGCACACCGGAAAGGATGATTTGCCATGCCGGAGGACCAAACGGTAATCTTCCCACCATTATTATCGGTGAACAAAAGGGAATCAAGGAAGTAATAACAGCAAGCCTGCTGTTTGGCTGATTTAAAACAGATACCATAATGAGTATGGAAATGATAATGGGTGCAGTGGCTATAAAGGTGAGCGACTGATCGCCTTCTTCGCCGGATGCTGCACCGATAGCGGCGAAGATGGATGCGTATAAGAGGTATCCTCCTAAAAAGAAAAATACAAAACCGAAGGCTAACAATGCAAGGGGTAATTTATCCAGGTCGGTTAAAAATCCTGCTATGAACGGCAGGTCTTGTTGCGGCGCATTCATTCCCTGCATTTGCTGCATGTCGTTCATATCACCTCCGTAAAGTCCCTTCAAAAGAGAAATAACAGCGCCGGAGAGAACGATCCAAATGAGAAACTGCGTGAGTCCAACCAATGCAATGCCCACTATTTTTCCCATCATCAGTTGAAATGGTTTAACGGAAGAAGTGATCACTTCTGCTATACGGTTTTTCTTTTCTTCCATCACGCCCTGCATTACCATCATGCCATAGGTTATCATCACTATGTAAATCATAAAGCCCATCACATAAGCCAGTATCGTAGAGGTCTGTGCGGTGCTTTGTGAAAGATCTGCCTGAATAATCTTTACAGGCACATTCAATTGTTCCATTACTTCCGGTGAGATGTTTGCTGCTCTCAACCGTTCTTTTCGCAACACTTCATTCATCTGGTTTTCAATACCACCTTGTGTCATCAGTCCGAGTTGATCGGTACTGAAGTATTCAATACTTAAAGGCTGACTAATGGAAAAGTCTGCAGGAATACGCAGGATACCGGAGAAGCCGGATGCTGTATAGTTTTTCTTTAATGAATCGTAAGGGACATTGGCCGTATTGATATGTCCGAAAGTGAGGTGATCCCTGTTTTCCATCTTAGAAGAGAAAATACCGGATTCATCATACAAAGCGATTTTTTCTTCCTGTTTACCATGCGTGGAAAGGTAAGCGGGCAACAGGGTAATCACGGCAATACTTAACGGTGCAAGTAAGGTGGTTACCAGGAAGATTCTTTTTTTCACCCGCGTCATGTATTCGCGCCGGATGATGAGCAATATTTTATTCATGGCTTTTTCCTTCTACCTGCGTGATAAAAATTTCATTTAAGGTGGGCAGTATTTCATTGTATGATTTTACTTCCACCTCCTGGTTTACCAACTCGCGCATGAGATCTATTGATGAAAAATGATCCTCAATCTTCACAATCATCTCCTGATTTTCTGTTCTCACCACCGGGAACCGGTCAGCAGGAAGCTGTGGTGCCCTTCCTTCATAACGGATGCTGAACTCATTCTGTTTGAACTGATGCCGAATAGCCGAAACTCCGCCATTCAGAATCACTTTTCCTTTGTTGATCAGTATAATGTTTTCGCAGATTTCTTCTACCTGTTCCATCCGGTGTGTAGAAAATATGATGGTCGCTCCGTTCTTGCGTAATGCTTCAATCTCTTCTTTGATCAGGTTGGAATTGATTGGGTCGAGGCCTGAGAATGGTTCATCGAGGATAATCAGTTTGGGCCGGTGGATGACCGTGGCAATAAACTGTACTTTTTGCGACATGCCCTTCGATAATTCTTCTACTCTTTTATTCCACCAGTCTTTGATATTGAATTTCTCCATCCATTCGAAAACACTTCGTTTCGCATCGCGGCCACTCATCCCTTTCAGCTGAGCAAGGTAAACGAGCTGTTCCCATACTTTCATTTTTTTATACAGGCCGCGTTCTTCCGGCATATAGCCCATTTCCTCGGCATGAAGTTCGGTAAGTGGTTGTCCGTTAAACAACACGCTGCCGGAATCTGCTGTCAAGATCGTGGTGATAATGCGGATGGTTGTTGTTTTTCCTGCACCATTAGGTCCCAGCATACCAAATATCGTTTGTGGCTTCACCTCAAAGCTCACTTCATCCACAGCGCGTGTAGTGGCAAAATTCTTAACAACCTTATCTAATATAAGGAATGACATGTAGGGCTATTGATTTATAATTTGAATGCGGGCAAAGGTAAATAAAAATAGAAGCAGGCGCATAAGGGTAAGGAGCCAGGGTGTACGACAATTCGTTCATCTGGTAAAGCAATGGTTGGGGGGTTCTTTGGTTAAATGGTTAAATGGCTAAATGGCTAAATTGTTAAATTGTTAAATTGCTGCGGCGAAGCCGATTACTTGCTATGCTGTATTCACTACTCTACTTTACTTTACTCACTTACTCAAATACTTAATACTCAATTTTAACACCCAATAATCAATATCCAATTTTTCGTACATCAAGGGGGCCCGGGAAAAAAAAAAAAGAAAAAAGGGGAAAAAATTGCAAAACGGGGGTAAAAAAAAAAAACCCCGAGGGGAGGGGGGGAGGAGGAGGGAGGGAAAAAAGGCCCGCCCCCCCCAAGGGAGAAGAAAAGGGAAAAGGAGGGGCGGGCCGGCGCGGGCAGAGAAAAGGGCAACCCGGGCCCGCCCCCCCCCCCCACCCCGGGGGGGGGGGGGGGGGGGGGGGGGGGAGGAAGGGGGAGAAAAAAGGGGGGGGGGTGGGGGGCGGCAGGCCCCCCCCCCCCCCCCCCCCCCCCGCCCGGGGCGCCGCGCCCCCCCCAGGGCGGGGGGACCGAAAGAGGGAGGGGAGCCCGCGGGCCGGGCGGGGGGAGGGGCCCCCCGGGGGGGGGTGGCGGGCCCCCGGGGGGCCCCCCCCCGGGAAGGGGCCGGGGAAGAAAGGGAGGGGGGGGGGGGGGGAAAGGGCGGGGGGAGGCCCCCCCGAGGCGCCGCCCCCCCCACCCCCCCCCGCCCCCCGCCCGCCCAGCCGCTGGCCCCCAACAGGGAAGAGGAGAGGGGGGGGGGGGAGGGGGAGGGGGGGGGGGGGGGAGGGGGGGGAAGGAAAAGGGGGGGGGGGCAAAGGAGTGAACCAGATAACTTTACTGTTCGTCAATAAAAGTATCCACCCAATGATCATCCCCTGAGCAACTGTTGCACTTGTTCCCGGTAGTTTCTTCCGATAGGAAGCAGTTGCCCCTGCACTTCCACTTCTGAAGCATCCCAGGTTTCTATAGCTGCTTTGGCAACGAGGTAGGAGCGGTGTATCCGAATGAAGTCCGAAGCAGGCAATGATTGCTCCATTTCATGAAGCGGTTGCCTTACGATGATGTTTTTTTGTTTCAAGACAATTTTCAGATAGTCCTTTTGGCTTTCGATGTACAGTATATCTTCTAATACAATCTTAACCTGCTTCTTTTCTGCCGTTACAAACAGGTGCTTTGGTTTGCCATCATCCTTGCTTTGAGGTAACAACTGTTGGGCTGCCGGGGAAATTAGTTTATTCGCAGCCTGCAGGAACCTGCTGAATTCAACAGGCTTCACGAGATAATCAGTCACCTGCCATTCATAACCCTGCAGTGCATATTCATGATAGGCAGTGGTAATGATGATTTGCGGTTTGTGCGAAAGCGTCTTCAGCAATTCAAAACCTTTGATGCCGGGCAAATGCAAGTCGAGGAAAATAACATCTACCTGTTTTTGACGCAGCAGGTCCATAGCCTGAACGGCATCGGTGCACCATTCCAGGAAATGCAGAAAGGGTACCTGCCGGATATAATCCATCAGCACTTCCGCGGCCAGCGGTTCATCTTCAACGATCAGGCATTGCAGTTTTGTCATTCCAGTTAAAAGCGATCAGCGTGGTAAAGGTGCCATTGTTACGGAAAGATTCAAAAGTATGTTTGGGATAAAGTAATTCCAACTGTCGCTTCACATTACTCAATCCAATACCTGATGTTTCCGCGGAAGGTTCAGGAGTTGCCTCTACATTATTTTTCACTTCAAATTTCAACATTCCTTCCTGTTCTTCGAGCAGGATGGTAATGGTAGTGATTCCCCTGTTGTTTCCAGCTCCGTGCTTAAATGCGTTTTCCACCAGGGGTAGTAGCAGCAGCGGAGCCACACTTGCCTGCATGTTGGAGACCTGGGTAGTGCAGGTTACTGCTACACGTTGTCCGTAGCGGATCTTTTCGAGTTCCACGTAATCCAAAACTACTTTCCATTCCTGCTCCAGCGTTACATAATTTTCTTTGCATTCATGCAGCATATAGCGCAGCAGTTTAGAAAGCTGCATTACTACGCGCGGTGTTTCCGGATCCTGTTTCCGCGCCAGCGCATAGATACTGTTGAGGGTATTAAACAGGAAATGAGGATGTGTTTGTGCGCGCAGAAAGTTCAGTTCTGATTGTAATTTTTCTTTTATCAACTGCTGCTCTCTTTTTGCATCAAGCAGTTGTTTTCTCATGAGTGATAAGGTACAAGCTGCTCCGGCAACAGTAAGTATGTCGAGCATGCGCCAGATGAAGCGGGAAATATCTTCCGTTAAAGTCCCGGGCTCGTGCGTTTCATTATGTATAAGCGGTATCACTACTTGCGAAAGCAGGGTATGGTAAAGTAATAATGATACGAGCATGACTGCAATGGAAGCGGCAGCCAGTTTCCATTTTGACTTTTTCCCCATATCGGGAATCACATAGTACATCAGGAAATATGCCATCAGGATTTTCGGAATCAACAGGATCATTTCAGGCAGCAATGCTTTTGCAATTCGCTCATCCCACGGCAGCTTGAAATACGAGTAGTTAATCAGGAATACATCCATATATGTTCTCAGGAACAGGTACGTGCCCCAGAATAGAATATGTAATGCAATACGACTTTTCATGTTTGCAAGGTCGCTGTAAGTTGGTTAAAAGCAGCAGTAATGAGATGAATGAGCGCTTGAACAAGATAAACAACTTGTTTGGAAGGTTAAAGGACGATAGAAAACGTTGCCTGTTGTCTGTCGTGGTAAATGTGCAGCTGATCTCATTCATAAAAAGTTGTGGTGCCGGTGATGTTGCTTCGCTGAAAAAATAATTGTTATGAAAATAAATACCCTGCTCTTTGTCCTGCTTGCCCTACCTGTAATAAGCTATGGCCAGCTATTTACCAAAGTAACCACCGGCCCTGTGGTGACCACAGGTGGTGATAGCCGTAGTGTAAATTTCACCGACGTGAACAACGACGGATGGGATGATATTTTTATTACCAACGGGCCCTCTGCCGGCGGGGTGAATTTTCTCTACCTGAACAATGCTGATGGCACTTTTACCAAGGTTACCGGTGATGACCTGGTAACCATCGCTTCACAATATGACGGAGCCACTATTGCTGATGCCGATAATGACGGTGATAATGATGTACTGGCAGTTACCTGGTACGACAAGCCGGATTACTTTTTCCACAATAACGGAGACGGTACTTTCAGCTATTCCGGTGACAATGAGCTCAGTTCTCATAATGGTTTTTCCGAAACGGCCAGTTGGGGTGATTATGATAATGATGGCTGGCTGGATGCTTATGTGAGCAACAGTGAAGGAGATTTTAAGAATTTCCTGTATAATAATAATGGCGACGGAACCTTTGCCCGTATCACATCAGGCATTGCCGTTACTGATGCCGCTACTTCGCGGGGCGTTACCTGGGCCGATTATGACAACGACGGTGATGCAGACTTATATGTAACCAATGAATCTGCTGAAGCCAACAACCTGTATAGAAATGATGACGGCATTTTTACGAAGGTAACCACCGGACCTCTGGTAAGCGACAACAGAAGTACCATGGGTGCAAGCTGGGGTGATATTGACAATGACGGAGACCTTGATGTGTATACGGTCAACTCAGGTTATTTTGCATCGCAGAAGAACCAGTTGTATATTAATGATGGATTGGGAAATTTCACAGAAGTAATTACCGGTGATGCAGTAACGGATGGTGGTTGTTCTTATAGTTCCTCCTTTGCAGATTATGATAATGACGGCGACCTTGATTTGGCAGTGAGCAATGGTTTTTGCAATGGCACCATCCTGAACTTCTTATATCTTAATGATGGCAATGGTGTTTTCGAGCGTGATGTTAACAGCATTAGCGACCTGGTTACACCCTGCTCGTATGGAATGGCATGGGGTGATGCCAATAATGATGGTTTTCAGGATCTGCTATTTGCCACGTGCAAGAATACCGCAACCGGCAATAACCCGGATGATCTCTTCTTTATGAATAACGGCAATGGAAATAACTGGATCAAATTTTCACTTCAGGGTACTGCCAGCAACAGGTCGGCAATAGGAGCCAGGGTGAAAGTGAAAGCAACCATCAATGGCAATGCCGTATGGCAGATGCGGGAGGTAACCGCGCAATCGGGCCATTGCAGCCAGAATAGCCTGACCGTTCATTTCGGTTTGGGTGATGCAACCGTTGCAGACTCTGTAATGGTACTTTTTCCGGCCGGAAATGATACCGTGTTGCTGAATGTTGCGGCAGACCAGTTGATTGATGTGATTGAATCATCGGTTACTGCTGTGGATGAAGTGAATGAAGCGGTGACAGCCATATCCTGTTATCCCAATCCTGCACATGATTCCTTCCTGATTTTGTTGGGGAACAAATTCCTGAATGATGAAAAAAGGATCACCTTGTATGATACAACAGGAAGAATTGTGCATGTGGAAACCTTGCTGCCCGGAGTTCTTTCATTTGCATGGACTAAGAATTTACCTTCCGGTATCTATATTATTGAAGTAAGTGCGGAAAGGGAAATGGAAAGAATTAAACTGATAGTTGAATAGCAAGTTTGCCGCAGTATTAATAGGTACCGGTTACTGATTGGATGCTAATACACCACCCCTGTGTCTGCGCTGCTAAGGATTATGGAAAGCAAGCGGGATACGGGGGGGGGAATTCCAAGCGGGCAAGCATCAAGGAAAGATGATGGCCTGTTCAGTATTTTGTTGAATCAACAGTACATTCCATACTATAAAGGTCAAAGCCATCTGCCCAATAGTCTTTAATGATTTCTTTGAGTGTAAATCCAAATTTTGCATAATACTGATAGGCCATTTGTGAGGTCCTTACTGCAATCGTCTTTATGCCTTCCATTTCTTTTATCTTCTGAAGCCTGAATTTGGTCAATGCGCTGCCAATTCCCTTTCCCTGGTAGTTTGGATGTACTATATCCCAGGATATTCTTGCCGTGGTGCCATCAGGTGTTAAATTAATTCCGCCGCAGCCAAGAATGTTATTGTCTTCCGTAGCCACATAATAATCGGTTGCATGCTGTCCCAAGTATTCAAGCAGGTCTGCTTCTTCCGCAGGTGAAAAGAATTGCGGTGTATTTAGACGCAGCAATGTTATAATCTTATCCTTATCTGAAGGATGATAATTTCTGATTTTCATATGCATCATTGCACTATGATCGTTTAGCTGATTATGTTTCCAACACGTTTTAACCACAAGAAATACAAATACGCAACAAGATTTACATCATCATGTAACATGGTGCTTTGCATGGGAGGCTTACACACCTCTTCAATTCTTCCCGGCATGTTGATGATTTCGATAGTTGCCTCTTTAAATTGAGCAGGTTTGGAATTGCATGGTGAATTTACCATTGTTTGAGATAAAAGAACCTGCTGACAAGCATTACCAAAAACTTTTGGAAGGAGAAGTTGATAAAGGAGAAGCGAGTGTTCACGGAAACTTCCTCGCAAGCTAATCCCTCATGCTTTCTTACCAACGCTTAATTTAATCTCCATATCTCTCTAACCTTGAATATCTTTGCGGCCTCATCTGCTGCAACATGAAAAAACTGATCCCCCTTCTTTTCCTTTCTTGTTTTATCTATTCTACTTCCCATGCCCAGATCACCATTGCTACTGCCAGAACCATGGCAGAAGGTGCTACCGTCACCGTACGTGGTATCGTATTAAATGCAGGGGAACTTGGTGTGATACGCTACCTGCAGGATCCGACAGGAGGCATCGGTGCTTATGGTTCTTCATTAAGTAACGTGCAACGTGGAGACAGTATTGAAGTGACCGGTGTGCTGGACTTGTACAATAACCTGCTCGAGATTAGTCCGGTAAGTAGTTTTACGATAATTAGTTCCGGTAATGCACTGCCGGAACCTTTTGAAGTAAATATGTCTACCGGTTTTTCAGAAACCTATGAAGGCAGGCTGGTGCGGTTCCAGGATGCCGCCTTTATCAGTACCGGTAACTTTCAGACGGCCAGTGCCAATTACACGGCAACAGATGGGAGCGTGACTTCGGCAGAAGTGCGTATCAATGCTACCAGCAATATTGCAGGCACTCCTATCCCGGTAGGAAGCATTGACCTCATCGGCATCATGTCGCAATTTTGTTCTTCGCCTGCTAATGGCTGCTCAACAGGCTACCAGTTGCTTCCACGCGACCTGAATGATTTTATTTTGCCCGGAAATCCACCGGTTTTTACTGCCACACCCGGCCAGATCAATATCACACCCTATTCATTCAATGTAACTTTTCAAACCCTCCATCCGGGCTCCACGTTGCTCTATTACGGCACCACTACCGCTCTGGGATCTGTAGCTTATAATGCATCCCTGGTTGTGAACCATGATCTTTCCATCGGCGGATTGCAACCTGCAACCATTTACTTCGTGAAAGCTGCTTCCGTGAGTTCGACGGGCGATACCTCTTATGCATCGGTTGTGCCAATGATGACACAATCACTTTCTTCCGGAACCATTACCACCTATTTTACCAGGTCAGTAGATAATTCTGTTGCACAGGGGATTAATGCAGTCACCCTTGCACAAACAATGGATGATACGCTGATTGCTTACATGAACCGTACTGTCTATTCCATGGATATAGCCATCTACAACATGGACAACAACAATGGCATTGTTGACGCAATTAATGCTGCTTATAACCGTGGCGTGAATGTGAGGGTTATTGGTGATGGCGACAATATGGACGGCAATGCGTGGTCGCAGATTGCAATCGGACCAGCTAATAAAAAGCTAAGTCCGACCGGTATCGACTATGGCATCATGCACAACAAGTTCGTGATCATGGATGTGGATGCACCTGATCCTGATAAGGTTTACCTCTGGACAGGTTCCATGAACTTTACCAATCAGCAGGTTACGAATGATGCCAACAATGTGATCATCTTCCAGGATCAAAGTCTTGCGAAAGCGTATCAATTAGAGTTCAATGAAATGTGGAGCGGATTATTTGGTCCTGATAAGTTGAATAACACACCAAAAGAATTTAATATCGGCGGAAGCAGGGTGGAGTTATTTTTTAGTCCGAGTGATGATACGGAAACACAAATAAAGCGCACTGCCACATCAGCAGATCATGATTTGCAGCTTTGCGTGTATGCCGATACCCGTTTCAGTATTTCCTATGCAATTGATGACCGTACCAGTGCCGGCGTTTGGGGTGGAGGAATTATTGACGATACGGCCAATGGCAGTTTTGCTTATAGCATACTGGCCAGCGATATGGTTGGTAAATTATTCGTGGCGAATCATTCTTATTCCGTACACAACAAATACCTGCTGGTTGACGCCAATGCACCCGGACTGGATCCAATTGTGCTAACCGGTTCGCATAACTGGAGTACCTCAGCGCAGTTCAGTAATGATGAGAATACGGTGATTGTCCACAATGCACAGGTGGCTAATCAGTATTACCAGGAGTGGGTTGCCCGATACAAAGATGAAGGAGGTACCCTGTTGCCCACCTATATTGTAGGCGTGGAAGAAATGACCGGCCTGCTTCAGTGGCAGTTGTATCCTAACCCGGCATCAGATAAAATAGTAATCAGGCAAAGTGCATTACCCGGCAGTGATTTTACAGTGCGCATTACTGATTTATCAGGAAGAACATTCTTTCATCAATCATATGAAAACAGCAATAAGGAGGAGATTAATCTCCATTCATTCCACAGTGGAATTTATCTGGTAATGCTGGAATCAGGGGAGGAAAGGGCTGTAATTAAATTGCAGGTGTTCAGGTAACTGCTGTTGGCACCTTTGCTCCGTTTGCTGATTGTTCGGATTTACGACAAATTGGATATAGATTATTGGGTGTTGAAATTGAGTATAAAGTATTTGAGTAAGTGAGCAAAGTAGCGTAGTGAACACAGAATAGCAAGTGATCGGCTTTGCCGCAGCAATTTAACGATTTAGCAATTTAACCCACCAACCATTGCTTGACAAGATGAACGAATTGTCGTACACCCGATTGTTTCCTACATGCATGCAGTTATTGTTACATGAGTTATCTTTACGGCTAACTTAATTCATGATGAAGGTCTCTCTCCGATTTCTGCTTGTGATTTTATGCCTGCCTGTAGCTGCTTTGTTTGCCCAATCCGCAAGACCGAATGTAATCATGATCATTGCTGATGACTTGCGCTATGATGCATTCAGTGTTACCGGCGGACCTGATTTCCTGAATACGCCTTCCATTAACAAGATAGCCAATGAAGGTGCACGCTTTGATAACTATTATTGCGTGTATCCGCTCTGCGTTCCGGCGCGTGCAGCCATGATGACCGGCTTATACCCGCACAGCAATGGGGCAGTCGATAATTGCACGTACATCAAACCGGGCATCAAGACGCTGGCGCAGGTGCTTGACAGCGCCGGATATCATACCGGCATGATTGGCAAGTACCACATTGCCGCCAAGAAACAAAATGGATGGGATTATTGGTTTGCTACTTCACGGAAGATAGAGTATGAGAACCCGACCTTCTTCTTCAATTCCACAGAACAGATAAAAACCGGGCATGTAGAGAATATCATTTTCGATACCGTGCATAAATACCTGAGCCAGGTTGATACACCGTTCTTTGTTACTATTGGCCATCCGTCTCCACACCGTCCGGTAGTGCCCTTACCGCAGTATGATGGAATCTTTGATGACATTGACATGCCCATACCTGAAAATTTTTACCAGTTCAGTGCATGGTATCCTTCATTCCTTTACGAGGATTCCAATAAGATTTATGAAAAGGAAAAAACAATATCTAAAGACTTCCGGAATTATTTTTCAGGAATCCTGGCAGTGGAAGATAATGTCACCAACATCTTCAGCATCCTTCAGGACAGGAACCTGTTGAACAATACGATGATCATCTTTACTTCTGACAACGGTGCTAATTATGGCGAGCATGCGTTGAAAGGTAAGGGCAAAGCTTATGAACCATCTATTCATCTGCCTTTATTTATACGTTATCCGGCCTGGTACCCTGCCAACACGGTGGTGGATGATGATTTCTTTACGCTGAATATCGATATTATGCCTACCATTCTTCAGGCAGCTAAAATCAATCCTGATAAGTATCATCCTCAGGGAACGTCACTGCAAAAGCAAATTTCGGGAGAGGTGCAGCGGGATGCTTTTCTTTTTGAAAATATTAAACTTAAGACCGGTACCTGCGATGCCATTGAAGAAAGTGACCGGCCTTCTATGCGGGGTGTTATTACCAACGACTTTAAGTATGTGAAGAGTCAGTGTGACAAACTCACGGAGGAATTGTATGATCTTAATGCTGATCCGTTGGAGACCACAAACCTGGTGAAGGAAGCCAACTATCAGACTGTGCTGAATGAAATGCGTGCGCAACTCACTGCTTTGAAGCTGCAATACTTTGATACGTTAAAGAAGGATAAAAAGATTGAAGATTGTAACCTTATAAAGAGTAACCCAAATGCTATTACGTACTTCAAAGTAGAAGATAATATGCCTTTGAAGATAAGCCCGAACCCGGTTGATGAATCTTTAAATTTATATGGCGATTTTAATGCTGCTACTTCAATTACCATTACCAACCTGATGGGCCAGGTTGCATACAACCACGCATTTGTTGAATCTGCTTCTTCTCAAATTGAAAGTATTAATCTTGCCCACCTTCCATCCGGAATTTACCTGATTACCATAAGACAGGAAGGCAGCCAGGTGGTAAAGACATTTTGGAAGAATTAGAAACCAATACTAGCGTGCATCCTCTATCCCCACGCTGAAGCGTGGGGTTATAGGATGAAACCTGTTCCTGGCAGGCTTTAACTCATATTATTCGGACAGACACTAGATAAAATCAGATGTGCCATCTAATTCTTGTTTCAGGAATTTTTCAGTTGACAGATAGATCTTGAAATAAGGTCAGCAATACACGTTTAGTTGAACATTTTGAGATATTGGACAATTTAGTTACCCTGTCCACTTCTTATTGTTGATGAAAGACCATTCGATTTCCTGATGTCATGATTTCAATATAGATACCGGCAGGTGCTGCTTCAAGTGTAGGATAATAACTACCGTAAATACTATAGTAGCCTTGACTTATAGATTGAACATTTGAATTCTTTATTGCAATCACAGGACTATAATCAATCATGCCATCCAGGTTTACATTTCCCGTTCGGTAGTAGAGTGTTTTTGCTGCAGGAAGATACTGGTCGTGAAAGAAATAACTGGTCTTGTTTAGTGTATTCGTGATTCCCGGGACTTTACCGATTTCCTGCCAGTCAATTGCATTCAGGGATCGTTCAACCACATAATAATCAGTGTTTACTTCTGTAGCCGTAATCCATTGCAAGACTACTTTTTGGTCTGTAGTAGTACCCCAAAACGCTACAAGATCAATTGGCAGGATGAGGAGGCAGCCATTACAGTTTTCGGCAAATGGCATATCTTCCTCTTCACCGCTGCAACACCAATTTACGTTAACTGACCAAAAACTTAATGGATCATCCCTGATGTCTCCATCCTGCACTTCAATATAGCCGGTTCCGAAAAGAGAACCGGTTTCTTTGTTTCTGAAATTGCCATGCAAAATATAAAGACAGGTGTTGTTGAAATTAATGATGCCATCATTCTTGAATTCTCCATTCTGAACACTCACTTCAATGTATGGCACCACAAAGGTGAGAATGCCGGTTTCTTTTACTTCAATATCACTTGCTATTACGGTAGTATCAACCTGTGAAATGCCTTCTACCCTGAACCGTTCAACACAATCTATGGTTTGGTAAAAATTGCCGATACAGCCCGGCCCAATGTCAATACTTTTGCAATCAACCGGTCCAAGAGCAACTATACTTCCTCCATTAAAAAATTCTATTTCGAAGTTGCCTGAAAGTGATCCTGTGCTAGTGATCAGCAGATGGGAATTAAGGTCAACTTCCAGGTCATTTCCAAGATTGATATCGTGATTAATGATTACAGTATCGTTCACCAAAATATACCCGGGAGTACATCCGCAAGCGCTGCTGCCATTCGTTGACCAGACCGTGCTGCTATTATTCCAGTTGCCGTTTGCCAATGAAGTATACGTGGTTTGGCAGAAACCGGTAACAAGATTGGTTAACATAAACGATACCAGCAGGAAAGAAATCTTCATAAATGGGGGAATACGCAAAGGAAGCTAACAGGTTGCATATTACGCTGTCAAAAAATACTCAATGGGAGAGAATTGTTGTTGAAAGGAGAACACGCGACAGTTCATAAATTGCAGGCGGGGTCGTTTTGCCTTTTGGGTTTGTATAATCTGCTCAGGGGGGGGGGGGGGGGGGGGGGGGGGGGGGGGATTGATGCCCGGATCAACTGCAGATTAGTTTCTTATACCTGGCAGCAGTTCGCCACGGAGGCGCCTTGTTACTTCTTCATAAATCTGTTTAGTAATGCACGACCTTGACGCCGAAATATCATTGCAATAAGAAGGCAACAAATTAAAACGATGATAGCGAGGATGAAAAGCTTACCGCCGTCTCCTTTAGACTCTATTCCGATAATGGTCATATGAGATAAGATGGCTCCTGACATTAAACCTATTCCAAGGAATGAACCAATAAATGCTGTAGCCGGAATCAACAGCAAGATGCCTGTTATTAATTCTATTATACCGGTTCCAATGCGACCCCAGGGCTCTACACCCAGTTTGGTAAACAGTTCAACGGATTCAGGATGACCGGTAAATTTGAAGTAAAGTGTCTGTAAAAGAATTACTGCTGCAATAATTCTTAATAGCCAGGAGATGATAGTGGTTACTTTCATTATTAATGTATTTCTGTTGGTTAAATTACTGGTAAATGGTCTGCCAGTTATTATCGGCTTTAATTCTAAGGGTGTTTTCGTTATCATTCCATTTGATCAAAGTATTGTTAGTCCATGAATGATAAAACAGGTAAAGCCTGCCATTTGCAATTTTGAATGTTTCAGGGTCGATTGCAACTTTTTCTCCATTTGCTCCCATTGCATACGCACACCATCCACCATACTGAGGTTCGTATTTTATGTAATTCTTTAGAAAGAGATCAAGGTTGGAGGAAGAGGCGAATAAATAGGTTACGCCACCAACAACAGCTGAAAATTGTTTATTACCCTTTACTGCTTTATTCTCAGAGAAGTAAGCGACCGGGTCATATCCTTGAATTGCAATGCCACTTTCCAGGTTGAATTGTTTTGAACGTAAGGCCTCCTGGGCAAATGATAGGTTACAGAGTAGTACCAATCCAAACACTTTGGCGATTATTTTAATAGTCTTCAATGACATAAGTTTTCGATCATTTGATCCTTTGATGAATAATGGCCAATAACCAATGGCTTTCCTGATTTAAACTGCGGAATCAGCTAAACCAATCTCATTTACCTTACCGTTGTAGTTTAGGTATTGAATACATCCGGTGAAAGTGCAAAAATGCTTCACGCTTCAATACGAGCAAATGGACAATGTTCCCGAATATTTGGAGATTATTCCCTGGTGCGCTTCAATACAGCATTTCTTGCTTCCGAAGGATTCTGGCCTGCACAATTTTTATAGAACCTGCTGAAGTGTGCACTATCACTGAATCCCAGAGCATCAGCAATTTCTTTCACAGGTTTATCTGTATAATATAGAAGTCGTTTCGCTTCACTTACAATTCTATCTTGTATGATTTGCTGTGGTGTCTTATTGTTGTACAACAAAAAGGTATTCGAAATGGTCTTTGGAGATTTGTGGAGCAGTCCAGCATAAAACTGAACCTGGTGCTCCTTTCGAAAATGCTGTTCCACCAGAAGGTTGTATTTCCTGACAAGTTTAAATTTGTCTTCGTCTACTTCAGCGACTGCCAGGTATTGCAGTTTGGCAAGGCGGGTTGTTTTGATGATGAGCCGCACCAGTAACATCCGCAACATTTCGCCTTTGATGCCATCATCAGATTCAAACTCTTCTTCAAATACAACCAATAACCGTTCGAGCATCAATACATCTTCGGTATTAAGATTTACAAACATGGTGGGCGAGGTGCCATAGAATACAAAACCTACACAACCCACTTCTACATCATGATCTACCACACAATAGAATTCTCTGTTAAACTGCCACGCAATCAATACGTCCGGTTTTTCGAAGCGAAATGACTGGCCCATCATAATCGGTAACAGGCATCCTTTTCCAAATGTGTAGTTTACTTCATCAATCACTACTGTTTGCTTATCACCCCTGTTCCAGACAATCGTATAAAATTTAGTGTCTTTCTTCTCCGGCAGGTAGCGCCGGTGAAAATCTGACTCGCCTTTTAATAAAAGAAATTTTCCTTCTCCGTCTTTATGGGAATACTGATATTTCATAGGGAACAAGATGGGTTAACAAAAACAAGATCAGCAGGACAGAAACCTTCATAAATGGGGGATTACGCAAAGGAAGCTAACAGGTTGCACACTACAATACCAAAAAAGTACTGAATGGAGGAAAACTACTGTTAAATTGAAAACCCGCCATGGTTGATTATTTACAAGTTGGATTGCATTAGTTCCTATAGCAGCAAAAGGGATCATGGCAGCAGGCTATTTTCGACCATCAAAGAAATCCTGTAAGCTTTCCAGAACAGGATTGGCAATGAAGGTGTTAAAAGCTTTATTGATCATCAATGTTCCATTTACAGGATTTATGATCGCATTTATCCTGGCTGTTAGTTTCTTATACTTCGCTAAAACAAGGGTGAAGCCTTCATCCCTATGAATGAGAAAGTCAGGATTTTCAGTTAACAGATAGATGTTTTTCAAGACGGTTTTTTCACGATCATCTTTTTCAACGCCGAGATTGAAAACAAATTCACTATAAGCATCAGCAGCAATATAAATGAATGCCATTCCTTCCATTGTGGGCACTTTTACCACAAAGAAAATTATGTATTCACCCGGTCGTTTTGCAATTGGTAATTTGCTCACCGCTTTAATTAGTTTAGTAAACTTACCGCAGGTAACTTCTTATTACTCGACAATAGCTTTTTCGACATATCGCTGATTTCCGTTTATTACTTCCACCAGATACAAGCCATGTGGCCAATCTTTCACATTTACTTCAGCACTACCTGAACCGGCCAGCCCTGTTTTGGATTCATAAACCACTCTTCCTAAAGTATTTGAAATCCTGATCAGTGACTCGCCTGATGTAGGAATAGTTATCGTGATAACGGTTGAAGCCGGCACCGGATAGATTGAGATGGCCTGCAATTCCGCATTCATATTTTCCGAATCCTTTTGCGGTTTGGTCTTAAATGTTTTGGTTTCTGAAAAAGCGGATGCGATTGCACCATCGTTGGTACACAGCGTTTTAACACGCCATTCATATTTTGTAGAAGCTGCTAAACCGGTAAGCTTTAAAATCGTGCGTCCTGTGGTCTTCACCGTCCAGTCTTGTGAGCCGGCAATCCGGTAGTGTATTTCATACTTTTTGGCACCATTGGCCGCTTGCCATTTCAATGAAACGAGTGTAGGTTTTATTGTAGCGTTCATTGTATAGCCGGTTATCCTGCTACATGGATTCCATTCATACTTATGAATGCGGTAACTCTTATATCCAATAGAGTCAAAGGTCATTTCCCAGACAATATTTTTATCCGGATCTACTTCAGTGAAATTTGGCAATCCCTTGCTGGAAGTAGCCAGTCCCCAGTCAATGAGGGTGTTTCCATTAGGTAGCCGCTGCGCATTGCCGGTAGCACCGGAAAATACTTTGTTGCCGTTTACATCAGGATGCTCATAGTACCAGGCCAATGTGGCGATTTTATTTACTTCATCTAAAGCATACTCCTTGGCACTGGATATTTGTACCGGAAGCTGATTGCCATTATTGTAAATCAGGATATTCCCGTTTGCTAACCGTCTTAAATCATGTTGTGATTGAAAATGCTGCGGAATATTGTCATTCACAAAAGTAAACTGGTTGTTATCACCACCCATGCGCCATATAATATCACCGGTTTCATGATTGATCTTGGTAAGCTCATTCATATTTCTGCAGGAAATCATCAGGTGATTATCAAAATCTTTTTCTATAGAGTTACCATGGCAGTAGTTTACGATTGCATTGGTAAGCGGAGTGTATGCATTGGCATCTGTTACCAGGAAGTGGTCCCAACTTCTCCATTCAAACACCAGGTTTTTACTGGCGTCGAGTTCCTGGATAACCAAACCATACACAGAAGCATTTTGTATGCCTCCATAAGGTGTCATGTCCATAATCTGCAGGTTCTTTGCTAATAAGAACACATGGCCATCCGGATACATCATAAAATCATGACTGTCTGTTTCAATAGCATACCCATTGACGCATTGGAAAGAATCGAGTTTGTTAAAATTGGAATCCATTACTACCCACCAACCGGCAAAATAGTACGTCAGGTAACCGCTTTCATTGATCTTAAAATCCACCCCGCCATTAGCCTGGTCGCGTGCCCAGACTATGGAACCATCGTTGTTGATGATCGTGGAGAACCAGTTGGAAGTTGAATTTTCCTTGTGGCTGGTAAAAAAATGTTGTCCGGGTGCCGGGTTATTATTCACATTAATTGTATAGGAAGGCATGGAGTCGAGCGGGTAGGGATCCTCTTCTTTAAACACCGGTAATTGAGCATGTTCCGTTTCCATCTTTTGCAGTCCAAGCCTGGCCTGTTCCCTTTGTTCAGCGGAAATTTCATTCATAATACTAAATGTGAAACTGGTTCCTTCTACTACTGCTCCGGCTTTCGTACGCAGCCTGGATTGCACCGTCACAAAAACTTTTTCGCCATATGCAAAAGCAGGAAATGGTTTGATTACAACGGTTCTGTTGTCATCTGATAGTCGCGAAGTCCAGCTATGGGCACCACTCAAAGAGCCATGAATTTCAACGAGGTTTTTATCCAGTACAGATATGTTGTCGATAAGCGTACCATGCTTAAGAATGATGGTAGCTTCCGGATGATGCATTGCTGATCCGGGAAGCGGATGAATATAGTTGAGCTGTGCGAAACAATAATGGAAGAGCACACTAAGAACTGAAGTAAAAAGTAGTTTCATGGGATGGTTGCTATGTTTAGTTTAATGTTGTTAAATCCATATCAACAGGTTCTATTCACAAAAATAAAAGAATCGGACACTTCCAATGTACCATTCAATAGTTCAAAGATTCATTCCTGCTTTATGAATGTCACATTCGCAGGTACTCCCGAAGCACTTATTGCATGTATCAGGTACAACCCATCGGGAAGGTGGCTGCAATCAAACGACTCTTTTAAATACTCAATATGACTGCCTATGACAGATCTTAACTCAACCTGTAAGAAATTTTCAAATCCTTCCACAGTGATCCTTCCATTTCCGGGATTTGGGTAAATACTTAAAGCATCGTGTTGATTTAATGCTTGTCCATTGCGATTGTTATCTACGAGATGGCAATTGAGCAAAGTTCCGGGCAGCGTATCTCCATAATGAGCGGCAAGATCGTTTAGTGATTCACGGTATTCCTGAATAACAGATTGCAATGAAGGTTTATTAATGAGGTTTACCAATTCTTGGGGATCATTCTGAAGATTAAAAAAGGCTTCCGTCACCTGCGAGCAGCCGTACTGAATAAGTTTGTAGTCTGCATCCCAACCGGTTCTGGAAGATGCCATGTCCTGGAAATTATCCTCTGTAGTATATCCCGTACTACTGTATGCCATGGTGCGTAGTACGTTTCCATCATACAGGTCTTTGATCGAAATGCCGTCTGAATTTGAATCCGTTATTCCCGCAGCACGAAGGATGGTGGTATACAAATCTATGCTGCTGGTGAGCAGTTCACTTGTGCCGGAAGGAAACCATTCATTATACCAAATATGAAGCGGTGCAATTACGGACTCATGGTACGGGTGCCGTTTTCCATAAAGCCCATGCTCATCATTCATGAACCCGTTATCGCTGGTAAATAATAGCAGGGTATGTTCCAGTTTACCGGTTGTACTGAGGGCGTTCAGTAAATCTCCAATCCGTGAGTCCAGGTAGGCCATGGCCCGATATTGGTTTTTAAGGATTTCTGTCATTTGTGTAGCATCCTTATAGTTTTTGTTCGGTAATTCATAGAGGAAGGAAGGATAAAGGTTTGAATAGGGTAATGTATTTACTCCGAATGAGATGGTTTCATTATCGTAATAATGATCGAAAGGTACCGGTACTTTGGTGGGAGTATGTGGATCGCGGAGGGAGAGTAGCAGAAAGAGTGGTTGCGATGTTTGATGAACCAATGCAATAGCGGTATCTATCAGCACTTTTGTAATCACAGAATCATTGCCGGCTTTTTTTGCCGGGCCTCCATTTCTTGAAAACTTAATAGTGGCAGAACCTTGTGTAGTAACACTTTCATATCGGTAATTCCAGTCAGTTCCGTTGTGTGCATCAAATACATCATGAAACTTTCCCAATACTGCTGTATAAATACCTGCCTGCTGCAATTGCTCACTGAGGGTTGGTAAAGAAAGGTTGAAATTTTGTTGTGTGCTATTGTCCTTTACGCCTGTTCTTGCGGGAGCGCGTCCGGTAATCATTACAGCCCGGCTTGGGGCACATAATGAAATGAGGCAGGAATTATTTGTGAAATTCATTCCGTTCTTGGCTATAAGATCAATATTGGGAGTCTCCACAAAATCAGGCGCACCCGTTGCACCGGTCAGTCCGTTTGGAGCATCGTCAAGATAAAGGATGATAATGTTTGGCATTATAGTCGTATCCAGTTTGAAGGTATATGCACCTTGTTGACCGTTACTGCAATAGGGCACTACCCTCAAGTCATACGAGGTACCGGGCTGAAGATCTGAAATGGTATAATTGGAAACATTTAGTTGTGGAGATGAAATCCAGATTGCATCTCCTGTCTTCCTGTAACGGACTTTATAATAAGCTACAGACTGGCTTAACTTCCATTTAAGAAGTGCACTTTCAGCAGTCATTGTTGATTGAAGGTTTGTAGGAGCCGGTAGGCTGCATTGAGAATAGACAGGTTGTATGGACATGAGCAGCATCACAAGAGTAGGTAAGGCAAGAAATTTCATATTATTATTTTTATGAGAATAGTCTACGGTGATTATTGACTAAAGTTCACAACGGCCAAGGTATTGTATGCATTTGAGCGCATGATAGCTACCTATAAACTTATAGCTTATTTTTACAAAGCATAGTTGATCACCAAAATCTGAAAATATGGCGCATCGGGTTGTCTTTTTCCTTTCACTGCTTTTACATATGCATGTTTCCGATGCACAGATTGTAACTGAAGAAGTTGATTTTGATTATTACCTCGACACGGACAACAACGATTTCACCAATCATTTCGATGGCGGCTTTGGCATGTCACAGATTGAAACGGGTGGTATCACGGGTGGTTGCCTGGAGTTACCTGATTCTTCATCCTGGGGTAATGACAATGCCATTTATTGCAGTAAGTATAAACCGGTTACCGACGATACTGTATTCACCTCCATTTGTTTTAAGTATGATTCGGCATTAGTGCATCCCAACAGTTTTCAAAGGGCGCTATCCATCTTCCTACGTCCACAGGCCGACTTCAATCATTATATCATTGCATCTGTTTCCGGAAATAAGAAAATTGAACTGTTAACTTATTCATGGAATAACAATCCATATCCACCGCTCATATTGCATACCAATCACTGGTACCGCTATGAGCTGATGGTGATATTCTCCACTATTCAGCAACTCAAAGTTATTGCTACTGTTTTTGACCTTGGAACTACAGGAACCTCCACACCCATCCAGGTCAATTCAAGCAGCGGAACATTTACTGACGAAGTATTGGCTATGGATACTTCCATACAGGTATCAGTCACTGCTGCCCGTTATGGTGGCGCCACAAACCTCGATAATTTTCATTTTGAAGGAAGACCCGGTCTTACGGATTGTGTAAATATTGCAACGGGAATTATGCAGGAAATGAATGATCCGGCCATTTCAGTTTACCCGATACCTGCAACTGACCAACTGACTATAGCGTGCAAGGAATTTCATACTGAAACCATTCATGCAACTATATACACCCTACAGGGAAGAATCGTTAAACAGTTTGGCATATGGTCTCCGGAAACTATCGTAGATATTCAGAAACTAAGTGCCGGTTTATATTACCTGAAATTGCAATCAGAAAAATATGCTGAAACGATTTCATTCGCGATTCATAAATAATACATATGAATTGACAGCAAGAATAGGTGCCGTAAGTTCTGTTTCCTGAAATAAAATGGGTTCATATTGCCCTTTATGTTATATTTAATCAATATTTCCCGCCCATGAATATGTTTGGTGAAGAAAAATAAGCAAGCTGAAAGATGAAATTGCGAAGGCACGTTCGTCTAAGCATAAGTGCAGTCTGCTTATTGATCTGGCGATGGAACTTCGCAATACTGATCCGGGCAGTTCGCTTATTGAAGCACAGAAGGCACTCGATTTTGCAGAGGAGCTTAACTTTCCATTAGGCAAGGCCCGTAGTCGGTTTTGTATGGGACTTGCCTGTTTCAATCTTACAGATTACGAGAGTGCATTTATTCATCTTGACCAATCATGGCAGCTATTCAAGGATGCCGGAGATCTATGGGGAGTAAGCAATGCAATCAATAACATAGGAATCATCTATCTGCGATTGGGCGAATATGCCAAAGCGCTCGAGCACTTCTCTTCTTCTCTTGAAATAAAAAAAGAGTCGAACGACCTGTTCGGCACTGCCAACGTGATAATTAGCATGGCTGTCATTCATCGTGAAACCGGAAACCTCGAAGAATCTCAATCCTTATTGGCAGAGAGTTTGAAAATATCCGGAGAACAGGGCTTTCATGCCCTTACCGGAAAAGCAATGACAGAACTTGGCATTACCCTTTTTAAAGCGGGTAAACTTGCAGAGGCATCGGAAAAATTTTCAACAGCCTTAGCCTTGTTTGAAAAGCAAAAGCACATTACGGGAGTTACGCAGTGCTATCTGCAGCTTGGTAAAATAGAAGCGGCAACAGGAAATACGCATGCCGCTATTGCCTTATTCCTGCAGGGTCAGGAGATGGCTTCGATGGCAGGTGATAAAAATCATTTCACTGTTTTTCTTTTGGAAATTGCCGGAGAAAAGCTGAAAGCCGGTATAATGGAAGAAGCCGTTTTTTTGCTATTGGATGCGAAGAAGATTGCTCAGAAAACACAGGAAAAGCCATTGTTAACTTTAATCAGTCAGCACTTGAGTACCGCATATGAAGCGATGGGTAATCTGAAGGATGCTTTGCTGGAATACAGAAGTTTCATCGCACTTAAGGATGAAATTAATTTTGTGGAGACTTCCACCCTTTTAAGAAATCAGCAGATCAGTAACAGGGTTGCAGTGCTGGAAAGAGAGAACCGTTTGCTGGAAGCGGAACGCATGGCTGCTGTGCACGAACTTAGTGCACAAGCCAGTTTGCAGGAAATAAGAACGTTGAATGCCATGATGGAAGGGCAGGAAAAGGAAAGGAAACGTATTGCCGCAGATCTTCATGATCGTATTGGAAGTGCGCTATCAGCCATCAAACTTCATCTCAATAGTTTTGCTATTACATTCGATAATACGGAACAAAAGCAAACTGCGTTTGAAAAGGTAGTCGCTATGTTTGACGATACTGTAAAGGAGGTGAGGCAGGTTTCGCATAATTTGGCTTCGGGCGTATTGGTGAAGTTCGGATTGGTGCCGGCATTGAAGGATTTGTGTGAGAGCATCGACAGTTCCGGCACCATAAAAGTTACATTGTATACTACCGGATTAACAGCACGGTTGGATCAGGCTATGGAAGCATCTGTTTATTCCATCGTACAGGAATTGATCAGCAATATTCTCCGGCATGCACATGCTAATGAAATCAATGTGTATCTTAACCAGCAGGCTGAGCAGCTTACGCTGATGGTAGAAGATGACGGTATTGGTTTCGATTCATCTGGTACAAGCGATGGCATTGGCCTGCAGAACATCAGGTGGCGGACGGCTCAGCTTAGGGGAAAAGCTTTTTTCGATTCACTACCGGGCAAAGGTTGCACGGTTACTATTGAGATTCCAAAAACACCTATTTTATGATACGCATCATCATTGCCGACGACCACCAAATGTTTATTGATGGACTGAAACTCATCATCAGTAGTTTTGACAATGTTCAAGTAGCTGGTGAAGCTCAAAATGGAGAGGCTGTGCTCGAATTATTGGAGCATACCCGGGCTGACCTGGTAATACTCGACATTAATATGCCGGGTAAAGACGGCATTGAAACCTCCAAAGAGATCCGGAAGAAATATCCGGATGTCAAAATTCTCATTGTTTCCATGCATAAGCAGAAGGAATTCATAACACGGTTGGTAGCGGCCGGTGTTTCAGGATACATCCTGAAAAATACCGGTGCCGGCGAATTGCATGATGCAATCAGGGTGATTCATGAAGGTGGTGAATTTTTTGGTGAAGAGATCACCAAGGAAATTTTGCACAGCATGCGGAACCGTGAAAGCATTCCGGAAGCACCGCCCTTCAGCAAACGAGAGGTGGAAGTATTGCGGCTACTGAATGAAGAACTTACCACGCAGGAAATTGCCGATAGACTTTTTATCAGTTTTCATACTGTAGAATCGCATCGAAAGAATATGTTGATGAAAGCAGGTGTAAAAAATACAGCGGGGTTGATCAGGTATGGCATAAATACGGGGTTGATTGGAATGGGTTGATAGGTTGAATGGTTAAATTGTTAAATTGTTAAATTGTTAAATTGTTAAATTGTTAAATTGTTAAATTGTTAAATTGTTAAATTGTTGTACTCGAGTGGGAGTTAAATTTATAAAACTGCTTTATTATTTCAACCACTGTATATATTTTTTAACATTCTTGTTTCACTAAAGTATTGGGGTTTAAGCTGAAACCCAATACTAGCATGCATCCTATAACCCCACGCTTCAGCGTGGGGTTATAGGATGAAACCCGCACCTGGCGGGCTTTAGCCCACATTAGTCGGACAATAGTGATTTTTTAAGTTAGCCTGCGTCTTGCGGGGTTTATCTTTTGTAGTCTTTGCAAATTTCAAATTTTTTCCACGAAGGTCCTTTGCAGAAACTTCAAACTTCAAACTTAAATCTAAAAGTTGGACCATCCCCGCTTTCAGGGATGTCCATTTTGCCCGAATTCTGTGATGTACTTGGCCTCCATACAGTGGCATCTTTGTATTGTCCTTTAGCAATTATAGGATTTAAAAACAAACACCATGAAAGACAATCACTTCAAACAAATTATTCAGAATGCAGTTGTTGAATTAGGTGCATGGGCAATTTCAGGCGCTTTCTTACTGGCTATTATTTGGTTGAAAACCATGTTATTCTAAGCTCAATAGCGTGTGGAGGAGCTGCATCCACTGGCGCTCGCAATTAGAAGTGCATATCGCATTTTTCTCTTTCTCCAAAGTGGCGCTGCATTAATAATCAACTATCACTGCCAGATTCTCTCAAGAAGAATGGTCACTAAAATTTTTGTACAATGAAATCAGGAAGATTGTACTTCACGTTTGTTTGGTCGCTCGTCTGTTTTTTTTCATCTGCACAACCTCCGCAATCCCGGCCAAACATTATACTGATTATAGGTGACGACATGCGGTATGATTCATTTGAGCCTAACGGAGGTCCCGCATGGTTCGATTCACCTGCCATCAATCGCATTGCTGATGAAGGTGCCAACTTTAAGGATTATTTCTGTGTGTACTCACTTTGTACACCTGGGCGCGGCGCTATGCTCACAGGATTGTATCCTCACGGCAATGGCGCTATTGACAATAACTCTCCATACTATTCGTACCTACCAACCATTGCCAATATTCTCGATTCTACAGGATATCATACTGCCATGATTGGTAAATACCATGCCTATTTTAAACCGCAACCCGGCTGGGATTATTGGATGGCTAGAAGTAAACTTGGAGGCTCCTATATGGATTTAGAATTCAATATTAATGGGGAGTCTAAAATTATTGAAGGACATGTAACACAGATAATAGGCGACTCTTCTGTAAAGATCATTTCAACAATTGATACCCCTTTTTTAGTCATGATCGGACATCAGGCCCCGCACCAGCCTGCTTTGCCGCTGCCGGAAGACAGTGGAATTTATGGTAATGAAGAAATGCCGGTACCTTCTTTAGCAAAGTATAACAAAAACTATCCTTCCTATTTATATGAGGAGGCTCCACTTTTAACAGAGGAAAATCTTGCGATGAGCATTCAAGCATACTTTGAGTGTGTGAAGGATATTGATGGAAATATAGCCGACATTTTCAATACACTGGAAGAGAGAGGCATTCTGGACAATACCATCCTCATTTTTACCGCCGACAATGGCATGATGAACGGTGAACACTATCTTAATGGAAAAGGGTTTCCATATGAGCCCTCCATCAGGTTACCGATGTTTATTCGTTATCCGGGATGGTTCGCGCCGAATACAGTAGTGGATGTACCTATAGGCTTGAATGTTGATGTAGCACCTACTATTCTTGATGCAGCTGGAATAGATCAGGAACCATATCATTTCCACGGACTATCCCTTCACAAACTGGCTACCGGGGAGTTAAGCAGGAGTAGAATGATGTATGAAAACATTAAACTGGCTGACGAAAGCGGAGATTCAGGCAAACCTTCTATCCGTTCTATACGGAGCAAATATTATAAATACAATTGGTACCGGTGCAGTGAACAAACAGAAGAGTTCTTTGACCTTATTAAAGATCCGGATGAAAGTAAAAACCTGATCCTGGATCCTGAATATGCAGCATTGATCGTCACCTACCGGCACACACTCGATAGTTTGCGGTCGGCTTTGCATGATACTTTAGCAGCTGATTCGGTGGTGAAACCCTGCCACCTGGTAAAGGGCCGGGAGATTAAAGGTATGTATGTGGTAGATAACCCGATACCATTGCTTGATCTCGGCACCAATCCTTTCATTGATAGGCTAATTGTGAATTTTATGGTCGCAAGTCCGGAGCCTGTTCAAATCAATATTTACAATGCATTAGGCCAGGTGTTAATAAGCAACCGGCTCAAAAATGTAAATGAAGGAACTTTATCATCCACCGTCTTTGATACTAAGAACCTGCCCGGAGGTATTTATTTGGTGGAGATCATACAGGGTGTAAACCGAAGGTGCGAATTTGCAATCAGGGAATAGAATTCAAATGCGCGTAGTTGGCATCCCTGAATTCAGGGATACGCATTTTACCCGAAACCGGTGATGTAATAGCCTTGCCGGTAAGGCCATATTTGTACCAGCAAATGTCACCCACAAAAAAATTACAACCATGTTGAACACTTCCTTCCACACTAATGTTTCAAGCCGGAAATCAGAATCAGAAAGCGAGCACATCAGCCGTTTAGTGTACAATGTCTTTGTTGAGCTGGGCGCATGGACAGTAGCCGTGGGATTTATCTCCTCCATGCTCCGCATAACAACATCTATTCTATAAAAATCAATAACGGAAATCTCCGCGAAGAAGAGGATCAGTGTGAAGAACTGCAGCAACCTATCAATGTGAATCAGATTTAACAAGTATCTGTCAAATATAGCTGCGGTTTTTCACGCATCCTGGTTTAAGGGAAATTAATCATGAATCCCCAAAGAGAACAATATTGTTTTTGTCTATAAAGTAATCGCACCCGGCCATTTTCACTTTCATCATCATGTATTTGAAACTATGTGTGATTCACAGCAAATTAATCAGCTGCTTAGAAAGGATATCATATCATCGTTTATTTTACTGATCCTGATTTTAAGTGCAGCCACAGGTGTATGCCTGTTCCATCCGCTTTCAATTGCTCCGGCAGAAAGTTTATAATAATCTGTCGTATTTCCTTTTCGGCATTACGCTTTTCATATTCAGAGTACATAGCAGGCAAATCAACTCACCATATTCAGGGAGCACCATTTTACCTGATTTCCATGATGCATTTCCGTTTGTCATCACCTGATCTTTGTTACACAAAATGTTTTTACGCTAACAAGGTTCAATAGGTTGTTCCGGTTGATCAGGAACTGAAATGAACAGCAGACTGAACCTTGATTTTAACATATTCCTATCAACATCATTAAACACCAACTATTATGAAACTTACAAGAAGAGAGCTGCAAGTGCTTACCCTGATTCAGGAAGGACTTACGACCAAGGAAGTTGCTTCCAGGCTGCAAATCAGCACGAGAACGGTAGAGACCTACCGGCGCAACATCAATGAAAAATTGCAGGTGCGTAATGTCACCGCTGCCCTTTGCGTTGCCCGGCGCCTTTACCTTATTGAGTGAGATAGGCTACGTAGTTAATGGTATTGACAAGCGGTCACCTGGTGTCGCATCTTTGACATGAATTGCTAACTATTTTTTTAAACCGGTTTCCAGGTTACCGTTTCAGCATACAGAGCCGGAAGATATGTTTAAGAAATAACTGACACACGGCAAAATATTGAAGCACCAAACAGTTAACTGTACAAACAACAGCGTTCATCTTAAATCTTCATTTTATGTTAAGCGCCCATATTCAAAGACGGATTATGAATTCCCGCAGAACGGAAATTCGCGCTTTTTCAAGAAGTTACCTTTTAACCTCCCGGATATTGGGATGGAACAGTGCTATTAATCGTAGCGCGGCAAGATCTGTTGCCATGGGCTTAAGAAGTCCTGGCGCCAACAGGGAAAATAAATCTACCGTTACTGCAGTGAAGCCCGTTGCAAGAAAAATCAATCGCATAGAAGTATTTCTTTTTAATGTGACTGTTGAAGTGGGTGCCTGGTTGCTCTCAATAGGTTTTTTTGCTGCAAGTATTTGGCTGATCAAAAATTTATTTGATTGAATGCTGGAAGTGATATAACGCACTTAACTGTTATCAATTTGTTTAAAATACACGATAAAAATATATAATTATGAAATCCATCCATTTTCTAACAAGCGCACTTGCATTCTTTGCACTATTCATTACCACAAACATGCTTTCTGCCCAGGTATTGCCTGTTAAGGAGTGGGACAAGCGTTTTGGTGGAAGCGGTTCTGACGCACTGTATACGATACAGCAAACCACCGATGGGGGCTATCTCCTTGGAGGGGATTCTGATTCACCGGTAGGTGGTGATAAATCTCAAGGCAGTAAGGGCAGCACAGATTTTTGGATTTTAAAAACAAATGGAGCCGGAGTAAAGGAATGGGATAAAAGCTTTGGTGGAAATCTTGCGGAGAGTATGTATGCAGTAATGCAAACCAACGATGGAGGTTTTATTCTCGGTGGTGAATCCAAGTCAGGTATTAGTGGAGACAAAACACAAGATGCCCACGGCGGACTGGACTATTGGATTGTAAAAACAGATGCTTCCGGAACAAAGCAATGGGATGTAAGATTTGGAGGAAGCGCTGATGATGAACTTCGAAGCGTTCAGCAAACCATTGACGGCGGATATATCCTTGCAGGATTCTCCAGTTCGGGAATCAGTGGTGATAAATCAGAGGCAGGCCGGGGGGCAACTGACTATTGGTTGGTTAAAACGGATGCGAATGGAATCAAACAATGGGATGCCAGGTTTGGGGGAGCATCCAATGATGAATTACGTTCTTGCAGTCAGACCATTGATGGAGGTTACATCCTGGCAGGCTTTTCAAAATCGGTTATCAGCGGAGATAAGACCATCGCATGCAAGGGTTCAACAGACTATTGGATCGTAAAGATAAATGCAGAAGGTGTAAAACAATGGGATGCCGTGTTTGGTGGAAGTGACAGTGAATACCTGTATGCTATTCAGCAAACAGCCGATGAAGGTTACATACTCGGCGGATATTCAGAATCGGGAATCACCGGAGATGTAACAGAGCCGTGCATAGGTGGTTTTGATTTTTGGATGGTAAAGACAGATACTTCCGGCGGAAAACAATGGGATAAGCGATTCGGAGGAAGCGGTTACGACAAGCAAAAGTTCATTCAGCAGACAACAGATGGCGGATACCTTTTAGCAGGTTGGTCCGATTCAGGTATTAGCGGTGATAAAACACAGGCTAATGTGGGAAATGGTGATTACTGGGTTGTGAAGACGGATGCTACCGGTGTAAAAATGTGGGATGCTGCATTTGGAGGAACCCTGGACGATAAAATTCATTGTGTTCCACAAACCAATGATGGTGGTTATCTGCTTGGTGGCTATTCTTACTCTAACTCTGGAGGAGATGTTACACAAGCCAGCCAGGGGTTGAATGATTACTGGATCGTAAAAATTTCATCCACTACTTCATTACAAAAATATTTTGTTGATGCAGATGGTGATGGGTTTGGGAATCCGGCACATGATACACTTTCTATGTTGCCACCATCCGGATTCGTTACTAATAATAAAGATTGTGAAGATAGCCATCCTGAAATACATCCCGGAGCAGATGATCTATGCAATGGCATTGATGACAATTGCAACCTGCTGACAGATGAAAATGCTATGGCTATACCTAATATTTCACCGGCAGGTAGTATGGCAATATGTCCCGGCACACAGGTAACGTTTGCTACTGAATATACAGATAATGTCTCTTACCAATGGATCAAAAACGGAGTTATCCTTTCCGGAGCAACTGGTCTGACTTTTCAAACCGGCAACAACGGAAGTTACGCGGTCGCAGCCACAAATGGATATGGATGCAGTGCCATTTCCGCAGTTACGTTGATCAGTAAGCTAACAGGTCCTAACGCCGAAATAATACCATTGGGTGATTTGAATATTTGTCAATCAATGCAGGTTGCTTTACAAGCCAATGCAGGTTTCGGGTTTAATTATCAATGGCTGAATGGAAACAACAATATTCCCGGAGCAACCAATCAGATCTATGTTGCGACCAAGGCTGCATCATACAAAGTAAAAGTTACTAATGGAGACGGTTGCAGCAAGCATTCGCCGGCTGTCCAGGTTACCAAATTATGTAAGGAGATTGCATCATCAGAAACGGACAAAGCGGTTCAGCTTTACTTTATCCGAATCCAACGAAAGGAAGATTCATAATAAGGTTGCTTTACAAATTAGTTTTGGAAACAGGGAATAGCGGATCAGGTAGTTTTGACTCCATCAATTTATTCAATAGTATGGGAAAGCTCGTCTATTCAGAAAGTAGGGCACATTCAATTCCGGAGGAGATTGTGGAAATCACCTTGCCGGCTACTTGCCTGCCGGGAGTATACTTTGTGAAAGTTACAACAGGAAATATGGAATACTCAGGTAAACTGATGCTCTTAGACCAGTGAAATGGCAATAAAAATCCCTGAATTCAGGGATTGTAATCGCTGCAAATGGCACTCATCTTTGTGCTGATAAAAGGCAGCAACAGAAATGAGTATTGAGATTCGAGTAATGAGTGGTGAGTAATGAGTAATGAGTGGTGAGTAAGTATTGAATATGGAATGTTTGAATTATTGAAATACAGAATATAAAATATAATTTTATTAGATTTCGTAATAAGGGGAAGCCATGAAAAATAATGATTTGTAATGTTTGGTGAAGGATAAGAAATTCTGGTAGTGCTCATTAATTAACGCAACCGGTTATGTTGAAATAAGAGTAGAATCATCACCTTCTGATCTGCATCCCGGCAATCAGCTTTCAGCCGCCTTGCTCTTTTGAAGCATAGCGGCTTTTCTTTTTTAAGTAAAAATTATTTATCCAAAAACATACACCATGTTTCACACAAACCTTTACTCAAATAAGTTTGCGAAAACTATTGTTGTCCTTTTTGCAATCCTGCTCATAGACTTCTGGCAATATTCTCCTGCAAAGCACAAATACCCGGCACATGGACTCTCACCGGTAGCATGAATACGCCCCGTGTCTTCTGCTGCTGTCTTGTTACAAAGCGGCAAGGTACTTGTTTGTGGAGGTGGGGATGGTAGGTCAGACACTTGCCAGTGCAGAATTGTATGATCCGAATACAGGCATGTGGACGATCACAGGTAGCATGGCTTGGCCCGCCCAGGTCATTCTGCCACTCTTCTTCCTGACGGAAGAGTTCTCATCGCGGGCGGATTGGTTTGCTTTATGCCTGTACAACCGGAGAGTGCGGAAATCTATGACCCTTTAACAGAGATATGGACGCAATACAGCAAGCATGCAAGGTTCTCGTTGGGCGCATCGCGGCAGTATTGATTACATCGGGAACTTTGCTGGCCAAGTTTTAGTAACCGGAGGGTCCTTAAACTCAAGTGAGGCGACTATGGAAATTGCAACATTGGCGATGCGGATTTACAAACATCAGAGTTATACGATCCTGTTGCAGGACATTGGTCAGCACATCTAATCTGCCTGTTGGAAGATATTGGGATGGATCCCAGCCAATAGCAACATTACCTGATGGTAACATACTGATAGTTGGAGGTTGGAATTGCTGTCCATACCAGGCAATTAATGAAGCTGAAATATTTGACCTCACAAATCAATCATGGGTCAAGCGACAGCTAAAAGCAACTACAGCTAACTATGCTCCGATCGTTCTCAACACTGGCAAAGTGCTGGTTGCAGGGGGTGACAATGGTATACAGCCATCTAACGTAGATGTTGCAACCGCAGAACTATTTTGATCCGTTTACCGGAACATGGACCGCCACTGGAAATATGACGATTGGTAGAAATAATCATTCTGTTTCGCGACTTGCTTAAAATGGACAGGTTCTTGCCTCAGGTGGTCATCATGGCGGGTGGGGAGTATGTTACGACTTGAATAGTTCAGAGCTTTTCGACCCTCATCAGGAACCTGGTCACTAACCGGAAGCATGAATGGTCAAGGAGTGGACATACATCTAATGACCTTGTCCAAGCGGGCAAATTCTGGCGGTGGTGGCTCTTATTGGCTCTCCAGCGCCGAACTCTACACTCCCCCTTGCATAAGCGGTAGTACGATCTATGCTGACACCGATGGTGATTCATACGGAGATGCATCAAACAGTATAATCGCCGAATCCTGTGATCTTCCTTTCGGTTACGTACTTAACAATACAGATTGCAACGATGCAGATGCCCTCCATTCATCCCGGCACAGAAGAAGTAATTAATTGCCTCGATGATAACTGCAACGGAATCATTGATGAAGGTAAGTGGATACAAAAAGCAAACTTCGCGGGTTCTGCCAGAGTCAATGCTGCTTCATTTACTATTGGAGATAAGGCCTACCTCGGCACAGGAAAAACTTCAAGTGGTTCTTATCTGAAGGACCTGTGGGAGTATGATCCTGTTACCAATGTCTGGACACAGAAAGCAGACATGGGTGGAAAAAAAAGGTGCAAGGCAGTAGGATTTGCCATCGGAAACAAAGGTTATATCGGAACAGGATATGACCAGGATGGTTCTTTGATAAAAAGCTTTGGGGAATATGACGTGGCTACCAATAGCTGGACGCAGAAGGCCGACTTCGGTGGTAGCGGAAGACAAAACGCTGTGGGCTTTGCTATCAATGGCAAAGGATACATCGGCACCGGCGGAAACTTCTTAACACAGCACAATGATTTCTGGGAATATGATCCTGATACTAATCAGTGGACACAGAAAGCCAACGTGGGAGATACGTTAAGAGAAGCAGCCGTGGGATTTTCCATCGGAGAAAAAGGATACATCGGAACAGGCAGCAACAGCAATGGTTACAAAAATGATTTCTGGGAATATGATCCCACAACTGATACATGGACAGAGAAATCCGATTTCGCAGGCGGAGCAAGAAGTTCAGCATCCGGATTTTCAAATGACAGCAAGGGATACCTGGGAACAGGATGGGATGGAAGCAGTCTTCATAAAGATTACTGGCAGTACGATCCGCTCACCGACACCTGGAATCAGATTGCCGATTTCGGCGGAACAGCACGCGCTTATGCAACCGGATTTTCAGTAAGTGGTAATTGCTATGTAGCAACCAGGAGGGCGATACATCAGGAAATGCGTACTATGATCTGTGGCAATATGATCCTCCTCCCTTTGTTGGGTTAACGGTATATGCTGATGCTGATAACGATGGATTCGGTGATGCAGGCAACAGTCTTTTTTATTGCCGACTGTCCGGTACCCAATGGATATGTAACAGACAGCACTGATTGTGATGATGCCAATGCAGCCATCAATCCTGCTGCAATAGAAATCTGCGATGGCATCGACAACAACTGTGATGGCAATATTGATCCGCTCTTTACATTTTATGCAGATTCAGATGGTGACGGTTATGGCGATAACAATGCTTCCGTAACAGATTGCGCTCCACCTTCCGGTTATGTAACCAACAATACCGATTGCAATGATGCAAATGCAGCCATACATCCTGGTGCAACAGAAATTTGCAACGACATAGATGACAACTGTAATGCACAAACTGATGAAGGCCTGCTCATTACTTTTTATGCCGATAACGACGGTGATCTCTATGGCAATGCAAACAACTCAACCCTTGCCTGCACCTTGCCCAATGGATATGTAACCGACAACACCGATTGCGATGATACCAATGCAAGCGTTTATCCAGACGCACCGGAAATTCTTTTCAACGGCATTGATGATGACTGCGATGGTTATCTAGATGAATTTGGAACAGGCATTTTTTCATCAGCAAATACAGCATCTGTTTTCTCTCTCTTTCCCAATCCCACCAATGGTGAGTTTGAAGTTTACTTACAACTTAATAATGAATTGAATGCAGAAGGAAAAATCGAAGTGATCAACCTGCTTGGCCAGGTTGTGTACAATAAAACAAGTGTATTGCTGAAAGGAAAGTTGCAGGCTGTAATTAATCTGAATGATGAAGCTGATGGATTATACTTAGTAAGAGTGAAGGTGGATGAACAGTTGTACTCCGGACTAATTGTTTTTGACAAGCAATAAAATTAACGGAGCCAGCAATCCCGAAGGGATGAAATGATTATAGAGATAAAATCAAAAGAAGATAGCAGAATCCCGAAGGGATGACAGAATTACTGCAACTAAAACAAAGGCAACAATAATCACGAATTGAAAAACTAATCACGAAAGGAATAAAATTTTTTATGGCAGGCACATTTTCACAAATCTACATCCAGGTTGTTTTTGCTGTGAAAGGAAGGCAAAACCTGATTCAAAAAGCATGGAAAGATGACCTGCACAAATACATGGCAGGAATCATTAAAGGCAAAAAGCAAAAATCCATTATCGTTAATGGCATGCCTGATCATATCCATGCATTCATTGGATTGAAGCCAGCAATGGCAGTTTCGGATCTGGTGCGAGACATCAAAAACAATTCTACCAATTTTATCAATGATCGTAAGCTGGTCAAAGGAAAATTTTCATGGCAGGACGGATACGGTTCATTTTCTTACGGTCATTCACAGATTGATAAAGTGTACAAATACATTCTGAATCAAGAACAGCACCATCGTAAAAAAACATTTAGGGAAGAATATCTCGACTTCCTTAAAAAATTTGAGGTGCCTTACGATGAAAAATATTTGTTTGAATGGATTGAATGATGGTGTCACCCCTACGGGGTTGGTGTGGGTGAAGATTCATTTTCTATAATCCTGGCATCCCTTCGGGATTGGCAGAATGGGGAAATCAATTTGAATGATCGGAAAGTACATGACAAAACAATCGCATTACTAAAAGGAAAATTGGAAGAAGCAATTAAACTGAATGATGTGATCATAAATGGAATGTACCTGGTAAGAGTAATGGTGAATGATCAGGTGTATTGTAGTCAAATTGTTATTGAAAAGCAGTAGCATCAACCATAATAAACTTTTAGTCGTGCAATAAATAATTGGAAGCCATTCTTAAAGAACCTCCTGACAATTTCGCATACACTCTAAAATATAAACGAACATGAAAAAAGCAAACACAATTTTTCTTTATCCTCATCCTCATCCTCTTTTTTATGAAATTCAGCTTCGTGCTCAAAATGCTCCATCAATCGAATGGCAAAAATGTTTTGGTGGAAGCTCAAATGATTATGCAAGGTCCATTCAGCAAACCATCGATGGCGGATTAATTATTGCGGGCTATTCTTATTCCAATGATGGTGATGTTTCCGGCAATCACGGTGGTGCCGATTACTGGATCGTTAAAACAGATGAAGTTGGAAATACAATATGGCAAAAATGCTTTGGTGGAACCGGTAACGACTATGCCTATTCCATTCAGCAAACTACTGATGGAGGTTTCATCGCAACAGGTGTTTCCAAATCAAATGATGGCGATGTATCGGGCAATCATGGGTGGTCTGATATATGGACACTAAAACTTGATTCATCCGGAAACATAACCTGGAGTACTTGCTCAGGCGGAAGTTACAATGAAGCAGCTTACTCAGTCAGAGAGACTATTAATGGCGATTATATAATAGCCGGTCATACAAACTCTATTGATGGGGATGTGGTTGTTGGAGATGATAATTGGTACACGAATCAATATTGGATTATTCTTCTCGACTCTTCCGGTAATCTTAAAGACCAGGGCGGTGGAGGTGACTATACGGCCCATGAACTTGCATACGATATTCAGCCCATTGGAGATGGAGGATATGTTTTTGTCGGGCAGGAGAACACCGGGGGAAATTACGAAGATTATTTTTCTATTAATTGGATTGACTCGTCATTAGCTTATGCATGGTCGGGTGTAGGGTTTTTAGGTGAACCTGCCGGTGCATATGCTGTGGCTCTTACCAGTAATAACGGCTTTGTTATTGCTGGCTATGCTGATACTTATTACTATGGCGATGCGAACTATGCCATCCTGAATCTGGATTCAAATCAAAACATCAATTGGTTTGCTGAATTGGGCGGAAGTGGGAGCGACATCGCCTGGTCGGTTCAGCAAACTTCAGATAAAGGGTATATTGCTGCCGGCTATACCGGATCTAATAATGGTGATGTATCCGGAAATCATGGCGGTAATGATTACTGGATTGTGTACCTGGATTCAGCAGGAAACCTAGCCTGGCAAAAAGCACTAGGTGGGAGTAATAATGATGAAGCCTTTTCCGTTCAGCAAACTGTCGACAATGGATTCATTATAGCTGGAAATGCAAACTCATATGATGGAAATGTTTCTGGTAGCCATGGGGGCAGTGATTACTGGATCGTGAAACTTTCATGCTATATGTCGCAAGCTTTTATGCCGACAGTGATAATGATGGCTTCGGCAATGTTGCTGCAAGTGTAATTACATCGGACTGCTCTCAACCTGCCGGGTACATTGCTGATACCACCGATTGTGACGATACCAATGAAAACATTAACCCTGATGCCAATGAAATTCTTTTCAACGGCATTGATGATAACTGCGATGGTTTCATAGACGAATTCGGAACAGATATTTATTCGTCACCAAATACGGTGTCTGATTTCTCCCTCTTCCCCAATCCTACTAATGGTGAGTTTGTGGTTCACTTACAACTTAATAATGAACTCAATGCCGAAGCAAAGATCGAAGTGATCAGCCTGCTGGGCCAGGTAGTGTGTAGTAAAGCAAGTGCAGTGTTGAAAGGAAAATTACAGGACGCAATTAAACTGAATGATGAGGTTGATGGAATATACTTAGTAAGATTGAGAGTGAATGACGAAGCATATTATTGGCAAATTGTTTATCAGAAATAATCGCATGCCGTAACCTTGTTTTTTTCGAAATGCAGGGTTGCTGTTTTCTTCATATATTTCATTCATACCAAAACAAAAAAATCAATATCATGAAAAGGCAAGTTAAGTTAATAGTTGCATAGTAGGCGATGCTGTCTTTACACAGTCCTTAATTATTCAGCTATAAAATAGTTAAAGTGACACCGCTAAAAATGTTCATAACGCTTGAAAACATTAGAAAGCCATGAAAGAACAACATTCATTTTCCTCCCGGCTTAAAGATTACTCCTTGATCACATCCGGCATTCTCGCATCTGTTTCTGTTGATGCCCAGATAGTTTATACAGATGTGAACCCTGACTACTATGGCTCGTCAACAAATTATGCTATTGACCTAAATAATGATGGTATCACTGAATTGATTCTGAATAGCGAACATTCCTGGACCTCTGATTTTTATTACTCGACGGTGCTTGTTGATCCTGAGCCGGAAAATTCTTTTGCATTGTCACCGTATATTGCAGGAACTCAAATTGATTCCAACATAGCTTGGAAAGGGACCGCGGCAGAAATTGCCGTTTTAGTAACCGCTTACGGTAACTGGACATGGGGAGAGGGTCCATGGCTTGGTCAGTATGAAAAATTTATGCCGGTACGCTTTAAATTGGCAAATGACCAATATTATGGATGGGTGCGACTTTCAGTAAATCCGGCGGCCAGCGGTTTCACAGTTTATGACTACGCTTATGAATCGACCCCGTTTCAATCACTGGCAACTGGAGAAATTCCCTGTACCGTGCTCTATCCTGATGCTGATGGGGACCATTATGGTGATCTGAATTCTACGGGTGTTATCACCTGTTTAATTTCAGGATTTACGATTGATCACAGTGATTGTGATGATTCGAACCCATCGGTTTATCCGGGTGCTACTGAAGATTGCAATGGAATTGATGATGATTGCAACTCGGTTGCAGACGATGCAATACCCTATGATACCTATTTCGCGGATGACGATAATGATGGTTTTGGTAATGCAAGTAACTCCATTGATTCCTGCGATCAACCTGTGGGCTACATCACTGACAACACCGATTGTGATGATACCAATTCAAACGTCAATCCCGACGCAACCGAAATTCTTTTCAATGGCATTGATGACGACTGCGATGGCTATTTAGATGAATTTGGAACAGGTATTTTTTCATCAGCAAATGCTGCATCTGTTTTTTCTCTCTTCCCCAATCCCACCAATGATGAGTTTGAAGTTTACTTACAACTTCATAATGAATTGAATGCCGAAGCAAAAATTGAAGTGATCAACCTGCTTGGGCAGGTGGTGTATAATAAAACAAGTTCATTGATAAGAGGAAAACTGCAGTCAGCAATTAAACTTAATGATGAAGCAGATGGAATATACTTAGTGAGAGTAATAGTGAAAGAGCATATATATTCCCTTCCAATTATTTTAGAGAAATAGCCAAAACAAATTGAGATGAAAAACCTCATTCTTACTCCCATGCTGCTCCTTGTTTCAGCTTCACTATGTGCCCAGACACAGGATTTCTGGATCCAACGTGCTGATTTTGGCGGAGGGGACTGTCTGGGAGCGTTTGGTTTCAGTATTAGTAATAAGGGATATGTCGGTTGTGGTAATTTCTGGGAATATGATCCACTGCTTGACTCGTGGTCGCAAAAAGCGGATTTTGAGGAGGCTACCGCATGGACCCGGTAGGTTTCAGTATTGGTAATAAAGGATATATGGGAACCGGACTTGATGATTATTTTAGAAAGGATTTCTGGGAATATGATCCCCTGTTAAATTCATGGACCCAACTGGCAGATTTCGGTGGTGTAGCCCGTGCTGAAGCCGTTGGTTTCAGCATAGGTAATAAAGGATACATCGGAACTGGATACGACGCAGACTCGCATAATTTAAAAGATTTTTGGGAGTATGATCCTGACTTGAACAATTGGATTCAAAAAACAGATTTTCTTTCCGTCGCTTATGGTGCTGTTGGATTTTCCATAGGAGGGAAGGGATACATGGGAACGGGAAATAAGAATAGCGGCCTTCAGAAAGGATTTGCGGAATATGATCCTGTTACTGATATATGGATAAAAAAAGCAGATTTCGGGGGAACTGCACGCTTTCAAGCTGTTGGCTTCAGCATTGGCAGCAAGGGATATCTTGGAACGGGATCAGTTACAAAGGATTTCTGGGAATACGATCCTGCCTTGAACACCTGGACACAGAAAGTAGATTTCGGGGGAATCGCCCGCTCTCAAGCTGTTGGTTTCAGCATTGGCAACAAGGGATATCTTGGAACGGGAGCAATATTATCCGGCGCGCCAACCAGCGATTTCTGGGAGTATACACCCGAATTTGGAGTTGGGATTTCATCAATTACAATTGACGATGGGATTTTCTCTCTCTTTCCAAATCCTAATGACGGCATGATAACAATAACGGCAACCTTCGGGCAGGAAGAAACTCTCACCATAAGAATCATTGATCTTACCGGAAGAGAATTGTTTTCAGAAATCATTGGCAATGTAACCGGCACCTTTTCCAAACAACTTGATCTGGGTAATTATTCAAGCGGCACTTACTTCATGCAATTAATTCATGACGGGCAGAAAGAAGTTCACAAAATGCAATGATGGTAAATGGAAAACGACAACAGGAAATACAACTGGGCGATGTGGCGGAAGGAATCTATTTGGTGAAAGTGATCATTGGTGAACATGCATATACAATACAAATTGATGTTCAAAAATAATTTCAATCAAAGACTACAGCCATGAAAAGTTTCACAACGGCCACGTCGAAGAGAAGAAAATAATAATCGATAAATGAAGATGCAACTAAATAGAAAAATTCTCCCCAATGAAAAACTATGCACTTGTACTGTTGCTTATTACGGGTTATGTAAAGCTTCATGCGCAAACTATCCCTGCTATTGAATGGCAAAAATCATTAGGCGGAACCGACAATGAGAGGGCCTTTTCCATTCAGCCAACGAATGATAACGGGTTGATCATTGCAGGTTATACTGCTTCTGAAGATGGAGATGTTACAACTCATTATGGAGGTCGTGATTTCTGGATTGTTAAACTGGATGCTGCCGGAGATATGCTTTGGCAGAAAGCATTCGGTGGAACGCAGGATGAAGAGGCGCGTTCCATTCAGCAAACTACGGACAGCGGATTTATTGTAGCAGGCTTTACTGCATCCAATGATAGTAATGTTACGGGAAACCATGGCGGAACAGATTATTGGATCGTGAAACTGGACATCGCAGGAAATTTAGAATGGCAGCGATCACTGGGTGGCACGAAGAATGATACTGCATGTTCCATTCAGCAAACTAACAATGGAGGCTTTATTGTTGCAGGAACTTCTCATTCAAACGATGGTGATGTTACCTATCATCATGGTTCTGTTTTTTCACCCGATATATGGTTGGTAAAACTCGATGCTTCCGGAAATATAACAAAGGAAAAATCATTCGGAGGAACCGGTAACGACCATGGCCGTTCCATCCGGCAAACCAGTGATAATGGATTTATCCTCGTCGGATTTTCGGATTCTGAGAATGGCGATGTAACTGGAAACTATTACAGTCGCGATTACTGGATCGTGAAGCTCACCATTGCAATCAAAATCGAATGGGAAAAATGCCTGGGAGGATATGCAACAGATGAAGGTCAGTCAGTAGAAGAAACAGATGATGGTGGATTTATTGTTACAGGTAGCTCGGATTCAAATGATGGTGATGTATCCGGGAATCATTTTACTTCCTGGTATGGAAGTATTATTAATTCACGTGATATCTGGACAGTAAGATTGACAAAAACCGGGAATATCCTTTGGCAAAAAAGTTTGGGAGGTACATTCGGCGAACATGCCTTCTCAACAAAGCAAACCATCGATAAAGGGTTTATAGTAGCAGGAATTTCTTTTTCAAATGGATGGGATGTTTCGGGAAACAAGGGAAACGGTGATGCATGGATCGTAAAGCTGGATTCATCAGGAGCTATAACATGGCAGCAAACCATCGGAGGCACTGGTTCCGACATCATTTCTTCCATTATTGAAACTACGGAAGAAGAAATTATCGCCGTTGGTTCTTCCGGTTCTAATGATGGGGATGTTTCCGGTAACCATGGATTGGAAGATTACTGGATCGTTAAACTTTCCTGCAATGTTCCACAGATTTTTTTTGAGGATGCTGATGGCGATGGTTTTGGAAATGTCGATGTGAGCATTACAGTAACTTCATGTATTCCACCATTGGGATATGTTTCAGACACCTTGGATTGCAATGATGCAGCTGCAGCAATCCATCCTCCGGCCTCACCATCTCTATTATGGCAAAAATGCCTGGGTGGTACTCAGTTTAATGGTGATTTTGCAGCAGGTATCGAGCAAACTTCTGATGGAGGATATATTATGGCCGGATCCACCTGGTCGGATGACGGAGATGTTTCAGGAAACAAAGGTGAGTCAGACTACTGGGTGGTAAAGCTTGGTGCTGAAGGAATGATAGAGTGGCAAAAATGTTTGGGAGGATCCAGCAATGAATATGCACGATCTGTTCAACAAACCACTGATGGAGGATATGTAGTTGCAGGTGAATCTTATTCTACAGATGGTGATGTTTCAGGTCATCACGGAACTGCCTCCAACTCGGATATTTGGATGGTGAAGCTTGATGCCTCCGGAAATATACAGTGGGAAAAGAGCCTTGGTGGCAGCGAATATGAGCAGGACGGATACGTAAAGCAGACTCCAGACGGCGGTTACATTGTGGTAGGAACCTCCGGTTCTAACGATGGCGATGTTTCAGGTCACCACGGACAGGTTTATTATCCCGACCTCTGGGTGGTTAGACTCAATGCGGTTGGAACTATACTTTGGCAGAAATCTCTCGGAGGTTACGAATCTGAATATGGGAAAAGTGTATCGTTAGTTGCTGACGGTTCTTATGTTGTTGCAGGCCAGACTGCTTCGAACAATGGAAATGTTTCGGGAAACCACGGTTACTGGGATTCTTGGGTGGTGAACCTCGATTCTTCCGGGAACATGCTCTGGCAAAAATGCCTGGGGGGCTCGGATGCGGACGCTTTAACATGTATCAGGCAGACCACTGATGGTGGGTTCATTGCTCTGGGTAATACAACATCAACCAATGGTGATGTTTCCGGAAACCATGGTTATCTCGATTATTGGATCGTAAAGTTGGATCCTTATGGCAACCTGCTCTGGCAAAAATGCTTAGGTGAGAGCGGATACGATAATGGTTTTGCTATGTGCCTAACTGCTGAAGGGGGATTCATTGTTGCGGGTTTCTCCGAATCACAAGAAGGTGATGTGCAAGGACATCATGGAGTTTACGATACCTGGATTGTAAAGCTGAGCTCATCAGGCAACGTAGAATGGATAGAAAGATGCATGGGAGGTGAGGGCATTGATGCACCAGCGTCCATAGATCAAACTGATGATGGAGGATTTATCGTAGCCGGTTTTTCTGATTCACAGCTTGGAGATGTTACAGGAAATCATGGATTTTCATTTGACTGCTGGGTCGTCCGGCTCGCACCCGCCTCAGGTACCGAAATTTTAAACGGGATCGATGATGATTGCGACGGCACTATAGATGGTATTATAGATAGCGCTCCTTTGGTTGAACAGGTCGAATCTCCAATTTTGTTTATCCCAATCCCACTAATGGAATTGTAACCATCGCTGAGTTTTCCAGTCCAAAACAATCCATCATCATTCGTGTGCTCGATTTCTCAGGAAAAGAATTATACTTGGAAAATATTGGCAACATAACCGGCACCTTTTCCAAACAACTTGATCTCAGCAATTTTTCTCAGGGGACTTATTTACTTGAGCTGATTCACAACGGACAACGGGAGGTGAAAAAGCTGGTAATCCAAAAATAATCTGAGCACAGGAAAATCTATCAACAGTATAAGAACTATCCATTCAGCTGAGTACGAATTACAGCGTGATCTTGTATTGCAGGTATTCTGTAACTTCATTCCAATCCAAATCCATCCCTGAATTCAGGGAGCCTCATTTTACCGGAATTCTGTCATGCAATCGCCTTGTGTATAAAGCCATATTTGTATCAGCAAAGGTCACTATTCTAAAACTTAACCTTATGAAAAACAATCACGTCAAACTGTTCCTTCACAATGCCGGAGTTGAATTGGGAGCATGGCTGCTATCAGGCAGCTTTGTTGCGGGCATCGTTTGGCTGGCAGGAAACCTGTTTTAAATCAAATTGAGCGGAGATCAGTCCGCAAAAAGGTTATTACAGTCGATAAAAGGCTTTTCCCCATTATAACCTCAAAAGAAGCTGCACAAAAAAATCTCAACCTATAGTTATTTCCTTATGTTATAATTGATTTTTTATGCATATTTATAGAGTAATTTTTACTCGATAAGCCAAACATGCTACTTTAAATTTTCTCTAATTCAATATCCCTTTTTTCATTTCATCTTTCATTAAAACAGATCTATGAAAAACTTGGTACAACACGGGTTTCTTTTTCTGGCTTTTTGCCCTTCTTTGCTGCTACATGCGCAAACTCCTGATATTATCTGGAAAAAATGTTTTGGTGGCAGTAACATTGATGCGGCCTATTCCGCTGATCTCACCACTGACGGCGGATATATTATTGCCGGTGGCGCTCTCTCAAGTGATGGCGACGTTACAGTAAACAAGGGATCCTTTGATTACTGGATCGTGAAATCAGATGTTTCAGCTGATTTGCAATGGCAAAAATCTTTGGGTGGAAGCGGCGAGGAAACTGCCTATTCTATTCAGCAAACTGCCGATGGTGGATATATTGTTGCTGGATATTCCTATTCGAATGATGGGGATGTTTCGGGAAATCATGGTGGCAGCGATTATTGGATTCTAAAATTAAATGCAGCAGGAGATGTAGAATGGCAAAAATGCCTTGGGAGGATCGGCAGATGATGTGGCTTCTTCCATCCAGCAGACCTCTGATGGCGGATTTATTGTAGCAGGATATTCTTCTTCGAATGATTGGGATGTAACAGGTAATCATGGTCTCTCTGATTACTGGATCGTGAAGTTAGATGGCGATGGAAATATATCTTGGCAAAAGTCGCTGGGAGGAGTAAATGATGATCAGGGAGCTTCCATTCAGGAAATTTCAGGGGGCGGGTTCATAGTTGCTGGGTGGTCTGGTGTTATAGGTGCCGCTGATTATTGGATAATAAATTTAGATGCTGATGGAAATATTGTGTGGGAAAAGTCTTATGGCGGAACCGGTAACGACCAGGCAACATCAGTCAGGCAAACCAACGATGGCGGGTTTATTGTTGCAGGACATTCTTATTCCACAGACTCGAACATTACCAACCAAGGTGGTGCTGATTATTGGGTAGTGAAATTAGATGCAGCAGGAAATTTAACATGGCAAAAATCATTTGGGGGATCTGATGAGGATGTTGCGAATGCCATTCAGCAAACTTCAGACGGCGGATTTATTGTTGCAGGAAAATCTGAATCAGATAACGGTGACGTTAGTCCACTTTATGACAAGCACGATTTCTGGATTGTAAAATTAAGTGCGGCCGGAAGTTTATTATGGCAAAAATCCTTGGGTGGAGACAAGGATGATGTTGCATTTTCCATTCACCAAACTTCTGACAATGGTTTTATGGTTGCAGGCTGGTCTATTTCAACGGATGGGGATATTATCGGATCGGAACCTAATGGTTCCCGCGACTTTTGGGTAGTAAAATTATCGAGCGATATTGAGTCAGGGATTGCCTCGTTAACAAACTCTTCAATTTCAGTTTACCCCAACCCTGTTCAAAACGAGCTCATCATTAACTTAACAATACCTGTGCATAAAGTTCGCATGCAGGTATGTGACTTGCAGGGAAGGACGATTAGCATTCCGAACAATTTTCCCAACTCATCAACTGCACAAAATAATACTGTGAAAATCAATACTGCTGAGTTGTCGAATGGATTTTACACGCTAAGAATTACGGATGAAAAAACCGGTGAAAGTAAAGTCACTAAATTTGTCAAGATGCAATAGGAAGACAGCTCTTGCTTAGTTGGTATTGCGCGCCTAACACAAAGGCGCCAGGAAAAACTATAACCTGTTAGCTGCAAAGTTTTTACTTTTTTGGCGGCTTTGCAGTTTGGCGCTTGTTTTACGGTTAATATTGGAACCACCCATCCTGCCTTGCCCAATGTGTGCTACACCAAGTGAAAATTAAATCAGCTTCTGATAGTTCAATTCGTCAGGCCGCACTTACCTGATCAATTCATTGGCAACGGACCATATACGGTAAAGAATCTTGTGTATGAAGATAATTTCATTACAGGAAATACTTTCTGTCGTATAAGAATAATCCATTCAGCAAGAGTGCGAATTTCATCTTGTTCTTGTATTGCAGGTACTTTGTGACATAAAGTATTAATTCATCTTTCCCTGTTCTCTTTCTCCTCCTTCCCTGAATACAGGGAAGCACTTTTTAGCGGAATCCTGTGATGTTTACGGCCTGCACAAGAGGGCATTTTTGTATGGTAATTTTTCACACAGCACTAAATACTGTACTAAAAACTGTTCTTATGAAAACACGCACCATGCTTCTCGCCATCTTATTCGCATTAAGTAATGCTTCTGCAGAGACTGCTCCTCCTTCCATCATTTGGCAAAAACCTTTTGGCGGTAATAAAGCGGAGGAAGCCCGCTTCTTACAACTTACACCTGATGGTGGCTGTATCTTCACAGGGTTTGCCCGCTCCATCGATGGCGATTTAACTGATAATAAAGGAGCCGATGATTTATGGGTGGTGAAGTTGGATTCCAACGGCGCAATCCAATGGCAGAAAACATTTGGCGGAACAGGGGAGGAATGGGGAAGGCATATTCAGCTCACTTCCGATGGCGGATACATTGTGGCAGGACATACTACCACTGCAAATGACTATGACGATGTAAAAGGCAACAACGGAGGATTTGATTGCTGGATTCTGAAGCTGACCAGTACCGGAGAACCGGAATGGCAAAGATCACTTGGTGGTTCATCGCTCGACCTGGCATACAGGGTGCAGCAAACAGCCAACGGCAATTATATCGTGTTTGGCGGAACAAAATCCACTGATGGAGATGTGACCGAAAAAAGTACCACGGATGCAGACTATTGGATGGCGATGTTAGACCCTGCCGGAAATATGCTGTGGCAAAAACGCTACGGCGGTAGTGACCATGAAGAGGGTAGCTCACTGGAATTGACCTCCGACGGCGGTTTTATCATCTCCGGATTTTCCAATTCAAATAACGGCACAGTTGCAGGCAATCATGGTGATTTTGATGCCTATATTATTAAAACCGATATGAATGGAGATATTCAATGGTCTAAATGCTATGGCGGAAGTGCTGAAGATGCTGCAAGGGATGCACGCCAAACAACTGATGGTGGTTATATCATAACCGGTTATACGAAATCAAATGACGGCGATGTAAGTGGAAAGCACGGCGGCCAGGATGCATGGGTAGTGAAAGTAGATGCCAATGGAGCCATTCAATGGCAAAATTCACTGGGAGGATCTAATTTGGAGTATGCATATTATGTTGAACAGGCTCCCGACAACAGTGGTTACCTGGTGGCAGGTCACAGCGGTTCTGAAAATGGAGATGCTACCGCCAATCATGGATTGTATGACTGCTGGGTGCTCAAACTAAACCTTGATGGCAACCTCCTCTGGCAGAAATCACTTGGAGGCGCAGAACAGGATTATGGCAGGGCCATTACCCAAACCTATTCCGGTGATTTTTTTGTGGCAGGGTCAACCACTTCTATTGACGGCGATGTATCGGGCAAACACAATGGTCCGGGGTCATATGATGCCTGGATTCTGAAACTAACCGGTAATTGTGTTCAACAGGCTTTTTATCTTGATAATGATGGCGACGGATATGGAGATCCTGAAGTTTCCATGCAAGCATGTACCGGGGCGACGGGATATGTTTCCAATCATACAGATTGTGATGACAACAACTTTCATATTCACCCATTTGCAAGGGCCATTGAAGACGCATTGGCTTTTGATTGCGATACTGTTGTATTTGAGGATTTGGATGCAATCCTGCAGCATTCAACTATTGCATTTAACACAGAATTACCTTTTCCACCGTTTAATGCAATTGTTGATTCTTCTGAATTAATTAATGATACAACAGTAACCGGCAATAGAAGTGCAGGAAAAAATCAGGGAGTAGTACGTGAATTGAAATCGAAATCGCAAATGGAAAGCGCACCTGGTCAAAATAGGAAGAGCCCCTTCCATCCCGATACGTTGGCATCGAAAGTCGCCTACAGTATGCAGATAACAGAAGTCTATCCGAATCCTTTTACCACATCAGCAACGGTTTCAATTTTAATACCGGTTGCATCGCATCTGCAAATAACACTGGCAGACCTGAACGGGAAAGCACTGCAGGTAATAGCCGATGAATACATGGCAGCAGGAAATCATGAGATTATCATTCACCGTGCTTCAAAGAGTGCAGGCATTTATTTCCTGGTATTAAGAGCGAATGGACAAATGCTGACAAAAAAGTTGGTTATTGAATAGCAGGAAGCTGCAGCAAGTGATGTTCTTATATGCATCACTTGCTGACTTTGCTTTAAACATTATACTTCAAATTTGAGGTTGAGACTAATCCCTGAATTCAGGGATGCTCATTTTAGCCGGAATCAGTGATGTAATCAGGCCCCTTGTAACGTCATATTTGTATCGTCAAATGTTAATTAAATCATTCTAAAAACTAACCGTTATGAAGAACTCCGGCAACAATGCAATCGAAATGAATACTCGTTTTTCAGTTGATAGCAATTATGTTAAACAGTTTCTTCTTAATGCCGGAATTGAAACCGGAGCCTGGTTGCTTTCTGCCGGCTTCTTTGCAGGTATTTCCTGGCTGGCTGCAAGTATGTTTTAGCTCAAAGCAAACGCAGCGCTCCATAAACACGATACAATGCCAGTTAGTACAATCAAAGCACGAATTCACAAAATTATATTGATCTATTAAGTCCGATATGGATCCTAACTATTATATCACCGGTACAGAAAAAGTCAAAGCATATTTCTATTACCCTATTTTATAGTTGACTTTTTTTGTACTTACTCAATTACCATAAAGTGTTTCAGCAGACGAGTCTATTGCAAAACAATGTTTCCGTCTGCATCGGTTTTTATCAGGCACATCGTAAAAATGAAGGTGCCGGAATGTTCATACCCGCCAATCAGATACCCGCCATCTTTTGTTTGTTCGACGGACACTGCGGTAAATGCATTGAATCCTTTGAATTCTCTGTGCCATTCTTCATTAAGATCCTTACCCAGTTTAAGCAGGTACATATGGTTGCTGCTTACCAGGTAGATATCTATCATTTCGTTGGTGGTAGCCGACATAATGTAGCCTCCATCACTGGTCTCTGCCAGTCCTCCGGCATGTCCCAAGTTCATGAAATCGGAGTAAGATCCTGATGTATCTGATAGATTCCCCTCCATATCAAGCTGCTGTGTGTACAATGTGCCAATCAGGTCACTGATATTCGTATTAGCATACGTGCTTTTTCCTCTGGAACCAAAGAGGATGATGGAGGATTCGGATTCGGTGACGATCATTCCTTTGGTACTTATAGATTCTTTTGTATCAGTCAAAAAGGTATGCCACAGCTCATCATAATTATTATCTAACCTTAAACAAAAACTAATGACGGGATCGGTTTCCGTAACGTCTGCATTATAGGTGGAACCACTGATCGTATAACCTTTATTGTCTTTGCAGAGGCCTCTGGTCATAATCAGTTTCCAACCCGGTATATTAAAGTCAAATACGATAGGGCTCTTAGCAACTCCATTTTCTTCAACAGGTAATACAAAGGGATAATATTCCTTTTTATCCTTGTTCTCGATGGTTCCGGCAATCAGCAAACTACCGGATTCCGCCCTCTCGAAAAGTGGAGGCATCAGTGGACCCGATACTAAATCAGGCACGGTATAATTCTTCAGACTACCCTCGATCACTATTCCTGACGAAGCATTAATCCTGCATACGCTGATTACAGAAGCAGCGGTACCTGTTGTACCCACAGCCATCAGGATGGAATCTGATATTGATATTGATTTCACTGTACAATAGTGAAAAGCGGGAGAAAGTGGATTTTTCCAAATGATAGTTCCTTTACTATCACACTTAATAATGAGTGGAGGATAGCTGTTATTTTCAGGAGGAAATCCATAGACCACAAAATTACCGTCTGCTAATTGGAAAGCGCCTCCGGTTTGATAGCTGGTGTCGGATGGAAACATACGCAGGAACACGTTGGAAGGGGAAGTGAGATCAGTTGATTTGTTGCAACCCGTGGAAAGGATGCAGCATACAAGAGCAGGTAGCAGCCAGGGATAAAATTTCATGGGTCAAAAATTTCCGTTTTTATTAGTCTTAATGATTTCAAGATAGAAATGATCGTTGCCGAAACTCTGTATCATCGTTTGAATAGCATAATGTCCATCCGGCATAGCACAAAGGGAACCCAGGTAATCGTAATAATGATTCTGAACGAAGGAGACCGATTGAACCGTAAGATCCGGGTTAAGGCGTGCAATAAAAGAGCTTTGTTTGCCTACATAAAAGGTGCCGACTAATCGTATCGGGTTGAATCCAATCAGCAAGCCACCGTCAGTTGTCAGTACCAGGTCGGCGGCCATATTTTGGAAATCGTGTTTCAACCGTTCATAATCAATAACCTCACCGTCAGCATTAATCTTCAGAATGCGTGCACTGTTATCGTCATCTGAGTAAGCAGGAAGACCGTTTATATTGGGTAAATTATATTTTTGATTGTATGCACAGGCATAAAAATTATTATCTGCACTTGAAATGATGTCGCTTGTAAAACAGTAATAGCCATGGTAGGTACCACTGTCTGGTCCTGTTGAAGTGTAACTGCTCGTTTCATGTACTTTGGTCCATAATGAATCCCCAAATTCATTCACCCTCAACAAGAAGAAGGAACTGATTAGCGGAACTTTTTCCTGGATACTGCCAATCATTATATAACCTGATCCGTGATCAACTTCAGCACATCCGGTAACAGTAATTTCAGGGCCTTCCGGAAAATCGTAATGCTGCATCCAGATTTTTTGACCATCTTCTTTATTGATCTCGATTAAAAAGGCCATGCTTACTCTTTCACCGTTTTTTCTGTAAAAGACTGTTCCGCTGATCATATAGTTTCCGGCTGAATTTTTAAAGAGTTTCACTCCGAGCAAGTCTCTGAATTCCCCGGAAATAATACGTAACGGATAGGAACCGAACATTACGTTATTGGTATCCATAGTAAGCGTGATCATCCCATTTGAATAGGAGACCATCAGTATCCTGTTTTCGTCGGTGATCAGAAAATCATAGATGGTAAAATGAGTAAATTCTTTTCGCCAGATCAATTTGCCGTTTTTATCAAGCTTGATCAGTGCCGAACTGCTGTCTGCTTTATAGTCTGTGTAATTATAGGAACAATACAGATTATTGTCCTGATCAGGTCTGATTTTTCCCGGTAAGCGAGCAGGTGTATCGGAAATTACCTTTATCCATTCTGCATCACCTGTATTTTGCCCTATGGGATCTTTTTTGCAGGAAATAAATATCAAAAATGGAATTGCAAAAAGGAACAGGATAATTAGACGTCTCATGTTGTTTATTTTTTAGTCCTGTAAGCAAGCGTATAATAGGCCCCTGCATTTATTTGCAGGTTGTCCATTCTGAAATCATCGTCAATATAATAGTACTTGTAGAGGTTAATGTCATCCGCATACCTCGTTCCTTCTTTATTTACCAGGTCGGGAAAATAAGTGTACCGGACATTTGCAAATACGCCAAATGCTTTAATAGCATAACTCACACCGGCTGTTCCGAAGTAGCCGATATTGGTAGTGTTTCGCAAAGCCGTTCTGTTTACCAGATCAGTCTGATCATCACGGGTGGTAGTACTCAAGGCCTGTCCCAGAAAAGAAAAATCAACACCTGCCTGCAGGTAAGGCTTCAGGGAGCCTTGTAAAAAATAATACTTCAGCGATAGCGGCAAATCAAAGTACGTGAGTTTTTCTTTGTATTGTACGGTGCTGTTGTTGATGCTGTCAAGCGTATGCGTGTACCTGGTTGTTCGCAGGCCGAATTCAAGTTCAATCCACAAGTCTTTGTAGGCTCGTTTTTCTATTCCAATACCAAACTGGTAACCGGGGTTGGATTTATAACTTGCCAGTCCGGGTGCATCATCAGCGTGAACCACAGAATACGTTTGCACCACATCAATGATGGGCCAGTTTATGCCACCGTTGATACCCAAAGCGAGGGTAGGTTCTGGCCTGAACTTTTCAAACAAAGAGGACAGCCTTGGATCATCCTTAAATTTATCAGGCGTATAGTTTGGGTTGACTTTCATTACGTCCATAGCGGAAGCATCAGCCGCTTCCAGGTTGTCAATGGATAGATAAGATAGTATCAGTAACTTGCCTGCTTCTATCCTGTCTTGCTTTGAAAGCGGACAACCTGCCAGTGTAGCATTCAATACCTTGATAGCGCGATCAAAATTTCCGTCATCGTAATCGACTCCCGCACTTTTTAAATTCGCTATGCAGGTATCTGTTTGTGCCCGTGCGAAATTATAGTGCAATACCAGTATAATAATTAGTAGTGAAGCTACCCGAAGCATGAAGGAGCCACAAGCCGTATACCTTATATACAATACTGAAATATTTTGACTTGTATGGTCCATATCGTATTTCAAGATTTGCTAATGATCAATTATATCCTTCAGTTTTTAGTAATCTCTAAAAACCGGCTCATTTACTACTTCCTCATTCTTTTCTCCTATCGGTTAAGAATGAAGATTTTTTGGAGCTGCTTAAATTAAACTATTGCAGTTCAGGTTTTAATTTTTTGTAAGGTTCATTCGATCCGATATACGTGTTCCATTCTTCCGTAGTGAAGTTGCGGGTGATTTCATTCAGCAACAGGGTGCTGAGGTGTTCTGTTTTTAAATCAAATTGCCTGATGGCGTTATCAGCGCATGCAACAAAGACCTTTCCATCAGGAGAAAGCGTAAGTGCCAGCACTTGCCGGTTGATATCCTTTATTACAATAGGTTTCAAAGCAAGGTTGGCAAGATTATAGACATAGATTGACCGGTTGCCAGATACAGAAACCAATACATTCAGGGTTTCATCAATGGCTATGAAATCGACACTATTAGTATTATCGGTAAGAATTTTTACGAGGTCTCCTTTGTGATTATAGAGATGAATTTTTCCATCAGAACTTCCGAAACCGAGAAAGTTACCATTGGTACTGTAGGTACCAGACTGTATTCTTGCCGGTCCATTATTTCCGATCAATTTCTTTGAACTGGAAGGAATGTGTTGCAAGTACATTTTGCCATCCTCGGTGCCAACAGCCAGTGTGTTTTTATCGTTGCTCATTCCAAGTGATTTAATACGGGTCTCAAATGGATATTTTTGCAGCGCTGTATTTTGTGACCAAACAATAACGGTGCTGTCACGTCCTCCCGTTGCAAACAGGCTTTCATCATGGCTAAAGGCAGCATCACGCACCAAACCGCGATGACCCGTTAGGCGCGGAGAAACAATCTGCTTTTCTGAATCATAGAAGAGAATAGAATGATCTTCATAAGCAGCAATGGCCAACTTTCCGTGTTGACAGAGATAGCCCGTATTCAACATCATGTTATTACCCGGTATTTGCAATGTCTTTTGCAAAGAATATTCGGTGGAAGAATACCGGGATAATGATCCGTCGATGCACAAAACAGCAATGCTCTTGCCTTCGTTATCAAAGGCAATGGTTTTCACTTCTTTTCTAGCCTGGATAATAATCGGTTGAAAGCCCGTATCCATTTTTTTCAGGTTTTCATAAAGTGCACTATAAAGTTCAGGATCCTGTGTATTCCCGCCGTTTGCTTCACTCAGCAAATAGGATTCGCACGCTAACAATGCGGCAAGTTGTTTATCATTGGTAGCTTGAAGCGATTGAAAAGCAAGTGCCTGGCTTAATGCAAGCTGGCGCAGGCGATTTGCTTCCGACTGTGCGGAGTCTGCTTTCTGCCGTTGCACTTCTGCTTCACGTGTCTTCTGTTCGGCCACCTGCTTCTCCTGTAAAGCAATTTGTTGCTGGGCGATGGCAAACTCCGACTGCTCACTTGCTTTTAATGCTTCTTGCTCTGCAATTATTTTCTGTTCTCCGGCAATCTTTGATTGTTGCTCCGCATATAGTTTAGCTTCTACAGCCTGTTTTGATGAAAGCAGTGCCAGTTCGTTTGATTTTTCCGCAAGGTCTTTTTGATTAAGGGCTTCCTGTGTTTTTTGACTGGCAATTTCCGTTTGTATCATAGCTTCATTACGTTGCCTGATGGAAAAAACTGTGAAGCCCGAGAGAATGATGATCAATGCAAGGCTTGCTCCCAGCGCCACATTTCTTCGACGGTTTCTTTTTCTGCGAACGGTGCGTTTGCTTTTATCAATGAACTGTTTCTGTTCCGGATTTAGAAACAGCTTGTTTTCAAATGGTGCCAGGTATTGCAGGTCAGCATCGCCCAGCAGGATGGAACGTTTCTGAAAATCGTTGTAGCGGTTGATGATAAAGTGGCGCACTTCCAGCAACTGTTTTTCCACCCAACTTATTTGGTCATAGATTTTTGCAGCCAATGCATCATGCCGTAATTCATACTTGCCGTTGTCATCCATTTCTTTAAGGATGCGAAGGTCAACGAATTGACGAAGTTCCGGTTCTATGTCCTCCTGCGTCAGCTCTTTACCTAATGCCCTGGTAAAATCGATAATCTCAGAAAGAGACATCTGTTTTTTAGTGCCTTCATCAGAAACAAAAGATTTCAGGATGGCAAGGGTATTTTCCGGGCTTTTTGTTTTTGCAATTTGTTCATCCAGGAATTCCGCAAGCACATCAGTAATCTGTCCCGTGCGTTCCAGTAATGCTTCATTGAAAACAGGATGCGCAGGATCGGAAATCACAGCCTCTTTATAAAGTTTATCAAGATATACCTGCAGGTAGGTAAGCTCCACCGCCGATTTTTCACTGCCTAACCGTTCCAATACTTTTTCCGGAAAATTGTCAGCTACTTCCAGGTTGAAAAGGCCGGCTGGTTCGGTAATCACACGCTTTGCATTGGCGCGTGTCATGCGTTCGATGTGAATACGGTTATTGAAAAAGTCAGGTATTTGATCTTCAAACCTGGCAATATGTTCAAGATATTCCCCGCGAATGACAAATATGAATTTGCAGCTTAGTCCACTTCCCAATGCCTCATGAAGTGCTTTTACAAACTGTTCCATTTCGGCATCGGATCCGAAAATGAATAACTCTTCAAACTGATCGAACAATAAGTAAACAGGTTTGAAGTAATCGAGGTAAACGGATTTGATATTTTGAGAGAGGGAATTCTTTTCTGACAAAGGCACCAGGGATAAGCCCACCAATGCTTTTCTTAAAGAATCGTTGATGTTGGCGCCACGCCTGATTAGAACCGGCATCCAGTCGGCATCCTGGAACTTTCCTGCGAGTCCGCACTGAATCAGGCTGGTCTTTCCTGTTCCGCTGGATCCGTATACCAGCAACAGGTTACTGTCGAATGTTTTGTAGTATAGTTCTTCCACTTCCCGTTCGCGGCCGAAGAAGATATCGCGATCTTCGCTGGTATAAGAGTCGAGAAATTTGAAGGGGGTTTTCGCCATTTTTCATCATGCTGTAACACGCGGAGAATCAAGAATGCTATTGATCATATCATTAAACTGCTGCAAAAGATCCGGGTAACTGCTTAATTGGGACAAGTCACATTTCTCCGTTACTTCTGTGCCTACATAATGCAGTTTTCCATATTGAAATTTGGTGTAAAGAAAAATGTCTTTCTTGATAGAAAACTTTTCCTTCTGGTCGATCACTTCTGTTCTTGTGTCAATTATAAGCGGCGAGAGATTCAGGTATTCATGAGGCTCATTAATGTCCTTGAGTAATAGCACGGCATTGCTGTCTGCAAATATTCCATGTTGAACTTCTGTGCCTTTAAAGTCAGAATCGGAACTATTCAATAAGTCCATCAGGTGATTGAAAGATGCATTGCGGTGTTTCTTTTTCAAAACATTGATCTGCCGAACTGTAACCAGTTTATAGTTGATGAAAAAGGAAATATGCTGCAGGATAGACGAAAGTTTTTCCTGGTATTCCACACAGCGCTTTTCAATCTCATCAGTAGTAAGGTTGATCTGGTAATGGCCGATTTCATTTCTTTCCGGTACCCAGAAATCAAGCAGTTCAAAGAAGTTATTGCTGAAGCAGGTACTCTTGCCCGTAAAGTGTGACGTTTGTGATTCTGTGAATACTTTGCAGATTGCCCTGATCAGCCATGAATAACTTCCGAGTGTGAGTTGGTTAAACCTGTTTTGAAACTGCAACATGAAGTCATCAGACAAAACAACCTTATTTTTCAACCGCTCTTCCCATAACTGCGCGACCAATACGAAGGAAAGGAATTGCATGGTTCGTTCAATGGTTTTAAACACCTGGTCCAGTCTCCCGCGATCGAGGTTGCGCATGGAACCAGAAAATAGCCGGCGTAACTCCACACCAATTGGCCAGGGCAGATTACGAATGATGAGGTCGCCAAGTATCCTGGTATCCACTTCTTCATCCACTTCGTCAGCAATCAGGTATTTCTGTAATATAGGTTTGTGTTCAGCCATCCTGGAGAATACATCCCTGATGAGTAGCTCATTCATAGGTTGATCCGATAATCCAAATGATGCAACCAATTTAGTAATAATATTTAGTATTTATTCTCAAAAGTTGACTGAATTAAAACTGGTTAGCCAAAAGTATAGCGGCGTTGCCAATAGGTTATCCCTGAATACCGGTATTTTGGTTATCCCTGAAATCAGGGATGAGCAAACCAATAGTAAAGTCTGTTTTTAAACATCCTGGTATATGTTTGCAGGTACAGCTGAATTATAAACGATGCCAGCCCGGTTGCGTGTTGCACTTGATAGTTTGCGTTATATTTTATCAGATCAGGATTTTACTTAATTGCTGTCAAAAATGTTTGCGTAACACGATTCCCACACTGTAGATATTGATTCTCATACAACATCACCACACAAAGCTTTCTGCCTGTGTTGATGAAGGGAATGATTTTTTCTGTATTCAGTTCTTGAATTAGTGTTGCTGATTTTACACCTGAACAGGAATGTTGCAATGGAGTCTGTGCTGATATCAAGTTGTGATATGCTCATAACTCCTGATGTTTCAGTTACACCAATCAGATTTTCTTGCATTACAGGATAGCAGGTATTCTGAAGACTTATGTAAGAAGGATCCGGAAAACATAAAGCATAAAGGAAAACGGATGACAAATGAGAATGTTTACAATACTGTTTGCATTATTAGTTGCTACTCATACTATTTCAGGGCAGACAACAGCACCTGCCATACTTTGGCAAAAACTTCTTGGAGGAAATCTCGGCGAAGAGGCCCGTTATATACAATTAACTCCCGATGGTGGTTGTGTATTCACCGGCTTTGCACGATCTGCCAATGGTGATGTGACAGTTAACAAAGGAGATGATGATTTATGGGTTGTGAAATTAGATGAGAATGGTGGAATACAATGGCAGCATACATTTGGCGGTACCGGCCAGGAGTGGGGCAGACACATTCAGCTAACTGCTGATGGCGGTTATATCCTGGCGGGACACAATACTACCGCAAATGAAAATGGAGATGTACATGGCAACCAGGGAGGTTTTGATTTCTGGATTTTGAAATTGAGCAACTCCGGGCAATTGGAATGGCAGCAATCACTTGGTGGCTCATCCCTCGACCTGGCATACAGGATACAACAAACCGCAGACGGTAATTATGTAGTATTTGGCGGAACAAAATCTATTGATGGAGACGTAACAGGAAAGATTACTTCGGATGCAGATTATTGGTTGGTAAAGCTGGATCCGGAAGGTAACATCTTGTGGGAAAAGACAATCGGGGGTATTGGACATGAAGAAGGAAGCTCTATTGAATTAACCTATGATGGAGGCTTCATACTCTCTGGTTTTTCTGATTCCAAAAATGGCGATGTAACAGGCAATCACGGCGATTTTGATGCACACCTGGTAAAGACAGATAGTGACGGAAACATACAATGGTCTAAGTGTTATGGTGGAATATACAATGATGCAGCAAGGGATGCCCGGCAGACTGCAGACGGTGGTTATATTATGGCCGGTTACACGAATTCCGATGATGGTGAGGTGATTGGCAATCATGGCGGACAGGATGCATGGGTGGTGAAATTGGATGCAGATGGATTTATTCAATGGCAGAAACCACTTGGCGGCAGTTCATTGGAATATGCATATTATGCTGAGCAGGCACGCGATAATAGTGGTTATTTAATAGTCGGACACAACGGATCTGATGATGGTGATGTTACCGGCAATCATGGATTATATGATTGCTGGGTCGTGAAACTTGACGCGGAGGGTAATCTGATTTGGCAAAAATCCCTGGGAGGATCGGACCAGGATTATGGCAGGGCCGTCACCCAGACCTATACTGGCGATTATTTGATATCCGGTTATGCAAGTTCAATTGATGGAGATGTTTGTGGCAAGCATGGAGGGCCGGGATCAAAGGACGCCTGGATTGTTAAACTGCAGGGTAATTGCTTACTTCAACCCTATTACCGGGACAATGATGGTGACAGCTATGGGGATCCGGCTGTTTCAACAAATAGCTGTGTACCCCCTCCGGAATTCGTGTCTAATAGTTCAGACTGCAATGATGACAGTACCCATATTCATCCCAATGCAGATGAACTTTTCAATGGAATTGACGATGATTGTGATGTTGACATTGATGAAGGATGGCGTACTCCAATTAATAGCAGTGTACCTGTTCCTGGTATAGAAAACATACAGATGTATAGTAATTCTATTGTTAATTTATTTGGAGCTGTTATGGATTCTGTGGATAGGAATGAAAAACAAGCACTTTCCGGTGTAGAAGAAAATAAAACGGATAACTCACCGAATCATTTTTTCGACAATTCCAGCTTGACCGAAATAATGAATGCGGTAGTACTGCAATCAATAAACATCTATCCCAACCCGGTAACCACAATAATGCTGCTGTCCTTTTTCTTAGATAAGCCAATAGTTGTTGAAATAGCGCTCTTGAATGCCATTGGCAAACCAATAGCTACTATCACAAAGGCTGAGTTTGCTGCAGGCAACCATGAATTTAACTTTAATCGCGGATCACTTGATACGGGAATCTATTTCCTGCAACTGAGAACTCATGACGGTGCAATTATGAAGAAAATAATTTTGGCACAGTACTAAATAGTGCTATGGTCAACTACTAAATTAGAGACCATAAGCATTTTTTAAATCGTTGTTCTGAAATTCACGGCCATACTGTTTCATGTTCAGAGAAGACATGGTATTTTGAAGATCACTTTTCATATTTACGCCTCAGAAAGTAGCATAGGCAAATTATCTGTGTTATAGCTGATATTAATCATAGCTGTAACAGGGATAGGTTGATTATTTTAGCTCCGTATATTGATTGAAATAAATGTAATTCATATGCTGATGCTGATTCTGAGAGAGAAGTGATTCATTTGATTGGCAGAAGTGTATATAAAATGAGATTTTATGAAACAATCATTGCTGGAACACTTTCACTCTAAACAGGAAAGCATCGAAGATAGAATTGATAAGGGAAAGGCGTTGCGTAAGAAGATTCCCCGTTTGCTGCATGCTGATTATAAGCCTTCATCGGACCGAAGGGATCCGGTGTCCATTTTGGAGAAGCAGGCCGAAACAAGGCTTCCTGACCTGGTGCCCATTCGCCATGCGCGTATGCTCACCTCCCCATTTGCTTTTTTGCGTGGCGCAGCAGCTATCATGGCAGGCGACCTGGCAACCGGAGTTAACACCGGAATCACAGTGCAAGCTTGTGGTGATATGCATGTAGCTAATTTTGGCGTATTCGCTTCGGCAGAGCATAACCTGGTTTTTGGGATCAATGATTTTGATGAAACACTTCCGGGCCCGTGGGAATGGGATTTAAAACGCCTGGCGACAAGTGTAGTAACATCCGGGAAATTCCTGGGCGCAAATAAGCAATTGTGTAAAGACGCGGTGATGGAGACGGTGAGGTCCTACCGGGAACGTATTCGCAAATACGCATCGAAAGGAAACCTGGAACTATGGTATTCAACTATTGGTGAAAAAGATATCCTTGATGCATTGTCACCCTCTGCCCGGGAAGGTGCTGTTAGGATGATCAGTAAAGCGCGCGGCGCAACTCATATGCAGGTGTTGGGTAAACTCACCGACCTGGTCGATGATCAGTTCCGGTTACGGGTAAATGCACCGTTTATTGTCAGGGAAGCACATACGCAGGCAGGCAGGCCGATCAATGAGGCCCTGGAAATGTTTTTAGCGGCTTACTTTAAGTCACTTTCTGATGACCGGAAGCATCTGTTGAAACACTATCGTATTGAAGATGTTGCCCGTAAAATTGTAGGAGTTGGCAGCGTAGGTACCCGTTGCTGGATAATTTTTCTTACCGGCACTGATGAAAATGATCCTTTTTTCCTTCAATTGAAGGAGGCACAGCCTTCCGTACTTGAACCATATCTTTCAAAAACGATTTACGAAAACCAGGGACGCCGTGTCGTGGAAGGCCAGCGGCTGATACAGGGAGCTCCCGATATTTTTCTCGGATGGGGGGAAATTGACGGCATACATTTTTATGTGCGTCAGCTAAGAGATATGAAAGGAGGTGTAGACTTTGATCCGGAAAAGGTAAAAGTGAAAAACCTGCCGCAATATGGTGCCCTTTGCGGGTGGGCGCTGGCATTGGCACATGCAAAATCAGGAGATGCAGCATTGCTTTCCGGTTATTTGGGTAGCTCAGATGAAATTGATGAAGCAATAACTCAATACGCATTCGCATATGATGAACAGAATGAGAAGGACTTCAAAGTCTTCAATGAGGCCGTCTCCAGTGGAAGATTGAAAGCATCTATTGCGGAAGCGCAGTGAGCAGGTAATGAGTTGATTTTCTTTCAACACTATGTTTCTGTAAGAGATAGAACCTTTCAAAAAAGAATAAACGCGAAGTCGCTAAGTCGTCAGGTTTTTTTGGAAGCATTGATAACTCATTGCTTGTCGCTTATGATCAATTAGTGTAGTTAATCCGTACTCGCGCTCCCTCAACGTTTTATTTTTTTTGTAGTATTACAAGTACTTATAATTTGTGATGTGAACCATATTAACTACTGAAGGTTTCTCAGCATACAAATTTATTAATACGGCAACTATCGAGGCGATATTCACTTTAATGGAGAAGCTTTTATTCCACGAAGTTGTATGATTCATCCTATGTCTTATGATGGAGGTCATTGCTACAGTTGATGCCGATCACATTTTATCGGAAAGGCCTCGGTTAATTTTGCCTGTTACCTTATAACAAGGTGAACTTAAAAAAAACTATAGTTATGAAAACGATGATAACAAGAAGTGTAATGGCAGTACTGATACTGTTTACATCCTTTATCAGGTTGAATGCACAAGTAACTTTTGAAAAGACATTTGACATCAGCGGTGATGATGTGGCAAACGATGTAAGACAAACGAGTGATGGTGGATTTATTATTTGCGGATCAGTTGATTATTCAGCTATGTCGAGTGGAGATGTTATACTCATCAGGACAAATGCAAATGGTGACACCTTATGGACTAAAATTTATGGCGGAATAGGTGCTGATGCAGGTAATTCAGTGCTTCAAACCAGTGATGGGGGATTTATTGTTGCCGGCAGCACCAACAGCTGGGGAGCCGGTTCCACGGATGCCTATCTCATTAAAACAGATGCCTCCGGTAATGTACAATGGAGCAAAACAATCGGTACACCTTCCGGTGATGCTGCTTATGGTATTATTCAAAAAGCAGATGGTGGCTATGTTTTTTCAGGTTATGAGAATTCTTTCCTGTTGAATGGACAATCGCATCTGGTAAGTACGGATGCATTAGGAAATGTATTATGGTCGAAAACATATGGCATTTCAACGAGAACAAATTTCAGCTTTGCCCTGGAATCAACAGATGAAGGTGGTTATGTATTAGGCGGATATGAGAATCAGTTTTTATCTAATAATTATGAATACAGCTTGATTAAAACAGATGCATCCGGAAATTTAATTTGGTACAAAACAATCGGAGATGTTGATGTAGACAGGAACTTCACCCTGGCACGAAGCAATGACGGCGGTTTTGTTGTGGCAGGTACCAACTTCACGGTATCAAGCAGTGAGATCAATCTTGTAAAAGTGGATGCCAATGGTGTGGTGGTATGGACAAAAAAATATGGTGGCATTTACAATGAGTTTGCATTTGCACTTACTGCTATGTCAGATGGTGGTTTTGTTTTTGGAGGATTTTCTGCCAGTTTCTCTCCTAACAATAATAACAACGCCTATTTCGGTAAAACGGATGCTGCAGGCAATCTCTTATGGAGTAAGGTGATGGATGGAACAGGATATGATATAATCTATGCCATCAGAGAAGCCAGTGATGGTGGATTGGTTTTGGTAGGCGTAAAGGATGAAGTAGCAGGTGTCAGCGGCAATTTGTATTTCGCTAAAACAGATGCTGACGGCAATACCGGTTGTAATCTTACGGTTAATTCCATAGTTTCCATTCCACCAACCATCGTGGGCCCGGTAACTGCCAATGGCACTTCCATTCCAACAGTTACAAACATTACACCCATAGTTTACGGAGGAGCTGACATTAACACGATTTGTGCTTCCTGCTCCATTACCGCAACTATTACACCTTCCGGAGATGTTTCATTCTGCTCCGGAACTTCACTTACCCTGCTTGCGAATGCCGGAACCGGTATCAGCTATCAATGGTATAGAAACGGTGCAATTATCACCGGTGCAACTGACCAGGCTTTTACAACCAAGAAGGGTGGAAAATTCAGTGTTACAGAATACAGCAGTCTGGGATGCAGTGCCAGTTCAGAAAAAGTAGTTGTTACCAAACTGGAAAGCCCTGTAGCTACGATTACACCATTAGGAGATCTTGATATCTGTGCAACCGGTTTTGTAGACCTCCAGGCAAATGCAGGAATGGGTTACAGTTATCAGTGGCTGAAAGGAAGTAATCTTATTGCCGGTGAAACAAACCAAATTTATACTGCGACAATAAAAGGAAGTTTTAAAGTATCGGTTAAGGCCGACAATGGTTGTGCAAGCTTGTCGAAAGCAGTAAAGGTTACGAAGTCTTGTAAGGAATCAGACTTATCGGATATGCAGGCTGAAAGCATTTTGCAGTGTTACCCCAATCCATCCAACGGGCAATTCACCCTGGATGTTAAAATGGACAATGGTGTAACCGGCAATGCAACGCTGGAGATTGTGAATGTACTGAATCAGCGTGTTTATGCACAACAGGTTTTTCTGGCAGATGGCATGCTGAATACAGAAGTTGATGCTGTTTCTTTTTTGGAGGATGGCATTTATTTAGTCAGGTTAACAACCGGTAACCAGGTTTTCTCTGAACGCCTGATGATCGTACGATAATTTCTTAAATAGTATAAGAGGAACACAGGTGCAGGTAGTTTATCTGCACCTGTTTTTTTACAGGCTAAACTCTGTTTAAATCGGTTCAGCACAATAACCAATATTGAATGATTTTCTTTAACCAAAGCTGTGTTGGTCAATGATAAATGCGCACGCCCTGTTTTTTCAATCCTGAATATTTACCGTTCAGTAACGATTTCCACCCATTGAGTTTATTAGTGGTACTATTTGCATAGTACGAGTGACTATAGTCATTTTATACTGCATTATTTGACAGTTACTTTGGCCTGCGCCTTTTTTGAATTTTACTTTCTGTAATCTTCTTTTGAACGGCAATTAATTCTTTTAACATTAAAAAAGTAAAACATGAAAAAGATAATTTTAGGACTTATCAGTATGGTGTTCATTGGACTCGCAGCCAGTGCCCAATGGACCATTGATTCAGTAAACACCGTTGGAGTTTATCCTTACAAAGGAACCACTTCCGGTCAGGCCGTTTTCAGTAATGGAACAGAATGGAATGTTTTTGATGCAAACACCAATGTGCACACCTTTGGTAACTTATCCATCTCCAGGAATTATGCAGATGTGGTGAGTTATGGTGATAAAGTTTATTTCGGCGGTGGAAAGTTTGGAAGCAATGCAGATCCGCAGTACACCAATATGGTTGATGTGTATGATGGCACCACCAATACCTGGTCTACGCTCACGCTTTCCAAAAAAAGACAAGTGGGAGGAGGAGGCGCTGCAGGGAATAAACTTGTATTTGGAGGAGGCATTGGACGCACAGATATCTCAGGCCCGGTTTACCTGTATGCTACTGCCGATATTTTTGATATCACTACGGGAGTTCGTACAACAGGTAAACTGTCCAAAGCACGCTCCAATATTTCTGTTGGCGCAGCCGGAAACAAGATCGTTTTTGCCGGCGGATGGTTCTGGGACATGAGCTACAATATTATTAATTCCAATGCAGTTGATATTTATGATGTCACTACAGGATTATGGACCAAAACTACACTTTCGATTAAAAGAGAAAGTATGGCGGTTGCAGTAGTGGGCGATGAAATAATTTTTGCAGGTGGCGCAACCAATAACGGCGGCACAGTAAAGAATGTTGACATTTACAATGTGTCAAATGATACCTGGACGACCACTAATCTGCCGACAGCACGTTATGGTCTTAAGGCAGTAGTGGTAGGAACCAATGCCTATTTTGCCGGAGGTTTATTTGATGCGATAGAGAATGAAGTAGATATTTATAACACCGCAGCAGATTCGTGGAGTACCATTTATATTCCGGTTTCGCTCAGTGCATTTTCTATGAGCGTCATCAATGATAAAATTTATTTTGCAGGTGGCTATATTTCCGGAACGAGTACCTATTCCAACCTGGTACAGATTTATGATCCTGCTACCTCAACCTGGTCAACGGAGTATTTATCCATTGGCAGAAGAGATGTAGCAGCATTGACTGTTGTAAACAAAGGATATTTTGCCGGAGGCGTTTATGCTTATGGATATCCTGTTGCACTTACCACCAAACGTGTTGACATACTTTCCACCTCAAGCCCGGTTGCTGATTTTACAGCAAGTGCCACCACAATAATTGCAGGTGGTACTGTTGATTTTAGTGATCAGAGTAACAATAACCCGACTTCCTGGATGTGGACATTCGATGGAGGAGTACCCTCCACATCCACTGTTCAAAATCCAACTGGCATTCAGTATAGCAATGCAGGTATTTTTGATGTGACGTTAGTAGCAACCAATACCGAAGGTTCAAGTACGATTACCAAAACCGGTTACATCACGGTGAATGCAGCGCCTTGCGCAGTACCTGCCGGTTTAAGTACAACCGGAATAGCTGCTACATCAGCAACATTCAGCTGGGATGCAGTAAGTGGAGCTACCAAATTCAAGGTTTCCTGGAAAGTGGCCGGAAATAATCCATGGACCACAACCACCACCACTTCCACATCAAAAATGGTAACAGGCCTTTTAGTTAATACCGCTTACAGCTGGAAAGTGAAAACAGTTTGCAGTAATGGTATTTCATCCGCATTCTCTGCCAATCAGAACTTTACCACTGCTCCTGCAAAGCAAGGTGACTTTGTTACCTCCGGGCTCGCTGCTTATCCGAATCCGGTAACCGACCAGTTTCGCCTTTCTGTTTCATCATCTATGCAGTTACCGGTTACTTGCACCGTCTTTAACATGCAAGGAAGTATTGTAAAGGAATTTGTGTTGAGTGATTATAGCCAGATGGTAAGTGTTTCCGATTGGTCAGCAGGCAACTATTACATCAGAATCGTTGATACCCAATTAAACAGTGCAGGATTGAAACTGACAAAACAGTAAACTTCTGTACGGATAAACATTATTTGCGATTAGATTTCTGTTTTTTTAGCCGTGTCTTAAAAAAGGCACGGCTTTTTTAGTTCAATGCATCATCTTTCCGTCAAATGATTTTTTCACCTGCAACAGACCTTTTTATTGGTAGTTTTAACCAATGTTTTACAGATAACAGGATTCTGTATTTTCTTATAAGGAAACATACAGCCTCCGTACGTTGAAATTGCTTGCTGATCTTTGATTCCTTAAAACCTGACCAGTAAATAGTAAAAACATGTGTATTCGAAAAGCAGGTGCGCTACTTTTTTGTTGTATGGTTTTGCATTTTACGATGTATGCGCAAACCGTCAAACGGCTGGATAAAAGCAGCATCTCATTCGCAGCATTGGACGATAGCATACAGTCATTAATGAAAGCCGCGAATGTGCAGGGCCTGGCCATCAGCGTTTTCAATCACAATCAACCCATCTATAAAAAAGCTTTTGGCTATAAACGGTTCGATACGAAAGAACCACTCAAAACAAGTACAAATATTTATGGTGCTTCGTTAAGCAAAGCAGTATTTGCTGTATTGGTCATGCAATTGGTGGAAGAAGGTATCATTGACCTGGATAAACCATTACAGGATTATTTACCTAAACCTATTTATGAATACACGCCCTCTAAAAAATGGCATGATGATTACAGCGACTTGCGAAATGATACTTTGTATAGAAAGATTACTGCAAGGATGTGCCTCGATCATACATCCGGTTTTCCGAATTGGCGCTGGTATGAACCGGATCAAAAGCTCAGGGTGAATTTTACACCGGGATTAAAGTATAGTTATTCCGGAGAAGGGTTGGTATATCTGCAGGTGGTGCTTGAATATATGCTGGGCAAAACATTAGAGACCATGATGCAGGAGAAGCTGTTTGTACCGTTGGGGATGAAGCATTCTTCCTATACCTGGCAACCTGAATTTGAAAGTGATTATGCAATCGGCCATACCACTACCGGTGAGCTGTATGAAAAGGATAAGGATAATGAAGCGCGGTCGGCCAGTACCCTCGAAACCACAGCCGATGACTACGCACTTTTTGTGGAGGCTGTTTTGAAGAGCAGCTTACTTAAGCCTGCAACAACAAAGGAAATGTTCACCCCGCAGATTAGGATCCGCACTGTGCAGCAGTTTGGTCCGCTGGAGCTGCGTGACTCCACCTTGAATGATGCAATTGAATTAAGTTATGGCCTGGGTTGGGTATTGTTGCAGTCGCCCTATGGCACAGGCGCTTTCAAGGAAGGGCATGGCGATGGCTTTCAGCACTATTGCATCCTTTTTCCGGAGAAGAGAATTGCTGTAGTGATGATGAGTAACAGCGACAATGCAGAAGGTATATTCAAGCAATTACTGGAACTCACCATTGCTGATACTTTTACTCCTTGGTATTGGGAGAATTATATTCCTTATAATGAAAGGGGGAATTGAAAAAATGATTGTAACATGATGAATTTCTTAACCGCCAAATGGCAAAACCTGATCATGGCTAACTATGCTGTTGATCCGGAAGTATTGAAGGCTTACCTGCCCAAAGGGGTGGAGTTGGATTTCTATGAAGGCAATACCTATGTCAGCCTTGTTGGATTTTTGTTTAAGTCAACGAAGCTATTCGGAGTGCCTGTTCCCTTCTTTGGCACCTTTGAAGAAGTGAATCTCAGGTTCTACGTAAAACGGAAAGACGGAACTGAATGGAAAAGAGGGGTCGTATTCATTAATGAAACCGTTCCACATAAAGCAGTGGCATGGATGGCCAACAGGTTATACAAAGAACACTATACTGCAATTCCGACAAGTCATTCCTGGAAAATTACAAATGAAAGCAAGCATATTACATATCAGTGGAAGGTTAAGGGACAATGGAATACGATGGAGGTTACAGCTGAAATAGCAGCACGAAATATGGTTCATGGTAGTTTTGAGCAATTCATTTTTGAACATTATTATGGATTCACCAGGGTAAGTACAGAAAGAACGGAAGAGTACCGGGTGGAGCACCCTTCCTGGCTGACCCATGAAGTGAATACATACACGATCCATTGCGATTTCGGAACTTCCTTTGGCAACGACTTTCAATTGCTGAATGATAGCGAACCGCAATCCGTGATGCTGGCCGCCGGTTCTCCGGTAGGAGTGAAGTGGAAAAGAAAGCGCTTTTGAAAATATGCCGGATGCGATGTGATTGCTAACCGAGCTATTTATTACAACTTCCTTGCATTGAATTCTTTCGTCGTATTGGAATGCGGGTAAGGTTGTTGTGGAACGGGCACCTTTAAAAAGCGGCATAAGGGTTCCCATCCGTCTCTGGCATCAAAGACGAGCATTTTCTCTTTAGGTATATATTCAAGCACTTTCCTGTTCCATTCATTAAAGGCGATAATGGTTTTCTCTTTATCGGCAAACCCTGCAGGTAGGAATTGCTTTAGAAATTTTCCGGCGAATTTGAACACCCTGAGTTGTCCACGCATTTTGGCAGAGAAAGGCAGTTGTATTGACATCGCAAGAATCTGTCCGATGGAAGGCTTCGATTGTTTAATGATGGTATCACCAAAACTCTTATACCAGCTATCCGGATCGCGGGTGGTGTGAATGAATAAGGCTTCAGGATACTGAAGCATAAGTTCTTTATAAAAAATGAAAGCGGGAATATCTACTGCTGCCTGGTAACCTGAAAATAGTTCATCCCAGTTAACCGCTTTTCCGGCATAGGCATCTTCCCAATAGGTGATATCAGACGGATGATTCACGAGTTCTTCCATATGATAACATTTGGAAAAGCCAAGTTCTTCGAGGGCGAGCTTTAAGGAATGTGTTCCGGTGCGGCCCATGCCGGTGCCTATGATTTTTAGTGCCATGTTTGCCAGCAGTATTTGAAATGCAATATATAAATTTGAAATGCATCCTGTTATAGTCAGTACTTTCTTTTTACCTTTTTGCCAGGAAGCACGACGCATTATTTAAGTACTTATCTGAGGTAAAACCTGAATCCTGTACTAATCACCAATCCATTGGAATAGATCGGTTCTGCAGGTACTTTGTCGGCCACTGCCCCTGTTCCCACACCACCTATTTCTATAAAATAATTGATGCCTTTATCCATGAAAAATTCAAAACCAAATAAACCATAACCACCAATTACAAAATCTTCGTTGGAGAACGATTCAGCAGGCATCAAAAAAACAACACCACCTTCTCCATACAGCCTGATGAAATCCGCTATGGTTCCGCCAACACCAATCAGTCCAAGTGTCATGTTTGCATAAGGCGTCCAGGTTGTCGTTCCGTTTTTAACATGTTCATAAAACATGAGGTTGCCTCTTATCCGTATGCCGAGATTATCATTGGCCAGCATCGGGCTTGTTACGCTCAGCCCTAATCCAAAATCGCGTTGAAACTGATTGAGTTGGAAACCAAATCCTGTTCCGGTATTAATTGCACCTTGACCATGCGCAGAAAAATTTAAACAGTTTATCAGCAGCAGTAACGATAGTATTGTCTTCATTTGAAAAATGGTTGATGTTTTCCAGTCTAACTACAATAATGGTGAGTTGAGTATTAAGGTATGAAGTATTTTATTATGTTTTGAATATAAATTTTACACTAGGGTATTAGTAAGCAAACTAATTACTTTTTTATGACAATATCAGAAATTCAAATTAGAAGCAAACGCATGCTGATCTTGAATGCCGTTATCCCTTCAATACATGCAGATTTTCAAGCTTAAGAATTTTTTCAATGCGGTCAGGGTCAATATGATGCTTACTTAATAGTGCGACCGATTCACCTGTTCCATTTCGGGCAAGTAAAAGTAATCAGGTTGGGAGAACAGTTTTTTTTCTAATCAAAGTTGGTAGATAGGTAGATGATAAACGAAGGAGGACAACAATTTTAATTTGCACAAATTCCCTGTTTCAAATGCGACTTCCCCATCAACTATCATGCCTCCTAATAGAAGGGATAGGTCACATCCGATTGGGAAGGGTTTTCCCCATTCAGCATCAGGTTGGTACAAGATTTTTTATATGTTGCTACTAACGACTAGGTAACTATTCTTTATCAAAGGGGTGTATAACAAATTGCACTTAATGCTGTAGCGTTTACCTTAGCGCCTTGCTTTTTTAGCGCCAAGACGCGAAGTCGCGAAGAAAATCACAAAGGATCAATATGCTACGTTTTTTTGGCGTCTTGGCGTCTTCGCGCTTGTATTATTTTATCGCTGAGAAATGCAATCCTCCTGTTGGATTGCGGGTAAGGGGTCTATGACAAATTACACTTAATGCTGTAGCGTTTACCTTAGCGCCTTGCTTTTTTAGCGCCAAGACGCGAAGTCGCGAAGAAAATTACAAAGGATCAATATGCTACGTTTTTTGCGTCCTGGCGTCTTCGCGCTTGTATTATTTTATCGCTGAGAAATGCAATCCTCCTGTTGGAGTGCGGGTAAGGGGTGTATAACAAATTGCACTTAATGTTGTAGCGTTTACCTTAGCGCCTTGCTTTTTTAGCGCCAAGACGCGAAGTGGCGAATAAAATCACAAAGGATCAATATGCTACGTTTTTTTGGCGTCTTGGCGTCTTCGCGCTTGTATTATTTTATCGCTGAGAAATGCAATTTGTCATACGCTCTATCAAACTGGCATTGCTTTAGTTCACTTATTAATGTGTAAATTACTGCAAGGTTTCAGTATCTACTCAAATCAATGATCAATGAAAACAATTTTACTAATTGAGGATAACAATGATATACTGGAAAACCTTGCTGAGTTTTTTAAAATGGAAGGATACCGCATTCTTATTGCGTCCAATGGAAGGGAAGGCGTTGAAATTGCGCGTGAAAGCATACCGGATTTAATTGTATGTGATGTGTTGATGCCTGAAATGGATGGCCATGAAGTGTTGAGTCACTTGTTAGAAACAGCAAAAACCCATCAGATACCATTTATCTTCAGTACTTCTATGTCTGAAAGAGTGGATCGCACTGAAGCATTGAAACTGGGTGCTGATGATTACATCATAAAACCATTCGAACCGGAATCGCTGTTGAGAATTGCCAAATTTTGGATAGCATCCGGAAGTCAAAGAAACCAATTACCTGCTTTTGGTATGGAAGCGCTGCCGGGTTGCACTTAGTTTGATCTTCGATTACACAAACGAAAGTGACGGTATTGGGTAGCTTATTTTTTTATGATTTTTTACCGGTAATGTTGGAATCTTTTTGCCTGTATGCTGTCTTCTCTATGATGGGTGTACGACAAATTAATTGATCGGCTTCGCCGCAGCAATTTAACCATTTAACCATTTAATCATTTAATTTAATCATTTAATCATTTAACAATTTAACCCACCAACCATTGCTTTACAAGATGAACGAATTGTCCTACACGCTATATGAGTTTGTTAAACGACTACATAAACTATTCGGCATCATGTGACATAATGAAGTATGTCATAGGTAATTATTATGCGCACAGATAGTTTTGTACTCAAATCATTAATTATGAAGAACATGCTACTCCATCTTGCAGTCGCTATTGCACTGTCGGGAGTTATTACCTTTGAAACTACAGCACAACCTGTGCTTGATAATACCTTTAGTAATGATGGTTATGTACTGACCAAAGTTAAACCGAGTACCACTGATGTGGGCAGAACGGTAGTTGTACAGAGTAACGGAAAAATTCTGACCGGGGGAAATAGTTTTGGAAATTATGGCTATGGTGATCTTGTTATTACCCGCCATAAAGCCAACGGAACATTGGATAATTCATTTGGAATAAATGGAATGGCTACCATTCCCGGTGGATTTTTCTGCGATATGGCCTTGCTTTCTGGTGGTAAAATTATTGTAGCCGGCAGCGGCGTTGGACCGACCAATGTCAATAATTTTATTGTGTACCGATTCACGAAAAATGGAGTGCTGGATACTTCTTTTGGCAAAAGCGGTTCTGTTGAAATCAACATGCCAAACAAAAATATGATTTGCTTCGACCTGCTGATTCAACCTGATGGTAAAATATTGGTAGCGGGATATGCCGATGACGGATATGGCGGACACCATACCATGATTGTGGTACGGCTAAAAGGCAATGGTAACCTGGACAACAGTTTTGCAAGCAGCGGCAAATTTACTTTTGCTCCTGTGAATAAAAGCTCTGAATGCAGGCAACTGGCTTTGCAGCCTGATGGCAAAATAATCGCAGGCGGACATATAGATACTTTTGTTCTCTCATCCTTCTTCAGGTATGATTTCTGTGCCTTGCGGCTCAATACGAATGGAACACTGGATAATTCATTTGGTATCGGCGGTGTGGCAAGAGCAGATAAAGGAACAACAGATATTGCCAATGCTGTTGCTTTACTGAGTGACGGAAGAATAATATTGGGAGGAAGCACCAACTTCTTCGGCAGCAGCAGGTTTGCTGCACTAGCACTTAATCCGAATGGCTCAATTGACAATTCCTTTGGAACGGTAGGCTGGAACTTCACTGACATCTATGGCAGCAGTGCCGGCTGCGCAGCAATGGTTGCTGAGCCGGATGATGACATTATCATGGCAGGACTTGCGTACATTTCTTCAGGGGTATCCTACCAGGCTATCACCATGGTAAAATTACTTAGTAACGGAACGCCTGATATTTCATTCGGTGATGGAGGAATTGATACTTCCTTCTATACGGTTGCTTCGAAGGCATGCAACGATATAGCTTTACAGCCTGATAATAAAATAGTGATCGCCGGATATTACTATGCAGGTGTTTATGGATCATATCTTACCGCCCGGTACACGAACTCGGTAACTTTATTAAAACAATCACCTGCCGTTATGGCAAGCAGCTTCGAATTTGAATTGTATCCGAATCCTGGAAATGGAGCGTTTGAAATCACTTTCTCAACTCCTTTGCAGGAAACAGCCACCATCAGCATTACGAATCTTTTTGGACAAGAGGTATTTGCAGAGAAACTTAGCTTCGGCGAAAATAAAATGATAAAACATATAGCATTGAATCCGGAACTTCCTGATGGTATTTACTATGTAATTATCCGATCAAACGAGTGGATGGTATCCAGGCAATTAATTAAGCAACAATAGGTAAGCGTATTTTGTATTTGCAGTTCCTGGTATTCTTCCGTTTAAACGGGGGAATACCAGGAATTTTGGCATTCACCCTTTATAGCAGTTACAGTTTATATTAGTATTAGCCGGAGTTATTCCCATTTTCAAAAAATAGTGCCCAACTGCAAAAGTCCTGAGTCCTGAGTCCTGAGTCTTGTGTCTTGAGTCCTGCATCCATCATCCTAAGTCAAAAAAAATCACGAAGCTTTCTTCCTTTCACAATATTCTTTAAGACCTACCGCCATGTTTTCTATTCTTTTAAAGAGTAGTTCTTTTACGTCTTCCGGAATCGGATGCGCGCCGACATTCAGGAAACGGGTGGCAAGGATGCAGGTAAGATCGCTTGTTTTCTTAAACACAAATTCATGCACCAGGGAGAGATTCATCTCATTAATCCTGCAACTTTCCGCATAAAAGACTTCTTCATCTGTGAAGGTCATGCGTATTGGAGATACGATGGCTTCGTAATCTTCGAATCTGCAGGAATGAATGCTTCCGATAACCACATTGGGTGCATCCTGTTCTACACCCTGCAATCCCGGCATCCATTGAGCGCGGCCCGGAATATTCATAATCTCCATATAGGCATCCCGGAAATTAGCTGCAATCGGAATTTCATGGTAAGGAGTATTATCAGTGGGATAGTTTATCGTTGCTCCCGGTGGATCAGGTATCCTGTTTCTGGAGTCGCTAAGCAAGGCAAATCGATAGTCAACCTTACCGATGGAATCATATTCATCAGAGGCCTTGGTCCATTCCATTTCAATGGATTCTGATGAATCTACTACCTGCTCTAGCAGCTTTTCCGTTAGCAACAGGTATTCGTTGTTATTGATACTGTTTTTCAGTAAACGGTGTGCCACAATCATTTCCGTACCTGATTGTGTTACAAAACGGCCAACTTTCATTTCTGCCAATTGCCCATGATGTGCCACAAATTTCAATGAAAGTTTGACCATGGCCTGGCAGGCGCCACAGGGGCAAATGGTATGCTGTTCGATCCATTTCCGCCTGAAATGAAAGGCATTGAAGATTCTGAGACAGGTGTTCAATATTTCCTGTTTGGTAGGAGGGGGGCCTTTTTTGATCAGCAAGACGGCGTCTCCCAACACTTCTGATACTTCATATTCTTCACCTACTGCATCGAGGATAGCCTCAATAAGCATGTTGATGGCACGTGAGGCATGGCCGAGTTCCGTATTCGTCATAAACGCTGTAAATCCGCTGATGTCAGGAATCAATATCGTTGCATTGGTTTCGGTCATGGTATTCGAGGATGATTCGCTAAGGTAGTGAAGATAAGGCAGAATTAAATACTTAAAAAAACAATTTGATATGATCGGAAGCATGCTGGATGATTAACGATAGTGTGATTTTTTTAAGGCGATAGGCCATCGAAAGTGGTATTTGTAATATTCCATGCTGACAGGACAATATTTCTAATCAGCAGAATTTATGATGGAAGGAGTAACAGGTTATTTATAGGATTCTATGACTCGAGTTGATGGTAAGTGAAGCAGAGATATGAAATAATTTACTGCAATCAGATGAATGCATAAAATGAGTTGATGAAAAGTAAGATGATTAGATAGAAGGGTAGATCCGTCAACCCTGGTGATATGAATCATTCATCACATTGACCCGAAGCATAGTTTCCAAATAGTTTATCTTCCAATTTTACAGTAGCATTCAAAAGCTACTGGTATGAAAACGTTTTTATTCCTCATCGCTATTGCATTCTTGCTGATGCCGGTTTCCGTGCAAGGCGTCTGCAATAATTTATTTGCAACCGTTTCTCCGGATGGACAACATCTCTATTTTTGTTCAGATCGCCATGGTGGCAATTACGAGATTTACAGCAGTGATCTGGATGGTAAATCCAATTTAGTGAGACTAACCCATTCAATTGTGAATAACCTGTATCCTAATGTAAGTCCCGATGGTTCCAAAATTGTTTTTCAGCGTGATGACTATGGTTCCAATGCCGAAGTCTTTATCATGAATGCAGATGGATCCGGACTTATACAACTCACAAATAATAGCATTTATGACGGCTATCCGCATTTCTCACCGGATGGATTGAAACTGGTATTCGATGGTTGGGACACGGAGGCATATCCCGAGATATTCACCATGGATCTAAATGGAAATGAACGGACACAGTTAACAAATTTCCCGGGAGCTGATTGGCAATGTTCCCCAATGTACAGTCCGGAGGGAGACTTTATCTATTTCAGTATTGGCTACAATGCCGACCTGCATTTAGCACGAATGGATGTTACCGGATTGAATATTATTGATATTACTCCACCCAACCCATTCGGAATTATGGAGTTCGGAATGTCTTTCAGCCCGGATGCAAACCACATCATTTTCAGTACTATGGAATGGACCGGTTATAATAATGGTTGCGACATCGTGGTTGCCGACATGCTTGGAAATAACTGGAACCGGTTAACCAATGCAGTTTCAGGGGAATGGTTTCATAGCCCCTACTGGAATCCGGTAGACAGCATGCTCTATTATAGTTATAATAACTCCGCTTTAGGTTATTGGCAAATCTATGAAATGACAGCTTCAGGAACAGACGCAACTTTGCTTACTGATTGTTTTAATGTCGGTGTTCAGGAAAACCATCTAACCGATAATAATTTATCAGCATACCCTGTTCCATTGATGAATGAATTGAATCTTTCAATGCCCGCGGGTTATCATGTTGAATTGTATGATGTGCTGGGAAACCTGGTAATAAGGTCTTACGAAGACAAGATTGATATGGCATCCTTCAGAAGTGGTTTCTATTTTATACGCTTTTTTGACCGGTCGGGAATGCTTGTTCAAACTTTAAAGGTATGCAGGCGTTAATCGATTTTGGTTATTATCAATTGCAGGTTAATTGCAAAGTAAAACCGGAGGAGTTCCGCTAAGGTTTGCTGATGACTAATAAAGAAACGGATACCGCTGAATGTGGTATTGTTGATAGGTACCGTTTGCATTCATCGGTTTCGCAACTATCACCACATGGCAATCGTTATAACCGGCAATACAAACTTAAATGACAGCTATTTTTGAATAAAAACCGGTTGCCTGTGTATGATGCCTCCTGCAGTAATTTTCAACAGATAGACACCGCTTGCATATATCTTATCGGCCGCATTTACTTCTATCACAGGCATTCCTCCATGCAGTGAATATGCTTTTTCGTAAACAGCCTGGCCTTGTAAATTGATGAGCTGCAACGTTGCTGGTCCTGTATACTTCATAGGTGCGTTCCATTGAATCATGAAAAGTCCTGCTGACGGATTGGGAAATGCAGAAAAGGCCGCAACAGCTGATGTCATAGCATCGTCGGTGGAGGTTGCTATATCATCACCTTTATATCTTACAATACCCATATCATTATTAAAATTTGCGGCGATGCCGGCCGCAACTATTTTTCCATCGGCTTGCAGGGCGATGTCTTCGATATCAGAAAAGAAGGAGGAGACTTCAGAAAGCGTTGCACCGTTGGTACCAAAGGTGGAGTCAATACTTCCATCATCATTGAAACGGCAGATGGCAAAGTCATTGGTTGCAAAACCTGCGCCTGATGTTCCGCCCAGTACTATTCTTCCATTGGCTTGAACGGCCAGGTCGAGACCAGCATCATTCACCTTTATATGAATAGAAGCGCGGCCATTGTTCCCGAAGGTAGAATCAAGCAAACCGGATTCTGTGATAGCCATAACCAGAAAGTCAGTTTTTGTGCTGCCGTCACCTACTCTTCCTCCGATAAGAATTCGGTTGTCAAACGGGCTGCGTAATATTGCGTAGGCCATATCATCTCCGTTATTCAGGTTGAAGATGGCCGTTCCATTGCTGCCAAAAGTTACATCGGGCGCACCAGTATCTGTAAGTTTGAAGGTGAGAATATCGTAATGATTACTTCCAACATATCCTGAGACAAGCAAACTTCCATCATCCAGTAGCATCATATCTTCCGCTGATTCATAATCATATCCGGCATCAAGGGTCACAATACCATTGGTCCCATAATCATTGTCCAAAGTGCCATCGCTGTTCATCCGTATTACTATGGAATTAGTGTAAATAAACCCGGGAACATTTGATTTTCCTGCAAGTATTAATTTGGAATCCAGCTGCTCTACAACTGCCATGCAAATATCTTCGCCGCTGCCTACCGGTATCACCACGGTTCCATTATCACCGAAGGAAAGGTCAGGTGTTCCGTCTTCATTAAGCCGGGTTGCAAAAACATCTACCTGGAAATTATCGTCTTCAATGCCACCAACGAAGAGCAGTTTTCCGTCGGAGAGTACTTTCATGGTGCGTACATACTGACTGTATCCCTGGTAATTGCTGTATGCGTATCCATTAATCCCAAATGTTGAATCAATGCCACCATCTGTATTCAGCCGGTAAACAATTACATCCCAGTTAGAGGAACCGGTTACCTGAGATGCGCCACCTATCAGCATTTTACCATCTGGTAGAATATGTACAGAATAGGCATTGTCGAAACCTGAAGACGGTTTTAATGTCTGCAAACCATTAGTAGCGAAAGTAGAATCAAGCGTACCCGGAACCTGCGCTGAGGCTAATTTTAGTATTCCCGGTATCAAAAGAACCAGAAGGCAAAGAAGTTTTTTCATAACGTGTCTGAGGTGTGTGAACTTTGAATCAATGAATGATGGAATAGTTTTCAGTTGTGCTTTTAATTGTTTGATGCAACCAATGGTGGAAGCCGGGCTGATAATTTTGTTGAGGGATCTCCGCTATTAATTACTGTAAGCCGGCAATTCAAATGCATGAGAGTTTAGTGTATGATTTTATGTTGGTTGTTGCATTTACTACTTGCATGCCATAAAAGTAAGGAAATGCTGGTAAGGCGTTAAGTCTTCTGAGTTTGGCAAAACTTCCCGCCAACGCCTCATCCTGAACTTGTTTCAGGATCTCTCATTCAATCTTGAGATGCCGATCCGCCACTGGCTCGACGGCATGACGCTCCGATTATTGATTGTATTGTGTGCAAGTGAATGGCTCGTATGGAATCGTTTTTGCCAAATCTCTTATGCATGGAATAAAATTCCCGAATTTTGTCACGCCCCCCACCAAAGCGTCATCCTGAGGAAATAATTCCGCGATGCGGAAAAACAACGCAAGATGAACCAGATTACTATTCACGCTGGGCTGGTTCATCAGTAACTTGTTTCAGGATCTCTCATTCAATCTTGAGATGCCGAAAGTAGTTCTGCATGACGAGGATTATTATGTTACCATTAATAGTATGAATACTTTTCCACGGCTACTTCTTTTGCCTGAACATCCATTCCATCATCAACGGATCACTATATGCTGCAATCCAGGAGAAATGGCCTACCTCCGGATATTGTGTATAGCCCGGATGCGCACCGGCTTTGGTTAATGCCCCAATCATATTGAATGAAATCACCGGACTTACTGCAGGATCTTCTGCACCTGTAAAAATCCAAATAGGAATATGAGAAATCAGGGGAGCTTTTGACAAATCACCACCGCCACAAACAGGTACGGCGGCGGCAAATAAATCAGGGTATCTGGAGATTGCATCAAAGGTGCCAAACCCGCCCATCGAAACGCCGGTGATATAGATACGGTTGGTATCAATGCCATATTGTTTTTTAAGCTGTTGAATGAGTTCCATTAATAGCACCATGGGTTTGGAAGGAGATTCGTGAAGGCTGATGTTGCTATTACTTCGTTCAGAAAAGTTAGCCCAACTGCTGTTGGCCGGGCATTGCGGGGCAATTACGAAGGCAGGATGCAATTTCATATTTTGATCCGTAGCAAAATTCATAACGCCCCATTTCAGCTGTGCATTGTTATCATTACCACGTTCTCCTGACCCATGAAGAAAGATTACCAGCGGGTATTTGCGTATAGTGTCATAATCCGGATTGAGCATCCTGTACTTCAAGGTATCTCCTTTTGTATTAGTATAAGTTTCATAACTGAAAAGGGGAGGTTGTGAAAAGACATTGGTGATGCATCCGAAGCAAAAAAGCACTACACACAGAATTGACGAGTTTGATAGATTCTGTTTCATTTTGATTGGATTTTTCTGAATAGAGTTTGTATGGAAATGCAAATTAACTTTTATGAGAATACTTTTTTTGACACCAATTGACCTGGCTTGTACTTAGGAGATAAGGATTAGGAATCCGGGACCCTGAGCGTAGCCGAAGAGTGACCGGTTAAGAGCAGCATTTTTTATCATTTCCCGGCTACCTCCGTAAACAAAGTATTATGTTGACATCACTGATTTTCTTCGCGACTTAAACCATTCGTTGCAATTTTATCATGGGTATTGCATAAGAATGAAGAAAACAAATTCCTTTCGGTTTATTTGGTTGATTGTGATTCACAAGACGCTGAATAAATAAAAAAACCGAAGTGATCTGCTTCGGTTTTTAATTCTTGATTAGCTGCGATTAATTAAAATGCTTCGTAATAAAATCAGTAAGTTGTTCATCACCCATCTTGATCGACGTACTTGTACTTGCTGTGGTATTTTTATACTGCGGTGTGTCAGCAAGGAATTTTACAAATTGTTCTTGTATCTGTCCTGTTCCCGTCACATGCACTTCATCTATATTGACCATTTTAGCAGCAATCTCCTTAAAGAATTTTTGCGCTAAACCAATTTCCTGGTTGTTGGATGCATTTTCATTTGAATTATTATCCGTACGGGGATTGTTCACCTGTCCAAGGATGACAAAATCGCCACTATCAATATTTTTTCTTCCTGCAATGGTCGCATGATGTGAATCCATCCATACACCAAATTGCTTTTTGTTTTTTTCTGACATGTAAGTTGTTTCCTCAAAGGTAGGCCATATAGGTGAGTAATTTTTTTGTGACGGATTATTGTGAACAGCTAACATGAATATTCTGATAACAGGAGTTCTTACTTTCTCTGAAATTGCAACGGGCAGGTAATGCAGTATCGAGGCAGATAAAATTTAATTAGCATAAAAAAACGGAAGCTGCGCTTGAAAGTATAGTCTGCAAATAAAGCAATGCATTTAATGTAGTCGATTACTTTATTTGTTGCTTCTCCTTCACAGGAAAAAAGAAACTACCGGGGCTAACCCAAAAATGTCCCAATACCAGGAATATCAACTCACGCGATTGCATAAAGTTTACCTGTCGAGAACGCATGGCGGTAAAGAATGCAAGGCCAAAACTCACCGCCAGATTCATAGTGCCGATGAATAAGATACCAAGTAACGTAAACAACATCATAGATAAGGGTATATGGCTTCCCAGGGAAAAGAAGGACATTGCAAAATTGCCGGTTGACAACGTAACATGCCGTACATCTACCGGCAGCCCGGTGATTACACCAAAAGTGGTTGTTAATGCCAGGAGGAATCCAAGAAAGAAATTTCCGGCCAGTGAACCCAGGTTATTGTCAGTAAACCGACTGATCTTTATCAGCACTCTGAGCGGCAGTCGTTTCTTCAGCCATTGATGGTCGCGTATTCTCCGCGGAATCTGGTGAATATCTATGCGATTATCGAAATAGCCGGTTATCAGGCCCGACACATACAACCATAAACCTGCAATAGCTGCATAAAAAATGGAAAAACTTTTGAAAGGATGAAGATCGTTGATAGATTTTGCGGCATACTCCGTATCAACAATCAGCTGACCGGTGAGGGAATAATAACCATAAGCAATAAGCCACGCTGCAGGAAATACAATGCATAAATTACCAATGAAAGAAACAAACTGACTGCGTACCATTTTAACGATCAGGTTGGCTGTCGCGCTCAGGTTTTGACCAACAACTGTTTTTTCCTCCAATGAACTGGCTAACGCAGAAGCCGTCATTGCCGGCTGCTTGGTAGCCAATGTAAAGTGTGCGGCATATATGATGATGAAGCCTACAGCATAATTAAAGCCATTTAATATTCCTTCAGTAAGAGGAGGAGCATGCAGATCATAAATGGCATACTTCATCCAGGTAATGAAAGCAACGATCAGTCCGCCACCCATTGACCGGAGCAAAAAGATGTAATATTCACGTGCCGTATTGGTGATGTAATGTTCTCCGGTATGACTGTTCCGTTCCACCACCTGGTAGGCCAGCAACTGTGTATTGCTGCGCAGCAATACCCTGATGCTGTGTTTCAGATGTTGCGCAGTCACCAATTCTTTAAAAAGTTGTGCCGTGTGAATTGATGCCGACTTCTCTGCCTCCGGAACAATCAGGTGAAGCAATGCCGGCAATCGGGTGAGCAATTGATTGATCTGTGTAAGTGAATAAACGAGGTCTAAGCTCACTCCTCTTTTTTTCAGCACCTTCCACAATTGCACACTGTTTTCTTTACACTGACTGATCAGTACCATAATATGACGGCTCCATTCTTTCAATTCATCAGCACTCCATTTATTCACGCTTAATCCATGGATGAACTGATTCAATTCTACAGATAAGGCAAGAAAAGGAGAATTATATTGTTCAAAATGGGGAAGCCTGGTGATAATCTGCGGCTGCATCCCAAGTGAAGCAATGCGATTGCCAATAATAAGCATGGAAGTAGTAACCGGTTCATAAAAACTGTCGGCCACAAAATCATACTTCTCCCGTTTGAAATTCAATTGATCAAAAAGCAATGCCCATTTTTCAGTGTCAATTTCATTCACCCATTCATGATCTGAACGGTGATCAAACATATCCTCCAGTAAATCCATCGCCTCAGATTTATCACTTACCAGCGGGAAAATTTTATCACCGATGCGTCCGAATAATTCACTGAAAAATCCATGGCGCGGCGAAATGCCTGATTCTGTAAGCAGGCGAATGAAATTTTTAGAAGCTATTTGTTTGTTGAGGTAGGTATGAAAAATGCGATCGGCTTCCGCATCTGTTTGCAACAGTTGAATCAATTCATCGAGTTTTTCCTCCAGGCTTTGCCTGGTGCCACGGTAACGGCGCAACTCATCCACCAGGTCGAGCAATGGCTGACGACGCGTGGTTGCCGGGTATTCCCTCAGACTGTATAGTATCTCTTTAAATGACGACATCTTCGGCTGCAAATAAAGGCTATTAATAGTTACACGCTAACAGCTGCGGTTAAAGCGAATGAAATTAAGTATCAGATAGTAGACGATTATAACATACTACTGCTGATGCTGGAAGTCAAAGCCGCTAGAAAGAATGCAAAAGCTCGTAATTGATACAAATGGATTTGAATCTGCGCTTATACAACGGAGCTATCCATACCTGATTATAAATGATTTGTTTGCATAGGGAAAAATTGAATTGTGCATTTCCGACATCCTTCTTGAAGAATATTATGCAGTTTTCAATAATAAGAAGTCTGCTAAATATTCAGCCTATCTTATCAAAGCAGCGTTACTTATAGCTGACATAGAGACCAAGTCTAACAAATATTCCCCATGAAAGAAACTAAAAACCATTTCCGACAAATACGACAAGAAGTTGTTGGAACTTGCTGACGAATGTAAAGCGGATTTTCAATTCAAAAGATGCAAATTGCTCAGACTCGCATTCATTTGCAGACAAGCATTGAATAAAGTGAACGATGGCGCTTCCTGATGTATGCTGCAGGAGATTTAATTTCTGCAATTGCGGCTTTTATTTTACTTTAGTTTAAGTTTTTTATCCACCCTCAAAAAACCACTTCATTTATGATTCACAAAACTACGCCCAATGGATTGTTGGCAATTTTTGCAACAATACTTTTTCTTGTCGCACCGATGCTCTCTTTTTCACAATCGGCGACCCCAAAAAAGACTGCTATCTCCTTAGTTTCCGATAATGGAGAAGCTACCGTAATGAAGTTTGATGCGGGAGCAATGGGGCAGAAAACGGTCAGCACGCCTGCCGGAGAGGCATTGGTGATCACGATGGATGATGGAACACCTATTTTGAAAAAGGGCTTCCCTGATCTGCCAAAACTTACTGCCAGCATCATTATTCCCGATGAAAAGAATATGCAGGTGACGGTTACCGAAAGCAGTTACACCGATTTTGAAAATGTATTGGTAGCTCCTTCGAAAGGATCTTTTAAAAGAGACGTGAAACCTTCTGATGTTCCTTACGAGTATGGCACGGCATACCAGGAAGATGCTTTCTTCCCGAAAGATATTGCAGAAATGAGGGATCCTTACATTCTGCGCGATTTCAGGGGACAAACCGTAATCGTTTATCCCTTTCAGTATAATGCTGTTACTAAAACACTGCGTGTCTATTCAGAGATCACGGTGACGGTTTCGCCAAAAGAAAAAGGAGAAGCCATCAATGTTTTGAAGAGGCATGTCAATAGCGATAAGATCGCCACAGAATTCCAAAATGTATACAGCAGTCAGTTTCTTAATTATGGCAGCGATATACGTTACGATCATATGGAAGAAGAGGGAAACATGCTGATCATCAGCTACGGCACCTTTATGGATGAGATGCAACCATTTGTTGACTGGAAAAGGCAGAGAGGAATGCCTGTTGAAATGGTGGATATCGCTACCGTTGGAAACACCAAGACAGCCATAAAAAGTTATGTTGCCAATTATTATAACACCAACGGCCTTACCTTTCTGCTGTTGGTAGGAGACGAATCCCAGGTAAAAACCAGCAGCACCAATGCCGGTGACTCTGATAATGACTATGGATTTATTTCAGGCAATGATCATTACCAGGAAATTTTTGTGGGACGTTTTTCTGCCCAGACAGGCACCGAGGTGACTACGCAGGTGAACAGGATTATTGCCTATGAGAAGACACCTGTTGACGACAACTATTTTTCAAAAGGTATTTGTATGGCTTCAAATGAAGGTGCCAATATCGGGGATGACGGCGAGGCCGATTACGAACATGAAGATCTCATCCGCGAGCAACTGCTTGGCTATACCTACACCGAAGTTGCCGAATTATTTGATGGCACGCATGGTAATGTAGATGCACCGGGTAACCCTTCTGACAACATGCTTCGCGACCTGGTGAATGCAGGCGCAGGTATCATTCAATATACAGGTCATGGCAGCACTACCAGTTTGGGTACAACAGGATTTAACAACAGCGATGTAGGCACACTGACCAATACGACCAAATGGCCTTTCATCTGGGTCGTAGGATGTTCTGTCGGTGATTTCAGAACCACAACCTGCTTCGCGGAATCATGGGCACGCGCCACAAGCAATGGTCAGCCAACCGGTGCTTTGTCGTCATTCATGTCTACCATCTTACAATCCTGGGCCGAGCCGATGGAAGCACAGGATGAGATTAACCTGATACTGACTGAAAGTTATGTAAACAAAATCAACAGGACTTTTGGCGGATTGTCTATTAACGGATGCTTCAGCATGAATGATAAGTATGGTAACAACGGCAATGAAATGACTGACACGTGGATTATCTTCGGAGATCCGTCGCTTGTGGTGCGTACCGCACAACCCACTTCGATGGCGGTGTCGCATAATCCTACCATTAACCCGGCATCCAGCACTTTTTCGGTAGCGTGTGATGTAGAAAATGCTTTAGCTGTTCTTACAGTAAACGGAACCATACTCGCTACAGCAAAAGTTTCCGCAGGTAATGCCTATCTTTCATTCGATGCCCTTGCAAATGAAGATCCCCTCACGCTAACGATAACAGGGTTTAATAAATCACCTTATATCGCAACTATTTCCGTGGAGCAATCTTCCGGCTCGCATGTGTTGGGCGATGTCTATGATGTGCCCGGACATTTCCCCGCATTAGCTGACCATCTTGGAACCATAAAGTACTCCACTACCCTCATCGACCTCGGTCAAGAACCTAAGGGTATTTCTCCAGATGCAAACAATTTGTTTAGCACGGGCATTGCTGTGTATCCTAATCCTTTTGACCAGATCACTTCCATTTCTTATTACGTCGCTGCCGATGCAGCAGTAACGGTGGTGCTTTACGATCAATCCGGTCGTGAAATAAAAAGACTGGTCAATAATGAAATGCAGGTTGCAGGTTCCTATCAACTGACATTCGACGGAACTTCACTTCCTGTGGGTGCTTACTTCTGCCAGGTGATCATTGACGGAAAGCCACAGGTTGAAAAACTTTTTATAGCGCGCTAATTAAAGACAATTAAAATATTGTGGGTTGAACCCGGGAAGAACTTCTGTTGAAAGCAGAAGTTCTTCTTGTTTTAAGGTTTTCGCAGCAATCCTGACAGGTGGGGGGATGCAGTTTGGGTTGAATCCTAAACTCGCGCGAATGCAGGCAAGCCGTGAGTAAAGGGTTCGCGTGCGCTGACAAACAAACTAAAATTGAAAACATTTGCATTAAGCAAAAAAATAAAGCAAACAGCGGGTAGTAAAATGAAATGACCGTCAAAGAGAAGAATTCAAAAAAACTAATCAGCGGACGCCTCCCGCAGGGCTTTACTGCATTCGCGCGCGAGGTGGAGAAGATAGAAATGATCAAATAAACTCCTTACATCTTTCCGATTCGTTTTAAAGAGTGTCCTTATTGTAATCTCAAAATATTTCCTTGCAAGATTATTTATTCGATTGAGGATTCAATCATTAAGGTATGGGCAATTTATCATCACAAGCGTGATCCGGTAAGTTGGAGACGTTGAAAGTCTGTTCTTCTGTTGGTCGTGATTTGTAATCACAGGTGTTCGAAACCTTGCTGGATAAAAGGCACATTAAATGGGAATATAGCGGATTTGTAGATGTTCTACTGTGTATCCAGCCATACAATACTTATGAAAACAATTAACAGTTCATGTATGCAAGCAATTTTGTTACCCAATCATAGTATTCATTTAATCAATTTAAATCATAGTTCAGACAGCTTCCTCCTGTTAACCTGGATTTGTAATCATTACTATTCTAAACCCTCATTGTATTCAGGTTTATTGAACAATGCTAAGAGATTCAATTTCGTGGTGGGCATATGCAAGGGGTCATGTATCAATATCGAGAGATTAAAATTGTGGTTCTCTTGTCCATATTGAAAAATCGGATGCTAAGACTGACAGGACAATAAGATCCCCGATTATTGAGGGTAAATTTAAACCATTTATAGACTACATCATGCGATTTTGTACTTTCAAACCGTTACAGTCAAAAATTTCTTAGTTTCACAAATTGACTCTGGCTAATGCATTTGGTTTCTTCAAAGAATAGTGTTCCGATTCGATTAACAGATGAACGATGGATGCACATAACTACAGGTCACCCTGAAGTTGCTGATTACCTGTATGAGATTCTTGCTACGATTGAAAACCCGGATGTAATTTATGAAGGCAATGAAAACGGTTTGATTGCAGCAAAGAGTTTCCCTGAGCTAAATGCTAAATTTGTGGTGGTTATTTACAAAGAAGTGTCAGCTAGTGATGGATTTGTGATTAACGCATTCTTATCTAGCAAGAAACAGGAATTTGAAAAGAAAAAAGTATTATGGAAACAGTTGACTTAAAAGAATTTTCCTCAGCTCTGCCGTACCTGCTGCGGCATAAGACAGTATGGTCCAATTATGACGAGTTGGCGGATACGCTTTATCTGCATTTCAAAAAACCAAATCAAGCCGACCATACAGAGATGACCAACGATGAAATAATCATTCGTTATGAGAATGATGTTATTGTGGGACTGACCATTCTCAATGCGAGTAAACGTAAGTTGGTTTAAATTGCTAAGCCTGTTGGATGCATTATCTTATTGGTCCGGACTTGTAGCTCTTTAAATACGGTAATCAGGTTGTTGGTCGGGATTTATTAACCCGCTCCCTTTCGCCAAACAGAGAGCTATTTTATTTCATTGGGAAAGTACCCATACCGAACTGTCTTCAGTTTGGAAACCAATTATACCAAGATCCATTTTAAAGTAAACCTTGTCTAAGCCTGTTTGAGCACTGCCATAATAGCTTGTATAGACCGAATAAAATGTCTTGTTGTTTAATAAGATCGAATCAGCAAGATAACAAGTATTCATTAATGGAATAGATTCGGGAACCTGGATTTGCAGCCAATTGCTATAGTTGTAATCCGTGATGCTCAGTGATCCGCTTTTAGAAAGAATGCAGAAAAAAGAATCATAAACGGCTTCCAATTTTAAAGTTAAAAGATATGGGAATGAATCAGATGAGAAAGAAAGCATTCGGAACTCGTTCGTATATTCAATGCCCCCACATTTAGTGGCAGTACAAAAATTGCTTTGAGGATATCCGGTAGCTTCTGAATAAGTAAAAACCTGGGAGGAATCATGTTGATTTTTGAAAATAACCTGGGAGTTCTGAAAGTTAATCCAACTTTTCTGTTCATCAGATAAATAATAGGAACCCAAATAAGTTGGATCACAGCGCTTGCAACTCTCTATTGAATGCACAAAAAAAAGGATGGCTAAAAGGATAAGAAAATGATTCAGCAGTTTGCTCATTGGGCTCGCTTAAATAATAAATTTACCAAACTATTATATCGATATCTTTTAAAAGATATTGTTTACTCTGTCCCTGGTTGGCGTCCCGCCAACCATTTTCATAATTGAAGGCCAAACTCATGTGCGAATGCAGGCAAGCCTTCAACTAAGGGTTCGCGCACGCTAACAGCATTCATCAAAAGAAAGAAATGATAATCCCCAAATTACGCAGGAGGTAAAAGGTCTGTTGAAACTGGAATTAATTTGTTGAGTAATGAAAAGCAAGAGCAGCGCACGCCTCCCGCCGGGCTTTACTGCAATAGCGCGAATAATGGAATGTAGCGTATTTCCACATTAAATCCCTCAATTTCTGCACCCACCAAAAGTTTTCACAATCCCCACTTTGAAATCGAGAAAGTTAATAGAGCTTGTATACACCTGGGCTACCTGATGTTCATGAATATATTGGGTCGTTATGTCTATGAACTGAACATTCAATTCTTTTGTCTGACGGTTTGGACCTTCTTGACCCGGAGCGAGGTATTTTATATTTACATAATCAATTTGACTTCCATAGAGATAATTCGCTGATAAGTCAAACCAGCTTCTCCCTCTGCCCCAATTCTTAAAAACTTTGCTCGCATCAATTTTAACACCGGCTCCCAGCCCGCCAGAAAAAGCTACGTCACAAAACAAATTGCGTGCTTCCAGTGGATGACAGGAATGATGATCATCCGGATCCTCAATAAAAATACTCGTATTGAAATTGCTGATGCCGGCTTTTATGATCACATAGGGAACGATGGCCGTGCATTTGGTAAAATGGTAACCTGCAATGGCATGGTAATTACGAACAGAACTGCTAAAATCAACAGTGGTGGTGGTCGCAGATCCGTCTTCGGAAATAAAAGTCGTTTCCTGCGACTTATGTGCGTATTCACCAAAAGATATTTCTGCGCCGGCAAACAATCTTCTATCCGCCGCTTTTATCCTGGAATAACCTGTTATTTCAAAATTGTGAACGGGTTGGATGTTTTGTCCAATAACTCCCAGTGGTGCCGAAACAAAATAATGTATTCCCATTTCAAACTGTGCTTTTGCAACAGTTGCGAACAGCGTTAAAAGGAGCAGTAAAACACTTCTCATGGTTTAGCAGTTTTAGGTTGAAGGGAAAGAACTTGCTATTTCACTTTTAATATCCTGATGAAGATTTGGTATTGTTACCCTCGCTTCGCACTTATGTCGATTGCCTCCGCAATTAGTGCTAATGTAAAGATTTCCGGGGAATTCAGGATATCATTATTTCAACAGGAGATAATAGGTTGTTTTGAATTCAGAAAGTAAGTTTCTTTCTGTCCCTGGTTGGCGTCCCGCCAACCATTCCATATTAACTTTGTGAATTGCTATTAATATCTTAATCCTATCCTAAGTATTTATTCACAGCAACTATTCACAGCTGGCAGTTACTTTTGACGGATGATGTAATGAAAAAAAATGTAGCTGATTCACTCCAGTGGATGCATCAAAACAACCTTGCAAGAACCCATGGCTTCGTGATTATGCCTAACCACATACATTTTATCCCTGGTTGGCGTCCCCCCCAAACATTTCCATAATTATCTCTCTTCCAGCTTCTCCGGCAAATACAACTTTATTCTCCCATCAAGGGTAATATCATCCATATATGCAGCCAGCGTGTGATTGTAGTTAACAAAATGGATTTGCATTTTGAGTTCGTTATGCGTGAGCACTTTGTAACTTTCTTCCGAATAAAAACCCACAGCGGTGATTGCTTCATTTTTTGAATCGCCTTGTAAACCGTTTTCCATGGTTTTCTTATACGTGACTTCTTTGTCACTGGTATCCCAATCCATCACATGCCATTGCACATCGGCGGCAACGCCCTCCAACAGGAATGGTAACACATCACCCCTGCGAATTTTGTATTTCATATCCAGGTCTCCGATGAATTGCTCAAGTTGCTTCCAGGTGGTAATAGTTGCAGGAAGATCGTACTCCTTCCACTCCTCCACAATCGTATAGAGCATACAAGTCGCTTCAACGTTAAAGGATGAATCTATTTTCAAGCTTCCATTCACTAATAAGCAGTTGTAAGGCTTGCCATCAATGATCTGAATATGGCCTTTCATGTTAGTGATGGAACCGATGGCATATAAGTGAGGGGAATTTGAAAAGTCAGAAAGCTTTGCTTTAGTAGCCAGGTCACCTTTTTTGATCATGTCTTCAAGTTCACCAATGCGTGAGACCTGAACCATCGGTTTGGTTGTGCAGGCACCAAAAGCCAATAAAATAAACAGGAGCAATGTTTTTTCCACGGGCGCGTCTTTGCTTTTGGCGGCAAAGCTATTAATTAGCGTCGGTTCTGAGTCTTAATGAATTCTAAAGCCGATATTTCATTCTATCCGTGGTTGGCGTCCCGCCAATCATTCCATATTAACTTTGTGAATTGCTATTCCTATCTTAATCCTAAGCTATTCATTTTTTCACAGCAACTATCAACAGCTGGTGGTTACTTTTGGCGGATGATGTAATGAAAAAAAATGTAGCTGATTCACTCTCTATCCGTGGTTGGCGTCCCGCCAATCATTCCATATTAACTTTGTGAATTGCTATTAATATCTTAATCCTAACCTATGTTTTTTTTCACAGCAACTATCAACAGCTGGCGGTTACTTTTCTGTCCCTGGTTGGCGTCCCGCCAACCATTTACATAATTGAAAGCACAAGGCGGACGATTGCGTCAAAGAAGAAATCGAATCAATCTCGGCAGAAATTCATTCGTGATTAATTATATTTGTGAAATGAATGAAGACAGAATAATTCGAATTTCCTTTCCTGGCATATTCTTTCTTGTTTCATTCTGCACATTTGATTGGATACTAGGTGGTGAAATATTGAAAGATTTTTTCAGTCAAGACTCTAGCAAAATTGATGCAATAACTGGCGCTATAGCTTTCATTGTATCTACACCCGTTTTAGGATTTGTTATAAGTTCATTCTACTACACCATTCTTTTTTGGTTGCCTAGGTGGAGATTTATAATTCCACAAGAAACTACTAAACGTAGGCAATACCTTCAGGCATTAAGCAATCTTTATATTTATAGCATACCCGAAAATATGGACAGTAAGGGAATTACAACTATACATCAGCAAGTGTTAAGGATGAAAATGAAAGATGAAGAATTGGGTTACATTTCTCGCAGGTTTACTTTCTATCTCACTTATTCGAATACTATTGTGGCTCTTGTGTTTTCATTTATAATTGCACTATTAATTCATGATTGGTCCCTTTGTTATGTTTTTAATGGAATCAAACTAGTGTTGGTCTTATTCTATGTCCTTTATATCATCATAGCTGTTTGGTTAGCATATAGAAATTTAAGTGAAAGCAGCGATTTTGAAGTTCAATGGGTACTCTTCTATGACAGGGAAAGGGATAATGGAATCAGACATAGTTATGTCTTTCTGTCCCTGGTTGGCGTCCCGCCAATCATTCCATATTAACTTTGTGAATTGCCATTAATATCTTAATCCTATCCTAAGTATTTATTCACAGCAACTATTAACAGCTGGCAGTTACTTTTGACGGATGATGTAATGAAAAAAAATGTAGCTGATTCACTCCAGTGGATGCATCAAGACAACCGTGCAAGAACCCATGGCTTCTAGATTATGCCTAACCACATCCATTTGCTGTGGTCCCCGACATCAAAATTTCATGAAGAGGAAAAAAGAGCAAACTCTGCTCAGCTACACCGGACATGCCTTTAAAAAGCATCTGCAAATCGAACATCCTGAGATGCTGAACCTATATGTATCTACACAAAAAGATCGTCAATTCCATTTTTTGGAACGGCGCTCACGAACGATTGAGGTAATGAGTCGCAGGATTGCAGAGCAGAAACTCGATTTTATTCATTTTAATTCCATCTCAGGCCGATGGAGGCTTGCGTCAAGCCCTGAGGGATATTTCTATTCTTCTGCTTCATGCTACATTCTGAATAAAGCTCCTTTAGTTTTGTAACACACTACATGGATTAAATTTGATAGATCCGTTTCGAATAGATGTATTGGTTGGCGAGGACGCCAACCATGGGAAGCCGTTCGAAAGAGGGGGGGGGGGGCGGGGACGTCGAATAGAGGTTGGCGAGGATGACAACCATGGATTTAGTTTTTGCATTTGGCTCAATCCTCTATTGCTTCAATTCCCAATTGCTTAAGTTGCTCGAGGTGATCCTTCATTATTTTGAGTTGCTCGGCTGAATGTCCTTGCCACTCTTTAATCTCACCGGTAACCTTAAATGGATGCAGGGAACGGTATGATTTTGTCGGATTACCCGGAAATTTTTTATCAGTTAAGTTGGGGTCGTCTTCAATGGGTCCTGTTGGCACTACGGTATAAATTCTTTCACGTCCTTCACCTGCTGCAAGTTCTGCACCCCAAATAGCAGCATCCAGGGTCGCTGTCAGGTAGATATATTTCGCCTTCTTCTCTTTACCATAGTTTGAGTGGAAGCCAATTTCTATTAAGTCACCTGTTTTTAAGTTGGCTTTAGTTCCGTGATAGTACGTCTCTGAGCTAATTTCGTTGTCAGGGTCCATCGGCTCGTGCACAGTTTTGATTGTTTTCATTGACTGCTTATTTAGTAAAGGCATTTCCTGTTTATTGGTTTGTTTTTTACAATGACTTACAGCACCGGAACGGGCGAAATCACTTTGAAATTTTCAGGGAACTGGTCAAAGTTACAATCAAGAACTACGAAAAGCATAGGGAACTGACCGTTTAATAATCCAACACTACCGTTTAAAAATCGTAATTGCCAAACAGCTTCCGCTGCCGCTATTTTTGGCAGGAAAATGGCATTCGTTTTTTTGCTGTTTGTTTGAATCAGTACCCTGAATTCAATTCAGGGGGAGCTTCTTTTCCATTCATTTTTAACACAAATTAATTGTAACGCCGGATTATTTGATTTCTGAAGCTGTTCCATTTTTTCAAAGAATCTGTAAGCCGACTCATGTTTCATTTCAACTTAAAAAACAAAAACAGATGAAAAAATTAATCTACCTATTCTTACTGTTGGCAACAGGATTAACAGTAAGCACAACAAAATCATACGCTGTAGCCAATGTGAAACTGACCACCTCCTCTGTGGCAGTGACCGATTGGAACCAGGGTACCTCCAATGTGATTGTGTATCCTGTATTTATGGAAGTGACTACCGATCCGGTAACGGTGAATAACATCACTTTCACCATGACCGGCAATCATGACAACAATGATCTTACCAATGCAGCCATTTATTTCAATGCCACTGCACCCAACCTTACGGGTGCTTCATTCCTTAATTCTACCTCTGCCGCTTTTGCTGCGCCACATCTCTATTCTGTTTCCATCAACCGGACCATTGCTGCCGGAGATGAAGGATATTTTATTGTGGTGGTATCAATCAGTGCTACCGGCACCGACAATAATACGGTACAGATTAATGGAGATACCGATCCTGTCACTTTTGGTTACACCAGTGCTGTTATTACTGATAACCAACAAACCAATAAGGCAAAGGCACAGAAGATTCAAGCAGCCGATATTGTTCTAACCACTTCATCAGTGTCAGTGGCCGATTGGAACCAGGGTACATCCAATGTAATCATCTATCCTGTTCTAATGTCGGTAACTACCATGCCGGTTACAGCAAATAACATCACCTTCACGATGACAGGCACGCATGACAACAATGACCTTACCAATGCGGCCATTTATTTCAATGCAACGGCACCGAATCTTACAGGAGCTTCCTTTCTAAATTCCACTTCCGCTGCATTTGCTGCACCGCATACATATTCGGTATCTATTAATCGTACGATAGCAGCCGGAGATCAGGGTTATTTCATAATTGTAGCCTCGATCAGCAGTACCGGCACAGATAACAAGACTATACAGATCAATGGACTTGACAACCCTGTTACCTTCGGATTCACCACAGCTCCCAATGTAGATAACCAGCAAACCAATAAGGCAAAGGCACAGAAGATACAAGCTGCCGATATTGTATTGACTACTTCATCAGTACCGGTTGCTGACTGGAACCAGGGCACCTCCAATGTGATCATCTACCCGGTTTTAATGGCAGTAACTACTATGCCGGTAACTGCGAATAATATCACTTTTACCATGACGGGTACCCATGACGCAAACGACCTTACCAATGCAGCCATTTATTTCAATGCCACTGCACCGAATCTTACAGGAGCCTCCTTTCTAAATTCCACTTCCGCTGCATTTGCTGCACCGCATACGTATTCGGTTTCCATTAATCGTACGATTGCAGCCGGAGATCAGGGTTATTTCATAATTGTAGCCTCGATCAGCAGTACCGGTACTGATAACAAGACTATACAGATCAATGGACTTGACAACCCTGTTACCTTCGGATTCACCACTGCACCCAATGTAGATAACCAGCAAACCAATAAGGCGAAGGCACAGAAAATTCAAGCAGCCGATATTGTATTGACTACTTCATCGGTACCGGTGGCCGATTGGAATCAGGGAACATCCAATGTAATCATCTACCCGGTTCTAATGACGGTAGCTACCATGCCGGTTACAGCCAATAATATCACGTTCACAATGACAGGCACCCATGACGCAAACGACCTTACCAATGCGGCCATTTATTTCAATGCAACGGCACCGAATCTTACAGGAGCTTCCTTTTTAAATTCCACTTCCGCTGCATTTGCTGCACCACATACGTATTCGGTATCCATTAATCGAACGATAGCAGCCGGAGACCAGGGTTATTTCATAATTGTAGCCTCGATCAGCACTACCGGCACTGATAATAAGACCGTACAGATCAATGGTGTTGACAACCCCGTTACTTTCGGATTTACCACTGCACCCAACATAGATAACCAGCAAACCAATAAGGCAAAGGCGCAGAAGATTCAAGCTGCCGATATTGTATTGACTACTTCATCAGTACCTGTTGCTGACTGGAACCAGGGCACATCCAATGTGATCATCTACCCTGTTTTAATGGCAGTAACTACTATGCCGGTAACAGCGAATAACATCACTTTTACTATGACGGGTACCCATGACGCAAACGACCTGACCAATGCAGCGATCTATTTCAATGCCACTGCACCGAATCTGACAGGAGCGTCCTTTCTAAATTCTACATCTGCCGCATTCGCAGCACCACATACCTATTCGGTATCCATCAACCGCACTATAGTAGCGGGCGACCAGGGATACTTTATAATTGTTGCATCGATCAGCAGTACAGGTACTGATAACAAGACTATACAGATCAATGGAACTGACAACCCCGTAACCTTCGGATTCACTACTGCTCCCAATGTAGTTAACCAGCAGTCCAACCTTGCTAAAGCACAAAAGATCCAGGCGGCTGATCTGATTTATACTACATCAACCATTTCTTCCGGAAACATTCTGCTGGGAAGCTCCAACAATATTGTGTATGCAACTTTGATGGAAGTTGCTACCATGCCGGTAACCGTGAATAACATCACCTTCACACTTTCAGGCACCCACGACAACAATGACCTTACCAGTGCAGCCATCTACTTTAATGCCACGGCACCAAACCTTACCGGCGCTTCATTTCTAAATTCAATCTCAGCCACTTTTGCAGCACCGCATTTATATTCAGTTTCTATTAACCGGACGATTGCAGCGGGTGATGAAGGTTATTTTATTATTGTGGTAAGCATAAATGCAACGGCTACCATCAATAATACCGTTACAATTAATGGAAGTACTAATCCGGCGACATTTGGATTTACCACGGCACCAAATGTGGTGGATAATCAAACCAACAATGCAGGTACAAAAACGATAAAGGCAGGGTCACCGAAGGCAACAGGCACCGCCACTGTTGCATTAGCAGAAATTTATCCCAACCCGGCGAATGCTTCCTTTAATTATTCCTTATCAGGAAATGAGGATAAGAGCATCCTGGTGCGATTGCTGGATCAAAGTGGGAAAACAATGGTAAGTGAAAAGTTGAACATCGCTACCGGTGCGAACAATTTTAGTATGAATGTTTCTCACTTGTCGAATGGCGTTTACTACCTGTTGGTTTCAGATGAACAACAAAGCATTCGTTTAAGCAAGCAAGTCGTAGTGCAACATTAGTATTCATATTCTGAAAATTCTAAGCTGCTGTTTCATTATCCGGAACAGCAGCTTTATCATTTATGAATGTAGTTACAGTGGGTGCACGACAAATTGGATATAGATTATTGGGTGTTGAAATTGAGTATTTGAGTATTTGAGTAATGTGAGTAAACCAGCGTAGTGATTACAGAATAGCAATTGATCGGCTTCGCCGCAGCAATTTAACCATTTAACCATTTAACCATTTAACCATTTAACCATTTAGCAATTTAACCATTTAGCAGTTTAACCATTTAACAATTTAACCCACCAATCATTGCCTGACATGATGAACGAATTATTGTACACACTATGAAGATCATAGAGTAAAACACGATGGAGGAAGAATTGATAGTTCAGTTTAGCAAGAAACAGCAAATCCGGCATAGTGCCTTCTTCATGGTAAAATTGATCTGGAACAGCAGCATGATGGTAAAAGCAAAAAGCCACTCCCTTGCGGAAATGGCTTAATGCTTTTCAAGAACCAAACTCAATTAATCTTAACTACCGGGCAGTTAACCAGCGCTGCATCAGGTACCATGATGTTGGCGGAAACGGCATCAGTAAGGTTCATCACGTTGTTGAACTCAGCATTGTCATACATATTCACGGACCATAACGGAGAGTATGCGGCATCAGCAGGAAGGGTAGCCAGCACATTATGGGTGAGTGCGGATCCTGTTTCAGTCACGAAGCCTGATGGAGGACCACCATTGGGTTGATCAGGGTTAATATTAAATGTCACATAAATTGGTGATACAGGAACTGATCCATTGCCCGTTGTGGTTATTGCCTTTTCCTCAAAGTTGAAATAAAATACGGCCTGGTCTTTATACCATCCCTGCATGGCACCGAATGCACCACTATTGAGGTTCAGCGCTGCAGTAGATCCTTCAGGCACAACCGGACAATTTACAATCATGTTGGTTATTTCTGTAGCATAACCTTTTTCTACAATGCCTGAATAGCTGGAAACAGAATTGGCTGTATAATCATCAGGCACCGTTACTTTCACTACCTGCCAGAAATCATTGTAACCCGCCTCACCTGGAATCACATTAATGATGTTGAGCTGGCCGGCTACCGGTGTACTCTCTCCGGCTTTGAACAATACCCAGATTGGAGCAGGTGTTGTGGGCTGTACATCAAAGTTATAGTACCAGACAATTTCTCCGTTGGGTCCAAACCCTTGAGTGATAAATGGCGCCTGATCCATGTTGATGGGTGCATTGGCTGCGGGAAATTCTGTTCCGGTGCGGACAAACAAATGACCTGCTGTGGCACTGAACCGATCAATACTTACCCTGCTAGCTGTTGCAGGATCATTTACAATTATCGCTTCTTCTTTCTTGCAGGAAGCAAGCGCCGTAACCAGGATGATGGAAAAAATGAGTGTGTTCTTCATATCGTTTATTTTTCAGCAAAGGAAGCCGGTACTTATCACGAATGATTAACAGAACTGTAGCAAATGCATCAATGTTTCATGTCAGTTGTTCCATTACAACAGATATACTATTGTATCTTATATACAGGCAATTGAAATGAAAAGGTAGTTCCCTTGTCCGGTTTGCTGTGCACGGAAATAGTAGTTTCATGCAAGTCTATAATCTTTTTGACAATAGCAAGGCCCAGACCTGAACTTTTCTCTTTTTGACCCGGATTGGTTTTATAATAAAACCTGTCGAAGATGTGCGGAAGGTCTTCTTCAGCAATGCCTGCACCGGTGTCTGTTATATTTACTTCAACAGCATGTTGTAATTGGTTTACTTCTACGGTAATGAGGTCGCCGGCACTACAAAATTTTACCGCATTGTCGATGATATTCTGTAAGGCGCGATCTATGAGCGCAATATCGGCATATACCAATGGCTGATCCTTTGACAATACCGTGTTGATGCTCACCCCTTTTTGCTGCGCGATCAGGCGATACTGGCTCACAACATCCTGCACCAGTTCGCCAATAGAAAGCGCTTCCGGTTTTGGCTTTCTTTCATTGGCTTCCATTTTGGACAACTCAAAAAGATCATCCACGAGTTTTTTCAGGTGTGAAGAGTTATTGATGATAATCTGCACATATTTTTCGGCATCACTCTGTTGCAACTGATCCTTTTTGAGCATCAAAGTTTCTGCATACCCATGTATGGAAGAAATGGGTGTACGCAGATCATGGGAAATATTGGCAATAAGTTCTCTCCGTAATTTCTCTACTCCTTTTATTTCTTCAATATTCGATTGTATGGTGCCGGCCATTTCATTAAATGCCGTAGTAAGGGTACAGAGTTCTCCCGTTGATTTAATTTTGATCCGTGACTTGAAGTCTCCTTCCCGGAATCTTCGAACACCATCAGTGATGATTCTGAGTTTACGGGTGATGAGATAAAGTGACAACAAACCGATCAATGCAGTTGCAATAAGGATGATGAGCATCGAGCGTACACCAAGTTTCAAAATGTAGCTGCCCATAACCGTAGTTGCTGCTGATACATATTCCTGGCTGGCTAGGATGATATAGATATAGCCTTTCAAATGACCATTCTCCTTAACTGCTGCAGCGGAAAACACTTTTTGCTCACCCGGATTTCTGGGGTCATCTCCCAAAATGGTATGCTGATAATTGCTATCTGCAATAAATTCCCTGACCGGTGCCAGGGTGATCTCTTCCAGTTGAACTTCTTTATAGGGGGCAACATACGTGAGAATCTTTCCGAGTGTATCCAGCAGGTATACTTCTACAGCAGGGTTGATGACCATCATCGAGTGCATGATATGCTGTATGGCTTCTTCATTAATAGAGTCGTTCAAAAAAGGTGAAATCTCCTTAACGGTATGAGAGGCCATGGAGAAATTCAGTTTCTGATTCACTTCATCATAGTATTTCTGTGCAGAAACTATGGACAGGTTCATGTAAATACCTGTTATCAGCAACAGGGCCAACAGGAAAACAAGTGAAATACGGAAGTACAGGGAAGAAAGGAAACTGTTCATGGTAACATGATATTTACATTTGGTCATTAAACCGATAACCTACTCCCCAGGTGGTGAGAATATACTTCGGATCATTTAAATCGGCTTCCACCTTAACCCGAAGCCTGTTGATGTGCGAGTTTACTGTGTGCTCGTAGCCTTCATACTCGTAACCCCAAACGAGGTTCAACAATCGCTGCCTGCTATAGGTAGTACCGGGATGTGAGGCAAGCAAGGAAAGCAGCTCGAATTCTTTTGGAGTAAGTTCAAGCCTCACACCTTTCATGGTCACTTTTCTTTTGTCGAGGTCTATCAACATTTCATGCCTCGTTAAAATTGTTTTCCCATCAACCTCTGCCATAGTATTGGTTCTTCTGAACAATCCCTTCACTCTCGCCTGCAGTTCACGGATGCTGAAAGGTTTGGTCATGTAGTCGTCAGCACCCGTTTCCAGTCCCAATACTTTATCAATCTCTTCCGATCTAGCCGTCAGCATGAGAATCGGCACATTGGGCCTTTCATGTCGCAACCGACGGCAAATTTCCAGGCCATCCATGCCGGGCAGCATTACATCAAGCAGGTAAAGATCAAACGACTCAGCTATAGCAATCTGATAACCATCAAGTCCATCGCCGGCAATCGTAACCTCACAATCTAAATCCTTCAAATGAAGTTCCAGTAATTCCGCGATGTTGCTGTCGTCTTCTACAATAAGAACTCTTTTTGACATACTTTGATATTACGAAGCGTTGCAGGTATTTCAGAAAATACCAGCGTAAGTCGGATGATTAATGCAGATCAAAGGTGAGTACGAGATCACGATTCGGATTACCTGAATGACAGGAGATGCAGCCATTACCTTTTTTATCGCTGCTGAACGTGACATTGCCATCGGGCGTAAACTCGGCCCATTCATAACCACTTCCGGCTAACGGTGAAGTGGGATTCTTTTTCATAATTGCATAGAGTTCAAGTGGGCCTGTGGCCGAAGAAAATATCTCCTTTACGATCACGGCGCCATCAGGAAATGTGTTTCCTGAAGGCAGCTTTCCATCGCTACCCAAAGCCTGTTGCGCGATAGTATTGAACCTTACTCTTTCAAAACCATGCGGACTGTTTCCGACAGCAGCTGTAATTCCGGGTGTACCTGTATAATAAGTATAACCACTTCCGTTAATCTCATTCCAGAGTGTCGCATCAATTTCTTCTTCTTCCTTCTTGCATGACTGTGCAAGCGATGCAATGCCAACAATCAAAGCTGCATAGGTTAACCACTTTTTCATCTGGTATTCTTTTGTTTATTTGGAAACAATTAGTCTTTTGGAAGTCGTAGCTGTTGAATTGCTCACCTGCACAACATATACCCCGGCAGGCATAAAACCTGCATTAACAATTAGAGAGGTGTTTTCTGTGTTGGTTTCATACATGATCCGGCCATTTATATCAAATATATTCACTCTGGTAACCTCATTTGAATTGTACAATCGTATCGTAAAATTATCAGTCGTAATATTTGGAAACAAGTCAAACAATACATCACTTTTTTCTGCCGGTGTTGCCAGTCCGGTCGAAATCTCCGGTGCTGAAATCTCTGCCTGGTATACCTCTTTAGTTGCGGTATTCTGCACAAATGCCACCACGCGAAGCTGACTCAGATCCTTGAAATTGTCAGCAGTCCAGGTTAAGGAAACCTCATTGGTTTCGTTTAATCCGGTATTGAGGAGAACGGTTCCTGTCTCATCAGGCAGCATCCTCCTGACCACCCATGGATATGCTGATTCGCTGTTATTTCCCGGAGAAGCGGCATAGCTGCTTTTTAATACATTCTTCTCGGTAACAACTACCATCGCATTCAGCGGCTGACCGGCATTGCCGGCATCAATGGAAGTGAAGCTGATATTCAAACTCACCATCTTATCTGATAGCTGACTGCTGTTAAAACTGATGCTGTAACGTGGAGCAATAGCAGCCCGGTTGGTGATGGTAGAAGACAGTACCGGTACCAGGTTTCCTGAGAAATAGTTTCCATCAACCCTTGAAGTAGGTACACTGAAAACATTATAGTAATCAACCCGCTGATCTGACTGATACGAATTTTCATGATACATGGAATCGTTATAAGGGAAGGGTACATGGTACGACAACATCAGCACTTCATCAGGGTTGTCATTTACATAGTCAGCAACAACGGGAGTGTTGCCGGCGCAGTTTGGACATCCGCTGTTGGTAAACTGCTCTACCAGCACTTTGCGTTGAGCAAGTACAGAAAATTGAATTGCAAGGGTGAACAATAATGAAGTGAGAAATATTCTTTTCATGGATTTGGTTTTCACGCACAAACGTAGGGTGAAGTTATTACAGAAGTATCACAAAAAGCGAACAAAGCATTGGCTTTTCAGGCATATAGTACAAATTTCACGGTGTTTTGTTTGGATGTTAGTTTGATCAGTATCAAAAAAAGGGCCTTTCAACTGAGTTATAGCAAAAGCAAACTGTACTTTAACAATGGTTCCAAAGGAATGTCATCTTACTATCAAATCAAAGAAAATCCTTTATGTCTCCAAAGTGATGAAAGATCACTTTGTAATCTAAAGGAGAGTACAGAAATACAGCTTCGGAGCATATCCTGCTAAGCAAAAAAGCTATATTCATGCGCTGTTTTTAGTTATGAATCATTTTTTCAACTGTTACTTTTGCCTGCTCATGCTCTTTTGGAGCAATAGCATTTTTTCGCAAAATATTACCAGGTATGATTACAGCGGCGATGCAGCCGTATTTGCTAATCAACTTAAATCCGGTCATCCTTATCTTTTTAAACTCATACCGGAAGATACCTTTGATCTCCTGATAACAGGATTGAAACAAAAGGCACACAACATTTCAAAGGAAGCATTTACGGTGGAACTTTTCCGGATCAACGCGCGCATTGCTGATGAACATACGCGCATTGCACCCATTGACAGCCTGATTTTCCCTATGCGTTTTGAATGGTTTGACGAAGGTATGGCAGTGATAATGACAGATAGCCTTCATCATCAGCACCTTTTTTCCCGGCTTATAGCTATTGACGGGCATCCCATTGCTGAAGTGTTGCATGCGTTGTCAGGAATACTGAAGAAAGACAATGTCTCTTTTCAGAAGTTCTGGACTGCGTATTACCTGAACCGGCCAGCTATGCTTTACGGCCTTGGCTTACTGGAGCAAAGGGACCGTGCAACATTTACTTTTCTCACTTCTTCCGGCGATACCGTATCAACAACGATACATGCCGTTCTTGCCGCGGTGTTGCGGCTGAATTATTGCCGTAACCTGCCAATGGGCATGCAGGTTGCTATGGAAGGCCGTCACTACGATTATAAGTATGACGATACAACGGGTGTGTTGTTCTTTGAATATGCCAGCTGCTCGGAAGAGGAGGGTTTGCCCTTCCGGGAATTCAACAAGCAATTATTTGATATGGTGAAAGCAAAACATCCCTCGAAACTGATTGTCGATCTTCGTTACAACGGTGGCGGAAACTCTTCTGTGTTAAATCCTTTTTTAAGAAGCATCAGGAGTAGTTACCTGAATGCACCTGGAAAATTATATGTGTTAACCGGCAGAAGAACTTTTTCATCGGCACTCATGAATGCTGTAGAAATGGTGCGCACCATCCATGCTATTACTGCTGGGGAACCCACTGGTGCCAATATAAATCACTATGGTGAGGTAAAGAGTTTTGTCTTGCCTGATTCAAAGATTACCGTCTACTATTCTACAAAATATTGGGAGAACTGGTCCGGGTATGACGGACCGTTGGTGCCTGATATATCCCTGGAACACCGATATAGTAATTTCATAGAGGGCCGTGATGAAGCGTTGGAATATATACTGCATCATTAATATTTTGGAATTATACATTTAGCGACCGTGTGCCTGTAATCTGTAAGCGTCCGTTTACTATTAAAAGTAGTCAGGTAAGATAACTTTTTATGATGCCATTCTGCGCATAATCGCCTGTTAGTCCGGATTTGTAATCACAGGTGTTCGAAATTTTAGCAGCTTTCGGCTTTGCTCAATTATTCAACGAAATCCGGGTTCCTGATCTATGCGAGCGGCCATGAGAGTGAAATAAAAGCAAGGTCACACGGAGCGTAGTCGAAGTGCGACATTGCTTTGGCGGCGTCGTTCCTTAGAAAAATGTCATTCTGAATACAGTAGCATCATTTTATTCGGTAATCTTGTGAATCTGGAAGATTCCCTGTAGGTATTGCGGGATCATTGGTATCGTATTTTTTATTTGAAAAAGTTCACAAAACGTGAACTTTTAAAAATTTCAGTATCTTTATATGCGGGTTCATTTAGTAAAAAAGCAAACCATTGCAGATTATGCAGCACTGCATGCAAGAAGCAGAAGTTCATTCGGGATTTGGTTGGGAGTAATCAGGGTTGCAGATTGGAGCGAACCGACTAACATTAAAAGAACATTTTCAACTGCTGATTTGCTGGGCAGAAGTAGTAGCAGGGTGGTGTTTGACATTGGAGGAAATAATTACAGAATGATTTGCAAATATTTTTTCGGAGAAAAGGAAGCGCACCTGTTCGTTTGCTGAATTGGGACGCATGCGGAATATGATGAGCGATGCGGCAGGAAGGAACAATACACCATCAATGAATTTTGAAATAAAGTCCGTATGGAAACATTGAAGTATAAGATTATAAAGAGCAGGAAGCAATACAATAGGTATTGCAGTCAGTTGGAAGCACTATTAAGCAGTAGCCGCAAATCAAAAGCAACGAAAGAAGCAATTGAATTGCTCACTTTCCTGATTGAAAAGTGGGATGAAGAGCACCATTCCTTTCATGACTTAGATCCGGTTCAGCTTTTGAGATCATTGATGAATGACCATCACATTAAACCAATTGCATTGGCTGAATTGCTCGGCGTAAGCAAAGGATTGGTTTCAGATATACTGAATTACAAAAAAGGACTAAGCAAAGAAATGATCAGAAAGTTGGCTGACACTTTCAAGATTTCTCAGGAAGCATTCAACCGGCAGTATGATTTGATTTCTTCCGTTAAAAGCAAACCTAATCATTCACGAGTTGCCACTTCAGTAAGGAGGGTGTCAGTTTAGTTTAGTATGAATACGGTTAGCTTCAACTGCAAAAATAAAATCCTCGCCTAAGCCTGTAAGCTTTGCATCATACCAGTCATAACTTTCCTGAAGATCCTGGCGCGCAGCTTTGGTGATTTCCAGCTGATACTTCATTTACGTTTGGTAAGAGTGCTCCTGACTTCTTCCCATGAATAGACAGGCATCTCGCCTGCATCGTAGGCAGCTCTTCTGCTGCGAAGCTCGTTCAGTTGCTCAACGGTGAGCGATGAATCATTTTCTTCCTGCACAATACTATCCCAAACAGTTTCAACCAACTTTATGCGTTCTTCTTTGGGAAGTTTGAGAATTTCTTCAAGCACATTCATATAGAAAACGTTTTGTACAAAGATACTTATTTGATCAGATCCTTTGACAAGTGATGGTGTTGATCCTTCGTTGTAGATAAATTGAGTCCGAGGAAAAAAAATTAGAATCACGAAGAAAAATTGCAATAATCGCTAAGCCCGCTTCCAGTGCTAATTTTTCATCGGCAGCGGAGAACGCTCACTATAATCCCCCCAATAAAACCACCTCACTGCAAAATCACCTTCTTCAGCAACGCTTCCTTTTCATCCCAAACCCTAACCACATAAACTCCTTTTGCATAATCCGAAAGATCGATGGTCGTCTTTTGCCCTTGCCAGCTAAACTTTTTCACCACATGTCCCATCACATCAAAAACAGTAACCGTATAATCTTTATTGACTGCATTTCCTCCGGTAAGGATGAAAGTTCCGGTGGAAGGATTGGGATACAAAGCAAAGTCAAAATGCTGTATCTCACCAACTGATGTGATTGCAGACGGATCATCAAACCAACTGATGAGGTTGCAATTAACGTCCAGCACCGGGTTAAAGCCATCGTCGCAATTGCTGCAGGTAACGCCGGTAACACAATTCGGGTTGTTGGGGTGACACTGATCTACATACGTAGAAAGAAATTTATAGCCGAGGTTTACATTCGAGGTGGTAATATAAGGGGTCATATCAAAATCAAACGGCCTGGCAATAGATCCCGGGCACCAGCCTGCACGGTTGTAAGTCCATGTTCCATTCTGCGGAGAGCAATCATCAGGATTGGGATTGCAGACAGTCCAGTTATGTTGTGAAAAGGTATTGCCGCCATTCACCTGTATATCATGTGTGGCATTGTAGAACTCTGCCGCATTATTCGTATTCAGCGTTCCCCATCCGTGGCCTGTGCTCACTAACTTCAACGTAGAGGCAACTGTTAAAGCAGGATAGGTGAAACTAAAGTCGGGCACCGGTTGCAGATTCGCATAGTCGCCAAAAGGATAAATCTCCTTCCAAACCCGGGTCACCTTGCTGTAGTTGTGCGCAGGCGCCCCTTGTTTGAAATCAAATTTCAACTCGTATAAATAACCATTGGTCAGCGTCAGGCAATTCGCCTTGAAGGTTACTTTGCCTTGCAGCAAAGAGGTATAGTCAGCCAGATTGATGCTGTGAGAACACGGTACTCCATACGGTGTGATGTACCGAATCACTTCAAACCATTCTCCTTCATGGCTCATTACATCAACGCTGGCTACCCGGTCCCAAGGATCACATCCGCCTCCGGGACAAGTAACCGATAAGGTTGCGATAATCGTATCAAATGCTCCCACATAAGAAGGGAGATTTCCCGATGCAATTAAAGAAGGCGTAGCGGAATCGAGCCAGAGCCCGTCGAAGGCAAGCACGCCATTAATATCAGAAACGCCCTGCACCACATTGATGGTAACATCTTGAGTGGAAACAGCACCAAAATTACTGGTAGAAACAATTTGAATGGTATAATTACCATAAGCCGGCGGAGTCCACCAGGCAGTATAATGGTTACCCGGGTGACTCGCTGCAGAAAATGTTTGTCCGTTGATCACAAACTTTACATCCTGAACGGAAAATAAAGGAGCGTCGGGAATAGTGACCATAGCCGCCAATTGCATTGCCGAAAGCGCAGGCATATACACATCAGTAGAAGCAATCGGGTTGAGTGCATCCACCACCGGCACGTTCAATGCCGGATCTACCACAGCAAATGAGTTGGTTACCGGTGCAGCAGGATCATAGGTGCCATTGCCCAACTGGTCGGCTTGTATAATAACTGTTCCGGGAGTTCCATTCAGTGTTACCATATTACCATTAACCGAAGCCGGTCCTGAAATTACGGAGTAGCTGATAGCCAGCCCTGAAGTGGCGCTTGCATTCAGTGCGAAGGGAGGATCGGTAGTTAGTTTGGTTCCAACGGGCGGAAAAGAAATGGACTGAAAAGAAGGATCGAGGTCACCATTGAAGTTGGAGGTAGCTCCGGTGAGTGCAAAATTTAAGAGTTCGCCATCATAGGTTGGGGAATTTACTTCGGTGAGCAAAGCAGAGATGCCGGTATTATCTGCGCCCGGCACACCCTGGTTGAATTTATAATACAGTTGCAGGTTGGGTTCAGAACCGGTTAATTCATTGGCCATCATGTCCTGTATTTCTGTTTGCGACAACGCTTTGTTCCAGACAGAAACTTCATCAATTCTTCCATCATACACAAAATCGAATCCGCTCAAAATACTTTTTCCGATGGCGAAGGGCGTGGTGGTACTCGTAATCGTACCGGTTGCATTGTTGCTTCCCAGCAGGTTACCATTCAAATACAGGCTAATCTGGGAACCATTATACACCCATGCGTAATGTTGCCATACTTGTGGCACCGTAGTAAAATTAGGTGCCACTACCTCATAAAGGGTATTGGCAGAATTGATATACCTGCATTCTATAGAGCCATTGTTTAACTGTATCATATAGAATCCGGCACCGGTAGCCCGAAACCCCATCATTCCTTGTCCATAGCCCAATGCATTATTATAGAACCAGCCCGTCATGGTAAATCCGGTGGAGCTGGCAATAGTCTGTGAGGCATTGGGAATATTTACATAATCATCTACGCCGTCGAAATCGAGATATTGATTGGATTGGGCATGTAAGTTGGCGGTGAATTGATAGATGCAGAGGATGGTGAGGACAAGAATCTTTATGTAGCCTTTTTTCATGGGAGGAATTGTTCTTTGAGTTATTGATCTAAAAGTAAAAGTACCATGAAAATCCGGCAAAAAATTTCCTTTTTATCGATGTTTTAAACTCACCCCACCCCACATCGTACGCACCCCCTCTCTGCGAGAGCAGAGGGGACGGTTCCGTCGCAGACGGAACCAGGGGTGAGTCTAAACTATTTCAAATACTCCTTAATCTTCCCCATCACCTCATAAACATTCTTCACCACCTCTTCATTAGTAAAACGCAACACCACCAACCCCATATCCTTCATTATATTATCTCTCTCCTTATCATACTCAATCTGCAAAGCATGAATGCCACCATCAAGCTCAACAACTATTTTCTTTTCAGCACAATAAAAGTCTGCAATGAAAAATTTGGTCTTGCCATCTTGCTTCGATACAATAATGGGATGTTGACGAAGAAACTTAAACCCTTTTAATCTTCTGTTGCGAAGCTTATCCCACAATAACTCTTCTGCAGGTGTTTGCTTCTTTCTAAGTTCACGGGCAAAGGAAATTGATTTTGGAAGAAATTGATTTTTCATATGATCATCATATTATTGATCCGAATAAGATTACTGTTATCAACATTACTTACCCCTCTCTGCCACAGCAGAGGGGACGGTTCGTCGCAGACGAACCAGGGGAGAGTCAAAACATCCTCGAGTTTAATTTCCGTTAATAACCACGTTAATTTATTTAGAAACCTTCTACTTCATCCACCAAACCTTCCCATTCAAATTATCACCCGCCGCCCCCACCGCATCCATCCAATTCAACTCATTATAAGCAACCTCCGACGGCGGAATCGGGAAACGATACACCTCACTCACTGCTCCTTCATGTGGTGTCATTCCCGTTCTTCTCGATAATGCAAATGCTTCCTGTGGTTGTCTGAACAGATCTATCCAGCTCTGCGCATATATTTCCCGCAATTGCACGTCTTCGCCTCCGGTAAAGAAGTCAACATTATTTTGAACGGAAATGAAATCGAGGTTGGTTGGTACCGTGATGTTTGCTGAAAAAAGCGCTCCAGGTGGCAAGTGGGAATTATTCATCACATACTGCCAGAAGTTAAGCGAAAACTGAATGCCATCGAGAAAAGCAGATCCTGCCATGCCTGGATCTTTTGCAACACCAATTCCCAACAGGAATGCTTCTGCCCTGATAAAAATCACTTCGGCTCCTGTTATTAAAATATCGGGTTGGTAATCCATATCCCTGGCTAGATAATAGTTTACCGGCGAATAAAGACAGTCAGCACCTTTAATGGAATAGTTATAATCACGATGGTATTCATAAGGAATTCCTCCGTCGGGTGCAGCCGTTGAAGGATCATTCGGATATGCTATCCATTCGCTGTTATTATTTGTTTCAAAGAAGTAATACGCCCTTGGATCGAAGATGCCGCTGCCATAGGTGCTGTCGTGGTTAGATAACTGATGCCAGATAGTGGTTCCCATTCTCGCATCTTTCGATTGATTGAATGACCATCCCTTGCTTTCATTGCGGTAACTGAGTTGGTACGGATATAATGCTGCACATTCACCCGGATCATTATTCAACTGACCAAATTCATTCAGTCCAAATACCGGTCGCTGATTTTCGAATATGTCTTTAATGATGGCTCCCGATAAAGCAGGTTCCTTGTTTACCATGCGCATGGCATAACGCAGCCGCAACGAATTGGCGAACTTTTGCCACTTGTTTACATCTCCAAAAAATAAATTGTCAAAATTTTTGAAGGTGAGAAACGGATCTTTGGTGGTTGCTGTGGGATCAATATTTTCAGCAGCCCATTCCAATTCATTCAGTAAAGATTTATAGATGGCTTCCTGTGAATCAAATTTCGGATGCAGCATATTCACATCCTGGAATCCATAACCAGCCTCAGAAAAAGGAATGTCGCCGAATAGGTCAGTGACTTTAAAAGTCTTATAGGCCAGCAGTATTTTTTCCATGGCCATCATGTTCTTTACTTCACCAGCAGCAGTATCGAGCGATTGAAATCTTTTTTCAAGCTCCCTTAGATTTGGCAGCATGGTATAGTAGTTGGTCCAGATTTCTTCCGTTCCTAAAGTATAATTGTTCCATCGCACCTGCGGAAGCGCTGTGAGTTGTGTTTCTTTATATAGCACAGAAATATTTACATACAACTGTTCATTCCATCCCGATTGCAGGGAACTGATGACTGCATTAAAAAGTGCACCATCACTTGCTGTGTTGAATCCGTTTGGGTCTTTATTGATCTCTTCAAAATCTTTTCTGCAGGAAGAGGTCACCAAGATCAGAAGGATAAACAAATGGATAAACTGCCACCTCGCAGAAGCAAAGCGATGTAATGCTGTTTCAGTATCTATGAAAAAACGTTTCTTCATTTTCTCCATTTAAAATCTCGCATTTAAAGCAAATGAAAACGATCTGACTCCCGGAAGTGAAGCCCATTCAAAGCCCTGCGCATCACCTGCACCCATAATTCCTTCCGGATTGATGTGTTCAGGAAGCGTTGTGTAAATGTAAAACAGGTCTCTTCCTGTAACAGAAACCGACAGCTCCTGAAAGACTTTTAACTTGCTGATCACCTTTGCGGGAAGTGTATAGGATACATTCACTTCCCGGAACTTCACCCACGTATTTTCAACAATGCCGGGTGATGATAGAAAATGTCCCCAGCCTCCTGCATTCGGCAGGTATTTGTAATAATAGTGTACCACTGTTTCATTCGGCGTTCCATCTGCATGCACACCGGGAAGGATCACACCCACATTACTTTCATTGCCTTCACTATCTGTAAATGGCAATCCGCCGCCATCGCGCTCTTCCAGTGTTTCCGGACTTTGGCCCGTTTGCAGTCCAATCACGTATGAACCACTGTAAATGTCGCCTCCCCACTTCGTATCAATCAGTGTTCTTAAGGTGAAACTCTTATACCTGAATTCCGTCGTCCATCCTCCAATAAAATCAGGAGCTGCATTTCCAACCGGCACACGCGTATCAGTGATCTCATATTTTTTTCCATCATCACTTACAACAGGCTGACCATCCTTATACACATAATCCCAGCCTAAGATGGTTCCGAAATCATCACCTGCCTGCAGTGCCATCTGCGGACCGTTTTCGCCCCAGATATCTGCTAGAATATAAGTATCGGCATAATCTCCGAGGCTAACTACCTTATTCCTGTTTCTCGAAATATTCAATCCTGTCTTAAAAGCGAAATGAGTTTTTTGTATCACCGTTGCATTCAGCGTGATTTCAATGCCCCTGTTACTGAGCACGCCTTCATTGATGGAAACCAACGGAGCACCTGACGATGCAGGCAACGGAAGTGAAATGATCTGATCGAAGCAATACTTATAATACCAGGTGAAATCAAGTGTGATGAGGTCGTTGAGGAAGCCCAGGCTAGTGCCAACTTCATAAGAATTTACACGTTGTGGTTTTAATGCTACCGGAGGAATGGTGGTGGGAAACAAAGAGGACTGATCGCCACCCCAAAGTCCGGTAGTGTAATAAAATTCAGTGAGGTAAGGATCGGTATCGGTCGCTGTTTGCGCAGCACCCATCCTGATTTTAAAGAAGCTGAGCCAATCGTTTTTAATGTTGAATGCATCAGTTGCAATAAAGCTGACGGAGATGCCCGGATAGAAATACGAGTTGGCATTTTCCGGCAACGTAGATGACCAGTCGTTGCGGCCCGTGAGCTCAACAAACAGGTAATTCTTATAAGAAAGATTTAGAAAAGCATACAATGAATTTATTCTTTTCCGGTAGAACGTTGTTTGTGGAATCAGTGTAGCCGGATCGTCGCCTTTAGTGATCACGATAATATTTCCTTCTGCATCCTGTCCATAAACATCTGGTGTATAATTCGACAAGCTGTACCAATTCGGAAAGTACCAGGTTCCGGAATGTGCACTTTGGTTACGCAGGTCCCTGTCCCAGCTCGAGCCACCGATATTAAAAGTGGTACTGAAGTCCGAATCAAAAATTTTGTTCTTCGTGGCAGAAAGCAAAAACTCATTGTTGTAGCTACGATCACGCTGCTGTGTCACGGAATAATATCCGTTCTGTAAGCCAATCAAATCGCTGGGTTTGTTTTTCTGCTCGTACTCATCACCGGTGTAATCAATGCCCGTGCGGCCGGTGAAACTCAGCCAGGAGGTGATGTTATACGTAAGGGTGAGACCACCCGTTAGTTTAATTCTGTCCAGTGTGGTATTGTTGTTATAATAATTCCACCACAGGTACTGGTCAATATATAAATAAGGAAATCCTTCCAGCGGATCACGTGTTCCGTCAGGCAATGTGTAATGACTGAGGTCTTCACCCTGGTAACTTCGTGGCCAGGAATATAAAAGGCCTTTACTGAATGAGCTTGGATCTTCACCCAGCATCGGACTGTTGAGGCGATGGTAATCAGCATAGGCAGCAGACAATCCTAAACTCACCCGGTCAGAAACTTTAATCATGGAGTTGGTGCTTAAGGTAGTTTGATGGTAATTGCTGTTGTAAACGATAGGCGTATTATCGGTCCTGGTAAGGGAGATCCGCAACGTGCCTGCATCACTTCCGCCCTCCACAGATAAATTGTGTGTGAAACTATGGCCATCCTGGAAAGGTATTTTCAGGTTATCCGGTTGTGGTGACCATGGACGCATGATACTATCCCACCACAATATCATCTGATCATTATAGGCAGGTCCCCACGAAACAGCGGAACCGGGATAACCAAATTCAGGATCCGTAGAAAAAGAAGGAAGCATGGGTGTGCTGTCCGATTTGTAAGTGAAATCAGGGGGAGTGTATAAAGTAGAGGGTGCTCCGCCACCGTAAGTATTTTGCACATCGCGGTAGCGGTAGGGGTGCGAATTTTTGTAGGCCATGTTATAAGAAACGCCCAGTCCGCTTTGCTTCCTGCCTTTTTTAGTAGTAATAAGCACTACGCCATTGGCACCTCTTGAACCATAGAGGGCAGAAGCTGCTCCTCCTTTGAGGATATGGATGTCCTCCACATCATTCATGTTAATGTTGTTGATGGCAGAACCCCAGTCTTTTCCACGCCCCACATCCACCATGCCCGGATCGTTGCTGATAGGAATGCCATCCACCACAATTAAGGGCTGATTGTTTCCGCTGATGCTGTTATTCCCACGGATGGTGATGCGCGTGGTTCCGCCATCCACGCCATCGGGATTGGTGATCTGCACACCGGCTGCTTTGCCTGTGATGGCATTGAGGATGTTCGGTGAATTCGACTGCACAATTTCTTCCCCGCCAATTTTCTCCGTAGAGTAACCCAGTTCCCGTTTCTGCCGGTTGAGTGCCAGCGCTGTCACCACCACTTCATCGAGCTCTGAATTGGGTTGAAGTTGTATATCAATCACTTTTTGTGCAGCAACTACAATTTCCTTCGTGGCATAACCAACAAAACTGAACAGGAGCGTATCACCCGTTGAAACCTGTTGAATAGCATACTTTCCATCCAAATCCGTATTTACTGCATTAATTGTTCCCTTCACCACAATGGTTACGAAAGACAATGGCTGACCATTCTCTGAAGAGGTTACGGTGCCTGTAACAGTTAATTCCTGTGCTACGACGGATGCGCTACAACAAAAAAAGAATACTGCTAAGAGGAGTAGATGATTTCGGATCACGTAATGGTTACTTTCCTTGGCTTAGTTAAGGTAGCATAGTTAGTAAGATTATTGATAATTAGTACTATGGAATTTGAAATGTATAATAATATAGAGAGGGCGAGTAATCAGGAACGCACATGGAGATGGAATGACAACTGTGAGGTGAATATTAATCCAGACTCGCGCGCGAATCCAGGCAAGCCTTGAGTAGAGGGTTTGCGTGCGCTAACAAACTAAATCGCTACCATCCATCAAAAGATAAAACAAGCAGTGAATAATAATAAAATGAAAGGGACAGCAATCAAAAATTAGCGCACGCAAACGCTTCCCGCAGGGCTTTACTGCATTCGCGCGCGAGTTCAGGGTCCACCTTTAAAGTATAATTTATTAAAGTCATCGGATGACCACGTATTTGCCGGCCAGTTTAGGTTCGCTTAAGACGTTTAAGAATTAATAAAATAATATTAGGTGGTCTACTCCTAAACATATGGTTTATGTGCTGTTTTAAATCCAATCCCTAACACCCCTTTTTATAATCGCACATGCGGCAGATCAAAAAAAGGTAAAAAGGAGAACCAAATAAAGTCAGTCAACCCTTTTTAACCACAAACTTTAATGAATGGTTGATGCCATTGCAGCAGACCTGACAAAAATATAATCCGTCAATAAGACTCTCTACTGAAATAATTTGCCTGTGATCGTCTCCCGGGCTTTGTTCCTGCTTAGGGTACGATTTCACAACTACACCTCTGCAATCAATTATCCTCGTCTCTATCGCAGCATTTTTTTTAAGTCCATATTCAATGGTGATGGACTGATCTGCAACCGAGGGAAATAAACTCAGGTTTTTGATCACGGCATCTTGTCTATCTTCTATCCCTACCAGTGCTGACAATACGATATCATCCACCGTACCATAGTCGGAATGGAAAGGCCCGAAAGCATAAAGTCCGATGTGTATACTTGCATAAGCAGGTGTTGCATTGCTCGTATAAGATACATCAGCAGAAAATTCGGTCCATACATGATTGTCTTCAAAGGAAGGAGCATTGGCGGTAGCAGTGCCAATGGTATTACCCGATGAATAAAAAATGATTGCTTGAACGTTTAAATGATTGTTACTAGCGCTTGAAAAATATTTCCAATAACCATTCATAGAGAGCGGTTTAAAATCAACGGGAAACTTATTGGAAGTAATGGAGCCTCCATGCAGGTTGCCATTATAATCGTACACCATCTCAACTCTCACTGAAAAATTCCCGGTATGAGGATCTGAATACTGATACACAGAACTGCCATCATATGAAATGTTAAAATTGCTGCAGTTTGGATAACCCACCGGAAATTTGGTGCCGGCAGAATCTTTCCATATTTCGAAACTGCTGTTGGGAACAGTATTCTGTGCTATCAGAAACATTGGGGTTAAACAAGCAAACAAAAACGTAAGAAGTTTAGTCATGATAGTGTTTGATTCTATTATTATTTAAAATAATTCCTTCCTGTAAATTGCAACTTGTTTTTCAATATGGCTTTTTGACAATGTTCACTTGGTATTACTCCGCCACGGTGTCTTCATCATGAGGTAAAGGTGCAAGCTAATGAGACACGGTGGAATTCAATGCAACATCATTACTTTCATCTGCCTTCCATTTTTAATCACGCACTTTTGAACATTTGGATTTTCTTTGAACTTTGATGATTGTACTGCAGATTTATTCAGAAGCTCACTCCTTCGTCTCTCTGAGGGCTTGACTCCAAACAAGCGAGTCTGATCATTCTATTATATGTGCATCTATCAAAACGAAGTCACATTAGTTATGATACCCCTTTCAATATGAAGATACCACATAAATCCGATTTTATATTTTCCATTGGGAGCAACATCACCATATCTATACGCTCGATTACCAATTACCGGGTAAATATTATAATTTGACAATTCAATCTCTAATTTTCCATGGTTTGTATCAAAGTATTTTAATGTTTTTCTCTCTCCGAATTCGCGGGCTTCAAGGTAATGCGTTTTTAAAAAATTAATGACTTTTTGAATTGAGTTTAGCTCTTCATTAAACCGATGTTCCTTGATGAGAAAAGCATATTCATCTGTACCATCAACTTTTAATGCCAAAATGTTCATATCAAAAAAACCATGTTTAAATAAGTAGGAGTTGTCTGTTCTATCTATTAATAATGAATTATGTCCAAGATATTCCCATTTTGCTTTTTGGACTTTGCCATTCTGTGAAATTAATAACTCATTATTTGATCGGAAAATGTATACTGTTTTGGATTTATTTATTTCATCAATGACGACCCAATGCTGATTTGTCAATAGAGTCAAGTCGTCAAGTTTGACCGAGTATTTCTGAATCTTCGGTATTATATCGGAAACAAATGTCTTCATTTATTAAATTTATAAACCCAATATACCTACATTTCGTAAGCGTTAACAACACTAATTGATAGCCTGCTTAAACAAGTTCATTATGGCACAAAACAAATCTACCCCCCGTTAGTCCGGATTTGTAATCACTACTGTTCGAAACATGCTCAAAACCTTGCTGGGCATACGTTACAGACAATCTGCGCTAAAGATATTTATACTGAAAATGTAATGGGTTACAATTGGCACTATGCTTTTCCTGAGGGGAAAATAGTTCATGACTATTTGAGATTGAATTTTACACTCGCTTTTTCCGATCGAAATATGAATGAAAGTTAAGCCAGTCAAGGGTTCTGAAGGTTTCGAACACCTGTGATTTGTAATCCGGACTTGCTGAGAAGAGGATTTTTAATCCTCGGATTAGTCCGTATATGGCAATGCGTTGGTCGGTATTTTTAATCCCGATGGCGCGGATTTGTAATCCGTGTCTTCTGAGTCAAGGGATTTTCAATCCCGTTTTCAAATCATCCGAACTTGTTATCCAGTTGTTCTATATCACAGTCTTTACAATACTTGGATATCAAATTCTGTCAGATACACCGGTTCTTTTGAATGGATTGAAAATCCAAAAACTCAATCGGTCGGGATAAAAAAAATCTCGACCAGCGCAGTAGCATATCCGAACGAACGGAGGCACAGTTCTATATCCGGGCTAATGGGATGAAGTTTGAAAAAGAAATCACAAGCGCTACTTTACTCTTTGAAGGTTCAAATCTTGAAAATCAAAACTAAAATCAATATTGGGGGAGATACCCTTCATTTTTATGCTTTGGGCCATCCCTTCCTCATCTAATGAAAAAACAGCAAAGGCATCGCAGTTCATATCCTGGTATTCCCACTTTATGGCAAAAGCATTCGCTTTATAATAATGCATCTGGCCTGTTAATTTTGGAGACCTGTAGGACCTGAACCAAAGCTCATTACCTTTCATAAACACTTCAACATCACCAAACCAATTGTCGCGATAAATACCAACATAGTCCTCAGTTTTGATAGAAACGTCATTTGCAGTTTTTACTGTTTCCCAAACATTCCTGACAATTTCCTCTCCCGAATGCTCCTGTGACTTGAAATAAGCATTGTATTTATCAACCCACCCGAAATCTTCCAACCCCAGATAACTGTCAATAATCGTTTGGCTTATTGATGAAAAAACACCCATACCACCGTTTTCAGTATTGGTTAAAATGACAATTCCCAGGTTTAAATCCGGGATCATTGTCACAATTGAGAGCATACCAGGCAATCCACCAGTATGAGAAACGCTTAAATTGCCCTTCAGATCAGTTAATTCCCAACCCAGTCCATATCCTCTAAAATGAGAATTGTACCGGGGATTTGGATCTAAATCTTCAACGGTATGTATTTTCCACATCTCCAATTGACTCTCCTCTGAGAACAATTGATTTTGCAAATCCTTTCCATATTTTCCCTTGTTTAATTGGAGTAGCATCCACTCAGACATATCTTCGGCATTAGAGAAAAGTCCTCCTGCAGCGTTATTCACTAAATCTCCAAATTGAGCTATCGTTCTTATTTTTCCTGTTGTGGTAGTATGTGGTGATGCTATGTTATTCTGGTCTTTCATCGCTTTCATCGAAGCAAATGAGTTCTCCATTTGCAGAGGTACCATGATTCTTTTTTGCACAAATTCTTCATAGCTCATGCTGCTTATTCTTGCGATCACTTCGCCGGCAACTATGTAGAGTTGATTATCATAATCAAATTGAGTCCGGAAAGCTGATTCAGGTTCAAAAACTGAAACCCAGAAACAATATCTTTTATCGTAAAATCCGAGCCATTCGGAAAAATCATTAAGTCGCCGGCACCCAGGCCAAGTCCGCTCCGGTGAGTGAGCAAATCCTGAATGGTGAAGTTTTCAGTTACATAATCGTTATACATCCTGAATTCCGGGATGTACTTTTTTACCTTGTCGTTCCATGACAATTTACCTTCTTCTGCAAGGATGGAAAGCGCTGTTGCAGTGAAAGCCTTACTGTTAGAGCCTATAGCGAAATTGGTATAAATGTCGATCGGTTGTTTTGTTTCAATTGATTTCACACCAAAACCCTTTTTGTAAATTACTTTACCATCCTTCACCACAGCGATGGCAACTCCGGCAACATCAAACTTCACCATGGCATCTGCCACCAGGGAATCTAAATCCTTTGAAACGATTTGAGAATTCCCATCTGTTGTTCCAAATACATTAAGTACCAATACCGTTACTATTAATTTCAGTTTACGCATGTAATGTGTTTTTGTGCAATTCCTGTTTGCTATTGGAAAAAATTTATGGCGTTGTGCTGCATCGGGCTTGAAGCGCCAAACGGGGAAAGGCACAAGATAATGCAGATTCACTTTTTAACTACCTTCCACTAAAATTTGTTACTATGTCACGAAGAAGAAAAACTCAATTCAAACAATTACTGGGCATTATTATCGCATGGCAATTGGTTGGGCTGTTTATTTCTTGTTGTCGCGGATTTGTAATCAATGCTGTTCTAAACATCAGGAAACCCTTGATGGACATAGATTACAGGTAATTTATTTAAAGGTTTCACACTCAATAAAAATATTGGTGCACCAGTTGTAAAGGACTTTTCCCCTGCTGGCGCACGCGTGTCGCGTGTGCCGTCTTTACCTCAATTCTCAAAACAAGCTACTACACAAAGTCAATCATTAAAAGACCCTTGCCTCCGGAATAATCAATTGCGCTGCTGTATTTCCAATGCCATGGCTCATTGATCCCGCAGGGATCCCTATGGGACAAACCCTGCCATTACTGGATTGAAATGAACATAATCCGCCTTCTGTTGCATCACATCCGGGCTCCATAGTTCTATTGGTTTGTTTTGATGTTGCCATAACTGCATTCCTGTTACGTTACTGCTTTTTGAAGCTGCACGTGTAAACATCCACAGCATCCATTCCTTTCTGCTTTCCTGCGGATTTTCCTGAATTGCTTTCACCAACTTTTTGGATGTAAACTCTTTTAACGTCCCAAAATCTTTTCCGGATTATTTTCTTTTGCTCTTATGATCAGGTGGATATGACTTGGCATCCCGATTTTATTGGGACCAACAATAGGTCTCCAATCCCTTTTCCCTTCTGCAATAATCCAGACTGTCAACGATTATTGAACAGTATTCATCGCGAACAAATAAATCAATCAATCCAATTGACTGTTACAAAGCTTACAAAGTAAAGTCCCTCTTTATTTAGAAATTTGTATTTCCGGCTCATAGCATGAATTTAGAGAATTTCTGGAATAGCACACGCGACACGCTTGCGCCAGCTGGGGCCAGCTGGGTTACAAATCCGGAAGATGCGATTAGAAAATTCTTCTGATTCTTTCAGGATCTAAAGTTTCATAGGACATTCGCATGAACTCCGCACTATTTGTTATACCTAATAGTTCATGCCCTAATTTCTGATTACACAATGTTCCATTCCGAAAACCAGCATAATCTCTCATGGAAGAAAATTCCCATTCTTCTATTCGTTTTACTAGCCGAGCCTTCCAGGGATTTTGATGATTGTAATTGAAAGCGCATAAGAAATCATCATGGTAAATTTCGCCAATCGGTTGTACCCGTCTGACCGCTCCAAGCGGTCTGACGGGTCCCTCGTCAAGTGACATTATAAGTTTAGCCTTGGTTTTCTTTTGAAACAATCCGCCTGTAGTTCCATTTTGTTTATTGATTGCCTGTGAATAGGAACTCAATAAATTGGCGATCCTGCGGATGAATATTTTATTGTTGAAGCTATCCGGGTGAATGTTTTGCAAATCCGTCTGACCGCTCCAAGAGGTCTGACGGATATAAGGAACCGAAGTCTTTACCAGCCAATGAAAGTGATTCGGCATCAGGCAATAATTAATGAACTCGCAGTATGGTGAAAGTTCAACACGCATTTTCTTCAGGAAAAACAAATAATTTTCACGGTTAAAGAAAATCTTTTGCTGTTGATTGCCGCGATTGTAAATGTGATAAATGGAATCGGAAGTAAAATTCATATAGATAAGATTGGATAAGATAAATTTCTGCTTGTATTCGGATTTTATGCTTCAGATTGATTAAAGCAATTAGGCAGCCAGGTTGGTATTCACCTGCTAAATACAATTTTCCTTGAAACAATTTGATCTCCGACAGAAAATGTCAACAGATAAATTCCCGAATGTGAAAGTTCTGCTGCAGAGATTATTTCCTGATTTGTATTAGAAATGGTTTTGTCCGCCACTATTTGTCCAAGTTCATTGATCACCTTTAAATTGCCTTTCTGAATCACTTTACCAAAGTCAATCACACATGCTTCCTTAAAAGGATTGGGATAAACAGAGAGGCTTATGAATGTATTTGGGATTTCATGCGTAGAAGTAAGTATACTACATTCATTCCCGGTAGTGGGATATATTAAAGTGCCATGATCTTTATAGCAGGTTAATTCAAAACAACAAGTTCCAGGCCCCCAAGCCTCATAATAGTGGGGTATGGGGCCGAATCTATTTCCTACTCCTTCTATATACCAATTAGTAGAACTGCCACAGGAGTAAAGAGTATATTGTTTTCTAAATGTTCCGTCCGCCAAAACAACGTCGGTAATACTTGTTATTGTTGTAAAAGGGTTGCATGGAACAGAATTCAAAGCCGAAGCAACCGTGTCTCCAACTCCAAGATGAAAATCATAAATGATCCGCTCCGTGTCATCTGCAGGTTTGAAGTAGACAATTTTATCCTGTTCACGCATCCCTCCTAAATAGGATTTAGGAGAAAAGATCAGGGAATCAATTAGGAATATATGTTCCGTCCATGTTTCATAAATTTTATGATAGCTCTGAAGGTCAATCGTTGTATCACCGGCGAGTTCATAAGTTTTGTAGATTTCATTCAAAAAAAGATTGACAAAATGGGTTTTCCAAAAAGCACTATCGGTAGGAAATGGCACATACGTTTGTGCTTTTGCTTCATTAGCAGAGAGAACAACGACTGCCAGTATAATGAGATAATTTTTTTTAAATGGCGACATATGAATTTGATATTAGAATCAAAAGTACAATCTCAGTTGATATTATTCACATGAAAATTCCAATGTTATCTCAGCGTTCAGCAAAATTTTTCTAGAAACAATTTGATCCCAGACTCGCACGCGAATGCAGGCAAGCCTTGAGTAGAGGGTTCGTGTGCGCTGACAAACGAAAGCGCTGCCATCCATCAAAGGATAAAACAAACAGCGAGTAGTAATAAAATGAAAGGGATAGCAATCAAAAATCAGCGCATGCTCCGAAGGAGTCCTTTGGACGAACACCTCCCGCAGAGCTTTACTGCATTCACGCGCGAGTTCAGGTAATATCCTTGAAAGAATTTAAGGCACTTACTGATTGAAAAAAATCGTTTGGACTGAATACAAATCATAAGCAGTCTTGAAGAGAATGTGATTCATTCTAAAAATTGGTCCAACCCTGCTTAAAGTAAGGAATGCAACATACACGCTCCAAAGCATTATTAATCCCTCAACAATAAATTATTTCCTATTGGCTATCCGATGTACAACAATTACATATACATTGCTATAAATAAACAACATGATAAAATATTTAATCTTTACGCTACTCGTCACCACTTGTTGCCTGGAAGCATCCTCACAAAAGAAAAATGCGACCGGTAACGCAGCTATCAGCAGTAGTTTCGATGCATATATTCAGAACGCAATGCCGTTATGGAAAACACCAGGCTTATCAGTGGTGGTGGTAAAGGATGGTAACGTTGTTTTTAAAAAGGGATATGGGGTGATTGAACTTGGAAAGCCTGATCCGTTCACTACCACTACGTTATCTCTCTGTGCATCCACAACCAAAGCCATGACGGCAGTTTGTATGGCCATGCTTGTTGACGATGGCAAAATTAAATGGAGCGATAAAGTAAGCGATGTATTTCCCGAATTGAAACTGTATGATAATTATGCCAACACTGAAATTACCATCAAAGACTTGTTTACCCATAACACAGGACTCGGAAATGCTGACTGGTTGTGGATTTTAGGAGTGCCGGTAGATAGCATCATCCGGAAAATGCGTTTGCTGAAACCTGAATATTCGCTGCGTTCTTCTTTTGTTTACCAGAACCTGATGTATATGGTTGCAGGAGAAGTGATCCATAAAGTTTCCGGAAAACCTTTTGATCAGTTCATCAGTGAGCGTTTATTCAAGCCTTTAGACATGCAGCATACTTATCCGAGTTATGCCTTGTCAGTAAATGAACCCAAACACATTTCCCCGCATTATATTTTTGATGATACGATTGTAAAACCGATCCCATTAATTGATGTAACAGGAATTGATGCAGCAGGTGGCGTTTGGTCTTCTGCTGATGATATTAATAAGTGGATGCTGTTCTTGTTGGACAGTGCGAAAGTAAACGGTGTGCGATTGCTGAAGCCTGCTACCTATGCAGCCTTGTTTAAACCGGAATCTATGTGTGGAGCTGATTTTTATCCTACTGCCAAACTTACCAAACCGCATTGGACCACCTATGGCCTTGGTTGGTTCCAACAAGATTACCATGGGCAGATGGTTAATTTTCATACAGGCAGCCTGGATGGCGCAGTGGCCATTTGCGGATTGATCAACGATGCGCATTTTGGCATCTATGTTTTTGGCAACCTTGATCATTCTGAAATTCGCCATGCCCTGATGTACAAGGCGATGGACCTTTGGGTTTTTGGCGATGATAAAAATGACTGGAGTACCGATTTTTATAAAATGTACAAGGAAGTGAAGGCAGGAGTCAAAAAGGAAGAAGTAGATTTTGAAGCAAAACGCGTAACTGATACAAAACCATCTCTTGCATTAAAAGAGTATGCCGGCAAATACCACCACGAAGTCTATGGAGACGCTGTTATCCTTAACAATGCTGATTCATTAACGCTGCAATACCCCAACAACATTCATGTAAACCTCAGCCCCTGGCACTATGATACTTTTCTTGGTCGCTTTGATTACGAATGGTATGGCAAAGACTGGCTTACTTTTAAAATTGATGCGGAGGGAAAAGTAGCTTCATTCACGTTTATTGGAATAGAGTATTTAAAAGAGGGCGAGGAAAAGTAATCGGCATGTACTGATTTGGCTATTATCTTGTTAGTCCGGATTTGGTACTGCGCTTCTGATTGCGATTTTTTAATACCGTCCGTTTGAGCATTTGGATTTCCTTAACTCTTTTAGGATGGAGCTGCAGGAAAAGTTCAGAAGCGCACTTGTTCGCCTCATTCAGGGCTTGCCTGCAAACGAGCGCGAGTCTGGATGATGTGAGCATATAAAATTCTCATGCCTTCTTTCTTTATTCCATAATCTATTCTGTTTTGTTGTTAACCCGCTGCTCTAAAAGTGTCTTAAAAAGTTACCGGAGTATTGCTACATTACAGTAGATTTAATTTTGAAACGGAACTCATGAATTTTGAAAATGACATTTATATCAGCTATGCCCACCTTGATGATGCATCAGGTGTTGAAGGAGCGAATGGCTGGGTTACTGAATTTCACCAATCGCTGAAAGTAAGGCTTGCGCAATTACTTGGCAGGCAATTGCGGATATGGCGTGATGACAAACTCCAAGGCAATGATTTCTTTACTACCGAAATGGAATCACAATTTCGTTTAACTAAAATCATGATCTGCATTATCACACCGCGGTATGTAATATCGGAATGGTGCATCAGAGAAGTAGATTTATTTTATAAAGGGGCTGAACAGGCAGGCGGTGCTGTCGTTGAAAACCGGTCCCGCATTTTTAAAATAATGAAAACACCGGTTCCATTAGAAGAGCAACCGGAAAAATTAAGGACTATGCTCGGCTATCCGTTTTTTAATACTGATGCTGAAACCGGAAGCACAAAAGAATTCGGAGTGTCTGATAACATAGAATACTGGTCAATACTTGAAGATCTAGCCAATGATGTGGCGCAGTTGATTGAAAAACTGAAATAATTTTAAGTAAATATTTTGCGGGCAGGATGATTCTCTGTTTGGCGTCTCACTCATATCTTCCGAAGTCCATACCGGGAAATTCATTGCCGGCAATTGTTACTGTTGCGTTTCCTTATTAATATTAGAAGTGGGCAAAATAATTCAGGCTATTTAAGACCATGCAAGCCGGTGCTGTTACCTTCTCAAATTCCTTGCAGCCGGTTGAAGTGATTTGCTTCATGGAAGCAGGTTCAGAAAATTCTGATAGGCTTCATCATAAGTTGCCGTTCCGGTGCAGCCCTGCTCCACCTCTGTTGCTTTGATTTCGGTTACCCTGTCTCCCGGATCCGGATGCGTACTTAAAAATACAGGAACATCACCGGTAGCACCATCAGCAATCAGTTTTTCAAAAAAACCGGCTGAACCGGCAGCATTGTAATCCGTAGGACAGAGATATAAAACAGAATACTCATCAGCTTCTGATTCATTATCACGGCTGAACTCCAGGAACACCAGGCTGGCAGCAATGGATGCATAATCATAGCTGCTTCCGGAAAGCAAGACAGAAAGTAAAAAATCAATGCCATAGCTTGTGGTAAGCTGATCAGTGGCATGCCTTCTGTCGGCATGCGCCATTTCATGACCCATTACACCGGCAAGTTCATCTTCCGATTCCAGGTATTTCAGCAAACCGGTATAGATGTATATATATCCTCCCGGAGTACAAAATGCATTTACGGTATTGTCATCATCAATAATATGCATCTCCCATGCAAAATCATCTTTGTAGAAAACATTCCCCGCAGTAAGTATTTTGTCCCGGATGCCATTCACGTAATTATAGGCCGCTGCATGAAGCACCGGATCGAGCACCGGATAATTTACAGGGTCACTTGCAATTTCATCACTTACCTGTTTACCGAGGGCGATATCATCTTCGATAGAGAAAATGTTTATGCTGTTATCGTCCGGATTGCTGCATGATGCCACAGCGAGTAGCAGTGTCAACATTAAATACCTGCATTTCATGTTTAGGATTTGTAAACTGCTATGTCAACTATTGTACCTAAAATGAAACAGCGGAAATGGAAAAGCCTTTCGTAAGCCAGGATACGTAATCGCAAGTATTCGAAACCTTGGACACCATTACCAAACTGCGCCAGCATCTTCGAGCTTACTTAAGTATTCTATCCCTGGTTGGCGTCCCGCCAACCATTTTCCATATTAACTTTGTGACTTGCTATTATTATCCTTAATTCTATACTGTGTTTTTTTCACAGCAACTATCAACAGCTGGCAGTTACTTTTAGCGGATGATGCAATGAAATGTTGCCGATTCTATCCATGGTTGGCGTCCCGCCAACCTTTCCATAAAGAAAATTGTAATTGATTCACTGCAGTGGATGCATCAAAATAATCGTGCACGAACCCATAGTTTCGTAATTATGCCTAATCACATACATTTGCTATGGTCACATGTATTAAAATTCCATCAAGAGGAATACAAGCAAACGTTGCTCAGCTTCACTGGAAATACCTTTAAATAGCAACTGCAAAGGGAACAACCTGAAAAGCTGAATCAATATGTATCTGCACAAAAAGATCGTCAATTCCATTTTTGGGAACGGCGCTCACGATCTATTGAGGTAATGAGTCGCCGGATTGCAGAGTAGAAACTGGATTATATTCATTTTAATCCTATCTCAGGCCGATGGAGGCTTGCGTCAAGCCCTGAGGGGGTATTTCTATTCTTCTGCTGCTTACTACATTCTAAATAGAAGCTCCTTTAGTTTTATAACACACAGCATGGATTATATTTGAAAGATCTTCCTCGTCTAGAAACTGTGGTTGGCGGGACGCCAACCATGGATGAGTAAGCGTAAAATTCAAGCTCAAATAATCATGAGTATTTAGTAACTATCATTTTATGTATCTAACCCATACCATTGCCATTCGAAATGCTTTTAAGTTTGATCAGGATCAATCAGGTCACACTTTTGTTAAAGCAATCGAATACCGCACAATGCAGCAACGGATATTACGATATCCAACAAATATTTTAGCCTAAATAAATAACTTGTTAAACGTATCAAAACTATCTTTAGCCACAGTTGCCGCGATACGGATTGAGCGTTAAACAGGAATAAAAATCCAAGAGGAAACCTACGATGAAACAACTCCTTTTCTATTCAGTCTTTTTTGTGCAGTTTGCTCCCGGCTCCGGAAGCAATAACAACTACATCAGCTACCATTCAACTCATCACATGTCTATTCCTGCTGAAAAAAAAATCATTGTATATACCACTGCCGACAGTACCAACCTTCGGCTTACCATCACTGATACCCTGTTTTTCACTCCAACAGGCCAACCCTTCGAGGATCAGCCGACGGTATTCGTGGATACCTCCAAAAAATTTCAGACCATTGTAGGAATTGGTGGCTCTTTAACTGATGCTGCTGCAGAAACCTTTGCACGTCTTCCCGAAGCAAAACAAAAAGAAATCCTTAAGCGGTATTTTGATCCGAAAGAGGGTATTGGATATTCCCTGGCAAGAACCAACATCGCCAGTTGTGACTTTTCCAGCAGCAGCTATGCATATGTTGCCGAAAATGATGCATCATTAAAAACTTTCAGTGTTCAACATGATGAACAGTTTCGGATCCCATTTATTAAAAAAGCCATTGCAGCCGCAGGCGGTACACTGCTGCTGTACGCCAGTCCATGGAGTCCGCCGGCCTGGATGAAGGATAATAACAATGTATTGCAGGGAGGCAAACTGAAACCGGCCTATTATCAGAGCTGGGCAAATCATTATGTAAAGTTTATAGAGGCGTATGAGAAGCAGGCTATTCCCATATGGGGCCTCACAGTGCAAAATGAGCCCATGGCAAAACAACGGTGGGAGTCGTGTATTTATACCGCTGAAGAAGAAAGGGATTTCATCAAGAATTTTCTGGGCCCCACTTTAAAAAAAGCCGGCATGAGTGAAAAGAAGTTAATTGCCTGGGACCACAACCGTGACCTCATTTACCAGCGGGCCAATACTATCCTCAGTGATCAGGAAGCGGCAAAATATGTCTGGGGAATCGGTTTTCACTGGTATGAAGACTGGACAGGCGGTGGTAAATTATTCGACAATGTGAAACGGGTAGCGGAAGCCTATCCTAATACGAACCTCATTTTTACCGAAGGGTGCCTGGAACGCTTTGATTTCAATCGCATCAACGACTGGAAGTGGGGCGAAGCCTATGGCAGAAACATGATCAATGATTTTAACAATGGAACAGCCGCATGGACAGACTGGAACATCTTACTGGATGAAAACGGCGGCCCTAATCATGTCAGCAATTTCTGCTTTGCCCCTATGCATGCCAATGTGCAAACGGGTGAACTGTACTTCCTCAATACCTTTTATTACATCGGCCATTTCTCCAAATTTATCCGGCCGGGTGCAAGAAGAATCATCAGTTCTTCCAGCCGCGGGCAGTTGCTGACCACTGCATTTGTAAACAAAGATGGAAAGATTGCAGTGGTGGTAATGAACCAAAGCAATGACCGGTTACAATACGGTTTATGGATTGATGGCCAGTCGGCAAAAATAACCAGTCCGCCACATTCGATTCAAACCATGGTGATCGAATAAAATTTTGACGACCTCTAATGAAGCCGTGGCGTCAGGCGAACGTCGATGCGCTTTATACTGTTGGTCCTGTTAAAGATTTGAAAACTGGAAGATGCATCAATGGTGAGTCCGGGTGCTTCTGTCTTGCTGTCATCAACATTTGTAATGCTTGTGGAGTCTTCTGTAGAAAGGTGATATACAACAGGAACCTGGCACAGGGTAAATGCAAGACTTCCGGCTCCGAGTTCAATGCGCTCTTCCTGATTTACCACATTCATGTAAATATATGTGGAAGGAGAAGTCAGGAATTCTGATTTGCGCAGCAGCCCGGGGTTAAAAGAAATTTCACCTTTGCTGATCACGACTCCTAACTCCCCGAAACGGGAAATGATGTCTTCCTTCACTTGACCGGTCATGCCCGGTTGCTTAGCGCCGCCATTGCCGGGCGTATGCGAATAAGCATCGGTTGGAAAAGCACCGAAAACTTCAGGTGATTTATTAAGACCGATGCCGGCCCTCACGTCGTAATAATGTTGCACCATTCTTCCGAGTTGTACATCATCGGCACCGTGTTGGAGCGCCAGGAAATAATTTTCATTTATTGCCAGCAGCAGTTTGGAAACCATATGCCAGTAAATACAACCCAATCCTTCAAAGCCATAAAAGGTGCCCGAACGACCGGTGAAAGATTGATGGTCGAATACTTTTTCAAAGATGCCGAGAACCTGCGCCTTTTCCTGTTGCACCAATTGTTCATTCGACTGCAACTTCTCCAATGCTGTTTTTAAGTCTGCCGCATTTCTGAAACCGGCATTAAAGTGATACACACCATCCACATCCTTATAAAATATCTTTTGATTCTCCTCCCGTGCCAATGCTGAAAGCAAAGGATTGCTTTCAACCAGGGAGGTTGGGATTACGTTTTTTTCCATGAACCTGGGCAATTGCCGGTCAGGATAAAGCAAGTAGCTGTACTGATCGCGGCGGAACAAGGTGCTCCATTTCAACGCGTCCAGCACCTCATTCACTTCAGCCGGAGTCAGGATGCCCGCACTGAGTACAGCAACCTGGCCTTCCAGCATTTCATATAAGTACCGGATCGAAACTTCATCTTTATTAAATGAGATCAGGTTATAGGCGTGGTATAAATTATCCTGACGTTTGTTCTTCCGGATTGCATGGTCGATGTGTTTCAGCGCAATCGCAAAAAACTCCGCCAGTTCACCGCCGGTAACTGTTTCCTTCTTACCTGAAAATCCATCACGGTAAATTTTTTCGCGGTAGCTGCTGCCGGCCGTTCCCAACGCATCGGTAACGGATCTCCGGTTTTTATCCGTCAGCTCACCACTCAGTAAGGGTTCAAATTCAATCAATGCCTTGTTTATCTGTTCATAGAAGCCGGAAATTTCTTCACTCAGCTCAATGTGTTCTATGGTGGCTTCTCTAAACAGTTCAATGCAAAAGCTGGACATCCTGCGCAGGTAGTACAAGGTTACCATCGATACGCCATTTCCGACCAACGCATTGTTGGCATCATTCCATTCCGGTCTTTGCGTGTTCATCCAGATGCCGGTTTCGGGAATAAAGTTGGAGAGTTTGGCAAGCACAGCCGCAATAATTTTTTCTGTAAAATTTACATGAAGCACTCCATCGTTCTTATCCCACAGCAGTTTTCCGTCGCTGCCGGTCTTGCTCACTCTTTCGGCAACCATTTTTGCCACTTTTAAATCATACTCAATGGTGTCAAAGGGATTTTTCACCAGGTCTTCATAGCGCTTAATACGATAAGGTACATTGGCGTAAGCGAAAATATTTTCTGTTAGCATTTTGTTCAATGCACCGGGATGGTACTTCCTGGAAATCTCCAGGAATTTTTGCAGGTAAATTACCTGGTGATCGCCCCAGTAACCGATGTTGGCCCACGGATCGTGCGGATCCGGTGCCTCCCAATCGATACCATCCCTGGTGATGCGGTAGGGGTTGTAGCCATCTGCCGTGGTAGCATTCATAAACTTACAGATCATGCTTTCCACAAAAGACGGAAAGGACAGACATAGGGCTTCCCAGTTCTGAAAAATATCGCGCCAGTTTCCCTGGAAGTTCAGGTTTTTTGTCCCGTCCTCCCTCTTCATTTCGATAGAAAAAAGGTTCCAGGGCCTTGAAGGGTCGCCATGCCTTCTGCTGAAGGTAAGCGGCAGGTATTCATAACACAACCTGATCAGTTGTGCATCGCCATTGCCGGTTACCTGCTCCATCAATAACATGTAGGAGACAGGGTTTTCTAATGAAGACAGAAAAGATTCATTGCTCGTATAAACCTGTTTGTTTGCGTCATGAACAAAATGAATAAAGTCCTGCTTCCAAACTTTGTAATTGTCATCATAAATTCCGCCACGCATCACATTAAATAACACATTCGACAGGTGCCGGTATTCACTTAGTTTATCCTGAGAAAGCTGCAATCCGTCTGAAGCGGCGAGGATCTTTCTGAGGCCAATGGTACTATCGTTGACATCCAGTTGCAGCTGCGCTCCAATATTTTGTGTTTCCTTCAAAAAATGTTTTAAGTGGGCTACGTAACCGGCATCTTTATTTACCTCAGCCACCAGGTGCCAGATTTTTGATGATTGGGCTTCGAGGGTTACTTCAGAATAAACGAAAAACGAACCCCTGGTCGCCCGCACATCTGTTTCTGTTACCGGCGGGATCCCTTTCCTGAAAAAGTCCAGTTGATTCGAGGACAGAAGTATGGCATCAGGATGCAATCCTTCAGACCAGGCAAGGTTTGCAGTAAGCGCTTCGCTCGGTTCTGCTTTGTCAACGATTACTGAACTGAGCATAAAAAGGCCGATGTTACTATCATCAACCAGTTCATTTTTTTTATAGGCATCTACGAGGTTGCTATAGGCCTGCTGGAGCAAACGGTTAATGCCGGAGGGTATAATATTTTGCATACCATCCAAAACAGAAACAATAGAAGCTGTCGGCAGTTTATTGGTAAGGGTGGATTTCTTTATAAAGCCAAACTTCTCACTGGTCATCCACTGGTAAGAAAAAGTAAGCCCCAGGTCGGCATTGGTTTCTTCAAAAATTATCTTGTTACCCCACACACTTTTGTAGAGTGCGCGATCTGTTTGATAGATGCCACTGTAACGTTCCGAGAAAGGTTCCCACAGATAACTTTTACCATCGCGTTGAACCTGCAGCAAGGTTTTACTGCCGGTAGTTTCAGAAGCATCTCTGATCTTATCATCCGTGTAGTAAGGAAAGAATGCATTATCGGGATTTTTTCTGCCCGCTGTCAAACCACCATTACTGGATAGGTACATCCAGTGATCTGAGTTGCTGACAATAGTCATGAAAAAAGGTGGCATCTGATCGTAATGGAAAATTTTATAAAAAATCTCGCCACCAATGTCCATAAACTCACCGGTGATCTTATTATCTGTTGATATCAGTTTTGATGCCCCAAGTTGTATTTCCTTTTTCATTCGGTGGTGCCAATTAATGTTTGTTGATTTAATTCGGATTTTTGAAAAGCAAAAAATTATTGCAACTCATATACCCTGACATAGTCAATGATAAATTGTTGCGAGGTGATTTCAGGATCCATTCCTTTTGCACCGCCCCATCCGCCGCCCATAGCCAGGTTCAAAATGATATTTTGCGGATCATTGTACGGCCATGAAAGTGCACTTGAAGTATCTTTGTATTCAAAATATTTTTTTCCGTCAATGAAAATATCAATGCGTTCGGGAAACCACTCAAGACTGTAAAGGTGATAGGCATTGTTCATGTTTTCCACTTCCGCGATAGCTGTTGGCTGATTGCCAAGTTTGAAATAATAAGCGCCACAGTGAATGGAAGCATGTGTCTTGCCTTTGCCGGTTAGCGGGTCCATTTCAAATCCTACATTTTCCAGAATATCCACTTCACCGCAATAGGGCCATGATAATTCATCAGTGTATTTATCACCCAGCAGCCAACCCGCAGCCCAGGTTCCCTTCCCGCCGGGCACTTTTGCCATGAAGTCTATCTTGCCATAGATAAAACTTACTTTTTCCCGTGTAGTGATTCTTGCAGAACTCCATGGCATGCCCGCATCGTTCTTACGCGCTTCAATAATCAGGTTGCCATTCTCCTGCCTTGCGTTTTCGGTTCTGCCGCTGGTGTAATATTGTAACTCATTGTTACCCCAGCCCCAATTACCAAAATCAAAGGTCCATTTGCTGGTGTCAGGTAATCCCTGTCCGTCAAACTCATCGCTCCATACCATTTTCCATTCTTTGCCGTCCGTTTTTTGTTTGAACACCTTCTTGGTAGGGACCTGCGCTTTCATCAATTCGAATTCAATCTTATCGATGATCAAAGCGCTATTTTCCACATGCAGTTTCATTTGGTGGGTAGTAGCAGCCAGCGGTGTTCCCTCAATTTGATAAGTGCTGTTCGCGCTTGTGTCCATTGGAGCTACCGGAATTTTGCCGGTAATGTTATATGTCCTGTTGTCTTTATTATCAATATAATCTTCCAGCCAGCAGTGGGCCTCTTTGTCTGTTCTGTTAGCTGCGATCAACTTAATTTTATACCTGCCCGAAACCGGAACGGTTACCGCATAGGTCAGCCAGGATCCTGTATCAGCAGTTTGTACACTCATTGCATTGTGGTTGTTTTTCACAACAGAAATACCTCCTGACTGCCTGAGGAAACTTTCTGCCTCTACCACCACATTATTTTGAGTTGCCGAATCTGGCAGGGTATTTTTTTCTGTTACGGCACCTTTACAACTAAAAAGTAAAATGGGTAGTACGAGAAACCTGTACATGGTTAAGAAGTGATTTGTGGTTTGAAAAAAATTAGCTTTTCTACTCATCAAACTGCATTCAAATCCGATCACTCAGCATGAAGTAATTCCGGGTAATACGGCTGCATCACCATTTTTGGTTTGCGGTCTTTGGTAAAAAGTCCCCAGTGTTTTTCGGGTTCAAAAGGTTCGTGGGATCCCTTCCAGGATTCGTCGAATGCTTCAAACACAAAAGTGAGAATGCCCTGCTCTTTGCTCCATTCTGTAAGTGCTTTGTAATAGCGTTCCTGTAAATGAAAGCTTGCATTATCCGGATGAATGCCTTTGCCATTTGAATTGGTGGTCCAGCCCGCTTCGGTGATCACAACCTGTTTGTGCGGATACCGGTCTGCTACGCTGTTATAGTTTTCAATGGTAAAATCAAGGGCCTGGTCAATGCTTTTGTATTCCCAAACAGGATACGTGTGCAGGGAGATGAAGTCCACCGCTTCCGCAAGTGCAGAAAGTTTTTCCTGCCAGGGTATATAGTTTTCACAAAAGGTAACTGGCTGTTGAATGGCTTGCTTTACTTTTTTTACATACCCGATTACCCGATCAACCGGAACCAGGTGATCCGTCCATTCAGCGGTAGCTTCATTGCCTGCTGAAACGGAGAATATCTCCTTCGGAAAAAGATTGGCAAGCCGGATCAGCTTATCGATCTGTGCTTCATTCATTCGCTTGTTAGCCTGCAATTCTTCCTCCGAAAAAATGCCTCCCCACGAGCAATTGAAGTTGCTGATTTCCGCGTCTAAATGTGCGCCCAGCATTACTTTAAAATCCAGCTTTTCCCTGCTGATTACTTCCAGTACCGTTTCCGCATGTGTAGTGCAGTCGTACAACCGGATAAGCTTCCAGTTTTTGCGAAGAATGAGCAAGTCTTCTTTTATCTGATCGTAAGTGGGAAAGATGCGGGTGACCGGACTTTGCCCATCCCTGTAGCCGGAATAACAGATGGCGTTCTCCGCTTTCAACAAGGTTTTATTTTCTTTTTGCATGTTTTAGATCTGTTTGGTTAAAAACCGGATTGTTAAAAGAATTTCATGCTACCCGCTTTATCCCAAATGCCCCAGAAGGCGCCAACATCTCCTTCGGCACCGGTTTTCCATGCTTCATCAAAGGAAGAAAAATAAAACATTTCAATAGCATCTTCTGCTGCCCATTTGTTGGCATTGATAAAGTACTTCATAGCGTTTTCATAAGAAGGAACCGATCCTCCAAATGGTGTTCCTTTATCCGGCCAGCCTGTTTCGGTGATGATGACTTTTTTTCCATTGCCTGCCCTTACTGCCCTGTTGTACATATCCTTCATGTACAATAGTGAATATTCCAGGTTGCAACCTTCCCAGAAGGGATAACAATTGGCAAGCAACACATCGCATGCTTCTGTAATTCGGGGGCGTTTGGCAAATTCATAATAGGCATCTACATAACCAACCGGAATACCCGGCAATTCGTGCTTAACACGATACAGATAGTCGAGCAATTCCTCCTCACTCAGGTCTTTTCGGTACATCACCTCATTGCCAACGGCCGCAATGTCTACACTACCTTCCCTGGCCAGGGCAATCAGATTCTGAATTTCTTTTTCATTCATGCGCTTGTCGGTTCCGAGCCATGCACCTACCAGCGTTTTTAATCCGGCCGCATGCGCAATGCGGGGAATGTTTTCATTTCCTTCAGTACAGGAAAAAGAACGGATCCATTTTGTATAAGGCTGGATAATTTCCATGCGCTGCCTGATCTGCTCTTCCGTAATGATGGTTCCCGGACCCTGTCCCTCTAAGTAAGGGCTGAAGCACATACCATGAATGCCGGTTTCCAGCATTTCTTTATAAACAGACTGGAGTTCTTTGGTTGATAATGACTTGAAATCAACCCCTGCCAGTGCAATTAGTACTTCGCTCTTTGTAGCCATACGGAATTACTTAAAAATTCTTTTCATCAGTTACAGATTGTAAACGGATGGAGGTTCAGGTTTTCTTTTTCCGTAGAAGAAATGCTTACCGGTATTTCCATCAACACTATTTTACCAGGATCGCCTCCAGTTCTTCCAGTGATTTCCCTTTTGTTTCAGGCAGCAACCTCATGATGAAGATGAGTCCCACAACGGCAAAAATGCCATAGAGCAGAAAGGTTAACGTACTGCCCAGCGTAGCCAGTTCCCAAGGAAAAATGAGCTGCACCAGAAAGCTCACCGCGGAGTTGACAAAGCCTACGAATGATATAGCAATTCCCCGGATCTTGTTCGGGAACAGTTCAGAGAACAACACCCACATCACCGGACCTAAGGAGACTGCAAAGGCCGCCACGAAAGCCAGAATGCCAATGAGAATCAGAGTAGGATTCATAGAAATGGCCGCAGTAATGAATGCTGATTCGTATTTCTTAGACATATCCGGTCCAATAGTTTCCAATACGGCCTTCTTGAATTCTGTGTCGCTGTTGAAGGTCTTGTCTTTAATTGCAACAAGTTGCTCTATGTTAATCTCCTTTGGCAATTTGGAAATGGAAGCATCGGTCAAGGTGTATGATGCAGCATTAAAGCCATAGGCCAATAGAAACATCGAGAGGGCAATTCCGGTTACACCAATGGCAAGCAGTGGTTTTCTTCCGAGCCTGTCAACCAGCGCCATGGCGACCACCGTAAAAACCAGGTTGGTAATGCCGACCAGTATCGCTTGTATGAATGAGGCATCCGTGCCGATACCAGATTGCTCAAAGATCATGGGTGCATAAAAAAAGACGGAATTAATACCTGTGATCTGTTGCAGGACAGCGACTACAATGCCGATGGACATTACCAGCTTCATAGATGGCATTAACAAGTCCTTGAAAGAGGATTTTTCTTTGGGTCCGGTATCTGCCTTGATGCTCTCTTTTATTTCTTCTACCACTTTCGTCGCTGTTTCCTCATCGCTCAGTCTTTTCATGATTTTCAGGGCATCATCAAATCTTTCCTTCATGATCAGCCACCTGGGGCTTTGCGGAACGAATTGAAGTAAGATGAAATAAAGAATGGCCGGGAAAAATTCCAATCCGAGCATCCAGCGCCAGTTGTATTCCCTGATCTTCAATGTCTCTACCCACGTCGCATCTGAAGAGGCCAGGTGAATGATAAGATAGTTGGTGAAAAACGCCACGGAAATACCGATGACGATATTCAGTTGGTTGAATGAGACCATTTTGCCGCGCAACTTGGGAGGGGAGATTTCGGCGATATACATGGGTGCGAGTATCAATGAAATGCCAACACCGATACCACCGATCATGCGGGCTATTACCAGAACGATAAAGGTGGGTGCAAACGCCGAAAGAAATGCAGAGAATGCATACAACAATGCCGAATATTTCAAAACAACCCTTCTGCCAAACCGGTCGCTTAACGGGCCTGCAAACATCATGGCCACCGTAGCGGCCAACGACAGAGAGGCAACCGACCAGCCCAGTTCAATTTTTGTAAGCTGGAATTCCGGTTCAATAAACCCAACGACGCCTGATATTACAGAAGCATCGAACCCCATTAAGAAACCGCCCATGGCGATAACCAGCGCAACCAGTACAATAAAGTTGTTTTGTTTTTTCATAGGTGAAATTTTTTTGAAAGGAACAATGATAAAAAATCTATTTTTCAGTTAATAAGCCAGCACGCGCATAAGGTTGATCTTTAACCGGTAAAAAAAGTTGATTTTGACTTTTTTACATTCCTGTATAGATTCCTGAAGCATGTAATGAGTTACTTTGGCCTTGAATGTAAAACTTATTGTAAATATTACAAAATGTTTTTTGTTATAGTTACAAAAAGGAATTTCATGGTACCGGGGAATTTACTTTCTGTCTTTCTTTTTATGGAGGCATTCCGTGTTGATGCCGGACTGAGTTACTGTTGCAAAGCAGTAAATGCTATTTGAATATCATCTCCTTCTGATTGTCATAATGCTGCCTGATTTTATGTTCAAGTTTTTCCAATTTTAAGCGAATGTCTTTGTGTGTAAAAAGCATTTCACGAAGTTTGATGAAAATTCTGATGATCCTGATTTTGACCTCAATAGCCCTATCGCTATTTAGCACACTTGATAACAACGCTAACCCTTGCCCCTGATAGTGCGGATTTGTAGTCACTGGTGTTCGAATCGTTGAACACTTTCGGTTTGCTGAATTATTCTGAGAAATTCAAAGCGTGCACTGAAATAAAATAAGGACCAACAAGGGACAAACAAAAACAATGTCACATTGAGTACTTCGACTACGCTCAGCATTAACTCAGTCGAAATGCGACATTGTTTTTGTTCCTCATTCTCTCAAAAAAAATTGTCGTCGTTCGACTCCGCTGCTAATGACACATTGTTTAATCAATTGATTTTCAAGATTTATAAAAAGTGTCATTCTCAAAGAACTCGAGTTGCAAAATAGTTTGCGCTCACGACGACAATTTTTTTTGTGTCTCTTGCAAACAGACAATTAATCATCTGTATAAATTTAATTACACAACGTTTCGAACACCAATGATTTGTAATCCGGACTTATTGAGCAACGGATTTTAAATCCCCGTAACAACCAGTTGTCCCAGGATTTTTTACACCGTCAACGTGTTTCCGCTGGTAAGGCCTGACGGAAGCAAACGGGACACGGAGGAATTCAGAAAGCCAATTGGTACAGGTGAATGTTCAGAAGTACCATTCATTGGCAACATCATGAAGTGTTTTTACAGACATGCAGCAAGATACAAAAGGAAGAAAAAGAACTTCAGACTTGCGATTGAGGGGCACAAATGGCGACAGAAAATATTAGTTCGACAAAGCTAAATCTTGGTTTGTCGAATTAATTCTGGTAAGAAGAATGAAGCGGGTAATTTCAGCTTAGAAGAATAACATCAACTGTTGTTATTCTTTCCGGAATCTTTTATTCATAGCTAAAATTAATGCACATGAAAAGAATTGCACTTTACTTCCAACTGCTTAATCTTCTTACATTTTCATCTCTTCATGCACAGTATTGCATACCCATCTCTCAAGGGCAGTTTCTCGAACCGATTGTTGATGGTGTAACGCTCGGAGCAATCAATAATCTGAATAACGGTTTCCCGCAAATGGAAATCGCTTATTCTGATTACACATCAATGTCAACAGACCTTGATGCCGGTGCAACGTATACGCTTACGATCAAGTCCGGGGCTTACTTTCAGTATAACTATGCTTCGTGGATTGACTTCAATCACAATGATCAGTTTGAATCTGGTGAGAAAATCGGGAGCACTTTTTCGGCTTTTAACTACCCGACAGTAAATATTCAATTTACTGTTCCTGCTAATGTTCACAATGGAACTACCCGATTAAGAGTACGCGCCACCGCAGAGCCCTTTGGCGTTTGGAATCAATCCACAGATCCGTGTGCACCATGGCAATACGGCGAAACAGAAGATTACTCAGTAGCAATATCGGGCGGCTTGGAGAATGATCTTTCAGCAAGTAATATTATTAATCCTGTATCGGGAGTGAATTTGGGAGATGAATCAATATCTGTCAACATTCAAAATCTGGGAACACTTACAGCGAGTGACTTTAACTTAAGTTACTCAATAAACAATGGACCTGCAGTAACCGAAACTTTTGGCAGCAGCATCGATCCTGATTCATCTTCAGTTTTTACTTTTTCATCTGCTGCAGACTTCACCGGTATTTCCTGCTATGATCTTAAGGTATGGCTGACATGGATCAATGATGAAGCAAGCGCAGACGATACGCTTATCACTTCAATATGTCACACGGAGCCTGTATATGGAAGTAATGTGTGGTATGTTCAGTCAGACATCAACGGCGGGTTGGAGCCGCTTGGAGGACCTCCGTATAACTCTACCACCAATCGCACTTGCATGAATGATGTGTTTGGTGATAACGGATGGCTTGAAGGATCATTTGAAGAGACAAATGCTGATTCGGTTTTCAATACGGCCTCATGTCTGATTTTTATTGACGGAAGTTATGAGGGTGAAGTGCAGTTTCAGAATTATATAGAAGCAAACCGGACGCGTATTGAAAACTGGGTGGCCTCGGGAGGGCACTTGCTATTGTTGAATGCGAATGACGGATCTCTCAGCGGAGTTGATCACATCTTCAATTTAGGATTTGATGACACACGCGTGGTTGCATCCTTCTCTGTCGGATATGCAAAACCTTATGAAACAGGTCATCCCATTTTTAGCGGCCCCTACACGCCGGCGATTAATGAATGGAGTGCATTCTATTATGCTATATCAGTTTTGTACGGGACCAATTTCGATACTTTGATTGCAGACAATGACGATGAACATTTCTTATTTCAAACATTAAACTTGCCGCTTCTTGCAGAAAAGAAATGGGGAACAGGTAAGGTGATATTCGGAACCATTTCACCGAGCCAATTGGTAACTCCATCTTCATCTGCTATGAACAACAGGAGAAACACGTTGCAATATCTGAATGATTGCATCACCACGGGTGATGATTCCACGATACCTAAAACAAGAGAATCCATGATCGTATTTCCAAATCCTGCTATTGATGAAGTGACTGTTCAATTCGCGCCCGTAGCTGGCAGCGCCATTATTTGCATTAGGGACCTCAAAGGAAAGGAAATGCCGATGGTATATCACTTACAAACAGGAGCAAGCAAGTTTTCATTCGATGTATCAAAACTAGCTTCAGGTATTTACATGCTGGAAATGAAGTGCGCGGAGCGAGGTGCCTTTCAAAAGCTCGTGGTAATTCATTAAACCTGATGGTAGGGAGGTGGCACTGATTTTTCCCTGTTAGTCCGGATTTGTAATCAATGCTGTTCGAAACATGAGCAAACCCCTGATGGGCATGGATTACAGGTAATTTACATTAAGTTTTAACAAACAGTAAAAATAATGGTGCAACAGTTGTAAAGGACAATTCCTAAGGAGGAAAAATTTAACGAACTATTCGAGATTGATCTTGCTATCATTTTACCCGGTAGAAATTTGACTGAAAATCAATTCAGTCAAGGGCTCTGAAGGTTTCGAACACCTGTGATTACAAATCCGGACTAACGGAAGCAGTAAAATGAAGAAGCCACATCTACTGCTCTAATCCGCAATCGTCAATCTCAAATCCGCAATTCCATTTCACAGTTTTGTTAAAATTACCGGTCTTTATTCTCCCGTTAGTCCGGATATGGTAGCGAGTGGTCGGAATTTTATTAATCCCGATCATTTGAGCATTTGGATTTTCAATCCAATCATTTGATCCATCATTCCAGGAATTTAACGTCAATTAATCTTTTGCTACCGGCATAATCAACAATCGGACTCAATGTGGGATTAGAAGACCGCGTTAGCGAGCGGTGTTCAACTTCAACTTTTTATCCCTTCATTTTTTTTCTCCTCTCTTTAATTTCCTTCTCCGTGATTCCGTCAACTCTTTAAAATTTTGCCTGGTCACTACTTTTCTCCCTGACTTCCTTTCCAAATCCAATCGTGCCTTACCTGCAACGCTTCCTCCTTTTTTTGCAGCTATTTTATTTTCATCAAAACCTTGTGCATTTTGGTTCTGCACAATTTCTGTAGTGGACGCTTCACCGAGCATAGTAAAAATCAGTTCAAGATCGGTCATATGATCTCTTAGATTTTCTGAAGCCTTAGTGAGTCCTTTCAGCTTTTTATAATCACGAGGAGTAATTCCAAATGTGGCTTTGCTTATTTCAGCCGTGAGAATGGAATACTCCAATCCTTCTTTCACTCCTCTTTTTTTCCACTCACCAGTAAGCTCATCACGAACAGCAATGCCCCGCATTCTCTTTTCAATCCATTCATCACTGTAGCCTTTTGCTTTATAAATTTCCCTCATTCGCTGTGAAGCCAATTCCGGATTTTCAATTTCTTCCAATCGTTCCTGCCCCATCTGAGCTAGCCATAGCTTAAATGGCTCCGCTTTCGGAGAGGGAACGGACTGAATAAGGCGAAGCAATTGTTGTGAATTTGCCACGTCAGTCATTCTCATTTTCCCATCAGCTGCTTCCATTTTCAAAGCGTTACAATTTGTAACGGTTTCATTACCCTCGTCCAGCAATCGTTTCTTCATTACCCTCCAATATACCTGCGGGTTGGGACTGTCGGTTAAAATGGTAATCACATCTACAATTGAGAAATACCATTTCTGTTCCTGTTCATTCCATTCTGAACGTACCTTTTTGCTTTCAAATAGTTTTATATTGCTCATAGTTTGTAATATTTTCCACAAAGCAAATGAAAAAGACCTGGAAGTTTTAGCCTAAAAGTTTCTTTAAAAAACATTTGCAATGTTTCATCCTGTAGAAGCACGTTTAAGTACCGGCTCCAGTTGGTCCGGATATGGTACTGCACTGGTCGTGATTTTTATACACGATTTGTAAGGAATACATTTTATTAATAACGTTCACTCTAACCAGGTACATATAGCTAGCCATGGAAGGACAACCAGCAAATTCGCGCTTCACAAAGCAATAATATAAATGATGTAGTGGTTGACTTTGTGCAATATGTTATTTTATGACCCCCGTTAGTCCGGATTTGTAATCAATGGTGTTCGAAACATAACGAAACCCTTGATGGTCATACATTACCGGTAATTCCTTTAGGTGCTTTTACACCAGGAAGAATTATATTGTACCTGTGGAGCCTGACTATTCTATGGAAGAAAATATTACTGACCTGTTCGAGATTGATCTTCCGCTCACTGCACATGGCACCCAGATAACTGAAAGTCAATCCAGTCAAAGGTTCTGAAGGTTTCAAACACCTATGATTTGTAATCAATGCTGTTCGAAACATGAGAAAACCCTTGATGGGCATGGATTACAGGTAATTTACATTAAGGTTTAACAAACAGTAAAAATAATGGTGGAACAGTTGTAAAGGACAATTCCTAAGGAGGGAAAATTTAATGAACTATTCGAGATTGATCTTGCTATCATTTTACCCGGTAGAAATTTGACTGAAAATCAATCCAGTCAAGGGCTCTGAAGGTTTCGAACACCTGTGATTACAAATCCGGACTAACATCGGGAGTCGCCTAGCCTAAATTACTTTTGAACGCTTGCTTTTGCGACCTTTCTGTATTGTAGTCTTTTTTCGACGTGTTTGAATGAACTCAGAAATAATTTTCTCTTCGGTCATAGAAACCGGACGCGATTGTAATCCGTCAAATAAATCATCAAAAGAAGGTTTTGATTTTCTGCTATGCTTCATAAAGTAAAGTTAGTAATTCTGAAATTTATTCAGTTAAGCGAATCATTGCGTTTGATGATCTGATACAATAGCTCCTGCTATTTCAATCAGTGTCTTTTTGTATTTGGTAACCAATCCGTCGCCGTGGTTCTTCAGGCGGGTTGAGTATTTGTTTTAAATAGGTGAAGATTATGTTGATGTCTTGTTTGTTTGCCGTGATTTCTTTCTCTAATATTTCAAGTTTGAGCAGAATATCTTTATGCATAAGTGCCATCTCGCGAAGTTTCACAAAGATTTCAATGATGCGAATACTCATTTGTATCGCTTTTTCACTCCTGAGCACATTCGCAAGCATGAGTATTCCATGTTCGGTGAATGCGTATGGCAGGAATCCACCTAAATGCTGTTTAGATGGTATCGCAATTTGCGATACCATAAGATTCACGTCCTCCTCAGAGAGTTGGAACATGAAATTTGACGGGAAACGACCGATATTTCTTTTCACTTGTTCTCTGAGCCGAATGGATTTTACTCCATACAATTCCGCCAGGTCACGGTCCAACATGATTCTTTTATCACGAAGTACAAATATTTTACTGATGACCTTTTCATCAGGTATTATTGATTGATTGTTTGTCATATATTATATAAATGTCTACTAATTGAGTTAACCGCTTCAATCCGCAATCGTCAATCCCCAATCCGCAATCCCTTCACCCTGCCCAATTCTCCTTATCCAAACCCCTGTACTGAATCGCTTCCGCCAGATGCTCCACTTTAATATCCTCACTTGCTTCCAGATCTGCAATAGTGCGGGAGACTTTTAGGATTCGATCATACGCCCGCGCAGATAATCCCAATTTCTCCATTGCCGTTTTTATAAGTTGATCACCTGCAGCAGGCAACAAGCAATATTGCCGCATCATCTTAGTACTCATATGTGAATTGGAATGCACGTTCTTGTGTCACCTGGATTTGATTATCAATCATTGTCCTTGTGTGTTCGGTAGCCAATGCGTCTCCGTTGTTCTTGTGCAGGGTTAAGTAATTGCTTCAGGTAGGTGAATATCAAATTGATGTCTTGCTTTTTCTGTGAAACATTCTTTTCCATCTGCTCCAGTTTTATGATGATGTCTTTGTGAGCGAGTACCATCTCCCGTATTTTGGCAAAGATTCTTATCACCCTGATATTTACTGCAATTGCATTGTTGCTGTTTAAAATACAAGATAACATGGTAACGCCTTGTTCAGTGAAACAAAAAGGATGATATCGCAGTCCTTGCCGGTCAGCATTGGAGGTCACAAATTGTGACCTCCACCCGGTGAACTCTTCTTCGCTCATTTCAAACATAAAGTCTTCCGGAAACCGGTTTTTATTTCTTCGAACAGCTTGTTTTAATACCTTGGTGGCTACTCCGTATAAATCCGCCAGATCGCGGTCTAACATCACCTTTTGTCCCCGGATGAGATAAATTTTACTCATCACTGCTGCATCTACTATTATTAATGCTTTACTCATACCAAATCTTTTTTCGTATTGAGCTTTGTATTTTGATTGCATACTTTTTGCACCTGAACCTTCATTGCAGGAGATTAACCCCTTCAATCCGCAATCGTCAATCTCCAATCCGCAATTCCTTCACCCCGCCCAATTCTCTTTATCCAAACTCCTATACTGAATCGCCTCCGCAAGATGTTCCACTTTAATATCTTCACTTGCTTCGAGGTCAGCAATGGTACGCGAGACTTTTAAGATTCGATCATAAGCACGCGCAGACAATCCCAACTTCTCCATTGCAGTTTTTATCAACTGATCTCCAGCAGCAGGAAGTAAACAATACTGCCGCATCATCTTCGTACTCATCTGTGAGTTTGAATGCACGTCTTTATGTTCTGCAAAACGTTGCTCCTGGAAGATGCGGGCTTTTACGACACGCTCGCGAACGGTATCACTTTTTTCGGAGAGCTTGATATTCGATAATTCACGAAATGGAACAGGCGTAACTTCTACATGCAGATCAATACGATCCAACAATGGACCTGAAATACGATTCAGATATTTCTGAACTACACCTGATCCGCAAACACATTCCTTCTCCGGATGATTATAATAGCCACAAGGGCAAGGATTCATAGAAGCAATCAGCATAAAACTGGCAGGGTAGTCAACAGAGAATTTGGCACGTGAAATCGTTACGCGTCTTTCTTCCATGGGCTGACGAAGAACTTCCAGTACCGTGCGCTTGAATTCGGGTAGTTCATCGAGAAATAAAACACCGTTATGTGCCAGTGAAATTTCTCCGGGCTGCGGATTCATACCACCTCCCACCAATGCAACATCGCTGATGGTATGGTGTGGCGATCGGAAAGGCCTCACCGAAACCAGGGATGCTTCTACCGGTAACTTTCCGGCTACGGAATGAATCTTCGTAGTCTCTAATGCTTCATGTAATGATAATGGTGGCAATATGGTTGGAAGCCGTTTGGCCAGCATTGTTTTTCCGGCTCCCGGCGGTCCGATCAATATCACATTATGTCCGCCGGCAGCAGCGATCTCTAAAGCGCGTTTGATATTTTCCTGTCCTTTTACATCAGAGAAATCTACATCGAGGTGATTCTGTTGTTCAGAAAATTCTTTGCGGGTATCTACAATGGTTTGTTCCAGTTGTAAATCGCCATTAAGAAAACGAATGACTTCCGAAATACTTTCCACACCATATACTTTCAGATTGCTGACGATGCCGGCTTCCCGCGCATTTTGTTTCGGCAGGATGAAACCTTCAAACTCTTCTTTGCGTGCCTGGATAGAGATGGGCAATGCTCCCTTTATCGGTTGCAGAGAACCATCGAGCGATAATTCACCCATGATAATAAACCGGTGCAGCCGTGAAGCATCTACCTGGTCGGATGCTGCCAGAATACCAACAGCCATGGTGAGGTCGTAGGCAGAACCTTCCTTACGGATATCGGCAGGAGCAAGGTTGATGACGATCTTTCGGCGCGGCATGCGATAGCCACTGTACTTAATGGCCGCTTCAATGCGGTGCAGCGATTCTTTAACGGCATTGTCAGGCAGCCCTACTAAAAAATAGTGCATGCCCTGTCCAACACTTACTTCTGCAGTAATGGTAAGCGCATCGATTCCATTTACGGCGCTGCCGAATGTTTTTACCAGTGAGCTCCTGGGATCGTCGGATTCGAATGTATCGATTGATTCTTCTTCGTCTTCATACATAGCCTGTATCTTTTATCAGATATCATATAGAAAATAGGGTATTGGTGAAAGTTGCGCCCTTTGCAGGTTGTTTGCCCGGCAAAGGGCGCAATCGTTTCATTAGAAAGCTAACTTATCAAAGCAGCGCAGCTTCCAACGTTATGGCCAGGTTCAGTGCTTTTGAAACCGGGCAGTTGGTCTTTGCCTCTTCAGCACATTCCTGAAATTTTTCGGCAGTGATGCCGGGAATCTTTCCTTTTACCACCAGGTGCGAAGTTTTTATCACACCATCTTCCACGCTAACGGTAGCAACTGCCTGAATAGAGTCAGGAGTAAATCCTGCAGCACCTAAAACAAAACTGAGTTTCATGGAATAACAAGCAGCATGAGCAGCTGCAATTAATTCTTCCGGACTGGTGCCTTCCACATCCTGGAACCTTGTCCTCCAGGAATAAGATACACTATCCAGCACTTTACTTTCTGAAGTCAAGCTTCCGCTTCCTTCTTTTCCTGTGCCGTTCCAGACGGCGGTTGATGTACGTTTCATGGGTTGTTGTTAATTGCTAAATGGTTGAATGGTTAAATGGTTGAATGGTTAAATGGTTAAATGGTTGCGGCAAAGCCGGTGAGTTGAATAACTAAATGGTTAAATTGTTAAATTGTTGCGGCAAAGCCGGTGATTAGAACAATTAAGTAACTTAACCATTAAACAGTTTAACAGTTTAACAGTTTAACAGTTTAACAGTTTAACAGTTTAACAGTTAAGCAATTCAACAGTTAAGCAGTTCAACCCCCATCCCTAATCCTCCTCCTTCTCCACCGGCAACACATGATCCGCTACCATCACTTTCTCCCGCACCTTCTTTTCAATCTCATCAGCGAGTTCGGGGTTGTCGATCAGTAATTGCTTTACGGCATCACGGCCTTGTCCGAGTTTATTGCCTTCATAGCTGAACCAGGAGCCGCTTTTCTGTACAATGTTCAGGTCAACGCCCATGTCGATGATCTCGCCTGCCTTTGAAATGCCTTCGCCATACATGATGTCGAATTCGGCAAAGCGGAAAGGTGGTGCTACCTTATTTTTTACCACTTTCACTTTTACATGATTGCCTACTACCACATCGCCGTCTTTGATCTGTCCGAGCCTCCTGATATCAAGTCTTACCGATGCATAGAACTTCAGTGCATTGCCACCGGTAGTGGTTTCAGGGTTGCCAAACATCACGCCAATCTTTTCGCGGAGCTGATTGATGAAGATGCAGCAACAACCTGTTTTGCTGATGGTTGCGGTAAGCTTACGAAGTGCCTGCGACATCAGTCGTGCATGTAATCCCATTTTGGAATCACCCATTTCACCTTCAATTTCGCTGCGGGGTACCAAAGCGGCTACGGAGTCAATTACAAGGATGTCGATGGCACCTGAACGGATCAGGTTGTCGGCGATCTCCAAAGCCTGTTCTCCATTGTCGGGTTGCGAGATGAGCAGGTTTTCTACATCTGCCCCCAGCTTCTGCGCATAGGACTTATCGAAAGCATGCTCCGCATCAATAAATGCGGCAATGCCTCCTTTCTTCTGCGATTGTGCAATGGCATGAATGGCCAGTGTAGTTTTACCTGAGGATTCCGGGCCATAGATTTCAATCACCCTGCCTTTTGGTAACCCACCTACACCCAGTGCCAGGTCGAGGCCCAGCGAGCCGGTAGAGATGGCCTCAATAGGTTCAATCATCGTATCACCTAATTTCATAATGGTGCCCTTGCCATAAGCTTTGTCTATTTTTTCCATGGTCAGCTTAAGGGCTTTCAGCTTTTCCTGGTTTACTGTTGCCATACTTTGTTGGATTGTTTAATGATCAATGAATAAAAAACGAATTTCAATAAAGATTTCCTATAATAAATTACAATGTGGAGATTTATTTTTCAACAGATACATTCATTTATAAATACAGTTCATAAAAGTAGGAAAACAAATCGAAACCAACTAACCCTGCTTCCGGTTTTAGAAAAATTAGCGAAGCCTGTCCATGGAACGAAGCAATGCTTCATCCTTCCTGATACCCCTGACAGCCAGTATATTGAACACGATACCTGCAACAGGCAGCAATGCGCCCAGCCTGAATTCCAGCAGGTCAAAATGCTGGAAAAACTGGTGTTCCAGTTGAATTAGCAGCAAAGCGCCCAGCAGGAAAATGATATATAATAATATATTGCCGGTACAAAAATGTTTTTGTCTTTTCCGGTTTTTATAGGTGAAAATGGAAAGAAGGTGTGAAATCACCATCAGCACAGGCACAGGCAACAGCAGCAGGTGTGTTCCCGCGCCAATCACGTTCATGCCTTCATCAATTAACACGGCAGCACTTTGCCAAACCGGAACGAAATAAAGAAGTATGGCACATGCCATGGATAGAAAAAGATAAACACTTTGAATGCGCTGGATCATTGTGAAATAAACGTGTTTTAGTTGGGTTTTTGAACTTGTTGATTTATCGTTTCCGAATAACAAACAGTCTTTGAAATCAGCGACAAAATAAAGAAGATTTGATGAACTGTGGGCAAACTGTTGGGTGGGGTGTATGACAAATTGCACTTAATGCTGTAGCGTTTACCTTAGCGCCATGCTTTTTTAGCGCCAAGACGCGAAGTCGCGAAGAAAATCACAAAGGATCAATATGCTACGTTTTTTTGGCGTCTTGGCGTCTTCGCGCTTGTATTATTTTATCGCTGAGAAATGCAATTTGTCATACACCCGTTGGGTGCAGCAACAACTATCGAATGAGTTAAGCAGTTTGACTCATTCACTTCATTCCAGTCAACACCTTTCCAAAGAGAAACTATCTGCCGGTATTGTCAACATACTACAAGCATATCTTTTTCAAGACCTGTTGAATCAATTCCATCATTTTCATACAACCTCTTCTCGCAGAGTTTAAGTAAGTTTGACGCGATTCCACAGGTCAGAATGAATGTATTGATTAGGGATGATGCCAGGTTATCTTTCTTAGCCGAACCGATCCTGATCGTTTGAATTCAAAAATAAATCATAGCTCCACCTAAGTGCATCAACGTTACCTGCTCGAATTATCGTACAAAGGAACTGCATACAACGGCTGGCAGGTACAGAAGAATACTGATAATACCATACAAAGAGTAGTTTATGAGAAATTGTCGGTACTATTACGTCAACAGATATTGGTAACCGCTTCGGGTAGGACAGATGCCGGCGTTCATGCCAAACAAAATTTCGCGCATTTTGATTATGATCAGGAACTGCCACCCGGTTTTCTCAGACGATTAAATTTCTTATTGCCGGTTGATGTTGCCGGTCGCAATATTTTTTCTGTCCCCGAAAATTTCAATGCCCGCTTTGACGCAATCAGCCGTATGTACGAATACCTGATCTGCTACGATAAGAATCCACTGCTTACAGACTTCAGTTCCTATTATCCGTATCCGGAACTATCAGCAGAAAAGCTGAATGAAGCTGCTGCGCTGATACTGAAACAAACTGATTTCGCTGCTTTCAGCAAAAAAAGAACACAAGTAAAAACGACTATCTGCCATATTGAATCGGCAACATGGGAACTCGATGCATCACAAAACATGCTGCGCTTCCGAATTACCGCCAACCGCTTTTTACGTGGCATGGTACGGGCTATCGTAGCCACTTCCATCAGGTATGCACGCAATAAACTTACATTGGAACAATTAATACAATTGCTGGAAAGCAGGCAGCCGCATAAAACGGATTTTTCCGCGCCAGCACAGGGACTTACCCTGGTATCAGTGAACTATAAGCCCGGTATAATGACGAAGTTGTAAGGCGAGGTCATCAGACAAAATAGAAAAAAGCCGCTGCTAATTTATTATCATGAAATTGCTTTGAAGCAGTTGAACAATTCAAGGTGAATGGTTGACATGATAAAGATTGAATACCGCCAATACCTAATTTGTATTTTGCAGCCGAATTGCACAGCGTGAAAAAATTACTCAATAAGCTGATTGACCTGCGACTGCTTCGGCGGATACTGGGTCTAGTGAAACCGTATAAGAAGCGATTTTATATAGCATTGGCTATTGCTGTTTTGATGGCTACATTATCGCCTCTGTCGCCATACCTGATTCAGATTACTGTAGACAAACACATTCTGTCCGGCGACTGGAATATGCTTTTGATGATGTCCGGACTGCTACTGTCATTGCTTTTTTTCCAGGCAGGACTAACTTACATCTTCACCTACAGCACGAATTGGCTGGGGCAGTCTATCGTGCGCGATTTACGACAGCGTGTCTATGCACATGTGCTGGGCCTCAACCTGCGGTATTTCGACAGAACACCTTTAGGAACTGCCACAACACGTACTATCAGCGATGTGGAAGCGATCAATGATATTTTCGCTGAAGGCGTTATCACCATCATCAGCGACCTGCTGACAATTGTTGCAGTACTGACGGTGATGTTCTATTCATCCTGGCAACTGACGCTGGTATGTCTTTCTGTTTTACCGGTATTACTGGCAGCAGCCTATGTTTTTAAAGAGGGCATCCGCAAATCATTCACCGATGTGCGCAACCAGGTCGCCAGGCTCAATGCATTCTTGCAGGAGCACATCAGTGGCATGAGTGTAGTGCAGATATTTAATGCGGAAGAGCGCGAGCTGAAAAATTCAAGGCCATCAACAAAGACCATATGATGGCCAACATCCGCAGCATCTGGTATTACTCTATATTTTTTCCGGTGGTTGATATTATTTCCTCCATTGCATTGGGATTGCTGGTGTGGTATGGTGCCTACCAGATACTGGATGAACGTACTTCACTCGGTGTGATGATTTCTTTTATTCTCTACATCAACCTGTTGTTTCGCCCGATACGCATGCTGGCTGATAAGTTTAACACCCTGCAGATGGGTATGGTAGCCGGCGAACGTGTATTTAAGCTGCTCGACAATAATGATATGATGGAAAACAATGGACGGAAGTCTGCTGAAAACATGCGGGGCGACCTGGAGTTCGATAAGGTGAGCTTTGCTTATGATGAATTAAATTTTGTGCTGAAGGAGGTCTCCTTTAAAGTAGAAGCAGGGCAGACACTGGCCATTGTGGGTGCAACCGGCGCGGGAAAATCTTCCATCATCAATATCCTCAGCCGCTTTTATGAGATACAGCAAGGGGCCATCTATCTCGATGGTATCAATACCAGGGAATATGAATTGTCGTCGCTGCGAAGCAAGATAGGGCTGGTGTTGCAGGATGTGTTTTTGTTTTCCGGATCGGTGATGGATAATATCACACTACGCAATACCAATATTAGTCGTGAACAGGTGAAGCATGCCGCCGCATTATGTGGTATTGAAGAATGGATTGAAAAACTTCCGGGAGGCTATGATTACAAAGTTATGGAACGTGGTGCGACCTTATCCGTTGGCCAAAGGCAGTTGATCTCTTTTGTGCGGGCATTGGTCTTTGATCCGAAGATTTTGATACTGGATGAAGCCACTTCTTCCATTGATACCGAATCGGAAATGCTGATACAAAATGCCATTGAAAAACTGATTGAAGGAAGAACATCCATCATTATCGCGCACCGGCTATCCACTATTCAGCATGCGAATAAAATATTGGTGTTGGATAAAGGTAAAGTAATAGAGATGGGAACCCATGATGAATTACTGGCGCTCAACGGGCATTATCGAAACTTATATGAGTTACAGTTTAAGAAGAAAGAAGCCTTTATGATTTGAAATATTTTTTATTTTGAAGTCGCCATTTGCGACATCAAGTTGTTATTGTATAAATTTAAATATATGTTTTTATGAAAAAGCAAACTAAGGCAGTACGCGTTCAAGGACAAAGGATGTAAGACTTAAGACATAAGACATAAGACATGCACCGATTCATATTGTTTATCATCGGTGTTAAATGGTGGCATGCCGTTACTCTTGCCAGTCGTGCCCCCACTTCAGGGGAAGGTCTTCAAGGTTTGTTATGAGGGCTGAGTGGTGGCACGACTCTACTATACTCTTGGGATATTTTACCTGGATATAGGACACAAGACGTAAGACATAAGACGTGCCCTACTTTATTGTTTGTCATTGTGTTAAGTGGTAGCATTAGACTGGTATGCTATTGATATATTTCACCTTATCATATCAATAGTCGTTCCACCACCCAAGGTAATTACTGAACCTTCAACTGCAGAAGCAAAGTGGTGGCACGACTCTGAGGCCGTTGCCAGTCGTGCCCCACTTCATGGGAAGGTCTTCAAGGTTTGTTATGAAGGCTGAGTGGTGGCACGACTCTGTTACGATCTTAAAATGGTTTGCATTATGATTTCAATAGTCGTTCCACCACCCGGAGGGATTACTTAATCTTCAACTGCAGAAGCAAAGTGGCACGACTCTGCTACGATCTTAAAATAGTTTGCATTATGATTCCAATAGTCGTTCCACCACCCGGAGTGATTGCTTAACCTTCAACTGCAGAAGCAAAGTGGTGGCACGACTCTGAGGCCGTTGCCAGTCGTGCCCCCACTTCAGGGGAAGGTCTTCAAGGTTTGTTATGAAGGCTGAGTGGTGGCACGACTCTGCTACGATCTTAAAATGGTTTGCATTATGATTCCAATAGTCGTTCCACCACCCGGAGTGATTGCTTAACCTTCAACTGCAGAAGCAAAGTGGCACGACTCGGAGACTCTTGCCAGTCGTGCCCCCACTTCATGGGAAGGTCTTCAAGCTTTGTTATGAAGGCTGAGTGGTGGCACGACTCTCCTATACTTTTTAGATATTTTACCTGGAGATAGGAGAGAGGACATAAGACGTAAGACTTAAGACGTGCGCCCTACTTTGTTTGTAAGAGGTATGACATAAGACTGGACAAAAATGTGCAACGAGATTTATGTCGCTTTTATATGCTAGCCTTCTTTGATTTAATTCCCATCTCCTTGATATTATAAAGCAATGTTTCCGTTAGCCCATCTTCCAATGCCCTTGGATTATACCCTAACTCACGCTTTGCTTTTGAATTATTGCCAAGGTAGGTATGGCCTGCCGCCACACGCATGGTTTCTGCTGAATAGAGATCAGGCAAGGGAATCACCTTTTCAATCAAGGATGCGATTGTAGATGAGAAACTTAACATGCCCGCAGGTACAAACATCGGTGCAGGAATGCCAGTGATATGCGCTGACAGGTTATAGGCTTCCTGCAAGGTATGAGAAGGCCCGCAGATAATGTAAGTCTCTCCCGGTTTCCCCTTTTCCATAGCAAGCCAGTGACCCTCTACAATATCGTCAACATGCGCCCAGGAATAGGCTGTTTGTTTGGGAAGCATGGGTAATTTTTTACGGAGATAATCCCGCATGGAATCTCCGCTCATGCTTGTATCTCCGGGTCCATAGATCAAGCCGGGCATTACAATCACCAGCGGTAATCCTTTCTTGATAAAATCATCTGCCACATGATGTGCTGCTGCCTTAGTACGGTCGTATTCGCTTAAGTGCTTGCCGGAAAAGTGGTACGTTTCATCCATCAGCTTCCCATGTGTATCTGAATTTATTGCAAGGGTGCTTGTATAAACGCCTTTCCTGATACCAAGTTCCTGCATCAGTTCCAGCACATTCCTCGTGCCATCAATATTTATTTTTACACCCGGAGTCTTATCACGCACCCCGATTTTATACCAGCCTGCTATATGAAATACGCCATCACATCCTTTCATGGCAGCACGCATGCTTTCCTTTTCTGTCACATCTCCTTTCACCAGCGTTACACCCGGCGATTTGAGGTCAGCCGCCTTATCCGGATTACGGACCACTGCCACCACTTCGTGATTTTTTTCACGCAGCAACCTGGCCATTTTATTACCTACAAATCCTGTAGCACCAGTTACGAAGTATTTCATATTTAATAAGGTTGTTTTAAAAAATAATTGAATATGTTGCCAGAGCAAAGATGTAAAAACTAAACTGCTGTATTTTCAAATTGGGAATCATTATCCATATAAAAATCTCAAACAATCAATCATCATGTTATTGTAAACTGTGGAGTTTTAACAATTCGACGATTTCATAGGAAAATAATTGCATTGTCATGAGTTTGTAATTCTGTTTAATATTCTAACAAAATACTTAAACAATTTTTAGTCTGGTTGGTTAAACTATGAAAATTTACATAACCAACTAAAATCTACAACTATGAAAAGAATCATGCTTCTTTCGACAGCCTTGTTTTTATTAACGGCTACGAACCTGCTGGCCACAGCCCGCTTGCAGGTAATTCACAATGCAGCAGACCTTGCCGCCTCCACTGTTGACGTGTGGCTTGACAATACTTTGCTGCTCGACAATTTTAATTTCAGAACAGCATCCCCTTACATTGATGCTCCGTCAGGAGTGGCTTTTAAAGTGAGCATTCAGCCAGCTAACAGTACAGATACAGTAAATGCATTGTTTACCAAGACCTTTACACTTACCAGTGGAAAAACATATGTAGTAGTAGCCAATGGAATTGTAAGCCCTGCCGGCTATACTCCCGCAACACCTTTTGACCTTTATGCTTACGACATGGGTGAAGAAGTTGCCGGTGTTTCAACCAATACAGATGTAATGGTATTTCACGGCGCAACAGATGCTCCTGTAGTTGATATTAAAGAAGTTGGTGCAGGTGCAGGAACCATCATTGACGATCTTGCTTATGGTTCTTTTTCAGGATACCTGGCATTGCCAACTGCCGATTATTCTCTGCAGGTTCGTGATGCACACGGCATAACCACGGTAGCGCAATATGATGCACCGCTGGCCACGCTTGGACTAAATGGCGCTGCCCTTGTTGCACTTGCATCAGGCTTCTTGAACCCGGTTGCAAATAGCAATGGCCCTGCTTTCGGAATTTTTGTAGCATTGCCTGCTGGCGGCGCGCTCATCGCACTTCCTGCTACAGCAATCTCTACTGCCCGTGTGCAGGTGATTCATAATGCAGCTGATGCAGCGGCGTCTACCGTAGATGTATGGCTCAATAGTACCAAGCTTATTGATAATTTTCAGTTTAGAACAGCTACTCCCTTTGTAGATGCGCCGGCAGGTGAATCAATCACCATTTCGATCAAAGATCAAAACAGCACCAGCCCGGCAAATCCGATTGCCTCCTTTAATTATACATTGACAGGCGGCTCCTCTTACTTGCTAATTGCAAATGGTATTGTAAGTGCAAGCGGTTATAATCCTGCCCCTGCATTTAACCTCGATGTATTTGCAACTGCAAGAGAACGCGCTTTATCAACTGCTAACACGGATGTATTGGTATATCATGGTTCAACGGATGCCCCAACTGTTGATGTGGTGGAGACAGGTGTTGGTGCAGGAACGATCGTAAATAATTTGTCATACACTCAGTTTGCAGGTTATCTTGAATTACCCACTGCAGATTACAAACTGGAAGTACGAAACGAAACCGGAGATGTAACAGTTGCCACTTATGATGCGCCATTGGCTGCCTTGGGTTTACAGGAACAGGCACTTACCGTGCTTGCTTCAGGCTTCCTGAATCCGGCCAATAACAGCGATGGTGCTGCTTTTGGTTTGTTTGCAGCGCTTTCAACCGGTGGCCCATTGGTGGGATTGCCGGTAGCTACCGGAACGGATGATATTGCAAACAACATCAGCAATATCGGCTTGTTTCCAAATCCTGTTTCAGGTGGAACAGTAACTATACAATATAACCTTTCTGGTCAGGGTAACGTGAGGCTGGAGGTTTTAAACATACTCGGTAACAAAATGATAGTACAAGATCTTGGCAACAAAACAGCCGGTTCCAACAGTGAAACAATTAATGTAAATCAGCTTCCACAAGGCTTCTACATCAGCAGGATTATTTCCGGCAATGAAGAGCAGGTAGCCCGAATGATAATAAACAGGTAGTAAATTGGATTTTTAATAAACCATTTGAATGCTCCAACCCTTATTCTCAAGAGAAGTAGGGTTGGAGTTTTTTTATTCAAAAAAATAGAAAACAGAATATTTTGTCAATCAGTGCTTCGATTAGGAATCCATGTGATAATTATTTCAAGAAGAAATAACAGGCCTCATAGGAAATAATCAACTACTGGATTTGAGGTTAGGTTGGTGTCAAAGAATCAGGTGGTGATTCACCTCATTTGAAAACCCCATGCGACAAAAGGCACCTTAGATCAATTTGCAGGGAGTGCTGAACCATTTATCTTTCAAGCAGCAATAGAAATACGGAATACTTGCCAATTACAAGACAGACTATCGTCAGACAGGTAGTTGTTCTGCCAAATACATTTAGTAAACAATTAATTTGATTTGAATGCTGTTAGGGGCAGCAGCCAATTGCAACAGGCCTTAGTTTGATTTAGGCTTGGCGCAAGCGAGGTAGTCAAATGTAAATTGGTGATCCATGAGCAAAGTGGGGGTTAAGAAATTAGCTTAAGAATGTTGAATTTGGTTTAACAACCTTTGAAAGCTTTGGGTTAGGTTCTAAGGTGCTCACAAATTAGGGAGGTACATGAGATAATCTGTTATTTTCCGGATAACTTTGACATGGCATTCTTTGATTTCAACGCCGGAAAGGATCATAGCTAAATAATTGTAAATCAATACGATGCAGACTAGTTATCTTTGCTTTTGATGGAAACGCGCGACCACTTGTTCGAGCTGATAAAATCGCTCTCCAAATCGGAAAAGGGCTATTTCAAGAAGATCAACTCCTTTCACGTGAAAGGAAAGAAGAACAATTACATGCTGTTGTTTGATGCCATGGATAAGATGGATACATACAGCGATCGTTTATTAAAATTACAAATGCATAGCCGGGCTGTAAAGCAGTTGCCCTTTCTAAAGCATTATCTCTATAATCAATTGCTGGACGCTCTAGACCAGTATTACCAAAGCAGCAATGTAGAGATCAACAAATTCATATGCAAAATTGAAATACTCTATAAAAAGGGATTGGTAGACCAGGGTAAAAAATTATTGGAGAAAGCGTTGAATTTTGCCTGGAAGAAAGAAAAATTTGCTTACCTGCTTCAACTCAACAGCCTGCGATATGAGTTTCTTGCCGATGAAGAACAAAAAGAAAAGTTGTTACTGCAGAAAGATCAATTAACCAACGACCTGACTGTGTTGCGCAATATGATTGACAATCTTTATGGCTACCAACAATTGAGAATAGAACTGAATCTGCTGCGCGCGGAAACCGGCTATGCAAGAAACAAAGAACAGGTGATGCGATATGAAGCATTGTTAAATCATCCATTGCTTGCCAGCGAAAGTGCAGCGTTATCCGGTTCATCAAAGTATCATTATCATTCCCTCAGGGCTGTGATACAGAATTATACCCATCAGTATGCAGCTGCTTATGCTTCCTTGTTAAAAGTCCAGGACCTATTTGAAGAATATCCTGTTTTGTTTGAAGAAAGCATTTCGGCTCGCATAAAAACACTGCAACGTAAAGCTGCAGTGGCCATGACCCTGGGCAGGTTTAATGTGGCTATGGAAGAAATCAGGCAGATGAGAGCCATCAAAGCACAGCATGAAAAGTACAAAGCACTGATCTTTCAAAATGGATTTCACCAGGAGTTTCTTGTTTACCTGCTCACCGGGAAATTCCAGGAGTTGTTGAAAAGAGTACCTGCTTTCCTGGAAGAATACCACATTCACCATAAGCGTATTCTCAAGACATTCGAACTGCAGATGTTACAACGAGTAGGACAGGCTTATTTTGTGGAAGGTGATTTTGAAGAGGCACTGGAATGGATCGGCCATGCTGTGAATACCACTCCGGTTTCATTCCGGGATGATGTGGTTAGCGGGATAAAAATAGATGAGATCCTGACACATTTTGAATTAGGAAATTACCGTGTGGTGCGGTCTAAAATCGCTGCAGCCCAGAAATACCTGCGTTCAAAAAACAAACCGTTCACTTTTGAATTATACCTTTTGTCTTTCCTGGAAGAGCACCTGAAACTGAAAGATGAAAATGAATGCAGTGAACATTGGAAGGAAGCACAATTGTATATGAGAAGCAAGTTTGATAATGCCATAGAAAGTGTGCCTGTGAAATATTTTTATGTAGATGCCTGGATTGAAAGTAAAATATCCGGCAAACCATTATCTCCCATTTTGAAAAAACAAGTACAGCAATTTGAGTACCGTGAGCAAGTAAAGCTTAGTAAGGCTTCTGTATAAAAAAAACAGCGCGCACTTGCTTAACTATTTTGCAAAATGTTCCAGGTCTATCCAAGACTCTGTGAGCATTACCACGAAGCGATACTCTCCGGGTCGTGGCACGACTCCTTGTCATTCTCTTTGCTTCTTACAAAACATTCGCAGTCGTGCCCCGACTATCCGTGCTACTTTGTTTGTAACGAGTTTATCGTTAGTCGTGCCACGACTCAGAGAGTGTAACTAAAGCAAAGGGAGTTACGCTAGTCGGGGCACGACTCAGCGCACGTAACCACGCAGCAAAATTCTCCGGGTCGTGGCACGACTCCTTGTCATTCTCTTTGCTTCTTACAAAACATTCGCAGTCGTGCCCCGACTATCCGTGCTACTTTGTTTGTAACGAGTTTATCGTTAGTCGTGCCACGACTCCTAGAGCATAACTAAAACAAAGGGAGTCGCGCTAGTCGGGGCACGACTCAGTGCACGTAACCACGTAGCAAAACTCTCCGGGTCGTGGCACGACTCCTTGTCATTCTCTTTGCTTCTTACAAACATTCGCAGTCATGCCCCGACTATCCGAGCTACTTTGTTTGTAACGAGTTTATCGTTAGTCGTGCCACGACTCAGAGAGTGTAACTAAAGCAAAGGGAGTTACGCTAGTCGGGGCACGACTCAGTGCACGTAACCACGTAGCAAAACTCTCCGGGTCGTGGCACGACTCCTTGTCATTCTCTTTGCTTCTTACAAAACATTCGCAGTCGTGCCCCGACTATCCGTGCTACTTTGTTTGTAACGAGTTTATCGTTAGTCGTGCCACGACTCAGAGAGTGTAACTAAAGCAAAGGGAGTTACGCTAGTCGGGGCACGACTCAGCGCACGTAACCACATAGCAAAATTCTCCGGGTCGTGGCACGACTCCATGTCATTCTCTTTGCTTCTTACAAACATTCGCAGTCGTGCCCTGACTATCCGTGCTACTCCTTAAATTCCATGCTTGTTCGTTAGTCGTACCCCGACTATCCGTGCTACTCTTTAAATTTAATGCGATGTATTAGTCCTGCAATGTGCTAGTCGTGCCACGACTCTGAAAGTGTAAATAAAAATAAAATGCATCGCGTTAGTCGGGGCACGACTCCCGGTGCGCATGGTTACGCTTCCAAAAAAACAGATCATCGTGCCGTCAACAAATAAATGCAAACACTACCTGCTATAATTCGGAGCTTCATTGGTAATAACCACATCATGCACATGGCTTTCACGGATACCGGCCGTAGATATTTTTACAAACCTTGCCTCTTGCAATGCCCTGATATTCGTTGCACCGGTATATCCCATGCCCGCACGCAATCCGCCGATACATTGCACCATCACCTCTGCTAATGTGCCTTTAAACGGAACTCTACCCACAATACCTTCCGGCACCAGTTTCCTGATATCATCTTCCGCATCCTGGAAATAACGGTCTTTAGAACCTTCCTGCATGGCTTCAACAGAACCCATTCCCCGGTAAGATTTAAACTTGCGTCCTTCAAAACTGATGGTTTCCCCGGGGATTCTTCTACACCCGCAAACAATGAACCGGCCATAACCGTATCGGCACCTGCTGCAATCGCTTTCACGATATCACCTGTATAGCGGATGCCTCCGTCGGCAATCAGCGGGACAGTAAATTTCTTCAATCCTTTTGCCGCTTCCATAATGGCCGTCAACTGCGGAACACCGGCACCGGTAACGATTCGTGTAGTGCAAATTGAACCCGGACCCACGCCCACCTTCACTGCATCGGCGCCGGCTTCAGCTAATGCAATGGCTCCTTCTTTGGTTGCCACATTACCAGCTATTACTTCGAGCTTTTTAAAGGCCTTCTTCACCTTCTTCACTGACTCCAGTACGCCATGTGAATGACCATGAGCCGTATCAATACAGACTACATCTACTCCATTATGAATCAATGCGGAAATACGATCGAGCATATCAGAGGTAACACCTACTGCTGCCCCAACCAGTAACCGTCCGAACTGATCTTTACAGGCATTCGGATGGCTTTTTAATTTAAGTATGTCCCGATAGGTGATCAGGCCTTTCAGTTTACCTTTCTTATCTACCACCGGCAGCTTCTCTACTTTATAATCCTGCAATATGCCTTCCGCTTTTTTCAGGTCCATGCCCTCCGGTGCTGTTACAAGCCGGTCTTTGGTCATCACCTCTGAAATTTTACGCTTCATGTTCTTTTCAAACCTGAGATCCCTGTTGGTAAGGATACCTACCAAGATATGGTCATGGTTCACGATCGGTATGCCGCCGATCTTATGTTCCTTCATTATCTGCAGGGCCTGTCCGATGGTCTGATCTGCCTGCATGGTAACAGGATCAATGATTAGTCCGCTTTCACTTCTTTTCACCCTTCGCACTGCCTCTGCCTGCCTTTCTATGGACATATTTTTATGAAGTATTCCAATACCCCCCTGGCTGGCCATGGCAATCGCCATTTCCCAGTCGGTGACGGTATCCATAGCTGCTGAAAGCACCGGCACATTGATGCGGATATTCCTGGTAAGTTGTGTGCTGATTTCTACCTCACGCGGCAATACCTTCGAATAGGCAGGTAACAGCAGCACATCATCATACGTTAAGCCATCTGGTAAAATCTTTGGAGTTTCTGCCGGCATATCACTTAAGTTTTATAAAAAGTTGGGCAAAGATACTACTTCAAGAATAAGATAATGGATGCCTTATTTGGGGGGTATGACAATTCGTTCATCTTGTCAAGCAATGGTTGGTGGGTTAAATTGTTAAATGGTTAAATGGTTAAATTGCTAAATTGCTAAATTGCTGCGGCGAAGCCGATCATTTGCTATTCTGTAATCGCTAAGCTGCTTTACTCACTTACTCAAATACTTAATACTCAATTTCAACAGCCTATAATCAATATCCAATTTGTCGTACACCCTACTTCCTGCAAGTGATCATTGCATGATGGTGCAAATTATCGAAACAATAAAGATATTTGCGGACTGAAAAAAGACCACCATGAAGAATATCGTTTATGCCATACTGTTGCTGATAGCTACCCAACAAGTAGTATTTGCACAGCAATTAGAGACTTTTGAAGAGAATGGAAAATATGGTATTAAGGAAACCGGTGGAAAAATTCTGGTTCCTGCCAGGTATGCAGAGATTTACATCTTTTCTGAAGGCATGGCCATGGTGAGTGATGGGGAACTTTATGGTTATATTGACAGAACAGGCAAAGAAGTGATTGCCATTCAATATACAGAAGCGACCTCCTTTTCCGAAGGCCTTGCCAGCGTTTCCAATGGATCTGCCTGGGGTTATATTGACAAGACCGGGAAGACTGTGCTTCCTTTTGAATATGATGAAGGAAATTCTTTTAATGAAGGGCTGGCTTTTGTAAGTCAGCATGGCTATGCCGGCGCAATTGATAAAACAGGAAAAGTGGTGATTCCGATGATTTACGATTACGGCATTTCATTTTCACAAGGACTGGCCGTTGTAGAAAAAGAAGGCTATGCAGGTATCATTGACATGCGTGGAAATTTTGTAGTGCCCATGAAATACCTGGAGATCGATGAATTTTCCATGGGACTTGCAGCGGTTAACAAGGATAATAAATGGGGTTTCATCAACCGCCAGGGTGTTGAAATAATCAAACCTGAATATGATTATGCCTTTGCTTTTTCTGAGGGACTTGCCGGGATAACCATTCGTGATAAAGGCGGTTATATTGATTTGCAGGGAAACATCGTGATACCACTTATCTATGATAAACTGGGACAATTTATTAACGGGCATTCACTGGTAGAACTGAATGGCAAACAGTTTTATATCAACACCCGTGGCAATTGTGTTGATTATGAAGGGGTATCCTGCAAGTAGTTTCCACGCCGCAGCATTAGTTTCAAATTAGTTGTTCCTACGCTCCATGACCTGGTAAGGATTGCATAAATATGCTCATCTTCGCTAGGAAGCTGTCAATCCTTACTGAATGAAAAAACTCAAGGCAATACTTGTTTCATTGTTGCTGATGCTGGCAGGCTGGCAATGCTGTTTTTTTTCTGCCATGATGATCAGGAGTTTCCGTGTGGAGAAAGAACAGTCAAAGTTATCTTCCACAAATTTTCAGATCAGCTACCAGGGAATTCTAAAACAGGAAGCAGCGGCAATCTTAAAATCATTAGAGGAAAATTACCATCCCATCAGGACGGCATTGTATGACCCTGCACATGAACCTATTCATGTTTTTATTCATGCTACGCAAAAACAATTTAATACTGCAACAGGATTGATCAATAGCACCGCCAACGGTACAAGCCGCGGACCAAATGCATTTCATCTGCATTATCAAACCTGGTTCAACAGCATTTTCCCCGCCAATATGCCAAAAGTAGCAGTACATGAATTTACACACTGCGTACAACTGAATATTTTGATCCAGGAAGCTATATCAAAAAGCAATGACCCGGTTGGTGCTTCGTTTGACAAAGCTTTCGGAAAACAATTCTCGGAAAATTATCCGCAATGGTATTGGGAAGCATTGTGCGACTATGAGGCCGGTATCGTAAACAAAGTCAGCGTGAGGTATGGCATGAAGGGAAACCCTACATTGGAGTCACTGAACAACAGTAACCAGATTTACAATGTAGGTTATGCCATCATTGACTACATCGTGTCAAAATGGGGCAAAGAAAAACTTCCGGAATTGATTCGAACCTATGGTGATCTTGAAAAAGTACTTGGAGTAAGTGAAACTGAATTTGAAAAAGGGTGGTATCAATTTGTCTCAGAAAACTATTGAATGTAAAACACGCTTAGCTTGAATTAGCGAACCATATAAAGCTTCAATAGCAAAAAGCAGCATGAATAAATTAAGGATTATCCCATATTGATGCTGCAATACTTTGCTGATGCTCCGGCAAAATTATGTTCAAATACATCCTTTAAACAGAATCCTTCGTCTTAATCACAAAACTACCTGTTCACCGGAAACATAATCACCATCGATTCCTCATCTGAAAAAGTCAACCATGAAATACATCCTGCTACTTACATGCTGCGGAATAATTGCATGTAATTCATCTGTGCATGAACATGCAGTGCAAGTTCCCTTAAATACCGATTCGATGAAAAATGTATTGATGAAAACCGATCTTGATTTTTCAAATCTGTCGCAACAGGTCGGCATTAATAAGTCATTCATGGCCTATGTTCATGATCACGGTACTTTGTTGCGACCCAATCATCAACCCATAACAGGTAAGGACAGCATCTATGCCTATCTCTATGCCAAATCAGACTCATTATTCCGGCTAACCTGGAAACCTGTTTATGCCGACATAGCAGCTTCAGGCGATCTCGGATATACCTACGGCACTTATACTTTTCTTTCAAAAGCGACTAATGATTCCTCTGTTGGAACTTATGTGAGTATCTGGAAAAGCGATGATTCAGGTAACTGGAAATACGTGCTCGACACTGGCAATCCGGGATTATCTTCCTCAAAATAATTTCAACCGGAATGGTATTCGATAGATGTAACGAATAGGTAACTACAAATTATCTCTTGATCTCAAATGCCTGTTCCAGATCTTTGCGGATCAGTTTCGGGTCGATGGCAGTTGCTTTGATGTAGTGTGTTTTGGCAGCTTCTATGTCAAATGATTTTAACATCAGCAATTCCGCCAGTTGATAATGGGCGACAGCCAATTCAGGATTAATGGCTATTGCCTTTTCAAAGTGTTGCCTGGAGGATGTATACTCCCTGAAATGCTCTTTAAGCAACAAAGCCAGGTTAGCATGTGCCGCTGCATAGTCCGGATTTATTTCCAGGGCAGTTTCATAGTGTGTCTTTGCTTCCTCATATTTTTTAGCATCCAAATATAACAGGTTGGCCAGGTTGTAATGCGCCTTTAAATAGCCGGGATTAATTGCGATTGCCTCACGGTATTCCTTCATCGCTCCTTCTATATCAGCAAACCCTTTTCGCAGCAAGACAGCCAGGTTGTAGTGTACCGCATCATAAGTGGGGTTGTGTGCTATCTCCTGGTAATAAAGTTGCCTGGCTTTTTTCGTAGCAGCTTTTCTTATCAGCTGTTTCACCCAGAAAATTCTGGTAAAGCAGGGCGAGGTTGTTATACACCGTTGGCGTTTTCGGATTCACGCTGATTACTTTTTCATACAAGTACCTGGCCTTCTTATATTGTTGTTGTTCTGTAGCCAGCGCGGCCTTAATGAAATAAGCATGCTCATTTCCGGGATGCAGCTCCAGGAAACTATCGAGGGCGATTTCCTGATCTTGTGGATCTTTTATATCGTTTATGGAGATCAGCTCATCAATCAACAAATCCTTGTCAATGCCAATAATATCCAGCATCGGTTTATAATGCTGTGCCCGGAGTTCTTCAAAAGGGATGATGTGAAGATCGGTGAGTTTGGAAAAAAAATCATCGAGGTGGTCGCTGATGGTAGCCATCTTTTTCTTCTGCTGCATGAAGTCAGTATTCAGGTATTCCAGCAACCGCTTCTCTGCTTCCTGCAATTCTTTTTTCCAGTAATCATAATAAACAGTACGGGTTCCTGCTTTAAAAAATGGCTTCCGCATTTTCCAATGAAACAGGCAGTATCCGTTTTTCAAATTCATGAGTATGCAGCAGTTCCGTCATCTCATACATGCAGTATTCACTTCTCAGAAATTCATCGCTGATAATAATCACTACGAAATCGCTTTTGCCTACGCGTTGCATAAACTCTTTCAGGCTGGAACGGTATTTCGCATCACGCTCATCCCTTAAAAAGTTGATGCCTATATTCCTGAAATCGCTGTCGATCGCATCTGCCACATCCACATTGGCCCAACTGTAGGAGAGAAAAATGGTGGGTGCAACTGACTGGGCCATGATGAAAAGAATTTATTGGTTAATGTTCAACAGCGACGGCTTTCCATGCATGCTATTGCGCAACAGCAATGGTTCTAAACGCATTATTTCCGGAAGCATCCAAAACAGTAACAATGATGATACCTGGGATAGCTTTCAGCGCAAACTCCCGTGTTGAAGCAGCAGGAACATCCGTCAATGCTTCTTCATACAATAACTTGCCGGCAGCATCATGAATTTTCAGTATGGCATTATTCAAACGAGTTGGAAAATATACCGCAAACTGCCCGTTAAACGGATTGGGGTAAATAACGGGTTGTTGAGATGATGATTCATGCACGGCAATCCCGGTAGGGAAATTTTCGCAATCATAGGGAGTGGGGTTTTGTTCAAGGGGTACGCCGGGTGCGAGCACCTGTCCTGCAAAACCCTGATAATAGGAAGGAAGGTAGGTGGCACGAAAACAATCATTTAAAAAAGTCTGAGCACCTTGAGCGAGTATCTGGTTTTTATCTACCGGACTGATGTACTTCCATAGTTTATTGCCCAAAGAATCAATCTCCACAAATTCTCCGGAAGTGCCATTGCAGTATAAGATATTGCCATTGGGCAACCGTTGTGCACCTCCCTGTACAATGGAGAATAAGGATAATGGAGGATCATCAGCATAAATCCAATCCTGCATCTTAGGTCCATAAGCGGAATCTGTTTCCAGCGGGTAATTATTACCAACCATAGCAGGTATCACGAAAGTTTCTACAGTAGAGAAATCATCTCCCGGGCGCCCGACACCATTGTTAAAGAGCAATGTGCGGCCGGTTGAAGAGATCCAATGCAGGTTATGCTGTTCGAAGAATTTCTGATCATCGGCAGTACCCCTGTCGTAATTCTGCGGGTTGCCCCATCGGTATAATAAATCGCCGCCCCTGCCCGAATTACCTCCTGCATGTGAAGCAGCTTCTTCCATTGTGGTGCTGTGGTCGATAATGTACACTTCACTTACTTCATGGCTGCTCACCATAATCTGATCCAGTTCTGCATTATAGTCGAGGCTGTTAAAATGCAGCCAGTCGGAAGTGGTACTGTTAAGAACACCCATGTTAATATCCAATAACTCCGGGTGATCTGCTATTACTCCATAATTAGGCTTAGTACTATCGGCATCCTGTACCAAATGATCCCAGGCACGCCATTGCCAAACTATTACACCGGAATCTGTTCCGATGGGCTGAATCTCAATCAGTTTCTCTGACCACATTTCAGAACCCATAGTAACACGACCATTTGCCATGGCATCAATTTTTGTATGGCTCTCCCAGACAATAGCCAGGATATTTCCGTTAGGCAATTGAATCGCATCATGGTGCTGGCATTGATTGTTATCTGAAATTTCATAAGACCAGAGTTTGTTACTGTTCCAATCAAGTATTTCCAGCAGTCCGCCCTGCCCACCGGCCATAAATTGATTGTTGGTGGGCTTGCTGCAGCGCAATAAATTACCATCTTCCAAGAGATACACTGCCAGACCGGGGTGGTAGCTGCCGGTCCATTGATGTACACGCTTACCACATTTATCAATAAGGTAGGTCGTATCGCTTTGCCCGGGTGCAAATAAAACATAACCGCTTTCAGCACCGGGATTGTTGTAGAACAAGCCAACAGTTTGTGCGTTGGCATACATTGAAAACATACATAATAACAGCAGTAGAGATCGGTACATGAAAATTGTTTTGAGTTTCAAATTTAGTTGGAATTATTGAGTTGGTTGAAAAGTGACAGCACACGGATAACACGGATGAGGCGGGTTATCACAGATAATATTTTGGTGAGTCCTGTTAAAAAATGATCCGAAAAAAGTTATTATTTCGGAAAGCACCCTTCGGCTACGCTTCTACTTAGGAGTCGATGGGCATAAATTTTTGCTCCCTGGGCGAAGCCGAAGGGCGCAAAAATTTATCTCCCTCTTTCTGAAAATCACTATATCCTGACAAAACCTCCTGGCCCTGCTCAGTTTTAAACCAAAAATTCAATGTGAAACATTTACCATTTCACCTACTGTACCAATGCCCTGCTATTCCAACTGAAATTTTGCGAGGCATCCTTGACAGAGACTACCACCATTCCCGCCGGCAAATCAGCCGTAAAATTAAGCGGTGCATGCGGTGACGACGTTATGTTGAATTCCGAATAGAGCAACCTGCCCGTCACGTCATGTACTTCCAGGCTGGCAGCTTTTAAGTTTACCGGAACACTGATACTAAATGCCTGATGGAATGGATTAGGGTAAATCGCACTTTCTGTATTCAGCTGTAAATTGCTGACTGAAGTTGGAATGGTCGGACAGATGTAATTATCAGGATTTAATTCTAATGGCTCGCCCGGTGTCAATACCTGTCCGTCAAATCCTGCATAATCCGGTGGAAGCCACGTAACGCGAAAGCAGGAATTCTGGAATGGCTGATCGCCCTGCGGCGTATTGCCATTGAGGTCAATGGGATTCACATATTTCCATAGATCGTTTCCGAGGCTGTCCACTTCTATAAACTTGCCTGAAGTAGCATTACAGATGAGGGTATTCCCGTTAGGTAACCTTTGTGCGCCTCCCATAACCAGCGAAAAAAAGGAGCTCAGCGGATTTGCCGTATAAATCCAATCCTGTTCTTTAGGCAGGTAAGCGGAATCCGTCTCTAATTGATAATTGGCACCAACAATTGGTGGCAATGTCAACACTTCCACACTGGAATAGTCAGTACCCGGCCTGCCTACGCCATTATTGAACAGCATGATTTCACCGGCATCATCGGCAATCCAATGGGCGTTGTGTTGCTGAAAAAGCTTGCGGTCATCTGAGGTACCACGGCCATAATTCTGTGGGTTTCCCCACCGGTACATCAGGTCGCCTCCCATTCCCGAATTACCACCGGTATGCCCTGCCGCTTCTTCCATGGTGGTGCTGTGGTCTATGATGTAAAACTCATCTAAGTTATGACAACTCACCATTACCTGATCCAGTTCTTCATTGTAATCAAGTCCGTTAAAATGTAACCAGTCTGATTGTGAATTGGAAAGTGTTCCAAGGTTGAGGTCGAGTAATTCCGGGTGTTCAGCCACTACTCCGTAATTTGGTTTGGTACTGTCTGCATCCTGCACCAGATGATCCCAGGCCCGCCATTGCCAAACGATGATTCCTGAATCCGTTCCAACCGGTTGTATCTCTACTATTTTTTCCGACCACATCTTATTTCCCACCGATACCCTGCCATTGGCCTGTGCATCCGCTTTGCTGTGATACTCCCAGGAAATGGCCATGATATTTCCATTCGGTAATTGAATAGCATCATGGTGCTGGCATTGTTCGCTGTCTGAAATTTTATAAGACCAGGTCAGGAATCCATTCCAGTCGTATTTTTCCAGGATACCACCCTGTCCTCCGCCCTGAAAATTGCTGTTGTTGGTATTACCGCAACGCAGCAAGGAACCATCTTCCTGCAGGTAAACGGCCAGGCCGGCATCATAGAAGCTGACCCATTCATGAATCTTCTTGCCGCATTTGTCAAGCAAAAATGTCTTGGGGCTGTTGCTTGGTGCAAACAGAATATATCCATCGGCATTACCCGGATAACCATAAAACCAACCGACTGTTTGTGCATGCAGGGTGATGGTGCAGAGGCAAATAAATAAGGGTAAAAGTTTTTTCATGAATGCGATGTTAGAGAATCAAAAATACAATTCAGCTTTTAAAGTCTTTAATCTGCATTGTCAGCGATGTGTAAGAAACCCTACCCCCGAAGCGTCATTGCGAGGAGGAACGACGAAGCAATCCCCATGTTCTACTAAACTACTAATAGGTTCTAATCAGGGGATTGCTTCATCCCGCCATTGGTAATTTGGTAATTCGAACACTGTATTGGCGGGATTCGCAATGACGGTTAATCAATGCGTCGTTGCATGGTGAAACGACGAAGCAATCCCCACCACGAAGTCGTCATTGCGAGGAGGAACGACGAAGCAATCCCCATGGATTACTAAACTGCTATCCGTGGTCGGCGTCTCGCCGACCAATATTACACCGACTCCGTGGTCTCCGCTGAGAGATTTTGAGCGGAGGTAGCGGGACACGGGGGAATTCCATGTTATACTATTATTTCCAAACCCATTTTTATGTATTGCTGATAAAAAAATCAAATTTTTTCCAATAATAAAAACTATTTAACATAGAAATAATGAACAAATGTATATACGTCGGAATAGGTATATGAACTATCTGGCCGAGCAATACCAATAACCTTATGCTTACCTATTTTGTCTGGCAAGAAATTAATCGCAAAATGATTCCCTTCCATTTTTACTGCTTCTAAGGAATTGACAGAATCGTTATTTGAAAACCCAGCAAAAACTTCAAAATCATAATGTGGTCTTGGTCCCGCTAACCTTACTTTCGCAGAATATACTTCTCCCAATGAAATTGTATCATTATCTGAAGTATAAAAGAGGGCTCTCTTTTCTCTGGTCATTTGGCCCCACTGATTGAATTCAGAAATATATTGAATAGTGTCATTGAGATAGACTCTAAATTCTTTAAGATATCCAGAATCTGAAAATATTTTGTAATCTCCAATCAATTTTGATTTCACATAAAACCCATTTTCGAAAGTATTACCAGATTGATAAAAAGATGTATACTCTCCATTAAGTTTATCATCCATAAAATATGAAATTGATTTAAGCTTCCCATTAGGATAATATTCCTTTTTTAATCCTTGGACTTTACCATTTTTGGTTTGATAAGTGACTTGTAAATGTCCATCTGGATGATATTTTTTTACAACTGAATTACATGAACATATCAACAATGTCATAGTGATTAATAGCATGTGTTCTACCCTTAGCATTACTTTCTATATATTTGGTTGTTTACTTATTGGGTGATCGTAGCGATATTCTTTCACATTCGAAATGAAAATCTGGTCCATTGAGTCCGGTTCAGAGGCGTTCGAAGGGGTTCGAAAAATTATCGTATCAAAATTTTGAGAACGATATATTAACCTTCCGTTTTCTTCCGAATAAAAGGGTTTTAATTCTGCTCTTGCGTCTATGTCACCCCAACTCCCAAAGTAGACTATATTTTCCTGTTTTTTTAGTGCTTTCCACTCTTCATCATTGTCAATAATCCTGACTTTACAAAAGTGCCAGCAGTTATAAATGCTTTTTTGACTTTCTCCTTATGTCGTTCTCCATAATGATCCACTTTGACAACCAATGTCATGTCTTTCATTTTTATAACATCTTCATGAGAGAGCGCACCATATTGAGCCATTAAATTTAATGTGCAAAATAGTAACGTGATAGTAAGAAAGACTGATTTCATTCGAACCTATTTTTCAATTTAAAGAAGTGAAATGAATGAAAAAACTGAAATTATCCTATAGCATACTCGTCATTCCACAACAAGCTTTCATAGTCAGCCTAATAATGTATTGCAAATTTCTCTATTTACCGGGTTTTTCACTCCACCCCTTCTCAGGAACAACAAGCGTATCAGGTGCAAAATTACCCATTACTACTTTATTATTATCAGGATTTTGAGGATTGAAGATAATATACACTTTATCACCTATTTTAATATTTCTCCAGTTTACTGATTCAAAAACTCCCTCATAATATTTCTTGTCATAATTGAAATAATAATAAATTCCAGGACCTCCAGCTAACTCTCCTTTTAGCTTAAAGATCACTCCAACTGTATATCTGTGATCCTTCTCTAACGCAATTCTATCATACACATCCCACTTTAAGTAATATACTATAATTAAAAAAATAAACAATAAGGATAATACTGAAATGACATTTTTCATTATTGCTTCACAAATTGATCCTTATAGTATTGAAGTCCCATCTTACCAGAATAATTAATCGGAATAGTTAAAAGCAAATCATAAACCTCTTTATTTTCTTCCAAGGTTTTTGAAACCGGTTTCATGCCTAATTTAAATAATTCTGATGTTCCTCCTGCTCCAAATTTAAATATAAATTCCCATCCTCCTAAACTTTACACCGCCTCCGTGTCTCCGCTGAGAGATTTTGAGCGGAGGTAGCGGAACACGGGGGAATTCCATGTTATACTATTATTTCCAAACCCATTTTTATATATTGCTACATGTCTGTAAAAACACTACACGATCTTCCAAATAAATTATACTTCTGCACATTCACTTGCACCAATTGGCTATCCTTGTTTGAAATTACACAGTCTTATGATGAAGTTTATAAGTGGTTTGTAATTGCCCATAAGAAAAACTTCCGGACATGCTCATTTGTCATTATGCCAAACTCCCGAAAAAACGGGACAGGCACTTGCATTTCATTATGGCGACGCCTTTTCGAAATGCTAATTTGAATACATTGGTTGCTAATGGAAAGAGGTTTATGGCTTACGAGATTGTAGAAAGATTGAAGAATTCAAAACACAACCATTTTTTAAAACAATTGGAGAACGAAGTTACGCGTAGCGACAAAAAGCGAGGCAAACTTCATCAGGTTTTCGAATCTTCCTTTGATGCACGTCATATACTTGCTATCCGTGGCCGGCGTCTCGCCGACCAATATCACAGATTGTCGTAAACCCTTTAAAATTCAAACCCCTCATTCTCCCTCAGTAAACTATTTTTACACCACCACCCAACCTTTTGACCCATTCCTGCGTGTTAGCAGAAAAATCAAACCCCTCATGAAAAAACTGGTTATTATCCCATTCCTGCTGTTAACCTTCGGGGCCGCAAAGGCACAGAATTGCTATGCTTCCTTTAACTATACACAAAACGGCAGCGTTGTATCCTTTCTGAATCAATCATCACCTGTCGACAGCTTCACCACTTTCCTGTGGACCTTTGGCGATGGGGATACTTCTTTCTTAAGTAATCCCGTTCACAGCTACAACAGCACCGGTATGCATCTGGTATGCCTGACCATGGAAACATCCACCGGATGCACCGCTACTTATTGCGACAGTGTGTTTACCGATACCATCGGCACGGCTACCTGCTATGCCGCCTTCTCTTATTCACAGGATGGGCCGGAATTTCAGTTCCAGAACAATTCTATTTCTCAGAGTGCTGCAGTGTACGAATGGAACTTTGGAGATGGCAACACTTCTTCAGCGTATGAACCCAATCACAATTACAGCCAGGCAGGATATTACATCGTATGCCTTACGGTTACGGCAGATGACGGCTGCACCAACAGCAGTTGCACTTATGTACAGGTAATAGACACCAGCTGCAGTATATTCCTGTTATACTATATGAATGGAACCGATGTTCAGTTTTATGCCGGCAATCCGGGTAACGGCAACGGCTCCTATAGCTGGGATTTTGGTGACGGACAAACTTCCGGTCAGATGAGCCCGTTCCACAGTTATGACTCACCGGGCTATTATTATGTATGCGTGCAATACAATGACAGCAACTGCTATGCGATCGACTGCGATTCATTTTATGTAGGCAGCGCCGACAGTTGTGCAGCCGGCTTCTATGCCTGGCAGACAAATGCCGATGTTCAATTCACACCTTACTATTATGATCCCCTGAAATCATACCTGTGGAGCTTTGGGGACGGCACTTACTCCAATGAAGGATATGCTTCCCATACTTACAGTGAAGATGGTATTTATGAAGTATGTCTCACCGTAACAGGCGGAGGTTGCAACAGCACCACCTGCCAGTCGCTCTATTTCACCGCCGACTCACTGAACAACAATAATGGCTACTGCGAAGCCGGCTTTGAGATTTCCGGAATTGATACCGCCACCTCCACCATCTGGATTACCGATTATTCAACCGGCGCCAATACCTACCTGTGGGACTTCGGCGATGGTACTACGGCTACCGTGCAATACCCATCACACACCTACAACCAGGGTGGCATGTATGAAGTCTGTCTCACCATCCTCTGCGACAGCAATCAAACCTCCTTCCATTGCGAATGGGTTGGCATCATGGATTCACTGGTAGGCGGTAATGAGAATGAAATACGAACCGGATTTACCCTGAATGTGATTCCCGCTACCATTTCTTCGGTTGCAACCACTGAACTAAAAGAGGTAATTGCATTATTCCCGAATCCAACTTCCGGAAGCATACAATTCCGGCTACCAGAAGCTACTAATGGAGAAGGAACATTGCAAATACGCAATTCCGTGGGACAGCTCTTCATTCAGCAATCATATAAAGTAAATAATGGAGAAACGATAACTGCTGAACTGCATGAACTGCCAGCCGGCATGTACCTGTTACAGTTTTCCATCAATGGAAAATATTTTCAGGGCAGCGTGATCAAACAATAACGGTAAAGCAAAGGGCCGGTCAGTCTGACTGACGCTGCCGCGAATGGATATCAACAGCCACATACTGGAGCAGTGCCGGCGGAACAACCGTAAAGCACAATACGAGCTGTATCGTGAATGCTATCCATTACTGATGAGTATCTGCAGCAGGTACCACCGCAATGATCTCGACAGCCGCTCAGTATTAAATGAAGGGTTCCTGAAGATCATTTCCAACCTGGATAAATATGGTCCGCAGGTTCCCTTTAAATACTGGATCCGCAAGATTATGATCAACACCATCATTGATCATTTCAGAAAAGAAAAGCAATACAATGATCATATCACCCATGCCGAAACTTCGCATTTGATTTTGGTGAGTGAAGCGGAAATTGCCATTGAAGAAAACTACGATGCGGAAGAGTTGTTGAATATGATTCGTAAACTGCCAACCGTGACCTGCAAGGTGTTTAACCTTTTGCCATTGATGGCTATTCGCATTTTGAAGTATCGCAACTGCTGGGCATTTCGGAAGGCACCAGCAAATGGCATGTTGCCACAGCCAGGAAAAAGTTACATGCGATGCTAAAGTCAGCACACCGGTTACCGGCAAATCTAAAAAGCCAATGAGCGAGAAGCATCCCATCGATGATTTGTTCAGGAAGCAGCTGGAAGAACGCCAGCCTGCATTCCATGAAAGCTACTGGCAGGAAGCCGAACAACTGCTTTCAAAAACAGGCGGTTCCTTCCTGCACATCACCAAATGGAAACTCTTTTCCATTCTGGTTGCCGGCTTGGTTATAAGCGCAGCTGCAGGCTACTACTTTGGTAACAGGAACCAGGCATCAAAAAATCAAACTACCCAGGCTGTATCCCGCGAAGAAACAGGTACAGCCGCTTTGCCGCAAACACATTCAAAAAAGAAAAGTGCTGATGATAAGGCGACAATCATCCATTCTAAAATACAGGATGAAGCAACAACAGATACCAATAAAATAAATAATGCCCCCACCGGAGAAGAACGGTCTCATACATTCCGCTCACCTTCCATAAAAGTAATACGGAAAATGCAGCCGGCGATTTCAACAGTGCTTCCTACCGGGAAAAAGAGCCGGTGGTGAACACGAAAGAACCGGGCAACAGCGAAACGCAAGAAACGTCAGCCGGATATGAACTGGTATTGCTTGAGCAGGAAAGCATGCAGAAAAATCGTCTTCGAGAGATGTTGAAAGCCAGCAGCCTGAGGCAGCCATTACAAATATTACTGAAGAGGAAACAGTTATAACCGGCACTATTGCAACCGGTGAAACCACCTCCTCCTCAAAATCCGCAGCAAACCAGACAGGCAATGCAACTGCAAACCGTGTTGAGCAACCGCAGATGATGCCATCGATTGCAACACCTGCTTATCATACCACCTGGCCTCCGCCTACTGCAATGCATGTATTCAATGAGCCTTCCAACCTCACCTCCTTCCTGCACCGAAATCACTGGTCGAAGGTGCGCTCCTTCGAGCTCTCGGCAACAGCAGGTGCAACCATTATTACCGTACCTTCCGTAAAAAGTACAGCGACAGGATTTGAATGGAATGCCCTGCTGCACTATCGCGTAAACAACTGGCTGGCCGCAACCGGCATCGGGCAATTTTCGGTGAAGGAACAATTCACCACCATCACAGACTCCTTAACCTATCAAACTTTCATACAGCAGATCATCACCATAGATTCGGCATGGGTAGTTGATACCATGACCATCATCATCGACTCCATTCCTGTGGTGGTGGTTGATTCTTTCTTCCAGGCTTTCTTCGACACGGCTTACCAGGAAGTAACGGTAACCGACACGCAGCAGGTGCAGTATGAAGCGGCCTCAGCCGGTCGTTATACGGAAATACCGGTTATCTTCGGTTATCGTATTCCATTGGGAAAAGTCAGGCTGCAATTATCGGGCGGAGCAGCCTATGGCTGGTACACCGGTGCCCTGCGGTATGGAATAAACAGCGAAGGGCAACTGTACAGCTACCAACCCGGACCGGTTGCCAGTTTGCTCGGAAGAGTAACCATACAATATCCAATAAGCCGAAGCCTGTTTCTGCAAGGTTATACAGGTGCTCGTTATGCTATTGGTTTAAAAAAGAATATTCCGGACGATAATTATTTTCTCTATTCATTTGGCGGAGGTTTATTGTATCGGTTCTGAGTGATGAACGCTTCCATTATTGCAATCAGCGGGCTTTCTCTTGTGAGAAAACCCAGCAGATATATGTATGCCTAACGGCAGTTATTCTCCAAACCAAGTGGTAAAAAACAGCTAAATTTCTTGCAGAAAAAGGCAAAATATGGTATGAATTCGAGCAATGCACATCTTCTGTTTATCAATACCAGCAAGGATTTCAGCCCAAAAGATTACTATCCGTTCGGGATGGTAATACCGGAGAGGAGTTTTAGCAGCGATAATTATCGGTTTGGCTTTAACGGAAAAGAAGCTGATAACGAATTAAAGGGTATCGGTAATAATTATGACTTTGGAGAAAGAATGCAAGATCCAAGAACTGGGCGATGGCTTAGTTTAGACCCTGCTGCACGAGAATACGCATACTTGTCGCCTTATTCTTATTGTAACAATAATCCGATTGTATATGTTGACCCTGACGGCAAACGATTTTATTTTGCTGCTGGTGCAGCTAATGACCCTGATAAAACAGGTTATCCCAAAATGATGATGACAGCTTTTGAAGTAGCAGGAATACAAAATATAGTTCCTATAGCTGCTCATGGTGGAAGATCAGATGATGTATTTTTTACAATAGGTGATAATTCAAGAATAGCAGCAAATAAACAGGTTGATTTTGTGCCAAAAAAATATGAAACGGATGAATTTGGAGTTAGCGTACCGTCTGAGTTTAAAGCACAAGCCAGATCAATAGATTGGAGAATTACTAAAGCGGTTGGTGACATAAAAGCTGATTTATATAAAAATCCGTTAGCCAAAGGAGAGCAGTTTAATTTATCAGGCTACAGTACTGGTAGTGTTACTATGGCACAAGCTGCCTTACTATTAGCAAATGAAGGACAGGTTATTGACAATCTAGTTTTAATTGGTACTCCAATTTCGGAAGACTCTAAGTTATGGGAACAATTGTCAACCAATAAGAATATTAAAAAATATAATCAGGCAAGATATTACAGGGGATGATGTTAAGGATATTAATAAAGGCGGTAGTAAAATAGTAGCATTCTTTAACTTTATGACTAAAGGTGAAGGTCACCCCCACTTTAAATATGCTTTTGGAAAAGATGCGAAAAAGAATAGTGAGCAATTAGGAAAAAACCTTAAAGAGAAAGGAGTTAATTGATGAAAAATAAACTCCTTTCTTTTTCTTTTTGTCTACTATGTGTAGTAGCAGCAGTTGTAATTAATTATTATCCTGTTGGCGATTGGGTTAGTGCACCGCTAATTACATTCATTGTTTCAATACCATCTATTATAATTGAATTCATTTTATTGATGTTCGTATTGACTGGTGCAAAACGGATAAAAGGAATTTTAATAGCGCAAGTAATTATAGCAGCAATTTGTGTAGCCGTGATGATTAATTACATCGTGGTGCATTAGGGAAGAGAATGAACTATAAAAGCACCGGGCTTGCAGCTTGATGTTTTGTTTTACGAGGCATACGCCTTATTAGTTTTGAAATCCCATATCAGGGAATCAATGACAATGGAAACCACTTTGCGGTTTTCTTCAGGCAGCTTCGGAGTATCCTGTCATCTTTTGAGAGTAGCTTTATCGAGTTCAACTTAAGTATCCGGTGAACTACGTATCCATTCAATCCACAATTATCAATAATCGATTTTGCTGCAGCAGCAGTTGGTGGATGCTATTGATTGAGTGTGAGTTGATTTTGACGAGCGTTTCGGTAAGCCAGGTTAGGGGTGATTGATATTTTTGGCTTTGCAAGTGGCAAACAATGAATGGAAGATGGCTACATGCTGTGCCTTTGAATGTGATCCGGCGAACAGGTAATTTTTTCTTCCTACCGCCACTGGACGAATAGCATTTTCAGTGAGGCTGTTGTCAATTTACAAGTGGGGCATCAAACAGGTAACATTTAAGCGCTTCATTTCTTGGCAGGGTTTACCCAATGGCTTTGGCGATAAGGCTTTTGGGTAGCACTTCTGTTATCGTTTCGGTCATCCACTTTTACAATGCCACAATTACCGGAAGTGATTTTTGCTTTCTGATCTCCACTGCCTGTGCACAGCTTAATTGCAGCTGCTTTATTTTCCGTTCCACTGCATAGAACTTTGGTATATGGTTGAGCGCCACATCAGCCCTCCCGTTTGCAGCCAGGCAAGTACGGAGGTGATCGAGTGCGCGATCTCTCATCCACTATTAGAATTCCTAAGAACAAGTGAGAATACAGGCTACGATAAGTTGATGCACTTCTCACTTAGTGCAGAAAAAACATTTTCATTTGGTAGTAGAATAGGTCTTGGGTTAGGATATTTAAAGGAAGGTATTAGTGATGAAGTAAGAAGTTATTTTTTTGAAGATAAAGGGTGGGATAATTTAGATATTAATGCAAGTAAGTCAGGTGTTCAGTTTGGTAGTCAACTGAGAAGTCAATATGGAAAATATTTGGGAGAATTTATGAAGAAAGTCCCGCCATTAAATGAAAAATGCCAATTAAATGAAACACGTAATATATTTATGTCTGTCATTTGTTTGGATTATAATGGCGTTTGTAATAGCTGTAAATCTTTATTTATTGCCATACCGTAAGATTGATAATATAGACCCTACATATAGCCCAGAATTTGACCAAAACAACTGGATGCAAAGACAATCATTTTGGGGATTTATAATTGTTGCCATAATAATAGAAATTCTCCTGATAAGAAAATACCATATACTGAAACGTCCAGCGTACCAGATTAACTTTTTAGTTTATATTTTTGCTCTGCTTCGCAGAGCAAAAAAGGGAGCAAAAAAAGAGTGGCAAAACCACACAAATAATTTTTTACCATGGTAGTTTCAGAATTTTTTTCAGAAGTATCATTCCAAACCTGTTCTCGCTTAATTATCAGGTATTATTTCCTAAATCTGAGGTTAATATTTTAATATCCTGGAAATTGAGCAATCGTTTCTCGAGGCAATTTAAAGAACTTTCTTATCAGAAATTAGTAAGTAAATTGAAGTTCCAATCGTAAGAAAACTAAATAAGTAGATTAACCGTGAGAAGTTTAATAATTGTGTTATTTCCCTTTCACGATTAATCATTGATTCGGTTATCTCTTCAGCCATCATCATGGGGTGCTCCACCTCATATTTCATAGATACAGCATAATTCAAGTATAAGCTTGTATTAAAAAAGAGTACAACCAAAGACAGTATTATTAAACTCCACAAGTGAATTTGTTTAATTTTCATAACTTCTCTGTACCTGTTTTCTTTTGAAGATCATCTGTAATATCTTTCACGGGAGAACCTGATTGTTTTGATTGATTTTGTAAGCTATTTTGTAAACCACTAGGAGTATTGGTTTTCTCTTTGACGGTATAACCTCCTAATGGTCCTGCTGGATTAAATGGAACTGCCGTTTCTGTTTCAAATTTTGTACTAGTTCCCCCTTCTTGCGCACCTTCGCATGATATAGTAGTACAATTATTTTTGAACAAATCATACTGATCAATCACCCTTGCATCAGGATCATTATAATAGTATTTATTAGGATCACTTGGTCGTTCATCCGTTGAGTTAAACTTAGTATCAAAAAAATCTTTGACTTTTTGCTCGCCTGCTTTGTTAATATCTGTTAATTCGTATGACTGAGCACCATATTCATTTAAATACCTACTAATAAATTTTTGGGCTCTTTCCCCTGTAAAGCGAAGTAACACTCCTTCGCCTGTTGGATTCGTTGGATTTAAAAGTCCTTTGTTTTTCCCTAAATCATCATATCTTCCATAGGAATATACAACAACATCATCTGCATCTCCCACGGTGATAAATGTATGACCTACATTCGCTTTGTAGTATTGAGCTGATTCAGTATAGATCCTAACTTCTTCTCCATCAAGATCAATACCCCAAATTGGCGTATTAGAAGCAAATTGATATGGTGTTAACATTGGGAATGACTTTGTTAATGGGTCAATACTTAAAAAGCGTCCTAATCTTGGATCGTAAACTCGAGCTAAATAATTTATACTATTTCCCGATCCTTTTATCTCGTCATCATTTTCTTGTCCATTGAATCCGAACCGATAATTTTCATAGGAGAAACTCCTCTCCGTCATTACCATCCCGAACGGATAATAATCTCTTAAGCTGTAATCCTTACTGGGATTATCATACAGAAGATGGGCTAGGATCAGATTCATACCATATTTTGCTTATTTGTGGTTGAAATTTAGGCATTTTTTACCTTTGTTGCTTGTTTAGAAAGTTAATAGTGGATGAGAAATCGCGCACCCAATTGCTAGGGTGTGATTATTTATTGTATTGGAAATTGATAGACAGTATCAGGGAATGAGTGGATGAACGTTTGAGTAAAAGGTACGCTAGAAATTCGCGACAGTAAGTTGAGACCAGGGTTAATAAAAAAATCTTTCTACTGGCTACACTCTAAAATTCCAACCTCTAGTTGAGAAAGAGTTGCATCTAATCCATTCAATTCAGACAGTACTGAATCAATTGTTCTCGGTTCTGTAAAAGTCCAGCTCGGTTTATTTAAGTAAGATAGATTATTAAGTGCTGTGTCCAATTGACCAGTGCAGTCTTCCTCCTTAAGGTGATACAACTTCAATACTTGATTTAACTTCAATTTGAAATCAATAATGTCTTGGTGAAGCAAGCATTCTAATTGCATAGAGGATTGACTTTGTATTGCTTCCTTTGCATCAAACAATTCAGTCCGTTGCTTATCTATTGAGAAAGAAAAATCACTGAAAATCCCGACCAGTGTAGTTCCTATGGACTTGGTTGTATCTATGGAAGTTCGATTGAACGCTTCTTGTACAGCCTGAAATACTTCTAGTCTTTCCCTGTTCTCTTTTAACTTCACGGCCACGTACCAAAAAACAACTAAAAAAATTAACAAGATGCCAACAGTAAAGGAAACTATTATTTTCCGCTTCATTGATTTCTTTTTTTGTGTTTGCCTTTCTTGGTTCAACATAAATTTCTTTCGGTGGTCCAGAAGCTCCCGGAATATATTTACCGTTTTCGTCGTAGTGCCCCGTTTGGCGCAAGCGTCTAGTGCCTTCCATTTAAAAGCGTCCTGGCCTACATCACTATTACTATCATGTGTAGTACTGTTGATTTCTTTTAACCAACCCTGAAATGTATAAACGTATACCCTGCACTTTGTTTTGGCCGAGTTCCGTCCGGGCAAGAGGAGTAGAGACGGTTAACGCATTCGTGAGGCTGATTAGCGCATTATCTACGATATTTTTGATGGTTTCTTTTGGTGCATGATATTAAACATATAAAAGGTATTTATGAATAGCAAAAACCACCTAATCGGTGGCTTTGTTGCGTCTAAACTTAATTAGTCGCCAAATGATTAAAATCAATGAGAGTAAAGCTCCAATGGCAGACAAGAACCTCTTGAAAGTAACTTTTTGGGCTTCTTCGTGATTAAACACAACCCAATTATATTTTGCCTTTATCTGCTCTAAATCCCTATTGCTTAAATCCTTAAAACTTATTTCGGGATTACCTTTTTTATTCTTGTAGCCTGTCTCGTAAGAAGTTAGATATTTGATAGTATTTATACTGTCCGTGCACTTTACAACTATTGAAGTATCATTGTATCCATAAGCTAAAAAATCTTTGATTTTGAAATTTGTAGTTTCATATCTAAATCCTATTCCAACTAATTCAAATTCATCTTCATTTAAAAGAACATAACTTGAATTATACTCTTTTGCCTTTAGCCCAAAAGGTATTGATTTATTGCAAAAATCGCATTCCCAACCATATTCAACTCTTTTACTATCATATCTTAAAAATAAGAAAGTAGAAAGACAAAAAGTTAAACAAAAGATTATTATGGAAATTCCTTTATTCATAACCTTAATACTATTTAACAGGTTTGAAAAAGAAAGTTCGCTCTCTTGTTTTGTACAGATATGGTGTACCTCCAGCTTCTAAATTTGGTCCCATTTCATCTGGTTGAAATCTGTTTATTTTAAAACCCGTTTTTTGTTCTAATTTTCTAGCTCCTTTTTCAGCAGCAAAATTTGGATCCCAAAATCCATCAGTTGTGTTTGAGGAGTTTTTATTTGTATTAGTAAACAAGGTAAACGTTACTGAACTTGAAGTACCATTGCCTGATACATTATAATCTACTCCAGTATTTCCAATATGAAATGAGTTTGGCAAATCTGTCATATCGACAGCAAAAAAACCATTTGGGGCAACTTTTTCAGAAGTTATTTTGGATAGCTTTGCTTGAAACCTATCAGAACCTAAAAGCTGGCTTGTAGATTGGTCGCCAACATCAGCAGCTGCACCATTTCCTGTTAAATAGTGTGCAGTAGCTTCTTTTGTATTATCTACAACTGGGCCACTGCCAATCGATTTACCTCCTACCCATAAATTATTCTTTGCAAATGATTGTCCTTCTTTTAAATTCAACACTCCTTTAGCATTTGCAGTAACTCCACCTCTGTTTAACAATTTCATTGCATTACTTTGGCTCGTTCCTAAAAACTTAGCCATAGAATACGAGTTATCACCTTTCTGTGCTACAAGATTTCCCGTTGCATCCCATTCCCATTGACCGTCTGGGTCTGTGTATCGTATGGGGTTACATAAGAAAGCTCTATAAGGAGACCAGCCTGGTGCATCGGCTGCTTTAGGGTCAACAGAAAGCCATCTGCCGAGTCTGCTATCGTAATTTCTTGCTCCAAAGTCTAAACTATTGCCTTCTCCCTTTATCTCGTTATCCTTCTCTTTTCCATTGTATCCATATCGATAATTTTCGCTGCTAAAACTCCTCTCTGGCATTACCATCCCGAACGGATAGTAATTGTACTCAATAAAAAAGCTCCAACAATTCTCATTCATATTGAGACTAATTTGCTGGATGAATTTACAGTATTCTTTAATATTATTGGCAATAAGTTAAGTACAAATCAAAATGTCGGTCTACAAAGAACGAACGAAGTCAAAAATCAAAAATAGAGGAGTAATAGCGCACTCGTTCGCCTCTCCCAACCCTTTTCTACAAACGGGCAAGTGAGCGGGCAGTTTAATTTTTTATGTTCTGTTTAGAACTTCTTTTGGTTCTTCTTTTTTGCTTGTAGTAGTTTGGTTTTGATTTGGTTCTTCAGGTTCGCTTCCTGCCTTAAAAGCCTTATGGAATGGTGGTTATAGAGGGGAAAGAAGAAAAAGGGAAAAGTAAGCCAAAAGCCCTGCACAGCAAGGGTTTGAGAGCAAATATGTAATTGTGGAAAACTTTTTTATTTGAGCCGATTTTAACGACTAAAAACCGACAAAATGAGCCTTAAAAATAGAAAGTAAGAAGAAGAAAATTAAAAGGTGTGGCGAAGCCACTTGTTTTTTTTTTGCCCCTTTTTTCACAGCTTCGCTGTGTGGTTTTTGCCCCTTTTTTCGCCTTGCTTTGCAAGGTGGAATTAAAAATAAAAGCCACTCATTGAGTGGCTTTTATTTTAGAATAAATTACGATTAAGATTGAAGCTATAAAAGTAGCTAACAAGGGTAGTAATATCTCTATTGTGTCGTGTGGTTTAAGTATGCCAATTAATAAAATTATTGAACAACTTATTAGTGAATTAAGGTAAGCATACTTTAATTTGGTTTGTATATTTTTGAAATGTGGAATAAAACTGGTTATTGTAAATATCAATAAATACGGTAATAGAAAAATCAATGTTTTAATTCCAATGCCCCAAGCCGTTGCTTCTAAATTTTCAATGAACAAACACTTTTTACAAAAATCCCCCATTAAATCTATACCTAAATAACCTAACACTAAAATCACACTCAACTCAATTATATTTTGAGCAAACCAAAATTTTAAAGCCTCAAAAATGTATTTTAATAGTTTCATAAAATTATTAGTTGCACCCATCATCTTTACACTCTGGGGAATTGGTTGTATTTGTAAATGGTACAGTCGTAGCAGGTGTTTTATCTGAACTTTTCCCCTTTAAATTATATTTATGTTCCATTGGTGGAAATAAGGCTCTTGGCGTTTCTCCTGTTTCAGTAGGAGTTCTATTAAACAATAAATAAGATTTATTATTTGTTTCGTCTGTTATCCATAACTCATAGGCAGGAAAGCCATCTGCTGCACCTTTTATTTGATATTCAAAAGTTTTTTTGTCTGCACTTGGAGTAATAACAACATCAAATTGATAATTAATTGCTGGAGCTCCCGAAACCAATCTATTAGGTGCGGCAATACTCATATGAATTGTAACAGATGTACCATTTTGAAGAAAAGATTTATCAAATGTTGGAACTGGTCCTGCTGGTGCTTCTTCGGATGTTTCTATAACTTTTCCTGCTTTATCTAACGCTTTTGTTCCACTTGCTGTATTATTTGAATAAGAAACACTTCTTTTATCAAAATCAACATTAACTTTTTGTTCGGTTCTAAATGCAGTTGTATTTAGTTCATATGACATTCTATTATCACCTGCAAAACTTGTTGCAGAAAAATTAGGTGTGTACCAAGGATTAGTAAGTGTTGCCATTGGTATAAAAGACCTTCCTGTTACTTTGTATTTTTCTAATCCTTCTAAATCAATGCACTGTATCGGGCTATTTTCAGCAAATGCGAAAGGCGAACTATGTGGATAATTCTTCCCTATTGGGTCAACACTTAAAAATCTTCCTAACCTACTATCATACATTCTAAAAGTAAAATTGTAGCTATTTCCACTTCCTTTTAATTCATCATCCTTCTCTTGTCCGTTGAACCCGAAACTATATTCTGTAGAAGAGAAACTCCTCTCCGGCATTACCATCCCGAACGGATAGTAATCCTTTTCGCTCAAATCATTACTGGGATTGGCGTACAGGAAATGGGCAATGCTCAAATTCATACCATATTTTGCTTTTTTCTGCATGAAATTTAGCTAATTTTTACCGTTGTCTTTTCCAATTGATCAAATAATGAAGAGAAGTGAAAACGCACTCATCCGGGCCACTTGAAATTCTTCTGCAAACGATGCGCTTACGGAATTGAGTAATGTCTTGAAAAGATATTTCTTTACAGCCGTATGAAATGAACAGCATCATGAACACCATTCCTGAAAAAATACGAATCGACAAATGGCTCTGGGCTGTACGGCTTTTTAAAACACGCTCCCTTGCTTCAACAGCATGTGAAAATGGTAAGGTGCGTGTGCAGGAGCAACCGGTAAAAGCTTCACGAATGATTAAAGCAGGAGAAACGATTGCATTACGCAACGGTGCTTTCACCTACGAGTATGAAGTGTTACAATTGACGGAAAACAGGATGGCTGCCAAACTGGTTACTGAATATTGTAAGGACATTACACCGCAAAGCGAACTGGAGAGAATCAAGTTGCATGCTTTGCAGCAAAAACTTCAGGATAACCGTGGCGAAGGACGGCCGACTAAGAAGGACAGGCGGGAACTGGATGAGTTTACTGATTCGTGAATTGGATCGTTGGAAATTTGATGTTTGATATTTGATCCAGGAATCAAGACCCAAGACTTAAGACAGGCCGTCTCACTACTCACTACTCACTACTCACTACTCATTACTCAATACTCACAACTCATTTACTAAACTACTTCTTACTTCTTCCGCTTTCCACCGCCCCATGAGCCGCAGCCAATCGTGCAATCGGAATCCGGAAGGGTGAACAGCTCACATAGTTCATGCCTACACGGTGGAAGAATTTTACGGATTCAGGATCACCGCCGTGTTCGCCGCAGATGCCCACTTTCAAATGGGACTTCCTGCTTCTGCCTCGTTCAATACCCATCTTCACCAGTTCGCCTACACCCTGCTGATCGATGGTTTGAAACGGATCGTCGTGCAGAATTTTCTGATCGAGGTAATTGGAAAGAAATCCGCCGATGTCGTCCCGGCTGAAACCGAAGCTCATCTGTGTGAGGTCGTTGGTGCCGAAGCTGAAGAAGTCGGCTTCAATAGCCATGCTGGATGCTTCAATCGCTGCCCTCGGTATCTCTATCATGGTGCCATAGAGGTAGGGTATTTTCTTCACCTTCATCTTTTTGCAAACTTCTTCATATACCCTTTCTACGATCTTCTTCTGATGGGTAAGCTCATTCGCCGTACAGGTAACGGGCACCATAATTTCCGGGTACGCCTTTTTGCCCGACTTCATCAATTCTGCAGTGGCTTCAAAGATGGCACGCACCTGCATCTCCGTAATTTCAGGATAGCTGACACCCAAACGTACACCCCGGTGTCCTAACATCGGGTTGTTTTCATGCAAGGCAAGCACCCTTCGGCGCAATACACTCATGCTGATGCCGATCTCTTTGCTGAGCTGCTGTAGTTTCTCTACATCGTGTGGTACAAATTCATGCAGGGGCGGGTCCAGCAAACGTATCGTAACCGGAAGTCCATGCATCACCTTCATCGTGTCTTTGATATCTTTCTTCACATATACATACAATTCATTCAATGCCGTGCGCCGCTCCGTTTCCGACTTGCTCATGATCATTTTGCGCAACAGGAATAATGCCTGATCGCTTCCTTCGCCATAAAACATATGTTCGGTACGGAATAATCCAATGCCTTCTGCACCAAACAACAATCCCTGCGCAGCATCTTTGGGTGTTTCCGCATTAATCCGAACGCCCATGGTTTTGAGCTGATCCACCAACTTCATAAGACTCTTGTAATAAGGATTCTTTTCCAGGTTGATCGCTACCAGGTCAAGGCTGCCTTCATATACTAAGCCTTTGGTGCCATTGAGACTTAACCAGTCTCCTTCTTTAATAAGTGTTCCGTCCTTTGTTCTGAAAGATTTAGACTCCAGGTGAATTTCAATATCACCGCATCCTACAATACAACACTTACCCCAGCCACGCGCTACCAGCGCTGCATGAGAAGTCATGCCGCCTTTGGTAGTAAGCACAGCCTGCGATTTATGCATGCCATCTACATCTTCCGGCGAAGTTTCTTCCCGCACCAAAATCACCTGCTCTCCTTTATGTGCCCATTCCACCGCTTCCTCGGAGGTGAAGACTACGCGTCCTTTTGCTCCGCCCGGACCGGCAGGAAGTCCCTTGGCAATAGCTTTGGAAACCAGTTCTGCCTTAGGATCGAGCATGGGGAGCAGCAGCTCAACCAGTTGGTTTGGTGCCACCCGCAATACTGCTGTTTTCGCATCAATGAGTCTTTCTTTATGCATTTCAGTAGCCATGCGTACGGCAGCAACACCATTGCGCTTACCCACGCGGCACTGCAGCATATACAAGGTTCCTTTTTCTATCGTGAACTCAATGTCCTGCATGTCTTTGTAATGTTTCTCCAGCCTTTTCTGATAGCTGAACAATTCTTTATACAGCTTCGGCATCAGCTTTTCCAATGAAGGCAGGTGCTTACTCTGTGCATTCTTGGAATATTGATTGACGGGCGCCGGTGTCCGCATGCCCGACACCACATCTTCGCCTTGTGCATTCACGAGGTACTCTCCATAAAACTTGTTTTCACCGGTGCCGGGGTTGCGGGTAAAGGCTACGCCTGTTGCGCTGTCTGAACCCATATTCCCAAACACCATAGCCTGCACATTTACGGCAGTACCCCATTCATCAGGAATTTTTTCGATGCGGCGGTAGTCCACAGCACGCTTGCCATTCCAGCTTGAAAAAACTGCGCTGATGCTGCCCCACAGTTGCTGATATGGATCGTCGGGGAAGGGCTTACCGAGGACTTTTTTTATGGTGCTTTTAAAATCAACCACCAGCAATTTCAATTCATCTGCCGTTAATTCCGTATCGCTTTTATAGCCTTGCTGTGTTTTTATGTGTTCCAGTTTTTCATCCAGCACTTTACGGATACCTTTGCCATTCTTCGGTTCAATACCTGCTGCCTTCTCCATCACCACATCGGCATACATCATAATCAGCCTCCTGTAAGCATCATAGGCAAATCTTTCACTGCCCGAATGCTTGATAATGCCTTGAATGGTTTTTTCATTGAGCCCGATATCCAAAACCGTTTCCATCATGCCGGGCATCGAGCGCCGTGCGCCTGACCTTACGGAAACCAGCAACGGATTATCCTGATCACCAAAGATTTTACCGGTGAGTTTCTCTATCCTGCGCATGGCATCATTCAACTGTGCATCGAGTGTGGAGGGATACTTCTGACGGTTCTTGTAATAGTAGGTACAAACTTCCGTAGTGATGGTAAAACCGGGAGGAACCGGCAGGCGAAGGGAAGGATGGCCTGCCATTTCAGCCAGGTTGGCACCTTTGCCACCCAATAAATTCTTCATCGATTCATTGCCATCGGCTTTTCCGCCGCCAAAGAAATAGACATGTTGGGTTGATGCTTTTTTTGCGCTCATATCCGTTGCATTTAATGGTTCACTGAATTAACAGGCTTCAATTTTTCAACAAATCAAAGCGGGGTGAAAAGTATTCAGGCGCAGGTAGAAGCAGCGTGACAAATGTCAGCAGGAGGGATGATATATATTAGGTTTATGTTGATTGCGCAGCAGAATAGAAAGGGAGGGTTGGATTTTTTAGATTTGAATCATTACTGTCCGAAAAAAATATTTGGTTTAGGATGAAAGCCAATATTGCCCACCCCGGCTTGGCGGGGCTATAGAATGAAATCCACTCCTGGCGGGCTTTGAAAATCAATTCATTAGACATGTGCCATTAGCGGCAGAGACGAAGCGCCAAATTTTTGCTCCCTGAGCGAAGCCGAAGGGCGCAAAAATCAACCATCAAGCGTATCAAAAAATCGGCTTCGCTCAGCGACCGGATTTTTTTGTCACCCTGAGCGCAACTTATATTTCAAATCAGGGCCCTTGAAAGGACACTATTTAGAAATTTTGAAAATCAATTTATAGATCAAATGCAATTTCGCAGGCTTCGACTGAGCTTCTGCGTAAGCTCAGTCGAAGTGCGACATTGTTTTGTTCAATGGCAGCAGAAAAAACTATCATTCTTCGACTCCGCTCAGAATGACAGTTTTTTTCTGTTGCTATTATGGAGATTACATTGCCACTATTAATCTGTAAGTTCGAGACATAGCCACTTTTGTTATAATCCTAATTTGGCGTCCCAGAATCCACGGGATAGTCAAAGATTTACGAAACAAAACAATGTCACACTGAGCGTAGTCGAAGTGCGACATGTTTTGTTTACTTGCTAATAAAAAACTATCATTCTTCATCTCCGCTCAGAGTGACAGTTTTTTCGGTTGCTATTATGGAAATTTTATCGTCACACTTTATTTGTTAGCTGAAGATATAGACCACTTGTGTTACAATCCTTGGTTGGTTTCCGGGAATCCACCAACCAATCAATGATTTACGAAACAAAACAATGTCACACTGAGTACTTCGACTGCGCTCAGCATGAACTCAGTCGAAGTGCGATATTGTTTTGTTCAATCGCAAAAAAAAAAGCAAAGCCGTAAAGACACGCCGGATTCGTATTATCAGGCATACTCCCGGAAAGTTGCTTCTCCTCTGAAAAAGAGGGATGGCAATAACACGATGGCTCCCACAAAAAGGGCGTATGACAAATTGCATTTCTCAGCGATAAAATAATACAAGCGCGAAGACGCCAAGACGCCAAAAAACGTAGCATATTGATCCTTTGTGATTTTCTTCGCGACTTCGGGCCCAAACGCAGCATATTGATCCTTTGTTTTTCTCGCGCTTCGCGTCTTGGCGCTAAATAAGCAAGGCGCTAAGGTAAACGCTACAGCATTAAGTGCAATTTGTCATACACCCCACAAAAATTATCCCCTAATATTTTTTCCTGAACTTGCTATCTTCGTTGATGGCTGTATTTTGCAGTTGCGTTTCATTATTATTCATCATTTTCAAAAGTTGCCTGTATTACTATCCATTCAACCTATTCCACAATGAACAATCGTCCGAAACTCCTCTTCAGCACACAACACTATCAATATCTCCGCGAAAAACTGCTGATGTTTAACACATTCGAAGCAGGAAACACCCTATACAAAAAATTCCCTGACGGCGAAGTGTATCAGCGCATCACGAGCGGTGTGGATGGACGTGAAGTGATTATAATTGGTGGCACCATCTCCGATGAAGATACACTGGAACTGTTTGACCTTGCCTGTTCCATAGTAAATTATGGCGCTGTTTCTCTTACGCTGGTTGTGCCTTTCTTCGGTTACTCCACAATGGAGAGGGCCGTAAAAGACGGCGAAGTGGTGAAAGCAAAGACCAGGGCCATCCTCTTTTCTGCTATTCCGGAAACAGCAATGGGCAATAAAATTATGTTGATGGACCTCCATTCAGAAGGCCTTCCTCATTATTTTGAAGGGTCGTTGCGTGCAGTGCATGTGTATTGTAAACCAATTATTATCGAGGCAGCACATGAATGGGCGGCTACAACTTTGTGTTGGCCAGCACCGATGCAGGCCGTGCAAAATGGGTAGAATCACTTGCCAATGATTTAGGCGTGAATGCAGCTTTTGTCTTTAAAAGAAGGGTGAGCGGAGATGAAACACACATTACCTCCATCAGTGCAGAAGTGCTGGGTAAAAATGTGGTGATCTATGATGACATGATTCGTACAGGTGGTTCATTGATTGAGGCAGCACATGCCTACAGGCAGGCAGGCGCGAAAGAAATTTCGGTGATTACCACACATGGCTTGTTTGTGAATGATGCCTTGCAACGCATCAGGGAAACCGGAATTATCAGCAAAGTAATTTGTACCGATACCCATCCGAATGCGATTGCCCTGCAAAGTGAATTTCTGCAAATTAAAACGGTTGCGGGATTGCTGCAGGAGGAGTTGGCGGGGTGAATGGAGACGGAGGACTTAAGACTTAAGACGGAAGACTTAAGACAGATAACTTAAGACAGATAACTTAAGACAGATGACTTAAGACGAGAGATGGAAGACTGGCAAAAGGAATGCAGTAGTGATGAGTTGCAGCATTTCTGTAGCTTACAATGCTTCCAGTACTTTCTTTACGATGAGCTCTTCAAATTCCTGCAGGTTTTCCTGGCCATCATAGGCGCCGGCATACGGTTCAGAAGTCATGATGATGGCAAGGTTTACCGATGGAATCACATAAATATACTGGCCGCCATGACCGATTGCGGTGAATGCATTATAGTCAGGCCGTATCCACCAGTAAAAACCATAAGGATCCCCTTCATCGGTTAATGTCTGTGTTTGGGTTGACGCTGCCAGCCAGGCTGACGATACCAATTGTTCTGCTCCATAACTACCATTTTGCAGGCATAAAACTCCAAAACGGGCGACATCTCTTGGCTTGAGGTATAATGCTACGGCACCGAAGTTTAACCCATCAGGATGTTGTTCCCAGTAAAAATCGGTGATACCCATTTTTTTGAACAGGTGTTCATCGGCAAATTCAAGCAGTGATTTTCCTGAAGTGGCCGTTATCGCTCCCGAAAGCAACTGTGGATTGCCATCTGTATATTGAAAATCAGTGCCCGGTGTAAAGACGATGTTTTTATCAAGTACCATCTCCAGGCTGCTTTCTTCCTTACCCGTAATCAAAGGCCTGGTGTCTTTATCATTATTCCAGTCAAGGCCGGTTTGCATGGTAAGCACATCGAAGATGGTAATCTGTCGCTTTTCAAGTTCCGTATCAAAATATTCAGGGATTACCTGGTAGATGGTTTGATTCAGGCTGTCGAGGAAATTCTTTTCCAGCGCTATGCCGGTCAGAATGGAAGTCACGCTTTTAGTGGCGGATTTGATGTTGCTGATCGTTTCGCGGTCATCAGCATTTCGGCAGTACGCCTCTGCTACCAGCATTCCATCTTTCACAATCAACAGGCTGCGGGCCAATGGGAGGTTGTCTTCAGAAAAAAAAGATTGATATACTTCATCAATGATGGCTTCATCCATACCAACTGCTGCAGGGGTGCCTGTTACCCAGCCGTCGTCCAGCGATTCAGGAACAGAGCCGGTGTATACCAGTTTGAAGGGTTCATCTTTCAGGCAAGCGCTGAAAGAAAATGCAACCAGAAATAAAAGCACTATTGTCTTCATCAGTAATATTTATGAGTGCCTAATCTTCTAATGAACGTAATGGTATGCGATAAGGAAGTCACCGCTTCCGGGTCAGGATAACTGTACCACTGCAAATCGTAACGGAAGCTGTTTGCAATATCGTACTGGTATTGTATGCCGCCTTCTACTCTTAAATAATCTGCTATGCTGGCAAAATTAAAGTTGGTATGGACATCCTTCCAGATGGCATTATTCTTAAAGTTACTTTCATAGTTCTCTGCTTCCGGCCGTGATACTAGGCCTGCAAGCACCAGGTGCGCTTCCATCAGCCATTGTTTGTTTCTCTTTCTGTCAAGTATATACATCAGGCTTCCCTGCAAATTATAAGAAGTGAGCCAATATAAATGACCGTCGTCCAGGGCAGCATAAAAATGATCGTTGGTGCCGCCGGCTAAACGTGCGCCGGCATAGAAACGGGTTTTCTTTGGAAGCTGAAATAAAAAACCGTAGTTGAGCTGGTGAAACAATAAGACGCCATTGTATCCGGCACTGTTTTGCTCCATGCCAAAGTCAAGCTGGAATTTTGCTTTTTGATACGTACGCGGACGGTCGATGGTAAAAGCCACATTTACGTTTAAGCCGATACCATCAAAGCGCGTGGGTATCAGGAGTTCATCTATGTTCTGGTACAAACCGGCTCCCGCTCCCAGTGACCAATACTGGTATGTTTCATTTCCAAGCCGGTATTGACCAAATAAACTGGTTACCATGAAACATGATACAATAAAAGAGAACAGGTTTTTTGTCACGGTTCAGGAAGAATGAACTGCAAATTTATCAGAAGCACTTGAATTATTACTTCTTTAAATGTTAATTGATTGGCGGGGTTGGGTATTGAGTATTGAGTATTGAGAGTATAGAGAATAGAGTATAGAGTATAGAGTATTGAGTATTTAGAATTTGAGAATTGAGTATTTGTGTAAGTGAGTAAAGCAGAGTAGTGATTACAGAATAGCAAGTGATCGGCTTCGCCGCAGCAATTTAACCATTTAGCCATTTAGCCATTTAACCATTTAACCCACCAACCATTGTTTGACAAGATGAACGAATTGTCGTACACCCTGAAATAATCAGATAGCCTCCATTACCATGAATATCCTTTCTTTGCATCCGCATTCATAAAAAATACATGAAAACAGAAAATATTTTTGATCAATTAGAGAACAATCAATTACTGGAAATTGCACTGCAATATGGGACTCCTTTGTATGTATATCATGGCGAAAAGATCGAGGCACAGGTAGCACAACTTAAAAATGCTTTCAGGGAAACGACTGTAAGAATAAAGTATGCCTGCAAAGCTTTGAATAATATCAATATCCTCCGGCTCCTGCGTAATGCCGGTGCAGGGGTTGATGCCGTTTCCATACATGAAGTGCATTTGGCATTGAAGGCAGGATTTACGCCAGATGAAATCCTGTTTACTCCCAATGGCGTTTCTTTTGAAGAAATCAAGGCAGGGGTGGATGCAGGTGTACACATCAACATCGATAATATTTCGATGCTGGAACGGTTTGGGCACACCTATGGCAATAGTGTTCCATGTTGTATCCGGCTCAATCCGCACATTGTTGCCGGTGGAAATATTCACATTCAGACCGGCCATATCGATTCCAAGTTTGGCATTTCCATACACCAGCTAAGGCATGTGCTGCGTATTGTGAAGTCAGAAAAAATTAATGTGAGCGGATTGCATATGCATACCGGTTCTGATATACTCGATGCAGAGGTGTTTATTCGTGGTGCTGAATTACTTTTTGAAGCGGCAGAGGATTTTCCTGATCTGCAGTTCATCGATTTCGGAAGTGGATTTAAAGTAGCGTATAAAGAAGATGATGTTACTACCGATGTAAAGGAACTGGGCAAAGCGCTCACCGAACGGTTCAATGAATTTTGCCTGCGCTATGGCAAAAAACTTGAGCTATGGTTTGAGCCGGGAAAATTCCTGGTAAGTGAAGCAGGTGTGTTACTGGTAAAAGTAAATGTGGTAAAACAAACGACAGCCACTGTATTCGCCGGAGTTGATTCAGGACAGAATCATTTGATAAGGCCTATGTTTTATGATGCCTACCATCATATAGTCAATATCTCCAACCCGGAAGGTACGCCGAGGATTTATACGGTGGTTGGGTATATCTGTGAAACGGACACCTTTGGCTGGGATAGAAAATTGAATGAAGTGCGTGAAGGAGATACACTGGCCATTAAGAATGCCGGTGCTTATGGCTACACAATGAGTAACAATTACAATGCACGTCCGAGGCCGGCAGAGGTATTGGTTTATAAAGGCAAGGTGCAATTGATCAGGAAAGCCGAAACATTGGATGATATCATGAGAAATATGGTGGAAGTGGAGTTGTAATAATGTAAAGGTGCTGTGAATTGAGGCATGAAATTTCAACTTCGCCCGGTAGTTAGTCCGCCGGGTATTTTCTTACCGTTTTTTCATCCGGACAAATATCCAGCAAATCCTGTATTGATTTGTTCAATACAGGGTGAATCAGATCAGGTGCAATATCCACCAATGGCGTGAGCACAAATCTGCGCAGGTGCAGTCGTGGATGCGGGATAATAAGTAGTTCAGTAGCAATCACCAGTTCATCATAGAATAATATATCAATGTCAAGAGTCCGTGGTGCGTTTTGAATAATACTATTCCTTCCTTCCGCTGCCTCAATTGCTTTCAGCTTTTTGAATAATAATTCCGGCGTCAAAGGAGTGCTTATTTGAACTGCCATGTTGAGATAATCATCCTGGTTGGTGACTCCCCAGGGTTGAGTTTCATAAATAGCAGAGGTATGCTGAATAGTCCCTATCAAGCTTATTTTTTCAAGTGCATGTTGCAGGTGTTTCTGCTTATCTCCCATATTGCTTCCCAACAATAAGTATACAGTATGCCCATTCATCAGTTATCTTTTCCAGGTGTTTGTCGTAAGGAGCAAATGTAATTGAAATGCAAACTTTCACTGGTAATGTTGTAATTGGTTTGTAGAGGCAAGCTTATGAATTTTATATAGAATAATAGTATGGGTAATAAGTCTGCAACTCTTCCGGCTGCACCTAAACAGTCAAAAAGAAATTATTCACATGCTGATTGCCAAGCTTGTACCAGATTTTATGTAACGATTTAGCCATGAAACAATGAAAGAATAAATCTTTAATACTATTGTCCAACTAATTTGGGTTAAAGCCCGCCAGGAGCGGGTTTCATCCTATAACCCCACGTTGAAGTGTGGGTTTATAGGATGCGCGTAAGTATTAGGTTTCAGCTTAAATCCCAATCTTTTAGTCGGACCATAATGAATCTTTATATTATTTCCTCAGCATGTACCCTTGAAAAACTTTGCAGTTTTTTTACCAATTCAATCTTCTGCTGCAACCCATCCAGCGGATCCTTAAAAAGGAAAACACCAGTATCCCTTGCAAAGGCAACCATTGCTTCAAACAACCGGAAGTTCTGCTCAGGATCAATTATTTCTTCACGCATTATTCTCCGTTCAGTCTTATGAAGTAAGTTATAGTCTTATCTAAAAGCGTTTTGTGATTCAGCCCTTTGTTTTAAGAAATCAAATTAATGGAGAAACAGTCAACATAAATAACATACTCCACTATCAAAATACCTTTAAATCCAAAAAACTAAATCTGATTATCCCATCCACAAAAAAAAAGCGGTATGCGTCTTCTCCTTCTTCAAAATCGATTATCAAAACCAATTCATCTCTATCAGCTAAAAAAACAATCTCCGGATTGAAAATAATCCCCTCCGGCTTCGCCGCAACCATTCAACCATTTAGCAATTTAACCATTTATCCATTCCTCCCTCAACCACCAAAACCCTAAAGCCACCCTTAACCCGAACAATAATTCCCAAACCACCTGAATTTTCTATAATTTTGAGCACCTAAAAAATTACCACAGGAACATGGGTTATATAAAAGATAAATTTGCCGCCAAAGCCACTCCATTAGCGGCTGAAATCAAAGAGCTGATAAAGAATAATAGTGAAACCGTGCTGGGTTCTTATAATGTAGGGCAAGCTTATGGTGGAATGAAAAGCATTATCGCTTTAGTTACAGAAACATCCTTGCTCGACGCCAATGAAGGCATCCGGTTTCGTGGCTACACCATTCCTGAATCGGTATTATGGCCATGCAGACGGAATCGAATTTTGCGCGTGCCTACCGGGATGGCATCAACAAGAAGGAATACTGGGATCCCATGTATGAAGATGTGATGACGCTGATAGCGCGCTTACCGCGTGTGGCTGCTTACATCTATCGCCGTTCTTACAAGAAAGGAAAGCACATTGAACCCAATCCGGACCTCGACTGGTCAGCCAACTTCGCTCATATGCTCGGTTTCGATCAGCCCGACTTTTACAGTTATATGCGGTTGTTCCTTACCATACATGCCGACCATGAAGGCGGGAATGTTTCAGCACATGCTACCCACCTGGTAGGATCTACCCTGAGTGATGCCTACCTGGCGTTTGCTTCCGGAATGAATGGGCTTGCAGGCCCTTTGCACGGACTGGCCAACCAGGAAGTGATCCGCTGGATATTGGAGATGAAGAAGAAAATCGGAAAAGGGAAGCTGACTAAAGAAGATATTGAAAACTATATCCGCAAGACGCTGACAGAAGGCAAGGTGGTGCCCGGTTACGGACATGCCGTATTGCGCAAGACGGACCCACGCTTCCTTGCACAAATGGAGTTTGCTAAAATTCATTGTCCGGATGATGAACTGGTAAACATCGTATGGAAAGTTTATGAAGTGGCACCGACCATTTTAGGAGAAAGTGGAAAGATCAAAAACCCATGGCCGAATGTAGATGCACACTCCGGCTCTTTGCTGGTTCACTACGGACTGGTAGAATATGATTTCTATACGGTACTTTTTGGCGTGTCGCGTGCATTGGGCGTGCTTGCATCCCTAATCTGGGACCGTGCACTGGGCCATGGTATTGAAAGGCCAAAGTCTGTGACGACAGGATGGATCAAGGATTTTATTGCAAAGCAGGAAGCAAAAAGGAAGCTTCGGTAACAACTACTGCTACAGAATAAAAGTTAGAACAATATTTTCAGCATTCTAAAGCGCCTTCAAAATACCGGAGACGCTTTTTTAATGTTGCCTTTCAAAGAACTAACCTTGCTGATATTCTTATAGTAAATTTTTTAGATGACAAGTCTTTTGTGTTATGTCCTTCTTCATCTCTTTAAGTAAAATATTTCACGTGTAAATCAGCGTCGCGCAAGCATTCAACCCTATTAACAAATAATAAAGACAGACGGATGTTTTGTCTTAAGTCTTACGTCTTAAGTCCTTCGTCTAACCTATTTCGCCCTTATTCTAAAAAAAATACTTCAAGAGCATTACAGAGTCGTGCCACCACTCAACCCTTATAACAAACCTTGAAGACCTTCCCGCTAGTGGGGGCACGACTGGCAACGGTCTCCGAGTCGTGCCACCACTTTGTTTCTGCAGTTGAAGGTTAAATAGTCCCTCCGGGTGGTGGAACGACTATTGGAATCATACTGCAAATCATTCTAAGAGCGTGACAAAGTCGTGCCACCACTCAGCCTTCATAACAAACCTTGAAGACCTTCCCATGAAGTGGGGGCACGACTGGCAACAGTCTCCGAGTCGTGCCACCACTTTGCTTCTGCAGTTGAAGGTTAAATAGTCCCTCCGGGTGGTGGAACGACTATTGGAATCATAATACAAAGCATGTAAAAAAAGTTACAAAGTCGTGCCACCCTTTAACACCGAAGATAAATGATGCGCATCAGTGCTGGTCTTAAGTCTTAAGTCTTACATCCTTCGTCAAACTTACTTCGTCCTCTTGCTAAAAAAATATCTCGAAGGTATTGCAGAGTCGTGCCACCACTCAACCTTCATAACAAACCTTGAAGACCTTCACATGAAGTGGGGGCACGACTGGCAACGATCTCCGAGTCGTGCCACCACTTTGCTTCTGCAGTTGAAGATTAAGTAATCCCTCCGGGTGGTGGAACGACTATTGGAATCATACTGCAGATCATTCTAAAAGCGTGACAAAGTCGAGCCACCACTCAACCTTCATAACAAACCTTGAAGACCTTCCCATGAAGTGGGGGCACGACTGGCAACGGTCCTGGAGTCGTGCCACCACTTTGCTACTGCAGTTGAAGGTTAAATATTCCCTCCGGGTGGTGGAACGACTATTGGAATCATAAAGTGAAAGATATTGATCACATAGCAGAGTCGTGCCACCACTCGGCCCCTATAACAAACCTTGAAGACCTGCACATGAAGTGGGGGCACGACTGGCTACGGTCATGGCATGCCACCCTTTAACATCGATGATAAATGCGCATCGGTGCTTGTCTTAAGTCTTACATCCTTCGTCTAACTTACTTCGTCCTCTCACTAAAAAAATATCTCAAGAGTATTGCAGAGTCGTGCCACCACTCAGCCCCTATAACAAACCTTGAAGACCTGCACATGAAGTGGGGGCACGACTGGCTACGGTCATGGCATGCCACCCTTTAACATCGATGATAAATGCGCATCGGTGCTTGTCTTAAGTCTTACATCCTTCGTCTAACTTACTTCGTCCTCTCACTAAAAAAATATCTCAAGAGTATTGCAGAGTCGTGCCACCACTCAGCCTTCATAACAAACCTTGAAGACCTTCCCATGAAGTGGGGGCACGACTGGCAACGGTCCTGGAGTCGTGCCACCACTTTGCTACTGCAGTTGAAGGTTAAATATTCCCTCCGGGTGGTGGAACGACTATTGGAATCATAAAGTGAAAGATATTGATCACATAGCAGAGTCGTGCCACCACTCGGCCCCTATAACAAACCTTGAAGACCTGCACATGAAGTGGGGGCACGACTGGCTACGGTCATGGCATACCACCCTTTAACATCGATGATAAATGCGCATCGGTGCTTGTCTTAAGTCTTACATCCTTCGTCTAACTTACTTCGTCCTCTCACTAAAAAAATATCTCAAAGGTGGGCGGCCCGGGGCCGGGGCCCCAAGGTCTGGTGTAATACATAAGTGAAATATTGATCATAGCAGAGTCGTGCCACCACTCAGCCCCTATAACAAACCTTGAAGACCTTCCCATGAAGTGGGGCACGACTGGCAACGGCCATGGCATGCCAGTCTTAAGTCATACGTCTTACGTCATGCCGCCTGTCCTGGCTCCTGGCTCCTGGTTCCTGGTTCCTGGTTCCTGCCTCCTGCCTCCTTCTTCCCAAAAATTTCACTACGTTTGATCAATGAGATCAGCCATCACATCGCTGGAGCAAATTTCCCGTCAACTGGAGCCGCCGGCAGGCAAGCGCGATACTGTTAGAAAAAAGTGATTGATTATTCAGAGCACTTTATAAATCATATAGAAACATTAAAAGCATTTGATGTAAGTGCTGCAGATGGATTCGGATTATTTGGCTCGCCCATATCAGATGAAGGGATTGATATTGAAATGGCATTAAAACTACTTAGACAGGAAGTTGATCACTCCGGCCTCAATCCTGCTTCCGGAGGCCATCTGGGATATATTCCGGGTGGAGGCATTTATTATGCCGCGCTGGGAGATTACCTGGCTGATGTTTTCAACCGTTATGCAGGAATTTACTTCGCCTCTCCCGGTGCCGTTCGCCTGGAGAACAGCCTCATTCAATGGATGTCTTCTTTAATGGGCTATCCTGCCGGCGCTGTCGGCAACCTTACTTCAGGTGGCAGCATTGCAAACCTGATGGGCATCGTATGTGCGCGGGATGCTTCGCAGATCAAAGCCCGTGATTTTGAGAAGGCAGTGATCTACCTGTCAAAGCAGGTTCATCATTCTGTAGATAAGGCCATTCGCATAGCAGGATTGAAAGAATGCATCATTCGTTATGTGTCGTTGGATGATCATTACAGGATGAAAGCCGATGACCTTGAACGGATGATTGTGCTCGATAAAACCAACCGGCTGATACCTTTCCTGGTAGTAGCCTCTGCCGGCACTACGGATACAGGGGCCATCGATCCACTGGAAGAGATAGGTGCCATTGCAAAGAAACAGGAACTCTGGTATCATATTGACGGTGCCTATGGTGGATTTTTTATGCTGACGGAATCAGGTAAGTTAAAACTGAAAGGCATTGAACAATCCGATACGCTGGTAATTGATCCGCACAAGTCATTGTTTTTACCATATGGAACAGGTGTACTCTTGGCACGTGACCGCACCCAACTGAATGCTTCTCATTTTTATGCCGCTAATTATATGCAGGACACACTACAAGCTACGGAAGAAGTATCTCCGGCAGACCTGTCACCTGAACTTACCAAACATTTTCGCGGATTACGGATGTGGTTGCCCCTGAAGTTACTTGGATTGAAACCATTCAGGGCTTGCCTTGAAGAAAAATTATTGCTGGCAAAATATTTTTATGAGGAAGTGCAGCAGCTTGGATTTGAAACAGGACCTGAACCGCAACTGTCTGTTGTTACGTACCGTTATGTTCCCAAATCAGGAGATGCCGATGCCTTTAATAAGAAACTGGTGGAAGCCGTACAGCAGGATGGCAGGGTGTTTATTTCCTCTACTTTACTCGATGGAAAATTTACATTGCGTGCCGCCATTGTTTCTTTCAGAACACATTTGCAAACTATTGATTTGTTGTTGCTGGTATTGAAGGAAAAGGTGGCGTTGCTGGAGAATTCGTAATAATGATATTCATAGAAAAATAGCCATTTCCTTTTTGACTAAGTCACCGGATGACTAATCCGAACGCCTTATCATGAATTGTACCTGAACACTTTCCTACTTCATACTTTTCGTTAGTTTTGCTCTGTACAAAACATACACTATGCGAAAACATGTACCTGCCATACTCATTATTGCCTGTATTGCCTTTTGCTCGATATCTGCACCAATCACACTCAGCGCCCAAAATCCGACTCCTAATGCAGGATTTGAAGAATGGACGGAAGTGGATTTATTCAGCAACTTTTTTATTCCCAACAGTTGGGATAACCTCGACTCTGCTACTGCTTTACTGGGCATACTCACCTGCCAGCGCACTACCGATGCACATAGCGGAAGCTATGCCGTTAAACTGGTTACCTATGCAATTGTTACTTTCAATGATACTGTGAATGGCATCGTGACCACCGGTAACCTCATCATCACACCACCTTACGGAATTGAAGGCGGCATTCCATATACAGAACGGCCCGACAGCATAGCCTGCTGGGTGAAGTATCAACCCGTCGGAGGCGATTCCACCATGATTCAGTTCAGCCTCCTCGAAGCTTCCGGTGATACAGTCGGCATGGCCATATTGAGGATCGGCGCAACGGTTTCCAATTACACCCGCTTTAGTGCACCTGTTAACTATTACTCTGCTGCCACACCTTCTTTATCTCGTTGGATGATGTCAAGCAGCAATGGTTACAAAGCCATACCGGGTTCCACATTATATATTGATGACCTTTCCCTGCTTTTTACTACCGGTGTAGAAGAAGTGCAAAATGCATCCGGCATGCAAATCGTAAATTCCCTGGTTACCGATCAAATTCTGCTTTCCAATCCAAAAAATTACTTCGGGCAATTCCGTTTGTATGATGCCATGGGATCGTTGCAGGTAACAGCTCCTGTTACACATACTTCAGAGCAATTTCAATTGCCGCGTTTAACAAATGGTATGTACTTCTGTGCTGTAGTCGGCGACGACGGTGCCATACTGCTTCAAAAGAAAATAGTGGTACAACAATAACTGCCATGAAATTGTACGTAACAATTTTTTGTTCAAGCAACATCGCACGGCTGAATTCCTTACTGTTCTTTTTGTTTGCAGGAGCAGCAGCCTACTGCCAATCTTCCGGAACATTAAAAGGCGTGGTAATGGATGCGCAAACACGCAATGCCATAATCGGAGCGAATATTTTTCTGCAATCCGAAAAAGTGTTGGCACCGCTTCTGATGAAAGCGGAAAATTCACACTGCTGATTGCGCCCGGGAAATCAGGTACTGATTTGTTCTTACCTCGGCTATGCCAGCGATACTTTCACGGTAGTGATGGAAGCCGGTAAAACCACTACTTACAATATTTTACTCCGGCAGGAAGCGAATGTGCTCGACGACATTGTGATTTCAGCAGGAAAGTATGAACAACGACTGGAAGATGTCACCGTGTCGATGGAACTGCTGAAACCAAAGATGATTGAAGCGAGAAACACCACCAATGTAACGCAGGTGCTGGAACAAGTACCTGGTTTAAACATACTTGATGAAGAACCACAGATTCGCGGCGGCAGTGGTTATGCATTTGGCGTAGGCACCCGTGTGCTCACCCTGGTTGATGGTATTCCTATCCTGACGGCAGATGCAGGCCGCACCAACTGGAGTTTTATCCCGATAGAAAACCTGAACCAGGTAGAAGTAATAAAGGGAGCCGCATCGGTTTTATATGGTTCCTCTGCATTGAGTGGTACCATTAATTTTCTTACTGCTTATCCGACAAAACCGCATGAAACAAAAGTCCGCATGTACACCGGGTTTTACAGTAGCCCTTCCAACCCGGCAGCCAAATGGTGGAATGGCGCAGCAAATTTTTCCGGTTTGAATATCAATCATGCCATGAAGACGAAGTTGTTTGATGTAATAATCGGCGGATGTTTTATACGATCACAATTACATCGGTCCTCCGGTGGCAGATCCTGCTTTACCTTTTGAGCAGGATAGTCTCAGCAACAGCGATATTGGCGACCGTTCGGGGCGTTTCAATTTTAACCTTCGCTACCGTCCTAGAAATGTGGATGGCCTGTCCATGGGCATCAATGGCAATGCCATGATAGAACATTCCAACTTCTCGCTCGTGTGGGGCGACGACAGTGCGAAGATCTACCGTGCTTTTCCTGGTACACTTACCATAACCGACTCCTGGCAGTTTTACCTCGATCCGTACATCACCTATTTCACGCCATCAGGGCTGCGCCACTCACTGAAGTCGAGAATTTATATGACGAACAGCGACAACAGCAATTCGCAATCCACAAAAAATGAAACGTATTACCTCGAATATGCTGCTTCGAAAGAACTCACACGCATCGGACAAACGCATGTATCGTTCGGATTTGTAACCAACCAGTCCTTTGTGCATGCTGATTGCGATGGGCTCAACCGCAGTGGCAAAAGCGATAACCGCATGCAGAACCCTGCCTCGTTCGCTCAGGTTCGGTAAAAAATTCCGGGATGCTTGAACCTGTCATTCGGGATTTCCGCGGTGAATATACTTTCCAAATCGACGACACGAAAATACCGTGAAGCCGATTGGCCGTGCCGGTGCCAACCTGAGGCTGGCGAAGGTGGGTTTCTCCGCTTCTGTTATGGACGGGGTTATCGTTATCCCACCGTCACGAAAAATACGTATCAGGGGCTTCAGTCGGTGGGATCACTATTTTCCCCAACCCGGAACTACGGCCTGAGACGGATTGGATTGCCGAGATTGGCGGTGGAAGCAGGGATTCAACATTCGCCGGGTTCACCGGCTACCTAGACCTCGCTGCCTTCCGGCGGGAATACTCCAACACCGTGAGATAACTATGCTGCCGAGAGACACAGCAGGCCGGCTCGAAGTTCTTGAGTACTGGGGAGGACGAGGTTGGGTGGCCTTGACCTTTCCGTTTCCGGGTGACGGGCAACTTTCCACTGCTGTCGGGCTAACTATTCTCACGGCCCCGGTTACACTATACCTCGCCTGGTTGGAGGCCGTTGTGAAGGCTATGCAATCGACAACTTACCGGGAGATGGTTTTATTCCAAAGCCATGGAGTTATACCTCCACCGGCTCCGATACCACCGATTACCATTCTTAAATATCGTTTCCAGCACATTGCGAAAGTCGGTGCAGAGTTTCCTGGCATTCGCTGGCCGTTGGTTTCAGCAGACAGGACTACAACTTTACGGCTGCAGAACATCGATCAGACTTTTTATGACATCGACAGGGCTACGGCGCCTTTTGCCAACCGGCTATCACCAACTACCGTGAAGTACACAACAGCGGCACCTCAGGTAGCGATGCGCGCATCAGGTTACCTCTGATTAAAGCTTACCGTATTGCCATTGTCGCCGATAACCTCTTTAACCTCGAATACTTCCTGCGCCCTGTAAAGATTGAAAGTATGCGTACGTTGGCGCTTCGGTTGAGGCGGATATTTGAGGGAAGTGACTATAAGTTAATGCATTGTATTTTTGATATGTTTTAACAATCAGAAAGTATGGGGAATTGACGCTATAAGCCAGTTCATTGTAAAACGTTTATGTTAGCTTTCAATCCAACCAAGCGCCCAGCTGTCACATAGCTTTTACATATTTCAACGACATTTTATATCTTTGTGTATGAAAAACTCAAGACATGAACCTCTTGAATTTATAATTGATAAGATTACTAACTCCATTGAAAACACTTCTACGGGTGAAGTTTTGATACAGAAGTTGTGCGAATGACTC